>NZ_CM148380.1:0-4661547 GCF_055901855.1 Azonexus sp. MM2026_4 | reverse complement strand
ACTCGAATCGAGCAGCACACGCAAGGTTTCGCCATTGGCGACACTGACCTTGTAGAGCCGTTGCTGGCCCGCCGACAGCGTTGTCGCCAAGGGGCTGCCCACGCTCAGCGTCGGCACGGTCACGTCGAGGGTCGAACCGGAGGCGATACGGTTGTTGGCTTCGCCGGGCGGCAAGTTGAGGCCGGTGTCGGTGTAGCTGATCTGCCCCTCGAACACCTCGTTGTAGATGTCCGGGCGCACGATGACGTGCCAGTGGCCGTCCTTCAGCGGCGGCAGCTTGGCGCTCAGCTTGCCGTTGTAGCTGGCGCCACCGAGCAGGTCGCCGACATGCTCGACCTTGCCCAGCAGCACGTCGCCCAGGTCCCAGCCGGTGTCGCTGGACAGGTAGAGGGCATCGGTCCAGCGACCGTAGGCGGTGTTGATGGAGTCGTTCTCGATCGTGTACTCGATGTCGATCGTCTCGCCGATTTCGGCCGAGGCGGGCAACGAGACGCTGGTCGTCTGCAAGTCGGCCGGCGGCGGCGTTTCGACGATGATGGGCTGCGCCGAGGTAGTGGCGTTGTTCTGCTCGTTGCCGAATTCGCGCACGTCACCGAATTCGCCCTTGCCCCAGACGCGGGCCGGATCGGTGACGACAAAGACGTAATAGCTGCCGTCCACGTCGCGCGGCACATCGACGGTCAGGTGACCGTCGTAGCTGCCGCCCGCCGCCAGTCCGCCGCTGTGCTTGGCGTAGCCGAGGTAGCGGTCCTTGTTGACATCGAGGAAGCGATCCTTGGACAGATAGACCAGGTCGTTCCAGTTGCCCTGGGCAAGCGGCGTATCGCCGCCCTGGTTGATGACCGTGTAATCCACCGTCAGCGCCTGCCCGGCATAGATACGCTCTGGCGCGGTGACGACGCTGACTTGCAGATCGGGCGGTTGTCTGAGGGCAATGGGCAGGACGATGGAGGCAATGTTGTTGCCTTCGTCCTTGAACTCCTTGACCGAATCCAAGAGGAGACCATCGCTGATGGTGGAGAGACCATCACGAACCGTACTTCGCTCCGCAGGGTTGAAATCCACCCGCAAAGTGGTATCGGTTTTGACGAACAGGTGGAAATCGCCGCTGATCGACTCGGGCAAACGAATAGTTGCCGACCAGGTATAGGACTCGCCGGGGTTCAGATACTTGGGCTGAGCATTCTCAAACAACGCCACTGGCACCATCCGACCGTTCTCGGAGGACCCTTCGATCAGCGCGTAATCGGTGGCATCCAGCGACTCGTCCCGGGACAGGTATAAACCGTCGTTCCAGATGTGGGTCCGCGTGGCACGCGTTCCCATGTTGGTCGCCGTCCAGGTGACGGTGATGGAGTCGCCGGAAGACGGATTCGGATCGGAGACCTTGATCTCGGTCACCTGAAGATCGGGCTCGCGATAAGTGATGTTGAGCTGCCCCTGGCCCAGGTTGTTGTCGTTGCGCAGGTCTTCGTAGGCGGTGCTGGCGTATTTCTCCTTGCGCTTCTCCAGCGACCAGTTCGGATTACCCTTCGTCAGTTCGTCGCTGTCGCGGCCTGAATCGGTCAGCACATAGATGTAATACAGCCCATCGGTCCCTGGCGGCAGTTCGAACTTGGCCGAGGTGGTGTAGCTGGCGCCCGCTGCCAGACCGCCGACATTGGCATGCTCGACAGCCCCCAAACGGGTGGCGCGCTTGGGAATGAAGGTGGGATCGGTGCTGATATAGACCGTATCCACCCAGCTACGGGTGCCGGACCATAGCGCCTCGCCCTGATTCGTCACCGTCCAGGTGATGGTCGTTTCCTCGCCGGAATAATTCTGCGGGTCCGTTTCGATGGAGGTGACCACCAGATCGGCCGGATGGGCCTTGACGTTCGAGTCGGCAGCGCCAGTGTTGTTCGTCTCATTGGACTCGGCAATCTCGCTTTTGCCGTTCGGTAGAAGCAGGGCATCGGCCTTGACCACGATGTAGCGCCCCTTGACTGCCGGATCGAGCGCCAGGGTCTGGGTCACCGTGTAGCCTTCGCCGTTCTCCAGGCTGCGTTCCTGGCTGTAGGTACCCAGCTTCCAGACATCCTTGGCCTTGTCCAGATCGGGGTCGTCGGTGATGTAGACGACGTCCGACCACTTGCCGGTGAACTTGCCACCGAGGTTCTTCACCGTGTAGCTGAAGCTGTAGTTGCCGCCAGCATCGGCCTCCAGCGGCGCCGTGACCCGGCTGACCACCAAGTCGGGCGGGTTGATGTCTACGCTCAGGCCCAGTATCGCGATGGCCCTTGCCTTGTAATTGTTGTTGTCGACCTGGGTCGCGTCGTCGGTGTTGATGTTCGAGGCCAGGGTGTCTTCGACGATGGCGTCGTAGGCATCACTCCACACCGTGAGGTAGTAGTTGCCCGAGTAGACATCGTCGGGAATCCCGACCAGCACGCTGCCCAGATAGTCTTCGCCGACGGCCAGGTTGCCGGTGTGCTTGAACGACCCGAGCAGGATGTCGCCCTTGCTGGCGCCGGGACGACGCGCATCGCGGGCCAACCAGACGGTGTCGGTCCAGCTGTTGATGGTAGTCGAGATGCCGCGTGTGGTGTCGCTGCCCAGATTGGACACCTTGTAGTCCACCTGGATGCTGGCCCCATTCACTGCCTGGTCCGGGGCCACGATGTTGCTGGTGACCAGATCGGCAAACGGTACCGGATCGACGGTGAACTGGATGGCCCGGACGTTGTTGGCTTCGTTCGGATATTCGTCGACCTGATAGTTGCCGTCGGCGACGATGATCAGATAGGCGTTGCCCCGGTAGGTGATGGGAACGTCGATCACGCCGGCATCGATCGAATAGCTCTCGGTCGGCGCCAGCGCCGAGGCGTTGGCGAACTGGCCGACCAATTTGTCGTCGGCGCTCAGGGTGGCATCCAGCGACAGGAAAACCTTGTCGGTCCACTGCCCGCTCGTCGCCACCGCCCCCTGATTGACCACCGAATAGTGGATGCCGACCTTGGTGCCGGCCGTGACGTGGTCGGGAATACTGGCGTCGCCACCGACACGCAAGTCGGGCCGGTTGTCGAGCGAGACCTCCAGGACATCATCCGAGGATCTTGTATTGTTGTCGCGCGCCGTACCGTGTTCATAGACTTGGTTGCCGGAACCGCCGAGATAGGCGTTGGTGACCACCTTGATGCGGTATAGCCCCTGTATCTTGGCCGGCAGTTGCAGTTGCTCGGTACGCGTATAGCTGTTGCCGGAACCCAGGCCCCGGTCGTAACTGAAGCTGCCGAGATTGACGGCATTGCCCGTCCCGCTGGTCGGAACCAGCCAGACGGTATCGACCCAGACGCCGGTGGCAGCGGCTTGCCCCTGATTGGTCACGGACCACGTGATGTCGACCAGCGCACTTTCCTTCGCTGCCGAAGGCAGGGTGATGCTCTCGACCTTCAGATCGGGCGCGTCCGACAAGGTGATGGGCAGCGCCGTCGACGTGGCGGTATTGTTGGTGGTGAAGACGAATTCGAAAGGCATCCCGCTGCCAGCCGATTTGACATTGACGTAATACTGTCCTTCAAGCCCCTCCGGCAGGGTCAGGACGACACTGCGGTCGTAATGATCGCCAGCCGCCAATTGGCCGACATGGGTAAACGTCCCCAATACCTTGACCACATCGGACCCGTCCGGCCGGGTGCTGAGCCATACCCGGTCGCCCCACTCCCCTACGCTGGTAATACCAATGCCGTTATTGGCAACAGTCCAGTTCACCGTCAGCGGCTTGCCGCTGGCGGCGTTGCCCTGAGTGCTGACCGACTGAACTTGCAGATCGGCATAGGGAATCGCCATCACATCGACATCGTGATTGATGCGGCCAATGTTGTTGGCTTCCGAGCCGGCTTCGAACACCTGTGACTTGGCGTCGCTCACCACGAACAGCTTGTAGCGGCCCCAGGTCGCCGGTGGCAACAGAATCTGCTCGCTACGCGTATACGACATCCCGACATCCAGGGCACCCTCGTGGGCGTACTCGCCCACGACCCAATCATCGTTGTTGCCGTAGATATCGTCCTTCGACAGCACGACACGGTCTACCCAGTCGCTGGTCTGCCCGGCCCCCGTGCCCTGATTCTTCACCGTCCAGTCGACAGTGATGGTCGCCGGATCGTGGATGACCTGGTCGGTGGCCGAATTGACCGTCACGGCCAGGTCGGCATAAGCCGCCAGATCAACCTTGAGCGTCCGAGCCGACTGGTTGTTGGCGCGATCATGATCGGCCAGCACGCCAGCCGCGTCGGCAACGACGACGATCTCATACTCGCCCGAGTAGTCGAGCGGAATGTCGATATCGAGCTCGCCGCCGTAGCTGGCGCCGATGACCAGCGGCCCGGCATGGGCGAATTCGCCGACTTGGCGCATGACGCCGCCCTTGGCGAGATAGACGCGATCCACCCAAGTGCCGGCTGCTTCGCCGCCCTGGTTGGTGATGGTCCAGCTGACGTGCGCGCTAGTGCCCGAAACCAGCGTCGCCGGCCCACTGATGGCGGTGACGGCAAGGTCGACCTTTGCCACCTGCACGCTGGCGCTCGACGTGGCCTGGTTGTTGGTTTCCTGGTCGCGCTCGTAGACGACATTGTCGACGTCGGTCTTGACCAGCCAGTGGTACTCGCCTTCCGTCATCCAGCCAGGCATGGTGAGATTGACAGAGCGGCTCAGACTGGCGCCCGCCGCCAGGCTGTCCGTGTGGAAGACTTCGCCAACCTGGCGGAGGTCGCCATTGCCATCCTGCACATAGATCCGATCGCGCCAGGGACCGGTCGTGGCGGCCGCGCCGCCATTGCTTTGCGTGTACGTAAGCACGACGTTCTGGCCGGGACGCACGACCGCCGGCCCTTGCACCTCGCTGACCGTCAGGTCCGCGGTGAACAGCAGGTCGACGTGCAAGGAAGCCGCCACTACGTTGTTGGCGGTCTGGCCATCCTCGCCGACACTGCGCCGGTAATTGGCGTCGACCAGGATGTAGTAGTCGCCGGACAAGTCGCGCGGCAAGGTCACGGTGGCGCGGCCGGTATAGCTTTGCCCCGGCGCCAGCGAACCGGCGTGGGTCACGGAACCCGATAGCACGATATCGTCGCTGCTCGGCGCGGCGTCTTTCGACAAAGTAATGCGGTCGCTCCAGAACGACAGGTCGGTGACCGCGTTGCCGTCGTTGCGCACTTCCCAGGTGACCAGCACATTTTCGCCACCCTGGGCATTGGCCGGCACGCTGACCGAGAGCACATTGAGGTCGGCGTAGGCCTTGGTCAGATCAAGGGTCCGGGCAGCGCTGAGGTTGTCGGCGCGGGTATCCGGTTCAAGCACCTCGGCGCCAGCATCGGTCTTGATCGCCAGGTAATAGCGACCGCTCGGCCGCGCCGGAATCTGCACGGTGGCCGTCTGCGTGTAGAAGCCATCGACGGCCAGACCGCCGCTGTGACGCACGCTGCCAATGACCAGATCGTCGGCGTTGCCGATGATGGCATCGGTACTGAGGATGACCTGATCGTCCCAGGCTGCGCTGGTGGCCGTCTTGCCCTTGTTGCTGACCTTCCAGCTGACTTCGAGCGAACCGCCACTGGCGCCGGTCGACGGTAGCGTGACTTCGCTGAGCGCCAGGTCGGCATAGTCCTTGGCCGCCGAACTGGCATCGACCGATGCCGTATTGTTGGCCTCGGCATCGTTGCTCAGATTGGCTTCGTAGTAGGTGCCGACACCCGCCGCATTCTGGTCCGCCGTAACGCTGATGGCGATGGTGCCGCTGCCCTTCAAGCCTTCGGGCAGACGGAAAGTGAAGCTGCGCACGACATGACTGCCGGGCGCCATGTCTGTGGCCGCGCAGGCCAACTCGGTGTCGAGCAGGGTCAGCTTGGCGGCGGCGTTCCTGACCACGATGCGATCGTAGTAGGCACTGGTCGCGTTGCTGCTGCCCAGATTCCAGTCTTCCCAGCTCAGCGTCACCAAGCCACCGGCCTGGATGTCGGTCGTATCGACCTTGAGGTTGCGGATCTGGAAGTCCGGACCGACGGCAAGCAGATTCTCCGCCGCATTGTTGGACTCGCCGGTTCCTGCGGCATTGGCTTCGACAATCTGGTCATTGCTGTCGACCACGATACGGATCGAGAAGCGTCCCGAAGCGGAGGCATCGGTCGGCCAGACGATACTCGTCGTGCGGCTGCGCGTGTCATCGCTGGCAAGCGCAACGGTGTCGCTCAGGTCATAGCTCGCGACCAGGGTGCCGGTGGACAGATTGCGCACTTCGAGACGTTCGCTCCAGGCGTTTGCCGTCGCTGCATTGCCCCGGTTGGCCACGGTCCACGCCACGTCCACGGTCTGCCCCGGCTGGTAGTTGCCGGCGGGCGTCAGGGTCAGATTCTCGACCATCAGGTCGGCATAGGGCGCCAGGGCGACCGTCATGTCCGCCGAGCCGCCGTTGTTGCCTTCGCCGGTGCCGCTGGCATTGCTTTCGCGCACGACATTGTCGGCATCGGTGATGACGATGAAGGACAAGCGCCCCGCCGCCGCCTCGCCCGGCGGCAACTGGATCTGGGCGCTCAGCGTACGGGAATCATTGACGCCGATCGCGCCTTGAACGGTGGCATCGTAAGGCACCGTCACGCTGGTCACGAGCTTGCCGGTATCCAGATTACGCACCACGATGCGATCGTTCCAGGTGCCGGACGCGGGTATCACGCCACGGTTCTCCACCACCCAGCTCACCTGAACCGAATCGCCGGTCCTGACGTTGCTGGCCGGCGTCAACGTAACGCTGTTGAGCGATAGATCGGGCGCGGGCAGCACCAGCAACGAATCGAGCACGACCACGGGATTGTCCGGCACCTTGACCACGTTGAAGCTGATCTCCGGCATCGCCTCGGTCCGCGTGTTCAGGCCTTCGATGACCAGGGTGTAGGTGCCACTGCGGGTGAATGCCACTGGCTCCTGATCGTTGCCATTGAGCTTGTAGCGGGTCTTGTAGGTGCCCGTCACGGGATCCAGCACCAAACCATCCTTGGCATAGGAACCCATGCTGCTGTGATCGAAGACCTTGTTACCCAGCGGGTCCAGCAGCGCCCACGTGGGCGAAGCAAGGGGATCAAACGAGGTATACGCCAGGACATCCAGGAAATAGCGCTCGCCGGCCTGGGCATCGAAGCTGTAGAGCGCAACGCCGTTGACCGGCGCAACACTCACGGCGACCGGCGTCCCCACCGTCACCGGTGTCGCAGTGGTGGTATCCAGCACCCGGAAGGCGTAGTCGGCGGCCGTGGCATTCGTGGTGGAGAGCGTCAGCACATAGTCGCCTGCCGCCAAGTGGCCGGAGAAGTCGGGGCTTGAATCGGTCCTCGCTTCGTACACCACGCCGCTCGCACTGCTCAGACGCCACTTGAGATTATTGGCGGTCGAAACATTGTCAAAGGCCAGAATCGCCGCCTGATCGAGATGCAGCGAATAGGAAACCGACGAGTTGCCCGCCAGGGTCGCCGCCTGGCTGGTGTTGAGGGTCAGGGCGTTCAAGTCCGCCCGTCGATAGACAACGAACGAGGCAAGCCCGGACGACTGGCTGTTGTTGTTATTGCCCTCCACCAGCAACGTGTAGGTTCCGCTGCGGCTCAGCCGCACCCCGTCTTGATGGGAGAACGCGCTATCGAACAGCACGCTGCCGTCCGGACCGAGCAGGCGCCACGAACCCGACATCACGCTCCGGGTCTGAAAGTACAGTTCATCACCGGCGGCACCTTCAAATGTATGAACCTTGCTCGTCGAAACCGGCGTCAGGGTATCCGACACCGTCGTACCAAAGGCCAGCGGACTGCCGGCACCCAGGCTGGAAACCTGGAACTGGTAGGTCATCCCACTAGCGGTGCCTTGCAGTTGCAGCGTGTAGTGCCCCGCCGGCAACACGGCCAGCGGATCGCGTCCGTTCATGGCGGTCGAGAAATACTGGCTTCCCGCCTCATTGGTCAGCACCCAACGGATGCCACTCTGGCTCGAAGCGCCTGGTGCCAGGATGGCATCGAACAGCAGCGTGCCCGCTTGATCGAGATGCAGGGAGTAGTAGGTGGATTGGTAGTAGCCCACCTGACCGCTGTAGGCGGTGTCGAGAGCAATGCTGTTGGCGCTGGCGGTGAAGCTGTAGTTGACCGTGGCGGAATTGGCCGATCCGCCATCGATGACCAGATAGAAATTGCGACCGAGCGTGCTCTCTAGATTGACCAGATCACCGGTCTGGGTCGCATCGCCCGAGGCGATCAGCATGCCCTCAGCGCTGAACAAGCGCCAGACCAGATCGGTGGCATCAGTGCCGTTGGCGACGAAGCGGAAAACCCGGCCGTTGCTGGCATCGACGCGATAGGTACGCGAACCGCTGCCCGGCACCAGGCTGTCGTTGACCGGCACATCGCGAGCGACGACGGTATCGACCAGGTTCAGGTCGTCCAGGCGGAAAGCCAGGTTGAGATCGGTCGGCGCCGTCGCGCCGGAAGTCAGCTTCAGGACATAGCGTCCGGCCTTGGCCACCTGGATGAAACTGCCATGCCCCGCCGACAGCATGCCATCGGCGACGACCAAACCCTCGCCGTCGACCAACGACCAGGCGCCGGAAAAATCGCTCAGCGGATCGAGCCACAACGCACTCGATCGATTGAGTTCGAACTGGTAACTGCAACTGCCGGCGCCATCGAGCGTGGCGGCCACTGCGGTCCCCAAGCTCAAGGATCCGGCAGGCGCGGACGTCACTGCCTGGAGTTTCAGGGAAACGTCGCCGGCCGCTGCTCCGGCCGGTCCATCGGCGACCAGGACAAGGTAGTAGCTTCCGGCCTGCGGCAGATCGCGCACGACCCGCGACTGGCTGAAATCGTCACCACTGGCCAGCAGATTACCCCGCTCACCGACAATGACATAGCGACCGGCAAGCGCCCCCAGAGCGCCCGGAACATAGACTAGGCTTTGTCCGGCCGCGACCTCGCACTTGATGATGCTTGACGACCCCGCCGCCAGCGGCGTCGTGACCCCACCGTCCACACCAGGAACGAGCGCCTGCTGGAAATCCAGCAGACGGCAATCGACCGTGGCGCCGGAGCGCGGCTCGCCGATCAGCACCAGGGTGTAATCACCCGCCGCAGCGAGACGCAGCAGCGCATCGGCCGGCGCTGCCAGCGCCCCCGAAGCGACTTCCTCGCCAGCGGCATTCAAGACCAGCCAACGGGTCACCGCAGGCGACCCGAATGCATCGACCAGCAATTGCGCCGACGCATCGACATGGAAGCCATAGCGCAAGCTGCCGTCGTCACCCAGGGTTCCGCTCGCCGTGCTTCCCAGCGGCAGCGGCGCTGGCGCTGCCGGCGTCAGCAGTTCAAGATCGAAGCTGCCCGTCGCCGGGTCTGCGGACCAGGGATCGGTATCCCAGAGCAGATAGCAGGGACCGTTCAGATTCAAGCGTTGCCAATCGCTGGAGAGATCTCCTTGTTCGATCAGATTGAGGCTGGCATCGACCAGACGCCACGATCCCGTTGCGTCAAACGTGCCAGGCGTATAGAAAAGGCTGTCGCCTGCCTGGGCGCCGATCTTGAACACGGCTGTCTCGCCGGGCGCCACCGAGACCGTCGTTGCGCTACCGACACCGGAAGCGGCATTGGCCAGATTTCTCAGGCTGAAAACGTAGCCGTACTCGTCGGCCAGGGTACCCCAGCCGCTGTCGTAGTCGCTTTCCGCATAGGGATGCAAGGCAAAATCGAGCCGGTAATTGCCCGCCGCCAGATTGAGCAGCGGATTGTCCGGGGCATAGGGATCAAAGCTCCCCTGCGTCAGCACAACGCCATCGCGCGACAAGGTCCAGACGATTCCGGCGCGGTTTCCCTGATCAGCGCTCGACAAGTCAAGCAGGAACTGGGCGGCACTGCTCAGCGAAAAGTCATAGCTGTCGCCATGGCTGGCGTCCAGCGCGCCGACGATCCGGGTATCGGCAATGAGCGCACTTTGCTGGCTGGTCGGATGGCGAAGCTTGAGCACAGCCGGCGTTCCGCTCCCGCGCCCCGGATCGCCGAGACAGACCAGGAAGTAATCGCCCGCCGCTCCAGCCGTGAACGCCTTGAATTGCTCGTTCTGGCCATCGATCCAGATGGATTGGCCGTCCGGCCCCAGCACTTGCCAGCGACTCCCGCCCGACACCCCGCAACTGAGCGTTTCACCCGCTGCCAGATTCAGCTTGAAGAGTCGGCCATGGGTGGTATCGACATCATCGCCCATGGCAACCGCCGTCGCCTGGCGCTCTGACTCGACCAGGAAAGTGACGGCAGCGAGATCGCTGGATGAACTGTTATCCAGGGTCAGGGCATAGTCACCCGCCGGAAGCTCGAAAGCGCTGGCATTCTCGCCCGTAGAGAAGCTGCCATCGCCGATCTGATTTTCCGCACCGCGCAACTGCCACGGCAGATAGCCGTTCGCTGCCGTGCCGGAAATGACGATCGTCGACGCCTCATCCAGGGTGAAGCGGTAAGTGGTTGAGGTATGCGCGTTGACGTCCATGGTCAGCGGTGAAGCGAAGACCAGGGTTTCGCCGCTCGGACGAGTATCGATATGGCTAAGCAGGCTGACCTGGACCTGATAGCTGACCGGTCCGCTGTTATCCAGGCTGCCATCGACCAGGAGCGTATAACGACCGCCATTGGTGACATGAATGTCGGAAAAGGTAATGCTCCCGCCGTCGGCCGCGGCAACGAACTGCACCTCGAAGCCGTCGGCATCGAACAAACGGGCGCGTATCCGACCGCCGGTGATGCCGTCCAGGCGCACCGAAAGATTGTCGCCTTGCCTGGCCTCGAATTCATAGCTCGCTGTTTCGGTGCCTCTTGCGAGCACGCCCGGCTTGCTGGCCGCGTCAACGATCAACTCGCCACCGACCGTCTGGTCGGCCGTTAGCAGACGGAACTGGTACGGAACGCCCCGTCCGGAGTCGTCCCCCTCCGCAAGGCTGATCCTGATCTGATAATCACCGGCCGCCAGACTCAGTCCCGAAGCAACAGTGAAGCCATCGGCTGCCACGACATTCAGCCCGGGCCCCTGATCGAAACGCCCGGAAGCAAGAACAAATCCTTGAGCATTCCGGATCTCGTAGGCCAACGCGGCAGTGCCGGCCAGATCGTCGAACAATATGGTCGTCTTTTGCGCCAGCGAGAAACGATAGGTCAAGTCGCCCTCGCTGCCCGAAACAATCTGGCCCAAGGCCAGCGGCGGCACCGCCGCTACCGACAAAGTGTAGGCGATGCTCTCGGAGGCAGCCCCCTGGCCGAACAGCACCAGCAGATAGCGCCCTGCGGGCAACACGCTGGTTTCGCCCACCACCCCGCTCGCCGACGAGCGGACAACATTGCCCGCTTCGTCGTAGACGGCCCAGTTCAGCTTGCCGGCATCGGCGGTTGTCAAGTTGATGGAGTAACGATCCGGCTCGGCAACCGAGAACGTATAGGCAACGCAATCGCTGCCATCGGCCAAGGTCGCCGATATCGCTGTTGAAGCTATGCTGGCGACGTTATCGAGATCGAGCAAGCGGACACGGAAATCGGCACCGGCAACGGATTCAGTCGCCAGCGTCAGCCAATACTCGCCCGCCTCCAGCGACACGAAACCCGTGCCGGCGCTTGCCGTGGAAAGTGCTTGCCAGTTGCCAGGCAACTGCCCGACCGGCGTGATACGCCAATGGACACCGGCCCCCGAGCCGACGTCGACCGGCATGAAGCGCGCCGCCGTCGCCAGCGACAGGCGATAACTGGCGTAATTTCCCTGCGTTGCGAGCGTTCCGCTCACGAGATCGCCGACATTGGCCTGAGCAACGCTCTCGACGACGGCGCCGGCAAGGAGGACGTAACTCAGATCGGTGCCAGCGGCGATATCGCTATCGACAACAACGAAGTACTCGCCATCGTTCAACTCGGCGCCGGCGCCCGGACCGTCGGCGGCAGCCACCTGATTGCCCCAGCGATCAAAAACACGCAGATGGCCAAGGCCACCGCTCAGCGCCGCCTGCACCCGCCAGCTGTGATTGCCGGCGAGGGACAGCTTGAAGGCCTGCGCCGCATGCGGCGCCAGCGTACCGCTGCTTGGCGTATCCGCGACCAGCGACTCGGCTGACGCCAGATCGACCAGGCGGAAAGCATAGGCGCCCGGTACAACATATGCGCCGTTTGCGGGCGCAACCTGGAGTCGGTAATTGCCGGCCGCGAGCTTGAACACACCGGGCTGACTCATGTTGCCCGAGCAGACGGCGACGCCATAGGCATCGGTCACGGTCCAATTGAGCGCATCGCCAGTCAAGCCATCGAGCATGAACGTGGTGTCGGCATCGACCGTGAACGTCCAGCCGTCGGTAAACGTCCCCACCGGAAGCCAGCCCGTGCAGTCCTGACTGACGCTCAGCGCCTGTTCCCGCCCCTGGGCGGCGACCGTCGGCGTGAAGCTCAGTTCGATCGGCTGCGTAACATCGGCACGAACGACCAGGTAATAGCGCCCGCCCTTGGCCAGTCGATCGGCGTAATCGGCGCGTCCGTCACGCGGGGAAATCACGGTATTGCCGAGCGCATCGTATACCGAGTAAAAAACACTGGCGTCCGAGGTCAAGTCAGCAAACTGATAACTGAAATAGTCGCCGGCAGCGGCCTCGAAGGCCAGCACTCGTACCTGATTGTCGCTATCGAAAGCCAGCTTCTGCGTGGCCCCGAACGTCTGCGCAGGCAGGCTGTCGAGGGCGCTGAGACGGAATCCGCAAGCACCGGTCGTGTAATTGTCCGAAGAGACATGCAGCTTGTAACTGCCGGCCTGGTCGAAGCGAAACACGGCGTTGTTCGAATCGTAGCCGCGTCCCCAGGCAACAGTGCCGTCAGGCCCGGTAATGGTCCAATTGATGCTCGATCCCTGGCCGGTGATTGCCAGCAGCGCCGTCGTCGGCGCCGCGATGTCGAAGCTGTAGTCGATTTCCTGTGCCGGCACCTCGATCCTGGCTTCGACCGCGGTATCGAGCGCAAGCTCAAGCATCCTGGTGGACACCGTTCGCAGTGCGACATCAAAACTCTCCGGCAGCGATGAGGTGCCGACCAATCGCAGCAGGTATTCTCCGGCGGGAACCGAAAATGGCGTGCCGTCACCGGTATATCCGCTGTTGAGCAATTGACCGGAGATCGTGTAGAGGGACCAATTCCCCCCTTGGCTGGCATTGCTCACATCGTCGAAGACCAGATTCGTCGTCTCGCTGAGGCGGAAACGCCGGTACTCGGGAGACCGGTCAGCGACGATGGCCGTGGCCGTATCGAGCGCCATTTCGGGCGTATCCGAAAGCACGCTGACCCGGAAACCGAAATCAGCGTAGGACAAGCCATTGCTCGCCACCGAGAAGCGATACTCGCCCGCCGGCAGATCGAGGAAGCGCGGCTTGCCATCGAAACCGGCCTGGCTCGCCTCGCTGCCACGCGGGCCGGCCAGACTCCACGAATAGCCGGCACCGTCCCAGGTATCGACCAGAACACGCGTCCCGGCGCTCAGGGTGAAACTGTAGTTAACCGAGCGCAGCGGCTCACCCGCCAGACCGATGACATCCTGATTCAAGGCCATGACACCGTCGGACTGGTCCATTTTCCACAGCGTGAACTTGGCAAAGCGTACGGCAGTGACCGGCGATGAATTACTCGTCGCCGGTGAGACCAGCAGCAGGTATTCGCCGCTGGTGGTCAGCGCCAGGTCGGCCAGATCGGCGTGGGTCTCACCGCTGGCCACTTGCTTGCCATACGGATCGAGGAGGCGCCAGGTACAGTTTTCGAAGGGGCCCAGGAAATTGTTCTGGCCATCGAAATGAAGTTTGTCGCCAGCCACGGCATGGAAGCGATACAAACCCGATTCACCGACCGCCAACTGGTCATCGACCGACGTGCCGGACACGAGTTCCTTGGCGGCGTCCCGATCAAGCAAACGGAAGTGGTAGCTGGCCGCCGTGTCCTGGGTGTTTCTGAGCAGCAGCGAGTATCGCCCGGGCGGCAATGCCTTGCCGAAAGTCTTATCCGCTGTGAGCCCGGTCCATCCGCTTACAGTCCCCAACGGCCCCCGCAACATCCATTGCAGATGGTCCACCGCATTGGAGGTATCCAGCGAGTCGAATGCCAGGACGGTGGCTTCGTCGAGCGTAAACGCGTATTCGTGAACCGTCTCGCGCCCGCCCAAGGTATCCATGGCGGCGGCGTTCAGCGTCATCGGGCTCAGCTGTCGTTGCTGGCGGGCCAGGACAAAACTGACATCGGTGTTGCCGGTGGCGTAATAGGGTCCCTCGTTGAGCAGCAGGTAGGTTCCCGAAGTGGCAATTTGATAGCTGGTCCCTGAATGATCGCCACTGCTCCCCTCCACCACGGCACCAAAGGGATCAACCAGACGCCAGTACGAGTTGGGATAGCCGCTCGTCGAATTCAGGAGCAGCGGCACACCGGCGCTGGCTTCGACGCGGTAAGCCACCGTGCCATTGGCCGGCGTACGAGAAAAACTGGCGGGCTTGTCCAGTTCCAGAAGCGGCAAGGTCGCCGCATCGAGCAACTGGAAGGCGTAGCTTCCCGCATAGTTATATCTGGTATCACTACTCTCGGAACTAGTTCCCGCCCCCTGCACGGTCAAGGCATAATCGCCGGCCGGCAACGTCAATACCGCGTCTCTTTCTGCCGCATCGCTCTCTTTGAGCCGCCGTTGATTGATTTCGACGCCACGCGGCCCGACCAAGGTCCAGACCGCGTTGCTGCCCTGTGGCTCCTGGGTATCGATGATGATCTGGCTGTCCTGCGCGAGCGTGAAACGATAGGTTTTGGTCGCATCCCAACTGGCCAGCGAACCCATCACCACGGTCGACATGGCCAGCGCATCGCCGCTGGGCAAGGCGGGCGAATCCGTGTGACTGCTGCGATTGAACTGGACGCTGAAATCCACCTGCCCGCCATTGCCGACAGCGCCTTCGATCAGCAAGCGATAGCTGCCGCCGGAAGACAGAGTGATCGAACTCTTGGCACTCGCCAGACTGTTGCTACCGGCGACATCGCGGCCGTACTGATCGACGATCCGCCACTTTGCCGAGCCGCCGACGAGGCTGAGACTCTGAAACGCCAGCACGTCGCCCGCCATCGCATCGCTCAGCGCATAGGCCAGGGTAGCGTTGCCCGCTGTTAGGGAAGCCGTCAGCGGCGCCCCCAGCGTAATGCCGGGAAGCGCAGAAAGATCGAGCAGCGCAAAATCATGGTTGCCGACGGCCAGACCCTTACCGCGGACGATCAACTGGTAGCTGCCGGCCGGCAAGCCAAGCACCCCGGGGCCGGCACCGGCATCGCTCTGATCAAACGCCTGGTTCGACACCTCGACACCGCGCGGTCCCTTGAGGGTCCACACCATGTCGCCACGATTGCTTCGGCTGTCGAACAGCACTTGCGTCGCCGCCGCCAGGTCGAACGAGTAGACGACAGCCTGCCCGGCGACGTCGATGCTGCCGGAGAGCGCGGTATCCAGCGTCAGGCCGCGCGCAACATCGGGCACCTTGTTCAAGGAGAAACGATAGTCGACCTTGGCCGTCGGCGAGTTACTGTCCGAACCCTCGATCACCAGCCAGTACTCACCGCTGACGGCAATCTCCTGCGGATCGGCGTCAGCGAAGTCATCCCTGTCAACGCGCTTGCCATAGGGATCGATCAGACGCCAGTACGCCTTACCCCCACTGAGTGACTGCCCGGCGAAATAGACTTTGTCGCCCTGAGTCAGCGACACTTTGTAAATGGCCGACCCCGTCGCCATATCCAGCGACGCATCGATCGTCGTATCGGTCGGCAATACTGGCGCGCCCTGCGCCGTCAACAGGCGGAAAGCATAGGTGCCGGTAGACGCACCACTGCGCCCCACGGACAGCGTGTAATCCCCTGCCGGCAACAGGAAGCGATCGAAGCCATCGAGGCTCAGCGGCGCTCCCTGCGGCCCGGTCAACGACCAGCTGTAACTACTATCCCCCAGGTCGTCGAAAATCAGCGGCGTCGCTTCCGTCAAACTGAAGGTGAAATTGGCCGTCTTGCCGGCATGGTCGATGACCGCGCTCGCCGTCGCGTTGAGCGTCAGCGCCTCGGTACTGTCCTGTACGCGGCCAAGATTGAACTGGTAGTCGACGGAACCGGTATTGCCAACATAGCCTTCCACCAACAGCAGATATTCCCCGCTGCGCTGCACGGCAAAGGTATCCAAGTCATCACGGACATCATGGATGGCCCCCTCCTGGCGGCCGTAGGGATCGATCAGGCGCCAAATGACCTGGTTGGTCCCCGTGTTCCCCGAACTGCTCAGTGTGCCGTCATCGAAGTAAAACTTGTCGCCCGCCGTCGCCGTGAAGCGATAGACGGCGCTCTCATTGGCGCCGTCGAGTGTTCCTGTCACCAAAGATCCAAGCGTCAGGTCAACCGCTGCTTCGGCATCGATCAGGCGCAGCGAATAGTCCCCGGTCGCATCTTTGTCGCCATCGACCAGCAGGCTGTATTTGCCCGGGGCAAGCTCAAAAGCCGGCGAAGCAGCGCTGTAGTCGGTCGCGGCAAAGCTGCGACTCGCCATCTGTCCCGCAGGGCCCTCCAGTGTCCAGTTCAGGTCACTGCGATGGGTCAGGCTGTCGAATACGACCCGGCGCGATTCTTCAACCGTGAATTCGTACCGGTCCTGCTCGCCCTGGACGGAGATCGCCCCGTTGATCGACAGCGCGGCGGGATTGACATCGCCCGAGAGCAGCACGCGCGGCTCAAGTGGCTCGAAACGGATCGACGGCTGGCTGGCCGACACCTGAGGCGGACGAGCTTTCTCAAGCTTTGCCGGCCTGGGCCGGGCAGAACGGAAAGCTCCCAGCAGCGCATGCATCAAGGGCGAGAGAGAAAGATTCCGGCCACGATCCGGGCGATCATTTTTTTCGGCAGACTTGCGCATGGCACTTCCCTTTGACGATATTGGCCGTCACAGCGGCCCGATAAGCTGAATTACATAAAAAACGTGGCAAAAATTTGCCACGTTTGATTGATGTCTCTTTTGTTCCGAAAACCGATGGCCCTATTTCCGTTGCACGCCGGCAGGAAAATTGGCCTTGCACCTGACTCCCGCTGGAATCTCCAGCTTCGGATTGGGTAATTCGAGGAGCACGACAAAGGTGCCGCTGGCCGCGTCTATCAAGCGATCCACCGATTTGACCTTGGCCGCGTAACGCCCCGTGCCGGGAATCTCCGGCACCACGTTGACCGCCACCCCCGGAGTCAGCTTGCCAAAAGCGTCCTTGGGCAATACGACCTGAACCCGCAAGGGATCAAGCTGGGCCACTTTGACGATGACCTTTTTGCTTGCCCCCGGCTCGACCACTTCCCCGGGATGGGCCAGCACATCGACCACCACCCCGACAAAAGGGCTGCGTATGGTCCGCAGGTTGAGCAGGCTGCTTTGCTGTTGATGCTCAAGCTTGGCGATCTGACGATTTTCGGCGGCCAGCTTGAGCTCCGCTTCGGCTAGGCGCAGTTCGGCTTCTGCGTCATCCTTGTCCTGGACCGCCATCAATTTCTCGTTGCTCATCGCCTGGCGGCGCGCGAATTTGCGCTTGGCAAACTCAATCTTGCTTTCCGCCATCTGGCTCGGCCCAACTTGCTGGGACTTGAAGCGGGCCAGTTCGCTGGCGGCCTGTTCGGCACGCGATTCAAGTGTCGCCAAAACCTGCCCCTTGCTGACGCGATCCGCCCGCTGAACCATCACCTTGTCCAGCAAGCCCGTTACCGGACTGCCCAGTTCAACAATCTGGGTGGGCTCGATCAGGCAATCGGCGGCATTCGCCGCAGGGATAAAAATCAGGGTTAGAACTGGCGTTACAACGCGACAAAGCCTCGCCGCAAGATTCATTGCGCACCTTAGATAATCCATTGGAATATCCACAAGTATCACCCATACGCGAACGTCATTTGTAATTTTTTTTAACGCGGAGCGACTCACCCCTTGATAGAGGAGTTTGGCTTAAGAATCTCTGCCCATTGAAATCGCCTTGCTTTGAAAGCAGGCGTGCCCTCACCGCCAGCATGCTTGCCGGCGCAATAGTGGAAAATCGTCGTCGACGGGAGGCGATGCAGTCAGCCTAGAAAACGGGGCTACCCCTTGGGATCAGCGTTCTACTTGCGCTCGCCGCCGACGAAGCCCAGGGCCTTCAACCACTGGCGATCGCGCCGGATAGTGTCGAGGCGAATGCGCCGATTCTGCCTTTCGGCCCTGCTCTGGGCAAAGCGGACCAATCCCTTGAGCAGCAACGCGTTGGGCCTTTCGGCACCGGGCAGGAAAGGCAGGCCCAAGCGGAGCAGCGTTGGGGCATAACGCTGAAAAAGTTCGTCGGTCAGGCTGACGATGGCCTCGACGGACCCCGGATTACCCTGCCGGGCCGAACGTCCAAACAATTGCCGATCTACCCGCGCGCTCTCGTGAAACTCGGTCAGGATGACATGCAGTCCGCCACGCGCTTCGACTTCCGGCGCCAGCTTGATATCGGTACCGCGCCCCGCCATGTTGGTCGCCACGGTGATCCGACCGGCCTTGCCGGCCTGCGCCACCGCGTCGGCTTCTGCCTTGTCCTGGCGGGCGTTCAGGACCGTATGCTCAACCCCGCGCGCATCCAGCAACTGGCTCAGCAGTTCGGACGCTTCTACCGAGCGCGTGCCAACCAGCACCGCCCGGCCTTCTTTGGCCACCGCCTGGGCCCGTGCCGCAACCGCCTGCCAGCGTTCGCCGGATGTCCGAAAAAGCTGGTCGGGCAAGCGCCGGCGGCGCGTCGGCTTGTGTGTCGGAATGCGCGTCACGTCGAGGTCATAGACCCGCTTGAGCTCCGGCCCAACCTCCTTCGCCGTCCCCGTCATGCCGGCGAGCAGAAGGTAACGGCCGAAAAAGCGCTGATAGGTGATTTGCGAAAGGGTCCGACGCTGCCCCGTGATCGCGCATTTTTCCTTGCCCTCGATCATCTGGTGCAGGCCGCGCTCCCAGGTCCGATCGGGCATGACCCGGCCGGTGAACTCATCGACGATCTGCACCTTGTTCTCAGCAATGATGTAGTGCTGGTCGGGCTGGAACAGGTGCAGTGCCGACAGCGCCTTGCCGATCAGTTCCTTCTGCCACAACGGCGATATCCAGACACCACCGAAATCCTTGACCAGTTCGGCCACGGTGTTCTCCCCGGCGGCCGAAAGCCAGATGTCGCGCTGCGCCCCCCGGACATAATCAAGATTTGGCTGAAGTTGCCCGGCAACGGCGATGGCCTGCTGATAGACTTCCTCGCCCAGGTCATCGGGCAGGGTTTCCGAGATGATCAGCGGCGTTCTCGCCTCGTCGATGAGCACGCTATCGGCCTCGTCGACGATAGCGACATGCAGACCGCGCAGGATGCCAGCGGCCACGCCGCGCCCACGGTTCAGGCGACGCAGCTTGAGTTGCGAGGCAATCGTTGCCCCAAGCGCGATCCGGTCCTTGAGGTAATCGAAGGTCAGTTCCTTGTTGGAGACATAGACGATGTCCCGGCCATATAGCCCCCGCCGGTCGTCAATCGACATATCCTGCTTGACGACCCCAACTGTCAGGCCAAAGAAGGCGAACAACGGTGCGTTGTCCTCGGCATCGCGTTCTGCCAGGTAATCGTTGACGGTCACGACGTGCACGGCCGCGCCCGCCATGGCAGCGGTGCATACGCCCAATGTCGCAGCCAGCGTCTTGCCCTCGCCGGTAGCCATCTCGGCGATGCGACCGCGCAGCAGGGCCTGCCCGGCGAGCAACTGGACGTCGTGGTGGCGCATCCCCAGGGTTCGCCGCGACGCTTCGCGTACGATGGCAAAAGCACGGGCCAGCAAGTCATCGCGAAATCCCGCCGTCGGCATCTGCGCCGCAACCGCGCGCATCGCCACACGCAGTGCAGCATCGTCCAAAGCCTTGATCTCGTCTTCCAAGGCATTGACCTGGCGCACGAAACCACCGTTGCGCCTGGCGCTACCGCCGGTCAAGCGGGCCAGCAGGGCACGCAACCATTCTTCAACGGCGTGCGTCGGTTGATCGGCACGTTCGAGATACGCTCCATCGCCGAGCTCGATACCGCGACCAAACAGCAGGGCGCGGACATCAGACATTGAACTGACTCAACAGAAGCTGGCGCAGACGACGGAAGCCTTGCCAGGCGAGCGGCTCCCAGCCATGCCCGAAGCGCACATGAACCCGTTCACCGAAAGCTGTCGCAGGCACATCGGCCGGCAAGGCCAGGTCAACCAGAAATACCCTCTCCGTCGTCCGGATGCCATCGGCATCGCTGGGCAGCGTCGGAATCTGCCCGCCCCCGGCTATGCCGAGTGCCGGCGTCGGCAACTCCTCGACCCCACCAGCCGGCATGCGGACCAGGCTTGCCGAGTGACTCTCCCCCACCCAGTCAGCCAGCCGCAGCTCAGCCGCACGGAAGTGGGTGCGCACCAGATCGATATCTCCCTGTGGCACGACAACCCGCACGATCAGCGAGCTCTGTTCGAGAACATAAGCAGCCAACTCGCCCTTTTTCAGATAGCGCCCGGGCATGTCCTGCGCAGCGGCGGCAGCCAGCACACCATCGGTTTCAGCATAGGCAGTCATTTTGCCCGCCCGCTCTTCAAGCCTGGCCAGCACGGCTTCTTCCTGTTCGAGCTGGCGCCCCGACAGGGTGGCCTTGACCTGGTCCACAAACTGTTCCGAGCGGTATTTCGCCTCAGCTTCGGCGACCCTGGCCCGCGCCACTTCCAGTTCGGTGCTCAGCAATGGATCTTCCAGCTCGAACAGCGCCTCCCCCTTGCTAACCGACTTGCCCGGCTCAACCAGCCAGTGCCGGAAAAATCCATTGCCGCCAGCCCGCACGATAGCCTGATCGGGCAACCAGATGACGCCTTCGGCGCGGCTGTGCAAAGGCGCCGGCACCGCAAAGAGCAGGAACAGCAGCACGCTCAGCAGACCCAGCGAAATCCGCACGGCACGGGCCCGATGGCGTTGCAATGCGGGACTGCGGACAACGTGCCGGTACGCCTTCCAGAGCGGCATGCCGATCAGCGAAACCAACCCCCAGAGAGCAATCAGCACACCAAAAATGAAAAACTGGCCAGCCACGAACAATATGATCGAGACCGTGACGAACACCCGATAACACCAGGCGAGCGGCGTATATAAAACTAGCCAGCGTTTTTCGCCTCGCCCCTCCTGCGGCTCGTCCACATCATGAGCGCCGAACACATGGCGATCCCACAGGTAGGCCAGGTACTTCTGGCCGCGCTGGGCGAGATTGGGCATCTCGATGAGATCGGCCAGGATGTAGTAGCCGTCATAGCGCAGCAGCGGATTGCCATTGACGATCAGGGTCAACACACCGGCCACCACCATCACGTTGTAGGCAACGGCCCGCACCAGGCCGGGCTCGACCAGCAGCCAGACATAAAGCGCCAGGGCGGCGAGAAATAGCTCGACCAGCATGCCGGCGGCCGCCACTACCGTACGCCGCCATTTCGAGGGGAAAACCGATGATGCCGAAGCATTGACGTAGGGTACCGGCGCGAAGACGAGGAACATCACCCCCATTTCGTGCACGGGGCCACCCCATACCCGGCTGGCGAAGGCGTGCCCGAATTCGTGACACAACTTGACCAGCGGGAAGACAAAAGCCATGACCAGCAAATTGCTCGACGACAGCACCTGATCCGACATGTTCCGGGTCAGTTCCGACCAATGCTGCCCCGCCAGGACCAGAGCCGGCAGGACGCAGAGCAGCCAGAGCAAACCGCCGGCCCGCGAAAAGCACCAGGCGAAATATGGCACCCAGCGCAACAGGATGGGATCTGGGTCGAACAACGGCACCTTCAGGCTCATCGGGTTGAGCAGGAACTGCTTGAAGCTGGCTCTGCGCTTCTTGCGATAACGGTCGAAGAGCGCCGCCGAATCGGCATTGCCATCTGTCTGCAGAAGGTCGGCGGCATGCAACTGCACGAGCAGATCGACAATCTCGTTCTGCGTGCAGGCATCGCCAGTCCCCGACTGGTTGGCCTTCTCCCATAGCTGCTGCACCGTCTGCGTGCCATCCATGCCGAGCAGCAAGCTGTAGGCGGCCGGCGAAAGCCGATGATAGCGCCCCCCGGTCTGGTCCTGCACGACATACCAGACCTGGCCGCGATAGACGTGACGGTGGATACGCGCCTGCGGCAGCAGGCGCGGCCGAAGATCGGCCACGCTATGCCAGGACGAACTGAACAGGTTACGCGCCATGGGGACTCAAGGCAGCCAGGACCACAACGAGAGCGTCAGCCAGTCGGTAAAGCTGTGGGTCAGCGCCCACCACAACGAGCGCTCACCGACCTCGATCTTGCCGACCCCTTCCATGCCTGGCCGCAGGCGCGGCGATGCCTCGGCCAACGTGGCTTCGACCCGGAAGAAATTTCTGCCTTCCTGGGCTGTCGCCACGGGCGTCACCTTGGCCACCCTGAAATCCATCGGCTCGCCGGCAATACCGGTCATCAGCAAGCGCCCCGCCTGGCCCATCCGGACATGGCGGATCTCCCGCTCATCAACCTGCAGGATGATGCGATAGCTTTGCAGGGGCGCAACCTCGAACAATTTCTTGCCGGTTTCAACCGGTGCGCCAATCTGCTGGCTGAGGTCGCCAGCCACGACAATCCCGTCGAAGGGGGCGCGCAAACGGGCATGGGAGATTTTGCCGGTGACCAGGGCGAGTTGCGCCGACGATTGACGCAGTTGTGCGTCGAGCACCTGCATTGCAGTCAGATCGTGGTTCGCCATTGCCTCGCGCAAACGGTTGTCGTACTGGTCGCGCTCGCTCGACCATCTGGCCTCCTCGATACGCAATTCGCGGTCATCGAGTTGCGCCAGCACTTGTCCGTCCTTGACCGTATCACCAGCCCGCACGTAGGCGGCAGCCACAAAACCCTCGAAAGGCGCCGCCACGACGCGCTGGATTTCGCCCTCGATCACCGTCCTGGCCGAGACCCGATAACTGATCGGCACCAGGACCAGAATGGCGCACAGCAGCAGCAGGCTCGCCGCCCCCGCCTTCCACGTCAGGTGGCGCGGCCCGAATATCTTTTCCAGCACCTGCCGGAGATCGCGCCCGAGACGGCGAAACGCACCGCGTTCGGCCGCCTGGCGCTGCTCGATGATCGGCGCCGCGAGGGCAGCGAAAGCCTCCAGCCAGACCAGATCGTCGTCGGAAAACGGCGTCGCTTCACGCTCCAGGGTCAACACGCCAATCGCCTGCGCGCCCATCCGCAGGGGAAAAGAGAGCACCGCGCCGGCCCCGGAGACCGCGCGCAAGGCTTCGTGTTTCGGCCAGGGGCGTGTCTCCGCTGTCGCCGCAGCCGTTGAACGGACCGCGCCGCCCTCGTCGTAGGCTTCTTCCATGGCCTGTTCATAGGCCTTGACCAGAAAAGCGTGCTTCTCGAAAACCGCCGCCTCGGACAGCGTCAGCAGCTTGACCGTGGCTGCCGAAACGAGGCCGATGGCGACGCGACTACAGGCGAAACGCTGGCGCAGGGTATTGGCCACCTCGAACAAGGCCTGGCGCGATTTGCCGTGGCGCAGGGCCAGCGCGGTCGTCTCCAGCACCGAACCGACGCGCTCGCGGGCTGCAACGGCATCGGACAAGGCTCGACCGGCCAGCAGATTGGTCAGCCAGGCGCTGCCCCAATGGATTTCGCGCAGAACCCCGCCGACCGCGTTTTCCGGGCAATCCGCTTCCAACGCGACGACGCCTGCCACAGCATCATTGAGCATCAGCGGATAGGTAATTTGCGTCGTTCCCGGCGACTCGGCCACGGGCTTGACGATGCCGCGCCGCTCGCGCAGCGTTGCCTCGACGACCGCACTCAGCCGGCCGAGATCCGGCGTCGCCTTGGGCCAGACTGCCATCGGCACATAGGTGTGATCGAGGGGGTTTTCGATCAATACCGCCGCCGCCCGGGCGCCCTGAACCTTGCCGCAGACCAGGGCCAGCCAGGCATGGCAGCGCCCTTCTGCGGTCTGCGCCGAAACAAAAGCCTCCCAAGCCAGAAAATCGGGGGGCATGGTTTCCTTTGCCGTCATCGTCCGGACACCTTGATCACCTTAGAAACCTGCCGTTGAAACAAGCGGCAAGGCGAAAAAGCAGGGATCCTGTTGCCAAAATCCAGTGCCCGGAACATGGCAAAGGGCAGAGCAACTGTAGCTGAAGCTGAATTCCGGATGATCCTGCTGCACCGCCAGTTCCGCCTTGTCAGCCGGGACAGCTACGGTTTCCCTGGCGACGCTTGCCGTGGCCTCAATCTCGGCAAGCGCCGGCGAGTTGACGAGCAGGCTATCGAGCGCCACCACATCGCCGTCCGTGAGCCTGCCACTGACCGCCAGCAGGCGAACGAAGGCCACCACCTGATCGTAGCGCCCCTTGCGAAAATCGCGCTGACCGGCCAGCAACTGCTGCTCGGCCTGCAGGACATCGAATTCCGTCTTCAAACCGTTCTCGACACCGGCTTTCGCCTGCGCCAGTGCCGAGCGCGCCGACTTGACCGCCTGCTTGCCGGCACGCGTCCGGGCAAATGCGCCATGCCAGCCAAACCAGGCCTGCTTGGCGTTCAGAATTGCCGTCCGCCGGGCCAGCTCAAGATCCAGCCGAGCCTTTTCCTTCAGCGCCAGCGCCTCGTCCACCTTGGCCGACTGCGTCCAACCGGAAAACAAGGGAACATTCAACTGCAAACCGACCGCCCCTTGCACGATATTGTAACCAGCCTGCCCGGGAAAACCGCCCACCGTCTGGGCGTTCTTGCCATAACTGGCAACCAGATCAAGGGTGGGGAAATGCCCGGCGCGCTGCTTGCTCACCTCGGCCGCAGCCGCTTCGAAAGCCTGGGTCGCCGCCAGGATGTTGGGGTTGCCGGCATCGACAATGGCCAGCCAATTTGCCAGAGAATCAGTGGTGGGCGAAGCCAGCTCGGCATCTCCATGCAAATAAGGCCACTCACTGTCCGGCAGGCTACCCACCAGTTGCTCAAGCACCGCCCGCTTCAAATGCACCTCGGTTTCCGCCACCACGGCATCCGCCAACGCCTGATCCAGCTTGCTCCGCGCTTCATCGACCTGCGGCTGGCTGTAAACGCCCAGTTCCCCCCCCGGCTGACAATGTCCCACTGCCGCTGCAGCGCTTCCAACTGACGCTCGGCAAAGGCGACGGCATCGCGCGATGCCAGCAAGTCAAACCAGGCGCCGACCAGTTTGGCGAGCAGTTCCTGCTCGGCCCAGACCAGTTGATGCTCGGCCTGCCCGACCACCGCCTGCGCCTGGCGCCGGCTGACAATATTGGCGTAGCGCAGCAGCGGCTGGGTCAGGCTGATCTGAGCCGAGTTGCTGTCGTACTTGTCACGCGCCTCAGGAACACTGGAACCGCGCGTTTTGTACTTGCGGTCATTGTCGTTGTAACTGGCCGTCGCGCTGAGCTGCGGCAGCATTGCGCCAAACGCCTGGGCATTGCGCGCCCGGGCGGCCAGCACATTGGTCTTCGCCCCCAGATATGTGGGCTCCCCGGCGCGGGCCCGCTCGAGCAAAACCGAAAGCGACTGAGCCTGCGCCGCACCAGCCAGAGTCAGTGCCAACGCGAACACAGGAAAACGCCAGTCAGAACCAACCGCGCTCAGACGTGGGAAGGAACATCGAAACAAGGGAAGCTTCCGCGAAGAACAAGGCCAAGCCCAAGCCGGCATGGCGTCAGCAAAAAAAAGGGGGGGTGCGCAGCGCCACGGCAGCCAGAACCGCAGCAACGAAACGCGCCCCGCACTATACCCGTTCAGCATACCCCGGTCACTACCCTGGAATGACAAGAGCGGAGCAAGTCAAGATAGTTGTCGCCTGATTCATGCAGCCAACTGTGTTTTATTTTCAGCCGTCAGGTCACGGATGACAGCGTCTCGCTCGGGATTGAGGGTGACGACGCCGATCGGTGACCAGTTGCGAGTATTCCCTGACCAGCGAGCGGGGTTGCCTTCGCGTGCCTGGAGATATGTCAGATGACGAACAGCCAGGACGGCGATATCTTCCCCGGCGTGGCGCTGAGCGGGGGTGACATAGCGGATGCCGCTGTGGCGATGCTCGCAGTTGTACCAGCGCACGAAGTCGTGGCCCCAGGTGCGAGCCGCTTCCAGATCGGCGAAGCCGCGCACCGGGAATTCCGGGTGGTACTTGGGCTCTCCAATTGGAAGTGCCCAGATCTGTACTGGGTTGGCTCCCCGACCTGGGCTCGAACCAGGGACCTACGGATTAACAGTCCGTTTCAAGGCCCTTCTGGATCAAAGAGTTACGCAACATAACCCTTACAAAACAACAGGTTGGATTACCGCACCTTACCGCAAAATCCCGCCATTTGCTGCACCCACTGCAGCAGAATTGCAGCATCGCACGGAATATTTTAGCCTCAAAACCCATAGGCAAGTTATCGGCCAAAGCTGACGCTTGGCGTCAGTGTGATCAATCGCTGCTTTACACAGAATTCCAGACAGGCTCGTCGGAACTGGCTCAAGGGCAGCCTCGGCGATGCCTTGAATGCTGTGCTTTGTGGCGCCGGGCACAATCTGCGGATGATCCTCAGAGCCCTCCGGCTTCTTTACGTCTGGATACTCTCTTCCGTCATTGCCGATATCAATCCCCGGCAATCATGGAAGCCGGAATTCGCTCGCTTCGCCGCGCTCTGAAATGGGTTATTCAGGACGGACTAAGTAGCGAATAACCGCCCATTCCGAAACTGTGCCCAAGGTCAGCTTTGGCCGAACAGCACGAATTGCCGATCAGGCGGGTTTCAGAGTTGAGCGGCCGTTGCAATGACCGCGACTGAAACGGCACGAACATCCGCCCCTGGCCGGAACCGGACTTACCCCTTCTCTGGTTTAGTCCGAAACCAGGTTAAAGTAACCTCTCCTGGCTGCCCTTGCTCGCGACGAATATCGAACTGGCCAGACTCATGCAATACCTGCCGCCAACTACTACATCCGTATCGCGAAGGGATGTGACCTGGCTTATAAACACGAGCAAACTCGATAGCATCTTGAAGGAACGTCCAGCCATCCTTGGCATGGGCTTTGTCAGCGTCACGTAGCACATTCACGATAGTGCATGAAGGCCAATGAACCCCTGCGCCTCCTGGATAGATGCCGTGAATCAAGAAATCCATGAACTCTGGCGACCGAATCACCGAAGCCGAATACTCCCGCGCTTCTACAATGTGCTTAGCCCAATTACGAAGCTCCTCGTAGTGGGCGTCTACCTGCATATTGCATTCCTCGAGATAACCAAGAGCATTTTGGCAACCAGCTATAGTCCACGTGTCATGATTTTCTAGGAAGTGATGAACCAACTCATTTCTCAGGTCCACCAAGTCCGCCATCTTCTGCTCAGTCGCCTTGAAGTGCTCTTCCTGCATCTCCATTCGGAAGCTAGTCTGTATCCAAAGTTGGGTAGGTTCGACTTGATGGTGTTCTGAATCTCCTGATGCTTTATCAGAGAGCGCCGGTGTCATAAGCGTCTCGGTAAGGTCACCAACTACCTGCCCCAGAGTCTTCTTCGAAACTGCCTTAAACTGTTTCTCTTTGATTCGTTGCAGCTCTGCAATTGGCCCAGCTAGATCCTTCTCCGCGACAAGGCATTTCACCAAACGCTCGTACTGCTGAAAAATCAAAACCGCACGGCCAAACTTTCGCTGAACCTCCCGTTGCAACGCCTGAAGTGCTTCCTGGTCGCCGGTCGTCGAGGCTCCATCCTCTAGTGGAGCAAGAATTTGAGTTGCCGTTTCTTCCATGCTTATTAGCTTACTTCAGAACAGGCAAATACATCCACTGCGTAAAGCAAGTGGTAACAGAAGACAGCTTTGCCCACTACTGCAGCTGTCCAAGCAGGAGGGGCTTAACGTCTGCATAGGCCGATCAAGCGACAGACAGCGTGAACTGAGTGCCCCAATGTGAAATCCCGCGCCTCGGACCTATACTGCCTGCCGGGATGTTCCGGCATGCACGCGATCAATCCATGGAACGCCTTCTTACCCCCAAGGACCTTGCCGCCTTGACGGGCCTTGCCCTCCAGACCATCTACAACCGCCATAGCTACGGCGGCTCTTTGCCCGAATGCCTGAATCTTGGCGGCCGTCTGCGCTTTCGGCAACGCGATGTCGAAACCTGGCTCGACAGCCTGTACGAAAAGAAACATCCGCTACCATCCGTTACGCCCCGGGACGCCCAACCACGTCGCCCCGGACGCCCGACCAAAGCTGAGCAAATTGCCCGCCGCACCGCCTGAGCATGGTCGAATAGCTGCTCCAGACCTTCGCCTACACCTCGGGCTTCAGTACCCCGAACGATTCTGCAATGGCCCGGCAGATTTTCGAAAGATCCCGTGCCGCCATCATGACCCGCTCTCCCTGCTTGATCAACGCTTGAGGCGGCTTCCCATCGCGCAACGGCAGGGAGCCGTAATTGACACGATCAGCTGCGAGCTTTTCTGCCTCCCGAAACACCTCGGCAGCATGGAGAACGAAGGGCGCTCGAATCCTGGCTGCTTCCAGTGCCTCGCTCAGAACTGCCGCAGGGAGCCACAAGTTCCGTTTCATTCGGTTGCAGTCCACACAGCACGCCACCAGATTGCCAGCCTCGTCCGAGCCCTGTTTACATTTGGGTGCGATGTGGTCAAGGTGCGCAGCATGCCTGCCGCAGTAGAAGCATTTCTGCCCCCAGGCAAACAAGACGGCTAAACGTAGTGCTGAATCAACAGCCATGGAATCTCCTCAAGGGCAATTTATCAAGGGCGCGATTCTATGGTTGGCCAAGCATTTTGTCACTTATAGTGCGTGTCCCGATGTAGCGTGTCCTGATTTCGGTTGGCTAGGTAGGCTTGCCCCATTTCATGCGACCGCCTTCAATGAGTACGACGCCCTACCTATCGCTGTTCGGAAAGCATCTCGCCAGACTGCGTAAGCGGCGGGGCTGGTCCCAGGAACAGCTCGCCCTGGAAAGTGGACTGGCGCGAAGTTATGTTGGTGGTGTCGAGCGCGGCCAGCGGAATCTTTCTCTAATCAATATCTGCCGTCTGGCTGAAACGTTGCAGCTCCCCCCCTCTGACCTCCTGGCCTTCGATGATCTTCAGGCGGAAACCGCTGATTCTGAGACCTGAGCTGTCGATTAGATACCCCCAGCAGCGCTGACGCCGGGGGCAGAGTAAGAAACCGGGGTCAGCACCCGGCCGGCTTGGCCGATGTCCTTTCAGTCTTGATACATCCCGCTCTGGATCATGCACAGCATGAAGCAGAACGACCGCGCTACCGTCGCCAAACGGAGCGTTGAATCGGAAGTCTGAGGGGCGCCAACCCCATCAGACTCATTTCACCTGCCGCACCCGCCAAGGTGCTTGTCTTGCTTTTCGTCACGTCGTTCCCACAGGCAAGCCGGCGTTGCCAGCTACCGCACGTTTTCCATGTCACGGAAGAACGGCTTTCCTGAGGTCACTCGCTTATACACCCGAGAGATTTTTCGGCTTCGTAACAGCCGTCGCGCTCGTGCCACCGAGCGCGCTCCAGGGAGCATTTTGCACCGCGTTCATAAAAGGTTTTTGTACGTACTTTGCGACTAGCTCACTCAATGGCAATCAAAACGGAGCATTCCCGTGTTTGGACGACCCGGACCGGGAGAAACGGTTCGCTTACTTCTAAATTGATTGTTCTTTCCATTGAGTTTCCGCTACGACCAGGCACTGAAGGCCCTACATCGCTGCCACGCTTACCAACTCGCCACCGTCCCCGCATGGATGGGGTGGCTTTCGACTTGAGCTATCACCCGCCGCTGCCCGCTTGATCGCGCTACCGATCTCACAGAACCGCTGGCCCGACTGGCCTGAAGCACTTGCTTCATCCAGCCGATGCTGACCTTCCGATCAGCGATTAGGGGTTCGCCGCGTTGGCAATGTTCTGCACTTTCATGCAGCGCCATTGATGGGATTTGCACCCACTTTCCTTCTATTCTCGGCCACCAGGGATTTCCCCCTGGCGCCTTTGCACGTTCGCACCCGTCCGAGGCAAATCGCTTCCGATATTGCATGAGATAAAGACAAGGGGTTACTCGTGCAATGCACGGATTAGTCCTCACCCTCCCTCTCGCACGTGGCGGGCTCGATTAAGAGCACCACGCGCTACGTGACTACCTGGGTGGCGCCCAGGTGCTGGCACAGCCAGCGTCAAGAACATGTCAGGTGGGCGTTGGCGCGCCCCCTCTCAAGAAACACCACCCAAGTGATTGATTTTAATGAGTGACTCAAGCGAGCTGTTCGGAGGCAACGAGTTTCATACCCATTTTTTCGGCACGCTGCGCCAAATGGCGGAGTACCCGTTGGCGGTAGCGTTCCTCGTAGTAATCCTGTCCTTGATCGGTGTATTCCTCGCCCTTGGTCAGGATCGTATAAATCAGGCGGGCCAGCTTGTGAGCTGCTGCGGTCACGGCCTTGGGCTTGTCCATACGAGCGCACATCCGCCGGAAGTAGGCGCCCAAAGCCGACTGACTACTACGCAGCGCCGCGGCGGCCAGCCGCAAGGCCTGGGCCGCCCGGTTTGCGCAGCGCTTGGTCTTGCCGCTCATGACCTTGCCGCCAGTAATCTTGGTGCCCGGGCAGAGGCCCAGCCAACATGTGAAGTGCTTGACCGTGGCAAAGCGTGACATGTCCGTGCCGGTCTCGGAGATCACCGCCAGCGCCGTGGTCACGTCGATGCCATCGATGCGCGTCAGATCCACACCACACATCCGGAAGAGTTGGGTACGCAGATCAAACTTCGGTGCGTTGCGGGCACGACCCCGCTTCTTGCCTTTGGCCGGATCGCCGTCATGAACCTGCAAACCTTCGAGTTGCGCCTCGATCTCCCGGTCGCACTCGGTCAGCTGGGTACCGATGAAATCGAAGGCCGCCAGTGCTTGCTTGAGTGCGAACAGGTGCTCGGCACGCCAGTTACCTTGCAGACTCTTGGCAATTTCATCAACGCTGGCCCGAATGCGGACGTTCTTCATGGCGGCCAGCACCCGACCATCACGCTCGCCGGCGACGATAGCCCGCAGAATCTTCTGGCCGGTTTCGCCCACCACATCCGAGATGACGTTGCTCAACTGAATGTTCATCTGGGTCAGCGCCTTTTGCATGTGCTGCACATGCCGCCCCTGACTCTTCAAGAGCATGCCGCGCTGACGCCACAGCGAACGCAAGGCACAGACTTCATCGTTCGGCCGAAACGCCCCACTGAGCAGTCCATAGGTCATGAGTTGTTGCAGCCACTGGCAGTCGAGTACGTCGGATTTGCGCCCCGAGACGTTCTTGACGTGACGGGCGTTGACCAGCAGCACCGTGAAGCCCCGCGTCTCAAGCAGTTCGAACAGGGGAATCCAGTACACGCCCGTCGATTCCATCGCCACGGTATCCACGCCACAACGGGTCAGCCAGTCGGCCAAGGCGTTGAGGTCGACCGTGAAACTGGGAAACTCTCGCACCGGTTCGTCATCCCGCTCCGGCGGCACAGCCACGAAATGGGAGGCGCTGCCAATATCGATGCCGGCGGCGTTGGGGTGGGTGATCGTCAGGGCGGCTCGGGACTTGCCCGGTTTAAGGTTGAGGCTTGCACGATTGCGTTGGGCCATGGCTTGCTCCATCATTCGTTGCGGAAAGTGGTGCCGCATCGGGTACGTCGTCTTGCTCACTCTCTCAAACGGGATATTGGCCCGACGGCTGCGAACCGCCTGACCAATTCACCAATGTCGATGACGTCACCCAGGACCACGCTAACCCGCGGGCAATATGCACCATTGCTACTCCGGTCTTCCGCGGCACCGCTTTCCACCTTGCCACAACGCGCTCGCCGCGTGTTTCTTCGGGGCGATTTGCGGCGCCGACCCGATTACTTCGCTAACCCGCAGGTCGAAGGTGTTGGCGCACCGGTGCCGTATCGCTGACTGTCGCAATTTGGCCTGCTTCAGTATATGGCGCGCTTTGCATTTTCGACCGAGAGCGCTGATCACAACCATCCCAGTCCATTTGTTCGCTGCGCTCAATTGTCTAATTGAACGCTCCGGACGGGGCCGGAGCGAGCAGCCGCTCTGGCGGCTTTCGGATTGATTCGGCCGTACAACTCGAAGGCTGAACGCGAGCTGCTCGGCCTTTGCTGCTATCGGAGTTTGGCGAATCCAATGACTGGAGTTAATCCAATACCCGACCAATCACGTCGGTTTCCACAGGGTGCCGAAGAGTTCGCCGATAATGCATATGCAATAGACACCCCAAGGTTTTTTGTTGGACAATGAGATGCTAATGAAAACAAGGATACCGCGCAGGGTCTGAGTGAAAGCCGATCAATCACGGCATTGGAACGTAATCCCACAGGATTAAGCGTAGGGGCCGAATAAGATATGACGGAAGGATAGATGGCGTTCTCACTATTCGCAGATTGGAAACGCAAGCTCTTAGCGAATCACAATCTCGAACGACCCGATCGCCGAGCGCTCTACCAATATCGGGTCACCGAAGCGGAGTTCATCGAGCTCGAAAACCTGCTGCGCAAATGGCTCGGCAAATTGCTTATCAACTTCGACCTCGGCCAAATCACTCGCTTGACGGGTTTTTCTGCGCTCTTCGTGTTGTATGCCGCCGAATGGTGGCGCCGCCGTTTCGACGGCACTCAGTGGTCTTGGGACCCCATTCTGATCGACCTCCAGGCTGATCCTGACGATTGGAACCAAGCTCAGCGTAGCGCTTGCATCGAGCTTGGCCTGCGCGACTGGGGTCTGGAAGTAAAGAATACAGGTGGTTTGCGTTTCCTGGGTAGTGTCGCCGTTCAAGGTGGTTTGCCTCTCCAGCTTCTCGTCCAAGCCAGAGGAAAGATCGGCCTGCTTCTCAGTCAGGTACTCAAACAAGCCGGTGGCACCACAGTTACCCAGTACGACCTGCTGACATGGGTGGAAAGCCTGGAAGGTAACTTGCCCAAGTGTTATCGACAGTCGGCCATTTTTGCATTGCTCGCCGATGTGGCCTGGACCGTTATACGTCTGAAAGAGCAAGCCGGACTGACGCCGACCACCGATGCCATTGCGCGCCTGGACCAAAAGGTCAGCAACTGGCGCGACCAGTTTCCGCTCCCCGTAGATGACGGCCACGCCCGAGGATTGATCGAGCAGCTCGTTCGTGATGTCGCCAAAGTCAAAACTGAACGGCAAGCCGCCACTCTGCCCGTAGAGCGGCAACTTGAACTAGAAGAAGAAGGTGTCTGGTTGCTGCGTTCCAGCATGACGCTGCCCGACAGCCTGCCAACCAACAAGCTGGCAGCGCTCTTCAACATGAATCCCGAAGAAATGCCGAGAGCGGGCGAGTTATCCCTCAGTGCCGGCGGCCAGCGTCTTATCACAAGCCTGCGTCGCATGGCAGGCCAGGAAGGCTACCGAATTGAGCGTAAACCTTGGGGATTCTCAGGATCGGTTGCGGGGGAAGAGCATCTGCTCCAACTTGCCACGCCAGATGGTCGTGTCTGGACAACCGCTGCCCCACGCGGGGAGTCCCTCGACGATGGTTTGCCCTGGATATTCTCAGCAGAAGATTCTGCCAATCGGCTGCTGCGCCAGGGCGGGGGCAACGTTGCGCCGCTCGAAGCCTTCATCGCCTTGCCAGAGGGTTGGTCATTAACGCCAGGTAGCGAAGCCGAAACCAACGAACAGGGAACGCTGCCCCAGTTTGGTCGCAGCATTCACCGGATACGCGGCTCGATCCAAACCAACGACGGCAATAGTCTCACCTGCCGTATTCGCACCGGTCAGGCAGGTACGCACGAGGAAAGCTACGAATGGCGCGGCCAGCGATTCTGGCTCGATTTCAAGAAACCCGGGATTGCATTCAAGGGGCTGCCGCAGCTCTATCGCGTCAGCAACGATTCAACCAATCAAAAAGTCGAAGGCAATCCAGCCTGGGGCGTCATCGGTGCAAACACGCAAGTCACCACGCCACTCCTGGGGCCGCTGCTCGCACGCTATCCCGCTTCTGGCGAAGTCAAGCAGCGCAGCCGGCTGGTCGTGCTTCCTCCCAATGCCGGTTTGTCGATCGACGCCACAGACGCCAAGTCAGGCGTGATCAAGCTGGAAAACTGGGGAGCGACAACGGCCAGAACGCTGACCGAAGGGGTTGAGCTCAAGGCAAAACCGAGCAGCAACGATCTTTATCTGACGCTCTCGGTTACGTCAGCGGAACGCACACCGGAAAACATCGACGTAGAGCTGTTCTGGCCGTACAGCACGACCCCCATTAGACTGAACTTGCCCTTCCCGGCGAAAGGTGTCCGCGCATTCGATGCCAAGCAAAACGAGATCCTGAGCGGCAGTCTGCTCGCCGCCCGACAACTGCTGGGCATCCGCTTCCTGATCCTGAGCGGAGGCAACAACAGCCGCATGTCGATCGAAATGCGGATCAATGGCAGCAAGGCCACCCGCAGCCATCCACTGCGCACACTGCCCGACAGCCTCACGACGGAAGTTCGCCTGCAAGACTACGCCACCGACATCCAGCATCTGTTTTCCACGGATGACAACCCGGATGCACGAGTGCATGTGCTGCTGCGTATTGGCGGCAGCGAACACTTTCGTATCGACATCGCACGCTATGCGGCAAGGCTGGAACGCAAAGGGAACCAGATCAGCCTGGATACCGAAGGCAACAAAGCTCTCGCAACAGAAGCTCTCATTAACCTGAACGCCCTTGCACTGCGCCTGGAGCACCCTGGCGACGAAGCCATCCAGTTACCAGCATGCAATTCAGAAGGCGTGCCGACCGGTGCGTGGCGCTTTGATCCCGAAGCACGTGAGCCTGGTTGCTGGCTAATCTACCCGAGCGCTGATTCGGTCATGCCATTTCGCCCAACACTTTGGCCGGTGCAAGGTGATCATTCGCTTGCCAGCGGCCTGGCGAACGCCATCAACATCGTCAATCAGTCCGAACGGGAAGCAGCCATCGATGCAGAGATCGAATCCATGGCCTGGAATTTCATGGATGACGGCTGGACCGAAATAGAGCAGCTGGCCGGGCAAGTCGGTCACTTGCCGCTCGCCACACTCGACATCTGGCGTCGCTTTGCCCGCTCACCGCTAGGCATGGCCTCATTGGCACTGCGCTTCGGCAAACTGCCCAGCGGATTCCTGTCCCGTTTTGACCAGGAGCTTCCGTTCGCTTGGGAAACCATCACTTTCACCGCATGGAAGCAAGCGGTTGCCTGCCTGCTCGACCAATGTCAGCAAAGTTTCGGAGCAGAGGCGGGCAGGATTGTTTTCCAAAGCCATCTCGACTCGCGCATCAAGGACATTTCGGCAATGCACGGAGCCTTGCAATTCTTGCTCGGCATCGCCACCACCGAACATTCCTCCCCCGAGGCCAAGCAACAGCTCAATATGCTCAAGCATGTCGGCGCATTCGCCGATCAGCAGCTCTTTCATGGCGAAGACAGCCTGCTCCAGCGGCTGCGGCGTTTGCACATCGATGATCAGTGGCCATCCGGCTCTAATCACATTCTCAATGGTGCTCGCAAACAAACCGACGTTGCAGACTATCTCTGCCCAGAGAAACTCGACTTTGCCGACGGCGTTATTAACTTGCCCTTGCTGCTCGCTGCACAGGTTGCCACCAACCAAACCAAGGAATGGTTCGCCGAGCCGCAATCGGTCAACGTCTTGAGATCACACCAGGCTTTCGATCCCGAATGGTTCGAGGAAGCCTTCAACCAGACCATCGCTCGCTGCCTTGCAGCAGGTCTGCTCTACAACTAAGGAATACGGATGAGTCAGCCATTCTTTGCCGATCTCTTGCCCGTACTGGCAGGTCGCGCAAAACATGCCGCCATTGGCCGCCTGGGATTTGCCAACGTGCCATTGCGCCGCTATCTCGCAGAAATGTTCGATCGCCCCTACGGGGAGCAAGGTGCCTTCCTCGCCGATCCCAGTTTCGAAGCCACCTTCGGCTGGATGAAGGCCGATCAGCGCATGGCTGATCTCTCTGGAAATCTGCTCTCATCATCGCTCGTGCAGGCAATGGACGACCCACCCAAGGAGCTCGTCAAGGACTATCGGTTTCCACAGGATCAAAACCCTTATCTCCACCAACTCGAAGCCTGGCGCATCCTGGCTCACTCCAAGCCCCAATCCATCGTCGTTGCGAGCGGCACCGGCTCCGGCAAGACCGAATGCTTCATGGTGCCCATCCTCGACCGTCTGGCCAGGCTACGCGAAGAAAAGCAAGGGCAGCTGGTCGGCGTCAGGGCACTATTCCTCTACCCGCTGAATGCACTTATCAACAGTCAGCGTGAACGCTTGCGGGCATGGACGCATGCCTTCAATGGCGACATCCGCTTCTGCCTCTATAACGGCAATACCCCAGAGCGTCCCGATCCGACTTGGGCACAAAAAGAGAATCCCTGCGAGATCGGTGACCGGGAACGACTCAGGGCTACACCTCCCCCCATCCTGGTTACCAACGCCACGATGCTCGAATATATGCTCGTGCGCACCGCTGATGCACCGATTCTGGAGCAGTCACAAGGCAAACTCGAATGGGTGGTCTTGGACGAAGCGCATACCTATGTCGGATCACAAGCCGCCGAGGCAGCCTTGCTCATTCGCCGGGTTTTGTTTGCCTTCGGCGTGTCGCCGGAACAAGTCCGCTTCGTCGCCACTTCCGCCACCATCGGCGACCCCGAAGGCGAAGCAGGTCAAAAGCTCAAACGCTTCCTGGCGGAAGTTGCCGGCGTATCTCTAGAACAAGTTCATTTGGTGGCCGGGCAACGCCGCATCCCAACTTTGGGCGGGAAAAAGCCAAAGTCCCACGCGACACTCGACAAGCTAGCCGGCATCGACGCTGGCTGCGAAACCTCACCTCAGCGCTACGACGCATTGGCTGACGACATCACCGCACGTAGATTGCGCGACCTTTTCGTTGGTGACCCGAGCAAGCCGCCTGTAGCCAGGTTGTCGGAGATATGCAAAACCATCGGTCTGGACAAGCAACCGCTGCGCGATCAACAACTCAACGCATTACGCTGGATGGACCTGCTGACAGGCACGCGCGACAACACCGGCCAAGGCACCGATGACGGCGAATCATTCTTGCCGATTCGTGCCCACCTTTTTCATCAAACGATGTCCGGCCTATGGGCTTGCGCGGACGCACAATGCCCGCATAAGTCAGGGACGGTCCTGGACGACAAGGAGTGGCCCTTCGGCCAAGTCTATTTTGAACCCAGAAAACACTGCGACTGCGGCAGCCCGGCATACGAAGTCGTGACCTGTAACGGCTGCGGTGCTGCTCATCTTCAGGCAGGGGAATACAGGAATCGACTCGCTCATCTTCAATCCTTTGCCGCGCTGGATGAGTTCGAGCTTGAATCGGAACCCGGTGAAGTCATCGAAGATGAAGATCAAACCGAAGATGACGAAGAGTCAGCAGCCGGTCGTCAAAAGAAAGTGCTCATCGTCAATCGACAGTTGCCCAATGTCGGACCCTTGGACGTCGAGCGAGCCTCGCGCCTGATCACGGAATCATCGGAAAAGACTCTACGCCTGCTTGCGCAAGAGGAAGGTGAAGACGGTCTGACGTGCCCGGTATGCGGTAGCCATTCGGCGTCAGACGAAAGACTGTTCCAGGCAAGTCGATTGGGGGCACCATTTCTATTGGGGAACATCCTGCCGACGTTGCTCGAATACGCCCCGGACGGCGAGAAGCCAGCCGATCACCCCTGCCGGGGACGTCGATTGCTGACCTTCAACGACAGTCGCCAAGGCACGGCGCGCATGGCAGCAAAACTTCAGCAGGATGCGGAGCGCAGCCGTGTGCGCGGATTGGTATATCACCTTGCTCTTCAGCATGGCAAAGGCGTTTCAGGCGCTCAAAAGGTCACCATCGAAAATGAAATCAAAACGCTCGAAGATATACCCGTAAGCGCCCGCAATGCGGCGCTCAACGAACTGATCGACAACAAACGCAAAGAGCTGTTCAAGCTGTCTCGACCGAGCCCGATCGCCTTCAATGACCTAGCGCAACATCTTGCCAATCAAGGCAAGGACTTCGACTACATGCTGGCGCACTACCGACGCATTGCGCCAGGCTCTTTCAGCGAAGCCAGCGGCCCCATCGAGTTGGCGAAGATGTTCCTGGTTCGCGAGTTTGGCAGACGGCCGAAACGCTTGAACAACCTCGAAAGCATGGGCTTGGTCGCCATTCGCTACCCGGCGATTGAAATCCTTCCATTACCCGACGTCGTTAAACACGCCACCGACTTTGATTTGCCCGCTTGGCAGGAATTCCTCAAGCTCTGCCTCGACTTCTTCGTCAGGGCAGGTGGTTCCCTGGCGATCTCCTCAAATTGGCGCAATTGGCTCGGCATGCCTTTCCCGCAAACTCAGTTGGTAACGCGGGACGAGGCGAATACAAGTCGCACTCAACGCCGTTGGCCGCGCGCCAGACGTGGAGGGCTGCGCAGCACGCTCGTCCGCCTGCTTGCCTACGCATTGAAAGCCGACATACAAACTTCACATGGCGAGGATCGGGTGGACGCCGTTCTGCAGGCAGCTTGGGATGCTTTGAACTCAGCAGGACTGTTGCTGCAGTCAGGGGGTGGCCGGGTTCTGCCACTCGATCGACTGTCCTTCGCCCCCATCAGCGAAGCCTGGGTCTGTCCGGTCACGCGCCGCTTCCTAGATACCACCCTGCGAGGACTGACGCCTTACCTGCCAGAGAAAGCAACCGAGTTGACCGCGCGCTGCGAAATACTTTCCTTGCCGTTGTATGACGAACCGTTTGCCGGGGTAACCGACGATCTCGAAAGGATTCGCCTGGGCAGGGACTGGCTGTCCCGTCACGAAAACATCCCACAGTTGCGCGAACAAGGCCTATGGTCTGCCTTAAACGATCGGGTCATCGAGCTTTCGCCTTATTTCACGGCAGCAGAGCATTCCGCCCAGCAGGACTCGCGTACGCTTGACCGCTACGAAAAAGCCTTCAAGGCAGGCGACCTGAATCTGCTCTCCTGCTCGACAACCATGGAAATGGGCATCGACATCGGCGGCATCAGCCAGGTGGCAATGAACAACGTCCCACCACATCCCGCTAACTACTTGCAGCGCGCAGGTCGAGCGGGGCGTCGTCGCGAGTCACGTTCCTTGGCGATGACCTTATGCAAGTCAAACCCGCACGATCAAGCCGTATTCAGCAACACTCGCTGGGCTTTCGATACCCAGCTTCCTGCACCACGCGTCTCCTTAGATAGCCCGATCATCGTCCAGCGGCATGTTCATTCGTTTTTGCTTTCCCGATTCCTGCTTGAAGCGCTGAAAGGTAGTGGGCAAGAAAAAACTCGCCTTAATTGCGGTCTGTTCTTTCTCGGCGAAATCCCGCTCGTCGAACGCTATGCAGCCTGGTGTCGGGGCATATCCACTCATCAGTCTTCCGACATCTCGCGCGGACTGGACCAGCTACTTCGCCACAGCATCTACGAAAGCACCGATCTCAACCGTGTCTGCGACATCACGGCAGAATCGATCGAAGAGCTTGCGCGAATCTGGAGGCTGGAATGGTCGAACCTCGAAAAGGAGGCCGAAGAGGCTCGTAAAGGCAACAAAGAAGCTGTGGCATTGAAAGCCATCGAATTGCACACCAAGCGCCTCACAGATGAATACTTACTCCGCGACTTGTCTACACGGGGCTATCTGCCGGCCTATGGCTTCCCGACACACATTGCCTCATTCGACAATCTGACGCGGGGCAAGGTTGCCAGTCAAAAGCAGGGAGGTAAGGCAGGCCGAGACGACAACCGCTACCGCAGGCGGGAAATGCCCAGCCGCGACCTGATGACTGCATTGCGCGAATACGCGCCGGGATCGGAGGTCGTACTGGACGGCCTTGTCTATAAGTCCGCAGGCATCACGCTAAATTGGCAAATCCCCGCCGCACAGCAAGATGTGCGCGAGATTCAAAACATCCGCCTGGCTTGGCGCTGTCATCACTGCGGTGCCAGTGGGTCGAGCCACAGCCTCAATTCGGCGCGCCATTGCGATTCATGCGGCGAGGACATCTCACCCGAGTACATTCGCGAGTTTCTCGAACCCGCAGGTTTCTCCGTGGACTATTACAAGGAGCCAGGCAACGATATCACCACGCAGCATTTTGTTCCGGTAGAACCTGCCTGGGTTGATGCAAAGGGAATCTGGACTTCGCTGCCCAACCCCGCGCTGGGAAGGTTCCGCATTTCTCCGACAGGCCATGTATTTCATCAGTCGCGCGGCATTCACGGTACCGGCTACGCTCTTTGCCTCGAATGTGGTCGAGCCGAACCCATGACCAAAGACGGCCTGCTTCCAAATACTTTTGAGAAGCAGCACCCGAAGCTTCGTTTTTCCAGCAAGGAAGGCATCTTCTGCAAGGGCAGCGATGATCCATGGCGGATCAAGAAGGGCATTACCCTCGGCCATGAATCTTGGACTGATGTCTTCGAGATTCAATTCAAGCTCAGCAACGGCGTCTGGCTGGATGATGTCAGTGCGGCGAGAACATTGGCTGTGGCATTGCGCGATGCCTTGGCGGAACTCATAGGTGTTCAGGCGATGGAATTGGGCTGTGACGTCAAAGAGGCGCGCCCTGAGTCTGGAATGCGTTGCCAGTCGATCCTGATCTACGACCGATTTGCAGCAGGCTATGCTTCCAGCGTCGAACGTTACCTCAGCAGCCTCTTTCACACGGCGCGAAAGCGTCTGGAATGTCCGAGTGGCTGCGACAGCGCCTGTCCGCACTGTGTTCTCGACTTCGATCAGCGGTTTGCCGCCGATACGCTCAATCGACATGCTGCGCTGGACGTTCTAACAGAACACTGGCTTGAGAGCCTTCGTTTGCCCGACAGCTTCCGTTTCTTCGGCAACGACTCGTTCCCCGAATATCGCCAGCTCCCTGAAGCGATATGGAAGGCAGTGACCAGTCAAAGCTCCAAAGCCGTAAGGCTATACACGGGCGGTAACGCAGCAGATTGGGACGTCGGCATTTCACCGCTTCGCGAACTTGCCTATCGTTTGGGAGGTCATGGCATTGCTACCGAAATTGCGATACCCACCTCAACCTTCGACAAACTGGATGATCTCGATCGATTCCTGATCGCCAGCCTGGCAGATCACCCGAACATCTCGATCAGTGAAATTCAGAATTCACCACGATGTGGAGAAGGGTGGCTACTGGCCGAAACCCTCACTCAGCCCTCATTCCGATGGGCACTGGGCATTGCCGACGCGATTGCCTTCAATGACAAGTGGGGCAGCAACAGCGACGCTCCCTTGGTCACGACTACCAGCGGAGCAGGCATGGGTGTTCCGACCACCCCGATTACGGCTGAATCCATTCGTCCCAAGCTGCTCGACACCGGTGACTGCGAAGTGGAAGTCCACCATGAACTTGACGGTTCTTTACAAGGCTTCGGTACGCGCCTCTGGGGCCTTATCGCCCAATCACACCCAGCAACTCAAACGCGCCTCGCGGATTCGCAAGATGATGTCGTGTCGATTACCTACCGAGATCGCTACTTGTTTACCCCGTTGTCCATAGCCCTGCTAGCAGATCTTGTCGCCGGTTTGCGCGAGCTCGTCGGACCGTCACGTTGGGCAGTAAATCAGGTTCAGGTCGTCACGACGAATCGTCGCACCACCGGCGAAAACGTCTCCCGCAATAGCCTCTGGTCAGATTGGATGGATTCTTCACTTAGAGATCAGGCACTGGAAGCAACCTTTAACTACCTCGGCATCGATGCCACTATTGAACTCGCGGATACTTCAACCACGGGCCACAGCCGCCTGCTTGAACTCGAATGGTCGTCCGGAAAGAAATACACTCTGCGCCTCGATCAGGGCGTTTCCTACTGGCGCGCATCCCACTCGAACAGCCGGCAAGCAACCTACTTCGATACCAACAACGATGACTCTAACGAGACCGGCAGGCATTTGGCAGAGCTTTCGGTACGCATTGAGGGCGCGACTCTGCCTACGCAGCTCTTTGCCAAGATCAGATAAGGACAACAGCAGCGGTCATGGAATTTAGAATTGCGGACAAATTTATCGAGAGCCATGCCCGCCTGACTGTCGACGAACGGAAGCTGGTCAAGACAACGGCGTTCGACTTGCAATTGAACCCCGCCAGCCCCGGCGTGAGTTTCCACAAGCTGGACCGTACCAAGGACAAGAATTTCTGGTCAGTACGGGGCGGCAGCGATATTCGCCTGATCGATTATCGGACATCGCACAAGATTTGCAGCCTGACTGATTGCTTGGCGCTGCGGTGAGCGGCAGGTAACCGCAGTACTGCTGCCACACACGGCCTGACCAGTGACGGTCCACAATGGCCGATAAGCACAAATTGGCGTTTCGACGGCTTTCAGAGTGGAGCGTACGTTCCAGAGTGCCAATTTCAGCCCGCGCAGCACCCAAGTCCCAATAGCCAGCGCGCAACATCCCTCCAAAGCGATTTCGCCTCTCGGGGTTCTATACTGATTTTTGTAATGGAACCTCAATGGACCTCCCGCTTCGAGCACCCCGCAACCGGACCACTGAACTGCAACTGATACTGCGCCTGGTCAGCCAGGGCTACACCCTATGGACAGCAGATCAGATTCCCATCAGCAAGCTTCAGGGCTTTGTCAACAAGTGGTCGCATTACCGACTACTGGCAGACCCCGCTGCACGGGCCTATCGGAAAAAGATGGGACGAGCCAACACCCACCTTGTCCTCGAGCATGGCTACAACGCACTGAATGCCGACGAGTCACCGCGAGGCATTGTGCGCTGGTTGATGCTGGGCACACCTGGACGTGACGGTCTCGGCGATGGCACTGCCCGCCCTGGCCCCGTGCTTGATGCAACAAACAAGGTACAGCGCATCGAATGGATGGGCTACCAGCTAACACGCCAGCCCAAGCATTTCACAACGGCGGAAGGCGTGGTGCGCCGGGAAATCAGCTGGACCTGGCGATTGCCGGGGTGCCGCTATGCGGAATTCGAGGCCTTGCTGATCGAGGCCGCGAAGAGGCGGGATTACAGCCTGCTCAACCAGACCTTTGCCGTGCTCTGCTCCCTGCCAATGTTTGCCGGGATTCGAACACAAGTCGTCAAGCTGCGAAGCGAAACAAACCGCATGCTGAAGAAAATGGGGGGCTCACTGCTTCCGTCACTCAATTTGCCGTTCATCACCATGCTGCCAATTTGGCCGGAGCAGTGACGACCAGACAAAGGACAAAGGCCGGCTGACTAACCGGCCCTCCCCTGAAAATGCTATGCCGCAAACTTGGCCCGCCGAACCAGCTCGACCAGCTCACTGTCCGTTGGATTGTAGTAGCGCATTGCCATCTGGATGGTTTCCCAGCCCATGATCTTCGCCAGCGACTGTGCCGTCACAAATGGCGCAAGCCGGGAGGCGGCTTCGTGCCTGAAATCGTGGAAGTGCAGATCGGTAATCTTCGCTGCCTCGCACGCGCGCTTGAATGCCCGATCCAACCCGGAGGTGTCATGAAAATTCGGAATGACCCTACCGCAAATTCCGCGCGGCAAGTGCCGGAGGACTTCCGTGGCCTTCAAGGTCAGCGGCACGGTACGGGCGTTGCCGTTCTTGGTAGCCCCCAGCCTGACGACGCCCTTCTCGAAGTTTACCTGCCGCCACGTCAGCGAAAGGATTTCCCCAGCCCGCATTCCCGTCTCCAGCGCCAGATCGACACAGGCTTCCAGCCACACCTTGCTCCCCCGAGCACTAGGACGATAGATCGCCTCGCGCAGTCGGGTTTCCTCATCTCCCTGCAATCGCCGACTGCGCCCCGGCCCCGCCTTGGGCTTCCTGACGTTCTTCAGTTCGTGCTCCAGCGGCATCGACCACTCTTTGATAGCGATGGTGTAAAGGTGGGACAACAGCGCCAATTCAAGGCGCACCGTATTGGCCGCCACCTTCGTCAGGCGACGATCCCGGTAGGCGGCGAAATCCTTCGCCCGCAGACTGGCAAGCGGACGCAGTGCCAACGGGTCGGCCTGAAGCTGCTTGATCCGGTTCTTCTCCGCCACATACCCCCGTTTACCGGGACTGACCGAATTGACGTACCTCTCGAGTGCCTCGCCGAGCGTAGTTCGCTCAATTTCCCGCCGGTCCCGGTAGTAGCCAATATCCATCTTGGCTTCGACTTCACGCGCCCAGCGTTCGGCATCGTGCTTGGATTCGAATGTCTTCGATTGAGACGGATAGCCTTTACGGCGAATGACTGCTTGATACTGGTATTCACCACGTTCGGTGATGGTTGCCATCGCTGACTCCTAAAATCGAGTATAGCGATGCCGCAGCAAATCTCGCGCGGGACACTGCAGCAACAATGCAGCAATAATGCCTTCAGACAGCAAAAAGCCCACTAAACAGCGGGCTAAGTGCTTGAATCTTATGGCTCCCCGACCTGGGCTCGAACCAGGGACCTACGGATTAACAGTCCGGCGCTCTACCGACTGAGCTATCGGGGAATCTTGCCGCCCTTGCGGCGGCGGCGCGGATTATAGACGCAAAGGCGGGCGCCGGCCTAGCGTTTTTTCGGGGATTTTTCCGTTTGCTGCCTGAGCGGCTTTCAGCCGCCGGTGGCCGACATCAGGCGGACGACCTTGTGCGGCGCGCTGGTGAAATCGTGCTGCAGCGGTTTGCGGTCGATGGCATCGCGGATCAGTGCCTCGATCGCACCAAGAGAGGTGTTGGGGTCGCGCAGCAGCGGCCGTAGGTCGACCTGGTTTTCCTGGCCGAGGCAGAGCTGGAGCTGGCCGGCAGCAGTGACCCGGACCCGGTTGCAACGGTCGCAGAAGTGCTGCGAGATCGGCGTGATGAAGCCGATCGAGAACTGTCGGTCGGGCGAGCACAGGTAGCGGGCCGGACCGCCGCCGGGCAGGACATGGTCGATCAGGCCGTGGCGCGCCTGCAGCGTGTGGATCACCGATTGCAGCGAGCGAGTGCCGATCGTCTGCGCGGCGGTACCCATCGGCATGTTTTCGATCAGGCGCAGGATGAAGCCGCGCTGGCGGCAGTAGTCGATCATGCGGTCGAGTTCGGCTAGCGAGGAATCGGGCAGCCAGACCTGGTTGATCTTGATCAGCCGGAAATCGAGGGCCGCCGCCGCGTCGAGCCCGGCGAGCACGTCGTCCAGACAGTCGCGGCCGGTGATGCGGGCGAATTCGCGACGATCCAGCGTGTCCAGGCTGACGTTGAGGCGGGCGACGCCGGCCCGCTTCAGCTCGGCAGCCTGCGCCGCCAGGCGGGTGCCGTTGGTGCTCAGCGAGAGGTCGTCGATGCCGTCGATGGCATGCAGGCGGCCGATCAGTTCCGGCAGGCGGGCGCGGGTCAGCGGTTCGCCGCCGGTCACCCGGATGCGACGCACGCCGAGGCGTGCGAAGGCTTCGGCCATGCGGACGATTTCGTCGAAGCTCAGCCAGTCGCCGGCGGCCGAATAGCAGGCGGAGCTTTCCGGCATGCAGTAGGAGCAGCGCAGGTCGCAGCGGTCCGTCACCGAGAGACGGAGGTAATCGACGACGCGATTGTGGCGGTCAACAAGCATGGTGGAATCGCTCCCGGCGCTTCTGAGATGCGCCGATTATGCGAGTTTCCGGCGCCAGACAAGCCGCCCTACCCCTTAATTGCCGGCCACCTCGCCGAAAGCGCCGGGAAAACCGCCGCCAGGCGCGCAAAACCGTGGTTTTCCCGGCGCAGTTCTCTGCTGATGCCCGGCCGCCAACGCTCCTGACATCGATTGCGGCGTACCACCATTGCGCAAGGCGGTAGCGCCCGCCCTCGCCGGCCGACCGGCACAAGAACGCAAGCCATTGTTTTTACGCAATTTCCGAAAAATCCGCAGCTACCTCTTTCGGCGTAGGCGCCGGTGCCAGCGGCGTTTTACCCCCCCTGTCGGTGGCGCCGCGCACTTTCTAAGATGCGCTTGCCATCCATGCCGGACCGATTCCAGACCATGCAACCCACCACCCTGTCGCGACGCAACTTCCTCCTCGGCCGCCGCACCGCCGAGCCGGGGCCGCAGGTCGTGCTGATCGGGCCGGGCTGCCTGGCCGCCAACGGGGTCGTCTGCCGCAGCTGCGCCGAATCCTGCGATGCCGGCGCCATCCGCTTCCGCCTGCAACTGGGCGGCATCGCCTTGCCGGAACTCGATGCCACGCGCTGTACCGGCTGCGCCGAATGCCTGCCCGCCTGCCCGACCCGGGCGCTGGTGCTGCAGGCCGTACCCACCTCGCCCACTTTGACAGGGGATTGCTCATGAAAATCGTCAGCCTGGTTCTCAAGTACCTGCCGGAACACCTCGCCGACGTCCAGGCCGGGATCGAACGCATCCCGGGCGCTGCCGTCGCGCAGAACGACGGCAAGGGGCAGTTGATTGCCCTGATCGAAGACGGCGAAGGCTACGCCGTCTCCGACTCGATCATTGCCGTACATCAGGTGCCGCACGTGATGTCGGTGACGCTTGCTTACGAATACAGCGACGAAGTGTTCGCTACTGAGGAGGTTTGACCATGAGCATGAATCGACGTGAATTCCTGAAGGCCCAGGCCGTGGCGGCGGCCGCGGCAACCGCCGGGATGCCGCTGGCCGGCATCGCCGCGCCGCAGGCCGCTGCCGCGTCCACCGACATCCGCTGGGACAAGGCCGCCTGCCGCTTCTGCGGCACCGGCTGCTCGGTGCTGGTCGGCGTGCAGAAGGGACGCATCGTCGCTACCCAGGGCGATCCGGACGCGCCGGTCAACCGTGGTCTCAACTGCATCAAGGGCTACTTCCTGTCGAAGATCATGTACGGCGAGGATCGCCTGACCCAGCCGCTGCTGCGCATGAAGAACGGCAAGTTCGACAAGGACGGCGACTTCCAGCCGATCACCTGGAAGCAGGCCTTCGACATCATGGAACAGAAGTGGAAGGCGGCGCTCGCCGCCGACATGAAGGCCAACGCCGGCAAGCCGTTGAACGAGATGGTATCGACCGTCGCCATGTTCGGCTCCGGGCAATGGACGATCTGGGAAGGCTACGCCGCCAGCAAGCTGTGGAAGGCCGGTTTCCGCTCCAACAACCTCGACCCCAACGCCCGCCACTGCATGGCTTCGGCGGTCGCCGGCTTCATGCGCACCTTCGGCATCGACGAGCCGATGGGCTGCTACGACGACATCGAGAACGCCGACGCCTTCGTGCTCTGGGGCTCGAACATGGCGGAAATGCACCCGATCCTCTGGTCGCGCATCACCGACCGCCGGCTGACCCACACCGACGCCCAGGTCCACGTGCTGTCCACCTTCGAGCACCGCAGCTTCGAACTGGCCGACAACGGCATGATCTTCGTGCCGCAGACCGACCTCGCCATCCTCAACTACATCTGCAACCACATCATCCAGTCGGGCAAGGTCAACAAGGCCTTCGTCGACAAGCACGTCAATTTCAAGATGGGCGAAACCGACATCGGCTTCGGCCTGCGTCCGGCGCACGCGCTGGAAAAGGACGCCAAGTCGAACGGCTACCCCGGTGCCGACGGCAAGCCGAAGGGCGACACCGGCGCCGCCAAGCCGATCAGCTTCGAGGAATTCAAGAAGTTCGTCGCCGACTACACGCTGGAAAAGGTCAGCAAGATCTCCGGCGTCCCCGCCGACCGCCTGAAGAAGCTGGCGGAAATCTACGCCGACCCGAAGAAGAAGGTGGTCAGCTTCTGGACCATGGGCTTCAACCAGCACACCCGCGGCACCTGGGTGAACAACATGATCTACAACGTGCACCTGCTGGTCGGCAAGATTTCCGAACCGGGCAACGGACCGTTCTCGCTGACCGGCCAGCCCTCCGCCTGCGGCACCGCGCGCGAGGTCGGCACCTTCGCCCACCGCCTGCCGGCCGACATGGTGGTGATGAACCCCGAGCACCGCAAGCACAGCGAGGAAATCTGGAAGCTGCCGGACGGCACCATCAGCGCCAAGGTCGGCTACCACGCCGTGGCCCAGAGCCGGGCGCTGAAGGACGGCAAGATCAAGTGCTACTGGACGTCGACCACCAACAACATGCAGGCCGGCCCCAACATCAACGGGGAAATCTACCCGGGCTGGCGCAATCCGGAAGCCTTCGTCGTCGTTTCCGACTGCTACCCGACGGTATCGGCGATGGCCGCCGACCTCGTCCTGCCCTCCGCGATGTGGACCGAAAAGGAAGGCGCTTTCGGCAACGCCGAGCGGCGCACCCAGTTCTGGCGGCAGCAGGTCAAGGCACCCGGCGACGCCAGGTCCGACCTCTGGCAGTACATCGAATTCTCCAAGCGCTTCAAGGTCGAGGAAGTCTGGCCGGCCGATCTGCTCGCCAAGGCGCCGCACCTGAAGGGCAAGACGCTGTTCGACGTGCTCTACAAGAACGGCCAGGTCAACAAGTTCCCGCTCGCCGATCTGGAAAAGGCCAACGGCCACGCGATCAAGGGCTACATGAACGAAGAATCGAAGGAACTCGGCTTCTACCTGCAGAAGGGCCTGTTCGAGGAATACGCGATGTTCGGTCGCGGCCACGGCCACGACCTCGCCGACTTCGACGTCTATCACAAGGCGCGCGGCCTGCGCTGGCCGGTGGTCGGCGGCAAGGAAACGCTGTGGCGCTTCCGCGAAGGCTACGACCCCTACGTCAAGGCCGGCGAAGGCATCCGCTTCTACGGGCACAAGGATGGCAAGGCGGTGATCTTCGCCCTGCCTTACCAGGACCCGCCGGAAAAGCCGGACAACGAGTTCGACCTCTGGTTGTGTACCGGCCGCGTGCTGGAGCACTGGCACACCGGCACGATGACCCGGCGCGTTCCCGAGCTGCACCGCTCGGTCCCCGAAGCCGTCGTCTTCATGCACCCCGACGACGCCAAGAAGCGCGGCATCCAGCGCGGCATGAAGGTCAAGGTCGCCTCGCGGCGCGGCGAAATCCAGTTGCGCGTCGAGACCAAGGGCCGCAACAAGCCGCCGCAGGGCCTCGTCTTCATCCCCTTCTTCGACGAAGGCAAGCTGGTCAACAAGCTGACGCTCGACGCCACCTGTCCGATTTCCAAGGAAACGGACTACAAGAAGTGCGCCGTCAAGATCGTCCGCGCCTGAGTCAAGAAGCCACCGGCAATCCACCGTGAAACCCGAACCCACCCACCAGCAGAGAAAGGAAGCCGGCGCGCTTGCCTCCCAGGCGCGCCGGAAATTCCTCAACCGCATCGCCGCCGCAGCGGGCGGCGCCGGTGCGCTGGCGCTGGGTTCGCTGTTCGCCATGCCGCCGGCGGCGGCCCGTCCGGCGCAGGCGCTGCGCCCGCCCGGCGCCCTGCCGGAAGCCGACTTCGCCGGCGCCTGCCTGCGTTGCGGGCTGTGCGTCCAGGCCTGCCCCTACGGCACCTTGCGCCTGGCCACGCCGGGCGACGGCCTGGCCACCGGCACGCCGGTGTTCACGGCGCGTAATGTGCCGTGCGAGATGTGCGAGGACATTCCCTGCATCAAGGCCTGCCCGTCATCGGCGCTCGACCATCGGCTGACCGAGATCAACAACGCCCGGATGGGTCTGGCGGTGCTGATCGACCATGAATCCTGCCTCAACTTCCTGGGCCTGCGTTGCGACGTCTGTTACCGGGTGTGCCCGGTGATCGATCAGGCGATCACCCTGGAAAAGCTGCACAACCCGCGCTCCGACCGCCACGCGCTGCTCCTGCCCACTGTCCACGCCGATCATTGCACCGGCTGCGGCAAGTGCGAAAAGGCCTGCGTGCTGCCGACGCCGGCGATCAAGGTACTGCCCAGGCCGCTCGCCCAGGGCGCGCTGCCCGAGCACTACCGCAAGGGCTGGGAAGAGAAGGAACGCCACGGCGGATCGCTGATCGGCGAACAGGTGCAGATGCCGGTACGCGGGCTGGAAGACAAAGCCCCCGGCGACACTCGCCTCAACTCGGCGTGGAAACCATGAGCGCCGGAGGCGAAGCCATTCGCAGCAAGGGCTGGTGGGCCGCCCAGCGCTGGTTGCTGCTGCGCCGCGCCAGCCAGCTGCTGGTGCTCTCGCTGTTCCTCAGCGGGCCGTGGTTCGGCCTGTGGATCGCCAAGGGCAACCTGGCCTCATCACTGACCTTCGACCTGCTGCCGCTGAGCGACCCCTTCGTCCTGCTGCAGTCGCTGGCCGCCGGCTTCATGCCGGCACTGAGCGGGCTGCTCGGCGCGGCGCTGGTTCTCGTCGCCTACAACCTGATCGGTGGCCGCGTCTTCTGCGCCTGGGTCTGCCCGGTGAACGCAGTGACCGACAGCGCGGCCTGGCTACGCCGCCGGTTGGCCATCAAGACCGGCCGCGTCCCCGATGCCGCCACCCGCTACTGGCTGCTCGGCGCCGTCTTCGGGCTCGCCGCGCTGAGCGGCAGCCTGGTCTGGGAAACCGTCAACCCGGTGCACCTGATGCAGCGCAGCCTGATCCAGGGGCTGGCCGGCGCCCTCGCCGGCGGCATGACGATGACCCTGAGCGTGCTTCTACTGGTTTTTCTCTACGACCTGCTGGTCGCCAGCCGCGGCTGGTGCGGCCACCTCTGTCCGATGGGCGCCTTCTACGGCCTGCTCGGGCCCAAGGGGCTGCTCCGCGTGGCGGCCAGCCAGCGCGCCGCCTGCAACGACTGCATGGACTGTTTCGCCGTCTGCCCCGAGCCGCAGGTGATCCGTCCGGCACTCAAGCAGGACGGCCAGGTTTCCCCGGTGATCCTCGACCGGGACTGCACTGCCTGCGGACGTTGCATCGACGTCTGCGCCAAGAACGTCTTCAACTTTACTCATCGGTTCGACCAAAGGAGCGATTCATGAACACTACGAGCCGCCTGTTTTCCTCCGCCGTCCTGGCGGTTTTCCTGGCCCTCACCTCGCTGACCTCGGCAGTTGCCGAACCGAAGCTGAAATCGCTGCGCGGCAGCGAGATCCAGGGCGCCGACACGGAGTCCGCCGACCCCTTCAAATCCGAGAAGGACCGGGCGCCGATCGAGCGCAACTACCTCCAGCAACCGCCGCTGATCCCGCACAAGGTCGAAACCTACACGGTGACCAAGAACTTCAACAAATGCATGGATTGCCACGCCTGGACCCGCTACAAGGAAACCGGCGCGACCAAGGTCTCGCTGACCCACTTCAAGACGCGCGACGGCCAGGAACTCTCCAACATCTCGCCGCGCCGCTACTTCTGCCTGCAATGCCACGTCCCGCAGGCCGACGCCAAGCCGCTGGTCGGCAACCGTTTCCAGGCCGCCGAAGGCATCGGCCACTGAGCGCCGACCAGGGAGAAAGATCATCATGCAAGCACTCATATCCCGTCTCAAGGCCATCGGCAGCTGGGCGATGGCCCGCGTCAACGTGATCGGCCCGCTGGCGCTGGCCGGCATCTTCGTCGCCGGCATCGTCTTCTGGGGCGCCTTCAACACGGCGATGGAATGGACCAACCGCGAGGCCTTCTGCATCTCCTGTCACGAAATGCAGGACAACGTCTACCAGGAGTACCGCAACACGGTCCATTACTCGAACCGTTCCGGCGTCCGCGCCACCTGCCCGGACTGCCACGTGCCGAAGGAATGGGGACCGAAGATCTGGCGCAAGATCCAGGCCTCGAACGAAGTGCTGCACAAGGTCCTGGGCTCGATCGACACGCCGGAGAAGTTCAACGCCAAGCGCCTCACCCTGGCCCAGCACGAATGGGACCGGATGAAGGCCTCCGACTCGCGCGAATGCCGCAACTGCCACAACTTCGAGTACTTCGACTACGGCGTACAGGGCAGCCGCTCGGCACGCATGCACCAGACCGGCCTCAACGAGGGCAAGACCTGCATCGACTGCCACAAGGGCATCGCCCATACCCTGCCCGAGGTCAACCAGTCGATCGGCGCCGCCAACACGGAAGGCGCCACGCCCGAGCAGTTCCACCCGCCGCAGCCCGCCCAGCCGGCGCCGGCCGCCGAAGCGGCAGCCGCCAAGTAAGGCGACAGCAGGAGGGACAGGGGGCCGGGGTGCCCCCTGTCGCTTTTGGCCAGCCGATCTTCGATAATGGACCGCCCGATGCCCGAGTCTTCGCCCGCGCCGCCCGTGATCCCCGCCCTGCTCAACACCCTGCGCCATTCCATCCTGGCCCGCCTCGGCCTGGCCATGGTCGTCCTGGCCACCCTCTCCTTCCTTTCCGTGCTGATCTCGACGGTGATCGCCGACAGCAGCGTCGGCAAGGCGAGCGCGATCAACCTTTCCGGTTCGCTACGCATGACCAGCTTCCGCCTGCTCAGCGAGCTACAGCAGGCGAACCAGCGGGCACTGGCGGCGCAGACGCTGGAACAGTTCGAACGCCGGCTGGAAACGCTGGAACGGGCGGTCGCCGGCCAGGCCGGCTCGGCGCTCGACGAACTGCTGGTGCAGGTCCGCCACCGCTGGGAGGAAGAAATCCGTCCGCTGGCGCGCGTCGCCACCGCGCCGGAAAGCGCCGCCGGCCCGGAAGCCATCCAGCAACTGGCGCAGGACATTCCCGGTTTCGTCACGCGCATCGACGAGGTCGTGCAACTGATCGAGATCGACCTCGAGGAGCGCATCCGTTTGCTGCGCGCCACGCAGTTCGCACTGCTCGGCCTGATGGTGGTGGTCAGCCTGGTCACCTCCTGGATGCTGCGCAAGCTCCTCTTCCGGCCGCTCGCCGACCTGCTGAAGGCGGCGCGCAGCGTCACCGCCGGCTCCTTCGGCGCCCGCGTCCGCCACACTGCCCCCGACGAACTCGGCCAGCTCGGCCAGGCCTTCAACACCATGATGGACGAGATCACCAGCATGTACGGCCAGCTCGAAGCCAAGGTGGCGCAGAAGACCGAGGCGCTGACGCGCACCAACCAGTCGCTCGAACTCTTGTACCGGACCAGCCAGCAGCTGTCTTCCGGCGACCTCGGCCTGGAAACCATCCACCAGGTGATGCGCGAAATCGAGGAAGCGCTCGAACTCGGCCACAACGCGATCTGCATCAGCGAACACGGGCAGTTTCCGGCGCAGCAGGTGGTCGGCAGCCTGAGCCCCGGCGAAAACCTCCGGCTGCGCGCCGAACGCGACTGCGCCACCTGCTTCCGTCAGGCCACCCTGGCGCCGGAACAGCAGACCGGGCGCACCGCCGACGGCCGGCAGATGATCGTCTTCCCGCTCGGCGGCAACGAATCGCTGCACGGCGTGATGCCGGTCATGCTCGACAGCGCCATGCCGCTGCCGCGCGACAAGCTGCGCACGCTGGAAACCGTCAGCCGGCAGATTTCGAACGCCCTGGTCAATATGCGGCGCACCGAGGAACGCCACCGTCTGGCGGTACTCGAGGAACGCACGGTGATCGCCCGCGAACTGCACGATTCGATCGCCCAGTCGCTGAGCTATCTGAAGATCCAGGTCACCCGGCTGGAGAAGCATCTCGGCGACAACCCGCAGGCGACGCCGATCGCAGAGGAGCTGAAGGTCGGCCTCAACGCCGCCTACCGCGAACTGCGCGAGTTGATCACCACCTTCCGCCTGCGCGTCGACGAGCGCGGCTTCAGCGCCGCGCTGCAGGAAACCGTCGAGGAATTCTCGCGCAAGTGCGGTTTCGCCATCGCCCTCGACAACCGCCTGTCCGGCATCGTCCTCACTGCCAACGAGGAGATGCACGTCATCCGCATCGTCCGCGAAGCGCTCGCCAACATCGAGAAACATGCGCAGGCGAGCAGCGCCGGCATCGAGATCGGCCTCGACGACGACCGCCGCGTCCGCGTCTGCGTCCGCGACAACGGCCGCGGCTTCAACCCGGAGACGCCGCCGCGCAACCACTACGGGCTGATCATCATGCGCGACCGGGCGCAGATCCTCGACGGCAGTGTCGAGGTCGTCAGCCCGCCGGAAGGCGGCACCCTCGTCTGCCTGGGCTTTCGCCCCGAACAATTCAGCGCCAAGGAAAACCGATGAACGCCACCGCCCCGCTCACCCGCACCCTGGTCATCGACGACCACCCGCTGTTCCGGCGCGGCGTCTGCCAGTTGCTCAGCCTCGAACCCGGCTTCGAGATCGTCGGCGAGGCGGCGAGTGGCGAGGAAGGGCTGGAACTTGCCCGCCAGCTCGATCCCGACCTGATCCTGCTCGACCTCAACATGAAGGGATTGGGCGGCATCGAGACGCTGCGCGCCATGCGCGATGCCGACATCGCTGCCCGCATCCTCATCCTCACCGTTTCCAACGCCGCCGAAGACCTGATCGCCGCCATCCGCGCCGGCTCCGACGGCTACGTGCTGAAGGACGCCGACCCCAACGACATGCTGCGCCTGATCCGCAGCGCGATGGACGGCCAGGACGCGATCAGCCCGGAGCTGATCGGCCTGCTGACCCTGGCGCTGCGCCAGGAAAGCCTCGGCGAGACGCGCAGTCAGGCCAGCCTGACCGAGCGCGAAACGGCAATCCTGCGCTGCCTGGCCGCCGGCAAGTCGAACAAGCTGATCGCCCGCGAACTCGACATCATGGAAAGCACGGTCAAGGTGCACATCCGCAACCTGCTGAAGAAACTCAAGTTCCGCTCCCGCGTCGAAGCCGCGGTGTGGGCGGTGAACAAGCAGATCACCTGAGCGGCCAACCTTGATCGCCCGCCGGGCTGACCGGATAATCGGTCTTCCCGACGCCGCTGGAATGCCCATGCCCTCTACGAACAACGCCGGCAAGCCGGCTGCCACGCCATGAAGGACTACCTCCCCGACTGGGCGCATCCCTGGCTCGACCTGATCACGCTCGGTCTGCAGGTCGTCCTCATCGTCGCCGCCGCGCTGCTCCTGCGCAGCCTCGTCGTGCGCATCATCACCCGCCTGGTACGCAGCCACAACCTGCCGCTGGAGTTGATCGTCGGCGGCCGGCGCTTCGCCAGCATCGTCATCTTCTTCGGCGTCGTCCTGCTCGTGCTCGACCGCTTCAACGTCTCCGGCGCGGTGCTGTGGACCGCCATCACCGGCTTCGCGACGGTCGCCGCGGTGGCCTTCTTCGCCGCCTGGAGCGTGCTCTCCAACATCTTCTGCGCGGTGCTGATCTACACCACCCGGCCCTTCCGCCTGCACGACCACATCGAGATCCTGGAAAACGGCGACAAGCCCGGCCTCGGCGGCGAAGTGCTGGACATCCGGCTGATCTACACGACCATCCGCGAAACCCTGCCCGACCGCGAGCCGACCTTGCTGCAGGTGCCCAACAGCCTGTTCTTCCAGCGCCTGTTGCGGGTCCGCATCGTCGACGACGAACTGCCGTCGCTGCACGACTGATCGGCGCTTGACAGCCGGCCGGCCCTTCCCCGACACTGCCCCCATGAACTTCACCGCCAACGCACTCCGCCGACGCCACACCGCCGCCCGACGTCAATCGGGCGAGCCGGGCCGCGCGTACGCGCAGCGACGGCGGATGGCAGCGCGCCAGGCAACGGCGCCGACGCAACCCTAGCGTCACCCCCCGCTTTTTCGCACCAGGCCACGGCTCACCCCGTGGCCTTTTTGTTTTTCCCCAACGCTTTTTCTCAACGCAAGGAGTTGACCGTGAACCACCCATCCGCCCTTCCCACCCCCGCCAGCCTGATGCCGATCGCCGCCCGCCCCGACATCCTTTTCGTCCGTGGCCAAGGCGCCTGGTTGTTCGATGCCGAAGGCCGCCGCTACCTCGACTGGATGCAAGGCTGGGCGGTCAATTGCCTGGGCCATTCGCCGCAGGTGATCGTCGATGCCGTCGCGCAACAGGCGGCGACGCTGCTCAACCCCGGCCCGGCCTTCCACAACCTGCCGGCAATGCGCCTGGCCGAAAAACTGACCGCGCACAGCGGCTTCGACCACGTCTTCTTCGCCAGCTCCGGCGCCGAGGCCAACGAAGGCGCGATCAAGCTGGCGCGCAAATGGGGGCAGTTGCACAAGGGCGGCGCGCACGAGATCGTCACCTTCGTCGACGGCTTCCACGGGCGCACGCTGGCGACCATGTCGGCGAGCGGCAAGCCCGGCTGGGACACGCTCTTCGCGCCGCAGGTGGCGGGCTTTCCGAAAGCCCGGCTGAACGATATCGCCTCGGTCAACCGGCTGATCGGACCCAACACCGTCGCCGTCATGCTCGAACCGATCCAGGGCGAAGCCGGCGTCATCCCGGCCAGCGGCGACTTCCTGCGCCAGTTGCGGCAACTGTGCGACGCGCGGCAGCTACTGCTCATCGTCGATGAAGTGCAGACCGGCGTCGGCCGTACCGGCCACCTCTTCGCCCACAGCGCGCACGCCATCCAGCCGGACATCATGACGCTCGGCAAGGGCCTCGGCGGCGGCCTGCCAATCTCGGCGCTGCTCGCCACCCGCGCCGCTTCCTGCTTCGCCCCCGGCGACCAGGGCGGCACCTACTGCGGCAACCCGCTGGTCTGCGCCGCCGGGCTGGCCGTGCTCGACACCCTGCTCGCCGACGGCTTCCTGACCGCCAGCCGGCAGCGCGGCGCACAGCTCGCCGAGGCGCTGCGCGCGCTGTCCGCCGAACTCGGCCTCGGCGCAGTGCGCGGTGAAGGTTTCCTGCTCGCCCTCGAACTCGGCGCCGACCTCGGCCCCGCCATCGTCGTCCACGCCCGCGAGCTCGGCCTGCTGGTCAACGCGCCACGCCCGCACTGCCTGCGGCTGATGCCGGCACTGAACACCAGCGAAGCGGAAATCGCCGACGGCATCGCCCTGCTCCGCCGCGCCATCGCCGATGTGCAAGAGGCACAAGCATGAGCCCGGCCGAACGGCAGCCCTGGCTCGCCGCCAGCCGCATCATCGACTGGCGGCAGCCGGCCGTCCTCGCCCAGGCGCATGGCCTCGCCGCCGGCCTTGACGGCGACGCCGCTATCGCCGCCGCCTGTTTCCGCTTCGTGCGCGACGAAATCCGCCACAGTTGGGACCACCGGCTGAACCCGGTCACCTGCGCCGCCTCCGCCGTACTCGAACACCGCACCGGCTATTGCTACGCCAAGAGCCACCTGCTCGCCGCGCTGCTGCGCGCCAACGGCATCCCGGCCGGCCTCTGCTACCAGCGCCTGAGCATCGCCGACGGCCGCCCGCCGTACTGCCTGCACGGCCTCAACGCCGTGTATCTGGCCGCACACGGCTGGTACCGGATCGACGCACGCGGCAACAAACCCGGTATCGATGCCCAATTCACGCCGCCGGTCGAGCGCCTGGCGTTTTCGGTCAACCTGCCCGGCGAAGCAGATTTGCCGGGCATCCACGGCGAGCCGCTGGCGCTGGTGCTGCGGGTGCTGGAAAGCGCCGGCGATTACCGCGAAGTCGCAGACAGCTTGCCCGACATCACCGATTGACTTCAAACATCATGCAGAAAAATGACACTCGGACGGGAATCAGTCACGTTATTGGCGGCCCTCCTCACACTGATACCCGGACCGTCCGCTCACTGCGCTTCCATGCTGCAACGCGCTTCCTGACTCCCCGCCGCGGCCAGGCAGACGGCTACGATCCCCAGGCCGTCGACGCTGACCACCCAGTCCTGGCGGCCGCTGGCGGGGTTCGGGTAGAGCTGGCGCAGGTGGCGGCGCAGGCTGCCGCTGCGCCGGTCTTCGAGAAGATCGGCGAGACGCCGCGGCCGGTAGCTGGCGCCATCCGGCGTCGCCAGCCGGTAGCTGGCCAGCGCCCGCGCGTAGGCGTCGAGCGCGAATTCGGTCTGCTCGGCGAGCTCGCGCCGGGCGGCGCTGTACCAGGACTCGCCGAGCAGCGCCAGACCGTAGCCGGCGACGGCGACCACAAACAGCATCAGCAGGTAGGTATAGCCGCCCTGCCTACCAGTCGGCGTAGCGCGACCCATCGAGCCCCTTCCCTTCGGCGCCGCTGTGCAGATCGCCGACACCGATGCCGTTTTCGCCGGCGGTGATGCGCCAGGTGTCCGCCCTTTCGGTGAGCGGGTCGGTCGGCCGCTGGCGCAGGTAGCGTTCGGCGACCAGTTCGTCGAGCGATTCCGGCGAACGCCCGCGGTCCATGTGGAATTTGTCGAGCGCGTCGCGGACGATGAACAGCGTCTGGCGCAGCGCGGCTTCGCGCGAGCGGTCGAGATGGACGAAGTAGCGCGGCGCGGCGATGGTCAGCAGGAGGGCGATGATCGCCATGACGACCATCATCTCGAGCAGGGTGAAGCCCTTTTCCCGTTTACCACGCACGATGCGGCACTCCGTTCAGGCCGACCGCCGGCGACAGCGAGTAGACGTCGAAAACGTCCTTGCCCGCTTGCGGATCGTCCGGCGGACTGGCGTAGGAACGCAGCCCCCAGGTGGCGGCGGCGGGTGCCCGCGGATCGGGGTGGAAGGGATCGCGCGGCAGGCGGCGCAGAAAATACAGCATACGCCCGTCGGCGCTGCGGGCATCCGGCACGCCCTCGGTCAGCACTTCAAGATTGGGCGGGTAGCCCGAGCCGTCGGCCTGACGGGCGATCAGGCCGGACTCGTGGGCCTGGTGGTAACGGTCTAGCGCGCTGCGGATGTCGCGCAGGGCCTGGCGCAGTTCGCGCTCCTGGGCGCGCTGGTGCACCAGTTGCGAGAGCGGGGCGATGCCGGTCGCCAGGACGCCGATGATGGCGACGACGATCGCCATCTCGATCAGGGTGAAGCCGGCGGTCGTCTGCCGTTTCATTGATTCGTCGGCGCCGGGCTGGCCGCCTCCGGTAGCGCGGCGCCGCCGTCGCGCCATTCGCCGCCTGGCGCGTTCCAGATCTGCTGCGCCGCGCTCGGGCGCGACGGCGCGCGCAGCACGCGCGGGGTGATCAGCAGGACGATTTCGGTTTTCGCGCCGCTGTCGCGCTTCGAGGCGAAGAGGCGGCCGAGGACCGGCAGGTCGCCGAGCACGGGAACCTGGCTGGCGCTGCGCCGCTCCTCGTCGGAAATCAGGCCGGCGAGGATCTGCGTCTGACCGTTGCGCAGGCGCAGGCTGGTGTTCGTGCTGCGCGTGCCGACGATGTAGGCGAGCGATTGCTGCGGCCCCATCACCTCGCGCACCACCGACGACACTTCGAGGCCGATCTTGATCCCGACGTCGTCGGCGTCATGCACCTGCGGTTCGACATCGAGTTTGAGCCCGACATCGAGATAGCTGACCGAGGCCGCCACCCCGACGTTGGCGGTCAACGTCGTGGTGAACAGCGGCAGCTTCTCGCCGATGTGGATGCGCGCCTTCTCGCGGTGCTTGACGCGGATGCGCGGGTTGGCCAGCAGGTTGCCGTTGCCCTTCTCGCCGCGCAGGTTGAGCAGGACCATCGGATTCGGCGCGTACAGGGTGAGCTGGCCGGTATGCCTGAGATCGACGTTGCCGGGCGCCAGTTCGCCGCCAGGGACGGGGACGGTCTGCACGACGCCGCCGCTGAGCAGCGTCGTCGTGGTCGTCGGCGACAGGGCGCCAAGGCCGATCTGGTCGGGGAATTTCAGGCCGAGCTCCTGCAGGCGGTTGCGGCTGATTTCCAGGACCTCGACTTCGAGCATGACCTCGGGGTCGGCGGCATCGAGGCGGGCGACGAGGAATTCGGCCTGCCGCACGACCTCCGGCGTATCGCGCAGGATCAGCACGTTGAGCCGCTCGTCGACGTAAAGATCGCGGGCCTTCAGCACCTGCTTGAAGACGTTCTGCACCTGCTTGGCGTCGGCATTTTCCAGCGAGAAGCTGCGCGTCACCAGTTGCCGGTAGCTGCGCTGCTTGTCGGATTGGGCCGGGTAGATCAGCAGCGTGTTGGCCGAGACGATCTCGCGTTCGAGCTGGTGCGCCTTGAGGATGAGGCCGAGCACCTCCTCGAAGGGCAGGTTGCGGACGACGATGGTCACCTTGAGCTCCGGGCTGACATCCTGGTCGAGCACGATGTTCAGCCCGCTGGTCTTGGCCAGGGCCGTCACCACGTCGCTGAGCGGCGCATCCTTGAGCAGCAGGCTGACCGGCCGCCGGAAATTCTCCGCCAGGCGGATTGGCGGCGGCAACGCGGAAACCATGGCCGGCGCGGCTTCGGCAGCCGGCGGCGGCAGCGCTACCGGCGGCGCGCGCCATTCGGCGACCCGCTGTTCGAGCGGCGGCGGATTTTCCGCGGCGCTCTGCGGCAGCAGGCCGCAAGCGGCCAGTGGCGCGGCGAAAAACAAGACGAGGAAGCGCTTCACGGTTGGACTCCGGAGGATTCGAGTTCGAACTCGCGACGCTCCTGCGTCACGGTGTCGACCAGGGTAAGTTTGGCAATCGCCAGGCGTTCGACCCGGAAACGCTGGTCGATCAGTTCGCCGCGCCGGGCCATGGCGGCCCCCTGGGCGGTGCGGTAGAGAAGCTGGCGCTGCCGGCCGCTGGTGTAGATGCCGAGGATTTCCGGCCAGACGACGCTCTCTTCCTGGACTTCCGGCACCGCCTCCGGCGCCGGCGCGACGACGGTTTCCTCCGCCACCGGCGGCCGCGGCCGCGGCGGCAGCGCGGCGACGACACTTTCCGCCTCCGGCGCCGACGACTCGGGCAGGGAAACATAGACGGTGGCGAGCAGCGTCAGCCCGGCGGCGAGCGCGATCAGGCGGCGCCGCAACGGCCAGCGCTCGCGACTTGGCGCCGGCTTCAGCGCAAAGAGTGGCGGCCGGCAACGGCGGGCAGAGGCGGGCAAGACCGCCCAGCGCCACGGCGCGGCGGCCGCCCCGGCCGACGTCCAGCCCCGGCACCAGATCGTCCGCTCGCCGGCCGGCCAGGCCAGCTCGCCCAGCCAGCGCTGCAGTTCGGCTTCGCCGGCGGCAAGGTCGCCGACCACGAAGCTGCGCCAGCCCAGCCAGCGCCCGCGGGTCCAGGCGCCGACGCTGATCCGGTCGGCGCCGAAAACGGCAAGCGCGCCCTGCGCCGTGGCCGGCACCCGGGACAGGGCCTCGCCCCAGACCGTGAGCACCTGGCGCAAGGCCCGGCGGTTGGCCAGCGCAGCGGCAACCTCGGGCAGCAGGACGCTGACCAGACAGTTCGCCGACGATTTCCACCAGCCCGGCCAGGGCAGCCCGGCGGCGCGCGCCTCGCGCCAGTCGCCGGCCGCCAGTGCACCGTCGAACACCTCGCGCAGGCGATGGCCGATCAGCGCCCGCCGCTCCTCGCCGCGCAAGCCGCCGGCCGGCAGTTCGACCAGCAGGGTGCGCGCCCAGGCATCATCGACCAGGATTTCCCGGGCGACACCCGCGCTGGCAGGCACTGCCGCCAGGGCCGCGGCGAGATCGCCGGGACGCAGCGGCCCGCCGCTGGCCGGCCGGTCGGCGATGGCGATGCCGGCCGGGCCGATCTGCCAGGAAGCGGCTTCAGTCGGCCAGCGCACGCGCTGCCTCCTCGGGAGAAATCTCGCCGCTCAGCAGGCGCGGCCGCAGGCCGACCGACCAGTCGGTGACGCCGCGCTCGGCGGCCAAGTGCTTGAGCTGGCGGATCGGCATGCGGCCGACGATGGCCTCGCGCAGTTCGTCGTCGAGAACCAGATGCTGGGCGACCGCCAGGCGGCCGCGGCTACCGCTGCCGCGGCACGCCGGACAGCCCTGGCCGCGGCGCAGCCGCCGCCGCTCGTCGGCGCTCAGCGCCAGACGTTCGGCCAGGCGCGCGCCGGCCTCCGCCGGCACCAGGCAGTGCGGACAATTGAGGCGGAGCAGACGCTGGGCGACGATGCCGATCAGGCTGGCCGACAGCGCATAGAGGTCGATCCCCATGTGGGTGAAACGCTGTATCACCTCGAAAACGCCGTTGGCGTGTACCGACGACAGCACCAGGTGGCCGGTCAGCGCCGCCTGGACGGCGATCTCGGCGGTTTCCGGATCGCGGATCTCGCCGACCATGATGCGATCCGGGTCGTGGCGCAGGATGGAGCGCAGGCCGCGGGCGAAGTTCAGGCCCTTGCGTTCGTTGACCGGCACCTGCAGGACGCCGGGTAACTGGTACTCGACCGGGTCCTCGATGGTGATCGTCTTCTCGCCGGCCTGCGCGGTCTCCATCAGCAAGGCGTAGAGGCTGGTCGTCTTGCCGCTGCCGGTCGGCCCGGTGAGCAGGAGCATGCCGTGCGGACGAGCGGCGAGGCGACGGAGTTCGTCGGCCTGGGCCGCGGGAAAACCGAGCGCGGCGAGCGACAGGCGACCGTCGCCGGCCGCCAGCCGGCGCTTGTCGAGGATGCGCAGGACGACATCCTCGCCGTGCAGGCTGGGCATCACCGAGACCCGGAAATCGATCGGCTGCTCGCCCTGGCCGTCGAGCGCGACCTTGAAGCGGCCGTCCTGCGGCACGCGCGTCTCGGCGATGTCGAGATCGGCCAGCACCTTGATCCGCGACACCACCTGCTCGGCCAGCGCCCGGCCGCCGGCCTCGTTGACGCCGCCGACTTCGAGCAGGCCGCCGTCGATCCGGAACTTGATCGACAGGCCGTTCGGACAGGCTTCGAGATGGATGTCGCTGGCACCGTCGGCTACCGCGTCGTGCAGGGTCGAATCGACCAGGCGGACGACCGGGTTGTCCTCGACCGCCAGCGAATTGAGCGTGATCCGCGCTTCCGTGCTGCCCGCCGGCAGCGCCGCCGACGGCACATCGGCGAGGGCGCGATAGGTGTCGCTGGCGAGCGCCAGTTGTTCCTGCAGCCAGTCGTCGGCGCAGGGCTGCCAGTGCCAGGGCTCGCCCAGGCGGGCGTCGAGCCAGGCGATCAGCACGGCGTCCGGCGGCTCGACGCGGGCCAGGCGCAAGGCGCCGGACGCCGCGCGCAGGGGCAGCATCTGCCAGCGTAGCAGCGCCGCCAGCGGCAGCTCGGGAAGACAGCTCAGGGCGATCTCGTTCATCTCAGCCCAGTCCTTCCGCCAACTGGAAGATCGGCATGTAGAGCAGCACGACGATGCCGCCGATCAGCAGGCCCATCGCCGCCATCAGCAGCGGTCCGGCGAAGCGGGAGAGCATCTCGCTGGCGTGCAGGACGCGCTGGTCGTGAAAGGCGGCGGCCCGGCCGAGCAGTTCGCCCAACTGGCCGGATCTTTCGCCGGCCTGGATCAGGCGCAAGGCCACCGGGGTCACCAGACCGTGATCGGACAAGGCGGCCGATAGGCGCCGCCCTTCGCGCACGCTGCTGGCGACGGCGGCGGCCGCCGGGCGCAGGGTGACCGCCAGGATGTCGCGGCTGAGGTCGAGCGCCTTGGCCAGCGGCAGACCGGCGGCGAGCAGCAGGCCAAGGCTGTGGAAATAGTGGGAGAGCTGGATTTCGCGCAACAGATGGCCGACCCCGGGCAGCCCGCCGAGCCAGGCCGTCAGACGCGCCCGCCAGGCCGCCTGGCGCCAGAGCAGGATGGCGCCCGCCGGAATCAGGGCCAGACCACCGAGGATCAGCCCGGCACGGCCGCTGGCGAAATCGCCCCAGGCCAGCAGCAGGCGCGCCGCCCAGGGCAAGGGTCCGAGGACGTCGCGATAGACCAGGGCAAAACGCGGTACCACGTAAAGCATCAGGAACAGGACGACGGCGCCGCCGGCGACCAGCAGCAGCAGCGGATAGGTTGCCGCCGCCCACAGCTTGTCGCTGAATTCGCCGAGCTGGCGCCGGTAGCCGACGTAGCGCGCCAGCGCCTCGGCCAGGTTGCCGGTGCGTTCGGCCGCCTTCAGCATCGACTGCAGGATCGCCGGAAAATGCGCCGGCTGGCTGGCCAGCGCCGCCGACAGCGCCTGCCCGGTGGCGACCACCGCCAGCAGTTGGGCAATCGCCTGCCGGAAATCGGCATCATCCTCGCTATCGGCCAGCGCCGCCAGGCTTTCCGGGACGGAAATCCCGGCCGCCAGCAGGGTCTGCAATTGATCGCAGAAGATCAGATGGCGGTCGTGGCCGCCGCGGCTCCGGCGCAAGCCGGCCCAGGCCGGCCAGTGCGGCCGGATCGAGAGCAGCGTCGTGCCGTCCCGGGCGAGACGGGCGCGCAACTCGGCGGCGCCGGCGGCGTCGTGGAGTTGACTGACGACCGAGCCGTCGGCAGTGAGGCTGCGGACCTTGTAGCGCATCGACCTTCCCTAGTTCGAACTGATGTCGGCGTTGCCGTCCTGGCCGCCCGGCTTGCCGTCCTGCCCGTAGGAGAGGACTTCGTACTCCCCGGCGCGCCCCGGCGCGAAGTAGGCGTAGTTGTTGCCCCACGGGTCCTGCGGCAGGGCCTTGGCCAGGTAGGGACCGTGCCAGCGTCCCACCCGCGCCGGCGGTGCCAGCAGCGCCGCCAGCCCTTGTTCGGTGGTCGGATAGGCGCCGACGTCGAGCCGGTACTGATCGAGCGCCTTGCTGAAGGCTTCGATCTGCGCCTTGGCAACCTTCACTTCGGAACGCCCGACCTGGGAAAAGAAGCGCGGCGCGACGTAGCTGGTGAGCAGGCCGATGATGACCAGCACGACCAGCATCTCGAGCAGCGTGAACCCCCGCGCCGGCGCGGCCGACCGGAGTCGGCCGCAAACGGATGAAACAGCTGCGCTCACGCGAAGCTGTCCGTCATCAGGTTGGAGAACCACTGGCGCATTTCCCGGAGACTTTCCGCGTCCGGTGACGGGGCTTCGGCCGGGTTGTTGGCCACCACCTTCATCGTCTTGCTGACCGGGTCGTAGGCGAAGACGGCGGTCAGCCACGACGCCTGGGTTGACGACACCGGGGAATAGCAGGCCGAATTGGTCATGATCGCCGAATCCGGTGCCAGTCCGAGCATGGCACGGACGATCGCGTCGGCGCAGACCTTGGCTTCCTGGTTGGCGATGTGGCCGGCCTTGGGCTGGGTGGTCGCCGACGAGTCGCCGATGATATGCACGTTCTTGGCGGCGGTCGATTCGTAGTTCAGGACATTGACGCCGGCCCAGCGACCATTGACGTTGACCAGGCCATTGCTGGCCAGCACCGCACCGGCGCGCTGGTTGGGAATGACGTTGAGCACATTGGCCTTGATCTGGGTCCCGGTCGCCGTGACGACGGTGCGCGTCAACGCATTGACCGAGGCCACCGCGACGCCCGGGCGATAGTCGATGCCGAGCTTGCTGAAAGCCACGCTGAAGGTGTGCGCTTCGGCTGTGATGCCCGGGTTTTCGTCAAGGACGATCACCTTCGAGCCCGGCTTGTAGCGCTTGAAATAATCGGCAACGATGCAAGCCCGTTCGTAGGGTCCGGGCGGGCAGCGGTAAGGCGCCTTCGGAATGCTCATCAGGAAGGTCCCGCCAGCCTTCATGCTCTGAATCTGCGTGCGCAACGTGGCGGTCTGCGGCCCGGTCTTCCAGGCATGCGGCACGAGCGCCTGCGCGGCAGCGGTTTCCAGGCCGGGAACGACATCGAACTCGATCCCCGGCGCCACCACCAGATGGTCGTAGAACAAGGGAGCGCCGACATCCAGCGTCACCTTCTTGGCCACCGGATCGATACCGCGAACCGTCGCCTGGACGCGCTTCACGCCATAGCTGCTGACCAGGCGGTTCCAGTTGAAATTAAGGCTGTTGAGGGTCAGCTGGTTGTTGAGCACCAGATTGCTCATGATGTTCGAAACGTAGGCCGATGCCGGCTCGACCAGGGTCACCTGGACCTTGCTGCCGCCCCACAGACGCAGGTACTTGGCGACGGTTGCGCCGGCCATGCCGCCACCGACGACGACGACCCGGCCGCTCGCGGCGTAGGTGGTCGGCACGGGGTGGACCGGCGCGTTGCTGGGAATCCAGATCGGGCTGGTGCCGGTCAGGCTGGCCGGCAAGCCGTCGGCCAGAGCACGCGACAGGGGCAACATCGAGAGGCCGCCGGCGCCGAAAGCGGCGAGGATTTTTCTGCGATTAACGTTCATTTCATTCTCCCCGGATCATTTCTTGACGCTGGCGAAATACGCGGCCATCGCCGCAATCTGGGCGTCGGTATAGGCCGCCGCATGCACTCCCATGATTCCGTCTTCCTTCTCCACCTTCATTTCCGCCATTTCGGACTTGAGTTCGCTCGCCGACATGCCGGCGAGACGCTCGAAGCCCGATACCGCCTTGCCGTTCGTGCCGTGACACTGAAAGCAGTTGGACGCCAGGAGACGCCCATTGGGCGGCGTCCCGGCAACCTGGGCGATGCCCTGCAGCGGCAGGCAAGCCGCCAGCAGGATCCATGCATTTCTTTTCACCATGATCGATTCCTCCTGATTCTAATAAATTGCCAAATTCGAATATTTCTCTATGCCGATACAACCGGCGACACTGCGCTGCTACAACAATCGACTTCAGCCTTCCCGCAACAAGTTACGGCGACATGCTTAAAACAAGATGAAGCAGCGCTTCCTGCGGAAATTTCACGCGGTAATTTTTCCCACGCGAATTCATCTTAGTGTCGAATCCGCGCACTGTAAACCCCACGATCCCAGCGAGCCGCCCACTCCTTGATATGTTGGGGAGAAGCTTTCGAGCCCGCAAAAAGTGCAGGAGCCCCCTTTGGCGATGAGAAGAATTCGCTTTACCGAAAGCGGAATACGTGGAAAAATGTTCCACAAAATATAAAACAGCACCATCTCCTTCACCACCGGCAGGCCCCAGCCAAAGCAGGCAATGACAGAATCCCCCATCCGTTCGGCACTGCTTGACGCGATGCATCGCATCCTGGCTCCGCTTGTCCGGGTCCTGCTGACACACGGGATCACGCTGCCGGTCGTGATCGAGATCCTCAAGCGGGTCTATGTCAACGTCGCCGACCGCGATTTCCGGCTCGACGACAAACCCTCGACCGACAGCCGGATCAGCCTGCTGACCGGCGTCCATCGCAAGGACGTCAAGCGCCTGCGCGAACTACCGAAGATCGGCGCAGCCCTCCCCCCCAAGGTTTCCTTGAGCGCCCAGATCGTCGCCCGCTGGATCACCGACGGGCGCTGGCTGGACGAGGCCGGCAAGCCACGCCCCTTGCCCCGCCTGGCGCGGCACGGCGGCGACATTTCCTTCGAGGCCCTGGTCGCGAGCGTCAGTCAGGACATCCGGCCGCGCTCGGTCCTCGACGAATGGCTGCACCAGGAAATGGCCAGCATCGACGCCGAAGACCGGGTGGTCCTCGCCACCGACGCCTTCGTACCACGCAAGGGCAACGAGGAAAAACTCGCTTATTTCGCCCACAACCTCGGCGACCATGCCGCCGCCGCGGCCGACAACGTACTTGGCAAAGCCAGGCCGTGGTTCGAGCGCAGCGTCCATCACAACGGGATGACCCGCGACGAGATCGAAGGCATGCGCACGCTGGCGGCGGAAATCGGCATGCAGATGCTGACCCGCCTGCACAGCACCGCCGAAGATGCACGCCAGGCCCGCCCGGAGCAGGCGTCCGATAGCGACCAGCGCTTCACCTGCGGAATTTACTTCTACAGCGCCGAAGATCAGTGCCAAGCCAGCGAGCCGGATCGATGAAACGCCGTTTCCTTGCCGCCCTCCTCCCCCTGCTGCTTCAGGCACCGGCCTGGGCGGCGCCGGTCTGCGTCGATCCGGAACGCCCCGAACTCAACCATCCGGTGCGCGAAGAAAAGGGCGCTGGCGGCATCGGCGGTACCGGACATCAGCCGGGCACCGGTGGCATCGGCGGAACCGGACACGAGCCTGGCAATGGCGGCATCGGCGGCACCGGGCTGGCGCCGGCTGGGGGCGGCATCGGCGGGACCGGCGCGCCGCTGGGCGACGCCGGTTCGGTCGGTATCGTCGGCGTCATCAGCGGCTTTGCGTCGGTCTGCATCAATGGCGTCGAGGTTCATTTCGACAACGCGGTCCCCGTCAGCGACAACGGCGAACCCTCGGCCGCCGGCAAGCTGGCGGTCGGTCAGGTTGTCTCGATCGAGGCCGGCCAATCGCCCAGAGGACTGGAAGCCAAGAACATCGCCGTCCTCCACGCGCTGGAAGGGCCGGTTACCGATATCCATCCAGGCGGCAAGCTGATCCACGTCATGGGCCAGCCCGTCACGCTCGGCCCCAACACCCGGCTGGCCGGCGCGCCGCTGGCACCGGGACAACAGGTCAAGGTCAGCGCCCTCAGCGGCGCCAACGGCAAGCTCTTCGCAACGCGGATTCAGGCAGCCAAGCTCGATCAGGCCAGTGTCCAGGGGGCGGTGATGCGCACTGGCAATGCCAACACAGTCAATGGCGTTCGCGTCGGCGCACCGCTCACCGCCGATGCCGCGGTAGTCAAGGGTAAATGGACCGGTAGCGCACTGGTGCCCAGCAGCGTCAAGCCGGACCCCAGCACCCGCCTCAAGGAGAATGTCGGTCGCCTGCTGATCGAAGGCCTGGTTCAGGATCGGCCAAGCGCCGAAAGTCTCACGGTGGCCGGCGTACGCGTCAATACCGCGCAACTGCCGCGCGACAGCGTGCGCTCAGTGCAGACCAATCAACGGGTCTTCATCGACGCGGCGGTCAACCGCTCCGGTCTCCTGGTGGCCCGGCGCATCGAGACCGAACAGGTCGCACACACCAACCATCCCGAACGTCGCAGCAACAACAGGAAGCCTTCGGTAAAAACGGAGAGCACGATCAAATCGTCAGTCGCGGAAAGCAGCGAAAGCGTATCCAGCGAGAAAATCGAAATTCCCGAGATCGAAGATATCGAAGAGATTGAGGAGAAGGCCGAGCACACCGAGAAATCCGAGCACACCGAGAAATCCGAGCACGCCGAGAAATCCGAGCACGCTGAACACGCCGAGAAGGCTGAACACGCTGAGAAGGCCGAGAAGGCTGAGAAGGCTGAGAAGGCTGAGAAGGCTGAGAAGGCTGAGAAGGCTGAGAAGGCTGAGAAGGCTGAGAAGGCCGAGAAGGTCGAGAAGGCCGAGAAGATCGAGAAGGCTGAGAAGGTCGAGAAGGCCGAGAAGGTCGAGAAGGTCGAGAAGGCCGAGAAGGTCGAGAAGGCCGAGAAGGTCGAGAAGGTCGAGAAGGTCGAGAAGGTCGAGAAGGTCGAGAAGGTCGAGAAGGTCGAGAAGGTCGAGAAGGTCGAGAAGGTCGAGAAGGTCGAGAAGGTCGAGAAGGTCGAGAAGGTCGAGAAGGTCGAGAAGGTCGAGAAGGTCGAGAGGCCCGAGAAGGTCGAGAAGGTCGAACGCCACTGAACAGCGGCGTCCCTCCCTTCTAGTTCGTCTTAAAAGGCATGGGAAATGAAGGCGCCCCCACCGAAGTCCGGACTGGCCCGGGAAAAGCCCTTGACCAGATAGGTCTGCAACTTCCAGTGGCGATCCAGCTTGTAAATCATGAAGCCGTTGATCTCACGCACCGGAGCGCCGCTATCCTGGAGTTTCTGGCGGTAATCGACACTGCTGCCGACCGTCGTCTTACTCGTAAGCTTGCTCATCCATCCCAGCGAGGAAAATACCGGGTCGTTCAGCGCGACCCCGGCCGGATCGCCGGTCCGCTTGTAACCCAAGGTAGCGAGCAAGGTATTTTCGCCAAACGCGCGATACAGGTCGACCTGCAGGGAAACATCGCTGTGACCGGTCCCCAGCCCCTTGCTGCTGTCGGCGGTCGGCAGTTTGACCTTGGCCATCAGTTCCACCAGCCAGGGACCGTTCTGCAGGGCGTTCCAGCCGACGCCGAGAACCACGTCGCCCAGCCCCGATACGGTTCGGGTGCCGGTCTTTCCGGGATCGATCGTCACCTGATCCGGGCCGTGCCCGATGACCGAAGCCGGCCCCCGCGTGTCGACGCGCGGAATCATCGCGCGAAAAGTCCAGTCGTCGACCTCATATTTCAAGCTGACCGGAACAACGAGGGTTTCGGTCCGTGAATCCTGGCCGTACTTGCCGCTGGAAAAATCGAGCCCGGTGCTGACGGTAAATTGCCCCTCGGCAAGCGCCAACGGCGTGTTCAACAAGGCGAGGACGGCGATCGCAAGGGATTTCATATTATTCAACAGAGTTAGGATCGCGGAATTCTAACTGCGACAGGGAAACGGACACCAGCGCAAAATCGGCCGAGCGCCGTCCGGCACTGCCGCAATGCCCGCTAAAAGCCGGCGCAGCGCAGACAATGCACCGAGCATGAAAGCCGCCAACGCGGCGGATCGCCGCGCGATCGATTCAGCGCAGCCAGGCGGCGAGCGCGACGGCGGCGGTGACGAGGTTGGCGAGTGCGAGCAGCAACAGGCGGCGGCGGGTCTTCTCGACGCGGGCGATCAGTTGCGCGTTCTGCTCGGCGAGCGACTGGATCACCTCGCCGGCGTTCTGCAACTGCGCATGCATTTCGTCGACCCGGACCTGCAGCGCGGCCAGCCGCTCTTCCGGGGTCGCGGCAGCCGCGCCGGGGGCGGCCGCCGGGGTCCGGCTGCCGACCTTCTGCCAGAGCTTGCGAGCGCCGTCGGCGACGGCCGGGGCGTTCTTGATCACGTCGGACCAGGGGACGTTGGATAGTATCGTCATCCAGCCGAGGGCCATGGTTTCTCCTTGTTGGCTGCGGGGCCGGTCAGCATAGCAGGCGCCGCCAGCCCAGTCCCGCGTTCAGTCGGCGAAGCGTGGCGGACGAGCTTCGCGGGCGGCGGCGCCGGCTTCGCGCAGGTCGGCGGAAAGCAGCATGGCGGCGTTCCAGGAGGCGACGTGAGCGAGGCCGTCGGCAACCGAATGATCGCGGCTGTAGTTGAGGACTTCCTTGCTGCCGCGGATGGCGAGCGGCGATTTGCCGGCGATGACGCGGGCGGTTTCGCGCACGTTGGCCAGCAGGCGGTCGGCATCCGGGCTGACGGCATTGACGAAGCCGTGGCGCAGCGCCTCGTCGGCGGCGAACTCGCGCCCGGTGTAGGCGAGTTCGCGGGCGATGCCGGGCGGGACCAGGCGCGGCAGCCGCTGCAGCGTGCCGACGTCGGCGACCATGCCGAGATCGATCTCGCGCACCGCGAAGCGCGCGTCGGCGCTGGCGTAGCGCAGGTCGCAGCAGCAGGCGAGGTCGAGACCGCCGCCCAGGCAGGCGCCCTGGATCGCGGCGATGACCGGCTTGCGGCAGCGCTCGGCAGCCGTCAGGCAATCCTGCAGGTCGATGATCAGGCGGCGCAGGGCTTCGCGGCTGCGCGCCTCGTCGGCGTCGGCAATGCGCGCCATGACGCCGCCCAGCATGGCGAGGTCGATGCCGGCGCAGAAGTGGCGACCGGCGCCGGCGAGGATGACGACGCGCACCGCCGGCGTCGCATCGGCCCAGTCGAAGAGCGTACGCAGTTCCTGCCACAGCGCGTCGTCGAGCGCGTTGGCCTTGTCCGGCCGGTTCAGCGTCGCCTCCAGCACGCCGTCGGCAAATTCGAGTCCGATCGCGCTGAGTTCGGGAAAAGTCATGATGGTCTCCAAAAAAAAGCCCCCGGCGGGCGGGGGCGAAAGACGCGAGGTCGCAGAGATAATCGGGGGAATCAGGCGTCGAACAGTTCGTCGCCGAGACCGGCAATTGCCGCGTCGCCGGTCTTGACCGTCTCGGCGAAAGCGATCGCCTGCGGCAGCATCTGATCGGCGTAGAAGCGGGCGCTGGCCAGCTTGGCGCGGTAGAACGGCAGGTCGCCCTCGCCCTTGTCGAGATAGCGGGCAGCGGCCAGTGCGGCCTTGGCCATCATCCAGCCGTTGCAGACGACGACGGCCAGGCTCAGGTAGGGGACGGCGGCGGTCAACACGCCGCCGAGGCCGGTTTTGGCGTTGGCCGCCAGCCATTCGCTGGAGTCGGTCCACATCTTCAGCGCGACGCCGAGCTTCTGGGCGATCGCCGCCAGTTCCGGCTTGCCGCTCGCGGTCAGCGTCTTGACCGTGGCGTAGATTTCGCCGAAGACGAGCTTCGCGGTGGCGCCCTGGTCGCGCATCAGCTTGCGGAACAGGAGGTCGTTGGCCTGGATGCCGGTGGTGCCTTCGTAGATCGTCGTGATGCGGGCGTCGCGGAAGTGCTGGGCGGCGCCGGTTTCTTCGATGAAGCCCATGCCGCCGTGGATTTGGATGCCGAGCGAGGTGACCTCGATGCCCATTTCGGTGCCGCCGCCCTTGACGATGGGGATCATGAATTCGGCCAGCCACAGCGCCTTCTTGCGTTCTTCGGCGTCGGCCAGGTGGCGGGCACGGTCGAGCAGACCGGAGGTGTAGTAGGTAAGCGCGCGGGCGGCTTCGACGCGCGACTTCATCAGCATCAGCATGCGCCGGATGTCCGGGTGTTTGTCGATGGTCACCAGCATTTCGCCGGTCAGCGCGTCGCGCCCCTGCTTGCGGTCGCGGGCGTAGGCGAGCGCCTGCTGGTAGGCGCGCTCGCCGATGGCGACGCCTTGCAGGCCGACGCCGAGACGGGCTTCGTTCATCATGATGAACATGTATTCGAGGCCGCGGTTGGCTTCGCCGAGCAGGTAGCCGATGGCGCCCTCGCCCTTGTCACCATAGGCCATGACGCAGGTCGGGCTGGCGTGGATGCCGAGCTTGTGTTCGAGCGAGATGCACCAGGCGTCGTTGCGCGCGCCGAGGCTGCCGTCCGCATTGACCAGGAACTTCGGGACCAGGAACATCGAGATGCCCTTGACCCCGGCCGGCGCGTCGGGCAGCCGGGCGAGCACGAGATGGACGATGTTGTCGGTCATGTCGTGGTCGCCGTAGGTGATGAAGATCTTCTGGCCGAAGACGCGGTAGGTGCCATCGCCCTGCGACTCGGCGCGCGAGCGGATCAGCGCCAGGTCGGAGCCGGCCTGCGGTTCGGTCAGGTTCATCGTCCCGGTCCACTCGCCGGAAACCATCTTTTCCAGGAACATCGCCTTCAGTTCGTCGCTGGCGCAGGTGAGCAGCGCTTCGACGGCGCCGGTGGTAAGCAAGGGGCCGAGACTGAAAGCCATGTTGGCCGAGCAGAGCATTTCCTTGGCGGCGATGCCGAGCGTGTCGGGCAGGCCCTGGCCACCGAACTCGGGCGGCAGGGTGATGCCGTTCCAGCCCGCTTCGCGGTACTGGGCGTAGGCTTCCTTCCAGCCGGCCGGCGTGCTCACGCCGTCGGCGCCGAGCTGGCAGCCCTGCTGGTCGCCGACGCGGTTCAAAGGGGCGATGACTTCGCCGGCGAATTTCGCCGCTTCGTCGAGAATGGCATCGGCCAGGTCCGGCGTCGCCTCTTCGAGACCGGGCAGGCTGCTCAGTTCCTTGAAGCCGGCCAGTTCATCCATGACGAAGCGCATGTCCTTGATCGGGGCGCGGTAGTCGCTCATTGTCTGTATCTCCTCTTGATGGTCTTGTTCAGAATGGATTGCTGCACAGCGCTACCTTGGCGCGCCGGTATTCCTCACGCATGGTGGCGATCACCTCGGCGGCGGGGCGCACCTGGTCGATCGTGCCGACGCCCTGCCCGGCGCCCCAGATTTCCTTCCAGGCCTTCGGCCCGGCCGCGGCGGCGGCGCCGAAATTCATTGCCGTCTTGTCCTTGTCGGGCAGGTTGTCCGGGTCGAGACCGGCGGCAACGATGCTCTTCTTCAGGTAGTTGCCATGCACACCGGTAAAGTACGGCGTATAGACGACGTCCTTGGCCGCCGAATCGACGATCGCCTGCTTGTAGGCGTTGACCGCGTTGGCTTCCGAAGTGGCGATGAAGCGCGTGCCGATGTAGGCGAAATCGGCGCCCATCGCCTGTGCGGCGAGAACCGCCGAGCCGTTGGTGATCGAACCGGAGAGCGCGATCGGGCCGTCGTAGAACTTGCGGATCTCGCCGACCAGCGCGAACGGGCTCAGCGTGCCGGCGTGGCCGCCGGCTCCGGCGCAGACCAGGATCAGGCCGTCGACGCCGGCTTCCAGCGCTTTTTCGGCGTGGCGCACGCTGATCACGTCGTGGAAGACCTTGCCACCGTAGGCATGGACCGGCGGGACGATCTGCGTCGGCGCCGACAGGCTGGTGATGATCAACGGCACCTCGTGCTGCACGCACAACGCCATGTCGTGCTCGAGGCGGGTGTTCGACGGGTGGATGATCTGGTTGACCGCGAACGGCGCCGCCTGCGGGTCGGCGGCCAGTTCGCGCTTGATGCGCAGCAGCCAGTCGTCAAGCACTTCCTGCGGGCGGGCGTTGAGCGCAGGAAAGGAACCGATGACGCCGCTTCTGCACTGGGCGATCACCAGGTCCGGGTTGGAGACGATGAACATCGGCGCGCAGATGACTGGCAGCGTCAGGTTCTTGTTCAGGGAATCGGGAATGGGCAACTCAGGCTCCTTCTTTCAGGGCGCGACGCAGGATCTTGCCGACGTTGGTACGCGGCAGGTCGTCGCGGAATTCGACATGCTTGGGAATCTTGTAGCCGGTGAGCAGCGTGCGGCAGTGCTCGATCAGCGCGTGTTCGGTGAGATTGGGGTCCTTGCGCACGACGAAGATCTTCACCGCCTCGCCGGAATGCTCGTCGGCAACGCCAATGGCCGCCACGTCGATGACGCCGGGGTGCATGGCGACGGCTTCCTCGACTTCGTTCGGATAGACGTTGAAGCCGGAGACCAGGATCATGTCCTTCTTGCGATCGACCAGGAAAACGAAACCCTTGGGATCGACATAACCCATGTCGCCGGTGCGCAGGAAACGGTCCGGGTAGAAGACGTGCTCGGTTTCGTCCGGGCGCTGCCAGTAGCCCTTCATCACCTGCGGGCCGCGGATGCAGATTTCGCCGACCTGCTTGACCGGGACTTCCTTGCCGCTGTCGTCGCGGATCGACACCTCGGTCGACGAGATCGGCAGGCCGATGGCGCCGTTGAATTCGTGCATGTCGAGCGGGTTGATCGTCGCCGCCGGGCTCGTCTCGGTCAGACCGTAAGCCTGCAGCAGCGGCACGCCGACCACCTTCAGCCAGCGCTCGGCGACCGGCGCCTGGACCGCCATGCCGCCGCCCAGCGTGACGTTCATCGTCGAGAAATCGAGCTTGGCGAAGTCCGGGTGGTTGAGCAGCGCGTTGAACAGCGTGTTGACGCCGGTGACAACGGTGACCGGGTACTTGCCCCATTCCTTGACGAAGTTGGGAATGTCGCGCGGGTTGGCAATCAGCAGGTTGCGCGCGCCGATCATCAGGAAGGTCAGGCAGTTCGCGGTCAGCGCGAAGATATGATAGAGCGGCAAGGCGGTGATGATGAATTCCTTGCCCTCATGCACCACCGGCCGGATCCAGTTGTAGGCCTGGGTCACGTTGGAGGCGATGTTGGCGTGGGTGAGCATCGCTCCCTTGGAAATCCCGGTGGTGCCGCCGGTGTATTGCAGGAAGGCGATGTCGTCGTGGTCGAGCGGCACCGGCTTGTAGCCGTGCCGCCGCCCGGCCGCCAGCGCCGCCTTGAAGCCGATGCTGCCCGGCAGCTTCCAGGCCGGCACCATCTTCTTCACGTGGCGGATGACGAAATTGACCAGGATGCCCTTGGCGCCGAGCATCTCGCCGAGCGGCGTGACGACGATGTGGCGGATGGCGCTACCGGCGATGGCCCGCTGCAGCGTGTGCGCGAAGTTCTCGACGATGACGATGGCCACCGCCCCCGAATCCTTCAACTGGTGTTCGAGTTCGTGCGCCGTGTACAGCGGGTTGCAATTGACCACGACGCAACCGGCGCGCAGCGTGCCGAACAGCGCCACCGGGTATTGCAGCAGGTTGGGCATCATCAGCGCGACGCGCTCGCCCTTCTGCAGCCCCAGCGACTGCAGCCAGCCGGCGAAATCGCGCGTCGCCGCGTCCAGTTCGCCGTAGGTCATTTCCTTGCCCATGCTGATGTAGGCCACCTTGTCCGCGTACTTGCGGCAGGCGTCCTCGAACAGCGCAACGAGCGACGGGATGTGGTCGATGTCGATGTCGGCCGGCACGCCCGCGGGATAGCTCTGCAACCAGATTCTTTCCATGATGCTCTCCTCCTCTTCTGGTGTCCGCTCAGGCGCCGAGCAGCGCCTTCTTCAAGCCGGCGTCGGCCGGCTTGTCGCCCAGCCAGACGCGCAGCAAGGCCTTGGCGAAGGCCGCGCCGCCAACCTTGCCGGCAGCTTCGCCGTTGCGCGTCAGGGCAATGCCATCGGCCGTGAAGTCGATGTCGATCACCTCGCCCTCGCGCACCTTGCCGAAGGCCCGCATCAGCGCGCCGAGCTGTTCGGCTTGCGCCTTGATCTCGGCAAACTGGGCTAGCGTGTGGTTGTTGCGCAGGCCTTCGTCGAGCGCCGCGTAGAAGCTGTCGGCATCGACGTCGCGCATCATGCGCAGGCGCATGCGGCGCGGCTGCGTGCTGTCGATCAGCGCCTGCGCGTCGCTCGCCTTCTGGCCGACGTACAAGGCGCCGACATAGACCTTGAAGAACATCTTGCTGCGCAGGCCGGCGCCGTTGAGCACCAGCTCGCTGTCGCCGACCTTCACCTGGTCGGCGATCCGCACCTCAGCAACTTCCGCCGCCTGCAGCGCGCCCGCCATGGCCAGCGCGGCGATCAGCAGCGCCTGGCGCATCCTTGTCATTGCCTTCATCTTTGTCTCCTCCGGTTTTTATCCGATAGTAGTTTTTGTCGGCGATATAGACGGTGCGCTCGACGACGGTATGGACCGTGCCGTGCGCATCCTTCAATTCGACCGTGTAAGTCCGCTCAAGCTCCGGGTTTTCCGCGAGGCAGGCGCGAATGAATGCCACTTCCGTCTCGTCGATGACGAAATCGGCGTACAGCGTGCTGTAGCCCGGCTTGCGGTAGCGGATGCTGGCCGCCTTGTCCCAGACGATGACGGAGTCGCCAAGCGCCGCCATCAGCATCATCGGGTGCGCGCCGTCGGTGATCGCAAAGAGCGAACCGCCGTAGAGCGAGCCGACGATGTTCCTCGTCTTCCAGTTGAGCGGTAGGCGGACGCGGATGTGGCGCAGGTCGCGCGCCACATGCACGACCCGCCCGCCGCTGCCGCGGAACGCCGGGTGCAGGTTGAAACCGAGGCGCACCATGCGTGCCCGCCAAGCTGGCGAAAGTCTGGCAAGCCAGGCCGGTTTCATCACACCCGCTCGAAGATGCCCGCTGCGCCCATGCCGGTGCCGATGCACATGGTCACCATGCCGTACCTGCCGCCGGTACGCTGCAGGCCGTGCACCACGGTTGCCGTGCGGATGGCGCCGGTGGCGCCGAGCGGGTGACCGAGCGCGATGGCGCCGCCAAGCGGGTTGACCTTGGCCGGATCGATGCCGAGTTCCTGCATCACCGCCAGCGACTGCGCGGCGAAGGCTTCGTTGAGCTCGATCCAGTCGAGGTCGGCGAGGCCGATGCCGACCTGCGCCAGCACCTTGGGAATCGCCGCCACCGGGCCGATGCCCATGATCTCCGGCGCCACGCCGCCGACCGCGTAACCGGCGAAGCGGGCGAGCGGCGTCAGGTTGTGCTCTTTCAGCACCTGTTCCGAGACCAGCATCACCGCGCCGGCGCCGTCCGACATCTGCGACGAGTTGCCGGCGGTCACCGAACCGCGCGCATGGAAGACCGGTTTCAGCTTGCCCAGGCGCTCGACGCTCGAATCCGGGCGCGGACCTTCGTCGTTCTCGGCGACGCGCAGGCGCTCGCGGATTTCGCCGCTGCCGAGGTCGGGCAGGTATTCGTGGATCGCGTAGGGGGTGATTTCCGCCTTGAAGTGACCGGCGGCAATCGCCGCGCAGGCCTTCCTGTGCGATTCGACGGCGAAGGCATCCTGCGCCTCGCGGCCGATCTTCCACTGGTTGGCGACCTTCTCGGCGGTCAGCCCCATGCCGTAGGCGATGCCGACGTTCTCGTCGGTGAAGACGGCCGGGTTCATCGCCATCTTGTTACCCATGATCTGCGGCATGATGCTCATCGATTCGGTGCCGGCAGCGATCATCACGTCGGCCAGGCCGAGGCGGATCTGGTTGGCGGCATCGGCCACCGCCTGCACGCCGGACGAGCAGAAGCGGTTGATCGTGATGCCCGGCACGGTCACCGGCAGGCCGGCAAGCAGCGCGCCGATGCGGGCGACGTTCATGCCCTGCTCGGCTTCCGGCATGGCACAGCCGACGATGACGTCGCCGATGCGCGCCGGATCGATGCCCGGCACCTGGGCGACGACCGCCTTGATGGCGGCGGCCAGCATGTCGTCCGGCCGCACGTTCCTGAACATGCCGTTCTTCTTGGCCACCGGCAGACGGGTAGCGGCGACGATGTAGGCGTCCTGAATTTGTTTGCTCATTTGTCTTTGTCTCCTTGCCGTCTCAGTTACGGAGCGGCTTGCCGGTTTCCAGCATGTGCTTGATCCGGGCCTGGGTCATGGGGTCTTTCAGCAACTCGACGAACAGGCGGCGTTCGACGGTGATCAGCCATTCCTCGTCGACCCGGCTGCCGCCCTCGATCTCGCCACCGCACAGGGCGACGGCGGCCGAACGGGCAACCTTGTAGTCGTGCGCCGAAATCATGCCGCCCTCCTTCATGTTGACCAGCATCATCTCGAAGGTGGCGATGCCGGTGCGTCCGGCAACCGGGATGTCACGCGCCATCGGCGGCGGCGTGTAACCGGCGTCGGCCAGCGCGCGGGCTTCGCGGATCGCCACCCAGAGCAGTTCGTGGGCGTTGAAAAGGATGGTGTCGGTGGGCCGGGCGAAACCGAAATCGATGACTTCCTGGGCACTCTTGGCGACCTTGGCCATGGCGATGGTGGTAAACACCGGCTGCAGGAAATTGAACAGCTCGGTCGGCGTCGCCGATTGCGCCGCCCACCGCGCGGCGCGCACGGCAAACTCCTTGCAGCCGCCGCCGGCCGGAATCAGCCCGACGCCGGCCTCGACCAGGCCGACATAGCTTTCCAGCGCCATGACCCGCTTCGCCGCGTGCATCACGAACTCGCAGCCGCCGCCCAGGGCCATGCCCTGCACCGCCGCTACCACCGGCACCTGCGCGTACTTCAGCGTCTGCGAGGCGCGCTGGAATTTCTCGACGGTCTTTTCCAGCACGTCGAACTGGCCGGCGGCGATCGCTTCGCTGACTTGCGCCAGATTGGCGCCGACGGCGAACGGCGCCTCGTGCCAGACGACGACGCCGTCGAGCGTCGTTTCCGCCTGGCGGACGGCGGCGATGACGCCATCGAGCACTTCGTCGCCGATCGTGTGCATCTTCGACTTGAACGACAGGATGCCGATCCCGGCATCCACCGCCGACAGGCGCCAGAGGCGGACGCCGTCGTTCTCGAACAGCGTTTCGCCGGATTTTTCCGGACGCGACGCGCCTTCGCCGAGCACGCTTTCCGGGAACAACTGGCGTTGATAAACCGGTAAGCGGGAACGATCCACATAGCGCTTGCCGCGCGCCGACCAAGAACCGAAAGGCGTATGCACGCCGGCACGCCCGCTTTCGGTCACCCAGGCCGGCAGTGGCACGGCGGCCATCGTCTTGCCGGCGGCGATGTCGGCGGCAACGGTTTCGGCGATCTCCGCCCAGCCGGCGGCCTGCCAGGTCTCGAACGGTCCCTGCGCCCAGCCGAAGCCCCAGCGCATGGCGAGATCGAGGTCGCGCGCGTTGTCGGCGACGTTTTCCAGTTGCACCGCGCAGTAATGGAAGACGTCACGGAAGATGGCCCACAGGAATTGCGCCTGCGGATGGGCGCTGGCGCGCAGCGCGGCAAACTGCTCGGCCGGGTTGCGGATTTTCAGGATGGCGGCGACTTCGTCGGCAATCTCGCCGGCCGAGGTCCGGTAGTCACGCGCGGCCAGGTCGAGCACCTGGATTTCCTTGCCCTGCTTGCGGAAAATGCCGCAGCGCGTCTTCTGGCCGAGGGCGCCCTGGGCGATCAAGGCCTGCAACCACTCCGGGGTCGCGAAATGGGCGTGCCACGGATCATCCGGCAGCGTATCGCGCATGGTCTTGACGACATGCGCCAGGGTGTCGAGGCCGACGACGTCGGCGGTGCGGTAGGTGGCGCTCTTCGGGCGGCCGATCTTCGGACCGGTCAGCGCGTCGACTTCATCGAAGCCGAGGCCGAAGGCCTGCGTGTGATGCATGACCGCCAGGATGGAAAAGACGCCGATGCGGTTGGCGACGAAGTTCGGCGTATCGAGCGCGCGGATGACGCCCTTGCCCAGGCGCGAAGTCAACCAGGTTTCCAGCGCGTCAAGCGTGGCGGCGTCGGTGCCCGGCGTGGCGATCACTTCGACCAGATGCATGTAGCGTGGCGGGTTGAAGAAATGGATGCCGCAGAAGCGCGGCCGCACATTTTCCGGCAGCCCCTGCGCCAGCGCCGCCATCGACAGCCCGGAGGTATTGGAAGCGACGATGGCGGTGGCCGACAGATGCGGCGCGATCTTCGCGTAGAGGTCGTTCTTCCAGTCCATGCGCTCGGCAATCGCCTCAATCACCAGATCGCAGCCGGCGAGCAGCGGCAGGTGCTCGTCGTAGTTGGCGGCTTCGATCAGTTGCAGCTTGTCGCGGCTGGCCAGCGGCGCCGGATCGAGTTTCTTCAGGCCGTCGAGCGCCTTGTTGACGATGCCGTTCTTCGGGCCTTCCTTGGCGGCCAGATCGAACAGCACAACCGGCACGCCGGCGTTGGCGAGGTGCGCGGCAATCTGCGCCCCCATCACCCCGGCGCCGAGCACGGCAGCCTTCTTGACGATCAGCTTGTTCAAAGCTTGTCTCCTTTCGTGATCTTATCGTTGTCGTAAAAATAAAACGAACGTTTGAATTATAGACATCGACGCCTGCCGGTCAATGCCTTTGCGCAAGAAAATTCCAAAAAAAATCCCCGGGACAAACCCGGGGATTTCGTGGCGCATCGGCATGCGCGAATCAGAAGTTGTAGTTCAACTGCGTCGAAATGATGTGGACGTCGTTATCCCATTTGCCATTGATGGTCTGAACCTCCGTCACCCCAGCCATCACGGCGCGATTGGTCTTGGCACTGGCGAACATCAGGTAGGTGTAACCGAGGTCCAACGACATCTTCGGCGAAATCCGGTATTTGGCGCCGATCGACAACCAGGTGCGGTCGGAATCCGGCAGCGTCATCGTCCGGTCTTGCGCCGACTTGACCGGCGACTTGTCGTAAGCGACACCGACACGCAGCTTCCAGGCATCGTTCAACTGGTAATTGGCACCGACGCCGACGCGCCAGCTATCCTTGAAGTTGTAGCTGAGCGCATTGAGATTGGCACCGCTCGCTTTGTTCTTCAACTGGATGATGTCCACCACACTCCAGTCGGTCCAGGTGAAATCGGCCAGCAGTTCCAGCCGTTCATTGGCCATGTGCGAGACCGCCAGCGAAGCACTGGCCGGCGTCTTGAGCTTGGCCTCGATATCCTGGTTGGCGGTTGCCGCATTCAAGGGCGCGACGCTGACCCGCTGCCGGCCTTCCAGGTTGAATTCCAGTTCGGAGCGATAGGTCAGACCGATACGGGTGGCTGGCGTCACCTGGAACATCGCGCCGAGGTTGTAGCCGACGGCCCAGTCGTCACCCTTGATATCGAGGTGGTTGGTGCTGCCCGCCAGCAAGATATTGCCGAAGGCCAGCCCCTGCTTGAAGTGGGTTTCGTTATGCGCAAAATTCAGGCCGCCACCGATCGAAAACCGTTCGTTGACCTTCCAGGCGACCGACGGATTGATGTTGATCTGCTTGATTTCGGCGAAATAACCGGCATTGCGGCCGACAAAGTCGAAGTCATATTCGGTGACGTTGCCGAAAGTCGGCGAAACGCCCAGGCCGAGGGAGAGACGATCGTTGAGCGAATACGCCCAGTAGAACGCCGGCACCAGCGAGGTACCCCCGGCATTACCGCCATCCGTGGTACCCAGCGGGAATGCGGCCGATGCCGGCGGCGGCAGGTTTACCGTCGAACCGGTGTCCTTGTAATCGATCGTCCGCACCAACGCCGTTGCCGCTGCGGAAATATTGTGTCCCTTCGGCAGGTAGGTCATACCGGCCGGGTTCCACATCACGGTGCCGGCATCTTCGGCAGTTGCGGCGGCACCGGCGAAGGCGTTGCCATTACCGGAACCGGTCTGGTTCTGCAACTGGAAACCCGAGGCGGCGGCGGTTCCGGAAAAGGCCAGGGCTATGAGCGCCGGAATCAGGCGCGGGGCGAGGCGTGTAGGCATTGGTTTGTCTCCTGTCGTTTTGTTTGTGATGGGCGTTGGCCCGATTGGTACTGCGATTAAATCCCCATACAACGTTTGAAACCCCGTTTTAAATCAACAAATTCAAACGTTCGTTGGGAATAAACAACACTATTTCAAGATTGCATCGTCTCCCGGTAATGCAACGGCCCACCGGTGAACGGCGCAAAACCGGTGCCGAAGATCACGCCGGCGTCGGCCAGCTCGCCATCGGCAACGACGCCGTCGGCGACCAGCGCTTGCGTGCGCTCGATCAGCGGCTGCACCAGTTTTTCCGCCAGCCCGGCCGGCACGGAACCGGTGCTGCCTTTCTGCGCCCTGCCCTGCGTCCAGGCGTAGAAGCCCTGGCCGCTCTTCTTGCCCAATTGGCCTTGCTCCACCCGCTGCAACAGGCAGCGCGGCGCTTCGGCGCCGTCGGCGAGTTGCTTGCCGGCGGCCATGGCGATGTCGAGGCCGACGGTGTCGGCCAGTTCGATCGGCCCCATCGGCATGCCGAAGGCGAGCATGGCTTCATCCACCGTTTCCGGCGCGATGCCTTCGTCGACGGCGCGCATGGCGGCCAGCATGTAGGGCGCCAGCACGGCGTTGACCAGGAAACCTGGCGCGCTCTTCACCGGCAGCGGCAGCTTGTCGATCTGTTTGACGAAGGCGCAGGCGGCACGCACGGCAGCCGGATCGGCGCGGTCGGCTTCGACCACCTCGACCAGCGGCATCATCGCCACCGGGTTGAAGAAGTGGATGCCGACCAGGCGTTCAGGCCGTGCCAGCACCGTGCGCAGGTCTTCGAGCTTGAGACTGGAGGTGTTGCTGGCCAGGATGGCGCCCGGCTTCATCCGGGGTTCCAGCGAGCGGAACAGCGCGTGCTTGGCCTCGACATTCTCGAAGATGGCTTCGATGACGACGTCGGCGTGAGCAACGCCGGCACCGGCCGGATCGGGAATCAGGCGGTCGAAGGCGGCGCGTGCCTTGAGCGGTTCGCGCAGCTTCTTCCTGAACAGCGCGTCTGCACGTTTGATCGCCGGCGCGATGCGCCCCAGATTCTGGTCCTGTAGCGTCACCGTCAGCCCACGCAGCGCGCACCAGGCGGCGATGTCGCCGCCCATGACGCCGGCGCCGATGACGTGCACGCGCTTCGCCGTGAAGTCACTGTCCTTGCCGAAGCCCTTCAGCCTTTCCTGCAGGCGGAAGACGCGCAGCAGGTTCTTCGCGGTTGGCGATTGGATGATGCGGTCGACGACGGCCGGCGCTGCCAGCGCATTGCCTTCGTGCTTCTGCCACAGGTCGATGATCGCGTAAGGCGCCGGGTAATGCTCGGGCCGCGCCTTCTTCGCCACCTGCTTGCGCGCGCCGTTGGCGACGACGCCTTTCAGCGGCCCGGCCAGCAGCTTCTGCACGAAGGGCAGCGGCCGACGCGGCTGCTTCGACAACAGCAGTTGCCGCGCTGCCATTTCCATCACCCGCGGCGGCACGCAATCGTCGGCCAGGCCCATCTTCTTCGCCCGCTTGGCGTCGATGCCCTTGCCGGTCAGCATCATGTCCAGCGCCGCCGCCGGGCCGACCCGCTGCGGCAGGCGCAGCATGCCGCCCCAGCCGGGGAAGATGCCGAGCATGACTTCCGGCAGCGCCATTTTCGTTCCCGGTTCATCGACCGCCAGGATGTAACGGCAAGCCAGCGCCAGTTCCAGCCCGCCGCCCAGACAGTGGCCGCGCACCAACGCCAGTGTCGGGTAGGGCACGGCGGCGAGACGGTTGAACAGGTCCCAGCCGCGGGCGACCAGCGCCCTGCCCTTTTCCGGCGTGTCGAGTTGCGAGAATTCGCCGATGTCGGCACCGGCGATGAAACCGGCCGCCTTGACCGAACGGACGATCAGCCCCTTGGGCGGATAGAGGTCGAGCTGGTCGAGAATCTGCGCGAATTCGGCCATGACCTCGGCCGACAGCGCATTGGTGCTTTCGCCGGCGCGATCGAGCACGGCGATGACGATGCCGCTCGCTTCCTTGTTGAGTTGCCAGTGTTTCATGGTCAGCAGGCCTCCACGAGCATGGCGCCACCGAGGCCGCCACCGATGCAGATGGTGGCCACGCCGCGTTTGGCCTGGTTACGTCGCAGCACATGCAACAGGTGCAGGACGATGCGCGCACCGGAAGCGCCAACCGGGTGGCCGATGGCCACCGCACCGCCATCGACGTTGAGCCGGTCGTCGGCAATCTTGCCGAAGGCGCCGGGTAGGTCGAGTTGTTCGCGGCAATAGGCCTCGTCCTGCCAGGCGGCCTGGCAGCCGAGCACCTGCGCGGCGAAGGCTTCGTTCAGTTCCCAGTAGTCGATGTCGGCCAGTTGCAGGCCGTGGCGTTGCAGGATCGGCGTCGAGGCATGCACCGGGCCGAGGCCCATTTGCTCCGGCTCCAGCCCGGACCACTGGCTGTCGACAATCCTGCCGATCGGCGTCAGCCCCCATTTCTGCACCGCCGCTTCGGAAGCCAGCAGCACCCAGGCGGCGCCGTCGGTGATCTGCGAGCTGTTGGCGGCGGTGATGTTGCCGTATTTCTTGTCGAAGAAGGGCTTGGGCTTGGCCATGCCGGCGAGGTCGGCGTCGGGCCGCACGCCGTCGTCCTCGGCATAGACCTTGCCGTCGCCATCGACGAGCGGGACAATTTCTTCCAAATGCCCGGCCTGGCGCGCGGCGATGGCGCGCTGGTGGCTGCGCACGGCGAACTCATCCATCTGCTGGCGGCTGATGCCGAACTTCCAGGCGAGATTCTCGGCCGTCTGCCCCATGAGCAGGCCGACCACCGGGTCGGTGAGCCCTTTCATCAGGCCGATCACCGGCGTCAGCAAGGCAGCCGGACGCAGCTTGAGGAAATGGCCGAGCTTCTGGCCCAGCGTGCGCATGGACATCATGCCGGCGAACCAGCGCACCATCGCGTCCGAATACAGCAGCGGCGCGCGCGACAGGGCATCGACACCGCCGGCCAGCACCAGTTGCGAACGACCGAGCTGGATGTTGGCGATGGCCGAGTCGATGGCCTGCATGCCGGAGGCGCAATTCCTCATCACCGTCCAGCCCGGCACCTTCTTGCCGCAACCCAGGCGCAGCGCGACCATGCGGCCGATGTTGGTCTCGTCCGGCGAAGGTGCCGCGCAGCCGAGGATGACCTCGTCGAGATCGGACGGCGCAAAGGGCTGGCGCAGCAGCAAGGCGCGCCCGGCCTGCGTCGCCAGGTCGGAAGCAGCAAAGGGGCCCGGCCCTTTCTGCGTTTTCAAAAACGGCGTGCGGGCGCCGTCGACCACGTAGATCGTCTTGTTCATGCCGCCATCCGGTTGTCGGCCGGCTTGTTGGCCGTCGCCACGCCGTAATCGAAGGGGAAGTCGTCGACGCGGACGACGATGTCGCGCAGGTGATTGCGCCGTTTCATCACTTCGTATTCGGCGGCGTTGATGACACCAATCTCGAAGGCGACGACGGCGATGTCGCGCACATTGGCCCGCGGATTGCCGTCGAAGCGACCGTCCTTCTCGGCGGCGCGGATCTTGGCCTCGATAGGCTCGGCTTCCAGCGTCGCCTTGAGCGCCAGCTCGATGGCGCCGACGGGTTCGTTCTCCTGCAGCGGCAGGTAGCATTCGGCGGTCAGCCGGTCGCGCGTCGCCGACGGCGCGATCAGCGCCTTCGCCACCTGGTGCCCGACCTCGTCGGACGGCACGACATAGGGATGGCCCCAGGGGAAGATGATTCGATTGACGACGGCGGCGATGAAGCGCACCGGGAAGTTGGCGATGACGCCGTCGAAGGCCTGCTGCGCCTTGTACATCGCGTCCCAAATTGCCCAGTGGGCGAGCGGCGCGTCTTCCTTCCTGCGGCCTTCGGCCTCGTAACGCTTGAGCGTGCAGGAAATCAGGTACATCTGCGCCAGGATGTCGCCGAGGCGCGCCGACAGCTTTTCGCGGCGCTTGACGCTGCCGCCGAGGACCAGCAGCGAGACGTCGGAAAGGAAGGCAAAAGCCGCCGAGAAGCGCGTCAATTGCTGGTAGTAGCGCTGCATTTCCGGCGCCACGTCGGTGTTGACCGTGACGAAGTGCGAACCGGTCAGGCCCTGGCGGAAAGCGCGCCAGCCGTTCTTCATGGTGAAGCCGATGTGGCCGAACAGCGCCCGGTCGAAATCGACCAACCCCTGGCGGGCATCGGGATTCTGCGCGGCGCGCATTTCCGGCAGCAGATAGGGATGGCAGCGAATGGCGCCCTGGCCGAAGATGATCAACGAGCGGGTCAGGATGTTGGCGCCTTCGACGGTGATCGCCACCGGAATCTGCTGGTAGGCACGGCCGAGGAAATTCGACGGACCAAGGCAGATGCCCTTGCCGCCGATGACGTCCATGCCGTCATTGACCACCTGGCGGGCGCGCTCGGTGACGTGGTACTTGGCGATCGCGGAAACCACCGACGGTTTCTCGCCGAGGTCGACGGCACCGGCTGTCATCTTGCGTACCGCGTCCATCAGGTAGGTATAGGCGCCGATCCTGGTCAGCGCTTCCTCGACGCCTTCAAACCTGCCGACGGCCATCTTGAACTGCGAACGGACGCGGGCGTAGCCGCCGACGGCGCGCGCCGTCATCTGCGCCATGCCGGTGTTCGACGAAGGCAGCGAAATCGAGCGCCCTGCCGCCAGGCACTCCATCAGCATGCGCCACCCGTGGCCCGCCATCGCCGGTCCGCCGATGATGAAGTCGAGCGGCATGAAGACGTCCTTGCCGCGCGTCGGCCCGTTCATGAACATGGCGTTGAGCGGGAAGTGGCGGCGGCCGGTATCGACGCCCGGATGATCGTAAGGCACCAGGGCACAAGTAATGCCGATATCCTTCTTGTCGCCAAGCAGGCCGTCCGGATCGTAAAGATGGAAGGCCAGGCCGAACACCGTGCACACCGGCGCCAGCGTGATGTAGCGCTTGTCCCAGGAGACGCGCATGCCGAGCACTTCCTTGCCCTGGTAGATGCCCTTGCAGACGACACCGCTGTCGGGAATCGACGCCGCATCCGACCCCGCCCACGGGCTGGTCAGCGCGAAGGCTGGCACCTCGATGCCCTTGGCCAGGCGCGGCAGGTAGTGGTTCTTCTGTTCCTCGGTACCGTAGTGCAGCAGCAGTTCGGCCGGTCCGAGCGAGTTCGGCACCATCACCGACACCGACAGCGCGGAGGAGCGGGTTGACAGCTTGGTCACCACCTGCGAATGCGCGTAGGCCGAGAATTCCAGGCCGCCGTATTTCTTCGGGATGATCATGCCGAGGAAACCCTTGTCCTTGATGTAGCGCCAGGCTTCATTGGGCAGGTCGTAGAGTTCGTGCGTCACTTTCCAGTCGTCGACCAGGCGGCAGGCTTCCTCGCACTCCTTGTCGAGGAAGGATTGCTCCTCGGCGGTGAGCTTGGGCACCGGGTAGGCGTGCAGCTTCCGCCAGTCGGGCTTGCCCTGGAACAGCTCGCCCTCCCACCAGACGGTGCCGGCTTCGAGCGCTTCGCGTTCGGTATCGGACATCTGCGGCAGGACCTTGCGGTAGGCGGAAAAAACCGGCCGGGTGAGCACGGCGCGGCGCAACGGGCGCACCGTAAACAGCCCGGCCAGAAGCACCAGGGCTAGCACCCCGAGCAGAGGGATGGGGTTTTCGAACATGCGTGTCTCCTTATTTTGTTTTAGGTATGGCCGCCAGCTTACTGGCCCGGCGGATCGAAATGCGGCAGCGGCGCGCGCAGGCCGCCGATGAGGAAGGACATCAGGCGCGGCACCAGGCGATCGAGGCGGTCGACCGAGTCTTCTTCCTCGATCTGCCAGTCGGTGACCAGACGCAGCGCGTCGGTCCCGGCGATGGCGTAGGAAGTGGCGCCGAGCATGAAATGGAAACGCCAGACGATCTCGGCCTTCGGCACTTCCGGCAGGGCACGGAACAGCGCCTCCTTGAAGCGGTCCATCACCGCCTTGTATTCGTGGGCGAGAAAGGCACGGATGAACTCGGAGGGCTCGGTCAGCGTCCGCCCGAGCAGGCGCAGGAAGGTCATGCCGCCGCGCGCTTCGTCGTCAGCCATGCGCAGCAGGGTGCCGAAAAAGGCATCGACGATCAGCGACGGCTTGACCGGCTGCTCGCCGGCTTCGGCTTCGAGACGGTCGAGGACGCACATGCGCTCCTCGTTCAGCCAGTCGAGGCGGCGCCGAAAGACCTCACGGATCAGCGCTTCCTTGGAGCCGAAGTGGTAATTGACCGCCGCCAGGTTTACGCCGGCTTCGCCGGTGATCTGCCGCATCGAGGTACCGTCGTAGCCATGGGCCATGAACAGGCGCTCGGCGGCATCGAGGATGCGTTCCCGGGTATCGACATTGCGAACTTCAGCCATTCTTGCTTCCTATGATTCATACGTTCGTTTGAATCATAGGAAAAGCCGCCCGCCTTGGCAAGCGTTTTCTCGTCCAGGGCTCAGCCGGGCAGGCCGTTACGCTGGCGGATGAAAGCTTCCACCTCGGGTGCCGGCAACGGCCGACTGAACAGATAGCCCTGCACCAGGTCGCAGCCGCGCGCCCGCAGGTAGTCGAGCTGGGCCTCGGTCTCGACGCCTTCGGCGACCAGCGTCAGGCCCAGGGCGTGGGCGAGGCCGATCGTTGCGTCGCAGATGACCTGGCCGTCGATATCCTCGCCGATGCCCTCGACGAAGGAACGGTCGAGCTTGAGCTTGTCGAGCGCGAACATGCGCAGGTAGCTGAGCGAGGAATAGCCGGTGCCGAAGTCGTCGAGCGCCAGCGTCACCCCCATGTTGCGCAGGACATCGAGGACACGGACGGTTTCGTCAGGCTGCTCCATCGCCACCGATTCGGTGATCTCGAACACGAGATCACCGGGCGCCAGCGAGTAGGCATCGATGACGCCGCGCGCGATGACCGGCAAGCTGCTGTTGCGCATCTGGATCGCCGAGATGTTGATCGCCATCCTGACGTCGGTGATGCCCGCCGCGCGGAATGCCGCCAGTTGCCGGCAGGCGGTCCATACCACCCAGTCGCCGATCGGCTGGATCAGGCCGGTTTCCTCGGCGACGCCGATGAAGAGACCAGGCGCGACCAGGCCGCGTTCCGGATGCCGCCAGCGGATCAACGCCTCGACGCTGGATACCTTGCCGCTCTGCAGGTCGATCACCGGCTGGTAGTAGAGAACGAATTCCTCGCGCTCCAGCGCCTGGTGCAGCGCGTGTTCGATGTTCAGGCGTTCGATCGCCGCTTCGTTCATTCGCGCGTCGAAGAACTGGAAGTTGTTCCGCCCGGCCGCCTTGGCGTGGTACATCGCGGCGTCGGCGTTCTTCATCAGCGCCTCGCCACTCCCGCCGTCCATCGGATAGACGGCAATGCCGATACTCGGCGTTGTGTACAGCGTGTGCGGGCCGATCGCATAGGGTTCGCCGACCACCTTGACCAGCTTCTCGGCGACCGTCGCCACCGAACTCATCTGCTCGACGCCGCTGGCCATGACGACGAATTCGTCACCGCCCAGACGGGCGACCAGGTCGCTGTCGCGCACCGCGCCGCGCAGGCGCTGACTGACCAGGATCAGCAGTTCGTCGCCAATGTGGTGACCCAGGGTGTCGTTGATCACCTTGAAACGATCGAGGTCGATGAACAGCAGCGCGACCCGCGAGCTCTCCCGGCGCGCCACGGCCAGCGCATGTTCGAGCCGCTCCTTCAGGCTGAAACGGTTGGCCAGCCCGGTCAGCATGTCGTGGTGCGCCATGTGATGGATGCGCGCCTCGGCGGCACGCTCGGCGGAGACATCGGTGAAATGGGCGATGTAGTAGCGGATTTCGCCGGCATCGTCACGCATCACCGAGATCGACAGCCATTTCGGATAGACGCCGCCATCCTTGCGCCGGTCCCAGACCTCGCCCTGCCAGTAGCCCTTCTGCTTGATCGACGCCCACATCCGCTCGTACTCCTCGGGCGAGGTCCGGCCGGCCGAGAGCATGTTGGGATTTTTGCCGACCACGTCGGCCAGCGCGTAGCCGGTCAAGGTCGTAAACGCCGGGTTGACGGTGACAATCCGATTATCCTGATCGCTGATCAGGATCGCTTCGCCGCTATGGTGGAAAGCCGTCCCCAGCAACTGCATCTGCGATTCCATGCGGCGCAGGTCGGTGATGTCCTGGGCGGTGCCGATGGTCCGCAACGGATTGCCCAGGGCATCGAAGTGGGTTTCCCAGCGCGAACGGATCTGCTTGATCTGACCACTGCCACTGAGCAGGCGATGTTCGACCTCGTGCGGCTGGCGATCCCTGAACGAGGCACGATAAGCGTGATCGACGCGTTCGCGGTCGTCGGCCGGGACCATCTGCAGGAAACGCTGATAGTCGCCCGGCCCCGCCTGCGGGTCGATGCCGAAAATCCGGTAGAGCTCTTCCGACCAGGTCAGGCGGCCGCTCGGGATATCGAGTTCCCAGCTACCGATCTGCGCCAGCCGCTGCGCCTCGCGCAATTGTTGACGCCCCTGCCGCAACTCGGCGATCACTCGCTGGTTATTGCGCTGCCGGCTCCACAGCATCCAGGCGACGACGGCCAACCCGGCGACCACCAGCAGCCAGGCAACAAAATAATCGAGATGCATGGAAAGCAGGCCGCTGACGAACAATGCCATCGCCAACAGCGCATAGCCCCTTCCCGGCTTGATGTTCTGGCGCCCGCTCATGACATGCGGTCCCTTTGTCTGATTCTTTGCGCCATTTTGCGCACTTGACGCCCAAACATCAATCAGGAAAGCGGCAGCGGCCGGGGTTGCGGCTGCTCGAACACCAGAAAACGGCAGTCGACCAACTCGCCCGACTTGCGCTCGACATAGCGCTCGCCACGTTCGGAGATCAAGCGCCAGTCGGCCAGCGGAATCTCGTCGGGGAAACGTACGTCGCCAGCAAAATCCCGCGCTATACGGGTCAGATGAAAATGGCGGCAATAAGGCCACGCCGCCGCATAGACAGAAGCGCCACCGATCACGAACACCGGCTTGCCGGTCGCCAGCGCCCGGCGCAACCCCTCCTCGACCGAGCCTACCCGGTAACAGCCGGGCCGCGGCGCGAAAGCGGGATCGCGGCTGAGGACGAAGGTATCGGTTGGCACCTCGGCCATCGATTCGTAGGTGGCGCGACCGACGACCAGCGCCGCCCCGGCAACGGTCCGTTCGAAATAGGCAAGTTCCTCGGGAATATCCCAGGGCAGCCAGTTGTCCAGGCCGAGCATGCCGTTGGCAGCAACGGCGCCGATGGCGGCGATCACCCCCGCGCCTTCAGCCATTGCTCGCGACTCAGCGTCAGGGTGATGGCCGGCATCGCCCGCCCGTTGTAGACATGCGGCTTGTGCATCGAGACCAGCGCCGACGTCACCACGGGAATCGAGAAGATCGCATCCATGACCTCCAGGATGCTCGATTCCAGGCACTCGCAATGGCTGTTTTCCTCGAGGCGCAAGATCGCCAGGTAGATGACTTCATAGTCGACAACCTCGCGGATGTCGTGGGGATCGGCGATGGCGTTGACCGGCGCCCAGGCGTCGGCATGCACGACGACGGCCTGCGGGCCGTGTTTTTCCAGCGGATTGCACCCGGTGCGCAACTGTATCGTCGCATCGACCGAGGCACACCAGTGATTGGCGAGCACGATGAGAGTCCTTGCAAAGTCGGGGGGAAACGAAAAATACCAGAGCGCCGGCAAATGCGCACAAAAAAGGCGCCCGCAGGCGCCATCGGGGGGCGACGGAAAGCTCAGGCGGTGACATTAACCAGTGTACCGGTCGCCTGCCCTTCGCTGTTGATGAAGGCAGCGCTTGCCGCAGGCGCTTCGGGCGGCGCCAGGACGGCGGCAATCTGCGTGCTTAAATCCGCCAGACTGGCGCTGACACCGCCGAAGGCTTCCATCGAGGACAGATTGCGCCGCGCGCTGGCGGCATCGTTACTGGCCTGCGAAGAACTGCCTTGCAAGCGGCTGGCATTTTTCTGGGCCCGATCGGCTTCGGTCTGGGCCGTCCTCGCCTGCGCCTGCAAGGCGCGCGCCTTTTGCTCCGCCTGTTCGGCACCGCGTTGCGCCTGCTGCATCTGCAACTGGCTCATCACGCTTGATGCACTGCCCTGTGCACCGGAGATCATCTTTTTCTCCCCGCCGCAAGCCTGCCGGCTGCGGCAACCTTTGATATCAGGCCGTGGTGTTGATCAGCCTGCCGGTCTCCTGACCCTGGGCATTGACCACCGGACGGGCCGCTTCTTCAACCTGCTGAACCTGTTGCTCCGGCCGCAACTGCTGCTGACGCTGTTCGACCTGCTGCTGCTCCGGCGCCGGCTGCGGACGCGCCGACTGGGCGGCGGTACTGGCATATGCGCCGGAAGCGCCTACGGATGCCATTTCCATGATCTTCTCCTGAAAATTACTGCCACGAACTCACTTTACACCATTTACAGCCGTTCGCCAGCGAAAATTCCCGTTTAAAAACAGACATTACCTTTGTCATTGCCGGGTTCCTGCCGCAACGGCAGGAAGACCGTAAACACGCTTCCCCGTCCGGGCTCACTGTCGACCTCGATGCGTCCCCCGTGACGGTCGACGATGCCGTAAGTCACCGACAGACCGAGACCGGTTCCTTTTCCCACCGGCTTGGTAGTAAAAAAGGGATCGAAGATACGATCGCAGATCTCCGCTGGAATGCCGGAACCGGTATCGGCCACCGCGATGCTGATGCAATCGCCGAGGTAGCGGGTGCGGATGGTGATCCGACCATGATCGACGATGGACTGCGCCGCATTGACCAGCAGGTTGAGGAAAACCTGGTTCAATTGCGATGGCAGACATTCGATTTCCGGCAGTTCGCCGAAATCGCGCACCACATCGGCCTTGTACTTGAGTTCGTTCCAGACCACGTTGAGCGTGCTCTCGAGACCGGCATGAATATCCGCAAGCTGCCATTCGGCGTCACCGTTGCGCGAAAAATCGCGCAGATCCTGGACGATCTTGCGCACCCGCTGGGTACCATCGATCGACTCGGCGATCAGATCGGCGATGTCGCGGCGCAGGTAGTCGATATCGACGCGCTGCCGAATTGCGGCAAGACGCTCACGCGATGCCGGCGACAACTCGTCGCCGACCGCCTGATAGGCATCGAGCACCGCCAGCAGGTCCTCGACATAGGCCTTGAGGGCGCCAAGGTTGGAGCTGACAAAACCGATCGGGTTATTGACTTCGTGCGCGACGCCGGCCGCCAACTGGCCGATCGACGCCAGCTTCTCCGATTGCAGCAACTGGTTGTGCGCTTCCTCGAGTTTCCTGATCAGCAGGCGCTGCTCCTCGCGCTCGCGGGTCAAATCCCGGTTGATCCGTTCGTTCTCGCGCAGGGCGCTTTCCAGCTCGGCGGTACGCCGCCGCACCTGGCTTTCGAGCGCCACAGAATCGCGGAATACCCCGTAATGACTGCGGCGCACTCCGGACTCCCGCTCGACACGGTGCAGCAAGGCCTTGACCACCTTGTTCAGACGGTCGACCTCGGCCTGCAACGCGGCTTCACCGAGCGCCGGATGACGTTCACTCATCGCCCGCCTCCCGCTCGCCGATGGCAATCCCGGTCAAGGTCTGGTTGATGTGCACACCATCGCATTGTTCGCCATAAGTACTGAGACCAACCGCCGAATGCGCACGCAGCAGCGCCGCCACTTCGTCCTGCTGACCGGCACGGGCAATCTCCAGCCCGCGCAGCACGCAATCGCAGAGCAGCATCCCGGTCACCGAGCCGATCTCCGCCTGCACCGCCTGCAGCGCGTCGGCCAACTTGCCGACCAGATTCTCGCCACGGGCGACGCGCAGCACGACCCCTTCATCGAGCGCACAGTAGAAGGTTAGGCTGCCGTCGCGATTGGCGCTGCGGATCGAGCGCACGTAGTCCTGACCGTCGATCTTGACCACCACCGGCCGGGCGGCGAACCTGACCGGCGTCAGTTGCGACGGCTTCACGCCGATCAGCCGCGCATATTCGTCGGCCGCCGGCAGACCGTTGATCTCCCTGACCATCCGGCGCTCGCTGTCGACCTCGGTAACGACCAGGCTTTCGCCATCGGCCACGAAATGCTGGGTACGCAGCGGGAGGAAAGGCAAGTGCGTCGCCAGCACGGCAAAGACCGCCGCATCGTCATGAAAGCGGCCATTGTGGAATACCCGCGTACGCTCGAAGCGCAAGTCGTCGCCGGCCGAGGCGCCGATCACATGGATGCCGCCCAGGCCGTCCTGCAACGCCATCGCCACCTGCTCCTCGCGCATCGACAAGCCATCGATCAGCGACAAACCGAAATAACCGCTGCCCGGCGGCGTTTCCAGGCGCTCGCGCAGACGCAGCATCACTTCGAGCGCCCGTTCGCGCCCGATATCGTCGTCGAACTCCTGCAGCCTGTCGAAGGCGCCGCATTCGACGGTGAAATCCTCGGCGGCGAAGGCCACCCCAGAAACCCCGCTCTCACCGTAACCCTGCGGACCGATGATGCCAGCAGCGGTGCAGCCGATCACCGGAATCCCGGCAAAACTGCGGTTGATTTCGGCAGCCAGCAGGTCGAGGTCATAGCTCGCCGAACAGAAGAAAATGACCAGCGCCGGCGGTTCTCCGGCCAGTTGCGCCTGCAGTTCATGGACGGCGACCGCGGCCTCCATCGCCAGCGACTGTCCAATGCGTAGGGGTCGTTGCTTTGTCATTGCCTTTCCTCGCGAAGCATAGAATTTAACGTCAATATTCTTCTAAAACAACAAAAACGTCAAATATATCTTTGCTGACATCATTTTCACTCGCCGTTTCCTGGGCAAAAAACGCACACCTGAAAAAAATGAACCGCCACAATAAAACCGAACGTCATACAGCGATAATCCCGCGTTCCACAAACGACGAGTCATACCTGGTCTGGATCAACACGGCTTATTCTCCGGCCGCGGCATCCGACATGTATTCCTTATCCACGGGGCCCGTGAAAAGGAGGCGCAATGCCTGCCCGGTCCATTCATAGAAATACTTTCCCTCGCGCTCGTCATCGAGCGCCCCGGTGATGATGAACAAACGGCTATCGAGGCGATAGTCGATGCGCTCTTCACCGTTCCCCATCACGCCCGCAACGTATTTCATCCCCGGCAAGGTGTAGGTCCTGCCGCTGATCAGATCGATGATGGCGAAGCCATGGCAATCCGTTCCACAACCCCAGCGGGCGACACGAAAATGGCCGGCGAAATCTGCTTCCTGCTTTGCCGCATCGGTGATCACCGTGCGGTAGCGCCGCGCCAGGCGGGAAGCCAGGATGAGCCTCTTGGCATGGAGCACTGGCCCCGACTCGTGCGCCACCGGAAAATCGCCGAAGCCCTGTGGAACCGCGGCGGAGCGCTGCGCCTTGGGGCGTTCGGCCGCGCTTGTGAGAGCCGGGGCGCAGACCAGCGCGCCGGCGAGAAACAACAGGCCGGCCCGACGCAGGATGCAATCCAGCCAACGTCTGAGCACTGCTATGGCCGAGAGGCTGAACACAAACCTTGCCGCCTAAGCTTTTTTTCTGTGACACCACTTGCCGCAGACACCCCGAGATGCACTGGCGAGCCGACCTCTTTGCAAGTCATGGCATCGAAGAAAAATATGTCGTCACTTGCAACTTCAAGCGCACGTAGTGCCAACAACTTTTCCCCGGCATAGACGCGACGCACCGCCTCGATTGCAATTTTGCACTCGTTCGCTGCTTGCTGGTTCTTAACAACCACCAGCCCTTTCAGTTCATCAACGCTAACAACCCAGGCCGAGTCCGGTGAGGCATATACATACGGAGACGCTTCGGATGTCCTCGGCAGTTCATGAAACTTGCACGGAGTGCCCGCTGCTTCGCACAAGGCTGGCGCAGATAAAAGGATGGCGCCGGCAACAAGGCCGAGATGCCCAAATGCGAGGCACTTTGAGATACGCATAGACAACTTCCTTCAACAATGCGGAGGGGAAAACAAGATCCACCTGGGTCTGTGCCTTGCTTGCTCGCTTCCGTCCGCCAACTTTACCGTTCCGGGCCTGGATGGTCCTCCTGAAGCCACGATGACGACGTGCCCCATTGAGGCGGCGTGCTCATGCCCCCCTTGTCCTTCTACTTCATTTCACTCTTGGTCAGCCCGCCAATAACCAAGTGTCCCTCGTTGGCAACAAATAGCGTTTATCCGCCGAAGCGGTAGAGGTAGGCAGGGAATCATGTCGGCGGATAAACCTCGTTGGACTGAACCGCCGGGAAGGCGATTGCCATGGGGATGGTAGTCGAGCGGAACCCCAAGTCAATCGGCTGTCATGGCGCGGGGAACCGGCGACATCGACGCCTCGACGAAGTACTCGGGTACAGACGAAGGTCATCGACTGGCCAGATTGGCTGGGGGTTCAGTTGTGAAGTGCAATGAGATGGTGAGAAGGCGACAGGGAAGCGGGAAGCGAGATTACGGTGCAGAGACATCGTGTCTTTGATACCAGGCCTCAAACCCCCGCCCGTCGGCTGTTGCGCAGCTGGCTCGAATGAAATTATCTCCGTCCCCGACAAGGTAACAAGCGATTTCGATGGCGCGTGCTTTTGATTCATATCTGACCATCAAGTGCTGGACCTGGTCTGGGCCGCAACTTTCCATCCACGCTTCGCCTTTCAGCGTGTGGCCCCGGACGGTTCGAGTCAAAAGGTACGAGTTCTTGCCGGGGTTCACTTGGAGAGTGCCGGCGTAGGTGTTACCGGTGGCTGCGTCCTTACCGATAATGTCGTAGCTACCAGAGAGTCCGGCCGGTACCTCGTTATCGAAGGACAAACGATTGCAGTAATACCGCGTGCCTGCTGGTTCCGCAAAGGCGGCAGGTGCCAGTATCACCAGAACAAGGGCGAGATAGTTCATTGCGCCTTTACCGATATTCATAATTCGCCGAAGCTGAATTTTCATTTTCGAGATAACAAAATCGCTCTGATTCATTGGAACTGCCGAGAACTGGAAGCACGGAACCTTGGCTACTTGCACTTCAGCTTGTCCCAGACCTTGCCGGCCCCCGTGTTCGTACAGCGGGTATAAGCTTTCGGAAGTTTGAATTCAAGCTTGGCGCCTCGGCTTTTATAGACGCACACATACCAGTAGTCGTATTCCGAAGGGCCCACGGTCCAGAATGCCGGCCCGGTATCATCTTCGTCGTTATCCGGCTTCAATTGCGCCAGCTCGGAAGGCGGGCCGCTAAAGAGAGCAATGCCCAAGGCCCGCTCCAACTGACCTTTCTGGTTAGCCAGTTTTGGGCATGAGTACGTGTCTGACTTGGCGGTTGCGTGTGCGGCACTGGCAAGCGTCAACAGTGCTACGAAAATCAAGTTACCTGGCTGCATGATATTGAACTAACAAAGCGAGTGAGGAAGCGGCGGGAATGGTCTTCTGGAAGAGCAATGCTCAATGTCGAACCAATGAACGGTGATACCCCATGGGCCGGCAGGTTGCATCAAGTTTAATGCGCACGGGCCGCTTTGGCGGCGTGGTCGGAGTTATCAGGATACTGTTGCCATCAATGACCCACTTCGAGTTTGACACATCAACCGACGCCCGTTTCTTGCACGTTCGCGGGTCGTAAAAGTTCAGCTCGCCACTCGAGCCACTGTATTCGTGGGTGACAAGCATACGCCCCTCCGCACCGGTATACACGTGCTGGCGTACCCAGACTCCGCCATCGTTGATTGCGCACTCGGTCTGGGTCTGCAATTGCTTCACGAGCAGCGGCGGCTCGGGGAAGACGTTGACTGCGCCGCTCATCTCTTCGTTGTGAAAGTGCAGTTCAAGTTGCGCGGTCTTGCCGACATAGGTATCGGTGGGTTCCACCGCCGCCGGCTCAATGACGACAGGCAGAAGATTGCATGCACAAGCAAAGGGTGGAACCAGAATGAGAAACCATAGCAGCGGCGCAAGCAAGCAGAACCTCTTCATGTCCTTCGCCTGGAGACTCCGAACAAAAGCGCGGCGCAGAAAAACTGTACTCATTGCAATCCTCTTTACATTGGGGGTGCACCGGAAACCACCTGGCGGCGCTTGAGGTAGGCCGTCAACCGTAGAGCCCAACGGGTTAAGCGGCAATCTGTTTTGCATAATACTACTGACTGAAAGCGGCAGGCGAGAGATAGCCCAGTCGCGCCTGCTTGCAAATGCGGTTGTGGAAGATCTCGATGTACTCGGTGATTTCGCGCTTGGCCTGGTCTCTTGTGGCAAAGCGACGGTGATGCACCAGCTCGTTTTTCAGCCCCCAGAAACTCTCCACCGGCGCGTTGTCCCAGCAATCTCCCTTGCGGCTCATGGAGGCCTGCATGCCAAACTGTTGCAGTTGCTTCCGATAAGCATGGGAGCAGTACTAGGGCGTGTTCACAGTAAGCAGCGGGCGGCGCAAGGGGTTGGCGGGGAGGCAGTGCAAGGCGCCGGTCGCGCCGTGCAGTGATCTGCACAAGCGAGCGGCAACGCGGCAATGCGCCCCGCCAACCCCTTGCCCTTCGGGTTTGGCGTGGCGGGCGGTCGCCAGCGTTGCTCGGCTCGGGAATGGAACAACCATTCCCAGCGCCTCGCGCCTTGGCGCCCATCCCGCCACGCCAAACGCCGTCCCGCAGATTACTGTGAACACGCCCTAGCAGCCGCGATCCGAATCCAGAAGATTGGGCGCCAGCGGTAGCGCATGGCTCGAATTCGTCGTCGCCTTGTATTTGCGCTTCTGCTTGCAGTAATCCGAGTCGCGTGCGAATCCGCTTGATGCGATAGACGCTCGCCTGGATGCCATGATCGGCTAGGTCGGATTGCAGGCGCTTCGGCCCGTAGGTCTCGCGCGTCCGCTGATGTGCCGCCTTGATTTCGGTTTCCAGCCGGAGATTTTCTTGCTTGCGCACTGAGGGCGGGCGCTGGCGCCACTCGACGATCGGTTCCTTGTTCCTGGCAGATTGCGCAGGGTAGGCGCCAGAGCAGGCCGAGGGGTGTCGCAGGTATGCGGCACCGGCAAAAACTGCCAGCTGCGGCAATTGGATCTATCGACAATTTCACTGAAGCTTCCTTGCTGGGAGCTCAAGCAGATACTTTAGGGATATGGCCTGTAACTTGCTGCGAATCGCTGCAAGAAGCTGAATTCCAACCGTGCAGGGAGAACAAGCATGACCTTGAGCATCAACACCAATAGTTCGAAACTCTTGAATGAATTGATGAATTCACGCATGACGACTTCGGGCAATCCAACTGCGTTGTCATTTGCGGAAACATTGAGCAACGCGCAGAAGAGCGGTGCAGATAAGACATCCGCCCCTGCGTCAGGCGAAACCGCTTTGAACAATGCGGTACAGAACAGCAACAATACTTCGAATGCCGGGATGCCTATGGCCGCACTGGATTATTTTTCATTTGGCGATGGCGAGGCAATGGGACTGCCAGAGGGAGTCTCTCGTCTGGAATACAACGTCTACCGTCCCGATGGCTTGGATATTGACGGACGATCCTATCCTTTTGTTGTCAAATCGACCGGTGAAAAACTCAGTGGATCTGTTGCCGACAAATACCAAAAGATGCTGCTGGAGGTAACCAGGCAAAGAGTCGAAATTTATAAGGAAGGAAAAGCGACAGGACTATCTGACGAGCAGATATTGTCGAACCTTCAAGCCTTCGACAAGAGTCTGCCTGATTCATATCGCACTTTGGTTGGAAAGTCCGACATGGTTGCCCCCTCGACGAGGTACAACATGCCAACACATGACGAGGTGATGCAAGCTTGAATCAAAAGCCAAGCTGAAATGCGGCTTGCTCAGGCGACATCACTCTTTTGAAAAAAGGCTCACGGCGCCGGCGACATGATGGCCCGATCGAGTATAAAAAGCCCCCGCCGCTCAGTTGCCACTGAGCCGACGGGGGCTTTTCAATTTCCTACGGTTGACCGGCAAAACCGGTCGATTTTCGCAACTTACATCTCGACCGTAGCCGCCTGTTCCACAAACTCCGGAATCTGGTCGAAGTTCATGTAGCGATAGACTTCACCGGCCTTGGCGTTCACCAGCTTGATCTGCTCCATGTATTCCGCAACGGTCACGATGCGGCCGGCCAGCGCGCACATGGCGGCCAGTTCGGCGGAACCGAGGTACACCTGGGTGTCGATGCCGAGGCGGTTCGGGAAGTTGCGGGTGGAGGTGGAGATCGCGGTGGAGCCCTTGCGGATCTGTGCCTGGTTACCCATACACAGCGAGCAGCCCGGCATTTCCATGCGCGCGCCGGACTTGCCGAGGACGCCGTAGTAGCCTTCTTCGGTCAGGATCAGCGCATCCATCTTGGTCGGCGGGGCGATCCACAGACGGGTCGGGATGTCGGACTTGCCTTCGAGGACCTTGCCGGCAGCACGGAAGTGGCCGATGTTGGTCATGCAGGAGCCGCTCATTTACCAACACTCGACTTCGTCGATCTTGGCGCCGGCGACTTCGGACAGCAGCTTGACGTCGTCCCGCTGTTGGCAACCCCGGTTCGGGCAGGCCAGGATCGGCTCGGTGACTTCGGCCAGGTCGATTTCGATGACCGCGGCGTACTGGGCGTTGGCGTCGGCCTTGAGCAGCGTGCCGTTGGCGATCCAGTCTTCCATGGCGTTGATGCGGCGCTTCAGGGTGCGGGCATCGGCGTAGCCTTCGGCAATCATCCACTTCATCAGGGTGATGTTCGAACGCATGTACTCGACCATCGGTTCCTTGTTCAGGGCGACGGCACAGGCGGCAGCGGAACGCTCGGCGGCAGCGTCGGACAGCTCGAAAGCTTGTTCGACCTTAAGGTTCGGCAGGCCTTCGATTTCCAGGATGCGACCCGAGAAGACGTTGATCTTGCCCTTCTTCTCGACGGTCAGCAGACCGGCCTTGATGGCGTACAGCGGAATGGCGTTGACCAGATCACGCAGCGTGATGCCCGGTTGCATTTCGCCCTTGAAGCGGACCAGCACGGATTCCGGCATGTCCAGCGGCATGACGCCGGTGGCGGCAGCAAAGGCGACCAGACCGGAACCGGCCGGGAAGGAGATGCCGATCGGGAAACGGGTGTGCGAGTCACCGCCGGTACCAACGGTATCCGGCAGCAGCAGGCGGTTCAGCCAGGAGTGGATGACGCCGTCGCCCGGACGCAGCGAGACGCCGCCACGGGTGCTGATGAAGGACGGCAGTTCGCGGTGCATGCGCACGTTGACCAGCTTCGGATAAGCTGCGGTGTGGCAGAAGGACTGCATGACCAGATCGGCAGAAAAGCCGAGGCAGGCCAGGTCTTTCAGTTCGTCGCGGGTCATCGGGCCGGTGGTGTCTTGCGAACCCACGGTGGTCATCTTCGGCTCGCAGTAGGTGCCCGGCAGGATGCCGGTCACGCCACAGGCCTTGCCGACCATCTTCTGGGCCAGCGAGTAACCCTTGCCGTCGTCGGCCGGGTTTTGCGGCAGGCGGAACAGCGTCGATTGCGGCAGGCCGAGGAATTCACGCGCCTTGGTGGTCAGGCCACGACCGATGATCAGAGGGATACGGCCGCCAGCGCGGACTTCGTCGAGGATCACCAGGGTCTTCAGTTGCGATTCGGCGATCACGGCATCGTTCTTGGTGGCGGAGTTGCGTGAAGAACCGGTGCCGACCACGTCGCCGACGTAGGCAATCAGGACGCCAAGCTTTCAACCCCGGCGCGTCCCACGCCTACCCCAACGGCCCTCCGGGCCTTGCCTGACCTGGCTCGATGGACCTCAGGACAAGCCGGAAACCCAGGGAGTAGCTGCGCATGCCGGGCGCGTAGCCGCGGCGGATAGCCGAGCGCAGCCACCCGGCGTCGCCGACCCAGGAGCCGCCGCGCACGGCGCGGTACGCCCCTTCATTGACCGGCTCCGCCGGGTTCACCTGCGCCGCTCCATCGTACTTTCGCATCCCATCCGCACACCACTCCCACACATTCCCGTGCATCTGGTACAGACCCCAGGCATTCGGCTCAAAACTTTTCACCGCCACCGTCCCTTCGCTGAGCTTCTCAATCCCACTGTAGTTCGCTTTTTCCCGGTCGATGTCATCGCCAAAATGGTAGGCCGTCGCCGTCCCCGCCCGGCACGCGTATTCCCATTCCGCTTCCGTCGGCAAACCCGCCTCCATTCCCGGCAGCAGTTCCTCCAGCCGCCCGAGAAATCCCTGCACTTCGTCCCAACTCACCTGCTCCACCGGCAACTCATCTCCCTTGAAATGGCTCGGCTCTGTCCCCATCACCGCCTGCCACAAGGCCTGCGTGCACGCCGTCTCCGCCAGCCAGTAACCCCGCCTCAGCGTCACTTCGTGCTGCGGGCCTTCGTCGCTCCTTCGCTCTCGTTCACTCTCTGGCGCCCCCATCCAAAACTGCCCCGGCTCAATCCAGCGCATTACCTGGCTGGCGCGCCCCTGCCCGGTCTCCAGCGTAAAGGAGGACCATAAACCGTAACGGTCATCTCCCCAGGCATTGGCAAAACAAGGCGGAAAAGGGTTGGGCAAACAGATCATGACAGCCAGCCAAAAAAGTCGGCCACCCGGCGAGCCTTCGCCACGGGGCATCCGCCACCGCCGCTACCAGCACGCCGGGCGCCTTGCAGTTTGCCGCCACGGCACAGGCCATGGCGAACGGGAGGGCGGGCCTGGTCCATGGACCGTGCTTCCACACGGTATTCATCGAGCTCAGGACAAGCCGGAAACCCAGGTTGTTGTTGCGCTTGCCGGGTGCGTTGTCGTTGCGGTAAGCCGAGCACAGCCTCCTGGCGTTGTTGATCCAGGAACCGCCGCGCACGGCGCGGTGCGCCCGCCTTCATCTTGGCCGCCCTCCTGGAAGCGGAGGGTAAACGGCTTCGCCATCGTTGCCAAGCGCGTGCAGACGTTGCCGAAAGCCCAGTGTCCGGGAACCGGCCAGCGTCGCCAGCAGACCATCCTGAGCGCGCTGCGCGGTGGCCTCATCGACCTGCTGCTGGCTCAACGCCTCGGCGATACGCTGGCTCCCGGCCCGGTAACGGGAAAGCTTCCTGGAGCTGGCGAACACGCCCCCCGGACGCACCCGAAACCCGCAATAGCGCAGACCATGCCGGGATTCGCCAAGGCGCGCCGTCGGCTTGAGGCACAAGGCCCGTTCCCGAGCAAGGAAATCCGCCAGATCGGCGAGCGTTTCCTCGGCGGCGGCGCGGGACGGGCACCACCAGACGATGTCGTCCATGTAGCGCACATGGGCGCGTACCGCCGGGTGTTGCAGCAGGCGGCGGTCGCCGGCATCCAGGTAGGCATTGGCGAAATGCTGCGAAGTCAGCGAGCCGATGGGCAGCCCGCGCCCCGGCACGACGGCGCCGCCGTCGATGATGCGTCCGAGCAGATCGAGAAAGCCGCGCCCCTTGAAACGGCTGGCCAGCAAATCCTTGAGCCTGGCGTGGTCGACCGCAGGAAAGTAGCCATCCACATCCACCTGGACGAACCACGGCCAGCGTTGCAATTGGCGCTGCGCATGAGCGACGGCGGCATGGATGCCCTTGCCGGGCCGGCAGGCGTAGCAACTATCTACCAGCATGCGCTCGAAACGCGGCTCGGCCAGGTTGAGGATGGCATGGTGCAATACCCGGTCGGTAAAACAGGCGGCGGTGATGAGGCGCGGTTTGGGGTCGCGAATGGCAAAACGGCGCCCTCGTCCGCAAGGAGCGCGCCCGCTCAGGATGTCTTCAGCCAGCCCGGCCAGACGCCCATCGAGGTCGGCCAGAAAGCGCACGACAGCGGGACGCTGCCGCTTGCCGCGCGCGGCTTTCCAGACCGCAAGCAGCAGGTTGTCACGGGCGGCGATGTCTTCCAGGGCAATGGCGTCGCGCTGCACAGATCTATGCTCCCGCTGGTGGCGAAAACTGACGCAGCCGCTCCAGTACCGCCACGCCGTAACGCTCCACCCGTGCCGGCCCGATGCCTTCGATGGCGGCAAGCGCCGTCGCTGAGTCAACACGTTGTCGAACGATTTCGGCCAACTGTTCGTTGCTGAAGACGGCATAGACGGGAACGCCTTCCCGCTCCGCTGCCGATTTGCGCCAGGCCCGCAAATCCGCGTAGCGGGCGAAATCGGCGTCGTCGAGCACTTCACGGTAGTCGACCTTGCCGCGCCCTGCCCCGCGTTGCTCGGATGCCTTGAGCACATCCGGCAGAGGGCCGGAACCAGGAGCAAGGGTTACGCACACCGCCCAAAAGGACTCCGCCCCTGCCGCCACCAACTGGCGCTCTACCGACACCACCCGGTGCGCATTGCAAAAGCGGTTGAGTTCGTCCTGAGCGGTGGCCGGGTTGAGCGCGGGAATGGCAAAAAAATGCATGGACATGGCCGTCAAGCGCGTCCTTTTTTGCGCGGCGCGCGCTCCGCGCGCGTCTTCTTTAACCCCGGCGCGTCCCGCGCCAACCCCAACGGCCCTCCGGGCCTTGCCTGACCTGGCTCGATGGACCTCAGGACAAGCCGGAAACCCAGGTCGCGGCTGCGCCGGCCGGGTGCGTAGCCGTAGCGGGAAGCCGAGCACAGCCACCAGGCGTGGAGGAACCAGGAACCGCCGCGCACGGCGCGGTGCGCCCCTTCATCGACCGGCTCCGCCGGGTTCACCTGCGCCGCTCCATCGTACTTTCGCATCCCATCCGCACACCACTCCCACACATTCCCGTGCATCTGGTACAGACCCCAGGCATTCGGCTCAAAACTTTTAACGGGGACCGTCTTCTCCCGGTATTCCCCTTTTTCACCATCGTCGTAGGGAAAGTTGCCGTCGTAGTTCGCCTGCCCGGTGGTGATCGTCTCGCCAAAACTGAACGGCGTCGGCGTCCCCGCCCGGCACGCGTATTCCCATTCCGCTTCCGTCGGCAAACCCGCCTCCATTCCCGGCAGCAGTTCCTCCAGCCGCCCGAGAAATCCCTGCACTTCGTCCCAACTCACCTGCTCCACCGGCAACTCATCTCCCTTGAAACGGCTCGGCTCTGTACCCATCACCACCCGCCATAAAGCCTGCGTACATGCCGTCTCCGCCAGCCAGTAACCCCGCGTCAGCGTCACTTCGTGCTGCGGGCCTTCGTCGCTCCTTCGCTCTCGTTCACTCTCAGGCGAACCCATCAGGAAATGACCAGGAGGAATCCAGCAGAGACGCTGGGTGGCACTACCGTAGCCGGTTTCTACGGTGAAATCCGCCCACAGGCCATGATCGTCCTCGCCAATCTCTCCTTCCCCTGTCCAAAGCATCTTGCTGCCAGCCTGGTTTTCAAGGTGACGAAGGCGGTGGCGCCGGCCCAGCCAGGAAACCTCCGCAAACAAGCCATCCGCATCACGGCTCATAGTTTCCGCCCAGGCGGGGCGCAGGGTTTCCAGCCACAAACGTTCGCCCCCCAGGTCAACAAAGGCGGTGCCGCTGTCGGCGGGCAGGAGCCCCAAGTCGAGCGGCAGGCTGGCAACAGAGAGCGCCTGGCTGCTCGGGGTGGCACCGCTGACATCAAGGCGGACCAAGCCGCCCTGGAGGGTGGTCACTGCCAACGCACAGCCCTGTGCCAGGGTTTTCGGCTGCTGGTCGAGATAAAGCCGGTCGCCGCGCTGAACGAGCAGACAGGGGCGCGACGGCAGGTTCTCGGTTTCGAGAAAGAAACGCAGGTCGGCATTCTGCGGCAACCAGTCGGGGAGTTCGAGTCTGCCTTTCTGCCACTCCTTGCTGCGACTGATGGCCCAGAGCGCCTGCAGTTCGCGAGAGCCGGCAAGCACCTCGCCCCCCTGCCGCCCCAGATGATCCGGCAGCCAGTAATCGCGCAGGAAACCGCCCGCACTTTCGTGGCTGAAACGTACAAGGCGGGCGCGGTAGTCCGCCAGCGACTGACGCGCGGTTTGGTCGAGCACGGCGAGTTGCTGCGCCTCAGGCAAATCACGCAGGTAATGGGCAACCAGACCACGCTCGGTCATGGCCAGGGAGGGTGTGCCGCCGTGGTAGACATCGATAAGCCGGACCACGCGCTGCTGCTCGGCCAGCGGCAAGGCGGCAAAGGCCCGCGCGCGCGCGGCATCGTCGGCGGCGCCGATCCAGGCGAGATTGACGCCGTCGTTGCGGATTTCCGGATGGCGGCGCAGATCGGCCTCGGCCACGGGGTGCAGGCCGAGGCGTTGACGCAGGGCACGCAGCAATCCCGGCTCGACTTTCAATAGTGGGGCAATGTGGGCACGCAAGGCTTCGACGCCCGACGTTTCCATGGCAGCCACCTCGCTGCCGGGTCGAACGGGATGGCTGAGGCGTGCGCCGGGCGCCCATTCATGTATTGCCCAGGCGCGTGCCAGCACTGCCGGCATGCGCGCGGCAGGAACGGGGCAGAGGGCCAAAGCCGGCACGCCCGCTGCCGCCAAGCGACGACCAAGGTGAAGCCAGCCGTTTTGGACGTCGGGTTCAAGGGCAAGCATGCCGAGGTCGCCCAGGATCAGCAGCGGGTTGCCGGGTGCCGGCATGTGCCAGCGGCGCAGCCTGCCATGACGTTCGCCTGCGCCGCGAACCCGGAGTTGCCCCTCCTCAGCCGGGCTTTCAACCACGTCTACCGCCAGGCTGGCGCGTCCCCGCTCGCGCAGCAAGCGCCGCCAGACGAAGTTGATGTCTTCCCGGTAGGCGCTCAGATGGCTGGCGTGGCCGAGAAGAATGTTGATTCGCGGCGCCCAGCCATAGCGCTGGATCATGGGTATCCGGCGCAAAGGATGGCCGGCTGTGACGAAGCGCAGCAAACGGGCGACGTCCGGTTCGCGGCCGGGCCGGCTATCGCCCAGGCGGCGACGCAACCAGGGACCAAGGCGGGACCAGGACAGCAGAGGCTGCCAGGTCGGCATTTGCCATTCTTCCGGCGCGCGGTCTTCATACATGGCCTGCCAGACCGGGGCGTCCGGATCAGGCTTGGCGTCAACGTACCAGCCCGGGGGGGCAACTGCGGCGGCTTGCGCGGGCAGGGTTTCGCGCTTGCTGAGCGCCCAGTACGTGATGCCCGGCGCTTCTATTGGTTTGAAGTCGGGCAGGACTTCAACGCGCGGCAGCGTGGGCGTTGGGGCTGCCGACGGCAATTCTTCCCGGATTTTACCGGGAAGACGGTGGTAGCCGAGGAGCGGCGCGGCGCGCGCAAGGTCATCCTCGCCAAGCTGCTTCAACAGGCGCAGGAGGTCGGCGCGACCGGCCTGGGGAGCCTTAATAGGCGTCATCGGCCAGCGGATGTTTGTGGAAGGTGAATTGACCGATGCGCTCAAGATTGGCGAGTTGGGCCGCATGGTCGTTCGGCCAAAGCTGGGTCAGCACACGCAGCGTGTCGAGGTATTCCGCCTGCCCCGGCTGAGGGAGTCCTCGCCGCTCATGCTCGACGCGGTCGGCCAGCAGTTGCTCGGCAGCCTTGGTGTAGACCTCCGCGGAGCAGGCGTCGGCAAAATGCAGCCGGCCGCGCTCGATCAGCCGGTCTTTGTCGGGCTGGGGCAGTTGCAGCACCAGGCAGCGGCGCACGAAGGCCGCCGGAAGTTCCCGCTCTTCGTTGGTGGTGATGATGACCAGCGGCGGCGGCATGTCGGCACGACTACGCACGGCCTGATCCAACCAGGGTACGGCAAAGCCGCCATTGCCCATGGTTTCGAGCAGACCATTGGGCAATTCGGCTTCAGCCTTGTCGATTTCGTCGATGAGCACCACGCAGCCAGTTGGTCGCGTCTGGCCCGGCAGCAGTGATGGCGGGGAAAACTGTTTGGTGGCTTGGTCATGTTGCGCCTGCGCCGAATCCCAGTCGAAAGCCCACCAGAGCGGGCCGGGGCTGACGTAATGGCTCTGAGCCAATTCGGCCCGTGCCGCCGCCATGTCGAACTTGGCAGCACCAATGGCCTGGGCATCACCGAAACGCCCTACTGCGTCGTAACGCCACTGCAAGTCCTGGCTTTCGCTACGTGCATGAACTACCTCGGACAGCAACACCCAGCCGAGCTTGACCGCCGCAGCTCGCGCCAACTGACTCTTGCCCACACCCGGCTCGCCCCGAATCAGCAAGGGCCGCTGGGCGGCCAGAGCGGCGCGTACAGCCAGGGCAGAATGCTCGTCAAACTGATGGACAGCTTCCGGCCATGACCCTTGAGCGGGAAGCGTGACAACTTCAGTGTTGCCAATGGGGGGGATGGTAAAGTTGAGAGTCATGGGGTTTGGCTCAGTTCGGAAGGAATATCGAGAAAGGAAATGATGGTTGCCAGTAGACCGGCTTCGCTCGCCGCCAGCAGGGGACAGATACCTGCTGGGGTCTTGAGACGGATGATGACCAGATGGGGCAGCTTTTTCAGCAGCAAGTCGACAAACTGGCGGTCATTGAGAGGGGTGCTTTGGTCCGGCGAGAAGGGCAGGAAATGGTTGTGGGTCTTGTTGACTCGGCGGACCTCCAGTACTGCATCGAGAGTTTGCTCGTCCTTGGCGGAGAGCTTGGCGCGAGAGTCGTCGGGAAAGACGCGCCGCCAAATGTCGAGCAACAGTTTGTCCACCTCGGCTAATACGTTGTAGCTGGAGCCGGTAATCGGGGCACCGAACACATGTTCGCAGGGAAAATCGGTGCCTCCATTTCTTTGCGACGGCAGCGTCACCCGTGTCTGCTGAAAGCGGGCGCTGAGGATCTGCAGGCCCAGGCCGGTTTCAATCTGGAATTCAAGACATTCACCACCGGATTTTTCGACTTCATCTACCCACTCGGGCTTTACAGCGAGTACGCATAGCCAGGCCAACACGCCCCGAGCACAATCCCAATATCGATCAAACTCCCTACCGGCAGTGAATTTGCGCAGACACTCCAGCGTTGCGGGACGCAGAATCTGGTTTACCACGCCCTCTAGTTGTTTTACCTTGCCCACAGCGTCGAACAGGCCGGAGGCATGCTGACGTTCCTTCCTGATGGTTTCGAGTTCCTTATTGAGCAAGGGGCAGCGGTCTAGCAGGGTATTGACTTCATTTCGTATTTTGCCGACAAATCTCTGGTCGGGATCGCGCTTCATTTTGACAACCCTTTTTCGCGCAGAAATTTCGGGATTTCGAGGAAAGAACGAATGAATTCCTTCAATCTTGTTTCATCCGCCACCAGCAGCGGGCCTTCACCGTGTGCCGCCGTCATGCGTATTACGCTTAAATTTGGTAACGTTTTCAGCAGTATTGTCAGGAAATCTGGCTGACTCAGCGGAGATTCGCGATCCATCGAAAAAGCCAGGTAGTGGTGTTGTTCCCGATTGATAGCACGTACAAGAAGAGCTGCATCGAGGGTCCGCACGTCTTGCCTGGAGAGCGTTTTACGACTTTCCTCCGGAAAAACTCGGTTCCAGATATGCAGAAGCAGCGCATCCAGCTCCTTCTGCATAATGTAGCTCTCCGGCATCAAGGGTGTATCGAAGCAATCTGCGCCGTGCAAGTCGGCGCGCCCTGTCTCCTTGGGCAGTGCAATAGCCTGCTGACGGTAGCGGGAGCTGACGATTTCAACGCCAAGGCCGGTCTCAACGGGAATATCAATCAGGAGACCGGCAAAGCTGCCGTTACGGCGCACGAAATCCTCGACCCAATCGCCCTTGACCGAGAGTACGGCTAGCCAGGCCAACACGGCACGGGCAGCAGTCCAGCGCTGGACAAAGTCGCTGCCATCCTGGGGCAAGCCGCCGAGGCAGGCGATGGTGGGCGGTCGCAGGTAGTCGTTGACCACGCTTTCGAGTACCTGCCTGGTTTCCAGCAGAGCGACCAGATTGGTTGGGGGTTCCGGATTCTCTTCGGCAATATGCCGGTCGATTGCCGTTTTCAGGGGCAGGCAAGTCGCCAGGATGCGAGCAATTTCGGCGCTGGCATGGGCGACGAAATCACGGTCGGATTGACGCTGCAACGGTGTTTTTTCTGAACCGTGTTCGACCGCCGCTTCGGCGGGGAACGCCGCCGCCTTGGCCTGGCTGTCGTTTCCCACCGGTTTGTCATCTTTCAACGGGGCGTCCGGCGCAACACCAGCGACAATCCGCACCGAATCACCCGCCGCTTCCTCTGGGAAAAAATAGCCCTTGGGGTCTGCTCCGCCACTGAGTGGTGCCAGCAACTGCGCCCAGTCGTCGGACACCCGCATGTGCCAGCCTTGCAGCCAAAGCTCACCCGAGGAAGCTGCTCGCCAGTGCCGGCAGAGGTAGTTCTTCATGGCACCGGTCTCGATACCTTCGGCGACAAAGGGCACTCCTTGGTGGTGTAGGTCAGCCAGTTTGCCAACCATGCCGCCGTTCGCATCCCGGTTGTTATAGAGCAGCTTGACGTGGCGGCCATCGGCTTTGACGAGCTTGACGCGATTAGTCAGTAGTTGGCGAGTGTCGTGGAGCAGTTGATCGGAGTCGTCCAGGGCGATGCCGAGCCAGGCATGCTGGTCAAGCAATTCGCGAATCTTTGGAACGTCTGAAGGCTGACAGTTTTCGCTGATTTCGAGCAGCACGGGATGGCCGGGAGCGCGCGTGCTGTCGAGAAGTTCGGCCAGCAGAGGCCGGGCCAGCATGGCGGAATCGACGTTGAAGGTAAACAGGGTGTCGTTGCCATGGCGTCCCAATTGCCGCTCAAACCAGCGGTCGACGAGTTGCCGCGCCGTCAGCAGGCCGACCCGAAACAAGGCAACGCCGAGCAGGCCATCGGGCAGGCCAGCGCTTCTGGCTTCGGTGGCGAGGCTGCCATAACGCTTGCCGCCGGGGCCAAGGGCCAGCATCTCAAAGCCATGGATGCTGTTGGTGGTGTATGCCGGAGGCTGCGGCGCGGCGAAGGGTTCAAGGGCAACACTGAGGCTGGCGAGTAATTGGCGACCGGCGTCGGTGAGCTTGCCCCACTGGCAAGGGGTGTCAGTGCTGCTCTGGAGCAGGGACTTCAATTCCTGTGAAAAGCGGACTGCCTCCGCCATAATGCCTCCCGGTTATGCCGTTGGTGAGAGCCAGAAGGATAGCAGTGTCTGTGCGGATTGTGATGGGACAACGGCTGACCGGGGCTGGCCGGTCTGGCGACCGTCTGCGCAATGACGGGTGACGGTGGCCCGCCTTGTTTCCGCACTTACCAGAAAGCACGCTGATCAAAGTTGTTGTCCGGCGCCAGTTAAGCCTAAAGGTCGAACTCATCCCGCCCGGCATCCTGCGTCTTCCACAATGGAGGACCACGGACCGGGGCCAGGCGCTGTGGCAATGTCGCCTCGCTCAGAATTCTTGCCGTTTACTGGCCCGGAAAAAAGCCCCCGCCGGTTTCCCGACGGGGGCTTTTTCATCTAGCTACGCTCGACCGGCAAAACCGGTCGATTTTCACACCTTACATCTCGACCGTAGCCGCCTGTTCCACAAACTCCGGAATCTGGTCGAAGTTCATGTAGCGGTAGACTTCACCGGCCTTGGCGTTCACCAGCTTGATCTGCTCCATGTATTCCGGAACCGTCACGATGCGGCCAGCCAGGGCACACATGGCGGCCAGTTCGGCAGAACCGAGATAAACCTGGGTGTCGATACCGAGGCGGTTCGGGAAGTTGCGGGTGGAGGTGGAGATCGCGGTGGAGCCCTTGCGGATCTGTGCCTGGTTGCCCATACACAGCGAGCAGCCCGGCATTTCCATGCGGGCGCCGGACTTGCCGAGGACACCGTAGTAGCCTTCTTCGGTCAGGATCAGCGCATCCATCTTGGTCGGCGGAGCAATCCACAGACGCGTCGGGATGTCCGACTTGCCTTCGAGCACCTTGCCGGCGGCACGGAAGTGGCCAATGTTGGTCATGCAGGAGCCGATGAAGACTTCATCGATCTTGGCGCCGGCGACTTCGGACAGGACCTTGACGTCGTCCGGATCGTTCGGGCAGGCCAGGATCGGCTCGGTGACTTCAGCCAGGTCGATTTCGATGACCGCGGCGTACTGGGCGTTGGCGTCAGCCTTGAGCAGCGTGCCGTTGGCGATCCAGTCTTCCATGGCGTTGATGCGGCGCTTCAGGGTGCGGGCATCCGAGTAGCCTTCGGCGATCATCCACTTCATCAGGGTGATGTTCGAACGCATGTACTCGACGATCGGTTCCTTGTTCAGGGCGATCGCGCAGGCGGCAGCGGAACGCTCGGCGGCGGCGTCGGAGAGTTCGAAGGCTTGTTCAACCTTGAGATCCGGCAGACCTTCGATTTCCAGGATGCGACCGGAGAAGACGTTCTTCTTGCCCTTCTTCTCGACAGTCAAGAGGCCAGCCTTGATGGCGTACAGCGGAATGGCGTTGACCAGGTCGCGCAGGGTGATGCCTTCCTGCATCTTGCCCTTGAAGCGGACCAGCACGGATTCCGGCATGTCCAGCGGCATGACGCCGGTGGCGGCGGCAAAGGCGACCAGGCCGGAACCGGCCGGGAAGGAGATGCCGATCGGGAAACGGGTGTGCGAGTCACCGCCGGTGCCGACGGTATCCGGCAGCAGCAGGCGGTTCAGCCAGGAGTGGATGACGCCGTCGCCCGGACGCAGCGCAACGCCGCCGCGGGTGCTGATGAAGGACGGCAGTTCGCGGTGCATGCGCACGTCGACCAGCTTCGGATAGGCGGCGGTGTGGCAGAAGGACTGCATGACCAAATCGGCGGAGAAGCCGAGACAGGCCAGGTCCTTGAGTTCGTCGCGGGTCATCGGGCCGGTGGTGTCTTGCGAACCGACGGTGGTCATCTTCGGCTCGCAGTAGGTGCCCGGCAGGATGCCGGTCACGCCACAGGCCTTGCCGACCATCTTCTGGGCCAGCGAGTAACCCTTGCCGTCGTCGGCCGGGTTTTGCGGCAGGCGGAACAGCGTCGATTGCGGCAGGCCGAGGAATTCACGCGCCTTGGTGGTCAGGCCACGCCCGATGATCAGGGGGATACGGCCGCCAGCGCGGACTTCGTCGAGGATGACCAGGGTCTTCAGTTGCGATTCGGCGATCACGGCACCGTTCTTGACGGCGGTGACCTTGCCGGTGGCTTCGTCGACCTTCAGTTCGATCTCGTCGCCCATGTCCATCTGGCCGGCGTCGATTTCAATCGGCAGCGCGCCGGCATCTTCCATCGTGTTGAAGAAGATCGGGGCGATCTTGGAACCCAGGCAGACGCCGCCGAAACGCTTGTTCGGGACGAAGGGGATGTCTTCGCCGGTGAACCACAGCACCGAGTTGGTGGCGGACTTGCGGGAGGAACCGGTACCGACCACGTCACCGACGTAGGCGATCAGGTTGCCCTTGGCAGCCAGCTTTTCCAGTTGCTTGATCGGGCCGCGCGAGCCCGGCTCGTCGGCTTCGATACCCGGACGCGGGTTCTTCAGCATGGCCAGCGCGTGCAGCGGGATGTCGGGACGCGACCAGGCATCCGGGGCGGGCGACAGGTCGTCGGTATTGGTTTCGCCGGTGACCTTGAAGACGGTCAGCTTCTGCGAGGCCGGCACGGCCGGACGCGAGGTGAACCATTCGGCGTCGGCCCACGACTGCATGACGGCCTGGGCATTGGCGTTGCCGCCCTTGGCCAGTTCGGCGACATCGTGGAAGAAGTCGAAAACCAGCAGGGTCTTCTTCAGTCCTTCGGCGGCGACGGCGCCGCAGGTCGGGCAGGCGAGCAGGTCGATCAGCGGCTTGACGTTGTAACCGCCGAGCATGGTGCCGAGCAGCTCGGCAGCCTTTTCGCGGGAAATCAGGGCACAGGCTTCTTCGCCCTTGGCGACCTTGGCCAGGAACTCGGCCTTGACCTTGGCGGCGTCATCGACACCGGCCGGCACGCGGTAGGTGATCAGCTCGACCAGGGCGGCTTCTTCGCCAGCCGGCGGATTCTTCAGCAGGGCGACCAGCTCGGTGGTCTGTTGCTTGGACAGGGGCAGCGGCGGGATACCGAGGGCTGCACGCTCTGCTACGTGGGCGCGATAGGCTTCAAGCACGGCGACTTCCTTTCGTAAAGGGTTGCTCTAGGGGTAAAGGACGAATTTTACGACAACGGCGACGGCCTGATGGTTCTGATGAACCTTCCCCGCCGGCACCCGCAGGTCTTATATATTTTATATGTTAGTTCACCGCTCCGCCACTGCCCTGCTGCAGTGCAACGACGAATTCGCTCAAAAAACAGGCGGCAGCCTCAAGTTCCTTGCGGCTCAGTCATTTGCCGCCGCTATCCCGAGCTTATCCACAGCCTTGTCCGACCCGAACGGGGATAAATGCGCTTCCGTCCACAGGCTGCTAGACTGAGGACTTTTCCACGATACCCCAGAAATCCCATGTCCCGCATCGCCGCGATCTCCCGCCTGGGCCAGCAGGTCTGGCTCGACAACCTCTCCCGCCAACTGCTCGAAACCGGCGAGCTGGCCCGCTGGATCGCCGACGACGCGGTAGCCGGCGTCACCTCGAACCCGGCCATCTTCTACAACGCGATCCGCACGGACCCGGCCTACCAGAGCGCCGTCGCCGCGCTCAAGGACAGCCCGCTCGACGCCGAACGCCGTTTTGAAACACTCGCCCTGCCCGACGTGCAGAAGGCCTGCGACCTGTTCGCGCCCTTGCATGAAAGCAGCGACGGCCGCGCCGGCTTCGTCAGTTTCGAGGTCTCGCCCAGTCTGGCCGACGACGCCGCCGGCACCGCCGCCGCCGCCCGCCGCCTGTGGGCGGAGATCGACCGCCCGAACGCGATGATCAAGATCCCGGCAACCCCGGCCGGCATGCTGGCGATCGCCGACAGCATCGCCGCCGGCATCAACGTCAATGTGACGCTGATCTTCTCCCCCGGCCAGCTCGCCGATGTCCAGGCCGCCTACCGCGCCGGCATCGAGCGGCGCTTTGCCGCCGGCCTGCCGGTCGACCGCATCGCCTCGGTGGCCAGCATCTTCATCAGCCGCCTGGACAGCCTGCTCGACCCCAAATTGCCGTCGCAACTGCAGGGCCGCACGGCGATCGCCATGGCCCGCCAGGCCTACGCCGACTGGCAGGCGCTGCCCGCACTGCCCGGCAACGCCCGCCAGCAGATGCTGCTGTGGGCATCGACCTCGACCAAGAACCCGGCCTACCGCGACGTCACCTACGTCGAGCAACTGATCGGTGACGGCACCGTCAACACCGTGCCGGACGCGACGCTGGTGGCCTTCCGCGACCACGGCGACGCTGCCGCGACGCTGGCCGCCGACCCGGCCGGCACGGCGGCGCAACTGGCCGGCGTGGCGGCGCTCGGTATCGACCTCGACGCGGTCGGCGAAGAATTGCAGGCGGCTGGCCTCAAGCAGTTCGCCGAGGCCTTCGGCAAGCTGCTCGACCTGGTGCGCTGAAGGCGGCGCGTGGCCTTCCGGCTCTTCCGCCCGGCGCTTGCCGGCCTGCTGCTGGTGGCGACGTTCACCGCCCAGGCCGGCGAAACGCTGACCCTGCAACTGAAATGGACGCACGCCTTCCAGTTCGCCGGCTATTACGCGGCGGACGCCAAGGGCTATTACCGCGACGCCGGGATCGAGGTGCGCTTTGACGAAGCGGCGCCGGAGACCGACGTCGTCGGCCGGGTGATGGCCGGCGAAGCGCAATTCGGGGTCGGCGGCAGCAACCTGATCCTCGAACGCCATGCCGGCAAACCGGTGGTGGCGCTGGCTGCCATCTTCCAGCACTCGCCGGTGGCGATCGTCGCCCGCCGCGGCAGCGACCTGGAAAGCATCCATGACCTGGCCGGCAAGCGGCTGATGCTCGAAGGCCAGTCCGACGAACTGACGGCCTACCTGAAATACGAAGGTCTCAGGCCGGAGAAGCTGAACCGGCTCAAGCACAGCTTCAATGTCGAAGACCTGATCGAAGGCCACACCGACGCCATGTCGGCCTACCAGACCTTCGAACCCTTCCTGCTGCAACAGCGGAATTTCCCCTACCTGCTGCTGACGCCGCGCTCGACCGGCATCGACTTCTACGGCGACGTGCTGTTCACCAGCGAGCGCGAACTACGCGAACGCCCCGAACGGACACGCGCCTTCGTGCAGGCCAGCCTGCGCGGTTGGGAATACGCGCTGGCCCATCCGGACGAAATCATCGCCCTGATCCGCGACCGCTATCCCGAGCGCCTGAGCCGCGAACACCTCGAATTCGAAGCCGCGCAGACGGCGCCGCTGGTGCGCGCCGACCTGGTGCCGGTCGGCTACATGAATCCCGGTCGCTGGCACCACATTGCCAGCATCTACGCCGAACTCGGCATGCTGCCGGTCAACTTTCCGCTGGCCGGTTTCCTGCCCGCCGACGCGTCGGACGACGCCTGGAAACGCCTGCTGCTGCCGCTGATCGCCGCCCTGCTCGCGGTCGCCGCCCTTTCCGGCATCGCCCTCAACATGCGCCGGCTCAACCGGCAACTGCGCCAGAGCCAGCGCCAGCTGGCCGAACGCAGCCAGGAACTGGCGCTGCAGAACCGGGTGCTGCAACAGCTCAACCATGGCGCACCGCTCGGCGAAGTGCTCGACAGCCTGACCCGCGAGGTCGAGGCGCAACGCCCCGGCGTACTCTGCTCGATCCTCCTGCTCGACGCCGACGGCAGCCACCTGCGCCACGGCTCGGCGCCCAGCCTGCCCGATTTCTACAACCAGGCGATCGACGGCGCCGCCATCGGCGACGGCGTCGGCTCTTGCGGCACCGCCGCCTGGCGCGACGAACGGGTGATCGTCAACGACATCGAACGCCATCCCTACTGGACCGATTACCGGCCGCTGGCGGCGCGCGCCGGCTTGCGCGCCTGCTGGTCGCAACCTTTCCACGGGCGCACCGGCAAGGTCCGCGGCACCTTCGCGCTTTACCACCGGCAGCCCGCCACGCCGGATCAACGCGACATCGCGCTGATCGAAGGCTACGCGCAACTGGCCGAACTGGCGGTCGAACGCAGCCGCTCCGACGAAGCGCTGCGGCTCGCCGAAAGCCGTTACCGGCTGATCTCGGAAAACGCCAACGACGTCATCTGGCTACTCGAACTGCCGAGCCTGCGCTTCAGCTACATCAGCCCCTCGGTGCAGCGCCTGCGCGGCTGGAGCGCCGAGGAAATCATGGCGCAGCCGATGAGCGCCGCGCTGACCCCGGAATCGGCGGCGCGCGTCGAGCAGGCACTGGGCGAAACGATGGCCGCTGTTGCCAGCGGCGCCCCCGGCCCGCATGCGCGGACGATGGAAGTTGACCAGCCGCACCGCGACGGCAGCATCGTCCCGACCGAAGTCGTCACCACCCTGCTGCTCGACGACCACGGCCAGCCGGTACGCATCCTCGGCATCACCCGCGACATTTCCGAACGACGCCGCAACGAGGCGGCGCTCGCCCGCCACCAGGCCGAACTGGAACAACGCGTCGAAGAACGCACGGTGGCGCTGTCGGTCGCCAAGGAAGCGGCGGAAGCGGCAAGCCGGGCGAAAAGCACCTTCCTGGCGACGATGAGCCACGAGCTGCGGACGCCGATGAACGCCATCCTCGGCATGACCGACCTGGCGCTGCGCCGCGCCAGCGACGCCAAGCAGAGGGATCAACTGGGCAAGGTCGCCGACGCCGCCCGCCACCTGCTGGCGGTGATCAACGACATCCTCGACCTGTCGCGCATCGAGGCCGACCGTCTGACGCTGGAGCACATTCCCTTCCAGTTGAACGAGATCGTCGCCCCGGTGCAGCGCCTGCTCGAACACCTGGCCGCCGAAAAGGGCCTCTACCTGGTCTTCGAAGTCCCGGAAACGCTCGCCCGCACCCAGGTCAGCGGCGACCCGCACCGGCTCAAGCAGGTGCTGCTCAACCTGTGCATCAACGCGATCAAGTTCACCGACTGCGGCGGCGTCACCGTCCACCTCGCGCTGACTGGCGAGGCCCCGCATCTCGTCCTGCACTGTTCGGTCGAGGACACCGGGATCGGCGTCACGCCGGAAATCCAGCAGCGCCTGTTCGAGCCCTTCGTCCAGGCCGACGGCTCGATGACCCGCCGCTACGGCGGTTCCGGCCTCGGGCTGGCGATCTGCAAGCGGCTGGTGGAAATGATGGACGGCCGCATCGGCCTCGACAGCCAGCCCGGCCGCGGCAGCCGCTTCTGGTTCGAGGCCCGGCTGGGCGGCGGCGAGGCGACCCTGCCGCTGCCCCGCAACACCACGCTCGATGCCGTGGCCGCGCTGGAGCGCCGCTTCGCCGGCAAACGCATCCTGCTCGCCGAGGACGAACCGGTGAACCGCGAGGTGTTCCGCGAACTGCTGGGCGACGCCGGGCTGCTCGTGGACACCGCGAACAATGGCGAAACGGCGGTCGCCATGGCCGCCAGCAACGACTACGCGCTGATCCTGATGGACATCCAGATGCCCGGCATCGACGGCGTTGCCGCCAGCCAGGCGATCCGCGCCCAGCCCGGCGGCAGCGAACTGCCGATCATCGCGCTGACCGCCAACGCCTTCAGCGAGGACCGCCAACGCTGCCTGGACGCCGGCATGGACGACCACATCACCAAGCCGGTCGACCCGGAGCGCCTGTTCGCGACGCTCTACCGCTGGCTGTCGGTCGCCGCCGAAAGGGGCGACAAGCCGCACTGACGGCGCGCCCGGGCGCAGGCCGCGTGTTCGACATCGAATTCGCGGCAGGGCGACGGCCGCGCCTCGTAGATCGTGCACCGCACGGCAACGCCGACCTCGCCCGCCAGCGCGACGCAGCGCGGCGGCGCGGCGTCGGTGCCGCGCAGGCGGACGATCTTCGCCGTCACCGGCACCGTCATCGCCAACGGCACGCCGTCCGCCCAGGCGTAGGCGCCGCCGGCCAGCTCGGCCGGATGGAAATCGACGCGCAGGCTGGCGCAGCAGGCGCCGCAGGTCTGGCAGACGCTCATCCCAGATCCGCCCGGCAGCGCCATAACTCATGGCCGGAAGCGAGGTATTTCTTCTCGAACGGCGTCAAGGGATCGTCCGTGACATAGGGCTCGGCCGCCACCGCGCAATCGCCCAGCCAGCCCAGTGCCAGCGCCATTTCCTCGATGTAGATGCGCCAGTTGCTGCGGCATTCGACGATGCCGCCCAGCTCGCGCCAGACCGGGAAGACGGCGTGGCCGTGCCAGCGCCGGGCGAGGTGGCCGATCTTCGGCCAGGGATTCGGATAGAGGTTGTAATGGCGGGCCAGGCGAACGCCGCGCTCGGCGAGCAGGCGCCAGAAATCGACCAGGTCGGCGCGCAGCAACAGCGCGTTGGCCGGTAGCGGCAAGGGTTTGCCGCGCTCCAGGCGGTCACTCGACTGGTCGACGCCGATCACGAAATGGTCGGGAAAGGCGGCCGCCAAGCGTAGCGTGCTCCAGCCGACGCCGCAGCCGGCATCGAGGATCAACGGCGCCGCCGGGTTCCAGGCGGCGTGCGCGGCGAGCGCCCGGTCGCAGGCGGCACGGTTGTAATCGAGCAGCGGCTTGCGGAAAGGCTGTGCCAGGTGACGGCGCAGCAGCACTTCCAGGTCGGCGTGCGGGCCGTCCTGGGCGCTGGCGATGAAGCGCGAGTTGCCGTCCATGGCGTCAGGCGGCCAGCGGCAGTTCGCCGAGAATGCCGGCAGCGAGCAGCAGGCGGTCGATGTCCTCGGCCGCCTTGACCGGCCGCAATTGCTGGTAGAGCGCCTCGGCCGGCGGGTAATGGCGGCGCAGCAGCATCAGCCACTGCTTCAGGCGGCCGCCGGCGTGCACCGGCAGCACGCGCTCGCGCACGCCACGCCAGAACATCTCCAGCCACGGCCGCAGTTCGTCCCAGCCGCCCACCGCCTCGCCACGGATGCGTCGGGCAAGGAAGGGATCGGCCAGCGCACCGCGCCCGATCATGACGTCGGCGCAGCCGCTTTCTTCGCGGATGCGTCGCCAGTCGTCGACGGTCCACACCTCGCCGTTGGCGATCACCGGGATGTCGATCGCCGCGCGCACCCGGTCGATCTGCGCCCAGCGCGCCGGCGGCCGGTAGCCGTCGGCTTTGGTCCGGCCGTGCACGATCAGCGCGTCGGCGCCACCGGCTTCGATCGCCTGCGCGCAATCGACCGCCAGGCAGGTGTCGTCGATGCCGAGCCGCATCTTGGCGGTGAAGGGAATGGCCGTCGGCACCTCGGCGCGCACCGCGGCGACGATGTCGTGCAGCAACTGCGGCTCGCCGAGCAGCGCCGAACCGCCGCGATGGCGGAAGACGGTCGGCGCCGGACAACCGAAGTTGATGTCGACCCCGGCCGGCCGGTGCTTGACCAGGCGCCGCGCGTTGCCGGCCATGAAATGCGGGTCCGACCCCAGCAACTGGACGCGCATCGGCGTCCCGGCCGGCGTCCGGCTGCCGTTCTTCAGCTCCGGGCAGGTACGCAGGAAAGTCCGGTTGGGCAGCACGCTCTCGGTCACCCGGACGAACTCGCAAATGCCCCAGTCGTAGCCGCCCACCGCCGTCAGCACGTCGCGCATCAGCGGATCGGCGAGGCCTTCCATCGGGGCAAGTGCGATTCGTGACATCCGCAACCTTTCGGCAAATACTTGAAATGGCGCGCATTATCGCGGATTGCGCAATGCCGTGCGAGCCGCGATAATGCCAAACGGCCGTTTACGGCGCCGACCGCACTGCCCGCATTCTTGGCTTTCCTCTCGAACTCCTGCCGCGTGAGACCAGGCAATGAAACATCAGAAAAGCATTCTTGTCGAAACACTACCGCGCATGATGACGGAAATCACCGGCGAAATTGCACATATCGTCGCCACATCGGGCGTTCCCAGCGGTCTCGTCAATATTTTCGTGCGTCACACTTCCTGCTCGCTGACCATCACCGAAAAGGCCGACGCCGACATTCGCGGCGATCTGGAAACCCTCGCCAAACGCTGGGCCCCCGACGGTGACCCGGCCTATCGGCGCGACACCGAAGGCCAGGACGACATGGCCTCGCTGGCCCGAAGTGTACTCACCGGCGTCTCGCTCAACATCCCCTGCGCCAACGGCCGCCTCCTGCTCGGCAGACTGCAAGGCATCTACCTCTGGGAACACCGCGCTCAGGCGCACCAGCGCGAGATCGTCGTCAGCGTGCTCGGCTGACCGGCACGCCCCGGCCCTGGGGCGCCCCACACTGCATCGTCAAAACAACAGTGTTCATTTTTTGAGCACTTCCTGTGACGTCTCGCGCGACCAACGAATGTTAAGGAATGTTAATATTTGTTACAGTCGCTCATCAAAGAGATCGTTCCAGAGTGCGAACCGGGAGGAGAGCCCGCTCAGCACACAACAAAAAAGAGTTGCACGATGAAACACACTCTAATCGCAGCCGGGGTGATCTGCGCCCTCAATTCCTGGCCGACCGGCCACGCTTCCGCTCAGGAAAGCGCGCCGGTGCCGACACTGCAACCCAAGGCATCGTCGGCCAGCGCCGCCAGCCCGGGCATCATCGTTCCACTGTCGCCTCCGGAGACGCTGAACGGCCCGCAAATCGAGAAAAAGCCGGTATTCGGCAATTTCCAGTACGACAGCGGCCTGCCGGAAAAATCCCTCGACGTCACCGTGCGCAGCATGTTCGAGGATTACCGGATCAGTGGCCCGGGCCGGGCCAGCAGCTTTTACGAGCAAGGTTCGCATTGGCTGCACGATGTTGAATTCACCGCCCGCCAGCCGATCGGCGAGGAACTGAAGACCGAGTTCAATGCCGTCGTCCGCTACACCGACAGCAAGCGCCATGATCCCGCCGTCTGGAGTCTGCAGCGCGTGCAGTTCATCGCCCGCGACCAGGTCAATCACCTGACGCTGGGCGACTACTACGCGACGCTGTCGCAGTATTCGCTGAACCAGGCGATCAAGGGCCTCGGCTACCAGCGCAACTTCGGCGAATCGACCTACCTGCGCGTCGTCGCCGGCACCATGGCGCCGCGCTGGGATCACCTGTTCGGCGAACCGCACAACGAAACCATCCAGCGCGATGTCGTCGGCCTGCGCGCCCAGAACGCCGGCGACAACTACCGGGTCGGCCTCAACCTGGTGTCCGCGTCCGACCACGACAACGCCTCGGTACGCACCATCGAGGATACCTACCGCCAGGTGCTGCCGGCCTTCGACTGGGAATACCGCACCGACAGCGGCGTCCGCCTGAGCGGCGAGCATGCCCAGGCCGACACCCGCAAGCAGACCGCCGCCGGCGTCAATCACGACATGGTCGGTACCGCGCATCGCATCAACGCCGACGGCAGCCTCGGTGACCTGCGCTGGCGCATGCGCACCGAACGCGTCTCCTCCGACTTCGTCACCTTGGGTGGCGGCGCCGCCATCGACCGCCTGCGCTACTACCTGCGCGGCGATTACCGCCTCAACAAGACGTGGAGCGTCTTCCTCGCCGACGACTGGTACCGCAACAATCTCGACGACCAGATCGGCGCGACGACGCGCACCCATATCCCGGAAGCCGGCGTCACCGCGCGCGGCCTGTTCGACCGCCGCAACCTGACGCTGACCACCTCGCTGCGCCAGCGCCAGGTGAAGACCGAAGCGCCGCAGTACGACCGCAACATCTCCGACCGCCTCTACGTCAGCATGAGCGACCGCTTCCAGGAAGTCTCGGTACGCGGCGAAGTGGAAGCCCTGCTCAACAAGCGCAAGGACACCACCAACGGCCGTACCGACACCGACGATTTCCTGTACCGCTTTGCCATCGATTCCCGGCACATGTTCGACGAAGGGCGCTACGACTTCCGCCCCTACCTGACGCTGGAACATCAGATCATCCAGGACCCGCTGACCGGCAAGTCGGTCCTCACCGACGGCGCCCTGCTCGACCTCCGCCTGGTCGCCCCCGGCAACCTGACCTATGCGATGAATTTCGAACAGCGCAACGTCAACAACGGCACCGGGATCGACAACGACAACAGCCTGCTGCGCTATGGCGTGAGCGTCGCCTATCGCCCCGGTCAGTTCCCGGGCAGCAGCATCCGCGCCGAAGCCGGCAAGGCTCACTACAATTTCAGCGACAACACCAAGGATTACCGGGAGCGCTATGTCCGCGTGATGCTGGACATCCCGTTCTCGCTGGAGAAATAAACCATGACCCCGTCCGTCAATCGCTACCGCCAGTTCCTGCACGGCATCCTTGCCCTCCTGCTGCTCGCCATCGCCCAGTCCGCCACCGCCCAGTGGTGGCGTTTCGGCAGCGATTCCGGGCAGCCGGTGTTCTCCGACCTGCTGTTCAACAACGTCAGCGCGCTACGCGTCAACCGCAGCCTGCAGTTCTCGCCGGAAGACCTCGACCAGCGCAAGATCGCCGTCCGCGGCCGGGCCGAGGTCGGCCAGGGCAAGATCGGCCGGGTCGAGGCCAGCCTCGACGACGGCGCCAACTGGACGGCGATCCCGGTCGGCGAACGCGGCCTGTTCGCCTTCGAATTCGTTCCCGAAATCGAACGCGCCTACCGCTTCAAGATCCGCGCCCTGTCGACCACCGGTCAGTCGAGCGACGAGGCCGAACACGCCTTCGAGTTCAAGGTGGTCAAGGAAGACAACCGGGCACTGGCCAAGGCCGCCTTCCAGCAATTGCTCGACCGCTACATGGCGCGCGACCGCAGCGGCTTCATGGGCCTGGTATCGCGTGAATTCCTCGGCAACGAGACGGCACTCGACAGCGCCATCGGCAACGACTTCCGCTTCTTCGACTCGATCCGCATCGAGCCGACGATCCAACGCATGGCGGCCAGCGACAACCGGTGGACGATCTACTTCAACTTCCGGCGCCAGGTCCGTTCGGTACGCAGCGGCCAGATGCTCACCGACCAGGCGATGACCTCGGTCACCCTGATCCGCGACGGCGACGGCTACAAGCTGCAGGAACTCGCGGCCCCGCTGATCTTCGGTGTCTCCGACCCGTCCAACGTCGCCACCTACGTCACCGGCGAAGCGGTCGGTCGGCCGGTCCTGACGGTCAACGAGAAGACCGGCGAGGTATCCACCCAGAAGCAGGGGCAAACCACCGATTCCACAGGCGGTTCCGGCCGAGTCGACAGCGGCAACGTCGAACTGAACATGGGCCAGGGCTACTCGTTCCGCACCGGTGCCAAGGTCAACAACGTCCAGCCCGGCGGCGACTTCGCCTTCGGCGGTTTCTTCGAGATGTTCCTCGGCAACGAGGTCGAAGCGGCAGCCGTCCTCGGCAGCTTCAGCCTGAGCCAGCCGCCGGCGATCAACCCCGGCGCGCTGACGCCCGGCCTGGAGTTCGTTCATCTGCAGGTCGGCCAGGTCATCGGCATGAAGCTGGTCAGCGGCAAGTATGCGCTGGTCCGCCTGGCGTCGCAGAACGGACAGGTCTCGCGGCGATTCGAATACCTGCTGAGCGATACGCCGAACTTCAAGTAAGCGGAAAGACGCCGAACCGTCCGGGGCCGAACCGCCCCGGACGCATCGACCGCCTTCCGGCAACAAGCTTCCGGCAGCCACGGAATCAACCGCCACACCGGATGCCCTGGGAAAGGATGAAGTCATGAAAACGCGACTTGTCTCAATGCTTCTGATCCTTGGCGTTGCCAGCCTCTGCGGCGCCGCCGAACCGGCGGCCGACAATACGACGCCAGCGGCCGTCGCCAAGCAGCGGGAAACCCTGAATGCCTTGAATGTTTCCGCCAGTCAGGCCTTGCTGGCGATGAACCGTGCGGTGGCGGCACTCAACGGCGTGCCGCTGGCGCTACCCTCCAGCCGCTCGGTGGGTGAAGCGCAGCAGATGGTCTCGCTGGGCATGCCGACCGATGCCTATTTCGCCGCCCTCGACCAACTGGCGAAGCAAGCAGCAGCCACGCCCGGCGCGGTCAACCTAGACACCGCCGCCCTGCGCGACTGCCGTGCCACCAGCCAGCGCCTGCTGCAGACCAAGGGGCTCGACGCCGCCGCGATCGACACCAGGCTGCGCAGCGAAAACCCCGAAAACCACCGTCTACTGCAAGAGAGCCGCGACCTGCGGTTCCTCGAACTGGCACGCGCCATGCTGGTGGCTGGCTGGCTGGCCAGGGAAAGCGAAGCCGTCCTCGCCTGCCTGCCGCCGCTGCAGAAACAGCTTTCGCGCCTTGCTGGCGAAAGCAACCGTGATTTGCTACGTCTCGAAGACCGCCTGCAGATGCAGGCCATCGAAGCCAAGACTTCGCCGCCACCAGCACCCAAGACCTACCAGTAACCCGGGAGGGGCGCCATGAACGCCAGGACAGTATTGGCCCGTACGGGCCCCAGTTCGCCACGGCACGCCGGCCGGCGTTTCCTGAAATTCCTTGCCACCACCCTCCTCTGCCTGTCCGTGACGGCGGCGCCAGCCGCCGAGGACGAGGAAATCGCCAAGCTGACCGAAGAGAAACAGGCGCTCAGCGAAATCCTCAGCGGACTGCGCGGCAAGCCGAAAGAACTGGCTGAGGCGCGCGAGAAACTCGCCGAGTCCTACCGCGACCTGGTCAGCCTGGAAACCCGGCTGCGCGGCTTCCAGTTATGGAATGCCTTCGTCGGCGTAATCGGCGTTGCCAATGACACCATCACCAAGGTCAACCCCGGCAGCAGCATTGCAATCGCCACCGCCAACTTCATCAACGACCGGGCGGTCGATGCCTACAAGAAGTGGGACGCCGGCCATCTACCGGCCAAGGTGAAGAAACTTTCCGATTCCGTGGTCGGCATCGCCCCCGCCTTGCGTCTGCTCGACCAGGCGATGCGGATGACGCCGGAACAGGTGGCTGACCAACTGGTCACCCGCGGCATGGTCCAGAATACCTGGCTGCAGCGCTGGCAGAACACGCCGGATCAGGTCGCCAAGTCGGATTCGGTGGTCACCGGCAAAATCACCTTCATCCAGGAACGGATCGGCCCGGCCAAGTCAGCGCTGGTCGAGGCGCGCAAGGATATCGACCAGGTGGTGCCAGCGATTAGTGCGGAAATCGACTCCCTGCAGCGGCGCATCGCCGACCTCGATTCGCGCATCCGCAACCTGCAAGGCAACAAGGCCTTCCTCGACAGTCTGGACAAGGCGCGCGATGTCGCCGGACCGCCACCGACCCAGAACATCAACCTCTACCCAGGCGAGCCGAAGCAGTACGGCGCGGCTGTCGGCGAATACCGCACCGCCTGGAACAACCTGAAATCCGGCACGATCAACGGTGGCACCTACCGTCTGGTCGGCATCAAGAGCAGCTACGACGCCAATGCCTACCACTACCAACAGATGAAGCCGTTTTCCGACGCTTACTCAGCGGCCAGCGACTATTTCTGGAATGAACTGAGAGAGCGGCTGCGCGGTGTCGAGGACACCGAAACGCGTAATAGCATGTACCGGGCGGCCCTGGATCGCCTGTACAAGGCAGCGGACAACTATCGCCAGGCCAGCGAAAAGGAATCGCAGGCGATGCGCAGCGGCTATTACGAACCGGTACAGAAACTCGGCGAAGAGGAAAAAGCCGAGAGTGAGCGACGTGCCACGTTTTACCGCCGCTTCGATGCCTTTCGCCGGGAAACCGTCGAGATCACCTGGGCCTATCCCTGGGAGTTGAAACTGGAAAGCCGCCAGGAAACAATACGCAACCTCGGCACCAGCGGTTATTACCTGGCGATGAGCGCCTGGAGCCCGACCTACTCGCTCGGTTCCCTGTGGCCGGCGACAGCACCGGTCGGGCCGCTCAAGGGGAGCGCCGAGCGCTACCGGGAATGGCGCGAACGCGCCGGCAAAATCCGCGACTACGCGCAATTGCTGTTCGATACAGCCAAATCCCAATCCGGCCGCCTCTCCGGTTACGCCAGTCAGGCCGATGGCTTCGCCAAGGAAATCGAACCCAACATCGCGCTCTGGGATGGGCTGCAGTGGTATTACTACGACTACTCGCTGCCCAGCGAGAACGCCTTGGATCTGTTCATCACGCTCAACCAGTCCAGCGTGCTGTTCAGCCAGTACGCCGCAGTCCGCGAACAGGAAGCCAAGGCCATGCTGGTGCCGCACCAGGAAAACTGGGAGCGGGCGCAACGCGGCGAGCCGGTCATGCGCCGGGCTGAGGAACTGCTGCCCAAGGCGCAGGAACTGCTGGCCCTGAAAGGCAACCTTTACCAGAGTTTCTACGCTGCCGGCATCACCAACTATGGCGCCAGCGGTCGTTTCTGGCTCGAATGGAACGGCATTACCCGCGAAGAAATCGACAAGGTCAAGCGCATCACCGCTTCGCTCAACACCGACGAAGCGATCGAGCAGCACGTGCTGAAGCAGATGTCGCGCCAATACTACTGGTCGTCGGACCCCGACCAGCCCCGCTACACCCTGGAAACCCTGCGCGAAACGCGCAAAAAATACGCCGAGCGCGACCGCAACGCCTCCCAGGGATTCAACGATTACCAGAGCGCCTGGAACCAGTACGCGCGCCTCGAACGCGAACTGTCCGGACAGATCGCCAGGATCAGCAGCGAACTCAACGATATCGCCCCGGGACAGAGCGTCTACCTGCAGGAAGATGAGTTGTTCAACCAGATCACCACCTGGGAGTCGCGCTGGCCGGCGAGCAACCACTGGTACTGGGCGCCACCGGACCCGCAGGATCTGCCGGCCGGCTGGCCCAACGCCAGCAGCCTGTTCGAGCAGATGGAAGCGGCGTTGAACGCCTATGAAGCCAAAATCGGGCCTTTCCGCCAGGAGGTGGCGAACGGTTTCCCGAAGCGGGCTGCACAGCTCGACAGCCTGGCCGGTCAGGCGCGCGCCTATGCCACGACCAACGACGCCGCCGGTGGCGAAAGCGCTCTCGGCGAAATCAACCGCAAGGCCAACGACATCTATCTGCCGCTCGCCAGCAACGGCCACATCACTTCGGAGATGCCAATCTTCCAGGCCATGCAGCGTTTCCGCGAGGCCCACTATCTGGGTTCGATGCGGATCGGCTACCTGCGCACCCGCGACAACCAGATCGGCTCCTACCTGACCTGGCTCGACCTGATCGACGCCCTGCTCCGCCAGCCGCCCAACGCAGCAGGCCGCGAACGTGCCCGCGAGTGGCAGCAAGAGCTGGAACGCAGCCTGCAGCCTGGCTCATACATGGGCTACTACGTCCAGCGCGGCGAACAGGCGGCGAGCAGCGCCCTTGATCGCGGCCGCGCTTTGCAACCGAAACTGGCCGCCTACCTGGCTTCCTTCGGCATCAGCAACGCGCAGATCCAGGCCCTCTATCAGAGCTTTGTCGATGCCTACGGCCGCGGTGACATCCGCACCATTCTCGGCCTCCTTGCCAATGACTGGCACGGCGGAGACGGTGCCGATACGCGCGACGTCGAGGACACACTGATCAATTCGTTCAAGGTCTTCGACCGCATCCAGTACCGGATCAGCGGCTTCTCGGTTCAGCCCATCGGTGACGATCAGGCCCAGGTCAGCTACTCGGTGAAGATCATCGGCGACAACAGCCGGCAGCGCCTGCACCACGAGGAAGAATCACAGATCGTCGAAGTCGTCGGCCTGGTCGACGGTAAAGCACGCATCCTGCGCACAATCAGCGGACAGCAATGGCTGCGCTGACCGCTAGCCGGAAACGGGAAATCGAGCCGAAGCAACCAGCGCGGCGAAAATCAAATATGCTGATGCATTCACTGATCGGCAAAGGAAACCATCATGACTGACGAGAAGCTGGAAAACCAAAGCGCAAACCAACACGACCTTCCTTCCCACCCGCAGGCAGCACCGGGACTACGCCGTAAATTCCTGCTGGCAGCCGCCGCCGTCGCCCTTGGCGGCTGCGTCAATGTCCGCCCCCGGGAGCGCGACCCGCTGCGCGACGAAGTTGACGACCTGGTCAGGGGTCTTGAAGACGGTTTGCGCCGCGGCGGCTGGACCTCCGTCGCTCGCTACTTCTCGGACGATCCCAACGGTACCCTGGCCGATATCCGTGATCGCATCGACGACCGGCGACGCCGGGAATTCGCCGTGGACTGGTCGCTGCGCGTCGGCCGCGTCCTTTCCCAAGAGAGACGCGTCAGCGTCTCGCTGCGCTGGTCGCATCGCTGGAATGACCTCAAGGGTAACCCGCAGAAACGGGAGGGAGAGGCCGAATTGCTGCTGCGCCGCGAACGCGGCGAACTGCGCATCGTCGACATTCGCGGCAACATGCTCTGACAACGCCGGGAAAGCCGCGCTAGCCTGGCTTTCCCGACGCCCAGCATGCCGCAACACAACTTGCTTGATAGTAGTACGCCAGCCATCCCATAGTCCTGATTCATTGGCCCAGCGAAGCCGATATGCGCTATATTTGCCCATGACGTAAGCCCCTGCTGCCAATGCAGGATTCGCCCCGGAAACGGCCCGCCGAGGTTAGCCAGCGCCGCCGCCGGTCACCCGCTGTTTTGACGAAGGAGAACCGTCCATGGCAAACAAGAAAGTCAAATCCCCGAGTATCGACATCGGCATTTCGGACGCTGATCGCAAGAAGATCGTTGCCGGCCTCTCCGGCCTGCTCGCCGACAGCTACACGCTGTACCTGATGACGCACAACTTCCACTGGAACGTCAAAGGCCCGCAGTTCAACAGCCTGCACCTGATGTTCATGGGCCAATACACCGAGCAGTGGAACGCCCTCGACCTGATCGCCGAGCGCATCCGTGCGCTGGGTTTCCCGGCGCCGGGCACCTACAAGGAATTCGTCAAGCTCGCGTCGATCAAGGAAGTCGAAGGCGTGCCCAACGCCGACGACATGGTCCGCCACCTGGTCGCCGCCCAGGAAGCCACTGCCCGCACCGCGCGCAAGCTGTTCCCGGTGGTCGCCGAAGCCGATGACCAGCCGACCGCCGACCTGCTCACCCAGCGCCTGGAAGTCCATGAAAAGACCGCCTGGATGCTGCGTAGCCTGCTCGAAGAGTAAGGCGCCGACACCAACGCAAGCGGGGCAGGATTGCAATCCTGCCCCTTTTCATTTTCGCTTTGAATCCTCAGCCATGCACCTCCCTCAACACCAACTCGCGATGACCGTCCTGATGACGCCGGACATGGCCAACTTCTCCGGCAACGTCCACGGCGGCACCATCCTCAAGCTGCTCGACCAAGTCGCCTACGCCTGTGCCGCCCGCTACGCCAGCGAATACGTCGTCACGCTGTCGGTCGACCAGGTGATGTTCCGCCAGGCCATCCACGTCGGCGAACTGGTCACCTTTCTCGCCTCGGTCAACTACACCGGCAACACCTCGATGGAAATCGGCATCAAGGTGCTCACCGAAGACATCCGCGCCAAGGTCATCCGCCACGCCAACTCCTGCTTCTTCACCATGGTTGCCGTCAACGCCGACGGCAAGCCGACGCCGATCCCGCCGCTGGCGCCGAGCACGCCGGAAGAAATCCGCCGCTACCAGGCGGCGCAGGTGCGGCGCGAACTGCGCAAGGAGTTCGAGGGGCGGATGCAGGCGCTGACGCCGAAAACCGCCTGACACCGGCGCGGCGGCGCTGCCCGCCCGTTTATAATCCGCCCATGCTGCGCTTCGTCCTCGACACCAACGTCGTCCTCGATCTCTACCACTGGGCCAATGTCGAGGCGGTGCCGATCATGGCCGCGCTCGAGGCCGGGCAGATCGAATGCCTGGTCGACGAACGCACGCTAGCCGAACTGCAGCGCGTGCTGACCTACCCGCAACTGAAGCTGACGCCGGAGATGATCGCCGAGCGCTACGCCCGCTACCGCGCGCTGGTCAGGCTCATTCCCGAAGGCGAGGCGCCGCCGCTGCCGCGCTGCAAGGACCGCGACGACCAGAAGTTCCTCGAACTCGCCGCCCGCGCCGGCGCCGACTTCCTGGTCAGCAAGGACAAGGCGCTGCTCAAGCTGACCGGCCGCACCAAGCTGGCTTTCCGCATCGTCAAGCCGGCGGCGGCCTGCGCGCTGCTGCCGGCCATTCCCGACTCTCCCGCCCACGGCTGAAGCGAACATGACCGATACCCTGCCCCACCTTTCCCTGGCCGAAACCCGCGTCCTCGGCACGCTGGTCGAAAAGCAGCGCACCGTGCCCGACACCTACCCGCTGTCGCTCAATGCGCTGGCCGCCGGCTGCAACCAGAAGACCAGCCGCCAGCCGGTGCTCGATCTGAGCGAAGCGGAAATCCTGGCGGCCCTCGACGGCCTCAAGGACGCCGGGCTGGCGGTCGAAGTCAGCGGCAGCCGCGTCGTCCGTTTCGAGCATCGGCTGGAGAAAGTGCTCGGCGTGCCGACCCAGGCTTCGGCGCTGCTTACCGTGTTGATGCTGCGCGGCCCGCAGACCGCCGGCGAACTGCGCCTGAACTGCGAGCGCCTGCACCGCTTCGCCGACATCTCGGCGGTCGAAGCCTTCCTCGAAGAACTCGCCGGCAAGGGGCTGGTCGTCGAACTGCCCCGCCTGCCCGGATCGCGTGAGAATCGCTGGAGCCACCTGCTGAGCGGCCAGCCGGCGGTGGAAATGCCGGCGACGACCGGCGGACGGGCCGGCAATCAGGAAATCGACGAACTGAAAAACCGCGTCAGCACGCTGGAAAGCGAGGTCGCCGAACTGCGCGCCCAACTCGCCGCGCTGCGCGCCGAACTCGGCGGCTGAGCCGGCCTAAAACATCCCTGCCGGCGGCCGGGCGAAGCCCCTGCTAATATTCGCCTTTCATCGAACGCCCGCCATGTTTCAGACTGCCAAATTTCTGCAGCACGCCATCGCCGGCGCCGCATTGCTCGCCTGGCTGCCCCTTGCCCTTGCCGCGCCACCGCTCTCCCAGGCCGAATTCAACGCCATCGTCGAAGAGGCCAAGGAGGTCTATCGGCAAGCGCACCGCCCCGACACCTTCCGCCATCCCCCGGTTCCCCAGTGGCGCAATCTGGACCGGGAAAAGCTCGCCCGCCTGCTGGAGATGCCGGAATTTTTCGCCCTCCGTGGCTCGGCCAAGGAGCCCCTGATCGACCAGGCCGGCGCCTGGGAAATGATGCCCTTCGACAGTCCGGCAGCGGCCCTGGCGCAATGGGAAAAATGGTTGGACTATCAGGGACAGCCAGTGCCGCCGGGCAGCCGCGACGCAACCAGGCCCCACGCCTATTACGCCGATCACCGCTGGGCCCCCGAGGCCAGCGCCAACGTGGCGCTGATGAACTGCTACCCGACACCGGTCTGGTACGTGCGCCACGAAGAACCCATGCTGTGGACCCTGAAAAACGGCGGCCAATGGGATGAGCCCAACGCCTTCGATTTTCGCCAGTGCATCCTGCAGCAGGGCGACCAGGGCAGCCCGGCCTGGAGCAAAGGCGAGGCAACGCCGCGCGGCAAGTCCTCGGCGGCCATCCTCGAAGGCGTCTTCAGCCGCTACCTGCTGGCCCACGGCTGCCAGGGCGAGGGGCCGAACCGCTGCCTGCCGATGCTGCACGCGCTGCGTACCCTCAATCCGCAGCACCCCAGCCTGGTGCCCATCCTCCAGCGCATCGAACCCGACTTTGCGCTCGACCGGGAAATCGTCTTCCCCGAAGCCGCCCGCCAGCGGCAGAAGAACAACTCGGTCGCCGATTTCGAGCAGGCGCGCGACATTGCGCGCCAGGTGCTGCCGCGCTTCTTCTTCCTGAGCGCCAAGATTCCGTCGCTGCTTGAGCAGCCCGAGGCCTGGCCGCCAGGCGAGATCGATCGCACGGTCGGCCAGGTGGTGGATCTGAGTCTGGCGCTCGGCGTCGCCCGTTGGCTGCAGAACCCCTATACGCTCCCCGAACTGTCGCATTACGACGATCACTTTTTCGCCGACCCGTGGACGCCCCTCACCCCGCACGGCATCGCCTCGCCTGCCGTGACGCAGGCGCTGCAAAAATGGGGCCGCGTACATGCCCAGGCGCCCGGCTGCAGCCTGGCAGAAACCGGCGCGCCGCACATTCCGACGACCTTCTGGATCGCCTATGCCGAGGACAAGCTGGAGAGAGAACAGACCACTTGCGGCGCCCTGCGCGAGTACCTTGGCGGCGCCGCTAAACGCTACGGCGAGGCCGTGACGCAGAACGACGCCAGTCTGCTGGCGCCGATCGCCGGTCTGCGGCGTTTCCTCAACAGCGGCGGCGCCGCCCAGCAGGAAGTGCAGGAACTGCTCTCCGCCGGCTGTCCCAAAGACTTTAAACTCGGCCAGACTGACCCCTGGCAGGTCTGTACCGTCGTCGCCAAGGCGCGCGCCGAGGCCGAGGCGCTGCGCAAGGCCCAGGAACCCCCGCCGCCACCGCCCCCGCCACCGGCCTGCGCCGAGAACCTGCCGGCACGGCTGGCGCAGCGCCTGGGCTACCCCGGCGAACCCGGGCGTCAGGCCTGCAAGCCCATGCCCGACGCGCCCGGGCGCAACATCCTCGCCCTTTCCCGCCTAAGCGACCCCCTGCCGGGCGGAAACAGCGACAACGACGATGGCAGTTACGACGTCGACCTGCTGCTGGTAGACGCCGCCAGCGAACGGATACAGCGCCACCTCAAGCTGGAAAAGGCCTACGAATCGGATGCCGTCCGTTTCGAGGGCATCACCATCGACACCGCCCGCTACCGGCTCGCCCCCGGCGTCCGGGCCTTCGGCCTGCGGGCCGGGCATTCGCTGCATTCCCGCATGGCCGCCTACAGCGAAACCCATCTCAGCCTGTTTGTCGAGACCGGCAGCCGCCTGCGCCGGGTGCTGCACGATCTGGTCGTTTACCGACACAGCGGGGAAGTCGGCGGCGACCAGTGTTTCTCCGGTACCTTCACCGAAATCAAGCGCAGCGTCGCCATCGCGCCAACCCGCAGCCACGGCTTCGCCGATCTCCTGGTCACCACCACGACGACCGAGATCGAACGCTACCCGGCGGGCGACGACTGCGCGGAAACATCACATCCGGTCGAAACCAGGACGCTGCTGCGCTACGACGGAAAAACCTACCGGATTGCCGACGAACTGCGCTGAATCAGCACGCCGGCTCGGGCTGGCCGGCGACGGCAAGTCCGAATGAACTACCCGCCGGCAACGGCCAGCGGGTGGTTGCGGACGTAATCGACGCAGCTCGCCACCAGAGGCTCCCAACGCCCGTACAGCCGGGGATCGAGCTCGCGACAGATGTCATCGAGGTGCGGATTGGCATTCAGGTAGGCGGCAAGCATTCTTTCCTTGCCACCGAGATGACAATTGAAAAGGGAGCGGACGCCGGGTGGCGGGTTCAGCTCCCGGTCAAAATCCGCAACGCTGCGACAAGCATCGAGCGCCGGCAGGATCCGCGCCAGCAGGTTCTCACCCAGATGCTGCAGCACCGTTTCGATCTCCGCCGGGCGATACACCTGGTAATGCTTGTTGAGTTTGCTGAAGAAAGGCGCTTCGCCCTCGATCCAGTCACTGGCGTGCATGATCAGCGTGGGCGAGTGGCTGAAATCCTCCAGCGCCCGTCCGGGGTAACAGATTCCGCTCACCAGATCGCCAATCGCGTGCAACCTCGCCGTGACGGTCACGGTGACTTCCGCACACAACGGCCAGCGGTCGGCGGGCGACCAGATGTACAGTTCATGCCAGCCTTCGGCAAAGCTGCGCCGGAAAGTCAGACTGCTCTTCCTGCCCTTGAAGCCGCGCGCCACCAGCAGCGGCTTCAGAAACTCGAAAATCCTCGCCGACACCTCGCGCGCCCTCGGTACCTCGTCCGCAGCATCGTCAGGGGTCAGCGGCGCCCGGCCCGGCAGGCACAAAACCGCTCCGCCCGGCAGATGAACCTCGCCCGCCTGCTCGTCCAGCACGCCCAGACCCAGCGCACCGGCCTTCTGCATCAGGAAGGGCCGCGCTGCGTCGAGCATGCCGACATTCAGCCCCAGGTTCCACACCGCCGCTTCGGTTTTGCCGTCAATCGGCCAGTCGCTCCAGGCGATCTCCGCGAGATCAGGCTCGCCCTCGCCGGGCAACATGTCCGGCGTCGGAAAACGCTGCGTCAGTTGCCGGGCCAGTTGCACGAATTTCGGATTGCCGCCCGGCGCCGGCCCCGCTTCCAGTTCGCCGAGCAACCGGCTGGCCGCATCGACACTTTCCGGCAAGGCAGGACCGCTCGCGGCGTCCCAGATATTCACGACATAGCTCATGCACTGGCTCCTGGTCAAAACGACGGCCGACAGTGCAAGGCGCTGCCGGCCGAGGATTACATTGACATGCATTCTACCGGACCCCGCTCCGGTCACCGGTAGCGCCGGATTTCAGGCTCGCAGGTCGAGCTTCAGGAAATGATCGAGGATCATGAAATGGTCCTCGAACAACTCGCCTTCCAGCGCCGCCAGTTCGCCGATCGGCACCCATTTTGCCGCCGCCGCGTCGTCGGCGCCGGCGACTTCCGGTAGCCGGCTGTCGCCGAGGTCGAACCAGTGGGCGTGGGTGATGGTGCGGCCGCGCTGGCTGCGGTCGGGGTGGTCGAAGACGGCGGTGCCGCGCAGCAGTCCTTCCAGCGTCGCCGGCAGCAGCGCGAAGCCGGTTTCTTCCTGCAGCTCGCGCATCGCCCCCTGCAAGACCCGCTCGCGCGGTTCCAGGAAGCCGCCGGGCAGCGCCCACTGGCCCTTGCCGGGCGCCTGGCCGCGTTCGATCAGCAGCACATGGCCAGCGGCGGTAACCACCGCGTCGACGGTGATGAACGGCCCGGTGCCCCAGGTTTTCTTGCCCGCTTCGACGCGCGCATGTTCCTCGCGCAGGCCGGCGACGAACGGCAGGTTCAGCCAGCCCAGCAGGTAATGGACGACGGCGGCCGGCGCCTGGCCGGCGAGCAGCGCCTGCGTCGCGGCGCGGTCCTCGCCTTCGAACAGGATGCGGCGCAGGCTGGTGGCGTTGATCTCGCCGTAGGCCGGCGCTGGCAGCAGCGTCCAGCCGGGGAAGCCGTGCAGGTATTCGCTGGTGGCATCCTTCTGGTGGCCGATCAGCGCGATGCGCGCCCCCGGCGCCGCCTGCGCCTGCACTGCGGCCTGCGCCGCCGCGCGCCAGCGGCGCTCGTCGTAGTAGTCGCGCAGCGGCAGGAAGCTGACGCGCGCTTTCGTCGCCTCGTCCAGCGTCAGCGCGATCATGCTCGCCCGTTCTTCCCAGGAAAACGGGTTCTTGGCGCTGCGCGCGGCGTGCGCCGAACCGAGCAGGACGATGACCCGGTCAGCGCAGCCCAGCGCCTGCGCCAGCAGCGCCGCGTGGCCGTTGTGGAAAGGCTGGAAGCGGCCGATGACGACGGCGATGTCGAATTTCTCTTGGCTGTTCATGCGCGTTTCCTCAATCGTATTTGGCGGCAATCGGCATCTGCCGGCCGCTGCCGAAGGCACGGCCGCGCAGGCGGAGGATGGGCGGGGCCTGGCGGCGCTTGTACTCGTTGCGGGCGATCAGGCGGCGAACGCGGGCGATCAGCGCCGGGCCGTCGGGGCCGGCGGCGAGCGTGGCGTAGTCGGCCTGCACGGCGGCGCGTTCGGCCGCGCCCAGGCGCTCGCCTTCGATCAGCACCTTGAGGATGGTGTCGAGCACCGGGTAAGGCGGCAGGCTGTCGCTGTCGCGCTGGTCGGGCGCCAGTTCGGCCGACGGTTCCTTGTCGATGATCGCCAGCGGGATCAGCTCGCGACCGGCGGCGGCGTTGAGGTGGCGGCACAGCTCGAAGACCTCGGTCTTGTAGAGGTCGCCGATCAGGCCGAGGCCGCCGTTGGTGTCGCCGTAGAGCGTGCAGTAGCCGACCGAAATCTCGCTCTTGTTGCCGGTGGTCAGCAGCAGGTGGCCGTAGCGGTTGGAATAGGCCATGAGCACGGTGCCGCGCACGCGCGCCTGCAGGTTTTCCAGCGCCAGGCCGTGCAGCGGCTCGCCGAAGGCGGCGGCGAAATCAGCCTCGTACTGGCCGACCAGCGCCTTGATCGGGTGCGTGTACAACTCGATGCCGAGGTTGGCGCACAGCGTCACCGAGTCATCGACGCTGCCGCTGCTGGAAAAGCGCGAGGGCAGCGTCACCGCGACGACGTTCTCCGGCCCCAGCGCCTCGGCGGCGAGCGCCAGGGTCAGCGCCGAGTCGATGCCGCCGGAGGAGCCGACCACCACCTGCTTGAAGCCGCAACGGCGGGCGTAGTCGCGCAGGCCGAGGACGATCTGCCGGCGGTAGAACTCCATTACCGGCAGCCCGGCCGCCGCCACCGGCGCCAGCGGCGCGCCGTCGCCGGCGCGGAAGGCGGCGCCGTCCCATTGCAGCGTGACTTGCGCCTCGACGAAACGCGGCGCCTCGAAGACCACGCCCTCCTCCGGCGTCACCGCGAAGGAGGCGCCGTCGTAGACCAGTTGGTCGTGACCGCCGATCTGGTTCACATAGACCAGCGGCAGCTTGTGGCGGCGGCTGGCGGCGGCGAACAGCGCGTGCCGCTGCTCGCGCTTGCCGATGTTGGACGGGCTGGCGTTGATCGAGACGACCAGGTCGGGCGCCGCGTCGGCGAGGCGACGGAAGGGATTGACCGCGTAATCGGCGCCGTCGTCGTTCCAGCCGTCCTCGCAGATCAGGAAGCCGACCTGGGCGCCGCCGACGCGCAGCACGCGGGCCACGTCCGGCCCCGGCGCGAAGTGGCGCGATTCGTCGAAGACGTTGTAGGTCGGCAGCAACTGCTTGGCGTAGCTCAACACCACCTCGCCGTCGCGCAGCACCAGCAGGCTGTTGTGCAGGCGCTTGCCCGGCCCCTCGCGCCGTGTCGGCGCGCCGACCACCCAGCACAGGCCGGGCGTGGCGCGGCTGGCGGCGGCAAGTTCGGCGAGGCCGGCGTTGACGCGGGCGAGGAAATCCGCTTCATCGAGCAGGTCGCCCGGCCAGTAGCCGGTCAGCGACAGCTCCGGAAAAATCACCATGCTGGCGCCGTCGACCGCAGCATTTTGCGCGGCGGCGCTCATCAGCGCGACATTGCCAGCGATGTCGCCGACGGTCGGGTTGATCTGGGCCAGCGACAGACGCAGCGCGCTCATGATGCACCGTCCTTGCGTCCGAACACCTGGCGCAGGTAGGCGAGGAAGGTCTGGTCGTCGCACAGCGTCTTGCCCGGCGAATCGGAAAGCTTGGCCACCGGCTGGCCGTTGCAGGCGACGATCTTCATGACCACGTTGAGCGCTGCAAAGGGCGTGTCGTTGGACAGGTTGGTACCGATCCCGTAGGAGGTCATGACGCGGCCGCGATAGCGCCGGAACAGTTCGACGGCGCGCGGTAAATCAAGGCCGTCGGAGAAGACCAGGCGCTTGCTGCGCGGGTCGATATGCAGCTTGCGGTAGTGCGCCAGCGCCTTTTCCGCCCACTCGACCGGGTCGCCGGAATCGTGGCGGAGGCCGTCGAAGAGCTTGGCGAAGTAGAGGTCGAAGTCGCCCAAAAAGGCGTCCATGCCGACCACGTCGGTCAGCGCAACGCCGAGGTCGCCGCGGAATTCCTGCACCCAGCCTTCGAGCGCCGCCTTCTGGAAATCGCGCAGGCGGAAGCCGAAGGACTGGTAGGCCTGCAGGTATTCGTGCGCCATGGTGCCGATCGGGGTCAGGCCCATTTCCTTGGCAAAGAGCACGTTCGAGGTGCCGCGGAAATTGACCGGCAGCTCGGCCGCCAGCGTGCGCACCACTTCCTCGTGCCAGGCGCCGGAATAGCGGCGGCGCAGGCCGAAATCGAAGAAGACGAAAGGCTCGTCGGCCGAGCACAGCTCGTCGCTCAGGCCGCGGATGAAGTCGATCTTCTCGCGCAGGCGCTGGCGCGCCACCGTCAGCAGGTTTTCATCCACCGGCAGGCGGCGGAAGTACAGCTCGTTGACGATGTAGAGCACGAAAATCTCGAAGGCCATCACATGCACCAGCGGCCCGCGCGCAACGATCTCCAGCTTGTCGCCATTGACGCGGGTTTCGATGAAACGGCGCTGGAAGCGGAAGACGGTGAGGAAATCGACGAAATCGCTCTTGATGAAACGCAGGCTGCGCAGATAGGCCAGCTCGTCGTCGGCGAAGGTCAGCGAACAGAGCCGGTCCAGTTCCGCATCCACCGCCGGCTTCAACTCGGCCAGCGGGAACAGCGGCGTGTTGCGGCAGACGAAGGCGTACTCGGCCTGGGCGCCGGGATGACTGTGCAGCAGCGCCTGCCACATGGTGAACTTGTAGAGGTCGTTCTCCAGCAAGCTGCGGACAACGGGTTGCTCGGCCATGGTGCTCATCTTCCTTCTCCTTGTTCCTGCCGTTGCCGGCGGCCGCAGGCGCGGCTTTCAGCAAAATCCTGCGGTCAACGCCGAAAACGGCACAAAAATCTTCAGCAGTTCGCCAACAACGCCGGCAACACCGCCTGCGCCGTACTCAGGCGCAAGCCTCGCTGCCGCATGTCGTCAAGAAACTCGGCGTACTGCGCCTCGAACCCGCCCACCGCGCTCATGCAATCGGTGAGCAACACCAGCCGCTCCAGTTCGCCGGCCGGCCAGTTCTCGACCACGTGCTCGACGGTGGCCCGCACGCAGTGACTGCCCGCCTCGCCGGTGAACAACACCACATCGGCCGTCGCCAGGCTGGCCAGGAAACCGGCGTTCAACTGGGTGTCGGCATCGTCGGCATCCGGCACCTCGGCCTGGATGGCGCTGAAGTGCTCGGTCCACGGATTGCTGCCCTTGAACACCTTGGTGACCACGGCGGCGTTCGCCTCTTCCCAGGCGTTGTAGGCGGCGCGCACGGCGGCATGGACGCTGTGGCCCCAGGTGCCGATCTCGCAGTGCACCGGCCAGACCATGTGCACATACCGCCCGGCCGCCTCCAGCGCCTCCAGATAAGCCAGCACGCGCGGCAGCGCCTCGGCCCGGCGCGGCAGGAAACGCCCGTCACGCACATCGGCCGCGCGAATCTGCGTAAACGCCCCGACCACACTGCCATCGCCCTGCCGCCAGAAGGTCGGATGCGCAATATCGACGCGCTGGTGGGCATCGAGCGTCAGCGAAATGTCGCTCAAACCGGCACCGCCGGCCCGGATCAATTCCGCCACCCGCCACAAATCCGCATCAGCCCCCGCCACCGGCAAAGCCGGCGCCTGCTGCACGCCGCCGATGACCGGACAATCCGCCGCCGGCAGATCGCAGAAATCGTTCTGCGGATCAATGATGACCAGATGAATACGCTGCTTCGCCATGATCGTTCTCCTTGGGTACAAGCGCTGAAACCTGCGCTTGAGTACACTGTAGAACACTTAGTTTAAGTTTGCAACTAATTGTACCAAGATTTCCGAATTTGCGAAGAGCGAAGTTGGTTAGGAGCAGATGCAGGGGCTAATATGCTCATGAAATTGCATGGGGCGGATTCCTCGCTTCCAGAACCAACAACCGGCTTGCAGATAGCCAATCTTTCACAGGAACAGACCATGAATGCCAGTGACATCTTTTCCGCCTTAAGCGTTGCAGTCGCTGGTTTAGCAGCTTTGTTAGCAGCTTATTACTCCAGAAAAGCTTTGGACTTCTCTTCTCGTGCGGAACAATCCGCAAATGCCGCGAACGACCACGCTCACCACGCCAATATATTGAGCGCCAATTCATGGCTTGATCAATACATGACCAACGTGCGCGCTTGGGCCGATGAAGCTTGCGATGCCATTTCAGCCGCAATCCACACATCGAAAGCCGAACCTTCAAAACAGGAAGAACTATTATTAGCGTCGCTTCAAAGAGTATCTGGACTTGTCGACCGGGGTAGATGGTTCTTTCCAAACCTGTGGAGCGATGAGCACGGTCAACACAAAGAGCCAGCATATCGCGGAATTCGACAACCTATCCTTGACTGCCTTGTTGACGCATACCGCGTCATTGAAACACTACGAACCTCGAAAGATAGCGCTCATATAAATGAACTGAAACATCATCAGAGAATGTTCGTTAGCGAAGTCCAGCAGGTTTTGAATCCGCGAAGAAGAGAATTGGAGGTTGAACGAATCAAGGAACAATTTGCCATTTCTGAAAAATTGCGGAATTCCATCAATTAATGAGCCAACAACGAAAATAGGGGACAGACCACGGTTTAAACCTGTTTCAAAAAAGCGAAAATCTAGCCCCCCCTAATTTTTCATGCCGTTGCTTTTAAGATGAATCGCCTTTTTCAGCAAATTAAAGGGTCAGAGACATTTTGATTCCCAATTCACTCCGCCCCTTTTTATTCGTCAACCGAACCGCCCAAAGCTGCGCTTTGTATCGTCGGCTGAATTTCAATGTTATGTGTCTCAAGTAGCGAGGTAATCGCCAATTGAAGTCTGTTCTACTACCCCTTCATCTTGCCTTCGTTGGTATCTGGCTCGGGTGCGTCATCACCGAAGCGCTCTTTGAGCGAGCTCTTCTCGGCAAGGGGCGCGCCCAGGAACTCATTCTTGTCGCGCTCCACAAACGCGTAGACCTCGTTGTCGAAATACCGGCGTTCATTGTGGTTCTCGTTACCGGGGCAGCAATGCTCTCCTCGGTTAATCCCAACCCATTGCTCACTACCAAGATCGCGTTTGGCCTTCTTGCAATCGCAACAAATATTTACTGCGTCTGGCTTGTCTTTCGCCGCGCACAGGCCGCTCAGTCAGATCAACAAGCCGAGTTCACACGGCTCGATCATCTGCAGCACAAATTCGGCGCGGTTGTATTGCTTGCGATTGTGACCGCACTTGCCATCGGGATTTATCTCTATGCCAACGCGCTAGGCTAAAGGGATCAGCTTCGTAAACATTAAACAAGGGACAGACCACGGTTTTTCAGCGGCAAAGCCGTACATTCCGGTTATCTCAAAACCTCTGAAAAAAAATGAAAAAACTGATCATCGCAATCCTCGCCATTTCGCTGTACGTAGCCATCTCAGAGCTTTCAGCAAAACGGAAAGCCGAATCCCTTTGCAATTCATTCAGCATCGGCGACAAGGCCGATAATTTATTGGAAATTGCAATCAATGCCGGTGCCAGAAAAAGTGGTATCTATCTGGAAAAAAATGGCTCGTCCCAGACTATCTACGCCGCATTCACGGGGTATTACCCAGGATCCGACTTTATTTGCGGAATTAAAACCAAGAACAGCATAGTCATTGCCAAAAACCCCAACCTCATGACTTCGTTGCTTCAGTAATGCCGATCGACAATTCCGGTAATTTGAAGTGGCCTGCCGCATATTGGGCCACGACGCCTTCTTGTGCTCATCTTCAAACCGGGTCTTGATATTCCATTCGAATAACGGCACGATGCCGGGCTTGATGTCACTTCCTACAATCTCGCCTGGCCAATATCCACTCACCATGAACGAACCAACATTCTTGTTTGACAACGAAGATCCCGAAATGCAGGAAGCGTATCGTGCCGCTCAAGCATCGTTCCGCTACTTCTGGCGTGAGCTTTCTTGGGAGAGGCGGCGCATCGTCCCCGCCCTGAACATGACTCTGGTCAAGCTGCCTTTTACCGACGGGCCGCAAGCAGACGGCAATTCCGAATTCGAGCAGATGTGGATCGGCGACATCGACTTCGACGGCGACTCCGTGAGCGGCACGCTCTTGAACTCGCCGAACTACCTGACATCGGTGCAGGAGGGTTGCGTTGTTTCAGCTCCCTTCGGGCACCTCACAGATTGGATGATGACGGCTGACGGCCGCGCCTACGGCGGGTTCACCGTCAATCTGATGCGCTCGAAGATGAACCGCAGGGAGCGCAATGAACATGACCAAGCGTGGGGACTCGATTTTGGTGACCCGACCGACGTTCAGATTGAGATCAAGGAGAAGTCCAAGCCCAAAGCCGGTTTGATCGCCGGCCTTTTTGGCAAAGACACAGGACCGCAGTCAGTGCCTGAGGGTTTTAAAGATCATCCGATGTGCGCAAACATGATTCCTGAGATCGAAGCGCTATTGCAGGCCGACCCGAGCATTGCCCGCACTGTTGATGAAGATGGCTGGACTCTGCTCCATCAGGAAGCGCTTTCAGGCAACCTCGGCGTGGTGAAGCTGCTTGTATCGTTTGGCGCAGACTGCACCGCCCGAACGCCAAGTGGCTACACTGCCGCGGAACTTGCCCGGAAGATCGGCTGGTCGGAGATCGCCGACCACATCAATGCACACGCGGCGATCTAGCAGGACGCCCCCCTCTCCCGCCAAGGCCAACAAGGCAATCCCCATGGACATCCCCCGCATTTTCAACATCACCGAAAGCGCCCATCGCATCCACAACCCGATCACCCCGGACAAGCTCGCCACGCTCGGCGCGGCCTTGCGGCTGGAGGCCGGGGCGCGGGTGCTCGATCTGGGCAGTGGTTCGGGCGAAATGCTGTGCACCTGGGCGCGCGATCATGGTGTCGTTGGCACCGGCGTCGATCTGAGCCAGTTGTTCTCGGAGCAGGCTCAGCGCCGGGCGCTGGAACTCGGCGTTGCCGACCGCGTCCGCTTCATCCACGACGACGCAGCCGGCTTTGTCGCCGAGGCGCCGGTTGATGTGGCTGCCTGTGTCGGCGCCACCTGGATCGGCGGCGGCGTCACCGGCACGCTGGAGTTGCTGGCGCGCAGCCTGCGACCGGGCGGCCTTTTCCTGATCGGCGAGCCCTACTGGCGGCAGTTGCCGCCGACGGAAGCGGTGGCGCAGGGTTGCCTGGCCCGTTCGCTGGCCGACTTCCTCACCCTGCCGCAACTGCTCGCCTCCTTCGGCGAACTGGGTTACGACGTGGTCGAAATGGTGCTGGCCGATCAGGATGGCTGGGATCGCTACGAGGCGGCCAAGTGGCTGACCATGCGCCGCTGGCTGGCGGCCAACCCCGACGACGAACTGGCCGGCGAGGTGCGCGCCCAGCTGACCAGCGAACCGGTGCGCTACGCCACCTACACCCGCGAATACCTGGGCTGGGGCGTGTTTGCGCTGATGCAGCGCTGAGCGGGATCAATTGACCATGAAATTCGGATACACCATCGTCTACGTGCAGGACGTCAAGGCATCGCTGGCCTTTTTCGAGCGGGCGTTCGGGCTGAAGACGAGCTTTCTGGACGAGGCGGCGGGTTACGGCGAGCTGGACACCGGCGCGACCGCGCTGGCCTTTGCCTCGCACGCGCTGATGGCCGATTTGCTGCCCGGCGGCTACCTTGCCGGCCAGGAAAGCGCGCGGCCGCTGGGCGTCGAGATCGGCCTCTTCGTCGATGACGTGGCGGCCGTGCACCGACAAGCCCTGGCCTGCGGCGCGGTCGAGCTGGCGGCGCCGAAGCGGACGCCCTGGGGGCAACTGGTTGCCTTCGTCCGCTGCCCGGACGGCACGCTCGTCGAAATCTGCACGCCCACCCAGCGCTGAGCTTTTGCCACCGTGAAATGCCTCGTCGTCATCGCCCATCCCGTCACCGACAGCCTCTGCCACGCGCTGGCGCAGTCCGCCATCCAGGCGCTGAGCGCAGCCGGCCACACGGTCGAGGTTGAAGACCTCTACGCAGCGGAATTCCCGCCCGCGCTGACGACCGCCGAGCGACAGAGCTATTACGCGCCGTCCTTTGACGCCACGGCCACGCAGGCGCAGATCGCGCGGCTGCTGGCGGCCGACACGCTGGTGCTGGTCTTCCCCACCTGGTGGTTCGGCTTTCCCGCCATCCTGAAGGGCTGGTTCGACCGCGTCTGGGCGCCCGGCGTAGCCTACGACCACGCCAGCGACCTCGGCCCGATCCGCCCCCGGTTGCACCAGTTGCGCCACGCGCTGGCGATCACCTCGCTCGGCTCGCCCTGGTGGGTGGACCGCCTGCTGCTGCGCCAGCCGGTCAAACGGGTGCTGAAAACCGCCCTCCTCGGCACCTGCGCGCCAGCCTGCCGCTTTGAAATGCTGTCGCTGTACCAGGGCGAGAAGCTTTCCGCCGGGCAGGTTGAGGCTTTCCGCGCGCGCATCCGGCGGGCGCTGGGCAGGTGGGGTTAGCGGCGTTCGCTACGCTTTCCCAAGCCGCGTATCCGCTGCCACACCAAGGCTTTCGGCTGATTCATCGCCATCGCCGTGCGGAAACCTCAGGGTCAGAGACATCTGAATGCCCAATTCACTGCGACCCTTTTATTGCTCAATTAACCTTCAGACCAACGTTAAATTCACGCAGCTGCCTTGACCGCCTCCGGGTTCTGCGCGGCGATGCGTAGCAGGGTTTTTGCCGCGCCGGAGGGTTGCCGCCGGCCCTGTTCCCAATCCTGCAAAGTGCGCACGGAAACCCCAAGTAGCTTGGCAAATTCACTTTGCGACATATTCACCCGGTTGCGCGCCTCGGTCGCGGCCGAGACCTCAACCGTGCTTACCCTGGCAGCCTTGCCGCTTTTCATCTGCCGTACCGACTCCAGCAGATCGTTCTGAAACTGTTCCATGTCCTTATCCATGTTCCACCTCGACTTTCAATTTGGCCAGAAACTCGGCCGGCAGCTTATCGAACTTGGCTTTCGCGTAAACGATCAGCAGCCAGATGCGCCCATCCTGCACATTGAAATAAATGACTCGCGCACCGCCGCGCTTGCCCATCCCTGCCCGGCTCCATCTCACCTTACGGCAGCCGCCCGAGCCGGGAATCACGTCACCCGCCAGCGGGTTGGCGGCGATCCACTCGATGAATTCGAGACGCTCGCTTTCCGACCAGATGGCTGCAGCGTAACGCTGGAAAATCTCGGTTTCGGCAACGGTGTGCATGGGTGAATCATACGGCAATGCCGTATTTTTTCAAGACCGACGGCCAATAGGCAGAGCGTGAGTTTGGAAGCGGCTGCAGGCATAGTGTTTCCCATTATTTGCAAAAACACGTTTTATCAATAACGGGAAACACCTTTCATTTTCTGGCAGATGCAGGAATGGCTGTTTTCCTTCTAGCACAAGCGCAGCGCACGCCTTGGCACACCCTTTCGCGTTAACATGCGTTTTCTCTTTCCATCCCCTGCCCCCATGAACGACATCATCTGCACCGTCGACGTCGTCCTGATGACGCTGAAAGACAGCCGCCTGCACGTGGCGCTGTTGAAGCGCGACCATGCGCCGTTTGCCGGCTTGCCGGCGCTGCCCGGCGGCTACATCCGGGCGGCCGAGGATGACGATACGCAAGCGGCGGCGGCGCGCATGTTGCGGGAGAAGACGGGCATCGACAGCCCTTATCTGGAACAGTTGGCGACCTTTTCCGGGCGGACGCGCGACCCGCGTGGCTGGTCGCTGTCGGTGGCCTATTACGCGCTGGTGCCGCACGAGCTGATCGAGCGCGCGGCTCATCCGGAGGTGACGCTGCTGCCGGTCGACAAGGTCGGCGAACTGCCTTTCGACCACGCGCGCATTGTCGCGGCGGCGGTGCAGCGGGTGCGCAACAAGAGCAGCTATTCGTCGCTGCCGGTCTACCTGTGCGGCGACAGTTTCACGCTGCCGCAGTTGCAGGCGGTCTATGAGGCCATCCTCGGCGAGCCGATCAACAAGGTCAGCTTCCGCCGCAAGATGGAGGAGCTGGACATGGTCGAGCCGCTGGCCGGCGCGATGGAAACCGGCAAGGCGCACCGCCCGGCGCAGTTGTACCGGCTGCGCGAGTGCTACGCCCGCAACCTGTCGCTGACCGACCGGGCGCTGAACGCCAAGGGCTGAAATCCGGTCCGGCGGTCAACCGGGGCGGTGCCGGGAAATCCAGCCGCTTTCAGGCTTCGCGCCTCGGCCAGCGGAACGCGGCTATTCGGCGCCCTGCCCAGCAGCCGACACTTCCGCGCGCCAGGCCGCATAACCGCCATCGAGCAGCATCACCCTGCGGTAGCCCAGCGCAACGACCTTGCGGGCAAGCGCATAACCCAGGCTGCCGTCCGCTTCGTCGTCATAGATGAGCAGCGGGCTGCGCTTGTCGGCGGGGAGCACGGCAGCCGCCCGCTGTTCGAATTCGCCGGCGGGGAGGCTGATGGCGGTGGGCAAATGGCCACGTTCGAAGGCGCCGGCCTGGTCCCGCACGTCGAGCACCATGCCCACCTCGCCCGCGGCAAGCATCCTCTGGAGAGGCCGCGCGCCAACCACGACCACGTTGCCCTGCGCGAACCATTCGGGAAAACCGCCGGCATAGACGCGGATGTTGGTGTAGCCCAAATCTTCCGTATCCTCGGCCGCCATGTGGCTCAACTTGCATTCGATGCCGTCGCAGTAATAGATGATCAGCTTGTTCTTGTCGGCCGGCAGCAGGCGTGGCGCCAGCTCGTCGAAACGTTTGGCCGGCAGGTTGATCGCCCCCGGAAGATGGCCGGGAGCAAAACGCCTTGCCGCATCGCGGGCATCGATCAGCAGCGCGTCGTCACGCCGGGGCAGGACGGCGTAAGGGCGGACGAACTCGATATCGACGATCTTGCCGTACCAGTAATCGGGCGGCGGGTTGGGCAAGGGTTCGGCGCCGAGCGGGCCTTGCCCGCAAGCCAGCAGGAACAACAGGATCTTCAGCCAGAATTTCATCGTTTCTTTCCTCGCCTTCGGGCAGTCTGCCCGTGTCGTCGCGACAGGGCGTTGCGCAGCGGATTCCCGCTGGAACAGGAAAACCCGGCCAGTTTCAAGCTTCGCGCCGCCGGAACACCCACGTTCCCTGGTCGGAAGCTTCCGGTGCGAAGGCGTAGCCGTCGCTGTCGAAGTCCTTGAGGCCTTCCGGGTCGGTCAGCCGGTTGAGCACGGCGTATCGCGTCATCAGGCCGCGCGCCCGTTTGGCGTAGAAGCTGATGATCTTGTACTTGCCGTTCTTCCAGTCCTCGAACACCGGCTGGATCAGCTCGCCCTTGAACTTGCGGCCGATCGCGGCCTTGAAATATTCCTCGGACGCGAGGTTGACCGCGACCGGGCGGGGCATGGCGTCGAGTTCGGCGTTGATCGCGTCGAGCAGCGTCTCGCCCCAGAAGGCGTAGAGGTCCTTGCCGGCCCGATTCTTGAACCGGGTCCCCATTTCCAGCCGGTAGGGCTGCATCAGGTCGAGCGGCTTGAGGATGCCGTAGAGGCCGGAGAGGATGCGCACGTGCTGCTGGGCAAAGTCGAGATCGGCGGCGGAGAGCGTCTTTGCCGCGAGGCCGTCGTAGACATCGCCGTCGAAGGCGAGCACGGCCTGCTTGGCGTTGTCCGGCGTGAAGGGCAGCGACCAGTCGGCGTAGCGGTGGTAGTTGAGCAGCGCCAGCGGATCGGAGAGGTCCATCAGCTTGGCGATATCGGCCGGCGCCAGCGCGCGCAGTTGCTCGATCAGCGTCTGCGAACGGTCGAGGAAGGCGGGCTGGGTGTACGTCGCGACATGCGGCGGCGTCTTGTAATCGAGCGATTTGGCGGGGGACAGGAAGATCAGCATGGGCGGGCGGCGGGTTCGGCGATGTCGGCCATTCTAGCGGAGCCACCGCCGCGCGGACTGTCGCGGCGGATGTCGGTCGGCGAACAGCCGAAGCGGCGGCGGAAGCGCACGGCGAACTGCGACGGCGACTGGTAGCCGACTTCGCCGGCGATGCGCGTCACCGGCTGCGCCGTCGATTGCAGCAGGGTCAGCGCCGTGGACATGCGCACGTCGAGCAGGATTTCCGACAACGAGCTGTCCTCGGCGGCGAGGTGGCGGCGCAGGCTGGCCTCGCTCATCGCGAACTGGGCGGCAACCTCGGGCGAGCGCCATTCCCGCGCCGGATCGCCGGCCAGCAGGCGGCGCACGCGCGGCGCGAACTGGATGTCGTCGAGAAGCAGCCGGCCGGCGCCTTCCAGCCAGACCAGCATTTCCAGCGCGCGGTGACCGACCACGGCGTCCGGCAGCACCGGGTCGTCGAGCGATTGCGTCAGCGCCGTGAAGGCCTCGGCGAAGGCCGGCACGACGGCACCGAGCGGCACCACCGGCCGCGGCCGGGCGCCGGCCGGCGCCGACCAGCGGTCGAGCAGGCCGCGCTCCCAGGCCAACCAGCGGGCGCGGTAGGCGGGCGCCGCGCCCAGGTAGTTGGTCACGTCGAAAGCCTGGCCGCCGGCCAGCGCCACCGCCTGCCCGGCCTCGACGCGGAAGGTGCCGGCCGCGCCGTGCAGCACCTTGTAGCCGGCCTCGACCAGCACCAGCGTCGGCTGGTCGATCCACAACCGGCGAAACTGCAGCGGCTGGCGTTGGACGATGCTGCCGGCAACGGCAACACCAGGGCGCAGGGCGATGGTCGGCGTCATGCTGTTCTCCGCGAAATGAGGCGGCAATCTTAACGCGCTGCGCTGAAGGTCGCGCTGGCCTTGCCCAGACCGTTGGCCCAGGCGTAGAAACCGACCAGCGCCGGTGTCGCGTTGGCCGGCAGATCGAGCCTGTCCACCTTCAGCGCATGCACGGTGAACACGTAGCGGTGCGCCGGCCCCGGCGGCGGGCAACTGCCCAGATAGCCGGCCTCGCCGTTGTCGCCGGCGATGCTGCGGGCGCCGGCCGGCAGAGCGCCGCCCGGATTGCCGACACCGGCCGCGAGATGATCGGTGCCCGCCGGCAGATTGGCGATCACCCAGTGCCACCAGCCGGAGCCGGTCGGCGCGTCGGGGTCGTACAGGGTCACGACGTAACTCTTCGTGCCGGCCGGCGCATCGGCCCAGCGCAGGGCCGGCGACTGGTTGCCGCCGGTACAGCCGAAACTGTTGGCCTGATGCAGCGGCGCCAGCCGCCCGTCGCTACCGGCATCGACGTCGAGGCGGAATTCCCCGGCGCGGGTCAGCCCGGCGGCAAGCAGCATCAAGGAGACAAGGGCAAAACGGCAAGCGAATTTCATGGGGTGGCTCCTGGCGAATGAGGGAGCCTCCAGTCTGCCCGGCCAGCGCCAAACCGACCGCTTCACGGCGCGCAAGGACTGTCCCGATTCGCTCAATCGGCTCCGTGCCGGCCCGATATTCTCAAGCCCCGGCGGGATTCCCGGACGGCCCGGCCGCTCCCCGCCGCCCCGGGAAGGATTACCCGATTTTGCAGGAATGCGCCGCCGCCCCGCCCCATGCATCTGCTACATTGGCAGTTGCCCGCCCAACCGGATATGCCATGAAACCCCGCGCAATCACCGCTTTCCTGGACCGTTACGTGATCGGCCAGGACGATGCCAAGCAGACGCTGGCCGTCGCCATCTACACGCATTTCCGGAAGATCGCGCTGGCCGGCGACGCTGACGGCGGGCTGGCGCAGACCAAGAGCAACGTGCTGCTGATCGGCCCCACCGGCACCGGCAAGACGCTGCTCTGCCAGACGCTGGCGCGCGGCCTCCAGTTGCCCTTCGTCACCGCCGACGCCACCGCCCTGTCGCAATCGCGTTTCGTCGGCGACGAGCTGACGGCGCTGATGCTGCGCCTGCTCGAACAGGCCGGCGGCGACCCGCAGCGCGCCGGGCGCGGCATCGTCTTCATCGACGAGATCGACAAGCTGGCCAGCCCGGACGAGCCGGAGCGCGCTGGCGCCGGCCGCGCCGTGCAGCACGCGCTGCTGAAGATCATGGAAGGCAGCCTGATCCATCTGCCCGGCGGCGTCACCATCGACACCCGGCAGACCCTGTTCATCTGCGGCGGCGCCTTCGTCGGCCTCGAGGCGATCATGGCCGGCCGCACCTCCTACGGCTTCATCGGCACTTCGGACAGCGACGACGGCCGCATCATCGAACGCCTGAACAGCCGCATCAAGCCGACCGATCTCTTCGCCTACGGCCTGATCCCGGAATTCACCGGCCGCCTGCCGATCATCGCCCGCCTCACCGCACTCGGCCGCGAGGATTTCGTGCGCATCATGCAGGAACCCGCCGACAGCCTCTACCGCCAGTTCCGCGAACTGTTCCGCCTGGAGAGCGCCGAGCTCGTCATCGACCCGCCGGTGTTCGCCCAGATTGCCGAGCTGGCGCTCGAATACAAGGTCGGCGCGCGCAGCCTGCGCGGCATCTTCGAGGAGCTGATGACGCCGGTGCTGTACGCCCTGCCCGACGAGCCGCCGGGCAGCAAAATCCATTTCCGTTCGCTGTTCAGCGCACCGGAAAAGACGGCAGCCGGTCAAGGCGGGTAAAATCCCACCTTTGCCTTTTCTGGAAAACCGATGAAACGATCCCGCTTCGGCGCCCGCGACCGCCTGTCGCGCGACGCCGCCGAACTGCAGCGCCTGGCCACCGGCCTTTCCGAATCCGGCGGCAAGCTCGAGGATGCCTACTGGGAAGCCCAGCTTGCCGGCGTCGTCGACGAACTGCTGAAGAACGGTGCCGAGGACGACATCAACATCGCCCTCGACCGCCTGTTCGAAGCCAACCCGAGCGCCCACGACGAACTCGCCGACATGGTCGAATCGCGCGCCGAAACGACGCGCCTGGAAGTCGACGGCACGACCTGGGACATCCTGCTCTTCGCGGCGCCGGTGCTGGCCTGGTCGCGCTTCTCGATCGCCGCCTGCCCGCTGCCCAAGAGCACGCTGCAGACGCTCGCCGTGCAGCTTGGCGCGCACCTCTTCGCCGCCGGCAACAAGCTGGCGCTGGCCGATTTCCTGTTCAGCCCGGACCAGCTGCCGCGCAGCTTCTGCGACACCTGGCAACTGACCCGCGAACTGGGCGAGGCGGCACTGGCCGGCGAGAACCTGACGGTCGATAGCGCCCACCTGGCGGAGACCAACCGTTTCCTCGCCGACGTCCGCTACCTGATCGGCGCCATCGCCGTGCCGCGCGGCGGCGCGCTGTTCCGCTGGAACGAGAAGGACGGCGCCAAGGAAGACGCGCTGCGCGAATGGACGCGCCAGGGCGGCCCCAGCCTGGAGCCGCTGTTTGCCGGCTGCGCCTGGCAACCGCTGCTCGCCGACGCCTACCACGCCGCCTGCCGCAACGCCGACCGCGCCTCGCGCCCGTATTCGGTGAAGGCGTTGACCGCCTTCCTGCAGACCACGCTCGGCCTGATGCCCGACGCCATCCGCGCCGTCATCGGCCCCTGCTACGACCGGCGCATGGAGGAATACCGCGTCGGCCTCGGCCCCAAGGACGGCGACGCCGTCTACCACGGCATCGTCTGGCCGCTGCTCGGCGGCGAGGACGAGAGCACCGACTGCGCCGGCGAGATCGAAGCGGCGCTGCGCGAAGCCGGGGTCAAGGACGTGCGCTTCCTCGACCACCACTTCCCGATGGAGTTCTGCGACGACTGCGGCGCGCCGATGTTCCCCAACATCGACGGCGAACTGGTGCACGCCGAAATGCCGGAACAGCCGTCGAGCAATTCGCAGCACCTGCACTGATGCGCGGCAACGCCGACTGGCTGGCGCGCAGCCAGGCTGCCGTCTGGCACCCATGCACGCAGATGCGCCACCACGCCGACCAGGCGTCGCCGGCGCATCTGCCGCTGGTTCCGATCGCCCGCGGCGCGGGGCCGTGGCTGTACGATTTCGACGGCAAGCGCTACCTCGACGGCATCAGCTCGTGGTGGACCAACCTGTTCGGCCATGCCGAGCCGCGCATCAACGCGGCGCTGCGCGAGCAGCTGGAAACCCTTGAGCACGTGATGCTGGCCGGCTTCACGCACCGGCCGGTGGTCGAACTGTCCGAGCGCTTGAGTGATCTGACCGGCGGCGCACTCGGCCACGCCTTCTACGCTTCCGACGGCGCCTCGGCGACCGAGATCGCGCTGAAGATGAGCTTCCACTACTGGCGCAACGTCGGCCGCCCGGAGAAGGCAGAATTCCTCTGCCTGGCCGGCAGCTACCACGGCGAAACGGTGGGCGCGCTGGCGGTCACCGACGTCGCCATCTTCAAGGACGCCTACGCGCCGCTCGTGCGCCACGCCGCGCATGTGCTGCCGTCGCCCGATTGCCGCCTTGCGGAAGCGGGCGAAACGCCGGCCGACGTCGCCCGCCGCGCCGCCGCCGGCCTTGCCGACTGGCTGGAGAAGAACGGTGAGCGCACCGCCGCGCTGATCGTCGAACCGCTGGTCCAGGGCGCCGCCGGCATGGCGATGTCCGACCCGGAATACCTGCGCCTCGCCCGCCAGTTGTGCGACCGGCACGAAGTCCACCTGATCTGCGACGAGATCGCCGTCGGCTGCGGCCGCACCGGCACTTTCTTCGCGCATGAACAAGCGGAGATCCGCCCCGACCTGATGTGCCTCTCCAAGGGCATTTCCGGCGGCTACCTGCCGCTCTCGGTGGTGCTGTGCAGCGACGCGATCTACGCCGCCTTCCTCGACGATTCGGTGGCGCGCGCCTTCCTGCACTCGCATTCCTACACCGGCAACCCGCTCGCCTGCCGGGCGGCGCTGGCGACGCTGGACATCTTCGCGCAGGACGACGTGCTGGCCGCCAACCGCGTGAAAGCGCACAAGATCGGCGCTGCCCTGGCACCGCTCGCCGCGCACCCGCAAGTCGCCCACCTGCGCCAGCGCGGCATGATCGCCGCCTTCGACGTGGCGACCGACGACCCACATTTCTCGCGCCGCTTCTACCGCGCCGCGCTCGACGCCGGCGCGCTGCTGCGGCCGATCGGCAACACCGTCTACCTGATGCCGCCCTACGTCGTCGGCGACGACGAGATCGCGCTGCTCGGCCGGGTCGCCGGGCAGGCGCTGGAGATTGCGCTGCGATGATCGGACTGCTCCTGAAATCCCTGCTCGGCGCAGCGGCGGTGCTGATCATCGCCCTGCTCTCGCGCTCGAAGAGCTTCTACATCGCCGGCCTGGTGCCGCTGTTTCCGACCTTCGCGCTGATCGCCCACGCCATCGTCGGCGCCGAGCGCGGCATGACCGACCTGCGCACCACGGCGCTGTTCGGCCTGTGGTCGCTGATCCCCTACGCGGTCTACCTGCTCGCCGTGTACTGGCTGAGCGCCCGCCTGGCGCTGGCGCCGACGCTGATCAGCGCCACCCTGGCCTGGGTCGTCGCGGCGGCGCTGCTGCTCTTCGTCTGGATGCGCGTGTACGGCAGCGCCTAGGGCGTGTTCACAGTAATCTGCGGGACGCTGCTTACTGTGAACACGCCCTAAGCCCCGCCCTCGGCGACCTGAACCAACAGCAGCAGGAGTTCGCGACGCTTTTCGTCGCGTTGATGGCCCGCCGGCAGCGACTCGACCTCGGCACGCAAAGTGGCGATTTCGCGGCGCAGCAGCACCTCGCGCGGGGTGAAACCGGCGTTCTTCAGAATCCGGTTGACCATGCGCTGCTCGGGCGAGAGCAAGGGCTCGTCGTCAAAGACCAGCGGCTTGCCCGCCCCCGGCAGGTGGTCGAGATCGCCGCGCGCCAGCGCCTCGCTGATGCGCCGTTCGGCGAGCTGTTCGAAAATTCCGGCCATGCGCGCTAGCCAGGAGTTCAGGCGGCGAGTTCGGGAAACAGCACGTCGGTGAAACCGAAGCGCGTGAAATCGCGGATCCGCGACGGATAGAGGCGGCCGATCAGGTGATCGCATTCGTGCTGCACCACCCGCGCATGAAAGCCCTCGGCGACGCGGTCGATCGGCTGACCGTCGGGGTCGTGACCCTGGTAGCGGATACTCTGCCAGCGCGCCACTTCGCCGCGCATTCCCGGGACCGACAGGCAGCCTTCCCAGCCGCTTTCCTCGGCCTCGTCGAGCGGCGTGATCTGCGGATTGATCAGGACGGTCAGTGGCACCGGCGGCGCCTCCGGGTAACGCGCGCTGGCCTCGAAGCCGAAGATCACCACCTGCAGGCTTGCGCCGATCTGCGGCGCGGCGATGCCGACGCCGCCGGCTGACTGCATCGTCTCGAACATGTCGTCGATCAGTTGGCGCAACATCGGCGTGCCGAACGCCGTCACCGGTCTGGCCACTTCCCAGAGTAGCGGATCGCCCATCCGCAGAATTTTCCGTACCGCCATTTTCCCCGCCATCGACGGCCAGTCGGCCGTTTCCGAAAAAATCGAAAGATTACGCCCAGCAAAACCTGTTCACCTTCGTGACGTTCCCGTTACGATGGCGTTTCCCCAACGAACACGGAGATATCGCCGATGAAAGTCAAGGCAAGCATTGAACGTGGTGCCCGTTATCTTTGCACGAAAATCGGCGCGGTCGTTGTCGCCATCGAGCAGGTGGCTGTCGTCAAAGGCCTCGCCATGTGGGAAGTCGAAAGCGAAATCGGCAGCGGCGCCCGCCGCCGCTTCATCGTTTCACAGCGCGCCCTGCAGCCTCTGGCGGCCTGAACCGCGGCGCCGGCCGCCGGTTCGGAAAGGCAGCGCCGCCGCCCCCTGACTTTGCTAAAGTTCGTCCTGCGTCCGGCAACGCTGGATCAGTGACGAAGCAAACAGGGGGTAACGTGAAAATCCGGCTCTATCAGGTCGATGCCTTTGCCAGCAGGGCTTTTTCCGGCAATCCGGCGGCCGTCTGTCCGCTCGACGCCTGGCCGGAGGACGGCTTGCTGCAGGCGATCGCCGACGAGAACAATCTTTCGGAGACCGCCTTCTTCGTCCCCGACGGCGACGGCTTCGCGCTGCGCTGGTTCACGCCGACCACCGAAATCGACCTCTGCGGCCACGCCACGCTGGCTTCGGCGCACGTCCTGTTCAGCATTCTCGGGTACGCCGGCGAGCGCATCCGCTTCCGCACGCGCAGCGGCGAACTGGTCGTCGAACGCGCCGGCACGGCGCTGGCGATGGATTTCCCGGCCCTGCCGCCGCGCCCCTGCCCGGCGCCGCCGGCGCTGCTCGCCGGGCTCGGTGCGGCACCGACGGCGATCCTCGCCGCCGACGACTACATCGCGGTTTTCGACGACGAGGCCAGCGTCCGTGCGCTGGCGCCCGATTTCGCCTGTTTCCGCCGCCTCGACCGGCGTGGCGTGGTGGTCACCGCACCGGGCAGCGACGTCGATTTTGTCAGCCGCTTCTTCGCCCCCAAGGTCGGTATCGCCGAGGACCCGGTCACCGGCTCCGCCCACTGCGAACTGACGCCGTACTGGGCGGCCCGCCTTGGCAAGAACGAACTTAGCGCACGCCAGGTGTCGCGGCGCGGCGGCGAACTCGGCTGCCGCCTGCAGGGCGAGCGGGTGATCGTCTCCGGCCGGGCGGTCACCTTCCTGCAGGGTGAAATCGAGCTGACGCGATGAGCCGCACGCTCGACCAGCGCCTGACGCAAGAGCTTGCCGAACTGGCCGCCGCCGATCTCGGCCGCCACCATCGCCTGCTGGAATCGCCCTGCAGTCGGCTGGTCAGCGTCAACGGCCGGCAACGGATCAATTTCGCCAGCAACGATTACCTCGGACTCGCCGCCCATCCCGCCCTCGCCCGCGCCTTGGCCGATGGCGCGCTGGCCTGGGGCGCCGGCAGCGGCGCCGCCCATCTGGTCAGCGGCCACCTGCAGCCGCACGCCGCGCTCGCCGAGCGGCTCGCCGAATTCACCGGCTTTGCGCGCGTCCTCACCTTCGCCACCGGCTACCTCGCCAATCTGGCGGTGACGCCGACGCTGGCCGGGCGCGGCGACGCGGTGTTCGCCGACAAGCTCAACCACGCCTCGCTGATCGACGCCATGCAACTGGCCAAGGCCAACGGCGCGACGACGCAGCGTTACCCGCACGCCGACCTCGCCGCGCTCGAGCGCCTGCTCGCCGCCAGTCCGGCGCGGACCAAGCTGATCGTCAGCGACACCGTGTTCAGCATGGACGGCGACCTCGCCCCGCTGCCGGCGCTCCACGCGCTGGCCGAGCGCTACGACGCCTGGCTGGTGCTCGACGACGCGCACGGCTTCGGCGTCCTCGGCCCGCAGGGGCGCGGCAGCCTGGCCCACTTCGGCCTGCCGGCCGACCCGCGCATCCTGCTCATGGGCACCCTCGGCAAGGCGGCCGGCGTCGGCGGCGCCTTCGTCGCCGGCTCGGCGCTGGCCATCGACTACCTGCGCAACAAGGCACGCAGCTACATCTTCACCACCGCCGCACCGCCGGCCATCGCCTGCGCGCTGAACACCAGCCTCGACCTGATCACCACCGGCGACGCGCTGCGCGCCAATCTCTTCGCCCGCATCGCCCAGTTGCGCGACGGTCTGGCCGGCCTGCCCTGGCACCTGCCGGCCTCGCCGACGGCGATCCAGCCGCTGCTCGTCGGCGACAACGCGGCGGCGCTGGCGCTCGCCCGCCGGCTCTGGGAAAACGGCCTGTGGGTGCCGGCGATCCGCCCGCCGACCGTGCCGCAGGGCACGGCGCGCCTGCGCATCTCGGTCTCCGCCGCGCACACCGAGGCCGACGTCGCTGCCCTGATCGGCGCGCTGCGCGAGGCGGCGGCGGGGTAAAATCGCCGCCCGACTTTCTCCGATGAGCTTGTTGCGATGAGCGCTCCCCTCGTTTTCCTGCCCGGCTGGTGTCTCGGCCGTGGCCCGCTGCAGGCCGCGGTCGACGCGCTGCACGGACAATTCATCGATCTGCCCGGCTATCGGAACGAACCCCTGGAGACCGCTTTCGACCTTGCCGTCGCCGCGCTCGGCGAGCGCCTGGCGGCCGGCAGCACGCTCGCCGGCTGGTCGATCGGCGCCCAGTTGGCGCTGGCCGTCGCCGCCCGCCACCCGGACAAGGTCGGCAAGCTGCTGCTGGTCGCCGGCACCGCGTCCTTCGTTCAGCGCGACGGCTGGCCGGACGCCATGCCGCCGGCCACGCTGGCCGATTTCAGCGCCGCCGTCGGCGTCGACCCGGCCGGCATGCTGCCGCGCTTCGTCGGCAGCTTCAACCGCGGCGACGCGCAGGCCAAGGAAGTCAGCCGCCGCATCCTCGAACAGGCCGATCCGCTGCCCTCGTCGCTCGTCCTCGCCGCCGGCCTGGCCTGGCTGCGCGACGTCAACCTGCGCGCCGACGCCGCCCGGGTGCAGGCGCCGACCCTGCTCATCCACGGCGACGCCGATCCGCTGATGCCGCCCGGCGCGGCGCGCGCGCTGGCAGCGCTGATTCCCGGCGCCCGCCTCGAACTGTTCGCCGGCTGCGCCCACGCCCCCTTCCTCTCGCAACCGGAACGCTTCGTCGCCAGCGCCCGCGCCTTCGCCGATGAGCCAGCCGCCTAAGGCGCGCATCCGCCAGTCGTTCGAGCGCGCCGCCGCCACCTACGACGCTGCCGCCGACGTCCAGCGCCGCATCTGCGCCCGCCTCGCCGCCGGGATGTCGGACGCGGCGCCCGCCCGCCTGCTCGACGCCGGCTGCGGCACCGGCGCCGCGCACGGCCTGCTGCAGACGCGCTACCCGGCCGCCGAAATCGTCGCCCTCGACCTGTCGACGGCGATGCTGCGCCGCCTGCCCGGCGCTTGCCAACGCCTCGCCGGCGACCTCGAACACCTGCCGCTGGCCACCGCCAGCGTCGATCTCTACTGGTCGAGCCTGGCCGTGCAGTGGTGCGACCCCGCCCGCGCGCTGAGCGAAGCCCGCCGCGTGCTGCGTCCGGGTGGCCGGCTGGCGCTGGCGACGCTCGGCCCGGCGACCTTCCACGAGATGCGCAGCGCCTTCCGCGACGTCAACGCCTACCGGCACACGCTGCATTTCCACGACGCCGGGCAACTCGCCGCGCTCGCCCAGAACGCCGGCTTCACCTCGGTCGACTGCGCCAGCCACATGGAAACCGCCTTCTACCCGGACCTGCGCGCACTGCTGCGGGCGGTCAAGGCGGTCGGCGCCAACCAGCTCGGCGCCGGCCGGCGCAGCGGGCTGATGAGCCGCAACGCCTTCGCCCGCCTCGCCGCCGCCTGGGAAACGCTGCGCCAGCCGGGCGGCCTGCCGCTCTCCTACGATGTCATCCTGATCCACGCCCAAGCATGAGTTCCGCCTACTTCCTCACCGGCACCGACACCGACGTCGGCAAAACCTACATCGCCTGCGCCCTGCTCCAGCGCGCCCGCCGCGCCGGGCTCTCGGCGCTCGGCCTCAAGCCGGTCGCCGCCGGCACCGACGCCGCCGGCCGCAACGACGACGTGCTGCGCCTGCGCGCCGCGAGCAGCGTCCAGTTGCCGGACGAGGTGGTCAATCCCTATTGTTTTGCGCCCGCCATCGCACCCCACATCGCCGCCGCCGAAGCCGGCGTGGATATCGATTTCGCGCGCATCGCGGGAACCGTGGCAAGTGCCCGCCAGGCGGCGGATTTCGTCGTCGTCGAAGGCGCCGGCGGCTTCTGCGTGCCGTTCGGGCTCGACCGCAACGGTGCCGACCTCGCCGCCCAACTGCGGCTACCGGTAATCCTCGTCGTCGGCATGCGGCTCGGCTGCCTCAACCACGCGCTGCTCACCGCCGAAGCGATCGCCGCGCGCGGCCTGGTCATCGCCGGCTGGGTGGCCAATTGCCTGGCAGCGCCGATGCCTTATCTGGACGAAAATCTGGCAACGCTGGGCGAACTGCTGCTGGCGCCGCGCCTCGGTGTCGTGCCCTGGGATGAGGATGGCAACGTCGAAAACGCTGCCGGCAAACTCGAACTACCGTTCTGACGTGCGCAGCACGTCGGCGACTTCGTTCATCCGCGCGACGATGCCTTGCGCCAATTCCCCGGCGCCGTCCAGCACCCCCTGGCGGGCCTGCATTTCCAACGCCAGCGCCAGTTCGGCGCCATGGTCGTCGGACATCGTCGCCAGCAGGCCCTTCACGGTATGGGCTTCGCGCACCAGCTCTCCGCTGTTGCCGGAACGGCTCGCCGCCAGCAGGTTGGCGCAGTTGTGCTCGACGTCCTGCAGGAAGATGTCGATCATCATCACGTAGATGTCGTGATCGCCGCCCAGGCGTTCCATGATTGCCGGCTTGTCGATTTCGAAGGGTGGGGTCATCGCGGTCTCCGTTCGGCCCTGCATCAGATCAGCGGCATTTCCTCGTCGTGGAAACGTTGCCGCACTTCGAGCACTTCCTCCCAGCCGGCCAGCAAGGCCTCGACACAGAGGGGATCGAAATGCGCCCCGCGCCCACTTTCAAGAAAACGCAATGCATCATCAAGCAGCCAGGCTTTCTTGTAAGGACGCTCCGAGGTCAGCGCATCGAACACGTCGGCGACGGCGACGATGCGGCCGAACAACGGAATGGCGTGGCCCTTGAGTCCCTTAGGATAGCCGCTCCCGTCATATTTTTCATGGTGGGACAGGGCGATTTCCGCCCCCGCCTGCAGGATTTCCGATCCGCTGTCCTTGAGCAGTTCGTAGCCCAGCTCGGCGTGCCGCTTCATGACCTCGAACTCCTGCGGCGTCAGGCGGCCGGGCTTCAACAGGATGTAATCGGGAATGCCGATCTTGCCGACATCGTGCATCGGCGCCGCCTTCAGCAACAGCCGGCAACTGGCATCGTCGAGATCGAGCCCGCGGGCGATGATTTGCGAGTAGTGCGCCATGCGCTGGATATGGGCGCCGGTTTCCGGATCGCGGAATTCGGCGGCGCGCGAGATGCGGAAGATCAGCTCGCGTTCGCGTTCGCGGATTTCCCGGGTGCGCTCCTCGACTTTCTCGGCCAGGAAGGCGGCGCGGTCGGCGAGGAACTTCTGGCCGGTACGCAAAGCCAGCATGTTGCGGGCACGCGCCGAGAATTCGATGCGGTCGATCGGCTTGGTCAGGAAATCGTTGGCGCCGCCGAGCAGCGCTTCGTAGCGGATATCCTTCTGGTCGTTGGCGGTGATCATCAGCACCGGGATCTCGGTCCGCCCGTGCAGCGCACGGAAGGCGGCGATGAAACGCAGGCCGTCCATGTCCGGCATCATGTAATCGACGATGACCAGGTCGGGCACGTTGTCGCGACACCATTCGAGCGCCTGCAGCGGCTGCTCGAAAAGGATCGGTTCGCAATCCCCGAGCTTGAGGACCAGCGCCTTGATCAGCGTCAGGTTGATGTCGCTGTCGTCGATGATCAGTACCTTGTGCATTCTTCTGCCCGAGCGTTGCCTTTGCCGGTGCAGTATATAATGCGCCGCCATGAAACTCCTCTTCGATCTCTTCCCGGTCATCCTCTTTTTCGCCGCCTTCAAATACGCCGGCGGTCATCCGGAAACCGCCGCCGACTGGGTCGGCAGCCTGCTCGGCGGCGCCGTCATCGCTCCGGACAAGGCGCCGATCCTGCTTGCCACCGTCGTCGTCATCGTCGCCACCGTTGCCCAGATCGTCTGGGTGCGGTTGCGCCACGGCAAGGTGGACAAGATGCTCTGGCTCAGCCTCGGCCTGGTCGTCGTCTTCGGCGGCATGACGCTGATCTTCCGCAACGAGGCCTTCATCAAGTGGAAGCCGACGCTGCTCTACTGGGCCTTCGCCGGCAGCATGCTGATTGCCGCGCTGGTCATGAAGAAGAACGCGATCCAGGCGATGCTCGGCGAGCAGATGAAGTTGCCGGACGCCGTCTGGCGGCGGCTCAACTTCGCGTGGATCGGCTTCTTCCTGGTCATGGGCGTGCTCAACCTGATCATCGCCTTCAATTTCCCGACCGACATCTGGGTCGATTTCAAACTCTTCGGCGGCATGGGCCTGATGCTCGTCTTCATCGTCGCGCAGGGCGCGCTGCTGTCGAAGTACATCGAGGAAGAAAAATGATGCTGTACATGATCGTCGGCGAAGACCGCCCCGGCAGCCTGGAACAACGCCTCGCCGCCCGCCCCGAGCACCTTGCCCGCCTGCAGGCGCTGCAGGCCGACGGCCGCCTGCTGCTGGCCGGCCCCTGCCCGGCGATCGATGCGCCCGACCCCGGTGCCGCCGGCTTCAGCGGCAGCCTGATCGTCGCCGAATTCGCCTCGCTCGACGTCGCCCGCGCCTGGGCCGATGCCGACCCCTACATCGCCGCCGGCGTCTACGAAAAGGTCACCGTCAAGCCGTTCAAGAAGGCGCTGCCGGCGTGAGCCACGAGGCCACCGTTGCCCTGCTGCGCGAACGCCTGAGCGCGCTGGCGCCGCAATCGCTCGCCATCGCCGACGAATCGCACCGCCACGCCGGCCATGCCGGTGCCGGCGGCGGCGCGCATTTCCGCGTCGACATCGTGGCAGCGGCTTTTTCCGGCAAAAAAACACTCGTTCGTCATCGTCTGGTGTACGATGCCGCAGGTGACCTGATGCACCATCGGATCCACGCGCTGGCCATCCGCGCGCTGGCGCCCGAAGAACTCTGACTTTCGTACCAACCACCCCCAGGACCCCATTCATGTTCAAACTCAGCTCCCTGGCTGCACTGCTGGTTGCCGGCAGCCTCATCTCCGCACCCGCCTTCGCCCAGAGCAAGGCCTACGCCACGGTCAACGGCAAGGCCATCCCGCAAACGGTGTACGACGCCTTCCTCGCCGAGCAGAAGGCGCAGGGCGCCCCGGATTCCGCCGAACTCAAGAACGCGATCAAGGAAGAACTGATCCGCCGCGAACTGCTCTCGCAGGAAGCCGCCAAGAAGGGCCTCGACAAGAAGCCGGAAGTCCGCGGCCAGATGGAACTGGCCCGTCAGGCCGTGCTGATCCGCGCCTTCATGGGCGACTACGTGCGCAGCCACCAAGTCGGCGACGCCCAGTTGAAGGCCGACTACGAGCAACTGAAGAAGTCGCTCGGCAGCACCGAGTACAAGGCCCGCCATATCCTGGTCGAAAAGGAAGAAGACGCCAAGGCGATCATCGCCAAGCTGGAAAAGGGCGAAAAATTCGCCACCCTGGCCAAGCAGTCGATGGACCCGGGCTCCAAGGACAAGGGCGGCGAACTCGAATGGAGCGCCCCGACCGCCTACGTCAAGCCCTTCGGCGACACGCTGACGGCACTGAAGAAGGGCGAATACACCAAGGCACCGGTGCGTACCGACTTCGGCTACCACGTCATCCAGCTCGACGACAGCCGCCCGCTGACGCCGCCGCCGTTCGAGCAGGTCAAGCCGCAACTGCAACAGCGTGCGACGCAGATGCAGGTGGAAAGCCTGATCAAGGACCTGCGCGCCAAGGCCAAGGTCAACTGACCTCGCCCGGCCACCGGACCAGCCCGCCACCCGGCGGGCTTTTTTACGTCCCTAGAGCTGCCAGGCCTCGCCGCCGCCCTGCAGGGTCATTTCGACGACGTGCTTGTTGAGGTGGGGCGCGAACAGTTCGATGAAGTCGTAGTCGAAGCGGCGCAGGTAGCTGCCGCGGCGCACCGCCAGCCGGGTGGTGTTCGATTCGAACAGGTGGCCGGCGTCGATTGCCACCAGGCCGGCGTCGCGCTGCGCGTCGAAGGCGAGCTTGGCGATGATGCCGAGACCGAGGCCGAGGCTGACGTAGGTCTTGATCACGTCGGCGTCGAGCGCGGTGAGCGCGATGTTGGGTTCGATTTCCAGGCGTTCGAAGGCGCGGTTGATCCGCGAGCGGCCGGTGAACGCCGCGTCGTAGGTGATCAGCGGCCAGCGCGCCAGTTCCTGCAGCGCCAGCGGCTGGCTGGCGAGGATCGGATGGCCGGCCGGCGCGATCACGCAATGCGACCACTGCTGGACCGGGAAGGAAACGAGTTGCGGATGCTCGCCGAGCGACTCGGTGGCGATCCCGAAATCGGCCTCGCCGGAAGCCACCCAGTCGGCGATCTGCAGCGGGTTGCCCTGGTGCATCTCGAGCTTGACCTTGGGGTGGCGGGCGACGAAGTCGCGGACCACGGTCGGCAGCGCATAGCGCGCCTGGGTGTGGGTTGCCGCCAGCACCAGCTTGCCGGAATCGCCGCTCGAGAATTCGCCGCTGGCGCGCTTCAGGTTTTCCGCCTCGCGCAGGATGCGGCGGGCGATGTCGATGACCACCCGGCCCGGTTCGGTGATGCCGGTGAAGCGCTTGCCGCTGCGCTCGAAGATGGCGATACCGAGTTCGTCCTCGAGCAGCTTGATCTGCTTGGAGACGCCCGGCTGCGAGGTGTACAGCACCTCGGCCGCCTCCGAGACGTTGAGTCCCTGGCGTTCGATCTCGACGATGTAGCGCAGTTGCTGGAGTTTCATGAATGCCTTAATAACAAAATACGATAACAATCTAACTCAATATTCTTTTTGATTCAATCGGCGCCCGGTAGGATGCCGACCCATGGACTACCTCTACACCCTTTCCGGCTTCGCGGTCGGCGCCATCGTCGGTCTGACGGGCGTCGGTGGCGGTTCGCTGATGACCCCGCTGCTGGTGCTGCTGTTCGGCGTGCATCCGGCCACCGCCGTCGGCACCGACCTGCTCTACGCCGCCATGACCAAGGCCGGCGGCACCGTCGCCCACGGCCGCAAGGGCCATATCGACTGGCAGGTCACCGGCCGCCTCGCCGCCGGCAGCATCCCGGCGGCGGCGCTGACCATCTGGGTTCTTTCCATGCTCCCCGAAGGCAGCAACGCGATCGGCAAGATCGTCTCGCACGGCCTCGGCTTCGCCCTGCTGCTCACCGCCATCGCCATCCTGTTCGGGCGCAAGCTGCGCGAATACGCCAGCCGCCACGAGGATTCGCCGCTGCGCCAGTGCTGCCTGGGCAAGATCACGGTCGGCGTCGGCGTCGTGCTCGGCGTGCTGGTGACGATTTCCTCGGTCGGTGCCGGCGCGCTCGGTGTCGCCGCGCTGTTCTTCCTTTATCCGAAGCTGTCGCCGGTGCGCATCGTCGGCTCCGACGTCGCCCACGCCGTGCCGCTGACGCTGGTCGCCGGCCTCGGCCACTGGCTGCTCGGCAGCGTCGACTGGGCCTTGCTCGGCGCCCTGCTGCTCGGCTCGCTGCCCGGCATCTGGCTCGGCACCCAGCTTTCCGCCAAGGTGCCGGAACACATCCTGCGCCGCATCCTCGCCTCCATGCTCGTGCTGATCGGCAGCAAGCTGGTCTTCGCCTGATTCACCCCCAAGAGAACGCCATGTACAAATACGACGCCATCGACCGCCAGCTGATCCTCGACCGGGTCGAGCAGTTTCGCGACCAGGTCCGCCGCTGGCAGGCCGGCGAACTGACCGACGACGAGTTCCGCCCGCTGCGCCTGCAGAACGGCCTCTACATCCAGCGCCACGCGCCGATGTTCCGCATCGCCGTGCCTTACGGCATGCTCAATTCGGCGCAGTTGCGCAAACTCGCCCACGTCGCCCGCCAGTACGACCGCGGCTACGGCCACTTCACCACCCGCCACAACCTGCAGTTGAACTGGCCGAAGCTGACCGACGTGCCCGACATCCTGGCCGAACTGGCCGAGGTCGACCTGCACGCCATCCAGACCTCGGGCAACTGCATCCGCAACATCACCACCGACCAGTTCGCCGGCGTCGCCGCCGACGAGATCATCGATCCGCGCCCGCTGGCCGAGATCCTGCGCCAGTGGAGCACCTTCCACCCGGAATTCGCCTTCCTGCCGCGCAAGTTCAAGTTCGCCATTTCCGGCACAGGGGAAGACCGCGCAGTGACCTGGTTCCACGACATCGGCCTGCACCTCAAGGTGGTCGACGGCGTCACCGGCTTCACCGTGATCGTCGGCGGCGGCCTCGGCCGCACGCCGATCCGCGGCCAGGTGGTGCGCGAGTTCCTGCCCTGGCAGCACATCCTCAGCTACTGCGAGGCGATCCTGCGCGTCTACAACCGCTTCGGCCGCCGCGACAACGCCTACAAGGCGCGCATCAAGATCCTGGTGCAGGCGCTCGGCGTCGAGGAATTCGCCAAGCTGGTCGAAGCCGAATGGGCGCACGCCAAGGACGGCCCGGCGACCATCACCCAGGCTGAGTACGAGCGCGTCGCGGCGCATTTCGGCGCCCCGGCCTACGAGACGATCAGCACCGTCGACGCCGGCTACCAGGCGAAGATCGTCGAAGAAAAGGCCTTCGCCCGCTGGGTCGAGCGCAACACCCATGCGCACAAGGTTGATGGCTACGCGGCGGTCACGCTGTCGCTGAAGCCGCACGGCGTCGCGCCGGGCGACATCACTGCCGAGCAGATGGAAGTCGTCGCCAACCTCGCCGACCGCTACAGCTTCGGCGAATTGCGCATCAGCCACGAGCAGAACGTCATCCTGGCCGACGTCAAGCTGGCCGATCTTTACGCCGTCTGGCAACAGGCCAAAGCGGCCGGTCTGGCGACGCCCAACATCGGCTTGCTGACCAGCATCATCTGCTGCCCGGGCGGCGATTTCTGCGACCTCGCCAACGCCAAGTCGATCCCCATCGCCACTGCCATCCAGCAGCGCTTCGACGACCTCGACTACCTGTTCGAGATCGGCGAGATCGACCTCAACATCTCCGGCTGCATGAACGCCTGCGGCCACCACCACGTCGGCCACATCGGCGTGCTCGGCGTGGACAAGAACGACGCCGAGTTCTACCAGGTCACGCTCGGCGGTCGCCAGGGCAACGACGCCAAACTCGGCAAGGTGATCGGCCCGTCGTTCTCGGCCGAGGAGATGCCCGACGTGGTCGAGAAGATCATCAAGGTGTATCTGGAGAACCGCCACCCCGACGAGCGTTTCATCGACACCTTCGACCGGATCGGCATCGACCCGTTCAAGAACCGCGTCTACGAAGGCCGCGCCCACGGCAAGGCCAAGGTTGCACAAAAGGAGGCCGCATAACATGGCACAACTGATCAAGCAGGGCGCGCTCGCCGCCGACACCTGGACGACCCTGCCCCTGGCCGAAGGCGAGACGCCCGACACCGTCGCCCTGCCCGCCGGCGACGTCATCTTCCCGCTCGCCGTGTGGCTGGCGCGCAAGAACGAGATCGTCTCCTGCCACAAGCGCATCGGCCTCCTGCTACTGCCCGACGACAAGGTCGAGGAGATCGCCGCTGACCTCGACTACTTCGTCGTCGTCGCCGTGCATTTCCCGAAGTTCGTCGATGGTCGCGGCTACTCGACCGCCGCCCTGCTGCGCCAGCGTTACCGTTACCAGGGCGAACTGCGCGCCGTTGGCGACGTGCTGCACGACCAGCTCTTCTTCATGAAGCGCGTCGGTTTCGACAGCTACGCGCTGAAGGACGGCAAGAACGCGGTCTACGCCATCGACCAGGGCTTTTCGCCGTTCTCCGCCACCTACCAGGGTTCGACCGACCAACCCGAACCGCACTTCCGCCGCCGCACCGCCTGACAAGATCGCCCGCCATGACGCCAGCTCTCCTCAACATCACCCCCGAACTTGCCGCCAGCACCGCCGCCAAGGCCGACGCCGCGCGCGCGCTGCTCGCCGAGATCGCCGGCGCCTGGTCGCCGTCCGCCTTCGCCAACAGCCTCGGTGCCGAGGACATGGTCCTCACCGACCTGATCGTCAAGGCCGGCCTGCCGATCGAAATCTTCAGCCTCGACACCGGCCGCCTGCCGGCCGAGACCTACGACCTGATGGCCAAGGTGGACCAGCACTACGGGCTGAAACTGAAGATCTACTTTCCGCAAGCCGAGGAAGTCGAAAGTTTTGTGCGCCAGCACGGCATCAACGCCTTCTACGATTCGGTGACGCTCAGGAAAGCCTGCTGCTACGCGCGCAAGGTCGAACCGCTGCGCCGCGCGCTGGCCGACAAGCGCGCCTGGATCACCGGCATGCGCGCCGAACAGGCCGCCACCCGTGGCCAGTTGGCGACGCAGGAATACGACGAAGGCAACGGCCTGGAAAAATTCAACCCGCTCGCCGCCTGGAGCGAGAAGGAAGTCTGGACCTACATCAAGCAGAATGCCGTGCCCTACAACGCCCTGCACGACAAGTTCTACCCCAGCATCGGCTGCGCCCCGTGCACCCGCGCCGTCTCGCTCGGCGAAGACATCCGCGCCGGCAGATGGTGGTGGGAGTCGCCGGAATCCAAGGAGTGCGGCCTGCACGTGAAGGCGTGAGCCGGAAATAATTCCATGGTCATCCCAGGAACGAGCGGTTAAACTCGCCGCCTCTGACTTGGAGCACAGGACAATGGCAATCATCTTTGGTGTTGAAACGAACGACAGCAAGACCGGCACGGCGGAAAACGACCTGATCGTCGGCGGACGCTCGGGGGCAACCTATACCAATGCAGTCGCCAACCTGGCGGCCCACGGCGTTGGCGTCAGCGGCTACGTCTATTCGAGCTACGGCAATCGCTCGGCGCAGGAAATCAACCAGGACATCTGGTTGATGAAGGAGAATTTCGCCGGCATGACGTCGGTTTTCATCGACGAGGTCTCGGGTAGCCACAACGATCTCGCCACCTACCAGGCGGTGGTCGACTACGCCCACAGCCTCGGCCTGAAGGTCATTTTCAACCCCGGCACCCTGCCCGAAGACAGCGCCTACCTGGCGCTGGCCGATGTCACCGTGATCGGCGAGGATGCCGGCGACGTCTCGTCGTCGATCGCCGCCGGCCGCGATCTGGGTTACGGCCCGGAGAAGATCGCCGGGCTGGAATACGCGGTTCCCGCAGCATCGGTACTGGCCAACGCGGATCAGCTATTCGCCCAGGGCGCCGGCTATGTCTACGTCACCGAGGACGGCACCGACGGCAACCCGTGGGACTCGCTGTCCTCGCAGTTCACGGCCCAGGCCGAGATGGCGGCCGCCCATGGCGGTCAGTTGCTGCTGCCGCTCTACCTCTATCCCGACACCGAGTCCTGGGGCAAGGTGGCGGCGGCCGGTGCCGCGGTGACCGCCATCGTCAATCCGAACAACGGCCCGCAGACCGGCAACGACACCCTGCGCGGCGGCGCCGGCAACGACAAGCTGATGGGCTTCGACGGCGTCGACAAGCTTTACGGCGATCAGGGCGACGACCTGATCTTCGGCGGCAGCGGCAAGGACACGCTTTACGGTGGTATAGGCAACGACGTCCTGGTCGGTGGCAGCGGCAAGGACATCCTGACCGGCGGCAGCGGCAACGACCGCTTCGTTTTCGAGGTCGCCGCCGAATCGGGGATCACCACCAGCAGCCGCGACCAGATCGTCGACTTCACGCGCGGCCGCGACCGCATCGATCTTTCCGCCATCGACGCCGACAGCACGAGCGACGGCAACCAGTCGTTCAGCGCACTGATCGGTAGCCGTGCCAGCTTCAATGAGCCGGGGCAACTGCGTTACTCGGCCGGCATCCTGTACGGCAACACCGATGGCGACGCGGCAGCGGAATTTTCCATCGAACTGAGCGGCGTCTCCTCGCTGACGCTGGCCGACTTCCTGCTCTGAACGGCGTTGCAGGCCGGTTTCGGCCTGCCATTGCGCATTCCAGGCAAGCGATGAAGCACAACAAAAAGGGCGCCCATGTCGGCGCCCTTTTTCTTTCCTGCTGCGTGCCGTGGCTTACTTCGCCTTGACCCGCTTTTCCATGCGCGCGGCACGTTCGCCCGGCGCCGGGTGGCTGGAGAAGGCGCTGCGGTCGTTGCCGTAGAGTTTTTCCAGCTTGCGCAGCGCGGTGACGGCGCCGGCGTTCTTCAGCTTCTGCTTGGCAAGGTAGTCAACCGCGTAATCGTCGGCCTCGTTTTCCTGCTTCTGCGAGAACTGGGCGTTGATCAGCGCTTCGCCGAGGGCGCCGAGTTCCGAAGCGGCGATCGCCGCCACCGCGCCATTGCCGCTGCTGGCGGCAGCCTGACGGGCGGCCGAACTGGTGTGCGCGAGTTGCAGCGCGCGCTTCGAATGACCGAGCATGACGTGGCCGACTTCATGCGCCAGCACGTAACGCAGTTCGTCGTCGGTGAACTTGTCCATCAGACCGGAATAGACGCGGATCGAACCATTCGGCACGGCAAAGGCATTGACGTCGTTCTTCATGTAGACCTTGAAATCGAGATTGACCTTGTCGATCTTGGTCCAGCCCACGGTGAGTTTCTGCAAGCGCTTGGCATACTTGCTGCGCGGCGCGGCAATCTGGTTGCGCTGATCTTCGTTGGCGGCGGTGCGCTTGCCCAGTTCGAGCATCTCGGCATCGCTGAGGCTGGCCACGGCAACCACCGAGCTACCGATATCGATGGCGCTGCTCGCCGGCATCTCGCCGCCAGCGCCGGTCGTCTTGCAACCGGACAGGGTGAACAGGGAAGCAGCAAGCAGTGGCAGCCAGGCGGAGCGTTGCATTTTTCTTACCTCAGATTGAAAAACCCGAAATGTTACTCGCCACGGCCATGCCATTCAAGTTTTATAAGCAAATGTATTATTTTCATGGCAACAAATAACCGATAAACAACAAAAATTCATTGATAAACAAAAAACAGCAGATTTCAGCAAAGTTTTTTGATAACTCGCCCCAACCTGAATCACCCCGCAATACCGACAAGAACCAAGAGGATCGCCAGCACCGGCCCGAAAGCCTGGTCGAACCACAGGGCCATGGCGAAGGCGGTGATGTAGCCGCCGACACTGACGAGCAGCGCCAGACGCAGTCCGCGCCGCCAGTCGCCGGCCCGCCGGAAGGCGAGCCAGGGCGGGACGAAGACCAAGGCGAAGGTGGCCATCACGCCCAGGGTCGTGGTCGCCAGGGCCAGCGCCAGCGCGGCAAGCAGGTCGAAGCCGCCATGCACCGGCCAGATGGCGGCGCCGCGCAGGCGGAAGTGATCCGGGTAAAGCCGGCTGAGCAGCAACGGACGGGACAGGCGGCGCAAAACCAGCAGGCAGCCGAGCGTGCCGGCGGCAACGGTGGCCAGCCGCCCAGCGTCGGCAAAATACAGCTGACCGTCGAAAAGCGCGCTGCCGACGCGCTCGGCGAGCGGATGGTTGGCGGCGACCAGCATGCCGGCGGCCCAACCGGCGAGCAACAACAGCGGGAAAAGCGCGGCGGCCGGCAGACGCGCGGCGAGCGGCTCCTTGGCCAGGGCGGCGGCGGCAGCGGCGGCAACGCCACCGGCCGGCGGCGGCAGGCCGGCCAGCATGGCGAGCAGCGCGCCGCCCGCGGCGACGTGGGCGTAGGCAAGCGCCGCCAGCCATTCCTCGCGCAGGCGCAGGTAGCAGCCAACCAGCGGCAGCAACACCGCCAGGCAAAGGCCAGTCAGGAAGGGAATGGCGAACAGGTCAGGGAACATCGGGGGCTTCCAGGCGGATGACGGCGTCGCAAGCCGCGTCGAGGAACGCGGCGTCGTGGCTGACGACGAGGCAAGCGCAGCCGGCAGCGGCACGCAGCCGCAGGGCCTCACCAAGGTGGGCGACGCCGGCGGCGTCGAGGTTGTTGGTCGGCTCGTCGAGCAGCAGCAGGTCGGCCGGCGCCTGCAGCACCGCCCACAGGGCGAGGTAGTGGCGCTGGCCGCCGGACAGCAGGTCGAGACGGCGATCCAGGCAACCCGCCAGCCAGGACGGCAGGCCGGCGCTGCCGGCGCCGGTCAGGGCCAGCAGTTCGCGTCCGGCCAGCGGCAGGCCGGCGAGCGGCGGCACCTCCTGCGTCTGCAGGCCGATGCGGACACCCGGCGCGACCGCCAGCCGGCCGCCGAAGACCCGCGCCCGACCGGCAATCGCCGCCAGCAGCGTGCTCTTGCCGGCGCCGTTGGCGCCGCTCAGGCCGACGATCCCTGCGGCGGCAAGCCGCAGGTCCACCGGGCGCGTCGCCGGCTCTTGCCAGCCGGCGACGACGCCATCGAGAGCGAGCACCGGCGGATTCACCGCAGCCCCTGCAGCAAGCGGGCGATGCTGTCGTCGAAGAGACCGAACAGGTCCTGCGCCGCCGGCGATCCGCCGACGGTATAAGGCAGGACCAGGGCCGGGATGGCGGCACGGCTGGCGAACCATTCGCTCGCCGCCGCCGGCTGGTAGGCGGCGCGCAGGACCAGGCGCGCCGGCCGCGCCCGCTGCCTTTCGAGCAGCGCGGCGAGCTGGCCGCTGCTCGGTTCGACACCGGGCTTGGGTTCGAGCGTGCCGATTTCCGGCATGCCCAGCCAGTGTGTCAGGTAGGCGAAGGAGCCGTGATGGACCAGCACCGGCACTCCGCGCAAGGGGGCGGCGGTCTTTTCCCAGCGGCCAATCGCCACCCGCCAGCGGCCGGCGAAATCGGCGAAACCGGCGCGGTAGGCGGCGGCGTTCGCCGGATCGACGCGCGCCAGCCGCTCGGCCAGCGCCTCGCCGATGCGCAGCAGGCGGTACGGGTCGAGATGGACGTGCGGGTTGCCGGCGGCATGCACGTCGCCGTGGGCACGGTCGAGCGCGGCCGGCACCTCGAGGCGCTCGACCAGCGGCGCCGCCTCGAAATAGCCGTCGCGTCCCGGCTGCACCGCGGCGTTGCCGGATTCGCGCAGGACCACCGGCAACCAGCCGGTTTCCAGTTCGGCGCCGGTGGCGACGACCAGTTGCGCACGGCGGGCGCGGGCGAGCAGCGACGGCCGCGCCTCGATCCGGTGCGGGTCCTGCAGCGCGCTCGTGGCGACGAAGACGGCAACGCGCTCGCCGCCGATTTCGCGCGCCAGCGCCCCCCACTCCGGCACCGTCGCGAACACTTCGACCGCCGACCAGGCCGGCAGGCTGGCGAGGGCGGCGAGCAATACGATCAATCTGCGCATGGCGTTTCCTCAGAACTTGTGCGCACCATGGGCACCGAGGCTCATGATGTACTGGACGGTGAACTGGTTGTCGGTGACGCCGGGCATCGAGCGGTCGCGTTCGTACTGCAGGCGGACGCGGGAAAACTCGCTCCAGCTGTAATCGAGCATCAGCGCGCTGCGCTTCGGCCGGTAGCGGGCGAACATCAGGTTTTCGTCGCCGAGTTGGGCGAGCGCGTTGGCACCGATGCGCAGGCTGCCCGAATCGAGCTGCTCGTGGCGCAGGCCGGCTCGCCAGTGCGGCGTGAACTGGTAGACCGCCTGCGCGTACCAGCCGGATTGCCGGCTGCGGTAGCTGTCGCGCGTGCCGTCGCAGGCCGCCCCCGCCTCGTCGGAAAGGCAACCGATGTCGCCGCGCTCGTCACGGTGGAAATACTCGGTCTGGAACTTGAAGTTGCGGTACTTCGGGTTGCCGTCCGGCGCCCATTTCCAGACGAAATCGGCCAGCCAGGTCCGGCTGCGGCCGGTGAAGCTGGCTTCGCCATGCACGTCGTTGGCGTCATGCACCTCCGCCTCGCGCTCCCGGGCACGGGTATGCAGGTAGGACAAACCGGCGCGCCAGCTGTGCGAGCTGCCGGCATCGTCGCCCAGATGCACGAACAAGGCGCCGGCACCGGCGCGGTTCTTGTTGCGGTCGGTGCCCGGGAAATTGGCGCCGCGCCCGGCTTCGGCGCCGAATTCGAGCCAGATCGGCGTCGGTGCCAGCCACTTGAACTGCACCCCGTCCTGCGCGTAGCTGCCGTGCTCGCCGAACAGGGCCTGGTACATCAGCGGCGCGCTGGCGAAGTCCCAGGCATGCGGGTGCTGTTCGTTCTGGTAGCCGATGCCGGACAGAAAACGCCCGCCCTTGAGGCCGATGCCGTGGTCGAGGCCGAGCGACTGGAACCAGGCTTCCTCGACTTCGACCTCGCCGTCGAGCGCCGCCAGGATTGCCTGGCCGCGCCAATAGGGATCGACGTTGGCGGCCAGCATCAGCTCGGTGTGGTCGACCGAGAAACCACGCTTCGAAACGCCCTTGATCCCCTCGCTTTCGTGGTCGTGGCCGGCGGCCGGCCAGAAGCCGCCAATCGCCCGCTCGTCGATGTCCTTCATCGACTTGTACTGGCCCTGCAGGGTCAGCGAGATTTCCGGATTGAAGCCGCCGGCCGGGGTGCCGAGCCGCGGCGCCTCGGTCGCCGCCGCGACAGCGACGGGTTTCTCCGCCAGGGCGCGGCTCTGCGCCAGCTTGTCTTCGAGGGCGGCGATGCGCTGCTCGTAATTCTTCTTCAGTTCGGCGAGCTGGCTGCGGATGGCGGCCAACTCGGCATCCTCGGCCGCCGGCGCGGCGCAGGAAAAGGTGGCCAGCAAGGCCAGGGCAATGGGTTTCTGCAACATGGGTGACTCCTGAAATCGACACGGGGCCACCGCTGAGCGCTCAGCACAGCGGACGGCGAAACACGGGAAGGGGATTTCAGGCGAGCGGCGGTCCGCGCTGCGTCGGCTGCGGCGCGTCAGCCCGCAGCGCCGTCTCGAGCGCCGGTGTCGCCAGCGGAAAAGCCGCGGGTAACGCGGCGATCGCCAACGGCGCCGGAGGTAGCGCCGTCCCCAGGGCATGGGCGACCAGGCAGATGGCGCAGCTCTCCGGCGCCGCGCCGGCATCGTCCCGGGCATGGCCGAGCTCGTGCAAGAGCGCGCCGAGCTGGGCCAGGCAAAGCAACAGGACGAGGGCGAAGCGACGCGGAGCTGGCACGGCAATGCGGAAGGCGAAAATGCAATGTTATATTATTACATTTTTAGCCCGAAACGCGCCAAGACAATCGTGCCGGATTCAGGCGCCAGTTGCCCCTTCGGCCAGGGCCCAGGCCCGGAAAGCAGCCACCGAGGCCCGGCCGGCGAGCATTTCCGGCATTGCCAGCCAGTAGGCGTAGGGCGACGGAATGCGCAGCGCGAACGGCCGGATCAAGCGGCCGGCGGCGACATCGGCCTCGACCAGCGGCGATAGCGCGAGGGCGACGCCCTGCCCGTCGAGCGCCGCCTCGACGGCGAGGATGGCGTTCGAGAAGCGCAGGCCACGCCCGGCATCGACGCCGTGCACGCCGGCCTGCGCCAGCCATTGCTGCCAGCCGGACGGCAGGTCCTCGTCGCTGATCGTCTCGTCGTGGATCAAGACGTGGTGGCGCAGGTCGGCCGGCACCGCCAGCGGTTTGTCAACGCCTGGCAGGCGCGGGCTACATACCGGCACGTAGTCCGGCGAAAAGATCTTGTCGACGCGCAGGCCGGGATAACCGCCGCGGCCGTAGCGGATGGCCACCTCGCAGTCGGCGCTGCGCGGGTCGACCGGGCTGATCCAGCCGGTGTCGCCATCGCGGTCGACGGTATCGTCGCCGCTCGACAGGCGTAGGGCGATCCCCGGGTGGGCGGCGGCGAAGCGCGGCAAGCGCGGCACCAGCCAGCGCGAGGCGAAGCTGGGTGGGGCGTGGATGGTCAACACGCCATCGTCGCCGCTGCGCGTGCCGTCCACAGCCGCCGCCAGGCAATCGAAGCCGCGGCGCAGATCGGGCAGCATCGCGGCACCGGCCGCGGTCAGCTCGATCGCCCGGGTCAGGCGGCGGAACAACGGCACCCCCAGGTAATCCTCGAGCTGACGAATCTGCTGGCTGACCGCCGCCGGCGTCACGTGCAACTCCTCCGCCGCCTGCTTGAAGCTGAGATGGCGGGCCGCCGCTTCAAAAGCGCGCAAGGCCGAGAGGGGAGGTAAACGGTAGGCCACGGACGATTAAGTTTTTCTATTCCATCGCATCATAAAGTGTCGTTTGTCGCCCGGCAAGCCGGTCCGTATTGTTGCGCCCCATCGAGTTTTCGACAGTTTTGGGCCGCCCCTGTGGGCGACACGGTATTTCGAAGCCGGCATGGCGCATGCGCGATGGCGGTTTCACCCTCATGCCTCAGTCTCCTCTGAGCATCACGCGCCCTTGAGTTGTGGGCTTGAGCCCGCCTTGTGCGGGCTTTTTTTTGGCTATCCGTATCTCACCAACGAACATGCAGACGACCAACGTTTCCTCCCGCATCCTTTGTCCCCACCTGCGCGGCAAGATCATGTCCGCCGAAGAGGCCGCCGCCCTGATTCCTTCCGGCGTCAACGTCGGCATGAGCGGCTTTACCGGCGCCGGCTATCCCAAGGCGGTGCCGTCCACGCTGGCCAAGCGCATCATGGATGCCAACCTGCATGGCAAGAAATTCAAGATCGGCGTGTGGACCGGCGCCTCGACCGCGCCCGAACTCGACGGCGCGCTGGCCATGGTCGACGGCGTCGAGATGCGCCTGCCCTACCAGTCCGACCCGACCTGCCGCAAGCGGATCAATGCCGGCGAGATGGAATACATCGACATCCACCTGTCGCACGTCGCCCAGTTCGTCTGGGGCGGCTTCCTCGGCAAGCTCGACGTCGCCGTCGTCGAAGTCGCCGGCATCCTGGAAGACGGTTGACTGATCCCGTCGTCGTCGGTCGGCAACAACAAGACCTGGCTCGATCAGGCCGACAAGATCATCCTCGAAGTCAATGCCTGGCAGAACCCGCACCTCGAAGGCATGCACGACATCTACTACGGCACCGCGCTGCCGCCGCACCGCAAGCCGATCCCCATCGTCAAGACCGACGACCGGATCGGCGAGCCGTATTACCGGATCGATCCCAACAAGGTCATCGCCGTCGTCGAAACCAACAAGGCCGACCGCAACTCGCCGTTCACCCCGCCGGATGCCAACTCCAAGCTGATCGCCGGCCACATCCTCGATTTCCTGCAGCACGAAGTGAAGAAGGGCCGCCTGCCGGCCAACCTGCTGCCGCTGCAATCCGGCGTCGGCAACGTCGCCAACGCGGTGATGGCCGGTCTGCAGGACGGCCCGTTCGAAAACCTGACCGCCTACACCGAAGTGCTGCAGGACGGCATGCTCGACCTGATCAAGTGCGGCAAGCTGACCTGCGCCTCGGCGACTTCCTTCTCGCTCAGCCCGGCGGCGCTGGAAGAACTCAACGCCGACCTGCCGCGTTTCAAGGACTCGATCATCCTGCGCCCGCAGGAAATCTCCAACCACCCGGAAGTCATCCGCCGCCTCGGCGTCATCGCCATGAACGGGCTGATCGAGGCCGACATCTACGGCAACGTGAACTCGACCCACATCATGGGCACCTCGATCATGAACGGCATCGGCGGCTCCGGCGACTTCGCCCGCAACGCCTTCATCTCGATCTTCATGACCCCGTCGTCCGCCAAGGGCGGCAGCGTCTCCTGCATCGTGCCGATGGTCTCGCACGTCGACCACACCGAGCACGACGTCCAGATCATCGTTACCGAGCAGGGTCTGGCCGACCTGCGCGGCCTGGCGCCCAAGCAGCGCGCCAAGGTGGTCATCGAGAAGTGCGCGCACCCGAACTTCCGGCCGGCGCTGCGCGAGTATTACGACCGCGCGCTGCGCTACTCGCCGGGCCGCCACACGCCGCACCTGCTCGACGAGGCCTACACCTTCCTGCCCAACTGGGTCGCCAACCAGACCGCCCGCGCCGCCTGGCGCGACGACGCGACGGTGCAGGCCGACGCCTGGGCCAAGTAAGCCCCCCGCACGCGCCAGGTGGCAGACCTGGCGCGCGAAGCACCACCCAAAGGCCGCAATCGCGGCCTTTTTTCATGACGTACCAGGCCTGCTGCGATGCACCGCCCTTAAGGGTAAACCCCTGCCGATTTCCCATCCCCAGCCCATTTCGCGCATGCAATAATTCCTCATCGATAAACCAGTTGCAGTATCTATAACCATCAGGAGACAACGATGGTCGTCCTGCCCGACAGCGATACACTGCACCGCCCCCCTCCGCCGCCGCACGGCGCCAGTCAGCGGGGCCCACGATGAGCGACGTGATTCTTGAAACCCGCGGCCTGACCAAGGAATTCAAGGGCTTCACCGCCGTTGCCGACGTCAATCTGAAAGTCGAGCGCGGCAGCATCCACGCCCTGATCGGCCCCAATGGCGCCGGCAAGACGACCGTCTTCAACCTGGTCACCAAGTTCCTGCCGCCGACCGCCGGCAGCATCCACTTCAACGGCCAGGACATCACCCACGAGCCGCCGGCGCTCACCGCCCGCCGGGGCTTCGTCCGTTCCTTCCAGATTTCCGCCACCTTCCCGCACCTGACGGTGCTGGAAAACGTGCGCATCGGCCTGCAGCGCAAGCTGGGCACCGAGTTCCACTTCTGGAAGTCGGCCAAGACATTGAACCGTCTGAACGACGAGGCGATGGCGCTGCTCGAGGCGGTGGACCTGGGCAGCTTCGCCGCCACCATGACCTCAGAAATGCCCTACGGCCGCAAACGGGCGCTGGAAATCGCCACGACCCTGGCGCTCGAACCGGAGATGATGCTGCTCGACGAACCGACGCAGGGCATGGGGCACGAGGACATCGAGCGGGTGGTCGAGCTGATCCGCAAGGTGTCGGCCAACCGGACCATCCTGATGGTCGAGCACAACCTGTCGGTGGTCGCCCACCTGTGCCACCGCATCACCGTGCTCACCCGCGGCAGCGTGCTGGCCGAAGGCAGTTACGAGGAGGTTTCGAAGAACCCGCAGGTACTCGAAGCCTATGTCGGCTCCGACAACATGAACGACGCGCACCATTGAGCGGACGACGACCATGACCAGCGCCTTCAAACCGCACCCCGAATACCTCCGCCTCAGCGACCTGCACGCCTTCTACGGCGAATCGCACATCCTGCACGGTCTCGATCTCAGCGTCGCCAAGGGCGAATGCGTCACCCTGCTCGGCCGCAATGGCTCGGGGCGGACCACCACCCTGAAGTCGATCATGGGCCTGGTCGGCCGGCGCACCGGTTCGATCATGATCAGCGGCAACGAGGTGATCCACGAACCCACCCACAAGATCGCCCACCACGGCGTCGGCTACTGTCCGGAGGAACGCGCCATCTTCACCTCGCTCAGTACCGAGGAGAACCTGACCCTGGCGCCCATCATCTCGAGCGGCGGCATGTCGGTCGACGAGCTGTACCAGATGTTCCCCAATCTCGAGGAACGCCGCGCCAGCCCAGGCGGCAAGCTGTCCGGCGGCGAGCAGCAGATGCTGGCCATGGCGCGCATCCTGCGCACCGGCGCCAAGCTGCTGCTGCTCGACGAGATCACCGAAGGCCTGGCCCCGGTCATCGTCAAGAAGCTGGGCGAGGTGATCGTCGAACTGAAGCGACGCGGCTTCACCATCGTCCTCGTCGAACAGAACTTCCGTTTCGCGGCACCGCTGGCCGACCGCCATTACGTGCTCGAACACGGAGAAATCATCGCCACCATCAGCCACGAGGAACTCCCCGGGAAGATGGACTGGCTGCACCAGACACTCGGCGTCTAGCCGAGCCGCCCACCAGGAGAAGACACCCATGAAAACCAAGCAACTTGCCATTACCGCCTGCGCCGCCGCGCTGGCCACCCTGTCCGCCGGAGCTTCGGCCCAGATTTCGGGCGGTTCGGTGAAGATCGGCGTACTCACCGACTTGTCCGGCACCTATTCGGACCTTGCCGGCTCCGGCGCCGTGCTGGCCACCCGCATGGCCATCGACGACTTCATCGCCAAGGAAAAACCCGCTTTCAAGATCGAGATGGTCACCGCCGACCACCAGAACAAGGCCGACATCGCCTCCAACAAGGCGCGCGAGTGGATCGAACGCGAAAACGTCGACACCGTCACCGAGCTGGTCACCACCTCGACCGCGCTGGCGGTGATGAAGGTGGCCAAGGAGAAGGACCGCATCGCCATCATGAATGGCCCGGCCTCGACACCGATCACCAACGAACAGTGCAACGACGTCACCGTGCACTACACCTACGACACCTACGCGCTGGCCAACGGCACGGCCAAGGCGGTCACCACCCAGGGCGGCAAGAACTGGTTCTTCCTGACCGCCGACTACGCCTTCGGCCATTCCCTGGAAAAGGATTCGTCGGCCGTGGTCACCGCCAACGGCGGCAAGGTGCTGGGTTCGGTGCGCCACCCCTTCCCCGGTTCCGATTTCTCGTCCTTCCTGCTCAAGGCGCAGGCCTCGGGCGCCCAGGTCATCGGCCTGGCCAACGCCGGCGCCGACACCACCAACGCGATCAAGCAGGCGGCCGAATTCGGCATCACGCCCAAGCAGTCGCTGGCCGGCCTCCTGATGTTCATCACCGACGTCCATTCGCTCGGCCTCAAGCCGACCCAGGGCATGTTCCTGACCACCGGCTTCTACTGGGACCGCAATGACGAAACCCGCGCCTGGTCGAAGCGCTTCTTCGACAAGCAGAAGAAGATGCCGACCATGGTCCAGGCCGGCCAGTATTCGTCGATCTACCACTACCTGAAGGCGGTCAAGGCGGCGGGCAGCGACGACACCGGCAAGGTGATGGCGATGATGAAGAAGACGCCGATCAACGACTTCTTCGCCAAGAACGGGCAGATCCGCGACGACGGCCGGATGGTGCACGACATGTATCTGGTGCAGGTCAAGAAACCGGCCGACTCCAAGTACCCGTGGGACTACTACACGATCAAGGCGACCATCCCGGCGGCCGAGGCCTTCCAGCCGCTGGCGCAGTCGCGTTGCCCGCTGATCAAGAAATAAGAGCAGCCATCGCAATGCCCGTTGCCGGCGCCGCTCGGCAACGGGCCTGGAGCGCCCCATGGAAATCTTCGGCATCCCCACCGCCCTGCTCGGCAGCCAGCTGCTGGTCGGGCTGATCAACGGCTCGTTCTACGCCATCCTCAGCCTCGGGCTGGCGATCATCTTCGGCCTGCTCAACATCATCAACTTCTGCCACGGCGCGCAGTACATGATGGGCGCCTTCGTCGCCTGGATCGCGCTGACCCGCTTCGGCATCAACTACTGGGTGGCGCTGATCGCCGCGCCGCTGATCGTCGGTGCCGTCGGCGTCGTCATCGAACGCCTGATGCTGCGCCGGCTGTACAAGCTCGACCACCTCTACGGCCTGCTCCTCACCTTCGGCCTGGCGCTCATCATCGAAGGCGTCTTCCGCGACCAGTACGGCATCTCCGGCGAGAGCTACGAAGTGCCCGAACTGCTGTCCGGCGGCATCAACCTCGGCTTCATGTTCCTCCCCATCTACCGCGCCTGGATCATCGTCGCCTCGCTCACCGTCTGCTTCGGCACCTGGTACATGATCGAGCGCACCAAGCTCGGCGCCTACCTGCGCGCCGGCACCGAGAACTCGCAGATGGTGCAGGCGCTGGGCATCAACGTGCCGCTGCTCATCACCTTCACCTACGGCTACGGCGTGGCGCTCGCCGCCTTTGCCGGCGTGCTCGCCGCCCCGGTTTTCCAGGTCAATCCGCTGATGGGCTCCAACCTGATCATCGTCGTCTTCGCCGTCGTCGTCATCGGCGGCATGGGCTCGATCATGGGCTCGATCCTCACCGGCCTCGGCCTCGGCCTGATCGAGGGTCTGACCAAGGTGTTCTACCCGGAAGCGTCCAGCGTCATCGTCTTCGTCATCATGGTCATCGTCCTGCTGGTGCGCCCGGCCGGGCTGTTCGGCAAGACCTGAGCCGTCAAAGGAAAAGCACATGAATGCGCCCACCGCCTTCCCCGAGTCGAAACTGCCGCTGCTGCTGGGCGTCCTCTTCGCCATCGGCCTGGTCGCCCCCTACGCGGTGTACCCGACCTTCCTGATGAAAATCCTCTGCTACGCGCTGTTCGCCTGCGCTTTCAACCTGTTGCTCGGCTTCGTCGGCCTGCTCTCCTTCGGTCATGCCGCCTTTCTCGGCACCGCCGGCTACGTCTGCGGCATGGTGGTGCGCGACGTCGGCCTGACGCCGGAACTGGGCATCCTCGCCGGTACCGTCGCCGCCGGGCTGCTTGGCTGGCTGTTCGGCTGGCTGGCGATCAAGCGCACCGGCATCTACTTCGCGATGATCACCCTGGCCCTGGCCCAGATGGTTTTCTTCCTCTGCGTCCAGATCAAGGAAACCGGCGGCGAGGACGGCCTGCAGGGCGTGCCGCGTGGCCACCTGCTCGGCGTCATCGATCTTTCCGACAACATCGCCATGTACTACCTGGTGTATGCCATCTTCTGCTGCGGCTTCTTCGTCATCTACCGCACCATCCATTCGCCGTTCGGCCAGATCCTCAAGGCGATCCGCGAGAACGAGCCGCGTGCCATCTCGCTCGGCTACGACGTCACCAAATTCAAGCTGATCGCCTTCACCATCTCGGCGGCGCTGGCCGGCACGGCCGGGGCGACCAAGACCCTGGTGTTCCAGCTCGCCTCGCTGACCGACGTGCATTGGCACGCTTCCGGCGAAGTGGTGCTGATGACCCTGCTCGGCGGCCTGGGCACCATCCTCGGGCCGATCGTCGGCGCCGCCACCATCGTCTCGCTGCAGACTCAACTGGCCGATTCGGTCGGCTCCTGGGTGACGGTGATCATGGGCGTCATCTTCGTGCTCTGCGTGCTCGCCTTCCGGCGCGGCATGGTGGGCGAGCTGCAGGCGCTGATCAAGCGATCCGGGGTGAATTGAATCGCCCCGCCGCAGGGCACCGGTTTGCCGGATCGGCTTTGCGCCGTTCCGGCAAACCGGTCGAAATCTGCGGATAACCCCACTATGCTGCACCGCAACACAATGGTAGTCTTCGCCCACTACACTAAGCAAAAAACGGTGGGATCAGCATGAGTGAAATCGACCTGAAACGCTTCTTCCTCGAACAGGTACCCCTGTTCGCCAGCTTCCCGGCCGACAAGGTCGAGGAAATCGTCATCAAATCCCGGCTTGCCACTTTCGAGGGCAACGAGGCGATGCTCGAAACCGGCGATGAAACCCGCCATTTCGGCATCATGATCAGTGGTCACGCCGAGATTTCCAACGCCGACAACACCGGCACCCGCACGGTCATCGCCCAGCTCGGCCCGGGCGACGTCTTCGGCGTGCTCTCGCTGCTCACCGGCGACCGCATTGCCGCCGACGTGATCGCCGGCAACCGCTGCTTCGTGCTGATGGTGCCGCAGGAAGTCTTCACCTCGCACATCCTGGTCAATCCCAAGGCGGTCGCCTACCTGTCGCGACTGCTCGCCGAACGGACCAGGGCGATCAGCGCCGGCGAACTCGCCGCCGACGGTCAAGGCAAGGCCAAGGCCGGTGCCGGCGACCTGCTGTCGCTGACCACCCGCAAGCCGGGCAAGGTCGTCGCCCTCAACGTCGGCATCAGCCAGATCCACTTCGGCATCTACGACACCGAGGAAAGCGGCGCCGACATCCACGGCATCATTGACAACGCCGACCAGCAGCACGCCCAGATCACGGTCATGGTCGGGCCGCAGCGGCAGACGCTGGAACACGAGCCGTTCAAGCTGTCCGACCTGTTCAAGGTGATGAGCGAAGCCACCGCCCGGCTCGGCAAGGCCTTCACCTTCCACCCGGAGGACGTCGTCGCCATCGGCCACCGCGTCGTCCACGGCGGCAACCGCTTCTCCAGCTCGGCGGTGATCACCCCGGCGGTGATCGCCGACATCGAGGAACTCGCCGTCTTCGCGCCGCTGCACAACCCGGTCAACGTCGCCGGCATCCGCGTCGCCCTCAAGCAGTTCCCGAACGTGCCGCAAGTTGCCGTCTTCGACACCGCCTTCCACCAGACACTGGCCCCCTACGCCTACCTCTACGGCCTGCCCTACGACCTCTACAAGCAGCACGGCATCCGCCGCTACGGCTTCCACGGCACCTCGCACCGCTACGTCTCGCTGAAGGCGGCGGAAGTCCTGCAGCGCCCGCTCGGCGAACTGGAAATCGTCTCCTGCCACCTCGGCATCGGCGCCTCGCTGTGCGCCATCGACCACGGCCGCTCGGTCAACACGACGATGGGGATGACGCCGACCGACGGCCTGATCATGCCCAGCCGCTCGGGCAGCATCGACCCGGCGGTGATGATCCACCTGATGGAACAGCACAAGATGTCGCCGGCCCAACTGTCCACGCTGATCAACTGCGACAGCGGCCTGAAGGGCATCTCCGGCATTTCCAACGACATCCACGAGATCGAGGCCGCCGCCGCCGAGGGCCACCACCGCGCGCTGCTCGCGCACAAGGCGTTCTGCTACCAGGTGCGCAAGAACATCGGCGCCTACGCGGCGGCGATGGGCGGCATCGACGTCCTCGCCTTCACCGGCGACATCGGCGAAACCAGCGCCACGGTGCGCAGCCTGGCCTGCCAGGGCCTCGGCTACATGGGCATCAAGCTCGACGAGGACAAGAACCGCCACCTCGGCAAGTTCGATTCCTACGCAGTCATTTCCGCCGACGATTCGCCGGTGCAGATCCTGGTCGTCGCCAACGACGACGAACGACTGGTCGCCTGGGAAACCCTGCGCGCCATCGAACGCAACGAACTGCTGCTGGAAGCGCAGGCCGAAGACGCACCGGCGATCCCGGTCGAAATCTCGGCCCACCACGTGCACCTGGCGCAGGCCGACGTCGAGGCGCTGTTCGGCCCCGGCCACCAGTTGACGCCGATGCACGAACTGTCGCAGCCCGGCCAGTACGCCTGCGAGGAAAAAGTGCACCTGGTCGGTCCCAAGGGGCGCATCGCCAACGTCCGCGTGCTCGGCCCGACGCGCAAGGAAACCCAGGTCGAGATCGCGATGACCGAGCAGTTCAAGCTCGGCGTCCAGCCGCCGATCCGCCAGTCGGGCGACCTCGCCGGCACCCCCGGGCTGACGCTGGAAGGCCCCTACGGCAGCAGCCAGATCGAGCGCGGCGTGATCTGCGCGCAACGCCACATCCACATGTCGCCGGAAGACGCGATCCGCTTCCGGGTGCGCGACAACACGGTCGTCCGCGTCCGCGTCGAAGGCCCGCGCCAGCTGATCTTCGGCGACGTCGTGGTGCGCGTTAACCCGGCCTTCCGGCTGGCCATGCACATCGACACCGACGAAGGCAACGCCGGCAACATCCAGACCGGCATGCTCGGCTACATCGAGGAAATCCAGAGCCGCGCCTGAGCTCGGGAAAACCCTGGCCGCGCCGCGGATTCACGGGTGATGGGCGTAGAATGGGGGTTTGCCTCATTCGACGCCCATCATGTCCTTCTCCGCGTCCCGCTGCTGCGCTTTCCTGCTTGTCCTTTTCCTGGCTTTTGCCGGCCAGCGCCCAGTGCTGGCACAGACCCTGTACTTCGCGCCGCTGCCGATGGAGCAGCCGGAAGAAGTGATCAAGCAGTTCAAGCCGATGCTCGACTACCTGGAAAAGCGCCTGGGCGCCAAGATCGAAATCCGCTACTCGAGCTCCTACGCCGAGATCCTCGAACGCTTCCGCACCGGCCAGCTCGACCTCGCCTACCTCGGCCCGCTGCCCTACGTCAGCCTGCGCGACAACTACCCGCAAGCCGAACCGCTGGTGCATTTCCTGGAAAAGAACGGCCAGGCGACCTATTCCTGCGCCCTGATCGGCGCCGGCGCCAAGCTGGCCAAACCCCTGCGCGGGAAGACTTTCGCCCTGACCCAGCCGCTGTCGACCTGTGGCTTCCTGGCCGTCGACGGGATGCTGCGCGAACGCGGCGAAAAGCTCGAGAACCAGCGCTTCCGCTACCTCGACAAGCATGACGAGGTCGCCCTCGCCGTCGCCAGCGGCGATTTCGAGTTCGGCGGCGTGAAAACCGCGATCGCCCAGCGCTATGCCCATCTCGGCGTCAGCGTCCTGGCCGAGACGCCGCCCCTGCCCGCCTTCGCGCTGATCGCCAACAGCCGGCGCATGTCCGCGCAACGCATCGAGGAATTGCGCCAGGTGCTGACCGGGCTCGACGCCAAGGGCCGCGACCAGGCCATGCTCGCCACCTGGGGCGCGCAGTTGCGCCAAGGCGCCATTGCGGCGCGCGACGCCGACTACGATGTCGTGCGCCGCCTGCGCCAGCAGGCCAGCATCCCGGAAAAGGGCAATTTCTGAGCATGCCCGGAGCGTTGGCGAAGGCAGGCAAGCGCATCGGCCACCGCTGGGCACTGCTCGTATTCCTGGTACTGCCGCTGATCGGCACCTGGCTGCTGCACGACAGCCAGCTCGCAAAACAGCGCCTGCACGAAGAGCAGCACATCCAGGCACTGGGCACGATCTACGAAGCCAGCCTGCAGACCTACGCCAAGGCGACGAGCATCCTGTTCTCGGAACGGATCAAGCAGGAAGAAGTGCTGCGGCTGATGGACGCCGCCTCGCACGCCCAGGGCGAGGCGCAGATTCCCTACCGCGCCCAGCTCTACCGGCTGCTCGCGCCGACCTACCGCAACCTGCGCCAGCTCGGCATCCGCCAGCTCCACTTCCAGACTGCCGACGGCAGCAGTTTCCTGCGCTTCCACGAGCCGCAGAAATACGGCGACAACCTGCTCGCCATCCGTCCCTCGATCCGCCAGGTGCTGGAAACCCGGCAGGCGGTCCAGGGCTTCGAAGCCGGTCGCGTCAAGTCGGGTTTCCGCTTCGTGCACCCGCTGCTCGACGGCGAGCGCCTGCTCGGCAGCGTCGAAACCAGCATCGGCTTCCGCTTCATCAGCGACGCCATGCATCAACTGCAACCGTCGCGCGAGTTCCACTTCGTGCTGGCCAAGGCAACGACGCTGCCCGTACTGTTCGAGTCCGAACGCTGGCTGTACGGCGAGTCCGACCTCCATCCCGACTTCCTGGTCGAAGACCCGCAGGTCGTCCTGCCGGACAGCCCGCCGGCACCGTCGCCCGAGGTCAACGCGATCAACCGCAAGCTGCACGAGATGGCCGAGGTGCGCAGCGGCATGCACGACTTCCGCGCCTTCTCGATCAGCGTCAGCGTCGACGACCAGCCCTGGGTGGTCAGCTTCCTGCCGATCAAGGACGTTTCCGGGGTGTCCAGCGCCTACATCCTGTCCTACACCCGGGCGCCCTACCTCGACGTCCTGCGCCACGAATTCCTGACCCAGCTCGCCCTCATGCTGGTCACCCTGGGCATCCTGCTGTTCCTGCTGCTGCGCCTGATCAAGTCGCGCGAGCGGGTGCTGCGCGAACAGCGCAACCTGGTCGCCGTCACCGAAACCATGGGCGACGGCCTCTACGTGCTCGACGAGAATGGCAAGGTCGTGCTGGTCAATGCGGCGGCGCTGCAACTGCTCGGTTTCGAGCGCCAGGACCTGGTCGGTCAGGTCGGCCATTACCTGTTCCACCGCCATGGCGACACCGGCTGCGGCCCGCTCGACGAATGCCCGATCTACCGCAGCGTCAAGCAGGGCAAGCACTTCTTCGGCGAAGAACAGTTCTCGCGCGCCGACGGTAGCCAGTTGCCGGTCGAAGTCAGCAGTACGCCGCTCTACGACGGCCGGCGCATCGCCGGTTCGGTCACCGCCTTCCGCGACATCACCCGGCGCAAGGCGGACGAACAGCAACTGCGCCAGGCGATGGCCGACGCCGAAGCCGCCAACGAAGCGAAGAGCGCCTTCCTCGCCAACATGAGCCACGAGATCCGGACGCCGATGAACGGCATCCTCGGCCTCACCGCGCTGACCCTCGACAGCGAACTCGACGCGACGCAGCGCCAGTACCTCGAACTGGTCCGCCAGTCGGCCGAATCGCTGATGCTGATCCTCAACGACATCCTCGACTTCTCGAAGATGGAAGCCGGCCGCATGGTCCTCGAGGCAACGACCTTCCGCCTGCGCGAACTGGCGCTCGGCACCGCCCGCGTGCTCGCCGCGCGCGCCGCCGAAAAAGGGCTGGAAGTGCTGATCGACATCGCCCCGGAAGTCCCCGACGCGCTGGTCGGCGATCCCGGCCGGCTGCGCCAGGTGCTGCTCAACCTGATCGGCAACGCGATCAAGTTCACCGAACACGGCGAAGTCACGCTGCGCATCGCCCTCGCCAGCACCGGCAGGAAGCCGTGCCGCCTGCGCCTGGCGGTGATCGACACCGGCATCGGCATCGACCACGCCAAACAGGCAAGCATCTTCGAAGCCTTCGGCCAGGCCGACGCCAGCGTCACCCGACGCTTCGGCGGCACCGGCCTGGGCCTCACCATCAGCCGCGAAATCGTCCGCCTGATGGGCGGCGAACTGGCCGTCAACAGCACGCCCGGCGCCGGCAGCAACTTCCACTTCGAACTGGAATTCCCGCTCGCCGACGACAACGCAGCCGAGCCGCCGCCGCTCCCCGAAGCCGGCATCGACAGCCTGTGGCTGCTCGCCGTGCGCAACGAGCGCCTGCGCAAACTGCTCGCCGCCGGCCTGCGCAAGCAGCGCCGCCAGGTACAGCTATGCGCCAGCAGCGAGACCCTGCGCGAGCAGATGCAGCAAAGCGCCAGACTGGGCGAGACGGCGCGCTACGACGTGCTGGTCGCCGAACAGGACTGGCTGCCGGCCAACTTCGCCGACATGCCGCTCTACCGCAGCGGCCTGCGCCCCGGCGCGGTGGTCCTGGCGCTGGTGCCGATGAACGCGGCGGCACCGTCGGCGTCGCGCAGCTTCGCCTCGCGCGAGCTGCCCAAACCATTGCTGCCGGAAGACCTGATCGCCGCCGAACACGAAGTCCGCGAGCAGGCCCGCCGCCCCGACAAGCGCCGCGCCTGGGAAGGCGATGCCGCCGCCTTGCCCGGCAGCGGCGACGAACTGCACCTGCTGCTGGTCGAGGACAACCCGATCAATCAGCGGCTGGCCACCGCGCTGCTGGAAAGACAGGGACACCGGATCAGCATCGCCGGCCACGGCCAGGAAGCGCTCGACCTGCTGGCGGCGCAACCGGACATCGAGATGATCCTGATGGACCTGCAGATGCCGGTGATGGACGGCTTCGAAGCCACCCGCCAGTGGCGCCAGCAGGAAAGCGCCAGCGGCCGCCGGCCGCTGCCGATCATCGCCATGACCGCCAACACCATGGCCGGCGACCGCGAGGCCTGCCTCGCCGCCGGCATGGACGGTTACGTGGCGAAGCCGGTCAACGCCGCGGCGCTGAAGAGCGAGATCGAACGCCTCCACCCGCGCGCCAAGCAGCCCTGAGCGGCGCCCGCGCGGCCGGGGCCCGGCTCAGCCTTCGGGCAGCCCGGCGATGCCGGCGCAGACGCTGGCCAGTTCGACGGCCAGCGCGTCGATCGTCACCGCCTCGTCGCGCCGCAGGGCATCGCTGATCTCGCCGGCCAGGACATGCACGACCTGCAGCGACAAGCTGCCGGCGGCGCCCTTCAGCGCATGCGCCAGTTGCTGCGCCGCCTGGTTGTCGCCGGCGGCGAGCAGCGAGCGCAGGCGCGCCGCATCGTCGTGGTGACCGTCGGCGAACATGCGCAGCAGCTTGACCGCGCGCCCGGCCTGGCCACGCACGATGCGCAGCAGCGCGGCGGCGTCGAAGCCGGGCAGCGCGGCGAGGGCGCTTTCCGGGTCGGGCGGCGGCGCCGATTGCGGCGGGCGGCGCGGCAACCAGCGCAGCAGCGCGGCATAGAGGGCGTCGGGATCGACCGGCTTGGCGACGAAGTCGTTCATGCCGCACGCCAGGCAGGTCTTGCGGTCCTCGGCGAAGGCGTTGGCGGTCATCGCCAGGATCGGCAGCGCCCTGCCCTGCGGCAAGGCGCGGATGCGGCGGGTCGCTTCAAGGCCGTCCATCACCGGCATCTGCACGTCCATCAGGACCAGATCGAAGGACTCGCGCGTCACCAGCGCCAGGCCGACTTCACCGTTGGCCGCGGTTTCCACCGTCAGGCCGATGTCGCTGAGCAGCGTGCGCGCCACCTCCTGATTGACCGGGTTGTCCTCGCAGACGAGGATGCGGGCACCCTGGCAGTCGCGGATCAGGCTGCTTTCCGCCGATTCCCCGGCCAGTTGGGGGCGTGACGCCGGCGTGCCGCTGGCCGCCCGCAGGCTGACCGAGAACCAGAAGCGGCTGCCCGCCCCCGGCTCGCTGTCGCAACCGGCGGCACCGCCCATCAGTTCGGCCAGTTCGCGGGTGATCACCAGCCCGAGGCCGCTGCCGCCGTGCAGGCGGGTGGTCGAGCTGTCGGCCTGTTCGAAAGGGTTGAACAGGCGGGCCAAGGTTTCCCGGTCGATGCCGATACCGGTATCGCAGACTTCGAACAGCAGTCGCAGGCGGTCGCCATCGCGCGATTGCAGGCGGACGCGCAGCAGCACCGAACCGTGATCGGTGAATTTGATGGCGTTGCTCAGGTAATTGAGCAGCGCCTGCGACAGCCGGGTCGGATCGCCATGCACCAGCAGCGGCAAGTCCGGCGCGTCGAGATGCAACTGCAGGCCCTTGCTCTGGGCGCGTTCCTGGACCAGGGCAAGGGTCCGTTCGAGCAGCTCGGGCAGGTTGAAATCGGTCTGCGCCAGCGCCAGCTTGCCGGCTTCGATGCGCGACAGGTCGAGGATGTCGTTGATCACCGACAGCAGGTGGTCGGCGGAAGCCTTGATCATGCCCAGGTGCGATTTTTCGAGCTCGCCCTGCGACTGTCGGAGCAGACGGTGGGCGAGGCCGACGATGGCATTCATCGGCGTCCGGATCTCGTGGCTCATGTTGGCCAGGAAAGCCGATTTCGCCCGGCTGGCGACTTCCGCGCTGGCCTTCGCCGCCTCCAGCTCGGCGGTGCGCTGGCGCACCAGGTCTTCGAGATGGTGGCGGTGGCGGTCGAGTTCCTCGCCGATCCGCTTGCGTTCGGTGATGTCCTGCTTGACCGCCAGGTAATGGGTGATCCGGCCGTCGGGCTCGCGGATCGGCGAAATCACCGCGTATTCGTAGTAGATCTCGCCCTGCTGGTTGCGGTTGGTCAGTTGTCCTTCCCAGATTTCGCCGCGCAACAGGGTTTCCCACATCGCCTCGTACTGACTGGGCGGCGTCAGGCCGCTCTGCAGGACGCGCGGATTACGCCCCAGCAGTTCTTCGGCCGAGTAACCGCTGACCGCGACGAAGGCCTGGTTGACGTACTCGATGCGCGCCTTGAGATCGGTGATGACGACCGCTACCGGGCTCTGTTCGATCGCCTGCGACAGGCGGCGGACCAGCGCGCCGGCCTGCCGCCGTTCTTCGAGCATGGACAGCATCGCCGCCTCGCGCCGCGTGCTTTCGATGGCGATCGCCGCCAGCGTCGTCGCCGCCTCGACGTGGCGGCGGACGTTGCGGCTGATCGTCGGCCCCGGCGTCGGCCAGTAGATGGCGAAGGTGCCGAGCACGCGCCCGTCGGTGGCGAGGATGGGCGACGACCAGCAGGCCGCCATCCCGAAACTCTCGGCCAGGGTCTTGTAGTTCGACCACAGCGGATCGCCGGCGATGTCGGCGACGAAGACGTCCTTGCGCAGGAAGGCGGCGGTGCCGCAGGAACCGACCGCCGGCCCGATTTCCAGGCCATCGATCGCCGCCGCGTAAGCGGCCGGCAGGCTGGGCGCCGCCCCCGGCCGGAGACGGATGCCGTCCTCGTCGAGCAGCATCACGGCGCAATGCAGGCCGCTGCCGGCGGCCTCGATGCGCCGGCAGATGTTGGCCAGGACGTCGGGCAAGGGAGCGGCGATCGAGATCAGGTGCAGGATGGCATTGCCGAATTCGAGCAGGCGTTGCTGGAAACGCTGCTCGGTGAAGTCGATGAACGAGGCCAGGCAGTCGTCGCCGAGCATCGCCGCCGAGATGCCGACGGTACGCACCTGGCCGTCGCGGCAGGTGACGTCGCATTCGAGCTGGCGCAGTTCGCCGCCGCTCCTCACCGCGCGCAGGGTGGCCTGCCACTGGCGGTCGATCGCCGCGCGGTAGGCCGGGTCCGGGAAAGCGCGCTGCGCCCAGGCCAGGAGATCGGGGATTTCCGCCGCGGCGTAGCCGAAGAGCTGGTGGAAACGCCGATTGGTGAACACGATGCGCTGCCCGGCATCGATGTAGAACATCGGCAGAGGCGCATTTTCGAGCAGGCTGCGAAAGCGCGCCTCGCTGCGCTGCAGCTCGCTTTCGTGGCGTTTCTGGGCGTCGATGTCGATCGACACGCCGGCCGAGAACAGCGGCCTGCCCTCGCTGTCGCGCTCGATCACCTTGCCGCGCGAACTGAACCAGCGGACGCCGCCGCTGAGGTCGCGGGCGCGAAAATCGACGGCAAACTGGCCGTCCGGCCCGTGCAGCCCACCGCGAAACGCGGCGCTGACCCGTTCGCGGTCGGCCGGTTCGATCCGCTGCAAGGCCTCGTCGAAGGCTTCGAAAATGCTGTCGCGGGCAATCTGCAAGACGCTGTTGAGCGCCACGCTGCGCGTCAGCAGATCGCGCCGATGGTCGTATTCCCAGGTGCCGACGCCGGTCGCCTCGAGCACCATGTCGAGCTGGCCGGCCAGGCGGCTGCGCCCCTTCTCGGCGAGCACCGAGCCGAGGCGTTCGAGCAGGCGGTGCTGGCTGACGACGCCGATCAAGCGGCCGTCGCGCGCGCGCACCGCGAGGTGGCGCAATTGCTCGGCGTCCATGCGGCGCGCCGCCTCGGCCACCGAAACGTCCTCGTCGACGGCATGCAGCGGCGACGACATGACGTTGCCGGCGGTCAGCCGGTCGAGATCGCCCCAGACGGCGATCAGCCGCGGCAGGTCGCGCTCGGTGATGATGCCCTCGGCGTCGCCGTCGCGGCCGACCAGCACGTGGTCGAGGCGGCGCCCGGCCATCAGCTCGAGCACCGCCTGCATCGGGCATTCCGGCTCGACCATCGGTTCGGCGTGCTCGGTGATCGCCTTCAGGTCGCGGATCAGCTCGAACAGGTCCTGGTTGAGCTGGCGCCGGAAATCGCTCTCGCTGGCGATGCCGAACAGGCGCCCTTCGCCATCGACGACGACGAGATGGCGGATGCCGCGGCTGTTCATCAGCAACTGGGCGGCGGCGAAATCCATTTCCGGCCGCACGGTGACCAGCGGTGCGCTCATCACCTCGGCCACCGGCACCTCGCCGGACAAACCCTCGCGCAGCAGGCGCAGCAAATCCCATTCGGTGAGGATGCCGAGCGGCCGCCCGTCGGCGACGACGACCAGCGACGAGACGCGTTGTCCCGAGAAGCGCCCGATCGCCGCCGCCAGCGGCAGGTCGGGCGAAACGGTCAGCACCTCGGTACTGGCGATATCGCTCAGGCGTAGCGCGGAAACAGAAGTCATGGCGGCAGAAACCCCGACAAATCCCGATGGCACTTCCGCGACGGAAACGGCCACCGGGCCGGGCGCGAAGTGCGAAGCGGCATTCTAGCGCCAAGACGGCGACAACGCCGCCTTTCGTCATAGAATCGCCCGCGCCGACCTCAGTGCCGCCGCCACAGCGGCGCCAGGCCCAGCAAGCCGAGCAGCGGTCCGGGCAAGAGCAGCCAGGCGACGCCGGTACCCAGCGTATCGACCAGCGCCGTGCCGAGATGGATGGCCGGCAGGGTCACCGCGAAACCGATCGCCGTCTGGAAGGCAAGCGCGCTGCCGACCATCGGCGGCGGGCAGGCGCCCGCCGAAAGCGCCGAGAAATGCGGCGAATCGGCCACCACGCAGAAACCCCAGGCAAGAAGCAGAAGCAGGAGCAGCCAGGACGGCCCGCCGGCGAGCAACGGGAACACCGCGCAACAGGCGGCCGACCCGGCCAGCGCGGCGGCGGCGACGCGGGCGCTGCCGATGCGCCGGCTCCAGTAACCCCCCAGCACGCAGGCCAGCCCGCCGACCGCGACCACGGCGAAGGCCAGCCCGGACAAGGCGGCACTGCCGGCCGGCGCGACGCCGCTGGCGACCAGCAGCATCGGCACCAGCGTCCAGAACGCGTAAAGCTCCCACTGGTGACCGAAATAGCCGAAAGCGGAAGCCCGGAACTCGGCAATCGCGAAGGCTTCGACAACCCGCCCCCAGTGCAGCCGGGCGCCGCGCCGGGCGGCCGGCAGATGGGGCCCGTCGCCGAGGCGCACGATGAGCGCCGCGGCGAGCAAGGCCAGCAACGACGACGCGGCGACCGGCCACGGCCAGGCGAGTTCGCTGCCCAGGGAACGGATGCCGTGCGGCAATGCGCTGCCCAGAGTCAGCATGCCGACCAGCCAGGCCAGCGCGCTGCCCGAGCGCTCGGGCACCCAACTCACCACCAGCTTCATGCCCAGCGGATAGATGCCGGCCAGGCAGACGCCGACCAGGAAGCGCAGCGGCAAGCCGCTGCCGAGGCCGCTGGCGCCGGCCGCGAACAGCGCGTTGCCGAAGGCGCCGAGGACGGCGCTGACGGCGAAGATGCGGCTGGCGGGGTAGCGGTCGGCCAGTCCGCTGAGGGCGAAGACCAGCGTGCCGGCGATGAAGCCGAGCTGGACGGCGGCGGTCAAAGCACCGATGCCGCCGGCGCCGACGCCCCAGTCGCGCGCCAGATCGTCGGCCGCGCTGTTGGCGGAAAACCACAGCGAGGTGCCGAACAACTGGGCGAGCGCGATGACCGCCACCGGCCAGCGATGAAACATTGAGGAAATCATGGCCGCAAGCATAATCGAGATTCGCTGACCGGCCGTCGCTGCGGCGCGCCGCGAGCGGGCCGGCGCCAGCCCTCCAGGCCTCGCGAACGGCGTCCGGCGGCGTCCAGCCGTTGACGCTCCCGGCATCAAAGCCTTTGCCGGCCGCGGTCGCGGCGCGGTATAGTCCGCCGTTTTCCGTCACGCTCGCCCGAGCGCCGCCCGATGCCCCTGCCCGACCTCGACCCCGCCCGCTATGCCCAGCAACTGGCCACCAAGCTCGCCGCCTTCGCGGCCGATTTTGCGGCCTTCGAATTGCCGGCGCCCGAGGTGTTCGCATCGCAACCGCTGCATTACCGGCTGCGCGCCGAGTTCCGCGTCTGGCAGCACGAGGGGGGCTGGGACTACGCCATGTTCGACCCGGATAGTCCGCGCCAACCGGTGCTGATGACCGACTTTCCCGCCGCCGACGCGGCGATTTGCGCGCTGATGCCGCGCCTGCGCGAAAAAACCCTGGCCGACGCAGCGCTGCACCGCCGCCTCTATTCGGTCGAATTCCTCGCCACGCTGAGCGGCGACCTGCTGCTGACCCTGATCTACCACCGCCCGCTCGATGCCGACTGGGAAGCCGCCGCCCGCCGCCTGGCCGGCGAACTCGGCGTCGCCATCATCGGCCGCAGCAAGGGGCAGAAGCTGGTGCTCGAACGCGACTGGGTCGACGAAAGCTTCGAACTCGACGGCCGCCAGTTGCACTACCGGCAGTACGAAGGCAGCTTCAGCCAACCGAACGGCGGCGTGAACCGGCAGATGCTGAGTTGGGCGCGCGCCCAGTCCGCCGGCCTGGGCGGCGACCTGCTCGAGCTGTACTGCGGCAACGGCAATTTCACGGTCGCCCTGGCGCCGCTGTTCCGCCGCGTGCTCGCCACCGAAGTGAGCAAGACCTCGGTCAAGGCCGCGCTGCACAACCTGGAAAGCAACGCCATCGCCAACACGGCGGTCGTCCGCATGGCGAGCGAGGAGCTGAGCGCCGCGCTGGCCGGCCGCGAAAGCTTCCAGCGCCTGCGCGAGATCGACCTCGCCAGCCACGATTTCAGCACGTTGTTCGTCGATCCGCCGCGCAGCGGCCTCGACCCGGCGACGCTGGAAATCGCCGCCGGCTTCGCCAACATCCTCTACATCTCGTGCAATCCGCAGACCCTGCGCGACAACGTCGCCGCCTTGCAGGCGACGCACCGCATCGCCGCGGCGGCGGTCTTCGACCAGTTCCCCTACACCCACCACCTGGAGTGCGGGGTACTGCTGCAGCGCCGCTGAGCGGCCGCCTTCAGCGGAACCAGCCGGGGAGCAGCGAGGCCGTCGGCAGGAACAGCTTCTCGACGGCGGCGATGTAGCGCTTGCGGGTGCAGAAGACGACGACGTGGTCGCCGGCTTCGATCAGCGTGTCGTGGTGCGGAATGATCACCCGCTCGCCGCGCACCACGGCGGCAATGCTGGCGCCGTGGATTTCCGGCAGTTCCTCGATGCGCCGGCCGATCACCCGCGAGCTGCCGCGCTCGCCGCGCACCACCAGTTCGAGCGCTTCGGCGGCGCCGCGGCGCAGGCTGTGCACGCGCGCCACGTCGGCCTGGCGGACGTGCGTCAGCAGGCCACCGATCGATACCTGGGCCGGCGACAGGCCGATGTCGATCGGTCCGCCCTGCACCATGTCGGCGTAGGCCTCGCGGTTGATCAGGGCGAGCACCCGGCGGCAGCCCAGCCGCTTGGCCAGCGAGGCGGCCATGATGTTGTTCTCGTCGTCGTTGGTCAGCGCCAGGAACATGTCCATGCTGCCAATCTCCTCGCGCGCCAGCAGCGTCTCGTCGGTCGCCTCGCCGGTCAGCACCAGGGTCCGGTTGAGCCAGCCGGCAACCAGCGCGGCGCGCGCCGGCCGGCTTTCGATCAGCTTGACCTCGCAGCGCCCTTCCAGGCGCCCGGCGACGCGGGCGCCGACGTTGCCGGCACCGGCGATCATCACCTTGCGCACCGGTTTCTGCATGCGCCGCAATTCCTTGAGCACGGTCCGGATGTGGCCGGTGGCGGCGAGCAGAAAGACCTCGTCGCCGGCCTGGACGACGGTGTCGCCGTCGATGTTGAGCGCCCGCGTGTCGCGGAAGATCGCCGCGATCCGGGCGTCGACGCCGGACGGCAGGTGGCCGCGCATGGCGCGGATCGGTTTGCCGACCAGCAGGCCGCCCTCGTAGGCGCGCAGGCCGACCATGGTCAGGCGGCCTTCGGCGAACTCGACCACCTGCAGGGCTTCCGGGTATTCGACCAGCTTGCCGATGTAGTCGCTGATTTCCTGCTCCGGACAGAGCGCGAAATCGACCGCGAAGTTGTCGGTCGACAGCAGCACCGGGTCGAGGAAATCCGGCGAACGCAGGCGGGCGATCCGGGTCGGCACGCCGAAGCGGCTGTGCGCCAGCTTGCAGGCGACCAGGTTGGACTGGTCGGACTGGGTGACGGCGACGATCAGGTCGGCGGTTTCGACGCCGGCTTCGGCGAGCACCGAGGGAAAGGCGGCGTTGCCGGTGACCGTGCGCACGTCGAGGCGGTCGGCGAGCTGGCCGAGGGCCGCCGCGTCGAGATCGACCAGGGTGATGTCGTTGGCTTCCGAGACCAGCGCTTCGGCGAGACTGGCACCGACCTGGCCGGCACCGAGGATGAGGATGTTCATGCGGTTTTGCCTTGGTTCAACGTCGCCAGAAAGCCGGGGTGAGGACCACCAGCAGGGTGAAGATTTCCAGGCGGCCGAGCAGCATCGCGAAAATGCAGACCCAGGTCTGAAAATCCTCGAGCACGGCGAAAGTCGTTGACGGACCGACCTCGCCAAGGCCCGGCCCGGTATTGTTGACCGAAGCGACCACTGCCGTGAAGGCGGTGATCACGTCCAGCCCGGTGAACACCAGGACCAGGGTCAGCGAGACGATGCTGACCATGTACATGAAACCGAAGGCGAGCACCGCGAACAGGATGCCCTGCGGCGCCACCTGGCCGCCGATGCGCACGCTGTAGATGGCGTTGGGATGCAGGGCGCGGACGATTTCGCGGTAAACCTGCTTGTAGAGCAGCAAGGCGCGCGCCATCTTGATGCCGCCGCCGGTCGATCCGGCGCTGGTCGCAAAACTGCACAGGAACAGCATCCACAGCGGCGCAAACATCGGCCACTGGGCAAAGTCGACACTGGCATAGCCGGTGGTGGTGGCGATCGAGATGACGTTGAACGCCGAGTGCCGCAGCGCCTCGGCAAAGTCCGGATATACCTCGTTGGCACGCAGGAAGACAGCAATACCGAGTACCGAGACCAGGCAAACCCCGAGGAACCAGCCCGCTTCGGGATCGTTCACGTAAGGCTTGAGCGAGCCCCGGGTGACGGCGACGAACAGCGTGCCGAAATTCATGCCGGCGATCAGCATGAAGACAATCGCCACCGCCTCGATCGCCGGCGAGTTGAAATAGCCGTAACTCGCGTCGTGCGTCGAAAAACCGCCCAGCCCCATCGTCGAGAAGGCGTGACAGACGGCGTCGAACCAGTCCATGCCGGCCACCTTGTAGCCGAGCACGCACAGGATGGTGACCCCGACATAGACGACCCACAGCCCCTTGGCGGTGCTGGCGATGCGCGGCGTCATCTTGGCGTCCTTCATCGGCCCCGGCGTCTCGGCCTTGAACATCTGCCGGCCACCGATACCGAGCAAGGGCAGGATGGCGATCGCCAGCACGATCAAGCCCATGCCGCCGACCCAGACCAGCTGGTGGCGCCACAGGTTGATCGACTGCGGCAACTGGTCGAGACCGGAGAGCACGGTGGCACCAGTCGTGGTCAGGCCGGACATCGCCTCGAAATAGGCGTCGGTGTGGCTGATCCCCAGTTGCAGCATCAACGGCAACGCGGCGAAGGCCGGCAGCACGGTCCACACCAGGACGACCATCAGGAAGCCGTCGCGCACGTTCATTTCGCGCTTGACGTTGCGGTAGCGGTACCAGAGGAAGGTGCCGCACAGCAGGGTCAGGGCGAACACCTCGTCGTAGACGGTCTGGGCGCCGTCTTCGACGACATAGGAGTAAATCAGCGGCAGCAGCATGGTCAACGCAAAAAGCATGATGACCATGCCCAGCGCGCGCAGGACAGGAGCGTAACGGGTCATGAAACGGAACCGGGCTGGAAGCGGTAACCGACGCCGGTTTCGGTCAGGAAATGGCGGGGCTGGGTGGGGTCGTCCTCGAGCTTCTGACGCAGGTGGCCGACATAAACGCGCAGGTAATGACTGCTCTCGACATAAGTCGGCCCCCAGATCTCGGCCAGCAGCTTGCGCTGGGTCAGCACCTGGCCGGGGTGGGCGAGCATCATCGCCAGCAGGCGGAACTCGATCGGCGTCAGGCGGACCGGCTCGCCGCACCGGGTGACCAGGCGCCGGGCGAGATCGACAACGACCTCGCCGAAGGCGACCACCGGCGACGCCTCGCTGCCGCTGCGGGCGCGCCGGCGCAGCAGCGCGCGCACCCGGGCGCGCAGCTCGCCGACGCCGAAGGGCTTGGTCAGGTAATCGTCGGCACCGGCGTCGAGGGCGTCGATCTTGTGCCGCTCCTCGGTGCGCGCCGAGAGGATCAGCACCGGCCCGTCCGACCAGCCGCGATAGGCGCGGATGAAGTCGATGCCGTCGCCGTCGGGCAGGCCGAGGTCGAGCAACACGAGGGCGATGCCGCCGGCACCGGCAAGCGCCAGTCCTTCGTCCAGGCGGCCGGCCTCGAGCACCGTGCAGCCCTCGGCGGCCAGCGCCAGGCGCAGGAACTGGCGGATCTGCGCCTCGTCCTCGACAATCAGCACGCTCGGCTTGTCGCTCACAGGACCTCCGCTTCGATCACCGGCGGTTCGCCGCGCGGCAGCGAGACGACGACGCGGGCCCCGCCCTGCGCCGGATTCTCGATGCGCAGCCGGCCACCGTGGGCATCGACGATGGCGCGGCAGATCGCCAGGCCGAGCCCGGCCCCCGGCGTCGTCGATTCGCCCTCGCCGCGCACGAACATCTCGCAGACCCGGCCGCTGACCGGCTCTGGGAAACCCGGCCCCTGGTCGCTCACCGACAGCTCGACGCAATCGCCGGCGAGCGCCGCGGCGATCCGGATATCGCCGTCGGCCGGCGAATACTTGGCGGCGTTTTCCAGCAGGTTGCACAGCACCCGCTCGATCAGCACGGCGTCGAAGCGCAGCAGCGGCAGCTCGCGCGGCAGGTCGACGCGCAGCCGGTGGCGACCGAGCGCGTCGCCGAGCAGCTTCAGGCTGCTGCCGACGACTTCCTCGAGCGGCTGCCATTCCTGGCGCAAGGTCACCGAGCCGGCGTTGAGCCGGGCCATTTCGAGCAGGTTGGCGACCAGGCCGGCCAGGCGCCCGGCCTGGTCGCGCAGCGTGCGCGCGCTGTCCAGCGCCGGCCCGGGCAGGCCGGGCGCCGCCAGGATGATGGCGTCGGCCAGGCCGACCAGCACCGTCAGCGGCGTCCGCAAGTCGTGCGACAGCGCCGACAGGATCGAGCTGCGCAGGCGTTCGGTCGCCGTCTCCAGTTCGCTGCGCTGGGCGACCTCGACGTAATGCAGGCGTTCGACGGCGATCGCGACCAGCGAAGCGAGGCCGTCGAGCGCCGCCAGTTCGGCCTCGTCCGGCGGATTGCCGGGGTGCACGGCGAGTACCCCGCGCACCCGCATCGGCGCCTTCAGCGGCAGGTAGATGACGGCGCCGTCGATCTGCCGGGCACCGCCGCCATGCACGGCGGCGGCCCGGGCGGTGGAGAGCCAGTCGGCATCGGCGACGATCGCCGCCGCCGTGTCGCCGAGCAGCAGCCGGCAACGGCCGGCGAACTCGGCGGCGACGAAACGTTCGAGGATTTCGCGCACCTGCTGCTCATTGAGCGCCCCGGCCAGTTGCCGGGCGATCTCGTAGAGCGCCCGCGTCCGCCGTTCGCGGCGGCCGGCATCGGCGGCCTGCTCCTGCAGCGTCGCCGCCAGGTGGCCGGTGATCAGCGCGGTGGCCAGCATGACGGCGAAGGTGATCAGGTATTGCAGATCGCTGACCGCCAGCGAGAAATGCGGCGGCACGAAGAAGAGGTCGAACAGCAGGACGCCGAGCACCGCCGCCAGCACCGCCGGATTGCGCCCGAGGGCGACGGCGACGACGAGCACGGTGAGCAGAAACAGCATGACGACGTTGGCCGGGTCGAGCCAGCCGCGCCAGGGCGCCGCGGCCAGCGCGACGACCGTACAGGCGAGCGCGCTCAGCGCCATTTTCTGGCGCGGCGACAGGCGTTCGGTAAAGCTGCTGCGGATCGGCATCGACGATTCTTGCGGCGGGAATTTCTGACAAGAGCCGCATTCTGGCGATTTGCGTGTAAAAAAGTCGTAAACAATTCCCCAGTTATCCTGAATATTTCCCGAGACCGTCGGTTAGACTCGGGGTCATGGCCCTGCTCCTGATCGTTTTGCTTCCCTTCATCGGCAGTCTGTGCGCAGCATTTCTCCCCACCAACGCCCGCAACGCCGAGGCCTGGCTGGCCGGAATCGTCGCGCTGACGGTCACCCTCCTGACCGCCGCCCAGTACCCTCAACTGGTCGCCGATGGCGTCCTGCGCCTGACGATTCCGTGGTCGGCGACGCTCGGCATCGATTTCCAGTTGCGCATGGACGGTTTCGCCTGGCTGTTCGCCATGCTCATCGCGCTGATCGGCACGCTGGTCGTCATCTACGCCCGCTACTACATGTCGCCGGCCGACCCGGTGCCGCGCTTCTTCTCCTTCTTCCTCGCCTTCATGGGCACCATGATGGGCGTCGTGCTCTCCGGCAACCTGCTGCAGATGGCGATGTTCTGGGAGCTGACCAGCCTCGCCTCGTTCATGCTGATCGCCTACTGGCACCACCGCAGCGACGCCCGCAGCGGCGCCCGGATGGCGCTGACGGTGACCGGCGCCGGCGGCCTGGCGATGCTCGGCGGCGTCCTGCTGATCGGCCACATCGTCGGCAGCTACGATCTCGACGCGGTGCTCGCCGCCGCCGAAACGATCAAGGCGCACGCCTGGTACCCGACGATCGTCGGCCTGATCGCCATCGGCGCGCTGTCGAAAAGCGCCCAGTTCCCCTTCCATTTCTGGCTGCCGCACGCGATGGCGGCACCGACGCCGGTGTCGGCCTATCTGCACTCGGCGACCATGGTCAAAGCCGGCGTCTTCCTGCTCGCCCGGCTGTGGCCGGTGCTCGCCGGCAGCGAGCTGTGGTTCTGGCTGATCGGCGGCGCCGGTTTGATCACCCTGCTGGTCGGCGGCTACCTGGCGCTGTTCCAGAGCGACCTGAAGGGCGTGCTCGCCTACTCGACGATCAGCCACCTCGGCCTGATCACTCTGCTGCTCGGCATGAACAGCGAGCTGGCGCTGGTCGCCGCGGTCTTCCACATGGTCAACCACGCGACCTTCAAGGCCTCGCTGTTCATGGCCGCCGGCATCGTCAACCACGAGACCGGCACCCGCGACATCAACCGCCTCTCCGGCCTCTACCGGGCGATGCCGATCACCGCCACGCTGGCCATGGTGGCCGCCGCGGCGATGGCCGGCGTGCCGCTGCTCAACGGCTTCCTGTCGAAGGAGATGTTCTTCGCCGAGACCGTCTTCCTGGCACGCCCCGACTGGCAGCGCCTGCTGCTGCCGGTGGCGGCGACGCTGGCCGGCATGCTCGGCGTCGCCTACTCGCTGCGCTTCGTCCATCGCGTTTTCTTCGGCGCCCCGGCCAGCGACCTGCCGCACCAGCCGCACGAACCGACGCGCTGGATGCTGCTGCCGAGCGCGCTGCTGGTCGCCGCCTGCCTGCTCGTCGGCATGCTGCCCGAGCAGACCGTCGGTCCCTACCTACGCACCGCCACCGCCGCGCTGCTCGGCGCCAACGCGCCGTCCTACAGTCTGGCCGTCTGGCACGGCCTCAACCTGCCGCTGCTGATGAGCCTGGTCGCGCTGTGCGGCGGACTCCTGATCTACCTGCCGCTGCGCGAGCGGCGCCGCGAACGGATTCCGCTGCTCGAACGGATCGACGGCAAGCGTGCCTTCAGCGCGCTGCTTTCGGCAACCACCGATCTTTCCGCCGGCGCCCTCGGCTTCCTGACCTCGCCCCGCCTGCAGGTGCAGATGTTGATGATCTTCCTGGTCGCGCTTATCGGCGCCCTGCTGCCCTTCGTCGATGGCCCGTTGCGCCTAGGTGAGCGCCTGCCGGCGGCGATCGACCCGGCCTTCGCACTGCTGTGGACGGTCGGCACCTGCTGCGCCGTCGCCGCCGCCTGGCAGGCCAAGCTGCACCGGCTGGCGGCGCTGATCCTGGCTGGCGGCGCCGGCCTGGCGACGAGCCTGACCTTCGTCTGGTTCTCGGCGCCCGACCTGGCGCTGACCCAGCTCGCCGTCGAGGTCGTCACCGCCGTGCTGATCCTCCTCGGCTTGCGCTGGCTGCCGCGCCGCGACCAGCGCTTCCGCGCCGGCCAGCCGGCATCGGTGCGCAGCCGCCTGCGTCGCCTGCGCGACCTGATCATCGCCAGCGCCGGCGGCGCCGGCATCGCCGCGCTGACCTACGCGATCCTGACGCGGCCGCCGGTGGACGGCATCGCCCCCTTCTTCGTCGAGCAGTCGCTGCCGCAGGGCGGCGGGCTCAACGTGGTCAACGTCATCCTGGTCGATTTCCGCGGCTTCGACACCTTCGGCGAAATCACCGTGGTCGCCATCGTCGCGCTCACCGTCTTTGCGCTGCTGCGCCGCTTCCGGCCGGCGCCGGAGAGCGTCGCCCTGCCCGCCCAGCAGCTCGAGCAGGCCGCCGGGAAAAACGGCGCCGAGGCCCGCCCCGACCCCGGGGCGGCGCTGCCGGCCGGCTACCTGATGCTGCCGGCGGTGCTGGTCCGCCTGCTCCTGCCGATGGCCATGCTGATCTCGCTGTTCTTCCTGCTGCGCGGCCACAACGCGCCCGGCGGCGGCTTCGTCGGCGGCCTCGTCTTCGCCACCGCGATCATCCTCCAGTACATCGTCGGCGGTACGCAATGGGTCGAATCGCGGCTGCGCATCCACCCGCTCTACTGGATCGCCGTCGGCCTGCTCTGCGCCGCCGCGGCCGGCATCGTCGCTGGCCTGGCCGGCGAACCCTTCCTCGCCAGCCAGGCCTGGCACGCCAGCCTGCCGCTGCTCGGCGAGATCCATTTGTCGACGGTGCTGCTCTTCGACCTCGGCGTCTACCTGCTGGTGGTCGGCGCCACCGTGCTGATGCTGGTCGCCATCGCCCACCAATCGCTGCGCAGCCACCCACGCAAGACAGCTGGCGAAGGAGGCCACTGAGATGGAAGCGATCTTCGCCCTCGCCGTCGGCATCATGGCCGGCGCCGGCATCTACCTGATCCTGCGCCCGCGCACCTTCCAGGTGATCATCGGCCTGTCGCTGCTGGCCTACGCCGTCAACCTCTTCATCTTCGCCATGGGCCGCCTGCGCCACGGCGCGCCGCCGGTGATCGACCCGCGCCTCGGCAGCGACCCGGCGCTCTATGCCGATCCGCTGCCGCAGGCGCTGGTGCTGACGGCGATCGTCATCGGCTTCGCGACGACGGCGTTGTTCCTGGTCGTGCTGCTCGCCTCGCGCGGCCTCAACGGCACCGACCACGTCAACGGCCGGGAACCGGAGGACGAATGAGCGACTGGCTGCAACACCTGCCCATCCTGCCGATCCTGCTGCCGATGCTGACCGGCACCCTGCTGCTGCTGTCGAGCGACAGCCGGCACGCGCCGCGCATCGCGCTGTCGCTGCTCGCCGTGTTGCTCCAACTGGCGGTGGCGCTGGCCCTGCTCGCCCAGGCCGACGGCCGGCTGGCCAGTAGCTGGCCGAGCCCGGTCGGCGTCTATGCGCTGGGCGGCTGGGCGGCGCCCTTCGGCATCGTCCTCGTCGTCGACCGGCTGGCGGCGGCGATGCTGCTGCTCACGGCAACCCTCGGCCTGGCCGCGCTGGTCTATTCGATCGCCCGCTGGGAGAAGGCCGGCGTCCATTACCTGCCGCTCTTCCAGTTCCTGCTGATGGGGCTCAACGGCACCTTCCTGACCGGCGACCTGTTCAACCTCTTCGTCTTCTTCGAGGTCATGCTCGCCGCCTCCTACGGGCTGGCGCTGCACGGTTCGGGCGCGCCGCGGGTGCGCGCCGGGCTGCACTATGTCGCGGTCAACCTGCTCGCCTCGCTGTTTTTCCTGATCGCCGCGGCGCTGATCTACGGCGTCACCGGCACCCTCAACCTGGCCGAGCTGCCGCAGCGCGTCGCCGCGCTGAACATCGGCGACCGCCAGTTGTTCGACGTCGCCGCGGCGATCCTCGGCGTCGTCTTCCTGGTCAAGGCCGGCGCCTGGCCGCTCAACTTCTGGCTGCCTGCCGCCTACGGCAACGCCGTGCCGCCGGTCGGCGCGATCTTCGCGATCCTGACCAAGGTCGGCGTCTATGCGCTGCTGCGCATCGGCGTCCTGCTCCAGGAAAGCGGTGTCGCCCCGGCGCCTTTCGGCGGCACCTGGCTGTTCTACTGCGGGCTGGTGACGATGGCGATCGGCACCCTCGGCGTGCTCGCCGCGCAGAAGCTCGACCGCCTGGCCGCCTTCCTCGTCATCGTTTCCTCGGGCACGCTGCTCACCGCCTTCGGCTTCACCGGCACCTTGCTCACCGGCCCGGCGATCTACTACCTGATCAGCTCGGTACTCGGCAGCGGCGCCTTCTTCATGCTGGTCGAGATGGCCGAACGCAACCGCCAGCAGGGCGCCGACCTGCTGGCAATCAGTTTCGAGGCCTTCGGCATGGAACAGCGCCACGATTCCGAGCACCCCGACGAAATGGTCGGCGTCGCGATTCCCGCGGCGATGGCCTTCCTCGGCCTGTCCTTCGTTTCCTGCGTGCTGCTGCTCACCGGCCTGCCGCCGTTCTCCGGCTTCGTCGGCAAGTTCGCCCTGCTTGGCGCCTCGCTCGCCTCGCTGCCGCATGCGCCGCTGCTGCACGTCGGGCTGTTCATCGTCGGCCTGCTGCTGTCCGGGCTGGCCGGCCTGATCGCGCTGACGCGCCTGGGCATCCGGGTGTTCTGGGACATGCAGCGGCCGGCGCCGCACCTGCAGTGGCTGGAAGCCGGCCCGGTCGGCGCCCTGCTCCTCGTCTGCCTGTGGCTGGCGCTGCTGCCGGAAGCGGCGATGGCCTATTGCGCCGCCGCCTCGCAATCGCTCTACGACATCAGCGCCTACATCCACCCGGTGGTGCCGCTGCCGGAGGCCGCGCCATGAGCCGCCGCCCGCTGCTCGAAATCCTGCTGCTGGCGATGTGGCTGCTGCTCAACGAGTCGCTGGCCGTACACCACTGGCTGCTCGGTACCGCCTTCGCCGTCGGCGTCGCCGCGCTGGCGCGCGCGCTGCGCCCGCAGATCGCCCGTCCGCGCCGGCTGGGAGTGGCGCTGCGCCTGGCCGGGCAGGTGCTGGGCGACGTCGTCCGCTCCAACCTGACGGTCGGGCGGATCATCCTCGGCCGGCTGCGCCAGCAACCAAAAATTGGCTTTCTGCAAGTTCCGCTTGAGCTGCGCGACCCGCATGGCTTGGCGATGCTGGCGGTGATCGTCACGGCAACGCCGGGCACGGTCTGGGCCGGCCACGACCCGGCCAGCAACGTGCTGACCCTGCACGTGCTCGACCTGCAGGACGAAGCGGCCTGGCGGCAGACCATCAAGCAACGCTACGAACGCCCCCTGATGGAGATCTTCGAATGAACGCCGTGCTCGACTGGGCGGTCCATTTCGCCCTCGCCTGCCTTGCCGCCGCGATGCTCTGCGCGCTGCTCCGCCTGCTGCGCGGACCGTCGGCGCAGGACCGCATCCTCGCCCTCGACACGCTGTACATCAACGGCATGCTGACCATCCTGGTACTCGGCATCGGGCTCGGCTCGGCGATCTACTTCGACATCGCGCTGCTGGTCGCGCTGTTCGGCTTCGTCGGCTCGACGGCGATGGCCAAGTTCCTGTTGCGCGGCGAGGTGATCGAGCCATGAACGGCGCCGAGCTTTCGCCCTGGATCGCCCTGCCGGCCGCCGCGCTGCTGGTCGCCGGCGGCCTGCTGGCGCTGGTCGGCGCGCTTGGTTTGTTGCGCCTCAAGCATTTCTACGCCCGCATCCATGCGCCGACCCTGGGCAACACACTGGGCGCCGGCTGCGTGCTGCTGGCGTCGATGCTGACCTCGTCGGCGGTGGCCGGCCGACCGGTGATCCACGAGTTGCTGATCACCGTCTTCCTGCTGCTCACCTCACCGGTGACGACGATGCTGCTGATGCGTGCCGCCATTTTCCGCAGCGAAAGCGGCCGCGACCGCCAAGGAGAAACGCCATGAAACGCCTGCTCGCCGCCACCGACCTGTCGGCCCCATCGCGCCACGCGGTGGACCGCGCCTATCGCCTGGCCGGCGAACTCGGCTGCCCGCTGACGCTGGCGCACGCCGTCGCCCCCGGCATGTTCGACGGCCTGCAGGCGCTGCTCGGCGTCGATGCGCCGGCGCTCGACCAGTCGCTGACCGCCGACGTCGCCGCCCGCCTCGCCGCGCTCAACGCCGATCCGCAACGCGCCCACGGCGTCCGTGCCGATTGCGCCGTCCTCGCCGGGCGGCCGATCGACGCCATCGCCCGCCATGCCGACGAGACCGCCGCCGGCCTGCTGATCCTCGGCGCCCGCGGCGAAGGTTTCCTGCGCCAGCTGACGCTCGGCTCGACGGCCTCGCGCCTGCTGCGCAAGACGCGCCATCCGGTGCTGGTAGTCAAGCAGCCGCCGCACGAAAGCTACCGCCGGGTGCTGGTCGCCATCGACTTCTCGCCAGCGGCACTGGCGGCGCTGCGGCTGGCGCGCCAGCTCGCGCCGGGGGCGGCGCTGACGCTGCTGCACGCGGTCGAGATCCCGTTCGAAGGCAAGATGCACTACGCCAGCGTCGATCCCGGAATCATCCAGCAATACCGCATCCAGGCCCAGCTCGCCGGCATGCAGAAGCTGCGCGAACTGGCCCGCGCCGAGGCGCTGCCCGAGGCCGAAACCCGTCTGCTGGCGCTGCACGGCGACGCCCCGCGCGTGATCATCGAACAGGAACAGGAGCAGGACTGCGACCTGATCGTCGTCGGCAAGCGCGGCCTGCACTTCGTCGAGGAACTGCTGCTCGGCAGCACGACGACGCATGTCCTGACCGAAGCCCAGGGCGACGTGCTGGTGGCGGTCGGCGATTGATATTCAAAAAACGTATAACAAGATGCGCTCATGTTCTTAATTGAATATTAGGCGCTTGCTACAATGCGCTCCATTCGACAATCCCTGCGGATTACCCAGCAATGACCCAACGCAAGACACTCTCCCATCTCGACTGGCTCGAAGCCGAAGCCATCCACATCATGCGCGAAGTGGCCGGCCAGTGTTCCAACCCGGTGCTGCTCTTCTCCGGCGGCAAGGACTCGATCTGCATGCTGCGCATCGCCGAGAAGGCCTTCCGCCCCGGCAAGTTCCCCTTCCCGCTGATGCACATCGACACCGGCCACAACTACCAGGAAGTGGTCGCCTTCCGCGACAAGCGCGCCGCCGAACTGGGCGAGCGCCTGATCGTCCGCTCCGTCGAAGACTCGATGAAGCGCGGCACGGTCGTCCTGAAGCACGAAGGCGAATCGCGCAACAAGCACCAGTCGGTGACGCTGCTCGAAGCCATCGAGGAATTCGGCTTCGACGCCTGCATCGGCGGCGCCCGCCGCGACGAGGAAAAGGCCCGCGCCAAGGAACGCATCTTTTCCTTCCGCGACGAGTTCGGCCAGTGGGACCCGAAGAACCAGCGCCCGGAACTGTGGAGCCTCTACAACGCCCGCAGCCACAAGGGCGAGAACATCCGCGCCTTCCCGATCTCGAACTGGACGGAAATGGACGTCTGGCAATACATCGAGCGCGAAAAGCTGGAACTGCCGAGCATTTATTTCGCCCACACCCGCCCGGTGGTCATCCGCCAGGGCGCCATCGTACCGGTCAATGTGCCGCTGGTTTCCGGCGAGCTGACCAACCTGCCGAAGGCCGGCGAGCAGATCATCGACAAGCTGGTGCGCTTCCGCACCGTCGGCGACATCTCCTGCACGGCGCCGGTCGAGTCGGACGCCGACACCGTCGAGAAGATCGTCGTCGAAACCGCCACCACCACCATCACCGAGCGCGGCGCCACGCGTCTGGACGACCAGACCAGCGAAGCCTCCATGGAACAACGCAAGAAAGAGGGTTACTTCTGATGACCGCCCAAGTTGAAGACCACGGCCTGCTGCGCTTTTTGACCTGCGGCAGCGTCAACGACGGCAAGAGCACCCTGATCGGGCGCCTGCTGTTCGACACCAAGACCATCCTCGCCGACACCCTGAACGCTATCGAGAAGACCTCGCAGAAGCGCGGCCTCGGCGCGGTCAACCTGTCGCTGCTCACCGACGGCCTGCAGGCCGAGCGCGAGCAAGGCATCACCATCGACGTCGCCTACCGCTATTTCAGCACCGGGACGCGCAAGTACATCATCGCCGACGCACCGGGCCACGAGCAGTACACCCGCAACATGGTCACCGCCGCGTCGACCGCCAACCTCGCCATCATCCTCATCGATGCGCGCAAGGGCGTGCTGACGCAGACCCGCCGCCATTCCAAGCTGGCGTCGCTGGTCGGCATCCCGCACCTGGTCGTCGCCATCAACAAGATGGACCTAGTCGATTATTCGCAGGAAACCTACGAGAAGATCAAGGCCGATTACCTGGCGTTCGCCGCCAAGGTTGGCATCGCCGACGTGCGCTTCATCCCGCTCTCGGCGCTGAACGGCGACATGATCGTCGAGCGCGGCGAGCAGCTCGGCTGGTACGACGGCCCGACCCTGATGGAAATCCTCGAAGCCGTACCGGCAGCGCACACCGAGCACGACGAGCCCTTCCGCTTCCCGGTCCAGTACGTCTGCCGCCCGCAGGACTCCGCCAACCCCGAGCTGCACGACTACCGCGGCTTCATGGGTCGCGTCGAATCCGGCAGCATCAAGGTCGGCGACGCCGTCACCGTGCTGCCCAACGGCCTCGAATCCACCGTCAAGGCCGTGCAGATCAGCGGCGTGGACATCGGCGAAGGCGTCACCGAGCAATCCGTGACCATCCTGCTAGCCGACGAAATCGACTGCTCGCGCGGCGACATGATCGTCAAAACTGCCGAAGCCCCGGCCGCCGTCAAGGAAATCGCCGCCACCGTCTGCTGGCTGGCGGAGGCGCCGCTCGATCGCGCCCGCACCTACCTGATCCGCCACACGACGCGCGACTCCAAGGCCAAGCTGACCGGCATCGACCACCGCCTCGACGTGAACACCCTGGAAAACCTGCCCGCCGACAAGCTGGCGATGAACGACATCGCCGAAGTGACTTTCAAGCTGGCGCAACCGCTGTTCGTCGATCCCTACACCGAGAATCGAGGCACCGGCGCCTTCATCGTCATCGACGAGAGCAACAACAATACGGTCGGGGCGGGGATGATCCTGTAAGGAAGCTTCCAAAGCCAGTCCGAAAAGTCAAACGCCTCCTTCACGGAGGCGTTTGACTTTATTCTCAAAAAAGCACATTACGCAGCCGAGTCTATTCGGCTTCTCTGCATTCATTAGCGCCACTGACACAAAAGAACACAGAAAATCTGTTTAATAACAAAAACTTAAAAATTTTATTCTGCATTTATTCTGCAAAAACCGTCTTTTTATTCTGCACATTCACCAGCCCTTTACCAAGCGCCATTCCGGTGCCTTACGCGAACCTGTATTGACGATTTTTCCCGCTCGACGCAGGTTAGTCAGCAAATTGCCGATCTTGTTGAGCTTTTGAGCCTCATCCAAGCCCTCGCTCAACTTGCTCAGCAAGAGATCATTGACTTCTTCTCTCGTCGCTTTGCCGAATCTCTCAAGATAATCCGTCAGCAACTTGGCGTAGAAAACATCATCCTGCGCTCTCGTCCTGATGTAAGTCGCCTTTTCAGCAGTGACTCCAGCCACCAGCGCCGAAACATGCAGATTCGGCTTGCGCCCCTCGACCAAGCCGGCCCGGCGTAGATGATCGACCATCGGCTGATCCAGTGGCAGGCGTTTCTGCACCCGGTCCAGCGCCAGAATGTCGGCCAGCGGCAGATCGGTTTTCTGCATCAGCACCCGACTGTAAGCCGGATCGACGACCCGGCCATGCACCGTCATCTTCACCACGCCGGCATCGCTCAGGTCGTAATCCGGCATCGGAAAATAGCGCCGCGCCTGGCCCAGGTGCATTTCGTGGATGCCGTAACCCATGGTGTCGATCATGTTCAGCTCCGCCATCGCCTGCGCCAGATACGGATTGCGATAACGGTGCGGCGTCTTGTTGCCGCTGATGTAATCGGCCGGCTGCCCCTCGAAAAAGCTGCCCTCGTTCTCGAAAATCAGCCGGTCCGGCTGTTCGACAACGACGATCCGCCCATTACGCCGGTAATCCTGATGCGCGATGCAGTTATGCAAGGCTTCCAGCACCACCTTCTGGTCATACTTGGCCACCTCGACGGCGAGCAAGGCATCGTCGGGCAGAATGCGCACCTTGGTATTGCGCACCTTCTGGTACAGCGCCGTGGTATTCAACAGGAAAGGCGGACCAAAATGCTCGTAGTCGCGCTCAACGCCTTCCAGCTTCCAGGTCAGTTGGGCTGGATGCGGCAGCAGCAGATACGCCGACTCGCGCTTGCCCAGCAACAGCAAGGCCGCCCGGGTGACCCTGCCATCCTGCGTCAGGCGGGCACGATCGAGAAAGCTTGTCAGCGGCCAGGCTATCACCTCGTCGGCAGCAAAACGATTGGCGTATTTGCGGGCAAAGGAGGAGCGTGCAATCGCCAGCGCTTCGCTATCCAGATGCTCGACGCTCGCCCCCGCCACCACCTGTGCCGACCAGTCTTCCGCCAGGGTCTGCTGGCGAATCTCGTCGAGCTTGTCCAGCCCGAGCGGAATCAGGCTTTCCCCGGCCCGCGCGTAGTAATGCCCTTTCCAGGCAATCGGCATGCCACAGGGTGCGGCGGGAATCTCGAACAACACCACCCGGCCGCCGGCATGCTGCAACACATGGATATCGCGAAAGGTCACGCTCGGCTCGGCACTCTGCGCCACCTGCATCTTCAGACCTTGCAGCCGCTCCGGCTCCGGCCGGTAGGCCGAACCGACCACCGCCCGCGTCTGGTTATCGACCCCGAACACCAGCCAGGCCCGCTCCAGCCCGCGCAGATTCGCCTCGTTGGCCAAGGCCGAGAAATACTCGCCGATCCGGTCGGTATCGTAATCCTTGGCCGCACGCTTGAACTCGACGACTTCATTTTCCCAGGTCGCGATCAGTCCTTCCAGCACCGTCCCCAAAGCAATGGCTTTCATCGCTGACTTCCTTCACGCATCCTGATTCACTCCATCCCGGTGATCAAGCGTCTTTTCAGGTACGCTTCAATCAGGCAGCCAACGTTAACGATGAACCCCATGGGGACTTTGGCTGAGCAATTTATTCGATTGTCTTTTATCACAGTATCGATCCGAGCCGAAACATCCAGAACTTGCATGTTCGATCACGATCTCGGTTCATCATTCCGGGACCTGCATAGCAAGCCATACACCCGCTGCGCAAGCTGCCCCGAAATGGGCAAATAGCGCCTGACCCACCATTCCGCATCCACCCGGTCCAGTAGCCCCGGCGTTTTCTCGACCGCGTCGAGAACCTGCGGTAAGTATTGAGCCGGAAAACACCAGAGCAAAGCCTTCCTGGCTTCAAGGGATGCATTTTCACCGTACCCCAGAATACTCACGGCGAGAGCGGGATCCCAGCGCCACAAACAATCTGCTGCCGCATCCCTGAAACGTTTGTGCTCAAGACAAGCCTTCAAGGCAGGCGCAGCGTGAAAGCCGAAGCGCTCAAGAACTGGCAAGGCATAGGGATCCAATTGCTCGGAATAGCAAGCAAGCAGGGATTTCAGCAAGAGCGGTCTGACGCCGGGCGGCAAGGATTCCGGATATCGCCCAAGGTAACGCAGTGCATCCTGATCCAGACCTTTCAAAATATCTGCTGGCTCCAGCTGCTCGAGCAGCCAGAAGCGGATCGGCGAAAGGCGGTGCTCCAGATGCGGAAAGTTGTATTTGTCGTCGGCATTGCGTACCTGCTCAAGCGCCCGTTCTGCGGCCAGATACGAAGGCCACAGGTGAGCCGCTGCCGCCCCGCCAATTCCCTTTAGCGAATCAAGTAACACCCTTTCCGCCCAGCGTTTGCCAGCAACGCCATTCCACCAGGAGGCTTGTGCAGCTAACGCACCTTGGGCAGCCTTTTCAAGAAAAGGGATGACGAAGAACACAGACGCATTCTCGACAGGCGCATCCCGTTCCTTGCTCCACTGGCGCAACACCGGCAACAACTCGACCAGAGAGCTTGAGAGATGCTCTGCCCTCGCGTCCGGCTGGATATCGGCAAACCAGTCAGGCAGCTCCGGCAGTTCCTCCGCCCATCCGGGAAACAACCAGGAATCCTCAACCGACAGCCTCGCCTCAGGCAACAAACTCCACGACCAACATGCGCCCAACCAGGCCAAGCGCTCATCGGTTGACGTCACCGATCTGGACCACGGCTCCGAGAAAATGCCTTCCTCAAGAAATCCAGGCCGCGAAGCCACGCGATTTACGACCAAGTGAAGCAATGAGGGTATTTCTTCCCCCCGGACAATTCGCTTGCCAATCGCAATAAACAATGTCTCAGACACGGCAAGCGACTCAACGGAATCAGCCGACACCTCAGCCAGGCACCTGGCCACCTCGACCAATCCTGGCATGGGCAATACGCTCATCGCCGCGTCGATCAACACTCGCCGCCCGGGATCAAAACAATGCATTGCCAATGTCGCAAGCGGCGCCATCGCGATATCTCGCTGCAGGCGGTCCCGCACCAGCAATTCGGCAAAACTACGATGACGGAAATCAAATGAGCCTCGCCGGCCTTCGCGCAGCAATCCGCTACGCAACAAGGCGTCCGGATTTCCGGCTTCGAGCCTGCTCGCCACGCGCTCGGCGGCTTTCTCGCGCTCCGCCAGCGTCTTCCCGGAGACGATTTCGCCCAAGTCAGCCTCGGAAATCGAAGCCAATCCGCTTGTTGACAAGCCACACCAGGACGCCAATGGCAGTTCGCCCTGCCAGGGTTGATCCACACTGAGCCAACGCGCATCCGCCAACTGACCTATCTGATACTGAAGTCCGGGTTTGCTCGCGAAAAACAACTGCACCAGAAGATTGCCGGCATCCGGCGCGCCTGGATTCGGCAAGCGTTTCTCCGAATCGAAATGCACTAGGCGACAGAGTTGGAGAACATCAGAGACGGTGCGAAACCAGACGGACAAGGGATCGAAATCTTTCAGCCAGTCACGCACGGCCTGTGTAGTGAAATAGGTATCGACCTGCTGACGATTCAAGCGCTCTTCGACCCACAGCAGAACCCGCTCGCGCCAGTCCGGCAGCGCAACAAACGTCCAGCGCTTGATTCCCTCCCGCCCTGTCAGATCGAACACCCTTCCCGACGGCCCATGAGCTGTTCTGCTTTCCCAACTCAGAAACTCGGCCGAACTGCTCGCTTCCCGCTTGGCCAGCATGAATGGGGCAATAACCAGAATTCCGGCGTCTGGCGGCCGCCCCGCCAAAGCCGCCAAGTCCTCCCTTCCGCCATCGTGGTCGACAAAGACAATCAGCGGTTTCAGGCTGCGTAAGCGTACTTCCGCCTCACGCAGCGTTTCGATACCAAGAACTTCGTGACGACCGGCAACGGCTAGCTTGCGAAACAGCAACTGACGCTGCAACTCATCCTCGACATGCAGCCAGTTCATACCAGTCGGCGGACGCCAGTCATGCGTTGTCGGCTTACCCAGCCACTCTTCCAGACTTTGCCCACCTACAGAATCGCGCGCTCCCTGTTCCGGGTCGAGTTCTTCTTTGGCAATCACTGGCAACTCTTCGCGCTTCAGATCGAGCGGCGGAAACTCCGGAAAATCTTCGAACGAGAAAGCGGTTTTCTCCACTCGCCCATGCAAACCGAGATCTTCCAGCGATATCTCCAGAAACTCCGCCAGACATCTGGCTTTTTCCGGGTTATTGGCCCACCAGGTGAGCTTGCCCTTGTCGAGCTCGCCAATCTTGGCACCCAGCGAGCGTCCAGTCAGCCCCCATTGCACATTGGGAAAGCTGTTGATGATGCTTCTCGCCAAGCCATCGTAGGAGCCGAACTCCTCGTATCTCCTGGCCGAATTTATCGGGCGTTCCATAAATGACTCCGTATCGCTGACCGGAAAACTATACCCGGAACCCACGGGCAATTGCATCTTTAATGCATTGATGCATGAACATTGCAACAAAATTGCAGCAAGATTTCTCCCATGAAAAACTCCGCCTCATCGAATGCAGAACGCATTCGACCTTGCAGGCGGCAAGCCTCACCACCTGACAAGACATCGAACCGAGGCACTCTTCAGGAGAAACACCATGAGCAACAGCAACCCGAACTGGCCGGCCAAGACCAACGACGGCAACAAGTCTGGCCGCGGCCGCGACAACAACCCGCCCGCCACCCCAGCCGCGCCCAAGAAGTAATCGCGTTTCCGGCACCCGCTCCACCGCGGGTGCCGTTTTCATCCGATCACGAAAGGAATGCTCATGTACCGCGCAATTTTCACCGCCCTGCTTTCATTCGCCATCCTGAACCAGGCGGCATGCAATGCCACCGGGCCGAAGTACCGCAACGTCCGCTCCTATAGCGAGGGACTCGTCGCCGTTCAGGCCAGCAACGGGCGCTGGGGCTATGTCAACGAAGCACAGCGCTGGGTGATCCTGCCGCGTTTCGAGGACGCCAAGGAATTCCAGGGCGGCCGTGCCGCCGTCCGCCAGAACGGCAAGTGGGGCTTCATCAACAAACGGGGAGAATGGCTGTGATTCAACGAGACCAAAATCGCGCCGCCAGCGCCTCCGACGAACTCGTCATCAACTGGCACCTCACCGAAGCCTGCAACTACGGATGCCGCTATTGCTACTCGAAATGGCATGCCGCAACCCGGGACAGGGAATTGATCCACAACCGTGACGCCAGCCGCGCCATGCTCGAAGCAATCTACCGTGATTTCGCGCCGGACAACGTCGATATGCAAGCCCGTCTCGGCATGTCCTGGAAAAAGCTCAGGCTCAGCCTGGCCGGCGGCGAGCCGCTGCTCTACGAACGCGAACTCGTGCATCTGGCAAGGCAGGCCCGGGAGATCGGTTTCGAGCTTTCGCTGATCACCAACGGCAGCCGCCTGACCCGCCCGTTGATGGCAGAACTGGCGCCCTTGCTTTCGGTACTCGGCATCAGCATCGACTCCGCTTCGGCGCCGACCAATCGCGAAATCGGGCGCATCGACCGGCATTCGCGCCTGCTCTCACTAGATACGCTGCGGGCAGTGATCGCCGATGGACGCAGCCTCAACCCGACACTCCGCATCAAGATCAATACCGTGGTCAATGCCCTGAACTTCACTGAAGACCTGCGCCCGGCGATCACGCAAATGGCACCGGACAAATGGAAGGTCTTGCGCATGCTGCCGACCGTGACGAGCGATCTGGCGATTGCCGATCACGAGTTTGCGGAGTTCGTCGACCGCCATCGCTCCCTGGCCGCAATCATGGCCGCCGAGGACAACACCGACATGGTCGAGTCCTACATCATGATCGACCCGCGCGGCCGCTTCTTCCAGAACTCGCTTTCCGGTCAGGGTTACCGCTACAGCAATCCCATTACCGAAGTTGGCGCCCAGGCAGCCTTCCGCCAGGTGCAATGGCACGCCGACAAGTTCCTGGCGCGCTACACACTTGAACGCCAGGAGGTGAGCCAATGAAGTACTGCTCCAACAAGGAAATCGATCGTCTCGTCAGGAATCAGATCAAGGAAGGCTGGCACTTCCGCTGGGGCGGCAAACACGGCCGCCTGCGCTCGCCTGACGGCAAAACCACCTTGTCCGTCCCCTGCACCCCCAGTGACCAGAGGGCTTTCTTCAATTTCTTGTGCGACGTCAGGCGAGCCGTCAAAAACAGTAACGCAACCAGCACGGCATAAGGAGCAGCGAAAAGGCCGAAAGAACAAGAGCCACGGGGCATTTCGCCCTGCCATTCCGCCGCTTTCGCGGTTAACATACTGTGAAATTCCTTGCCACAATCGCCATGAACGTCCTGATCGTCGATGACAATGCCTCAATGCGCAGCCTGCTGACCACCCTGCTCGCCAGCCAGGGGCATCAGGTCGTCGGGCAACTCGAGGACGGCAACGGGGTGATCGAGGCGATCCGCCGCACGCAGCCGGTGGTCGTCTGCCTCGACTACCTGCTGCCGGGCCGCGACGGCCTCGACATCCTGGCCGAGATCAACACCGACTATCCGGAGATCGACGTCGTCTTCATGACCGCCTGCGAGGACGAGGCGATCGAACAGCGGGCGGCCGATCACGGCGCCGCCGGCTTCCTGCGCAAGCCCTTCGGGCAGAAACAGGTACTCGACGAACTGCAGCAGATTGCCGCCGCGCGGCAGGCGGCGCAAGCCGGCAGCGACCCGGCGCCGGCTGCAGCGGCAACGGCAGCGCCAGGCGCTCCGGCACCGGCGCCGCGCCGGGAAAACGGTGGCCGGCCGACCGCCGTCATCGTCGACGACAACGGCTCGATCCGCCTGCTGCTCAAGGGCGTCGTCACCGAACTCGGCCTCAACGTCGTCGCCCAGGCGGCGAACGGCGAGGAGGCGATCCGCGCCGCCCTGCAACACCAGCCGCAGGTGCTCTTCCTCGACGTCAACATGCCGGTCCTCTCCGGCCTGGAAGCCTTGCCGAAAATCCGCGCCGCCAGTCCGGAAACGGCCGTCGTCATGGTCACCGGCGACACTTCGCGCAAGCTGGTCGAACAGGTGGCCGCGCTCGGCGCGCGCGGCTACGTGGTGAAGCCGATCCGCCCGGCCTATGTCGAGAATTTCCTGAAGAGGTTGTTCACCCCATGATCGCGCGCCAGGAAGGAAGGTCCGCATGACCCTGATGATCGATTTTCCCTTCCCCGGCACCGAAGCCTGGGTGGAACACTTCAAGGAAGTCGAGCTGCCGATCCTGCGCCTGACCTCGACCCGCCTGGCCGAACTGCGCGACAGCGCCGATGTCATCAACACCCGCGAGCTGGCCAACATCATTGCCCACGACCCGCTGATGACGCTGCGCATCTTCCGCTTCATGAAGGAAAACCGCTCGCGCAGCCAGAACGCCGAGATCACGACGATCGAACGCTCGCTGATGATGATCGGCACCCAGCGCTTCTACGATAGCTGCCAGGACCTGCCGATCATCGAACATCAGCTCAAGGGCTACCCGAAGGCGATGCTCGGCCTGCTCAAGGTCATCGCCCGCTCGCGCCAGGCGTCGATCTGGGCCCGCGACTGGGCGCTGCTGCGCCAGAACACCCGCTTCGAGGAAATCTCGCTGGCGGCGCTGCTCCACGACTTCGTCGAAATCCTCATGCACTGCTTCGCCCCCAACCTGGCGACGACGGTGCGCGAACGTCTGGCGGCGCATCCCGGGCTGCGCACGCGGGCGGTCCAGGAAGAGGTCTTCGGCGCCCCGCCGCAGGAAATCATGCGCGAACTGATCGGTCTCTGGGGGCTGCCGGAACTGCTGCTGTCGCTACTCGACCCGGCCGACGCCGACATCGCCAACGTGCGCAACGTCAATCTCGCCGTCGACCTCGCCCGCCACACCGCGACCGGCTGGCAGAACCCGGCCCTGCAGGACGACCTGCTGGAGATCAGCGAACTGGTGCACCTCGACCGCGGCAACCTGCTCGAACGCCTCGGCGCCCCGGAAGAGATGGTTCTTGCCGCGCGCGCGGCGGAAGGCGGCTGAAGCAGGCCGCTCAGCGCATCTCGTCGACCAGTTGCAGCAAGCGCCCTGCGGCTTCGTCGAGGCTGCGCTGCAGACGGGGATCGGCGACCGGCGGCTGACGCAGGAAACCGAGGCGCGTTGCGCCGTTCTCGGTATAGACAGCAAGCCGCCAGGGCAGGAAAAGCCCGCCGTGCAAGTCGTCGGCGAGCATTTCCTCGGCCTGCCGCCAGCCAATGATGTCGTAGATCGCGTAGTCCTCGTCGAAGCCGTTGTCGCGGCGCGCCAGCGCCGCACCGACATCGTGCACGGCGAGCACGGTCAGCCCCAGGCGCTGCACCGCCGGCTCCAGTTCGAAGAGGATTTCCTGAAATGACTTGCTGCTTTCGACGACGTGATACACGGCCCGCTTCCCGACAAAAACCGGTCCGCACTGTAGCCGATTGCGCCGGCCGCGCCAATCAGCCGGCGAACTCGGCAGCCAGTCGCTCGTAACCGCCGTCGACGCTATAGACGCGGGTGAAGCGGAAGTCGCAGAACATCTGCGCGTAAACCTGGCTGGCATTGCCGTGGTAGCAGTAGATGATCAGCGTCCCGTCCCGGGGTAAACGCCCGAGCCACGCGGCCACCCGCTCCATCTGCAGGTGCATCGCGCAATCCAGGTGGCCCTGGCGATAACTGGCCAGATCGCGCACGTCGAAAACGGTCGCGGCGGCCTCGCTGCGGATCATTGCCGCCGCCGCGGTGGGTGAAATGCATTGGTAGGTCACGGGATCACGGGTGCGCATGCTGACAACTGGCAGTTGGAATCCCCAAGGCCAAGCAAGAGCGACGCCAGCGCGGGCAAACCGCTGTTGGCGGTTACTGCGCCGCCGTCGGGGCAGCCGTCTGTCGCATCGCCGACAAACTCGCGGCAAAGACGACAACGGCACCAGCGACTCAGGCGAAGCTGCCGAGGCGGCGGGAGATGCCGCTGAGAACCGCATGAAAATCGCCTTGCCCGGACTGCGCATCGAGCAAGGTATCGAGTCCGTCGCGAACGGTGGCGATGAGCACGCTTTCCTGTTGTTCGGTCAAGCCGAGATGGACGAACAGCTTCTCCAGGCTTTCTTCCATGGCGTGGATCGCCAGGCGGCTGCCGGTCAGCGACGATTGCTGGCGCTTGTCCAGTTGATCGAGCAAGCCGCGGATCTCGTCGAGCGTTCCGGCGATCAGACTCTGCCCGGCCTGCCGCCCCGTTTCGTTGTGCAAGGCCTGCAGCCGCGCTTCGGCGGCCTCGGCAAGCAAGGCGACGTTGTCGCGGATACGCCCCGCCCTTTCGTCATCGCCAGGCGGCAGGTTGGTCAACAGGACCGAGATTTGCGGAAAGTTCGACGACCATCCGGCGATGGAAATTGACGATCCGCCCCATCTCCGCCAGATGCCTGAAAGTCGCCTCGGCCAGGGGATGATCGGCCGGCAGGATGCGCGCCACCTGGCCCGTCGGCCGGACCTGGACCGCCCCTTCGAGGCCGTACTTGGCCAGCGCGTCGAGAACAACGTCGGCCAGTCGCTCCGCCGTCGCACTCTCGTTGAACCCCTGCATCGCGTGCAGCAACACGCCCATGTCGCCCATGCTGCTCATCGCCGAAAAAGCGACGTTGTTCGCCGTCCCGACGCGCTCCTCCAATTCGCAACGCTCGCGCAGCAAGTCGACCAGCTCGCCGTTGCGCTGCTGCAACTCTGCGGTGCGCAGGGCGACCTGCTGTGCCAGTTCGTCGCTGTGCGCCTGCAGGCGCAATTCCGCTTGCTTGCGTGCGGTGATGTTCTGCAGCGTCTCGATGGCGCCGAGCAGTCGCCCGTCCGGGGCGTACAGGGGGGCGGCGGTGAAGTACAGCCAGCAGCCGCCATCGCCCAGCGCGGGAAAGAAGCCTTCCGCCTCGTAAGCCCCGATGACGATCTGCGAAGCCTGGCAGTGCCCGGCTTCGTAGCAGGCCATCGCCTGCTCGATCTCGCCGGCGACGATGTAATCGGCAAGGATCGGCCGCGGCGCCGGATAGAAACCCCGCCAGTGATCGCTGCTGCCGATCATGCTGGCCGCCGGCAAACCGGTGACCAGCTCGCAGGCCCGGTTCCAGTGAGTGACACGGTGTTCGGTATCGATGACGAAGGTCGCCACCGGCGTTCCCTGAACCAGGGTCTCGATGCCGATCAGATCGGATGTTGCCTTGCGGGCGTTCGTTGCGTCACACATGAGTCAAGGTAATTATCAAAAACGACGTCATTGTAAAACAACACAACAAAACATCAATTTTGTTTTTTGTGGCATTTTCAATTCGATCGCCTCCCCTCGCCCGGCGGCGCTTGTGGCAAACTCCGGGGATGCACGCACTCCCCCACCTTTCCACCCTCGACTGGCTGTCGCTGGCGGTGTTCTTCATCTGCTGGGGAGGCTACGCCTGGTTTTCCGAGCACAGCGCCGGCGGCGCCGGCGGCCTGATCCGCACCAGCCAGCGCTACCGCCTCGACTGGGCCTACCGCATGCTGGAGCGCGACGTCCGCGTCACCGATTCGACGCTGATCGGCAACCTGATGACCAGCGTCTCCTTCTACGCCAACACCACCATCTACATCATCGCCGGCCTCGTCGCCGCGCTCGGCGCCGCCGACCAACTGCTCGGCTTCGCCGCCGACCTGCCGTTCGCCGGACCGGGCAACCGCGAGCTGCTGGAAATCAAGCTGATGCTGGTGCTCGCCAGTTTCGTCTTCGCCTACTTCAAGTTCACCTGGTCGCTGCGCCAGTTCAACATCCTCTCCATCCTGGTCGGCGCCGCCCCCACCGGCAGCGCCGGCGACCCCGCGATCGACCGTTACGCGCGGCGGGTGGCCGGCACCAACACGCTGGCCGGCGACGACTTCAACCGCGGCATCCGCGGCTATTACTTCGGCCTCGCCGCCGCCGGCTGGCTGCTCCATCCGCTGATCCTCGGCGGCCTGGCGCTCGCCGTCTGCGGCATCCTCTACCGCCGCGACTATCGTTCGGCGGCGCTCGCCGTCCTGCGCGACGACGCCTGACGATGGCCGGCAAGACGCCCCTGGCCGGCATCGGCTTCGGCCTGCTCGCCTATGGCATCTGGGGCTTCTTCCCGCTCTATTTCCATCAACTGAACCATGTCGCGCCGGCCGACATCCTGGTCAACCGGGCGCTCTGGGCCTGCGTCTTCGTCGGCTTGCTGCTGGCGGCGACGCGCCAGTGGGCGAAGGTCCGGCAGATCGTCGGCCGCCCCCGGCAACTGGCGATGCTGGCGCTGGCGGCGCTACTGGTCGGCAGCAACTGGCTGGTCTTCCTGTGGGCGGTTGGGCAGCACCGGGTGGTCGAATCCAGCCTCGGCTATTTTCTGACGCCGCTGGTCAACGTGGTGCTCGGGCTGGTTTTCCTGAAGGAGCGGCTCAATCGCCTGGAATGGCTGGCGATCGGCCTCGCCAGCGCCGGCCTCGCCAACGAGATCGCCGCGCTCGGCGGTCTGCCCTGGGTGTCGCTCTTCCTGGCCGGCAGCTTCGGCACCTACGGCCTGGTGCGCAAGCAGATTCCAGTCGACGCGCTGTCCGGCCTTTTCCTCGAAACCCTGCTCATGCTGCCGCTGTGCCTGGCCTACGCCGGCTGGCAATGGCAGGCCGGGCACGCGGTGTTCATCGTCGAACCGTGGACCACCGGCGCCCTGCTCGGCGGCGCCGGCATCCTCACCGCGGCGCCGCTGATCGCCTTCGCCGCGGCAACGCAACGCCTCGACCTGGCGACCGTCGGCATGCTGATGTACATCAACCCGACGATGCAGTTCCTGACTGCGGTTTATGTCTTCGGTGAGGCGCTGCGGCCGGAAAAGCTGATTACCTTCGGGCTGATCTGGCTCGGCTTGCTGGTGTTCAGCGCCAGCGCCTGGCGCAAGTACCGCTGACGCCTCAGCGGCGGCGCAAGGCCATGTGGGCGGCGATCATTTGCGGAATCTCCCGCTCCAGCCCGCTGTTCTTGCGGCAACCCAGGGTCAGGTGCAGCAGGCCGCTGGTGAAGGCCCAGGTATCGCGGGCTGCCGCGTCGGGATCGAGCCTGTCGCGCAGGTAACCCTTTTCCGCCGCCAGGCGGTACATGCGCTGGATCTTTTCGAGGAATTCCAGCGCCGGCCGACCGACTTCCTCCTGGACGCTGGCGAATTCCTCGACGTATTCGCAGCGCGAAATCATGATCTCGAAGGTCTCGCGGAAATCCGGACAGGTCTCGAGAACGCGGAAGAACTCCTTGATCGATCCCTCGATCGCATCGAGCGGATTGACCAAGGAAGGATCGTAGAGCACCGCATCGGTACAGCCGAGCATCGGCGCGAAGACCTCGTCGCGCATCGCAAAGAAAACCTCGGCCTTGTCCTGGAAATGCCAGTAGATGGCACCGCGCGTGACCCCCGCCGCCTTGGCGATCTTGTCCAGCGACGAACGGCCGACACCGCATTCGTGGAAAACCTTGCGCGCCGCGGTGACGATATCCTTGCGCGTCTGCTCGGCTTCTTCCTTGGTTTTTCTGACCATCTCGTTCTCCCTGTTGCCAATTGGCAGCAACCACAAATTGCAACAAAAAAATGCTTTGCTGTAACTTGCCGAAGCATTTTACATACATCCTTGTTTGTATATAATAGCCCAAAACTTCCCCGCCGGAGAACCCCAACCATGCATACCAACAAACCCACCCTGATCGCCGCCCTCATCGGCGGCCTGCTGCTCGCCGCCTGTTCGGACAAGACTGCGCCGGCCGCGCCGGCGATGGGACCGATGCCGGTCACCGTGCTCGACATGCAGCCGCAGACCGTGCCGAGTTCGATCGAAGTCATGGCGCAGACCGAAGGTGCCCGCGAAACCGAAGTGCGCGCCCGGGTCGGCGGCATTCTGGTCAAGCGGCTCTATCAGGAAGGCGATGTGGTCAAGTCCGGCCAGCCACTGTTCCAGATCGACCGTGCGCCTTACGAGATCGCGCTGGCCGAGGCGAAAGCCCGTGCCGAACAGACGGCGCGCGAAAAACAGCGGCTGAAGGGCCTGGCCGACGCCAAGGCGATCAGCCAGAAGGATTACGACGATGCCGCTTCCGCCGACGCGATGGCGCAGGCGGCGCTGCGCCAGGCCGAACTGAACCTGTCGTGGACCACGGTGACTGCGCCGGTCGCCGGCACCACCGGCCGCGCCGTGCGTTCCGAAGGCAATCTGGTGAGCACCGGCAGCGACAGCCTGCTGACCTCGATCTACCAGACCAACCCGATGTGGGTCAGCTTCTCGCTCGGCGAGAGCGACCTCGCCAAGCTGCCCGGCGGCCGCGTCACCGAGAACCTGGTGAGCGGCGTCGAACTGGTGATGGCCAATGGCCAGGTCTATGAACAGAAGGGCAAGCTCAACTTCGTCGCTTCGAACATCGACACCACGCTCGGCACCCAGGCGTTGCGCGCCGAGTTCACCAATCCCGACGGCCAGTTGCTGCCCGGCCAGTTCGTCCGCATCCGCCTGCTTACCGGCCAGCGCGACGGCGTCTTCCTGGTGCCGCAATCGGCGGTGCTGCAGACCGAACAGGGGACGCTGGTGATGACCGCCGACGGCGAGAGCAAGGTGGCGCCGCGCCCGGTCAAGACCGGCGAATGGCACGGCAAGGACTGGGTCATCCTGGGCGGCCTGCAGGCCGGCGACAAGGTCATCGTCGACAACCTGATGAAGCTGCGGCCGGGCGTTCCGGTCGCCCCGCATCCGCCCGCTGCGCCCGGCGCCGCTGGTGCCCCTGGCGGCAAGCCGGCCGGCGCACCGCCGGCCGAAAAAGCTGCGGCACAGAAGTAAGGGGCGACCATGTCCAAGTTCTTCATCAATCGACCGATCTTCGCTTCGGTCATCTCGATCATCATCGTCATCGCCGGCCTGGTCGCCGCGCAGGTGCTGCCGATTGCGCAGTACCCGCAGATCGCGCCGCCAACGGTGATGATCAACGCCACCTATCCCGGCGCTTCCGCCGAAACCCTGGCGCGCACCGTCGCCGCGCCGATCGAGGAGCAGTTGAACGGGGTCGAGCACCTCGCCTACTTCACCTCGTCGGCGTCGGCCAACGGCAGCGTCAGCATCACCGCCACCTTCGACGTCGGCACCGATGTCAACGACGCCGCGGTCAGCGTCAACAACCGGGTCAAGGCGGCCGAGCCGCGCCTGCCGGAAGAAGTCCGGCGCAACGGCGTGATCGTCCAGAAGCGCTCGAACGACATCCTGCAGGTGATCGCCCTCGATTCCGAGTCGGGCAAATACAACACGCTGTTCCTGTCCAACTATGCCAGTCTGAACATCGTCGATGAACTGAAGCGCGTCCCCGGGGTCGGCGACGTCACCATCTTCGGCGCCCAGGACTATTCGATGCGCGTCTGGATCAAACCCGACCGCATGGCGCAACTGGGCCTGACCACCGCCGACCTGTCGAACGCGATCAAGGCGCAGAATGCCCAGAACGCGGCCGGCAAGATCGGTCAGGAACCGGCACCGAGCGACCAGCAACTGGTCTTTACGGTGACCGCCAAGGGCCGCCTGCTGACGCCGGAAGAGTTCGGCAACATCGTCATCCGCGCCAGCGGCCCGGGCGGCGTGCTGCGCCTCAAGGACGTCGCGCGCATCGAACTCGGCGCCTACAGCTACGACCAGCAGGTGACGCTGGACGGCAAGCCGACCATCGCCATGGGCGTCTTCCTGCAGACCGGCGCCAACGCGCTCGACGTCGCCAAGCGCGTCACCGAGAAGATGGACGCGCTGCAGAAGAAGTTCCCCGAGGGTATGAACTACATCATTCCGTTCGACACCACGCGTTTCGTCTCGGCGTCGATCAGCGAAGTGGTCAAGACCCTGATCGAAGCCGCGCTGCTGGTCATCGCCGTGGTGTACATCTTCCTGCAGAGCTGGCGAGCGACGCTGATCCCGATGGTCGCCGTGCCGATCTCCTTGATCGGCACCTTCGCCGGCCTCTGGCTGTTCGGTTTCTCGATCAACACGCTGACCTTGTTCGCGATGGTGCTGGCGATCGGTATCGTCGTCGATGACGCGATCGTCGTCCTGGAAAACGTCGAGCGCCTGATGGCCGAGGAAAAGCTGCCGCCCCGCCAGGCGGCGATCAAGGCCATGCACGAGGTGTCGAGCGCGCTGGTGGCGATCGTCCTGGTGCTGTGCGCAGTGTTCATCCCGGTCGCCTTCCTCGGCGGCATCGCCGGCCAGTTGTACAAGCAGTTCGCCGTCACCGTCGCCGTCGCCGTCGTCCTTTCCGGCGTCGTCGCGCTGACCCTGACGCCGGCCCTGTGCGCCATCCTGCTCAAGGCGCAGCACACCGAGAGCAAGCTGTTCGCGCCGTTCAACCGCCTGTTCGAGCGCCTCACCAACAACTACACCCGTACCGTCAGCTTCACGCTCAAGCACGGCATCGTCGGTGCGCTCGTCTTCGTCGCCGTGATCGCCGTCACCGGCTTCTTCTTCCGCATCATCCCGGGCAGCTTCGTGCCGGCCGAAGACCAGGGCTACCTGATCTCGGCGCTGATGCTGCCGGATGCGGCGACGCTCAAGCGGACCCAGGAAACCGGCGAACGCATGCGCTCGATGATCGCCAAGGACGAAGCGGTCAAGCACACCTTCGTCGTTTCCGGCTTCGACCTGATCGGTGGCGGCAACAAGCCGAACGCCGGCACCATGTTCATCCCGCTCAAGGACTGGTCGGAACGGGAAGGCAAGGCACAGGACCTGGCCGGCAAGTTCATGGGCATCGGCATGATGCAGCCGGACGGCATGGGCCTCGTCTTCAACCCGCCACCAATCATGGGTCTCGGCACCGCCGGCGGCTTCGAGGTCTATGTCCAGAACCGCGTGGACGGCGACGCCAAGAAGCTGCACGAGGTGGTCCAGAGCTTCATGGGCGAGTTGCAGAAGCACCCGGAATTCACCCGCGTCTCGACCTTCTTCCGGCCGACCGTACCGCAGTTGTTCGTCGAGGTCGACGAGCCGAAGGCGCTGGCGCTGGGCATTCCGCTGGCCGATGTCTATTCGACGCTGCAGAGCACGATGGGCGCGCTCTACGTCAATGACTTCAACAAGGCCGGTCGCGTCTATCGCGTGCAGTTGCAGGCCGAGGCCAACTACCGGATGAAGCCGGACGACATCGGCAAGGTCTACGTGAAGAGCACGAGCAGCGGCAAGATGATCCCGCTGTCGGCGATCAGCACCGTGAAGAGCGTGGTCGGTCCGGAACAGGTCGAACGCTTCAACGGTTTCGTTGCCGCCAAGATCATGGGCGATTCGAAGCCGGGCGTCAGCTCCGGCGACGCCATCCGCATCGTCGAGGAAGTGGCCGAGGCGACGCTGCCCGACGGCTATGCGATTTCCTGGACCGGCCAGGCCTTCCAGGAAAAACAGACCTCCGGTTCGTCGCTGCAGGCCTTCGGCTTCGCCATCATCATGGTCTTCCTGATCCTCGCCGCCCAGTACGAGAAGTGGTCGCTGCCGGTAGCCGTCGTCATGGCCGTGCCCTTCGCGCTGATGGGCGCGCTGACCGCGATCTGGCTGCGCGGCATGCCGAACGACATCTACTTCCAGATCGGTCTGGTCGTGCTGATCGGCCTGGCGTCGAAGAACGCCATCCTGATCGTCGAGTTCGCCGCCCAGAAATACGCCGAAGGCATGACTGCCGCCGAAGCGGCGGTCGAAGCCGCCCGCCTGCGTCTGCGGCCGATCATCATGACTTCGCTTGCCTTCGTGCTCGGCGTCTTCCCGCTCGTCAAGGCGACCGGCGCCGGCGCCGCCGCCCGCCAATCGATGGGCACCGGCGTCTTCGGCGGCATGATCGCGGCGACCTTCATCGCCACCATATTCATCCCGCTCTTCTTCAAGTGGCTGGAGCGCGGCAAACAGATCAATCCGACGCATATCGACGTCGCCGAGGAGAAGGCATGATGCTCCGCCCCGTATTCCGACTGACCCCGCTGGCGCTCGCCGTGCTGCTCTCCGGTTGCGCCGTCGGCCCCGACTACCTGCGCCCGGCCAACTGGCTGCCGGCCGCCTTCAGGGAAGCGCCGACCGCCGTTGCCGAAGCCCCCGCCGCCAATCCCGCCGTCAATGATCGCTGGTGGACGCTGTTCAACGACGCCACGCTGAGCGGCCTGATCGACCAGGCACTGCAGGGCAACGCCGACCTGCGCAGCGCCGTCGCCCGCGTCGAACAGGCCGACGCCGCCGCCCGCGAAGCCGGTGCCTCACTGTTCCCGAACCTTGATGGCCAGGGCGCCGGCAGCAACACCAAACTGAGCGAGAAGACCGCCACCTGGACGACCAACTCGCCCGACATCCTGCGCGCGCGCAGCGCCGGGCTCAGCCTCTCCTACGAACTCGACCTCTGGGGCCGCGTCCGGCGCAGCAACGAAGCGGCGCGCGCCAACCTGCTGGCCAGCCGCTACGGCCGCGACGCGATCCGTCTCTCGGTCGCCGGGCTGGTCGCCGGCAACTACCTCAACCTGCGCGCCCTCGACGCGCAACTGGCGATCACCGCCGAGTCGCTGCAAAGCCGCGAGGAAAGCGCCAAACTGGTGAAGACCCGGGTCGCCGCCGGCCTCGTCTCGCCGCTCGACCAGTACCAGGCCGACGGCGCCGTCGCCACGCTGCAGGCGCAACTGGCCGAACTGCGCCGGGCGCGGGCACTGGCCGAAAACCAGTTGGCGCTGCTTACCGGCAAGCCGGACCTGCAGATCGCCGCCGGCGACCTCAAGCAACTGCCGCTGCCGCCGCAACCGCCGGCCGGTCTGCCGGCCGACCTGATCGAGGCGCGCCCGGACGTCCAGCAGGCCGAGCAGCAACTGGTCGCCGCCAACGCCAACATCGGCGTCGCCAAGGCCGGCTACTATCCGAAATTCACGCTGACCGGCGCCCTCGGCAGCGAGAGCAAGACCCTCTCCGACCTCTTCTCCAGCGGTGCCAGCACCTGGACCGGCGGCCTTTCGCTGCTCATGCCGATCTTCGATTTCGGCAAGACGACGGCGCGCGTCAACCAGGCCAAGGCGCTCAACGAGCAATCGCTGATCGCCTGGCAGAAGACGCTGGAAACCGCCTACAAGGAAGTCCGCGACGCGCTGGTCAACCTGCGCGAGAACGGCGCCGCCGAAACCGCCCAGCAGCAACGCGTCGATAACGCGCAGAAGGCGCACGAGCTGGCCAAGCTACGCTACGACGCCGGCTATTCGGGCTTCCTGGAAGTGCTCGACGCCCAGCGTAGCGCCAACGACGCGCAACTGGCGGCAATCGCCACCCGCCAGGCCCGCCTCAACGCGGCGGTGGAGTTGTTCAAGGCGCTCGGCGGCGGCTGGAAACCGGTCGCCGGCTGATTCAGCTTGGAGAACGGACGGCGGCAACGCCGTCCGCATGGCGCCGGCGCATCGCCAGCGCCTCGTTGCCGACCAGCGCCGCCAGCACCAGTGCACCACCGGCCAGCACGCTGGCCGACGGCGTCTCGCCGGCCCACAGCCAGGCCCAGGCAACGCCGAAAATCACTTCGAGCAGGGCCAGCAAGGCCACTTCCGGCGCTGGCAGAACGCGCGCCAGGTTCACCACGAGCAGGCAGGGAATCGCCAGTTGAACGACGCCAAGCAAGGCCAGCAGGCCGAGGTCGTGCGCCGTCGCCTGCCAGGGCCAGGCCAGCGGCAAGGTACATAAGGCCGACAGCAAGGCGCCGATCAGCACTGCCAGCAACATATCCGGACTACCCTCCGTGGCCCGGCCGATCTTCTGCAGCAGCGTCCAGTTGACCGCCGCCGCCACCGGCACCGCGCAGGCAACCAGCGCCCCGAACAAGCTGCCATCGCCGGCGCCACCGCCGAACATCCAGGCGATGCCGAGGGCGGCGACGACGATCGCTGCCCAGGTCCGCGCCGGCAGGCGCTGCTTCAGGAAGATGCGGGCGAACAGCGCGGTGACCATCGGCCCGATCGCCATCGTCACCAGCACCATTGCCACCGTGGTCAGCGTGATCGCCAGCATGAAGGCGGTGAACATCACCGCCCAGCACACCCCGGACACCCAGACCACGCGCGGCGCCTGGCGCAGCGCCGACCAGACGGCAGCGCCGCGCAGCCAGCGCAGTGCGGCGAGCAGCGCCAGCGCGTTGAAGGCGCTGCGCCAGAAATTGACTTCGAAGCCGGCCGCCGCCTCCAGGTGGCGCGCGACGACGCCGGCGATGCTCCACAGGAGCGTCACCAGCACCATCAGCCAGACTGCGCGGCGATGCGTCATCGATTCAACGACGACGCCGCGCTTCGAACAGGCAGACGCCGGCGGCGACCGAAACGTTGAGACTGTCGACGCTGCCGTGCATCGGGATGCTGACCAGCTGGTCGCAGTTTTCCCGGGTCAGGCGGCGCATGCCCTCGCCTTCGGCGCCCATCACCCAGGCCGTGGCCTGCGGCCACTCGGCGGCGTAAAGGTCCTGCGCGGCTTCGCCAGCGGTACCGACCACCCAGATTTCGCGTTCCTTGAGTTCGCGCAGCGTCCGCGCCAGGTTGGTGACCATCACGTAGGGCACGCTCTCGGCGGCGCCGCAGGCGGTCTTGACTGCGACGTCGTTGAGGCCGGCGGAACGGTCCTTCGGCGCGATCACCGCATGGACGCCGGCGGCGTCGGCGACGCGCAGGCAGGCACCGAGGTTGCGCGGATCGGTGACGCCATCGAGGACGAGCAGGAAAGCCGGCTCCTCCAGCGTATCGAGCACGTCGTCGAGGTGGGCCGCCTTGCGCTCGCCGTCGAGGCGGGCGACCACCCCCTGGTGCCGGCCACCGCCGGCCAGATCGTCGAGCCGCTTGCTGTCGGCGAGAATGACGCGGACCCCCTGCAGTTCGGCGTGACGCAGCAGATCGCGGGCGCGCGCGTCCTGGCGATCGCCGTCGATCAGGATTTCACGCAGGGATTCGGGGTCCTGGCGTAGCTTGGCGGTGATGGCATGAAAGCCGTAGATCAGGCGGGAAGACATGGGCAGCTCGGACAGGCAGGGAGGCGCATTCTACCTCGCTGACGGTATCGCATTCTAGCTACCCGCGCCCGGAATGCCGTGACGCGCCAGCCAGCGAACCAGCAGCCTGTCGTGCATTTCGACATGATGCCTGACCCAGCGGGTCAGCAAGCCGTCCAGTTCGCGGATGCGTTCCACCGTATGGACGATGTCGAGACGCGCAACGAGTTCCTGGACCTTCTGCGCGATTGCCGCATGATCCTCGATATGTGCCGCGTAGTGCTCGGCATCGCCGACCTGCATATGCGCGTCGCGCATCAGCAGTTCCTCGCTGGAAAAATGCTCGAGCATGCAGGCGAACAGGTCGCCGAGCAGCGCGATCAACCGTCCCTCGCAGTTCAGTTGCTGCCCGGCCGTGCAGGCGGAGCAATCCGGCAGGCCGTCCGGATCCCGGCAAATCACCCGCAATCCGCCGGTCAAGGTCAGCAACTGGCGGTGTTCGGCGTCGATCCGGTCGTTCCCGGTTTCCAACCCTGCCGGCAACTCCTGCCCAGCCGCTTCGACACTGACCCGCACGGCGAGCACGCCTGCTTTCTCCGTCATTCTCATCTCTTGCGATTACCCTTCCAGCATCGATTGTATGCCAGAAGGCCAGGCGCGTGCGCCTGCGCCTCAGCTCCGGCGCCGGACATTGCGCTTCGCCTTGTTCGTTCCGGCGGCAGCCTGAACCTCGCGTACCAGCACGAAATCGATCTTGTTCGACTCGAGATCGGCGCGCACCAGCTTGACGCGGACCCGGTCGCCGAGCCGGAAACGCTCGCCGGTACGCTCGCCGAGCATCTGGTGCTTGATGTTGTCGAACTGGAAATAGTCCTGGCCCAGTTCCGAGACGTGCACCAGACCTTCGACATAAACCTGGTCGAGGGCGACGAAAATGCCGAAGGCGGTAACCGCCGAGATGGTGCCGTCGAAGACCTCGCCGATGCGTTCCTTCATGAAGAAGGTCTTCAGCCAGTGTTCGACATCGCGCGTCGCCTCGTCGGCACGCCGCTCGGTCGCCGAGCACTGCAGGCCGATCTCGTCCCAGGCCTGCCCGGGCACGTACTTCTCGCCGGCGAGCACGGCCTTGATCGCGCGATGCACCAGCAGGTCCGGGTAACGCCGGATGGGCGAAGTGAAGTGCGTGTAATGTTCGTAGGCCAACCCGAAATGGCCGACATTGTCGGGGCTGTACATCGCCTGCTTCAGCGAGCGCAACATCACCGTCTGCAAGAGCTGGAAATCGGGCCGCGGCTTGACCTTTTCCAGCAGGACGGCGTAATCCTTGGCCCGGGGTTCGTCGCCACCGCCCAGCGCCATGCCGAATTCACCGAGGAAACTACGCAGATTCTTCAGCTTTTCCTCGGACGGCGACTCGTGAATGCGGTAAAGACAGGTCTGCTTGTGCTGGGCCAGGAAATCGGAGGCGCAGACATTGGCGGCGAGCATGCATTCCTCGATGATGCGATGCGCATCGTTGCGCACGACCGGCACGATGTTCTCGATCTTGCCCTGATCGTTGAACAGCATCATCGTCTCGGTGGTCTCGAAATCGATCGCGCCGCGCTGGCCGCGCGCCTTGTGCAGCGCCTGGTAGAGCTTGTAGAGGTTCTGCACCTGCGGCAGGACGTTGCGCTGCGCCTCGGTTTCCGGCGTTTTCTCGCCGCTCAGCCAGGACCAGACCTGGTTGTAGGTAAGCCGCGCGTGCGAACGGAAGACCGCCGGGTAAAAGCGGTATTTGCCGATCTTGCCGGCGGCGCTGATCGCCACGTCGCAGACCATGGCCAAGCGCTCGACATCCGGATTCAGCGAGCAGATGCCGTTGGACAGCTTTTCCGGCAGCATCGGGATGACGCGGCGCGGAAAATAGACGGAGTTGCCTCGCGTCAGCGCTTCGCGGTCGAGCGCCATGCCCGGCTGCACGTAGTGCGAGACGTCGGCGATGGCGACGACCAGCCGCCAGCCGCGCCCCTGCTTCTCGCAGTAGACGGCGTCGTCGAAGTCGCGCGCGGTCTCGCCATCGATCGTCACCAGCGGCAGTTCACGCAAGTCCTCGCGCCCCTTGAGGTCGGTCTTGCGCACCTTGTCGGGCATTTTCTTGTTTTCTTCGAGCGCCGCCTTCGGAAATTCGAAGGGCAGGTCGTGCTTGCGCAGCGCAATCTCGATTTCCATTCCCGGATCGGCGTAATTACCCAGCACATCGACGATGCGCCCGATCGGCTGCGAATGCTTGCTCGGCTGCTCGATGATCTCGACCATCACCACCTGCCCGGATTGCGCCTTGAGCTTGCTCTTCTTTTCCGGCGGCACCAGGATGTCCTGGGCGATGCGCTTGTTTTCCGGAACGACGAAGACGACGCCGTGCTCGACGAAGACGCGGCCGACGACACGACTGTTGGCGCGTTCGGTGACCTCGACGATGCTGCCTTCCGGCCGCCCCTTGCGATCGAGCCCGGTGACCCGGACCAGCGCGCGGTCGCCGTGCAGCACCTTGCCCATCTGACGCTGGTCGAGGAAGATGTCGGCGCTGCCGTCGTCGGGAATCAGGAAACCGTAACCGTCCTGGTGACCCTGGATCCGCCCGGCGGTCAGCGAGGCGCGTTCGGGCAGGATGTAATCCCCCTTGCGGTTGCGCATCAACTGCGCCTCGCGCTCCATCGCGCCGAGGCGGCGCTGGAACATCTCGCGTTCGGTGTTGGCGATATCGAGCAGTCCGCACAGATCATCGAACGACAACGGCCGACCTTCATCGGCCAGCACTTGCGCGACGTATTCGCGCGACGGCAGGGGAAATTCGTAGCGCTGTGCCTCGCGCTCGAAGAAGGGGTCGGCACGGCGAATCTTGCTGATCTTTTTTCTTGACATCGGTTTTCTCTTCCCTATAATGGCGGCTCTTCGCACCTGTGCCCAGGTGGCGGAATTGGTAGACGCACTAGTTTCAGGTACTAGCGGGTAACTCCGTGGGGGTTCGAGTCCCTTCCTGGGCACCAGCGATTTTGTTGAAAGGTCTTGCTTCGGCAAGGCCTTTTTTCATTTCAGGACGGCGTCTTCTCATGGCGCGGATTGTCTCACAGGCAGGCGCCGCAGGCGCTTAACAATTACTAACATCTGGTTGCAGCAGGGTCGGCAACAGCTCGCTATCCTGACCACATATACCCACCCTGCGAGGTCAATCATGAACGCATTCGCCAGCACCCTGCTCGCCGCCACCCTGGCGCTCGGCGCCGTCGGCCAGGCCAACGCCCGACCGGATCATTACCGCTATTACGACGACTACCGGCCGCGCCACGTGCAACGGCATTACCACTACGCCCCGCCGCCGCCCCGAGTCAGACATCGTCATTACGACTGGATCGCGCCAGCCGCCGTCGTCACCCTGGGTGCGATTGCCATCGGCGCCGCCATCAACAGCGCCGCGCCGCCGGCCCCGCCGCCCGCCTACATTGTCTCCCCACCGCCCCCGGGCGACTGGTATTACTGCCGCTCGTCCGGCCAGTACTACCCATACACCAACGCTTGCCCCGAGGGCTGGGTTTCGGTTCCAGCCCGCTGAACGACAACGGGGCCAAGCGGCCCCGTTGCTGCGTCAGCGCGCGACTGCCTTAGTTGAACGGGTGATCGCGCAGGATGGTTTCGTCGCGCTCGGGACCGGTCAACACGATGGCGATCGGCACTTCGCACAATGCTTCCAGACGATTCAGGTAGGCTTGGGCATTGACCGGCAGGTCATCCCAGCGCTTGACGCGGAACGTCGTTCCTTCCCAGCCGGGCAGGGTTTCGTAGATCGGTTCGCACAGAGCGACATCGTCGGCACCGATCGGCAGCAGGTCGACCACCTTGTCGCCCAGCTTGTAGCCGGTACAGATCTTGAGTTCCTCCAGTCCGTCGAGCACGTCAAGCTTGGTGATGCACAGACCGGTGAGCCCGTTGATACGCGCCGAACGGCGCAGCAGCGCGGCGTCGAACCAGCCGCAGCGGCGCTTGCGCCCGGTCACCGTGCCGAATTCCTTGCCCACCGAGAACATCTGGTGGCCCGGCGTGCCTTCGGTATCGATATCCAGCTCGCTCGGGAAGGGACCGCCGCCGACGCGCGTGCAGTAGGCCTTGGTGATGCCCAGCACGTAGTGCAGCATGCCCGGACCGACGCCGGCACCGGCCGCCGCCTGACCGGCGACGCAGTTCGACGAGGTGACGAAGGGATAGGTGCCGTGATCGATGTCGAGCAGGGTACCCTGGGCACCTTCGAACAGCATGTTCTGGCCGGCCTTGTTGGCGTCGTAGAGCGCCGCCGAGACATCGACGACCATCGGCCGGATGATCTCGGCGTCGGCCATGGCCTGGTCGTAGACGGTCTGGAAGTCGACCGGCTCGGCCTTGAAATACTGGGTCAGCACGAAGTTGTGATAATCCAGCACTTCCTTCAGCTTCTCGGCGAATCGCTCCGGGTGGAACAGGTCATAGACGCGCAGGCCGCGACGGGAGACCTTGTCCTCGTAGGTCGGGCCGATGCCCTTGCCGGTGGTGCCGATCTTCTTGTCCGCACACTTGGCGCCTTCGCGCGCCTTGTCGATGGCCGAGTGGTAAGGCAGGATCAGCGGGCAGCCCGGGCTGATCTTGAGCCGCGAGCGGACATCGATGCCGCCCTTCTCCAGCTCGGCGATCTCGGAGATCAGGTGATGGATGTCAAGGACGACACCGTTGCCGATGTAGCAATCGACACCGGCACGGACGATGCCCGAGGGCACCAGGTTGAGCTTGTAGACGTTGTCGCCGACGACCAGCGTGTGGCCCGCGTTGTGACCGCCCTGGAAACGCACCACGCCCTGGGCGTGGTCGGTCAGCCAGTCGACGATCTTCCCCTTCCCTTCGTCGCCCCACTGGGTACCGACGACGATGACATTCTTGGCCATTTTCTAATCCTCTTGTATAGCTTCGATAATCCAGTGTCCGCCGACCTGCACCAGCTTGCGGTCGCAGCGCGGCCCTTCGCAGGCGCTCTCGCCCGGCAACAGTTCGACGACGATCTCGCCGCGCTCGCGTAGCGCGGCAATATGCCCGGCCAGCGCCCGGTCACTACCGGCATAGGGCGCCAGGACGCCGCCCGTCGGCTTGGCCGGTGGCAGCAGTCGCGCCAGTTCACGCAGATCGAGCGAGAAGCCGGTGGCCGGACGGGCCCGACCGAAGGCTTTGCCGACGCCGTCGTAACGCCCGCCGCGGGCGATTGCCACCGGGTAGCCCGGGCAATAGGCAGCAAAGACGATGCCGTTGTGATAGTGGTAACCGTGCAGGTCGCCGAGATCGATCGAGAACGGCAGTTCCGGCGCGCTCTCGATCAGGTGACGCAACTGATCCAGCGCCGCGCGCAAAGCCGGCAGCGAGGCCGGCAACACTGCGCGCGCTCGATCGAGCACTTCGCCGCCGCCGTACAGCGTCGGCAAGGCCAGCAGGGCTTCGCGGTAGGGCGTCGGCAAATGCGCCGTCGCCACTGCCAGGCCGGGAACATCCTTGTCGCGCAGCAGGCCGAGCAATTCGACCTCGGCGTCGGCCGGCAGCGCGGCCGCTTCGACCAGCGCCCGGAAAATTCCGACGTGGCCGAGATCAACGCGCGCCAACGGCAGGCGCGCCCGCTCGAAGGCCGTCGCCATCAGGCGGACGATTTCGAGATCGGCCTCGACGCCGGCGTAGCCATAGACCTCGGCCCCCAGCTGGAACTGCTCGCGACCGGCCGAAATGTTCGCCGGCAGGGTGTGCAGCACGCTACCGCAGTAGCACAAGCGGGTGACGCCCTGGTGATTGAGCAGATGTGCATCGATGCGCGCCGCCTGCGGCGTCATGTCGGCACGGACACCGAGGGTACGACCGGAAAGCTGATCGACCAGCTTGAAGGTACGCAGGTTGAGATCCTGGCCGGCACCGGTGAGCAGCGATTCGAGATATTCGAGCAGCGGCGGCATCACGTACTCGAAGCCACGGCCACGGCAATGGTCGAGCAGCGAGCGACGCAGGGTTTCGATGCGCGCCGCTTCGGACGGTAGCGCATCGGCAATGTATTCGGGGAGCAGCCAGTTCATGAGAAGAGAATCAGGAGGATGAGCCCGACCAGCATCGAGGTCAGGCCGATGAAACGAATCTGACCGTCGGACATCTGGATCAGGCGGCGGAAGGTCTCGCGCCAGGCTGCCGGCGCCACGAAGGGCATGAGGCCCTCGAGCACCAGCATCAGGGCGAAAGCCAGCAACAGGTTGGAAGCCATCGACAGAACTCAGCGGCCAACGTTCTTCATGTACTTGAAGAAATCGGACGAAGGTTCGACCACCAGGACGTCACCCTTGTTGGCAAAGCTGCCCCGGTACGCCTCGAGGCTGCGATAGAAGGCGTAGAACTCGGGATTCTTGCCGAAAGCCTCGGCGTAGATCGCCGAAGCCTTGGCGTCGCCCTCACCCTTGGCCTTCTGTGCATCGCGATAGGCTTCGGCAATGATCACTTCGCGCTGGCGATCGGCATCGGCGCGAATCTTCTCGGCCTCGGCCGCGCCTTCCGAGCGCAGTTCGTTGGCAACCCGTTTGCGTTCCGCTTCCATCCGGCTATAGACGGCGCCACTGACTTCTTCCGGCAACTCGACGCGCTTCAGACGTACGTCGACGATCTGCACGCCAATGCGGCGGGCGTCGACATCGGCCTTCTCGCGCATCTGATCCATGATCTTGTCGCGCTCGCCGGAGATCACGTCGTGCACCAGACGCTTGCCGAATTCCTCGCGCAGGCCGGAATTGACCGTCTGGCTCAGACGGGTGCGGGCGCGTGTTTCATCGCCGCCGACCGAGACGTAGTAAAGCTTGGGATCGATGATCCGCCACTTGATATAGGAATCGACCAGGACGTTCTTCTTTTCCGAGGTGATGAAGCGCTCGGGATCGGCGCTATCGAGCGTCAGGATGCGACGGTCGAAGAAACGCACGTTCTGGATCATCGGCACCTTGAAATTCAGACCCGGCTCGGCAATCACACGCTTGACCTCGCCAAGCTGGAAAACCAGGGCGTATTGCCGTTGGTCGACGGTGAAGATCGACATCGAGACGACGACAAGAATCAGGAGGACAACGCCTCCCAGCAGGTTGAGACGCGAATTCATCAGCGGGCCTCCCGTTCACGCGATCCCAGCGGTGAGCGTTCGCTGGACGCGCTGGATAATGACTTGCTTGTTACCGCCGGCGCCTGCTCGACCTGCGGCGGCACCTGGCCGGCGAAGGCCGACGGCTGACGAGCGGCCACCGCCGCGTTGTGCCCGTCCCCCGCCTGCTGCTGGACGGCAGTCCCGGCGGAAACGTTCATCAACTTGTCGAGCGGCAGGTAGAGCAGATTGCCCTGGCCCTTGGTATCGACCAGAACCTTGGTGGTATTGGCGTAAATCTGCTGCATGGTGTCCAGATACATGCGCTGCCGGGTCACTTCCGGCGCCTTGGCGTATTCGGTGACGATCTGGCGGAAGCGCGAGGCGTCACCCTCGGCGTTCGAGATGACACGTTGCCGGTAACCGTCCGCTTCCTGGAGCAGACGCGCGGCCGTACCGCGAGCGCGCGGGATCACGTCGTTGGCGTAGGACTGGCCCTCGTTCTTCTGGCGCTCCCGATCCTGCCCAGCCTTGACCGCATCGTCGAAGGCGGCCTGCACCTGCTCCGGCGGCTGGGCGTTCTGCATCGTCACCTTGGAGATCAGCACACCGGCTTCGTAACGATCCATGATCGCCTGCATCAGTTTCGCCGCCTCGCTGGCAATCTGCTCGCGCCCCTCATAAAGCACGAAGTCCATCTTGCTCTTGCCGACGATCTCGCGCACCGCGGTTTCCGCGGCGCCGACCACGGCTTCGTCAGCATGACGGTTGTTGAACAGGTATTCGACCGGGTCCTTGAGGATGTACTGCACCGCGAACTGGATGTTCACGATGTTCTCGTCGTCGGTCAGCATCAGCGCTTCCTTGAGCACCTTGTTGCGCTCGGTGCCGCGATAGCCGATCTCGATCGTGCGCACACCGGTCAGGTTGACCAGTTCATGCGACTGGATCGGATAGGGCAGGCGCCAGCGCAAACCGGGTTCGGTCGTCTCGTAGCGCTTGCCGAACTGGAGGACGACGCCACGCTGCGATTCGTCGACGATGTAGAAACCGGAAGCCAGCCAGACCAGGACGATCAACCCGAGCAGGATACCGATCCCGCCACCCAGCATCTTCGGCCCGAAATCGACCGGCGGCATGCGCGGCCCATCGCCGCCGCCACTGCCGCCGCCGCGCTTCTTGCCCATCATGCCGGACAGCTTGCGATTGAAGTCGCGCCAGAGCTCTTCCAGGTCCGGCGGCCCGTCGTTCGGACGGCGAGGACCACCGCCATCCTGGCCGTCGTCACCACCACGGCCGCCCCAGCGCGGATCGTTGATCGACATGAGTATACCTAGCGTAGGAATCATGATTTTGGGGATTCAGTCAATGAAATCAGGTTTGCCGGACAGGCTTCCGCATCGAGCGCCTGGCGCCGCGACGCGGCCTTGGCCCGGGCGTATTCGGCCAGGGTTTCGCGCAATAGTTCCAGGCCTTCGCCAGTGCGCGAACTGACGCGAACCCGGGCGATATTACCATATTCGTTCCGCTCGACCCCGGGCCCGGCCTCGGTCAGGTCGATCTTGTTCCAGACCACCAACCGCGGCACGTCGCGGGCACCGATCTCGTCGAGCACCCGGTCGACCTCGGCCATCTGCTCGTCGCGAGCATGGCTGGCGCTATCGACGACGTGCAGCAGGAGGTCGGCATCGACCGCTGCTTCCAGGGTCGCGTGAAAGGCGTCGACCAGCGAGTGCGGCAGATCGCGGATGAAACCGACGGTATCGGAAATGACGATATTGCCGGCTCCCTCGACCCACAGCTTGCGCGAAGTCGTGTCGAGGGTAGCGAACAACTGGTCGGCGGCGTAGACACCCGCATGGGTCAGGTTGTTGAACAGGGTCGACTTGCCGGCATTGGTGTAGCCGACCAGCGAAACATTGAACACGTCGCCGCGCCGCCGTGCCTTGCGCTGCACGCCACGCTGGCGCGCCAGGCGGGCGAGACGCTCCTTGAGCAACTTGACGCGGTTGCCGAGCAGCCGCCGGTCAGTTTCCAGCTGGGTTTCCCCGGGACCGCGCATGCCGATGCCGCCGCGCTGGCGTTCGAGGTGGGTCCAGCCGCGCACCAGGCGGGTGGACAGATGTTCGAGCTGGGCCAGTTCGACCTGCAGCTTGCCTTCGGCACTCGCCGCACGCAGCGCGAAGATGTCGAGGATCAGGCTGTTGCGGTTGACCACCCGGCAATTCAGGTCGCGCTCGAGATTGCGCTGCTGCACCGGCGACAGAGCATGATTGAAGATCACCAGCTGCGCTGCGCAGCCGGCGATCATGGCGGCAATTTCCTGCACCTTGCCGCTGCCGGCAAAGGTCTTCGGGTCCGGCGACTGACGTCGTCCGCGAACTTCACCGACCACCGCACCTCCCGCGGATTCGGTCAATAAGCGAACTTCTTCGAGCTGGTCTTCGATATCCAGCTGGCCGAAATCGAGTTGTACGACAACGGCCCGCTCACCGGCAGCCGGCCGTTCAAGCATCGGAAATTCCTGCGGAGAAAACAGCCCCTGAGAGCGGAGGCTGCCAGACCAGCCGCCTTATTCTGCGGCCTGCTCTTGATGGATGTTGACCGGGCGCGCCGGCACAACCGTGGAGATGGCGTGCTTGTACACCATCTGGGTGACGGTGTTCTTGAGGAGGACGACGTACTGGTCAAAAGACTCAACCTGCCCCTGCAGCTTGATGCCGTTCACCAGATAGATGGAAACGGGAACATGCTCGCGGCGCAGTGCATTGAGAAAGGGGTCTTGTAAAAGTTGCCCTTTGTTGCTCATGGTGTGGAACTCCATGTGTGTTGTTATGAGGGTCCTAATGTACCCAAATTAGTCGGTGGATGCGAAAATTTTTGTGCGTTATTTGTGACAATGATTCAGCGGCGTGGCTCCTTCTCGGCAAACGGGTTCTTGCCGGCGACGAACTGGATGCGCAGGGGCGTTCCCTGCAGCTTGAAGGCTTCGCGGAAGGTGTGCTCGAGGTAGCGGCGATAGCTGTCGCCGATCTGGTCGACGGCATTGCCGTGGATGACGATGATCGGCGGATTCGAGCCCCCCTGGTGCGCATAACGCGGCTTCGGCCGGAACAGACCGTGCTTGGGCGGCGCCTGGCGGGCGATGGCGTCGGCCAGCACGCGCGTCAGACGCGGCGTGGACAGCTTGGTCATCGCCGCCGCGTAGGCGCTGTCCACCGAACGGAACAGGTTGCTCAAGCCGACATTTTCCAGCGCCGAGACGAAATGGAACTTGGCGAAATCGAGGAATTTCAGCTTGCGTTGCAGGATCTGCCGGGTCTGTTCGCGCACGTAGGCGTCGAGCCCGTCCCACTTGTTGACCGCGACCACCAGGGCCCGCCCGGACTGGACGATGAAATCGGCGATGTGCGCATCCTGGTCGGAGATATCGGCGCGGGCGTCGACCATCAGGATCACCACGTTGGCGTCTTCGATCGACTGCAGCGTCTTCACCACCGAGAACTTCTCGATCGCCTCGAACACCTTGCCGCGCTTGCGCATGCCGGCGGTGTCGACGAGCACGTACTTGCGCCCTTCGCGTTCGAAATCGATCTCGATCGAGTCGCGGGTGGTTCCGGGCGCGTCGAAGGCGATGACGCGCTCTTCGCCGAGCAGGGTATTGACCAGCGTCAACTTGCCGACGTTCGGCCGGCCGACGATGGCGACGCGAATCGCGTCGGAATGCCACTCGTCGTCCTCCGGCTCCGGGAAGGATTCGAGCGCCAGCTCGATCAGGCCGCGCACGCCTTCGCCATGGCTGGCGGAAATCGCATACGGCTCGCCGAGGCCGAGGGCATGGAAATCCGCCTCGACCATGCCGGCGTTGAGGCCTTCCGCCTTATTGACGGCGACCAGCACCGGCCGGCCGATGCAACGCAGCTTGTTGGCGATTTCCTTGTCGTGCGGGGTGAGGCCGATCCGGCCGTCGACCACGAAAATGACCGCGTCGGCTTCGGCGATCGCCTGTTCCGTCTGCTTGGCCATCTCATGCAGGATGCCGTCCTTGACCAGCGGCTCGAAACCGCCGGTATCGACGACCAGGAAAGGCTTCTTGCCGAGCTTGCCGTGGCCGTAGTGGCGGTCGCGGGTCAAGCCGGGAAGGTCGGCGACGATGGCGTCGCGCGATTTGGTCAGCCGGTTGAAGAGCGTCGATTTGCCGACATTGGGGCGGCCGACCAGTACGATGGTGGGTTTCATTGGATCCCGATCAAGCTGACGTCACCGCCCGACGACTGCGTCAGGACGGCTTCGCCGAGTCGCTGCGGCGCAACCCGGATGGCGGTGCCATCGGTTTTCTGGCGCGCCAGGAAAGCCCCCTCTTCGCGTGAGAGGAAATGCACGTAGCCTTCGGCGTCGCCGACCACCACCGCATCGCCGCGCACCGCAGGGGCGGTCACCGCGCGGTTGCGCAACTTGTCCTGCTTCCACAGGCTGCCGCCGCTCAGGCGGTCGAGCCCGTAGATGACACCTTCGTCGTCGGTGACGAAGAGATAACGACCGTCGAGCGCCAAGCCGCGGGCCGAGGAAATGTCACGCGACCAGACCATGGCCCCGCCCTGCCCCATGTCGAAACAGGCGACCTTGCCCTGGAAGGCGACGGCGCAAATCTGGGTACCGTCGATCACCGGCGACGAAACGATATCGGCGACGCGATCCAGCTCGGTCGTCCCCTTCGGCTGGGCGACGGCGCCCTCCCAGACCGGTGCGCCATTCTGCAGCGACAGGCCGACCAGCTTGCCCCCCGGAAAACCGGCAAACAGGTAACGGTCGGCGAACACCGGGGCGCCGGTGGAACGCACCGACAAGGCCGGCATCGGCCGCTGGTACAGCCATTTGCGCGAGCCATCTCGGGCATCGAGGAAGAAGATCCGGTTGTCGCCGCTGCGCACGGCGACGCCGTCCGCGCTGACCGCCGGCGTCGCCAGGACTTCGCTGCTCACCTGGGCCTGCCACAGCGCCTTGCCGGTCTCCGCGTCGAAGGCCAGCACGCCGCCCTTCGCCGTACCGACGACGATCATTCCGGCACCGGCACCGACGCCGGCCGACAGCGGCTGCCCGGCATCGATCTTCCAGGTCGTCTTGCCGTTGTCGAGGCGATGGATGCTCCCCTTGTACTCGGCGACGTAAACCGCCCCGCCCAGCGCGGCCGGCGCAAAATCATAGGCCTTGGCGTCGCCGACATCGACCGACCAGAGCGTCTTCGCCGCCTGTTCGGACTTGCCCAGTTCGGGCAGCGGCGACATCTTGGGCGCCGACGGCGCGAAGGGATTGATCGATTCGAAGGTGCTGGAGATCGTCGAACAACCGCCCAGCGCCAGGGCGGTGGCCGCCAGCAGGAAGAGTGGGCGACGCGTCATGCGCTTTCTCCCAGGCTGTCGAGCTTCTGCTGCAGCAGTTCGCGGCCGGCGCCTTCGGCCCCGGCGCCGACCTTGCCGATGGCTTCCTGGTAGGCGGCGCGCGCTTCCGCCGCCTTGCCCTGGGCGCTCAGCACGTCGCCCTTCATTTCCAGGAAACGTGCCGCGAAATCGGCTGCCGGCGCCTCGGCCAGTTGCTTGAGCGCCTCGTCGTAGGCCTTCTCGTCGAGCAGCACGGCGCTCAGACGGAGGCGGGCGATGTCGCGCAACTCATCCTTGGCGTTGTCGACGACCCAGCCGAGCTGGGCCTTCGCCGTCTTCAGGTCGCCGGCGTCGAACGAACTGCGCGCGGCGACCATGGCGCCGAGACCGGCGTAACCGGAACGCGGAAATTTTTCCGTCAGCTCGCCGGCAGTCGCCTTCAGCCGCTGCGCGTCGCCAGCCTCGATCGCCTGTTCGAGCGCGGCGAACACCGCCGCCGCCTTCGCCGACTGATCGTTCTGGTACCAGTTCCAGCCCTGCCAGCCAGCGGCTGCCAACGCCGCCACGGTCAGCAAGGAAGTGACCAGGTTGCCGTACATCTTCCACCAGGTTTTCAGCGTGTCGATCTGTTCCTGTTCTTCGAGGTCGTAATGCGCCATGCCGTTTATTCCTCTTCGTCCGAATCAATCATGTGGTCGATGATGGCTTCCGCCAGTTCATCGACCTTCAGTTTACGTTGTTCCACGCCTTCTTCGCGCAGCGCCTTCAGTTGCGCCTCGCCGGTTGCCGCCTCGTCGTCGCCGATGATCACCGCGAAGGCGGCGCCGCTGCCGTCGGCCTTCTTCATCTGCGACTTGAACGAACCGCCGCCGCAGTGCAGCAGCACGTCCAGCCCCTGGTCGCGCAGACCTTCGGCGACGCGGAAAGCCTGTCGGCCGGCGGCTTCGCCCTGGTGCACGACATAGACGTCGGGCGCCGGCTCGGCCGGCGCGCCGCCGGAATCCTTGATCAGCGCGATCAGCCGTTCGACGCCCATGGCGAAGCCGCAGGCTGGCGTCGGCTTGCCGCCGAGCTGTTCGACCAGGCCGTCGTAGCGCCCGCCGGCGCAGACCGTGCCCTGGGCGCCGAGCTTGTCGGTGACCCATTCGAAGACGGTCAAGTTGTAGTAATCGAGACCGCGCACCAGGCGCGGGTTGATCGTGAACGGCTGGCCGGCGTCGCGCAGCACCTGCTGCACGCCTTCGAAATGAGCGAGCGACTCGGCGCCGAGGAAGTCGATCAGCTTCGGCGCCGCGGCGCAGATGTCCTGCAGCGCCGGGTTCTTGGTGTCGAGGATGCGCAGCGGGTTGGTGTACAGACGACGCTTGGCGTCTTCGTCGAGCACGTCAACGTGCTGCTCCAGGTAGGCGATCAGCGCGGCACGGTGCTCGGCGCGCTCGGCCGGCTGGCCAAGGCTGTTGATCTGCAGTTCGATGCCGTCGAGGCCGAGGTCGGCCCACAGGCGGGCGCCCATCAGGATCAGCTCGGCATCGATGTCCGGACCGGCGATGCCGAAAGTCTCGACGCCGACCTGGTGGAACTGCCGGTAACGTCCCTTCTGCGGCCGCTCGTGGCGGAACATCTGGCCGATGTAGTAGAGGCGCTGCGTCTGCCGCGCCGCCAGGTTGTGCTCGATCACGGCACGGACGCAGCCGGCAGTGCCTTCCGGACGCAGGGTCAGCGCCTCGCCGTTGAGGCCGTCGACGAAGGAATACATTTCCTTCTCGACGATGTCGGTCACTTCGCCGATGGCGCGCTTGAAGAGCGGCGTCGGCTCGACGATGGGCATGCGGATCGGCCGGTAGCCGTAGCCCTTCAGCCAGGCGCGGACGGTATCTTCAAACAACTCCCAGAATGCCGCTTCTTCCGGCAGGATGTCGTTCATCCCGCGCACGGCTTGCAAAGTCTGACTCATGCTTGCAGTTTCTTCTTGTAGGTGCGCTGGACGTAGCGCTCGATGATGTCCTTGAATTCGTTGGCGATGTTGTCGCCCTTCAGGGTCACTGTCTTCTCGCCATCTTCATAGACCGGCGCCGACGGCGCTTCGCCGGTACCCGGCAGCGAGATGCCGATGTTGGCGTGCTTCGATTCGCCCGGACCATTGACGATGCAGCCCATGACGGCCAGCGTCATGTTCTCGGCGCCGTCGTAATGCAGCTTCCATTCCGGCATGCGGGCGCGCACGAAGTCCTGCACCTCGCCGGCCAGTTCCTGGAAGAAGGTCGAGGTCGTCCGGCCGCAACCGGGACAGGCCGCAACCATCGGCGTGAACGCGCGCAGGCCCATGGTCTGCAGGATTTCCTGGGCGACGATGACTTCCTGACTGCGCGAACCGCCCGGTTCCGGCGTCAGCGAGACGCGGATGGTGTCGCCGATGCCTTCCTGCAGGAGCACCGCAAGCGCAGCGGTCGACGCGACGATGCCCTTGGAGCCCATGCCGGCCTCGGTCAGGCCCAGATGCAGCGCGTAATCGGCGCGCCGCGACAGTTCGCGGTAGATGGCGATCAGGTCCTGGACGCTCGACACCTTGCACGACAGGATGATCTTCTCGCCGGCGAGGCCGACTTCCTCGGCCTTCGCCGCCGATTCCAGCGCCGAAGTCACCATCGCGTGGCGCATCATCTCGGTCGCATCGAGCGGCTGCGCCCGTTTGCTGTTCTCGTCCATGATCCGCGCCAGCAATTCCTGGTCGAGGCTGCCCCAATTGACGCCGATGCGTACCGGCTTGTCGTAGCGGCAGGCGAGTTCGACCATCTGCGCGAACTGCTCGTCCTTCTTCTTGCCGAAACCGACGTTGCCTGGGTTGATCCGGTACTTGGCCAGCGCCTCGGCGCAGGCCGGGTGCTCGGTGAGCAGGCGATGGCCGTTGTAGTGGAAGTCGCCGATCAGCGGCACGTTGCAATTCATCTTGTCGAGATGATCGCGGATCTTCGGCACCGCCGCCGCCGCTTCCGGCGAGTTGACCGTGATGCGCACCAGTTCCGAGCCGGCGCGCGCCAGCTCGGCGCACTGGATGGCGGTGGCCAGGTAGTCGGCGGTGTCGGTGTTGGTCATCGACTGGATGACCACCGGCGCATCGCCGCCGAGGCGGACGTGGGCAATCGACGTGGCGCGCGTCGGGCGCTTGGCAAGGGCGGTCACGGCTTAATCCACCAGCAGGCGGGCGACATCGCCACGGGTATGCGGCGCCAGATCGACCACCTTGCCGTTGGCGACCAGGCTGACCCCCGGCGCGTAGCCGATGGTCACCGACAGCGGCGCCTTGCCGCCGACCTGTTGCTCGCTGCCCGCCGACAGACGCTGGGAAAACACCACCACGTCGTCGCGGTCGCGCACTTCCACCCAGGATTCGCGGGCGACATGGAAACGCAGTTGCCCGGCCGCTGCGCCTGCCGCCACCGCTTGGGCCGGTGCTGCCGGTTGGGCCGGCAAGGGGCTGAGCACGGCAGGAGCCGGCGCCGCCATCGGGGCTTGCACGACAGGCGCCGGCACCGGCTGCGACGGCGCCGGCACCGGTGCCGGCGCTGCGGCTTCGGGCGGCGGGAAAAGCGGCTCCTGCGCCGCCGTCGATTCGACGGATTCCGCGCTCGAAGAACTGCCATCGAGCAAGGATTGCAGGTTGGCGCGCCAGGCGGCGAGATCGTTGGGCAACAGGAAATAGGCCAGCGCCGCGACGACCACCAGGCCGACGCCGACGGCAACCACCGCCCGGTCGCGCGAACGGCCGCCGCTGCGCATCGTTGCCGGCGCCGCCGCGGGTACGTTCAGGGTATCGACCGGCTTTTCCAGCAGACTGGCCAGGTGCGCCATCAGGGGCTGCGGATCGATGCCGACCAGGCGCGCATAGTTGCGCACGAAACCACGAATGAAGGTGGTTCCCGGCAAATCCGTCCATTCGTCGCGCTCCAGCGCCTCGACCTGGCGCGGACCGAGTTTCAGCGCCTGGGCGATATCGCCCACTGCCAGGCCACGCGCTTCCCTGGCCTGCCGCAATTGCCTGCCGACAGACAAGGTATACACCGTCGGCTGTACTGGCTCGTCCGCATCCGGCATGGACGAGTTTTCGTTCTGCTCACTCATTCAAAGTTGCCCTTGAGGAATTCCTGATATTCGTTCGAAGTCGGGTAACGGCTGCGCAACTGGGCGGCGAAACCGCTCTCCGCCGAGCGATCGCCGAGCTTGCGCTCGATGCGGATGCCCAGCCAGAGGGCTTCGGCGCTCGGCGGCTCCATCATGCGCAGGGCCTCGTTGAGGTAAACACGCGCCTCGGCCGAGTTGCCCCGCTTGTGAATGAGGCCGGCCAGACCGATCCGGGCGGATACCGCGCCACTGCGCGAGACCCGCACCGCCTGCAGGTAGTAGTTCATCGCCTGATCGGCATCGCCCAGCTTGACCAGGCAGTTGCCGGCGTTGGTCAGCGCCAGGTCGGGCGTATCGTAGAGCGGATCGCGCAAGGCGCGGTCGAAATGGGCGATCGCTTCGCGCCGCTTGCCGGTTTCGCAGAGGAACCAGCCATAGTTGTTATTGACTTCGGGATCGTTGGGCGCTCGCGACAAAGCTTCGGAAAAATCATGCTCGGCCTTGGCGAACTCCCTGAGCGAGGCATAGACCAGACCGCGCACGCTGAGCGCCTGGAAATAGTTGCCGTCGATTTCGAGAGCCTGCCCGAGATGGTCGATGGCAGCGGCGGGGTTGCCGCCCTGGAAGTAAAGCGACCCGAGTTCGGTATGAATCTTGGCCCGCGTCCGCGGATCGGCAACCGACAGCGGCTGGTTCTCCTGCTTCATCTGCGACGGGGACTGCTGCTGTGCCGCCGCCGGCAGGGCGCCGTCGAATTGCGCGAAAGCCGGCCCGCCACTCCATAGCCCGGCAAGCATGACAAGACCGAGCAAACGGAAACGCTGATTCATGACCTCGACTCCTGAATGGGAATGACACCACCGGCGGTGCGCCGGGTCTTGTCCTTGACCTGGCCGGCCAGTTGACCGCAAGCGGCATCGATGTCGTCGCCGCGCGTCTTGCGCGTGGTGGTGACGATGCCGCCCTGGATCAGGATTTCACCGAAACGACGCACCCGTTCCGCCGGCGAGCGCCGGAAGGGCGAACCGGGGAAGGGATTGAACGGGATCAGATTGAACTTGCACGGCACGTCGCGCACCAGCGCCAGCAGCTCGCGGGCGTGGGCGTCGCTGTCGTTGATGCCGGCCATCATCGTGTATTCGAAGGTGATGAAATCGCGCGGCGCCTTTTCCAGGTAACGCCGGCAGGCGGCCATCAGTTCGCGCAGGGGATATTTCTGGTTGATCGGCACTAGCTGGTCGCGCAGCGCATCGTTCGGCGCGTGCAGCGAGACCGCCAGGGCGACCGGGCATTCCTCGCGCAGGCGGTCGATCGCCGGCACCAGGCCGGAAGTCGACACCGTGACCCGGCGCCGCGACAGCCCGTAGGCATGATCGTCGAGCATCAGGCGCAGGGCGGCGACGGTATTGTCGTAGTTGGCGAGCGGCTCGCCCATGCCCATCATGACGACGTTGGAGATCACCCGCTCGTCGCCGTGGACCGCGCCTAGCGCGTTGTTGGCCTGCCAGAGCTGGCCGATGATTTCCGCCACCGTCAGGTTGCGGTTGAAGCCTTGCTTGCCGGTCGAACAGAAAGCGCAATCGAGCGCGCAACCGGCTTGCGTGGAAATGCACAGGGTACCGCGATCGTCCTCGGGAATGAACACCGTCTCGACCGCGTTGCCGTTGCCGACGTCGATCAGGAACTTGCGTGTCCCGTCGTCCGACAGCTTGTCGGAGACCACCGTCGGCGGCGCCACGACCGCCCGCGCCTTGAGCTTGTCACGCAAGCTCTTGGCGATGTCGGTCATGGCATCGAAATCCGCCACCCCGGAACGATGCATCCAGCGCAGCACCTGGCGAGCCCGGAAGGGCTTTTCGCCCTGCTCGGCAAACCAGGCGGTCAGGCCGTCGGCATCGAAATCAAGAAGATTCTGCATCTGCATCCCGGGGATCGTGCCCGCCACACTGGCCGGCACGACAACAACAAATCAACGACCGGCGTAGGTGTTCATGCCCGGGAAGAAGAAGGCAACTTCCACGGCGGCAGTTTCCGGTGCGTCGGAACCATGCACGGCATTGGCGTCGATCGACTCGGCGAAGTCGGCGCGGATGGTGCCCTTCTCGGCCTTCTTCGGGTCGGTGGCGCCCATCAGCTCACGGTTCTTGGCGATGGCGTTCTCGCCTTCGAGAGCCTGGATCATCACCGGGCCGGAGGTCATGAACGAAACCAGGTCCTTGAAGAAAGGACGTTCCTTGTGCACGGCGTAGAACTGGCCGGCTTCCTGCTCGGACAACCAGGTCATGCGGGCGGCGATGACCTTGAGGCCGGCGCCTTCGAAACGGGAATAGATCTGACCGATGACGTTCTTGGCAACGGCGTCCGGCTTGATGATGGAAAGAGTGCGTTCGATAGCCATGTGTTTGCTCCGAAAAAAGCTAGTCGTTTGAAAAACGGGGAATTTTAGCAGATAAGGACGGGACACACCCGCCTTACTGGGCGGCGGCTTCCTTTTGCAGGGGTTCGCGCAGGCGCTCGAAATCGCGCGGCGCAACGTATTGCAGCAATTCCTTGCCGTCGGCGTCGACCACGACATCGAGCCCCTTTTCCGGGTACAGCAGGTGAACACGCTTGTCGCCGATCGGCACACGCGCCCCCGGCGCCCCGAAACGCTGAATGACGGTCGCCTCGTCGAGGCTCGCCTTGGGGATGACGCTGATCGCCCGTACCGGCAAGGCATCGGCGGCAAGCTTGTCGTCCGGATGCAGGAAGATCTTGCGCGTCGCGCTTTCCATGTACTGCCCCTTGGGTGCCCGCTCACGCATCGCCGTGATCATCTCGGGGGTGGTATCGACGGTCAGGATCACCTTGGCCAGCACGAAACCGAGCGGCAGTTCCGTGTAATACGCCTCCAGCGTGCCGACTTCGTTCGGCGTGGCGATGATCGCCACTTCCGGCGCTTCGCCGCCCAAGACGGCACGCACTTCGCCCAGGGTTTGCGTCCCCGGGCGGATGCCGAAAACGCGGCTGCCCCCCTGACCATCGACCTCGATCTGCCAGGGCAGGTTGGCATTCGGATCGACGCCCGCGCGCTGCCCGAGGCCGGGAATGAGGAAAGGAACAACCAGCGCGACAACGATCAGCGCAATGATGGCGAGGGCAGATTTCATGATGGACAGGAGAGCGGCGGAGGCGGAATTGTGCCACAGAGAAGGAAAAGGCCGCGCCCCTTGCGGAAAGCGCGGCCAGCTTGCGGACAACCTGGACGGGTCAGATCATGCCTAGAGTTCGCGGCAGCCAGAGCGAGATCGCCGGCACGTAGGTGATCAGGATCAGGAACACCAACATCGACAGCAGCCACGGCCAGACGGCGACGGTCAACTCGGTGATCCCCATCTTGGTGATGCCGGAAGCGACGTACAGGTTCAGGCCGACCGGCGGGTGACAGAGACCGACTTCCATGTTCACCACCATGATGATGCCGAAGTGCACCGGATCGATACCGAGCGCGATGGCGATCGGAAACAGGATCGGCGCCAGGATCAGCACGATCGACGACGGCTCCATGAAGTTGCCCATGACCAGCATCAGGATGTTGGCCATGATCAGGAAGCCGATCATGCCGATCCCGGTGCCCATCATGGCATCGGCCATCGCCTGCGGGATGTTCTCGTGCGTCAGCAGGAAAGAGAAGAGCACGGCGTTGGTGATGATGTAGAGCAGCATCGCACTCATGTTTGCCGAGTTCAGCAGCACCTTCGGCACGTCCTTCATCCCTAGGTCCTTGTACACGAAGACCGCGACGATGAAGGCGTAGACCGCGCTCATCGCAGCCGCTTCGGTCGGCGTGAACATGCCGGTGTAGATGCCGCCCATGACGACGACGATCAGGAACAGGCCCCAGGCCGAATCCTTGAACGCCTTGGCCCGCTCCGCCCAGCTTGCCTTGGGCAAGCGCGGATAGCCGAACTTGCGCGCCCGGTTCCAGGTCACGAAGCCGAGGAAGGCCGCCAGCAGCAGACCCGGCACGACGCCGGCCATGAACAGCGCGCCGACCGAGGTATTGGTCGACACCGAGTACATGACCATGACGATCGACGGCGGGATCAGGATGCCGAGCGCGCCGGAGGTGGTGATGACGCCAGCCCCGAAGTTCTTCGGGAAACCCTGCCTGACCATCGCCGGCAGGATGATGGCGCCGATCGCCACGACGGTCGCCGGGCTGGAACCGGAAACCGCCGCGAACAGCGCGCAGGCCATCACACCGGCGAGGCCGAGACCGCCGTGCCAGTGACCGACCATCGACGAGGCGAAGTTGATCATCCGCCGCGCGACACCGCCGTGCGTCAGGAAATTGCCGGCCAGGATGAAGAACGGGATGGCCATGATCTCGAACTTCTCGATCCCGGTGAACAACTTGAGCGCGACCGATTCGATCGGCACCTGCGTCATCGTGAACAGGAAGGTGAGCACGGTGAGGCCGAGCGAAATGGAGATCGGCATGCCCGTCAGCATCAGGACGAGCAGGATGATGAAGATGATGGCGGCGCTCATTTGTCGTTCTCCTTGCCGGCGTCGCTGTCTTCGCCCATTTGCTTGTGTTTCAGGTCGCGCGGATGGAGGTCGTCGCCCATGTCGTAGGGATTGACGTCCACCGGCAGCACTTCTTCCTCGATGCCGTCGACATGACCGTGATCGTGGTGCGGCAGTTCGCCGGTCCGGATGAACGAGACGATGACCTGCAGGAAACGAAAACACATCAGGTAGGAACCGAGCGGGATCGCCGAATAGACGATCCAGGTCGGCCATTCGAGATCGGGCGTCGTCGGGCCTTCGTACAACTCACCGACATTCATGCCCAGCCAGGTCTTGAACTGGTACTCGGCGCCATTCTCCAGAACGAAGGTTGCACCGAGGCTGCCGACGATGAAGGTGAACAACGCCCCCGCCGCCAGGCCGAAAACGATGAACTTGCCGCGATTGGCCGCGGAAAGCCGGTTGATCAGCACATCCACACCAACGTGGATGCCGGTACGCACGCCATAGGCTGCCCCGAACTTGGCCATCCAGACGAACATGATGATGGTCAGTTCCTGCGCCCAGCCCATGTTGATTTCCAGCAGCCAGTCCTGCACCCCCGGAATTTCAACCCCGGTACCGTAGCGATGGACGACCGACGCGAAAATGATCAGCGTCGCCGCCCCCATGAGGAAGGCGATCAGCCACTCCTCGAGATGATCGAGAAACTTCATGGAATTCCCCCGTTGGAAGACGCCTGTCAACCTATCGGCCGCCAGGCGTGCTATTGCAAAAGCCGCTTACAGCTTGCTCGGGTCGAAACCGGTGGTCTTGTAGACCGCGTCGATGGTTTCCTTGCCGATCCGGCTCTCCATCTTCTTGTGCACCGGTACCAGGACCTTCTTGAAAGCACTACGCTCGGCCGCCGTCGGCGAATAGACCTGGGTCTTGCCGCTCTTGCGGACGCTTTCCAGCGAGTTGTCGTTCTCCACCTTGGCAATCTGGTTGGCGTAGCGGGTCGCCTGCACCATGGCATCGTCGAGCTGCTTACGGATATCCGCCGGCAGGCCGTCCCAGAACTTCTTGTTGACGATCACCGCGTAGCCCAGGTAACCGTGATCGGTCAGCGTCAGATGCTTCTGCACTTCGTGCATCTTCTGGGTGTACAGGTTGGAGATCGGGTTCTCGGTGCCATCGACGACGCCGGTCTGCAGCGCCTGGTAGACCTCGGAGAAGGCCATCACCTGCGGCAGCGCCTTCAATGCGCGCACCTGCTCTTCCAGCACCTTCGACGACTGGATGCGCAGCTTCTTGCCCTTCAGGTCATCCGGCGTCTTGATCGGCGTGTTTGCCGAGAAGGACTTGAAGCCGTTGTCCCAGAACGCCAGGCCGCTGATTCCCTTGGGTTCGAGCTTGGCCAGCAGTTGCTTGCCGACCGGACCGGTGGTGACCTTGTGCAGGTCGTCGTAGCCGTTGAAGATGTAGGGCAGGTCGAAGACTTCGAATTCCTTGACGCCGAGCGGGCCGAACTTGGCCAGCGATGGGGCGAGCATCTGTACGGCACCGAGCTGCAGCGCCTCCATTTCTTCCTTGTCCTTGTACAGCGTCGAGTTCGGATAGACCTCGACCTTGACCTTGCCCTTGGTCAGTTCGGCAGCCTTCTGGGCAAAGAAATCGGCAGCCTTGCCCTTCGGGGTATCGTTGGCGACGACGTGGCTGAACTTGATGACGATCGGCTGTTGCGCATAGGCGCCGAGCGAGACGGCACAGGCAAACAGGCCGACGAGAAGCTTGGAAACTTTCATTGATTTATCTCCTCCTGAAGTTGGAATGTCGCGAAGTTCGGATTGCGACTGATGCAAAGTATTACGAAAGGACTAACGACTGCGTATTGTGGATATCCACATCCCGCGCCACGGGTTAACATCGCCGCCATGCGCCCGATCGCCCTCAAGAACCGCCCCGAAAAACGCCGCCTGCGCTGGCTGCTGACCCTGCCGAAACTCGGCCTGGTCCTGCTGATGATCGCCTTGCTCGCCCTACTCTGGCTGCTGCAGCGTTCCGAGCACGAAGAACAGCGCAACATCCTGATCAAGGACGTGCTCTGGCTGGAGCAGAACCTGCGTTTCCACCTCGAAGGCAATCGCGATCTCCTGCAACAACTCGCGGTCAACATGGCCGACCCCGACGAACGGGAGAAGCTGTTCCAGCTCCGCTCGACCCACCTGCTCAAGAACAGCCCGGAAATTTCCCAGATCTCCTGGCTCGACGCCACAGGCCGGCGCCTGGCCTCGTTGCCCGGCCAGAGCCCGCAGGAGGAATCCTTGCTCAAGCCGGCAACCACCGCGCGCGCCTTCGATGTCGCCCGCCGCCTCGGCAAACCGACCTACAGCGCGCCGCTGATCCTCCCCGGCGGCGACAGTTTCGTCGAACTGCTGGTGCCGATCTACGGCAAGGCCGGCCTGAGCGGCATGCTGCTGGTCGCCTATCCGCTGACCGACCTGCTCAACAGCCAGGTGCCCTGGTGGTTCACCGAAAAGTACAAGGTCGAGATCGTCGACGACAACGACATCCTTTATGCCAGCAAGACCCACCTCGAAGGCGTCAACGCCGACAGCTACCAGATCCCCTTCGACCCGCCCGGCCAGGGGCTACGGCTCAAGGTCAGCAATTACGCCACCGAACCCGGGGGCCTGCAGCGCCTGCTCACCGCCTTCATCCTGCTGCTCGCCGGCGGCGTCTTCTGGAGCCTGTGGCTGGTTCGCGACCTGATGCAGAAAAGTTCGCGCGCCGAAGAAGCGCTGCGCGCCGAGCATGCGTTCCGGGCGGCGATGGAAGATTCGCTGACGGTCGGCATGCGGGCCCGCGACCTCAAGGGTAAGATCATTTACGTCAACCCGGCCTTCTGCAAGATGACCGGGTTTGCCGCCGACGAACTGGTCGATCACGAACCGCCGATGCCCTACTGGGCACCCGAGCACATGGACGACACGCAGGCTCTGCACCTGGCGGTGATGGCCGGCCAGGCGCCGAGCGAAGGTTTCGAGATCACCTTCATGCGCAAAAACGGCGAACGCTTCCAGGCCCTGGTATACGAAGCCAAACTGATCGACGGCCATGGCCAGCATACCGGCTGGATGGCGTCGGTGCTCGACATCACCGAGCGCAAGCGGGCCGAGGAACTGGCCCGCCAGCAGCAGGAGCAGTTGCAATTCACCGCCCGCCTGGTGACCCTCGGCGAAATGGCCTCGACCCTGGCCCACGAACTGAACCAGCCACTGGCGGCGATCGCCAGCTACAACACCGGTTGCCTCAACCTGCTGTCGACCGACAATTTCTCCTGCGGCGATCTGCGCCCGGTACTGGAAAAGATCGGCGTCCAGGCCCAGCGCGCCGGCAGGATCATCCGCCGCGTCCATGATTTCGTGCGCAAGAGCGAACCCAAACGCGCCCCCTGCGCCCTCGGCGAAGTGATCGAGGACTGCCTGGGCTTCGTCGAAGCCGATGCGCGCAAGCGGCAGATCCGCATCGAGGCCAGCGTACCGCCGCTGCCGCTGCTGCCGGCCGACCGCCTGATGCTGGAGCAGGTGTTGCTCAACCTGATGCGCAACGCGATGGACGCCATGAACGACACCCCGCCCGCCCATCGTCTCCTGCACATCGCCGCCCGCGTCGTCGACAACGAGGTTGCCGTCAGCGTCAGCGATTACGGCTGCGGCATCGCGCCGGAAATCGAAGACAAGCTGTACACCGCCTTCTTCACCACCAAACAGGAAGGCATGGGAGTCGGCCTGTCGATCTGCCGCTCGATCATCGAATTCCACCGCGGCCGCCTGTGGGCGGAGAAACACCCCGCTTCGCCGAGCGGAAGCGGTACGATATTCACCTTCACCCTCCCCCTGGACCACGCATGAACACGCCGAAAGCACATCTGGTCGACGACGACGACGCGATCCGGGACGCCCTCAGCTGGCTCCTCCAGTCGCGCGGCCTGCCGCACGCCGATTACGCTTCCGCCGAAGCCTTCCTCGCCGCCTGGACGCCCGCCACCAGCGGCTGCCTCGTGCTCGACATGCGGATGTCGGGGATGACCGGTCTCGACTGCTTCGAGCAACTGCTCGAACGCGGCTCGACGCTGCCGGTGATCTTCCTCACCGGCCACGGCGACGTCCCGCTCGCCGTCGCCACGCTCAAGCGCGGCGCCTTCGATTTCTTCGAAAAACCCTTCAACGACAACGACCTGGTCAGTCGGATCGCCGAGGCGATCGACCTCGACGCCAGCCAGCGCGCGGCGCACGCCGAAGCCGATTCGGTCAACAGCCGGATCTCGCGGCTGACCACCCGCGAACGGCAGATCATGGACCTGGTGCTGGCCGGCAAGTACAACAAGGTGATCGCCGACGAACTCAACATCAGCATGCGCACCGTCGAAGTCCACCGCGCCAACCTGTTCGACAAGATGCAAGTCAAGACCGCCGTCGAACTCGCCAACCTGTTCAAGAACGGGCGCTGAAACGGCATTGGAAATGCGCGGCCTGACGCTTCCCTTGCCTGTCATTTTTCGCTAGCATCACGCCAGACTGAATTGCGGCAGACGCCGCCCCACCGGAACATCACCCCCTGAATCCACGAGGCAACCATGAGCGAGCACATCCATTACGTCACCGACGACACCTTTGAAAGCGAAGTGCTGCAGGCACAGCAGCCGGTGCTCGTCGACTACTGGGCAGAATGGTGCGGCCCCTGCAAGATGATCTCGCCGATCCTCGACGAAATCGCCGTCGAATACAGCGGCAAGCTGAAGGTCGCCAAGGTCAACATCGACGACAACCAGCAGACGCCGGCCAAGTACGGCATCCGCGGCATCCCGACGCTGATGATCTTCAAGAACGGCAATGTCGAGGCGACCAAGGTCGGCGCCCTTTCGAAATCGCAACTTGCCGCCTTTATTGACAGCAACCTGTAATACCCTTAGTCTCCCGGCCTGAAGGTACGCTCGTGCCTTCAGGCGACGCCAGCGACGGTCCCGTCCCGCGTCATACATCACTCCCCAGCACACTCAGCTTCCGCGCCCTTCCATCGGGCTGACGCCTGCGCTCATCCTCCAGCGCCCTCACACTCCCATGCAACTTTCCGAACTCAAGACACTACACGTCAGCAAACTGCTCGACATGGCGACCGAACTCGTCATCGAAAACGCCAACCGCATGCGCAAGCAGGAGCTGATCTACGCCGTGCTCAAGGCCAAGGCCAAGAACGGCGAAACGATCTACGGCGACGGCACGCTCGAAGTCCTGCCCGACGGCTACGGCTTCCTCCGCTCGGCCGACACCTCCTACCTTTCCAATCCCGACGACATCTACGTCTCACCGTCGCAGATCCGGCGCTTCAACCTGCGTACCGGCGACACCGTCGAGGGGGAAATCCGCACGCCGAAGGATGGCGAACGCTACGTCGCGCTGACCAAGCTCGACCGCATCAACGGTTTCCCGCCGGAAGCCAACAAGAACAAGATCATGTTCGAGAACCTGACGCCGCTGCACCCGACGCGTCACCTCCAGCTCGAACGCGAAATCAAGTCCGACGAGAACATCACCAGCCGCGTCATCGACATGATCGCGCCGATCGGCTGCGGCCAGCGCGGCCTGCTCGTCGCCCCGCCGAAGACCGGCAAGACGGTGATGCTGCAGAACATCGCCCACGCCATCACCGCCAATCACCCGGAAGTCGTGCTCATCGTCCTGCTGATCGACGAACGGCCGGAAGAAGTGACGGAAATGACCCGCACGGTGAAGGGCGAAGTCGTCGCCTCGACCTTCGACGAACCGGCCACCCGCCACGTCGCCGTCGCCGAGATGGTCATCGAGAAGGCCAAGCGCCTGGTCGAACACAAAAAGGACGTGGTCATCCTGCTCGACTCGATCACCCGCCTCGCCCGCGCCTACAACACCGTGCAGCCGGCCTCCGGCAAGGTGCTCACCGGCGGCGTCAACGCCAACGCCCTGCAGAAGCCGAAGCGCTTCTTCGGTGCCGCGCGCAACATCGAGGAAGGCGGCTCGCTGACCATCCTCGCCACCGCGCTGATCGACACCGGCTCGCGCATGGACGAAGTGATCTACGAAGAATTCAAGGGCACCGGCAACTCGGAAATCCACCTCGACCGCCGCATGGCCGAGAAGCGGATGTACCCGGCGGTCAACGTCAACCGCTCCGGCACCCGCCGCGAAGAACTGCTGTTGAAGCCGGACGTGCTGCAAAAGATGTGGGTCCTGCGCAAGCTCTGCTACCCGATGGACGACCTCGAAGCGATGGAATTCCTGCTCGACAAGGTCAAGTCGACCAAGGGCAACGCGGAGTTCTTCGACGCCATGCGGCGGGGGTAAGCACTTTCGCTGGCGTTGTTGCAGGGAGGCCGGGGAACCGGCCTTTTTGCTTTTCTGGCGGGCGTGTTCGGTTACTGAACCGCTGTTTTCCCCTTGAGCTTCAGCGGGCGGCTTTGGTTTCTGATGCGCCGGGTTCCGCGCCTGACGCGCGGGCGTACTTTCTTTTTTTGGAAAAAGAAAGTAGCCAAAGAAAAAGCCACCCCCAGGTCGGCGCCGGGCTTCGCCCGGTCCCTTGCGCTACTCGACGCGCCGGGCGGCTGCGGAACTCGGCCCTGCGGGCCTCAGACAGTCCTCGCCGACTTCCCCCGGCACGCCTGCGTTGCTCAGCGCCTCTCAGGGGGGCCCCAAAAAACGTCTCTGCTGTACGGTCAAGGTTTAAACCTTCAGTGTTTCCGTTCCGCTCGGTTTGCCGGGCCCCTTGGGAGGCGCCGAGCAACGCAGGCGTTGGCGGAAAAAGGGCGAGCACTGTCTGAGGGGCAAAGCCCCGAGTTGCGCAGCCCCCGCCAACGACGAGTAGCGCAGGGTACCCGCGCAGCGGGCGCCGACCTAGGGTCGCCTTCTTCTTTGGCTACTTTCTTCTTGGCGAAACAAGAAGAAAGTACGCCCGCGCGTCAGGCGCGGAACACAGCGGCTCAGAAAACAACAACGCCCGCCGGACAACGGCGAAAAGCAGCGGCTCAGAAAAACACAATCGCCCCCCAACAAAACCAAAAAAACAATTGCCCCTTCCCCTCGAATCAACGATAATCACGCGCTTCCCAGATCGGCCAATATCGCCGATCGCTTGACTAAAGGATATGAAATGAAAGCCGACATTCACCCGAATTACCACGACGTGCAAGTGACCTGCTCCTGCGGCAACGTCTTCACCACCAAGTCCACGATGGCCAAGAAAGACTTCCACATCGAAGTCTGCGCTGCCTGCCACCCGTTCTACACCGGCAAGCAGAAGATCGTCAACACCGCCGGTCGCGTCGAGAAGTTCAACCAGAAGTTCGGCGCCATGCGCGGCAAGGCTGCTGCCTGATCGGCTTGCGGCACTCCGTAAAGGGCAGCCCGCGGGCTGCCTTTTTCATTTCTGCCACCGATGCCTGACTTCGCCACGCTGATCCGCCGCGGCATCCGCCTGCCTCCGGGTGGCTGGATGCTTGCCGGCATGCTCGCCTTCTACGTCCTCGCCGGCCTCTTCGGTCGCGACCCGTGGAAGGGCGAAGACGCGATCCATATCGGCACCGCCTGGCAGATGCTGTCGTCCGGCGACTGGCTGGCACCGACACTGGCCGGCCGACCTTTCCATGAACCGCCGCTGTATTACTGGACGGCGGCGCTGACCGGCCAGCTCTTCGACTGGCTGCTGCCGGCCCACGAGGCGATGCGTCTGGCCAGCGGCCTGTGGATCGCGCTGGCGCTGGTCGGCCTCTACTACACCGGGCGCGAACTGTACGGCACCGACAGCGCGGCGGCCAGCCCGATGCTGCTGGCCGGTTGCGCCGGCCTGCTGATCCATGCCCACGACGCGCAGCCGATGCTGATCGCGCTCGCCGCCTACGCCGGCGGCCTCGGCGCGCTCGCCACGATCGGCCGCAAGCCGCGCCTGACCGGCGTTTTCTATGGCCTGGCGCTGGCCGCCTGCCTGCTCGGCGCCGGCATCGCACCGACCCTGCCCTTGCTGGCGATCGCCCCGCTCGCCTGGTGGTTGTCGCCGGACCGCAGCAAGGCATTGCAGACACTGCTGATCGGGCTGGCGATTGGCCTGCTGATTGCCACCCCCTGGCCGCTGGCGCTGTACCTGGCACAACCGGCGCGCTTTGCCGCCTGGCTGGCGACCGAGCTGGCGCCATTGCAAACCCCGTTTTCCTTCACCTCGCTCGGCCGTTTCTCGGCGATGTTGCCGTTGTTCGCCTTTCCGGCATTGCCGCTGGCGCTATGGACCCTGTGGACGCGGCGCGATCAATGGCGTTCCCCCGCCCAGTTGCTGCCGCTGGCCTTCCTGCTGCTGACCCTGCTCCTGCTCGCCTGGGCCTACCGACCGCGGGAGATCCCGGCGCTGTTGCTGCTGCCGCCGCTGGCCCTGCTCGCCACCCCGGGCGCCTTGAGCCTGCGGCGCGGCGCGGCGAATGCCTTCGACTGGTTCGCAATGAGCGTTTTCAGTCTCTTCGCACTGCTGATCTGGGTCGCCTGGTCGGCGATGGCGCTCGGTTTTCCGGCCCGCCTGGCGGAACGCGTGGTCGTCCTGCGTCCCGGCTTCGTCGGCGAAATCCACTGGCTCGGCCTCTTCATCGGCGGCGCCGCCACGCTGTTCTGGCTGTGGCTGATCGCCACCGCACCGCGTTCGCCCTACCGCAGCCTGACGCACTGGACCCTGGGCTTCACCACCCTGTGGCTGATCGCCAACGCGCTGCTCCTGCCCTGGTTCGACTACGGCAAGAGCTACCGACCGGTCGCCGAAGCGGTGGCCCGGGCACTGCCGGACAGCAGCCGCTGCCTGGCCGAGCAAGGCTTGAGCGATGCGCAGCGGGCGTCCTTCGCCTACTTCGTCAATATCTCGCCGGTCAGCGCGGCGACTGCAGCGGGTCGCCGCTGCGACTGGCTGCTCGTCGTCGGCAGCACGAACGCCGAACTGGCGCCGCCGGATGCGGCCTGGCGCCAGGTCTGGGAAGGTCGCCGCCCCGGCGAGCGGCGCGAGAAATTCCGTCTCTACCGGCGCTGAGCGCCGGCCGAAACAGTTCAGCTACCGGACTTGATCAGGAAATGCTCCCGGTAGTACTTGAGTTCGTCGATCGACTCGTAGATGTCGGCCAGCGCGGTGTGCTTGCTCTTCTTCTTGAAGCCCCGGTACACCTCCGGCTGCCAGCGCTTGCACAGTTCCTTGAGCGTGCTGACGTCGAGGTTGCGGTAGTGGAAGAAAGCTTCCAGCGTCGGCATGTAGCGGGCCATGAAGCGGCGGTCCTGGCCGATCGAATTGCCGCACATCGGCGAATGCCCCTTGCCCGAGTACTTGCGCAGGAACTCCAGGGCCGCTGCCTCGACATCGGCCTCGGCCAGCGCCGATTCGCGGACACGCTCGATCAGGCCGGAACGTCCGTGCGTTTTCTGGTTCCAATCGTCCATGCCGGCGAGCACTTCGTCGGACTGGTGCACCGCCCAGGACGGTGACTCGGCGACCATCTCGAGTTCGGAATTGGTCACCACCATCGCCATCTCGATGATGCGGTCGCCATCCGGGTTGAGACCGGTCATCTCCATGTCCAGCCAGACGAGGTTGTTTGCATTGCCTGCCATATAATTGCCCGAAACTTTAAAACCGCCATTTTCTCACAGCTTCCCCGACATCGCCCGTGACCGAGAACTTCACCCTGCTTTTCCTTGCCGCTTTCACGCTCACGCTGGCCGCCCGCCTCTGGCTCAAGCTGCGCCAGATCCGCCACGTCGCCGCGCACCGGGGCGCGGTACCGGCCGCCTTCGCCGACCGCATCGGCCTCGCCTCGCACCAGAAGGCCGCCGACTACACGATCGATCGCAGCCGCACGGCAATTTTCGGCATCCTGAGCGAAGCCGCGCTGCTGCTCGCCTTCACGCTCGGCGGCGGGCTCGCCGCGCTGCACGGTTTCTGGGCGGCGCAATTCAGCGGCCTTGCCTACGGCCTGGCGATGATCTTCAGCGTGGTCTTCATTTCCGGCCTGGTCAACCTGCCGCTGTCGTTCTACAGCCAGTTCGTCGTCGAGGCGCGCCACGGCTTCAACCGGATGACGCCGGCGCTGTTCGTCTCCGACCTCGTCAAGCAGACGCTGCTCGGTGTCGTCATCGGCGCGCCGGTGATCGCCGTCGTCCTCTGGCTGATGAACGCCATGGGCGAACAGTGGTGGCTGTGGGTATGGCTGTTCTGGAGCGGCTTCAACCTGCTCATGCTGTTCATCTTCCCGACCTGGATCGCGCCGCTGTTCAACAAGTTCACGCCGCTGCCCGAGGGCGAAGCGAAAACCCGCATCGAGGCCCTGCTCGAACGCTGCGGCTTCCGCAGCAACGGCCTCTTCGTGATGGACGGCTCGAAGCGCTCGGCGCACGGCAACGCCTACTTCACCGGTTTCGGCGACAACAAGCGGATCGTCTTCTTCGACACCCTGCTCGCCCGTCTGACGCCAAGCGAGATCGAGGCGGTGCTGGCGCACGAGCTCGGCCATTTCCGCAAGAAGCACATCGTCCAGCGCATCGCGCTGATGTTCGCCGGCTCGCTCGCCTTCCTCTGGCTGCTCGGCCAATTGATCGACGCGCCCTGGTTCTACGCCGGTCTCGGCGTCCCGGCGCAAGGTACGGCACTGGCCCTGATCCTCTTCTTCCTGGTCGTGCCGCTCTTCCTCTTTCCGCTGACCCCGCTCTCCAGCCGCTGGTCGCGCCGCCACGAGTTCGAGGCCGACGCCTACGCCGCCGAGCACGCCGACGCCGGCGAACTCATACGGGCGCTGGTCAAGCTCTATGATGACAACGCATCGACGCTGACGCCGGACCCGCTGCACTCGCTGTTCCACGATTCCCACCCGCCGGCCGCGCAACGCATCGCGCAGCTCAAACTCAAGGAGAAACTCGCATGAAAACGACGACCCTGCTTGCTGCCTCCCTGATCTCGCTGCCCGTGCTGGCCGAGGCGCCATGGGGCGACGCCGACCCGAAAGCCGGCAAGGCCAGGCACGACGACAAATGCGTCGCCTGCCACAGCCGCATGTACGGCGGCGACGGCAGCAAGATCTACACCCGCGAAGGCCGCATGCTGTCGACGCAGCTCGACCTCCTGCAGCGCACCGCCGCCTGCAACGCGCAGATGAACAGCGGCTGGTTCCCGGACGAGGAGGCTGAAGTCGCCGCCTATCTGAACCAGACCTACTATCACTTCAAAGACTGATGCGCGGCCGCGTCATCGCCGCCCACGGCCGGCAATATGTGGTCGAGACCGAAGCCGGCGTCCGCCTGCCCTGTTTTCCGCGCGGCAAGAAAAGCGAGGTGGCGTGCGGCGACGAGGTCGAGATCACCCAGAGTTCGCCCGACCAGGGCGTCATCGACGCGATCCTGCCGCGCCGTCACCTGCTCTACCGCTCGAACGAGATCCGCCACAAACTGATTGCCGCCAACGTCGACCAGCTGGTCGTCGTCGTCGCCTGCGAACCGGCGTTTTCCGACGACCTGGTGACGCGCGCGCTGATCGCCGCCGAAAGCCAGGAGATCGAGGTCCTGATCGTCCTCAACAAGTGCGACCTGGCCGACCGCCTGCCCGCCGCCCGCCGCCAGACCGGCGTCTTCGCCGGGCTCGGCTACCGCGTCCTCGAACTCTGCGCCCGCGACCATGCCGAAGACCTGCGCCCGCAACTGCAGGGCCGGACCAGCGTGCTGGTCGGCCAGTCAGGCATGGGCAAATCGACGCTGGTCAACGCCCTGCTCCCGGAAGCCGGCGCCGCCACCCGGGAAATCTCGCAGGCACTCGATTCCGGCAAGCACACGACGACGCACGCCACGCTCTACCACCTCGACGCCGCCAGCCACCTGATCGACTCGCCCGGCCTGCAGGAATTCGGCCTCGGCCACCTCGAACGCGGCGAGATCGAATACGCCTTCCGCGAATTCCGTCCCTACCTCGGCCAGTGCCGTTTCCGCGACTGCCGCCACGACCGCGAACCGGACTGCGCGCTGCGCCCGGCGGTCGCCGCCGGAAAAATCGAAAAAAGCCGCTTTGCCAGCTACCGCCGGCTGGTCGGGCTAGCCGCGGAGGCCAATTTGGCGTAGCCAGAAACGCGCCGACGCTCCATAATCCGGAATACGTTACACACCGTGTGGAGTATCGCGATTCAGCCCCAACCAACGATCCTGATCGTCGATGACGTTCCCGAGAACCTGAGCGTTCTCGGCGAGTTGCTGCAACCCTTCTACCGGGTGCTGGCCGCCAATTCCGGGCAGCGCGCCCTGCAGATCGCGCGCACCACGCCGCCGCCCGACCTCATCCTGCTCGACGTCATGATGCCCGGCATGGACGGCTACGACGTCCTCGCCGAACTCCGTGCCGAAGCCGCCACCCGCGACGTGCCGGTGGTCTTCGTCACCGCCATGGACAGCACCGACGACGAGGAGCGCGGCCTCGACTGCGGCGCCGTCAACTACATCACCAAGCCGATCCGGCCGGCGATCGTCCTCGCCCGCGTCCGCACCCAGCTCGAACTGAAGAAGGCGCGCGACATCCTGAGCGACCACAACGCCTACCTCGAACAGGAAGTGGCGCGGCGGATGGCCGAGAACCAGCTGATCCAGGAAGTCAGCATCCACGCACTGGCCCACCTGGCCGAAACGCGCGACCCGGAAACCGGCAACCACCTGCGCCGCACCCAGGAATACGTACGCACGCTGGCGCGCAGCCTGAAGCAGCATCCGCGCTTCACCGACTATCTCGACGACCGCACCATCGACGCGCTGGCCCAGTCGGCGCCGCTGCACGACATCGGCAAGGTCGGCATTCCCGACCACATCCTGCTCAAGCCCGGCAAGCTGACGCCGGAAGAGTGGGAAATCATGAAAACCCACGCCGAAATCGGCGCCCAGGCCATCGCCCAGGCCGAGGCCGATTCGGCGCGGCCGGTCGAGTTCCTGCGCATCGCCCAGGAAATCGCCCGCAGCCACCACGAAAAATGGGACGGCAGCGGCTACCCGACCGGCCTCGCCGGCGACCAGATTCCGATCTCGGCCCGCCTGATGGCACTTGCCGACGTCTTCGACGCGCTGATCTGCGCCCGTGTCTACAAGCCGGCGATGCCGATGGAAGAAGCCTACCGGATCATCGTCGACGGCAGCGGCAAGCATTTCGACCCCGACGTCGCCGCCGCCTTCGTCCGCGAATTCGAAACCTTCAAACGCATCGCCGCCGCCTACGCCGAGTAAGCACCATGCCCGAGGCGCCCCCGCAGAACATCGGCTACACCGGGACCCCGCTGCGGATCGCCCTGCTCTACCTGGCCTTTGCCGCGCTCTGGATCCTGTTCAGCGACCAGGCGGTGCACACCCTGATCCGTGACGAAGCCCTGCGTCATCAGGCCAACCTGTTCAAGGGCTGGTTCTTCGTCGGCACCACCGCCTTCCTGCTCTATCTCGTCCTGCTCCACCGCTTCCGGCAGATTGCCCAGGTTCACGAACAACTGCGCCAGGCCAACGCCGCCGAACATGCGATCCTGCAGACGCTGAAGGAAGAAGGCGCCGTCCTCACCCGCTACGCCATCGCCTTCCAGGCGGCGCCGGTCGCCGCCGCCATCACCCGCCTGCAGGATGGCAAGCTGGTCGACGTCAACGAACGGCTGCTCGAGGAATACAACTGGAAGCGCGAGGAGCTGCTCGGCAAGACCACGGTCGAGGCCGGCCTCTGGGGCTCCCCCGACGATCGCCAGCGGATGCTGGCGGTGCTCGCCAGCGACGGCCGGATCACCGACCATGAGTGCATCGGCGTCGGCCGCAACGGTCGGCAGCGCGAGATCAGCCTGTCGGCCGAAGTCATCCACGTCGAGAAGACGCCCTACCTGGTCGTCTTCGTCACTGACATCTCGGAACGCGTCGCCACCGAGCGGACCTTGCGCGAGCGCGAGGAAAAGCAGCGCCAGGCCAACCAGGAACTGGAACGCTACCGCCTCCACCTGGAAGACATCGTCGCCGAGCGCACCAGCGAACTGGCCAGCGCCCGCGACGCCGCCGAGGCAGCCAACCAGGCGAAGAGCGCCTTCCTCGCCAACATGAGCCACGAGATCCGCACGCCGATGAACGCCATCATCGGCCTCACCCACCTGACCCTGCGCCAGACCAAGGACCCGGCGACGCTCGACCGGCTGGGCAAGGTGCAGGACGCCGCCCACCACCTGCTGGCGATCATCAACCAGATCCTCGACATCTCCAAGATCGAAGCCGGCAAGCTGGTGCTGGCGCCGAGCGACTTCCGCCTGCAGCAGATGATCGACAATTCGTCGATGCTGATCGTCGACCGGCTCCGCTCGCGCGGCCTCGACTTCGCCATCGAAATCGATCCCCGGCTGCCGGAAATCCTCTACGGCGACCCCTTGCGCCTCGGCCAGATCCTGCTCAATTTCCTGACCAACGCCGCCAAGTTCACCGAGCACGGCAGCATCTCGGTCAGGGTCAACCTGCTGGAAAGCGACACCCGCGGTCAACTGGTCCGCTTTGCCGTGCGCGACACCGGCATCGGCATCGCCCCGGCGCAACAGGCCCGCCTGTTCCAGGCCTTCGAACAGGCCGACAGCTCGACCACCCGGCGCTTCGGCGGGACCGGCCTGGGACTGGCCATCGCCCGCCACCTGGCGCGCCTGATGGGCGGCGAAACCGGCGTCGACAGCACGCCGGGCCTCGGCAGCACCTTCTGGTTCACCGCCCGCCTGCAGACCGGCAGCGAGCATGCCTCGACCCACCTCGCCTTTCGCCCGGACGACGCCGAAGCCAGCCTGCGCGCGCTGCCGGAAGCGCCGCACATCCTGCTCGTCGAAGACAACCCGATCAACCAGGAAGTCGCCCGCGACCTCCTCGAAGCCGTCGGCTTCGTCATCGATGTCGCCGCCAACGGCGCGGAAGCCATCGAATGCGTGCTCAACACGCATTACGACCTGATCCTGATGGACATGCAGATGCCGGTCATGGACGGCCTCACCGCCACCCGCAAGCTGCGCGACGAGGGCTGCAGCGTGCCGATCCTGGCGATGACCGCCAACGCCTTCGGCGAAGACCGGCGACGCTGCCTGGAAGCCGGCATGAACGACCACATCGCCAAGCCGGTCAATCCGGAAAACCTCTACGCGGCGATGGTCAAATGGCTGCCCGGTACCGAGCATGCCGCAACCGCCGCCGCCCCGGTGCGCGACCCACGCGCCGAACTGGCGATCCAGCCCTGGCTCGACATCGAACGGGCGATGCTCTCGGTGCGCAACAATGTCGCCAGCTTCCGGCGCCTGCTCAGCACCTTCCTCAAGGGACACGGCGACGATCCCGCCATCCTCGAAGCGGCGCGCCGCGAGGGGCGGCTCGACGACGCCCGCCATCTCGCACACAACCTCAAGGGCGTCGCCGGCACGCTCGGGCTGCGCGACATCCACCTGGCGGCGGTCGCTCTCAACGACCTCCTGCTCAAGCCGGCGCGCCCGGCGGCCGAGGAAGAGGCAGCCTTCGCCGCCCTGATCGCCGCCCTGCGCGACACCGGCGACGGCATCACCAGTTACCTCCAGAATTACCCGGATCCGCAATGAAAGCGAATTTTCCGATCTGCCTCGCCGACATCATGACCCGCGAGGTGCATTACGTCGCGCCGACCCTGCCGCTGCAGGCCGTTGCCCGGACGATGAGCGAGGCCGGAATTTCCAGCCTGCTGGTCGGCAGTCCGGAAGCGACCGTCGGCATCGTCACCGAAAGCAACCTGCTGCGTGCCATGCACTGGCAATGGCCCGGCACGACGCCGATCGCCGAGCTGATGTCGCAGCCGCTGGTCAGCGCGCCGCCCGGGCTCGACCTGCTGGCCGCGCGCAAGCTGCTCGAAACGCACCGCATCCGCCACCTGGTGGTCGTCGCTGACGATGGCCGCACCACCGGCATCGTCAGCGAAACCGATTTCCGCCGCCACCTCGGCGCGCTGGCCTTCAGCCACCAGCGCACGCTGGAAGGCGTGATGGATCACGAGATGCCGCGCCTGCCGCCGACCGCGCAACTCGCCGAGGCGCTGGCGCAGATGCTGCGACTGGCGAGCGATTACGTGCTGGTCGGCGACCTCGGCGCGCCGCTCGGCATCGTCACCGAACGCGACATCCCGCGCCTGCTCGGCAAGCACCACGACGCCGCCGGCATCACCCTCGGCGAAGCGATGAGCAGCCCGCTGCGCGACATCGCCATCGACCGCCCGGTCGGCGAAGCGCTGGCGGCCATGGGCAGCCACGGCGTCCGCCACATGGTGGTCCGCACCGCGGACGGACGCGGCGTCGGCATCATCAGCCAGCAGCGCCTGTTCGAACAACTGGCGCTGCACGACATGGAGAACGCCCTCAACCGCCTGCGCGAGGAACGCGACCGCCTGCGCCTGCTGGCCCAGCTTGAACTCGCCCTTTCCTCGGCCGGCGCCGGGCTCTGGGAATACCACCGCGAGCACGACCAGCGCCAGCACAGCGACGGGCTGCGCGCCATGCTCGGCGAAACGGGGACTGGCCACGGCTGTCTCGCCGGCTGGCGCGAGCGCATCCACCCGGCCGACCAGGCGACCTACGACAGCGCCCTCGCCACCCTCTTCGCCAGCGGCCAGTTGCTCGCCGAATACCGCGTCCGGCACGCCGACGGGCACTGGATCTGGGTCGAGGATCGCGGCTGCGTCAGCGAACGGGACCGCGCCGGGCACCCCGTCGCCTTCACCGGCATCCTGGCCGACATCGGCATCCGCCACGCCAGCCAACTGCGCATCGCCCGCCAGAACCGCGCCCTCCACCTGCTCGGCGGCCTCGCCCGCTGCGCCGTGCGCAGCAACGACGAAGGCGAACTGATCGCCAGTGTCTGCCGCCTGATCGAAGCCGACGGCAACTACCGCAGCGCCACCTTCAGCGCCGCCGACACCGAACCGCCAGCGGCCGGCGACGGCGAAATCCCCCTCGCCATCGAACACGACGGCGCCCTCTGCGGCTGCCTCCACCTGGAGCTGGCGCCGGAGGCCAGCGACGACGACGAGGAGCGCCAACTGCGCGACGACATCGGCGTCGAGCTCGGCCTCGGCATCGGCAAGATGCGGGCGCGGCAGCGGCTCGCCAGCAGCGAGGCCAGCCTGCGCCAGTTATCGCTGGCCATCGAACAGAGCCCGCACGGCGTCATCATCACCGACCGCGTGCGCGGCATCGAATACGTCAACCAGGCTTTCGTCACCACCACCGGCTACCCGGCCGCCGAAGTGATCGGCAAGCCACCGGCCATCCTGGCGCAGAGCCTGACCGCCCAGAACGTCTTCGCCGAGATCGACGCCTGCATCCGGCGCGGCGAGATCTGGCGCGGCGAACTGCTGAGCCGGCGCCGCGACGGCTACTTCTACGACATCCGCGCGATCATCACCCCGGTCCGCCAACCGGACGGCGAAGTCAGTCATTACCTGGCGATCATCGAGGACATCACCGAGCGCAAGCGCAACCTGGCCGAACTCGCCCGCTACCGCGAGCAGCTCGAATCGCTGGTTGCCCAGCGCACCCGCCAGCTATTGCAGGCCAAGGAAGACGCCGAGGCGGCGAGCCGCTCGAAGAGCCGCTTCCTGGCCAACATGGGGCACGAAATCCGCACCCCGATGAACGCCATCCTCGGCCTCACCCACCTGCTGCAGCGCGACATCGGCGACAGCGAAGCCGGCGAACGCCTCGGTCGCATCGCCGACGCCGCCAACCAGTTGATGCAGTTGTTCAACGACATCCTCGACCTGTCGCGCCTGGAAGCCGGCAACCTGACCCCGGTCGACAGCGAATTCCCGCTCCCCGACCTGATCGCCGACGTCAGCCAGCAGTTCGCCGACAAGGCCGGCGCCAAGAACATCGTCATCGACCGCCAAATCGCCGGCGGCATCCCGGAGAAACTGCGCGGCGACGCGCCGCACATCCGCCAGATCCTGCAGCAACTGCTGTCCAACGCGGTCAAGTTCACCGACGCCGGGCGCATCACCATCGCCGTCAGCAACCCGGACCGCGACGGCGACCGCCTGCTGCTGCGCTTCTCGGTCAGCGACACCGGCATCGGCATCGCCGACGAGGTCAGCGCCCGCCTCTTCCATCCCTTCGAACAGGGCGACGACTCGACCACCCGCCGCCACAGCGGGGTCGGCCTCGGGCTGGTGATCAGCCGCCGCCTGGTCGAACTGCTCGGCGGCGAAATCGGTGTCAACAGCGCCCCCGGCGTCGGCAGCGAATTCTGGTTCACCCTGCCGCTGCAGGCGGTCGACAACCGGCAGCCGGCGGCCAGCAGCGCACCGCCCGCCACCGGCACCGCCGATGACGACGGCGGCCACCCGCTCGACCACATTCCGGGGCTCGACTACAAGCTGGGCCTGCACGCGGTACGCGGCAAGCAGGCAATCTACGAGCGCCTGCTCAACAGCTTTGCCGGCAGCCACCTCGACGACTTCGAGAAAATCCGCGAGCTGCTGCTCTGCGGCGAGGAAGAGGAAGCCCGCCGACTGGCCCACTCGATCAAGGGCGCCGCCGGCACGCTGGGCGCAACGCGGGTGTTCGAAGCCGCCGCCGCGGTCGACCACGCCATCCGCCAGCAACGGCCGGCCAGTGAAGTCCTCGACCTGGTCGACGTCCTCGACGGCGCCTACCACGTGCTGCACGACGGACTGGCCCGGATCTCCGCCAACAGCGCGCCGGTCGCGGTCAGCGCCGAAACGCTCGACGCCGAACAAATCCGCAGCCGCCTCGACGGCCTGGTGCGCCAACTGGTCGATGGCGACTTTGCCGTCCAGGCGCGCCTGCAGCGCGACGCCGACGTGCTGCGCCAGGCGCTGGGCGGCCTGCACCCGGCCTTCGAACGCAAGATCGCCGAATACGATTTTCCCGCCGCCGCGGAACTGCTCGAACAGGCGCTGCAGAACCTCGGCTGAGTCAGCCCAGCCAGGCGCGCGCGCCGTCGCCGGCGACGTGGCCGCTGGCCAGGCAGGCGGTGAGCAGGTAGCCGCCGGTTGGCGCTTCCCAGTCCAGCATCTCGCCGGCGACGAAGAGGCCGGGGCGCTGGCGCACCATCAGCGCCGCATCGAGCGCTTCGAAACGTACGCCGCCAGCGCTGCTGATCGCTTCGTCGAGCGGTCGCGGCGCCGTCACCGGCAAGGCCAGCGCCTTGATCGCGGCAGCCAGCGCGGCGCTGTCGGCCAGTGTCGACGGCGGGCAGAGTTCGCGCAGCAGCGCCGCCTTGACGCCTTCGATGCCGGCCCGGCGACGCAGGTGGTTGGCCAGCGAATCGCGGCCGCGCGGCTGAGCGAGATCGGCGCGCAGGCGCTCGACGCTGCGCCCGGGCGCCAGGTCGAGCAGCAGTTGCGCCGGGCCGCCGGCCAGTAGCGCGTCGCGCAACGGCGCCGCCAGCGCATAGACCAGGCCGCCCTCGATGCCGCCGGCGGTGATGTTGAATTCGCCCGCCTGGCACAGCGTGCCGCAGCCGGCAACGACCGACTTGACCGGGGCGCCGGCGAAGCGCTCGCGGAAATACACGCTCCAGTCGACATCGAAACCGCAGTTGGCCGGCTGCAACGGCGCCACCGGAATGCCGGCGGCGGCGAGCAGCGGCACCCAGGCGCCGTCCGAGCCGAGCTTCGCCCAGCTACCGCCACCCAGCGCCAGCAGCGTGGCATCGGCGGCCAGCGCAATCTCGCCGTCCGGCGTCGCGAAGCGCAGGGCGCCGGCGGCGTTCCAGCCCAGCCAGCGGTGCCTGACGTGCAGCCGCAGCCCCTGCCCGCGCAGGCGGTGCAGCCAGGCGCGCAGCAGCGGCGCCGCCTTCATTTCCTTGGGAAAGACGCGCCCCGAACTGCCGACGAAGGTTTCGATGCCCAAGCCATGAATCCACTCGCGCAACGCCGCCGGGCCGAAGGCGTCGAGCAGCGGCGCGATCTGCGCGGCGCGCGCGCCGTAGCGGGCGATGAAGGCGGGCAACGCTTCGGCATGGGTGATGTTCATGCCACCGACGCCGGCGATCAGGAACTTGCGGCCGGGCGACGGCATCGCGTCGTAGAGATCGACCTGCAATCCCGGCTGGCCGGCCAGCCGCTCGGCTGCCATCAGGCCGGCCGGGCCGCCGCCGACGATGGCGACGCGCCGCATCAGGCCTTGTCGGCGACGACCGGCGCGGCGTCGAGGAGTCCCTCGGGGATTTCCTCTTCGTCGAGCGGCACGACGGTGACCGCCACTTCCGGCTCGGCGCCGCCGCCGCCGAGGATGATGCCGCGCAAGGGCGAGATGTCGGTGAAATCGCGGCCGATCGCCAGCGTGATGTGCTCGGTGTCGGGCAACAGGTTGTTGGTCGGGTCGAAATCGACCCAGTTGTCGGCGGTCCCCGGGGCATACACCGAAACCCAGGCGTGCGAGGCGTCGGCGCCGATCAGCCGCGGCTTGCCCGGCGGCGGCCGGGTCAGCAGGTAGCCGCTGACGTAGCGGGCGGCGAGGCCGAGCGCGCGCAGGCAGGCAATCATCAGGTGGGCGAAATCCTGGCAGACGCCGCGCTTGTTTTCCAGCACCTCGAGCACCGGCGTCGACACCGTGGTCGCCTCGGGGTCGAACTCGAATTCCTCGAAGATCTTCGTCATCAACCGCTGCGCGCCGACCAGCACCGGCGTGCCGGGGGTGAAGCAGTCGGCCGCGTAGTCGGCCAGTTCGTGCTTGACCCGGACATGCGGACTTTCGAACAGGAAACGGACGGCGTCGAGGTCTTCCGGCTGCGGCGGGTGGGCGTCGTAGGCCAGGCACTCGCGCACCGTTTCCCAGGGCAGCGAGGCGGCCAGCGTCTTGGCGTCGATCGGATGCGGCAGCACCGCGACGTTCATCGCCGAACGGATGCGCAGACTGTCGTGCGGGGCGTGGAAGGACATCCAGGTCACCGGGTTGCCGAAGGCATCCTCGCCGTCGGTACGCCAGGTCGGCGCCGGCTCGATGTCGAGACGCTGTTCGAACACCTCCTGCCAGGGCAGGAAGCGCGGCGACAGGTGCAGTTGCTGCTGCGACAGCGAGACGGCGCTGCCGTAGTCGTAGCGGGTCTCGTGCAGGACGTGGTAACGGACGGCGGTCATGTTACAGCGCCATGGTCTGCCGGCTGATGTCGCCGACGTGGGTGAAGTAGCGCATGGCCAGGGCATCCGACAGCGCGGCGGCGGCGGCGACCAGGTCGTCGAGCAGGAGCGCCAGATCCTCGCACGGCGCACTGCAGCTGCACTGGCTGAACTGCAGGCGTTCCAGCGGTTCCAGCGGGAAACGCTGGAGGCGGCGGGCGGCACGCTGCAGGCGTTCGATCGGTTCGTGGCCGATTTCCTCGGCCATCCGTTCGACGTAGCGACCGAGCGCTTCGACCTGGAAGAGAACGCCGTGCGGGTTGCTCTCGTCGAACACCAGCAGGTCGATCACCGGCAGCAGTTCGGCCTGGCGCGAATAGCGCGAACGGTAGGTGATGATCGAGTCGGCCAGTTCGAGCAGCCAGTCGAGACAGCCGGGCGCCCGGCTGGACGGCATGCGCAGGAAGTGGGCGATGGCCAGCGCGAGGAAGGTGAGGCGCTCGAGGCGGCGGCCGACGATGAGGAAACGCCAGCCGTCGTCGCGCGTCATGTTGTCCATCGCGAAGCCGTTGAGCGATGCCGAGACGAGCAACACGCGGTCGAGGAAGGCGATCGCCTCGGTCAGCGTCGGGTGCTTCTTCTGCGCCGCCTGCTGCTCGCGCTGCAGGCTGTTCAGCGAATGCCAGTGATCGAGCGAGAGGCGCTCGCGGACGTGCGTCGCCGACCACATCAGGCTGCGGATGCCGCCGGCCAGGCTACCCGGCTGACGCGGATCGTAGATCGCCTCGAGCAGCACGTGCTCGCTGCCCTCGCCGCTCGGATCGTCCTCCTCCGGCTCGGGCAGGACGCCGAGCCGTTCGGCCAGTTCGAGGATGGACGCCACCGCCGGCGTCTTGCCGCCGCCGGCATCGACCACCCGCGCCAGGGCGACGCGCAGCAGGCGGGCGCTGTCGTCGAAGCGCTCGGAATAGCGGCCGAGCCAGAACAGGTTCTCGACCACGCGCGACGACAGGTTGGCGCCGGAACGCACCAGGTCGCGCACGCCGAACGAGGTCTTGAGCAGCGTGAAGTCGCTGACCGGGCCGTCGGTCAGCACCCAGGTGTCCTTCGACGCGCCGCCGCGCTGCATCGAGATGATGCGCGCGCCGGCGCCCTGCGCGACGCGGGTCAGGCCGCCCGGCATCACCGAATACTCGCCCGCCGCGTTGACCGCCGCGTAGGCGCGCAGGCCGACCGGGCGGGCGATCAGGCGGCGCTCGTGGGCGCGGCTCCAGGTCGGCGCCTGCGCCAGGTTGACCATTTCCTGGGCGACGTAGGCGTGCGGCCGGGCCTCGATGCGGCGCAGCATTTCCTCGCGCTCGGCACCTTCCAGTTCGTGGCCGAACACCGGTTCCATGCGTTGGGTCGGGTAGGCCGGCTTGATCACCAGATCGTCGAAGTTTTCCTTGACGAACTCGAGCGCCGGCTTCTCGCCGCACCACCAGGTCGCCACCGACGGCATGGCCAGTTTCTCGCCCAGCAGTTCGCGACAAAGCGCCGGCAGGAAGCCCATCAGCGCGCCGGAGGCGAGCAGGCCGCTACCGAGCGCGTTGGCGATGGCGACGCGGCCGGCGCGGGCGACGTTGAGCAGGCCGGGAATGCCGAGCGCCGAATCGCCGCGCAGTTCGAGCGGATCGCAGTAGTCGTCGTCCTGCCGGCGCAGGATCACATGCACGCGCTTGAGGCCGCGCAGCGTCTTCAGGTACACGGTATCGCCGCGCACCGTCAGGTCCTGCCCCTCGACCAGCGGGAAGCCGAGGTAGCGCGCCAGGTAGGCGTGCTCGAAGTAGGTTTCGTTGTACGGCCCCGGCGTCAGCAGCACGATGTGCGGCTGCTCGCCCGGATCGAGCGGCGCCAGCGCGGTCAGCCCGCTCTGCTGGTCGCGGAAGAAATCGGCCAGGTGCTGGACGTGCAGGTCGCGGAACATTTCCGGGAAGACGCGCGAGACGACCAGCCGGTTTTCCAGCGCGTAGCCGGCGCCGGACGGCGCCTGCGTGCGGTCGGCGATCACCCACCAGCGGCCGTTCGGCGAGCGCGCCAGGTCGACCGCGTAGTGGTGCAGCCAGATGCCGCCCGGCGGCTTGACGCCCTGGCAGGGCCACAGGTAGCCATGCTGCCCATAGACCAGCGCCGGCGGCAGCAGGCCCTTGGCGAGCAGCGTCTGCGGGCCGTAGAGATCGGCCAGGATGGCGTTGAGCAGCTTCGCCCGCTGCGCGACGGCGGACGAGACTTCGGCCCATTCGTCCGGCGGAATGATCAGCGGCACCGGATCGAGCACCCACGGCCGGTCGGCGCCGTTGGGATCGGCGTAGACGTTGTAGGTGACGCCGTTTTCCAGGATCCGCCGGTCGGCGAAGTCGAGCCGCTGGTGCATGTCCTCGGGCGACACCGCGTCGAGGTGATCGAAGAAGCGCCGCCAATGCGGACGCACGTTACCGTCCGCCATCAACATTTCGTCGTAGCGGCGACCACTGTGCGGATAGATGGCGAGAAGGGTGCGGGCCATGGAGAAGGAAAAGAAACAGGCCGGATACCGGCCTGTCACGCGGTTGGCCGCGGAAAGCCGCGGCCTGACCGGTTAAAAACGGCGCAAGTCTAGCGTAAACGGGTGCTCGGTGCTGACTTCCGGCGCCGCCGCGATCATCCGCCCCGGCGTGTGGCCGAAGCGGAAGAAACGCGCCAGCCGACGGCTCTCGGCCTCGAAGGAATTAACCGGGAAGACGTCGTAATTGCGCCCGCCCGGGTGGGCGACGTGGTACTGGCAACCGCCCAGCGAACGCTGCATCCAGGTATCGACGATGTCGAACACCAGCGGCGCATGGACGCCGACCGTCGGGTGCAGGCAGGACGCCGGCTGCCAGGCGCGGTAGCGGACGCCGGCGACGAACTCGCCGTTCCTGCCGGTGCTCTGCAGCGGCACGGCAACGCCGTTGCAGGTCAGCACGTAGCGGTCCGGCGCCATGCCGGTGACCTTGACCTGGACGCGCTCGACCGAGGAATCGACGAAGCGCACCGTGGTCCCGACCGAGCCCTCCTCGCCCATCACGTGCCAGGGTTCGAGCGCGTGGCGCAGTTCGAACTCGATGCCCTTGACGGCGAAATCGCCGTATTTCGGGAAGCGGAACTCGAAGTGCGGGGCGAACCATTCCTTCTTGAAGGCGAAGCCGGCAAGCTGCATTTCTTCCATCACGTCGGCGAAATCCTGCTCGACGAAATGCGGCAGCATGAAGCGGTCGTGCAGTTCGGTGCCCCAGCGCGCCAGCTTGGGCGGGCTGTACGGTGCCTGCCAGAAGCGGGCGATCAGGGCGCGCAGCAGCAGTTGCTGGGCGAGCGACATGCGCGCGTGCGGCGGCATTTCGAAGGCGCGCAGTTCAAGCAGGCCAAGGCGGCCGGTCGGACCGTCCGGCGAGTACAGCTTGTCGATGCAGAACTCGGCACGGTGCGTGTTGCCGGTGACGTCGATCAGCAGGTTGCGCAGGATGCGGTCGATCAGCCAGGGCTGGACCGAATTTGCAAAACCAGCGCCGGGATTGGGAATCTGCTTGAAGGCGATTTCCATCTCGTACAGCGAGTCGTTGCGCGCCTCATCGACACGCGGCGCCTGGCTGGTCGGGCCGATGAACAGGCCGGAGAACAGGTAGGACAGGCTCGGATGGTTGTGCCAGTAGGCGATCAGGCTCTTCAACAGGTCCGGCCGACGCAGGAAGGGCGAATCGTTCGGCGTCGCGCCGCCCAACACGAAGTGGTTGCCGCCGCCGGTACCGGTGTGGCGACCGTCGAGCATGAATTTCTCGGTGGTCAGCCGGGAGTAGTAGGCCGACTCGTAGAGGTGCGTGGTCTGGTTGACCAGTTGGTCCCAGCTCTTCGCCGGGTGGATGTTGACCTCGATCACGCCGGGGTCGGGCGTCACGCGGAAATGCGTCAGGCGCGGGTCGGACGGCGGCTCGTAGCCTTCGAGGATGACCGGCAGGCGCATTTCCTCGGCGGTCGCTTCGACGGCGGTGACGATTTCCAGGTAGTCGTCGAGCGTCTGCGTCGGCGGCATGAAGATGTAAAGCTTGCCATCGCGCGGTTCGGCGCACATCGCCAGGCGGGTGATCCAGGCGGCGGATTCCTTGAAGCCGGGGACCGTGTCGGTCGGCTTCTCCCAGGGCCGGGTCCGGCCCTCGCCCTCGGCCAATCCGTCCGCGCCAGGCGCGCCGCTGCGCCGCGTCTGCATCTGCGGCACGCGGGCGCCGGCTTCGCCGCTGACGCGGGCGCGCAGCGCGGCGTAACTGGCCAGCGGATCGGTCGCCGTTTCGGCGTCCGGCACATTGACGTAGGGGTAGTCGCTCTGCGCCGTCCACGGCTGCGAGTCGATCGGCAGCCGGTAACCCATCGCCGAATCGCCCGGGAACAGGTAACAGCGCTCGGCGCGCAGGAACCACGGCCCGGTCTGCCATTCGTTGCGGACGTTCTTCATGATCGGCAGCGTGTGGCCGACGACATGGGTCATGCCCTGGGTGAACACCTTCATCAGCCGGGCGCGTTCGAGCGCGTCATCGACGCGCGAATCGAAGGGATCGACGTTGCCCGGCAGGCGGCGCTCGCGCCACATGTAGTAATAGACATCCTCGTAAGCCGGGAAGACATGGTCGCCAGTAACGCCCAGGCGCTCGGCGACGCGCTTGAGGAATTGCCCGGCCTGCTCGGCGCTGACGCCGTAATCCTTGCGCTCGTCGGCGTACAGCGCCGGGTTGTTCCAGACCGGTTCGCCATCCTTGCGCCAGAAGCAGTTCAGCGACCAGCGCGGCAACTGTTCGCCGGGATACCACTTGCCCTGGCCGAAATGCATCAGGCCGTTGGGCGCGTATTTCTCGCGCAGACGGTGGAAGATGTCGGCCGCCAGCAGACGCTTGGTCGGCCCCATCGCCGCCGTGTTCCATTCGGCGCCATCGGGGTCGTCGACCGAAACGAAGGTCGGCTCGCCGCCCTGGGTCAGGCGGACATCCATGCGCAGCAGCTCGTCGTCGATCTGGTGGCCGAGCCCTTCGATCTCGAGCCACTGTTCATCCGTGTACGGCTTGGTGACGCGCGGCGCCTCCCAGATCCGGGTGACCTGCATGTGGTGTTCGAACGCGGTCTCGCACTCGTCGATGGCGCCGGTCACCGGCGCCGCGGAAGCGGGTTCCGGCGTGCACGCAAGCGGAATGTGGCCTTCGCCGGCGAACAGGCCGGAAGTCGGATCGAGCCCGATCCAGCCGGCCCCCGGCAGATACACTTCGGCCCAGGCGTGCAGGTCGGTGAAATCGGCCTCCGGGCCGGACGGACCGTCGAGCGACTTGACGTCGGCGGTGAGCTGGATCAGGTAACCGGAAACGAAACGCGCCGCCAGCCCGAGGTGACGCAGGATCTGCACCAGCAACCAGGCCGTGTCGCGGCAGGAACCGGTCTTCTTGACCAGGGTTTCCTCCGGCGTCTGGACGCCCGGCTCCATCCGGATCGTGTAGCCGATCTCCTGCTGCAACTGCGCGTTGAGGCCGACCAGGAAATCGACGCTGCGCTTCTTGGTGCGCGGAATCGCCGCCACATATTTGTCGAACAACTCGCCGCCGGCCACCTTGTACAGGTAAGGCGTCAACTCGTGGCGCTGCCAGGCCTCGTAATCGAACGGAAACTCCTCGGCATGCGGCTCGAGGAAAAAATCGAAGGGATTGATCACCGACATCTCGGCGACCAGGTCGACCTCGAAGCTGAACTCGCGGGTCTTCTCCGGGAACACCAGGCGGGCCAGGTAATTGCCCTGCGGGTCCTGCTGCCAGTTGATGAAATGCTGGTCCGGCCCGACCTTCAGCGAGTACGACAGGATGCGCGTCCGCGAATGCGGACAGGGCCGCAGGCGGATCACCTGCGGGCCGAGATTGATCGAACGATCGTATTTGTACTTGGTGACGTGACTCAGTGCGACGTGTTTGGACACGGGTAGGCTCCGGGGAGTTTGTTTGACAGCTTAAAAGCAAGACGCGAACCAGCTTGCAAGGCGTTGATTTTTATCGGTAGGGATTTTGCGGCGCACTTGATGAAGGCTTGATGTCGGGATAGTGGCACCAGGATGGTGCGTTCGCGATGGAAGTGGGGAGGCGGATGAGCGATATTGGTTCATTGGAGGGGTGGCTTGGTGAAGCGTTGGTTTTTGGTGCTTGAGGGCGGGCGGCTTTGGTTTCTGAAGCGCTGGGCTCCGCGCCTGACGCGCGGGTGTGTTCGGTTGCTGAAGCGCTGCTTTTAGCTGCTGCCGCCGTTGACCGCGAAGCGGCTTTGGCTTCTGATGCGCTGGGTTCCGCGCCTGACGCGCGGGCGTACTTTCTTTTTTTTGGAAAAAAGAAAGTAGCGGCGGTTTCAAATCCCAAGTGCAACACTTCATAACCGGAGGAGTTGCATGACGAGAACGTATCAACAATTGAGTGCGGAAGAACGCGGCGTGGTAATGGCGATGAAGGAGCAGGCCAGTAGTGCGCGGGCGATAGCCAAGGTGCTTGGCAGATCGCCCAGCACCATCACGAGAGAACTTCGCCGCAACGGCTACCAGAGCGAAGAGGAGCAATGCGTCATGGGACGCCCCCGAGTGGCTGGCGGCTACGATGCAAACCGCGCCGGCAAGCGAGCCCGGCGGGTGCGACGTGCGGCCTGGCCGGTGCGCAAGCTCCACCGCCAAGGCGCCTTGTGGGCCGAGGTCAGGGCGTTGCTGGAACGCAAGCTCTCGCCCGAGCAGATTGCTGCCAAACTCAAGCAACGCCACCCTGAGCAGCCCCAATTGCAAGCCTCCCACGAAACCATCTACACCGCGATCTATGCCATGCCCAAGGGCGATCTTCGCCGCGAACTGGTCGTCCTGCTGCGCCAGGGGCGAGGCGCACGCAAGCCTCGCACGCGAGGCAAAGATCGGCGGGGATCGCTGCAGGACATGCTGAGCATCCACGTACGCCCGCCCGAGGCCAGCGACCGCTTGCTGCCTGGCCACTGGGAGGGCGACCTGATCAAGGGCAAGGCCAACGCTTCGGCTGTCGGCACCCTGGTGTGCCGCAAGTCGCTGTTTGCCATGCTGGTCAAGCTCGACGGCAGTACGGCGATCGATGCGCTCAACGGATTCACGCAGGCCTTCAGCGGGCTGCCGCCTGAGATCCGACAGACCCTCACCTATGACCAAGGCAAGGAGATGGCGCTGCACAAGAAGCTGGCCGAGAACACCGGCCTGAAAATTTACTTTTGTGATCCTCACAGCCCGTGGCAACGTGGCATCAATGAGCACACCAATGGTTTGCTGCGCCAATATTTGCCGAAGGGCACTGACCTGAGTGTCCACTCCCAGCGCGAACTCGATCACATGGCCTGGGAACTCAATATGCGGCCGAGAAAAACCCTGGGGTGGCGCTCTCCCGCCGAGGTGTTCTTCGATAACATCTTCATGGACAAAGCAGGGCTGATTCCAAATGTTGCACTCGGTCTTTGAAACCGCCAGCCAAAGAAAAAGCCACCCCCAGGTCGGCGCCGGGCTGCGCCCGGTCCCTTGCGCTACTCGGCGCGCCGGGCGGCTGCGGAACTCGGCCCTGCGGGCCTCAGACAGTCCTCGCCGACTTCCCCCGGCACCCCTGCGTTGCTCAGCGCCTCTCAGGGGGGCCCCGAAAAACGTCTCTGCTGAATGGCCAAGGTTTAAACCTCCTCCTTTTCCGTTCCGCTCGGTTTGCCGGGCCCCTTGGGAGGCGCCGAGCAACGCAGGCGTTGGCGGATAAAGGGCGAGCACTGTCTGAGGGGCAAAGCCCCGAGTTGCGCAGCCCCCGCCAACGACGAGTAGCGCAGGGTACCCGCGCAGCGGGCGCCGACCTAGGGTCGCCTTCTTCTTTGGCTACTTTCTTCTTGGCGAAACAAGAAGAAAGTACGCCCGCGCATCAGGCGCGGAACACAGCAGTCAAAAAACCAAAGCCGCCCGCCCATCAGGCGTAAAAAACAGCGGTCGAAAAACCCAATACCCCCACCGGAAAACCGCAAAAAACAGCGCCTCAAACGCGAGACCCAGCCCCCAGTTCAAACCACCGCATCATCACCAGAAAAAGCACATCCGGATCAACCGGCTTGGTGATGAAGTCGTTCATGCCGGCGGCCAGGCAGCGGCGCCGGTCTTCGACGAAGGCGTTGGCGGTCATCGCCAGGATCGGCGTCGTCGCGTATCCCGATAGCTGGCGGATGGCCTGGGTGGCGGCCAGACCGTCCATGACCGGCATCTGGACGTCCATCAGGATCAGGTCGTAGGGCATGCGGCTGGCCTTTTCCAGCGCTTCGGCGCCGTCGGAGGCGACATCGACGGCGAGCCCGAGCGATACGCCCAGCAATTCGCGGGCGACTTCCTGGTTGATCGGGTCGTCTTCGACCAGCAGGATGCGCCGGTCGCCGTAATGGCGCCGGATGATGGTTTCGGCTTCGCTGCCGCCGATGGTCGCCGAGACGCTTCGGGTCGATGCGGCGTTGACCTTGGCGAAGCGGAGCACGAAACTGAACCGGCTGCCGACGCCCGGTGTGCTTTCCACCTCGATCCTGCCCCCCATCAGCTCGACCAGCCGCTTGCTGATGGCGAGGCCGAGCCCGGTGCCGCCGTGGCGGCGGGTGATCGAGGTATCGGCCTGCTCGAAGGGGGCGAAGATGCGTTGCAGGGCATCGGCGTCGATGCCGATCCCGGTATCCTCGACACTCAGCCGCAGCGTGATGTCGTCGCGGCTTTCCGCCTCGACCTCGGCGGCGATCGTCACCCCACCGCGTTCGGTGAACTTCACGGCATTGGTCAGCAGATTGAGCAGGATCTGCTGCAGGCGCAGCGGATCGCCGAGGAGTTCCAGACTGGCGAGGCGGGGATCGATCTGCCGGGTGAGAGAGAGATGCCGCGCCTCCAGGCGTTCGTGGATCAAACTATCGACATCGGCAAGGAGGCTGCCGAAGCGGAATGGCACATGCTCCAGCGTCAGTCGCTCGGCATCGATCTTGGACAGGTCGAGGATGTCGTTGAGCAGATGCAGCAGGTGGTTGGCCGCCCCGGAAATCTTGCCCAGCTTGTCGCACAGCGCCGGATCGTCGTAGCGGCGCTGCAGGATGCTGGCCAGACCGATGATGGCGTTCATCGGCGTGCGCAATTCGTGGCTCATGTTGGCGAGGAAACTGCTCTTCGCCCGGTTGGCGGCTTCGGCGGCTTCCTTGGCAACCGACAGTTCGCCGGTGCGGGCGGCAACCAGGTCTTCCAGATGCAGGCGGTTCTGTTCGAGCTCCGCCTCCACCCGCTTGCGTTCGGAGACGTCGAGCAGGACGCCGATGACGGCCGGCCGGCCCTCGTGCTCCATGACCCGGCCATAGACTTCGACGTCCAGCCGGCTGCCGTCGCGGCGCACACCGGTGAAGGAGTAATTGACCGCCTCGACTTCGCCGCTGACCCGGCGCCGCAGGTTTTCCGCCACCGTCTCCCGCGCTTCCGGCGCCACCAGCTCGCTGACGGCAACCCGGTCGATCACCTCGTCCGGGCTGGCAAAGCCGAACATCTCGGCAAAGCGCGGGTTGACGTAGGGGAAACGGCCGTCCTGGATGATGTAGACGCCGACCAGGGATTGCTCGATCAGGCCGCGGAACTTGCGCTCGGCGGTGAGCAACGCCTGCTCCGCCTGGCGGCGGCGGGCGATGTCGCGACAGAGGCCGAGGACGTTGCCGTTCGGCAGCAGGACCGCGCTCATTTCGGCAAAGGCACTCGTACCATCCTTGCGCCGCAGTTCGATCTCGGTAAAACAGTGCCCCTCGCCGACGATCCGTTCGAAGATGCGGTGGTGCGCGTCGATCAAGCCAGCCGGGGAAAGCCCGCCGATATCCATGGCCAGCAGTTCGGCGGAGGTATAGCCGACGAATTCGCCGGCCTTCTGGTTGACGTATTCGTAATGACCGTCGGAACGGGCGATGAAAACCGCATCCGGCGAATTGTCGAGAATGCTGCGCAACGACTGCTCGCTTTCCCGCAGCCGATCAGCAATCGTTTCGACCCGCCGGTTGTAGCGGGAATTGCTGTAGAGCAGCCCGAAGATCATCAGCGCCAGCAACAGCCCGTAACCGGCAACGCTCTCCGGCAGATGACTGGTAAACGCGACGTCGAACTCGGAACGACTCTGGAAACGGGCCACCCAGCGGTGACCGCCCAGCTCCAGCGGCAACTCGACGGTATGGCGGCCGGCCGGCGCCCCCTCGCCGTCCGCCCGGGTGTCGTAAAGCAGGTTTTCCGGCGCCGCCGTCGCGTCGAACAGCGCCAGATCGACGTCCCTTTCCCGGCTGTCCATGATCTCGCGCAGCAGATCGCCAGCCCGGAAGGGGCTGAAAACGAAGCCGGCGACAGCGATTCGCCGCTCCTCGACAGTATTGCGCGGCAAGTCGGTACGATAGACCGGCAGGTAGATCAGGAAACCGGGTTGCCGCTCCGGACCGTCCGGCTCCTGCTTGAGGATCACCTTGCCGCTCAGCGCCGGCTGGCCGCTGTCGCGCCCCCGCTCCATGGCTGCGCGACGCGCCGCGTCGGTCAGCATGTCGTAGCCGATCGCCCGCTGGTGGCGCGCGTTCTGCGGTTCGAGATAGACGACGCTGCTGTACTGCTCGCGAATACCCGGCGGCCGGATTTCATGGGGAAAAATGCCGTCCGCCCGCAGCGTCTGCTCGAACGCAGCCTTGTCCGCGGGTGCCACCAGCAGCGCCAGACCCAGGCCTTGCGAGCCGCGCAGGTTGCCGCCCAACTGCAGGCGGTCGACATAGCGCCGCCATTCCTCGCGGCTAACCTGGTCGCTGGCTTCGAAAAAAGCGGCGGCGCCGCGCAGCACCTGCTCATGCGCCGACATCCGCTGCCGGATGTAATCGCGCTCCTTCTCAGCCCGGTAGAGGAAGCGTTCGCTGGCGCGGTGATTGGCGCTTTCCTGGGCGATATACCAGGCGGCGAAGGTGAGCAACAACAGCAGCCCGAGGACGATCCAGGGCAAGGCATCGGGACGCAGGAAACCCCAGCGATGCAGGCCTGACGACGATGACTCTCGCGAACCGGCGGATTGGATGGGCAAATTTGCTCCAGTCACTAGGCAGGCAGTTTCGGGAACATGCCCCCCGAAAACACCAGTATGTTGATTCGAAACGATTTCAAGCGCAGCGCAAGCTGACCGACGACGGCCACTGCGATACGCCGGCCAACGGCACAAGTGTCTTACGCCAGACGCATCTCGTCCAGTATCACGAATGGGATAGACGCCCGGAATCGAGCGCCGCAAAACCTCGCGGCACAAAACCTGCTTCAAACTGGTGCATGAACCAGAACGCCCCCGCCCAACGCATCATCAAGATCCGCCGCGACTACAACACCTGGGTCGCCAACGAGACGCTCGAAGACTACGCGCTGCGCTTCACGCCGCGCAGTTTCCGCAAGTGGTCGGAGCTGCGCGTCGCCAACACCGCCTTCGGCGCGGCCTCCTTCCTGGTGCTCGAAGCGGTCGGCGCGACCATGCTGGTCAACGCGGGGTTCATCAACGCCTTCTGGGCGATCCTGGCAACCGGCCTGATCATCTTCCTGCTCGGCCTGCCGATCAGCGTCACCGCCGCCCGGCACGGGCTGGACATGGACTTGCTGACGCGCGGCGCCGGTTTCGGCTACATCGGCTCGACCATCACCTCGCTGATCTACGCCTCGTTCACCTTCATCTTCTTCGCCCTCGAAGCGGCGATCATGGCCTACGCGCTTGAGCTCGCCTTCGGCCTGCCGCCGGCCTGGGGCTACCTGGTCTGCGCCGTCGTGGTGATCCCGATGGTCACCCACGGCGTCACCGCGATCAGCCGTTTCCAGGCGTGGACGCAGCCGCTGTGGATTTTCCTGCTGGTGCTGCCCTACGTCTTCGTGCTGATCGAGGAACCCGACGCCTTTGCCGGGCTGCTCGCCTACGCCGGCGAAAAGGGTAACGGCGGCAGTTTCAACCCGCACCTCTTTGGTGCAGCACTGACCGTCGGCATCGCCATGGTGACCCAGATGGGGGAACAGGTCGATTACCTGCGCTTCATGCCCGAGAAGACGCCCGCCAACCGCGGCCGCTGGTGGTTCGGCGTGATCGTCGGCGGGCCGGGCTGGGTGCTGCCCGGCATCCTCAAGATGCTGGGCGGCGCGCTGCTCGCCTGGCTGGTGCTGCGCAACGGTTTTGCGCCGGACAAGGCGGTCGACCCCAACCAGATGTATTTGATCGGCTTCTCGCACGTCTTCGACAACACGACGCTGGCGATCGCCGTCACGGCCATCTTCGTCATCGTCTCGCAACTCAAGATCAACGTCACCAACGCCTACGCCGGCTCGCTCGCCTGGTCCAACTTCTTCGCCCGGCTGACGCACAGCCATCCGGGGCGCGTCGTCTGGGTCGTGTTCAACACGGCAATTGCCCTGCTGCTGATGGAGCTCAACGTCTTCCAGGCGCTCGGCCAGGTGCTCGGGCTCTACTCGAACATCGCCATCTCGTGGATGGCGGCGGTGGTTGCCGACCTCGTGATCAACAAGCCGCTCGGCCTGTCGCCGAAGGGCATGGAGTTCAAGCGCAGCAACCTCTACGACATCAACCCGGTCGGCGTCGGCGCCATGGCCGCCGCCTCGCTGCTCTCGGTGGCCACCTTCACCGGCCTGTTCGGCGCCGGCATCCAGCCCTACGCGCCCTTCGTGGCGATGGCGGCGGCCTTCGTCATCTCGCCGCTGATCGCCTGGCGCACCGGCGGCCGCTACTACCTGGCGCGGCCGGCGAATGTCGCGGTCGACTCGCACAAATGCGCGATTTGCGAGCGCGACTACGAGCCCGAGGACATGGCCCATTGCCCGGCCTACCAGGGGCCGATCTGTTCGCTGTGCTGCTCGCTCGACGCCCGCTGCCACGATCTCTGCAAGCCGAAGGCCAGCCTCGCCGCGCAGTGGCACGCGCTGCTCGCCCGCCTGCTGCCGAAGGCCGCCCTGCCCTACCTGGAAACCGGCCTCGGCCACTACCTGCTGCTGATGCTCGGCATCGTGCCGATCCTGGCGCTGGTCCTTGGCGTGCTGTACACGCACGAACTGCTGATGCTCGGCGACGGCAACCCGGCCATGGTCGCCGCGCTGCAGGAAACCTTCGTCAAGACCTTCGCCGCGCTGCTGCTGCTCTCCGGCGTCGGCGCCTGGTGGATGGTGCTGACCCAGGAAAGCCGGCGCGTCGCGCAGGAGGAATCGAACCGCCAGACGCAGTTGCTGCTGCAGGAAATCGAATCGCACCAGCGCACCGACGAGGCGCTGCAGAAGGCCAAGCAGGTGGCGGACGCCGCCAACCAGGCGAAGAGCCGCTACATCACGGCGATCAGCCACGAACTGCGGACGCCCCTGAACAGCATCCTCGGCTACGCCCAGATCCTCGACGCCGACCCCGACGTGCCGCCCCAGCGCAAGCAGGCGGTCAGCGTCATCCGCAAATCCGGCGACCACCTGCTGTCGGTGATCGAGGGCACCCTCGACATCGCCCGCATCGAAGGCGGCAAGCTGACGCTGGAAGTCAAGGCGATGGACTTCCCCGACTTCATGCAGCAGATCGTCGGCATGTTCGAGCTGCAGGCGCGCAACAAGGGGCTCTCCTTCGACTACCGGCCGGCCGGCGAGCTGCCCGCCGTGGTGCGCGCCGACGAGAAGCGGCTGCGCCAGATCCTGATCAACATCCTCGGCAACGCGGTCAAATTCACGGTGCGCGGCGGCGTCGAATTCAAGGTCGAATGCCGGCGCGAGATGGCCGTCTTCGAAATCCGCGACTCCGGCCCCGGCATCCCGGCCGAGGACATGGAACGCATCTTCGAACCCTTCGTCCGCGGCAGCACGGTGCAGGCCGGCGGCAGCGGCGTCGGCCTGACCATCGCCCGCATGCTGACCGACCTGATGGGCGGCGAGATGCAGGTATCGAGCACGCCCGGCGAGGGCACGCTGTTCCGCATCCGCCTCTTCCTGCCGCAGGTGCATTCGGCGCAGGCGGCGCGCGAACTGCCCCGGCTCAACCGCATCGGCTACGTCGGCGTGCGCCGGCGCATCCTCGTCGTCGATAACGAAAAGGTCGACCGCGACATGCTGCAGCGCGTGCTCGAACCGCTCGGCTTCATCGTCGACCAGGCGGCCAGCGGCTACGAGGCGCTGCAGGTCATTCCGCGGGTCAAGCCGCACCTCGTCTTCATGGACCTCGGCATGCCCGGCATCGACGGCTGGGAGACGATCCGCCGCATCCGCCAGCAGCAACTCACCGACGCGCAGATCGCCATCCTTTCCGCCAACGCCTTCGACAAGGGGCTGGACAACGATGTCGGCATCGCCCCCGAGGACTTCATCGTCAAGCCGCTCAAGGTCAATCAACTGCTCGACTGGCTGGGCAGGAAGCTCGACCTCGAATGGGTCACCGCCGACACGCCGCCGCCCGCCCCGAAGCCGGCCGAAGCGCCGCCGCTCGTCGCCCCGGCTGCGCAATACGTGGCAGCGCTGGAAGAAGCGATCAACCTCGGCTACCTGCGCGGCATCCTCAACCAGCTCGCCGAGATCGAAAAACTCGACGCCCGCCACGGCGAATTCGTCCGCGTCCTGCGCGAACTGGCGCGCCAGTTCCAGTTCGACGCGATGAAGGAAATCCTGAGGAAAATCTCCCGCTAAGGGCAACCGCCGCCGCCGCCATTGACGGCTAGAATGGCGCGGCGACACCACGGAGGCGCACAAGCATGGCCAAAACGAAATCCATCGAAGCCGCTCTGGCGATCAAGACCACCGCCGAACTGATCAACGGCCTCGACGCCCTGCGCGCCGCCTGGAAACTCGATCCGGCAAGCGTGCCCAAGGGCTTGTCCTGTTCCGAGAACAAGGACGGCCAGTTCATCTTGGTCGCCACCGAATCCGCCTTCGTCACACTCCCCGGCGCCTGCGTCATCAAAGGTATCGGCGCGGTCGAACTGCTCGGCACGGAGCCGGTTTTCGAGCCCGGCGCCAACTCGAAATCGCTGCTGTTGAAAGACACGGCGGATGGCTGGCAGTTTTCCGTCAAGTACGTGCCACCCATCGTGCGCGAGCGCAACGCCAAGAAAACCTAGCCCTGCGGCAATCTGCAAAAAGTCCCCATGAACCCAGTTGACCGCGCGATTTCCGACATCGTCCTGATCGTCGACGACGTCCCCGAAAACCTCTCGCTGCTGCACGACGCGCTCGACGAAGCCGGCTACACCGTGCTCGTTGCCACCAACGGCGAATCGGCGCTGCAGCGCGCGCGCCAGAGCCTGCCCGACGTCATCCTGCTCGACGCGCTGATGCCCGGCATCGACGGCTTCGAAGTCGCCCGCCGGCTGAAGGCCGACTTCGCGACGCAGCAGATCCCCATCGTCTTCATGACCGGCCTCACCGAAACCGAGCACGTCGTCGCCGCCTTCGCCGCCGGCGGCGCCGACTACGTGACCAAACCGATCCGCCCGGCCGAAGTCCTGGCGCGCATCGCCGCGCACATGCAGAACGCCCGCCAGATGAAGCAGGCGCGCAGCGCGCTCGACGCCTTCGGCCAAGCCACCGTCGCCGTGCGCGCCGCCGACAGCAAGATCGTCTGGCAGACGCCGCTCGCCCGCGACCTGCTCAACGCCTACTTCGCCAACCCGGAAACCGTCGCCCCGGAAGAACTGCTCGCCTGGATCGCCGCCGCCAACGCCGCCCGCCGCGATCAGCGCGAACCGGCGCCGCTGCTCACCGCCCAGGGCAACAAGCGCCTGCTCGCCTCCTTCCACGACCAGACCGGCGACGACGAATGGCTGGTCGTCCTGCGCGAAGAAAACGACGCCTCCGCCGTCGAATCCCTGATCGCCGCCTTCCGCCTCACCCAGCGCGAAGCCGAAGTGCTCTACTGGGTCGTCCAGGGCAAGACCAGCAAGGACATCGGCGACATCCTCGGCAGCAGCCCGCGCACGGTCAACAAGCACCTGGAGCACATTTACGAAAAGCTCGGGGTGGAAACGCGCACGGCGGCGGCGAATCTGGCGCTGGGGAAGATGCGGGGGAGTTGAGCGGTGAAATGCGCTGGAATCGAAAGGCTCGCATCGCCCCTCAAGCGACATTCACCGGCCAGGGTACGGGCGGCAGGTTTCTGATTGGCGCTGCCGTTCGGTACGGTGATTGAATGCGAACTGCTCGGCCTGAGCGGTCGTACAACCCTCGCTAGATCAGCGACAGGTGTTCTGCGATCAGAAGACCTTCAGGGCAGCGCAACCTCAACGGCCAGGATTCGGTATCGGCATCAGATGGCACCCGACCCCAAGCGGTAGTACCACCCTGCAACTTTCCAACAGCAGGTTCCTGAGCTGAGCAGTCTTACGGCGCGCTCAACCGCCGACAGGAAGTCGGCCATGGCCGACCGACCTGGTTTGCCGAATGGACGAGATATGCCGCTAAGCTGACATTGCAGAAACCGGATAAAATTTGCAGCCCTGCTATGCACCGATGGCGCAAACAAGCCATGCCCCATCCAACTTTGGACTCACCTGATGGATAGCAACGAGAAGAAGGAACTCAGCGAGTCTGACATCAAGGCCAAGTTCATTACGCCGGCGATCGTCCAGGCGGGTTGGGACGAGATGACGCAAATTCGCCGTGAGGTGACCTTGACGCCGGGCCCGGTCGTCGTTCGCGGCAATCTATCCTCGCGCAACAAGAAAAAGAAGAAATTCGCCGACTACGTGCTCCAGAAGGAAAAAGGCGTGCCGGTCGCGGTGGTCGAAGCCAAGGAAAACAACCACACCATCAGCCATGGTTTGCAGCAAGCCCTGGGCTACGCCGAAATCCTGGATGTGCCCTGCGCCTTCAGTTCCAACGGCGACGGTTTCGCCAGCCATAACAAGGCAGCTGCCGAAGGCGAAGACACTGAAACCGAATTCGGGCTGGATGCCTTTCCCTCGCCTGCGGAACTGTGGGCGCGTTACAAGCGTTTCAGAGGCATTACAGAAGGTCAGGAAGCGCTCGTCACCGAACCCTATTACGATGACGGCAGCAGCAAGGAACCCCGCTATTACCAGGCAGAAGCCGTCAACCGCGTGATCGAGAAAGTGGCCCAAGGCGAAAAGCGCCTGCTACTGGTCATGGCCACCGGCACTGGCAAGACCTACACCACCTTCCAGATCATCTACCGTCTCTGGAAGGCCAAGAAGGCCAAGCGCATTCTTTTCCTGGTGGACCGCAACATTCTGGCGGACCAGACACTGGTCAACGACTTCAAGCCCTTCGGCTCGGTCATGACCAAGATCCGCAACCGCAAGATCGACCCTTCCTACGAGGTTTATCTGGGCCTGTATCAGGCACTCACCGGTCCCGATGAGGAAGACAAGATATTCAAGTCGGTCAAGCGCGACTTTTTTGATCTGATCGTCATCGACGAGTGTCATCGTGGCAGCGCCAACGATGATTCCGCCTGGAAAGAAATTCTCGAATATTTCGACGGGGCCATCCAGCTGGGCATGACCGCCACGCCCAAGGAAACCAAATACGCTTCCAACATCACCTACTTTGGCGAACCGATCTACACCTATTCGCTGAAACAAGGCATTCAGGACGGATTCCTCGCCCCCTACAAGGTGGTGCGGATCGACATCGACAAGGACATTCACGGCTGGACGCCCCCGCCCGGCATGAAAGACGATCTCGGCAACGAGATCGAGCAGCGCGAATACAACCAGATCGACATGGACCGCATCCTGGTGCTCAACCAGCGCACCAAGCTCGTCGCCGAGCGCGTCATGAAGCTGCTCAACGCCACCGACCCGTTCCAGAAGACCATCATCTTCTGCGAAGACATCGACCACGCCGAGCGCATGCGCAAGGCCATCGTCAATGCTTCCGGTCCTCTGGCGAAAGCCAATAGCAAGTACGTGATGCGCATCACCGGCGACAGCATCGAGGGCAAGGCCGAACTGGACAACTTCATCGACCCGGAAAGCAGATACCCCGTCATCGCCACCACCTCGGAACTGCTGACCACCGGCGTCGATGCCAAGACCTGCAAGCTCATCGTGCTCGACAAGACCATCAACTCGATGACCACCTTCAAGCAGATCGTCGGCCGTGGCACGCGCATCGAAGAGTCGCAGAACAAATACTTCTTCACCATCATGGATTTCAAGAAGGCCACCGAGCTCTTCAAGGACCCGGATTTCGATGGCGAACCGGTCGTCATCTACGAGCCCGAAGATGACGACGACCCCGTTCCCCCCGATCCCGAAGGCGACGGCGAAGAGGGCGAAGCAGGGGGTGAAGAAGGCGAAATCATCAAGAAGTACCACGTCGGCGGCGTCACGGTTTACATCGTCGCCGAGCGCGTCGAGGTCTATGGCGAAGACGGCAAGATGGTCACCGAAAGCTACCGCGACTACAGCCGCAAGAACATCCGCCAGGAATTCGGCTCACTGGACGATTTCCTGCAAAAATGGAACGGCAGCAAGAAGAAGGCCGCCATCATCGAGGCGCTCGCCGAGTACGGCATCGAGCTGCCCAAGCTCGCCAGGGAAGTCGGCAAGGACTACGGCGATTTCGACCTCATCTGTCACATTGCCTTTGACCAGCCGCCCCTCACCCGAGCCGAGCGCGCCAACAACGTCAAGAAGCGCAACTACTTCACCCAGTACGGCGACAAGGCGCGCGCCGTGCTGGAAGCCCTGCTCGACAAATACGCCGACGAAGGCATCGTCAGCATCGAGAACAATAACGTTCTCAAGCTTGATCCTTTCAAGCGGCTGGGCACGCCGGTAGAAATCATCAACGGCGTCTTTGGTGGCAAGGCGCAATACGAAGCCGCCTTGCAGGCCCTCGAAACCGAACTCTTCAAACAAGCAAGTTAAGCAGTCAGAAAGCACCATGAGCAACGTCAGCGGCATCATCAAATCCATCCAGGACATCATGCGCAAGGATGTCGGCGTCGACGGCGACGCCCAGCGCATCAGCCAGTTGGTCTGGATGTTCTTCCTCAAGATCTACGATGACCGCGAAGCCGAAATCGAACTGCTGGAAGACCACTACAAATCGCCCCTGCCCGAGCATCTGCGCTGGCGCAACTGGGCGGCCGACCCCGAAGGCATGACCGGCGACGAGCTGGGCGACTTCGTGAACCTCCAGCTCTTTCCCACGCTGAAGAACAAGCTTGCGGTCAGCGGCCCCACCGGCGAGCGCGCCAAGGTCATCCGCAACGTCTTCGAGGATGCCTACAACTACATGAAGTCCGGCACCCTGATGCGGCAGGTCATCAACAAGATCTGCGAAATCAATTTCAACAATACGCAAGACCGCCACACCTTCGGCAGCATCTACGAGCAGATCCTGAAAGACCTGCAAAGCGCCGGCAACGCCGGCGAGTTCTACACCCCCCGCGCCGTCACCAAGTTCATCGTCGACCGGGTCGATCCCCAGCTCGCCGAAAGCGTGCTCGACCCCGCCTGCGGCACCGGCGGCTTTCTCGCCTGCGCCATCGACCACAAGCGCAACCGCTACGTGAAGAACGCGGCGGACGAAGCCGTCCTCGTCGCCAGCATTCACGGCGTCGAGAAGAAAGCCCTGCCGCACATGCTGTGCACGACCAACATGATCCTGCACGGCATCGACACCCCGACCCAGATCGAGCACGACAACATGCTCAGCCGCCGCGCCTACACCGACTACGGCGAGGCCGACCGCGTCAACGTCATCATCACCAACCCGCCCTTCGGCGGCATGGAAGAGGACGGCGTCGAAAACCAGTTCCCCGCGACCCTGCGCACCCGCGAAACCGCTGATCTGTTCATGGCGCTGGTCATCCGCCTGCTCAAGAGCCACGGCCGCGCCGCCGTGGTCCTGCCCGACGGCTTCCTGTTCGGCGAAGGCATGAAGACCCGCCTCAAGCAGACGCTGCTTGAGCAATGCCATCTGCACACCATCGTCCGCCTGCCCAATGGCGTGTTCAACCCCTACACCGGCATCAAGACCAACATTCTCTTCTTCACCAAGAAGCCCGAGGCCGAATGGCCGGCAACCAAGGAAGTCTGGTTCTACGAACATCCCTACCCCGAGGGCGTCACCAGTTACAACAAGACCCGCCCCATGCAGTTCGAGGAGTTCGCCACCGAATGCGCCTGGTGGGGCGACGAAGCCGACGGCTTCGCGGCCCGCGTCGAAACCCCGCAGGCCTGGAAAGTCAGCCGTGAAGACATCGCCGCCCGCAACTACAACCTCGACATCAAGAACCCGCACGTCGGCGAGCAGATCAGCCACGACCCGGAACAGCTCCTGCAGCAGTATCGGGCACAGCAGCAGGACATCCAGTCGCTGCGCGATCAGCTCAAGGGCATCCTCGCCGCAGCACTGGAGCGAGACGCATGAGCCGGCTTGAAAACACCGCCGTCCCGCCCGAGTTGTACCAGCAGATTCACGGCATCCTGCACGCCGCCCGTCAGCAGAGCTACCGCGCCGTCAACACCGCCATGGTCGAAGCCTACTGGCAGATCGGTCGCCGCATCGTCGACCATGAGCAAGGCGGCGAGGCCCGCGCCGCCTACGGCCAGGGCGTGCTCGCCGCGCTGGCCGCGCGCCTGACCGAAGATTTCGGCAAAGGCTTCACCACCGCCAACCTGCGCAATTTCCGTCAGTTCTACCTCACCTTCACCGACGAGCAGATTCGCTACGCACTGCGTAGCAATTTGACCTGGACCCACCTGCGCCAGCTCATGCGCATCGACAACCTCGACGCCCGCAACTGGTACATGAACGAAGCCAGCCAGCAAGGCTGGAGCGCCCGCGCCCTGGATCGCCAGATAGCCACTCTCTACTACGAGCGCCTGCTTTCCAGCCAGGACAAGGTCGCCCTCCGGCAGGAAGCCAGCAGCCTGATCGCCGCGCAAACCCCGGCCGATCCGCGCGACTTCATCCGCGACCCTTACATCCTCGAGTTCATCGGCGCCCAGCCCGGCGCCACCCTCTTCGAGAGCGAGCTGGAAACCGGCCTCATCCAGCAGCTACAAGCCTTCCTGCTGGAGCTGGGCAAGGGCTTCGCCTTTGTCGCCCGCCAGAAGCACCTGCGCGTTGAAAATGAAGACTGCTTCATCGATCTGGTCTTCTACAACTACCTGCTCAAATGCTTCGTGCTCATCGATCTCAAGATCGGCAAGCTTGCCCATCAGGATGTCGGCCAGATGGACATGTATGTGCGCGTATTCGAAGAGCAATACCGCGCCGAAGGCGACAACCCCACCCTGGGCCTGATCCTCTGTTCCGAGCGCAACGAAGCCGTCGCCAAATACTCGCTGCTCGCCGGCAGCCAGCAACTCTTCGCCAGCCGCTACCGCCCCTTCCTGCCCTCGGAGGCCGAACTGCAAGCCGAACTGCAACGCGACCGCGCCCTGCTCGAAAACCAGCGCGAGGCCCAGGCATGAACGCTGCGTCGCCCGTGGAAACCCTCGTCACGGATCACCTCGATCTGTGGACCGCCGCCCTCAAACGCAAATCCACCGCCGGCCGGGGTTCGTCCAGCAAGGTCGAGCTATACGGCATCAGGAAGCTGCGCGAGCTGATTCTGGAGTTGGCCGTGCGCGGCCTGCTGGTGCCGCAAGACCCGAACGATGAGCCGGCGAGTGAACTGCTCAAGAAGATTGCCGTCGAGAAGGCGAAGTTGGTTAAGGCAGGGAAGATCAAGAAGGACAAGCCGCAACTACCAATTGCAGAAGAGGAAAAGCCGTTCAATATCCCGGCTGGATGGAAGCTCATTCGCTTTGGCGATCTCTTGATCAATCGAGATTCTGAGCGCATCCCATTGTCAGTAGATGAGAGAGCAACGCGCAGAGGTGAATACGACTACTACGGCGCTTCCGGAGTCATCGATTCAATTGACGCCTACCTTTTTGATAAGCCGTTATTGTTGATCGGTGAGGACGGAGCGAACTTGATAAATCGCTCTACTCCAATCGCTTTCATGGCGTACGGGAAGTATTGGGTGAACAATCATGCCCATGTGCTTGATGGTTACTCAGAAGGGTTGCTTCTGTACGTTTGCCTGTATATCAACGCCATATCGCTTGAGCCGTATGTAACTGGGACAGCTCAGCCAAAGATGAATCAGGCAAAAATGAACGGAATTGTTGTGGCGATTCCGCCGCTCTCCGAACAACACCGCATCGTCGCCAAAGTCGACGAGCTGATGGCGCTGTGCGACCAGCTTGAGCAAGAAACCGACGCCAGCCTCGGCGCCCATCAAACGCTGGTGGAAACCCTGCTGAGCGCGCTGACCAGCGCCGCCGATCACGCCCAATTCGCCAGCGCCTGGCAGCGCATCGCCGGCCACTTCGACACGCTGTTCACCACCGAAGAGAGCATAGCCCAGCTCAAGCAAACCATCCTGCAACTGGCAGTGATGGGCAAACTCGTCCCGCAAGACCCCAACGACGAACCCGCCAGCGAACTGCTCAAGAAGATCGCCGCTGAGAAGGCGAAGCTGGTAAAGGAAGGTAAGATCAAGAAGGAGAAACCGCTGCCACTGGTTGGTGAAGATGAAACCTTGTTTTCGCTGCCATTGGGTTGGGCGTGGTGCCGACTCGAAAACGTATCTCTTCATTCGGAGGCCGGTTGGAGCCCAAAGTGTGAAGAGGTGCCTCGCGTTGGTAGTTGTTGGGGGGTACTGAAAGTAAGTGCGGTAACTTGGGGCGTATTCAACCCGGCGGAGAACAAGGCGCTGCCAGCCAATCTCGATGCAGCTCCGGATTGCGAAGTGAAACCAGGGGACTTCCTCATATCTCGAGCTAATACAGCCGAATTGGTTGCTCGTTCAGTCGTCGTTCAGAATGACGCTCCCCCGAGATTGATGATGAGCGACAAGATCATCCGTTTCAGCTTCAGCAAAGAGGTCTGCGCGGCATACCTGTCGTTGTTCAATAACAGTTCTGGTTCGCGTAAGTACTATCTGCGTGTTGCTGGTGGAACCAGCAGCTCAATGAAAAATGTCTCTCGACTTCAAATTCAGTCATTGGCAGTTGCGCTACCGCCACTCGCCGAGCAGCACCGCATCGTCGCCAAGGTCGACGAGCTGATGGCCCTGTGCGACCAGCTCAAGTCCCGCCTCAGCGACGCCCAAACCACCCAGCTCCACCTCGCCGACGCCCTCGTCGAGCAGGCTATCGGCTGAGTCACAGAACATGACGCCGGCTCTGCACAAAATCTGGTGCGACGAAGACGAGCATTATCGCTACGAGCACTTTGCCGATTTCAATGAGTGGCTGGATAGCGAGGAGGGGCAGGCGGCCCGGATTGACTATGGCGTTGACGCCTTGCCCCAGCCCAGCAAGGCGCTGTTTGCGGGGGACAGAAACGGCTACGACGAAGCATTCCAGGCGTTTCGCAAAACCTGTCGTCACGAGGCGCTGGGCGAGTCCTGGTTTCAGGAGCAGCTTGGCGATGACCATTGGTTCCAGCGCAATGTGGATCACTTCATTCAGCTAGTCGAGCTCATGGCAGCCGAGCCTGTGCGAAGACGCCTGGGAAAACCTGGATAAGCCAATCAACCTCGGGTTTATCGAGCGCGTGAAGTTGAAGGTTGCTTCGTTTTTTAACTAGTGGCGAGAGACGATGGCTGTTTGGGATCGATGCCATGTTTATGTCTGGATTGGATTCCATGTTCGACGTTGGCGAATCTAATCGCCAACGGCTGCTTTAGCCGACAAGCACGAATTGGCCACCAGGCAGCTTTCGGAGTGCAGCGGCCGTTTAGATGAGAGCTTTCGGGAAGTGACAAGAGGCAGTTGTTGGCCGGTAGTGTCAGCTCGCAGATTCTCCGCAAAGCAGCCGTTGTGACCAGGCCGCTTGCCGACTGACTGCTTTCAGGCAAGGAACCCCGAAAGCAGCCTCCGGCCAGAGGCGGAAACGATCGGCGCCCGTCTGTTGTTTGCCGGGATCGTCGAGACGTTGGCGGCCCTGCGGCGCTGCTGAAGCGACCGTGGCGATTGGCGGCTGGGCCGGCTGGCCCGGGGCAACGATGTGCTATAAAGAATGTAGGAATCGCTGACGGCAGGCATTCGCGAGGCGGTTCGACGTCATGTCCAGGTGGATAAAATGAACGTCTACTCGATTTATGGGTACAACCCCACGCTCAGTTTGATCAACGCGCTCTATCCGACATCGTCGGTCAGTTCGTTGTCCGGCGTTTCCGGCACGTCTGGGATCAGCAGTCTGCTTTCCCCGACTGGCGTGCAGACCAGTATTTCCAGCGTGGGGACTTTGCTGAACGGCGTCGAAACGCTTGGGTCGGCGGCGCAATCCTTGGCGGGTCTGGGAGCATTTGATGCCCGGACGGTCACATCGTCGAACGCCAAGGTGGCTACCGCTTCGGTCGGCGACGGAACGGCCACCGGCACCTACGCCGTCGAGGTCAGGCAACTGGCGCAGGCCCAGAGCTTGAGCAGCGCGCCGCAGACCAGTTCCCTGACGCCAATCGGCAACGGGGCTGCGAGTCTGACCTTCGAGTTCGCCAGCGGCGAGACCCGTCAGGTCGCGCTCGACAGCGCCAGTAACACGCTGACGGGGATTGCTTCGGCGATCAATTCCGCCGATATCGGGCTGCGCGCGCAAGTCGTCTCGTCGTCGGCCGGCTACCAGTTGAGTGTCACCGGCCAGTCCGGGGCGGCCAATGCCTTTACCATCGGCGTCAGCGGCAATGCCGGCGTGGATGGCCTGCTGGCTTATCCGGCGCAGGGCAACAGTGGGGTGACGCTGACCAGCCAGGCTCAAAATGCCGAAGGATTGCTCAACGGGACGGCCTTCACTGCCAGTACCAACGCGGTCGGTACGGCTACCCCGGGGCTGACGCTGAATCTTGCGGCGACCGGGAAAACCGCGCTGAGCGTGGCCCCTGATAACGCCATGACGACGACCGTGAACTCCTTTGTCGCCGCATACAACACGGTTCAGACGACGCTGACCCGGCTTGGCTCGGAAAATACCAGCCTCGGCTTGAGCGTCTCCTATCTGCGCTCCCTGTTGTCGAACGCGGTCGGGGACAGCACGAGCCTCGCCCGGATCGGCATCACCAGCAACGCCAACGGCACGCTATCCCTCAATGCCACGGCCTTCAACGCCGCCTTGACTGCCTCGCCGGCCAGCGTCGAAGGTGTGCTCAGCAGCCCCGCGACGGGGCTGGCCGAGCGCGTCACCTCGCTGACTGACGGGGCGCTGTCGGCGTCGCGTCTGCTCCAGGTTGCCGTCCCGGGGTTCAATTCATCGAGTCTGCTCGGTACCAGCGGCCAAAGCTGGAAATACTCCTACCTCAGTCAGCTTGGCGTTCTCGACACCCCCGGTTCTTCGAGTCTGTCCTCGCTTTTTCTCAATGAAATGCTCGGTTCGACCACCTCAAGCTCAGCAAATCGGGCGACGAGCAACCAGTTTCTTCAATCGCTGCTCGCCCAACAGGGCTACAACGCGAATCTGCTGAGTGCGAGCTTCGGCTGAGCCGCCTAGGCTGCGGTCCGGCGGGCCTTGGCGATGAAATTCCGGGGGGTGCGGGGTTATTGAATGACCGCTGATCTGCAGATTCCAGATGTATTTCGCGCAGAAGCCCGAGGACTGGTCCGGCCGAGTGTCCTACGGCAGCTTCCGAAGTACAGCGGCCGTTCAAGTGCAGGTTTTCGCAGAACAACGGGCGGCAAGAATTTGGGGGGACAGACCCGATGAGTTCTACGGAACTTCCCGGCCCCAAGGCAGTCAGTTTTAATGCAGACAATCTGCGGCAATGCTTACCACGTCCCCACCCCAAGCTTGGAGTCCCCACCATGGCAAAACCCGCAACAGGAATCTGGAAGTCCGGCAGAGGCTTTCCTGAAGTCACCGTTCGCTCCGTCAAGGAGTTTGTTGACGCTGAAGGCTATTTTCTCGCAGCGGTAGATATCGCCGGTGAGCCGGAAAGCCTTGAACTCGATCCCGATGAATGGGATATCTTCACCAAGGCCAATGCGCTCAGCCCGGCCGAGCGCACGCCGGCAGCTTGACCAAGGCAGCGGGAGGAGAAGCTGCCGCTTGTCCTCCCTTTTTCATGCGCGGCGGAACAAGCGCTACCCCCGGCAGCCAGACGTTCCGTCATGCAAACGCAGCAGACGGCTCCGATCAACCCACGCAATATCGGGAGGCTTCCATGATTGATGCAGGTGGTTTGAAAGTTCGCGGCACATCCTGGCTTCAGTGCCATTTCCTCCCGCTGAGCGAGCTGCGGCGCCGGGCGCGACAACAGGACATCGGCAGGCATTGAGGGGAAAAAAGGGGCCAGGCTCGTATTTCCGGCTCGTATTTCCCCGCAGCAGGACCGAAGTTCCCTGCGCCAATACGGCTATCCGCCGGATATGCAGCTACTGGCGACGGAAACCGTGTTGAAGCAGGCGGAGATGATTGCGAACGAGTTGGCGATATCAGCCAATTGAGCTTCAGCGCGAGAAGGCGTCGTTCAACACAACGGGCGGCCGATGCGAACAATCAGCGAAGCCGTGAACGCGCAATACGATATCCGCAACAACGGCCAGCATGTGCTGATCACTTCTGTCCCGCTGGACTGCGGTGTGGTGTCGAAAAACCGCCGGAAGCAGTACGCCTTGAGCGTTCAGCCTGAAGCCTTCGATTTCATCGAGAAACTGGCAAAGCGGACGCTTGCCGCCGCCAACCTGGCGCTGGGCAGAATGCGCGGCGCGCCGGCCGTTACTGGCTCAAGAAAACGTGCTTGCCTCGACCTCTCGGATAGAATGCAGCCCACCTTGCCTAAACTCATGAATATCCAGTGAAATTGAACCAGTCGCTTGCCAGTCGTGCGCTGCGCCTCGCAATCATCCGCATCGGCATGGTTTCGATCTGTGCGGGTGTTTTCTCCTATTTCCTCAATCGTTCTTCGATTGAAGAGGCGGTGCGCGAGCAATTGCTGCTTTCGACGGCCCAGACGATACAGCGTGAATCCTTGCCGTTCCGTGAGATACGCGAGCTGGAACAGAATTTCCTCGCTGAATTCAAGGCCATGGATGCGGATCCGCAACAACGAGCGGCTTTGGTGCGCGATTTTGAGCAGATCTTTTATCGCCACGACGACGGGTCGTACACGCAACGTCCCGGCCTGTTCGAGGGCCAGGCGCTCGCAGACGGACGGCGCTTTGCGAACATGTCCGCCACCTACGCGCCCGAGTTTCCGCCGAGCGATGACGTCAAGGCCCGTTTTGCGCTGTCGTACCTGCTTTCACACAAATACGGATCGGCAATGAAGGGGCGCCTGTTCAACTTCTACGGCGTCGTCCCGGAGAAGGGTTTCCCGATTTACCAGGCGGCCGACATTGCCAAGGTCTTTACCTACAGCGGCCCGGATGCGCTTGAGCTGGCGAACTACGAGTTCTATTCGCGCGGTTTCGGATCGGCAACGCACGAGACGTTTCTGACGCGGATGTACTACGACTATTCCAACCAGGCCTGGATGACCACGGTCGCCACGCCGGATGTCGTCGATGCTGCCGGAAAACACCGTATTCTGGCGTGCGTCGATGTCTTGCTCGACAAGCTCATGCAGCGCCTGGCTCACCCCTCCATCGAGGGCGCCTACAGCACCCTGTTTCTGGGTGATGCCGAAGGAACCCTGATGTTCCATCCGGAACTGCTGGACGAGATCAAGAAAACCGAAGGTCGGGCGTCGATCAAGTCTCTCGGACTGCAATCCAATTACCCCTTATTGCTTGAAGCGCAAACGCTGGCACCGGGCAAGGTGGTTTTGCTTGATACAAGAGACGAAATCGTTGCCATCGGGCATGTTCCGGAAACCCCCGCCATACTCAGCATCCACTATCCACGCTCCCTGATGCGGCCGGCAATCTTGCAGAATCTGGCGGTTGTCATCGCCCTGGGGCTGCTCACGCTGCTCGTCGAAGTTTTCGTCATTCGCTCCATTTTGCAAAATCAGGTCGCCTTGCCGTTGCAGAAACTCATGCGTGCCACTCGCTCCCTGGGAAGGCCAGGAAAGCAGGAAAGCAACGACCTCCCGGTCCATCTTGAGGACGAAATCGGCGAACTGGCCCGTGACTTCACCCGGATGTCCGAGCGTATTCACGATGAACACCAGCAACTTGAAGCCAAAGTCCTGGAGCGTACCGTTGCGCTCGAAGAGGCCAACCGGATGCTCGCGACCCAAAGCGTCACTGATGAACTGACCGGAATCGCCAACCGTCGCCGCTTCGACGAGGCACTCGCGGAAGAATGGCGCCGCGCGAAACGGAGCGGCAGCTACATGGCGCTGGCAATGCTCGATGTGGACTGGTTCAAGAAATACAACGACCACTACGGTCATCAAGTCGGCGACGAATGTTTGAAGCGCGTGGCCAGAACCTTGCAGGAAAAATCGAACCGGGCCGGCGACTTGATCGCTCGCTATGGTGGCGAGGAATTTGTATTGATCGTTACGACAAGCGATCCCGCTGGCGCGCTGGCGTATGCTCGATTGATCGCCGAGGCGATCGAGAAGCTGCAAATACCGCATGAGACGTCGGCGTTCGGCGTCGTCACGATCAGTATTGGAATCGCCGGAACCACGCCGACGGAAAATGAAAATGCTCTCTCCTTGCTGAAGAAAGCGGATGAGGCGCTTTATCGCGCCAAGGAAGCCGGACGTAACAAGGTCGTCATGGCGTAATGCAGGGGGATTGATCTTTATTGGGTTGTGCGACGACGTAAGCGCCCGGCAACCCCATCTGTGTTCTGATACGTTGGTGGCAGCCTGCTGCGAACCTGAGGCCTCGGTGGCCGATATTGCGTTGGCCACCGGCGTCAAAGCGAACTTGGTCCGGCGCTGATTGCGGGATCGTGGCATCGAACCGCCTACCCGACGCTTGCCGATGCCCGTGGTCGAAGTGCTGTTTGCTGTTCAAACCCAGTTTGCGAATTTTCCGAGACGAACAACAGCAATCAAAAATCAAAGCAAAGCTATGCCCTTACTCCAAATAGCCGAGACGGCGCATGACCCGACCATGGTCGGCAACGATTCGTGACACCTGCATTGCGGTTAACACCTCCCGCCAGCCACCGGCACGCCCCTGACGGAAAAAAAAGTCGCCATTCATCTTTTCCTTGAAGCCTTCCCGCGCCTCGCGCTCACGCAAACGCTCAAAGCGGGTAGCCTCGATAGCCGCAGTAACGGACTGAGTATCCTTGGGCAGTCCAACGAAATCCGCCACGCGGGTAAAGGTGGCTAGTGGCTCGGCAAGCATATCCTCATAGCGCACCACCAGCCGTCGCAGGTCGGGTGCGTCGATCCAACTTTCGACATGCTCGCTCCAGTTCCGACGTTGATAGGGAACGATATCGGTCCACGCACCCAATCCATGGTCCCACCGCCCCTCAGCCATCCGCATCACAATCTGATCAATTGATTTGGCGCTGTGATGTGCGTAGGACACTGCGACATCGCGCGGATCGCGCACGATGTAAAGCGCGCCGGCTGAGAAGGAAGGAGGAAATAACCAGTCTCCCGAGGGTGTGCGCACGTAGGCATCGTGAACTTTGCAAAAAGCCCGAGTAGTCCGCGAACGCGCCACCATTTCCACATATTTGGAGTGCAAGGCCAACACCTCCACCTCCGACAGATCGCCAGTGGTCAATCCAAGATGCATATCAATCTCTCGGCGCTGGCTGATGACTGTCAAATCCATGCGAATATCATCAAGCCGCTCCAGCTCGCTGCCTCGCTCCAAAGTGGATAGAAACGCGCGCATCCAGGTGTTACCCGATTTTGGATAAGAGGCAATCCACGAAATCGAGCCCGCGTTCATGATTGCTTCCCCTCAATCCTGCCTGACAGGTAATCCAGTATCGCATCGGTCAGCAGCGCTCCCTGCGCCCAATCTTCGGCCGGATGGGTGGCCATAACGGGTCCTGCCGCCGCTACGGTGGCCAGTTGCTTTCCCACATCTCGCCCCCATGGCCCCGCGACCATGGCCGGCCGGGCCGACAGAGTTGCTGACAAACGGCCAATGGTCTCGGCCGGACGCAAGCCGACGATGGCAACGTCTTTGCACCGGCATTTGTCGATACAGAGAACAAAGATTCCTCTTAATGGGACAGGAAGCAATGGCGGGGACGCCGTCGCCGGACTCATGGTCACAAACCCGTAACCTCCGTCGGATCGATAAGGGCGAACTTCGAGCGCGGGAACACCCAGTGCTGCCAAGGCGTCGGGCCACAAACGCAACACCGGCGACAACGGCTGGATGGTGGTTCCGTCTGGGTCCGGTGTCATCAAACACAGACCATCGCTCAACACCTCAAAGCCACGCTGTGCCAGCAGCGCCGCCAATACTGACTTACCACATCCTGACGGACCAAGCAGGGCAATGGCTCCGTCGCCGAGCCTGACCACACTTCCCTGAAACGGCAACATACCGCGCTGGCGTGCAAGGATCGCCAGGACCGGCCCGCGTAACAGCATACCGATACTGACGTCGACTTGGTTTGCCAGGACATCGACAGTGACCCGACAGGCATCCTCGATAAGGATACGCAGCAACCCCGGTATCGTTAACAGTACCGTACCGTCCGTCCCCACCGAGAGCACCGGATGGCTCGCGGCAACAGCCCCCTCCAGTTGCGCGGGCACTCTGCCGGCAACGATGTTGACATCAGCCCCCCCCTTCGCCGCGGTTGGCAGGGCCGGGATTGGGAAGGCGCTGGCCAAACGCCATCTGCCTACGAGGTAAAGATAAGCGAATTCTTGCTCATCGCCAAATTCCGAAACCGCAGAAACATCAGGATTGGCAATCGGGTCGGAAGCGGACATGCGGGCAGATTCGAAACCAATGATGAGCACTGGCGAATGCTAACAAAAATAGAAAGTCCGCCACCATTGCCACCAGAATTAATGACAGCACCGATCAGACCGAAATCACCGTCAGATGCATTGCCAGCAGTGTGAGACAAGGAAAGTGTGCCGACTGATGATTTGGATGGGTGGCGGCGTTACCCAGGGTGTTCCCTTATAAATTTGCCGCCTTACCTTCTCTCGTGTGACAATCGACGAAAGACCACAATTCATGCCTCTCAATCAAACTCAGGAGTGTCATACCATGCCGGATCAAGGAGCGCCAGATCGCAACTTAGCCACAGCCCGCCCCCAACGACCGAACTGGGCGACGCCAATCATCGAAGAGTTTGATATTGCTGATACAGTCAAAGGCCCCGCTGGGACTGAATCTGATAGCGTGGGTGGTTTGATCCCCGCAGCAAGTTGATCTCTCGGGCGCTCCGGAAGCAACGCGAGATCGGAGCGAACCGCAAGCTTTATTTCCGACCGGGCACCGATCATCAGGAAGGATGATCGGTTTTTCATGCCAATTCAGGCATGATATCTGGCCGCTTGGCTCAACTGGCTTCCGCCTTCATGGAAGCGAGAGAATTGAGAAATCAGCGTACCCGTTGAGGTAAGCAAGAGTTTCATCATGAAAGAACGATACGCGGTGCTTTCAATCACATGACGGATTCAGCGTCATCGATCACTGAAGCGATGATCGGATGAGTGCGTTTTGCGGCTTGATTCGCCTGGATGGTGGACCGATTGATGATCGAATCCGCTCAGTTCTGATCGTTCAACCGGGTCAAAAAGTGGCATTCCGGCGCTCACGGCGGGCGGCAATCGCCCGGCGGACCAGCCCGTTTCCCGGCAAAGCAGCCGCCGAGTCACACCCATTGGTAACGAGCGACGGAGGGCTATACGTTGCCAAGGCCCGCCTGGACAACCGCGAAGAATTAGCCGCAAGCCTCGGCCTGGACCGAGCCGAGTTGGCGTCTCTCAGCGATGGCGCCCTGTTGCTGCGAGTATTGGAGCGCTGGGGACCGGAGGGGCTGGCCCGCCCTTTGGGGGCTTTCGCCTTCGCCTGGTGGCAGGAAGATGCGGGACGACTGATTCTGGGCCGCGACCGGATCGGCCATATTCCATTGTTCGTTCATCGCCGCGAAGGTTTGATTGCCTTCTCCACCCGATTGCCCGCCCTGCTGTCTTTGCCCTATGTGCCGCGCGAACTGGACGAACTCGCACTGGCCAATTTTCTGGCCCTGAATCTCGAAGCGCCGCGCCCGAGTTTTTATCGTGGTATCGAACGCGTAGCCAATTGCCACGCGTTGCTGTTCGACGCCGCTGGCGCGCGCGAGATTCGTTATTGGACGCCCGATGTAACAACCCGACCATCAACGGCCTCACCAGCGGATCTGGTTCACCAAGCCCGCGCCTTGCTTGACCAAGCGGTAGCCAATGCCCTGCGTGGTGTCAACCGGGTCGCCATTTCCACCAGCGGCGGTCTGGATTCCTCGGCCGTCGCGGCCACGGCGGCGCGACTGGGGCGATGCGAGACCATCGCCTGTTTCACCGCCGCACCACCAACCGGCATCACCTTGGCAACCCATCCGAACCGCTATGTCGACGAAAGTGACAAGGTGCGCGCGCTGGGCCGTCTGTATCCCGATCTGGATATACGTTTTATCCGGCCGGAAGGCTTGCACCCCTTTGACGAGGACGACACGCAATACTTCGATCAGACCGGCGGTCCCATCCTCGGCGTCGTAAACATGGGATGGTATGGATTCCTGATGGATTCCGTGGCAACCGAAGGCTATTCGACCCTATTGGACGGAAACCAGGGAAACCAGGGCTTGAGTTGGCCGGGATGGCTATCCCACGCCGACCTTTGGCGTTCGGGCCGGCTGTGGACATTAGGACGGGAACTGCGCCTTCGCGCACGCCAAACAGGCAAGTCCTTCCGATCGGTGGCACGAACGGAGTTTCTTGACTGGGTGGCGCCCGGGGTGACGCGCGCCTTGTTGAACTGGCGCGGAGGGGCTTCAGCGGGCCTGGGCGACTACAGTTCCCTGCGCCCCTCGTCGGCCGAGGCGTTGGGTTTGGGAAATTTATGGCGGGACAGCGGATTCGACCCTGCCAACGTCGTGGCGGGGCGCGTCGCCCATCGAAAATACGACGGGCGACAGACCCGCGCCTTCTTGACCTACGACCATAACCCGCTGGCCCGGGAAATGTCGGATACCCACAGCGAGATATACGGGTTCGAGACCCGCTCGCCCCTGGCCGATCAACGCCTGTTGGAATTTCTGCTGACGGTGCCGGAACCCCTGTTCCGACGGGATGGTATCGAGCGCTGGTTCGCACGCCAGGTACTCGCCGACCGCCTGCCGCCGGAGATCCTCAATGAAACCCGCTCAGGTGCGCAGTGCCCGGAGTGGTTCAACCGGCTCAGTCTCAAACGGGAACAACTGGCACAGGATGTCGAGCGCCTTGAAGCCTCGCCCTTGGCCAGTCGCTTGCTGGACATCCCCCGAATGAAGGACCTCGTCACCCGCTGGCCGAAGGACGACGCCAAGGCACTTCAGCAAAGTAAGGAATACCGCCTGCTACTGGCCCGTGGTGTGCATGTCGGCCGCTTCATTCGCTGGGTGGAAGGTGGTAACGACTGATTGGTCAACGAGCAGGTTGGGATACTGATAGCGCCATGGTTTCAGCAATAGCCAGCTCCACCAGGGCGGCAAGATCAGTTCGCTCGCCCGTCCCGAGCCGAGGGCGGCGCACCTGAACCATCGGAATTCCGCGGCACAGGCGGGCAGCCTGTGCCAAAAGACGAGATTCCGGGTGCAAGGCCTTGCCGACCAGCGGTTTTTGTAGATTGAAGAAGGTCGCCACCACGGCTTGGGGTGGCCTGAACAACCGGAGATTGGGATGAGCACTCTCTTCATCCACCTCCAGGGCTACCATCAAGGCGAGCGGCAGCGGCGATGCCGGTAGTTCGTCCTTGTTACCCATAAACAGCTTGTCCTTGAACCCCGGCGCCCTTGGCAGACTTTCCGGGGTTTTGCCTAACGCCCGAACCGCGTCAGGCCACAATCGAGACATGCTGGTGTTCGGCCACACTTCGGCTCCGCCATCATCTCTTACATGAACGACACAGGTATCGTCGCTCACCACCGTTCCGTCGATACGAGACGCCAGCGTGGCGGCTAGGGTGGACTTGCCAGCACCTGATTCGCCGAGAATCGCCACCGCTCGTCCGTCCACCGCCAGCGCGCTGCCATGCAATGGCAGCAGGCCGCGCCGGTACCATAAGGCTGCCTGGACCTTACCCAACAGGAAGCAGGCGATCATGTCCAGATCGGCCTGTGGGACGGGGTCCACCACCACCTCAGCATCGCGAACCAGCACCCGCATCAGACCGGGAAAGCGTAGCAGAATCGCTTCACCGCGTTGGGCCTCGATGGTTCGCAGGCGGACATCGGCATTCTCTAAATACTCCGGGACAGCGCCGACTCGGATGTGTATATCAGGCTGCCCCAAGTCGGCTTCTGGCCATTCCGGCCATCCAGGCAACAGGAAAGCAGACTCCACCTGTAGTCCGCCAAGACGATAAAAATATGTCATGAAACCATGTACTTATTCAATATATTGCCCTCACGCCAAATGTAATGGTGACTCACCATCGTCGATTTCGCAGCTAATACGAACGCACCCAGAACAGACTCCGTCGGGAGAAAATTTCTGTCAAAAACAGATTACTCAATACGTGTGAAATATTGATACTAACAAAATCGATCATTATAATCCGGACGAGGGCCGCCCCTCATCACTTGCGGCACACAAAATCTACGATGTTCCAAGGGATTTTTGAAGTGGGAACATTCTAACCGTGCCACTTACCCCTCAAGGCCTTTTCACTCAAATTACATAACACATCAGTTCAGCAAGTTCTGCCTAAATTCTGAGCAAAACTTGTTCTTCAAATGGCTTGTGAGTGATAGCGGGCAAGCAAACTTCTTATAAAAGATTTCATCAGTGGCATTTGGCATGTCTTGGTTGCTCAAATATTGCGCAAACCTGGCGAATTCCGAGTGAATGACATTCGAGTGCAAAAGCCCTAGTGCGCCCCCCCGAGCTCTATGAAGTGGGGATTGTTACCGAAAACAAACATGGGGTAATTTCCGTGAATATCAACTTATCTTCCACGGTTTCATGGCGTGATACGCCGCTTTGCACTGAAGTTGATGGGCAACTTGTATTAATGGACATAAGCAGCGGTAAGTTTTTTGGCCTCGACACCGTCGCCATGTCGATATGGGAGCGGATTGAGTATCCGGTCTCAGTCACTGACCTGTGTTCCGGCTGCATTGCCGATTTTGAAGGCCAACCCGCAGTGATCGAAGCTGACGTTCTACGCCTTTTGGCGTACCTCGCCAAGTTTGGATTGATCGTTGTCACTGATTAAGCCGCTTACCGCCCCACACAACCCGAAAAAACAATCCTAACAGAGGCGGACAAGCTAGCGCTTGTCCTCCCCTTTTCACGCGCAGCGGAACAAGCGCCGGCCCCGGCAGTCAAATATTCCGTCATGAACGCAGCAGACGGCTCCGATCAACCCACGCAATATCGGGAGGCTTCCATGATTGATGCAGGTGGTTTGAAAATTCGCGGCACATCCTGGCTCCAGTACCATCAGCACCCGGCGAGCGACTTGCGGCGCCGGGCGCGACAACCGGACATCAGCAGGCATTGAGGCAAGCGGGCGCTGCCGGTTACGCCGGCCCCGCAATTTCAGGCAAGACAACATCGGGCACTGCACAGACCTCTGCCGCGGCAGGCGGCTTGCGGACGGTCGACTGTCCGCAGCGAGGAGGGGCGATCACGGGAAATCCCCGGTTTGGCCACGACAGCGGTGCCGAAGACTGGAGACGTCGTCATGCAAAATCTGTCCGGCTGGGAACGGCACTACAGCGTCGGCAACTGGATGCTCGACAATCAGCACCGCAACATCCTCCTCCTCTGTCGCCACACCATCGACCGGATCGCCGACGGGCGGTCCTTCGAGACGGTCGGCGAAGAACTGCTGGCGGTCAGCGCCGAACATTTCTCGGCTGAGGAAAAGGTGCTGGAAATCACCGGCTACGCCGATCTCGCCGGTCACCGCGACGAGCACCGGCGGATGCTGGCCGGCCTCGAGCAGCGATTCGGCGATGCTGGCAGCGGCCGCATCGCCCCCGAAGCATTGAGCGACTTCCTGGCCGGCTGGTGCTTGGAGCACATCCTCGAGTCCGACCGCCAGTTCTCGCGCTTCATCCAGGTCCGCCACTGAAGCCGGGCGGCTGATCGCGGGTTTCGGAGAGGCTGCCGTTCAGGCCGCCCACAAACCGAGTTCGACCATCTGCCGGGTGGCTTCCGGCGCCCAGCCGCGGTTGGCGGCCGGGCTGGCCGGGCTCGGGTGGAGGATGCGACCGAAGCGCACCGGCAAACCGGCCAGGGCGATGGTGGCGCGCTTTTCCGCCCAGGCGCCGACGCCGATCACCCATTCCGCCTGCAGCGCCTCGACCATGCGCCGCAGGTGGGCGTCGCAGGCGGCCTGCAACGGCCCGGCTTCGGCGGCGGGCAGCTTGTCCGGGGTCAGGTTGCGGCCTTCGTCGAAGAAGACCAGCGGGCAGTAGTTGGCGACGAAATGTTCGGCGAAGAAGGCTTCCGGCGTGCCGAAGCGTTCGCGGAACAGGCCCCACAGGCGCTGGCCGCTGACTTCGCCGCGCTTGCAGGCAAAGCCGTCCACCGGCTTCTTGGGGTTTTCCGGCAGCGGCTTGCCGACCGCCCCGGACAGGCCGAGCCAGTCGCGCACCGCGGCGATTTCGCCGAAGGGCACGCCGGTCTGGGCCATGCCGAACGGCCCCGGGTTCATGCCGAGGAAGACGACCCGCTTCTGGTTGCTGCCGAAGCGCTCCAGGTAGCTGCGATGCACCGTCCAGGCGTAGTCGAGCGGATTGTAGACATGGCTGACCGGCGCCGCGAAGCGCATCGCGTCGACGTCACGGGAAAGCGTCTGGGCGGCATCGATGAGGCGGGAGGCAATGGAGGTCATGAGCGGACGGGCTACGAGGAAAGGCCGGGATTATCGCAGAGGATGGCGCCCGGCCGAAGTGGCGCGCTGGCGCCGGAGGTGCAAAAGGCCGCGGGCGGCGTCAGCCCAGTTCGCGCAGGTCGGCCACCGGCTGGCGGCCGAAGCTTTCGCTCAGCAGGTAATCGACCAACGCGCGCGCGGCGCCTTGCGGCGTGCTCAGGCGGCCTTCGGCCTTGAGGGCGACGAACTTGTCCTTGAGCGGGAAGTCGGCGGCGGCGCTGGCGCGGATGCGGGTCTGCATGTCGGTGTCGATGACGCCGGGGGCCAGCGCGCAGATGCGCAGCTTGCCACGACCGTCGGCGGCGACACAGCGGGCGTGGTGGTCGAGCGCCGCCTTGCCGGCGCCGTAGATGCTCCAGCCCGGGTAGGGATGGCGGGCGGCGCCGCTGGAGACGTGCAGGATGCGCAATTCGCCGGCGTGGCGGCGGGCGAGCGCGGCGCTGAAGAGCAGCGGCGCGCTGACGTTGATCGCCATGGCGGCGGCGATTTCGCCGGCGTCCTGGGCTTCCAGCGCGGCCATCGGACCGAGCACGCCGGCGTTGTTGATGAGCAGCAGCGGCCCGCCGTCGCCGGCCAGAAAATCGCCGAGCTGGCCGCCGTCGAGCCAGGCGCGCAGCGCGGCGGTGTCGGCGAGATCGAGGCTGGCTTCGCTCAGCCGCCCCGGGTAGGCGGCGGCGAGCGCGGGATTGCCCTGGCGGGCGACGCCGAGCACGCGGATGTCGCGCGCCAGCAGTTCGGCGCCGATGGCGGCGCCGAGGCCGCGGCTGTGTCCGGTGAGAATGGCTTGCATGACGACTCCTGTTGGCGGTTGGCTCGCGGCCCATCATCTTCGGCGGCGATCCGCGCCGCGTCAATGCGGCGGCACCGGTGCGCCGCGCGGCGGGAAATCCTGAGAAAATCGCCGCATGGAACCCCGCTCACAAGCCGCCACGCCCGGCCAGCCGTGCTTTCACCGGCCGCCCGGCCTGCCTTTCGTCGAAGCGCGCAGCGCCGCCGATTCGCGCGCCTGCTACCGGCCGCACGCCCACGCCGAATGGTCGATCGGCGCCGTCGACGCCGGCCACAGCCGCTTCGCCATCGACGGCGCCAGCCACCGTCTCGCCCGCGGCGACCTCGTCGTCATTCCGCCCGGCCGGGTCCATGCCTGCAACCCGGAAGACCGCGCCGCCTGGAGCTACCGCATGCTCTACATCGACGCCGCCTGGCTGGACGGCTTCCTCACCGCCAGCGGGCTGGCCGCGCCGGACTGGCGGCGGACCGGCGACGCGGCGGCTTACCGCCGGTTCGGCGCCACTTTCGCGGCGGTGCGCGATGGCGCCGACGCCGGCGGTTTCGCCGACTGCCTCGGCCAGTTGCTCGCCGCGCTCGCCCGGCAAACGCCCGCCGGCGCCGCCCCAGCGGGCCTCCCCGCCGGCATCGCCGCCGTCCGCGACTGGCTCGACGCGCATTGCGACGCAACCATTCCGCTTTCCGAACTCGCCGCCCGCGCCGGCCTCAGCCCTTACCAGCTGATCCGCCGTTTCGTCCGCCACACCGGCATGACGCCGCACGCCTACCAGCTCGACCGCCGCATTCAACGCGCCCGCCGCCTGCTCGCCGCCGGCGCGCCGATCTGCGATACCGCGCTGGCCACCGGCTTTGCCGACCAGAGCCACTTCCACCGCAGCTTCCGCGAACGCGTCGCGGCCACCCCGGGGCAATACGGCAGGCGGCGCTGAACGGCGCAATTTCCTCCAAGACCGGCCACCGCCGGCCGGCGACACTGGCGCCATGAACTTCGATTTCACCCAGTTCGGCCTCGTCGCCGGCGCCCACTTCGTCGCCCTGCTCAGCCCGGGGCCGGATTTCTTCCTGATCATGCGCACGCGCATCGTCCATGGCCTGCGCCCGGCCATCGCCTGCAGCCTCGGCATCGCGCTGGCCAACGCCGCCTACATCGCCCTGGCGCTCACCGGCGTCTCGCTGCTCGCCCGCTGGCCGCTGCTCTTCGCCGCGCTCAAGTGGGCCGGCTGCCTCTACCTCGTCTGGCTCGGCCTGCTTTTCCTGCGCAGCGACGGCCGCCTGGCGAGCGGCGACGCAGAACCGGCGGCAAGCGGCCACGGCGGACTGGCGCCGCACCTGCTGCAAGGCTTCCTCTCCGGCATTCTCAACCCGAAGAACTCGCTGTTCTACACGCTGCTCTTCGGCGCCATCGTCGTGCCGGCCACGCCGGCCGGCGAGCAGGCAATCTACGGCCTGTGGATGGCCGGCGCCGTCTTCGCCTGGGACGCGACAATCGCCCGCGGCGTCGGTCAGCCCCGGCTGCTGGCCTGGTTCAGGCGCCACCTGCGGCACATCGAACGCACCTCGGGCGTGGTCATGATCGCCCTCGCCGCCGGCGTCGCGCTGCGCTGAAGCCGGCAAGCGGCGCGATGGCGGCGGGCCCGTCATTCACCTATCATTCCGCCTTCATGAAATCCGCCCCCACCGCCATGACCATCCCGGCTGCACCAAACCGATGAAGCTCCGCCACTGGCTGCTGATCGTCGCAGGCATTCCGGGCGGCCTGTTCGTCCCCTTGAGCTACGGGCTATTCGTCGGCCTGGCCCTGCTCCTCGCCTACGTCGCCTGCCACCCGCTGCGCTGGGCCGGGCTGCAACGCGCCTGCGCCTACCTGTTCGGCGGGCTGAGCATCGGCGCCGGGCTGCAGGTGCTGGCCGGCTACGGCGTGCGCGGGCATCTGCTGTCGATGATCATCGCCCCGCTCCTGCTCTGGCTGGCGACGGCGGTGATCTTCAGCCTGCTGCGGGACCGCTATTCGCTGACCCCGGCCCCCGCTTTGGCGTCCGCACCGCTGGCCGGCGCCGGGCGTGGCAGCTCGGCCTGGTCCGGCACGGCCAGCGGCGGCTCGACGCAAGCCGGCAGCGACGGCTGCCGCGTTCTCTGGCGCTTTTACGATACCGGCGAAATCTGCATGGGCGGGCCGACCTACGGCGACGTGGTGTTCAGCAACCGCTGCGCCTTCCGGGACGTCGGGCCGTCGGTGGCGATCGCCGACGACGGGCGCTACGCGGCGCTGACGCAGCCGTCGCGCGGCACCTGGGGAATGCTGCTGGTCGACTTCGAACGCCGCCTCGCCTACCAATTGTCGGCGAACGACGTGCCGTGGGAGATCGACGCCATCGGCGACGGCAAGATTCATGGCCGGGTTTCGCCGCTCACCGGCGACACGCCGGTCAGCCTCGACATCGACCGCCTGATCGCCGAACAACCGGCCATCCCGCTGGTCGAGGACGACGGCTGGTGGCTGCTCGACGACGCCCAGCGCCAGCCGCTGCCGCGCCACGACGCGGTCAGCGTCGGCAGCAGCGGCGGCCGCCACACGCTGATCTTCGTTCCCGACCGGCGGCCGCTGCGCGACAACCCCTACCTGCGCTTCGCGGCGCCGATCTACGCGCTACTCGTCGACGGCTATCTGCTCGATATCGAAACGCGCCACACCAAGGCCTGCTGGATCGACAGCGCGGAACACGAAGGACGCTTCCTGGTCATCGGCGACCGCCTCTTCGACCTGATGCCGGACGGCGTCTTCGCCCCCGCCGCCGCCCGCGAGCTGCCGCTGGCCGGCGTCGACGAATTTCCGCACACGGCGCCGGGCGACATGCGCGCCGGCGCCCCCGGCATGCTGCTCGCCGATGTCGTCCTGCTGCAGCGCTCGTTCTCCCGCGAGCGCGTCGAAAGCTGCCAGGAATCGTCAACCTACCCCTGGGACGAAGAAGAGGTCGACTACCGGGATGCCGACGGCCAGCCGCAGCGCCGCAGGCGCACCCGGATCGAGCGCCACGCGCTCTACCGCATCGACCTGGCGGCCTGCTTCAACGGTGGCGACCAGCGCCTGGCGACGGTGATCGAACTGAAGAACCGCGCCCAGCCCGACTACCGCGCCGAACTTTTCCCCCTGCCCGGCTACGGCCCGGCCACGCCCTATGCCCCCTACCGCTGCGCGACTTCCTGCGGCGTCGATCCCGGCCCAGTGATCGGCGAATTCATCTGGTCGCACTGCGGCCGCTACCTGGCGCTGGTCGTCGCCGCAGCGCCGCCAGGAGTGCCGGGGACGATCCGCATCGTCAACTTCGCAAGCGCCACCTGGCGCGACCTGCCCGGCCACTACCCGCTTCCCGGCTTCCTCTGGTTCACCGCCGACGAGCTCGATTTCACCTTCCTGCGCGGCATCTGCGAAACCCGCTACGAGGGCCCCGGAAAATTCACCGAGCGCTGCCTGCTGGTCGACGATCCGGCGCTGACCGAGACGCCCCACGATCTGCTCTTCGCCGGTATCGCGGCGCGCCGCCAGGCACTCAACGACGCTTGCCGCGGCGACGGCGGCCACGCCAGCGTGCTGCGCATCGTCCGCCACGGCATGCTGTTCGCACCGGATTTCGCCCGGCCGGTCTGGCAGGGCAGCGAGGAAAACGCCTGATGGCGCAGCCCGCCGGCCGCTGGCGCCGTGCCCTCCGGCTCGCCGCCCGCCTCGCCATCCTCCCGGCGCTCGCCGCCGCCTATCTCCACGGCACCGCCCCGGGCCAAATCGGCGATTTCGTGATCGTCATCCCGGGCATCATCGTCCTCGCCGGGCTGCTCGCCTGTCTGGTCACCGCCGGCCTCTGGCGCCGCCTGCTGGCGGCGCTGCTGCTCGCCGGCCTTGGCCTGCACGCCTGGCAACTCGGCGCCGACGAACACATCCGCGCCTTCAACGAATGCATCGATCGCGGCGAAACGGTGCGCCAGGCGCTGGCCGACTACCGCGCCGCGCATGGCCGCTACCCGGCGGAACTCGCCCAGGCAATGCCGGAAATTCCCTGCCGGCCGCGCTTCGCCAACAGCCTGCTGGACTACACGGCGAGCGCCAACACCTACACCCTGTACTTCGGCGACGCGCTGGTCAGCCATCGGGCGACCGAGTCGAGCGAATTCGACGCCCACAAATAGGTAGCGTTAACGCCAGCACAACATATTCCATTGTCACATGACGACATCTTCGCTATCCTTCCGGCTTCCCATTCCGTCGTCACCGCCATGTCCATCGACCTCGTGCGCAACCTGTTCTCGAGCGACACGCGCCTGTACGCGCTGTCCTGGCGGGACGAGGGGATGCCGCAACTGGAAGTCGAATGCTGGTGGGGGCGGGAGAGTCTGTCGGGCGGATTCGAATACGTCATCGACCTCGTCGCGCCGGACGCCCGGCTCGGCCAGTCGCGTTTCCTCGGCAAGGCGCTGGCGCTTGACGTCCGGCTGGCCGACGGCAGCACCTACAAGCGCCACGGCTACGTGCGCTGGGCGGCGACGCTCGACGCCGACGGCGGTTTCGGGCGCTACCGGCTGATCGTCATTCCCTGGCTCTGGCTGACTTCGCGCGGCCGCCATCACCGGGTCTTCCAGGAACGCACCGTGGTCAACATCGTCGACACCGTGTTCGCCGACTACGCCGACGTCGCCGCCTGGCAATGGGCCGACGAGGTCGCCGGCTTCCTCGCCGACACCCGGCCGCGCAGCTACTGCGTGCAGTACAACGAATCCGACTACCAGTTCGTTTCCCGCCTGCTTGCCGAGGAAGGCCTGGGCTGGCGCGTCGAAGCCGACGACGCGGCGCCCGGTGGCCACCGCCTGACGATCTTCGCCGACAGCCGCCTGCTGCCGCAGGACCCGGTGTCCGCCAGCGGCCTGCGCTACCACCGCAGCGACTCACAGGAAGCCCAGGACGCCATCCTCGCCTTCGGCGAACACCGCCGCCTGCTCGCCGCCAAAACCACGCTGCTGTCGCACGACTACAAGGCCAAGCGCGCCATCGCCGCCAGCGTGCCGACGGCGCAGCCGATCGGCGGCGCCAACGCGCCAGCCCTCGAGAACTACGACGACGCCGGCCCCTACGCCTTCGCCAGCCTGGCCGAAGCCGAACGCTACGGGCGGCTGACGATGGAAGCGCACGAAGCCCGCTACCTGACCTGGCTCGGCCGCGGTACCGTGCGCAGCCTCTCCGCCGGCACCTGGATCGCCATCGGCGACCTGCCGCGCACCGGCGATCACCGCTACCTGGTCTGCGAGGTCAGCCACGCCGGCATCAACAACCTGACCGCCGCCGCCATGGCCCGCCTCGCCGAACGCCTGCGCCTCCCGCAGAACCTCGGTCAGGACGACCCGCTCTCCGGCGGCGACGCCGTCGAACCGGTCGCCGCCTCCGAACGCCTTCCCGCCGAACTCCTCGAACTCGCCCGCGAACGCGGCTACGGCAACGCCTTCACCGGCCTGCACGCCGATCTCCCCTGGCGGCCGGCGCTTACCGACGACACCGGCCTACGCCTCAACCCGCGCCCCACCGCCCCCGGCCCGATGACTGCCACCGTCGTCGGCCCCAACGGCGAACAGAGCCCGGAAGGCGCCGACGAAATCTGGTGCGACCGCTACGGCCGGATCAAGATCCGCTTCCCCTGGCAACAAGCCGAACGGCCGGACGACCGCGACAGCTGCTGGATGCGCGTCCTGCAACGCCAGGCCGGCCCCGGCATGGGCTGGCAATGGCTGCCACGGATCGGCCAGGAAGTACTGATCGACTTCCTCAACGGCGACATGGACCGCCCCTACGTCCTCGGCGCCCTCTACAACGGCAAGGGCGCCGGCGGCGTCCCCGCCACCCCGGGCGGCCGCCCGGGCGAAAGCGACGCCAGCGTCTTCGACCCCGCCACCGACCACCGCCCGGCCGGCCAGGGCAACCTCGCCGGCGGCAACAGCCCCGCCTGGCACGGCGGCGCCAGCCACAGCCACCGCCACCCGGCCGCGCTCGGCGGCTTCAAGAGCAAGGAATTCGGCGGCCAGGGGTTCAACCAGCTAGTGATGGACGACAGCGACCGCCAGCAACGCATCCAGCTCAAGAGCACCCAGCACAGCAGCGAACTCAACCTCGGCCACCTCATCCACCAAGCCGACAACTACCGCGGCAGCTTCCGCGGCACCGGCGTTGAACTCCGCACCGACGCCTGGGGCGCCCTACGCGGCGGGCGCGGCGTACTGATGAGCACCTGGCCGCTCGCCGCCCCCGGCACCCCGGCCGGCGACTTCGCCCCCGGCATGGCGCTGCTCAGACAAGCCGACACCCTGGCCCGCACCCTCTGCCAGGCGGCGAAGACCCACCGCACCGTCGAACTGTCCAGCGCCATCGGCAGCAACGCCGCCGAACAAAGCGCCATCGACCAACAAGCCGCACCGATCAAGGCCCTGCACACCGTCGCCAGCGGCATGGTCGATGCCAAAGACGAAAGCCAGGCCAACGCCGACGCCCAGGCCAAGACCACGACGGCCGACACCGACAAACGCCCGCACCCGACCGACCCGGCGATCCTGCAAGCCGCCCGCGCCAACTTCGCCCACGTCGCCGGGCAGAACCTGCAATACGCCAACGACGAAACCACCACCTTCGAGAGCGGTGAAGACAGCAACCTCGCCATCGCCGGCAAGGCCCGCCTCCACACCGGCCAGGCCATCGGCCTGGTGGCCGGCGCCATCCGCCCCGGCGAAGGCAACACCGGCATCAAACTGATCGCCGCCAGAGACGACATCGACCTGCAGGCGCAGAGCGATGAAATGAAGTTCCAGGCCAAACAGGACCTCAGGATCGTCTCCGCCAATGCCCACGTCGACTTCGCGGCGGCGAAGAAGATTCATCTGGCGGTCAAGGGCGGCGCCTCAATCACCATCGACGGCGGGATTACCGTGCAGTGCCCGGGGACGATCACGGTGCATGCGAGCAAGAAGAAGTTCTCGGGGCCGACGAGCTTGAGTCGGGAGATGAACAGCTGGCCGAGCAGCAGTTTCGACGAAGAACTCGTCTTGCGCTGGCCGTATGACAACTCGCCCGTTGCCAACAGGCGTTTCGAGATCGCACGGGCAGACGGCAGTTTGATACGGGGAGTGACCGATGGAAAAGGAAGTACCGGACTGCAGAAAAGCCTGTTTCTCGAAAACATACAGTTCCGTTTGTTGCCCGAGGAGTGATTTGCGGTGAGCCAAACGAAAGAGCGCCAAATTCCCGTCAGCTACGACCGGCGAGGCGATCCGCACTGGTCTTCGACCATGAGCACGCCTGACGACTCTCTTGGCGTCTGCCAAATGGTGCCCGACCGCATCATTCCGGTGATCTTCGTGCCTGGCGTGATGGGATCGAACCTCATCAGCAAGGATGGCGCCAAGTGGTTGATGGATTCCCCTGAATCCCTGCTGGCAGGCTGGATCGCCCGGGGGCCGAAAGCTCGCAAGCGCCATTTGCGTCCCGAGGTGACTGATGTCTATGATGGCGGGAAGCTGCCAACGGGCACTGGATATACGGAGGAGGAACTCAAGCGACGGGGCTGGGGCGAAGTGGGCGCATACAGTTATGAGAGCTTCCTCATCTGGCTGGAAAGCAACCTCAACGACTACGAAAACGCCAAGAACGGCCAGCGTCATAACCTGATCGGCCAAGCTCTGGGGGCGATGACGGGCGAGGAGGCACTGAAGGCCGAAGAAGTCGCCTTGAGCTATCGCTACCGGTTTCCGGTGTTTGCCTGTGGGTACAATTGGCTTGCAGACAACCGTGTCTCAGCCAAACGATTAAGCGGCAGGATCAATGAGATCATCGCCCGCTACAAAAGAGAAAAGAAGAAGTGCGAGAAGATCATCATCGTCACCCACTCGATGGGTGGCTTGGTCGCACGCTGTTGTTCGGAACTGCTCAAGGATGATGCGGGCGTGCCGATGCGGGACAAGATTTTCGGCATCTCGCACGGCGTCATGCCCACCATCGGTGCTGCGGCAACCTACAAGCGAATGAAGACCGGCGCCGAGATTCCTCCCAGTGATAGCTGGTTCGGAGGAATCTCCGCCAAGATTACTGCAAAGCTACTGGGCGAAGATGCCGCCGAAATGACGGCAGTGCTGTCTTCAGCCCCTGGTCCGCTGCAATTGCTGCCGACACCGGAATACGGCAATGGCTGGCTGAAGATCAAGGACGGTGCGCAGGAGTACAGCTATCCAACGAACGGCGACCCTTATGGTGAAATCTATACCGTGCGCGGCAAGTGGTGGAGCATGTGCGAAGACACCCTGATCAATCCGCTGAACATCGAGTCTGATCCGACAAAACGGCAGGCGCAGATCGATAAGGATTGGAATGTGTATGCCGGTCTAATCAAGAGTGCCGTCAAAGCATTACATACCGACTTGGCTGATCAGTATCACCCCAATACCTTCGCCTTCTTTGGCAGTGCCAGCAGATTTCTTTCCTATGGCAGCGTGGGCTGGACCAGCAAGCGCAATCCTCACTCTATTCTGCAGGGCGGCGCTTCAAGCTCCGTCAACGTGCTTGAGGCAAAACCTGACATAGTCCTGGGCCGCGAAACGAAGAGCGAGCGCATCGTCCTGGCCAAGCCTACCGACCAGCGCGACAAGCGGGAACAACTCAGGCTGTTCGCTCTCGATCCGCCGGACGAAAACGGCGACGGCACAGTGCCCCATCGATCCGGAGTCGCCGCCAGGAGCGGCGTCAAGTCGATTCTTCAGGTTGTCGCGGGGCATGAACCGGCCTACAAGGAGGGACCGGAACTTGACCGGGTGCGCAGTTTCACCCTGCGTGCGATCGTAAAAATTGCTCAAGAAGTCACCAAGACCAGCTTGCGTTACGAATGACGGAAACTATGCGAACAACCAGAACAAGGGCTCGCTACGTTGCCTGGCTATTGCTTTGTGCTGTGGCGCTTGCCGCTTGCGAGCCGGCTCCTTCCAAGATGACTGAACAGGAAGCAACCAGAATGAAGAAAATCACTCAGAACATGACGCCTCGCTGTATCGGTCGCTATCTCATCGAGATGCCGGCGGCCTTTGTTTTGAACAGTCAGTTCAGCGTTACCATCGAAGGCGTCTCCATTGAGATCAAACCGATGACTCAGGCCGCATTCTCGGCGCAATTCAATAGCCGTTACGCCAAATATGCCGCCACAGTTCTCCCCGGGAAACTGAAGGCACCAAGACTTAGGGCTGCACTAGACATTCCAGGCTCGCCTACTGGTGCCGTATTCGACCTAGCCAAAGAGGAATATGGCAGCGACCGGATGACAAGACTTCTCGAAGCTTTTGGCTGGAAAGCTGGATTTGCAATACAGCTTCAGATTGTCGCGACAGATACAACGTTTCCGGAAGACGCGAATGATTCAATTGCCAAACAACTGCATACCGACCTTCCCGAAAAACTCGCCCACCTGCTCGGCATGTACGAACGCGTCCGCGGTCGGGCCGACAATGAAGTTCCGACCGAGCAAGGTGTATGCATCCACAACGGTTTCGTTCTCGGTCCGCCTTCCGATGAAGAAGAGGTTCTGGTTTCCTATCACCTGAAGGACAGCCAGGACGTGTATTTCAGCCTCGAAACCGCTTCCAATTTCCGCGAGGACACGAACCTGCTGGATCGCGGTCGGCAGATCGAAGCCGGTGCCGCCGAGGCCGACGGTCATACGGTGCGCAAAGGCCGCCACGAGGCGCACGGGATCAAGTACGACGAATGGTTGCTGACCGGGAAAACGACCGACCGGGTCAAGGGGCAGCTCTTTAGCTTCGAGGCCAACAGCAAGCTCGGTAACGCCAAGGCGCCGATCATCATGATCACCTTCCACAACGGCTACCGGATCCCCGCCGCCCCGAGAACGATGGAGGAGTCGGCGGTCCTGCCGGAAATCACGCAGGCTACCTTGAGCGAGGCCGAATCGGTGGCCTTGTGGGACGCGGTCATCCCGACCCTGCGGCCTCGGCCTGGCGCCTTCTGACGAGCAAGGCCATCGCGTCAGCAAGCATGAACCTGCGCTCCGTGAACCGTGAACGAAGCCAACGCAATCCCATACTCTCGAAAAACTGCTCGCCGGAATAAGCCAAGGGAAAAGTCTGCCCCCCTTCCGCTTTGAGCGATCAGACGCCCGGCAATTGCCACCCGCCTATAGGCATGGCATATTCCGGCCGCGCCGCGCGCTCCTTGCAAAGGTTTCATGAAAAATCCCCCCGCCGTCAGCCTGCCCCTGAAGATTCTCTCCACCGGCCACGCCCTGCCGCCCAACCGGGTCGATTCCAGCGAGCTCGACCGCCGCCTGGGCAGGAGACCCGGTTATGTCGAAAAGCGTTCGGGCATCGCCTGCCGCTACCACGCCAGCGCCGACGCCAGCCAGAGCGAACTTGCCGCGGCGGCGCTCAACGACGCGCTGCGCCGCGCCGACCTCGACCCGGCGTCGGTGGACCTGCTGCTCTACGCCTCGGCAATCGCCGTCCAGGCGCTGCCCTTCAGCGCCGCCCATGTCCTGCGCGCCAGCCGGCTGCCGGCCGGCACCGCCGCCTTCGACATCAACGCCAGTTGCGTCAGCTTCATCCAGGCTTTCCAAGTGGCGGCAGGACTGCTCAACGGCGGCGCCTACCGGCGCATCGCCATCGTCTCTGCCGATCTCGCGTCGCGCGGCATCGACTGGAACGACGAGGAATCGGCGCTGATCTTCGGCGACGGCGCCGCCTGCGCCATCGTCGAACGCGGCGACGGCAGCAGCGGGATCATCGCCGGCCTGCTCGAAACCTATCCGGAAGGCATCGAATACTGCGAGATCCGCGCCGGCGGCACCCGCCGCAACCCGCGCGCCGGCATCGCCGACAGCGATTTCCTGTTCCACATGGACGGCCGCCGCATCTTCCGCCAGGCCTCGGCGCTGATCGAGGATTTCTTCCGTCGCCTGCTGGCGCGCAGCGCGCTGCAACTGGCCGACCTGGCGACGGTGATCCCGCACCAGGCCAGCCACCTGTCGCTGGAACACATGCGCCGCCGGCTCGGGGTGCCGAATTTGGCGCTGATCGACATCTACCGCGAACGCGGCAACCAGGTCGCCGCCTCGATCCCCAGCGCGCTGCATGTGGCATTCAGCAGCGGCCGCCTGATCCCGGGCCGGCCGGCGCTGCTGATCGGCACCGCCGCCGGGCTGACGCTGAGCGGCCTCACCTTCCTGCCATGAACTACCTGGTTACCGGCGCCACCAGCGGGCTCGGGCGCAACGCCGCCGAGTGGCTGCTGGCGGCCGGTTTCAAGGTGCGTGCCAGCGGCCGCGATTTGCCGGCCGGCGCCGCACTGGCCGCCCGCGGCGCCGAATTCGTGCCGCTCGACCTGGCGCTGGCGTCGCCCGCCGAGTGCGCGGCGCTGCTCGCTGGTGTCGACGCGGTCTGGCACTGCGCCGCGCTGTCGGCGCCCTGGGGCGACCCGGCGGCGTTCAGGGCCGCCAACTTCGACGCCACGCAAAAGCTCGCCGCAGCGGCCGGCGAACGCGGGCTGCCGCGCTTCGTGCAGGTGTCTACGCCATCGATCTATTTCGATTTCCAGCACCGCCACGCCGTCAGCGAAGATTTCCGCGCCGCGCGCTTCGCCAACGCCTACGCCGCCAGCAAGTACGCGGCCGAGCAGGCGATCCGCGAACTCGCCGCCCGCCATCCCGCCACCCGCTACACGATGCTGCGCCCGCGCGCGCTGTTCGGCCCGCACGACCGCGTCATCCTGCCGCGCCTGCTGCGCCAGATCGAACGCGACGGCGGCGTTCTGCGCCTGCCACGCGGCGGCGTCGCCGTGCTCGACCTCACTTACATCGGCAACGTCGTGCACGCGCTGCAGCTCGCCACCACCCAGCCGCATCTACCGAACGCAGCTGTCTACAACATCAGCAACCACGAACCGGGCCGCCTGATCGACCTGCTCGACCGCCTGCTGCGCGAGGAAATGGGCCTCGCCTACCGCCTGCAGGCGCTGCCCTACCCGCTGCTGCACGGCGTCGCCGCCGGCATGGAGGCCATCGCCGCCATCACCCGGCGCGAACCGCCGCTGACCCGCTACAGCGTCGGCGCCGTCAATTTCGACATGACCCTCGACAATCGCCGCGCCATCGCCGAACTCGGTTACCGGCCGATCGTCCCGCTGGCCGAGGGCATCCGCCGCACCGCCGCCTGGCAGCGCGGCAAGGAGGCGGTCGATGGCTGAGCTGACCGCCTTCACCGTCGGCTACTGCACGCACCCGGCCGGCATGGCGCTGCGCGGCGCCGCCTGGCGGGTCTGCCGCTTTCCCGCGCGCGCCTACCTGCTTGGCGTCGGCGGCCGCCACTGGCTGTGGGACACCGGCTACGCCGAGCATTTCCGCCAGCACACCAGCGCCGGCATCTTCCGCCTCTACGCGGCGATCACGCCGGTGCATTTCGCCGCCCACGAGGCGCTGCTCGGGCAACTGCAGGGCGTCGGCCTGACGCCGCGCGACATCAGCGGGCTGCTCCTCTCGCACTTCCACGGCGACCACATCGCCGGCCTCCACGACTTCGCCGCCACGCCCTGCATCTGCTCGGGCGAGGGCTGGCAGCGCACGCGCGGCCTGCGCGGTTTCGGCGCGCTGCGCCGCGCTTTCGTGCCGGGGCTGATCCCGGCCGACTTCGAGACGACGCTGCAATTCGTCGAAAGTTTTCCGCTGGTCCGACTGCCGGCCGAACTGGCGCCCTTCGAATGGGCCTGGGCACTGCCGGAGAGCCGCAACGAAATCCTGCTCGTCCCGCTACCCGGCCACGCTGCCGGCCAGATCGGCGCCTTCGTGCACACCGCCGACGGCTGGACCCTGCTCGCCAGCGACGCCGCCTGGGCGCCGCAGGGCTACCGCGAGCAGCGCGGCCCTGCCCGCCTCACCCACCTGCTGATGGACGACCGCGCCGCCTATTACGACACCCTGGCTCGCCTGCACGCGCTGCATCGCGGCGGCAAGGCGCGCATCCTGCTGTGCCACGAGGGAGAACTGTGAACGACCGGCCCGCCCTGCCATTGCACCAGTCCGGCCGAGCGCCCGCCGGCTCCGGCTGCCGACTTCAGCGCCCCACCCTTGCCAGCATGCGCCCGTGGGAACCAGCCAAGCGGCGTACTTCCGTGGAAAGCCGTCCAGGCCCGGCACGCGTCTGCAATAACCCGCCGCGCGATCACGCTGACCGCGCCATGGCATTACCCGGGCGCACGACGCCTGCAATTCGCTCACCGCACCGCGCTGCCCGCCCAGCAGGGCCGGCAGTTGCGGAATTACCCGCGGTTTCAGCGCCTTACACCGGCCAACGTAGCTCCGTGGAAAGCCGCGCCAGCGAACACGCGTCGTTGGAATACCGCCGCATGATCGCGCCGAGCATGCGCTGGCGCTACCTGCGCACGCGGCGCCTGCAGTTTGCCAACCGCGCTGCGCTGCTCGCCCACCAGGGCCGGCAGTTGTGGCGTTACCTGCGGCTTCAATGCCCTACGCCGGCCAACGTAGTTCCGTGGAAAGCCGCGCCGGCGGGCGCGCGTCGTTGGAATACCGCCGCATGATCGCGCTGACCACGCTCTGGCACTACCTGCGCACGCGGCGCCTGCAGTTTGCCGACCGCGCCGCGCTGCTCGCCCACCAGGACCGGCAGTTGCGGCGTTACGCGCGGCGCGTGCTGGTGCGCAGCCCCTATTTCGCGCGCTGCGCCGAACTGCCTTTCGCCGACTGGCCGACGATGGACAAGGCGCTGATGATGCAGCATTTCGACGCCATCAACACCGCCGGCCTCAAGCGCGACGAACTGCTGGCGGTGGCGCGGCGCAGCGAGGCCGAGCGCGACTTCACGCCGCGCGTCGGCCGCTACAGCGTCGGGCTGTCGTCCGGCACCTCGGGGCAGCGCGGGCTGTTCGTCGTCAGCCCGCGGGAGCAGGCGGCCTGGGCCGGCGTCATGCTGGCGCGCCTCTTGCCCGACGGACTGACCGCCGGCGAGCGCGTCGCCCTCTTCCTGCGCGCCGACAACCACCTTTATCACAGCGTCGACAACCGCTGGTTGAGCCTCGCCTTCCACGACCTGTTCGCGCCCTTCGCTGCGCAGTGCGCGCGCCTGCAGGCGGAGCGGCCAAGCATCGTCGTCGCGCCGGCGCAGGTGCTGCGCGCGCTGGCGCTGGCGGTGCGCGACGGCAGCCTGAACATCGCCCCCAAGCTGGTGATTTCGGTCGCCGAAGTGCTGGAGCCGGCCGACCGGGCGCTGCTCGGCGAAGTCTTCGCCAAAGTCGGCGAGGTTTACCAGGCGACCGAGGGTTTCCTCGCCGCCACCTGCCCGCAAGGCACGCTGCACCTGAACGAGGAATTCCTGCGCATCGAGCCGCAGTGGCTGGACGATCAGCGCTTCACGCCCTGGGTCACCGACTTCACGCGGCAGACCCAGCCTATCGTCCGCTACCGCCTCGACGACGTCCTGGTACGGCGCGCCGAGCCCTGCCCCTGCGGCCGCGCCGGCCTGGCGCTGGCGGCGATCGAGGGGCGTTGCGACGACCAGTTGCAACTGCCCGGCGCCGACGGGCAAGTCAAACCGGTGTTCGCCGACCTGTGCAGCCGCCTGATCGCCAACGCCCTGCCGCTGACCGCCGACTACCGGCTCGAACAGCACGGTGCCGACCGCCTGCAACTGACCGCCGATTGCCCCCTGGCCGACATCGAGCGCTGCCGCGCGGCGCTGATCGCCGGTTTCGCCCGCCAGGGCGTCGCCGTCGCCGCCTTGCACTGGCAGCTCGCCAGCCAGCCGCTGCCTGCCGATTTCCGGCACAAGCGGCGGCGCATCCGGCGCCTCGCCTCATGACCAGCACCGCATTCCGGCTGCGCCAGATGCTCTTCGGCTGGGGCGGCGTCGGCGTCGTCTACAACCTCAGCGACCGCTTCCAGGGGCCGGGTCTGGTCCTCGAACCCGGCGTCATCGACCGCCTGATTCCCTACAGCCCGCACGCGGTCTGGCCCTACCTGTCGTTCTTCCTGATCGTCCCGCTCGCCTTCCTCGCCTGCCCGGCCGAGCGCCTGCGCTGGCTGCGCAGCGCTTTCCAGGTGGCGGCGCTGGCCGCCGGCGCAGTCTTCATGCTGTGGCCGACCACCCTCGCCTATCCCGATTATGCCGCCGCCGGCCTCAGCGGCACGCTGCTCGCCGGGCTGCTCGCCGTCGATTCGCCGCAGAACTGTTTTCCCTCGCTGCACATGGCGCTGACCACGCTCGCCATCCTCGCCCTGCACGATCCCCGGCGGCCGCTGCGCAGCCTGCTGCTGTGGGCGTGGGGCGCGCTGATCGGCCTTTCCATCCTGCAGTTGCGCCGCCACCTCGCCATCGACCTGGCGGCCGGCGTCGCCCTCGGTTTTGCCGCCGCCTGGCTGTGCCGGCGCTGGCTCGCCCCCGCCACCCTGACGCAAGGAGCCCCGTCATGAGCGAACTCGCCTGGCCCATCGCCTGCATGCTGATCCTCGTTTTCGGCGAAGCGCTCTTCCTGCAGTGGAGCGGGCGCCAGTCGGTGAACTGGCGCGATGTCGTCTTCAACATCGATTCCGGCCACCTCATGCTGTGGCTGTTCCGCGGCCTCGAGATCACCTGCTACGGCTACGTCGCCGCGCACTGGAGCTTCAACCTGCTGGCCGCCTGGCCGCCCGTTGCGCTCTGGCTGTTCGCCTTGCTCGCCTGGGATTTCGGCTTCTACTGGCTGCACCGCCTGCACCACCAGTGGCCGCCGTTCTGGGCCGTACACCTGATCCACCACCAGGGCCGGCATTTCAACCTCTCGCTCGGCGTGCGCAATTCCTGGTATTCCTCGCTCACCTCGATTCCCTTCTTCCTGTTGCTGGCGCTGCTCGGCGTGCCGCTATCGGTGTTCGTCGCCGTCTCGATCCTCCATTACAGCGTGCAGTTCTACAACCACAACGCGCTGGTACCGCGCCTGCGCTGGCTGGAAGCGATCCTGATCACGCCGGCCCTGCACCGCGTCCATCACGTGAACGAAGCGCGCTACTGCAACAGCAATTTCGGCGGCAGCTTCTCGTTCTGGGACCGCCTGTTCGGCAGCCTGGAACGCGAACTGCCGGCCGCCCCGTTCAGCTACGGCGTCGGCCACGAGGCGCCGCCAGAAAACCCCTTCTGGGCGAGCAACCTGCCTTTCCTGCGCCTCCTGGGCGGCAGCGCCGGCACCACGCCGGCAGCCCGCTTCGCCTGCGCCGACTGGGCGATCGCCAGCGGCGCCCTGCTGTTGTTCGCGCTGGTCATCGGCTACGTTGACCGCTACGGCTACGGTTACGGCGCCGTCGATGTCGCCCAGGTCGTGCTCTTCGCGCTGCTCGCCGGCGGCGCGGTGGTCCTTGGCGGCATGGCCGAAGGCCGCCGCTGGGCGCCGTTCGCCTGGCTGGCACTTTGCCTCGCCCTGCCCGCCGCCTGGCTGGGCGGCCTACGCTGGTTTGCCGGGGTCTGGCCGTGGCTGATGCTGCCGCTGGCAGTGCACGGGCTGCTACTGGCGCTTGGCGTCGGCCGCCGGCCGGCGAGCGCCGCATGAGGACGCTGCCGCCGCTCTGCTACGCCGCGCCCGACAGCAGCGGCGAGGTGGCTTTCGAACAGGCGCTGCAGGCGCGCGCCCGCGGCTACCTGTCGGCGCGCGGCGACCATCGCCACGCCGATGGCGCCCACCTGTGCAAGGCAGCGCTGCTCGCCGCCGCCTGCCTCGCCTGCTACCTGCTCAGCCTGACGGCCGGCACCGCCAGCGGCTTCGCCAGCGCCTACCTGGCGGCCATCGCCGTCTGCATGCTGCTCAACATCGACGTCAATCACGACGCCTCGCACAACGTCTTCCTGCGCAGCCGGCGCGGCAACCGCGTCGTCGGCCGGCTGGTCACGCTGCTGCTCGGCATCGACCCCGATTACTGGCGGGTGCGCCACGTCGATTTCCACCACCGCTACCCGAACATCGAACACTACGACCTCGACACCGAGGAAAACGGCATCTTCCGCCAGACGCCCTTCCAGCGCTGGCGGCCGCACATGCGCCAGCAGCACCGCTACTGGCCGCTGATCGCCGCGCTGTCGCTGACCTGGATCGCCTGGGTGTTCGACTGGCGCGACCGCCTTGGCCGCACGCCGCTGCGCCAGCATGGGCTGTTGCCGGGAAGCGGCGGCTGGGCGCTGTTCCTGGCCTCCAAACTCGGCCACCTGCTGTTCGCGCTCGGCCTGCCGCTGGCCGCCGCCAGCGCTCACGGCCTGGGCTGGCAACTGGCGCTGGCCTGCTACCTGGCGGGGCAGATGGCCGGCTCGCTGCTCCTCGTCTTCCTGCTCCTCGGCACCCACTGGGCGCAAGCCGCCTTCTACCCGGCGCCGCCCGACGGCCGCCTGGCGCAGGGCTGGCACCGGCACAATTTCGCCACCGCCTGCGACTGGCTGCCGACGCCGCGCTGGCTGCAGTGGGGCATGGGCGGCCTCAACCTGCACCTCACCCACCACCTCTTCCCCGGCTGGCACCACCGCCACTACCCGGCGCTGGCGGACATTGTCGCCCGCACCGCCGCCGAACACGGCCTGCCCTACCGCTGCCTCGGCTACCGCCAGTTGCTCGCCGGCCAGCGCCGCTTCCTGCGCGAGATGGGCCGCCAGCCACTCGGAGAAAGCGGATGAAGACAGCTCCGCCGCTGCATTTCGGGCGCGACGACCAGGCGCTGCGCGCCGCCCTCGACGCCGCCGCCGGTGACTGGCTGGCCGCCCGCAACGACCACCGCGGCGCCGACGCCGGCATGATCGGCAAGCTGCTGCTGCTCGTCGCCATCGCCGCCACCGCCTACGCCAGCGCGCTGACGCAGGCCACGGCCGCCGGCTTCGGCATCGCCTACTTCGTCTATGTCGCCGCCGCCATGCTGCTCGCCATCAACGTCGTGCACGACGCTTCGCACAACGCCTTCCTGCGCAGCGCCCGCGGCAACCGCTGGCTCAACCGCCTGGTCAGCCTGCCGCTCGGCCTCGACCCCGAATGCTGGCGGGTGCGCCACGTCATCTTTCACCACCCCCGCGTCAACGTGCAGGGCCACGACCTCGACATCGAGGAAAACGGCGTCCTGCGCCAGACCCCGCACCAGCGCTGGCGGCCCTTCATGCGCTGGCAACGCTGGTACTGGCCGCTGGTGGCGGCGATGACCTTCCCCGCCATCATCTGGTCCTTCGACTGGCTCGACCGCGCCGGCCGCACCCCGGTCGGCGCCCGCATGGCGACGCCGGGCTGGCGCGGCTGGGCCGGCTTCCTGCTGGCCAAGGCCGCCCACCTGACGCTGGGCATCGGCCTGCCGCTGTATTTCTGCGGCGGGCGGATCGCCCCCGCCACCATCCTGCTCGCCTATTTCCTCAGCCTGAGCGCCGCCTCGCTGCTCTTCGTGCTGCTCATCCTGGGCACCCACTGGGCCAAGGGCCGCTTCTTCGCCGCCCCGCCCGACGGCCGCTTCGCCCACGGGCGCTGGGAACACCAGTTCCTCACCACCTTCGACTGGCAGATCACCCCCGGCTGGCTCGGCTACTGGCTGGGCGGCATGAACCTGCACCTCACCCACCACCTCTTCCCCGACTGGAGCCACCGCCACTACCCGGCGCTGGCCGACCTCATCGCCCGCCTCGCCCCCGAACACGGCATCCCCTACCAACGCCCCGGCCTGCGCGGCTTCCTGCGCGAACAACAGGCTTTTCTTGGGCGGATGGGGGCGGGGCCGGATGGGGATACCGGCGGACGGGAATAAGCACAGCCGGGGGAACGGGCGTTGATCGTGCGTGTGAGACGGCACCCGACCCTATTCGAACGTAGCCTGCGTTATTAGGCTACCGCTCAGAGCGATGATAGTAAGCAGACGCCGAGCGAGGTGGATAAAAGCAGCTTACAGGCGGGTGCTCACCGGTCCTGACGACTGGGTGGTCAGCCTTTGAGGGAGCCAGACATAGCGAATGTCCTCACATTCAATGATCCAAGTTGCGCCGCCGATTTCAATCTCGTGCAGCACCCTCCCGTTATCCGAGAGCCGGATTTCGTCGTAGCCCCAATCGCCATGGTTGGGGTAATTCGAATTGATCGAGTAGTGTTGAACATTCACGTACTCGATTTCGATATAGCCGTCGTGATAAGCGCCCAGCAGGCGCACTTTGATATGGGCCTGCCGGTTCTCCTGCCTTTCGCTTGAGGCTGTTTCAAAGACGAGAATGGATTCGACCCAGGCGTCGTGAGGTGCTCTATGGTCCGTGAAGTCATGATGCCAATCGGCCAAGGCAAATTCACGTGCCGAGTCAGGTAATTGGTCTGAGACAGAAGCCAAATATTCCCTGTAACGACGCCACGATTCAGTGAATGCCACGACTGAATTTTGACTCCCATCTTTACGCAATACGAAGGCCATGAGAATGAAGACTAATCGGAAAAAAGGAAATAATTGATTGGGAACAATTGATGGACCTCGATTTGTTCCACGCAAAGCGAACTAGCGATTGGTGAAAACCTCGAAGCCAAGGCCAATTGCAGCCCCCAGGGCGACGAACAGAACAAACAGGCTGCCAGACTTGAGCAGTTTGGCACGAAACAAGTTTCCGTCATCCGTAAAGAACCAGGAAGAAAAAATTGAGAATGGGACGTACCGTCCCCACTCGCGGCCCGGGCGAAACCGAGGCATGACCTTAAACATGTAGTACGCGGCAAAGCACCAACTGATAACGCCACCCACCCAACAGAGAACAAAGGTGGCGAGGACGAGGTAGGCAACAAGCGGAAGATCGTTCATTCGGACTAAGAGACCCTGAATTGAATACGCCGGACGGCAAAAAGCGTAGCCATTTTGAACTCAAGTGGGTTGTCATTTTGAACGTTGAAGTCATGGAGATAGCCAATGGGCGGTATGAATGACTTGGTTTTTGTCGTTGAACTCTACCGACCATGCCTGAATGCCCTTGAGAACTGGATGCTCCCACCATACTCTGAACGCACAAGGCGTACTGCAGGATTGGGATGACATGGCATACCGCAGAAATGGTTGGGCTGGGTACTCGACGAGGTTTGGCTTACCGAAGCGCTCGACGACAAGGGAGTACGGTTCACCATTTGTGGTAGCCCTAAAGGCTTGCTCGTACCGAGACTCAATGTATGAGCAAGCTGCCACTCCCACGACAGATATTGCCAGTAGCGATAACACAATGAACTTCGCGGGGTTCTTCATGACGCCCAATTCTCTTGAAGGGGCTGTATACGTCGGATCATGCACCTCGACGAACCTCCATCAGGGCGAACCCCAAGAGGTTGAGCCCTTTCCATTGGTTTGGGTCGTTAATCATTTCATCGTCTTGGGCAAGACCTATACCCCAGACACTATCAACCGGACTTGCCTCAACGAGAACTCGCGTACCGGTTTGTTGGAGAAACTGACCGAGTTCCGGGTTCTGAGAGAACTTGGCCTTGTTTGCGCGAACAACGATTGAATATCGATGCTGTAACCAGACTTCCTCTTTGAAGCCGCGAACTTGACGGCCGAAAGCTTTGGCTGCGCCCGGGGTGGGCGCCTGCAGCACCTGGGCTTTAGTTGATTCGTCTCCAAAGAGCGCTGCCTTTTCGGCCATCATGAAATGCTCTGCCGTCGGATACAGATTTCCATCAATGGTAAATGGAGCGTCATACCATTGACTAAAGCACGAAGCCGTTACTCCGTGCTTGCTGCGCTGATGCCCCCAGAAGAACACGAACTTGAACTTCTCGCCGACATTGAAGCGATTTCGAAGTTCTTCAACAAGTTTGGTGTCGTCCACGTGCCCTCCTATCAAACATTACAAGGCTGCAGAAAAAGTCTCTTCATGCCCGGATCGTGCCTTGAAGCATATGGAATATCAAGGCGTCAATCCTCGTCGGATTTTGCGGAGCGGCGCCAAGCGCACTAGACGTGCCCCCCCACGTTTCCTCGCACCAGATCCGGCGAGGCAGTTGCTGCCAGAGATTTTCGAGTACGCGGCGCATCACCTGTTCGAGATGCGACCTCATCAGGCAACACTCGGCACCGCGATGATTATTCGAAGACTTGAGATACAGCCCATAGAGCTTTCATCCAATACACCGCCCCAGCCCACCACGAACTACGCCGCCCCCTCTCCCAGCCACCCCTTGCGCGCAAACTCGCGGCGGATTTCCGGGGCGTCCGGCATGGCTTCCACGCGCCAGCGGATCAGCGGGATGTTGGCGTCCTGCAGGCTTTTTTCCTTCTTTTCGTCGCGGCGCCGCGCTTCGTCCTTTTCGTGGCTGGGGTCGTCGAGTTCGATCGCTGACAGGATGGACATGTCCTGCCGGCGGCAGACCAGGAAGTCCACGCGCTGCTGGCCGATACGGTTCTGCCAGCGGTGGCTGTTGCTGTAGAAATCGCTGCCGGCCCGCTGTCTGTCGATCCGGATGAACGAGGCCAGCGGCGTTTGCGGGAAGATTTCGCATTCCGGCAGGGCGGTCTTGAGGCGCTCGTACAGGGTCAATTCATACGGGCTCATCACCGGCGCTGCCTGATAGGGCAGAACTTCATCCGGCGGCGGCGCCGACGCGAGGAGCGGTTCGCGGGCCGGGCGGGCAGACGGAACTGGCCTGGCGCTGCGGCGCTTCAGCCCGCCGACCAGGAAGGCAACGAGGATGGCGAAAACGCCGATGGGGAGCAGCGTTTCCTGGATGCCTTCGAGACCGGCGCTTGCCGGCGGCTGGGCCGGGAGATTCTGGCGCGGTTTGGCGAGTGACGGGCTAGGTTCCGCCGCGGGCTTTGCCGTCGTTTCCGGTGGCGGCGCCAGCCTGGCGGGCGGTTCGGCAATGCCGGCTTCGCGGGCGAGTTGCTCGCAACTGAGGTTGGTGATGATGCTGCGGCCGTTGATCTGGCAGCGCCGCGTTTCGCCGGCCTGCGCCACTTGGGTGGCGAGGAGGATCAGCGCGGCCAGTCCGAGGCAACGCTGGCGGTCAGTTCTGCTGCGCTTCATCGCCGGTTCTCAGTCTGCGCAGCAGCGGCGGCAGATCGCCTCGACATGGATGGCGGTCGTGTTGAGGAAGGGGATGTCGGCGTCGCCGTCGTGCAGGAGCAGCGGGAGTTCGGTGCAGCCGAGGATGATGGCGTCGAGCTGATGGCGCGCCTGCAAGGCGCGGATGATGGCGAGGAATTCCTGCCGGGTCGTCGCGTTGAAGATGCCGTGCTCGATTTCGTTGACCAGGCGAGCGTGGATGCGCTGCTGTTCTTCGGGTTCGGGAACGAAGATGGCAAGGCCGTCGCCGGCGAAGAAGCCGGCTTGCATGGTGAAGGCGGTTCCGAGCAGGCCGAGGCGCCGGTAACCGGCGGTGCGGGCGGCGGCGAGCGTGGCGTCGACGATGCTGAGCAGCGGGATCGGCGACTGGGCTTGCACCTGGTCGAACACGACATGCGGCGTGTTGGCCGAGAGGACGGCGAATTCGGCGCCGGCCGCGTGCAGCGCGCGGACCTTGCCGGCCAGCCAGGCGGCGAGCGCTTCCCGGTCGCCGGCCTCGACCATGGCGAAGAGGCGGGTGATGTTGACGCTGACGATGACGATTTCCGGTACGGCCAGGCTCTGGTTGCGGGCGTGGAAGTGGTCGACGATGCGCTTGTAGTAGTCGATCGTCGCTTCCGGCCCGAGGCCGCCGATGATGCCGATGGTTTGCAAATTTCTTCCTTTGCGTTTTCGGGAATTCCGCCGGGATTGTAGCGACAAACCCGCTGTCATTGCCCGCCGGCGGCCGCCGCAAAAACACCCGGAAACTGGATTGAACCTTTTCCCCGGGCCGCCCACCAAACGCGGTCCGGCGCTGCGTCCAGGCGCAGCCGGGGGGATTTCACCAACAACAGGGAATGGGGTTCATGTCCAACATCACGAATTACAACGACAAGGTCGTCCGGCAGTTTGCGGTGATGACCGTCATCTGGGGCATCGTCGGCATGCTGGTCGGCGTCGTCATCGCCGCGCAACTGGTCTGGCCGGAACTGAACGTGGGGCCGTATTTCCACTTCGGCCGCCTGCGCCCGCTGCATACCAACGCGGTGATCTTCGCATTCGGCGGTTGCGCGCTGTTCGCCACGTCGTATTACGTGGTCCAGCGCACCTGCCACACCCGGCTGTGGGGCGGGCCGCTGATCCCGTTCACGTTCTGGGGCTGGCAACTGGCGATCGTCCTGGCGGCGATCACGCTGCCACTCGGCATCACCAGCAGCAAGGAGTACGCCGAGCTGGAATGGCCGATCGACATCCTCATCGCCCTGGTCTGGGTGGCTTACGCGGTGGTCTTCTTCGGCACCATCGCCCGCCGCACGGTCGGCCACATCTACGTGGCGAACTGGTTCTACGGCGCCTTCATCATCGCCGTCGCGCTGCTGCACATCGTCAACAGCGCCGCCGTGCCGGTGTCGCTGACCAAGTCCTACTCGATGTACGCCGGCGCACAGGATGCGATGGTGCAGTGGTGGTACGGCCACAACGCGGTCGGCTTCTTCCTGACCGCCGGCTTCCTCGGCATGATGTACTACTTCGTGCCGAAACAGGCGGGCCGCCCGGTCTATTCCTACCGGCTGTCGATCGTGCATTTCTGGGCGCTGATCTTCACCTACATGTGGGCCGGCCCGCACCACCTGCACTACACCGCGCTGCCGGACTGGACGCAGTCGGTCGGCATGGTCTTCTCGCTGATCCTGCTGGCGCCGTCGTGGGGCGGCATGATCAACGGCATCATGACGCTGTCGGGCGCCTGGCACAAACTGCGCGACGATCCGATCCTGAAATTCCTGGTCACCTCGCTGTCGTTCTACGGGATGTCCACCTTCGAAGGGCCGATGATGGCGATCAAGTCGGTCAACGCGCTTTCGCACTACACCGACTGGACTGTCGGCCACGTCCATTCCGGGGCGCTGGGCTGGGTGGCGATGGTGTCGATCGGCTCGATCTACTTCCTGCTGCCGCGCCTCTTCGGGCGCCGCGAGATGTACGCGCCGGGCCTGGTCACCGTGCATTTCTGGCTGGCGACCATCGGCACCGTGCTCTACATCGCCGCGATGTGGATCGCCGGCGTCATGCAGGGCTTGATGTGGCGCGCCATCAACGCCGACGGCACGCTGGCCTACAGCTTCGTCGAAGGCGTCAAGGGTTCCTACCCGTTCTGGGCGATCCGCTGGCTGGGTGGTGTCTTCTTCCTCACCGGCATGCTGCTGATGGCCTGGAACATGTTCCGCACCATCGCCGCCGGCAAGATCGAAGCGGTAGCGGTGATTCCGGCCGCCCAGCACTGAGAACGCCGATGAGCTTCGACCTGCTGCTGCCGGCTTACACCCTGCTCGCCTTCTTCGGCTTCCTGGCGATCTGCGCCTGGGCCTGCGACGGCGCCCGCGACGGCGATTTCTCGGCGGCCGCGGACTTGCCCTTCAGCGATCCGGAAGCCGAAGCGGAACGGCGCCGGGCGCTGCTCACCGGCCGCTGAGCCGGAATGCAAACGGGGGCCGCGGCCCCCGTTTTTCGATGGGCGCTCAGCGCGCCCCGCCGTAGTCGTCGGCCAGGCAGTCGTAGTGTGCGTGCGCCTCGCTCTCGAGCAGCGCCGCGGCCTGCCATTCGCGCATCGCCGGGTGGTTGAGCAGGGTTTCCTGCCAGGCGGCGGCGACCGGCGGCAGCGCCACGTTGTAGATGTTGAAGCGGCAGGCGACCGGCGCGAACATCGCGTCGGCGATCGAGAAATCGCCGAACAGCCACGGCCCCTCGCCGATGGCGAAGTATTCGCGGGCCTCTTCCCAGATTTCGACGATGCGGTCGATGTCGCGCTGCACTTCCGGCGTCGCCGGCTTGCCCTTGAGGCGCAGCTTGAGGTTCATCGGCATCGCCCGGCGCAGGTTCATGAAGCCCGCGTGCATTTCGGCGCAGACGCTACGCGCCCGGGCACGCGCCCGGGTGTCGGCCGGCCACATGCGCGGTTCGCACTCGGCCAGGTATTCCGCAATGGCCAGGCTGTCCCAGACCTGGAAGCCGTCGTCGTGCAACGCCGGGACGCGGGCGTTGCCGGCGATCGGCTTGAGCAAGGCGTTGTAGTCGCGGCCGGCAACCGACACCAGGTGCTCGGCGAAGGGAATGGAAAAATGCTTGAGTAGCAGCCAGGCGCGTAGCGACCAGGACGAGTAGTTCTTGTTGCCGATGTAGAGGTCGTACATGGGTTTTCCTTTCGGGGGATGCCAGTGCCTTGGCGATCGCCATCAATGATAAGGGCATGAGCGGCGATAAACCAAGGGCGACACAAAAGTGCGTTTGCCGGGATCAAAATTATTTTTGTTGCAGTGCACAAATTCCTTGCCGAGCAGGATATACTGAGCTTGAAATTCATCGATAACCCGTTTTCCAGGAGACAGCAATGTCCATCACCCCCGAGCAATTTGCCGCGGCCAACAAGGCCACCGTTGATTCCCTGCTGTCTGTTGCCAACTCGGCACTGGCTTCCGCCGAGCGCATCGCCGCGCTGAACCTGAACACCGCCCGTGCCGCCCTGGAAGACAGCGCTGCCGGCGTCAAGTCGGTGATGGAAGCCAAGGACCCGCAAGCCGCCCTGGCCGCCCAGAAGGCGCTGGCCCAGCCGGCGATCGAGAAGGCTGTTGCCTACTCGCGTTCGGTCTACGAAATCTCCACCCAGACCCAGCAAGAACTGGCCAAGATGGTCGAAACCCAGTTCAGCGAATTCCAGAAGTCGATCAGCAACATGGTTGATCTGGCCGCCAAGTCCGCCCCGGCCGGTTCCGAAGGTGCCGTTGCCGCCGTGCAGAGCGCCATCGCCGCCGCCAACTCGGCCTTCGGCAACATGAACGCGATGGCCAAGCAGTTCGCCGACGTCGCGCAGAAGAACATCGCCGCCGCGATGAAGCAAGGCAAGTAAGCCAGCCACTCCCGGCGCGAAAAGCCCCGCGCGACCCGCGGGGCTTTTTTTCACCCACGAACAGGAAGCCCCATGTCCGAATCCGGCCAGGACCCCGAACTCGATCGCCTGCTGCACGCCGCGCTCGGCGGCATGACGCCGCAGGAAGCCCTGATCGCCGCCGCGCGCGCCGACGCCGAGAACGTCGAAGAGAAGGCTGCGGCGATCGCCAGAAACCGCGAACGGGCGCTGAAGCTGCTCGCCGCCCTGGAAAAATCGCTCGGCTGAACGAGCGCTGCGTACCCTACGCAATCTGACGTATTTGCCGGCGCGGCCGGCCTCCTTAATCTGACGTTGCACCGCAGCAAACGGTTTTCCCGAATCGTTCAACCCCTCAGATCCAGGAGCACTCATGAGCACTCGTCGCAACTTCATCAAGGCCACCGTCCTGGCCGCCGCCCTCTCCTCCATCGGCATGACGGCGTACGCCGCCGACACGATCAAGGTCGGCATCCTGCACTCGCTGTCCGGCACCATGGCGATTTCCGAAACGGCGCTCAAGGAAACGGCGCTGATGACCATCGCCGAAATCAACGCCAAGGGCGGCGTCATGGGCAAGAAGCTCGAACCGGTCGTCGTCGATCCGGCTTCCAACTGGCCGCTGTTCGCCGAAAAGGCCCGCCAGCTGCTGACCCAGGACAAGGTCGCCGTCACCTTCGGCTGCTGGACCTCGGTATCGCGCAAGTCGGTCCTGCCGGTGTACAAGGAACTCAACGGCCTGTTGTTCTACCCGGTCCAGTACGAAGGTGAAGAACTCGAGAAGAACGTCTTCTACACCGGCGCCGCGCCCAACCAGCAAGCCATCCCGGCAGTCGAATACCTGATGTCCAAGGACGGCGGCGAAGCCAAGCGCTTCGTGCTGCTCGGCACCGACTACGTCTATCCGCGCACGACCAACAAGATCCTGCGCGCCTTCCTGAAGTCGAAGGGCGTCGCCGAAGCCGACATCATGGAAGAGTACACCCCGTTCGGTCATAGCGATTACCAGACCATCATCGCCAAGATCAAGAAGTTCGCCGCCGAAGGCAAGAAGACCGCCGTCGTCTCCACCATCAACGGCGACTCCAACGTGCCGTTCTACAAGGAACTCGGTAACGCCGGCCTCAAGGCCACCGACGTGCCGGTCGTCGCCTTCTCGGTCGGCGAGGAAGAACTGCGCGGCGTCGATACCAAGCCGCTGGTCGGCCACCTGGCTGCCTGGAACTACTTCCAGTCGCTGAAGAACCCGGAAAACACCAAGTTCATCAAGATGTACAAGGACTGGGCCGCCAAGCAGAAGCTGCCGAACGCCTCCACCGTCGTCACCAACGATCCGATGGAAGCCACCTACATCGGCATCCACATGTGGGCGCAGGCGGTCGAGAAGGCCAAGTCCACCGACACCGACAAGGTGATCGCCGCCATGGCCGGCCAGTCGTTCAAGGCGCCGTCGGGCTTCACGGTGAAGATGGACGAGAAGAACCACCACCTGCACAAGCCGGTGTTCATCGGCGAAGTGAAGGGCGACGGTCAATTCAACGTGGTCTGGAAGACCAAGGGCCCGGTCCGCGCCGCCCCGTGGTCGCCCTACATCCCGGGCAACGACAAGAAGAAGGACGTGCCGGAAGGCAAGTAAGCCAGCTTTTCCTGGACGAAGAACAAACGGGGCCGCGGCCCCGTTTTTCGCATTCAGGCGGCGGCGAAACGCTCGCGCAGCCAGTCACCGATGGCGGCGATTTCCTCGAAGCAGACCTCGTGCGCCATCGGATATTCCCGCCAACCGACCGCGTAACCGGCGGCCTGCAGGAAATCCCGCGCCTGGCGGCCGAGCGCCGGCGCCACCACGTCATCGTCGTCGCCGTGCGCGGCGAACACCGGGATGGCGCGGTTGGCCGACGTCGCCTCGCGCTCGACCAGCCCCGGCGACGGCAGGTAAGTGGACAGCGCGATCACCCCGCCCAGCGCCTGCGGATGCGTCAGCGCCGTCGTGTAGGCAAGCGCCCCGCCCTGCGAGAAACCGGCCAGGAAAACCCGCGCTGGCGGGATGCCGCGCTCGCCTTCGCGTTCGATCAGGCGGCGCAGCGCCGCCCGCGAACGCAACAGGCCGGCCTCGTCGATACGCCGCTCGCCCGGCGTCAGCGACAGGATGTCGTACCACGCCGGCATCGCCCAGCCGCCGTTGCAAGTCACCGGCATCACCGGCGCGTGCGGGAAGACGAAACGCACTCCGGGCGATTCCGCCAGGCCAAGCTCCGGCACCACCGGCACGAAGTCGGAACCATCGGCCCCCAGGCCATGCAGCCAGATGACTGCGAACTGCGGGTTGCTGCCCTGTTCGATTTCGATTGCCGGCAAGTATTCGCTCATTTCACAGCTCCTCTGTCCTGCCCGGCGTTTTACCCGGAAACGGCGGGCTGCGCCAGCGCTTCCGATCCCCCCGGGGTTTCACCCCCAGGCCTGCGCCCGCTGCCGGATGGCGTCGATTGCGCCGTCCTCCAGCCCGAGCGACTTGAGGAAAGCGGCATGGCCGGCGGGGTTTTCCCGCTCGAACTCGCCGTGCCACAGATCCATCGCCGCCTCATCGAAGCCGGCGCGGCGCAGCAAGGCTACCCAGGCGGCCTTGTCGTACGACTGACGCCGGTCGCGGAACTCGGGCGTTGCCAGCAGGCGGGCCAGAAGCCGCTGCTGGGCATGCAGCCGCGCGGCTTCCTGGCAGAGCTCGAGCAAGCGCTTTTCCAGCAACGCCACCGGCCGGGAAGCTGCGCTGTCGCCGGGCGGGACCAACAGGGCGCGGATGTCGGCAAGCGTCAGGCCGGCGTCGCGCAGGCGTCGGATCGTGCGCAGGCGCGCCAGCTCGGCGGCGCCATAGCGCCGATAGCCGGCAGCGGTACGCCCGCTCGGCGCCAGCAACTGGAGCGTTTCGTAGTGGAGGACGGAACTGCGCGCCAGGCCGACTTGCCGGCAAAGCTGTCCGAGCGTCATCGAGTCGAGATTGGCCTGGGTCATGATGGCAGCGGCAGGCGGTCGGGCGGGAGGAAGCGTTCCCGTGCCGCCGGCGAATTGAGCAGCGATGGAGAATAATAGCGCGCCAGGACGGCGCGGGCGTCGTTGACCAGCTCGCCATTGGCGGCCAGGAAGTCGTCCCAGGAAAGCGCCGGATCGGCGCCGCCGCCTTCGGCCATCAGCCGGACCAGGGCTTCGGAGAGGGTGCGATGGTATTTCCCGGGCACGCCCAGGCGCGCCGCCAGGCGGGCAATGGCCTCGCAGGTATCGCTGACCGCCTGTTCCAGCGGCTCCCGTTGCAGCAGCAACCAGGCTGCAAGCAGGTGACCGTGGTGGTCGAAGCCGGCGGCGGGCATGCTGGCATCGAGAAAGGCGGCGAGGAATTGCGCGTTCGACATCTGTTTCGGGTCAGGCATGATGGGACTCCAGTAATTGGGAAGCGCCAGTCTCAACCCTGCGACTGTCGTCAGGTCAACACCACCCGGCACCCGACACTTGCGTTTGCCGCAACGCCCGCTTGCGGGCATAGTGACGAGGCTTGAATCCGCGCCCGGCGCCTTGAAAAGCTCCCGCGACCGGTCGGCGATGCCGCTGCCGTCGTCCTTCGACGCTTTTCGAAAGGCCCAGCCATGGACCATCCCGACCAGTTGCTCTGGAAACAGAACTGGCGCGCCAACCGGATCGACTTTCACCTCGATCATGTCCATCCCTTGCTCCTGCGGTGCTGGCCCGGGATTGGCGTCGCCCCCGGGGCGCGGGTTCTCGTTCCGCTTTGCGGCAAGAGCCTGGATCTGATGTGGTTGCACGGCTTGGGGCACGACATCGTCGGTGTCGAACTGAGCACGGTGGCGGTCAATGCCTTTTTCCGGGAGAGCCGTCTGCGGCCGCAGCGCAGCACGCACGGCGCGCTGGAACGGTGGTCGCAGGAGCGGCTGACCATCCACTGCGGCGATTTCTTCGCGCTGCAGCGCGAGGATCTGCATGGGGTCAGCGCAGTTTACGATCGCGCCGCGCTGACCGCGCTGCCGGAAGCCCTGCGCCCCGAATACGTCGCCCACCTGCGGGCGATCCTGCCCGACGACTGCCGCATCCTGCTGCTGACGGTGGAAGATCTCGATGACGGGGAAAGCGAAGCCGAAGCGGGCGGCAGTTCAGCGGAAGTGGAAAGTCTGTACGCGGCACATTTCCGCGTCCGGCTGCTGCATGTCGAGCAACGCGCTGCGCTGCTGGCCAGAAATGGCTCGATCCGCGAGCCGCGTTCGGTGCATAAGGCGTATTTGCTGGGCGGGGACGAAAGCGCGCCGCCAGTGCCGATCAGCGATTGATGACGGCGAAGCGGGTCAGGTGATCGGGGGAAATGCCGGCCAGTTCGCCGACCACGTGGCTGATGCCGTCGCCGACCAGCCACCAGGCGTTGCCGTAGGGTAATGCGGTGATGCGTGCAGCGGCCAGCAGATGCAAGGCTTCATGCCGGCGATTTTCGATATTCATGGGTGTGGCCACAAGGCCTCCTGTCTCAATAAAACAAAACCCCGGCGATGCCGGGGTTGCAGTGCCAGCGGGCCGACCTGCGGCCCCACCGGAATCAGGCAGCGCGGATGTTGCCGGCCTGCTTGCCCTTCTGGCCGGTCGTCACGTCGAAGCTGACGCGCTGACCTTCGGCCAGGGTGCGGAAACCCTGACCCTGAATGGCGGAAAAATGTGCGAAAAGGTCTTCGCTGCCCTCATCGGGGGTAATGAAGCCGAAACCCTTGGAATCGTTGAACCACTTGACGGTGCCGTTAGCCATGTTTGTTATCTCCGGTAAAAAATGAATCGGGGCCCGAGCCCCTGTAAATGGGGCGAGATCAAGACGGCGAGGTCAGAATGGGGAGAAACGCCGCAACAACGGGGCTAAACCGGCAGAAAACGACACTGTTTGAAAATCGCTGCGGTGCACGATACGCGTAGCCCAAATAAATAGCAAAGCAAATTGCACGATCCCGGGCGTTTTCCTCAAGGAAGTCCCCAAACCGTCTGCCGACGATGGCATAATCGGCCGGATTCCTAAAACGACATGGTTTCCCTCCCCAATCAGACAGCAGCTCGACGCCCGAGGCTTGCCCGCGTGGATGTCGTAGCCACACGGAATTTCAACACGTCAGGGAGGTGTGCAGTGAATCGCGAAGAGTTCTTCAGCAACATCGATGCCAAGATTTCCCGTGCCAGCCGAGCCGATACCGGTTCCGCGGACATGCCGGCGGAAAACCAGGCTTTCCTGGAAATGGTGGTCGCCCGTCTGCAACCGGTGGTCGCTTCCTATCAGGACCGACTCGCGGAACGGCAGATCAGCGCCGAGGTCAAGAGTTTCCCCGCCTGCATTTCCTTCACCCTGCGCTATCGCGACGGCGGCCATTGCGGCCTGACCCTCGACGGCCGCCTGGCCGACCGGCGCATCGAGATCACCGCCCACTACACCAACGACAACGGCCGCAACTACGTCAATACCGGCGGCGTCACCTATGGCCGGGACAACTGGCAGGACAGCATCTTCGAGGAAGCGCTGCAAAAGTGCATCGACGACTTCCTGTCTTACGCCGGCCGGCACGGCGGCATCTATCTGAACTGAAGACGCGCTACGCGCAAAACGGCCCGGCCCGCGCCGGGCCTTTTGCGTTTACCGGTCGACGATCAGGCGCAGGCCGAGTGCGACGAACACCGCGCCGGCAAGGCGGTCGAGGATGACGCCGGCGCGCGGGCGCCGGTTCAGCCACTGACCGACGCTGCCGGAAAAATGGCCGAGCAGACCGAACAGCAGCGCCGCCTGCAGCGTGAACAGGATGCCGAGCTGGGCCAGTTGCCAGCCGATCCCGCCGTTGCCGGCGACCACGAACTGCGGCAGGAAGGAGAGGAAGAAGAGGATCACCTTGGGGTTGATCGCATTGGCGAAAACCCCTTTGAGAAAGACCTGGCGCAACGGCGCCGCCGCGCCATCGACCGCGCCGACCCGGGCCACGCCCCGGCTACGCAGGGCGCCGATGCCGAGCCAGACCAGATAGAGCCCGCCGCCCAGCTTGAGCAGGGTGAAGGCTTGCGGCGAGGCGGCAATCAGCGCGCTGACGCCGAGCACCGCGAGCAAGGTGTGGCTGAGGCAGCCGAAAGCACAGCCGAGCCCGAAGGCGATCCCCTGGCGCCGCCCGCGCGAGATGCCCATGCCGAGCACCATCATGTTGTCGGGACCGGGCGCGGCGGTGATCAGCATGGCGGCGAGCAGGAATCCGGAAAACTGTTCGAAACTGAGCATGACGGTCGGTTCTCGGGCAAAGCCGGCAATATAACGCAAGCCAGGAGCCGCGACGATGGCGACGCCGGCTGCCGCTTTTGCGCTCATTTAACGGCTGACGACTTGACCACGGTGACGTTGTCATGATGCAATCGCCATTCCCTCGTCATGACCCCCAGCCCGATGTCCCTTCTGTCGCCGTTTGCCGCCTTTCTCTCGCAACACGCCCGACTGCTGGAGATCACCACGGCACTGCCGGATGCGGCGCTGGTCGTCGAGCGTTTCTCCGGGCGCGAGGCGGTCAATGCGCTGTTCCGCTTCGAGATCGACTGCATTTCCACCAGCGCCGGCCTCGACCTGCTGGCGCTGACCGGCGAGGAAATCACCCTGCGCCTGCTGCAGGCCGACGGCAGCAGGCGCGCCTGGCACGGTTACGTCACCGAGGCGCTGCAGCTCGGCGCCGACGGCGGCTTCGCCCGCTACCGGCTGATCATGGAACCCTGGCTCGCCCTGCTGCGCGAGCGTCGCGACAGCTACGTCTTCCAGGACAAGACGGTGCTCGAGATCCTCGGCCAGCTCTTTGCCGATCACCCGCAGGCCAACTGGGCGCAGGGCGTCACCCAGGAACTGCGCCGCTACAGCCTGTCCATCCAGTACCGCGAGTCCGACCTCGACTACTGCCGCCGCCTGCTCGCCGAGGAAGGTCTCTCCTTCCGCTTCAGCCACGACCAGAATGCGGTGGCCGGCGACGAGGCGACGCACGCCCGTCACCGTCTGGAAATCTTCGACCGCGAGACCGAACTGCCCGAGCTGGCGCAGCCGGTGTTACGTTTTCATCGCAACAACGCGACCGAAGCGAGCGACACCGTCCAGACCTGGCAGGAAATCCGCAACGCCCTGCCCAACGCCGTCACCATCGCCGGCTGGGACTACAAGACGCTGCTCGCCACCGGTGCCGAAGTCGAATCGACGCAGGACAACGGCGAAGTGCCGCGCATGGAAGTGCATGACGCGTCGCTCCCCTACCGCTACACCGACGGCGCCGCCGCCCGTCGCCACGCCGATCTGCGCCTGGCCGCCTGGGAAGCCGCCTACCGCCGCTTCGCCGGCGACAGCACGGTGCGCCAGGCCGCCGCCGGGCAGAACTTCACGCTTTCCCAGCATGAGGAATACCAGGGCGACGACGCCCGTTTCACGCTGCTCGCCGTCGACCACGACGGCGCCAACAACCTCGGCGCCCAGGCCGCGAAGCTGCTCGGCAGCACCGCCGTCGAGGCCGGCAGCTACCGCAACCGGCTGCACGCCCAGCCGGCCGCCTTGCCCGTCGTTCCCCAGCCGCTGCCCAAGCCCCTCGCTCCGCCGCAGGTCGCCCTGGTGGTCGGCGTCAGCGGCGCGCCGCTGACCACCGAGCGCGATCACCGGGTCAAGATCCAGTTTCCCTGGCAACGCGGCGAGCAGCCCAACCCCGGCGGCCTCGCCGCCGACGCCCCGGGCAAGTCCGGCAACGCGCCGGGCAACGAACAGTCCGGCACCTGGGTCCGCGTCACCGAATGGCTGGCCGGCCCCAACTGGGGCAGCCACTTCCTGCCGCGCATCGGCACCGAGGTCATCGTCAGCTTCCTCGACGGCGACATCGACCGCCCGGTGATCGCCGGCCAGATCCACAACGGCACCGACCTGCCGCCTTTCTCCGCCGGCCACGAAGCCAGTGCCAACCACCCCGGCGTGCTCGCCGGCTGGATGAGCCACAACTTCGAATCCGGCCACAACCAGTGGGTGATCGACGACGCCCCCGGCCAGTTGCGCACCCGCCTCGCCGCTTCCGACAACGCCAGCCAGCTCGCCCTCGGCCACCTCATCCACCAGGCCCCCGAATCGGCCAGCCGCGGCGCCTGGCGCGGCAGCGGCTTCGAACTGCGCAGCGACGGCTGGCTCGCCGTGCGCGCCGGCGAAGGCATCCTGATCTCCGCCACCGCCCGCCCCAACGCCGTCTCCACCCAGATGGACATCGCCGAGGCGGTCGGCCAGATGCGCGCCGCCGAGGAAACCGCCAGGGCCCTCTCCGACGCCGCCCGCGCCCAGCAGGCGCTGCCGCTCAACGCCAACGGCAAACAGAGCGATTTCATCACCGCCCTCGACCCGCAACAGGACGGCAAATTCACCGCCCCGGTCGGCGGTCAGGAAGCGAAGAAGGCCCAGCCCGGCAGCCGTGAGCTAGGCGACCCCACCGAACGCTTCAACGAACCCGCCATCGTCGCCGAAGCCCCCGGCGACATCGCCCTCACCAGCCCCGCCAGCACCTTGCTCTTCGCCGGCGCCAACCTGCACGCCACCATCCAGCAGGACCTCCACCTCGCCGCCGCCCACACCCTGGCCGTCACCGTCGGCGAAGCCGCCAGCTGGTTCAGCCATTCAGGCGGCATCAAGAGCATCGCCGAAGCCGGCAGCCACACCATCCACGCCCACACCGACCAACTCGAAATCCTCGCCGACCAGTCCGTCACCTTCACCAGCTCCAACGACGAAATCCACATCCTTTCCAATAAGCAGATCCGCTTGGTCGGCGGGCAATCCTCCGTCACCCTCGAAGGATCAAACATCACCTTTGCCTGTCCGGGGACGTTCTCGGTGAAGGGGAGTAGTAATGCGTTTACGGGGCCGGGGAGTGAGGAAGTGGCGATGGAGGGGCTGCCGGATTCGCGGGTGAAGATGTATGACGAAGGTTTCATACTAAAAAACGAAGTAACTGGCGAACCTTTAGCAAATATAACCTATCGCATAAAACTAGCTGACGGCAGTTATCAGGAAGGCGTGACAGACAAGAGCGGTCACACACACATTGTTTTATCCGCCGAACCCGAACCTATAATTCTCGAGATTGTTAGATAAAACTTTAATAGCAACTCATATAACCACATGAGTAATCAAAAATATACCGCCGTATCATTGTCGTCAACAACCCCTATCGACAACAAAAATCGCCGATTAGTCGTTCTCAAACAACCAACAAAAAAAATAACAAAAATTTATTGGTCATATGGAAATGACCACTTGATTCTTGGCGCCGAATCACGACACTACGTTGATATTAATTTGCATATCGAAACAGTAAACTATCAGCCCGGAGACAGTGTTACTGTGACCATTCAATCTGACGATAACGATATAATCTGGGAAAACAAAAAAACAATCAAATTAACAGGAATTGTCAACAATAACGGGAAGTGCCTCATCGAAACCCCGCTTAAAAACGGAACATTAAACCTTGGCCAACTATAACCACATATAGACGGACAAAACAAAGCGAACCACGCGTAGCGATTTCGCAACAAAAAGCCCCCCTCCCTCCAGACACTTACACAACCCAACCAAATTAGAGGCAATACAATTGGGAATTGTAGCCACATCCGACAATGTATCGGCCAGCATAAAAGCAAACCGCCCCTCTTGGGAGGACATGAAAAAACATTACCCAAATAAAAACACAACCACAGAAAAACTGTATAACGAATTAATCAAAGGCAGCTTTCACGATCTTTACAAAAACAAGGATTATGAAAACACCTGCTCTGTAAGGATGTGTTACGCACTTAACCGATCAGGACTAAAACTAGGAAATGCCCCGAGCACAGGGGGAAGCCTAAAAGGTGGCGATGGCTACATGTACTGGATTCGTGTTTCCGACTTAAAATCCGAACTATCCAAGCGATTCAAAGCCCCTGACAACGAAATAAAATTAACAACCATTAGCTCAAAACTTATAAATGACAACAAGGCTTTAGAAGAAAAATTTAAAACCCGAGTAAAAGAAGCCTCTGATTTTTTAGAAAATCAAATAAACAAAAAAAACGGCATAATTGTATTTGAAGTTCAAGGATGGGAGAATGCGAGCGGACATTTCACACTATGGGATGGCGAATCCAAAACCTTAGCGTACGCCCCAGGTCACGACGCCGACAAAGACAACATGTATTATTTTTGGCTAACCTATTTTACCGAAACCACCGCAGGAAAAAGAGACAGAATAATTCAGCTATCAGAAATAAAATTCTGGGAGTTAAAGTGATCTATATTTTTAGACTAAAAATCCTCATCATTTCTATAGGAATAATATTTTTCGCAGAAAACGCCAGCACCGAGACAGATACTCATCGGCAAATTACTTACACCACAAACGAAGGCAGCGAATTAAAAAATCACAAGCCAAATGAAAAACCACCCGGAAAATCAATTATTCAACTAAAAGACGGTCTCGAAATTGCGGTGGCCGACCACAATGGAGAAATTGTTGTCCCCAACATTTCCCACGGCGGGGATTTTGATGGACTAGATGATGTGCATCGCCTGATACGTTTTCGCGTTCCCCAGAGCGGATTTAAAGATATGCAAAAGGGCAAATGCGGCTACATCGACAGCATCTCTCTTGGCATAATAGTCAAGGCAACTTATGACGAATGTAGCCCATTCAATAATGACAAGGCCACGGCCTGCACCTCCTGCAAAAAATACTGTACCGAATACCCTGATTGCCAAGACAGTGTTTTTCTAGGGGGATACAGCCACATCCTAGACATATCAGGAAAAGTAATCAGTAGGAAAAAATCCGAAACTGTTAAAACATTTTGTGGCGCACCATCAAATGCTGACATCCGCATGGATTCCGGAAAAAATTTTATTAAATGCAAATCGAATCAAACATCCATTTTTAAAATGGATAAATAAGTGGGCACCTCGAAAAACCTCACCGTCCTCGCCCTCGGTAATTTCAATGTCCTGAATCCGGCCGTAGCCCAGCCCGATGAAACCGCGTAGCGCCATCAAGACCGACCTGTTCGCTGACGAACAGCACTGCAAGAAGATCGATACGCTCGGTGACCCGCTCACCGAGATCGAGTCGCACATTGACTTTGCGGGGCTGGCGGCCGAGATTGACCGCGTAGCGCCCCGTCCGGTGAGCCAGCAAGGCGGGCGTCCGCCAAACCCGACCGAGACGATGGTGCGCATTCTGGTTTTAAAACGACTGTACAACCTGTCGGACGAGCAGATGGAGTACCAATTGCTCGATCGCATGAGCTACAAGCGGTTCTGCGAGTTGGCGAACGCCACCAACATCCCGGACCGCACCACCGTGTGGACCTTCGAGAACCGCATCGGTGAAGCGGGAGCAAAAGCCTTGTTCGACGGCGTTACAGCCCAGTTGCTCAAGAAGGGTTTCATCGCACGTGGTGGGCAGATTATCGACGCTACCCTGGTGCCAGCCCCGAATCAGCACAACAGCAGGAGCGAGAAGGAACTGCTTGAGCAGGGTGCGCTGCCAGCAGACTGGAAACCTGCCAAGCGGCGGCAGAAGGACATCGACGCCACCTGGACGAAGAAGCATGGCAAGAGCACCTTCTGCTACAAACTGTCGATCAATGTGGACAAGAAGCACAAGTTCCCCCGCAAGATCGAGACCGAAACGGCGAGTACACATGACAGTCAGCACTTCGCCAAGGTTTTGGATATCCAGAACACGAGCCGAGACGTTTATGCCGACCGGGGCTATCCGTCCGAGGAGCGTGAAGCGTGGTTGAAGGCAAACGGTTTCCGTAACCAGATCCTGCGCAAGGGTGCGCGCAACAGACCGCTGTCCGAATGCCAGCAACGGCGAAACAAGCGCATTGCGAAAACGCGTGCTCGGGTCGAGCATCCATTCGCAGCGATTGCGCAGATGGGGAGCAAGCTGATCCGCACTATTGGTCAGGCGCGGGCAAGCTTTGCGATGACGATGATGGCGGCTTGCTACAACCTGAGGCGGTTGGTGTATTTCCAGAAGGTCGGAATCAAGGCCTTGTAAAGCCAAAAACGAACTGAATCGCCGCTGCTCGAGGCGGCGCGAAGCAAAAACGGGGCAACACCGTTGAGAAAAGCGGTGATTTGCCGAAGAAATTGAATCGGATTCGGGCGCCATTATCGTTGTGCGCCAGGATTAACTGAAAACCTCGGGTTATTCAAGGCGCCCTTATTTTATTCCGAGATTACTGGACAAGAGAGGCGAGTAACGAACTAAATGGAGATCACATCGATCTATGGAATGGAGAAACCATGCCCGGAAAAAATGCCATAGATTTCCTTGGACCGGAAACCGAATTCCAAAAGGCAAAAGACATATGGTTCTGGGAAATAAACTAGCGCCCAGAGAAACCATTATTGTTGCCGGCATTCTATTCATATCCAGCCCGGCCGTTTCTGGACCGCTTCATTCTGGAATAGTTATTCCGGAAAACACACACCGCTTCGAACTAGCCCAAGACATTCCTTTAACGAAAGAAAAATATCCGAAATTAGCACGCGTAGTAATTCGGGAAAAAACCGGGCAATGCCACATGACCATCGGCGGACTCCCTGAAATAAATCTGGAAATGCCTTTACCCTGCGACATCCAGACGGAAGGTGCCGCATTTGCGTTTCGCCCCGTGGTTGGATTTCAAAAAAACAGCAGCGGACCTGACGACATTTCCTTCCTGATTGCAGGGAACCTCAAGTACTACCCAACCATTCGATCCGAATGCTCCCAATTGAGCCGGGGCATCACCATAAAATGGAAAGCTGGAAAGAACGGAAGAATCGAACCCCATATCGTGTTGTCGGAAATCATCAATGATTACTCGAACACGCGCTGCCCGCGAGCTTTCGTTGAGGTGAAAGGTCCAACAATTTACGGGCTGGACCCGTCCACCAATCCGTAACCGCCCCCCCTCTTCTTCCGGGGCCGACTGACTCATCCGCGCCAACTACATTGTAGGCGCCAGCCAAACCTCGCCATCTGCCTTGCCAACCCGACCTTTCCGGCCGCCACCCGGCGCGCGGCCGCAGGAAGGGCGGTGTAACATGGCAGCAAAGACATTCCGCGAAATGGCCCCCGATGCTCAAGTTTTCCTGGCACTCCCTGAGGACCCGACTGGTGGCTGGGGTTCTTTGTGCGTCCGTGCTATCGGTCTGGGTTGTCGTCTTCTTCATTGGCAAGTACCTGCGCGCGGACATGGAAGCCGCGATCTCGGCGCAGCAGTATTCGGCGGTTTCGCTGGTCGCTTCGGAAATCGAGCGTTCGGTCGGCGAGCGGATCAACATCCTCGAGGCGCTGGCCGGGCGTCTGGCCCAACTGTCGGGTGACCGTACCGCCAGCCGGACCTTGCTTGACGCGCAAACCGGGCTCGACCCCTTGTTCAACTGGGGCATCATGGTGCTCGACGCGGGAGGCACGGCAATCGCCAGCGTTCCCGCACGTCACGAGCGCAGCGGCACCCACTATGGCGACCGCGACTTTTTCCGGGAGCTGGTCGCCACTGGCAAGCCGCTCATCACCGAACCGCTGACCGGACGCCGCACCGGCGTGCCGGTGATCACCATCGCTGTGCCGATTTTCTCGCCGGACAAGCGGATGATCGGTGCCGTGCTCGGCATCACCAACATGGGGAAACCCAATTTCCTGGATCAGATCAGCCAGGCCAAGTACGGTCGTACCGGCGATTTCTTCGTCACCGATACCCGGGCCCGGATGTACATCGCCTCGTCGGACAAGCAGCGGGTTCTGAAAAAAGGTCCGCCGCCCGGCGTCAATGCGGTCTACGACAGCTATATCAACGGCCGCCAGGGGTCGGGCGTCGCCGTCAGTTCGCGCGGGGTCGAGGAACTGTCGTCGTCGGTACGGATCGGCAACACGCCCTGGGTCATGCAATCGGTGCTGCCGACCGCCGAGGCCTTTGCCGTCGTCCGCCAGATGCAGCAGCGCTTGCTGATTGCCGCGCTGGCCTTCACGCTGTTTGCCGGCGTCGTTGCCTGGTGGTGGGTCCGGCGCCAGTTGCGGCCGCTCGAACGTTCCGCCGTCCTGCTCGACGAAATGCGCCAGGGCAGCCGGCCGCGCAGCGCGCTGCCGGTCGATTCCGACGACGAGATCGGCAAGCTCGCCAACGCCTTCAACGGCTTGCTCAAGGCCATCGTCGACCAGGAAACGCTGCTCGCCAGGGTGGCCGCCACCGAATTGCTGCGCAAGACGCTGGCCCATGTCCCGGGCATGGTCTTCCAGTACTACCAGCACGCCGACGGCACTGGCGCCTTTCCCTTCGCCAGCGCGGCGGTGCAGGACATCTACGAGGTCAGCGCCGAAGTGATCGAGGGCGACGCCAGCCTGATCCGCGATTTGCTGGTGCCGGAAGACCACGAGCGCCTGTTCGACTCGATGCGCCGGTCGGCGGCAAACATGGAGCGCTGGCTGGTCGATTACCGGATCCGCATGGCGGACGGCCGGATCAAGTGGCTGCATGTGGACGCGATGCCCGAGCACGAGGACGACAGGATCGTCTGGTACGGCTTCGTCACCGACGTTACCGCGACCAAGGCGCTGGAGGAGGAACTGGAAATCCACCGCAGCCACCTGGAAGAGCTGGTCCGCGAGCGCACCGAGCAACTGGAGGAGGCGCGACGCGTCGCCGAATCGGCCAGTCTGGCGAAGAGCAGCTTCCTGGCCAACATGAGCCACGAGATCCGCACCCCGATGAACGCCATCATCGGTCTCACCGGCCTGCTCGAGCGCAACATCGACGATCCCCAACATTGCGACAAGCTGGCCAAGATCCATCTGGCGGCGGATCACCTGCTGGCGATCATCAACGACGTGCTCGATATCTCGAAGATCGAAGCCGGCAAGATCCAGCTCGAGGATCTCGAATTCGACCTCAACGAAACCGTCACCCGCGCCGGCGACCTGATCGCCGGCAGAGCCCGGGAAAAGGGCCTGGACTTCTCCCTCGAGCTGCCGCCGCCGATCGGCGGCTGCCTGCGCGGCGACCCGACCCGGCTGGCGCAGGCCCTGCTCAATTACCTGGGCAACGCGATCAAGTTCACCGAGCGCGGCGGCATCACGCTGCGCGCCAGCCTGCTGGAACAGACGGCGGGCGCCGCCTGCTACCGCTTCGAAGTCGAAGACAGCGGCATCGGCATCCCGACGCTGGCGCTGCCCAGCCTGTTCGGCGCCTTCGAGCAGGCCGACCGCTCGACCACCCGACAGTACGGCGGCACCGGCCTGGGGCTGGCGATCACCCGCCAGCTGGCCCGCATGATGGGGGGCGACGCCGGCGTCGACAGCATTGAAGGACAAGGCAGCCGCTTCTGGTTCACCGCCCGGTTTGTCCGCTCGTCGCGCGAATTCAGTGGGCCCAGTGCCCGCCGCCGCAGCGACGCCCCCGAAGCGATCCTGCGCCGCGACTACGCGGGCAGTCGCGTCCTGCTCTGCGAGGACAACCCGGTCAACCAGGAAGTCGCGCTCGCGCTGCTGCAGGATGTCGGCATGCGCGTCAGCATCGCCCAGAACGGCCTCGAAGCCGTCGAACGTTTCACCAGCCAGCCGTTTGCCCTGATCCTGATGGACATGCAGATGCCGGTCATGGACGGCCTCGAAGCCACCCGCCGCATCCGCGCCCTGGCCGGCGGCGAGGCGGTGCCGATCCTGGCGATGACGGCCAACGCCTTCACCGAGGACATGCAGCGCTGCCAGGCCGCCGGCATGAACGATTTCGTCGCCAAACCGGTCGAGCCCGAACTGCTCTTCGCCAAGCTGCTGCAATGGCTGCCGCCAGCGACCCCGGCCAGCCCACCGGCCACCCCGGCAACGGCCGCCAACGACGGCGACCTGCTCGCCACCCTCGCCGCCCTGCCCGATCTCGATCTCGACGCCGCGCTGGCCCGCCTGCGCGGCAACCCGCAACGCCTGCTCAAACTGCTCCACCTGTTCGTCGCCGAACACCACGCCGACGCCGCCGACTTGCGCCAGACCTTGAGCGAAGGCAACCGCCAGGCGGCGGAGAGAATCTGCCACGCGCTCAAGGGAGCGGCCGGCAGCGTCGGCCTCGACCGCATCCACGAACCGGCCGCTGAACTCAACGCGTTGCTGCGCCAGGACGCCGCCGACGCCCGGGAAATGGCGTTGATCGACAGGATTGCCGACGCCCTGCAGCAGTTCGCCAGCGCCCTCGAAGGCTGCGCCGCCGCAGACTGAACGGCTCACGACCAGCGCCCGGCGGCAGCAATTGCTGACGACACCGGTATACTCGCGGTTTTTCAATCGACCGACTGAACCATGGCCACTTCCGCATTTTTCGCGCTGCTGCGCGACGTCAGCAAACTAGCCGCCACCGCGGCCGACGACCTCGCCGCGCAGAGCGCCAAGCTCACTGCTGCCGCCGACGACATCGCTGCGCTGACTGGCAAGGCGGCGGTGAAGACCGCCGGCGTCGCCGGCGACGATCTGGCGGTCGGCGCCGGCCAGGTCGCCGGCGTCTCGCCCAACCGCGAACTGCCAGCCCTGTGGCGGATCACCAAGGGCAGCGCGCTGAACAAGATCTGGCTTTCAGCGCTGCTGCTGGTCGTCGGCTACTTCCTGCCGCAGGCGATCACCGTCGCCCTGGCGCTGGGCGCGCTCTACCTCGCTTTCGAGGGCGGCGAAGGCCTGCTCGAATACTTCCACGAGGAAAGCGGCGAGGCCGCCGAGGAAGTGCCGATGACCGAGGACGAAAAGGTGCGCGGCGCGATCAAGACCGACATCGTGCTCAGCTTCGAGATGCTGGTGATCTCGCTCGCCGCCACCGGCGACGCCCCGCTCGGCTACAAGATCGCCGTGCTGGCGCTGGTCGGCGTGGTGATGACGGTCGGCGTCTATGGCCTGATCGGCCTCATCATCCGCCTCGACGACATGGGTCTGGCGCTGGCCCGCTCCGGCGACGGTTTCCGCAGCCGCCTCGGGCTGGCCATGGCCAACGCCGCGCCGGTCGTCCTCAAGGTGCTGGGGCCGGTCGGCATGGTCGCCATGTTCGCCGTCGCCGGCGGCATCCTCGGCCACCTCGTCCATCTCGAAGTCGGCCACTGGGCGCTCGCCCTGCTCGCCGATATCGGTATCGGCGTCGCCGTCGGCCTGCTGCTGGTCGGCCTGCATCACCTGTGGGCGAAGCTGCGCGGCCAGCACTGAGGCCGTCCCGGGGGAGCGACGCAACACCTGCGCACCCCCTACGCAATTCATCGTATTCCCCGCGCCGGGGCCGCTCCGTAATCTGTCGCTGCACTGCACAAATTGCGGACGGACCCGATGAAAAAACGCTTACTGACCTTCCTGCTCTGGGCCACCAGCCTGGGCGCCCTGGCCGCGCCCGATCCGGCGCTGGTCCGCCAACTGGCGGCCGACGACAATTCCGACAAGATCGCCGCCATCCAGCAACTGACCGCCGCCGCCGAGCCCGGCACCGGCAAGCTGCTGCAGGCGATGGCCGACGACAGTCTCTATTTTGCCGGTGACAAACTCTATGTCTTCGACGGCGAAAAAACGGTCGACGCACTGAACGGCGAAACTGCGGAACTGCCCGACGGCGCCGAAACGATCACCGTCAATAACCGCCTGCGCGGCGAACTGGCCAACGCCCTGGCCGCGCTCAAGCTGTTCGACGCCGACCGCACCGTCCGCCTGGCCGCCGCCCGCGAACTGCAGAGCAAGGTCGGCGCCGAGCTGGCCGGCGTGCTGGCCAAGGCGCGCGACCAGGAACAGGACGCCGAGATCAAGCCGCTGCTCGCCCTGGCCCACGCCCAGGCGACGCTGCAGGATGCCGATCCCGCGGTCCGCCTGGCCGCCGTCAATACACTGGCCGCCGCTGCCTCGCCGGCGGTCAAGAGCCTGCTGCTGCCGCTCACCGAAGCCGGCGGCGAAAGCGACGAGAAAGTGCGCGCCGCGGCAAGCGCCGCGCTGAAAAGCATCGAGCGCAGCCTGGCCTGGATGGACACGCTGGCCGGCATCTTCTCCGGCCTGTCGCTCGGTTCCATCCTGCTGCTGGCAGCGCTCGGCCTGGCCATCACCTACGGCGTCATGGGCATCATCAACATGGCGCACGGCGAACTGCTGATGATCGGCGCCTACTCGGCCTACGCGATGCAGAGCCTGTTCCGCGCCTGGGCGCCGGACTACGTCGACTGGTACCTGCCGGCGGCGATTCCGGTCGCCTTCTTCGCCGCCGCCGCCGTCGGCGTGCTGATGGAACGCACGGTGATCCGCTGGCTGTACGGGCGCACGCTGGAAACCCTGCTCGCCACCTGGGGCCTGTCGCTGATCCTGATCCAGGCGGCGCGCGTGCTGTTCGGCGCGCAGAACGTCGAGGTCGCCAACCCGAGCTGGATGTCGGGCGGCGTCGAACTCCTGCCCAACCTGATCCTGCCCTGGAACCGCGTCATCATCATCGGCTTCGCGCTGTTCGTGCTGTTCCTGGTCTGGGTGCTGATGAACAAGACGCGCCTCGGCATGTTCGTCCGCGCCGTCACGCAGAACCGGGCAATGGCCGGCTGCGTCGGCGTGCCGACCTCGCGTATCGACACCATGGCCTTCGCGCTCGGTGCCGGCATCGCCGGCCTGGGCGGCGTGGCGCTCTCCCAGATTTCCAACGTCGGCCCGGACATGGGCCAAGGCTACATCGTCGATTCCTTCATGGTCGTCGTCGTCGGCGGCGTCGGGCAACTCGCCGGCGCGGTCTGGGCGGCGCTCGGCCTGGGCATTTTCTCCAAGCTGCTCGAAGGCTGGGCCGGCGCGGTGATCGCCAAGATCATGATCCTCGTCGCCATCATCATCTTCATCCAGAAGCGTCCGCAGGGCATCTTTGCCCTCAAGGGCCGCTTTGCCGACCAGTAAGGAGCGACGCATGTCTGCCACCTCTTCCGCGCTTCCCCTGCCCGCCGGCCGCGTGCCGCTGACCCTGCGCGTCTTTGCCGCGCTCGACCGCAAGGCCTGGATCGCGCTCGCCGTCTTCCTCGCGCTGGCACTGGTCGTCGTCCCGGTGCTCAACCTGGCGCTGCCGCCGGAGAGCATCTTCCACGTCTCGGCCTACGCCATCACGCTGATCGGCAAGATCATGTGCTACGCGCTGGTCGCCGTCGCCATGGACCTGATCTGGGGCTACGGCGGCATCCTCTCGCTCGGTCACGGGTTGTTCTTCGCGCTCGGCGGCTACGCCTTCGGCATGTACCTGATGCGCCAGATCGGCCGCGACGGCAGCTACCAGAGCGACCTGCCCGACTTCATGGTCTTCCTCGACTGGAAGGAACTGCCCTGGTTCTGGCTGGGCAGCGACAGTTTCGGCTGGGCCGCCTTCCTGGTCGTCGCGCTGCCGGCCGTGGTCGCCTTCGTCTTCGGCTACTTCGCCTTCCGCTCGCGGATCAAGGGCGTCTATTTCTCGATCATCACCCAGGCCCTGACCTACGCCGCGATGCTGCTCTTCTTCCGCAACGAAACCGGCTTCGGCGGCAACAACGGCTTCACCGACTTCAAGCGCGTGCTCGACGTGCCGATCACCGCGCCGGAAACCCGCCTGGTGCTGTTCGGCCTGACCGCCATCGCGCTCGCGCTGACCCTGATCTTCGCCGCCTGGCTGGTCAAATCCAAGTTCGGCCGCGTGCTCACCGCGATCCGCGACGCCGAATCCCGCGTCATGTTCATCGGCTACAACCCGCTCTGGTACAAGCTGACCATCTGGGTGATCTCCGCCGTGCTGTGCGGCATCGCCGGTGCGCTCTACGTGCCGCAGGTCGGCATCATCAACCCTTCGGAAATGAGCGCCGCCAATTCGATCGAGATCGCCATCTGGGTCGCCGTCGGCGGGCGCGGCACGCTGATCGGCCCGGTCATCGGCGCCTTCACGGTCAACCTCGCCAAGAGCTGGTTCACCGTCAGCTTCCCCGAATACTGGCTGTTCTTCCTCGGCCTGCTGTTCATCGTCGTCACCCTGCTGCTGCCGCAGGGCCTGGTCGGACTGTGGAAGAAAATCATCAGCAAGAAACAAGGAGCCAGCGCATGAACGCCACCGCCGAAACCGTCCTCGACGACCGCCCCGAAGGCTCCGACAGCGCCGACCAGTTCGGCCACCTGGTCACCGGCGAGCTCGACCTGTCGCACGGCGTCGCCCTCTATCTCGAAGACATCACCGTCAGCTTCGACGGCTTCAAGGCGCTGAACAACCTGACGCTCGCCATCGACGCCGGCGAACTACGCTGCATCATCGGCCCCAACGGCGCCGGCAAGACGACGATGATGGACGTCATCACCGGCAAGACGCGCCCGGATTCCGGCAAGGCCTTCTTCGGCCAGACCATCGACCTGACCCGGCTGACCGAACCGGAAATCGCCCACGTCGGCATCGGCCGCAAGTTCCAGAAACCGACCATCTTCGAACAGCACACCGTCTTCGAGAACCTCGAACTGGCGATGAAAACCGACAAGCGCGTGTGGAAGAGCCTGCTCGCCTGGCTGAGCGGCGACGACCGCGACCGCATCGCCGACACCCTGAAGCTGATCCGCCTCAACGGCGAAGCCGACCGCCCGGCCGGCCTCCTCTCGCACGGCCAGAAGCAGTGGCTGGAAATCGGCATGCTGCTGATGCAGGAACCGAAACTGCTGCTGCTCGACGAACCGGTCGCCGGGATGACCGACGACGAAACCATGCGCACGGCGGAGCTGTTCGTTTCGCTGGCGGGGAAACATTCGCTGGTCGTCGTCGAACACGACATGGCGTTTGTCGAGAAGCTGGGCGGACTGGTGACCGTGTTGCATGAAGGGTCGGTGCTGGCGGAGGGCGATCTGGCGACGGTGCAGAATGATCAGCGGGTGATTGAGGTTTATCTTGGGCGCTGAGGCTTTTTCTTTCGCGCTGCTCGGGTGGGCGGAATCGATTGCTGAAGCATTGGGTTTCCTTATGCTTAGGCGAGCGGCTTTGGCTTCCGACGCGCCGGTTTCCGCGCCTGACGCGCGGGCGTACTTTCTTTTTTCTGGAAAAAAGAAAGTAGCCAAAGAAAAAGCCACCCCCAGGTCGGCGCCGGGCTACGCCCGGTCCCTTGCGCTACTCGACGCGCCGGGCGGCTGCGGAACTCGGCCCTGCGGGCCTCAGACAGTCCTCGCCGACTTCCCCCGGCACGCCTGCGTTGCTCAGCGCCTCTCAGGGGGGCCCCGAAAACCAGCGGTATGCGACGGTTTGCGGTTGAAAGAGCATTGCACTTTCAGCAGCGATCGGTTTGCCGGGCCCCTTGGGAGGCGCCGAGCAACGCAGGCGTTGGCGGAAAAAGGGCGAGCACTGTCTGAGGGGCAAAGCCCCGAGTTGCGCAGCCCCCGCCAACGACGAGTAGCGCAGGGAACCCGCGTAGCGGGCGCCGACCTAGGGGTGGCCTTCTTTTTGGCTACTTTTTCTTGGCCAAACAAGAAAAAGTACGCCCGCCGGTCAACGGCGGAACCCAGCGGTTCAGCAAGCAAACACGCTCGCGCGTCAGGCGCGGAAACCAGCGGTCAAAAAACCACCACCGCCCGCCGTCAACAACGCAAAACAGCCCATCAGAACCCCCTCCCGCCCAAAGGAAACCGAAATGCTCAAAGTCGATAACCTCCACCAAGCCTACGGCGGCTCCCACATCCTGCGCGGTCTGAGCTTCGAGCTGCAGAAGGGCGAGGTCACCACCCTGCTCGGGCGCAACGGGGTCGGCAAGACGACCCTGCTCAAATCGTTGATGGGGCTGGTCAAGACCAAGGAAGGCAGCGTCACTTTCGACGGCAAGACGATCACCCACCTGCCGCCGCACGAGCGCGTGAAAGCCGGGATCGGCTACGTGCCGCAGGGGCGCGAGATCTTTCCGCGGCTGACGGTCGAGGAAAACCTGCTGATGGGGCTGGCGACCAAGCCGGGCGGCACGAAGATTCCCGAGCGCATCTTCGACATGTTCCCGGTCTTGAAGCAGATGCTGCACCGGCGTGGCGGCGACCTTTCCGGCGGCCAGCAGCAGCAGCTGGCGATCGGCCGGGCGCTGGCGATGGGGCCGTCGCTGCTGATCCTCGACGAGCCGACCGAGGGCATCCAACCGTCGATCATCAAGGACATCGAGCGCGCCATCCGCATGCTCGCCGAGACTGGCGAGATGGCGATCCTGCTGGTCGAGCAGTACTACGACTTCGCCGAGTCGCTGGCCGACCAGTACCTGCTGATGGAACGCGGCGAGTTCATCATGCGCGGGCGCGGCGAGACCATGCCGCAGGACGGGGTGCGCGAGGCGCTGGCGGTGTGAGCGCGGGCATCCGGTAGAATCCGGCGCCATGTCCCGGCGCCTGATCACCCTGATCGTCTTCATCGAAGGCTTCTGCTCGCTCGGCGCCGAGATCCTGGCGCTGCGCCGGCTGCTGCCGCATGTTGGCAGCGCCATCGTCGTCACGGCGCCGACGATCGCCCTCTTCCTGCTCGCGCTGGCGCTCGGCTACGCCGCCGGCGGCCGCGTCGCCGGCGAGTTCCGGCACGCCGTCGGGCGCAATTTCCTGGCTGCCGGGCTGCTCGCCGGCATCGGCCTGGCGGCGCCGGCGGTCGATGCGCTGTTCGCCGGGCTGCCGACCGGTGTCGCCTACCTCGCCTTCGTCGGCGGCGTGCTCTGCCCGATCGCCTGGCTGCTCGGCCAGACAGTGCCGATCCTGACCAACCTGGTCGCCGCCCAGCGCACCGGCGAGGCGAGCGGGCTGGCGCTCTACTGGTTGACGCTCGGTTCCTTCCTCGGCGCGCTCGGCCTGTCGCTCGGCGTGATGCAGTGGCTGGGGGTGTCGGCGGCGGTGATCCTGGTCGCGGCGACGCTGCTTGGTGCCGTGCCGCTGCTCGCCGAACGGCCGCGGCGCTCGGCGGCGGTGGCGGCGGGCGCGCTGCTGCCGGTGCTGGCGATCAACCTGCCGGCGAGCGCCGTCTACGACACCGCCTACGCCGAGTACCGCGTCGAGCCGGTCGCCCGCGACGGCTACCAGGCGCCGCGCGCGTTCTGGATCAACAAGTCGCTGGCCTCGCTGACCGACGAGTTGACGCCGCCCAAGACCACCCGCTACATCGCCCACCTGCGCGCCATCCTGCGCGACGACCTGGGCTTTCGCGGCCGCGACATCCTGGTCCTCGGCGCCGGCGGCTTCACGCTGGCGCAGGACGATCCGGACAACCGCTACACCTACGTCGACATCGACCCGGCGATCCGCGCCATCGCCGAGACCCACTTCCTGCGCCGTCCGGCTGCCGGCGAGTTCGTCGTCGACGATGCCCGGCGCTACGTCAGCACCAGCGCGCGCCGCTTCGACGCCGTGGTCGTCGACGTCTTCAGCTCGCACACGGCGATCCCCGGCCACCTGGTCAGCCGCGAGTTCTGGGAAAGCGCGCGCCGCGTGCTCAAGCCGGACGGCGTCCTGCTCGCCAACCTGATCCTCGACGGCAAGCTGGAGACGCCCTACGCGCGCAACCTGCTGGCCACCGTCGAAGCGGTTTTCGGGCGCTGCGCGGTCGACGTGCTGCACAAGGGCAAGCCGCTGGCCAACGTCGAGCTGAGCTGCTTCGCCAGCAGCCGGCCGGGGCCGGCCAGCGTCTACGTCGACGAGAAGAACCGCGTCGACCTCGACCGCGCCGCCGCCCAGTAAGGCGCCGCCTCAGACGGCGAAACGGCTGACCGTGCCCTGCATGCCGGTGGCGGTGTCGAGCAGTTCGTGCGCGGCGCGCGACGTGCGGCCGGCCAAGGCTTCGTTTTCCTCCGACAGCCCGGCGATCCGTTCGACGTGGTTGCGGATGCTGTCGGTGGCCACGCCCTGCTCTTCGAGCGCCCCGGAAATCCCGGCGACGACGGCGACGACACGGGCGGCGCTGTCGCGGATGCGCTGGATCGCCTGCCCCGCCTCGTTGGCCAGCGCGACGCCGTGATCGACCTGGGCGACGCCGTGCTCCATCGTCGTCACCGCCTGTCCCATGCCGCTCTGGATGCCCTGGATCATGCCGGCGATCTCGGTGGTGGCGGTCGCCGTCCGTTCGGCCAGCTTGCGCACCTCGTCGGCGACGACGGCGAAGCCGCGCCCGCTCTCGCCGGCGCGCGCCGCCTCGATCGCCGCGTTGAGGGCGAGCAGGTTGGTCTGGTCGGCGATCTCGCGGATCACCCGGACGACCGATGAAATGCGCGCCGAATCGGCGCCCAGCGCCAGGATGCGCTCGGTCGACTGGCGCACCGTGGCGGCGATTTCCTCCATGCTCGCCACCGCCTTGTGGATCACCGTCGCGCCGTTGGCGCAGGTGTCGTCGGAAGCCTGCGAAATCGCGTGCGCCTCGGCGGCGTCGCTGACTACCTGCGCCATGCTGGCGCTCACCTGCTCGGCGGCGCTGGCCACGCCGGCGGTCGCCTCGCTCTGCCCCTGCGAGGTCTGCGCCACCTGGTCGGCGGCCGCCGCCATCGTCCCGGCGTGGCTGGCGATCAGGTCGGCGTTGCGCTGAATGTCGGACAGCATGCGGCGGAACATCTCGCGCAGATGGCGGATCGACGCCAACAGGCTGCTGCGGTCGGCGGCGTCCACCTCGATGTTGATGCCCAGGTTGCCGGACGCGACATGGCGGGTGACCTCGCAGGCGTAGCGCGGATCGCCGCCGAGCAGGCGGCGCAGGTTGCGGATCACCGAGAAGCCGAGGAGCGCGACGAGCAGCGTCGTCAGCAAGGCCGCCGCAACCAGTTGCCAGTAGATGCCGGCGATGATCGCGCCGGCTGCCAGTTCGTCCGCGGCGTTGCGGGCGTTGGCCAGTTCCACCGCGCGGTCGATCGCCGCCCGGTGCTCGGCGTAACGCGCCGCCAGTTGCGGCAGCAGGGCGTCGGCGGCGGCGCGCTGGCCGGCCTGCAGGGCCGGGATGTACTGCGCGTCGCGCAGTTCGAGGAAAGCCAGCGCCGGCCGGTAGGCCGCCTCGACCAGTTGCGCCTTCAGCTCGCCGGCCGCCAGTTGCCCCTCCCAGAAACGGTGGCGCGCCTCGAACTCCTGGCGCAGGCGCCGGCTGCGCTCGACCAGCGCCGGCAAGGCGGCGCCGTCGGCACGGCTCATCTCGTGCACCAGCAGGTAGGATTCGACCAGGTAGGCCGGTGGCGGCAGGATGTCGGCGACCAGGTCCTTGCCCTCGACCAGGCGCTGGTAGATCGGCCCCTTGACCTGGACTTCGCCGATGCCGCGATAGACCAGCGCGGCAACCGCGGCGAAGCTCAGCAGGAAGGCCGCCATCAGCAGGTAAAGCTGCTTGTTCACATCGAGCCCGAGCAACTGGCGGAAAACGTTGAGCCGCTGCCACAGCCCGCTGCGCAGCACCTGCCCGCCGACCAGGCGAATGCCGCCGCGGCCCGCCGCCAGGTCGCGGTAGAGCGCGCTCGCCGCGTCGATCTGCTGGCGCGTCGGGCGGGTGCGCATCGAGGTGTAACCGACCACCTTGCCGTCCTGCTCGACTGGCGCAACGTGCGCGTTGACCCAGTAGTGATCGCCGTTCTTGCAGCGGTTCTTGACCAGCCCGTTCCACGGCTTGCCCCGTTTCAGCGTCTGCCAGAGGTCGGCAAAGGCCGCTGCCGGCATTTCCGGATGGCGGACGATGTTGTGGCTCTGGCCGAGCAGTTCGCTCTCGGTGAAGCCGGAAATGGCGACGAAATCGGGATTGACGTAGGTGATGATGCCGCGCAGGTCGGTCTTGCTGACGATGGTCGTCCCTTCGTCCATGACGACTTCGCGGTGGGTGATCGGCAGATTGGTTTTCATGGTTCCGGCCCGCGCCGCGCCCATGGTCAGGGAAGCGACGGCAGTTTGGGCAATATAGGTGACAGGGTGGCGATGCAAGAAGCACGCCCATTACGAAAGTAATAAACACGCCATCGGACGCGGGCTGTTGCCCGGCCCGGAAACGAAATATCGCGTTTCCCGGCGCCCGCCCGCCAGCCACCGTTGTGGTGCATGCACCAGGCCAAGGCAGGCGGCACGAAGACGCACCAAGACGGGGTGCGGCCGGCCGTCTAAACCTAAGTCTAATTTCGGCGCCGGACGCTTCCGGCTAACTTCTCTCCCACCGGCGATGCTCCACCAGGAGGCCGCCAGCGCGGGGCGACGACGATCGCCCGGGTCCGGGGTTGCAAGACTCCGGTTCATACAGCAAGGAGACAAGAAATCATGGCAGTACTCAACAGAATGGACTGGTACGACCTGGCCAGGAGCACCAACTGGACGCCGTCGTACGTGACCGAGGATGAACTGTTCCCGCCCAAGCTAGCCGGCGAATTCGGCTTGCCGCTGAGCGCCTGGGAAAGCTACGACGAACCCTACAAGCAGACCTACCCGGAATACGTCAAGGTGCAGCGCGACAAGGACGCCGGCGCCTACTCGGTGAAGGCGGCGCTCGAGCGCAGCCGCATCTTCGAGAACGCCGATCCGGGCTGGAAGTCGGTGATGAAGGCGCACTACGGCGCCATCGCCCGCGGCGAATACGCCGCCGCCTCGGCCGAAGCGCGGATGATGCGCTTCTCCAAGGCGCCGGGCATGCGCAACATGTCCACGCTCGGCTGTCTCGATGAAATCCGCCACGGCCAGATGCAGCTCTACTTCCCGCACGAGCACGTCGCCAAGGACCGCCAGATGGACTGGGCGTTCAAGGCCTACGACACCAACGAGTGGGCGATGATCGCGGCGCGTCACTTCTTCGACGACATCATGATGACGCGCGACGCGATCAGCGTCTCGATCATGCTCACCTTCAGCTTCGAGACCGGCTTCACCAACATGCAGTTCCTCGGGCTGGCTGCCGACGCCGCCGAGGCCGGCGACCACACCTTCGCCAACCTGATCTCCAGCATCCAGACCGACGAATCGCGCCACGCCCAGATCGGCGGCCCGGCCTTGAAGGTGCTGATCGAGAACGGCCACAAGGCGGAAGCGCAGAAGCGCGTGGACATCGCCGTCTGGGGCGCCTGGAAGCTGTTCTCGGTGCTGACCGGGCCGATCATGGACTACTACACGCCGCTCGAACACCGCAAGCAGTCGTTCAAGGAGTTCATGGAAGAGTGGATCGTCGCCCAGTTCGAGCGCGCCCTGACCGACATGGGGCTCGACCTGCCCTGGTACTGGGACATCTTCCTCAAGGACATCAGCCAGACCCACCACGGCATGCACCTCGGCTCCTACTTCTGGCGGCCGACCCTGTGGTGGAACCCGGCCGCCGGCGTCACCCCGGACGAGCGCGCCTGGCTAGAAGCCAAGTACCCCGGCTGGAACGACACCTGGGGCCAGTGCTGGGACGTCTTCATCGACAACGTCGTCGACGGCCGGATGGACAAGGCCTACCCGGAAACCCTGCCCTACGTCTGCAACATGTGCCAGCTGCCGATCCTCGGCACGCCGGGCAAGGACTGGAACGTCCGGGACTACCCGCTGGAATACAACGGCCGCCTCTACCACTTCGGTTCCGAGGTCGACCGCTGGGTCTTCGAGCAGGAGCCCGAGCGCTACGCCGGCCACCTCTCGATCGTCGACCGCTTCCTGGCCGGCATGATCCAGCCGATGGACCTCGGCGGCGCGCTGCAATACATGAACCTGGCGCCCGGCGAAATCGGCGACGACGCGCACAACTACGCCTGGGCCGAGATCTATCGCGCCCTGCGCGCCAGCAAGAAGGCGAGCTGACGCTGCCCTACCCGAACGGCGCCGCCGCTGACGGCGGCGCCCACAAGAAAACAGGAGACAAGAGAAATGGCCTTATTCCCCCTGACCTCGAATTTCGAGGGCGATTTCGTGCTGCAACTGGTTGCCGTCGATTCCGAGAACACCATGGACGAAGTGGCTGCCGCGGCCGCCGTGCATTCCGTCGGCCGCCGCGTGCGCGCCCGCCCGGACTGCATCATGCGCGTCCGCCGGCAGGACGCGACGGAGTTCCTGCCGCGCACGATGAAGGTGTCCGAGTCCGGCCTCAAGCCGACGGAAACCATCGAAATCATCTGGGAACCGGCGCGTCACTGAGCGCCCCCGGACAACAAAAAACGGAGAGAGACATGAGTTTCACCAAGGTCTGCACGGTCGACGACCTGTGGGAAGGCGAGATGGAAGCGTTTTCGGTCAACGGCCACGAGGTGCTGCTGGTCTGCGCCGAAGGCGGCGCGGTCAGGGCCTTCCAGGGCATGTGCCCGCACCAGGACATCTCGCTGGCGGAAGGCAAATTCGACGGCGAGAAGATCATCTGCCGCGCCCACCTCTGGCAGTTCGCCGCCTGCAACGGCAAGGGCATCAACCCGGCCGACTGCGCGCTGGCCGAATACCCGGTGCAAGTGGAAGGCGACGACATCCTGGTCAAGACCGAGGGCGTCACGCCGCTGTTCGCCCACACCTGAGTGCCGGCGATGAACCCGATCCAGTGGTTGAAAGACCTTTTCAGGCCGGCCGCCGTCGCGGCGGCGGCCAAACCGAACGAGGAGAAGACAATGAATGCAGCAACGACGGGGCAGGCCTACCACAACAACCTGGTCGGCCCGGTGATGCGCGCCGGCGACCTGGCCCAGGCGGTGATCGAAGCGGCGCGGGTGGACAACCCGGGCAAGGAGATCTTCGTCGATGACAAGCGCGCCTACATCCGCATCCACGCCGAACAGGAAATGATCCTGCGCCAGGAAACCATCGAGGAAGAACTCGGCCGGCCGTTCCGCATGAACGACCTGGAAGTGGACCTGAGTTCCTTCGCCGGCCAGATCGAAAGCCAGGACCAGGCGGTGCGCTTCTATTTCGCCAAGAAGCTCTGAGCGCCCCCGGCACACCCCAATCGAAAAGAATACGAGGAGACCCACCATGTCCGACACCCAAACGCTGAAGCCGCTCAAGACCTGGAGCCATCTCGCCGCCCGCCGCCGCAAGCCGAGCGAGTACGAGATCGTCAGCGCCAACCTGCACTACAACGACAAGCGCCCGGATTCGCCCTACGAGCTCGATCCGAACATGTTCATGAACCAGTGGTACAAGAAGAACACCTTCGGCACCGCGCTCAAGCACGCCGACTGGAACGCCTTCCGCGATCCGGACGAAGTCGTCTACCGCACCTACAACATGATGCAGGACGGCCAGGAGACCTACGTCTTCAGCCTCTTCGACCAGTTCAACCAGCGCGAGCACGACAAGGCGCTCGACCCGCGCTGGGCCGGCTCGCTGGCCCGCTTCTACACGCCGGCCCGCTACCTCTTCCATACCGTGCAGATGGCGTCGGCCTACGTCGGCCAGGTGTCGCCGGCCAGCACCATCACCAACTGCAACTACTTCCAGATGGCCGACAGCCTGCGCTGGGTCAGCCACACCGCCTACCGCACCAAGGAACTGTCGCTCGCCTTCGCCGACAAGGGCTTCGCCGCCGACGAACGGCGCTACTGGGAAACCGACCCGGTCTGGCAGGGCTTCCGCGAACTGATGGAAAAGACGCTGACGGTCTGGGATTGGGGCGAGGCAATCGTCGTCCTCAACCTGGTCGCCAAGCCGGCGATCGAGGAAAGCGTCCTGCGCAAGCTGGGCGAAGCCGCCCGCCACAACGGCGATACCCTGCTCGGCCTGATCACCGACGCCCAACTGATCGACGCCGCCCGCCACCGCCGCTGGCTCGGTGCCTTCGTGCGCATGGCGCTGGAAACCCCGGGCAACCTGGAAACCATGCAGGGCTGGATCGCCAAATGGGAGCCGCTCGCCGACCGCGCCATCGACGCCTACTGCGCGCTGCTGCCCGACGTCGCCGACGCCGCCGCCTCGGCCAAGGCGGCGACGCGCGAGTTCCGCCGTTCGCTCGGGCTCTGAACGCCCGCCCCTGACCTGCCGCACCGGGACGCCACGGCGTCCCGGGCGAGCGTCTTCGTGAGCAAGAAAGCATGAGCGACCAGGCAACAATCACCAACCGCAAGGACGGCAGCGTCTTCGCGCAGGCGGCCGACGACAGCATCCTGCGCGCCGCCCTGCGCGCCGGCGTCGGGCTGGCGTACGAATGCAATTCCGGCGGCTGCGGCGGCTGCAAGTTCGAGCTGATCGACGGCGAGATCGACACCCTGTGGCCGGACGCCCCCGGCCTCAGCGAGCGCGACCGCCGGCGCGGCCGCCACCTCGCCTGCCAGTGCCGGGCGCGCGGCGCCATCACGATCGCTGCGCCGACCGCCGCCGAATACGTGCCGCTGCTGGCGCCGCGCCGGCAGAGCGCGCAACTGGCGATGCTGCGCGACATCACCCACGACATCCGCGAATTCCGCTTCGTCAGCGATGGCCCGGCCGATTTCCTGCCCGGCCAGTACGCGATGCTGGAGCTGCCGGGGGTCACCGGCTCGCGCGCCTACTCGATGGCCAACACGCCGAACGAGCAGCGCGAGTGGCACTTCCAGATCCGTCGCGTGCCGCACGGCCAGGGCAGCCATGTCCTCTTCGACGGCCTCGTCGTCGGCGACCGCATCGGCCTCGACGGTCCCTACGGCATGGCCTGGCTGCGCACCGCGTCGCCGCGCGACATCGTCTGCGTCGCCGGCGGTTCCGGGCTGGCGCCGATGCTGTCGATCGCCCGCGGCGCGGTCGACGCCGGCCTGCTCGGCGAACGCAGGCTGCACTTCTTCTACGGCGCCCGCACGCCGCGCGACGTCTGCGGCGGCGACCTGCTCGCCAAACTCGGCGCCGGCGAGCGCATCCGCTTCATCCCGGTGGTTTCGCTGCCCGGCGACGACGGCGCGTGGCGCGGCGCCACCGGCTACGTGCACGACCAGCTGCTGCCGCAACTGCCTGAGCGCCTGGCCGCCTACGAGTTCTATTTTGCCGGGCCGCCGCCGATGACCTCGGCGCTGCAGGAACTGCTGATGGTCGGCCATCAGGTGCCGTTCGAACAGATTCATTTCGACCGTTTCTTCTGACGCGGTCACCGGGGGTTTGCCGCAACAGGCAAAAACAACAAACGACAAGAGGAGAAAAAACATGATCCAACAGAAACTGGCTGCCGGCCTCGCCGGCACGGCCATCATGCTGGGCGGCCAGGCCGCCTGGGCGACCGACGTCTTCCGGCTCGAAGGCATCGGCGCCGTCTCGCGCGCCATGGGCGGCACCGCCGTCGCCCACGACGTCGGCCCCGGCGGCATGCTGACCAACCCGGCGACGCTGTCGCTGATGCCGGGCGAACAGCAGGCGATGGTCGGCTTCGACCTGGTGACCACCGACATCGAGGTCCGCGACGAGGCCACCGGCGCCAAGGCGCATTCCGCCACGCACAGCAGGAACCGCGGCCCCTACGTCGCGCCGCAGGCGGCGTACAGCCGGCGCCTCGGCAACCTGGTCGTCGGCGTCGGCGCCTTCGCCCAGGGCGGGCTGGGCACCGAGTACGGCAGCCGCAGCTTCCTGTCCAACGGCACCGGCGGCGCGCCGACCGGGCTCGAGAACTCCAGCCGCCTGCTCGTCCTCGACATCCCGCTCGCCGCCAGCTATCGCGTTTCCGAGGCGCTGACCGTCGGCGCCAGCCTCGACGCCATGTGGCAGGGGCTCAACCTCGACCTGCTGCTCGGCGCCGACCAGGTCGGCAGCCTGATCGCCGGCGGCCGCGCGACCGGCGCCCTGGTGCCCGTGCTGGGCGGCATCCCGGCGCTGCAGGGGGCGCATTTCAGCCTGACCAAGAACAAGTGGCTGGGCAGCGGCGTCGACGCCTGGGGCTTCGCCGGCCGCCTCGGCATGCTCTACCAGGTGAGCCCGGCAACCCGCCTGGGCGCCGCCTACACGGTCAAGAGCAAGATCGACGACCTGCAGGGCTCGGCAACGCTGACCGCCGTTTCCGGACTGGCCGGGCAGATTCCGCTGGCCGGCAAGATCAAGCTCAAGGATTTCCAGATGCCGGCCCGCCTCGATCTCGGCCTGCATCACCGGCTGACGCCGCAATGGGAAGTCGCCGCCGACCTGTCGCGGGTGTTCTGGAAGGACGTCATGAAGGACATCAAGGTGGCTTTCGTGGCCAACGCCGGCGGCGACCTCAACATCCTGCTGCCGCAGAACTACAAGGACCAGACCGTCTTCGCCGTCGGCACCGCCTACGCGCTGACGCCGCAATGGACGCTGCGCGCCGGCGCCCGCGTCGCCTCGCAGGCCCTGCGCGGCAACACGCTGTTCGCGGTGATCCCGGCGACGCCGACCAGGCACCTGTCGCTCGGCTTCACCTATGCCTTCTCGCCAAGCAGCAAGATCGACTTCGCCTGGTCCCACGCGCTGCGCGAAAAGATGGCCAACCGCAGCCTGCCGAACACCTCGGACCCGATCACCGTCTCGCACTCTCAGGACAACGCGACGCTCAACTACACCCTCAGTTTCTGATCAAGCCCCAGCCCCATCCCTCCTTCGGGGCTTTTCAAGCGAGGCTCGCCTCGCTTTTTTTTCCAGAGTGTTGGATGCTTCATTTCCGTTAGTCGTTGCAATGCGTTCATGGCCAATATCACCCCGACGGCAAGACACGGCAGGGAGGCGCCCGTGAAGGGCGTCGAACTGTCGGCCGACGACCCCCTCGATGTCCGGCGCCAGAAGCTGGCGCGGATCATCCTCGATTCGATGTACCAGTTCCTCGGCCTGCTCGACGTCGACGGCAGGGTCATCGAGATCAACCAGGCGGCGCTCGACGGCGCCGGGATCAAGCTTGAGGAAGTGGTCGGCAAGCCGTTCTGGGAAGCCCGCTGGTGGGCGCTGTCGGCGGCCACCCAGGAACGGGTGCGGACGATGGTGGCGGAAGCGGCGAGCGGCCAGTTCGTGCGCTGCGACATCGAGATCTACGGCGAATCGAGCGGCCGCCGGACGATCGTCGTCGACTTCTCGCTGACGCCGATCTTCGACGACAGCGGACGGGTCGCCTTCCTGCTGCCGGAAGGCCGCAACATCTCGGAAAAGATCGCCATCGAGGCCGAGCTGACCCGCCGCAACAACGAGGTGCACGCCGCGCTGGAGAAGCTGCGGGCGCTCGACGGCTTCAAGACCAAGTTCTTCGCCAACGTCAGCCACGAGCTGCGCACCCCGCTGACGTTGATCCTCGGCCCGGTGAACCAGCTGCTGCAGGAGGCGAGCCGTAGCGAGCGCGAGCAATCGCGCTTGCTGACGATCAAGCGCAACGCCCAGGCGCTGCTGCAGCAGGTCAACGACCTGCTCGACCTGGCCCGTATCGACGCCGGCGAGATGCCGCTGGTGTATGTCTGCGCCGACATCGTGGACCTGGTGCGCGAGGTCGCCGCCGGCTTCGACGGCGCCGCCGAGGAGCGCGCCATCGCGCTGAGCTTTGCCGGCGCCGAGGAAATCTACGCCGACATCGACCGCGCCAAGTTCGCCCGCGTCGTCACCAACCTGCTCTCCAACGCCTTCAAGTTCACGCCGCGCGGCGGGCGCATCCGCTGCACCTTCGAGCGCCTGCCCGGCGAGCGCCTGCTGCTCGGCATCCAGGACAACGGCCCGGGCATCCCCGACGCCCAGAAAGGCCAGGTCTTCGACCGCTACGCGCAGGGCGCCGAGGAGCTGTCGGCCAAGGGCAGCGGGCTCGGGCTCAACATCGTCAAGGAGTTCGTCGAGTTGCACCACGGGACGATTTCGCTGCTCGACGCGCCGGAGCGCGGCGCCCTGTTCCAGATCGAACTGCCCTTGCGCGCGCCGGCCGGCGCCTACGTCCGGAGCCGCGACGCGGGCTGGACGCCGGCCCTGCCGGCGATCGAGCTGCCGCGCCAGTTCGACGCCCCGCGCCGCCCGGAAAACGCCGGCCAGCCGCGCGTCGTGATCGCCGAGGACAACCCCGACCTGCGCCAGTTCCTGCACGACGTGCTGGCCGACGATTACCAGGTGACGCTGGTCGAAAACGGCGGGCTGGCGCTCGACCTGGTCTGCGCCGAGCCGCCCGACCTGGTGATCACCGACCTGATGATGCCGGAGATGGACGGCGAGCAGTTCATCCACGAACTGCGCCGCCGCCAGACCTCGCACATCCCGGTCCTGGTGCTTTCGGCGCGCGCCGACGACGCGCTGCGCGAGACCCTGCTCGAAGGCTTCGTCCAGGATTACCTGACCAAGCCCTTCTCGCCGCAGGAGCTGCGCGCCCGCGTGCGCAACCTGGTGATCGTCAAGCGCAGCGTGGACATCCTGCAGAAGGAGCTGAACTCGCAGGCCTCCGACATCAGCGAGCTGATGCTCGGCCTGATCGCCAGCCGCAAGTCGATGCAGGAAGGCATGCGCGCGCTGCAGGTTTCCGAGCGCCGCTGGCAGGGCTTCTACGAGAACACCGCGGTCGGCATCGCGCTGGCCGATGCCGACGGCCGGATCATGAAGGCCAACCCGGCGCTGCAGCGGATGCTCGGCTACGACGCGCGGGAAATCGTCGGCCTCTCCTTCGTCGACATTTCCGACGACGCCGACAAGGCGGCGACGCGCGACAATGTGCTCGGCCTGCTCACCGGCAACCACGGCAGCTACCAGTTGCAGAAGCGCTACGAGCGGCGCGACGGCAGTCATCTGTGGGCCAAGGTCTGCGCCTCGGTGATCCCCGAGGTGGACAAGGAAGGCCCGCGCGTCGCCGTCATCGTCGAGGACCTGACCGCCCAGAAGAGCGCCGAGGACGCGCTCGCCCGGACGCAGACCGACCTCGCCCGGGTGTCGCGGCTGACGACGATGGGCGAACTGGTGGCGTCGATCGCCCACGAGGTCAACCAGCCGCTCGCCGCCATCGTCACCAACAGCCACGCCGCGCTGCGCTGGCTGGAGCGCCCGGAGCCGGATACCCAGGAAGTGGTCGCCGCGCTGCAGCGCGTGCATCGCGACGCCGTCCATGCCGGCAACGTGATCACCCGCATCCGCGGCTTCCTCAGGAAGGGCGACCTGAAACGCCAGGCGATCGACGTCCCGGCGATGCTCGACGTCCTGCTGCAGATGCTGCGCCGGCCGCTCGCCGAAGCGGCGGTCGGTTGCGAAGTCCGCATTGCGGCGCCGCTGCCGCCGCTGTGCGGCGACCAGGTGCAGTTGCAGCAGGTCATCCTCAACCTCCTGGTCAACGCCATCGACGCCCTGCGCAACCAGGACGCCACCGCCCGCCGCATCGTCGTCGAGGTTGCCGGCGACGCTGGCGGCGGCGTTCGCTTCGCGGTCGCCGACAACGGCCCCGGCGTCCCCGCCGGGCAGGCGGCGACCATCTTCGAAGCCTTCTATTCGACCAAGAGCGACGGCCTCGGCATGGGCCTGGCGATCAGCCGCTCGATCGTCGACAACCACGGCGGCAAGCTCTGGCTGGAAAGCCCGGCGGCCGGCGGTTCGCGCTTCGTCTTCCTGATCCCGGCCAGCCCCCGATGAAACCCGCCCTCGACACCTCGCCCACCGTTTACATCGTCGACGACGACGCGTCGATCCGCGAATCGCTGAGCAGCCTGATCCGCGCCGAAGGCATGAAGGTCGAAGTCTATGCCTCGCCGCTCGACTTCCTGGCGCTCGACCGGCTGAAGGACTTTTCCTGCCTCGTCCTCGACGTCCGCATGCCCGGCATCGACGGCCTGTCGCTGCAGGACGAGCTGGCGCGGCGCGGCTGGACGCTGCCGATCATCTTCATCACCGGCCACGGCGACGTCCCCGACGCGGTGCGGGCGATGAAGGCGGGCGCCATCGACTTCCTGAAAAAACCCTTCGAAGACTTCGCCCTGCTGCACGCCATCACCTCGGCGCTCTCCAACGTCAGCAGCGCCTTCCACAAGCGCCTGGAAACCGAGGAACTGCAGGCGCGCTACGACCAGCTGACGCCGCGCGAAAAGGAAGTGCTGCTGCAGGTGATCCAGGGCCGCGCCAACAAGGTGATCGCCCTCGAACTCGGCATTTCCGAAAGCACGATCAAGGTGCACCGCCACAACGTGATGAACAAGATGCGCTTTCGCTCGCTGCCCGAACTGACGCTGGCGATGCAGCGCCTGCTGCCGCAGTGAGGCCCGGCGGCGGCAACGCATTTTTTGCGCGGCGCGTGGAATAATCGGCCGGGGTTTTCCGTACACCCAGTTACCCCAACCCGAAACGGAGAACCCACATGAAAACCCTCCCGACCGCCGCCGCCCTGCTCCTGGCCGCCACCCTCACCGCCTGCGCCGGCTACGCCGCGCGCCCCGCCATGGTCAGCGGCGACGTACTGACCGGCAGCAACGGCATGACCCTGTACACCTTCGACAAGGATGTCGCCGGCAGCGGCAAGAGCGTCTGCAACGGCCCCTGCGCCAACAACTGGCCGCCGCTCTACGCCGCCGACGGCGACACCGCCAGCGGCGACTACAGCATCGTCAGCCGCGACGACGGCAGGAAGCAATGGGCCTTCCGCGGCAAGCCGCTGTACTACTGGGTCAAGGACCAGAAGCCCGGCGACCGCAGCGGCGACGGCTTCAACAAGGTCTGGCGCGTCGCCCGGCCCTGAATCCTGAGCCCTGAGCCTTGAACCAGCTCGACAGCCAGGCCCTGCTCGCCGAACTGCCCCGCCTGCGCCGCTACGCGCGGGCGCTGGTGGGCGACCGGGCGGGCGCCGACGACCTCGTCCAGGACACCCTGGAACGGGCCTGGGCGAACGCCGCCCAATGGCGCCCCGGCACCGCGCTGCGGCCCTGGCTGTTCGGCATCATGCACAACCTGCGCATCGACCAGTACCGGCGTAACGTGCCGCCGCTCTATCCGCTCGACGACGCCGCCGAAGTCGCCACCCGTGCGACGCAAGGCGACCGCCTCGACGTCATGGCGCTCGACGCCGCGCTCGCCCGCCTGCCGGAAGAACAGCGCCAGGTGCTGCTGCTGGTTTCGCTGGAAGAGATGAGCTACGGCGAAGTCGCCACCGCCCTGGGCATCCCGCCCGGTACCGTCATGTCGCGCCTGGCGCGCGGCCGCGAACGCCTGCGCCAGTTGCTCGACGAACCCCAACCCTCCTCCCGCCTGCGAGTCGTCAAATGAATTCCCCGGTCGTCAGCGAAACCGAACTGCATGCCTACCTGGACGGCGAACTGTCGCCCGAGCGGCTGGCCGAGATCGCCGCGCATCTGCGCGACGATCCGCAGGCCGCCGCCCGCCTGGCCCACTACGAAACCCAGCGGCAGGCCCTGCACGCAGCCTTCGACCCGCTGCTCGACGAACCCCTGCCGCCCGCCCTGAGCCGCCTCACCGCCGCCCCGGCGGCCAACGCAGCACTCTGGCAGCGCTGGCGCCTGCCGCAACTGGCCGCCGGCATCGCCCTCCTGCTGCTCGGCGCCAGCGCCGGCTGGCTCGGCCACGCCCGCTGGCAACCCGAGCCGACGCTGGCCGGCCTGCCCGAACTGTCGCGCCGGGCCGCCGTCGCCCACGTCGTCTACAGCCCCGACCCGCGCCGCCCGGTGGAAATCGCCGCCGATCAGGAAGACCTTCTGGTGCGCTGGCTGTCGAAACGACTGGGCAGCGCCGTGCGCGTACCCCACCTGGGCAACCAGGGCTTCAGCCTGGTCGGCGGCCGCCTGCTCCCCGGCGGCAGCGGCCCGGTCGCCCAGTTCATGTACCAGGCGGCAAACGGCGAACGCCTCACCCTCTACCTCTCCGGCGAATTCTCCGGCAAGCCGGAAACCGGCTTCCGCTTCGCCCGCGAAGGCGAGATCAACGTCTTCTACTGGATCGACGGCCGCTTCGGCTACGCCCTCTCCGGCGGCATCGACAAGGCCCAACTCGCCCGGGTGGCGACGGCGGTGTATGACCAACTGGGAATGCCGTGAGCGGTGGGAGTAAGCGCTGCCCGAACTTTTAAGCGGTTTGCTACTGAACAATTAAGCGAGACTCAGATAAGACCGGATTTCTGCCATAGCAGTCTTTCATTGATCGAAATGGCAATGACTGCTGTATACAAAATTCCGGACTCGCTCCGAACTTGATGGGCGTCTTAGGCATCCCCACGCCCCTGACCTACGGTCATGCAAGGGAAAGTCGTGCCCTCGACGCCTGGCGCCGCGGCAAAATATTCCGATAGGGTTCGCCACCAAGGCCTGGATTATGATGCTGGAAATTGGAGCCACATAGAACAATCTAGGGGGGCGAGATGGCGAATACTTGCATCGTGTGCGGTCAGGTTGCGGGCTCGGGCGAACACGTCTTTCCGGCAGCGCTCGGCGGGCGGCGAATCAACAGGAAAATCTACTGCACAAAGCATGACAATGGTTATTCCAGCCTGGTTACGGAATTGGCCAATCAAGTGGATGTCCTCAATGCCATGTTGGGCGTAGTCCCCGATCATTCCAAGGATGTCAAAAGCGTGCTTGCCCGCGATGCGAAGAGTGGCGAGGAACTGAGGCTCTCAGCCAAGGAAAGCGTCTTCACAGCGCCGCGCGTCATCTCCCAAGAGCCAGCGGGAAACGGCGTGCTCATGAAGATGTCGTTCCCCAACCGAGAGGCGATGAAGCAGTGGCTGGCAGAGCAAAAGGCCAATGGTCTCAACGTGGCGCCGCTGCAAAAGGCGCAGGAGCAGCCTTATTTCTTAGGGGAAGTCCACCACCAGCGGTGCTTTGGGGGACCGTGCGGCCTCGGCGCGGTGGCTTATATCACACAGACCTTCTTGGCCCAGGAGTTCCCAGAGTTGGCGCGTTCCGGCGACGTGGCGCAGTTCATCGCCTACACGCAGGCTATCGCATCCCTCGCCCAGATTCGAGGCGGTTGTGGCGAGGCTACGAATGGACCGGCCGATCCGCGGTTGGAGCAGGCGCGCCAAGCGCTCGAAGCCGCGCTCGCGCCTTGGGGCGGACAGGCGCCAGTCTGGTGGGATTTCGAGCCGCAACCCGACTCGACGCCTAATGTCTTTGAGTTTGGCCATCGCGTGACGGTGGGGGTCGATGCGTCGGATGGGCAAATCTTCGGGCGCATCTCGCTGTTCTCGTCGATTCACTTCGGCATGTGCTTTGGGACGGTGAGCGTGGGTACCGCGACTAAGACCGTGACAGTGGAAATCGACCCGATGGCAGAGCATCCGCCCAACGACATCAAGAAGGTCGAGTCTGCCTCGGCCATCGCCCGAGTGGCCGTGCCGGCTCAGCCAACGAGAGGCCTGGCCGCCGCGATATCCAGTGGGAGCCAGGCGGTAGTGTTCACGGACTTGATACGCAAAATTGAGGCTCATTCCTTGGCCAAGTCAGCCGCCAAGATGCATGCTGAGCTTACCGCCTATTCGACCCTGCCGGAGTTTGAAGGCGAGCAGCTCGTAGATCGTTTGATCGATGGGCAGGCGCAGCGCGTGTTGAACATGGCCAAGTGGGTGTTGCAAGGCTTCAAGGCGCGACTTCCGGTCGAGTTGCTCCCCGCGCTCGGGCCGACGATCGACGCGATGACTGCCCACGATCCGAGTTCAGCCAACGGGCTTTCGCCTATGGCGAATGCAACGCTAGCTCTCGCTAAGAGCGCATTAGCCGAGCAAATGCGGGAGGACATCAAGGCTGGCTGCCTCGACGAGCGCCGCATTGCCAAACTGTTAGGCGAGGGGCCTGGCGCAGCAGTGGTCGGTCAGGCCGTTTTGGCTCCGATCACCCAAGCCCTGGGTGACCGAGAATCCGCAGTTGACGAATTGCAGCTATGAATCGCCCCGACTTTCGTGGACACGTGCGAGGACTGCTTTACCGGGCTAAACAGACGGAGTTTGCGATGGAGTTGAATGTCAGCAAAGGCCAATCAGCCGCCCCCAATCTTTACGACATTTATATTCCGCAATTACCAGAATGGCTGCCGTCACAGGGTGGCACAGCCCCCGACAGCATCTACGGGGGCCGGCACGGGCTGCATCTTCCACACGCAGGAGGGAAACCATGCACCCGGAAAACGACAACAGGCGTCTGGCGACGCTGCCCCTGGCGGTGCTCGGCCTCTCTCCACTTTATAGCCCTGGCCGGCCGGCCTTGATCCAGCCCTCGGTCAGCCGAATCCCGAGCCGGTACCGCGCGCAGTTGTACGCTTCCAGGTGCGAGAGTTCCTGACGCAGGAGTTCCAGGAAGGCCGTCCGGTCTGCAAAGGGTGGCTCCAGCGCTTGCACTGCGGCTTCTATCGTGGCGCCGTCGGCAACCACCCGGCGAACCCCTTCCCCCAACAGTTCGCGGTACCTTTGCCGGAACAGGTCTGGCGCCCCCATCGAATCGAGAATGACCGCGTACTTCGTGATCGAGCGCTGGTAGGTCCATGCGAATAGTTCGGCAGCCAAGCTGACATCCTGCTTCTCGTAGACCCCGAGTATCGCCATGGCGTAGTCGGCCGGCTCGACATCAAGGAATGAAAGCGGCGCGCAGTTCTGGAGGAGCAAGGGCAGGTTGGCACACAGACGCGAAGCCCGCTTGTTGCCATCTTCAAATGGCTGCAGATAGGCGATGTTCACCCACAAGAAGAAGGCCGCTTCAATCGGGTTCTTGATGTTGCGCACCTTTTCAACCAGGAGCGCGAGCATCTCGTCCAGAATTTGCGGCATCTGCATCGGCACGTAGACCGAGTCGCTTATGGTGACGACGCTACGCCGTGCTTTCCCCAGGCCATCCGGGTGCGAGAGCAGGCCTTGCATCAACAGCGCTTGAATGTTCCGGACGACCGCTTCCGTGATGCCGTACTCAGGCACCGCATCAACGACAAACTCGATCGCTTCCTTGTGATTGAGGAGCATCAGCGCATCGACGTCGTCGGCATCGCTCTGCCCCCGAGCGAAGAGTTCCTGCGTATCCAGCAGGCTCTTGCGGTTGCCTTCCAAGCGAGACGAGTGCCACGAGAGGTCTATCAGTAGCTGCTCAAGAACCTTGCGGGCATACGTCCCCGCCGGCTGCTGGCCGCGTGCGCGCCCCCGCGCAAACAAGTCGGCCGCGAGCGCCGGCGGCATGAGCGAGCTTTCGTTCGGCACATAGCGCTCGACGAAGGCCCGCTGATAAGTCACCGGCTTGCGGGTGCCGATAGGCGCGCTCAGCTCGGCGATGAGAGGCTGGCGGTCTGGGGAAAACCGGAAGCCGGCGCCAAGCGGAACAATAGCGGGTTGTGGCACATACCCGACCTGACCGCCAGGAGCAGCAGTTGCGACGCCAGCTGGCAGTGCGTAGCGAGTGGCCGGACCAGCGCCGACTTTTCTGACTTCTCCAGCCGCCAGCATCCTCGCCAGGTAACGATTGACCGTCGGCCGGCTGGCCTCGACGTTGGCAGTGATGGCTTCAGGCCCGCAGCTCTCCACGCCAACGACCGATTGCTGCTGAAGGTAGGCGAGGATTTGATTTTTGAGGTCGTACTTGGCCATGGCTAACTTCTCCACTTGCTCAAATTTGATGAAGAAGCCTCATCTTATCTCTAACTTATCAACCCAGCCAGAGACAAGAGCTATCTCCTCATAATCTCATCAAATTTGAGCAAGTAGAGCTAGATCATCAGCGGCCTCTCAGAACCGAGAGAGCAGCTCGGGACGCGTGGCCTTCAGATGGAGAACGGCAGGTAAGCACCACCTTGCCGCCCGACGCCGCCCATCGGGCCAATGGCCGTTCAGGCCGACCAGCCCCCAATCTTTACAACATTTATATTCCGCAATCGCCAGAATAGCCGCCGTCACGGGGTGGCAATGCCCCGCGATCGCGTCGGCGGGGGCCGGCGTGGGCAGCATCTTCCGTTCGCAGGAGGGAAACCATGCACCCGGAAAACGACAACAAGCGTCTGGCGACGCTGACCCTGGCGGCGCTCGGCATCGTCTATGGCGACATCGGCACCAGCCCGCTTTACGCGCTCAAGGAAGTCTTCGGCGGCAGCCACCATCCGGTGCCGATCACGCCGGACAACGTGCTCGGCATCCTGTCGCTGTTCCTGTGGTCGCTGATCGTCGTCGTCACGCTGAAGTACGTCGCCTTCATCATGCGCGCCAACAACAAGGGCGAAGGCGGCATCATCGCCTTGATGACGCTGGCGCTGCAGCAGGGGCGGCCGGGTAGCCGGTGGCAGAAGCTGCTGGTCATGCTGGGGCTGTTCGGCGCCGCGCTGTTCTACGGCGACGGCGTGATCACCCCGGCGATTTCGGTGCTGTCGGCGGTCGAGGGGCTGGAGATCATCACTCCGGCGTTTTCGCCCTGGGTGCAGCCGATCGCCCTGCTTATCCTGGTCGGCCTGTTCGTTTTCCAGCGCCGCGGCACGGCCAGCATCGGCGCCCTGTTCGGGCCGGTGATGCTGCTCTGGTTCGCGGTGCTGACGCTGCTCGGCGGCCTGGCGATCGCCGCCCATCCGGCAGTGCTGGCGGCGGTCAATCCGCTGCACGCGCTGGAATTCCTGGCCGGCAACGGCCGCCTCGGTTTCCTCGCGCTGGGCGCGGTGGTGCTCTGCATCACCGGCGCCGAGGCGCTTTACGCCGACATGGGGCATTTCGGGGCGCGACCGATCCGTTACGCCTGGCTGGCTTACGTGATGCCGGCGCTGGTGGTCAATTATTTCGGCCAGGGCGCCCTGCTGCTGGCCGATCCGGCGGCAATCGAGAACCCTTTCTACCTGCTGGCGCCGGATTGGGCGCGCTACCCGCTGGTGCTGCTGGCCACGGTGGCGACGGTGATCGCTTCGCAGGCGGTGATTTCCGGCGCCTTTTCGATCACCCAGCAGGCGATCCAGCTCGGTTACGCGCCGCGCCTGCAGATCCAGCACACGTCGAGCAGCGAGATCGGCCAGATCTACCTGCCGGCGATCAACTGGCTGCTGCTCGCGGCGATCGTCGCGCTGGTCGTCGGTTTCGGCTCCTCGTCGCGGCTGGCGGCGGCCTACGGCATCGCCGTCACCGGCACCATGCTGATCACCAACCTGCTCGCCATCGCCGTCGCCGTCCGCCTCTGGCACTGGCACCCGCTGCGCGCCTGCCTGGGCGCCCTGCCCTTCATCGTCATCGACCTCGGCTTCTTCCTCGCCAATTCGACCAAGATTCCGGAGGGCGGCTGGTTCCCGCTGGCTTTCGGGCTGGCCGTATTCACCCTGCTGACGACCTGGAAGCGCGGCCGCGAGCTGCTTGCCCGCCGGCTGGCCGACGAAGCGATGGAACTCGCTTCCTTCCTCGCCGCGATTGCCGGCAACGGCCCGCAGCGGGTGCCGGGCACGGCGGTCTTCCTGACTACCAACCCGGACAACGTGCCGCACGCGCTGCTGCACAGCCTGAAGCATTACAAGGTGCTGCACGAGCAGGTGGTGATCCTCAGCGTCCGGGTCAGCGAGGTGCCTTTCGTCGCCGCCGAAGAGCGCGTCACGGTGCGCCGCCTGGCCGGCAACTTCAGCCAGGTGATCATCCATTACGGTTTCAAGGACGAGCCCGACATTCCGCAGGCGCTGACGCTGTGCGCCGGGCAGGGGCTAGACATCGAGATGATGGAAACCTCGTTCTTCCTCGGCCGCGAGACGCTGATTCCCAAATTCGGCTCGGGCATGGCCTACTGGCGCGCCCTGCTCTTCGTCGCGCTGTTCCGCAACGCGAGCAGCGCAATGGCCTTCTTCCGGATTCCGTCGAACCGGGTGATCGAACTCGGTTCGCAGGTGGTGCTTTAGCCTCGCCTCAGGCGCTTTCCGCCAGACAGGCGTCGAGGCTGGCGATCCAGGCCGCCTTCTGCGCCTCGCTGGCGAAGCTCGCCTCGAAGCTGTTGCGGGCGATGCGGTACCAGGCGGCCTTGTCGAAATGGAAGGCGGCCTGCAGGGCGCGGATGTTGTCGTTGAGGTAGCCGCCGAAATAGGCCGGGTCGTCGCTATTGACGGTGACCCGGGCGCCCGCCGCGAGCAGTTGCGGCAAGGTGTGGCGGGGCATTTCCGGGAAGACGCAGAGGCGCAAGTTGGAGAGCGGGCAGACGGTGAGCGGCACGGCTTCGCGCACCAGTCGGTCGACCAGCGCCGGGTCTTCGACCGAGCGCACGCCGTGGTCGATGCGCGCCGCGCCGAGCAAATCGAGCGCTTCGACCACATAGGCCGCCGGGCCTTCCTCGCCGGCATGGGCGACGACCGGCTTGCCGAGCGCCCGGCAGCGGGCGAACAGGCGTTCGAACTTGGCCGGCGGGTGGCCCTTTTCCGACGAATCGAGGCCGAAGCCGGCAATCCGGTCGAGCCAGGGTTCGGCTTCGGCCAGTGTGGCGAAGCCGTCGTCCTCGGAGAGGTGGCGCAGGAAGCAGAGGATCAGGCTGGCGTCGATGCCCCAGCGCGCCCGGCCTTCCTCGATGCCGGCGTGCAGGCCCTCGATCACCTCGCCGATGGCGATGCCGCGCGCGGTGTGCGTCTGCGGGTCGAAGAAGATTTCGGCGTGGACGATGTGGTCGGCGGCGGCGCGTTCCAGGTAGGCGAGCATCAGGTCGCGGAAATCGGCCGCCGTGCGCAGAACGTCGGCGCAGGCGTAGTAGAGGTCGAGGAAGGACTGCAGGCTGTCGAAATCGTAGGCGGCGGCGAGCGCCGCTTCGTCGGCATAAGGCAGGACGATGCCGTTGCGGCGGGCAAGCGCGAAGGCGAGCCCGGGTTCGAGCGAGCCTTCGATATGCAGGTGGAGTTCGGCCTTCGGCATGCGGCAGGCGAAGGCCAGCGCGTCATCGGTGGTGGGGTTCATCGTCGCGGCTCCGGCAGTGGGGATCGCCACATCCTAACCGAAGCGCCCGCTACCCGGCCAGCCCGCCGGCTCAGGCCGGGATGGCGAGCACCGTTTCCTGGACTGCCCCGGCCTTCGGAAAGCGCAAGGTGAAGGAGAAGATGCTGCCGGCGCCGGCCTGGCTGACGACGTGCATCTCGCCGCCCATCAGGCGCACGAGGCGGTGGCTGATGGCCAGGCCGAGGCCGGTGCCGCCGTACTGCCGGGTCATCGAATTGTCGCCCTGCTCGAAGGCCTGGAAGATCCGCCCCTGGTCCTTTTCCGGGATGCCGACGCCGGTGTCGCGGACGGCGAAGTGGATGTCGATCGCCGCCGCATCCTCGGCCACCGGGCTGATCAGCAGGTCGATGCCGCCCTGGCTGGTGTAGGTCAGCGCGTTGCCGAGCAGGTTGAGGAGCACCTGCTCGAGACGCACCCGGTCGCCGCTCAGGGTCTGCCGCTGCAAGGCGGGCGCCAGTTCGAGGGTGAACTTGAGGCCCTTGGCGGCGATCTGCTCGGCGACCGTCGCCTGCAGGCTGTCGCCGACGCTGCCGAGATCGAAGGGCTGCGCCTCCAGGCTCAGCTTGTCGCCTTCCAGGCGGGCGATGTCGAGCACGTTGCTGACCACGCCAAGCAGACGGCGGGCCGAGGCTTCGGCAACCTGCAGGTTCTTCAGGCTTTTCTCGTCGCTGGTGCGCCGCATGACCAGCGTCAGCATGCCCATGATGCCGTGCATCGGCGTCCGCAACTCGTGGCTGACGTTGGCCAGGAAGGCGGTCTTGGCCCGGCTGGCGGCTTCCGCCGCTTCCTTGGCGAGCGACAGGTCGCGGGTGCGCTGATCGACCAGGCGTTCGAGGTTCTGCTGGTAATGCGCGAGCTTTTCCTCGGCCGCCTTGCGCTTGCCGATTTCGAGATGGGTGCCCGCCATCCACAGCGGCTTGCCGTCGCGGTCGCGGACGGTGACCCGGCCGCGGTCCATGATCCAGACCCAGTGCCCGTCCTTGTGGCGGACCCGGACCTCGCATTCGTAGTGCTCGCAATCGCCGGCGAAATGGCAGCGCAACTGCTCCGCCGAGCGCTGCGCGTCTTCCGGATGCAGGCGCGCGTTCCAGGTGTCGATGGTGGTCGGTTGCAGCTCGGCCAGGGTATAGCCGAGGATCGCCGCCCAGCGCTCGTTGAAGCGGGTTTCGCCGGTCTGCACGTTCCATTCCCAGGTGCCGACGCCGGTGCCCCAGAGGATGCTGGACATGGCCTGGTTCCTTTGCCGCAGTTGCCGTTGCGTCTGCAGCAGGCGGGCATAGAGGATCAGGATCAGCAGCAGGCCGCCGACGATGGTCAGCAGTTCGCCGCGGTACTGGCTGACGATGTCGGCCAGCGTCACTTCGGGCTGCACGTCGAAGGGCGGCATGCGCAGGCTGCGCAGCAGATCGACCACCGGCGAATAATCGACCGGGATGACGAAGCCCCGGATGTTCATCGCCTGCAATACCGCCGGCGTGTCGCCCAGGGTCAGCAGCGCCGCGGCGACATGGCCGGAGAGCTCGGCGTCGACATGATGCAGCGCGGCGAACGGCCATTCCGGGTAGAGGCGGGTTGACAGGCCGAGCGGAAACGATGGCACGCGCTGCGGATTGACGATCCTGATCCGGCGGGCGTCCAGGCGGCCTTCGGCGATCGATTTCTCGAGCACGCCGGTGCGCACGAAGCCGACCTCGGCGCTGCCGTCGAGCACTGCCGCGATCACCTTGTCGTGCGGCGTCCCGGTCAACACCATCTGTTCCCGCCGCGGCAGCGGCTGGCCGCTTTCCTTCAGTTCGTAGGCCTGGATCTGGTAACCGCCGAGCGATTCGATATCGACGGCGGCAATGCGGCGGCCGCGGACATCGGCCAGCGTCTGCACCGGCGAATCGGCACGGGTGATGATGACGCCGCCGAAAGTCCCCAGGTTGGCGCCGCCCGGACCACTGTTGAGCAGGGTGGCGATCGGCGACGACAAGGCGAAGCGGCGGCTGAGCAGCACGTAGTGACCGGGATTGGTCAGCACGAAATCGAGCTGGCGGGCGGCCACCGCGGCGTTGAGTTCGGGATAGGTGAACACCTGCACTTCGAATTGCCGCCCCGGCATCCGCGCCTGCAGCGCCGCCGCCAGCGGTTGCCATTGCTGCAGCGTCTGCGGCTTGGGCCGGAAGGCGAGGACGCCGACCTTGACCACGTCATCGGCGGCAACCGGCAGGATGCTCAGCAGCAAGGCAAGCAGGACAAGAAGACGGTGCAACGGAAACATGGCATCCACGACAAGGCAATTGGAGTCATATGCTACTTTGGTAATAAGTACGGCGTTTGACAAATATCAAAACTGACAAGCTTCCCGAGCCCAGCTCGGGCAAAATGTCGCGCACAGCCCACACAGACGGAGGAACCATGGACCCATTCATGCAGGCAGCCATCGACGAAGCGCGCCAGGGACTGGCCGAAGGCGGCATCCCGATCGGCTCGGTGATCGTGCACGACGGGCGGATCATCGGCCGTGGCCACAATCGCCGGGTGCAGCAGGGCAGCGCCATCCGGCACGGCGAGATGGACGCTTTCGAGAACGCCGGCCGCCAGCCGGCCGCCGTCTATCGCGCGGCGACGCTGTACACCACGCTCTCGCCCTGCGCCATGTGCAGCGGCGCCATCCTGCTCTACGGCATCCGCCGTGTCATCGTCGGCGAGAACCGGACCTTCCTCGGCGAGGAAGAGCTGCTGCGCTCGCGCGGCGTCAGCGTCGAGGTGCTGCAGGACGAAACCTGCATCGGCCTGATGCGCGACTTCATCGCCGCCAGCCCGCAACTGTGGAACGAGGACATCGGCGTCGTCGACGCCAGCAGGTAGAATGCCGCGCCATGAACCTGCCCGACCCCAGCCAGGCCTCGCCGCTCGGCAAGCCGACCGAATACTGCAGCCACTACGCGCCGCAACTGCTCTACCCGATCCCGCGCCAGTTGAAGCGTGACGAACTGGGATTGCGCGGCGCCGACCTGCCCTTCGTCGGCGAAGACCTGTGGAATGCCTATGAGGTTTCCTGGCTCAATCCGCGCGGCAAGCCGGTGGTCGCCGTCGCCAGCTTCCGGGTGCCGGCGACCAGCCCCAACCTGATCGAATCGAAGTCCTTCAAGCTCTACCTGAACTCGCTGAACCAGACCGCTTTCGCCGACGCCGAGACGGTCGCCGCGACGCTGCGCGCCGATCTTTCGGCCGCCGCCGGCGCGCCGGTGACGGTCGAGCTGGCGCCGCTCGACCGGCAACCGCCGGCGACCGTCGCCTATCCGGCTGGCATCCTGCTCGACGACCTCGACATCGCCTGCGACGCCTACCAGCCGGCGCCGGAACTGCTCGCCACGCGGGACGCGCTGGTGGTCGAGGAAACGCTCTATTCGCACCTGCTGAAGTCGAACTGCCTGGTCACCGGCCAACCGGACTGGGCGATGCTGGTGATCCGCTACCGCGGGCGGCCGATCGACCGCGCCGGGCTGCTGCGTTACATCGTTTCCTTCCGCAACCACAACGAATTCCACGAGCAGTGCGTCGAGCGCATCTTCTGCGACCTCCGCCGCCGCTGCGCCCCCGAGGCGCTGGCGGTGCACGCCCGCTACACGCGACGCGGCGGCCTCGACATCAATCCCTTCCGCAGCAGCGGCGAATACCCGGCCCCCGGCAACGACCGGGAAATCCGGCAATAGGGAAACTCAGCGGGCGAGAAAGCCCATGATGTCGCTGATGCGCAGCAACTGCGGCTGCTCGTCGAGCCAATCGCGGGCGGCGAGCAGCGACGGCTGCACCATGACTTCGTAGGATTGCATCAGCGGTGACATCAGGACCTTCTCGATGTTGCCGGCCAGGCCGCTGTCCGTGCTGACGAAGACGACCCGGCAATTGGGACAGGACACGGCGGCGCCGATATGCAGGACGGCGACGTCGGTCAACGTCGCCTCGCCGATGCCGTGGCGATCAATCGCGGAAAGATCGTGGATCACGTAACGGGTGTCGTCGAAACGCGCATCGGCCTGAATCCGCCGCACGCACTCCAGCAACTCGTCGCCGCTGACCGCACCGGAATACTTCGCCACCACACCTTCCGGTTCCCACACCCGCTCGCAAGCCATCGCACTGTCCCCGTATGACCGAAGCAACGCCCCCACATTGCTTGCAGCATGATTTCATATGCCACCTATCTTAGCCGCGAATACCGCCGGAATACACCTAGTGGATTCCCCTGACCCCAGATTTCACCCAAGCCGGACCGGTGAAAAGTTCAGAAATCCTTCTTCCCGTCGAGCCGCTGTCCCCACCAGGGGCGGTACCACTGGCCCCCATCAAAATGCGCCAGGCCGAGGCCGCAGGGTCGGAATGACCGCGTCCCACAAGGCCACCGATTCGGCCTCGCTCAAGGTAGCCTGCGTGATGTCCGGCAGGACCGCCGACTCCTCCATCGTTCTCGGGGCGGCGGGAATCCGGTAGCCGTTATGGAAGGTGATCATGATGATCGGCGCTTTGGCGTTACCGAGCTTGCTGTTGGCCTCGAAGGTGAAAAGCTGCCCCTTGACCCGGTCGGTGGTTTTCCCGGTCAGCAGCCATTCGTCGTACTTGATCCCGTGCGCCTCGTGGCGGCCCTTGCGCACCGTATGGCCGTCGGCCTCGGCAGCACCAGCTTCGATCTGCCGACCGCGATCCAGCAGGTTCGTATCCTCGCGGAAATTGGAAGCGGTTTCGAGACTGAAATACACGTCCTGGCTGTCCTTCAGGTGGTAGGAAACCAGAACCTCTTCTTCGTCGGAAGGCGGACCGAGAACGAAACCGTTGTGGATGCAAACACCTTGCTCGGTCGGAACTGCATTGTCGGCCCGACCGCGGACGCGTTCGTACATGCTGAGCAAGTGGGCGAGTTTTTCGGGAAGATCGGTTGGAAAATCTTTTACCCAAGCCTCGCTTTGATACTTCTGGTCAGAAGTATCGTTAGCTTTAATTTCCATATGAATCGAATAGCCGTCGCGCCACGCCATCAATTCCAGCAGTCGACCAAATTCAGCCCCGCCTTGCGATTCGGCGCGATTGAAAACCTTGCCTAACTGAACCTGAGGAGCAGCTTCGATCTTCCTCAGGTAGGGAACATCCGGCTCGCCGTCCATCGTTTCCCGCCGCAACTTTTTCTCGTACTCCTCGAGTTGCATCTCAAAAGCTGACTGAGTCATCGGCCTGATTTCGATTTTGACATCGTCGATGCTCACGTTGAATTGGCTGTTCAATACCAAGTCCGCTGGCATGTCGATGAGGTAGCGACCGATGCAACGGGGTGTCATGTTCTGAGTGATTTTCTTCATTCTGGCTGCTTCCTGTTCAGTCATCTGTGAGGGAGCCGGCTCGCAAGCGACAAGCGCTATGGCACAAAGCAATAGCCAGGCACCGTAGCAAACCCTTGTTCTGGTTGTTCGCATAGTTTCCGTCATTCGTAACGCAAGCTGGTATTGGTGACTTCTTGAGCAATTTTTACGATCGCGCGCAGGGTGAAACTGCGCACCCGGTCAAGTTCCGGTCCCTCCTTGTAGGCCGGTTCATGCCCCGCGACAGCCTGAAGAATCGACTTGACGCCGCTCCTGGCGGCGACGCCGGACCGATGGGGCACAGTGCCGTCACCATTTTCGTCTGGCGGATCGAGAGCGAACAGCCGGAGTTGTTCCCGCTTGTCACGCTGGTCGGCGGGCTTGGACAGGACGATACGCTCACTCTTCGTTCGGCGGCCCATGGTTATGTCAGGTTTTGCCTCGAGCACGTTGACGGGGCCTGAAGCGCCAGCAAGCAAAAGAGAGCGAGGATTACGCTTGCTGCTCCAGCCAACACAGCCGTAGGACATGAACTTGTCGGCACTGCCAAAAAACGCGAAAGAGTTTGAGTGGAATTGGTTTGCCATCTTCTCGTGAAACGGCTTGACCAATTTAATAACAATGTCCGTAAAAGCCCCCCAATCTTTATCGATCTGAGCCTCTCGCTTGGCTGGATCAGATTCGATGTTCAGCGGATTGATCAGGGTGTCTTCGCACATGCTCCACCACTTGCCGCGCACGATATAGATTTCACCGTAAGGATCGCCATTCGTCGGATAGCTGTACTCCTGCGCACCGTCCTTGATCTTCAGCCAGCCATTGCCGTATTCCGGTGTCGGCAGCAATTGCAGCGGACCGGGGGCTGAAGACAGCACTGCCGTCATTTCGGCGGCATCTTCGCCCAGTAGCTTTGCAGTAATCTTGGCGGCGACTCCTCCGAACCAACTATCACTGGGAGGAATCTCCGCGCCGGTTTTCATTCGCTTGTAGGTTGCCGCTGCGCCGATGGTGGGCATGACGCCGTGCGAGATGCCGAAAATCTTGTCCCGCATCGGCACGCCAGCATCATCCTTGAGCAGTTCCGAACAGTAGCGTGCAACCAAGCCACCCATCGAGTGAGTAACGATAATGACCTTCTCGCACTTCTTTTTTTCTTTTTTGTAGCGGGCGATGACCTCGTTGATCTTTTTGCTCAATCGCTTGGCTGAGTCTCTATTATTGGCCAGCCAATTGTACCCACAGGCAAACACCGGAAACCGGTAGCGATAGCTCAAGGCGACTTCTTCGGCCTTCAGTGCCTCTTCGCCCGTCATCGCCCCCAGAGCTTGGCCGATCAGGTTATGACGCTGGCCGTTCTTGGCGTTTTCGTAGTCGTTGAGGTTGCTTTCCAGCCAGAGGAGGAAGCTCTCATAACTGTATGCACCCACTTCGCCCCAGCCCCGTCGCTTGAGTTCTTCCTCCGTATATCCGGTGCCCGTTGGCAGCTTCCCGCCGTCATAGACCTCCGTCACCTCGGGACGTAAATGGCGCTTGCGAGCTTTCGGCCCCCGGGCGATCCAGCCTTTCAGCAGGGATTCAGGGGAATCCATCAGCCACTTGGCGCCATCCTTGCTGATGAGGTTCGATCCCATCACGCCAGGCACGAAGATCACCGGAATGATGCGGTCGGGCACCATTTGGCAGACGCCAAGAGAATCGTCAGGCGTGCTCATGGTCGAAGACCAGTGCGGATCGCCGCGCCGGTCGTAGCTGACGGGAATTTGGCGCTCTTTCGTTTGGCTCACCGCAAATCACTCCTCGGGCAACAAACGGAACTGTATGTTTTCGAGAAACAGGCTTTTCTGCAGTCCGGTACTTCCGTTTCCATCGGTCACTCCCCGTATCAAACTGCCGTCCGCCCGGGCAATCTCGAAACGCCTGTTGGCAACGGGCGAGTTGTCATACGGCCAGCGCAGGACAAGCTCCTCGTCGAAACTGCTGGTCGGCCAAGTATTCATCTCCCGACTCAAGCTGGTCGGCCCCGAGAACTTCTTCTTGCTCGCATGCACCGTGATCGTCCCCGGGCACTGCACGGTGATGCCGCCGTCGATGGTGATTGAGGCCCCACCTTTCACCGCCAGATGAATCTTCTTCGCCGCCGCGAAGTTGACGTGGGCGTTGGCGGAGACGATCTTCAGGTCCTGTTTGGCCTGGAACTTCATTTCATCGCTCTGCGCCTGCAGGTCGATGTCGTCTTTGGCGGCGATCAGTTTGATGCCGGTGTTGCCTTCGCCGGGGCGGATGGCGCCGGCCAGCAGACCGATGGCTTGGCCAGTGTGGAGGCGGGCCTTGCCGGCGATGGCGAGGTTGCTGTCTTCGCCGCTCTCGAAGGTGGTGGTTTCGTCATTGGCGTATTGCAGGTTCTGCCCGGCGATGTGGGCGAAGTTGGCGCGGGCGGCTTGCAGGATCGCCGGGTCGGTCGGGTGCGGGCGTTTGTCGGTATCGGCCGTCGTGGTCTTGGCCTGGGCGTCGGCGTTGGCCTGGTTTTCGTCTTTGGCGTTGACCATGCCGCTGGCGACGGTGTGCAGGGCCTTGATCGGTGCGGCTTGTTGGTCGATGGCGCTTTGTTCGGCGGCGTTGCTGCCGATGGCGCTGGACAGTTCGACGGTGCGGTGGGTCTTCGCCGCCTGGCTGAGGGTGCGGGCCAGGGTGTCGGCTTGTCTGAGCAGGGCCATGCCGGGAGCGAAGTCGCCGGCTGGGGTGCCGGGGGTAGCGAGCGGCCAGGTGCTCATCAGTACGCCGCGCAGCGCGCCCCAGGCGTCGGTGCGCAGCTCGACGCCGGTGCCGCGGAAGCTGCCGCGGTAGTTGTCGGCCTGGTGGATGAGGTGGCCGAGGTTGAGTTCGCTGCTGTGCTGGGTGCTCTTGAGCTGGATGCGTTGCTGGCGGTCGCTGTCGTCCATCACTAGCTGGTTGAACCCCTGGCCGCCGAATTCCTTGCTCTTGAAGCCGCCGAGCGCGGCCGGGTGGCGGTGGCTGTGGCTGGCGCCGCCGTGCCAGGCGGGGCTGTTGCCGCCGGCGAGGTTGCCCTGGCCGGCCGGGCGGTGGTCGGTGGCGGGGTCGAAGACGCTGGCGTCGCTTTCGCCTGGGCGGCCGCCCGGGGTGGCGGGGACGCCGCCGGCGCCCTTGCCGTTGTAGAGGGCGCCGAGCACGTAAGGACGGTCCATGTCGCCGTTCAGGAAGTCGATCAGCACTTCCTGACCGATGCGCGGCAGCCATTGCCAGCCCATGCCGGGGCCGGCCTGGCGTTGCAGGACGCGCATCCAGCAGCTGTCGCGGTCGTCCGGCCGTTCGGCTTGTTGCCAGGGGAAGCGGATCTTGATCCGGCCGTAGCGGTCGCACCAGATTTCGTCGGCGCCGTTCGGGCTCTGTTCGCCGTTGGGGCCGACGACGGTGGCAATCATCGGGCCGGGGGCGGTGGGGCGCGGGTTGAGGCGTAGGCCGGTGTCGTCGGTGAGCGCCGGCCGCCAGGGGAGGTTGGCGTGCAGGCCGGTGAAGCTATTGCCGTAGCCGCGTTCGCGGGCGAGTTCGAGGAGTTCGGCAGGGACTTTGCTCGGCGCGGCGATCGGTTCGACGGCGTCGCCGCCGGAGAGCGGGTCGTCCTGGCCGAGGTTCTGCGGGAGGCGCAGGCGTTCGGCGAGGCGGGCCATGGCGGCGGCGGTCAGGTTGTTGATGCCGGCGTGGCTGACCTCGCAGACCAGGTAGCGGTGATCGCCCGCCCTTGGCAGGTCGCCGATGGCGATCCAGGTGCCGGCGGCGAGGCTGCGCACGGTGCCGCGGCCGAGCCAGGTCAGGTAGCGGGCTTCGTGCGCTTCCATCGTCAGCCGCCCGTAGCGTTCGGCTTCGGCCAGGCTGGCGAAGGCGTAGGGGCCGGCGTCGTCGTAGTTCTCGAGAAGCGGCGCATGCGGCCCGCCGACCGGCTGCGCGGTCGGCACGCTGCTGGCGATGGCGCGCTTGGCCTTGTAGTCGTGCGAGAGCAGCGTGGTTTTGGCGGCGAGCAGGCGGCGGTGTTCGCCGAAGGCGAGGATGGCGTCCTGGGCTTCCTGCGAATCGCTGCGGTGGTAGCGCAGGCCGCTGGCGGAGATTGGGTCCTGCGGCAGCATGGCTGCGTGGGCAACTTCGCGAAAATGCCCTTTTTGGGGCTCAAACTGTCGAACTCGGGAGGCCTGGCCTATCGATTTATTCTTCCTCAACAACGGGATTCAGCGACGGGTCACAGGTGAACCGCTCTTGGCTGGAGGGGGTTTTGACAAAAGGAATCGACGAAAAATCATATTCATCGTATCTATCTGGCTCTAACGGAGGAAATGGTGGTTTCTTTCTTCGAGATTCTTCACAAGCTTTTGTGAGAGCCAAATGTTCTGAAGTGCTCATATTTGGGGTGCGTATTAATTCGCAACGCTCACCGCTACCAAAACCCCATGGTTTTTCATTTTCATAACCATCAAAACGCCTTCTGAAATAGTATTCCAAATGCATTGGCAAAATATAAACATACCCGTCCTTGGTAACACGCACATCGGTATCAATAACTTTCTTTCTTTCTATTTTATCCTCAAAAGAATTACTTGAGTACGTCATACCACGAAAGGTATCCCATGTTCTACCACCATCATTGGTAAAAACAATGGTTAAATAGCACCATTTTTCACCACATCCAAAAGTCGGAATAGCAACTTTTGTTTCGCCAGGCTCAATACTGAAACGTCCTGGCCAGAAGCCTTTTCCCTCATTCTTGTAGCGCCCCATTTCAACTTCTAAGTTCTTGCGCTTATCATTCCACTTCATGATTCCGCCAACCCGGCAGTCACGATAATTTTCCAGGGTGATGTAACGGTGCTCGTCGATCCGGTAGATGACTTGTTGCGGGCTGTTGTACGTGGGGCGCTGATGCACCGGCATGGCGCCTGTGCCGGTGCTGATTGAGGCGACGGAAGCGCAACCGGCGATTAAGGTCACGAAACCACCGAGAAGCAATTTACTCATGTCAGCACCGTATCCTTGTTCTGGGTGTTCCAAAGTGCAGCGGTCTGCTCTCGTTGTTTTTGCAGATCGCCGTAGGTTTCGATGTCAATCAGGGCTGGCATGGGAGGAATGTTCAACTTGCCGGTCGAGAAGTAAGCGTCGGATAACCGCCAGTCCGCCAGATGGTTGAGTTCGTTCCAGAATGCCTTGTCCTGATGGCTCCGGCAAAAACCGATCGGTAGGTCATAAGCGACGACTCGGCTGAGGAATTGCTGATGCTTGGGCAAGGTGCTGTGGTCAGTCGGCTCGGGAATGTAGTTGGCGATTCGCTGCTCCAGTTCCTCCTGGGTTTCCAGTCGATAGCGCGGCATGTTGTCATAAGGGGTGTCATCTTCCCTGACCCATTCCTCCCGGTCATAAATATCCCGATAAAAAGGATAATCGTCGTGCTCTTCCCATCGCTTCGATTGTTGGGATTGAATATCGAAGCCCAGCATTTCCTCGGCGGCAATAGGTTCCGGTACAGCTTCGGCATTGATGCTGACTTGCTGGTTCTGATCGGGTGTCGTCCATACGTCAGTGCGGATCACCCCCTTGGTTTTCTTCATCACGTTCCAGAAAGGACCGGGTTTTCCATTCAGATCACGCGGCCAGAGATAGGCTTTGCCCGGTTCCCCGCCACAGGCCGTGGTGCGAGCCAGAATGCGCTGATAAAGCGTTCCGGGAAACTTGTTCAGTACGCTGTCGGGCAAGCCTTGCCAGCCCATGCTTTGCAGTGCGGTACTCCCCATTACCCGATCGTGCGGATTGAAATAGACGTAAATACGTCCGGTGTTGTCGCGCTCACCTGCCTGCTTCGGCGTCCAGGTTTGCCTTTCCTTCGTGAGACCGACCCGCAGCTGCGCAATCAGCTCATCCGATAGCGGCCGGTGGCCTTTCATGAAATGCTTGACGATATTTTCGAAGGTATTCCGGCGCGCCTTCTCGGTCGGGGCATCGTTACCCTGAGCAAGGCTGTCGGTCACCTTGGACTCCAGCGCATAGGGACCATTCATCAAGATGACGCCGTCCGCCTGGTTTTCCGGCTCGAGCAAGGCCATTGCGCCAAGCACGATCTGCGTACCCTGGCTGTGCCCCATCAAGGTAATGGTATCCGCCGGGTACTTGCCACGAATCCTGCGCACGAGATCGGCCAAGCGGCCGGCTGCGTGGGCGTAATAGTTGCGTGGCGGGGCGTCCTGCAGTTGTCGATCGACCTCGGGATTCATGCTTTGCACGTTGATCGGTAGGAAAGCAACCCAGATTCGCCGACTGAATCCGCGCTCCGACCACAGGAGCGGTAGGTTGTTACAACCGTTCTGGAAGGGGCCGCCGCCCCAGTAAAGCGGAGGTCTTGGGGTGTAATTTTTCGCCCAGGCCGATTTTCGTGCCTTGCTGCTATCCCTTAGCGGGACTTTCCATTTCTTCTCCTGGCGATCAGGCGAGCGATAGCCCCAAAAGAAGTGGATGATCGGCGAGGTTTCGCTGCTGCCGAGTTGAGGTCGCGCAGCGCCTTCGTCGAACGCCCTCGGCTGCAAATCCCCCCTGCCCAGCCTCTTGTTCAATCCTTCCAGCAGATGCTTTTCCGCATCTGCATACCACTCTCCTTCACTATTCACGCCATGCACGAAGATGATGATGCCTGGCATCTCAAGACCGGCAGCAACTTCCTTGCGTTTGAGATAACTGGTCGGGCTGGCATGGGAAATACCCATGGGGGATGGAGTTTTGCTGTTGGCAGCTACCATAGATTCAAACCTTCGGAATAACGGGTCTTTCCAGGGGGAGGGGGTCTGGGTCAATTCTCAGTTGCTCGAGAGCAGAAGCACTGACAACCTGCGTCGCTCCGTTTGCATCAGTCTTGCCACGAATCACCTGTCCGCCTTCGGTTGTGATGCGATAGCCAAAGTTGGGGATCGGCTTGCCAGTGAGTGCGTCGGTGACGATGAAGCCCTCATCGTAATCAGTACTCGGAAACTGCTTGAACTCGTGCCGCAAGCTGGTCGGCCCACTGAACTTCTTCTGGCTTGCATGCACCGTAATCGTCCCCGGGCACTGCACGGCAATCCCGCCGTCGATGGTGATTGAAGCCCCGCCCTTCACCGCCAGATGAATCTTCTTTGCCGCCGCGAAGTCAACGTGGGCATTCGCCGAGACGATCCTCAGGTCCTGTTTGGCCTGGAACTTCATTTCATCGCTCTGCGCCTGCAGGTCGATGTCGTCTCTGGCGGCGATCAGTTTGATGCCGGTGTTGCCTTCGCCGGGGCGGATGGCGCCGGCCACCAGGCCGATGGCCTGGCCGGTGTGGAGGCGGGCCTTGCCGGCGATGGCGAGGTTGCTGTCTTCGCCGCTCTCGAAGGTGGTGGTTTCGTCGTTGGCGTATTGCAGGTTCTGGCCGGCGACGTGGGCGAAGTTGGCGCGGGCGGCTTGCAGGATCGCCGGGTCGGTCGGGTGCGGGCGTTTGTCGGTATCGGCCGTCGTGGTCTTGGCCTGGGCGTCGGCGCTCGCCTGGTTTTCGTCTTTGGCGTCGACCATGCCGCTGGCGACGGTGTGCAGGGCCTTGATCGGTGCGGCTTGTTGGTCGATGGCGCTTTGTTCGGCGGCGTTGCTGCCGATGGCGCTGGACAGTTCGACGGTGCGGTGGGTCTTCGCCGCCTGACTGAGGGTGCGGGCCAGGGTGTCGGCTTGCCTGAGCAGGGCCATGCCCGGGGCGAAGTCGCCGGCCGGGGTGCCGGGGGTGGCGAGCGGCCAGGTGCTCATCAGTACGCCGCGCCCGCCGCGCAGCGCGCCCCAGGCGTCGGTGCGGAGTTCAACGCCGGTGCCGCGGAAGCTGCCGCGGTAGTTGTCGGCTTGGTGGATGAGGTGGCCGAGGTTGAGTTCGCTGCTGTGCTGGGTGCTCTTGAGCTGGATGCGTTGCTGGCGGTCACTGTCGTCCATCACTAGCTGGTTGAACCCCTGGCCGCCGAATTCCTTGCTCTTGAAGCCGCCGAGCGCGGCCGGGTGGCGGTGGCTGTGGCTGGCGCCGCCGTGCCAGGCGGGGCTGTTGCCGCCGGCGAGGTTGCCCTGGCCGGCCGGGCGGTGGTCGGTGGCGGGGTCGAAGACGCTGGCGTCGCTTTCGCCCGGGCGGCCGCCCGGGGTGGCGGGGACGCCGCCGGCGCCCTTGCCGTTGTAGAGGGCGCCGAGGACGTAGGGACGGTCCATGTCGCCGTTCAGGAAGTCGATCAGCACTTCCTGGCCGATCCGTGGCAGCCATTGCCAGCCCATGCCGGGGCCGGCCTGGCGTTGCAGGACGCGCATCCAGCAGCTGTCGCGGTCGTCCGGCCGTTCGGCTTGTTGCCAGGGGAAGCGGATCTTGATCCGGCCGTAGCGATCGCACCAGATTTCGTCGGCGCCGTTCGGGCTCTGCTCGCCGTTGGGGCCGACGACGCTGGCGGTCATCGGGCCGGGGGCGGTGGGGCGCGGGTTGAGGCGCAGGCCGGTGTCGTCGGTGAGCGCCGGCCGCCAGGGGAGGTCGACGTGCAGGCCGGTGAAGCTATTGCCGTAGCCGCGTTCGCGGGCGAGTTCGAGGAGTTCGGCGGGGAGGCGTTCGGGGGCGGCGACCGGTTCGACGGCGTCGCCGCCGGAGAGCGGGTCGTCCTGGCCGAGGTTCTGCGGGAGGCGCAGGCGTTCGGCCAGGCGGGCCATGGCGGCGGCGGTCAGGTTGTTGATGCCGGCGTGGTTCACTTCGCAGACCAGGTAGCGGTGATCGCCGGTGCGCGGCAGGTCGCCGATGGCGATCCAGGTGCCGGCGGTGAGGCTGCGCACGGTACCGCGGCCGAGCCAGGTCAGGTAGCGGGCTTCGTGCGCTTCCATCGTCAGCCGCCCGTAGCGTTCGGCTTCGGCCAGGCTGGCGAAGGCGTAGGGGCCGGCGTCGTCGTAGTTCTCGAGGGCTGGCGCGTTGGCGCCGCCGATCGGCTGCGCCGTCGGCACGCTGGCGGCGATGGCGCGCTTGGCCTTGTAGTCGTGCGAGAGCAGCGTGGTTTTGGCGGCGAGCAGGCGGCGGTGTTCGCCGAAGGCGAGGATGGCATCTTGCGCTTCCTGCGAATCGCTGCGGTGGTAGCGCAGGCCGCTGGCGGACACCGGGTCCTGCGGCAGCAGGCGGCTGTCGGCGAAGATCGTCAGGCGGTGGCCGCCGGGGGCCGCGTCGTCGGCTTCGACGCGCCAGCCCAGGCCTTCCTCGGCGAGCAGGCGGGAGACGAACTGGTAGTCCGATTCGTTGTACTGCACGCAGTAGCTGCGCGGCCGGGTGTCGGCGAGGAAGCCGGCGACCTCGTCGGCCCATTGCCAGGCGGCGATGTCGGCGTAGTCGGCGAACACGGTGTCGACGATGTCGACCACGGTGCGTTCCTGGAAGACCCGGTGATGGCGGCCGCGCGAAGTCAGCCAGAGCCAGGGAATGACGATCAGCCGGTAGCGCCCGAAACCGCCGTCGGCGTCGAGCGTCGCCGCCCAGCGCACGTAGCCGTGGCGCTTGTAGGTGCTGCCGTCGGCCAGCCGGACGTCAAGCGCCAGCGCCTTGCCGAGGAAACGCGACTGGCCGAGCCGGGCGTCCGGCGCGACGAGGTCGATGACGTATTCGAATCCGCCCGACAGACTCTCCCGCCCCCACCAGCATTCGACTTCCAGTTGCGGCATCCCCTCGTCCCGCCAGGACAGCGCGTACAGGCGCGTGTCGCTCGAGAACAGGTTGCGCACGAGGTCGATGGACATGGCGGTGACGACGGAATGGGAAGCCGGAAGGATAGCGAAGACAACGTCATGTGACAACGGAATTGTTGTTGCAAGCCTGTTGCCCGAGCGCACCCGGCCACTGCTCCAAATTTGCACAGCCGTTGATCAATGGAGCAGCCCGGCCCTCGACAGACACCCGAACCAAGCGCACAAGCCATTGATTGACAAGCGCTTTGCAAAACCAGGAACGGGCTGGCACGCGGCGTGCGAATGATAGGTCACGAGTCACGGCGCAGCGTCGATCCCGAGGCAACGCCGGATTTCCAAAGACTTGTCCGCAACCCATTTCGAGAACACTGGAGACAAAATGATCTACGCAGCCCCCGGCGCCGCTGGCGCAAAAATCGCCTACAAGGCCAAGTACGACAACTTCATCAACGGCCAATGGACCGCGCCGGTCAAGGGCCAGTACTTCGACGTGGTGACCCCGGTCAGCGGCAAGGTCTACACGCAAGCCGCCCGCTCCACCGCCGAAGACATCGAGCTGGCGCTCGACGCCGCGCATGCCGCCTTCCCGAAGTGGGGCAAGACCGATGCCGCGACCCGCTCCAATATCTTGCTCAAGATCGCCGACCGCCTCGAACAGAACCTCGAACTGCTCGCCTACGCCGAGACCGTCGACAACGGCAAGCCGATCCGCGAAACGCTGGCGGCCGACATCCCGCTCGCCGTCGACCACTTCCGTTACTTCGCCGGTTGCCTGCGTTCGCAGGAAGGCGGCATCTCGGAAATCGACGAGAACACCATGGCCTACCACATCCATGAGCCGCTCGGCGTCGTCGGCCAGATCATCCCCTGGAACTTCCCGATCCTGATGGCCGCCTGGAAGCTCGCCCCGGCGCTCGGCGCCGGCAACTGCGTGGTCCTCAAGCCGGCCGAATCGACGCCGATCTCGATCCTCATCCTGGTCGACCTGATCGCCGACCTGCTGCCGCCGGGCGTGTTGAACATCGTCAATGGTCTCGGTCGCGAAGCCGGCATGCCGCTCGCCACCTCCAAGCGCATCGCCAAGATCGCCTTCACCGGCTCCACCGCCACCGGCCGCGTCATCGCCCAGGCCGCCGCCAACAACCTGATCCCGGCCACCCTGGAACTGGGCGGCAAGTCGCCCAACGTCTTCTTCGCCGACATCATGGACAAGGACGACGGCTTCCTCGACAAGGCGATCGAAGGCATGGTCCTGTTCGCCTTCAACCAGGGCGAAGTGTGTACCTGCCCGAGCCGCGCGCTGATCCAGGAATCGATCTACGATGCCTTCATCGAACGCGTCATCAAGCGCGTCGCCGCGATCAAGCAGGGCTCGCCGCTCGACACCGAAACGATGATGGGCGCCCAGGCCTCGCAGATCCAGATGGACAAGATCGAGTCCTACCTCAAGCTGGGCAAGGAAGAAGGCGCCGAAGTGCTGATCGGCGGCGAACGCGCCCACCTCGGCGGCGACATCGAAGGCGGTTACTACATCCAGCCGACGCTGTTCAAGGGCCACAACAAGATGCGCATCTTCCAGGAAGAAATCTTCGGGCCGGTGCTCGCGGTGACCACCTTCAAGGACGAAGCCGACGCGCTGGCGATCGCCAACGATACCATCTACGGCCTCGGCGCCGGCGTCTGGAGCCGCAACGGCAACGTCGCCTACCGCATGGGTCGGGCCATCCAGGCCGGTCGCGTATGGACCAACTGCTACCACGCCTACCCGGCGCACGCCGCCTTCGGCGGCTACAAGGAATCCGGTATCGGTCGCGAGACGCACAAGGTCATGCTCGACCACTACCAGCAGACCAAGAACCTGCTCGTCTCCTACGCGGAACAGAAGCTCGGCTTCTTCTGAGCGAATCTCCTCCACTGTCCCTTTGCGGGGAACTTGCGGGGGCGGGCGACCGCCCCCTTTTTTTCGAATGCCCGGAGTTTTCATGAAATCCGTCTTCCGCGCCGCCGGCCTCTTCCTCGCCGCCAGCCTGCTCGCCCCTGCCCTGTCCGCCCACGCCAGCGAAGCCATCGTCAAGAAGGCGCGTTGCGTTGCCTGCCACGCCGTCGACGTCAAGCGCGTCGGTCCCGCCTACAAGGACGTTGCCGCCAAGTACCGGGGCGACGCCAAGGCGCCCGCCGCCCTCTTCGACAAGGTCCGCCACGGCGGGTCCGGCAACTGGGGTACGGTACCGATGCTGCCCCACCCCGCCGACAAGATCAGCGACGACGACCTCAGGCAGGCGATCGCCTGGGTGCTCTCGCTGGAGTGAGCCTCACGGACGGGCGACCGGCTCCAGCCGCAGCAGCCGCCCGTCCGCCGCGTCGGTCAGCAGGTAGAGAAAGCCGTCCGGCCCCTGCCGGACATCGCGGATGCGGCCGACCTGGCCGACCAGCAGGCGCTCCTCGCCGGCCACGCGCTCGCCGTCCAGTTCCAGCCGCAGCAAGGCCTGCGCCTTCAGCGCGCCGACGAAGAGATTGCCCTGCCAGCCGGGAAACCGCCCGCCCGTGTAAAACGCCATGCCGGACGGCGCAATCGACGGCGTCCATTGGTACAACGGCTGCTCCATCCCCGGCAAATGCGTACCGACGCCGATCTTCGTCCCCAGCCCGTAATTGACCCCGTAGGTGATCAGCGGCCAGCCGTAATTGCGGCCGGGCCGGATCACGTTGATCTCGTCGCCGCCCTGCGGCCCGTGCTCGTGCGTCCATAAAGCGCCGCTCTGCGGATGCAGCGCCGCCCCCTGCATACTGCGATGGCCGGTGCTGTAGACCTCCGGCCGGGCGCCGGCAACGCCGCGCCAGGGATTGTCGGCCGGCACCCGACCGTCGTCGTGCAGGCGGACCAGCTTGCCGGCCAGATCGCCAGGGGCCTGCGCCCGCTCCATCTCACCGCGGTCGCCCTGGGTGATGTAGAGCATGCCGTCGCCGCCGAACACCAGGCGCGAACCGAAATGCACGCGGCCGAGCGACTTCGGCTGCTGGCGATAGATCACCTGCAGATCGACCAGCCGGCTGCCGCTGGCGTCGCCCACCAGCCGCCCGCGCGCCACCTCGGTTCCCGCACCGCCCTCGCCGCCCCCGGCATAGGACAGATAAACCCAGCCGTTGCTGGCAAACTGCGGATGCAGCGCGACATCGAGCAACCCGCCCTGACCGCGCGCCACCACCGCCGGCACCCCGACCACCGACCGCGGATCGAGCCGCCCGTCGGCCCCGACCAGGCGCAAACGCCCCGGCCGCTCGCTGACCAGAAAACGGCCATCGGGCAAGAAAGCGACCGACCACGGATGCTCCAGCCCAGCACTCAGCTCGACCACACGGAAAGCCGCCTTCTCGCTGCGCTGCACCTCGCCAGCGGCGCGGGCGGGTGGAAGGACAGCGACGAACAACAAGCCACAGAACAGAACACGCCAGACCATGCCGCTCTCCAGAACAGCCCTCGCGGGGCGGGAGTCGGGTAAACCTGAGTGATGGCGGGAAATTCCGCCGGGATGAGGGCGGCTTTGCGCTTTCGCCATGTTTGCTGGCGTCGACTGGCATCACGCAATACTGGTAGCAAACTACGCTGGGCAAAAAATGCTGGCAACGCTTTCGCCCGCCAAGACAAATTCTGGTGTCACCGGCCTAGCGATCCTCCTGAGCACAAGCAACCTCCCAAAATTGTTCCACGGCGGACGTTGGCTCTGTCCGTATGATTGTTGATTGATAAACAGAGTGACATCAGATAACCTGTATGCCATTCAAATCACTCACGAGTGATTTAAGCGTACCAACATTATTTATTGGCAACCACCAAAGCCAATTTCAACCAAATAACTGTTACACCATAATTTACCAAGACCGATCATTGATAGCCATGAAAAGATATGATGTTCAGTTTGAGCTTTCCTATTCGGGGTCTGATTCAGATGATCATGAAATCGACCTTTACGACGTATCTCAAGCGCTGGTGGGTTTCCAACGATCTTTGGCAATTACTACACATCTAATACTAAACGGAGAAATCATCACTCAAGCCCCTGCATTAAAAGGGGCGCAAATATTCGCCTTCCCATCAGAGGAAGGTAGTTGGAAAATAAAAGCCGGGGTACTGGTTCTTGGAACAGCAGCGTATCACGTTGCAACAGCACCAAATAACACTCCGCTCGGTCACTTGGTTTATTCTGCTTATGATTACGTAATTTCAGAAAGCCTAGGATTCCACGTTGATTACAACAAATCCCTAGGCCAACTGTATGAGGAGAATGAAAAGAATAAAATTCAACTTCCAATAGTTAGACAAGCCCAGCTAGATTCCGTAATTGAAAAGTGCACAACCGCGATTACTGAAATTCATCGCCCCATCTACAAAACAAAGACCGCAAATACTGCTCGAATACATACAAACATAGACAACAAGAGGATACCTCTTCGCCCAACCTTATCTTTTGACTCGTTTCAATACATTATCGAAGAATACATTGAAGACAAAGTCACCGCAATCAGAGGGTTTGTATCAAGCTACAACGCCAATACTTACAAGGGACGCATCTATGTTCCAGAGGAAGAGCGACCCATTTCATTCGAACTATCTGAGCAAGTAAGAAGCGAGGGTGATATTCAACTAATTGTTGATAGTTTACGTGCTAATGCGTTGCGAAAATTCGAAGCCAAGCCACTCGAGATTTATTGCATGGTTAAGCGAGTAACCACCAAATCCGGGTATTTAAAAAAATACAAAGTTCTGGCAGCTTCTGGAAAAGCTTTCACAGAATAAATATTTACGACTTATGGAGGATTGACCACGGTTTCTTAGACCGATGGATCATCACCCCCCAATTACTTGCGCTGTACTCCATGGCCGCCAAAACTTCGCTCACCTCCGAACAACAAGCACGGCCGATTCAGATACAACTCACAATGCCAAAGAAATTCCTTCTGTTACCCATCCTGATGCTCTTAAGTTCATTCGCATGGTCCCGGAGCGAGGATCAATCGATTTGTGACCGGAAGCTTCTCGCCGAGACGTTCGGAGATCAGCAAAAGATCACCTTCGAAGGACAGAATCAGAAGGAGGAGCATGAGTGGTCTGAGTTGGCTCTGGTCTGCCAGGAGAAAGCGGACGATCCCGAGCAGATCATCGTGGCGACCTTCTTCGTGCCGAACAAACCCAGCGGAGAGTTCGAAACGCGGGAAATCGGCTTTGCGGTGGCAATCGTCGATCGGGCGCAGCGACGCCTCCGCTCGCTGCACACTTCACAATTGCAGGAAGATGGTGGGACAAATGCCTTTTGGCATGGCTCGCTGGCCATCGATTCGGCCCGCCATGAGCTCAATAACGACGCGAGGGCGATCGGCATTCGCATGGATATCGTGCGGCCTGGTTGCGCGTGGGAAGGCGCATCGGGTGATGCCTTGTGGCTGTTCGTGGAGCGGGGAACGGTACTGCAGCCGGTGCTCGCCGGCTTCAATATGTATCACTCACGGCGCCAGTTCTTCAGCGGTTGTATCTGCTGTTCCCAGGAAGACTCAAGAGGTGCGGTGCACGATGCATCCCTGACGCTGTCACCAGCTTCGACGTCAAGCAACGGCTACCAGGACCTGGCGTTTCAAGCGACCATTTCGTCCTCCACGTACAAGCTCCCGGAAATCGAAGACGAGACCGTGCCCGTGGGATTGATGAAATTTGACGGACAGCAGTATCGAGTTGAGGCAGTTGAGGGGCGGGTTGACGAACTCCTTGAGGCCCGGCAGCAAAAGTACGAGAAATGGCGTTGAGCCGCTGCGGTCGTCAGGGCCAAACGCCTTCCCGGATGCGCTGACGGTCCGCAGCTTCCAGGCCCCGCCGATAGAGACCAGGCACCGTCACCCACCTGCTCCATTTTTCAACACCTGTTCATTTCCGCAACAGCGCACCGGGCAACATGCGTTGCAGGGTTCCGTCGCGCAGCAGCAGGTGTTTCAGGGTGCCAGCGAGGTGCAGGAGGATCAGCGCGGCGCCGGTCCACACCAGAAGCACGTGCAATTGCTTGAAGGCGGCGTTGAGTCCTTCTTCGGCGGCGAACAGGCGCGGCAGCTCTTGGCCGAAGAATTTGACCGGATAGGGTGTGAAGGCTGAGGCCAGGTAGCCGGCGAGCGGGGCGAGGACGAGGAAGGCGTAGAGCGCCAGGTGGGTGGCGCCGGCCACCTTGGCCAGCGCCCCTTGCAGCGGCGAGGGCGGTGGCGGGTGGAAGCGGCGCCAGCCGAGGCGCAGCGCCACCAGGAGCAGCGCGAGCAGGCCGAGCGATTTGTGCAGGCCGTAGGCGGCGCTGCGTTCGGCGCCCTTGGGCAGGTCGGTCATCGTCCAGCCGAGCCAGAGCAGCCAGACGATCAGGATCGCCTGCGCCCAGTGCAGCAGAATCGCCGGCAGCGTGTAGCGGGCGGCGCTCATCGGATGCTGACGCCCCAGGGCAGTTCGCCGACGGCGATGTCGCCGGTTTTCTCGAAGCGGCCGGTGTCGATCACCGAGACGCTGCCGGAGCGCCCGTTGGCGACGTAGAGCTTGCCGCCGTCCGGGGTCAGCGCCATGTTCCAGGGCCGCTTGCCGACAGCGACGGTGCCGCTGACCGTGTTGCTGGCGACATCGATGGCCATCACCGAGCCGTCGCGGCCGTTGGAGATGTAGACGCGCTTGCCGTCCGGATGGATGGCGACGCCGTTGGGGTACTGGCCGGCGGGAATCTCGGCGATGGCCTGGTGGCTGGCGACGTCGATGGCGTAGACCTTGTCGGCCAGTTCGCAGGCGACGTAGGCGCGGCTGCCGTCGGCCAGGAAGCCAATGCCGCGCGGCCGCTTGCCGACTGCAATGCTGGCGACCTGGCGGCGGGCGACGACGTCGATCACATCGACCTGCTCGGCGTCTTCGGCGCTGACGTAGAGCCAGCGGCTGTCGGGGCTGAACACGGCGTGCTCGGGGTTCTTGCCGTGCACCTTGATGCGCGCCAGCTCCTTCGCCGCCGGGGCGCTGAGCAGGACGACCACGTTGTCGTCCTCGACGGCGACGGCGAGCAGCTTGCCGTCCGGCGACAGGCTGACGCCTTCCGGCGAATCGCCGACCTTGACCCGGCGTTCCAGCTTGCCGGCGGCGCTGTCGACGATGAGCAGGCTGGCGGTCTTGCCGTCGGTCAGGTAGAGCCGGCCGCTGCCGCCGGCGATGCCGCGCGGCCGCTCGCCGATCGGGAACTGGCGGACGACGGTATCGCTGGCGGTGTCGATGACGCTGACGCTGGCGCTCTTCTCGTTCGGCACGTAGGCGTAGGGTTCGGCGCTGGCGCCGGCGGCGGCGAACAGGGCGAGGAGGAAACAGGAGGTGACGCGCATGTTGGCCTCAGTTGGCTTGGTAAGTGATGCCGTGCTGGCGGAAGATGGCGGCAATGCTGCCGTCGCGGCGCAGGTCGGCGACGGCAGCGCCGACCGCTTCGGCGAGCGCCGCTTCCTCGGCCTTGACGGCCATGCCGAGCGGCCAGCCGTCGATCTTCAGCTCGGCGAAGTTGGCGCTTTCCAGCACCACCTGCTGCTGCCCGGCCAGCGCCGCTTCCAGCTCGGCGCGCGGGGCGAGGACCGCGGCGATCTGGCCGGCGGCCAGCGCCCGACCGGCTTCGGCGACGGTGGTGAAGTGCACGACGTTCTCGCGCAGGCGGCCATTGAGCACGGAAAGCAGGAAGGAATCGGCGAGCGAGGCGGTTTCGACGCCGATCTTCTCGCGGGTGAACACTTCCAGCGCCACCGCGGCGGAGCCGGCAAGCGCCGGCACGCGCTGCGGATTGCGCGCGACGGCCAGGCTTTCGCGATGGTAGGTACCGAAGATGCGGACCTTGTCGTTGGCCCGCGCCAGGCCTTCGTCGACCGGCACGTGGAGCATCAGGTCGGCGGGCTGGGTGCCGAGGTAATGGCCCTTCCAGACCATGTTGCGCAGGTCGTCGTTCATGTCCTCGTCGGCGTTGAAGCCGACGATCTCGGCGGCGACGCCGAGGCGGGCGGCGATGGCGCGGCCGAGGTCGGCGTCGATGCCCTTGCCGCCGGCCAGCGAGTACGGCGGGAAGTCGTTATACACGGCGATGCGCAGACGGCCGCGCTGGCGCACCGTCTCCAGCGCATCGGCAACCGCCGGCAGGGCCAGACAGAGGGGCAGCGCGGCAAGCGCCTTGAGGCAGCGGCGGCGATCATTCCTCATGGACGGTCTCCAGCCAGGCGCGGATCGCCCACATCGCTTCCTGCGACAGGGTGCCCTCGAACGGCGGCATGTAGACGCGGCCGTCGCGCACGGCGCCCTTGCGGATGCGCTGCAGGAAGACTTCGTCGCCCTCGTCGCCCTTCGGCAGATAGCGCAGATCGGGGGCAATGCCGCCGGAAACGGCGCCCAGGCCGTGGCAGCGCGCGCAGTTCTGGTTGAACGCGGAATCGCCGATGCGGATCGCCGTCTTGTCTTCGCGGTAGGGGTTGGCGGCCTGCCAATCGGCGCCGAGTTGCTTCAGGCCTTTGGTATCAACCGCCTGCGGTACCACGTCGCCGTGGGCGAAGACCAGCGACGAGGTGGCCAGGCACAGGGTGGCGACCAGGGCGCCGAGGGAATGGGTGGAATACTTCACGGGGTCTCCTTTGGTGAATGCGAAACGACAGCTTGTGCCGGGTCTGACTGCAAGGCCTGTGCCAGTCCCCCGGAACGGCGGCCGCTCCCCCCGCTTTGCCGCCAACCGGGGCAATATTCCCCGGAAACGACATGGCACGTTTCTGGCTTTAACGGCTGCGGCGTTGCACAGAAAATTGCTCCTTAAATGGGCAGGTGCTACGTTATGAAACAACAGCACATAAAAACGCATCCGGGGACGGAGGAGAGACAAGATGGGACAGATACAAGTGGTGGCCGGCCTGCACGGCCCGCGCCTGCGCGAAGCGCGCCAGGCATTTTTCGAACGCGGCGAACTGCCGGCGGGCATGATCGATCCGCTGATCCTGCGCTCCTGGGAGCGCTGCCGACGCTTCGGGCTGACCGAGAACTACGCGCTGCCCGGCGTCGAATCGCTCGACCGGGTGGCGCTGAAGAGCGAGCAGTACCGCAACCGCTACCTGCTGCAACAGGTGCGGCCGATCATGGAACATGTCTATGAGCAGATCCGCGACTCGGGCAGCATGGTCATCCTGGCCGACGCCAACGGCCTCTTGCTTGACACCGTCGGCGACCCCGACTTCGTCGACCGCGCCGACCGCGTCGCCCTCGCCCCCGGCGCCTCGTGGGACGAGAACCAGCGCGGTACCAACGCGATCGGCACCGCGCTGTCCGAAGAACGCGCGGTGGAAGTGCTGGGCGCCGAACACTTCCTCGAACACAACGGCTTCCTGACCTGCTGCGCCAGCCCGATCTTCGGGCCGGACGGCGCGCTGATCGGCGTCCTCGACATTTCCGGCGACTACCGGGCGACGCAGCGCCACACCCTGGGGCTGGCCCGGCTATCGACGGCGCTGGCCGAGAAACGCCTGTTCGAGTCGGCGCACGCCGGCGACATCATCGTCTGCTTCCATTCGCGCCCCGATTACCTCGGCAGCCCCAAGGAAGGTCAGGCGGCGGTCAGCCCGGACGGCCAGGTCAAGGCGATCAATTACAACGGTCTGGAAATCCTCGGCATCCGCCGCGTCGATGCGGTACGCCGCGACTTCTCGATGGTCTTCGAGAACAACCTGGGCACGCTGATCGACCGCCAGCGGCAGAACGGCCAGGGGCACAGCACGATCACGGTCAACGGCCGGACGATCAACCTGGTGCTGCGCGGCACCCTGCCCGCGCCGTCCGCCGCCGGCCGCGTCTACGAAGCCGAAAGCGGCAGCCGGCCGGCCGCCGCCCGGCGCGCCGAGGCGCCCTGCCCGCAGGTGCTGACGCTGGACACCCTGAACACCGGCGACGCCCGCCTGCAACTGGCGATCGACCGCGCCAGGCGGCTGCTCGGGCGCGACATCCCGATCATGATCCAGGGCGAATCCGGCGCCGGCAAGGAGATGTTCGCCAAGGCCTTCCACAACAGCGGCCCGCGCGCCGACGGCCCCTTCGTCGCCCTCAACTGCGCGTCGATCCCGGAAAGCCTGATCGAGTCCGAACTCTTCGGCTACCAGGGCGGCGCCTTCACCGGCGCGCGCAAGGAAGGCGCCCCCGGCAAGATCCAGCAGGCGCACGGCGGCACCCTCTTCCTCGACGAAATCGGCGACATGCCGATGAACATGCAGGCGCGGCTGCTGCGCGTGCTGCAGGAACGCGCCGTGACGCCGCTCGGCAGCACGCGGGAAATCCAGGTCGACATCTCGCTGGTCTGCGCCACCCACCGCAAGCTGCGCGAGGAAGTCGCCCGCGGCAGCTTCCGCGAGGATCTCTACTACCGGCTCAACGGCATGAGCGTCACCCTGCCGCCGCTGCGCGAGCGCAGCGATCTGCGCCAACTGGTCGCCAAGCTGGCCGCCGGCGAAAGCTGCGAGCGCGGCCCGGTGCGCTTCACCGACGGCGCGCTGCAGGTGATCGAGCGCTACAGCTGGCCGGGCAACATCCGCCAGTTGTTCAACGTGATCCGCGTCGCCATCGCCCTGCTCGACGACGACGAGACGACGGTCCATGAATCGCACCTGCCGGAAGAACTGTTCGAGGCGCCGCTGGCGCCCGTCTCCGCCGGCAGCGAAGCACAGTGGGCGGCGGCACCGCTGGAAAACCCGGTCGGCAGCCTTGAGGAAGTCGGCCGCCAGCTCGCCCAGCGCGCGCTCGACCAGGCCAACGGCAACGTCTCGGCGGCGGCACGCCAACTCGGCATCAGCCGCAACACGCTCTACCGCAAGCTAGGCAAGTTATAGCCCTGGATTCCTCAGTTGACCGCTATCTTTTATCGAAGAAGCCAGGGTTTGCCGGGCAGCGTGCCATAGCGGCCGCTCACCCGGCAGATAAGGCCGCTACGGAGCTGCTGGCGCATCCAACTAAGGAGTCCAGGGTAACAGCAAGGGATTGCGGGTCAGCGCGACGCCGACGATATAGCCGTAGGCAAGCACCGCCAGCGCGCCGTAGCGCAGGCGGGCGGCGCGCGTCCGGCCGCGCTTCAAGGCCATCGTGCCCAGTCCGATGTAGGCGAGCAGACCGCCCAGCTTGGCGGTCAGCCAGCCATCGACGAAGGGATACTGGCCGCTCCACAGCGCCAGCGACAGCGCGCTGCCGAGCAGTACGCTGTCGATGATATGCGGCAGGGTGCGCGTCAGGCGCTGATCCAGGCGCGGCGACGCGCTCGCCATCCAGTACAGGCGGAGCAGGAAACCGGCGCCGCTGAGGACGACGCAGGAGATATGCAGGTGGCGCAGCAGCAGGTAGGTGTTCATGCCGGCGCCTGTTGCAACTGCCGGCCGTGCCGCCACGCCGCCTGCAGGAGATTGACGGCGAGCCAGAGTGCGGCGGCGATCAGCAACGCGCCGGCCGGCAGGCTCAGCCAGTCGGGCAGGAAAACGGCGGCCAGCGCCAGACCGGCGGCGGCGACGAAGACCCGGAACTGGCGCTGCATCGGCGCCTCGGGCAACAGCTTGTTCATCGGCGGCAAGGCCTTGCCGACCAGGCCGTGGTTCTGCAGGTCGAGCCAGAGCAGGAAGGGGACGATCTTGACCAGCATGCCGACGATCAGCGGCACGAAGGCGCCGAGCAGCAAGACCAGGCCGAAGGCCGGCGTCCACCGCGGATCGTCGGCGAGCGCCGGGAACAGCGCGCCGGCAGCGAGCATGGCAAACGCCAGCAGCGCGCCGTAGAGGCCGAACTGCCAGTAACGGAAGGTGGTGTCGGGGCGCGCCCGCCGCCGTTTGGCCTGCAGGCGCAGGGTCTGCACCGCGAAGGCGGCGCCGCCGGCGGCGAGCAGCAGGCGGCCGAGCCGCGCCGGCCATTCGGCGTCGAACGCCAGCGCGGCGCTCCAGGCAAGCAGCACGGCGAACAGGAAAACCGGGAAGCGCCACGCCGGCCGCGCCGCGTAACCCGGCGTCAACTGGAACATCGGCACCACGACGTAGGCGACCGCCGCCAGCAGCACCCCGGCCCAGCCGGCCAGACCCCAGGCGGCGTGCAGGTCGGCCAGCGCCAGCAAGGGCAGCGACCAGGCGCCGGCCAGCGCCAGCAGCATGAACAGGCCGCTGCCGCCGACCACGGCGAGCCCGACCAGCGACAGCTTGAGGCCACGGATGCTCGGACTGGTCGACGGCACCCGGAACAGCGCGCTGCCGGCGGCACCGACGAAGACCAGCAAGGCCAGCGCCAGCAGCGTGCCGGCGGCATGCAGCCAGCCCGGCGCCGACCACAGGAAACCGCCGGCCAGCGCCAGCGCGCCGAGGTTGATCGCCGGATGGACGATACGCGCCACCCGCAGCGGCCGCGCCAGGGCGGCGCCGGCGACCACCGGCAGGACCTGGATCAGCGCGCCGAGCATCACCTGCAGCATGAAACCGACGGTGAGCAGATGGGTGGCGGCAAGCGCCGCCGGCGTCCACCGCGAAGCCAGGATGGCCGGCCCGTCGAGCACGGCGAGCAGCCCGGCGAGCGCGATGAACAGCGGCGCCGTGACGAAGAAACGCAGCGGCGCCGCCAGCGGCGGCACCTGGTCGAAGGAGAGCATACCGCTGGCCACGACCGCCTCAGCAGGTGATGCGCACGGCGAAGGTGCCGTCGGCGCGCAGTTCGGTCCGCCAGCGATGGCCGTTCTGCTGCAGCACGCGGTAGAGCGGATGCGGCTCGCGGAACAGAAGGAGCAGCATTTCCTCGCCCGGCTCGAGCGTCGCCAGCATTTCCATGGTGTCGACGAAGGGCTGCGGCGGCTCCAGGTAGCGCGCGTCTACCGTGCGTTCGGCGGGGATGTCCATCAAGCCAGCTCGCTTTGCAGACGTTCCAGCACCGCCGGTTCACCGGCCAGGTGCTGGTCGCACATCGGGTAGAGGACGTTCTCTTCCTTCATGTTGTGCTGCTGCATCATGATCAGCAGGCTTTCCGCCTGGCCGAGGAATTCCTCCAGGTCGCCGCCGCCCAGTGCTTCCTCGGCGACGTCGACCAGCCCGCGCATCTGCTCGTGCTCGATACGCATCATCTGCGTCGGCCCCATGGTCATGCCGGTACGTGCTTCGAAGGCCGGAAACAGCGTCTGCTCCTCGGCCGCGAAGTGGCGCAGCAGCGCCGCGCGGAACTGGCCGAAGGCCGCCGCGGCGGCGGCCGCGTCGCCGCGCTCGACCGCCTGCTCGGCAGCGGCAAAGAAATCGTCGCAATGACGGTGATCGTCGATCAGGAATTCACGAATGCTCATGGCCAGGCTCCAGTAGGGGTTCGCCGGCATTCTCCGCTGGCGTGCCGGAATGCGGCCTTGATGGAAATCAAAACCGGGGAAACGCTGGCAGCGTCCGCGTCACGCTCGCCGAAAATGGAGTCTTCTCGGTCAACTGCCTCATTGCTCCGGCGTCGGGTCCGGGCATTGCCGGTAGGGCCCCTGTTCCAGCACGGTGTACTTCTGCGGATAGTCGCCCTCGCTATTGTCCCAGCCAAAAACCGACAGCATTTCGGTGATCTTCAGTTTCACCCTGCTCTCCCAGCACGACGTCTTAGCATCCGGTTTTGGTGCGAGGAAAGCCTTCTCGGCCTTGAACGCATCCGGAAACTGCAGATGGATTCGTCCCCGGAAAAACAGCGGGGGCTTTTCCGGCCACGACGTCACGGTCGCGCCCAGAAGCGTGAACTCGTCGATGAATTCGGAAGGTTCTCGTCTCAGCACACCGGAAACCACCTGTTCGCCCCGAAAGAAGAAAGCGCCACTTGCCGCGGGCTCGCCCTCGGCATCCTTTGCCATGTGGTAGTCGCACGCGGCGAGCAGTTTGAGACCGGGGAACTGGTTCGGCGGTGTCAGCAACAAGGCCGGACATTTGCTGCCCTGGCAGCGCGCCAGCTCCGGATTGTCATAGTGATGCTGCTGGCAGACATCCGCCCGAACCGTGCCAGATCCCTGCAATGAACAAAGTGCCAATACCAGAAGTATCAGTGATCGCTGGCGCCGGACCTTGCGCCGAACGTGATGGAATCCCTTGCCAGGCCTGGCGGCGAACTCCGCAAGCGAGACGAATTTGACATGCATACTGGATTTCAACATCCACTCTCGAACACAGCGTTCAATACGTCTTCCCCCTGCGGCGTGACAAGCTTCAGCCTGACCTGATAGGTCGTTCCGCAGCAACTGTCCGATGCGACATAGCGCCCGCCGGATTCTCGCCGGTAACAACTCGTCGCCAAGACCGTCTGTGTAACTTCGACGCCTATCCGGTCGCTGGACCACTTCGAGACTCGCACGTCCCCGCTCACTTCGGCGTCCTTCTGCCGACGCTTCAGAAAGTGGTTACTGACGCGGGAGAGGTTGTGGATGATTCCTTGATGCAGCAATTTGGCTTGCCCGTCGCTTTCCACATAGACAGTGCCCCGATTGAAGCGGATGCAATCGTTGGCACATCCATTTTGGCACGGCAGATCCTCGATCGTTGCCGAGAACGCTGCGCCACCAAACAGCACGGCGAAAAACGCAAACAGAAGATAAGCAGGCATGTACCTGCCACAAGATCGCCTCAATCTTCCCCCCTCGTCCAAAGCCTTTCGCACATGCCGGGCAATCAGCGCTCCAGCCAGCGCAGCAGCGTGGCAAAGAAGATTTCCGGCACCACCGGCTTGGCCAGGAAATCGTTCATGCCGGCATCCAGGCAGCGGGCGCGGTCTTCGTTGAACGCGTTGGCGGTCATCGCCAGGATCGGCGTCGTCTGCCGGCCAGGCAGCTGGCGGATCGCCCGCGTTGCGCTCAGGCCGTCCATGCGCGGCATCTGCATGTCCATCAGGATCAGGGCGTAGTCCTTAGCCTGCGCCATGGCGACCGCCTGCTCGCCGTCGTCGGCGGTATCGACGTGCAGGCCGCTGCTGGCGATGAGTTCCTGCGCCACTTCCTGGTTGATCGGGTCGTCCTCGACCAGCAGGATGGCGGTGCCCGCGTAGCGCTCGGCGATGACCCGCTCGGCGGCGACAACCACCGGCTGGGCGGCGCCGCCGTCGGCGTTGTGGTCCTTGAGCAGCCGGGCGGTGAACCAGAAGCGGCTGCCCTGTCCCGGCGTACTACTGACCCCGGCGCTGCCGCCCATCAGCTCGGCCAGCCGCCGGGTGATCGAGAGGCCGAGGCCGGTCCCGCCGTATTTCCGGGTGGTCGAGCTGTCCGCCTGCTCGAAGGCGTCGAACAGCCGGGCGCAAGCTTCAGGCGCGATGCCGATGCCGGTGTCCTCGACTTCGAAGCGCAGCAGGACCGAGTCCTCATCTTCGGCCAGCCGGCCGGCGTGCAGGGTCACCTGGCCGCTCTGGGTGAACTTGATGGCGTTGTTGGCGTAGTTGAGCAAGGCCTGGGTCAGGCGCGTCGGGTCGCCGCGTAGCTTGCGCGGCAGCTTTTCGCTGTTGAGCAGGAATTTCAGGCCCTTGGCCTGCGCCTTGGCGCTGACGATCGAGGCGACGTTGGCAAGCAGGGCCTCGATGGCAAGCTCGGTATTTTCCAGGGTCAGCTTGCCGGCCTCGATCTTCGACAGGTCGAGGATGTCGTTGATGACGCCGAGCAGATGATCGGCCGAGGTGTTGATGGTGTCGAGCCGGGCCGCCTGCTTTTCGGTGACGCCGTCGCGGCGCAGCAGGTGCACCATGCCGAGGATGCCGTTGAGCGGGGTGCGGATTTCATGGCTCATGTTGGCGAGGAAGACGCTCTTGGCGTGCGTCGCCGCCTGCGCGCTGTCGCGTTCGACCCGGCTGCGCAGCATCTCCATGCCGAAGGCGAGGTTGCGCCCCAGCTCTTCTAGCAAACCGACCTCCTCCGCCTGGAAGGCGTCGCTGGCGGCGGAATAGATGGTCAGCGCGCCGATCGTCCGGTGCTCGCAGATCAACGGCAGCGCCATGCTGGCGCGGTAGCCGCGCTGGCGGATCGCCTCGATCCAGGGTGCCATCCGCGGATTGTCGAGAACATTCTGGTTGACGCAGGTGCGACCGCTGCGGATCGCCGTACCGGTCGGCCCCCGGCCTTCCGGCAACTGACTGTCCCAGGAGACGAAAACGCTATCCAGGTAATGGTCTTCGTAACCGGAGCGGGCGACCGGACGAACTGTCTTGCGTGCGTCGTCCTCGGCGAAGCCGACCCAGGCCATCAGGTAGCCGCCCCTGTCGACGACCAGATGGCACAGCGCGTTGAGCAAGGCCGGTTCGTCGCTGGCATGGGCGAGCATCAGGTTGCAGTCGCTGAGCAGGCGCAGGGCGCGGCCCAGGCGCAATTGTTCGTCCTCGGCACGCTTGCGTTCGCTGATGTCGTGCGTCACCTTGGAGAAGCCCACCAGTTCCCCACTTGGGGCACGCAGGGCAGTAAGGACCATGTCGGCAAAGAAACGGCTGCCGTCCTTGTGCAGCCGCCAGCCACTATTCTCGGCCCGCCCTTCGCCGACCGCCTGCGCCAGCAGCCTGGCCGGCTTGTCCTGGCGCACGTCTTCCGGCGGATAGAAAAGATCGATCGTCCGACCGATGACTTCATCGGCCGCGTAGCCTTCCAGATGTTTCGAGCCTTCGTTCCAGGTGGCAATCCGCCCCTCTGGATCGAGCATGATGATCGAGTAATCCTTGACGCTCTCGGTCATCAGGCGCAGGCGCGCCTCGCTCTTGAACAGCACCTCCTCGGCGTGGTCGCGCTCGGTTTTCAGGGCGGACAGCGAAAGGCCTGTCAGCTGTGTGGTGGCGATGTAGCTCCAGAGCAGGATCAGGCCGAGCTGGCCATCGCCGAAGTGGAAGGCGCCGACGCCGACCGACGCGCTCCAGGCAGCGACCATGGCAAAGCCGAGACAGGCGACGGCCGCCGCCAGCACACCGAAATGCAGCGCCGCCCAGGCAAACAGCGGCAGCGTGAGAAAGGCTATCGGCAGGCGCAGGCCGGCCTCGCCGTAGTTCATGACGAAGGCCAGCCAGGCGACGATGCCGGCGATCACGAACCAGAGCGCCAGGCTGCGCTTCTTGCCGCCGAGCCGGGCGAGGTTTTCCCAGGTCAGCGGCAGCAGGAGCGGACCGGCCAGCAGGACGCCGACGGTATCGCCGACCCACCAGGTCAGCCAGGCGATACCGATGGCGTCACCGCTCACCTCGCCCGCCAGGTAGAGGGAGAGAACGCCGCCGGAGGCCGAAACGAGCATGCCGCTGCCACTGGCGGCGATGAAGTTGACGACGTCGACCTGGCGGCTGAAAGACAGGTTGAAGCCGACCCGCCGCAGCCAGCTAGCGGCCAGCCACGGCGCCAGCGTGTTACCAACGGCGGTGGCGCAGGCGAGCGGCGGCGGCGCGCCAATCGCCGAGTTGACCAGGAAGGCCGCCAGCGCGACTCCCGGCCACATCGCGTTTCCCCAGCGCAGCAGCGCGGCGACGGCGATCCCGGTGGGCAACCAGATGAGCGTGATGTGCGAGTCGAAATAAGGGAGCTTCAGCCCCAGCCAGCCGGCGATGAAATAGGCCGCGCAGACCAGCCCCGCCCGGCCGAGCGTGCGCCCCCAGGCAGCATCGAATGCGGCGTTTTGGCTGATTGCGGTCATCGTCCCCCGTCCGTCGTTTGCCGGAGCGTAAAAAGGCTGCCCGGACACTTCAGGAAATCGCCGCCGTGACCGACACGGCCGGCAGCGCGCCCTTCCCTGCCGCCGTCGCCGCAGGGCGGATATTGACTTCATCATACTCCGGCAACGAAGCACGCGTCACCGCCGGCCGGCTGTCACCGGGGAACGAAGGCCCTATTCATGGTCCTGAAACTGGCGGGCGATGCTGCGGAACTCGTCCTCGATTTCCTGGAATACGGCGATCAGCTCGGGGTCGAAATGTTTGCCGCTGCCTTCGAGGATGATGGCGACCGCCTGCTCGTGGCTGAAGGCCGGTTTGTAGACGCGCTTGCTGATCAGCGCGTCATAGACGTCGGCCACCGCCATCAGCCGTGCCGACAGCGGAATGGCCTCGCCAGCGAGACCTTGCGGGTAACCGCTGCCGTCCCATTTCTCCTGGTGCGCATGGGCGATTTCGCCGGCGATGCGCAGGAAGCCGTCCTCGCCTTCCAGATGCTGCTCGGCGCGGCGGATCGCTTCGAGGCCCAGCGTGGTGTGGGTTTTCATGATTTCGAATTCGGCGTCGTCGAGCTTGCCCGGCTTGAGCAGGATGTGGTCGGGAATGCCGACCTTGCCGATGTCGTGCAGCGGCGCCGATTTGTAGAGCAATTCGATGGTCAGCTCGTCGAGTTCGCCGGCGTATTTCGGGTTGCGCCGCAGGCTCTGGGCGAGCGCCCTGACGTAGCGCTGCGTGCGCAGGATGTGGTTGCCAGTCTCGTTGTCGCGGGTTTCGGCCAGCGAAGCCATGGCGATGATCGTCACGTCCTGGATGCGCTGCACCTGGCGCGTGCGCTTCTGCACTTCCTGTTCCAGCCAGGCGTTCTGCTGCGCCAACTGGTCGCGGCTGCGCTTCAGGGCGACGTGCGTGTGCACGCGGGCGACCAGGATCAGCGGATTGATCGGCTTGCCAACGTAATCGACCGCACCGAGCTCGAAGCCGCGCCGCTCATCCTCGGATTCCGTGCGCGCGGTGAGGAAGATCACCGGAATGTCGGCTGTTGCCGGATTCTGCTTGAGCCGCGCGCAGACTTCGTAGCCGTCCATCTCCGGCATCATGATGTCGAGCAGGATCAGCGCCGGCGGCGGCGCCTGGGCCGCCAGTTCAAGCGCCTGCGGGCCGTTGGTGGCGACCCGCACCTTGTAGTCGTCCATCAGCAGCGCGCTGACCAGGCGCAGGTTCTCCGGGGTGTCGTCCACCACGAGGATGCTGGTCTTGACGGCATCAACGCTCATGGCGCAGCCCTCCCACAGTGGCATGAAGAATGTCCAGCGCGCTGCGGAACTCGTAGTCGTGGACAGCTTTTTCGAAGGTTTCGCAAGCCGCCGCCGGCAAGGCCGAGCGGAAGGCGGCGAGGTGATCGATCAGGTAGTCGATCGCCGCGCCATCCTGATCGGCGAGATAGGCCGCCAGTTGCTCCAGGATGGCGGCGGCTTCGGCCGAGGTCGCCGCCGCCGTCGTCGCTGGCGCGTTGGCGGCGGCCGGCAGGACGCCCAGGCGGATCGCCTCGGCGAGCGCCGCCAGGGCGTCGAGGAATCCGGCGGCCGCCTCGGCCGCCAGGTGATCCTGGCGCAGCGCGCTTTCCAGCGCCGCCGCCTGCTGGTGCAAGGCTTCGGCGCCGAGGTTGCCGAGCACGCCCTTCAGGGTATGCAGTAACCGGGCAAGCTGCGCCGTGTCCCCGGCGGCCAGCGCGCTGCGCAGTTGGCGGTCGTGCTCGGCCTGATGCTGCACGAACTGCAGCAGCATTTCCCGGTACAGCGCCGTTTTGCCGTTCACCCGCTGCAGGCCGGCGACCACGTCGAGGCCGTCGATCGCCGGGAAAACCGGCGCAACGGCCGGCTCGCCGCCGCGGGACGGTGTGCCGGCCCCGGGTTGGGTGCCGGCATAGCGCGCCCAGCGGGCGATGGTGCGCAGGAAACTCGGCGGATCGATCGGCTTGCCGACATGGTCGACCATGCCGGCGTCGATGCAGCGTTGCCGCTCCTCGATCATCGCGTGCGCGGTCATGGCGACGATCGGCAGATCGGCGAAGCGGCCGTCGGCACGCACCCGCCGGGTGGCCTCGATGCCGTCCATTTCCGGCATCTGCAGGTCCATCAGCAGCAGGTGGTAGGTGGGCGCCGCAGCGGCGTTCAGCATGTCCAGCACCTGCCTGCCGTTGCTGGCGACATCGACCGCCGCGCCGGCTTCGCGCAGCAGTTCGATGGCAATCTGCTGGTTGATCGGGTTGTCTTCCGCCAGCAGGATGTGCAGACCGTCGAGCATGCCGTTCGGCAGCAGGGTGTCGTCGTCCGCCCGGTAGACGTGGCTGCGGAACTGCTCGTCGTCCACCACGGCGAATTCGGCGGCAAAGCTGAACTGCGAGCCGACGCCGGCGATGCTGTCGACAGCGATCTCGCCGCCCATCGCTTCGACGATGCGCTTGCTGATGGTCAGACCGAGACCGGTGCCGCCGTATTTGCGGGTGGTCGAGCCGTCGGCCTGCGAGAACGGCTGGAACAGCTTTTCCAGTTGCACCGGCGTCATGCCGATGCCGGTATCGCGCACGCGAAAGCGCAGCAGCGCCTGTTCGCCCCGCAATTCCTGCGGCGCGACGGCAATCTCGACGCGCCCGCGCTCGGTGAACTTGACTGCGTTGTTGGCGAGGTTGATCAGGACCTGCCCCAGACGCGTGGGATCGCCGAGGAAATGGCCGGGCGTCGCCGGATCGACGCTGATCAGGAACTCCAGTCCTTTTTCGGCGGCGCGCCCGCCGACCACGGTGCGCACCGATTCGAAGACTTCGTCGAGGGCGAACGCGGTGTGCTCCAGCTCCAGCTTGCCGGCCTCGATCTTCGAGAAATCCAGAATGTCGTTGATGATGCGCAGCAGCGAGGTGGCGGCCAGGTTGGCCTTGGCGATGTAGTCGCGCTGGCGGGCATCGAGGTCGGTCTTCAGCGCGAGATGCGACATGCCGATGATGGCGTTCATCGGCGTCCGGATCTCGTGACTCATGTTGGCCAGGAAATCCGATTTCAGCCGCGTCGCCTCCAGGGCGACGTCGCGCGCCCGCGCCAGCTCCTCCTCGGCGCGCTTGCGCCGGCTGATGTCGCGGACGAAGGAACTGAAGGTGTAGCTGTCGCCGACCTTGACCGGCCAGATCGACAGTTCGACATCGATGATGCCCTTCTCCCGCGTCAATGCCGTGATCTCGATCCGCTGGTTGACCAGGCTGCCCTGGCCGGTCTCGGCGAAACGACGGACGCCCGCTTCGTGCATTTCCCGGTACGGCTCGGGGACGATCAACTGGCTCATCTTCTGGCCGATGGCTTCGTCGCGCCGCCAGCCGAAAATCTGCTCCGCCGCCGGGTTCCAATCCACGATCATGCTCTGCGCGTCGATCGTGATCACCGCGTCGTTCGCCGTATCGAGCAGCATGCGCGTGCGCTCGGCGGCGCGGGCCAGTTCGACCGTGGCCGCTTCGGCGCTTTCCTTGGCGCTGCGCAACTCGTCCTCGGCACGGTTGCGGCTCTCCTCGGACAGCGTGATCCACCACGTGGCGATGCTCGACAACACCGCCAGGCCAAAGAAGATGCGGATCAGGTAGTCGTCGAACTTGTCCAGCACCTCGGGGGAAAACGCCTTCATGCCACCGGGCAGGGTCGTCCACAAGGTCACCCCGATCATCAGCAGCATGAAGCCCCAGATCAGGGTGAAGGTGGCGACGCGTTGCGCGCTCAGTCGCGAAACCTCCCGCCATGACAAGCGGTTCAGTGCGGCATGCACGGCGTCGCGATAGATGTCGGACCAGCGCCTGGCTTTCGGTTTGCAGACATCCTTGCAGTTCGGGTCGAGCGTGCAGCACAGCGAACAGATGTTGACGCCGTGGTGCGGGCAGTAGGCCGAATCGGCCTCGGCGTAATGGTGTTCGCAGATGCCGCAGGTGACCAGCGCGTTCGAGCGCTCCGGGAAACTGCTGCGGCGCGCGATGTAATACTTGCCCTTGGTGACGTAGGCGATCAGCGGGGCGAGGACGAAGGCGAGCGCCGCCGCGATCAGCCAGGAATAGGCCTGCGCGTAGTCGCCCAGCACGCCGCTGAAGGCGATGGTGGAGACGATCGACGCCACCGTCATGCTGACCACGCCGACCGGGTTGAAGTTGTACAGGTGGGCGCGCTTGAATTCGACCAGCGGCGGACTGAGGCCGAGCGGCTTGTTGATCGACAGGTCGGCGACCACGGCGCAGACCCAGGCGACGGCGATGTTCGAATAGAGGCCGAGGACGCTGTTCATCGCCTCGAACAGGTCGAGTTCCATCAAGAGCAGCGCGATGGCGCAGTTGAAGACGAGCCAGACGACGCGCCCCGGGTGCGAATGGGTGATGCGGGAAAAGAAGTTCGACCAGGCCAGCGAACCGGCGTAGGCGTTGGTGACGTTGACCTTGAGTTCCGAGACGCAGACGAAGATGGCGCCGATCAGCAGCGCCGTTTCCGGGTTGTCGATGGCGTAGCGGAAGGCGGTGTTGAAGATCTGGATCGGCTCCTTGGCATCGGCCACGGCAACCCCGGCGAGCACCGCGACGGCGGCGAGCAGCATGCCGCCGAGCTGCTTGAGGAAGGCGATGACGATCCAGCCGGGACCGCCGAGCAGCATGTTGAACCACCAGCCGAGGCGGTTGCCGCGCTCGCGCTCGGGCATGAAGCGCAGGTAATCGACCTGCTCGCCGATCTGGGCGATCAGCGCGAAGGAGATCCCGGCGGCGATGCCGAAATGGTAGGGATCGAAGCCGTTGCTCTTCGAGACATCGCCGGCGAAGCGGGTCATCGCCGCGAGCGCCGCCGGCTCGCGCGTCAGCACGTAGTAGAAGGGCACGGCGAGCAGGATCAGCCACAGTGGCTGGGTCCATTGGTGGAAACGGTTGATCGCGGTGACGCCGTAATAGACGACGGGAATCACCACCACCGTGCACACGATGTAGCCGAGCCACAGCGGCATGCCGAAGTAGAGCTTGATCGCCTGCGCCATGATGGCGGTTTCGACGGCGAGGAAGATGAAGGTGAAGGAGGCGTAGATCAGCGAGGTGAAGGTCGAGCCGACATAGCCGAAGCCGGCGGCGCGCGTCAGCAGGTCCATGTCGATGTTGTGGCGCGCCGAATACTGGCAGATCGGCAGGCCGGCGACGAAGATCATGATGCCGGCGAAGATCAGCGCCCAGATCGCGTTGGCGAAGCCGAAATCGAGCAGCAGCAGGGCGCCGATCGCCTCGTAGGAGAGCGCCGAGTTGGTGCCGATCATGGTGTTGCCGATCACCGACGGCGACCACTTGCGGAAACTCGCCGGCGAATAGCGCAGCGCGTAGTCCTCGATCGACTCCGTCGCCACCCAGCGATTGTATTGACGCTTGACCTTTTCAGCCGATGCCGTCGCCATTCCGCCCAACTCCCCATGTCTGGCGGCGCATCTCCGGTCGATGCGCTTGCGTTACGCAATGTTAGACGGATTTACGCGCCGATTGAAGAATGCCTCCAGCAAATTCTTTGCGCGTCGCCGCCGGCGAGGGGGATTGCCGTCGCCCCGGCAGGTCGCCCCCGGAGAAGCGGGGCGCGACCTGCCTCAGCCGCCGATCACACCCACCGGCAGCGCGTCGAACCAGTGGATGAAACGCTGTACGTCGGCGCCGCGGTAGATGGCGCCGTGCTGCGGGCAGAGGAAATCGATGTCGAGCGCGGCGACGCGTTCGCACCAGCGGCGCTTGGCTTCGTTGGAGCCCATCCAGCGTTGGTGAAAGGCTTCGGCGTGGCGGATGTGGGCGTCGAAATCGTCGACGAAGAGGCCATCCTGGCCGGCCGGCAGGAGCGCCGCGCCGACGTCGCCGGAGAACAGGATCTTCGCCTTGCGGTCGTAGAGGTGGAAATTGCCGGAGGCATGCAGGTAATGGGCGGGCACCGCCTGCAGCGGCAGACCGCCGAGGGATATTTCCATGCCGGCGTCGGGGATAGGCACGAAGGTTTCCGGGGCGCCGCCGAAGTGCGGGATGAAGCCGGCCCACAGCCAGCTGACGTAGCAGCGCAGGCCGGGGTTGAATTCCAGCCACAGCGCCAGCGACGAGCAGATGTCGGGGTCCTGGTGCGACGCGAACAGCGCGCTCAGCGCGGAAGGATCGAATTCGCCGGCGAGCGCCGAGAAGACAGCGGGAAAGATTTCGGCGCCGCCTGGGTCGAGCAGGATGCCCTTGCCGCCGTGGGTGACCAGGTATTCGTTGGTATCGATCAGATGCCCCGGCCGCTCCGGGTCGCGCACGATGGCGACCCACTTGTGGTCGCCGTCCTGGAAAATGGTACTGGTCTTCTTCACCCCGCCCCTACCCGTCTTAGTTGTTCTTGAAAAAATCCGAACGCTGCAGCGCCTGCAGCGAATTGCGTATTTCCTCGACGACGCCGTCGAATTCGCCGGAAACCTGGGTCAGCGCCCCGGCAAAGCCTTGACCGTAAGCCGCTTCGATCTTCGCCGACTTGGCCAGCACGCCACCCAGTTCGACCAGTTGGAAGGCGTCTTCGAGCGCCCGCCGCAACTGCCGACGCAAATCGCCGAGATGCTGCTGGTGCTCGGCGTTGAGCTGTTCGCGGCGGCGCACCAGATCGTCCAGCTGGTGCGCCGGGACGCCGGCGACGGCGGCGCGCAGCAGCCGGGTGTTGCGGATGTCCTGGAGGACGACCGAAACGTCGCGCACGCCGGCGTGGATGTGCGCGGTCAGCGCCTGCATCTGCGTCCGCAGGTCCTGCGAGAAGACGCGCAACTCGTTGGAGAGGACGCCGAAGCCGCGCGCGTTGATGCCGGCGCGCTTGGCCAGGAAGATGGCGTTGAGCGCCATCAGGTTGATGCGGAAGGCGACGGCGACGACGGCCTTGACCTCCTCGTTGATGCGGACGATGCGCCGCAGGTCTTCGCCGGCACCAGCGGCGCCCACCAGCGGCAAGCTCATTTCTCGAGGACGTAGGTGCCGGGCGCGTCGGCCAGCGCCGGGAACTTGCGGTTCGCCGCCGGGTAGGCGTCGACCAGTTCGCCGGTACGTTCGCCGAGCCAGGCGGTCCAGTCCTGCCACCAGGTGCCGGGTTTCTTGTCGGCGCGGTCGAGCCAGTGTTCCCAGTGCTCGTTGCGTTCCGGCTCGGCGATCCAGTAGGCGCGCTTGGGCGGATTAACCGGCGGATTGACGATGCCGAGGATGTGCCCGGAGGTGGACAGGACGAAGCGCACCGGCGCCTTGACGTTGACGTACTTGCGGATGCGGTAGCACTGCTTCCACGGCGCGATGTGGTCGTCCTCGGCGGTCACCGCGTAAAGCGGCTGGACGATGCGGTCGAGGTCGATCGGCTCGCCGGCGATGGTCAGCTTGTCGCGCTTGATCAGGTTGTTGTTGAGGTACATCTCGCGCAGGTAGTAGGAATGCATCGCCGCCGGCATGCGCGTCGAATCGACGTTCCAGAACAGCACGTCGAAAGGCGGCAGCGCTTCGCCGAGCAGGTAGCTGTTGACCCAGTAGTGCCAGACCAGGCTGTTCGAGCGCAGCAGGCGGAACGAGGTGGCCATTTCGGCACCGTCGAGATAACCGCGCTTGGCCATCGTCTCTTCCAGCGCGCCGACGCAGGCTTCGTCGATGAAGACGTCGATGTCGCCGGGGTGCGAGAAATCGGTCAGCGTGGTGAACAGGGTCCAGTGCGCAACCGGCATCTGCTCGGCGGCGAAACGCTTGTTGGCCCAGGCCATGTAGGTGCTGACCAGGGTGCCGCCGATGCAGTAGCCGACCAGGTGCACCTGCGGCACTTTGCAGAATTCGCCGGCGACGCGGACCACTTCATTGACGCCTTCGAGCAGGTAATCGTCAAAGCGCAGGTCGCGCATCTCGGCATCGGGATTCTTCCAGCTCGTGATGAAGACCGAGAAGCCCTGGTCGGTCAGGTACTTGATCAGGCTCTTCTTGGCGTTCAGGTCGAGGATGTAGAACTTGTTGATCCACGGCGTGACGATGACGATCGGCATCGCCCGCACCTGCTCGGTGGTCGGCGTGTAGTGGATCAGTTCGACCAGGCGGTTGCGGAAGATCACCTTGCCCGGCGTCGTCGCCAGGTCCTTGCCGACGGTGAAGGCGTCGGGCTCGACCATCTGGATGTTCTTCGCCTTGGCGTCGCGCTGGAAGTTGGCCCAGCCGCGGCGCAGGCTGTCGCCCTGGGTGGCGACGGCGCGTTCGAGGGCGACCGGGTTGGTCCACAGGAAATTGGTCGGCGCCACCATGTTCAGCCACTTGCGCGACCAGAACGCCGCCCGCCGCCGCTCCTTGTCCGACATGCCGGGCGTCTCGAAGAGCATGTCCTGCAGGCGGTGGGTGAAGGCGAGGTACCACTCCTTGACGATGTCCCAGGACGCCGAATCGCTCCATACCGGGGAGGCGAAACGGGCGTCGTCGGCATGCGGCCGGATCACGTCCTCGGACGCAATGCCGAGCGCCCGCCGGGCGACGTGCGCCTGCAACGCGAGCAGGTCGGCGGAGAGCGCGTTGACCGCGCGCGTCAGTTCCTGCGGGTGCATCAGCCACGCCATCTGCGCGTTGAGCAGCGAGGTGGTCGCCCCGAAGGGATCGATCGCCTTGCTCACTGCCCGGCTGACCGTCTCGACCGGGCTCAGCCCGCCGAGGTCGATGCTGCTGTCTTGTGTTGCCGAATTGCCTGACATGGAATTCTCCCTGACAACCGATTGATCTGATGTTACAGCGTGACGAAGCTGTTCGCCTGCGGCAGAAGCACTTCCCGCCAGCCGAAGCGGGCGCGGATGGCGTCGGCGAAGGCCGCCGATGCCGAACTTTCGCCATGCACCACGAACAGCTTGCCGGGCGGTCGGTGAAAACCGGCCAGCCAGTCGAGCAGCGCCGCCTGGTCAGCATGCGCGGAAAGGCCGCCGACCGTGCAGATTTTCGCCTTGACCGACACCGTTTCGCCGAAGATGCGGACCAGCTTCGCCCCGTTGACCAGGCGTTGACCGAGCGTACCGGCGGCCTGGAAGCCGGCGATCAGCACCGTCGATTCGTGGCGGCCCAGGTTCTCGCGCAGATGGTACTTGATCCGTCCGGCGTCGCACATGCCGCTCGCCGAGACGATCACCGCGCCGTGACGAATGTCGTTGAGCTGGCGCGAACGCTCGACGTCGGCAACGAACTCGATGTCCATCCGGCGCGGATGCGCCTGCTGCCAGTCGATCAGTTCGCGGGTCGGCGCGTCGAGCAGGTGGCGATGTTCGAGCGTGATGCGGGTGGCCGAGTTGGCCATCGGCGAATCGACGAAGACCTTCATCGCCGGCAGCCGGTTGCGCCGCACCAGGTCGGTGAGGATGAAGAGGATTTCCTGGGTGCGGCCGACCGCGAACGCCGGAATGACGATGTTGCCCCCGGCGGCACGGGTGCGCGCGAAGGCATTGACGATCTCCTCCTCGGTTTCGCCGAGCGAACGGTGCAGTCGATTGCCGTAGGTCGATTCGATCAGTACCGCGTCGGCGGTCGCCGGCGGCGGCGCCGGATCGTTGAGCACCGGCCGACCGGGCATGCCGAGATCGCCGGAGAAGACCAGCCGGCGGCTGTGGCCGCCGCTGGCGACGGTCACCTCGAGCGATGCCGAACCGAGGATGTGGCCGGCGTCGCGGAAGCGCACAGCGATGCCGGCCAGCGGCGCGAAGCTTTCATCGTAGGGCACCGGGCGCAGCAGCTTGAGCGCTGCCTGGGCCTGCATCACCGTGTACAGCGGCGGCAGGATGCCGCGCTCGCTGCGCCCCCGGCGATGGCGGTTGCGCAGTTGCCATTCGGCTTCCTTTTCCTGGATATGGGCGGCGTCCGGCAGCAGGACTTCGAGCAGCGAGATGGTCGCCGGCGTCGTGTACACCGGGCCGCGGAAGCCGAGCATCGCCAGCCGCGGCAAGAGGCCGGAATGATCGATGTGGGCATGGGTAAGCAGCACGAAGTCGAGACGCCGCACGTCGAAGCCGAAGGACAGCGCCCGTTCGTTCTTGGCGCGTGCTTCGGCACCGCCCTGAAACATGCCGCAATCGACCAGAAAACGCGCTTCCCCGGTATCGACCAGGGTGCAGGAACCGGTCACTTCGCCAGCGGCGCCGAAAAAGCCAAGTCGCATGTTTGAAAACCTCCCGACTTGGCGTAGCATGAACCCATAAAGGGCGGAAAGCAACGCCAGCAGACCATTTCAGGAGATATAGCATGTTCAAGAACATCCTGGTTCCCACCGACGGTTCGGAACTTTCCCGGGCCACCGCCAAACGTGCCGTCGCCTTTGCCAGCGAAGCCGGTGCCCGCGTCACCGTGTTCTACGCCAAGCCGGAATATCCGATCGCCTATTTCGGCGAAGGCGCGCTGATCGACCCGACGACGCCGGAAAAATTCACCCAGATGGCCGAACAGCAGGCCGCGCAATACTTGGAAGAAGTCGCCGCCTGCTGCCGGGAAGCCAATGTCGAGTGCGTCACCGTCTCGGCAACCAGCGACATTCCCTACGAAGCGATCATCGAAGCCGCCGAAAAGGCCGGCTGCGACCTGATCTTCATGGCTTCGCACGGACGCCGCGGGATCAGTGGCCTGCTCCTGGGCAGCGAGACCAACAAGGTGCTGACGCATTCCAAGATCCCGGTTCTGGTCTATCGCTGATCGTCCCCGGCCCGTCCGCTCCGGCGTCGGCGGGCCTTCCGGCAACCTTCCGTCGCCCCGCTCGCGGGCGGGTCGCTGATGTCTTCCCTCCAGCCCAGCATTCCTTTCCGTCGCCGCATCCTCGTCCCGGTCAGCCTCGCCCTGTTCGGCCTGGTGGCGATCTTCGTCGGTGCCTTCGCCCTGCATCTGCGCAGCCAGGAAAGCGAACTGACCCGCCAGGCCGCCGCCCAGACCGCCCGCTCCTGGCAACTGCGGCTGGCGGAAAGCGGCCAGCATCTCGACTGGTTCGCGGCCGAGGCCATGGCCAGTCCCGAACTGCGCGCCGCCATGCGGCGCGGCGACGCGGCCGCCCTGCTCGCCGCCAGCCAGCGGCGCTTTGCCGAAATCTCGCGTGAATTCGGCATCAGCCACTGGTACTTCATCACCCCCGACCGCCGCGTCCTGCTGCGCGTCCATGCGCCGCAGCGCAGCGGCGACCGCATCGAGCGCCAGACCCTGGCCGACGCCGCCACCTACGACAAGGCGGCGCGTGGTATCGAACTCGGACCGCTCGGCAGCTATACCCTGCGCCACGTCCACCCTTGGTACGAAGCCGGCGAGTTGCTTGGCTACGTCGAAATGGGACTGGAGGTCGACGGCTTCATCCGCGAGATCGCAAAGACCCTGGGCCTGACCCTGATCAGCGGCGTCGACAAGCGCCACACCGGGCGCGCCGCCTTCGACGCCGGCAAGGCGGCGCTCGCTTACGGCGGCAACTGGGACGACCAGCCGCAGATCGCCCTCTTTCACCCCCATTTCGCCGCCCTGCCCGCCGACCTGGCCAGGCAGTGGAACGCCCACCCGGGCGGCTGGCCCGACCAGGTGTTTGCGGTCAGCGACGGCGACCGGCGCTGGTCGGCAACCCTGCTGCCGCTGCCCGATTACCAGCACCGACCGGTCGCCTCGCTGGCCGTGCTGCGCGACACCACCGCCGAGCGCGCCGCCAGCACCGGCAAGCTGCTGTTCGCGCTGGCCGCCGCCAGCGCGCTGGCCGCCCTGCTCGGCTTCGCCCTGCATCGTCTGACCGGCGCCATCGAACGCGACCAGCAAGCCGCCAGGGTCTCGCTCGCCGAAAACGAGCAGCGCTTTGCCGATATCTTTTCGACCAGTTCCGACTGGTGGTTCTGGGAAACCGATGCCAGCCTGCATTTCAGCTTCCTCACCGACAACGTCTCGACCCTGCTCGGCCTGCCGCAAAGCGCACTGATCGGCACCCGGCTCGACGATTTCGTCGTCCTCGACGACGATCCCGGACATCCCCGCGCCCAGGCGCTGGCATCCGACCTGGAAGCACACCACGCCTTCCACCGTCTCGAACATCACCTGACGCTGCCGGATGGACGACAGGTCTGGATCGCCAGCAGCGGTGTACCGGTGTTTGCCGGCGACGGCAGTTTCCGCGGCTACCGCGGCGCCTCCTCCGAGATCAGCCTGCGCTGCGAGCGCGAGCAGGCCGAGCGCGAAGCCCGCCGCGAGGCCGAGGTGAAGTTCGCCATTGCCCGCAGTCTGCATCAGCCACGCCCGCTCGACGAGCGCCTGAACGAAGCGCTGAAGCTGCTGCGGGGGCTGCCCGGCCTGGCGACCGAACCGCCGCCGCGCATCCTGCTGCCGGCGCCGGACGGCAGCATTCCGCCCTGCGACGGCGGGATCAGTCAGGACGGCCGGCTGTGCAAGCAGGCGGCCGCCAACAGCCGGGTCATGGTCGCCAGACGCTGCGTCGGCGACCCCGCAACCGACGACGGCCGCTGCGTCGTTCCCCTGCTGCTCGGCGACACCTGCCTCGGCATCCTCTGCCTGCACGGCACCGCCGAAGCGAAACGCTCGCCGGCCCGCCAGGAAACCCTGCAGCACATCGGCAACCTGTTCGCGCTGGCCATCGCCAACGAGCGCGTGCTCGCCGCCGAACACCATGCCGCCGCGCTGGCCGGCGAGGCGAGCCGGGCGAAGAGCGAATTCCTCGCCAACATGAGCCACGAGTTGCGCACGCCGATGAACGGCATCATCGGCATGACCCAGTTGCTCCTCGACACGCCGCTCGACGCCGAGCAGAAGGAGTACGCGGACATCATCGGCCAGAGCGCCGACGCGCTGCTGGCGGTGATCAACGATGTGCTCGATTTCGCCCGTATCGAAGCCGGCAAACTGCCGATCGAGTGCGTCGAATTCCCGCTTGCCGATCTCGTCGACCAGACCTGCAAGCTGCTGGCGGTGCTCGCCCAGGAGAAATCGCTGGCCTTCACCCGGCAGTTGGCGCCGGATCTGCCGAAAACCCTGCGCGGCGACCCGGGACGCCTGCGCCAGGTGTTGAACAACCTGATCGGCAACGCAATCAAGTTCACTGCCAGCGGCCGCGTCGAACTCGAAATCCTGCCGGATGGCGACGACCGTCTGCGCTTCGTCGTCCGCGACAGCGGCATCGGCATCCCGTCGCAGCAGATGGGCCGCCTGTTCAAGCCCTTCTCGCAGGTTGACGGTTCGGCGGTCCGCCGTTACGGCGGCACCGGCCTGGGCCTGTCGATCTCGCGCCAGTTGGTCGAAATGATGGGTGGCGAAATCGGCGTCGACAGCGTCGAAGGCGAAGGCTCGACCTTCTGGTTCACGCTGCCCCGCCTCGCCGAAGCCAGGCCGGCGGCCTGACGCTCAGTTGACCAGCGCCTGCCAGGCGGCAAGTTGCGGCTGGGCGAACAGTACTTCGAGCCGTTGCATCGCCTCGTCCATCGCCGCCCGCGCGGCCACCCCGGGCGCCTCACCGAGGGCGAAGGCTACACCGCGCACGGCGAGGACGAAGGACGGCGGCGGCGCCGCGCCTTCGGTCTGCAAAAAAACCTGGAGCACGGCTTCCGGCGGCAAGGCGTGCGACGAATGGGTGATCGTCGCCGACGGCCCGATCTGCCGGAAGACCACCGCCGCTTCCTGGTTGACCGCGGCATCGATGAACAGGGCGAGCGAGCGCCCCTGGAGGTCGATCGCGTGCTCGATGTTGAGCTGAAAATCCTCGATCAACTCGACCCCGGCCGCCAGCCCGCGGGCCAGCAGCCAGCTATCGAGCCGGGCGCAGAGGAGCGGCCCGATGGCGTCGTCGCCACGGCTCGGATTGCCGATGGCGAAGACGACGACGGGCGCCGTCACAGACCGTGGCTCAGGCGGTCGACCACCGCCCCGCCGGCATCGACCAGTTCGACGATCAGCGGCATCTTGCCCAGCGCATGGGTGGCGCAGGACAGGCAGGGATCGTAGGCGCGGATCGCGCATTCGATGTGGTTGAGCAGGCCTTCGGTCAACTCGCGACCGTCCAGGTACTGGCGCGCGACGGTGCGGATCGCCTCGTTCATCGCCTGGTTGTTGTTGGTCGTCGACACGATCAGGTTGCAGTAGGTAACCTGGTCGTCCTCGTTGACGCGATAGTGGTGGAACAAGGTGCCGCGCGGCGCCTCGATCACGCCGACCGCTTCGAAACGGCGCTCGCCCCGGTCGGCCATCAGGTCGGTGCCGAGGATGTCCGGATCGTTCAGCAGGTCGCGGATCATCTCGGCGGCGTGCAGGATTTCAACCAGGCGCGCCCAGTGATAGAGCAGCGTGCCATGCACCGGCTTGCCATTGCCGAGCGCCATCATCTTCTGCCGTTCGATCTCGGCCAGCGGTGTCGCCAGGTAGGTGGCGGCCTGCACCCGGGCCAGCGGGCCGACCTTGTACCAGCCGTGGTCGGCGCCGAGGCTCTTGATGTGCGGGAACTTCATGTAGCTCCACGGCTTGATCTCTTCCTGCAGCACCTGCTGGTAGTTGGCGTAATCGACCTGATCGAAGATCGCCTGCCCGCTGGGATCGACCGCACGCAGTGCGCCGTGGTAGAAATCGAGGGCGCCGTCGGGACGGACCAGCCCCATCATGTTGCCCGGCGATTCGCCGAACACGTTGTAGAAGCCGGGGTTGGTCTCGTGCAGGCGGCGCACCATGTCGATGGCGCCCTGCGTCCAGACGATCATCTGCTCGATGTCGCGCGCCATTTCGTCGCGCTCGGCAACGCTCAACGCCTTGTTCACGCCGCCCGGAATGGCGCCCGTGCCGTGCACGCGCTTGCCGGACACGTGGCGGATCACCTCCTGGCCGTACTTGCGCAGGAGCACGCCCTGCTTGGCGATTTCCGGGAAATCGAGGGCGACGCCGACGATGTTGCGGCGCGTGAAATCGCTGTCGAAACCGAGCAGCAGGTCGGGCGAGGCGAGATGGAAGAAATGCACGGCGTGCGATTGCACCATCTGGCCGTAGTGCATCAGCCGGCGCAGCTTCTCGGCGGTCGGCGTGAGCGGGCCGTAACCGGCGATCTGATCCATCGCCTTGACCGCGGCGAGCTGGTGGCTGACCGGGCAGATGCCGCACAGGCGCTGCACGGTGACCGGCACTTCCCAGTACGGACGGCCTTCGATGAAGACTTCGAAGCCACGGAACTCGACGATGTGCAGGCGGACCTGATGAATCTTGTTGTCCTGGTCGAGTAGCAGGGTGACCTTGCCGTGACCTTCGACCCGGGTCACCGGATCGATCGCGACCCGGCGCAGGGTTTCCGGATGGGCGGCAGTTTCCAGTTCAAACATGTTTGCTCCGATCAATCGAATTTGAGCAGCGGGTGCTCGATGCGCGGCGTGCGGCCGGTCAGCAGGTCGGTGAGGAATTTCCAGATGGTGTCGGCGGAAGGCGGACAGCCGGGCAGGAAGTAATCGACGCGGACGATCTCATTGACAGGATAGACCTTGTCGAGTAGCAGCGGCAGTTCCGGATCGTCGGGAATCGCCGTCGCCGTGCCGTCCGGGGTCCGATAAACCTGGCTCAGGCATTGACCGACGTCGAGGTGATTGCGCTGTGCCGGCAGGCCGCCATTGACCGCGCAGGCACCGAAGGCGACCAGGATCTTGGAATTGGCGCGCAGCTCGCGCAGGACATGGACGTTCTCGGCGTTGCAGACGCCGCCTTCGACCAGCGCCAGGTCGCAGTGCTGGCTGCAGTGCTTGATGTCAGTGATCGGCGAGCGGTCGAAGTTGACCAGCGCGGCCAGTTCGAGCAGGCGTTCGTCGATGTCGAGGAAAGACATGTGGCAACCGAAACAGCCGGACAGCGAGGTGGTGGTGACGCGCAGCTTGCGGGGATTCAGCGGGGCATTCATCTCAGCGTTCCTCCGTTGTGGTCACCGGGACCAGGGGAATGTGTCGGCGCGCCAGGTAATCGACCTGGTGGCTGATCGGCTGCTCGTCGAACTGGCGGTCACCGATCGGCACCGCGTAGCCGACCCGTTTGTGCAGGATGGCGCCGACCGGACAGACATTGGCGGCGGCATCGTCGATCGACAGCGTGCTGTCACCGAGCAGGCCGCTCGGCGAATTGACGACGATATGCGATTCGGCACCGCGCCCGGCGAGCATGAAGACGTTCTTGCCGTCGATGTCGCGGCTGGCGCGCACGCATAGCTCGCACATGATGCAGCGGTTGAGATCGAGCCAGACGTCGGGGTGCGAGGTGTTGACCGGGCGCGCCGGGAAGGCGTGGCGGAAGTGCGGGGCGACCATTTCCAGGTCGTAGGCGAGCGCCTGCAACTGGCAGTTGCCGCTCTTCTCGCAGCCCGGACAGAAATGGTTGCCTTCGACGAAGAGCATCTGCAGCAGCACGCGGCGGCGGTCGTTCAGGGTCGGCGTGTTGTTCTCGACTTCGATGCCGGGCAGCGCCATCTGCGTGCACGCCGAGCCGTTGCGCCCGTTGACGATCACCGTGCACAGCTTGCAGCTGCCGTGCGGCTTCAGCTCCGGGTGATGACACAGGTGCGGGATATAGACGCCGGCGGCGAGCGCCGCCTGCAGGATGGTCTGACCGGGCGTGAAGGCAATGCGCTGGCCGTCGATGGAAAAGCTGTTGGCGTTGCTGGTGTCGCTCATGCTTCTTCTCCGAGGTGGGCGGCAGCGTCGTCGCGACCGGCCAGGGCGCGGGCGCGGGAGAGCGCGGCGTCGAGGTCGAAGGCCGGGACGAAGTCGGTTTCGGCCAGCCGCCGTTCGTAGGCGGGACGGAATTTCTGCACCGTGTCGGCAACCGCGTTGCCGGCGGTCTGGCCGAGGCCGCAGTGGCTGCCCGGTTTCAATACCTGCTGCAGGCGCAGCAGCTCGTTCATTTCGTACTGCGTGCCGCGCCCGTCGGCGATCTTGTCCATGATGTCCTTCATCAGCACCGTGCCGACCCGGCACGGCGTGCAGAAACCGCAGGATTCATGAGCGAAGAAATGGGCGAAGTTGCGCGCCACCTCGAACAGGTCGCGCTGCTTGCCGAAGATCATGAAGGAACCGGCGGTCGGCACGTCCTCGAAGGCGATGCGCCGGCCGAACTCGCGTTCCGACAGGCAGACGCCGGAGGCGCCGCTGACCTGGACGGCAATCGCGTCCTGGGCGCCACAGTCTTCCAGCACCTGGGCGATGCGCACGCCGAAGGCGTATTCGTAGAGCCCGGGCCGCTCGCAATCGCCGGCCACCGACAGGATCTTGGTGCCGGTCAACTGCTTGGTGCCGATCGCCTCGTACCAGACGCCGCCGTTGATGGCGATCTCGGTGACCTTGCACAGGGTCTCGACGTTGTTGACCACGGTCGGCTTGCCCATGTAGCCGGACGTCACCGGGAAAGGCGGACGGACGCGCGGGCGGCCGGCCTTGCCTTCGAGCGATTCGATCAGCGCCGTTTCTTCGCCGCAGATGTAGGCACCGGCGCCGAGATGGATCTCGATGTCGAAATCGAAACCGGCGACGCCGCCGATGTCGCGGCCGAGCAGGCCGGCGGCACGCATGCCGGCGAGGTAGCTTTCAAGCTGCGGCAGCAGGTACAGGTATTCACCGCGCAGGTAGAGGAAACCCTGGCTGGCGCCGACCACCCAGGCGGCGATGACCATGCCCTCGAAGACGCGCCCGGCGTAGGACTGCAGCAGGACGCGATCCTTGAAGGTGCCCGGTTCGCCCTCGTCGGCGTTGCAGACGATGTAGCGCGGGGTGGCCGGGGCGTTGCGGCAGGCCTCCCACTTGACGGCGGTGGTGAAGCCGGCGCCGCCACGGCCGCGCAGGTTGGACAGCTTCATTTCGGCCAGCATGCCGTCGCGACCGCGGGCCAGCGCGGCACGGACGGCCTTGCCGGCCTCCAGCGGCGTGCCGAGCAGGAGGTCGGCGCGGCGGATGTTGTCGTCGACACGGAAGAACTCGGCCGGCCACTTCTCGAGCGGCACCTGGCCGCGGATCAGGTCGCAGATCTCGTCGACCCGGCGCAGCGTCATCCGGGTGATCGCCCGGTTGTTGACCAGGATCGCCGGCCCCTGGTCGCACATGCCGGTGCAGGAACAGTAGTCGATGCTGACCAGCCCATCGTCCGAGACCTTGCCCGGTTCGAGCTTGAGACGCTTCTGCATGTGCTCGAACAGCGCCTGGTTGCCGGCCATGCGGTCGGTGATGTTGTCCGAGAACAGGACCCGGTAACGGCCCCGGTTCTCGCGGTAGAAGAAGGCGTAGAAGTCCCGGGTGCTCTGCACCTGGGCATACGATATCTTCAGGGCTTCGGCCAGATGGGCCGCGGTTTCGTCGGAAATGAAGTCCAGCGCTTCCTGGACCTCACGCAGAATCTGGACGAGGCGGTCCGGTCGCCGCGCATGGCGCTGCAGGATCGGCTCGATCAGGCTGGAAATCTCGGCTGAGACAGACACGGTACGCATCCCCTGGAAAACAGACCACGACACTCTAGTGCTTTGTCTCGCGGCGAATTTGCGCTGGATCAAAAAATAGCGAGGAAAACACCGGAAAATCATCACGCCTAATTCGTAAAACACTGATACGGCACGACTTTTTGACACGAACAAATAATGACAAAAGTATTTTTTATCGCAGCGCAACATCCCCTGCCGACGGGCGCGCGCAAGCATTCCGGAAGACTTTCGAAGACGCGCTGCGCAACACCGTGCCGCATGACGAAACCGTAATCCACCTGACGCAACAAAGTAGCGAGCGCACGTCACAATTGCCGGCACAAAAACGTGCTAATCTGCGCCGCATGGTGCAGCGCAGCAAGCGCACCGCCGATTCAACGACAACCTTCCGCGAGGAAACCGCATGAGTTCCAGCAATTCCACCACCGCCCTGCCGCTGGCCGGCAAGAAGGGCATCGTCACCGGCATCGCCAACGACAAGTCGATCGCTTTCGCGGTCGCCCGCGCCATCGTCGACCTGGGTGGCGAAATCGCCATCACCTACCAGAACGAGAAGACCGCCAAGTACACCCAGCCGCTGGCCGAAGCGCTCGGCGCCAAGCTCTTCCTCAAGCTCGACGTTGCCGAACCGGGCTGTCTCGAAGGCGTCATCGCCCAGTGCGGCGAAACCTTCGGCGAAATCGACTTCGCCATCCACTCGATGGCCTTCTGCAACGCCGACGACCTGCACGGCCGCGTCATCGACGCTTCCGAAGCCGGCTTCGATTCGGCGATGAATGTTTCCTGCCACAGCTTCCTGCGCATGGCCAAGGCGCTGGAGCCGCTGATGGCGCACGGTGGTTCGCTGATCACCATGTCCTACCTCGGCGCCGAACGCGTCGTGCGCAACTACGGCGTCATGGGCATCATCAAGGCGGCGCTCGAATCGGCCGTCCGTTACATGGCCTACGACCTCGGTCCCAAGGGCATCCGCGTCTTCGCGGTATCGCCCGGCCCGATCATGACGCGCGCCGCGTCCGGCATCGCCAACTTCAACAATCTGCTCGAATCCGACGCCCAGAAGGCGCCGCTCGGTCGCACCGTGACCATCGAGGAAGTCGGCGCCCTGACCGCCTTCCTGTGCACCCCGGGCTCGTCCGGCATGACCGGGCAGACCGTCTACGTTGACGCCGGCGCCCACATCGTCGCCTGATACCAGCAGCAGCGCGGGACGGCCGACGTCGTCCTGCGCTATGCTGGCGGCTGCCCCAAACGGCGGATACGACATGAGCGAACCAACAGCCCCGATCATTCCCGACCCCGTTCCCGACCATCCCTTGCTCAAGGGCAGGAAGGAAATCGGCCGCGGCGAGAGCACCATCGTCGTCGAAGGCGATACCGTCGACGGCCAGGAACGAGTTTTCAAGATCCTCTCCTCGCCGACCGACTACGCCTATTACACGGCACCCGACCGGCCGACCGGCCGCCACTTCCCGATCGTCTTCGCCGACCACGGCACCGCCGGGCGTTCCAGCCGTGGTTTCCCCTTCCACATCGTCGAGGTGGAAAGGCTCTACCCGCTGCCCGGCAGCGGCGAGACGGCCGAGGTGGCGACCAAGATCTCGACCGCCTATTTCGATGCCTGCGTGATGTGGCGCAACCTGGCCCAGGACATGGGCCGTATCGCGCTGCACCACCTGACGGCGACGCCGATGGGCTGGGGCGATACGGTGCGCGAGTCGCTGCAGGCGCTGGAAACCTTTTCCGGCGAATACGGCGCCCTGCCCGACCTGATCAAGGCGGACAACCTGATGATGCGCAAGGACGGCACCCTGGTCTTCTCCGACCCTGTCTTCATGGAATGACCCATCGACTCTCTCCCGGATCGGGCCAACGATGACCATCAACCGCGTTTTCTTCACCTCGCGCAAGCTTGCCGAATCGCTTGCCGGCAACCCGTACATGGCGGTGATCTCGATCACCGACCCGACCACGCCGCAGGCCAGGCTCGACCCGCTGTTCCGCCACGTGCTCAGACTTTCCTTCTTCGATGCCGTGCCGGCCGACGAGTTCATGCCGCCGCTGCCCGGCCTCTTCGACCGGACGATGGCGCGCCGCGTCGACGAGTTCGTCCAGGAAATCCACGGTGCTTCGTTCGCAATGTCGCTGATGGTGCATTGCGAGTACGGCGTCAGCCGCTCGGCCGCCGTCGCGCTGTTCGTCGAGGCCGCCACCGGCGCCCCGCTGGAAGCCCGTGAATTCACCTACGAAGCCAATCTCTGGGTGGTCGACAGCCTGCAGGCGCTGCACCCGGGAATGGAAATCGACATTCCGTCGCCGCTGGCCGCCCGCGAACGGCGAACCAGCGCGCGCGCCTGAACCTCTCCGCCGGAGCCGCCGCATGTCCGAGACCCGCTACCTGAGCAACAAGACCTACGACGAGATTGCCGTTGGCGACAGCGCCAGCCTGACCCGCACGCTGATGCCGGAAGACGTCAAGCTGTTCGCCATCCTGACCGGCGACTTCAACCCGGCGACGATCGATCCCAAGTATTCGGAAAGCGGCATGTTCCGCGAGGCGATCGCCCACGGCATGTGGAGCGGCTCGCTGATCTCGACCGTGCTGGCCACCCAGTTTCCCGGCCCGGGCACCATTCTGGTCGATCAGTCGCTGCACTTCGCGCGGCCGGTGACGATCGGCGACCGCATCGTCATCACCGTCACGGTCAAGCACAAGTTCGACCATAACCGGCACATCCTCTTCGACTGCGTCTGCATCAACCAGGAAGGACTGCCGGTGGTCAAGGGCACCGCCGAGGTGCTGGCGCCGAGCGAGAAGGTGTCGCGCCTGCAGGAAATGCAGGCGCCGGAAATCCACATCGACGACAAGCACGCCCGCTATACCCAGCTGCTGTCGCGGGTGAAAGGGCTGGAGCCGATCCCGACCGCGGTCGCCCATCCCTGCGATCACGAATCTCTGCGCGGGCCGGTGATCGCCTTCCAGGCCGGCATCATCGAGCCCATCCTGGTCGGCCCGGAAACCAAGATCCGCGCCATCGCCGAAGAATTCGCCATCGATCTGTCCGGCATCCGCATCGTCAACGCGGCCCACAGCCACGATTCGGCGGCGCTCGCCGTATCGCTGGTCAAGACCGGCGATGCCGAGGCACTGATGAAGGGCAGCCTGCATACCGACGAACTGATGAGCGAAGTCGTCTCGCGCGCCAACGGCCTGCGCACCAACCGCCGCATCAGCCACGTCTTCGTCATGGATGTGCCGACCTACCACCGGCCGCTGCTGATTACCGATGCGGCGATCAACATCGCGCCGACGCTGGAGGAGAAGGCCGACATCATCCGCAACGCCATCGACCTCGCCCACATCCTCGACATCCCCGAACCCAAGGTGGCGATCCTGTCGGCGGTCGAGACGGTCAATCCGAAAATCCAGTCCACCCTCGACGCCGCCGCCCTGTGCAAGATGGCCGACCGCGGCCAGATCAGGGGCGGCCTGCTGGACGGCCCGCTCGCCTTCGACAATGCCATTTCCATCGTCGCCGCCCGGACCAAGGGCATCAAGTCGGCGGTTGCCGGCCATGCCGAAATCCTCGTCGTTCCCGATCTCGAATCCGGCAACATGGTGGCCAAGCAGCTCGAATACCTGGCCAACGCGCTGACCGCCGGCATCGTGCTCGGCACCCGGGTTCCCATCGTCCTCACCAGCCGCGCCGACACGGCGGAGACGCGTACCGCGTCCTGCGTGATCGCCGCCCTCATCGCCCACGCCAAACGCGCCAAGGAAAACGCATGAGCCACAAGAAGCAAGGCATCCTGACCATCAACGCCGGATCGTCATCGATCAAGTTCGCACTGTTCCCGCTCGCCCATCCGCTTTCGCCGCAGGCCGAAGTCTCCGGCCAGATCGACGGCATCGGCACCAGCGCCACCAAGCTGGTCGCCCATGACCGCGCCGGCGAACGCATCGCCAACCAGGCCATTACCGGCGAAGCGGTCAGCCACAGCGCGGCGCTCGACGCCATGCTGCAATGGTTCCTCGCCACCTACACCGGCTGGCAGATCGTCGCCGTCGGCCACCGCGTCGTCCACGGCGGCGAGCGCTACTCGAAGCCGATCGTCGTCGACGCCACCGTACTCGGCCACCTGGAAAGCTTCATCCCGCTGGCGCCGCTGCACGAACCGCACAACGTCGCCGGGATCAAGGCGCTGCAGGCGCTGCTGCCGGAGGTGCCGCAGATCGCCTGCTTCGACACCGCCTTCCACCGCAGCCAGCCCGACGTCGCCCAGCTCTTCGGCCTGCCGCGCGCACTGACCGCCGAAGGCATCAAGCGCTACGGCTTCCACGGCCTCTCCTACGAATACATCGCCCGGGCGCTACCGCAGCATTCGCACCGCGCCAACGGCCGCGTCGTCGTCGCCCACCTCGGCAACGGCGCCAGCATGGCGGCGATGGTCAATCGCAAGTGCGTCGCGACGACGCTCGGCTTCTCGACCATCGACGGCCTGATGATGGGCACCCGTTGCGGCAACCTCGACCCCGGCCTGATCCTGCACCTGATGGAGACCAAGGGTTTCACGGTCAAGGACATGACCCGCATCCTGTACAAGGAATCCGGCCTGCTCGGCGTCTCCGGCATCAGCCAGGACATGCGCACCCTGCTCGCCAGCAGCAAGCCGGAAGCGCATGAAGCGGTCGAGCTGTTCTGCTACCGCATCGCCCGCGAACTGGGCTCGCTCGCCGCCGCCGCTGGCGGCATCGACGCGCTGGTGTTCACCGGCGGCATCGGCGAGCACGCCGCCGAAGTCCGCCGCCGCGTCTGCCTGCAGTCGGAATGGCTGGGCATCCGCGTCAATCCGGAAGCCAACGCCCGCCACGACATCGTGATCAGCGCCGGCAACAGCAGCGTCAACGTGCTGGTCGTGCCGACCAACGAGGAATGGATGATGGCGCACCACGCGCAGACGCTGCTCGCCCTCTGAAAATAATTTTCACGCCTCGGGCGCCGACCGTGAAAGCGGTCGGCGCCTTGTTTTTTCGGGCTTTTTCCGGCGATGACGGCAGCACCCCAACGCGATGCAGAAAACACCGCATCTAGTCAACGTATTGCCCATGAACACTATATCTAGTAGATTGTCGGCCATTCCGAACCAGATAACACCTACCGAGAGGAGCTTTCAATGAGCAAGATCGCCGAGCAGTTGTCGTTGACCGACATTCCTGCACCGCCGCAATTCGCGCCGCTGCCCGAGCAGGAAATCTCCGGCGAGGTGCTCATCGAAAAGTACGCCAAGGGCAAGGAAACCAACGTGCACGACGTGCGCAAGCGCGTTGCCTGGGCACTCGCCCAGGTCGAGAAGGAAGCCGACCGCGCGCACTGGGAAGGCAAGTTCCTGTGGGCCCAGGAAAACGGCTTCATCCCGGCCGGCCGCATCAACTCCGCCGCCGGCACCGACCTCCAGGCAACGTTGATCAACTGCTTCGTGCAACCGGTCGGCGACTCCATCGTCGAGAACGTCGAAGGCCGCCCCGGCATCTATACCGCGCTCGCCCAGGCCGCCGAAACCATGCGCCGCGGCGGCGGCGTCGGCTACGATTTCTCGTCGATCCGTCCGCAGGGGGCCCGCGTCAAGGGCACCCAGTCGCGCGCTTCCGGCCCGGTGTCGTACATGCGCGTCTTCGACCGCTCCTGCGAGACCGTCGAATCCGCCGGCGCCCGCCGCGGCGCCCAGATGGGCGTGCTGCGCTGCGACCATCCGGACATCGAGGAATTCATCCACGCCAAGGACAAGGGCGACCTCACCAACTTCAACATCTCGATCGGCGTCACCGACGCCTTCATGCAGGCCGTTGACGTTGACGGCGACGTCGAGCTGGCCCACCGCGCCGAACCGAACGCCGACATGAAGGCGGCCGGCGCCTACCAGCGCGACGACGGCACCTGGGTTTACCGCAAGCTGCGCGCCCGCGAGCTGTGGGACCAGGTGATGAAGTCCACCTACGATCACGCCGAGCCGGGCATCCTCTTCCTCGACCGGATGAACAAGGACAACAACCTCAATTACTGCGAAGTGATCGAGGCTACCAACCCCTGCGCCGAACAGCCGCTGCCGCCCTACGGCTGCTGCTGCCTGGGTTCGATCAACCTGACCCTGTTCGTGCGCGACGCCTTCTCGAGCAAGGCCGAGTTCGACTTCGACGCCTTCGCCGAAGTCTGCCGCGTGTCCACCCGCATGCTCGACAACGTCCTCGACGCCACCCACTGGCCGCTCGAGCGCCAGCAGCAGGAAGCCGCCAACAAGCGCCGCGTCGGCCTCGGCTTCACCGGCCTGGGCGACACGCTGGCCATGCTGCGCCTGCGCTACGACAAGGCGGAAGCGCGCGCCATGGCCGCCCGCATCAGCGAGTTCATGCGCGACACGACCTACCTGACCTCGGTCGAGCTGGCCAAGGAACGCGGCGCCTTCCCGCTGTTCAACGCCGAGCTCTACCTGTCCGGCGGCAACTTCGCGTCGCGCCTGCCGGCCGACGTCAAGGCGGAAATCCGCAAGCACGGCCTGCGCAACTCGCACCTCCTGTCGATCGCGCCGACCGGCACCATCTCGCTGGCCTTCGCCGACAACGCGTCGAACGGCATCGAACCGCCGTTCTCCTGGACCTACAACCGCAAGAAGCGGATGCAGGACGGCACGATCAAGGAATACTCGGTCGAGGATTACGCCTGGCGCCTGTACAAGCACCAGGGCGGCGACGTCAGCAAACTGCCGGAGTACTTCGTCACGGCGCTGGAAATCTCCGCCAAGGCGCACGCCGACATGGTCGCCGCGGTCGCCCCCTTCATCGACACCTCGATCTCGAAGACGGTCAACGTTCCCGGCGACTACCCCTACGAAGACTTCCAGGATCTCTACATGCAGGCCTGGAAGGCCGGCCTCAAGGGGCTGGCCACCTACCGTCCGAACAGCGTGCTCGGTTCCGTCCTGTCGGTCGAACCGGCCAAGGAAGCGGCGCCGAGCGACGACGACAAGTCACCGCAGGATTTCGTCAGCGACGCCAACCGCCGCCTGTCGATCAAGAACCTGCCGGCGCCGGTGCTCTCCAGCCTGCGCTGGCCGGGGCGCCCGAACCTGCCGGAAGGCAACCTGTGCTGGACCTACATGGTCGATTCGCCGATCGGCAAGTTCGCCCTCTTCGTCGGTCACGTCGAACAGGAAGGCCACGCCTGGCCGTTCGAAGTCTGGGCCAACGGCCCGGCAGAACCGCGCGGTCTGGGCGCCGTCGCCAAGACGCTGTCCATGGACATGCGCGCCAACGACCACGGCTGGCTGGAAATGAAGCTGGAAGCCCTGGCCAAGACGCCGGGCGACGCCTTCGAAATGCACATGCCACCGCACGGCGAGAAGAAGCGCATGCCGTCGGTCGTCTCGGCGATGGCTCAGGTTATCCACTGGCGCGTCGACCAGCTCGGCGCGCTCGGCCACGACGGCCCGACGCCGGTCAAGGACGCGCTGTTCTCGACCAAGGAGCCGAAGACCGGTACCGATGGCACGCTGTCCTGGACGGTCAACGTCAACAACCCGTTCAACTGGTGAAGACTTCGTCCTCGGCCTCAAGGAAATCACCCTGCCGGACGGCGTCACCCGCCCCTACTCGATGTGGCTGTCGGGCAACTACCCGCGCGCCCTCGACGGTCTGTGCAAGCTGCTCTCGCTCGACATGCGCGTCATCGACCCGGCCTGGATCGGCATGAAGCTCCGGAAGCTGCTCGACTACTCCGAGCCGCTCGGCGATTTCATGGCCTTCGTTCCCGGCTCACGCAAGCAGCAGACCTGGCCGTCCACGGTTTCCTACATCGCCCAGTTGATCATCCACCGCTACGCGATGCTCGGCGTCCTCGACGAAGCAGGCTTCCCGCTGCAGCAGATGGGCATCCTCGAAGCCCCGGAAGACACCACCAGCAACAAGGTGCTGCCGACCCAGGGCAAGCTGTGCAGCGAATGCGGCAACCACACGATGATCCGCAAGGACGGCTGCGATTTCTGCACCGCCTGCGGCGCGGTCGGGACTTGCGGCTGACCTGACCGTCCAGGTTAATATCGCTGCCTGAAACAAAGGCCCATCGACAACCGCCGATGGGCCTTTCGCATTCTGGAACAAGCGCGCCAGCCCCCGGGCCAAGCGCCTCAACAGCCGTCCGAGAAGGCTGCCGGTTATGGTAAGACCACTCGCTTCTGCTAGAATGCGCGGACACGCAAGGTCGCATCCCCTATAAGCAGAGTAGACAATGACAACACAAGAATCGACCACCTTCGTCATCATCGGCGTGACCAAGGACGGCAGGAAATTCCGGCCCAGCGACTGGGCAGAGCGTCTCTGTGGCGTCATGTCCGCCTTCGGTGCCGAACGCAAGATGCGCTACTCGCCCTACGTCGGACCTGGCGATTACAACGGCGACAAGGCCGTCTTCGTCGATGGCCGCCTCGGCGAGATCGAACCGATGGCCTACCGCTTCATGCTCAACTTCGCCCAGGACAACGACCTGCAGATCATCGACGGCGTCTGCCCGCTGGATGGCAGAAAATAAAAACCGCTGTACAAATGAAAATGGCGCCCGCAGGCGCCATTTTTCTGAACCGGATGCAGCTTCAATCAGGCAGCGGCAACGCCCATCGCCTTAATCTGTGCGGACAGGCGGCTCTTGGTACGAGACACTGCATTCTTGTGCACAATCTGCTTGTCAGCGATACGATCGATAACCGAGACGGATTGTTGAAAAATACTCTGTGCGGCGGCTTTATCGCCGGCAACGATCGCCTTGCGCACGCTCTTGATCGCGGTACGCAGGGTCGAACGCAGACTTGCATTGTGGGCGCGCTGCTTGTCAGCTTGACGGGCGCGCTTGCGGGCTTGTGCGCTGTTGGCCATGAATTGATCTCTGTAGAAAAACCGAAGTCCGTCATTATTTCACAACCAAGCACCGGACACAAGAAAAATCAGCAAACCCCGCCTCCGGGGAACCGGAAACTGCCAAGCAAATTCCGCCTCATGGAAACCCAGCAACCATCCATCGCCGCAGATCGACCACTGAGCCAGCGAGCAAGACAATCCACATTCATATCGTATAAATTAAACTCAGAAAATTGGTAAAGGCCATGAACAGCGTGATGATCAGGAATCTACAACCCCCGCCCCGCCCCACCCGTGCTTCAACTGGTTTCACGTTGGTGGAGATGATGATTGCCGTGGCCATCATCGCCATTCTGGCCGTGATAGCAGTTCCCGCCTTTCAGGACATGATCGTGCAGAGCCGCCTTAGCTCCCAGACCAATGACCTTGTCGGCGCCATCCAGGCAGCCCGTGGCGAAGCCATCAAGCGCAACCGGCAGATCAATTTCTGCAGGACATCCAGTGCCAGCAGCACCGATTGTGCCGGCGCCGGAAGGTGGGAGTTCTGGATCGTCCGGATCGACGGCACCGCCACAGTGCTTCGTCGAGGCAGTACCAATTCCGAGTTGAGATTGGCCAGCACGTTCAATCAAGGACAACTCACTTTCCTCCCTGACGGCACCAGTACGATCGTCGCAGGCAGCGACACGCTGACCGCTTGTTCCCTCACCGGCGGAGGCACCCGACTCATTACCGTCGGCCTCGCCGGCAGAACCTCAGTCACGAAAAACACGGGATCCTGTAGCTAAATGAAACGCTCAACCTGCCCCCGACAAACCGCATCGCCAGCCTGCCAGCAAGGCGTCAGCCTGCTGGAAGTCATGATTGCCATGCTGGTCCTTTCCTTCGGCCTGCTCGGATTGGCCAGCCTGCAGATGGCGACGCTGCGCAACAACCAGAGTTCGTTCGACAACAGCCGGGCGATCATGAGCGTCTACAGCATTGCCGACATCATGCGCGCGGACATGTCTAGCCAGGGCGCGCTGAACATGGCTAACGCCTTTCCTGCGGGCCGGAAAGCCGACTGGCTGAGCGACCTGAAGACCCATCTCGGCAATGATGCCACCGGCACCATCCAGTGCACCCCGACATCGACATCGGCGATCATCGGCGATCCGTTCACGAGCAACATCTGTACCGTTACGGTGACCTGGACCGACGTTCAAGGCGGCACGACGCGGACGATGACGACGGAGGTGCAACTGTGAAGCCGGCACGCAAATTCGCCCACGCCCAGCCTTGCCGGATGCGCGGGCTGTCACTGGTCGAAATCATGGTCACGGTGGCAATCGGTCTGGTCATCACGCTCGGCGTAGTCGGCGTGGTCGGCGTGAACCAGCAAAATCTGCGCATCACGGAAAGCCTTTCGGAGTCCCAGGAAAATGCCCGCATGGCATTCGAACTCATCGCTCGCGATGTCCGCCAGGCCAGGGATACCGGTTGCGGCCCTGTTACCGCCAGCAGGGTTACCGATCTCGATGCTACCTGGTGGGGAAACTGGTATCCGGTCCGTGGCTTTGCCGGCGCCACCGCCGCCCCGGGAGTCACTACCGGCACCGGCACTGGACAACGAGTCGCCGGCACCGAAGCCTTGCAATTACAAGGCACGACCGAAGCTGTTGTGATCGGCAGTTTCACGGGGCTGAACAAAGTAACGCTGAAAACCAGCAGCCACTCATTGAAGGCCGGAACAGTCGTCATCTGCGATATGGACAATGCCAGCCTGCACAATGTCACCGCCGTTTCGGGAGCAGACGTCACCTTCTCGCCGAATATCGTCATCTCCGACCCGGACAATCCCCAGTTCCAGGCTGCCCAATACGTGGCAACCACCTGGTACATCGGCAACAACGGCCGCGCCACCGAAGGAGGTCGTTCCCTGTATCGGGTCCGGCGAACGCCTGCGGGCACCACCTTGACTGAGGAAATCCTTCCCGGCGTGGCCGGTATGAGCATCCGTTACCACCGCGTCGGGCAAGCCGACTTCGCTGCGACCCCACCGACCAGCGAAGCCGACAGCGATCTCATCAACGCCATCGAACTTGAACTGGTTACCGAAACCACCCAAAGCGGTGTCGCCACCGATGCCGCCACCGCCGACAGCGAACTGGTCGGCAGCGACGGTCGCCTGCGGCGCACCCTGACCCACGTCATCGCCATCAGAAACACCCTCTGACATGCGCAATATGAATCTACCTTCCCCCACCCACCGCATGCCGGCTCAACAGGGCGGCATCGCCCTGATCATGGCCATCATCATGCTGATCGTCGCGACCCTGGCAGGCATTGCCGGCATTCGCGGCAGTTCGCTTCAGGAAAAGCTGTCTGGCAATCTCTATGACCGCGCGATCGCCCTGCAAGCGGCAGAGGCCGCCCTGAAGGCAGCGGAAATCCGGATTGTCTCGACCGACCGGGCCGCCCTACTGACGGACAGCAAAATTGTGGACTGCACCGTGGCTGCCACAAACTGCCCGGCCATCCCGACAAATGCATTCAACAACGACGCCGCCGGCTGGACAACCCTCGCCACGACCACCAACTCAAGTTTGCGGGCCGATACTTATCCGCAGTATTTCATCCAGTACCTCGGCCTGAAAAACAGCAATGCCGTAACCGACACCAGCCAGTCGGCAATCCCCCTGCAATACGGCGCCACTGGCGGCGGCAGCGGCAGCGACTCACCGCAGAACGCCACCTACCGCGTCATCGCCCGCAGCAGCCAGCCCACGGCGAGCAACGATCGCTCCATTGCTCTGGTCAGCAGTTTGATCAAGGGCAATTGAGCCATGCTTATCTCATCGAATTCCAGCCAGACCAGGTGAAACCATGACACCGCAAAGCCACCGCCCGACACCTGTCCGCAACCGCTTTTTGTCGTTGATGCTCTCCGCGATGATCGCGCTGGCCCCGCTGTCCTCTCAAGCCGGCGTCGATATCGCGCAGCAACCGCTGTCCGTTGCCGACCCCGTACCGCCGAACATCATGTTCATCATGGACGATTCAGGTTCGATGGCCTGGCAGCACATGCCAGGTAATGGCGCATCTTGGTCCAGCGCGGCCCCCACTGGCTTGCCCTATGAAGGCACCTTAACCAACGATATCCGACTACGTGCCGCGAATATCAATACCCAATGGTACAACCCAGTCATCACCTACGAACCATGGCTGAAATTTGACGAAAGCTCCTACGGTAATGCCTCGCTGACCGGAGCGCTAAAGGACCCCTCGGGACAAACCGAGACCGGTAGTTTCAACTTCCAGAGCAAGCTCGCCAATTGGCCAACCGTGGACACAGGCAGCAGCACCGGCACATCCGATTGGCGTTACAGTGGCTTTTATGTACTGAATCCCAACACCAGCGCTACCAGTGATCAAAACTATGTGCGCTATGAATTCCGTTATGTGGAGACCTGCACCCAGACTCAGCGGCAATGTACCCGATACGACTGGCGGGGAAATTGCACTCGCTGGGCCGATGTCTGCGTTGCATACCAAGGTGCCTGGGAAGCCCGCAAAAAGACATTAACCAGTAGCGGTGGCGACAACGTCACCACAAATCTCACCCAGCTCGACTGGACGGCGCATGGCGGTCCGGTACGCACAATCCAGCAAGAAATTCAGAATTACGCCAACTGGTACTCCTATTACCGGCTGCGCGCCACCATGGCCAAAGCATCTGCCAGCCGGGTTTTTGCCAAACTGGGTACGGGCTTCCGAATCGGTTACAACACGATCTGGAACCGGGAAGATCTAAAAATCCCGGTCGGCAGCGACAATGGACTGTTCCGCGGCGACAACAAAAAAGACTGGTTTGACGCGTTGTTCAATACGATCACCGACAACGGCACCCCCCTCAGGCAAGCACTCAGTCGCTCTGGAGAATACTTCAAGGACACTACCGCCAGTGGCCCCTACGGGCCGGAGACAGGCAGCCAGCAAGTATCCTGCCGCCAAAACTTCGCCATCATGACGACTGACGGCTACTGGAACAGCGACGCGGCCGACAGCGCCGACGCCCAAGCCGACAACGACAGTACCGACGGCAGTGTTATCAACGGTCTGAACGGCAAAACCTACAAGTACGTGGCAGGATTGCCCTACAAGGATGGTCGCGGCAATACACTGGCCGACGTAGCCATGTATTACTGGAAGAACGATCTGGTATCCGGCCTACCCAATAACGTCCCGACAACCGCCAAGAATCCGGCGTTCTGGCAACACATGCGAACTTACGGCATTTCCATCGGGCAAAAGGGCGAACTCGATCCCAAGGCCGACCTTCCGGCCTTGACCGCCGGCACTACGAGCTGGCCGGAACCGGGCAACGACCGGCAGGCGAACATCGACGACCTCTGGCACGCCGCCGTCAACTCCCGCGGCGAATTCATCGTCGCCTCCAATCCTGATGAATTCACCAAGGCACTGGGCGAGACCCTGAACGCGATCAAGAACGAGACCAAGAGCGCGGCCAGCGGAGGCTCCAGTTCCACCCGGATCGAGGCCGGCGCCAAGGCCATTTTCAGCCAATACACTTCCGGCTCCTGGAACGGCAACCTCCTTGCCTATGCCATCAATGCGACGACCGGCCTGCAGGACACCACGGCTCCCGCCTGGACCGCGGAAAGCATGCTTCCCGCTTGGGCATCTCGCAACATCAATGTAAGCAAGGATGGCGCTTCCGTACCCTTCCGCTTCAGCAATCTAAATGCCACACAGCAAACCGCGTTGGGCTCACAGCAAGTCGTCGATTACCTGCGCGGTGACCGCAGCCAGGAACAACCTGCAGGCGCCTTGCGCACCCGCGCCGGCGTCCTGCCAGCCTTCGTCAACTCACAGCTGGTCTATGTCGGCCCGCCCAGCCAGACCGCGTACTTCGGCAATGCCAGTTTTACCGGCGCCAGCCAATATGCAGCTTACGCCAGCAGCAAGCAGAGCCGGACCCCGATCATCTATGTCGCGGGGAACAATGGCATGCTGCACGCTTTCAATGGCAGCACCGGCGCCGAAGTCTATGCATTCCTGCCGAATTTCTCGATCATGCACCCGAGCACCACGGCGACCCAGAAGACGCTGAAGCTCTATACCAACCCGAAATACGGTCTGAACGATACCGCGGATGCTGACTGGGAAACCTACAAGCATCGCTACATTCTGGACGGCGAACTGACGGTTGCCGACGTCTATCTATCCGGTGCCTGGAAAACCATTCTGGTTGGCACCCAGGGACGCGGCGGTAGCGGCGTCTTCGCCCTCGACGTAACCGACCCGACAGACATCAAGTTCCTTTGGGAAAAAACCAGCAGCGACAACGATGCCTTGGGCAACAATCTGGGCAAGCCCATCATTGCCCAGGTGGCGAGCGGCGACTGGCGCGTCATCCTCGGCAACGGCCCCAACAGTACCGGAGACAAGGCACAGTTGGTCATGATCAAACTTTCCGACACCAGTATCTCCACAGTAGATACCGGAGTTGCCGGCAACAACGGACTGGCCGGCGTCAACCTGTGGGATGCGGACAAGGACGGCTTCTTCGAAACCGCCTATGCCGGTGACCTGAAGGGCAACCTTTGGCGCTTCAAGGGGCTTGGCGGAACCGCCACCGTGGCGAAGTTGTTCACTACCCGCAACGCCCGCCCGATCACTGCCATGCCGCTGGTTGTGCGTAACCAGAAAACCAACAAGACCTGGGTTTTCTTCGGCACCGGTCAAAACCTCAACAAGGTCGACCAGGCCAATCTGGATGTCCAGACCTGGTATGGCATGATGGACAACGGCAGCGAGGTCAGCAGCGCCGACCTAAGAGCCCGCGCTATCGGAAGTTCTGGAACCATAGGCGCACGCTCCGCCAGAGTGCTGGAGTCCGGTACGGAAGCAGAAATCATCAGCGCCGGACAGCTCGGCTGGTACATTGACTTCCCGGCCAACGGCGAACGCATGATCACCCCGAACAGCCTCCTGGGCGGAGCCCTCTTCGGCACAACCTACACGCCGGACGGCACCAATATCTGTACGCCTGACGGCAAGAGCTCATTGTGGGCAATCAACCCGTTCAGCGGCGCGCGACTCAACCAGGGTATCTTCGACGTCAATGGCGACGGGGTGGTCAACGGCCTTGACAAGGTTGGCGGCGTATTCCCGTCCGCACTGGATGGACTCTCACCGATCACCAGCGGGCAGCCTCCCATCACGGTGGGCAAGGATGGAAAATTCTCCGTCCATCTCCCCGGCGAATCGATCGGTGGCAAACTTCCCCTCGGCGTACTGGGTCGTCAATCTTGGCGTGAAATCATCGGACAATAAACATGAATCAGACCATTCACTTACAAAACAACAGAAGGCAACCAAAGGCTCATCACCCGCGCGGCGATGGGGGATTCTCTCTGGTTGAACTCATGATCGTCGTCGCTATTCTCGGCATCCTTGCCAGCATCGCTATCCCAAACTATCAGGCCTATGTTCGACAGGGCCTCCGCACCCAGGCTCAGGGATGCGTCTCGCAGATTGCCCAAGCGCTGGAAAGACGTTATTCCACCGCACTCAGTTATGCGGGGGCAATACCAGTAGCGGGATGTACCACGGAAGGCGGACTGAACACGCGCTACACGATCACGGCCAACATCCAGGCCAGAAGCTATGTGCTCACAGCAACGCCGTCGGGTGATCAAGTCAAGGACACTTGCGGCACGATGACCCTGAACAATCAAGCGACGAAAACAGCGGCCAAGACTGGTTGCTGGTAAGCGGGAAAGTTACAATACGCCGGCACAGAACTTCTGACCGGAAAGCAACATGCAAACCAAGAAATTCAACATCAACGAACTGACGCTTGAGGACATCCAACCGAAGCAGTCTTCGGGGCATGATGCCTCGAACGTCGGTCGGAAATGTCTCAAGTGCGAGCATATCCGGCTCGCGTCGGAAAGCCACATTCCTGCGTATGAGTGCCCGAAATGTGGCGCCGTTTACGACAAGATCGAGCAGTTGGTCAGCGCCCATCCACTGGGCAAACTGGCGCGCTGAACGATAGCTACCGGCAGCCGGATATCCTGCGCCGGCAGGTCAGGCAAGTTCCTTCGGCAGAGCAAACGACACCCCTTCCTCGACGCCCTGCAATTGCCCGACTTCCGCGCCAGTCAGCAGGTGTAGGTGATTGACCACCTGTTGGACCAGGATTTCCGGTGCCGAGGCGCCGGCGGTAACGCCGATGCGTTGCTTGCCGACAAGCCAGGCTTCTTCGATCTCGGCGGCGCTATCGATCAGGTAGGCGTCAATGCCGCGGCCTGCGGCGACCTCCTTCAGGCGGCGCGAATTCGAACTGTTGGGGCTGCCGACGACAACGACCAGATCGCATTGTTCGGCCAAAACCTTGACCGCGTCCTGGCGGTTCTGCGTGGCGTAGCAGATGTCGTCCTTCTTCGGCCCCTGGATCGCTGGAAAACGCTGGCGCAGCGCGTCGATGACGCGACGGGCATCGTCCATCGATAGCGTCGTCTGGGTTACGTAGGAAAGCAGTTCGGGCAAGCGGACCTGGAGTTGGGCGACATCATCGACGGTTTCGACCAGGTACATGCCGCCATCGCTCTGCCCCATCGTCCCTTCGACCTCGGGGTGGCCCTTGTGGCCGATCATGACGATCTCGCGCTCGCCCTTGCGCATGCGACCGACTTCCAGGTGCACCTTGGTCACCAGCGGACAGGTCGCGTCGAAGACCTTGAGTCCACGTTGCTCGGCCTCGTCACGCACCGCCCGCGAAACGCCGTGAGCACTGAAGATCACCGTACTGCCGGCCGGTGCCTCGGCGAGCTCCTCGATGAAAACGGCGCCCTTGGCGCGCAGGTCGTCGCAGACGAACTTGTTGTGCACGACCTCGTGGCGGACGTAGATCGGCGCGCCGAAACGCTCCAGCGCACGCTCGACGATGGCGATGGCGCGCTCGACGCCGGCACAGAAGCCGCGGGGATTGGCAAGGATGACCTGCATTACATGATTCCGATGATTTTCACCTCGAAGCGGATCGGTTTGCCCGCCATCGGGTGGTTGAAGTCGAACAGGGCGCTGGTTTCATCGAGCTCGCGCAGGAAACCGGCGAAGGTCGCGCCGTTGGGCGCGGTGAATTCGACGACCGAATTCTCCTTGAGTTCCATGCCGGCGGGCAGGCCGCTGCGGGCGATGCGCTCGACCAGGCGTTCGTTGTGCACGCCGAAGGCCTGCTCCGGCTCCAGCTCGAACACGTAATGCTCGCCGGCATTCAGGCCGAGCAGCACGCTTTCGAGGTTTTCGGCAAGCTGGCCGCTGCCCATCTGCAAGGTCGCCGGGCTCATGTCGAAGGTGGACAGGAATTCCTCCCCATCCAAGGCGGTGACGCGGTAATGCAGGGTCAGGTAGCTGTCGGGGCGGACGGTGGTGCTCATGCCTTGTCTTTCTGTTCTTTGTGGGTCAGCGAAGCGACGATTAGCAGGACGGCGCCAACAGTGATCGCCGAGTCGGCAATATTGAACGCCGGCCAGTAAAAGCCGGCAGCGTGCCACTGGATGAAATCGACGACGGCGCCGAAACGCACGCGGTCGATGACGTTGCCGAGCGCCCCCCCATGACCAGGGTCAGCGCCAGCGCCATCAACTTGGGCGCCGGGTGTTTCTTCAGCTCGACGGCGATCCAGCCAGCGACGCCAAGCGCCAGCACGGTGAAGAACCAGCGCTGCCAGCCCGGCTGGTCGGCGAGGAAGCTGAACGCCGCCCCCGGGTTGAAGGCCAGCACCCAGTTCCAGAACGGCGCCACGTAAATGACTTCGCCCGGCGCGATGCTGCCGAGCACGACCCACTTGCTGATCTGATCGAGGACGACGATCAAGCCGGCCAGCGCATACCAGTGCCGGGCCTCACGCATGCGTGCGCACCTCGCCGTCGCCGTGCAGGTTGCTGACGCAGCGCCCGCACAGGCCGGGATGCGCCGGATCGGCGCCGACGTCCTCGCGCACGTGCCAACAGCGCTCGCACTTGGCGTGGGCCAGCGGCGTGGCAGTCACCGATTCCTCGGCGGATTCGATCACGGCGGTCGTCGAGCAGATGAAGACCAACTTCAGGTCGTCGCCGAGTGCCGACAGCGCGGCGAACTTGTCGCCGGCGCAGCGGATTTCAACCGCGGCCTGCAGCGCGGCACCGATCTCGCCGGCCTCGCGGCGGGCCTCCAGCGCCTTGGTGACGTCGTTGCGCACTTCGCGGACGATCGCCCATTTCGCCAGCAGTTCGCTCTCGCCGGTCTGTTCCGGCAGTTGATGCCATTGCTGGAACATCACCGAGTCGTCGGCCTTGCCGGTCAGCACCGCCCAGACTTCCTCGGCGGTAAAGGCGGTGATCGGTGCCAGCAGGCGGACGAAAGCCTGGGTGATGTGCCACAGCGCCGACTGCGCCGAGCGGCGGGCAAGCGACTTGGGCGCCGTCGTGTACAGGCGGTCCTTGAGGATGTCGAGGTAGAAACCACCGAGGTCTTCCGAGCAGAAGCCCTGCAGCGCCTGGACCACGCGGTGGAACTCGAAGCGCTCGTAATCGCCCTGGCAGGACTGCTGCAACTGGCGGGTCAGCGCCAGCGCGTAGCGGTCGATTTCCAGCCACTGGTCGGCCGGCAGCATGTCGGTGGCGGCGTCGAAATCGGAGACGTTGGCGAGCAGGAAGCGCAGTGTGTTGCGGATGCGGCGATAGCCTTCGACGACGCGCTTGAGGATTTCGTCGGAGATGGTCAGCTCGCCCGAGTAATCGGTCGAGGCCGTCCACAGGCGCAGGATGTCGGCGCCCATCTTGTCGGAAACCTGCTGCGGCGCGATGACGTTGCCCTTGGACTTCGACATCTTGTGGCCCTTGCCGTCGACGACGAAGCCGTGCGTCAAGAGCGCCTTGTACGGGGCGCGGCCGTCGATCGCGGCGCCGGTCAGCAGCGACGAGTGGAACCAGCCGCGGTGCTGGTCCGAGCCTTCCAGGTAGAGGTCGGCCGGCCAGCCCAGCTCGCCGTGCGAACCGCGCAGCACGCTCATGTGCGTGGTGCCGGAATCGAACCAGACATCGAGGATGTCGGTGGTCTTGACGTAGTCGGCGGCATCATTGCCGAGCAGTTCGGCGGCGTCCAACTGCGTCCACGCCTCGATGCCGCCCTGCTCGACGCGCTTCGCCACGGCTTCCATCAGCTCCAGCGTGTTCGGGTGCAGCTCGCCGGTCGCCTTGTGGGTGAAGAAGGGCAGCGGCACGCCCCAGTTGCGCTGGCGCGAGATGCACCAGTCCGGACGGTTGGCGATCATCGCGTGCAGGCGGTTCTTGCCCCAGGCGGGGTAGAAGGCGGTGTCCTCGACGCCCTGCAGCGCGGCTTCGCGCAGCGTGTGGCCGGCCGGCTCGGTGGCGGCAATGCCCTGGCTATCGACATCGGGCGCGTCCATGCGCACGAACCACTGGCTGGTGGCGCGGTAGATCAGCGGCGTCTTGTGGCGCCAGCAGTGCATGTAGCTGTGTTCGATGGTAGCGTGCTTCAGCAGCGCGCCGACTTCGGCCAGTTTCTCGACGATGACCGGGTTGGCCTTCCACACGTTCATGCCGCCGAAGAACGGCAGGTCGGCGGCAAACGTGCCGTCACCCTGCACCGGGGTCAGGATCTGCTCGTTGTGCATGCCGTAGTTCTTGCACGACTGGAAGTCTTCCAGACCGTAGGCCGGCGCCGAATGGACGATGCCGGTGCCGGCGTCGAGCGTCACGTAGTCGCCGAGGAAGACCGGCGACAGGCGGTCGTAGAGCGGATGACGGAAGGCGATGCGCTCCAGCGCGGCACCTTTACAGGCGGCGACGGTGGTGCCGGTCAGGCCGTAGCGGGCGAGACAGGCTTCCTGCAGGTCGGCAGCGAGGATCAGGCAGCCCTTCTCGGTCTGCACCAGGTGATAGGTGATTTCCGGATGAGCGTTGAGCGCCTGGTTGCCGGGGATGGTCCACGGCGTCGTCGTCCAGATCACCGCGTAGGCTTCACCGGCCGGCAATTCCTTGAGGCCGAAAGCGGCCGCCAGCTTGTCGCGCTCGGCGGCGGCGAAGGCCACATCGATGGCCGGCGACTTCTTGTCCTGGTACTCGACTTCCGCCTCGGCCAGCGCCGAACCGCAGTCGAAACACCAGTTCACCGGCTTCAGGCCGCGATAGACGAAACCGCGCTTGATCATCTGGGCGAGCGCCCGGATCTCGTCGGCCTCGGTCTTGAAATTCATCGTCAGGTAGGGCTTGTCCCACTCGCCGAGCACGCCGAGGCGGATGAAATCCTTCTTCTGCCGTTCGATCTGCTCGCTGGCGTAGGCGCGCGCCAGCTTCTGCACCTGCTCGCGCGGGATGTTCTTGCCGTGGGTCTTCTCGATCTGGATCTCGATCGGCATGCCGTGGCAGTCCCAGCCCGGCACGTAAGGCGCGTCGAAGCCGGCCAGCGTCTTCGAGCGGACGATGATGTCCTTCAACACCTTGTTCACCGCGTGGCCGATGTGGATGTCGCCGTTGGCATACGGCGGGCCGTCGTGCAGGATGAATTTCGGCCGGCCGGCGCAGATTTCGCGAATCTTCCGGTAAAGCTCCTTCTCCTGCCACTGGGCGACCCACTGCGGCTCGCGCTTGGGCAGGTCGCCGCGCATCGGGAACGGGGTGTCGGGAAGGTTCAGCGTCTCTTTGTAATCAGCCATTTGCTTGCTCACCGCTTGAAGAAAGCCCGCGCCGCCGCGGCATCGGCCGCGATCTGCGCCTTGAGGGCGTCGAAATTGGGAAAACGTTGCTCGTCGCGCAGTTTATGCACGAAGCGAACCGAAATATGGGCGCCGTAGATGTCGCGGTCGAAATCGAACAGATGCACTTCGAGCAGCGGCCGCGTACCGCCGACGGTTGGCCGGACGCCGAGATTGGCGACGCCGGGTAAAGACTTGTCACCGAGTCCGGCGACCTCGACCGCAAAGACCCCGGTCATCGGCAGCGGATTGTGCTTGATGCGCAGGTTGGCCGTGGCGAAGCCGAGCTGGCGGCCGAGCTTCTGGCCGTGCACGACCTGGCCGTCCATCATGTAGGGACGGCCGAGCAGTTTCGCCGCATGCGCCATGTCACCGTCGGCCAGCGCCCGGCGCACGCCGGAACTGGAGACCCGCTCGCCGTCGACGACGACGCTGCCCATCGCCTCGACGGTAAAGCCGTGGCGCTCGCCAAAGGCCTGCAGCAGCGCGAAATCGCCGACGCGACCCTGACCGAAACGGAAATCGTCGCCGATCACCAGATGCCGGACACGCAAGGCGCGGACCAGCACCGCCTCGATGAACTGTTCGGCGCTCAGCGCGGCGAAAGCCCGGTTGAAGGGGCAGATCATCGCCTGCGCCACACCGCAGGCCGCCAGCAGCTCGAGCTTTTCGCGGAAGGTGCTGAGCCGCGCCGGCGCCGAGTCGGGGGCAAAGAACTCGCGCGGATGCGGCTCGAAGCTCAATACCGTCGGTACCAGTTCCCGCTCTCCGGCAACCTCGGTCAGACGAGCGAGCAGCGCGGCGTGGCCTCGATGCACGCCATCGAAATTGCCGATGGCCAGTGCGACCGGTGCCGGAACAGGACGAGAATAACCGCGAAAAACGCGCATCGGATGCTGCTGCAAAAAAGCGCGATTATACCGGGGCGCCCTGAAATTCCGGCCAAATCCACGAAAAAACAGCCCCTTGCCGGAAAGGCCGCCGCTATAATCTGGCAAAATCATCAAGCCAACCATGATGCTCAGCCTGATCAACCATGTTCTTCGCATTTCGGCGCGCCGCGACCGCACCGAAATCAATTCGGCCATGGTCAACGCATTGATGGAGCTATTCTCGCCACGCCGGCTGACCATCTATCGCTGCTACGCCAGCAAGCGCAAAACGGTCGTCTTCGCCTGCGCCGGTTTCGGCCGGCAGGGCCAGTTCCTGCGCAATGCCTATCTCCCCGAAGCTCAGTTCTGCCAGCCGATCGAGCGCGACCCGCTATTGCGCCAATGCCGGCGCGAACTGTCCGCCGTCCTTGAGCACCTTGACGACGGTTCGCACCGGGTGATCTTCCCGGTATTGCGCCTCGACGAACCGATCTACTTCATCGACCTGGTGATGGCCGAGGATTTCTCTGCCGACCTGCGCGTCACGCTGATGGGACTGGTCGAGTATTTCGGCAATCACATCGGCCTGCTCGACTACGGCGAGGCCGACACCTTGACCGGGCTGGCCAGCCGCAAGACCTTCGACAAGCACCTGTTCGAACTGCTCGGCCAGGCCGCTTCCGACCGCATGCTCGGCGACGCGCCGCAACCTGCCCGGCGCAACCAGCAGCCGGAGAGCAACCACTGGCTGGCGGTTTGCGATATCGACCATTTCAAGCGGGTCAACGACACCTACGGCCACCTGATCGGCGACGAGGTGCTGATCATGGTGTCGCAGGTGATGCGCCAGAGCTTTCGTTTCGACGACCAGTTGTTCCGCTTCGGCGGCGAGGAGTTCATCGCCCTGCTGCAGCCGACCAATCGCCAGTCGGCGGCGGCAACCCTGGAGCGCTTCCGCCACGACGTCGAGCAAACCGTTTTCAGCCGCGTCGGCCACGTCACCGTCAGCATCGGTTTCAGCCGCCTGCTGGTCAGCGACACCCCAAGCGACGTCATCGAGCGCGCCGACGAAGCGCTCTACTACGTCAAGCGCAACGGCCGCAACCAGGTCGCCTGCTACGAGCAGTTGATCGAAGACGGACGGCTGGCTGCCCGCGAAATCGCCAAAGGCGAAGTCGAACTGTTCTGAGGCATCAGCGGCGCGTTGCCGCGAGCAAGGCGCTGGCCGCGCCGATCCGCTCGCCGAGCGGCACCGATGCGTCATTCATCACCGCCAGCAGGAAGGCCGCCGGATCGGCAAAATGCCCGGACAACGGCGAAGCGCCTGCAACCGGCGCCTGAAGCGGTGTCGGCAGTTGGGGCATTGCCTTGGCCAACAGCCGGTCGTCGATCGCCCTCAAACCGGCCAGCATTTCCGCCTGGCGTTCCGGGTTCGGCGGAAACTCCAGACCCGGCTCGCTGACGAACATGCTGCCCATGCCGGGATCGATGAAGGCCGACCAGCGCTCGAGGTCGGCGTCGAAAGCGGGAACCAGCGGCACCGCGGCAACGCCGCTCAAGGGATGGCAGCGCAGGCGCTCGCCCGGCAGATCGCTCAAGCAGGCCGCCCGCAGGCCGTCGCAAAACGCAGCCAACTGCGGCAGCGGTTGCGGCGTCGCGAAAGCCAGCCAGAGGGTGAACGCGCCAGAAACGGACACCGACAGCGCCGGCCTCGGCAAGGTCAGCTCTTCGGCGAGGTAACGCAGGGTTTCGCCAACGCTCGGCCAGTCCCTGGCTTGCGGGAATTCGACGAGCAGCGCCCGGGCCGCGCCAGCGGCGTCAATCAGCGGTAGTTGCGCGGCGTCGGCAGCAAGGTCGGCGGCAGCGTAGAGACGCCGCAGTTCGGCGAGCAACGCGGGCTGCATCAGCCGACCTGGGCGATCTTCGCCTTCGGCCCCGGCGGATGCTTGATGAAGTACTGGCGGATGCCGCGCATGATGGCGTCGGCCATCTGCTCCTGATAGGCGTCGTCCTTCAGGCGCAACTCCTCTTCCGGATTGGAAATGAAGGCGGTCTCGATCAGCGCCGACGGAATGTCCGGCGCCTTGAGGACGGCGAATCCTGCCTGCTCGACGCTGGTCTTGTGCAGGTGGTTGATCGAGCCGAGTTCGCCGAGCAGGTACTTGCCGAGCTTGAGGCTATCGTTGATGGTCGCCGTCTGCGACAGATCGAGCAGGGTGCGGGCCAGGAAAACGTCCTTGGTCTTGGCCAGATTGACGCCGCCGATCAGGTCGGCACTGTTTTCCTTCTGCGCCAGCAGGCGGGCCTGGGTGCTCGACGCCCCCTTCTCGGACAGGACGAAGACCGAAGAGCCGCGCGCGTCGGGCTTGATCCAGGCATCGGCATGGATCGACAGGAAAAGATCGGACTGGATGCGACGTGCCTTCTGCACGCGCACCTGCAGCGGAACGAAGAAATCGCCGTCGCGAGTGAGCACGGCGCGCATGTTCGGCTCGGCGTCGATACGCGCCTTCAGGCGGCGGGCAATCGCCAGCGTGACGGCCTTTTCGTGGGTACCGCGCTTGCCGACGGCACCGGGATCTTCGCCGCCATGCCCGGGATCGAGCATGATCGTCACCAGCCGGTCCACCACGGCCTTGCCGGAACGCTTCGCCACTTGCGGCTCCGGCGGCTCCGCCGGCTTCGCTTCCTTGCCGCCGAGATCCTGCCCCGGCTTGAGCGGCTCGACCGCGTCGCGCCGCCCTTCGAGCAGCGCCATCAGGGGATCGGCCGGCGTTTCCGGATAGATGTCGAGGACCAGACGGTGACCGTATTCGCCAACCGGCACCAAGGAGAAAACCTGCGGCACGACACGCGTTTTCAGCTCCATCACTAGGCGGACGACGCCCGGTTTGAAGCGGCCGGCCCGCAGCAGCTTGATGTAGGGATCGTCGTCGCCAACCTTGCCGGCCAGACTGTCGAGCACGCTGTTGAACTCGACACCCTCGATGTTGACGACCAGCCGCTCGGGATTCTCGACAGTGAAATGGGTAAATTTCAGCGGCGCATCGTGTTCGAGCGTGACCCGGGTGTAATCGGCAGCCGGCCAGATGCGTACCGCGACGATCGCCGGTCGGCTGGCGGCGCGACCGGTGAGCGGCGTGACCGAGAGAACTAGCGCGCTGCCGGCGTAGCGCAGGAGCTGCCGACGGCGCGGATCGAGGCGATGGTCCTTACGCATGACGCCCCCCTTTCCGAGATGGCTGCAAGTTCGGCGACACGCGCGCCACCGGCGTGACGCAGGAGAACGCGGAGATCGGCTTCGGGCACGCAGCCGGCCGCCTTGTCGGGCCATTCGACCAGGCAGACGGAGGCGTCGTTGAAGTATTCACCAAATCCCGCATCGAGGAATTCCTCGGGTGACTCGAAACGATAAAAATCAAAGTGATACAAGTATAAACTCGAAACTACGTAAACTTCAACCAAAGCGTAGGTCGGACTCTTCACCGGACCGCTGTGTCCGAGCGCCCGGATCAACGCCCGCGCCAGCGTCGTCTTGCCGGCGCCGAGCTCGCCTTCGAGGTAGATCACCAGCCCCGGCTGCAACGCCTGCGCCAGTTCGGCGCCGAGGCGCTGGGTCGCCGCCTCGTCGGGCAGATCGAAAACGGCGGTAACATCCGGGCTATGCATGATCAGGACTCCACTGTGGACGCTGCGGCGCTCAAGGCGCGCATTCGGGAACTCGGCCGCGGGCTGGGCTTTGCCGAGGTCGGGATCGCCCGCGCCGAACCGGGCGCGGCGGTCGACCGGCTGCGTGCATGGCTGGCCGCCGGCATGCACGGGGAGATGGATTATATGGCGCGCCACGCTGAACTGCGCGCCGCCCCGCAACTGCTGCAGCCGGGCACGCTCACCGTGATCTCGGTTGCACTCGACTACCTGCCGCACGCAAACACCGCCGACCGCCCCGGCCAGGCAGCGATCTCCCGCTACGCCCTGGGTCGCGACTACCACAAGGTGGTACGCGGCCGATTGCAGAAGCTGGCCAGCGCCATCGGCGAATTGGCCGGCCCCTACGGCTACCGCGTCTTTTCCGATTCGGCGCCGGTAATGGAAGTCGAATACGCCCGTCAGGCCGGGCTCGGCTGGCGCGGCAAGCACACGCTGCTGCTGTCGCGCCAGGGATCGTGGCGCTTTCTCGGTGAAATCTACTGCGACCTGCCGCTGCCGCCCGACGCGCCGACCGACGAACACTGCGGCTCCTGTCGCGCCTGCCTCGACGCCTGCCCGACCGGTGCCATCGTCGCGCCCTACGTCGTCGACGCGCGGCGCTGCATTTCCTACCTGACGATCGAACTCGCCGGCGCCATCCCCGAGGCATTCCGGCCGCTGCTCGGCAACCGCATCTACGGCTGCGACGACTGCCAGACCTGCTGCCCGTGGAACCGCTTCGCCCAGCTCGGCGACCGCGAATTCGCGCCGCGCCACGGGCTCGACTCGGCCTCGCTGGTGACGCTGTTCGGTTGGAGCGCGCAGCAGTTCGACGACCGTCTGGCCGGCAACCCGATCCGCCGCATCGGCCATCAACGCTGGCTGCGCAACATTGCCATCGGGCTCGGCAACGGCCCGGCGACGGACGAGGCAATCGCTGCCCTGCAGGCCCGCGCCGACGATCCTTCGGCGCTGGTCCGCGAGCATGTCGCCTGGGCCCTGGCACGACTCGGCAGTTCCGGCTGAGGGCCACACGTTCATCTCCCTTTCAGGCTCTTCTGCTCTAATGAGCGGATATCGATCCGGACCACCTCCAGCCGCCGACTTCCCAATGAATTCCTTCAAACAACGTGCCGCACGGCGCATCGCCGCCATCAGCCTGCTCCTGGCATTCATCAGCGGCCCGCTCGCCTGGCTCATCTCGCGCGAGATCGCCGAGGAAAACATGGTCTCGCTGGCGATGGAGGAGTCCCGCCACATCCTGGGCGACCGCGACAGCTTCGCCCTTCCCGCCGAGAAACAATTGCCGCTGCGCGCCGATGAAGCGGCGCTGGCGATCACCGGTGGCCTGTTCGACATCGCCGAAATCTACGACGCCGATGGCCGCAAGCTGGCCGAAGCCAGCACGCCGGCCGGCGAGGCGATCGAATCGCTGCTACCCAAGCATGGCCGGCCGAATTACCGGACACCCAATTATCAGAGTCTGAAATTACCCGAACAGGGCTGGATCCTGCGCATCTTCGTCCCCCTGGAGGGGCACGACACCGAACGCCCGGCCGGCTATTTCGAAGGCGTGCGCATCGTCCCCGAATGGCAGAAGGAAGAGCTGATGCGCGGCGCGCTGACCATGGCGCTGATCGTCGCCGCCGCCTCGCTGCTCTGCGGCCTGACCATCTACCCCTTCGTCGTCCACCTGTCGGCGGAAAATTCGCGGCGCGCGGAAGCGCTGCTCGAATCGCACCTGTCGATGATGGAAGCGATGGGCCGCGCCGTCGCCCGCCGCGATTCCGATACCGGCGCCCACAACTACCGGGTGGCCTGGATCGCCGCCTGCATCGGCGAAGCGCTCGGGCTGGAACGGGCGGCGATGCAGGCCTTGATCGTCGGCAGCTTCCTGCACGACGTCGGCAAGATCGGCATTCCCGACGCCATCCTGCTCAAGCCCGGGCGACTCGACGCCGAGGAAATGACGATCATGCGCACCCATGTCGCGCAGGGCGAGGCGATCGTCGCCGGTATCGGCTGGCTGGACGAGGCAGCGACCGTGGTTGCCGGCCATCACGAAAAATGGGACGGCAACGGCTATCCGCGCGGTCTCAGCGGCGAAGGTATCCCGCTGGCGGCGCGCATCTTCGCCATTGCCGACGTCTTCGATGCGCTGGTTTCACGCCGTCCGTACAAGGAAGCGATGCCGTTCGCCGCCGCCATCGACATCATCCGCCACGACAGCGGCAGCCACTTTGACCCGGCACTCGCCGAAATCTTCCTGAAGATCGCCGCAACGCTGCACGCCCGGCTGCAGGGTTGCGACGAAGCGGGGTGCCGCCGACTGCTCGACGAAAAGGTCCGCCACCACTTCTTCGAAAAGGGCTGAACCGCTAACGCTTCAGCGTTCGACCGGCCGCGCCGGGTCGGCGCACCACTCGCTCCAGGAGCCGCCGTAGAGCCGCGAACCGGGCAGGCCGGCGATTTCCATGGCGAGGATGTTGTGGCAGGCGGAAACGCCCGAACCGCAGTAATGGACGACCGCAGCCGGGGCATCGCCGGCGAGCAGGGCGCGCCATTCGCTGGCAAGTTCGGCCGCCGGCTTGAAGAAGCCGTCGGCGGCGAGGTTGTCGCCGAAGAAACGGTGGCTCGCCCCGGGAATGTGGCCGGCCACCGGATCAATGATTTCGTTTTCGCCGCGGAAGCGGTCGGCGGCCCGCGCATCGATCAGACGCCGGCCCGGCGAATCCAGCCCGGCCAGGACATCATTGACGTCAACCGTCCACGGGCGCAAGCGCGGCTGGAAATCCCCCGGCACGGCATTCGGCCGTTCCGTACTCAAGGCCCCGCCGGCCTGGCACCAGGCTGCCCAGCCGCCGTCGAGCACGGCGACGGTATCGTGGCCGAGCCAGCGCAACAGCCACCAGAGACGGCTGGCGATCATGCCGTTGCCGTCGTCGTAAGCGACCACCCGGGTCTGCCGGTTGATGCCGAGCGCCGTCAGCCTGCCGGCCAGCACCTCGGGATCGGGCAGCGGATGGCGACCGTTCTGGCCGTTCATCGGTCGCGACAGGTCGCGGTCGCAATGCAGGAAGAAAGCGCCGGGCAGATGCGCTTCGCCGTAGGCCCGCTCGCCGTAACCGACATCGGCCAGTTGATGGCGGACATCGACGATGCACCAGTCGGGCTCGCCGAGCTGCGCCAACAACTGCGCCGGCCGGATCAGCGGACCGCAGCTCAAGCCTCGGCTTCCAGCCACTCGTCGGCCGCGGCGGGATCGTCGAAGACCTGCACGTCCGCGTTGACGAAGGTCTGCGAAAGCCAGGCGCTCCAGGTCACCCACTCGCTGTCGGTAACGACGGCCACGCGGTTGAAATCGTTGGCGTGGGCACGCGAGAACTTGACTTCCTCCCAAGCGACGTCGAGCGTCAGCGTGCCCATCTTGGTCAGGTCGAAGAACAGGTTGACCGGCCCTTCGAACTTGATCTTGTAATTGACGACTTCCTCGAATTCGCGATAGTCGGCCAGCGTGAATTCGCCGAACACCGAAACATTGACCCGGTGGGCGTTGTGGTCGATGACGATCATGGTTTGCTCCGTTGTTGTTGTGGTCCCAGTTTAATCCTGCTCCACCGGGCTGGCACGCGAAAAATGCGTCGCCGCGATGCCCGACAGGACGATCAGGCCGATCGCCGCCCACGCCGACGCCGGCAGCACTTCGCCCCAGAACAGCATGCCGGCGAGGCTGGAAAAGATCACCGTGCTGTAGGCCAGTGCCGCTGACAGCAAAGTCTTGCCGCGCGAGTAGGCGCGCGTCATCGCCAGCTGGGCGAGCGTCGCGAAGCCGGCGACGCCGAACAGCAGCAGTCCGCTGTCGGCGTTGACCGGGTGGATCTCGCCAAAGACGAGCCAGACGGCGGCACAGACGCTGGCGACGAGCGAAAAATAAAAGACGGTGCGGATTTCCGATTCGCCGCGAGCGCCCAGTTCGCGCACGCTGAAGTAGGCCATCCCGGCCATCACGCCGGAGGCGAGTCCGACCAGACCGCCGACCAGTTGCTCGGCCTGGAAGGTCGGCTTGAGCAAGAGAATGACGCCGGCCAGGCCGAGCGCCAGCGCGCCGAGCATGCCGCGCCGCACCTGCCAGCCGGCCAGCGCCAGATAGAGTGCGAGAAAGATCGCCGAGGTGTAGTTGAGCGTCACCGCGGTCGCCAGCGGCAGCAGGGTGATCGCGTAGAAATAGCCGAACAGCGCCGCAAAGCCGACCAGGCCGCGGGTGATCTGCCAGCGCCAGTGCGGCGTTGCCAGCCGGACGCCGCGCAGGCGAACCAGCCCGAACATCAGCAGCAGGGAGATGAAACTGCGGTAGAAGGTGATTTCGACCGCCGAATGGGTCTGCGCCGCCAGCTTGACGCAAACGCCCATGCAGGCGAACAGGAAACTGGCGGCGATCATCCACAGGGATTGCATGCGTGACTCGACTCGGGCGGCACGGCCGGGCTTCGGGCCACGGACCGGCAGGGGCAAAGAAAAGGGCGCCGGATTCTACCCCGACGCCCCGGTTGACCGCGGAAGCGGTTGAAAAATCCGCTCAGCGGCCTTCGATTTCCTTCTGCATGATGCGCCGGTAGAACTCGTGGAAGTGCTGCATGCCGTCCTCCATCGGGCTCTGGTACGGGCCGACCTCGTTCTTGCCTTCGGCCAGCAGGGCCTTGCGGCCGCGGTCCATGCGCTCGCCGATGTCGTCGTCCTCGATCGCCGTCTCCATGTAGGCGGCGCGCTCGGCCTCGATGAACTCGCGCTCGAAATCGACGATTTCCTCGGGGTAGTAGAACTCGACGACGTTCATCGTCTTGTTCACGCCCTGCGGGATCAGCGTCGACACGACCAGCACGTGCGGGTACCACTCGACCATGATGTTCGGATAGTAGGTCAGCCACACCGCGCCCTGCGGCGGGGTCTGCCCGCGGTCGCCGTAGTACTCGCGGACCACCTTCTGCCAGCGGTTGTAGACGCCGGAAGTGGATTCCTTGAGCAGCGAAGTGATGCCGACCTTCTGTACCGAGTACCAGTCGCCGAACTGCCAGGTCAGGTTGTCGCAGGTGACGAAGTTGCCCAGGCCGGGGTGATAGGGCACGACGTGGTAATCCTCCAGATAGACCTCGATGAAGGTCTTCCAGTTGTAGTTGCACTCGTGCATCTCGACATGGTCGAGCTTGTAGCCGGAAAAGTCGAAATCGCGCGTGGTCAGCATGCCGGCCAGATCGACGTTGGCCGAACGCGGTCCCTTGAAGAGCAGGCCGTTCCAGTTTTCCAGCTTGACCTTGTCGAGGTTCAGGCAGGGGTTCTGCGGGAAATGCGGCGCCCCGATCAGTTCGCCGGATTGCTCGTAGGTCCAGCGGTGAATCGGGCAGACCACCGGCCCTTCGAGCTTGCCGGCGCCTTGCAGCATGATCGCCTGGCGGTGGCGGCAGACGTTGGACATCTGCCAGATGCCGGCATTCGGCCCGGCCGCGCCGCCGTTGAGCAGCATCTGGCCGTGGTCCTTCCATTCCTGGGTACGATAGTTACCCGCTTCCGGCACCATCAACTGGTGACCGACGTAACCCGGACCGGCATCGAAGATGAGTTTCTTCTCCAGCGCATGAATCCGTTCATCGAAATACCAGTCCACCGGCAGTTGGGAAACTGCAGGGGCCAACCGGGACGAAGTCGCCATGTCGGACATTCCTAGCCTCCAGCGGGTTAAAAAAGGATGTCGATTTTATCCTGAATTTGACCGAAATACCCCGCATGGAGTATTTTCATATGTTTCCTGAACGACCAAGTCATGGATCCCACCCCGATTGCCGAGATGAAATTCGAGGTCGCCCTGGCCGAACTGGAAGCCACTGTCGCCAGCATGGAAAACGCCCAGCTTGAACTGGCGGACTCGATTGCCGCGCACCGACGCGGCATGGCGCTGATCCAGCACTGCCAGAGCCTGCTGGCGAAAGCGGAAGAAGAAGTACGCATCATCGAGAACGGCGTCGCCCGCGACGTCGATCGCAACACCCTGGAGGCCCAGTGAGCCTTTCCTTTGCCGACTGGATGGCCGCTACCCAGGCCCGTACCGAAACCGCGCTGGCCCGCTGCCTGCCCGCCGCCGAAGCGATTCCGCAACGCCTGCACGACGCCATGCGCTACGCCACGCTGGGCGGCGGCAAGCGTGTCCGCCCGCTGCTGGTCTTCGCTGCCGGCGAACTGGCCGGCGCCGACGCCGCCCGCCTCGATGTCGCCGCCTGCGCGGTCGAGCTGATCCACGCCTATTCGCTGGTGCACGACGACCTGCCGTGCATGGACGACGACGTGCTGCGCCGCGGCCGGCCGACCTGCCACGTCGAATACGACGAGCCGACCGCGCTGCTGGTCGGCGACAGCCTGCAAACGCTGGCCTTCGAACTGCTGGCCAGCCAGCCGCTCGGCGAACGCCAACTGGAAATGATCGCCCTGCTCGCCCATGCCAGCGGCTCGCGCGGCATGGCTGGTGGTCAGGCGATCGACCTCGCTTCGGTCGGCAAGCCGCTCGAACAGGCCGAACTGGAGCTGATGCACGCGCTGAAGACCGGCGCCCTGATCCGCGCCGCCGTGCTGCTCGGCGCCCTCGCTGGCGCCCCCCTGAGCGAAACCGAACGGCTGCAGCTCGACCGCTTCGCCAAGCGCGCCGGCCTGCTCTTCCAGGTGGTCGACGACATCCTCGACTGCACGGCGAACACCGCGACGCTCGGCAAGACCGCCGGCAAGGACGAGGCCGCCGCCAAACCGACCTACGTCGCCCTACTCGGCCTTGAGCGTGCCCGCGCCTACGCCGACGAACTGCGCAGCGAGGCGCTGGCAGCGCTGAACTGTTTCGGCCAGCGCGCCGACCGGCTGATCCAGCTCGCCGACTTCATCTGCCACAGGCAATTCTGAACATGACTTACCCGCTGCTGGAAACCATCGACCGCCCCGCCGACCTGCGCGCCCTGGAGCGCAAGCAACTCGACCAGGTGGCCGGCGAACTGCGCGATTTCCTGATCGAATCGGTGTCCGGAACCGGCGGCCACCTGTCGTCCAACCTCGGCACCGTCGAATTGACGATCGCCCTGCACTACGTCTTCAACACGCCGGACGACCGCCTGGTCTGGGACGTCGGCCACCAGTGCTACCCGCACAAGGTGTTGACCGGGCGCCGCGCCGGCATGAACAAGCTGCGCATGCGGCACGGCATCGCCGGCTTCCCCAAGCGCTGCGAGAGCGATTACGACACCTTCGGCGTCGGCCATTCGTCGACCTCGATCTCGGCGGCGCTGGGCATGGCGCTGGCCGCCAAGCAGAAGGGCGAGGCGCGCCAGGTGGTCGCCGTCATCGGCGACGGCGCGATGTCGGCCGGCATGGCCTTCGAGGCGCTGAACAACGCGGGCGTCGCCGACGCCGACATGCTGGTCATCCTCAACGACAACGAGATGTCGATCTCGCCGCCGGTCGGCGCGCTGAACAACATCCTGACCCGCCTGACTTCGAGCAAGACCTTCAACGCCGCCCGCTCGGCCGGTCGCCACATGCTCGGCTTCGCCCCGCCGCTGCTTGAACTGGCGCGCCGCGCCGAGGAACACGTCAAGGGCATGATCGCCCCGGGCACGCTGTTCGAGGAGTTCGGCTTCCACTACTACGGACCGATCGACGGCCACGACCTCGACGCGCTGATCCCGACCCTGGAAAACCTCAAGGGCATCAAGGGACCGAAGTTCCTTCACGTGATCACCAAGAAGGGCCAGGGCTACAAGCTTGCCGAGAGCGACCCCATCCTCTACCACGGCGTCGGCAAGTTCGCGCCGGGCGAAGGCATCCTGTCCGGCAAGGGCGGCGGCAAGCTGACCTATACCCAGGTCTTCGGCGACTGGCTGTGCGATCAGGCACGCGCCGACGCGCGCCTGGTGGCGATCACCCCGGCGATGCGCGAAGGCTCCGGCCTGGTCCGCTTCGCCCAGGAATTCCCCGGCCGCTACTACGATGTCGGCATCGCCGAACAACACGCCGTCACCTTCGCCGCCGGGCTGGCCTGCGAAGGTCTGAAGCCGGTGGTCGCCATCTACTCGACCTTCCTGCAGCGCGCCTACGACCAACTGATCCACGACGTCGCGCTGCAGAACCTGCCGGTCGTCTTCGCCGTCGACCGCGGCGGTCTGGTCGGCGCCGACGGACCGACCCACCACGGCAGCTTCGACATCTCCTTCGCCGCCTGCATTCCCAACCTGACGATCATGGCCCCGGCCGACGAAGCCGAATGCCGGCGCATGCTGTCGACCGCCTTCGCCCACGACGGCCCGACGCTGGTCCGCTACCCGCGCGGCGGCGGCACCGGCAAGCTGCCCGCTCCCGAGCTGGACACGCTGCCGCTGGGCAAGGCCGAGGTCCTGCGTCGCGGCAGCAAGGTCGCCCTGCTCGCCTTCGGCAGCCTGGTGCCGGCTGCGCTGGCCGCCGGCGAAGCGCTCGATGCGACGGTAATCAACATGCGCTTCATCAAGCCGCTCGACAGCGCGCTGATCGGCGAACTCGCCGGGAACCATTCGCTGCTGGTCAGCATCGAAGAGAATGCCGTGATCGGTGGCGCCGGTTCGGAAATCGAACGCCTGCTGGGCGAACGCGGCATTACCACCGCCGTGCTGCGCCTCGGTCTTCCCGACCAGTTCGTGGATCACGGCGAACAGGGCCAGCTCCTCGCCGAGCTCGGCCTCGACAAGGAAGGCATCGTGCACCGTGTGCGCGAACGCCTCGACAACCCGCTCTAACGGACAGAACAGCCTCATGACCCCGACTCCCATCCCCGACGTACAAAGCTCTGCCGACACGCGCCAGATCGCGATCAACAAGGTCGGCATCAAGGCCATCCGCCACCCGATCAAGGTTCAGGACAAGGCCGAAGGCATCCAGCACACGATCGCCGTCTTCAACATGTACGTCAGCCTGCCGCACAACTTCAAGGGCACGCACATGTCCCGCTTCGTCGAGATCCTGAACTCGCACGAACGCGAGATTTCGGTCGAAAACTTCCCGACCATGCTGCGCGACATGGTCATCCGCCTGGAAGCGGAGAGCGGCCACATCGAGATGAACTTCCCGTATTTCATCAACAAGACGGCACCGGTTTCCGGCGTCCAGAGCCTGCTCGACTACGACGTCACCTTCATCGGCGACATCTGCGGCGGCGAGATCGTCACCTCGGTCAAGGTCGTCGTCCCGGTGACCAGCCTCTGCCCCTGCTCGAAGAAGATTTCCGAACGCGGCGCCCACAACCAGCGCTCGCACGTCACCGTCACCGCCCGCACCAACGACTTCATGTGGGTCGAGGAACTGGTCCAGCTGGTCGAGTCTGAAGCCTCCTGCGAACTCTACGGCCTGTTGAAGCGCCCGGACGAGAAGTACGTCACCGAGCGCGCCTACGACAACCCGAAATTCGTCGAGGACATGGTCCGCGACGTCGCTGCCCGCCTCAACGCGGAAACGCGAGTCGACGCCTACGTCGTCGAATCGGAGAACTTCGAGTCGATCCACAATCACTCGGCCTACGCCCTGATCGAGCGCGACAAGCGGACTGGCTGAAGCGCGCCGAGGCAACCATCCCAAAGGCGCTGCGGCGCCTTTTTTATCGTTCGCAGTCAACAAAAAAAGGGGCCGAAGCCCCTTTTTTCATGTCCTGCGGCCAACCGTCGATCAGGCAGAAGCCTTCTTCGCCGGCAGCTTTTCCTTGATCCGGGCCGACTTGCCCGAACGATCGCGGAGGTAGTACAGCTTGGCGCGACGGACATCGCCGCGACGCTTCAGCTCGATCGAGGCGACCAGCGGCGAATAGGTCTGGAAGGTACGCTCGACGCCTTCGCCCGAAGAAATCTTGCGGACGATGAAGGACGAGTTCAGGCCGCGGTTACGCTTGGCGATGACAACGCCTTCGTAAGCCTGCAGACGCTCGCGGTTGCCTTCCTTGACCTTGACCTGGACGACGACGGTGTCGCCCGGGGCAAATTCGGGAATGGTCTTGCCCAGGCGGGCAATTTCTTCTTGTTCCAGCTGTTGAATCAGGTTCATGTGAGATCCTTTTTGTAAAACATTACTCACCGCATTGCTCCGCGCCGGAAATTTCCGTGAGGAGTTGCGTCTCTTCCGCAGTCAGACTGCGTTGCGCCAGCCATTCGGCAAACAGCTCCGGTCGGCGCTTCCGGGTCCGCGCCAGCGACTGTTTCAGCCGCCAGCGACGAATTTTTTTGTGATCGCCGGAGATCAGCACTTCCGGCACCGGCATTCCCTCGTAAACCTCGGGACGGGTGTAGTGCGGACAATCCAGCAAACCACCGACAAACGAATCTTCCACCGCCGAGGCGGCATCACCAAGCACCCCCGGCAACTGGCGGACGACGGCATCGATCAACACCATCGCCGGCAACTCGCCACCGGAGAGCACGAAATCCCCGATCGATATTTCTTCATCGACGCAACGCTCGATCAGACGCTCGTCAATTCCTTCATAGCGACCGCAGAGCAGGATCAGCCCTTCTCCGCCACTCGCCAGCCGCATCACCCGCTGATGCGTCAGCGGCGCACCTTGTGGCGACAGGTAGATCACCCGGCTCGCCGCCACCCCAGCCGCGGCCTGCGCGGCCTTCGCCGCAGCGATCGCCTTCTCCAGCGGCGCAGCCTGCATCAGCATGCCCGGACCGCCGCCGAAAGGCCGATCATCGACCCGGCGCCAGGCGTTTTCCGCGTAATCGCGCGGATTCCACGCCTGCCACGCCCACCTTCCCTCTTCCAGCGCCCGGCGGGTAATCCCACTGTGCGTGACGGCTGCGAACATTTCCGGAAACAGCGTCACCCCGTCGAAACGGATCACCAGTCGCAACCCCAGGCCACCCGGATCACACCGGCCGGCTTGTCCACTTCGAGAACGACCGCATCGACGAAAGGCAACAGCCTCTCCTCGCCAGCGTCATCGACCACCTGCAGCACATCGTTGGCGCCAGTTTCGATCAGACCGGCCACCTTGCCGAGCAAGGCACCTTCTTCGTTAACCACAGCCAAGCCGAGCAATTCGGCCCAGTAAAACTCGTTGTCGCCGGTTTCCGGCAAGGCCTCGCGCCGAACGCCAATCAACTGGCCTTTCAACGCTTCCGCCGCCGTCCGGTCGGCAACCCCGGCAAACGACACGACCAGACCGTCACCGTGCGCCTTCAGGCCGCTCAGTTCAACCTCGCGCCAAGGCCCACCTTCCCGGCCCAGATACCAGACGGGTATGCCACGCCAGCCAAGCGGATCATCCCCGAAAGGATGCAACCTGATCCAGCCGCGGATTCCGTACGCTTCGGCAAGCCTGCCGAGGACGACAATATCGTTGCTGGACAAGGCGTTACGAAACTCAGACAGCCTGCTTGGCGCTCTGCTTGACCAGGCGAGCAGCGGTCGGCGACAGCTGAGCACCCTGTTCCAGCCAGTAGGCCAGGCGGTCGGTGGCGATACGCAGTTGCTCGGCAGCACCGGAAGCGACCGGGTTGTAAAAGCCGATGCGCTCGACGAAACGACCGTCGCGGCGATTGCGGGAATCGGTGACGACCATGTTGTAGAACGGGCGCTTCTTGGCGCCGCCACGTGCGAGACGGATAACAACCATGTGAATACTTTCGTAAGCAGGGAAAAAGACGCAAGATTATAGCGGTTTGTCGATGAAAAACAAGCCACTTAAGACGGGGCCGCCGACCACAACACCACCCCTTGGTGCCGAGCGGGGAAGTTTTTGCTATTCTTTACAAATCATGGCAAAAATCGCAAACAAGGAAGCTCCCCCGGAGAGCGAGGAACTGGTCAAGGGCATCCTGGAATGGCTAGCCTTGGCACACGGCCATTCCGAGGATGCAGAGGAACTTCTGCAGCAAGTCCTGAAACTGCGCGAAGCGGCCATCGGACCAGTAGCGCACGTCAAGTTGCTCGACCTGATCTTTGCGCATGCCGAATCCGTTCTGCAAGCCGAACTGCCCAACCTGCACCAACCCACCCTGCCGGTCGCCCGCAAGACTCGGCAGAAAATCAAGACGCTCCTGAAAATACTGGAGGCGTTGGCCCAGGAATATTTCAACACCCTGGCAGCCCATTACAGCCCCCAGGATACCTTGCCCGACGAGCGCATGCAGGCTTCGCTGCGCCGCGCCGTTCAGGCCATCGGCACTCAAATCCACATTCACCACCTGGTTGCGGCACCACCCGGCAACGGACTTTGGCAACAACTCAATGCCGCATACCGAACCGCCCGCCGACTCGGGATTGAACGAATGACCGGCGCTGCCGCTGGCAGCAGCAGCATCGAGCGCCTGTACGTCGATATCCTGCTGAAGGCAATCGCACAACCCGCCTCGTTTTCGTCGGCCGAACTCGAATTGATCAGCACCCTGACCGACAGGTTCGGCCATTTGATCACACTCAGCGACACACCGCTCAGCGGCGACGACGTCTTCTGGATCGATCTCGAACGCGACAGCCCGGCTTACGCCATGGCAAGACGCCAACCCGGCGAGGGCATCAGACCGCTTTATTTTTCCGGTGGCGAGTTGGCCGGGGAAATCCGCCTGATCGGCATTGCCCTCGCGGCCGGCACCGATCCCGTAACCCTGGATCTGCCAAGACTGGCGAGCGAGCCTGCCGGACGCAGCGTCCTGCGCCGCCTGGAAAAACTCTGGGGTTTTCCGGCCAAGCGCAAGTTTCCGCGTCGGCGCCACGCCTATCGCGCCCGTCTCTGCCTTGGCCTGGAAGGCCTGTATCGCCTGCTGCAGCATCAGGAAGACAGCGACGACATCAGCGAATGGATGGTCACCAACGAAAGTCCGGAAGGCTATGCCCTGATGCACATGAGCGGCAGCACCGCCTGCCTGCGTGTTGGCGACATCGTCGCGATCCAGCCCCGTGACGAGTTTTCACCGCGCTCCGACAACTGGCATGTCTGCATCGTCCGCTGGGCGATTTCGGAAAACCCGGAACATATCGAGATCGGCTTGCAGGTGCTGGCCACGCGGGCGCTGGCGGCACGAATCGCCGACCCCGGCCAGGTGGCCAATGCCCCGCTGACCGCCCTGGTACTGCCCGAGGCCCCGCCGCTGCGGCCGGCGCAGTCGCTGATTGCACCGACCGGCTGTCTCGGCGAGAATCGCCGGCGCATGGTATTGCTGATCGAACAAGGCAACCTGCAGGTCCGCGAGGTCCAGACCGGCCCCCTGAGCGAACAAACCGGCGTCGTCGAAATCTTCACCCTGCTGCCCGACGGCGACGATTGAGCACGGCGGCTATAATCCGCCCCCATGCACGATATCCTTGTCCTCTACTACAGCCACCACGGCTCGGTGCGCACGCTGGCCGAACGCCTGGCCCGCGGCATCGATTCGGTTGCCGGCACCCACGCCAGGCTGCGCACCGTGCCGCGCGTCACCACCGTCTGCACCAGCGGCGAACCGTCGATCCCGAGCAGCGGCGCGCCCTACGTCGAGATGCGCGACCTTGAAGAATGCGCCGGCCTGGCGCTGGGCAGTCCGGTCCGTTTCGGCAACATGGCGGCACCGATGAAATATTTCTGGGATGGCACCATCGCCGCCTGGCAGAACGGCACCCTGGCCGGCAAGCCGGCCTGCGTGTTTACGTCGAGCGCGAGCCAGCACGGCGGCAACGAAGCGACGCTGCTGAGCATGATGTTGCCGCTGTTGCACCACGGCATGCTGCTCATGGGCCTGCCGTACACCGAACCCGAACTCGCGTCGACCAGCAGCGGCGGCACGCCTTACGGCGCCAGCCACGTTGCCGGCGCTGGCGGCAATCCCCTGCTCAGCGACAGCGAAAGCCGGCTGGCCTTTGCCCAGGGACAGCGCCTGGCACGCCTCGTCCTGCAACTGGAGCAGCGATGACCCCGCGTTTCTACCAAAACCTGACCATCGTCAGCCTGATCGCACTGACCTTCCTCTGCCTGGCCTGGGAGGCCTGGCTGGCACCGCTGCGCCCGGGCGGCTCCTGGCTGACGCTGAAGGCAGTCGTGCTGCTGGCGCCGTTGTTCGGCATCCTGCATGGCAAGCGCTACACCTACAAATGGCTGTCGCTGCTGATCCAGTTCTACCTGCTCGAGGGCCTGACCCGCGCCACCAGCGATCACGGCCTGGCGCAGTGGCTGGCCGTCGGCGAGACGCTGCTCGCCGTCGTCGTCTTCGCCGGGGCGGTGATGTTCATCCGGTCGACGCGCGGCGCCGGAGCAAAATGAAAAGGCCGCGCCCATGGGCGCGGCCTCTTAAGTCGCTGCAACAACACTGGCTCAGATGTCGTCGCCCTGGGCGCGTACCTTGTCGAGCGTCGATTCGAGCTTGTTCAGCGCGTTCAGGTAGGAACGCGCCGAGGCGATGACGATGTCGGTATCGGCCCCGTTGCCATTGACGATGCGGCCGCCCTTGGCCAGCCGCGTCGTCACCTCGCCCTGGGCGTCGGTGCCGGTGGTGATCGCATTGACCGAGTAGAGCAGCAATTCGGCGCCGCTGCCGGCGATGCTTTCGATCGCCTTGAAGGTGGCATCGACCGGCCCGCCACCACTCGCCTCGGCCTTGTGCTCGACGCCACCGACGTTGAGGATGACCGTCGCCTGCGGCATTTCGCCGGTTTCCGAGGTGACCCGCGAATAGACCAGCTTGTAGTGCTCCTGCTCCGGCGTCACGACCTCGTCGGAGACCAGCGCGTGCAGATCCTCATCGAAGATCTCGTGCTTCTTGTCGGCCAGTTCCTTGAAGCGGGCGAAGGCGGCGTTCAGCGTCTCGTCGCTGTCCAGCTCGATCCCCAGTTCCTGCAGGCGCGACTTGAAGGCATTGCGCCCGGAATGCTTGCCGAGCACCAGCTTGTTCTGCGTCCAGCCGACATCCTGGGCACGCATGATCTCGTAAGTCTCGCGGTGCTTGAGCACGCCGTCCTGGTGGATACCCGACTCGTGCGCGAAGGCATTGGCGCCGACGACGGCCTTGTTCGGCTGCACCGGGTAACCGGTGATCTGCGAGACAAGCTTGGAAGCGGCGACGATCTGCGTCGTATCGATGCGCGTCTCGACCGGGAAGACGTCGGCACGGGTACGCACGGCCATGACGATTTCTTCCAGCGCGGCGTTGCCGGCGCGTTCGCCGAGGCCGTTGATCGTGCATTCGACCTGGCGGGCGCCGGCCAGCACGGCGGCCAGCGAGTTGGAGACGGCCAGGCCGAGGTCGTTGTGGCAGTGCACCGACCACACCACCTTGTCCGAGTTCGGCACGCGCTCGATCAACTGGCGCATGGTCTCGGCGTACTGCGAGGGAATGTTGTAGCCGACCGTGTCAGGCACGTTGATCGTCTTCGCCCCGGCCTTGATCACCGCTTCGAAGATGCGGCACAGGAAATCGATTTCCGAACGCCCGGCGTCCTCGGCCGAAAACTCGACGTCGTCGGTGTATTGCCGCGCCCAGCCGATCGCCTTGACCGCCTGCTCGACCACCTGGTCGGGACTCATGCGCAGCTTCTTCTCCATGTGGATCGGGCTGGTCGCGATGAAGGTATGGATACGACCGGATTTAGCCGGACGGATCGCCTCGCCGGAGCGGGCGATGTCGTTCTCGCTGGCGCGGGCCAGCGAACAGATCGTCGAGTCCTTGATCGCCTGGGCGATCGCCTGGATCGATTCGAAATCGCCGGGCGAGGCGGCGGCAAAGCCGGCCTCGATGACGTCGACGCGCATCTTCTCGAGCTGGCGGGCGACGCGGATCTTCTCTTCGCGCGTCATCGACGCGCCGGGGCTCTGCTCGCCGTCGCGCAGGGTGGTGTCGAAAATGACCAGATGTTGTTTCATGTGTACTCCGTGAGACTCAGACCGGCTTGCGCTTCACCAGGCCGACGGCGGCCAGGATGTAGCCGGACAGGCAGTAGCCGACGAAGAAGGCGAACAGCGCGATTTCCGGGCTGTAGGCAACCAGCGCGAAAACCAGGGCGATCGCGGCAATCGAGAAGAAGGGCACGCTCTTCTTCAGATTGACGTCCTTGAAGCTGTAGTAACGGATGTTGGAGATCATCGTCACGCCGGCCAGCACGGTCAGCGCGCAGGCAATCCAGCGCACGTCGCCGCCCGGCACGCCAGCAACGATCATCACCCAGACCAGGCCGGCGACCAGCGCCGCCGCCGCCGGGGAAGGCAGGCCCTGGAAGAAACGCTTGTCCATCACTTCCAGCGTCGTGTTGAAACGCGCCAGACGCAGCGCGGCACCGACGCAATAGATGAAGGCGGCGATCCAGCCGATGCGCCCGAGGTCGCGCAGCGCCCATTCATAGGCAACCAGCGCCGGCGCGACGCCGAAGCTGACCATGTCGGACAGCGAATCGTACTCGGCACCGAAGGCCGACTGGGTATTGGTCAGGCGGGCAACGCGACCGTCGAGACCGTCGAGCACCATGGCGATGAAAATCGCCATCGCCGCCCGTTCGAAATCGCCCTGCATCGCCTGGACGATGGCGAAGAAGCCGGCAAACAATGCCGCCGTGGTGAACAGGTTGGGCAGCAGGTAAATGCCGCGCCGTTTGACTTCAGGATTGAACAGGGCTTTGCGGGGTTTGAGTTCGGTCATGGGCAGCGAGGAAAAGCTGGAACGGTGCAAGGATACACCCTTCCCACAAACAATTTGGGCGGTGCAGTTACCTACACCGCCCAAAGCGTCAAAGCGAACACGGGGCTAGGCGCGCGGGCGAAGACAGTACGTTAGTACGGCAAGCCCAAGCAACGACGCTCCGTGGAGCCGGCGCCAACCTTAGTTCTTGGATTGGTCGACCAGCTTGTTCTTCTTGATCCACGGCATCATGTCGCGCAGCTGGCCGCCGACCGTTTCGATCGGATGCACAGCGTTCAGGCGACGGCGGGCCGTCATCGAAGGATAGTTGGTGCGGCCTTCGAGGATGAACATCTTGGCGTACTCGCCGGTCTGGATGCGCTTCAGGGCGTTGCGCATGGCTTCGCGGGACTGAGCGTTGATGACTTCCGGACCGGTCACGTACTCGCCGTACTCGGCGTTGTTCGAGATCGAGTAGTTCATGTTGGCGATGCCGCCTTCGTACATCAGGTTGACGATCAGCTTCAGCTCGTGCAGGCACTCGAAGTAGGCCATTTCCGGCGCGTAGCCGGCTTCGACCAGGGTCTCGAAGCCCATCTTGACCAGCTCGACGGCGCCGCCGCACAGAACGGCCTGCTCACCGAAGAGGTCGGTTTCGGTTTCTTCGCGGAAGTTGGTCTCGATCACGCCACCCTTGGTGCCGCCGTTGGCAGCCGCGTAGGACAGGGCGATGTCCTTGGCCTTGCCGGACTTGTCCTGGTAGATGGCGATCAGCGACGGCACGCCGCCGCCCTTCAGGTACTCGGAGCGAACGGTGTGGCCGGGGCCCTTCGGGGCGACCATGATCACGTCGAGGTCGGCGCGCGGCACGACCTGGTTGTAATGCACGTTGAAGCCATGGGCGAAGGCCAGGGTTGCGCCCGGCTTGATGTTCGGTTCGACGTCGTTCTTGTAGACCTCGGGGATGTTTTCGTCCGGCAGCAGGATCATGACCAGATCGGCGGCAGCGACGGCATCCTTGACTTCGGCAACCTTGAGGCCGGCGCCTTCGGCCTTGGCCCAGGAAGCACCGCTCTTGCGCAGGCCGACGGTGACGTTGACGCCCGAATCACGCAGGTTCTGGGCGTGGGCATGGCCTTGCGAGCCGTAGCCGACGATGGTGACGTTCTTGCCCTTGATCAGGGAGAGGTCGGCGTCCTTGTCGTAATAAACTTTCATGGAATCCTCTTATGGGTAAATCAGACTTTGAGAATGCGATCGCCGCGACCGATGCCACAGACACCGGTACGGACGGTTTCGAGAATCAGACCGGCATCCAGCCCGGCGATGAACGAATCCAGCTTGCTGCTCGCCCCGGTCAGTTCGATGACGTAGGTCGATTCAGTGACGTCGATGATGCGGCCGCGGAAGATATCGGCCATCCGCTTCATCTCTTCGCGGTCCTTGCCGGTGGCACGGACCTTGATCAGCATCAGCTCGCGCTCGACGTGCGCGGCCTCGGAGAGATCGACCACCTTGACCACGTCGACCAGCTTGTTGAGCTGCTTGGTGATCTGCTCGAGCACGTCGTCCGAGCCCGAGGTCAGGATGGTCATCCGGGACAGCGAGGGATCTTCCGTCGGTGCCACGGTCAGCGATTCGATGTTGTAGCCGCGCGCCGAGAACAGGCCGGCCACCCGGGACAGGGCACCGGCTTCGTTTTCGATCAGGATGGAAATGATGTGTCGCATAGTGTTTTCCTTCCCCGCTCAGAGTTCTTCGGCGAGGATCATTTCGGTCAGGCCCTTGCCCGCCGCCACCATCGGGAAGACGTTGGCGCCCGGATCGATGATGAAGTCCATGAAGACCAGGTCGTCCTTGTGCTCGGTGAAGGCCTTGCGCAACGCCGGCTCGACGTCTTCCGGCTTCTCGATGCGCATGCCGACGTGGCCGTAGGCCTCGGCGAGCTTGACGAAGTCGGGCAGCGAGGTGACATAGGACTGCGAGTAACGCTTCGAGTAGAACATCTCCTGCCACTGGCGGACCATGCCGAGCATGCCGTTGTTCAGGTTGATGATCTTGACCGGCAGGCCGTACTGCTTGCAGGTTGACATTTCCTGGATGCACATCTGGATCGAGCCTTCGCCGGTGACGCAGGCGACCTGCGCCCCCGGGTTGGCCATCAGCACGCCCATGCCGTAAGGCAGGCCGACGCCCATCGTGCCCAGGCCGCCGGAGTTGATCCAGCGGCGCGGCTTGTCGAACTTGTAGTACTGGGCGGCGAACATCTGGTGCTGGCCGACGTCGGAAGTGATGAAGGCGTCGCCGCCGGTCACTTCGTAGAGTTTCTCGACGACGAACTGCGGCATGATGTGGTTCGACTGGCGGTAGGCCAGCGACTTGCGGCCGCGCCATTCGTCGATCTGCTTCCACCAGTCGGCAACTTCCGGATCGGTCTTGAAGCCGCCGTCGAGCAGCTTGAGCATCTCGTCGAGCACGTCGGCGACATTGCCGACGATCGGCACATCGACCTTGACCCGCTTGGAGATCGACGACGGATCGATGTCGATGTGGATGACGCGGCGCTTCTCGCTGCTGAAATGCTCCGGGTTGCCGATCACGCGGTCGTCGAAGCGGGCGCCGACGGCGAGGATCACGTCGGCGTAGTGCATCGCGTTGTTGGCTTCGAAGGTACCGTGCATGCCGAGCATGCCGACGAACTGACGGTCGGTCGCGGGATAGCCGCCGAGACCCATCAGCGTGTTGGTGACCGGGAAATCGAGCTTGCGGGCCAACTGCGTCAGCTTGTCGGCCGCGTCGGACAGGATCACGCCGCCGCCGCTGTAGATGATCGGCCGCTTGGCCTCCTGCAACATCTGCACGGCCTTCTTGATCTGACCGAGATGCCCCTTGACGACCGGGTTGTACGAACGCATCTGGATCGTTTTCGGGTACTCGAACTCGCACATCTGCGCCGTGACATCCTTCGGGATATCGACGACGACCGGACCGGGGCGGCCGGTGGCGGCAATGTGAAAAGCCTTCTTGATGGTGATCGCCAGATCCTTGACGTCCTTGACCAGGAAGTTGTGCTTGACGCAGGGCCGGGTGATGCCGACCGTGTCGCACTCCTGGAAGGCATCCTGACCGATGTACTGGGTCGGCACCTGACCGCAGAGGACAACCATCGGAATCGAATCCATGTAGGCAGTGGCGATACCGGTCACCGTGTTGGTGACGCCGGGGCCGGAGGTCACCAGCGCCACGCCGACGCGTTGCGAAGAACGCGAATAGGCATCCGCCGCATGCACCGCCGCCTGTTCGTGGCGTACCAGGACATGCCTGACCTCGTCCTGCTTGAAAAGGGCATCGTAGATGTGCAGGACGGAACCACCGGGGTATCCGAACACGCAATCGACCTTTTCTTCCTGCAGGCACCTGATTACAATTTCTGCACCGCTGATCATCATACTCGAGCCCAAAAAGCAGTTAACCTAAAAGGGCATAACCTTAATCGACACCCCACCGTGCGGTCAAGATTCAATCCTTGACCACCCGACCCCAACCCCCCAGTCAGAAAGTCACACCCTGGCCACCCCGTACCAGCTCTCAAGTTTCCTCGAGAACACCGAGCGGCGCGCCTTCAAGCAAGCCGTTTATGCGGTGCGAGAAGAGGAAGCTGCGCTCGACATCGTTCAGGATGCGATGATGAAGCTCGCCGAAAAATATGGCGACCGACCAGAGGAAGAACTCCCCCTGCTGTTCCAGCGCATCCTGCAGAACACCATCCGCGATTATTTCCGGCGCAGCAAGGTCAGGGCCCTATGGACCACGGCACTTTCGGCCTTTACCTCCGACGATGACGACCAGGACCCGCTCGAAATCCTGCAGTCCACGCAGGAAATCGATCACCCCGTAACGCCGGAAAGCCAGTTGTACCAGGCGAGAACGCTGGCCCTGATCGAAGAGGAACTAAAAAAGTTGCCACCACGTCAACGCGAAGCCTTTGTCATGCGTTACTGGGAGGAGTTGGATGTTGCCGAGACGGCAAGTGCGATGGGTTGCTCAGAGGGGAGCGTCAAAACGCACTGCTCGCGGGCCACGCATACGTTGGCAGCAGCCCTGTCGGCGAAGGGGATCAAGTTATGAATGAAGAAAGACAGGCATATCGCATCAAGCAGGCATTGGATCACGGCCTGCAGGACATTGCACCGGCCAGCGCCCGGCGCCTGGAGGCTGCCCGCCACTTGGCGCTGACGCGCCAGAAACAGGCAGAAAGCCAGTTGCTGGCCAACACGACGACCGGATTCTCGTTCTCCACGCCCTTTGGCAGAGGCACGTTACCCAACGGCTTCCGCCAGGGACTGGCGATCATCGGCCTGCTGCTGGGCATGTGGATATCCTTTTACTGGCACAGCGAGCAGTATGTCGCTGAAATCGCCGCGACGGACAGCGCCCTGCTGGCCGACGACCTCCCACCGGATGTATTGCAGGACAACGAATTTCTCGCATGGCTCATAGACGACACGGCGGAAGAAGCACTCTCGGAGGAATAATGCTGGCCGCGCTGCTGGCCTGCACTTTCCCGGCACAAGCCAATCCACCGACCAGCGCAGTGATCGGCACCCCGCCGCAACCGGACTGGGCCGGTCTCAGTATCGAGCAGCGGAAGATCCTGATGCCGCTCGCTGCCGAGTGGAACCGGATGGAGCATATCCGCCGCAAGCAGTGGCTGACGACGGCCTCCCGCTATCCGAAGATGGGCACCAAGGAACAGGAACGCGTCCAGAAGCGGATGCGCGACTGGGCCACGATGACGCCTGAACAACGCAACCGGGCGCGGGACAATTACCGCGACCTCTCCAAGTTGCCCAGCGCGCATCAGGAACAGATCAAGAAGAAATGGTCGGCCTACAAGAACCTGCCGGAATCGGAAAAACAGGGCGTCCGTGAGCGGCACAAATCGGCTATCCTTCTCGCCCCGCCACCCGTACCGGAACCCGCCGCCAGCGAGGAAACACCGCCGCCGGCGCAATAGTTCCGCTGCCCCACGATGATTCACGATCCCACCAGCATCGGTCGCCGACTGGGCGCCATGGTCTATGAAGGCCTGGTCGTCTTCGCCATCCTGATCGCCTTTTTCCTCTTTCCGCAGATCGTCCTGCAGGGATTCGGCTTCCAGCCCAGCGGCAAGCTGCAATGGCTGCACGTCTTCCTCGTGCTGCTGGTCTATTTCAGCTGGTGCTGGTTGCACGGCGGCCAGACCTTGCCGATGAAAACCTGGAAGCTGCGCCTGGTTGACCGGAACGGCGCACCGCTGCGCCCGCTGCAGGCGGTGCTGCGCTACATGGCCGCCTGGCCCGGCATCACCCTGTTCGGCGTCGGCATCCTCTGGGCGCTATTCGATCGCGAGGGGCTCTTCCTGCATGACAGGATCGCCGGCACCCGCATCGTCCGCGATGATTCAGCGCCGCTCGACCCACCAGATCATCGTCGCAGCGGCCAGAAGAAATAGCGCCGACGGCGCCGCCGCACTGGCGAACGGCGGCCAGGCGTTGATCACGCCAAGGTTGGAAAAGAGGCCGTTGAGCGCATAGAAGGCGATGCCGAGCATGACCCCGCCGAAAATCTTCAGGCTGACCCCGCCGACCCGGTCATGGAAGTAACCGAAGGGCAAGGCCAAAGTCACCATCACCAGCGACGCCAACGGGTAGAAAATCTTCTTCCAGATGGCGATCTCGTAGCGCTCGGTAGTCTGCCGGTTCGCCGACAGATGGCGGGTGTAGCCGAACAGGTCGTACAGCGACATGCGTTCCGGCGCGACCATCAGCACCGACAACAACGCCGGCGTGATCGACGACTGCCAGAGATCGCTGTCGAGGCGTTCGACACTTGCCTGGTCGCCAGCCAACCCGGTCCTCACGACATCCTTCATCAACCAGCCGCTGCGTTCGACATAGGAAGCGGAACTCGCCTCGGTCACCGAGCGCAGCGCGTTATTCTGATCGAAACGGTAGATGCGCACACCCTCAAGATAACTTTCATTCACCGCATTGCGCACATTGATGAAGTCCTTGCCATCCTTGACCCAGATACCACTGATGAAACCCTGCTGGGCGAAGGATTTGTCCATCGCGCTGGCCTTGACCTCCTGGCCCAGACGATCGGCAAACGGAACCACGGTCTCGCCAAGAACGAAGGTGGCCAGCGCCAGCAAAATCGCTGCCCGGTAAAGCGTCCGCAGCAATTGCCCCGTCGTCAGCCCGGAAGCTCGCAGGACGGTGATTTCGGAATGCCGGGCGAGGGTCGCCAACGCATACAGCGTGCCGATCAGGCAAGCCACCGGAATCAGTTCGTAAACCAGGCCGGGCAACGACGTCAGGACGATCAGCATGGCGCTGCCAACCCCGTACTGCCCCCGCCCTACCCAGCGCAGCTCATCGACAAAATCGAAGAACCCGAACAAGGCCACGAACGCGAACAGCACGAGCAGGATGGCCAACATCGTCTCGCGCACCAGATAGCGCTGATAAGTCATGCCGCGCATCATCATGAACGCTGCCTCTGCCACGAAAAAGCCCCGAAAATGCGCCGATAGAACAGCAGTCCCAGCGGCAGCAGCATGAGCAGATGCGGCAAAAGCACGCCTATCGTAAACGGCAGCTTGCCACCGATCACCCAGGCCTGACAGATCGAGATCAGATTGCTGTAAATAGCGTAAACAATGATTGCAATCAACATGTTGGCCGAGCGCCCGGCACGCGGATTGACATAAGACAGGGGGATCGCCAGCAAAGCCAGGATCAGCGCCGCCACCGGCAGCGAAACCCGCCACAGCAATTCGCCGCGCATGTCCGGCCCCGACTCCTGAAGCAGGGCGAGCAGCGGCATGCGGCGCGGCGACGGCCCCTTTGGCTGAACCTCGGCATCCTCGACGCGCACCAGGTAGCGTTCGAAGTCCATGATCCGGAAAGCCGCGCTCCCTGGTTCGACCTCATAGCGCCGGCCACGCTGCAGGACAAGGAAACGGTTGCCATTTTCATGGATTTCCTGCCCCCCGGAATCCGACATGACGACGCCAAGCTTGCCTTCCTGCAGCGACGCGACGAAAACGTTGCCGATCTTGCCTGCGACGTCGTCAAGACGCTCGATGAAATAGACCTGACGGCCGCCGCGCACCTCCTTGAATGTACCGGGCGAGACCGAAGACAACTCGGAGCGAGCGGAAAGACCGGCCTGAAACTCGCTCTGCGCCTGGTTGGCCCACGGCGCCAGGATCAGCGAAAGCCCGCCGACGGTCAGCATGATCGGCAACGCGAAGCGCAACACCGGCCGGACCCAGGTCATCAACGACATGCCACTGTTCAACCAGACGACCATCTCCGAATCGCGATACATCCGGGACAGCGACATCAGCACGGCGATGAACAAGGTCAGCGTGAGCAGCATCGGCAGGAACTTGACCATCGTGAAACCAAGCAAGGCCAGCACACTTTCCGGCGCGATCCCACCGCCGGCCGCATCCTTGAGCAGGCGGATCAACTGGATCGAGGTGACGATGGCCAGCAATACGACGACGATGCCAGCCGCTGCCTGGGCGAATTCGCGCCGCGCGGCGCGTTCGAATATCATGCTTTGACGAAACCGAAAAATTGCGTGGATAATCCACGGGATGCCGATATTTCCCTGGGACAGGAGCAGCGCGTGGAATTTAGCATAAAAAGCGGAAGCCCGGAAAAGCAGCGAAGCAACTGCGTCGTCGTCGGAGTTTTCGAGCACCGACGGTTGACGCTGTCGGCCGAACTGCTCGACAACGCCGCCAGCGGCATGATCAGCGACATCCTCCGGCGTGGCGACATGAACGGCAAGGCCGGCAGCACGCTGCTGCTGCACAACGTTCCCGGCACCCTGTGCGAACGCATCCTGCTGGTCGGCCTGGGCAAGGAAAAGGACTTCCGCGAAAAGGAATACTGCGCCGCCCTGCGCCTGGCGGTGAAGACCGTCGGCGAAACCGGCGCTCAGGACGCCACCCTGTTCCTCACCGAAATCGCCGTCCGCAAGCGCGATGCCGCCTGGCGCATCCGCCAGGCCGTCGTCTGCTCGCTAGCCGCCGGCTACCGTTTCGACCACTACCGCAGCAAGGATGACGAGCCGCGTCGCCTGCGTCAACTGACCCTGATCGTCGAACGACGCAGCGAACTGGCCGCCGCCGAAGAGGCGCTACGCCAGGGCCAGGCGATCGGCGAAGGCTGCCAGTGGGCGCGCGACCTCGGCAACCAGCCGCCGAATGTCTGCAATCCCGCCTACCTGGCCGAACAGGCGCAGGCACTGGCCGAGGAACTCGGTCTCGGCTGCGAAATCCTCGACCGCGCCGCCATGGCGGCGGCCGGCATGAACGCCCTGCTGGCGGTGGCGCGCGGCGCCGCTGCCGAACCCCGGCTGATCGTCCTCCACTACAAGGGCGCCAAGGCAGCGGACAAGCCGCTCGTCCTGGTCGGCAAGGGCGTCACCTTCGACTCCGGCGGCATCTCGCTGAAACCGGGCGCCGACATGGACGAAATGAAGTACGACATGTGCGGCGCCGCCGCCGTCCTCGGCACGATCAAGGCCGTCGCCCGGATGGCCCTGCCGCTCAACCTGACGGTGATCGTCCCGGCAGCGGAAAACATGCCCGACGGCAACGCGACGCGCCCCGGCGACATCGTCACGACGATGTCCGGGCAGACCGTCGAGATCCTCAACACCGATGCCGAAGGCCGCCTCCTCCTCTGCGATGCGCTGACCTACGCCGAGCGCTTCAACCCGGACACGGTGATCGACGTCGCCACCCTGACCGGCGCCTGCGTCGTCGCCCTCGGCCATGTCGCCAGCGGCCTGTTCGCCAACAAGGACAGCCTCGCCCGCGACCTCCAGGAAGCCGGCGAGGAAACCGGCGACCGCGCCTGGCACCTGCCGCTGTGGGACGACTATCAGGAGCTCCTGAAGAGCCCGTTCGCCGACATGGCCAACATCGGTGGCCGCTGGGGCGGCGCCATCAGCGCCGCCTGCTTCCTGTCGCGCTTCGCCAAGAAGTACGACTGGGCCCACCTCGACATCGCCGGCACCGCCTGGACCTCGGGCAAGGACAAGGGCGCCACCGGGCGGCCGGTTCCCCTGCTCGCCCAGTATCTGCTGCAACGCGCGGGAACGGTCGATTGACCAAGGTCTTCTTCTACCACGGCGCCTCCGACAAGATCGCCGCCGCCTGCGCGCTGATCGCCGGCGCCTGGGCCAAGCGCAAGCCGATCCTGGTCTATGCGCCGGACCGCGCAGTCGCCGACGGCGTCGACCGCCTGCTGTGGACCCGCGACCAACTGTCCTTCGTGCCGCACTGTCGGGCCGATTCACCGCTGGCGGCGGAAACGCCGATCCTGATCGCCGACCGCCTCGACGGGATCGCCCAGGACGAGCGGCTGATGAACCTGTCGAACGAAATCCCGCGCGCCTACGAACGCTTCCAGAGCCTGATCGAGGTGGTCGGTCAGGAAGAGTCCGAACGCCTGGCGGCGCGCGAGCGGGTCCGCTACTACAAGGAACAGGGCTGCGAGGTCAGCTATTTCGACCTCAAGGACCGCTGACGCCATGCCCAGCCCCATCCTGGCCCGTGCCGACGCCCTGATGCACCGCCGCCACAGCAGCGGCGAAAGCGAGGAAGTCCCGCTGCTCACCGACGCCATTGATGTCGAGAACGACATCCCGGTGCTGGTCAACGTAGCCCCTGCGCCGCCGCCGCCCCCTCCGGCAGCACGCCCGACGCCTCCGAAAGCCCCCGCAGCCGGCAATCCGGCGACGACACCGGTGCCGCCGCTCGACACCGACTGGGGCGCCGCCCTCGCCGAAGAACTCGGCCGGCGCATCGAAGCCCGGCTGCTCGCCGAGATTCCAAAGATCGTCGCGACAACGGTCGCCGAATTGCTCGGCGACCAGGAAAACTTCAAACGCCACCGGCGGCGCTGAGAAGGCGGCAAAGGGAGCTGCCGGCTCCGGTATAATCGCGGGTTTTCCCCTTTAGCAACAAGCTCATGGAACTCGCCAAAGCCTTCGAACCCGCCGACATTGAACGCCGCTGGTATCCCGAGTGGGAATCGCGCAATTACTTCGCCGCCGGCGTCGATAGCAGCAAGCCGGACAACTTCTGCATCCAGCTGCCGCCGCCCAACGTCACCGGCACGCTGCACATGGGCCACGGCTTCAACCAGACGATCATGGACGCGCTCACCCGCTACTACCGGATGCGCGGCCACAACACGCTGTGGCAGCCGGGCACCGACCACGCGGGGATTGCCACGCAGATCGTCGTCGAGCGCCAGCTCGACGCGCAAGGCATTTCGCGCCACGACCTCGGCCGCGAGAAGTTCCTGGAAAAGGTCTGGGAATGGAAGGAATACTCCGGCAACACCATCACCAAGCAGATGCGCCGCATGGGCACCAGCCCGGACTGGACGCGCGAGCGCTTCACGATGGACGCCGGCCTCAACCAGGTGGTCACCGAAACCTTCGTCCGCCTCTACAACGAAGGCCTGATCTACCGCGGCAAGCGCCTGGTGAACTGGGACCCGAAGCTGCACACCGCCGTTTCCGACCTGGAAGTCGTGCAGGAGGAAGAAGACGGCTTCATGTGGCAGATCCGCTATCCGCTGGCCGATGGCTCGGATAGCCTGGTCGTCGCCACGACGCGTCCGGAAACCATGCTCGGCGACACCGCGGTGATGGTGCATCCGGAAGACGAGCGCTACAAGCACATGATCGGCAAGATGGTGAAACTACCGCTGACCGGGCGCGAAATCCCGATCATCGCCGACAGCTACGTGGATCTCGAATTCGGCACCGGCTGCGTCAAGGTGACGCCGGCGCACGACTTCAACGACTACGCGGTCGGCCAGCGCCACGATCTGCCGATGATCTCGATCCTGACGCTGGACGGCAAGATCAACGACAACGCGCCGGAGAAGTATCGCGGCCTCGACCGTTTCGACGCCCGCAAGGCGGTCGTTGCCGATCTCGAAGCCGAAGGCATCCTGGTCAAGGTCGACAAGCACAAGCTGAAGGTGCCGCGCGGCGACCGCACTGGCGTCGTCATCGAGCCGATGCTCACCGACCAGTGGTTCGTCGCCATGTCGAAACCGGGCGAAGACGGCAAGTCGATCACCGAAAAGGCGCTGGAAGTCGTGCATTCCGGCGAGATCAAGTTCTACCCGGAAAACTGGGTCAACACCTACAACCAGTGGCTGAACAACATCCAGGACTGGTGCATCTCCCGCCAGCTCTGGTGGGGCCACCAGATTCCGGCGTGGTACGGCGAGAACGGCGAGACCTTCGTCGCCCACAGCGAGGAAGAAGCCCGCGCCGCCGCCACCAAGGCCGGCTATAGCGGCGCCCTGAGCCGTGACGAGGACGTCCTCGACACCTGGTTCTCGTCCGCCCTGTGGCCGTTCTCGACACTGGACTGGACCGGCGACGAAGCCGTCGACGCCGCCAACCCGCTGCTCCAGCAATATCTGCCGTCGTCGGTGCTGGTTACCGGCTTCGACATCATCTTCTTCTGGGTCGCACGCATGGTCATGATGACCAAGCAGATCACCGGCAAGATCCCGTTCAAGCACGTCTATGTGCACGGCCTGATCCGCGACGGCGAAGGCCAGAAGATGTTGAAGTCGAAGGGCAACGTGCTCGACCCGATCGACCTGATCGACGGCATCGGCGTCGACGCGCTGGTCGAAAAGCGCACCTTCGGCCTGATGAACCCGAAGCAGGCGGAGAGCATCGCCAAGAAGACGAAGAAGGAATTCCCGGAAGGCATCCCGGCCTTCGGCACCGACGCGCTGCGCTTCACCTTCGCCAGCCTCGCCTCGCCCGGCCGCGACATCAAGTTCGATCTGAATCGCTGCGACGGCTACCGCAACTTCTGCAACAAGCTGTGGAACGCCACCCGCTTCGTGCTGATGAACGTCGAAGGCCACGACCTGGCGCTCGACCACCAGCAGAACGGCCCTAGCTGCGGCGGCAACGCACCGCTGGAATTCTCCTTCGCCGACCGCTGGATCGTCAGCCAGCTGCAGCGCGTCGAACAGGAAGTCGAACGCCATTTCGTCGACTACCGTTTCGACCTGATCGCCCAGGCCATCTACAAGTTCGTCTGGGACGAGTTCTGCGACTGGTACCTGGAAATCGCCAAGGTCGAGGTCCAGACCGGCAACGAGGCCCAGCAGCGCGGCGCCCGCCGGACCCTGATCCGCACCCTGGAAGCCATCCTGCGCCTGGCCCACCCGCTGATTCCCTTCGTCACCGAGGAACTGTGGCAGACCGTGGCGCCGATTGCCGGGCGCAAGACGCACGACTCGATCATGCTCGCCGCCTACCCGCGCGCCGAGGACTACAAGATCGACGCTGCCAGCGAAGCCAAGGTCGAGCGCCTGAAGGCGCTGGCCCACGCCTGCCGCAACCTGCGCGGCGAGATGGGGATTTCTCCGGCCCAGCGCACGCCGCTGCTGGTCGCCGGCGGCGGCGAGGAGATTGCCGAGTTCGCGCCGATCCTGCAGGCGCTGGCCAAGCTGTCCGAAGTACAGATCCTCGCCGACCTGCCGGAAGATGCGATGGCACCGGTCGCCGTCGTTGGCGAAACGCGCCTGATGCTCAAGGTCGAGATCGACGTCGCCGCCGAAAAGGAGCGCCTGAAGAAGGAAATCGACAAGCTGGAAAAGCAGATCGCTTCCGCCCAGGCCAAGCTCGGCAACGAGAGTTTCGTCGCCCGCGCCCCGGCCGCCGTTGTCGAGCAGGAGAAGCAGCGGGTCGCCGACTTCGGCGCCACGCTCGACAAACTGAAGCAGCAACTGGCCAAACTGGAAGCCTGACATGAACGCACCGCAGCACACGGAACGCTTCTCCGCGACCTTCAGGGCCCTGATGGTGTTCTGCGTCCTGGTCTGGCTGTGGGGACTCGGGCTGTTCATGTTCTGGCCGTGGCAGAAGGGTGGCGAATGGCTGCCCGACTACCCGCTCGCCGTGCGCTGCGCCGACGGCCAGACCTGCGCCGTCCCGGTCGGCCAGCTAGCCGCCGCCCGCACCGACGGCCGGGTGAGCTCGCTGATCCCCGCCGAGGAAAGCGGGGAAACGGCTTACGAGATGATCACCGTGCAATGGAAAACGCTGCCCGGCGGCATGCAGGTCAAGGCCTCGGCCTGGAACTTCCAGACCACGGTGCGCTACCGGATCGAAAACGAACAGCCGGTGCTGGTCGAATACCAGGAAATCGGCGGCAAGGTCTTCCTCTACGCGCTGCTCGGCGCCCTCGTCTCGCTCGCCCTGCTCTACCTGAACAAGCGGCGCAAGGCCGCCGGCTGAAAAAGCCGCAAGATCAACAGTCGACCGCAAAATCCCCGGATTTCATGGTCGACCGTGAAATTCCCCTAGATTTCGCCGCCCGGCCGCAATTCAACCGGGATCAGGCCGCGTAGCGCATTGCCCAGCCAGAAGCCGTCGGCCAGATCGGCCGGCCGTAGCACTGCCTCACGCGCTCGCCCGCGGGCGAGCAGGCTGGCCCGCAGCACGCCGGGCAAGGCACCGCTGCCCAGCGGCGGCGTCAGCAGCACGCCATCGCGTTCGACAAAAACATTGCTACGCGCGCCTTCGGCGACCTCGCCGCGCTGGTTGAGAAAAACCGCGTCGAACACGTCCGCCGGCAAGCCGGCCAACGCCGCGTCGTAAACAGCACGTGCGGTCGTCTTGTGACGACGCAGCGGGTCGTCCGCATCGATCGCCGTGTTGGCCAGCCAGGCGCCCAGCGTTTGCGGCGGCGTGGCCGCCAGGGGAAAGGACTGCACCTCGATTTTCCCCGCCTTGTCCAGCGTCAGCCGGACCCGCCAGGTACCGGCGGTCGGCTGTTCGGCGAGCGCGCGCAACAGCGCCTGTTCGTCGACCGGGAAGCCAAGCCAGGCGGCGGAACGGCACAGGCGCTCGTAATGGCCGGCCCACATCGGATAAACCCCGTTGTCGCGGCGCAAGGTCTCGATCAGTTGCAGGCCGGGATCGCAATCGCGCAGGAAAGATGCTTTCAGGCGGCACTCGGCCCATTCGGCAGTAGCCTCGGAATCGGCGACGACACCACTGCCGATGCCCATCCGTCCGCGGCGGTCGGCATCCAGCTCAAGCGTGCGGATGGCGACGTTGAGGCGGCAGTCGCCATCGGGCGCCAGCCAGCCGAAAGCGCCGGTGTAGATGGCGCGCGGCGCCGGCTCCAGCTCGCCGATGATCTGCATGGCGCGGATCTTCGGCGCGCCGGTGATCGAACCGCAGGGAAACAGCGCCGTCAGGATGTCGCCGAAGCTGCGGCCGGCCACCGTCGCCGAGATTTCCGAGACCATCTGCCGCACCGTCGGATAGTCCTCGATCTCGAACAGGCGCTCGACCCGCACGCTGCCGTTGGCGGCGATGCGCCCGAGGTCGTTGCGCAGGAGATCGACGATCATCAGGTTTTCGGCGCGATCCTTGAGCGAATCACGCAGCGCTTCCGGCGGCGCCTGCAACGGCGCGGTCCCCTTCATCGGCCGGGTCAGCAGGCGATCGCCGCGGCGTTCGACGAACAGCTCCGGCGACAGCGAGACGATGCCCTGCCGCGCGTCGCCGACGAACCCGCCGTAGCGTACCGGCTGCCGGCGGCGCAGACGGGCATAAAGGTCGAGCGGCTTGCCGAACCAGTCGAATTCGAACGGAAAGGTGAAATTGACCTGGTAGCAGTCGCCGGCGGCGATCCACTGCTGGATGCGCTGCAGCGCAGCGCGATAGCCGGCTTCGCCAAGCGCCTCACGCAAACCGCCAACGCCTGCCGCGGCGGCGCTCGCCTGCGCGGCCAGCCACTGCTCGGCTGCCGCTGCCGTCAGGCGGTGGCAGTCGCGAAAGCGCCAGAAGCGCGCCAGTGGCTTCGCGCCGGGCCGCCAGTCCGGCGGCGCCGAGCGCGGCTCAAGCAGGTAACCGAGTTCGTAGTCGAGGGCGACGACGGTCCACGCCGGCTGCGCTTCGATCCGCGCCAGGATGGCGTGCAGAGCATCGAGGTCGGCCGCTTCGAGAAGCTCGTCACAGCCATCGAAGCGCCAAGCGGCGGGTTCGCCCGCAGGCGCCCGCCGATCCTCGAAAAACGCGGCAAATCCGGGACTTATTTGCGCTTCAGCAGATACTCGAAGACACCGCTCTCTTCCCGCTTGGCAACCAGCTCGTTGCCGGTCTGCCGGGCAAAGGCGGGGAAGTCCTTGAGAGAACCCGGATCGGTGGCGAGAACGCGCAGCACCTGGCCGGATTCCATTTCGGCCAGGGTCTTCTTGGTGCGCAGGATGGGCAGCGGGCAGTTCAGCCCCTTGACGTCGAGTTCGCGATCAAATTCCATGGTCGTCGTGTAGTTGGATCAAGCCGGGAATTCTACTCTCAATTGTTCTTTTCCTTCAGTTCCTCGAGACGCCGCAACTTGAGTTCGCGCAACCGCGAGTCGATCGCCGACATCTCGTAGAAATCGCCGCCCGCCTTTCTCGCCAGTTCAAGCTGCTCGATCGCCCCGGCGGTCTGCCCCTGCAGCGCAAAAACCTCGGCCAGCGCCCGATGCTGCGCCCCGGGCCGGCCCATGCCGGCATAACTGGCGGCGCGCAGGCGATGCAGACGCAGGTCGTCGGGCCGTAGCCGCAACTGCTCGTCGGCCAGCTTCAGGGCATCGCCGAAACGCCGCAGTTCGGACAAGGCGGCACCATAGCCGTAGATCAGCGCCATGTTGCGGGGATAACGACTGATCGCCGCCCGATAGATGCGCAGACCTTCCTCGCCATGACCGGCAGCCACCCGCACGTCGGCCGCGAGATGTTCGAGGATCGGCGAAGCCTCGCCCAGCGCACGCGCGGCATCGACCTCGCGTTGCGCCTCGGCCCAGGCCCGGTTGCGGAAATGCGCCTGAGCCAGTCCGTAGCGCGTCGCCGCTTCGCTGGCGAACTTGCGCGCAGCCAACTGCTCGGCAAACTCCTTCACCGCATCGCCCGGCCGCCCCTGTTGGGCACGCAGACGGGCGCGGACCAGATGAAAATCGAGGCTGTCGGGCACCTGGCGATAGTTGAGGCCGATCTCGCGGTTCTGCATGTCGGCGAGACGTTCGCCGGTCAGCGGATGCGTGCGCAGATAGGCCACCGCATTGTTCTCGTAGAGCCTGACCGATTGCTGCAGGCGACCGAAAAAGCCGGCCATGCCGCGCTCGTCGAAGCCGGCGCGGCCCAGCATGTCGAAGGCGATGCGGTCGGCTTCGCGCTCGAAATCGCGCGAATAGGCCAGTTGCGCGGAAATGGCACCGGCTTGCGAGGTAGCGATCGCCGCCCCCGCCACCTGGGAATTCGAACGCGCCGCCAGCAAGCCGAGGCCCATCGCCAGCATCGAGGCGATACCGATCCGCTTGGACTGGAATATCTGCCGGGCGATATGGCGCTGCGTCACATGCGACAACTCGTGCGCCAGCACCCCGGCAAGCTCCGACTCGCTCTGCGCAGCCAGGATCAGACCACTATGCACACCGACATAACCACCGGGCATGGCAAAGGCGTTGATCGCCGGATCGGTCAGCGCGAAGATCTCGAACCCGAAACCCGGATCGGTACTGACGCCAGCCAGGCGCCCGGCCAGTTGATTGAGGTAGGACTCGATGTCGTAATCGTCGAGATAGCTGATCTCGCGCTGACGGATTTCCTGCATGATCTGCAGGCCGATGCGCTTCTCCAGAGAGACCGGCAACTCCTCGCTGGCGACCTCGCCGAGTTCGGGCAGATTTTGCGCGACCGCTGGCGGCACCGCCAGCAAGGCAGCCAGGAGAAGGGCAAGAGGGCGGCGCAGCGAAAACATGGTGCTATGATAGCGCAGCCTTCCTACAGCGCCTGACCGGTGCTTGGTAACCAAACGTAAGCCATCGTGAGCGATTCCCCTCTGACCCATTTTGACAGCGCCGGCCAGGCCCACATGGTCGATGTCGGCGCCAAGGCGGAAAGTTCCCGCCGCGCCCGCGCCGCCGGCAGCATCAGCATGCAACCGGAAACGCTGGCCCTGATCCGCGACGGCTCGGCCAAGAAAGGCGACGTTCTTGGCGTTGCCCGGATCGCCGCCATCCAGGCTGCCAAACGCACCGGCGAACTGATCCCGCTCTGCCACCCGATCGCGCTGACCCGGGTCAGCGTCGAATTCACCATCGATGTCGCAGCCTCCGCCGTGCACTGCGAAGTCACCGCCGAATGCAGCGGCCGTACGGGCGTCGAAATGGAAGCCCTGACCGCGGCGACGATTGGTCTGCTGACCATCTACGACATGTGCAAAGCGGTCGATCGCGGCATGCGCATCGACCATGTCCGCCTAGTGGAAAAGCTGGGCGGCAAATCCGGACACTGGCAAGCACCCTGAACTGCGCCATGGAAAACACCTCGGAACTGCGCCGGAAATTTCTCCGCAAAGGCATCGGCGCCAGCCTCCTCCTGCCGCTGATCGGAAGCGGACTGCTGCTACCGGGGCGCGTCCTCGCCAGCGAATGGAAAACCCGCGCCTTCACCGCCCGCAGCACGGCCGATGCCTTGCAGCAACTCGCCGTCAGTGGTGCCACGGAAAGCCGCGACATCGTCATCAATGCGCCGGAGATTGCCGAAAACGGCGCCAAGGTCAACATCGAGATCGCCAGCAACCTGCCGGGCACGCGCAGCTTGCTACTGCTGGCTGACCGCAATCCGATGCCCTTGTGCGCCGAGCTCAACTTCGCCGGCAACGCCTTGCCCTATGCCAAGGTGCAGGTCAAGCTGGCGGAAAGCACCCGGGTTCGGGCACTGGCCCGGACCAGCGACGGCAGGACGCACGTCGCCATCCGGGAAATCAAGGTCACGCTTGGCGGATGCGGTGGTTGAAATGAGTGCAGAAATCAAGATTCGCGCACAACTTCAGGGCGACGTCGCGCTGATCCGCGTCCTCATGCAACACCCGATGGAAAGCGGACAGCGCCGTGACGAAGAGGGCAAAACACTTGCCGCGCATTTCATTCAGACCTTCAGCGTCGTACTGAACAAGCAGCGTCTGATCGACGGTCAGTTGAACACCTCGATCGCCACCAACCCATTGTTTACGTTCAAGGCACGCAACATCAAGGCGGGTGACCGCCTGTCGGTGCACTGGACCGACAACATGGGCAAGGAAAGGCACGACGAGATCGACGTCGGCTGACGCGAAAACGCCGGTAAAACAAAAAACCGCCTGAAATCAGGCGGTCGCTTCGCAATCGAAGATCGGCGCCGGTCAGGCGCGCTGGATATTGGAAGCCTGCTTGCCTTTGGGGCCTTGCACGACCTCGAAGGAAACCTTCTCGCCTTCCTTCAGGGTCTTGAAGCCATTCATGTTAATGGCGGAAAAATGGGCGAAGAGGTCTTCGCTGCCATCATCGGGCGTAATGAAGCCGAAGCCCTTGGAATCATTGAACCACTTGACAGTACCGATTGCCATGTCTGCTACATCCCTACAAAAAGCCTGAAAATTTCCGGGTCTCCCCGTCTCCCTGTTTGAGCTCAACAACCCGGCACGCGAGGTACCCGTAAGACGGTTTGAATCCAAACAACGATTTTTTACGCCATTTGGATTTTTCCGTCAACAATTTTCCATGCGGCGGCGCAACAATCGGGCAGGCAGGAAAATTGCATGGAACGTCGTCGAAGATGTCGTGATCTCGCGTTCCGGGATATTGCAGATTGGAATGGACTGTATAGAATCGAGCGCATGGCCACCAAAATTCAGGAAGGCAGTCAGCTTGCGGCCCTGCGCAGCGAGCTGCAACCGCCACGGATGTACAAGGTTGTGTTGTTGAACGACGACTACACGCCGATGGAGTTCGTCATCGACGTTCTGCAACGTTTTTTTTCGTTGGATACTGAACAAGCGACGCGGATCATGCTCAAAGTACACAACGAAGGTCGCGGTAACTGCGGGGTTTTCCCGCGCGATATCGCGGCCACCAAGGTTGATCAGGTGAGCAAGTACGCCCGCCAGCATCAACACCCGCTCGCCTGTATCATGGAGGAAAACTGATGATTGCCCAGGAACTCGAAGTCAGCCTGCACATGGCCTTTGTCGAGGCGCGCCAGAAGCGCCACGAGTTCATCACCGTCGAACACCTCCTGCTCGCCCTGATCGACAATCCATCGGCCGCCGAAGCCCTGCGCTCATGCGGCGCAAAGCCCGATGCGCTGCGCAAGGATCTGACCAACTTCATCAACGAGCACACCCCGGTGGTCGGTGGCGAGGACGATATCGATACCCAGCCGACGCTCGGCTTCCAGCGTGTCATCCAGCGCGCCATCCTGCATGTGCAATCTTCCGGCAAGAAGGAAGTGAATGGCGCCAACGTGCTGGTGGCGATCTACGGCGAGAAGGATTCGCACGCGGTGTATTTCCTGCAGAAGCAGGGTGTCACCCGGCTCGACGTGGTCAACTACATTTCCCACGGTATCAGCAAGGTGCCACAGCAGAAGGCCGCGCCGGAAGGCGAACCCGAGTCCGAAGGCGAAAAGCCCGACGCCGGCCCGCTCGAGCAATACACGATCAACCTCAACGCACTGGCGCTGCAGGGCAAGATCGACCCGCTGATCGGCCGCGACAAGGAACTGGAACGCGTCGTCCAGACGCTGTGCCGCCGGCGCAAGAACAACCCGCTGCTGGTCGGCGAAGCCGGCGTCGGCAAGACGGCGATCGCCGAAGGTCTGGCGCGCAAGGTGGTCGAGGGCGAAGTGCCGGAGATCCTTGCGCACGCCAATGTTTACGCGCTGGACATGGGCGCGCTGCTGGCCGGGACCAAGTACCGGGGCGATTTCGAGCAGCGCCTGAAGGCGGTGCTGAAGTCGCTGCAGGACAACCCGAACGCGATCCTGTTCATCGACGAGATCCACACCCTGATCGGTGCTGGTTCGGCCTCGGGCGGCACGCTCGACGCCTCCAACCTGCTCAAGCCGGCGCTCTCGTCCGGCCAGTTGAAGTGCATCGGCGCCACCACCTACACCGAGTTCCGCGGCATCTTCGAGAAGGACAGCGCCCTGTCGCGCCGCTTCCAGAAGATCGACGTCAATGAACCCTCGGTGGCCGAGACGATCGACATCCTCAAGGGGCTGAAGGCGCGCTTCGAGGCACACCACGGCATCAAGTATTCGGCTACTGCGCTGACTTCGGCGGTCGAGCTGTCGGCCCGCTACATCACCGACCGTCACCTGCCGGACAAGGCGATCGACGTCATCGACGAGGCCGGCGCGGCGCAACGCATCCTGCCCAAGTCGAAGCAGAAGAAGACGATCGGCAAGACCGACATCGAGGAAATCGTCGCCAAGATCGCCCGCATCCCGTCGCAACACGTCTCGATGGACGACCGTAGCGCGCTGAAGAACCTCGACCGCGACCTGAAGAACGTCGTCTTCGGCCAGGACAAGGCAATCGACGCGCTGGCGCAGGCGATCAAGATGACCCGTTCCGGCCTCGGCAATCCGGGCAAGCCGATCGGCTCCTTCCTCTTCTCTGGCCCGACCGGCGTCGGCAAGACGGAAGTCGCCCGCCAGCTCGCCTACTGCCTGGGCATCGAACTGGTCCGCTTCGACATGTCGGAATACATGGAGCGTCACGCCGTCTCGCGGCTGATCGGCGCCCCGCCGGGCTACGTCGGTTTCGACCAGGGCGGCCTGCTGACCGAGGCGGTGACCAAGAAGCCGTACTGCGTGCTGCTGCTCGACGAAATCGAGAAGGCGCATCCGGACATCTTCAACATCCTGCTGCAGGTCATGGACCACGGTACGCTGACCGACAACAACGGCCGCAAGGCGGATTTCCGCAACGTCGTCATCATCATGACGACCAATGCCGGCGCCGCCGATCTGCAGAAAGCGTCGATGGGCTTCACCGCTACCAAGGAAGCGGGCGACGAGATGGTCGAGATCAAGCGCCTGTTCACGCCGGAGTTCCGCAACCGGCTGGACGCGACGATTTCCTTCCGGGCCCTCGACCGCGCGATCATCCTGCGTGTCGTCGACAAGTTCCTGATGCAACTGGAAGAGCAGTTGCACGAGAAGAAGGTCGAGGCCCACTTCAGCGACGCGGTCAAGGAAATGCTCGCCGACAAGGGTTTCGATCCGCTGATGGGCGCCCGCCCGATGTCCCGCCTGATCCAGGACACGATCCGTTCGGCCCTCGCCGACGAGTTGTTGTTCGGCCGCCTGGCCAACGGCGGCAAGGTCAATGTGGATCTCGATGCGGAGGGCAAGATCAGGCTCGATTTCGAGGAAGAGAAAGCCGAAGCCGTCGCCTGACGATTGCGCCAGACCCCGAAAGCCGTGCAAGATTGCACGGCTTTTTCATTTCGGAGACCACAACATGAGCTTCAAGACCCCCGACCTCTGCGACCAGTACGAGGCCGAACTGGGCCGCACGGTGCGCGTCGTTGCCCCGATGTTCCAGCGTTACGGCGCGCGCACGGCATTTTGCGGCGAGATCGTCACGCTGAAGATTTTCGAGGACAACACCCTGGTCCGCGAAATCTTCAACGAGCCGGGCTCGGGCAAGGTGCTGGTCATCGACGGCGGCGGCTCGCTGCGCTGCGCAGTGGTCGGCGACCAGCTGGCGATCCTCGCCCAGAAAAACGGCTGGGAAGGCGTTGTCGTCTATGGCTGCATCCGCGACTCCGGCGACATCAACGGCATCGACATCGGCGTCCGCGCCCTCAACACCCACCCACAGAAGACGGTCAAGAAAGGGGTCGGCGATCGCAACCTGGCCGTCACCTTCGGCGGCGTCACCTTCCATCCGGGCGAATGGCTGTACGCCGACGAGGACGGCGTCCTGGTCGCCGCCCGGCCGCTGCTCTGAACCTTCGCGCCCGCCTCGCCGCCGGCCTGCTCGCGCTGGCCGCGCTGCCGGCCGCCGCCGAGTTCGAGGAAAGCCTGAGCTTCAAGACCTACCACAGCGCGCACCGGCCGGGCATGACCCTGCTCGCCGCCGTCAACGCGGCGACGCCGATCCGTCAGGATGGCGCGGTCTTTCACGGCTACACGGCATGGCGGGCGAGTTGGCAGTTCCGCTGGTGGGAAGAAGCTGACGGGCGCTGCCGCATCACCGACAACCGGACCCGGCTTGCGGCGGAAATCACGCTGCCGCGGCTGACCACCGCCGACCCGGCGATCCGGCAACGCTTCGACCGCTACCTGGCGGCGCTGAAAAGCCACGAAATGGAACACGTCCGCATCGCCCGCTACTACGCGCAACGGATCGACCGCGGCATCCTTGGCCTGCCGATGATGCGCTCCTGCCGGCAACTGGAGCAAGCCGCCAACGATCTCGCCCAGCGCCTGCTGCAGGAGGCGACAAAGGCCGAGCGCGAGATGGACCGCCTCACCCGGCACGGCGCCAGCCAGGGCGCCAGCCTGCTCGACGACTGAGGGCGGAACGTCTCCGCCGACCGAAATCAGGTCTCGAGCAGCACCGCGCTGTCGCAGCCGACCCGCACCCCGCCCCAGTGGCGGCCGCCGACCTGGATCGGCAGGTTGATCTCGGAGAGGATTTCCCCGGTATCGCGGGCATAGGTCTGGACCAGCAGCGGCAAGGTGTTCTTCGCCCCGCGCTGGCCGGTCACGTCGTCCCAGATGCGGCGGGTGCGGTTGCCGACCAGATCGTTCTGGTAATTGCCGGTCAGCGGCCGCGAATACTTGCGGTTGTGGATCGCCCCGTAACCGCGGGCATCGACGATCAACGCATAGACCCCGCCGCGCAGGCTGTCCAAGGCCTCTTCGAGCAGCGACTGCATCTGTTGCTCGAAAGCGCCGCAATAACTCACCAGAAACTTCTGCGGGTTGGTATCCGGCTGCGGCCGGTAATCCTGGTCCCAGATATTGACGCCGGACGCCGCCAGCTGACTCAGCCTGTCCTGTACCCGGTCGCGGAACAGGCGTGCCTTGTCCACGTTGAAATCGAAGGCACCGCGACCGATCTTGAAGCGCGACACCAGTTCCTGCACGCTTTCGGTGGCCTTGCTCAGCATCTGCGAGGTCTGCTCGGAATCCCGCATGCTGCCGACCACTTCGACCGACAGCCCATGCACTTCGCGGACCGAGTCATGAACGAGTGCGTTGGTCGCCGACAATTCCTCCATCGCCGCCGCAATCTGCGTCAATTGATCGCCGGTGCGCTCGAAATTGCCGACCATCTGCCGAAAATCGCCGGACGAACGTTCGACCACCTCGCGCGCCTGGCGGATGTCGCCATTGATGACCTCGTTCTCGCGCTGGGTCTCGCGAACCAGGTCGATCATGCCGCCGATGTTGCTGGAAATTTCCTCGGTCGCCTTGTTGACCCGCTCCGCCAGCTTGCGCACCTCGTCGGCCACCACCGCGAAGCCGCGCCCCATCTCGCCGGCCCGCGCCGCCTCGATCGCCGCGTTGAGCGCCAGCAGGTTGGTCTGGTCGGCAATGTCCTTGATCAGCCCGGCAATCTGCCGGATGCTGTCGGAGCGCTCGGCGAGATGGCCGACGGTATTGTTGAAATTGTTGAGCTGATCGCTGACCCCTTGCACCTTGGCAACGATTTCCTGCATTTCGGCCAGCGAATGGCGGGCGGTCGCCAGGTTGCTGTCGGTCGAATGCGAAATCAGATCGGCCGAACTCGATACCTCCTGAATCGCCTGCACCGCCTCGCTGCTCGCGCCGAACACCGAGTTGGCGATCTCCCCCTGCTGGTTGGCGCGCTCGGCGGTAGACGCCACCGAACGTTTGACCACCACCGCCTCGCGGGCGATGTTGACGCTCATCTTGCGCACCTCGCTGATGATTTCCCGCATCTTGTCGGCGAAACGGTTGTAGGCCTCGGCCAGCGTGCGCAACTCGTCGTGCGTGATGGTCGGCAGGTTGCGCGAGAAGTCGCCCTCGCCGCGGGCGATCTCGTCGAAAATCCGGGCGATCATGCGAACCGGGCGCAGGATCAGGTAGCGGATGTAAAGAATCTGCAGCAGGTTCCAGCTCAAGGCGACGACCGTCAGCGTGATCATCAGGATCAGGCCATGATCGAGACTGTCGGCGATGCGCTGCATCGCCGCCGCCGACGCCCCCGACGCCTTCAAGGTCTCGGCAACCGTCCGCTGCTGGTCGAGATAGATCGCCAGATAGACGAGGTCGATGAAAAAGAGCAGCAGGAAACTCATCAGCTTTTTGGTCAGCGAGTTCCAGAAAGTACGCTCGTTCCAGTCGTAAAGGCGTTTGAAAAATTCCATAAGCAACCAGATTTATTAGATTTGTTGAATTCAACGCCTATTTCGCGTTGCAGTCAAGTCACAATGTTGAGCCTGCCACGAGGGCATTTCCCGCCCAATTTGCTGCACCGCATTTCACCGGCACGAACCACGTTTCGCATTGCGAAAAATAGTCGATAAATACATGTTTAACAACGATTATTTATTATCTTATGTCTTATATAAGACCATTGCTGCCATGCACGATTTTCTCTATACTGCTCCCATCGCCTGACAGTTTTCGTCCCGGCGCAACAACCCGACTTCCCAACCCAACTACTGAGGAACAGACAATGAGCACTCGCGAACAGCAAATCGCCGCCCTGGAAAAGGACTGGGCTGAAAACCCCCGTTGGAAGCTCGTCAAGCGCGGTTACTCCGCTGCCGACGTGGTCCGTCTGCGCGGCTCCCTGCAGCCGGAATACACCCTGGCCCAGCGCGGTGCCAAGGTGCTCTGGGACAAGGTCAACGGCGGCGCCAAGAAGGGCTACGTGAATGCTTTCGGCGCCATCACCGCCGGTCAGGCGATGCAGCAGGCCAAGGCCGGCCTGGAAGCCGTCTATCTGTCCGGCTGGCAAGTCGCCGCCGACGGCAACACCTCCGAAACCATGTACCCGGACCAGTCGCTGTACGCCTACGACTCGGTGCCGACGATGGTTCGCCGCATCAACAACACCTTCAAGCGCGCAGACGAAATCCAGTGGTCGCGTGGCGTCAATCCGGGCGACAAGGAATTCATCGACTACTTCCTGCCGATCGTCGCCGACGCTGAAGCCGGTTTCGGCGGCGTCCTCAACGCCTTCGAACTGATGAAGAACATGATCGCCTCCGGTGCCGCCGGCGTGCACTTCGAAGACCAGCTGGCTGCCGCCAAGAAGTGCGGCCACATGGGTGGCAAGGTGCTGGTGCCGACCCGCGAAGCGGTCGAGAAGCTGATCTCCGCGCGTTTCGCCGCCGACGTCATGGGCGTGCCGACGCTGATCCTGGCCCGTACCGATGCCGAAGCCGCCAACCTGATCACCTCGGACTACGACGAGAACGACAAGCCGTTCCTCACCGGCGAGCGTACCCAGGAAGGCTTCTACCGCGTCCGTAACGGCCTCGAGCAATCGATCTCCCGCGGCGTCGCCTACGCGCCGTACGCCGACCTCGTCTGGTGCGAAACCGGCGTGCCCGATATCGGCTTCGCCCGTGAATTCGCGCAAGCCGTTCAGGCCGCCTGCCCGGGCAAGCTGCTGTCGTACAACTGCTCGCCGTCGTTCAACTGGAAGAAGAACCTGAACGACTCGCAGATCGCCGCCTTCCAGGAAGAACTGTCGGCGCTGGGCTACAAGTACCAGTTCATCACCCTGGCCGGTATCCACGTCAATTGGTACAACACCTTCAAGTTCGCCAAGGCCTACGCTGGCGGCGAAGGCATGAAGCACTACGTGGAAATGGTTCAGGAACCGGAATTCGCCGCTCGCGAAGATGGCTACACCTTCGTCTCGCACCAGCAGGAAGTCGGTACCGGTTACTTCGACGAAGTCACCACCGTGATCCAGGGCGGCTCTTCCTCCGTGAAGGCCCTGACCGGCTCGACCGAAGAAGAACAGTTCCACTAAGCAACGCCCGCCGCACCATCCCGCGGCAGCAAAGGCCGGCTCCCACAAGGGGCCGGCCTTTTCATTGGCTGGCGCGCAGGCATATTGTGTATGCTGGATGCAGACCACCAACCCTTCCGGAAGCAAGAAAATGAAACCGCGCCATCTGGCCCTCGCCTTGCCCTTTTCCCTGCTGCTCACTGCGGCTGCGCAAGCGGAAGAAATCGGCTGCGTCACCACCGCCTGGAAGCTGATCGGCGCCAACCACCGGGTCTGCGTCTATGCTTTTGACGACCCGAAGATTGCCGGCGTCACCTGCCATGTCAGCCAGGCCAAGTCGGGCGGCATCAAGGGCAGCCTGGGGCTGGCCGAAGATCCGTCGCAATTCTCCATCGCCTGCCGCCAGATCGGCCCGGTCGCCCTGCCCGCCGGCTTGCCCGAGAGCGAAATCGTCTTCAGCGAGAACACCTCGCTGCTGTTCAAGGAAACCGCAATCCACCGCAGCTACGACGCGAAGCGCAAGGTGCTCGTCTATCTGGCGATCAGCCGGCGCCTGATCGAGGGAGCCCCCGCCAACGCGATATCGACAGTCCCGGTGATGCCCTGGGGCGGTGCAGCGGAACGACATTGACGCGAGCTTGGGATTCCGGCTCGCATCGACTATGCTCCGGGTCGTCCCCTCGTGAAATTGCAGGGCACTGAAGCCAACCCATGAACCGTGTGAGAACTGCCGTATTCGACCATATCGCCGAGGTTCCGGCGGATGCCTGGGATGCCCTCGGCGCCGGCCATTCGCTGGTTTATTCGCGCCGCTTCTGGGAAGCGCTGGAAAACTCGGGAATCAACGACTTCCGCTACCGCTACATCCTCTTCTTCGACACTGCCGACCGGCCGGTCGGCATCGCCGGCTTCTACTCGATCACCACCGACCTGGCGATCTTCGCCCCGCCCGCCCTGCGCAAGCTGCTGACCCAGTTGCGTCGGCTGTTGCCGAATTTCCTCAAGTTCAGCATCCTCGAATGCGGCACGCCGGTCACCCCGGGCAGCGAGCCCTTCGTGCTGGCGCCCGACGCACCGGGCGACGCGCTAGGGGCGGCGTTGGACAAGGTCCTGCAGGAATTCGCCCGGCGCGACGGGCAACTGCTGATCGTCATGCGCGACTTCGAAGGGGCGGCCTGGGCGCACCAGAGCAATCTCGAAGCGCTCGGCTACCACTGGCTGGAGAGCCTGCCCAATACCTACGTCGAGGTCGCCTGGCCGACGCCGGAGGCGTATATCGCCGCCATGCGCAGCCACTACCGGCGCAAACTCCTGCGCTACCTTGCCCAGGGCCGGGAACAGCAATTCCGTTACGAGATTTGCGACGATTTCGCCGACCTCGCCGAGACCCTGCACCGGCAATGGCAGGTCGTCCATGAACAGGCCGACGAATACCAGCGCGAAGTGCTGACCCCGGCGTTCTACCGGGAACTCTCGCAGCGTCTCGACGGCAAGGCGAAGGTGATGCTCTTCTACCGCCAGGAGACGCTGGTCGGCCACATCCTGCTGATGCTCGACGGCGACCTCATGCGTTTCATGTTCTTCGGCCGCCAGCAGGCCGCCAACGACGGCCTGTGGATCTATGGCGGCTACGCGCTGATCGAGACGGCGATCCGGCTGGGCATTCCGCGCATCGAGTTCGGCCTCACCACCTACGACCTGAAGCAGGAACTGGGCGCCACCATCTCGCCGGTGCGCATGGCGCTACGCACCACGCGGCGCATCCTCAACCCCTTCGTCGGCCCGGTCTTCCGCCTGCTCAACCGGCCGCCGAAGGTCGAAATCCGGCACGTCTTCCGCAAACCCTGACGCGGCTCAGCGCCCTTCCGCCAGGCGCCGGGCGATCAACTCGCTGACGTAGGCCGACGAACGGATCGCCGCCCCCGCGTGCATGCCCGGCGGGAAAGCAGCGGCACCAGCGTAATAAACGTCGTCCTCCGGCGCGTGGTTGTCCGGCTGCGGGAAACCGGCCGGAGCGATGACCGGCGTCAGCACCGGGTCCATGCCGTGCATTTCCCGGAACATCGCCGGCGAGACCATCGTGCAGCCCCGCAGATAGCCGCCGATGCCGGGCAGCAGCGTTTCGATCCGTTCCAGGATATAGGCCTGGGCGCTGGCCTGGATCGCCGCCTCCTCGGCCAGTCCGCGCGGCAGATGGCAATAGACGCTCGCCGTATTGACGCCGTCCTGCACGCCGAGATCGCTGCAGAAGAAGTGGAAGCCGAACTCGGCCGGCATCCGTCCGGCGTAGATGTCGCCGAACCACTGGCGGATTCCCGGCGGGTAATACAGGTGCGTGTGAATCCCGGACGGCAGGCGGTAGGCCGGATCGATGTCCAGCCAGAGCATCGACAGCGGCAGCCCGGATTCGAAGCTAGCCGGGAAATGGCCGGGCTTCAGCAAGGTCAACACCAGCAGATCGGCAGCATGACTGCCCTGGCTGGTATGGATCAATTTCTTTCCGGCCGCCGCCTCGACCCCGCTCACCTCGCAACCGAGGACGACCTTGCCGCCGAGCGCCAGCAGGCGTTGGTGCAGGGCGTCGGCCAGCGCCTGCGGACCGCCGACCGGCGTCGTCGGATTGGCGTAGCCGTAATGGAAGCTGAATTCGTCGAGGATCGAATCGACGCGGAAACGGTCCGGCGGCACCCCCATCAGGTAGGCCGGCAGCATCAGGATGTCAGCGAAGCGCCCGCCAACGCCCGCGGCGTCAACCAGTTCGTCGAGGAAACGGACCTTGGCATAGGCGGTGCGCCGCGCCTTGCGCAAAGCGAGGACATAGCGGATGAACGACGGCAGGTGGCGGGCGAAGTTCAGGATCGTCTGCGGACCGGGCGGCATGCTGTAATGCTCGCCGTCAAAATGGATGCGGGCCTTCTTGTGTTCGAAAGGCAGCGTGATGCCGAGCACCTTCAGGTCGCGCCGCAGACCATGGCCGAAATCGTTGCAGCCGACGACGTAACGTCGCCCCTGGAAGACAACGGTGCCACACAAGCCGCCGACCCGTTCGAGACGCTCGAACACGGTCACCGACAAACCGAGTCCGGCCAGACGGATGGCGGTACTCAACCCACCGACACCGGCACCGATGACCGCCACCTCGCAGCGCCTGGCGCCTCCGGAATCCTGTTTCATCATCGTTCTGCCACCTGTTTTCAACCGGACAACGAACATCTTCCGACGCCGGGACGATCCGCGCAAGGCCGGGGGAGCAACGCGTGCCGCCGATTCTTTTTTGCTTCCACCGCACATTTGCGCCGCCGTTTCGCTACGCTTGCCGGACATCGGCAACGCCCACCCGAGGAGATCAACGATGAACCGTCGCCAACTGATCCGCCATCTCGCCACGCTCGCGGTGTTCGAGCGCTTTTCCTTCGCCAGCCGGGCCTGGGCCGCCGGCCAGGCGCTTCCGCCGCCCGGCCTGCACGAATTCAGCGGCGAGGTCACGGTCAACGGCAAGCCGGCCCGCCCGCGCATGGCGCTCGGCAGCGGCGACCGCATCGTCACCGGCAACGATGCCCAGGCGATCTACATCATCGGCAGCGATGCCTACCTGCAGCGGGCGAATTCCACCGTCCAGGTCATCGAGGACAACGCCACCCGGCGCGTCCTGCGCATCCTGCAGGGCAAACTGATGGGCGTTTTCGGCAAAGGCGAAAAGAGCCTGCAGACGCCGACCGCCACCATCGGCATCCGCGGCACCGCCTGCTATATCGAAGCGAGCGCGGCGCAGGTCTATTTCTGCCTGTGCTACGGCGAGGCCGAGATCAGCGCCCCCGGCGAGACGGCGATCCTGGAAACGATCGCCACCACCTACCACGACCACCCGCTCTACCTGAACGCCGACCGGCAGCGGATGATGGTGCCGGCCCGGGTGATCAACCATACCGACGCCGAACTGATCCTCCTCGAAAGCCTGGTCGGCCGCATTCCGCCCTTCGTCGGCATGGGCTATCACCGTTACTGAGCGCGCCCCCTTACCAGCGCCGGGCCCCGGTCGTACAATGGAGACGGACACAACGACACAAACAAGGAGAGCAACATGTTTCCCGAATACCGTGACCTGATCACCCAACTGAAGACCACGGACCGTCACTTCCTCAACCTCTTCGATCAGCACAACGAACTGGATCAGAAGATCAAGAACATGGAAAGCCACATCGAACCGGCCAGCCCGGTCGAAATCGAGACGCTGAAGAAGCAAAAACTCGCCCTCAAGGACGAGCTCTACGGCGTACTGCGCAAGGCCAACGCCGCCTGATTTGCCGATGCGGACCAGCAATCGTCAAGCCGGGGTCGTCAATGGGCGACCCCGGTTTTTTTCCAACCCGGCACCGCGCGCTCGCCGTCGGAGCGTGACGTCGTGAAATCGCTGCGCACCCGCATCAGCGAGAACATCCTCGCCCCCTCGCAACTGAGCAGCAAGCAGTTGCTCGACATGCTGACCCCGGCCGGCCGCAGCAACGAACTGCGCCGCCATGCGGCATCGGTGATCGTCGCCCGCGTGCAGTTGATCGCCGGCTTGTTCGCCATCCTGGTCCCGTTCTTCGCGATCATCGACCTCGTCGTCTTCGACCTCGAGACCGCCGGCAAACTGATCGGCCTGCGCCTGGTGTCCACCGCCATCTTCGGCGCCCTCGCCTGGCCGCGCGAAGCCTCGCTGACCCGCCCCTACACCCAGGCGCTGGCGGCCCTGCTCGTCCTGCTGCTGGTGCCATCGCTGTTTCACCTGCTGTCGGCGGAAATGCTCGCCCAGGCCAGCCAGACCAATGCCCAGAAACTGGTCGCCCAACTCTACGCCTACCTGCCGACCATCGTCCTCGGCGGCCTCGCCATTTTCCCGCTGACCGCGCTCGAAGCCCTGCTCTTCGCGTTGCCGGTGATCGGCATGGGGCTGGCCGGCCTGATCCTCGGCGGTACCGCGCCCGACCTGGCGCACTACGGCGGCACCCTGTGGTTCATGCTGATGATGCTGGGCGTCGCCATGTTCTCCGGCATGAGCCAGTGTCACTACATGGCGACGCTCGTCGTGCGCGCCATGCACGACCCGCTGACCGGCGCCTACACCCGGCGTTCCGGCGAAGACGCGTTGAAGCTGCTGTTCCGCCTCAACCACATGGCCGGCAAACCGCTCACCCTGGCCTTCATCGACCTCGACCGCTTCAAGGAGGTCAACGACCTGTTCGGCCACGAAGCCGGCGACCAATGCCTGCGCACACTCGCCGACAACCTGCGCAGCAGTCTGCGCCGCAGCGACCTGCTGATCCGCTGGGGCGGCGAGGAATTCGTCGCCGTCCTGCCCGACACGCCGCTCGACAAGGTACCGATGCTGCTGTTGCGGATGCGCCAGCAAGGCCTGGGGCAACGCCCGGACGGCCGGCAGATGACCGCTTCTTTCGGCATCGCCTGCAGCAACGAAGACGGAATCGCCGCCTGCGAAACCCTGATCTGGCGCGCCGACCGCCGCATGTACGAAGCCAAGCGCCAGGGCCGCGATGCCGTCGTCTGGCCGGACGGCAGTTGTCAGTCGCTCAAGCCGACGGACGCGACCACATCCACAGCAGGATGAGGGCGCCGCAACTGCCCGGCAGGTAGCGCCAGTCGCCGGGCAATCCGAACCAGCCGACGACGGCACTGAGCGCGAGAAGCAGCGTCGCCAGCCGCTTGGCCAGCAGCGGAATCGCCCCCCGCTCGCGCCAGGCGCGGATCGCCGGACCGACCCGCGGATCGGCCAGCAGCCGCGCCTCCCATTCAGGATGCGAGCGCGCGAAGAAGAAGGCGGCGAGGATCAGGAAAGGCGTCGTCGGCAGTAGCGGCAGGACGACGCCGACCATCCCGAGCAGCACCGACAGCACGCCGAGCGCGCGATAGACCGGCTTCCGCATCGTCAGCGCAATTCCCAGTAGCTCGGCCGGCTGTAGTTTTCCTTGAGCAGGTCGATGAACAGCCGGACCCGCAACGGCAGGTGGCGGCGCTGCGGAAACACCGCGTAAATGCCCATCGGCGGCGCCTGCCAGGCGTCGAGCACCGAGGTCAGGCGGCCTTCCTTGAGGTCGCCGCCGACCTCCCACAGCGAGCGCCAGGCCAGGCCGCGCCCGGCCAGTGCCCATTCGTGCAGCACGGCGCCGTCGTTGCACTCGAAATCGCCGGTTACCTTCAGCGTATCGATGCTGCCGCTCTGCGGATCGCGGAACACCCAGCCGCGCTGCTGGCCGAGCGACAGGCAGTTGTGGCCGGCGAGATCGTCCGGCGAACGCGGCACGCCGTGCTCGACCAGGTAGGCCGGGCTGGCCACCACCATGCGGCGCATCTCGCCCAGACGGACGCTGACCAGGCTGGAATCAGTCAGTTCGCCGATGCGGATGGCGCAGTCGATGTTCTCGTTGATCAGGTCGACCAGGCGGTCGGAGAGGTTGAGATTGACGCGTACCTCCGGGTTGGCGCGCATGAAGTCGCCGACCAGCGGCGCCACATGCTGGCGACCGAAACCGGCCGGCGCCGAAACCTTCAGGTAACCGCTCGCCTGGACGCCGCCCAGCGACACCGCCGCCTCGGCGTTGGCGAGATCGGTCAGCACCTTCTGGCAATCTTCCAGGAAAGCCTGGCCCTCGAAGGTCAGCGTCAGCTTGCGCGTGGTGCGGATCAGCAGCTTGACGCCGAGCCGGCTTTCCAGCGCATCGAGCCGGCGGCCTATGATGGCCGGCGTCACCCCTTCGGCGCGGGCGGCGGCGGACAGGCTGCCGCGCGTCGCGACGTTTACAAATGCCGAAATCTGCTTGAAAGTATCCATTTGATTATTTACTTTTGGTAAAAGAATAACCGCTTCTTTTGCCGCTTATCTTATCTTATTGGTAGCAATAAACTCCATGTCCATGATCACGCCGCCAACCTCCGCCTCGCCCAAAGCCATCGCCTTCGACGCCTATGCGACCTTGTTCGACGTCTATTGCATGGAAGCGCTGGCCGAAGAGTATTTCCCTTGCCAAGGCAAGGCGCTGACCCTGTTGTGGCGGGCCAAACAGGTCGAATACACGCGCATCCGGACGATGAGCGGCCAGTTCAAGACCTTCTGGGAAGTCACCCGCGACGCGCTGATCTTCGCCGCCCGCGCGCTGGAACTGCCAATGAACGACAGCCAGCGCCAGCACCTGATGAACCAGTACGCCTGCCTGCGCCCCTTCCCGGAAAACCTGGCGACGCTGGAAGCGCTGAAGGCGATGGGTTTCCCGCTCGCCATCCTGTCCAACGGCACGCATTCGATGCTCGACATCGCCGTCAAGTACAACGACATGAACCACCTGTTCGCGCACATCCTTTCCGCCGACAGCGTGCATAAATTCAAGACCGCCCCCGAGGTTTACCAGCTCGCCGTCGACGCCTTCCAGTTGCCGAAAGAGGAAATCCTCTTCGTCTCGGCCAATGCCTGGGATGCCTGCGCCGCCACCTGGTTCGGCTTCACCACCTTCTGGGTCAATCGTACCAACCAGCCGGCCGACGTCCTCGACGTCACGCCGCACGGCAGCGGCCGCGAACTGAGCGACGTCCTCGCCTGGGTCGGCGGCCTGCGCAGCTGAATTTCCTTCTCAACTTCATCCATCCTTCAGGAGACATCATGGCCATCACCCTCCCCGCCGGCGTGCAAATCACCGCCCCGATCCAGCCCGAATGGGAATTCATCCTCAGCACCGAGGCGCTAGAATTCGTCGCCAAGCTGCACCGCGCCTTCGAAGCCCGCCGCCAGGAACTGCTCAAGGCCCGTATCGACCGCCAGGCCCGCATCGACGCCGGCGAAATGCCGGACTTCCTGCCGGAAACCGCGCACATCCGCAACGGCGACTGGAAGGTCGCGCCGGTGCCAGCCGCCCTGCAATGCCGTCGCGTCGAAATCACTGGCCCGGTCGAAGCCAAGATGATCATCAACGCCTTCAACTCGGGCGCTGACTCCTACATGACCGACTTCGAGGATTCCAACAGCCCGAACTGGGAAAACCAGATCCAGGGCCAGGTGAACCTGTACAAGGCGATCCGCCGCGAGCTCTCCTTCAAGAACGAGAACGGCAAGGAATACAAGCTCAACGACAAGATCGCCACCCTGCAGATCCGTCCGCGCGGCTGGCATCTCGACGAGAAGCACGTGCTGGTTGACGGCCAGCGCGTCTCCGGCGGCCTGTTCGACTTCGGCCTGGTCTTCTTCCACAACGCCAAGGAACAGATCGCCCGCGGCGCCGGCCCGTTCTATTACCTGCCGAAGATGGAAAGCCACCTCGAAGCCCGTCTGTGGAACGACGCCTTCGTCATGGCCCAGGAGCACGTCGGCCTGCCGCAAGGCACGATCAAGGCCACCGTGCTGGTCGAAACCATCCTCGCCACCTTCGAGATGGAAGAAATCCTCTACGAGCTGCGCAACCACTCCGCCGGCCTCAACGCCGGCCGCTGGGACTACATCTTCTCCTGCATCAAGAAGTTCAAGAAGAACAAGGACTTCTGCCTCGCCCAGCGCGGCGCCATCACCATGGAAGTGCCCTTCATGCGCGGCTACGCCCTGGCCCTCGTCCAGGCCTGCCACAAGCGCGGCGCCCCGGCGATGGGCGGCATGTCGGCGCTGATCCCGATCAAGAACGACCCGGTCGCCAACGAAAAGGCGCTGGCCGGCATCCGCCACGACAAGACCCGCGACGCCAACGACGGCTTCGACGGCGGCTGGGTGGCCCACCCGGGCCTGGTGCCGATCGCCATGGAAGAGTTCGTCAAGGTCCTGGGCGACCGCCCGAACCAGTTCGAAAAGCAAGTCGAAGGCTCCTTCGGCCCGGCCCAGTGGCTGGATTTCCGTCCGGAAGCCCCGATCACCGAAGCCGGCCTGCGCAACAACATCAACGTCGGCATCCACTATCTGGGTAGCTGGCTGGCCGGCAACGGCTGCGTGCCCATCCACAACCTGATGGAAGACGCCGCCACCGCCGAAATCTCCCGCTCGCAAGTCTGGCAGTGGGTGGTGTCGCCGAAGGGCATCCTCGACGACGGCCGCAAAATTTCCGTGGAACTTGTTCGCCCGATGATTGTCGAAGAACTCGCCAAGGTAAAAGCCACCGTCACCGCCCAGGGCGAAGACACGGCCACCTACGACCAAGCCGCCGAAATCTTCGACAAGATGTCGCTGACCCCGGAATACCCGGAGTTCCTGACCTTGCCGCTGTACGAGGCGATGGCTTAAGCAGTACCCGGAAAAAAGGCGCCCAGACGCCCGACTCCGACAGAGAATGAAGAAGCGCCGGGGCAACCCGGCGCTTTTTTGTTGCGTGAACACTTCATCCGGGTTCGCAGTTTGCGAACTGCGAATCGCCGGGCGGCCAAGCCGCCGCGTTCAACTCCCCCTGGACGCGTCAGCAGCGAGAAATTCCCCGATATCCCGGCTGGCGACGGTGACGCTGACGGTGCGCAGGATGTCGACGAAGTTGGGGTCGATGACGCGGTAGAAGACCTGGTTGCCGTCGCGGCGGCGACCAAGGACGCCGGCCCGGTAGAGGATGTTGAGGTGGCGCGAGATGTTGGCCTGGGTGAGGCCGATGCGGTCGACCACGTCGTTGACCGGGCGTTCGTCCTGGCACAGGGTAAACAGAATGCGCAGGCGCGTGGGGTCGGCGAGCAGGCTGAAATAGCGCGCCACGTCCTCGAATAATTGTGTCGTTTCGTCCATGTCCTGTGCGATCGGTAGCGACACCACGGCGCCGGAAATGGCGACGCGACAGGCCAGGGAGCAGCCGGCTGGATGACCGTTGCGCGCGGTGTCTGGGCCGCCATTATAGAGGCGGCGCTGGCCGGGCAGCCGCCCGGCCAGTCGGCGATCACGGACAGGTCTTGCGCGTCGGCCGGTTTTTCCGGGTCACCGGCCGGTTCTGCGCCAGCGAGAAATAGGGATCGCAGGCGGCGGGCGGCTTGGCGGTCTGGACGATCAGGGTATTGGCGAGAGGCGTTTCCCGGCCCTCGGCATCGACCCCGAACAAGCGATAGGTGTAGGCAGTGTCCGCCTGGAGGCCGTTATCGACCCAGGACGGGAGCGCCTCGGCGGCGATCTCGGCGATCGCCCCGCCGTCGCGCTGCAAGCGGTAGGCGGTGGCGCCGGGCACGGCGTGCCAGGTGAGGACGATCTGGTTGTCGGCGCGGTCGGCAACGCGCAGCTCGGGCGCTCCGCCTGCCAGCGCCGGCGTGGCGGCGCCGCTGCCACTGGCCAGGCGCTCGGCCATGCTCCAGACGCTGGCGATCTGGTCGCCGCCGACGGTGGCGTAATGCCCGGTCATGTCCCAGCCGAAGTCGTTGTAGCCCCACCAGTCCCAGCAGCCTTGCGGGTTGAGCGGGGTCAGTGGCGGGGCGACGGCGGCCGCCGCCTGCGGGTAGAGGACGACGATCCGGTTGGCGTCGGCCCATTCGTTGAAGCCGGCCTTGTTCACGAAGGCCTCGCCGATCACTTCGGCCTGCTGCCGGCAGCCGTGGAAGGCGATGTGCAGCCGGCAGACCTGGCCGTCGGCGCAATCCTTCGGCACGTAGACGTAACCCTGCTCGGCCATCGCAATCTTGAGCGGGGCGATGGCGGCCCCGCCGCGCCGGGTGTGGATGCGCTGATCGAAGGTTTGCGGCCTGGCGCCGAGGGCCGTGCTGGCGGTCCGCGCCAGCGGCCCGTAGAACATCTGCAGCGCGCCGCCGGCGGCATCGTAGGGGGCGGCTGCAGCGATGGTCTGGCAGGCGTTGATGAAATCGCCGCCGGTCCTGGCGCAGGGCTGACAGGCGGTGCCGGCGCAGGCGGCGCTGATCTGGGCGTGGCCGGCGTTGAAGCTGTCCTGGGTGAAGCGTTGGCTGAGCGGCGCGAAGCCGGCGAACCATTGTTCGAGCGCGGCGTTGACCGGCTGCTTGACGACGCCGTCGTTGCTGCCGTGGAACAGCCAGAGGCGTTGCCGCGCCAGGTTGGCGAGCGGATCGATCAGCCCCTTGGCCGCCCAGGCGCGGGCGGCGGCGGTCATCTGATCGAGGTCGGCCTGGGTGATCGGCCGCGCCGGATAGGCGGGATCGCCCTGCATGCAGCGGGCGATCGCCTTGCCGACGCCGGCGCCGGCCCAGGCGTCCTTGCCGGCGCAGAAATACGGGCCGCCGGCAGTGGCGGCGATGCCGCGCACCGAGGCCGAATGGGCGACGCCGAACTGGACGGCCATGAAGGCGCCGGACGAGATGCCGGAAACCGTGGTCTGCGTCAGGTCGATGTTGAGGGCGGGGAGCAGGCCGGCACTGTCGGCCTGCGCGGGGCCGAGCATGCCGAAGGCGGCGGCGAGCAGGCCGAGGCGCCTGGCGAAGGGCATTGCATTCATCTCGATGTCTTCCGGAAACGGTTGAAATTGACATCATCATAAACGCCTCCGGTAGCCTGGCGCAAAACGATGATCGTTGCGCCCGGGCGGCTTGATCCTGATCAACAAAGCCGGCGATTTTCCGGGAGCGCGCCCCCTAACACCTTCGTAATAGAAGGCGGCTCGGACATAATGTCGCACTTCCGAATCCGTGTTGCGGGATCGTCATCGTGAATCTCAACACCAAGGTCACGCTGTTTTTTTCGGCGATTGCCGTTTCGCTGCTCGCCGTGCTGGTGGCGATCAGCCTCTATGCCTTCCGCAGTTTCTCGATTGCCTCGGCGACCGACCACATCCGCTCGGCCGGCGAACTGGTGCGGGTGGCGCTGACCGAGTCGATGATCAACGGCGTCATCGACCGTCGCGAAAGCTTCCTCAAGCGCATTCTCGAAGTGCAGGGCCTGCGCTCGGCGCGCGTCGTCCGCTCGCCCGAGGTCGAACGCCAGTTCGGCCGCGGCCTCAATCTGGAAAGCCAGGCGGACGCCACCGAACGCCAGGTGATGGCGAGCGGCAAGCCCTCCTTCGGCGTCGTCGAAGAGGACGGCGAAACCGTCTTCCGCGGCACTATTCCCTACATCGCCACCGCCCACGGCACGCCGAACTGCCTGCAATGCCACCAGGTCAGCGAAGGCAGCGTGCTCGGCACGGTGACGATGACGATGTCGATCGACGGCCTGCGCGACAAGGCGGTGCTGACGGTGGGCGGCATCACCGGCGCGGTGACGCTGTTTGCCGTGCTGCTGGTGCTGCTCGCCCGGCGCATGCTGCGGCCGATCTCGGACACCGCGACGGCGGTCGAAGCGGCAGTGCAGAAGGCGCTCGACGGCGACTTCAAGACGCAGATCGAGCAGCGCACCAAGGACGAAATCGGCCAGATCGCGCGCGACATGAACCGCCTGCTGGCCTTCCTCGACAGCGGCCTCAACCGCATCGGCACCAGCGTCGCCCGCCTCACCGAACGGCCGGCGACGCCGGGCGAGAACCTGCTGACGGCGACCATCGACATGGTCGAAGGACTGTCGAAGGCGGCGCATTTCAAGCAGGCGATCGAAGAGGACGAGACCAAGTCGGAAATCTACACGCGCCTCTCCAGCACCTTGCAGAAGGAGTTCGGCCGCCAGGAGTTCTCGCTCTACGAAATCCTCAACCACAAGAAGCAGATGAAGAGCCTGATCGTCGACGGCCGCCCGGCCGACGGCTGCCGCTGGTGCGACCCGGAAATCCTGGTCCGCCCGGAAGCCTGCCGGGTACGCCGCACCGGCCACCCGGTCGACGGCATCGACAACCCGGAAATCTGCTACGCCTTCCAGCCGCCGCCCGAAGTCGGGCCGCGCCGCCACGTCTGCTTCCCGATCATCCAGTCGGGCGCCGTCGGCAGCATCGTCCAGATCATCTGCACGCCGGACGAGGAGAAGAAACTGCACGAGTGCGCCCCGCTGCTCCAGGTCTACCTGCGGGAAACCGCGCCGGTGCTGGAAACCAAGCGACTGATGGAGAACCTGCGCGATTCGACGCTGCGCGATCCGATGACCGGCCTCAACAACCGCCGCTTCCTCGAGGAATACGTCAACACGCTGATCGCCGGCGTGCAGCGCAAGCGGGCGCACGCGGCGATCATGATGCTCGACCTCGACTTCTTCAAGATGGTCAACGACACCTACGGCCACGACGCCGGCGACACCGTGATCAAGGCGCTGGCCGGCGTGCTCAAGCAGGCGGTACGCGCCTCCGACCTGGTGATCCGCTACGGCGGCGAGGAGTTCCTGATCATCCTGCTCGACAGCAATGCCGAACACGCCTGCCTGATCGGCGAAAAGATCCGCGGCGAGGTCGAGGCGATGAAGGTGCAGGTCGGCGGCGCGGTGATCCAGAAGACGATTTCCATCGGCATCTCCGATTTCCCCGGCGACAGCGCCACCTTCTGGCAGGCAGTCAAGTTCGCCGACCTGGCGCTCTACCAGGCCAAGGAGACCGGACGCAACCGGGTGATCCGGTTCACGCCGGAGATGTGGACGACCGACGAGGATTACTGACCTGCATTGCTGACAACTGGTAAAAGATCATTCGCCAATTCGGCTGATTAACAAAACATTCGAGCACAAATACACTGGCGGCCTTGCTTCAAGGAGTTCCGCCATGCTCGCCGCCTTTTCCCTCCTCCTCGTCTGCCAGTTGATCGGCGAAGTCTTCGTCCGCTGGCTCGCCCTGCCGCTGCCCGGCCCGGTCGCCGGCATGCTGCTGCTGTTCGTGGTGCTGGTGCTGCGCGACGGCCCCGACGAGGAAATGCGCCACACCAGCCAGAGCCTGCTGCAGCATCTGTCGCTGCTGTTCGTGCCGGCCGGCACCGGCATCGTCCTGCATTTCTCGCGCATCGGCGAGCAATGGCCGGCGCTCGTCGCCTCGCTGCTGCTCAGCACGCTGGCGGCGCTGCTGGTGACGGCGGGGACGATGCGCCTGTGCCAGCGGCTGAGCGAAGGGGAAGAAAAATGAGCGGCCCGATCGGCGAAATCTGGGTTTATCTCGCGGCGTCGCCGCTGCTCGGCCTGACCGTGACCCTCCTTGCCTACCAACTGGCGCACGCGCTGTACCGCAAGAGCGGCCAACACCCGCTGGCCAACCCGGTGCTGATCGCGGTGGCCATCCTCGGCACGCTGCTCGGACTGACCGGCACCGCCTACGAGACCTACTTCGCCGGCGCCCAGTTCGTGCACTTCCTGCTCGGCCCGGCGACGGTGGCGCTGGCAGTGCCGCTCTACCTGCAATTCCGCCGCGTGCGCAAGCTGCTGCTGCCGATCTCGGCCGGGCTGCTGGCGGGCAGCGCGACCGCCGTCGTCTCGGCGATCGCCATCGCCCGCCTGCTCGGCGCCGACAGCGCGACGCAGGCGTCGCTGGCGCCGAAATCGGTGACGACGCCGATCGCCATGGGGATCGCCGAAAAGATCGGCGGCCTGCCCTCGCTGACCGCGGTGCTGGTGATCTGTACCGGCGTCTTCGGCGCCATCGTCGGCGAACGGCTATTTTCGGCGATCCGCGTGCACGATCCGGCGATCCGCGGCTTCGCCATGGGCGTCGCCGCGCACGGCATCGGCACCGCCCGCGCCTTCCAGATCAACGAGCAGTCGGGCGCCTTCGCGGCGCTGGCGATGGGCCTCAACGGCCTGCTCACGGCGGCGCTGCTGCCGCTGCTCGCCGACTTCCTGCTCAAGTAAGGGTAAGTACCAATGGCCGATCCCGGCGGGCCGCCCAAGAATCCCGTCATGTTCCCCAAGCCGCCCGCCCCCTCGCCGCGCCAGCCCTGGCTGTTGAACGCGCCCTACCTGGCGATCGGCATCTTTGCCCTGGCCATGCTGGTGATCACCGGCCTTTTGCAGTGGCGCGAGCGCGATACCGCGAAATCGGCGCTGGAGGGCGACATGCACTGGGCGGAGCGGACGCTCGAGAACCGCCTCTTCAGCCACCTCGAGTTCCTCGGCCAGCTCGGCCGCGACCAGGAGTTCATGCAGCTCGACTACGAGGCCTTCCAGGTCCGCGCCGGCCGCTACGTGCGGGAGAACCCGGAAATCCTCGCCATCGTCTGGGTCGACACCGACGGCTACGTGGAATGGGTGGCACCCAACGAATCGACCACCACCTACGTCGGCGAACGCCTGCAGGGCAGCCGCCTGGCCTCCTTGCAGGAAGCTTTCCGCATCCGCCGCGAGATGATTTCCGACGACTATCCGGACATCGACCGCCGGCCGCAGCACGACATCATCGTCCCGGTGCAGCGCAGCAGCGCCGACCTCGGCGCCTTCATCGCCCTGCAGTCGCTGGAAAGCCTGCTGCGCGCCTCGCTGCCGACCGCCTTCACCGCCCGCTACAGCCTCAGCGTGCTCGACGCTCAGGAGCGCGAGGTGTTCCGCAACACCTCGGTCAAACCGAGCGACCGCGAGATTTCCGGCCACATCGTCCTCAACCTGCCGAACAACAAGCTCGGCCTGGAAATCGTCGCCTACCGCGGCGGCGGCGTCTGGCTGACCTTCCTGCCCGCGCTGCTGATCATCGTGCTGACCGCGATCACCTCGGTCGCCATGCTGCAGTTGCGCCGCCACGCCCAGCACCGAGCGCAGACCGAGGAGCAGTTGCGCGCCGCCTACGCCTTCCGCCTGGCGATGTCGCAATCGCTGATCACCGGCCTGCGGGCGATCGACCTGGAAGGCCGCATCACCTTCGTCAACGCCGCCTTCTGCCGGATGACCGGCTTCGAGGAAAGCGAGCTGGTCGGCCTCAAGCCGCCCTACCCCTACTGGCCGCCGGAGGAATTTGCCGCCCTGCAGAACACCATCGACCTGGCGCTCGCCGGCAAGGCGCCGCCCGGCGGCTTCGAGATGCGGATCATGCGCAAGAACGGCGAGCGTTTCTACGTCCGCCTCTACTTCTCGCCGCTGATCGACACCCAGGGCCGGCAGATCGGCTGGATGGCATCGATGAACGACATCACCGAGCCGCGTCGCGCCCGCCTCGAACTGGAGCGCGCCCACGAACGCTTCGAGACGGTGATCGACGGCCTCGATTCGGCGGTGCACGTCGCCGCCAGCGACAGCGGCGAGATTCTCTTCGCCAACCGCGCCTTCCAGAACATCTTCGGTTTCGACGCCGTCGGCCGCGATAGCGCCGTGGTCACCGAACCCTGCCGCCCCGACCCCGGCGAACTGAGCCGCGACCCGCGCAGCCTGAAGCCCGACGACCTGCCCTGCGAACTGTTCGACGGCGAGGTCCGCCACCGCCTGTCCGGCCACTGGTATCACCTGCACGAGCGGGCCATCCGCTGGGTCGACGGGCGCACGGTGATCGTCCAGATTGCCGCCGACATCACCGACCGCAAGCGCATCGACGAGGTCCAGCAGCAGCAGCAGAAGCGCCTCGACCAGACCTCGCGCCTGATCACCATGGGCGAAATGGCGTCGTCGCTGGCGCACGAACTGAACCAGCCGCTGTCGGCGATCGCCAATTACTGCGCCGGCTGCGTCAAGCGCATGCAGGCCGGCAACTACCGCAACGAAGACCTGCTGGCGGCGATGCAGAAGGCCTCCGACCAGGCCGAGCGCGCCGGCAAGATCATTCGCCGCATGCGCGACATGGTCAAGAAGGGCGAGCCGCACCGGCAGGCGATCGGCCTGCCCGAACTGATCGACGAAACGCGCGCCTTCGCCGACATCGAGGCGCAGCGCTCGAGCACGCTGCTGCTGATCGACCTGCCGGACAACCTGCCGCGCGTCGTCGTCGACCGCATCATGATCGAGCAGGTGCTGCTCAACCTGATCAAGAACGGCATCGAGGCGATGGGCGAACTGCCGGCGGAACAGCGCCAGTTGCGGATATCCGCCCGCAGCCGCGACGTGCGCACCGTCGAGGTGATCGTCGCCGACCGTGGCCACGGCCTGGCCGACGAGGATATCGAGCGCATCTTCACCCCCTTCTTCACGACCAAGCCGGACGGCATGGGCATCGGTCTGCCGATCTGCCGTTCCATCGTAGAATTCCACCAGGGCCGGCTGTGGGTGGAAAGGCGCCGCGAAGGCGGCACCGCTTTCCACTTCACGCTGCCGCAGGAGGCGACCGATGACCCCGACCAATGAAGCAAAGCAAGTGATCTACGTCGTCGACGACGACGAAGCGATGCGCGACTCGATGCACTGGCTGCTCGAGGGCGAAGGCTATGCCGTCGCCTGCTTCGAGTCCGGCGAGCATTTCCTCGCCGCCTGGCACGAAGGCCTGCGCGGCTGCCTGGTGCTCGACGTCCGGATGCCGGAAATGAGCGGTCTCGAACTGCACGAACTGCTCAGCCAGCGCGGCTCGCCGCTGCCGGTGATCTTCGTCACCGGGCACGGCGACGTGCCGATGGCGGTCGCCGCGCTGCAACGCGGCGCCTGCGACTTCATCGAAAAGCCCTTCCACAACGAAGACCTGCTGTCGCGCATCCGCCGCGCCCTCGCCGTCGACTGCCAGAACGCCCAGCGGCGCAGCCAGAGCAGCGCCGTCAGCCGGCGCCTCGAACAACTGACGCAGCGCGAGCGCGAGGTGATGGATCTGGTCGTCGCCGGCAAACTGAACAAGCAGATTGCCGACGAACTCAACATCAGCATGAAGACGGTCGAAGCCCACCGCGCCCGGGTGATGGACAAGATGGGCGCCCGCACGCTGGCCGAACTGGTGCGCGCGGTGCTGCAGACCGAGGGCGAAAACGGCGCCTGAAACGGCGCCTACAGCGGAATGATGTCGTCGCCGCCGTAACCGGTATCGAAGCCGTTGAACTGGCGGACTTCCTTGCGCCGCAGCATCTTTTCCTGCACCTTCGGCGGCAGGTCGGTGAACATGATGATGCCCTTGGCGATCAGCAGTTCGATGGTGTCCTCGATGACCCGCACGAAATCCCGGTCGAGCTCGTTGAGCTGGCTTTCCCGCCAGCGCTCGTGGATGAACTGCAGCACTTCCGGGTTATCGGCCGCCACTTCCTCGGTGGCACCGTCCAGCGGCACCGGATGCAACTCGCAAACCCGCCCTTCGGCGTCCCTCGCCACATACAGCATGCCTGTCACTCCTTGAAACCCGATTCGCCGAGAGTCTGCCCGAGCCGGTCAGCCTTGGCAATCCGCACGGCATGTCTCAGTAATTTTTCACCGGCGCCTTGGGCGGCATCTTCGGCTTGCCGAAATAGGTCGCCGGCGGCACCTTGAAGGATTTCCCCTTCTCCTCCTGGCCGACCACCCGTACCGACTGTTCGTCCGGCCGCTTGCGGCTGGCGCTGACTTCCAGCGCCGTCGCCCGCGGCGCTACCGGCCGCTCGACCTGCTGGCGGGCAACGCGGACGCGTTCGGCGGCGATCAGGCGATCGATGTCGGCGGTCGAACATCTTGCGTTCTTCCAGCTGCTTGCGCATCGCCAGCAGCGCTTCCAGCTCGCGGCTCATGAACAGCGAGCGCTGCGGCGTTCCCCAGTGTTCCTTGGGCTGGTTGAGCGCCTGCTGGTAGCTTTCCGGATCGCCGACCAGGCGCGCAATGCCCAGGTTGTTGTTGCGCATCGCCCATTCCAGCGCGCCATCGCCCCAGTCGTTGCGCACATCGCGTTTGGCGCCGCGCTCGATCAGTTGCCGGGCCAGGGCTTCATGCCCCTCGTACACCGCCATCATCAGCACCGACGAGCCATTGGTGCTGCGCGCATCGATATCGGCCCCCTTGGCCATCAGGTAGTCGGCCACCGCCGCGTGGCCGCCGAACACCGCGTAATGCAGCGGCGACCACTGGTGCGGCGGCGTATTGACCGACGCCCCGCGCTCGACCAGCCACTGCACCGCTTCCAACTGGCCGCGCCAGGCGGCCAGCGCCAGCGCCGTCTCGCCGTTGGCGTTGCTCAGGCCGAGACTGGCGCCGCGCGACAGGAACAGCCGCATCAGCGGAATATTCCCCTCCCAGGCGCCGATCATCAGCCCGGAACCGATCCGGTTGCCCATGAAATCGGGCGCCATGCCGGCGTCCAGCCAGGCCTTGGCCTGGGCCACGTCGCCCAGCTCCATCCGGTTGGCGAAGGTCACCGGATCGGGCAGGCGGACTTCGCCGCCCAACCACGACTGAGCCCGGGCCGGGCAAACCAGCACCATCCCGATTATCATTGCCGCTACGAACCTGCCTGCCAATCCCTTCATGCAACTTCCTGTTTGTGCTGCGAACAGGCGCCATTCTCTCATGCTCCGAACGCAACGTTTCCTGCTGCCTGCTTTTTGCGTGTCGCTGCTGATCCACGCTGCGCCCTTCCTCGCCGGGGACTGGCTGGCCAGCGAAGCACCGCCGGCGCCCCGCCCGCCCGCGCTGCAGGCGCAACTGCAGGCGCCGCCGGTACCGGAACTGATCGTCCCCGAAACGCCAAAGCCGCCGCCGGCCAAGCCCGCTGCCCAGCCCCGGCAAACCGCGCCGAGCGGGCGCGGCGGCACGCCGAGCCCCTGGAACCGGGCGATCCGCGATCAATTTGCCCGCCAGCAACAGGCCGGACTGTTCTACCCCGAGGAAGCGATCCGCCACGGCCTCGAAGGCGAGGCCCTGGTGTTCATGATGCTCGACGCCGACGGCAATGTCGTCGCCGCCCGCATCGAAGCCGGCAGCGGCCACGCACTGCTCGACCGGGCTGCGCTCGATGCGGTGCGCCGCCTGCGTTCCCTGCCCGCCGACGCGCCGCAGGAAGTGCTGCTGCCGGTGCGCTTCCGCCTCCAATAAAACAACACAACTGTCAAAATCAACCAATGTGTAATTTTTAGCCCATATCAAAAACAGGGTTTGGTTATAGACTATGCTCGTCAACCAAAAACAGAACCACTTGCTACAGGGAGCTAAAAATGAGCGGCTTGGCGAAACTGCGCGTCACCACGCGCATGCATATCCTCAGTGGACTGATGCTGATCGGCCTGCTCGTCCTGTGCCTGATTTCGCTGTTCGAAATCCGGGAAGGGATGCTGCATGACCGCCAGGACAAAACCCGCGACCTGGTCGAGGTGGCGCTCGGCATCGTCAAGCATCAGCATCAGTTGGCGAGCAGCGGCGCGCTGACCGAGGAGCAGGCCAAGCAGGCGGCGCGCGACAGCCTGCGCGGGCTGCGCTACGGTGAAGACGACTATTTCTTCGGTTTCGATACCGAAGGCGTCTATTTCCTGCACGGCGGCAATCCTCAGCTGGAGGGACAGAACAAGATCGACATGCAGGACACCCACGGCAAGTACATCATCCGTGAACTGATCGGCGCCGCCAAAGGCGGCGGTGGCTTCGTCGATTACTGGTTCCCGCGCGCCGGGCAGAAGGAAGCCGAACCGAAACTCGGCTACGCGGTGCTCTTCCCGCAGTGGAACTGGGTGATCGGCACCGGCATCTACATCGACGACGTCAACCAGGCCTTCAGCGAAACTGCCCTGCTGCTCGGCGGGATTTCTGCGCTACTGCTCGTCGTCCTCCTGTTCACCGGCCTCCTGGTCAGCCGCAGCGTGATCACCCAGCTTGGCGGCGAACCGGCCGAAGCGGCGGCGATCATGGAACGGGTTGCCGGCGGCGACCTCAGCACCGACATCGCGCAGGCGCCGCCCGGCAGCCTGCTGCACGCGCTGCGCGGCATGGTCGGCGCGCTGCGCCAGATGGTCGCCGAGATCAACAACGACGCCAGCCGCCTGGTCAGCAACGCCGAACAGATCAGTAGCGCCTCCGATCAGGTGGCCGCCGCGGCCGAACAGCAATCCGACGCGACCTCGTCGATGGCGGCGGCGATCGAGGAACTGACGGTCAGTTCCAACCACATCTCCGATAGCGCCCGCGATACCTCCGACGATTCGACCAGCGCCGTCGAACTCTCCGGCCAGGGATCGCAACGGGTGGACAAGGCGGCGGCGGCGATCCGCCAGATTGCCGATACCGTGTCCGACGCTTCGACCCGCATCCACGCGCTGGAAGAACGCGCCCGGCAGATTTCCAACATCGCCAACGTGATCAAGGACATCGCCGGTCAGACCAACCTGCTGGCGCTCAACGCGGCGATCGAAGCGGCGCGCGCCGGCGAACAGGGCCGCGGTTTCGCGGTGGTCGCCGATGAAGTGCGCAAGCTGGCCGAACGGACCTCGCTGGCGACGACCGAGATCGAGCAGATGATCGTCGGCATCCAGGGCGACACCGTCGGCGCCGTCGAAGCGATGAACGCCGCGCTGCCGGAAGTCCAGCAGGGCGTCGCGCTGGCCGAATCGGCGTCGGAATCGCTGCGCGAGATCGAGGACGGCGCCCGCCGCACGCTGGAGCGGATCGGCGACGTCGCCGACGCGACCCGCGAACAGAGCTCGGCCAGCACCTCGATCGCCCAGCGCGTCGAACAGATCGCCAACATGGTCGAGGAAACGACGGCCACCATCCGCAGCACGGCGGCGTCCGCCCATCAGTTGCAGGAAATCGCGCGCAGCCTGAAGCAGTTGGTCAGCCGCTTCCGCGTCTGACCCCCGCTTAAATCGCCCCGCCGGCGCGCATTGCCGCAATGCGTGCCGGGTCGTAGCCGAGTTCGCCGAGGATGGCGTCGGTATGGGCGCCGAGCGCCGGCCCGATTGCCCCGCACTCGCCCGGCGTCGCCGACAGCCGGGGAACGATGCCCGGCACCCGGAACGGCTTGCCGTCGGGCAGCGTTGCCGACTGGAACATCTGGCGGGCGATGAATTGCGGGTCGGCGAACATGTCGAGCACCGAATAAACGCGCGACGACGGCACTTCCGCCTGTTCCAGCAGAGCAAGGATTTCCGCCTCGTCGCGCGTCGCGCACCAGGCGTCGATCAGCCCGTAGATTTCGTCGCGCCGCGCGTCGCGCCCGGCGTTGTCGGCCAATCCCGGGTCGTCGGCGAGGTCCGCTCGCCCCATCGCCAGCATCAGGCGGCGGAAGATGGCGTCGCCGTTGGCGCCGATCGTGACGTGCTTGCCGTCGCGCGTGGTGTGCGTGTTCGACGGCGTGATGCCGGGCATGATGTTGCCGGTGCGCTCGCGCACGAAGCCGAAAACGTCGGCCTCCGGCACCAGCGATTCCATCATCGCGAACACCGCTTCGTAGAGCGCGACATCGACCACCTGCCCCGGCCCGCCGTTGACCTCGCGGTGGCGTAGCGCCAGCAAGGCGCCGATGGCGCCCCACAGCGCGGCGATCGAATCGCCGATCGAGATGCCGGTGCGCACCGGCGGCCGGTCGGCAAAGCCGGTGATGTAACGCAAGCCACCCATCGATTCGCCGACCGCGCCGAAGCCGGGCTGGTCCTTGTACGGCCCGCTCTGACCGAAGCCGGAGAGGCGCACCATGACCAGGCCGGGGTTGTCGGCCTGCAGCTGTTCCCAGCCGAGGCCGAGCTTTTCCAGCACGCCGGGGCGGAAGTTCTCGACCAGGATGTCGGCGCCGGCGATCAGGCGACGGACGAACTCGCGGCCGTCCGGGTGCTTGAGGTTGGCGGTCACCGATTTCTTGTTGCGCGCCTGCACGTACCACCACAGCGACGTGCCTTCGTAGAGCTTGCGCCACTTGCGCAGCGGGTCGCCGCCGTCGGGCGGTTCGACCTTGACCACCTCGGCGCCGAACTCGCCGAGGATGCGGCTGCAGAACGGTCCGGCGATGAGGCTGCCGAGCTCGACGACGCGCAGGCCGGCCAGGGGTTTCTGTGTTTCGCTCATGTCAGGGCTCCCAATGTTCGACCGGAATCTTCCTACCCAGCAGGCGCTCGACCGTCGCTTCCACCTGCAACGGCGCGCCGCTGGTCAGCAGCGCCAGATGGCCGGCGCCGCCGCCGAGCAGGCCCAGGCTGGCGAGTCGGCGTTCGAGCTGGCGGGCAACCGCTTCGCCGGTGTCGAGCAGGTTGACGCCGGCAGGCAGGCGGCGGGCAATGGCCTGCGCCACCCAGGGGTAATGCGTGCAACCGAGGACAACGACATCGGCGTCGGCGGCGCCCAATGGCGGCACGAATCGGTCGAGCAAGGCCTCGACCTCAACGCTGTCGGCACCGTGCATTTCGATCGCGTCGGCGAGCCCGGGGCAGGCCTGCGGCAACACCCGCAGGTGGCTGGCGTGACTGGCGCACAGACGCTGGAAACGCTCGCTGGCCAGCGTCCGCGTCGTCGCCAGGACGCCGACGACGCCGCTGCGGCTGAGCGCGGCGGCTGGCTTGACGCCGGGTTCGAGGGCGACCACCGGCAGCGTCGTCGCCGCCCGGATCGCTTCGGCGGCGGCGGCGGTCGCCGTATTGCAGGCGATCACCAGCGCTTTGGCGCCGCGCTCGGCAAGCGCCGCGGCGATGCGCACGCCGCGCTCGCGCAGGAAGGATTCCGGCTTGTCGCCGTAAGGCAGGAATCGGGTGTCGGCGAAATAACAGTAATCCTCGTGCGGCAGCCGGGCACGCAAGGCGCGCAGCACGGTCAGGCCACCGAGGCCGGAATCGAAGACGGCGATGGGTCGGGAATTCACGTCGTCGCGGCGACCTAGAGCCAGCCGGCGCGCTTGAAGCGCCGGTAGAGGATGAGGCAGGTACTGACGATCAGCGTCAGCGCCGCCGGGTAGCCGTATTGCCATTGCAGTTCGGGCATCTGTGCGAAGTTCATCCCCCAGATCCCGGCAAAGGCGGTGGCAATGGCGAAAATCCCGGCCCAGGCGGCCAGCCGCTTGCTGACTTCGCTGTCTTCGATGGCCACCATCGACAGGTTGACCTGGATCGCCGTGCCGATCGTCTCGCGGATCGTGTCGACCGAAGCGTCGATGCGCATCAGGTGATCGTAGACATCGCGGAAGTACTCGCGGCTGTTGGCGCAAATCGCCGGCCCGCGACCGCCGGCGAGCTTGCCGGCGACTTCCATCAGCGGTGCGACGACATGCTTGAGCAGCATCACCCGCCGTTTCAGCTCATAGAGGCGCTCGATGTTGGCGCGCGCCGTGCCGCGATCGAAGATGCGGTCCTCGATGCTTTCCAGCTCGGATTCGAGGCGGTCGACGACCGGGAAATAGCGATCGACGACGGCGTCCATCAACGCGTAGAGGACGAAGCCCGAGCCGTGGCGCAGGAGATGCGGCTCGCGTTCGCAGCGCGCGCGCACGCCGAGGAAATCCTGCTGGCTGCGGTTGCGCACCGAAAGCACGTAATTGGGACCGACGAAAATATTGACCTCGCCCAGGCGATAGCCTCCTTCCGCGTCGGGCTCGACCAGGTGCATCACGGCATAGATCGAATCGCCGTAGTCCTCGACCTTCGGCCGCTGCTGCCCCTTGCGCGCGTCCTCGACGGCCAGTTCGTGGAGGTGAAACTCGTCCTGCATGATGTCGAGCTCTTCCGTCGTCGCATCGCGCAGCGCGACCCAGACGAAACAGCCGGGACGCTCCAGGTAATCGCTGATTTCCTCGACGGCGATTTCGTTGAGCCGGGCGCCATCCTCGTAGGCCACGCAATTGATCAGCACGGTTGCATCCTGTTCCTGTCTCCTGAAAGGCAGAAGCCCCCTTGCGGGGGCCTGCCGGGGCCAGCGCGGCTGGCGCTCACATCCGCTCGATCATCGCGTCGCCGAATTCCGAGCAGGAAATTTCGTTGGCGCCGACCATCAGGCGGGCGAAATCGTAGGTCACCTGCTGGTCGCCGATCGCCGCCTCCATGCCCTTGATGACGAGGTCGGCGGCTTCCTTCCAGCCCAGGTGGCGCAGCATCATCTCGGCCGAGAGAATCAGCGAGCCGGGATTGACCTTGTCCAGCCCGGCGTATTTCGGCGCCGTGCCGTGCGTCGCCTCGAAGCAGGCGTACTGGTCGGAAATGTTGGCGCCCGGCGCGATGCCGATGCCGCCGACCTGCGCCGCCAGCGCATCGGAAATGTAGTCGCCGTTCAGGTTGGTGGTGGCGATCACGTCGTATTCGGCCGGCCGCAGCAGGATCTGCTGCAGGAAGGCATCGGCAATCGAATCCTTGATCGTGATCTCGCGCCCGGTATGCGGGTTACGCACGCGGCACCACGGCCCGCCGTCGATCGGCTCGGCACCGAAGTCGTCCTTCGCCACCTGGTAGCAGGTGTCGCGGAACAGGCCCTCGGTGAACTTCATGATGTTGCCCTTGTGCACGATGGTCACCGACTTGCGGTCGTTGTCGATGGCGTACTGGATCGCCGCCTTGACCAGGCGCGCCGTTCCTTCGACGGAGACCGGCTTGATGCCGATGCCCGAACTTTCCGGGAAGCGGATCTTGCGCACGCCCATTTCCTGCTGCAGGAAGTCGACGACCTTCTTGACACCTTCCGAGCCGGCGGCCCACTCGATACCGGCGTAGATGTCCTCGGTGTTCTCGCGGAAGATGACCATGTCGACCAGCTCTGGATGCTTGAGCGGGCTGGGCACGCCCTTGAAGTAACGCACCGGCCGCACGCACTGGTAGAGGTCGAGTTCCTGGCGCAGGGCAACGTTGAGCGAACGGATGCCGCCGCCGACCGGCGTCGTCATCGGCCCCTTGATCGACACCGAGTATTCCTTCAGGGCGTCGAAGGTTTCCTTGGGCAACCACTCGTCCGGCCCGTAGATGCGCGTCGACTTCTCGCCGGCATAAACCTCCATCCAGTGGATCTTGCGGCTGCCGCCGTAGGCTTTCTCAACGGCGGCGTCGATCACCTTGATCATCACCGGCGTAATGTCGATGCCGATGCCGTCGCCTTCGATGAAGGGAATGATCGGGTTGGCCGGGACCGGCTGCCCGGGAAGGATTTTCGCACCACCTTGCGGAACCTGGATGTGAGATGTCATGGCTACTCCTCTAAGGGTATTCGGGCGACGGAAGCCGCAGCCTCCGGGCGGCCCGGCCACAATGTCTCCCTCGGGCCGGTCGGCGAATTATGAAACAAATCGCTGGCCTTGACAGCTATTTGGCCCGCGCGACGTCAGTCGAAAAAAAGGCCCCCACCGCAGTGGAGGCCTTGCCGGCTTGCCGGACGGAGGCGGCCTGATCAGACGCGAGCCGCCTTCAGCGCAGCGTTGAAGGTCGGGCTCGGGCGCATCACGGCCTTGCACTTATCGGCGTCGGCCTTGTAGTAGCCGCCGATATCGGCCGGCCTGCCCTGCACCGAGGTAAACTCGGCGACGATCTGCGCTTCGTTGTCGGTCAGCGCCTTGGCCAGCTTGGCGAAATGCGCGGCCAGTTCGGCGTCTTCCTTCTGCGCCGCGAGTTCCTGCGCCCAGTACATGGCGAGATAGAACTGCGAACCGCGGTTGTCGAGCTCACCGGTCTTCGGCGACGGCGACTTGCGGTTGTCGAGGAGCTTGCCGGTGGCGGCGTCGAGCGTCTTGGCGAGCAACTTGGCGCGGACGTTGCCTTCCTTGATGCCGAGTTCTTCCAGCGACACCGCCAGGGCCAGGAATTCGCCCAGCGAATCCCAGCGCAGGTGGTTTTCCTGCGTCAGTTGCTGGACGTGCTTCGGTGCCGAGCCGCCGGCACCGGTTTCGTACATGCCGCCGCCGTTCATCAGTGGGACGATCGACAGCATCTTGGCCGAGGTGCCCAGTTCCATGATCGGGAACAGGTCGGTCAGGTAGTCGCGCAGAATGTTGCCAGTGACCGAAATGGTATCGAGGCCGCGGGCGACGCGCTCGAGCGTGTAACGCATGGCACGGACCTGGGACATGACGTAGATTTCCAGGCCGCTGGTGTCGTGGTCCTTGAGGTAGACGTTGACCTTCTTGATCAGCTCGGCTTCGTGCGGACGGTAGGGGTCGAGCCAGAACACGGCCGGCATGCCGGAGTTGCGGGCGCGGGTGACGGCAAGCTTGACCCAGTCGCGGATCGGCGCGTCCTTGACCTGGCACATGCGCCAGATGTCGCCGGCTTCGACGTTCTGCGTCAGCAGCACTTCGCCGCTGTCGATATCGACGATGTTGGCGATGCCGTCCTCGGCGATCTCGAAGGTCTTGTCGTGCGAGCCGTATTCCTCGGCCTGCTGCGCCATCAGGCCGACGTTCGGCACGGTACCCATGGTCCGCGGATCGAAGTTGCCGTGCCACTTCATGAAATTGATCATTTCCTGGTAGATGCGGGCGAAGGTCGATTCCGGCATCACGCACTTGCTGTCGTACTGCTTGCCGTCGGCGCCCCACATCTTGCCCCCCTGGCGCATCATCGCCGGCATCGACGCATCGACGATGATGTCGTTCGGCGAGTGGAAGTTGGTGATGCCCTTGGCCGAGTTGACCATGGCCAGACGCGGACGGTGTTCCTGGCAGGCGTGCAGGTCGCGGATGATTTCGTCGCGCTTCGATTCCGGCAGGGCCTTGATCTTCTCGTAGAGGTCGACCATGCCGTTGTTGACGTTGATGCCGAGCTCTTCGAAAGTCTTGCCGTGCTTCTCGAAGGCTTCCTTGTAGTAGATCTTGACGCAGTGACCGAAGACGATCGGGTGCGAGACCTTCATCATCGTCGCCTTGACGTGCAGCGAGAACAGGATGCCGGCCTGGCGGCAGTCTTCCAGTTCCTGCTCGTAGAACTCGCAGAGCGCCTTCTTGCTCATGAACATCGAATCGATGATCTCGCCTTCGAGCAGCTTCACTTCCGGCTTCAGCACGGTGACCTTGCCGCCCTTGGCGATCAGCTCCATGCGCACGCGGCGGGCCTTGTCGAGGGTCAACGACTTTTCACCGTGGTAGAAATCGCCGCCGTGCATGTGCGAGACATGGGTCTGCGACCACTGTTTCCACTCGCCCATCGAATGCGGATGCTTCTTGGCGTAGTTCTTGACGGCAGCCGGCGCGCGACGGTCCGAGTTGCCTTCGCGCAGCACCGGGTTGACGGCGGAGCCCAGGCACTTGCCGTAGCGGACCTTGAGCGCCTTTTCCTCGTCGCTGGTCGGGTTTTCCGGATAGTCCGGCAGGGCGTAGCCCTTTTCCTGCAATTCCTTGATGCACGCCTTCAACTGGGCGACCGAGGCCGAGATGTTGGGCAGCTTGATGATGTTGGTATCGGGCTCGAGGCACTTCTTGCCGAGCTCGCCGAGGGTATTCGGCAGACGCTGTGCTTCCGTCAGGTATTCCGGAAATTCGGCGATGACGCGGGCCGACACCGAAATGTCGGCCTTCTCGATGGTGATCCCGACAGGTGCCGTGAACGTGCGGATGACCGGCAGAAAGGCGCACGTTGCCAACAGCGGCGCCTCGTCGGTAAGCGTGTAGATGATCTTGGATTCCTCTGCAGACATGCTAACTAACCCCTTTGCGATGGCTTTTATCAATATGCGGGTGAAGCTTAGCTCGACACCCTTGCGCGGTGCTTACGAAACTCCGGGAGTATCCGCAACGCCAGCCCTTCGGTCAACCGGTGAAACAGCATTTCATATGGCGGAGCCGGCAGCGAAAATGGATGCCGATGCTAGAATCGACCGCACTTCCGGGGGAATGGACGATGAAGATTTCGGTCGGTCTTTACGGCACCAACGCGCACCAGATCGCGCTCGCGCTGATCCAGGGCTTCAACCGGCACTATTCGCTGTTCCGCCAGACCTGTCGCGAGGCCAAGATGCGTTTCGAACAGGGCGACTGGCTTGGGGTGCACCGCGCGGTCAAGGAACGCATCCGCTTCTACGACGACCGCGTCGACGAATGCGTCGACCGCCTGCGCGCCGAGTTCGATGCCGGCAACCTCGACGACACGATCTGGCAGCAGGTCAAGCTGCTCTACATCGGCCTGCTGCTCAACCACAAGCAGCCCGAACTGGCGGAAACCTTCTTCAATTCGGTGACCACCAAGATCCTCGACCGGACCTACTTCCACAACGATTTCCTGTTCGTCCGACCGACCATCTCGACGGAAAACCTGGAAGCCGACTTCGACCCCATCTACCGCAGCTACTACGCCAAGGCCAGCGGCCTGCGCGGCGCGATCCGCGAGATCGTCGGCGATTTCGGCTGGCAGCGCCCGTTCGCCGACCTCGAACGCGACGTCGACTACGTCTACCACAGCATCCGCCACTACCTGAAGGGAATGCCGCGGCGCGAGGTCAATTTCCAGATCCAGGTGCTCGGCTCCGCCTTCTACCGCAACAAGGCGGCCTACATCATCGGCAAGGCGATCAACGGCGCCCTGGAATACCCCTTTGCCATCCCCGTGCTGCACGACGGCGACGGCCGGCTCTATCTCGATACCGTGCTGCTCGACGCCTGGCGCATCGGCCTCCTGTTCTCGCTGTCGCGCGCCTACTTCATGGTCGACATGGAAGTGCCGTCGGGCTATGTGCAGTTCCTGCGCTCGATCATGCCGAACAAGCCGCGTTCCGAAATCTACGTCATGCTCGGCCTCGGCAAGCAGGGCAAGACGATGTTCTTCCGCGACAGCATCTACCACCTGCACCATTCCGAGGACAAGTTCATCATGGCGCCCGGCATCCGCGGCCTGGTCATGCTGGTGTTCACGCTGCCCTCCTACCCCTACGTGTTCAAGATCATCAAGGACATCTTCGGCAGCTCCAAGGAAATGGACCAGGCGACGGTCAAGAAGAAGTTCCTGATGGTCAAGCAGGTCGACCGCGTCGGCCGGATGGCCGACACGCTGGAATTTTCCAACGTGATGTTCCCGCTGAAGCGCTTCGACGACGAGGTGATGGACGAGCTGCGCCGGCTCGCCCCGTCCAAGTACGAGATCGAGGGCGACCAGCTGATCATCAAGCACCTCTACATCGAGCGCCGGATGGAACCGCTCAACATCCATCTCGAACGGATGGACAAGTCGAACAACCTGGAAGGACTGGAACACGCGATCAAGGAATACGGCAGCGCGATCCGTGAGCTGGCGCAGGCCAACATCTTCCCCGGCGACATGCTGTGGAAGAACTTCGGCGTCACCCGCTACGGCCGCGTCGTCTTCTACGATTACGACGAGATCGACTACATGACCGACATCAACTTCCGCAAGATCCCGCCGGCGCCGGACTTCGAGACCGAAATGTCGGGCGAGGTCTGGTACCCGGTCCACCGCGGCGATGTCTTTCCCGAGGAATTCGCCACCTTCCTGCTCGGCTCGCCGCAGGTGCGCAAGCTGTTCATGAAGCACCACAAGGACCTGCTGACGCCGGCCTTCTGGCAGGACGCCCAGGCCAAGATCCGGGCCGGGCACGTCGAGGATTTCTTCCCCTACCCGCAGGAACTGCGCTTCGTGAACAGCCGCCCCGGGCACGACGAAAGCGCCTGAAGCCGACAGCATCGAGCACGACCGATAAGCGATTACTGACTAGTCGGGTCAGCAATACTGATTGTTTCAACATTAACAATCCCCTTATCTTAGCCAGGAAAAATTAACCCTCGAATGATTCTAGGCAAGGAGATCAAAATGCCGCTGACCCTGGCGGTTGCCCGTGAACGCAGCGACGGCGAAAGCCGCACCGCGCTCGTTCCCGAGACAGCCAAGAAGTTCGCCGCGCTCGGCGCCCGGCTCCGCATGGAGCAGAGCGCCGGCGTGCAAAGCCACTTCCTCGACCCCGATTACGTCGGCGTGGACTTCATGCCCAGCCTCGAAGGCACCTACGCCAACGCCGACGTGATCCTGCGGGTGACGCCGCCGTCGCTCGACGAGATTGCGACGATGCCGGAAGGGGCGGTGCTGATCGGGCTGCTGAAGCCGTATGAATCGAAGGCGCGGCTGGCGGCACTCAACGCCCGCAAGATTACCGCCTTCTCGCTCGAACTGCTGCCGCGCATCTCGCGCGCCCAGAGCATGGACGCGCTGTCCAGCCAGGGCGCCTGTTCCGGCTACCAGTGCGGGTTGATCGCCGCCGCCCGGTGCACCAAGTTCTTCCCGATGCTGACCACCGCCGCCGGCACCATCCGCCCGGCGCGCGTGCTCGTCATCGGCGCCGGGGTGGCGGGTTTGCAAGCCATCGCCACCTGCAAGCGCCTCGGTGCCATGGTCGAAGCCTACGACGTGCGCGCCGCGGCGCGCGAGCAGATCGAATCGCTCGGCGCCAAGTTCGTCGACACCGGCGTCTCCGCCGACGGTGCCGGCGGCTACGCCCGCGAGCTGACCGCCGAGGAGAAGGCGGCGCAGGCCGAGAAGCTGGCGAAGGCGGTCGCCGCCGCCGACGTCGTGATCACCACGGCGGCGATTCCCGGCAAGAAGGCGCCGGTGATCGTCACCAAGGAGATGGTCGGGCGCATGAAGTACGGCGCCATCATCGTCAACATGGCCGCCGAATCCGGCGGCAACTGCGAGCTGACGCAGCCGGGCGAACACGTCATCGCCAACGACGTGAACATCCACGGCCCGCTCAACCTGCCGTCGCGCATGCCGACGCACGCCTCCGAGCTGTACGCCAAGAACATCTACAACTTCCTCTCGCCGTGGATCAAGGACGGCGCCCTGAACATCGACTGGAGCGACGAGGTCGTCGCCGGCACCGTGTTGTGCCGCGACGGCGCCACCGTCCATGCCACGGTCAAGCAAATCCTGGGAGACGCCTGATGGACGGTCTGCTCGCGTTGTACATCTTCATGCTCGCCGCCTTCACCGGCTACGAGATCATCGCCAAGGTGCCGGTGATCCTGCACACGCCGCTGATGTCGGGGTCCAACTTCGTCCATGGCGTGGTCGTCGTCGGCGCGATGATCGCGCTCGGCCACGCCGACACGCCGCTCGAACAGGCCATCGGCTTCTTCGCCGTGGCCCTGGGCGCCGCCAATGCGGCCGGCGGTTACGTGGTTACCGAACGCATGCTCGGCATGTTCAAGAAGAAGGAGGGCTGAGTCATGCCGATCACCGTTCAAGGCGCCTGGTTCGCCGGCGCCCTGCTGTTCATCTTCGGCTTGAAGGGCATGAGCTCGCCGGCCAGCGCCCGCAAGGGCATCGTCATCGCCGGTTACGGCATGCTGATTGCCATCGCCGGCACCTTCCTCATCCCCGGCCTGCACAACCTCGGCCTGATCGCCCTGGCCCTGGCGCTCGGCGGCGGCGCCGCCTGGATTTCCGGGCAGAAGGTCAAGATGACCGACATGCCGCAGATGGTCGCCATCTACAACGGCATGGGCGGCGGCGCGGCAGCGGCGATTGCCGCCATCGAGTTCGCCCGCGGCGACGCCCAGGGCCTGGTGACGACGACGCTCGCCGTGCTCGGCGCGCTGATCGGCGCCGTCTCCTTCACCGGCTCCTGCGTCGCCTGGGCCAAGCTGCAGGGCGTGCTCAAGAAGGCTTACCGGCTGCCCGCGCAGAACGCGGTCAACGTCACGCTGGCGGCGGTCGCCATCGGCCTCGGCCTGACCATGATCGCCCTGGCGCCGGCGCAGCCGCAGTTGATCATCGGCTTCTTCGTCGTCGCGCTGCTGCTCGGCCTGATCGTCACCCTGCCGATCGGCGGCGCCGACATGCCGGTGGTGATCTCGCTGTTCAACGCCTTCACCGGCCTGGCGGTCGGCTTCGAAGGTTACGTGCTCGGCAACCCGGCCTTGATCATCGCCGGCATCGTCGTCGGCGCCGCCGGCACGCTGCTCACGCAGTTGATGGCCAAGGCGATGAACCGGCCGCTGTCCAACATCCTGTTCACGCCGATGGTCGCTTCCGGCCCGGGCGAGGCGATCAGCGGTTCGATGAAGGAATTGTCCGGTCTGGATGCGGCGGCGATGATGCGCTACGCCAGCAAGGTCATCATCGTTCCCGGCTACGGCATGGCGGTGGCGCATGCCCAGCACAAGGTCTGGGAAATGACCGAGATTCTGGAGGAAGCCGGGGTCGAGGTGAAGTTCGCGATCCACCCGGTGGCCGGGCGCATGCCGGGGCACATGAACGTGCTGCTGGCGGAAGCCGGCGTGCCTTACGACAAGATCTTCGACCTCGAAGAAATCAACGGCGAGTTCGGCCAGGCCGACGTGGCGCTGGTGATCGGCGCCAACGACGTGGTCAATCCGAGCGCGCGTACCGACAAGACCAGCCCGATCTACGGCATGCCGATCCTCGACGCCGACAAGGCGCAGAACGTCATCGTCATCAAGCGCGGCAAGGGTACGGGTTATTCCGGTGTTGAAAACGCGCTCTTCTACACCGACAATTGCCGCATGCTCTACGGCGACGCCCAGCCGATGGCCGGCGAAATCATCCAGCACCTGAAAACCATGGGGTGATCCGCGTCGCAAGCCGCACGATTGCGGGGCGAGCGTGCCCCGAATTCGTGCAAAGCCCCCCTCCCGGGGGCTGCAATGCCCGTACAATACGAGGATTAACGCTTCATCCGGGACGCGGAATGAATAGATTCGATGATCTTCTGATCCGGGGCAGCGCCGTCGCCGCCCTGCTTCTCTGGGCTTGGTCGCTGGCCTCGCCGGGCATTTCCGGCCACTGGTTCCTGCTCATCGCAATCCTGCTGGGCGCCGCCGCCCTCCTTTCGATCACCGAGCGCGAACGCTGGAAAACCCGGCAGCAAGGCTACGTCAAGGAACTCACCGAGGTGATGTCCGAGTACCAGGTGCTGTCGGACGAAGCGATGGCGCATGCCGAACTGCAGTTCTCCTCGCTGGAGACCGAAATGCAGGAAGCCAAGGCGCTGATCCGCGATTCGGTGAACCGGATCAGCGGTAGCCTGACCGGCCTCGAATCGCAATCCAACGACCAGCGCCACATCCTGCAGTCGCTGATCGACGAGATGCTCAGCGTGACCGGCTCGGACGACAGCCACGCCGCCGAACAGGCCGGCCTGCAGCGCTTCTTTGCCGAAACCAACACGCTGATCGCCGAGTTCGTCGGCAAGATGGAACAGTTGCGCACCACCAGCCAGGGCGTCGCCGAGAGCTTCGGCCAGATGCAGGACAAGGTGGCCCGCATCACCGGCACGCTCAACGACATTTCCGGCATCACCAAGCAGACCGACCTGCTGGCGCTCAACGCCGCGATCGAAGCCGCCCGCGCCGGCGAAGCCGGGCGCGGCTTCGCCGTCGTCGCCGACGAGGTGCGCTCGCTGGCGGCGCGCACCGGCGAATTCAACGTCGACATCCGCACCGCCCTCGACGACATCCTGAAATCGCTGCGCGACGTCGGCGAGCGGGTCAATGCCGCCAGCCACATCGACCTCAGCGTTGCCGACCGTTCGCGGGCGACGCTGGAGGATCTCGGCCGGGAACTGATCGAGCTGACCGAGAAGGCGCGCGAACACTCGACCAACATCACCTCGATCACCGAACGCATGCGCGACCTGACGCTCGACGGCGTGATGGCGATGCAGTTCGAGGACATCGTCAACCAGATGATCACCCGCATCAGCCTGCGCACCGAGAACGTCGGCACCTACATGCACGCCTTCCTCAGCCTGCACAACGACCGTGACGAAAACGACGGCATCCAGCGTTTCCGCAAGCGCAGCCAGCACCTGGTGCAGTTGCTCGTCGATTCGCACGTCAAGACCGATGCCCTACGCACGCATACCTTCCAGAGCGGACCGGGACGCAGCGGCGAAGGCGACATCGAGATGTTCTGACGCGTACGCCCGGAAGTAGCGACCCAAACACTGCAAGCTGCGAGTGCACCATGGATTTTCCCGCCCTCCTGGAACACTTCGGTGAAAAAACGGTAATCACCGTTACCGGCCTGCTGATCGGCATCCTGTTCGGCATCTTCGCCCAGCGCTCGCGCTTCTGCCTGCGCTCCGCGGTAGTCGAGTTCTGGCGCCGGGAAAGCGACGGCCGTCTGGCGATCTGGCTGTTCGCCTTCGCCGCCGCCGTGGTCGCCACTCAGTCGGCGATCCTCGCCGGCTGGCTCGACGTCTCGCAGGCCCGCCAGCTGTCGGCCCGCGGCAGCCTGTCCGGCGCCCTGCTCGGCGGCCTGCTGTTCGGCATCGGCATGATCCTCGCCCGCGGCTGTTCGTCGCGCATGCTGGTGCTGGCCGCCAACGGCAACCTGCGCGCCCTGCTCACCGGCCTGATCTTCGCAGTCACCGCGCAGGCGTCGCTGAGCGGCCTGCTGTCGCCACTGCGCAACTGGCTTTCCGGGCTGTGGACGATCGAGGGCAGCGCCCGCGATCTGCTGGTCAGCGCCCATCTCGGCAACCTCGGCGGTCTGCTCTTCGGCCTCGCCTGGCTGGCGGCGGCGATCGTCTTCGGGCGCCGCGCCCGCCTCGGCGTCCGCGAGTGGAGCTGCGCGATCGGCGTCGGCCTGAGCGTCGCCCTCGCCTGGCTGGGCACCTTCGTCATCGGCAGCCACGCCTTCGAGGTGATGCCGGTGCAGAGTCTGAGTTTCACCGGCCCCTCGGCCAACGTGCTGATGCTGGTGCTGTCGCCGCCCGGCCAACCCTGGGATTTCGACATCGGCCTGGTGCCCGGCGTGGTGCTCGGTTCCTTCCTTGCCGCGCTGTGGGGACGCGAACTCAAGCTGGAAGGTTTCAAGGACGGCCACAGCATGCGCCGCTACATTGCCGGCGCCCTGCTGATGGGCTTCGGCGGCATGCTCGCCGGTGGCTGCGCGGTCGGCGCCGGGGTTTCCGGCGCGGCGATCTTCGCGCTCACCGCCTGGCTGGCGCTGATCGGCATGTGGGGCGGCGCCGGCCTCGCCGACGCGCTGATCGACGGGCCGGCGCGCCGCAGCGCAACCGCCCGTCCCTGAGTCAATCAGCCATTGGCCGCCGGCTGGCGCCAGCCGATCGCGGTATAGACGAGAATCGCCGTCCCGATCAGACCGAGACCAAAGACCAGCGCGATCAGGAACCAGTCGGCCGGCCCGCCGGCATCGGTGAAGCCGGATGAGGAAACCTTGGCCATCAGCACCAGCGCCAGCACGCCACCGACCAGGCCGGCGAGCTCGGCACGCACCAGGCGCTTCGAATTGACGGTTTTTTCCTTGACCAGCAGCGCAATGAAGGCCGCCGTGCCGGCAATGATGACGAGCAGCATCAGCCACAGCAGCGGCCCGAGCATTTCCTGGAAGACAGAGAGAAAAACCAGCGGATCGAGTTCTTTCATTTTGCTTTCCTCCAGAGATCAGGCGCGACCGCGCAACATGCTGATATAGGTAGGCTTCAGGGCCATCGTCTTCATCACCCAGCTGATCCACAGTTCTTCCAGCGGGGCGATGACGCCGGGGAAGGACGGCGTCAGGTTGTCCTTGTAGTCGAACTCGATCAGCATTGCCTGGCCGAGGCGGGTGATCAGCGGGCACGAGGTATAGCCGCCATAGTGTGCCGACGATTCCTTGCCTTCGATCTGGGCGACCAGGTGGTCGACCGCCACCGGCACCTGCCACTTGACGCTCGCCGCGGTCTTGCCCTTGGGTACGCCGGCGACGTCGCCGACGGCGAAAACGTTGTCGAAGCGCTTGTGCTGCAGCTTGTGCTTGTCGACCTCGATCCAGCCGTCGTTGGCCCAGCCCCCCTCCTGCCAGCGCAGAGGGCTGTTGCGCACGGCGTCCGGTGCCCGCATCGGCGGAATCACGTTGATGAAGTCGTACTGCAGCTCGACCGGACCGAGCGCCGTCTTGAACACGGCGATGCGCTTGCCGAGGTCGATCGATTCCAGGATGCGCTCGTAATTGACCTTGACGCCGCGGTCTTCGAACAGCATGCGGACCTTTTCATGGACGATGGGCACCGAAAACAGCGCCTTGTTGTTGGCGTTGTAGATCAGCTCGGCCTTGCCGCGGTTGCCGCGGCGGCGCAGGTAGTCGTCGGTGATGAAGGTGTACTTGAGCGGCGCCCCGGCGCACTTCATCTCGGTCCCCGGCCGCAGGAAGACGCCGACGCCGCCGTTGTCGGCGAAGTTCGACATGGCGCGCCAGGTGGCTTCGGCCTTGGCCGGGCTGTGGTAGATGCTGCCCAGCCCGTTGTTGCCGATCTGCTCGACATCCATGCCGGGAATCGCCGCGTAGTCCAGCTTGAGACCGGTGGCGACGATCAGGTAGTCGTAGGCGATGGACTTGCCGCCGCTGGTGACGATCTTGTTGCCCTCCGGATCGAACTCGGCGACGCCTTCCTCGATCAGTTCGACGCCGGCCGGCACGTAGTCGCGGGTTGCCGAAACGACGTAGGAAGCCGGCTTGATGCCGGAACTGACGAGCGTGAAACCGGGCTGGTAGAAGTGTTCCTTGCGCGCGTCGACCAGCGTGATCTTCGCCCCCTCCAGCCGGGCGGCGAGCTGCGACGCCGCCGCCAGACCGGCCGCCCCGGCGCCGGCGATGACGATATTGGCACTCGTCTTGACGCGCGGCGCCGCCTGCGCCGTCGCCGGCCGGAGCAGGATCGACCCGGCTCCGGCCGCCCCCAGCGTCAGGAATGCGCGACGGTCGAGGCCTCCCTTGATCGTCTTCGCGACCCATTGTTCAACCATATCTTTTTTCATTTTGTCTCCTTCCCAGGTAAGACGCCGCAGCGCCAAATATCACTATTTCATAATTTGCTTAAATAAAACTCCAAAAAAAAGACGAAGGCCGGGCCGCTCACACAATCAACGCGGGAAGTACATCTTCCCTTTGTCCAGCTTGTAGCTCCACGGCAGGTCGGCGTTACGCCAACCGTTGACGACACGCTGCCCCTTTTTCGCGCCATCGCTGGCCCGGTCGCCCTCGAAACCCTCAACTACACTGTAGACCTTGCCGTAACCGGCGGCGAGCAGACGGTCGGCGGCCTTGGAGCTGCGGTCGCCGGAACGGCACATCAGGATCACCGGCGCGTCCTTGCCGAGCCCCAGCGCCTGCATCCGGCGCTCGATCTCGGCGACGAAATCCTGGTTCGGTTCCAGCTTGTACATGGTCCGCTTGTCGTCCCAATCGGTCATGATTTCCTGGTGCTCGACGAACGGGACCAGGGCATCGACCGTGGTCGCCATGCCGACGTACATGGCTTCGGCGCGGGTGCGGATGTCGAAGAAGCCGACGCCTTTCGGATTGGCGGTTTTCATTTCCAGCGCCTGTTGCGGCGTCAGGTAGAGGCCGGCCTTGCTCACCTTGATTTCCGGCAGCTTGGTCCAGTCGGTCGAACCCGGCGCCCAGTCGGCGGCCAGGCTCAGTGTGGAAAAGGCCAGCGCCAGGCCGGCCAGGGCAAACTTGAAAGATTTCATAGAGCGATCCCCGGATTGCCGTCGGCTCCCTTGAGCTTTGGCATGTTGAGTTGAACGGGCTTGAGTGTCTTGACGTCACGCAGGTAGCGGGCGACCAGTTCCCAGATCGGCTCGCCGGCATCCTTCGCTTCTTCCGAGACCGGCGCCCAGCCGGCAACCTTGTAGGTCCTGCCGGGGTCGATCAACTGCCCGCGCAGCATCATGTTGCTGATGCGCTGGCCGGCCTTCGCCGTCGGGTCGCAGGTGTACTGCAGACCGCCGACGCGGACCATGTCCCCGCCCTGCTGGTAGTAGGGATCGGGATTGAACAGGTTGTCGCAGACGTCTTCGAGCACGGTCTTGATCATCTCGCCGCTCATGTTGCTCACCGTCGTCCACGGGTAGGTGATCGCCGTCTGGTCGAGCACGTGCTCCATCAGGATCGGCTGCCCCGGCAGCAGCGAGGTGCCCCAGCGGAAGCCGGGCGAGAAGGCGATTTCGGCGTCCTTTTCCTTGATCAGCGCATCGACGATGACCTGGTCGAAAGTGCCGTTGAAATTGCCGCGGCGGTACAGCGTGCCTTCGCTGACGGCCAGTTGCTCGTTGAGTTTGCCGAGGTAAGGCGCGCGCGCCTTGTCGATCAGTGCCTGCATCGCCGGGTCGGCGGGCAGCAGGTTGGCGAAGACCGGCAGCAGCTTGTAGCGGTAGCCGGCGATCTTGCCGTTCTTAACGTCGAAGTCGAGGACGCCGAGGTACTTGCCGTTGGAACCGGCGTTGGTGACCAGGGTCTGGCCACCGGCATTCTTGACGATGACCGGCGCCGGCATGCCGTCGTGGGTGTGGCCGCCGAGGATGGCATCGATGCCACGCACGCGCGAGGCCATCTTGAGGTCGACGTCCATGCCGTTGTGCGACAGGACGACGACGACCTGGGCGCCCTTGGCGCGCGCTTCGTCGACCACCGCCTGCATGTTCTCTTCCTGGATGCCGTAGCTCCAGTTCGGCACCTGCCAGCGCGGGTTGGCGATCGGCGTGTAGGGGAAGGCCTGGCCGACGATGGCGACCGGCACGCCGTTCATGTTCTTGATCACGTAGGGCTTGAACACCGGATCGCCGAAATCGGCGGTCTTGACGTTCTGGGCGACGATGTCGACGACGCCGGCGAAGTCCTTCTCCTCGATTTCCTTGACCCGCGCCTCGCCGTAGGTGGCTTCCCAGTGCAGGGTCATGACATTGACGCCGAGCGCCTTGCAGGCATCGACCATGTCCTGGGCGTTGGTCCACAGCGCGGTGCCGGAACCCTGCCAGGTATCGCCGCCGTCAAGCAGCAGCGCCCCCGGGTTGCGCGCCTTCATGCGCTTGACCAGGGTCGCCAGGTGGGCGAAGCCGCCGACCTTGCCGTAGGTCTCGGCGGCCTTCTCGAAGTTCAGATAGGTGTAGGCATGCGCCTCGATGCTGTTCGGCTTGAAACCGAAATGCTTCAACAGATTGTCGCCGACCAGGTGCGGCACCTTGCCGAACTGCGCGCCGAAACCGAGGTTGACGCTCGGCTCGCGGAAATAGATCGGATTGAGTTGGGCGTGGCAGTCGGTGATGTGCAGCAGGCTGACGTTGCCGAACTTCGGCAGCTCGTACAGCTTGCCGGCGCCCTTCTCGGCCAGCGCCAGTTCGCTGTGCAAGGACATGCCACCGGCGGCGGCGACCGCCAGTACCTGGAGAAACTCTCGACGATTCATGCTCATGAATGGTTCCCTGAAGAAAAGCCCGGCGGAAATCCGCCGGGCTGGGTCACATCGGTTTACTTCTTGTTGACCGGCGATTGGGGATCGAACAGGAAGGCCATCAGATCCTTCATCTGCTTTTCGGTCAGGATTTGCGCGTCGCCATTGCGCGGCATGTTGCTGCAGGCGTTGAAGGCCTTGGCGTTGTAGATCTTGCCCCAGGTGTACTTGACGATGTCGTCGCTGTTGCCGCGCGTCTTGCCGTACTCGAGCAGGCTGGGGCCGATGGTGCCGTAGGAGACTTCGTGGTGGCTCATCTGGTGGCAGTTGTAGCAGCCGCCGCCGTTGTTGTACGGCGTCTTGTCGGTCCAGGTCAGGCCGCGGCCGTCGACGGCGACCTTCTCGCCTTCCTTCCAGTCGCCGAAATACTTGCCGTCGGCCGGATAGCGGATGGTCTTCAACTGCTCGGCCTCGATCTTCGCCAGCACGTCCTTGGCCGGTGGCTTGTCCTGCGAACAAGCCTTCTGGAAATCGAGCTGGTAGATCCGGTGCTTGGCGGCGATGCCGGTCGTCTTGAACGAACGGTCCATCATCGCCTTGAACTCGGCGTAGGTGTCCTCGCCAGCAGCCCAGGCAGCGGGAAGCGCGGCGACCAGGAGGGCGAACAGGGTGATCTTCTTCATCTTCGTCTCCTTAGCGCTTGATACCGGGGGTCACGACCTTGCCACCGTTGGCGGTGGCCGCCAGATAAACGGAGAGGGCGATGGTCACGTCGGAACCGTAGATCGGCTCGGCGGTCCGTTGCTGCCGGAAGCAGTCATTGAGACGGTGCTGCATGGTCCAGAACTGGCCGTTCGACACCCGGTAGGCCGGCCAGCTGCCCCAGCCGGCAGCGGCACCGGCGTTGGTGCGCAGATCGGGCAACTCCTGCATGCGGATGCGCTTGCCCTGGTCACCGTGGCAGGTGGCGCAGGAGAAATCCATCGGCCCGGCACGGTAGTAGAAGGCCATCTTGCCCATCTCGTACATCTGCTTCATCGCCGGCGGACGCATGTCGACCTTGACCTTGTGGCCATTCGACTGGGTCACGACATAAGCGACCAGCGCCGCCATCTTCTCGCGCTCACCCTTCAGCCAGTTGGCCTTGATCACTTCCTTGGGGTCGATGCCCTGCAGGGTTTCCATGCAGGTCATCAGACGCGTCTCGAGGTCCTGGACCTTGCCGGTATCCTTGAAATAGCGCGGCAACTGGGCGCTGGCGCCGTTGACGACGCCGGGCCCGAGTCCGAGGTCGCAGCGTTCGAGCGTGGCGTTCTTCGGTCCGCGCGCGGTCTTCCACAACTCTTCGCCTTCGGCGGCGACCAGTTCGGACGGATTGCCGTCCGCCAGGGCATCGCGGTACTCGTTGATGCCCTCCAGGAGCTTGGCGCTGGTGTCCTCGCCCATGGCCTGCCCGGCGACGGACAGTGCCAGGCTCAGGACCAGTGTTTTCAGCCGGTTGTTCATGAACTCCTCCGTTGAATGATGTCGTTGTCCGGTCGCGCTCTCTGGCGCTTCACCGGCATTGGTGACGGCCGGCCGCCCCCCGGCCCGCCACCCGAGCGGGCATCAGGCGATGGCCACTTCGTCGGTCCGCGCTTCGCCCTTGTTGTCCTTCCACGACACGGCCAGCTTGTCGCCAGCGGCGCCGCCCTTGAAACGGAAGGCCAGGTAGGGGTTCTTCGAGACGGCGGTGCCGAACTCGCCGGACAGGACGACCTTGCCGTTGTGCGTGGCAGTGATTTCGGTGATGAACCAGGCCGGGATCACGGCGCCGTTGGCGTCCTTGCGCTGGCCGGTTTCCATTTCGTGGGCGATCAGGGCCTTGACTTCGGTGACGCCATCCTTGACGGAGGCACGGATTCGCATGGGCTTCGTTGCCATTTATTTATCTCCTTGAATTCCAGTGAAGGGATCAGCCGCCGCAGCCGCCGAGGGTGACCTTGATTTCCTTGGTCGCCACGAAGAACTTGTCGCCGGCCTTGACCAGCGCGTAGATGTTCGAGGTCTGGCCCATCTTGACCCGGGTCTGGACGTTGGCTTCGGTACCGGCCGGCAGGGTGAAGCTGGCGGCCAGCGCGTTCGGGTTCTTCTCGATCAGGATCGCCATCATCGTCGTCCCCGGGATCGCCGAAGTGACGCCGACCGGCACCACGGCGCCGTTTTCGGCGATATCCGGGCCGGTCACCTGGACCTCCTTGCTGTCGGCCGGTTGCGCTGCGCCGAGCGCCTTCAGGGTGTCGGCCATGCTCTTGGCTTCGAAAGCCCCCTTGTTCCACTCGGCCAGGGCGATGCCCGGCTTGATGATGCCGGCTGCCGCCAGCGCTCCGAGCACGGCAGCACCGGTCCCGGTCTTCAGTACATTACGACGTTGATTGTTCATGACTTCTCCTCTCTAAATTGGGAAAACCGCTTCCCTGCCTGATACCTAGCTCAATCGACGGTACGCACGCCGCGTACCGGTCCGAAACTCCGGTTCTGCTCTTCCAGGTTACCGTGCGCGGTTCTGGCGTAATCCGGCAGCACCGAGCCGACGCGCACTTCTTTCTTGCAGTTCTTCATGCACGCGACGTTCCTGACATCCGGCTTGCCGCCGTTGCCGATGCCGCCCTTGGCGGCAGACGCGCCCGGCCACATGCCATGGTTGGTGGTCATGCCGTTGCGGTTGGGCATCAGCCTCTGTACCTCGCCGATGTTCTGATCCGACAGCACGAAATCGGCCGGGACGATTTCCGCCAGATTCAGGAAGTAGGCCAGGATCGCGTAGACTTCGTCCGGTTTCAGCGATTTCGGTTCCGTCCACGGCATCGCCCGGTGAATGTAATCCCACAGCGTGGAAATGGTCAACACCTTGGTGAAGGTCGTGCGCTGCGGGATGCTGTTGGTCAGGAAACCGCCGACCCGCCCGCTGGCGATATCCTCCTTGGTGGTGCCGCCGATCAGCGGCGTGAACACCTCGTTCGACTCACCGAAGGAGCCGTGGCAGGAAGCGCATTTCGCCTCGAACAGATCGTTGCCGCGCTGCACGTCGCCTGAACCCTTGGGCAGTCCCTTGAAGTCGGGACGAACGTCGATGTCCCAGGCCACCACTTCGGCCGGCGTTGCCTTGCGGCCCAGACCGTAAGTGTCGGCGGCTGCGGCGGCGCCAGCCGCGGCAAGCATGGCGCAGGCGAAAAGCGTCTTAGAGAACCTGAACATTGCTGACCTCCCCGTTGGCGGCGACCTTCCAGGTCTGGATGGCATTGTTGTGATAGATGGACTTGGTGCCGCGCACTTCGCGCAGTTGGCCATAGGCCGGCTGGACGTAGCCGGTCTCGTCGATGGCGCGCGACTGCAGCATCGCCGGTTTGCCGTCCCACACCCAATCGACGTTGAAACGGGTCAGCGCCTTATTCTGGACCGGACCTTCGATCCGTGCCGTCTTCCAGTTGATGCCGCCATCGAAGGAGACATCGACCCGGGTGATCTTGCCGCGGCCCGACCAGGCGATACCGGTCACGTTGTAGAAGCCCTTCTCGAGCAGGCGCTGCCCACCCGACGGCGTCGTGATCACCGACTTGCATTCCTGGATCGAGGTGTATTGGCGATGCTTGCCGTCCGGCAGCAGGTCGATGTAATGGACGGCCTCATCCTTGGTCGCGTAGGGCTGGTCGCCGACTTCGATGCGACGCAGCCACTTGACCCAGGACACGCCCTGCACGCCGGGTACGACGAGACGCAGCGGATAGCCGTTTTCCGGCCGCAGCATTTCGCCATTCTGGCCGTAGGCGACGAAAACCTCGCCGTTTTCGACCATTTCCATCGGGATCGTCCGCGTCATCGACGAACCGTCGGCGCCTTCGGCGAGGATGTAGCGCGCCTTCTTGTAATCGACGCCGCAATCTTCCAGCAGCAGGCGCAGCGGCACGCCGGTGAACTCGGAGCAGGACAGCATGCCGTGCGTGTATTGCACGGTCGGCACCGCGACGTTGCCCCACTCGAGACCGGTGTTGGCGCCGCACTCGATGAAGTGGATGCGCGACACCGAGGGCAGGCGCATCAGTTCATCCATGGTGTAGACCTTGGGCTTCTTCAGGAAGGCCGGGTCGGAACCGTTGATCATCAGGCGGTGCTGCGCCGGATCGACGTCATGCCAGCCCTGATGGTGGCGCTCGAAGTGCAGCCCGGACGGGGTGATGATCCCGAACAGACCCTGCAGCGGCGCAAACGAGACCGAGGCCTGGCCGACCCGGGTCAGCCCCGGCGATTCGCGGCGCAGCAGCTGGCTCTCGAACTTCGACGGCTGGCCGTAGGGGTTCATCGCCACCGGCATGCCGAGCGAGGTGGTCCACGCCGGCAGGTTGAGAATCGCCGGATCGCCTTCGCTGGCCCTTGCCGCGATCGGCGCCGCGAGCGCCGCGCCGGCAGCCAGGAAGCTCTTGCGCAGAAAATCCCGCCGCCCCGCGGCGACGGCCTTGACCTGCTCGTCGCTCAGGAAGTTTTCCGGTGCCCGCAGCAGTCGCCCCGGCTGTTTCGAAAGATCACCCATAAAGATTCATCCCCTCCGCTTATGGACTTCAAGTATTGCCGCGCTCGACGGTCACCCCGAGGTGTTCGCCGATGTCGCGGCTGGCCACGCTGATGCTGACCGTCCGGCAGATATCGACGAAATTCGGATCGATGACGCGGTAGAACACGGAATTCCCGTCCCGACGCCGCCCCACGACCCCTGACCGATAGAGGATGTTGAGATGCCGGGAAATGTTCGCTTGTGTCAGACCGACCTGATCTACCACTTCATGAACGGGACGTTCCTCGCCGCACAGACAGGAGAGGATGCGCAGACGCGTCGGATCGGCCAGCAGGCTGAAGTAATGCGCTACCTGATCGAAGAGTTGGCTTGTCTCGTCCATGTTGTTTTTGATCTAAGTCAAGGCCAATATATAACTGGGTGTTTATATAGTCAACTACTGATATTGTTGCGTCGCAGCATGTGTTTGACGCAAAACTGCTATACCCTTGGCGACACGCAGATCACGGCGCTCGACAAAAAATCCCCGGATCCCGCGCCAAATCGACAATATCCCAGAGGAAGGAGAAGTCTTGATGAATCAATTCAAATCAATCGCTCTAGCCGGACTGCTGCTTGCCGCAGCAAGCGCCCACGCGGCGGACCCCAACCTAGGCCGCAATCTTGCCGCCACCTGCGCCAACTGCCATGGCACCGACGGCAAGGCCGTTCCCGGCAGCGGGCTTGACTCGCTGGCCGGCGAGAGCAAGGAAAAACTGCTGCAGAAACTCGCCGATTTCAAGAGCGGCGACAAGCCGGCGTCGATCATGCACCAGATTTCGCGCGGCTATACCGACGAGCAGTTGCGCCTGATCGCCGAATATTTCGCGGCACGGAAATAAGGGGGAAACGACAATGATGCTGATGAAAAGACGCGCCTTTCTCAAGATGAGCGCCGCTGCCGGCGCCATGGCTTCGCTCTACGGCTGTGCGGCCGGCAACAAGGCCGGCGGCCATGTCGTCGTGGTCGGCGGCGGCTACGGCGGGGCGACGATCGCCAAGTACCTGCGCATGTGGAGCCAGGGCGGCGTCCAGGTGACGCTGGTCGAACGCAACCCGAGCTTCATCTCCTGCCCGATCTCCAACCTGGTGATCGGCGGCGACAAAACAATGGAAGACATCACGGTCAGCTACGACAACCTCCGCAACAAGTGGGGCGTGCGCGTGGTGCAGGACGACGTGGTCGGCGTCGATGCCGGCAAGCGCACGGTGACACTGGCCAAGGGCGGTAGCCTGAGCTACGACCGCCTGGTCCTGTCGCCGGGGGTCGATTTCATGTTCGAGCAGATCCCTGCGCTGAACAACGCCGCCGCCCAGCAGAAAATCCTGCACGCCTGGAAGGCCGGCCCGCAGACCGTCGCCCTGCGCCAGCAACTGGAAGCGATGCCGAACGGTGGCGTCTACGCGATCGCCATCCCCAAAGCGCCGTATCGCTGCCCGCCTGGACCTTACGAGCGTGCCTGCCTGGTCGCCAACTACTTCAAGAAGGCGAAGCCGAAATCGAAGGTCGTCATCCTCGACGCCAACGAGGACGTCCAGTCGAAGAAGCCGCTCTTCATGAAGGCCTGGGCCGATCTCTACAAGGACATCATCGAATACCGCAACAACAGCGAGGTGAAGGACGTCGATGTCGCCAACAACACGGCGATCCTCGAGTTCGACCAGTTCAAGGCCGACGTGCTCAACATCATCCCGCCGATGCGGGCCGGCGACATCGCCGCCAAGTCGGGTCTGAAGCTGGTCAACAACCGCTGGGTAAACATCGACTGGCTGTCGATGGAATCGACCAGCACGCCGGGCGTGCATGTCCTCGGCGACGCCATCTTCCCGGCGCCGACCATGCCCAAGTCGGGCCACATGGCGAACCAGCACGGCAAGCTGGCGGCGGCGGCGATCCTCAACCTGCTCGCCGGCCAGGCACCCAACCCGGCGCCAGTGGTGATGAACACCTGCTACAGCTTCGTCGATTCGAAGAACGTTATCCACGTCGCCTCGGTGCATCAGTACGATGCCGCGACCAAGCTGGTGCAGCCGGTCAAGGGTGCGGGCGGCGTCTCGGCGGCGCGCAACGAACTCGAAGGCAAGGTGGCGCTGGCCTGGGCGAAGAACATCTGGGCCGACATGCTGGCCTGAACCTTCTCCGGTAACGCAAAACGGCCGCCCGCAGGCGGCCGTTTTCATTGGTGGCCGGCGTTCAGTAGAGCGTCGCGATGTAGGCGGCGACCGCGTGCCGTTCGAGATCGGACAGCTTGGAGGCGACGGTATGCATGACCGCGTTGTCGTTGGTCCGATCGCGGCTGTTGAACAGCCGCAACTGTTCCTCGATGTAACGCGGATGCTGCCCGGCCAGGCGCGGCAGTTGCGGCGTGCCATACCCCTTGGCGCCATGGCAGCTCGAACAACTGGGCAGGCCGGTGAACTGGTTGCCGCGCTGGAAGACGAAGCGGCCGACGGCGACCAGATCGGCATCTGTGACTTCGCGCGCCGGCACCTGCTTCTTCTCGAAGAAACGCCCCAGCGCCTTCATATCTTCCGGCGTCAGCTCTTCGGACTGCGGCTTCATCGTCTCGCTCTTGCGCTTGCCCGACTTGAAATCGCCCAGCTGCTTGGTGATGTATTCCCCGTGCTGCCCGGCCAGCCGGGGAAAGACCGCGCTGGCCGCCTCCCCTTCCATGCCGTGACAGAGGAAGCAGCGCCCGCCGACGATTTCTTCGGCGCGCGCCATCGCCGCTGCATCCTGGGCGCTAACCGCTCCGACCAATCCGGCCGCGCCAGCCAATCCGAGCGCCATCCTTACCCATGCTTTCATTTGTCCCCGCCTTGATATTGTTGTCGAACATCAGCAAATCGTAATTTGCTTGCGCAGGACTTGCAAGGTATTCAGGCGTGCCCGGTGCTGCCGAAGCCGCCTTCGCCACGATCGCTGGCGGAAAATTCGTCGACCACGTTGAAACCGACCTGCAGGACCGGCACCACGACGAGCTGGGCGATCCGTTCGAGCGGCGCAATGGTGAACGGCAACTGGCCGCGGTTCCACATCGAAACCATCAGCTGGCCCTGGTAGTCGCTGTCGATCAGCCCGACCAGGTTGCCGAGGACGATGCCGTGCTTGTGGCCGAGGCCCGAGCGCGGCAGGATCATCGCCGCCAGTCCGGGATCGGCCAGGTGGATGGCCAGGCCGGTCGGCACCAGCACAGTCTGCCCCGGCGCCAGTTCGAGTGCCTCGTCGAGGCAGGCGCGCAGATCCAGGCCGGCCGAACCGGGCGTCGCGTAATGGGGCGGGTTGTCCTTGAGGCGGGAGTCGAGAATCTTGACGTCGATGCGATGCATTAGTGATTTCCTGTCAGTCGAGCGATGTGTTCGATCAGTTGCCGGGCCAGCACATCCTTGCTGGCCGGCGCGAGGGGATGGCTGCCGTGGTCGTCGAACAGCACCAGCCGGTTGTCGTCGCCGCCGAAGCCGTCCTGGATCAGGTTGCCGGCGATCAGCGGGATATTCTTCTTCTGCCGCTTGGCCTGCGCGTATGCCTCGAGATTGCGGCTTTCCGCCGCGAAGCCGACGCAGAACGGGCCGCCCGGCAAGGCCGCAACTTCGGCCAGGATGTCCGGATTCTCGACCAGCTCGATCGCCGGCACGCCGCCGTGATCCTTCTTCAGCTTGTGCTCGGCGGCATTGGCAACCCGGTAATCGGCGACCGCGGCAACGCCGATGAAGATGTCCGAGGCCGCCGCCCGCGCCATCACCGCGCCATGCATGTCGAGCGCGCTGCGCACCATGATCCGCTCGATGCCCAGCGGCGCCGCCAGCGCCACCGGCCCGGAAACCAGGCTTACTTCGGCTCCGCCCTGGCGCGCGGCGCGGGCGATCGCGTAACCCATGCGCCCGGATGACAGGTTGGTGATGCCGCGCACCGGGTCGATCGCCTCGAAGGTCGGCCCGGCGGTCATCAGCACGCGCCGCCCGGCGAGGCATTTGGGGGCCAGGAAATCGATCACCCGTTCGACGATTTCCTCGGGCTCGAGCATCCGCCCCGGCCCGACCTCACCGCAGGCCTGAGCGCCGCTGGCCGGACCGAGCAGGCCGACGCCGTCCGCCGCCAGTTGCGCGACGTTGCGCTGCGTCGCCGGGTTTTCCCACATCTGGCGGTTCATCGCCGGCGCCACCAGCAGCGGGCAAGCGCGCGCCAGGACCATGGTCGCCAGCAGATCGTCGGCCAGTCCGTGGACGATACGCGCCAGGAAATCCGCCGTCGCCGGCGCCACCACGATCAGGTCGGCCTGCCGCGAGAGATCGATGTGCGCCATGCCGTTCGGCATCGTCGAGTCCCACTGGTCGGTAAACACCGGTTTGCCGGACAAGGCCTGGAAGGTGGTCGGCGTGACGAAGTGGGTTGCCCCCTCGCTCATCGCCACCTGGACATCGGCGCCCTGGCGCACCAGCAGGCGGACCAGTTCCGCTGCCTTGTAGGCGGCGATGCCGCCCGTGACACCGAGCACGATACGCTTGCCACTTAATTCCATTGTCATTTATTGGTAAGATAGCCGGACCCGTATTCTACTGGAGTCCGGAACATGGCGATCACCGATTGGCCGGCCAGCGAAAGACCACGCGAAAGATTGCTCGCCCTCGGGCCGCAGGCGCTGTCCGACGCCGAACTGCTGGCGATCTACCTGCGTGTCGGCGTGCGCGGCCGCAGCGCCGTCGATCTCGCGCGCGAACTGTTGCGCCGCCACGACGGCCGCCTGAGCAAGCTGGCTACCGCACCGCTGGCACAACTGGCGGCGACACCGGGCATCGGCCAGGCCAAGGCGGCGCAACTGCAGGCCAGCTTCGAACTGGCGCGGCGCGCCCTCGCCGAGGAGATGAGCGAACGCGACAACTTCTCCTCGCCTGAACTGGTGCGCGACTGGCTGCGCCTGCAGCTCGCGGCACACCAGCACGAAGTCTTCATGGCCCTCTGGCTGGACGCGCAGAATCAACTGCTGCTGGCGGAAACATTGTTTACCGGCACCCTGACCCAGACTTCGGTCTACCCCAGGGAAGTGGTCAAACGTGCGCTGAGCAGCAACGCCGCTGCCGTCATTCTGGCGCACAACCACCCTTCGGGTCTGGCGGAACCCTCAAACGCCGACCAGATGCTTACCGGCAGCCTCAAGCAGGCGCTGGCCCTGGTCGATGTCCGCCTGCTCGACCATTTCATCGTTGCCGGCAACGCCCGCCCGCTCTCTTTCGCCGAGCGCGGGCTGATTTGAATCGAAAAAAGCTTGCCCTGACAATACCTTCCGGTTAGAATCACGGGCTTTCTTCTAGCCAATTCTGGAGCACCATCATGGCGCGAGTCTGCCAAGTAACGGGTAAAGGCCCGATGGTTGGGAACAACGTTTCCCACGCCAATAACAAAACGAAGCGCCGCTTCCTGCCGAATTTGCAGTATCGTCGCTTCTGGGTCGAAAGCGAGAACCGCTTCGTCCGTCTGCGCGTTTCCAACGCCGGTCTGCGCGTCATCGACAAGAAGGGCATCGATGCCGTCCTGTCCGACCTCCGCGCCCGCGGCGAAATCTAATCAAGAGGAACTGACAAATGGCTAGCAAAGGCGGTCGCGAAAAGATCAAGCTGGAATCCACCGCGGGTACCGGTCACTTCTACACCACTTCCAAGAACAAGCGCACGACGCCTGAAAAACTGGAATTCATGAAGTACGACCCGAAGGCCCGCAAGCATGTGGCCTACAAGGAAATCAAGCTGAAGTAACTTTGGCTGATGCAAAAAAACCCGCCGCCGGCGGGTTTTTTATTGTCTACCGCTTCAGTTGCGCTGCTTCGCCAGCAGCAGTGCATACAGCGCGATCCCGGCGAACAGGAACAGCGACCAGTTGGCCATCGACAAACCCAGGAAAACCCATTCCTTGCTCGAACAAAAGCCGGTCGCCAGGAAAAGCGATGGCCACTGCATGCCCAGCCAGTCCACCAGGCGTTCGATCAAGTCGGGATTGCTGAACCCACACTCCGGCGCCAGGTCCGGATAGGCCTGCATCCAGGTCTGGTAAGCGGCAACCCCGGCCCCGAGCAGCGCCAGCCCGCCAATCGCCAGCGCCCAGAGCGAACCGAGAACCGGCATCAGGAAACCGAGCAAGGCCAGACCGCCGATCACCAGGTACAGCAAGCGCTGGAAGATGCAGTAAGGACAAGGGGAAAGACTGAGCAAGTGCTGCAACTGCATGCCGGCTGCAGCGACGCCAAAGCCCCCCAGAGCCAGCGCGGCGAACCAGACCCGCTGAGGGTAGAGAGAAAAAAGTCTACGAAAAACAGCGAACATCAAAATCTCCAAAACCAACAATACAGGACAATATTTCGCAAAAATCTTGCGAACATAGCTTGATTACCGCAAAATGTAAAAATAATGCGCCGAAAAGGCCATATTATTGCGGAGACAAGTTTTGCCCAACCCTTCCCCACAGCGGGACAGCGAGCGTTTGCTCGCCCTGCTCGCGGCGTGCAATACCCCACGGCTGTCGGCCTCCGAGGAGGCCTCAATGTTACGCCAACAATGCCAGCTCCTCGTCAACCGCGGCGGCTACCTCTCGGCCGGCGTTTCTCTTGCCAGCCCTGCGGCAACCGATGATGGCGGAAGCGACACCAAGGTCCTCGCCCATCCCACCGCCCCGGCTGCCGACTCCCGCCCCCCAGGGCAAACGACAAGATTGACCCTGTGCCTTGACGAAGCAAGGGCTCTGGGGAAACTGCTCATTGAAAAGGACGGGCAGGATTTTACGGCTGCAGAGCGTCTTGCGCTCGATATCGTGGCCAAGAACATGGGGGCCACCCTCTCCCGCATCCGCCAGACCGGCGCCGGCAAACAACTCGAGTCGCGTTTGCGGCAGCTTTCCCGCGCCCTCGATTCGAGCCTCAATGGGGTGATGATCACTTCCTCTACCCAACTCGATCATCCCATCGTTTACGTCAACCCGGCCTTCGAGAGGATCACCGGCTACCGTGCCGCTGAGGTCATCGGTCGCAGCGGTCGCTTCCTGGTCGGCCAGGACCTCCAGCAGCGGGGGCTGGCAGCGATCCGCGAAGCCCTGCGCAAACGCCGCCAGGCCCACGCCATCCTGCGGAATTACCGCAAGGACGGCTCGCTGTTCTGGAACGAGTTGTTCATTGCCCCCGTCCGCGATGAGAGCGGTAGTTTCACCACGCATTTCGTCAGCATCATCAACGATGTCAGCGAACGCATCGACTACGAAAGACAGCTGGAATTCCATGCCAACCACGATCCCTTGACCGGGCTGGCAAACCGCAACCTGCTCAACGACCGGATCGCGCAGGCGATTCTCCAGGCGCGCACCGACGGCCTGCTGACCGGGGTGATGCAGTTGGGTCTGGACCGTTTCAGGTGGATCAACGACAGCCTGGGCCACGATTCGGCGAACGACGTCCTGAAAGTCGTCGCCCAACGCCTGCACGAGTGCGTCCGCGATACCGACACGATAGCCCGCCTTGGCGGCGACGAGTTCGTTTTCGTCATCGGCAGATTGACAACGACGGATGAATTGGCCAGCACTGCCAGCAAAATCCTGCGCGCAGTCAATCAGCCCATCCCGTGTGCCGACCGGGAAATCGTCGTCACCGCCTCGATCGGCGCCGCCGTCTACCCCCGCGACGGAGACCAGGGAGACACCCTGCTGCGCCACGCCGATATCGCAATGCATCAGGTCAAGGCAGGAGAACGCAACAGCTACCGCTTTTTCACGCCCACGACACGCCAGTCCGTCATCGACCGCCTCAGCCTGGAAGGCGACTTGCGCCACGCCATCGCGCACGATGAACTGGTGGTGCACTATCAACCGCTGGTCGAACTGGCCAGCGGCGCGATCATTGGCGCCGAAGCGCTGGTGCGCTGGCAGCATCCGCAGCGGGGAATGATCCTGCCCGGCGAATTCATTCCGCTGGCGGAGGAAAGCGGACTCATCATCGACATCGGCGCACAGGTCTTGCGACGGGTTTGCCAAGACCTCGGCCAATGGTGCAACAACGGCCTGCAACCGGGGCGCATTTCGATCAATCTTTCGGCCCGCCAGTTCCGGCGCGACAATCTCGTGGCCAGCATCCGGCAAACCCTCGCCGAGTATGGGATCGGCGGACAACAACTGGCATTCGAGCTGACCGAAAGCGTGGTCATGCACGATCTCGGACATGCCTCGCAGGTGCTGCGCGAGATTCGCGAACTGGGCGCCAGCATTTCACTCGACGATTTCGGCACCGGCTACTCCAGCCTCGCCTACCTGCGCCGGCTGCCGCTCGACATCCTGAAAATCGACCGCAGCTTCATTCGCGACCTGCATCTCGAACCGGACGCCGCCGCCATTGCGCACGCCGTCATCGCCATGGCCCATAAACTGGGGCTCGGCGTGGTTGCCGAAGGCGTCGAATGCGCCGCGCAACTGGCCTTGCTCCGGGAATTCCAGTGCGAAGAAGGTCAGGGATTTCTTTTCAGCCACCCGCTCCCCCCCGAACGCTACAGTGCCGTACTTACGAAGGGGCGGCTTCCGCTCGCCCCCTTGCCGCCCGAACACGCGCTCCACCCAAGCGAACTGTCATCGCCTGGCCATCGGCGTACCCAGCAAGGATCGCGCGGCATCGGCATCGCCCCGGCTTGATTTTCCCTGTGGACCGCAGCTCCTTCGCTCGCTAAACTGGCGCCCATGACCACGCGCATCCTGCTTGTCGAAGACGACGAACGTCTGGCCGGACTGACGGCCGAATACCTGTCCCGCAACGATCTCGACGTCGGCATCGAGCCTCGCGGCGACACCGCTGAGGCTCGCATCCTCGCCGAGCAACCCGATCTCGTCATCCTCGACGTGATGCTGCCAGGCAAGGACGGCTTCGAGGTCTGTCGCGCAGTTCGCCAGCAATACCGTGGCGTCATCCTGATGCTGACCGCCCGCGACGAGGATTTCGACCAGATTCTCGGTCTCGAGCTTGGCGCCGACGACTACATCGCCAAACCGGTGCAGCCGCGCGTCCTGCTGGCCCGGATCAAGGCCCTGCTGCGCCGCCTGCCGACGGCCGGCGACGATGCCGGCGACAGCGATTCACAGGTATTCGGGCAATTCCGCATCAGTCAGGCAACGCGCACCGCCACTCTCAATGCTCAGGCGATCGACCTGACCACTGCCGAGTTCAACCTGCTCTGGCTGCTCGCCAGTCACGCCGGCAACGTGCTGTCGCGCGACGACCTGCTGCAGGAATTGCGCGGCATCGGCTTCGACGGCCTCGACCGCTCGATCGACGCCCGCATTTCCCGACTGCGCAAGAAGCTGAACGACGACCCGGAAAACCCGACGCGAATCAAGACCGTGCGCGGCAAGGGCTACCTGTTCAGCAAGCATGACTGGAACTGACGCGGAAACCGGCGACCCTGGCAAAGGGGGTCGGCAGGGCCTGGCCCGCTCGCTGTTCCGCGTGTCGTTGCCGCGCTGGCGGGGCAGTCGCTACAGTCTGTCCAAGCTCTTCCTCAATTTCTACCTGCTGGCGATGGGCTCCTTCGTCGCCATCGCCTTCATCGCCGATTTCATCATCTCGACGGCGCAGCAAGGCATCACCGACGACTACGCGCGCCGCTTCATGCGCGGCACCATCACCCTGATCGAGGACGAACTGTTCCGTCATCCGCGCCGCCAGTGGGAACGCAAGATCCGGGAAATCGACGACAAGTTTTCCTACAAGCTCGATATCGTCGAGCGCCGCTCGCTCGACATCCGCCTGACCAGCGCCCAGGTCGAGAAACTCGACGCCGGCGACATTGCCATCGCCCACGACCACGATGTGATGTATCACCGGCTCGGCACCAGCAGCAAGGTCCTCGTGGTCGGCCCGCTATCAGCCACCCGCAATCCGGAGGAACACAGCGAACGTCTGCCGCTCGACCTGCGGCTGCGCCTGCTGACCTGGAGCCTGATCGGTGTCATCTTCGCGATCGCCCTCTGGTTCTGGGTACGCCCCGTCTGGCGCGATCTCGAGTCGCTGCGCCAGACCGCCCGCGATCTCGGCGACGGCAACTTCGAGGCGCCACCGCCGCTGGTGCATACGCAACTGTTCGCCCCGCTGGCCGACACCCTGACCAGCATGGCGGAACGGGTCCGCCAGTTGCTGGCAACGCACCGCGAACTTTCCTGCGGCATTTCGCATGAACTGCGCACACCGATCGCCCGCATGCGCTTCGCCCTCGAAATGCTCTCTGAAACCGCCGAGCTCGCCGAACGGCAACGCCTCTGGGCAATGATGGAAGCCGATCTTGACGAACTCGACCAGTTGATCGACACCAGCCTCACCTACGCCCGCTTCGAGCGCGAGGCACCGGAAGCCCATTTCTCCAGCGTCGCCTTCGCCAACTGGTTAAGCGACGAAGTCGATTCGGTCAGGCTCCTCGGTCGGCAGCTACAGGTCAGCGTCGACACCAGCCAGTTACCTGACAATCTGCGGGTCGACCTCGATCGCAAGGCGATGCCCTACGCGCTGCGCAACTTACTGCGCAACGCCTTCAAGTATGCCGCAAAGGAAATCCGAGTCAGCAGCGAACTCCTTGGCGACCAGATTGCCGTTCATGTCGACGACGACGGCATCGGCATCCCGGAAGGCGAACGCGAACATATCTTCTCGGCCTTCACCCGCCTCGATCGCTCACGCGACCGCTCGACCGGCGGCTACGGCCTGGGCCTGGCAATTGCCAGGCGCGTTCTCGAACTGCATGGCGGAACCGCCTATGCCTCCGCCTCACCGCTCGGTGGCGCCCGCTTCACCTTGCGCTGGAAGGCGCACCAATAAGCCGCCGGTTACACACCGTCATCATAGGCGGGGCTGTGGTTACTTCGCTGCCACGCAGCACGCACAGCCACGGTGTACTGTTTTCCCTAGAATGACAGCCATGACGAACCCGGCTTCATCCCAGGAAATGGAAGAGGACACCATGCTCGAAACCAACATCAAGGCCTTCATTGCCGCCGCCCGCTACTACCTGCTCGGATTGGTTCCGCCGCCAGCAGCAACACCCCAGCTGGCAAGCATTCCGGTGATGCGTCGGCCTTGATCAGTCACGCCGTGTTGGACGATCTGCCGGTCCAGGAGAGCCTGGCGGTCTTCCTCGCGGTGACGGGCGGCCAGTGGCTGATCGAGGGCAACGCGGATCCGCTCAAGGCGCTGCTGCTGGCCCTGGCAGTCGGCATCGCAATTCATCTGGCGAAGCAACTGCGACCGCATGACAAGGAGTGACTCGCCCCGCCTTCCGCCCGGACAGCGTCCTCTTGCGCGGCGGCTAGGGCAGAAGCCTCAGCGCGTCAGCCAGTAGAGTGCGGTAATCGTCTTCGCGTCGGTGATCTTGCCGTCGAATATGGCTTGTCTGGCAGCCGCCGGAGCAAGCTCCAGGACATCGAGAAATTCGTTGTGATCCAAGGCCTGCGCACCGACCGACTGCAGACCGCGCGCCAGAAAAATTTCGATCCGCTCGTCGGAATAACCGATGCAAGGATGCATCGTCCCCAGATGTTCCCATTCACCGGCCCGATAGCCGGTCTCTTCGAGCAGTTCCCGCTGTGCCGTATCGAGCAGAGTTTCGCCAGCATCGATCTTGCCGGCCGGCAACTCTAGGAAAGCCCGCCGTAGCGGATAACGGAACTGGCGCTCGAACAGCAGATTGCCGTTCGGCAATAACGCAAGAATCACCACGGCGCCAGGGTGGCGAATGTATTCCCTGACCGAGATATTGCCGTCGGGCAAACACACGCGATCCCGCCTGACATCGAGCATGACGCCTTTGAATACGGATTCGCTCTCGACTTCCGTTTCCCGCAGATGGATATCCCCAGTCATCTCTCACCTCAAAAAAAACGCCCCGACCAGCGGGGCGTCTGTTCAATATGAAAACTCGGCTTACAGCGAGCGCAGCAGCGCGTAGGCGCAGAGCGACATCAGGACCTGCGGGAAGATGCCCAGCGCCGCCACCGCCAGACCGTTGGCCGAAATGAGCAGGCGCATGTCGAGGCCGGCCGCGATCGGGGTTTCGTCCTCGGGAGCATCGAAGTACATCAGCTTGACGACACGCAGATAGTAGAAGGCGCCGATCAGCGAGAACAGGATGGCAACGATCGCCAGCCACAGATAATCGGCGGCAACCACTGCCTGCAGCACCGAGAACTTGGCGAAGAAACCAATGAAGAACGGCACCCCGGCCATCGAGAACATCAGCATCATCATGATCGCAGCGAACCACGGGCTACGCTTGTTGAGGCCCTTGTAGTCGTCGAGGTTGTCCGCTTCGAAACCGGCGCGCGCCATCAGCAGGATCATCCCGAAGGTACCGGCCGACATCAGCACGTAGGAAATCACGTAGAACATCGACGAGCTGTAGGCGTTGAGGGCGTAGCGCGCGTCACCGGAAACGACGCCGGTAACGATGCCGAGCAGCATGAAGCCCATGTGCGAGATCGCCGAATAGGCCAGCATCCGCTTCAGGCTGGTCTGGGCGATCGCGGCAAGATTGCCGACGGCCATCGACAGCACCGAGAGAACGATCAGCATCTCCTGCCAATCCGCCGCCAGGGTGATCAAGCCGCCGACCAGCAAGCGCATGACGATGGCAAAGGCAGCCAGCTTGGGGGCCGAACCGATGAGCAGCGTCACCGTCGTCGGGGCACCGTGATAGACGTCGGGCACCCACATGTGGAAAGGAACGACGCCCAGCTTGAAGGCCAGCCCGGAGACCAGGAAGACCAGGCCGAAGACCAGCACGGTGCGGTTGCTTTCGGCGCTGTAGAGGGTTTCGGCGATCTTGGTGATTTCCAGCGAACCGGTGGCGCCGTAGATCATCGACATGCCATAGAGCAGGAGGCCGGAAGCCAGCGCGCCGAGGATGAAGTACTTCATCGCCGCTTCGGTGGAAGCAACGCTGTCCCGGTTCATCGCCACCATACCGTAGAGCGACAGCGAGAGCAGTTCCAGACCGACATAGATGGTGACGAAGTTGTTCGCCGAGATCATCACCATCATGCCCAGCGTCGCCGTCAGCGCCAGTACGTAATACTCGCCCTTGTTCATTGTCGGGCGGTCGAACAGGTAACCCCGCGAGTAGAACAGCACGACGATCATCGTCATATAGACGAAGAGCTTCAGCAGGTCGGCCATCATGTCGTCGACGAACATGTTGCTGAAGGTGTAAGTGATGTCGGCGGTACTGGTATAGACCTGGATCGCGGCACAACCGAGCAGCGTCAGTTGCGTCAGCATGAAGGTCGGCGTCCGGCGGCTGTCCTTGACGAACAGGTCGACCATCAGGATGACCAGCAACATCGCCGCCAGGAAAATTTCCGATGCAGCGGGCAGGAGATCGGGAACAACGAAATTGTCGAACATGTCGGCTACCGTTTATTGAATCTTGCTGATGGCCACGTGACGCAGCAGGTCATTGACCGATGCGTGCATGAAGTCGGTGAAGACCTGCGGATACAGACCCATCCACAGGGTGCACAAGGCGAGGACCGCCAGGATGGCGAATTCCCGGCCGTTGATATCGCTCAATTCGGCGACATGATGGTTGGCCACGTCACCGAAAATCACCCGCTTGTACATCCACAGGGTGTAGGCCGCACCGAGGATCAGCGAGGTGGCGGCAGCGAAGGCGACCCAGAAATTGAACTTGACGGCGCCCAGGATGACCATGAATTCGCCGACGAACCCCGAGGTCGCCGGCAGGCCGGCGTTGGCCATCGAGAACAGCATGAACAGTGCGGCGAACTTCGGCATGGTATGGACCACGCCACCGTAATCGGCAATTTGCCGGCTATGCACGCGGTCGTACATGACGCCGATCGAGAAGAACATGGCGCCGGAGACGAAGCCGTGCGAAATCATCTGCACCAGTGCGCCTTCGATACCCAGCGCGCTGAACATGAAGAAACCGAGGGTGACGAAACCCATGTGCGCGATCGAGGAATAAGCGACCAGCTTCTTCATGTCCTCCTGAACCAGCGCGACGAAGCCGATATAGACGACGGCGATCAGCGACAGCCCGATGACCAGTGCCGACAACTCATGCGACGCATCGGGTGCGATCGGCAGCGAAAAGCGCAGGAAACCGTAAGCCCCCAGCTTGAGCGCAATCGCCGCGAGGACGATGGAGCCGCCGGTCGGCGCCTCGACGTGGGCATCGGGCAACCAGGTATGTACCGGCCACATCGGCACCTTGACCGCGAAGGCGACCAGGAAGGCGAGGAAGACGCCGATCTGTGGCGCCATGCCGAGCGGCAACTGGTGCCAGTCAAGAATCGAGAAGCTGCCGCCGGACTGGAAGAACAGGTACATCTGGGCAATCAGGAAGAGCAGCGAGCCGAACAGGGTGTAGAGGAAGAACTTGAAGGCCGCATAGACGCGGCGCGCGCCGCCCCAGACGCCGATGATCAGGTAGAGCGGAATCAGCGAGGCTTCGAAGAAGACGTAGAAGAGGATGCCATCGAGCGCGGTGAAGATACCGTTCATCAGCCCGGACATGATCAGGAAGGCGGCCATGTACTGGGCGACCTTTTCCTTGATCACTTCCCAGCCGGCGGCGACGACGATGATCGTGATGAAGGCGTTGAGGATCACGAACAACATCGAGATGCCATCGACCCCGAGGTGATAGTGGATGTTGAATCGCGGAATCCAGCTGTGCAGTTCGACGAACTGCATCGCGCCTTGCGTGACATCGAACCCGGTCCACAACGGCAGGGTGACCAGGAAGCCAAGTACTGCGCCGACCAGGGCGAGCATCCTGGCCATGGGCGCATTACGGTCGCCACCGGTCAACAGGACGATGCCGCCTGCGACGATGGGAACCCAGATGGCGAGAGATAGCAGCGGGTAATTCGACATGTTATTCCTTGCTGTTCTGCGGGCGATTCATGCTATGCGCGGTTGATCCACCAGGTCATCATGGCCAGCAGACCGATGATCATGGTGAATGCGTAGTGATAAACGTAGCCGGTCTGGAACAGCCGGGTGATGGTCGAAACCCAGCCGACCACCTTGGCCGAACCATTGACGATCAGGCCGTCGATGATGCCGACGTCGCCACCGCGCCAGAGCACCTTGCCGAGCAGGCGCGAGCCACCGGCGAAGACGGTCTCGTTGATCTGGTCGAAGTAGTACTTGTTTTCGAGAATCGTGTTGATCGCCGAGAAACGACGCTGGATCGCCGCCGGGATGTCCGGCCGCTTCATGTAGAAGAACCAGGACAGCGCGACGCCAGCCAGCGCCAGGAAAAACGGCAGCGACGTGAAGGCATGCAGGCCCATGGCGGCAGCGCCGTGGAATTCCTCGATGAAATGCGAGAACGCCGGATGCGCCACTTCGTCGATGTGGATGACGCCCTTGAAGTAGTCGCCGCCAAGCATCGGACCGATGCCGATGTAACCGATGACCACCGAGGGTATCGCCAGCAGCACCAGCGGCAGGGTCACCACCAACGGCGTTTCGTGCGGCTTCTGGCCCGGTGCCAGACCATGGTGGTGATCGTGGGCGACTTCTTCGTCGTCGTGATCGCCATGGTGTTCGTGATGATGGGCGTCGTCAGCCTTGCCGAAGCGCTCTTCGCCGTGGAAGACGAGGAAATACATGCGGAAGGAGTAGAAGGCGGTGACGAAGACACCGGCCAGCACGGCGAAGTAGGCAAAACCGGCGCCCGGGATGTGCGAGAGCTTGACCGCTTCGATGATCGAATCCTTGGAATAGAACCCGGCCAGGAAAGGCGTACCGATCAGCGCCAGCGAGCCGATCAGCGAGGTGATCCAGGTGATCGGCATGTACTTCCGGAGACCGCCCATGTTGCGGATGTCCTGGTCGTGATGCATGCCGATGATCACCGAGCCGGCGGCGAGGAACAGGAGCGCCTTGAAGAAGGCGTGCGTCATCAGGTGGAAGATCGCCACCGAGTACGCCGAAGCCCCCAACGCGACGGTCATGTAGCCGAGCTGCGACAGCGTCGAGTAGGCGACGACGCGCTTGATGTCGTTCTGGATGATGCCGAGGAAGCCCATGAACAGCGCGGTGATGGCGCCAATCGTGATGACGAAGGACAGCGCGGTGGTCGACAGCTCGAACAGCGGCGACATCCGGGACACCATGAAGATGCCGGCGGTAACCATGGTCGCGGCGTGGATCAGCGCCGAGATCGGGGTCGGGCCTTCCATCGAATCCGGCAGCCAGACGTGCAGCGGCACTTGCGCCGACTTGCCCATGGCGCCGATGAACAGGCAGATGCAGGTGACGGTCATCAGCGACCACTGCTGATCGCCCCAGATGTTGATCTTGGCGTCGGCAAGCGTCGGCGCCAGCTTGAACACTTCGGCGTAATCGAGCGTACCGAAATGCGCCAGCACCAGACCGATACCGAGGATGAAACCGAAGTCGCCGACCCGGTTGACCAGGAAGGCCTTCATGTTGGCGAAGATCGCCGTCGGCCGGGTGTACCAGAAGCCGATCAGCAGGTAGGAGACGAGACCGACCGCTTCCCAACCGAAGAAGAGCTGGGTGAAGTTGTTGGCCATCACCAGCATCAGCATCGAGAAGGTGAACAGCGAGATGTAGCTGAAGAAGCGGTTGTAGCCAGGATCGTCGTGCATGTAGCCGATGGTGTAGATGTGCACCATCAGCGAGACGAAAGTGACGACCAGCATCATCGTCACGGTCAGGGTGTCGATCAGGAAACCGACTTCGAACTTGTAGTCGCCGCTGGTCAGCCAGGTGTAGACCGGGCCGTTGAAGGTGTTGCCGGCCATCACGTCCTGGAAGATGAACAGCGAAGTGACGAAGGCGGTAGCGACACCGGCGATGGTCGCCGTGTGGGCGAGCCAGCGCGGGATGACGCGGCAGAAAAGGCCGGCGATCATGGCGCCGATCAGAGGCGCCATCGGCACGAGCAGGTAGAGTTTTTGCATTTCCATGGTTAACCCTTCAGGCTGCCCAGGTCATCCACATGGATGCTCTTGAGGTTGCGGAACAGCACGATCAGGATCGCCAGGCCGATGGCGGCCTCGGCGGCGGCGACGGTCAGGATGAAGAAGACGAAGATCTGCCCGGAGAGATCGCCCAGATAGTGCGAGAAGGCGACGAAGTTCATATTGACCGCGAGCAGCATCAGTTCGATCGCCATCAGCAGGACGATCAGGTTCTTCCGGTTGAGGAAGATACCGACCACGCTGATCGCGAACAGGATCGCGCCAAGGATCAGGAAATGGGAAAGTGAAAGCGTCAGCATGTTGGCCCCGGGTCAGTCTTTTTCAACAGGCATCTGGATCACGCGCATGCGGTCCTTGGCCTTCACGAAGACCTGCATGTTCGGATTGGAAATCTTCGATTTCTTCGGCCCGCGGTAGGTCAGCACGATGGCGGCGATCATGCCGACGAGCAGGATGATCGATGCGAGTTCGAAGGGGAACACGTAATCGGTGAACATCAGCGTACCGATTTCCTTGGTGTTGGATACGCCGGCCGGGACAACGGCCTCGGCGGCGGGCACCTGGAAGTACTTGCTGCCGAGCACCAGTCCCATCTCGAGGACCATCAGCAGGCCGAGCACGGCGCCGAGCGGCAGGTATTGCCAGAAGCCCTCGCGGATGCGGTCGAGGTTGATGTCGAGCATCATGACGACGAACAGGAAGAGCACCATGACCGCGCCGACATAGACGAGGATGATGGCGATCGCCAGGAACTCCGCCTGCAGCAGCGCCCAGATGCCACCGCAGGTGAAGAAGGCGAGCATCAGGTGCAGCGCGGCGTAAACCGGGTTGCGTGCGGTGATCACACGCAGGGCGGCGAACACCAGGATCGCGGAGAGGAAGAAGAAAACGGAAGTCGGGAAATCCATCGCGGGCACCTGTCAGCGGTAAGGCGCATCAAGCGCGCGGTCTTCGGCAATCTGCGCTTCGTAGCGCTCACCGTTGGCCAGCAGCATCTGCTTGGTGTAATAGAGGTCGCCGCGCTTTTCGCCGTGGTACTCGAAAATGCGCGTTTCGACGATCGCGTTGACCGGGCAGGCTTCCTCGCAGAAACCGCAGAAGATGCACTTGGTCAGATCGATGTCGTAGCGGGTGGTGCGCCGCGAACCGTCGTCGCGCGGCTCGGCCTCGATGGTGATCGCCAACGCCGGGCAGATCGCCTCGCACAGCTTGCAGGCGATGCAGCGTTCCTCGCCATTCTCGTAGCGGCGCAGCGCGTGCAGACCGCGGAAACGGAAGGACTGCGGCGTCTTTTCTTCCGGATACTGGACGGTGATCTTGCGGGCAAAGAAATACTTGCCCGTCACCGACATGCCTTTCAACAGCTCCTTGAGAAAGAGGCTGTTGAAGACTTCCATCATCGAACCCATTCTTATTCTCCTCAGTTCCAGATGTTCAGCGGGGACAGCATCCACGCCCCGACGACGACCAGCCAGATCAGGCACAGCGGCAGGAAGACTTTCCAGCCCAGGCGCATCAGCAGGTCATAGCGATAACGGGGGAAGGTGGCGCGGAACCACAGGAAAAGGACGAGCACGAAGAACATCTTGGCGAACAGCCAGAGGATGCCGTCGGGCAGGAAGCCGACCGGCGACAGCCAGCCGCCGAGGAACAGCAGCGAGGTCAGCGCGGAGACCAGGATCATGTTCGCGTATTCGGCGAGGAAGAACAGCGCGAAGGCCATGCCGGAGTATTCGACGTGAAAACCGACGATTTCCGATTCGCCTTCGGCGAGGTCGAACGGCGCGCGGTTCAGTTCAGCGGTACCGGCGATCAGATAAACCACGAACATCGGCAGCAGCGGCAGCCAGTTCCACGACAGGAAACCGAGCCCGAAATCGGCGAAGCGACCACTAGCCTGACCATTGACGATCTCGCCGAGATTCAGGCTGTTGGAAACCATCAGCACGGTGATCAGCGAAAAGCCCATGGCGATTTCGTAGGACACCATCTGCGCCGCGGAACGGATGCCGCCGAGGAAGGCGTACTTGGAGTTGGACGCCCAGCCGGAAAGGATGATCCCGTACACACCGATCGAACTGATCGCCATGATGTAGAGCAGGCTGGCATCGATGTCCGCCAGCACCAGGCCGTCACCGAACGGCACCACGGCCCAGACCGCCAGCGCCGGCGCCATCGCCAGCATCGGCGCAACGATGAAGACGCCCTTGCTCGAACTGCTGGGAACGATGACCTCCTTGAGCAGCAGCTTTAGGCCGTCGGCGATCGGCTGGATCAGACCGTAGGGGCCAACCCGGTTGGGACCGATACGGACCTGCATGTAGCCGATCACCTTACGCTCGACCCAGGTCAGGTAGGCAACGCCCAGCAGCAGCGGGGCGACGATCAGAACGATCTTGATCAGGGTCCACACGGCCGGCCAGACGCCGCCGAAAATTCCCTGTCCGAAACTCATCAGTGCGTCCATTTATGCACGCTCCACGGAAATCGCGCCGAACATCTCGCCCAGCATTGCGGTCGTCGGATGGGCCGCGGCAACGCGGACACAGTTTGCCGGCACCTTGTCGTCGGCCTGGGCAAGCAGAGTGGCAACCCCGTCGCCCTGCCGGACGCGGACCGTTGCGCCGGACTCGATTCCCAGCGCCGCCAGGGTTACGGCGGCGGCGCGCAGGGTCGGCGCCTTGCCGTCGGCCGTCTGTTGCAGGGCCGGTGCGCGGCGTGCCATGGCATCGGCAAAATTGATCGGCACATCGGCGATGCGCTGCAACCCGCCATTGGCGACGGCCGGCAAAGCCACGGCGACACCGTTCAGCCCGCTGTCGAGGCCGGCGGCGAACTCCTTGTCACGACCCAGCACCTCGTCACGCACTGCTTCGCTGCTCATGTAGTCGAAACCGTCGAGCGCCAGCACGTTGCCGAGAACACGCAGCACCTTCCAGGCCGGACGCGCAGCACCAAGCGGCTTGACGACGCCGTTGAAGGACTGGATGCGCCCCTCGATATTGACGAAGGTGCCGGAAGTCTCGGTGTAAGGGGCGAGCGGCAACATCACGTCGGCGTAGTCGAGCGCCGGGTCATGCTTGAACGCCGACATGACGACGACCATCCGGGCCTGGCGCAGCGCGGCCAGGGCCTGCTGCGGGTTGGCACAATCGAATTCGGGTTCGACGCCGAACAGGACGTAGCCCTGACGCGGCTGTTCGAACATCTGGCGGGCATTGGCAGCGGACGGCAGGGCGCCAACGAGGTGGGCACCGACGGTATTCGCGGACTCGCCCAGGAAGCCGACACTGGCACCGGTGATTTCACCGAGCAGGCAGGTCAGCGCATGGATCTGGGTGGCGTCGGCCGATTGCGTGGCGACGTTGCCGAGGAAGAGCGCGCGCTTTTCACCGTCGAGCAGGCTTTGCGCGATCTTGCGGCTTTCGTCGCAGACCGCGACATTCTCGAGGCCGGCCGGCGTCGCCAGTCCCTTGGCCTCGGCCGCGGCACGCACCACCGCCGCCAGCGCGAAGACCAGTTGCGAAGGCGCAACGGTCAGGCGGCCGTGCAGGTTGATCAGCTGATCGTCCGCCGTCACCGAGATGAGACTCACCTTGGTGTATTTCTTGGCGGCCTGGCGCAGGCGCTGAGCAATCAGCGGATGATCCTTGCGCAGGAAGGAACCGATCACGAGTGCCGCGTCGAGATCCTTGATCTCGGCCAGGCGCAGGCCCAGCCACGGGGCGCCGGCGCGCTTGCCATCGCTGGTGAAGTCGGAGTGGCGGGTACGGAAATCGACATTGCCGCTGCCCAGGCCCTTCATCAGCTTGCCGAGCAGGTAGAGCTCCTCGACCGTCGCGTTCTGGGTCGCCAATGCGGCGACGGCATCGCCACCGTGATCACGGACGATGTCCTTGAGGCCGTGGGCGACGTAGTCCAGCGCGACGTTCCAGTCACACTCGACCCATTCGCCGCCCTGCTTGACCATCGGCTTGGTCAGGCGCTGATCGGAATTGAGCGCCTGGTAGGAGAAACGCTCCTTGTCCGAAATCCAGCACTCGTTGACCGCGTCGTTTTCCCGCGGCAGTACGCGCATCACGGCATCGTGCTTGACTTGAACGACCAGGTTGGCGCCGACCGAGTCGTGCGGGCTGACCGACTTGCGCCGTTGCAGTTCCCAGGCGCGAGCGGTGTAGCGGAAGGGCTTCGAGGTCAGGGCACCGACCGGGCAGAGATCGATCATGTTGCCGGAGAGCTCGGAATCGACCGAGCGACCGACGAAGGTCTGGATCTCGGAGTGCATGTTGCGGTTGGCCATGCCGAGTTCCATGATGCCGGCGATTTCCTGGCCGAAGCGGACGCAGCGCGTGCAGTGGATGCAGCGGCTCATCTCTTCCATCGAGATCAGCGGCCCGACGTTCTTGTGGAAGACGACGTGCTTCTCTTCGCTGTAGCGGCTCTGCATCGGGCCGTAACCGACCGACATGTCCTGCAACTGGCATTCGCCACCCTGGTCACAGATCGGGCAATCGAGCGGGTGGTTGATGAGCAGGAATTCCATCACCCCCTTCTGCGCCTTGACCGCGAGATCGGAGTGGGTGAATACCCGCATGCCATTGGTCACCGGCGTTGCACACGCCGGCAACGGCTTCGGCGCCTTCTCCACCTGCACCAGACACATGCGGCAGTTGGCGGCAATCGAGAGTTTCTTGTGATAGCAGAAATGCGGGATGTAGACACCCAACTGCTGCGCGGCGTCCATCACCGTGCTGCCGTCGGGCACTTGCGCTTTCTTGCCGTCGATTTCGATTTCTAGCATGTCGCTACCTTGTAGCCAGTTTTCTTGAACGACCCGTCAGGCCGGGATCTTGTGGAAACCGCTGCCGGCCCATTGAACATCCTTGGGTACCAGACAGGTCTTGTGTTCGATGTGGTATTCGAATTCGCTGCGGAAGTGCTTGATGAAGCTCTGCACCGGGAAAGCCGCCGCGTCGCCGAGCGCGCAGATGGTACGACCGGCGATGTTGCCGAGCACGCTGTTGAGCAGGTCCAGATCCTCCGGCTTGCCCTGCCCGTTCTCGATGCGATGCACCACCTTGTACATCCAGGCCGTACCTTCGCGGCAGGGCGTGCATTGGCCGCAGGATTCCTCGTGATAGAAGAAGGACAGACGCTCGAGTGCCTTGACCATGCACACCGTCTCGTCCATGACGATGACGGCACCGGAACCGAGCATCGAACCGCCCTTGCTGATCGAGTCGTAATCCATGGTGCAATCCATGATCACCTCGGCCGGCATGATCGGCGCCGACGAACCGCCGGGAATGACTGCCTTCAGCTTGCGCCCGCCGCGCATGCCGCCGCACATCTCGAGCAGCGTCGCGAACGGCGTGCCGAGCGGAATTTCGTAATTACCCGGGCGATTGACGTGGCCGGACACCGAGAACAGCTTGGTGCCGCCGTTGTTCGGTTTGCCCAGGTTGAGGAACTCCTCGCCGCCCATGTTCAGGATGAAGGGGATGGAGGCGAAGGTTTCGGTGTTGTTGATCGTCGTCGGCTTGCCGTAGAGACCGAAGGAAGCCGGGAACGGCGGTTTGAAGCGCGGCTGCCCCTTCTTGCCCTCGATCGATTCGAGCAGCGCGGTTTCCTCGCCGCAGATGTAGGCGCCATAACCGTGATGGGCGAACAACTCGAAGCTGAAGCTGGAGCCGAGAATGTTCTGGCCGATGAAGCCGGCGGCACGAGCTTCGTCGAGAGCCGCCTCGAAGCGCTGGTAGATTTCCCAGATCTCGCCGTGCACGTAGTTGTAACCGCGCGTTGCCCCCATCGCGAAGGCGGCAATGGCCATGCCTTCGATGACCGCATGCGGGTTGTAGCGCATGATGTCGCGGTCCTTGAACGTCCCCGGTTCGCCTTCGTCGGTGTTGCAGACGATGTACTTGTCGCCCGGGAAGGAGCGCGGCATGAAGGACCATTTCAGACCGGTCGGGAAGCCGGCGCCGCCGCGACCGCGCAGCACGGACTTCTTGACTTCGTTGATCACGTCTTCCTGGGTCATCCCGCTCTGCAGGATGCGCTTCAGCTGCTCGTAGCCGCCGCGCGCCACGTAATCATTGAGCGACCAGCCATCGTCGCCCTTGAGACCGGCCGTCAGGACCGGGTTGATCGCCCCCATCATGGCCATTACTTGCACTCCTCGAGCAGCTTGTCGATCTGTTCCGGGTGCATGTGGCTGCACATCGAACGGTTGTTCACGATGAACACCGGCGCGTCGCCGCAGGCCCCCATGCACTCGCCTTCCTTGAGCGTGAATTTGCCGTCGGCGGTCGTCTCGTTGTAGCCGATGCCAAGCTTCTGCTGCAGGTATTCGCCGGCGTGATAGCCGCCGGACAGAGCGCACGGCAGGTTGGTACAGACCGTGATCTTGTACTTGCCGACCGGCTTGAGGTCGTACATGTTGTAGAAGGAAGCCACCTCGTAGGCCGCGATCGGCGGCATGCCGAGGTAGTCGGCAACGGACTCGATCGCTTCCGGCGGCAGCCAGCCCTTCTCTTCCTGGGCGTGGGCCAGACAGGCCATGACCGCCGACTGTTTCTGATCGGCGGGGTACTTGGCGACCTCGCGGGCGAATTTCTGTAGGGTGTCAGCGGAAAACATCAGCGGTCAATCTCGCCAAAAACGATATCCTGGGAACCGATGATCGTCACGACGTCAGCCAGCATGTGGCCGGTCGCCATTTCGTCCATCGCCGCCAGATGGGCAAAGCCGGGCGCACGAATCTTCATGCGGTAGGGCTTGTTGGCGCCATCGGAAATGAAATAGATGCCGAATTCGCCCTTCGGATGCTCGATCGCCGCATAGGCTTCGCCGGGCGTGACATGGATACCTTCGGTGAACAGCTTGAAGTGGTGGATCAGCTCTTCCATGTTCGACTTCATCGCTTCGCGCTTCGGCGGCGCCACCTTGTGGTTGTCGGTGATCACCGGGCCGGGATTCTTGCGCAACCAGTCGACGCACTGCTTGATGATGCGGTTCGACTGCAGCATCTCTTCCATGCGGACGAGGTAGCGGTCGTAGCTGTCGCCGTTGACGCCGAGCGGAATGTCGAAATCGACCTTGTCGTAGGCAGCGTACGGTTGCTTCTTGCGCAAGTCCCAGGCGACGCCGGAACCGCGCAGCATGGCGCCGGTGAAGCCGAGCTGCATGGCGCGCTCCGGGCTGACGACACCGACGTTGACCAGACGCTGCTTCCAGATCCGGTTGTCGGTCAGCAGGGTGTGGTATTCCGAATGGTATTTCGGGAAGCGCTCGGTGAAGTCCTCGATGAAATCGAGCAGCGAGCCGCTGCGATTGTCGTTGAGTTCCTTGGCCTTCTTGGCACTGGTCCAGGTCGACTCGCGATATTGCGGCATGCGATCCGGCAGATCGCGATAAACGCCGCCCGGCCGGTAGTAGGCCGCGTGCAGACGGGCGCCGCAGACCGCCTCGTAGGCATCCATCAGGTCTTCGCGCTCGCGGAAGGTATAGAGCGCCATGGTCATCGCACCGACGTCGAGCGCGTGACAGCCAATCCACAACAGATGGTTGAGGAGACGGGTGATCTCGTCGAACATCGTCCGGATGTACTTGCCACGCTCCGGCACTTCGATCTGCAACAGCTTCTCGACGCCGAGGCAGTAGGCGTGCTCGTTGCACATCGTCGACACGTAGTCGAGACGATCCATGTACGGCACTGACTGAACCCAGGTGCGGGTTTCGGCAAGCTTCTCGGTTGCCCGGTGGAGCAGGCCGATGTGCGGATCGGCGCGCTGGACGACTTCGCCGTCCAGTTCCAGCACCAGACGCAAAACGCCGTGTGCCGCCGGGTGTTGCGGACCGAAGTTAAGGGTGAAATTGCGGATATCAGCCATGTGCCGGATCTCCGTAGGCGTCTTCGCGGACGATGCGCGGCGTGTTTTCACGCGGTTCGATGGTGACGGGCTGGTAGACGACGCGCCCCTGATCGGGGTCGTAGCGCATCTCGACATGCCCGGAAATCGGGAAATCCTTGCGGAAGGGGTGACCGATGAAACCGTAGTCGGTCAGGATGCGACGCAAATCCTCGTGGCCGACGAAGGCGATACCGTACAGGTCGAAGGCCTCGCGCTCGAACCAGTTGGCGCTCTTCCACAGCGAGGTCACCGAATCCACGGCCGGGAAAGCATCATCGTCGGCGAAGACGCGAACCCGCAGGCGGAAGTTGTGCGCGATGGACAGCAGGTGAGTGACGGCGGCAAAACGGCGCCCCGTCCAGGCGCCATCGCCGTAGGTGGAATAATCGACGCCACAGAGGTCGATCAACTCCTCGAAGGAGAAATCCGCCTCATCGCGCAATGATTTCATGAACTCGAAGTAGTCAGCCGCAGCAACTTCCACGGTCAACTCGCCCAGGGCAAGCTTTGTCGACTGCAGCTTCTCCCCGAAACGTTCCTGCAATTTTTGGCTAAGCGCTTCCAGCTTGGCAGACATAAGGAATCAGCCTCGAAAATTAGCGGGCAATGGTATTGGTGCGACGGATCTTGTTCTGCAACTGGATCAGACCGTAGAGCAGCGCCTCGGCGGTCGGCGGACAGCCCGGCACATAGATATCGACCGGCACGATGCGATCACAGCCGCGCACCACCGAATAGGAATAGTGGTAATAGCCGCCACCGTTCGCGCAGGACCCCATGGAGACCACCCAACGCGGCTCGGCCATCTGGTCATAGACCTTGCGCAGCGCCGGCGCCATCTTGTTGGTCAGGGTACCGGCAACAATCATCACGTCCGACTGACGCGGACTGGGACGAAAAACGATACCGAAGCGGTCCAGGTCGTAGCGCGAGCAACCGGCGTGAATCATTTCGACGGCACAACAGGCCAGGCCGAAAGTCATCGGCCAGATCGACCCGGTGCGCATGTAGTTGATCAGCTTGTCAGCCGTGGTGGTGACAAAACCTTCCTGCAGGATTCCTTCAATCGCCATCTCTCGACCTTATTCCCATTCCAGCGCGCCCTTGGCCCAGGCATAGACATAGCCCACGGTCAGGATGGCGACGAAAATCAGCATCTCGACAAAACCGAAAACCTTGATGGCATCGGTCGCCACGATATCTTTGAAGATCGTCGCCCACGGCACAAGGAAGGCGACTTCCAGATCGAAGAGAATGAAGAGGATAGCGATCAGGTAATAGCGCACATCGAATTTCATGCGCGCATCTTCGAACGCTTCAAAACCGCACTCATAGGGAGAGAGCTTTTCCGCATCGGGCCTCTGCGGCCCAAGCAAGAACCCCATCGCCACCGGCAGCACGCCGACAGCAACCCCCACAAGAACAAACATCAGAATTGGAAAATAGGTTTCCATCATCCGCCGCCAAATTGTCGTTGTTCCGATAAGAAATTCCCGGCTTGCCCGGAAACCCCCAGTGCTATGGTGCCGACGGCGAGACTCGAACTCGCACAGCTTGCGCCACTACCCCCTCAAGATAGCGTGTCTACCAATTTCACCACGTCGGCACGTCTGCACAGCCCGCCCCACCCAAAACCGGACGAACTGCAATATTATTATTTCGGAATATCTTGCGCCTTGGAACCCCCTGCCACAGGGGATTCCGGCGCTTCACCAGCAGCCGGAACCGCCGGCGAAACAGACTGCGATTGTACAGATTCTTGCATCAGACTACCAGTCGTTTTTGGCTTCTCGGAGGCGACGTAGGCCAGCGAAAGACTGGTCAGAAAAAACACCGTTGCCAGAACCCCCGTCGTTCGACTGAGGAAATTCGCCGAACCCGAGGCACCAAAAAGACTGCCGGAAGAGCCACTACCGAAAGCCGCCCCCATGTCAGCCCCCTTGCCATGCTGCATCAACACCAGAGCAATGATCGCCAGGGCCACCAGAATATGGACCGTCAATAGCACGGAAAACAACCAGTTCATCTTGTATGCCTATCAGTTTGCGGCGCGACAAATCGCCAAAAAATCACCAGCCACCAAAGCAGCCCCACCAACCAGACCACCGTCGATATCGGGCTGCCTGAACAACTCTTCTGCACTTTGCGGCTTCACGCTGCCGCCGTAAAGAATCCGCACCCCGGCAGCCACTTCCGGGGCACGCACCGCCAACACGGCACGAATCCCCGCATGCACCGCCTGCGCTTGCTCCGGCGATGCCGTGCGCCCGGTACCAATTGCCCATACCGGTTCGTAAGCGACAACCGCCTGGCGCATGGCAGCAACTCCCGCAAGCTCCAGCACCGCCAGCAACTGCCGATCGACAACCGCCTGCGTCAACCCGGCCTCGCGCTCGGCAAGCGTCTCTCCAACGCAAAGCACGGGAACCAGACCAGCCGCTTGCGCCGCGACAAACTTGGCGGCAACCACCGCATCCGACTCGCCGTACAGACTACGCCTTTCGGAGTGCCCAACCAGAACATGCGTACAACCGACATCGCGCAGCATGGCCGGCGCAACCTCGCCCGTAAAAGCCCCCTCAGCATGCTCGCTGACATTCTGCGCCCCCAGCGCCACCTTGGTACCGAGTAGCGCAGCTTGAACCTGTGCGAGGTAAGGATACGGCGGACAGACCAGTACGTCACAGCCCAAACCGTCAACTCCCGCCACGAGCTGAGCCAGCAGATCGTCGTTGCGCGAACGACTACCGTGCATCTTCCAGTTACCGGCAACGAGCTTGCGACGTGCAGACATGCCAACCCCTGAGGAGAAAAACCCTAGGATTATAGCCAGCGCTCGCGACGCCGGTCAATGTCGGGCGTACGAAACTCAGTTAGCTGCCGCCGCACGCACCACCGCAGCGATCTCTTCAGCGACCCGAGTGACCTCTGCCGCATCCTCGCCTTCGACCATCACCCGCAGCAAGGGCTCAGTCCCCGAGGGGCGTAGCAACACCCTGCCCCGCCCGGCCAGTTTCTCCTCGACCGCTGCATGTACTGCGCTGATCGACGGCGAATCGCGCCATGCAAATCCCTTGCTTACCGGAACGTTGATCAGTTTCTGCGGGTAAAGCTTCAGCGTCCCCAGCAGCGACTCAAGCGTCCCACCGCTTTCGCGCAAGGCCGCCAGAACCTGCAGACCGGCAATGATGCCGTCGCCCGTGGTATGGCGATCAAGAACCAGGATATGCCCGGAATTCTCGCCACCGAAAAGCCAGTTGTTCCGCCGCAGGCCTTCGACGACGTAGCGATCGCCGACAGCGGCACGCTCGAAGGCGATACCCATCGCCTGCAGGGCGTGCTCGAGCGCGAGATTGGTCATCAGCGTGCCGACCACCCCGCGCACCTCGCCCACCTTCGCGCGATGGCAGACGATTGCGTGAAGCAGTTGGTCTCCGTCGTAGAGATTACCCTGGGCATCGACCATCTGGATGCGGTCGGCGTCACCATCGAGTGCGATGCCGAGATCTGCACGATTCGCCAGCACCGCATCGCGCAAGGCCTGCGGCTCGGTGGCACCGACCTTGTCGTTGATGTTCAGTCCGTTGGGCTGGACCCCCATCGGGATCACCTCCGCCCCCAGTTCATGAAACACGTCAGGCGCAATATGGTAAGCCGCACCATGCGCGCAATCGACGACGATCTTCAGGCCACGTAGGTCGAACTCGTTCGGGAAAGTGCTCTTGCAGAACTCGATGTAGCGCCCGCGCGCATCCTCCATACGAGTAACCCGGCCCAATCCGGCCGATTGAGCACAGAGCATCGGCTGATCGATGGCAGCCTCGATCGCCTGCTCGACTTCGTCCGGCAGCTTGGTTCCCTGCGCCGAGAAGAACTTGATTCCATTATCGTAATAAGGATTGTGCGAAGCCGAAATGACGATCCCGGCCTGCAAGCGCAGCGCACGGGTCAAGTACGCAACGGCCGGCGTCGGCATCGGCCCGACCAGGCAGACGTCGACACCCGCCGCCGAAAGCCCGGCCTCCAGGGCTGACTCAAGCATGTAACCGGAAATCCGGGTGTCCTTGCCGATCAACACCGTCGGCCGCTCGTCGGCCGGCATTTCGACCGTCTCCAGCAGCACCTTGCCCGCCGCGTAGCCCAGACGCATCACGAAATCCGGGGTAATCGGCGCCTGCCCAACCCGTCCGCGCACGCCATCCGTACCAAAATATTTTCTGCTCATTTTTTTCCTCACCTTTCAACCGCCGACCAGACGGCCAGCGCATCCCTAGTTGCCGCAACATCGTGAACCCGGAGAATGGCGGCGCCCCGCTGCGCGGCCAAGAGCGCCGCCGCAACACTTGCCGCCTGCCGCTCCGCCACCGGTCGGCCCGTAATTTCCCCCAGCATCGACTTGCGCGACACGCCGACCAGCAAGGGCAGGCCACACCAGCAATCCCCGTTCAACGCGCGGAACAGGTCCAGATTGTGCGCCAGCGTTTTGCCAAAGCCGAAACCCGGATCGAGCACGATACGTTCGCGGTCGATACCAGCCGCCGCACAGCGCGCGACAGCCACTGCCAGCCAGTCGGCGACCTCGGAAACAACATCGTCGTAGCTTGGCGCCCGCTGCATGCTCCCCGGCGCGCCCTGCATGTGCATCACGCACACCGCGCAATCGCTGTCAGCCACCGCCGCCAGGGAGGCTGGCGAAGCCATGCCGGCGATATCGTTGATCATGTCGGCGCCGGCATCCAGCGCTGCCCGCATCACCGCCGGCTTGTAGGTATCGACCGAAATCGGCACCCCCCAGGAAACAATTTCCTTCAATACCGGCAACAAACGATGGAGTTCCTCGTCTTCCGGCGTTGGCGTGGCGCCGGGACGCGACGACTCGGCGCCGACATCGAGAATGTCGGCACCGGCTTCGAACTGCTGGCGCGCATGAGCAATTGCCCGTGCCACATCATTGACAAGGCCGTCACCGGAAAACGAATCCGGCGTCAGATTGACAATTCCCATGAGCAGCGGACGCTCATGCTCGAGGCGATATTTACCGCAGTGAATCGTGGTCATGATGAAAAACCGGGAGCTGCCGCCCCCGGTAAAAATATCGCAAAGTCAGGCCGTAGCTGGCGCGCTCGGCTCGGCGCCGGGCTTTTCATCCGGCGGCGTGGACCGGGGCAGGCTCTGCGTCGGCTTTGGCGGCCGCGGCGGCTTGCCGGCCATGATGTCGTCGATCTGCTCGGCATCGATGGTTTCCCATTCGAGCAACGCCTTGGTCATTGCCTCGACCTTGTCACGATTGTCTTCCAGCAACTGCCGGGCCAGCGCGTACTGCTGCTCGATGATGCGGCCAATTTCCGCATCGACCTTCTGCATCGTCGCCTCCGAGACATTCTTGTGCTGCGTCACCGAACGCCCGAGGAAAACTTCCCCATCGTTCTCGCCGTACACCATGACGCCAAGCTCGGACATGCCGTAGCGCGTCACCATGTCGCGCGCCATTGCCGTTGCCCGCTCGAAATCGTTGGAGGCGCCGGTCGTCATCTGGTTCATGAACAACTCTTCCGCAATGCGACCGCCGAACAGCACGGCGATCCGCGACAGCAGGTACTGCTTGTCGTAGGCGTAGCGGTCCTGCTCCGGCAACTGCATGGTCAGGCCCAGCGCACGGCCGCGCGGAATGATGGTGACCTTGTGCACCGGGTCGGACTTCGGCACCAGCTTGGCGACCACGGCGTGACCGGATTCGTGGTAAGCCGTGTTCATCTTCTCGTCCTCGGTCATCACCATGCTGCGACGCTCGGCGCCCATCATGATCTTGTCCTTGGCCTTCTCGAAATCTTCCATGTTGACCAGACGCTTGTTGCCGCGGGCGGCGAACAGCGCCGCCTCATTGACCAGGTTGGCAAGGTCGGCACCGGAAAAACCAGGCGTGCCGCGGGCGATGATGTCGGCCTTGATGTCGCCGGCGATCGGCACCTTGCGCATGTGTACCTTGAGGATTTCCTCGCGACCGCGGATATCCGGCAGCGGCACGACGACCTGGCGATCGAAGCGGCCCGGGCGCAGCAGTGCCGGGTCGAGAATGTCCGGACGGTTGGTGGCGGCGATGACGATGATGCCGGAGTGCCCTTCGAAACCGTCCATCTCCACCAGCAACTGGTTCAGCGTCTGTTCGCGCTCGTCGTTGCCGCCGCCGAGACCGGCGCCGCGGTGACGACCGACGGCATCGATTTCATCGATGAAGATGATGCACGGCGCGTGCTTCTTGGCATTCTCAAACATGTCGCGGACGCGCGCGGCACCGACGCCGACGAACATTTCAACGAAATCCGAACCGGAGATCGAGAAGAACGGCACCTTGGCTTCGCCGGCGATCGCCTTGGCGAGCAGCGTCTTGCCGGTACCCGGGTTGCCGACCATCAACACGCCCTTGGGAATACGCCCGCCGAGCTTCTGGAACTTCGACGGATCGCGCAGGAAATCGACGATTTCCTGAACTTCTTCCTTGGCCTCGTCACAACCGGCGACATCGACGAAAGTGATGGTGTTCTGCGCCTCGTCCATCATCCTTGCCTTCGACTTGCCGAAGGAGAAGGCCCCTCCCTTGCCGCCGCCCTGCATCTGGCGCATGAAGAAGACCCAGACGCCAATCAGCAGCAGCATCGGGAACCAGCTGACGAAGATGTTCATCAGGAAGGAAGGCTCTTCCTCCGGTTTGGCCTCGATCTTGACGTCGTACTTGAGCAGGTCGGAAACCAGCCACAGGTCGGGCGGCGAATAGACGGTCAGGCGCTTGCCTTCCTTGGTCGTCGCCTTCAGTGTCCGGCCCTCGATGACGACCTTGTCGATCCGCCCCTGCTTCACCTCTTCCAGAAACTGCGAGTACTCGACGCCACCAGCCGCGACCTGACGCGTATTGAACTGGTTGAAGATGGTCATCAGCACGAGGCCGATCACCATCCAGATCGCGAGATTTTTGAACATGTTGTTCAAGTGGGCACTCCTTCAATTACGTCGAGCGACAAAAATGTCATTCTAAACAAAATCTGTCAGCGCAAGTTGCGGCCGAGCAGGTAAATCTCCGGGCTGCGATCGCGCGAAGCATCCGGCTTGCGCACCGCCACGGTCTGAAAAGTGGATCGCATGGCCTTGACGAAAGCCTCGTAATCACTCCCCTGAAAGACTTTGACCAGGAAAGCGCCATCCGGTTTCAAATGCGCCAACGAAAACTCCAGACCGAGCTCGGCCAGATGCATGATCCGGGCCTGATCGACCAGGGGCACCCCCGACATATTGGGCGCCATGTCCGACATCACAAGCCCCACCCGCCGTTCGCCGAGCAATTCTTCCAGTTGCCGCAGCACATCGTCCTCGCGGAAATCGCCCTGGATGAAATGCACACCGTGGATCGGCGCCATCTCCAGCAGGTCGAGCGCGAACACCAGCCCGCCGCTGCCGACCCGCTCCACGGCGACCTGTGACCAGCCGCCCGGGGTCGCCCCGAGGTTGACGACGACCTCGCCACGCCGCAGCAGCTTGTCCTTGTCGTCGATCTCCATCAGTTTGAAAGCGGCGCGCGAACGCCAGCCTTCCTTCTTGGCGAGCTGGACGTAGGGATCATTCACATGCTCGCGCATCCACGCCTTGCTGGTTCTGGTTCGTTTCATTCGGTAAAATGCCGTTTTTGAAAGGGTTTTAGATGCAACAACTGACTTCTGCCCAGGTGCGCGAATTGCGCGCCCAGGCCCACGGACTCAACCCGGTCGTCTCGATCGCCGAGAACGGCCTCAGCGATGCCGTCCTCAAGGAGATCGACGTCTGCCTGAAGGCGCACGAACTGATCAAGATCCGGGTCTATGGTGACAGCCGCGAAAATCGACTGGCCTACCTGGAGCGCATCTGTACCGAACTGTCCGCCTCGGCGGTCCAGCACATCGGCAAACTGCTCGTCGTCTATCGCGAAAACCCCGAGAAGCTCGTTGCCAAGGATACGGCAAAACCGCGTTCGGCGGCACCGCGCCGGACCAAGCGCAGTTTTCAGGGCTGATCAGCGTAATCCGCGCCCGCTCCAGAGAACCAGACCGAGCCCGGACAGGCTCTGGAGCAGATAGACGATACTGGAAATGCCGTGCCAGGTCGCGAAGCGGTCGCGGACCACGCTTTCCATGACTTCGCGCGGCAGGGCATCGAGCTTGAGCTGCGCCATCAATGGCTGGATGCCGAACAACTGGACGGCCGCCATTCCGGCCATCAGCAGCACCAGCCAGAAACCGGCTTGACGGAGCACGCGCGTACCGGAGCGCGCGACCAGGAAAAGCAGCAGGTACAGCGCGGCGCCGAGACCGAACCAGCCGATCAGCGCGAACAGCTTGCCGGCGAGCATCCCGGCCAACTGTCGATCACCGAGTTCGGCAAACAGCACTGGCGCCGCCAGGTAGCCGATCGCCCACAATCCACCGACCCACAGGGTGATCGCAAACAGGTAGAGGGCTTCGGAAAGGCGACGCATATCTACTCGTAGCGAACGTCGATGATTTCGTATTCGCGGATGCCGCCGGGTGCCTGCACCTGCGCGATATCGCCGGCATACTTGCCGATCAGCGCGCGGGCCACCGGCGAATTGACCGAAATCTTGCCGGTCTTGATGTCCGCCTCGTCCTCGCCGACGATCTGGTAGGTCACCGTATCGCCGGAATCCTGGTCTTCCATTTCGACGGTGGCGCCGAAAACGCAGCGACCATCGGCGTCGAGGAGCTTGGGATCGATGATCTGGGCGTTCGACAACTTGCCTTCGACCTCCTGGATGCGCCCTTCGATGAAGCCCTGGCGTTCCTTGGCCGCATCGTACTCGGCATTTTCGGAGAGGTCGCCATGCGCACGCGCTTCGGCAATCGCCCCGATCACCCAGGGTCGATCAACGGTTTTCAGCCGATGCAGCTCCTCGCGGAGTTTCTCGGCGCCATTCACGGTCAACGGAACTTTATTCATGTCAGTCTCGGCAAAAAGCAAACCGCCGGCGCCTGCAGGAGGCGACCCGGCGGCGGTTCGGTTTGAGGTCAGTGCAACTGCGCGTGCAGCGCCTGGATCGGATAAACCACGAGTTCGCCCCGGTTGCGGATGCCTTCGGCGGCCGCTTCGGCACCCCAGATCGTCGTGTACATCGTCACCCGCGCCTGCAGGCCGGAGGTCCGGATCGAACGCGAATCGTTGATCGCGCCGCGCTTTTCCTCGACGGTGTTGATGATCAGCGAAATCTCGTTGTTCTTGATCATATCGACGATGTGCGGACGGCCTTCGGTCACCTTGTTCACCGGCTGCACGGTCAGCCCGGCGGCGGCGATGGCGTGCGCCGTGCCGCGCGTGGCGACCAGCTGGAAGCCGGCTTCGGCCAGGTGGCGGGCGATCTCGACCGCCTTCGGCTTGTCGCCGTCCTTGACCGACAGGAAGACCTTGCCCGCCGACGGCAGCTTGACGCCGGCCGCCAGTTGCGACTTGACGAAGGCTTCGGCGAAATTGGTGCCAACGCCCATGACTTCACCGGTCGACTTCATTTCCGGACCGAGGATGGTATCGACGCCCGGGAACTTGACGAAGGGGAAGACAGCTTCCTTGACCGAGAAGTAAGGCGGCACGACCTCCTTCGTCACGCCCTGCGCCTTCAGGCTCTGGCCGGCCATGCAGCGGGCGGCGATCTTCGCGAGTTGCAAACCGGTCGCCTTGGACACGTAAGGCACGGTGCGCGAGGCGCGGGGATTGACTTCCAGCACGTAGACGTCGTTGTCCTTGATCGCGAACTGCACGTTCATCAGGCCGCAGACGTTGAGCGCCTTGGCCATCAGCTTGGTCTGCCGGCGCAGTTCGTCCTGGACGGCGGCCGACAGCGAGTACGGCGGCAGCGAGCAGGCCGAGTCGCCGGAGTGCACGCCGGCCTGTTCGATGTGTTCCATGACACCGCCGATGATCACTTCGTCGCCATCGGACAGCGCATCGACGTCGCATTCGACGGCGTCGTTGAGGAAGCGGTCGAGCAGCACCGGCGAATCGTTGGAGACCTTGACCGCTTCGCGCATGTAGCGCTCGAGGTCCTTCTGCTCATGGACGATTTCCATGGCCCGGCCGCCGAGCACGTAGGACGGACGAACGACCAGCGGGTAGCCGATTTCCTGCGCCAGGCGCAGCGCATCCTCTTCGGTGCGCGCCGTGCGGTTGGGCGGCTGCTTCAGGCCGAGTTCGTGCAAGAGCTTCTGGAAGCGCTCGCGGTCTTCGGCAATGTCGATCGATTCCGGCGTCGTGCCGATGATCGGCACGCCGTTGGCTTCGAGAGCGAGCGCCAACTTCAACGGCGTCTGGCCACCGTACTGGACGATGACACCGACCGGCTTCTCGATGGCACAGATTTCCAGCACGTCTTCGAGCGTCAGCGGCTCGAAGTAGAGACGGTCGGACGTGTCGTAGTCGGTGGACACGGTTTCCGGGTTGCAGTTGACCATGATCGTCTCGTAACCGTCTTCGCGCATCGCCATCGCGGCATGCACGCAGCAGTAGTCGAACTCGATGCCCTGGCCGATGCGGTTCGGACCGCCGCCGAGGACCATGATCTTCTTCTTGTCGGTCGGCTGCGCTTCGCATTCCTCGTCGTAGGTCGAGTAGAGGTAGGCGGTGCCGGTGGCGAATTCGGCGGCGCAGGTGTTGACGCGCTTATACACCGGACGCACGCCGAGGGCATGACGGCGGGCGCGGAATTCGGACTCGCTGGTCTTCAGCAGGTAGGCCAGACGCCGGTCGGCGAAGCCCTTCTGCTTCAGGAAGCGGACCTCTTCGGCGGTCAGCGACGAGAACTCGCGCTTTTCCACGGCCAGTTCGAGATCGACGATCTCCTTGATCTGGGTGAGGAACCAGGGATCGATCTTGGTCAATTCGAAGACGCGCTCGACCGACATGCCGATGCCGAAGGCGTCGGCGACGTACCACAGGCGGTCCGGCGTCGGCCGGGCCAATTGCTCGTCGATGGTTTCCGGGTTGACCGTCTTCAGGTTGAAGCCATCGACGCCGACTTCCAGCCCGCGCAGGGCCTTCTGCAGCGACTCCTGGAAAGTGCGGCCCATGGCCATCACTTCGCCGACCGACTTCATCTGGGTGGTCAGCGTCGAATCGGCCTGCGGGAATTTTTCAAACGCAAAACGCGGCACCTTGGTGACGACGTAGTCGATCGACGGTTCGAACGACGCCGGGGTCTTGCCGCCGGTGATGTCGTTGGCCAGCTCGTCCAGCGTGTAACCGACGGCCAGCTTGGCGGCGATCTTGGCGATCGGGAAGCCGGTGGCCTTGGAAGCCAGCGCGGAGGAGCGCGAGACGCGCGGGTTCATTTCGATGACGATGCAGCGACCGTCCTTCGGATTGATCGAGAACTGCACGTTGGAGCCGCCGGTGTTGACGCCGATTTCGCGCAGAACGGCGATCGAGGCATTACGCAGCAGTTGGTATTCCTTATCGGTCAGCGTCTGCGCCGGCGCGACGGTGATCGAGTCGCCGGTGTGCACGCCCATCGGATCGAGGTTCTCGATCGAGCAGACGATGATGCAGTTGTCCGCCTTGTCGCGGACCACTTCCATCTCGTATTCCTTCCAGCCGAGCAGCGACTCTTCGATCAGCAACTCGTTGGTCGGCGAGGCTTCGAGACCGCGCTTGCAGATGGTCTCGAACTCTTCCATGTTGTAGGCGATGCCGCCGCCGGTACCGCCGAGCGTGAAGGACGGACGGATGATGGTCGGAAAACCGATCATCGCCTGCACCTGGTAGGCCTCTTCCATGCTGTGGGCGGTGGCCGACTTGGCAGAACCGAGACCGATCTTGGTCATCGCGTCCTTGAACTTCTGGCGGTCCTCGGCCTTGTCGATGGCTTCCTTGGAGGCGCCGATCAGCTCGACGCCGAACTTGGCGAGCACGCCTTCACGGTCGAGGTCGAGCGCACAGTTGAGCGCGGTCTGGCCGCCCATGGTCGGCAGCAGCGCGTCCGGGCGCTCCTTCTCGATGATCTTGGCGACAACCTGCCAGGTGATCGGCTCGATATAGGTGACGTCGGCCATTTCCGGGTCGGTCATGATCGTCGCCGGGTTGGAGTTCACCAGGATGACCTTGTAACCCTCTTCACGCAGGGCCTTGCAGGCCTGCGCACCGGAATAGTCGAATTCACAGGCCTGGCCGATGATGATCGGGCCGGCGCCAATGATCAGAACACTCTTGATGTCTGTACGTTTCGGCATCGTTATCTCTCTCTGTGCCGCTTATTGCGCGTTGTTGAGCGCAGCCACGCCGCGCGTCATGGTGTCGAGGAAGCGATCGAACAGGTAGGCCACGTCGTGCGGGCCGGGGCTGGCTTCCGGGTGCCCCTGGAACGAGAAGGCCGGCACGTCGGTGCGGGCGATCCCCTGGTTGGAACCGTCGAACAGCGAGACATGGGTGACCCGCAGGTTGGCCGGCATCGACGCCGGATCGACCGCGAAACCGTGGTTCTGGCTGGTGATCAACACCTGGCCGGTATCCTTGTCCTTGACCGGATGATTGGCACCGTGGTGGCCGAACTTCATCTTCAGCGTCTTGGCGCCGGAGGCCAGCGCCAGTAGCTGGTGGCCGAGGCAGATGCCGAAGGTCGGCACGCCAGCGGCGAGGATCTCGCGGATGGCGGCGATGGCGTAGTCGCAGGGTTCCGGATCGCCCGGGCCATTGGACAGGAAGACGCCATCCGGCTGCATCGCCAGCACATCGGCAGCCGGCGTCTGCGCCGGCACGACGGTCAGCTTGCAGCCGCGCTCGGCGAGCATGCGCAGGATGTTGCTCTTGACGCCGAAGTCGTAGGCGACGACGTGGAAACGCTCTTCGCCACGCTGCTGGTAGCCGTCCAGCGTCCACTCGGCCTCGCTCCAGGTGTAGCGCTCGGTCGCCGAGACGACCTTGGCCAAGTCCATGCCGGCCAGCCCGGGAAAGGCGCGGGCAGCAGCGAGCGCCTTCGCTTCGTCGGCTTCGCCGGCGAGGATGCAGCCGGCTTGGGCACCCTTTTCGCGCAGGATGCGGGTCAGCTTGCGCGTATCGATGCCGGCGATGGCGACGATGCCGTGCTTCTTCAGGTAGGCACCGAGGTCTTCCTGGCAGCGCCAGTTCGAGGCCAGACGCGGCAGGTCCTTGATCACCAGGCCGGCGGCAAAGTTGGCGCGCGACTCGAAGTCTTCGTCATTGCAGCCGGTGTTGCCGATGTGCGGATAGGTCAGGGTGACGATCTGGCGCGAATACGACGGATCGGTCAGGATTTCCTGGTAGCCGGTGATCGCGGTGTTGAAAACGACTTCACCGCTGGTTACGCCGTCGGCGCCGATGGATTGGCCCTTGAAGACCGTCCCGTCGGCGAGGGCGAGGATGGCGGGTGTGAATGAGGGCAGCAGCGACACGTCAGCTCTCCTGTAATTTTTCTGCTCGTTCATGTGCCAAGCGGGAAGGCTCGCGCCTCCCCGCTTGTGCTTTTTAACCTTGCCATTTTAGCCGCAAAGGCCCTTTTCAGGCAAATTCAAGGCATTACGCGATTTTCGACGAAGGCCTGCAAACGCGGCCGGATGCTTTCCATCTCGGCCGCCAGCGCATGGAAGAGATCCTGGCAGCGCACCCAATCGACCGCCTCGTGCAGCACCGCGTGCTCCAGCTCCAGCGCATGCTGGCGCGCCTGCTCGGCATGAAACATCGCCAGCAGACCCTTCAGCGTATGCGCGTGCAGGCGGCTCGCCACCACTTCACGCCCGGCCAGCGCGGCGGCCAGGTTGTCCAGATGCCCCTTCCATTCACCGAGGAACATCTCGGCCATGGTTGCCAGCAGATCGACGTCGCCCAGATTCTCGAGGGCGGATTTCAGATCCAGCGCATGCAGGGAGGTCAGGATTTCCGATGCCACCACCACCGGCCCGGCCGGCGACTCGGCCTCACCACCGACCCGGCGCAAGGCCGCGAACAGGATTTCCGGCCGCAGTGGCTTGGACAGGTAATCGTTCATGCCAGCCGCCAGGCAACGCTCGCGGTCGCTGTCCATGGCGTTGGCGGTCATCGCGATGATGTGGATCGGTTTCAGTTCGTGCGAGATCACCCAGCTACGCCGCATTTCGTGCGAACGGATGGTTTCGGTGGCTTCGATCCCCCCCATGACCGGCATCTGCAGGTCCATCAGGATGACATCGAACGCCCCTTCGTCGAACATGTTGACCGCCTCGGCGCCGTTGTTCGCCACCCTGACCCGGTAACCGCGCCGCTCCAGCAAACGCAGCGCCAGCTCCTGGTTGACCGGGTTGTCTTCCGCCAGCAGCACGCGCAGCCCCGCCGCTTCGGTCGCCGCCTCGCCGAGACCGGGATCGAAGGCGGCCAGCGTCAGCTTCTCGTCCTCGCCCCTTCCGGAGGCTTCCGCCAAACCCAGCGCCACTTCCAGATCGCCAACCCCGACCGGCTTCAGCAGATGCACCGCGACGCCGAGTTCGCGCAAACGCCCCAGATCATGGCGCTGATTTTCCGTCGTCAGCATGACCATCATCCGTTCCATCCGCCCGGAATTCCGCCAGGTCTCGACCAGCGCCATGCCAGCCGGCGCCGGCATGGCCACGTCAACGAACAGGTAATCGAACGGAAAATCCATGCCACGGCGCTTGTTCATCACCGCCACCGCCTGCACCGGATCGCTGACCAACGAGGCCTGCAGCCCCAGCCGCTGCAACAGGTCGCGCAGACACTGACCGGCCACCGGATTGTCGTCGACGATCAACGCGTGACGACCGTGGAAAGATTGCGTACACGCCGGAGGCGCGCCGATCGCTTCGTCGCCCCCCAGACCGACCGTGAAATGAAACGCCGACCCCCGCCCCGGCTCGCTCTCCAGCCAGATTCGGCCATTCATCAACTGCACCAGCTTGGCGCAGATCGCCAGCCCGAGGCCGGTACCACCGAAACGCCGGGTGGTTGATACGTCGGCCTGGGAAAAGGCATCGAAGATGGCCTTCTGCTTGTCCTTCGGCACGCCGATCCCGGTATCGCGCACGGTAACGCGCAATTCGGGCTTGCCGGCGGCCGGCAGGGCAAGCTCGACCGCGATCACCACTTCGCCGGTTTCGGTGAATTTGATGGCATTGCCGAGCAGGTTGATGATCACCTGGCGCAAGCGCGTCGGATCGCCGACCAGCCGCTCCGGCACTTCCGGACGGATATCGACGACCAGTTCCAGCCCTTTGCGGTGCGCATTGACGGCGAGCACGCGGACTGCTTCCATGACCACGTCGGAGAGGATGAAGGAAACCGCTTCGACTTCCATGCGCCCGGCCTCGATCTTGGAAAAATCGAGGATGTCGTTGACGATGGTGAGCAGCGACTCCGCCGACGACTTGACGGTTTTCAGGTAGTGACGCTGCTCGGCATCGAGCTCGGTATCGAGCGCCAGCTCGGTCATGCCGATGATGCCGTTCATCGGCGTGCGGATTTCGTGACTCATGTTGGCCAGGAAAGCGCCGCGCGCCTTGTTGGCCGATTCCGCCGTTTCCTTGGCGGCAATCAGGTCGGCCTCAGCCGCCTTGATCTGGCTGATATCCCGCTGCAGAACCAGCATCCGGGCCGGTTCGCCATCGCCGTCGCGGGCCGCCACCGCGCCGCGCACCATGAACCACTGCCAGCCGCCGCCCTTGGCCCGCAAACGGCATTCCAGCTCGAACCAGCGATCACGGTTGCGGACGTGCACCGCCATCCGCGACTGCAGCAGGCGCTGATCTTCGGGATGCAGCAGGCGCTGCCACTGGATGATCGAATCGTCGAGATCGGCCTGGGCATAGCCCAGCATTTCCTTCCATTGCCGTCCGGAGTCGATGGTCCCGCTACGCAAGTTCCAGTCGGCCAGCGCATCCCCCGAAAGCACGCTGTTCCACTTGGCAAAGCCGGTCAGTGCACCGAAGGAAGCATCGACACGCTGCAGCAAACGCTCGACATCATCGGCAAAAGCCTGCGCCCCCTGCTGCCGGGCGGAAGCCAGCCATTGCCGGTAACCGGCCTCCCCTTCGCCGCCGAACAACTCTTCGAGCTGACGCTGCAGCAAACGGGATTTCATGGCCGTCAGCGCAAACCGAGCACGTCCTGCATGTCGAACAGGCCGTTTTTCCGGCCGGCGATGAAGCGTGCCGCGCGCAGGCTGCCCTGCGCGTAAGGAACCCGGCTGCTCGCCTTGTGCGAGATTTCGACACGCTCGCCGAGCGCGCAGAACATCACCGTGTGATCGCCGACGATATCGCCACCGCGCACCGTCGCGAAACCGATGGTCGACGGATCGCGCTCGCCGGTCACGCCTTCACGGCCGTAAACCGCGCACTCCGCCAGATCGCGCCCGAGCGCCGAGGCAACCACTTCGCCCATGCGCAAGGCCGTTCCGGACGGGGCATCGATCTTCATCCGGTGATGCGCCTCGACGATCTCGATGTCGTAACCCTCGTTGAGAATGCGCGCCGCGGTATCGAGCAGTTTGAACACCAGGTTGACGCCAACCGACATGTTGGCGGCGAAAACCACCGGCACGTCGTTCGCGGCAGCCGCAATCGCCGCCTTGCCGGCAGCATCGAAACCGGTGGTACCGATGACCATGCCGACGCCGGCCTGGCGACAGAGCTCGAGATGCGCCAGCGTACCTTCCGGGCGCGTGAAATCGATCAGACAATCGACCTGCGCCAGCCCGGCTGCGATATCGTCGCTGATCACGACGTCGCTCGCCATGCCGACCAGCGCCCCGGCGTTGCTGCCGATCGCCGGACTGCCCGGAACATCGAAAGCCGCACCGAGGACAGACCCGGCATCCTTGAGCACCGCCTCGATCAACATGCGGCCCATGCGACCGCCGGCACCGACGATGCCGATTCTTGCCTTGTTCATGGTTCTAGAATCCGATCTTCTTGATCATGCGCCGGAAAAACCCCGGCTCTTCAACCGGCGGCGCCTCTTCGGCAACGGCCTCCGGGGAAATCGTCCCCAGATCGACCACCCGCATCCGTTCCACCGGCGCCGTCAATTCGGCCACCGTCGCCACCTCGACATCGCCGCTCACCCGCTCCAGGCGGCCGTCGGCGCCAAAGAACACGGAGAATTTACGCGCCTGCACGGCGCCCGTACTGCCTTCGCGAAACCGGTAAACGTAGTCCCAGCGCTGCTGATGGAAGATATCGGTGATCAGCGGGCTGCCGAGGATGAAGCGAACCTGCTCGCGGGTCTGCCCGGGTTTGAGCTGGGCGACCATGTCCTGGGTCAGCACATTGCCCTGCTGGACATCGATCTTGTATTCGTTGATGAAACTCGGCTTGTAGGAACACGCCGCAGGCAGCGTGCAGGCCAAGGCAAGAAGCAGGGTACGGTAACGGCGCATGCGGGCTTCCGGAAATTTCGTAACGGCTGTGAAGCGGTATATCATACCCGAAATCCTTCTTGCCCAGCCCCGTGTAACACCAGGAACCCAACACGATGAGTGACCCGCAGAGCCTCAAAAGCATCGGCCTGAAAGCCACTTTCCCGCGCCTCAAGATCCTGGAGCTGTTCGAAAAGGGCACGATGCGGCACATGACGGCGGAAGATGTCTATCGCATGCTCATCGCGGAAAACATGGACATCGGTCTGGCGACGGTTTACCGGGTGCTGACCCAGTTCGAGCAGGCCGGCCTGCTCGAGCGCCATTTCTTCGAAGCCGGCAAGGCGGTCTTCGAAATCAACCACGGCAAGCACCACGACCACCTGGTCTGTGTCGAATGCGGCCGGGTCGAAGAGTTCTACGATCCCGAAATCGAACGCCGGCAGAAGCTGATTGCCGAAGAGCGCGGTTTCAAGATCCAGGACCACGCGCTTTACATCTACGGCGTCTGCAGCCATCACCAGGCCAATCCCGGGCAGCAAGCGGACGAGTCCGAGGCCAGCGAATAAGCCGCGTCAGCGCGGCTGCTCGGCGCCAACCCGCAGCATTTCGCGGGCATGCTCCAGGGTGATCCCGGTCAGTTCGACACCGCCCAGCATGCGGGCGATCTCGCCCACCCGCCCTTCGCCGTCGAGCGGCTGAATTGCCGACCGGGTGACGCCATCGCGCGTCGTCTTGCTGACCTGCCACTGCCAGTCGGCCTGCGCGGCGACCTGGGCAAGGTGGGTAACGCACAGCACCTGGCGCTCTGCGCCCAGTTCGCGCAGCAAACGGCCGACGATCTCGGCAACACCACCGCCGATGCCGACATCGACCTCGTCGAAGATCAGCGTCGGCACGCTGGCCGAACGCGAAGTCAACACCTGGATGGCCAGGCTGATGCGCGACAGTTCGCCGCCGGAAGCCACCTTGGCCAGCGGTTTGGCCTCGTTGCCGGCGAGACCGCCAATGCGGAATTCGACCTGTTCGAGACCGTAGATTGCCGGGTTTTCCAGCGCCGGCAGGGCAATTTCGAAACGCCCGGAGGACAGCGCCAGGCGGCGCATGATCTCGCTCACCCGTTCGCCCATGTCGGCGGCCACCGCCTGCCGTCCAGCCGACAAACGCTGCGCCAGCGTCCGGTAAGCGGCTTGCGCCGTCTCCGCCGCCGCGCGTAGCGCGTTGACGTCGGCAGCGGCGGCCAGTGCGGCCAGACGCTGCTGCCAGCCGCCAAGCAGTGCCGGCAATTCCGGCGGCGCCACGCGGTGCCGGCGGGCCTGGGCGAGAATCGCCTCGATCCGCCGCTCGGTCTCCGCCAGGCGCCCGGGATCGAGATCGACCCGGTCGGCGTAGCGGCGCAACGTTGATACCGCGTCGGCCAGTTCGGCCTGCATCGAGGCCAACACGCCGGCGACGTCGGCCAGCGCCGGATCGAAGGCGGCCAGGTCGGCGAGCCGCGTCGCCACCTGGTCGATCTGCCGCTCGCAGGCGGCATCGTCGTCGGCCAGCACGGCGAGCGCGAACTGGGCGCCTTCGATCAGGCTGGCGGCATGGGCCAGGCGGCGATGCTCGCCTTCGAGCGTCTCCCATTCGTCGGCGGTGAAGGCCAGCGCCGCCAGTTCGCCAACCTGCCATTCGAGCTGTTCGCGTTCGCGCTGCAGCGCCTGTACGCCATCATTCGCCGCCTGCCAGGCCTGTTCGGCATCGCGCCAGGTTTTCCAGGCGGCAGCGACCTCGCGCCCCAGGTCGAGCAGGCCGCCGTGACTGTCGAGCAACTGACGCTGGGCATCGGCCCGCAACAAGGACTGATGGGCGTGCTGTCCGTGGATGTCGACCAGCCATTCGCCGACTTCGCGCAACTGCTGGACGGTGGCCGGCGAGCCGTTGATCCAGGCGCGCGAGCGGCCATTGGCATCGACCACGCGGCGCAGCAGCAGGTCCTCGCTGGCATCGAGGCCGTTCTCGTCGAGCCAGGCAGTCACCGCCGGCAGGCCGGCGATGTCGAAGGTGGCGGCGATTTCCGCCTTGTCGCAGCCGGCACGGACGACGCCGGCATCGCCGCGCTCGCCGAGCGCCAGCGCCAGGGCATCGATCAGGATGGATTTGCCGGCGCCGGTTTCGCCGGTCAGCGCGCCGAAACCGGCGGCGAACTCCAGCTCCAGCCGGTCGACGATGACGAAGTCGCGCAGGGTCAGGTGGCGCAGCATCAGGTCCCCTTCGGCCGCTCGCTCCACTGCAGCTTCTGGCGCAGCATCGCGAAATAGCTGTAGCCGGGCGGGTGCAGGAAGCAGATGGTGTGCTCCGAGCGGTACAGGCGGACGCTGTCGCCGGGCTGCAGGTCGAGGGTCAATTGGCCGTCGAAGTGCACGCGCGGCTCGTCGGCGCGGACGATGCGCAGTTCGATGTCGGCACTGTCGTTGACGATCACCGGCCGGTTGGTCAGCGCGTGCGGGCACAGCGGCACCAGTGCGATGCCGGTCAGCGTCGGATGCAGGATGGGACCGCCGGCGGACAGCGAATAGGCGGTCGAGCCGGTCGGCGTGGACACGATCAAGCCGTCGGAACGCAGGTTGTAGATGAATTCGCCGTCGATGAACAACTCGAACTCGATCATCCGGCCGATCGCCCCCTTGTCGACGACGACGTCGTTGAGCGCCACGTTGCTCGCCAGCTCCTTGCCGTCGCGTACCACCTCGGCCGCCAGCAGCATGCGGTTCTCGCGCGTGAAGCGGCCGTCGAGCAGATCGTCCATGCAACTGAGCATGTCGTCGCGGGCGATGTCGGTCATGAAGCCGAGACGCCCCTGGTTGACGCCGACCAGCGGTACGCAGTAGCGGGCCAGCCGGCGCGCCGCGTTGAGCATGGTGCCGTCGCCGCCGAGGACGATGGCGGCGTCGGCGTGGGCGCCGATGTCGTTGAAGCCGCAGGTGACCCAGCGCGCCAGATCGACCCGCTTGCCGATGTGCTCGGCGGTCTCGCGCTCGACGAAGACCGAGACGCCGCGCTCGTGCAGGTACTCGGCCAGGCGGCGCAGCGACTCGGCGATTTCCGGGCTGTGATATTTGCCGACCAGGGCGATCGTGCGGGGATGACGGAGGCGGTTCATGGGAGCGAATTCTTGCATAAAAAACGCCTTGCCGTGCCGCCGCCGCTTTTCGGTAGAATCGACGGCATGCTTGATGATCGCTCGCGCACCCTGCTCAAGACCCTGGTCGAACACTACATTGCCGACGGGCAACCGGTCGGCTCGCGCGCCTTGTCGAAATTCTCCGGACTCGAACTGTCGCCGGCCACCATCCGCAACGTCATGGCCGACCTCGAGGAAGCCGGTTTCGTCGCCAGCCCGCACACCTCGGCCGGCCGCATCCCGACCGCCCGCGGCTACCGCCTGTTCGTCGACAACCTGCTCACCGTGCAGCCGCTCGAAGCGCACCAGCGCGGCGCGATCGAAGACGCGCTGCACGGGTTGCCGTCGAAGCAGATCATCGCCAACGCCTCGCAACTGCTCTCCAGCCTGACTCATTTCGCCGGCGTCGTCATCGCCCCCCGGCGCACCGCCAACCGCATCCGGCAGATCGAGTTCCTCAGCCTGTCGGACAAGCGCATCCTGCTCATCATCGTCACCGCCGACGGCGACGTGCAGAACCGCATCCTCAATTGCGACCGCGCCTACTCGCCGAGCGAACTGACCAGCGCCGCCAATTACCTGAACCAGAATTTCACCGGGCTCGACTTCGAGCAGATCCGCCAGCGCCTCGCCGGCGAGATCCAGCAACTGCGCGACGACATCAAGCCGCTGATGGCGCTGGCCCTGGAGGCCGGCGACGCCGCGCTGAGCGAAAGCGCCCAGCCCTATGTGATCAGCGGCGAAAGAAATCTGCTCGATGTCGAGGAACTGTCGTCGAACATGAAGCGCCTGCGCGAATTGTTCGACCTCTTCGAGCAGCGCTCCAGCCTGATCCGCCTGCTCGACGTTTCCAGCCGCGCCGAAGGCGTCAAGATCTTCATCGGCGGCGAATCCGGCATCGCCACCCTCGACGAATGCAGCGTCATCGCCGCCCCCTATACCGTGGACGGCCAGGTGGTCGGCTCGCTCGGCGTCATCGGCCCGACCCGGATGGCCTACGAACGCGTCATCCCGATCGTCGACATCACCGCCCGCCTGCTCTCCTCGGCACTCTCCCACAAGAACGACAACTGACGCCCCGATGCCAAAATTCCAGCCCGAACCGCCGTACCGCCACGGCAGCCCGCGCGGCACCGCCGTCGTCCTGGTCAATCTGGGCACCCCTGACGCCGCGACGGCGCCGGCGCTGCGCCGCTACCTCGGGCAGTTCCTCGCCGACCCGCGCGTCGTCGAGATTCCGCGCCTCGTCTGGTGGCCCATCCTCAACGGCATCATCCTCAACACGCGGCCGAAAAAATCCGCCGCCAAATACGCCAGCGTCTGGACCCGCGACGGTTCGCCGCTGCGGGTGTACACCGAACGCCAGGCCAAGCTGCTGCAGGGGCAACTGGGCGAACGCGGCCACCGCGTCAGCGTCGCCTGGGCGATGCGTTACGGGCAGCCCTCCGTCGGCAGCGTGCTCGACCGCCTGAAGGCCGCCGGCCACGAGCGCATCCTGATCGTCCCGATGTACCCGCAATACGCCGCCAGCACCACCGCCACCGTCGTCGACGAGGCCGCCCGCTGGCTGCTGCAGACCCGCAACCAGCCGGAAATGCGCTTCCTGCGCCACTACCACGACGACGCCGGCTATCTGGCGGCGCTCGAAGCCTCGGTGCGCAAGCACTGGCAGCAGGTCGGCCGGCCCGCCGCCGGCGACCGCCTGCTGATCAGCTTCCACGGCCTGCCCAAACGCTCGCTGGATCTCGGCGACCCCTACTTCTGCGAATGCCACAAGACCGGCCGTCTGCTCGCCGAACATCTCGGCCTCGCTGCCGAGCAATACCTGATCACCTTCCAGTCGCGTTTCGGCAAGGCCGAATGGCTGCAGCCGTACACGGCGCCGACCCTGGAAGCCTGGGGCAAGGCCGGCGTGCGCCGGGTCGACGTGATCTGCCCGGGCTTCTCCGCCGACTGCCTGGAGACGCTGGAAGAAATCGCCCAGGAAGGCCGCGCCGACTTCCTCAAGGCCGGCGGCAAGGAATACCACTACATCCCGGCGCTCAACGACGCGCCGGACTGGATCGCCGCCCTCGCCGACATCACCGAGAACCACCTCGCCGGCTGGAACACGCGCGGCGAACCGGATGCCGCCAGCCTCGCCACGGAAGCCAGCGAAGCCCGGCGCTTCGGCGCGCCCTCTTGAAATCGCGGGCGGCGCCCGCATATCAGAGATTACTGATAAAACGGAGCCCGTCATGAGCGAATCCCTGCACCTCGTCTGCCCGCATTGCGCGGCGGTGAACCGTCTGCCTGCCGCCAGGCTTGCCGCCGGTCCGAACTGCGGCCAGTGCAAGCAGCCCCTGTTCACCGGCGAGCCGCTGGAAGTCGATGGCGCCAGTTTCGAGCGCCACCTGCAACGCAGCGAACTGCCGCTGGTCGTCGATTTCTGGGCGCCCTGGTGCGGCCCCTGCCGGATGATGGCGCCGAATTTCCACCAGGCGGCAATCGACCTCGAACCGGCCGCCCGCTTCCTCAAGGTGAACACCGAGGAAGAGCAGGGCCTCGCTGGCCGTTTCAACATCCGCAGCATCCCGACCCTGGCCGTCTTCCGCAACGGCCGCGAGATCGCCCGGCAAAGCGGCGCGCTCGACCTCGCCTCGCTCAAGCGTTGGCTGCAACCCCACCTGATGGCGCTTTAGTTTTCTCCGGCGGCCGCCGTTAACAACAAGGTAACCAGACACCGGAGGCCGCCATGAAAATCGCCAGCAGCGAACTGCAATTCACCGCCTCGCATAGCAGCGCGCAATCGCGCGAAGTTCAGGAATCGCTGAAGATGTGGAGCGGCCCGCAACGACCGGATTTCGAAAACCGTGGCCGCGGCAACGCCGGCGGCGAGCGCGTCGTCCTCTCCGATGCCGGCAAGGCGGCAGCGGCAGCCGACAGCGCCGCACCGGTTGACGAAAGCCTGGACGAGGATCCGAAGACCCTGCTGATCCGCCTGATGCTGGAAATGATGACCGGCAGGTCGGTACGCACGATCAGCGCCGGCGAACTGGCCGGCAAACCCGCGCAGACCCCGGTGCAAGCCCCGCCGGCGGCGGCTGCCAACGGCGGCCGACCGGCCAATGCCGGCTTCGGCATCGAGTACGACTACCGCGAATCGTACAGCGAGAGCGAAAGCACCAGCTTCGCCGCCAACGGCGTGGTGAAGACCGCCGACGGCCAGGAAATCCGCTTCAACCTGCAGTTGCAGATGTCGCGCAGCTACCAGGAAGAGACTTCGGTCAGCCTGCGCCTTGGCGATGCGGCAAAGCCGGTCGATCCGCTGGTCCTCAACTTCGCCGGCAACGCTGCCGATCTGCTCGACCAGCGTTTCAGCTTCGACCTCGACGCCGACGCCGACGGCAGCAACGAACAGATTGCCCAACTCGCCAGCGGCAGCGCCTACCTCAGCTTCGACCGCAATCAGGACGGCCGGATCAACGACGGCAGCGAACTGTTCGGCCCCGCAAGCGGCGACGGCTTCGCCGAACTGGCGGCGCTCGACGACGACGGCAACGGCTGGATCGACGAGAACGATGCCGCGTTCACCGAACTCAGCCTGTGGCAACCCGGCGCCGAAGGCGACGGCGAACTGCAATCGCTGAGCGAAGCCGGGGTCGGCGCCATCGCGCTGGCCCAGGTTGCCACCCCGTTCGAACTCAATGACAGCAGCAACCAGTCGCTCGGCAGAATTCGCAATTCAGGAATATTTTTGCAAGAGAATGGCGGCGCTGGCACAATTCAGCAAATCGACCTCAGCGTCTGAAAAGCTTTCCATAGCACCACCAAAGGCCCGCACATGCTCCGTTTTGCCGACTTGAAGATCTGGGTCCGACTGACTGCCGCCATCTGGCTTGTCCTTGCCGTGATCTGGGCTGGCGCAATCGTCTGGACGACCAACGTCAATCGCGATACCGCGATCAAGCAAGCCAAGGAATTCTCGCAAAGCATCCACGAAATGACGATGGCCGGGCTGACCGGCATGATGATCACCGGCACGGTCGGCCAGCGCGAAGTCTTTCTCGACCAGATCAAGCAGTTGTCGGTGATCCGCGACCTGCATGTCGCCCGCAGCGACGCCGTGGTCAAGCTCTACGGCCCGGACACCAAGAGCACGCGCGACCTCGATGCGCTCGAACAGCAGGTGATGAAGGAAGGCAAACCCTATGTCTCGGTGGAAAACGAGAACGGCAGTTCCTTCCTGCGCGTGATCAACCCGACCAACGCCTCGAAGAATTATCTCGGCAAGGATTGCGTCGTCTGCCACCAGGTTCCCGAAGGCACGGTGCTCGGTCTGGTCAGCATGAAGGTGTCGCTCGACTCGGTCGAATCCGATGTCGCCAGCTTCCGCCTGAAGATCGCTGGCGCCGCGATCGGCGCGCTGGGTGCGCTGCTGCTGATCATCTACTTCCTGACCAACCACTTCGTCACCAAGCCGCTCGAGCAACTGCGCCACGGGCTGAGCGACATCGCCCGCGGCGAAGGCGACCTGACCCGTCGCCTGCCGGTCAACGGCAATGACGAAGTCGGCCAGTCGTCGCATGTCTTCAACCAGATGATGGACAATTTCCAGCAACTGGTCAGCCAGGTCCGCGATTCCGCCAGCCAGGTCTCCCGGCGCGTCGCCGCCCTCACCGAAAACGCCGACCGGGTGGCGCAAAGCTCACGCCAGCAGAACGAAAAATCGAACGACGCCGCATCGGCAGTCGAGCAGCTGGTGTCGAGCATCTCCGAAATCGCCCGCAGCGCCGAACACGTCCAGCAGCAGTCGCAGGAAAGCCTGGCCCGCGCCAACGAAGGCAACCGCAACCTGCAGACCCTGCTCGGCGAAATGAACGTCGTCGAACGGGCGGTCAAGGAAATGGCCGACTCGGTGAACAACTTCGTGCGCAATACCGAATCGATCACGCTGATGACGCGCGAGGTCAAGGACATCGCCGAACAGACCAACCTGCTCGCCCTCAACGCCGCCATCGAGGCCGCGCGCGCCGGCGAACAGGGGCGCGGCTTCGCCGTCGTCGCCGACGAAGTGCGCAAGCTGGCCGAAAAATCCTCACACTCGGCGAGCGAGATCGACCGCATCACCGCCAGCCTGAGCGCCCAATCGGTGGCGGTCCGGCGCAGCATCGAGGAAGGCATGCACCACCTGGAAACCAGTCAGGCGGCAGTCAACTCGGTGTCCAGCGTATTGCAGGCCGCCAACGGCTCGGTTGCCGAAGTCGGCCACGGTCTCGACACCATCGCTCAGGCCACCGACCAGCAGCGGCGCGTTTCCGGCGATGTCGAATCGAGCATCGAAGCGATCGCCGGCATGGCCCGCGACAACACCGGCACCGTCGAACAGACCGCCGGCGCCGCCCACGACCTGCGCCGCCTGGCCGAAGGCCTGGCCAACCTGGTCGGCCGCTTCAAGGTCTGAGTCAAGAAAAGCACCAGCAACAACGCCGCCCACGGGCGGCGTTGTTCATTCCGGCGCCAGCTCCAGCGTCACCCCACCATACGATCTGCCACCGTAGTGCCCGCTACCCGTATCGACCGCGGGCTGACCGACGCTGGCAGCAATCTTGTTGACCTCGCGTAGACGGTGGATCAGGCGGGCAAGCAGCGCATCGCGCATGCGCCCCATCAGTTCTTCCGACGACAAGGCCAGCGCCGACGCATTGACCTCGAGGAACAGGGTCGGCTCCAGGGTCACCACCGTGGCGTGACGCAAGTCGCTCGACGGATGCAGGAAGGCTACCTCGCCGACCGGTTCGCCGACGCCAAGACGGCATAGCGCCTTGCCGCCCAGCGAAACCTCGACGCTGCCGGCAAGAATGATGCCGAACAGGCGACTGTTGCTGCCCTCGGTGATCAAGCGGACATTCGCCGCCACCTGCCGCCACAGGGAAACGCGCAGGACCTCCCAGAGTTCGATGTTCTCGAACTCGGTAAAGAACTCGACACGGCGCAACTGCTCGAAGTGCTGCATGTCGTGCTCGGTCTCGTCCTCTTCCAGGATCTTGTAGCGCACCGCCGAAAGGTCCTTGGCCATTTCAGCGCCATTGCGGTAACGGCTGTAGAGGTCCTTTTCCAGCGCCTTGCGCAGGATCGCGTCGAGCCCCTCGGGAAGCGCCGGATTGAGCGCGCTGACCGCCGGCGGATCGGTATTGACGATCTTGTACACCAGCGTCGCCTGGTTGTTGGCGCGGAAGGGAAGACGCCCGGTCAGCAACTGGAACATGACGACGCCGAGCGAATAGAGGTCGGTCTTCTGGTTGAGCGGGTAACCCTTGATCTGTTCCGGCGACATGTAGGCCGGCGAACCGACCCCCATGATGAAGGTCGAGTCGCGGTCGAGGTCCTTGTTCAGATTGAGGGCCAGCCCGAAATCGGCGATCTTCGGCTCGTCGTCGGCAGCGACCATGATGTTGGCCGGCTTGATGTCGCGGTGGATGATGCCTTGCCGGAAAGCCGAGTCGAGGGCCATGCAGCACTTGAAGATGATGCTGACCACCCGGTGCAGCGGCAGCAGCTTGTCGATCCGGCAATGCTGCTCGAGACTGAAGCCGTTGACGTACTCCATCGCCAGATAGGCGAATTCATCCTCGACCACTGCGTCATAGACCCGCACGATGTTCGGGTGATCGAGCCGCCGGGAGACCATGCCCTCGTTCTGAAACAGCTTGCGCATGCGCCGCGACATGGCGGCGCAATCCTGGCCGAAACGGATGACCTTGACCGCAATCTGGCGCGCATTATCGGGGTCGTCACAAAGATAGACCGTGGCGGTCGCCCCCTTGCCGAGCTCGCGGATGACGCGGTATTTGCCTATCGTTTCCATGACATTGAGATCGGATGAATTCCTTGTTGGCGATGCTAGCACGCCGCCGCTCATAACAAAGCAAACAAATGTGAAGCAAAAAGTTGGCGGCCTGCCCTTGAAATGCCATTTTCCATCCCCATCTGCCTGATCGGTTTATTGGAGAAAATGCGCATGTCTAACGAGGAAAAACCGCAGGACAACCTGCTCGACGCCGCCCAGGCGGAAACGCCGGCCACCGAACCGGAAAACGAACGCCATATCGACGTTCTGCCCAGTCTGGAGGAACAGATCAAGGCACTGGAACTGAAGGCAGCCGAACATCACGACGCCTGGCTGCGCGCCAAGGCCGAAGGCGAGAACATCCGCCGCCGTGCCCAGGAAGACATCAGCAAGGCACACAAGTTCGCGGTCGAGCGATTCGCCGGCGAACTGCTCGCCGTCAAGGACAGCCTGGAAGCTGCGCTGGCCGTGCCGGAACAGACGGTGGAAAGCTTCAAGTCCGGCGTCGAACTGACCCTGAAGCAACTGGTGGCCGCTTTTGAAAAGAACGCGCTGCACGAGGTCAATCCAGTCGGCGAGAAATTCGACCCGCACAAGCACCAGGCGATCGGCATGGTCGATTCCGAGCAGGAAGCGAACACCGTCGTCACCGTCCTGCAAAAGGGTTACACCATCGCCGAACGCACCCTGCGCCCGGCGCTGGTCATGGTTGCCAAGGGCAAATAATCCACTTGAAATCCGGGGCGATGCCCCCACTTCACGAACATCGACAATTCACTTAGGGATACGAAAATGGGCAAGATCATCGGCATCGACCTCGGCACCACCAACAGCTGCGTCGCCATCATGGAAGGCGGCACGCCCAAGGTCATCGAAAACGCGGAAGGCGCACGCACCACCCCGTCGGTCATCGGCTACACCGAAGACGGCGAAATCCTGTGCGGCGCCCCGGCCAAACGCCAGGCCGTCACCAACCCGAAGAACACCCTGTACGCGGTCAAGCGCCTGATCGGTCGCCGCTTCGAGGAAAAGGAAGTGCAGAAGGACATCGCCCTGATGCCCTTCAAGATCGTCAAGGCCGACAACGGCGACGCCTGGGTCGAAGCGCGCGACAAGAAGATCGCGCCGCCGCAGGTTTCCGCCGAAGTACTGCGCAAGATGAAGAAGACCGCCGAAGACTACCTCGGCGAAGAAGTCACCGAAGCCGTCATCACCGTGCCGGCCTACTTCAACGACAGCCAGCGCCAGGCGACCAAGGACGCCGGCCGCATCGCCGGTCTGGAAGTCAAGCGCATCATCAACGAGCCGACCGCCGCTGCACTGGCTTTCGGCATGGACAAGGTGTCCGGCAAGGACAAGAAGATCGCCGTCTATGACCTCGGCGGCGGCACCTTCGACATCTCGATCATCGAAATCGCCGACGTCGATGGCGAAAAGCAGTTCGAAGTGCTGGCCACCAACGGCGACACCTTCCTCGGCGGCGAAGACTTCGACCAGCGCCTGATCGACTACATCATCGACGAATTCAAGAAGGAATCCGGCGTCGACCTGAAGAAGGACGTACTCGCCCTGCAACGCCTGAAGGAAGCCGCCGAAAAGGCCAAGATCGAACTGTCCTCGAGCCAGCAGACCGAAATCAACCTGCCCTACATCACCGCCGACGCCTCCGGCCCGAAGCACCTGGCACTGAAAATCACCCGCGCCAAGTTCGAATCGCTGGTCGACGAGCTGATCGAGCGCACCGTCGCCCCCTGCCTGACCGCACTCAAGGACGCCGGCTGCAAGATCGGCGACATCGACGACGTGATCCTGGTCGGCGGCCAGTCGCGAATGCCGAAGGTGCAGGAGAAGGTCAAGGAAGTCTTCGGCCGCGAACCGCGCAAGGACGTCAATCCGGATGAAGCCGTCGCCGTCGGCGCCGCCATCCAGGGCGGTGTGCTGCAGGGCGAAGTCAAGGACGTGCTGCTGCTCGACGTGACCCCGCTGTCGCTCGGTATCGAAACCCTGGGCGGCATCATGACCAAGCTGATCCAGAAGAACACGACGATCCCGACCAAGGCCAGCCAGGTCTTCTCGACCGCCGACGACAACCAGGGCGCGGTGACCATCCACGTGCTGCAAGGCGAACGTGAAGTCGCCGCCGGCAACAAGAGCCTCGGCCAATTCAACCTGGAAGGCATCCCGCCGGCCCCGCGCGGCACGCCGCAGATCGAAGTCATCTTCGACATCGACGCCAACGGCATCATGCACGTCACCGCCAAGGACAAGGCCACCGGCAAGGAAAACAAGATCACCATCAAGGCCAACTCCGGCCTGAGCGAAGAAGAAATTCAACGCATGGTCAAGGATGCCGAGCTGCACGCCGAGGAAGACAAGAAGGCGCACGAGCTGGCCGACGCCCGCAACCAGGCCGACGGCATGGTGCACATGGTCAAGAAGTCGCTGACCGAATACGGCGACAAGCTCGACGCTGCCGAAAAGGAAGCCATCGAGAAGGCGATCAAGGACGTTGAAGATGTTCTGCGCGACGGCGACAAGGACGTCATCACCGCCAAGACCGAAGCCCTGTCGCAGGCAGCCCAGAAGCTCGGCGAAAAGATGTACGCCCAGCAACAGGCCGAAGGCGCGGCGGCTCCCGGTGCAGCTGCCGGCGGTGACGATGGCGCGAAGGAGAAGACCGTCGAAGGCGATGTCGTCGATGCCGAATTCACGGAAGTGAACAAGGACAAGAAAGCTTAAAACGGACACAGATGTGTCGTTTTAAGTGGCCGGATCGAAGCGGACGCCCCGGCGCCGCTTGATCCGGCCTTTGTGCAGTATCTGTCGGAATCAGCCATGTCAAAACGCGACTTTTACGAAATTCTCGGCGTCAATCGCGACGCGTCGGACGACGAGATCAAGAAGGCCTACCGCAAGCTGGCCATGAAGCATCACCCGGACCGCAACCCGGACAACCCTGCTGCCGAAGAGAAGTTCAAGGAAGCCAAGGAAGCCTACGAAATCCTCTCGGACAGCCAGAAGCGCGCCGCCTACGACCAGTACGGTCATGCCGGCGTCAACCCGCAAAACGGCATGGGTGGCTTCAGTGGCGGCGGCGGTGCCGGCATGGGCGGTTTCGCCGACGCCTTCGGCGGCATTTTCGACGAAATCTTCGGTGGTCGAGCCGGTGGCGGCGGCGGTGGTGGCGGTCGTTCCAACATCTACCGCGGCGCCGACCTGCGCTACAACCTCGAAATCACGCTCGAGCAGGCAGCGCACGGTACCGAAACCAAGATCCGCATCCCGACCATGGAGGAGTGCGACGTCTGCCACGGCTCCGGTGCCAAGGCCGGCACCCAGCCGAAGACCTGCCCGACCTGCGGCGGCTCGGGCCAGGTCCGCCTGCAACAAGGCTTCTTCTCGATCCAGCAGACCTGCCACAAGTGTCACGGCACCGGCCGCTTCATCGCCGACCCGTGCACCAGTTGCGGTGGCGCCGGCCGCATCAAGCAGCACAAGACGCTGGCGGTGAAAATTCCTGCCGGCGTGGATGAAGGCGATCGCATTCGGCTCGCCGGCGAAGGCGAGCACGGCGTCAACGGCGGTCCGCCGGGCGACCTCTACGTGCAGATTCACCTCAAGCAGCACGCCGTCTTCCAGCGCGACCACAACGACCTCCATTGCGAGATGCCGATTTCCTTCACCACGGCAGCCCTCGGCGGCGAAATCGAAATCCCGACCCTGGATGGCGCCGCGGCCATCAAGATCCCGCCGGAAACCCAGTCCGGCCGTGTCTTCCGCCTGCGCGGCAAGGGCATCAAGGGGGTACGCAGCCACACCCACGGCGACCTGCTCTGCCACGTCGTCGTCGAGACCCCGGTCAACCTAACCGAGCGGCAGAGGGAACTGCTGCGCGAACTGGAAGAATCGAGCAAAGGTTCCGACCACAAGCACAACCCCCGCGCCAAGTCCTGGATGGACAAGGTCAGGGAGTTCTTCGGAGAATGATTCCGCCCCGCCGGCAATGAAAACGGCCCGTGCAACGACGGGCCGTTTTCATTTGCAGTTTGCGACGCCTATCAGGCGCGGCGCCAGGTGGTTCCCTGCGGGCTGTCGTCGAGGACGATACCCGCCGCCTTCAGCTCGTCGCGAATGCGATCGGCCTCGGCAAAATCGCGCGCCTTCTTGGCAGCCGCACGACTGGCGATCAATGCCTCGACCGCCGCCTCATCAATCCCGTCGGCCGACCCGCCGGCCCGCAAATAGGCCTGCGGCTCGCGTTCAAGCAGGCCGATCACCGCCGCCAGCGCCTTGAGCAGACCGGAGAGCTCGCCGGATTTCTGGCGATTGGCTTCCGCCGCCAGTTCGAAAAGCACGGCGATCGCGCCGTGCGAGTCGAAATCCTCGTTCAACGCGGCCGCGAAACGGGCAGCGAAATCCTGCTTCCAGTCGATGGCGACCGGTGTCGGCGGCACATCGCGCAAGGTGAAGTAGAGACCATCGAGCGAGCGCTTGGCATCGTCCAGGTGGGCATCCGAATAATTCAGCGGACTGCGGTAATGAGCGCGCAGGATGAAGAAACGCACGACCTCGGCGTCGAATTTCTTCAACACCTCGCGGATGGTGAAGAAATTGCCCAGCGACTTCGACATCTTCTCGTTGTCGACCCGGACAAAACCGTTGTGCATCCAATAATTGACGTAGCCGCAGCAATTGGCGCCCTCGGACTGGGCAATCTCGTTCTCGTGATGCGGGAACTGCAGATCCTGGCCGCCGCCGTGGATGTCGAAATGCTTGCCGAGCAGCGATGAACTCATCGCCGAACACTCGATATGCCAGCCCGGCCGGCCGTTGCCCCAGGGCGACTCCCAGGCCGGCTCGCCCGGCTTGGCATGCTTCCAGAGGACGAAATCGAGCGGGTCCTGCTTGGCGGTATCGACCTCGACACGCTCACCGGCGCGCAGATCGTCGAGCGATTTGCCGGATAACTTGCCGTAGCCCGGAAACTTGCGCACCGCATAATTGACGTCGCCGTCCGCCGCCTGATAGGCAAGACCGTTGGCCTCGAGTTTACCGATCAGGTCCAGCATCTGCGGCACGAATTCGGTCGCCCGCGGTTCATGATCTGGGCGCAACACACCGAGCGCATCGGCATCCTCGTGCATGAAGGCGATGAAGCGATCCGTCAACTGCAGGATGCTCTCACCGTTCTCCGCCGCGCGACGGATGATCTTGTCGTCGATATCCGTAATATTGCGGACATAAGTGACGGCATAGCCGCTGGCCCTGAGCCAGCGGTAAACCATGTCGAAGACCACCATCACGCGCGCGTGGCCGAGGTGACAATAGTCGTAAACCGTCATTCCGCAGACATACATGCGAACCTTGTTGGCTTCGATCGGTTCGAAAACCTGCTTTTCGCGCTTGAGCGAGTTGAATATCTTTAGCATGACGGAATGAAAAGATGCAGAATTGGCCCTGCAAACCTATGGCTTTGTCCGCTTCTTTGATAGAATCAAGTGATTGAAAAACTCAGAAATTATAGCACGGCGATGACCACCCTATCCTTGTTCCAGCCTCGCTTCCGGACGCTGCGCGCGTTCGCCTTCTGCCTGTCCATCGGTTTTGCCGGCCCGGCTCTGGCCGACAACCTGCCGGACATCCAGCGCTTGATCAAACAGGGACAGCACGCCCAGGCCCTGGAAAAGGTCGACCAGTATCTGAGCAGCCGCCCCAAGGATGCCCAAGGTCGTTTCCTGAAGGGATTGATCCTTACTGAACTGAATCGCCCGGCCGATGCCATTGGCGTCTTCACCAAGCTTTCCGAGGACTATCCGGAACTGCCCGAGCCGTACAACAATCTGGCCGTCCTCTACGCGCAGCAGAAGCAATATGACAAGGCGCGCACGGCACTGGAAATGGCGATCCGCACCCATCCTTCCTACGCCATCGCCTACGAGAATCTCGGCGACGTCTACGCCAAACTGGCCAGCCAGGCCTACGACAAGGCGCTGCAACTCGATGGTGCAAATGCAACCACGCAGAACAAGCTGGCACTGATCCGCGACCTGATCAGCACCTCCGGCAAGGGTAACGTGCGGCCGCCGGCAATCGCTACTGCAGCGCCGACGCCTGCTCCGGCAGCGGCTCCCGCCCCGGCGCCGGTCGCCGTTGCCAAGCCGGCACCGACCGCTACCGTCGTCGCCACCACCCCCGGCGCCGCGGCGCCTGCACCGGTCGCCGCTGCCGAAGCCAAGCGCCCGGCGCCCGCCCCGGCTCCCGCCAAGGCCGCTGGCAACGACGACGTGGCGCAGGCCATCGCTTCCTGGGCTCAAGCCTGGTCGCAAAAAGACATGAAGGCTTACTTCGCCGCCTATGCCAGCAACTTCGAGCCGGGCAAGGGCGTTACCCGCAAGGCCTGGGAAACCGAACGCGCTCAGCGTATCGGCGAACGCCCCGGCAAGATTTCGGTGACCTACGAGGAACCGACAATCAGCGTCGACGGCAATACCGCCACCGCCCGTTTCCGCCAGCATTACAAGGCCCCCGGCCTCAACAGTTCGAGCTGGAAGACGCTGGTGTTCGTTCGCTCCGGTAGCAAGTGGCTGATCCAGGAAGAAAAAGCTCGTTGATGCGCATACGGAAGTTGTTGCTGCCAGGCCTGACCGGCCTGGCAGTTGTCGTTTCTGCACTGTATTTTTTCCCGCGGGAAAAGCACTCTGACCCGGTCAGTCAGGCAGCAGCACAGAACGCCCCAAGATCGCAGATCTGGCCCGAGCATGCCCCCTCCGGGGCAGCGTCGCCGCCACCGGCGGAACTCGCCGACGGCAGCCCCGAAGCGCGCCTCGTCGGCATCTTTCGCGAAATCGAGCAGCGCAACCTGAATCGCGCGCTGGAACTTACCGAAGCCCTGCTGCTGCAACACCCGAACTACCGCTTGGCGCACCTGATCAAGGGCGACCTGCTGCTGGCGCGGACCCGGCCGATCGAGAATTTCGGCGCGGCCCAGGGCGCACCGGCCGAGCGCGTCGCCGACCTGCGCGCCGAGGCGCTCAAGCGCCTGCAAGGCTACCGCGAGAAACCGGCAGCGAACTCGGTGCCGCGCTATCTGGTACAGATGCGCCCGGACCAACGTTACGCGGTGGTCATCGACACCCAGCGCTCGCGTCTCTACCTCTACGAAAACGACCTGCAGAACGGTGGCCGGCCGCGTTTCGTCGCCGACTACTACGTCACCCAGGGCAAGCTCGGCGCCGACAAGCTGGCCGAAGGCGACAAGAAGACGCCAATTGGCGTGTACCACGTCACCGCCGACCTGTCGCGACAGAAGCTGCCCGACCTTTACGGTAACGGCGCCTTCCCGATCAATTATCCGAATGAATGGGACCGTCGCCAGGGTCGCGGCGGCAGCGGCATCTGGCTGCATGGTACGCAGTCCGATACTTTCTCCCGACCGCCGCTGGCCTCCGATGGCTGCGTCGTGCTGACCAACCAGGACCTCGAAGCCATCCGTAGCAATCTCCAGGTCGGCCTGACGCCGGTCATCATCAGCGACAGCATCGAGTGGCTGTCGCTCGACGACTGGGCCAAGGAGCGCGAGGCGCTCAACCAGACGATCGAGGCCTGGCGTACCGACTGGGAGAGCCGCGACAGCGCGCGCTACCTCAACCACTACTCGCGTCAGTTCAGCGCCGGCGGCCAGGATTTCGCACAGTTCGCCGAACAGAAGCGTTCGGTCAACGCCGGCAAGGAATGGATCAAGGTCCGTCTCGACAATCTCTCGGTGTTCCGCAACCCGGGCAAGGAGGAGCTGATCGTCGTCACCTTCGACCAGGATTACCGCAGCAACAACCTCAACAACCGCATGAAGAAGCGCCAGTACTGGGTACGCGAAGGCGGTCGCTGGAAAATCATTTACGAAGGAGCCGCCTGACATGAAGAAACTGACCGGTATCATTGCCGCCCTGCTGCTGTCGACCGCCAACGCCTGGGCCGCTCCGACGGTGGAACTGCAGACCAGCCGGGGGCGCATCGTCGTCGAGCTCGACGCCCAGAAAGCGCCGAAGAGCAGCGCCAATTTCCTGCAATACGCCAGAGAGGGCTTCTACAACGGCACGGTCTTTCACCGCGTGATCCCCGGCTTCATGATCCAGGGTGGCGGTTTCGATGCCGCCATGACGCAGAAGGCGACCCGCGCGCCGATCGAGAACGAGGCGAAGAACGGCCTCAAGAACCGCCGCGGCACGCTGGCCATGGCCCGCACCATGGACCCGCATTCGGCGACCGCGCAGTTCTTCATCAACCATGCCGACAACGCGCCGCTCGACTATCCTGGCAGCGACGGCTGGGGCTACGCCGTCTTCGGCAAGGTCACCGAGGGCATGGAGGTGGTCGATCAGATCGCCAGCCAGCCCACCACCAGCAAGGGTTTCCACCAGAACGTGCCGCGTACACCGGTGGTCATCCAGAACGTCAAGATTCTCTCCGAAAAATAAGGAACTCGCCATGATCAAGCTCACCACCAACTTCGGCGTCATCAGCCTCGAACTCGACGCCGAAAAGGCGCCGAAGACCGTCGAGAATTTCATCGCCTACGTCGAGTCCGGCCATTACGACAACACCGTCTTCCACCGCGTGATCAAGAACTTCATGATCCAGGGCGGCGGCATGGAACCCGGCATGAAGCAAAAGGACACCCGCGCCCCGATCGAGAACGAAGCCGCCAACGGCCTCAAGAATGTCCGCGGCAGCATCGCCATGGCGCGCACCGGCGACCCGCACTCGGCCACCGCCCAGTTCTTCATCAACACCGTCGACAACGACTTCCTCGACTTCAAGGCACCGGCCGGCCAGGGCTGGGGCTACTGCGTCTTCGGCCAGGTCGTCGAAGGCATGGACGTGGTCGACAAGATCCGCGCCGTGCGCACCGGCAACAAGGGCTTCCACCAGGATGTGCCGGTCGAGGACGTGATCATCGAAAAAGCGGAAGTGGTTTGATCCTCTTCGTCGCCGACCTCCACCTGTCGCCCCGCACCCCCGGGGCGACGGCGCTGTTTCTCGACTTCCTCGCCGGGCGCGCCCGCCAGGCCAGCGAACTCTACATCCTCGGCGACCTGTTCGAGACCTGGATCGGCGACGACGACATCGCTTCGCCCGATCACGCCGAAATCGTCGCTGCGCTGCGCGCCGCCGGCGATGCCGGCCTTGCCATCAGCCTCATGCACGGCAACCGCGATTTCCTGCTCGGCGACGCCTTCGCCGCCGTTGCCGGCGTCCGCCTGATCGCCGATCCCCATATCCTGTCCACCGCCGAATGGCAGTTCGTGCTCGCCCACGGCGACGCCCTCTGCCTCGACGACAGCGACTACATGCGTTTCCGGGCCGAAGTCCGGACGCCGGCCTGGCAGAGCGCTTTCCTTGCCCGGCCGCTAGCCGAGCGGCGGGCCATCGCCGATGGCATGCGCGCCGCCAGCGAATCCAGCCAGCGCGCCCGCGACACCATCTATACCGACCTCCAGCCGGCCGCCACCGACGACTTCCTGCGCAGCCACGGCTACGCCACCTTCATCCACGGCCATACGCACCAGCCGGCGACGCACGACCACATCGTCGACGGCATCCACGTCGAACGCTGGGTGCTCGCCGACTGGCGCGAGGACCGTGGCGAATGCCTGGTCTGGGACGGCGAGGCACTACGCCGTGACGTCCTCCACGCTGCCGGCTGACGCCATGACGAGCGCCGGCAGCGCCCTCGACATCCTGCGCGAGGTCTTCGGCTACCCCGCCTTCCGCGGCGAACAGGCACAGATCATCGCTCACGTCGCCGGCGGCGGCGACGCCCTGGTGCTGATGCCGACCGGCGGCGGCAAGAGCCTCTGCTACCAGATTCCGGCGCTGCTGCGCCCGGGTTGCGCGATTGTCGTCTCGCCGCTGATCGCGCTGATGCAGGACCAGGTCGACGCGCTGACCCAACTCGGCGTACGCGCCGCCGTGCTCAACTCGACGCTCGACCGGCGCGCGGCGCAAGCGGTCGAACAGGCGATCTTCGCCAGCGAGCTCGACCTCGTCTACATCGCCCCCGAACGGCTGATGCTCGACCGCACGCTGGCCATGTTCGACGCGCTGTACGAAGCCGGCAAGCTCGCCCTGTTCGCCATCGACGAGGCGCATTGCGTGTCGCAATGGGGGCACGATTTCCGCCCGGAATACCTGCAACTGTCGGCGTTGCACGAACGCTACCCGCGGGTACCGCGCATCGCGCTGACCGCCACTGCCGACCGGGCGACGCAGAACGAGATGCTGCAGCGCCTGGGCCTGGGCGAAGCGCGCGTCTTCCTGTCCAGCTTCGACCGCCCGAACATCCGCTACACCGTCGTCGAAAAGGACAACGCCCGCCAGCAGCTGCTCGGTTTCCTTGGCGGGCGCAAAGGCCAGGCCGGCATCGTCTACTGTCTGTCGCGCAAGAAGGTCGAGGAAACCGCCGCCTGGCTGTCAACTCAAGGCTACCCGGCACTGCCCTACCACGCCGGGCTGCCGGCCGACGAGCGCGCCGCCAACCAGCGCCGCTTCCTGCGCGAAGACGGCCTGGTCATGTGTGCGACGATTGCCTTCGGCATGGGCATCGACAAGCCCGACGTGCGCTTCGTCGCCCACCTCGACCTGCCGAAGAGCATCGAGGCCTACTACCAGGAAACCGGCCGCGCCGGCCGCGACGGCGAACCGTCGGAAGCCTGGATGGCCTACGGCATGCAGGATGTTGCCCTGCAGCACGCGCGCATCGCCGAATCGGGCGCCGGCGAAGGCCAGAAAATCCTCGAATCGCAACGCCTGACCGCCCTGCTCGCCTATTGCGAGGCGCCGCGCTGCCGGCGCCAGGTGCTGCTCAACTACTTCGGCGAGGAGCGCCAGCCCTGCGGCAACTGCGACGTCTGCGCCGAACCGCCGGAACTGTGGGACGGCACCCAGGCGGCGCAGAAGGCGCTGTCGGCGATCTACCGCACCGGCATGCGCTTCGGCGTCAGCCACCTGATCGACGTGCTGCGCGGCAAGGCCAGCGACAAGATGCGCCAGTGGGGCCACGACCGCCTGCCCACCTTCGGCGTCGGCGGCGAACTCGACGAGCGCGAATGGAAGAGCGTCTTCCGCCAGCTCGCCGCCGCCGGCCTGGTCCATGTCGACATGACCGAGCACGGCGCCCTGCAATTGACCGAAGCGGCACGCGAAGTGCTCAAGGGCCAGCGCAGCGTGCAACTGCGCCGGCCAACCAGGAAACGCAGCGCGCCGAGCAAGACCAGCCGCACCCCGATGGTCGACCTGGCGCCGGCCGACGCCGCGCTGTTCCAGCGCCTGCGCCAGTGGCGCGCCGACACCGCGCGCGAACAGGGCGTGCCGGCCTATGTCATCCTGCACGACAAGACCCTGCGCGAACTCGCCGAATGCCGCCCGGTCAGCCACGGCCTGCTTGCCGGCATCACCGGCATGGGCAGCGCCAAGATCGAGCATTACGGCGAGGAACTCCTGCAACTGATCCGCGACGAGGCCCGCCATGAAGCATCCTGACCGTCTGACCGCCATCCTCGGTGGCATCGTCATCGCCGCCCTGATCGTTTCAGGCATCGCCCCCTACGACCGCGCCACCTGGCTGATGGAAGTGGCGCCGGTGCTGCTCGCGCTGCCGCTGCTCTGGCTGACCCGGCGCAGCTTCCCGCTGACCGCGCTGCTCTACGTGCTGATCGCCATCCACGCCCTGGTCCTGATCGGCGGCGGCGCCTACACCTACGCCCGGGTACCGTTCGGCTTCTGGCTACAGGACCTGCTCGGCACGGCGCGCAACCCCTACGACAAGATCGGCCATTTCCTGCAGGGCTTCGTGCCGGCGCTGGTTGCCCGCGAAATCCTGCGCCGCGGCGACTGGGTGCGCGGCGCCAGGATGACCGCCTTCCTCTGCATCTGCGTGGCGCTGGCGATCAGCGCCTGCTACGAGCTGATCGAATGGGCGGCGGCGCTGGCCATGGGCCAGGGCGCCGACGAATTCCTGGGCACCCAGGGCGACCCCTGGGATACCCAGTCCGACATGTTCATGGCGCTGCTCGGTGCGATCGCCGCGCTGTTCCTGCTCTCCGGCTGGCACGACCGCCAGTTGCACCGGCTGCGACGCAACTGAGCGGCCGCCTCACAGGCAGAGCGCGTCCGGGTCGGCGCGCATCAGGCGCTTGTTCATCTTGCCGACGCTGGTCTTGACCAGCGTCTTGACGAAGCGCACCTGCAGCAGCACGCCGTAGCGCGAAACGCCAGCCGCCTCGATGGCATGCGCGGCATAGTTGCGCAACGCGTGCTCGCTGACCTGGCCGACGAACTCCGGCTTCAACAGCACCAGCGCCAGCGGCCGCTCGCCCCACTTGTCGTCGGCCACGCCGATCACCGCCACCTCCTGCACCGCCTCGTGTTTGGCGACGATGTCCTCGAGTTGCAGCGACGAGGTCCACTCGCCGCCGGTCTTGATCACGTCCTTGATCCGGTCGGTGACCTTGAGATAGCCGGCGGCATCGATGTTGCCGATGTCGGCGGTATGCAGGTAGCCGCCCGCCCACAGTTCCTCGGACGCCTCGGGCGCATGCAGGTAGCCCTGGGTCAGCCAGGGCGAACGGACGACCACCTCGCCGGTGACCTTGCCGTCGTGAGCGACGTCGCGCATCTGGGCATCGACGATGCGCAGGTCGACCAGCGGCAAGGGGCGGCCGGTCTTGGCGCGGATCACCGCCTGCTCGGCCGGCGACTTTTCCAGGTCGGCGGTCGACAGGTGGGCCAGCGTCAGCACCGGGCAGGTTTCCGACATGCCGTAGCCGGTGAACAGGTCGATGCCGCGGGCCAACGCGGCGCTGGCCATGGCTTCCGGCATCGCCGCGCCGCCTATGATCAGTTTCCAGCCGGCGAAATCGGTTTTCGCCGCCGCCGGATGACTGAACACCATGTGCAGGATGGTCGGCACACAGTGCGAGAAGCTGACCCCCTCCTCCTCGACCAGGCGGCAGATCAGGTCGGGCTGGTAGCGGCCGGGATAGACCTGCTTGAGCCCGAGCATCGTCGCTAGGTAGGGGAAGCCCCAGGCGTGGACGTGGAACATCGGCGTCAGAGGCATGTACACGTCTTCGCGGTGCAGGCGCCCCTGAGCGGCCGCATTGCCGGTGCCGCTGGCGATGCCGAGCGTGTGCAGAACCAGTTGCCGGTGGCTGAAGTAGACGCCCTTCGGGTTGCCGGTCGTGCCGGTGGTGTAGAAGGTCGTCGCCTGCGCGTTCTCGTCGAAATCCGGGAAGTCGTAGTCGGCTTGCGCAGCGGCCAGCATCGCCTCGTACTCGCCGGCAGCGACCACCGGCGACGCCGGCATGGCCGCCTCGTCGCTGATCAGGATGAAGGCACGCACGCTCTCCAGGCGGCCGGCGATCTCGGCGAGGATGGGGAAAAACTCGCTATTGACGATGACCACGTCGGCCCGCGCGTGGTTGAGCGTGTACAGAATCTGTTCCGGGCTGAGGCGAACATTCACCGTCTGCAATACGGCGCCCATCATCGGCACCGCGAAGAAGCTTTCCAGGTAACGATGACTGTCCCAGTCCATCATCGCCACCGTATGGCCGGCCTCGACGCCGAGCGAGGAGAGCACGTTGGCCAGGCGGCCGATACGCTGGCGCAGCTCGCGGTAGGTGTAGCGGAGCCGGCCCTGGTAGGTGATTTCCTGGTCTGGCGCCGTGGCCAGCGGCGTCAGCAGCAACTGCTTGATCAGCAGCGGATATTGATAGGCCGACGGCGTCAACCCGACGATTTTTACCGGCATCTGGTGCTCTCTCCCTGAATCCCTGTTGTGACAAGATTTTTTCAGGGATTTTACGCCTGCCGGTGGCGCCCCGGGTCAGCGGTGGCGGCTGCCGCTGCGATGTTGTTGCGGCCCGCCGGGCTTTTTCGCGGTTTTCGCCGGTGCCCGCGCCGGCTGCGGCTGACGCCCGCCACGCGGCGCTTGCGGCGGCCGGGGGGTGGCGTGCGCCGACTGCTCGAAGCCCTCGATGACGACACGTTCCAGCGTGCGCTTGATCAGCTTCTCGATGTCCTTCAACTGGGGACGCTCGTCATGGCAGACCAGCGAAACCGCCTCGCCTTCCATGCCGGCGCGGCCGGTGCGGCCGATGCGGTGCACGTAATCCTCGGGAACATTGGGCAGCTCATAGTTGATCACGTAGGGTAGCGCGTCGATGTCGATACCGCGGGCAGCGATGTCGGTTGCCACCAGCGCCACCAGCTTGCCTTCCTTGAACTCGGAAAGCACGCGCGTGCGGGCCCCCTGCGATTTGTCGCCGTGAATCGCCGCCGCCTTGATGCCGGCCTTGTCCAGCGCCCGCGCCAGCGCGTCGGCACCATGCTTGGTCCGGGCAAAGACCAGCACCTGGTGCCAGCCGCGCGTCTGGAACAGGTGGCAGAGCAGTTCCTTCTTCCTTTCGCGGTCGGTCTCGATGACTTTCTGCGTCACCGTTTCGGCCGCCGTATTGCGCGCCGCGACATCGACCGACACCGGCTGGTGCAGCAAACCAGCCGCCAGTTCGCGGATTTCCGGCGAGAAGGTGGCGGAAAAGAGCAGGTTCTGCCGTTGCTTGGGCAGCAGCGCGATGATCTTGCGGATATCGCGGATGAAGCCCATGTCGAGCATGCGGTCGGCTTCGTCGAGGACGAAGATCTCGATGTGGCCGAGATCGACGGTCTTTTGCTGGACGTGGTCGAGGAGCCGGCCCGGCGTCGCCACCAGGATGTTGACGCCGCGGCGCAAACCGGCGATCTGCGGGTTGATGCCTACGCCGCCGAAGACGGCCAGCGAATTGATCGGCAGGTGCTTGCCGTAAGTGCGCACGCTTTCCTCGACCTGGATCGCCAGCTCACGGGTCGGCGTCAGCACCAGCACGCGCGGCGTGCGGGCAACGCGGGTGAGGCGGTCGTTGGCGCCGGCCGACAGACGCTGCAGGATGGGCAGCGTGAAGCCGGCGGTCTTGCCGGTGCCGGTCTGCGCCGTGGCCATCAGGTCGTGGCCGGCGAGCACGGCGGGAATCGCCTGACGCTGGATCGGCGTCGGAGTGTCGTAGCCCTGTTCGGCAACGGCGCGTTGGATGTCGGCGGAAAGGCCGAGTTCGGAAAACTGCATGGGGGATACTCCGGGAAAGTGCATTCGGGCGCCGGCGGCGCCCAGGCTGAAGGTCAGTGCAGACCTTCGATGTAGTAGTTGACGCGACCGCGCGGCGCCAGGTATTCGACGACCTCGACCGGCAGCTTGGCCGGATTGAGGACGCTGTCGATCTTCACGTCGGCCTCGCGCAGGTTGACCAGCAGGGCCTCGCTGCGCGGCACGCCGGGGTCGTGCAGCATGACCAGGGGGTGCAGCAGGTCGCTGCTGTTGGTCTCGACGACCAGACCGACGCTACCGTCGTTGAGGGCGACGAAGCAGCCGGGCGGATAGACGCCGACCGACTTGACGAAGAGTTGCAGCAGTTCGGGATCGTAATGCGAGCCTTCGCGCTTGAACATGTGCGCCACCGCCTCGCCGGGGGTGCGCGCGGTGCTCAGGTCGAACGGGTTGCACAGGTTGTCGTAGCGGTTGGCGATGGCGACGATCCGCGCCAGCCGCGGGATGCGGCCAGCCTGCAGGCGGTTGGGAAAACCGCTGCCATCCCAGCGCTCATGGTGGCAGGCGATGGCATTGCGCACGCCGACCGGCAGTTCGGGAATCACCGAGACGTGCTTGATGCCGTAACCGACGTGCGCCTGGTAGAACTGTTCCTCGGCATGCGTGCGCTGGCTGTTGCGCAGCACGCGGGCCGGCACCTCGAGCTTGCCGATGTCGTGGAACATGGCGCCCAGGCCGAGCCAGCGCATTTCCTCTTCCTCGAGCCCGAGCGCGCGGCCAAGCAGCAGCGACAGCACGGCGACGTTCATCGCGTGCTGGGCCATGCCCGGCTCTTTGACCTTCATGTTGACCAAGTGGATGGCGACGCTCTGGCTACCGATCAGGCTGCCGACCATGCGGCCGACGGTGTTCTTGGCCTTGCCGTAGGATTCGGCGGGGCGGCTGCCGAGGTCGCGCAGGATGTCCTGGACACCGCTCGCTTCCTGCTCGTAGAGCCGTTCGCAGCGGGCCAGGCCTTCGCGCTGGGCGCGCACGCGCTCGGTGCGTTCGCGCTTGTCGTGGATCATCGACGCCATCACCGCCGCCGAGAAATCCTCTTCCGGCGCTTGTGCCTTCGGTTCCGGCAGCGGCTGCGCCGTGCTGCGCGCCGGGTCCCATTCGATTTCCTTGAACCCCAGGCTGCGCAGGACCTTGATCTGGTCGTGGCTGGTCAGGCGGAAGCGGTTGAGCAGGAACGGGTGGTCGAGCCAGCCCAGCCCGGTGATCGAGATGAAGACGCCAGGCTGCAGCCGATCGACCGGGACCGTGTGTTTCATGCGCCGATCAGGGAGAGGCCGCGGTCGAGGTCGGCCTGCAGGTCGACCAGCGCTTCCAGGCCGACGGCGATGCGCAGCAGGCCTTCGCCGATCCCCGCCGCCGCGCGCGCTTCCGGAGAAATCCGGCCGTGCGTGGTGGATGCGGGGTGGGTGATGGTGGTCTTGACGTCGCCGAGGTTGGCGGTGATCGACAACAGGCGGCAGTGGTCGACGACGCCCCAGGCTTCCGGACGACCGCCGCGCACTTCGAAGGAGACGATGGCGCCGCCCGATTTCTGCTGCGTCTTGGCCAGCGCGTGCTGCGGATGCGAGGCCAGCCCCGGGTAATAAACGCGCGCCACCTTGGGATGCGCTTCCAGCCAGGCGGCCAGCCTGGCGGCGTTGGCGGATTGCGCCTCGACGCGCAGTTGCAGCGTCTCCAGCCCCTTGAGCAGGACCCAGGCGTTGAACGCCGACAGGGTCGGACCGGCGGTGCGCAGGTACTTGAAGACTTCCTCGGTCAGTTTCTTCGGACCGCAGACGGCGCCGCCGAGCACCCGGCCCTGGCCGTCGATGTACTTGGTCGCCGAATGGACGACCAGGTCGGCGCCCAGTTCCAGCGGCTTTTGCAGGATCGGCGTGCAGAAGCAGTTATCGACCGCGACCAGGATGCCGCGTTCGTGGGCGATCGCCGCCAGCGCCCGGATGTCGGCGATTTCGGTGAGCGGGTTGGACGGCGTTTCGAGGAAGAACAACCTGGTTTCCGGGCGGATCGCCGCCGCCCAGGCCGCGGGGTCGGTGGCCGGCACGAAGCTGGTGGTGATGCCGGTACGCGCCAGGATGTTGGAAAACAACTGGACGGTGGCGCCGAACAGGCTGTTCGAGGCGACGATATGGTCGCCCTGCTTGAGGTGGGCGAGCACCAGCGCCATGATCGCCGCCATGCCGCTGGCCGTGGCGACGCAATCCTCGGCGCCTTCCAGCGCGGCGAGGCGTTCCTCGAACATGGTCACCGTCGGGTTGGAGAAACGGGCGTAAACGTTGCCTTCCTCCTCGCCGGAAAAGCGGCGGGCTGCCTGCGCCGCGCTTTCGAAGACGAAGCTGGAGGTCAGATAGAGCGCCTCGGCGTGCTCGCCGAACTGGCTACGCTGCTGCCCGGCGCGGACGGCCAGGGTTTCCGGCTGGTAATTCGTCGCTTCGCTCATCCTCAGTCCTGTCCCTCGGCGAGACCCAGCACCAGTTGCTGCGACGCCTTGCCGTCGCCGTCCTCGTCGTTCTTGCCGGCCTTGCCGCCACGCTTGCCTTCGACCGCGTCGAGGTAATACTCGTCGATGTCGCCGGTCACGTAGCAACCGTCGAAACAGGAAGCGTCGAACACCGTCAGGTCGGGGCGCAGCTTGGTCACCGATTGCTTGAGCGCCTCGATGTCCTGGTAAACCAGCGCGTCGGCGCCGATCTCGGCGGCGATCTGGGCGTCGGTACGGCCGGTGGCGATCAACTCGGCACGGGTCGGCATGTCGATGCCGTACACGTTCGGGTAGCGCACCGGGGGCGCCGCCGATGCGAAATAGACTTTGGTCGCGCCGGCGGCGCGGGCCATCTCGACGATCTCGCGGCTGGTCGTGCCGCGGACGATGGAATCGTCGACCAGCAGCACGCGCTTGCCCTTGAACTCCTGGCCGACGGTGTTGAGCTTCTGGCGCACCGATTTGCGGCGCATCGCCTGGCCGGGCATGATGAAAGTACGGCCGACATAGCGGTTCTTGACGAAGCCTTCGCGGAACGGAATGCCCAGCGCCTGCGCCAGTTGCATCGCCGACGGACGGCTGGAGTCGGGAATCGGGATGACGACGTCGATCTCTTCGACCGGGATCACCTTCTTGACCTTCTCGGCCAGCAGTTCACCCATCGCCAGCCGCGCTTCGTAAACGGAAACGCCGTCGATCACCGTGTCCGGACGGGCCAGATAGACATATTCGAAGATGCACGGCGCGTACATCGGCTGCTGCGCGCACTGGCGGCTGTGCAGCTTGTAATCGAGATCGACGAACACCGCCTCGCCCGGCTCGATATCGCGCACCATCTTGAAACCGAGGGTGTCGAGCGCGACCGACTCCGAAGAAACCAGGTATTCCGTCCCTTCGGGGGTTTCATTCTGGCCATAGACCAGCGGCCGGATACCGTGCGGGTCGCGGAAGGCGAGCAGGCCGTAACCGGCGATCAGCACGACCACGGCGTAGGCGCCGCGACAACGGCGATGGACGCCGGCGACGGCCTGGAAAATGCTGTCAACGTCGAGCTCGTAACCGTGCGCCGCCGACTGCAGCTCATGGGCGAGCACGTTGAGCAGCACTTCCGAATCGGAGTTGGTGTTGATGTGCCGGCGGTCGAGGCGGAACATCTCTTCCTTCAACTGCTCGGCATTGGTCAGGTTGCCGTTGTGGCCGAGGACGATGCCGAACGGCGAATTGACGTAGAAAGGCTGCGCCTCGGCAAAATTGTAGGCCGAGCCGGCGGTCGGATAACGAACGTGACCGATGCCCCAGTTGCCGGGCAGGGCGCGCATGTTGCGGGTGCGGAAGACATCGCGCACCAGCCCCGGCCCCTTGTGCAGATGGAAGGTGTTGCCCTCGGCCGTGGCGATGCCGGCGGCGTCCTGGCCGCGATGCTGGAGCACCATCAGGCCATCGTAAAGCAACTGGTTGACCGGCGTGGTTGCCATGACGCCAAGAATCCCGCACATAGTTTGTTTCCTGATTAACTGAATCGAATTCGTTTGGCCAGATCGAGCGGCAGCATCGGCTTGACCGCCAGAACGGCTGTTTCCAGCGGTGGCGCGAGCGTCGCCTCGCGCCACCAGGGTTGGCTGGGCGCGGCGGTCATGCCGCCAAGCGCCACCAGAAGCAAGATGATCAAGAGACCGCGCGCCAGCCCGAAAAACATGCCGAGCAGACGGTCGGAGACGGTCAGGCCGAGCGCCTTGACCGCCTTGAGCAGCAGCAGGCGGACGATGGCCATCGCCACCAGGACGCCGACGAAGATCAGCACGCAGCCGATCAGGGTGCGGATCGTCGCATCGGCCAGCCCCGCCGGCAGCCGGGCCCCGAGTTCGGGACCGAAGCTGAAGGCGGCGAAGATGCCGAGCCCCCAGGCGACCAGCGCGATCACTTCGCTGATCATGCCGCGCCACAAGCCAAAGGCGAGCGACAGCCCGACGACGGTCAGCGCGATATAGTCGAACACCGTCATGGCTTGGGTGCCACCACTCCGGAGACGCCGATCTTCTGCATCTTGGCCAAGGCCTTGTCGGCCGCCTCGCGGTTCGGGAAAGGACCGGCGCGGACGCGGATCTTCTTGCCCTGCGGCGAATCCAGTGGCTCGGTATAAGTCTTGACGCCGAGCTCGCCGAGCTTCTTGCGCAGGTTGACGACGTTGGCCTCGTTGGTGAAGGCGCCGATCAGGATCAGATGCGCGCCCCCGGTAGCCGGCGTGGCGGCGGTCGATGGCTTGCCGGCAAGAATGGCGGCGGCCCGCTTGGCGTCGTCGTCGGCCACCGGCTTGGCGGGTTCGGGCTTTTTCTCGGGCAGCGGCTTGGCGGCAGGCTCGGGCTTCTTCTCGGGCGTCGGCTTGGCCGGTTTATCCTGGGGCTTGTCGGTGGTCTTCGCCGGTTTGTTATCGGCCGGCTTGGGCGCTGCCGGTTTCTCGGCCGCCGCTGACTCGGGCACTTTCTTCGGTTTGCCGTCGGCACCGAGCACGGGTTGCGTACGCACTGTCTCGACGACGCGCGCCGCCGGCGCGACGTCCAGCGGACGGGCTTCGACGGCAGAGGCCAGTGGCGGTTCGGCGGCCCGCGGCGGCACCGGTTCGGCCGGTGGGGCGGGCGGTTCGCTACCGCTGCGGGTCGGTTCGCTCTCCTGCGGCACGGCCACCATCGCCGGATTGAACGGCTTCTCGTCCTGCCCCGGAATGCGGATTTCGACATCCTGCAGCGGCGGGCGCGGATCGTGGTCCATCAGCATCGGCAACACCAGGGCAACCACGGAGACGAAGAAAACCGCGCCGACCAGGCGGCGACGGGCACGTTTCTTGAGTTGCAGCTGAGCGTCGTTGTCTTCCATCAATCAGGCCTTCCTGTTTAGCGCTGCGAGCGCGCCGGCCACGGTATAGAACGATCCGAAGGCGAGGATTCTATCACTTTCGCCGGCCGCCTCCCGGGCCGCCTGCAGCGCGGCGCCCGGTGTTTCGTGACAGACGATGGCGCCGCCCAGCTCGCCGGCGCGGACGATTTCCGCCAGCGCCGCGGCGCTGGCGCCGCGCGGCCCGTCCAGGGTCGCCAGGTGCCAGACGTCGATTCGCCCCTTGAGCGGGGCCAGCGCGCCGGCGATATCCTTGTCGGCGAGCATGCCGACGACGGCGTGGGTACGGTCGAAAAAACCCATCCCCGAAATGTTGTCGGCCAACACGCGAATTGCCTGCGGGTTGTGGCCGACGTCGAGGACGATCGCCGGTTTTCCAGGGATGACCTGGAAGCGGCCGGCCAGTTCGGTTTCGATCAGCCCCGGGCGGATCGCCTGCATGGTCACCGGCAGCCGGTTGGCGAGCGCGTCCAGCGCCGCCAGCGCGACGCTTGCGTTGAGTAGCTGGGTCGGCCCGCGCAGGCCGGGATGGGCCAGCGTGCGCTTGACCAGTCCGCCAGCGCTGCGGCACCACCAGCGCCACTGCAGGCGGTTTTCGGCGGCGTCGGCAGCCGGTCGTTCGAAACCGAAATCGCGGCCGAGCAGGCGCAGGTCGGCGCCGATCGCCGCCGCGTGGTCGAGCAAGGACTGCGGCGGCTGCGGGTCGGCGCACAGCGCCGGTTTGCCGGGACGGAAGATGCCGGCCTTCTCGAAACCGATCGATTCGCGGTCCGGCCCCAGCCAGTCGGTGTGGTCGAGGGCGATGCCGGTGACGATGGCAACATCCGGTTCGTAGATATTGACCGCGTCGAGGCGGCCGCCCAGGCCGACTTCGAGGATCGCCGCTTCGACGCCCGCGGCGGCGAAGACTTCCCAGGCGGCGAGGGTGCCGAATTCGAAATAGGTCAGCGCGACGCCGCTCGCCAGGCGCGCCGCTTCGACCCGGGCGAAGGCGGCGCAGAGCGCGGCGTCGTCGACCGGCTGGCCGTTGAGGCGGACGCGCTCGTTGTAGGCGAGAAGGTGCGGCGAGGTATAGCAACCGACCCGGTAACCGGCGCGATCGATGATGTTGGCCAGGTAGGCGCAGGTCGATCCCTTGCCGTTGGTGCCGCCGACCGTGATCACCGGGCAGGACTGGGTCTGCGCCAGCGCTTCCTTGACCCGGCGCACGCGATCAAGACCGAGCTCGATGCCGGCCTGGCCTTTCGGATGCAGCCCTTCGAGGTGAGCCAGCCAGTCGGCGAGCGTCTTCAAGCGGCAGCCGGCTGCTTGAGCAGCAGCGACAGGGTGGCGGCGACCTTGTCGCGCAGTTCGCGACGGTCGACGATGAGGTCGATGGCCCCCTTGTCGAGCAGGAACTCGGCGCGCTGGAAGCCTTCCGGCAGTTTTTCGCGCACCGTCTGTTCGATCACGCGCGGCCCGGCGAAGCCGATCAGCGCATTGGGCTCGGCGATGACCACGTCGCCGACGAAGGCGAAGGACGCCGAAACACCGCCCATCGTCGGGTCGGTCAGGATCGAGATGAAGGGCTGGCCGATCTGCGACAACCGGGTCAGCGCCGCCGTCGTCTTGGCCATCTGCATCAGCGAGAACAGGCCTTCCTGCATGCGCGCGCCACCCGAGGCGGCGACGCAGATGAAGGGCGTCTTCTGCTCAATCGCCGCATTGACGCCGCGCACGAAACGCTCGCCGAGCACCGAACCCATCGAACCGCCCATGAAGTCGAACTCGAAGGCGGCGGCAACCACCGGCAGGTTCTTGATGGCGCCCTGCATGACCACCAGCGAATCGCTCTCGCCGGTGTCGCGGTTGGCTTCCATCAGGCGATCCGGGTATTTCTTGGAGTCCTTGAATTTCAGCGTATCGACCGGCAGCACCTCGACCCCGATCTCGAAGCGACCTTCCTGATCGAGCAGCAGGTCGAGCCGTTGCCGGGCGTTGATGCGGTTGTGGTGCGCGCACTTCGGGCAAACGTTGAGGTTCTTTTCCAGGTCGGTCGCATAGAGCACCGCCTCGCAGGCCGGGCATTTGCTCCACAGGCCTTCCGGCAGGTTGGAGCGGCGTTGGCCCTGCTCGCGCTTGATCTTGGGGGGAAGGAGTTTGTCCAGCCAGCTCATGCTTTCACCTCATCTACACCGCGGCGGATGTCCGCCACCAACGCCTTGACGTTGGCGCAGGCAGTCTCTGCCGTCGATTTTTCAATTTCTTCGATAATCCGGCTGCCGACCACGACCGCGTCGGCAAAGGCGGCGATGCGCGCGGCGGTGGCCGCGTCGCGGATGCCGAAGCCGACACCGACCGGCAGACCGGTCTGTTCGCGGATCAGCGGCAGCTTCTGCGCCACCGCCTCAACGTTCAGCGCGCCGGAACCGGTGACGCCGGCCAGCGACACGTAATAGACGTAGCCGCTGGCGATCTTCGCCGTATGCGCGATACGCTCGGCACTGGAGGTCGGCGCGATGAGGAAGATCGGGTCCATGCCGTTGGCCTGCATCGCGGCGCCGAAACGCTCGGCTTCCTCGGGCGGGTAATCGACCACCAGCACGCCATCGACGCCCGATTGCGCGGCCTTCTCGGCAAAGGTATCCAGCCCCATCGCCTCGATCGGGTTGGCGTAGCCCATCAGCACCACCGGCGTCTTATCGTCCTCGGTACGGAAGCGGGTCACCAGCTGCAGCACCTTGCGCAGGCTCATGCCCTTGGCCAGCGCCCGCTCGGAAGCGCGCTGGATGGTCGGACCGTCGGCCATCGGGTCGGAGAAGGGAACCCCCAGCTCGATGATGTCGGCGCCGGCCTCGACCAGCGCCTGCATCAGCGGCACGGTCAGGTCGGCGTCGGGATCGCCGGCGGTGATGAAGGGAATCAGCGCCTTGCGGCCCTCGCCTTGCAGGCGTGCGAAAGTTTGTTGGATGCGCGACATCAGAATACGATCCCCGACTTCTCGGCCACGGTGTGCATGTCCTTGTCACCCCGGCCGGAGAGGTTGACCAGCAGAATCTTGTCTTTCGCCATCGTGGGCGCCAGCTTCATCGCGTAGGCGATGGCATGGCTGGACTCCAGCGCCGGGATGATGCCTTCCAGACGGCAGAGGTCGTGGAAGGCCTTGAGCGCCTCGTCGTCCTTGATCGGCTGGTATTCGGCGCGGCCGATGTCCTTCAGCCAGGCGTGTTCCGGACCGACGCCGGGGTAGTCGAGGCCGGCGGAGACCGAGTGCGTCTCGATGATCTGGCCGTCCTCGTTCTGCAGCAGGTAGGTGCGGTTGCCGTGCAACACGCCGGGCACGCCGGCGGTCAGCGAGGCGGCATGCAGGCCGGTCTCGATGCCGGAACCGGCGGCTTCGACACCGATCAGGCGGACGTCCGGGACGTCGATGTAGGGGTAGAAGATGCCCATCGCGTTGGAGCCGCCGCCGACCGCGGCGATCACCGCATCCGGCTGGCGCCCGGCCATTTCCGGCATCTGTTCGAGGCATTCCTCGCCGATGATCTTCTGGAAGTCGCGCACCAGCATCGGGTAGGGGTGCGGGCCAGCAACCGTGCCGATGATGTAGAAGGTGTTGTGGATGTTGGTGACCCAGTCGCGCATCGCTTCGTTGAGCGCGTCCTTCAGCGTCTTCGAGCCGGATTCGACCGGCACGACGGTGGCGCCGAGCAGCTTCATGCGATAGACGTTGGCCGCCTGGCGACGCACGTCCTCGCTGCCCATGTACACCACACACTCGAAGCCGTAGCGGGCGGCGACCGTGGCCGTCGCCACGCCGTGCTGGCCGGCGCCGGTTTCGGCGATGACACGCGGCTTGCCCATGCGCTTGGCGAGCAGGGCCTGGCCGATGCAGTTGTTTACCTTGTGGGCGCCGGTGTGGTTGAGGTCCTCGCGCTTGAGGTAGATCTGGGCGCCGCCGCAAATCTCGGAGAGGCGCTTGGCGTGGTAGATCGGCGACGGGCGGCCGACGAAATGCTTGAGTTCGTAGTCGTACTCGGCGCGGAAGGCCGGATCGGCCTGGGCAGCGGCGTAGGCCGCCTTCAGCTCATCGAGCGCGCCGAACAGGGTTTCGGCGACGAAAACGCCGCCGTACGGACCGAAATGGCCACTGGCGTCGGGAAAATTGTAATGCGTCTGGGACATGGCAAAACTCCTGGAAAATGGGTGAACGGGAAAACGCGGCTGCCCCGCCTCAGGGATGGTTCGCCAGATGGCGCCGCCAACAGTTCCGGGTGATGCCACCCGCCGATTTCCGCATGTTCCTTCCTAAGCTCCACCAACCGCCGCATCGGCCGCCCGCACGGCGGCCACGAACGCGGCGATCTTGTCGTGATCCTTGATGCCCTTGCCCGCTTCGACGCCCGACGAGACATCGACCGCCACCGGCCGCACCCGCCGGATGGCATCGCCAACATTGCCGGCATGCAAGCCGCCGGACAACACCAGATGCCCCGGCAAGTCCGGCGGAATCAGCATCCAGTCGAAGACGTGACCGCCACCGCCATAGCCCTCGACAAAGGCGTCGAGCAGCAAACCGCGGGCACCGGCGTGCGCGCGGGCGAATTCTACCAGATCGAGCCCCGGCCTCACGCGCGCCGCACGCAGCCAGGGTCTGGCGAAGCTGCGGCAGAACGCCGGCGTCTCGTCGCCATGGAATTGCAACAGGTTGAGCGGCACCGTCGCGCTGGTCGTCGCGACATCGTCCGCCGTGGCGTTGACGAAAAGGCCGACGACGTCGACGAAGGGCGGCACCCGGCATGCCAGTTCGGCGGCGCGTTCCGGTGCCACGTAACGCGGACTGGGCGGATAGAAGACGAAGCCGATGGCGTCGGCGCCGGCGGCGACCGCGGCATCGACATCGGCTTCGCGGGTCAGGCCGCAGATCTTGATGCGGGTTTTCATGTCAGCAATCCATCGAGAAAATCGTCGGCCGGCTCGGGTAGCCCCCAGTGCGGCTCATAGACCGGCCCACGGAAATACAGGCCATCGGGCGAAAAGGTCGGCGCCGCCAGCTTGCGGTCGCGCATCTGCAGCAGGTCGTCGATCCAGGCGGGCGGCTGGGCGCCTTTGCCGATGTGGACCAGGCTGCCGACCAGGTTGCGCACCATGTGGTGCAGGAAGGCACTGGCCGCGAAGTCGAAGACGAACATCGCGCCGCACTGGCGCACCGAGGCTGCCGTCATCAGCTTCACCGGCGATTTCGCCTGGCACTGCGCCGCCCGGAAGGCCGAGAAATCGTGCTCGCCGGGCAAGCGGGCGCAGGCGTCCTGCATCGCCGCCAGGTCGAGCGGCAGGTGGAACCAGCCCACCCTGTCCTGCCAGAGGCCAGGCCGCTGCGGCCGGTTGAGCAGCAGGTAGCGGTAGCGCCGGCCGTGCGCACTGAAGCGGGCGTGGAACTGATCGCTCACCGGCTGCGCCCAGCGCACCGCGACGCCGTCCGGCAGATGCGTGTTGACGCCGCGCACCCAGGCGCTCAACGGTCGCTCGACCGGCACGTCGAAATGCACCACCTGCTGCATGGCATGGACGCCGGCATCGGTGCGGCCGGCGCACAGGGTCGCCACCGGCACCCCGGCGATCCGCGCCAGCGCCGCCTCCAGCGCGTCCTGCACGGTGCCGCCGCCGGCCTGGCTCTGCCAGCCGCGGAACGGCGAGCCGAAATACTCGACGCCGAGCGCCAGCCTCATGTCAGCGCCACGCCCAGCAACAGGAGCAAGGCCAGCAGCACGGGCCAGGCATCGCCCGCCTGCCAGGCCGGGTATTCCAGACGGACGACGGCGCCGCCCTCGGTAAAGTCCGGCGTCGTGTGCAGCAGGCGGCGCCAGGCGCCTTTTTCCGGCGCCTCCTGCAGGCGCTCGAGGACCAGCGCCAGCCGCACCAGCAGCCGCTCGCTGTCCAGACCACAGGCACGCGCCGGCGCCAGGACGCCCCACAAACCGGCGAGCATGCCGTCGCGCCCGAGTCGCACCAGCAGCCAGGACAGGCAGCCGAGGACGACAAGCAGCCTGACCGCGTGCAGGCTCGCCTCGGCGATGCCTTCGTAGGTCGGCGCCCAGGCGAGGTCAGCGTAGGCTTCGCCCGGCGTGTTGTAGGCCAAAATCAGCCACAGCGTCAGCAGCAGCCAGCGCGCCCGGCGCACGAATCCCAGCCAGGCGCGCAAGACGCCCGGTAGCGCGCCAAGCAGGACGGCAAACGCGGCGAGCGGCAGATAGCCGAGGTATTGCACGGCGATCACGGCGGACGACCAGAGAATCAGGGCGGCGGTAGGATGCAAAACGGCTCCATCAAACAAAGACGGCCCCAGCGGGGCCGTCTGCCAAATGCGGGAGGCTGATTTTACCCGCCAATGCGTCCGAGGATTTCCTGCGCCTCGGCCACCAGGTCGGTCGAGCCTTCGCCGACGACTTCCTGGAGCAGTTCGCGAGCGCCTTCGAGATCGCCCATTTCCTCGTAGGCCTTGGCCAGATCGAGCTTGGTATTGACCTCTTCCCAGTGCGCATCCCTTTCCGGCTCGGCGGCGGCAGCTTCCGCTGCTGCCGGCGCAGCTTGCGGGGCAGGCGGCGGCGCGGAAAGATCGAGGTTGATCGACTCCATGTCGAAATCCGAATTCATCATCGGCTGGCCGAGGAAAACGGAATCGCTGAGTTTGACGTCGAAGTCCATGTCGCCCGCGTCGCCGACATTCGGATTGACCACGGTATTGGTCAGCCCCGGATGATCGATCTCGCCCAGCCCGGCGTCGCCCAACGCAGCGCTGACCGGCTCGAGTTTGTCGGCAGCGCTCGAGGTCGGGGCCGGCTCGATTGCCCGCACCGCGTCGAAGGAGAAATCGCTGGCCGACATCTGGCCGAGTCCGGTGCTGGAAACCACCAGCGTTCCTTCCGGCGAAAAATCGGGAGAGGTCGCTTCATCCGGACCCGCAGCGTCAAAATCGGCACTTTCCGGCAGGTCGATGACATCGAAATCGACAACGAGATCTCCGGTGTCGGCGGCTTTTTCGACGTCAGCCGGCGCAGCCGTATCGGCCGCTGCAGCATCACCGGCGACCAGACCACTGAGGTCGAAATCGAGCGCATCGGCGACGTTTTCACCTGTCACCACGGTATCGACATAGGGTTCAGCCACCGGCGCCGGGATATCTTCCTCCAACGGCGTCACGGCTTCCGTCGAGGTGTCGCCCAGATCGAAATCCAGGCTCATCCCGCCATCGTCTTCCGGCATCGGCGGCTCGACGGCCAGAGACTCGACCATCGGCACGGCAACGGGCTCGGGAAGCGGCGCAGCAACCGGGGCACTGACTGCCGGTGCGGCCTCCTTGACGGCAGGCGCCGCCACCTCGGCAACGGCGGCCTGCGCGGCAGCGGCCGCTGCCGCGGCAACGGCCGCCGAAGAGGCGACCAGCGTCGCATCCGGATCGAAGCCCTTTTCCTTGGCTGCGCCACCGTACAGCGGATTGCCGGGATCGATGCCGGCGCCGAGCGCGGCGACCTTTTCCCATTCCGGCCCCTGGCCACTGGTCAGCGCGTAAAGCTCGCTGGCCAGCGTTTCGAATTGCTTGAGACTGCGCCGACCGGCGTAAATCTCGAGCAGCTTGACGTGAATCGCCAGCCGATTGGGGTCCTTCTGCATCGCTTCGAGCAGGATTTCCTCCGCCTGCGCATCGCGACCATAGGCCATATAGACATCGGCCTCGGCAACCGGATCAACCTCGTCGGTATCGATGGTTCCCGGTCCCGCCTGACTGAAATCGCCGGTGTGCGGCGGCGTGCTGCCGGTATCGACACTCTGGCCGCCGGTCACACCAAACACCGAATTGGGACCGAGACTGGACGGAGTGGGCGCGGCGGTCACCTGGGTGATCGGCCCGACAGTGCTCTTGCGCCGACGGCTGAACAGCCAGCCGGCACCGAGCAGGGCAAGGAGAGCTGCGCCGCCGAGCAGCGGCATCGCACCTTCCAGTTCGCTGGGTTCTTCGACCGGCTCGGTCGGCGGCGGCGCGACCGGCTTCGGCGGCGCCGGCGGTGCCGGTGGCGTCACCGGGGCCGCCGGCTCGGCCGGCTTTTCCTCGACGGGCGCTGCCGGTGCGTTGGCATCGATGACACGCGCCCCGCCTTCAGCGGCAACCGGCGGCGTCGGTGCGACAACCGGTTCGGCAACGACTGGCGTCGGCTCGGGCTTGGCCACCGGTTCGGGCTTGGCGACCGGAGCCGCGGCTGCGGCAGGTTTTTCCAGTTCGGCCAGACGCTGGTTCTTCAATTCGAGCAGCTTCTGCAATTCGCCGATATTGCGTTCCAGTTGCGCCAGACGCGTCTGCGACTCCTGCATCGCCTTTTCCGAGGCGACCCGATCGATCACCGCCGCCGACGGTGCGTCGGCCCGGGAAACCTTGACCTGATCCCGCGTCGCGTCAACAACCGGTGCCTTTTCGTCGATCTTCGGCGTGATCTTGCCGCCACTGCTCTGTCCGGCGGACGCATCCACCTTGGCTGCCGGGGCCGCAACCGCGGCTGCGGCCAGCTTGCGCCGGTAGGCGGCGAAATCGCCGGCGGAAACATAAACCGCCCGCGCTTCCTTCTGCGGAACGGCGGCGACCGTACTTTCCTCGGGCACATTGAGGATGACACCCGACTTCAGACGATTGATGTCCTTGCCGATGAAAGCGTCGCTGTTGCCACGGTACAGGCCGACCAGCATCTGCTCCAGCGACACCGAAGCGTAACGACGCTCGCGCGCGATCTTGACCAGCGTGTCGCCCTTGGCAACCAGATGGGTCTTGTCGTCGCCAGCCTTGGTCGCAGTGCTTTCGGCGGGTTTGTCTTCAACCTTGGGCTTTGCCGGCGAAGCCGGCTTCGGTGTTGCGGCTGCCCCGCCGCGGACGGTTTCCACCACCTTGGCGTCGACCGTGCTGCGCTGCCCGGCCTGCGCCCCGAATTCCGGCGGATCAAGCAGGAAGGTATATTCGCGGACCAGGCGCCCGGCCGGCCAGCTCAGTTCAACCAGGAAATCGAGGAAGGGTTCGTTGACCGGGTGCGCCGAACTCAAGCGCAGCACCGTCTTGCCGTTGCGCCGCTTTTCCACCTTGAACTGCAGGTCACCCAGCGCGGAAGCGTAATCGACACCGGCCTGCTTGAACGCCTCGGGAGGCGCCAGACGCGCCGTCATCCCCTGCAGTTCTTCGCCAGTCGCCGCAATCTCCACCTCGGCCTTCAGCGGTTGCCCCAGGCTGGAGAAGACCGTCAGCCTGCCAAGTCCGGCGGCTTCGGCGAGCGAGGTCGCGAGCGACAATGACGAAGCGACGGCTAGAGCCAGCGCACATTTCTTGAATTTGACAGAATTATTCTCGATCACGACCATGCCCTGAGCGTATGACTTGGGAGAATCAAATTAACATCATGGACTTAGCATTGCAAGCTAAACCCGCTTCTGAGTTACGGACTTTTTGCGTATAGCCAACAAATAAAAAAACGGGGCAAAAGCCCCGTTTTTTGGCAATTCATGCCATATCAGGCGTCGAGCAGAATGCGCAGCATGCGACGCAGCGGCTCGGCGGCACCCCACAGCAACTGGTCGCCGCAGGTGAAGGCGGCCAGGTATTCCGGGCCCATCGCCATCTTGTGCAGACGGCCGACCGGAACCGTCAGCGTGCCGGTGACGGCGGCCGGCGTCAGTTCGCGCTCGGAGATCTCACGATCGTTCGGCACAACCTTCGCCCACGGATTGGCCTTGGCCAGCATGTCGCTGATCTCGTCGAGCGGCACATCCTTCTTCAACTTGATGGTCAACGCCTGGCTGTGACAACGCATGGCGCCGATGCGTACGCACAGGCCGTCGATGGGGATCGAACCGGCGCTACGGAAAGCCGGCTTGCCGAGGATCTTGTTGCATTCGGCTCCGCCCTTCCACTCTTCCTTGGACTGGCCGTTTTCGTAGGGCACGTCGATCCACGGGATCAGCGAACCGGCGAGCGGCGTGTTGCGGAAGTTCTTCTTCGGGAAGGCATCGGAACGAATGGTTTCGGCGACCTTGCGGTCGATGTCGAGAATGGCGGAAGCCGGGTCGGCCAGCAGGTCGGCGACGGACGAATGGATGGCGCCCATCTGGGCAATCAGTTCGCGCATGTTCTGCGCGCCGGCGCCGGAAGCCGCCTGGTAGGTCATCGAGGTCGCCCATTCGATCAGGTCGTTCTGAAACAGGCCGCCGAGGCCCATCAGCATCAGCGATACCGTGCAGTTGCCGCCGATCCAGTTCTTGCCGCCCTTGGCCAGCGCGTCCTTGATCACGTGCATATTGACCGGGTCGAGCACGATCACCGCGTCATCGGCCATGCGCAGCGACGATGCGGCATCGATCCAGTGGCCGTTCCAGCCGGCGGCGCGCAGCTTGGGGAAGACTTCCTTGGTGTAGTCGCCACCCTGACAGGTGATGATGATCTCGCAGGCTTTCAGCGCGTCGATATTGGACGCGTCCTGCAGCGGCAGCGAGGCTTCCTTGCCGCCGAAGGCGGGGGCCTTGCCGCCGGCGGCGGACGTCGAGAAATAGACCGGATCGATGAAGGCGAAATCGCCCTCCTCGACCATGCGCTGCATCAGCACGGAACCGACCATGCCGCGCCAACCGACCAGACCAACCTTCTTCATTTCATCAATCTCCGAATCAAACTTGTACAACGCGCCAGCGCGCGTTTCGTATTACACCAGCGCCGCCAGAACCGCGTCGCCCATTTCCCGGGTGCCGACCTTGGTGGTCCCGCGCTCGTAGATGTCACCGGTGCGGAAACCTTGCGCCAGCACCTTCTTGACCGCATTTTCGACACGCAGCGCCTGCTCCTCCAGACCGAAGGTGTAGCGCAGCAGCATCGCCGCCGACAGGATGGTGGCCAACGGATTGGCCACACCCTTGCCGGCGATGTCCGGCGCCGAACCGTGCGACGGCTCGTAGAGCCCCTTGTTCTTGTCGTCGAGCGAAGCCGACGGCAACATGCCGATCGAGCCGGTGAGCATCGACGCTTCGTCGGAGAGGATGTCGCCGAACATGTTGCCGGTGACCATCACGTCGAACTGCTTGGGCGCCTTGACGAGTTGCATGGCGGCGTTGTCGACCAGCATGTGGCTGAGTTCGACGTCCGGGTAGTCCTTGCTCACTTCGATCATCACATCGCGCCAGAGTTGCGTGCATTCGAGGACGTTCATCTTGTCCACCGAACACAGGCGCTTGTTGCGCTTCTGCGCGGCCTGGAAGGCGACATGGCCGATGCGGCGGATTTCCGACTCGCTATAGACCATGGTGTTGAAGCCGACGCGCTCGCCGTTTTCCTCGCGGATGCCGCGCGGCTGGCCGAAGTAGATGTCGCCGGTCAGTTCGCGGACGATCAGGATGTCGAGCCCGGCGACGACCTCCGCCTTCAGCGTCGAAGCGTTGGCCAGTTCCGGATAGAGGATCGCCGGACGCAGATTGGCGAACAGGTTGAGATCCTTGCGGATGCCGAGCAGGCCGCGTTCCGGGCGTTGCTCGCGGGGCAGGCTGTCCCACTGCGGGCCGCCGACGGCGCCGAGCAGGATGGCGTCGGCGGCGCGCGCCAGCTTCTGCGTCGCCTCCGGGTAGGGATTGCCGGTCGCATCGACGGCGCAGCCGCCGAGCAGCGCCGTTTCCATCTCGAACTTGAGATCGAGCGCCTTGAGCACGCGCACCGCTTCGGCGGTGATTTCCGGACCGATGCCGTCGCCCGGCAGAACACAAATTTTCATGTCGTTTCCTTGTTACGCAAACAGCCAAGGCTGGCTGGCCCGGCGCTTGTCTTCAAAATCGCGGATCTTGTCGGCGTGGCGCAAGGTCAGGCCGATGTCGTCCCAACCGTTGATCAGGCATTCCTTACGGAAGGCGTCGATCTGGAAGGGAATGGCATGGCCGTCCGGGCGCACCACCACTTGCGCCGGCAGGTCGACGACCAGCCGGTAGCCGGTCGTGGACTCGGTCTGACGGAACAGCGCCTCGATTTCGGCCGCCGGCAGGACGATCGGCAGGATGCCGTTCTTGAAGCAGTTGTTGAAGAAGATGTCGGCAAAGCTCTCGGCGACGATCGCCTTGAAGCCGTAGTCGAGCAGCGCCCACGGCGCATGCTCGCGCGAGCTGCCGCAACCGAAGTTGGCGCGGGTGATCAGCACCTCGGCACCCTGATAGCGCGGCTGGTTGAGCACGAAGTTGGGATTCTTCGGGCGCTGCGAGCAATCCTGCCCGGGCTGACCGACATCCATGTAGCGCCATTCGTCGAAGGCGTTCGGGCCGAAGCCGGAACGCTTGATCGACTTCAGGAACTGCTTCGGGATGATCGCGTCGGTATCGACGTTGCTGCGGTCGAGCGGCGCCACCAACCCGTCGAGGCGTACGAACTTGTCCATGAACCTGCCTTACCTTGTCGAACGCTGGATGGCTTCGCCACCCTTTTCGATGTCCTTGCCGATTCCCTGGACGGTGTTGCAGCCCGTTGCGGAAATCAGGCCGGCTACGGCCAACAGCAAAACAATCGCTTTTTTCATCATCGGCTCCTTTCAGAGAATATCGCGGACGTCAGCGAAACGACCGGCTACCGCGGCGGCGGCGGCCATCGCCGGGCTGACCAGATGGGTACGACCGCCGGGACCCTGGCGGCCTTCGAAATTGCGGTTCGAGGTCGAGGCGCAACGCTCGCCCGGTTCCAGACGGTCGGCGTTCATCGCCAGACACATCGAGCAACCCGGCTCGCGCCATTCGAAACCGGCGGCGATGAAGACCTTGTCCAGCCCCTCCGCCTCGGCCTGGCGCTTGACCTGGCCGGAACCCGGCACGGCCAGCGCCAGCTTGACGTTGGCGGCAATGTGGCGACCCTTGAGGACAACGGCCGCCTGACGCAGATCCTCGATCCGCGAGTTGGTGCACGAACCGATGAAGACCTTGTCGACGGCGATGTTCTGGATCGGCGTATTCGGGTTGAGCCCCATGTACTGCAGCGCCCGCTCCATGCCTTCGCGCTTGACCGGATCGGCTTCCTTCGCCGGATCGGGAACGACGGCGTCGATGCCGACCACCATTTCCGGCGACGTACCCCAGGTCACCTGCGGCCGGATCTCTTCCGCCTTCAGCGTGAGCACGCGATCGAACCGGGCGCCCGGGTCGGAATGCAGGGTGCGCCAGTAGGCGACGGCCTTCTCCCAGGTTTCGCCCTGCGGCGAGAACGGCCTGCCCTTCAGGTAGTTGATCGTGGTGTCGTCGACGGCGACGAAGCCCATCCGGGCGCCGCCTTCGATCGCCATGTTGCACAGCGTCATGCGCCCTTCCATCGACAGGCTGCGGATCGCGCTGCCGCCGAATTCGACGGCATAGCCGGTACCGCCAGCGGTACCGATGGCGCCGATGATGGCGAGCGCCACGTCCTTGGCGGTGACGCCCTTGCCCAGGCGACCCTCGACGGCGATCAGCATGGTCTTCGACTTCTTCTGCACCAGGCACTGCGTCGCCATCACGTGCTCGACCTCGGAGGTACCGATACCATGCGCCAGGCAGGCGAAGGCACCGTGCGTCGAGGTGTGCGAATCGCCGCAGACGACGGTCATACCCGGCAACGTGGCGCCGTTTTCCGGGCCGACGACGTGCAGGATGCCCATCCGCGGGTCCTTGAACGGGAAGTAGGCGAGCGCGCCGACCTCGCGGATGTTGGCGTCGAGCGTCTCGACCTGCAGGCGGGAGATCGGGTCCTTGATCCCCTCCTCCCAGTGGTCGGTCGGCGTGTTGTGATCCGGCGTCGACACAATGGAAGAAACCCGCCACGGCTTGCGTCCGGCCAGCTTCAGGCCCTCGAAGGCCTGCGGACTGGTGACTTCGTGGACCAGGTGACGATCGATATAGAGGAGGGCCGTTCCATCCGCTTCCTGATGGACGACGTGATTCTCCCAGAGCTTGTCGTAAAGTGTCTTCGACATGGAACCTGAAGTTGTGCGGTAAAGCCTTGGATTATTGCACAGGATCGGCGGTTTTTTCCCGCCCGGCGCCGACGGCGGCTGCGTCGGCGGCGACCCAGCGATAAATCAGCAGCCAGCCGGCGAGCGCGAACGCCGCGCCCAGCGAAAAACTCCAGCCGGCCCCCCAGTCATCCCAGGTGCGCCCGCTGATCAAGGCGCCGAGCAACCCGCCGGCGCCGAAGGAAAGGCTGGAGTACAAGGCCTGGCCGCGGCCCTGCGACTTGCCGGGAAACCACTGGGTAATGGCGGCGATCGCCGAGGCGTGGTAGGCGCCGAAAGTCAGCCCGTGCAGCAACTGGGCGAAGATCATCGCCGCCGCCGACTCGACCGCCCAGCCCATGATCAGGAAGCGCAGGACGGCCGCGGCGAAACTGACGAGCAGGATGTCGCGCAGCGAAAAGCGCCGGGTCAGCCGCGGCATCAGCAGGAAGACACCGATCTCGGCGAGCACGCCGAGCGACCAGAGAAGGCCGACCGCGGTCTTGGCGTAGCCGTGGCCACTGAGGTGGATCGAGTAGAAGACGTAGAAGGCGCCGTGCGCCGCCGACATCGCGAAACAGGCGCCAAGCAGCGCCAGCACCTTGGGCTGGCGCAGGATGCTGCCGATCGGCGGCGACTCGACCGTTACCGGATGCGCCGGCGCCTCCGGCAGGATCAGCGCAAAACCGAGGATGCCGGCGAGGATCAGCGTGCACACCCAGAGCACGCCGACCGGCGCCACGATATCGAGCAGCGCACCGGTGCTCATCACAGCAACGATGAAGCCGATCGACCCCCACAGGCGAATGCGGCCGTAGCGCCCGCGCTCCTCGCGCAGATGGTCGAAGGTCAGCATCTCGACCAGCGGCAACGCACCGCTCCAGAAGAAAGCGAGGATCGCCATCGCCAGCAGCATGCCGGGCAGGCGATCGAGCCAGAAGAAAGCGGCGAATCCCGCCAGGCCGACCATGCCGGCAAGGCGGATGATCAACATGCGGTGGCCGAAGTGGTCGGCCACCCAGCCCCAGAGGTTGGGACCGAACAGGCGCATCAACTGCATCTGCGACATCAGCAGGCCGATGTCCCAGGCGGAAAACCCGCGCGCCTGCAGGTAAAGCCCGAAATACGGGGAAAACGCGCCGATGAAGGCGAAATAGAAGAAATAGTAGCCCGCCAGGGGCCAGCGGGGCGGAACCTGCATCCGACCTCCGGATCAGCGCCGGCGGCGGGCGGGTGCCGCCTTATTTCGCCGACTGCTGGCCGGCACGGTAGGCGAGCAGCAAATGGTAGAGCTCATCCTTGAGCTTGACCCGCTGCTTCTTCATGTCCTCGAAAGTGAAATCGGCGACCGGCATGTCGTGCTCTTCAAGGTTCTCGACCTTGCCGGTGAGGCGGTGGTAGCTGTCGTGGAGCCGGGAAAAATGCGCATTACCCGCCTTCAGCACGGCGATCGCGTCGGCGAATTCGGGAAATTCCTGGTGAAGATCGTGATGTTCAACCTGCATGATGCTCTCCTCATGACGCAGCGCCCGCCGTCGGCGGGCATTCGAAAAACTCAGCCGACGCGGCCCGCCAGGCGCGGCGTCGCACAGACCACGTCGCCGCACTGCGCCCGGTGGCGCAGGGCGTGATCGATCAGCACCAGCGCCAGCATCGCCTCGGCGATCGGTGTCGCCCGGATGCCGACACAGGGATCGTGCCGCCCCTGCGTCGCCACCTCGACCGCGTTGCCGTCGACGTCGACCGAACGGCGCGCCTGGGCAATCGACGAAGTCGGCTTGATCGCCATGTTGACGACGATCTGCTGGCCGGTTGAAATGCCGCCGAGAATGCCGCCGGCGTGGTTGCTGGCGAAGCCCTGCGGCGTCATCTCGTCGCCGTGCTCGCTGCCCTTCTGGGCAACCGACGCGAAACCGGCGCCAACTTCGACTCCTTTGACCGCGTTGATGCCCATCATCGCGTAGGCGATCTCGGCATCGAGCCGGTCGAACACCGGCTCGCCCCAGCCCGGCGGCACGCCGTCGGCGGTGACGGTGATCTGCGCGCCGACCGAATCGAGCGACTTGCGCAACTCGTCCATGTAGCTTTCCAGCGTCGGCACGAGCGCGGCATTGGGCGCGAAGAAGGCATTGCCGTCGATCTCGTCGGCGCTGACGAAGGGAATCTCGATCGGCCCGAGGGCGCTCATCCAGCCGCGGATGCTGACGCCGTAGCGCTCCTTCAGCCACTTGCGGGCAATCGCCCCGGCGGCGACGCGAACCGCCGTTTCGCGCGCCGACGAACGGCCGCCGCCACGATAATCGCGGAAACCGTACTTCTGGGTATACGTGTAGTCGGCGTGCCCGGGACGGAAGGTCGTCGCGATGTTGCCGTAATCCTTGCTGCGCTGGTCCTGGTTGCGGATCAGCAGGGCAATCGGCGTGCCCGTGGTCTTGCCTTCGAAGACGCCGGACAGGATCTCGACGGTGTCCGGCTCGCGCCGCTGCGTCACGTGGCGCGACGTGCCCGGCTTGCGCCGGTCGAGTTCGGCCTGGATGTCGGCCTCACACAAGGCCAGCCCGGGCGGGCAGCCGTTGACGACGCAGCCGATCGCCGGACCATGCGACTCGCCGAACGAAGTCACCGTGAAAAGGGTGCCGAAAGTGTTGCCGGACATGAGATCACACCAGTTTGCGGAGGGCGGATTCTAGCATGCACCGCGCCCCGCTTCGCCGCTCAGGAACGCGCCTCTTCCGGCCAGTTCTTGATGTAGTTCTTGAGCAGGGTGTTCTCCAGCGTCTGCTCCTCGAGCACCGCCTTGGCGACGTCGAGGAAGGAAATGACGCCGAGCAACTGCCCCTGGTCGAGCACCGGCAGATAGCGCGAGTGCTTTTCGATCATCAGGCGGCGCAGCGGATTGGCTTCCATGTCGGGAAAGGCCGTCACCGGATCGGCGACCATGAAGTCGCGCACCTGCAGTTCGGGATTGCCCGCCTGCATCGCCTTGATCACTTCGCGGAAGGTGACGATGCCGACCATCCGCCCCTCATCCATGACCACCAGCGATCCGACATCCAGTTCAGCCATGGCGTCGATGACCGCCGACAGCTTCTGCCCCGGCGTCGTGGTGTAGAGGGCACCGCCCTTCACCCGGAGTATTTCCCTGACCAGCATGCTTTCTCCTTGGCGCCGCTACGCGGCTGTTGCGACGATCTTAGATCAGGCCGGACGATTCGCAAAGCGGCGTCGCCAGCGCCCTTTCGCTCCCCTGCCACGCCTCCCGGAATTCATGCCAAACGAAAGCGACAGACTATCGACGTCTTTAACAAAATTTATGGCTTTGCCACTTGCCGAACGTCATAGTTGCCTATACACTTTGACATATGACCTAAGTAATACCCCAGCAGGACAGGTCAATATGATTATTTTTATCGCATTAGGAGAGAATCCATGACTTCCGTCAAAACCATCGAAAAAATCGACGCCCGTGAAATCCGCCGCAAGCTCGGCCTCAACCAGCAGCAATTCTGGTCTGCCCTGGGCGTCACCCAGAGCGGTGGCTCCCGCTACGAGAGCGGCCGCAACATGCCGCGCCCGGTCCGCGAACTGCTGCGCCTGGTGCACGTCGAACAGATCGACATCCGCAACATCAAGCGCGACGACTGGGAAGTTGTCGAATACCTGAAGGCGCAGGAACCGGAGCTGTTCAAGTCGCTGAAGAAGTCGGCGCGTAGCCACGCCAAGAAAGCTGCCTGATTGCACCGCCCGGCGGGCGGAAAATCAACAACGGGGCTCAGGGTGAAACGATCACCCTGAGCCCCGTTTCTTTTTCGATGGTCGCCGCCACTTCGCGCAACGCGGCCTCCGGCAACGCGGCCAGGCGCGGCGCCGCCGGCTGTTGCGAAGGACGTGCCAGACCATAGAGATGGACCCCGGCCAGCCGCTCGGCGAGCGGCGCCAGCAGCGCGCAGTAGGCGGCCAGCGAGGCGGCGTCCGGCGCCTGGCCGTCGAGCGCGAACCAGCAGGTCTGCACCCAGGTCGGCGCCAGCGCGGCGCAGACTTCCAGGTTGCGCGCCGCTTTTTCCGGCGCCCAGGCGACACCGTTGATCGCGGCGACCTCGACGGCCGTCGCCCGATCCAGCTTGAACCAGACCTCGCCGCCGGCCTCGCCCAACTGGCGGATGCCATCCTGCACCGCCGGCCGGTGCAGCAGGCTGCCATTGGTGATCAGGCGCAGCGGCACGCGCAGGCAGAAACGGCCGAGCACTTGCGCCACCCGCGCCACGGCGTCGGCGAATTCCGGCGCCGAGGTCGGCTCGCCGTTGCCGGAAAAGGCGACATCGACCAGCCGGCGCGCCGTCTCCGGCACCTGGCGGCGCATGAAATCGCCGTTGATCGCATCGTCGAGAAAGCCCGCCAACTCAGCCTCGAGCCGGTCGAGTTCGAGCGGCGGCGGAGCGCCGCGGCTCAGGCCTTCGACCTGGCAATAGACGCAGGCCCAGTTGCAGGCGTTGTTCGGATTGAGATTGATGCCGACCGAGACGCCGCCGGCACGCCGGGAAATCACGGGATAAACGTAGCGGAGGCCGGCACTGTCGCGGCGGTGGTCGTCGGTTCGCAGCATGGGGGCATTGTATAATCAGCCCCCGTCTTGGCGAACCCTAATCCCAAATGTTGATCACCCGCCGCCTGGAATTCGACGCAGGCCACCGCATCCCCGACCACAAGAGCCAGTGCCGCCACCTGCACGGCCACCGCTACGCGATCGAAATCACCCTTTCCGGCAACATCATCGACAAGGCCGGCGACGCTGCCAACGGCATGGTGATGGACTTCTCGCAGGTCAAGGAACTGGCGATGACCCATCTGGTCGGCCGCTGGGACCACGCTTTCCTGGTGTACGAAGGCGACCGCACCATCGTCGATTTCCTGGCCGGCATCCCGGACCACAAGACGGTCGTCCTCGACCGCGTGCCGACCGCCGAGAACCTTGCCCGCCTCGCTTTCGACTGCCTCGACGCGGTGTACCGCGACACCTACGGCAACCACCTGCGGCTCGAACAGGTGCGCCTCTACGAAACCCCCAATTGCTGGGCCGACGCCACCCGGCAAGCGCGCGATTGACTTCCCCGGCCCGCCACGGCACGGCGCTGGTCCTGACCGGCGGCGGCGCCCGGGCGGCCTACCAGGTCGGCGTTCTCACCGCGGTCGCCAAGCTTGCCGGCCGGCAGCGCCGTCACAATCCCTTTCCCATCGTCTGCGGCACTTCGGCCGGCGCCATCAACGCCGTCGGGCTGGCCTGCCAGGCTGAACATTTCGGCCGGGCGACGACCACCCTGGCGCGTTTCTGGCGCGACCTGCGCGCCGCCGACATCTATCGCAGCGACGCGCTCGGCGTCGGTGCCGCCGGCGCCCGCTGGCTGGGCGCGCTGGCGTTCGGCTGGCTGGTCGGCCGGGCGCCGCGCTCGCTACTCGACAACGCGCCGCTCGCCACCCTGCTCGGGCGCAGCATGGACTTCGCCGGCATCGAACGCGCGATCGCCAGCGGCGCCCTGCGTGCCATCAGCATTTCGGCGTCCGGTTACGAATCGGGCGAGAACATCAATTTCTTCCAGGCGCATCCTGACGCCGCCCCCTGGCACCGCTTCCAGCGCATCGGCGTGCGCACGCAGCTCGGCGTCGAACACCTGCTGGCGTCGAGCGCGATTCCCTTCATCTTTCCGGCGACGCGGATCAACCGCGAGTATTTCGGCGACGGCTCGATGCGCCAGCTGGCACCGCTGTCGCCGGCCATCCACCTGGGCGCCGAACGGCTGCTGGTGGTCGGCGCGACGCGCGGCAATGAAAAACGCGAGCGCCGCCAGGTCGACGACTATCCTTCGCTGGCGCAGATTGCCGGGCACGCGCTGTCGAGCATCTTCGTCGATGGGCTGGCCGTCGACATCGAACGCATCCAGCGCATCAACCGCACCGTCTCGGCGATCCCGGAAGCGCAGCGGGCAGAGGCCGGCATTGCACTGCGGCCGATCGACACGCTGATCATCTCGCCGTCGGAAAGCCTCGACCGCATCGCCGCCGAGCACGCCGACGCCCTGCCCTGGCCGATCCGCCTGCTGCTCGGCGGGATCGGCGCGATGAACCGGCAGGGCGGCGCGCTGACCAGCTACCTGCTGTTCGAGAAGCCGTTCACGCGCAAGCTGATCGAACTCGGCCACGCCGACACGCTGGCGCGTGCCGACGAGGTCGGTCGCTTCCTCGACCTCTGACTCAGGCGCTGGCCTCGACCAGACGGCGGGCGCGGACACCGGCGGCCAGACGCTCGAGAACGAGCAGGCTGTCGTCCCAGTTGAGACAGGCATCGGTGACGCTCTGACCGTAGGTCAGCGGCTGACCCGGCACGATGTCCTGGCGCCCCTCGATCAGGTGCGACTCGACCATGACCCCGACGATGCGCTCCTCGCCGGCCGTCAATTGGGCGGCAACGCTGTCGCAGACTTCCATCTGCAGCTTGTATTGCTTGCGGCTGTTGCCGTGCGAGAAATCGACCATCAGCCGCGCCGCCAGGCCGGCCTTGGCGATTTCCCGGCAGGCCGCGTCCACGCTGGCGGCGTCGTAGTTGGGTTCCTTGCCGCCGCGCAGGATGACGTGGCAGTCCTCGTTGCCCATCGTCGACACGATCGCGGTATGGCCGGACTTGGTCACCGACAGGAAATGGTGCGGCGAATTGGCCGAGCGGATGGCATCGACCGCGATCCGCATGTTGCCGTCGGTGCCGTTCTTGAAACCGACCGGGCAGGACAGCCCGGAAGCCAGCTCGCGGTGCACCTGCGATTCGGTGGTGCGGGCGCCGATGGCGCCCCAGGCGATCAGGTCGGCGGTGTATTGCGGCGTGATCGTGTCGAGGAATTCGGTCGCGCAGGGCAGGCCGAGCTCGTTCACTTCGAGCAGGATGCGCCGCGCCAGACGGATGCCTTCGTTGATGCGGAAGGTGTTGTCGAGGCGCGGATCGTTGATCAGGCCTTTCCAGCCGACCGTGGTGCGCGGCTTCTCGAAATAGACGCGCATGACGACGATCAGGTCGTCGGCGTACTTGTCGGCCTCGCGGGCCAGCCGCTTGGCGTACTCCATCGCCGCGTCGTAATCGTGGATCGAACAGGGACCGATCACCACCAGCAGGCGGTCGTCGGCGCCGTGCAGGACGCGGTGGATGGCCTGGCGGGCGGTATAGGTGGCCTGCGCGGCGCGCCCCGAGGCCGGGTATTCGCGGAAAACGTGGGCCGGCGGCACCAGTTCCTTGATTTCCCGGATCCGCACGTCGTCGGTGACCGGCTTGCCTGCTGTCGTCGTGTTCGCTGCCATTTGCTGCACCATCCATCAATCGCCGAAACCGGCCATTCTACCGGAAGGCGGCGGACGAAATCGATGGTGGGCGATTCAGGGCAGTTGCGTCAGGTAATGCGTCAGGGCGACGATATCGTCGTCCTTGAGCACCGAGGTGGCGATCGCCATCAGCTTGTCGTTGCGTACACCGGTGCCGTCGCGGTAGAGGGTGATGGCGCGCTGCAGGTAGGGACGCTGCTGCCCGGCCAGCCGGGGATAGAGTTCGTGCCCGCGCGCCTCGGCACCGTGGCAGCGCACGCAGAGCTTGTCGAACAGCACCTTGCCGCGCGCCGCCAGCGCCGGATCGGACTTGTTCGGCGGCACCTTGATGCTGGCGTAGTAGAGGGTGATCTGCGCCCGTTCCTCGTCGTTGAGCACCTTGATCAGCCCCTGCATGAACGGGTCCTTGCGCTCGCCGGTGCCGAACTTGCGAATCTGCTCGAGCAGGTAGGCCGGGTGCTGGCCGGCCAGGTTGGGAACGTCGCCGGTCTTGGCGATGCCGTTGTCGCCGTGGCAGTTGGCGCAGAAGAAACTGGCCTTGCCGCCCGCCGCCACCGCCGCCTGCAGCGCCGCCGGATCGGCCTGCAGGGCCTTCATGCGCTGGTGCGCCGGCGTCTGCGCGAACAAGGCACCACTCGCTACCAGACCTGCCAAGAACAGGATCGCGCGCATCTATCGACTCCCTTTATCAGCGACTAGCCGTAATTATGCCGTTCCGCCTACGGTCAGTCCATCGATTCGCAGCGTCGGCTGACCAACGCCGACCGGCACGCTCTGCCCTTCCTTGCCGCAGGTACCGACGCCGGGGTCGAGTTTGAGGTCGTTGCCGATCATCGAGACGCGGGTCATCGCCTCCGGCCCGTTGCCGATCAGCGTCGCCCCCTTGATCGGCCGCGTCACCTTGCCGTCCTCGATCAGGTAGGCCTCGCTCATCGAGAAAACGAACTTGCCGCTGGTGATGTCGACCTGGCCGCCGCCGAAGTTGGCGGCGTAGATGCCCTTCTTGACCGAGGCGATGATTTCCTGCGGATCGTGGCTGCCGGCCAGCATCATGGTGTTGGTCATGCGCGGCAGCGGCAGGTGGGCGAAGGATTCGCGGCGCCCGTTGCCGGTCGGGGCGACGCCCATCAGGCGGGCGTTCAGGCTGTCCTGCATGTAGCCCTTGAGGATGCCGTCCTCGATCAGCACGGTGCGCTGCGACGGGTTGCCCTCGTCGTCGATGTTGAGCGAACCGCGCCGGTCGGCGATGGTGCCGTCGTCGATCACGGTGACGCCCTTGGCGGCGACGCGCTCGCCGATGCGCCCGGCAAAGGTCGAACTGCCCTTGCGGTTGAAATCGCCTTCCAAGCCGTGGCCGACCGCTTCGTGGAGCAGGATGCCGGGCCAGCCGGCGCCGAGGACGACGGTCATCTGGCCGGCCGGCGCCGGCTCGGCCTTGAGGTTGGTCACCGCCTGGTGCACCGCCTCCTGGGCGTAGCGTTGCAGCACGGTGTCGTCGAAATAGCCGAAGTCGAAGCGACCGCCGCCGCCCGACGCGCCCTGCTCGCGCTTGCCGTTTTCCTCGACGATGACCGAGATCGAACAGCGCACCAGCGGCCGGATGTCGGCGGCCAGGCGGCCGTCGGAGCCGGCGACCAGGATCACCTCGTACTCGCCGGCGAGCGAGGCATTGACCTGCAGCACGCGCGGATCGAGCGCCCGGGCAAAGCCTTCCAGGCGTTCGAGCAGCTTGACCTTGGCCTCGGCCGGCAGCGAAGCGAGCGGGTCGTTCGGCAGGTAGAGCGCGCGCGTCCCGGCCGACGCGCGCAACGCCGGCAGCGCGCCGGACTGGCCGGCGGCGGCGATGGCGCGCACCGCGCTGGCAGCGTCGCCCAATGCGGCGGCGCTGATGTCGTCGGAGTAGGCGAAGGCAGTCTTCTCGCCGGACAGGGCGCGCACGCCGACGCCCTGGTCGATGTTGAAACTGCCCGATTTGACGATGCCTTCGTCGAGGCTCCAGGCCTCGGAACGCGAATACTGGAAGTAGAGGTCGGCGTAATCGACCTGGTGCGTCAGGATCTGCCCGAAGGTCCGCGACAGGTCGGCCTCGCTCAGGGAGAACGGCGTCAGCAGCAGGGATTCGGCTTGCGCCAGCGCGTTGGAGTGGCTCATGGAACTTCCTTATAGTTTGCGGTGGGCGAGCGCCGGCAGGCTCTCGCGAACGTCGGCGATGCGTTGGTGGTCGAGGTCGGCGATGACGACGCCCGGCCCCTTCTGCTTGCGGTCGAGAATCTCGCCCCAGGGATCGACGATCATGCTGTTGCCGTGGGTCAGGCGACCGTTCTCGTGGCGGCCGCCCTGGCCGACCGCGAGCAGGTAGCACTGGTTTTCGATGGCGCGGGCGCGGAGCAGGATTTCCCAGTGCGCGCGGCCGGTCGTTTCGGTGAACGCCGCCGGCACCAGGATCAGGTCGACCGGGGCGAGGCTGCGGTAAAGCTCGGGAAAGCGCAGGTCGTAGCAGATCGACAGGGCGATGCGACCGAACGGCGTGGTCACGGCGACCGGCGTCTCGCCGGCTTCGATGAAGGCGGCTTCGTCGTAGGCTTCGTCGCCCTTCCTGAAGCCGAACAGGTGGATCTTGTCGTAGCGGGCGACGCATTCGCCCTGCGGATTGAAGACCAGGCTGCTGTTCAGCATCCGGTCGGGCATGCTCGCCGTCAGCGGGATCGACCCGGCCACCAGCCACAGGCCGTGGCGTTGCGCCGTCTGCGCCAGCCAGTCCTGTACCGGGCCGCGGCCGAAATCCTCGCGCGCCCGCACGCGGTCGGCGTCGGCGGCGCCGATGATCGGGAAGTACTCGGGCAGCACGGCCAGTTGCGCGCCCTGCGCCGCCGCCTCGTCGACCAGGCGGCCGGCCGCAGTCAGGTTGTCGCCGACGCGCGGGCCGGAGACCATCTGCAAGGCGGCGATGCGGCAATTCTGCGGGGTCATGGTTTCTGCTCCTGGGGGGCGGGGGCTGGCGTTTCCGTCTTGCCGGCCTTGTCGACCAGCGGATCGCTCCAGTTGCCGGTCACATGATAGCGGTAGCTGAAGAACTGGTTGAGCGGACTCTTCAACACCGTGTTGGCAACCAGCGCCGCCGCGCCGGCGACCGGATTGACCAGGGTTGCGGCACCGATCGCCAGGCCGCTCATTTCCGGCCGGACGACGACCATCAGGTCCTGGGTCTCGTGCTGCAGGTCGGTGCTGCCCTCGATCGCCACCTGCACCGCCGGCCCACTGATGTTGAGCGGCTCGACGGTCTTCATGACGCCGCCGGCGACGGCCAGCTTGCCTTCGATGCTGTCGAAGGCCAGGCCTTCGCTGAAGAGATCGCGGAAATCCAGGGTCAGGCGGCGCGGCAGCGATTGCAGCGAGATCAGGCCGAGCAGGCGGCCGACGCCGGGTTCGAGCTTGTTGAACTGACCCTTTTCCGCCTTGACGTCGAGTTCGCCGCTCAGGCTCGGGTAATGCATCGAGGTCAGCGCGCCATCCCAGCGCAGACTGCCGGCCAGCCGCGCCTTGCCCTGGCGGACGGCGTTGGCGTAGCCGAGCCGGGTCAGCAGTTTGCCGCTGTCGAGGGCGGTCAGCTCGAAATCGAGGTCGGTACGCTGCCGGGCGCCGCGCGTCCACCGGCCGCTGCCGCTCAGTTCGCCATCCGGGTTGCGCAGGCGCAGTTTTTCCAGCAGCCAGGAACCGCGCAGGTTGCGGGCGCGCAGTTCGAGGTGGCCGAGCGATTTCTTGCCCAGCCAGAGGTCGTCGACTTCGAGATTCATGCCGGGCAGCGAATCGATGACGCTGCTTTCGCCAGCGGCCGGACCGCCGCTTTCCGGCTGCGCCAGGCGCAGGTGGCGGAAACGCCCCTCGATCCAGCCGTCGTCGGCGCCGCGCCAGGTCAGCTCGCCGGCCGCCTCGGGCGCCTGCAGCGAGATACGCCAGGCGGACCCCTGCGGCGCGACGCGCAGGTCGATGTCACGGTAATCGCTGCCGAACAGGTGCAGTTGCGGCGTCTTGACGCTGACTTCGGCGAGCGCCAGTCCGCCGTCGCCGTTGCTGCCGCCGTTGCTGCCGCCGTTGCCACCGTTCTTGCCCAGGCTGAGGAAGGTGCGCCAGGCATCGCCGTCGAGGCGCGGTGCGGCGACGCGCACCACCAGCCCCTGCGGCGGCAGGCTGGCATCACCGCTACCGACCGCGAAAACGCCCTGCATCCATTTGCCGTCCCGACGGACGACGGTGCCACGGCCGATGTCGCCGAGCGTGATGCGGTACTGCTCGCTGCCGGCGCTCGGCGCGCTGCGCTCGATACGCAGCGGCAGGCGGGCGGTCGCCGTCTTGTTCAGCGGATCGGGCAGCGGCGAGCTGATGCCGACGAGGTCGGAAGTCACCAGCACGTAGGCGTTGCGCTTCTGGATCGCGATATCGGCCTTCCACGGCGTACTGCCCGCCAACTGGTCGACCAGCGGCCAGCCGAAGTGGCTGGCGACTTCGCCGATCGCCGCGCTGCCGGCCGCCGACACCAGGACCTTGCCGCCCTCGCTGCCGACCTTGACGCGCAGCGGCCCGCCAAAGCCGCGACCGGTGATCTCGCTGGCCGCCACCGACTTGTCGGTGAGGTCGAGACGGCCGTTGACCTGGCCGATCATCGGCAGGCCATCGACCAGGTGTACCTGGTTGTCGTGGAAGTGGTAGCTGCCGCGCATCCGGGTTTCCAGCGCCCGGCGCAGCGGAATGTCGAGTTCGAGGTCGAGGCGGCCGTTGCCGACGGCGCGCATGCCCTCGGTGAAGTGGTCGATCGACGCCGCCACCGGACTGCGCTCGATGAACTCCAGGAAGGCGGCGGTCGGCCCGCTGGCGGCACCGCGCACCAGCAACATCTCGTCATGGACGTCGAAGTCCGGGATGGTCACCGCGACGTTGCCCAGGCTGGCGCCGAGGATGCGGCCGGCGCTGGCATTGACGCGCATGCCGTAATCGAAGGCCATGTCGGCTTCGATGCCGTCGATCGTCGGCCAGCCGTCGGCGTAGTCGACGCGGGCGTTGCTCGCCTTGGCGGTGACCAGGAACTTGCCGGTCGCCGGGTCGCGGAAGGGGAAGTCGCGCAGGTTGCCCTTCAGCACCAGGCGGGCGTCGTGCGCCGTGCCGCCGACGATGCCGCGTCTCAGCCAGGCGCGGGCCTCGGCATTGACGGCGTGCGGCATGTAGCGCCAGACGGCGCTGCCGTCGGCGCGGCTGATGCTCGCCTGGAGGTCGATCGCGCCCGGTCCGTCGCCACTGTAGCGATAAGTGCCGTGGGCGTTGCCGGTGGCGTCGGCGCCGGAAAAGTCGAGCCGTTCGATGTCCACTTGCACACCGCCGGCATCCTGGGTCCAGCCGACCCGCGCCTTGAACAAATCGAAGGCGATGTCCGGCTCGGGAAACACCGCCGGCAGCGAGACACCGGAAGCGCCGGCGTCGATGTTCAGGCGGCCGCCCTTCTCGTTGAGATCGATGCTGCCGGCCAGGCCGCGGGCGCCCGGAAAATAGCTTTCGGCACGCACGCCGAGACCGGCGAAGCGGGCGGCCAGCGCATAGCGCGCCAGGCTTTCGCCCTGCAGGCCCCAGCTCGTGCGCAGCTCGCTGATCTGCCCCTGCGGCGCGTAGGCCTGGAGCAACTCGCGGGTCCGCGCGTCGAGCGGCAGGTAGGCGGCGAGCCGGGAAAGCAGCGCGAGGTCGAGCAGGTTCGCCCGGAAATTACCGTTGACCGACGACTCGGCCTGCCGCCAGTCGAGCTGGAAATCCGTCGGCGCCAGCCGGATGCCCTCGCTGGTCTGCAATTCCAGCTGACGGGCGGCGACCGACCAGGCGGCCTTGGCGTAAGTGGCGGTGACCCGGCCGCGCAGGCGATCGAGGTCGAGCGCCGGCAACTTGCGGCCGAGGCGGATGCGCAGTTCCTGCAGCGCCAGGTCGGCGGTCAGCCGGCCCTCGCCTTCTTCGATCTCGCCCCACAGGCGCACGCCGCCACGGCCGTGCGGCAGATCGACCGGGTAGTCGAACCAGGGCCGCCAGCCGGCCAGATCGGCGTATTCGAGTTCGAGGTAGAGATTGCCGGCGTAACGCTCGAGCGCGTCGTGCAGGTCGCCGTCGATCTCGCCACGCAGGTCGATGCGCGCCGCCAGCTCGGCCGGCGGCACCGCCGACAGGCCGAAGCGATGGTGCTGCCCACGGTTGTCGAGGCCGAACTGGAGATCCTCGAGGATCAGCGGCGGCGCGCCGCGCAGGGCATCTTCCCAGACGATGGTGGCGTCGTGGATGCGGATACGTTTCTGTTCGAGCACCCATTCGGCAAAGGCCGGATCGCTATCGCCGGCGGATTCGATGCCGGCAACGCTGATCCGGCCGTCGCTGGCGCGGCGCACATGCAACACCGGGTGATCGAAGGAAAGCAGCGCCAGCACCGGGCGCAGACGCCACAGGCTGTGCCAGGAGAGGACGGCGTCGACCCGCTGCAGCGAGAAGCTCGGCGAGCCGTCGGCAGCGAGCAGCGAAACGCCGTCGAGCACCAGTTCCGGGTTGAGACCGCGCCAGTGCGCGGCGATGTTGCCGATGCGCACATCCTGGCCGATCGCCCGGCCGGCGAGACGCTCGATATCGGCGCGATAGTCGGTGATCGACGGCAACACGGCAAAGCGCAACAGCAAGACCAGGGCCACGAACAGCAGCCAGCCGGCGACCAGCAGCCAGCCGGCGACGCGCAGCGCGGACGCGACCAAAGGCCGGCCGAGCAGGGCGCGCAGGCCGTGCAGCCGGTAGTACAGCCCCTGGTGGATCAATCGGGCGGCAGTGGATTCGGGTTGGCCGGACGGATTAATCAAACGTCGCGTCGCTTTGCCAGATGCGGTCGGAGGTCACTACAATCGGATAAATTGAATTGAGGGCGTATTCTACCTTTTCGCCCCGTTGCCGACAGAACCACATGGACACCCTCCCCGACCCCCGCTGGCAGGCCGCCCTGGCCCACAGCCGCTACCTGAGCAACCTCTTCCAGGCACGCCCGGCACTGCTTCCCGAACTGGCGGCGAGCTGGCTGCAACCGCTCGACGAAGCCCTGCTGACGGCGCCGCTGGCCCAGGATTTCGCCGACGACGAGGCGCTCAAGTCGGCATTGCGGCGCTTGCGTCACCGGGCGATGGCCCACCTCATGCTGCGCGACCTGTGCGGGCTGGCACCGCTGGCCGAAGTCGTCGAAAGCATGACCCTGCTCGCCGACGTCACCACCAACTTCGCCCTCGCCCACTACCATCGCCAGCTTGCCGCCAGCTACGGCGAGCCGCTCGACAGCGCGGGCCGGCCGCAGCGCCTGCTGGTGATCGGCATGGGCAAGCTCGGCGGGCGCGAGCTCAACGTTTCCTCCGACGTCGATTACATCTTCATCTACCCCGAGGACGGCGACACCGCCGGTCCGAAATCGATCGAGAACTACGATTTCTTCACCCGCCTCGGCAAGCGCCTGATCCAGGCGCTCGGCGACATCACCGCCGACGGCCAGGTCTTCCGCGTCGACATGCGCCTGCGCCCGAACGGCGATTCCGGGCCGCTGGTCTGCTCGCTCGACTCGCTGGAAAACTACTTCATCACCCAGGGCCGCGAGTGGGAACGCTACGCCTGGATCAAGGGCCGGACGATGAATACCGGCGCCAACCTGCAACCGGAATGGGTCGAGGCGATGCAGAAGATCGGCCGCCCCTTCGTCTTCCGCAAGTACCTCGACTTCGGCGCGATCAACGCGATGCGCGACCTGCACGCGCAAATCCGCCGCGAAGTCGCGCGCAAGGACATGGCCGACCACATCAAGCTCGGCCCCGGCGGCATCCGCGAAATCGAGTTCATGGCCCAGGTGTTCCAGTTGATCCGCGGCGGCCGCGACCCGGCGCTGCAGATCCGGCCGACGCTATCGGTACTCGCCCTGCTCGTCGAACGCCAGTTGCTGCCGGCCGACAGCGAACGCGAGCTGCGCGAGGCCTACGTCTTCCTGCGCCGCCTCGAACACCGGCTGCAGTATGTCGAGGACGCCCAGACGCACATGCTGCCGGTCGATCCGGCGGAGCGGCAGAAGATCGCCCGGAGCATGGATTTCGCCGACTGGCCGGCGCTGCTCGAGGTACTTAACGGGCACCGCGGCCGGGTCAGCCGCCACTTCGAGGCCGTCTTCTCCGACCCGGAAGCCGGCGAACATCCGCTGACCGGGCTCTGGCAGGGCCAGCTCGACGACGACACCGCGCTCGAAGCCTTCGGCAACCTCGGTTTCCGCCGACCGACCGACGCCATCGCCCGCCTCGGCGACCTGCGCGCCTCCAGCCGCTACCAGCAACTGCCGGCCACCAACCGGCAGCGGCTCGACGCCGTCGGCCCACGCCTGATCGAGGCCGCCGGCCAGACCTCCGACCCGGACACGACGCTGGTGCGCGGCATCGCCTTCCTCGAAGGCATCGCCCGCCGCGGTTCCTACCTGGCGCTGCTGCAGCAGTATCCGCTGGCCCTGAAGCGCGTCGCCGACATGGTCTGCGCCTCGACCTGGGCAAGCGACTACCTGAACCGCCACCCGCTGCTCCTCGACGAACTGCTCGATCCCCGGCTCTACGAGATCGCCACCGACTGGACCGGATTCCGTGACCTGCTGCGCCGCAACCTGGCCGACCACGCCGGCGACACCGAACGCGAGATGGACATCCTGCGCGAGATGCACCACGCCCAGGTGTTCCGCCTGCTGGCCCAGGATCTCTCCGGCCTGCAGACGATCGAATCGCTGTCCGATCACCTGACCGAACTGGCCGACAGCATCGTCCAGGAAACCCTGCCGCTGGTGTGGACCAAGATCAAGAAACGGCACTGCGAGACGCCGCAATTCGCAGTCATCGGCTACGGCAAGATGGGCGGCAAGGAACTCGGCTACGCCTCCGACCTCGACCTCGTCTACCTCTACGACGACAGCGACCCCGACGCCCAGGAAAATTACACCCGCCTTGGCCAACGCCTCAACACCTGGCTGTCCAGCCAGACGCCGGCCGGCATCCTGTTCGAAACCGATCTGCGCCTGCGCCCGAACGGCGACGCCGGCCTGCTTGCGGTGACCGTCGATGCCTTCCGCGACTACCAGCTCAAGCATGCCTGGACCTGGGAACATCAGGCGTTGACCCGGGCGCGTTTCTGCGCCGGCGACAATGAAGTGGGCGCTCGCTTCGAAGCCATCCGCTGCGAAATCCTGCGCCAGCCGCGCGACCTTGCCAAGCTGCGCGACGAGGTCGTCGCCATGCGCCAGAAGATGTACGACGCGCACGCCTCGAAAAGCGCCGAGATGTTCGGCCTCAAGCACGACCCGGGCGGCATCATCGACGTCGAATTCATCGTCCAGTACCTGGTCCTCGGCCACGCCCACCGGCACTGCGAACTGACCGGCAACCTGGGCAACATCGCGCTGCTGCGCATTGCCGGCGAGTTGGGTCTGATCGATCCGGCACTGGCACTGGCCGCCGGCAACGCCTACCGCGAATACCGCCGCCTGCAGCACGCCCGCCGGCTCTCGGCGACGCCGAAGGCACCGGTGCCGCGCGAGCAGGTGGAAAAGCACATCGCCGCCGTCGATGCCCTGTGGCGGGCGGTGTTCGGCGCCCGCGACGGCACCGGATGAAAAACGGCGGCCTCTCGGCCGCCGTCATCGATCAAGCGCTCAGCGCTCGTGGTCGGTCGGAAAACCGCCGGAACGATCACTCGTATCGCGCCGCAATTCCCGACGCCTTTCCTCGCGCGTCGCCTCGCGGCCACCATACGCCGGCGCCCGTGATTCATTGCCTCGGCCTCGGTCAGGACGCGCATCCGGAGCGGAGTGCTGTACCGGCGGCGGGCCGGCGCGGTCGGGCCCCGGGCGACCATCATCACGACCGCGCGGCGACTGCCCCGGCCAATGTCGGTCATCACGGCGGTCGTCACGGCGATCATCCCGACGGTCGTCACGGCGATCGAAACGTCTGTCGTCTCGCCTGTCGTCGCGCCGATCATCGAAATCGCGCCGGGGCGGCGGTACCACATGCGGCGGCGGCGCCCCACGATGCGGCGGACCGGCTTCCCAACGCCCTTCGTGCATGCGCCAGCGACGTCCATCCTGGACCCAGCGCGGCTGTACCCAGACATGCCCCGGTCGCGGTTCAACCCAGCGCCCCGGCACCCAGACATGCTGCCGACCGCCCCAGGACCAGTAGCCGGTAATCCAGACATGCCCCGGGTAGGGGGCGTATCCCGGGTACTCGACGCGCGGCGGCGGTGGCGGCGCGACGATCACTTCGTCGTCGTAATAAGGATCGGCCGGCACCACGGCGCAAGCGCCGAGCAGACTGCCGAGCAGCGCGATGAAGATGAGCTTGCGCTTCATGTTTTTCTCTCCGGTGGTGTTGTCATGCTGACATTAACGGCCAGCGGGGGCCGCCAGTGGACCGAATTAACAGTTGCTTACGATTACTTGCATTCGCCCCCTGCCGCCGCTACAAAAAAGGCCGCCTGGCGGCGGCCCCGGGCGTGGGTGTCGCGAACGCTTACTTGCGCAGCGAATCGCGGATCTCGCGCAGCAGGACGACATCTTCCGGCGTCGGCGGCGGTTCGGCCGGCACTGGCGCCGCGTCTTCCTTGCGCAAGCGGTTCATCTGCTTGACGATCATGAAGATGATGAAGGCCAGGATGATGAAATTGACCAGGATGGTGAAGAAGGAACCGTAGGCGAAGACCGGGATGCCGGCCTTTTTCAGTTCGGCCAGGGTGGCCAGGTTTTCCGGGTTGTCGCCGAGGACGACGAACAGGTTGGAGAAATCGAGCTTGCCGACGACCATGCTGACCAGCGGCATGATCAGGTCGCCGACCACCGAATCGACGATCTTGCCGAAGGCGGCGCCGATGATGACGCCAACCGCGAGATCCATCGCGTTGCCCTTGACGGCGAATTCCTTGAACTCCTGCAACATGCCCATGCACTTCCCCTTTCCGGTGTGTTGTATATACCCGGCGCATTATTCGGCGACGCGGCGGGCGCGGTCAAGGCGATTTGCAATTTTTCATGACGCTCCGGAAAACGCCTGCCGCAGCCGCTCCGCCGCTGCGGCCAGGGTTTCCTCGCGCTTGGCGAAGCAGAAACGCACCACCTTGTCGTCGCGTCCGTCCGGCTCGAACACCGAAACCGGAATCACCGCAACGCCGACCTCGCGCGTCAGCCATTCGGCGAAGGCGGTGTCGGGCAGGTCGGAAATGCGGTCGTAGCGCGCCAGCTGGAAATAGGTGCCGCGGCAGGGCAGCAGTTCGAACGGCGTCGCCGCCAGCAGTTGCCGGAAGGCATCGCGCTTGGCCTGGTAGAAGGCGGCCAGGCCGAGGTGCCGCGAGGCGTCCTGCATGTACTCGGCGATCGCCAGTTGCGACGGCCCATGCACAGTGAACACGTTGAACTGGTGCACCTTGCGGAACTCGGCCATCAACGCCGCCGGGCCGACCACGTAGCCGATCTTCCAGCCGGTGATGTGGTAGGTCTTGCCGAAGCTGGAAACGACGATGCTGCGCGCCGCCAGCTCGACGTGGCCGCACAGGCTGGCATGCGCCTCGCCGTCGAACAGGATGTGTTCGTACACCTCGTCGGACAAGACCACGATGTCGCTACCCCGGACAACGCCCGCCAGTGCGTCGAGATCGGCCGCGGAAAGCAGCGCGCCGCTCGGGTTGTGCGGCGAGTTGATGACGATCATCCGCGTCCGCGGCGTGATCAGCGCCCGCACCTCGTCCCAGTCTGGCGCGTAGTCCGGAAAGTGCAGGTGGGCGTAGACCGCTTTGCCACCGACGGTCTCGATCGCCGGCACGTAGGAATCGTAGACCGGGGCGAAGACGATGACCTCGTCGCCCGGCCGGACGAAGGCGGCAATCGCGGTGAAGATCGCCTGCGTCGCCCCGGCGGTAACGGTGATTTCGCTCTCCGCGTCGTAGCTGGCGCCGTACAGTGTCGCCACCTTGCCGGCGATCGCCGTGCGCAGCTCCGGCATGCCGGCCATCGGCGCGTACTGGTTGCGGCCCGCCCGCAGGTGGCGATACATGGCGTCGAACAGCGCATCTTCGGCCTGAAAATCTGGAAAGCCCTGCGCCAGATTGACGGCGCCGCATTCGGCGGCGAGCCGGGACATGACGGTGAAGATCGTCGTTCCCATGGCCGGGAAGCGGGAATCGATGTGGACGGAAGTTTGCATCGCAAGCATGGCGGACGGAAAGGGGCCCAATCTTGCGCCAAGGCCGGACGGCGGACAAGCCGGCCGCCGAAATTGCGCGTAGTATTACATCCGTTATAACAAGAGGAGGCCATCATGTACGCGCTCAAACTGACCCAGATCGGCAATTCGGTCGGCGTCGTGCTGCCAAAGGAGTTGCTGGCCAAGCTGCATGTCGAGAAGGGCGACACCGTCTATGCCACCGAATCGCCCGATGGCGTGCGCCTGACCCCATTCGACCCGGCCTTCGAGAAACAGATGGAAGCGGCGAGAAAAATCATGAAGGCACGCCGCAACGTGCTGCACGAACTGGCCAAATGACGAGCTGGATCTGGCTCGAAGCATCGGTGGTCGGCGCGATCCACGAAGCGCAACTGACCGAGCACGGCGGTCCGGTCGGCATCCGCGACGCCGGCCTGCTGACCTCGGCGCTGGCCCGCCCGGTCAACCTGGCCGCCGACGATGCGCAAGCCGACGCGGCGGCGCTCGCTGCCGCCTACGCTTTCGGCATCGTCCGCAACCATCCCTTCATTGACGGCAACAAACGCACCGCCTTTGTCTGCAGCGAACTCTTCCTCGTACTCAACGGCCTTTGCCTGACGGCTTCCGACAGCGACTGTGTCGGCGCCATGCTCGCCCTCGCTGCCGGCGACATCGGCGAAACCGAGTTCGCCGCCTGGCTGCGCCCCCACATCCTCTCCGCTCCATGAACATCCACGGTATCCCCACCCGCACGCTGCGCGCCGACCCCGCACGACGCAGCATCGAAATCATCGACCAGACCCGCCTGCCGCACGCGCTGCACTGGGTCGGCGTCGGCACGCTGGAGGAAGCGGCGCACGCCATCCGCGCCATGCTGGTGCGCGGCGCGCCGCTGATCGGCGCCACCGCCGCCTACGGCCTGGCCATCGCGCTCAACGACGAGGCCGACGACGCCCGGCTGGAGCAAGCGATTGCCGTCCTCGGCGCCACCCGGCCGACCGCGGTCAACCTGCACTGGGCGCTGGCCCGCATGGACAAGCTGCTGCGCCCCTTGCCGCCGGCACAACGCAGCAGCGCCGCCTGGACGGAAGCGGCGGCGATCGCCGAAGAGGACGTCGCGCAGAACGCGGCGATCGGCCGGCACGGGCTGGAGCTGCTGCGCCGCCTGCCGCGCCGCGACAGCCGCGTGCTCAACGTGATGACCCACTGCAATGCCGGCTGGCTCGCCACCGTCGATTGGGGCACCGCGCTCGCCCCGGTCTATGCCGCGCACGACGCCGGCCTGCCGGTGCATGTCTGGGTTTCCGAAACCCGGCCGCGCAACCAGGGCCTGCTCACCGCCTGGGAACTCGCCCAGCACGGCGTGCCGCACACCCTGCTCGCCGACAACGCCGCCGGCCTGCTGCTGCGCCAGGGTCGGGTCGATGCGGTGATCGTCGGCGCCGACCGCATCGCCGCCAACGGCGACGTCGCCAACAAGGTCGGCACCTACCTGAAGGCGCTGGCCTGCGCCGACAACGACATTCCCTTCTACGTCGCCGCGCCGCGCTCGACGCTCGACTTCGCCTGCGCCGACGGCGCGGCGATCCCGATCGAGGAACGCGACGGCGACGAATTCCGCCTCGTGCACGGCACCGACCCGCGCGGCACGCCGGCCGCCGTGCGCCAGCTTCCGGCCGGCGAAGCGGTCGCCAACCCGGCCTTCGACGTCACCCCGGCCCGCCTGGTCGCCGCCATCATCACCGAACGCGGCGCCTGCCCGGCCAGCCGCGCCGGCCTGCTCGGCCTCTACCCGGAAGAAACGACATGAGCGAACTGCGCGCCAAGCTGATTGCCGCCGCCCGCGCCATGCGCCCGGCCGGCCTCAACCGCGGCACCGCCGGCAACCTCAGCGTGCGCTGCGGCGACGGCTTCCTGATCACACCGACCGGCATGCCCTACGACGCGCTGGAAGTCGACGACATCCCGTTGATGGCAATCGACGACAGCGCCGACGGCAGCTTCAGCGGCCGCCGCAAGCCGTCGTCGGAATGGCGCTTTCACCGCGACCTCTACGCCAGCCGCCCGGAAGTCGGTGCCGTCCTGCACGCCCACTCGCCGTTCGCCGTCACGCTGGCCTGCCTGCGCCGCGCCATCCCGCCCTTCCACTACATGATCGCCCGCTTCGGCGGCGATACCGTGCGCTGCGCCGACTACGCGCTGTTCGGCACGCCCGCCCTATCGGCGGCGGCGCTCGCCGCCATGGCCGACCGCCGCGGCTGCCTGCTCGCCAACCACGGCCTGCTCGTCACCGGCCGCGACCTCGACGAAGCCTTTTCCCTCGCCGTCGAACTCGAAGAACTCTGCGAACAATACTGGCGCGCCTGCCAGCTCGGCGAACCGGTGCTGCTCGACGCGGTCAACATGGCAGCAGTGATGGAAAAATTCAGCACCTACGGACAACAATGAACGCACACCTCGACCTCTCGCGCTGGGAACAGACGCACGAATACGGCGCCGGCAACGCGCGCGCCGAGGCCGGCACCCGCTGGGTGCTGTGGCTGACCCTGACGACGATGGTCGTCGAGATCGCCGCCGGCTGGTGGTTCAACTCGATGGCCCTGCTCGCCGACGGCTGGCACATGAGTTCGCACGCGCTGGCCATCGGCCTCGCCAGCCTCGCCTACGCCGCCGCCCGCAAGTACGCCGAAGACCCCAGCTTCGCCTTCGGCACCTGGAAGATCGAAGTCCTCGCCGGCTACACCAGCGCCCTCTTCCTGCTCGGCGTCGCCGCGCTGATGGTCTGGGGCGGCATCGAACGCCTGATCGAACCGGCGCCGATCGCCTACGGCGAAGCCATGCTGGTCGCCGTCCTCGGCCTCGCCGTCAACCTCGGCAGCGCGGCGATCCTGCTGCGCGCCGGCGGCCACGACCATCACGGTCATGATCATGGGCACGGCCATGACCACGGGCACGATCACCACCACGGCCACGACGACCTCAACCTCAAGGCCGCCTACATCCACGTCCTCACCGACGCGCTGACCTCGGTGCTCGCCATCGCCGCCCTCGCCGGCGGCTGGTTTTGGGGCTGGAACTGGCTCGACCCCGCCTGCGCCATGGTCGGCGCCGTGCTCGTCGCGCTGTGGGCGAAGAACCTGCTGCGCGACACCAGCCGCGTCCTGCTCGACCGCGAGATGGACCACCCGGTGGTCGAGGAAATCCGCGAAGTCATCAGCGAACTGCCGCCCGGCACGCAGATCACCGACCTCCACGTCTGGCGCGTCGGCAACGGCGCCTACGCCTGCGCCATCTCGCTGCTCACCCACGACAGCACGCTGACCCCGCTCGCCATCCGCCAGGCCCTCGCCATCCACGAGGAAATCGCCCACGTCACGGTGGAGATACACCGCTGCGACGAGTGCTCCCCCGGCGCGGCCTTGTCCGGGCAGTGACGCCGATCCGGCTGCGAAGTGGCGGGTTTCTGTTCCAGTAGAAACGCTGTTTTCCGCCGTTGACCGGCGGGCGGCTTTGCGGCTTTGGCTTCTGAAACGCCGGTTTCCGCGCCTGACGCGCGGGCGTACTTTGTCTTGTGTGGCCAAGAAAAAGTAGCCAAAAAGAAGGCCACCCCCAGGTCGGCGCCGGGCTACGCCCGGTCCCTTGCGCTACTCGACGGTCCGGGCGGCTGGCTAAACTCGGCCCTGCGGGCCTCAAACAACGCCAGCCGACTACCCCCGGCCCGCCTGCGTTGCTCAGCGCCTCTCAGGGGGACCCCGAACACCGATCGAGCGCCACTTCCTCCGGTCAACTCGAGATCGTTGCTGCGCAGGCACTCGAAGTCATCGCTCGATTTCAGATCATCCGGGTATTGACCTGCATGCAATCTGCCGGCATTTCGCCAGAAGCCGTCTTTCGGGAAATAATCACTTAACGACCCTGGCCTGGCCCCTATGATTGTTGGTTGATAAGGAGACCGGCATCGGATAATCTCCATGTCATTCAAACTCTTACAGGCGCCCCAGTTGTGTCCGTGTTGCTGGCAATAACGCGGACCATTCTGTGCCTGAACAACTGTAGGCCTAAATTGGAGACTTAGATGGCCATCAAGATTTATGGCAATCATTTTGAGAACTGTGGAACCGGTATTAGCGCCCCATCGGACGCGAACGTAGATATCGGGGCCAACCGGTTTATCGCCTGCGGGAAAGCCATTGACCTCCGAGCACCTGAAAGTCTTCTTGCAGCCCTAGGGCTGCGCCCGGACACACCACTGGAAGTGTTGAAAGAAATACTTTCCTTCGTGGGCTCTGGTCAAAACACTGAGCCTGAAATTTCGGAAAAGGCCAAATCAACTGGGCTCTTCAATTGGTTGTCGGCTGGCGCTAACGCAGCAACGCTTGTGCAGGGGCTTTCGTCGCTCTATGAATACGTGCCAAAAATTCTCGCAGTGTTGCGCTGATGAGCCCTAATCGGGTAGCAGGGGGTTTCTCTCCCCCGGCCCCCGCACCACCCACCATGCGGGTCCGCAGTGGGCGGTTCAGCGAGATGGCTGCTCGACTAAGACGTGCAGCCCTGTGCCTTTCACCATAACCGCTTTCACTCGTTAGGCCGCTCATGCACCCACTGGTAGCGCAAGCAATCGACACGGTTTGCCTGAGCCGAGATGAGGGCGACTGGAAAATGCTTGATGAAAACATCTTGTCCGCGTTAGTTAAAGAATTCGGCGAGGATGGTCTCGCAAACCGTCTGTATAGCGAAATTCCCCGTTCCGTGCCTTACGAAGTAGTTTGTGACCTGTTCGACCTGCTTGCGTGGCGCACCGACGACAATGGCGCAAGCGTCACGCGCGCCATTGAAGACTGGCTTCGAGAAGGCCTAGACAACCGAAAACTACGTATTGCCCTTCATTTAGAGGTCTACCCGTTTATCGATGAACGCGAGATGGAAGAAGTGCTTTCAGGGTTGGCTGACAAAAACTCCACGCTTGCATATCGTTGCCGTGAACTTATCAAGAACAGAGCGGGGAAATAACGTGCAATCCGGCACTCGGCCTAATCGGGTAGCCAGAAGCCCGCAAAACTGCGTTCGGTGTACCGGCCCCCTTGGGAGGTGCCGAGCAACGCAGGGTTGGCGGGAGGTGTCGGCTCGCGTTGTTTGAGGCCCGCAGGGCCGAGTTTAGCGAGACGCCCGCCGGCCCGAGTAGCGCAGGGGACCCCGCGTAGCGGGGCGCCGACCTAGGGGTGGCCTTCTTTTTGGCTACTTTTTCTTGGCCAGCAAGAAAAAGTACGCCCGCCGGTCAACGGCGGAACCCAGCGGTTCAGCAACCAAAAACACGCCAAAGAACGCGCGCCCCGCTCAATCCCCAGCAAGAAATATCTCGATCCGTTCCTTGCCCTTGCCGATGTTGTTGCGCTTGAGCCGCAGCGGCCCGACCTCGCCGGTCGAGCGGACATGCGTGCCGCCGCAGGCAACCCGCGAAAAGCCGGCAATTTCCCAGTAGCGCCGCTCGTTTTCGACGTCTTCGAAAGCGGTGCGGATCGGCAGGTCGGCGGCAATGATCTGGTTGGCGCTGGCCGCCAATTCCGGCAGCAGCGGGGCAATGCTCTCCGGCCAGCGGAAATCGATCCGCGCCTTGTCGGCGGCGATATGCGCGCCGACCTTGAGCGCCCCCGGCAAGGCGCGGCCGGCCAGTTCGAGGACCAGTTCGGCGGCGAAGTGGAGGCGCATCAGGCGGTAACGGCGTGCCCAGTCGATCGCCACCTCGACCGGCTGGCCGGGCTGCAAGCCGTGCCCGGCGGCCAGGCGATAGCGGAGGCAGCGCCCTTCCTTGCTCGCTTCGACGACGGCGACGCCGCCGATGCTCCCGTGGTCGCTTTCCTGGCCGCCGGAAAAGGCGAAGAAGATCGTTGATGCCAGTTCGACCGTGTCGCCATCGACCGCCGTCACCACCGTGCTGTGCGTGCTGGCGTAAGGGTCTTCCCAGAAGGCTTTGTGGGTCATGCGTGGAGAATATCGGTGAGCATCGGTCAAGTGGCGGGCGGTAGTAGCTCAGCACCGCGCGATTCTCCGCCAGGCCGCCGAAGCGGCGCAAGCGCCGTGCATCCGGCGAACGGATCGACTAAGCTTCGCACTTTGCGCAGACGCGCGCGAGGGGAAAAGCATGCCGGTGATCGAAGTCCGCCATCCTTTGGTCAAACACAAGATCGGGCTGATGCGCGAAGGCGAGATCAGCACCAAAAAATTCCGCGAACTGGCGGCCGAGCTGGCCCGCCTGCTGACCTACGAGGCTTGCCGCGATTTCGAGCTGGAACGGGTGAGCATCGAAGGCTGGTGCGGCCCGGTCGAGATCGACCAGATCAAGGGCAAGAAGGTTACCGTGGTGCCCATCCTGCGCGCCGGGATCGGCATGCTGGACGGGGTGCTCGACCTGATTCCGAACGCCAAGGTCAGCGTCGTCGGCATTGCCCGCAACCACGAGACGCTGATGCCGGAGCCGTATTTCGAGCGCTTCGTCGGCCAGCTCGACGAGCGCCTGGCGATGATCATCGACCCGATGCTGGCCACCGGCGGTTCGCTGGTCGCCACCATCGACATGCTGAAGCGCAAGGGCTGCAAGCAGATCAAGGCGCTGGTCCTGGTCGCCGCGCCGGAAGGCATCGCGGCGCTGAACGCGGCGCATCCCGAGGTGGAAATCTACACCGCGGCCGTCGACAGCCACCTCAACGAACACGGCTACATCATCCCCGGCCTCGGCGACGCCGGCGACAAGATCTTCGGGACCAAGGAAGCATGAACACGACAGAAGATCCGGTCTGGCGGACCGCGCTTTCCGGCGCGCAAATCCTCTTCGTCGCCTTCGGCGCCACCGTGCTGGTGCCGCTGCTTACCGGGCTGAACCCCAGCCTGGCGCTGCTCGGCGCCGGCGTCGGCACGCTGATTTTCCAGATCTGCACGAAACGCCAGGTGCCGATCTACCTCGGCTCCAGTTTCGCCTTCATCGCGCCGGTGATCTATTCGGTGCAGACCTGGGGCATGCCGGCGACGCTCGGCGCGCTGGCTTCGGCCAGCTTCTTCTATTACGTCGCCGCCGGCCTCGTCAAATGGCGCGGCGTCGGGCTGATCCACAAGCTGCTGCCGCCGGTGGTGATCGGCCCGGTGGTCATGGTGATCGGTCTCGGCCTGGCCCAGGTCGCGGTTGGCATGGCGACCGGCAAGGCCGGCGACGCGCAGGTCGTTCCCTACGAAACAGCCATTGCCATCGCCGCCATCTCGCTGCTGGCGACGATGCTCACCGCCATCCGCGCCCGCGGCCTGTTGAAGCTGGTGCCGATCCTGGTCGGCGTCGCCGTCGGCTACATCGTCTCGCTGTTCCTCGGCATCGTCGATTTCTCGAAGGTGAACGAGGCGGCCTGGATCGCCATGCCGGCCTTCGGCACACCGGAATTCAACCTGGCGGCGATCCTCTTCATGATCCCGGTCGCCATCGCACCGATCGTCGAACACGTTGGCGGCATCCTCGCCATCGGCTCGGTCGCCGGCAAGGATTACACCGAAAACCCCGGCCTGCACCGCACCCTGCTCGGCGACGGGCTGGCGGTCAATGTCGTCGGCCTGTTCGGCGGCCCGCCGGTCACCACTTACGGCGAAGTCACCGGCGCCGTCATGCTGACCAAGAACTACAACCCGGTGGTGATGACCTGGGCCGCCTGCTTCGCCATCCTGATGGCTTTCGTCGGCAAGTTCGGCGCCCTGCTGCAGACCATCCCGCTGCCGGTGATGGGCGGCATCATGGTGCTGCTCTTCGGCTCGATCGCCGGCATCGGCCTCAAGACGCTGATGGATGCCCGGGTCAATCTGTCCAGCGCGCGCAACCTGTGCATCGTCTCGGTGACGCTGGTCACCGGCATCGGCGGCCTCGGCGTCACCATCGGCAGCTTCTCGCTGCAGGGCATCAGCCTGTGCGGCGTGCTCGCCGTGCTGCTCAACCTGCTGCTGCCCGCGGAAACGGAAAGCCGCTGAGGCAGGCGGATCGCCCGACGATCCGCCCTCCTCCGGCACGACTTACGCCAGCGTCGACAGCAGGCTGCTCGCCGTCGATTCTTCCGAACGGCCGTAAGCCTGAACCAGTTGCATGATGCGTTGCATGACCTGGGTTTCGTCACTGGCGGCCTGCTGCGTCGCGCTCGTCAACGTGCTGCTGCCCGACTGCTCTTCCTTGTAGGCCATGGCTTCCTTGAAGCTGACCTTGCCGTCGCCATCGGTGTCGGCCGCCTCGAAGTTGGAAACGATGTCGGAAATGAGGCCGGCGCGGGCGCTGTCGGAGTCGCCGATTTCTTCCAGCTGGCTTTCCAGTTCTTCCTGGGTGAAGCCGACATCCCTGGTCGGCGGCGGCTGCAGCGCCGTAGCGGCAGCCTGGGCCTGCGCGGTGCTATCGGTTTCGTCCGCTTGCTCGTTCTTGTAGGCCATCGCCTCCTGGAAACTGACCTTGCCGTCGCTGTCGGTATCGGCCGCCTCGAAATTGGCGACGATGTCGGAAATCAGGCTGGCGCGATCGCTGTCGGAATCGCCGATTTCTTCCAGTTGAGCGGTCAGCTCGTCCTCGGTGAAACCTTCGTCGTTCGGCGGCGGCGGGGGCGGCATGCCGCCGGCCATACCCTGCGGCCCCTGGCCGGCCATGCCCTGCATGCGCATCTGGGTGAACTGGCTTTCCAGTTCCTGCTGCAACTGGCTCAGGGTACTGGAAAACTCGCTTTCGGTGACCTTGCCGTCGCTGTCGCCGTCGAGCACGGCAAAGACATCGGCGATGGCGCTTTCGTCGCTCTCGCCGATGGCGCTGAACGCCGACGCAAAGTCGCTTTTCTCGAGGTAGCCCTGCCCCTTGCTGTCGAGGCGGGAGAATAACTGGCTCAATGAGGAGGTATTGCTGACACCGCTGATCATGATGAACTCCTGGAAAACGGTTGATGAGATCGAAATGGATTTCGACGGCCTCTTCCAGTGCAATTTATCGGCCAACAAGGCGAGAAATTGGCGGCGAAGCGGGTTAAAGCGGGTAAAAACTCGTCAAGAAATCAGCCTCACCCCCGGTTTTATCCCGAATTTCGTGCAAGAAACCGGACTTTTCCGGCCGAAATGCCGTGCCGGCAAAAATTGCCGGCAACCCGGCAAGGGCGCGTAAAAGCCTGTAAAAACAGCGCCATGGCGCGCCGGCAATGGCTATCATGCGGGCTCGAACTGAATTTCCGGAGCAAGAAAATGGCGGCCGTGCTGCTGATCGACGACGATGTGGAACTGGCCGGCATGCTGGCCGACTACCTGCGCCGCGACGGCTTCACCGTGACCCTCGCCCACGATGGCGAAAGCGGTGTCCAGGCGGCGCTTTCCGGACAGTTCGCGATCGCCGTGCTCGACGTGATGATGCCGGGCATCTCCGGTATCGAAGCCTTGCGCCGCATCCGCGCGGCGAGCCCGCTGCCGGTGCTGATGCTGACCGCGCGCGGCGACGACATGGACCGCATCGTCGGCCTCGAACTCGGCGCCGACGACTACGTGCCCAAGCCCTGCCTGCCGCGCGAACTGGCGGCCCGGCTGCGGGCGATCCTGCGCCGCGGCACGGCCAGCGCCGACCCGCAGGCGGAAATCAGCGTCGGCCCGCTCAGTCTGCAACCGGCGCAGCGCCGCGTACACTGGCGCGGCCAGCCGGTCGAACTGACCAGCACCGAGTTCAACCTGCTCGAGGTGCTGGCGCGCCATGCCGGCCGCACCGTCGCCAAGGACGAATTGTCGCAGCAGGCGCTGGGTCGCCCGTTGGCGCGTTACGACCGCAGCATCGACGTCCATCTGTCGAGCATCCGGCAGAAGCTGGGGCCGCTCGACGACGGCCGCTCGCCGATCCAGACGGTATTCCGCCAGGGCTACCAGATGCTCGCCGGCTGACCATGGGCCGCCTGTTCTGGAAGTTCTTCCTGATCGTCTGGCTGGCGCAACTGGCGGCGGTGCTCGCCACTGGCGCGATTTTCTGGGCGGAACGGCGGAACATGGAGGCGCGTTTCGCCGAACGCCAGACGCCGCCCGTGCCGCCGGGTGCCTTCGGCCCGCCCGGCGAACCGCCACCGTTCGGCCGGCCGGGCGAAGTGCCCCCGCCCTTTCCCGGCTCGCGCAAGCCGCCGCTGCCCTGGTTGCATATCGTCACCGGTCTCCTCGCCAGCCTTGCTGCGGCCGCCGGCATCGCCTGGTACGTTTCCCGTCCGGTACGCCGCCTGAAACGGGCTTTCGCCGCCGCCAGCGAAGGCGACCTCAGCCTGCGCATCGGCCCGGCGATGGGTCGGCGGCGCGACGAACTGGCCGATCTCGGCCGCGATTTCGACCGCATGAGCGAACGCCTGCACAGCCTGCTCGACGCGCAGACGCGGCTGCTGCACGACGTCTCGCACGAACTGCGCTCGCCGCTGGCGCGGCTGCACGCGGCGATCGGCCTGGCCCGCCAGGAACCGGCACGCTTCGAGGAAACGATGAACCGCCTCGAGCGCGAAGGCGAGCGGATGAATCTGCTGGTCGGCGAACTGCTCACGCTGTCCCGCCTCGAGGCCGGCGTCCAGGGCAAGACCGAGGTCTTCGAAGTGGACGAGCTGATCGCCGGGCTGGTCGAGGATGCCCGGCTGGAAGCGGCAGCGCGCGCCCAGATCGTCGAGGTCGAGGAAAGCCACGGCCTGCGCGTGCGCGCCAACCCGGAACTGCTGCACCGGGCGATCGAGAACGTCGTGCGCAATGCACTGAAGCACTCGCCGGACGGCGGCACGATCCGCATCGTCAGTTGCAAGATCGGCGAGCGGCGCTGCCGAATCAGCGTCATCGACCCCGGCCCCGGCGTTCCGGAGGACGAACTCCGCTTCATCTTCGAGCCCTTCCGCCGTGCCCGCAACGCCGTTGGCAACGGTCACGGCCTCGGCCTGGCGATCGCCCGCCGGGTGATGAGCTCGATCGACGGCACGATCACCGCCGCCAACCTCGCCGGCGGCGGCTTCCGCGTCGACCTGGAACTGCCGCTCGCCGGCTGACGCCGTTCAGCGCACGAAGCGGCGGCTTTCCCGGGTCACTTCGTCGAGCAACGGGGTAGCGCCGGCGACAATGCTGTCGCGCGCGCCGCGCTCGACCGGGTTGTCGTTCTCGTCAAACACGCTGTAGCGGAAATAATCGCTGCCGGTGAAGGGGAAGGTGATCTTGTTCCGGCCGTCGTCGATGCCCATGTAGTTGTACTCGCCGAAGACGAAGTAGGGCAGTTCGCGCTCAAGCGGGTCGGCGGAGCTGTAGCTGCGCGACGGCTGGTCAACGCCGAGCGCGGCGAGCAGAGTCGGTGCCACCTGCAGGTGCGAGGTGCGGTGCGTCACCACCGCCGGTGCGACGCCGGGGCGCCACAGCACCAGCGGCACCCGTACCTGCTCCTCGGGGAAGGTGTTGCCGTGGCCATGGCCCCAGCGGCCCTTTTCCATGAACTCCTCGCCATGATCGCCGGTGAACAGCAGCACCGTCTGATCGAGCATGCCGGTCTTCTCGAGATGTTCGAGCAGGCGGCCGACCTGGGCGTCGATGTGATGGGCGGCGTTGATGTAGCGGTTGTGGATGCCGCCGATGTTGTTGCGCAGATCGAGGTCGATGTAGTTCATGTCGCGCAGGTAGTCGCTGCGCAGCGCCTGATCCTCGGGAAAAGTGTACGGCGCGTGCGTGGACTCGAAGAACATGAAGCCGAAGAAGGAGCGGCGCGGATCGCGTCGTTCCAACTTGGCGGTGAGGTCGTCGATGTTGCGGATGTCGCGCTGCCAGGGTTCGCCGGTCTTGATTTCCTGCAGACTGCTTTCCGGCACGCCGGAAAACAAGGTGTGGCGCAGTTCCGGGTAGTCGAAACTCTGGCTGGTATGGGCGGCGATCTGGTAATGGTGCTCGCGCAGCACGTTCATCAGGACCGGCGCCGTGCGCTGCTTCTCGAAACTGTACCAATAGGGCGCATAGACCCCGTAGAACAGCGAGAAGAGTCCCATCCGGGTGCGGTTGCCGCCGCTGTAGTGGTTTTCGTAGCGGGTCGCGCGTTGCGAGAATTTCCACAGGTTGGGCGTGATTTCCGGGTCGAGCAGATCCCAGCGGAAGGATTCAGCGACCAGGACGATGACGTTGCTCGGCTTCAGGTGGCTGCTGTCGATGGCGGTTCCGGGATAGACCACGTCGCCGCCGGCCAGGCGCAGGGATTGCAGCGCGCGGCGCTCGACCCCCAGCTTCTCGAACAGGTTCTTGCTGCTGGTGCGCAGGTGGAAGGGAATGGCATCGGCCGCCGCCAGCAGTTCTTCCTGGCCGGTATGGACGCTGTAGGCGAAGACCACTTCCTCGCCGGCCAGCAGGCCGCAGAGGACAAAGCCGGCGACCGCCGCCGGACGCGCCGGGAACTGCCAGCCGAGCTGGCGGTAACGGTGCAGGCCCCACATCGCCGCCAGGTTGGCGAGGACGATGGCGCTCACCTGGATCGCCACCGTCACCTCGGTGGACGCCGTCGCGCCGAGCGCGGCGACGCCACCCGGCGTCGTCAGCAGGTTCCAGACGAAACCGTTGAAGTGATACTGATAAAGCGAATACAGGCGGTAATCGGCGTACATCGCCAGCAACACCAGGCTGCCGCCAACGACCGCGGCACCGGCCAGCAAGGGCTGGCGATAAGCCAGGCGGCGGGGCAGCAGCGAAAGCAGGAGGCAGGGCAGCGCGGCGGCCGCCAGGTAGAGACCGGCGTAGGCGGCGCTGGCGGCCAATGCGAAGCCCCAGGCAGCGCCGCCGCGGATCGTCACTTCCGGCCAGAACAGCGCCACCATGCAGAACAGCGCGACATAGAGCAGCGCGAAATAACGGCGCAGAACGCCGGCGACTTCAAGAGCGGACATCAGTACCTCGTAACAGCGCCGGAAAATCCCGTGACCTTGCCCCCGGCGCCGGAGGAACAGGCCATAACCCGAATGAAATGTGACTCAGGCCTGCTTGCGCAGCGTGTATACCCGCCACATCGCGTAGCCGGGCAGGAAATCGTGATGACCGAGGATGGAGAAGCCGGCGGCGGCGAACTCACCTTCGATCGTCGCCACCGGGACGACGAAGCGGTTGCGGTTTTCGTTGCCGCCGCGCGCCGCGCGCCGGGCTTCGAGCTTGCGGCGGCGCCAGGCCTTGTAGTTGCCATCGACCCACAGCGAAACGATCACCGTGTCGCGGGCGACGCGATGGAACTCGCGCAGCATCGCCAGCCGGTGTTCCGGCTCGGCGATGTGATGCAGCAGGCGCATGCAGAAGATGCAGTCGACGGCGCCGTCGTCGAGATCGATGGCGAAGGCCGAGGTACGGAAGGTATGGACGCGGCCGGCGATTTCCGGCGGCTGCAGGCTGCGCGCCACCTCAAGCATGTGCGGCGAATTGTCGGCGGCCAGGATGACGCGGTTCGGATGTTCGCCGAGCAGCGACCAGAAGCGGCCGGCGCCACAGGGAAGGTCGAGCACCAGCCCGGGCTCGCCGGCCAGTTGCAGGGCACGCCGGGCGAGCTGGCGGTCGCGCCAGTCGGAAAGGCGGCGGGCGAGGCCGGCACGATGTTTGTGGAAATACTGCAGCGCATGCGCGCTGTCGTACTTGTTCGAGAACTCGAGTTCGATCGGAGAAGACGGTTTCATGGTCGCGCACGGGATTGATGATGGCGACAACGATAAGCGGCAGGGCGTCAAGCCACCGTCAAAAGCCTGTCAAAAAAGCGTGAAATCAGGCTTGCAGGCGAACGACGAAGCAACTGCCGCCGCCTTCCAGATTGAACGCCTCGATCTGCCATCCCTGCTGCTCGCAGACCCGGCGGACCAGCGACAGGCCGAGCCCGAGGCCCTCGCCGCGCGCCCCGCGACCGCGGACGAAAGGCTGGAACAGGCGCTCCCGTTCGGCCGGCGCGATGCCCGGCCCAGTATCCTCGACGCGAAAACCGTCGGCTTCGAGAATCAGGCGAATCTCGCCACTCTCCGTGTAGTGCACGGCGTTGCGCAGCAGGTTGCCCATCACCACGCGCAGCAGGGTCGGGTGCCACAGCCCGGGCAGTTCGCCGTCGTTGCGCCGAACAAAAACGAGACCGCGGGCGGCGATTTCCTCCTGCCAGACCTCGCCTTGTTCGTCGGCCATCGCCGCCAGACTGACGCCCTCGTCGGGCGCCAGGCGGGCGCCCTGGGCGCGCGCCAGTTCGAGGAAGACCTCGATCAGCGACTGCATTTCCGCCGCCGCCCGGGCGATCCGCTCGACCTGACGGCGGGCGCGCTCGGACAGTTCGCCGCGCAGCAGCAGTTCGGCGGAAGTGCCGACGATCATCAGCGGCGTGCGCAGTTCGTGACTGACGTCGCTGGTGAACAGGCGCTCGCGGTCGATCGCCACGCGCAACTGGCTGAAGGCGAGATCGAAGGCCATCGCCAGCTGGCCCAGTTCGTCGTCGCTGTAATCGGCGGCCAGCGGCGGCGCCAGCACTACCATCTGGTCGCGCCCGCGCACCTGGCCGGCCAGCCGGATCACCGGGTCGATCACCCGGCGCACGGTCAGCCGGCCGATCAGCAGCGCCAGCGCGATGGCAAGCAGGAAGCCGGCGGCCACCGCCTTGTACAGCATCTGTTCGCGCGCTTCGAAAGCGTCCTGGTTGCGGGCGAGAATGAAACGGTGGCCATCGATGCTGCTTTCCAGGACATGCCAGGCGCCGGTCCCGGTGACGATTTCCTGGTAGCCGGGATGCAGTTCGCCAAGAACCGGCGGCAACGGCTGGGCTTTCAGGCTTGGCACATAGAGGGCACTGCCGCCGCTGAGGTCGGGAATCCGCCCTTCGGTCAGGTAGACCGTCTCGACCATTGCCATCTCGTCGCGCATTTCGTCGCCGATCAGGTCTTCCTCGACCATCTGGACGACGGCGATGATCGCCCAGGCATTGATGCCGGCGATCAGCGCCGTCAACAACATGAAGGAGAGCAGGATGCGCCGGGCCAGCGGTTGCTTGTCAGGCATTCGCTTCTTCCCCGAGACGGTAGCCGACGCCATGCACGGTATGCAGCAGCGGCCGCGGGAAAGGCTTGTCCACCGCCTGCCGCAGCAGGTGCAGGTGGCTGCGCAGGCTGTCGCTGGCCGGCGGATCGTCACCCCAGAGCGCCGTTTCCAGCGCTTCCCGGCGGACGACGCCGGGACTCTTGCGCATCAGCGTCTCGAGCAGCTTGAGGCAGGCCGGATTGAGCCGCAACGGCTGGCCGGCGCGGCTGGCCCGCCAGGTGTCGAGATCGAGCACCAGATCGGCGACCTGCAGACGCTGACTGGCGCCGCGCGCGCGACGCAGGATCGCCTCGATGCGCGCGTCGAGTTCGGCCAGCGCGAAAGGCTTCACCAGGTAATCGTCGGCGCCGCTGCGCAAGCCCTGCAGGCGGTCGTCGAGGGCGTCGCGAGCGGTGAGCATGATCACCGGCACCTGGCAGCCGGCTTCGCGCAGGCTGCGGCAGAGCTGGTAGCCGTCCATGCCGGGCAGCATGATGTCGAGGACGATCAGGTCGTAGTGCCCGGTCAGTGCCAGATGCAGCCCGCCCGGCCCGTTGCGCGCGCAATCGACAAGATGACCGGCGGCTTCGAGGTAGTCGATGATGTTGGCGAGAATATCCGAGTTGTCTTCGACGATCAGCAGACGCATGCGCTTGGAACTTCCGGGTGGAGAAGGGAGAGTATAGCGACGGCGGCTGAATCGCGCCTTAATGCCGCTCGTCCGTCAGGGCAGCGGGGTTTGGTTAACGAATTTTTGACAATCCGTTCACGCGCCATTGACGTTGCCCATCGCAGACTGCGCGCCGTCCCAGACTTTCCGCTCAGCCGATGCCGTTCTTCCGCCACGCCCAACCCCGCTTCCTCGCGCTCGTCCTCGCCAGCTGGCTGCTGGTCTTCTCCCTGATCCGCGGCCTCCTGCTCGCCACCCATTTCGCCGAGGCCGACGCCGGTCTCCTGGCGATCCTGCGCCTGTTCGGCGTCGGCGCCGTGTACGACCTGGCCTTTCTGGTCTATGCCGCGCTGCCGCTCGCCCTCTACCTGCTGCTCTGCCCGGAACGCCTGTGGCGCAGTCGCGGCCACCGCGCCTTCCTGCTCGTCCTGACCGGCATCGCTTTCTTCGCCATGCTCTTCGTCGCCGCCGCCGAGTGGCTGTTCTGGGACGAATTCGGCGTCCGCTTCAATTTCATCGCCGTCGATTACCTGGTCTATTCCAAGGAAGTCGTCGACAACATCGTCGAGTCCTACCCGGTCTATCGCCTGCTCGGCGTGCTGGCCATCGTCGCCGGCGTCGCCACGCTGGCGCTCAAGCGGCTGCTCATCGCCAGCTTCGACGCACCGTCGCTGCCGCGCCGTCAGGCGGCACTGGCCTTCGCCGGCCTGCTGCTGGCCGCCGGCCTCAACCTCGCCGTGGTCGGCCAGTCCTTCCCGCACGGCGAAGGCGGCAACGTCTACCAGCGCGAACTGGCGAGCAATGGCCCGTTCCAGTTCTTCGCCGCCTTCCGCAACAACGAACTCGACTACCGCCAGTTCTACGCCACGCTGCCCGACGCCGAAGCCGGCGCCCTGCTGCGCACCGAAGTCGCCGAGCCCAACGCCCGTTTCCTCGGCGACCACCCGCTCGACATCCGCCGCGCCATCGACAACCCGGGCCCGGAACGCCATCGCAACATCGTCCTCGTCACCATCGAAAGCCTCAGCGCCAAGTACCTCGGCAGCTTCGGCGACCAGCGCGGACTGACCCCGAACCTCGACGCCCTGCGCGGCGAAAGCCTGTTCTTCAGCAACTTCCGGGCAACCGGCACGCGCACCGACCGCGGCCTGGAAGCGATCACCCTGTCGATGCCGCCCACCCCCGGCCGCTCCATCGTCAAGCGCCAGGGCCGCGAAAGCGGCTACGCCAGCCTCGGCCAGCAACTCACCGCGCGCGGCTACGACAGCGTCTTCGTCTACGGCGGACGCGGCTATTTCGACAACATGAACGCCTTCTTCAGCGGCAACGGTTACCGCATCGTCGACCAGAGCAGCGTCCCGGAAAACGAGATGAGCTTCCAGAACGCCTGGGGCATGGCCGACGAGGACATCTACCGGCAGGCGCTGAAGATCGGCGACCAGGACCACGCCGCCGGCAAGCCCTTCTTCCTGCAGTTGATGACGACCTCCAACCACCGCCCCTACACCTACCCGGACGGCCGCATCGACATTCCCTCGGGTGACGGCCGCGAGGGCGCCGTCAAATACACCGACCACGCCATCGGCCAGTTCCTCGAACAGGCCCGTGGCAAGCCGTGGTTCGCCGACACCGTCTTCGTCTTCGTCGCCGACCACACCGCCGGCAGCGCCGGCTACGAGGACCTGCCGGTGGCCAACTACCACATCCCGCTGTTCATCTACGCGCCGGGCTTGATCAAACCACGCGAAATGACCGGGCTGGCCAGCCAGATCGACCTGGCGCCGACCCTGCTCGGCCTGCTCGGCATCGATTACGAATCGACCTTCTACGGCCGTAACCTGCTCCTTGACCCGCAACGTCCGGGCCGCGCGGTGATCGGCAACTACCAGCACCTCGGCCTGTTCGACGGCAACGACCTCGCCATCCTCAGCCCGCGCCGCAGCATGCGCCGCCACGACGACGCGCTCGGCGAAAGCCTGGAAAGGCGGGCCAGTGCCGACGACCCGCTGATCCGCCGCGACATCGCCTACTACCAGGGGGCGAGCCACGCCTTCCGCAACGGCCTGCTCGCCTGGCGGCCGCTGAGCACCGCTGGCGATGCGACCGGCCGCTGACCCCGCGCCGTCCCGCCCCTTCGCCTTCGGGTTCTGGCTGGGCCTGCCGCTGGCAGCGATGGGGCTGTTGCTGAGTGTCGATCCGGCACCGCTCGACTTCTGGATCGCCGGACATTTCTACGTTCCGGGCAGCGGCTTCGTTGCCCGCGACAATTACTGGCTGGAAACCCTCCTGCACGACTGGGCGAAAACGGCGGTCATCGTTTTCGTGCTGACCCTGGCCGCCGCCCTCGCCGCCAGCGCGCGGCTGGCCGCCCTGCGCTCCTGGCGCGGTCCGCTCGCCTATGCGCTGCTGGCGATCGCCCTGTCGACAGCGGTCGTACCGCCGCTCAAGGTGATCAGCGCGGTGCAGTGTCCGTGGGATCTCAGCGACTTCGGCGGCAACGAGACCTTCTCGCCCCTGCTAGCGGCCCGGTCACCGACCGCCCATCCCGGGCGCTGCTGGCCGGGCGGCCACGCCTCAAGCGGCTTTTCGCTGCTCGCGCTGTTCTTCGCCCTGCGCGACCGCCGACCGCGCCTGGCCCGGGGCCTGCTGGTCGGCGCCCTGGCCTTTGGCAGCCTGCTCGCCGCCGGGCGCATGATGCAGGGCGCCCATTTCCTGTCGCACAACCTGTGGACGCTGCTGCTCGACTGGAGCATCTGCCTGCTCGTCTATCGCTTCACCCTCTACCGCCCCGCCCGCTCGCCGGCAGCGCGGAGCACGCGAGCGGCGAGCGGAATCCAGGCCGGAGCGACCTGAAAGACGGCTCTCAGCGCATCTGGAAAGCTTCTTGGTGGAAGCGCAGGCCTGAGCCGCTCAACCCTTGCCGCAGCGCATGAGCCAGGCCGGCCGGGCCGCAGAACCAGACGTCGGCGGTGCTCTCGCCGCCGGCCAGCAGGCGGGTCGCGTCGAGCGTCTCGCCCTGCGCCGCGCCGTGGATGCTCAGGCGGATACCGGGCAGTCCGGCGCACAGCGCTTGCAGGCGGTCGACCAGCGGGTCGGTGGCGCGGTCGCGGGTGCAGTAATGCAGTTCGGCCTGCACCGGTTCTGGTGCCTCGCGCTGTGCTTCCAGCCAGGCCAGGAAGGGCGTCACGCCGATGCCGCCGGCCACCCACAACTGGCGCGCTTGCGGTCGCCGGCGGGCGAGGTCGAAACGGCCGTAGGGGCCTTCGATGACCACCGGCGCGCCGACCAGCAAGGTCGCCCGCAGGCGGCGGGTGTAGTCGCCGAGCGCCTTGATGCAGAACTCGACGCTGCCGTCGCCACGGTCGGCGCTGGCGATGGTGAAGGGGTGCGAGCCTTCGTTGTCGTCGAAGCTGACCAGCGCGAACTGTCCCGCCCGGTGCCCCGGCCAGCCGGCGGCGAGCTGGCAGCGTACGCGCAGCAGGTCGCTGCCGAGCAGCTCGATTTCGGCCACCTTGCCGCTCACCCGGTGCTCGCGCCCGATATTGGCGAGCAGGGCGCGCAGCGCGCCATAGCAGCCGGCGGCGACGAGCGGCGCAAGCAGCAGGCCGAGCGGCTGCGTCCAGTAGTCGGCAGGCGCCAGCAGGACTGCATGAAAGGCGAGCACCAGGTAGATCACCGGCATCGCCCGGTGCAGGAAACGCCACGGACGATAGGGGAAACGCTGCCACAGGGTCAGCACGATCAGCGCGATGACGACGTAGAAGCCCCATTCGCCGAGGTCCTCGGCCAGATCGCGGAGGCGGTCGAGAACATTGCCGAACTGCTCCTTGGGCACCCGTCCGCTGCGCCCGATCGACGATTTGAGGATGTCGTCGGACATTTCGACCAGCCAGTGCAAGATGGCGAAACTGCCGCCGAGGATGCCCGCCCACTTGTGCGTGCGATAGACGCGGTCCATGCCGCCGAGCGGCGTTTCCAGCCAGGCCGGCCGGCTCGCCAGGTAGGTGGCGAGCGACATCAGACCGATGGCGAGAACGCCGCTCAGGTAGAGCAGTTCCTGGCGCGCCACCCACCACGGATGGGCGTCGGTCGGCGCGGCATTGTAGACATCCCAGCCCCAGGCAAGGCCGAGAGCGGACAGCAGGACGACGAGCAGCAGCTTCATGGCTTGGCGCCTCCCGCCGGCGCCGCCGGCAGGTCGTCGCGACAGCGCCGCTGGTTGCATTCGCGGCCGTCGGCCGGCTGCACCACCCGCTCGCGCGGTACGCCTTCGGCGCGGCCGGCGCCGAGCGCCTCGCCGCTGCGGCCGTCGAAGTAGAGCTTGCGCCGCTCGCCGTTACGGTCGGTAACACGCACTTCGTAACGCCCGTGTTCGCGCTCGATCTCCTCGATGTTGCGATAACCGGCGGCTTCCAGCCGGCTGACCAGTGCCGGGATGGGCAACCAGCCGGCGTCGCTGCGCTCGCCGTGACGGTCACGATGTTCGTCGGCCAGCGCGCTGCCGACGACGACGCACCCCAGAGTCAGCGCCAGCACGAAGCGGCGCGGGAATTTGCTGATCTGCATGAGTCTTTCCTCCTGAGTTGACGGCGAACGGCCCGTCAATCCTCGTAGTAGCCGAGTTCGGCGTCGGCGTGGCAAGCCACGCAATTGGCCTTGGTCCGCACGTCCTTGTGGCGCCATTCCCAGTCCGGCACCTCGCGGTGCTCGCGCACCCACTTCGGCAGCTTGGTGATGCGCTGCGGTGCGCTGGCCGGGTTGACGCCGCGCATCAGCTTGGCGCCGTAACGGCTGCCGCCGGTATCGGCGGCATTGGCCACCAGGTAGGCGGAAATCTTCTGGGCGATGGCCGGGTTGACCGTGGCGTTGTCGCCGAAGTGGCGGTCGAGCTCGCCCATCATCTTCTGCCACGAGGCCGCCGGCAGCATCGCCGCCGGGAAGGCGAGATGGCAGCTGCCGCACTCTTCCTTGACCACGGCATCCTTGACCGGCGGGTAGTAATGGCCGCCGCCAGCCTGGGCGCTGCTATAGACCAGGGCGGAAAAACCGAGCGCCAGCAGCGACAGGACGACCGGACGGATAGGGAGTTTCATGGCGTTCTCCTGAGCCTCAGCGACTGGCGACGAAGCTCAGCCAGTCGCCCTTTTCCTGGGCGGTGCAAGCGCGGCCGAGGACTTCGTCGCAATTGCGCTTGAACCATTTCTCGACCTTGGCCGGGTCAGCGTAACGCCCCGGCGACACGGAAAGCGCTACTGGATCGATACGCTTGCCGCTGCGTGCCTGGCCGGCGGCGCGCGGGTCCTTGCCGTGGCAGGTGGCGCAGGCCGGCGTATCGGGCTTGCCGAGGCCGAATTCGGTGAAATACAGCTTCTCGCCGCGGGCGGCGGAGAAGCCGGTGAAGCCCGGGGTTTCCGCCTTGGCGGCGGTGGCGTAGCGGGCCAACTGATCTTCGAGGGCGCCGGCACTGGCGGCCAGCGGCAGGGCGGCGACGATGAGCGAGAGGATGAGACGGCGGGACATCTGGCAATACTCCTGAGTCGGTGACGATGCAGCGCACTGTGCCCGACAGCGCCTGAATGAAAGCTGAAGAGCACATTCAGCCGGGATTCATCGCCTGGCGACGAGGATGAGCGCCATTACCAACCGGGAGCCCGTCATGCCGAACCGTCTTTTCATCCTGCTGCTGTTCGTCAGCGCCGGCGCCTTTGCCGCCGACGCCGCCGATCCGGCGGCAGCGTCCGCCAGCGGCGACCCCTGCCCCGCCATCCGCGCCCGCATCGCCGCCCAGAACGGCGTCCTCAGCCAACCCGACAGCGTCCTGCTCAAGGAAGTCGGCAGCCACCAGGAATGCCGCTTCACCCGTGCCGAGGTCTATCGCGCCGGTTTCGGCGAACGCCCCCCGGCGCCGGCCGAGCACCACAATCGGCGCTGGCACGACGACGATGACGACTGAGGCACGTTCAGGCGAGATTCAGCTTGCCCGGCGTAAAACGATAGGCGGGGAATGAAGAAAGCCTGTATCCGGTCATGGCGGGCACGCCGCCCGCGTGACATCATTCTGATCGTGAAGGAGTGCATCATGTCCGAACGTAATTTCCGCAGCGCCCTGCTGGCCGCCCTCTTCTGCCTCGCCGGCAACATCGTCCAGGCCGCCGAACCGGCCACCGTCACCGCCCAGCAATTGATGACGCAGGAAGAGCGCGTCGAACAACGCAACAAGATGCGTGCCGCCAAGACCGACGAAGAACGCGCTGCAGTCCGCGCCGAAAACCACCAGCGGATGAGCGAACGCGCCGCGGCGCAGGGCAAGGTGCTGGTCCCGGTCAATCCGCAGGGACCGCAGCAAGCCGGCGGTCGCCGCGGCCAGGGTCCGGGCGCCGGTCCGGGTGCCGGTCGCGGCATGGGTGCCGGGCAAGCTCCCCAGTAAGCGCCCATGTCTACCGCCTGCCGCCGCGCCCTGCTCGGGCTTGCCCTCGCCCTGACGCTGATCGCGCCGGCCGTCGCCGACGGCCGCCAGGACCACGAGGTGGCGCGGCGGGCGCTGGCGGCCGGCGAAATCCTGCCGCTCGGCGTCGTCCTCGAACGGATCGGCCGCGAACACCGCGGCGAAGTCCTCGAAGTCGAACTGGAGCACGACGACGACCGCTGGACCTACGAAGTGAAGATGCTGCGCCGCGACGGCGGCATCAACAAGCTGATCGTCGACGCCCGCGACGGTCGTCTGCTCGAAATCAAGGGGCGCCACGGGCGCCGGGGAGGTCGTGACTGATGCGCATCCTGCTGGTCGAAGACGAACCGACACTGAACCTGCAGATCGGCCGCAGCCTGCGCGCTGAAGGCTATATCGTCGAAGTCGCCGTCAATGGACGGGACGCGCTGCACTTGGGCAACGAGGAGGATTTCGACGCGGTCGTGCTCGACCTCGGCCTGCCGCTGCTCGACGGCATCTCGGTACTCAAGCGCTGGCGCGCCAACGGCCGCGGCATGCCGGTGCTGATCCTGACCGCGCGCGGCGACTGGCACGAACGCGTCGCCGGCATCGACGCCGGCGCCGACGACTACCTGGTCAAACCCTTCCACATGGAAGAACTGGCCGCCCGCCTGCGCGCGCTGATCCGCCGCGCCGCCGGCCAGGCCGGCAACGAACTGCGTTGCGGGCCAATCACTCTGGATCTGCGCGGCGCCCGCGTCTGCCTCGACGGCCAACCGCTGACGCTGACCAGCCACGAGTTCCGCGTCCTCGCCTACCTGATGCAGCGGCGCGGCCAGGCCGTCACCCGCGGCGAACTGTCCGAGCACGTCTATCCGCTCGACAGCGAGCGCGACTCCAACACCATCGAGGTTTTCGTCGGCCGCCTGCGCAAGAAACTGCCGGCCGGCATGATCGAAACCCTGCGCGGCCTCGGCTACCGGATGAACGACACGCCATGACCCGGCGCGGCGCCTCGCTGCGTTTCCGCCTGTTGGCCGGTACCCTGGCCTGGATGCTGGCGACCGTCGCCCTCGCCGGCTGGTGGCTGCAGGGCATGTTCGAGGAACACCTGGCCCGCCAGTTCCGCGCCGAACTGACGATCCATCTCAACCAGCTGGCCGCCAATCTCGAACTGACCCCGGACGGCCAACCGACCCTCAGCCGGCCGCTCAGCGATCCGCGCCTCGAACGTCCCTACGCCGGTCTTTACTGGCAGGTCGACCGGATGCCCGAGGCCGGCGCCGGGAACGGCAAACGCGGCGCGCTGCGCTCGCGCTCGCTGTGGGACGCCGAACTGAACGTTCCCGGCGACCAGCTCAACGACGGCGAGCGTCACGAACACCGGGTAAGCGGGCCGCAAGGCGAAAGGCTGCGCATGATCGAACAGGTCCTGCTACCGGCCGAACGTCCCGAGATGGCGCTGCGCCTGATCGTCGCCGCCGACGAAGCCTTGCTCGCCGAGCCGGTCGAGCGCTTCCGCGGCCTGCTGCTGGCCGCCCTTGCCCTGCTTGCCGGCGGCCTGGCGATTGCCGCGGTGATCCAGGTCCATGCCGGGCTGCGCCCGCTCAAGCGCCTACGCAACGAACTGACGCGGCTGCGCGACGGCGAACAGGCCAGCCTGGGCAGCGACCATCCGAGCGAAGTGCAACCGCTGGTCGATGAACTGAACTCGCTGCTGCAGCGCAATGCCGAATTCGTCGAACGCGCCCGCAGTCAGGCCGGCAATCTGGCGCACGCGGTGAAAACGCCGCTGGCGGTGATGGCCAACGCCGCCGCCGGCGAAACCGGTGAATTTGCCGACCTGGTCGACGCCCAGGTCGCAGCCGCCCGCGCCCAGATCGACCACCACCTGGCCCGCGCCCGCGTTGCCGCGGCGGCCCAGGGCAAGGGACGGCGCTGTGCGGTCGGGCCGGTGATCGAAGGCCTGTTGCGGGCGATGCAGCACATCCACGCGGAACGCCAGGTTGACTTCTCGTTCGCGGCCGGCGGCAACCCGCAGTTTCGCGGGGAAGCACAGGATCTCCAGGAGATGCTCGGCAACCTGCTCGACAACGCCGGCAAATGGGCCAGGCACCGGGTCGAGGTGAGTTGCGGCAACGACGGCGAGACGCTGCGCATCGACATCGACGACGACGGTCCGGGGATCGCCGCCGCCGACCGGGCGCTGCTCCTGCAACGCGGCCAGCGCGGCGACGAACGGGTGCCCGGCAGCGGCCTCGGACTGTCCATCGTCGACGAACTGGCCGGCCTCTACGGCGGCCGCCTCGAACTGCTCGATTCGCCGCTCGGCGGCCTCAGGGCGCGCCTCAGCCTGGGCGCCGCGCGCTCGGTCGATTAATCGAACTTGCCGTCGTCGAGCCGGAACGGCAGTTTGGCGCCGACCTGGTCGAAGCGCAGGATCTTCTTCCCCTTGTGTTCCTTGAGAAAGTCGGCGGCGTCTTCCGGCGTCGCCAGCGGCACGAACTCGTGCCCCATCGGCCCGTAGACATCCGAACCGATGACGTAGAGCGCCCGCCGGGCGTCGATCCGCTCCAGGTTGTAGAAATCGGTGACGTGGATGGCGGCGATTTCCTGCGCCCGGTGACCGGGCGCGTACTTGGCCAGGTCGGAGAGGAACTTGAACATGTCCTTGGCGCCGTCGAAGAAATGGGCATGCCCGTCCTTCCACGTGACGACGGCGATCCAGTTCGGGTATTTCGAGACGACCATGCCGCATACCGGGCAAAGATCCATCTTGCCCGGCATCGGCACTTTCTGGGCGAAGCTGCTGCCCACCCAGAAAGCCGGGGCCAGCGCGATGAAGCGGCGCCGGCTGATCATCCGTGCTGCATTTCCATGGCGCGGCGGCGACGTTCGGCGCGGTTCTTGCGGATCATCGTGACGTCGTCGGCCATGCCGAGATAGCTTTCACGCAGCGCGTCGTTGAAGCTGACCAGCGTACCGCCGTGCTTGGCCTGGAATTCCTTGGCCACCTCGAGCGAAGCGAACGAGTGCTTGCTCTTCTTGGTCATCGCGTGTTTGAGGTCGGCACCGAGCAGATAGGTCAGCTTGTCGACCGGCAGCAGCGGCCGCGGCTCGGCGCTGGCGGCGAAGTCCGGCCCCCAGATTTCCTTCGGTTCGCGGTCGATGTTCAGGCTCAGACTGAGCGCCAGGCAGTGGATCGAGCAGACGCCGTCGGCCAGGTCGTCGGAGTACTGGACCAGCATCCGGGTCTTGTTGTGCTCCTTGCGGTCCATGCCGCAATACGGGCACTTCGGGTATTTCTCGATGTCGTTGTCGAGCGGCTTGGTGTCCGGCGCCTTTTTCGGGATGAACTGGTTGGGCGTGCCGTCGCTCTGGCAGCTTTCGGCTTGCGCCACCGAAGGCAGGGCGGCCGAGGCAAAGCCGGCCAGCGCGGACAGTTTGAGCATTTCACGACGTTTCATCTTGGCTCCTCGAAGGGCGGTAAATAAGCGTTCCATGTTAACGCCCGACCCGGCGCCCGGGGTGCGACATATTGCCGCACAACGGCGGCTTCAGGACTCGATCAGGATCAGCTTCGAGTTGATGACAAACCACGTGGCAAGCAGGGTGAAAGCGAGAAAACCGAGGGCGCTGAGCAGCGCCAGCCGCGCCGAGACCCGCGGCAGCACGTCGCGCAGGCTGGGCACCGCGGCGAAGCATTGCAGCGCCCCGGCCGCCATGCCGGCGGCCGCGCCGCCGAACAGCGGCAGGTAGAGGGCGTAGCCGCGGTAGTCGTATTCCGGCTTGAGGATGCAGAACGGGCAATGATGGTGCGGATGCTCGTAGATGTAGAGCGAGACGAAGGAAATCACGCCGGAAAGGGCGATGGCGAAGCCGGCGGCGGCGGCGATGCCGAGCCAGCCGCCGTCGAGCCGGCCGCGCCGACGCCAGTGCAGCAAGCCGCTGGCGACGGCGACGCCCATCCCGACGTAGAACAGCCACAGCGCGGCGCGCGGTTCGAGGCTGGAGACTTCGGCGCTCAGGGTTGCCGCTTCCTCGGAAAACAGGCTGCCGCAGCAGGAGGTGATGACGTTGGCGCGCAAGCCGGAGAAATAGCGGTACTGCAGCCACAGGTTGAGCGCCAGCAGCGGCAGCAGCAGGAGCAGCAGGCCGTACTTGGCGCGCACCAGCGGATAGTCGCGCGCCAGGTTGTCGACATGGTTGATCGCCAGCCAGACCAGGGCACTGAAGAAAACCAGCATCTGCACGATCAGCGCCGGAAAGCCCCATTCGTTGACGTTGAGCGTGCCGACCGCGCACATCGCGCCGACGAACATCACCGCCAGGCGGTCGGCGTTGAACACGAAGAGCAGCAGCGCGGCGAGCTGGATCGCCATGACGAAGGAAACCAGCGTCGAGAACAGGTAGGTGCGTCGTTCGAGTTCCAACTGGCGCGCCGCACCGCTGCCGATGTCCCACTCGCGCAGCACCGCCCAGGCGAAAGGCGCGGCGGCAGCCAGCATCAGCACGGCGACGCCGGCGGCGAGCAGGAGGGCAATGATGGCGGGCTGGAACAGCATCGGCGCTCAGCCCTCGAGCAGTTTGCCGTCGCGCATCGCGACGACGCGATGGACGGCGGCAGATTCGACCACCAGCGGGTCGTGGCTGGTCAGCAGGACGGTCTTGCCGGCCGCCGTGAAGCCGGCCAGCAGGTTCATGAATTCGCCGGCCAGCGCACTGTCCAGGTTGGCGGTCGGCTCGTCGGCGATGATCACCTCGGGGTCGTTGATCAGCGCGCGGGCGATCGCCACCCGCTGCTGCTCGCCGCCGGACAGCCATTCGACCTTGGCCTGGGCGCGTTGCGTCAGTTGCAACTGGTCGAGGAGTGCCATCGCCGCCGTCACCAGCTGGGCACGCGGGCGCCCGGTCGGCAGCGCCGGCAGGATGATGTTCTCCAGCGCCGACAGGCCGCGGATCAGGTTGAACTGCTGGAAGACGAAGCCGAAGCTGCGCCGCCGGATCTCGGTCAGGAAGCGTTCCGGCAGCCCGGAAACGTCCTCGCCGCGCAGGCGTACCCGGCCGCTGGTCGGCCGCGCCAGGCAGCCGACGATGGTCAGCAGCGTCGTCTTGCCGGAGCCGCTGGGACCCCGAAAAGCCGTCACCTTGCCGGCCTCGATGCTGAGGTCGATGCCCTGCAGGGCCCAGTATTCGTTGTGCTGGCCCTGGTTGAAGGCCTTGTGGACGGCGGAGATTTCTATCAACCTGGGTTCCTCGGTTGGACGGGGTTGTTGGTGCGTCCGGACGGGATGCATGACGCGAAGCGACGACGCAGCAGGCTGATGCCTGCAAGGAGGAGCGACAAAGTCAGGCGCCCGTCCGGGCGTGCCAGCAGCCCCGTAGCGGCCTCATCCGCCGGGTAAGCGCCGGCCGTGCCGGGATGTCTGGCAAACACGGGGCGCTTCGGGAGAAGCAAGCGGTCAACTGAGGAAACCAGGTTCATCGCATTACGAGATCGGGGTCGGTGATGGCCGCCCGCCAGATCGGCACCAGGACGGCGGCCGTATAGGGGAAGACCGTGAAGAAGAACAGGGTGGCGACCTGCAGGCCGTCAACGGCGGGGAGCTGCGCGAATTCCGGGTAAACCACCGACCAGCCCTTGAGTACCGGCGCGAACAAGGGCGCGCCGAAATGGAAGACATGCACCCAGGCTGCAAGGAAACCGGCGGTAAAGGCCGTCAGCGACAGCAGCAGGCTTTCCCAGACCTTCATCCGGATCACGTCGCTGGTTTCCCAGCCGATCGCCTTGAGGATGCCGATTTCGCGCTTTTCCTCGGCCGACAGCCCGGCCGCCTTTGCCCAGGCGAACATGGCGAAGGCGAGGATGGCGCCGGCCAGCACGGTGAGCAGCACGCCTTCGCGCCAGTCGAAGATGTGCTCGTAGGTGCGCAACATCTCGTCGCGCAGGATCGGCCGCGCGTCGGGCAGCGCCGCCGCCAGCTTGCTGGCGACGTTGGCGACTTCCAGCGGATTGCGCACCGCCAGCGCGATATCGGTGTAATGCCCGGCCGGGTAGCCGAAGAAGGTGCGGAAATCGGCTTCCGCGAGCAGCACCAGAGTTGCCGACTGGAGTCCGGAATCCGGCGTCAGCAGGCTGGCGACGCGCAAGGGATAGGGCTGCCCGCGATAATCCGCGAAGGCCAGCGTGTCGCCGGGCTGCCAGCCGTGCGCCGCCGCCAGCCCGGCGCCGAGCATGACGCTGCCGACCGCCACTTCCGCCTCGGGACGCGCCATGAAGACGAGCTGGCTGGCGGACTGCGGGTCGCGATAGTAAGCCCAAAGCCGGGCTTCCTTCTTCTGGACCCCGCGCACCCGGCCGATCCTTTCGAGATACCCGGGCGGAATCAGGTCGTGACGGCCGGCGACCATGCGCTGCAGGACGACTTCCGGCGAGCCGGCGAGCACCAGGGCGGCTTCGCTGCGCAGCGCACTGGCAAACAGGCTCAGCGACGCCAGCACGAAGACCAGCAGCGTATAGACGACGAACAGGCCGAGATTGCGCACCTTGCGCCGGGCCAGCGAAGCCAGCGTGAAATCGATCAGATGCAGTTGCCGGTCAAACCAGGAACGCATCAGCGGCACGTCGCGGAAAAGTGGCGCGCCATGTCACAGGTAGCGGCGCACGACGGCGACGACCTGTTCCGGCGCGCTGCCGAAATTGAGCGTGGACACCAGCTTGCCCTCGGCATCGACGACGTAGGTCGCCGTCGTGTGGTCGATGGCATAGCTGCCATCGGGCTGTAGCGGTCCTTTGCGATAGCTCGCCCCAAACTGGCGCAGGACCGCCGCCACTTCCTCGGGCGAGCCGCTGACGCCGCGCAAAGCCGGGTGGAAGAAGGTCGCGTATTGCGCCAGATGGGCCAGGCTGTCGCGTTCCGGATCGACGGAAATCATCACCATGCGCACGCGCGCGCGCTCCTCGGCGGTCAGCAGGCCGAGCGCCTGGGCACCGGTCGACAAGGTCGTCGGACAGATGTCGGGACAACTGGTATAGCCGAAATAGACCAGCAGCACCTTGCCGCGCAGGGTTTTCGTATCGAAGGGGCCATCGACCGCGTGCAGGATGAAATCGCCGCCCGCCGGCAACTTGCTGGCCGGCGCGTTGCGATCGACGAGGAACAGGGCGGCGGCGAGCAGAAGCGCCAACGCAGCGGCAACGCCGAACAGGAGATGATGAAGTTTCATGCGCCCCGATCCTGAACGGACGAGCCGGGCTGGCGCGGCCACCGGCTAGGCCCGCCGGCCAGTTGGAAAAGTGAAAACATGGCCGCGATGGTAACGACTCCCCGAGGGCAGATGATGCGACAAATTGTCGCACGCGAATTCACCAGAAATGCGCGCTGCGCCGTCTCATTCGCCGCCGCCGGGCGCCGGCTGGGCGGCCGGAAGCGCGCCGAAGCGCGTCACCAGGGTGAACACCGCGAGATTGAGCAGGGTACCAACGACAAAGCCCTGGATCTGACCGGGACTCTGCAAGACGTACTGCCAGACCAGGGTGCCGGCGACCCCGGCCACCACCGCCGCATAGAAGGCGGCCGGCGTCGTGCGCCAGCCCATCAGCACGGCCACCAGCGGCACCAGGATCGAAGGCGCCCAATAGTCGTAGGCCGCCACCAGGATATCCAGCACGTTGGGAATCAGCAGGGCGAACAACAGGGCGAGCACCCCGGTCAGCAGGTTGCCCAGGCGGGCGATGTTGAGCGCCTGCCGTTCGTCGAGCGGCGTCCGCCGCAACGGGCGCGTCACATCCTGGACCAGGGCCACCGACGAGGCGTTCAGGAAGGAATCGGCCGACGACATGACGATCGACAGGACCCCGGCGATGATCAGCCCGGCCAGGCCGACCGGCACCACCCGCCGCACCACTTCCGGCAGCGCCAGGTTGGCCTGCAGGCCGGGATCGAGTTGCAGCGCCACCAGACCGATGGCGCCGGCGATCAGGAAGAAGGGCACGGAAACGACGGCGCTCCAGAAATTGCCCTTGGCGGTATCCGACGCGCTACGGCCCAGCAGCAGACGCTGCAGATAGGGCGGGACGAGGGTTTCCCCGAACATGAAGACGAGGAACAGGGACAGGAAGGACAGCAGCGACCGCTGTTCGCCGATGATTTCCAGATGGGAAGCCGGAATGCCTGCGACAAAGGCCGCCCAGCCCCCGACTTCGGCCACCCCGAAAATGAACACCAGGGGAATGCCGATCATGATCAGCCAGAATTGCAGGATGTCGGTCCGGACCACGGCCGCCATGCCGCCCAGCGTCGAATAGAAGAAGACGATGCCGGCGCCGATCAGGATGCCGAGCAAGGGCGGAAAGCCGAGGAAGACCTTGAAGATGGCGCCCATGGCGCCAATCTGCGCACCGAGGATGCCGGCGCAGATGAGCATCGAGAAGATGCCGGTGATGACCCTGGCCCGCCGCCCGTAGGCCGGCTCCATCAGGTCGCCGACCGAGATGGCGCCGGGGAAGCGGTGCATGCGCGGGGCGACGAAGCAGGCGACGAGCATGATCTGCAGGCTGAACCCCATCAGCGCCAGGGGATAGGCCAGGCCGCTGGAAAAAACCTTGGCCGCGTTGCCGGTGGAAAAGCCGCCGCCGATGAAGGATGCGGAAAGCGTGCAGAAGATGGCGAGCCAGCCGTAGTTGCCGTGCGACACGGCGAACTCGCGGAAACTGCCGAGCTTGCGGCTGGCATAACCCATGTACAGCACGGTGGACAGGTAGGCCAGGATGATCAGGTGATCGAGCATGACGGAGCTTTCGTTGCGTGACGATGGGATAGGAGATCAGCCGCGCCCACGTAAGCCTTGCGCCTCCTGAGGGTTCGTGGCCGCGGCGCGCCCGCGCCGGCATGTGCCCTTGTCATCAACCCCGGAAAATCGCACAAACCCGACCGCCTGGCAACCGCCGATTCCCCGATCAGCGCATAACTTGGCGCTTTTTCCGGCGATGGAGACGGCCGCTCGGCGTTGCGCATCGTGCAACCCACGCGCCGAGGCTCACTCCCGCCAGTGTTCCGCGACCCAGGGCACGGGCCGCAGATAGCGTTTCAGGTGACGGCCGAGCGGCTGCCCGCGCTGCGCGTCGAACAGGCCGGCCAGGTGGGTCAGCGGCGGCGCATGCGCGACGACTTCCGACCAGCGGCCGGCGATCGCGTCCGCCGGGTCGGGTTTGCCGGGGAACATGACGATGCGCGCATCGCGCGGCAGGCGCGCCGGGCGCAGGTAGCGCAGCGGCCACGGGCCGAGGCAGTCGAGGCGGAAATGGCGCACCCAGGCGGACGGAAAAAATCCGACCCCGCCGCGCACGCGCTTGGTCACGTAACGCTGCTCGAACTGGTATTGCCCGGCCAAGCCTTCCGGGTCGGCGCGGAACTCGTCGAGCAGGTAGGCGTGGCCGCCGATCGGGAAACGGAAGACCGAAGTCTGGCCCAGGCGTTCGAGCGGCTTGATCCAGTTGCGGGCGAGGATCACCTCGTCGGGCCGGCCGACGGCAAACAGTTCGTCGAGCGGGCCGGTGATCACCACGTCGAGATCGAGGAACAGCGCGGTGCCGCGCAGGCCGGCGAGATCGGCGTTCCACAACGCGAGCTTGCGGAACTTGCCGGGCGCGTTGGTCGGCACCGGACAACCGAGGTCGGGCAGGTCGTGGCAGATCACTTCGGGCCGGATGCCGCGCCGGTCGTCGGTGAAGCAGACGAAATCGAAGGGCGGCGTGAGCTGGCGCGCCACCATGCCATACAGGCGATTGACGTATTCCGGGCCGTAGCGCGTGCCCCACTTGATGCACAGGACTTTCTTTTCGTTCATGACCAACCTCTTCTGGAATCCGGCCGCCCTGCCACCACCTTGCCGCCTGCCGTCAGCGCCAGGTGCAGGATGCGCGCCGGCGTCTTCAGCAGTTCGAGCAGCGCGTAGCGGTAGGCGGCCAGGCATTGCGGGCGCAGGCGGATGGCCTGCAGATGGCGCGCGTAGCGCGAATGGATTTCGCGCCAGCTTTGCGGATGGCGCGTATTGGTCCGCGTGATGCCGTCGTCCAGGTAGCGGATGCGGCGGCTCGCGAAGGGGTAGGCCCAGGGCTGCGTGCGCGCCGCCAGCAGCTGGAAGAAATGCCAGGTTTCGACGCGCAGGAGATCGTCGAAACGGATGCCGGCCAGCCGCTCGAGGGCGATCACGTGGGTCTTGTCGCCGCGCAGGCGACGGCCGTAAACGTAGTCGGCAAACCAGTCCACCCGCCCTTCCGCCGCGATCTCGCACTGTCCGGGCTTGCTGTCGCCGCAGGTGTTGGAGATCAGCCAGCCGGCCTCGGGATGCGCCGCCAGCATCGCCGCCGCGACTTCCAGCGCGCGCGGTTCGAGGCGGTCCTCGTCGTCCATGAAGACGATGTGGTCGCAGCCTTCGCGCCAGGCGCGGTCGATGCACAGGTTGCGCGCGCGGTTCGGGCCGCCGTTGCGGTCGACGCGCATCATGCGCAGGCGCCGGTCGACGAGCCAGGGCTGGAGCGGCGCGTAATCGACGCGCGAGGCATCGTCGCAGATCAGCATCTTCCAGTGCGGATAGGTCTGCGCGTGCAACGAGCGGATCGCTTCGATCAGGTAGGCCGGCCGGTTGTAGGTCGGTACGACGACGCCGAAAACCGGTGTTTTTTCCGTCGCTGCCGGGCTGAGCGCGAGCAGCCGGGCGGTCGCGCGGGCCAGCGCGACACTGCGGTCGACGGCCGGCAAGGCGAAATTTTCCGGCGCGATCTCCGGCCCGCCAAGCAGCGCGACGAGGTCGCCGAACGCCACCTCGCGCAGGCTGCGCTCGTACCCCGCCTGCTGCAGCGCGCGGTCGATCACCGGCGCCGGCACGACGCGACGCGGGCGCAGCGCGATGGCCGGCTTGCCGGCAGCGACCGCCTCGCTGAGCATGCTCAGGCTGTCGCGCGTCACCAGCACGCAATCGGCCGCATCGAGAAAGGCGGGCAGCAGGCGTTCCGGCGCGGCATGCCACCACACGGCACGAGGCAGCCAGTCGGCCCGGATTTCGCGGCGCAGGCGGGCCTCGACCGCGGGCGGCGTGCGCCGCGACGTGCTCAGCAGCCAGCGCCAGCCCTGTTCGCCGAGTTGGTTGACGGCGTCGATCAACTGCGTCCAGTCGTCCGCCGTGTAGCGATGGCTGCGCGAATCGCCACCGATCAGCAAGGCCGCCAGGCGCTCGCCACCGCCGCTGCTGCAGGCGGCGCGCAGTTCGGCGCCGGCGCCGGCAATCTCGTTGGCACCGATGTCGGTGAGCAGCAGGCCGCTGGCGATGCTGCGCGGGTGGCCGGGCAGGCGTTGCGGACTGAGCACGACGTCACACCAGCGCGCCGGCAGCGGCGCCGGATCGCCGCAATAGACCAGCCGGGCGCCCGTCCGCCGGGCCAGGCTGACCGCGTAGTGGAAACCGCGACCGCCGCTGACGACGATCACCCCGGCCGGCGGTGGCGGCTCGGCGGGCAGCTGGTAGGCCAGGCGCAGCAGGCGGTCGGGCAGGCCACGCCGGGCCAGCGTGCCGGCCAGACGCAACAGCGGACGCAGGAAACCGCGCAGGGTCAGGCGGACCCGGTATTCGACCAGATCGGCCCGGCAATGCGCGGCCAGCGCCCGGGCCAGGCCGCGCGACTGCACCAGATGGCCGGGGCTGCCTTCGTCGATGACCAGGATGCGCCGCAGTTCAGTCAAGCGGCCGCTCCGCGAGTGCCGCCTCGGCGCCCGCCCAGGCTTCGCCGATCCACGGCGCCGGGCGGATGAACTTGTAGCTCTTCTTCCAGGCCGGCGCCGGCCAGCGGCCGTTGACCGCCTCGTGCGGGTTGGGCACGCCGGGGAAAGCGACCACCCGCGCCTCCGCCGGGCGCTTCGGCGTCTGCCAGAAGCGCAGCGGCCAGGGCGGCACGCAGTGCGTCTTGAACAGCACGCACCAGGCGTCGGGCCAGAAGACCAGTTCGCGCACGGTGCGCGAGATGTAGGTCTGCGAGTTGCGGAAAGTGGCGAGGATCGCGTCCTGCTCGGCGAGCAGGCGGCTCAACAGGTATTCGTCGGCGCCGACGGTGAAGCGGTAGACCGAGGTGTTGCCGATGTTGCGCCCGGGCTGCGTCCAGTTGCGCATGACGATGAAGCTCTTCTCCGGCTGGTAGGTGAAGAAGTCGTCGAGGCTGCCGAGGATCACCACGTCGAGATCGAGGAACAGCCACTGGCCGCTGAAACCGAACAGTTGTTCGCTGGCGGCGTAGGTCGTCAGCTTGCGCCAGCCGCGCCGGTTGTACGGCGCCGGCAAGGCGATTTCCGGGCAATCGTGGCATTCGACCTCGGGCCGGATGCCGGCGCGCTCGTCGGTCAGACAGACGAAGCGCAATGGCCCCTCAACGTTGGCGCGCACCATCGCGTACAGCCGGTTGACGTATTCCGGGCCGTAAAGCTGGCCCCATTTCATGCAGATGACCTGTTTCAACTTGCCTGCCTTTTTCGAGAGGGGCTCACACCCAGTGACGAGCGACGAAGGACGCCCGCTTCCACAAACCATAGGCGCGCCACGCCACGTCCGCCGGATCGGGCTTGCCGTGGAAGACGACGATGGCCGCCGTCGCCGGCAACGGCGTGTCGAGCCAGCCCGGCGCGCGCAGCCCGAGCCGCTCGCCGCCCAGCTTGGCAAGCCAGGGGAAGGCGCGCGAGTCGAGGCTCTTCTTGTACGAGACGATCTTCTCCGCCGGCCAGTTGGCGGCCTCCGGCAGGCATTCGTAAATCCACTCCTGGTCGCCGTTGCAGCTCGCCATGACGCCGTCGGGATCGGCCTGGAAACGCTCCCAGACTTCAGGGTGGGCACCGACCGTGAAGCGCATCACCGAGCTGTTCCACATCGGGTTGCGCGACCAGTTGCGCAGGATGAGGAAATCGCCCGGCTGGTCGGCGAGGAAATCGATGTTGCCGACGATCACCAGGTCGAGGTCGAGATAGAGCATGGGCCCGGAGAGGCCGTGGAACTGCGGCGCGAACAGCGAGAGCTTGTACCACCAGCCGCTCAGCCCCGGCTGGCAGTCGAGCGGCAGCACGACGATGGCCGGATCAAGCCCCTGCGGATACTCGGTCAGGCAATGGAAACGGAACGGCCGCTGCAGGTGACGGGCGAGCATGCGGTACAGGCGATTGACGTATTCCGGCCCGTATTTCGTCCCCCATTTCAGGCAGACGACGTTGAGCGGTGTCTCACAGGCGGCCATCGACAGCCTCGCGCGGGAACAGGTGCTTGACGTCGTAGATCACCGCCTGCGGCCGGCACAGCGCGCGGATCGCGGCGATGCCCAGGGCCGCGAACTGGCGGTGGGCGACGGCGACGACCACCGCATCGTAGGGGCCAGCGGGCTGCCCGACCGGCGTGATGCCGTATTCCGCCTGCGCCTCTTCGGCATCGACCCAGGGGTCGTAGACATCGACCACGGCGTTGAGCCCGGCCAAGGTACGGACGATGTCGACCACCTTGGTGTTGCGCAGGTCCGGGCAGTTTTCCTTGAAGCTGAGGCCGAGCACCAGGACGCGCGCGCCGACCACGTTGATCCGCCGGCGCAGCATCAGGCGCACGACGCTCTCGGCGACGTGGGTGCCCATGCCGTCGTTGATGCGGCGACCGGCGAGGATCACCTGTGGGTGGTAGCCGACGGCTTCGGCCTTGTGCGTCAGGTAATAGGGATCGACGCCGATGCAATGGCCGCCGACCAGGCCGGGGCGGAAAGGCAGGAAATTCCACTTGGTGCCGGCGGCGCGCAGCACCGCCTCGGTGTCGATGTCGAGGCGGTTGAAGATCAGCGCCAGTTCGTTGACCAGCGCGATGTTGATGTCGCGCTGCGTGTTCTCGATCACCTTCGCCGCCTCGGCGACGCGGATGCTGTCGACGCGGTGCGTGCCGGCGCTGACGATGCTGGCGTAGAGGGCATCGACGTAAGCGGCGGCAGCCGGCGTCGAACCGGCGGTGACCTTGATCGTGTTGGTCAGCCGGTGCTGCTTGTCGCCGGGGTTGATGCGCTCCGGGCTGTAGCCGGCGTAGAAATCGCGGTTATAGACCAGCCCGGAGACGCGCTCGATGGCCGGGATGCAGACTTCCTCGGTGGCGCCGGGATAGACGGTCGATTCGTAGATGACCACGGCGCCGGGCGCGATGACCGCGCCGATCGCCTCGCTGGCGCGCAGCAGCGGCCCCATGTCGGGCCGGTTGCTGGCGTCGACCGGGGTCGGCACGGTGACGATATAGGTATTGCAGTCGCGCAGCGCTACCGCGTCGCAGGAAAAGCGCAATCGCGTCGCCTGCTTCAGTTCGTCGGCGGTCATTTCCAGCGTGCGGTCGTGCGCCTCGGTCAGTTCGGCGACCCGGCGCGGGCAGATGTCGAAACCGAGCGACGGCAGGCGGCGCCCGAACTCGACGGCCAGCGGCAGACCGACGTAGCCGAGGCCGATGATGGCGATGCGGGCGTCAGCGAGCGTAAGCAAGTTGCCCGCCTTTCTCGCGCGCGGCGACCAGTTCCCGGTAAGTCGCCAGGGTGTCTTGCAGCATGTGTTGCAGCTCCAGTGAGTCCGGCAGCGGCGCCGGACGGGGATCGCCGGCGAGAACGCGCCGGCAGGTTTCGATCAGTTCGTCGCGCTCGCCCGGGGCCACCCGGCCGGCCGGAAACATCGCCGCCAGCAGTTCGGCAACGCCGCCGTGCGCGTAGGCGACGACCGGCACGCCCAGCGCCAGCGCTTCCAGCACCGTGCGCCCGAAGGCTTCCGGCTGCGTGGACAGCGACAGCACCAGGGCGCTGACGCTGAAGATCTCGCGCAGGTCGCCCCGGTGGCCGGTGAACGTGAGGTGATCGGCAACGCCCTGCGCTTTAGCCGCCGCCTGCAGCTCGACCAGGTAAGGCAAGTGGCGGGCGTCGGCCTCGCCGACGATGACGCCGTGGATGTCCGGGTGGCTGGCCTTGAGCGCGGCAATCAGCGCGATGAAGTCGTGGTGCCCCTTGAGCCGCGTGATGCGGCCGGCGAGCACGAGCAGGCGCTTGCCAACGAACTGCGGCCAGACCGCCCGCCAGTCGTCCAGCCACTGCGGCGACGGCCGGTAAGCCGGGCGATAGAGCGCCGGATCAATGCCGCGCGGGATGACGCGCACGGTCGCCGGATCACAGGCCGGGTAATTGGCGCGCAGGTAGGCGGCAATCGAATCCGACACCGCGATCACTGCCTCGCCGCGCGTCATCACCGCGCTGTAGGCGCCGACCGAGTAATAGCCATGCACCGTCGTCACCAGGCGCGGCCGCGTCGCGGCCGGCATGCCGCGCCAGGCCAGCCGGCAGATCCACGCCGGCTGGCGGGAACGCACGTGCAGCACGTCGACCCGCTGTTCGGCGAGGAAGCGGCGCAGCGGGCCGACCAGGCGCAGGGTGAGCAGCGACTTGCGCCCGACCGGCCAGGCGAAATGCTCCGAGCCCTCGGCCAGCAGCCGGTCGACCAGGCGCCCGCCGGCCGACATGACCAGCGAACGATGGCCCTGGCGGACCAGGTGGTCCGCCACTTCCAGCGTGCCGCGTTCGACGCCGCCGCTTTCCAGCGCCGGCAGGACCTGCAGGACGGTCAGGCGTTGGGATACCAAAATTGCTTGATCCACTTCGCGCAACGCGCGGCTTCGTCGAGTTGTCCGTTCAGCCGGGGCAGCGACTGCCCGGCCTGCCAGTTCTGGAAACGCGTCACCCAACCGCTCTGCACCAGCCGTTCGAGACCGCGCACGACGCGGCTGGAGCGGCGCCGCGGCAGGTCGAAAACGCCGACGCCGGTGCCCGAGGTCAGCGCCTCATAGACCATCGACACGCTGTCCGGCGTCACCCAGACCTGGCCGGCGCAGCCCAGCACCTCGTGCAGCCAGCCCTGCGTGGTCCGCGCAAAGGGGACGACCTCGAGATTGGCATGCGCCAGCCCCTGCAAGCCGTCGAGCAGCGAGGCCGGCGTGCGCGGCGAGGTGGTCAGCGTCCACTGCACTTGCGGCATGGCGGCGACCAGCTTGCCGACCGCCGCCAGGATTTCGCCGTCCTGCCAGACGTAGTGGCGCGAAATGCCGCCGAGCAGGATCAGGCCGACGCTCGGATCGGCGGCGACCGAGCGCTGCATGGTGTTGAGCGCGCCCTGGGTGAGAATCACCTGCTTCGACGGCGCGACGCCGTCGTGCTGCGGGATCAGGCAGAGGTCGAAAAGTTGGCGCGGCAGGCTGGGCTTCATCAGCACCACCGTCTTGCCGCCGTAGGCGCGCTTGGCAGCCAGGATGTTGAGGTGGGTGGCGTGGCCGGCGCCGACGATCAGGTCGGGCGCCGGCAGCCCTTCACCCGGCGGAAAGCTGCCGCCGGCCAGATGGGCCAGCGCCGGCAGCGGCGACAGTGCGCGCAGTTCGATCTCGCGCACCGGCAACTGCTGGCGCAGCGCCTTGAGCAAGCCCCGAATCTGCTGCAGATGGCCGGGCTTGCCGTCGGTGATGGTCCAGATGACGTAGGGGCTGCTGTCGTCGTTCATGCCGTTTTGCTCCTGAGGATGTCCGGGCAGGACTCAGGAGCAAATTCTCGGCAATCTCGGTGACAAGGTCGTTAAGGCTGGATAACGCCCAGGTGACGGTCAGGTTGCAGGCACGCTCAGTGCGTGAACCAGCCGACCATCGGCACCACCGCCACCCCGGCGCCGATCAGCAGGCTCTGCCGGACGAAGCTCTCGCGCTGTTTGTGCAGCAGCGGGAAGATGTCGGCCAGGGCGACATAGATGAAGCTGGAAGCGGCGATCACCAGCACGTAGGGCAGCACGTAATCGGCAGTGGACAGCGCGAAGTAGGCAAGCCCGCCACCGAGCAGCGAACTCAGGCTGGAGCCGGCGTTGGCGACGAAGGCCTTGGCGTTGCTCCAACCGGCGTTGCGCAGCAGCACGAAATCGCCCATTTCCTGCGGCACCTCGTGGGCGATGATGGCCACCGTCGTCGTCACGCCGAGCATCGGGTCGGCGATGAAGGCGGCGGCGATCAACACGCCGTCGACGAAGTTGTGGAAGGCATCGCCGACCAGAATCAGCAGCGGCGCCGTCACCGTCGCGTGGTGCCCCTCGTGGTCGCTGCAATCGCCGTGCGAGTGGCGCCACAGGGCAAGGCGCTCAAGCGCGAAGAAGGCGAACAGCGTCGCCAGCATCAGCCCGAACAGCGTCGCCACCGGACCGCCGTGGTTGTGCCCCTCGTGCCCGTGCTCATCGTCGGCGGCAGCCTCGGCGGCGATCGCCGCCTGGTCGTCCGGCGCATGGTCGTGGCCGGCGTGGATGTCGACCGGCGGCAAGGAATTGAAGGCTTCCGGCAGGATGTGCAGGAAGGCCGACGACAACATGACGCCGGCAGCGAAGGCGACGAGGATCGCCGTCGATTGCCGCGACAGGCGGAACACCACCAGCGCCGCGGCGGCCATGCTGATCAGCCCGCCGGCGAGGCAGGCGACGAGGATCATGCTCAGGGTAGTCATTTCTTCTTTCCTTGTGGGACCTGATAGGGTTCGACCCGCTCGGCGGCGAGGCGGTAGGCATAGATACCCATGCTGCTGTCGCCGCCCTGCAGGGTGAGGGTGCCGCTGACCGAGAAGGTTTCCATGGTGCGCATGCCGCGCACCGGTTTGGCCGGCACCACCAGGATGACCTGGTTCGACGGTGGCGGCGGCACATGGACGCAGGCGCCGAAATACGGCACGAGCAGGAATTCGAGGACGTCGTCGCCCTTGCGTTCGAGCGGCACGACGAAGCCGGGGATGCGGATGCGCTGACCGTGCAGGCTGCGCTCGACCGGCGCCTTGTCCCATTCCTTGCGCACTTTGGCCAGCAGGTCGACGGCCTTGGGGTCGCCGTCCTGCAGCTTGTTCAGATCGACGCCCTTGAAGGCCGCCATCGGGTCCCAGTCGGCCGGCATCAGGTCGTCCCACATCAGGTCGCGGAAGCCCTTGACGCTGCCCTTGCCCGCCACCAGCCGCTCACCGACGCGGTAGTCGGCGGCCGGCAGGGTGAGCGGCAGAAACAGCAGGAAAAGCAGCAGGAAGCGTTGCATCGTGAGGTCTTTCAGGAACGGGGCGTCAGGCCATCGGCGAGCGACAGGCGGTAGGCGCGCCAGGCCGGCAGCAGGCCGACCAGCGTGCCGCAGGCGAGCACCAGGCCGAGCAGCCGCCATTCGGCGGCGCCCGGCGCCAGCGGCAGCGCCGCCAGCCCGAAGCGCAGCAACAGGCCGTCGCCGCCGGCGGCGAACAGGCTGAGCAGGCCGAGGCCGAGCAGCGCGCCAAGCAGGCTGACCAGCCCGCTTTCGAGGAGCAGCAGGCCAAGGATGTGGCGCGGGCCGGCGCCGAGCGAACGCAGGATGGCCATTTCGCGCCGCCTTTCGTTGAGGCCGGCGAGCAGGGTCGCCATCAGGCCGGCCAGGCCGACCGCCAGCACCAGCCAGGACACCGCCTGCAAGGCCTGCTCGACGACGCCGACGGTCTGCCACAACTGGTCGAGGGCGACGCCGGGCAGCACGGCGAGCAGCGGCTCGCCGGCAAAGCCGTTGACCTTGCGCTGCAGGCGGAAGACCTCGACGCGCTGGTGCAGGCCGATCAGGAAGGCGGTGATCGACTTCGGCGTCAGGTCGAACTTCTGCACCACCTCGGCGCCGATCGAGAAACCCGGCAGCGGCGCGCCGCCCACCCAGTCGAGATGGATCGCCTCGATGGCGGCGAGCCCGACATGCACGGTGCGGTCAACCGGCGTCCCGGTCGGCGCCAGGATGCCGACGACGGTGAACGGCTTGTCGTCGTGCGCCATGCCTTCCAGGCCGCCTTCGCCATGCGTCAGCGTGATCCGGTCGCCGACCGCATAGCCCAGGCGTTGCGCCACCTCGGCACCGAGCACGGCGTCGAAGATGCCGGAAAAGACCTGGCCGGCGGCGAAGTGCAGCGGCTGACGGTCGCCGTAGTGGTAATGCGCGAAATAGGCCGGCGTCGTGCCGAGCACCGGGTAGCCGCGATGCGAATCGCCGAGCGCCAGCGGCACGCTCCAGGCGATCGCCGGATCGGCGGCGATTTTGCGGTAACTGTCCCAGCTCAGGTTGTTGGTCGCCTCGCCGAGCCGGAACACCGAATACAGCACCAGCTGCACCGGGCTGGTGCGGGCGCCGACCACCAGGTCGGTACCGGAAACCGACTGTGCGAAGCCGTCGCGCGCCGCCTGGCGGATGCGCTCGACCGACAGCAGCAGGGTCGTCGCCAGGAGCACGGCGAGCAGCGTCAGCCCCAGACTGAGGCGGCGGTTCCAGGCGCTGGCCAGAGCCAGCCGCCACAGCGCGCTCATGCCTCGCCCCCGGACAGCGCAAGGCTGTCGTCGAAATGGGCGGCCAGCCGCAGATCGTGGCTGACGAAGACGAGCGCGCTGCCGGCCGCCTTCGCTTCGCCGAGCAAGAGATCGATGAAGGCGTCCTGGCGGGCGGCGTCGAGCGCCGAGGTCGGCTCGTCGGCGACGATGATTTCTGGCCGGCCGATCAGCGCGCGCGCCGCCGCGACGCGCTGCTGCTGGCCGACCGAGAGTTCGCCGGCGGGCGCCGCCGCCAGCGTCGGGTCAAGATCAAGCGCCGCCAGCAGGCGCGCCGCTTCGGCCGCCGGATCGCCGGCGCACTGGTGGCGGCGCCGTGAAAAGCGGCAGGGCAGCAGCACGTTGTCGCGCGCCGACAGCCAGGGCAGCAGGTTGAACTGCTGGAAGATGAAACCGAGATGATCGGCGCGGAAGGCGTCGCGCCGCGCCGCCGACAACGCGCCGAGCGGCTGACCGAGCAGTTCGATGCGGCCGCGCTCGGGCTGCAGGACGCCGCCGATCAGATTGAGCAAGGTGCTCTTGCCGGCGCCGCTCGGCCCGTGCAGAAAAAGGCTGCGACCGGCGGCGACGGCCAGGTGCCCGAGCGTGACGGCCGGCGGTGAAGCGGCGCGCCAGCGGAATACCAGGTCGTCGATACGGATCGCCGCCATGCCTACCAGGAGAAGACCGGCTGCCGGGTATCCACGCGACCGGCCTTCTGTCCCTTCGGGCCGGCAAAACTGACTGCAAGCGCCCGCAGACGCGGGAATTCCTCGCCGACCTGAACGCGCAGGCCGTCGAGCGCCAGCGGGTTGGCACAGCGATAGACGTAGCGCGCCTCGACATCGCCGTGACCGTCGCTGCTAGCTTTGCCTTCGAGCAGCGGGGCGTCGATCTTCTGTTCGCTCAACGCGCACTGCGCCGCCGCCGTCGGCACGAAAAGCCGCGCCGGCGAGCGCAGCTTTTCCAGCGCCGCCTGCGCGGTCAGTTGTTCGCGGGCGCTCTTCGCCGCCCGCTCGAAGCCGACCAGGTCGTGCTGCGGCGCTTCCAGCAACAGCGTCAACTGGGCGCCTTCGACGACGATCCCGAGCTGGCCGGCACCGTGTTGATGGGCGTGCGGCGCCTGTGCCGAAGCCGCCCCGGACAGCAGGACGAGCAGGAACAAGGACAGTTTCCTCATCGGACGTTTCCTCCCAGGTTCACAACGCTGCATGGCGCGGACCAGCCGCCGGCGTCAGCCGCCGAACTGGCGTCGCCGCTGTTCGTGCCGTTCCTGCGCCTCCAGGCACAGGCTGGCGGTCGGCCGCGCCAGCAGGCGGGCGATGCCGATCGGCTCACCAGTATCTTCGCACCAGCCGTAGCTGCCATCTTCGATGCGCTTCAGCGCCTGGTCGATCTTCTTCAGCAGCTTGCGCTCTCGATCACGCACGCGCAGTTCCAGCGCATGCTCCTCTTCGGCGCTGGCACGGTCGTTGGGATCGGGCTCGGCCGCCGTCTCCTGCAGATGATGCGTCGTTTCCTCGGCGGCGCCGCGCAGCGAAGCCTCCTCGTCAAGCAGGCGCTGGCGGAAAAAGGCCAGCTGGGCCGGCGACATGTATTCGTCTTCCGATGCTGACAACAGCTCCGCCTCGCTCGGCAACCCCGGTTTTGCAGTGGATCGTGACATCGATCTTTCCTTGTTCGTCATGGGACGTCTGCGGCATGCCCGCAACCGGTACGGCCAACCCGAACCGACGCTGCGCGCCCGACCGCAACGCTATCGATTGCGGACGGGGGATGTTATAACATCGCATGTCCACCACCAAGTCGACTTCGAGAATGATTGAACCCAGCGCCGAAGCCGAGTTGCTCGACCGCGCCGAAACCCGCTGCCGGCAACAGGGCGCCAGCCTCACCGCAATCCGCCGCGAGGTGCTGGCACTACTCGGTCGCCAGCCGAACGGCATCAAGGCCTACGACCTCCTCGAACAGATGCGGCAGACCCGCCCCAACGCCGCGCCGCCCACCGTCTACCGCGCCCTCGATTTCCTGATCGGCCAGGGACTGGCGCACCGCATCGGCCGCCTCAACCTGTTCGTCGCCTGCCGCCACAGCAGCCACCCGTCGCCGGCGCTGTTCCTGCTCTGCCCGCATTGCAACAGCGTCAGCGAACTGCAGGACCCCGACGTCTCGGCCCGCCTCTTCGCCAGCCTGCAAGCCGCCGGCCACCGGCTGGACAGCCCGGAAGTCGAAATCAGCGCGCTCTGCCCGCGCTGCGCGGCGGACCGGGAAGACGTTTAAGGTACTGAGTAAATTTACTCAGTGGGCGAAACCGTCGCCTAGCGCGTCCGGACCGTCACCGGGTGCCCCACCTGGCGCAGCTTGAAGGGTAGCGGGCGGTTGACGCTGCCAACGCCCCCCGCCGCGTCCTTGCAAGGCCTTTCAGCTGACGGTCTGGGCGGCCGGCGGCAAACGTTCGCGCAGGCTGTCGATCGCGGCGGGTTCGCCACGCACGCTGAAGCAGGCGCCGGCCTCGTCGGCCCGCTCGGCCAGGACCTGGCAGGTGGCGAAGATTTCGCCGCGCAGTTGCTGCGCCGACCAGGGCAGGAACAGTTCGGCCTCGACCAGCCCCTGCTGGAAGAAGGCGATGATCTGCAGGCGCAGGCGGGCCACGTCTTCCGGCCGGCGGGCGCTCATCACCACGCAATCCGGGTATTTCTCGCGCAGCCTGACCGTGCATTCGGCCTGCGCCGCTTCGTCGCCGACGTGGTCGATCTTGTTGAAGATGCGCAGGCGCGGCAAGGTGTCGGCGCTGATCTCAGCCAGCACGTGGTCGGTGACTTCAAGCTGGCGTTCGCAGCCGGGGTCGCTGGCGTCGATGACGTGCAGCAGCAGGCCGGCGTCGAGGGCTTCGTCGAGGGTCGATTTGAACGAGGCGACGAGGCCGTGCGGCAGGTTCTTGATGAAGCCGACGGTATCGCTGACCAGCACGCGCGGCACGCTTTCCGGGTGCAGGGTGCGCACCGTGGTGTCGAGCGTGGCGAACAGCTTGTTGGCGACCAGCACTTCGCTGCCGGTCAAGGCCCGCATCAGCGTCGATTTGCCGGCATTGGTGTAGCCGACCAGGGCGACGCTGGCCAGCCCCTGGCGTTCCTGGCGGCGGGCGCGCTGGGTCTGGCGCTCGGCGTCCATGGCGATGATTTCGAGTTGCAGCTCGGCGATCCGGTCGCGGATCTTGCGCCGGTCCAGTTCGGTATGCGATTCGCCGGCCCCGCGGCCGCCGACGCCGCTGCGCTGGCGCCCCTGCGGCCCGGCCAGTTTGGCCGCCTCGCGCAGGCGCGGCGCCATGTAGCCGAGGCGGGCGATTTCAACCTGTGCCCTGGCGGCGCGCGAACGGGCGTTGTTGTGGAAGATTTCGAGGATGACCATGGTCCGGTCCATCACCGGGCAACCCGTCGCCTTTTCCAGGTTGCGCGCCTGCGACGGCGAGATTTCGTGATCGACGAGAATGGCGTCGATCTCACGGTCGGCCGTGTGCTCGACGTAATGGGCGATTTCCTGGCACTTGCCGACGCCGACATAGGAGGTCGTGTCGAAACTGCCGCGCTTCTGGATGAAGGTTTCGACCACCGTGTAGCCGAGCGTCTTGGCCAGCTCGCGCAGTTCGGCCAACGAGGACTCGAACTCGATGTCGCTGACACTGGGCAACTGGACGGCGGCGACAACGGCGACGGCAGGTTTCTCTTTTAACTCGATGCTCATTCGGGCAGGGATTCTCGGCAATTGGGCAAAGGCGGAGTGTAGCCGGCAATCGCCCCGCCCGGCGCGAACTTCCGGCGGAGAACGAAGCTCAGGCAGCGGCGCCAGGGAAAGGCGCCGCGCTGCCCGCCGCCGAGCAGCGCGCGATCAGGCGCGCATCGCCTCCAGCACGCGCAGCAGCGAACTCGTGTCGTCCTTGCCGAAACCCAGCGCCATCAGGGCGTTGAGCTGCTGGGCGACGCTCGCTGTCAGCGCCACCGGCACGCCGCTCTGGCGCGCCGCTGCGAGCACCAGCCCGAAATCCTTGTGATGCAGGCGGGCCTCGATGCCGGCCGAAAAATCGCGGTCGACCATGCGCTGGCCCATGATGTCGAGCACGCGCGAGCCGGCCGAGCCGCCGGCCAGCGCCTGTTTCACCTTGGCCGGATCGACGCCGGCTGCCCTGGCCAGGTGCATCGCTTCGGCAACGGCTTCGATGGCGGCGACCATGATCATCTGGTTGCAGGCCTTGGCGACCTGGCCGGCGCCGTTGGGGCCGATATGGACGATGCGCTGGCCGAGTTTTTCGAGCAGCGGGCGCACCCGTTCGAGCACCGCCGCGTCGCCGCCGGCCATGATCGCCAGCGTCGCGGCAATCGCCCCCTGCTCGCCGCCAGAGACCGGCGCGTCGAGCATGTGGATGCCCTTCTCCGCGAGTTGGCCGGCGATGCGCCGGGCAACGTCGGGGGCGATGGTCGAGCAATCGACCAGCACGCTGCCCGGCGCCATGCCATGGATCAGGCCGTCGTCGCCAAGCGCGACACCTTCGACGTCGGCGCTTGAAGTGATGACCGTGAACACCACCTCGCACGCCGCGCCGAGCGCGACCGGCGTCGGGTGCACGGTGGCCGGCAGGCCGTCGGCGCTGGCCGGGCGGCGCGCCCAGACGTGCAGTTCGTGACCAGCTGCCTGCAGGTGCAAGGCCATCGGGCGCCCCATCGCGCCCAGGCCGATGAAGCCGACCTTCATGCCTGCCCCGACAGGTTTTCCAGCAGCTTCAGCACGGCGATCGAATCCTCCTCGCCCAGCCCCGAACCGACCATCGCGTTGAACATCTGCGCGGTCGCCGCCGAACCGGGCAGGCAGAGGCCGAGTTCGTGCGCCGTCTGCATCACGATGTTCAAGTCCTTCTCGTGCATCCAGCTCTTGAAGCCCGGCTTGAAGTTGCGGTCGAGCATGCGCTGGCCGTGGTTTTCCAGGATCTTCGAGTAGGCGAAGCCGCCGAGCAGCGCCTCGCGCACCTTCGCGCGGTCGACGCCGTTTTTCGATGCGAAGGCCATCGCCTCGGCAACCGCCAGCACGCCCATGCCGGTGACGATCTGATTGGCCGCCTTGGTCACCTGCCCGGCGCCGGGGCCGCCGACGTGGACGATGTTCTTGCCCAGGCAGGCAAACGCCGGCTCGGCGCGGGCGAAAGCGGCCTCGGAGCCGCCGGCCATGATCGAAAGCGTGCCGGCAATCGCGCCGACCTCACCGCCGGACACCGGCGCGTCGACGAAATCGACGCCGGCCGCCGCCAGTTCGGCGTGGATGGCCTTGGCTGCCGCCGGCGCGATGGTGCTCATGTCGACGGCAACCAGTCCGCTGGTGCCGGCGCTGGCGACGCCGCGCATGACTTCGGCGACATCCGGCGCGGCGGCGACCATAGTGATCACCAGTTCCTGGCCGCGCGCAACGTCGGCGGGCGACGCGGCGCCGCTGGCGCCGGCATCGAGCAAGGGCTGCATCGATTCGGCGCGGCGCGCCCAGACGCTGACCTGATGGCCGCCCTTGAGCAGGTTGAGGGCCATCGGGCGGCCCATGATGCCAAGGCCGATAAATCCGATCTTCATTTTGTTATCTCCGTTGGGTTGGGGTTCAGGGCAGGCCGATGACTTTGCGTTCTTTCGGCCAGCGGATGCGGTAATCGGCGGTGAAGCTGGCCGCCGCGCCGGCATCAAGCCGCGCTTCCCAGGCGACAACGCCGGGCCGGTCGTCCCAGTCTTTATCGGTGACCGGCGGCTGGAAGCTGGCGTCGACCTCGATCTGGCTGTCGCGGGCGACCGGGCTGGCGTCGATGACGCGGATATCCACCGGCCGCGCGTGCTGGTTGGTCACCGTGAACACGTCGGCGAGGCGGCGTTCCGCCTGCTGGCCGACGAAGCCGGCGCGCGCCTGGTCGGCGGCCAGGTTGCGCACCGCCACCTTGATCTTCTCGTCGCGCCCGAAGGGCAGCTCCAACTGCGTTTCCTGCGCCGGGTCCCAGGTGGTCTGGCCGACGTAGGCGCCGTTGCGGTAGATCTGCAGGTTGCCGGCCGGCCAGACGCCTTCCGGCAAATCGCCCCGGGCGACCAGGTAGGCGGCCTTGTCCTGGCGCGGCGCCACCTGCGCGTGCAGTTCCACCGGTACCTGCAGGCGGCCCAGCGCCACCGCCACCTTGCGCCCGTCGGCCGGCAAGCTGATGCGGCCGGGAATCGCGTATTCGGTGGCGAATTCGCTCTGCGTTTCCGCGACTTCGAACAGCGCTTCCTCCTCCGCTTCCTCCGCTGCGCTCTCCGCCGGCATCGCCCGCTTCGCCAGCGGCGCCGGCGCGGCGGCCATCATCGGCATCACGGCACGCGCTTCGGGGCGTTGCTCCGGGCGCAGCGAGAGGTTCCAGGGATCGGGCAGCGGACCGGCGACGCGCTGCTGCGGCATGCCGGTGGACAGCGCGAGTTCGACCTTGCTCCAGTCCTCGCCGCTGCGCTGGGCGATCTGCGCCAGGCGCTCGATCTCGACCCGCCGCCCGTCGCTGTCGAGCTTGGCCCGGTATGCCGGCCGCCAGCCGGCCTCGGCGAACAGGTAGCGCAGGCGGACGCGGCCGTCGCGCCGCGCGTTCAGGCGCAAGTCGAGCTGGCGGACGGCGGCGACCGCCGGGCGGACGCGTTCGAGGTCGCGCTGGCGGGCCTGCAGTTCGCGCTCGAGGTCGCGCTTCTGGCTATCGATCTCGAGGATGCGCCGCTGCGCCTGGACGCCGCCCAGGCGCAGGGCGTCGAGCACGCGCTGCGGGTTGCCGTCGTGGATGGCGTCGCCGGGCGAGGCCAGGGCGTCGAGGTACTTCAGCGTGCGCTCCGCCGCCAGCCGTTCCCCGTCGAGCTGCGCGACGCGCTCGCTCAACTGGCGGACCAGCTTTTCCAGCCGCGCTTCCTCGGCGTTGAGCGGCGCGCTGCGCGCGCTGTCGCGCCAGACCAGTTCGCCGATCTCGATTCCCGCATCGGCCTCGATCTGCACACTGTCCACGTCGAAACTGGCGGGCAGGCCGGCAATCTGCAATTGCTGGTCACCGGCACGCACATTCGCGGTACGCTCGATCAACGCGCTGCCCGGATAAAGCATGACACGGCTGACCGGCGCCTCTGCCGCGGCAGCAGCCGGCAGGCAGATTGCGGAGAGCAGCAACGGCAGGCGCCGAACGAGAGAGGAAAATTTCATGACGGAAGACTCCGGAACGAGGTCCGGGGATTATAGCGAGCCACCCGCGGCCAGGGCGCTTGCAAACGCACACCGCTTCTTAACGGCGCTTAACGGCAGCTCGGGGGATCATTCGTCAATGCCGCCGCCGTCGCCCTCCTCCATGACCGAATCGACTCCTCTCCTCCGGCCGCGCCAGGCCCTCGCCGCGCTGGCCTGCGCCGTGCTCGCCGCCTGCACCTCGCTGCCGGCGGTCGGCCCCGACTACCGCTTGCCGGCGCTGAAGCTGCCGACGCTGTGGCACAGCCAGCCGGCCGTAGCGGCGACGGCCGACGCCGACCCCGTGCTGCGCCGCTGGTGGCAGCAACTCGACGACGCCGCGCTCGACCCCTTGATTGCCCGCGCGCTGGCTGCCAACCTCGACCTCAAGCAGGCCGAGGCCCGCCTGCGTCAGGCGCGGGCCGCCCGCCGCCAGGCCATCGGCGACCAGTTGCCGACGCTTTCGGCCAGCGCCGGCAAAACCCGCAGCCGCGCCGCCGGGGCGAGCACCACGCTGTACGACGCCGGCTTCGACGCCAGTTGGGAAATCGACCTCTTCGGCGGTCAGCGGCGCGCCGTCGAAGCCGCCGACGCCGACACCGGCGCTGCCGCCGCCCGTCTGGAGGAAGTCCGGGTAACGCTGGTCGCCGAAGTCGTCCAGAACTACGTCGACCTGCGCAGTGCCCGGCAACGCCTGGCGATCGCCCGCGACAACCTGGCCACCCAGGAGGAAAGCGCGCGCATCGCCGACTGGCGACGGCAGGCCGGGCTGGCCGGCAGCCTCGACGTCGAACAGGCGATCGCCAACCGCGAACAGACCCGGGCCAGCCTGCCCGACCTGGAGATTGCCGCCGACGAGGCGCGCAACCGCCTTGCCGTCCTCCTCGGCACCCCTCCCGGCAGCCTCGACCCGACGCTGGCCGCCGCCGACGGCTTGCCGGAAGTGCCGGCCGACCTCGCCATCGACATCCCGGCCCGCGTCCTCACCCGCCGCCCCGACCTGATCGCCGCCGAACGCACGCTGGCGGCGGAAACCGCGCGCACCGGGCAGAAGCTCGCGGCGCGCTTTCCCAGCCTGACGCTGAGCGGCAGTTTCGGCTGGCAGGCCTACAGCCTCGGCGCCCTGGGCGGCAGCGACACGCTGCTGCGCACGCTGGCCGGCTCGCTGGCGGCGACGCTGTTCGACGGCGGTCGTCGGCGCGCCGCCGTGGACGCCCAGGACGCGGTGCGCGAGGAAGCGCTGCATGCCTACGAAGCCAGCGTGCTCGGCGCCCTGGAGGAAGTCGAAAACGCGCTGTTCGCGCATGCCGCTGCCCGTCAGCGCATCGTCGCCCGCCGTCAGGCGGCGACGGCCGCGCGCAACGCGGCGACCCTGGCCCGCCAGCTCTACGAATCCGGCCTCACCGATTTCCGCGACGTGCTCGACGGCGAACGCACCCGGCTCGGCGCCGAGGACAGCCTGGCGAGCGCGGAAGCCCTGCAACTGACGACACTGATCAAACTTTACAAGGCGCTCGGCGGCGGCTGGGACGATGCCGCCGCGCCGGCCACGGAAACGCCATGAACCTGAAAAACGAAGACAACGCCAACGCGCTACGCCAGTTACTGAGCGGCGCCCGGCCCGCTCAGCCGATTTCCCGCCGCCGCTGGTGGCTGGCCGGCGGCGCCGTGCTCCTCCTCATCTTCGGCGGCTGGCTGGTGCTCGGCGGCAACCGCCAGGCGCCGGGGCAATACCTGACCGAGGCGGCGGTACGCGGCAAGCTGGTGGTCACCGCCTCGGCCAGCGGCACGCTGCAGCCGACCAAGTCGGTCGATGTCGGCAGCGAACTGTCGGGCACGCTGGCCGAAGTCCTGGTCCAGGAAAACGATGTCGTCAAGAAGGGCCAGTTGCTCGCCCGTCTCGACCCGGCCAAGCTCGACGACGCGGTGATCAAGTCGCGCGCCGCCGTTGCCGCCGCCGAAGCCGGGGTCGCCGAAGCGCGGGCGACGCTCGCCGAGAACCGGGCGGCGCTGGCGCGCATGCGCCGGGTCGCCGAGCTTTCCGGCGGCAAGGTGCCGGCGCCCAGCGAAATCGATACCGCCGAGGCCGCCGTGCAGCGCGCCGTGGCCAGCGAAGCGAGTGCCCTGGCGCAGGTGGCCCAGGCGCGGGCGGCGCTGAAGACCGACCAGACCAACCTGACCAAGGCGACCATCCGCTCGCCGGTCGACGGCGTCGTCCTGACGCGCAAGGTCGAACCCGGACAGACCGTCGCCGCGCAGATGACGACGCCGGTGCTGTTCGTGCTGGCCGAGGATCTGACGCGCATGGAACTGCAGGTCAAGGTCGATGAGGCCGACGTCGCCACCGTCAAGCCCGGGCAGCCGGCCAGTTTCACCGTCTCGGCGTGGTCGGGTCGGAACTTCCCGGCAAGCATCCGGCGCGTCGGCCTGGGCTCGACGACGACCGACAACGTCGTCACCTACAAGACCGTCCTCGACGTCGCCAACGACGATCTGGCGCTGCGCCCCGGCATGACGGCGAGCGCCACCATCGTCACCGCCGAACGCGCCGACGCGCTGCTGGTGCCGAACGCCGCGCTGCGCTACACGCCGGCCGCCAGCGCGGCGGCGGCGCCGAGCGGCAGCATTCTCGGCCGCCTGGTGCCGCGCCCGCCGGACACGCCCAAAAACCGTCCGGCGGCAGCCAGCGGCAGCGGCACCCAGGTCTGGGTGCTGGTCGACGGTCAGCCACGCCCGGTCACGGTCGTCAGCGGCGTCAGCAACGGCCGGCAGACCGAGATCACCGGCGGCGAACTGCAGCCCGGCATGGCGGTGATCACCGACTACCAGGCGGGCAAGCCGTGAGCGAAACCGCCGCGCCGCTGATCGAACTGCGCGCCATCACCAAGACCTATGGCAGCGGCGACATCGCCTTCCAGGCGCTGCGCGGCATCGACCTCGCGATCGCCGCCGGCGAATTCGTCGCCGTCATGGGGCCGAGCGGTTCCGGCAAATCGACGGCGATGAACCTGCTCGGCTGCCTCGACACGGCGAGCAGCGGTTCCTACCGCTTCCAGGGCATCGCCGTCGAAGAACTCGACCGCAACCAGCGGGCGCTGCTGCGCCGCACCTGCCTGGGTTTCGTCTTCCAGGGCTTCAACCTGCTGGCACGCACGACGGCGCTGGAGAACGTCGAACTGCCGCTGCTCTACCGCGGCGAACCGGTCGCCCAACGCCACGCGGCGGCGCGCGCCGCGCTGCAACGGGTCGGCCTGGCCGACCGCGAGGGGCACACGCCGGCGGAACTTTCCGGCGGCCAGCAGCAGCGCGTGGCGATCGCCCGCGCCATCGTCACCAATCCGCTGCTGCTGCTTGCCGACGAGCCGACCGGCAACCTCGACAGCCAACGCAGCCACGAGATCATGGAACTGCTGGTGACGCTCAACCGCGAACAGGGCATCACCATCGTCATGGTCACCCACGAACCGGACATGGCGGCCTACGCCAGCCGCATCGTGCATTTCGTCGACGGCCGCGTCGACCGCGACACCCGCCAGACATCATGCTCCTGAACGCCCTGCTGCTCGCCCTGCGCGAAATCCGCCGCAACCTGCTGCGCTCCTTCCTGACCGTGCTCGGCATCGTCATCGGCGTCGCCGCCGTGATCACCATGGTGACGCTGGGCAACGGCGCGACGCGGATGGTCGCCGAGCAGATTTCCAGCCTCGGCAGCAACCTGCTGATGGTGATGCCCGGCCAGCGCCTCGGCCCGGGGCGCGACAGCGCCGGCGCGCCGAAATTTCGCAGCGCCGACATCGAGGCGATCCGCCAGCAGGTCGGCGGGTTGCAGGCGGTGGCGCCGACCGTCGGTACCGCGGTGACGCTGGTCGCCGGTACCCGCAACTGGTCGTCGACGGTCAACGGCACGAGCAACGATTATTTCATCGCCGGCAACTGGAAACTGGCCAGCGGCCGGCGTTTCGCCGACGACGAGGAAAGCGCCGGCAAGGCCGTCTGCATCATCGGCCAGACCGTGCGCAAGGAGCTGTTCGGCAACGCCAGCCCGCTCGGCAACAGCATCCGCGTCAAGTCCTTCGACTGCGAAGTGATCGGCCTGCTCGCCGCCAAGGGCCAGGGCGGCATGGGCCAGGATCAGGACGACACCGTGCTGCTGCCGCTACGGACCGCGCAGCGCCGCCTGACCGGCAGCCTCGACATCGCCGGCATCCTGGTCTCGCTCAAGGACAGCACCGATTCGAAGGCGGCAATCGGGCAACTACGCAGCCTGTTGCGCGAGCGGCGCAAGCTGGCCGAGAACGCCGACGACAATTTCAACGTGATAGACACCAAGCAGATCGCCGAAACGCTGTCCGGCACCATCGGCACGATGACCGCGCTGCTAGGCGCGGTTGCCGCGGTCAGCCTGCTGGTCGGCGGCATCGGCATCATGAACATCATGCTGGTGTCGGTCACCGAACGGACGCGGGAAATCGGCATCCGGCTGGCCATCGGCGCGCTGGAGAAGGAAGTGCTGCTGCAGTTCCTGATCGAGGCGGTGGCGCTCTCCGCCTTCGGCGGCCTGCTCGGCATCGCCCTCGCCTTCGTCGCCTGCCTCGGCCTGACCGCGCTGATGAGCATGCCCTTCCTGTTCTCGCCGGCAATCAATCTGACCGCCTTCGGTTTCTCGGCGGCGATCGGCGTCCTCTTCGGCTACATGCCGGCACGCCGCGCGGCGCGCCTCGATCCGATCGAGGCGCTGCGCCACGAGTAGGGGTCAGACCAGCAGGCTGGCGCCCAGCCAGGTCAGGGCAAGCGAACGCAGGGCGGTCGAGGCCTCGGGATGGCGCCAGACGGTCGTCACCAGGAACAGGTTGTAGGGCAGGATCAGGGCTTGCAGGGCGAACCAGGCACCGCCGGCCAGCCCCTGCGCCAGCAGGATCAGCGCGAACACCGCGCAAGCGGCGTTGAGTAGCGTGCCGACGGCGAGCAGGTCCCACCAGAACAGGCGGCGCAAGGCCACCCGACCATGCCAGCGCTGGCGGAAGAAGCCCCGCCCGGCGCCGTCGGGCGCGGCCGCCGCAAGCTCGCTCACGGCGCCGGCTCCGGTTCGCTCGCCGCTGCCGGCGCCGCTTCCGGCAACGGCGTCGCCAGCACCTTGTCGATCCGCTTGCCGTCGAGATCGACGACTTCCAGCGTCCAGCCTTCCCAGACCTGGCGGTCGCCGGTTTCGGCAAGACGCCCGAACAGCAGCATCAGCATGCCGGACAGCGTGTGGTAGCGGCCCTTTTCTTCTTCCGGCACGCTCTTCAGGCCCAGCGTGTCCTTCAGTTCGAGCACCGGGATCAGACCGTCGAGCAGCCAGGAGCCGTCCTCGCGCTGCACCGCCCAGGCGTCTTCCTTGTTCTTCGGGACGAACTCGCCGGTCACCGACTCGACCAGGTCCTGCAGCGTGACCATGCCCTGCACCTCGCCGTATTCGTCGACGACGAAGACAAGGTGGGTGCCGGAGCTGCGGAACTGCTCGAGGAGTTCCATGCCGGTCAGCGACTCCGGCACATAGACGGCCGGCTGCAGCTTTTCACCCAGGCTGGGGGTGCTGCCGCGCAGCGTCTTGCCGAGCAACTGGCGGGCATTGAGGACGCCGACGATGTTTTCCAGCCCGTCGCGGCAGACCGGGAAGCGGGCGTGGTCGGATTCGGTGATGAGTGCCAGGTTCTCTTCGAGCGGACGGTTGATGTCGAGCCAGACGATTTCCGAGCGCGGCACCATCAGCGAACCGAGCTGCCGGTCGTCGAGACGGAAGACGTTGCGCACCATGTCGTGCTCGTTCTTCTCGATGACGCCGGCGGCCGAGCCTTCGACCAGCATGGCGTGGATTTCTTCCTCGGTGACGCTCGGGCCACGGGTTTCCCGCTGTCCCATCAGGCGCAGCAGCAAGGCCGTCGAGTTCGAGAGCAGCAGGACGAAGGGCCGCGACAGGATGGCGAGCATGTTCATCGGCCGCGCCACCAGGCGGGCGATGCCCTCGGGGTTGATCTGGCCGATCCGCTTCGGCACCAGTTCGCCGACGACGATCGAGACATAGGTGATGACGACGACGACCAGCACGGTGGCGCCGATCTCGCTGAGCCGCTGGTCGGCACCCCAGCCCTGCTGCAGCCAGGTGGCGAGCGGCCCGGCGAGCGCGGCCTCGCCGACGATGCCGTTGAGGATGCCGATCGAGGTGATGCCGATCTGGATCGTGGACAGGAAGCGGGTCGGGTCTTCGCCCAACTGCACGGCGACCGCGGCGGCACCGTCGCCATCTTCGGCCAGTTTGGCGAGACGGGCGCGACGGGCGGTGACAAGGGCGATTTCGGACATGGCGAAAACGCCGTTGAGGACGATCAGCGCGACAAGCAGGAAGATTTCCATGTCAGAAAGCTCGAGCGGCGAAGCGCGCAGGGATAGCGCGGGTCAGGACAAACGGTGCGTGCTTCATGGCGCGGCCCCGGAGGGCGCCGCCCAGCCTTTCTTGAGTTGCGGACAGAGCGGATCATGCCGCAATTCGGTGACGCCTGCCATCCCGGGGCCAGCCGCGGCTGGCCCCGGAAATGCGCTCATAGCCGAGAAAACGGGCAAATGCCTCGACGATTGATCGATAAAACCGAAGTCTTTGCTCGAAGAAAGCCCGGCGCTTGCCAAAGTCATGGCAACGCCGTCGCAAGCCCCGGAACGACGCCTCCGGCCCCCATTTGCACACGCAGCAAAGACAGGCGCATCGACGCCTGAACCCCTTGCCGGTAATGGATTTGCCGCATGCGGCATTGCACAATATCTCACCCCATTCCACCGGAGAAAAACATGAAATCGCTCGAACACAAGCTCGAAGTCCTGATGTTCAACAGCCGCTGGCTGCTTGCCCCTTTCTATGTCGGCCTGATCCTCGCCATCGGCATCCTGCTGATCAAGTTCATCAAGGAGTTCGTCAATCTGGCACCGCAGGTCTTCAGCGCCGACGGCGGCGACATCATCATCGGCATCCTGACGCTGATCGACGTCGTGATGATCGCCAACCTGCTGATCATCATCGTCTTCGCCGGCTACGAGAACTTCGTCTCGAAGATCAACACCGGTAACAACGAGGACCGTCCAAGCTGGATGGGCCATGTCGGCTTCGCCGACCTGAAGATGAAGCTGATCGGCTCGATCGTCGCCATTTCCGGGATCGAACTGCTCAAGGCCTTCATGCACGTCGGCTCGCACAGCAACGAGCAACTGGCCTGGAAGGTCGGCATCCACATGACTTTCGTCGTCTCCGGCGTGCTCTTCGCCCTCATGGACAAACTCGGCGGCAAACATCACGCCGAGGAGTAAACCGGACGGCCGCCGGAGGCTGCAGCGCAATGCGGAATCCGGCGGCAAGCGCCGAGAACTTGTCGTGCCCCGGCTTGCCTAACGGACATCTTGCACGCACCGCGGAGGACATCATGCACAGACAGTCATTCAAGGTCGCCGGCCTGCACGACGCACAGTGCGTGCGGGCGCTGGCCAACGCCATCCAGGACCTGCCGGGCATCGAGCATCTCGAGATCGAAGCCGAAAGCGGCATTGCCGATATCGAGCATGGCAACTTCGTCTGCCCGGAGGAAATCCTGCAGGCGATCACCGACGCCGGCTTCAGCGCCGAATATACGACGCACTGAGCAGTTCAGCAGCCGCAGCCGCTGCCGCCGGACTTGACGCCGAGCTTCCTGAGCAGCTTTTCCGGCGGACAGAAGCCAGTGAAGCCGCTCTGGAACAGGTTGAGGCCGACGAAGGCGGTGAAGGCGAGGAACCACTCCGAGACGAAGATCGGCGATCCCTGCCAGCCGAGGGCAAGCGACAGCATGACGAAAAAGCCGGCCATGATGCGGATGTAGCGTTCGGTGGTCATGCGTGGTGCTCCTTGCGGAAAGCGGCGAAGTAGAGGACGGGGATGACGACCAGGGTGAGCAGCGTCAACACCAGGATGCCGAAGATCAGCGCCAGGGCCAGGCCGTTGAAGATCGGGTCGTCGAGGATGAACATGGCGCCGAGCATGGCGGCCAGCGCGGTAAGGGCGATCGGCTTGGCGCGCACGGCGGCCGACTGGATCACCGCGTCGTGGAAATCCATGCCGGCGGCGACCTGCAGCTTGATGAAATCGACGAGCAGGATCGAATTGCGGACGATGATGCCGGCCAGCGCGATCATGCCGATCATCGAGGTCGCCGTAAATTGCGCACCGAACAGCGCGTGCCCGGGCATGACGCCGATGATGGTGAGCGGGATCGGCGCCATGATGATGAGCGGCACCAGATACGAACCGAAGTGGGCGACGACCAGCAGGTAGATCAGGATCAGGCCGACCGCGTAGGCCAGCCCCATGTCGCGGAAGGTTTCGTAGGTGACCTGCCATTCGCCGTCCCATTTGACGCTGTAGCCGGCGTAGGGGTCGCCCGGCTGGCGGATGAACCATTCGCCCAGCGTGCCGCCTTCCTTGAGTGCCATGCCGTTGATCTTGCTGCGGATGTCGAACATGCCGTAGAGCGGCGAATCGAGCTTGCCGCCCATGTCGCCGACGACATAGACGACCGGCAGCAGATCCTTGTGGTAGATGGTCTTCTCGCGCGCCAGCTCGCGCACTTCGACCAGTTCCGAAACCGGCACCAGACGGCCTTCGCGCGAACGGACGCGGAGCTTGAGCAGGCTGTCGAGCGAGGACAGCTGCTCGGGCGGCAGGACGATGCGCACCGGCACCGCGAACTTCGATTCGGTGTTGCGCACCGGCGTCACGTCGAGGCCGGACAGCCCCATGCCGACGACGTCGACGATGTCGCGCTGGGCGACGCCGAGCTGCGCGGCCTTCGCCTGCAGCACGTGGAGGACGAACTTGCGGGCGTCGGCGTCGATGTAGTCATCGATGGCGACGATGTCGGCGGTCGTTTCGAAAGCCCGGCGCACCTGGCGGGCGACGGCGATCTGGCCGGCGTAATCGGGGCCGTAGATTTCGGCGACGATGGGCGACATCACCGGCGGTCCAGGCGGCACTTCGACGACCTTGGCGACGCCGCCGTTGCGCTTGCCGATGGCTTCGACGGCGTCCCGCACCGAGACGGCGATCTCGTGGCTCTGTCGCGAACGGTCGTGCTTGTCGACCAGGTTGACCTGGATGTCGCCCTTTTCCGGTAGCGCGCGCAGGTAGTACTGGCGGACCAGGCCGTTGAAGTTGATCGGGCTGGCGGTACCGGCGTAGGCCTGGTAATTGACGACTTCCGGCACCTTGGCCAGCTCGCCGCCGATCTCCTGCAGCACCCGCGCCGTTTCCTCGACCGGCGTGCCGACCGGCATGTCGACGACGACCTGGAATTCGCTCTTGTTGTCGAAGGGCAGCATCTTCAGGACGACCAGCTGGAAATAAGCGAGCGACACCGAACCGGCGATCAGCAGGACGACGGCCAGGCCGAGCTTGAGGCGCGCCGCGCCGCCTTTCAGCGGATCGAGGAAGGGCGTCAGCAGGCGGCGGAAAGTGCGGTCCAGCGTCGCGTCTAGCTTCGACGGGGCGGGCTCGCCGTGCACGTTGCCGTGCGCCTTCATCAGCCGTGCCGCCAGCCAGGGCGTGACGACGAAGGCGATGGCCAGCGACAACGCCATGCCCATCGACGAGTTGATCGGGATCGGGCTCATGTACGGCCCCATCAGCCCGGAGACAAAGGCCATCGGCAGCAGCGCGGCGATCACCGTCAGCGTCGCCAGAATGGTCGGTCCGCCGACTTCGTCGACGGCGCCGGGGATGATTTCCAGCAGCCCCTTGTCCGGGTGCAGCGCCTGCCAGCGGTGGATGTTCTCGACGACGACGATGGCGTCGTCGACCAGAATGCCGATCGAGAAGATCAGCGCGAACAGCGACACCCGGTTCAGCGTGAAGCCCCAGGCCCAAGAGGCGAACAGCGTCGCCGCCAGGGTCAGCGTCACGGCGACGCCGACGATCACCGCCTCGCGCCGGCCGAGCGCGAAGAAGACCAGGGCGACGACGAAGGCGGTGGCGAAAACCAGCTTGCCGATCAGCTTCTGCGCCTTCTCGGTTGCCGTCTGGCCGTAGTTGCGGGTGACCGTGACCTCGACGCCGTCCGGGATGACGACGTTCTTCAGGCTGTCGATGCGGGCGATCGCCGCGTCGGCGATGTCGGCGGCGTTGACGCCGGGCTGCTTGGAGAGCTGGATGGTGACCGCCGGGAACTCGCCGGCGCTGCTGCCGAACCAGGCATAGCGCTTCGGCTGGTCGGGACCGTCCTCGACGCGGGCGACGTCGCCGAGGTAGATCGGCTTGCGGTCGACGACGGCAACCACCAGGCGCCGCACGTCGGCCGCCGATTCGAGGTAGGTGCCGGTCTGCACCAGGATGTCGCGGTTGCCGGCGATCAGGCTACCCGACGACTGCAGGTCGTTGGACACGGTGAGCGCGCCGGCGATGTCCTGCGGCGTGACGCCGAAGGCGTTCATGCGCTCGGCGTCGAGCAGGACGCGCACGGCATGGTCGGGCCCACCGAGCGTGGACACGTCGCGCGTGCCCTTGATCCGCTTCAGCTCGATCTCGACGGCGCGGGCGACCTGCTGCAGTTCGTAAGCCGAGCGCGCCGGATCGGTGGTGTGGAAGGTCAGCGAGACGATCGGCACGTCGTCGATGCCGCGCGGCTTGATCACCGGGTCGCGCACGCCGAGGCTGGGCGGCAGCCAGTCGCGGTGCGCCATCACCGTGTCGTGCAGGCGTAGCACGGCGTCGTTGTATTTGACGCCGACCTCGAACTGCACGGTGATCACCGCCATGCCGGGGCGCGCCATCGAATAGACGTGCTCGACGCCGTGCATGCGCGACAGCACCTGCTCGCCGGGCGTCGCCACCAGTTTCTCGACATCGTTGGCCGAGGCACCCGGCCAGGCAACCAGCACGTCGGCCATCGTCACGTCGATCTGCGGCTCTTCCTCGCGCGGTGTCACCAGGGTCGCAAAGAGACCGAGCAGGAAAGCGACCAGCGCCAGCAGCGGCGTCATGCGCGATGACTGGAAGGCGGCGGCGATGCGCCCGGAAATGCCGAGCGTCGTCTTGTCGGTCGTCATCCTACTTGCCCGACTTCAGGGAAATGGCGGCCTTGACCGGGTCGACGACCACCTTGTCGCCACTGTTGAGGCCGGCCAGCACTTCGATCTCGCCCCGCCCGACAGCTTCGCCGAGGCGCAACTGGCGCAGCAGCAGACGACCGTCGGCGGCCTGCACATAGACCGCCGCCACCTCGCCGCGGCGGACCACGGCGGCCGCCGGCACAGTCAGTTTCTGGGCCTGGCCGGTGACGAAATGCACCCGCGCGAACATGCCGGGAACGACATCGGACAGCGCCGGCAGCGCGACACGCACGGTGGTCACGTGGGTGGCGGCATCGGCGGTCGGCAGCAACTGGATCGCTGTCGCCTCGACCCATTTGCCGAGTTCGGGAAATTCGACGCGCGCCGTCGTCACGCCGCGCATCGCCGGCAGGCGATGTTGCGGAATGCTCGCCGTGACGCGCAGGCTACCCGGCTGGTAGAGGGTGAACAGCGGCGCGCCGGGCATCGCCATGTCGCCCGGCTCGGCATGCCGGCGGGCGACGATGCCGGCCATCGGCGCGACGATGCTGGCATGGCTCTGGCTGGCGCCGGCGGCGCTGCGGTTGGCGGCGGCGGCGTCGAAATCGGCCTTGGCCTTGTCTACCGCCGCCTGGCTGACGAACTTCTGTTCCTTGAGCTGGCGCTGCCGTTCGTAATTGAGCTTGGCCATCGCGTACTGCGCTTCGGCAGCGCGCGCCGCTTCCGCCGCCTCGCGACCGTCGATGCGCATGAGCAGGGCGCCCTTGGCCACCGACTGGCCGGCGTCGGCGTGGACTTCGAGAACGCGGCCGGCAATCTGCGTGCCGACCGTCGTCTGCTGCACCGCCTCGACCACGGCTTCGGCGGGAAACGCCAGATCGACGGCGTGGGGGGCGACGGTGACGACGGGCAAGGGGTCGGCCGCCCGCGCGCCGGTGGCGAGCAGGCAGGCGAGGAACAGGGAGCGCAGGAGGAACGGTTTCATAAATATAAGCATACGCTAATTTAGAATCCCGAAGCAAGGCATCCTCATTGTACGGCCGGCCCGCTCAGCCGGCGCGTCTCAGTTGGCTTGCCAGATATTGCGGCAGCGCGTTTCCCGGATGCGCCAGCTGGCAATCGCCCCCAGCCCGGCGCACAGGGTCGCCGCGAGAACGCCGTGCTGCCAGGTAGCGACGTCGTAGACGCGGGCGCCACCGACCATTTCGCCCCGCCAGCCGAGGTCCATGATCCAGCCGACGACCGGCTGCATGATCGCCGCACACAGGAAACCGCCCATGTTGGCGATGCTGGTCAACATCCCGGAGAGGAGCGGCGGATTGACTTCCTTGGCGCAGGCCCAGGTCAGGCTGAAGCCGGCGGTACTCAGGCCGAGCAGCGCGAACAGCGCGTAGGACAGCGGCAACGGCATCGTCGCGCAGGAGAGCAGGACCAGCCAGATCGCCACATAGACGTGGGAGACGGCAATCATCACCGGCTTGCGCCGGCCGAGACGATCGGACAAGCCGCCGATGAACAGGCAGCCGACGGCGAAACCGCCGAACCACAGCGACAGGTGGTTGGCCGCGACTGCCCGCGCCATGCCATGCACCTGCATCAGGTAAGGCGTCGCCCAGAGCCCGGCGAAGGTGAAGAAGGCGCCCGACATGCCGGTATTGACCAGCGCCGCCGGCCAGGTCGAGCGGTTGCGCAGAACCGCCAGCAGGCCGGCGAGGACGACGGTGCGGTCGAAGCGGGGACGCGGCGCCGACTGGCCGGTACCCGGCGCGTCGCGCACGATCAGCCAGCACAGCGCCGCCAGTACCAGCGACAGGCCGCCGACGCCGATGAACACGCCGCGCCAACCGGTCGCCTGGGCCAGCGCCGAGAGCGGCGCGCCAGCCAGCACCGAACCGAGATTGCCGACCAGCATGCAGATACCGACCATGGTCGCGAAGCGGTTTTCCTCGAACCAGACGGCGATCAGCTTGAGCATGGCGATGAAGGTCACCGAGACGCCGAGCCCGACCAGGGTGCGACCGGCGAGCGCCAGGTCAAGGCTGGGCGCGAAACCGAAGAGCAGGCTGCCGAGGCCACCGATCAATCCGCCCAGCGCCAGGATGCGCCGCGGCCCGAGGGTGTCGGCGAGAATCCCGGTGGGAATCTGCATCAGCGTGTAGATGTAGAAGTAGGTCGCCGCCAGCACACCGAGCGAGGCGGCCGAGGTCTGGAAGGTGGTTGCCAGATCCTGGGCGATGCCGGCCGGCGCGAAGCGCTGGAAAAACGACAGGATGTAGGCAACGGCGACGACGGCGAGCGCCAGCCAGCGCCGCCGCCTCTGTTCGGGCGTCAACGGTCCCATGCAGTCTCCTCGAATTGTTTTTGAAGGCGCCTCTGCGGGCGCCTGGGGTCACGCGGCTGGCGTGCCTACTTGATCGTCAGCACCCACTTGGCGAGGGTCTTCGCCTCGGCGTCGGTGACGGCGTTGGCCGGCATCGGCACCTGCCCCCATTCGTCCTTGCTGCCGTTCTTGATCTTGGCAGCAAGCAGATCCTCGGCCCCCTTTTCGCTGCCGCGCTTGGCGGCGATGTCCTTGTAAGCAGGACCGACGATCTTCTTCTGCAGGGCATGACAGGTCATGCAGTTCTTCGCCTTGGCCAGGTCTTCCGAGGCCTGCGCCGAAATGGCGACGAACAGTCCCGCCAGCAACATCATTTGCTTTTTCATATTCCCCTCCGTCAGTTCAGAATTGGCTTTTGCCGCCAGTGTACCCGGTTCGCCGCCCGGGCCCAACCCGCCTCACCCCTCGTCCGCCCAGCGGCGCAGGAGCTGCGGCAGTTGCGTCCAGTCTACCGGTTTCGGCAAATGTTGCGCCCGCAATCTCCGTTGCGCAGCGACGAAAGCGTCGTCCTCGCGTCCGGTCAGCAGCACGATGCGCAGGCGGTCGCCAAACTGGTGGCGCAAGGTCGCTGCCACCTGCAGGCCGTCCACCTCCGGCATCTCGACATCGAGCAAGGCGATATCGAAGGCTTCGCCCCCGCTGGCGGCGCGCAAGGCATCGGCCCCGTTGCCGGCGATGACCAATTCGAACCCCGGTGCCTGCAGCACCGCCCGCAGCAGGATCGCCATGGTCGGATCGTCATCCGCCGCCAATACCCGCAATTTCCGCTGGCTCATGACGCTTCTCCCGCCAACATGACGCCGAGGGCGTCGCACACGGCTTGCCACTCGGCTTGCAATCCCGGATAGAGCGCCTGAACTTCCTCCCGGGCGGCTTCCCGGCACAGCGATTCGATCTCCCGACAGAGGCCGGCAAAACGCAGGGCGCCAACATTGAAACTGCTCGACTTCAAGGCATGACAGGCTTGCGCCAGCATTTCCAGATTCCCTTCGCCGACGGCCTTCTCGCACTCGTCCCAATGCATCCGGCCGCTCCGCAGATAAGCTTCGATCAGTTGCCTGATCAAGGCGCCTGCTCCATTGGGCGCCAGGGCTCGGAGCTGGTCGAAGGCGGCCGGATCGATCGGCAGCCCGGCCGAGGCCTCGACGGCGCCATTCGGCGCGCTCGGCGCGGTCGATTTGCGCCGCTCGCGCGGCAACCAGCGTTCGAGCACCGCCAGCATCTCGTCGCCGCGGTAGGGCTTGGCCAGGTAGTCGTCCATGCCCGCCGCCAGGCAGCGTTCCCGATCATCGCGCATGGCGTTGGCGGTCAGCGCGACCACCGGCACCCGCGGCAATCCGGCGCGTTCTTCCCGGCGACGCAATTCGCTGCACGCGGTGAAACCGTCAACCACCGGCATCTGGCAATCCATCAGCACCAGGTCGAAAGACTCGCTCTCCAGCAGGTCAAGCGCCTGCTGGCCGTTGCCGACCAGCAGGACCTGCAATCCGAAACGCTCGAGATGGGTGCGGGCGACGATCTGGTTGCTCTCGTTGTCTTCAGCCAGCAGCACGCGTCCACGCAAACGCGCCGGCAGGTACTGCTCGTCGAGCGAGGGCACCGCCACCCGGCGCAACGTCGTCTCCTCGCTCGCCTGGCCCGCCGGCAGTTCGGGGGTTTCCGCCACCGGCAAGGTCAGGGCGACGGTGAAACAGGAGCCGCGGCCAGGCCGACTGTCGACAGCGATCCTCCCCCCATCATTTCGATCAGTTGGCGGCAGATGGTCAACCCTAGCCCAGTACCGCCGAAACGCCGCGAGGTCAACCCGTCGGCCTGGGCAAAATGCTCGAAAATCCGGGCTTGCGCCTCTTTCGGGATACCAATGCCGCTATCCCGGACCTTGAGTTCGAAGGCCACGCTTCCGGCATCGCCGGACATCAGGGCCAGACTGACGACGATCTCACCTTCGTCGGTGAATTTGATCGCGTTGTTGAGCAGATTGGCGACCACCTGGCGCAAACGCAGGGCATCGCCGCGCAGCTTCAGGCTGCGCCCGGCCGGCAACTCGATCATCAGGGTCAACCCCTTCTTGCTCGCCGGCTGGGAAAACAGTTCGACCGATTCTTCGAGCAGGCCGCGCAAATCGAAATCCTGCACTTCCAGTTCGAGATGACCGGCTTCGATTTTCGAGAAATCGAGGACGTCGTTGATGATCGTCAGCAGATGTCGCCCCGACCGATCCACCGCTTCGACAAACTGGCGCTGCGTCGCGGTGAGGTCGGTATTGAGCAGCAACTCGGTCATCCCCAGGACGCCGTTCATCGGCGTCCTGATCTCGTGACTCATCATCGCCAGAAATTCGCTTTTGGCGTGACTGCCCGCTTCCGCAACATCCTTCGCCTGGCGCAACTCGCGGGTGCGCTGCTCGACGATCTGTTCGAGATTGCCCAAATGGGTCGCCAGCCAGTGGTCGCGCTCGCGGATCTGCGCGATCATCTGGTTGAAACCGTCGCTCAGACGGTTGAATTCCATGATTTCGGACGGCGCCGCGCGAATTTCAAGATGACCGATCGAGATTTCGGCCATCGTCTCGTCGAGCAGGTCAAGCGGCCGCAAACTGCTCTCGACCCGTTCCCCCAGACGACGAAGAATCGCCCAAAGCCCCAGCCCGAATACCACCAGAATCAGGGCCGCGTTACCGAGCAACTGCCGGTACAGACCGTCGAATCCGATACTGACCTGGACCTGGCCGAGCTCGCGCCCCTGATGCCAGATGCGCCGGAAGAAATCGATCCTGTCCCAGGACAGGAGGTAGCCATCGCCACCGTCGTGCAGGTGTGCTGCGGCAACGTGATTCGTCGCTGCTGCGCGCAACTCGAAGAACACGCTGCCATCGGCGCGATAGATCAGCAGGCGACGAAAATCGGCGACGTCGCGAAGCGCCTCTGCCGGCGCCCGGGCCAGGGTGACATCGCCCTGCACCAGGCTTTCCGCGACGACGTCGCCAAGCAGGAACATCCGGGCCTGCCCCTCGTCGATCAGGTTGCGCACATCGAGCCAGGCGCTGAGGATCAGGATAAAAAGCAGCAGCCCCAGAAACACCGGCAAGAGAACCTGCAGATTGATCCGGACCAGATGCTGGCCGAAAGTTGCCTGTTCCGGCTCCCGACTCACGAATCCCCCGCCAGGTCGCCATCAACACCGGCCACCGCGGCCATGGCGGCAAGATAGGCCGCCGTCGAACTCTGCGCGCCAGTCGTCGCTGATCGCCACCTCCCGGCCAGCCAGGCGCCCGAGCAAAGCGGCTTCGAGGCGTGCCGCCGCAGCAGCAAGCCTCACCGCCCCGACATTCTCAGCGGCACTGCGCAAGGCGTGGACCTGCCTGCGCTCGGCGGCATCATCTCCCAGCGCGCCATGCCAACGCGACGGCCAATCCGAAAAATGCGTGACGAACAGACCGACGGCCTGCCACCAGAGCTCGGGACGGTCAAGCATGCGCTCGACCGCCGCAGCGACATCAAATCCTTCCAATTCCCTGGGTATCAACATCTTGCCATTCGCATCGTCCTGATTGAATACCGTAAGATTCTCCCGCGATCGCAAGCCAGCAAGGTTGAAGATTGGTAAAAAGCCGACTCCCGTCAGGAGCGGCATACCGCTTAGGGCGAGCACTTCCTTTTACAATGAAATACAATGCACCCACCAAGCATAACCATCCAGTCCATGAACCAGACCGCCCTGATTGTCGAAGACGACCCCGGAACACGTCACGTGCTGTCTGCAACCTTCGCCTCGGCGGGCATCGGTAGCATTTTCGCTGAAAACGGCGCCGCCATGTGGCTGCAACTCGGGAAAAGGCCTGACATCGTCATCCTGGATCTGAGCCTGCCCGATGCGGACGGACTGGAACTCCTGCGGCAACTGCGGCAACAATCCGAAATCCCGGTACTCATTCACTCGACGCGCTCGGATGAAATCGAGCGCATCATCGGTATCGAAATCGGCGCCGACGACTTCCTTCCCAAACCTTGCAACATGCGAGAGTTGCTCGCTAGAACGCGCAGGTTGTTGCGACGTTGCCAGACGCGGCCGGCGATTTTGCCGCACAAGGGGGAGTTGCGACGCTTCCGTTTCGGTCACTGGACGCTTGACACCGCCTCGCGCGAATTGGCGGACGGCAAGGGCTCCCCCGTTTCCATTGGCGTCTCCGGATTTGCGCTGCTGATGGCTTTCCTCGAACACCCGTTCGAACCGCTCTCGAGAGAGCAGTTGTCACGTGTGTTGAAAAGGGAATACATCCCCTACGACCGGATCATCGACGTTCACGTCAGTCAGATTCGCCGCATCCTAGGCAATCAGTCCGACGGATCCGGTTTCATCAAGACCCTGCGCTCGCAAGGCTACGTTTTCGTGGCGCCGGTCGAACTGGTCTGAAACGGGGAAAAACCTAGGACAAAAAAAACCGGAGATTGACTCTCCGGTTTTTGTCACCCTCCCGCTAACCGGGGAGGGTTCCCGCAAACAACAAAGTTACTGGCAGCCGCCAACAGTGTTACCCACGCAAGGCGTCGAGCTTTCACCGTTGATCAACCACTTGCCGTCCTTGCGGATCATTTCGAGGGTTTTCAGGACGCGATCGTTGAAAACGTTCGAACGATAGGTCTGTTCGAACTTCGCCGTCGCCTTATCTTCACCGTGCATCTGCACGTTCAGCTTGTCGACCGTCACCGAGATATCCTCGCGCGGCATGATGCGCTGCCGACGCAACTGGCTCCAGTCTTCACGCGACAGGCCACCATCCGGCGTGAAAGTCGGCGCATAGAAGGCGGTGTAGGCGGTGTAATCCTTCGCCGACCAAGCCTGCGCCCAGGAGCGTACCCGCGCCTGGACATCGGCACCTTCGGTCGGCGGCGTCACCACCGGCGGCTTCTTGCCCATCATGTCCTGCGCCCGGGCATCGAGATCGGCACGCGGCGTACCGGTCAGCGCCACCGGCTCCGACGGACACAGCGTTGCCGCGTTGACTTCGGCCAGCTCGCCGCTCTCCGGCGTCGCCGTCTCCAGCTTCTGCAGGCCCATGAATTCGAGCAGCGAGCCCATCCCGGCCTGGCTGCGCAGGTAGGCCAGCGTCAGGTCGGTATCGGCATTGATCGCCGAACGCTTCGCCGACAGCAGTTCGTTCTCGGTGTCGAGCAGGTCGAGCAGCGTGCGCTGGCCGACGTTGAACTGGTCGCGGTAGGCGTCGCGCGTCTTCTCGAGCAGTGCCACCTGCGTCGTCAGGTCTTCCTTCTGGTCGCGCAGGCGCTGCACGTCGTTATAGGCGATCAGCAGCGTCTGCCGGGTGTCGCGGCAGGCCTTCTCGCGCATTTCCAGCGCCATGTGCTTGCGCTCGACGTACTGCCGCTCGCGCGCCGTGTCCGAACCGCCGTTGAACAGATTCCACGACATCACGACTTCGGCGACGTTCTGGTCGCGGTCGCCGCTGACGCCCTGGTAGTTCTTGGTCGTCTCGGTGCGTGCCCGCAGATCGACGCGCGGCATGTAGGCGGCGCGCCGGCCTTCGACGTCGTACTGCGCCGCTTCGATGTTCTCGACCGCCGCCAGCAGCGTCGGGTTGCGCTTGTAGAGCACGTCGAGCGCCGCCTTCGGGCTCGCCGGCAGCGCCGTGCCGGTCAGTTGCTGCGGCGTCAGCGTACCGGCCGGCAGCTCGCCGACCAGACGCTGGTAGCGCGCCATCACGTCATGCAGGTTGGCGGTCTCGGTGGTCAGGTTGACCTCGGCCAGCGCCAGCCGGCTGCCCGCCTGTTCGAGATCGACCCGGCGGCCGACGCCGGACGCGGTGCGCGCCTTGATCTGCTCGTAGGTCGCCTTGTGCCGCACGTAGTTGTCTTCAGCCAGCGCGACCAGCGAGCGGTAGCGCAGCACGTTGACGTAGGCCTTGCTGGCTTCGAGCGCGACGTTCTCCGAGGCTTCGAGCAGTTCGTAGTAGCGCACCAGCTTGGCCTTGCCCAGCTTGCGCACTTCGCTGCGCGTCGCGAAGCCGTCGAACAGCATCTGGCTCAGCGTCAGCGCGTAGCCGCGCCGGGTGTAGGTGTCCTTGGCCGAGCCCGGGACTTCCAGGCTCTCGCGACCCGCCCCGGCGGTCAGGTCGAGTTTCGGGAAGTAGCCGCCGCGGGCGACGCCGACTTCTTCCTCGGCGGCCTTGTAGTTGCGCCACTTGATGGTTACTTCCGGGCTTTTCTGCACCGCCTGCTGGGCGACCTGGCGCAGCGCTTGCTGGACTTCCGTCGGAGCCGAATCCTGGGCAATACCAGCGGCGGAGAAAACCGAGGTCGCCAGTAACAATGTGATGGTTTTGATTTTCATGAGGGACTCGCAATGAACCGATTCAACCTCATGCCGAAAGCCCGGAGACCGAGACGACACAAGGAATCTCTTTGGGGAAACGGAATATCTATCAATATAACCGATCCCGATTTTAGGTGAATAATCATTCCAGATTGTAAGGTTTGGTAAAAAACCAAACCAAGGCAATAGCTAAAAATATAGCATTGTCATAGTCGTACGGCAAGCACACCCCCTTTCAGGAAAGCGCGATCTTTTCCAGTTTCCGATAGAGGGTCCGCGTACTCACCCCGAGACGACGCGCCAGTTCGTCCATTTCCCCGTGATGATTCTGCCTCGCCCAACGCAGATAACCCCGTTCCATTTCCTCAAGCCCTATGATCTGATCGACACCGAAGCCGTGCCAGGCTGGCGCACCAAGCGCCAGTGGCGGCGGCGAATCAGCCATTTCCACCAGATGCGACAAGTCGATGCTATCACCATCGGCGAGCAGCGACGCCCTTTCGATCAGGTTGCGCAATTCGCGAATGTTGCCGCTGAAACGCTGCGCCGCCAACCAGGCCAACGCGGCCTTGGTGAACCGCCGCCCCGGCTTGTGATCAACCCGTTCGAGCAGCGATTCCGCGAGCAGCGCGATATCGCCGCTACGCTCGTGCAAGGCGGGCGTCCGGATCGGGAAAGTGTTGATTCGGAAATAGAGGTCCCGACGAAAGGTTTCCGCCTGGACCATCGCCGCCAGATCGCGGTGCGTTGCGGTCACCAGACGGAAATCCGCCGGCAACCAGTCAAGCCCGCCAACCCGGCGATAAGTTCCGGTTTCCAGCAGGCGCAGCAGCTTGATCTGCAGGGCCAGAGGCAACTCCCCGATTTCGTCGAGAAACAGGGTTCCGCCTGAGGCGGCTTCGACCAATCCCTGCTTGCGATGCGTCGCACCGGTGAAAGCGCCCTTTTCGTAGCCAAAAAGCTCAGCCTCGAACAACGTTTCCGTCATGCCTGCGCAATCGACCGCGACGAACGGCCCATTGGAACGCTGACTGGCTTCATGGATTGCATGCGCAACGAGCTCCTTTCCCGTCCCGGTTTCACCGAGCAACAGGACCGCCGCGTTGGAGGGAGCGACGCGCATCATCTTGTCCAGCATGTTGACGAACGCCGGCGAGCGCCCGACCAGGCCACGCGCTGCCGCCCGACTGCTGGCTTGACGGACGATGCGCATGGTCTCGACGAAATAGGCGATCTCGCCGTTTTCGTCCCGGACCGGCACCGTTTCGACGGCCACATGCTCCTCGCCCCTGGCGGTATGGTGCAGATGCAGAACCCGCTGCGGCTCGCCAGAATCCAGGCTGAGCTTCAGTGGGCAAGATTCCCCAACCTGGTCGCAGGGCTGATCAAAGTGATGCGAGACTTCATAGCAGCAGCGCCCCGCCAGCTCGCGGCCACCGCCGAACTCCCGGGTGTACGCAGCGTTCGCCGCGATAATCCGGTAGTCCGCACTCATGACGATGCGCGGTTCAGGTAGACCATCAAGGAAAGAAATCAACTCACTCAAAAAATGCGACGTCAAAATTGGCACCCCCGCCATTCAGTGCTGCCGATTCTGACACAGCAAGCCCAAGCATGACGAGGAGTGATATCGCCGTCATTGCAAGCCATTGATTTAAATGAGCACAAACGAAAGGCATAGGCTGGCACGCAACTTGTTATTAGACTTACCGGAAACCGGGGACACCTCCCGCAGCTCGATGCGCTTTCCTGGAAAAATATCGAGCTGCTGGTACTGACTAGCTGGGCGCATATCCCCCTTAGTTCGCCCCGCAGGCTTGCTTCATGCAACCAGCTGGCAGACAGACAGCCACCCCGGTTTCCAACCATAACGATCAACGGGGTAGCAACAACAATGAACCAAGCGGCAGACCAGAAGAAGCAGGAAGAACCGGCAGCAGTCTCCTTTTACGAAAAACGGAAAAAAATCTACGCCAAACGGGTTCGCGGATTTTTCGACAACTGGCGTATCGCGCTGGTACTCCTGACGCAGGTCATTTTCTACGGCGCCCCCTGGATTCAGTGGAATGACCGACAGGCCCTGCTCTTTCACCTCGTCGAGCGCAAGTTCTACATCTTCGGCCTGGTGTTCTGGCCGCAGGATGTCATCTACCTGGCCATCCTGCTGATCATTTCGGCCTACGCCCTGTTCCTGGTCACCGCCGTTGCCGGGCGGCTGTTCTGTGGCTACGCCTGCCCGCAGACCGTCTATACGCAACTGTTCATGTGGATCGAAAACTGGATCGAAGGTGATCGCAATGCCCGCCTGAAGATGGACAAGGGACCGATGGATGCGCGCAAGCTGCGGATCAAGACCACCAAGTTCGCGCTCTGGGGCATCCTTTCGCTATGGACGGGCTTCACGCTGGTCGGCTACTTCACGCCGATGAGCGAACTGATCAACAACGTACTGACCAACAACCTGGGCCCGTGGGAAACCTTGTGGATTTTCCTGTATGGCGGTTTCACCTTCCTGTTTGCCGGCTTCATGCGCGAACAGGTATGCAAGTACATGTGCCCCTACGCCCGCTTCCAGAGCGTGATGTTCGACCCGGACACGCTGATCATCACCTACGACCCGGAACGCGGCGAGCCGCGTGGCATCCGCAAGAAGGGCGCCGACACCAGCAAGCTGGGCGACTGCGTCGACTGCGGGCAATGCGTCGTCGTCTGCCCGACCGGCATCGACATCCGCAACGGTCTGCAGTACGAATGCATCGGCTGCGCCGCCTGCGTCGATGTCTGCGATCAGGTCATGGACAAGGTCGGCCTGCCACGCGGGCTGGTCCGTTATTCGACGGAAAACGCGATGGTCCAGAAGCTCGACCACAAGAGCATCATGTCGCACATCATCCGTCCCCGCATCCTGCTTTACACGGCAATCCTGATCCTGATCAGCGTCATTGCCGGCTATTTCCTGGTGCATCGCATCCCGCTCAAGGTCGACATCATCCGCGATCGGTTGACGCTCGCCCGCGAAGCCGACGATGGCAGCATCGAGAATGTCTTCATGCTGCAGATCATGAACACCTCGGAATCGCCGCAACGCTACAAGCTCACCGCTGACGGCCTGGACGGGCTGAAGATCGTCGGCGAAGACAGTGTCGACGCCAAGGCGGCCGGACTGACCTCGTTCAACGTCGTGCTCGCCGCCCCTCCCGGATCGGGCAAGCAAGGCTCGAATCCGATCCACTTCACCATCACCGCCGAGGGTAATCCGGACATCACCCTGCGGGAAAAGGCCTCTTTCCTCCTGCCCTGACGCCAAACAGGGCAGACTCCGCTTGGGCGGGAGCTGGTCTCCCGCCTTTTTTTCGTCCATCTAATCCGCGGGCGCAAACGCCCGCTCAAGAAAGCCCAGCAGTTTCGGCATATGGCCATCGACATCGCCAAAATCCTCGTGATTCCCGGCCAGCTCGATCAATTCGACGCCGGCGTGCGTTGCCGCAAGGCGGATCGCCCGCGCCTCGGCCAGGGGTACCATCGCATCGTCCTGACCATGAACCAGCAACACCGGACAGCCCACCCGGGCAATCGTGTGGATCGGCGCGATATCGTCGAAACGGTAGCCGATCACCTTCTGCACGTAGGCCAGCACGTAAGCCCCCAGCGGCCAGTAGGGAATGCGTTTGCTGTCCAGCCAGCGACGCATCATGCCCGCCGGATGAGCAAAGGCGGACAGGCTGATGACGGCGCGGATTTCCGGACGGCGGCTGGCGACCAGCAGTGCCGCGCCACCACCCACCGAGTGGCCGACCAGGGCCAGGGCATCGCGCTCGACACCCGCCACGCCGACCAGCCAGGCGATCCCGGCCTCGATATCCTCGGCGAAGCGCGGCAGCGACGCGAAATCGTCGTCGTCGCTCTCTCCATGGCAACGTGCGTCGAGCAGCAGCAGGGAATAGCCGGCTTCCTGCAAATGGCGGGCAACGGGCAGGAAGTTCGCCGCATTGCCGCCCCAACCGTGCATTACCACCAGCGCCCGGGGCCCCGCCGGAATGTACCAGGCGTGCAGTTGCTTGCCGTTGCGGGTCGGCATTTCGACCGCCCGCCACGGCAGGCCGTCCGGCTGCGCCGCGCGTGGCACCCGAGGTGCCCGCAGGCTGCCGCGGATGGCGCGATTGAGCAGGAACAACGCCAGCGGCGGCAAGGCCAGCCACGCCCAGAGACTCATGGCGCGCCCCCCGGCAAAGCACCAACCTCGGCTGAAAAAGCGGGCCGGACACGCTGTTGCTCGGCTTGCAGGACCATCTGAATACATCCCCCGGGCCCTCGGCAAGCCCCAACCATGACATGAAAAAACTGGCGACGGCAGGAGGAGGGTCCGCCAACCACTTACCAGGCAGTAAAATAAGCAATCGCTACTATACCTCACGGCAATCAGGAGTCCTCATGAACAGCGCCTCATCCCACCCCCCGTCCCACAGCCGCCTGGCCCACATGCCGATCTCGCTGTTCGCGATCGTCATGGGCCTGACCGGCACCACCATCGCCTACGAGCGCGCCGAACATCTCTGGGCTTGGGCCATTCACCCCTCGACCGTCCTGCTCGTTCTGAGCGCCGGCATTTACGGTTTGATCGCCTTCGCCTACCTGAGCAAGTTCATCCGCCACCGGGCCGAGGTGGTCGGCGAATTCAACCACCCGATCCGCATCAGCTTCTTTCCGACCATGTCGATCGGCCTGATCCTGCTCGCCATCGCCACCCTGCCTTACAGCGAGCCGCTCGCGCTGGCCCTCTGGGGCGTCGGCAGCGTTGCCCAGCTGCTGTTCACCCTGCTCATCCTGTCCACCTGGATCCACCATGAACGCTACCAGGTCCAGCACAGCAACCCGGCGTGGTTCATTCCCATCGTCGGCAACATCCTGGTGCCGATTGCCGGCGTGCCGCTCGGTTTTCCGGAGATTTCCTGGTTCTACTTCAGCGTCGGCCTGATGATGTGGACGCCGCTGCTCGCCGTACTGTTCAACCGTTTCTTCTTCCACCCGATGGTTCCGGCCAAGCTGCTGCCAACGCTGTTCATCCTGATCGCCCCGCCGGCGGTCGGCTGCCTTGCCTGGCTCAAGCTGCACCACGGCGTTCTCGACGACGTGGCGCGCATCCTCTATTACTTCGCCCTCTTCATCACCCTGCTGCTGTTCTTCCAGTGGCGCCACTTCGCCCGTCTCGCCTTCGCCCTGCCCTGGTGGGCCTATTCCTTCCCGCTGGCGGCACTGACCATTGCCTCCAGCGTCATGCTGGAAAAAATCGGCGGCAGCTTCTTCGCCATCCTGACGCCGCTGCTGTTGATCCTGCTCAGCGCCCTCATCGTCGTGCTGCTGTTCAATACGGCGCGCGCCATGCTGCGCGGGGAAATCTGCGTACCGGAATGATGCGGCGGCCTGCATTCCCGGCACCACCCGGCGAACGGCGGGCTATACTGCCGGGAAACAAGACATAACGAATCCGGAGGAGGCCCGCCCGCGGGCAACGTGCATGGATGTCCTGTTCCTGCTCGCCCTGTCGACCGTGGTCGTGGTCCTGCTCTTCGACTACACCAACGGCTTCCACGACGCCGCCAACATCGTCGCGACGGTGATCGCCTCGCGCGCGATGACGCCGGTGCAGGCGGTGATCATCGTCGGCGTCTTCGAGTTCCTCGGCCCGCTGCTGGGCGGCACCGCGGTTGCCAACACGATCGGCAAGTTCGTCAGCCTCGACGGCGTCGTGCCGCTGCTCTCGCTGTCGATCCTGCTCTGCGGACTGATCGGCGCCATCGTCTGGAACCTGGCGACCTGGTATTTCGGCATTCCTTCGTCGTCGTCGCACGCGCTGGTCGGCGGACTGATCGGCGCCATCGTCGTCAGCGTCGGCAGCGATCATGTCGTCTGGGGCTTCCGCGAACTCGCCGACGGCCACCTGACCGGCATCGTCAAGGTCCTGGCCGCCCTCGTCCTGTCGCCGCTGATCGGTTTCTGGGCGGGATTCCTCGTCCATCGCCTGATGAACGCCCTGCTGCGCAGCGCCAGCACCGCCGCCAACACCCGCCTGCGCTACGCCCAGTTCTTCACCGCCGCCGGCCTGGCGTTCTCGCACGGCGCCAACGATGCGCAGAAAAGCATGGGCATCCTGACCCTGGTCCTGCTGCTGGGCGGCTTCATCCCCAGTTTCGAAGTCCCGTTCTGGGTCATGCTCGCCTGCGCCACGGCGATCACCCTCGGCATCCTTTCCGGCGGCTGGCGCATCGTCCGCACGCTCGGCTTCGCCATCTACCGGGTGCGGCCGATCCACGCGCTGGATTCGCAGCTGACCTCGGCGCTGGTGATCATGGGCGCCTCGCTGGCCGGCGCCCCGGTGTCGACGACGCACGTCGTCGCCACCTCGATCATGGGCATCGGCGCCTCGGAACGGCCGCGCGCCGTCCGCTGGGCGAAGGCCAAGGACATCGCGACGACCTGGGTGATCACCATCCCCGGCGCCGCGCTGGTCGCCATCCAGGCCTACGCCCTGCTCCACCTGTTCATCGGAGTCCCATCATGAGCGACAACACGGGTTCGCCCTCCCTGCTCGGCCGGCTGATCGAGCGCGTCTTTCCCAAGATGCCCGACTTCTTCGCCATGCTCACCCTGCAATGCCGGCATGTCGCGCAGACCGCCGGCCTGCTGGTCGAATTCATGGAAACCGCCGCTCCCGAAATCGGTCGCCAGATCCGCAAGGACGAGCACGAAGCCGACCGCGTCAAGATCCACAACCTGCACGCCCTGAACGAGGCCTTCTCGACGCCGATCGACCGCGAGGATCTCTACCGGGCGATCATGGACCTCGACGAGATCGTCAATTACTGCAAGACCACGGTCAGCGAGATGGAAGTCCTGCAACTCGACCCCGACAAGCATTGCCTGGAAATGGCGATGCACATCAAGCTGGGCACCGACGCCCTGCTCCAGGGCTTCACCCGGCTGGCCAAGGAGCCGGCACTGGCGGCCGACGATGCCGACCTCGCGCGCAAGGCCGAGCGCCGCGTCGAGAAGGCCTACCGGCGGGCGATCGCCGACCTCTTCCAGGGCGACGACTACATCCACATGTTCAAGCGCCGGGAAATCTACCGCCACCTCTCCAACGCCGCCGACCGCATGGCGCACTGCGCCAACACGCTGCACGACATCGTCGTCAAGATGTGCTGAGCGCTACTCGCCGGTGACGAGAACCGTCTGACCGGCGAAATCGACCTGCTGCCCGGGCCGGATCTTGGCCCGCTTGCGGGTATCGACGACGCCATCGACGCGAACCTGCCCATCGGCGATCGCCGCATGCGCGGCGCCGCCCGATTCGCAAAGACCGGTCGCCTTGAGCAACTGGTCGAGCTGGATGTGCTCGCCGCGGACGGCAAAATTGACACTCATGATTCTTCCTCGATGATGATCAGGTGCACCCGGCACGGCCCGTGGGCGCCGAGGACGATGGTTTGTTCGATGTCGCCGGTGCGCGACGGCCCGGAAACGAAGTTGGCCGCCCGCGGCAACTGCCCGCGCTCGCGGCGCAGCAGCGGGAAGGCATCTTCCATCGTCGCCACCACCCGTGCCGCCGGCACCAGCGCGATGTGGGTTTCCGGCAGCAGGCTGACCGACGCCGGCGTTGCCGGGCCGGACAGCAACAGCAAGGTGCCGGTTTCGGCGATGGCGCAGAAGCAGCCGGTGATGCCGACTGGATCGGCATCCAGCGCGCTGCCGCTGTGGCAGGCAATGCCGGCGGCGGCCCAGTCGAGGCCGGCGACGTCGAGCGCGGTCACCGCCCGCGCCGGCAGATTCTGTACCGCCAGGTAGGCGGCAACGCGCGCCGGCACCGCAGCATAGTCAACAACCCGCTCGACCGTGCTCGCCAAACTGCCCGCCTTGTCGCAAAAGCGCGCCACCAGGTCGCCGCGCAGCGTCGGCTGCGGCCCCGGCGACGCCGCCTGCAGGTAGGCCAGGGCGGCAGCGCGGCGCGCGCCGGCATCGCCTTTGGCAAGCCCGGCGCGGACGCGGGCGAGGATCTCGTCGCGCGCGCTCATGTCACGACATTCCTTGGCGCGCCGGCGACGAAGGCTTCGAGGTTATCCACCAACTGGTCGGCCAACATCTGCATCGCCGGCCGGCTCGACCACGCGACATGCGGCGTCAGCAGGAAATTGGGTTGCGCCAGCAAGGCCGGATCGAGCAGTGGCTGATCGTCCGGCGGCGGCTCGACGCTCAGCACGTCGAAGCCGGCGCCGGCGATCCAGCCTTCGCGCAGGGCGCGGAGCAGCGCCGCCTCGTCGACGATGCCGCCGCGCGCCGTGTTGATCAGCAGCGCCGAGGGTTTCATCGCCCGCAGTTCGGCCTCGCCGATCAGGTGGCGGGTGGCGTCGCTGAGCGGGCAATGCAGGCTGATCGCGTCGGCCGCCGCCAGTACCTCGGCGAAAGCGGTGTAGCCGGGGCGCACCCTGGCGGCATCCTTGCGTTCGGCACGCAGCACGCGCATGCCGAAGGCTTCGCCGAGGCGGACGACACCGTTGCCAAGGCTGCCGGCGCCGATGACGCCGAGCGTCGCGCCGTGCAGGTCGCGGATCGGGTGGTCGAACAGGCAGAACTGCTCGGCGGCCTGCCAGGCGCCGGCCTGGATTGTCGCGCGCCAGGCGAAGAGGTTGCGCGACAGCGCCAGCAGCAGCGCGAAGACATGCTCGGGCACGGTATGTTGGGCGTAGCCGCGGATGTTGCTGACGACGATGCCGCGCCGCCGACAGGCGTCGAGGTGGACGATGTTGGTGCCGGTGGCGGCAACCGCGATCATCCGCAGCTCGGGCAGCGCGTCGATCACGGCAGCCGGCAGCGGCACCTTGTTGACGATGGCGATGCTGGCGCCGCGCAGGCGTTCGACGACCTGCTGCGGTGCGGTCTGCGGGTAGTCGATCCAGTCGTGGGCGAAGGCCGGCCGGCGGAAGTCGGCGACCACCGATGCCCGGTCGAGATGGACGATGCGCTGCATCAAAGCGCGCTGACGAAAGGCGTGCCGTGCGTCGCCGCCAGCTCGCCAACCTTGGCGCCAAGCGCAGCGTCACCGCTGTAGATCAGGCAATCGACGCCGGCCGCGCACAGGCCTTCGATCGCCGGCCCGTCACCATGCACCAGGTTGAGCACCCCGGCCGGCCAGTCGCTGCGCGTTGCCAGTTCGCACAGGGCAAAGGCAGCCGCCGGCGCTTGCGGGCTCGGTTTGACGACCAGCGTCGCTCCCGCCAGCAAGGCGGGCGCCGCTGCTGCCGCCAGGCCCGCCAGCGGCTGGCCGGCGGCGACGACCAGCGCGGCGACGCCGGTTTCGCCAACGCTAGCCTCACGCAACGCGGCAACCGCCGCCGCCACTTCGGTCGCTGCCTGCGCTTCCGGAACGGCGCTCTCCTGCACCAGCAGCTTGGCGAAATGACCGGCGTACTTGTCCAGGCCGTCGGCGAGGCGAGTCAGGCATTCCTGGCGCCCGGCCAGGCCGAGCCCCGCCCAGGCGGCTTGCGCGTCGCGCGCCGCCGCCACCGCCTCGGCCGCTTCCTCGGCGCCGCACATCGGCACCCGGTGACGGGCCTGCCCGGTCGCCGGATTGACCACGTCGAAGAAGCTGTCGCCCACCGTCAGGTAAGGGCGGCCGTTGATCCAGAGGGGAATGGCCATCGAGCCTTCGGGTACGAATTCCATTGTCAGTCTCGCTTTCTTGCTGCGTATTGTTCGAAAAAGGTCTTGCCGCCAGCCGCCACCGGCAGATCGCGCGCCCTCGTCCAGCCGGGGGCGAAACCGAAGATGCGAATGCGCCCCGCGCCGTCGGCCAGCCAGTTCAGGTAGCGGGCGGCGATCCGGGTCAGCGCCCGGTACAGCGCCGGCCGGCCGGCGACCCAGGCCCAGGCGCGTAGCCCCAGGCGTTCGCCCCAGGGGCGCAGGCCGCGCCGCCACTGTTCCTGGCGCAGGCCGTGCATCAGCTCGGGCAGCGGAATGCGCACCGGACAGACGCTCGAACACTGGCGACAGCCGGTCGACGCGTGCGGCAAGTCGAGCGCGTTCTCGATGCCGGTGTAGAGCGGCGTCAGCACCGAGCCCATCGGCCCGGGATAGACCCAGCCGTAGGCGTGGCCGCCGAGTGAGAAATAGACCGGGCAGTGGTTCATGCAGGCGCCGCAGCGGATGCAGCGCAGGATGTCCTGGTAATGCGAACCGACGACATCGGCGCGGCCATTGTCGACCAGGATGAAGACGGTCTTGGTCGGCCCTTCGCTTTCGTCGTCGGCGCGCGTGCCGGTCAGCAGCGAGACGTAGTTGGAGATCGTCTGGCCGGTCGCCGAACGCGGCAGCAGGCGCATCAGCGTGGCGAAATCCTGCAGCGTCGGCACCACCTTCTCGATGCCGGTGATCACCACATGGACGCGCGGCAGCGTCGTCACCATGCGGCCGTTGCCTTCGTTGGTGACCAAGGCCGCAGTACCGGTCTCGGCGATCAGGAAATTGGCGCCGGAGATGCCCATGTCGGCCGACAGGAAGTGCTGGCGCAGCACGCCACGCGCCTCCTTGGCCAGCGCCGGGATGTCGGCGGAAGTCCGCGCTTCGAGCGGCCGTCCGTGCTTCTCGGCGAACAGCGCCTCGACTTCCTGCAAGGTCTTGTGCACCGCCGGCGCGATGATGTGCGACGGCGCCTCGCCGGCAAGCTGGATGATGTATTCGCCGAGGTCGGTCTCGACCGGCTCGATGCCGGCGGCGGCGAGCGCGTCGTTGAGCTGCGCCTCTTCGGACAGCATCGACTTCGACTTGGTGACCTTCTTCACATCGTAGCGACGGGCGACGTCGATCACCAGATCGCAGATTTCGCTGCCGTCGCGCGCCCACAATACTTCGGCACCGCGCGCGCGGGCGTTTTCCTCGAAGATTTCCAGCCACACGTCGAGGTCGTTCAGCGCCCGGTCGCGGATGCCGGCACAGGCCTCGCGCAAGGCTTCGAATTCGAGGCCGTCGTCGGGCAGCGCCGCCATGGCCTTGGCGCGCTTGCCGGAAAACAGCGGCTTGGCCTTCTGCAGCGCTTGCTGCAGCACCGGATTGCGCACCTTGTCGGCGGCGCGGGCGGTGAAATGCATCGCCTGCGAGTGCGTGGCGTTGGCCTGGGTCCGGGTGTTCGGCTGAGCGCTCACGGCTCGCCCTCGCCGGCCAGAACTTCGGCCAGGTGCAGCACCCGCGTCGTCTGGTCGCCGCGTCGGCGCAGCCGACCCTCGATGTTGAGCAGGCAGCCGAGATCGCCGCCGACCACCGCATCGGCGCCGGCAGCGGCAATCGACTCGCACTTGCGGTCGACGATGCGCGCCGAGACGTCGGCGTAGTTCTCGGCGAAGGCGCCGCCAAAACCGCAGCATTCCTCGCAGTCGGCCATTTCCTTCAGGCTCAGCCCGCGCACGCGGCCGAGCAGGGCGCGCGGCTGCGCCTTGATGCCGAGACCGCGCAGGCCCTTGCAGGAATCGTGATAGGTGACGCTGCCGGCGAACTCGCCGGGCGGCTGACAGGTCTCGCCGAGGCCGGCCAGGAAGACGCTGAGCTCTTCGGTGCGCCCGGCCAATTCGCGGGCGCGTGGTCCCCAGACGGCATCGTCAACGAACAACTTGGGATACACCGACTTGATCTGCTCGGCGCAGGAACCCGAAGGCACGACGACGACATCGTAACTTTCCAGCTCGGCAATCGCCTTGCGTGCCAGCTCCATCGCCAGCGGCCGGTTGCCGGCACTCCAGGCGGGTTGGCCGCAGCAGGTCTGGGCCGGCGGCACGACGACGTCGTTGCCGGTTGCTTCAAGCAGGCGCAAGGCAGCAAAGCCCACCGCCGGACGCATCAGGTCCACCAGGCAGGTAACGTATAAGGCGATCCGCATGTTAATATTGCGCCGCACCACAAGGCAAAGTGGCCAATGCTACTCAAACCCCGCGAATAAAGGAATCCAGTTGTCAGAAGTTGCCGACGGCGCCACCCGGACGCCTGGTTCGATCCAGGTCATCGAGCGCATGATGTCCTTGCTCGACGCGCTCGCCGAAGCCCCGGACGCCGCCAGTCTGAAACACCTGGCCGCTGTCACCGAACTGCACCCATCGACGGCCCATCGCATCCTCGCCGCGATGTGCAACGCCCGCTTCGTCGAACGCCAGGACGCCGGCAACTACCGCCTCGGCATCCGGTTGCTCGAACTCGGTAATATCGTCAAGTCGCGCATCAACCTGCGCGAAGTCGCCCTGCCCTTCATGCAAACCCTGCATGAAAAGATCGGCGAGGCGATCAACCTGGGCGCCCGCCACGACGACGATATCGTTTATCTGGAACGCACCTCGTCCGGCCGCTCGCTGGTTCGCGTCGTCTACTTGGTCGGTGGTCGCGCGCCCCTGCACCTGACCTCGCTCGGCAAGCTCTTCCTGGCCGCCGAAAGCGCCCAGAAAGTTCGCGATTACGCCCGCCGTACCGCCCTACCGGGCAAGACACCACATTCGCTGACCACCCTGGCCGCCCTTGAAAAGGAACTGGACAAGGTGCGCCGGCACGGCATCGCCTACGACGACGAGGAAGCCGAACTCGGGCTGAAATGCGTCGCGGCGCCGATCCACGATGACGAAGGCAATGTCGTCGCCGCCCTCTCGGTGTCGGCTCCGGCCGACCGCCACGACCCGGAATGGGGCCGGCAGGTCAAGGAGACCGCCGACGAGGTCTCGCGCGCCCTCGGTTACATCAAGCCGCGCCAATAAAAAAGGCGGCCAACGGCCGCCTTGCTGCATCCGGAACAGGAAACTCAGGCGCTTTCCATCCAGCGCTTGATCCGGTTGGCGTCGCCAACCCGGGTTGCCTTGCCTTGCGAATCGAGCAGGACGATGACCACCGGCTTGCCGGCGACCCAGGCCTGCATCACCAGACAACGGCCAGCTTCCGAGATGTAACCGGTCTTCGACAGGCCGATCTGCCAGTTGTCGCTACGCACCAGCGAGTTGGTATTGCCGAATTGCTGGATGCGGCCGTTCAGCTCGACCTTGGCCTCGGCGGTCGTCGAGAACATGCGGATCTGCGGATAACGAACCGCCGCCGTCACCATGCGCGCCAGATCGTGGGCGGTGGAAACGTTGTTGCTCGACAAACCGGTCGGTTCCTCGAAACGGGTGTCGAACATGCCGAGGGCGCGCGACTTGCGGTTCATCGCATCGACGAAAGCGCGCAGACCACCGGGGTAATGACGACCAAGGGCGTGCGCCGCCCGGTTCTCGGAAGACATCAGCGCCAGCAGCATCGCCGTCTCCCGGGTCATCGTCGTCCCCACCGGCAGGCGCGAACGCGTCCCCTTCAGGTCGTCGATATCCTCGGCGCCGATGCTGATCACCTCGTGCATGTCGAGGCCGGCATCGAGCACGACCATCGCCGTCATCAGCTTGGAAATCGAGGCGATCGGCAGCACGGCGTCCGGCTGCTTCTCGATCACCACGCGATTGCTGCCCTGATCGATGACCAGCGCCGCCGACGAACGGATCGCCAGCTGCGCCGGGTCCTCGTTGAGGGCGACACGCTTCACCGGTTTCGTGCTGCGCGCCGCCACCAACTTCTTCTGCGTCTTCTTAGCCGTTTTGTGCGGCACCGCCTTCTTGGTTGTCGTCTCCCGTTTCGCCGCCTCGACCGGCGACACGCCGACGATCAGGGAAAAGGACGCAAGCAGGACAAGTAATTTTCGACGCATGGAGGCACTCCCGAAGCAAGCGCCGATTTTATCCGAGTTTATGATCCAAATCCAAAATTACAATCAAAGCAGCGAGATAGCTCTGTATATTCAGGCAGTTACTCAGGAAGCGTCAACAACAGTCAGCGCCGTCATGTTGACGATGCGGCGCACCGTCGCCGTCGGCGTCAGGATGTTGACCGGCTTCGCCGCACCGAGCAGGATCGGCCCGACGGTCAGGTTGTCGCCGGCTGCCACCTTGAGCAGATTGAACGAGATGTTCGCCGCGTCCAGGGTCGGCATCACCAACAGGTTGGCCTGCCCCTTGAGCCGGGAATTCGGGAAGGCGGTCTGGCGGATCTTCTCGTCGAGCGCCGCGTCGCCGTGCATTTCGCCTTCGACCTCAAGCTCCGGCGCGCGCCGGTTGAGTTCGGCCAGCACCTCGCGCATCTTGACCGCAGTCGGCGTGTTCTCGGTACCGAAGGTGGAATGCGAGAGCAGCGCGACCTTGGGCACGATGCCGAAGTTGCGGATTTCCTCGGCCGCCATCAGCGTCATGTCGACCAGTTGTTCGGCGCTCGGGTCGTAATTGACGTAGGTGTCGGCAATGAAGACCGTCCGCCCCGGCAGCAGCAGCAGGTTCATCGCGTAATAGCGGTCATGCTCGGCACGCGTGCCGATGACGCTCTGCACGTATTCGCGATGCGTCTCGTGACGGCCGAAGGTACCGCAGATCAGGCCGTCGGCGTAACCGAGACGGACCATCAACGCGCCGTACAGCGTATTGCGGCGACGCACCTCGCGGCGCGCGTAATCGGGCGACACCCCCTTGCGCTCCATGATCCGGTGATAGGTGGTCCAGAACTCCTCGTAATGCTCGTCGAAGAAAGCACTGTTGTCTGCGTGGATGACTTCGAAATCCTCGCCTTCGCGGATGCGCAGGCCGGCCGCTTCGATCCGGCGGTTGATCTCGGCGTGCCGACCGATCAGGATCGGCCAGGCAATGCCTTCGTCGCGCACCACCTGCACCGCGCGCAGCACGCGCTCGTCCTCGCCCTCGGCGAAGACGATGCGTTTGGGCGCCAGGCGGGCCTGCGAGAACACCGGCTTCATGATCAGGCCGGAGTGGTAGACGAATTCGTTCAGCCCCTGCAGGTAGGCATCCCAATCCTCGATCGGCCGCGTCGCGACGCCCGAATCCATCCCTGCCTGCGCCACCGCCGGCGCAATCTTGACGATCAGGCGATGGTCGAAGGGCTTGGGAATCAGATATTCAGGACCGAAGCCGGAAATCTTCTCGCCGTAGGCGGAAGCGACGACTTCCGACTGCTCGGCGCGGGCCAGTTCGGCGATGGCTTTCACCGCCGCCATCTTCATTTCCTCGGTGATCGTCGTCGCGCCGACGTCGAGCGCACCGCGGAAGATGAAGGGGAAGCAGAGGACGTTGTTGACCTGGTTCGGGTAGTCCGAGCGGCCGGTGCAGATGATCGCGTCGTCGCGCACCGCCTTGACCTGCTCCGGCAGGATTTCCGGCGTCGGGTTGGCGAGCGCCATGATCAGCGGCTGCGCCGCCATCTTCGCCACCATTTCCGACTTCAGCACGCCGCCAGCGGAAAGGCCGAGGAAGACATCGGCATCGGCAATGACTTCGCCCAGCGTCCGGGCATCGGTCCGCTTCGCATAGCGCGCCTTGATCTCGTCCATTTCCTCGACCCGGCCTTCGTAGACCAGGCCCTTGATGTCGGTGACCCAGATGTTCTCCACCGGCGCGCCGAGCATGACCAGCAGGTCGAGACAGGCGAGCGCCGCGGCACCGGCGCCGGAGGTGACGATCTTGACCTTGGACATGTCCTTGCCGATCAGGTGCAGGCCATTGAGGATGGCAGCGCCGACGACAATCGCCGTACCGTGCTGATCGTCATGGAAAACCGGAATCTTCATCCGCTCGCGCAGCTTCTTCTCGATGTAGAAGCACTCGGGCGCCTTGATGTCTTCGAGGTTGATGCCGCCGAAGGTCGGCTCCAGCGAGGCAATGGTGTCGATCAGCTTGTCCGGATCGCGCTCTTCGATCTCGAGATCGAAGACATCGATATTGGCGAATTTCTTGAACAGCACACCCTTGCCTTCCATGACCGGCTTGGCGGCGAGCGGGCCGATCGGCCCGAGGCCGAGGACGGCGGTACCGTTGGTGATGACACCGACCAGGTTGGCGCGCGAGGTCAGCGTGCTGGCCTCACGCGGATCAGCAACGATTTCTTCGCAGGCGTAAGCCACGCCCGGCGAATAGGCCATCGACAGATCGTACTGGTTGGTCAGTTGCTTGATTGGCGTGACGGCGATCTTGCCGGGTTTCGGACTACGGTGATAGAACAGCGCGGCTTCGCGCAATTGCCTGGGATCCATGTCGCCTCCGTTTTATATTGTGAAAATGATTTTTGAGATGCGGAAAATTATAACATACAACACTTGACAACGATATTTCGGACATCACCTAGTCAGCAAAGTCAAGTAGATATTTCCCCCTGCCTGAGGCATAATTACGGGCTTCCCAGCCGACGGCCTCTCGCCGCGCAGATGTCTTGGTGGCAGCACCCGGCGACTGGCGTGAAAATCAGTTATTTCAGTAACTTATTAGAGAGACACCGCCATGACCGCAGCGCTGAACGCACCGGAATACGTCAAACACGAAGCCCTCAAGAAGTGGGTTGCCGAGATTGCCGAACTGACACAACCCGACCAGATCCACTGGTGTGACGGCTCGCAGGAAGAATACGACCGTCTGTGCGCGGAAATGGTTGCAGCGGGCACCTTCATCAAACTGAACGAAGCCAAGCGCCCGAATTCCTACCTCGCCTTCTCCGATCCATCCGACGTCGCCCGCGTCGAAGACCGCACCTACATCTGTTCCGAAAAGAAGGAAGACGCCGGCCCGACCAACAACTGGGAAGAACCGGCCAAGATGCGCGAAACCCTGAACGGCCTGTTCAAGGGCTGCATGAAGGGCCGCACGATGTACGTCATCCCCTTCTCGATGGGCCCGCTCGGTTCGCCGATCGCCCACATCGGTTTCGAGATCACCGACTCGGCCTACGTCGCCACCAACATGCGCACGATGACCCGCATGGGCAAGGCCGTTTTCGACGTGCTCGGCAGCGACGGCGAATTCGTCCCCTGCATCCACTCCGTCGGCGCCCCGCTCGAACCGGGCCAGCAGGATGCCAAGTGGCCGTGCAACCCGACCGTCAAGTACATCGTGCATTACCCGGAAACCCGCGAAATCTGGTCCTACGGTTCCGGCTACGGCGGCAACGCCCTGCTCGGCAAGAAGTGCTTCGCGCTGCGCATCGCCTCCAACATGGCGCGCGAACAGGGCTGGCTGGCCGAACACATGCTGATCCTCGGCGTCGAGTCGCCGGAAGGTGAAAAGACCTACGTCGCCGCCGCCTTCCCGTCGGCCTGCGGCAAGACCAACTTCGCCATGCTGATCCCGCCGAAGACCCTGGACGGCTGGAAGATCACCACCATCGGCGACGACATCGCCTGGATCAAGCCGCGCGTCGATGCCGACGGCGTCACCCGCTTCTACGCCATCAACCCGGAAGCCGGCTTCTTCGGCGTCGCCCCGGGCACCAGCGAGAAGACCAACTACAACGCGCTGGCCACCCTGAAAGAGAACATCATCTTCACCAACGTCGCGCTGACCGACGATGGCGACGTGTGGTGGGAAGGCCTGACCAAGCAAGCCCCGGATCATCTGATCGACTGGCAGGGCAAGGACTGGACGCCGGAAGACGGCAAGAACGGCCGCAAGGCTGCGCATGCCAACTCGCGCTTCACCGCCCCGGCCAACCAGTGCCCGTCGGTCGATGCCGCCTGGGAAGACCCCGCCGGCGTGCCGATCTCCGCCTTCATTTTCGGCGGCCGCCGCGCCACCACCGTGCCGCTGGTCTACCAGGCCTTCAACTGGAACTACGGCGTCTACATGGCCGCCACCCTCGGTTCCGAAACCACCGCTGCCGCCTTCGGCCAGCAAGGCGTTGTGCGTCGCGACCCGTTCGCCATGCTGCCCTTCTGCGGCTACCACATGGGCGATTACTTCAACCACTGGCTGCGCATGGGCAAGGCCGTTGATGCGACGCCGAAGATCTTCTGCGTCAACTGGTTCCGTATGGACCAGGACGGCAACTTCATGTGGCCGGGCTTCGGCGACAACATGCGCGTCCTGAAGTGGATCGTCGACCGCTGCAAGGGCAAGGTCGCCGCCAAGGAAACCGTGCTCGGCTGGATGCCGAAGTTCGAGGACATCGACTGGACCGGTCTCGACATCAAGCGCGACGACTTCGAAGCCCTGACCACGATCGACGCCGACGCCTGGAAGGCCGAACTGGCCGGCCACAAGGAATGGTTCGACAAGATGGGCGAGAAGATGCCGCGCGAACTGGTGTTGAAGCGCGAACTGTTCGAGATGGGCATCTTCAAGGACGCCGCCTGATAAAACGCTTGCCTGCCTACTGCGCACCTCAATCCCGGCGCTGCGATGCTCACCGTACGCAAGTACGGCTGTGCTTCTCACACCGGCCTTGAGGCGCTCGCTACGGCCTGCAAGCGCTTTATTCAACACTGAACAGACAGACAAGGCCACCGCCCAGGTGGCCTTTCTCTTTGGAGACCGCCATGCCCCATTCCGCCGCCCGTCTCGCCGACATCGCTCCCTTCCACGTCGTCGAACTGCTGACCCGTGCCCGCGAGCTTGAAGCGGCGGGCCGCGACATCATCCATATGGAAGTCGGCGAGCCGGATTTCGCGACGCCGGCGCCGATCGTCGATGCCGCCATCGCCGCACTGAACGGTGGAAAAACGTTGTACACGCAGGCACTCGGGCTGCCCGAGTTGCGCCAGGCGATCAGCGACTTCTACCGCCAGCGCTACGGCGTCGCCGTGCCGGCCGCGCGCATCGCCGTCACCAACGGCGCCTCCGGCGCGCTCAACCTGGCCTTCGCCTGCCTCGCCGATCCCGGCCGCGAATGGCTGCTCGCCGATCCCGGTTACCCGTGCAACCGGCACATCCTGCGCACCTACGAAGGCCGCCCGGTCGCCATCCCGGTCGGCCCGCAGAGCAACTTCCAGCCGACGCCGGCGCAAGTCGCCACGGCCTGGAACGAAAACACGGCCGGCCTCCTCGTCGCCTCGCCGGCCAACCCGACCGGCACCCTGCTGACGCTGCCGGAGATCGCCGCGCTGGCCGAGGTCTGCCGCGCCCGCGCCGGCCACTTCCTGGTCGACGAGATCTACCACGGCCTCACCTACGAGACCGACGCGCCGACCGCCTGCGCCGCCGGCGACGACATCTGGGTGATCAACAGCTTCTCCAAGTATTTCCAGATGACCGGCTGGCGGCTGGGCTGGATGGTGATTCCGGAAGCCTTCGTGCGCGACGTCGAGAAGCTGGCGCAGAACCTCGTCCTCTGTCCGTCAACGCCGGCGCAGTACGCGGCGCTCGCCGCCTTCCGGCCGGAAACCATCGCCATCCTCGAGGAACGCCGGGCCGAGTTCCGCCGCCGCCGCGACTTCCTGGCACCGGCACTGGAGGCGATCGGGCTCGCCATCGTCGCCCGCCCGGAAGGCGCCTTCTACCTGTACTGCGACTGCTCGGCGGTGGCCGCCGACAGCTTCGCACTGGCCCGCGAGTTGCTCGAAGACGCCGGTGTCGCCGCGACGCCGGGGCTGGATTTCGGCGCCAACGCGCCGGAAAAATACATCCGCTTCGCCTACACCACCGGCGTCGACCGGCTGGCCGAAGCGGTCGAGCGCCTACGCCGCCACTTCGGGCGGTAGGTCGAGGTCGGGGTAACGGGCGGCCAGCGCCGCCCAGTCGAAATGCGGTCCGGGGTCGCTCTTGCGCCCCGGCGCGATGTCGCTGTGACCGGCGACGGCAGTAATCGGATAACGCTGGCGAAAGGCGTCGAGCAAGGGCCACAAGGCCGCGTACTGGGCGTCGGTGAACGGCAGCTCGTCGCAGCCCTCGAGTTCGATGCCGACCGAGTAGTCGTTGCAGTTGTCGCGCCCGCACCAGTTCGACCGGCCGGCGTGCCAGGCGCGCCGGTCGCAGCCGACGAACTGGACGACGCGGCCGTCGCGCCTGACGTAGAAATGCGCCGACACCTGCAACCCGGCAATTTCGGCGAAATACGGGTGCGCCGTCGCATCGAGCCGATTGAGGAAAAAGTCCTCGACCCAGTCGCCGCCGAACTCGCCGGGCGGCAGGCTGATGTTATGCACGACCACCAGCGCAACCGCGGCGCCGGCCGGGCGCTCGCCGAAATTCGGCGACTCCCGCCGCTCGGCCGTGTCCAGCCAGCCATCCGCCAGCCAGGTCATTCGATACCCAGCCGTTCCAGCCGGTAGCGCAGCGAACGGAAGGTGACGCCGAGCAGGCGCGCCGCCGCCGTCCGGTTGCCCTCGGTCTTCTGCAGCGCTTCCAGGATGGCCTGGCGTTCGAGGCGGTTGAGGTAGTCGTCGAGCGTCTCGCTGCCGCGCCCCTGGAGATCGCTGCCGGCCCCCTCCTCGGGCTCGAGGTGGAGGTCGTCGGGCTCGATCAGCTCGCCGGCGCAGAGCGCGGTCGCCCGTTCGAGGATGTTCTCCAGCTCGCGCACGTTGCCGGGGAAGGAGTACAACTGCAACGCCTTGATCGCCGCCGGCGACAGACTGGGATGTGCCTCGCCGCACAGCTTGCTCAGGATGCTGTCGACCAGCGGCGCGATGTCTTCCATGCGCTCGCGCAAGGGCGGCATGCGCAGTTCGATGACGTTCAACCGGTAATAGAGATCCTGGCGGAAGCTGCCCTGATCGACCCGCTCGCGCAGGTTGCGGTGGGTGGCGCAGATGATGCGCAGGTCGACCGGCTCTTCGGTGACGCAGCCGACCTTGCGCACGCGTTTTTCCTGGATCGCCCGCAGCAGCTTGACCTGCATCGCCAGCGGCAGGTCGGCGACCTCGTCGAGGAACAGCGTGCCGCCGCTGGCGGCCTGGAAGAAGCCGTCGCGGTCGCTGTCGGCGCCGGTGAAGGCGCCCTTGCGATAGCCGAAGAACTCGCTCTCCATCAGGTTCTCGGGGATCGCCCCGCAGTTGACCGGGACGAAGGGCCCGGCGCTGCGCGCGCTGCGGGCGTGGATCAGGCGCGCCGCCAGTTCCTTGCCGGAGCCGGACTCGCCGGAGATGTAGATCGGCGCCTGGCTGCGCGCCATTTTCTCGATCATCGCCCGCACCTGCTGCATGCTCGCCGACTCGCCGGTCAGCGCACGCAGCGCGTCGTTCTCGGCGCCGTTGCCGGGCAGACGCAAGGCGGAACGGATCAGCGCCCGCAACTGTTCCAGGCCGACCGGCTTCGACAGGTAGTCGAAGGCGCCGGCCTTGAGCGCGGCGACCGCGTTCTCGGCGCTGCCCCAGGCGGTGATCACGGCGACCGGCAGGCGCGGGTGGTTCTCGGCGATGTAACGGACGATTTCCAGCCCGGCACCGTCGGGCAGGCGCATGTCAGTCAGGCATAACTGGAAATCGCCGGCCGCCAGCGCCGCCTTCGCTTCGCCGACCGAACCGGCGCACTCCGCCGCCAGGCCCATGCGGGCCAGGGTCAGGTCGATCAGTTCGCGGATGTCGGCCTCGTCGTCGACGACGAGGACACGGTTCAACTCGCCGCGCGGGCGCCGCTCGCTACGGGTAACGGACACGAATCACTCCTCCCGGAAACAATGAAATGGCCACCGCCGGCATCGGCCTTCAGGGTCAGCGCGCCGCCGTTGGCGACGCACAGCTCGCGGGCGATGAACAGGCCGAGGCCGGTACCCAGGGTATGGGTGGTGAAAAAGGGTTCGAACACCTGGTCGCGCAATTCGGCCGGTACGCCGGGACCATCGTCGATGACGTGCAATTCTACCCAGCCCTGGCCGAGGGCGGGAACTGCCCGGACGCGCACCGCCGCCGTGCCGCGCGTCGAATGGCGCAGCGCATTGCCGACCAGGTTCCACAACACCTGGTGCAGGTGCGAGCGGTCGAAGCAGATGACAAGCCCGGCCGGCACCTCAAGGGCGATGGTGGTCGGCGGCAGGTTTTCGTTGCCCAGCAGGTCGACCGCGAAATTGCCGAGGAATTCGCGCAGCGAGATCACTTCGACCTGCGCCTGCTTCTGCCGACCGAGTTCGAGCACGTCGCCGACGATGCGGTCCAGGCGCGCGGTATTGTCGCCGATGATGCGCAGCAGGCGCTCGTAGAGGTCGCCGCGCCGCTCCTCGCGCAACAGTTCCGAGGCATGGCTGATCGCCGACAGCGGATTGCGGATTTCATGGGCGATGCTCGCCGTCAGCCGGCCGAGCGCCGCCAGCTTGAGCTGCTTGGCCTGCTCCTTGATGCGGCCGACATCCTCGATGAAGACCAGCACCTCGCCGTCGGAACTGGCGGTCGATTCGAAACGCGCCCCCAGTTCGGCGTTGCCGGCCCCGGAGAGCAAAACGCTGTCGTTGCTGTTGCCGGCCAACCAGTGGCCGAGCGCCGCCCCCAGGGTCGGCGCGTGCACCGCCAGATTGCCGCCGCTTGCCGGCAGACCGAGCAGACGCACCGCCATCGGGTTGTGGCGGACAATCTCGCCATCGCGGGTGACGATCAGCACGCCGTCCTGCATCCGCTCGACAACGCGCTGGTTGATGCGAATCTGGTTGTTGAGCGCGATGCCGCGCCGACGGGCGAGGTCTTCGTTGACCATCACGCGCTGGCCGAGCAGGCGGGCGAGGATCGCCGTCGCGAAATAGCCGGCCGAGATGAAGCCGGCCTGGACCAGGCCGCTCTGGTCGAAACCGCTCAGCAAAACCCCCAGCGCCTGCGACAGCAGTGCCGCCAAGGTCGCCAGCGCCGCGTAGAGCAGGACCAGCCGCCCCTGGCCGACCAGGCTCGCCGCCGCCAGGGAAATCAGCAGGATCAGCCCGAAGCCGCTGCTGACGCCGCCGGCAATGAACATCAGCGCGGCGAGGACGACGATATCGACGACGACCTGGAAGGAAAGCTGAAAGTTGAAATGCTGCTGCCAGAAACGCGCCAACACGAGACCGACCGCCGTGCACAGCAGATGCGCGCCGACCAGCGTGAAGGTCAGGAGCGACGGCAGCATGTTGAGGCGCAGGTTCCAGTCGCCGGGGAAAAGCAGCGCCAGCAGCGCCAGGCTGCCGAGCAACAGGCGGTAGAGGACGAAATACTGGAAGGAGCGCCAGTTCGGCTCCCAGGTATCGTTCAGCCAGCCCTGCACGTCAGCCCCCGGCGCGCCGGGCGGCGTCGCGATGTGCCGCGTTGCAGTAGTGGCGGCCGCCTTCGGCGACGGCATCGCTTTCCGGCAAATGCACGCCGCAGTGGGCGCAGCGCACCATGCGCTCGACCGGTGGCGGCGCATCCGGCGGCGGCACGGCGGCATCCCGGCCCTTGCGCCAGTGCCACCAGAGAATTGCGCCAAGCGCGAGGAGCAGCAGGTATTTCAGCATCTCAGCCGGTCTGGCCCGGCTTTTCGACCCAGTCGATGATCGCCTGCCACTGCTCCAGGTCGCGCTCGGCGCGCGAACGCGGCAGGTCGAACAGGGTCAGGCCGGCGGCGGCGGCCTGGACATAGACCTGGGTGTCGCGCAGATAAGCCAGCACCGGCAGGTTGAAGCCGGCGAAGAAGCGTTCCAGTTCGGCAGCGGCACGCGTCCGGCCATCGACCCGCATGCCGATCACGGCGACGTCGGCCTTGCCCTTGCGCACCGCTTTTTCGTCGAGCAGGGCTTCCAGGAAATGGCGGGTCGCCCGCATGTCGAACAGCGACGGCTGGACCGGCACGATCACCCGCGTTGACAGCTTCAACACCTTGTCGAGCTGCTTGCCGTGCAGGCCGGCCGGGGTATCGAGGACGACGTGCGAGGTGCCCTTGGGCGGCCGGGCGATACGGTCCGGACCGATCTCCCAGGTCTCGATCGTCGGCAATGCGAAGGGGCGCGTCGCCAACCATTCGCGCGCCGACTGCTGGCGGTCGATGTCGCCGAGCATGACGTCGTGGCCGCGGCTGGCGAAATAGCCGGCGAGGTTGGTGGCCAGCGTGCTCTTGCCGGAACCGCCTTTGGGATTGGCGACGAGGAAACCCTTCATTCACGCTCCTTCTTGTCGAGGATGCTGCGCACCAGGTTGACGTGCTCGCGCAGCGTGTAGACCAGGTCGGTGAAACCGAGCGGCACGCGCAACTCGGCCGCTTCTTCGTCGAGCGCGTCGAGGCGGCTGCGATATTCCGCCAGTCGCGCCGGATCGTAGTGGTTCTTCAGGTCGTCCTCGAGGAACTTCAGCTCGCCGTAGCAACGGAACACCTTGGAGCGGACCCGCCAGCTATAGAGCGCCGGCGCCACCCGCAGCAGCGGGATGAGCAGGGCGATCACCGGCACCAGCAGGACGATCAGCCGGTCGACCAGGACCGCCAGCCAGAACGGTAGATAGCGCTGCAGGAAGGGCGGGCCGGACTTGAAGAAGCGCTCGGCCTCCGACGACAGCGGCAGCATGCCGTCCATGTAGGCCGGAAACTCGTTGGCCGTCTGGAAGAAGCCGGGCTTGCCGTGGATCTGCCGCGCCGCCTGCAGCAGCAGGTTCTGCAGCGCCGGATGCAGGTCGTCGCGCACCACCAGGCTGGCGGTCGGCGCCAGCACCCGGGTATCGACCGGCGGGATGTCGAGGACCAGGTCGGCCACCCCCTGCGGCATGGTGAGCCGGGTCAGGAAGGGATAACGCCGCTCGTAGGCGAAGGACTGCGAGAAATTCATCAGCTTGACACCCGGCGAACGCAGCAGCACCTGAACCACCGGCGCGTGCTCGGCGGCAATGATGAAGGCGGCGTCGATGCGCCCCTGCTGCAGCTCTTCGGCGGCGGCGAGGCCGGAGATCGGCAACGCGTTCTGGCGGAAATCGACATCGTTGTCTTCCAGCAGGCGCTGCGCCAGTTGCCGGATGCCGGAGCCTTCCTGGCCGATGGCGATGCGCTTGCCGCGCAATTCGCTCAGGCGCTCAATGGTTTCGCCCTGGTAGAAGACCCAGACCGGCTCGTAGAACATGCTGCCCAGCGACAGCAGGCCCCAGGTTTCCGGCTCCTCGTCGATCCGGCTTTCGTCGATCGGTTCGATGACGCCACCCTGAACAAACCCGATCTGCGCTTCGCCACTCTTGAGCCGTTCGAGATTCTGCACCGAGCCTTCCGAGGAACGCACTTCGAGCGTGATCCCTGAGCGCGCCAGGATCGCCGCGTAGCGCCTGGCGAACTGGTAGTAGGCGCCACTCTCGCTGCCGCTGGTCATCACCACGTGGTGCGGCGGCGCCGGCTCGACGAACTGGAAGGCGATGACGAAACCGATGCCGGCGATCAAAAAGATCCACCAGGCCGTCGCGAACAGGTCGCGCAGCGAGATAAGTCCAGCCTTGATTTTCGCCATCATGCGTGGTCGGGCAAACCCTGTCGTCGTCAAGAGTGCGAGGGTATCACCGCCAGCCCTTGCGATCTACCGCGCAACCGGTGCTGACGACGTCATACCGGCGTCAGTTTGGCGTATTCGAGCGCCAGCCATTTCATCCCGACACCGCCACCGAAGTTGACCTGCACCCGAGCATCGGCGCCGCGCCCATCGCTGGCGACGATGACGCCCAAACCGAACTTCGGATGTTCGACGTTCTGCCCGATACGCAAACCACCGGCCACCGGCGCGCTGCTGGCGGCGGCGTAGCCGCCCCAGGTCGGCGCCGGTGCCGAGGCCTTCTTGTTGAGCTTGAACAGCAGTTCTTCCGGGATCTCGTCGAAGAAGGACGAAGCCGTGCAATAGCGCGTCTGCCCGTGCAGCATGCGGGTCTGCGCGCAGGACAGGTAAAGCCGCTGGCGGGCGCGGGTGACCGCGACGTACATCAGCCGACGCTCCTCCTCCAGGCCGTCGCGCCCCTCGTTGACTGCGTTCTCGTGCGGGAACAGTCCCTGTTCCAGGCCGCTGATGAAGACGACGTCGAACTCCAGTCCCTTCGCCGCGTGCACCGACATCAACTGGACCGCTTCCTGGCCTTCGCCGGCCTGGTGTTCGCCGGATTCGAGCGAGGCGTGGGCGAGGAAGGAGGCGAGCGCGCCGCCTTCGCCCACCGCCCCTTCATCGTCCACGAAGCTGGCGGCGGCGTTGATCAGTTCGTCGAGGTTCTCCAGCCGCTCCTGGCCTTCCTTCTCCAGCCGGTAATGCTGGGCGAGGCCGGACTTCTCGACGACGTGCTCGATGATCTCGGGCAGCGGCAGTTTTTCGCATTCCTGGCGCAGCGTCTCGACCAACCGGATGAAGGCGCCGACGCTCTGGCCGGCCTTGCCGGTCAGCGAAGCGGCGGCGTTGTAGAGGCTGGAGTTCATCTGGTGCGCGGCGGCCTGCAGGTTTTCCAGCGAACGGGCACCGATGCCGCGGGTCGGGAAGTTCACGACGCGCAGAAACGCCGTATCGTCGTCGGGATTGCCGAGCAGGCGCAGGTAGGCGAGCGCGTGCTTGACTTCCTGGCGCTCGAAGAAGCGCAGGCCGCCATAGACCTTGTAGGGCACGCCCTTGGTGAACAACTCGTGTTCGAGCACGCGCGACTGGGCGTTCGAACGGTAAAGGATGGCGCACTGTGTCGCCGGCACGCCGTCGCGCACCAGTTCGCGGATCTCGTCGACGATGAAGCGCGCCTCGTCGATGTCCGAATAGGCTTCGAAGGCGCGGATCGGCTCGCCGTCGCCGGCGTCGGTCCACAGGTTTTTGCCCAGGCGCTCGCGGTTGTGCTTGATGATGGCGTTGGCGGCAGCCAGGATGTTGCCGTGCGAACGGTAGTTCTGCTCGAGGCGGATGATGTTGTCGGCGCAGTAGTCGCGCTCGAAGTCGCGCATGTTGCCGACCTCGGCGCCGCGGAAGCGGTAGATCGACTGATCGTCGTCGCCGACCGCGAAGAGTTTGGCGCCGCCGCCGGCCAGCAGTTGCAGCCAGGCGTACTGCAGCTTGTTGGTATCCTGGAACTCATCGACCAGGATCTGCCGGAAACGCTGCTGGTAATGCGTGCGCAAGGGCTCGTTGCGCTGCAGCAACTCGAAGCAGCGCAGCAGCAGCTCGGCGAAGTCGCAGACGCCCTCGCGGTTGCACTGGGTTTCGTACTCGGCATAAATCTCGACGCGCTTCTGCGTGTAGTGGTCGTACACCTCGGCCTGACCGGCACGCACGCCCTGCTCCTTGTGCGCGTTGATGAAATGACAGAGCTCGCGCGGCGGGTACTTCTCGTCGTCGATGTTGAGGTTCTTCAGGAGGCGCTTGACCATCGCCAGTTGGTCGGCCGAATCGAGGATCTGGAAGGTCTGCGGCAGGCCGGCCTCGCGGTAGTGCGCGCGCAGCAGCCGGTTGCACAGGCCGTGGAAGGTGCCGATCCACATCCCGCGCACATTGATCGGCACCAGCGCCGACAGGCGCGCGCTCATTTCCTTGGCTGCCTTGTTGGTGAAGGTCACCGCCATCACCCCATGCGGCCCGACCTGGCCGGTCGAGATCAGCCAGGCGATGCGCGTCGTCAGCACCCGCGTCTTGCCGCTGCCGGCGCCGGCCAGGATCAGCGCATGCACCGGCGGCAGCGTCACGGCCTGCAGTTGGGGAGGATTGAGGTTGGCGAGCAGGTCGGACATGGCGTCGGGGGATCACAGAGAGAGGCGGACAGTGTACAATGCCGGCCGCAGTTTATTGGACAAGTGGTCAAACCAATTTGTTGTAATTGTGCAACGCAGCAACACAAACCGGACAATTTGTTACATGCCGGCCGGTGTGTCAAAAGTATACTGGCGGCAAATATATTGCAGTGCACAAAACTATTTGCCCACGAGGCAGTCGAATGGAATGGGGTCACCACCGTGACCGACAAGGAGCAGCAAATGAACAACATGCAATCACCGAAAATCCTCCCCTGGATTGCCAAGCGGGCCGGCATCAGTGAAGAACTGGCGCTCAAGCTGTGGCGTCGCGCCGTCGGCGAAGCCGAAACCCTGACCGGTCAATCGTCCGGCGCCGAGTTCTCCGGCCTGGCCATCGAGCGCTTCCTGGCCATCGTCGAAGACGAAGCCGGCGCCCTGGCCACCGGCAAGCTTGCCGCCGCCCCGCAACTGGGCTGGGTCTGGCGCCACCAGACGCGGATGTCGCTGCTGTCGCTGATGGCCGCGCAAAACACCTACCAGTTCTGGCAGAACACCTGGAACGACCTGGTCGGCCAAAAAAAAGCCGCCTGACCGGACGTCGCTGACGTTCGGCCCGTCGCGCCGCCCGCCGGCGGCGTGACGGGGAACCGCCCCGCCCCGGCCGGGACCTGCGCGCGGGAATTGCTGAAAAGCGGCGCCGTTACCGGGGCTGGCAACCGCTATAATTCGCGGTTTGATCGACGCTCATTCAGCACGCAAAGCCCATGCAGGAAAAATACACCCCGGCCGACCTCGAACGCGCCGCCCAGCAACACTGGGACGAAACCGGCGCCGCCCGCGCCGTCGAGGACAACAGCAAACCCAAGTACTACTGCCTGTCGATGTTCCCGTATCCGTCCGGGAAACTGCACATGGGTCATGTGCGCAACTACACGATCGGCGACGTGCTCTCGCGCTTCCACAAGATGCAGGGCTACAACGTGCTGCAGCCGATGGGCTGGGACGCCTTCGGCATGCCGGCGGAAAACGCGGCCATGCAGAACAATGTCGCGCCGGCCGGGTGGACCTACTCGAACATCGATTACATGCGTTCGCAGCTCAAGTCGCTGGGTTACGCCATCGACTGGCAGCGCGAATTCGCCACCTGCACCCCCGAGTACTACCGCTGGGAACAATGGCTGTTCACCCGCCTCTATGAAAAGGGCCTGGTGTACAAGAAGCTCGGCACCGTGAACTGGGACCCGGTCGATCACACCGTGCTCGCCAACGAACAGGTCATCGACGGTCGCGGCTGGCGTTCCGGCGCGCTCATCGAGAAGCGCGAGATCCCGATGTACTACATGAAGATCACCGCCTACGCCGAAGAGCTGCTCGCCGAACTCGACAACCTGCCGGGCTGGCCGGAACAGGTCCGCCTGATGCAGAAGAACTGGATCGGCAAGAGCACGGGCGTACGTTTCGCCTTCCCGCTGGCGGATAACCCGGACGAAAAGCTGTGGGTCTTCACCACCCGCGCCGACACCATCATGGGCGTCACCTTCGTCGCCGTAGCCGCCGAGCATCCGCTGGCGCAGCGCGCTGCGGCGGGCAACCCGGAACTGGCCAATTTCATCGAGGAATGCAAGAAGGGCGGCGTTGCCGAAGCCGACATTGCGACGATGGAAAAGAAGGGCCTGCCGACCGGCATTTTCGTCACCCATCCGCTGACCGGCGAACAGGTCGAAGTCTGGGTCGGCAACTACGTGCTGATGAGCTATGGCGACGGTGCCGTGATGGCCGTGCCGGCGCACGACGAACGCGATTTCGCGTTTGCGCTGAAGTACAACTTGCCGATCAAGCAGGTCGTTGCCGTCGAAGGTGAATCCTTCAGCGACCAGGCCTGGGCCGAGTCCTACGCCGACAAGGTCAAGGGCAAGCTGGTCAATTCCGGCAAATACGACGGTCTCGGCTATGAAGCCGCCGTCGACACCATCGCTGCCGACCTCGCCGCCAAGGACCTCGGCGACAAGAAAGTCCAGTTCCGCCTGCGCGACTGGGGCATTTCCCGCCAGCGCTACTGGGGCTGCCCGATCCCGATCATCCACTGCAAGACCTGTGGCGACGTGCCGGTGCCGGACGCGCAACTGCCCGTCGTGCTGCCCGAAAACGTCGAGATTACCGGCGCCGGCTCGCCGCTCGCCAGGATGCCCGAGTTCTACGAGTGCAAGTGTCCGAAGTGCGGCGGCGACGCCCGCCGCGAAACCGACACCATGGATACCTTCTTCGAGTCGTCCTGGTACTTCCTGCGCTACGCCTGCCCGGACAACACCACGGCGATGGTCGACGAGCGCGTCGCCTACTGGTGCAAGGGCGGCATCGACCAGTACATCGGCGGTATCGAGCACGCCATCCTGCATTTGCTGTATTCGCGCTTCTTCACCAAGCTGATGCGCGATGTCGGCCTGATCGGCGACCTCGGCGAACCGTTCGCCAACCTGCTGACGCAGGGCATGGTCGTTGCGCCGACCTTCTACCGCGATCTTGATGGCGGCAAGAAGCAGTGGATCAACCCGGCCGACGTGGACGTCGTCACCGACGAGCGCGGTCGCCCGACCGGCGCCACGCTGAAGGCCGACGGCCTGCCGGTAGTCATCGGCGGCACCGAAAAGATGTCGAAGTCGAAGAACAACGGCGTCGATCCGCAAGCACTGATCGACCAATACGGCGCCGACACGGCGCGTCTGTTCATCATGTTCGCCTCGCCGCCCGATCAGTCGCTGGAATGGTCCGACGCCGGCGTCGAAGGCGCCTACCGCTTCCTGCGCCGTTTGTGGAAAACGACTTACGAGCACGTGCAAACCGGCCTCGTCGCCGCCTGCACCGGCAACGACGGCCTCTCTTCCGCGCAGGCCGACCTGCGGCGCAAGCTGCACCAGACCATGGGCAAGGTCGCCGACGACTACGGCCGGCGCAAGCAGTTCAACACCGCCATCGCCGCCGTCATGGAGCTGCTCAACGCCTACGACAAGTGCGATCTCGCCGACGCTGCCGGCCGCGCGCTCGCCCAGGAAGTCCTGGAAAGCGCCGTGCTGCTGCTCTTCCCCATCGTCCCGCACATCGGCCAGGCGCTCTACGCCGAACTGAAGCCGGGTGCCGACGCCGGCCTCGCCGCCTTCCCGAAGGCCGACCCGGCCGCGCTAAAGCAGGACGAGATCGAGCTGATGGTGCAGGTCAACGGCAAGCTGCGCGGTTCCATCCGCGTCGCCGCGGAAGCCGACAAGGCGAGCATCGAAGCCGCCGCGCTGGCTTGCGAGGGCGCCGTCAAATTCATGGAAGGCAAGCCGGCGAAGAAGGTCATCGTCGTCCCCGGCCGCCTGGTCAACATCGTCGCTTGAGGAAAACGCCATGCGCCTGCTGCGCCCGCTGTTCGCCCTGATTCTCGTCGCCGCCCTCGCCGGCTGCGGCTTCCATCTGCGCGGCGCGGGCGGCAACACGCTGCCCTACAAGACGATGGCCATCGCGCTGCCGGAAACCGCCGACGTCCGGATCTGGCTCGAACGTCACATCCGCGGCAGCGGCGGTACCGAAATCGTCGCCGATCCGAAGGCGGCGGAGGCGGTCTTCCAGCAGCTCGAGGACAACCGGCAGAAAACCATCCTCAGCGTCAACGCCCAGGGCCGAGTGCGCGAATACCGCCTGCAGATGACCTACCGCTTCCGGCTGATCAATGGCAAGGGCGAGGAAATCGTCGGCCCGAACGAACTCAGTCTGAGCCGAGACTTCAGCTTCGACGACTCGCAAGTGCTCGCCAAGGACATCGAAGAACGTCTGCTCTGGCGCGACCTGAGCAGCGATCTGGTGAACCAGATCATGCGTCGCCTGAGCATCGTCAAGCCCAAGGACCCGAGCCGGGAAACCGACTGATGCTGCTCAAGGCCGAACAACTGGCCGCCCATCTCGAACGCGAACTGCGCCCGCTCTACGTCCTCTACGGCGACGAGCCGCTGCTCGTGCTCGAAGCCGCCGACGCCATCCGCGCCCGGGCGCGCGGCGCCGGTTACAGCGAACGCGAAGTACTGACCGTCCTGCCGCATTTTGACTGGGGCCAGTTGCTCGCCGCCGGCGGCAACCTGTCCCTGTTCGGCGACAAGAAGCTGATCGACCTGCGCATCCCCGCCGGCAAGCCGGGCAAGGAAGGCGGCGCCGCGCTGCAGCAGTGGTGCCAGCACCTGTCGCCCGACAACCTGCTGCTGGTCACCCTGCCCGAACTCGACTGGCGCGAGGAGAAGGCGGCCTGGTTCACGACGCTGGCCAACGCCGGCGTTGCCGTCAAGCTCAACGCCCCGCCGCTTGCCGAACTGCCGGGCTGGATCGCCGGCCGGCTACGCCGGCAGCAGCAGAGTGCCGATCCGGAAAGCCTGAAATTCATCGCCGAACGCGTCGAAGGCAACCTGCTCGCCGCGCACCAGGAAATCCAGAAACTGGCCCTGCTTTACCCGGCCGGCAAACTGACCGATGCACAGGTGCGCGACGCCGTGCTCAATGTCGCCCGCTACGACATCGACGGCCTGCGCGAAGCCCTACTCGCCGGCGACGTCGGCCGCCTGGCGCGCACCCTCGACGGCCTGATGCAGGAAGGCGAGGCGCCGCCGCTGGTGCTCTGGGCGATGAGCGAGGAAATCCGCAGCCTGACGGCGATCCGCGCCGGACTCGACAACGGCCGCCCGCTCGATCTGCTGCTCAAGGAGGCCAAGGTCTGGGGCGCGCGCCAGAACGCCGTCAAACGGGCCGTGCAACGCCTGGGCAGCGCCCAGCTCGAGGCGGCGCTGCGCCACGCTGGGCGCATCGACGCGCTGATCAAGGGCATCGGCCAGGGCAACCTGTGGGAAGAATGCCTGCGCCTGGGCCTGCGTATCTGCGGCCAGGGTAAGCTCGACGCAAGGATTCCCGGTTAAGCTTCCGCGAAACAGCATGTTTCGGGGGACTTTCATGCCACACGCCACCCATGGCGCCATTGCGCTCGCCCTGTTCCTGGCGGGCAGCGCGGCCCAGGCCGACGACAACGTATTGCCGCTGCTGCCGCTGTCGCTCGACGAACTGCTGGCGACGCCGGTCACCACCGCCTCGCGCCATGCCGAAGCGCGCGAACAGACGCCCGCCCACATCATCGTCATCACCCGCGAGCAGATGCGCGACCGGCGCTACAAGAACCTCGCCGACCTGCTCGAAGACCTGCCCGGCGTCGACTTCCAGCGCGGCACGCGGTCGACGCAGTTCAACCACTTCGTCTTCCAGGGCAACGTCAGCAACAACAAGCTGCTGATCCTGCTCGACGGCGTCCGCATCGATCATCCGGCCGGCGGCAAGATTCCGGTCGCCGAGAACTTCTCGCTCTACTTCGCCCGCCAGGTCGAAATCCTCTACGGCCCCGCCGCCGCCCTCTACGGCGCCGACGCCGTCGCCGGCGTCATCAACATCATCACCAGCCGCGGCGGCGAAGCCGGCAGCAAGATCGCCGCCGGCGCCGGCAGCTACGGCTCGCTCGAGGGCAATTTCCTGGCCAGCGGCCGCTTCGGCGAAGGCATCGGCCTGACCGCCGGCGCCCACTACCAGAAAAGCGACCGCGCGCCGCTCGACGAGTATTACCGCAAGGATTTCCCGAAAGTGGCGGCCGGCACCAAGACCGCCGCCGAACGCGAGGACTACGTCGGCGACATCGGCAGCCGCAGTTTCTACGCCCGCCTCGATGTCGGCGAGCGGCTGAGCGTCGGCTACTACCAGAACCGCTTCCGCAGCCTGACCAGCACCGGCGACCGCTCCAGCGCCGTCTACTTCCTCGACGACGCCTACTGGGACACCACCATCGAAACCTGGCAGGCACGCTACAAGTTCGACCTGTCGCCAACCCTGAGCAGCGAAACCCTGGTCGACCACTCGCGCTACGAAGTCGATCCGAAAAGCCGCTACATCAACACCTTCACCAACTTCGAGGATCACGGCTACGACTACGCCTACGGCCGCCGCACCGGCATCGAGCAGAATCTTGCCTGGCGCCCGAACGACCGCCACACCGTCCTCGCCGGCCTCGGTTACCGCGACTACCGGGCGATCGAAACGCCCGACCTGCCACACCCCTACGACACCTCGAAGTCGACCGGCAACCAGGGCATGAGCTATCCCAACACCAGCCTGCCGCTGCAGATCTACGAGGCCAACTACCGCAGCTGGTCGGGCTACGTGCAGTGGCAGGCGCAATGGAACCCGGTCTTCTCGACGGTGGCCGGCCTGCGCTACGACTGGTACTCGACCTACGGCAACACCACCAATCCGCGACTCGGCGCCGTCTGGCAGGCGCTGCCCGGCCATTTCCTGAAGCTCGCCTACGGCGAGGCCTTCCGCGCGCCATCGCCGGAGGAAAGCTACAGCGCCTTCGGCAGCTTCAACAGCGCCGGCAACCCGATCGGCACCTTCCGCGCCCCCAACGCCAACCTGCTCCCGGAAAAATCGAAGACCTGGTCGCTGACCTGGGACTGGCGGCCGGGGCGGACCTTCAACCTGGTGGCCAACGCCTACCTGACCGAGGTCGACAACGTCATCCTCACCCGCCGCAACGACGTGCCGATCCAGTACATCCCCGGCGTCGTCCTCGGCGCCACGGAATCGAAGCAGAACAGCGGCAGCGACCGCTACAGCGGCTTCGATCTGGTGCCGCAATGGCAGGTGCATCTGGGCGGCGCCTGGAGCGCCGATGCCTGGGGCAGCTACAGCTACGTCGATGGCCATTTCCGGGAGACCGATGACGGTCCCAGGCTGAAGCAGATCAACATCGCGCAGCACAAGCTCAAGCTCGGCATCACCTTGCGCTACCAGGACTGGCTGACGATCACGCCGCGCCTGCAATGGATCGACGCCACGACCACCGGCGCCATCAACCGGCCGACCAGCGACCGCGTGCGCAAGACCGACGCCTACTCGGTCGCCAGCCTGCACGTCGGCATCCACAAGCTGGCCGACGAACGCCTGTCGCTCTACCTCGACATCTACAACCTGTTCGACAAGCGCTACCACGCCGCCCACACCTCGTCGTCGAGCGCGGTCATGCAGGCGGTGCCGCAGCAGCCGCGCAGCCTGATGGCGACCGTCGAATACCGCTTCTGAGCCCAGCGTGTCCGTCACCCAGCGCCGCCCCAACCCAGCCCGCCGCCCCTGGCGGGCGCTGGCGCTGGCGCTGCTGACCTCGACCGCCATCGCCCAGCCGGTCTCCGAATACGGCATGAAGGCGGTGCTCTTCTTCCGCCTCTCGCAATTCGTCTACTGGCCGGCCCAGAACGGCGTGCCGAAGCCCACCGTGTTCTGCGTCGCCGGCGAGGCCAACCCGTTCGGCGAGGCGCTCGCCCAGATCGACAAGGGCAACCCGGCGGTCGAGGTACGCACCACCGGCGGCGAACTCGCCGGCTGCCACCTGCTCTTCATCCCGCGCGCCGAGGCGGCGGCCCTGCCGGCCTGGCTGGCGAGGAGCGCGACGCGGTCCGTGCTGACGGTTTCCGACATCGCCGGCTTTGCCCGCAGCGGCGGCATGGTCGAGTTGCCGCTCGAAGGCAGCCGCATCGGCATCGTCGTCAACCGGCGCGCCGCCCTCGCCCGCGGTTTCGAATTCAACGCCCAGTTGCTGCGCCTGGCGCGGGTGGTCGAACCATGACGCGACAGTCCCTGAATCGCCTGCTGCCGGCGCCGACCATCCGCAACAAGCTGGTCGCGCTGTCCTTCGCCTTCCTGCTGTTCACCGTCGGTCTCGTCTTCCTCCTCGTCTTCACCCAGCAGCGCCAGCAACTACAGGCGCAATGGAGCGATTCGATGACCGCGCAGGCCCGCCTGCTGGCCAGCAATCTGCAGGCGGCGGTGGCCTTTGCCGACCACCGTGAGGCGAGCCGGCTGCTCGACTCGCTGGCGGTCAACCCGGCCGTCCTCGCCGCCCGCCTCGTCCTCCCCGACGGTCGGCAGCTCGGCGAATACCGGGCCGCCAACCGCGCCATCCCAGCCTTCCCGGAAATCGACGGTGGCCCCCGCTTCCTCGACGACATCCTCGTTGTGCGCACGCCGATCGAGCTCGGCGAAGACTATCGCTCGGCGGCCCAGGTCGAACTCCTGGTTTCGCTCGAGCAGTACCACCTGACGCTGCAACGGACGATCCGCGAGACTTCGCTGCTGCTCTGCGTCGCCCTGGTGCTGGCGCTGATCCTCACCCGCGTCGTCGTCGGCCGCCTGATGGCGCCGCTGGAACAACTCGACCGCCTGGCCAACCGGATTTCGCAGGACGCCCAACTCGACGAGCGCATCGCCACCCGGCGCAACGACGAGATCGGCAGCCTGAGCCAGAGTTTCGACCGCATGCTCGACTCGCTGCAGGTCCGTGACCGCGAACTGGCGCGTTACCGCGAATCGCTGGAAAGCATGGTGTCGCTGCGCACCGCCGAGTTGCAGCAGGCGATCGCCGAGGCCCGCGAGGCGAGCCGCGCCAAGTCGGATTTCCTGGCCCGCATGAGCCACGAGATCCGCACCCCGATGAACGCCATCATCGGCCTCGGCCACATGCTCAGCGAGACGGCGCTGGCACGCGAGCAGCGCGAATTCCTGGAGCAGATCGTCCAGTCGTCGGAAGCCCTGCTCGGCATCATCAACGACATCCTCGACTACTCGAAGATCGAGGCCGGCAGCCTGACGCTCGAACGGCAACCGCTGGAGATCGCCACCGTCTTCCATTCGGTCGCCGCCCTCTTTGCCCTCAAGGCGCGCGACAAGGGGCTGGCGCTGCAATTCAGCGGTGCCGAGGCGATCCCCGAACGCCTGCTCGGCGACGCGCTGCGCCTGAGCCAGATCCTGATCAACCTGATCGGCAACGCCCTCAAGTTCACCGCGCAGGGCAGTATCCGGGTCGGCGTCCGCCGGCTGGCCAGCAACGGCGAGCGGGTACGCCTGGAATTCACGGTTGCCGACAGCGGCATCGGCATCGAGCGCGAGCAGCTCGACCGCCTGTTCTCGCCCTTCACCCAGGCCGACAGCAGCATCACCCGGCGCTTCGGCGGCACCGGGCTGGGCCTCTCGATCTGCCGCCAGATGGTCACCCTGATGGGCGGCGAAATCGATGTCGACAGCACACCGGGCCAGGGCAGCGTGTTCCGCTTCACTGCCAGCCTGGAAAGCGCTCCCGCCAGCCTGCCCGCACCGCCCCCGGCGAAGCCGCGCGGCACGCCGCGCTGGCAGGGGGAGAAAATCCTGCTGGTCGAGGACATTCCCCTCAACCGCAGGATCGCCATCGCCCTGCTGCAGAAGGTCGGCCTCCAGGTCAACATCGCCGTCGACGGCCAGCAGGCGCTCGACGCCCTGGCGCGCGAGGATTACCGGCTGGTTCTGATGGACATCCAGATGCCGGTGATGGATGGCCTGACCGCGACCCGCCGGATCCGCGCCGATCCCCGCCTGCGCGACCTGCCGGTGCTGGCGATGACCGCCCACGCGACGCGCGAGGACAGCGAGCAGTCGCGCGCCGCCGGCATCAACGCCCACCTGACCAAACCGATCATCCCCGCCGTGCTGTACGAGGCGATCGCCCGCTGGCTGCCGCCTTCGGGGACGGCCGATGCGCCCGCCGAAACCGGCGGAGCGGGCCCGGCGCTGCCGGCCATTCCCGGCCTCGACACGGCGCAGGGGCTGGCCCTGCACCTGCAGCGCAACACCTTCTACCTGAAGTCGCTGCACGCTTTCCGGCAGGATTTCGCCGGCATCGACCGCCAGCTCGACGCCGCGCTGCAGGCCGGCGACCAGGCGACGGCGCGGCGCCTCGCGCACTCGCTGAAATCGGTTGCCGCGTCGCTCGGCGCCCAGGAACTGGCCAGGCTGGCGCGCGCGCTGGAGCAGACGCTGAGCGGCGAACAGCCGGCCAGCGCCACGCCGGAAAACTTCGCCGCGCTGGCCCGCGAACACCACCGACTGCTGGCGGAACTGGCCCGGCTGCCGGCACTGGCCGAAGCGCCGGCAAACCCTGAACGACTGGCGCCGGCGGCGCTGGAAGAACTCTTTTCCCGACTGCAAGTCAGCCTGAAGGCCGGCGAAGCCGACAGCCGACTCGGCTTCGACCGCCTGGCGGCGGCGCTGCCGGAGCAGTTGCCGGGACAGGACATCGACATGGCCGCCTTGCTGGAAGAAATCGGCTGGCTGATCGACGATGTGGAATACGATACGGCCTGCGCCAGGCTGCAAGGCCTGCGCGAAGCGTGGAGGAAATCGCTCGCATGACCGCACCGCAATGCGTCCTCGTCGTCGACGACGAAAAACAGAATCGCGACCTGCTCACCGAATTGCTGCACGAGGAATGTCGCGTCATCCTGGCCAAGAACGGGTTCCAGGCGCTGGAGCGCGCCTGCGAACAGCAACCGGACCTGATCCTGCTCGACGTGCTGATGCCGGAGATGAACGGCTTCGAGGTCATCCAGCGGCTGAAGAACGACGACCGCACCCGCCACATCCCGGTGATCTTCGTTTCGGCGCTCGATTCGCCGAGCGACGAGGAACGCGGGCTCGACCTCGGCGCCGTCGATTACATCGCCAAGCCCTTCCATCCGCCGATCGTCCGCAAGCGCGTGCGCAACCACCTGCTTTCGGTACATCACCGGCGCCTGCTGGAAAACCTGGCGATGATCGACAGCCTGACCGAGATCGCCAACCGGCGCCGCTACGACACGCAGCTCGAGAGCGAATGGCGGCGCTGCGCGCGCAGCGGCTCGCCGCTGTCGCTGATGATCATCGACGTCGATCATTTCAAGGCCTACAACGACAATTTCGGCCACGCCGCCGGCGATCAGATCCTGCGCAGCATCGCCCTCGCCATGAGCGGTCAGGTCGGGCGTCCCGGCGATCTGGTGGCCCGTTACGGCGGCGAGGAATTCGCCGTCCTGCTGCCGCTGACCGAGCGCCACGCGGCACGGCTGATCGCGGAAGAACTGCGCAGCCGGATCGAGGACCTGCAGATTCCCCATCCGCACTCGCCGGTGGCGCCGGTGGTCACGGTCAGTATCGGCGGCATGACCGTCGTCCCGGTCGGCGGGCAGGTCCTGCCGGAGTTGTTCAACCGGGCGGACGCCGCCCTCTACGAGGCGAAGCGCGCGGGGCGCAACCGGGTTTTCTGGCAGGAAACCTGAAGCCTCGGCCGATCAGGCCTTGTCGGCGGCCGGCGGCAGCTCGTCGGGCCCGAGGTCTTCCCAGATGCAGTCGCATTCCCGACGCACGTCGTGCAGGGCCGGCTTGTCGGTTTCCTGAACCAGGCAGTGACCCTGGCATTCATCGGCGACCACCACCAGTTTCATTTCCTCGTCCACCTGGCGTTCGCCGTCCCAGTAGCTGCAAGTCGCGCAGACCTTGACCTCGGCCGGTAGTATCAGTTTTTCGCCCATCATGTCCTCGATGGAAAGCCCCGTAATCAATGCGGGTAAGAGTTTACCCGCTTCCGGAAGTTCCCTGTGATTTGTCTGGCTATAATGGCCTTTTGCTTCGAACGAAACGCATCATGGACATCAAGGAAACCATGCAGGCGATCGGCCGCCGGGCGCGCGCCGCCTCGCGCCGCCTCGCCACCGCCAGCACCGCCGAAAAGAACGCCGCCCTGCAGGCGATCGCCGACGCCATCCGCCGGGAAAAAGCGGCACTGCTCGCCGCCAACGCCGAAGACGTCGCCGCCGCCCGCGCCGCCGGGCTGGAGCCGGCGATGCTCGACCGCCTGACACTGACCGAGAAGGGCGTCGACAACATGGCCGAAGGCGTCGAACAGGTCGCCAAGCTGCCCGACCCGATCGGCGAGATGGGCGAGTTCAAGTTCCGCCCGTCCGGCATCCAGGTCGGCAAGATGCGCGTGCCGCTCGGCGTCATCGGCATCATCTACGAGGCGCGCCCGAACGTCACCGCCGACGCCGCCGCGCTTTGCCTGAAATCCGGCAACGCGGCGATCCTGCGCGGCGGTTCGGAAGCGATCCGCTGCAACCAGGCGATTGCCGCGCTGGTCAAGGAAGGCCTTGAAGTTGCCGGGTTGCCCGGCGACTGCGTGCAGGTGATCGAGACCACCGACCGCGCCGCGGTTGGCGAGTTGATCACCATGCGCGAGTTCGTCAACGTCATCGTGCCGCGCGGCGGCAAGGGCCTGATCGCCCGCCTGCTCGCCGAATCCCGGGTGCCGATGATCCAGCACCTGGACGGCAACTGCCACGTCTACCTGGACGAGGACGCCGACCCGAACAAGGCGCTGAAGATCGTCGAGAACGCCAAGACCCAGCGCTACGGCACCTGCAACACCGCCGAATCGCTGCTCGTCGACCGCGCGGTCGCCGCCATGCTGCTGCCGCCGATCGCCCACATGCTGACCGCCAAGGGCGTCGAGATCCGCGGCTGCGCCGAAACCTGCGCCATCGTCCCGAATGCCGTGCCCGCCAGCGAAGACGACTACTACGCCGAGTTCCTGGCGCCGATCATCTCGGTCAAGGTGGTGTCCGGCATCGACGAGGCGATCGCCCACATCAACCAGTATTCGTCGAAGCACACCGAGGCCATCGTCACCGACAACCACCCGAAGGCGATGCGCTTCCTGCGCGAAGTCGATTCGGCGTCGGTCATGGTCAACGCCTCGACCCGCTTCGCCGACGGCTTCGAATATGGCCTGGGCGCCGAGATCGGCATTTCGACCGACAAGATCCACGCGCGCGGTCCGGTCGGCCTCGAAGGGCTGACCAGCCAGAAGTGGGTCGTACTCGGCGACGGCCACGTCCGCGGCTGAAAACAAACACCATCACGGGGAGTCAACAGCATGCCCATCAATTGGAGTTCGGACCTCGACACCGGCATTCCGGTCATCGACCAGCAACATCGCCGCATCGTCGATTTCATCAACGATCTCGAAGCGGCACAGGTGCTCGGCAATCAGGAGAAGATCAAGCAGGTGATCTACGACTGCATCGACTACACGCTGTCGCACTTCGCCTTCGAGGAGAGCATGCAGGAAGAAGCCGGCTACCCCTACTGCAAGCCGCACAAGAAAGTGCATGAGCTGTTCACGCGCAAGGTCGCCGAGTACCAGCAGCGGATGGAACTGGGCGACGACGTCGCCGAGGAACTGCACGGCATGCTGGCCCGCTGGCTGGTCAACCACATCAAGCGCGACGACGCCGACTACGTCGCCTCGGTACGCGCCAGCATGACGCCGGTGGCAGCGGCGGCGCCGATCGAGCAGAAAAAGGCAGGCGGCTGGCTGAGCAGGCTGTTCGGCCGATGAGCGGTTTCGCCTGGGACGATCCTTTCCGTCTCGACAGCCAGCTCGCCGCCGACGAGCGGCAGGTGCGCAACGCGGCGCAGACCTTCGCCCGCCAGGCGCTGGCGCCGCGCATCCGCGACGCCTTCCGGCAGGAGACGGTCGATCGCGCGGTGTTCCGCGAAATGGGCGAGATGGGTCTGCTCGGCGCCACGCTGCCGCCGCAGTACGGCGGCGCCGGGCTGAACTACGTTTCCTACGGCCTGATCGCCCGGGAAATCGAGGCGGTCGATTCGGCCTACCGGACGATGCTCAGCGTGCAGTCGTCGCTGGTCATGCTGCCGATCTTCGCTTTCGGCAGCGAGGCGCAGAAAGAGAAATACCTGAAGAGACTAGGACGCGGCGAACTGATCGGCTGTTTCGGGCTGACCGAGCCGGACTCCGGTTCCGACCCGGCCAGCGCCCGTAGCCGGGCGCGAGCGGTCGCCGGCGGCTGGCGGCTGTCCGGCGTCAAGCGCTGGATCAGCAACGCGCCGATCGCCGACGTCTTCGTCGTCTGGGCCAAGGACGACGACGGCGTGCTGCGCGGTTTCATCCTGGAAAAGGGTATGACCGGGCTGAGCGCGCCGACGATCGCCGGCAAGGTCGGGCTGCGCGCCTCGGTCACCGGCGACATCGTCATGGACGAGGTCTTCGTGCCGAGCGAAAACCGCCTCGACGTCGGCGGCCTGAAAGGCCCGTTCACCTGCCTGAATGCCGCCCGTTACGGCATCGCCTGGGGCGCCCTGGGCGCCGCCGAAGCCTGCTGGCACACGGCGCGGCAATACACGCTGGACAGGAAGCAATTCGACCGGCCGCTGGCTGCGAACCAGTTGGTGCAGAAGAAACTCGCCGACATGCAGACCGAGATCGCGCTGGGCATCCAGGGCGCGCTACGCCTCGGCCGGATGATGGACGACGGCAGCGCGACGCCGGAAATCGTTTCGCTGATGAAGCGCAATTCCTGCGGCAAGGCGCTCGACATCGCCCGCACGGCGCGTGACATGCTGGGCGGCAACGGCATTTCCGACGAGTTCGGCGTCATCCGTCACCTGGTCAACCTGGAAGTGGTCAACACCTACGAGGGCACGCACGACATCCACGCGCTGATCCTCGGCCGCGCCCAGACCGGCATTTCGGCGTTCTGAGCCGGCGCTTCAGAGCATGTGATCGAGGAAGGCGCGGGTGCGCGGGTGGCGCGGGTCGGCGAACATTTCGCCGGCCGGCCGCGCCTCGACGATCTCGCCGTGATCCATGAAAATGACTTCGCTGGATACGTCGCGGGCGAAGCTCATCTCGTGCGTGACGACGAGCATGGTCATGTGCTCCTCGGCCAACTGGCGCATCGTGCGCAAGACTTCGCCGGTCAGTTCGGGATCGAGCGCCGAAGTCGGTTCGTCGAACAGCATGATGTCCGGCTCCATCGCCAGCGCCCGGGCAATCGCCACCCGTTGCTTCTGCCCGCCCGACAGTTGCGACGGATAGGCGCCGCACTTGGCGAGCAGGCCGACCTTGCGCAGCAGCTCCTCGGCACGCGGCACGATGGCGTCGCGGCTCAGGCCCTTGACCGTCAGCGGCGCCTCGATGACGTTCTGCAGCACGGTCAGGTGCGGGAACAGATTGAACTGCTGGAAGACCATGCCCATCTTGCGGCAGATGCGCCGCGCCTCGGCTTCCGGCGCGTAGCGGCAGTGGCCGGCGGCGTCCGTTTCGACCAGCGTCTCGCCCTCGATGACGATGCTGCCGGCGTCGATCGTTTCCAGGTGGTTGAGGCAGCGCAGGAAGGTACTCTTGCCGGAACCGGACGGGCCGATCACGGCGATCACCTCGCCCTTGCCGATGTCGAGCGAGACGCCCTTGAGCACTTCGGTGCCGTGGAAGTGCTTGCGGATGTCGCGCGCCGCGATCATCGGCACGGCTTCAGTCTTCATAGACGGCATAGCGTTTTTCCAGGCGCATGAAGCCCCAGGTCAGGACCAGGGTCATGATCAGGTAGAAGGCGGCGGCGACGACGAAGGGCATGGTCGTGAAATCGCGCTGGACGATGCCGCGCGCCGCGCGCAGCAGGTCGTTCATGGCCAGCACGTAGATCAGCGAGGTGTCCTTGACCAGGGTGATGGTCTCGTTGCTCATCGGCGGCAGGATGCGCTTGACCACCTGCGGCAGGATGATGCGCCGCATGGTCTGGCCGTAGCTCATGCCGAGCACGCGCGCCGCCTCGTACTGGCCGCGGCCGACCGACTGGATGCCGGAGCGGAAGATCTCGGCGAAGTAGGCGGCGTAGTTGAGCGTAAAGGCGACGATCGCCGCCGGGAAATCGGGCAGGCGAATGCCGATCACCGGCACGAAGGGCAGCGCGAAGTAGATGAACAGCATCTGCAGCATCAGCGGCGTGCCGCGCATCAGCCAGATGTAGCCGCTGACCAGCCGGGCCAGGGTACGGAAATGCGAGACGCGGACCAGGGCCAGCGCCAGCCCGAGCGGCACGGCGAGGACCAGGGTGAGCAGGAAGACCTGCAGCGTCACCGCGGTGCCGTCGAGCAGCGGGCCGAGAATCTGGAATAGATAGTCCATGCTGTCAGCCCGTCAGGCGGGCGCCATGGGAGTGATGAAAGAACGGGCCGGCAAGCCGGCCCGTCAGCGGTTCACACAGGGATTACTTGACGATGTCCTTGCCGAACCATTGCGTCGAGATGCGGGCGGCAGCGCCGTCCTTCTTCATCTCGTCCATCGCCTTCTGCAGCTTGCCGAGCAACTCGGCGTCGTCCTTGCGCACGCCGACGCCATATTCCTCGGTGCCGAAGTTGTCGTCGAGAATGACGTAATCGCCCGGCTTCTTGGCCACGTAGTAGCGGCCGACAATCTCGTCGAGGACGACGGCGTCGAGGCGGCCGGTGGTCAGGTCCATCAGCGCGGCGACGTTGTCGCCGAACTTCTTCAGTTCCTTGAACGACTTGCCGACTGCATCCTTCTCGATGGCCTCGACGGCGCTGCTGCCTTCCTGGACGCCGACCACCTTGCCGGCCAGGTCGGCCTTGGCCTTGACCGGCGAATTGGCGGCAACGACGACGATCTGGTGGTTTTCCAGGTAGGGCGCGGTGAAGGCGATCTGCTCCTTGCGCTGTTCGGTGATGGTCAGGCCGTTCCACAGCACATCGACGCGCTTGCCGCTCAGTTCGGCTTCCTTGGCGTTCCAGTCGATCGGCTTGAATTCGACCTCGACGCCGAGGCGCTTGGCGGCTTCGCGGGCGAGGTCGATGTCGAAGCCGACCAGCTCGTTCTTGGCGTCGCGGAAACCCATCGGCGGGAAGTTGTCGTCGAGACCGACGACGATCTTCGTCACCGCCGCCGGTGCCGGCACGGCGGCGGACGGCGCCTCGGACTTGCCACAGGCAGCGATCAGGGTGGTCGCGGCGAGCGCCGCAAAAAGGGAGGAAAGGCGCGGATGCATGCGTAAACTCCTGGAAAAGGTAATTTTTCGAATAGCCGGCAATTATCCCCCAAAACCGCCGCCCGCTTCGCAACGACCACACCGCACGCGGCACGTTATAAACTTCGCCGACCCGCCGACCAGGAACCCGCATGTCCGACCATCAAGCCATCGTCGCCGCCCCCGGCTTCGCGCTCGGCATCCGCTGCAGCGACGACGAGATCACCGCCATCGATTTCCTCGAAGCGCGGGCGGCGCAAGCGCCGGCAACGCCACTGGCGGCCGAGGCAGCGCGCCAGCTCGAAGCCTACCTGGCCGACCCGGCCTTCGTCTTCGGTCTGCCCTTGCGCCCGGCCGGCACCGCCTTCCAGCGCCGGGTGTGGGCGCAGATCGCGGCGATCCCCGGCGGCCGCACGCAGACCTACGGCGAGCTGGCGAAAGCCCTGCACAATGCGCCGCGCGCCGTCGGCCAGGCCTGCGGCGCCAATCCCTACCCGCTGGTCGTCCCCTGCCATCGCGTCGTCGCCAGCCACGGCGGACTTGGCGGTTTCGCCCGCGAACGCGGCGGTTTCCTGCTCTCGATCAAACGCTGGCTGCTGCAGCATGAAAACGCCGGTTTTGGCCGCTAGAACGGCCGACCTCGCCGAAATCGACCAGTTCTGCGATGCGCTCTGGCTGGAAGACGGCCTGGCCAAGACGACGCTCGCCAGCTACCGCAGCGACCTCGGCCGGCTCGCCGGCTGGCTCGCCGGACACGGTCACGAGGCCCTGCTCGACCTGCGCGAGAGCACGCTGGCCAGCTTCATCGCCGAATTGTCGCGCAGCACGCGCGCCACTTCGCAGGCCCGCTACCTGTCCACGCTGCGCCGTTTCTACCGCTGGCAGGTCAGCCGCGGCCGCATCGTCGTCGATCCAACGCTGAAGCTGGCCAACCCCAGCCTGCCCGCCCGCCTGCCCAAGGTGATGTCGGAAGCCCAGGTCGGCGCCCTGCTCGCCGCCCCCGACCTCGCCACGCCGCTCGGCCGGCGCGACCGCGCCATGCTGGAAACGCTGTACGCGACCGGCCTGCGCGTCTCCGAATTGGTCGGTCTGCAACTGCATTCGGTCAGCCTCAACGACGGCGTGCTGCGCGCCTTCGGCAAGGGCAGCAAGGAACGCCTGGTGCCGCTCGGCGAGCAGGCGATCGACTGGATCGTCCGCTACCTGCGCGAGAGCCGCGCCGACATCCTCGGCCCACGGCAGAGCGACGCGCTGTTCGTCACCGCGCGCGGCGGCGCCATGACCCGCCACGCCTTCTGGCATCTGGTCAAGCGCTACGCGCTGGTGGCCGGCATCGACCCCGCCCGGCTGTCGCCGCACGTCCTGCGCCACGCCTTCGCCACCCACCTGCTCAACCACGGCGCCGACCTCCGGGTCGTCCAGTTGCTGCTCGGCCACGCCGACATCTCGACGACGCAGATCTACACCCACGTCGCCCGCGAACGCCTGAAGGCGCTACACGCCGTCCATCACCCGCGCGGCTGAAAACACGTTTGCCATTGGCATGGACGCGATCCGCCGTTACGATGCCGGCTTTCCTTCCGAGAACCTCCCCATGGACAACCGCAATTCCTGGCCACTGATCGGCCTTGGCCTCCTCCTCGCCCTTGGCCTGATCGGCGGCGCGACGGTGATGGCGAAGCATTTCAAGACGCTGGGCGCGCCCAAGCAGAGCATTTCGGTCAAGGGCCTGGCCGAGAAACCGGTCAAGGCCGACTCCGCCGAATGGAGCATCGGCATTGCCGTGCATGGCGACGATTTCGCCGCCACCCTGAAGGCGCTGCGTCAGGCGCGGCCAGTCATCGACACTTTCCTGGCCGAACAGGGCTTCGCCGCCGACAGTGCCAGCGCCGGCCCCGAATCGGTCAGCCCGCACCACGAATACGAATCCCTGCCGCAAGGCGGATCGCGCCAGGTGCAGCGCGGCTTCGACGGCAAGCAACTGTTCGTCGTCCGTTCCACTGCGCTCGATACCATCGCCAAAGCGCACACCGCCATCATCGAACTCAAGGCGCAGGGCAAACCCATCCTCTATGACGACCCGCGCTACCTGATCAACGACCTCGAAAGCATCAAGATGTCGCTGATCGGCGCGGCAACCCGCAACGCCCGGCAACGCGCCGAAGAGTTCGCCAAGGTCGGCGACGCCCGGGTCGGCGCCATGCGCTCGGCATCGCAGGGCGCTTTCTACATCCTGCCGTCCAACGGCAGCGAAGAGGAGGCCAGCGATTACGGCGGGGTCTATGACAAGACGACGGTGGACAAGAAGGCGCGCGTCGTCGTCACCATCGAGTACGCCATCGAGTAAGCGGCGCCGGGGTTTAGCCGAGCTTGCCGGGCCCGACGTTTGGCGCTACCTTGACGGGCAGAAAAACACGGAGGGAGATCGATGGGCCTGCTGCGCCTGCTGGCACTGACGCTGTGCGTGCTGCTCGCCGCCTGCGATCGCCCGCAGGACACGGCCCTGCCGTTGAACTACCGGACGACGCCGGCGGCCGACGCCACCCCGCTCTACCGTTTTGCGGTGCACCCGCTGCATAACCCGAGCAAGCTCGCCGAAGCCTACCAGCCGCTGATCGACCTGCTCAACGCCAGCATTCCGGAAGCCCGCTTCGAACTCGAGGCGTCGCGCGACTATCAGGCCTACGAGGCAAAATTCCGCGCTCGCGGCCCGGAATTCCTGCTCCCCAACCCCTGGCAATCGCTGCAGGCGATGAAGCTGGGCTACCGCGTCATCGCCATGGCCGGCGACGCCGAGGATTTTCGCGGCATCTTCATCGTCCGCCGCGACAGCGACATCCGCCAGCCCGCCGACCTCAGGGGCAAGCGCGTCGGCTATCCGTCGCCGACCGCGCTCGCCGCCTGCATCATGCCGCAGTACTACCTCCACGAGAACGGACTCGACGTCAATCGCGACATCGAAAACAGCTACGTCGGTTCCCAGGAGTCGGCGATCATGAGCGCCTATCTCGGCCACACCGCGGTCGCCGCCACCTGGCCGCCGCCGTGGCGCCTGTTCCAGCGCGATCACCCGGCGGAGGCCGCGCAGTTGCGCGTACTCTGGGAAACCACGCCGCTGCTCAACAACTCGGTGATGGTGCGCAACAACGTTCCCGACTCCCTCGTCCAGGCCGTCCGCGACACCCTGCTCAAGCTGGAGGACAGCGACAGCGGCCAACGGGTCCTGGCGGCAATGTCGACCGCCCGCTTCCACTTCGCCGACGACGCCACCTACCAGGTGGTCGACGCCTACATTCGGCGTTTCGAGCAGGAAGTCCGGCCGGTGGAGCAGCGATGACGCAGCTTCGCCATCTGCTGCTCGGCAACCTGCGTCGGCAACTGGCGGTCGGCGTCGCCGTCCTGGTTGCCCTGATCATGACCCTGTTCGTCCTCGAAACCAGCCGCCGCCAGGAGAATTTCGCGATCGAGCAACACCGCTTGCGAACCACCGCGCTGGCCCGCAGCGTCGCCGCCTCGGCGGCGCTCTGGGTGGCGGCCCGCGACTTCGCGGGCCTGCAGGAGATCGTCGACGGACTGGCCGATTATCCTGGCCTGCAGCACGCCATCATCCTCGACCTGCGCGGGCAGATCCTCGCCCACAACACCCCGGACAAGCGCGGCCTCTACCTCGACGACCTGCCGCCGCAGCCCGCCACCACCGTCCTGCGCCAGCCCCGCCTCGCCGTCGACCTGGCCACGCCGATCCTGCTCCAGGACAAGAGCGTCGGCTGGTTGCGCCTGGGCATCAGCGATCCGGCGCTGGCCGGCGAAATCGCCCGTATCCGGCGCGACGGACTGCTCTATACGCTGCTCGCCATCCTCTTCTCCAGCGCCTTCGCCGCGCTCGCCGCGCGCTACCTGACGCGCCGTCTGCATGCCATCCAGCGCGTTGCCGACGCCGTCCAGCGCGGCGCCACCGAGCGTCGCGTCGAACTCGCCGGCAACGACGAAGCCGCCCGCCTGGGCCAGGCGGTCAACGCCATGCTCGACACCCTGGCCGAGCGCAGCGAAGCCTTGCGCGCCAGCGAGACACGCCACGCAACCATCCTCGACAACGTCAGCGCCTGCATCTACCTGAAGGACAGCGCGGGCCGCTACCTCTATGCCAACCGCCCGGTCCGTGAACTGTTCCGGTGCTCGCTCGATGAACTGGTCGGCCACGACGACAGCCGCTTCTTCGATGCCGCCACCGTCGAGCAGATCAGGCATAACGACGCCCTGGCCCTGCGCGACGGCGAAACGATCCGCACCGAAGAAGACAATGTCAACCTGGTCAGCGGCCGGCACACCATCTACTGGACCGTCAAACTGCCGCTGCGCGACGAACGGGGAAACATCTACGCGCTGTGCGGCATTTCCACCGACATCAGCGAACGCAAGCAGGCGGAACTGCTGCTCGCCCGCCACAAGGACATGCTCGAAGCGGAAGTGCGACAACGCACGCTGGACCTCTCGCAGGCACGCGACGCGGCGGAAGCCGCCAGCCGCGCCAAGAGCACCTTCCTGGCCAACATGAGCCATGAGTTGCGGACGCCGATGAATGCGATCATGGGCATGACCGGCGTCCTCCTGCGGCGCAGCCACGACCCGGCGCTCAACGAGCAACTGGGCAAGATCGATCAGGCGTCGCGCCACCTGCTGCACGTCATCAACGACATCCTCGACCTCTCCAAGATCGAGGCCAACCGCCTGGAACTCGCCCACACCCCGTTCCGTCTGGGCGGCGTACTGGAGAACGTCGGCAGCCTGATCGGCCAGCGCGCCGCCAGCAAGGGGCTGCGCCTGGTCAGCGAGGCAGCGCCGGAACTGGCCCGCCGCGAGTTCCTGGGCGATGCCCTGCGCCTCGAACAGATCCTGCTCAATTTCGCCGGCAATGCCGTCAAATTCACCGAACACGGCGAAGTCCGGATCGAAGTCGAAGCACTCGCCACCCGGGACGACATGGCCAGACTGCGCTTCGCCGTCATCGACACCGGCATCGGCATCTCGCCCGAGGCCCAGCAGCGCCTGTTCACCGCCTTCGAGCAGGCCGACAACTCGACCACCCGCAAGTACGGCGGCACCGGTCTCGGTCTGGCGATCAGCAAGCGGCTGATCGAAATGATGGAAGGCCAGTTCGGCGTGGACAGCACGCCGGGCGTCGGCAGCACCTTCTGGTTCAGCGTCGACCTCGAAACGGCGGCGCCCGGCGAGGACGCCGCCCCCAAGGCGGCGCAGGCGCCGGAGGAAAGCCTGCGCCTGCGTCACCACGCCGCCCGCATCCTGCTCGCCGAGGACGAGCCGATCAACCGCGAGGTCTCGCTGGCGCTGCTCGAAGACGCCGCGCTCGCCGTCGATGTCGCCGAGGACGGCGAACAGGCGCTGGCCCTGGCCGGCAAGAACGCCTACGCGCTGATCCTGATGGATATCCAGATGCCGAAGATGAACGGCCTCGACGCCACCCGCGCCATCCGCCGCCTGCCCCAGCACACGCGGACGCCGATCCTGGCGATGACCGCCAACGCCTTCGACGAGGATCGCCAGATCTGCCTGGCGGCCGGCATGAACGACCACATCAGCAAGCCGATCGACCCCGACCGGCTGTTCGCCACGCTGCTGCGCTGGCTGCCGGAAGACGCGGAAACGCCGCCTCAGACGTAGAGATCGACCTGCGTGCCGAGAATGTCGTCGCCACTCGCCGCCGCCCCCTTTTCCGCGCTGCCCTGTTCGCTCTGCGCCTGCGCGGCTTCCCGCGCCTCCTGCGCCTGCAACTGGGCAATCTGCGCTTGCAGGGCGGCGATCTGCGCCTGCAGGATTTCGGCCTGCTTCTCGGTTTCCTCGGACGGATCCTTGAGCAACTGACTCAATTCCTTCTGCAAAGCCGACAACTGTTTCTGCAGCGCGGCAATGCGCGACGCCGAAGCATTCCCCGAACCGGCTGCGCTGGCGCTGACTGGCGTCGTGCCGCCGACCGCACTGATCGATGCCATGGTGTTCTCCCTATGTCTTTTTGCTGTCTACATTTACGGCATCGATGAGCGCGGCTTGCGCCGCTGCCGGGTAAAAGCAGGTAAAGAGCGGCGGCCCGCCGGCCGCGCTAAAATTGCGCCTCCCGACCCGAAGCGCAATCCGATGAGCAAAGCCGCCCACGCCCCCGAAACCCAGGCCACCCAGTTCCTCAAGGCGAACAAGGTGGCCTTCACGCCGCATCTCTACGCCTACGAGGAGCACGGCGGCACCCGCGTCTCGGCCCGCGAACTCGGCGTCGACGAGCACGCCGTGGTGAAGACGCTGATCTTCGAAGACGAGAACGGCAAGCCGCTGATCGTGCTGATGCACGGCGACTGCAAGGTGTCGACCAAGGAACTGGCGCGGCAGATTCCGTGCAAGAAGGTCGAGCCGTGCAAGCCTGAGGTGGCCAACCGCCACACCGGCTTCCTGGTCGGCGGCACCAGCCCCTTCGGCACCAAGAAGGCGATGCCGGTGTTCATCGAGAAGAGCATCCTCGACCTGCCGCTGATCTACATCAACGGCGGCCGCCGCGGCTTCCTGGTCGCCCTCGACCCCAAGGAAATCCTGCGCACGCTGCGCCCGAAGTGCGTCGAGGCCGCCCTCGCCGACTGATTTTTATTGACTATCAAATCGATTTAAGCAATCGATTGGAACTATCAAGGCAGCGGCCATAAAGTTCTTCCGTCAGCCACCGGAGAACTGCCATGACCCAACTCGTCGCCCGTCACCTTGCCCATCCCGGCCTCCTCCGCCGCTGGTTGGCCGGCGTCGCGCTCGCCGCCGGCGCCCTGCTGTTCGGCATCGATCAGGCCATCACCTGGTTCGCCGCCCATCCGATGGCCTGGCACGGCCTCCAGGCCAGCCTGCTGGCCGGCCTCGCCACCGGGCTCGGGGCGCTGCCCGTGCTCTTCCTGCGCCGTCCGGACGAACGGCAGATGGCGCCGATGCTCGGCCTCGCCGGCGGCATGATGCTCGCCGCCAGCCTCTTTTCGCTGCTCGTGCCGGCGGTCGAGACGGTCGCGGCGAGCGCCGCGCCGTGGCCGCTGGGTACGCTCACCGCGCTCGCCCTGCTCGCCGGCGCCGCGGTCATGCACGGTATCGACCGGCGCACCGCGCACGCCCACGTCGAGGACATCGACAGTCGCCAGGACTTGCCGCGGATCGGCCTGGTGGTCGCCGCGATCGCCCTGCACAACGTCCCGGAGGGCCTCGCCGTCGGCGTTGCCGCGGCGTCCGGCGTCGATCACGGGATGTCGCTCGGCATCGCCATCCAGAACGTGCCGGAAGGCTGGATCGTCGCCAGCGCCATACTCGCGCTTGGCGCCGGCCCCTGGCGCGCCGCGCTGACGGCGCTCGCCACCGGTCTCGTCGAGCCGGTCGGCGGCCTGTTCGGGGTGATCGCCAGCAGCCTCGCCGGCGCCACCCTGCCGCTGGCGCTTGCCGCAGCAGCCGGCGCCATGCTCTGGGTGGTCAGCCACGAGTTGATCCCGGCCTCGCACCGGGCGGGCCGCGAAGCGGCCGGTACTGCCGGCCTGCTCGCCGGTTTCGCGGTGATGACGACGCTCGCCGTCGCAATCTGATACCGACGGTAACGAACCGGGCGGCGGGCGGCCGGTCTTAACCTGCAGAGACGCCGCCCCAAGGAGAATCCGGATGCCGGTCACCTTCCTGCCAGCCCCCCCTGCCGGACGCCTGACACGCCCCGACTACCTGCGCGAACCGATGCTGCGCGGCGATCGGCCGGCCCGCGACGAGCGGATCGACCGCCCGGAAATCCAGGAGTCGTACCGGGTCAGCCTGAGCGACGAAGTCATCGTCGAAGCCGCGTCCGCGCCGCCGGAAGCGCTGCGCCGGGCGCGCGAGGAAGTCCTGTCGCCGGCCGGCGCCCGGGCACTGGCGGCCTACGCCACGGTGGCCGGGCTTTAGATCGAGCGCTCGATGACGACGCCGACGCGCTTGACGCCGGGCATCATGCCGAGCTTGGCGACCGAGACGCGGACCCACTGCGCGGCAAAGTTCTCGAGCAGGAAAGTGGCGATGTGCTCGGTCAGCTTTTCCAGCAGGTTGAAGTGGCTGGCGACGAGGTCGGCGCGCAGGCGCTCGACGACGACGGCGTAGTCCACGGTGTCGCGGATGTCGTCGCTGGCCCCGGCGGACGTGGTCAACACGCCGATCTGCAGCGAGATCTCGACCGTCTGCGCCACCGCCTTCTCGCGCGGATAGATGCCGATCCAGGTTTCGGCGCGCAGTTCTTCGATGAATATGATGTCCATTTGGCAGCCAAGCCCGGCCCGGGGTTAAAATCCGCCGCGATTGTACCCTTTGAGATCGTCCACGCCCATGCTCATCCTGTCCGCCGTCGTCGCCGCCTACCTGCTCGGCTCCGTTCCCTTCGCGATGATCGCCGCCAAGCTGTTCGGGCTGGCCGACCCGCGCACCTTCGGCTCGGGCAACCCGGGCGCGACCAACGTGCTGCGCACCGGCAACAAGAAGGCGGCGCTGTTCACACTGATCGGCGATGCGCTCAAGGGCTGGGTCGCCGTTTTCGTCGCGCAGCAGGCCGGACTTTCGCCGCTGGCGGTCGGCCTGGTCGCGCTGGCCGTATTCTTCGGCCACCTGTTTCCGGTCTTCCTCCGCTTCAAGGGCGGCAAGGGCGTCGCCACCGCCGCCGGCGTGCTGCTCGCGCTCGACCCGCTGCTCGGCCTGGCGGTGCACGCCACCTGGCTGCTGGTCGCCTACGTCTCGCGCTATTCGTCGCTGGCGGCCTTGATCGCCGCCGTTTCGGCGCCGCTTTACATGGTGCTGCTGCACGGTGCCGACGGCCACTTCGCCGTCATCATGGCCATCGCCCTGGCCCTCATCGCCAAGCACTGGCCCAACCTGCAACGCCTGATGGCCGGCCAGGAATCGAAGATCGGCAGCAAGAAGAAAGCCTGACGATAGCCAGCCCGCATCGCCGCGATCAATCTTGCCGATTGGATCGCCCGCCGGCCACCGCCTAGACTGCAGCCATCGAGCCCTGGCGGCTCAATCGCGCCTTCGGGAGGTCGTCATGATTTCGCGTTTCATCGATCGCTGGTTCGAGGAATTCGTTAGCTGGGAATCGGGCATCGACGTGCTGGCCACGCTGCCCGACAACTTCTGACGCGCTTTCGCTGAACCAATCGGCAGCGGCAGCGTCTGAACCGCTCCACAACAACACCAGGAAATCCCGCATGAGCCAGACCGTCACCCTCGCCGGCAACCCGATCACCGTTGCCGGCCACTTTCCGCAAGCCGGCGAAACCGCGCCTGCCTTCACCCTGGTCGGCGCCGATCTCGCCGACGTGCCGCTGGCGCAGTTCCAGGGCCAGCGCAAGATTCTCAACATTTTCCCGAGCATCGACACGCCGACTTGCGCCACCTCGGTCCGCCGCTTCAACGCCCAGGCATCGTCGCTGCCCAACACCGTCGTCCTCTGCATCTCGGCCGACCTGCCGTTCGCCCAGAGCCGCTTTTGCGGCGCCGAAGGCCTCGACCAGGTGAAAACGCTGTCGACGCTGCGCGGTCGTGAATTCCTCGAAGCCTACGGCGTCGCCATCGGCAGCGGCCCGCTCGCCGGTCTCGCCGCCCGCGCCGTCGTCGTCCTCGACGAGAACGACCGCGTGCTGCACGCCGAACTGGTGCCGGAGATCAAGCAGGAACCGGACTACGCCGCCGCGCTGGCGGTGCTCTGAGCGCAGCGATGCCTGCCGCCGCCGACTTCGCGCGCTTCGCCGCGGCGGCCGCCGCCGCTGGCTACGAGGAAACGTTGGTCCGCGACTGGCCGGCAGATGTGGTCGTCGATGAACACAGCCACCCGTTCGCCGTGCTGGCCCGCGTCGTCGCCGGCGAGATGTGGCTGACGGCGGACGGCAGCACGCGGCACCTGAGCCCCGGCGACGAATTCACGCTCGCCGCCGGGCAGCCGCATGCCGAACGTTACGGCACCAGCGGCGCGACCTACTGGGTCGCCCGTCGCCACTGAAGGAACAAGCATATGGGTCGGAAGGGCTGCTGCGCCAGCCGGCCGCGTTGCCGGAAATGCCCCTTGCGCGGAAAACGGAACAAGGCGCTGGAACTCGCCGACGACGAACACGACTGCCGGCAGATCGTCGCGCTCGTGCCGGAGCGCAGCACGCAGCGTTGAAACTCAGCGCTGCAAATCGCTCAACGGCCAGCGCGGCTGCACCGCGAAGCTGCCGGCCGGCTTGATGATGGCGCCGGCCTGCAGGCGCAGACAACCGGCGAGGGCGATCATGGCGCCGTTGTCGGTACAGAATTCGAGCTCCGGGTAATGGACCCGGAAACGCCGGCGCTTCGCCGCCGCGTCCAGACTCGCCCGCAACTGCCGGTTGGCGCCGACGCCGCCGGCGACGACCAGGCGCTGCAGGCCGGTCTGCTTGAGGGCGAGCAGCGATTTCTTGAGCAGGACCTCGACGATCGCTTCCTGGAAGGCACAGGCGGCATCAGCGCGGAAATTCTCGTCGGCGCTGTCGCCGTGTTCGCGGACCAGCGTCAGGACCGCCGTCTTCAGTCCGGAAAAGCTGAAATTGAGATCGCCCGAATGCAGCATCGGCCGCGGCAGCGAATAGCGTCCAGGGGTGCCCGCTTCGGCCAGTTTCGAGAGCAGCGCGCCGCCCGGATAGGGCAGGCCGAGCAGCTTGGCGCTCTTGTCGAAGGCTTCGCCGGCGGCATCGTCCAGCGTTTCGCCGAGCAGTTCGTAGTCGCCGACGGCGCTCACCCGCATCAACTGGGTGTGGCCGCCGGAAACGAGCAGGGCGACGAAGGGAAAGGTCGGCGGATCGGCGGAGAGCAACGGCGACAGCAGATGGCCTTCGAGGTGATGCACCGGCAGCGTCGGCTTGTCGAGCGCCAGCGCCAGCGCTTCGGCGAAGGCGCAGCCGACGAGCAGCGCGCCGGACAGGCCGGGGCCGCGGGTGTAGGCAACGGCGTCGATGTCGGCCAGCGCCTTGCCCGACTGTGCCAGCACCGAGCGCAACAACGGCACGACGCGCCGGATGTGGTCGCGCGAGGCCAGCTCGGGGACGACGCCGCCGTATTCGGCATGCATCGCCACCTGCGAGTGGAGGGCGTGGGCGACGAGGCCGGCCGCGCTGTCGTAGAGCGCGATGCCGGTTTCGTCGCAGGAGGATTCAATACCGAGGATCAGCATGGGAGGCGCATTTTAACACTTGATCGGGTGGGGATATCTGGCATAGAATCTCGAGCTTTCCGCAATCCGCGGATACAAATTTGCGCGCACCGCCGTTTACTTGACCTGGCGGGCGCCTGACGGGAGGGGGTGATTTTTATGCCGAGCATTCGTGTCAAGGAAAACGAACCGTTCGAGGTGGCCATTCGCCGCTTCAAGCGCACTGTCGAGAAGACGGGTCTCCTGACTGAGCTGCGCGCCCGTGAGTTCTACGAGAAGCCCACGTCCGAGCGCAAGCGCAAGGCCGCCGCCGCTGTCAAGCGTCAGAACAAGCGTCTTCGCAGCCTGACCCTGCCGCCGAAAATGTACTGATCGAGTACGCTTTCGCAGCACATACCGAGCCGCCCGCCCTCAAAAGCCGGCGGCTTTGTCCTTTTCCCGCCACAGCAACGACGATGACCCTCAAAGCACGCATCACCGAAGACATGAAATCGGCCATGAAGGCCAAGGAAACCGCCCGCCTCGGAGCGATCCGCCTGCTGCTGGCGGCGCTCAAGCAGAAGGAAGTCGATGAGCGCAGCGAGCTCGACGACAACGGCGCCATCGCCGTCATCGAGAAACTGGTCAAGCAGCGCAAGGACAGCGTCGCCCAGTACCAGGCCGCCGGCCGCCAGGACCTTGCCGATGCCGAACAAGCGGAAATCGCCATCCTCGGCGCCTACCTGCCGGAAAAGATGGGCAGCGCCGAAGTTGCCGCGGCGGTTGCCGCTGCCGTCGCCGAAACCGGCGCCGCCGGCCCGGCCGACATGGGCAAGCTGATGGCGGTGCTGAAGCCGCGCCTGGCCGGCAAGGCCGACATGGCTGAAGTCTCCCGACTGGTCAAGGCAGCCCTCGCCGGCTGATGCGCAGACCATGATCCCGGAAGACTTCATCCAGGATCTGCTGGCCCGGGTCAACATCGTCAACCTGGTCGACAGCTACGTACCGCTCAAGAAAGCCGGCGCCAATTACGCCGCCTGCTGCCCCTTCCACAACGAAAAGACGCCGTCGTTCACGGTCAGTCCGAGCAAGCAGTTCTACCACTGCTTCGGCTGCGGCGCCCACGGCACCGCCATCGGCTTCGTCATGGAATACCAGGGCATGGGCTTCGTCAACGCCGTGCGCGAACTGGCGTCACGCGCCGGCATGACCGTCCCCGACGACGGCGGCCACACCCCGCACAGCGGCGGCAACACCCGCAACCTGATCGAGGTCATGGGCCGTGCCGCCGCCTGGTACAAGGAACAGTTGCGCCAGTCGCCGCGCGCCATCGATTACTGCAAACGGCGCGGCCTGACCGGCGAGACCGCCGCCCGCTTCGGCATCGGCTACGCCCCGGACGGCTGGCAGAACCTGCAGGCGGTTTTCGCCGATTACGACAGCGACAGCCTGAGACAGGCTGGCCTGGTCATCGACAACGAGTCCGGCCGCCGCTACGACCGCTTCCGCGACCGCCTGATGATCCCCATCATCAACCCCAAGGGCGACATCATCGCCTTCGGCGGCCGCGTCATCGACCAGGGCGAACCGAAGTACCTGAACTCGCCGGAAACCCCGCTGTTCGAAAAAGGCCGCGAACTGTTCGGCCTGCCGCAGGCGCGCCAGGCCATGCGCGCCACCGACACGGCGATCGTCACCGAAGGCTACATGGACGTCATCGCCCTCTCCCAGCACGGCATCGGCAACGCGGTGGCGACGCTGGGCACGGCAACGACGCCGACCCACGTGCAGAAGCTGCTGCGCCAGGTCGACCGCATCGTCTTCGCCTTCGACGGCGACGCCGCCGGCCGCAAGGCCGCCTGGCGGGCGCTGGAAAACGCACTAGAGGCACTGGCCGACAACAAGCGGATCGGCTTCGTCTTCCTGCCGCCCGAGCACGACCCCGATAGCTTCGTCCGCGAACGCGGCCAGGCCGAATTCGAACGCCTGGTCGCCCAGGCGATGCCGCTTTCCGACTTCCTGCTGCGCGAACTGGCGCAGCGCTGCGACCTGACCAACGCCGAGGGCAAGGCGCGTCTGATCTACGAAGCCAAGCCGCTGCTGCTCAAGCTGCCGACACCGCTGCTCCGCCTGCAACTGGTCAAACGCCTGGCCGAGGCCAGCGGCTTCGCCCAGCAGGAAGTCGAGCGCCTCTGCGAACTCAAGTCCTACGCGCCACCAGCGCCGGCCCGCGCCAAGCGCAGCGCGCCGTCGCTGAGTCGCGCACTGCTGCGCATCGTCCTGCACAAGCCGCAACTGGCCGCCGAGCTGCCGATCGAACTACTGCCCGACACTCCGGAAAAGCCGGCACTGCTGAAATTGCACGAACTTTCCAGCGGCGGCGAAGGACAAAGCTACGCCGCCCTGCGCGAGCGCCTGCGTGGCCAGCCCGAAGAACAGATGATCGAGACGGCCGCCTCGGAAGCCCTCGAACTGCCGTTCGACGGGGACGACGGCGAGGCCGAGGCGGAATTTCGCGCCGCCCTGGAAAAGCTGCGCGACGCCGCGGAAATGCGCGACTTCGCCCAACTGCAGTCGAAAGCGCAGCAGTGCGGCGTCGCCGGTCTATCGGCGATGGAAAAACAGGCGTACATCCAGTTTCTCACCACCCGGGGAAAACGTATCTAAGTTGTGGTAAAATTTACGGTTTTCTCCAATTATACGGATCGTGTTCATGGCTAAGGCAAAAGACACCGCTAAGGATGCTCCCAAGGCTCGCAGCAGCAAGGCCAAGGATAAGGCTGCCGAAAAGGCGCTGCTCGAAGGCGCGCTGACGGAAACCCCGCAACCGCTGGATGCCGAAGCCCGCAAGATGCGGCTGAAGGCACTGATCAAGCTGGGCAAGGAACGCGGTTACCTGACTTACGCCGAAATCAACGACCACCTGCCGGATGACGTGGTCGACGCCGAATCGATCGAAGCCATCATCTCGACCTTCAGCGAAATGAGCATCCAGGTCTTCGACGAAGCCCCGGCTGCCGAAGACCTGCTGATGTCGGACACCGCCGCCTCGGCCACCGACGACGAGGAAGTCGAAGCGCAGGCCGAACAGGCCCTGTTCTACGGTTGACTCCGAATTCGGCCGCACCACCGACCCGGTGCGCATGTACATGCGCGAGATGGGCTCGGTCGAACTCCTCACCCGCGAAGGCGAAATCGAGATCGCCAAGCGCATCGAGGAAGGCCTCAAGCACATGATCCAGGCGATCTCCGCCTGCCCGACGACGATCGCCGACATCCTCGACATGGCGACCAAGGTCGAAGCCGACGAAATGCGCATCGACGAACTGATCGACGGCCTGATCGACCCCAACGCGGTCGAGGAAGCCCCGGCCGCCGAGGCCGCTGCCATCGACAGCGACGACGACAGCGACGCCGACGAAGATGAAGACGGCGACGAGGGTGGCGGCGCCGCCTCGGCCTCGCTGCTGCAGTTGAAGACGGAGGCCTGCGAGCGCTTCAAGACGATCCGCGCGATCCACGCCAAGATGCAGAAGACGCTCGCCAGCAAGGGTTCGCAGGACAAGGCCTACCTCAAGCTGCTGCAACAGCTCTCCGATGAGCTGATGAACATCCGCTTCACCTCGCGCAGCATCGAGCGTCTGTGCGACAGCGTGCGCGCCATGGTCGAGGAAGTCCGCGGCTGCGAACGCAAGATCCAGCAGATCTGCGTGGACCGCGTGCACATGCCGCGTCCGCATTTCATCCAGTCCTTCCCGGGCAACGAAACCAACCTCGACTGGGTCGAGGCGGAAATCGCCGCCGCACCGAAAACCTACGTCGCCATCCTGACCCGCAGCGCGCCGGACATCCAGGAAGAACAGCGCAAGCTGCTCGCCCTGCAGGAACGCATCGGCATCCCGCTCAAGGAACTCAAGGACATCAACAAGCAGATGTCCACCGGCGAAGCCAAGGCCCGCCGCGCCAAGCGCGAAATGACCGAGGCCAACCTGCGCCTGGTGATCTCGATCGCCAAGAAATACACCAACCGCGGCCTGCAGTTCCTCGACCTGATCCAGGAAGGCAACATCGGCCTGATGAAGGCGGTGGACAAGTTCGAATACCGCCGTGGCTACAAGTTCTCCACGTACGCAACGTGGTGGATCCGCCAGGCGATCACCCGCTCCATCGCCGACCAGGCGCGGACCATCCGCATCCCGGTGCACATGATCGAAACGATCAACAAGATGAACCGGATCAGCCGCCAGATCCTCCAGGAAACCGGCGCCGAGCCCGATCCGGCGACGCTGGCCAAGAAGATGGACATGCCGGAGGACAAGATCCGCAAGATCATGAAGATTTCCAAGGAGCCGATCTCCATGGAAACCCCGATCGGCGACGACGACGACTCCCACCTCGGCGATTTCATCGAAGACCAGACGACGCTGGCCCCGGCCGATGCAGCCATGTTCTCCAGCCTGCGCGGCGTCACCAAGGACATCCTGGACAGCCTGACGACGCGCGAAGCCAAGGTCCTGCGCATGCGTTTCGGCATCGAGATGAACACCGACCACACGCTGGAAGAAGTCGGCAAGCAGTTCGACGTCACCCGCGAACGGATTCGTCAGATCGAAGCCAAGGCGCTGCGCAAGCTGCGTCACCCGAGCCGCTCGGACAAGCTGCGCAGCTTCCTCGACCCGACCGGCAACTAAGTTTCACGGGACTGTAGCTCAGTCGGTTAGAGCAGAGGACTCATAATCCTTTGGTCCAGGGTTCGAGCCCCTGCGGTCCCACCAAACTCACCTCCCGGCAGCCGCCGGGAGGCTTTCCCGAACTTCGGCCACCGCCTCCGCCATGCTGACCCGACTGCCCAGCCTGTTCGCCGTCGCACTGCTCTGGCTGCTGCACCTGCTGCCGCTGCCCCTGCTCGCCCCGCTCGGACGCGCACTGGGCGGTGTGCTTTACCGCTTCGGCCGACGCCGGCGGCGGGTCGCCGACATCAACATCGACCTCTGTTTCCCCGAACTGGCGGCCGCCGAGCGGCGCCAGATCGTGCGCGAACACTTTGCCCTGCTCGGCCGCAGCATGCTCGAGCGCGGCATCCTGTGGTGGGGTAGCCGCGCCCGCATCGAACGCCTGGTCCGCGTCTGCGGCGAGGAAAAAATTCGCGCCGAACTAGCCGCCGGCCGCCCGGTGATCCTCCTTGCCCCGCATTTCCTCGGCCTCGACGCCGGCGGGGTGGCGATCACCATGCGCTTCGACATCGTCAGCATCTACTCGACGCAGACCAACCCGGTGTTCAATAAGGTCCTGCTCGCCGGCCGCAGCCGCTTCGGCAATCAGTTACTGCTCTCGCGCGAGGACGGCGTGCGGGCAACGGTCAAGGCGATGAAGGCCGGTCGGCCGTTCTACTACCTGCCCGACCTCAACCCGCGTCGCCGCGACGCGGTTTTTGTTCCCTTCTTCGGCATCCAGACCGCCACCATCACCGGCCTGCCACGCCTGGCGAAAGCGGCCGGCGCCGTCGTCCTGCCCTGCGTCACCCGCATCCTGCCGGGCAGCGCCGGCTACGAAACGACCATCGGCGACGCCTGGCCCGACTTCCCCGGCGCCGACCCGGTGGCCGACGCCGCGCGCATGAACGCCTGGATCGAAAGCGCCGTGCGCACCATGCCCAGCCAGTACTATTGGGTGCATCGCCGCTTCAAGACCCGCCCGGAAGGCGAAGCCCGCCCCTATTGACCCGCTCAGGACAATCCATGCCCGATACCCGCCCCCCTGCCGGCAACACGCCTCCCGACGACTTCGACGGCTGGTGGAACGCCCCCGGCGACTGGTTCGAGGAACCCAACGTCCGCCGCGCCGGCTGGAGCGGCATGGTCACCTGCCGTTACGGCGACACCCTGTACTTCATCAAGAAGCAGAGCAACCACCTCTGCCGCAGCCTGCTGCACCCTTTCGGCATTCCGACCACGAGCCGCGAATTCGCCAACATCAAGCGTCTGCAGCAACTCGGCATCACCGTTCCGGAACCCGTTTTCCACGGCAGCCGGAAAACCGGCGAAGGCCATCTCGGCCTGCTGGTCACCCGCGAACTGGCGGGCTTTCGCGCCATCGCCGACGTCGGCGAACCTGACGCCGCCGAGAAGCGCCAACTGGCGACCGCCGTCGGCCAAACCATCGGCCGCATGCACCGAGCCCACCTGCAGCATAGCTGCCTCTACGACAAACACGTGATGGTCCGCTGGCATGACGGCAAACCGGAGATCGCCCTGATCGACCTCGAAAAGTTACGCCGCCCCTACCTCGCCTGGCGCGCCGCCCGGCACGATCTCGATCAGTTGCGCCGCCATCAGAAACTCTGGGACGCCGACGACTGGGCCGCGCTGCTCGCCGCGCACGGCGCGGCACGCGGCACCTAAGCCGCGGCGACCGGGTATACTGCGAGCTTTCCGCCGGCAGCCCCTTGTTCCGGCAGGTTTTTCAAGAAGAGACACCCACTTTGGCACTGACCATCCTCGGCCTTTCCGGCGCCCTCACCCACGATCCTTCCGCCGCCCTCTACATCGACGGCAAGCTCGTCGCAGCCGCCGAAGAAGAACGCTTCGTCCGCGACAAGCATGCCAAGAACCGCATGCCCTACGAAGCCGCCCGTTTCTGCCTGGACTTCGCCGGCATCAAGCCGAAGGACGTCACCGCCGTCGCCATCCCCTTCGCGCCGATCAGCCTCGCCGACAAGGCGCGCTGGCACTACGCCAAACGCTACTGGTACGCCCCCGACCGCGCGCTCGACGCGCTGCTCACCGGCAACCGCCGCTTCAAGCGCTACAAAAAGCGGATCGAATGGTGCCTGGCGCAGCTCGGTTTCGACCTCGCGAAGACCGAGATCATCCCGGTCGAACACCACCTGACGCACGCTTCCTCCGCCTACCACTGCTCCGGCTTCCAGGAAAAAACGGCGATCCTCGGCATCGACGGCAAGGGCGAATACGCCACCACCTTCTTCGGCGTCGGCGAAAACGGCAAGATCCGCAAGATCAAGGAGTTCTACGACCCGGACTCGCTCGGCGGCCTGTACGGCGCGATCACCGAATACCTCGGCTTCGAGATGCTCGACGGCGAATACAAGGTGATGGGCATGGCCCCCTACGGCGACCCGAGCAAGTACGACTTCTCGCGCCTGGCCAAATTCGAGAACGGCGAACTGATCGTCAACACCGACTACGCCAACGTGATCGGCTTCCGCCGCTACAAGGAAAAGGGCAAGGGCTACTACTTCTCGCCCAAGCTGATCGAATGGCTGGGCCCGATGCGCCACGGCGACATCGCCGACGACCCCTACATCCACTACGCGGCGAGCATGCAGAAGCTGTTCGAGGACCTGGCGCTGCAGATGATGGACTACTACCTCGGCGACATCCTCAAGGAAACCGGCAAACTGGTCTTCGCCGGCGGCGGCGCCTTGAACGTCAAGCTCAACCAGAAGATCATCGCCCGCCCGGAACTGAAGGAACTCTTCGTCCAGCCGGCTTCCGGCGATGCCGGCACGGCCATTGGCGCCGCCGCCTACGTCTCGGTCGAGCGTGGCGTGCCAGTCGAGAAGATGGAGCATGTCTACCTCGGCCCGCAATACAGCAACGAGGACGTCATCGCCGCCTGCGCCCGGCATCCGGCCAAGCCGCAGTTTGAGCTCATCGCCAACGGGGACACCGCCGTGCCCGAACGCATCGCGCAGATTCTCGCCGACGGCAACCCGGTCGCCTGGTTCCAGGGACGCATGGAATTCGGCCCGCGCGCATTGGGCGGGCGCTCCATCCTCGGCTGCCCGAGCGCGCCCGGCGTCGCCGACCGGATCAACGAACAGATCAAATTCCGCGAACGCTGGCGCCCCTTCTGCCCGAGCATGCTCGACACCGTCGGCCCGCAAATGCTGGGCAGCGACCACCCGGCACCGTTCATGACCTTCACCTTCGAAGTCGCCGAGGAATGGAAGACGCGCGTGCCGGAAGTCGTCCACGAAGACGGCACCTCGCGTGCCCAGGTGCTCAAGCGCGACTACAACCCGCGCTACTACGACCTGATGAAGCAGATGGAAAAGCTGACCGGCAACGGCGTCGTGCTCAACACCTCACTGAACCGGCGCGGCGAACCGATGATCTGCTCGCCGACCGATGCGCTGAACATGTTCTACGGCTCCGACCTGCAGTATCTGATCATGCAGGACGTGCTGGTGGTCAAGCCGGGAACTCTTTCACCAGAATAAGCGGCGAAACGTACCGCTGCCTGGATTGTGCAAATCAGAGCAGGGTGCCAACAGGCTCCTTGCACAATCCCACCGCTGCCATCTGCCAAAAATCCACTGACCGCTTGCGCGTCCTACCATTGAGGTCACGCGAGCGATGCAAGCACCGATGCGAGACGCCGGCCAACCGTGGTGATCGAATAGGACTCGATTGCCGTGTTACGCCCGACCGAACCCAGTTGCGCACGCAATTCAGCGTTGCCCGCCAAGGCGCTGAGATGCTCGACCCAATCCTCCGGAGACTCGGCGAGAAACCCATTTTCACCCGCGCGCACGATGCCCGCATTGACGCCCGCCGCCGAGGAAATCACGGGCAGTCCGGCAGCCATATACTGCAGCACCTTCAAAGCACACTTGCCCCGACTCCAGTCATCATCGCGCATTGGCGCGATGCCGACATGCGCGGAACCCAGTGCTTCAGCTTCTCCCGCCTCACTCCACGGAATTGCCAGCGTTGGAAACCCGGCCTCGGGCAAATCGAAATCAGCAACAATCTTCAACCGCAATCGAGGCACATGCTGCGCGGCGAGACGCAATGCCGGCAAGATTTCAACCAGGTACTTCCGGGTTGAGCGACTGCCGATCCACACCAGATCAAACGTATCAAGCGGCTTATCGTAAGTTGCTTGATAGCGCCCGACATCGAGACAGGTGGGCAACAACGTGACCGCCGGGTTGAACCGAGCCGCCTGCTCAACAAGAAAGGGGTTGCCGGCAAGCACGTGATCGCAAGCCGAAACCATGTTGGAAAATCGGTGCATCCTGGTGGACGAGGGAGATCCATCCGTATTGCAAAAGATCGCATCATCAAAATCGAAAACCAGGCGACACGCCAGGCGACGCAAAAGCATCAATAGCGGCCACGGAAAAGTCTTGCGCAGGACGACGACGATATCGGCCTGCCGAGCCTGCCGCAACGCGGCCAAGTAGGCACCGGCACCACCGGCAGCGGTGACATGACTCGGGACGAAGCCCTGCTCGGCAAATTGCCCGAAGAATTGTCTGGCCCGATAGCGAGTGGAGGCGGAATCCTCACCTTTGGAAATGAATAGGAGGCGACGCGACATCAGCATCAACCACCAGGCTTGATGAAAGTCATCTGCATGGTATCGCCACGCCGCTGCCGACGCGCCATCCAGACATAAATCCGGGCAAGCAAGCGACGCCAGGCTACCCGCTTCGACGGTTTGCCTCGGTTACCAATGATGTAATCAAGACTGTTGAGGAATATCTTCGGGCTGCTTTCCATCAGCAGCCCCCGCCGCTCCAAGCCATGAGCCTGTCCCAGACGTTCGAGATTGTCCGGCGAAAAAAGAAGCAGGTGACGAGGAACATCATTCGCGTACCAGTAGGTATTGAACCATTGCCGGCCGAGCGCCGCGCTACTGGGCGTCTCGATGACCAACCGCCCACCAGGCTTCAGCACGCGCGACAATTCGGCCATAAAGGCATGGGAATCCGGGATATGCTCGATGACATGACGCGCAGTAATCAGGTCGAAGCTGGCGTCGGCAAAGGCTGCCGACGCTAGGTCGCCGTGATGGACGGTCAAACCACTCATTTGCGCCGCAGCAACCCCCGCCGCGCTGAACTCGACCCCCTGCACCGCCCAACCAAGCGCCCGCATGGTACTCAAGAAACGGCCATTGCCACAGCCGACATCAAGCAGGCGCCCGCCGCCCAGCCAGTCAGGCGTTGAAACTTCCCTGAAACCACCGAGCACGGCGGCGGCAAGCCGATAAGGAAGGGCGGCTGAAATATGCGCATAACCGCGCGTTCTCGCGAGTATTGCCCGACGTAGCTCGCTGATCTTTCGAATCCGGTTGTCCTGATCGTAAACCATGTAGGTTTCAGGATAAAAACCGGCGATCCGCTCCATTGACGGGACAGGATGCTGAAAAACGCAAGCGCAGGAGGGACACAGGAAATAGTCGTAGCGCTCGTGAAGTTCGTACATCAGGTCGCGGCCGCTGAATTCGTAGCGGGCTAACGTGGCGCAGATCGGACATGGTGCGCTGCTTGCGCAATCTTCGGTCGTCATGGTCAGGTATCCGGAAAAAGGATGTGCATGTCAGTTGCGGGAAAGCAAGCGCTTGATCGCCTTGCGCCCGAACCGACGCTTCAGTACAACTTTCGCGTTATAGATGGTGAACGGCAAATGCAGCCAGCCACCGAAAGCGCCACCAAGTGCATGCATGTACAGGCCCATGAAACGATCGCGACCAGACGCTGACATCTTGTTGCAGACGCGAACCAAATCTGAAAGACGCTTGCGGAGAGGCAAGGGCCCATTATGAACATGCAGACGACCGGTATCGATGAGAAGAAATTGCAATTTCCCCGTTTCTTCGGGCACGACCAGGATGTTACCCCCGGACAAGTCACGGAAATGAATCCCGCGGCCATGTAGCAGAAGCAGGAAATCACACAATTGACGCCAGGCGGTGGCTTCGTCGACACCCAGGAAAACCGCATCCCCCCGGGCGAAAACCGCAACCATTTCGCGCACAGAGAATTCACTGGCGACGAACTCGCACAGATAAAAATTCTCCGTCCTCCCGGGATCGTTGCATTTCTCGAAGTAGGCAACGGGCGGCGCCGCAGCGATACCACGCCGGCGCAACTCACAGGTACCCGTCCAACTCCGCAAAGCCTTGGCTGGTTTGAAGTAATCGAGCAAGCGCTTATGCCAGTGCATCTTGACCGGTTGCTTGGCAACCCAGCGAACCGCCGGATCGCGAGGATTCGGCAACGACCAGATGGCGTTGCGGGCATGGCGAAGGATCGCCTCGCGACTTACCTGCAAGCTGCCGGGATCAATCTCCTCAAGCAGACGAGCCGCTTCCGATGCGGTTGCGGCGGCGACGATGCCCTGCCAGCCCTCGGCGCGGAAGAAATGCAGCGCCTTGCCGCCATGGACGTCGATCGCCACGTCCGGCAGCAGCCCCGCCCCCGGCTTGAGAGCGACCGTCGTCGTCGCCGGCCAGTCGATGTAGACGGGCATCTCGGTCAGCAGCGTCGGCGCTTCATCGAGCGCCGCGCCGTCGCGGCCATGGAAGCTGGCGGCGGCCAGCGTCGCGGTATCGTACACATCGACCAGGGCGGCGGCCCGGCCGTTGATGGTCCAGGCCACATGGGTCAGGGCGTCGTCAGCGCCGGCAAAGGCATGGATCTCCAGACCGTCGCCGCCGCACAGGCAACCGAGGTAGCGCCGCCCCGGAATGCGGGCATTGAACGCGGCCAGGGCGGCCAGCGCCGGACGCGGGCGGAAGTCGGCCAGCGCCCCGTCAACTGCAGCGTAGTGGGTGATCCGCTCAAGCGCCGGATACTGCGCCACGCCGTCGTCCACCAGTCCCTCGCGGTGGCAGATCAGCGGCCCCCACCATGCCCCTTCGAGAGCCCCCGAGGCGGCGGCGAGGACCAGGTAGCGGGTCAGGTAATCGGCCTGTTTCTGCTCGGTTGCCGGCAACTGGCGGCCGATGCGCGGCAGGGTCCAGAAGGCGGCCGGCGAGAACAGCCGGGGTACGCCGAAATCGGCGCCGATGCGCTGCAGCAGGCGAGCCTTCTTGACCAGGTTCATGCGCAGCAGGCCAGCCAGCCGGGGACCGAGAACCTTCGGGTCGTCGCGTTCCGGCTCGGTCGCCCGCTCGGCGAACAGGTTGTCGGTATGGATGTCGGGCAGGCGACCGCGGGCCTGCAAGCCGGCCAGGATGCCGACACTCCACGGTGGTTCGAAGTCGGTGATGCTCGGCCCGGCGAGCAGCAGGCCGCGCTGCCGGATTTCCTGCCAGGCGATATCCCAGGCGGCGAAAAAACCGTCCGGCGTATAGCCGGCCCAGCGCCGGCGGTTGATCGTCGAACAGGCTTCGATCATCGCCACCCGCCCGCCCCAGGCATCCAGCGTAGCCCCCAGGAACTGCCGCCAGACGGCGCCGGCGGCGGCATCGGGCATCGCCCGCGCGGCATCGGCCGGCTGCAGCAGGTGGAGGACGACATGGAAACCGGCGTCGAGCAGGCGACCGAGCAGGCGCCCGGCCGGTCCGTCGGCATCGCCGTAGGTGAAGTCGAGTCGGACGTTGACGATGCCGGCCCCGCGCAGGGTGGCGATGATCCAGTCGTCAACCGCCGGGTCGGGCGAAGCGGCAACGCCGACGCCGGCGAATCGTGCCGGGACGGTGTGCCCGGCCGGCGGCCGGTGCCCCCCCGGGAAAGCGAGACGGCCGCGCAGCAGATAGGCCAGGAAAGGCCGCAGCATGGCCACGCTCATCGCCGTCCCTTGCCGAGAATGAACGGCAGGTCGATCCATTCGATCTCCGTCGCCACCTTGTACAGGCGCTGGATGTTGCGGCGGCGCAGGTAGGTGCCGAGCGACCACGGATAGATGCGCATGTCGGAAAAGTCGATCAGGCCGAGCCGGTCGTCCGGCGTGACGATGACGTTGCCGATGTGCAGCGAACGGAAATAGACCCCGTTGTCGTGCAGTAGCACCACCAGTTGGTTGAATGCGTCGCGCAGGCGACGCTTGCGCGCTTCCGGCAAGGCCTCGCCGGCAAGCTGGCGCAGGGTGACACCGGGCAGCGGACGATAGTGCACGGCGTCGCGGCCAAGTCCGGGGATACGCAGGACGTCGATCACCTCCGGCACCGGCACGCCGAGCGCCGCCAGCTTGCGAGCATTGCTGGCAAAGCGCGTTGCATAGGGGAAAATCATTGCCGAGGTGACCAGGCGCTTGCGCCGGAACAGCTTGAGGATCGTTCCGTCAGCCAGGAGCAGCACCTTGGCGCCGTGCGGGTCGGCCTCAAGTACGCGTGCGCCTTCGCTCATCGCCTGATATTCCTGCTGCGTCAGCGTTTTCAATGCCAATTACCCGGAAAAATCGGGGGATTTTAGCATCGAAGGTGCAACAGGTTCGTCATGGCGCACATGGTACACTCGCGCCCACTTTCTTTCCGCGCGTCGCCCCACGATCGCCAAGCCATGTCGCACGACAGTGACCCGTCCGCTTCCTCACTGAAAATCTACCTCCGGCTGCTCTCCTACGTCCGCCCCTTTGTCGGACACTTTGCCATCAGCCTGCTCGGCTTCGCCATTTTCGCCTCGTCGGAACCGATGCTGGCCTCGGTGCTCAAGTACTTCGTCGACGGCCTGAGCGCACCGCCGGAAACCACGCACCACGACCTGCCGCTGATCGGCAGCGTGCAACTGATGTTCGGTGTTCCGTTGCTGATGCTGCTGATCGTCGCCTGGCGCAGCGTCGGCTCCTTCCTCGGCAACTACTTCCTGGCCAAGGTTTCCTTGGGCCTGATCAACGACCTGCGGCAGGCCTTGTTCAACAGCCTCCTGCAACTGCCGAACCGCTATTTCGACGAGAACAATTCCGGCCACCTGATCTCGCGCATCACCTACAACGTCACCATGGTCACCGGCGCCGCCACCGACGCCATCAAGGTCGTCGTCCGCGAAGGCCTGACCGTGATCTTCCTGTTCGGTTACCTGCTGTGGATGAACTGGAAACTGACCGCGGTGATGATCGTCATCCTGCCCGTCATCGGCGCCATGGTCAGCCGCGCCAGCCGCAAGTTCCGCAAGCAGAGCAGAAGAATCCAGGCGACGATGGGCGAGCTGACGCATATCGCCTCGGAGACCATCCAGGGCTACCGCGCCGTCCGCAGCTTCGGCGGCGAACCTTACGAAGCCAGACGCTTCAAGGCAGCCAGCGAGGACAACATGCGCAAGCAACTGCGCATGGTGAAGACCGGCGCCACCTTCACGCCGGCGCTGCAACTGGTCTCCTTCTCGGCGATGGCGGTCCTGCTGACCCTGGTCCTCTATCTGCGCGGCGACGCGACGGCCGGCGACCTGGTCGCCTACATCACCGCCGCCGGCATGCTGCCGAAACCAATCCGCCAGTTGTCCGAAGTCAGCGCGACGATCCAGAAGGGCCTGGCCGGCGCCGAGAGCATCTTCGCCCAGCTCGACGAACTGCCGGAGGAAAACCGCGGCACCGTCGAACGCGAGAAGATCGCCGGCCGGCTCGAGGTGCGCGAGCTGAGCTTCAGCTATCCCGGCAGTGAGCAGCCGGTGTTGCGCAATATCAGCTTCGCCGCCGAACCGGGCCAGATGATCGCCCTGGTCGGCCGTTCCGGCAGCGGCAAATCGACGCTGGCCAACCTGATCCCACGCTTCTACCAGCACGGCGCCGGCGCCATCCTGCTCGACGGCGTCGATGTCGAGAACTACACGCTACGCAACCTGCGCCGCCACATCGCCCTGGTCAGCCAGCAGGTGACGCTGTTCAACGACACCGTCGCCGACAACATTGCCTACGGCGACCTCGCCGGTTGCCCGCGCGAAGACATCGTCGCCGCCGCCCGCGCCGCCTACGCCGACGAGTTCATCGCCCGCCTGCCCGACGGCTACGACACGCTGGTCGGTGAAAACGGCGTGCTGCTCTCGGGCGGCCAGCGGCAACGCCTGGCGATCGCCCGCGCCATCCTCAAGGATGCGCCCTTGCTGATCCTCGACGAAGCGACCTCGGCCCTCGACACGGAATCCGAGCGCCACATCCAGGCCGCGCTGGAAACCGCCACCGCCAACCGGACGACGCTGGTCATCGCCCACCGCCTGTCGACCATCGAACGCGCCGACCTGATCCTGGTCATGGAGCGAGGGGAGATCGTCGAACGCGGCAGCCACGCCGAACTGCTCGCACTGAACGGGCACTACGCCCGCCTGCACGCGATGCAGTTCAGCGAAACGCTCTAGGCCACCGGCAGACGCTCGTCGAGCCAGCGATACAAAGGCGAATCGACCGCCCAGTTGCGCAGGAAACGCCCCCGGTCGCGCCGCCAGGCGCGGGCGAAAGCGGTTTCCGAGCGATGCTGGCACATCGCGTCGAGGTCGATCAGGACGACCCGCCCATCTTCCCAGAGCAGATTGCTCGCCTTGAGGTCGCCGTGCGTGATGCGCAAAGCACGCAGCTCCACGAAAAGCCTCTGCAGCGCTTCGGCCACTGCCGGTGACGGTGGCTGCTGAGGATCGAGACTGTCGAGCAGGCTGCGCCCGGCGCAATGCTCGGTCACCAGGAAGGCCCGGCCGCGCAGCGGGCCGAGACGTTCCTCGAGCACCGCCAGCGGGCGTGGCGTGGCGATGCCGTAGAAACCCAGACGATGCGCTTCGCGCCACGAATGCCAGGCCCGGCTCGGTCGCCAGGCGCGCGACAGGGCGTGGCGCCAGTGCTTGAGGTTGTAACGCTTGACGACCAGGCGCCGTCCGCCCGCAGCAATTTCGGCGACCGTGCAGGTACCGCCGCTTTTCAGACGGATACCCTCATCGAGACAGGTGTCAGGGCGCGACAGGAAGCCCCGCAGAATTTCTTTAGCTTCCCGCTCCACCACGGCAAAGCGCTTCATTCCCCGCTCGACGGCGAATTGCGTGCATTCGCGGCCGATCTTGCCGAGAAATTCGCGCAGGCGCCGCGCCCGCACCACTTCGACTGCCTGCTGCAAGGCCCGCTCACCAGGCACGACGGCAGCGGCCGGCGCCGCGTAGGCGTCGATGAAAGGCTGGCGCCGGGCATCCCGGTGCGGCGGTAACTGGGCAAGAAGGATGGCCAGATTGTCGGTACGCTCGGCTAGCGTCAGCGGACGCGGCGGCTGCACGGCGCTCACTGCGTCGCCGTCGATGACGTAGCCGGTGCCGCCGGCAAAGAGAAAGTTGCCCAGGTGGAGGTCGGCCTGCCTCAGCCCGGCGGCGTGCATGCGCGCCAGCAGGGGCATCGCCGCCGCCAGCAGACGTGGCCCCCGCTCTTCCGGGTCGTCCCGCCAGACTGCGGCGAGGTCCTCGGCGCCCGGGACGAAGGCCGTCAGCAGCGCATGACCGCCGCCGATCAACGCCTGCGCCTCGACCAGCGCCGGCGTCGGCACGCCGGCGGCGAGCAGCGCCCGGATGCCGTTCAGCTCGCGGGTCCAGTGGCGCTCGCTGGCGGCTGCAATGAAGAGTTTGACCAGCACGGGCTCGCCGGCCAGCGTGCCGGCGCCAACCAGGCGCTTGCCGGGCAGTACGCGCAACAGGCGCTCGACGCACACGATCCGCCCGTCGGCCAGTGCAAGCATGCAGGGTAGCGGCGGGTTGCGGCCGGCGGCACGCAGCTCGGCGGCACGCGATACTGCGGCCATCAGCGGTCGAGACTGGCGTCGGCGAGGATCGCCTCGGCGTCGATACCGCGCAGTTTTTCCTTGAGCAGCTTGCCACCGCGCCGGATGTTGCTGGCACTGGTGCCGAGTTCGGGATTGAGGATCATCGTCGCGTGATTGAGGTGATCGACGTACTGGCCAAGTTCGACCGAATCGAGGAACTTCATCCGGTAGCCGGCTTCGACCATCTTGCGGAACATCGCGCTGCCGGCCGGTTTACGCTCGTCGGCGAAGCCGGTGTTCAGTTCGCGGATGACGTCGGTGCGGAACATCGCGCAATGGCTGCGCAGGTAGTGCAGGCTCTCGTCGAAACGTTCGGCACGGAAACTGCGCTTGCCGGTCAGCCGGAACAGGGCCAGTTTCCAGGCCTGCTCGAACAGTCGCCCCCAGCGCTGCAGCGGCGTCTTGCTCTCCAGTTTCCACGAACCGACACCGGCCAGCCGTTCGTCTTCGGCAAACGGCGCCAGCAGGACGTCGATCCACTCCGGGCGGCGAACGAAGGTGTCGGTATGGATCGACAGCACGTAGGGCGTCGTCACCCGGGCCAAGGCCAGATCGAGCGCGCGCGAGTGCGACAGCGGCGCGTTGTCGTCGGCTTCCGGCGCCCGCTCGATCAGTTCGATCCAGTCGAGCGAGCGCAGATAGTCGAGCGAGGCATCGCCGGACGCATTGTCGATGGCAATCACATGCACCTTGCTGAAATCGGTGTGACGACGCAGCAAGCGCAGGCAGATTTTCGTGATTTCCGGCGTCTTGTAGTTCGGCACTAGGATGGTGACCAGCTTGCCCTGTCCGGTGGTGCTCATTTCAGCATCCCCTCGCGCTGCAGCAGGTCGCGCAGGGCAATCGCCGTCAGTCGGTTGCCTTCGGCGTTCATGTGACCGCCAATTTCCGACGGTCGCCAAAAGGTCTTGACCTCGGGGTGTTTGGCGAGTTGCTCGACGAAAACCGGCCCCATGTCGATCACCGGCATGCCCAGGCGCTTCGCCTCGGCCATCGCGAAATCGGTGATCTCGCCGTACTTCGATTCTTCCTCGTCGAGCACATCGCGGATCGGGAAGTTGACCCAGACCGGCGTCCCGCCGTCGGCGCGGACGCTGGCGACGAAGCGTTCCATGATGCCGGTCAGCGTGCGCCGGCCAAGCGATCCCGGATCGCGGTCGCGCTTGATGCGGTCAGCCAGCGCCCGCTTGAAGACGGCCAGTGCATAGGAATAATGCCAGCCGCCGATCTGCTTGCGACCGCTGCGGTAATCGTCGATCAGCACTTCCGGCGTCGGCACCGGCACATGAGTCAGTTGCAGCGAGCCGTCGTTGCCCATCGGCACGAACAACGGCTTGGCGTAGTCGCGGAAGCTGTAGGTGTTGCGGTTGTAGTCGAGCGCATAGAAGCCGAGTACCACGACGTCCGGCTTGTACGGCTTGCCGTAGTGCTCGTACATCAGGTAGTTCTGGTCGGTGCCGGTCGCCGACACCGCGTAGTTCATCACTTCCCAGTCGGGCAGCAGCGCGGCCAGTTGGTAGGCATAGGTTTCCTCATTGCTGACGCCGTGCCCGAAGGAATAGCTGTCACCGACGATCATCAGCCGCCGCTTGCCGGCCGGCTTGTCGAGCGGGAATTCCTGATGGTTGCGCATGCCCGCCGAATTGGTGCGGATCGCCCCCATGCGGTCCGGCGTGACGTCGATGTTCGGCGCGTTGCGCCAGCCGACGTTGGCGTCGTAGGCGAAGCGCCGGTCGAAATTGACCTTGCCGTCAGCCAGGCGCGCCTTCACCCAGCGCCATTCGCGGGTCACCGAAAGATCGGCGTGCGGTGGCACGTCGTCGCCCAGTGCGTAATACAGGCGGGCGCCACCTTCGAGCAGGAGCAGGGTGACAAGAAGGTTGAGGATGATGATCTTCAGGGTTTTCATGGCGGCGATGCGGATGCGTGACCGGGCATTATAAGTCGCCTCGGCGCGCGGCTGGCGGGGTTGGTATACTCCGCAGGTTTTGATCGGCCCAAAAAAGCGAGTCCAATGAATCTGATCGGCATCTCCGCCCACTACCACGACAGCGCCGCCGCCCTCATCCGCGACGGCCGGATCGTCGCGGCCGCCCAGGAAGAGCGCTTCACGCGCAAGAAGCACGACCCCGATTTTCCCGCGCACGCCATCCGCTACTGCCTGCAGGAAGCCGGGCTGACGCTGGCCGACATCGACGGCGTCGTCTATTACGACAAGCCGCTGATCAAGTTCGAGCGCCTGCTCGAAACCTATCTCGCCTATGCGCCGAACGGTTTCGTCTCCTTCGTCAAGGCGATGCCGGTCTGGCTCAAGGACAAGCTCTACCTCAAGCAGACGCTGAAGAAGGAACTCGCCAAACTCGGCGGCTGCAAGGAAGCCGCGGTGCCGCCGCTGCTGTTCACCGAACACCATCAGGCGCATGCTGCTTCCGCCTTCTTCCCCAGCCCGTTCGAGAAAGCCGCCGTGCTGTGCATGGACGGCGTCGGCGAATGGGCGACCACCTCGGTCTGGCTCGGCGAAGGCAACCAGTTGACCCCGCAGTGGGAAATCAACTTCCCGCACTCGCTCGGCATGCTCTATTCGGCCTTTACCTACTACACCGGGTTCAAGGTCAATTCCGGCGAGTACAAGCTGATGGGGCTGGCCCCCTACGGCGAGCCGAAGTACGTCGACCTGATCCTCGACAAGCTGATCGATCTCAAGGAAGACGGCACCTTCCGCATGGACATGCAGTACTTCAACTACGCCACCGGTCTGACCATGACCAACGACCGCTTCGCCGCCCTGTTCGGCGGGCCGGCGCGGCAGCCGGAATCGCCGATCAGCCAGAAGGAGATGGACCTCGCCCGCTCGATCCAGGCGGTGACCGAGGAAATCGTCCTGCGCCTGGGGCGGACCGTGCACCGCGAACTCGGCGTCGACCACCTGTGCCTGGCTGGCGGCGTGGCGCTGAACTGCGTTTCCAACGGCCGCCTGCTGCGCGAAGGGCCGTTCAAGGAAATCTGGATTCAGCCGGCGGCGGGCGACGCCGGCGGCGCCATCGGCTGCGCGCTGGCCGCCTACTATGCGAAGAGCGGCGCCGCACGCGTCCCGGAAGCCGGCGACAGCATGCAGGGCAGCTACCTCGGCCCGCGCTTTGCGGCCGATGAGATCCGCCGCCAACTCGACGAATACGGTGCCGTCTACCGGGAACTCGACGACACCGAGTTCTTCGACCGGGTTTCCGACGTCCTCGCCGACGAGAAGGTGGTCGGCTGGTTCCAGGGCCGCATGGAGTTCGGCCCGCGCGCCCTCGGCGGCCGTTCGATCATCGGCGACCCGCGCAGCCGCAACATGCAGTCGGTGATGAACCTGAAGATCAAGTACCGCGAATCCTTCCGCCCCTTCGCCCCATCGGTGCGCGCCGAAAAGGTCGGCGAATGGTTCGAGCAGGATAGCGCCAGCCCCTACATGCTGATCGTCGCGCCGGTGCGCGAGGACAAGCGGATCGCGATGACCGCGGAAGAAGAAAAGCTGTTCGGGATCGACAAGCTGAACGTGCCGCGCTCGCAGATTCCGGCGGTCACCCACGTCGATTACTCGGCGCGCATCCAGACCATCCACCGCCAGACCAACCCGCGCTACTACCGGCTGATCGAAGCCTTCGAGGCGAAAACCGGCTGCCCGGTGCTGATCAACACCTCGTTCAACGTGCGCGGCGAACCGATCGTCTGTACGCCACAGGATGCCTACCGCTGCTTCATGCGCACCGAAATGGACACGCTGGTGATCGAGAACTTCGTCCTCGCCAAGTCCGACCAGCCCGCCTGGGAAGGCGACGAAAGCTGGAAGGACGAGTTCCAGCTCGACTGACGCGCCCCGGAGAAACGACCATGTTCCATGAAATCCCCGTCCTCGACCGCAAGGGCCTGCGCGACTTCGGCCTGCTCACCGGCGCGCTGTTCGCCGGCATCTTCGGCCTTTTCCTGCCCTGGCACTTCGGCTGGGCCTGGCCGCTCTGGCCGTGGCTGATCCTGGCCGTGCTCGGTGGCCTGGCGCTCGTCGCACCGCTGGCGCTCAACCCCTTCTACAAGCTGTGGATGCGCTTCGGCATGGTGATGGGCGCGATCATGTCGCGCCTCATTCTCGGCATCGTCTTCTTCCTCGTTGTCACGCCGCTCGGCCTGCTCATGCGAGCCACCGGCAAGGACCCGATGCACCGGCGCTTCGACCGCCAGGCCGCGAGCTACCGCGAGCTGATCGGCGCCAACAAATCCAATTCCCTCGACAAACCTTTCTAGGCGGCAACATGCTCGAACTTCTGAAAGACCTCTGGGCCTTCATGCAGGTCCGCAAGAAATACTGGCTGGCGCCGGTCATCATCGTCCTTCTGCTGCTCGGCGGCCTGCTCGTGCTGTCGCAGGGCTCGGCCATCGCCCCCTTCATCTACACGCTGTTCTGACCTACTCGCGGCCTGCGAAGAAGGCCAGGATGCGGCGCAGCCGCCGCTTGTCGGCGGCGGTCAGGCGCTGCCGCTCGACGTAGTCGAGATAGAAGCGCAGCCGCTGCGTGCGGCTCAGCGCGTACTTGGCGACCTTGTCGAGACAGGCGAGGTCCTTGACGATGCGGTAGCCGAGAAAAGGCTGCATCCAGAAACCGCCGTTCGGGCAGTCGATCAGGTAAAGCTGCGGCGTCTCGCCGCCAGTGACCAACAGGTTGCGCCACTTCAGGTCGTTGTGCACGAAGCCGTGCGCGTGCATGGCGCGCGTGCAGGCGGCAACCTGCGTCGACACGGCCGCCACCCAGGCGCGGTCGCGCAAACGCGGGTCGTCGCGTTTCGCCAGTTGCGCCAGGTCAACCGTGTCGCGCAGTTCCTCGGTGACCAGCGCGGCGCGCACGAAACGCCCGCCACGCCGTTCCTGTCCCCAGGCGACCAGCGTTGCGGTCGGCAGTCCCCAAGCGTGGAAGCGCTGCAGGTTGCGCCATTCCTTGACCGCCCGCTGCGGCCCGCAGAGGTCGCGCAGGCCGAACCAGCGCCGCGCCAGCTTGCGCCGGCCGATGGTGTAGCGCTTGACGTAGTAGAGAACGCCGTCAAGGCGCAGGCGGATCACTTCGGACTCGGGATCGACCGTCACCCGCTCGCCCTGCAGCGCGAACACCGCGTCGAGCGAGGCGAAAGCCTGGCCGGAATCGCCCGTCGCGTAGTCGGGATTGAGCTGCCAGTCGATCACGATTCGCTCCCGGACGGCACGTATTTGCGCCGGTATTTCAAGAGCAAGCGCTCACCTTCGGCATGCAGGTGGGCAAGCAGCGCCTGTTCGTCGCGCAGCACCTCGCGCAAGGGCCGGGCGAAGTAGTCGCGCAAAAAGCGCAGCCGGTCGCGTTGCGTCAGGCCGATTTCCAGCGCCGAGAAGTAGAGCCCGGCGAGGTCCTTGTCGCGCCAGCGGCGCGGGGTCTGCGCCCGGATCTGGGCGCGGTGCAGGTCGATCAGCGAGAGCTTCAGCGCGGCGGCGGTCGGCGCCGGGTCGAGGTGGAGCAGGAAGTGGCAGAGGTAGCAGTCGCGGTGATTGACGCCGCCCCGGTGCATGGCGCCGACCATGGCGGCGACGCGACGGATCAGCGCCCGCTTGAGCGCCGGGGCCGGCGGCATCTTTGGCCAGTCGCGGCAGAAATCTTCCAGGCTGACGGTCGGTGCCAGTTCCTCGGTGACGATGAAGGAGTGCTCGCGCGCCGGGTTGGCGCCGCGCCGCCCGTAGGCGACGGCGCGCATGGTGTCGACGCCAAGCTCCTCCAGGCGACGGATCGCCCGCCATTCGTTGCCGGCGCCGAGCACCGGCAAGCGCAGCGAGACGAGGTTCTTGAGAATCTCGCCCCAGCCGACGCCGCGATGAATCTTGACGAAATAGCCGCGCCCTTCGACTTCGGTGCGGAAGGTGCGGCGCCCGTCGAGCTCGCGGAACACCTCGCCTTCCAGCCGGTCGACCGCGGCAAACGCATCCTGGCCGGCCCACAGGCGGTCGAAGGGCGGCGCCAGCCTCAGTTCGTCGCGCACGGCCGCTCCTTGAGGATGATGCCGGCAGCGCGCTCGGCGTTGCTGTAGATGTCGGCGCTTTCCGCCCAGGCCAGGGCGTTGCGCTGCCAGACGGCGCGCTGCGCCTGATCAAGCAGGATTTCCTGCAGCAAACCGTCCATGGTCGCCTGCGCGAAGGGCTCCGGGATCACCCGGCCGCCCGCCGCCTCGTCGATGTAATGCGCGTAGCCGCAGACCGCCGAGCAGAGCACCGGCAGCCCGGCGACCAGCGCTTCGAGCAAGACCGTGCCGGTGTTCTCGTTGTAGGCTGGATGGACCAGCAGGTCGGCGCCGAGCAAAAAGCGCGGAATGTCGTCGCGGCCGGCCAGGATGTTGACCTGCCCGGCCAGCCCGAGGCCAGCCGCCATGCGCTGGAACTGGCTGGGCTCGTCCTGGCCGATGGCGATCAGCCGGGTGCGCCCGCGCAAATCGGCCGGCAGATGCGCCAGCGCCTGCAGCGAGCGGTCCAGCCCCTTGGTCTTGAAGCCGGAGCCGATCTGCAGGAGCAGCAGATCGTCGTCGGCAAGGCCGAATTCGGCGCGGAAGGCGGCGCGGATCGCCGGCGCCTCCGGCGGCGCCCGGCGGTCGCGGGCGATACCCGGCGGCAGCAGGTGGAAACGCGACTTCGGCGTGGCGTAGTGCTTTTCGAAAAAGGGCTGCTGCACCTGCGAGATCATCAGGATTTCGGTCCGGCTCTCGGGCGCGAACACCGCCCGCTCATACGCTGCGAAATGCCGGTAGCGGCCCGAGAAGCGGTAGAGCGGGTTGCGCAGCGTCTGCGCCTTCTCTTCGTAGCAGGGGTCGGCGGCGAAATAGACGTCGAGCCCCGGCATCTTGTTGAAGCCGACGACGCGCTCTGCCGGCCGCTGCGCCAGGTCGCGCGCGACCCAGGCGGAGAATTTTTCGTAGCGGCGGGCATTGGTCAGCGCCCGCACCGGAACCGTGACCACTTCGAAGCCGGCCGGCACTTCACCCTGCCAGGACAGCGTATAGACGCGGATGGCGTGGCCGCGCGCCTGGCAAGCCAGAGCGATGCGCAGGAAATCGCGCTGCAGACCACCAAACGGAAAGTATTTGTAGAGGCAGAAAGCCAGTTGCATGGGCGCCGAAGCCGCATAAGTCAGGCGGCGGATTTTACTGGCAAACCCGCCCGCCGGTCACGCCGGACGGTCAGCTACGGCGGGCCAGCATCTTCTCCTGGATCGCCTTGATGATGCCTTCGCCGATCAACCGCACTTCGATTTCGTCGACGCGGTCAAACTTTTCGCTCTCGATCTCGGCGCGCTTGGTGCGCGGCAGGTTGCCGAGAATGCGGTCGCGCACCGCATCTTCCTCAACGAGGTGGAGCAACTTGCCGAGGTCGTAGGAATCGACCCGAGACAAGACGGCCTGGATCGAATTGGCATCGGCGAACTCGATGTCGCTGATGTCGCAGAACTCTTCCGGCGCCTTGACCCGCCGCTCCTGGAAGAACTTCTTGCCCTTCTCGTCAAGCAGGCGAATCACCTCCGACTTGCGGAAGGTGAACAGGTCCTCGGTCAGCTCATTGCGCGCCAGTTTCTGAAGGACACGATTGCGGTCGAGATCGACCATCGCCGCGAAATCATCGACGCTGATGTACTCATACTCCAGCTTGCCGTTGTCGGGATCGGCCTCACCCGCCTTGCGCGCCTTGGCGACGATGTCGCCGGGCGAGAAAACGACGCACTTGGCACCGTCGCGATCCTCGTCGAGCTGAATCAGGTGCAGCATCAGCAGCTTGCCCAGGATGTGCCGGATATGCACGTCGGAGTGCCCGAGCAGTTGCCGCGCCTGGGCAAAGACGGTAGCCAGCGCCGGCCGTGCGATGACCGGCTGCGAGGTGGCCCGGGCATCCGCCTTGCGCGCTGGTGCCGGCAATTGCGCGGCGCCGACCAGGCTGAGCAATTGCGCGTAAGTGACGATCTCCGGCTGGAAATTGACCCGCGATGCGATCACCTCGCTCGCCCGCGACGCCCGCATCGCCAGGGTTTTCAGGATGCCGCGCAGCAGCTTCGGGGTCGCCTCCAGGACCGACTCCAGACCTTCGGCATCGACCAGGTAGAACTCGCAATAGGTCTTCGCCACCGCGTTGTCGGTACGCCGACCATTGAGCAGTTGCGGCGTCGCGCCAAACACATGACCGCGCGACAGGGTGTCGATCACCACCCGTTTTTCCTCGCGCACCATGTACAGATCGACTTCGCCTTCCTTGATCACGTACAGATGACTGCTCGGCATGCCCTCCGTGTATAGCACATCGCCCGCGTAGGCACGTAGCTGGGTGGCGGGCAGATCGTCATCGATGGGCAAATCGGCAATCTGCAGGGGGGTAGCATGGGTACGCATGAGCAACTCCGGAAGTTGACATTCACCAGATTAATATTTTATTACATTTTGTGTTTTTTGCAAAAATAGCATATTACTTACTGCGAATTGACTTTTGTCAGACTGACTCAGTTTGTAACCAAGGCTCGATTTCTCGCATACCCTGCACCTCCACTCTCTCCCGAACTTGAGCACCGGAGTCGGACTGACCAAAACGTAAGCGGACCATCTTTTCCCGTCCTCAGTCTCAGTAAGCGCTGGTAATGCCTCGATGCTGCAATAAAGCAAGAACTGCCGAAACCGATTGTTCCACGGTTTCCCATCCGGTATCCACAGCGAGCTCGGGCGTAGCTGGCATCTGGTAAGACGAAGAAATCCCTGTGAACTCTGGGACAAGCCCTTGTCGTGCCTTCTTGTACAACCCCTTCACGTCGCGGGCTTCACAGACTTCGACAGGCGCGTTACAGTAAATTTCAAGAAAATCCCCCGCTGCAAACAAAGCACGAACTCGCTGGCGGTCTTCTGCAAATGGAGAGATGAAGGCAGCCAATGTAATCACTCCGGCTTCCAGAAACAGCTTAGCCACTTCTCCAACGCGGCGAATGTTTTCGTGGCGATCGCTCGCGGAAAAGCCGAGGTCACGACACAGACCAAGCCGGACGTTATCGCCATCCAAAACGAAAGTGCGGCAACCACGTAAGTGTAATTTTTCTTCGATGGCGTGAGCCAACGTGGATTTTCCCGAACCAGACAACCCGGTAAACCAGATGACTACACCACGATGCCCCTGCCGCTCTTCGCGCATGACGCGGGAAACAGCAAAGCCTGGCGATGTCAAATTCATCATGTCAATCCACGTTTTTCACATGCACAGTACTTTACCCGAGCTGCCATGCGATTTTCGACACAGACGCGCGAAGAGCAGGCGACATCAATGAAACACGACAATCAACCCGCCGACACTCTTTATCGCCGCAGAAACGCCCAGGGCCAGCATTAGCTGGCCCTGGGCGTTGGATCTTTGGTGGTGATGGGCAGAATCGAACTGCCGACCTGTGGGTTATGAATCCACCGCTCTAACCGTCTGAGCTACATCACCACGCTTGGAGGGCGCGAATTATAGTTGGCCGGCGGCGGCGCGGTCAACCGCGTTATAATGCGCAACTTTTGCGCGCCCAGCTTGCCGAAGCAGCGCCCCTGATTTTAAAAAGATTTCCCCCATGCCCAAGAAACTATTCATCCGCACTTTCGGGTGCCAGATGAACGAGTACGACTCGGACAAGATGGCCGATGTGCTCAACGCCGCCGAAGGTATCGTCAAGACCGACAACCCCGAGGAAGCCGACATCATCCTGTTCAACACCTGCTCGGTGCGCGAGAAGGCGCAGGAAAAGGTGTTTCACGATCTCGGCCGGGTCCGCCACCTGAAACAGAAGAATCCCGACCTGGTGATCGGCGTCGGCGGTTGCGTCGCCAGCCAGGAAGGCGACGCCATCGTCGCCCGCGCGCCCTACGTCGATGTCGTGTTCGGCCCACAGACGCTGCACCGGCTGCCGCAACTGATCGCCGAGCGCAAGGCGAAGGGCAAGGCGGCGGTTGACGTCTCCTTCCCGGAAATCGAAAAATTCGACGCGATGCCGCCTGCCGAGGTCAAGGGCGCCAGCGCCTTCGTCTCGATCATGGAAGGCTGCTCCAAGTTCTGCACCTTCTGCATCGTCCCCTACACCCGCGGCGGCGAAGTATCGCGGCCGTTTACCGACATCCTCACCGAAGTTGCCGACCTCGCCGCGCACGGGGTCGGGGAAGTCACGCTGCTCGGCCAGAACGTCAATGCCTACCGCGGCGACATGGAAGGCACCGACGAGAAGGCCGACCTCGCGCTGCTCATCGAGTACATCGCCGAGGTGCCGGGGATCGAGCGCATCCGCTACACCACCTCGCATCCGCGCGAGATGAGTCAGCGGCTGATCGACACCTACCTCAAGGTACCGAAGCTGGTCTCGCACCTGCACCTGCCGGTGCAGTCCGGTTCCGACCGCGTGCTGGCGGCGATGAAGCGCGGCTACACGGCACTCGAATACAAGTCGGTCGTGCGCAAGCTGCGCGCCGCCCGCCCCGACATCTCGCTGTCGTCCGACTTCATCGTCGGCTTCCCGGGCGAGACCGACGAGGATTTCGAGAAGACGATGAAGCTGATCGACGAGCTCGCCTTCGACGCTTCCTTCTCCTTCATCTACAGCCCGCGCCCGGGCACGCCGGCGCTGGAACTGGAAGACAGCACGCCGGCCGAGGTCAAGTCGGCGCGCCTGTCCCGGTTGCAGAAGCGGATCGACGAACTGGCGCAGGCGGTCAGCCAGAGCATGGTCGGCAGCGTCCAGCGCGTGCTGGTTGAAGGCCCGTCGAAAAAGGACCCGAACGAACTGGCCGGGCGCACCGACAACAACCGGATCGTCAATTTCCGGGGCAGCCCGCGATTGGTCAATCAATTCGTCGATGTTAGGATTTTGCAGTCGTTGTCACACAGCCTGCGGGGCGAAATCATCATCAAGGAAGACTGATCCGGGGGGATCCATGCAGATCATTCAAAGAACCACCATCAAGGCCGCGCCGGCCTTTGTCATCGCCGCCCTGCTGGCGGCCCCGGTCGGCGCCCAGCCGTCCGGCTACAAGCTGGGCGGCGGCGACGTGCCGGTCGGCGGATCGGCCAGCACCGAAGGCGCCAGCGGCGAAGCAATGCAGCTGGAGAAATGCAGCGCGCCGATCGGCGCGCTGGCCGTCGCCGAACCGCAGGAATACGTCGGCAAGGCGCTCAACGAGGTCGGCCTGGCCTCGCCGACCGGCCTGATCCGGCTGATGATCCAGCAGTCGAACTGCTTCGTCGTCGTCGAACGCGGCGTCGCCATGCAGAACCTGATGCAGGAGCGCCAACTGGCGCAGAGCGGCATGCTGCAGGGCGGCAACAACATGGGCGGCGGCCAGATGCTGACCGCCGACTACGTGCTGACGCCTGACGTCGTCTTCTCGCAGAGCGATGCTGGCGGCGTCGGCGGCGCGCTGGGTGGCATCGGCGGCGTCTTCGGGGTCGGCGGCATGATCGCCGGCGCCATCGTCGGCGGCGTCAAGTTCAAGCAGGCGCAGACCTCGATGCTGGTCGCCGACGCCCGAAGCGGCGTGCAGATCACCGCCGCTTCGGGCAGCGCCGAGAAGTCCGATTTCGGCCTCGGCTTCCTCGGTGCCGGCGGCGGCGGTTTCGGCGCCCTCGGCGGTTACGCCAACACGGCGCAGGGCAAGGTCGTCGCCACCTCCTTCCTCGACAATTACAACAAGATCGTCATCGCCATGCGCGACAACCCGGCGCTCAAGCGCACGGCGACGACCACCGCGCAACAGGCCGGCAACGTCCGCCAGGCCGGCGCCGTCTTTGCCGCCGGCGACGTCGTGTTGCCGAAGATCGGCGGCATCAAGCTGTACGCCGCCCCGACAGGCCAGGGCAAGCCGCTGAAGACGCTGACCAAGACCGACGAGATGATCGCGCTGGGCGAAGAACAGGAAAAATTCATCAAGGTGCAGGGCGCCAACTTCGAGGGCTGGATCGACAAGACCATGCTGCGCAAACAGTGAACACCCGGCGCCCGCGCCCCGGTTGACCGGTCGAGATTGCCCTCGCGCCGGTCGACAACGCCCAGCTCGCCAACCTGTGCGGGCCGCTCGACGAAAACATCCGGCAGATCGAGACCGGCTTCGACGTCGTCATCCGCCGCCGCAACGAGCGCTTCTCGATCACCGGCGACCAGGCCCAGCTCACCGCCGATGCGCTGCGCCATTTCTACGCACTGGCCCGCGAGCCGCTGTCGGTCGATGAGATCCAGCTCGGCCTGATCGAACTGACCAACGCCCCGGTACGTCGCATCGGCGCCGCCGAAACGGCGCACGACGGCCCACAACTGATCACCCGCAAGACCGAACTGCACGGCCGCACGCCACGCCAGGTCGCCTACCTGAAGGCAATCCAGGAACACGACATCACCTTCGGCATCGGCCCCGCCGGCACCGGCAAGACCTATCTCGCCGTCGCTTCCGCCGTCAACGCCTTCGAGCGCGATCTGGTGCAGCGCATCATCCTGACCCGGCCGGCGGTCGAAGCCGGCGAACGGCTCGGCTTCCTGCCCGGCGACCTGACGCAGAAGATCGACCCCTACCTGCGGCCGCTCTACGACGCGCTCTACGACCTGATGGGGCACGACCGCGTCGCCAAGCTCTACGAGAAGCACGCCATCGAGATCGCGCCGCTCGCCTTCATGCGCGGGCGCACGCTCAACCACGCCTTCATCATCCTCGACGAGGCGCAGAACACGACGCCGGAACAGATGAAGATGTTCCTGACCCGCATCGGCATCGGCGCCAAGGCCGTGGTCACCGGCGACGTCACCCAGATCGACCTGCCACGCGGGCACAAGAGCGGCCTCAAGGAAGCCGTCAACGTGCTGCACGACGTGCGCGGCATCGCCTTCACCGAATTCAGAAAGGAAGACGTCGTGCGCCACCCGCTGGTCGCCCGCATCGTCGAAGCCTATGAAAACCGCCAGCAAACGACTTAACCTCTCCGTGCAATACGCCTGTAACCGCGACGGCCTACCCTTGCGGGCGGATTTCGTGCGCTGGGCAAGGGCGGCGCTGGACGGCGGCGGCGAGGTGACGATCCGCCTGGTCGAGCCCGACGAAGGACAGGCGCTGAACGCCGAATATCGCGGCAAGGATTACGCGACCAACGTGCTGTCCTTTCCCTACGAGACGGAACCAGTGGTCATGGGCGACCTCGTCATCTGTCCCGCTGTCGTCGCCCGCGAGGCCGCCGAGCAGGGCAAGCCGACGGCGGCGCATTACGCCCACCTGACGGTGCATGGTATGCTGCATTTGCAGGGCTGGGACCACGAGGACGACGCGGAAGCCCGCGCCATGGAAGACGAAGAGAGGAAAATACTTGCCGCGCTGGGTCATGCCGACCCGTATGCGGATTGATCATCATGGACAGTGACAGTAAACCCGGTTTCATCGAACGCCTGACTTCCCTGCTGCTGCGCGAACCTGAAGACCGCGCGCAGCTCATGCAGACCCTCCACGCCGCCTACGAGCGCAACCTGATGGACGCCGACGCGCTGACCATCATCGAAGGTGCGCTGGCCGCCTCGGAAACCCGCGTCGCCGACGTGATGGTGCCGCGGGCCCAGATGGACGTCATCAACATCGACGATCCGCTGCTCGAAACCCTGCCCGAAATCATCGAAGCCGCCCACTCGCGCTTCCCGGTCATCGACGGCGACCGCGACAACATCCTCGGCATCCTGCTCGCCAAGGACCTGCTGCGCCTGCATACCGAAGAACACTTCGAACTGCGCGACTGGCTACGGCCGGCCGTCTTCATCCCGGAATCGAAACGCCTCAACGTGCTGCTGCGCGAATTCCGCGTCTCGCGCAACCACATGGCGATCGTCGTCAACGAATACGGCGGCGTCGCCGGCCTGGTCACCATCGAAGACGTGCTCGAGCAGATCGTCGGCGACATCGAGGACGAATACGACTTCGACGAGGCGCACGACAACATCCGCCTCGATTCCGCCGGCCGCTACCGGGTCAAGGCGCGCACCGAGATCGAGGACTTCAACGCCGCCTTCTCGACCACTTTCTCCGATCAGGAGTTCGATACCGTCGGCGGCCTCGTCCTGCGCCACCTCGGGCGCGTCCCCAAGCGCAACGAGACGCTGGAGATCGACGGCGTCCGCTTCCAGGTGCTGCGCGCCGACAGCCGCCGCCTGTACACCCTGCTCATCGACCTGCCGAAGCCCGGCCCCGTCACCGACGATGCCGCTGGCTGAGCCGTTCCGCCGCCACCTGGCGGCGCTGCTGGCGGGTGCCGGCGGCGTCCTCTGCTTTGCCCCGTTCGGGCTGTTCTGGCTGGCGCCGCTGCCCTGGCTCGCCTTCTTCCTGCTGCTGCGCCGCGCCGCCGGTCCGCGCCAGGCGGCGCTGAGCGGCTTCCTGTTCGGGCTCGGCTTCTTCCTCGCCGGCGTCTCCTGGGTGTACGTCAGCCTCTCGGTCTTCGGCGGCATGCCGTGGTGGCTGGCCGGACCGGCGACCCTGCTCTACTGCGCCGCGCTGGCCGCCTACCCGGCCGCCGCCGGCTGGGCCTTCCGACGCTGGCAACCGGCCGCCTTCTGGCGCCAGGTACTGTGGTTCGCCGTTCTCGTCGCCGCCGCCGACTGGCTGCGCGGCTGGCTGTTCACCGGTTTTCCCTGGCTGGCGCTCGGCTACAGCCAGGCCCCGCCCAGCCCGCTGGCCGGCTTCGCGCCGCTGCTCGGCGTTTATGGCCTGTCGCTGATCGTCGCCCTGATCGCCGCCAGCCTCGCCCGCTGGCGTAGCGGCCTCGTACTGCTGGCGGTCTTTACCGTCGCCGGCTTCGGGCTGCGCCAGGTGGCGTGGACGACGCCGGTCGGCGAGCCGGTCAGCGTCGCTCTGATCCAGGGCAACATCCCGCAGGACATGAAGTTCAGGCCGGAATCCTTCTTCCGCACGCTGACCCTGTACCGCGACCTGATCGCCGCCCATCCGGCGCAACTGACCCTGCTCCCGGAAACCGCGCTGCCGACCTTCGTCGACCGGCTGCCGGCGGAATACGTCGACGAACTGAAGACACTGGCCGCCCGCGGCGGTGGCGACCTGATCGTCGGCACCCTGACCGGCGACGTCGACGGCGCCTACTTCAACAGCGCCGTCAGCCTCGGCGCCTCGCCGCTACAGGTTTACAGCAAGCAGCACCTGGTGCCCTTCGGCGAATTCATCCCGCCCGGCTTCGCCTGGTTCATGGCCCAGGCCAACATCCCGATGTCGTCGTTCAGTGCCGGCCCGGCGCGCCAGGCGCCGCTCAAGGTCGCCGGCCGCGCAGTGGCGATCAACATCTGCTACGAAGACGTTTTCGGCGAGGAGATCATCGGCGCCCTGCCCGCCGCCGGGATTCTCGCCAACCTGTCGAATACCGCCTGGTTCGGCCGTTCGCTGGCGCAGCCGCAGCACCTGCAGATCGCCCGCCTGCGCGCCGTCGAAACCGGCCGCCCGATGCTGCGCGCAACCAATACCGGGATGACCGCGATCATCGCCGCCGACGGCAGCCTGAGCGGCGTGCTGGAGCCCTTCACCAGCGGCGTCCTCGAAGGCGAAGTGCGGGCGCATCAAGGCGCCACGCCCTACAGCCGGTGGGGCAACCTGGGCGCCCTCGGCCTCGTCGCCCTGCTCGCGCTCGTCGCCCGCCCGCGCCGGCGCGACTGAATTCTCAGCGGGCGCCGTCGCCGCCGCGCGCCATCCTGACGACGTCGGACTTCAGCAAACCGCGCACGAATTCGCCGCGCTCGGCGGTCTGCTCCTTGCCGTCGTGGTAGAGCAGTTCGACGGCGAAGGCGCCGTTGCCAGTGGCTTCGGCGGCGACGTTGTCGGGGCTGATGGTGACCCGGCCGAGCTGACGCTTGGTCGGCCAGCGCACATCGCCGTAGGCGTGATAGACCAGTTCCGAGCAGACGATGCGATCGGTCGATTCGACGTCGAAATTGAAGTCATAGGCCTTGCCGACCTGGCGCAGGGTCTGCAGCACGGCCTCGGCGCGCGCCGCGTCTTCCATCCGGCGCGGGCGCAGGACGGCAAGATCGTCGATGTTGAGGAAATGCTGCAGGGTGTTCATCTTGACCCCCGAGCGCAGTGCCTCGACGACGCCGCGGCCGGCCCGGATGTTGGCCTGGTAGGGACGCACCACCGGGTGCTCCCAGATGCCGAGGCGGCGCAGTTCCGCCTCGTTGCCGACCCAGACCGCGACGTGGCCGTAGTGGCCGGGAATGAAGGTATCGGTGAGACGGAAGGGGGTCTTTTCAAGCAGCACGTCGCCGGCCTGCACCGTTCCCGCCAGTTTCTCGAGCACCGGCGCCTGGCCGTCGAGCTTGCCGCGCCGCGTCTCGACCAGCCCGGCAGCGTTGCCGAACAGCAGACTGGAGAGATTGACGCCTTCCTTCTTCAGGCGGTTCAGCGTATCGATCGAGAAGGCGCTGAAGAAATTGAGCATGCTGCCGACGTAACCGAGCGGCTGCACCTGGCGCACCATCTGGTAGGACGGGCTCTGCTCGATCAGCGCCGCCAGGTAGCGCTCGCCGTCGACCGGCGAATTCGCCAGCAGGCGGCCATGCGCTTCGTACCATTCGAGGGCGCGCCGGGTGCGGGCGCGATTGACCGCCGAGTTGAAGGACAGCGAGATGCGGTTCAACGCCCCGCTCGGAATCGCGAAGCCGCTGTCGCGGCTGTTCAGGTGCTGGCGCAGGAAAGGATTAGCGCGGTAGAGACCGACCGCCGACAGGTAGTTGTCGTAGAGCATCAGCGCCGCCGACAGCGACATCGCCACCCCGGCCGCCAGCACTCGCGCCCGCGCCGGATCGGCCGGAATCGGCTGGTCGAGCCAGCACTCGCGCTCGGTGGCCACCGTCAGCAGGCGCCGGCGCTGGTCGAGCAGTGCCGCCGCCCCCTCGTTGAGGCGCCGCAGGTCGGCGCCGGACAGGGCTTCGCCGCGCGCATCGCGGGCCTTCAGGACCTCCAGGTAATCGATCGCCCGCGCCCGCAGGCTCAGCACTTCCTCGGTCAGCGCCTGATACTCGGCGATCCGGCTCGCCATCTCGAACGGCGCATCGAGCGCCAGCGGCGCGCCACACTGCGGCAGCGGCGTCAGGCCGACACCAAGACCGTCTTCGGCGTGGGCCGGCGCCCCGGCCAGCACGCCGCAACATAGCGCCGCGGCAACAGCAAGCGAAACAGATTTCATCGTCACCCCCGGGAAGAGGGCTCAGATATTACATTGAAATACGCCCGCCCGGCAGCGCCGCTCAGGCGCTCTGCTGCGTTCCCTGGCGGAGCGCAGCCTCGAGCCGCCGGCGCTCGCCGAGCACCTTGCTCGCGTAACGCTGCGCCGGATCGTCAACCGCCCCGCCGAACTGCTGCAGGCCGGGAACCAGGCCGCCATTGCGAGCGATCGACTCGCGCAGGATGCGGGTACCGACCTGGACGTTGGTCACCGGGTCGAAGAAAGGCAGCTCACCGGCGTCCTGCGGCAGCTTGTCGGCGTGAAAGCGCGGCATCACCTGCATCAGGCCCTGGGCACCGACGACGCTCTGCGAGAACGGGTTGAAGCCCGATTCAACGCCGATCACCGCCACCACCAGCAGCGGATCGAGCCCCTGCTCGCGGGCGCTATCCTGGGCAGCCAGGAAGATCGGCAGCAAGGCTTCGCGCGACACCCGGTAACGGCGGGCGACGTCGTTCAAGGCCTTCAGCATCGACGGCACCAGGCGTCCCGCCTCGACTTGCGCCACCGACTGCACGGCCGCCGCCGCGGCAGGCTCGCTGGCACTGACCCCGGCCGGGAACATCGCCTGCAAACCCTGCAGGAAACCGGCCTGGCCCTGGAAGGAGCCGGCCAGGCCGAGCACGAAAACCAGCCCGGCCAACATCAGAAACTTGCGGACGACGTGCGAGACGGCCGCGACTACCCGCTGAACTGCGGGGGAAAGGAACTGCGAAGCGAACATGCGCCCTCCTTCACTGTGCCACCGACCAAAAACATCGGCGAACGGTTACGGGGGGTACGACACCGGGCCATTCCTCCGTGGGAGGAAGCAAGGTTTCCACCAGGCCGAGTCTGGCCGGAGACGGAGGAAACACCGGTGTTGCACCGCAACAAACTTTGCGCATTCTATTGATTTATTTGAACAAGTCAACAAACCCCCGGCAACGCGCCGGGATCGACCCTGGCAGCGACAGCATATTTAAGACAAGGACATCCCGCCCGAACGCCCCCGTTCCGGCGCCAAAGCCCGGCCTGCCCGGCGACTGGCCAGCAGGCTGCCGGGGCAGGCAAAAGCCTGTAAAATCGTCGCTTTCCGTCTTACCGAGTGCGTCCGATGACGACCAGCAACACATCCGCCAAAAAGCCGACCTTCCAGGAAATCATCCTGCGTCTGCAGCAATACTGGAGCGCCCAGGGCTGCGCCCTGCTCCAGCCGTACGACATGGAAGTCGGCGCCGGCACCAGCCACACCGCCACCTTCCTCCGTGCCATCGGCCCGGAACCGTGGAAAGCCGCCTACGTGCAACCGTCGCGCCGCCCGAAGGACGGCCGCTACGGCGAGAACCCGAACCGCATGCAGCACTACTACCAGTATCAGGTGGTGTTGAAGCCGGCGCCGGACAACATTCTTGAGCTCTATCTCGGCTCGCTGGAAGCGCTCGGTTTCGACCTCAAGAAGAACGACGTTCGCTTCGTCGAGGACGACTGGGAAAACCCGACGCTCGGCGCCTGGGGCCTGGGCTGGGAAGTCTGGATGAACGGCATGGAAGTCACGCAATTCACCTATTTCCAGCAGGTCGGCGGCATCGACTGCAAGCCGATCACCGGCGAAATCACCTACGGCATCGAACGCCTGGCGATGTACCTGCAGGGTGTCGAAAACGTCTTCGAACTGACCTGGACCGACGGCCTGACCTACGGCGACGTCTATCACCAGAACGAAGTCGAGCAATCGACCTACAACTTCGAACACTCCGACGTCGATTTCCTGTTCCACGCCTTCGCCGCCCACGAAAAGCAGGCGCAGCACCTGATGGGCGCGCAACTGGCGCTGCCGGCCTACGAACAGGTGCTGAAGGCCGCCCATACCTTCAACCTGCTCGACGCGCGCGGCGCCATCTCGGTCACCGAGCGCGCCGCCTACATCGGCCGCATCCGCAACCTGGCCCGCGCCGTCGCCCAGGCCTACCTCGAATCGCGCGCCCGCCTCGGCTTCCCGATGGCGCCGCGCGACTGGGCCAACGAAGTGCTGGCCAAGCTCGAAGAACAGAACGCCAAGAAAGCCGCCTGAGATGACTGCCAAGAACCTCCTCGTTGAACTGTTCGTTGAAGAACTGCCGCCCAAGGCGCTGAAAAAACTCGGTGAAACTTTCGCCGCCGCGCTCGCCGCTTCGCTGAAGAAGGACGGCCTGGCTGCCGAAGGCGCCACCGTCACCGCTTACGCCTCGCCGCGCCGCCTGGCCGCGCACCTCACCGCCGTTGCAGCGGTCGCCGCTGACAAGCCGGTGGTGCAGAAGCTGATGCCGGCTTCGGTCGGTCTCGACGCCGCCGGCAACGCGACGCCGGCACTGCTGAAGAAGCTCGCCGCGCTCGGCGCTGATGAAAGCGCCGTCGCCAGCCTGCGCCGCGAAAGCGACGGCAAGGCCGAAATCCTTTTCTACGACAGCCTGGCCAAGGGCGCGACGCTGGCCGACGGCTTGCAGAAGGCCATCGAAGCCGCACTCGCCGCGCTGCCGATTCCCAAGGTGATGAGCTACCAGCTGGCCGACGGCTGGAGCAGCGTCAATTTCGTGCGCCCGGCGCATGCCCTGGTCGCCCTGCACGGCAGCGACGTGGTGCCGGTTTCCGTGCTCGGCCTGCAATCGGGCAAGGCCACCAAGGGCCACCGCTTCGAAGCAGCCGTCGATCCGGTGGTGATCGCCGATGCCGACAGCTACGCCGCAACGCTGCTCAAGGACGGCTCGGTCATCGCTTCCTTCGCCGAGCGCCGCGCCGAGATCGCCCGCCAGCTCGCCGCCGCTGCCGCCCAGGCGGGCGGCAAGCCGATTGACGACGACGCCCTGCTCGACGAAGTCACCGCGCTGGTCGAACGCCCGAACGTGCTGATCGGCCAGTTCGAGGAAGAATTCCTCGCCGTGCCGCAGGAATGCCTGATCCTGACCATGAAGGCCAACCAGAAGTACTTCCCGCTGCTCGACGCGGCGGGCAAGCTGACCAACAAGTTCCTCGTCGTCAGCAACATTTCGCCGGCCGACCCGAGCGCGGTGATCGGCGGCAACGAGCGCGTGGTGCGCCCGCGCCTGGCCGACGCCAAGTTCTTCTTCGACCAGGACCGCAAGAAGTCGCTGGCCGACCGCCTCCCAGGCCTGTCAAAAGTCGTCTATCACAACAAACTGGGCACGATGGGAGAACGCGTACAGCGTGTTGCAGCAATAGCACGAATGATCGGCGAACAACTCGGCGGCGAGGCTCTCGGCAAGCAAGCAGACCAAGCTGCCATGCTGTCCAAGGCTGATCTACTTACAGACATGGTCGGTGAATTCCCTGAACTACAGGGCATCATGGGCAGCTATTACGCTATTTTTGATGGCTACACAGCCGAATTCGCAAGCGTAATGGAAGACCATTACAAACCGCGATTTGCTGGCGATGCGCTACCCCGCTATCTAGTCGGCACGGTCGTCGCGCTGGCCGACAAGCTGGAAACCCTGGTCGGCATGTTCGGCATCGGCCAGATCCCGACCGGCGACCGCGACCCGTTCGCGCTGCGCCGCCACGCGCTGGGCGTCATCCGCATGCTCGCCGAGGGCGACCTCAACCTCGCCGTCGACAGCCTGCTCAACGGCGTTTTCGCCCAGTTCAACGGCATCGAGGGCTTCGCCCCGAACCCGCAGGCACTGGCCGACTTCATCTACGACCGCCTCGCCGGCAGCCTGCGCGAGCAGGGCTACACGGCGCAGGAAGTCGACGCCGTGGTCAGCCAGCGGCCACAGCGCCTGGGCGACATCGTCAAGCGTCTGGCCGCCGTGCGCGCCTTCTCGGCGCTGCCCGAAGCCGCCGCGCTGGCCGCCGCCAACAAGCGGGTCGGCAACATCCTGAAGAAGGCCGACGGCGCTGTCGAAGCCCGCGTCGACGCGGCACTGCTGCGCGAAGCCGCCGAAAGCGCGCTGCACGCGGCGCTGGTCGACGTCGTGCCGCAGGCCGACGCCGCCTTCCTCACCGGCGACTACAGCGAATCGCTACTCGCCCTGGCGGCGCTGCGCGCACCGGTCGATGCCTTCTTCGACGGCGTCATGGTCAATGCCGACGATCCGGCGCTCAAGGCCAACCGGCTCGGCCTGCTCGCCATGCTGCACGCGGCGATGAACCGCGTCGCCGACCTCTCCCGGCTTTCGGCGTAAATGGCGATGGCGGCCAAGCTCGTCATCCTCGACCGCGACGGGGTGATCAATTTCGACTCCGCGCAGTTCATCAAGAGCCCCGAGGAATGGAAGCCGATCCCCGGCAGCCTGGAGGCGATCGCCCGCCTCAAGCAGCACGGCTACCGGGTGGTCGTCGCCACCAACCAGTCGGGCGTCGGTCGCGGCCTGTTCGACATGGATACGCTCAACCGCATCCATCGCAAGATGCACAAGGCCGCCTGCGAACTCGGCGGACGCATCGACGCCATCTTCTATTGCCCGCACACCGCCGATTCGAAATGCGACTGCCGCAAGCCGAAGCCGGGCATGTTCCGGCGCATCGCCGACACCCTCAACACCGACCTCAAGGGCGTCGCCGCCATCGGCGATTCGCTGCGTGACCTGCAGGCTGGCGCCGCCGCCGGCTGCCAGCCGATCCTGGTGCTCACCGGCAAAGGCGAAAAAACCCGCGACGACGGCGATCTGCCCGCCGGCACGCTGATTTTCGCCAACCTCGCCGCGGCGACCGATCACCTGCTGGCCCAGGAAAGCAAGGAAAAGAAATGAGCGCAGTCCGTTCCACCCTGTTCATGGCCTACGCCATCGTCTGGTCGGTGCTCAGCGCGCCGCTGGTCGTCATCGCCGGACCGCTGCTCGGCGGCATCTGGGCCTACCGCTGCGGCCGCATCTGGCGCCTCGGCACGCAATGGGGCGTCGAGAACCTGCTCGGCATCCGGGCGCGCATCATCGGCCGCGAGAACATGCCGGCCGAACCCTGCGTCATCATGGCCAAGCACCAGTCGGCCTGGGAAACGATGACCCTGCAGGACTGCGTGCCGGACGGTGCCTACTGCGTCTTCGTGCTGAAGAAGGAACTGCTCAAGCTGCCTTTCGTCGGCTGGGGCCTGGCGGCGATGAAGATGATCTCGATCGACCGCGCCGCCGGCAAGAACGCCCTCGACCAGGTCGTCACCCAGGGCCGCGAGCGGCTCAAGCAAGGTTTCTACGTCATCATCTTCCCCGAAGGCACACGCGTGCCGCCGGGCGAAAAGCGCCGCTACAAGCCGGGCGGCGCCTACCTGGCGACGCACGTCGGTTGCCAGGTGGTGCCGGTCGCCCACGACGCCGGCGAACTGTGGCCGCGCCAGGCTTTCCTGAAGCGCGCCGGCACCGCGACCATCAGCATCGGCCCGGCCTTCGACGCCAGCGGCATGAGCGATGCGGAGGTCAATCAGCGCGTCGAGGACTGGATCGAAGCCGAGATGCGCCGCCTCTCGCCGCACCGTTACCCGGATGCCGGCAAAGCCGACTGAGACGCCACGGCGCATCGTCGTCGCCGGCCAGACGCTCGACTACACGCTGCGCCGCAGCGCCCGGCGCAGCATCGGCCTGAGCATCGACCAGCGCGGCCTGCGCGTCGGCGCCCCGCAAGGCGCCGCGCTGCGTGATATCGAGGCGCTGATCCGCCAGCACGGCGACTGGGTTCTCGACAAGCTCGCTAGCTGGCGCGAGCGCCCGGCGGCAACCCGCTTCGCCGTCGTCGACGGCGCCGTGCTCGACCTCCTGGGCAGCCCGACCCGCCTGCGCATCGCGCCGGCAAAGCGCGCCAGCGCCTGTTTCGCCGCCGACGAAATCCGCCTCGCCGTGCCGGACAGCGCCGACCCCGCCCGGGTGCTCGAAGCTGCGCTGCGCGAAAAGGCCCGCGCGCTGTTTGGCGAACGCCTCGCCCACTTCGCGCCCTTTCTCGGCGTCGCCGCGCCGCCGTTGCGCCTGTCGTCGGCGCGCACGCGCTGGGGCAGTTGCAGCGCGCGCGGCAACATCGCGCTGAACTGGCGGCTGCTCCTGCTGCCGCCGGCCATCGTCGATTACGTCGTCTGCCACGAACTGGCGCACCTGAAGGAAATGAACCACAGCCCGCGTTTCTGGTCTGTCGTCGCACAACTCTGCCCGGACTGGAAGGCGCTGCGCAACGAACTGCGCCGCCTTGGCCGGCAACTGCCGCAATTCTGAAAGGACACCCCATGCGCATCCTGCACACCATGCTCCGCGTCGTCGATCTCGACCGCTCGATCGCCTTCTACACCGAAATCCTCGGCATGCAGTTGCTGCGCCGCAACGACTACCCGGAAGGCCGCTTCACGCTGGCCTTCGTCGGCTACGGCAGCGAGGATAGCGAAGCCGTGCTCGAACTGACGCACAACTGGGACACCGCCAGCTACGAGCTGGGCAACGCCTACGGCCACATCGCGCTCGCCGTTCCCGACGCCGCTGCCGCCTGCGCCGCGATCAAGGCGCGCGGCGGCAAGGTGGTGCGCGAAGCCGGGCCGATGAAGCACGGCAGCACGATCATCGCCTTCGTCGAGGACCCTGACGGTTACAAGGTCGAATTGATCGAGCGCCAGTAGCGCTCAGCCAGCCAGCGCCTCGCGCACCGCCCGTTCGAAGCTGGCGACGACGGCGGGCCAGCCGCGCGCCAGCATGGCCTGGCGCGCCCGTTCGCCGATCCGCTGCCGGCGCGCGCCGTCTTCGAGCACCCACAGCGCCGCCTCGACGAAGGCCTTCTCGTCGCCGGGCGCCACCACGCGACCGTTGTCGCCATCGACCACCAGTTCCGCCGCCGCCGCGCTGCGGTAGGCAACCACCGGCACGCCGCTGGCCATTGCCTCGGCCACGACGTTGCCGTAGGTTTCGCTGAGACTGGGAAAGAGGAAGAGGTCGGCACTCGCGTAATGCTCCGCCAGATCCTCGCCGATCCGGGTGCCGGCGAAATATTGATCCGGGTGATCGTGCGCCAGCTTGCGCGCCGACGGCCCGTCGCCGACCCATACCAGGCGCGCCGCCGGATGCCAGACCTGGAGCGCGGCGAAGCATTTCTCGACCAGCACCAGGTTCTTTTCCGGCGCCAGCCGGCCGACATAGAGGCAGACCGGCCCGACGCCATCCGCGCCCCAGCGCGTGCGCAGTTCGGCACTGCGCCGAGCGGGATCGAAGAGTGCGATATCGACGCCGCGGCCGACGACGCGCACGCCGGGCACGCCTTCGCCAGCCAGTTCGGCGGCGAGCGCCGCGGTCGGCACCAGCGTCGCCCGCGTCCGCCGGTGCAGCATGCGCAGGTAGGCGGCGACCGCCGGGCGCAGCCAGCCCATGCCGTAATGCACGCTGTAACGGTCGAAATTGGTGTGGAAGCCGGAAGTCACCGGAATCCCCAGGCGGCGCGCGGCGGCCACCGCCGACCAGCCGAGCGGCCCTTCGGTGACCACGTGCACCAGGTCCGGCCGCCGTTGCCGCCAGCGCCGGCGCAAAGCGCCGCCCGCCGGCAGGCCGAACTGCAGGCCAGGATAACCGGGCAGCCCGACGCCGGCGAACGCTACCTCGTGCTCGCCCCCGACATCGGCCCGGCCCTGGCGCGGCCGCAACACCTCGACCCGGTGGCCGCGCTGGCGCAGCCCATCGACCAGGCGACCGACGGTCATCGCCACGCCGTTGACCTCGGGCGGATAAGTTTCGGTGACGAAGGCAATCTCGAGATTCATGGCTTCTCCAGCGGGACGGGCACGACGATCCGGCGCCGGCGGCCGACGCGCATCGCCGCTTCCCGGAAATGCGGTCAAGGTAGTCGGCCTGCGCTAAGCTTTGATGACAGCCGCCGCCACGCGTGGCAAACCGGCGCAAAGCGGGCGATACTGGCCCCGTCCCGCCCCCGGAGCCCCGACCATGCATACCCGCTACCTCGACGACCTCAGCGTCGGCCAGACCTTCAACACCGCCGGCATCACGCTGAGCGAAGGCGAAATCATCGGCTTCGCCCTGCAATACGATCCGCAGCCCTTCCACCTCGACGCCGTCGAAGCCGCCCGCTCGCCCTACGGCGGGCTGATCGCCAGCGGTTTCCAGACGCTCGCCCTGTGTTTCCGCCTGTTCGTGCAGAGCGGCATCTTCCAGGCGTCGAGCCTGGGCTCGCCTGGCATCGACGAACTGCGCTGGCTGGCGCCGGTGCGTCCCGGCGACACCCTGCGCACCGAGGTCGAGGTGCTTGAGCTGCGCCCGTCGAAATCGCGGGCCGACCGCGGCATCGCCCGCCTCAAGTTCCAGGCCAGGAACCAGCACGGCGACGCGGTGATCGCCTTCATCGTCAATCTCCTGCTGAAACGCCGTACCTGACGGCCCCTGCGCCGAAGCAGGCGAAGCGATGCGCGTAACATCCCTGAAATAACCGGGTTATGACCTTCGTGCTAAAAACCCTCTGACCTCAACCCACCGGAAAGCACCATGGTTTTCTTCGAACTGTTCGCGCACAACCCGACCATCCTCCGCGTTCCCGCCGGCCAGACGCTGTTCGACGAGGGCGACGAGGGCGGTCTGATGTATGTCCTGAGCACCGGCAACGCCGACATCGTCGTCGGCAACCGGGTCGTCGAACACCTGCAGCACGGCAGCATCGTCGGCGAGATGGGCCTGGTTTCGCCCGGCCCGCGCTCGGCAACGGTGCTGGCGACCAGCGATTGCGAGTTCGTCGCCATCGACGAGGCGCGCTTCCAGTTCCTGATCCAGAACACGCCCTTCTTCGCCATGCAGGTGATGCGGGTGATGGCCGAGCGCCTGCGGGCGACCGACCGGCTGATGCCGGCGATCGAGGAAATTTGAGTTCTCAGGTATCCGCCGCCAGCGGCACGGCAAGCGGCTGGCGGGCCCCGGCGAGCTGCCGGTAGAGTCCGGCCAGGCGACCGGCCAGCGCGCTGTCGGACCAGGCTTCGGCGGCGCGCCGGGCTTCCGTACTGAGGTAACCCCAGGCTTCACGATGGGCCAGGACGTGGCCGAGCACTTCGCCGAAGGCCTGTGCGTCGTCCGGCGGCGTGAAGCAGCCGGCGGTGTTTTCGAGGATATCGGCAGTGCCCATCGCCGACAGCGCAACCACCGGCAGGCCGGCGGCCATCGCTTCGAGCAGCACCAGCCCCTGGGTTTCGGTACGCGAGGCGAAGGCGAAAACGTCGGCGGCGGCGTAGCAATCGGGCAGCTCCCGGCGGCGGTCGAGGTAGCCGATGAAACGGACCGCGCCGGCGACACCGAGCGCTGCGGCGCGGGCACGCAACTCGACCATCGCCGGCCCTTCGCCGGCGACCACCAGGAGGATCTCCGGGCAACGGCGCAGCGCCTCGCGCAGCGCGTGGAAGAGGAACTCGATGTTCTTCTCGTGGGCGACCCGGCCGACGAAGAGCGCCACCGGTCGGTGCGCCGCGATACCGTGGGCGGCGCGGAAGGCGGCGCCATCGCCAGCGGTGAACTGGTCGAGCGGGATACCGGTCGGCAGCACGTGCAGCGGCACCGTCACCCGGTAGTCGGCAAGCCGCTGGCGCATCGCCGTCGATGGCACGACGACGGCGTCGAGCGCGTTGCACTGGCGCCGCGAAAAGCCCCGCGCCGCGGCGCGCAACCAGCCGCCGGGCAGCCAAGGCGCGTAGTGTTCGAGGTATTCCTCGAACAGCGTGTGGTAGGTGCTGACCACCGGCAGGCCGCGCAGGCGGGCGGCCTTGAGGCCGGCGTAGTGGGCAACGAACGGGGTCTGGACGTGGATCAGGTCGCAATCGGCGGCGGCGTCGAACACCGCGCGGTGCATCGCCCGCCAGCCGACCAGCCGGTCTTCCGGGTCGCCCGGCACCGGCCGCCCGCCGACCCGGACGATGCCGGGCTGCTCGGCTTCGTCGCCGTAGCGCGGGACGAGCAGGCGGACCTCGACGCCATGCGCGGCGAGGCCACGGCGGAAGGTCTCGATCGAGGTGGAAACACCGTTGATGCGCGGAAAATAGACATCGGACACCATCAGGACGCGCATTTCAGACCTCCGCCGTTTCGTTTGCTGCCATTTCCTTCGCCAGCGCCTCAGGCGGCGCGGCCAGTTGCGGCAGGATTTGCGGCGACTCGGCCCAGCTGACCAGCTCCAGGCGACCGTCGAGATGCTCGACGATGGCGGTGCAGGAATCGACCCAGTCGCCGCAGTTGATGTAGTCGAGACCGTCGATCTGGCGCATCGTCGCCCAGTGGATGTGGCCGCAGATGACGCCGTCGAGGCCACGCTCGCGGGCGTGATGGACAGCCGAGACCTCGAAGTCGAAGATGAAGTTGAGCGCCGTCTTGACCCGCCGCTTGGCGTAACCGGCGAGCGACCAGTAGCCGGCTAGGCCGAGCTTGCGGCGGACCCAGGACAGCCAGTGATTGAGCCGGACCAGCAGGTCGTAGGCCTTGTCGCCGAGCACCGCCACCCAGCGGTGGTGGCGCGTCACCTGGTCGAACTGATCGCCGTGGATGAGCAGGTAGCGGCGGCCGTCGGCGGTCTCGTGAACCAGCTCGTCGGCGACTTCGATGTCGCCGAAGACGATGCCGCAATATTCGCGCAGCACCTCGTCGTGGTTGCCGGGAATGAACACCACACGGTCGCCGGAGCGTGCCCGGCGCAACAGTTTCTGGACCACGGTGTTCTGCGCCCGGGTCCAGCAGATGCTGCGGCTCATGGCCCAGAAATCGACGATGTCGCCGATCAGGAAAGTGTTGTCGGCCGGGTATTCGCGCAGGAAATCGAGGAGTCGTTCCGCCTGGCACGCCCGGGTGCCGAGGTGGATGTCCGATAAAAACAGGCTTCTGACTTTTGGCATGGGCGCATCATCGCCGCGCCGCATGAAGGCCTGGTGACCGCGGCGTGACAGCCGGATGACAAGCGACGGGCAACGCGATGGGCGACATCGAGCGCTCGGCGCGCGAAGTGATCGAGACCGTCGGCAAGATCGCCGCGCAGGTCGGCGTCGGCCATGCGTCGAGCCGGCAGATCGTCCGCCAGGTGGACGCCATCGAGCAACTGATGAGCCACGCCAACGTCACCGCCGGCCACACGCGCAGCTTCGCCGACGGCGTGCGCCAGCTCTCCGAACACATGGCGAGCATCGTCAGCCGCTTCCGCATCGAGGCACCGCGCGTCTGAGCCGGCACTTGCAATTCCGCCGGCCGCCGCCTACATTCGCCCGGTTTCCACTACCGCCCGCGAGCCCCCCCATGCAGATCGGCACCCCGCTTTCCCCTTCCGCCACCCGCGTCATGCTGCTCGGCGCCGGCGAACTCGGCAAGGAAGTCGTCATCGCGCTGCAGCGCCTGGGCGTCGAGGTGATCGCCGTCGACCGCTACGAAAACGCCCCCGGCCAGCAGGTCGCCCACCGCGCCCACGTCATCGCGATGACCGACGGCGCCGCGCTGCGCCGTCTGGTCGAACTGGAAAAGCCGCAACTGATCGTCCCCGAGATCGAGGCCATCGCCACCGACACCCTGGTCGAACTGGAAGCGGAAGGCCTGGCCGAAGTCATCCCGACCGCCCGCGCCGCCCGCCTGACCATGAACCGCGAAGGCATCCGCCGTCTGGCCGCCGAGGAACTGGGGCTGCCCACCTCGCCCTATCGTTTCGCCGACTCGCTCGCCGAACTGCAGGCAGCGATCGACGGCGGCATCGGCTACCCGTGCATCGTCAAGCCGGTGATGTCGTCGTCGGGCAAGGGCCAGTCGCTGCTGCGCGGCCCGGACGACGTGCACAAGGCCTGGGACTACGCGGCGAGCGGCGGCCGGGTCAATCAAGGCCGGGTGATCGTCGAGGGCTTCATCGATTTCGATTACGAGATCACGCTGCTCACGGTGCGCGCCCGCGACGCCAGCGGCGAAGTGGTCACCCGCTTCTGCGAGCCGATCGGCCACATCCAGGTCTCCGGCGACTACGTCGAATCCTGGCAGCCGCAGGTCATGAGCCCGGCGGCGCTGGCCCGGGCGCAGGAAATCGCCGGCGCGGTGACCGGCAACCTCGGCGGTCGCGGCCTGTTCGGCGTCGAACTCTTCGTCAAGGGCGACATGGTCTGGTTCTCGGAAGTCAGCCCGCGGCCGCACGACACCGGGCTGGTGACGCTGTGTTCGCAGCGTTTCTCGGAGTTCGAACTGCACGCCCGCGCCATCCTCGGCCTGCCGGTCGACACCGCGCTACGCGAGCCGGGCGCCTCGGCGGTGATCTACGGCGGCATGGAAGAAAAGGGCATCGCCTTCGCCGGCCTCGCCGAAGCGCTCGCCGTACCGCGCAGCGACCTGCGCCTGTTCGGCAAACCGGAAGCCTTCAGCAAGCGGCGCATGGGCGTCGCCGTCGCCAACGGCGCCGATACCGACGAAGCACGCAGCCGCGCCAAGCTGGCGGCGAGCCGGGTGCGGCCGCTCAAGGCGTAGGCTTGAGACTGCCGCGATAGGCGGCGAGGCGTTTCTCCAGACCGGCCATTTCCTCCAGCGCCGCATCGAGCGCCCCCGCCTGCGGCGTCTCGGCAAGCGCCAGTTGACGCGCCAGCGCGGCAAGCGCTGCCACCGCCGCCCGGGCCCGTTCGAGATCGGCGGCGCTGCGCTGTGCCAGTTCGCCGTCGTCGATGTCCAGCGCCCGCCCCTCTTCAAGCAGCAGGCAGAGTCCGCCGAGTTCGCCGAGCACGCTGTCCACGAGCTGCTCGACCGCCGCCGCGTAGCGCTGGTGACTCAACTCGCCCACCGTGAAGCGGCGCGCCAGCCAGCGCCCGGCCTGGCCGGCGGCTTCGCCCAGGGTGTCGAGCAGGGCGGCGGCAGCGGCGTTGCCGAGTTTCTCGAAGCGCCAGCGCAAGGCATCGATCCGCCGCTGCCAGGCGAGCTCCGGCGCCGCTTCGGGAGTCCCCAGCAGGTTGACGATACGGGCCATCACCGCTTCCCGACGCCAGCGCCACTCGCCGAGCGCGAGCGGCAGCAGCGGCAGGCCGGCCCGTTCCAGCAGGGCATAGCGCCCGGCCGTCCACGCCGCGTCGCCGTTCGTCACCAGGTCGATCGCCAGGACGCGGGTTTCGCGCTGCACCAGGAGATCGACCGCCTGCCCGGCAACGGCGAAATCGATCCAGCAGCGGCAACCAAGCGCCTCCAGCGCCGCCACCAGATCCTGGCGCAAGCTGCCGAAGGTCGGCGCCACCGCCGGCGTTGCCGCCGCTGCGGGGGCATGCTGCAGGTAGGCGACGAGCAGGCTGCCGGCCGGCGCATCGTCGAGCCTTTCCGGCACATGCACCAACTGGCGCCGCCGGGCCCGGGTGACGGCAACGTTGAAGACCTCGGGACGTTCGAGGTAGGTCCAGGCGGCGCGCGAGCGGCCGGGGAAGACGCCACTGGCGAGCAGGATGACGTCGCGCTCGGCGCCCTGAAAACCGTAAGGCGTGGCGACCAGCAGATCGTGGCGGGTCAGGGTGGCGAGGTCGAACTCGGCCATCACCCGTTTCTGCAAGGCCTGCGCCAGCGCCGAAAACATCGCCAGCACGCCGATGCTCGGGCAATCGTCCGGCGGCAGCCCGCGGCTCTGTTCGACCAGGCGGCGCAGGCTGGCGAGCACGGCGTCGATCTCGCCGCGATTGAGGTCGCCATCGACCGTCACCGGGCAACGCACCACCTGCAACGGCGGGGCTTCGGTCAGGCGCCGCGTGTCGGTGACGATGCGCAGCCGGCCTTCGTAGAAATGGCGATTGCTGAAATCGATCAGGTCCGGATGGCTGCGAAAGTGCTCGTCCAGCCAGACCTGCGCCGCCGGCCGGGCGAGCGCGTTGATCGCGTAGTCGAGCAGCGACTGCTGCCGATAGTCGAGGCTGACCGGCAGATGAGCCACGCCGTGTTCGAGCGCCAACTGTTCCTGGCGAGCCACCGCCAGGAAGGAAAAATGGCGCAACTGGCGCGGATCGCCGACGATCACCGCGCGCCGCGCCCGCTGCAGCGCCGGCAGGGCGAGCGCCAGGTTGCACTGGGTCGCCTCGTCGATCACCAGCAGGTCGAACAGGCCGCAACTGAGCGGCAAGGCGCGATCGAGCGCCGGCGCCGCCACCACCCAGACCGGGAAGGCGCTGGTCAGCGTCGGCCAGTCGATGGCTTCCAGACGATCGCTGCGGTGACCGGAACTGCGCGAGCGCAAAGCGACGGCGAGCGCCGCCAGTTGTCGCCGGTGACTGGCCAGCAGGCGAGCATGCCCATCCTGCGCGGCGAGTGCCAGACGGCGCCGGGCCAGCACCTGATGCGCCTGCAACTCCTGCTGGTAGGCGGCCCAGACCTCGCCGAGCAGCGGCTGGCGTCGGCTGCGCCAGGCCAGCCAGCGCAGGCGCAACGTCGACCACAGGCCGGCGGAGGTGCTGGCCAGCGCCCGGCCTTGGCGCTCGGCCCGCTGCAGGCCGCGCCGAAACCCGGCGGCGCTCCGCCGCTGCCGCCGCACCGCCCGCTGCAGGGCACGTCCGGCCTGCGCCGCGGATTCCTCCGGGCGCGCCGCGCCGGCGGCGAGCAGCCCGTCGAGCTGTTGCAACAGGCGCTGCCGGTAACCGCCGGCGCCGGCCCGCACCACCTGCCGCGCGGCGTCGGCGAAAGCGGCCGCCAGCTTGTCGTGGACGACGTCGGCGGCGTGTTCGTTGGCGCAGACGACGAGGACCTTTTCGCCGCGCAGCACGCGGTCGGCGACGATGCCGGCGATGGTGAAGGTCTTGCCCGTCCCCGGCGCGCCGTGGATGACGCTCAGCGTTTCGCTGGCGGCGTTGTGCAAGGCTTTCTCCTGCGCCACGCTGAGCCGGCTGGGCAGCGCTTCCGGCACCGGCGGTGGCCCCTCACCGGCCCGCGCGGCACCGCCCAGCAGCTGCGTCAGACAGGGGGAGAACGTCCCGCCAGCGGCGATCGCTTCCAGTTCGAAGGCGGTCGTCGCCGCCGTCCGGCTGCGTTCGCTGAGCCAGAGCACCGCCGTGTCGGCGCGCCGGGCGGCGTCGCCGCGCAGGCTGGGAAAGTCGGCGACGGCGACGAAAGGCGGCAACGGCGGCAAGGCCTCGACCCGCGTCAGTATCTCGGCCAGCCGGGCATCGTCGGCGCCGATGTTCAGCCAGTCGCGCGGCAGGTCCAGGGCGCTCAGGATCGCCGGGTTGAGGCGCAGGCTGTCGCGCTCGGGGCTGGCGTAGAAAACGCCGGCGCGCTGTTCGAGGCGGGCCTCGGCGAGGAACAGCGGCGCCCGCAGCCAGCGCTTGCCCTCGTTCGGCGCACGGGCGCAGACGATGCGCGCGCCAAACAGCAATTGCCGTTCCTGGCGCTGAATCTGCACCAGACCGGCGAGGCGCCGACCGACCGCCTCGGGCAGGACGATCTCCGCCGGCAGACCATCCGCCGTATCGGCCAGCGGCGTCAGCCAGTGTTCCTTCTCGCCGCTGGCCAGGAAGTCGTCGAGTTCGCGCCCGCCGCCGTCGGCCAGCAGGCAGTCGCGAAAATAGCAGAGCAGCCCGGCGATGCCTTCGCTGGCCGATGCCACTGCCTCAGGCCGTCCCGCCATCGGCCGGCAGACGCTGCACCAACGCCGCCGCGTCGGCGGTCAACTGATCGAGTGTCTCGATGCTGCGCGCCATTTCCGGCAGCGCATTGCGCCGGAAACCGGCGACTTCGTCGATGGTCGCCCGGATATCGGCGAAAGCCTGGCGCAGGACGCCGATATCGAGCTGGGCCGAGGCCGCCTGGCGATGAATCGCCGCCCCCTGGGCACGCAACTGGCGCGCGCTGTCGGCGATGATCTTCTCGGTGCTGCGATTGACCGCCTCGACCTTGTCGAGAACGATGCGCTGGTTGGCCAAAGCCAGCGCCAGCGTGACAGCGACGCCGAGCGCATTGACCGTCACCGTCAGGGCACGGTTCACGCCGCGGATCAGTTCGTCGTTGTTGCGCACGATCAGCGCACTGGTCAGCACGCCCTGCTGCGACACCAGCAACTGCTGCTGGATGTCCTGGATGCGCTGGCGCAGCGCGAACAGCAGTTCGTCGCGGATGATCGCGGCGCGCGGGTCGTCGTCCGGGATTTCCTCGGCCAGCCGCTGGCTGAGGCGGCCGTCGATTGCCTGGGCGTAGGCCAGCGCACCGTTCAGTTCGTCGACCAGCGCCTGCAGTTCGGCCTGGTCGGCGCGCAGGCTGATGTTGTCGCGTTTGAGCGTCTCGCGGCCCTTTTCCAGCGATTTGACGATGGCGTCGAGGGTCGCCGACGCCGATTCGAAACGCGAGAAATAACGTTTGGCCGGCGTCCCGACAAACGGCAGGTAGCCGAGCAGGCGGGAGAACCAGCCGGGCTGGAAATCGACGCCGGCCGGATCGAGCGCTTCGATCTGCACCTTGAGGTCGACCAGCGTCGCCGCCACGCCCGAACCCTCGCCGCTCTGCGCCGCCATCTGGCGCAAGGGCTGCTTGAGCAGCGCGCTCTGGCGTGCCGCCTTGAATTGCAGCTTTTCGCCAAAACCGCGCAGGCTTGCCTCGGCTTCACCGCGCGCCACGCCATCGCCGCCCGCCAACAGGAGCAACTGGTCGGCCAGCTGCACGGCATCGTCGCTTCCCGGCTCGCCCAGACGATCGAGCAAGGGCGAAGGAAAAAACTGCCGTAACGAAGACACCTCGATTGTTGCCGTCATGAACCCCTGCCCCCGACACTTATGCCAAAGGCGTCATTCTAGCCGCTCAGGCGCGCCGGGAGAGAGCACACCGGTTCGTGCAGACGACCGGCGTCGCAGAACCAATTGCCGAAGGGGTTGGCAGGAGGCTGACGAATACGCCGGGACTTGGCGGATTCTCAAAAAAAAGGGTGCGTCGCAACGCACCCCAACCCCAACAGAGAATCAACGCAAGGCCACATGCCTTGCATGGATACTATGTTGCCCGCTTCATCAGCGTGTCACATTGATGCAGGTCAAATCTTCTCCGCTTTTTCTTCCTGTTCTGCGAGCTTCCCTTTGGGGGCCTCATCATCTTCCATCAGCACTTTGAAACCCGGGCCCTCAAGGTCGTCGAACTGGCCGCTTCTGACCGACCACCAGAATGCTCCGGCAATCCCGAAGACCAGGATGACCGAAACCGGAACCAGCAAATAAACGCTTTCCATCATTCATACTCCTTACGCTGGATGCGCAATGAATTGAGGACCACCAGCAGCGAACTCAGCGACATGCCGATCCCCGCCAGCCACGGCGTCACATAACCTGCGATGGCGGCCGGCAAGGCGACAAGGTTGTAGGCAAACGACCACCAGAGGTTCTGCCGGATCACGTGCAAACTAAAACCGGCACGCTTCAGGCCCCGGTTCAGGTGTTGAAGATTTTCCGAGAGCAGGATCAGATCCGACTGCGTCCGCGCCAGCTGCGCGCCGCCGCCCATGGCGATCGAAACCTGCGCCTGGGCCAGCACCGGCGCATCGTTGACCCCATCCCCCACCATCGCGACGACGGCGCCTTCCGCTTGCAGGGAGCTGACGCACTGATGTTTGCCGGCGGGTGTCACGCCCGCCCTGACGTCCTTGATCCCGAGGAAATCGGCTACGCGCTTGGCAACGGACGGGGCATCGCCGGTCAACAATGTGACACGCCGCCCGGCTTTGTGCAGGTCGTCGACCAATCGCCTCGCCTCGGGGCGAACTTCGTCGCCGATACGGAACAAGGCCAGACAAGCCGTGGCATCTGCCAGCAGGACGATGGTATCGCCGCAATCCAGCCAGCTTGCCGCGCCGTCCGGCAAGGCAAGACCACCGAGCCCTAGGGCGTAGTCAGGACGACCGATGCGATAGCGACGCCCGTCGACGACGGCTTCAACCCCCTGCCCGGGCTCGCTGAGCGAATCCGCTGCCTGATATCCCGTGGCTGGCACCGCATGCCGCAGGGCCAGCGCCAACGGATGCTCCGAAGCCTGCTCCAGGGCGGCGGCCAGTTCCAGACAATGTTCCCGATCGAGGCCGCCGAGCGGCACGACATCGAGGAGATGCATGCGGCCGCTGGTCAATGTCCCGGTTTTATCGAATACAAAATGGGTTGCCCGCGCCAGGGTTTCGATCGCGTGCCCGCGGGTTACCAGCAGACCATCCTTGGCCAGGGCGCCGGAGGCCACGGTCAGGGCGATCGGCGTCGCCAGGGAAAGCGCGCAGGGACAGGTGACCACCAGCACGGAAACAGTGATCCACAATGCTTGCGACGGATCCACCAGATACCACCCCACGGCGGTCAGCAACGCCACCACGAGCAAGGTGCCGACAAAATAGCTGGCGATGCGGTCGGCGATTTCGACGATCCTGGGCTTTTCCAGCGACGCCCGCTCCATCAGTTCAATGATCGCCGACAAGCGCGTGCCTTCGCCAACCTGTTCGACCTGCACGACGAGCGGACTTTCGGCATTGATCGAACCGCCGGTGACGGTGTCGTCCGGATGCTTGGCAACCGGCAGGCTTTCGCCGGTCAGCAGGGCTTCGTTGGCGTAACTGACCCCTTCGACCACCTTGCCATCGGCTGGAATGATGTCTCCCGGACGAACCAGGACGTAGTCGCCTACCGCCAGATCGGCAACCACCACCTGCTCGGTATCACGATCTGCCGGAAAATTCGGCATTTTTTGGGCGAAGGCCGGCAACAGTTTGGTCAGCGCTTCGGTCACGCTCAGGGCTTTCTGGCGCGCATTCATTTCCAGATAACGACCGCCGAGCAGGAAAAAGACGAACATGGTCACGGAGTCGAAATAGACTTCGCCCGCCTGAATCAGTGTCGCCCAGCAACTGGCAAGGAAAGCGACACCGACGCCCAGCGCCACCGGCACGTCCATGCCGACACGGCGCAGCCGGAGATCGCGCCAGGCGTTGCGAAAGAATGGGGCGGACGAGTAGAAAACCACGGGCATCGTCAGGATCAGGCTGGCCCAGCGCATCAGCGTCTCGATGTCGGCCGACATGTCGCCATTGGCAATGTAGACCGGGTAGGCATACATCATCACCTGCATCATGCCGAATCCGGCAACCCACAGGCGCCACATGGCATCGCGCCTTTCGTTGCGGGAAATTTCCTCGTTCTTCGCGGCATCGTAGGGGAAAGCGCGATAACCGATGGCAGCGACCGCCAGCAGGATATCCGACAGCTTGATGCGGCTGTCGTCCCAACGTACGCGCGCCCGCCGCGACGCGTAATTGATGTTGATGGCGATCACCCCGGGCAGCTTGCCGATGTGCTGCTCGTTCAACCAGATGCAGGCGGCACAGGTGATGCCTTCGAGCATCAGGGAAGCTTCGCGCTCGTTCTCGCCGAGTTCCTTGACGAAACTTTTCTGGAATTCCACGTGATCGAACAAGGCGATCTGCTCGAGAATCGCCGGCATCGCCTCGCGTGGCGATTCGGGCAGCGCATCTCGGCTACGGTAGTAGTCGTCGAGTCCGTTATCGACAATGGACTGGGCCACCGCCTGACATCCATAACAACACATTGCCCGCGGCTCGCCGTTGATCGTAACCGACAGCACGAGATCGTCGGGAATGGGCAGACCGCAGTGATAGCAGGAAGCTTGGGACATGCAACAAAAAAGGCACCGAAGTGCCTTTGCGGATCAGGACGGGGACCTAGTATAGTTTATTTGGTCCCCATCCGGATCGCACCATCCAGACGAATGACTTCACCGTTGAGATAGGCATTTTCGGCGATATGCCGCACCAGCGCGGCGTACTCGGCCGGCTTGCCCATGCGGGTCGGGAAGGGCACCATCTTGTTCAGCGAATCCTGGACTTCCGGCGGCATGCCGAGCAGCATCGGCGTTTCCATGATCCCCGGCGCGATCGTCATGCAGCGGATACCGCTGCGCGCCAACTCCCGGGCGACGGGCAGAGTCAGTGCCACAATCCCGCCTTTCGAGGCGGCGTAGGCGGCTTGCCCCAGTTGCCCCTCGTAGGCCGCCACCGAAGCGGTGTTGATGATGATGCCGCGTTCGCCACCGGCATCCGGCTCGTTCTTCATCATGGCCTCGGCGGCCAGGCGCAGCATGTTGAAGGTCCCGACCAGATTGATATTGATCACTCTGGCAAAGCTTTCCAGGCGATGCGGCCCCTCCTTGCCCAGGACCTTTTCGGCCGGCGCGACGCCGGCACAGTTGACCAGGCCATGGACTGCGCCAAAAGCGGAGATCGCCGCCTGTACCGCATCGCGCGCCGAAGCCTCGCTCGTGACGTCGGTTTCGACGAAGCGGGCAGTTGCCCCCAGCTCGGCCGCCAGCGCCTGGCCGGCCTCGCGATTCACGTCGACCAGGACGACCCGCGCTCCCGTCTCGACCAGCCCCCGCGCGGTTGCGGCGCCCAGGCCCGAACCACCACCGGTGACGATGAAAACCTTGTCGTTCAATTGCATGTGCTTTCTCCTTGATTTGTTATATCGCGTCCACTCCAGACGGTAGCGTATGGAGCGGTGACAGATATTACCTCGCCCCCGCCCGACGAAAAAGTGGGCGGCAAGCCCATAGCGGCCGATGGTATGATTTGCCCTCATCATTTTCTGCCAGCCCCGATGCCTGCCGGAAAGTACGAAATCCTCGTCGTCGACGGTTCCGCTGCGAACCGAGCACTGCTGGGCGAATGCCTCTGCCAGCTGGGCGATGTCGAGGTCGCCTTCGCCCACGACGGCGGCGAGGCCATTCAACAGATTGCCGAGCGTTCCCCCAGCCTGGTGCTGGTCGACATGCATCTGCGCGACGGCAATGCGATCGAGCTGGTCAGGCGCATTCGCAATCGCGAAATCCTGAAGGATGAGGCGGAATTCGCACTATGGATGCCGGTAATTTTCCTGTCGCCGCTGATCGACGACGATATGGTCGCCCGCGGCATCATTGCCGGCGGCGACGATTTCCTGCACAAACCGGTATCCGAAGTGATCCTGCTGGCCAAGGTCCGTGCCATGCTGCGCATTGTCGGCATGCAACGCGACATCCACGCCGCCCATCGGCGCCTCAAGCAGATATCCACACTCGACGGTCTGACCTGCATCCCCAACCGCCGCTACTTCGACGACACCCTGAGCGCCGAGTGGAAGCGCTGCCAGCGCGCCGGCGCACCACTGAGCCTGATCCTCTGCGACGTGGACTATTTCAAGCAGTTCAACGACATCTACGGCCATCAAGCGGGCGACCTTTGCCTCAAGGCCGTCGCCAACGCCCTCAGTGAATCGCTGTTCCGCGTCGAGGACAGTGTTGCCCGCTACGGCGGCGAAGAATTTGCCGTAATCCTGCCCGGCACCGACCAGCGCGGCGCAAACGCGGTCGGCGAACGCATGCGGACCGCCGTCCGTGAACTGCGCATACCGCACACGCAAGGAATCGAAGCTTTCGTCTCCTGCAGTTTCGGCATTGCCGCGTGCCGAAACCTCGGCGACTTTGCAGCGGAACAACTGCTCAAAGCCGCCGACCAGTGCCTCTATCAGGCCAAGAATCGGGGGCGCAACCGCGTCGAAACGCTCGCCCCCGCCCCATTGGCGCGTACTCAAGAAAGCCGGATCGCCAACCTCACCTGATGCTCACAGGCGCCAGCGCCCGCGACAGACTCGCTTCTCCGCGACCATAAACACTGGCTCGGTAATTGCGCAGCGTATCGGTACGCGCCGTCGCCAACAACTGATTGGCAATTTGCGTCGGCGTCGCAGCGGTGAACTTGCTGCCGATCACGGCGGCGTAACCACTGATGATTGGCGCCGCAAACGAAGTCCCGTACAAGCCGGTCGTATCGCCCTTCACCCCCACAACCAGAAAGCTTTTCTGGATCGTGCTATCGCTGCCGGCGTAATTCGAATAAGAAGCCAGGCTGGCCTTCGCCGTAGGCGTCCCGTTGCTGCTCAATGCACCAACGAAAATCGCCGAGGGCGCCCCCTTCAATGCCAGATTCAGATAATCAACATTGCCGCTCCGATTGGCCCGCCCCACGGCAACCGCGTCATTTCCAGCCGCCTTGGCGATCACCGCGGCACCGGCCTTGGCGTAATCGATGAGGGATTGCTCCTGCCCCGACCAGGAGATGCGGTTCACGCCATAGCCGGAACGCGCATACATGCCGTAGCTCATATTCAGGACATTCAAACGCCCCTGCGCCAGCGATACCGCCTCCGAACTCCAGTTGCGCTGCACCACCGCCGCCTCCGGCGCGATCATCGAGGCCTGTAGCGACGTCCAGTCGCCATGCCCCTGATACTTTTCGCCGGTGCCGAAATTGCCGGAAAACGGAGAATCGCCGGAGAAATCATCGACCACCGTGATCGTCGCCCCCTGCCCCTTGTAGCCAAGATTCCACGCCTTGCCAACCTCCGGACTCATCCACGAATAGCTGCTTTGCGCCTGCGCGGCAAACGCTACCGATAGCAAACCGACAATCACGGAAAGCTTCCGGCGATAGTGTGAATTGACTGGCTTCATCAGAATTCCTTTCTATACTCGATTGAAATGAAATTACGGTCCAAAGGCTTGTCGTTGAAGTTGTAACGCAGCGTTTCTTCGGGGGTCATCAGCGAAGCCGCCAGGCGGCAGTTCACCTCGCGCACGCCACCGATCTCGCCATAATCCGCGGTGCAGCTCCGTTCCTTGAGCTCTCCCGCAAACACGTGGTAGGCCTTGACGGCAAGACGCCCCTTGCCCCATGCCGGTACGCTGTAGAGCAAACCCAGCTTGAAACTGGGGGCAATCGCGTACTTCTCCCCCTTTTCCCCGGTACTCAGTCCCCAGATAACGCCGATGTCCCGATTGAGCTGGGTCAAGAAACTGACCTGAACGTCAACCCAACGCGTGGCGTACCATCTGCCGACGGCGACTGTCGAACCGTAGGCCGATTCATAGCTGTAGTTGCGCAAACCGCCGACCTTCCCCGACAGCGACGACCCCTGGCGCAAATCGATCAGATGCGTCGATTCAAGAAAGTCAAAGGCACGGGCCGGCGCGCTGCCCCCGAACAGCAGCGAGAAGACGCAGAAAGCAAATACGGTGCGGTAACGCATGGCAACGATCACGAGCCCATGGAAAGCAACGGAAAATACTTTCGGCATAATATATGACTTTAGCAACAACATCCCCGAGAAATTGCCAAACAACTCAGACCGCGTTTCAGGATGCGCACAAGAGCGACCAGGAAGGCATGGCGTCTGCCGTTCCGGCGACTGCCTGACGGATCGTTGCAACGGACAAGCTGACGGAGAAACCGTCGCCAATTCCGGCCGGGGGCAAGGCCATGTCACGCTGCAGCAGCGCCACCCGCGCCTCTGCGCGAGCACGGACGTAACCTTGCGAAACCACATGGACGTCGCCGCATTCCGGGCGAACCGAGGTCATTCGCCGCCGGCCAAGTGCGCCCAGTCCGGCGCGCCACAGCAAAAAGGCCACCCGGTTAGGGGTGGCCTTCTCACATCAAGTGGTGCCGCTTGCCGGAATCGAACTGGCGACCTTTTCATTACGAATGAACTGCTCTACCGACTGAGCTAAAGCGGCTTGAACCAAAACTTGTTTAAATCGTGTCTGAACTGCCTGGCCATCAGACGGCTGGCGGCCCGAAAGCCTTGCACTGCTTGCCTTCGAGGCCCGGCATCATAGCATGACTGATCCGCTTACGAATCGCCAACCCGACAACCGCGTCACAAAGGCATCACTCACCCTGGCGGAGAGCACAGCGTAGAATTATAGCTTTCCCTCCTGCCTTCAGGCAACAAGGCTGAACACACATGAATCTGCTGCGCACGCTGGCCACGGTCAGCGGCATGACCCTGCTTTCCCGCATCCTCGGCTTCGTCCGGGATTTCGTCATCGCCCGAGCCTTTGGCGCGGGCCTGGCCAGCGACGCCTTCTTCATCGCCTTCAAGCTCCCCAACCTGCTCCGGCGCATGTTTGCCGAGGGGGCCTTCTCGCAGGCCTTCGTACCGATTCTCGGCGAGTATCGCAACCAGCGCAGCGCGGACGAAACCCGACTCCTGGTTGACCATGTGGCCAGCATCCTGATGCTGATCCTGTTCGTGGTCACGGCCCTCGGTATTGCCGCCGCTCCCTGGCTGGTCTGGATATCGGCACCGGGTTTCGCCGCGACGCCCGACAAGTTCGAACTGACGGTGACGCTGACGCGAATCACCTTTCCCTACATCCTGTTCATGTCGCTGGTAGCGCTCGCCGGCGGCATCCTCAATTCCTGGAGCCGCTTTGCGCTGCCGGCGTTCACGCCAGTGCTGCTGAACTTGTCGTTCATCGCGATGGCCCTGTTCGCCGCCCCCTATTTCGACCCGCCGGTGCTGGCACTGGGCTGGGCGGTCTTCATTGGCGGCCTCCTGCAACTGCTGATCCAGTTTCCGGCCTTGCGCAGAATCTCGATGTTGCCGCGCCCAACCCTGCGCTGGCGCGAAGCCTGGAGCGATCCCGGCGTCCGCCGCATCACCCGCCTGATGCTGCCGGCTCTGCTCGGCGTTTCCGTGGCGCAGATCAGCCTGCTGCTGAACACCATCTTCGCTTCGTTCCTGCAGACCGGCAGCGTGTCCTGGCTGTATTACGCCGACCGTCTGATGGAATTCCCCTCCGGCATGCTGGGCGCCGCGCTGGGGACCATACTTCTGCCTTCGCTGTCGCGTTCGCACGCCCGTCGGGATTCGGCCGAATATTCGCGACTGCTCGACTGGGGCTTGCGCCTGACTTTCCTGCTCGCCGCGCCGGCCGCGCTGGCGCTGGCGATCCTGGCGGTACCGCTGGTGGCCACCTTGTTCTACCACGGCGCATTCACCCCCGACGACGTCGAACAGACGCGCCGGGCGCTGGTCGCGTACTCGGTCGGCCTGACCGGACTGATCCTGGTCAAGGTGCTCGCCCCGGGCTTCTATGCGCAACAGAACGTACGCACACCGGTGAAGATCGCCCTGATCTCGCTCGTCGCAACGCAGGCGATGAACCTCGCCTTCATCGGCTGGATTGCCCATGCCGGACTGGCGCTGTCGATCGGGCTGGCCGCCTGCCTGAATGCCGGCCTGCTGTTCCGCGGCCTGCGCCAGCGCGCCATCTATACACCCCAGGCGGGTTGGCCGGTTTTCTTCATCCGCTTGGCGGTCGCCCTGGCGCTCATGGGAACGGCCCTGTGGCTGAGCATGGGACCAGATGAAGCCTGGCTGAGCATGACCCTGGGAGCGCGGGTCCTGTACCTGGCGATGCTGGTAGTTGTTGGCGCAACAACATATTTCGCTACACTATGGATTCTCGGTTTCCGCCTGGGCGACTTCAAGCGCCGGGCCGCCGAATGACTGGAGACAAGCTCATGAAACTGACCAGCACAAGTTTTGCGGACGGCCAGCGCATCCCCGGCGACCATGCCTTTTGCATGCCCGATCCGGCCCACCATGTTTGCCTCGGCCGCAACCGCAACCCGCAACTGAGCTGGCCGGATGCACCGCCCGCCACTCGCGCCTTTGCCCTCATCTGCCATGACCCCGACGTTCCCAGCCGGGGCGACGATGTGAACCAGGAAGGGCGGACGATTCCCGCCGCCCTGCCGCGCGTCGATTTCTTCCACTGGGTGCTGGTCGATCTGCCGGCGACGCTGACCGCCGTCGAAGAAGGCGAGTTCAGCCACGCCGTGACGCCGCGCGGCAAACCCGGTCCGCAGGCCGCGCACGGCGCGCGCCAGGGGATCAACAACTACACCGACTGGTTTGCCGGCGACCACGACATGAACGGCGACTACTACGGTTATGACGGCCCCTGCCCGCCGTGGAACGACGAAATCGTCCATCGCTACGTTTTCACCGTATATGCGCTGGATATCGAAAAACTGCCGCTGCAAGGCCGCTTCGGCGGACCGGAAGTGCTCGCCGCAATACAGGGACACATTCTGGCCGAAGCCTCGCTCACCGGCACCTACACCCTGAATCCGAGCCTGTCGGGATAGCCCGCGAGCACCATGACCCGCCCGCCGCTGCGCCTGCCGATATTGCTCCTGCTGGCCTGGATCGGGGCGGGCTCGGCGCTCGGCCTCAACCTGGAGCGCATCCAGCAGTCCTTCTCGGCGCGCTTTGGCCAGATTTCCGACATCGTCTTCGGCGAATGGCGGCAGATGCTGTCCAGTGCCAGCCGCGGCGGCGAGCGCGACAAGGTGGAACAGGTCAACGATTTCTTCAACCGGCGCATCGCTTTCGACGACGACTTTTCTCTCTGGGGCCAGCGCGACTACTGGGCGACGCCGCTCGAGACGATGGCGCAGGGACGTGGCGACTGCGAGGATTTCTCGATCGCCAAGTATTTCTCCCTGCTCGAACTCGGTGTCCCGGTGAACAAGCTGCGCCTGGTCTATGTCCGCGCCACGCAGGAAATCGCCGGCGGCGGCGGCTCGATCCAGCAGGCCCACATGGTGCTCGCCTACTACCCGAAGCCGAATGCCGACCCGCTCGTTCTCGACAACCTGAACAAGCGCATCCTGCCGGCGTCGCAGCGCTACGATCTTTCCCCGGTTTTCAGTTTCAACAGTGCAGGCCTCTGGCAAGGCACCGGCAACCAGACCAGCGGGAGCAATCTCTCCCGCTGGCAGGATCTGCTGGCGCGCGCCCGGGCCGAAGGTTTCCAGTGAGGTAACGCATGTCCCTGTTCCGACAACTCTGGCTGGCGGTCATCGCCATCACCATCCTGGCCTTTGCCGGCAGCTTCGTCGTCAGCATGGTGACAGCCCGCGACTATCTCGAGCAGCAACTGGCGATCAAGAACAACGACAACGCCGCCACGCTCGCCCTTTCAATGTCGCAAATGGAAAAGGACCCGGTCACCGTCGAACTGCAGGTCGCCGCGGTTTTCGACAGCGGCCAGTACGCACTGGTCCGGGTGCGCGACCCGGAGGGCAAGACGATGATCGAAAAGACCAGCCCGCCCAGCGTCGGCGAAGTTCCCACCTGGTTCGTCAGCCTCTTCCCGATCCATTCGCCACCCGGCCAGGCCCAGGTGTCGTCCGGCTGGAGCCAGTTCGGCACCATCGAACTGGTCAGCCACAGCCGCTTTGCTTACCGCGAATTGTGGCAGGGCGCCTTCCGCCTGCTGCTCTGGTTCGGCTTCGGCGGCGTCGCCGCCGGTCTCCTCGGCACCCAGATCCTGCGCCGCATCAAGCGCCCGCTCGACGCCGTGGTCGGCCAGGCGCAAGCGATCGGCGAACGTCGCTTCGTCCGCATCGCCGAACCGGCGACGCCGGAGCTGAAGAGCCTGGCCCGGGCGATGAACTCGATGGTGATGCGGGTCAAGGCGATGTTCGAGGAAGAAGCCGCCCGCCTTGAGCAAGTCCGCCGCGAAGCGACGCAGGACCCGCTCACCGGCCTGGCCAACCGGGGCTATTTCATGAACCAGCTCGCTGCCGCGCTGAGCGACGACGACGCGCCGGCCCAAGGCAGCCTGGTCATGCTGCGCCTGGCCGACCTTACCGGCCTCAACCGGCGCGCCGGCCGGCAGACGGCCGATGAGGTGCTGCGGCAGATCGGCAGCGCCCTGAGCACCTTGAGTGAAGGACATCCGCGGGCGGCTGCGGCACGTCTCAACGGTTCCGACTTTGCCCTCCTGCTGCCCGGCGACAGCGACCCGACCGCGGCCAGTAACCACCTGCTCGAACTGCTGCGCAACCTGGTTGCCTGCGGCCTGCTCGACGGACAACAGGTGGGGCATCTGGGCAACGGCGTGTACCACCACGGCGAAAACCTGCCCGGCCTGCTCTCCCGGATCGATGCGGCAATCGCCGCGGCCGAGGGCGAAGGCGGCATCGCCTGTCGCTGCGCCGAAGGAGAAGCCGTGCAATGCGCCCACAACAGCGCCGACTGGCGCAAGCTGCTGGAAAGCGCGATCGAATCCCACCGCCTGCGCCTGGTCGATTTCCCGGTCAACCAGAGCACCGGCGACCTGCTGCATCTCGAATGCCCGCTGCGCCTGCAGACCACCGAAAACGGCGAGTGGCTAGCCGCCGGCAGCTTCATGCCGGTCGCTTCCCGACTGGCGATGACCTGCGAGCTCGACCTGGCCGCCGTCAGCCTTGCCCTCGACCGCCTGGCCGCAGGCACCAGCGCCGTCGCGGTGAATCTGTCGGGCGAATCGGTGCTCGACGCCAGCTTCCGGCAACGGCTGCAGAAATTGATCGCCAGCCGCAGCGAACTGGCTTCCCGGCTCTGGCTGGAGGTCGCTGAGAATGGCGCCTTCCAGCACTTCGACGCCTTCGTCGCCTTCACCCGGGAACTGCGACCGCTCGGCTGCCGCCTCGGCATCGAGCATTTCGGTCGGCAATTCAGTCAGGTCGGCCGCCTGCACGACATTGGCCTGGACTACCTCAAGGTCGATGGCAGCTTCATTCGCGGCATCGACACCCAGGCGGGCAATCAATCCTTCCTCAAGGGCGTCTGCAATATCGCGCACAATATCGGCCTCACCGTCATCGCCGAAGGTGTAACGACGGCGGAAGAACTCGCCGCCCTGCCGGCGCTCGGCTTCGACGGCGCCACCGGCCCGGCGATCCCGCGCCACAGCCAGCCTTGAACCGGAGCAGCATGGAACACCCCGTCATTGAACTGAATCAGGTCGTCAAACACTATCGCATCGGCGACAACCAGATTTCCGCGCTGCGCGGCGTCGATCTGCAACTCCAGACCCGCGATTTTGCCGCCATCCGCGGCCCCTCGGGCAGCGGCAAGAGCACGCTGCTCAACATCTGCGGCCTGATCGACCGCATCGACGGCGGCAGCTACCGGCTGGCCGGCGAGGACATCAGCGAACTGGACGAGGCGGCATGTACTGAAATCCGGCGCAAACGCATGGGCTTCATCTTCCAGAACTACAATCTGGTGCCGGTGATGAGCGTCTTCGATAACGTCGAATACCCGCTGCTGCTCAACAACGTCCCGAAAGCCGAAAGGCGGGCGCTGGTTTCTGATATCCTCGACAAGGTCGGCCTGAGCGGTTTCGCCGATCGCAAACCCGACCAGCTTTCCGGCGGCCAGCGGCAACGCGTCGCCATTGCCCGGGCGCTGGTCAAGGCGCCGCTCTTGGTCATCGCCGACGAACCGACCGCCAACCTCGATACCGACACCGCCGAACACATCGTCGAACTGATGAAAAGCCTTGGCCACCGACTCGGCACTTCCTTCCTGATCGCCACCCACGACGACCGCATGACCCGACATTGCGACAAGGTGTTCAGCATGCAGGACGGCGTGATCGCATGAATCACATCCTGCTGGCCTGGAAGAACGTCCTGCGCAACCGGCGCCGCTCGTTCGTCACCATCTTCATCGCCGCCGTCGGCTGCGCTTCGATCCTGATCGCCGGCGGCTTTGCGTTGTGGACCTACGACATCCTGATCGAAGGCGCTTCCCGCGAATTCGGCCACATCACGGTCGCCGACAAGTCCTTCTTCGCCAAGGAAGAAGAAACGCCGATGCAGTTCGGCATGCTGCAGGACAATCGCGTCGCGGAATATCTTGAAAAGAACCCGGAGGTTGCCACGCTGTTGCCGCGGATCAATTATTCCGGCCTGATCTCGAACGGCGACAAATCGCTGATCTTCCTCGGCACCGGCGCCGAACTCGCCCGCGAGGCAGCCGTCCGCAAGTATTTCCTGGTCGTCCGCGACGGCGCCATTCCGCAGGGCGAACCCCACCAACTGCCGCAAATCCTGCTCGGCGTCGCCCTCGCCCGCAATCTCGGCGCCAAGGTCGGCTCGCAACTGACGCTGATTGGCACGACGGCCGCCACCGGCGGCATCAACGCGGTGGACGTCGAAGTTGCGGCGCTGGTTTCCACCGGCTGGAGCGAGGTCGATAAACGCCTCGTCTTCTCCGACATCCAGACCGCCCAGAATCTCCTGATGACCGACAAGATCAGCACCCTGTCGGTGTTCATGCACCGTCTCGACAAGGTCCCCGCCATGCTCGAGACGCTGGCCGCCTACGACGGCGAGCATGCCTACATGCCCTGGTGGGAACAGGCCCAGTACTATCACTCGGTACGGGCACTGTACAACCGGATTTTCGGCCTGCTCGGCATGATCATCATCGCCCTCGTCCTCTTCTCGGTGATCAACACCCTGGCCATGGCGGTGGTCGAGCGGACCCGCGAAATCGGCACCCTGCGCGCGCTGGGCGCCCACCCGCGCGAAATCATCGCCCAATTCGTCCGCGAGGGCGGCATCATCGGTCTGGCCGGCGTGATGATCGGCAACCTGGTAGCCGCCGCCGTGATCTGGACCTTGCCGTACCTCCACCTGCAGATGCCGCCGCCGCCCGGCCGCTCGGAAGGCTACCCGCTGCTGGTCGCCGGTTCGCCGACCCTGACGCTGGTTACCAACACACTGATCATCCTGCTGTGCATGGCAGCAGCCTGGACGGTAAGCCGGCGCGCAGCCAACAAACCCATCGTGGATGCCCTCGGCCATGTCTGAACGCCACCCACCGTCTCTCCTTCTTCAAGCCACGCTCGCGCTGTTCCTCGGCGCAACGGCAGGCAGCGCCACCGCCGGCGATATCGACACGCTGCTGCGCAAGGCCGACAGCTATCGGCTGCCGGCTGCTTCGGCGCGCGTCGAGACCCGGGTCGAACAATACCGGCGCGGCGAACTCGACAAGGAGCGCGACTACACCGTCTACATCAAGCCCGGGCGACGCTCGCTGATCCTGATGAAAACAGCCTCCGAACTCGGCCAGAAGGTACTGATGCTGGGTGACAACTTCTGGCTTTTCGTCCCCGACAGCCAGCGCCCACTGCGTATCACCGCCAACCAGAAGCTGCTTGGCGAAGCATCGACCGGCGACATCGCCGAGATGTCCTGGCATGAGGATTACGACGGCAGCGTCGGCGAAGAAGCCGACTGCCCCAAACCCCCGGAAATTGCCGACGTCCCCGGTCGCGTTGCTGCCGGCACCTGCCTGCACCTTCAATTGCAGGCGCTGCGCAGTGGCGTCACCTATGCCAAAATCGAGTTGTTCCTGGAAAAGAACAGCAAGTTTCCGGTCAAGGCCGACCTGATCATGGGCTCCGGCAAGAAGGCCAAGGAAGCCTGGTACTTCGAACAGCCGGTTCAAGGGCGGCGTCAGGTAGGCGCAATGCTGCTCTTCGATCACATCCAGACCACCCGCCACACCGTCGTTCATTACCGGAAGCTCACTGCCCGTGAAGCACCGGACGAACTTTTCAACCCAGCCGCCCTCGTTCGCAACTCGCTCGCCGAATGGTAACCAAGCCCCTTTCCCTGCTCGCCGCGCTCTCGCTCGGCATGACACCGGCCCTGGCCGACGAGTTCAACGCCACCTTGCGGGTCACCCCCGAATACCACGAGGCCGATCGCGGCAGCCCCTATTTCGCAGCCGGCCGCCCGGAAATGCCCGGCGGCTGGAACTCCAACCAGGAAGTCGCCCTGCGTTACCGAGGCCGGGGCTTTTCCGGCGATGCAACGCTGCGCTGGGAAACCCGCCAGGGACAAGCCGACCGACTGCGCGCCGACCTCAACCAGTTTTACTTTGACAGCGCGCTCGGCGATGGACTGGCCTGGACCATCGGCAAGAAGGTCCTCACCTGGGGCATCGGCTTTGCCTTCCGTCCGCTCGACGTCGTCCAGCGCGAGAACCGGCGTAGCGTCACCGACCCGATACTGGTCGGCATTCCGCTGCTGGCCATCGAAAAATTCACCGCCGACCAGGCCTGGACCGCAGTCTGGACCCAGCCCGGCCAGGGCGGCGACAAGCGCGACCGCGACGACGAAGCGCTCGCCTTCCGCTGGTACAAGGTTGACGACAAGGACGACCTGCATGCCGTCGCCCGCTTCTCGCGGACGCGCAAGTTCGAAGCCGGCTTCGGCGCCAACCGCGTGATCGGCGACGAATGGTCGATCTACGGCGCCACCCTGTACAGCCACCGCTATCTCAAAACGATCAACACGCTCGGTGAAACCGGCGGCACCTTCGCGCTGACCTCGCCCCTCGTCCGGCAAGCCGGCGACCATGCCAACAAGAGCGTGGTTGGCGCCCAGTGGACCGGCGTTTCCGGCTGGAGCGCGCTGCTCGAACTCTTCCACGACGGCGAAGCCTACCGCAAGTCCGACTGGCGCCGGCTCGACGCCCTGGTCGCCCGTCAGCACCTGAACGCGGCACTGGCCCCGGCACCACTCTTCAACGCCAACCTGGCCTGGTCGGCCAATGCCTACACCCAGGTCAACGTCCATCGCGACAACGCGCTGTTCCGTGTCGCCTACGACAACGGCGACGGCTTCAAGCCCTATCTCGAACTCCTCAACACGCCGACCGACGGCGGCCTGGTCACCACGCTGGGCGGCAGTTACGAAGGCAATCGCTTCAAGATCAGCGGCGGCGTCCGCCACCTCGGCGGAGCCAGCGACTCGGTCTATGCCCGGGCGCCGGAGCGCTACATGGCGTGGGTCCAGTTGTCCTGTCCCATCTGGTAAAGCGCTGACCGCATTCCCTGAGAGCAACCATGGCGACTGAAATTGAACTCAAGCTGCGACTGGAAGCCAGACATGTCCGCAAACTTCTGGCCCACCCACGCCTGAAAGGACTTGGCAGCCAGAAACTGGACTTGCTCAACACCTACTACGACACACCTGAACTAACGCTGCGCCAGCGCCGCATCGCCCTACGCTTACGCAAGAAGGGCTGGGAATGGCTGCAGACGGTGAAATCCGCCGAGCCCGCCAGTGGCGGACTGGCCATCCGCAACGAATGGGAGATTCCGGCCACGCCGGGCCAGTTCGACTTCGCCCATGTCGACAACGCGGAATTGCGCAGCCTGCTCGACGATGCCCGCGACCGTCTGGAACCTGTCTTCACCACCGACTTCCGGCGCCAGGCCTGGCAAATTGCCTGCGGCGACTCGCTGATCGAAATGGCGCTGGACCGTGGCAGGATTTCCGCCAAAGAACGCAGCACCGGCATCTGCGAAGTCGAGCTCGAACTGATCTCCGGGCGCGTCGAGGACATCTTCGAACTGACCCGGCAACTGCAGCAGCATGTCACGCTTCACCCCGATGTGGCCAGCAAGGCAGAGCGGGGATACCGGCTGTTCCGCAACGAACCCGAACAGCCCTTCCGCGCCAAACCGCTACCCATCCATGCCGAGCAGACCCCGGTCGAAGCCTTCCGCACCATCGCCCTCGGTTGCCTGGAACATTTCCAGCGCAACGAAGCCGGCCTGCTCGCCGGCGGCGAACCGGAGTTCATTCACCAGGCCCGCGTCGCCCTGCGCCGCCTGCGTTCAGCAATCAAGCTCTTCGCCCCGGTCCTGCCGGAAAACTTCGTCGCCGCCTATGGCCAGAGCTGGCAGACGCTGGCCGGGGCGCTGGGCGAAGCACGCAACTGGGATGTCTTCCTGGAAGAGACCCTACCGCCGATCGCCGCTGCCTTTCCGCACCACCCCGATGTCCATCGTCTGCACAACGAAGCCCGCCGCCGCGTCAAAGCAGCACGCCGAGCCATCACCAGCCTGCTCAGCGTCAAGGAATACCCGCGCCTGATGGTCGAATTCACGGCTGCCGTGCATGCACTGAGCGACACGGTGGACACCCCGCTCAAGCGCTTCGCCAGCGAACGCATCGCCGCCCATACCCGCAGCGTCCGCAAGATGGCCGAGCGCTACGACGAACTCGACGACACCCAACGCCACATCATGCGCCTGCGCTTCAAGAAACTGCGTTATGCGCTGGAATTCATGACGCCGCTGTTGCCGAGCCGACAGATGAAGCGCTACCTGGAAACGCTGAGCCGACTACAGGAAGCGCTGGGACTGATCAATGATCAGGTGACTGCGCAACTATTGACAGACGACGCTTTTGGGAAAAAAAACGTTACCGTTGTCCATGGCTGGGTTGCTGGCCGACAAGAAATTCTCGTTGCCAATATCCCAGCAATGCTGCGAGCTTGGCTCAGGAACTCCGAACGATAGGCGCCAAAAGCACATTGACCGGCCATTCCGAATGACTTTTTTCAGCAACACCGACTGACGAAATTCGTCACAAAAAAACCTCTCAGCACCACCGATAGCCGTCAAAAAAAAACAATAGCCAAGAAATCAATCAATTACCCAAAAATCCCACTCCTGGCACAAAAAACGCTTTAGTTCAAACAACGGGCTTTCCGTTTAATCACACCCAGGAGAATGAAATGAAAGCACAAAAAGGTTTCACACTGATTGAACTGATGATCGTTGTGGCAATCATCGGCATTCTTGCCGCCATCGCTTTGCCGCAGTATCAGGACTACACGAAGAAGGCTGCCAATAACGCCTGCCTTGCGGAAGCGAAGGCTTATTCCGGCGCCATCTTGGTGTGGGTGTCAGAAGGCTCCGTTTCTGCAAGCAAACCAACTGTAACCGCTAAAGCATGTAACGCACTGACCTCCGCCACTCCCGATTTTACTGTTGGGGCAAAAGCGCCTGGTGACAAGACCATTACTTGCACCGCCAGCGCCTCCTGTTCTTACTAAGCAAAGCCAAGGACAAAAAACAGAGGGTGAACACCCCCCTCTGGTCCCTCACAAAGCCTCAGCTTAGCTTGCTGGGGCTTTGTTTTTTCCCAGCACCGAACCTATTTATTTTTTGGCCTCAGGATAGAGGAGAATTCTTATGACAAAAACCCAGTCCGGCTTCACCCTGATTGAGTTGATGATTGTCGTAGCCATCATTGGCATCCTGGCCGCGATTGCCGTACCGCAATACAACGACTACGTCGACAAAGCCAAAAAAAATTCTTGCCTGGCGGAAGCAACACACGTAATGCGCAGCGCTATAGCCGCAACAGCAAGCGCTAGCATCGACATGATGCCTGCTTACACCCCTGCAACCTGCGCCAGCACCAGCTACGTTTCCAACACTTTTTTATCTGCGGGAAACACAACATTTACCGCGAAAGACTCGGGAGGCACGATATTTCAGTGCAGCAATCAAAGCGGCAACTGCACATTCTAAACAAACAAGTACTGCCCTTGCCAGACATTAGCCCTCGTACAGGATGGCGGACAGCACTTACTTTATGAGGCTTTTCAACATATTTCCGTATTGGACAGCAAGCGAATCCCAACCCCAAGAATATCTGTCTACCACCGCCGTCCGCCGCCAAAAATTAGCCGCACCACTCTCAAGCAAGCAATCAATCGCAGCCAACCAGGCAGCGACATCTGGCTTACCAGGATCGAGGGGTATTGACGTGATACCACCAGGAATCTCTGGGCCTCCCGCAGCGGTCTCTTCGGAGATGAGCACAGGAGTTCCACTAGCCAGCGCCTCCTGAACCACAAGAGGAAACCCCTCTCCATAACTCGGCAAAATCAATAGGTCTGCCATTTGATAGAGGCCGGCAAGCTCCTCAGCTTGAAGACTGTGCCAAACCCGCACCTGAGGAATCCCCCAAGCCTCAGGATCAAGAGCCCCCCAGCCAGCGAAACACCACTGCCATTCCGGCCTGCTCCTTGCCATACTCTCCAGCAAGCCAAGCCCTTTTCGCTCGACAAATCTTCCAACAAACAGAATCAGCGGCTTCTCTAGGTCCAAGTCATATCGCTTTCGCAGCAAAAGACGAGCCTCGTCGTCAACCGGAAAAAATGTTCGATTATCGACGCCGTTTGCCCAATATAAAGGCACGCGTGAGAAATCGACGAACTTTTCGAACTCTCGCTTTACGCGCGGACTGATAAATACTACCTGGGTCGCAGAAGCCAGCGCCCAGCGCCCGAAGGTCCGGTTAACAGCCTTCAAAAGCCAGCGCAGCCCGCGATTCCGGTAGGCAATCTCCCCGATATGCTGCGTCAGAAGCACCGGCTTACCTTGCCTTGAAGCCAGAAAAATCGCCACAAGATGGGAGGGATAAATGAAATCATGGACATGGAGAACGTCGCTAGCCCGGATCGCAGCACTTAGATTTTTCCAGCCTTGCCAAAACCAAAGCGGCCATGGCAACCCATACCTTTCCAGGTCATTCCAGGCACGCTGGGGCTGGCAGCGGAGCCCCACGATTTTTGGTGGAGAATCACAATCGGCAGCCAGCCAGCTTATCGAAAAGTCATCGACAAGACGCGCAGCAAGCTGCCCGGCAACAATCTCGACCCCGCCCCTGTGCGCAGGAAAATAATGCGTCAAAAGCAACAATCTAGGCTTTTGGGAAAGAGGATTCATATCAAGGAAAGTATTTTCAGCTTCCTAGCCGGCTACGCGCGCCAGTACCAAATAAGTCGATGCATTATTTCGCTTTATACTTTCCGGGGTAATGCAGTCTTCAAAACTCATTCTTAGATACATGAACAAGCAAAGCAAAGCAGAAAGCAACTTTCCCGGCCACCCGAGATAGCCCAACAGATTGTGATACCCCAGGGTTCGAAATTGTGTCGTCCAAGCCAACGGGCCAACGATCGACCAAGTGCTGACGACAGAAAATCCACGACTCGACAACTCCCGCTGCAGCCCATCCAAAGTCCAGCGACGAAAATCCGTGGGGTGCGGATGATATAGCCAACTCCCGTGAGTTGAGAGAATCAGGAGACCGTCATCAGAAAGCAAGCGGCGACACTCGCCCAAATAGGCATCAATATCCCAGACATGTTCCAACACCTGAAACGAGGTAACACATGGCACCGAGTTCGCGTCGAGAGGTACGACACCACCATCCTCCAACAAGACATCGGCATGAGGACCGGGGGATATGTCACAGCCGATATATTTGGCCCCACTCTCGGTCAACATCTGCTTGTATGGCGCATCCCCGCAGCCCAAGTCAACAATAATGCTCCCCGCCTGAAGATATCCTAATTGCTTGGCTTGCCGGATACACTTGGCGATAGCGCTGCTCAACTTCCGTAAGCTGTAGGCATCATGACGCCAGAACGGTGGATCAGCCCGATGAGTGTGATATTGCATTATTCCCGGATAAACTGAAATGACGAACAAACGGTTTACGCGATTCGCTCTTGTCGGAGGCCTCTGTTTTTCAAGTAATTTACTCACCCTATACTTGGGAACAGAGATTTTCGGATGGCATTATCTTGTTTCGATGTGCCTGTCAATTATTATTGCAAACTCACTTGGCTGGAGGCTGAACAGAAGTTGGACATTCGGCTCGCGAGAAAAACTTTGGTGGCTTGAATACAGCAGATACATAGTCGTCTCTTTCTCGAGCATTATTTTTAGCCTTGGACTCATGTATGTTTGCGTAGATATTCTCGGCATAAACTACCTACTATCCAGCGCAGCTATAGCGATATTAATGTTGGCAATAAACTATTTTGCACACGGAAAACTAAGCTTCAAATCCTCCCGGTGAGCCTACTTATTGTATTCATAAAGAGAAACATACTGAAGGTGATTTGTCACCGCACCAAGCAACCCGGAATGAGACTCACACGGCCAAGTCAACCTACGCTGCTGCCAGCCGTTTTTCTCGAGAGTCCTCCCCCATTGCCAGCCACGCTGATAATTCCCCGGCGACGGAATGCCAAAGCGCCGATTACCCAATTCATCAAGCACAAACAGCATCAAAAAATCTAATCGATTCCTGCAAATGTGGTCTTTGATCAGTATGTAACGACGAGAGACCCGCATCAACTCTTGCAAATAGAACTCGGGAGAATGGCAATGATGCAAAACATCGATAGCATACGACAGATCGAACGAATTATCCGCGAACGGTAGCGGATCTTTCGGCTTATAAATGACCGGAGTTAACAGAGCATTTTTTCTAGCTACGACATCAACAGCAACAACACCGGACTCCGGGAGAAGGCTTTTCACTTGCCCTGCAAACCACCCATCGCCAGCACCGAAATCGAGGATATCACTCGGAGAATCTACCTCGCGTAGTAGTGCAGAAATATGCGACCAAGTTCGGATACGATAGGGATTCATTCCGGGTTAATCTCAGGGCAGGTCGCCAGCAATCGTTCCCCCTTGGAGTTTTCCAAGCGAACAACAGCGTTACTCTTGAAACCCGTCAACGCAATGAGTTCGGAATTTTTTTCAGAAATAACAAAATCGCTAGATGGATAGAAGCGGACACGGTTTCTCGCCGTCTGTGTGCTCCACTGACCGGGGGGGGAAAATACCCTTGGACATTTTTTTTCCCAATAATCGATACGCTGATCTATCAACTTTCGCTTAAAGCGCTCAGCATCTTCCAGCGGCGGGGCTGTCTCGACACCGCAACTAACTAATTCCAGACCATATTCTGACGTTTTTATCATCTGGCAGTCACTCTCCTTGACACGATAGCCATAATCGGACAAACGAGCATTTTGTTCATCAATAGCATAAGCAAGACCTTCTCTTGTTAAAACCCGCAGGGTACGAATCTCCAAACCATTAGACTCAGCAAGAGTTTGAACTGAACGAAATACTTTGCCATCGGGGGAGAACCCTTCCAAATGAAAAAAACGGGATTCGGGAGGAAAAAACAAGGCAAAACTCCCATAAGAAAGCCGTTGCAGCGACAAATAATAAGCCGGCTTTTGATTCAAAGGCGGCAGCACCGAAAAACTGATCCAAGGATTATCCCAGCCCCACCGATCAGTTTCAGCCAAATTTGGCGTATTTAGATTGGATGCCAGGGCCCCTTGAGCAACAATCGGTAGCAGCAATACAACCATGGGAAAAAAAGGACGTCGAGTCTCCAACTTCATCACCAACAGGGAAATAGCCGGGCCTAACAAAAGCAGAAATGGCACTGCATAGCGAATGTTATTGCTGCTGTACGCCCAAAGGGGAGCGAATAACAGAAAAACTATCCAAAACATGCGTTGAACGGAAGGAGCCCCCCCCCTCCGAGTTGCCCAGAAATATGTCGCCAGAACTTCCAAGCAATTAGCACCATCACCAAGCCAACTAGCCACATTGGCCGGATATCTACCGTCATCGACTCAAACCCGGCACGCTGTGAGCTATCCGCCATGTTAAGCGGAAGCAGTAGAAAATCGCGCCAACTATCAGCGCGAAATCTCTCAGAAACGATGTTGACCGGGAAAAACCAGTCAGAGGAAAAATACCCATTGAATAATGGGAAGACTGGATTAGAAAAAGCATCCCAGAGCATCCACGCATGCCCGCCCCCAACTAGCACAGCACCAACAATTGCCGACAAAACTGCTTGCCAAGCGAAAGATAACCTATTTTCGCGAAGCACAAAAAGCGTTGCCAAAAAAACAGCAATGCAAAACATCAAGGAAGACGGCTTCAGCCCCATCGAAATACCACTCAGGAGACCAGCCCAATAAACGAGTTTTCGGTCAGAATCTCTCTCCTCGTTTTTCAAAAACAGCAGTAGGATTGCCAAAGAACCTAGCGCAGGCATGGATGTAATAATATCCGCATAGCTCCCTCCGACCTCAAACAAGAATCCTGGACTCAAAAAACCTAGCACAACGGCGCAAAAAACAGCCAATCGCGCAAGCCTAGTATTCGGCGTAACAAGCTGGCAGGAAATGAAATGCAACAACCACAAATTTATACTATGAAGACAAGCCATCAGTAGCGAAACTAAAAACGTACTAGCTCCGGTGAGATAGGCAAAATAAAATGGAAGGTGGGGAAAAGGATTAAGATAGCTTTGAGCACCAGCGGCAAAAAGCTCCTCTGGAAGACGCTCCTGCCACCAAGCATGAGCCACATACAAATGGTAGTGGTAATAATCCCAAGTAAACCCAATTCCGACCTTAGCAATCCATACCATGCAAAGCACTGTATAAATCACACAGGAAGTATAATGAAAATTTCTGTTATCGTTCATGCTCAGCTTTTTGAGAAAACTGCAAAAACGTTAACAAGAAGCTAGTTGAAAGTATCTCCACGCCGGAAATAGCCAACATAGCTGCTGGAATTGCGCGGCGCATAGTTTCACGCGGGTCGAGTGCTGAAAACCCGACTATTTCCCAACCAGCAAATGTTTGCCACGCAAGCCCCCCACTTGCAACCAGAAATGCAAATGCAAACATAAGCCCGAATTCCAAGCGAAACCTCTCAAGCATCCAAGAGGTCATTGGCGAACTTGGCAAAATTCCAAGGCGAACTCCCGAGCACCGTGCAAGAAGGCCAAAAAAAACCAACTGCATGCCGACCAAGGCAATTGCAGAAAAATAGAGAAGCGAATGGATATCAAAGCCAATACCTGTTACAACACGCATTTCTGGCAGCACCCAAAAACTCCCCAACATACCCACTAAAAAAAGAAATATGCCAGGATATACAAACAACCATCTTGGAGAATGCAACAGCATGAAGCGCAAGTGTCGCCACCCGTCACGCCAACTTCGTAAATGCGGCGGACGACTACGACCATCGGGCTTGAGCGTAGTTGGTACCTCGCAAATATTTAAACCAGCCATCGAAGATTTAATGACCATTTCACTTGCGAACTCCATACCACTGGTTTTCAACTTTAAATTCAAAATCGCATCGCGCTGAAAACCTCTTAGCCCGCAATGAAAATCGCCAATAGAGATACGAAATAAAAGACGCCCAATAAAGCTCAATACAGGATTTCCTAGATATCGATGCAACGGGGGCATGGCTCCGGGAGATATACCACCGCGAAAGCGATTTCCCATCACCAATTGTTTCCCATTTCTGAGCTTATTGTAAAAATCCTCTAACGCGTCAAATGCGTAACTATCATCCGCGTCACCCATGATAATATATTTACCTGATGCAGCGAAAATTCCGGCCCGCAAAGCAGATCCATAACCGCGCTCTTTCACCTGGATTACCCGAGCGCCAAGCGAACGCGCAATATCCTGTGAGCCATCTGTTGAACCATTATCGGCCACCAAAATTTCTGCGCAAACACCCAATCTTACAATGCTGTCCTGTGCCTTTTTAATACATGCACCAAGAGTTTCTGCCTCGTTAAGGCAGGGCATCAGGATAGTAAGACAGCACTCAGTTTCAGAATCAATCATCTAGTTTTTGACGGACTGAAATTCATAATATACATAATACGGGGACTAATTAACCCCAATACATAACCTAAAATACCAAAAGGAATAGTAGCTCTTTACCCACCGCTCGAGAAAAGTGATGGCAATATATTGTGGCGCGCTGAAAAATGGCATTTTTCAATCTCCACACGCAGGCACCTGATAGAGCTAGAAACCCAGCCCCCAAGCACTGAATAAAAAGATGTTTGGCGAAAAAAAATAGTTAGCAACAGAGCCGCCCCACCTTTAAAAGCGGCATCAAAATATTCAAGCCTTGAAAAAAAACTCCATCTTGGTCCCCGCAATTTCGATCACATCGTGATCGCCCAGCGGATGCGCCTGGGTGTCGAGCGTCTCGCCGTTGAGGATGGGGAAGACGGTGCCTTCGACGTGGGTAATGAAGTAGCCATGCGGCCGACGGGCGATGACGGCGACCTGGGTGCCCGGCTTGCCGAGAGTGGTGAGGGTTTTCTGCAGCATCAGTTCCTTGCCGGCATTGGGCCCGTTGAGTAACTGAATGGCCGCTGGCGGCAGCGCCGTTGGGCGGGAAGTGGTGCCGATATTGGATCGCGTCGGCTCGCCACTCGGCGCCAGCGCCAGTTCCGCGGGTGTCTTCGGTGGCGCGACACGGCCAGGAATTGCACTTTCCGTCGGCTGCGCCTGGGCATCGGTGAGGTACTTGAGACGGTACTTGCCGAGCTCGATGACGTCGTGGTTGCGCAGGAAGTGCTTCTTCACTGCCTGCCCGTTGACCAGAGTGCCGTTGGTGCTGTTGAGGTCCTCGAGGAAGGAATCTTCGAGGATGGTGACGACGACGGCGTGCTCACCGGAAATGGCCAGGTTGTCGATCTGGATGTCATTGTGTGGCTTGCGGCCGATCGTCAGACGCTCCTTGTCCAGCAGGATTTCCTTGAGTACCAGACCGTCCATGGAAAGGATCAGTTTCGCCATCTTCTTCCCCTCGCTTACTTGAGTTTTGCCAGCAGCCTGTGCCACCAGCCGCCCGTTGCCACGCCGATACCGGGCATGCGGACCAGTATGACCGAAACATTATCGCGCCCGCCAGCGTCGTTGGCCCGCTCGATCAGACACTCGGCCGCAGTTGCCAGACAATCGGCATGCTGATCCAGGATTTCGGCGATCTCGTCATCGCTGAGCATGTCGTTCAAGCCATCCGAGCAGAGCAATAGCAGATCGCCTTCGACAAATTCGTGGACGGCGATGTCGACCTCGACTTCCGGTTCGATGCCGAGCGCCCGGGTCACCAGGTTGCGGTTGGCGGAGTAACGCGCCTCCTCCAGGCTGATCGTACCGCTGTCGATCTGCTCCTGGAGCAGCGAGTGATCCTTAGTCAGGCGCAGCAGGTCCTGATTGCGCCACCGGTAAGCGCGGGAGTCGCCAACATGGGCGAGATAGAGTCGCTGCCCCAGGAACCACGCAAAAACCAGGGTGGTTCCCATGCCCGAATACTGCGGTTCGTTTTGCGAGGCATTGAAGATGGCGGCGTTGGTGCCACAGATTTCATCATGGATCAGTTGTTCGGGGCGGCGGAGCAATTCGGGATCGGCGCCTGGGCCGACCAACAGCCGGGAAAAACTGTTGGCCAGCAGGGTCGTCGCCATGCCGCTCGCCACCTCGCCGGCCTTGTAGCCGCCCATGCCATCGGCAAGAACGGCAAGACCGAGCTCGGCATCGACGAACACCGCGTCCTCGTTATGCGAACGCACCATGCCGGGATCGCTGCGCATTGCCACATCCAGCACTTCGTGCTGCATCGTCCGTTCGTCGGGCGTCTGCATTTCCTTTTCGTTCCTTCCCTTCGCCTCATGCCGGCGTATTATCAGGATTGCCTCGTCACCGGTCAAACTCACTGTAGCGGCAATTCCCGGCCCAGGCCCGCTGCCAGCGCGGCATCCAGCACCCGGCGGGCGAGCGCCAGGTCCTGAATGGCCATTCCTTGCGACTCGAACAGGGTCAATTGATCCGCGTCGCGACGCCCGGGATGGCGGCCGACGATGATGTCGCCCAATTCAATGAGTTGCCGGGGATGCAGGCGCCCCTTTTCCAGCAGGGGCAGCAGATCGCCAGCTTCGGCCAGCGCCGTCGGCACGGCGTCGACGACGATCAGCTCGCAGCGGCGAACGGCTGCCTCGGACAGTTCCTGGCGAATCAGCGCGTTCGAACCGGCGGCGTTGACGTGGGTTCCCGGTCGCAGCCAGTCGGCTTCGAACAGCGGCCGCGCAGCGCTGCTGACGGTACCGAGCAGGTCGCTGTCGCGCACGGCGTCTTCCGCATCGGCGGCGGGGACGACCCGCCGGCCGGTCGCCTCGCTCATGCGGGCGCAGAAATCCCGGAGCTTGTCTGGCTGACGCCCGCACACCTTGACCAGTTCGATCGGCAAGGCGGCGCAGATCGCTCTGACATGCCCCTCAGCCTGCCAGCCACTACCGAAGACGCCGGCCACCGTCGCGTCGGGTCGCGCCAGCCAGCGCGCCGCAACACCGCTGGCGGCGCCGGTGCGCATCATGCCGAGATAGTCGGCCTCGATGATCGCCAGCAGGACACCGCTCGCCGCATCGAACAGATGGACGAGGAAACGGTTACCGGAGCGGTTGCTGGTATAGGCCTTGTAACCGATCACGCCTTGCGCCGGCAGCGCGCCCTGCAGGATGTGCAACACGGTCTGCGGCAGCCGGCTGCGCTGGCGCGGAGTATCGAGCGCCTGACCGAGCGAGAGGTCGCGGTGCGCCGATTCGACGGCGGCCAGCGCCATGTCCACGGTCAGCACCTGCCTGACATCATGTTCCGAAAGAAATACTGCCACGCTTGTTTTCTCCAGCGATCGGGCAAAAAAAAGGCGGGCACGCGGCCCGCCTTTCCGGTTGAGCTTGCGGCGTATTTTACAGCATCGCTTTCAGCAGCTTGGCCATTTCAGACGGGTTGCGCGTCACCTTGAAGCCGCACTCTTCCATGATGGCGAGCTTGGCATCGGCGGTATCGGCACCGCCGGAGATCAACGCACCAGCGTGACCCATGCGCTTGCCGGCCGGCGCGGTGACACCAGCGATGAAGCCGACGATCGGCTTCTTCATGTTGGCCTTGCACCACTGGGCGGCTTCGGCTTCGTCCGGACCGCCGATTTCGCCGATCATGATGACGGCGTCGGTATCCGGATCGTCGTTGAACATCTTCATGACGTCGATGTGCTTCAGACCGTTGATCGGGTCACCACCGATACCGACGGCGGACGACTGGCCGAGGCCCAGTTCGGTCAGTTGACCGACGGCTTCGTAGGTCAGCGTGCCGGAACGGGAAACCACGCCGATACGACCCTTGCGGTGGATGTGACCCGGCATGATGCCGATCTTCACTTCGTCCGGGGTGATCAGGCCAGGGCAGTTCGGGCCGAGCAGCAGGGTCTTCTTGCCGCCCTTGGCTTCCTTTTCCTTCATCTTGTTGCGCACCATCAGCATGTCGCGGACGGGGATGCCTTCGGTGATGCAGATCGCCAGATCGAGGTCGGCTTCGACGGCTTCCCAGATCGCGGCGGCAGCACCGGCGGGCGGCACGTAGATGACGGAGACGGTGGCGCCGGTTTCAGCGGCAGCCTCCTTGACCGAAGCGTAGATGGGGATGTTGAAGATCGACTCGCCGGCCTTCTTCGGGTTCACGCCGGCAACGAAGCATTCCTTGCCGTTTGCATACTCCTGGCACTTTTCCGTATGGAACTGACCGGTCTTGCCGGTGATGCCCTGGGTGATGATCTTGGTGTTCTTGTTGATCAGGATAGACATTCGCTAGCTCCTTACTTGACCGCGGCAACGATCTGGGTGGCGGCCTCGGCCATGGAATCGGCAGAGATGATGGGCAGGCCGGAATCCTTGAGGATCTTCTTGCCCAGGTCTTCGTTGGTGCCCTTCATGCGGACGACCAGCGGCACCGACAGATTGACTTCCTTGGCCGCGGCGACGACGCCGGTGGCGATGGTGTCGCACTTCATGATGCCGCCGAAGATGTTGACCAGGATGCCCTTGACCTTGGTGTTCTTGAGCATGATCTTGAACGCTTCGGTGACCTTCTCGGTCGTCGCACCGCCGCCGACGTCGAGGAAGTTGGCCGGCTCGGCGCCGAACAGCTTGATCGTGTCCATGGTGGCCATGGCCAGGCCGGCACCGTTCACCAGGCAACCGATGTTGCCGTCGAGCGAGATGTAGGCGAGGTCGAACTTGGAAGCTTCGATTTCGTCGGCGTCTTCTTCGTCCAGGTCGCGCATGGCGACGATTTCCTGCTGGCGGTAGAGGGCGTTCGAATCGAAGTTGAACTTGGCGTCGAGCGCCTTGACGGTGCCGTCGCCTTCGTGGATCAGCGGGTTGATTTCGGCCAGCGAAGCGTCGGTTTCCATGTAGCAGGTATACAGCTTCTTCAGCGTATCGACGCACTGCGGGATCGAGGCTTCATTCATGCCCATGCCCTTGGCGAGTTCCAGGGCTTGCTCGTCGGTCAGGCCGACCAGCGGGTTGATGAAGACCTTGACGATCTTTTCCGGGGTCTTGTGGGCGACTTCCTCGATGTCCATGCCGCCTTCGTAGGAGGCCATCATCGCCACCGACTGGGTAGCGCGATCGGTCAACGCGGCAACGTAGTACTCGTGCTTGATGTCGGCGCCTTCTTCGATCAGCAGGTGACGGACCTTCTGGCCTTCCGGGCCGGTCTGGTGCGTGATCAGCTGCATGCCGAGAATCTGGCTGGCGTATTCGCGCACTTTTTCCAGAGACGTCGCGACCTTGACGCCGCCGCCCTTGCCACGGCCGCCAGCGTGAATCTGCGCCTTGACGACCCAGACCTTGCCGCCCAGGGTTTCGGCTGCCTTGACCGCGTCGTCAACGGTTGTGCAGTGAATCCCGCGCGGAACCGTAACGCCGAATTTCTTCAGGATTTGCTTGCCCTGATATTCGTGAATTTTCATGCGCTTTCCTTGCGTTGAGTTGAGTTGTGAGGTTTGGACGACGTCAACATCCCCCCTGCGCCGTCCGTTTCTACTTCTTTGAACCGAAAATGTTACCACAGCCGCAATAAATTATTGCGCGCCGAAATTCATAATTACGAAACCTCTTCCGCCCAGCGCATCACACGCCAGAGCAGGGGCAGCAACAGGGCCGCTGCCGCCACCAGGCTGACCACCGCCGCCAGCCAGAAGCCGGCAACGCCGAGCGGCGTCGGCGCCCGATAACAGAGCCAGGCACCACCGCCCAGAGCAATCCCCCAGAAGCAGAAGGTCTGGATCAGCATCGGTACGAAGGTCACCCGGTAGGCACGCAGGACATGTCCGGCAATCGTCTGCAAGGCATCGAAAAACTGGTAGACCGCGACATAACCGATCAGACCCAAAGCGACCGCCCGCACTGCCGCATCGTCGGTGTAGGCAGCGACCAGCGGAAAGGCGGCGAGCCACAGCAAAAGCCCGACGGCTAGCGAGCCGATCGCCGCCATCGCCATCCCCGCCCGCACCAGCGCGCGAACGCCCGGAAAATCTCGCGCTCCTAGGGCCTGCCCAACCGCCGCCATGCACGCAATCGCCAACGACAACGGCAGCATGTAGGTCAGTGCCGACAAATTGGCGACGATGCGATGCCCGGCGACGACCGTCGCCCCCAACCCGGCGACAAACAGGCTGACCAGGGTGAACGCCGTGATTTCGACCAGATTGGAGAAACCCATCGGCAAACCGATGCGCAGCAGTTCCCGCCAGGTTTTCCAGCGAGGCGCCTGCCAGCCGGCGAACGGCCGGTAGCGCCGCCCCAGTTCGCCGAAATGCAGCCAGGCCGCGGCCCCCAGGCAAGCCAGCCAGCCGACGGTCACATTCGACACGGCGCAACCGGCAACCCCGAGCGGCCTGCCGGCCCAACCGGCCAGTGCCAACCCCCAGGCCAGCATGGCATGCAGGGCAAGCGCGACAAGGCCGATCCCCATCAACACCCGGGGCCGCCCCAGCGCATTGCAGAAGGCATAGAAGGTCCGGTAGAGCAAGGCCGCCGGCAGACTCCAGGCAAGCCAGCCGAGATACTCGCGAACCTTGTCAGCCACTTCGACATCCATGGCGAAAGGCGCCAGCGCGAAGTCGGGAGCGCGCAAAAAGACGATCCCCGGCAGAGAGAGCAGCAGCGCCAGCCAGAAACCCTGCTGCAAGATACCAGCCACCTCGCCATCCCGGCGCGCACCATGCAAGTGCGCAACCACTGGCGCCACCGCCTGCACTATGCCGACCAGGCCGAACACCAGCGATACGTGAATGCCGCCGCCGATCGCCACCGCCGCCAGGTCGGCGGAAGACACATGACCGAGGATCGCCGTATCGACCACCATCATGCCGATCGACGCCAGTTGGGCGACGAGGATGGGCAAGGCATGCGCTGCCAGGCTGCGCATTGCGCTCAGCATCGACGACATTCAGCGCGTTTCAGACGATGCGCGCGCGCAATCCCGGCAGTCCGTCCACGCCGCCCTCCAGGCAATCGCCACGCTGCAACGGGCCGACACCGGCCGGCGTTCCGCTGTAGATCAGGTCGCCGGCCTCCAGGCGCACCAGTGTAGACAGATTGGCGACGATCGCGGCGACCTGCCAGCCCATCTGCGCCAGATCGCCCCGTTGCCGGAACTCGCCGTTGACCTTGAGCCAGATCGCGCCGCTTGCCGGATGCCCGACCTGCGCGACCGGCGCCAGCGGACCGCACACCGCGGACTGGTCGAAACCCTTGCCCATATCCCAGGGATATCCCTTTTCCTTGGCCTGCGCCTGCAAATCGCGGCGCGTCAGGTCGAGCCCGACGCCATAGCCAAACACCAGGCCGGGCGCCGCCGCGACGTCGATATTGCTCCCCCCGGCCCCCAGCGCCACCACCAACTCGACTTCGTGATGCAGATTCCGGGTCATGGGCGGATAGGCCACCGCCAGTTCGCCTTCGCCACCGACCAACGCATCGCCCGGTTTGCTAAAGAAGAAAGGCGGCTCAAGCCCTGCGGCCTGGGCCAGCGCCCCCATTTCACGGGCGTGATCGGCATAGTTGCGCCCAACGCAAAAAATCCGCCGGACCGGAAACCGCCGATCGCTACCGATGACCGGCAAGCTCGGTTGAGAATGAGGAGGAAAGAAAAAAGGCATAAATGATCCCGTCATCTAGCGGCAAATGTGCAATACTTTCGCCATCACAGCTTGCCATGTTAGCCCGTTTCGCCCAGTGAAGCCCAGCCAGACCCTGCTCCTCAGCCTGCTCATGCTTCCCCTGCCCGGCTTTGCCACCGGACTCGGAGAACTGACAGTGCACTCCCAGCTCGGCGAACCGCTACGCGCCGAGATTCCGATCAGCGCGGGCCCCGACGACAAGCTAGACAGCAACTGTTTCCGCCTGGAAACCATCCGCGATGCCGAACTGCCGGTCATCCAGCGCGCCCGGCTGCTGCTGGAAAAACGCCGCGACGGCCTGCTCCTCCATATCGCCGGCGACGGCGTATTGAAAGAACCGCTGGCCATGCTGCGGATTCGCGCCGAGTGCGGCACGGAACTGCAGCGTGACTATTTCGTCATGCCCCAACTGCCGGCCAGCCGGATGTCAGACGACACCGACCGCCAGGATCCGGCGACGACCACGTACCGGGAAAACACCGCTGGCGCGCCCGCCAAGAAACAGCGCGTAGCCACGGCTGACAAGAAAGGCCGCCCGAGCACCAGCAACCCGGCCGCCGCCAGTCCGCTGAAACGACTGGCCGAGGAACACCAGCGGCAAGTCGACCGACTGGTAGTCAGTGATCAACTGGCAAGCCTGCCCGGCGACAGCGTTGCCGCAGCCACCGAAGACCGCCTGCTACGCATGGAAACCAGCCTGGCGCGACTCAACGACAGCCTACAGGCGCTCGACCAGGCCATCGAACTGCAAACCGAGGCCCAGAACGCCCGCCACGAACTGCAACTGGCCATGGTCCTCACCGATCCCCCAGCCGCCGGCCCGCTCGGCGCCATGGCCGGCGAACAACTGGCCAGGACGGAAACGCCGTTCTGGCGACAGTGGCTGGAGCTGATCGTCGGCACCTTGATCGGCGGCGCCTTGAGCGCCTTGCTGCTGCAGCGCATCGGCCGGCTCATGCCGGGTTATCAAGATCGATGAACTCGCATTCGAGTCCCAGCGCCTGCGTCAGGTGCGCAGCCAGGGCTTGCACACCGTAACGTTCGCTGGCGTGATGCCCGGCCCCCAGGTAGGCGACGCCGCTCTCCTCGGCCAGATGCAGGGTTGGTTCGGAAACTTCCCCGGACAGATAAAGATCGACCCCGAGAGCGATCGCCTGCTCGAAATAACCCTGAGCACCACCGGAACACCAGGCCACCCGCCTGACGCTGCGTGCCGGATCCCCCAGCAGCAAAGGCGGACGACCAAGCGCCGCCGCCACCCCGGCCGCCACCTCGGCCAGCGAAGCCGGCGCTGGCAGGCTGCCGTACCAGCCGATCTCCTGCTCGCCAAAACGCCCTTCCGGCAGCCAGCCGAAGCGGGCAGCCAGTTGCGCGTTGTTGCCCAGTTCCGGATGCGCGTCGAGCGGCAGGTGGTAGGCCAACAGGCTGATATCGTGTTTGAGCAGGGTCGCGAGCCGGCGGCGCCGCAGGCCGGTGACGCGGGCATCCTCGCCTTTCCAGAAGTACCCGTGGTGAACGAGTACCGCGTCGGCGCCGCGCTCGACGGCAAGGTCGAGCAGCTTCTGACTGGCGGTGACGCCGGCGACGATGCGCCGCACGTCGCCCCGACCTTCCACTTGCAGGCCGTTTGGGCAATAATCCCGGAACTTCGCGGCCTGCAACAACTCATCCAGATACCGCGCCAACTCTTCGAGTCTCATCGTCTCGCACTCTCATGCACAGGTTGTGGCTGATTTTTGCACAAACCGTCACCGTTGCGGTGGCCGTCCTCTTCACGCTGTCGACGCTGAAGCCTGAGTGGTTGCCCAACCGTGGACAACGGGTGGTCGCCCTGCAGACGGCGCAACCCAGCGAAGACGGACAGCCGGCACCGGCCGGCTCCTACCGAGATGCGGCGCGCGCCGCGCTGCCCTCGGTGGTCCATATCTACACGACACAGCAGGTCCGCCAGCAGCGTCATCCGCTGTTCGACGATCCGATCTTCCGCCACTTCTTCGGCGACCGCCCGGACGGCGAGACCCAACGCAACTCCGGCCTCGGCTCCGGCGTCATCGTCAGCCAGAACGGCTACATCCTGACCAATTTCCACGTCATCGATGCCGCCGACGACATCCAGGTCTCGCTCAACGATGGCAAGACGTACCGCGCGCGCAGCGTCGGCAGCGACCCTGAATCCGATCTCGCGGTCCTGCGTATCGACGCCAAGGAACTGCCGGCGATCACCTTCGGCCAGGTCGACAACCTGCGCGTCGGCGACGTCGTGCTCGCCATCGGCAACCCCTTCGGCGTCGGCCAGACGGTGACGATGGGCATCGTCTCGGCGCTCGGCCGCTCCCACCTGGGCATCAACACCTTCGAGAACTTCATCCAGACCGATGCCGCGATCAACCCCGGCAATTCCGGCGGAGCGCTGGTCGATGCCGCCGGCAACCTGGTCGGCATCAACACCGCGATCTACTCCCGTACCGGCGGCAACCACGGTATCGGCTTCGCGATTCCTGCCTCCAGTGCCCGCAGCATCATGGAACAGATCATCGAGAACGGCTCGGTGACGCGCGGCTGGATCGGCGTCGAAGCCCAGGAAATCACCGAGGAACTGGCCGAATCCTTCGGTCTGCCCGGCACCGAGGGCTCGCTGGTCGCCGGCGTTGTGCGCGGCAGCCCGGCCGACAAGGCCGGCATCCGTCCCGGCGACGTCCTGCTGTCGATCGAGGGCAAACCGGTCAGCGACCCGCAGGTGATGCTCGACCTGATCGCCGAACTCAAGCCGGACAGCAGCGCCGCCTTCCGCCTGCGCCGCGACAAGAACATCCTCGAACTGCAGGTCGGCATCGGCAAGCGTCCGCCGCTGCGCAACGCGGAGTAGGAAAAATGTGCCAGCTGCTCGGCATGAACTGCAACGTGCCGACCGACATCTGCTTCTCCTTTTCCGGTTTCCAGGCACGCGGCGGCGCCACCGACGTACACAGCGACGGCTGGGGCATCGCCTTCTTCGAAAACCGGGGCGCCCGGCTTTTCCTCGACCCGCAACCTTCGGCCAGCTCACCGGTGGCGGAACTGGTCAGCCACTACCCGATCCGCTCGCAGAACGTCATCGCCCACATCCGCAAGGCGACCCAGGGCTCGGTCCGCCTGGAGAACACGCATCCCTTCATGCGGGAATTGTGGGGACGCTACTGGATCTTCGCCCACAACGGCAACCTGCTCGGGTTTGCGCCAACACTGGACGGCAGTTTCCTGCCGGTCGGCGACACCGACAGCGAACGCGCCTTCTGCTGGCTGCTGCAGGAGTTCCGCCGCAGCTTCGGCGGTCTTGCGCCAGCACCAGAGGAACTGTTCGGCAAACTGCGCGAACTGACCCTGCTTCTGGCCGAATACGGCGAATGCAATTTCCTGCTGTCCAACGGCGACTGCCTGTTCGCCCATGCCTCGACTCGGCTCAGCTACATCGTGCGCCAGGCGCCGTTTGCCGAAGCCCATTTGAAGGATCAGGACATCACCGTCGATTTTCGCGAAGTGACGACGGAGAAGGACCGTGTCGCGGTAATCGCCACGCTGCCACTGACCGACAATGAAGCCTGGACGGAAATGCCGCCCGGCAGCCTGTGGCGCTTTCACGACGGCGCGGCGGTCGAACACTGTCCGACCCGGCCCGGGCCGCCGCGTCGCTGACGCTTACTTGTCGGTCAGTTTGCGGAATTCCGCTTCGGCTTGCGCCATTTCGGCGTCGAGCTCGGCTTCGGCATTTGCCGCCGCAGTATCGGTGGCGTTTTCCGGCGCCGGCTTCGAGACCAGACGCGCCGCCAGCAGACCCAATTCGTAGAGCAGGCACATCGGGATCGCCAGCGCCAGTTGCGACACGACATCCGGCGGCGTGACCACGGCGGCGACGATGAAAGCGCCGACGATGAAATAGGAGCGCCACTCCTTCAGCTTCGCAACGCTGACCACGCGCAGCTTGACCAGGACGACCAGCGCCACCGGCACTTCGAAAGCGAGGCCGAAAGCCAGGAACATGGTCATCACGAAGGACAGGTAGGCTTCGATATCCGGCGCCGGCGTGATGCTCTTTGGCGCGAAGCTGTTGATGAAGTGAAAGACCTGGCCGAAGACGAAGAAGTAGCAGAAAGCCATGCCGAGCAGGAAAAGTAGCGTGCTCGAAACGATCAGCGGAATGCCGAGCCGGCGCTCATGCGCATACAGCCCGGGCGAGACGAACCCCCAGGCCTGGAAAAGGATGTACGGCAGCGCGATGACGAAAGCCACCATGGCGGTGACCTTGAGCGGCACCATGAACGGCGTGACAACGCCGATCGCCACCATCTTGGTGCCCTCCGGCAGGGCGCTGGTCAACGGCGCGGCGAGAAAGTCGTAGATGGCGCCAGGGCCGGGATAGAGGGCCAGCGCCCCCATCACGACGGCGATCGCGATCAGGCTGCGCAACAAGCGGTCGCGCAGCTCGACCAGGTGCGAGATGAAGGATTCTTCCTGCAGGGTTTCGCTCATGCTGCCTTGTCGCTCCTGTCGCCAGCCGTTGCCGGCGCTGCGACGGCCTGCTCCAGATTGCCGGCTCCGGCCTGCAGATCGTCGAGCGCCGCCTCCACCGGCGTCGACACGCTACGTTCGACGGCGTCAAATTCCTGGCGCACCGAGCTTTCCAGTGAGCGCGCCGATTCGCTGACCTGCGCCTGCAGCTTGCGCAACTCGTCGAGCTGCATTTCGCGGTTGATGTCCGACTTGACGTCGTTGACGTAACGCTGGGCACGGCCGAGCAGATGCCCGAGCGTGCGCGCGACCTTGGGCAGGCGTTCCGGACCGATGACCAGCAAGGCCACGATCCCGATCACCATCAATTCGGAAAAGCCGATATCGAACATAAAGGAAGAGGAGCCAGACGACGCCGGTTGCATCCCGGCCGCCGTTTGCCCGCTTAGCTCCGGGTCTTTTCCTTGACTTCGACGTCGATCGTCTGGCCGCCGACCTGTTGCGTCGGCTGCGCGCCTTCCGTCGGTTTGTCGGCATTGGCTTCCTTCATGCCGTCCTTGAAGCCCTTGACCGCGCCGCCGAGATCCTGGCCGACGTTGCGCAGTTTCTTGGTACCGAAAACGAGCATGACGATGACCAGGACGATCAGCCAGTGCCAGATGGAAAAGCTACCCATAGTTGTCTCCTAGATTCGCTTGAGCATGGGGCCTACCGGGTCGGGCCCGCCCACGATGTGCATGTGCAGATGGGGCACTTCCTGCTGCCCGATCTCGCCGGTGTTGATGATGACACGGAAGCCGCCGGGACTGCCTTCGGCAACCGCAATTTCGTTGGCCTTGACCAGCATCCGACCGAGGATTTCCGCATCGGTCGGCGCCGCTGTCGCCAGCGAAGTAATGTGCTTCTTCGGGATGACGAGAATGTGAACCGGGCGCTGCGGATGGATGTCGCGGAAGGCGAGCACCAGTTCGTCCTCGTACACCTTCTGCGCCGGAATCTGCCCGGCGACGATCTTGCAGAACAGGCAATCGCTCACTTGCCGGCGCTCCGCGAGGCCTTTTCGTCGATCCCGGAAATCCCTTCGCGACGGCGCATCTCCTGCGACACGTCCTCGATCGACAGGCCGTAGAAAGCGAGCAGGACGAGGATGTGATAAACGACATCGGTCGATTCGCGGACGATGTTCAGGCGCTTGCCGTCCTTGCCGGCCATGATCAGTTCGGCGCATTCCTCGCCGATCTTCTTCAGGATCGAGTCCGGGCCTTCCGAGAACAACTTGGCCGTGTAGGACTTCTCCGGATCGGCGTGGCGCCGCGAAGCCAGGGTCTCGGACAGGCGATGCAGGATGTCGTGCGTGCTCATTGGTAAATGTCCTTCGGGTCTTTCAAAACCGGATCGACGGGAACCCAGCGTTCCCCTTGCAACTCGTTGAAAAAACAGCTTTCCCGACCAGTGTGGCAGGCGATGCCGCCAACCTGCTCGATTTCGAGCAACAGTACGTCGCCGTCGCAGTCGGTACGGAGCGAGCGGATCTTCTGCCAGTGCCCGGATTCCTCACCTTTGCGCCACAGACGCTTTCTCGAACGCGACCAGTATACCGCGTTGCCGCAGCGCACCGTTTCAAGCAGCGACTCGCGGTTCATGTACGCGAACATCACGACGCGCCCGGAAGCGTCCTGGGCGATCGCCGGGATCATCCCGTCGGCGTCCCACTTGAGGGCGTCGAGCCAGGGCAGCGCGGGGTCGAGATCGGCCATTACAGTCGCACTTCGATACCGCGCGCGGCCATGTATTCCTTGGCCTGGCGCACCGTGTATTCGCCGAAGTGGAAGATGGAGGCGGCGAGCACCGCGTCGGCGCGCCCTTCGGAAACGCCGTCGGCAAGGTGCTGCAGGTTGCCGACCCCGCCCGAGGCAATGACCGGAATCCCGACCGCGTCGGAGACGCCGCGTGTCAGCGGCAAGTCGAAGCCGTTCTTGGTGCCGTCGCGGTCCATGCTGGTCAGCAGGATTTCGCCGGCGCCGAGCGCCTCGACCTTCTTCGCCCATTCGATGGCATCGAGCCCGGTGTCGTTGCGGCCGCCATGCGTGAACACGTGCCACTGGCCGGGTGCCACCTGCTTGGCGTCGATGGCGACGACGATGCACTGCGAACCGACCTTGCTCGACGCATCGAAGACCAGATCCGGGTTCTGCACCGCGGCGGTGTTCATCGACACCTTGTCGGCGCCGGCGTTGAGCAGACGGCGCACGTCCTCGACCTTGCGCACGCCGCCGCCGACGGTGAGCGGAATGAAGACCTGCTCGGCGCAGGCTTCGACGATGTGCAGGATGATGTCGCGTTGGTCGCTGGACGCCGTGATGTCGAGGAAGGTGACTTCGTCGGCACCCTGCTCGTTGTAGCGGCGGGCGATCTCGATCGGATCGCCGGCATCGCGCAGACCGACGAAGTTGGTGCCCTTGACGACCCGGCCGGCGGTGACGTCGAGACAGGGAATGATGCGTTTGGCGAGCATCAGGCGCCCAACTCGTCGGCGAGGTCCTGCGCTGCCTTGAAGTCGAGCGAACCGTCGTAGACGGCGCGACCGGCGATGGTGCCGACAACACCCTCGCCTTCGACCGCGCACAGCTTGCGGATGTCGTCGAGGTTGGACAGGCCGCCCGAGGCGATCACCGGGATCGTCAGCGCCTGCGCCAGGCGCACGGTGGCTTCGATATTGATGCCGGAGAGCATGCCGTCGCGACCGATGTCGGTGTAGATGATCGATTCGACGCCGTAGTCCTCATACTTCTTGCCCAGGTCGACGACATCGTGGCCGGTCAGTTTCGACCAGCCGTCGGTCGCCACCTTGCCGTCCTTGGCGTCGAGGCCGACGATGATGTGGCCGGGAAAGGCGGTGCAGGCGTCGTGCAGGAAACCGGGGTTCTTGACCGCGGCGGTACCGATGATCACGTAGGACAGGCCGCCGTCGAGACAGGCTTCGATGGTGTCGAGGTCACGGATGCCGCCGCCGAGCTGGACCGGAATTTCGTCGCCGACTTCGGCCAGGATCGCCTTGATCGCCGCGGCGTTCTTCGGCTTGCCGGCAAAGGCGCCATTGAGATCGACCAGATGCAGGCGACGGGCGCCCTGCTCCAGCCAGTGCCGCGCCTGTTCGGCGGGACTCTCGGAGAAGACGGTGGCCTGTTCCATCAGGCCTTGTTTGAGGCGGACACATTGTCCGTCCTTGAGATCGATTGCGGGGATGATCAGCATGGGAAAAAGTCTGCGAGGGGGAATTTCCGGGTGGCGCCGCTCAGGGACGCCATTCGACGAAGTTCTTCAGGAGTTGCAGGCCGTCGCGGGCGCTTTTCTCGGGATGGAACTGGACCGCGAAGATATTATCCCGCGCTACCGCACAGGTAAAGGGCAGACCGTAGTCGGTGGTGCCGACGGTCAGCGCCGGGTCGATGTCCTGCACGCAGTAACTGTGCACGAAGTAGAAGCGGGCGCCGTCGGCGATCCCCGCCCACAGCGCGTGCGACCGCTGCTGCACTTCGTTCCAGCCCATGTGCGGCACCTTCAGGCGCTGGCCCTGGGCGTCCACCATGCGGGCCTCGGGAAAACGCCGGACGACGCCGGGAAAGATGCCGAGACCGGCGACATTGCCTTCCTCGCTACGCTCGAACAGCATCTGTTCGCCGACGCAGATGCCGAGGAAAGGCTTTTCTCGTGCCGCCTGCAGCACCGCCTCGCGCAGGCCGCGGGCGTCGAGCTCGCGCATGCAGTCGGGCATCGCCCCCTGGCCGGGGAAGACGACACGCTCGGCGGCGGCGACCACCGCCGGATCGGCGGTGACGACGACAGTGGCGCCGTCGGCGACGTGCTCGACCGCCTTGGCGGCCGAGCGCAGGTTGCCCATGCCGTAGTCGATGACGGCGATCGTCCGGCCGGCCATCACAGCGTACCCTTGGTCGACGGCATGCAGCCGGCCATCCGCGGGTCGGCCGTCACCGCCATGCGCAGCGCCCGGCCGAAGGCCTTGAACACGGTTTCCGCCTGGTGGTGCGCGTTCTTGCCGCGCAGGTTGTCGATGTGCAGCGTCATGCCGGCGTGGTTGACCAGGCCATGGAAGAATTCGGCCACCAGGTTGACGTCGAACTGGCCGATCACGGCACGCGTGAAATCGACGTTGAATTCGAGCCCCGGACGGCCGGAGAGGTCGATGACGACACGCGACAGCGCCTCGTCGAGCGGCACGTAGCTGTGCCCGTAGCGGGTCAGCCCCTTCTTGTCGCCCCAGGCCTTGGCCAGCGCCTGGCCGAGCGTGATGCCGATGTCCTCGACCGTGTGGTGCGCGTCGATGTGCAGGTCGCCCTTGGCGTCGATGTCGAGGTCGATCAACCCGTGGCGGGCGATCTGGTCGAGCATGTGATCGAGAAAGGGAACGCCGGTGGCGAACTTGCCCTGGCCGCTGCCGTCGAGGTTGAGCTTGACGGTGATCTGCGTTTCCAGGGTATTGCGAGTGACTTCGGCTTGCCGCATGGACTTGGCTAAAAATCGTTGGAACGGAGGGGCATGATACCATTTCGCCTCATTTTTACGCCTTCCGTGAATAGCCGATGAGCCGCTTCTGGAGCCAGGTCGCCCGCGACCTCACCCCCTACGTCCCGGGCGAACAGCCCAAGATCGCCAACCTGATCAAGCTCAACACCAACGAGCATCCCTGCCCGCCGTCGCCGCGGGTGGTCGAGGCGATCCGTGCCGAACTCGGCGACGACGGCGCCCGCCTGCGCCTCTACCCGGACCCCAACGCCGACCTGCTCAAGCAGGCGATCGCCGCCCGTCACGGCGTGACGACACGCGAAGTCTTCGTCGGCAACGGTTCCGACGAGGTGCTGGCGCACGCTTTCCAGGCGCTGCTCAAGCATGACGCGCCGCTCCTCTTCCCGGACATCACCTACAGCTTCTACCCGGTGTATTGCGGGCTCTATGGCGTCGATCACGTCGCCGTGCCGCTCGCCGCCGACTTCTCGATCGACCCGGCCGACTATATCGATCGCGACGTGCAACCCGGCGGCATCATCTTCCCCAATCCGAATGCGCCGACCGGCCGCCTGCTGGCGCTCGACGCCGTCGAGCGCATCGTTGCCGGCAATCCGGACAGTGTCGTCGTCGTCGACGAAGCCTACATCGATTTCGGCGGCGCAACCGCCATTCCGCTGACGCAGAAACACGACAACCTGCTGGTCATCCACACCTTGTCGAAGTCGCGCTCGCTGGCCGGCCTGCGCGTCGGCTTCGCGGTCGGCCACCCGGACCTGATCGAGGCGCTGGAGCGGGTCAAGAACAGCTTCAACTCCTACCCGCTCGACCGCCTGGCGATCGTCGGCGCCGTCGCCGCGATCGAGGACGAGGCCTACTTTCGGCAGTGCTGCGCGGGGGTCGTCGCCAGCCGCGAGTCGCTGGTCGGCCAGTTGGCCGAACTCGGTTTCGACGTCCTGCCGTCCGCCGCCAATTTCATCTTCGCCCGCCACCCGCAACGCGACGCCGGCGAGCTGGCGCAAGCGCTGCGCGCCGAGAGCATCATCGTCCGTCACTTCCGGCTGCCGCGCATCGACCAGTTCCTGCGTATCACCGTCGGCAGCGACGAGCAGTGTTCAAGCCTGGTTGCCGCCCTGCGCCGGCTGCTCGCCTGACGCGGCGGCCTTGACGGCGGCAATCGCCGCCTGCAAGGCAGTGCGCGGCTCATCGGCAAGCGGCAGCGGCTCGGCAATTGCCAGCAGATCGACCGCCGGCAGCAAGGCGCCGACCTCCTGTAGCAGCGCCAGCAGTTCCGGGGTGGTGGCTTCGCCGATCACCGCCTTGGCCGCCTCGTGGCCGAGCCGGGCAAGATTGGCGCGCGGACTGTCGACGCCCTTGATCAGGGCGACGATCAGCGTCGGTAGCCCCCAGGACTGAGCCAGCGCCATGGTCAGCTGGCGGAAGGTGAAATCCATCTCCGAAGTACGCTGCTGGAGCGCCCAGTAGCGCTCGTTCCACTGGTAGATGGCAACTTCCTTGTCGGTCATCTCCGGTGCGAAATGCCACAGCAGCAGTTCGCCGATTTCCGCCAGCAACGCCGCCATCGCCACCTCGTCGGGTAGCACGTCCACCCGGCGCGTCGCCCAGGCCCGCGCCAGGATGGCGGCGAGGACCGCGCGCTGCTCGCAGGCGTGGCAACCGGGCAAGAGACCGACCGAGACCTTGCTGTTGGCGACCAGCGCCTGCAACTCGTCGTAACCGGTTTGCAGGACGGCCGCCAGCGGCGTCGTCGTGTCGTGCCCCAGTTGCCGGGTGCGCCGCTCCTCGGCCCGGCGCAGCAGCTTCAGCGCCAAATAGGGATCGCCATAGACGATATCGACCAGATCCCGCGCCGAGAGGCTTTCCCGCGCCGCCTCGCCGGCCTCGCGCAAAGCCGCGAGGCGCGCCGCGGTGCCCGGCAGCACCGGCAATTCCTTGTCGCGCAGGTATTCCACCCACTGGTTGATGCCCCAGGTCCATTGATGCGCCTGCATCACCATCTCGCCCAAGCCCTCCTGCAAACGCCGGCCGTCACAGCCAGCCGGACAAACCGAGAAGCGCGCCGGCGGCAATGAACCACAACGGATGCCAGCGCGTACGCAGATTCAACACCATGATCGCCACCACCAGCAAGCCGCCGCGCCAACCCAGCCCGGCCGCCTGGGCGATCAGCGTCGCCCCGGAAAAGATCAGGCCAACCGCCAGCGGCGCCACGCCGAGGCTGACCGCCTGCTGCCAGCGGCGGCCGGCGAAGCTTTCCCAGCGGTCGATCAACAGGTAGATCAGCACGCTCATCGGCAGGCACATCGCCAGCGTCGTCGCCAGCGCTCCGGCCAGCCCGGCGACCTCCCAGCCGATCAGCGTCACCACCAGCACGTTCGGCCCCGGCGCCGCCTGGGCGATGGCGTAGAGATGGGTGAAGGTGGTGGCATCGAGCCAGTGCAGCTGGTCGACGACGACCCGGTGCATTTCCGGCAGCAGCGCGGTGGCGCCGCCAAAGGCGACGAAGGAAAGCAGCGTGAATTCGAGGAAGAGCTGGACGACGATCATGGCCGCCCCAATCGCCACCAGGCCACCGCGCCGGCGGCCGCCAGCCCGCCCAGCATCACCATCGGCAACGGCCAGCGCAGCCAGGCGATGGCGGCCACGGTCAACACGGTGAATGGCAGGAACAGCGCCTTGTCGCGCAGCGCCGTACCCATCCGCCAGGCCATCGCGAAGAGCAGGCCGCAACCGGCGGCGGCGATACCGCGCAGCATCTCCTGGGCGAGCGGCAGTTGCCCCCAGCGGTCGTAAGCCATGCCGAGCAGCAGGACGATCAGCATCGGCGCCAGCAACATGCCGAGCGGCGCGACGACGGCGCCGCGCCAGCCGTGGAAACGCTTGCCGACGACGATCGACAGGTTCACCACGTTCGGCCCGGGCAGAAACTGGCAGAGGCCAAGCTGGGCGTTGAATTCCTCGGCGCTCAGCCAGCGCCGCTGTTCGACCAGCATGCGCCGAGCGAACGGCAGCACGCCGCCGAAGCCGGACAGGCCGACCGCGGCGAAGGCCAAAAAAAGCGCCCGGAGGTCCGGGCGCTGGGGATTTTGCGGGTGATCCACGGTCGGCCGCAGAATCGACGCGAATCAGTCGGCGAGCCGGAACTCGGCCGACTTGGCATGCGCCGGCAAACCTTCGCCGTGCGCCAGCGTGGACGCGATGCGGCCCAGGGTCTGCGCGCCGGCCTGCGACACCTTGATCAGGCTGGTCCGCTTCTGGAAATCGTACACGCCGAGCGGCGACGAGAAACGCGCCGAGCCGGAAGTCGGCAGCACATGGTTCGGCCCGGCGCAGTAATCACCGAGCGATTCCGAGGTGTAGTGGCCGATGAAGATGGCGCCGGCGTGGTGGATCTTCTCGACCCACGGGTCCGGGTTGTCGAGCGCCAGTTCGAGGTGTTCCGGCGCGACGCGGTTGGCGATGGCAATCGCCTCGTCCATGTCGCGCACCAGGATGAAGGCGCCGCGATTGGTCAGCGAGGTGCGGATCACTTCCTGGCGCGGCATGGTCGGCAGCAGCTTGTCGATACTCGCCTGGACGCGCCCGATGAAGGCGACGTCGGTACAGATCAGGATCGATTGCGCCAGTTCGTCGTGCTCGGCCTGCGAGAACAGGTCCATCGCCACCCAGTCGGGATTGCCGGAACCGTCCGAGACGACCAGGATTTCCGACGGGCCGGCGACCATGTCGATGCCGACGATGCCGAACACCCGACGCTTGGCCGTCGCCACGTAGGCATTGCCCGGACCGACGATCTTGTCCACCTGCGGCACGCTCTCGGTGCCATAGGCGAGCGCGCCGACCGCCTGCGCACCGCCGATGGTGAACACGCGATCGACGCCGGCCAGGCAGGCCGCCGCCAGCACCAGCTGGTTGTGCTCGCCACCCGGCGTCGGCACGACCATGATCAGTTCCTTGACCCCGGCCACCTTGGCCGGAATCGCGTTCATCAGCACCGACGACGGATAGGCCGCCTTGCCGCCCGGTACGTAGAGGCCGACGCGGTCGAGCGGGGTGATCATCTGGCCGAGCAGGGTGCCGTCGGCCTCGGTGTAGGACCAGCCGTCGAGCTTCTGCTTCTCGTGGTAGGCACGCACCCGGCAGGCGGCCGCTTCGAGCGCGGCACGGCGGTCGGCAGGCAGGCCGGCGAGCGCCTTTTCCAGTTCGTCGCGCGACAGTTCGAGGTCGGCCATCGAGCTTGCAGTCAGGCGGTCGAAGCGGTTGCTGTAGTCGACCACGGCGGCGTCGCCGCGTGTCTTGACGTCGGCCAGGATGGCGGCGACGGTGCGCTCGATGTTGTCGTCGGCGGCCGCTTCGAAGGCGAGCAGCGTCTTCAATTGCGCCGGAAAATCGGCGTCCACCGTGGACAAACGCTGGATGGCTATCGTCATTTACTTCTCCACCGCCTGCGCGAAGGCGTCGATGATCGGCTGCAGGATTTCGCGCTTGACCTTGAGCGCCGCCTGGTTGACCACCAGGCGCGATGAAATGTCGAGGATGTGCTCGACGGCGACCAGCTTGTTGGCCTTCAGCGTGCCGCCGGTCGACACCAGGTTGACGATGGCGTCGGCCAGCCCGGCCAGCGGCGCCAGCTCCATCGAACCGTAGAGCTTGATCAAATCAACGTGCACGCCCTTGGCGGCGAAGTGCTCGCGCGCCGTCTTGATGTATTTCGAGGCCACCTTGAGGCGGGCGCCCTGGCGCACCGCATTGGCGTAGTCGAAACCCTCCGGCACGGCGACCATCATCCGGCACTTGGCGATGTTCAGGTCGAGCGGCGCATAGAGGCCGTCGCCGCCGTGCTCGATCAGCACGTCCTTGCCGGCGACACCGATGTCGGCCGCGCCATACTGGACGTAGGTCGGCACGTCGGTGGCGCGGACGATGACGACGCGCACGTGCGGCTGGTTGGTCTCGATGATCAGCTTGCGGGAGGTCTCCGGATTCTCGGCCGGGACGATCCCCGCCGCCGCCAGCAGGGGCAGGGTTTCGTCGAAGATGCGGCCCTTCGAGAGGGCGATGGTGATGGTCGTCACGGGGGTTCAGCCTGAAGACAAAGAGTGCATTTTACCGCAAGCGCCCGCCGCCCCGGCCGCGACGCGCGCTATCGGGACGATAAAGCGCGCCTACAGGTAACCGAGGTGGCGCGGCAGCCACAGCGCCAGTTCCGGTACGAAGGTGACGAGCAGCACCGTCGATCCCATCGCCAGCACCATCCACAGCACCCAGCGCACCGTGCTGTCCATGCCGATGCCGGCCATCCGGCAGGTAACCATCAGGTTCACGCCCATCGGCGGCGTGAACTGGCCGAGCGCCAGGTTCATCGTGATGATCAGGCCGAACCACACCAGGTCCCACTGGAAGTGCATGGCGATCGGCACCAGCAACGGCAGGAAGATGAAGTAGATCGAGATGGCGTCGAGGAACATGCCGGCGACCAGCAGCAGGCCCTGGATCATCAGCAGCATGCCGGTTTCGCTCAGCCCGCTGCCGAGCACCGTCTGCGCCAGCCGGTCGAAGGTGCTCAGCGTCGAACTGGCCCAGGCGAAGACGCTGGCCAGGGCGATGATGATCATGATCACCGAGGAAATCTCGGCGGCTTCGACGAAGACCTTCCAGATGTCGTTCCAGCCGAGCTGGCGATTGATCACCGTGCCGACGAAGATGCCATAGAAGACGGCGACGACGGCCGCTTCGGTCGGCGTGAACAGGCCGCTGCGCATGCCGCCGAGGATGATCACCGGCGCCGCCAGCCCCCACGCCGCCTCGCGCAGGCTCTGCCAGAACGGCGGCCGCAGCGCGCTGACGTCAGCCTCGAAACCGTTGCGTACCGACAACCACCAGGCCATCAGGATCAGCGCCAGGCCGACCAGGATGCCGGGAATGATGCCGGCCGCGAACAGCGCCGGCACCGACGCCGCCGGCACCAGCAGGCTGTAGATGATCAGCGCGATCGACGGCGGGATCAGAATTCCGGTCGAACCGGCGGAAGCAATCACCGAGGCGGTAAAGGCACGCGGGTAGCCAGCCTTGATCATCGACGGCAGCATCACCGCCCCGACTGCCGCCGAATCGGCCGGCCCGGAGCCGGAAATGCCACCCATGATCATCGCCACCAGGATGGCGACGATCGCCAGGCTACCGCGGCGCTGGCCGACAATGGCCGAAACGAAGCGGACGATGCCGGCAGCGACGCCAGCGCGTTCGAAGATCAGCCCGGCGATGACGAAAACCGGGATGGCCATCAGCGGATACTTGGCGATCCCGGTATAGACGTTGGTCGGCAACGACAGCATGCCGAAATCGGCAACCGCGACGACGGCGACACCGGCCAGGCCCATGGCGACGGCGATCGGCACGCCGGCCAGCATCAGCGCCAGGAACAACCCGAAGAGCAGCCAGTCCATCATTTTTCACCCCGCAGCAGCAGGACCAGCACGCGCAGCGCGATCAGCGCCGAGAGCAAGGGCAGCCAGACCGTATACCACCACTGCGGCACGCCGAGCGACGGCGAGGTGACTTCGAAGCTGTAATCGTCCCAGGTCATCAGCGCGCCATACCAGGCGAGCAGGCCGAACATCAGCAGGCTGCAGGCCAACGAGAAGCGGTAGGCGAAGGCCTTCAGGCGCGGCCCGCGGACGACCAGGTAGTCGATGGCGATGTGATGGCCGGTCTGGAAGGCGTGCGAAGCGCCGACCAGGGTCATCACCACGAGCAGCGCGACCGATACTTCCTCGGTGAAAGCGAACGAGAAATCGGTGAAATAGCGAACGACGACATTGGCCATCGTCAGCAGACAGAGCAAGGCCATCGAAGCGCCCATCAGGAAGCGCTCGACGCGCCCGAGCGTCAGCTTGCCGCGCGCGGCGGCGGATTCGGATTGGGGCATGGGTAGCGGCGAAGAAGCCACGCCGGACGCAGCCGGCGTGGCTGGTGCATCAGGGAATCAGCGTTTGGCGATGGCGGTTTCGGCCTTCTTGACCAGGTCGGCGCCGATCGTCTTCGCCCATTTCTGGTAAACCGGCCGCGTCGCCTGGACGAAGGCATCGCGTTGCGCCGGCGTCAGGTGGGTGACGCTGACGCCGGAAGCCTCGATCTGCCTGAGCACCGCGTTGTCGCTGCCGGCGATGCCCTTGCGCGCTTTCTCGACGTTCTCGCGCCCGGCCTGCAGCGCCGCCTGGCGAACCGCCTCGCGGTCGGCCGGCGTCCAGCTGTTCCAGACCTGCTTGTTGACGACGAAGATCAGCGGATCGGCAACGTAATGCCACAAGGTCAGATGCTTCTGGCCGACATTGGTCAGTTTGGCGGCGACGAACACCGAAAGCGGGTTTTCCTGGCCGTCGACGGCACCGGACGCCAGTGCCGGCTGGGCATCGGCCCAGCTCATCTGGGTCGGGTTGGCACCGAGCGCGGTGAAGGTCTCGTTGTACAAGGGCGACCCGACAACGCGGAATTTCATGCCCTTCATGTCGGCCGGCGAGGTGATCGCCCGCTTCGAGTTCGACATCTCGCGGAAGCCGTTTTCACCCCAGGCCAGCGGCACGACGTCGCCGCGCTTGTCGAGGATGGCGAACAGGTCCTTGCCGACTTCGCCCTGGGTCAGCGCATCCATCGCCTTGTAATCGGGCATCAGGAAGGGCAGCGAGAACAGGTTGAGTTCCTTGATCTGCGGCGACCAGTTGATCGTCGACCCGATCGACATGTCGATGACGCCCTGGCGGATCGCCGTGAACTCGCGGGTCTGCTCGCCACCGACCAGCGAATTGCCGGCATAGAGCTTGATGTTGATGCGGCCCTGGGTTTTTTCGCGGACCAGCTCGATCCAACGCTCGCCGGCCTGCCCCCAGGTAAAGGCTGGACCGAGGGTGGTGGACAGCCGATACTCGGCGCGATAAGTCTGGGCCTGGCCAGCCCCGCTGGCCAGCAAACCTGCGGCAACTGCCGCCGCGATGAAGGTTCTGCGCAACATCGATCTCTCCCTTTGCCTGTTGGATGAGCTGCCGATTATCGACCCAGCCCGGAGACCACGCAACCGCCCGTAGACGCAAAAAAGCCCGGAATCCCGGGCTTTTCATTCAGGTTACCGAGAGAACTCAGTCGACCTTGTTGATGTTGGCTGCCTGCTTGCCCTTCGGACCGGTGACGATGTCGAAGGAAACGCGCTGGTTTTCAGCCAGGGTCTTGAAACCATTGCCTTGAATGGCGGAGAAATGTGCGAAGAGGTCTTCACCGCCGCCTTCCGGCGTAATGAAACCAAAACCCTTGGAGTCGTTAAACCACTTTACGGTACCAATTGCCATGTTGAAGCTTCCTAGGAAAAAATGAATATGAGCCGAGAATCAAGACCGAGGAGCTGACAAACCGAAAACGGCGCAGGAACAACACACTGCCTGGAAATCCCGTGCCTGCGAGTATGCTGCAGAGTACGAAGAATGCAAAGCCTTTTTACAGATTTTTTTCACCGCCCTGCCAAAAAGCCCGAAATTCAGCAGGGAAGCGACATTCCGCCGATCAGCGCCGACGTTCGACACGCGCCCCCAGGGCCGAGAGTTTCTGCTCGATCCGCTCATAGCCGCGGTCGAGATGATAGATGCGGTCGATCAGCGTTTCCCCCTGGGCCACCAGGCCGGCGATGATCAGCGACGCCGAGGCGCGCAGGTCGGTGGCCATCACGGTCGCCCCCTGCAACTGGCCTACACCGCGGACGACGGCGTTGTTGCCTTCGATCTGGATGTTGGCGCCCAGGCGCATCAGTTCGTTCACATGCATGAAGCGGTTTTCGAAAATCGTCTCGCGGATCGTCGCCACGCCATCGGCAACACAGTTCATGGCCATGAACTGTGCCTGCATGTCGGTAGGAAAGGCCGGATAAGGCGCCGTCCGCAAGCTGACCGACCTGAGTTTGGGCGGTGCCGAAAGCTGGATCGCGTCGCGCTCGATGACGATCTCGCAACCCGCGTCGAGCAGCTTGTCCACGACGGAATCGAGATAGGCTGCCGAGGTCCGGGTCAGGCGCACCTTACCGCCGGTCACCGCAGCCGCACACAGGTAGGTGCCGGTCTCGATGCGGTCGGGCATGATCGCGTGGCGGGCACCGTGCAGCTTCTCGACGCCCTGGATGCGAACGATGTCGGTACCGGCGCCGGAAATGCGAGCCCCCATTGCCACCAGACAATTGGCCAGATCGACCACTTCGGGTTCGCGGGCGGCGTTTTCGATCACCGTCTCGCCATCGGCCAGGCAAGCGGCCATCATCAGGTTCTCGGTACCGGTGACGGTAACCATGTCGGTACAGATGCGCGCGCCCTTGAGGCGGCTCGCCCGGGCATGCACATAGCCCTGCTCGACCGACACCTCGGCGCCCATCGCCTGCAGCCCCTTGATGTGCTGATCGACCGGCCGGGCACCGATGGCGCAACCGCCAGGCAGCGACACCTTCGCCTCGCCGCAGCGGGCAAGCAGCGGCCCGAGCACGAGGATGGAAGCGCGCATGGTTTTCACCATCTCGTAGGAGGCGAGCGGATTGTTCAAGGTGCTGCCGTCGAGGCTCACCACCCCATCGTCACCGTCCCGATCGATCGCCACCCCCATATCGCCGAGCAGGCGCAGCATGGTCGAAATATCGTTGAGCTGCGGAACATTGGAGAATTCCAGCGGCTCGGACGTCAGCAACGAGGCACAGAGGATCGGCAAGGCCGCATTCTTGGCGCCGGACATGGCGATCTCGCCGTTGAGGGCATGACCGCCCCGGATCACTAACTTATCCACGCTGGGCACTCCATTCTTCGGGGGTCAGGGTCTTGAACGACAGAGCGTGCAGCTCACCAGTCGCCAGTTTTTCCTGCAAGGTCCGGTAAACCCGCTGCTGCCGCTGCACGCGGTTGAGGCCAACAAACTCGGCGCTGACCACCAAGGCCTGGAAATGCTGACCATCGCCGTCAAGTTCCAGGAATTCGCAGCTCATGCCGGCAAGGATGTATTGCTTGATCTGATCGGGGTGCATGTTCTTTCAGTTTCTCAGTTTCCAGCCCTGCCTGAGCAGCGTCAGCGTGATCGCCGACACCGCCAGCAAACAGACGGCAACGACCGCCAGGCTGAGTTCCGGCGCGACGTCCGAAACGCCGAAAAAGCCGTAGCGGAAGCCGTCGATCATGTAAAAGACGGGATTGTAATGGGACAAGCCCTGCCAGAACTGCGGCAGGCTGTGGATCGAATAGAAAACGCCGGAGAGCATGGTCAGCGGCATGATCAGGAAGTTCTGGAAAGCGGCGAGCTGGTCGAATTTTTCCACCCAGATTCCCGCCACCATGCCCAGCGCGCCGAACAGGGCGCCGCTCAGGAGCGCGAACAGGCAGATCCAGAGCGGCGCCGCCACCTGCAGATCAACGAAGGCGACGGTCGCCAGCAGCACGCCGACGCCGACCATCAGGCCGCGCAACAGGGCCGCCAGCACGTAGGCAGCGAAGAACGCCCCATAGGGAATCGGCGGCAGCAGGACAAAAACGATGGAGCCGGTGATCTTGGCCTGGATCAGGCTCGACGAGGAATTGGCAAAAGCGTTCTGCAGCACCTGCATCATCACCAGCCCAGGGATCAGGAAGCTGGTGTAGCCGATGCCATGCACCCGGACATGGTCTTCCAGCACGTGACCGAAGATCATCAGATAGAGCATTGCCGTCAGCACCGGCGCGGCAACGGTCTGGAAGGCCACCTTCCAGAAGCGCAGGACTTCCTTGTAGAACAGGGTCCAGAAGCCGACCAGCAGCTCACTGCCGGTCATTTGCGCATCGTCCGCATGAAAACCTCTTCCAGAGAAGCGCCGGGATGCGCCGCCATCAGGTTGGCCGTGCTGTCCAGCGCGATCAGTTGCCCCTGCTTCATCAGGGCGATGCGGTTGCACAGGGCTTCGGCTTCCTCGAGGTAATGCGTGGTCAGGATGATGGTATGGCCCTCGTTGTTGAGCCGCCGGACGAACTGCCACAAGCCCTGGCGCAACTCGACATCGACCCCGGCGGTAGGCTCGTCGAGGACGATCACCGGCGGCTTGTGCACCAGCGCCTGGGCGACCAGGACGCGCCGTTTCATGCCACCCGACAGGCGCCGCATGTTGGCGTCGGCCTTGTTGGAAAGGTCGAGGTGGTGGAGGATTTCATCGATCCAGTCATCGTTGTTGCGGATGCCGAAATAGCCCGACTGGATACGCAGGGTCTCACGAACGCTGAAGAAGGGATCGAATACCAGTTCCTGCGGCACCACGCCGAGCAGGCGCCGCGCCTGACGGAAGTCGCGTACGACGTCGTGGCCGAGCACGCTGATCGAACCGCTGTCGGGCCGGGTCAGCCCGGCCAGGCAGGAAATCAGCGTCGTCTTGCCGGCGCCGTTGGGGCCAAGGAGGCCGAAGAATTCGCCGGGCTCAATGGTCAGGGAGATCCCAGCCAAGGCTTTGACGGAGGCAAAGGACTTGACGACATCGACAACGGAAACGGCAGCTGGCATGGACAGGCCGCTCAGGCCAGGGGCAACAGGTCGGAAATGCCGTAGAGCTCGGCCAGGGAGAGCACGCCAGCGGGAACGCCGACAAAGGAAAGACGCTTGTTGCCGGCCTGGGCATGGCGCAACCAGCCCAACATCACCGCCAGCGCCGAGGAGTCGGCCGCTTCGACAGCGGACAGATCGACGACCGAATCGGCGCCGATCTCGGCACACCCCGCCGCCAGCAAGGCCCTGGCATTCGTCATCACCATGGCGCCGCGAACGGCGAGAGCCCCGTTGGAACGTTCGATCATTTCTTGCCGGTTTTAGCCGCTGCAGCAACTTCCAGCGACTTGTTCTTGGCCGCGAGGCTGGCGATCAGGCCGTCGATGCCACCGGCCCGCACTTCGCTGGCGAACTGTTCGCGGTAATTGGTGACCAGGCTGATGCCAGCGACGACGACGTCGTAAACCTTCCAGTTGTCGCCAGCCTGCTCCAGCCAGTAATCGATCTGCACCGGCTGCGAGCCGGGCTGTGTCACTTCGGAGCGCACCAGCACTTCCGTCTCGCCGCTCTTCATCTTGAACGGCTTGAAGACGATACGCTGATTGCTGTAACTGGTCAGGGCGTTGGCGTAGGTGCGCACCAGCAGGTTCTTGAACTCCTCGGCCAGGCGATTCTTCTGTGCCGGATTGGCGCTGCGCCAGTCACGACCGACCGCCAGCGCGGTCATGCGCTGGAAATTGAAATAGGGCAGCACCTTGGCGTCAACCAGCGCACTGATCTTCTGGATATCCCCGTTGCGGATCTCCTTGTCCTGGCGAACGATTTCCAGCACTTCATCGGAAACGCGCCTGATCAACGCATCCGGTGCCTCGGCGGCAAGCAGCGGGGAGGCGAGAAAAAAAGCCAGACAAACAGCGAAAAAACGCTTCATCATCAAAGACATCAAAGAACCCTCAACTCAATCGTCCAGGCGCGGCGGGCGGCCATCGTAAATCAGGTTGCGGCGACGCTGCAGGTAGGCATCGCGCACGTAAGCATACTTGTCGAGTGCAGCTTCCTCGACCACCTTGTCGGCCGGCAGCAGGCCGGCACGGATATCGACGAAGCGCAACGCAGCCGTACCGATGCGTACCGCTTCCGGCTGAATGGTGGACACCGGATCGACATAGGTGTCGACAGCCCAACCCATCAGATCGCGCGACGTGCGCGGACCGATCACCGGCAGGAACACGTAGGGGCCGTTGCCGACCCCCCAGACCGCCATCGTCTGACCGAAATCTTCGTTGTAACGCTCGAAGCCGAGTTCGCTGGCGACGTCGAACAGCCCGAGGATACCGACAGTCGAGTTGATCAGGAAACGGGTCAGCCCCAGGCCGGCATTGGACGGCTTGCCCTGCAGCGCGCTGTTGGCACCGCCCCAGACTTCGCCGACATTGCCGAAGAAATTGCCGACACTGGCCTTGAGCGGCAGGGGAACGGCGGCATCGTAGGCCTGGGCGACCGGGCGGGCAGCGTACTTGTCCAGAGCTTCATTCACCGAGAACATCGAACGATTGAAGCCTTCGTAAGGGTCGCGCTGACCTTCCTGAGCAGTGGCATGAGCGGTCGAAACCACCAGCGCACCGCCGAAAGCCAGCAGGCGAACCAGTCGCCGAACCGAAAATCCTGCCTTCAATGTCATTTGCTATCCTGTCCTTCAGCCGCCTTGCCGAAAAGGAACTGGCTGATCAGTTTTTCCAAGACTACCGCCGACTGGGTCATTTTCACCGTGTCGCCCGGCTGCAGCATCTTCTCGTCGCCACCGACGTCGAAACCGATGTACTGCTCGCCCAGCAGACCCGCCGTATAAATCGAAGCGAAGGTATCCCGCGGAAAACGGTAACGCCCGTCGATATTCATCGTCACCACCGCCTGGTAGCTTTCGGGATCGAAGCGAATATCCGCGATCCTGCCCACCAGAACGCCGGCGCTGCGAACCGGACCGCGCACCTTCAGGCCGCCGATGTTATCAAACTTGGCTTGCAGCACATAGGTCTCGGACAAGTGGGCCGCCGAAAGATTGCCCACCTTGAGTGCCAAAAACAACACCGCAGCAATGCCCAAAGCAACGAAGAAGCCGACCCAGAGGTCGATAACGGTACGGTTCATGATGTTCCCCGAAACATGAACGAAGTCAGAATGAAATCCAGCGCCAGAATGGTCATCGCCGAAGTCACGACGGTACGGGTAATCGCTCGCGACACACCCTCCGCCGTCGGGACCGCGTCGTACCCCTCGAACACTGCAATCAGCGAAACAGCAAAACCGAAGACGACACTCTTGATGATGCCGTTGAGAATGTCGTAGCGGAAATCGACGCTCGACTGCATCTGTGACCAGAAGGCGCCGTCATCGACACCGATGAACACAACGCCGATCAACCATCCGCCGAACACGCCCATCGCCGAAAACATCGCCGCCAGCAACGGCATCGAGATCACTCCGCCCCAGAAACGCGGCGCCACGACGCGCGCCAGCGGATTGACCGCCATCATGTCCATCGCCTTCAACTGCTCGGTCGTCTTCATCAGGCCGATCTCGGCGGTGATCGACGAACCGGCTCGCGAGGCGAATAGCAGGCCGGCAACGACCGGCCCCAGCTCGCGCACCAGCGACAGCGCGACAAGAATCCCCAGGGCTTCGGTCGAACCATAGCGCTGCAGGGTTTCATAGCCCTGAAGGCCGAGCACCAGACCGACGAACAACCCGGAGACCAGGATGATCAGCAGCGACAGCACGCCGCTGAAGTAGATTTCGCGCAAGGTCAGCGGCAGGCGGCGAAACGCCGTTCCCGAATGGGTCAGGATGGCGAAGAAAAAACGGGCCGCGAAGCCGAGGCGCCAGATCCGGTTGACGGTCGGCGCGCCGACCTTGCGCAGCAGGTCAAGCGGCCCCGGCATGCTCGCCCCCCAGGAAAAAATCCGCCTGCATCGATGCTGCCGGATAATCGAAATGGACCGGCCCATCCGGCTCGGCATGCACGAACTGATGCACGAAAGGGTCGCGCGAGGCGCGGATTTCGTCCGGCGTTCCTTCCGCAACCACCCGGCCGCCGTTCAGGAAATAGATGTAATCGACGATCAGCAGCGACTCCTGCACATCATGCGTGACCATGATCGAGGTAGCGCCCAGCGCATCATTCAGGGTCCGGATCAGGCGACCGATGACGCCGAGCGCAATCGGATCGAGACCGGTGAAGGGCTCGTCGTACATGACCAGCATCGGGTCCAGGGCGATCGCCCTGGCCAGTGCCACCCGCCGCGCCATGCCACCGGACAGCGAACCCGGCATCAGCGCCTGGGCACCGCGCAGGCCGACAGCCTCCAGCTTCATCAGCACGAGGTCGCGAATCATCTGGTCGGAGAGATCGGTGTGCTCGCGCAACGGAAAGGCCACGTTCTCGAAAACCGTGAGATCGGTGAACAGCGCGCCGAACTGGAACAACATGCCCATGCGCCGACGCAGGCGATAGAGTTCGGCTTCCGACATCTTGCTGACCACGGCGTCGGCCAGGCGCACCGTGCCGCCGCTGGGCCGCAGTTGACCGCCGATGCAGCGCAGCAAGGTAGTCTTGCCACAGCCGGAACCGCCCATGATGGCCACCACCTTGCCGCGTGGGATACGCATATTGATCCCCTGCAGCACCGGCCGCCCGTCATAGGTGAAATGGAGGTCTTCGATATCGACCAGGATGTTTTCCGACAACGCCTGCTTCCCCGCTAAAGATAGGCGGCATTCTAGCAGAACTCGCTATCGTCATTTCCCTGAAACACAGGCGAACAATCAAAAACATGATGACATATAAATAAAACCCATCTAGCATAGAGCAATCAACCCGCCCGGACTGCCATGCTAAAACTCATGTCGCTCCTGTTCGTCATGGTTCCGCTGCTCTCCGCCTGCAGCGCGCCCGTTCCCCGGCAAGCGCTGGCCGGGCATCTGCATGCGCGCCCGGGCCCCGGTACCGAGGATATCCCTCCCATCGTCGAACAGATGAGCCCGGCACCGGCAAGCAGCAAGCCCGCGGCACGGCCCGCCCACTACAGCGTGACGATCGACCGTATCCCGGTACGTGATCTGCTTTTTGCACTGGCCCGCGACGCCCGCATCGACATTGACGTTGCCCCGGAAATCGAAGGTCGGGTCACGCTCAACGCCCTGGACCAACCGCTGGAAGTGATCCTCGACCGGATCGCCCGCCAGATTCCGCTCAATTTCGAGTTTTCCGGCGACAGCCTGTTGATCCTGCCGGACAAACCCTACCTTGCGCATTACCCGGTGGACTACGTGAATCTGGAGCGCAGCGTCACGACGTCCGTCGCCAACAACATGCAGATTGGCGCCTCCACCGGCAGCACCAATGCCGGCAACCTGTCGGCCACACGCATCGAAAACGTCACCCGTCATCACTTCTGGGAAAACCTGAAAGCCGGCCTCGAACAGTTGCTTGACCAGGCCACGCCGGGCAACGGCAAGCCGGCCGGTTCCCACCGACTGGTCGTCAATGCCGAGGCCGGACTGGTCTCGGCAATCGCCACCCGCCGCCAGCACCGGCAGATTCGCAGCTACATCGATCAGTTGAGCAACGCCGTACGCCGACAGGTGTTGATCGAGGCGACCATCGTCGAGGTCGCCCTCAACGAGGGGCACGAACAGGGCATCGACTGGAGTTCACTGGTCAGCGGCGGCATCTTCGAACTGGCCGGCAATCCGCTGAAGACCGGCATCAACCTGCGCTACGACCGCAACGGCAACCCGAAGGCGCTGATCAGCCTGCTCGACCGCTTCGGCGACAGCCGGGTGCTGTCCAGCCCCCGCCTCTCGGTCCTCAACAACCAGACCGCCCTGCTCAAGGTCGTCGAAAACTACGTCTATTTCACCGTCAAGGCCGACACCACCACCACCGCCAACGTCGGCACCAGCGTCACCTACACGACGACACCGCAGACGGTTTCGGTCGGTCTGGTGATGGGCGTCACCCCACAGGTGGCAGCCGACGATTCGGTCATCCTCAACATCCGCCCGACCATCACCAGCGTCGGCCGGGAAATCCCGGACCCCAATCCCGACCTGCGACGCAACGGCATCGAAAACCTGGTACCGGTGATCCGAACCCGCGAGATCGAATCGGTGATGCGCGTCGCCAACGGCCAGATCGCCGTTCTCGGCGGCCTGATGGAAGACGGCATCGATCACCGCAACCAGCGCATTCCGCTACTCGGCGAGATTCCCGGTGCCGGAGAAATCTTCAGCAACCGAGACAACCGGGCGCACAAGACGGAACTGGTCATTTTCCTGCGCCCGATCGTCATCCGGGAAGCCAGCCTGAGCGGCGATTACTCCCGGCAAGCCGGGGCGTTGCCGGACACCGGTTTCTTCCCGGCCCAACGGCCACCAACACCGGGACCGGGACCGGGGGCGATCCAGTGAAACTCCGCCTACTCCCCTTCGTCACGCTACTCTCATTGCACAGCGCCTGCGCCGGCGAACCGATTCACCAGGGCTTCGTCGAACACGGCAATCGGCAACTGGCCCAACTCCCCCTGAGCGAACGCGAAAGCCATCTGCGCTCGATGATCGCCGAATTTCCGGGCGATGCCAGTCTGCATTTCCAGCTCGGCAACCTCCTGGCCGAGCAGCGGCGCTGGCCGGAAGCCCGCTTCGCCTATACCCAGGCAAACCGGCTCGACCCCGGGCACCCGGACATCCACCACAACCTGGCGATAGCGCTGGACCATCTCGAACAGTTCGTCGCCGCCAGTCGCCACTACCGCGCCGCGCTCGACGCCGCCGCCCGCGGCGAGCATCGGTTCCGCCTCGCCCCGTTGCAACAGCGCCTGCAAAAACTGGAGGCGCGCCGACCATGACAGCCCAGCCGATCGGCAAGCACCTGCTCAAAGCCGGCCTGATCAACGAGGATCAGTTGCGCATCGCCCTCCTCGAGCAACGGAAAAGCGGCTGCCGCCTGGGCAAGCAACTGGCCACGCTGGGATTCGCCGCCGACAACGACATTCACGACGTCCTGGCACGCCAGCTCGGAATCGAACGTTACGACCCTGCTCGGCACATGATCAGCCGCGAAGCGATTCTTCTCGTCCCCTCCGAAACGGCGAGGCAGCAGCGCCTGTTGCCGATCGCCGTCGAACCTGAACACCGACGCTGGCGTCTGGCGCTGGCTTCGCCGCAGGACCCCGGAGCGCTCGACAGCGTACGCCGCCACACACCGGCCGGCCTCGCGGCGGAAATCCTGCTGGCCAGCGAAGGCGAAATCGAAGCCGCCATCGACCGGCATTATGGCCACGCGCTGAGTATCGAAAACATCCTCGGCGAATTCGAAGGCAGCGGCAAGATCGCCTCCCTGCATGGCGATTCGCCGGCGGTCCGGCTGGTCGACGCGCTGCTCGGCGATGCCGTCCGGCGACATGCGTCGGACCTCCACTTCGCCCCGGAAAAAGCCTGCCTGCGCATACGCTACCGCATCGACGGCATCCTGCAGACGATCCGCATCCTGCACAAATCGATCTACCCCCCGCTGGCCAGCCGCCTGAAGATCCTCGCCGGGATGAACATCGCGGAAAGCCGCGCGCCGCAGGACGGACACTTCTGCCGGCCGATCGGCGGTCGGGAAATCGACTTCCGGGCTGCCACCCAACCGACCATCCACGGCGAAAACATCGTTCTGCGCATCCTCGACCGGCAAAAGGGCATCGTGCCGCTCGAATCGCTCGGCATCGGCGATGCGCAACGACAACTCATCGAATCGATGCTGGCCCGCCCGGAAGGGCTGCTCCTGGTCACCGGCCCGACCGGCAGCGGCAAGACGACCACGCTCTACTCGCTGATCAACCGGCTCAATCACGACGGCGTCAATATCATGACGCTCGAGGATCCGGTCGAATACCCCTTACCCCTGCTGCGCCAGACCTCGCTTTCCGACAACATCAAGCTGGATTTTGCCGGCGGCATCCGCGCCATGCTCCGCCAGGACCCGGACATCGTCCTGATCGGCGAAATCCGCGATGCCGAAACCGCCGCCATGGCGCTACGCGCCACCCTGACTGGCCACCGGGTCTTCGCCACGCTCCACGCCGGCAGTGCGATTTCAGCCCTTTCCCGCCTGCGCGAGCTGGGCATCGATCCCCGCCAACTGCACGGCAACCTTTCCGGCATCGTCGCCCAGCGCCTGCTTCGCCGCTGCTGCCCGACCTGCAGACAGCACTCGCCGGCGGCAGCCCCGGAGGAAAACTGCCCCCGTTGCAACGGCACTGGCTACAGCGGCCGCCTCGCCCTCCTGGAGATCCTTCGCATTGACGCCGCGCTCGACCTGCTGCTCGCCGACGCCGCAAGCCCGGCGCAACTGCTGAGCACGGCCCGGCAGCGGGGTTTTTCGACGCTCGCCGAAAACGGCCTGCAACTGGTCGGCGCCGGTGTCACGACGCGCGCGGAAGTGGCCCGGGTCGTCAACTTGAGCGAGCATCCATGACCCGCACCTACCGCTTCCAGGCGCTCGACGCCCGCCAGCAACTGGTGAATGGCCAGATGAGCGCCAGCAACCCCGCCGAATTGGCGCTGCTCCTGCGTCAGCATGACCTGGACCTGCTCAGTGCCCGGTGGATTCCACGCCTGAGCCAGCGCAGGCTGGCGCGCCGCGAACTGATCGATTTCTGCTTCCATCTCGAACAGTTGCTGAGCGCGGGCATCCCCCTGCTCGACGCCCTCGACGATCTGGCCGACGGCGGGTCGAGCAAGGCGTTGCGCCCCGTCTACCGGAGAATGGCCGAGGAACTGCGCAGCGGCAAAGCTTTTTCCGCCGCCCTCCCGCCGGAAATCACCCGCTGCGATCCAGCTTTCGCCGGCATCGTCCGCGCTGGCGAACTCAGTGGCCGGCTCAGCGAAACGCTCGGCCGCCTCGGCCACAGCCTGCGCCAAGCCGAAGCCCTGGCCAGCGCCAGCCGCAGGCTCCTCACCTACCCGCTGCTGGCCGCCACGCTCGTCCTTGCCGCCAGCCTCTTCCTGATGTTCTTCCTGGTGCCGCAGATCCGCAGCTTCCTCGGCAATGCCGTCGCCGATCTCCCCTGGTACACCCGCCTGCTGTTCGCGCTGTCGACATTGCTGCAGGAACACTGGATGAGCCTGCTCGCAACGCCCGCGGTCGTCGTCCTCGGCGGTGCCATCGCCATCCGGCAACGCCCCGCCTGGCGCGAAGCCTGGCACCGCCTGCTGCTGCGCCTGCCCGTACTGGGTGACATCCAGCGCAAGCTGCTGGTCGCCCACCTCGCCGATCTGCTGGCCATGCTCTACGCCAGCGGCATTCCCCTCCTCGACGCACTCGAACTGCTCCCCCGGACGATCGGCAATCGTGCCGCCGCCCGGGCGGTAACGCAGGTCCATCGCCAGGTCGAGCAAGGCGAGCCGCTATCCGGCGCCTTTTCCCGACAGGCAATCTTCCCTGCCCTGCTGACCCGGATGCTCGCCACCGGCGAGCGCACCGGCCGTCTCGACGCTTCGCTGAGTAATCTCGCCGGCATCTACGAACAGGAAGCCCGTGCCGCGATCGGCACCCTGCAGGCGCTGATCGAACCGGCACTGACGCTGAGCATTGGCATCCTCCTCGGCTGGATGATGCTGGCCACACTGCAGCCGATCTACGACATCGTCGAACAGGTGGCACGGTGAAACCCATCCTCCGGCTCTGCCTCGGCGCTGGCGCGCTGTCCGCCTGGTCGGTACAGGCTGGAAAACCGTGCCAGATCGGCAGCTTCCCGGAAACGCCATCCGGCGTTGACGATTTTTCCCGTTTCCTGACCCGCCAGCCGGCGGCCGGCCATCTCCTGCTGCTCGACCACGCCGAACCGCGCCTGCTCGCTGAAACTCTCCCGGCCACCGGTTTCCTCGCCTATCGCCGGATGCTCGACCTGCGTCTTGGCCGCCTTTACCCCGACACCCGCTGGCGCTGCGCGCTCCCCTTGCCGGCGCCGCCCGTCGGTGGCCGTTCCGTCGCCTTCCTCGCCCTGCCGGAAAGCCCGGCTCTGCAAGGCTGGCTGAATTGCCTCGCCGCCGCCCCGATCAGGCTGCTCGGAGTCCACTGCGCACCGCTGCTGCTGGCGCCGTTCCTCGCCCGCCAGCAACGCCTGCCCCCTCGCCTGGTGGTGGTCAGTCAGCACGAACGTGCAACCCGGCTCAGCCTCCTGCAACGCGGCCGCCTCGCGGCACTCGCCCAGGAAGCACAAACACCGGCCGAGGAAATTCCGGAAGCGATCGCTCACTTCAGTCGCTGCAACCCAGCCACCGAGGCCGCCCCCGATGCCCTCTGCCTGCTCGGCACTGCCGACTGGCAAAGCCGCATCGAAGTGCCGGGCAAAGCGCTCAGGATCGTCACCCGACACCCCGACAGCAACATCGACCTGCTGGCCCTGCCGGCCTGGCGCTGGCCGCGCCCCCGAATTCCGACACCCTCGCTGCCGCATCAAGATCACCGGCGAATCGGTCGCGCCCTGTGGCTGGCCGGCACCGCCGCCGGCCTCGGCGGCCTGGCGGTAACGCTCGCTGCGCAATCGACGCAGAACACGCTGAACGCCGACCTTGAACGCACCCGCTCCCGCCTGCTGTCGCTCGAACGGGAAATCCGGGAGCAGGAGGCCAGCGCCACCAAGCTCGGCCTGACGACGGACCAGCTACCGCAACTGGCGGGCGACCGCCATGTCCTAGCCGCCCGGCGCGACGCCTGCGCCGGCAGCCTCCGGCAACTCGCCGCGGCGCTCGACGAAACGCCCGGGATCGATCTCGACGCACTCGAATGGACAAGCCAGGCCGATGGGGCAGCAACGGGCGAAGACTGGCAGATGCAACTCGGCGGGCGCTTGTCGCCAGACGCGGCGGCAGCGCCGACAAGCTTGCTGCAGCAGTTGAACGAGCGCTTGCGCAGCCGCGGCATGCGGGCGGAAGGCAACACCGCCCCCGGTACCGGCATCTTCTCGTTGCGCCTGACGGCGGATCGGAAGTGAAGCGCTGGCTCGCAACGGCCTTCGCCCACCGCCTGCCGCTGCTCTTCTGCGGCGGAGCGCTGCTGGCCGGCGGCACTGCCGTGCTTTACGCCGAACAACAGCTTGGCGCCACCGAAACAGAGCTTGCCGCGCTCCAGCAACAGGCCGCCCGAACGGCGCAACGCCTTGCCGAGTTGCGCCACGCTGCAGCCGCGCTCGACGGGCTGCTGGTCGCCGCCCCGGCACCGGGCGACGCCCTGACCGGCATCGCTGCAGCCGGGGGACTGACAGTCGAAGCCGGCCCCGAGCGGAAAACCGCAGCCGAACGCTGGCGTGCCAGTGAATTTCACCTGCACGGCGCGCTGTTGCACGAAGAAATCCTGCTCGACATCCTTGATCGCTGGAGCACGCTGTCGGCGTTCCAGCATCAGGTTCGCCATTGCGCACTGCGTCGGCAAGCGGCAGAACTGCTTGCCGATTGCCAGCTCGCGCTGCTCCTGCCGGCCGGCCCAAACCCGTGAGCAAGCCGCTTTGCCTGCTCCTGCTGGGGGTCGCCCTGGGCAGCCGGGCCGAGCCGCTGGGACGGCTGTTCTTCACGCCCGAACAACGCCGCCAGCTGGAACAGGCGCCGACGGTGGCAACACCGCAGACGCCGGGCCGCCTCGACGGCGTCGTCGTCAGCAGCGCGGGACTGCGCCTGCGCTGGGTCGACGGCCAACTCGAAAGCGGCACGAGCATCGACCAAAAGGTCGGCGACAGCACACAGCAGCCCCTGCTTCCTCCGGGCAACCTGCACGTCGGCAGCAGACCGGGGAGAGACGAAGAATGAAACGCCAATCCGGTTTCGCGCTCTTTGCCCCCTTGCTGCTGGGCGCCTTTACCGCAACAAGCTGGCTGCAGCACAAACCGCCGCTGCGGCTGACCGACCAGGCTCGCCAGGCCCGCGCCCTGGCCGCCGCGCGCGAGGCCCTGATCGCCCGCGCCGCGAACGACGCCAACCGTCCCGGCAGCCTCCCCTGCCCCGACCAGAACACCGACAGCGCCGGCTTTGCCAATCACCCGGGCGACGGCAAGGCCGACATGCTGGTCGGCAATCACTGCCCGAGCTACCTCGGGCGCCTGCCCTGGGTCACGCTCGACATACCGCCACCGCGCGACCGGGCGCTGGAAACGCTCTGGTACGTCGCCGCTCCGGGGCTGCGCGACGACGACAGCGCCGAACCGGTCAACAGTGCCACCGCCACCGGGCTGAACCACGCCGGGCACACCGAAGTCGCCGCCCTGCTGATCGCGGCGGGCAGTCCGCTGACACAGCAACGGCGCCCTTCGCACACGGCAGGCGACTACCTCGAAGGCTGGCTCGACAATGCGGTGCCGCGGACCTATTGGGCGACCACCACCCCGACCAACGATCAGATCCTCGTCATTCACCGCGACGAGTTGATGGCGCTGGTCATGACTCGGGTCGCCCAGGCGGTCCGCCACTGCCTGCAGCGTCACGCCGCCAGCAGCGGGCGCTTTCCCTGGCCGGCACCGCTCGCCGCCGCCAGCGGCCAGGGCTGGGCGGGCGCGCGTTTCGGACGCATCCCGCACAGCCAGCCGGAAGACAGTGCGGAAAAGCGCTTCGCTGAAATACGGGCGCGCCACCGGGACGCCATCGCGACGCTCGCCGCTGCCGGCGACACGGCGAGCCGCCAGGAGGCGCTGCTCGAACTGGCGGCGGCGAGCCTCTGGGTCGCCAACCGCTTGAGCAGCCACCAGCAGGTCGGAAAAATGCTGAGCGACCAGGGCAAGAGCGCCAGCGCGCCGCTGACCGAACTCGCCCAAAAGATCAGCAATGCGCTGGCCGCCGGCAAGCTTCCCGCCAGCGACGGCGCGGCGATCCGCCAGGCGAGCACGCAAGCCCTGCCCCCCCTCGCCACGCTGGGCGAAGCGCTCCCCCGCTACGGACTCGACGCCCTTGCCTGGAACGCGCAGCGCACGGGGGGCATGCCTTCGCCGGAATCCACGGCGCCAGCGCTGGCCGACGCAATGACCGCCCTGCAGGCGCGCACAGCCGAATTCGCCGCGCTCGACACCGCCCAACCCCGCTCCCCCACGGAACAACTGCTCGCCTCAGCCGGGGCCATCCTACTGGCCGTTACTGCCAGCCTCGACCTCGCCAGCCTGATCGATGCGCAGGGGCGCGCCCTGAGCGACGAAGCCATCGCCATCGACGCCAAACTCGGCGCCCCGGGCCGCCAAAGCATCGCCGAAACGACCAGGATTCTGGCGACATTCCGGGCGCTGCCGACGACGAAGAACCGGCAAGCCGCCGAACAGTCGCTCGCCGACACGATCACCCAGGCCCGGCAACTGGCGGCCAGCCTCGACGGCGTGACGAGCCTGAGCGGCGCCCAGGCGGCCACGGCCTGGCCGATGGTCTGGGCCGCCGACGAATGCGCTTTCCTGGCCGACGAAACCGGTTGGTGGAAGCAGAACGCCTGGCACGACACGCTTTTCTACCAGGTGACCGATCCCTCCGCCCCGCAAGCCGGAAACCTGAGCATCGACGAGAGGCGCGGCCTGGCGCTCGCGGTGATCGCCGCCGGCCGCCCGCTGGCCGGGCAGAATCGGCCCAGCGCACGGATCGAGGACTACCTTGAAGGGGGCAATGCCGCCAGCGGCCGCAACGGTGAGGCGCTGGCACCTTCTCCCGCCTTTTCGACTGGCCAGGGCAATGACCGGATCGCCTACTGAACGCCTGCCCCAGGCCGGGTTTTCGCTGATCGAACTGAGCATCGTCCTGATCGTTTTCGGCCTGCTCGCCAGCGGCATGGTCGGCTCGCTGAGCGGACAACGCCGCCTCGCCGACGAGCGCAAGGCGCAACAGCAGCTCGAACTGGCGCTCGACGCCCTTTACGGCTTCGCCATCGCCAACGGCCGCCTGCCCTGTCCGGCCGAAGCGACGCTGGCCAGCAGCGAGGCCATCGCCGGGCAGGAAGCCTGCCCGCTCGAACACGGCGTCCTCCCCTGGCGAACCTTGGGCCTCGCCGAGCTCGACCCCTGGGGGCAGCGCCTGAGCTATTACGCCGCCAGCACCTTCACCGCCACCGTGCCGAGCGGCGCCCGCGCCGCCTTCACCCTGGAAAGCAAAGGCAACGCCAGCATCCACCTCAGCCACGGCACCAGCGCCTCGCTGGCCAACGAGCTGCCGGCCGTCGTCATCAGCCACGGCGCCAATGGCCACCTCGGCTATCGCAGCACCGGCAGCAAACTTGCCGGCGGCTCGGCCGACGAAGCGGAAAACGCCGATAACAACAGCGAATTCGTCGATCACCTGCCGGACGCCGACTATGACGACCTGGTGCGCTGGCTGCCCCCCGCCATCCTGGCCACGCGGATGCTCGCCGCCGGTCGCCTGCCCTGAGTTCTCAACCCACCACCAAGGAAACCAGCATGAAAACCTCGCAGAAAGGCTTCACCCTGATCGAAATCGCCATCGTCCTCGTCATCATCGGCCTCCTGCTCGGCGGCGTCATGAAGGGGCAGGAACTGATCACGCAAAGCAAGATCCGCAGCGTCGAGAAGGAGTTCGACGGCGTCACCGTCGCCGTCCTCGGCTACCGCGAGCGCTACAAGGCGCTGCCCGGCGACGATGCGCAGACCCAGGCACGCTGGGTCAGCTCGGCCAAGGGGGATGGCGACGGCCGGATCGGCGGCGACTTCAATTCCGCCACCGCCACCGACGAGAGCCGCCTGCTCTGGCAACACTTGCGCGCCGCCGGGCTGATCACCGGCCACACCGTGCCGACACAGCAGCCGAGCAACGCTGCCGGCGGCATCATCGGCCTCCAGACGGATATCAGCAGCGGCACGACGAAGCTGCTCGAGGGCACGGTGGTGTGTACCACCAATCTGTCTGCGCCGCTGGCCAATGCCATCGACGCGGCCCAGGACGAAGGCCTGCCGGACAAGGGCAGCGTGCGCGGTTTCAAGCAAAGCGCCAGCAATACCCCGGACTACAGCAGCGACATCACGGCTTACGCCGACGACGGCAAGACTTTGTACACCCTGTGCAAGCAGATTTGACCGTAGCGCATCCGGCGCCCCTCAATTGAGCTGATTCGCCGCCAGTTCGGCAGCGCCGCGTCGCTCGACGAAAACATTCCCGCCGCCGGGCGTGCCCGGTTCGCGGGCACGCTTCTTGGCCTGTTTCTTCGCCACCGAAGCGGCCGCGGCAACCTCGCGATGCGATTCGAAACCGCCGGCCCGGATCCTCACCGCGCCAACCGACAGCGTCGGCAGCGCATGAAAGACCATCTCGCCGCGCCGGTTCTCGGCCAGGTAACCCTGTCGCCCCGGCTCGTCCGGACCGATCATCGCGTCAACGCGCTCGGCAAAACTGGCGACCAGTTGCCAGCTTCGCATTTCCCAATCCGGACTCTGGAAGACCACGAAGAAATCATCGCCGCCGATATGGCCGACGAAATCCTGACGCGTCTCGACCACTTCGCCGATCAGCCGGCCGAGCATCTGGATCACGTCGTCGCCGCGGCGGTAGCCGAAGTTGTCGTTGAAGGGCTTGAAATTGTCGATGTCGATGTAGGCGGCAACGAAATCGATCCCGGCCAGCAGCATGCGGTCGATGTGCTCGTTGATCGGTACGTTGCCCGGCAACTGGGTCAGCGGATTGGCGTAACGCGCCGCGCTGATCTGCATCTCGGTGATCTTCGCCATCAGGTCCTGGCTGTTGCCGACGCCCAGGTAACGCCCCTCGCCGGTGACGATGAAGCCATCGTACAGGTAATGCTTCGGCGCCAGCGCCAACATCATCGCCAGCTCCTGGATGCTCGCCGCCTGGTCGACGATCAGCGGCGCATGGTCCATGAACATCTCGCAGCTCTTGCTGCCGTAAAGTTCGCGCCGGAACGGCCGGGCGAAGCGGTCGATCAGGCTGTGCCGGTTGATCATGCCGACCGGGTGCACGCCATTGACCACCGGCAGCACATACAGCTCGGGGTCAGCCTCGAAACGGGCAATCGCCAGGTCATTGGTGGCACCGCAAGGCAGGGGCTCGATCACCCGCAACAGGGTACGCGCGCTTTGCGGCCGGACCGTGCCGGCCAGCGCCGGCACCAGGGAAATCTGCTGCCGGTCGAGTGCCTGCACCACCGCTTGCGGCAGGTAGCGCGGCGGTTCGACCGCCGGCCGGGCGATGAAATAGCCCTGGCCGCAGGCGATGCCCATGTCGCGGATGCAGTCGAAATCCTCGCGCCGCTCGATGCCTTCGGCAACCAGCGAGGCATTGCAGATTTCCGCCAGGTCCTGCATCGCCCGTACGAAGTGGTACTTGATGCGGTCGTCGGCAATGCCGTGCACGAAATGCTTGTCGATCTTGACGAACTCCGGACGCAACTCCGACCACATGCGCAGGTTGGCGAAGCCCTCGCCGAGGTCGTCGATGGCGATCTGGAAGCCGCGCCCGCGATAATGCTGCAAGGCCTCGTGGATGCCCGGCAGGTTGGTCACCCGCTGGTTTTCCGTCAGCTCCAGCACCAGGCGGTTGGCCGGCAGGCCCAGTTCGCGCAGCAGCGACTGGGTCTGCCCGTTCATCAGTTGCGGATCGAGCAGGCAGCTCGGCGTGACGTTGAGGAACAGCCGGCCGACCAGGCCGAGCCCGGCAAAACTGCGCAAGCTCGTTTCCCGGCAGGCGCGTTCCAGCTCCAGCGCCAGCCCGGCCGCCTTGGCCGCGGCGAACAGGCGGTCCGGCAGATGCAACTCACTGTCGCGCGGGCCGCGGATCAGCGCTTCGTAGCCGAGGATCGCCCGCGCCCGCAAATCGACAATCGGCTGAAAGACGGGCAGCAGCAGGCCATCGTTCAGGACTCGCCTCAATTCGGATACTTCGTCGTCGGTCACGGGCAGCATAAACGGGCTAGCGGTAGTCGGGGCAGCCAGTCTAGGGGGCGCGTGTTGCAGTTCGGTGAAACGATGTGGCGTCGTTTTGCGTCATCCGCCTGTAATCAACGCTGGGCATGCTCGCCGCAACGCCCACCGAGGAACGCGAACCATGAACCGCCCCGCCGACATCGCCAGTTTTCCCCCGTTGTTCGACGAACTGGAAGCTTTCTGCACGGAGCAACTGACCCGGGTCCGCTGGCTGGCCGGCGTGGCCGCCGCCCTGGCGATCGCCTTCGTCCTGTTCTAGGCGACAAAAAACCCCGCCGCGGCGGGGTTGGTCCATGGATGGCGACTCAGGCCGGAGGTGGCACGTAGCCCTGGATCTGGTCGGCACCGTCACCGAAGAAGTGCTTCTCGACCTGCTCCGACAGATACTTGCGGTGCCGCGCGTCGACCAGATTGAGACGGTTTTCGTTGATGATCATCGTCTGCAGCCGAATCCACTGCTGCCAGGCTTCCTTCGAGACATGCTCGAAAATCCGCTTGCCCAGCTCGCCCGGGTAGGGCGGCATATCGAGGCCTTCGGCTTCGCGACCGAGTTTGATGCAATTGACCATCCTTGCCATGCGCTTCTCCTTGGGGATTGATGCTGCGGATTATAAGGTCTTGAACAGGACCTTCGAACGCCGCTGGTAGTTGTACATTTCCTTTTTTGCCGCCGGCAGGTCGTTGACCGTGCCCAGCTTGAAGCCGCGCTCGACGAACCAGTGCTCGGTGCGCGTGGTCAGCACGAACAGCCGCTTGACGCCGGCCTTCTTCGCCCGCCGCTCGATGCGCTGCATCAGTTGTTCGCCGTAGCCCCACTCGCGGTGTTCCGGGCTGACCGCCAGGCAGGCCAGCTCGGCCTCGTCCTCGGAATGCGGGTAGAGCGCCGCGCAGCCGACGATGATGCCGTCGTGGAGCATGATCGAGAAGCGCTCGATCTCGCGTTCGAGCAGTTCGCGCGGCCGGTGCACCAGGATGCCTTCCTGCTCCATCGGCTCGATCAGCGCGATCAGCGCGGCGATGTCGTCGGGCTTGGCCTCGCGGATGTTTTCCAACGATTCGCGGGTGATCACGGTGCCGACGCCGTCGTGGGTGAACAGCTCGCGCAGCAGCGCGCCGTCCTGCTGGTAGCCGATCAGGTGCACCCGGCCGACGCCGGCGCGGCTGGCGCGCACCGCGCACGGCAGGTAGCGGACCATGTCGCTGGTCAGCCAGTCGGCGTCGCGCAGCAGTTGCGAGGCCTCGTCGGCGGTCATCGCGTCGAGCAGTTCGCCGGACTGGTCGGTGACGCCGCGGCTGTCGGTGAGGTAGACCAGCTTGTCGGCCTTGATCGCCGTCGCCACGGCCTCGGCCGCTTCTTCCATCTGCAGGTTGAAGATCTCGCCGGTCGGCGACGGCCCTTCGCAGTTGAGCAGCACGATGTTGCCGAGGCCAAGCTGGGCGTTGATGCCCTCGCTATCGACCTTGCGCACCTTGCCGGCGTAGTGCATGTCGATGCCGTCGAGCACGCCGATCGGCTGGCCGGTGATGAAGTTGCCGCCAATGACGCGGATCCGGCTGTTGGCCATCGGCGTGTTCGGCAAGCCCTGCGACAGCATCGCCTCGATTTCCAGGTAGACGCTGCCCACGGCGTCGAGCACGCAGTCGAGCGCCGCCGCGTCGGTGACGCGATAGCCGCGGTGGTACTTCGATTCGAGCTTCTTCTCGGCCAGCTCTTCCTCGATCTGCGGCCGCGCGCCATGCACCAGGACCAGGCGGATGCCCAGGCTGACCAGCAGGTTCACGTCGTAGGCCAGGGTCTTGGCGAACTCGCTCTGCACCGCCTTGCCGCCGAAGGCAATGACGAAGGTGCGGCCGCGGAAGGCGTTGATGTAGGGCGTGACGGCCCGGAACCAGGAGACGAAGTTCTCGTCGTAGGCGGTGTCGCTCATCTTGTTTCGGTTTTCCCTTCACCCTTGAGGGCGGTTTCGATGCGCTCGCAGACGGTCTTCAGGACCTTGACGCGGGCAAAGTTCTTGTCGTTGGCCTCGACCAGCGTCCACGGCGCCAGCCCGGTCGAGGTCCGATCAACCATGTCGCAGACCGCCGCCACGTAGGCGTCCCATTTTTCCCGGTTGCGCCAGTCCTCGTCGGTGATCTTGAAGCGCTTGAACTCGGTGTCTTGACGCTCCTTGAAGCGGCGCAACTGCTCCTCGGCGGAAATCTGCAGCCAGAACTTGATGACGATGGTTCCCGAGCCCACCAACTGGTGCTCGAAATCGTTGATTTCGGCGTAGGCGCGCAGCCAGTCTGCCTCGCTGCAGAAGCCTTCGACCCGCTCGACCAGCACCCGCCCGTACCAGGAACGGTCGAAGATGGTGGCCCGGCCGGTGCGCGGCAGGTGGCGCCAGAAGCGCCAGAGATAGGGCTGGGCGCGCTCTTCCTCGGTCGGCGCGGCAATCGGCACGATCTGGTACTGGCGGGCATCCATCGCCGCGCCGACGCGGCGGATGCTGCCGCCCTTGCCGGCCGCGTCGGAGCCTTCGAAAACCAGCAGCAACGAATGTTTGGCGATGAAACGCGGATCGCGCACCAGCTCGGACAGCCGCGACTGGTACTTGGCGAGCTGGTTCTCGTAGTCCTTCTTGCCCAGCTTCTGCGTCAGGTCGAGCGTGGACAGCACGTTCTTCTGGTCGATCGGGTGGACGATCGGCGGCGCCACCGGCACCTGCTGCAACGGCTGCTGCAGGCGGCGGCGCATGGCGTCGAGGACGATGCGACCGACGGTCAGCGAGCGATAGGCGTCGTCGGTCCCTTCGACGATGATCCACGGCGCCTTGGCGGTGTTGGTCACGCGCAGCACGTGGCCGGCGACTTCCTGCAGCTTGTCGTAGGTCTTCAGGCGATCGTAGCTCTCCGGGGTCACCCGCCAGGCGGTGCGCGGGTCCTTTTCCAGCGCCTTCAGCCGCTTCTTCTGGGCATCCTTGGACAGATGGAACCAGAACTTGAGGACCAGCGCCCCCTCGTTGACCAGCATCGCCTCGAAGCGGTTGATGTCGTCGAGGCGCTCGTCGAGCTCGGCGCGCCGCATCTCGCCGGTGATGCGGTCGGTGATCGGCTGCGAATACCACGAGCCGGCGAAGATGCCGACCTTGCCCTTGGCCGGCAGCGCGCGCCAGTAGCGCCACATGTACGGCCGCGCCGCTTCCTCGTCGCTCGGCGCGGAGAAGGCCAGCGTCGAGATGTGGCGCGGGTCCATCCACGAGTAGAGCAGGTTGATGGTTTCGCCCTTGCCGCTGCCGTCGACCCCGGAAATCAGGATGACGACCGGAAACTCCTTCTTCTGCAGCACGTCGTACTGGACGTCGAGCAACTCCGCGCGCAGCTTCGGCACTTCCTGTTTAAAGCTTTCCTTGTCGATCTTGTGACCGAGTTCCGCCGATTCGAACATCGCCTACCCCTCCCTGAAATCCCCCCAAAGGGCCTGCAGCGCAGCCAGCGCCGCCAACCCTGCCGTTTCCGTGCGCAACACCCGCGGCCCCAGGCGTACCGCCTGGAAACCCGCCTGGCGCGCAGCGATCTCTTCCTGCGGATCGAGCCCCCCTTCGGCACCGATCAGCAACTGCACCTGTTTCGCCGGCGCCAGCCCGGCCAGCGTCGTTTCGGCATCGGGCGCCAGCATCAGACGCAACGCGCCGTCGGCCGGACGCGCCAGCCACTGGTCGAGGCGCTCCAGCGGCGCGACGATCGGCACCTGGTTGCGCCCGCACTGCTCGCACGCCGAGGCGGCAACGCCCTGCCAGTGGGCGACGCGCTTGGCGGCACGCTCGCCGGACAGTTTCAGCACGCTGCGCCGGCTGTCGACCGGGACGATGGCGCTGACGCCGAGCTCGACCGCCTTCTGGATCGTGAAATCCATCTTGTCGCCGGCCTGCAAGGCCTGCACCAGCGTCAACTGCAGCGCCGATTCGCGCTCGATGTCGGTCCACGAAGCCAGTTCGGCAACCACCCGGTCGCGCTCGATGCGCTGGATATGGGCCAGATATTCGCCGCCGCGGCCGTCGAACAGCACCATCGGTGCCCCCGGCGGCAGGCGCAGGACGCGCACGGCATGGCGGGCCACCGGCTCGGGCAGATCGACGTGGGCGCCCGGCGACAGGGCCTCCCGGCAATAAAAACGGGGCAGATTCATCGCTGCTATTATGCGGCGAAACCCGTCTTCGAAGGGAGCATCATGGCCGCAACCGATCCGTCGGCCTGCGAATTCGGCCAGCCCGTCATCGCTTTGCCGCTGCCGGTTGGTACCGCCCCGGCGCTGACGGCAACCGGCATGATCGGGCAAAAGCAGGCGTAACCGGGGCAAGGCATGGGGTATCATCCGGCAATACTGTGCAGCTCCCGCCCACGCCTTGAACATCGATACCCCGACCGCTTCCGCCGAAGACTCACGGCTGCGCCTCGCCTACCTGCAGGCGGTGGTTTCCAGCCTGCCGCAAGGCATCAGCGTCTTCGACGAGCGCCTGCAGTTGCGCGTCTGGAATCAGGGCTTCATCGATCTGCTCGCCTTGCCGCCGGGCATCGTCAAGGAAGGCGCGCATTTCTCCGACATCATCCGCATTCCCGCCCAGCGCGGCGAGTACGGCCCCGGCGACGCCGAAGAACATGTAAAACGGATCACCGAGCAAGCCAGCCAGTTCAACCCGCACCGTTTCGAACGGACCCGTCCGGACGGCCGCACCCGCCTGGTCGATAGCGAACCGCTGCTGATCAACGGCAAGCTGGCCGGCATCATCACCACTTACACCGACATCACCGAGCGCAAACAGGCCGAGGAAGAACTGCGGCATCAGCACGCGTTGCTGGAGACCGTCGTCGAGGCAATCCCCAGCGCCGTCACGATGTTCGACAGGAACCTCAACCTGCTGCTGCACAACCGGGAATTCCTGCGCCTGCTCGAACTGCCGGACAGCCTGTTCGCCGAACAGCCGGTACCGATCGAACGCATCTACCGCTTCAACGCCGAACGCGGCGAATACGGCCCGGGCGAACCGGAATCGATCGTCCGCGCGCTGATGGCGCGCGCCCGCCACCCGGTGCCGCATCATTTCGAGCGCACCCGACCGAACGGCACGACCATCGACGTGCGCGGCGTGCCGCTCGAGGACGGCAGCTTCGTCACCGTCTATGCCGACGTCAGCGAGCGGCTCGCTTCCGCCGAGCGGGAAAAACTGGCGCAGGTGGTGTTCGACCACACGCCGGCCGGCATCGCCGTCACCGACGAGGAACACCGCCTGCTCTCGGTCAACCCGGCGGTCTCGGCGATGACCGGGCTGCCCCCGGCCGCCTTGCTCGAAACCAGCGTCTTCGACCTGATCCGCGCCGACGACAGTTGGTCGCGCGAACAACTGCTCGCCAGCCTTGGCCTGCACGGCGCCTGGCGCGGCGAGGTCTCGGTGCGGCGCGGCGAGCAGGGCAGTTTCCCGGCCAGCCTGCGCATCAACCGGGTCGAGGAAAACACCGGCAACCTGCCCTGCCACTACATCTGGATCTTTGCCGACATCACCGAACGCAAGGAAGCCGAAGCGCGCATGCGCCACATCGCCCAGCACGATTCGCTGACCGGCCTGCCCAACCGCCTGTCGCTGCTCATGCGGCTCGGCCAGTTGCTGCCGGAAGCGCGCCGCCACTGCTGGAAGGTCGGCATGATGTTCATCGACCTCGACCGCTTCAAGATCATCAACGACACGCTCGGCCATCAGGTCGGCGACGAAATGCTGCGCGAAGTCGCCTGCCGCCTGTCCAACGTCGTCCGCGAGACCGATTTCGTCGCCCGCCTGGGCGGCGACGAGTTCGTCGTCATCCTGCCCGGCATCAACTCGCCGGCCGACGCGGCGCTGGTCGCCAGCAAGATCGTCAATGCGCTGGCCACGCCGATCGAGGCCGAAGGCCACGAACTGCACACCAGTCCGTCGATCGGCATCAGCCTCTTCCCGGACGACGGGCCGGACGGCGACGCCATCCTGAAGAACGCCGATACCGCGATGTACCACGCCAAATCGGCCGGCCGCAACAACTACCAGTTCTTCGCCGCCAACATGAACCAGCAGGCGACCGAGCGCCTGGACATCGAACGCAAGCTGCGTCACGCCATCGGCCGCAACGAACTGGCCCTGGTCTACCAGCCGCAGTTCGGCGCCAACAACCGGGCAACCGGCGTCGAAGCCCTGCTCCGCTGGCACCACCCGGTCGATGGCATGATCTCGCCCGACCGCTTCATCCCGATCGCCGAGGAAACCGGCATGATCGTCGAGATCGGCGACTGGGTCATGCTCACCGCCTGCCGCGACATGAAGCACTGGATCGACAGCGGCCTCGCCCCCTTGCGCGTCGCCGTCAACGTCTCGGCCCGCCAGTTGCGCCGGCGCGACTTCTGCGAGACGGTCGCCGGCGCGCTCGCCGAATCCGGGCTGCCGGCCGAATTGCTGGAACTGGAAATCACCGAAAGCTCGGTGATGGAAAACCCGCAGGAAGCCATCCACATCCTCGAACGCCTCGGCCGCATGGGCGTCAGCCTGGCGATCGACGATTTCGGCACCGGCTACTCCTCGCTCGCCTACCTCAAGCTGTTCCCGATCGACCACCTGAAGATCGACCGCTCCTTCGTCCGCGACATCGAACACGATCTCAACGACCGGGCGATCGCCTTCGGCACCATCGCGCTCGCCCATTCGCTCGGCCTCAACGTCATCGCCGAAGGCGTCGAAACCGAAGACCAGCTCGAACTGCTGCGCAGCAACGGCTGCGACGAGGTGCAGGGCTTCCTGTTCAGCAAGCCGCTTTCAAGCGCCGCCGCCTTCGCCTTCCTGCACGCGATGGACCGCCAGGCGTAAAATCCGGGTTTTTCCTTTTTCCCGGAATTTTCCATGGCCCAGCGCACCCTTTCCCGCTACCTGACCGAAGAACACCGTAACAAGGGCCTTATCCCGGCCAACCTCAAGTCCCTGATCGAGGTCGTCGCCCGCGCCTGCCAGGCCATTTCGATCGCCATCGGCAAGGGCGGTCTCGGCGGCGTCCTCGGCGAAGCCGGCAGCGACAACATCCAGGGCGAGGCGCAGAAGAAGCTCGACGTGCTGTCCAACGAGATCCTGCTCGAAGCCAACGAGTGGGGCGGCCACCTCGCCGCCATGGCCTCCGAGGAAATGGACCTGCCGCACCTGGTGCCGCATCGCTTCCCGAAGGGCGAATACCTGCTCACCTTCGACCCGCTCGACGGCTCGTCGAACATCGACGTCAATGTCTCGATCGGCACCATCTTCTCGGTCCTCAAGTGCCCGGAAGGCGCCGACCTGTCCACCCCGGAAGCCGCCCAGGCCGCCTTCCTGCAACCCGGCACGGCGCAGGTCGCCGCCGGCTACGCGGTCTATGGCCCGACGACCCTGCTGGTGCTGAGCGTCGGTGACGGCGTCGTCGTGTTCACCCTCGACCGCGAGCAGGGACAGTTCGTGCTGACCCAGGAAAAAGTGCGCATCCCCGAAGACACCAAGGAATTCGCCATCAACATGTCGAACCGCCGCTTCTGGGAGGCGCCGGTGCAGCGCTACGTCGAGGAAATGACCGCCGGCCGCGAAGGCCCGCTCGGCAAGGACTACAACATGCGCTGGGTGGCCTCGATGGTGGCCGACGTGCATCGCATCATGACGCGCGGCGGCATCTTCATGTACCCGCTCGACGAAAAGGTCCGCAGCAAGGGCGGCAAACTGCGCCTGATGTACGAAGCCAACCCGATGGCCTTCCTCGTCGAGCAGGCCGGCGGTGCCGCCACCACCGGCCGCCAGCGTATCCTCGACGTCGCGCCGGACGGCCTGCACCAGCGCGTGCCGGTGATCCTCGGCTCGAAGAACGAAGTCGACCGCGTCACCGCCTACCACGCTGCCTGAAACGGCGAACGGCGGCCGATTAGGGATTCTCCTAATTCGGCATTGCGGCGAATCGGCAGACCATGACGGCTATCGACCCCGAATAGATCGATAGTGCATCCATCCGCCCCGCTTCGGCGGGGCACCAAAACGAGGAGACCATTCATGGAAAGACGCAAGTTTCTGACCACCGCTTCGCTGGGCGCCGCCGCCGGCGCCGGCATGTTGCTGAGCGCCTGCGGCAAGAAGGAAGAAGCCGCTCCGCAAACCGCCGCGCCGGCCGCCCCCGCCGTCGTCACCGGTGGCGAGACCATCCGCTGGCGCCTCGCCTCCAGTTTCCCGAAAGCGCTCGACACCATCTATGGTGCTGCCGAAACCTTCTCGGCCAAGGTCAAGGAACTGTCCGGCGGCAAGTTCGAAATCTCCGTCCACCCGGGCGGCGAACTGGTTCCCCCGTTCGGCGTGCTCGATGCCGTGCAGCAGGGCACCGTCGAATGCGCGCACACCGCCCCGTATTACTTCTTCGGCAAGGACGAGAGCTTCGCGATGGACTGCACCATCCCGTTCGGCCTCAACTCCCGCCAGACCACCGCCTGGATGTTCCAGGGCAACGGCTTGAAGCTACTGCGCGAACTCTACGCCCAGTACAACATCGTCAATTTCCCGATGGGCAACACCGGCGCCCAGATGGGCGGCTGGTACCGCAAGGAAATCAAGTCGCTGGCCGACATGAACGGCCTGAAGATGCGCATCGGCGGCTTCGGCGGTCGCATCCTGGCCGGCATCGGCGGCGTGCCGCAGAACATTCCGGCCGGTGAAATTTACCAGTCGCTGGAAAAGGGCACGATCGACGCCACCGAATGGATCGGTCCCTACGACGACCAGAAGCTCGGCCTCAACAAGGTCGCCGGCTACTACGCCTACCCGGCGTGGTGGGAAGGCGGCCCGCAACTGACCCTGTACGTCAGCGACAAGGCCTACAACGGTCTGTCCAAGGAATACAAGGCGATCATCGAGTGCGCCTCGGCCTTCGCCCACGTCGACATGCAGGCCAAGTACGACGCCCGCAATCCGACCGCGCTGAAGGAACTGGTCGCCGGCGGCACCAAGCTGTTCCGCCTGCCGAAGGACGTCATGGACGCGGCTTTCAAGTTCTCGCAGGAACACTACGCCGAACTGTCGGCGAAGAACCCGAACTGGAAGAAGATCTACGCCGACTACGAAGTCTTCCGCCGCGAACAGCACCAGTGGTTCCGCTTCGCCGAAGCCGGTTTCGACAGCTACATGCAGTCGCAGAAGCTGTAAGCCCGCTTCCCGAGCGACCGAAACCCGCGGCCCGCGCCGCGGGTTTTTCTTTGCCCGAGCGATCGCGCCCAAGAAAAATGCCGCCCGCGGGCGGCATTCGTTTTACCGGGCGCGCCGCCCGGTCAGCGCTTGGCTTCGTTGCGCTTGGCGTCGTTGCGCATTTCTTCGAGCAACGCCTTCGCCGGATCGATTTCCGCCGCTGCCGGGTCGGCAGCCGGCGCCGGCACGGCCGGATCGGCGGTGCCCCAGGCGTTGTCGTTGCCCCAGGCGGTGTTGCTGCCGGCATCGAGTTCGATGCTCTGCACATCCACCGCCTTCTTTTGATCCAGGCTGCCGATCACCAGTTGCGGATTGACGATCAGCAGGGCGACGATGATCAGTTGCAGACCGATGAAAACGAATGCCCCCTTGTAGATCTGCGGCGTCGTCAGCGGCTCGATCTGCTTGCGCGTCACCGGATCGGCATAGGGCGTCCGGGCCGCTACGCTGCGCAGGTAGAACAGCGCGAAGCCGAAAGGCGGCGTCAGGAAGGAAGTCTGCAGGTTCATCGCGATCAGCACGCCGAACCAGATCAGGTTGATATCCATCTTCTCGGCCACTGGGGCGAGCAGCGGCAACACGATGAAGGCAATCTCGAAGAAGTCGATGAACATGCCGAGGATGAAGACCAGCAGGTTGACGACGATCAGGAAACCGAGCTGGCCGCCGGGCAGTTTGTCGAACAGGTGCTCGACCCAGATGTGGCCGTCGGCGGCGTTGAAGGTGAAGGAGAACACCGTCGAGCCGATCAGGATGAAGAGCACGAAACTCGACAGCTTGGCGGTGTTGTCGAGCGCCTGGCGCAGCAGCTTGATGCCCAGCCGGCGCCGCGCCAGCGCCATGAGCAGGGCCCCCACCGCCCCCATCGCGCCGCCTTCGGTGGGCGTCGCGACACCGAGGAAGATCGTCCCGAGCACCAGGAAGATCAGCACAAGCGGCGGAATCAGCACGAAGGTGACGCGCTCGCTCAGTCGCGACAGCAGCCCCAGGCGCAGCCCCTTGTTGAGCAGGGCAACGAACAGGGCAAAGAAGGAACACACGGTCAGCGTCATGACCACGACTTCGTCGGTCGGCGCCGCCACGGTCCGCTCCAGCAGCGGATTGATCACGAGATCATGGACCCTGGTCCAGGCATAGCCGGCCAGCGCGGTCAGCACCAGCAAGGCGAGCAGCGAGCGATGGCCGCTGCTGCCGTTGCGCTCGCGGTAGATGCGCGCCTCGGCCGGCAGCGCCGGCATCCAGTCCGGCTTGACGAAGGCCAGGATGACGATGAACGCCACGTAAAGGCCGATCAGCAGCGCCGCCGGGATCATCGCCCCGGCGTACATGTCGCCGACCGAGCGGCCGAGCTGGTCGGCCATGACGATCAGCACCAGCGACGGCGGCACCGCCTGCGCCAGCGTGCCGGCGGCGGTAATGGTGCCGGCGGCGATCGAGCGGTTGTAGCCGTAGCGCAGCATGATCGGCAGCGAGATCAGCCCCATCGCCATCACCGAGGCGGCGACGACGCCGGTGGTCGCCGCCAGCAGGCCGCCGACCAGGATCACCGCCAGCGCCAGACCGCCGCGCAGCGGACCGAAGACCTGGGCGATGGTCTCCAGCAGGTCCTCCGCCATGCCGCTGCGTTCGAGGATGATGCCCATCAGCGTGAAGAAGGGGATCGCCAGCAGCGTGTCGTTCTGCATGATGCCGAACAGGCGCAGCGGCAAGGCCTGGAACAGCGTCGGCGGAAACATCCCGGCCTCCATGCCGAGCGTGCCGAACATCAGGCCGGTGGCCGCCAGCGCGAAAGCGACCGGAAAGCCCGACATCAGGAAGCAGATCAGGCCAATGAACATCAGCGGCACGAAATTTTCGACGAAGAAGGCGATCATCTCAGTTCCTCACGGGCATGGGCGGCGTGCTCCTCGATTTCGTAGGTAACGCCGTTTTCGTTGTCGCCGTGGGCGGAATGGGCAATCGGATCGGGAATCAGACCGGCCAGGAAAGCAAAGCGCTTGATCAGTTCGGAGCCAGCCTGCAGCAGCAGCAGGCCGAAACCGAGCGGCATCAGCAGGTAGGCCGGCCAGCGCACCAGTCCGCCGGCGTTCTGCGACATCTCGCCGCTGACCCAGGCGTTGTGGAAAAGCGGCCAGGAAAGGTCGATGAACATGATGCACAGCGGCACCAGGAAAAGGAGCATGCCGACGATGTCGATCCAGTTGCGCAGCTTCGGTGACAGCCGGTTGGCGATGAAGTCGATCCGCACATGCGCGTTCTTCAGGAAAACGTACCCCGCCCCCAGCAGGAACACCGCCGAAAACAGGTACCACTGGACCTCGAGCAACGAATTCGAGCCCATCTTGAAGGCTTTGCGGACAATCGCGTTGCCGGCGGAAATCAATACGGCAGCCAACACCAGCCAGTAGATGAAACCGCCCAAACGTTCGCTGAACGCGTCGATCAGCCGCGACAGCCTGAGTAAGCCCTGCATTGTCATCCTCCTCGGCCGCACGATTGGCAGCACTTTGAGTCAGTGTAGCCAAGCCCGGAACATCGCCCCATTAGGGATTGCCCTGATCGCCGCGTGCCGCCGGGCGGCGGCGCCAAACCGTGCCGAAGGCGGGCCAAGCCTATCCAAAACGGGGCTTTTCGCCGATAATCACGGCTTTTCAGCAGGCTGGATTCCGGATCATGAGCGTGAGCATTCCTCCCAAGTTCAACCCCTTGACCGGCGCCATCCGCGCCCTCGCCATGGATGCCGTGCAACAGGCCAACTCCGGTCATCCGGGCGCGCCGATGGGCATGGCTGAAATCGCCGAGGTTCTGTGGCGTCGCCACCTGCGCCACAACCCGGCCAATCCGGCGTGGCCCGACCGCGACCGCTTCGTGCTCTCGAACGGCCATGGCTCGATGCTGGTGTACGCGCTGCTGCACCTGACCGGCTACGACCTCAGCATCGACGACCTGAAGAACTTCCGCCAGTTGCACGCCAAGACCCCGGGCCACCCGGAATACGGCTACACACCGGGCGTCGAGACGACCACCGGGCCGCTCGGCCAGGGCATCACCAACGCCGTCGGCTTCGCGCTGGCCGAGAAGGTGCTGGCCGCCGAGTTCAACCGCCCCGGCCACGAAATCGTCAATCACCACACCTACGCCTTCCTCGGCGACGGCTGCCTGATGGAAGGCATCTCGCACGAAGCCTGCTCGCTCGCCGGCACGCTCGGTCTGGGCAAGCTGATCGCCTTCTGGGACGACAACGGCATCTCGATCGACGGCCATGTCGAAGGCTGGTTCACCGACGACACGCCGAAGCGCTTCGAAGCCTACGGCTGGCACGTCGTCGCGCATGTTGACGGGCACGACCCGGAAGCCATCGAACGCGCCCTGCTCGCCGCCAAGGCGGTGACCGACAAGCCGAGCCTGATCTGCTGCCGCACCGTGATCGGCGCCGGCTCGCCGAACAAGCAGGGCAGCCACGACTGCCACGGCGCGCCGCTCGGCAAGGACGAGATCGCCGCCGCCCGCGCCTACATCGGCTGGAACTTCCCGCCCTTCGAAATCCCCGGCGACGTGTACGCCGCCTGGAACGGCAAGGTGCGCGGCGCCGTCTTCGAGGAAAACTGGCAGCGGCGTTTTGCCAACTACCAGGCCGCATTCCCGGAACTCGCCGCCGAGTTCGAACGGCGCGTCATGCAGCGCCAGTTGCCGGCCACCTGGGAAGCAACCAAGGCCGCCTACCTGCAGTCCTGCCGCGACAAGGCCGAGAACATCGCCACCCGCAAGGCCAGCCAGAACGCCATCGCCGCGCTGGTCCCGGCGGTGCCGGAAATCTTCGGCGGCTCGGCCGACCTGGCCGGCTCCAACCTGACCTTCGTCAAGGGAAGCAAGGGCGTCACCAAGACTGCAGGCGGCAACTACTGCTACTACGGCGTCCGTGAATTCGGCATGACGGCGATTGCCAACGGCCTCGCCCTGCACGGCGGCCTGATTCCCTACACCGCGACCTTCCTGGTCTTCTCGGACTACGCGCGCAACGCGATCCGCATGGCGGCGCTGATGAAGCAGCGCCAGATCATGGTCTATACCCATGACTCCATCGGCCTCGGCGAAGACGGCCCGACCCACCAGCCGGTCGAGCACATCCCGTCGATGCGCATCATCCCGAATCTGGATGTCTGGCGCCCGGCCGACGCCACCGAAACGGCCATCGCCTGGACTTCCGGCGTCGAACGCACGGACGGCCCGACCCTGCTCGCCCTGTCGCGCCAGAACCTGCCGACGGTGACGCAGAAAATCGCCGACGCCGACATCGCCAGGGGCGGCTACGTGCTGGCCGAAAACGCCGACGCGCAGATCACGCTGATCGCCACCGGCTCCGAAGTCAAGCTGGCGCTCGACGCCCAGGCCGCGCTGGCCGGCGAAGGCATCGCCGCGCGCGTCGTCTCGATGCCCTGCAGCAACGTCTTCGACCGCCAGGACGCCGACTACAAGGCTAGCGTGCTCGGCACCTGCAAGAAGCGCATCGCCATCGAAGCGGCGCACCCGGATTTCTGGCGCAAGTACGTCGGCCTGCACGGCGCCGTGATCGGCATCGACCGCTTCGGCGAATCGGCGCCGGCCGGCCAGTTGTTCGAAATGTTCGGCTTCACCGTCGGCAATGTCGTCGCCACGGCGAAAAGCCTGTTGTCCTGATTTCAAAAACGTCATCGCAGAGAGGAAATAGATCCATGGCTATCAAGGTTGCAATCAACGGTTTCGGTCGTATCGGTCGCTGCACGCTGCGCGCCATTTACGAACAGGGATTGCAGAACGAATTCGACGTCGTCGCCATCAACGCCTCCGGCGACCTGGCGACCAACGCCCACCTGCTGAAGTACGACACGACGCACGGCCGCTTCGGCACCAGCGTCGAAACCGAAGGTGAAAACTGCATCATCATCGACGGCAAGAAAATCGCCTTCTACTCGACCAAGAACCCCAAGGACATCAACTGGGCCGACCACGGCGTCGACGTCCTGCTCGAATGCACCGGCGCCTACACCTCCAAGGCCAAGGCTCAGGCGCTGCTCGAACAGGGCGCCAAGCGCGTGCTGATCTCCGCCCCGGGCGGCGACGACGTCGACGGCACCATCGTCATGGGCGTCAACGAAGGCATCCTGACCCAGGCGATGACGGTTGTCTCCAACGCCTCGTGCACGACCAACTGCCTGGCCCCGGTGGCCAAGGTGCTGTCCGACGCCATCGGCATCAAGTCCGGCCTGATGACCACGGTGCACGCCTACACCAACGACCAGGTGACCGTCGACGTCCGCCACAAGGACCTGCGCCGCGCCCGCGCCGCCGCCGCCAACATCATCCCGACCAAGACCGGCGCCGCCAAGGCCGTCGGCCTGGTGCTGCCGCAACTGGTCGGCAAGTTCGATGGTTTCGCGCTGCGTGTGCCGACGATCAACGTCTCGCTGGTTGACCTCACCTTCACCGCCGAGCGCGCCACCACCAAGGACGAAATCAACGCGCTGATGACCGCCGCCGCCAACGGCCCGCTGAAGGGCATCATGGCGGTCAACACCGAGCCGCTGGTGTCGTCCGACTTCAACCACACCACCGTCTCGTCGACCTTCGATGCGACCCAGACCCGCGTCCTCAAGGCCGAAGACGGCTCGACCCTGGTCAAGGTGCTGGCCTGGTACGACAACGAGTGGGGCTACTCCTGCCGCATGCTCGACGCCGCCCGCGCCTGGATGGCCGCCAAGTAAGCGAGACAGGCCCAAGGAAACCGCCGGCAAGCCGGCGGTTTTTTTTCGCGCATGGAATGCCATCTGCTTATAATCCCCTTCAGCAAGCTTTAATCCGTTCGCTGCAGAATTAAGCTGCAATCGCATCATTCCCACGCATTGCCAAAAAAACAAAGCATTCGCAATGCTGCAGCCAGACAAAAATTTGAAACATCAGGAGGATTCATGAGCTGGTTCGACAATCTGTCACTTCGCTACAAGCTGTTGATCAATTTTCTCGCCAGCGGTGGCATCCTGATCGCTGCCATCGTCTTTTCCGTCGTCGAATTGCGTTCAGCGAGCGAAGACATGGCCGAGGTTGCCGGCAACAGCCTGCCCTCGATCCAGGCCATCGGCGAAATCAGCCAGCTCCGCCTGCGTTACCGGGTGCGCAGCCTTGAATACATGCTGCCCGACACCCCCGAAGCCAAGGCCAAGCTGGCCAAGGACATGGAAAAGCTCGACGACAAGCTGCGCGACGCCTTCGCCAGATACGAAAAACTGATTTCCAGCGACAAGGAAAGGGAGGTCTACAAGGCTGCTATTGCCGCTGCCGACGACTACAAGGCCAGCGTCGAGAAGGCGGTGGCGCTGACCTTGGCGGGCGATGAAGCCGGCGCCCAGCAACTACGCAAGACGGAATGGGTCAAGAACGCCAACAAGCTACGCGACCGTACCGACGAACTGACCGAGATCAACCGCCAGGTGGCCGATGCGCTGTCCGAACAGACCCAGAAAGATCTTGCCAGCGGGCTCACCGGGGGCATCACCGCATTGATCGGCGGCACCCTGATGGCGCTCCTCGTTTCCTATGTTGTGGCGCACCGCATGGGCGGACAGCTTGACCAGGCCGTTGCCGCGACCGAACGCATTGCCGATGGCAACCTGACCGGCGAGGTGCCGGACGGCGGCGCCGACGAAATCGGCAAGCTGCTGCGGGCAGTTGCCAACATGCAGCAATCGTTGCGCACCGCCATTGGCGAATCCTTGCGGGGTGCGACCAAGGTTCTCGAAGCCTCAAAAATCCTCAATCATTCGGTGCAGATGATCGACGAATCGGCCTCCATCCAGAGCTCCGCGGCCTCGGCCATCGCCGCCAACGTCGAGGAACTGACGGTCTCGATCAACCATGTTTCCGACAGCACAGGGGAAGCTGCCCGCCTCGCCGGAGAATCGGACAACCAGGCCAACCAGGGACGCAATGCCATCGACGCGCTGGTCGGACGCATCAACCAGGTTGCCGATGTCGTGCGCACTGCATCCGGGCAGATCACCAACCTCAAGAGCGAATCCGAGAAAATTTCCAGCATCGTCTCGGTGATCCGCGACATTGCCGACCAGACCAACCTGCTTGCCCTGAACGCCGCCATCGAAGCCGCCCGGGCGGGTGAAAGCGGCCGCGGTTTTGCCGTCGTCGCCGACGAAGTGCGCAAGCTTGCCGAACGCACTTCGGTATCCACCGGCGAAATCGGCAAGATGGTCAATGCCATCCAGCAATCGACGGGGCAGGTGGTCAGCGGCGTTGCCCAGGGCGTCCAGCTTGCCGACAGCAGTGTCGAACTGGCGCAGCAGGCAGGCACCGCAATCGCCCAGATGCGCGTGATGGCACAACAGGTCGCCGAGGTCATCCGCGAGGTCGACAACGGGTTGCGCGAGCAATCGACGGCTTCCACCGACGTTGCGGTCAGGATCGAACAGATCGCCACCCAGTCGGAAGAAGCCAGCGCCATCGCGCACGAAACGTCGCAGGCCTCCGAAACGCTCGACAACACAGCCCGCCAGATGCAGGCGGCGGTATCCCGCTTCCGGATCTGATACGCAGGCGGATCGGACGACGGCATAACCCGGCCCGGGCTGATTGAAGAACCGGGACGGGTTGGCCGCAGGCCTCAGCGGAAGTACACGCCGGATTCAGACATCCTGACCGTTTAACGATGTTCAGCCCGTCGGCATCGCGGTAAAATCGAGGCTTTATTCCTGCGCCACAACCGGCCCGTGCCTGCGCCCTTTCCCGCGACCTCCCCGCCCTTGCGTCTCGCCATCAACGGCTACGGCCGTATCGGTCGCTGCTTTCTGCGTGCGCTGCACGAATCGACCGCCAACCGGCGTTTCGAAGTGGTCGCCATCAACGAGCCGGCCAACCTCGACAGCATCGCCTACCTGACCCGCTACGACTCGACGCACGGCCGTTTCCCGGCCGAAATCGGGCTCGGCGAAGCGCGCCTGTTCATCGACGGCCAGCCGATCGCCGTCAGCCATGCGCGCACGCCGGAGGCAGTCGACTGGGGCGAGCACGGCATCGACCTGCTGGTCGAATGTTCCGGCGCCTACGGCCGGCGCGACGAGCTGACGCGCTTCCTCGCCGCCGGCTGTCCGCGCCTGCTCCTCTCGCACCCCGGCCACAGCGCCGACGATGTCGATGCCACCATCGTCGCCGGCATCAACCAGCACACGCTGGACGGCGGCCAGCGCCTGGTTTCCGCCGCCTCGTGCACGACCAACGCGATCGTTCCGGTGCTCGACCTGCTCGACCGCGAAATCGGCATCGAACAAACGCTGCTCACCACGCTGCACTCGGTGATGAACGACCAGCCGTTGATCGACGGCTACCACCACGACGACCTGCGCCGCACGCGTTCGGCGATGCAGTCGATCATACCGGTATCGACCGGCCTGGCGCGCGGCATCGAGCGCCTGCTGCCGCAACTGGCCGGCCGCGTACACGCCAAGGCGATCCGGGTGCCGACGCTGAACGTCTCGGCGATCGACCTCACCGTGCACACCCGCCAGGCGGTTTCGGCAAAGACGATCAACCGGCTGCTCGCCGACGCCGCCGCCGGCCCGCTCAAGCGGCGGCTGGCCTGGTCCGACCAGGCGCACGCGTCGATCGACTTCAACCACGACCCGCACTCGGCCATCGTCGACGGCAGCCAGACGCGCACCGCCGGCAGCCACCTGCTGAATCTCTTCGTCTGGTTCGACAACGAATGGGGATTCGCCAACCGCATGCTCGAAGTGGCCGACCACTGGTCGCGCCACTGGACCGATCACCAACAATAACCCCTTGGAGAAGACCATGAACGTCATCAAGCTGACCGACCTCGATGTTTCCGGCAAGCGCGTATTCATCCGCGCCGACCTCAACGTGCCGCAGGACGAAGCCGGCAACATCACCGAGGACACCCGCATCCGTGCCTCGCTGCCGTCGATCCGCTACTGCCTGGAAAAGGGCGCCGCGGTCATGGTCACCTCGCACCTCGGTCGCCCGACCGAAGGCCAACTCACCCCGGAAGACAGCCTGATGCCGGTCGCCGTGCGTCTCGGCCAGATGCTGCATCTGCCGGTGCGCCTGGTCGCCGATTGGGTCGATGGCGGTTTCGAGGTCAAGCCGGGCGAGGTCGTGCTGCTCGAAAACTGCCGCGTCAACAAGGGCGAGAAGAAGAACAACGACGAGCTGGCGCAGAAGATGGCCAAGCTCTGCGACATCTACGTCAATGACGCCTTCGGCACCGCCCACCGCGCCGAAGCCACCACCCACGGCATGGCCAAGTACGCGCCGGTTGCCTGCGCCGGCGTGCTGATGGGCGCCGAGATCGACGCCCTGTCCAAGGCGCTGCATGAACCGAAGCGCCCGCTGGTGGCGATCGTCGGCGGCTCCAAGGTGTCCTCCAAGCTGACCATCCTGCGTTCGCTGGCCGACAAGGTCGACCAGCTGATCGTCGGCGGCGGCATCGCCAACACCTTCCTGCTCGCCTCCGGCAAGCGCATCGGCGAATCGCTGGCCGAGCCCGACCTGGTCAAGGAAGCGCACGCCATCATGGACATCATGAAGGAACGCGGCGCCGAAGTGCCGCTGCCGACCGACGTCGTCGTCGCCGACGAAGTCTCCGCCCTGGCCCGTGCCAACAAGATCTGCATCGACGACGTCAGCGCCCACGACCGCATCCTCGACGTCGGCCCGAAGAGTGCCGTCAAGCTCGCCGAGATCGTCGCCAACGCCGGCACCATCGTCTGGAACGGCCCGGTCGGCGTCTTCGAACTGCCGCAGTTCGCCGGCGGCACCAAGATGCTGGCCTCGGCCATCGCCCACTCGGAAGCCTTCTCGATCGCCGGCGGCGGCGATACGCTGGCCGCCATCGCCAAGTTCAACATCGCCGACGACGTCGGCTACATCTCGACCGGCGGCGGCGCCTTCCTCGAATTCCTCGAAGGCAAGACGCTGCCGGCGATTGCCGTCCTCGAACAACGCGCCGCCGGCTGAGCGCGATGAACGATAAACGCCGCATCCTGATCGCCGATCCCTCGCGGGTTGCCAGGACGGCTCTCGTCAAACTCCTGCGCGAGGATTTCGACATCCGCGAGGAAGGCGACGGCGAATCGGCCTGGCAGACCCTGGTGCTCGACGCCTCGATCGTCGCCGTCGTCTCCAGCATCAGCCTGCCGCGCCTGAGCGGTTACGAGCTGCTGTCGCGCCTGCGCCAGAACCGCCTGCGCCGGCTCGCCGACCTGCCCTTCTTCCTCCTCATCTCGCAGGACGAAACCGCGCCCAACCGCGAAGAAGCGAAGGAGCGCGGCGTCAGCGATTTCATCGTGCGCGGCGATAACGCCGACGAGATCCGGCGCCGCATCGGCCGCCTGGTCAACTGGGACATCGACGCCGATCCCGACGACGCCGAACACCTGGCTGCGTTCGGCAACCGCACCCTGGCCTGCCGCCACCTGTGCAACCAGATGGCGGAAATCACCGAACCCGACACCTGGTCGGCGAGCGTGCTGGCTTTCGGGCTGGAAAGCGAATCGGCGATCAGCGAGCGCTTCGGGGCGGCGGTCATGCACGACATCGGCCAGCGTTTCGCGCGGGTGATCCGCGCCAAGCTGGGCCACCGCGACCTGATCGCCCACCTCGACGGCTCGACCTACGTCGTCGCCTCGCCCGGCACCAGCCCGGCGACGGCGATCGCTTTCGCCCAGCGCGTGTGCAGCGCCCTCGGCGAAAGCAGCATCCGGATCGGCGACGCGACGATGAAGGTCGCCGTCAGCGCCGGACTCGCCGCGCTGCCGACGGAGCGCGGCAAGTCGGCAGCGCAGTTGATCGAAATGGCGGTCAACCGCCTCGAACTCGCCCGCCAGACGCCGGGCGGCCAGGTGGTCAGCAGCGACCCGCCGACCGACGACCCCTTCGCCCGCATCCAGGCCTTGCTGCGCCAGGAAAACAACCGCGAGCAACTGGGCGAAACCGGCCAGCAGTTGCTGCCCATCCTGCGCCTGCTCGAACAGCAGTTCCACTTCGGCCTGCCGCTGGCGCAGATGGAGGAACAGCTCCGGAAATACACCACCCCGCCGCCCGACCGGGAATGAAGCGGCGCCGCACCGCAAAATAAGCATCCACAGACAGGAAGAGACATGACCCGCCATACCAAGATCGTCGCCACCCTCGGCCCCGCCTCGTCGTCTCCGGAAGTTCTGGAACGCATGGTGCAGGCCGGCATCGACGTCGTCCGCATGAATTTCTCGCACGGCACCGCCGCCGACCACAAGGCGCGCGCCGAAGGCATCCGTGCCGCCGCCGCCAAGCACGGCCGCGTCGTCGGCATCCTCGGCGACCTGCAAGGGCCGAAGATCCGTGTCGGAAAATTCGAGAGCAGCCCGATCACGCTGGTCGCCGATGCCCATTTCATCCTCGACGCCGCCTGCCCGCTCGGCAATCAGGAGCGGGTCGGCCTCGACTACAAGGACCTGCCGAAGGACGTCGTCCCCGGCGACATCCTGCTGCTCGACGACGGCCGTCTCAAGCTCACGGTCGAAGCCGTGCGCGGCACCGAAATCCACACCCGCGTGCTGGTCGGCGGCGAACTGTCGAACAACAAGGGGATCAACCGCCAGGGCGGCGGCCTGACGGCGCCGGCGCTGACCGCCAAGGACATGGACGACATCAAGACCGCCGCCGAGATCGGCGTCGATTTCGTCGCCGTCTCCTTTCCCAAGAGCGCCGCCGACATGTACATGGCGCGCCAGTTGCTGCGCGCCGCCGGCAGCGAGGCGGTACTGATCGCCAAGATCGAACGCGTCGAAGCGGTCACCAACATGGCCGAGATCCTCGATGCCTCCGACGGCGTCATGGTCGCCCGCGGCGACCTCGCGGTCGAAGTCGGCGACGCCGCCGTGCCGGCGCTGCAGAAGAAGATGATCCGCATGGCGCGCGACAAGAACAAGCTGGCGATCACCGCGACGCAGATGATGGAATCGATGATCCATTCGCCGGTGCCGACCCGCGCCGAAGTCTCCGACGTCGCCAACGCCGTCCTCGACGGTACCGACGCCGTGATGCTGTCGGCCGAAACCGCCGCCGGCAAGTACCCGGTCGAAACCGTCGAATCGATGGCGCGCATCTGCGTCGAAGCCGAACGCTCGGCCGAAGTCACGCTCGACCGCGAATTCCTCGACCGCGTGTTCACCCGCATCGACCAGTCGATCGCCATGGCCGCCATCTGGACCGCCCATCACCTCAAGGTCAAGGCGATTGCCGCGCTGACCCAGTCCGGGTTGACCGCGCTGTGGATGAGCCGGCTCAACTGCGGCGTGCCGATCTATGCGCTGACCCCGGATGCCGCCGCGATCGGCCGCATGGCCCTGTACCGCGAAGTCCGCCCGCTGCTCATGCAGCAGCAGCACACCGAGCGCGACCAGTTGCTGGCCGAAGCCGAAGCCCTGCTCATCGAACGCGGCATCGTCGACCGCGGCGACCTGATCGTGCTCACCATCGGCGAACCGATCGGCAGCATCGGCGGCACCAACACGCTGAAGATCGTGCGCGTCGGCGAGCATCTGCCGACCCGTCCGTAATAAAATAGCCGGCTAATTCAGCGACCCAACTTTCCAGGAGTTCCCATGCCGCTCGTCTCCCTGCGCCAATTGCTCGACCACGCCGCCGAACACGACTACGGTCTGCCCGCCTTCAACGTCAATAACATGGAGCAGGTCTGGGCCATCATGGAAGCCGCCAGCCAGCTCGACGCGCCGGTCATCATGCAGGCCTCGGCCGGCGCCCGCAAATACGCCGGCGAACCCTTCCTGCGCCACCAGATCCTCGCCGCCCTCGAAGCCTATCCGCACATCCCCATCGTCATGCACCAGGACCACGGCCAGAGCCCGGCGGTATGCATGGGCGCGATCAGGTCCGGCTTCTCGTCGGTGATGATGGACGGCTCGCTGGAAGCCGACGGCAAGACCGTCGCCAGCTTCGAATACAACGTCGAAGTGACCCGCAAGGTCACCGAGCTGGCGCACAGCATCGGTGTCTCGGTCGAAGGCGAACTGGGCGTGCTCGGCTCGCTCGAAACCATGAAGGGCGACAAGGAAGACGGCCACGGCGCCGAAGGCACGATGACCCGCGAGCAACTGCTGACCGACGTCGAGCAAGCCGCCGACTTCGTCCGCCAGACCAACTGCGACGCGCTCGCCATCGCCATCGGCACCAGCCACGGCGCCTACAAGTTCACCAAGAAGCCGACCGGCGACATCCTCGCCATCGACCGCATCGCCGAAATCCACGCCCGCATCCCGAACACCCACCTGGTGATGCACGGCTCCTCCAGCGTGCCGCAGGAACTGCTCGCCGAAATCCGCGAATTCGGCGGCGACATGAAGGAAACCTACGGCGTGCCGGTCGAGGAAATCGTCAAGGGCATCAAGCACGGCGTGCGCAAGGTCAACATCGACACCGACATCCGCCTCGCGATGACCGGCGCCATCCGCCGCTACATGGCCGAAAACCCGGGCAAGTTCGACCCGCGCGACTACCTCAAGCCGGCCCGCGAAGCCGCCAAGAAAATCTGCCTCGCCCGCTTCGAAGCCTTCGGCTGCGCCGGCCAGGCAAGCAAGATCAAGCCGCTGGCGCTGGACAAGATGGCCGAACGCTACGCCAAGGGCGAGCTGAACCAGATCGTCAAGTAAGCCGGATTTTCAGGCCCCACGACAAACAGCCACCTTCGGGTGGCTGTTTTGTTTGGTCGCTGGACGCCGGAACCGACTTAACTGCGTCACGCTGCCCGATCATGGCAAAGTCTCAGCCCGGCCAGCAGCGGGCCTTCAAGAAAACACGTGCATAGCCGACGTTGGCTGCGTCCATATGATCAGTCATTGATAAGGAGCCCCACTCGAGATAATCTTCATGTCATTCAAAAACCCAGAGGCCGTTCAGAGGCGTCCGTACCATTCTCAATCGCCCGAATCTTTTTGCCTCTGCATGCAACCAGCCACAGAAGGAATGAAAGGCAGAAATTCATGCTCGGCGTGTTGGGGTTCCGTATCGGATTGGATATCAACTGCCCGCATGGCGGCTATTCATCAAGTTACTGCCGAAGACGGTGGACGCGAACGATCCAAGGCGCTCTTGAGGCGCCCCCCTAAAATCTGCCAAGTAGTTGAAACAACATGAATCTGGTTTTTTATGCAGCCTATAAGACGGATTGTTTTCCGTTGGTTAGGTTCCACATTTAACGTTCGGCGTCACCGGCGCTGCTGCTATTGCCGCGCCAATCGCGGTTTCGTAGCCCCAGTCTCCGGGCGACCCGAAGGCTTTTGCCAGCGGCTTGCCATCCACCACATGTGCCAGCACGCGCAGTAGGGCGGCCGCATCGCGCAGCGTCTGGTCCTCTTCGGCCGTGGTGGCGTTCACGTTGCGCACCTCGGCGGCTTTGTTGCGCAGAGCGGATGCAAGTTGTCCTGTTTCCATCGTTTTCTCCTTTGTCAGTGAGCGCCGAACACAGCGCTCGTTCGGACCTGCGCGAAAAGCCGCGCAGGCCGCACAGCTAAGCGTTAGACCTCTCTATCAACTCGAACCGGGAACGCTATGGCTGAGAAACCCAAAAACTTTACGATCAAGCCGGATGGAACTATGTCAATGAAGATCGCCCCGGACGGATCAATCACCGCTTCGTCAGATAAACCAGTCACTCTGGACTTGGGAACGATCAAATCGGTTAGCGTAGAAAATCTCATTGATGTCGAGGCTCATGAAATTAACAGGGTCTTTAATTCCACGTCTCATTACATCAAGTTTTTTGGAGGGGGAGAGGTCCGTTTCTCCTACAACTCCAAGGGACAATTAATTGAGTTATCCGGCAAAGAGGTTCTAACAACTATTATTAACGGTGACCAAGTAGTGTTCAGCCGCAGGACCATGTCTGAGTCGTCTAGCAGTGGGAAGCCATGACTTCGAATAGTGGTCGCTGTAGTCAGCGTTCGAGGTCTCTCAAGAAACACCTCTTAAGTGATTGATTTTTATATTAGTCAATTTTCACTATGACGTTTAAACCACGTGGGGAAATGCTGTTTCTTCGGGGCGATTTGCGGCTTCGGCCCGATTACTTCGCTAACTTTGCAGTCGAGCGGACCTGCGCAAAAAGCCGCGCAGGCCGCTCACTTTCACGTTGGGCCTCTTAGGAAATCGTCCCTTGCTCCGTCCGAATACAAGAGTCATCCTTCGCAGCTTCAACGGCACATTGCTGCCTCCGTCAGCCTGCATTCCGGACGAGAACTATTGGCGGCTTATTGATGAGAGCGGAACTGTGATTGAGACAGCGAATGCCAGAAATCGTGTACTCGTCCAGTTCGATAAGTCGATTAGTGGTCGCGGACTCATTTGCCACAATCCTGTCCCGAATTCCCTATACATCTTGGCAACTGATCTTGAGGCGCTTACATGAAAGCCTCCTTCGTCCCTTTGGCTTCCGGCAGTGGAGCACTCTTGGAAACGCCTGTGCAGTCGCTGTTCTTAGGTGGCCTTGTCCGCGCAAAGTCGCAGCCTGTCGCACCGTTCCGCCGAGGCCCAACCCATCATTCCACTGGACCTGCGCGAAAAGCCGCGCAGGCCGGTGAATTCAGACGTTATGCGTCTCTCTCCACGGCGCTCTCCTAACCTCGCGACGTCCAAGTGCTAGAGCTGCTGGAATCTCTGTCGTTTGTTTCGGGCGCATTCTTTATTGCGGTGCTTTCCGTAGTCATCGCCCTGTTTTCCGGGCGGCTCGAAAATCGCTTTGCCCGCTGGGCGGCGGCTATCGCAGTGCCGGTCCTGCTCGCTTACTTGCTCTACTGGTCGCCTGTTTGGCTGGGCGCTGACGCATCGGAATACTCTGCTTGGTCCCTCGCGTTCATCGTTCCGTGGGGTCTGGTTGGTGCCCTTGCATCTATTGCTGCGGTCATCGCAGTGAGACAATATGCCAATGCCAAGAGAAGCCGAGACGCATAACCTTTCAGTCGAGCGGACCTGCGCGAAAAGCCGCGCAGGCCGCTCACTTCCTACAAGGGCTTCCCCGTTTTCCGCAAGCGGCATTCTGAATTTTTATCGTTTCATTCCTGATCCTGTTTTCCTGCGATTCATCCATTCCTGCCGTGTCGGTGCGAGAAGGTGAAGGACTGCGGTACTACAACCGGTCATCTTGGGCTTTTGCCCGGACCCTGATGAAAGACGCGCGCGGGGGCCTCATTCGTTAGCCGAGAGTGACTTCCTCTCCTGGAGGTAATCAGGCTCTCCCCGCGCGGGTCCAACCCGCTTCACATCAACGCTGGCAGTGCTTCGCTGGTCTTGGGCTGCCAGCGATCAGCCGGTGATTCCTTTCCTGTTTTTCCCTACAGACGATTTTGTGGTTCAGGCAGTCTCTTCGATGCGTCGGAAATCGTCGCCGTAGTGCAATACCGCCCAGGCGAGCCGCAGGTTCTTGGCGGCAATGGCAACCGCCGCTTTCCAGTAACCCCGTCGTTCGACCAGGTTTCTGGCCCAGCGACTGAAGCGATCGTGCTTGTCGCCCAGTCCGGCGAGAACGGCGCGGGCGCCCATGACGAGCAGACTGCGCAGGTAGGCGTCGCCCGCCTTGGTGATCCTGCCCAAGCGGGCCTTGCCGCCACTGCTGCATTGGCCGGGAACGAGCCCGGCCCAGGCGGCGAGTTGCCGACCGTTCTTGAAGTCGTGGCCGCCGCCCAGGCTGGCGACCAGGGCGCTGGCCGTGGTCGGGCCGATGCCGGGGAGTTGCATGAGTTGTCGGCTTCTGGCGTCCTGGCGGGCGGCCTGGGCAATGGCTTTGTCGTATTCCTCGATGCGTTCGTTGAGCCGGTCGGCGTGTGCCAGCAGGTCGCCGACACAGCGATTGGCCCAACCGGGAAGTGCTTCGAGATGGGCGCCGATTTCCCGGCGCAGGCGTTCGACTTTCTGCGGCAGGACGATGCCGAATTCACTGATCAGGCCGCGCAAGCGGTTGTAGAGCGCGGTGCGTTCTTCGACAAAGCCTTGCCGGGTACGGTGCAGGCAGAGGATGGCTTGTTGATCGACATCCTTGACCGGCACGAAGCGCATGTTGGGCCGGGTAACGGCTTCGCAGATGGCGGCAGCGTCGGCCACATCGTTCTTGCCGCGTTTGCCGCTCATGCCCAGCAACTGGCTGCGAGCCACCTTGGGCTTGATGAAAACCGCTTTGCCGCTCTGGTCAACGCCATGCAAAGCGAATACATTCTTGGCGAGATCAATGCCGACGGTGACAATATCCATGGACTTCCCCTTTCGAGCGAATGATTTGGTGTGGAAACTCAATCATGGCAGCTACCGCTGCCGGCGGCTTCCGCCGCTACCTCGGGACGGGGAAGTCCCTTTCATTCGTTAGCGATCAAAAAGCACCATGTCCTCACTAATCTTCTACTCGGACGCAGATCAGGTTTTAGTTGCCACCGACACCCTTGCGGTTTCGGCTGACGGGGCACCCTTTATGTTTGTGACGAAAGCCAGCTACATCCCGCATCTGAGAACAATAGTGGCGGGAACCGGCGCTGGTGGGTTCGCTAATGGCTGGGCGCTACAGGCCAGCACGCGGATGATTGCGCGAGGAATACATAATCTTAATTTCCATACTCCCGACGCCCTCAGAGATAGCTGGAATTCTTACAAGGGCGAGTACTCGTTAAGCGCCGACTTCACAACTACGGTTTACCAATTCGGCATAAGTGAAGAGACAGACCAAGTAGTTGGCTTCGCGTACCGATCCACAAACAATTTCGTGTCGGAGGCGCTTGGATATGGTGTTGGGGTAAAGCCAGAGTGCAGTGTCCCCGAAGGCAACCTCATGGAACTCATCCCGTCGATGATGAACGAGCAACGCGATATTCAAAGCAAGGCAACAAGCGGCAAGAAAATACATATCGGTGGGGAAATCTATGCACTGCATCTTACGCGCCAAGGTTGCACATCGTTCAAGATGGCAGAGTTCTCTGACTTCAAAAACCACGAGGCCGCAATTTTCGAGAGTCACGAAAAGAGCAAGCGCTAACCATCGCTTCCAGCCGACGTCCCGGCCTCCGCGGCTTTGCCGCTCTAGCTGGGCCGCGGCTGAAGCGGGGCGTTGGGCGCCTTGATGGTAATTCGCAACTTGAAGCTCCAGCAGCTATTTGCATTCGTAGGGATCGTGCTGTTTTCCGCCCTCGGTTTTTTGGTTGCCTTGGCGCTGAACGGCCTTGCCTATCTACCTTGGGGTAATTGGCATGCAGTCTTCAATATCGCTCTCCTATTCTTGGTCCTTGGTGCCTATTACGGTGCAGTTCTTGGCCTAGATTCTCGAGCCGGCGTTTCAAAGCTAGAGCACCCTGTTCTTCGTGCTACGCTCTGCGGTGTATTAGCTTCTACGGCTGTACTGTTGGTGCAATCGTGGCCTCCGCATACATTCAACATAGCGGGGCCTGTTACTGGTTTTTTTATTGGAGCCGTGCTTGGTTGGTTCGGCTGGTCATGGGCAAAGTTCATCGACTTTTAATGGTTTTCACAACCCCCAACAGTCCGCGCCACCAGACCGTCGGCCAGCTTCGCTGCCCGCCGTCCGGTGAGCTTCAACGTTGGGCGTCATAAGTCTCGCGCTCATGCTCGACCTTCTCCTAGATCTCAGCGACCTTTCACGAGCAGCCGTCGTAAAGCTACTTCGAGGCCTTTGGTGGCTCGGCTGGGACTTCTGCGTTCGCACCGTAGGCTGGTCGATTGGCTGGGTCTTTCTCCGAGCAATCACCCTTGGCCGATTTCCCAAAGAAGAAATCAATCAGTTGGATAATGCTCCTTGGTTTCTGGGTGTGCTGGTGGAGATATTGGGGCTAGTGCTGCTCGCCACCTGCATATTCGCGGTATCGCATGCTTGGCCACGCCTATGACCACTCAAGAGACTCTTTGCTCAATTCCGCAACCGGGTACTTTCAGGTCGTACATGTTCGCAGTTTCCAGTCCTGTGGCATCGTCACCGCTCCTGACGCCCAACCCTACGCTCGAGGGGACCGCCGGCAAGCATAGCTTGCCGGCGGTCCCCGTCCGCTACGACGTTATGCATCATGAGTCCCTCGCGCATTGAACTCGTCCGCCGTGCAATTCCTCTTTGGTACGCCAACTTAGCGTGGGCGAAGGAACTCCTGGTCCACGCATTCAAGTTGGCGACGGCAGAAGACATTCTCTCGCCCACTCACCGGCACACGCAGCAAATTCCTAATACCTGCTGGTTCATCCGTCCTCACGGTATTGGCGTCGATGTATTCAAGACACCGGAAGTCGGTGGGATCGATTTCGACTTCGACAAACCACATCCAGACGCGTGGCGGTTGTCTCTCTTTATCATCCGCCAAGTAAATGATGGGCAGCTTCCCTATGATCTCTATCGAGAGCTAGTTAACGATGAAGAGCTCTTGAAGCAAGCGGTGAAAGAGGCGTTAAGTGGTGCATAACCCTGCAGTCAAGCGGACCTGCCGAACACACGCGTTGGCTTTCCTGTTACCGCGTCGCACTGCAGTCCGCTTACCTCCTACAAGGGCTTCCGTTGGGCCCCATAGCGTCGAGACTTCGAATGCACATCGAGAAGAAGAAACTCCCCAAAGGCCTAAGCTATCCTCTTCGCGCGTCTGCTGTGGAGGCAGCTCTGTCCGGTTTGGCTATCGCTGCCGATGCACATCTCATTCAGGGTAGTGGGGGCAAATTGTTTGAGTGTTTCTTCTGGCCACCTAACCAAAATGTGCCCTATGAGCGGCTGTACATTCGCACAGCCGCCGTCCCCGAGGCGAGCGCGAACGAAGCTCGTCTTTTCGTCGAAAAATCGGTTATTCCTGAGTTTTCCGCATGGCTTAAAGGCATCCTGGCCTTAGCGCCCAATTCCACAATTCGCCGCGAGGAGCAGTATTTGAGCTTTCTCTTCCGTAGCTATTTGAGGCCCAACCCGGCAGTCGCGCGGACCTCCGCAAAATGCCGCGCAGTCCACTCATTTCAACGCTGCCCGCCGGGAAAATCAGTGTGAACCATTTGCTGAAATTGGCTTTACTGGCAGGCACTCTGGCTTTCACCTCCTTGTCCTCGCTGGCCAGGACAGCGGTCGCGACCGTGGCCAAGCTTGCCGACATGTACCACATCAAGATCGTCACGGTTGAACAGAGCCTTATCCCATTGCATCCCGACAAGGGATTCTTTCCAAAGATTCGTCGCGAGGTTGAGTTCATCACCACCGGCCCAGGAGAGAAGATCACCGTTGCAGGCCGTGAATATCAACGCTTTGTCATCAATCGTGATGTTGTCACGGTCTTGGACAATTGCATCTATTCCGAGGGAGAGGTTCGGCTTTCCGAGAAGTTTGGCGAATTGATCGTCGAAGGCAAGCTTTCGGCCAAGCACTCCCATTACACCAATCATTCCGGACACTACAAAGACGTGCAGTTCTTGCATCCGGCAATCGTCGCGCTGGACAAGAATGTCGTTCTGAGTTCAATTCCGGATTCATACGTGACCGCAACAGGGACCTTTCCTTCCGGTCAACGAGCGTTTGTTTCAAATGGCGTAACTTACGAGGCAGTTGATTTGTGCGCCCCCAGGGACGACGCGCCGACAGACATTGTGGCGCAGGTCATCGTTCCAACGGGCGAGCCGCGCAAGCCATTTCTCTACGTTCTTCGCAAGACGGGGGAAGCGAGGAAGAGCCGTTGGTGTGGGCCGTGTGGGTCATAGTGGCGCTTTCCCAAGTCGCCAATTTCCGCCTCGGGTCGGACTGAGGCGTTCGTCCTCCGACCAGCCCTGACTGCGATCAATCACGAAATGGGCACTCTTTTCGCGTGAGCCTCAAGCGCTGTGCGCCAGCCGCAGCGCCACCAGCAGATCGGCGACCAGCGCGTCGCAGTCGGCGGCGCGCAGCGGCTCGCCCTCGTTGTAGCCGTAGGGCACGCAGTACACCGCACAGCCGGCGTTGCGGGCGGTTTCGATGTCGTGCTTCGAATCGCCGATGTGCAGGTTGCTCGCCGGCGCGCAGCCGAGCGCCGCGCAGGCATGGAGCAGCGGCGCCGGGTGCGGCTTGCGCTGCGGCGTCGTGTCGCCGGAGACGACGGCGGTGAAATAGTGGGCGATGCCGGTGCGTTCGAGCAGGACTTCGGTGAACGCCGCCGGCTTGTTGGTCACCACGGCCAGCGGCAGGCCGGTGGCGTGCCAGGCGGCGAGGCCTTCGCGGACGCCGGGAAAGAACTGCGCCTGGCGCCCGTTGACCGCCGCGTAGTGGCGCTGGAAGGCGGCAATGCCCTGCGCCTGCAGCGCCGGATCGGGTGCTGCTTCCCAGGTCAGGCAGCGTTCGACCAGCACCGCCATGCCACGCCCGACGAAACGCCGGATTTCATCTTCGCTGCGCGGCGGCTGGCCAAGTTCGGCGAGCATCAGGCGACAGGCTTCGGCGAGGTCGGCAACGGTGTCGAGCAGGGTGCCGTCGAGGTCGAAGGTGATCGAGCGGAATTTCATGGGCGGTCCTTGAGCGCCGCGCGCAGCGCGGCAATGATCGTATCGTAGCGGTGCGGGTCGTCGTCGCGACCGGCGCCGAATACCGCCGAACCGGCGACGAAGGCATCGACGCCGGCGCAGGCGATCTGCGCAATATTACCCGGATTGACCCCGCCGTCGATTTCGAGGCGGATGCGCCGGCCGCTGTCGCGCTCGTAGGCATCGAGCTTGGCCCTGGCCTGGCGCGCCTTGGCCAGCGTGCCGGGGATGAACTTCTGGCCGCCGAAGCCGGGGTTGACGCTCATCAGCAGGACGACGTCGATCTTGTCGAGGACGTAGTCGAGATGGTCGAGCGGCGTCGCCGGGTTGAACACCAGGCCGGCCTGGCAACCGCCATCGCGGATCAGCGCCAGCGTGCGGTCGATGTGCTCGGAGGCTTCCGGGTGGAAGGTGATGAGGTTGGCGCCAGCCTTCACGAAATCGGGGACGATGCGGTCGACCGGCTTGACCATCAGGTGCACGTCGATCGGCGCCGTCGTGCACGGCCGGATCGCCTCGCAGACCAGCGGGCCGATGGTCAGGTTGGGGACGTAGTGGTTGTCCATCACGTCGAAGTGGATCCAGTCGGCGCCGGCGGCGATGACGTTGGCCACTTCCTCGCCCAGTTTGGCGAAGTTGGCGGAGAGGATGCTCGGGGCGATGATGAAATCACGGGCGGACATGGTTGCGCTCCAGAAAAAAGGGAAAAAAAGACCCCGACGAGCGGGGTCGAAACGACGCAAGGGCCGTGCAGAGTTCGGTAATGCGGTTCAGCGATAGGCGGCGGCCATCCTTTCCAGCGACAGCGGCTTGATCTTGCTCGCCTGCCCGGACGAACCGAAGGCTTCGAAACGCAAGCGACAGATGTCGCGGGCGGCCACGACGGCAGCCTTGAGGAAGGCGCGCGGGTCGAATTCTTCCGGTCTTTCGGCCATCGCCTGGCGCATCGCACCGGTCATCGCCAGGCGGATGTCGGTGTCGATATTGACCTTGCGCACACCATGGCGGATGCCCTCGACGATTTCCTCGACCGGCACGCCGTAGGTTTCCTTGATCGCCCCGCCGTAGCGGCGAATCACCGCCAGCCATTCCTGCGGCACGCTGCTCGATCCGTGCATCACCAGGTGGGTATTGGGAATGCGCGCGTGGATCGCCTTGATGCGGTCGATGGCGAGGATTTCGCCGGTCGGCGGCCGGGTGAACTTGTAGGCGCCGTGGCTGGTGCCGATGGCGATGGCCAGCGCATCGACGCCGGTTTTGGCGACGAAGTCGGCGGCTTCGTCGGGATCGGTCAGCAGTTGCGCGTGGTCGAGCTTGCCGGCGGCGCCGATGCCGTCTTCCTCGCCGGCCTCGCCGGTTTCCAGCGAACCCAGGCAACCGAGTTCGCCTTCGACCGAGACGCCGATCGCGTGCGCCATCTCGACCACCTTGCGCGTGGTGTCGACGTTGTAGGCGTAGCTGGTCGGCGTCTTGCCGTCCTCGCCCAGCGAGCCGTCCATCATCACGCTCGAGAAGCCGCTGCGCATCGACTGCTGGCAGACCGCCGGCGAGGTGCCGTGGTCCTGGTGCAGGCAGACCGGAATCTCCGGATACTGCTCGATCGCCGCTTCGACCAGCTTCCTCAGGAAAGGCTCGCCGGCATATTTGCGGGCGCCGGCCGAAGCCTGCAGGATCACCGGGCTGTCGCAGGCCGCCGCCGCCTGCATGATGGCGTGGATCTGCTCCATGTTGTTGACGTTGAAGGCGGGCAGGCCGTAATCGTGCTCGGCGGCGTGGTCGAGCAACTGGCGCAGCGAGATCAGAGCCATGCGTTTTCCTTTCGCGGATGCTGGCGGGTCGCCGCCGCCACGAGCGCGGCGACGGCGGGCAGCGGCTTGCCTTCGAGGAATTCGAGGAAGGCGCCACCGCCGGTGGAGATGTAGTCGATGCGTTCGCCGACGCCGAACTGGCCGATCGCGGCCAGCGTGTCGCCGCCGCCGGCCACCGAGAAGGCCGGCGAATCGGCGATGGCGCGGGCCAGCGCCGCGGTGCCGGCAGCGAATTGCGGGAACTCGAAGACGCCGAGCGGCCCGTTCCAGACGATGGTGCCGGCACCCTGCAGGATGCCGGCAATCTCACGCGCGCTGCGCGGGCCGACGTCGAAGATCATCTCGTCGGCACCGACCGCGTCGACCGGGCACAAGCGGGCCTCGGCGTTCGCCGAGAACGCCCGGGCGACGACGACGTCCTCGGGCAGCGGAACGGACGCGCCGCGCGCCGCCATCATGGCCATGATCGCCCGCGCCTCATCGACCAGGTCGGGCTCGGCCAGCGACTTGCCGATCGGCTTGCCGGCGGCGAGCAGGAAGGTGTTGGCGATGCCGCCGCCGACGATCAGGCGATCGACGCGGGCGGCGAGCGAACGCAGGATGGACAGCTTGGTGGACACCTTGGAACCGCCGACGATCGCCACCAGCGGCCGGCGCGGCGCTTCGAAGGCCTGGCCGAGAGCATCGAGTTCGGCGGCCAGCAGTGGGCCGGCGCAGGCCAGCGGCGCGTAGCGGGCGACGCCTTGGGTAGTCGCCTCGGCGCGGTGGGCGGCGCCGAAGGCGTCGTTGACATAGACGTCGCAGAGCGCGGCGATGCGTTCGGCGAGCGCTGGATCGTCGGCCTTCTCGCCGACGTTGCCGCGGCAGTTCTCGAGCAGGACGATCTGCCCGGGCTTGACGCTCCAGCCGTCGGCCAGCCAGTTCTTGAGCAGCGGCACCGGCCGGCCGAGCGCTTCGGCCAGGCGTTCGGCGACCGGCGCCAGGGTGTCGCCCGGTTGCAGCGCGCCCTCCTTCGGACGGCCGAAATGCGAGGTCACCATCACCGCCGCGCCGGCGTCGAGCGCCAGCCGCATCGCCGCCAGCGAGGCGACGATGCGCGTCTCGTCGGTGATCCGCCCGGCGTCGTCGGTCGGCACGTTGAGGTCGGCGCGGATCAGTACCCGCTTGCCGGCAAGCTCGACCTCGGTCATGCGCAGGAAAGTCGTCATCGCCGCCCCCTCAGTGCGCGACATGGCGCGCCAGGCGCAACATGTTGCAGGTGTAGCCGTACTCGTTGTCGTACCACGAGACGACCTTGACGAAGCTGGGATCGAGCGCGATGCCGGCCTCGGCGTCGAAGATCGACGGTTGCGGACAGCCGCGGAAATCGGTCGATACCACCGCCTGGTCGGTGTAGGCGAGGACGCCCTTGAGCGGTCCGGCGGCGGCTTCGCGCATGGCCGCGCAGATCTCGGCATACGACGCGCTGTGCTCCAGTTCGACGGTCAGGTTGACCACCGAGACGTCCGGCGTCGGCACCCGGAAGGCCATCCCGGTCAGGCGCCCGGCCAGCGCCGGAATCACCTTGCCGACGGCCTTGGCGGCGCCGGTCGAGGACGGGATGATGTTGTCCAGGATGCCGCGCCCGCCGCGCCAGTCCTTGCCGGACGGGCCGTCGACCGTCTTCTGGGTGGCGGTCGCCGCGTGCACCGTGCTCATCAGCCCGCGCTTGATGCCGAAGCGGTCGTTGAGCACCTTGGCCACCGGCGCCAGGCAGTTGGTCGTGCACGACGCTGCCGAGAGAATCGCCTGGCCGGCGTAGCTGTCGTGATTGACACCATAGACGAACATCGGCGTGTCGTCCTTCGACGGCGCCGACTGCACGACCTTGCGCGCCCCGGCGGCAATATGCGCCTGGCAGCTTTCCTGAGTGAGGAAGAAGCCGGTCGCCTCGATCACCAGATCGACGCCGAGTTCGCCCCAGTTCAGCCGGGCCGGGTCACGTTCGGCGCTGAGCCGGATGCGCCGGCCATCGACCAGCAAGTCCTTGCCATCGACGACGACCTCGCCACCGAAGCGGCCATGCACCGAGTCGTGTTTGAGCAGATAGGCGAGGTAATCGGCATCGAGCAGGTCGTTGATGCCGACCACCTCGAGACCGGAAAACTCGTCTTCCTGGGCGATGGCGCGCAAGGCCATGCGTCCGATACGGCCGAAGCCGTTGATTGCCACCCGTATTGGCATGGGTTGTCTCCTGATTTTGAATGGAAATCGGTGGCTGCCGGGGCGCTCAGAAGTCGCCGTCGCTGCCGCTCTCGCGGGCGATGGTTTCGACGACGACGCTCGCCAGATGGGCGGCGGTCAGCTTGAAATGTTCGTAGAGGACGGGCGCCGGAGCGGAGGCGCCGAAGCTGTCGATGCCGACCACTTCGCCGACCAGGCCGACGTACTTGCGCCACGGATCGGGATGCGCCGCCTCGATGGCGATGCGCACCACGTCCGGCGGCAGCACCGCCTTCTTCCACGCCGTCTTCTGGCGGTCGAAGCGTTCGCAGCAAGGCATCGAGACGACGCGCACGGCGACACCGTGGGCGGCCAGTTCGCGCTGCGCGGCCAGCGCGATGCCGACTTCCGAGCCGGTGGCGAGGATCACCGCCTGCAAGGGGCCGTCCGCCTCGCGCAGGACGTAACCGCCGCAGGCAATCTCTGCCGCCCGGCCGGGGCGGTCGCCGCATTGTTCGAGATTCTGCCGCGACAGGAACAGGGCGCTCGGCCCGTCGCGGCGTTCCAGCGCCTCGGCCCAGGCGACCGCCGTTTCCAGTTCGTCGCAGGGACGCCAGACATCGAGGCCGGGGATCAGGCGCAGGCTGCCGACGTGCTCGATCGGCTGGTGCGTCGGGCCGTCCTCGCCGAGACCGATCGAATCGTGGGTCAGGACATGGACGACGCGCTGCTGCATCAGCGCGCTCATGCGGATGGCGTTGCGCGAGTAGTCGGAGAAGACGGCGAAGGTGCCACCGTAGGGAATCAGCCCGCCGTGCAGGGCGACGCCGTTCATGATCGCCGCCATGCCGAATTCGCGCACGCCGTAGGACAGGTAGTTCGGCGTCTTGTCGCCGGCCGCGTGCCAGGCGACGCTGCCTTTGCCGGCGGTCAGGTTGGAGCCGGTGAGGTCGGCCGAGCCGCCGAGCAGTTCGGGAACGCGGTCGATCAGGAAATCGAGGCAGTTCTGCGACGACTTGCGGCTGGCGATGCCGCCACTCTTCGCTGCCGCCTGGGCGAGCAGTTCGCCGCGGATTTCCGGCCAGGCTTCCGGCAGGCCGCCGGCCTGGGTGCGCTCGAATTCGGCGGCCACTTCCGGATAGGCGGCGCGGTAGGCGGCGAAGCGCTGCCGCCATTCATCTTCCGCCGCCGCGCCGCTGGCGCGCGCGTCCCAGGCGGCGCGCAGCGCCTCGGGAATTTCGAACGGCGCGTGCGGCCAGCCGAGCGCGGCGCGGGTGGCGGCGATTTCCGCGGCGCCGAGCGGCGCGCCATGCACGTCGTGGCTGCCGGCCTTGTTCGGCGAACCCCAGCCGATCTGCGTGCGGCAAACGATCAGCGTCGGCCGGCCGCGCGACTGGCGGGCCTCGGCCGTCGCCGCGGCGATGGCAATCGGATCGTGGCCGTCGAGCGGGCCAATGACGTCCCAGCCGTAGGCTCGGAAACGGGCGACGGTGTCGTCGCGGAACCAGCCTTCGACGTGGCCGTCGATGGAAATCCCGTTGTCGTCGTAGAAAGCGACCAGCTTGTCCAGCCCCCAGACACCGGCCAGGGCGCAGGCTTCGTGGCTGATCCCTTCCATCAGGCAACCGTCGCCAAGGAAGACCCAGGTGCGGTGATCGACGATGGCGTGCCCGGGGCGGTTGTAGCGCTGGGCGAGCAGCTTCTCGGCGAGCGCCATGCCGACCGCGTTGCTGATGCCCTGGCCGAGCGGCCCGGTGGTCGTCTCGACGCCCGGCGTGTGGTGGACTTCCGGATGGCCGGCGGTCTTGCTGCCGAACTGGCGGAAACGCTTGAGTTCATCGAGCGGCAGGTCGTAGCCGCTCAGGTGGAGCAAGGCGTAGAGCAGCATCGAGCCGTGGCCGTTCGACAGCACGAAGCGGTCGCGGTCGGCCCACTGCGGGTTGGCGGGGTTGTGGCGCAGATGGTCGCGCCACAGGACTTCGGCGATGTCGGCCATGCCCATCGGCGCGCCAGGGTGGCCGGATTTGGCTTGCTCGACGGCGTCGATGGCGAGGAAACGCAGGGCGTTCGCCAGGTCGCGGCGGAAGGTGGTGGTCGTCATGTCTCTCTCCATGGCTGAAATATCCGTCCGTCTCAGGCGCGCCGCTTCTGGTCCATCAGACGCAGGATCATCGGCGTGAAGATCATCTGCATCGCCAGCCCCATCTTGCCGCCGGGCACGACCAGCGTGTTCGGGCGGGTCATCATCGAGCCGTGCAGCATGTTGATCAGGTACTGGAAGTCGATCCCTTTCGGGTTGGCGAAGCGGATCACCACCATGCTTTCGTCGGCCGACGGGATGTCGCGGGCGATGAAGGGGTTGGAGGTATCGACGATCGGCACGCGCTGGAAATTGACGTGGGTGCGGCCGAACTGCGAGCAGATGTGGTTCACGTAGTCGGGCATCCTGCGCAGGATGGTGTCGACCACGGCTTCCTGCGAGTAGCCGCGCATCTTCTGGTCGCGGTGCAGTTTCTGGATCCACTCCAGGTTGATGATCGGCACGACGCCGACGCAGAGATCGACCTGGGCGGCGATGTCGATGCCGTCGCCACTCCAGGCGCCGTGCAGTCCTTCGTAGAACATCAGGTCGGTAGCGGCCGGGATGTCCTGCCAGGGCGTGAAGGTGCCGGGCTCCTGCTGCCAGGGCGCGGCCTCGGCGGCGTCGTGCAGGTACTTGCGCACCTTGCCGCGGCCGTCCCTGCCGTAGCTCCTGAAGAGGTCCTGCAGTTCTTCGAGCAGGTTGGCTTCCGGGCCGAAGTGGCTGAAATTGACGTTGCCCTGTTCCCCCTGCGCCTTCATCTCGGCGCGCATCGACAGCCGGTCGTAGCGATGGAAGGAATCGCCCTCGACGATCTGGGCGTTGATCTTCTCGCGCCGGAAGATGTGCTGGAAACTCTGCATCACCGTGCTGGTGCCGGCGCCGGACGAACCGGTGATGGCGATGATCGGATGTTTGACGGACATGGCGGGAACTCCGGGGATAGGAAATGCGGTGGGCTAGTCGCGGAACAGCGAGCGTTCGGCGAACAGCGGCGAGGCGTAGGGGCGGTCGGTACCGGCGTCGAACTCCTGGTGGTAGCGTTCGAGCCGTTCGACTTCCTCGCGCGAACCGAGGATCACCGGCACGCGCTGGTGCAGCGCTTCCGGCGCGACGTCGAGGATGCGCCCGCGGCCGGTGCTGGCGGCGCCGCCGGCCTGCTCGATCAGCATCGCCATCGGGTTGGCTTCGTAGAGCAGGCGCAGGCGCCCGGGCTTGCCCGGGTCCTTGCTGTCCTTGGGATACATGAAGATGCCGCCGCGCATCAGGATGCGATGCACTTCGGCAACCATCGAGGCGATCCAGCGCATGTTGAAATCGGCGCCGCGGTCGCCGGTCTTGCCCGCCTTGCACTCGGCGACGTAACGCTGCACCGGCGGTTCCCAGAAGCGCTCGTTGGAGGTGTTGATGGCGAACTCGCGGGTCGCTGCCGGCACCCGGATGTCGGCATGGGTGAGGATGAAGTTGCCGCTCTCGCGGTCCAGCGTGAAGGCGTGGGTACCGGTGCCGACGCTCAGCACCAGCATGGTCGCCGGCCCGTAGATGGCGTAGCCGGCGGCAACCTGTTCGGCGCCCGGGCGCAGGAAGTCGGCGCTCGTCGCGTCACCGGCCTGCGGCCGCTGCAGGATCGAGAAAATGGTGCCAACCGAAACGTTCACGTCGCTGTTCGACGAGCCGTCGAGCGGGTCGAAGACCAGCAGGTAGCGGCCGCGCGGGTAGGCGTCGGGGATAGTGTAGGGTTCGTCCATCTCCTCCGACGCCATGCCGGCAAGCTGGCCGCCCCATTCGCAGTGGCGCAGGATGGCCTCGTTGGCCAGGACGTCGATCTTCTTCTGCTCTTCGCCCTGCACGTTGGTCGACGCGGCGGAACCGGAAAAGCCGGACAGCGCCCCCTTGCCGACCAGCGCCGAGATGCCCTTGACCGCCGCTGCAACGTCGATCAGCAGGGCGCCCATGTCGCTGTGCTGGCCGCGGGTGTGCTCGATGACGAACTTCGACAGCGTGGTGCGTCCGAATAGCATGATGTCTCCAGTCATTGGTTTGTTACCGTGTTGGAGCTCAAGATAAGTTACTTGTGAATTAAGGCCTAGTCAGTATTTTTTAATTTATTCATAAATCATTGCTGATTAAACAACCCTGAGCCCAGGGTTCAGGATTCCTGACTGGCGATCGCGCGGCCGCCGCACTATCTTGGCGAGCATGCAAACCGCGCCCGCCCTGATCTTCGATGTCGATGGCACGCTCGCCGAAACCGAGCGCGACGGCCACCTGCCGGCGTTCAACGCTGCCTTTGCCGAATTCGGCCTGCCCTGGGTCTGGGACGCCCGCCTCTATGGCGAACTGCTGGCTGTCACCGGCGGCAAGGAACGCATCCGGCATTTCGCCGGACGTTACGATCCGCGGCGGGCGGCCGCGGCGGATTTCGGGGAACTGGTGCAGCAACTGCACCGGGTGAAGACCGCGCACTATGTGCGGCGCGTCGCCGCCGGCGCCATTCCGTTGCGCCCCGGCGTCGCCGAACTGATCGGTGCGGCGCGGGCCGCCGGCTGGCGGCTGGCGATCGCGACGACGACCGCGCCGGAGAATGTACACGCGCTGTTGCGCGCCAGTCTGGCGCCGGATGCTGCCGGCTGGTTCGCGGTGATCGGCGCCGGCGACGTCGTGCCGGCCAAGAAGCCGGCGCCCGACATCTACGACTGGGTGCGCGAGCGCCTGGGCCTGCCGGCCGCCGCCTGTCTCGCCATCGAGGATTCGGCCAACGGCCTGGACGCGGCGTACGCTGCCGGCCTGCGCTGCCTGGTCTGCCGTGGCGAATACTCGCGCGACCAGGACTTCAGCGCTGCCTGGCGGGTGGTCGATAGCCTGCAAGGCATCGCCCCGAAGGACCTGTTTCCCCCTGCACCATGAAAAACGCCGGGAAATCCCGGCGCCGGCAGATCAGTGATACGCCTTCTTCGAGGCCAGCTTCAAAGCCATGAAGCAGGCCAGGCCGAAGATGGCGACGGCAAAGCCGACACCGATGAGGGACAGTTGGTCCATGTGATACCCCGCAGTAGGTAATTTGATCGGAGCGTTTTTGTTTCCCGTCACGCCGAAAAGTTCCCTGGGCTCATCGACCTGATCGTAAATTTTTGCTGAACACCCCGGTAAAAATACGTGACTGTTATTTATCTTTCGCTCTTCCTAATATTCGCTCCATCGCCGCAGCAGACCGCACAACCACACACGGAGACAAGACGATGGACCAATCGAACCGCTACGCCGACCTCAGCCTCAGGGAAGACGACCTGATCGCCGGCGGCCGCCACATCCTCTGCGCCTACAAGATGAAGCCGAAGGCCGGTTACGGTTACCTGGAGGCTGCCGCGCACTTCGCTGCCGAGTCGTCGACCGGCACCAACGTCGAGGTGTGCACCACCGACGAATTCACCAAGGGCGTCGATGCGCTGGTCTATCACATCGACGAGGCCGGCGAGGAGATGCGCATCGCCTATCCGCTCGACCTCTTCGACCGCAACGTGGTCGATGGCCGGATGATGATCGTCTCCTTCCTGACGCTGACCATCGGCAACAACCAGGGCATGGGCGACATCGAATACGCCAAGATGTACGACTTCTACGTGCCGCGCCGCGCCATCGAGCTGTTCGACGGCCCGGCCAAGGACATCGCCGACCTCTGGCGCGTCCTCGGCCGGCCGGTTGTCGATGGCGGTTACATCGCCGGCACCATCATCAAGCCCAAGCTCGGCCTGCGCCCCGAACCCTTCGCCGCCGCCGCCTACCAGTTCTGGCTCGGCGGCGACTTCATCAAGAACGACGAACCGCAGGGCAACCAGGTGTTCGCGCCGGTGAAGAAGGTCATGCCCCTGGTGTACGACGCGATGAAGCGGGCGATGGACGAAACCGGCGAGGCCAAGATCTTCTCCGCCAACATCACCGCCGACTACCACGGCGAAATGATCGCGCGCGGCGAATACATCCTCGAAACCTTCGGCCCGGATGCCGACAAGGTCGCCTTCCTGGTCGACGGTTACGTCGGCGGCCCGGGCATGGTCACCACCGCCCGCCGCTACTTCCCCAACCAGTACCTGCATTACCACCGCGCCGGCCACGGCGCCGTCACCAGCCCGCAGAGCAAGCGCGGCTACACCGCCTACGTGCTGGCCAAGATGAGCCGCCTGCAGGGCGCTTCCGGCATCCACGTCGGCACCATGGGCTACGGCAAGATGGAAGGCGACAAGGACGACCGCGCCATCGCCTACATCATCGAGCGCGACAGCTACAGCGGCCCGGCCTACCACCAGGAGTGGTACGGCATGAAACCGACGACGCCGATCATCTCTGGCGGCATGAACGCGCTGCGCCTGCCCGGCTTCTTCGAAAACCTCGGCCACGGCAACGTGATCAACACGGCGGGCGGCGGCGCCTACGGCCACATCGACAGCCCGGCCGCCGGCGCCAAGTCGCTGCGCCAGGCTTACGAATGCTGGAAGGCCAAGGCCGACCCGATCGAATGGGCGAAGGAACACCCGGAATTCGCCCGCGCCTTCGTCTCCTTCCCGAACGATGCCGACAAGATCTATCCCGGCTGGCGGGAAAAGCTCGGCGTCCATAAGTAAGCATTCACCAACCCCGCTTTGGCGGGGTTTTTTCACCCCAGCCGCAAAGGAAGCCCGCCATGCCCACCGCCGACGACTTCCGGGTTCGCCAGGAACCCTTCTACCAGCCGCAAGGCAAGGAAATCGAACTGTACGAAGCGGCCTACGCCGCCCGCCTGCCGGTCATGCTGAAGGGGCCGACCGGCTGCGGCAAGTCGCGCTTCGTCGAGCACATGGCCTGGAAGCTGGGCAAGCCGTTGATCACGGTGGCCTGCAACGAAGACATGACGGCCGCCGACCTGGTCGGCCGCTTCCTGCTCGACGCCGGCGGCACCCGCTGGCAGGACGGCCCGCTGACGCTGGCGGCGCGCCTCGGCGCCATCTGCTACCTCGACGAGATCGTCGAGGCGCGCCAGGACACGCTGGTCGTCATCCACCCGCTGACCGATCACCGGCGCACGCTGCCGCTCGACAAGAAGGGCGAGCTGGTGGCGGCACACCCCGACTTCCAGCTGGTGATTTCCTACAACCCGGGCTACCAGAGCCTGGTGAAGGACCTCAAGCAATCGACCAAGCAGCGCTTTGCCGCCTTCCAGTTCGACTATCCGGAGAGCGCGCTGGAAACCGCCATCGTCTGCCGCGAGACCGGCATTGCCGCCGACCTCGCCGGGCGTCTCGTCGAACTCGCCCAGGTCGGCCGGCGGCTGAAGGGGCACGGCCTCGACGAAGGCATCTCGACCCGCCTGATCGTCTATGCGGCCAGCCTGATCGGCCAGGGCACCGCGCCGGCCGACGCCTGCCGGATGGCGATGGTGCGGCCGATCACCGACGATCCGGACATCATCGACAGTCTCGACCACGCCATCGCCGCGATTTTCGGCTGAGCATCATGGCCGTCCCCGGCATCCGCCAAGTGGCCGACGCCCGCCAGCGGCTGATGGCCAACCCCGAAGCACAAGCGGCCTGGGCCACGCTCGACTGCGGATTTGCTAGCGTCGCCGACGTCTTCGACGACTGCTACGCGGCGGCGAAGCAAGCGCTCACCGACGACGAACTCCCTGCCTTTCTTGAAACCGCCCGCCTGCTCGGCAAACTGGGCCGGGGTACCGAACCGCCGCTGGCCTTTCTCGAAGGCTGGCCGCGCGTGGTGGCGACGATCCCCCAGGACGAGGCGTTGCCGCTGCTCCTCGAGACCATCGGCGAGTTGCAGAAATCGCCCAACGGCCCAGCCCTGACGCCGCTGCTGCAAACCCTGGGCGGCGTCGCCGAACGCCTGCGCAGCGCGCTGGCGCTCGGCCACTACCTGCGCCTGGTGCGCGATCTGGCGGCACGCACCTCGGGCTCGATCCACGGCCGCCAGGTCACCCAGGCCAGCCCGGCACTGCCCGAATTCCTGCGCGTCGCACCGCAGCTCCTCGCCCTGGTTTCGCTGGCCGGCGTCCGGCGCTGGCTGGAAGACGGCATCCGCCTGAGCGGCGAGCACCCGGAGCGCCTGCGCGAGTATTTCGCGCTGCGCTCGCCGGAAAGCCGCGCCCTGCTCCAGCAACAGCGCGCCGGCACCTTGTTCGCCGACGTCGAGCGCCGCCTCGTCCTCAGCCAGCAGGGTCTGTGGCAGGACGACAGCCTGCTCGTTCCGTACTCGACCGCCTTCATCGAGGCACGCCAGCAGCCCTACCTGGCCGCCGACGGCATGCGCCTGCCGGACGTCCTCGACGAGCGTGCCGGGGTTTCCGGCAGCGACCGCTACCGGGCGATGCTCGCCCACCTGAGCGGCCACCGCCGCTGGAGCACGCCGCTCGTCGCCGACAACTGGAGCCCGCTGCAGCGCCTGAGCGTCGAAGCTTTCGAGGATGCCCGCATCGACGCGTTGATCGTCCATCGCTATCCCGGGCTGCGCCGGATTCTGCTGGCGCTGCACCCGAAGCCGGCCGCCGACGCCTGCGACCCGGCCCGCGAAAATACCTTGCGCCACCGCCTGACCCGGCTGTCGCGCGCCTGCATCGACCGCGATTACCGCGACCCGGACCCGCTGATCGACGAGTTCGCCGACCGTTTCGCCGCGCAACTGGCGGCCGGCGCCGCCTCGACCCGGGCGATGGCCGAACTGGCGCTCGCCTATGCCAGCCGCAGCCGGCTGCCCAGCGACCAGTTCGCCCAGGTGCATTTCGCCGACACCGAGGTCGATTACCGCGACGACAACCGCCATCTGTGGACCTTCATCGAGGCCGGCGACGAGGAGGAATCCTTCACCCCGCCGCCGCGCGCCGCCGCCCCCGAAGCGAACGGCCTGCCGCCGCGTCACTACCCGGAATGGGACGCCGCCAGCCAGAGCTACCTGCCGGACTGGGCGGCGGTCTACGAAGCCCTGCACCCGGCCGGACGCGCCGCCGACATCGACGCGCTGCTTGCCCGCCACGCCGTACTCGCCCGCCGCCTCAAGCGCCTGCTCGACCTGGTCAAGCCGCAGGCCAGGGTGCGCGAGCGCTACCGCGAAAACGGCAGCGAACTCGACCTTGACGTCGCCATCGACGCCCTCGTCGACTGGCAGAGCGGGCGGCTGCCCGAAGCCCGCATCGAAATCAGCCAGCGCACCGCCGGCCGCGACATCAGCGTGCTGCTGCTGCTCGACCTCTCGCAATCGCTCAACGCCACGCTGCCGGGCAGCGGGCAGCGCGTGCTCGACACCGCGCGCGAGGCGGTCGCCCTGCTCGCCTGGGCCATCGACCAGCTTGGCGACGCCTGCGCCATCGCCGGCTTCCACTCGAACACCCGGCACGAGGTCCGCTACCACCACCTCAAGGGCTTCTCGGAAAGCTGGGACGACGCGGTCAAGGCACGCCTGGCGGCCGTCGAAGCCGGCTGGTCCACGCGCCTGGGGGCGGCGCTCCGGCACGGCGGCCGCCAGCTCGCCGCCCGCCGCAGCGAGAGGCGTCTGCTGCTCGTGCTGACCGACGGCGAACCGGCCGACATCGACGTCAGCGACCCCGACTACCTGCTCGCCGACAGCCGCCAGGCGGTCTCCGAACTGGCGGCGAGCGGCATCGACTGCTTCTGCCTCAGCCTCGACCCCAAGGCCGACGCCTACGTGGCGCAAATCTTCGGCCGGCGCTGGCGTGTCCTCGACCGGATCGAGCAGTTGCCCGAGCAGTTGCCGCTGATCTACCTGAATCTGACCCGTTGACGCTGGCCGATGCGACGCCTAGAGTTAAGCGATTCCGAATTTTTCATCGCTCCAGTTCAGAAAAACATGAACTTCGTTCGCAACCTGACCCTGCGCCAGCTCCAGATCTTCGTCGTCGCCGCCCGCCACCTCAGCTACGCCCGCGCCGCCGAGGAGCTGCACCTGACGCCGCCGGCGGTGTCGATGCAACTCAAGCAGCTCGAAGACAACGTCGGCCTGCCGCTGTTCGAGCGCATGGGGCGCGGTGTCGCGCTGACCGGCGCCGGTGAGTTGCTGGTCCATCACGCGCTGCGCATCCTGGGCGAGATCAAGGACGCGGAAGCCAGCCTGCAGGCGCTGAACGGCGCCGAAAGCGGCCAGATTTCGGTCGGTCTGGTCAGCACCGCCAAGTATTTCATGCCGCGCCTGCTCGCCAAGTTCGCCCAGCAGCACCCCGGGGTCGATGTCCAGTTCAGCGTCGGCAACCGCCAGGCGCTCTTGCAGAAGCTGCAGGACAACGCCATCGACCTGGCGATCATGGGCCGCATTCCGCAGGAAATCGACGCGCACGGCGAGCCGATGGCCTGCCACCCCTACGTCCTGATCGCCCCGGCCGACCATCCGCTGCGCGACGCCCGCCGCTTCGAGATGCACGAACTGCGGCACGAGACCTTCCTGCTGCGCGAGGAAGGCTCGGGCTCGCGGCGCGTCGCCGAGGAAATGTTCAAGAACCACCTGTTCACCCCGGCCCGGACGATCAGCATGGGCAGCAACGAAACCATCAAGCAGGCGGTAATGGCCGGCATGGGCGTCAGCCTGCTGTCGCTGCACACCTTGCCGCTGGAACTCAAGACCCACGCCCTGTGCCTGCTCGACGTGGTGGGCACGCCGATCGAGCGCACCTGGTACGTGGTCAACATGAGCGCCAAGCGCCTGATGCCCGCCGCCGCCAAGTTCCGCGCCTTCCTGCTCGATGAAACGGCGCCCGCCCTGATCCAGGAATTCGACCGCCACCTGCTGAATCCTGCGCCGCCAAAATAGTTTTCACCGCCCCACTTCCCGCCAGACGATGGCCCCAGGCCGAGCCCGCTCCCTTCACGCATCAGACAAGTCCGCATGACCTCCCGCATTTGGCCCTTTCACACCGCCGCCCGCGCCGGGCACCCCGCCGTTCGGCCCCGCCTTGCGCCAGCAGGGGAACGCTGGCTGCGCCGGGTGATTTTCCCGATCTGCCTGCTCGCGCAGTGCGCGCTGGTCGCCGCCGCAACTCCCGGCGAGGTGGCGATCGGCGAGCAACTGCGCGACCTCGAGATGCGTGGCCTGTCGGGCGCCAATGCGCGGCTCGCGTCATTCCGCGGGAAGCCCTTGCTGATCAACGTCTGGGCCAGCTGGTGCGGGCCATGCCGCCAGGAGATGGCCTCCCTCGACCGCCTGGCGCAGCGTTACGACGGCAAGGCGTTCAACCTGATCGGCATCTCCACGGACGACGAGCGTGGCGCCGCCGCCGACTTCCTGCGCCGTTCCGGCAGCCGTTTCCGACACTACATCGACAGCGGCCTGCAACTGGAAAACATGCTCGGCGCCGATCGCCTGCCGATGACCCTCCTGGTCTCAGCGGAGGGTCGGGTCATCAAGAGGATCGCCGGTGCCCGCGAATGGGACAGCCCGGAGTCGATCAACCTGATCGTGCACGCCTTCCGGCTGGCGCAGTGAGGCGGCGCGTCTACTCGCCGTAGTGCGTGTTGACCTGGATGCCGAGCTTGCGCAGCATGGCGCCGGGCAGCTCGCCGCCGGCGCAGACGATGACCGCGTCGTTGGGCAGTTCGAGCTGGCGTTCCTGCAACTGCAAGGTCACGCTGTGGCGCTCGATGCGCAGCGTCTGGCTGGCCAGCAGCTGATCGATCCGCCGGTTGGCGACGGCCTCGGCCAGGCGCTCGCGGTTCTTCGGCTTGACCCGGTCGAAGGCCTGGCCGCGATAACTCAGCGTGACCCGGGTTCCTGGTTCGGCGGCCAGATCAAGCGCGGCCTCCAGCGCGCTGTCGCCACCGCCGACGACGAGCACCCGCTGGCCACGGTACTGTGAGGCATCGATCAGGCGATAGACGACTTTCGCCTGCTCCTCGCCCGGCACGCCGAGCTTGCGCGGCGTGCCGCGGCGGCCGATGGCGAGCAGGATGTTGGCCGTGCGATAAGTGCCGCGGGCCGTTCGTAGTTCGAAGGCCTCGCCGGCGCGGCTGATCTCTTCCATGCGCTCGCTGAAACGGATGTTCGGCCTGGCTTTGTCGAGCACGCCCTGCCAGATCGTCATCAACTCCTCCTTGGTGATTTCGCGGACCTTGATTTCACCGATCAGCGGCAGGTTCATCGGCACCGTCATCACCAGCTTGTTGCGCGGATAGTGGTAAGTCGTGCCGCCCAGGGAATCCTCCTGTTCGAGCGTCACATAACGCAGGCCGGCCCGCTCGGCGGCGAGCGAGGCCGCAATGCCGGCCGGCCCGGCGCCGACGATGACGAGATCGAGCTCGGCAGCGCCGCGCGGGCGCCGGGTGATGCTCTCGACCGCCTGTACCCCCTGGCGCGTCGCATTGCGGATCAGCCCCATGCCGCCCAGTTCGCCGGCGATGAAGATCCCGGGAACATTGGTCGCGAAATCCGGCCCGACTTCCGGGATATCCACCCCGCGTTTGGCGGTACCGAACACCAGCTTGATCGCACCGACCGGGCAGGCGGCGGCACAGGCGCCGTGGCCGATGCAGTGGCTGGGATTGATCAGCACGCCCTTGCCGTCGATGACCCCCAGGGCCCGCTCCGGACAGGCGGCGACGCAGGCGCCTGAGCCCATGCAGACCGACAGGTCGAGCACTGGGTGCAGCGACGGTGGCTCGGTCAGACCCGCCGCCGCCGCTTCCTGCAAGACGGCCTGATGGCAGGCCGAGCGACGTGTCTGACGGTGCACGTGCCAGAACAGCGGAAGCAGAACGAGCAGCGCGGGCGGCAGGTAGTAATAGATATTTGACATAAATTCAGGCTACCAGGATCGAAACGTGTTCGCTCCGAGGAATTTTGTTATCCTATATGCGTGTGAAATTTTACCGCGTAAATTCGACCATGGCGAATCAGCTGGGCGAACGGGGCAGGGGATCGTGTGAAGCGAGAGGATCAAGTCATTAACCGCATGCTGCAGGAAGCGCCGCTCGGCACGGGACAGCGCCGGCTGCTTCTCGGCTTGTGGTTTGCGCTGGGAGCGGCGCTGGGCGCCCTCGGCAAATGGGTGCATGACCGCGAGATCTATACGGCAGATTCGGATTTCGGCTATTACCTGGGCCTGGTCGGCGGTCTGCTGATGCTGTCTCTGCTGCTTTACCCCTTGCGCAAGCGCCAGGTGCTTTTCGGCGAGCGTTGCGGCCGGATGCAGCACTGGTTCCGCTTCCATGTCTGCGCCGGCATCTGCGGGCCACTGCTGGTGCTTTTCCATTCGACCTTCCGCACCGGCTCATTGAATGCCACTGCCGCCCTTTACGCTATGCTGCTGGTCGTCGTGAGCGGGATCATCGGCCGTTTCATTTACCGCCATGTCAGCGCCGGCCTGCATGGCCGGCGCCTGCAACTCTCCGAGCTGACGCAGGAGCTGGATGCAACCGCCCAGGAAATGGGGGCGGTTTATGTCGAGTGCCCGGCGTGCGAACAGCAACTGGAGGCTTTCCGCGCCCATGCGCTGGCCCGCGAGGCATCGCTGGCGGCTCGCGCCTGGAAATTCGCGTCCCTGCGGCTTCAGGGCCGACGGCTCGCCCGGCGCCTGTGCGCCGAAACCCGGCAAGCTTCGCAACAACGGCTGGCCGAGTCCGGAACGCCCCCCTCGGTGGCGGCACTCGGCCTGCAGCTGGCCCAGTTCAGGATCGAGCGCCATATCCGCCTGGTGATCGCCGTAAGCCAATTGGCCCGTTGGGAACGCCTGTTTTCGCTCTGGCATGTCGTGCATCTGCCTTTCCTCTACCTGCTGGCGTTCAGCGGAATCGTCCATGTCATCGCCGTACACATGTATTAGGCAGTTCGGCCGCTGGCTTTGCCTCGCGGCCGGTCTGCTACTGGCGTTCGGCGCGTACGGGCAGTCGGTCGAAAAGGCCCTGATGCCGGGCGAGGTGATCCAGGGACACGCCAAGTACGAGCAGCAGTGCGAGCAGTGCCACCGGCGCTTCGACAAGAAAGCACAGAACCAACTCTGTCTCGACTGCCACAAGGAGATCGCCGGCGACGTCAAAAACCGCCGGCGACTGCACGGCAAGTCCAGCGAAAAGACCTGCCACAACTGCCACACGGAGCACAAGGGACGCGGCGCCCGCATCGCCGTCGTCGACAAGAAGAAGTTCGACCACGGACAGACCGACTTCGACCTGCGCGGCGCACACCGCGAGGCGCGCTGCGACAGTTGCCACCGGGCCGGCACCCGCTACCGCGAGACAGCGCATGCCTGCATCGACTGCCACAAGAAGGACGACCAGGAAAAGGGGCACCAGGGCCATCTCGGCAGCAAGTGCGAGTCCTGTCACGGCGAGAAGAACTGGACGGAAACCCGCTTCGACCACGAAAAGACCAAGTTTCCGCTGCGCGGCGGCAAGCACCAGGACGTCAAGTGCAAGTCTTGTCACGAAGACAAGACCTACCGCAACACGCCGCTGACCTGCAACGGCTGCCACGAGAAAATCGATCAGGAAAAGGGACACCGCGGGCGCTATGGCACCAAGTGCGAGTCCTGCCATGACGACCGGAGCTGGAAGGAAAGCATCTTCGAGCACGATCAGGATACCGATTACCCGCTACGCGGCAAGCATCGGCAGGCCAAGTGCAATACCTGCCACCTGCCCGAGAAGGGCCCCATCTACAAGGTCAAGCTGCCGACCCGCTGTTATTCCTGCCACAAGGCCGACGATCAGAAGAAGGGGCACCGCGGCGAACTGGGTGAAAAGTGCGAGAACTGCCACAACGAACGCGGCTGGAAAACCACCGCCTTCGATCACGAGACCAGCAAGTTTCCGCTGCGCGACAAACACAAGGATGCCAAGTGCGAGTCCTGTCACAAGCTCAGCGCCGGCGCCGGGCCGCGCCAGTACAAGGTGGACACGGCCTGCATCAGTTGCCACCGCAAGAACGACGAGGAAAAGGGGCACCGCGGGCGCTACGGCGAAAAATGCGGCAGCTGCCATTCGGCGCGCGACTGGAAAAGCAGCAGCTACGACCATGATCGGGAAACGCGCTATCCGCTGAAGGGCAAGCACCGCGAAACCCGTTGCGACAACTGCCATTTGCCCGAGAAGGGCAATATCTTCCGCAGCAAGCTGGAGAGCCAGTGCATTGCCTGCCACCGCAAGGACGACAAGCACAAGGGGCAACTCGGCAGCAAATGCGAGTCCTGCCACGATGAAAAGAAATGGAAGGACACGCCCTTCGATCACCGCTTGTCGCGTTTTCCGCTGACCGGCAGTCACGTCCGCGTCGAATGCCGGAAATGCCACGAGACGCCGGCCTTCAAGGATGCACCGACGGCGTGCAACGCCTGCCACGACAAGGACGACAAGCACAAGGGCGGCTTTGGCAGGAAATGCGAGACCTGCCACTACACGGGAACCTGGAAAAGCTGGGATTTCGATCACAGCACGACGCGCTTTCCGCTGACCGGCGGTCACCGCCGCATCGACTGCCGCGACTGCCACAAAGGAGGCGCCGGGCGGCCGGAAAAACCGGTCCGCGCCTGCGTCGCCTGCCACATCGCCGACGACGTCCATCACGGCGGATTCGGTGCCCAGTGCGAACACTGCCATGTCGATAGCAACTGGCGACAGGTAAAACACTAGCCCCTACAAACTGTGTGTGATAAATTCCCACAAAATCGGCGCTCAGTTCATGGCGTCGCCCCTTCTGATTGTGGATACGCCTGACTGAATCAACGGTTTAACGCCTTGCGACGCTTCCTGCGCCAAATCCTCCTCCTTCTCGCCGTCGCCTGGAGCTTGCTCGGGCAGCAGCCGGCCGCGCTCGGCCAGGAGGGGCACACGTTGCGCTTCGACCACGCCACCACCGGTTTTCTGCTCGACAATACCCACCGGAGTGTCGCCTGCGAGTCCTGCCACACCAACGGCGTCCTGCGCGGCACGCCACGCGCCTGCGTCAACTGCCATGCCGGACCGGGCGCGCGGGCGCCGGGCAAGCCGGCCAGCCACATTCCGACGACGGCGGCCTGTGACAGCTGCCACCGCTCAGGTGCGACATCCTGGGCCGACAAACCGAGTGGTTTCGTCCAGGCGGGCGGCGGGCACGGCATCCGGCCGGAAGTCGGCGTCACTGCGAGCAACTGCCAGAGCTGCCACAGCGGCGGACACCTGGGCGCCAATGCGCAGGCCAAACCGGCGACCCACATCCAGACGACAGCGAGCTGCGGAAGCTGCCACGGCACGACCGCCTGGTTGCCGGCGGCCAATCCGCACGCCGGCGTCCAGCCGGGAACCTGTACCAACTGTCACGACGGAGGCAAGGCCACCGGCAAGAAAGTCGACCACGTGCCGACGGCGGCGGCCTGCGATACCTGTCACCAAGGATTTACCGCCTTCTCCCCGGCGCGGATGAATCACGCCGGGCTCAACGGACAATGCGCCTCCTGTCACAGCGGCCGCTACACCACTCAGGGAGCGCAAAGCAAACCGGCGACACACATCCCGACGCCAGCGGGGGCGCAATGCGATAGCTGCCACCATTCGACGACGTCCTGGGCGACGGTCAGCTTCGATCATGCCAACCCGGCCTTGCGCCCGCCCGGCAAACCCTGCGCCGACTGCCACAACGGTACGACCAGCGGACTCGGCAAACCGCCGTCGCATGTCCCGACCAGTGCCGCCTGCGATTCCTGCCACAGCAACTTCACCAGCTTCCGGCCGGCCCGGATGAATCACGCCGGGACCCAGGGGCAATGCCTGTCCTGTCACAACGGCGCCTTCCAGTCGGTGAATGCCCAGGGGCGCTCGGGACGGCATATTCCGACCAATCTCCAGTGCGACTCCTGCCATACCGGCGGCTTCCTCTCCTGGAGCCCGGCCCGGATGAATCATGGCGGGCTCGACCGGCAGTGTTCGAGCTGCCACAGCGGCGGTTACCTGGCCCAGAATGCCCAGGTCAAACCGGCGACGCATATCGCCACCTCGGCCCAGTGCGATACCTGCCATGCCTCGACCAGCACCTGGGCGACCGCCGTCTTCAACCATGCCGCGGCGAGCACGCCGGTCAGCGGGCGTTGCTCGACCTGTCACGACGGCAGCCAGGCACTCGGCAAGCCGACCAACCATGTCCCGACCAGCGCCCAGTGCGACAGCTGCCACAAGACGTTTGCCGGCTTCGCCAGCGTCACGATGAACCATGCTGGCAGCGCCGGCAATTGCGCCAGCTGCCACAACGGCAATTTCGCTTTCGCCAATGCCCAGGCCAAACCGGCGACGCACATCCCGACCACCCGCCAGTGCGACAGCTGTCACACCGGCGGCTATGCCACCTGGTCGCCAGCCGCAATGAACCACGAGGGGCTGGCCGGACAGTGCGCCACCTGCCACAACGGCGGCTATGTCTCCCAGAACGCACAGCAGAAGCCGGCAAGCCACGTCAGCACGACGCGGCAATGCGATAGCTGCCACCAGTCCACGAAATCCTGGGCGACCGTCAGTTTCGCCCACGACAGCAGCGCCGCCGGTCGCTGCGATAGCTGTCACGGCAGCCGGGCCCTGGGCAAGCCGACCAATCACATCCCGACCACGGCACAGTGCGACAGCTGCCACAAGAATTTCTCGTCCTTCCAGCCGGCCGCGATGAATCATGCGGCGACGGCGAGCGTCGCCTGTGCCACCTGCCACGGCGGCGCCTATGTCGCGCAGAACGCGCTGGCCAAACCGGCGACCCACATCCAGACCAGCCAGTCCTGCGACACCTGTCACGGCAACGGCTACCAGAGCTGGGCCACGGTCAGCTTCGCGCATACGCCCCAGGTTCTGCAGGGCAAGACCTGCGCCGACTGCCACAACGGTGTCAGCGCCCTCGGCAAGCCGGCCGCCCACATTCCGACCAGCGCCAGTTGCGACAGCTGTCACGGCACCAGCTTCACCGCCTTCAAGCCGGCCCGCATGAATCATGCGACGAGCGCCGGCGTCGCCTGTGCCAGCTGCCACAGCGGCGCCTACACCAGCCTGGGCGCACAAGCCAAGTCGGCGGCGCATATCCCGAGCAGCGCCGCCTGCGACAGCTGCCACAAGGATGCCAGCTACACCACCTGGTCGCCGGCGCAGATGAATCACAGCGGTCTCAGCCAGTGCTCGACCTGCCACAGCGGCGGCTACCTGGCCCAGAACGCCCAGCAAAAACCGGCGACCCACATTGCGACGAGCGCCGAATGCTCGAGCTGCCACAAATCGACCACCAGCTGGGCGACGCAGACTTTCGACCATGCCTCGGTACCGGTCCGCATCGGCAGCGGCAACTGCGCCAGCAACTGCCACAACGGCACCGCCGGGCGCGGCCTGACCAAACCGGCAACGCACATTCCGACCAGCGCGGCCTGCGATAGCTGCCATACCAATTTCACCGCCTTCGCGCCCGCCGCGATGAACCACGCCGGCCTTGCCGGGCAGTGCCAGAGCTGTCACGGCGGCGCATATACCGCGGTCAATGCGCGGGCCAAGCCGGCCAGCCACGTGACGACGACCGCCCAGTGCGATACCTGCCATGCCTCGACCAGCAGTTGGGCGACGGTCGCCTACGTCCACGACAGCACGGCCTGGGGACGTTGTGCCAGCTGCCACAATGGATCGACCGCGCTTGGCATGCCTGGCGGCCACATTCCAACGGCGGGCCAGGCCTGCTCGGACTGCCACAAGAACTTCAGCAGTTTCAAGCCGGCCCAGATGAACCACACGGCGACTGCCGGCCAGTGTTCGACCTGCCACAACGCGAGCTATGCGGCGAAGAACGCGCAACCCATGCCGAGCAGCCACATCCGGGTCAGCGAGCAGTGCGACAGCTGCCACAAGAGCGGCTACGTCAACTGGTCGCCGGCGACGATGGACCACAACCTGGCGTCGGTGAAGGCGCAAAGCTGCGCCACCTGCCACAGCGGTGCCTATCTTGCCCAGAATGCCCAGCAGAAGCCGCCCAGCCACGTCAGCACGAGCCAGTCCTGCGACACCTGCCACCGCTCGACGACGTCGTGGTCCACCGCCGTCAACTATGTCCATCCCAACAGTGTCGTGATCGGCAAGGGCGGCTGCGCCAGCTGCCATAACGGCGGCAGCGCGCTCGGCAAGCCGGCCGGACACATTCCGACGAACGCTCAGTGCGACAGTTGCCATGCCACGTTCACCGCTTTCGCGCCGGCCGCCATGAACCACGCCGGCACGGCCGGACAATGCGCGACCTGCCACAACGGCACCTACAACGTCGTCAATGCGCAGGCCAAGCCGGCCACCCACATCACGACCACCCAATCCTGCGACACCTGCCACACGACCACCGCCTGGAAACCGACCGCCTTCGCCCACCAGGGGGTCAGCGCCGGCAGTTGCAGCAACTGTCACAACGGCAGCAACGCACGCGGCAAGAATGCCGGGCATATCCCGACCACCGCCGCCTGCGACAGTTGCCACAAGAATTACGCCGCCTTCGCTCCCGCCCAGATGAACCATGCCGGACTCGCCGGGCAATGCGCGACCTGCCACGCCGGCGGCTACCTCGCGGTGAACGCCCAGGTCAAACCGGCAACGCACGTCGCGACGACGGCGCAGTGCGACACCTGCCACGGCTCGACGACCAGCTGGGCGACGGTCAGCTACGCGCACCCGGCGAGCGCGGCCGGCAGCTGCGACAGCTGCCACGGCAAGACGGCGCTCGGCAAGCCGACCAACCACGTTCCGACCAGCGCGCAATGCGACAGCTGCCACAGCAATTTCACCGCCTTCAAGCCGGCCCGGATGAATCACGCCGGGACCGCGAGCAAATGTTCGTGGTGCCACAGCGGCAACTACACTTTTGCCAACGCCCAGGCCAAGCCGGCGGCGCACATTCCGGTCAGCGAGCAGTGCGATAGCTGCCACCGCAACGGTTTCGTCGCCTGGTCGCCGTCGCTGATGGACCACAGCCTGAGCAGCGTCAAGGCCCAGGGCTGCTCAACCTGCCATGGCGGCGCCTATCTCTCGCAAAACGCGCAGAGCAAGCCGGTGACCCATATCGCGACCAGCGAGCAGTGCTCGACCTGCCATCAGTCGACGACCTCCTGGTCGACCAACGTCAGTTACCGGCACGCGGCAAACGTCACCATCGGCGGTGGCGGCTGCGCCACCTGCCACAACGGGACGACCGCGCTCGGCAAATCGACCAACCACCTGCCGACCAGCGCCCAGTGCGACAGCTGCCACCAGAATTTCACCGCCTTCGCCCCGGCGCGGATGAATCACGCCGGCACCGCCAACAACTGCGCGAGTTGCCATGGTGGCGCCTACACTACGCTGGGCGCACGCGCCAAACCGGCGACCCACGTTCCCAGCACCCAGTCCTGCGACACCTGCCACACGACCACCGCCTGGAAGCCGACCAGCTTCACCCACAGCGGCGTCACCGGCGGCAGTTGCGCCACCTGCCACAACGGCAGCAACGCAACAGGCAAGAGCACGACGCATATTCCCACCTCGGCGGCCTGCGACAGCTGTCACAAAAATTACGTCGCCTTCGCCCCGGCCCAGATGAACCACACCGGCCTCGCCGGCCAGTGCGCCAGTTGTCATGGCGGCGCCTATGTCGCGGTGAATGCGCAAAGCAAGCCGGCCAGCCACGTCAGCACCAACGCGCAGTGCGATACCTGCCACAGCTCGACGACGAGCTGGGCAACGGCGAGCTTCGTCCACGCCAGCCCGCCGGGCGTCTGCGCCAACTGCCACAACGGCACGACGGCGCTGGGCAAACCGACGACGCATATTCCGACCAGCGCCGCCTGCGATAGCTGCCACAAGAACCAGCAGTCCTTCAAGCCGGCCACGATGAACCACACCGGTCTCGCCGGCCAGTGTTCGACCTGCCATGGCGGCGCCTACGTCGCGGTCAATGCGCTGGCCAAGCCGACCACGCACATTCCAGTGACGGCGCAGTGCGATACCTGCCACACCCGCGGCTTCACCGCCTGGTCGCCGGCGACGATGGTGCATGGCGCGGCGACCGCCGGCCAGTGCTCGACCTGCCACAGTGGCGCCTACCTCAGTCAGAACGCCCAGAGCAAGCCGGCAACGCATACGCCGACCAGCGCCCAGTGCGACAGCTGCCACAAATCGACGACCTCGTGGTCCACCAACATGAACTACACGCACGCGCCGTCGATCAGCATCGGCAACGGTGGCTGCTCGACCTGCCACGGCGTCAGCGCGCTCGGCAAATCGACCAACCACGTGCCGACCAGCGGTCAGTGCGATAGCTGCCACAAGAACTTCACGGCCTTTGCGCCGGCCGCGATGAACCATGCCGGAACTGCCGGCGCCTGCGCCACCTGCCACAGCGGCAGCTATACCTCGCTGAATGCCCAGGCCAAGCCGGCAAGCCACCTGCCAACCAGCCAGTCCTGCGACGCCTGTCACGGCACGACCGCCTGGAAGCCGGCAAGCTACTCGCACACCGGCGTTACCGCCGGCAGTTGCGCCGGCTGTCACAACGGCAGCACCGCCCTCGGCAAGCCGGCCAGCCACATTCCCACCAGCGCCGCCTGCGACAGTTGCCACAAGAACTACGTCGCCTTCGCCCCGGCCCAGATGAACCACGCGGGCAGCGCCGGCAAGTGCAGCAGTTGCCACGGCGGCGCCTATGTCGCGGTCAATGCCCAGAGCAAGCCGGCCAGCCACGTCGCAACCAGCGCGCAATGCGACACCTGCCATGCGTCGACCACCACCTGGAGCACCCCCAACTTCACGCACCCGGCGAGCGCCGCCGGCACCTGCGCCAACTGCCACAACGGCACGGTCCGCGGCGCCCTGGCCAAGCCGGCGACGCACATTCCGACGACGGCGCAATGCGACACCTGCCACCAGAACTACAGCGCCTTCGCGCCGACCCGGATGAGCCATGCCGGCAGCGCCGGCAACTGCGCGAGCTGCCATGGCGGCAGCTACGTCGCGCAGCATGCGCTGGCCAAGCCGACGGCACACATTCCGACGACTGCGCAATGCGATAGCTGCCACAAGAACTTCACGGCTTTCGCGCCGGCCACCATGAACCACGCGGGGAGCAGCGGCCAGTGCGGCAACTGCCACAACGGCGCCTTCACCGCTCAGAATGCCCAGGCCAAGCCGGCAAGCCACATCCAGACGACGCAGTCCTGCGACAGCTGTCACACGACGACGGCCTGGTCGCCGACCAGCTTCGCGCACACGGCAGCCCAGCTCGCCGGCAAGACCTGCGCCAACTGCCATAACGGGACGACGGCAAGCGGCAAACCTGCCCTCCACATCCCGACCAGCCAGTCCTGCGAGGTCTGCCATCGCACGGGCGGCGCCTGGTTGCCGACGATCACGCCGTACGCGCACACCGGGGTTGCCGCGGGTAGCTGCGCGACCTGCCACACCGCCAGTTATCCCGGAATGGACTTCAAACCCGCTTCGCATCTGCCGACCACGGCCGCCTGCGACGCCTGCCACAACCGCAACGCGTGGACGCCGGTAGCCAGCTTCACCCACGCTGGGGTGGCGGCCGGGACCTGCGCGACCTGCCACGACACCCGCTTTGTCGGCGTCGTCGCCAAGCCGAGCAACCATATTCCGACGACGCTGAGCGGCCTGCCCGGCAACGAGTGCTCCAATTGCCACACCAGCACCGCTTCGTTTGCCACGGTCCGCATGAATCACGGCGCGGCGGCACCGAGCGGACTGATTTGCAAGACCTGCCACCTGAGCGGCACCAGCTTCCTCGGCGGCATGGAGAAGAAATCGCTGACCCACGAGAGCCGGACGACCAAGGCGACCGACTGTTCGGCTGCCGGCTGCCACAAACCGCTGGGTTCCAAAGGCAAGCTCTTTACGGCATGGGATTAAGCGTGAGTGAAGGAATGATCTGGAGAAACCTTCTCCGAGTTGCGCTGCGCGCTTGCCGGAATAGCGTGTTTCTGGCCCTGGCGTTGTGCGCCCAGGCCAGCGCCAGCGTGATCGACGGGGTCGAAGTCACCCCGCTCGGCAGCCAGGCACAGATCACCATCCGTTTCGCAACCGAAATCCAGTACCTGCGCCATGCGCCCGACCGCGAAGGCCGGCAGCTGCGCATATTTTTCCGTGTCACAAAGCCGGGCTTCGCCGAAAGCGACCTCATGCAGGAGGTTCGCAGCTCGCCAAAAACCAACCTCGCTCCGTCGTTTACACTGATCTACCCGGAACTGGTCAATGCCATGCTGGTTTCCTTTGCCCGATCGACCAGCTTCACGGTGCGCCCCGGCAACGACAGCCGCAGCATCGTGATTCTGGTGCCGCAGACGGCGGGCAGCCAGACAGCAGCAGCCGCGCCGGCAACGCTGCAGTTGGCAGAGGCACTCCCGCAGGAGCTCGCCGCCCCCGCCGTGGCCCCCTCCCCGCCAGCGGAAAAGGCGGAGGCGAGTGCGCTCTTGCTGCAAGGTAGCTCCTCGCTGCAGAACACCCCCGCCCCCGAAAAAGAAGGGGCCACTGTCCCGGATACCCCGGAGCGGGTCGAGGAACGCGCCGCAACTTTCCTGCGCGAAGGCCGGGAGGCGCTGGCCCAGAGCGATTACCCGCGGGCGATCAACCGCTTGAACCGGGTGCTCGGCCTGCCGGCCAATGCCCAGACCATCGCAGCGCAAGCCCTGCTGGGCGAAGCCCGGGAGAAGAATGGCGAGATCGCCAAGGCGAAAGCGGAGTACGAGCTTTTCCTGAAGCTTTATCCGGAGGCCGCCGCTGCCCCCGCAATCCGGACCCGGCTCGCCGCGCTGCCAGCCGAAGACGTCAGCCGCCGAGCAACGGCGCGGGCACCGGTTCGCGACGATCGCCCTGCCGAATGGACGGTCAACGGCAGCGTTTCATCCTATCTGTTCACCGGCCGTTCCGCCTTCGATGGCGGCCGCATGCAACGCGACCAGGAATCCGCCATCTCGTCGGTCGGAGTCAATGCCCGCCTGCGCGACGGCGCCAGCGACACGAGGATCGTCTTCCGCGACACCGATAGCCGGAACTTCATGCAACCGTCGCGCAACTACAACCGTATCTACACAGCCTACGTCGAGCGTTCCGACCGCGATATCGGGTACTCGGTCCGCCTCGGCCGCCAGAATCCGAACGGCGCCGGCGTCCTCGAACGTTTCGACGGCATCAGCGGCAGCTACAGCATGAACGGGACCTGGAAGCTGGGCGGGGTCTATGGCTCGGCTGTCGAGTTCGGTTCGCACTTCCGGAAGACATTCTACGGGGCCAGCGTCGAATTACTGCCGCAACTGGCGCGTCCGGGCGTCAGTCTCTACGCGATCGAGCAAAATCTCGACGGCTACCTCAACCGACGCGCGCTGGGCTCCGAAGTACGCTATTTCGACGGGCAGCTGACCGGCTACGGCATGCTCGATTACGATCTGCTCTACCAGGGCATCAACATCGGCATGATGCAGGCCAACTACCTCGACAACGCCGGCAACAACTACTTCCTCTCTTACGATTACCGCCAGACGCCTTCCTACAGCCTGACCAACGCCCTGGCCACGGCGGGCTATACGACAGTCAACGAAATGATCGACAACCTCGGCATCAGGCGTAGCCGGCAACTGGCGAAGGAGACGACCGCCTTGTCCGAAATGTTCGCTGCCGGCATGACAATGCCGATCGGCGAGCGCTGGCAGCTCGGTCTCGATTACCGGAGAGCGGAAATATCCGGGACCAATGCACAGATCCCGCTCTCCCAGATGTGCAAGGAATTGCAGGATGACGCCAACCCGAGCGATCCGCTCTGCGTCGATGGGCCGCGCGGCACGCTGCGCATCTCGGAAATGGGACTCTGCGTCGCCGATTCCTACGACATGATCACGAAAACCTGCCAGGCCAGTTCCGCCGCATCGGGCAGGACGCACATGGTGTCGGCCCAGGCCGTCGGCACCAATCTTTTCGTCGCCAACGGCGTCGGCGTCATTTACCTCGGCTATGTGACGGGGGAAACGTATCGCGGACGAAATCTCGGAATCAGCTACGTCCTGCCCCTTGGCGACAACTGGCGCCTGGAAGGCAACGCCCGCTATTACGGACAATCCGGCGACGACGGCAGCCGCCTGCAGCAGTATTCCCCCAGCCTCAAGCTGACCCGCCAACTCGGGGATTTCTCGATCGAAAGCGAATTGGGTTACAGCGATTCGCGCACGACCGGTCCGGCGCCCGGCAAGTATCGCCGTCAATATCTATATCTCGGCGTACGCTGGGATCTTCGCTGATTCCCGCTGATAGGTAAAAAAACGATGTCACAGGCCTACTATTTCGTTCTCGCTGCAACACTGCTTTCCCTGCTGTTCTGGGGAGGCTGGAAATATCTGTCGCGCCAGAAACCTCTGGCCGAATTGCGCGCCTTGCTGAACGCGAAGGCCGCCGGAACGATCGACGCCGACGAGTTCGCCCGCCGCCAGGAAGCCTTGCATGCGGCACTGATCGCCCAGGCCGCCCCGGCCTCGAAAGGCAGGCTGACCTGGTGGCTGCTGGCGGCTGGCGTCGTCGCGCTCGCCGTAACGTTCGGCATCCAGAAACTGGGCGAGAAACCCGTCAGCGAGGTCAAGGCTGCCCCCGAGTGGTGGGCCGATGTTGCCGCCAAGGTGGGAGAACCGCCAGTAAAGGCTGCTGCGATGCCCTCCATGGGACAGGCCAACTCGGGAGGCGACCTGGAAACGATGGCCAAGCGACTGGCCGACAAGCTGGCGGCGGACCCGGAGAATGGAGAAGGCTGGGCCTTGCTCGGCAAGACCTACAGCGAGTTGCGGCGATACCCCGAGGCGGCCGCCGCCTATGCCAAAGCCGACCGGCTGCTTTCGTCGGATGCGCAGTTGCTCGCCGACTGGGCCGATGCACAGGTGATGGCCAAGGCTGGCAAATGGGATGACGACGCACGCAACCTGGTGAAACGTGCCGTCGCCAAGGATGCGAAACACCTCAAGGCGCTCGCCTTGTCGGGCAGCGAAGCCTTCGATCGCAAGGATTACGGGGCGGCGATCGCCTTCTGGAAGCGTCTCAAGACAGCGGCCGAGGTCAACTCGATGGAGGCCCGACTCGCCGAAGCGAATATCGCCGAAGCGGAAGCCCTTCGCGCGGGCAAGAGCCCGATACCAGGCGCCGCGGCGGCGCCAAGCGCTCACGTGGCCGGCATCGTCAGTCTGGCACCGAAATTCGCCGCTCGTGTCGCGCCGGGAGATACCGTCTTCGTGGTTGCCAAGTCGCCGGAAGGTGGCGCTCCACTGGCCGTCTGGCGTTACCAGGGCAACGATTTCCCGATCGAATTCCGCCTCGACGACTCGCACGCCGTAGTCCCCGGCAAACGCATCTCCCAATACAGCGAAGTCACGATCAGTGCGCGAGTCTCGCGCAGCGGCAACGCCGAGCCGGCCAAGGGCGATCTGTTATCGCCGCCGGTCAAAGCCGCTTTGGGCAACACCACACTCGCCCTGAGCATCGACTCCGAACGCTAGGCAGGACCGCTTCTTGAAGAAGCGCCGTTTCGGACTTCGCCGGAATTGCGGTGACATATGACTAAGTCACTGTATCGCACCCCAAAATGAACTCGCGCACAGGCGAAGCATGATCGCCTGGAGAGCAACAAACGGGATTCACCAGAGCGCAAACAGCTTGTCATGCTCTGTGGTAACGGCTCAAACGAAAAAAGCCCTGAAATCAGGGCTTTTCGCAGATTTTTTGGTCGGAGTGACATGATTCGAACATGCGACCCCTGCGTCCCGAACGCAGTGCTCTACCAGGCTGAGCTACACTCCGATTGCCTTGCGAAACCTAGTGATTTCGCTCAACGGCTAAGAGCGTCAATTCTAGCAGAGCTTTTTTATAAAGAGAATCCCCCAGCAGCGAAATTGATGCTCTGGCTTGCTCCGCTTCCTTGGCCGCTCGCGCCCGGGTATGTTCCAGCGCGCCGCTTTGCTGGATGGCCAGCAGCACTTGCGGGAAGGCATCGCGTCCGCCTTCCTCGATCGCCTGCCGGACGCAGGCGGCGTGCTCGGGGGTGCCGTGCAGCATCGCGTGGATCAGAGGCAGGGTCGGCTTGCCTTCGGCGAGATCGTCGCCAAGATGCTTGCCGGTATCCGCTTCCTGGCCGGAATAGTCGAGCACGTCGTCGACCAGCTGAAAAGCGGTCCCCAGGTGCATGCCGTAGGAGGCCAGGGCGGCTTCGACAGCCGGCTCCGCGTCGCCGATGATGCCGCCGAGGCGGGCAGCAGCCTCGAACAGCTTGGCCGTCTTGTAGTGGATGACCTGCATGTAACGCTCTTCGTCGACGTCGGCGTCGTGGCAGTTCATCAACTGCAACACCTCGCCTTCGGCGATGATGTTGGTCGCGTCGGAAAGGACCTGCATGACACGCATGTTGTCGACCGCGACCATCATCTGGAAGGCGCGCGAGTAGAGGAAATCGCCGACCAGCACGCTGGCCGCGTTGCCGAAGGCGGCATTGGCGGTCTGCCGACCCCGCCGCAGCTCTGATTCGTCGACAACGTCGTCGTGCAACAGCGTCGCCGTATGGATGAACTCGACGACGGCGGCGAGCTCGTGATGGTGACTCCCCTGATACCCCATGGCGCCGGCGGCCAGCAACACCAGCGCCGGACGCATGCGTTTGCCGCCGCTGTTGATGATGTATTCGGCGACCTGGCGAACCAGCACGACGTCGGAGTAGAGGCGCTCTCGAATCACCGCGTCGACGGCTTTCATGTCGGGCCCGATCAGGGCATAAAGCTGTTCCAGGGTCACGATGCATTATCTCGAGGCGAAGCCCGAAATCTTAGGGGGCCGCCACCGGGCAGTCAAGGTCAATCGGCCGCGTCATCTCCCTATCCGGACGGGGGTTTGCTAAACTCGGCGGATCGTTTGGTGCTGGCACAGGGAGCCCGGAAATGGATATTCGCGCAATTATTTCGCCGACGGTTCACGACCGCGAAGCGCTGGAGGAATTTGCCGATGTGCTCACCGACCGGGCGCCCGAAGTCGAACGCGATGTGGCCCGCCTGAAGAAGTCACAGGGCGACCGCGAGATCACCGCCGACCTCTTTCGCGCCATCCATAACATCAAGGGCGACGCGGCCCTGTGCAAGTTCGATCTGGGCATCGCCATCGCCCATCCGATCGAGTCGATGATGTCGCGTTTCCGCGAGGGAGAAATCGGCTTCTCCGATTTGCTCGCCGAAACGATACTGCTGGCGATCGACCGCCTGGAACTGGCAACCGACGCGATCCTGAAGCGCAAGCCGCTGGAAAATCTGCGCCTGCTCGACCTCGTCCAGGGGCTGGAGAAAATCGCCCGCGCCACGGGCGAGCGGATTGAAGCGGATTGCGCCGAGCTGATCGAGGCGGTCACCGGTTTTCCGCCGGTCATCAGCAACATGACCGGCAAGGCCCCGAAGACCGCGATTCCGAAATCCGAACACGCCAACGTCAGCAGCGACCTGCATTTTTTCCGCTCGCTGGCGACCCAGTTCGAAAGTCGTTCCCCCCTGTTCAAGGGAAGAACGATGCGCGTGTTGCGCCTGGCACTGGAAACCAACAAGACCGCAGGCAATCTGATCGACCCGTTGCAACTCGAAGCGGCGGTCTACCTGCACGATATCGGCATGATGCTGCTGCCCGAGGAAACCTGGCTCAAGCTCGGCAAGCTGAGCGAAACGGACAAGGCGCAGTTGCGCAACCACCCTGGCTACGCTGCCGGCTTACTGCAGCGCATGGCGGGCTGGGAAACGGCGGCCGAGATCGTCGCCCAGCACCACGAAATGCCGGACGGTGCTGGCTATCCGCAAGGGCTGACCAGCGAAGCCATCTGCCCCGGCGCCAAGATCCTAGCGATCGTAAACGCGTTTGAAGCGGTGATGCTCAAGCACATCCACCGCGGCAAGAATCGATCGGTACTACGGGCGATTGCCGAAATCAACGCCTGCGACAGGCAGTTCGCACCGGAATGGATCGCGCCTTTCAATGCCGTGATCCGCAAGACCATCGAAAGCTGATGACTAACCCCGATATCGAACGTCGTTTCTCCGGCGTTGCCAGGCTCTATGGCGAGGCGGCCCACCGCCGTTTGCAACAGGCGCACGTCTGCGTCATCGGTATCGGCGGCGTCGGCTCGTGGTGCGCCGAAGCCCTGGCCAGAACGAGTATCGGGCGGCTGACGCTGATCGATCTCGACATGGTTGCCGAGTCGAACACCAATCGCCAGATACACGCGCTCGGCGACATCTACGGCAAAGCCAAGGTCGAGGCGATGGCCGAACGCATCGTCGCCATCAACCCCGTCTGCGATGTCCGCGTCGTCGAGGATTTCGTCACCGAGGAAAACGTCGCCCAGTTACTCGGCGGCGGCTTCGACGTCGTCATCGACGCCATCGACCAGGCCCGGGTGAAGATCGCCATCGCCAGCTTCTGCCGCCAGCAGGGGCAGGCGATGGTCATGGCCGGCGCGGCAGGCGGGCAAGTCAACCCGACCCGGGTGCGCATCGCCGATCTCGCGCAAACCATCCAGGACCCGCTGCTCGCCAAAGTCCGTTCCGCGCTTCGCCGCCATCACGGCTTCCCGCGCCAGGGCAAGCTCGGCATCACCGCAATCTATTCCGAGGAAGCGCTACGCTACCCCGAAGCGAACCTCAGTTGCGCGAGCCCGTCGCCCAGCGGCCTGAACTGCGCCGGTTTCGGCTCCAGCGTCTGCGTCACTTCCGTCTTCGGCATGGCGGCGGCAAGCCACGCCATCCGCCAGATCGGCGGCAACTGAATCCGCCTTTGGCGCCGATCGAGCCAGAAGCAGCCCCTCTGGGCATTCAGTTCAAGATTGCAATAGGCGCCCACCACTGCCTGCTTGAATTCCTCAGCTTGTGGATTTCCACCGAAAGTGTCCACCATCGCTTTTAAGGGGACACTATCTTCGCGGTCTATCGGAGCAATTTATAGGTGGGGTTGCCGGGGGCTTACAGGCCATTTCCACTAGAGCGGAATTTCTCTGTGCTGATGTGTTTGGAAGGTAGACGGCAAAAGGCCCCGGCTAGATGGCTAGCAGGGGTCTTTTGGAATGGGAGCCTGGCGGTGACCTACTTTCGCGAGCGAGATGCTCACTATCATCGGCGCGTTTCTGTTTCACGGTCCTGTTCGGGAAGGGAAGGGGTGGGTCCAGAAGGCTATTGCCGCCAAGCGAAACTTGTGTGCTTGATTTTGTGATCAAGCCAAGGAGGAAGGGGTTGTGTGTTGTGATTGCTTGTTTAGAGTTACTTGTATGAACAAGGTTATAGGATCAAGCCGCACGGGCAATTAGTATCAGTTAGCTTAACGCATTGCTGCGCTTCCACACCTGACCTATCAACGTCGTGGTCTTCGACGACCCTTAAGGGGGCTCAAGGCCCCGGGAAATCTTATCTTGAGGCGAGTTTCACGCTTAGATGCTTTCAGCGTTTATCTCTTCCATTCATAGCTACCCGGCGATACGACTGGCGTCATAACCGGTACACCAGAGGAATGTCCACTCCGGTCCTCTCGTACTAGGAGCAGGCCCTCTCAAATTTCCAGCGCCCACGGCAGATAGGGACCAAACTGTCTCACGACGTTTTAAACCCAGCTCACGTACCTCTTTAAATGGCGAACAGCCATACCCTTGGGACCGGCTACAGCCCCAGGATGAGATGAGCCGACATCGAGGTGCCAAACACCGCCGTCGATATGAACTCTTGGGCGGTATCAGCCTGTTATCCCCAGAGTACCTTTTATCCGTTGAGCGATGGCCCTTCCATACAGAACCACCGGATCACTATGACCTGCTTTCGCACCTGCTCGACTTGTGGGTCTCGCAGTCAAGCACGCTTTTGCCATTGCACTTTATGGGCGATGTCCGACCGCCCTAAGCGTACCTTCGTACTCCTCCGTTACCTTTTGGGAGGAGACCGCCCCAGTCAAACTGCCTACCATGCACGGTCCCCGGCCAGGATTCACTGGCCAAGGTTAGAACCTCAAACAAATCAGGGTGGTATTTCAAGGTTGGCTCCACCGAAACTAGCGTCCCGGTTTCACAGCCTCCCACCTATCCTACACAAACCGGTTCAAAGTCCAATGCAAAGCTGCAGTAAAGGTTCATGGGGTCTTTCCGTCTTGCCGCGGGGAGATTGCATCTTCACAAACATTTCAACTTCGCTGAGTCTCAGGAGGAGACAGTGTGGCCATCGTTACGCCATTCGTGCAGGTCGGAACTTACCCGACAAGGAATTTCGCTACCTTAGGACCGTTATAGTTACGGCCGCCGTTTACTGGGACTTCGATCAAGAGCTTGCACCCCATCAATTAATCTTCCAGCACCGGGCAGGCGTCACACCCTATACGTCCACTTTCGTGTTTGCAGAGTGCTGTGTTTTTATTAAACAGTCGCAGCCACCATTTCACTGCAACCCCATCGGCCTTCGAGCGCGAGGCTCTACAACCTACCGGGGCACACCTTCTCCCGAAGTTACGGTGTTAATTTGCCGAGTTCCTTCTCCTGAGTTCTCTCAAGCGCCTTAGAATTTTCATCCTGCCCACCTGTGTCGGTTTGCGGTACGGTCGTCTCTAGACTGAAGCTTAGTGGCTTTTCCTGGAAGCTTGGTATCAATCACTTCAGCACCGTAGTGCCTCGTCATCACGCCTCAGCTTAGCCCCCCGGATTTGCCTAAGGGGCACGCCTACACGCTTAAACCAACTATTCCAACAGTTGGCTGACCTAACCTTCTCCGTCCCCACATCGCATCTAGAGCCGGTACAGGAATATTGACCTGTTTCCCATCGACTACGCATTTCTGCCTCGCCTTAGGGGCCGACTCACCCTACGCCGATGAACGTTGCGTAGGAAACCTTGGGCTTTCGGCGAGGGAGCTTTTCACTCCCTTTATCGCTACTCATGTCAGCATTCGCACTTCTGATATCTCCAGCATCCTTTACAAGACACCTTCACAGACCTACAGAACGCTCCCCTACCATATCCTTACGGATATCCGCAGCTTCGGTGCATGGTTTGAGCCCCGTTACATCTTCCGCGCAGGACGACTCGACTAGTGAGCTATTACGCTTTCTTTAAAGGATGGCTGCTTCTAAGCCAACCTCCTAGCTGTCTATGCCTTCCCACTTCGTTTCCCACTTAACCATGTCTTTGGGACCTTAGCTGGCGGTCTGGGTTGTTTCCCTCTTGACAATGGACGTTAGCACCCACTGTCTGTCTGCCACACTCGCACTTTCCGGTATTCAGAGTTTGCCATGGTTTGGTAAGTCGCGATGACCCCCTAGCCATAACAGTGCTTTACCCCCGGAAGTGATATGTGACGCACTACCTAAATAGTTTTCGGGGAGAACCAGCTATTTCCGGATTTGTTTAGCCTTTCACCCCTATCCACAGCTCATCCCCTAACTTTTCAACGTTAGTGGGTTCGGACCTCCAGTACCTGTTACGGCACCTTCATCCTGGCCATGGATAGATCATCCGGTTTCGGGTCTACGCCGTGCTACTAAACGCCCTTATCAGACTCGCTTTCGCTACGCCTCCCCTATTCGGTTAAGCTCGCAACACAACGTAAGTCGCTGACCCATTATACAAAAGGTACGCAGTCACCCCTCAAGGAGGCTCCCACTGTTTGTATGCATGCGGTTTCAGGTTCTATTTCACTCCCCTCCCGGGGTTCTTTTCGCCTTTCCCTCACGGTACTAGTTCACTATCGGTCGATCACGAGTATTTAGCCTTGGAGGATGGTCCCCCCATGTTCAGACAAGGTTTCACGTGCCCCGCCCTACTTTTCGCTAACTTAGTACCACGGATCTGTTTTCGAATACGGGGCTATCACCCACTACGGCCGGACTTTCCATTCCGTTCTCCTAACAGTTCCGCTATCACTAGCAGGCTCTTCCGTGTTCGCTCGCCACTACTTACGGAATCTCGGTTGATTTCTTTTCCTCCGGCTACTTAGATGTTTCAGTTCACCGGGTTCGCCTCGCTTACCTATGTATTCAGTAAGCGATACCCTTGCGGGTGGGTTTCCCCATTCGGACATCTTCGGATCAAAGCTTTATTGCCAGCTCCCCGAAGCTTTTCGCAGGCTTACACGTCCTTCATCGCCTGTGATCGCCAAGGCATCCACCACATGCACTTAGTCGCTTGATCCTATAACCTTGTCCTCTCTTGCGAGAGCGGCTACAGGCAACTCATAAACTTTGTGCCGATCATCCATTAGCTGTAATGAACAATCAGATGCAATCACAACGTGTCATTCCTCTCATCAAGGAACAACACAACCTTCTTCCAACTTGTTAAAGAACAGTAGCTTTCTTTCAAAAGCCAGTGATAAGCACCTTTGCTTATCACTGGTCTCTGGTGGAGGATGACGGGATCGAACCGACGACCCCCTGCTTGCAAAGCAGGTGCTCTCCCAGCTGAGCTAATCCCCCGCTGAACTTCGCATTACGTCGTTGCTCGGTCGGTTGCATAGCGCTGCTATGCGGCCCTTCCTCGCGCCTAGTACTGCTCGTTCATCTGATAGACGTTCCACTGGCTTTTGGTAACCAAGCAATTCAAGGCGGAGCGTGGCGCCGCATACTCTCGTATGCAAGCCGCGCGACAACGCCGAAGTGCGCAGTGTTACCAAATGCCAGTTGGTGGGTCTGGTTGGAATCGAACCAACGACCCCCGCCTTATCAAGACGGTGCTCTAACCGACTGAGCTACAGACCCTCGTCTGTTTGCTACTTTCGAACAACCGATAGGTTGTGGGTGCCAGGATGCTTTCTCTAGAAAGGAGGTGATCCAGCCGCAGGTTCCCCTACGGCTACCTTGTTACGACTTCACCCCAGTCACGAACCCCGCCGTGGTAAGCGCCCTCCTTGCGGTTAGGCTACCCACTTCTGGCGGAACCCGCTCCCATGGTGTGACGGGCGGTGTGTACAAGACCCGGGAACGTATTCACCGCGACATGCTGATCCGCGATTACTAGCGATTCCGACTTCATGCAGGCGAGTTGCAGCCTACAATCCGGACTACGATCGGCTTTCTGGGATTGGCTCCACCTCGCGGCTTGGCAACCCTCTGTACCGACCATTGTATGACGTGTGAAGCCCTACCCATAAGGGCCATGAGGACTTGACGTCATCCCCACCTTCCTCCGGTTTGTCACCGGCAGTCTCGTTAAAGTGCCCAACTAAATGATGGCAATTAACGACAAGGGTTGCGCTCGTTGCGGGACTTAACCCAACATCTCACGACACGAGCTGACGACAGCCATGCAGCACCTGTGTCCAGGCTCCCTTTCGGGCACCAAGCCATCTCTGGCAAGTTCCTGGCATGTCAAGGGTAGGTAAGGTTTTTCGCGTTGCATCGAATTAATCCACATCATCCACCGCTTGTGCGGGTCCCCGTCAATTCCTTTGAGTTTTAACCTTGCGGCCGTACTCCCCAGGCGGTCAACTTCTCGCGTTAGCTACGTTACTAAATGGTTTTACCCACCCAACAACTAGTTGACATCGTTTAGGGCGTGGACTACCAGGGTATCTAATCCTGTTTGCTCCCCACGCTTTCGTGCATGAGCGTCAGTATTGGCCCAGGGGGCTGCCTTCGCCATCGGTGTTCCTCCACATCTCTACGCATTTCACTGCTACACGTGGAATTCCACCCCCCTCTGCCATACTCTAGCCTTCCAGTCACAAGCGCAGTTCCCAGGTTGAGCCCGGGGATTTCACGCCTGTCTTAAAAAACCGCCTGCGCACGCTTTACGCCCAGTAATTCCGATTAACGCTCGCACCCTACGTATTACCGCGGCTGCTGGCACGTAGTTAGCCGGTGCTTCTTATTCCGGTACCGTCATCCACACAGATTATTAGTCTGCGCGATTTCTTCCCGGCCGAAAGAGCTTTACAACCCGAAGGCCTTCTTCACTCACGCGGCATGGCTGGATCAGGGTTGCCCCCATTGTCCAAAATTCCCCACTGCTGCCTCCCGTAGGAGTCTGGGCCGTGTCTCAGTCCCAGTGTGGCGGATCATCCTCTCAGACCCGCTACAGATCGTCGCCTTGGTAGGCCTTTACCCCACCAACTAGCTAATCTGATATCGGCCGCTCCCAGAGCGCGAGGTCCGAAGATCCCCCGCTTTCCTACTCATAGAATATGCGGTATTAGCTATCCTTTCGGATAGTTATCCCCCACTCTAGGGTACGTTCCGATACTTTACTCACCCGTTCGCCACTCGCCACCAGGATTGCTCCCGTGCTGCCGTTCGACTTGCATGTGTAAGGCATGCCGCCAGCGTTCAATCTGAGCCAGGATCAAACTCTTCAGTTCAATCCAACTAACTCGCAAATTCACTGACGGTAGATTTCTCTACCTATTACTCGGTGTTTTTGCCTTAATACTTTTGCGACCTAAGTCGCTTCGCATCAAGACACCCACACCTATCGGTTGTCCTAACTTTTAAAGATCAATTCCACCGCGCCGTCGCTTTCACTTCGTCAGCAGCAGAGAAGCGAGATTATGAACCAACTCCTCACTTCCGTCAAGCACTTCAGCAAAATTTCTTTCACCTCACCGCCTGCCTCACACCGCCGAAAACCCCGGCACCGCAAGGAAGGTGCGCATTCTACACATCAAATTCCTCGCGTCAATACGTTTCGGGAAAATTATTGAAATAGACACGGGGTCAGGCTGAAAAGAGGTGCGCCACGCTTAATAAGGAAAGGGATCTGAGATTCCGGGGGAGATTAAGCTGAATCAAGATATCCGTAAGCAGTACGCTTGAAAACTTCAATTCCCGACTGGAGAAACCCGACGGATCGCAAAAGGGGTGGTGGCGATGCCAAGGTCCGGACAAGATGTCCACTTCAGGATGACCAGGCGGTCAGACCCGAGCAATCCTCGAGGCAGGAAAGCGGGCGGCAAAACGGCTCCCCTCGCCCGGCTTGCTGGTGATTTCCAGCGTCGCCTGGTGGCGGCTCAGCGAATGCTTGACGATTGCCAGGCCGAGGCCGGTACCGCCGGCATCGCGCGAACGGCCGCGGTCAACGCGGTAGAAACGCTCGGTCAGCCGCGGGATGTGCTTGGCGTCGATACCGATGCCGGTATCCCGGACGGCGAATTCGGCGCCGGCTGCCGACACTTTCCAGCTCAAGGTGATGGTCCCGCCGTTCGGCGTGTAGCGCACGGCATTGGCGACCAGGTTGGCGAAAGCGCTGATCAATTCCGATTCTGCACCAAGCAGGTCGCCCTGGCCTTCGCTTTCGAGTTGGATGTGGTGCCGGCCGGCGGACAACGCTTCGGCATCGCGGTAGAGCTTGTCGATCAGGGTCGCCATGTCGACCACTTCGTCGTGCGGCGGCGGCGCCGATTCGATCGATGACAGGGTCAGCAGGTCCTGGACGATGGACAGCATGCGTGCCGATTGCTGCCCCATCAATTGCAGGTAGTGCTTGCGCGAATCGGCATCGACGTCGATTTCCTGCAGTGTCTCGACAAAGCCGGAGAGCACGGTGAGCGGCGTGCGCAACTCGTGCGAGACGTTGGCGACGAAGTCGCGGCGCATGCTGTCGAGCCGGTCGGTCTGCGTGATGTCCTTGACCTGCAGTAGCCAGCAGTCCTCGGCGTAGAGGATCAGGTAGAGCGACAACACGCGTTCGAAGTAGCGGTCGAGGCGCAGGGTCAGCGGCCGCGAGAAATCGGCGGCGGCGAGGTAGGCGATGAACTCCGGCTGGCGGACGATGTTGGCGATCGAGGCCCCGCGATCGCGTTGCGAATCGAGCCCGAGTTGGCGCTCGGCCGTCTTGTTGCTGAACTGGATGACATGGTTGCCGTCGAGCAGGACGATGCCGTCGTTCATCGCATGCACGGCGGCGATCAGGCGGGCGATATCACGCTCGCGACGCTCGATCTTCTCGAGCAGTTCCTTCTCGTGACGATAAAGACGGCGGAAAATCCGGTCCCAGTCACCGTCGCCTTCCAGGCTGGCGTCAAGGACCGGTTTGCGCGACCAGCGTTCGAGACGCGAGAAATTGCGGTAGTGCATGGCCAGGTGCAGGCTGAGACCGGCATAAAACAACACCCAGCCCATCCACTGTTCGACGAAGTAACCGAGCGGGAAGGCGACCGCCGCCGTCAGCACGCCGTAGAACAAGGCTCGCTGCACGCCGCTCAGGCTCCCCGGAAACGGTAGCCGGTACCGCGCACCGTCTCGACCCGCTCGTGGTGACCGCTCGTCTCCAGCGCGGCGCGCAGGCGGCGGATATGCACATCGACCGTGCGTTCCTCGATGAAGACATGGTCGCCCCAGACTTCGTCGAGCAGTTGGGCGCGCGTGTAGACGCGCTCGGCGTGGGTCATGAAGAAGAACAACAGGCGGAACTCGGTGGGTCCGAGATCGATCGGCTGGCCGGCGGCCAGCACCCGGTGCGTCGCCGGGTTGATCTGCAGGCTGCCGACCTCGACCGCTTCGCCGGCCAGATGCGGCGCCCGCCGGCGCAGCACGGCACGGACGCGGGCGACCAGCTCCTTGGGCGAAAAGGGCTTGGTCACGTAATCGTCGGCCCCGGCATCGAGGCCCTGAACCTTGTCCTCTTCGTGGACGCGAGCGGTCAGCATGATGATCGGAATCTCGCGCGTCCGTTCGTCACCGCGCAGCTTCCTGGCCAGCGCCACACCGGACTGGCCGGGCAGCATCCAGTCGAGAACGATCAGGTCGGGCAGCGCGGCGCGGATCGCCGAATCGGCTTCTTCGGCGCTACCGGCGCGGACGACGAGAAAGCCCGCGTGCTTGAGGTTGATGACGACCAGTTCCTGGATCGCCGGTTCGTCCTCAACGACGAGTATCGTCGGTGTCACTTGATCGCCTCCTTGTCGTGCCGGATATCGCGGCCTTCGACCACGAAGATCACCTGCTCGGAAATGTTCTTGGCATGATCGCCGATGCGCTCGATCGCCCGCGAGATCGAGATGATTTCGATCGAGGTCGTAATGGTACGCGGGTCTTCCATCATGTGCGTGATCAATTGCCGGATGATCGACTTGAATTCGACATCGACGTCGGCATCGGCGCGGATAACGCTGACCGCCTGCGTGCCGTCGAGCCGGGCAAAAGCGTCGAGGGCCTGGCGGATCATCGCCAACGCGGCTTCCGCCAGGTGACGGATGCCAACGCCATACTGGCTAGGCATGTGGCCGGCTTCGTAGATGCGGCGCACGCCCTTGGCGATCTTCTTGGCTTCGTCGCCCGCCCGTTCGAGGTCGGTAACGATCTTGCTGATGCCGAGCACCAGGCGCAGATCAGAGGCGGTCGGCTGACGCATGGCGATGATGTGGGCGCAATCGTCGTCGATCGCCTTTTCCAGCTCATTGACCTTGCGGTCTGTCTCGACGATGGTCTTGACGCTCGCCACTTCGCCGGTGGTGTAGGCGTCGATGGCCGCCGAAATCTGCGTTTCAACCAGGCCGCCCATCTGCAGCACATGCGTGCGCAAACGGCTGAGGTCCTCGTCGAACTGGGTGGATACGTGTTGGGACTGATTCATTTTCCTGCTCCTTAACCCATGCGGCCGGTGATGTAATCTTCGGTGCGCTTGTCCTTCGGCTTGATGAAGATTTCGTCGGTCTTGCCGAACTCGATCATTTCACCCAGGTACATGTAGGCGGTGTAGTCGGAAACCCGTGCCGCCTGCTGCATGTTGTGGGTGACGATGAGGATGGTGACGCGCTGCTTCAATTCGTGCACCAGTTCCTCGATGGCGCCGGTGGCGATCGGGTCGAGCGCCGAAGTCGGCTCGTCGAACAGCAGCAGTTCGGGGTCGGTAGCCAGGGCGCGGGCAATGCATAGGCGCTGCTGCTGACCGCCGGATAGGTTGGGCGCCAGGTCCTGCAGGCGGTCCTTGACTTCTTCCCAGATGGCGGCGCCGCGCAGGGCGTTCTCGACCTTCTCGTCGAGAATGCGCTTGTTGCTTTCGCCGCGCACGCGCAGGCCGTAGGCGACGTTCTCGTAGATCGTCTTGGGGAAGGGGTTGGGCTTCTGGAAGACCATACCGACGCGCATCCGCACTTCGATCGGATCGACGTCCGGCGACAGCAGGTTGGTGTTGTCCGGGAAGAAGCGGATCTCGCCCTCGTAGCGGTTGCCCGGGTAGAGGTCGTGCATGCGGTTGAAGCTGCGCAGGTAGGTCAACTTGCCGCAGCCCGAGGGCCCGATCAGCGCGGTGACCTTCTTGTCGTAGATCGGCATGTTGATGTTCTTCAGGGCCTTGGCTTCGCCGTAGTAGAAGTTGAGGTTGCGGGCCTCGGCCTTGAGTTGGGGTTTGTCGTGAGTTTGCATTTGCAGTTCCATTTCGAAATTCGGTTTTCGGGCGTTTCCGACAGTCGACCTTGCACTTACCACTTGATGTTCTTGCGCATCCGGTAACGCAACCAGATGGCAACGGCGTTCATCGAGAGCACCATGCCCATCAGCACGAAGCCGGCGGCAGCGGCGTTGACCTCGAAGGCCGGATCGGGACGCGAGGTCCAGTTGAAGATCTGGATCGGCATCACCGTGAAGGGCGACATCACCCAGTCGAACAGGCCGGCCGAGACGCCATCCGCACCCGTCGCGGTGAAGGGCACCGGCGGCAGGAAGGCGATGAAGGTCAGCGCGCCGATGGTGATGATCGGGGCGGTTTCGCCGATCGCCCGGGCCAGGCCGATGATGACGCCGGTCAGGATGCCGGGCATGGCGTAGGGGATGATGTGGTAGCGGCAGGTCTGCCAGCGCGTCGCGCCGACCGCCATCGAGCCTTCGCGGATCATCGCCGGGATCGCCCGGATCGCTTCCCGGGTCAACACGATGACGATCGGCAGGATCAGGAGCGCCAGCGTCAGGCCGGCCGACAGGATGCTCTGCCCGAAACCGAAGGTATAGACGAAGATGCCGAGCGCCAGCAGGCCATAGACGATGGACGGGACGGCGGCCAGGTTGGTAATATTGATCTCGATGATGTCGGTCACCCAGTTGCGCTTGGCGTATTCCTCGAGATAGATGCCGGCGGCGACGCCGAGAGGCACAGCAGCCATGGCGGTGACCAGCATCACCAGGATGGTGCCGACCCAGGCCGACAAGATGCCGGACTGCGCGGCACGACGCGAAGCGAACTCGGTGAAGAACTCGAGGTTGAGGCGCTCCATGCCACGCATCAGCATGTCGCCGACCAGCAGGAAGATCACCAGCAGGCCGATGCCCAGGCACAGGATACCGATCGCCTGGAACAGCGTGTCCTTGAGTTTGCCGCGGGCGATCAGGGCGCGGATTTGTTCGGTGGTCATGGGTTGCATGTTAGTAAGCCTCACGGTAGCGACGGCGCAGCCACTGGCCGATGATGTTGAAGACAAGCGTGATCAGCAGCAGCGTCAGGCCGGCGGCGAAGATCGTCTGGTAGCCGATCGAGCCGTGCGGCAGGTCGCCCAGCGCCACCTGAACGATGTAGGAAGTGATGGTGGCAGCCGGTTCCATCGGGTTCCAGGTCAGGTTCGGCTGCATGCCGGCGGCGACCGCCAGGATCATGGTTTCACCGACCGCCCGCGAGATGCCGAGGATGTAGGAAGCGGCCAGACCGGAGACGGCGGCCGGAACGACAACGTGGATCGCGGTGTAGAGCTTGGTCGCGCCCATCGCGTAAGAACCTTCGCGCATGCTCATCGGCACCGCCCGCATCGCGTCCTCGGACAGCGAGGCGATGTAGGGAACGATCATGATGCCCATCACCAGGCCGGCGGAAAGCAGCGAGAATCCGGGCAGTTCCGGGAAGACCTTCTGCAGCAGCGGGGTGACGATCAACAACGCGAAATAGCCGAAGACGATGGTCGGAATGCCGCCGAGCAGTTCGAGTACGGGTTTGGCGACCTCTCGGACCTTGGGATTGGCGAACTCTGAGAGGTAGATCGCAATGATGGTACCCATCGGGATGGCGACGAGGAGTGCGACACCGGAGGAAACCAGGGTGCCCGAGATGAGCACCATGATGCCGTAGTGAGCATCGTCGAACAGCGGGGTCCACTGGGTGTCGGTCAGAAAGTCGACGATGCTGACGTTCTGGAAGAAATGGATGGACTCGGAAACGAGCACATAGACGATGCCGACCGTCGTCAGCACCGAGACTGCGGCCGCAGCGAAGAGGACGGCTTCGATCAGGCGCTCGTTGACGTTGCGCAAGGCGTTGTGGGCCAGACGGTCGCTGACCTGGTGCAGGTCGGAAGCGGAATTTGCGGACATGACGTGATTCACTGGAAGATTCCTTTCGGAAACAAGGCCGGCCCGTTCTCCGGACCGGCCTTTTGGCAGCAGGCGACAGGCGCCAGCCGGGCGAGGCTTTACATCTTGGCTTCGCGCTTCAGGATTTCCTCGACGGTGATGCCGACTTCATTATGGCCACCGAAGACAGTACCGAGCTTGCCGTCCTTGGCATGCTTGAGGTTGCCGTCGTAAGCCGCCTTCGGCAGCGGCACGTACTTGACTTCACGCACCAGCTTGTCGGCGTTCTTCATGTAGAACTCGACGAACTCCTTGACTTCCGGCTTCTGCAGGGACTTGGCCTTGACGTAGATGAAGATCGGGCGCGACAGCGGCACATAGGTGCCATTTTCGACGTTGGCGCCAGAGGGTTCGACGGCCTTGCCGGTCTTCGGATTGACGATCGGCAGCCCCTTCAGGCGAGCCATGTTCTCGGCGTAATAAGCGTAACCGAAGTAGCCGATCGCATTGACATCGCGCGAAACGCCCTGGACCAGCACGTTGTCGTCTTCGGAAGCGGTGTAGTCGCCGCGCGAGGACTTGGCCTTGCCGACGATGGCTTCGGTGAAGTATTCGAAGGTGCCCGAATCGGCACCGGCGCCGAACAGCTTGACCGGTGCATCCGGCCAGGCCGGATTAACCTGATTCCACTTCATGACGACGCCTTGAGCCGCCGGCTCCCAGAGCTTCTTCAGCTCTTCGACGGTAGCCTGCTTGAGGAAGCTGTTCTTCGGATGGATGACGACGGTCAGCGCGTCGTAGGCCACCGGCATTTCGACGTAATCGACACCGGCCGCCTTGCAGTCGGCCATTTCCTTGGCAGTGATCGGGCGCGAGGCATTGGAGATGTCGGTCTCGTCGCGGCAGAACTTCTTGAAGCCGCCACCGGTACCGGAAATACCGACCGTCACCTTGACGGCGTTCTTCTTGGCCTTCTGGAAGTCTTCGGCAACCGCTTCGGTAATCGGGTACACGGTGGAAGAACCGTCGATCTTGACGATCTGGGCGTGGGCAGCCTGAGCGAACAGGGCAACGCCGGCAACGGCCAGCGCGGAAATGAGCTTGGTTTGCTTGAACATCAGGTAACTCCTGCGTGAGTGAAAGACGACAGGAGGCAGGTTACGCAGGCTTTGTTACAGCTAGATGACAGCCTGTAACAATCCGCAGCGCCCACTCCATACTGCAAAAACCCTGAAATATTTGGCAATTAAATTATCACCTCCGTCATTTTCGGCAAATCCACCGTGAAACTCCTTGCCTCACTCTCCATTCGCAACAGCCTTCTCACCCTGGTCGGCGTCGGCAGCGTGCTCGGCATCGCGCTGCTGATCAGCGCCCTGGCCTCGCTGGCCGGTTTCCGCGACGATGTCCATGGGGTCGCGGCCGAAGTCGCCCGTGCCAGCCAGGCGCTGACCCGCGTCAGCAGCGCCCAGCACGCCTTCCAGACCCAGCAGCGAGGCCTCAACGCGATGCTCCTGCGCAATTTCATGGCCAGCGAATTCGACAAGGGGCGCGCCGAATTCGACGCCGGCCGCAAGGCCTTCTGGCAGGCCATCGCCGAACTCGAAACCCTGCAGCGCGCTGGCCTGCCGGCCGACGGCCGGATTGCCGAACTGCGCCCGCTGGCGCAAACACTGAACCAGCTCTACGACGACGTTCTTGCTGAAAACCAGCCGGGCGAGGCGAAATACCTGCTGATGGTCAACGCCGCGATCCGCGACGGCGACCGCCCCCTGGTCGGCGCCCTCGACGACACCTTCACCGCCATCGCCGCCGCCAGCAACGCCAGCGTCGCCAGCGCCTCGCAACTGGCCGACCGCCGTTTCGGCGCCGCCAGCCTGATCGTCCTCATCGTCGGCATTCCCGGAGCGCTCGCCTTCCTGGCGCTGGCGCTGCTCATCGGCCGCCACATCCTCGGTCGCCTCGGCGGCGAACTGGCGCCGATCGTCGCCGCCACCCGCCGGGTTGCCGACGGCGACCTCAGCCAGGCACCCGGCAGCGGCGGCGCCGCCGCCCACTCGCTGGTCGCCGCCATCGACGACATGCAGGCGCAACTGCGGCGACTGATCGGCGAAGTCAAGCAAGGCGCCGAAGCCACCGCCGGCAATGCCCTGGCGCTGCGCCGCTCGGCCCGGGAAGTCGCCGAAGCCAACGGCCAGCAGAGCGATTCGGCGGCGATGATCACCGCCGCCATCGAAGAACTGACCACCGCCATCGCCGTCATGGCAGAAAGCGCCGGCAGCGCCGCCGACGCCACCCAAGTTACCCGGGAAACCGCCAGCGAAAGCGGCCACATCATCCACGCGGCGATCCAGGAGATCGGCAACATCTCCGGCGAAGCGCGCAGCTCCGCCGCCTCGATGCAGGAACTGCAGCAGCACACCCGGCAGATTTCCGGCTTCGCCCGCGAAATCAAGGAAATCTCCGAACAGACCAACCTGCTGTCGCTCAACGCCGCAATCGAAGCCGCCCGCGCCGGCGAAAGCGGCCGCGGCTTCGCCGTCGTCGCCGACGAAGTGCGCAAGCTGGCCACCCGCACCGCCGACACGACACGCATGATCGAAAACCTGGTCGGCCAACTGGCTGACGCCGCCAGGCGCAGCAGCAACGCCGTCGCAGCCACCGCCGAACGCTCGCGACGCGGCACCGAACTCGCCTCGCAAGCGGAAAGCGCCATCGCCCGCATCGAAGACTTCTGCGAACGCTCGGCCGTCGCCGCCCGCGAAATCGTCAACGTCCTCGGCGAGCAACGCCTCGCCGCCGAGCAGATCGCCCAGAACACCGAGCGCATGGCGCAAACGATCGAACGCGGTGCCCGCGCCGCAGAAACCTCGTCGAGTAACGCCGACCAGGTCGCGGCAATGGCCGACCGACTGCGCGAATCGACCTTGCGCTTTTGCGTGTGAGGATTCGCGCCCTGGTACCAAGCGCGCACAAGCGACGACTTCAGCCCTCCCGGCGTCACTCAGAAAAGGCTTTGCCAGCCTCTTTATTTCGATTATTCTATAAATATGGATATCGAACTTGCCACCACTGCGCTCAAGGCGCTTGCCCATGAAACCCGGCTGCGGGTCTATCGTCGTCTGGTCCAGGCCGGGGCGGGCGGGCTTTGCGTGGCCGACCTGGCGGCCGAGCTTGGCGCCGAGGCCAACGGCAGTTTCAGCTTCCACCTCAAGGAACTGAGCAACGCCGGACTGATCCGCAGCCGCCAGGAAGGCCGTTTCATCTACTACAGCGCCGATTACCCGGCGATGAATCAACTGCTCGGCTACCTGACCGAACAGTGCTGCGCCGGCCAATCCTGCGGCGAGCAACAACATAGCTGCACCATCCGGGAGACTCCATGACAGCGAAAACCTTCAACGTACTGGTGCTGTGCACCGGCAATTCCGCTCGCTCCATTCTCGGCGAGGCGCTTTTCAACCATCTCGGCGAGGGGCGCATCCGCGCCTTTTCGGCGGGCAGCCAGCCGACCGGCAAGGTCAATCCGTTGGCGCTGGAAACCCTGGCAAGCCATGGTATTCCGCTGCCGGAAGCACGTAGCAAGTCGTGGCACGAGTTCGTCGGCGTCAACGCGCCGAAGATCGATTTCATCTTCACCGTCTGCGCCTCGGCGGCCGGCGAAGCCTGCCCGATCTGGCCGGGTCACCCGACCACCGCCCACTGGGGCATCGCCGACCCGGCCCATGTCGAACCCATGGCAGCGCGGCGCGCCGCTTTCGAGAAAGCCTACGAACTGCTGCGCCAACGCGTTGAGGCCTTCGTCAAATTGCCGCTGGAAACGCTGTCGACGGCGGAAATCAAGGCGGCGGCGCGCGACATCCACCAGGCGGCGGCGACATGAGCGCCCAGTGCGGCGTCGCCGCGAAACAGGCCGCCGGAGCGCCGATGAGCGTTTTCGAGCGCTATCTGACGGTCTGGGTCTTCCTCTGCATCGTCGCCGGCATCGCGCTCGGCCAGGCGATGCCCGGCGTTTTCCAGGCCATCGGCCGCCTGGAGGTGGCGCAGGTGAACCTGCCGGTCGGCCTGCTGATCTGGGTGATGATCATCCCGATGCTGGTCAAGGTCGATTTCGCCGCCTTGCACGAGGTACGCCAGCACGGGCGAGGCATCGGCGTCACGCTGTTCGTGAACTGGCTGGTCAAGCCTTTCTCGATGGCCTTCCTCGGCTGGCTGTTCATTCGCCATCTGTTCGCCCCGCTGCTGCCGGCGGAACAGATCGACAGCTACATCGCCGGCCTCATCCTGCTCGCCGCCGCGCCGTGCACGGCGATGGTCTTCGTCTGGAGCCGGCTGAGCGACGGCGACCCGCTGTTCACGCTGTCGCAGGTGGCGGTCAACGACAGCATCATGGTCTTCGCCTTCGCGCCGCTGGTCGCCTTCCTGCTCGGCATTTCGGCGATCACCGTGCCGTGGGCGACGCTGCTGACCTCGGTCGTCCTCTACATCGTCATCCCCGTGATCCTCGCGCAGTTCTGGCGCAAGGCCCTGCTGACCAAGGGCCAGGCGCACTTCGACGCGGCCATGGCGAAGATCGGCCCGTGGTCGATCGCCGCCCTGCTGGCGACGCTGGTGCTGCTGTTCGCTTTCCAGGGCGAGGCCATCCTGAAGCAGCCGCTGGTCATCGCCCTGCTGGCGGTGCCGATCCTGATCCAGGTCTTCTTCAACTCGGCGCTCGCCTACTGGCTCAACCGGGCGCTCGGCGAGAAGCACAACATCGCCTGCCCGTCGGCGCTGATCGGCGCCTCCAACTTCTTCGAACTGGCGGTTGCCGCCGCCATCAGCCTGTTCGGCTTCGAGTCCGGCGCCGCGCTGGCGACCGTGGTCGGCGTGCTGATCGAAGTCCCGGTAATGCTGCTCGTCGTCAAGGTCGTCAATGCCAGCAAGGGCTGGTACGAAAAAGGAGTCCACCATGAAAAAGCTTGAAGTCTACGATCCCGCCATGTGCTGCTCGACCGGCGTCTGCGGCGTCGATGTCGATCCGGTGCTGGTCCAGTTCGCCGCCGACCTCGCCTGGGTCGGCGAACAGGGCGTTGCCGTCCAGCGCTACAACCTCGGCCAGGAGCCGCAGGCCTTCGCCGACAATCCGGCGGTGGTCAAGGAAATGGAAGCCGGCATCGACCGCCTGCCGGTCATCGCCATCGACGGCCAGATCGTCACCACCGGCCTTTACCCCTCGCGCGCACAACTGGCGCAGAAGCTCGGCCTGACACTGACGGCTGGCGAGGCCGCGGCGAAGAAACCCTGCTGCTCGCCGAAATCCGGCTGCTGCTGAGAAAAGCCCATGCTCGATCTCGACCAGGCACCGCGCTACCTCTTCTTCACCGGCAAGGGCGGCGTCGGCAAGACCTCGCTCTCCTGCGCCAGCGGTCTGGCGCTGGCTGCAGCCAGCAAGCGTGTGCTGATCGTCAGTACCGACCCGGCCTCCAACCTCGATGAAGTCCTGGAAACACCGCTCGCCGGCACGCCGACGCCGATACGCGGCGTACCCGGTCTGGCGGCCCTCAACATCGACCCGGAAGCGGCGGCCGCCGCCTACCGCGAACGGATGGTCGCGCCCTACCGCAACATCCTGCCGGCGGCGGCGATCCGGAGCATGGAAGAACAGTTCTCCGGCGCCTGCACGGTCGAGATTGCCGCTTTCGACGAATTCGCCAAACTGCTCGGCGAGCCGGCGTTGACCGCCGACTTCGACCACGTGATCTTCGACACGGCGCCGACCGGCCACACGCTGCGCCTGCTGACGCTGCCTTCGGCCTGGAGCGGCTACATCGACAGCAGTCACGGCGGCGCCTCCTGTCTCGGACCGCTGGCCGGGCTGGAAAAGCAGAAGGCGCTGTACGCGGCGACCGTGGACCGTCTTTCCGACCCAAGCCAGACCCGCGTCGTCCTGGTCGCCCGCGCCGACAGCGCGGCGCTGCGCGAAGCCGAACGCACCCGCCATGAATTGGCCGAACTCGGCGTCGGCAACCTGCACCTGATCATCAACGGACTGTTTTCGGCCAGTTGCGACGATGCTATCGCGCTGGCCATGGCGCAACGCAGCCAGGACGCGCTGCGGGCGATGCCCGCCGGGCTCGCCGACCTGCCGCGCCAGGTCGTGCCCTTCCTGGCACGCGGCACGGTCGGGCTCGATGCGCTGCGCGCCATCGTCGATCCGGCCTCGGCAAGCGCCCCCGGCCAGATGGCGGCGAGCGGCACGTCGCTGCCCGCCGGTCTCGGCCAACTGATCGACGAACTCGCCGGCGCCGGCCACGGCGTCGTCATGACCATGGGCAAGGGCGGCGTCGGCAAGACCACCGTCGCCGCCGCGGTGGCCGTGGCGCTGGCGCGGCGCGGCCTGAAAGTGCATCTCTCCACCACCGACCCGGCGGCGCATGTCGCAGCCGCCATCGACGGCGAGATCGCCGGGCTTTCCGTCAGCCGCATCGACCCGGCCGCCGAAGTCGCCGCTTACACCGAAGAGGTGTTGGACAAGGCGCGCGGCACGCTCGACGCCAGTGCGCTGGCGCTGCTGGAAGAGGATTTGCGCTCGCCCTGCACCGAAGAGATCGCCGTCTTCCGCGCCTTCGCCCGCGAGGTGGATCGCGGCAACGACGGCTTCGTCGTCCTCGACACCGCGCCGACCGGCCACACCATCCTGCTGCTCGACGCCGCCGAGGCCTATCACCGCGAAGTGCTGCGCACGCGCGGCGAAATGCCGGCGGCGGTGACGCAGTTGCTGCCGCGCCTGCGCGACCCGGCCTTCACCCACGTGCTGATCGTCACCCTGCCGGAAGCGACGCCGGTACACGAAGCCGAGCGCCTGCAGGGCGACCTCGCCCGCGCCGGCATCCGGCCCTGGGCCTGGGTCATCGAGCAGAGCCTGCTCGGCAGCGGCAGCCACGACCCGCTGCTGGCGCTGCGCGGCACCTACGAAATCCCCTACATCCGCCGCGTCGCCGACACCCTGGCGCCGCGTTGCGCCCTGGTGCCCTGGCTGGCGGTGGCGCCGGTCGGCGGCGAAGGCTTGCGCCAGCTCGATGCCTGATGACCGCCCCTGCCTGACCCGCGCCTGGCGCGAGACGCGCGGCGAGCTGCACGGCTGGCTGCGCCACCGGCTCGACGGCGACGCCGACGCCGACGACCTGCTGCAGGAGGTCTTCCTGCGCGCGCTGCGCCAGGGCGACGCTTTCTGCGCCCTGGACAACCCGCGCGCCTGGCTGTTCCAGGTGGCGCGCAACGCGCTGACCGACCGCCTGCGCGCCCGCCGACCGCAAGTCGAACTGGGCGACGAGCTGGCCGCCGCCGAGAGCGAGCCGCTGGCGCCGGTCGACCAGTTGAGCCAGTGTCTGCCGCGCGTCCTCGCCGAACTGTCGGCCGCCGACCGCCTGGCGATCGAGTTGTGCGACATCGCCGGCCAACCGCAACAGGCGCTCGCCGAGCGTCTCGGCATCTCGCTGTCCGGTGCCAAGTCACGCCTGCAACGGGCCCGCTTGCGGCTGCGGGCGCGCCTGGTCGAAGGCTGCCAGGTCTGCTTCGACGACAACGGCCAGGTGGCCGGTTTCGTACCGCGCCCGCCGCCCCCAGGCTGAAATCCGGCTGGCGTTGCCCGGCGGCTTCGGCGTAGCATGAGCGCTCCCGCTTTTCCCGCGCCCGCCATGTCATCAGCCTGCCGCCAGGCCCCATCCGCCAGCCAGCGCCTTCGCCGCGACCGTCTCTGGGTTGTCGGCTGGCTGCTCTATTCGCTGCTGGCGCTGGGTTTCTTCGCCTGGCAGGACGCCTGGCTGGGCTTCATGTGCATCGGCCGCTGATGATCGGCCGCCCGTTCGCCGCCGAAGCGGCCTTCGACGAACTGCTGCTTCCGTTCCGGGTCCGCGCCGACCGCATCATGGTCGGCATGAATGTCTTCCTGCTGCTGGTCTGCACGGCGTTGGCGCCGCTGCGCTCGACCTGGGCGGAATGCCTGCTGATCGGCCTGCCGACCCTGCTCCTTTCCCTGGTCCTGCTGCGCCGGCAGCCGGGAGCGCTGCTGACGCGCCTGTTCATGGCCAGCGCCTTCATGGTGTTCACCGGCCTGATCATCCACCAGACCGGCGGCGACATCGAGGCCCATTTCTCGGCCTTCGGGCTGATCGGCGTCCTGCTCTATTACCGCGACTGGCGCACCATCCTCGCCGCTACCGTCGTCATCTACCTGCACCATCTGGTCCTCGGCTACGCGCAGGCGCTCGGCGCGCCGATCTTCGTTTTCGACAGCAAGCAGTTCTGGCTGCTGCTCGGCCTGCACGTCGCCTATTTCCTGCCCTTCGTCGGCATGATGGGCTACCTGGCAATCTGGCTGCGCCGCGAAGGCTACGAAGGCCAGCACGTGATTCACCTGGCGCAACAGATCGTGCAGGGCAATCTGGTTGAGGAGAAGCCGCCCGAAATCTCCGGCGAAACGCCACTGATCAACGCCGTCCGCCTGATGAAGAGCCGGCTGCTCGATCTGCTGCGGGTAATGCCGATCGCGGCGGCGGTGATCCGCATCGACACCGACCGCATCGTCAACGTCAATGCCGCCTGGATCCGCACCATCGGCCCGCTCGACGGCGAACACAGCCAGTTCGGCCAGTCGCCGATCTGGGCCGACCCGGACACCTGGTCGTCGCTGATGCAAGGCCTGCGCGAAGCGCGCGACAAGCTGATCGACAAGGTCGAAGTCGTGCTGCGCAAGAACGACGGCACGCCCATCCTGTGCGAACTGTCGATGATCCTGCACGAGGACATCGTGCCGGTGATGGCCATCCTGACCGTCGAGGACATCACGCTGCGGCGACGCACCGAGGAGACGATGCAGCGCCTGGCCTTCCGCGACATGCTCACCGACCTGCCCAACCGGGCCAGCCTGCTTCTGGCGATGGAAGCGGCCATCCTGGCCTGGCAGGAAGAGGGCCGACCCTTCGCCGTGGTGATGATGGACCTCGACGGCTTCAAGCCGGTCAACGACCGCTACGGCCACGATGCCGGCGACGAAGTCCTGCGCGTTATCGGCGCCCGACTGAACAACGTCAATCGCCAGGAAGACCTGGCGACCCGGCTGGGCGGCGACGAGTTCGCCGTCATCCTGCACGACTGCCCGGACGCCGCCGCCGCCCGCGAGATTGCCCGGCGCTTTCTCGCCGCCATCGCCAGCCCGATCCGCCTGAGTGGCGCCGACGAGACCGTCGCCATCAGTGCCAGCGCCGGCGTGGCCCATGTCCGCGCTGGCGGTGCAACGCCGACAGAGATCCTCAAACGCGCCGACCAGGCGCTTTACTCAGCCAAGCACGCCGGCAAGAACCAGGTCAATTAAGCCAGCCTCAGGCTTGGCAAGCGTCTCCGGGGCGCCGCCCAGAGCAGCGACGGACTTCGCAAAAGGGGGCGCCGAGTGCGTTTAGCCAAGTCGCTTGCTTGCTTCCCGATGCCGCAACCGGGTTTGCGACACGGTCGTTTGCCGCCCCCCAATCCCGGGATGCCAACAATTCCAAAAAGATATTTCCGGAATTGTTGCAACGAAAATTGCTCCTGCGTTAAGGTGATGACAATCGGATACCGCAGCGGATACTTTCAGCGGATTCTGCCTGATCCGCCCAGGCACCCGAGAGCGGTTCCGCCATGCTGCATCGGCTTGTTGTTGTGCGGCATGGCGAATATATAAATCCATCAGGAGAAGACAAATGTCGCATTTTTCGTCCTCAGCCAAGCAATATGCCGCTGCCAATTCGCTGGTCGGTTTCGGCTCGATCAGCGTGAACGTTGCCGTCGCCGGAACCACCCTCGACCAGACCGCCCCCCCCTTCCTGCTGGGGCCGGACAATCAGCAGCTGGCATTCCTGTTCTGGGATACCGGGCGGCGCATCACCAACAAGCGGACGGTACGCTGGACCTTCAATCATCCGGAAAACTGGACCGACTGGCATGCCGTGGCGTGGTACGGCGTGGTCGGTCCGGATGGCACGCCGCAACCGCTGGTTGGCACCGGCGCCTACTGGATCGGTCAATCGACCATGACGCCGACGCCGATCGACGGCCCGGGCAGCAGCTTCGTCAATGGCCCGGGCGCCGCCAACGTCGCCTGGCCCTGGCAGGGCGACGATCACGTCGCGCGCACCCAGTGGGGTGCCGCCACCCTGCATGCCGTGGCGCAGATGCAGCGCAGCAGCAGCGAGCCGCTGGTCCACTTTTCGTCGTGGGTGCAATTGATCTACGGCGGCGACGATAGCGGTTTCTTTGCCGAAAATGACGACACGGTTTCCGGGCTCAGTTCGGGGAGCGGCGTTTCCGGCCTGGAAAATGCCGGCTCGGGCGATTTCACGGTGGCCCAGGGCGGCGGCGCGACCTTGCTGGCCGGTTATGTCACACCGCCACCGCCGGACCATAGCGGCTTGCTCGGGCGCCTGCGCGAAGTGCTGGCCGGTGGCCTGCTCGGCAAATACATCGACAAGGGCGATCCTTCGCCGGAAGACGTGATCCGCCTGAAGCTGATCAGCGAAACGCTCGACATGGTGCGCGGTCAGCGTCCGACGTCGAGCGATGCCTTCGAGGGATTGCTGGAAGCGGCGCCCAAGATGTCGGCCCAGGAACTGAAACGGACCATCGTCAGCACCCAGACGACGCTCAAGCGCGGTCAGGCGGCGGTCAAGTTCCTTGAGTCGCTGGCGGCGAAGGCACCGGCCGCCAAGCAGACGCGGACCAAGAAGCCGGCCAAGTAGATGGCGCCACCGCGTCGGATTGTCCTGGTCGGCTACGAGGACCAGGACAATCTTGGCATCCGCTATCTCTCAAGCCGTTTGTTGCGCGATGGGCACCATACGCGGATCGTCGCTTTTGGCGACGATCCGGCCCGCCTGCTGCCGGTGATCGAAGCGGAAAAACCCGACCTGGTCGGGTTCTCGCTGATTTTCCAGTACATGGTTCCAGCCTTCGGGCGGCTCATGCAGGCGCTGCGCGAAATCGGGGTCAAGGCGCATTTCACCGTCGGCGGACACTATGCCTCGTTCGAGCCGGCGGCCCTGCTGCAGCAAATCCCGCAACTGGATTCGGTGGTCCGTTTCGAAGGCGAGGAAACGCTGGCGGAAATCGTTGCCAAGCTGGACGATCCGTCGCAATGGCGCGAAGTCGCCGGCATCGCCTGGCGCGACGGCGAGACGCCGCGCCTCACCACGCCGCGCGTTCCGACCGTAGGCCTCGACGACTACGAGATGCCGGATCGCCGCGACATCGACTATCGCGCGCAGGCCTTGCCCATGGCGTCGGTCCTGGCGTCGCGCGGCTGCCCATGGCAATGCTCGTTCTGCTCGATCATTTCCTTTTATGCGGCGAACGGCACCAAGGGGCGCCGCCGCCGCGATCCGGCCCGGGTCGCCGATGAAGTCGCGACGCTGGTCGAGCAGCGCGGCGTGCGCATCATCCTGTTCCAGGACGACGATTTCCTGGCCGGCGGGCCGGCGGCACGTCGCTGGGCAATGCAGCTCGCCGCCGAATTCCGCGCGCGGCGCTTGCACGAGCGCATGCGCTTCAAGATTGCCTGCCGTTCCGACGAGGTCCGGAGCGACGTCCTGACACCGCTGATCGATGCCGGGCTCTGTCACGTCTATCTCGGCGTCGAGTCCGGCGATCCGGACGACCTGGCGGCGCTCAACAAGCACCTGCAGCCCGAGGTCCATCTTGCGGCGGGCGACACTTTGCGTCGCCTCGATCTCAGTTTCGATTTCGGTTTCATGCTGCTCGAACCCTGGTCCACGCTGGCCACCGCGCGCAACAACCTGGCGTTCCTCCGCCGCTTTACCGAGGATGGCTGGGCGGTGGCCGGCTTCTGTCGCACCCTGCCCTACGTGGGAACGCCGATCGAGCGCCGCCTGCGCGAGGAAGGCAGGCTGAACGGCGCGGCGCTGGACGCCGAGTATCGCTTTCTCGATCCGGCGGTCGATCTGCTCTGGGATTTCTGCCTGCTCGCTTTCGAAGGCAGGAACTACGGCGCCAACCCGACCTGGAACGTGCTGCGCGGCTTGCTGTTCGACACCCACCTGGCGCTACCGGGGCAGGCGCCCGACATCTCCCGGCACGCGGCGGCGAGGGCGCTGGTGCAGGCCTCGAACGGGGTTCTGCTTGACGTGCTCGAGGCGGCGCTCGACCTGATCGAAAGCGGGGCCGCGCAATCGCTCGCCGATCCCGAATTGCTGGCGCTGGCGCGTCTGGCACGCGACGAGGATGGGCATGTCCGGCGCCAGATTTCGGCCATGGCTTGTGCCTGAAACAGGGCGCCGCTGGCGATCAGCCTGGCGTGCGCCGCTGTCGATTGCTGTCGTCGCCGGCAGCCATTTCCAGACCCCGGCAAGCAGCAAACGACATCGACGAACCGGAGGCGGAGCGACGACGGTGACATCTTCAGCGCAGCAGTCGCGACCATGAACTGCTGCAAACCCGGATGGCAAGCGCTTGCAGCGGGCAAGCGAGAACACTCCCGGAAAGGCTGCATCTTTCCAGGCGCACAATCGTCTCCATCGGTGAGACGATTGCGCGGACATCCGGGGAAAGGAAAACACCATGGAACTCCTGATTACCGCCTTGCAGGGCGGCTTGGCCAGCCTGGCCTCCTATCTGGCGGCGCATGTGCTGCTTTGCCTGGTGCCCGCCTTTTTCATCGCCGGCGCGCTGTCGGCGTTGGTGCCACAGCAATCGATCATCCGCTTTCTCGGGCCGGCAGCGCCGAAATGGATTTCCTACCCGGCGGCGGCCGGAGCCGGCAGCCTGCTGGCGGTCTGTTCGTGCACCATCCAGCCGCTGTTCGCCGGCATCTACAAGAAGGGCGCCGGACTCGGGCCGGCCATCACCTTTCTCTTCTTCGCGCCGGCTGCCAACATCCTCGCCCTGTCCTACACCGGCGTCGCCCTGGGCGCCGATTTCGCCATCGCCCGCATCGTCCTCGCACTCTCCTTCGGCATTGGCATCGGTCTGATCATGGCCGCCATATTCGCCGCCGACGACACCGCCCGCCCGATCGATCCGCGGACTTTCGCCGCCGGCGAAGGGATCACGCGCCAGACCTGGCTGTTCCTCGGCGCCCTGGTCGCTCTGCTGCTGGCCGGTACGCTGAAGCTTGATTTTCTCCAGACCGCCCTGCTCGAATTTCATCTGCCGGCCGGCGACGCCTCCGTCGTGCAAAGTCAGCTTGACCGCTGGGTGCCGGCCAATGCCGCCATCGGCGCCGAAGCCTTGAGCCTGCACGGCGGCGTTCTGATCGCCCTGCTCGTTGCCATCGGCGCGCTGGCCTGGCACGGCCTGGGCCGGGTCGAGGATGGCTTCAATCGGCTCACTGGGGCCTGCCTGCTGCTGATTGCCGGCACGCTGGCCTTCGCCGCCACCGGCATCAAGGCGAGTGCAGGCGAGCTGACATTCACCCTCAGCGGCCGCACCCTCGCCGTCGCCGCACTATGCGCCGTCCTGCTGCCGTTGGCCCGGCGCTTCGAGCGCTGGGAAATGCAACAGTGGCTTTGGGAAACCTGGCGTTTCGTCAAACAGATTTTCCCGCTGCTGATCGTCGGTGTCTTCCTGGTCGGCGTCATCCGCGTCTTCATCCAACCGGCCTGGATTCAGGCCGTGGCCGGCAGCAACACGCTGCTCGCCAATCTGGCCGGCGTCGCCTTCGGCGTCTTCATGTACTTCCCGACCCTGGTCGAAGTGCCGATCGCCAAGATGTTCCTGTCGCTCGGCATGCATCCGGGCCCGCTGATCGCCTACCTGATGGCCGACCCGGAACTGTCGCTGCAGAGTATCCTGATTACCGCCGCCATCATCGGCAAGCTGCGCGCCTGGACCTATGTCGGCCTCGTTGCCCTGTTCTCGACACTGGCCGGCCTGACTTACGGCGCCTGGATCGACGGCAGCTCGCCGCTGCTCCTGGCGGCCTTGATCGCCGCCCTGGTCGGCGGCATCGTCGGCGCCACCCACCTGCTGGCGCGCCTGCGTAATAGCTGAAGCGAAAGGAGTGCATCATGTTGATCAAGATTCTCGGCAGCGGCTGCGCCAAGTGCAACCGCCTCGAACAACTGACCCGCGAAGCCGTCGCCGAACTCGGCCTGACCGCGGATTTCGAACACGTCCGCGACCTGGAACAGATCATGGCCTACCCGGTGATGACCACGCCAGCCCTGGTGGTCGACGAGGAGGTCAAGGTCGCCGGACGCATGCCGGGCAAGGATGAGTTACTGGCCTGGCTGAAGCGCGGCTGAGGCGCCAGCGTTCGAGCCCGCGCGCTGGCCGGAAAAGCGAATGCCGGGCAAGCAGCCAGGCAGGAACCGGCGCCCTGCCTGGCTGCGAATCGCGCGCCCCGGATTCGCTCAGACAACCGCGCTTTCAACCGGCGTCTGGCCGATCTGGTCGAGGTGTTTCTGCAAGGCAATACGGTCCAGCTTGTCGAGCGGCAGATTGACCAGCAGTTCGATGCGGTTGCGCAACTGGCGGAAGGCTTCGACGAATGCCCGATGTTTCTCGAAGTCGCTTTCCTCGACAGCGGCGGGGTCGGGAATCCCCCAATGCGCGGTCATCGGCTGCCCCGGCCAGACCGGGCAGACTTCGCCGGCAGCGTTGTCGCAGACGGTAAAGACGAAATCCATCTGCGGCGCCCCCGGCACGGCAAACTCGTCCCAGGACTTGCTGCGCAAGCCGGTGGTCGACAGGTGCAGGTTCTGCAATTGTTCGATGGCCAGCGGGTTGACCGCGCCATTCGGGATGCTGCCGGCACTGAAACCGCGGAAGCGCCCCTTGTTGATGCTGATGTCGTTCATGATGGCCTCGGCCATGATCGAACGGGCGGAATTGCCGGTACACAGGAACAATACGTTTTTTACTTCACTCATCGCATTTCACCTCAGGCGGTTGTCACACGCCGCTGAGTGTAACGACGGCCGCTGCTGCCTTGTTTTCAGGAAAGTGACGGATTTGTTGCAGCAGTCAATACCGGCTAGCCCCCGGTCATCGACATGAAGCGCAGGGTCCGCTCCGGTTTCTCGATGAACTCGTGCCGCTCCGGTTTGCGTTGCAGGGCGTCGGTCAGCGCCGCATCAAGTTCGTCATCGCTGGCGCCGGCGCGCAGCAGGCCCCGCAGGTCGAGTCGGTCTTCCTGGCCCAGGCAGAGATGCAGGGCGCCGTCGACGGTCAGCCGGACCCGATTGCAGGTGGCGCAGAAATGCTGGGAGATCGGCGTGATGAAGCCCAGACTGAAACGCCCGTCGCCACTGACCAGATAGCGAGCCGGGCCGCCGCCGGGAATCAGTCCGTCGAGCAACTGGAAGCGTTGCTTGAGTTGCTCGATGAGCGGCGCCAGGCTGGTGAATTTCGCGGCCTGCCCGGTCTGCCCCATCGGCATCGTTTCGATCAGGCGCAGGATGAAGCCGCCTTCCCGGCAGAAGGCGATCATCCGCTCCAGCTCGTCGGTATTGGTTCCGGCGAGCCAGACCATGTTGATCTTGATCGGCGAAAAGCCTTGCTGGCGGGCCGCCTGCAGCCCCGCCAGCACGTCCGGCAGCACATCGCGCCGGGTGATCTGGGCGAAGCGCTCCGGGATCAGCGTATCCAGACTGACGTTGAGGCGATCGACTCCGGCCCGGCGCAAGGCGGCGGCATGTTTTTCCAGGTGGGTGCCATTGGTGCTCAGGGAAAGATCGTCGATCCCGGGAATCGCCTTGATACGTGCCGCCAGTTCGGCGACACGATTGCGCATCAGCGGCTCGCCCCCGGTCAGGCGCACCCGGCGCAAGCCACGCCGGGCAAACAGGCCGAGGATGCGTTCGATTTCGTCGAAACGCAGCCAATGCGCCGGTTCTTCGTAACCAGCAAAATCCTTGGGCATGCAATAGGAACAGCGCAGGTCGCAGCGATCCGTCACCGACAGGCGCAGGTACTCGACGCGGCGACCGTAGCGGTCGATCAAGGGCTGCTGGCTCGGCTTCATGTCTGCTCCGCGAAAATGTCGGCACCGCAGGTCGCGGCATGCATCGTCTCAGGCTTCCTGCAATACCGGCTGGCTGGCCTGCTCGGCATGCCAGGCGGCGGTGTCCGCCACTGCCTGTTCCAGCGGCATGCCGGCCTCGACGCGGTCCATGATCAGGCGCTGCAGGATGGCGCCCAGCATCGCCACGTTATCGGCCATCAGCGGCTGCAGCTCGCGCAGGAATTCCACGGTCGGCGGATCGTAGGCATAGGACTCAAGGAAGGCGTCGAGTTCCTTGCTGGTTGCCTGGGCGTAACACAAGTCGTAAAGCAGGTTGAAGCAGCGCCGTACCTGGGCTTCGCCGGCGCCCGGCATGTTCAGCCTGACTTCCTGGTCCAGTGCCGCGCGAAAGTCCGCCAGACCGTAGTCGACCCGGGCTTTGACGACGTCTTCAGGGGTAAATTCCCAGTTCATCTCCCTCTCCTCCATTCAGCCAAAGATGGCTGCGAAAGCGTCTTCGTCGTCGCTGCACACCGGACAGGTCTGTTGCGGCACGGCGGAGACAAAATGGCGATCGCAACGCTGGCAGCGCTGCTTGTTCAAGCGCAGAAGATCTTTCGGCGGGCGCCCGGGCGTCGCGTCGGCCACGGTCTCGGCGTCAAGGACGCGGGGTTGGCAAACTTCCAGGCAAACCTGACAACCGACGCAGCGATCCGCGCGAAACTGCAGGGCCCAGGCGTCCGGATTTTCCTCGACCTGGATGGCGGCCGTCGGACAGACGCGGAAGCAGGCCTCGCACGCGGTGCATCCCGGCTGCAGCGACAGCTCAAGGAAAGGCAGGGCCTCGTGAATGGGCAGCATGAAGGGCCGCTCCGGCTTTGCCTGGCAGACGATCTGGAGCAGTTCGCGCTGTTCGCTGACGGAATAGGCTGCCGCCCGGATCGCCCGCTCCGGAATCGGCGGCGCCTCGCCCGGGCTCGCCCCGAGGATGACCGTATCGACTCCCCGGCCAAACAGGCGGCGGAACAACTGCCGCCGCCCCGGCGCGAAAGCTTCGCCTTCACCGCCGTCTGCCAGATGCGCGGGAGCTGGCGCCAACACCGGCATGACCCAGTCCGCTGCCGGCGCGGCATCGTCCGCCGCCGCGGTGGCGAGCAGCGCGCAGGCCTCCAGGTTGGCCGCCAGTTGCGCAGCGCCTGCCGCGCCGTGCGGACAACGCGCGCAGGCCCAGCTCCCGTGCAGCGTGACGGGAATCCGGCGGCGCGCCAGGTAGGCCAGCGTCACCCCGTCGATCGCCCCCAGACAAGGCACGATGGCGTCGCCGGAAGCGGCGGAGGGAGCGCAGGCCACCTGCCACGCCGGCAAGCGGATCGCCTGGCGCAGCAGGTCGATGATCCGGAAGGCATCGCTCGACCAGGCGCCGGTGTGACAGGCACTGATGCACAGCGCGCAATTCTGGCAATTGCCCGCATCGACAGCCGCCCCACGGTCATCGAGCGTGATCGCCGCGTGCGGGCAGGCATCGGCGCAGCGGCTGCACTCGCTGTAGCGGTAGCGGTAGCGGGTGCAGTTGGTGGCCCGCAGGGTCGGTGTCGACAAGGTCATTTCGGCTTGCTTTGCAGGGTCTGCAAGGGATTGCCGGTTTCGCAGGTGTTGTGCGGAATGACGAACTGCACACTTTCGCCCTCGCTCAATTCGGCCAGCCGGGTCAATACCGCCTGCCAGGTCGGCGCACCGCCCTTGACCGCGACGACGGCTTTGCCCGGATGCTTCCTTTCCAGCGCGGCGACCACTTTCAGCGCCGCCCGATCGCTGTCGGCCACGACCAACACCGTTGAGCTGGGCTGGATGGCCAGGTCCGGATGATAGGCAATGGCCTCCTTGAGCGGCCTGCCCCCGCGTGCCGTCGCCGCCCGCGCATCGATGACGCAGCACGCCGGATTGAGACGTTGCATGAAGACCAGTTCGTCGCGCCCGAGCAGCTTGCCGCCAGCCAGCGCCAGCCCGGAGAGGACGAGCAGCAGGATGGCACACGAAACGCGACGGATCATGCGGCCTCCCCTGACAAGTCCTCGTGACAAATTTCCTCCCATTGGCCGCAGCGCTGGAAAAGCGCTGGCGGCAAGGCAAACTGGCGCAGCCCGGCCAAGGCGATTCCGTCGGCGATTGCCGAATCGGCTTCGTTCACCGGCGCCAGCCAGAGCCGGTCGCCGAATTCTTCCGCCAGGCCGGCGCAGATGTTCAGATCGTCATCGTCGCGGATGTCCGCGTTGAGCAGGAAGGTCGTCGCACCGCGCGCGCCCATTTCCCGCAGCCACCAGTCGGCATGGGCGCCCGTCCCCGAACCGTCGTCATCGACGACTTCCCAGGTCGGCGCGCCCAGCGAGGGCGCAACCACCTTGAAATCGGCATTGGATACCGTCTCGAAAGACCAGCTCACAACCATGGGCCGGGCGGCGACGCAAACCCCGACCCGCTCGGCGCCGAAGCGTTCGCTCAGTCGGGCGATGACTTCGCCATCGCCAATCGCCGCCAGACCGAGGAGCAGGCGCGGCGCCCCGGCCGCCAGCAAGCGCACCGCCTCGGCTTCCGTTCCGCTGGCGAGAATCACGCCGCCGACCTCGCCCAGTTGCGCGGGCGCCAAGGCGGCGGCGGGCAGGATTTGCCGGGCGCCGAGCAACTCGTCGAAAGCCGTGCCCAGGCAGCAGAATTCCGGACTCATGGGGTCGCGTTATGGTATTGAAAACGGGGATAGACGAAGGGATAAACCGGGCAGGGATCGTCAGCCGCCAGGCCACTCAGCAGCGGACGCAATTCCTGCAGGGCGCCGAATATCGGCTCGATCGCCACGCCCAGATAGCTGGGACGATAGCGATTCAGGGCCATCAGTGCGTCGTCGGCGAGCAGTTGCGCGCCCTCCTGATTCTGGTTCTGGGTGAAAAACAGCGCCAGGACGGCAAAGGCCAGCGCCTGCAGGAATTCCGCCTCGGGGTCCTGCTGACCGAGGATGCTGTTGCGAACCAGACGGGACCAGCGCTCGTTCAACCAGTCGTGCAGTTGCCCCAGTTGATTGTTGTCCCACATCGCCGCCACCTCGCGCCAGTCGAGTTCGGACAAGACCTGGCGATCAGGCGGAAGGATGGGCCGGGAATGCAGATCGAGCAGCATGCGACATCTCCTAAAAGCGCAGATCGTGCAGCTTGTGCACCGCGGCCGCCGCCCCTTGCGGCGCCGGCTGGCAGCCGCCGCACACCGGTTCGTCGGGGTTGAACTCGACCTTGACCTCGCTCTTGGGAACCACGGCGCGCCCCATGTCGAGATCTTCGAGATTCCTCAGTTTCATGGCGGCGATCTCTTCCTCGGCAAACCCACCGAGAAAACGCGCCATTGCGCGATAAAAGGAATGATTGGCGGCACGTTCGATCAAGCGGCAGTAACCGCGTACCCAACGCCCCAGATGGAGGGTCCAGAAACGCTTGATCTCCTTGTCGAGGCGCCGGTAGCCCTCCAGGTCGCCGCCTTCCAGGGCGCCGGCGCAGCGGATCAGGAGTTCGCCGACGAACGACAGTTCGACCCCCAGTTGATCCGGGAACACCTCGAAACGCCCCTTGTTCAACTGAAAACCGGCCTGGCGATAAATCTGCGCCACCTGGAAATGCGGCTCCTGCTTGAAACGCCCCATCAGACGCACCGATTCGACCGGCGGGAAGCCCCCGGACGATGCGAAAAGCGTCGCGTACTCACAGGCCAGGGTATCTTCGAGCAAGCCCGGATCGGCGACGAGGAAATCGTCGTCAAAATGGATGCCGGCTGCCGCCAGTTGCTCGATCAAGCCGGGGGCCCGCATGGCCCGGAGGAAGTCCGGACCGGCTTCCTCGATGAAGACGCCTGCCATCATCCGGTACACGCCGGCACGGGCCAGGCATTCTTCCGCCAGGGCAAAGGTATCGAGCTTCTCCACCGCGGCCGCCGGGGGGTGCCCCGGCTCAATGGCAAATACGCTATCCAGCATGTTCTCTCCCGAAAAACAGCCCGCCGCCCGGAAAGGAGAGGCGGGCTCAAGCTCGTCGCTACGGAAAAACCCTCAATGCCCGCCAGCCACCTTGTGCTTGACGCTATCCGGCCCGCCCCAGGACGCCATTTCCGGATGCATCTTGCGGTGCAGGTCGCCGGTGTAGGCATAACGCATGGTTTCCTTGAACGCCGCCATGTGCTTGTCCCAGTCGGCAGCGGTATCGCCATACTTGTCGCCGGGCCCCGCCTTGGTCACCTTGACCACCGTGTCGTACCAGCCCTGGGAGCCGCCGATCGGGTCGGCCACGACGGGAATGATGTTGTTCGGATGTACGCCCTTGTCGTCCCACCAGACGTTGTTGAGATCGGGATCATCCGCACCGTGGCTGGCCTCGCTCTTCTTGTCCTTGAGCTTGAGCGTGGCCAGACGGCCATATTCCCAATGGCCGAAACCGGTTGGAATGGACACCACCTTGGGGTGGATGCCTTCCGTCACGTAAGCCTTGGTCACCAGGTAACCGACCGGACTTTCGATGCGGACCAGGTCGCCGGTCCTGACGCCTAGCTTGGCGGCGGTTTCGGGATTCATCCAGGCCGGGTTGCTGTGGGCGATTTCCGCCAGCCACTTGACCGCCGCGGTCCGCGACTGTTTGTGGACGTTGAGCTTGAAGGTCGACAGGATCATCTGATCGTCGGCCATGTTCTCGTGCCAGGGGATGCGCTTGAAGGTCGGCATGGGGTTGAAACCGTATTCGGCCCACAGATCGACCCGCACGTTGATCAGGCGGTTTGGCGTCGGGAAACCCACGCAATTGCGGCCCTCCCGGCGAACGCCGATGGCCTTGCCGTTCTTCATGATGGTGCCGCGTGCATCGACGGTCGCCCCCGCCATGTCGGCCGCCGAGAGTTCCTTCCTGTGCAGCCCGTACTCGGCCTTGATCTCGCGTCCCGTCTTGTCGGTCACCTTGCCGGTGCGCGGATCGACCTTGCCGTAAATCGGCCAGACCCCGTGCTTCTTGAGGAAATCCAGCCCGCCGGCCTCCTTCAGCCCCGGCACGTTGTCGAAGTGATGGCGCATGTAGTCTTCGCCATCCTTGAAATCCCAATACTGCTTCATGCCGCGCTTGCCGTCCGGATCGAGCTTCCAGATGATGTCGCGCAACAGGACGCGGTTCTCGCGGGATTCGCCGAGCGACTTGTGTACCGGCTGCCGGATCCCCAGCCAGGGCCACAGCGAATTCGGCATCGACTCCGGCTCCCAGCGCTCCAGGTAGGGACAATCGGGCAGGATGAGATCGGCCAGCGCCGTCTCCTCGCCCATGTGGGAACTCATCGAAACGAAATAGGGAATCAGCTTTTCGTCCCGCAGCAACTTGCCCCAGACGGTCTGCGCACCCGGATTGGTGTACACCGGGTTGTCCTGATAGGTGAAATAGACATTGACCTTCTGCCGCCCCTCGGCAATCCAGAACGGCACCAGATGGCTGACCTTGTGGGAAGCCAGCGGATACTCCGGCGGATGGGCGAGCACCGAATCGTGCGCCGGCTTCGGCGGCAGCGGCATCGGCTGCGGCCAGCCCATGCCGCGCGGCAGGCAGTAGCCGCCCTTCTTCTCGACGTTGCCGGTGATGATCGGCAGCATCATGCACGCCTTCTCGTTGTACGAGCCATACAGGTGCTTGGCCGGTCCGCGATAGGTGAACAAGGTCGCCGGCTTGGTGGAGCCGAACTCGATCGCGATGCGCTCGATGGTTTCCGCCGGGACGCCGGAAATCTTGGCAGCCCACTCCGGCGTGTATTGCCGGTAGTGCGCCTTCAGTTCGTCGACCGTGACATTGGTCCAGTTGGTGATGAACTCGGAATCCTGCAAGTCTTCGCGCAGGATGACGTGACCGATGGCCAGGGCGACGGCGCCGTCGGTTGCCGGGAATACCGGAATCCATTCATCCGAGAAGCCGGCGGTATTCGACAGGCGGACGTCGAAGGTGACGATCTTCATGTGGTTGTCGACGCGCCCTTCGGTCACCCGCTGCGACAGCGGATTATGGAAGTAGGAAGCTTCCAGGACATTCGAGCCGAAGTTCAGGACATATTTCGTATTGGCGAAATCGGGCGTCTCGATATCCGGCCCCCAGGTCGGCTCCATGCCGCATTTCTTGGACGATTCGCACACCGAGGTGTGGTTCAGCAAGGTCGCCGAGCCCAGGGTTTCCATGAAGCGGTTGATGGTGCCGCCGGTACGGTTGCGACCGTACTTGAGCATGATGGTATTGGGGTCCTCGGCCAGCGCGGCGTCCAGCTTGGCGCTCAACTCCGCCAGGGCCTCGTCCCAGGTGATGCGTTTCCACTTGCCCTCGCCACGGGCACCCACCCGCTTCAGGGGATAAAGGATGCGGTCGGGATCGTAGCTGTACCACATCCCGGAGTTGCCCTTGGCACACAGGCGCCCGCGCGTCAACACATGCTCCGGATTACCTTCGAGCTTGACGACGCGGTCGTTCTCGACATAGGCGATGGCCCCGTCCTGAATGTTGCAAACGTGGCAGTTGACCGGGATGGCCTTGCGTTCGGCCCCCGACACCGGGCTGAAATCCTGCCCCCCGATTTCGTTTTCCATCGCGGTCAACAAGCGCGGGGTCGCTGCGGCGGCGGTCCCCGTCGCTGCGCTGACCTTGAGGAAGGTACGGCGCGTTACTTTCGGCATTTCCATGTTGTATCTCCTCGAACGAATCGGTCAGTACAGGGTCTGCAGTTGCTGCGGCGCGATCAGGATCACGTAGCGCAGGGCAGCGCTGCCGGCGAGGATGAGCAGCGCGGCAACGACGACAACGCTCTGACTCCGCCCCAGCGGCGCATAGAGCAGCGCTGCCGGCGCAACGCTGCCGGCGATGAAACCAACCCCGATGAACAGCAAGCCCATCGTCCCCGTCGTCATGATCATGAACGTCAGCTCGGAGGCCGAGCCGCCGTAGTTGGTCGTCCCCATGATCGAAACCAGGATCACCGCCACCGCCGCTGCCGACCACAGCATGTATTCGCGCAGGACCTTCTGCGCTTCGGCATTGCCCAGGGCGAGCAAGGCGCCGACGGCGGAACCGGAAGCCACCGCCAGGGCCACGAACAACACCGGCATGATCGGCGTGTTCCAGACCGGCCGCGATTGATGCACGGTCAGATCGAAGCCGGTATAAACGGGCAGGCCGAGCGCCAGCAGCGCAACGACTCCCGCCAGCCAGCGTCCGCGCGCCTCGTCGCCCTTGCGCAAGGCGAGCAGGTACAACACGGAACAGACGCCGAAGGCGACGATGTTCAGCGCCCCCCAGGCCAGCGGCGAAGTGAAGTTGAGATAGAAGGGATTGAGGATGTTGAGGAAGCGCAAGGGCTGCGACAGATCGCCGATCAGCAGGATGCCGCCGAGCGCCAGCAGCGCGAACGAGCCGTAAGCCTCCTTTTCGCGCAGCGGTCGCAGCGCCGGCGTTCGCCAGGAGCCATACGAGAGAAAGGAAAGGCCGGCCAGAATGCCGATCACGAAAAAATACACGGCATAGGCGGCATGCCACGATATGTCGTGGAACCAGACGTAATCACCCATGATGAGCTCCCTTAGATTTTGAAGTGGCGCTTGAAGGCGTCACGTTCCTGTTCCATGACTTCCGGCTTGCTGTAAGCGTCACGCCCGAATTCAGTGGCGTTTCGGTCGGCACCGATGTAGAAGACATGGGGCTTGGTACCCTCCTCGGGACGCAGGACCTGGGTCGCGTTCTTGGCCACCAGATAGGAAACCTCGCTGTTCGGATCGTTGAGGTCACCGAACACGCGGGAACGCCCGATGCAGGTCTGCACGCAGGCCGGCACCAGATTCTGGGTTACCCGGTGGAAGCAGAACGTGCACTTGTCCACGACGCTGGTGATCGGCGTGTAGGTCCGATGCGAGGGCAACATGAAACGCGCGTTGTAGGGACAGGCTGCCATGCAACTGCGACAGCCGATGCAGCGCTCGTAGCGCTGCAAAACGAAGCCACCATCCTCCACCTTGAAGGTCGCTTCGACCGGACAATTGCGGACGCAGGGAGGATCGTCGCAGTGGTTGCACAGGCGGGGCAGGAACTGCTTCTTGACATTCGGATACTTGCCGACGACCTTGTACGGTACCCAGGTTCGATTCACTCCCAGCGGCGTGTCGTACTCCGCCTTGCAGGCCACCTGACAGGCCATGCAACCGATACAGCGGCGAGTATCGACCACCATGGCATAGCGCTTCTTGCCCGCCACGCCCCTGGTCTCGATCGCCGAAACTCTCAGTTCTTCGCTCATCTGCGCCTCTCCTCTCTGGATGCAGGAAACTGTCCGCGGGAAACTCCCCCTGGCGAAACAGCCGTTGAATATTCGCAACATCCGGGCCAGAACCAGGCGAGCGGCGAAAGTTCTCCAATAAACAACGGCTTGCACCAGAAACGACAAACCGCTTTGTAAACCGTCCGTTACCAATCGGTAACAAGGGCGCGAATTGCTGCAACGCAAGGTGTTCCGCCGGGGTAACGGCGGGATTTTCGATGCTGGCAAGTCGTGCCAAGCCTGTCTTATCATCAAGCCCATGCCCTCCAATCTTCGGCCAGATTTTTCTGCTTCCCGCCGCCATTTGCTGCTCGCCCTGGCCGCCGCGATGACTGCGGCGCCGGCCGTGGGCGAGCCCGGCGGAGGCATCCGAATCGGCCTGACGCCGGTTTTCCTCGATGATCAGGTCAGCTTCCTGGAAAAATGGCGTAGCTGGCTGGAACTGGCGCTGGCAAAACCCGTTGCCTTCGTCCAGCGAGGCAGCTACCGGGAAATCGTCGAGCTGCTGCGCGCGGGGAAACTGGACTTTGCCTGGCTGTGCGGCTACCCCTACGTTCGTTTCAGCAGCGAACTGCAACTGGTGGCGGTTCCCTTGTGGCGGGGTCAGCCCTACTACCAGTCCTACCTGATCGTCCCCTCGGACGATGCACACACCCGGAACCTGTTCGATCTCAAGGGAAAGATTTTTGCCTTCTCGGACCCCGACTCGAACTCGGGCTACCTTTACCCCCAGTATCTCCTGGCCAGTCGGGGAGAAAATCCGGAGAACTTCTTCGCCCGGAGCTTCTTCACCTGGGCGCATCGCAAAGTCGTGGAAGCGGTTGGCATCGGCCTCGCCCAGGGCGGGGCAGTTGACGGATACGTCTGGGAAACCCTGGCCGAGTTCCGCCCCGATCTGACGAAGGCGACGCGCATCTGCGACCGCTCGCCCCTTCTCGGCCACCCGCCTTTCGTCGCCCGCGGCGACATCTCGCCGCGCGAACTTGAGCAATTGCGGGCGGTATTGCTGCACATGAGTGAGGATGTCGTCGGCGCCGAACTCCTGCACCGCCTGCGCCTGGACGGTTTCGCCCCGGCCAGGCCCGAGTTGTACGACGGCATCGCCGAGATGGCCAGGCAGGTGAAACGCAAGTGATTTCCCGCCGCACGCTCTCGCTCCGCTGGAAAATCCCGCTGCGCGTCATGGGCGCCGTTCTCGGCACCGCAATCGCCGTGACCGCCGCGCTGGTCACCTGGGAATACGAGGAGATTCGCCAGAATGTCGTCGGCCACGCCAAGAGCCTGGGCCGGGTGCTGGCCAATACCCTGGTCGCCCCGGTGCTGCATGACGACATCTGGCGTGCCTACGAAATCCTGCAGTCGGTCAGGGAAAACCATCCCGTCGCCCCGGAGCTGCAGGCCGAAATCGTCCTGGTGACGACAGCCGATTTCAAGGTCTTCGTGTCGACGAAACCGAAGGAATTCCCGATCGGCAGCAGCCCCGCGACCCAGGGCAGCGCCTATGCGCAATTGCGCCAGGCCCTCCTGGCCGGCGACAGCGCGCGCCAGAGTGTCGTCGAACCGAACGGCTCGCCGCTCTATTTCGTCATGACGCCACTGGTGGCGGACGGCGTAACCCTCGGCCATGTCATCCTGGGCTACTCCAAAGTCTCCTTCGTGCCCCGCTTCGCCGGACTCGTCACGCGTGCCGCCCTGGTCACCCTACTGGTGCTGTGCGTCATTGTGCCGGTATCGTGGATGTGGGCCGCCCGCACGGGAGAACCGCTGCTGCGGCTGGCCGAAGCCATGCGCCGGGTTCCTGAAGAGCTGGCGGAAACCCAGCTCGCCGACCTCCCCGCCAGTGGCGACGAAATCGGCCAGCTCGCCCAGTCGTTCCGGCGCATGGTGACCGAACTGAAAAAGAAGCAGGAACTGGAAAACCAGATGCTGGTATCGGAACGCCTCGCCGCGCTGGGCCGGCTGACGGCCGGCATTGCCCACGAAATCAACAACCCGCTGGCCGGCATGATCACCGCCATCAACACCTACCAGAAGCATGGCGCAAAGACCGACCCGATGGCGGTCAGCACCCTCTCCCTGCTGGCCCGGGGCCTGACCCAGATTCGCCATACGGTCTCGGCGCTGCTGGTCGAAACCAAACCCCAGGATCGGCCGTTCTCGCCGGAAGACATTCAGGACGTGGTGATTCTTGTCGAGGGACAAACCCATGGCAATGCGGTCCGCATCAGTGTCGCCGATGGCTTGCTCGGCATGGTCCCGCTACCTGCCACCTTGATCCGTCAGATATTGCTCAACCTGATGCTCAACGCGGTTTCGGCCGCCGGCAAGGACGGCCAGGTCGATCTTGCGCTGGCCGTTGCCGACAACAGCCTGCGGATCACCGTCAGCAACGATGGCGAATTCATCCCCCGGGAGAGGATGGATACCCTGTTCGAGCCTTTCGCAACCCACAATGACAAGGGAAATGGCCTTGGCTTGTGGATCGTCTACCAGATTGTTCAACAACTGGCGGGCAATATCGAAGTCGAGAGTTCCCCGGGAATCACTCGCTTCAAACTGGACATTCCCTATGCGCAATACCTCTGACAAGCACCCCATGCTCTGCCTCATCGAAGATGACGAAATCATGGGCGAATCGCTATCCCAACGCTTCGAACTGGAGGGCTTCGAGGTCGACTGGTGGAAGGATGCCGCAAGCGCCAGCAGCGCGCTGGAAACCCGGCGCTACAGCGTGGTCGTCAGCGACATCCGCCTCCCCGACCGCGATGGCGGCGATCTCTTCCTTGCCTTGTCCGAGCGCTTGCCGGCTTTGCCTCCGTACCTGTTCATGACCGCTTTCGGCGCCATCGAGCGCGCCGTGGAACTGCTCAAGGCCGGCGCCGCCGACTATGTCACCAAACCCTTCGACCCCGACGTCCTGGTCGCCAAGACCCTGGCCCTGGCCAGGGATTACGGCGAAAACAGCGATACCGGCGACTGTACCCTGGGCGTTTCGCCGGCCATGCAACGCATCGCCCGGGCGCTGCCACGCTTTGCCAATCACTCGGCATCGCTATTGATCAACGGCGAGTCCGGGGTCGGCAAAGAGCATGTCGCGCAGTTGTTCCACCGGCTTGCCGGTGAAGACAAACCCTTCGTACCGGTCAATTGCGCCGCCATTCCCGACCCCCTGCTGGAAGCCGAACTGTTTGGCTACGAAAAAGGCGCCTTCACCGGCGCCAACCGGGTCAAGCGTGGCTATTTCCAGCAAGCCGACGGTGGCACGCTGTTTCTCGACGAAATCGGCGACATGCCGCCAACCATGCAGGCCAAGCTGCTCCGGGTCCTGCAGGAAAACCAGATCCAGCGCCTGGGCGGGGAATCGCGGATCAACGTCAGTTTCCGCCTGGTCTGCGCCACCCATCGCGACCTCAAGGCGATGGTCGATAGCGGACAGTTCCGTGAAGACCTCTACTATCGGATCAACGTCATTCATGTCCGCATTCCGCCCCTCCGCGAACGACCGGAAGACATCCGCTGGTTTCTCCGGCATTTCGTCGACACCTTCAACCACAACCACCCCGAAGCGCGTCGCCGCATCGATCCGCGCACCGAACTGGCCTTGATTGCCTACCCTTGGCCGGGGAATGTTCGCGAACTCAAGCACGCCGTCGAACGGGCCTGCATCCTTTCCCCCAGCCCTTCGCTGGGTGCGGAAGCCTTCTTCGGAGACAGCCTCGACATTGCCGACGAAGCCCCCTCGCAGTCGCTCGCCGACTACCTGGCCGACTGCGAAAGGGACTATCTGCAGGCCATGCTCGACCAACACCAATGGCATATGACGAAGACCGCCGAAGCACTCGGCATTGCCAGAAAAACCCTCTGGGAAAAGATGCGCCGCCTGGGCATTCAGGAGAAGGAGGAAAACTGAATTGGCGGCGAACGGAAAAAAGAAGCCACCGGCCCGGCGTCTTTTTGCGCCTGCCTTCGTCTCCCCTGGTGCCCTTCCATTTTCCGATGATCATGAATCTGTCCGAATCTCAGCCTTCCGCCCAGACACCGCATACCGCCACCTGGTTGATCGGCATTGCCGTTGCCGCCATCGTCTGGTTCGCCGCCTACAGCCATCTGAATGAATTTGCCGAGTGGCTGATCGGCCTGTTCGGGCTGGACCGCAAGACCCACTTCGGCGAAGCATTGCATTTCTTTTTTTACGACACGCCGAAGGTTCTGTTGTTGCTGACCGGCATTGTCTTCCTCATGGGCGTGGTGCAGACCTTCTTCGCCCCGGAACGCACCCGCGCCCTGCTTTCCGGACGCCGTCAGGGGGTCGGCAACGTGCTCGCGGCCTTGCTCGGCATCGTCACGCCGTTCTGCTCGTGCTCGGCGGTGCCGCTGTTCATCGGTTTCCTGTCGGCCGGCGTGCCGCTCGGCGTGACTTTCTCCTTCCTGATCTCGGCGCCGATGGTCAATGAGGTGGCGCTGGCTTTGCTCTTCGGCCTCTTCGGCTGGCAGGTGGCGGCGCTTTACCTGGGCCTCGGGCTGCTGGTCGCCATCGTTGCCGGGCTGGTCATCGGCCATTTGAAAATGGAACGTCACCTGGAGGACTGGGTGCAGCAGATCCAGCGCGGCGAAGCCGGCTGGGTCGGCGCCCCGGTCGGCGACTGGCCGGCGCGCTTCGCCGCTGGCTGGCACCATGTGCGCGAAATCGTCGCCCGGGTGTGGCCTTACATCCTCGCCGGCATCGCGCTGGGCGCCGGTATCCACGGCTACGTGCCGGAAGACTTCATGGCCTCGTTCATGGGCAAGGATGCCTGGTGGGCGGTGCCGGCCGCCGTCCTGCTCGGCGTGCCGATGTACGCCAACGCCGCCGGCATCATCCCGATCGTCGAGGCGCTGATCGGCAAGGGCGCCGCGCTCGGTACCGTGCTCGCCTTCATGATGAGCGTCATCGCGCTCTCGGCGCCGGAGATGATCATCCTGCGCAAGGCGCTCAAACCCACCCTCATCGCCACTTTCGCTGGCGTCGTCGCCACCGGCATCCTGCTCGTCGGCTACGTGTTCAACCTCGTCCTCTAAGGAGACGGAAGCATGAAAGACATCAAAGTTCTCGGTACCGGCTGTGCCAACTGCCGCAACACCGTCAAGCTGATCGAGGAGGTTGCCGCCGAAAAGGGCGTCCCCATCGCCCTGAGCAAGGTCGAGAATTTGCCGGAAATCATGAAATACGGGGTGATGTCGACGCCGGGCGTCGTCGTCGACGGCAAGGTGGTGCACGCTGGCGGCATCCCCGATCGGGCCAAGATCAGCAGCTGGTTATAAACTGATCCCCCCACGAAGGAGGAGACAATGAAGAAAATATTGCTGGCGCTGACCGGCGCCTTGATGCTGTTCGCCCAGACGCTTCGTGCCGAGCCCGTATTCACCGTCGACGCCCTCGGCAACGGCGTTTTCGCACTGATCGGCCAGACCGCCGGCCGCCTCTACGAAAACCACGGCCTGAACGCCAATTATGGGGTGATCGACACGCCGGAGGGGGCGATCCTGATCGATTCCGGGGCATCGTCCATCGCCGCCAAGCTCCTTGAAACGGAGGCCAGAAAGCTGACCGGCAAGCCGGTCAAGTGGGTGATCAATACCGGTGTCCAGGATCACCGCTGGCTGGGCAATGGCTACTTCGCCGCCCAAGGCGCCAGGATCATCGCGCTGCAACGCACGGCAACGACGCAAGCCCGTCTCGGCAAGGGGCAGATCGAAGCACTGGCCCGCGAGTTGAAAGAACAGATGAACGGCACTTTCCCCGCGCCGACCGCCCAGCCGCTGGCCGGCGAGACGCAGACGCTGACCCTGGGTGGCCGGACGCTGCAACTACGGTATTTCGCCGATGCCCATTTCGCTGGCGATGCCGTGGTCTGGCTGCCCGAGGAGAAAATCCTGTTCTCGGGCGATCACATCTACGTCGACCGCCTGCTCGGCATCCTCCCCGAGAGCAATGCCGAAACCTGGCTACAGGCTTTCACGCAAGCGATCGCCCTGCAGCCGACGCGCATCGTTCCCGGTCACGGGCGGGTCTGCAACGTGGCACAGGCGCAACGCGAAACCGGCGACTACCTGGCTTTCGTCGTCGCCGGCACGAAGAAGTTCGCCGAGGACATGGCGGGGGTCGATGCCGCGGTCGGTGCACTGAGCGACGCCCCGGCCTTTCGTCATCTGAAGAATTTCGACGACCTACACCGGGGCAACGTCAATCGCGCCTACCTGCGTTTCGAGGCCGGCCAGTAGGCAACCGGCCGGCCTCGGGTTTCACTTCTTCGCCGGCCGCCCGGTCTTGATGCGTTCGATGCGCGCCATCACCGCCTTCAGTTCGGCGTCGTTGAGCGCGGCCAGGACGGCGATGCCGGCGCGCAGCAGTTCGCTCTTCTTGGCTTCACTGCCAAGCGTAAGCATCCGCTTCTTGAGTACGGCAATCTGCGCGTATTCGGTTTCCGGCATCGCGTAGCTGTCGCGGACCAGCCGCGGCTTCTTCGCCTTGGCCGGCTTCTCGGCCTTTTCCGGCTTCTCGGTCTTGTCGACCTTCTCCGCCTTGGCTTTCGCCGCCTTGGCGGGCTTCGGTGCCTGCGGCGGGTCGTAGCTGATCGCCTCGGCCTTTTCCAGTGCTTCGGCCAGCGCCTGCTGATGCTTGGCGACAGTCTGCTCGACCGACGGCGTCTTGCGCGGCGGGCGCGGTTTCCTGGCAACAGCCGGCGCTGCGGCAACGCTTACCGGCGCCGCAGCGGCATCGGCAGCGTCGGCGTCGGTAACGGAGCTCTTCGGGGTTGTCTTGGTATTGGTCACAGCGGGTTCTCCCTTGAAAAACGGTATATCCAGTTTAGGCGATTTCAAACTGTCACTGGATTAAACTTTTTTGACAGTAGAATTCGCGGCATTCCCCTTCAGGAGACGCTCCCCATGACCCAGGACGAACTCAAGCAGGCGGTCGCCCAGGCCGCTGCCGACCACGTTGCCGAATCCACGCCGGCCGGTTCCATCATCGGTGTCGGTACCGGTTCGACGGCCAACTTCTTCATCGACGCGCTGGCCGCGCTGAAGGGCCGCATCGCCGGCGCCGTCGCCAGTTCCGAAGCGACCCGCCAGCGCCTTGCCGGCCACGGCATCCCGGTACTCGACCTCAACGAGGTCAGCCGGATTCCGGTCTATGTGGACGGGGCGGACGAGATCGACGCCGGCCTCAACATGATCAAGGGCGGCGGCGGCGCGCTGACCCGCGAGAAGATCGTCGCCGCCGTCGCCGACCGCTTCGTCTGCATCGCCGACGGCTCCAAGCTGGTGAATACCCTGGGCAAGTTCCCGCTGCCGGTGGAAGTGATCCCGATGGCGCGCGCCCACGTTGCCCGCGAACTGGAAAAACTCGGCGGCCTGCCGGTGCTGCGCGAAGGTTTCGTCACCGACAACGGCAACCAGATCCTCGACGTGCGCGGCCTGACCATCGCCGACCCGAAAGGCCTGGAAGCGCAGATCAACCAGATCGTCGGCGTCGTCACCAACGGCCTGTTCGCGTTGCGCCCGGCCGATCTGCTGCTGCTCGGCACGGCCGACGGAGTACGCCGCATCGGCTGAGTCATCGGCCTGCAACATGGCGGCGCCAGACTCCCGGCATGCCACCGCCGGGAGCCTCCCATGTTCTTGTCCGCCCAGGAAATTGCCGCCAGCCGCGAGCAGGCGCTCAGCAACCTGCTCGCCCTTTCCTCACACTATCTGGCCGCCAGCCAGCGCGCCTGCGCAATCGCCACCGGCGCCAGCCGGGACGGCATCGAACATGCGAGCCGCCGCTGGCACCAGCTCGCCCACGGCCAGCTCGACCTGCTGACCCAGTTCCCCGCCACGCTCTGGCTCGACACCCTGCCCCGTACCGGCGAACTGCTCGACCAGTCGCTGCAACTGCTCGGCGAGGCCCACAAGGCGCTGCTGCGCAGCACCGAAGCGCAGGTCCGCGTCCTGGACGGCATCGTTTTCGCGTATCTGCGGCGGGTTGGACGCAGCAGCCCGTGGGAAACCGTGATCGTCCTCGACGCGCTGCGCACGACGCTGAACGGTGCCGAACAGACCCTGCATGAAATCAATGCGGCGGCCATCGAACAGGTGGACCGGGTCAGCGAGGAAATGCCGCAGGCCGTCGGCCCGGCCGCCAGCCGCCGCCTGCGCGCCAGGGCCAGACCGGAAGCGTAGTCCGCGTCAGCGCTTGAGCAGGCGGTCCTCGGCCGCCGCCACGGCACCTGGCGTGCCGAGCACGACGACGACGTCGCCCTCGTCGAGCCGGGTTTCCGGCGCCGGTTCGAGGGCGCGGATGCCGCGCCGGCGAATGGCGCTGACCTCGCAACCGAGGAGTTCCAGACCGAGGTCGCCGAGCGTCTGACCGATCGCCGCCGCCCCCGGCGTCAGCCAGATCGAATGCAGACGCGACTGGCTGCTGTCGTCGTCGTCGCGGTCGGTGAAGCCCCGGTAGAAGCCGCGCAGCAGCCGGTAGCGCTGGCCGCGCACCTGGCGGATGCGCTTGAGCACGCGGTTGATCGGCACGCCGACCAGGACCAGCGCGTGCGAGGCGAGCATCAGGCTGGCCTCCAGCGTTTCCGGCACGACTTCGGCGGCACCGGCGCTGGCCAGCCGGCTCATGTCCTTCTCGTCGGCGGTACGCACCACCACCGGCAGGTCGGGACGCATTTCCTGGACGTGATGCAGCACCTTCTCCGCCAGCGGCGTGTCGCTCATCGTCACGATGACGACGCTGGCGCGCATCAGGCCGGCCGCCATCAGCGCCTCCTTGCGCCCGGCGTCGCCGAAGACGACGCTTTCGCCGCCGCCGGCCGCCTCGCGCACGCGGTCCGGATCGAGGTCGAGGGCAATGCTCTGAATCCCCTCCTGAGCCAGGAAACGCGCCAGATACTGGCCGTTGCGCCCGAAACCGCAGAGGATCGCGTGCTTTTCCGAGGTCATCGACTGGGCGGCAATCTGCGTTACCTGCATCGAACGCAGCAGCCATTCGCTGGCGACGAAGCGCATCACCAGGCGCTCGCTGTACTGGACGATGAATGGGGCGATCAGCATCGACAACACCAGCGAAGTCAGCACCACCTGCTCGATCTCCTTGGGCAGGTGGGTGATGACGCCGAGCAGCACGAAGCCGAATTCGCCGCCGGCGCACAACCACAGCGCCGAGCGAATGGCGTTGCCGGACGAGACGCCGAGCTTCCACGACAGGAGCCCGACGATCAGCGCCTTCATCACCAGCAGCAGGACCAGCACCAGCATCACCTGCCACCACAGGCCGACCAGGATATGGAGGTCGAGCTTGACGCCGATGGTGACGAAGAACAGCCCCATCAGCACGTCGCGGAAAGGCTTGATGTCCTCTTCCACCTGCATGCGGAACTCGGTTTCGGCGATCAGCATGCCGGCGACGAAGGCGCCCAGCGCCAGCGACAGTCCGGCGTGCTCGGTGATCGTCGCCAGGCCGAGGGTGATGAGCAGGACGTTGAGGACGAAAACCTCGGCCGACTTGGCGCGGGCGACGAAATGAAACCACTTGCGCATGAGCTTCTGGCCGAACACCAGGATCAGCGCCAGCACCGCCGCCGCCTTGAGCATGGCGACGCCCATCAGCATCGCCAGCTTCTCCGGCGACTCGGTCAGCGACGGCAGCAGGACCAGCAGCGGCACCACGGCCAGGTCCTGGAACAGCAGCACGCCGACGATCTGCCGGCCATGCGGTGAATCGAGCTGCATCCGTTCCGCCAGCAACTTGCTCAGCACCGCCGTCGACGACATCGCGAACACCGCCCCCAGCGCGATGCCCAGTTGCCAGCCGATACCCAGCGCCAACACCAGGAGCAGCACGACCAGCATGGTCAGCAGCACCTGCAGCAGGCCCAGCCCGAAGACGATGCGTTTCATCGCGTAGAGCTTGGGCAGCGAGAATTCGAGGCCGATCGAGAACATCAGGAAGACGACGCCGAATTCGGCCAGGTATTCGGCACGATGGATGTCCGACATCAGGTTGAGCGCGTGCGGCCCGATGATGCTGCCGACCGCCAGGTAACCGAGCACCGGCGGCAAATTGAAACGGCGGCAGATGACCACGGCGAAAACCGAGGCACCGAGCAGCAAGAGGACGAGGGAAAGGGCGCTCAAATCGGGCTTGATGAAGTCAGGTATACTCCGGCCATCATAACCGCAGCCCGCCCATGAACCCAAATCCGTCGCCCGCCAGTTTTTCGCCGGAACGCGCCCTGCTGCTGGGCCGGCAGACGCTCGCCATCGAGGCGGCAGCGGTCGATGCACTGAGCATGCGGATCGACGACAGTTTTGCCGCCGCCGTCAAACTCATCCTCGACAGCAGTGGACGCCTGATCGTCAGCGGCATGGGCAAATCGGGGCACATCGCGCGCAAGATCGCCGCCACCATGGCCAGCACCGGCACCCCGGCCTACTTCGTCCATCCCGCCGAAGCCAGCCACGGCGACCTCGGCATGATCACCCGCCACGACATCCTGCTCGCCCTCTCCAATTCCGGCGAGTCGGAAGAATTGCTGCGCATCCTGCCGGCGCTCAAGCGCCAGGGCGCCCGGGTCATCGCGATGACCGGCAACCCGGCCTCGACACTGGCCCGCGAGGCCGACGTCCACCTCGACGCCGGCGTCGCCCAGGAAGCCTGTCCGCTCAACCTGGCGCCGACCGCCTCGACCACCGCCGCGCTGGCCCTCGGCGACGCGCTGGCGGTCGCCCTGCTCGACGCCCGCGGCTTCGGCCCGGAGGATTTCGCCCGCTCGCACCCCGGCGGCTCGCTGGGCCGCCGCCTGCTGACCCACGTCCGCGACGTCATGCGGCCACGCGACCGGGTGCCCGCAGTGGCGCCGGAAACACCGATCAGCGAGGCCATCGTCGCCATGTCGCGCGGCGGCCTCGGCCTGGTCGCCATCGTCAACGCAGCAGACCGGCCCGGCGGCATCTTCACCGACGGCGACCTGCGCCGCGCCTTCGAAAAGCGCATCGACCTCCAGGACGCCAGTATTGCCGAAGCGATGACCGCCGCCCCCCGCACCATCGGCGCCGACCGTCTGGCCGTCGAAGCCGTCGAGATGATGGAGCGCCTGCGCATCAACGCGCTGCTCGTCTGCGACGACCAAGGCAAACTGCAGGGCGCGCTGAACATGCACGACCTGTTCACCGCCAAGGTCATCTGATGGCCACCGCCGATTTCCTGCCATGAAGAACTGGTCCGGCCAACTCTTCCCGATCACCCTGCTGGCGCTGCTCGCCGGGCTCAGCTTCTGGCTGCAGGCCGCGCTGACGCCGGACGAAGCACGTCCGGGCAAGCGTGCGCTAACCCACGAAGCCGATGCCGTCGTCGAGAATTTCGAAATCCGCCGCCTCGACGAGCAGGGCAAACTGCAATACCGCCTGAGCGCACCGCAATTGCACCACTTCCCCGACGACAACAGCTCGCATATCACTTCGCCGCGCCTGCTCGCCTACCGCGACGATGCCCCGCCGCTCACCCTGACCGCCGGCCGGGCGACAGTCACCGCCCGTGGCGAAACGATCCGCCTCGAAGGCGACGTGGAAATCGTCCGCGCCTCCACCGACAAGCGCCCCGAACTGAATGCCCGAACCCCGGCACTCACCGTCGAGCCGGAAGCGGGCACCGCCCATACCGACCAGGCCATGACCATCACCCTGGGCGCCTCGCAAATCAGCGGCATCGGCGCCCGCATCGACAACAAGGCTTCGACCTTCGAACTGCGCTCGCAGGTCCGCGGTCGCTACCTATCAGCCAGAGCCAAGCCATGATCCTTCGCACCGCCCTGCTTGCCGCCATCTTCCTGGGCTGCCCGCCCGCCTTCGCCGAAAAGGCCGACCGCGACAAGCCGATGCTGCTCGAAGCCAGCCGGATTTCGATCGACGACGCCAAGAAGCAGCAGATCCTCGAAGGCGACGTCGTCATCAGCAAGGGCACGCTGATGATCAAGGCGGCACGCATCATCGTCAGCGAAGACCGTTACGGCTTCCAGAAGGGCATCGCCTTCGCGCCGCCGGGCGGCAAGGCCAGCTTCCGCCAGAAGCGCGACGGCCGCGAGGACTACGTCGAGGGCGAAGCCGAACGCATCGAGTACGACAGCAACAGCGAGATCGCCGAACTTTTCCATCGCGCCCACATCCGCGCCGGCGAGGACGAAGTCCGCGGCGACTACATCTGGTACGACGCGGTCAGCGAGAAGTTCCTCGCCAGCGCCGGCGAATCCCGCGACCCCAAGGGCGCCACACCCCGCGTGCGGGCGGTGATCCAACCGCGCAGCAAGGGTAGCGAACCGAGCCGGCCGAGTGCGCGCGGCGACAACCTGCAACTGCGCAGCGCCGGCAACATTGACCCGAAAGACCAATGACAATATTCTATTGTCATTTATCACATCGCTGATTCAAAAGGATTTACCCGGTTTGTGCAGTGCACAATAAAAGTATTGACAAGTTGACGCGCTCGTCTATAATCAAAGACATGGTGCGGTGCAGCAACGCGAAGCGAAGGGCACTGCCAAGGCCACCCAGTTCTGCCAGACCTTTCTTTCCGGAGATCCCCATGTTCAAGACGCCCGAGCAATTCGCCGCTGCCAACAAAGCCACCGTCGATTCCCTGCTTTCCCTCGCCAACACCGCGCTGGCTTCCGCCGAGCGCATCGCTGCCCTCAATCTGAACACCGCCCGTTCGCTGATGGAAGACTCCGTCTCCGGCGCCAAGGCCCTGATGGGTGCCAAGGACGTCCAGGAAGCCCTGTCGATCCAGGCCTCGCTGGCCCAGCCGAACGTCGAGAAGGCCGTCGCCTACTCGCGCAGCGTCTATGAAATTTCCGCCCAGACCCAGGAAGAACTGTCGAAGATGGTCGAAGGCCAGTTCGCCGACTTCCAGAAGACCGTCTCCGGTCTGCTCGATCAAGCCGCCAAGTCTGCCCCGGCCGGTTCCGACGTTGCCGTCGCCGCCGTCAAGAGCGCCATCGCTGCCGCCAACTCGGCCTTCGACAACATGAACAAGGCCGCCAAGCAGGTTGCCGAGATTGCCGAAGCCAACGTTGCCGCCGCCACCAACGCCACTGTCAAGGCGGTCAGCGCCACCGCCGCGCCCAAGAAGAAGTAAGTTGTTGCATCCAGGCCTCCGCCTCCGGGCGGAGGCTTTGTTTCATCCCAACCACCTATAACACGCACGCTGGAGATAACGATGAGCAACCCGAACCTTGAGCAACTGACCGCAGCACAGAAAGCCAACGCCGAAGTGATGACCGCCCTCATGCGCACCGCCTTCAACGGCCTCGAGCGCTTGACCGCCCTGAACATGGCAGCGACCCGCGAGTTCTTCAACACGACGGTTGCCAGCACCCAGCAACTGCTCGCCGCCAAGGACGCCAACGCCGTCGCCAAACTGGGCAGCGAACTGTCCCAGCCGAGCACCGAGAAGCTGATGGATTATTCCCGCAGCCTCTACGACCTGGTTACCGAAATGCAGAAGGAAGTCACCTCGGTGATGGAAGCCCAGTACAGCAACTTCCAGCAGACCGCTGCCAGCGCCGTGGAAAAGGCGAAGAGCGCGACGCCGGTCGGCGGCGATGTGTTCGCGGCGACCATGCAGACCATGCTCGACGCCTCGACCAAGGCTTTCGGCCAGATGAACTCGATGGCCAAGCAACTGTCCGACATCGCCGAAGCGAACATGCAGGCCGCCACCAAGGCAACCGCCCCGGCCAAGGCCAGCGCGACCGCCGCAGCACGCAAGAGCGCCACCAAATAAAACCGGCGCCACCCAACCCCAACCCCGAAAACCCGCGCCAGTCGCGGGTTTTTTATTGCCTGGATTCAATCCTGGCGAATGTCCCGCCAGTCAGCGGCGGTAATCGCGGCTAGCTCTGCCGGCGTCAGCGGAAAAACCGAATACGGTGTGCCGCCGGCCGCCCAGATCTGCGTGAAGCGCTGCAGGTCGCGGTCGAGCAGCAGGCGCAGCGGTTGCGCGTGACCGAGCGGGGCGACGCCGCCGATGGCATAGCCGGTTGCCGCACGGACAAAGTCGGCATCGGCGCGACCAAGCTTCTCGCCGACCAGCGCCGCCACCTTGCGCTCGCAGACGCGGTTGTCGCCGCTGGCGACGACCAGCACCGCCTGCCCGCTTTCCTTGCCGCGAAAGACGATGGACTTGGCGATCTCGGCCACCGAACAGCCAATTGCCGCTGCCGCTTCGGCGCTGGTCCGGGTCGGCTGCTCGAATTCGACCACGCTGCCGGCCAGCCCGGCGGCGGCGAGCAATTGCTGGGTGCGCTGGGCGGTGGGATGTTCAGCCGGCTTCATGCGGCCTCCCGCCAGCGCCAGGTGATGCCGCGCTTTTCGATCTCGATGCGGATTTCCTCCATCGCCCGCTCGACCAGCGCTGGCGCGCCTTCGACGCCCAGCTCCAGGTGCCGGCGTTCGTGGCCGACCAGCGAGGGCAGCGAGAACAGGCGCAGGCTCGGGTAGGCGGCTACGATGCGCTCCATCAGATCAAGCAGCGCGCTCTCGTAGGCGTTCGGCCCGGTCAGCAGGAAGGCTTTCTCGACCTTGTCGCCGACCGCCTTGAATTCGTCCCGGTAGAAGCTGTCGAGCGCCCACTCGATCATCGGGTGCGCCATCTGCGGGAAGCCGGGCACGAAATAGTGCTCGTTGGCCATGAACCCCGGGATGCGGTTGAACGGGTTGGGCACGATGCGCACGCCGCGCGGGAAGGTGACCAGCAGCTTGCGCTGTTCGGTGATTTCCTCGTTGGCGAAGCGCACTTTCAGTTCCTCGAAACCTGCCGGGTGCAGTTCAAGCTCGACGCCGAGCGCCGCCGCCACCGCCTGTCGGGTGTGGTCGTCGGGCGTGTTGCCGATGCCGCCGCAGGAAAAGACGACGTCGCCGGCAGCCATCGTGCGCTTGAAGGTGTCGGTCAGGCGCTGCCGGTCGTCGCCCAGGTATTCGACCCAGGACAGTTGCAGGCCGCGCGCGCCGAGCAGCTCGGCGATCTTCGCGAAGTGCTTGTCCTGGCGTTTGCCGGACAGGATTTCGTCGCCGATGATGACGGCGCCAAAAGTACGACTCATGGACGTTCTCCCCGAATGCTGACGATGGCGCCGCCGCGCGCGCGACGCAGGGCTTCCAGCCCGTAATGGACAAATGATAGCGCGGCCAGCGCCGGCACCAGCAGGCCGAGCACCGGCACATGGGCAAGCACTGCCATGACCAGGCCGAGCAGGAACAGCGGCAGCTTGTGCTGGTTCCGCAGGCTGGCCCATTCGGCGTCGCTCGCGTGCAGCGACAGCGCGTCGTAGGCGAAGGTGCGCCGGTTGAGCCAGGCCATCAGCAGCAGCGGAATGAGCAGCGACAGGCCGGGAATCAGCCACAGCGGAATGGTCGCCAGCCAGGCGACGACGAAGATCAGCGCCGCCCCCAGGCTGTTGACCGTGGCGGCGACGAAGCTGTCGCGCCCCATCGCGGCCAGGTCGCGGTACTCGGTTTCCGACAGATGCGTGAGCAACAGCGGCATGATGACGATCGCCGCGAGCAGCGAGGCACACAGGTAGGCGACGGCGAAGATCGCCAGCCAGCCGCCCAGCCAGGCCAGGAAGGTGGCCAGCCAGACCAGCCCCCAGGCGGCGAGCCAGGTCATCGGCGGCAGCACGAGCAGTTGCTCTGCCAACCAGCCCAGCCCCCATACCGCCAGCGCGATGGTGAGCAGCAGGGCGCACAGCGCCGGCGTCAGCACGTACAGCCAGACCCGGCCGCTCCTCAGGCTGGCGAAAGTTCTCGCCAGCGCCAGCATGATTTCAGCCATTGCGAATGCCCTCCCATTGCTTCTGCAAGCGTTTCACCGACACCGGCACCGGCGTGCGCAACTCCTGCGCGTAGAGGCCGACGCGCAGCTCTTCCAGCAGCCAGCGGAACTGTTCGACCTGCGGATCGACCGCGCCCATCTTCGCCAACTGGATCGCACGGCGTTCGTAGTTGGTCCACAACGGCGCGTACTCGGCCATCAACTGGGCGTCGCGCGCCGGGTTGGCCTTCAGTTTGTCGAGCCGCACGCCAACCGCCTTGAAATAGCGCGGATAGTGTTGCAAACGCTCGAACGGCGTGTCGACGACGAAGGTCTTGCCGATCAGCCGCTTCAGTTGCGCCTCGATGTCGGCGACAGCCGCCGCCTGCGCCTTGAACGCCGGCAGCTTCTTCGTCACCGCCTGCCATTCGCTGAGCACGGTGCCGACCAGGCGGCAGACTTCCTGCATGATCAGCCCGAGCCGCGCCTTGGCCTCGGCACAGCGCGCCTTGAACGCCTCCGGCGTGGTCGGCAGCGGTTCGGTCAGGCAGGCACGCTCGAAGGTCAGTTCGACGATCTGCCGCTTCAGGTCGTCGCTGCTGCCCAGCGCCATGAACTGCATCGCCATCTGGGTCAGTCCGGGGACGTTCTTGTCGAAGTACTTCACCTGCTCCTTGAACTGCAGCATGAACAGGCGCGACAGGCCCTTGCGGTGCGCGTCGGCGGCTTCCTCGGCGGAATCGAAGACTTTCAAACTGACCGTTTCGCCGTCGTCGATCAGCGCCGGATAGCCGATCACCGTCTGCTTGCCGACCGGGACTTCCATCAACTCTGGCAGTTCGCCGAAAGTCCAGTCGGTCAGTTGGGTGTATTCGGACGGCGTTTCGTGCAGTTCGGCGAATTCCTCCTTCGCTTCCTTGCCCCATTCACCGCGCAGCGCGACCAGGCTACGGTTCATGTCGAGCTGCCGGCCGTGTTCGTCGATCAGCTTGTAGTTCATCGAGAAGTGCGGCGGCAGCGCGTCAGGTCGGAAGGCGTCAGGCGTCACCGCCCAGCCGCGCGCGTTCAGTCCGCGCGCTTCGAGAATGAATTCGATCAGCGGGTTGATGATGCCCTGGTTGAGCTTGCGGTCGTTGCCTTCGACAGCGGCCAGGAATTCCTCGACGAATTCCGGCACCGGCACCAGCTTGGCGCGGATTTTCTGCGGCAGCGTCTTGATCAACTGCACCAGCTTTTCCTTGATCAGGCCCGGCACCAGCCATTCCATGCGCGCCGCCGGAATCTGGTTGAGTTGCGCCAGCGGCAGCGTCAGCGTGACACCGTCCCTCGGCGAGCCCGGCTCGAAGTGATAAGTGAGCGCATACTCCACGCCACCGGCCTTGAGCTTGTGCGGGAAGGCCTCGGTGGTGACGCCGGCCGCCGAGTGGCGCATCAGGTCGTCCTTGGCCAGGAACAGCAGCTTGGCGTTCTCCTGCTCGGCGGTCTTGCGCCAGTGGTCGAAGGTGGCGCCGTTGTGGATGTCTTCCGGGATCAGGTGATCGTAGAAGGCGAAGATCAGCTCGTCGTCGACCAGCACGTCCTGGCGGCGCTGCTTGTGCTCGATCTTCTCGATCTCGCGGATCTGCTTCTGGTTGTGCTGGAAGAAGGGCCAGCGCTTGGCAAAGCTTTCCTCGATTTCCTCAGCAACCAACCCCTGACGGATGAAGATCTCGCGCGCCTCGGCTGGCGCCAGCGGGCCGTAATGGATGCGCCGCTTGGGGTTGATGACGATCCCGTAGAGCGTCGTGCGCTCCCAGCCGGCGACCTGCATCGCCTTCTTTTCCCAGTGCGGATCGAAGTACTGGCGCTTGATGAGGTGAGCGCCCACTTTCTCGATCCAGGCATCCTCGATGCGCGCCACGCAGCGCCCGAACAGGCGGGTCGTCTCGGTGATCTCGGCGGCCATGATCCACTTGCCGGCCTTCTTCTGCAGCGGCGACGACGGGTGGATGAGGAAGCGGATGCCGCGCGCGCCGAGGTAGTAGCCGGACTCGTCCGACTTGCAGCCGATGTTGCCGAGCAGGCCGGACAGCAGCGCCATGTGGATGGCGTCGTAGGTGCCGGGGATGTCGTTTTCCTTCCAGCCCAGCTCGGTCACCATCGCGTGCAACTGGCCATGTACCTCGCGCCATTCGCGCAGGCGCAAGTAGGAGAGGAAGTGCGCGTGGCAGGTGTCGACCAGCGACTTGTTCGATTTCTTGTGCTCGACGGCGTTCTGGAACCACTGCCAGAGTTTGACCCAACTCAGGAATTCCGACTTCTCGTCGGCAAACAGCTTGTGCTTCTCGTCCGCCGCCTGCTGCCGCTCCTGCGGCCGTTCACGCGGGTCCTGCGTGGACAGCCCGGCGGCGATGACCAGCACTTCCTTGAGGCAGCCGAGGTCGCGGGCGGCGACCAGCATGCGGCCGATGCGCGGATCGAGCGGCAGTTTCGCCAGCGCCTCGCCGACCTTGGTCAGGCGGTTTTCATCGTCGAGCGCGCCGAGTTCCTGCAACAGCGCGTAGCCGTCGCTGATCGCCTTGGCCGGCGGCGGCTCGATGAAGGGGAAGCTCTCGACGTCGGTCAAGCGCAGCGACTTCATGCGCAGGATGACGCCGGCCAGCGACGAGCGCAGGATTTCCGGGTCGGTGAACGGCGGCCGCGCGTTGAAATCGGCCTCGTCGTACAAGCGGATGCACACGCCCGCTGCCACCCGGCCGCAGCGGCCAGCACGCTGGCGGGCCGCCGCCTGCGAAATCTTCTCGACCTGCAACTGCTCGACCTTGTTGCGGTAGGAGTAGCGTTTGACCCGCGCCAGGCCGGTGTCGATGACGTAGCGGATGCCCGGCACGGTGAGCGAGGTTTCGGCGACGTTGGTGGCCAGCACGATGCGCCGCTGGCCGCCCGAGGGCTTGAAGATGCGGTCCTGCTCGCCGGCCGACAGGCGCGAGAACAGCGGCAGGATTTCCGGCGCGTGCGCGGTACTCAAGCCCGGACGAGCCAGGGCATGCTTGCGCAAGGCCTCTGCCGCCTCTCGGATTTCGCGTTCGCCGGGCAGAAAGACGAGGATGTCGCCGGAGCCGACGCGGGCCAGTTCGTCGGCGGCATCGACAATGGCGTCGTAGAGATCGCGCTCGTCGTCCTTCTTGTCGATGTCTTCGACCGGGCGATGGCGCACTTCGACCGGGTAGAGGCGGCCGGACACTTCGATCACCGGCGCACCACTGAAATGCTGCGAGAAGCGCTCGGCGTCGATGGTCGCCGAGGTGATGATCACCTTGAGATCGGGCCGGCGCGGCAGCAACTGCTTCAGGTAGCCGAGCAGGAAGTCGATGTTCAGGCTGCGCTCGTGCGCCTCGTCGATGATGATCGCCTCGTAGGCGTTCAGGTAAGGATCACTTTGCGACTCGGCGAGCAGGATGCCGTCGGTCATCAGCTTGACCCAGCTATCGGCGGTCGACTTGTCGTGGAAGCGGATCTTCACGCCAACGCCGGCGCCGACCTGGGTCTTCAGTTCCTGCGCCAGGCGCGTCGCCACCGAACGGGCAGCCAGCCGGCGCGGCTGCGTGTGGCCGATCAGGCCACGGGCGCCGATGCCGAGGTCGAGGCAGATTTTCGGCAACTGCGTCGTCTTGCCCGAACCGGTTTCGCCGCAGACGATGACCACCTGGTTGTCGGCGATCAGCCTGGCGATTTCGTCGCGCCGCTCATTGACCGGCAGGTCGGGCTGGAATTCCGGTTGCGGCAGCTTGCCGCGCCGTTCGGCGACGGCAGCCTGCGAGGCGGCGAGCAGTTTTTCCAGGTCGGCCTGGAGTTTTTGCCGCTTGTCGCCGGTCGACCGTGGCAGGTCGCGCTGCAGCGCGCGCAGGCGGCGGGCATCGGCGGTCAGGGTGGTCAGGGCGACGTCGTCGCGCGACGCGGGCTTGCGGGTATGGGCAGACATGGAGCGGCATTATATTCGGCCATCGTCCGGGCGTTGAACCTCGCCCTCGCCCCATCTTCAATCATCAATGGACAAGCACGCTCCCCCTGCCATATTCTGGTCAGAAAAAAACACATAGATATCCGCTCACACCAAGGAGGAAAGCATGGGCATTTTCAGCTTTTCCAGCATGAAGGGACGACTCACCCTGTCCGTCCTGATCGCCCTGCTCGGCCTGCTCTTGCTCGGCACCTTCCAGGTCCTGCACCTGCGCGCACAACTGCTCGAAGACCGCAAGGCGACGCTGAACGCCGCCATCGACATCGCCACCAGTACGATCAAGGCTTTCCAGGAACAGGAGGCCAAGGGCGAACTCAGCCGCGAACAGGCGCAGAAGCACGCAACCGACGCATTGCGCGGCATGCGCTACCTCGGGCCCGAATATTTCTACGTCTATGACAGCAAGGGCATGAACGTCATGCACCCGGTCCGTCCCGAGTATGTCGGCAAGAGCCATTGGGACCGCCAGGACAAGCAAGGCAATTACACCGTCCGCGACCTGGTCAAGACCGCGCTCGACAAGACCGGCTTCACCGAAACGCAGACCGCCAGGCCGGGCAGCGAAGCGCTGGTGCCCAAGCTGCAACGCGTCGAGCACTTCGCCCCCTGGGATTGGGTGGTCGGCACCGGGCTGTACATCGACGATCTCGACGCGCTGTTCTACCAGCAATTGCGCAACGCCGGCATCGTCATCGGCCTGATCCTGCTGTTCGTCGGCGGCATCACCTGGTGGGTGGCGCGCTCGCTGCTCGCCCAGATCGGCGGTGAACCGGCGGTGGCGGTGGCGACGATGAGCAAGGTCGCGGCCGGCGACCTGACCGTGTCGATCGAACATACGCCGGCAGGCAGCCTGCTCGGCGAACTCAACCAACTGGTCGAGAGCCTGCGCCGGATGATGGCCAACATCTCGCGCAACGCCACCCAGGTGGCGAGCGCGGCGCAGGAGATTTCCGACACCTCGGCCCGCGTCGCCGATGCGGCCTCGGCGCAGACCGACGCGACGCAGACGATGGCGGCAGCGATGGAAGAGCTGACCGTCTCGATCACCCACGTTTCCAGCAATGCCGGCGAAACCGAAGAGCATGCCAGCAGCGCCGCCGAACTCGCGGTCCAGGGCGAGCGCAGCGTCGAGACCGTCGCCGCCAATATCGCGACGATGGCCGGAACCGTCGGCGAAGCCGCCGAGAAGGTGCGCACGCTGTCGGCCAACGCTCAGGAAGTCGCCCGCATCGCCTCGGTGATCAAGGACATCGCCGGCCAGACCAACCTGCTCGCCCTCAACGCCGCCATCGAAGCCGCCCGCGCCGGCGAACAGGGCCGCGGCTTCGCGGTCGTCGCCGACGAGGTGCGCGTCCTCGCCGAACGCACCGAGAAGGCAACCCTGGAAATCTCCGGCGTCGTGGACCGGATCCAGAGCGAAACGCTCAACGCCGCCCGGGTCATGGACGCCGCCCTGCCGGAAGCCGAGCAGGCACGCGCCACCGCCGGCGAGACGACCGAGCTGCTGCACCGCATCGCCGAAGGTTCGCGGGCAGCACAAGGCCTGGTCCGCGACGTCGCCGCCTCGACCCGCGAGCAGAGCGAGGCCAGCACCTCGCTGGCGCAGCAGGTCGAACGCATCGCCAACCAGGTCGAAGACACCGGTTCGAGCATGCGTACGACCGCGGTGGCCGCGCAATCGCTGCTCGACACCGCGCGCAACCTGAGCGCCGAAACGGCCAGGTTCCGGGTCTGACGGACGGCCGCCGGCATTACTCGCCCGTTATAATCCGCGGACTCGAATCCGCGGATTATTGTCATGGCCATCATCCGGTGCAACAAATGCGCACAGCTCGCCGAGCATCCTGACGAATTTGTCGGCAAGAACGTCGCCTGCCCGAAATGCGGTGCGCCAACACCGGTCTATCCGACACTTTTCTTCATCGAAAAACTGCTCGACAAGTACTTTGCCGCACAGCGCGAAGTGATCCGCCTGACCCCGGGCGCCGCCACGACACCACCGCCCCCCGCGCCGGCCAGCGAGATCGCCGGTATCGACCTCGCCAATACCGACTTCCTGGCCAGCGAGTTGCAGCACGGCCCGATCTACGACTGGTTCCGCAAGAAGCAGATCAAGGTCCAGGCCAACACGCGCGGCGTCGACACCAGTGGCTTCTTCGACGAAGTGGCCGAAGCCATCGGCGCCAACCTGCCGGTACTCAAGGAAGTGCTGGAGCGCATCCGCTGGTCGCAGCAGAAGGAACACGCCAGCGCGACGATCAACCTGGACAGGAAGTCGCCGGAAGAGGCCAAGGCCATCTCCACCTTCTGCCAGCAGCTCTACGATTTCTCCTTCGTCGCCAAGTGCTTCCACAACAAGCCGGAAAACAACGTCCGGCTGATCCTGCAGACGGCACCGACCATCCGCAATTTCTTCAACGGCGAGTGGCTGGAATGGCATGCGCTGATGAGTTGCCTGCGCTACGCCAAGGAGCGCCAGCGCCGCTTTTCCTGCACGCGCGGCCTCGAACTGACGCTGACCAACGGCGACCCGTACGAAATCGACGTTTTCATGCTGATCGACGGTGACACGCCAATCTGCATCGAATGCAAGAGCGGCGAATTCCGCCAGAACATCGACCGCTACCTGGCGCTGAAAAAACGCCTGGGCCTGGCGGGAAAACAATTCGTGATGTGCATCGCCGGACTCAGCGACGAAAACGCCAAAGCCTTCTCGGCCATGTACGACCTGAGTTTCGTCAACGAACGGGGACTCGCCGGACATCTGAGCCGCCTTTTCTGAGCGGGAGACTCCGGAAAAAAATGCGCCGCCCAGCGGGCGGCGTCGGCAGCAGGCATCCCGGACCGGCCGGGGCCATGGCACAGGCAGCAAGAAACTGCCTTGCCGGGTGAGCTTGTTTTTGTTGCCGGCGATTATCGGCTTGCGATGTTTCATTTTCGTTGCCGGGAGCCTTCTGGCCAACAACCGGTCTACACCGGCACAGCCCTTGCTCCCCTACAACGAAAACCAGGAAAGACCGCTCGCCGTGTCGGATAGCCCACAAAACCCGCTACAGCTTTACCACGCCCGCACCAAGCACCGCTTCGACGCCTACGCCGAAGGCCCCGGCCAGCTCGACTGGGACGCCCAGCCGGCGCCGTTTCGCCATTACCCTGGCGCACCGCTGCTCGAACTGCCGCTGGCCGCCGACCGCTACGAGCGCGCTTACGGACAACTCGGCGAAATGCCCGCAACCCCGGTGCCGGCGACGCTGGACGGCCTCGGCGCGCTGTGCGAACTGTCGTTCGCCATCTCGGCCTGGAAAAGCTGGGGGCCGAACCGCTGGGCGCTGCGCTGCAATCCGTCGTCCGGCAACCTCCACCCGGTCGAAGCCTGGGCGCTGTGCGGCGGCCTGCCCGGCGTGCCGGACGGCCTGCACCACTACGATCCCGAGCGGCACGCACTGGAACATCGCGTCCTCGTCCCGCCGGGCGACGCCGCCCCCTGGCTGGCCATCGCGCTGTCGTCGGCGATGTGGCGCGAGGCCTGGAAGTACGGCGAACGCGCCTTCCGCTATTGCCAGCTCGACGTCGGCCATGCCCTCGGCGCCCTCGCCTATGCCGCCGAGCTGCTCGGCTGGCGGCTGCGCCCGCTCGCCATCGGCGGCGACGCCCTCGCCGGCCTGCTCGGGCTCGACCGCGAAACCGACTTCCCGGCCGGCCGCTACGCCTACACGGAACGCGAAGAACCGGAAATCCTGCTCGCCATCGACGCCCCCGGCCTTGCCCCGCCGCCCGCCAGCGCCAGCTTGCAAACGCGCCACAACGGCGCCGGCTGGCTCGGCCGGCCAAGCCGGATCGACCCGGCACCAGGCTACCGCTGGCCGCTGGTCGACCAGGCGGCGGCAGCCAGCCGCCCCCCGGAAAGCGCCCCACTTTCACGGCCGAGCGTCGAACTCGACGAATTTCCGCCGCTGCCGCCGCACCCGACCACCGCCGGCGCCGCGCAACTGATCCGCCAGCGACGCAGCGGCCAGCGCTTCGACCCGCGCCGGACGCTGCCGCGCGCCGACTTCCTGCGCCTGCTCGACGCCACGCTGCCGCGCCGGCGCGCCCCGTTCACCGGCCAGACGGCGCCGGCGCAGGTCCATCTGCTGCTCTTCGTGCTGCGCGTGGACGGCCTCGACAGCGGCCTCTACCTGCTGCCGCGCGGCGCTGCCGGCGATCAACTGGCGGCGACGCTGGCCAGCCGCTTCCCAGATGCCGGCGCAGTCGACGACTGTCCGCCGCACCTCGGCCTGCGCCGCCTGACCCGGGCCAGCCTGCCGGAACTGCAACGCCTGGCGCGCGCCCTCAACTGCCACCAGGACATCGCCGCGACCAGCGCCTTCTCGCTCGGCATGCTCGCCGATTTCGCCAGCGCCGACGGCGCCGGCTACCGCGAGTTGCTGCGCGAGGCCGGGCGCATCGGCCAGGCGCTCTACCTCGAAGCCGAGGCCGCCGGCGTGCGCGGCACCGGCATCGGCTGCTTCTTCGACGACCCGGTGCACGACGCCGCCGGGCTGAGCGACGAGCGCTGGCAGAGCGTCTATCACTTCACCGTCGGCACGCCCATCGTCGACGAGCGCATCGAAACCTCGCCGCCCTACCCGCAACGACAACAGGAAGGATCATGAACCCAAGCCTCGCCCAATTCCTCGACCACCATGGTTTTCCCCGCGACCGCTTATCGGCGCCGCAGGCCGACGGCCGCTTCACGCCACTGATGCGCGCCTGCAAGGAAGGCCGTCTCGACATCGTCGACGAACTGCTGACGCTCGGCGCCGACCTGGCGACGACCAACATCGACGGCTGCAACGCGCTCTGGCTCGCCTGCTACAACGGCAACCCGGGACTGGTCCAGCGCCTGATCGACGCCGGCATCGAGATCGACCGCCAGAACGGCAACGGCGCCAGCTGCCTGATGTACGTCGCCTCGAACGGCAAGGCCGAACTGGTCGGCCTGCTGCTGCGCAACGGCGCCAATCCGGCGCTGCGCAACTTCGACGATTTCAGCGCGCTCGACCTGGCATCCACGATCGACTGCCTGCGGCTACTGAAAAAAGCCGCCTGATCAGCCCCAGATCCGCGTCGCGCCGACGCTGAGCAGGCCGAGCCAGGTCGCCGTCAGCGAGCCGGTCAGGTGGATCGCGGCCAGCCCGATGGCCAGCGCCGGCTGGCCGGCGAGCAGACGCTCGACGACTTCGGCGGAAAAGGTCGAGAAGGTGGTCAGGCCGCCAAGGAAGCCGGTGATCACGAACAACTTGAGCGCCAGCGGCAGGCCGGAATTGAGATGGAAGACGCCGACGGCGACACCGATCAGGTAGCCGCCGATCAGGTTGGCGGCGAGCGTGCCCAAGGGCAGCGCGACGAACAGCGGGTTGAGCGCCAGGCCGAGCAGCCAGCGCACCCAGGCGCCGAAAGCGGCGCCCAGTCCGACGGCGATGAATCCGATTGCGTTCATACCCCCTCCTTTCGGCGGATTCTACCGCGAGTCATCCGGCATGCCGCAACGGAAGTCCGCAACAAAACCGCCGCCTCAATGTCACAATAGCGCCTTTCGAACGGGGAGCGCCGACAAGAGCAAGAAGCGGCGCCAGCAGCATTGCTCTGAAAAGGCACGGGAGAAGGCATGGAATTTCAGGATTTTGCCGACATCGAGAAGGCGACCAAGCGCGGCCGCCGGGAATTCGCTCGGCTCGGCATGGGCTTGCTGTTCGTCGTCTGCATCATGATCTATACCGCGCTCGGCATCGGCATCACCGGCCCCCAGGGCATCATGCTGGTGGTCGCCTCGATGATCGGCGGCTACATGGCGATGAACATCGGCGCCAACGACGTCGCCAACAACGTCGGTCCGGCGGTCGGCTCGCACGCCATCACCATGACCGGCGCCATCGTCATCGCCGCCATCTTCGAAATGGCCGGCGCCCTGATCGCCGGCGGTGACGTCGTGGCGACGATCCGCGGCGGCATCATCAAGCCGGACGTCATCCTCGACAACAACCGTTTCATCTGGCTGATGACGGCGTCGCTGCTCGCCGGCGCGCTGTGGCTGAATTTCGCCACCGCCATCGGCGCCCCGGTGTCGACCACCCACTCCATCGTCGGCGCCGTCCTCGGCGCGGGCGTTGCCGCCGGCGGCATGGGCGCCGCCAACTGGGGAACGATGAGCGGCATCGCCGCCAGCTGGGTGATCTCCCCGGTGCTCGGCGGCATCGTCGCCGCCGCCTTCCTGTTCTGGATCAAGCGGGCAATCACCTATCAGTCCGACATGGTCGCTGCAGCACAACGCACGGTGCCCATCCTGATCGGCCTGATGGCCTTCTCCTTCTCGACCTACCTGATCCTCAAGGGCCTCAACAAGATCTGGAAAGTCGACACCCTGACCGCCAGCCTGATCGGCACCGCCATCGGCATCCTCACCTGGTGGCTGATGACCGGCTCGCTGCGCCGCCGCGCCGGCCGGATGGACAACACCAAGGCCAGCATCAACGCGCTGTTCACCGTCCCGCTGATCTTCGCCGCCGCGCTGCTCAGCTTTGCCCACGGCGCCAACGACGTCGCCAATGCCGTCGGCCCGCTGGCCGCCATCGCCGATACCGTGATCCACGGCAAGCTGTCGAGCAAGGCCGGCATTCCGCTCTGGGTCATGCTGGTCGGCGCCATCGGCATCTCGCTCGGCCTCTCGCTGTACGGCCCGAAACTGATCCGCACCGTCGGCAGCGAAATCACCGAACTCGACCAGATGCGCGCCTTCTGCATCGCCATGTCGGCGGCCGTCACCGTCATCGTCGCCTCGCAACTCGGGCTGCCGGTCAGCTCGACGCACATCGCGCTGGGCGGCGTCTTCGGCGTCGGTTTCCTGCGCGAATTCCTGAAGACCAATTACTCGCAGATGCTCGAGGAAATCAAGGAACATCACCACGGCGCGGACAAGGAAGTGGTCGAGGCCTACCTCAACCGTTTCACCAAGGCCGGCGTCAAGGAAAAGCGGGAGATGCTCGACCAGTTGAAGGCGCGTACCGCCCAGGCCGAACTGTCGAAGTACGAGCGCAAGCAGATGCGCCGCGTCTATCGCCACGAACTGGTCAAGCGCTCGGCGGTGTTCAAGATCGCCGCCGCCTGGATCATCACCGTGCCGGCCTCGGCACTGATGGCGGCGATGATCTACTACATGATCTTCGGCATCGTGCATGCCTGAGCACCGGGCGGGAAATTTCGCGTCGCCTTGATCCAGCGCAACCCGCCTCCAGCCCGGGTGCTAAAATGGCGTTTTGTCACATAAAGTTAAACAAATCGTCATGTTCGGCGCCTTGATGCCCAAAGAGGGCAAATATTTCGACTATTTCAACGCCCACGGCGCCCTCATCGCGCAGGGCGGCACCACGCTCCGTCAATTGATCGACGCCCTCTCCAATGGCGCAGAAGAAGGCAAGGCGCAGTCCCTGGCCGACGAGATCGACCGCCTGGAAAGCGAAGCCGACACGATCACCCACGAGGTACTGGCGCAACTGCACAGCGCCTTCATCACGCCCTTCGATCGCGACGAAATCCACGAACTGATCAACGGCATGGACAACATCCTCGACATGACCCAGGACGTTGCCGAAGCGATGGCGCTCTACGACATCCACCGCATTCCCGCCGAAGCCCGCGCCATGGCCGAGATCACCGAGCGCAGCTGCCAGAAGGTCACCGAGTTGGTGAAGCTGCTGCACAACATGGACAACGCCCCGAGCATCCTCAAGCTCTGCCACGAGATCGACGAACTCGAATCCGAGGTCGACCGCATGCTGCGCGTCTCGATGTCGCGCATCTTCCGCGAGGAGCCGGATGTCCGCGAAGTGATCAAGCTCAAGGAAATCTACCAGTTGCTGGAATCGGTCACCGACCGCTGCAAGGATGTCGCCGGCACGGTCGAGGCCATCGTCCTCGAGAACTCCTGAGTCCAGGCATGGAAGCCATCCACATGAGCCTCGGGGTCGTCGTCACCCTGGTGGTAGTGGCGTTGCTGTTCGATTTCATGAACGGCTTTCACGACGCCGCCAACTCGATCGCCACCATCGTCTCGACCCGCGTCCTGAAGCCCCACCACGCGGTGATCTGGGCCGCCTCGTTCAATTTCCTGGCCTACTTCCTGTTCCACCTGAAAGTCGCCGCCACCATCGGCAAGGGCACCATCGACCCGAGCATCGTCGACCACTACGTGATCTTCGGCGCGCTGATCGGCGCCATCGCCTGGAACATCATCACCTGGTACTACGGCATCCCCTCGTCATCGTCGCACGCGCTGGTCGGCGGCCTGGTCGGTGCCGCCGTCGCCAAGGCCGGTTTCGGCAGCCTGATCGCCTCCGGCGTGCTGAAGATCATCGCCTTCATCTTCGTCGCCCCGCTGCTCGGCTTCTTCATCGGCGGCCTGCTGATGGTGGCCGTCTCGTGGATCTGCCGCAACATGGCGCCACGCAAGGTGGACAAGCACTTCCGCCGCTTCCAGCTGCTCTCCGCCGCCGCCTACAGCCTCGGCCACGGCGGTAACGACGCGCAGAAGACGGTCGGCATCATCTGGTTGATCCTGATCGCCGCCGGCATGTTGACCACGGAATCGGAAATCCCCGGCTGGGTCGTTTTCGCCTGCTACACGGCGATGGGCCTGGGCACGATGTTCGGCGGCTGGCGCATCGTCAAGACCATGGGCAACCGCATCACCAAGCTGAACCAGGCGCGCGGCTTCTGCGCCAACAGCGGCGGCGCCGTCACCCTGTTCCTGGCTTCCGCCTTCGGCATCCCGGTGTCGACCACGCACACCATCACCGGCGCCATTGCCGGCGTCGGCACCACGCGCGGCACCCGTCACGTGCGCTGGGGCGTCGCCGGCGGCATCGTCTGGGCGTGGATCCTGACCATCCCGTGCAGCGCGCTGATGGCCGCCCTCGCCTGGTACGCCGGCCGCCTGATCCTCTGATCGGCGCCGCCGCACGAACGGGCCGGCCAAGCGCCGGCCCGTTTCGTTTTCCGGGAGCGCGGCGCTGTTAGAATGTCGCTTTACCGAATCGCCCACGCCGGCCACCCATGTCCTCAGACCACAAGACTCCCGCCCTCGCCGCCAATTTCATCAAGAACATCGTCGACGCCGACCTCGCCGCCGGCAAGCACGCCCAGCGCCGCTGGGCCGGCAAGCCCGGTCTCGCCGCCGACCACGCGGCGGCGCCGCTCGATGCGGCGAAGATCCGCACCCGCTTCCCGCCCGAGCCGAACGGTTACCTGCACTTCGGCCACGCCAAATCGATCCTGCTCAACTTCGGCCTCGCCCAGGAATTCGGCGGCCGCTGCCACCTGCGCTTCGACGACACCAACCCGGAAAAGGAAGAGCAGGAATACGTCGACTCCATCGTCGACGCCGTCAAATGGCTGGGTTGCGCCTGGGCCGACGAGCGCGAGAACAACCTCTACTACGCGTCGAACTACTTCGACTGGATGGTCCAGTTCGCCGAATACCTGATCTCCGCCGGCCACGCCTACGTCGACAGCCAGAGCGCCGAGGAAATGCGCGCCAACCGCGGCACCCTGACCGAAGCCGGCAAACCCTCGCCGTTCCGCGAGCGCAGCGTCGCCGAGAACATGGACCTGTTCAAGCGCATGCAGGCCGGCGAATTCGCCGACGGCCAGCACATCCTGCGCGCCAAGATCGACATGGCCTCGCCCAACATCAACCTGCGCGACCCGGCGATCTACCGCATCCGCCACGCCACCCACCACAACACCGGCGACAAGTGGTGCATCTACCCGATGTACACCTTCGCCCACCCGATCGAGGACGCGCTGGAGTGCATCACCCACTCCATCTGCACGCTCGAATTCGAGGATCAGCGCCCGTTCTACGACTGGCTGCTCGAACGCCTCGCCGAAGGCGGCCTGCTGCAGCGCCCGCTGCCGCAACAGATCGAATTCTCGCGTCTCAACCTGACCTACATCGTCCTCTCCAAGCGCAAGCTGATCCAGCTGGTCGACGAGAAACACGTCAGCGGCTGGGACGACCCGCGCCTGCCGACCCTGGTCGGCGCCCGCCGCCGCGGCTACTCGCCGGAAGGCTTCCGTCTGTTCGCCGAACGCATCGGCGTCTCGAAGAACGATTCGCTGATCGACTACGTCCTGTTCGAAGACGCCCAGCGCGAAGTGATGAACGAATCCGACCAGCGCCGCGTCGCCGTCCTCGACCCGCTCAAGCTGATCATCGACAACTATCCCGCAGGCCAGTTCGAGGACTGCGCGGTCACCAACCACCCGCTGCATCCTGAATTGGGCACCCGCGTCATGCCCTTCGGCCGCGAGCTGTGGATCGAAGCCGAAGACTTCCAGGAAGTCCCGGAAAAGGGCTTCCGCCGCCTCTTCCCCGGCAACAAGGCGCGCCTGAAGTACGGCTACATCGTCGAATGCACCGGCTGCGACAAGGATGAAAACGGCAAGGTCATCGCCGTGCACTGCACCTACCTACCCGACACCAAGTCCGGCACGCCGGGCGCCGACAGCGTCAAGGTCAAGGGCAACCTGCACTGGGTTTCCGCCGCCCACGCCTGCCCGACCGAAATCCGCCTCTACGACCGCCTGTTCCGCGTCCCGGCGCCGGGCGCCCGGCGCGAGGGCGACGCCCCCGAGCTCGAACGCAACTTCCTCGACGACCTCAATCCGGACTCGGTGCGGGTCATCACCGCCATGCTCGAACCCTCGCTCAAGGACGCCCAGCCCGAACAGCGCTTCCAGTTCGAACGCCACGGCTACTTCGTCGCCGACCGCATCGACTCGAAGCCCGGCGCCCCGGTCTTCAACCGCGCCGTGACGCTCAAGGATTCGTGGGGCAAGGGGCACTGAGATGGCCGGCAGCTGGGGTTGTCCGCACGAAGTCAATGACCGCTGCACGAAGATCAACAAGCTGCCGTGCAACCCGGGCATGAAGGGCTGCGAGCTGGCCGGCCGCTACCGCTTCGTCGACGAGAGCAAGAACGAGCGCTACTGGGAAAAGAAGGCGCGCGAGCAGGCTGCCGCCGCCAAACCGCCCAGCCACAACGACTGATGCCGCTCGACGTCGCCCGCCTCGGTCAGGTGTTCACGCCGCCCAAGGTGGTGGATTTCATGCTCGACCTGTGTGCCAACGCGGGCAATGTGCTTGAGCCGTCGGCCGGCGACGGCGCCTTCTTCAACGAACTGCGCCGGCGTGGCCGCGCCGTCACCGGCGTCGAACTCGACCCCGGGGTCGCCCCGGACGGCGCGCGGGTCATGGATTTCTTCGACCTGCCGGAGAGCGAACGCTTTGCCACCATCGTCGGCAATCCGCCCTATGTGCGCTACCAGGATATCGCCGCACCTACCCGCAAGAAACTGAAATCGCCGCTGTTCGACAAGCGCAGCAACCTGTTCCTGTTCTTCATCGAGAAATGCATCCGCCACCTCGAACCGGGCGGTGAGCTGGTCTTCATCGTGCCGCGCGAGTTCATCAAGCTGACCTCGGCCAGGAAGCTCAACGCCTGGCTGTTCGACCAGGGCAGCATCACGCATTTCTTCGAGACTGGCGACGTCCGCGTCTTCGCCGGCGCCAACCCCAACTGCTGCATCTTCCGCTTCGAGAAGGGCCGTTTCGACCGCCGCATGGCCGACGGCCGCGTCTTCACCGAAGTCGATGGGCAGCTGATGTTCCTGCGCGACGACCACGGCGTGCGCCTCTCCGACATCTTCGAGGTGCGCGTCGGCGGCGTTTCCGGCGCCGACCCGGTGTTCCGCCACGCCGAGGGCAACCTCGATTTCGTCTGCTCGAAGACCGCCGACACCGGCGAGACGCGGCGCATGATCTACGGCATCGAACACCCTGCCCTGCTCCCGCACAAGCAGCGCCTGCTCGCCCGCCGCGTGCGCAAGTTCGACGAAAGCAACTGGTGGCACTGGGGCCGCCATTTCCCGATCAACGACGACCCACGCATCTACGTCAATGGCCGCACGCGCAAGAGCGAGCCTTTCTTCCTGCACGACTGCCCGAACTTCGACGGTTCGGTGCTGGCGCTGTTCCCGAAGAACCGCCGGATGCGCCGGCGCGACCTGATCGAATGCACGATGATGCTCAACCACGAAGTCGACTGGCAGCAGCTCGGCTTCGTCTGCGACGGCCGTTTCCTGTTCACCCAGCGCAGCCTGCAGACCTGCCTGCTGCCCGCCAAGTTTTCCCGTTATCTGCCGAAGGAAGAAACATGACCTTTACCGAACAACTCGCCGCCGCCTGGCAGCAGAACGACTCGCTGCTCTGCGTCGGCCTCGACCCCGATCCGGCCAAGTTCCCGGCCCACCTGAAGGGGCGCGATGACGCCATCTTCGAATTCTGCAAAAGCATCGTTGACGCCACCGCCGACCTCGTCTGTGCCTTCAAGCCGCAGATCGCCTACTTCGCAGCGCGCCGTGCCGAGGACCAGCTGGAAGCGCTGATCGCCCACATCCACGAGCAACACCCCGGCGTGCCGGTGATCCTCGACGCCAAGCGCGGCGACATCGGCTCGACCGCCGAACAGTACGCGATCGAAGCCTTCGCGCGTTTCCGCGCCGACGCCGTCACGGTCAATCCCTACATGGGCCGCGATTCGGTCGAGCCCTACCTGGCCTTCCCCGACAAGGGCGTGATCCTGCTCTGCCGCACCTCCAACCCAGGCGGCTCGGACCTGCAGTTCCTGGAAACCAACGGCGAGAAGCTGTACGAGCACGTCGCCCGCCTGGCCGCCGAAAAGTGGAACAGCACCGGCCAGATCGGCCTCGTCGTCGGCGCCACCTTCCCGGCCGAGATCGCCCGCGTGCGCCAGATCGTCGGCGACATGCCGCTGCTGGTGCCGGGCATCGGCGCCCAGGGCGGCGATGTCGAGGCCACCGTCAAGGCCGGCCGTACCTTGGCCGGCAGCGGCCTGATGATCAATTCCTCGCGTGCCATCCTCTACGCCGGCCACGCTGAGGACTACGCCGAAGCCGCCCGCCGGGCGGCGCTCGCCACCCGCGCCGAGATCAACCAGTACCGCTGAGGAGACGCCAGATGCGCATGGACGACTACCGGGAAAGCGACAACGTCGAGGACCGCCGCGGCGGCGGCGGTGGCGGCATCTCTTTCGGCGGCGGCCGGCTGGGGATCGGCAGCATCGTCATCGCGCTGGTCGCCAGCTACTTCCTCGGCGTCAATCCGATGACCGTGCTCAACCTGCTCTCCGGCGGCGGCATGCCGGTCGTCCAGCAGCAGGCGCCGGCGCAGCGCCCGCCGGCCAACGACGAGACGGCGGTGTTCGTCTCCAAGGTGCTGGCGTTGACCGAGGACACCTGGATTCCCGCCTTCCGCGAGATGGGCAAGCAGTACCGAGAGCCGCGCCTGGTGCTGTACACCGGCGTCACGCCGACCGCCTGCGGCACCGGCCAGGCGGCGATGGGACCGTTCTACTGCCCGGGCGACCAGAAGGTGTACATCGACCTCGCCTTCTTCCGCGAACTGCGCGAGCGCTTCCACGCCCCCGGCGAATTCGCCCAGGCCTACGTCGTCGCCCACGAAGTCGGCCACCATGTGCAACACCTGCTCGGCATTTCCGACCAGGTGCATCAGGCGCAGCAGCGGGCTAGCCAGGCGCAGGCCAACGCGCTGTCGGTGCGCCTCGAACTGCAGGCCGACTGCCTGGCCGGCGTCTGGGGCAAGCGCACCGACAGCATGGCGCAGGTACTCGAAGCGGGCGACGTCGAGGCCGCGCTGACCGCCGCCTCGGCGATCGGCGACGACCGCCTGCAGCAGCAGGCGCAGGGTCGCATCGTCCCGGACAGCTTCACGCACGGCAGCTCGGCGCAGCGCATGCGCTGGTTCCAGCGCGGTTTCGACAGCGGCGATTTCAAGCAGTGCAACACCTTCGACAAGAGCGCGCGGCTCTGAGATGAGCGCCGACGCAAGCCGCAAGCCACCGCGCTGGCGCCGCTGGGCGCTGGAGATCGCCATCTTCGTCGCCGCCTTCCTCGCCTTCCAGGCCTGGCAGTTGCGCGACACGGCACGCGGGCCGGCGCCGCAATTCATCGGCGTGCACACCGACGGCCAGGCCTTCGACCTCGCCGTCTGGCGCGCCGCCCACCCCGGCCAGCCGCTGCTGATCTATTTCTGGGCCGAATGGTGCCCGATCTGCAAGACCACCGCCGGCAGTGTCGGGAACATCGCTAACGACCACCCGACGATCACCGTCGCCACGCAGAGCGGCGATGCTGCGGCAGTCGCCCGCTTCATGGCGGACCAGGGCTACCGCTTCCCGACCCTGGCTGACCCCGACGGCCGCATCATGCAGGCCTATCGCCTGCCCGGCACGCCGGGCTTCGTCGTGCTGGCGCCGGACGGCCACATCCGCTTCGTCTCGGTCGGCTACACCAGCGAGCTCGGCCTGCGCCTGCGCCTGTGGTGGGCCGGCCTATAACAGCTGAACAGGTTCAGGAAGCACTTCCCAAAGCTTCCCCCCAGGCCCTTGCAATAAAATGTAACTACGCAGGTGCATCGATTCGGCGTGGAAAATGCGCGCATCCATCAGGCGCGGCGCGGTCGGCAGCAGCGGCGCGAAGTCCATGCGCTCGAGGATGTCATGTTGCAGGTCGACGCCAGGGGCGATTTCGGTCAGCACCAGGCCGGCGGCGCTCAGTTCGAAGACGCAGCGTTCGGTGACGTAGAGCACCGGCGTGCCGCGGCGGACCGCCTGCGGACCTGAGAAGGTGCGGTGCTCTACCTCATCGACGAACTTGACCGCCGAACCGTCCTGCAGAATGCGCAGGCAGCCGCCGTCGACCGCGACTTCCAGTTGGCCGGCGCTGAAGGTGCCGACGAAGACGACCTTGCGCGCCGCCTGCGAGATGTTGATGAAGCCGCCGGCCCCAGCCAGCCGCGGGCCGAAGCGCGAGACGTTGAGATTGCCCTGACGGTCGGCCTGGGCCAGGCCGAGGAAGGCGATGTCGAGGCCGCCGCCGTCGTAGAAGTCGAACTGGCTGGGCTGGTCGATCACCGCCTGGGTGTTGGTGGCGGCGCCGAAGTTGAGGCCGCCGGCCGGCACGCCGCCGATCACGCCAGGTTCGGCGGTCAGCGTCAGCAGGTTGACGATGCCTTCCTCGGCGGCGACGGCGGCGACGCCTTCCGGCATGCCGATGCCGAGATTGACCACGGCGCCCGGCGTCAGCTCCATCGCCGCCCGGCGGGCGATGATCTTGCGTTCGCTCATCGGCATCGGCGCCAGGGCCGACATCGGCACCCGGATTTCGCCGGAGAAGGCAGGACTGTACGGTTCGGCGAAGGTCTGCATGTGGTATTCGGGCTTTTCGGCGACCACCACGCAGTTGACCAGGACACCGGGAATCTTCACCTGGCGCGGGTTGAGCGAGCCGCGCTCGGCGATCCGTTCGACCTGGACGATGACGATGCCGCCCGAGTTGCGCGCCGCCATCGCGATCGCCAGCGCTTCCAGCGTCAGCGCCTCCTTCTCCATGGTGACGTTGCCGTCCGGATCGGCGGTGGTGCCGCGGATGATCCCGACGTGGATCGGGAAGGCCTTGTAGAACAGGTATTCCTCGCCGTCGATTTCCATCAGGCGGACGATCTCGGTCGTCGTCCGCGGATTCAACCTGCCGCCGCCGAAACGCGGATCGACGAAGGTGCCGAGGCCGATGCGGGTGATCGTCCCCGGCTTGCCGGCGGCGATGTCGCGGAACAGGTGGGTGATGACGCCCTGCGGCAGGTTGTAGGCCTCGACCCGGTTGGCCACCGCCAGTTCCTGCAAGCGCGGCGCCAGTCCCCAGTGACCGCCGATCACGCGGTTGACCAGGCCGTCGTGGCCGAGATGGTTGAGGCCGCGTTCCTTGCCGTCGCCCTGCCCGGCCGCATAGACCAGGGTCAGGCCGCGCGGGCTGCCGAGACCATGGACATCGCTCTCGCGTGCTTCGAGGAAGCGCTGTTCGAGGGCGACGGCGATGTTCTCGGCGAAGCCGATGCCGACGAAGCCGCCAGTGGCGACGGTGTCGCCGTCGCGGATGCGGGCAACGGCGGCGCGCGCCGACATCACCTTGCCCGCCGGATTGCTGGAAAAACTGCCCGCCATCGTTTCCTCCGCCCGCAGAAAACGTTCATGTTGGGTCAGAGCGTGGCGTCGCGCCACGCTCGTTTACCCTGAGTTGTGCCGGCTCAGTTGACCAGCGCCGCCTCGATCTCGGCAAAGGTGCGCGGCAGGTCGAAACCGAGCACCGGCACGCCCAGCGCACGACCGATCTGGGTCGCCGAGAAGAGTCCGCGGACGCGCGGCAGGCCGGTCACCGGATCGTTGTCCTCGACCAGGATGTGCTGGCGGCCAAGCTGTTTCAGCGCATCGAGGATTTCGCCGACGCGGGCGCGCAACACGTCATCGAGGGTCAGCGTGTCGATGCTGCCGATCGGCGTCATCAAGTCGGCAACGCGCAGTTCGTCGCGCTTGCAGGCGCGCGCCAGGGCAACCTGCAAGGGCTTTTCGCCGAGGATGTCGCGGGCGGTGATCAGGCCGACCACCTCGTCGTCCTTGCCGAGCACCATCAACAGGCGGACGCCGCGCGAGATCATGCGGGCGTTGGCGTCGTCGATCAGCGCGTCGGGAGCGATGCTGACCGCGGCGACGCGGGAGAAATCGGTCATCGCCTCGATCGCCGGCGAATCGGCGGCGAGCAGGTTGAAACCGGTGACGCACAGGGTGGCGCTGGCCGACAGTTTGTGGGCACGCAGGTGAACGGGTTGGTTCATGGTTGTCTTCCTCCATCAGGATTATTGTCTTGCGGCTGGCGCCGCTTTTGTCCGAAAGTTCGCCTTGTCGCCGCGACTTTCTGCCGCACAGTATTGAGCCAAGCCGGCCGCGTTGCAAGTAGCGCAAAAACGGCGTCCGGCGCCGCCCCGAAGCGCTGCCGGCGGCCCCTGCCGGAACGCCGGGACGGTATGATTTGCCGCCCCCGACCCCGCCCCATGAAACGCCGCCCCTTGCCATGAAACAACTCGTCAGCCGCCTGCGCGCCCTCGTCCCGACCCGGGAGCAGATCATGACGAACCGCTGGCTGCGCTGGCTTCATCCCTTCCTCGCCAATCCCCGGCTGTGGCACTGGTCGCGGCGCGGCGTCGCGCTGGGCGTGGCGCTCGGCATCTTCTTCGGCCTGCTCATTCCGATCGCCCAGATTCCCTTCTCGGCCGCCGCCGCCATCCTGCTGCGCGCCAACGTACCGGCCGCCGCGGCGAGCACGCTGGTGACCAACCCGGTCACCTTCGGCCCCGTCTATTACGCCGCCTACAAGCTCGGCGTCTGGCTGCACGGCGACGCACCGAGCGCCGCTTCGCCACCGGCCAGCACGACGCCGCCCGCCGACGAAGGCATCGTCGAGCGCATCCGCCACCTCGGCCTGCCGCTGCTCACCGGGCTGGCGGTAATGGCCTCGCTGTTCGGCCTGCTCAGCTACGTCGTGATCAGCGCCGTCTGGTACTGGCGGGTCAAAGCGAAGCGACGCCGCCTGCTGCGCGACTACCAGACGCGGGCGCGCGGCCGGACGCACGGCCCCGGCTGAGCGTCGCCCGGCCCGGCCGGCGGCCGGTGCGACAATCGGTCACTCCACGCCGAACCATCCGAAGGGTATCTTTGCCGCCAGTGTTTGCTGGCAAACACCTCTCGATCCCTTCAGCCCCGACCCCGGGGCTTCTTTTTTTCCCGTGCCGACGACCCCCACCCAGTTCACCCGGATACGCCTGATCGACCTGCGCTGGTTCTCGATCGGCGGCATGCTGCTCGCGGCCGCAGTCAGCACCACCGTGCTCGGCAGTGCCGACATCCTGCCCCGGCTGCTCGCCTTCACCCTCGTCGTCGCCTGCCTCAACGGCTGCCTGTGGCTGGCCTCGCGCCTGCACACCGGCGACGACGTGGCGCTGATTTCGCCGTGGACGCAATTGCAGTTCGACGTGCTCAGTTGGTCGATCTTCATCTATTTCTCGGGCGGCGCCACCAACCCGCTGATCTCCGTCCTGCTGCCGCTGGTCGCCTTCGGCGCCATCGTCCTCGACCGGCGCCGGGCCTGGCTGCTCGGGCTGATCTCGGTCCTCCTCTACTCCTTCCTCTGGCGCTATTACCTGCCGCTCCCCATCCTCGACGCGCAACGCGCCACTTACCTGCACCTGCTCGGCATGTGGCTGGTCTTCGTCGTGTCCACGGTGGTCTCGATCTGGTTCATCCAGACCATGAGCGCCGCCCTGCGCGAGCGCGACGCAGCGCTGGCGCAGGCCCGGGAGAAGACGCTCAAGGACGAATGGCTGACCTCGATCGGCACGCTGGCGGCAAGCGCCGCCCACGAAATGGCGACGCCGCTGTCCACCCTCAACCTGCTGCTCGAGGAATGGGCCGAGGACGGCGCCTTTCCGAGCGCCTACCGGGACGATCTGGCCTTGATGCGCCGGCAGATCGACAACTGCCGCCAGACGCTCAACCACCTCTCCGGCCGCGCCAGCCAGCCGGCCAGCGCCGCCCGGCCGTCGATCGCCCGCTGGCTGGACGCCTTCCTGCAAGCCTGGCAGGCCACCCACCCGGCAAGCAGCCTGCAATACACGCTGGCGCCGACGCTGGAACGCCATCCCCCGGATTTCGACATCGCCGTCGACAGCGCACTCGCCCACCTGCTCGACCACGCCGCGCAAGGCAGCGGCCCCTTGCGGCTGCGCGCCGGCTGCCCCGACGGGCAGTTGACGATCGCCATCGACGACGCGCCGGACGCCACCGGCCACAGCCTGGCCCTCGCCCGAGCCGCGCTCGAACGCGCCGGCGGCACGCTGCACCGGCAAGGCCAGGGCGACAGCGGCCCCTACCTCGAACTCCATCTGCCCCTGCCAGGAATACCCGCGCCATGACCCCACCCTGCCGCCCCCTGCTCGTCGTCGAAGACGACGAGAGCTACCGTTCGCTGCTCGCCCGCTCGCTGCAGCGGCGCGGCTTCGAAGTGCGCGCTGCGAGCAGCGCCGACCAGGCCCTGGCCGCCTGCGCCGAGCTGGCGCCGGCCTATGTCGTGCTCGATCTCAACCTGCACGGCGAATCCGGCCTCAACCTGATCCGCCCGCTACTCGCCTACGCGCCGGCCGCCCGCATCGTCGTCCTCACCGGCTACGCCAGCATTCAGACGACGGTCGCCGCGATGCGCCTGGGCGCCTGCCACTACCTGCCGAAACCGGCCAATACCGGCGACCTCGTGCGCGCCCTGCTCGACGACAACATGGCGCTCGACACGCGGATCGACGAGGAGCCGCTCAGCGTCCAGCACCTGCAGTGGGAATACATCCAGCGCAAGCTGGCGGAAAACGACGGCAACATCTCGGCCACCGCCCGCGCCCTCAAGATGCACCGGCGCACCCTGCAGCGCAAGCTGGCCAAGCGGCGGCCGCCGGATCTCGCTTTCGCCGTCGAGTAGCCGCCTGGCGGACTGCCAGCGCCGTCGGCTCCGCGGATTTGCCGGCCTGCCATGGCACGGACCGGCCTGGCTGCCGGCGCGCAGCGCTCAAGCGCGACCGGGAAAAACACGTCGGCCGCCGCGCCGCCCGCCCTCAGCCGGCGGCGCGCAGACGGTCGATATCGATCGTCCGCCCGAAGCGGCCGTCGGCCACCGCCCGGTGGCTGATCCAGAGCAGCGTCCGGCCGCGCAGGTAGCTCGTCACCCGTTCGATCAGCGCCGCTTCCGCCGCCGCGTCGAGCCCTTCGCTCGGCTCGTCGAGAATGGTCACCGGCGCTTCGCGCAGCAGGGCCTGGGCAATGCCCAGGCGCTTGCGCTGGCCGCCGGACAGGCTGGCGCCGCCCTCGTCGATCCAGGTCGCGAGGCCGTCGCGCCAGCCCTGTCCGGCCGGGTCGAGCCCGACCAGTTCGAGCACCGCCGCCAGCTCGGCCGGGTCGGCCGCGGGCTTCGCCAGGCGCAGGTTGTCGGCCAGCGTCGCCGTCTTGGCCCAGGAGAACTGCCCGGCGCAGGCCACCTGCGCGCGCAGCGTACTTTCGTCGAGCTCGCTCAGCGCCACGCCGCCGACCCGGATCACCCCCGCCGCGGGTTCCTCGAGGCGGGTGAGCAACTGGCTCAGCGTCGATTTGCCGCTGCCGCTGGCGCCGATGACCAGCACGTGCTGACCGTCGGCGATCGCCAGGTCGAGGCCGGCGAAAACCGGGGTGTGCGCGTCCCAGGCAAATGCCAGGCCGCTGATCGCGATGCTGCCGTCAACCGGCGCCGGACCGTGCGCCGGGAAAACCGGCGCCGGCGTCTGGCTGGCCAGCGCCTCGACACGGGCCGCCGCCGTCGCCGTGCCGGGCAGTTCGATGGCGACGCCGGCGAGCGGCAGCAAGGCTTCGGCGCAGCCCAGCACGAGCAGCACCAGGGCGGCCAGCCACGGCCCTTCGCCGCGCGCGGCGGGGGGTTGACCGGCGAGAACGCCGATGGCGGCCCAGGCCACCACGCCGACCAGCAGCGAAACGCCGGCGCGCAGGGTGGCGGCGCGGCGCGCGCTGCGTGCCTGGTCTTCCAGCCAACCGGCAGCGGCGGCCAGGGTGCGCTGCCGTTGCGCCGCCCAGGCCGGAGCGTGCAGGGAAAAGTCTTCGAGTCCTTCGCTGCAGTCGATCAGCCGGACCCGCAGGAGAGCGCGGCCGCGCGTCAGCGCCGGCAGCAGCGTCTGCCCGAGAAACCAGCCGGTGAGCGGCAGAGCGAGCGCCGCGACGAGCATGAAGAACAGCGGCAGCCAGAGCAGCGCCGGCGCCACCACGGCAAACAGCGCCAGCGTGCCGGCAAACGCCAGCAGCGCGGCGAGCGTCGGCAGGAGGAGGCGCGGATACAGGGCATCGAGCGCGTCGATGTCGCGCAGCAGGCGGTTCAGCGTCTCGCCGCCGTGCAGGCCGCCGAGCTGGCGCGGGGAGAGGCGCGCCAGGCAGTGATAGAGCCAGACGCGCAAGCCGGCGAGCAGGCGGAAGGTGCCCTCGTGCGTGACGACGCGGTCGCCCCAGCGGCTGACCGTACGCAGCACGGCAAAGAAGCGCACGCCGGCCCCCGGCCAGAAGAAGTTGAAAAAAATCGCGGTGGCCGGCGTCAGGCCGGCGATCGCGGCACCGGCGAGGAAGGCGCCGGAAAGCGAGAGCAGGCCCAGGCTGCCGATCAGGGTCAGGGTGGCGAGCAGCGCGCCGAGCGCCAGCCAGCCGCCGGCACCGGAAAGGCGGCCGAGAAAGGGGATCAGGGCGCGGAGGCCGTCGCGCAGCTTCATGCTGCGACACCGGCGGCAAGGTCGGCGGCGGCGAGACGACCGTCGGCCAGTTCGAGGACGCGCTCCGCCAGACGCAGCGGCGCCGGACGATGGGTGAGCAGGATCAGCGTCCGGCCGGCGCGCAGTTCGCCGATCCGGTTGACGACCCAGGCCTCGGTCTCGGCGTCGAGGCTGGCGGTCGGCTCGTCGAGCAGCAACACGTCGGCCCGGCGCAGGAAGACACGGGCCAGGGCAAGACGGCGGAGCTGGCCGCCGGAAAGCGGCCGCCCGCCCTCGCCCAACCGTGTCGCCAGACCGTCGGGCAGCGCGGCGAACCAGGGATCGAGCCCGGCAAAGCGCAATGCCTCGCGCAACGCGTCGTCCCCGGCATCGCCGCGGGCGACCCGCAGATTGCCGGCCAGGGTGTCGGCGAGCAGGCGTGGGTGCTGGTTCATCCAGCCGATCCGTTCGCGCCAGACAGCCAGGTCGAGCGTCTCGAGCGGCCGGCCATCGACCAGGACGCGCCCTTCCTGTGCCCGCAACTGGCCGAGCAGCAGGCGCAGCAGCGTGGTCTTGCCGCCGCCGCTCGCTCCGCGGATGGCCAGCGCCTCGCCGGCCGCGACGCGCAGGCTGCAATCGCGCAGGACCGGCTCGCCGGGACGATGGCAGAAGCCGACGCCGTCCAGCGCCAGGGCCGGCGCCGTCGTCCCGCCCCGTTCCTTGCCGCCGGCCGGCTGCAGGCTTTCGGCAGCGAGCACTTCGGCCAGCGTCTGCGCGGCGGCCAGGGCTTCGGCGCGGGCGTGGTAATGGATGCCGAGATCGCGCAGCGGCTGGTAGAACTCGGGCGCCAGCAGCAGCGCGAACATCGCCACTTGCAGCGTCAGCGTCTCGCCGTAGAGACCGAAATCGAGGTAGCCGAGGAAGCTCATGCCGAAATAGACCGCCGACAGCGCGATCGCCACCGAGGCAAAGAACTCCAGCACGGCGCCGCTCAGGAAGGCCAGGCGCAGGACGTGCATCGTCCGCCGGCGGAACTCGTCGGCCACCACCGCCACTTCGTCGCCCATGCGCCGGTGGGCATCGAGCAGGCGCAGGGTGGGCAGCCCGCGGATCAGCTCCAGAAAGTGCCCGCCCATCCGCTGCAGGGCCTGCAACTGCTCGCTCTGCCGCTGGCGGGCGCTCCAGCCGACGAGGACCATGAACAGCGGGATCAGCGGCGCGGTCAGCGCCAGGATCAGCGCCGCCGCCCAGCTGAGCGGCGCGATGGCGGCCAGGATCAGCAGCGGCGTCAGGACGGCGAACCATTGCTGCGGCCGGTAACGGGCGAAATAGCCGTCGAGCGCCTCGACCTGTTCGAGCAGGCAGGTGCTCAGACTGCCGGCCTGGCGTTGCTGCAACCACGCCGGACCCAGATCGTGCAGCTTGTCGAGCAGCGCTGCGCGCAGCCTGCGGCGAACCGCCAGCGAGACGCGCATGCCGGCTTCCTCGCGCCCGATGCCGGCCAGCGCACGCAGGATGAAGGCGGGCAGCAGCCACCACCAGTCGCTCGCGACTGCGGCGAGACCGTGCCCGAGGATGATCGTGACCTGGAAAATCCTGGCCAGCAGGGCCGCGATGACCAGCGTCATCGCCGTCTGCAGGACGCCGGCCGCAACGGCCAGCAAGGTAAGGCCGGGCTGCCGGCCAAAGCGCGCGCTGAGCGCGCGCAGCGCGGCGACATGCGCCTCGGTTGCGGGTACGGACAAGCCTGACTCCGGAATGAGCGGCGCCGGGACTGACCCGGCGCCGGAAAGTGAGGGAAGGATGCGGCTCAGCGCCGCCTCACTCCGCGTTTCTGTCTTGCTGCGCCTCGAACCACAAGGCATTGACGACGGCGAACAGGATGGCCATGGCAAGGCCCAGTACCCAGCTGAAATACCACATGATGCTTTCCCCTTTCAGTAAGCGGACTTGTTGTTGGCTTCGATGTAATCGGCGGTGACCTTGCCGGACATCACGCGGTAGGCCCAGCCGGTGTAGGCGATGACGATCGGCGTGAAGATCAGCGCCGCCCAGAACATCACCGACAGCGTCAGGTGGCTCGATACGCTGTCCCAGACCGTCAGGCTGGAGCGCAGGTCGGTAGACGACGGCATGACGAAGGGGAACATGGCGACGCCGGCCGTGCCGATCACGCCGAGTTCGGCGACCGCGCTGGCGATGAAGGCGAGCAGCGGCTTGTCGGCGCGAGCGCAAACGATGCCGAGCAGGCCGCCGACCAAACCGGCCCCGGGAATCGCCCACAGCAGCGGCTGCGCCTTGAAGTTGGCGAGCCACGCCCCGGCCTGCAGCGCCACCGTCTTGGCCAGCGGATCGGGCAGCGCGCCGGGATCGACCGGCGAGGTGATGACGTAACCGGCAATCCCCATCGCCACCCAGACGCCGGCACCGGCGAAGGCGACCAGCATGACGCTGCCGAACAGCGTCGAGGCGAGCTTCGCCCGCTGGTAGATGGCGCCTTCGGTGCGGATCATCAGGTAGTTGGCGCCGTGGAAGGTCAGCATCGCGAAACTGACGACGCCGGCCAACAGCGCGAAGGGATTGAGCAGGCCCCAGAAGCTACCGGTATAGACCGGCATCAGGTTGCTCTCGAAGTGGAAGGGAACGCCCTGCAGCAGGTTGCCGAAAGCGACGCCGAAGATCAGCGAGGGTACGGCGCCGCCGACGAACAAGCCCCAGTCCCAGGTCTTGCGCCAGAGCGGGTTGTCGATCTTGCTCCGGTAGTCGAAGCCGACCGGGCGGAAGAATAACGCCCAGAGCACGGCTAGCATCGCCCAGTAGAAGCCCGAGAAGGCGGTCGCGTAGACCAGCGGCCAGGCGGCGAAGATGGCGCCGCCGCCGGTGATGAACCAGACCTGGTTGCCGTCCCAGTGCGGACCGACGGTGTTGATGATGATGCGGCGTTCGACGTCGTTCTTGCCGATGAAGGGCAGCAGCGTGCCGACCCCCATGTCGTGGCCGTCCATGACGGCGAAGCCGAGCAGCAGGACGCCGACCAGCAGCCACCAGACGAGTTTCAGGGTTTCGTAATCGAGCATGACGGTTTCCTCACTTGGCGGGATTGAGCAGGGCGCTTTCGCCTTCGTAGCGGCCGGTGCCGAGGCTGGCCGGACCGAGGCGGGCGAACTTGACCATCAGGTACATCTCGGCGACCAGCAGCAGGGTGTAGAAGCCGACGAAGCCGGCGAGCGAGCCGTACAGGCTGGCGCTGGACAGCGCCGAGATAGACAGGTTGGTCGGCAGGATGCCGTAGATGGTCCACGGCTGGCGGCCGTACTCGGCGACGAACCAGCCCATTTCACAAGCCAGCCAGGGCAGCGGGATCGACCACAGCGCCCAGCGCAGCAGCCAGCGCTTCTCGCCGATCCGGTTCTTCGCCGATTCCCAGAAGGCGATCAGCATCAGCGCCAGCATCAGGAAACCGAGGACGACCATGATGCGGAAGGTCCAGAACATCGGCGCCACGTCGGGGATGGTGTCGCGCGCAGCGCGGGCGATCATCTCCGGCGTCGCCTGGGCGACATCGGCGGTGTATTTCTTGAGCAGCAGACCGTAGCCGAGATCGTCCTTGATCGCCGCGAAGCGGGTTTTCTCCGCCTCGCTGGCGCTGCCGGCGCGCAGTTTCTCGAGCAGCTTGACCGCCTCGATGCCGGTGACGATGCGTTCGGCGGCGCGCGCTTCGAGCTGGTCGATGCCGGGCAGCACGGTATCGGTCGAGCGCGTGGCGATCAGGCCGAGCGCGTAGGGAATCTGCACTTCGGCATGGTTGGTGCGCTGCTGGTCATCGGGCAGCGCGAACAAGGTGAACGGTGCCGGCGCCGGCTCGGTCTTCCACATCGCTTCGAGCGCCGCCAGCTTGGTCTGCTGGTGCTCGGTCACCGCGTAGCCCGACTCGTCGCCGAGGACGATCACCGAACACGCCGCGGCCAGCCCGAAGGAAGCGGCGATGCGGAAGGAGCGGCGGGCGAACTCGACATGCACGCCGCGCAGCAGGTACCAGGAACTAATGCCGAGGACGAAGATCGAGCCGGTGACGTAACCGGCCGACACGGTATGGACGAACTTCGCCTGCGCCGCCGGGTTGAGCAGCAGATCGGCGAACGAGGTCATCTCCATGCGCATGGTGACGAAACTGAACTCGGAACCGACCGGGTTCTGCATCCAGCCGTTGGCGATCAGGATCCACAGCGCCGAGAAGTTCGAGGCGATGCCGGTCAGGTAGTTGATCACCAGGTGGCCGCGCTTCGACAGGCGGTCCCAGCCGAAGAAGAAGAGACCGATGAAGGTCGATTCGAGGAAGAAGGCCATCAGCCCCTCGATCGCCAGCGGCGCGCCGAAGATGTCGCCGACGTAGTGCGAGTAATAAGCCCAGTTGGTGCCGAACTGGAACTCCATCGTGATGCCGGTGGTGACGCCGAGCGCGAAGTTGATGCCGAACAGCTTGCCCCAGAACTTGGTCATGTCCCGGTAAATCTCCTTGCCGGTCATCACATAGACGGTTTCCATGATGGCCAGCAGGATCGACAGACCCAGCGTCAAGGGAACGAAGAGGAAATGGTAAAAAGCGGTGGCCGCGAACTGCAGCCGTGACAGGTCGACGACTGTCGAGTCGATCATGACGATACTCCCTGGTTGATGAGCAGACAGGAGTCGCCGATGCCCGATCCGGCCTGCCGGCGCCACGGCAATGAATGCCGCGCAGCGCCCGCGATCGCCACGGTTCCGTTCGTTTGCATCTACCCTCCGGCCTGTTTCCGGTTATGTGACTGGCGTCCCCCGCTGCCGCCCCGCGTGCCTTGCTGGCTTGTCTGTGATGGCGGACAGCAGACCGGCGGATTCTCGACGGGCACCGGGCGCTGCAGAAGTGACCGAATGTCGCAGCGGGCATGCGGCCGCCGGCAAGGCCTCGCCGCCTGCTGCGGCAATATGCCGCACGGGACCTGCGCTAGCGCCCACTATCATTCGCGGGCTATCGAAAACGCAGGATCTCGCTTCCATGAACCGCTTCGTGACGGCGCTCTACCTCGACCACATCGGCGAAATCCGCCGTTACATCGGGCGCCGGATCGCTTGCCGGGACACCGTCGCGGACCTCGCCCAGGAAACCTTTGTCCGCCTGCTCAGCGTCAACCAGGCACCGGCCCCGGACAAAAGTCGCGCCTACCTGTTCCGGATTGCCGAACACCTGACGATCGACCATTACCGGCGGCAAACACCGCTGACGGAAAAGCAGGTCAGTCTCGACGAGTGCGCCGACCTGCCGTGCCCCGCCCCGCCGCCGGAGCGCCATGCCATCGCCCGCCAGGAACTGCGCCGCCTGCAAGCGGCGATCGATGCCCTGCCCCCGCGCTGCAAGGAGGTCTTTCTGCGCCACAAGTTCGACGGCTTGCCGCAGAAAACCCTGGCCGCCGAATACGGAGTCACGCTGAACGCCATCGAAAAACTGCTGATCCGCGCCCTGCTCCAGTTGCGGAGCGCGCTCCAATGAGCGCGCAGGCCGACGACCCGGTTGCCGAAGAAGCCGCCCGCTGGTTCCTGCGCCTCAACGAGAGCAAGGCCGACCCCCGGCAACAGGCCGAATTCGCCGCCTGGCTGGGACGTTCGCCACGTCATCGCGAGGAATACGCCCAGTTCCAGCGCCTGTGGGGCGCGCTCGAACAAGTCAAGCCGCGGCGCGGGAAGCGCCGGCAAACCATGGCGGCACTATTGCTCCTCGGCCTGGCGACGCTGACCGGACTGCAGCAGCGCTTCGCCAGCGAAACCGTGCAACTGACCCAAACCGGCGAACAGGCGGAGCTCGTCCTGACCGACGGCAGTTCGCTCCACCTTGACGGAAACACCCGCATCCGCATCGAACATTCGCTGCTGCAACGACGACTGATCCTCGAACAGGGCCAGGTCTTCGTCGAGGTCGCCCCTGGCCTGCGCCCCTTCGTCGTCGTCGCCGGCGATGGCGAGACGCGTGACATCGGCACCCGTTTCAACGTTCGCCGCGATGACGACCGCGTCACCGTCAGCGTCGCCGAAGGGCGGGTCGAGGTCCGACTGACGAGCACCGAGGCCGCCCGGGAAATCGGCCGCGGCGAGCAGCTTTCGTACCGCTTCGGGCAACTTTCGCCCGCCCGCCGGCTGGCAGCCGACAGTCCCGAGTCCTGGACCAGCGGCCGCTGGCAGTTCGACGACGCCGACCTGGCCGAGGTCGTCGCCCAGATCAACCGGCAGCACGCGCGCCCGGTGCGCATCGACGACCCGCGCCTGGCCGCCTACCGGATCAGCGGCGTCTTCTCGGCCACCGACCGCGCCGGCCTGCTGGCTGCGCTGACCCGCCTCTATCCCCTGCGCCTGATCGAACGCGACGGCCAAACCGTGATCGTCGCCCGCTGATTTTTTGGTGCGGCGATGTCAGGTTGTGCGCAAGGCTTGCGTCTACCACCCCAGCACGCCACTGATCGTGCCCACGAAAATCAAGATCACCGGGGTTATTCCATGCACAAGCCGTTACGTCTCGCTCTCCTGCTAGCCGCCATCTGCGGCAGCAGCGCCGCCCAGGCTGCCACCTTCGACATTCCCGCCCAGCCGCTGGCCAGCGCATTGACCGCCTTCGCCAGGCAGAGCGGTTGCCAGCTGCTGTTCAATCCGGAAGAGCTGAAAACCCTGACCGCCTCATCGCTACGCGGCGAACTCCCGGCGGAGGCAGCACTGGAACGCCTGCTCGCCGGCAGCGGATTATCGGCACAAAGCAGCGGCAAGGACAGCTACGTGATCCGCCGCAACACAAGCGCACAGATCCTGCCGGAAGTGCTGGTCAGGGCAACGCAGGAAGCGTCCTATCGAGCGGAGAGCGTCGCGCTGGCCGGCAAACTGCCGTTGAAGCCGCGCGAAATCCCGAACTCCGTTTCAGTGCTTACCCGCCGTCAACTGGATGACCAGGAGCTGACTGCGATGCCGGAAGCCATGCAGCAAGTCACCGGTCTCAACGTCATCGCCAACGACACACTCAGTCACCAGTATCTCGCGCGCGGCTACCAGGTCGGGGTGATGTACGACGGCATTCCTTCCTACAACGGACTCACGCCGTCGAACCAGTTCGACCTGGCGCTCTACGAGCAACTTGAAGTGTTACGCGGTCCGGCGGGTCTGTTGCGTGGCGTCGGGGAGCCGGGCGGCGTACTCAATCTGGTCAAGAAGAAACCGGGAAAGGACTTTGCGGCATCCGCAACGCTCAGCGCCGGTTCCTGGGACAGCTACCGCGAGATGGGCGACATTACCGGCGCACTGAACGCGGACCAGACGCTGCGCGGTCGATTCGTCGCGGTCAGCGAACAACGCGGCTACTTCCACGACCATTCGCGGGGGAAGAAATGGGCGGTGCTGGGCGCCGTGCAGTATCTTTTCAGCCCGCAAACCGTGTTCGATGTCTCGTTCTCGGCGCAGCGACACGATGTCGACAATCCCTATTACGGTCTGCCCGCGTCTTCAATCACCGACGCCAGCGGGCGCTACCAGATGCTCAAGGTGTCGCCGTCAACCTACCACGGCGCGGACTGGAACCGGATGCTTTACGACACGCGCGAGGCGAGTGCCAGCCTTGAACACCGCTTCGCCAACGAATGGGTGGTCAAAGCCAGCTATAACGCCCGGCAAGTCAAAGCCTATGCCAAGGAAATCTATACCGGCAGCACGGTGGACAGCGTCACCCGGCGGGTAACCTACTGGAGCGATCGCTGGGCCGACGACGATCTCCGCACCGGCCTGGACATCTATGCCGGCGGGCCATTCACCTTGTTCGGGCGCAAGCACAATTTCCTGCTGGGCTACAACAGCGAGCACTACAACCACGTGGGACGCTACGGTGACGGCCCGACCTACAGCGATGTCGTCTGGGGTGATGAATCGGCCTTGCCCGAACCCGTCATTGCCTATGCTTCCGGTTCGGAAAAGGACTACCGCCAGTCCGGCTGGTATTCGCAACTGCGGCTGAACCCCGTGGAGCGCCTCACCGCCGTTCTCGGCGGTCGCACGACGAGCTTCGACAGCAAGAACCGCAACGTGGCCCCGTCGCCAACCGATGACTGGAAACCTGGCGCCAAAGCCGACAACGAATTCACCCCCTACGCCGGACTGCTTTTCGACCTGAGCCAGGAAATCACCCTTTACGCCAGCTATGCCGACATCTTCATCCCGCAAACCCAGAAGAAAGAGGATGGATCGACGCTGGACCCGCGCGTTGGCCGCCAGAACGAAATCGGCGCCAAGGGCGAGTTCTTCGACGCCAAGCTCGGCGTCAGCCTCGCCGCATTCAAGATGCGCGACAAGAACCGCGCCTTCCGCGACCCGGCTTACCCGACAAAATTCTTCTACCTGAACGCGGGCGAAGTCGAAAGTCGGGGCACGGAATTCGAGGTCACCGGAAAACCGCTGCCGGGCATGGACATTTCGCTGGGCTACACCCACCTGAAAACACGCTATGTGCGTGACCGGACCAATCAGGGGAAATCGTATTCCATCGAGACACCCGCGCAGCAATTCAAGTTCTGGGGCAACTACCGTTTCGGCAACGACAGCGCGCTGGCTGGCTGGAGCACCGGACTCGGCATCCAGCACATGGGCAAGGCACAAAGCTCGCGCGGTCGCCGCGACCAGGTGGTCAACGACGCCTACACCGTGGTGAACGCCCGCGTCGCCTACCAGATCGACAAAAACTATTCGCTCAGCCTGATGGTCAACAACCTGTTGGACAAGAAATACTACGCGTCGGTCGGGCAACCCCACATCTACAATTTCTATGGCGAGCCGCGCAACTTCATGCTGACCCTGCATGCCAGCTACTGACATGGCGCCAGCACCAGGAGACACCCCGATGCATCGACGAACCCTCATCAAGGCGGCTCTTGCCGTTCTGGCCGGCAACGCCGGAACGGCCGAGGCCACGGCAGAGGCCGACCCCGCCCCGCTCGACAACGAACTCGAAAAACACCCGCGCTGCGTCGTCTGCAACATGGACCGCCGCCAGTACCACTATGCCCGCCACCTGCTGCATTACGGCGACGGGCATGCCGAGGGGACCTGTTCGATCAATTGCGCGGCGGAGTGCATGCTGCGCGAGCGGCGGCGCGGCTTCACGGCGATCTACGCACCGGACTACGGCGTCGCCGGCGAGCCGAAGCCGTTGATCGAGGTCGCGGCGGCGACCTACCTGATCGGCTCCGACCTGCGCGGGGTGATGAGCCCGGTCAGCAAGTACGCCTTTTCCGAACGCGCCCGCGCCGAGGCGGTGCAGGCGGTTGCCGGCGGCCGTCTCGGCACCTTTGCCGAGGCGCTGGCGGCGGCGCTGGAGGACTATGCGCGCAGCCTGAACCGGCGCTACGACGGCGACCGGGAAAAGCTCAAGCGCCAGGGCAAGCTCTCGTAAGGCAGCGGGCCGGGCTCAGACGATCAGCCGGTACATCACCAGGTAGTAGCGCAGCCCCTGCCACAGCGTCGAGGCGCCCAGCGCGATGACGAACAGCGCCGCGCCCTTGAGCAGCCAGCCGCGCAGGCGCGGGCCGAGGCGGCCGAAGAGGAACGAGGCGGTGAGCATCGCCGGCAGGGTGCCGGCGCCGAAGGCGAGCATGAGCAGCGCGCCGCCGCCGAGCGAGGCGGCGGTGGTCGCCTTGACCGCCATCGCCATGGTCATCGAGCACGGCATCAGGCCGTTGATCGCGCCACCGATCAGCGCGCCGCGCACCGGGCCTTTCTGCACTGCCAGCGTGAACTGCCGGCGCAGCCAGGCGACCGGCGCGAAGCCGAGGCTGTTGCGCCACGGCGAGACGCCAAGCAGGTCGAGGCCGAGCAGGATCACGACGACCCCGGCGCCGATCTGCAGCACGCCCTGCCAGAGACCGATCCAGCCGGTGGACACGAGCACCTGACCAAGCCCGGCGGCGATCACGCCGACCACGGCATAGATGCCGATGCGCGCGCCGTGGTAGGCGAGATAAGGAGCGGGGCCGCGCGCGCCGAGCTTGATGAAGAAGGCGGACACCAGCCCGCCGCACATGCCCAGGCAGTGGCCGCTACCGAGCAAGCCGGTCATGAAGGCGAGGAACAGCGGCAGTTCGCCGGCCGCCGGAGAAAAATCCATCAAGCTTGCAACCTCGGTTGGACGCGGCCGCTGGCGCGTTGGGACGGGATGGCCGGCGCACAGCGACGACGCGGCAGGCTCATGCCGGCAAGGCGGCGCGAAAACGCGCCGGCGAAAATTTCGGCAGACGGCGAGTTTCGGCACAGCCACCAAGCCGGGCGCCCGTCCGGGCCTGCCAGCGGCCGCGTAGCGCCATCAGCCAAAGCGTGACTCGTAGCGCAGGCTTGGAGGTCAGCATGCATGCGCCGGCACGAGGAGAGATCAGCGGTCAACTGAGGTTTCAAGGTTCACCGTTGCAAGCGCAGCGAGTTGCCGACCACCGACAGCGAACTCATCGCCATCGCGGCGGCGGCGATCATCGGCGTCAGCCGGCCGGCGGCGGCGAAGGGAATGGCGACGACGTTGTAGCCGAGGGCCCAGAACAGGTTCTGGCGGATGATCGCCATCGTCCGCCGCGACAGCTCGATGCCGGCGGCGACGCGGGCGATGTCGCCGCCGACCAGCGTCACCGCCGCCGCCTCGACAGCGATGCCGGCGCCGCCGCCGATGGCGAAGCCGACGTCGGCGGCGGTCAGCGCCGGGGCGTCGTTGATGCCGTCGCCGACCATGCCGACCTTGCCGCCGGCGGCCTGCAGTTCGCGCACCAGCGCCAGCTTGTCAGCCGGCGTCAGGCGGGCGAGCACGCGCTCGATGCCGACTTCGGCGGCGACATGGCGGGCGACCGCGTCGACATCGCCGGTCGCCATCACGGTTTGCAGGCCGAGCCGGTGCAGCAGCGCGATCGCCTCGCGGGCGCCCGGACGGGCCTGGTCGGCAATCGCGAAAATCGCCGCCGGCACGCCGTCGAGCGCCACATACACCGGCGTCTTGCCTTGCGCCGCGAAGCGCTCGGCGGTTTCCTGCCAGGGCGCCGGATCGACGCCCTGCTCGCGCAGCAGGTCGGCGTTGCCGATCACCAGCCGCTGCCCGTCCACCAAGGCGACGATGCCGCGCCCGGGCAGCGCGGCGAAGCTTTCGGCGCTCAGCGCGCCGGCCTGCCGCCCATGGCACCAGTCGCCGAGCGCGCGCGCCAGGAAATGCTCGGAACCGCTTTCGGCGGCGCCGACCAGCGCCGCCAGCCGGGCCTCGTCGTGGCCGGCGGCGAGGACGGCATCGCTGACCGTCGGCCGCCCCGCGGTGATGGTGCCGGTCTTGTCGAAAACCAGCGTCGTCAGTTGCGCCGCCGTTTCCAGCGCCTCGCCGTGACGGATGTAGATGCCACGGCGCGCCGCCTGGCCGGTGCCGACCATGATCGCCGTCGGCGTCGCCAGGCCGAGCGCGCAGGGACAGGCGATGAGCAGCACGGCGACGGCATGCGACAACGCCGTCGCCGCCGGCGCGCCGGCCAGCGCCCAGCCGCCGAAGGTGAGCCCGGCGACGCCGGCCACCGCCGGCACGAAACGCGCCGAAATGCGGTCGGCCAGTTTCTGCACCGGCAGCTTGCTGCCCTGCGCCTGGTCGACCAGGCGGACGATGCCGGAGAGCACGGTGTCGGCGCCGACCGCCGTGACGCGCAGCACGAAACTGCCGTTGCCGTTGATGCAGCCGCCGACGACGCGGTCGCCGGGGGCCTTGGCGACCGGCAAGGATTCGCCGCTGAGCATCGCTTCGTCGACGCTGCTCGCGCCCTCGACGACGATGCCGTCGCTCGGCACGCGGGCGCCGGCGCGCACGCGCAGGCGATCGCCAAGGCGCACGTCGTCGATCGGAACTTCGCTTTCCGCGCCGTCGGCCGCAATGCGCAGCGCGGTTTCCGGCTGCAGTTCGATCAACTGGCGGATCGCCTCGCCGGCCTTGCCCTTGGCGCGCTCTTCCAGGTAGCGGCCGAACAGCACGAAGGCGCAGATCGCCGCCGCCGATTCGAAATAGACGTGATGGCGACGCCCGAACAGGCCGGGCAGGCTGTAGCCCCAGGCGGCGCCGGCGCCAATGGCGATCAGCGTGTCCATGTTGGCCTCGCCCTGGCGGGCGAGCTGCCAGGCCTTGCGGAAGATCTCGCCGCCACTGCCGAAGAGCACCGCCGACGACAGCGCGAACTCGACCAGGCGCAGCGCCGGCGAGCGGTGCATCAACATCCCGGACAGCACCACCGGCGCACTGAGCAGCGCCGAGCGGACGCTGCGCCGCCGCGCCTCGGCGATGCGCGCCTGCTCGCGGGCGATCACCTGGCGGCGCTGCGCCAGCGTGTCCATCGGCTGCGCCGCGTAGCCGAGGCGGCGGATCACTTCGGCGACGCCAGCGCGGTCGATCGCGCCGCGCACATTGACGCTGGCGGCGGCGAAATTGACGTTGGCCTCGCGCACCCGCGGGTCGCGCCGCAGCTTCATCTCGATCAGCAGCGCGCACGAGGCGCAGGTCATCCCCTCCACCGACAGCGAGCACTCGCTGAGCGGCGCATCGGCCGGCGGCGGTGCCACCGGCGCGGGCGGCGGCGCCGCTTGCAGGTGACCGAGAATGGCGTCGAGCGTCGCCAGCAGGCGCGCCTCGGGCAGCGCGTCGGGGTCGAAGCGGACGGTCAGCGAGCCGATGTCGACGACGACGCTGACCTCGCGCACCGCCGGCTGCTTGCGCAGCAGGATTTCCAGCAGGTAGCAGCGCTCCGCGTGCCTCACCAGCACCGGCGAAACGATGCGCAGGCGGCGGCGCAGGCGGTGGGCGACGCGGAAATGCTTCATGTCTTGCGGTAGCGGACCAGCAGGAAGACCAGATAGAACACGGTCAGCCAGGCGTTGCTGTGGGCCAGCGGGTTCTGCAGCCAGCGTTTGGTGATCAGGTCCCAGTGCGTCTTGATCAGGTAGAAGGCGACGATGTCATTGAAGAAATTGGTCAGCGCCTTTTCCGTCAGCGCGCTTTCCAGCACCGGCTGCACGCGGGCGCGCAGCGAACCGGGCAGCGCCTCGCCGGGCGGGATCAGGATCGTCTTCAGGCGGTCGAGGGCCGGCTGCAGGCCAAGCGCCGGCGCGGCGGCTTCATCCGGCGGCAGGCGTTCGAGCAGGGAAAACAGGTAACGGGCGACGCTCGCCGTCGATAGCTGCGCCGCGTCGAAACCCAGCGTCAGCGACTGTCCGGCCGCATCGACATGGGCACGGCGGACGCCGGCCAGCCCGGCCATGCCGGTTTCGATGCCGGCGGCGAGCGACGCCGCGCAGAGTTCGCCGGGCAGCGCCAGGCACAGGTAACCGCTGCCGCGTTCGCGGACGACGATGCGTTCCGCCAGTTGCCGCGCGTTTGCCATCGCCGCCTCCTCAGGTCCGTTCCGCGTCGCCGGTCGCGGCGGCGGGCGGCTGGACGCCGGACAGCTTTTCCTCGGCCTCGGCCATCAGGTCGTTGAGGTTTTCCTTGCGCTGCAGCGCGAAGTCCTTGCCCATGCCGCCCAGTTTGCCCAACCCCTCGGTGATTTCCTTCTGGTACTTGAAGAGCAGGAAACCGGCGGCGATGCCGCCGACCGCGCCGAGCGCCAGCAGCGCCAGCGGGTTGGGCAGCACCGCCCGGCCGAGCAGGCCACGGCCGAGCGCCAAGCCGCCGGCAGCCATCATCGCCCCATTGCTCGCCGGCTTGCTGGCAAGCTGGCCGGCCTGCTGCATCAGGTGCGGCATCTGCTTCATCATGGTTTCGTTGATCATTTTTCGTCCTTTCGCGGATTGTCTGGATTCTGGTCGGCGCCGCCCGGCGCCGCCTGGATGTCGTGCAGCATTTCATAGATGCCGCGGCAGCCCTCGCAGCAGAAACGATACGCCTGATCGCCGACCTGCAGCCGGAAGGGCTTGGCGCCGATGTCCAGGCCGCATAGCGTGCACCGCGTCTGGTCCTGGCTCATTGCAGCAAGGCCGCCGCTTCGCGCTCGAAGGTCGCGGCGTCGGCTTCGCCGACGATCTTGCCGCGCACCGTGCCCTGGCCGTCGATGAAGAAGGTGGTGGGCAGGCCGACCACGCCGTAACGCTTGGCGATCGCCGAATCGCCGTCGAGCAGCGCCGGGTAGCTGACGCCGATCTTGCCCATGAAGGCATCGACGGTCGCCTTGTCCTGGCCGGCATTCATCGCCAGCACGACCAGGCCGCGCGGCTGCAGGCGGCCGTAGACGGTTTCGATCGCCTTCATCTCGCCTTCGCAGTAGCGGCACCAGTCGGCCCAGAAACGCAGCACCACCGGCCGCCCGGCGAGATCGCCGGGAAAATTCACCGGCGTGCCGTCGGCCCGTTGCGTGCTGAAGGCGGGCGCCGCCAGGCCGACATTGACCTTGGCCGGTTCGCCGCCACCGCAGGCGGCGAGCAGCAGGAGGGCTAGGGAGAGGATGAGGGGACGCACGTTCGATCCGGTTCGCTGGGCAATGACAGGACAATAGCCTTGCCCTGCCTGTCTGATCAAGCCCGCATCACGGCGTCCGGCTCGGCGTGCGCCGCCCGCCACACCGGCAGCAGCACGGTCAGCGCGTAAGGCAGGACGGTGAGCAGGAAGAGGATCGCCAGTTGCCGGAGATCGACCGCCGGCGACAGGTGGAAGCTGGGATAGAGCACCGACCAGCCGCGCAAGGCCGGCGCGAAGAGCGCCGCGTCGTAGCGGAAGACGTGCAGCCAGGCGGCGATGAAGCCGATCAGGAAGGCTGCCAGCGCAATCAGCAGCCCCTCCCAGAGCTTCATCCGGATGACGTCGCCGCCTTCCCAGCCGATTGCCTTGAGGATGCCGATCTCGCGCCTTTCCTCGGCGGGCAGGCCGGACGCCTTTTCCCAGGCGAGGATGGCAAAGGCCAGGACCACCCCGGCGAGCACGGCAAAACCGATGCCGTCGCCCCAGCCGAACAGGTTCCGGTAGAGCGTCAGCACGTCGGCGCGCGGGATCGGCCGCAACTCCGGCTGCGCCGCCCGGATTGCCGCCGCCAGCGCTTCAGCGGACTGCGCCCCGGCGCTGCGCAGCAGGGCATCGGTGTACTGGCCGGCCGGGTATTCGAAGAAGCGGCGGAAATCGTCCGCCGCCAGCAGCACCAGGTCGCCGCTCAGGAGTTCGCTGTCCTCGGGCAGCACCGCCGCCACCTTGAAACTGAACAGCTTGCCGGAATAGCTGCGAAAGGAAATGGTGTTGCCCGGCACCAGGCCGCGTTCGCGCGCCACCGCGTTGCCGATGCTCAGCGTACCCGCGGCGACTTCGGCGTCCGGGCGCGCCATCAGCGTGTAGTTGGCCTTGACCACGCTGTCGTAGTAATAGCCCCACAGCCGCCCTTGCACCTCAGCCACCCCGGGCAGGCCGGCCAGACGGTCGACGTCGGACTGCGCCAGCAGGTCGTGGCGCCCCGCCACTTGGCGCTGGACGACCATTTCCGGCGCCCCGGCCAGCACCGTCAGCGCCTCGCTGCGCAAGGCGTGACCGAACAGCATCAGCGACGCCAGCACGAAGACCAGCGCCGAGAAGACCGCGAGCAGACCGAGGCTGCGTGCCTTGCGGCGGGCCAGCGCGGCGATCGTGAAGTCAATCAGGTGCAGTTGTTTTTCCAGCCAGACTGGCATCGGGATCACGCTTGACAGGGGGTGGCGGCAACAACGCCGCGCTCGGGAAATGGTCGAAGGCCGCCGGATGGTCCTGGAAGGCGGCATGCTGGTCGGCCTGACTGGGATGGCGGGTGTAACGCGCCTCGCAGAACAAGGCCAGGTCGGTCAGCCCGTACTGTGCCGTCATCGCCCGCAAGCGCCCGAGCCGCGCCGCCGCCCCGGCATCGTCAACGGCAACGAGGCCGGCCGCGACAACGGCCAACGCCGACAACAAGCCAAGGACAACGAGGGAAGGACGCAAGGCTAAACGCTCCGGGAATCGGCAGGAATCATACGACAACCCGGCGCGCCCGGGCGCAGCCGCGTCAGAAACGGTTGGCCGCCCGCATCAAGGCCCCGCGCAGGGCGATGGTCACGCTCGAACCCAGCCCGACCCGCTGCGCCACCGCCGGCAGGATGATCAGCGAAGCCAGCGCAAAACCCGCCCCCAGCAACAAGGAGGTCATTTCCGGCTGCTTCTGGACTGGCGCGTTCTGCATGATGTTCATCCCCCGATAACGATGGCGGAGATGTTAGCGCCGGAGCGCCGCGGGTGGACTGCGGCAAATTGTCGCAAGGGTGCGCAAAGGAGATGCTCCGGCGTTTCGGCAATGGCTTGCATGGCCCCGCAGCCAATCCAATGGATTAGTTCAACCAAGCCGCGACATTTCAATGACCTGCGGCGGGCCGTGCCACGGGGAGGAAAGAGGGGGACGGCAACGATCCAGTTTCCCTCACGCGCACACACGCGTTCGCTTACAACATGCGCTCCAGCGGCAACAGGCGGCATCTCGGCCTTATGTAGAACTCTACATAAGGCCGATTATGCAGAGCCCCCGATTATGTGGACTTGCCAGAGAGTGAAGCCGCGAAAGCGGCGCCATTTGGGGCTTGGCGGCGACTGATATCGCTGAGAGGTCAACATAATTTTCGCGGTCGTCTGAAGTGGTAATTCCACTTCAGGAGGCCGTTATGAACCAAGTCACTCTGTCACCAGCGGCGCCAAGCGCCCGCCAATCCGCTGCGCAGTCGGAACAAATTTCCGAGGAGTTGCGCCGCTACGACGAACACCTACGCAATGTACGAGGGCTGGCGGCGGCAACGCGTGTCGATTTGATTCGCGTCGCAGGCTGGCTGCTGCGGCAACAGTTCGAGGAAGGTGCCGTCGATATGGCCAAGCTACAGCCCGACGATGTTCGCCGATTCCTCGCCAGCCAACTCGACGCCCATCGAACTGCCTCCAACGCATCGCGGTTGGCGGCGGCGCTTCGAAGTTACTTCCGATATCGGACCACCTGCGGCGACCCGGTCGGCAGACTGACAGCTGTCATCACGAACCCGGTTCACTGGAAGCTGGCGTCCTTGCCACGCGCCCTCAAGCCGGACGAAGTCGAGCGCCTGCTGAACTCGTTCACCGCCGATCGTCGTTGGCCGAAGCGGGGCTATGCCATCGTCCGTTGCGCCCTGGACATGGGGCTGCGCTCCTGCGAAATCGCGCATCTCATGTTGGCCGACATTGACTGGCATGCCGGCACGGTGACGCTGCGCGGCACGAAGTCGCTGCGGCAGGACATCCTGCCCTTGCCGATGGAGACCGGCCAAGCCTTGGTCGACTACCTGCAACACGAGCGACCCACCGCAGTCAATCCGGCCGTCTTCGTCCGGCACGGGGCGCCGTACGATCAACCCATCACTCCGAATGCCATTCGGAACGTAATTCGCCGTGCCTACCACCGCATCGGCCTTACCCATTCCCGCTCGCATGCCCTGCGCCATACCCTGGCATGTCGCCTGGTGGAGAGCGGCAGCTCGCTCAAGGAAGTGGCCGATGTCCTGCGCCACCGTTCACTGAGCACGACGCTGATCTACGCCAAGCTCGACACGCCGAAGCTGTCCGCCGTGCCGCTGCCCTGGCCGGGGAGCGGATCATGAGCCGGCGCATCAGCCTGCAGGCGAGAATCAACGACTACCTTGCCGAGCGCCGTCGCCTGGGCTTCGAGTTGCACTCGCGGGACACGCTCCTGGCAAGTTTCGCCCGCTACGTCGCCGGTCGACATCACCGAGGGCCACTGACCGTCGATCTCATGGCGGATTGGGCACGGCGCGACAAAGGAAACCGGGGAACACCAGGCACCTGGGCGCATCGCTTGGCGTTGCTGCGGCCCTTTGCCCGCTACCTGAAACAGTTCGAGCCCGATACCGAGGTGCCGGATGAGTTGATCTTCGGTCCGGAGCCGGGACGGGTTGCGCCCCACATTTACCGCGAGGACGAGATCGTCGAATTGCTGGCGGCGGCTCGCCAGCTCGGGCCTCGCGGCAGTTTGCGCCCGATGGCCTTCGAGACGTTGTTCGGACTGATGGCTTCGACCGGACTGCGGGTCTCCGAGGCCCTTCACCTGCGCGACGCCGATGTCGATCTCAAACGCGGGATGCTGACCATCCGGCAAACCAAGTTCGCAAAGTCCCGGCAATTGCCGCTGCACCCGAGCACGGTCGAGGCATTGGCGCACTACCGGTGGCAACGCACCCGGCATGTTCCGAGCACCGGCGACACCCCGTTCCTGATCAGCAGCCGTGGCCGGCGGCTGGGGCAGCCGCTCGGCGACCGGCAGGCCCACCGGGTCTTCAATGCCTTGCGGGACAGCCTCGGCTGGGTCAATCGCGGGGCGCATGAAGCGCCACGGCTTCATGACCTGCGCCACACCTTTGCCGTCCGGCGCCTGATGCGCTGGCATGCCGAGGGAACCGATATCGATCAGATGATGCTGGCGCTGTCGACCTACCTGGGCCACGCCGAGATCTTCTACACCTACTGGTATCTGACGGCCGTTCCCGAATTGATGGCGCTGGCCGGCGGCAAGTTCGAGCACTTCGTCGATTTCCCGGGAGACGGCGATGAGTAAGGCCAAGCCCCAAAAATCGCCGCCGTCATTTGCCGCGCTCGTCCAAACCTACTTCACCGAGCATCTGACGCAGCACCGGGCGTTGAGCCCGCAAACGATCGCTGCCTACCGCGATGCCTTCATGCTGTTTCTTGGGTTTGCCGAGTCCCGTCTCGGCAAGACGCCGACCACGATGGCGCTGGCCGACATCACGCCGGATCTGATCATGGCCTTCCTCGATCATCTGGAATGCCAACGACACAATTCCGTGCGTAGCCGCAATGCCCGTCTGGCGGCGCTGCGGTCGTTTCTGAAATTCGCCGCCCACCGGGACGTGTCGTCGTTGCAAGTGATTGAACGCGCCCTCGGCGTTCCCGTGAAACGCTTCGAGCGACCGATGTTCGGCTACCTGTCTCGCGAGGAAATGCTGGCGGTGATCGGCACGTCGGACGGAACCTGGACCGGCCAACGCGATCAGCTGCTGTTCCTGCTGCTCTACAACGTCGGCGCACGCGTTTCGGAAATCACCGCGGTCAAGGTCGGCGATGTGGTGCTCGAGGCGGGCGCGGCTTGCGTTCATCTGCATGGCAAGGGCCGCAAGCAGCGCAGCGTTCCACTGTGGCGCTCGACCATCAAATCAATCCGGGCCTGGCTGAAAGTGAATCCGCAGTTCGATGCAGCGTCAGCGCTGCTGCCCAATCGCGATGGCCAAGCGATGTCACGATCCAACGTAGCGAAGCGTTTGGCGCTGGCGGTACAAGCCACCGCTGAAACTCTCCCCAACTTGGCAAAGCGGCACATCTCGCCTCATTCCATTCGCCACACGACGGCCATGCATCTATTGCAGGCCGGCGTCGACATGAGTGTGATCGCACTTTGGCTCGGCCATGAAAGCCCGGAAACAACCCACCAATACGTCGAGGCTGATCTGGCGATGAAGGAACGCGCTCTGGCTCGGCTGCAGGAACCCAAAGCAAAAATCTGCCGCTACCGTGCACCTGACTCGTTGACCGACTTCCTGAAAACGCTTTGATTATGTGGAGATCGGAATTCGCGCCTGCCGCTGCCATCCAGCGGTTGGCGAGTGATCCAACTCGAAGCTCCACATAATCGGGGGCTCTGCATAATCGGCCTTTTCGGACATTCGACTTGCTCGAAACCCCCGACCGCTTTGGCGCGGAAATCAGCCCTCCGATTTGTCCACTAAAACCGGGCAATTCAGTTCTGATCACTTTCCCCTCTTAGTGTCGTTAGGGCGCCTTTGGTATCTTGTCTCAAGCGCTGCAATGGAAGCCCGATTATTCATGAGGAATGAGTTTTGCAGTCGATTCAATAAGCTCACAGAGTGTTTTGGCGTCGCATTCTGTCCTGGTAATTTTCTTGTCGAATGGGCTTTGACCTCGATGTCGCGCTGAGTACGCACATCGATCTTGACAGCCTCCGCCAATTGCATTTTATCGGCATGAGGCACATAGAACATGTACAGGTGTCGGGCGACCAATCCTTGTAATAACTTCCACCCAAAGTAATTGCTGTCCAAATCCTTGGCCAAAACCCGTATCTCATCAATAGGCGGAGCCCCAGGGAAACTGAGTTTGGCTGCCGTCGCCACAACCCGATAAGACAGCCCTCCATTTTTTTCAACCGTTTGGTCGATGATGGACGCGAGCTTAGGCGAGCCAATAATTTCTCCCTGTCGGCTCACGAATGCATCAGCAACCGCACCAAGCGTCGAGAACAAAAATCGTTTTGCTACGCGATCGATCTTTTGTTTGCTGATCGATGGGAAATTCCGGTGCAGCCGTGCAGTAACCTCCAGGAGGACTGCTTCTGGCTCAGAATTAATGATCGAACTGAAAAAATTCACCCCGCGCAGAGGTGCGTCAAATAGCCGAGTCAGCAAATCACTTTTGAGTTCGTTGCCAATGGAACCGTAGCGACCTTTGAGGACCTGCCCAATAATTTCACTAGTTTTGAAAAGCAGATTAAGTTGCGTAAAACTGTCCAGCTCATAAATCGAGGCGACCTCTTTATCCGGTACCGCTTCCGGCAATTTGGCAGCCTTATCGTCAGTTTTCCGGCTTTCCCGGTTATTTTCGTCAAGATTGCTGGTATCGACGATCAGTTTCGCCTTTTCGGTAACCCATATATTCAATACTTCGGCATCGGTTTCCAGCTTCAAGGCAGGAACACTATTGAGAATGGCAGATAACAAATCCGCAATCTCTCGAATAAACCAATTGCCGTTGAGATGATGCGTCAAAAACAGAACTATATTGGCATTCTCTTTAATGTAGATATGTTTACACAGGTGCGTAATTTTCTCCCGTAGCTCTGGCTGCTCTTCGAGATTGTCGGCCAGGTACTTGGCGACAAAAAAGAACTCCAGATAGGGAAAAGCAAATGCGTATTCACCATTGCGACGGACAAGAATCTTGCTCTCTTCCAAGAGGCCAAGCCGTTCCACCAGATCAGTAGGGTGAACTTTCTTTGAGAACCATAAGTTGAACTCTTGTATGGCTTGGCTGGAGAGCGATTTGGTCTTTTGACAGAACATAGTCCACGCCATGTGGACCAAGTAGCTCTGTATTTCGTCAAACTCGTCAGATTTTACCTTGGCGAGCGATAGCGAATGACGGAACATGTATTCGTAGTATTGAGCGGTCCCGGCATTGGCGAGCGATCCTTTCTCATTAACCTCCATGCTCTGCAGGAGAACTAAGGCATTGAACGCTGTCATGGCCACCAGGCCCTTGCTAAATACGCTGTTGATGGCCCGATCAGCCGCATGCACCTTGGCTTGAAACTCATCTTGATCGAGTTGATGGCCAATTGCATACCAGCGCCGAATAAGGTCATGGCGTAATTTGTATCCAAACCCTTGCATTCTGAGCTGCTTATACTCCCGCAAAGCAGAGACGGCGTCTGTCGAGGAGATGGTCATGACCTCGTAACGCTCATTGGCCAAGATGACGACACGTCCAAACTGACCTTCGATATTTTTTACGACTCGACTGATAACATCCCCACGCGAACCCAAGGCTTCTAAGTTATCAACCAGGGCAACTTTTTCCGCCTTAGCCAACTGCAAATATTTCGTTTCAGCCTCAGCCCCATAGGTTTCGACAACCTGCCGAGAAATAACCCTTAGAAAGTTATCCGAGTTCCCATTGGCATCTTTGGCGTCAAACATGAGCGGTTTCAGCCCTTGACGCAGGTATTCGTGATGCCAATGTTTGAGCAAACTGGTTTTCCCGTACTGCTCATCACCGTAGATCAGGATAAAATTATATTCTGCATCGGGTCGCAATAACGTCTCGGCAGGAATAGAGTCCTGGTCATCGCCATCACCATCCATAGATTGCAGATCTGGAGAGACAAAGACATCCGATAGCTGAATAACTTCCTGCATGGGGTGTGAAAAAGCCGCATTCATGGACTCCAGGCCGGATTTTGCTCGCTCGGTGAGATGAAAGCCATTTTTGGGTCGATGCTTGGGAATGCTAAGGTGATTGCTCCAAGTGGCTTTGCCCGATACCGATTGATAGATATCTTCAGACCATTCGAAGGTCTCCTGCGCTATCGTGTTGGACGAAGTATCGAGCCATAAAACTGAGAAAGAAGATTGCTCGCCCTTTTCCAGTGCGGGTGCTTCAAAAAAAATCGTCGAATGTTTTTCAACATCGGTAATGATGCTGGTAGCCGTCGTATGCTCGTGGCCAGACATTACAATTTGATAATTTGTTTTAACCAACTCACGAAGCGGATGATATGCATTTTGGGCATACCAATTCAGTGGGTGATGCATCAACAAGATATTGATCGTTCCAGGCTCTTCCTGCAGTGCTTGATAACGATCCACCGGAAAAACCAGCGATCCTTTTGACTCCGGAACGGTAGAAATCCAGCTTGCATTCATGGCACTAAACCGCAGGATGCAGTCATCTGTTCGATAGCGATAGTCACACCAAAGCTTGTCTGAATAACTTAGGTTCGGGTTCTCTAGCTTTTCAAGGAAGGTGTAGTAGGCCTGCAGAGGCTCAGTGCAGTCCTCAATGAGATCATCATCGAGTTCCGGGTTCGCTTCACTTGCCAGGCTCTTGATCAGTCGATTGCGTGTTGTTTTGGATTCTTTGAAAGCTCCATCATGGTTACCAGGCACCGTAATAAAGGTGACCTCACCACTGAAATCCTTGCGGATCGTATCTCTCAAAGTGAACAGAAATTTCAGTGCAATCTCGAATTCATCTACTGAACCCGCGTTGACAATATCACCAGTAAATACAACGAAAACCTGCTTAGCTTCTGCCAAGAGTGGGCGCATCGTTGCTGCAATCGCTTGCGCCCTACTGGTGATTTTGCATTGTTTTGAATTGATGTGACCGTCACTCAAATGCAGAAGAATTGCTTTCATTTTTGTCATTAGAAACAGAGATGGACAACCATACACTGAAAATGACAGATTGATCAATTCAATTGACCCACAGCCAGGGATCGGTCGAATGAGAAAATATCTATCGAACAACACACACCCTATGATCAAGACCAAACATGGGCGAGTGCGTTGTTAGGCATGAAGCTGCTGCTCTTGTGTCACGCCAGCGAATGGCCGGTGGCTACACCTTAACGGTCGTTACCGGTCTTAGCCCCAACGACCGTTATGGCCGACGAGCACGTATTGGCAATCCGGCAGCAGTCAGAGTCACCCAGACCTGTGAGTAGCAGCTTCGGACAGCCGATGACAGGCCGGTCAGCCGACATCAGAAACAAAAAAGCCGAGACCATCTGTGGTCTCGGCTTTTTCTATGCTGCAAGCCCCAGAAGCCTATCGCTGTCAAACGGCAAGGTTTTCCTTCCCGGGACAACTATGGACTTACTTGGAACTGAAACTGGTGGACCGAATGAGGATCGAACTCACGACCTCCGCATTGCGAACGCGGCGCTCTCCCAGCTGAGCTATCGGCCCGTAAGGCGCGCATTATAGCCTAGGCAGGGGCGGTTTCTGCAAGCGGCTTGGCGATGCCGGCAACGCTGCGCTCATTTCTGCCCGGCGCCGGCCGCGGCGCGGCGCAGGCGGTCGGCGACGGCGGCCCAGTCGGCGCCGGCTGGCAGGGCTTCGACGACGATCAGGTCGACACCGGCGTGGTCCATGTCGCGCAGCGCGGCGTAGAGGTCGTGGGCGTAGCCGACCGGGTCGGCCGGCAGCATCCGCCAGGCGTGCGGCATGCCGGCCTGCGGCGGCTGGTTGGGGCTGAGCACTGCACACTTGCCGCCGCGATGGCGCTGGGCGTTGAGGAAGTCGAGCAGGCGCTCGCCAGCGACCACACGCAGCGGCGTGGTCGGCGCGTAGTGCGCTTCCAGCGAGCCGGAGACGCGCGGCGCGCCGCTACTGGTTTCGATGGTCGGGGCGCGGCCGAGCACCGCTTCCAGATGCAGCGGCGAGATGTGGCCGGGGCGCAGCACCACCGGTTCGCCGCGCGAGCAGTCGATGATCGTCGATTCGATGCCGACGGCGCAGGAACCGCCGTCGAGGATCAGCGGCACGGCTTCGCCCAGCTCCTCGGCGACGTGGGCGGCGGTGGTCGGGCTGATGCGGCCGAAGCGGTTGGCCGACGGCGCGGCGATGCCGGCGTGCTCACCTTTGGCGACGGCAAAACGGCGTAGCAGTTCGAGCGCCACCGGATGGCCGGGAACGCGCAGGCCGACGGTGTCCTGGCCGCCGGTGACGGCGTCGGGCACCCAGGCCTGCTTCTTCAGGATCAGCGTCAACGGGCCGGGCCAGAAGGTTTCCATCAGTTCCCAGGCCACCGTCGGCACTTGCTCGGCCCAGGCCTCGACGGCATCGTGGCCGGCGAGGTGGACGATCAGCGGATGGTCAGCCGGGCGGCCCTTGGCGGCGAAAATCTTGGCCACCGCCGCCGGGTTGGCGGCGTCGGCGCCGAGGCCGTAGACGGTCTCGGTCGGCAGCGCGACCAGTTCGCCGGCGCAGAGCAGGTTGACGGCGCGGGCGTAATCGGCGTCGGAAGGCGTCATCAGTCCTTGATGCCGATGGCGGCGCGGGCGGCCAGCGCGGTCTTCTGCACGGCTTCGGCGTTGTCGCCGATCACCGTGAAGTGGCCCATCTTGCGGCCCGGCCGCGCGTGGTGCTTGCCGTAGAGGTGCAGCTTCAGGTTGGGGATGGCGTAGAGCACCGACCAGTCGGGTTCGCGGTAGGTATCGCCGTCGTACCAGAGGTCGCCGAGCAGGTTGACCATCACCGACGCCGAATGCGCGCGCGGCTCGCCCAGCGGCAGGCCGCACAGCGCGCGCACCTGTTGCTCGAACTGGTTGGTGACGCAGGCATCGATGGTGTAGTGGCCGCTGTTGTGCGGGCGCGGCGCCATTTCGTTGACCAACAACTGGCCGCGGCTGACGAAGAACTCGACGCCCATGGTGCCGATGTAGCCGAGCTTTTCGGCGATGCGCGCGGCCACATCCTCGGCGTCGCTCTGCATGCAGCCGGTGGTGCGCGCCGGCACGATGGAGACATCGAGGATGCCGCGCGTGTGCTGGTTCTCGCCGGTCGGGAAGCAGGCAACCTTGCCCTGCTCGTCGCGCGCCAGCACGACGGAAACTTCGTAGTCCAGCGGCAGACGCTGTTCGAGCACGCATTGCTCGCCCTTGAACTGGGCGAAGGCGAGCAGCGCCTCCGCGACGTTGTGCACCGTCGCCTGGCCCTTGCCGTCGTAGCCGAAGCGGGCGACCTTGAGGATGGCCGGGAAGAGGCTGGCCGGCGCGGCCTTCAGGTCGGCTTCGCTGTTGACCTCGACGAACGGACCGTGCGGGAAACCGTTGTCGCGCAGGAAGGTTTTCTCGCTGACGCGGTGCTGGCAGATGGCCACCGCCGCCGCGTGCGGACGCACCGGCACGAACTTGGCGAGGTAGTCGAGCGTCGCCGCCGGCACGTTCTCGAATTCGGTGGTGATCGCGGCGCAGCCGGCGGCGAATTCGTCGAGCGCGGCGTAGTCGTCGTAGGCGACGCAGAAGTGGCGTTCGGCGATCTGCGCGGCGGGGGAATTCTTGTCCGGATCGAGCACCCAGACCCGGTAACCCAGTTCGTGGGCGGCAGCAACGAAGAAGCGGCCGAGCTGGCCGCCACCAAGCATGCCCAGCGTGGCGGGCGGAAGTATCGTCGTGGTGCTCAAGGCAGAAACCTCAGGACAAGTTTTTGGCCGAAATCCGGAGTTGACCGCAGGATTTTCAGACAGCCGGCAACTGCATGGCCAGCACCTTCTCGGTCTGGGCCTTGCGGAAGGCCTGCAGCTTCTCGTTCAGCGCCGCATCGCCGTTGGCCAGCATGGCGACGGCGAACAGCGCGGCATTGGCAGCACCGGCCTCGCCGATGGCGAAGGTGGCGACCGGGATGCCCTTGGGCATCTGGACGATGGAGTGCAACGAATCGACACCGGACAGCGCGCGCGACTGCACCGGCACGCCGAGCACCGGCACCGTCGTCTTGGCGGCGAGCATGCCGGGCAGGTGGGCAGCGCCGCCGGCGCCGGCGATGATTGCCTGCAGGCCGCGCGGCGCGGCGGTTTCGGCGTATTCAAAGAGCAGGTCGGGCGTGCGGTGGGCGGAAACGACGCGGGCCTCGAAAGCGACGCCGAAGTCCTTGAGGATGACGGCGGCGGCCTGCATGGTCGGCCAGTCGGAGTCGGAACCCATGACGATGCCGACGGAAATCTTCTTTTCAGACATTAACGAATCCCCGCTTTACGTTCGGCGGCCTCGATGGTGTTGGCCAGCAGCATGGTGATGGTCATCGGCCCGACACCGCCCGGCACCGGGGTGATCTGGCCGGCGACTTCGAGACAGTCGGCGAAATCGACGTCGCCGCACAATTTCCCGTCCGGGAGGCGGTTGATGCCGACGTCGATGACGACGGCGCCCGGCTTGATCATGTCGCCGGTGACGAATTTCGGCTTGCCGACGGCGGCGACGACGATGTCGGCGCGGCTGGTGTGGAATTTCAGGTCGCGGGTGCGCGAGTTGCAAACGGTGACGGTGGCGCCGGCGTTGATCAGCAGCAGTGCCATCGGCTTGCCGACGATGTTGGAACGGCCGATGACGACGGCTTCCTTGCCGGTGAGATCAACGTTACCCTGCTCGAACATCTTCATCACGCCGTAGGGCGTGCACGGGATGAAGCGCGGATTACCCTGGGCCAGCGCGCCGACGTTCTCGGCGTGGAAACCATCGACGTCCTTCTCGGCGGAAATGGCTTCGAGCACCTTTTCCTCGTCGAAGAGCTTGGGCAACGGCAGTTGCACCAGGATGCCGTGGATCGCCGGGTCGGCGTTCAGCTCAGCGATCTTGTCGAGAACGACCTGCTGATCGACGTCCTTGTCGTAGACGATCTTCTCGGAATGCATGCCGATGGCCAGGCAGCCATTGACCTTGTTCTTCACGTAGACCTGGGAAGCCGGGTCCTCGCCGACCAGAATGACCACCAGGCCGGGCTTGTGTCCTTGGGCAGCGAGCGCTTCCACGCGCGCCTTGAAGCCCTGGCGCAGTTCCTCGGCCAGCGCCTTGCCATCGATTATTTGTGCCGTCATCGTCGTATCCGGAAAACAAAAGGGGAAAGGCAGGCCGCCTTTCCCTCGAAGTTTCAGGATTTTACCAGAAGCCGGGGCCGGCTTCCTCATTCCGCGGCCGGTCGCAGCAGATTCAAACGTCATCGCCCATGCTATGCTTGCCGGGCCTCCAGCCGCCCTCGCCCCCGCCATGAACGCGCAATCCCGGCCGCGCCACCGCGAACCCGAAAACCCGACTCCGTTCTGGGAGCGCATTCCGCGCTTCTTCCTGTTTCCGCTGCAGCCGGCAATCCTCGGCCGGCTCGGCCTGGGCGCGGCACTGCCGGCGCTCTGCTTCCTCGCCCCCGGCGCCATCAGCGGCTTGCTGCTGTTCTTCGGCGGCTCGCTGTGGGCCTGGTTCTCGGTACTCCGCCTGGGCAGCCGGATTGCGATCGAGACCAGTCGCGGCCGCCTGCAGCCGGGCGACTACGACGACAGCACGCGCGAGGGACTGGGCCTGCTGCCCTTCGCCATCTTCGCGCTGTTCTTCGTCAGCGGCCTGGTCGTCGGGCTGGTTCAGGGCATGTTCGGCAACCTGCCGGCGATGGCGATGAACTTCGTCGTCTCGCTGCTGCTGCCGGCGTCGCTGATGGTGCTGGTCCATTCGCGCAGCCTCCTCGCCGGGCTCAATCCGTGGCGCGCCGCAACGCTGATCGGCAGCGTCGGCAAACCCTACCTGCTGCTTTGCGTCTTTCTCTTCTGCCTGTCCAGCGCGCAGATGTTCCTCACCTGGCAGTTGTATGCCTTCGGCCTGAAGCCCATCCTCGCCAACCTGATGGCCGGCAACTTCACCCCGGAAAATGGACAGACGCCAATCGACCTGATTGGCGAACTGTTCGCCCAGCAACGCGTGCGCATGGCCTCGGCGCTGTTCTGCGCCAATCTGGCGGCGATGTTCTTCACCATGATCGCGTTCAACATGCTGGGTTACGTGCTTTACCAGTACCACCGGATTCTCGGCATCCCGCTCGCCCCGGCGGCGCGCGGCGGCAATCCGGCAACGGCGGCGGAAGACGGTCCGGCGGCGCAGATTGCCGAACTGATCGCCGCCGGCGAACTGAACCGCGCCATCGACATCGCCTACGAGGAACAGCGGGTGCATCACGAGGATGTGACGGCGCACGAGCGTTATCACAAGCTGCTGCACCTGGCCGGCCGCAAGGACCGCCTGCTGCCCCACGCCAATCGGCTGATCCCCCTGTTGCTGCAGCGGCAGATGGCCGGCCGGGCGGTCGACGCCTGGCGCCGCTGCCGCGAACTCGACGCCGATTTCCGGCCGCAGGAGCCGGCCATTGAACTGGCGCTCGCCGAAGCCGCGCACAAGCTGCGCGAAAACCGGCTGGCGCTCGACCTGATGCGTGCCTTCGACAAGCGCCACCCGCGCCACCCGCTGATCCCCGACATCTATTTCCTCAGCGCCCGCATCCTGTGCGAGGAATTTCGCCAGGACGCGATGGCCGAAAAGATCTTCACCGCCATCGCCACCCGCTATCCACAACACCCCTGCGCCGAGAAAGCCGCCGAATACCGGCGCACCCTGGCCCGCCTGCGCGGCGCCGCCAGCCCGGCCTGAGCCAAGCGCAATTCGGGCGGCTCGCCGCAGGAACCCCGGCCTCAGCCGGCTAGTCGGCTCAGGGCGGCGGCGGCCGTCGCATCGCCGGCATTCCGGCGAACCCCGGCGGCGGCCAGCAACAGCCGACGGCAACGCGGATCAGCCGGCGCCAGCGCGTGCAACAGCCGCGCCGCCCGCTCCAGTTCGAGCCCCCGCCCCTGACCGAGGAAGACCTCGGCCAGTGCCGCCAGCCGGTCGGCGTCGAGGCGCGGCCGCGGCTGTGCCAGTTGCAGGTAGTCCATGAACACCGTCGGCAGCATCGCCTGCATCGCCGCGTTCCGGGAAGCTTGCCCCAGGAAGCGACGGCAGGCCTGGTGAAACTCCGCGCTGGCCGGTGCCAGCTTGAGGACGTTCAGGCACTCCTGCCACACCGCCGAATCGCTCCCGGCATGCGCAGCCGCCCGGCCGTAGGCCTGCCGCGCCAGTTCGAAATCGGCCTCGCGCATCGCCTTGCGCGCCTGCGCCAGGTGACGATCCCGGCGCTCCGTCGCGGCCGGCACCGCCTGCCGCGCCACCCCTTCGTCCGGCAACAGGCGTTGTTGCGCCTGTTGCAGCAACGGCAGGGCAAGCAGGCCGCCAGTCAGCAGACCGCCGATGTGGGCTTCGTAGGCGACCCGTCCGCCCCCCAGCCAGAGCAGTTGCACGGCCTCGTTGAGCAGCCAGATCGGCAGGGCGAGCAGCGCCGGGGCGCGGACGATGTCGAAATAGACGACGATGAAATAGAAGAAGGGAATCCGCCGCCAACGCAGCAAAACCGAGAACGCCCCCATCACCGCGGCGATCGCACCGGAAGCGCCGATCAGCCCGCTGCCGTTGGCGGCGAACAGCCACATGCCGGCACCGGCCAGTCCGCCAAGGAGGTAGATGGCGAGGAAGGCGGCGCTGCCGACCAGGCCTTCCACCGCCGGCCCGATCAGTACCAGGACCAGCATGTTGCCGAGCAGATGGGAAACGTCGCCGTGCAGGAACTGACTGGAAAAGGCGGTGAGCAGGGTCGGCTGATCGCTGCGGAAGGCATAGCGCTCGCCGACCACGCCCGCCATCAAGCCGTCGAAACTCTGCCGCGCCTGCCGCCAGCGGCCGTGCATCTCGTCTGTCGGCGGCACCACCGTGCCTTGCCGGAGCTCGCCCATGAACGCCCGGTCATCCGCCATCTGCTCCAACAGCGGCGCCAGATCGCGCCGGTTCTTGAGCAGGCGATCGAACTTTGCCACCGCCTCGTGATCGCCGCGGCCGAGCAGGTGAGCCCGGTAGCGATCAGGCTCGATCTCGGCCAGCACGCTGCCCGAGTAGTAATCGACGGCGCGCCGGAAACGCGCCTCGTCACCCTGCTGCAGACCGAAGAAGACGAACAGGTTGACGACGACCAGCAACACCACGCCGACCGGCAGGTAGGGCGGGATGATGCGGGAGAGATAGGGCATCAACAGCATGCCGCCGATTCTTGCAGAAAGGCGTCAGGCTGTCGATGTCGCCGGCATTGCCGGCGACGCCGCTTCAGGCGGCTTGCGCCGCGCCGACCGCTGCCCGGCCGGCGGCGAAAGCCCGCCGGTTCAGGTTGACCAGCTTTTCGCCCTTGCGCTGGAAGCGCTTGAGCACGCAGTCGAGCAGGGTTTCCGCCGGGAACGGCAAATGATCGGCGATGGCGCCGAGCATCACGGTGTTGCCGAGACGGATGTCGCCCAGTTCGAGGGCGATGCTGGTCGCGTCGAACGCCACCACCGGGCCACCGTTGTCGCGCATGGCGGCGATCGGGTTGTCCGGGTAGTCGAACAGGCCGAGCTCGACGACCGGCGGCACCAGCCGCGCCGTGTTCATCAGCGCGATCCCGCTCGGGCGCAGCATGTGCCGCCAGCGCATGCCCTCGGCCGCCTCGAAACCGAGCAGCACGTCGGCGGTGCCCGGCGTGATCTGCGGCGACAGCACGCGGGGGCCGAAGCGCAGGTGCGAGGAAACCACCCCGCCGCGCTGCGCCATGCCGGCGACTTCGGTCTTCTTGGCATCGTTGCCGAGGGCGATCGCCGCTTCGGCGAGGATTTCGGTGGCGGTCATGACGCCCTGACCGCCGATGCCGACAACGAGAATGTTGGTCGTCTCGCTCATGCCTGACAGCCTCCCTTGGCAAACTGGATCGGTGCGCTCGGCACATAGTGCTCGATCGCCTTCGGCGCGCAGGGCTGCAGGCAGAGGCCGCAGCCGGTGCACACCGACGATTCGATGCGCACGAAGGCCAGGTTGACTTCGCGGCCGCTCGCCTTGACCTCCTTGCCGCGGCGGGTGACGTGGATCGCCGGGCAGCCGACGTCGATGCAGTTGCCGCAGCCGGTGCATTTGTCCTCATCGACCGCGTAGGGCTTGAGCTTGTGGTAATCCTTGATCAGCACGCAGGGCTGGTCGGTGATGATGACCGACACCTCGGGCACCTTGACCTCCTCGCGGATGGTCTTGAACAGCACCGGCAGCTGATACGGATTGACCACGTGGATGCGCTCGTCCTTGACGCCGAGCGCCGACACCAGCTTGGCGAAGTCGATGCGCGGCGCCTCGTCGCCGTGAATGTCGCGGCCGTTGCCCGGGTTGTCCTGGCCGCCGGTCATGCCGACGGCGCGGTTGTCGAGCAGCAGGACGGTGACGTTGCCCTTGTTGTACACCATGTCGAGCAGACCCTGCATGCCCATGTGCAGGAAGGTCGAATCGCCGATCACGGCGACCACGCGCTTGTCCTTGTCGGATTCGCCGCGCCCCTTGTCCATGCCGTGGGCGATGCCCATCGAGGCGCCCATCGAGACGCAGGTATCCATCGCCTGCCAGGGATGACCGGCGCCCAGCGTGTAGCAGCCGATGTCGCCGGAGATGTTCAGGTTGCGCACCTGCGACAGCGTGTAATAGACGCCGAGGTGCGGGCAGGCGACGCACATCGTCGGCGGTCGCGGGAAAACCTGCAGGGCGGTGGCGGCCGGCGTTTCCGGCAGCGGCTCGCCGAGCAGGCGGGCGATCGCCGGCTTGAGCACGGCCGGCGACAGCTCGCCCTGCAAGGGCAGGATGTCCTTGCCGATCACCGCGATGCCCTGCGCCTTCAGTTCGGTTTCGACCAGCGGCTCGACTTCCTCAACCACCACCACCTGATCGACCATTGCCGCCAGTTCGCGGCACTTCTCGAACGGCACCGGGCAGGAGAAGCCAAGTTTCAGTACCGGCGCATCCGGGAAGGATTCGCGCACGTGCATATAGGCCGGGCCGGAAGCGATGAAACCGACGCGGCGGTCGTTGCCCGGCTCGATGAAGTTGAGCGGCGAGGTCTCGGCCAGCGCGCGCAAGTCGCGCTCGCGCTGGAACATCAGCGGGATGCGCTTGCCGGCGTTGCCCGGGACCATCACGAAGCGTGCCGGGTCCTTGCGGAAGCCGGCGCCGACGTGAGCCTGCCGTTCGCCGACGGTGACCAGCGCCTTGACGTGGTTGATGCGCGTCGTCATGCGCAGGATCACCGGCACCTGGAAACGCTCGGAGAGTTCGAAGGCTTCGAGCGTCATCGCGTAGGCTTCCTGCGAATCGGCCGGCTCGAACACCGGCACGTGGGCGAAGCGGCCCCAGTGGCGGGAATCCTGCTCGTTCTGCGACGACGACAGGCCGACGTCGTCGGCAATGGCGATCACCAGGCCGCCGCTGACGCCGGTCAGGGTCAGCGTCATCAAGGCGTCGGAAGCGACGTTCATGCCGACATGCTTCATGCAGCAGAAAGCGCGCGAGCCAGCGTAGGCGGCGCCGATCGCCACTTCGAGCGAAACCTTTTCATTGACCGACCACTCGGCGTAGAGGTCCGGATAAGTGGCGATGACTTCGAGCATCTCGGTCGCCGGCGTGCCGGGATAGGCGGCGGCAACCTTGACGCCGGCCTCCCAGACGGCACGGGCAACGGCTTCGTTGCCGGACAGGAAGAGACGGCTGGCGGCCGGGGCGGGCATAACTGCTGCCATGAAAACTCCTGACTGAAACAAAAGCTGTTGATTGTAAAGCGATAGCTCCCTGGTAATTTGATACAGCGCAACTTGCCGGCGATTTGTTTTTTGTTACGTATCGCCGACGCAACGGATCGCCAAACCGGCGCAAAGATTATTGCACGATACGAATTTTGTTTTTACAATGCGCAACAGAAGCTAAGTGTAAACACGGGGTGTGATCCTCCGTGCAAAGCGTTAAAGTTGTCCGGCTTACCCAGCCGGACAGAATGAAAACCCACGTAGGAGACAAACCATGGCCGAACAGCCGAACAACCTGCCCGCCGACCAGGACCCGCAGGAAACCAAGGAATGGAAGGACGCCCTCGACGGCGTCATCAGCAACGAAGGCGCCGAACGCGCCCACTACCTGATCGAGACGCTGATCGCTCAGGCCCGCGAGGACGGCATCGACATCCCGTACTCGGCGAACACCGAATACATCAACACCATCCCCGCCGACCAGCAGCCCAAGTACCCGGGCGACCCGGACATGGAAATCAAGATCCATTCCTACATCCGCTGGAACGCCATGGCCATGGTCGTGCGCGCCAACAAGGACACCAACGTCGGCGGCCACATCGCCTCCTTCGCCTCGGCCGCCGCGCTGTACGACGTCGGCTTCTCGCATTTCTGGAAGAGCCTCGACCACGAAACCGGCGGCGACCTGATCTTCTTCCAGGGCCACTCGGTACCGGGCGTCTATTCGCGCGCCTTCATGCTCGGCCGCCTCTCCGAGGAGCAGATGGACAACTTCCGCCAGGAGACCGGCGGCAAGGGCATTTCCTCCTACCCGCACCCGTGGCTGATGCCGGATTTCTGGCAATTCCCGACCGTCTCCATGGGCCTTGGCCCGATCCAGGCCATCTACCAGGCCCGCTTCATGAAGTACCTCGCCTCGCGCGGCCTGATCGACGCCGCCAAGGCGGAAAAGCGCAAGGTGTGGGCCTTCCTGGGTGATGGCGAGACCGACGAAGTCGAATCGCTCGGCGCCATCGGCATGGCCGGCCGCGAGAAGCTCGACAACCTGATCTTCGTCATCAACTGCAACCTGCAGCGCCTCGACGGCCCGGTGCGCGGCAACGGCAAGATCATCCAGGAACTGGAAGCCGAATTCCGCGGCGCCGGCTGGAACGTCATCAAGCTGATCTGGGGCACCCACTGGGACGCCCTGTTCAACCGCGACAAGAAGGGCATCATGAAGAAGCGCATGATGGAACTGTGCGACGGCGAGTACCAGACCTTCAAGGCCAAGAACGGCGCCTACGTCCGCGAACACTTCTTCAACACGCCGGAACTCCGCGAACTGGTCGCCGACTGGACCGACGACGACGTCTGGCAACTTAACCGCGGCGGCCACGACATCTTCAAGATCTTCGCCGCCTACAACGCCGCCGTCACCCACAAGGGCGCCCCGACGCTGATCCTGGCCAAGACCATCAAGGGCTTCGGCATGGGCCAGGCCGGCGAGGCGATGAACATCTCGCACCAGCAGAAGAAGATGGACAAGGAGCAGATCGCCCGCTTCCGCGACCGCTTCGCGCTGCCGGTACCGGACGACAAGCTGGAAGAACTGCCCTACCTGAAGTTCCCGGAAGACTCCGCCGAATACCAATACATGCGCGAACGCCGCATGGCGCTCGGCGGCTTCCTGCCGTCGCGCCGGCGCAAGGCCGAGCCGCTGGCGATCCCGGCGCTGGACAAGTTCGAGGCCCTGCTCAAGGCCTCCGGCGAAGGCCGCGAACTGTCCACGACGATGGCCATCGTGCGCATCATGAACATGCTGTTGAAGGACAAGCAGGTTGGCCGCAACGTCGTCCCCATCGTCCCGGACGAATCGCGCACCTTCGGCATGGAAGGCATGTTCCGCGCCGTCGGCATCTGGAACCAGCAAGGCCAGAACTACGTGCCGGAAGACCATGACCAGCTGATGTTCTACAAGGAGTCGAAGGACGGCCAGGTGCTGCAGGAAGGCATCAACGAGGCCGGCGCGATGAGCGACTGGATCGCCGCTGCCACCGCCTACTCGGTGCATGGCGTGCAGACCATCCCGTTCTACATCTGCTACTCGATGTTCGGCCTGCAACGCGTCCTCGACCTCGTCTGGGCGGCGGGCGACCAGCGCGCCCGCGGTTTCCTGGTCGGCGGCACCGCCGGCCGCACCACGCTGAACGGCGAAGGCCTGCAGCACGAGGACGGCCACAGCCTGGTCCTGGCCAACCTGATCCCGAACTGCGTCTCCTACGACCCGACCTTCCAGTACGAAGTCGCCGTCGTCGTCCAGGACGGCCTGCGCCGGATGAACCAGGAGCAGGAAGACGTCTTCTACTACATCACGGTGATGAACGAGAACTACGAGCACCCGGAAATGCCCGCCGGTGCCGAGGCCGACATCATCAAGGGGATGTATGCCTTCAAGAAGGGCGGCGAGGGCGAGTTGCGCGTGCAACTGCTCGGCTCCGGCACCATCTTCCGCGAAGTCATCGCCGCCGCCGACCTGCTCAAGGCTGACTGGGGCGTCGAGGCCGACCTCTGGGGCTGCCCGTCGTTCAACGAACTGGCGCGCAACGGCCAGGATGCCAGCCGCTGGAACCTGCTCCACCCGCTGGAAGAACCGAAGCTGTCGCACGTCGAACAGAAGCTCGCCGGCAGCGTCGGCCCGGTGGTTGCCGCGACCGACTACATCAAGCTCTACGCCGAGCAGATCCGCCCCTTCGTCAAGGGCAGCTACGTCACGCTGGGCACCGACGGTTTCGGCCGTTCCGACACCCGCGAGAAGCTGCGCCACCACTTCGAGGTGGATCGCCACTGGGTGACGCTGGCGGCGCTCAAGGCGCTCGCCGACGAAGGCAAGATCGGCCGCGAAAAGGTCGCCGCCGCGCTGGTCAAGTACAACCTGGATCCGGCCAAGCCGAATCCGCTGTCGGTTTAAGAAGGGAGCGACAACATGAGCCAGATCATTGAAGTCAAGGTTCCCGACATCGGCGATTTCGACGAAGTCCCGGTCATCGAACTGTTTGTCAAAGTCGGCGACACGATCAAGGTCGACGACGCCATCGTCACCCTCGAATCGGACAAGGCCACGATGGACGTGCCGAGCCCGGTTGCCGGCACGGTCACGGAAGTGCTCGTTCAGCTCGGCGCCAAGGTTGGCGAAGGCGCGCTGCTGATCAAGGTCGAAACCGGTGCTGCCGCTGCCGCTGCGGCGCCCGCTCCGGCGGCTGCGCCGGCCCCTGCCCCGGCCGCAGCCGCGCCGGTTGCCGCAGCACCCGCTGCCGGCGGTGGCGTGGTCGAAGTGAAGGTCCCGGACATCGGCGACTTCGCCGAGGTGCCGGTGATCGATCTCTTCGTCAAGGTCGGCGACACGATCAAGGTCGACGACGCCATCTGCACGCTGGAATCCGACAAGGCGACGATGGACGTGCCGTCCTCCGCTGCCGGCGTGGTCAAGGAAGTGCTGGTCCAGCTCGGCTCCAAGGTGAGCGAGGGCGCGCTGCTGATCAAGGTGGAGACCGGTGCCGGTGCTGCCGCCCCCGTCGCACAGGCGGCTGCCCCGGCGCCCGCCGCAACGCCCGCCCCGGTGGCCGCTGCTGCCCCGGCTTCGCTGCCGGCCGCCCAACCGCAGGCCCTCGGCCTCGGCGCCAAGGTCCACGCCTCGCCGTCGGTACGCGCCTATGCCCGCGAACTCGGCGTCGACCTGTCCAAGGTCAGCGCTTCCGGTCCCAAGGGCCGCATCGTCAAGGAAGACCTGACCAAGTACGTCAAGGGCGTGATGTCCGGCGCCACCGCCGCACCGGTCGCCGCTGCCGGCGCCAGCCTGGGTGGCGGGCTCGACCTGCTGCCCTGGCCGAAGGTCGATTTCAGCAAGTTCGGCGAGATCGAGGTCAAGCCGCTGTCGCGGATCAAGAAGATTTCCGGCCAGAACCTGTCGCGCAACTGGGTGATGATCCCGGCCGTCACCTACCACGAGGACGCCGACATCACCGACCTCGAAGCCTTCCGCGTCCTGCTCAACAAGGAAAACGAAAAGGGTGGCGGCGCCAAGCTGACCATGCTGGCTTTCCTGATGAAGGCTTGCGTCAAGGGTCTGCAGAAGTTCCCGGAATTCAACGCTTCGCTCGACGGCGACAACCTGGTGCTGAAGAAGTACTTCAACATCGGTTTTGCCGCCGACACGCCGAACGGTCTGGTCGTGCCGGTGGTCAAGAACGTGGACAAGAAGTCGGTCTTCGAACTGGCGCAGGAATCCGGTGACCTGGCCAAGCAGGCGCGTGATGGCAAGCTGAAGCCGGCCGACATGTCCGGCGCCTGCTTCACGATTTCCAGCCTGGGCGGTATCGGCGGCACCTACTTCGCGCCGATTGTGAACGCGCCGGAAGTCGCCATCCTCGGCGTCAACAAGTCGGCGATGAAGCCGGTCTGGGACGGCAAGCAATTCGTGCCGCGCCTGACCCTGCCGCTGTCGCTGACCGCCGACCACCGCGTCATCGACGGCGCGCTGGCGACCCGCTTCAACGTCTATATCGCACAACTGCTCGCCGACTTCCGTCGCGTCGCGCTGTAAGGGAGAAGAACCATGAGCAATCTGGTTGAAGTGAAGGTCCCGGACATCGGCGATTTCGACAGCGTGCCGGTGATCGACCTGTTCGTGAAGGTCGGCGACAGCATCAAGGTGGACGACGCGATCTGCACGCTGGAATCGGACAAGGCGACGATGGATGTGCCGTCGCCGGTCGCCGGTACGGTCAAGGAAGTGCTGGTGCAGCTCGGCGCCAAGGTCAGTGAGGGTTCGCTGCTGATCAAGGTCGAGGCTGGTGCTGCGGCAACTGTCGCCGCGGCCCCGGCTGCCGCCGCTGCTCCGGTGGCGGCGCCGGTCGCCGCCCCGACGGCGGCCGCCCATGCCGGCAGCGCCGACATCGAATGCGACATGCTGGTGCTGGGCGGCGGCCCCGGCGGCTATTCGGCCGCCTTCCGCGCCGCCGACCTCGGGCTGAAGACGGTGATCGTCGAGCGCTATTCGACGCTCGGCGGCGTCTGCCTCAACGTCGGCTGCATTCCGTCGAAGGCGCTGCTGCACGTCACCGCCGTCATGGAAGAAACCGCCCATCTGGCCGACGCCGGCGTCAGCTTCGCCGCACCGCAGATCGACGTGGACAAGCTGCGCGCCCACAAGGAAAAGGTCGTCGGCAAACTGACCGGCGGTCTGGCCGGCATGGCCAAGGGCCGCAAGGTCGACATCGTGCGCGGCGTCGGCACTTTCCTTGATCCTTACCATCTGGCCGTCGAAGTCACCGACGGCAGCGGCCAGGACAAGACCGGCGCCAAAAAGGTGGTGAAGTTCAAGCAGTGCATCATCGCCGCCGGCTCGGCGGCCGTACATCTGCCCTTCATCCCGCAGGACCCGCGCATCGTCGATTCGACCGGCGCGCTGGAACTACGCTTCGTGCCGAAGAAGATGCTGGTCATCGGCGGCGGCATCATCGGCCTCGAAATGGCCACGGTGTATTCCGCGCTGGGCGCCAAGATCGACGTCGTCGAAATGGCCGACGCGCTGATGCAGGGCCCGGACCGCGACGCGGTCAAGGTCTGGGAAAAGCTCAACGCCCAGCGTTTCGAGCGCGTCATGCTGAAGACCAAGACGGTCGCCGTCGACGCCAGGGAAGACGGTCTGTGGGTCAAGTTCGAAGGCGAAGCGGCGCCGAACGCCGACGCCGTGCGCTACGACATGATCCTGCAAGCCGCCGGCCGCGCGCCGAACGGCAAGAAGATCGGCGCCGACCAGGCCGGCGTCATCGTCGACGAACGCGGTTTCATCCCGGTCGATGCGCAGATGCGCACCAACGTGCCGCACATCTTCGCCATCGGCGACATCGTCGGTAACCCGATGCTGGCGCACAAGGCGGTGCATGAGGCGCACGTCGCGGCGGAAGTCGCTGCCGGCCAGAAATCGGCCTTCGACGTCCAGGTCATCCCCGGCGTCGCCTACACCCACCCGGAAGTGGCGTGGGTCGGCTATACCGAGGACCAGGCGAAGAAGGAAGGCCGCAAGGTCGAGACCGCCAAGTTCCCCTGGGCGGCCTCCGGTCGCGCCATCGCCAACGGTGCCGACTACGGCTTCACCAAGCTGATCTTCGATGCCGAATCGCACCGCGTCATCGGCGGCGCCATCGTCGGCCCATCGGCCGGCGACATGATCGGCGAAGTCTGCCTGGCGATCGAGATGGGCTGCGACGCGGTCGACATCGGCAAGACCATCCACCCCCACCCCACCCTTGGCGAATCGATCGGCATGGCCGCCGAAATCGCCCATGGTTCTTGCACGGACGTCCCGCCGCCGCGCAAGAAGTAAAGGTCCTCTGCGTTACGCTAACCTCTAGCTAGCGTTCGTATTTGGCGACGGTTTCATCCGTCGCCTTTTTTTGTCCACCGGCGAGGGCGTGTTCACAGTAATCTGCGGGACGGCGTTTGCCGTGGCGGGATGGGCGCCAAGGCGCGAGGCGCTGGGAATGGTTGTTCCATTCCCGAGCCGAGCAACGCCGGCGACCGCCCGCCACGGCAAACCCGAAGGGCAAGGGGTTGGCGGGGCGCATTGCCGCGTTGCCGCTCGCTTGTGCAGATCACTGCACGGCGCGACCGGCGCCTTGCACTGCCTCCCCGCCAACCCCTTGCGCCGCCCGCTGCTTACTGTGAACACGCCCTAGGGATACCATTGGGAAAAACCGCCGGAAAGAACAACATGTCCCCGCCCCTCCCCACCGGATTCCGCCATCTGGTCTATGCGCTGGCCGATGCCCTCGACCTGGTCGGCATCGACGACGTCGGCCACGGCAAACGGGTCGGCATCATGGCCGCCGAAGTCGCCGAGACCCTCGGGCTGGCGCCGGAACGCCGCCTCTTCTTGTTCGAACTCGGCCTGCTGCACGACATCGGCGTCTCGTCGACCGTCACCCATCACCACCTGGTCACCGAATTCGACTGGGAAGGCGCGCAGGCGCATTGCCTGACCGGCGCCGAGCTGCTGCGCGACTTCGCGCCGCTGCAGGCTTACGCCGAGCCGATCCGCTACCACCACACGCCGTGGGCAAGGCTGCCCGCCGACCTGCCCGCCGACCTCCGCCAGGCCGCCAACCTGGTCTTCCTGGTCGACCGCGTCGATGCCTTCGCCGCACCGCACTACGGCGACGGCAGCCTGCTCATGTCGACCGGCGAGATCCGCGATGCGATCTGCCAGCACGACGGCAGCTACTTCGACCCGGCACTGGTCGCCGCCTTCCTGCAGGCGTCGCGCTCGGAGGCGTTCTGGCTGCGCCTGGAAATGCGCAACGTCCAGGCCAGCCTCGCCGACCGCCTCAACGAACCCGACCAGCGCACCATCGCCATGGCGGAGCTGAAGCAACTGGCCGGCATCTTCTCGCGCATCGTCAACGCCAAGAGCGCCTTCACCGCCCAGCATTCGCTCGGCGTCTCGCGCCTGGCCGGGCTGCTTGCCGGCTATCTGGGGGTCGCCCCGGAACGCCGCGAGCAACTGGAAATCGCCGGCCTGCTGCACGACATCGGCAAGCTGCGCGTTCCCGACGAGGTGCTCGACAAGCCGGCCCGCCTCGACGCCCGCGAACGCAGCATCATGAACACGCACAGCTTCGAGACCTACCAGATCCTGCGCCTGATCCCGGGGCTGGAGGAAATCGCCTACTGGGCCGCCTGTCACCACGAGGAACCGGGCGGCAACGGCTACCCCTTCCATCTGGCGGCGGAGACCCTGCCGCTCGAAGCGCGCATCCTGCGCGTCGCCGACATCTTCCAGGCGATGGTCCAGGATCGCCCCTACCGGCGCGGCCTGCCGGCCAGCGAGGCGCTCGCCTTCGTCGGCGAGCTGGTGACCCAGGGTCGGGTCGATGGCACGATCGCCGCCACCCTCGCCAAGCATCTTGACGCCGCCTACGCCGCGGCCCGCCCGGAAAGCCCATGACCGCAACAGCACAGACTCGGCGCAGCGCCGCCGAACAGCAACGCCTCGAAAGCCTGCTGCAGGAGATGTTCGAACACCGCATCAGCTTCAACGAAGTGCTCGGCCTCAAGGTCGCCTCGTTCGCGCCTGAAGCGCCGCAACTGCGCTTCGCGATGCGCCCCGAACTGGTCGGCCACTACCTCTACGGCCGCCTGCACGGCGGCGTGATCGCCGCCGCCCTCGACACCGTCGGCGGCTTTGCCGCGGTGGTCGGCATCGCCGAGAAGTTCTGCGGCGAGACCGCCGAGCAGGTGGCGCATCGCTTCGGCCGCATCGGCACCATCGACCTGCGCACCGATTTCCTGCACCAGGGCATCGGCCACGAGTTCACGGCCACCGGCCGCATCGTCCGGCTCGGCGGGCGCATCGCCTCGATCCAGATGACGCTGGAAAACGAAAGCGGCCTGCTCATCGCCACCGGCAGCGCCGCTTACGTGGTCAGCTGAGGCGCCTCAGCGGCGCAGCGCGGCGACCGCCTCGGCGGTGCTGAGCACGCCGTTGGCGATCATCCCGAAATTGACCAGTGCCGCCTGGTAGGCCGCTTCGCCGGGAGCGCCGACGGCATCCTTGACGACATAGACGCGAAAGCCGTTCTCCATCAGCGCCCGCAGGTGCGAGTCGACGCACAGGTTGGCGACCAGGCCGGCCAGCACCACGGTGTCGATGCCGCGGCTGCGCAACTGGTAGATCAGGTCGTTGCTCTCCGGGCCGTAGAGCTTGTGCGGGGCGACGACGACGGTCGCCGGATCGTCGATGTAGGGCTTGAAGCGGGCGTAGAAGTCGCCACCGCCGCCAGCGTCGCGGCGCAACGCTCCCATGTCGAGCAACTGGCGCTGCAGCGCGCCGGCGTGCGTCCACTTGCCGTCGAGCGCGCCGTAGACCAGCGGATCGACGGCGAACAGGTAGCCGCCGGCCTTCGCCGCCTGCATCAGGCGCTCCAGGTTGGCGACGGTGTCGAGGCGGGCGAGGTTGTCCTTGAGCAGCCCGTAGAGCTTGCCGTCCTCGCGCAGGAAATCGTTCTGCGGATCGGTGACGACGAGGGCGCTGCGCCCGGGTTCGAACTGCAGCGCGGCACCGCCCCCGGCACTGGCGGGAACGGCGGAGAAGAGCAGCGGTACGGCAAGGAAGAGCGAGACGAATGGCTTTTTCATGATGCATCCTTTCCTTCGGACAGGGATTGCGGCCGCCCGGCATGGACGGCCTGGCGGCATTTTCGGCAGCCCGGCGAGCGGGTTCCGTAGCTTTGGCTACACAAGCCGCCATCCCGCGCCAACGTAGCTTTTGCTACAGAAGGCCGGGCCGGCACGGACTAGCCTGCGCTCAGATCCCCGACCAAGGAGTACCTCATGCCTGCCCCATCCGCCCCGAACGCCGCCAGCTTCACCGGGAGCCGGCCATGAACAGCGGCCTTTCCGATTTCCTGATGATCGGCATTCCGGCCATTCTGACCGGCGCCATCGTCCTCACCCTGATGGTCCGCCGCGAACTGGCGCCGGCCGTCGGCCTGCGCGGCGAACAACGCTGGCTGCTCGGGCTGGCGCTGGGCATGGGACTGGTCGCCTTCAGCATCAAGCTGGGCGTCGCCCTGCTCCTCAGCAGCGCCCCCGGCGCCACCGTCGAAGCGCTCGCCGCGCGCGATTTCGGCAGCGCCGTCATGCCCGACGACGATAGCGTCGCGCTGATCAAGGCCTTCATCAACCCGGCCTCGGGCAACGGCCAGCGCTACGTCTGGGAGCGCCTGCCAAACCGGGCCCCAGCACCGGCCGGGCTGCCGACGACGGCGGCCCGGGTGGCGCTCGGCGAGCGCCTGTTCAACGAACGCCGATTGTCCGGCGACGGCACGCTGAATTGCGCTTCCTGCCACGACCTGACCGGCCATGCCGGCGCCGACGGGCGGCCGCTGGCGCGCGGCATCGCCGGCCAGGTCGGGCCGCGCAACACGCCGACGGTGTGGAACGCCGCTTTCCAGTCGGTACTGTTCTGGGACGGCCGGGCGCCCTCGCTGGAAGCGCAGGCGGGCGGCCCCATCCTCAACCCGGTCGAGATGGGCCTCGCCTCGGCGGAAGAAGCCGAGCGCCGCCTGGGGGGCGATGCCGACTACCGCCGCCTGTTCGCCGCCGCCTTCGGCGACGCAGCCGTCACCTTCCCGCGCATCGTCCAGGCGCTGGCCGCCTACGAGCGCACGCTGATCACGCCGGACAGCCCCTACGACCGCTTCGTCGATGGCGACGCCGGCGCCCTCAGCCCGGCACAGTTGCGCGGCATGGCGCTGTTCGAGAAGCTGGGCTGCATCCTCTGCCATCGCGGGCCGAACTTCAGCGACGCCAGCCTGCTCGGCGGCCAGAGCGCGTTGCGCTACTTCCCGGCCAATCCGACGCCTTACGAGAAGCGCTACCCGCTGCTCGGCGCCGACGGCCGCCCCGGCGTCTGGCGCGTGCCGTCGCTGCGCAACGTCGCGCTGACCGGCCCCTGGCTGCACAACGGCTCGGTGGACCGGCTCGACGAAGTCGTCCGCATCATGGCCAGCGCCCAGCTCGGCCGCTCGCGCCAGTTGCAGGCGTGGATCGACGGCGAGTCGGCGCTGCACGTCGCCGACCAGACGCCGCTGCCCGACGCTCAGGTCGCCGACCTGGTCGCCTTCCTCGAAGCACTGAGCAGCGACCGCCTGCGCCGCCAGGCGGGCTTGCCGGAGGATACCCGCCCGGAATAAGCTGGCGGGCATGGACGACATGACCCCGATCACCGAAATCGCCCCCTTCCGCAACCTGTCCGACGCCGGCCGGGCGTTGCTGGCGCAGGTCCAGGTCAGCGTCCATATGCGCTCGCCGCAGGCGCTGATCCACAAGGGCCAGGCGGCGTCCGGCGCCTACTTCGTGCTCGCCGGCCGGCTGCGCGTCTATGCGCTGGCGCCGAACGGCAACGAGGCCACGCTGTATTTCATCGGCCCCGGCGAAACCTGCGTCTTCGCGCTGAACAGCCTGTTCAACGACCTACGCTACCCGGCCTGGGTGCAGGCGGTCGAGGACACCCGGCTGGCGACCATCCCGGGACCGGTCTACCGGCGCCTGTTCGCGGTCGAACCGGAAGTCCGCGACCTGACGGTGCGCACCCTGTCCACGCTGGTCTTCCGGCTGATGGCCGAACTCGAGGAAGTGCACGCCTACCGGCTGAACCAGCGGCTGGCCAACGCCATCCTGGTGCACGGCAGCGGCGAGGGGCTGCTGCGCATGACGCAGCAGCAACTGGCCGACCACCTCGGCACGACGCGCGAGGTGATCGCCCGCCTGATCGGCGAACTGGTCGACGCCGGCCTGATCGAGAGCCGCCGCGCCTGCATCCGCATCGCCGACGCCGCCGGCCTCGCCCGCCTGATCGCCGGCGAGGCGGCGGCCTGAGCCGCCGCTCCCGGCTTAGAGGATGGGCACCACCGACTGCTCGCCGCGCTCATAGACGACGTTGGCGCGACCGACGATCAGCGGATCGAGGTTGCCGATCAGCTTGGTGTCCTTGTTCGTGTACGGCAGCTTGTGCAGGATGTAGCGCATGGCGTTGAGCCGCGCCCGCTTCTTGCAGTTCGACTTGATCACCGTCCACGGCGCGTCGGCGGTGTCGGTGTGGAAGAACATCGCCTCCTTGGCCTTGGTGTAGTCGTCCCACTTGTCGAGCGAGGCCATGTCGATCGGCGACAGCTTCCACTGCTTGAGCGGATGCACCTTGCGCTCGCGGAAACGGCGACGCTGCTCCTCCTGGCTGACCGAGAACCAGAACTTGATCAGGTGGGTGCCGTTACGCACCAGCATGCGCTCGAACTCCGGCGCCTGGCGGACGAACTCGGCGTATTCCTGGTCGGAACAGAAGCCCATGACGCGCTCGACGCCGGCCCGGTTGTACCAGGAACGGTCGAACAGGACGATCTCGCCGTTGGTCGGCAGATGCTGCACGTAGCGCTGGAAATACCACTGGCCGCGCTCGAGCTCCGAAGGTTTTTCCAGGGCGACGACGCGCGCCCCCCGCGGGTTCAGGTGTTCCATGAAGCGCTTGATGGTGCCGCCCTTGCCCGCCGCGTCGCGGCCTTCGAAGAGGATCACCACCTTCTGCCCGGTTTCCTTGACCCAGGCCTGCAGTTTCAGCAGTTCGACCTGCAGCCGGTACTTCTGCCGCTCGTAATTGCGGCGCTGCATCAGGTTGCGGTACGGGTAGCCGCCGTCGCGCCAGTCCTTGGCCAGTTCCTCGTCGGGATTGAGGGCGCTGCCGTCGGCGCCGACCCGGCGCTGCTTGAGCAGGCTGCGCAGCATTGTCTGCGCCTCCTCATCCGGCGAGTTGGCGAGGATGTCGCGCATCGCCGACAGCTTCGCTTCCTGAGCGGCGTCCACCGCCGCATGCACGGTGAAGGATTCGATGCCGGCAGCCGTCTGCGTCGGCGGCACGTCGCCCTGGGCGACCTGCCGGGGTTGCCGGCCGCTGCTGCGCTTGCTGGTTGTTTTCGCGGCTGCCGGCTTGCTGCTTGCGTTCTTCGTTGTCGCCATGAACTCCCCCTCTTGTAATGGTTGTGCCAAAGGGGCTATTTCACGCCGACCGCGAAAGCTTGTCTACTCCAGCATTTCCACCGGCACCATGGCGCGCAGCACGGTCTGCGTCTCGCCGCGCCGCAGGCGGTTGCTCAGCCACCACAGGGCGCCCTTCTTGATGCTCCAGTCGGCTTCCTGCCCGGCCAGCAAGAGCGAGGCCAGGCGCCCGAGACCGGGCTGATGGCCGACGATCAGCACCGAACCGCTGGCATCCGGCCACCCCGAAGCGGCAATCAGTTCCGAAACGCAGGTGTCCGGACCGATCCGGCGGTTGGTTTCGAACGGCAGGTCGAGCGCCTGCGCCGTCTGCTGGGTGCGGATCGCCGGGCTGACGATGATCCGCGTTTCCTTCGGCAGGCGCTCGCGCAACCAGCCGGCCATACGTTTCGCCTGCCGCTCGCCGCGTTCGGTCAGGCGCCGTTTCAGGTCATCTTCGCCGTCTTCGGCTTCGGCGTGACGCCACAGCAACAAATCCATGATCTCCTCCTCAAACACAGGAAATGATATAGCTGGATTATTACCGCCCCATGTCAGCGCCATGGGCGAGACGAATCAGGCGAAGAGATCGGGCTGCGGCTGGCGCAGGCTGTCGCGGCCGACGGTCAGCCGCACCTTGCTGCCGCGACGGCCGATCGCCTCGACCACCATGCGGCCGGCGCAGGCTTCGGCGACGACGATGACGTTGCGCGACTGCGCCCGCGTCCTGCCGACGTAGAGCGCCAGATTACCCGGTTGCGGAGTCCATTTGAGCATGCGTCATGATAGCCAGCGTGGCGCCGGCTGTCAGCCCGGAGCGGCGTCGGGCCGGGCTGCCGTATCGAGCATGGCGATGATCGCCGCCATGCCTTCGCTGGCCACCGGATCGTCGCAGGCATCGACCCCGAGGTAGATGTTGCGCCCCAGGTTGCGCATGCGCCAGGTGACTTCGTTGACGATCTGCTGCATTTCCTCGAGCAAGCCCTGGTCGCAGGCATCCGCACCGGACAGACTGGCCGCATCGAGGATGCCGGTTGAACGCAGGGAGCGGGCAAACCCTTCAAGCAGGTGGAGTGCCCGGCTGACGATCTCGGCCAGGGGATTCGACAAGCGCTTCCCCGCCACCTCCTGCAGGGCGACACCGACCGCTTCGATATGCGCCAGCAGGCGATGCGCACGATCGACGCATTTCGTGTCGGTGCGGGCCTGCGGCGCCACCTTCAGCGTTTGCAGGCCGCGGATCAGCACGTCGGCGGCTTTCCGGTCGAACTCCTTGGGGACGATGCGCAAGGCCAGCGAAACCTGGCTGGCCCCGGAATTCCCCCGGTTGATCAGCGCCGCCGCCGAATCCGCCACCGCCATCCAACCGGCGAGGTCGTGTTGCTCCTTGCGGGTCAGACGCGCCGGGTAACCGCTGCCGTCGTGCCGCTCATGATGCTGGCCAACGCAAGCCAGCACGCCCTGCGGCATCGAGGTCAGGCTACGGATCAACAACTCGCCGACGCGGGGATGAGTCGCCACATGCTTCCATTCCTGCGGCGAAAGATGGCCCTGGCGCGTGATGTAATCGGGATTGACGTAGATTTCGCCAAGATCGTGCAGAATCGAGGCCACCAGCAGGGTGCGGGCTTCCGCGGCGGACGCCTCGAGCTCGGCGGCGATACCGGCACAAAGGGCGGCGACCACCTGGCTGTGCCGGAAGCTGTCGGCCGAAGTATGGCGAACGCAGGTCATCAACAGCATCAAGGGCGGCGGAATGTGCAGATCCTTGCCGTCACGCAGGATTTCCCGCGCCGCCCGGCTGCCGGCAATGCTTTCGAGCGCCGGATTCTGATCCACCAATTCCAGCGCCCCCTGCAGGATTTCGGCGACCGTCAGGCCATCACGTACCGACAGCGAGCTTTCCAGCGGTGCCCTCAGCTTGCGCAGCAACAGGCGATCCTGCATGTCGCGGGAAACCTCGGCGCCCTTGGCCAGTAGCTTGAACCCCTGCTCGTCGTAAATATCCTGTGTCGCGACGATCGAATGTGTCTCGGAAAGGTCGAGCAACTTCGCCACGCAATGCTGGTTTGAACTATAGACCGCCATCGGACTCCGCACCTTGTCGCCACAGGACTTCCCAACGGGGAATGCACACTGTTGCCTGATTTGTCACAGACGGTTTTTACACCCTTTCCAGCAAAATGGCCACCCTTCTAATACCAAGGTCATAGATTGTCGCCAAACGCACCAAGGCCACAGCCTTCATCAGCCCCGCGCAGCCTGGCAAGAATGCGCCCCGGCCCATCAAAAAATACCAAAGGCATCCTTTCCTTCAGCTTGTTTTAAGCCTCAAGGCATAAACTGGCGTCAGTTCCAGATACGGAACCCTTCCCTGCAAATCCTTTTACGGAGTTGAAACATGAACAAACTGATCAGCGCACTCATCGCCACCTTCATCGCCGGCAGCGCCATCGCCGGTCCGACCTGTACCGTTCCCGAAGAAAAGTGGATGAAGGAAGCCGACTTCAAGGCCAAGATCACCGCCCAGGGCTACCAGATCAAGACCTTCAAGGTTTCCAAGGGCAAGTGCTACGAGATCTATGGTTTCGACAAGGATGGCAAGAAGGTCGAGATCTACTACGACCCGAGCACCGGCGCCGAGATGGAACGCAAGTAAGCCTCTTCAGCAATCTGCCGGCTTCCCTGGTGAAGCCGGCAACCCCTTCAGCGAATCCATGAATACACCTACTACCCCCCGCAGCATCCGAGTCTGGGACCGCTTCGTCCGCCTCTTCCACTGGAGCCTGGTCAGTTGCGTCCTGATCAATTACTTTGCCATCGACGACGGCGAAACCGTGCACCAATGGCTCGGCTACTTCGCCAGCGCATTGGTCCTGGCCCGGATCGTCTGGGGGTTCATCGGCAGCAAGCACGCCCGCTTTGCCGATTTCTTCCCGACGCCGGCGCGTCTGCGCAGCCATCTGCAGGCCATGCGAACGGGAAAGGCCGATCCCCATCCGGGACACAACCCCCTGGGCGCGCTGATGATGCTGACCCTGATCGCCATCGTCCTGGGACTGGGCGTCACCGGCTACCTGCAGGGAACGGACATGTTCTGGGGCGAGGAATGGCTGCAGGAACTGCACGAAGTCCTGGCCTCGACACTGATTACCCTCGCCGGCCTGCATGCCCTGGCAGCGATCGTGATGGGCCGCCTCGAGCGCACCAACCTGGTCCTGGCGATGATCACCGGCGTCAAGAAACAAGGCTGAGCCGCTACGCTTTCACGTCAGAACGGATACGGGACGCTCTGGGCAGGCATCCCGTTCTGCCTGCTTCAGAAAACCTTCCGCTTCGGCCGCGACCGGCTCGAAAAGCAAAACGCCCGACCGAGAACTCACGACACAAACAGACAGTTACCCCGCCTCACGCGCACCAGAGCGCAGTCAGGCGCAAGCCGCAGCCAGAACGCTCGATTTCCGAGCCAGGCGTCAGCCTCGGGCGAGCGGCGATACGGGAACAATTCGCCGGCCCGACCGAGTGACAACGCGAACTAGCCTTTGAGTGCGACGACCAGGGCAGCGACCTCGTCCGCAGAATCGGCAAGGATGGCGCTGAGTTCGACGCCATCGACCTGCTGTTCGATGTCCACTGCCATCCCCTGCCGTCCCAGCCCTGAGAGTTCGGCCAACGGGGATTCGATGGGGGTCAGTCGATCGGCGAGCAACAGGGTGTCGCCAAGCGATGCGGCGGGCATGGCCAGATAGCCGCTCCACAGGACCTCCATGGCATTCAGTACGTTTTCCGGAACATCGAGGGCATGCAGCACGAAGCGTCCGACCTGCGCCTCCTTTTCCCCCACCCAGGCGGCCAGGTCTTCCTCCAGCAGACCGGGGAAGGCAGCCGCACGGGAGATCAGGTAGAAACCGCCGATCTCATGGACGATGCCGGCAAAAAAGGCCGTCTCCGGATCCTGGTGGGTGACACGACTGGCAATCACGCGCGACAGCGCAGCGACATGCACCGAGTGTTCCCAGAGGCGCTCGGCCAGCGCCCGGTGCGCCGGTATCCTGACCATGTTCGCCATCTGGCCGATGATGACGGCTGTGGCAAGCGCTCGCAGGGTGTTGAAGCCGAGTCGGGAAACGGCGGCGCGCAGGTCGGCGTTGCGTCTTCCCGAACGCTGGTAGAGCACGGAGTTGGCGATCGAGATAACACGACTGGCAAGCAGGGGCTCGGCGGAAATCAGGCGGATCAGGGACTCGATTGCACAATCGGGATCGTCGAGCTGGCGCTTGACGCTCAGCGCCAGCTCGGCATGGGTGGGAAAAACCATGCCAGTGCGCTCGGCCTCAGCGATGATGGTGCTCAGTGTGCGATCCACATCCACGGCACTTCCTCCTTCAAACGCGGCGAGTTGGTATTGCCGAACAGCTTGGCCTGGCGGGCGCCTGGACGGCAGCCGGCCGCGCCAAGCGGTTCGAGGAGAAGCCGGAGCGGCGCTGCGCCATAACATGCGCCGAGCAGCGTCGAGATACGCGTTCTGCCGCCGCCGAAATGGAATTCGCCGGGGTTGAGGACGACTTCGCGCAGCGGCTCGGGCAGATCCTTCATGGCTTGCGATAGATGGTCGGCGACACGGCCTGGACGCGGTCGGTGATGCCGTTGAGCGTTTCCGAATGGCCGATCACCAGGTAACCGCCGGATTTCAGCCGGGGCAGCAGGTTATGCACGACGCGGGTCTTGGTCGGCGGGTCGAAGTAGATCATCACGTTGCGCAGGAAGATCACCTCGAAATCGCCGATCTCGGCTTCGACCGGCTGCATCAGGTTGATCTGGTAGAAACGCGTGCGCTGGCGCAACTCCGGCGCGATCAGGAAAGTGCCGGCCTGCGAGCGGACGCCGCGCAGGCAGTATTTCTTCATGAAACCGGGCGGAATGCCTTCCGTCCTCGCCAGCGAGTAGTGGCCGCCGGCCGCCTTGGCCAGGACCTGGGTGCTGATGTCGGAGCCGACGATTTCCCAGGCTTTGTCGCCCAGGGCCTCGGCGAGCGCCATGGCCAGCGTGTAGACCTCCTCGCCGCTCGAACAGGCGGCGCTCCACACCCGGAACGGTGCCGCACTGTTGCGCTGTGGCAGGACCCGCTCGCGCAGGAATTCGAAGTGCTTCGGTTCGCGGAAGAAATAGGTTTCATTGGTGGTCAGCAGGTCCACCATGGTCTGCAGTTCTTCCGCATGCTCGCCGCTCGCCAGCATCCGGTAGTACTGGCTGAAGCTGGTGAAGGCGTAGGCCTTCAGGCGCCGCGTCAGGCGGCCGACGAGCAGGGTCTGCTTGGCCTCGCTCAGGCTGATGCCGGCAATCTTGTAGATCAGGCGCTGGAACAGCGCGAATTCCTGATCGGTGATGGGACTGGGTTCGGCCATCAGAACAGCTCGATCTTCTTGTCGGTGGTTTTCGTCTGCTGCACCAGCGTCTCGGCGTAGCTGCGCTCTTCGCGGGCGATCGTCTCGGCCGTCGCCATGTTGGTCACCATGCGCCGGCAGTAGGCGTCGCCGCTGGCCGGCAGGAACAACAGCTTGCGCGACCAGGGGCCGAGGAAATCGGCGGCGAGCAGCGGGATGCCTTCGCGCGCCAGCCACTCCTTGGCGAACTCGGCGTTGCGCTGGCCGATGTTCATCGCCGCCCCCTCGGCATTGATGATGGTGCCGCCGCCGAAGGCCTTGGCCTGCAGGCGGACTTTCTTGGCGCCGCGCAGGAGCAGCGCGTTGAGCAGCGACTCCATGGCGTAGGCGCCGGAGAGCAGGGTGTCGACGTCGTCGTGACTGCCCCGCCGGATGTTCGGCAGCATGAAGTGGTTGAGCCCGCCGACCCGCGCCTGCGGATCGAACAGGCAGACGGCGACGCAGGAGCCGAGCAGCGTGGACAACGGCCGTTCGGGTTCGATCGCCCAGGCGCCGGGGTGGATGACCCGGGCCAGGCGTTCGATCTCCTGGGTGGAAAGCTGGCTGGGGTCCATCGTTCAGGCGGCGCCCAGGTGGCGGTGGCGGCTCAGCCCTCGCCCGCCGCTTCGCCGGCGCCCGCTTCGACCCCGGTCAGCATGGCGATCTCCTCGACCGAGAGCACCCGGGTGATGTCGAGCAGGATGACGAACTTGCCGGCCACCTTGCCCATGCCCTGGATGAACTCGGCGCGGATGCGGGCGCCGAACGACGGCGGCGGCTCGATCTCGCTGCCGGGAATCTCCAGCACCTCGGAAACGGCATCGACGATGACGCCGATATCGTGGCGGCTTTCCTCGTCCGGTACCTCGATGATGACGATGCAGGTGCGGCGTCCGACCTCGGTGACCTTGCCGCCGAAGCGCGCCGCCAGGTCGATGACCGGGACGACGGCGCCGCGCAGGTTGATGACGCCGCGGATGAAGGCCGGCATCATCGGAATCTCGGTGATGCTGCCGAACTCGATGATTTCCTTGACGTTGAGGATGCCGACGCCGAACATCTCGCCGCCGAGCAGGAAGGTCAGGTATTGGGCCGGCGCCGCGCCGCGATTGGCGGCGACGGCCGAGCCCTTGTGGTGCACGACTTGTCCCATGGCGCTTCCTCAGTAACGCTCGAAATCGCCCGCGTTGACCTGCACGGCGTGGCTGCGCGCGGTCGCCGGGCGGCCACCGGCACGAGCTGGCGGGGCAAAGCTGCGGGCGGCGGCGACACCGCTGTCGGCAAGGCGGAAGAAGGTCATCGTCTGCTGCAGTTGTTCGGCTTGCGAACCGAGTTCCTCGGCGGTCGCCGCCAGTTCCTCGGAGGCCGAGGCATTCTGCTGCGTGGCCTGGTTCAACTGGCCCATGGCGCCGTTGATCTGGGCGACCCCCGACGATTGCTCGGCGGAGGCGGCGGCGATTTCCTGGACCAGGTCGGAAGTCTTGCGGATGGTCGGCACCATCTCGGTGAGCAGGGTGCCGGCGCGTTCGGCCTGCTTGACCGACGACGAGGCGAGGTCGCCGATTTCCTGGGCGGCGATCTGCGAGCGTTCGGCCAGCTTGCGCACTTCGGCGGCCACCACCGCGAAGCCCTTGCCGTGATCGCCGGCGCGCGCCGCCTCGATGGCGGCGTTCAAGGCCAGCAGGTTGGTCTGGTAGGCGATGTCGTCGATGATGCCGATCTTGCTGGCGATGCTCTTCATGTCCTCGACCGTCTGGCTCACCGCCGTGCCGCCTTCGGCGGCCTCGGCGGCGGCCTTCGAGGCCATGCCGTCGGTGACCTTGGCGTTCTCGGTGTTCTGCGAGATGGATGCGGTCATCTGCTCCATCGACGACGTGGTTTCCTCGACCGACGCCGCCTGCTCGCTCGACGATTGCGACAGCGACTGGGCGGTGGCCGACACCTGGCCGGCGGCGCTGGTCAGGTTGTCGGCAGCGGTACGCACCTCGCCGATGATCTGTGTCAGCTTGCCGATCATATTCTGCATTGCGTTCAGCAACTGGCCGACTTCGTCCTTGCTGTCGCTTTCCAGCTTGACCGTCAGGTCACCTTCGGCAAGCGCCATCGCCGCCTTGACGGCCTGGTTGATCGGTCGCGTGATGCTGATCGTCACCCACCAGGCGAACAGAACCGCAAGCAGCGCGGCGACCAGCGAAATCACGGTGATCACCGTCTGCGACGAACCGACCAGTTCGACCGCGCTCTTGCCGCTATTGGCCGCCAATACCTCCTGGAAATCGATGAAGGCCTTGGTCGCCTCGATGTATTCGTTGGCGGTACGCGTATAGTCACCGAATAGCATTACGATCGCTTTCTTCTGGTCGTACCTGGGCGAGGAGGTGTCGGCCAGCGCCAGTATTTCGGTCACCGCCGTGCCGTACTGGGCGCGGCTGTTCAGCATCTTGCCCAGCATTTCCTTGCCCTTGTCCGACTTGATCGTCGGCGCCATCTGGTCGAGGATTTCACCGTTACGCTTGCGCGCATTGGCGATGACTTCGAGTTGGGCCTTCTCGACGTTCTTGTCCTCGGCCAGGATCATGTTACGTACCGCCCGTGCCATGATCAGCGTGTTGATCTGTATCTCGTTGGCCTGCTTGACCTTGGGCATGCGGTCATCGACGATGCTTTTCGTCTCGCCGAGGATGTCGGCCATGCGCAACAGGGAAACGCTGGCCAGGGCAACCAGCAAAACGATCGTGATGGCAAAGCCCAGACCAAGTCTGACGCCAATCTTCAGATTCTTGAACATTTGAGTACTCCGTAATTAGTGTTGCGTGAATGCGTTGCAGGAAAGGGGGACCGCCACTGCGTGGCCCCGTTCGGAGAATCGGTTCTGTTCGCCCAGCGTCACGCTCTGCACCAGCGCGGCGACATCGAGGATCAGCGCAACGTCGCCGCTGCCCAGGATGGTCGAGCCGCCGATCCCTCGCAGATGCCGGAACATCGCGCCGAGCGGCTTGATCACCGTCTGGAACTCGCCCATCAACTGGTCGACGACGATGCCGGCGCGCTGCCCGGCGAACTGGACGACGACGATGTTCTCGCGCGGCGGCGCGTTGCCCGGAATCTCGAACAGTTCGCGCAGGCGGATGAAGGGCAGCGCCTCGCCGCGCAGGTTCATGAAGTTGCGGTCGGTCGGCAGGTTCTTCAGTTCGATGCACTCGACGACGGTATCGAGCGGAATCACGTAAGCCGCCTTGTGCACGCCGACCAGGAAGCCGTCGATGATGGCCAGCGTCAGCGGCAGGCGGATGGTGAAGGTCGCCCCCTGCCCGTCGACCGAAGCGACATCGACGGTGCCGCGCAGGGCCTGGATGTTGCGCCGCACGACATCCATGCCGACGCCGCGCCCGGACAGGTTCGACACCTTGTCCACGGTCGAGAAGCCGGGCTCGAAGATCAGGTTGACCACTTCGTGCTCGGACAGCGTCTCGCCGGGCTGGATCAGGCCGCGCTCGATCGCCTTGGCGGTGATCTTTTCCTTGTTCAGACCGCCGCCGTCGTCGGCGATCTCGATGACGATGCTGCCCGAGTCGTGATAGGCGTTGAGCGAGACCCGGCCGCAGGCCGGCTTGCCGCGGGCGAGACGCACGGCCGTCGGCTCGATGCCGTGATCCAGCGAATTGCGCACCAGGTGCATCAGCGGGTCGCCGATCTTCTCGACCACCGTCTTGTCCAGTTCGGTCTCGGCGCCGCTGATCTGCAGTTCGATTTCCTTGTCCAGTTCCTTCGAGACGTCGCGCACGACGCGCTGGAAGCGGTTGAAGGTGTCGCCGATCTGCACCATGCGCAGTTGCAGCGCCGCGTCGCGGATGTTCTCGACGAGCCGTGACAGCACCGAGGTGGTTTCCACCAGCTCGCTTTGCCGGGCCTTCTGCGCCAGCAGGTTGGCCGAAGCACCGGCGATCACCAGCTCGCCGACGAGGTCGATCAACTGGTCGAGCTTGTCGGCCTGAACCCGGACCAGGCGAGCTTCCCTGGCTTTCCTGTCGCTGACCTGCGCCTGCTTGACGACGGCCGCCTCGACGACTTCCTGGCTGATCACCTTGTGGTCGACCAGGATTTCGCCCAGCGGCTGGGTTGGCGCGGATTCGTCCCCGGCGCCGCGTTTCTGGTCGCTCAAGCCGTGCTCAAGCTCGGCCTGGGTCAGCGCACCGCAGCGGACCAGCATTTCGCCCAGGCGCATGCTGTCTTCCGGCAACTCCTGGATATGCCTGAGGTACTCGGAGAGCCGGCTGTTCGGCGGCAGGATGCGCAGCTCGCATTCGTCGCGCACGAAGTCGAAGACGCGCTCGATATCCTCCTTGGAACTGCGGGTCTGCAACTGGACCTCGAAACCGAGGTAGCAGGATTCCGGGTCCATCGCTTCAGCCAGCGGGATGGCGTCGGTAATGGTTACGATGGCGAGGATTTCGCCCAGCGAGCCCAGGTAGCGGATCAAGGACAAGGGATCGACGCCACCGCGCATGACGTTCTCGCCGAAACGCACCGAAACGTGCCAGCTGTCGTTGAGGACGATGCCGCCGCCGGAGCTTTCGACCTCGACCGCCGGGTCGTTGTCGGCGACGGTCAGTTCCGACGCCGCGGCGGGTTCGCCGCCGCCGATGCCGTCGAGGAAATCCTGCAGTTGCCCGCTCAGGGCGTCGCCCTGCGTCTGCAGGTCGCCGGCCGGCCCGGTTTCGCCGGCCGCCAGCACATCGACCAGGCTGACCATATGGTCGCAGCAGCCGAGCAGCAGCGTGGTCAACGCCGGACTGACCGCCAAGGCGCCGTTGCGCAGCGCATCGAGCACATTCTCGACGCGGTGCGTGAATGCCTCGATGAAGTGACATTCGATGACGCCGGCGCCGCCCTTGATCGTATGCGCGGCGCGGAAGATGGCGTTGATGTTGTCCGGATCGTCCGGATTCTGTTCCAGGCGGAGCAGGCAGGATTCCATGTCGGCAAGCTGCTCGCGGCTCTCCTGGACAAAGACGCTGGTGATTTCATCCATGCTCGTTTCCTTTTCTCAGGCGGCTTCGCGGGCCGGAATGACCAGCGGGTCGCCGAACTCGGCGGCCATGTTGCAGAAATCGATCAGCGAACTGACGGCCTGACTGTGGGCGACGATACGCACCCGCTTGCCGGCCCGCTGCGCTTCCTTCTTCAGCAGGACCAGCAGTTGCAGGCCGGCGGCATCCATCTCGGGCACCTGCGACAGGTTCAGTTCAAGTTCGTCGGTTTCCGCCAGGGCGTCGAGCAGCAACGACTTCTGTTCGAGCGCGTGGTAGATGGTCAGGGCCTTGCTGATGACGAAGGGCTGGCTGGCAGACATCATGTCCTCCTAGAACAATTCGATGCGGGAAGCGGCCGCAGCCGTGCCTGCCGCTTCCATCTTCAGCGCGCTCTGATGCGTGGTGCGCTGGCTTTCCATCACATAGCGGCTGTACAAGGCCTCCAGGTGCTTGGCGATCGGCTGGTATTCGAAAGCTGGATCGCCGAAGGCCTGAACACGCTCCGCCAGCAGGGCGGCATGTTCGTCGAGACGCGACAGTGCCTGCATCACCTGCTCGATCTGCTGCCGGCTGACATCCTGGAACTGGACGCTGGCTTGCGCTTCCATGAACATCGCCGCCAGTTGCCGGCTGCTGTCGCGGATTTGCGCCAGAACACCGGCCTCGTGGCGCATCAGTTCCTCGTAGCTATGACCGAGTTCGTTCATCTGGCAGGAGAAGAAATCGAGCAACTCCCTTTCCTGGGCCAGGTTGACGTTGGACAGCTTGTCCTGGAACTGCACTTCGATGTGCTCGGCAACGGCGGCAATTCCCCGGCTGATCTTGACCACGGCGGATTCGGTCTCGCCCGACAGCTTGCGCACCTCGTCGGCGACCACGGCGAAGCCGCGCCCGGCTTCACCGGCGCGGGCCGCCTCGATGGCGGCGTTGAGCGCCAGCAGGTTGGTCTGCCCGGCAACGTGCTTGATCAACTGGACCAGCGATTCGAGCGAACGCGCTTCCTGGACCACCTGCGTCACTCGCAACTGGTCCTGCTCCGATTCCTGGAGGCGCTGCCGGACATAGCCCTCCATGCGTCTGAGAACCTCCTGGTTCTGCTCGATGCGCATCTCGGAATCCTTGGCCAGCTCGGCGCTTTCGCTAGTCGTTTGAGTGACGAAGCGATCGAGCCGGCCAACCACCTCGTCGATCGTCTGCAACTGGCTGACGATGGCAAAGGCGGCACTTTCGGTGTCGTCGATGACGCCCTTCAACTGGCCGCGCACCACTTCGTTGAAGTCGCGCACTTGCAGCAGCTCGCCGGAAACCTCTTCGGCCACCCGGCGAAAGGCCCCTTCCTGGCTGGCCCTTTGCGCCGCCAGATTACCCAGGCCGAGCGACCAGTCACGATAGAAGGCGCGTGACACCAGGTACTGCCCCAGGAAAGCGACGCAGACGATGAAGATCGTGCCCAATGCGTCGGCCACGCTGGCCGGCGCGAAAGCTTGATGGAACACGTCGTGCATGAAGTAGACGGCACCACCGGCGCCCAGCGCCACCATGCCGGCAACCAGCAAGGCGCGTTGCAAGAATTGCGTTTGGTTCATCAGCGGACAACCAGCTTGATGGTATTGAGCAGCTCGTCCGCCGTCGCCGGCTTGACGATCCAGCCGGAAGCCCCGGCCGCCTTTGCTTCCAGCTTGCGCGACTGTTGCGACTCGGTGGTCAGGAACAGGATCGGCACGAACTTGTAGGCCGGCAGCTTGCGCACTTCCTTGATCAGGTCGATGCCGTTCATGCCCGGCATGTTGAGGTCGGTGATCAGGAGATCGATCTTCAGCCCACCTTGCAGCTTGCGCAGCGCCTCTTCGGCATTGGCGGCCTTTTCGGCGGCATAACCGGCCTTGGCGAGAATGCCGGAGATGCTCAACAGGATGGTTGCCGAATCATCGACAAGAAAGATGGTTTTCATTTTGACTGTAACCCCCTACATAAACGCCAGGAAATATCTGATTCATGGAAATCACTGGAAATCGCTCACGCCTTGCATTCCTCACGGACGGTTGTCGGGACGGCATGCTATGGCTGGCGCTTTCCAGAACGCCGGCAATGGCGCTGGATTGCTTCGACCAGAAGCTCGAGATTGAGTGGCTTGGCAACATGCTCGACCATGCCGGCGGCCATGCAGTTATCGCGTTCCTCCGCCAGGGCGTGCGCCGTGATGCCGATGATCGGCAGTTCGGGCGCCATCTCCCGGAGATGCCTTGCCGCCGCATAGCCGTCCATGACCGGCATCATGATGTCCATGAGTACGACATCCCAGACATCGGCGCCGCTCCTGGTCACCGCCTGCACCGCTTCCAGCCCGTTTTCGACGCAGGTCAGACAAACACCTTCGTCAACCAGCATCTCCTGCAGCACCAGACGGTTGATCTCGTTATCCTCGGCCGCCAGGATGCGCACATTGGCGAGCCGCGGTCCCGTCGCAGCCACTTCCGGCAACGCCCTTATCGGCAGTTCGGTCGGCCGCAAGGGAAGCCGGACCTCGAAAACACTGCCGAAGCCGCTGCGGCTGTCCACCCGGATCTCCCCCGCCATGGCTTCGAGCAGACGGTGGCAGATGACGAGACCGAGTCCGGTACCGCCAAAGCGACGGGTGGTCGATGTTTCCGCCTGCTCGAAAGGAGAGAAGAGACGGCCCATCTGTTCCTGGGTCATGCCGATACCGGTGTCGATGACGCGGAACATCAAGCGCTCTTCGACCACACCGGCTTCGAGGACGACGCTTCCCCAGTCGGTGAATTTGATGGCGTTGGAAAGCAGGTTGATGAGGATCTGCAGCATCCGGGTTTCGTCGCCCAGGCAGGCCTCGGGAAGCTTGTCGTCCTTGCGGATGGAAAAACGGATGCCTTTGCCCCGCGCGCGCTCCGCCGTCAGATCGACGGCCCGGTCGATCAGTCGCTGCAGGCAGACCGGATGCGATTCGAGCTGCAATTTGCCGGCTTCGATCTTCGAGAAATCGAGGATGTCGTCGATGATCGCCACCAGCAACTCGCCGGACTCGAGAATCCGGCGGAAGGTCTCCCCGCACTGGCGGTTGGCGCTATTGCGCGCGCCAACCTGGGCAAGCCCGATCACGGCATTCATCGGCGTGCGGATCTCGTGGCTCATGTTGGACAGGAATTCACTTTTCACCTGACTCAGGCGCTCGGCATTCATCCGCGCCTTCTGCAGGTCGGCCGTTCGCTCGGCAACCAGTTCCTCGAGGTGCTCGCGATAGGCCGCCAGTTCCTGTTCGTTCCGGACGCGGTCGCTGACGTCCTGCTTGACGGCGATGTAGTGCCGGATGTTGCCGGCTCCGTCGGGGATCGGCGTGATCGTCTGGAATTCGTGGTAGAGACTGCCGTCCTTGCGTCGGTTGATCAGTTGCCCCTTCCAGACCTGGCCGCTGCTGATCGTCCGCCAGAGGCAGGCATACTCGCCGGGATCCTGCTGACCGCTGCGCAGCAGCTCGCCGGGGCGCCGGCCGAACACTTCGCGCGCCGCGTAGCCGCTCATCTCGAAAAAGGCCGCATTGGCCCATTGAATGGTACCGTCGGCCTCCGTGACGATGATCGCGTTGGCCGCAGCATCCAGCGCCGCCACGCGCAAGCGAAGTTCGCTCTCGATCTGCCGACAGGACGTGACGTCCTGAACGATTACCGTCGACAGATGCTCGGAGCCATTTCCCGCCAACAGTGCCGCCGAGAGCGCAACGTTGATCGGCCGCCCATCGCGGCGCAACATTTGCAGCTCGATTTCGTAAGTCGCCCCGTGCGCGAAGCAACTGAACTTGTCCCGCCCGACCCTGGCGAAGCTTGCGTCGTCCAGATAAAGCTTGCGTGATGATTGATGGAGCAGTTCGTCCGCTGAATAACCTGTCAGCGCGCACAGGGCGGGATTGACCTCGATGAAACGCCGCTCCGCATCCATGACTGCAATGCCGATCGGCGCCGTCCCGAGAATCGCGCGCAGCCGCGCTTCGTTTGACTCGAGAACGGAATTTCCGGACTTCGACAACGACTCCGGAGCGCCCCCCGCGGCCGGATCAAGCAGCATGCCCAGGAATTGCGTTGGAGACTCCGGCAAACGCACCAGGTACAAGTCTCTCCGGCATTCGCCCTTGCCGGGTGTAGACAGGTGGAGGGCCCGCAAGCACGCGCTCCCCAGCTGAGCGGCGATGCGAAGCGCTCCCTCCAGTCGTTCCCGCTCATCCTCCCTGAGCAGATCGGGGAGGAAATCGGTCCGCAACGAACCAAGCCCGGGGTCGAAAAAGCGCCTTGCTTCGACATTGACGCCAGTGATGATGCCGTCGATATCCGTTTCGAAACATGGCAGCGGAAGCTGCTTCAATTGACCGACAAAATTGGCAAACGCTTGCGAACTTGCATTCCGGGCATGCTGCAACTCGTCAATCTGCTTTTCCAGTTCAATCTGGTAGCGACAGAGATGTTCAGCCCAGACAGCAGGATTCTCTCCGCTGCTGATCAACAGTTTCCTTGCCCCGATGAAATCGCCATTGCGCAGCGCAATCCGGGCGCTTTCGGCAACCATTGCCTGCTCCTGCAAACGGGTGTTCGGTTCGATATCCATCGTGATCTATCCCCAACTAGCCAGTTCGTTTGGCCACGACAGGAAAACGAAGGGGCTGGCGATAACCTGATGTCGTATGTCTCTGTTATGCCGAAGATGATATCTATGGGCCCCGGACGCCGATATTCAGGAAAGGCCCTATTTCTTCTACCCGGATGCCGGTAGATGCAGTCCGCAAGAAATCGATTAATCCTGGTCGAAACCGCAACTGATGACGTAACGGGTCAATTCGGCGACGCTGTGCAGGTCGAGTTTGCGCATGATGTTGCGGCGATGCACCTCGACGGTGGACGGCGCGATGTTCATCTGCTCGGCAATCTGGATCGAGGTGCATCCTTTGGCCACCTGTATCAGGACTGCGCGCTCACGAGGGCTGAGTTGGGGTTGCTGCGGAGTGCCGAGCAACGTTGGAAGCGAAGCATTACCGGTCAACAAGGTCGCGGCATCGGGGCACAGATAGTGGCGCCCGCGGCGTACAGCCTCGATGGCGCGCAGGAGCTCATCACTGGCTTCTGCCTTGGTTACGTAAGCGGCAACGCCGGCATCGAACATGTCGAGCACGTAGCGCCGTTCCGCGTAGGTGGACAATGCGATCACCTTTGTCGCAGGCAATGCAGCCCGCAACTGCCGGGCAGCCTTAATGCCATTCATCCCCGGCATGCCGATGTCCATACATACGATATCCGCTCCGGTCTGCTGCGCCAGAGGCAGAACATCATTGCCATTCCCCGCTTCCCCCACAACCACCAGGCGTGGCACGCGCTCGAGCAGCAGACGCAATGCGTCGCGGAACATCCGGTGATCATCGGCAAGGAGAATGCGCTTTGTCATGATGGACTAGTGACGACTGAATTCGCACGAAAACCTCGCCGGAATGCGATTAGAGCAAGCTCGTGGCACCCTCCGGAGAGATAAGGGCAAAAATCTCCAAGGAGGAATTCTTACTACACCGTACCGCACTGTCTCATTTGCCAATTGCGCCATGTCTCATCGGCGCTTCCCCTGTAGCCGGCGTTCCCTTTGCCTCGCCCCGTCTCCGTCAGTCTTGCTGACGGCATGCAAATACAAAATTCAACAAATAACCGGTTTTATTTATAGTGCAACGGATAATATCGATTGACCACAGCATGCGGTATCCCAGAAAACCCCTAGCCGCGCTACCTGTTTACCTGTATTCGGCACCAAGGCAGCAGGATCGGGATAGGTCACATTGCCCCAAATATCTGAGTCCCTGGCGCCGTGAGCCTCGCTCGTCTCACCGGAAACGCCCGGGGGCGGTGCTGGCCTGTGTCAGTTCTTTGCCGGACTGGAGGGAATCCGGACACGAATGCTTGTGCCGTGCCCCACATCGGACTCGAAAGCGAAGCTGCCGCCTGCAAACTCTGCCATTTCCTTCATATTGATCAGCCCCAGCCCGCTACCGAAGGATGGCCCGCCGAGCCGCCCTGCATCAAACCCGCGCCCGTCGTCACTGAGAGTCAAGTCCAGGGAACAATGCCCCGGTGCGATTTCAACCTCGACCTTTGTGGCTTGTGCATGCTTGGCGACGTTGGTCAGAGCTTCCTGGAAGATGCGGAACAACACCGACTCCAGTTCCGATGTCAGTTGCGGCAACTGCGCCGACGAATGGATGCTGACTGCGATGCCGGTGCGGCGCCGGAAATGCTGCGCATAGCTTTCGATGGCAGAAAGAAGGCCAGCGTAATCAAGCAGCGACGGACGTAGCTCGGCACTGATCTCGCGAATGCTGGCAACGGTGTCTTCAATCAGGGCACGGGTGTCTTCCAGGCGCTCGGTGATCTCGTCGTTGCCTCTCGAAAACAAGGTTTCAGCCAGGAGTCCGATGTTGATCGAGACGGCCGCGAGATTCGGACTTGTCCGGTCATGCAGGTCGGCGGCCAGGCGGCGGCGCATTTCTTCCTGGGCGGCCAGCAGACGTCGCGACAGGGATTCGATTCTCCGAGCCTGATCGCGCAACATTTCCTCGTCCCGCTTGCGGGCCGTGACGTCTCGCAGCACACCGACAAACTGGCTGATCCGCCCATCGGCATCGAAGACCGGGGTGATCGAAAGTTCATTCCAGAATGCTGTTCCGTTCTTGCGATAGTTCAGGAGTTCACCATGAAATGGCTGCCTGGTCTGTAGGGCGATACGGATTGCCGTCCGACTGTTGGCGTCGCTGTCCGGCCCCTGCAGAAAACTGCAGTTCCGGCCTAGAATTTCGACCATCGAGTAGCCGGTGATTGCCTCGAAAGCGCTGTTCGCATAAGTGACACGCTGCTCCGCGTCGGTAATCAACACCCCCTGCGAAATCGCCGACAAGGCGTTGTCCCGTAGGCGAAGAAGGTGCAGTTGATCATGCAACAGTTGCTCCGCCTCCTTGCGCCGAGTGACGTCAAGGTGAGTACCGACGACGCGCAGCGGACGCTGCGCGGAATCCCGCTCGACCACCTTGCCGCGGCCCAGAATCCAGACCCAGTGACCGTCGCGATGACGCAGGCGGTACTCGTTTTCGAAAGCCCCGGAATCGGCGGCTAACTGACGCTTCAGCTCCAGTTTGAACGCATCGATGTCATCTGGATGCAAGCGGCTTTCCCAGATCTGGACCTGCTGCGCCACCTGCCCCGCTGGTTCGCCGAGCATGGCAGCCCAACGGGCGTCGACCTTGATCCGACCGCTTGGCAGGTGCCAATCCCACATCCCCAGATCGGCGCCGGCCAGTGCCAGTTCGAGGCGTTGCCGGTTCTCTTCCTGCTCACTTTCCCGGCGTTTGCGCGCGGTGATATCGCGAAACTGGTTGATGCTGCGCAATTCCCCCTTGCTGTCCACGAAAAGAGTCGAAATGACTTCGGCCGGAAAATGCCGTCCACTACCGTGGATGCAGGTCAGTTCGCCACGCACCTGGCGGGTACGTAGACGTTCGACGAGGCCGTCGCGCAAGCGCTGATCGTTCATATCGACAATCCCGGCGCGCCCCAGCTTGCGCAACTCTTCTTCACTTAGCCCAAGCAAGTTATGAGCAGCAGGGTTGGCGGTCTCGATGCGGCCATCCGGCCAAGCGAAGATGATTGCTTCACCGGTGTTTTCAAAGATGAGCCGGAAGCGTTCCTCACTCTCCCTGAGCCTTCTCTCATTTTCCTTGCGCACCGTAATGTCGAGATGCGTGCCCACTGCACGCAGGGGGCGCCCATTGGCATCCCATTCGAGCACCTTGCCGTGATCGAGTATCCAGATCCACTGACCGTCGCGATGCCGAACCCGATGCTCCGATTCGTAGGCTGGCGTCTTGCGGCGAAGATGCGCGATCCAGGCGGCTTTGGTCCTGCCCCTGTCCTCCGGATGCAGGCGACTGCGCCAGCTTTCTATGTGTGGCGGCAGCAACTCCGGCGACTCTCCCAGCATTGAGGCCCAGCGCTCGTTGAAGAGGACCCGGCCGCTCGGAATATGCCAGTCCCACATGCCGAGATCCCCACCGGCCAGCGCCAGCTCCAGGCGCTCACGATCCTTTTCCCGCTGGACTTCAATTTGCTTGCGTTCACTGATATCACGGGCGAAGCCGACGCAACCGAGCAACTCGCCGTTTGCATCCAGAACCGGTGCCTTGTAGGTCTCAAACCACAAACGCTGACCACGTGTGAATATCTCCTCCTCGACGATCAGCTTTTGTCGCGACATGAGCACTTGCCGGTCGATGGCGCGATAAGCCTCGGCCAATTCATACGGCGCAATATCGAAATCGCTCTTGCCGATCAGGGCTTCCGCCTCAGCGACACCAAAGGTTGCCGCGAACGCTTCATTGACGGCAAGAAACCGGCTTTCCGTGTCTTTCAACCAGGCAGGAAAAGGCAGGTTGTCGAACGCGGCACGAAAGTGTGCCTGAGGGAGGGGCTGACATTCCGATTGCACGGGCGTGATCATTTTTGGACTTCCCAGCGATGCAGCCAAAGTGGCATGCCTGGCTGGAAACCATTTGCATATTTCATCGGTGCCCCCCCTAACAATCGGCAGCAGTATTTCGGCTTTGCCGTAGAGGGTCAAGCTGTCATGCGACGAGCTACCGAATCGCTGCTTCCCGACTCGTAATTATGCCGATGTGCTCAACAATGGGCACTGCTGACACCTGGCACTTCGATCCGCTGATTTGCCTCCAGCCGACGCTGGATATGTAGGAGGAATTGCAGACTGGCGGTTCCCCTGACGCAACCGGATTTGGCAGCGACGGCACCATTGATCCGAACTCAGCGCAGTTGCGCTTGCTCGCGGAGCACTGCGGAGGGCTCTAACCGGCGCCCCCCACCGACCGACCAAGAAGCTGGCTGAGCTGATTTTCCGGACGTAGCAGGCAATGATCGACGGCCACGCCTACCTGTCACTTCGCCTTGATCCGTTGATTGACCTGATGCCGGACGATCTTTTCCCCGGGCACCCGGGCACTTGTCGGAACAGCGAGAGGAAGGTGATCGCGCGGCCGGCACCGGGGCGCACGAAAACCTTGCCCGCCGACCAACTCGCGCCGGCAGGAAGCGCCTTCAACGGCGCCGGAAAGCAAAAGCCCCAGTCAGTGACCGGGGCTAAATGCAGAAATCTTTTGGTGGCCAAGGGCGGAATCGAACCACCGACACGCGGATTTTCAATCCGCTGCTCTACCAACTGAGCTACTTGGCCAAAGGAGGCCGCATTATAGCGACGCCCCCCGCCTTGTGCAAGAGGATTCTCGCCGATTTGCCGCTCCACTCACGGACCGATCGGCGGCGACTGGCGGTAGAGCTCGGCATAATCTTCCGGCGGCGGCCGCGGCGGTAGCGGCGGGTGCCAGGCGCTGAAGACGACCCGGGCGACCGCCCCCTTGCCCCGGGGATTCGGCCGCAACATGGCGCGCGCCCCGTGCTGGCTGGCGATTTCCTGGACGATGGCCAGCCCGAGGCCGCTCCCTTCGGTGGTCGCGTCATCGACCCGGTAGAAGCGCTCGAAGACCAGTTCGGCCTGCTCTTCCGAAATACCGATCCCGTCGTCCTCGATTTCCAGCAGCACGCTGACCTCGGTGACGATGGTGCGACAAGTGACGTGACCGCCGGCCGGCGTGTAGCGCAAGGCGTTGTCGATCAGGTTCTTGATCAGTTCGCGCAACATGAACTCGTTGCCCGAAATCATCGCCGGACCGGGCGACTCGAACCCGAGATCGATACCTTTTTCGAGGGCGACGATCACCCAGTCCTCGACCACCTCGCGCAGCAACTGCGTCAGGTCGGTTGGCGCATGCTGCTGCTGGCTCAGCTCACCGCCCTCGGTACGAGCCAGCGTCAGCAACTGGTTGACCAGGCGGCCGGCGCGGTCGACGCCGGTGGCGATCTGGCGCAAAGCGTGCCGCAAGGCGGCCGGATCGGTTTCGCGGGCGGCAAACTGGGCCTGCGTCTTGAGGCCGGTGAGCGGCGTGCGCATCTGGTGCGCAGCATCGGCGACGAAACGCTGCTGCGCTTCGACGTTGCGCTTCATGCGTTCGAGCATCTCGTTGAAGGCCTCGACCAGCGGCTCCAGTTCCTCTGGAACCCGGCGCGTGGCGATCGGCGAGAGATCGCCGGGATCGCGGTCCTCGATCGTGTGGCGCAGCCGGGTCAGCGGTCGCAGACCGCGCGACAGGCCAAACCAGACCAGCATGACGGCGAGCGGGATGATGATGAACTGCGGCAGGATGACGCTGGCGACGATGCGGTTGGCAAGCTGGGTACGCTTCTCGGTGGTCTCGGCAACCTCGACCAGCAGCCAGTGCTTGTCCGGCCGTTGCGGATCGAGCAGGTAGGAATAGGCGATGCGCAGTTCCTGGCCGTTGAACTCGAGGTCGCGGAAATAGACTTCGCCGGGCACCAGGTTGCCCTTGCCGGTCCCTTCCGGAATCGGCAGTTCGCGGTCGCCGACCAGCAGCTTGCGGTTCTCGTCGACGACGTGGAAATAGACACTGTCGATCTCGTCGGCACGCAGCAGCGCCCGGGTCGAGGCGTGCAGCGCGACCACCGGCTTGTCGTCGACGTACTGCACCTGGCGACTGAGCGTGGCAACCAGTTCGCGCAGCGACTGGTCATACGGAAAATTGGCGACGTTGTTGGCGAAGTAATGCGTGAAGGCGATGCTCAGCGGCCAGACGAAGAGCAGCGGCGCCAGCATCCAGTCGAGAATCTCGCCGAACAGCGAGCGCTCGGCCTCCGGCGAGGGCGTGCCGGCCCGCCCGGCGTCATTCGCCTTGCGGTCGCTCAAGACAGTAACCCAGGCCGCGAACAGTGGCGATCTTGACCCCGCCGGACTCCAGCTTCTTGCGCAGGCGGTGGACGTACACCTCGATCGCGTTGTGGCTGACTTCTTCGCCCCAGCCGCACAGGTGATCGACCAGTTGATCCTTGCTGACCAGGCGCCCCATCCGGCTGAGCAAGACCTCGAGCAGGCCGATCTCGCGCGCCGAGAGTTCGAGCGGCACACCGTCGATCTGCGCCACCCGGCCAACCTGGTCGAAGCTCAGCGCACCGCACAGGATGGTCGGCGCCGTCCCCGACGAACGCCGGGTCAGCGCCCGGACACGGGCTTCCAGCTCGGCCAGCTCGAACGGCTTGACCATGTAGTCGTCGGCGCCCAGATCGAGCCCCTTGACCCGGTCGTGCGTGCCGTCAAGCGCGGTCAGGATCAGGACCGGCAGTTGCGAATTGCGCGCCCGCAGGCGCTTCAGCACTTCGAGACCGGAAAGCTTGGGCAGGCCGAGGTCGAGGATCAGCAGATCGTAGGAAACCGTGAGCAAGGCGGTATCTGCGTCATGCCCGTTGGCCGCCCAATCGACCGCATAACCGGCCTGACGCAACGAACGGCAGAGTCCGTCGGCGATGATCGTATCGTCCTCGGCAATCAGGATACGCATGATGCAGCCCCCCTGGCGACGTAAGCATTTTGTAAGCGAATTGTAGTAACCTGCACGGGCTGTTCTCCTTTTATGGTCTCGGAGCTTCAGGTTCATCCTGGGCTCAGGGGGTAGGCCCGACCTGCACTGGGCAACCCCCTACCTTCTTTTTCCCGGAACTCGTCAAGTCTAACAAAGAAAACGCATCGGCGTTTTCCGGGGACTCGCTCGGCTCAGTGCGAGCGGGCCGCCGACGCACCAATGCCGGTTTCCGAGCGGATCAGTTGATCCGGGAACAAGGCGCGTTCGCGCGCCGCCTGCGGCGAACGGTCGAACTGCGAAATCAGCCAGATCGCCAGGAAGGCCAGCGGCATCGAGACGATCGCCGGCGACGCATACGGAAACGGCGCCGAACCGACTGGATGACGCAGCACGCTCTCCCAGACCACCGGCGACAGCACGGTCAGCACCACCGCGCTGAAGAGCCCGAGAAAACCGCCGACGGTAGCACCGCGCGTCGTGCAGTCTTTCCACAGCACCGCCATCGCCAGCACCGGAAAATTCACCGAACAGGCGACCGAGAACGCCAGCATCACGATATAGGCGACGTTCTGCCGCCCGAAAACGATGCCCAGCAACACGGCAACGACGCCGAGCACGAAGGTGGACAGCTTGGACACCCGCCGCTCCTGTTCCGAGCTCACCGCCCCCTTGCGCAGCACCGTCGCGTACAGGTCGTGCGATACCGCCGAGGCGCCGGACAAGGTCAGGCCGGCGACGACGGCGAGGATGGTGGTGAAGGCGACGGCGGCGATGAAGCCGAGAAAGAGGTCGCCGCCCAGCACGCCGGCCAGGTGGATGGCGGCCATGTTGGCGCCGCCCAGCAGGCCGCCGGAAACCCGGCCGCCGACGAAATGCTGCCCCGGATGACCGATCAACGCGACGATGGCGCCGAAGCCGATGATGAAGGTGAGGACGTAGAAATAGCCGATCCACATCGTCGCCCAGGCCACCGACTTGCGCGCCTCGCGGGCGTCGGCGACGGTGAAGAAGCGCATCAGGATGTGCGGCAGGCCGGCGGTGCCGAACATCAGCGCCATGCCGACGGAAAGCGCCGACACCGGGTCCTTGATCAAACCGCCGGGCGCCATCAGCGCATCCTTCAGGCGATGCAGGTCGGTCGCCCGGGAAAACAGCGCGTCCGGATTGAAATCGGCGCGGTAGAGGACAAGCAGCGCCAGCAGCGTGGTACCAACGAGCAGCAGGACCGCCTTGTTGATCAGCACCCAGGTGGTCGAGATCATGCCGCCGAACAGCACGTAAAGCGTCATCAGGGCGCCGACCAGGACCACCGCGTAGGTATATTCCAGCCCGAACAGCACCTTGACCAGCTGCCCGGCGCCGACCATCTGGGCGATCAGGTAGAACAGCACGACCACCAGCGACCCGACCGCCGCCAGGCTGCGCACCGGTTTCTGCGCGAAGCGGTAGGCGGCGACATCGGCGAAGGTGAATTTGCCGAGGTTGCGCAAGCGTTCGGCCATCAGGAAGGTCACCACCGGCCAGCCGACGAGCCAGCCGACGGAGAAGACCAGGCCGTCGAAACCGCTGGCGAAAACCAGCCCGGAAATGCCGAGGAAGGACGCCGCCGACATGTAATCGCCGGCGATCGCCAGGCCGTTCTGGAAGCCCGAGATGCCGCCGCCCGGCGTATAGAGGTTGGCCGAGGCCCGACTGCGCGCCGTCGCCAGCCGGGTCATCCACAAGGTCAGGCCGACGACGACGAAGAAGGTGCTGATCGCCGACCAGTTGGTCGTCTGCCGCAGACCGATGTCGATCGACGGCATGGCAACGGCAGCGCCGGCCAGCACGAGGCTGGCCACGGCCAGCACCAGGAAGCGGAGGCCCGGCGTCATTTCAACGCCTGGCGCCGGATTTCCAGCGCCTCCGGGTCGAACTCCCGATTGGCCCGGCGCACGTAGAGCACGGTCACCAGCACGGTCAGGGCGATCACGCCGAGGCCGAAGAGGATGCCGACGTTGGCCGTCATGCCGCGTGCCAGCGGCCGGGCGATCCAGTCCGGCTGAAAGGCGACGCCCAGGATGAAGGCGAAGTAGGCGAGCATGATCAAACCCGCCAGAGAAAAGGCATAACGATTGCGTCGCCTGAGCAGCGACCGGAAACGCGGGTTCTCCCGAACCAGCGCACAACTCGCGGCATGCTTTTGCATCGAAACCTCCCCGACCCCCCGGCCTGCTAAAGCGAAGGGCGCAAGAATAGCGCATTACGGGTTTTGTTGCGACGCCGCAAAAGCGGCCGTCGAGCCGCCTCCGGCGCCCCACCCGTGGCCGCCAGAAAACGCCGATGGCGGCCCGCAGCGAGGCCTTGCAAGCCACCGAAACGCTTCAGCGGGATGGCTCACAGCCGCGGAAAGCGGCAAAAAAAACACCCGGCCGCAGCCGGGTGTTCTGTACTTCCTTGAGCGACGCTCAGGCGGACATGTATTACATGCCCATGCCCATACCGCCCATGCCGCCCATGCCACCCATGTCGGGCATGCCGCCGGCCGGCTTGTCTTCGGCCAGTTCGGCAACCATGCACTCGGTGGTGAGCATCAGGCCGGCCACGGAGGCGGCGTTCTGCAGCGCGGTGCGGGTCACCTTGGTCGGGTCGAGGACGCCCATTTCGACCATGTCGCCGTACTCGCCGGAAGCGGCGTTGTAACCGTAGTTACCCTTGCCGCGAACGACCTTGTCGACCACCACGGACGGCTCGTCGCCGGCGTTGGCGACGATTTCGCGCAACGGGGCTTCGATCGCCTTGAGGATCAGCTTGATGCCGGCGTCCTGGTCGTGGTTTTCACCCTTCAGGGTCTTGACCGCGGCACGGGCACGCAGCAGCGCGACGCCGCCGCCGGGAACGATGCCTTCTTCAACGGCGGCACGGGTGGCGTGCAGCGCATCTTCGACACGGGCCTTCTTTTCCTTCATTTCGACTTCGGTGGCGGCACCGACCTTGATCACGGCAACGCCGCCGGCCAGCTTGGCAACACGTTCCTGCAGCTTTTCGCGGTCGTAATCGGAAGTGGCTTCCTCGATCTGCACGCGGATCTGCTTGACGCGGGCTTCGATCGAAGCAGCATCGCCGGCACCGTCGATCAGGGTGGTGTTTTCCTTGGCGATTTCAACGCGCTTGGCTTGACCCAGATCCTTCAGGGTGGCCTTTTCCAGGGACAGACCGGTCTCTTCGGAGATGACGGTACCGCCGGTCAGGATGGCGATGTCTTCGAGCATGGCCTTGCGCCGGTCGCCGAAGCCCGGAGCCTTGACGGCGACGGTCTTCAGGATGCCGCGGATGTTGTTCACCACCAGGGTGGCCAGCGCTTCGCCATCGACGTCTTCGGCGATGATCAGCAGCGGGCGGGAAGCCTTGGCAACTTGTTCCAGCACCGGCAGCAGGTCGCGGATGTTGGAGATCTTCTTGTCGAAGAGCAGGACGAACGGGTTGTCGAGCAGGGCGATCTGCTTGTCCTGGTTGTTGATGAAGTACGGCGACAGGTAGCCGCGGTCGAACTGCATGCCTTCGACGACGTCGAGTTCGTTGGCCAGGGACTTGCCGTCTTCAACGGTGATGACGCCTTCCTTGCCGACCTTTTCCATCGCGTTGGCGATGATTTCGCCGATGTCGGCGTCGGAGTTGGCGGAGATCGAACCGACCTGGGCGATTTCCTTGGTCGTCGTGCACGGCTTGGAGATCTGCTTCAGTTCTTCGATGGTGGCGGCGACGGCCTTGTCGATGCCGCGCTTCAGATCCATCGGATTCATGCCGGCGGCAACGTACTTCATGCCTTCGCGGACGATCGCCTGGGCCAGCACGGTGGCGGTGGTGGTGCCGTCACCGGCGATGTCGGAGGTCTTGGAAGCGACTTCCTTGACCATCTGGGCGCCCATGTTGGCGAACTTGTCCTTCAGTTCGATTTCCTTGGCCACGGAAACGCCGTCCTTGGTGACCGTCGGGCCGCCGAAGGAACGTTCCAGAACCACATTGCGGCCCTTCGGACCGAGCGTCACCTTGACCGCGTCGGCCAGGATGTTGATGCCATCGACCATGCGGGCGCGGGCGGAATCACCGAATTTGACTTCTTTGGCTGCCATTTATCTAGCTCCTGAAAATTGTTCTGTAGAGAGAGTCGAGCGCAGGATTACTTCTGCAGCACGCCCATGATGTCTTCTTCGCGCATGACCAGGACTTCCTGACCATCGACCTTGACCGCCTGGCCGGCGTACTTGCCGAACAGCACGCGGTCGCCGACCTTGACGTCGGGAACGAGGTACTTGCCGGCGTCGTCGCGCTTGCCCGGACCGACAGCCAGCACTTCGCCCTGATCCGGCTTCTCGCCGGCGGAATCGGGGATGACGATACCGGAAGCGGTGGTGCGCTCGGCTTCGACGCGCTTGACGATCACGCGGTCATGCAGGGGACGGATGTTCATAGATATCACTCCTGAAATATTGTTCTTGGAACGGGAAATTGGCCGGACGCAACAATTGCGGACCCGGGACCGGCGCGTGCCGCTGTTAGCACTCCTCGCTGGCGAGTGCTAATAATAGGGACGCACTGCCGGCATTTCAAGAGTCCGACAGATTTTTTGTTGTCGCTGATCGCTCACCGGAAAGACAAAGGAGCCCAGCGCTCAAGCGCTGAGCCCCCGCCCGGAAAGACCCCGCTTCCTGCCGACGCCAGCCGATCTTGCCGCAGCAGACGAGCGGCGGCGCCGGTCAGGCACGGCTCATTCGACCGGCGCGAACCCGTAGTAGGAACCGTAGGCCGACGGTGCCGGCGCGTAGGCGGCGACCTTGATCGCATCAGCCAGGGTCACCTGGTTGGTGAGGCCATCGACGCCCCCCTCCTCCCCGAGCCATCGCTCTTCAACTTCCCTTTCGCTCAAGCCGTGGAGATTGAGGTTCCGGTCGAAGCGTTCGGCGCGATACTCGAAAGCCGTGTCATGCGCGATGAACAACGTATGGAGACAGGCGGTAATGCGCGTCTCGTCCTGCGGATCGGCACCCATGACCCGGGTGCCGCAGAAGGGGCAATGAACGGGCGTGTAGTAAAAAGTCTTGAGTTCGGTTCGCTGAATGGCGTTGCTCATGGCGTGCTCCTTGGATTTCGGGAAAAGACGGCGCCGGGGCCGTCGCCTGGAAAGCCGGACAGCCGGTGAACCGACCGATCCGGAGGCAGGACTGGCGAGACTTCGGCGTCAGCGCCGGGTCGGCTGATAGCGCTGCAGATCGGTTTGGGAAAGTCCTGCCAGTTCGCCCACCACGTGATTGACACCCCGGCCCAGCAGCCACCAGGCATTCCCATACGGCAGGACGGAAATACCCGATTCGGCGCAAAGCCGTTCGGCTTCCGCGCGTTGTTTTTCTAAATTCATTTGATCTTTTCAAGGTTTGCCCGGGAATCGGCGGTCGCCGATCCGGGCGCCCCTGGCCGGCAATATCTTCCGGCACGAAGGGGGCGGGCAACCGCGTCGAGCGGCTGCCTGAGAGAGCGTCTGAAGGATCAGGCGATCTGAATGTTGCTGGCTTGCTTACCCTTGGGGCCGTTGGTGATGTCGAAACTCACCCGCTGGCCTTCAGCCAAGGTCTTGAAACCGTTCGATTGAATTGCCGAGAAATGCGCGAAGAGATCTTCGCCGCCGCCTTCCGGCGTAATGAAGCCAAAACCCTTGGAATCGTTAAACCACTTGACGCTACCTGTTGCCATATCTTGAATCTCCGAAAATTAACGGGGCGCAAAGCCCCTGGTTGGGGCGAGATCAAGGGGGCGAGGTGACAGTGGGGGAATGGCGCCGCAGAACTGCGGGTACTAGACCAACAAAATAACAACACAACTAGAAATCGCTGCGGTGCACAATACGCGTCATTGATTCCCACGGCAAACTATATTTGAAATTTCTATCGCCGCCGGCGTGTTCACCGCAGACGACGGGAGCAGGTTTGCCGCGCCCCCGGTCGTCCAGGCAACGCTGATCGCGCACGGGGAACGTGCCGCTGACGATCAGCGACGGCGATGGGAGCGGCCCGGCGGACAAGCTAACGCGGCAGACTGACCCGCACGTGATTCCCGATTTCCTCGATCAGGAAGTTCGTGGAAAGGAAGGTCTCGATAACCTCGCAATTGCTCCGAAGATGCGAGGAAGCCACAGTCGTGGTGAAACGCCCCTGCCCCGCCAGAGCAATCGGCAGAAGCAACTGGTCCGCCAGATGCTCGCCGAGCGCCGCACCACTGTCCCGATACAGACGGGCTTCGCGGGCGACGCGGTCGGCGACGGCCTCGCCCGCAAGCCCGCGTTCGCCGCAGGCGGAAAACAGCTCGGTCAGTTCCGGATACTCCAGCGCCACCATCAGAACATTGCCCGGCCCCTCATTACTCGGCAGCACCCGCAACTCCTCGTCCAACGGCCCCAATGAACTTGCGGCCCGCTGCATCTCGCGCTTGGCGACATCAACCGGCACACCGGAAACCACACCGATGGCACGGGTGCGCCGCAACTCGCCACGCGCCTCCAGTTGCAAGGGCTGCCAGGCCGTGACCGGCGCCGTGGACGCCAGCACCTCGCCGCCGCCCGCCGGGTAGAAACCGTGGCGCAGCAACTGGACCTCCAGCGTCACGCCCATGCGCTGCAGCAGCGGCTGCCAGCAGTGAATGAGGAAATCGGCCGGCGGCGCCGCCGGGTTGTGGGTACCGCCGCTGACCCGCAGCGTGCTCGGTCCGTCGGCGAACCACAGCGCCGGCAACACCGTCTGCAGCACCAGGGTGCAGCTACCGGCGGAGCCGATGGCGAAGGCGTAATCCCCACCCCGGATCGGCCCCGGGTGGAAGCGCAGTTGCGACGAGCCCGCCGTCGCCCCTTCCACCTGCGCCCCGCACACCGCGGCCGCCGCCTGCACGGCCGTCAGATGCTGACGCAGCAAGCCCGGCTTCTTGCGCCCGGCGCGAATGCGCTCGATGGCAAAAGGGATGCCGGTAATCATCGACAGGCTCAAGGCCGTCCGCAAAATCTGACCCCCGCCCTCACCGCGTGAACCGTCGAGTTCTATCCATTCCATGTTGTTCTGCTTCATTGTCGTTGTTATGTACCGTTGGACGATTCAGAACAAGCCTGAATCGCATCGGCAAGCACGCTTGAAAAATAGGCTGCATCGGCAATCTCCGGGTTCTGCCGAAGGTGCTCCAATACGGGCAGGAATTGCGGATCGGCATAGTGACCGGCTGCATCAATGGCCCAAGTGCCATGGAACTCGTCGCCAAGCGCCTCCAGTACTAACGTCTTGCCACGCTCATCGCCTCTTCTGGCCAAGCCAACCATCGCCTCGCCGCGCACTTCCGGTTCGCTGTCATGAGCCGCTACTAGCAGGCCATCCCGAATTGCCGGGCTATCCTGATCGCTCTGGCTCCCCAAACCGAAAGTCGCCCAGTCCCGAACGAGGCTCGACGTATCCCTCATCAACTCGAGAAGCCCCTCGGTCGCCTCCTGCTGGGGATACATTCCCAAGGAAAAAGCCAAGGCATAGCGTATTTCCTCATTAGGGTCACCGACATACACCAACATCTCAGGCAAATATTCCGGAAATTCGCGGTGCCCCAAACCGAAAAGCCCAGCCTCAACCACCCGCCAATGCTGATCCCGCAATGCCCGCCCAAGAACTTCCCGAGCCAGTTCCAACTGCAGCGGCTCCCACGGCACCCCGTCCTTAAGCGGGCGCCCCAACTGGCAAATGACATTCACCGCCAGAACCCGCTTGCGCCAATTCCGGCTCTTGAAATTGCGTCGAATCCAAACGACCTGATCTTCGCAGCGATATAGCTGCAGTTTTCCGACGCATTCCCAGTAAACGTCATCCTCTTCTCTATCCTGCAAGGCCATGCCGACCAGCGAGCGAACGCTTTTGTCGGCCAACCCGTGGCATTGTCGTTTCATGGGGCTACCTCCGCATTTCAGCAGCAGATACCGCCAACACCGTCCGCTTCAGAAAGGCATCAAGTTCGTCAGCTTCGCCTTCCGGTTTCTTGTAATTCGCATCGACCACGGTTCGCGCCAGCTCGCTTTCGATGAAGGCGTGGATGTGCGGCCAGCGCGGGCTGTATTCGGCCTCGCCGGCGCGCATCTTGATTGCCAATAGCGCATTGATTTCATCGAGCAGCGCCGCGTCCGTCACCATGCGCTCGGCGAGATCGGCAAAGCGCATCGGCGGCTGACCGAGGCCGCGCTCGATCCACTGCGCCGCCAGCAGCGGACGCAGCACGTAGAGGTACTTTTTCAGGCGCACGCTGTCGCCCTGCAGGTAGCCGCGAAAGTTGCGGTGCGCCATGGACAGGTAGTGATAGCGCCCGCGCAGCGGCGAAAACCACTGTGTCGCCAGCTCGCGGATGCCTGCGGTCAAGGCCGTGTCTTCCCGATAAACCACCGGCGAATCGAGCCATTCGAGCAGCACCGGATTGGCCCGCCGCAACAGGCGCAGCGCCTTGCGCAACTCCCAGCCGCCGACATCCAGCTCGTCGCTGATCGGCAATTCGATCACGTCGCGCTGCGGCTCGACAGAGAGATACCAGGGCAGACGATGGACGTAGAGGAAACGCACGTCGTAATCGCTGTCCGGCGACGCAAAGCCCCAGCCCCGGCTACCGGATTCGCAGGCGTAGAGCACCGTGACATCGTGTTCGGCCTCGATGTCGGCGAGCGCCTGCATGACCCGTTGGCGAACTTCCGGGGCTATGGGGTGGGCGCTGAGCACCTTGCCGGGTGCCATCAATTCGGACATTTCCTATCCCTTCACACAAACCACTTGGCGCAGCGTATGCACCACTTCCACCAGCTCGCGCTGGGCGTGCATCACGGCGTCGATGTCCTTGTAGGCCATCGGAATTTCATCGATCACCTCGCTGTCCTTGCGGCATTCGACGTGGGCGGTGGCCTTGATCTGGTCGTCCACGGTGAAGCGGCGCTTGGCTTCGTTGCGGCTCATCGTACGGCCGGCGCCGTGGCTGCAGGAGCTGAAGGCTTCCTCGTTACCGAGGCCGCGCACGATGTAGCTGCGGGCGCCCATGGACCCCGGAATGATCCCGAGTTCGCCCTTTTTCGCCGACACGGCACCTTTACGCGTCACCAGCACCTCGCTTCCGAAGTGGGTTTCGCGCTGCACGTAGTTGTGATGACAGTTCACCGCTTCGACGTCGGCCGAGAACGGCTTGGCGATCACCTGACGCGCGGCGGCAACCACGTTCGCCATCATCACGTCGCGGTTACGGCGCGCGTAATCCTGCGCCCAACCCACGGCTTCGACGTAGTCGGCAAAGTGCTCGGAACCTTCTTCGAAGTAGGCGAGATCCTTGTCCGGCAGGTTGGCGATGTGCTGACGCATGTCGGCCTGGGCCAGTTCGATGAACAGGTTGCCGATGGCGTTGCCCACCCCGCGCGAACCGGAGTGCAGCATGAACCACACGTGATCGGCCTCGTCGAGACAGACTTCGATGAAGTGGTTGCCGGTGCCCAGCGTTCCCAGGTGCTTGTGGTTGTTGGTGTTCTTCAGGCGCGGGTACTTTTCGGTGATGCGCGCGAACCCCGGCAGCAACGAGGCCCACATGGCATCGACAGCTTCCGGCGGGTTTTCCCAGGCGCCCTTGTCGCGGCGGCTCTGGCGCGGCGGCGTGCGCCCGTGCGGGACTGCCGCCTCGATCGCCGAACGCAGGCCGTGCAGGTTGTCCGGCAGATCGGCGGCGCTCAGCGTGGTGCGCGCCGCCATCATGCCGCAGCCGATATCGACGCCGACCGCCGCCGGGATGATCGCGCCCTGCGTCGGGATCACGCTGCCGATGGTCGAACCCTTACCCAGATGCACGTCCGGCATCACCGCCAGGTGGCGGAAGATGAAGGGCATCTTCGCGGTGTTCATCAGCTGCTTGCGGGCATCGTCCTCGACCGGCACGCCTTCGGTCCACAGCTTGATCGGCTTGCCTTCGGCCACGTCTTGTACTTGATAGCTCATCTTCTTTTCCTTTGCTCCCGGTCGCGATGGTAGCGAGCCGGATTTCATTCGTCTTGCATTTGTTATTGGGCCGCGCCGGCCAGGCGCGCCTGCTTCTTCAACCAACCGGCTTGCGCTACCTGCCGGGCCAGTTCCTTGCGTTGCCGCTCGCGCTGGCGGCAGGGACGGCAGCGTTTGGCGATGGCGTCTTGCGAGCCGCCCACGGTTTCGTACCACCAGCGTTGCTGTTCGGCGGTCCACACGCAGGCCGCAGCGCAATCGCAGCAGTTGAAGGGCCTATCGACGTAGTAACCACGCTGGGCAAAGGCGCTCAGGCCATAGCTGTTATTGGCTTTCAGCTTGCTGAAATCCACCGGCACGACAGGGCCAGGCGGTGGCACAACAATCCGGTTGACCACTCGCGCGGCCAGGCGATGCCCCCGCCGCGCCGCCTTGATCTCGGCGCGCCGCTGTTTCCCGCTTTTGTAGCCTTCCATGCTCTTTTCTCCTTGCTACAGGCCGTTCCAGCTAGACGCCTACTTCGCCAGCGTCACCAGCCCGTTCAGCACCTGATCGAGGCCACCGAAGACCGAGATGCGGTCGATCCGTTCGGCGACCCGTTCCAGCGTTTCCAGTTCCTTCAGGCGCAGGGCGACCGGGTTGTCTTCCATAACCCTGGCGGTGTTGAGTAGCGAACGGGTCGCCGCCGTTTCCTCGCGCCGACGGATCACGTTGGCTTCGGCGGCTTTACCCGCTTCGACGACCTGCGCCAGGATGGTCTTCATCTCGCCCGGCAGCACGATGTCCTTGACGCCGACGCCGCCGATTTCGAGGCCGAAACCGGCCAGTTTTCTGGCGACATGGCCGCTCACCACCTCGTCGATCAACTGCTTGTTTTCCAGCAGTTCGTCGAGGTTGCGCGTGCCGACCGCCGCCCGCAGGCCGAATTGCAGCTCGCGGTAGAGGTGTTCGGCCGGCTTGGCGAGCTTGGCGAAGGCCGTGCTCACGTCGTCAAAACGCCAGGTGGCGGCGAGGTTGAGGCGCAGCCCCACCTTGTCGCGGGTGAGGATTTCCTGGCCGGTCACTTCCATGGTCTGCCAGCGCATATCGACCAGTTCCAGTTGCAGATCGCGGTTGAAGCGCCAGTAGGCGGTCACGCCCGGCGCCAGCAAGGGTTGTTGCACGCCATCGATACGCAGCAGGCCGACATGCGCCGCCGGCACCTGGACGACGAAAACGCCGTTCAACCCCAATACCGGGCGACCGCGCAAGGACGGCTGCAGCAGGCGTTTCACCATCTCCGCCGGCAAGGCGGCACCGGCGCGCAGGTCGAGCTTTTCCAGCCGCTGCGCGAGCAGACCGCGCCAGAAGAAACGGCGCGCCGCCGGCGGCAGCACTTCGACCAGAACCTCGTTTTCATAGCGCAACCCGACCTCGTCCTCGCTCAATTCCATGCAGACGAAATGGCGCTCCGCCTCGGCGGGCTCGTTCTGGCGCAGGTAATCGACGAGTTCGCTATCGAGCATCGGCGTATCGGTGTGCCACACGGTCAGCGACAACTCGTTGAGCGGGTCGAAGAAATAGTGGCGGCCCGGATTCAGGATGCGCTGGAAATCGCCGTTGCGCAGCAGGGCGGCCCGTTCGTTCTTTTTCACGATGAAACGCTTCAACATTTTTCTACTCCCTCTTCGTCTTCAAACATCGTCGTCAACAATCACTGCTCAAACTTGCCGGCTCACGCCGGTCCAGCGGGCGCTTCGCCTGGCTTCCGCGGGGAGGCGGCCGCTGCGGACAACCGGGGCTGGCAGCGACCCGGGCCAATCGCCCAGGCCACGCGGCCCCTGCCGCCCGACAGCGGATGCCCTGCCGCGCAAGCGGAGCGAAGCACCGGGCCGGACCGGCGGCGGGTGCTTGCGCATACCGCAGCCGGCGGGTACTGCTATAACCACTGTCGTGGAAGGACAGTTTCCGGAGCGGGAGTCGAACCCGCGTCAGACCGTTGATGAGACGGTTGCTCTACCTCTGAGCTATCCAGTAGGGGGATGACCGGGAATCGAACCCGAACGCGCCACCAGGCACCCCAATATCGCTTTCCCGCGACGGCGGCATACGGCGGAATGACCGGAAAACTCCTGATTCCACCGCACCGGCGGGGTCGCAACCCCTAACCCGTCGGCCTTGCCGCAAGTCGGCGATGACTTCCCTATTGCCAGAGTCGTGCCAGCGCAGCAGAAAATCGGCAAGCCATTGATTTTCATTGGATTGATGAAAATCACGGCGATCACGAATCGCGATGTCGCGATAGTTTGATATAGTGATTTATAAATTTTTCTAGTCTTCAGGCGGACCGCGCCGCCAGATTCCCCGTCACCATGAAAAAAACCGTCGTCATCGGCTTTCTCGGCACCCAGCTCGACTACGCCGGCAAGGGCAGCCCGCGCTGGGACAAGTGGCGGCCGACAGTCGCCCTGTGCCAGCAGGAAGACCTGGTCGTGCATCGCCTGGAAATCATTCATGACCTGCGCAGCCGCGGCCTGGCCGAGCGCATCGGCAACGACATCGCCCGCATCTCGCCGGAAACCGAGGTCAAGCGCGTGGAGATGGAACTGCGCGACCCGTGGGATTTCGAGGAGGTGTACACCGCCCTGCACGATCTGGCGCGCAGCTATCCCTTTGACACGGAAAACGAGGATTACCTGATCCACATCACCACCGGCACGCACGTGGCGCAGATCTGCTGGTTCCTGCTCGCCGAGGCGCGCTACCTGCCGGCGCGCCTGTTGCAGACCTCGCCGCCGCGCAAGAAGGAGATCGCCAACAGCGTCGGCAGCTACGAGATCATCGACCTCGACCTCTCACGCTACGACCGCATCGCCCAGCGCTTCGCCCGGGAGCGCGACGACAACCTGTCTTTCCTGAAGTCCGGCATCGCCACGCGCAACCCGGCGTTCAACCGGATGATCGAGCAGATCGAACAGGTCGCCGGCCGCTCGCGCGCGCCGATGCTGCTGGTCGGCCCGACCGGCGCCGGCAAGTCCTTCCTCGCCCGCCGCGTCTTTGAACTGAAACGCCAGCGCCAGCAACTGAAAGGCCGCTTCATCGAAGTGAACTGCGCCACGCTGCGCGGCGATTCGGCGATGTCCACGCTCTTCGGTCACAGCAAGGGGGCTTTTACCGGTGCGCAGCAGGAACGGCCGGGGCTGCTACGCTCCACCGACGGCGGCCTGCTCTTTCTCGATGAAATCGGCGAACTCGGTCTCGACGAACAGGCCATGCTGCTCAAAGCCATCGAGGAAAAACGCTTCTTCCCCTTCGGCAGCGACCAGGAAGCGAGCAGCGACTTCCAGCTCATCGCCGGCACCCACCGCGACCTGCGCCAGTGGGTACGCCAGGGCAAGTTCCGCGAAGACCTCTACGCCCGCATCAACCTGTGGACCTTCGACCTGCCCGGCCTCGCCGGTCGCCCGGAGGACATCGAACCCAACCTCGACTACGAACTGGAACGCTTCGCCGCCGAACACGGCCAGCAGGTGCGTTTCAACGTCGAAGCACGGCGCCGCTACCTGGCCTTCGCCACCTCACAGGCCGCACGTTGGCACGGCAACTTCCGCGAGCTCGGCGCTTCCCTCACCCGCCTCGCCACGCTGGCCAGCGCCGGACGCATCACGGAAAGCGACGTCGCCGACGAAATCGCCCGCCTCACCGCCACCTGGGCCGACGCCCCGGCGGCGGACGCCAGCGCCCAGGTGCTCGGCGAGCTTGCCGAGCAGCTCGACCTGTTCGAGCGCTGCCAGTTAAATACCGTGATCGACACCTGCCGCAACAGCCCCAGCCTTTCCGAGGCCGGACGCCGCCTGTTCGCGATTTCCCGCGCCGGGAAGAAACAGAGCAACGACGCCGACCGCCTGCGCAAATACCTCGCCCGTTTCGCGCTCGATTTCGAGACGCTGAAGAACGACGCCCGCCGCTGACCTGACGCTCTCGCCGCTCAGGCAACGCTGACGATACGCGCGGCGATGCAGCACTCGCGTTCGCGTTCCGGCCGGTAGAGCCCGGTCACCGGGCCGATGACGATCAGCGACGGCGATTTGAGTCCGGCGTCGCGCACCGCGTCGGGCAGTTCGGCGATGGCCGCGTGCACCGTGCGCTGCGCCGAGGTGCTGGCCGACTGGACAACGACGCCGGGCGTCGCCGGGTCGAGGCCGTGTTCGATCAGGCGCTGGCAGATGATGGCGAGCGCCCCCAGCCCCATGTAGATCACCACCGTCTGCTGCGGCCGGGCGAGTGCCGGCCAGTCGAGGTCGGGGCTGCCGTCCTTGAGGTGGCCAGTGGTGAAGACCAGGGTCCGGGCGTGGTCGCGGTGGGTCAGCGGAATCCCGGCGTAGGCGCCGACGCCGGCCGCCGAGGTGATGCCGGGAACGATCTCGCAGGCGATGCCGGCGGCTTCCAGCGCCTCCATCTCCTCGCCGCCGCGGCCGAAAATGAAGGGATCGCCGCCCTTCAGCCGGATCACGCTGATGCCCTCGCGGGCCAGTTCGATCAGCAGGCGGTTGGTTTCCTCCTGCGGCAGCGCGTGGTGTCCGGCTTCCTTGCCGGCATAGACGCGGCGCACGCCGGCCGGCAACAGATCGAGGATGCCCGGCCCGACCAGGTGGTCATAGACCACTACCTCGGCCCGGGCGAGCAGCCGGGCGGCGCGCAGGGTCAGCAGCTCCGGATCGCCGGGACCGGCGCCGACCAGATAGACCTTGCCAAAAACTTCTCGTTCGACAGCCCTCATTCTCTCCTCCCCGATACGGCGCCGGCCGGGCGATTCCCGGCGGCACGCGACGAAATCACTGTAGCCCTTCGTTCGTTTCAAGAAATTAAGAGACATCAAGGATTTCCCCGGCATGAAAAAAAGATACTGCCCGCACCGTCAATAACGGCTGCGTATTTCGGAGAGGTTCTCAAGGAGAGAAGAAGATGAAACGGAATAAATGGTTGCAACGATCGCTGGGACTGGCCATGCTTCCCCTGGCCATCGGCGTCGCCTTCGCGGACAACGCGAAGAAGGACGCCGCGGATGTGCAGTACCACGCCGGCGGTTCGCCGCTGGCCAACGTCGAGATGTATCAGGACATCAACCCGAAGGCGCCGCCGATGACCAAGGCGGAATTCGACAAGGCCCGCCGCATCTACTTCGAACGCTGCGCCGGCTGCCACGGCGTGCTGCGCAAGGGCGCCACCGGCAAGCCGCTGACCCCGGACATCACCCTCGACAAGGGCACCGACTACCTGAAGGTCTTCATCCAGTACGGTTCGCCGGCCGGCATGCCGAACTGGGGCACCTCCGGCGAACTGACCGACGCCGAAGTCGACCTGATGGCCCGCTACGTGCAGCAAACCCCGCCGCAGCCGCCGGAATACGGCATGGCCGAGATGAAGAACACCTGGAAGGTGATCGTGCCGCCGGAAAAACGGCCGACCAAGAAGATGAACAGCTACAACCTGGACAACATCTTCTCGACGACGCTGCGCGACAGCGGTGAAATCGCCCTGATCGACGGCGACAGCAAGCAGATCATCAACATCGTCAAGACCGGCTACGCCGTGCACATCTCGCGCACCTCGGCGTCCGGCCGCTACCTGTACGTGATCGGCCGCGACGCCAAGATCAACCTGATCGACCTGTGGATGCCGAAGCCGGACAACGTCGCCGAAGTGCGCATCGGCCTCGAGGCACGCTCGGTCGAAACCTCGAAGGCCAAGGGCTACGAGGACAAGTACGCGATCGCCGGCGCCTACTGGCCGCCGCAATTCACGATCATGAACGGCGACACCCTGGAGCCGCTGAAGATCGTCGGCACCCGCGGCATGACCGTGGACACCCAGGAATACCATCCGGAACCGCGCGTCGCCTCGATCGTCGCCTCCCACTTCAAGCCGGAGTTCGTGGTCAACGTCAAGGAAACCGGCAAGATCCTGATGGTCGATTACAGCAACATCAACGCCCTCAAGACCACCGAGATCGGCGCCGCCCGCTTCCTGCACGACGGCGGCTGGGACGCCTCGAAGCGCTACTTCATGGTTGCCGCCAACCAGTCGAACAAGGTTGCCGCGGTCGACGCCAAGGACGGCAAGCTGGCCGCCCTGATCGAGGTCGGCAAGATCCCGCACCCGGGACGCGGCGCCAACTTCGTCCATCCCAAGTTCGGCCCGGTGTGGGCGACCGGCCACCTCGGCGACGAAACGGTCAGCCTGATCGGCACCGATCCGCAGAAGCATCCGAAACAGGCCTGGAAGGTCGTCGACACCCTGAAGGGCCAGGGCGGCGGCTCGCTGTTCCTGAAGACCCATCCGAAATCGAAGAACCTCTGGGTCGACACCGCGCTCAATCCGGACCCGCAGGTCAGCCAGTCGATCGCCGTCTTCGACATCGACAATCTGGGCAAGGGCTACCAGGTGCTGCCGATCGCCGAATGGGCCGGCGTCGGCGAAGGCGCCAAGCGCGTGCTGCAGCCGGAATACAACCTGGCCGGCGACGAAGTCTGGTTCTCGGTGTGGTCGGCGAAGAACCAGCAGTCGGCGATCGTCGTCGTCGATGACAAGACGCGCAAATTGAAGGCGGTGATCAAGGACTCGCGCCTGATCACGCCGACCGGCAAGTTCAACCTGCACAACACCCAGCACGACGTCTATTGACCCGTGCCGCGCGGAACCGGCCCGGCCGGTTCCGCTTCCGGAGGATAAAGCCATGAAATTCCTGATTCTTCCCGTCGCCCTCGCCCTCGGCGCCAGTCTGCCGCTGGCCGCCACGGCGTCCGAAGCGATCGCCAAGCAGGCCGGCTGCCTGGCCTGTCACGCCAAGGACAAGAAACTGGTCGGCCCGGCGTTCAAGGACATCGCCGCCAAGTACCAGGGCGATGCCGGCGCGCCGGCCAAGCTCGCCGACAAGGTGCGCCAGGGCGGCAAGGGCGCCTGGGGGGCGATCCCGATGCCGCCCAACCCGGCGGCCAAGATCGGCGATGCTGACCTCAACGCCGTCGTCGCCTGGATCCTGAAAGGCGGCGCCTGAGCGCCGGCCGCGCCATGCGCCGCCTCGCCCTTTTGCTGCTGCCCGCCTGCCTCGGCGCGGCGGCGGCAGCCCCGGACGCCGCCGCCGAACGCCGGCTGGTGCACCTGGTGCGCCAGGATTGCGGCTCCTGCCACGGCCTCACCCTCAAGGGCGGCCTCGGCCCGCCGCTGACCCCGGCCGCCCTCGCCGACAAGCCGGCCGACGGTCTCGCCCTGACCATCCTGCACGGCCGCCCCGCCACCCCGATGCCGCCCTTCCGCGGCCTGCTCGACGAAACCGAAGCAGCATGGATCGTCGACCGCCTGCAGCGCGGCTTCCCGGCCGAATGAAACGGACTCCCGCCATGCCAGCCATCCCCGCCCTCGCCCGCTGCCGCAGGCTGCTCGCCTGCCTGCCCTTCCTCTTCCTCGCCGCCTGCGCCAGCCAGGCGCCGCTGCGCGGCAGCGGCGGCCTCGGCGTCGTCATCGAACGCGCCGACGGCCAGATCCAGATCGTCGATCACCTCGCCCGCCGCAGCCTGGCCAGCGTCGCCGGCCTCGGCGACCTCTCGCACGCCTCCGTCGTCTTCTCGCGCGACGGCCGCTACGCCTACGTCTTCGGCCGCGACGGCGGGCTGAGCAAGGTCGACCTGCTGCAGGCGCGCGTCGAGCGGCGCATCGTCCAGGCCGGCAACAGCATCGGCGGCGCCATCTCGCAGGACGGCCGCCTGGTCGTCGCCCAGAACTACGAACCCGGCGGCATCAAGGCCTTCGACGCTGAAACCCTCGAACTGCTTGCCGACGTCCCGGCCGACTACGGCGACGGCCAGCGCTCCAAGGTGGTCGGCCTCGCCGACCTGAGCGGCAATCGCTTCGCCTACGCGCTGTTCGACGCCGGCGAAATCCGCATCACCGACCTGTCCGACCCGAAACAGCCGCGCACCCAACGCTTTCCCGCCGGCAAGCAGCCCTACGACGCACTGGTGACGCCAGACGGCCGCTACTACATCGCCGGCCTGTTCGGCGAGGACGGCCTCGCCCTGCTCGACACCTGGCAGCCGGAACTCGGCACCCGCCGCATCCTTGCCGGCTACGGCCGCGGCGAAGCGCCGCTGCCGGTGTACAAGATGCCGCACCTGCGCGGCTGGGCGATCGCCGGCGGCCGCGCCTACCTGCCGGCGATCGGCCGCCACGAGGTGCTGGTGGTCGACACCACGAGCTGGCAGGAAGTCGGCCGCATTCCGGTCAAGAGCCAGCCGGTCTTCGTCATGGCGCGGCCGGACGGGCGCCAGATCTGGGTCAATTTCGCCTTCCCCGACAACGGCTGGCTGCAGGTCATCGACCCGCTGCGCCAGCAGGTTAGCGCCACGCTGCAGCCCGGACGGGCGATCCTGCACCTCGAATTCTCGGCCAAGGGCGAACAGGTCTGGGTCTCGGCGCGCGACGACAACGCCGTGCTGGTCTTCGACACCGCCAGCCAGCGTCTGCTGCAGACGCTGCCAGCGCGCAGCCCGAGTGGCATCTTCTTCACCCAGCGCGCCTTCCGCATGGGATTCTGAGATGCTTGCCGACAGCCTCGCCGCCCACCTGCCGCTGCTCAACGACTACCAGCAGCGCTTCCCGCTGTGCCCCGAGCCCTTCGCGGCGATCGGCACAGCGCACGGCCTGACGCCGGCGGCGGTGCTCAACCTCTACCGGCGCTGGCAGGCCGACGGCCTGTTCACCCGCATCGGCCCGGTGATCGCGCCGCACCGCGCCGGGACCAGCACGCTGGCCGCGCTGGCGGTGCCGGATGGGCGCCTCGACGCGGTCGCCGCAAAGGTCAGCGCCTACGCCGAGGTGAACCACAACTACGAGCGCGAACACCGCTGGAACCTGTGGTTCGTCGCCACCGCCCCGGACGCCGCGCACCTCGCCGGCGTCCTCGCCCGGATCGCCGCCGAAACTGACTGCCCGCTGCTCGAACTGCCGCTGCAGACCGCCTACCACATCGACCTCGGCTTCGACCTCGCCGCCCCGCCCGACCGCCGGCCGGCCGCCCCGGCGCCGGCGACGGGCGGCGCCCCGGCCTGTGCTCTGGACGGCATCGACCGCGCCCTGCTCGGCGCCCTGGCCAACGGCCTGCCGCTGTGCGCGCGCCCCTACGCGCCGGTCGCCGCCGCCGCCGGGGTGAGCGAGGCCTGGCTGCTGTCGCGCCTTGAGGAGTGGCTGGACAGCGGCCTGCTCAAGCGTTTCGGCGTCGTCGTCCGGCACCATGAACTCGGCTACGTGGCCAACGCGATGTGCGTCTGGAACGTCCCGGAAGAACGCATCGACGCGCTCGGCCGCGAACTGGCGCGCGAACCCGGCGTCACCCTGTGCTATCGCCGGCGCCGGCAGATGCCGGACTGGCCGTACAACCTCTACTGCATGATCCACGGCCGCAGCCGCGAGGGCGTACTGCAACTGCGCGACGCGCTGGCCGGGCGCACCGGGCTCGACCGCCACCCCGGCCAGGTGCTGTTCAGCCGCCGCCGCTTCAAGCAGTGCGGCGCCCGCTATCAACTTTCCGCCGGAGCCTGCCATGGCTGAGCTCGACACCATCGACCGTGCCATCATCAACGCCCTGCAGGGCGATTTCCCGCTCTGCCCGGCGCCCTTCGCCGCCGCCGCGGCGCCGCTCGGGCTGAGCGAGGGCGAACTGCTGGAGCGCCTGCGCGCCCTGCGCGACGCCGGCACCCTGAGCCGCTTCGGCCCGCTCTACCAGATCGAACGCCTCGGCGGCGCCTTCTGCCTGGCGGCGATGGCGGTGCCGGAAGCGGACTTCGAGCGGGTCACCGGCATCGTCAACGGCTTTGCCGAAGTCGCCCACAACTACCGGCGCGAACACCGCCTCAACATGTGGTTCGTGCTGGCTACCGAAACGCCGGCGGAGATCGCCGCCACCTGCGCCGCCATCGAGGCGGCGAGCGGCTTGCCGGTGCTGCCCTTTGCCAAGGAGCGGGAATACTTCGTCGACCTGAGGTTGCAGGCATGAACGCGCCCACCGCCCCCGACGCCTTCGAACGCCGCCTGGTGCGCGTCACCCAGGAAGGCCTGCCGCTGGTGCCACGCCCTTACGCCAGCATCGCCGCCGTCCTCGGCGTCAGCGAGGCGCAGGTCATCGAACGCCTGCAGGCGATGCTCCAACGCGGCGCCATCCGCCGCATCGGCGCCGTGCCCAACCACTACGCCATCGGCTACACGGCCAACGGCATGAGCGTCTGGGACATCGACGACAGCGCCGTCGACCGGGTCGGCGAGCTGCTCGGGCGGCAGGCGGCGGTCAGCCACTGCTACCGCCGGCCGCGCCGCCTGCCGGACTGGCCGTACAACCTGTTCGCCATGCTGCACGGCCGCCAGCGCGCCGAGGTGGACGCCCAACTGGCGGCGCTGGCCGCGCTGGTCGAGCGCGAATGCGGCGCCGTGGTGCGCGCGCGCGACATCCTCTTTTCCAGCCGCATCCTCAAGAAAACCGGCCTGCGCCTCGGCGCCGGCCCCCGGGAGACCTGAACCATGTTCCGCATCAGCCAGTTCCTCAGGGAAATCGACCAGCCGACGCCGGCCGGTCCGCGCCGCCACCCGCCCGGCCCGGTGGTGATCTGGAACCTGCTGCGCCGCTGCAACCTGACCTGCAAGCACTGCTACTCGATCTCCGCCGACAAGCACTTCCCCGGCGAACTGAGCACGGACGAAATCAACACCGTGATGGACGACCTGCGCGCCTTCCGCGTGCCGGTGCTCATCCTTTCCGGCGGCGAGCCGCTGCTGCACCCGGACATCTACAGCATCGCCAGCCGCGCCAAGCGCCTCGGCTTCTACGTCGCGCTGTCGACCAACGGCACCCTGATCGACCGCGACAACATCGACCTGATTGACGCCATCGCCTTCGACTACGTCGGCATCAGCCTCGACGGCATCGCCGCCACGCACGACCGCTTCCGCCGCCAGGAAGGCGCCTTCGCCGCCTCGCTGGCGGCGCTGCGGCTGTGCCGCGAACGGCGCATCAAGGTCGGCGTCCGCTACACGATGACCGAGGACAACGCCCACGACCTGCCGGCGCTGCTGCGCCTGGTCGCCGACGAGGGCATCGACAAGTTCTACTTCTCGCACCTCAACTACGCCGGCCGCGGCAACAAGCACCGCGCCGACGACGCCCGCCACGCCAGCACGCGCGCCGCCATGGACCTCCTGTTCGACACCTGCCTGGACAGCCTGCGGCGCGGCGAGGACAAGGAATTCGTCACCGGCAACAACGACGCCGACGGCGTCTACCTGCTGCACTGGGCGGCCCGCCGCTGCCCGCAGAGCCTGCCCCACCTGCTGGCCAAGCTGCGCCAGTGGGGCGGCAACGCCAGCGGCGTCAACGTCGCCAACATCGACAACCTCGGCAACGTGCACCCGGACACCATGTGGTGGCACCAGACCCTGGGTAACGTCCGCGAGCGCCCCTTCTCCGCCATCTGGAGCGACCCGGCCAACCCGCTGCTCGAGCGCCTGCGCGAACACCCGCGCCGCCTCGAAGGGCGTTGCGCCGGCTGCCGCTACCTTGCCATCTGCAACGGCAGTTCGCGCGTGCGCGCCGAGCAGGTCACCGGTAATCCATGGGCCGAAGACCCCGGCTGCTACCTCGACGACGCCGAGATCGGCGGCGCCGCCAGCCAACGCATCCGGACCACGCCGTGGCCCCGCCTGGAGAAAGTCGCATGACCGCCCGCCTCCTGCTCTGCCTCGCCATCGTCTGGCCGCTCTTCGCCAGCGCCGCCGAACCCGCCGCCCTCTACCGCCAGCACTGCGCTTCCTGCCACGGCGCCGACCGCCTCGGCGGGATCGGCCCGGCGCTGCTGCCGGAAAACCTCGAACGCCTGCGCCGCCCGGAAGCCGAAAAGACCATCCGCGACGGCCGCATCGCCACCCAGATGCCTGCCTTCGCCACCCGCTTCGACGACGCCCAGGTCAAGGCGCTGACCGACTACCTCTACCAGCCGGTGACACCGGCACCGGCCTGGAGCGAGGCCGACATCCGCACCTCGCGCATCCAGCACGTCGATCCGGCGACGCTCGCCGACCGCCCGGTATTCCGCGCCGACCCGCTCAACCTCTTCGTCGTCGTCGAAAGCGGCGACCACCACGTCAGCATCCTCGACGGCGACCGCCTCGAACCGATCCACCGCTTCGCCTCGCGCTACGCCCTGCACGGCGGCCCCAAGTTCTCGCCGGACGGCCGCTACGTCTATTTCGCCTCGCGCGACGGCTGGCTGAGCAAGTTCGACCTGTGGAACCTGACCACCGTCGCCGAAGTCCGCGCCGGCCTCAACACGCGCAATGCCGCCGTCTCCGGCGACGGTCGCCTGGTCATCGTCGCCAACACCCTGCCCGGCAACCTGGTGGTCTTCGACAGCGAGCTGCGCCTGCTCAAGACGATCGCCGCCGCCAGCCTGGACGGCCGCCAGAGCTCGCGCGTCTCGGCGGTGTACGACGCCTCGCCGCGCAAAAGCTTCATCGCCGCGCTGAAGGACCTGCCGGAAGTCTGGGAAATCAGCTACGACGAGCAGGCGGCGCCGATCCACGACGGCCTGGTGCACGACTACCGGATGGGCGAGGCGATTGCCCGCCCCGGCTACCTGCATCCGCGGCGGACGCCGCTCGACACCGTGCTCGACGATTTCTTCTTCGATCAGAGCTACACCCACGTCATGGGCGCCAGCCGCGACGGCAAGGGCCAGGTGGTCAACCTCGACATCCGGCGCCAGGTCGCCGACCTGGCGCTGCCCGGCATGCCCCACCTCGGCTCCGGCATCACCTTCACCTGGCAGGGCAAGCCGGTGATGGCCTCGACCAACCTGAAGACCGGCGAAGTCAGCGTCATCGGCATGAGCGACTGGCAGCTGGTCAAGACCATCCCGACCCGCGGCCCCGGCTTCTTCCTGCGCAGCCACAGCCAGTCGCGCTACGCCTTCGTCGATTCGATGATGAGCCGCGAAGGGCGCAACCACCTGCAACTGATCGACAAGGAAAGCCTCGAGGTGGTGCGCGAATTCACCGCCCCGCCCGGCCAGACGCTGGCTCACGTCGAATTCACCCGCGACGGCCGCTACGCGCTCGCCAGCCTGTGGGAAATGGACGGCGCGCTGGTCGTCTACGACATGCAGACGCTGCAGGAGGTGAAGCGCCTGCCGATGAAGAAGCCGGTCGGCAAGTACAACGTCTGGAACAAGACGCGCAAGGACGAAGGAACCAGCCACTGATGGACGATTTCAGCGCCCTCTGGCTGGCCCGCGCCGCGCACGTGATCGGCGTCGTGCTGTGGATCGGCGGCGTCGCCTTCGTCACCACCACGCTGCTGCCGGCGATCCGCCGCGACTTCCCGGTCGCCGCCCAGCTCGCCGAATTCGAACGCTACGAACGCGGCTTCGGCCGCCAGGCGCGCTGGACCACGCAACTGGTTGGCGGCAGCGGCCTGTTCATGGTCTGGAAGCTCGACCTCTGGTTCCGCTTCGCCACCCCCGACGCCTTCTGGATGCACGCGATGCTGGCCATCTACCTGCTCTTCACGCTGCTCCTCTTCGTCATCGAACCGCTCTTCTTCCACCGCCTGCTGCGCCACCTCGCGCAACGCGACCCCGCCCTGCCGCTACGCCTCCTCGGCCGCCTGCACTGGCTGCTGCTCACCCTCAGCCTGCTCACCACCGGCTTCGCGGTAGCCGGGGCGCATGGGTGGGGTTGAGAACAGTATTACGTCACTCCCGGCGTCTCGTCATGCCTGAGTCGGACTGATACAATGAACGCCGATTTTTTGGGCGTTCCAATTCATTCGCCATGAAGCGTTGCATAGTCGGTATTCGCCCCTCAGGTACGCACGATGCCACGGCGATTGAGCCTTGATGATTTACCCCAACCTTAATCCCGAGAAGGCGCTGATCTGGCGCATTGTCCATCGCGACAACCTGCCGTGGATTCTGGACAACGGCCTCCACTGCGGCAACAGTGCGCTGAAGGCGCCAGCCTGGGTAAATATCGGCAACCCGGAACTGATCGACAAGCGGGCCAATCACCCGGTCCCTTTGCCGCCCGGAGGTTTGTTGAACGACTATGTGCCGTTCTACTTCACGCCGTTTTCACCCATGCTGCGCAACATCCACACCGGTTGGGGCGGTATACCAAAACGGCCGAATGAGGAAATCGTGATTCTGGTCTCCAGCCTGCATCACATTGCCGGACTGGGCTTGCAGTTTTTATTTACCGATAGCCACGCCTACTACCAGTGGGCAAACTTTTACGCTGACCTTGCCGATCTGGACAAGATCGACTGGCCCCTGCTGCAAAGGCGGGACTTCAAGCGGGACCCGGAAGACCCCGCCAAATTCGAGCGCTATCAGGCTGAAGCGCTGGTTCATCAGCACTTGCCGGTGTGCGGACTTCGCGGCATCGTGTGCTACACGGAAGCATTGAAACAACGTATCGAACCGGAAATACAGGCCAGAAATCTGAACCTGCCGGTTCATGCCAGAACAGGGTGGTACTTCTGATGATCACATTCACTCAAGGCAATCTGCTGGCGGCCCGCGCGGAGGCGCTGGTCAACACGGTCAACACCGTCGGGGTGATGGGCAAGGGCATCGCGCTGATGTTCAAGGAGCGTTTCGACGAGAACTTCCGCCGTTACGCTGCAGCCTGCAAAGCCAAGGAAGTGCAAACCGGCAAGATGTTCGTGACGCAGGTACACGAGTTGGATGGCCCGCAGTGGATCGTCAACTTCCCCACCAAGCAGCACTGGCGGGCGCCCTCGCGCATGGAGTGGATTGTTGAAGGACTGCAGGACTTGAAGCGCTTCTTGATTGAGCAGCAGGTCAAGTCCATTGCCATTCCGCCACTGGGTGCGGGCAATGGCGGGCTGGAATGGGTCGAGGTACGCGAACAGATTGAGCAGGCACTGGGCGATCTGGATATCGACATCCTGGTGTTCGAGCCCACCAGACAATATCAGAACGTAGCCAAGCGCAGCGGCGTCGAGAAGCTCACCCCGGCCCGCGCACTGATTGCCGAACTGGTGCGCCGCTACTGGGTGCTGGGCATGGAGTGCAGCCTGCTGGAGATACAGAAGCTGGCGTGGTTCCTGGAGCGCGCCATCGAGCGTCACAACCCCGGCGACAACCCGCTGAACCTGCAGTTCGCGCCGCACAAGTACGGCCCCTACGCCAACCGACTTGACCATCTGCTGAACAATCTCGACGGCAGCTACCTGCACTCCGAAAAACGTATCAGCGATGCCGATCCGCTGGACGTGATCTGGTTCGACGATGAGCGCAAGGCTTTCGTACAGACCTATCTCAAGAGCGAGGCAAAAGCCTACACGCAAGCGCTGGAATCCACCGCCGCACTGATCGATGGCTTCGAATCCCCCTTTGGCATGGAATTGCTGGCTACCGTGGACTGGCTGCTTGCCCGCGAAGGCGTCGCCCCCAACGTTCCTGCCTTGCGCGCTGGGCTGCATCGCTGGCGCGGCGGCCCGGACGCGGCGGCGCGCAAGGAACGCCTGTTCGACGACCGGGCGCTGGGCATTGCCCTGAATCGGCTGACACAAGCGACCACCGTGCCGGCTTGAGGGCCGGACTCGGCAAAACCCGGAACTCGCCCCCTCACGCAACTCGTAGATCAAACACCGCCGGATCATCGCGGTGTTCGGTGAGCAGGCGGGCGACGCGGTCCTGCCAGATTTCGCCGAAGCGCTGCCGGGCGGCGGCGTCGGCGGTGCCGAAGGTGACGGCGGCGAGCAGGTCGGAGAGCGCCGGATCGGCGGGCACCTGTTGCGGGTAGGCGGCGGCGTCGACGCGGGCGCCGGTGTCGAGGCGTTCGAAGCGCAGGTCGAGCGGGATGGTCGCCGCGAAGTTGAGCAGGCCGCGGCGGGCGTAACGGCCGCCCAGGCCCTTGAAGCCTTCGCTGCCGGCGGCGCCGGTGAGGAGGCCGACGACGGCGGCGGTGACGCCGGTGACGCCTTCGTCGCGCGGCTGGCGGAAGCTGACGCGGATTTCGCCGCGCACCGGCAGCGCCGTGCCGTAGAGCAGCGCCAGCGCCCGCCAGGTCAGCCAGTAGGCGGCGGCGACGGTGGGGCAGGAATGGCCGGCCAGGCGGACGGCGTCGGCGTAGCCGTAGTCGAGGATGCCGTCGGCGCTGGCGCCGAGCAGCCCGGCCAGTGGATCGCGCAGGCGCAGGCGGGGAACGTGTTCGTAGAACTCAGGGAAGGACATGGCGGGTTCCTTGGACGAGGTCAGACGAGGCCGGCGCGCAGGCGGCCGATGTCGGGGACGTGGATGAGGCGGCCCTGGACGACGACCAGGCCTTCGTCGACCAGTTCGTGAAGGATGCGCGAGAAGTGTTCCTGGGTCAGGTTGAGGCGCGAGGCGATGGTGCCCTTGTGCGTCGGCAGGCGGATCGTCACCGCGCCGGCGCTGGCGACCGGACCGGCCATTTCCTCCTCGCGCAGCAGGTAGCCGATGATGCGCTCGCGGCCGGAACGCAGCGAGTGCGCTTCGAGGTCGCCGATCAGGTGGTGCAGGCGCATCGACAGGCCGGCGATCAGCTTGCGGCACATCTGCGGGTCGCGCGCCAGTTCGGCGAACACCGCGTCCTTGGCGATATGCAGCAGGCGGCAGTCGGTCAGCGCCTGCGCCATCAGCATGTAGGGGCGCTCCATGAACATCACCGCCTCGCCGAAGGTCTGGCCGGGGCGGATGATCTCGACCACCTTCTGGTTGCCGTCCTGGGAGATGAAGGCGAGCTTGATCTGGCCTTCCAGCGCCAGATAGAAGCCGTGGCAGGGGTCGCCCTTGTGGAACAGGATATTGCCCTTGTCGTAGTGCTCGCGCCGGCAGCCGGCGGCGAGGCGCAGCAGGTCGTCGGGGCGCAACCCGGAGAACAGCGGCGTACCGGCCAGGATGCGCGCCACTTCGAGCAGCGCCGGGTCGCTGGCGGCATGGTCGTCGAAATCGGGCCGGGGAATGCAGGTCATCATGGCCTCACCTCGTCAGTTGGGCGTAGAACAGCGGAAGATGGAGCGGCAGTTCCTCCGGCTTGCGCAGCACGGCGTAGCCCTGCGGCCCGAACAGATGGGGCAGGTAGCCGGCGCCTTCGCGGTCGATCGTCAGGCAGAAGGGCAGCAGGCCGAGGCGGCGCGCTTCGAGCACCGCTGCCCGGGTGTCCTCGATGCCGTAGCGGCTGTCGTAGAGGTCGAGGTCGTTGGGCTTGCCGTCGGACAGGATGAGCAAGATGCGCCGGCTCGCCGCCTGCGCGTCGAGCAGTTGGCTGGCGCGGCGGATGGCGGCGCCGAGCCGGGTGTAGTAGCCGGGGCGGATGGCCTGGACGCGGCCGCGGATGCGGTCGTCGAAGGGATCGCCGAAATCCTTCAGGCGATGGAAGCGGACCTGCTGCCGGCGCACCGAGGAAAAGCCGCACAGCGCGAAGGCATCACCGGTGGCGGCGAGCGCTTCGCCGAACAGCAGCAGGGCGTCGCGGATGACGTCGATGACGCGCGCCTCGCTCGACACCCAGGCGTCGGTGGACAGCGAGAGGTCGGCGAGCACCAGACAAGCAAGGTCGCGTTCGCGCCGTTCCAGCGACAGGTAGAGCTGCTCGCCGGGATGGCGGCCGCAGGCGCGGTCGGTGCAGGCGCGGACGACGGCGTCGAGGTCGGCCTCGCTGCCGTCGGGCTGCCCCTTTAGCCAACGCCGGCCGGGCTGCAGGGCGGCGAACTGCTGGTGCAGACGGCGCGCGGTGCGGCGCAGGCGCGGCGGCAGCGGCGTCGGCACGGCATGGCGGGAGGCCAGCTCCTGCAGGCAGACGTGGTCGTCGAGCAAGCGGCCCTTGCGGTAATCCCATTCCGGCAGGCGCAGGCCGGGGCCGAGCACGATGTCGTCCTCGGCCGCCGACGGCAGGTCGAGGTCGAAGCGCACCCGCGAGGCGACCCGCTCGCCGGGCGCCGCTTCGGTCAGCGACAGGCGGTCGAGGTCGGCGGCGACCTCGGCGGCATTGGCATCGGGATCGTCGTCGACGCCGCGATTGACGCGGATGAATTCGGCCACCGAGAGCAGGCTTTCGGCGCGGAAGTACATCATGATGCCGTCGCGCTGCGGCCCGGCATCCACGCGCTCGGCGCGGTGCGCCTGGGCGCCGCCGTCCTGCACCGCACCGGCGGCCTCGGCGCCGCCGTCGCTGCTCTTGTTCGGCGCGCCGGCGGCAACGGCGCCGGCCTCGCACCAGAGCAGCACCGGCGCGGCCGGCGCGGCATCGGCCGGCAGTTGCGGCCATGCGCTAACGCTGCCCGGTTCCAGCAGCGCCTGGCGCAGCGCGTTTTCCAGCGCCGCCTCGGCCGGCGGCAGTTGTGCCGGCGCCAGGCGCAGCGGCAGGTAGGCAGCGACCAGGCGCCGGTAACGCGTCGCCAGACCGGGAAAGTCGGCCAGCGCGGCGACCGTCGCCGCCTGGTTGCGGGTCGCCGGGCCGGCCCCGGCGAGCGCCGCCGGCAGCCGATGCAGGCAGGCCGCCTGCGCCGCCAGCCAGTAATAGAGGTCGCGGTTCAGCGCGCGCTCCGGAAACACCGCCAGGCGCGCCGGCAGGCGCAGGCTGGCGAGGTCGATGCGGGCCTGCGCCTGCCGCTCGCCGTTGCCAGCGACACGCGCCAGCCAGGAACGGCGGGCGCCGTGGGCGTCATTGGTGGCGGCGGCCAGACGCAGGCCGGGGTCGCCGCCGAGGGCGCGGAAATAGATGCCGAGCGGGCGCTGCATCGCCTTCAACTCGACGACCGCCGCCGGATACTCGGCGCCGGCGGCGCGCGTCACCCAGCGATGCCAGAGCTTGCCGACCCATTCTTCCATTTAATTATCTCTCTCGTCGGCGAGGCGGTTGCCGGGGCGGAAGCCGGCCTCGTTGCGGCGCGCCGCGGCCGCCGCCACCCAGTGCAGCAGCGGGCCGTCCGGGTTGGCCACCTGGCTCTCGGCGCAGGCGCTCAGGCATTGGCCGCACTGGGTGCAGGTGAACATGTGGCGCTTGATGTTGCGCGGGTTGAGGCGCATCGGGCAGACCATGTCGCAGGCGGCCTGGCGGTCCGGCAGGCAGTCGTTGCAGGCGGCGCCGCGGGCGCGCTGGAAGCCGACCACCATGGCGTCGCGGTTGCCGATCCAGATCAGCGACTGAAAGAGGCCGACGGCACAGGCGTAGCGGCAGAACAGGTGGCGGGCGAAGAGGAATTCCAGGCTGAGGACGACGGTGGCGGCGCCGATGAACAGCGCCTGGTTGCGCGTCGGCGCGGCACGCCACAGGTTGCCGTAGACCTCGGCCGGCGGCAGCAGGTAGGTGAGCAGCACCACCGCCCAGCACAGCGCGAAGGCCACCGCCGCCGGCACCACCAAGAGCCACCAGCGGCGGTCGATGTGGCGCGACCGGCCATCCGGCTGCCACGGCGGCAGGATTTCCTTCTCCCACAGGCTGGGTTTGCCGGAGGCACGCAGCATCAGCGTGTTGATGGTTTCGACCACGGAAAAATGCGGGCACAGCCAGCCGCAATAGAGCCGCCCCCAGCGCCGGGCGACGCCGAGGAACAGCGCGGCGCCGGCCAGGAGCGGCAGGAACAGGCGCAACAGCACGTTGCCGGCGGCCTCACCAGCGCCGATGCGGCCGGCGATGAAATCGTCGAGACCGAGCCGCCATTCCATGCCGAGCAGCCAAGCGTGGCCGGCGTTGAGGTCGTAGCGGAAGAGGTCGAACACCGGCGCCAGCACGAAGAGGACGAAGAAGCCCGCCTGCCAGGCCAGCCGCCGCCGCTGCAGTCCCGCCGGCGCACCGGCGTTGCGGATCGGGATGACCCGGCGGGCGGCGCCCCCTGCCCCGTTCATCGTCCTGCCCCGGTCAGCGGCCGAAGGTGGCGGATACCACCTCCATCAGCGCTTCGGCGACTTCCGGATCGTCGGTCAGGCTTTCGACGATGGCGCTGCGGCAGGCCAGCACCGGGTCCATGCCGTCGCCGACGAGAAGCGCCGCGTATACCAGCAGGCGGGTGCTCGCCACTTCCTCCAGATCGTGGTCGCGCAACTGGCGCAGGGCGGCGGCGATGCCGGCGAGGCGGCGGGCGAGGTCGGCGTCGCAGCCGGTTTCGCGGCGCAGGATGGCGGCCTCGCGCTCCGCCGTCGGGAAGTCGAAGCGCAGGCTGACGAAGCGCTGCCGGGTCGACGGCTTCATCCCCTTGAGCAGGTTCTGGTAGCCGGGGTTGTACGACACCACCAGCATGAACGACGGCGGCGCCGCCAGCAGTTCGCCGGTGCGGTCGATGGGCAGCAGGCGGCGGTCGTCGGCCAGCGGGTGGAGGACCACCGTGGTGTCCTTGCGCGCCTCGACCACCTCGTCCAGGTAACAGATGCCGCCGGCGCGCACCGCCCGGGTCAGCGGGCCGTCGCACCAGACGGTCTGGCCGTCGCCGATCAGGTGGCGGCCGACCAGGTCGGCGGCGGTGAGGTCGTCGTGGCAGGCGACGGTGAACAGCGGCAGCCCCAGCTTCGCCGCCATGTGGGCGACGAAGCGCGTCTTGCCGCAGCCGGTCGGCCCCTTGATCAAGAGCGGCAGGCGGTTCTTCCAGGCCGATTCGAAGACCGTCGCCTCGTCGGCGCAGGGTTCGTAGAAGGGCGTGAGGTCGGCGGGGGCGGCGGCGTTCATGCGGACATTCCTTTCCAGTAAGCGAGGGCGATGACGACGCCGACCAGCAGCAGCCAGCCGACGATCAGTGCCGGCCAGAGCAGCGGCGCGCGGCGCAGCGCCATGAATTCGAGGGCGACGACGCTGCCCTTGGCGATGGCGAGCAGCAGCAGGACGGCGGTCAGCGCCGGGCCGCCCCGCCCTTCGCCGAGCGCCCAGGTGAGCAGCGTGGCGAGGACCAGCAGCAGCCAGAGCAGCGCGGTGCGCGCCGGCGTGCCGTGCAGGCTGGCGGAAGATGGATCAATGGATGACATAGACGAGCGGGAAGAGGATCAGCCAGACCAGGTTGACCATGTGCCAGTAGGCGGCGCCGCTCTCCAGGCCGTTCATCGCGCCCGGGCCGTAGTGGCCGCGACGCAGGCCGTGCCAGAGCACGGCGAGGATGACCAGGCCGAGGATCACGTGCATGAAATGGAAGAAGGTCAGCGACAGGTAGAACATCTGGAACGGCCCACCCGACAGATTGACGCCGGCGGCGAAGGCGAGCGCGTATTCGTGGCCCTTGACGCCGAGGAAGGCGAAACCGCAGACGATGGCACCGAGCAGCCAGGGAGCCGCCCGGGCGCCGTCGCCACGCGCCGCGCCCTGCACGGCGCGGACGACCAGGGCGCTGGCGCTCAGCAGCAACAGGGTGTTGATGGCGCCGGCGTTGCGGTCGAGCAGTTGCTGGCCAGCTTCGAACAGCGCCGGATGGCGGGCCCGGGTGAAGGCGTAGGCGGCGAAGAAGACGCCGAAGGCGAGCAGCTCGGCGAGGATGAAGATCCAGATGGCGAGGTCGCCGGCCAGATGACGCGGCGGCGGGGAAAGATCGACTTGCATGCCGCGCAGTCTAGGCGCCGCCTCCGGGCGGGGCTTTGATGCGTGTTAAATTCGTCCGGCCGCAGCCAACGTGGACAAAAAAGGGGCGGCTCGCGCCGCCCCGAAAACACCACTATCCACTCACTTGTTATTGGGCGCCAACCCGGCTTTCGCCCTTAACGAAGAAGCTGATCAGGTAGATCACCAGGCCGATCAGGAAGATCACGCCGCTGATCTCGCGCAGCCAGTAGAACAGCGAAATCTGGTCCTGCGTCGCCATGAAGGACAGCGGCGCGGTCGAGATGCGCTGCAGCCAGACCTGCAGGATGCCGGCGGCGGTCAGGAACAGCGTGATGAAGACCATGGCGATGGTCATCAGCCAGAAGCTCCACATCTCCAGCACCTGGGCCCGCGGCGAATTGGCGGCCCGACCGCGCAGGATCGGCATGGCGTAGCTGATCAGCGTCAGGACGACCATCACGTAGGCGCCGTAGAAAGCCATGTGACCGTGGGCGGCGGTGATCTGCGAACCGTGGGTGTAGTAGTTGACCGGGGCCAGGGTGTGCAGGAAGCCCCAGACGCCGGCGCCGAGGAAAGCCATGACGCCGGTGCCGAGCGCCCACAGCACGGCAGCCTTGTTCGGATGCTCGCGGCGGCGACGGTTGACCATGTTGAAGGCGAAGACGGTCATCGCGAAGAACGGGATCGGTTCCAGCGCCGAGAACACCGAACCCCACCACTGCCAGTATTCCGGCGCGCCGATCCAGTAGTAATGGTGACCGGTACCGATGATGCCGGTGACCAGCGTCAGGGTGATGATCACGTACAGCCACTTCTCGATCACTTCGCGGTCCACGCCGGTGACCTTGATCAGGACGAAGGCGAGCAGCGCACCGAGGATCAGTTCCCAGACGCCTTCCACCCAGAGATGGACGACCCACCACCAGTAGTACTTGTCCTTGACCAGGTTGTGCGGGTTGTAGAAGGAGAACAGGAAGAAGATCGCCAGACCCCACAGGCCGAGCAGCAACACCATCGAAATCGCCGTCTTGCGCCCCTTCAGCATGGTCATGCTGATGTTGAAGAGGAAGCCGAGGACGACGACGACGATGCCGATCTTGGTGATCAGCGGCTGTTCGAGGAACTCGCGCCCCATCGTCGCCAGGATGTCGTTGCCGGTCATCTCGGCCAGCGTGGCGTAAGGCACGAACAGGTAACCGAGGATGGTCAGCGCCCCGGCGACGAGGAAGATCCAGAACAGCCCGAGCGCCAGCTTGGGGCTATACAACTCGGTTTCCGACTCCTCCGGCACCATGTAGTAGGCCGCGCCCATGAAACCGAACAGCAGCCAGACGATCAGCAGGTTGGTATGAACCATCCGGGCAACGTTGAAAGGCAGGGCGGGAAAGAGGAAATCCCCGACCACGTACTGGAGGCCCATGATCAGTCCGAAGACGATCTGCCCCACGAACAGGCCGATTGCCGCCACAAAATAGGGCTTGGCAACCGCTTGGCTCTTGTATTGCATCGCGATACTCCTTGAATGTCGAAACTCGGCGGGCTCAGCCTTCGATGTTGGGCGGCCAGTTGGCGGTGTTGATCTCGGAGGCGTACTTCAGGAAGGCCACCAGATCGTCGAGTTCCTTGTCGCTCAGATGGAACTGCGGCATCTGCCGCCGTCCCGGCGCGCCGGTCGGCTGCGCCTGGATCCACGCCTTGATGAAGTCCGGACCGCGCCGGACATAGACGTTGCCGAGCTCCGGCGCGAAATAGGCGCCCTCGCCGAGCAGGGTGTGGCAACCGATGCAGTTGCGCGTCTCCCAGATCTTCTTGCCGGCAATCACCTCCGGCGTCAGATTCTGGCTGTTGTCCCGCTTCGGCAGCGCCTGGTTGGTGTCATAGGTGAGAGCCAGGAAAAGGAGGAAGAAGAAGACCGTTCCCCCGTAGAAAATATTCCGGGCCATCGATTTCGTGAAAGTTCCGCTCATCGTGCGCTCCTGTGCATGGTGTGGAGCGCATTGTCCGCGTCAGCCCGGCGGCCCATCCATGATGTACATCAAGAACGAAAATCCGGCGGAAACGGCCGGCTGGCGGGGGTGTGAGTGCTTGACTGGTGGGGAAGAGTGCAGGCGGGAACGGCGAGTGAGATGACGAAAGACCGATCCACCACCGAGGTCATTTCGGTAAAACAGGCAAAGCAAGCGAGGTTGACTTCCCGTTTGAACAGATAATGCATCGCGCGCTCGGAACTGCCCAGCAACGAATGCTTCACCAGACCCACTGCCAGTCAACGAGGGCTGGTGTCGATCCACTTGTTGCGCAATGCTACTGCTCAACAAACGGGATAGGGCTCGAGCCTTGATATTCCATTTGATTCGCGGCACGATCACGGCATGAAAAGACTTTTCCGCAGTGTAGTTACACATCTCCGCTACACGGGAAAGATTCAAGGAGAGTCCGACCAACACCCGCTTAGAGGCTGAATGAGGAGCGCCAGCAATACGCGCGACAAGTTCTGAGTCTACTCTGGGCCGAGCAAACGCGATTGGCGGATTTTCTTGATTCGATGCCTGCAGCCCAATCCATCAACCCACCAGATTAGCCATTATGCATAGACGATCGTTTTTAATTTCGAGTTTTGCTTTGGTGGGATGCTCTAACCTAGCCAAACAAGGCTCTCCCAGCAAACTCGTAAGCCTAAGTGATTTGGAATACGCCGGCTGCGCCCCGAAAACTCCGATGGGAGTGACGGTAGATGAATGGTCAATGCAAACTCACCACGCTTCAGGTTCTGTGCATTGCGCTGGACTCTATCTGGGTAATGCGGATGTAACAAGATACATCGAGTTCTCCACCTATCGCGTTGGGCTTCTTGTCCCAATTGCAACGGTGTTTGTTCCATCATTCCTGTTTCTAAGTAAATCCTTCGAGCCAATCGCTATTGTTGAACCCCCAATTTATCAGGACGTTCACCGTATTCGCCCACCTAATCCACTATCACAGCAATCCTTCTACGGAGTGGCACGTGTGCCACAAAACGCCGCACGTGTTGTTATCTTCACCGAACCATCGAAGCAAAAGACAGAGACGGTTAAGTTGGTGCAAGGCGGTGGGCTTAGTGGTGATATGACTGTTCGTGATTATGCGCTATCCCTTCGCCGCTTTACATTGCAGGAATTCTCCCAAGGAAAACCGCAGGAAATATCGTCTAAATGGCATACACACAAAGTTTCTCGAGCAAAATTTGGTGAGATATCTGTACTGCTTTCAATCACTTAACAGACAGCCAAGCATGCACCAACTAGCTTACGTAAAAACAGTGGAGATAAATGACCAGCAGGTTTAATTTCGCCACGAATGGAGGGGAAAAGACATGGCGGCATACACAACCAAGGGGAGCATTCAGAATGTAAAAATTCTTGTAGTAGCAGTTCGCAGTATTGGATTAAGCAATCAAGAACACTTCTATTTAACAAAAAAATCATTAAACCTATTCGCTTGCAATCAAAACGATAGGAACCGGACCACGGTTTATTTGTTTCCTATTGTGCAGCACAAGTCGGACATGAAAAACTCCGCAGAACTCATTGCGCTGTCGCTATCGGCAATATTTGTTGCGGGAGCGGTGACTTGCGCATGCATCGTGTCTCGGTACGCACAAGCCTTCGAGGCTACCGGCAAAGAAGACCGACTCCTACTATCTTGTACTCAAGCGTTTCGGCAAGCCAAGCGCATTGAATATCCTGCTCAACCATTTCTGCACTGTGCCATCCCAGGCCTGTAGCGCACCATGTGCATTCAGATTGAGAGGGTGCATCTGGTGCTCAAAGACATTGAGGCATGGTCGATAGAGTTCAACGATAAAAGCCATTTCATTCATACCGCCCACTGGCTGTCTCCATGATAACGACGCTCAATCGGGTAAACAAGCCCCAGCCTGGCCACCATACGGCTCCGTCATGGGCAACTCAACGATATTGTGCGAGAGAATTGCTTAAGAAAAACCGGTAGTCCGAAATTCGTCCTTTTGCAGACGAAAACAGCGAAAAGCCACTGAAGGTGCCAAACCAAACGCCGTCAAAAGCAAGCCAGAAATGAAGCTACGCGCCCACCCAACGGCCAGCTCTCTTTTCGCCGGTTTTGTCTGGACACTTGGATGGACGGCAATCTGGTGGCTTGCACTCGACACACCCTTGAAACCAATTCTGGTCCGGATAGGACAACTCGGTTTCGGCAAGCACGGCTACCTTCTGGGGCTGATTCCGGTATTGCTCACCGGGATAGTATTCATCGCCGGAAGGAAAAGGCGTCTTGGCATCGCTCTGATTGTTGGCGCAATCAGCGGTTGCTTGGCTTGTATCGGCGCTCTGATCATTTTTCTCATCGGACAACCCAACTTGCCACCAATCTCCATCTGGTAAGTACCGAACGCTCAGCAGCAGAAACCAAAGGAAAACGGCCCCGCAGGGCCGTTTTCCTTTTCCAAGAGTTGAACCACCTTACCAGCTCGCCTCGCGTTCCGGCGTTGCGGTGATCTTGTGGATGCTGAGGTCGGCGCCTTCGTATTCTTCTTCCTGGTCGAGGCGCAGGCCGAAGACTTTCTTCAGCAGGCCATAGACGGCGAAGCCGCCGGCCAGGGCGATGGCGATGGCGAGCAGGGTCATCAGCAGTTGCGGCATGAAGGCGACGCCACCGGCGCCGCCCAGCGCCTTGCTGCCGAAGATGCCGGCGGCGATGCCGCCCCAGGCGCCGCACAGGCCATGCAGCGGCCAGACGCCGAGGACGTCGTCGATCTTCCAGCGATTCTGGGTCAGCGTGAACATGACGACGAACAGGGCGCCGGCGACCAGGCCGACGACCAGCGCGCCCATCGGGTGCATCAGGTCGGAGCCGGCGCAGACGGCGACCAGGCCGGCGAGCGGGCCGTTATGGACGAAGCCGGGGTCGTTCTTGCCGAGCACCAGCGCGGCGAGGATGCCGCCGACCATGGCCATCAGCGAGTTGATGGCGACCAGGCCGGAGATGTTCTCGATGGTCTGCGCGCTCATCACGTTGAAGCCGAACCAGCCGACGGTGAGAATCCAGGCGCCGAGCGCGAGGAAGGGAATCGACGAGGGCGGGTGCGCCGACATCCGGCCGTCCTTGGTGTAGCGGCCGTAGCGGGCGCCGAGGAGGAGCACGGCGGGCAGCGCGATCCAGCCGCCCATGGCATGCACCACGACGGAGCCGGCAAAGTCGTGGAAGGGCGCACCAAAAGTGGTCGTCAGCCAGTCCTGGAGGCCGAACATCTTGTTCCAGGCGATGCCTTCGAAGAAGGGATAGACGAAGCCGACGAGCAGGAAGGTGGCGGCCAGTTGCGGGTAGAAACGGGCGCGCTCGGCGATGCCGCCGGAGATGATGGCGGGGATGGCGGCGGCGAAGGTGAGCAGGAAGAAGAACTTGGTCAGCTCGTAGCCGTTCTTCTCCATCAGCGTGTCGACGCCGCTGAAGAAGTGGATGCCGTAGGCGATGCCGTAGCCGACGAAGAAGTAGGCGATGGTCGAGATCGCGAAGTCGGTCAGGATCTTGACCAGCGCGTTGACCTGGTTCTTCTTGCGGACGGTGCCGACCTCAAGAAAGGCGAAGCCTGCGTGCATGGCGAGCACCATGATGCCGCCGAGCAGGATGAAGAGAACATTGCTGCCGGATTGAAAGCTATCCATGAAAACCTCCAGAACGAATCCGGCGTGGAAAGCAAGCACCATTCCAGTGCATTATTTTCTTTTCAAATCAGGGCGTTGAATTTTGCACCAAGTTGAAAAGCGCACCTCTATCGTGCATTGCGGGGCGATCGCGCCCCGCAATTGTGCATTACCTCAGTCCAGCGGGTAGCCGCGCGGCAGCAGCACCCACATGCGGCCGCGCTGTTTCATGCGTCCGGCGATGTTGCCGGCTTCCTTGCCGAAGCCCCAGAAGAAGTCGGCACGTACCGCACCGCGGATGGCACCGCCGGTGTCCTGGGCGAGCATCAGGCGGTTCAGCGGCTGCGCCGAATTGGGCCGGGTGGTGGCGAGGAAGACCGGCGCGCCGAGCGGGATCGAACGCGGGTCGATGGCGATGCTGCGTTCGGCGGTAAGCGGCACGCCCAGTGCGCCGAGCGGGCCGTCGTCGCTGGCCGGCATTTCGCGGAAAAAGACGTAGCTGGGGTTGGCGTTGAGCAGTTCGTCGAGGCGCGCCGGGTTGGCCCGCGCCCAGGCCTGGATGCCCTGCATCGAGGCTTCTTCCAGCTTGAGGTCGCCGCGGTCGACGAGCAGGCGGCCAATCGAGCGGTAGGGATGGCCGTTCTGGTCGGCGTAATTGACCCGCAGCAGGCTGCCGTCGGGCAGGCGGATGCGCCCGGAGCCCTGGATCTGCAGGAAGAAGAGTTCGACCGCGTCATCGACCCAGGCCAGCGTCCTGGCCGGCAGGCGCTTGCCCTGGGCGGCGATCTCGCCGCGCGACCAGTAGGGGACGACCTTGTTGCCCTCGATCCGGCCGCGCACGCGCTTGCCCTTGAGTTCCGGGAAGAGGTCGCCGAGTTCGACGGTCAGCAGGTTGTCCGGTACGCCATGCACCGGGTAAAAGTTGCGCTTGTCGCGCTGGCGGCTGCCCTGCAGCAGCGGCTCGTAGTAGCCGGTGATCATGCCTTCGACGGCGGCGCGGTCGTCGGTCGATACCGCGTAGGGCTGCATGACGTTCTCGAAGTAGCGGCGGATCGCCTCGGCGGAACGGGCGTCGACCTCGGCGGCGTGGGCGCAGGCCTGCTGCCAGGGGGCGCCACCGGCGCGGCTGCGCAGCGCCTGGCAGCTTTTCAGGAAGGGTTGCCAGGCGGCGCTCAGGTCATCTTCCTGCCAGCCCGGCAGGTCGCTCCAGGCGGCCAGCGTGAACACCCGGCTGAACGCCGGGGCGGCCGGCTTTTCCGCGGCGGCCTCGGCACAGGGCGGGCAGTCGGGCGCCTTGGCCGCGCCTTCCGGCGAGACGATGCGCGGCGGCACGGCACAGGCGGCCAGCGCCAGGCTGGCGGCGAGAATGGCGGTTTGGAGTTTTGACATGGCTTTGGTTAGAGTGATCGACTTTTCCCGAGTATACCTGTGACGATGATCGATCCCGCCCAACTCGAACGTTTGCTGAACCGCGCCGAACACGTCCTGTCCCGCCTCGAAGGCATCCTGCCGCCGCCCCCGGCGCAGCCCGACTGGGCCGGCGCGGTGGCTTTCCGCTGGCGCAAGAGTGGCGGCCGCGGCTGGCTGCAGGGCGTCGCCCATCCGCACCCGATCCGCCTTGCCGACATCGAGACGGTGGACGACCAGAAGGCGCGCATCGTCGCCAACACCCGCCAGTTCGTCGCCGGCCACGGCGCCAACAACGTGCTGCTGACCGGCGCCCGCGGCTGCGGCAAGTCCTCGTTGGTGAAGGCGGTGCTCAACGAATTTTCAGGCGACGGCCTGCGCCTGATCGAGGTCGACAAGCACGACCTGGTCGACCTGCCGGACATCGTCAACCTGGTCGACGGGCGGCCCGAGAAATTCATCATCTTCTGCGACGACCTCTCGTTCGAGGCCGGCGAAACCGCCTACAAGGCGCTGAAGTCGGTGCTCGACGGTTCGGTCGCGGCGCCGCCGGCCAACGTGCTGATCTACGCGACCTCCAACCGCCGCCACCTGATGCCCGAATACATGGCGGAAAACCTCGAAGTTCAGCGTGTCGGCGACGAAATCCACCCGGGCGAGGCGGTCGAGGAAAAGGTCTCGCTGTCCGAGCGCTTCGGCCTGTGGATTTCCTTCTACCCCTTCTCGCAGGACGATTACCTGGCGGTCTTCGCGCACTGGGCGCGGCAGTTCGGCGTCGCCGCGGCGGTGATCGCCGACAGCGAGCGCGAGGCGCTGAACTGGGCGCTGTCGCGCGGTTCGCGCTCGGGCCGGGTGGCCTGGCAGTTCGCCCGCGACCTCGCCGGCCGCCAGCCGGAGAGCGGCGCGTGAGCGGCATCGTCGAAGTCGCCGCGGCGGTGATGCTGCGCGCCGGCGGCAGCGAGTTCCTGCTCGCCCAGCGCCCGGAGGGCAAGGTTTACGCCGGTTACTGGGAGTTTCCCGGCGGCAAGGTCGAACCCGGCGAAAGCGTGCGCGACGCGCTGGTGCGCGAACTGCAGGAGGAGCTGGGGATCACCGTCACCGCCTGCCAGCCCTGGCTGACCCGCCGGCATGTCTATCCGCACGCCACGGTGCGCCTCAATTTCTGGCGGGTCACTGCCTGGCAGGGCGAAATCGGCATCACCGCGCCGCTCGAACACAGCGCGGTGGACTGGCAGCAGCGCGGCGCGGCGGCCAGCGTCGCCCCCATCCTGCCGGCCAACGGGCCGATCCTGAAAGGCCTGGCGCTACCGGAGACGATGCTCATCTCGTCGCTCGACGAAACGACACCGGCGGCCTGGCTGGCTCGCCTGGAACGCCGCCTGCAGAGTTCCGGCGACGTCCTGCCGCCGCTCGTCCAGGTGCGCGACAAGACGCTGTCGGCAACGGAGCGCGCCGCCTTTGCCGGCGCCGTGGTCGAACTGGCGCACCGCTACGGCGCGCCGGTGGTGATCAACGACGACGCGGCGCTGGCTGCCGCCTGCGGCGCCGACGGCGTGCACCTTTCCGCGGCGGCGCTCGCCGCCTGCGGGCAACGTCCGGATTTCGCGTGGGTCGGCGCATCCTGCCACACGGCGGCGGAAATCGCCCGCGCCGGCGAGCTGGAACTCGATTACGCGCTGCTCGGCCCGGTCATGGCGACGCCGACCCACCCCGAACACCCGGGACTGGGCTGGCCGGAATTCGCCCGCCGCGGCGCCGGCAACACGCTGCCGCTGTTCGCCCTGGGCGGCATGCGCGAGACACTGCGCGACAGCGCCTGCCTGCACGGCGCCCACGGCATTGCGCTGATGCGCGGCTGGTAGCACGGCGACGACAGGCGACGCTGGCGCTCAGCGATCGCCTTCGGGAAAATCGGGGGGAATGTCGTTCGGCGCGCCGGGAATGGCATAGCTCTCGCTGGCCCAGGCGCCGAGATCGATCTGCTTGCAGCGTTCGGAGCAGAAGGGCCGCCAGCGGTTTTCCGGCGACCACGGGGATTCCTTGCCGCACTGCGGGCAGCGGACGAGACGGGGCGGCTTCACAGGTTGCAGAAGGTCAGCGCGAATTCGACGTCGCGCTCGCAGCCGCGCGCCTTCAGCTCGTTGAGCGGCGGCTTGGTGAAGCGGATGTTGAGGAAGTACTTGTTGGCGCTGACCTCGGGCACCGCGCTTTCCTCCGCCGCCAGTTCGACACGCACCATCTGTGCAGAGGTACCGCCGAGGTTGAGCTGGAACTGCCCGTTGCTGGCGACGTGGCGCTTCGGCCGGCCGCTCGAGCGCAGCAGCCGGAGGACGATCGCCGACGCGTCGCGCAGCGCGAACAGCGGCTTGCTCCAGCCTTCCAGCGCGTTGCGCCGGGCTTCCGGCGTGCGGTGCAGCCACCAGTGGTAGGACGGCAGATCGAATTCGCAGACGCCGCCGGGAATCGCCGCCCGGCTCTTGATGCTCATCAGCCAGTCGTTGTCGCGCAGGTACTGGCCGATCTTGCCGCTCATCGCCAGCAACGAGGCCGACGACTGCTCGATCTCGTAGAGCGCGCCGGACAGCGCCTCTTCGGAAATGTCCGGGTTGTTGCGAAAGGCGAGCAGGGTCTGACGCTGCCGTTCGAGCTCCTGGATCAGGTCCATCTTGAGGTCGGCGCGACCGGCGGCTTCGAGGATTTCGAAGAGCGTGACGAGGGCTACGTGATGTTCGTGCTGACCGTCGGCACGAGCGAAATACGCCGTCTTCTCGAAAAGATCTTCGAGACGCAACAGCGTACGGATGCGCTCGTTGAACGGGTATTCGTAGGTGATCACTCGGCCAGGTTCCGGAAATCGGAAAAATTTGCTGAATTCTGAGGCATTTGCGAGCAAATCTCAACAGCCAGCTTTAACTTGATCTGGCTAAAGTGAGATATTTTGCATGGAGCTCGGCAACTGCCCGGTAAAGAATTGTGCGCTCGCCGTCATTGACCACGACGTCGTCGGCAATTGCCAGCCGTGCCTCTCGGCTGGCCTGGGCGGCAAGGATGGCGCGCACCTCGGTTTCGCTGATGCCGTTGCGCGCCATGACGCGGGCGATCTGCAGGCTTTCCGGGCAATCGACGACCAGGATGCGCCGGCAACGCTCGCGGTAGGTGCCGGATTCGACCAGCAGCGGCACGGCGAGGATCACGTAGGGCGCGCCCGCCGCCCGGCAGCGGGCGGCGGACAGCTTACGGATCATGGGATGGAGGATGCCTTCCAGGCGCTGCCGCACGCCGGGGTCGGCAAAGGCCAGGCGGCGCATCGCGGCGCGGTCGAGGGCGCCCGCCGGATCGGCGATCGCCGGCCCGAAGGCGGCGATCAGCGCCGGCATCGCGGCCCCGCCGGGCGCCGTCAGCTCATGGGCGATGGCATCGGTATCGACCAGCGCCGCGCCGAGCTCGACGAAGGCGTCGGCAACCGTGCTCTTGCCACTGCCGATGCCGCCCGTCAGGCCGACGACGAAATCGCTCACGGGCAGCGCTTCGGCGCGTTCTTCGGCAAGGCGCCGGCGAGTGCGCTGCGCAGGGCGTCGGCACGACTTGCCGGGCCGCGGATTTCGAGGCGCGGCTTGCTTTCCCTGCCGTCCTTGTCCGGACGCTGAGCGACCCGCGCCGAACGCACACCCTTGTCCTGCAAGGAGGCCAGATGGTCGTTGGCAGCCTTTTCGCTGCTGAAGATGCCGAGCGAGATGGCGTGACGCTGACCGCCTTCCTGGATGATGAAGTAGTCGGTGATGCCGATCGCCTTCAGCTCGGCGGCCTTCTTCTCGGCCGCCGCCCGGGTCGCCTGCGGCGGGATCGACACCCACCAGCCGCGGCTTTCGGCGCTGCTCTCGCGCCAGGTGAACTCGTCGAAGCCGCCGGCCAGGACACGCCGCACCCGGTCGCTTTCGACCTGACTCAAGCCCTCCCAGCTCAGGCAGACGGCAGCCGATGCCTGGGCTTTGGCTGCTTCCTTGGCTGCTGCTTCCTTGGCTGCCGCTTCCTTGGCTGCCGCTTCCTTCTTGGCCGCGGCCTCTTTCGCCGCTGCTTCCTTGGCCGCCTTGGCGGCTTCCTTGGCCGTCGGGGCCGGCTTTTCCGCCGGTTCTTCCGGTGGCGCCGCTTCGGCTTCGACCGCTGCTGCCGGCTTTGGCGCCGGCAACGGCGGTGCCTCGCCGCGGGCGACGATGCGGATGCTTTCCGGCTTGATCTGCTGCGTGATGCGCACGCTTTCACCGACGTCGGCCGGACCGATCAGCCCCTGGCTGAAGGCGTAGAACAGCAGGTTGCCGAGAACGAGCAGGAAGACGATGAATTTCACGATCTCAGCCGACCTGGGGCAGGTGCTTCAGCGATTCGACGATGGCTTCGGCCGGATACTCGTAATCCTCCAGCTTGCCGGCGAAATACTTGTCGTACGACGCCATGTCGAAGTGGCCATGACCGGTCAGGCAGAAGAGGATCGTCTTGGCTTCGCCGGTCGCCTTGCAGCGGAGGGCTTCGTCGATCGCGGCGCGGATGCCGTGACAGGATTCCGGTGCCGGGATGATGCCTTCGGCACGGGCGAACTGGACGCCGGCCTCGAAGGTACCGACCTGCGGCACCGCCACCGCTTCCAGCAGCTTTTCATGGAAGAGCTGCGACAGCAGCGGCGAGGCGCCGTGGTAGCGCAGGCCGCCGGCGTGGATGCCGGGCGGCATGAAGTCGTGGCCGAGCGTGTACATCTTCATGATCGGCGTGTAGCCCGAAGCGTCGCCGTAGTCGTAGGTGTAGGCGCCCTTGGTCAGCGTCGGGCAGGAGGTCGGCTCGACGGCGACGCAGCGCAGGTTCTTCGCGCGCGGATCGCCGGCTGCCTTGTCCGCCAGGAAGGGAAAGGCGATGCCGCCGAAGCTGGAACCGCCGCCGCAGGGCCCGAAGATCACGTCCGGGTAGAGGCCGATCTTGGCGAACTGCTTCTTGGCTTCAAGGCCGATCACCGTCTGGTGCAGCAGCACGTGGTTGAGCACCGAGCCGAGGGTGTAGCAGGTGTTGGGATCGGCGGCGGCTTCCTCGACCGCTTCCGAAATCGCCAGGCCGAGCGAGCCCTGGCATTCCGGGTCGGCGGCCAGCGCGGCACGGCCGGCGTTGGTCAGGTTGGTCGGGCTGGCGAAAACTTCGGCGCCCCAGGTCTGCATCATCGAGCGGCGGAAAGGCTTCTGCTGGTAGCTGACGTTGACCATGAAGACGCGCACCGGCAGGCCGAACATCTGGCCGGCGTAGGCGATCGACGAGCCCCACTGGCCGGCGCCGGTCTCGGTGGTCAGCTTTTTCGTGCCGGCCAGCTTGTTGTAGTAGGCCTGCGGCACGGCGGAGTTCGGCTTGTGCGAACCGGCCGGCGAAACGCCCTCGTACTTGAAGAAGATCTTGGCCGGCGTGCCCAGCATCTGCTCCAGGCGCAGCGCCCGGCACAGCGGCGCCGGCCGCCATTGGGCGTAGATCTGGCGCACTTCCTCGGGAATCGCGATCCAGCGCTCGGCGCTCATTTCCTGCTCGAGGATGGGGTCGGGGAAGATCGCCCCCATCGCTTCCGGCGGCACCGGGTTGCCGTCCGGCCCGAGCGGCGGCGCCGGCGGGTTGGGCATGTCGGCGACGACGTTGTACCAGTGGGTGGGGATTTCTTCTTGTTCGAGGTTGATGCGCAACGGTGTCATATTTTTCTCTCTCCCTGCGGCCTGCGCCGCAAAGCCGGTAAATTACTCCAAAACCCCGCCCGGACCAAGGGCGCGGCCGTCTGATCCGGAGTAAAGTAGCGCCTGCTTTCCACCCGCAACCCCGAGCCGATCATCAACTTCCAGCCCCTGTCCTGTCATGCCACCGGCACACCGCCGACCGGGCTGGCGATCGCCGTCGCCACCCGGCGCGGTGACGCCGGCGAACTGCTGCTCGACTACCGGCTGCATGGCGTCGGCGCCCTCGCGCTGCCGCCGCCGGCTGCGCCTGGCCCGGCCGACGGACTGTGGCAACGGACCTGCTGCGAAGCCTTCGTCGCCGCGGCCGACGGCCCGGCCTACCGCGAATTCAACTTCGCGCCGTCCGGCCAGTGGGCGATCTACGACTTCGCCGACTACCGCCAGCGCAACGCATCCTGGCAGCCGTCGGCGGCGCCGCGCATCGCCTGCCGCAGCGACGGCGACACGCTGTACCTGGCCGCCACCGTTCCCGCCGCGCTGCTGCCGGCCGCTGGCGCCCGCCTCGGCCTCACCGTCGTCGCCGCCACAGCGGCCGGCGACAAGAGCTACTGGGCACTGGTCCACGCCGCCGCCCAGCCCGATTTCCACCTTGCCGCCAGCTTCGCGCTGCCCCTGCCATGACGCAAAAACTCCTGTTCGGCATCGACCGCCTGCTCGCCGACCGCGAGCTGCGCCGCCCGCTCGCCGGCCGCCGCCTCGCCCTGCTCGCCCACCCGGCCTCGGTCACCGCCGACCTGACGCACAGCCTCGACGCCCTTGCCGCCCTGCCCGACCTCAAGCTCACCGCCGCTTTCGGCCCGCAACACGGGATCAAGGGCGACAAGCAGGACAACATGGTCGAATCGGCGGATTTCGTCGATCCACAGCACGGCATCCCGATCTTCAGCCTGTACGGCGAGGTAAGACGGCCGACGGCGGCGATGCTGAACACTTTCGACGTGCTGCTGGTCGACCTGCAGGATCTCGGCTGCCGCATCTACACTTTCATCACCACGCTGCGCTACGTGCTCGAAGCCGCCGCCGCGCACGGCAAGAGCGTCTGGGTGCTCGACCGCCCGAACCCGGCCGGCCGGCCGGTCGAAGGCTTCACCCTGCGCGAGGGCTGGGAAAGCTTCGTCGGCGCCGGCGCCATGCCGATGCGCCACGGCCTGACGATGGGCGAACTCGGCGCCTGGTTCATCGCCCAATTGAAACTCGACGTCGACTATCGCGTGATCGCCATGCACGGCTGGCAGCCCGAGGCGGCACCCGGTTACGGCTGGCCGCTCGGCGAACGGAGCTGGGTCAACCCCAGCCCGAACGCGCCCAACCTCTCCATGGCCCGCGCCTACGCCGGCACCGTGCTGCTCGAAGGCACGACCTTGAGCGAAGGACGCGGCACGACGCGGCCGCTGGAATTCCTGTTCGGCGCGCCGGACATCGACGCCGGCAAGGTGCTCAAGGAGATGCGCGAACTGGCAGATAATTCGGCTCCGCACTGGCTGGCCGGCTGCAAGATCCGCGAATGCTGGTTCGAGCCGACCTTCCACAAGTTCCAGGGCCAGCTCTGCCAGGCACTGCAAGTCCACAGCGACGGCCCCTACTACGAGCACGCCGCGTTCACGCCCTGGCGGCTGCAGGCGCTGACCTTCAAGGCAATCCGCCGCCTTTACCCGGACTACCCGATCTGGCGCGACTTCGGCTACGAATACGAATTCGATCGCCTCGCCATCGACCTGATCAACGGCTCGCCGCTGCTGCGCAAATGGGTGGACGACCCGGCCGCCACCCCGGCCGACCTCGAGCGCGCCGTGCTCGCCGACGAAAGCATTTGGATCGCCAGACGCGAGCCTTTCCTGCTCTACCGATGAGTCCCGAACTCGCCGCGCCACTGATCGCCATCGAGACCCACCCGCTGCAGACGACGATCGTCGCCGTCTTCGCCGTCGTCTACCTCGGCATGTTCCTCGGCGGCCTGCCCAAGCTCAAGCTCGACCGCAGCGGCGTCGCGCTGCTCGGCGGCATCGCCGTCGTCGGCATCGGCGCGATGACGACCGAGGAAGCGGCACGCGCCGTGCATCTGCCGACCATTCTGCTGCTCTTCGCCTTCATGGTCGTTTCGGCGCAGATGCGACTGGGCGGCTTCTACACCGAAGTCACCCGCCGCGTCGCCGCGCTGCCGCTCGCCGAACCGTGGCTGCTCGGCGCCCTGATCTTCGTCGCCGGCGCGCTGTCGGCGGTGTTCTCCAACGACATCGTCTGCCTGGCGATGACGCCGGTGGTCGCCCGCCTGTGCATCGAGCGCCGGCTCGACCCGGTGCCCTTCCTGGTCGGCCTCGCCTGCGCCGCCAACATCGGCTCGGCGGCGACCCTGATCGGCAACCCGCAGAACATGCTGATCGGCTCGGTGCTGCAACTGCATTTCGCCGATTACCTGCGACGGGCGCTGCCGCCGGTTGCTCTCGGCCTGCTCGCGCTGTGGGCCTGGCTGGTCTTCGCACCGCGCCGCGCCACCCTGCCCCCGCCAAGCGCCCCGGTGGACGAGGCGCTGCCCGAGTTCGACCGCCTGCAGACCGCCAAGGGTCTCGCCGTCGCCGCCGTGCTGCTGGTCGTCTTCCTGTTCACCGACTGGCCGCGCGAAGTCGCCGCCCTGGTCGGCGCCGGCGTGCTGCTGCTGTCGCGGCGCTTCCATTCCTCGCACGTCATGGGTTACGTGGACTGGGAACTGCTGGTGCTGTTCGTCGGCCTGTTCGTCGTCAACCACGCCTTCGACAGCACCGGTCTGGCCGCCATCGCCGTCGCCTGGCTGGCCGGCCACGGCATCCACCTGGGCGACGCCGGCCCGCTGTTCGCGGTCGGCGTCGGCCTTTCCAATCTGGTGTCGAACGTGCCGGCGGTGATGCTGCTGCTGCCGCACCTGAAAAGCCCGGACGCCGGCCTCACCCTGGCGCTGGTCAGCACACTGGCCGGCAACCTGCTGCTGGTCGGCTCGATCGCCAACCTGATCGTCGTCGACCTCGCCCGCAAGCAGGGCATCGCCATCGACTGGCGCCAGCACCTGCGCATCGGCCTGCCGGTAACGGCGCTGACCCTGGCGATCGCCTGGGGCTGGCTGAAGCTGTAAAACTTCCGGGAACCGAATGGCGATTCCGCACCCCAAGTCGTTTCCCGAACATCTCCAGAAACCCATGCCCAGCCCGCAACTCAAAGAATTCTTCACCTCGCTGCAGTCGAGCATCGTCGCCGAACTCGAAGCCTTCGACGGCAAACCCTTCCTGACCGATACCTGGCAGCGCCCCGAAGGCGGCGGCGGGATTTCCCGGCTGATCGAGGAAGGCGACTTCTTCGAGCGCGGCGGGGTCAATTTCTCGCACGTCACCGGCCACGCGCTGCCCGCTTCCGCCACCGCCGTCCGCCCGCAACTGGCCGGCCGCGCCTGGGAGGCGATGGGCGTCTCGCTGGTGCTGCACCCGCGCAACCCCTACTGCCCGACGGCGCACATGAACGTGCGTTGCTTCGTCGCCAGCAAGGAAGGCGAGGACGATGTCTGGTGGTTCGGCGGCGGCATGGACATGACGCCCTATTACGGGCAGCGCGAGGACGTCGCGCATTTCCACCGCACCTGCCGCGACGCGCTGGCGCCCTTCGGCGACGACGTCTACGCGAAGTACAAGCAGTGGTGCGACGAGTATTTCTTCCTCAAGCACCGCAACGAACCGCGCGGCGTCGGCGGCGTCTTCTTCGACGACCTCAACGAGGGCGGTTTCGAGCGCTGCTTCGCGCTGACCCAGGCGCTCGGCAAGGCATTCACCAGCGCCTACCTGCCGGTGCTGGCGAAGCGCCGCGCCACGCCCTACGGCGAGCGCGAACGTGATTTCCAGGCCTACCGGCGCGGCCGCTACGTTGAGTTCAACCTGGTCTGGGACCGTGGCACCTTGTTCGGCCTGCAGTCGGGCGGCCGTACCGAGGCGATCCTGATGTCGCTGCCGCCGGTCGTCAAATGGCGCTACGACTGGCAGCCGGCGCCGGGCACCCCGGAAGCGGAACTCTACGAGGTCTTCCTCAAGCCGCAGGACTGGGTTTGAGCCGGCAGCGGCCGGCTCACTTCAGCGTGTTCGGGGCAACCGCCGCGCGGTAGTGGCGGTTGGCGTCTTCGACGCGTTCGAGCTGGTCGTCGAGACGGGCCAGTTCGAGGTGGCCGGCCTGCGTGTCCTCGACCGCCAGCGACGCTTCCAGATAGCTCTGTGCCTTGCCCCACAGCCGCTGGCGCGCACACATCCGGCCCAGCGCCAGGAGCAGCGCGGCGTGCATTGGCCGCTGCCGCAGCCAGGCTTCAGCGCGGGCGATGCGCGACAGCTGGTCGCCGCCGGCCAGGCTGCCGTAGATCGCCGGCAGTTCGCTCTGCCAGGCCTCGTCGTCGCTGCCGTCCAGCTCTTCCTCGATCAGCTTCTGCGCGTCGCCGTCGGCCCCCGCCGCCGCCAGGGCGCGTGCCGCGGCAAGAACGACTTCGCCCCGGCGTTCGGACCCAGGCAGCTTGCGCAGGTAGGCAACCAGGGCCTCGCGGTCGGCACCGCAACGGGCGAGATTGGCCAGGTGCGCCTTGCTCGACAGGGTGTCGACCAGCTCCACCGAAACGGCGTCGCGCTTGGCCAACTGGCGCAGCAGCTTGAGCACGCCGTCCCAGTCACCGAGCCCCTGGCGCGCCCGCAGTTCCAGGCGCAGCGCGGCGATGTGCCGGCCCTGCTTGCCCTGCAGACGCTGCAGCGCGGCCAGCGCTTCGGCGAAGCGGCGTTCCTCGTTGTACATCTCGGCTTCCAGCATCAGCGTCGCCGCTTCGTTGCGCGCGTCCTGCTGCTTGGCCTTCTCCAGCCATTCCTGCTGACGCCCCGGCTCGCCCAGGCGTTGCGCAGCACGGGCGGCGATCAGCGCCGCCAGCGCCGGCGCTCGGCCGGCATCGTAGGCCTCGCCGGCGCGCTTCAGGGCCTGGCCGAAACGACCTTCGAAGAGGTGGCGCACGGCATCCTGGAACATCTGCCCGGATTTCTCGCGCAACTGGCGCCGACGGTAGGCACTGACCTGCGCCGGCATGCCCAGGGTCAGCGAGACGGCGCGCAGGCCGGCGTAGACGACGACGAAACCGAGCAGCAGCGCCAGCACGAAGAAATTGAGCGACACCTCGACCCGCCAGGGCGGCACGACGAGCAGCACGTAGCCAGCGTTGAGGCTGGCGGCGAGCGCGACGATCACCGCCAGGGCGAACAGCAGGAGCAGCCAGAACAAGCCCTTCACTGTTTTTCCCCGCCGTCGCGCAGCGCCTCCAGCGCCTGCTGGCTGGCCCGCAGGTCGGGCAGTTCGAGGACGATGTCGGCGGCGGCGAGTTCCTTCAACTGCGCCAGGGCCGCCGCCACCGCCCGGTCGTCGCCGGCGAAATAACGAGCCAGCCAGGCTTGCGCTTCCTTCAGCTCGTTGCGGAAACTCGCCTCGTCGCGGGCGAATAGCGCGAGACGGGCGCTGAGCAGGCGCAGCTTGAGGTTTTCGCGCAGGAAGAAGCCCTGCTCGGGCGCCAGCAGCGGCGCTTCGTCGCGATCGAAACGCTGGATGCGGATCAGGTTGCGGATTTCCTGCCAGGCATCGGCCAGCGCCAGACGCCACCAGGGCAAAGCCGGCGGCGTTTCGGCCGCTGCCGCGACCGGCGCTGCCTCATGCGGCCGGGCGTGCGCCGCGAAGGGGAACTTGTCGATGCCGCGCAGCACTTCCTCGAGACGCAGGCTGGTGCCGGCGAGATCGACGCGCGGCAGGCCGTCGAGACGGGCGATGTCGGCGGCCAGCGCCTTGCGCAGCGGCAGCAGGCTGGCCTTGTCGAGGCGGGCGAGCTGGGCGTCGGCGGCACGCAGGGCAAGCAGCGCGACCGGCACGTTGCCGGCCAGTTGCAGTTGCTGCGCGGCCAGCGTCACCTCTTGTTCGATTTCGAGCAGGTCGGCCGCCTCGCGGCCGCTGGCGACATCCTGGAACAGGGCCTGGAGTGCCGCTTCCTGGTCGCGGCTGACTTCCTGGCGCGCCTCGAGGGCGGCGATGCGCTCGCCCAGGGCGGTCAGCATTTCCTTGTGCGCGGGGCCGTCGAGATCGGCGAAACGGCGATTGACGTCGGTGCGCAGGCTGTCGATGTCGCGCCGGCTATCGACAATGTGCCAGGCCAGCACACCACCGAGCAGCAGCGCCGGAACCAGCCACAGCGCCCCCTGACCGCCGCGGCGCCGGGGCGTCACACGGGGCGCTTCCGGCTCGGCGGCGGGAGTAGAAGTTTGTTCTGCGTTCATGCGCACCAATTATAAGCAAGTAATCCACGGATCAGGCCGCTGTCGGCGCCTTCGGTCAATACCACGCGTTCGAGGCCGAGAGCACGGGCGCTTTCGGCGATCCGGGCGTGCGGCACGAAGAGCGGCGTCCGTTGCAAGGCGGCCCGGCCCTCGGGGGGCAGGCCGTCGACCAGGTAGCGCAGCGCCTCGCTGCTGGAAACGACGATGGCGTCGAGGCGACCGCCGCGCCAGGCGTTGACCAGGCTGGCGAAGCCGCCGGCCGGGCCGCTGCGTCGGTAGCAGGTGACGGCATCGACGCTCGCTCCGCGCTGGCGCAGGGTGTCGGCGAGCAGTTCGCGGCCGCCGTCACCACGCAGGATGGCGACCCGGCACCCGGCGATGGCAGCCGGCGCCAGTTCGGGCAAGGCGAGCAGGCCTTCCGAGTCGAAGCGTTCGCGCGGCGCGATGCAGCCGCCGATGCCGGCATCGGCCAAGGCCCGCACGGTTCCCGGGCCGACCGCGGCCGGAATCAGGGTTGCCGGCCAGTCGCCGGCGGCAAGCAGGGTCGGCAGCGCGTGGGTAACGGCATTGGGACTGACGAAGACGGCCAGCCGGTAGGCGGCGAGTTGTCGGGCGAGCGCCTCAAGCTGGCCGCGATCTTCGGCCGGGGCGATTTCCAGCAGCGGAAACAGCAGGACGTCGCCGCCGGCGGCAGCGATCAGCCGGGCCAGCGGCGCCGCCTGATCGCGCGGCCGGGTGACGACGATGCGGCGACCGGCCAGCGCGCCGGAATCCATCGTCTTCAGTGACAGGCCAGCCCGGCGAGGATGGCGTCCGCCCCCTGCGCCCGCAGCATCTCGGCGAGCTGGCGACCGAGCGCCTCGTCGGCGGCCGGCGCGCCGCGCACTTCGCCGCTGACCATTTGCTGGCCGTTGACGCTGGCGACAAAACCGCGCAGCCAGAGTTCGCCGTTGTCGATGATCGCGTAGCCGCCCAGCGGCACCTGGCAGGAACCGCCGAGGGCCCGCGACAGCGCGCGTTCGGCCTTGACGCAGTGGGCGGTTTCCGGGTCGTTCAGCGGGGCGACGACGGCGGCCATGGCGGCGTCGTCGGCCAGCAGTTCGATGCCGAGCGCGCCCTGACCGGGCGCCGGCAGCGACTGTTCGGCGCTGAGCACCGTCCGGATCCGGCTTTCCAGGCCGAGGCGGATGAGGCCGGCGGCGGCCAGGATGATGGCGTCGTATTCGCCGGCGTCGAGCTTCTTCAGCCGGGTGTCGAGGTTGCCGCGCAGGCTCTTGATCGTCAGTTGCGGGTAGCGGGCACGCAGGATCGCCTCGCGACGCAGGCTGGAGGTGCCGACGACGGCACCGGCCGGCAGTTCGTCGAGGCCGGCGTACTTGTTCGAGACGAAGGCGTCGCGCGGATTTTCACGCGCCGAGATGGCGGCCAGCACGAAGCCCTCCGGCATCGTCATCGGCACGTCCTTCATCGAATGCACGGCGAGGTGCGCTTCGCCAGCCTGCATCGCCACTTCCAGTTCCTTGATGAAGAGACCCTTGCCGCCGATTTCGGCGAGCGGACGGTCGAGGATCTGGTCGCCGCGCGTGGTCATGCCGAGAATGACAACTTCCGAGGCCGGATTTAAACTCGCCAGACGCCCTTGGACATGGACAGCCTGCCACATGGCGAGGCGGGATTCACGGGAGGCGATGACGATTTTCTGAGGAGCGGACATGAGGCAATCCTGGAATGACGGGGTCAGGCTGATCGGGGCCCTGATTCTAGCATGCCTCCCCCTGGCCTCTCCGGCCGCCGAGGCGCTGCCGGCCGCCGCCGCGCTGGATGCCGAAGCCGCTGCCGCGGCCCGCGCCGGCGGCCCGCTGATCGTCATCTTCAGCCGTGCCGACTGCCGCTTCTGCCAGGCGGTGAAACGCGATTACCTGCAGCCGCTGGCCGCCGACCCGCGTTACGGCAAGCGGGTCGTCATCCGCGAAGTCCGCCAGGACAGCGACGCCGCGCTGCGCGATTTCGCCGGCCGGCCGACGACGCACGCCGCCTTCGCCGCCGCCGAGAAGGTCAAGCTGGTGCCGGTGGTCGCCTTCTACGGACCGGGCGGCCGCCAGTTGCACCCGCCGATCGTCGGCGCCCGGCTGCCGGATTTCTACCAGAGTTACCTCGAGGACGCCGTCGAACAGTCGGCGCTCGCCCTGAAGAAACCATGAACGATATCGTCAAACCGACCACGCAACGCCCGGAACACCCGGATTTCTGGTGCAGCCGCTTCGGCGCCGGTGCCATTCCCTGGGATGCCGGCGGCGTTCCCGCCGACTTCGCCGCCTTCGTCGCCGCCCGGGCGCCGCTCGAAACCCTGGTTCCGGGTTGCGGCAGCGGCTGGGAAGCGGCTTTCCTTGCCGGCGCCGGCTGGCCGGTGACGGCGCTCGACTTCTCGCCGGTGGCGGTGGACAAGGCGCGTGCCGTGCTCGGCACGGCGGCGGTCGATCTGGTCTGCGGCGACTTCTTCGCCTACCAGCCGCCGCGGCCGCTCGAGTTGATCTACGAGCGCGCCTTCCTCTGTGCGCTGCCGCGCAAGCTGTGGGACGACTGGGGCCGCCAGGTCGCCGCGCTGCTGCCGCCGGACGCCCTGCTCGCCGGCTATTTCTTCGTCTGCGACCAGCTCAAGGGACCGCCCTTCGGCATCCGGCACGAACAGCTCGTGGCGCTGCTCGAACCGGCGTTCGAGTGCATCGAGGACAGGGAAGCCGTCGACTCGATCCCGGTCTTCGCCGGCCGCGAACGCTGGCAGGTCTGGCGCCGGCGTTAAGGCGCGCCACCGGACAGGTGGCGCAGCAGCATTTCGGCCAGCCGTTCCGGCACCACCGGCTTGGCCAGGAAATCGTCCATGCCGGCGGCCAGACAGCGTACCCGGTCCTCGGCGAAGGCATTGGCGGTCATCGCGATGATCGGCGTCGTCGCGTAAGCGGGCTGGCGGCGGATCGCCTGCGTCGCCTGCAGGCCGTCCATGCGCGGCATCTGCATGTCCATCAGGATCAGGTCGTAAGCCCCCGTTTCCGCCATGGCCACCGCCTGCTCGCCATCCTCGGCGGCATCGACGCGCAGGCCGAAGTCCTCCAGCTGGAGGACGGCGATCTCGCGGTTGATCGGCTCATCCTCGACCAGCAGCAGGCGCCGCCCGGCGCACTCGCGGCGCAGGCGGTTTTCGGCGTCGGCCAGGGCAGGCACCGGCTGTGGCGCATTGGTGTCGCGCGCCAGGCGCACCGCGAACCAGAAGGTGCTGCCCTGCCCCGGCTGGCTGCTGACGCCGGCGTCGCCGCCCATCAGCCGGGCCAACCGGCGGGTGATCGCCAGCCCCAGCCCGGTGCCGCCGTAATGCCGGGTGGTCGACGCATCGGCCTGCTCGAAGGCGGTGAACAGCCGCGGCAACGCCGCTTCGGGGATGCCGATGCCGCTGTCCTCGACTTCGAAACGCAGCGTCAGTGCCGCTTCGTCCTCGCCTTCGACGACGACACGGACGACGATGCCGCCGCGCTCGGTGAACTTGAGCGCGTTGGTCACGTAGTTGAGCAGCGCCTGCTGCAAGCGGGTCGGATCGCCACGCAACGGGGCCATGATCGGCGCCACCTCGCTGCGCAGCGTCAGGCCCTTGGCCTGGGCGCGCTCATGGATCATCGACAGGACGTTGGCGACGATGGCCGCCGGCTGCACCGGCAGCGACTCGAGGACGAAATGGCCGGCCTCGATCTTCGACAGGTCGAGCACGGCGTTGATGATTTCGAGCAGGTGGCCGCTGGCGATTTCCAGCTTGTCCATCTGCGCCGCCTGCCCGTCGCTCAGCCCGCCCCTGCGCACCAGCCGCGCCATGCCGAGGATGGCGTTCATCGGCGTCCGGATTTCGTGGCTCATGTTGGCCAGGAAGGCGCTCTTGGCGATGCTGGCGCTCTCCGCCGCCTGCTTGGCCTGCGCCAGTTCGCCGGTGCGCAGCTCGACCAGCTCCTCGAGATGCTCGCGGTAGGCCGCCAGTTCGGCCTCGATCCGCCGCCGCTCGGAAATGTCGCGCAGGCTGCACTGGAGCAGCGTCCGCCCGCCGGAATGAATGCGCCCGAGCATGATTTCGGCGGCGAAGGGACGGCCATTGTCGAGCCGGCGGTGGGTCCACTCGAAACGCGGGAAGCTGCCCTGCAGCGCCGCCTCGATCAGCCGCCCGGCCAGTTCGCGCGACGGCTCGCCGCCCGGCTGCAGGGGCGGCGACAGATCGACCGGCGAGCGGCCGCGCAGGGCCTCGCGATCGGCGGCGCCGAACAGGACCAGCGCGCCGGGATTGCAATCGACGATGGCGTGACCGTCGAGGATCAGCACGCTCTCGGCGGTCGACTCGAAAAGGCTGCGGTAACGCTCTTCCGACACCTGCAAGGCCTCGGTCCGCTCGGCGACGCGCCGTTCGAGGTCGGCGTTGGCGTCGCGCAACGCCAGATCGGCGCGCCGCCAGCGGCGGCTGAAACGGAACGCGAGGAGCATGCCGATCAGGCAGGGGACCAGCACCATCAGCGCCACCGACTGGATGACGCGCTGCACCTGCGGTGCGATCGCCGCGCTCAGCGCCCGTTCGCTACGCGCCAGGCTGAGGTGCCAGCCGTGGGCGAGCGGCACGACGAAACGCAGCCAGGGTTCGCCGCCGGCATCGGTGATGCGCTCGAAGCCGTCCTTGCCTGCCAGCGAGCGATCCGGCGCCTGGCCCGCGCTGGCCCCGGCACCGGAATCGGCGACCTTGCCGCCAGCGGCATCGAACAGCGCGGCGTGCTCGAAGGGCGCGATGCGCTCGGCAACCAGCAGGTCGGCGAGACGGCTGAGGTGTAGGACGCCGCCCAGATGCAGCGCGATGCGCCCCGAGGCGTCGCGCACCGGGACGTCGATGGCCACCGCCGGCACCCCGTCGGCGCCGAGGAAACCGCCGGAGACGACGGCCTCGCCGCGATGCGCCGCGTCACGGAAATAACGGCGATCGGCCAGGTTGTACTTGCGCAGCGCGCGCTGCACGCTGAAGGGATGCGAGATGTAGTGGTCGCCTTCCGGCGTCAGTACGAAAAGGACGGAGAAATTGCCCTGGCGGCGCAGGCTTTCGAGAATCTCGCGTTTTTCCGGGTCGGCGCTTTCGGGAATGCCGTTGATGCCGCGATCGATCTGCGCCAGCGCCGGCAGGTCGCGGAAGGCGCGCGTCTGCGCGGCGAGGCGCAGCAGTTGCAGCGGCCGGTCGATCTCGGCGTCGAGCCGCGCCGCCAGCGCGGCGACGAAGGCACGGTTGTCCTCGGCCCAGCGCGCCACCGCCCAGTCGAGCAGCGAAGCGCGCAGGAAGAAGAGGAGCAGGACCAGCGACAGCAGCGTCGGCAGCAGCACCAGGGCAACGATGTGTCGCCGCTCTTCCTTCATCCCGGTCGCGCCTCCTGCCAATGATTGCAATTTTGGCAATTATGCGCGCAAACCCCGTCGAAGCAAGCCGGGAAATCCCGCCCCCGGCAGGTCGCCGCTACGGCCCCGCCGGGTCGCTGACGAAGCCGATCCTGGCCAGGCCGTTGCGCGCCGCGACGGCCATCACCTGCGCCACCTTTTCGTAGGGCACCAGGCGGTCGGCGCGGATATGCAGTTCCGGCGGCGGCGACTGCGCGGCGGCGGCGGCGCAGCGCGCGGACAGTTCTTCGAGCGTCACCGCTTCGCCGTTCCAGAACATCTCGCCGCTCTCGCGCAGGCCGAATTCAATGTGCTCGGGCTTGGTCAGGTTCACCGCGCTCGCCGCCTTCGGCAGGTCGATCTTGACCGCGTGCGTGAGCAGCGGCGCGGTGACGATGAAGATGACGAGCAGCACCAGCATCACGTTGACCAGCGGGACCACGTTCATCTCGGCTTTCGGGCCATCGGCCCGGCCGCGGTAGCGGCGGAAGTCGCCGGCCGCCATCAGCCGCCCCGGGCGCCGCCGGCGGCTTCGTTCTTCACCGTCAGCAGCACGTAGAGGTCATGCGCGAAACCTTCGAGGCGCGCCAGCCACAGCCGGTTGCGCCGGCTGAAGGCGTTGTAGGCGAACACCGCCGGAATCGCCACGGCGAGACCGAGGGCGGTCATGATCAGCGCCTCGCCGACCGGCCCGGCGACCTTGTCGAGCGTCCCCTGGCCGGACAGGCCGATCTGCACCAGCGCGTGGTAGATGCCCCAGACGGTGCCGAAGAGGCCGATGTAGGGCGCCGCCGAGCCGGCCGAGGCGAGCACGGTGAGGCCGTGTTCGGAGAGCGCCGCTTCCTGGTCGATGGTGTTGTTCAGCGTCCGCGTCAGGTATTCGGCGAGACCGCCGGCGGTCGCCAGGTTGTCGTCGCCGGCCGCCGCTTCCTCGGCCGCCTCGATGGCGTTCAACGCCAGGCGGGCGAAGGCGTTGTCGATCTTCTCGTTGCGCAGGCGCTGGCCGAGGCCGCTGCGCGAGCCGCCCTGCCAGAAGCGGGCGAGGAAGGCGCTCGCCTGGCGCTGCGCCAGGTAGTTGGCGAGCCACTTGGTGACGATCAGGTACCAGCTCGCCACCGACAGCAGCAGCAGCAGGCCGAGCACGATGCGCCCGACGCCATCCGCCTGGGCAAGAAAATGGGCAAAGCCCAGGCCTTCGACAACTGCGGGTTCCATCGATCAGTTTCCTTCCAGCACGAAATTAAAGGGTTGCAAGGCCGTCGCCTCGACCGGCTGGCCATTGCGCCGGGCCGGCGTGCAGCGCCAGCCGCGCACGGCGCCGAGCGCCGCTTCGTCGAGCCGCGGGTAGCCGCTGCTGCGCTCGACATTCGCCCGGGCGACGCTGCCGCGCTCGTCGAGCGTCACCCGCAACACCACCTTGCCGGTCTCGCCGAGACGGCGCGACTGCGCCGGGTAGGCCGGCGCCTGCCGCTCCGGACAGACTACCGACAACTCGCCGCCCAGCGCCACCGGGCCCTGCGGCAACGGCAGGGGCGGTGCCGGCGGCGCCACCTCGACCGGCGGGGCCGGCGGCGGCGCTGGCGCCACCGGCTCGGCCGGACTGAGCACCGGCGCCTCGGCGACCAGCTGGCGCGGCGCCGGTTGCGGCAGCGGCCGCGGCTCGGGCGGCTTGGGCGCTGGCTTGGGTGCCGTCTGCTGCGGCGCCGGCGGGGCGATGAAATTGACCATCAGCGTCGTCGCTTCCTCCGGCAGCGGCAGCAGCCGCTGCGCCAGCAGTGCCCACAGCGCCAGGCCGTGCACCGCCAGCACGAGGGCGATGCCCAGCCAGCGGGCGGCCGCTGGCGAGGAGGGAGGAAGGGACGACGGGCGCAAGGTGGGCGGCGGACGGTGGCGAAGCTTCGGGATGATACGCAAGAAGTAGCGCGCTGGCATCCGCCCGCCGGCCGCCAGCCGCCTTTCAGAAGTTGGCGTAGAGACCGGCGGTCACCGTGCGTCCGGGCGCCAGGTAGCCGATGCCGTCGTAGATCTTGTCGCCGGCATTGACGACGCTCAGGCGCGCGCTGAAGGTTTTGCCCAGCGGGTAGCTGGCATTCAGGTCGAGCGTTGTGTAGGCCTTGTAGAACTTGCTGTTGATGTCGTCGGCGTAGCGCTTGCCGACCCGGTTGACGGCGGCGGACAAGGTGGCGCCGCCGGGCCAGCGGTAATCGGCGCGCAACTGTCCCTGGCGGCGCGGCACGCTGGTCAGCGACTTGCCTTCGAGAGCGGGATTGCTGGCGTTCTCCTCGATCCGCGAACGGTTGAAGGTGAAGCTGGCGCTCAGCGCCAGCGCCTCGCTCGGGCGGTAGGCGGCTTCCAGTTCCAGGCCGCGGGTGGTGACGGCGCCGACGTTGATCTTGTCAACATTGGTCGCGTCGCGGCGGACCGAATAGATGAAGTCCTTGGCGTCGTTGTAATAGAGCGTCGCCTTGACGTAACCGCGCCGGCCGAAATAGTAGTCGGCGCCGAGATCGTAGGCCTTGACGGTTTCCGGCTGGAGATCGGGGTTCGCCCAGTAGGTCGTCGTGCCGCGCCGGGTGTTGGCGTAGAGGTTGAACATGTCCGGCAGGTTGAAGGCGCGACCGGCGCTGGCGCGCAGGTTGAAGGCATCGTTGACCTTGAACAGGATCGCCAGCTTGGGCGAGAAATCGCCGGCGGAGCGCTCGCGGTAGCTCGTGCTGGGCTGGCCGACGCCGCTGTCCACCTGGTTGCCGCCGGTGGTCCAGTGGTCGTAGCGGCCGGCGAGGTTGAGCTTCCAGCGCGCCGTCAGCGCCATCTCGTCCTGGATGAAGACGCCGTAGCGGCGCAGGTCGCCGCGCGTGTCGCGCAGGCGGCTGCTGCCCGGATAGGAGAAATGGTTGTCGACGTCGCCGTCGAGGAAATCGAGGCCCAGCGTGACCCGGTGCATGCTGCCCAGCGAGCGGGAATGCTGGGCGTTGAAGCCGACGCTGCGGTCCTCGTAAAGGCCTTTCTCGGAGATCGCCGCGTAGGTCGCCGGGTTCAGCGTGTCCGCCCACTGCTTGCCGAAACGCCCGTAGAGCGCGAGCGAGGTGTTCGAACTTTCCCCATCGCGCACGTAGCGCACGGTCGGCACGTACTGCTCGCGCTGCGACGGCTGGTAGCCGGGCGCACCGGGACGGTAGAAGCCGGTGGCTTCGTCCTTCAGGTAGCTGACGCCGGCCTCGACGAAGGACTGGGCGTCGATTTCGTGCAGCAGCTTGAGCGTGGCGTTGTCCTTGACGGTACCGATCTTGTCGCGGTTGGCGGCCGGAATGGTGGTGTCCGGGCGCCACATGTCGTAGCCGTCGCTGGCGAAATGGCTGGCCGAAACACGGATCGAAGTGGCGCCGAAACGCTGCGAATGCGAGGCCAGCAGGCGCTTGCTGTCGAGGCTGCCGTATTCGACGCCGAGCCGCGTTTTCGTGCCCGGTTCGGGGGCACGCGACAGCACGTTGATGACGCCGCCCATCGCGTTGGCGCCGTAGAGCCCGGAGCTGGCACCGCGCACCACTTCGACGCGCTCGACGTCCTGGGTGCTCAGTTGCGACCAGTTGACCTGGCCATCGTAGAGCACGTTCATCGGAATGCCGTCGAGCAGCACCAGGGTCCGGCTGTTGCCGGGCAGACCACGGGTATAGGTCTGGGCGATGCGGTTCGGCGACGAGGCGTCCATGCGCGCCGCGTAAACGCCCGGCACGCCCTGCAGCACCTGGTCGACGGTGGTGGCGCCGGAAGCTTCGATGCGTTCGCGGTCGATCACCGAAACCGCCGCCGGCACCTCGCGGATCGACTGTTCGGTGCGGGTCGCGGTGACCACGACCTGGGCGAGGTCACGCTCGTCTTCGGCAAAAGCGGTCGCCGCGGCAAGGCAGCCGCAGGCCAGCAGCAGGCGCCGGGCCGGCTCGGTCATCTGGAACATGGTTTTCCCCCTGAGATTCTTCTGCGGCCGGCCCCCTGCCGTCCGCCGTGCAGGGGCGGACTATACGGAGCGCCCCCGGGGCCCGGAATGTGGCAAATTGCCGCATCCCGCCGGGCAGGCCGGCCGCCGCCGGCGACCGGGAATCGCCCACTTCACGTATCATTTCCGGCTTCTCTCCGGACCCCGATCACGATGAACCGCGAAGCGCCCCAAACCGTCTACCTCAAGGACTACACCCCGCCGGCCTGGTGGATCGATACCGTCGACCTCGATTTCGTCATCGAAACCGGCGCCACCACGGTCACCGCCCGCCTCGCGCTGCGCCGCAACCCGGCCGTCGCCGCGCAGCCGCTGGTGCTCGACGGCGAAGAACTGGAAACGCTCAGCGTCAGCGTGGACGGTCAGCCGGCGGTATTCATCGCGACGCCGACCTCGCTGACGCTGGCCGACCTACCCGACGCCTGCACGCTGACCACCGTCGTGCGCATCGACCCCGACAAGAACACCCGCTTCTCCGGCTTCTACCGCTCGCAGGACGGCTACTTCACGCAGTGCGAGGCGCAGGGCTTCCGGCGCATCACCTGGTTCCTCGACCGGCCGGACGTGATGTCGGTCTACACCGTGACCCTGCACGCCGACAAAGAGGCTTTCCCGGTGCTGCTCGCCAACGGCAACCCGGTCGCCGCCGGCGACGAGGCCGACGGCCGCCACTGGGCGAAATGGGCCGACCCGTTCAAGAAACCGGCCTATCTGTTCGCCGTCGTCGCCGGCAAGCTCGACGTGTTGCGCGACAGCTTCCGCACCGCCTCAGGGCGCGAGGTGCAGCTCGCCATCTACGTCGAACCGGGCAAGCTCGACCAGTGCCCGCACGCGATGGTGGCGCTGCAGAAATCGATGCGCTGGGACGAAGAACGCTTCGGCCTCGAATGCGACCTCGACCACTACATGATCGTCGCCGTCAGCGACTTCAACATGGGCGCGATGGAGAACAAGGGCCTCAACATCTTCAACACGAAGTATGTGCTCGCTCGCCCGGACGTCGCCACCGACGTTGATTTCGAGAACATCGACCGGGTCGTCGCGCACGAATACTTCCACAACTGGACCGGCAACCGCGTCACCTGCCGCGACTGGTTCCAGCTCTCGCTGAAGGAGGGCCTGACCGTCTTCCGCGACCAGGAATTCGGCGCCGACCTGCACAACCGGCAGACCGCCCGCATCCGCGAGGTGCGCGGCCTGCGCGCCGCGCAGTTCCCGGAAGACGCCGGGCCGATGGCGCACCCGATCCGCCCGGCCAGCTTCGTCGAGATCAACAACTTCTATACGTCGACCGTCTACGAAAAGGGCGCCGAAGTCATCCGCATGATCCAGACGCTGATCGGCCGCGACGCCTTCCGCGCCGGCATGGACGAATACTTCCGCCGCCACGACGGGCAGGCGGTGACCTGCGAGGACTTCGTCGCGGCGATGGCTGCCGCCAGTGGTTTCGACTTCACCCAGTTCATGCGCTGGTACAACCAGCCGGGCACGCCGAAGGTCGTCGTCGACGGCCATTACGACCCGCTCGAACGCAGCTACACGCTGACCTGCACGCAGAGCAACCCGCGCGCCAGCGACGATGCGCCGGCACTGATCCCGATCCGCGTCGCGCTGTTCACCGAAGCCGGCGAACTGATCGCCGGCAGCGAACGCACCTTGCAACTGACCGCCAACAGCCAGTCCTTCGTCTTCAACGATATCGGCGACGAGCCGGTACCGTCGCTGCTGCGCGACTTCTCGGCGCCGGTCAACCTCGAGTTCGATTACCTGCCGGAACAACTGACGCTGCTGCTGGCCTTCGAGACCGACCCGTTCAACGCCTGGGAAGCCGGGCAGCGCCTGGCGTCCACGCTGATTCTCGGCGGCGCCCGGGAAATCGCCGCCGGCCGTGCGCCGCAATGGCCGGAAAGTTTCGTCGCCGCCTGCCGCCGCTTGCTGCAGACGCAAGGCGAACGCGGCGCCGCCTTCGTCGCCGAAGCGCTCACCCTGCCCGGCGAAACGACGCTCGCCGAACAGTTGGAGATCGTCGATCCGGACGCCCTGCACGCCGCCCGCAACAGCCTGCGCCGCCACCTCGCCGAACAGCTCGAAGGCGAGTTTGCCGGCCTCTACGCCGCGTTGACCGTCAAGGAAGCCTACGCCCCGGACAGCGACCAGGCCGGCCGCCGCGCGCTGCGCAACCTGTGCCTCTCCTACCTGCTCGAACTCGACAGCGACGCCGTCCGCCAGCTGGCCTACGCGCAGTTCCGCGACGCCGACAACATGACCGACCAGTTCGCCGCGCTAGCCGCGCTGGCCAACGTCAACGCCGCCGTCTGCCCGCAACGCGAGCAGGCGCTGGCCGAGTTCTACGCGCGCTGGAAGGACGAAGCGCTGGTCGTCGACAAGTGGCTGCAGGCGCAATCGACCAGTCGCCGTCCGGAAACGCTGGCGACGGTGAAAGCTCTGACGCAGCACCCGGCCTTCGACGCCGGCAACCCGAACAAGATCTACGCGCTGATCCGCGCCTTCGGCGCCAACCTGGTCCGCTTCCATGCCGCCGACGGCAGCGGCTACGCCTTCATGGCCGAACGCATCCTGCTGCTGCACGACAAGAATCCGCAGGTTGCCTCGCGGCTGGCGCGCAGCTTCGACCGCTGGAAGAAATTCGACGCCGGCCGCCAGGCACATGCGCGCGCCGCGCTGGAAAATATCCGCGCCCACCCCGGTCTGGTCCGCGACGTGCTGGAAGTGGTCGAAAGGGCGCTGGGCTGACGACTGGCTGCCGCCGGATGTACCGATCCGGCGGTCAAGCCAGCCGATAGAAATCGCTGAACCAGCGCGCGAAGTTGGCAACGCCCTGGTCGACCGGCGTTGCGGGCCGGTAGTCGAACTGCTCGACCAGATCGTCCACGTTCGCCCAGGTATCCGGCACATCGCCCGGCTGAAGCGGCAGGAAGGCTTTTTTCGCGGTCCGGCCCAGCGCATTTTCCAGCGCGCCGACATAGGCCATCAGGTTGACCGGGCGATTGTTGCCGATGTTGTAGACCCGCCACGGCGCCCGACTCGTCCCCGGATCGGGCTGCTCGCCCGACCAGTCCGGGTTGGGTGGCGCCGGGCGATCGAGGACGCGGATCACGCCTTCGACGATGTCGTCGATGTAGGTGAAATCCCGGCGGTGCTTCCCGTGATTGAAGAGTTTGACGACCTCGCCCTTGACGATGGCCCGGGCAAATTTCTGCAAGGCCATGTCCGGCCGATCCCACGGACCATAGACGGTAAAAAAACGCAGCCCGGTCGTCGGCAGCCCGTAAAGATGGCTATAGGAATGCGCCATCAACTCGTTGGCCTTCTTGGTCGCGGCGTACAGGCTGAGCGGATGGTCGACGTTGTCGTGCACCGAAAACGGTAGCGCGGTATTTGCCCCATACACGCTGGAACTGCTGGCATAGACCAGGTGTTCGACGCCGTTGTGGCGGCAGCCTTCGAGGACATGGGCGAAACCGACGAGGTTGCTGTCGATGTACGCCAGCGGGTTCTCCATCGCGTAGCGCACCCCGGCCTGCGCGGCCAGGTTGACCACGCGCCGGGGCTTATGGGTTCTGAACAGTTCCGCCATGCCGGAACGGTCGGCCAGGTCGATACGCAGGTGGGTGTAGCTGGGATGCCCGGCCTGGCGAGCCAGACGCGCGTCCTTCAGCGCCGGATCGTAGTAGTCGCTGTGATTGTCGATCCCGATGACGGTGTCGCCGCGCGCCAGCAGGCGTAACGAGACGGCCGAACCAATGAAACCGGCGGCGCCGGTGACGAGTACTGTCAATTGATCGCTCCCAAACGAATCACTGAAAAACCTTGACTGCCGCGCCAGGACGCGGTCGGGTGCACGATAGGCGCGCAATTTTTCAGTTTGATGAGCCTCGCCCGGCCGCGTCACAAAGCCTTAACAGCCTTGCCTTAGTCTGCTTCGACTCGATTCACCGGAGCATGCCTTGTCCGCCCAGCCAACCGTCACGGCCTTGGCGTCCGCCACCTTGCTGTCCGCCTCATTTCCCCGGCACGTCGCCGATGGGCAATGCCCGCGGCCTTTCCTGCCCGCCCTCGCAGTGATCCGGCGGCCCGCCCGGAGGACGATGCGCCGCTCGCCGCCGACGCTACCGGCTCGCGGCAACACCCCCCGGGGCCTGCGGACGGCAATCCGTTGATCCTCCGGCTGTCCGTCTCCCTCCTGATCAGCGCCGCCTTGCTGTTCTGGCTGCTCGGCAGCCGCCAGGCAGCGGCGGCCTGGGATGCCGTCCGCCTGCCGGCGCCGGGCGTTCTCGGCCTGCTCGTGCTGCTGCAATGCTTGTCCTATGGCTGTCGGGCGGCGCGCCTGTCGACGCAGTTCGCGACGCGCCTCGCGCTGGGTTGGCGCAGCACGCTGCGCATGACGCTGCTGCACAACCTCGGCATCAACGTCATTCCGTTCCGGGCCGGCGAACTGTTGCTGCCGGCGATGCTGCGCCGCGCCGGCCTGCCCTTGTCCGAGGCGCTGGCCACCCTGCTCTGGTTGCGCATCCAGGATGTCGTCGTGCTCGCCGGACTGGGCGTCGCACTGTGGCCGGGATTGCCGCTCGCGCTGCGCGGCGCCGCGCTGCTCGGGCTCGCCGCCGCCTGGCCGCTGGCCCGCCATCTGGCGCGGACGGCCGATGCGAACCAGCGCAGCGGCTTCCTGTTCCGCCACCTGCAGCGCCTACGGGCGATGTTCGACGGTTCGCGCGCCAGTTGGCTGTGGACCGTCGCCAACTGGCTGAGCAAACTGAGCGGCCTCAGCCTTGCGCTCGCCGCGCTCGCTGGCCTGCCCGTCGCTACCGCCGTGCCCGGCGTCCTCGGCGGCGAACTATCGGCGGTCCTGCCGGTGCAGGGAATCGCCGGCTTCGGCACCTACGAAGCCGGCGTCGCATTGCCGCTAGCCGGCTTTGGCCTGCCCTGGCAACCGCTGCTCGCTGCCGCGCTGTCCTTGCACCTGATCACCATCGCGATCGCCCTCGTCGCCGGCATCCTGGCCTGGATCGCCCTTCCTGCCCCCAACCTTCCGCCCTCCGCCCGCGCATGAATCCGCCCCGCCCCGTCCCCGCCCACAGCCTGTCGCTGGTGGTTCCGCTCTACAACGAGGAAAAGTGCGTCGCCCCGCTGGTCGACCGCATCCATGCCTGCCTCGGCGATTATCCGTGGCGTTGGGAAGTGCTGCTGGTCGACGACGGCAGCAGCGACGACACCGTGGCCGAAATCGGCAAGGCTCGACAGCGCTGGGGCGAGCACGTGCGCTGCGTCGAACTGGCGCGCAACTTCCGCCAGACGGCCGCCATGCAGGCCGGCATCGACCAGGCGGCGGGCGACGTCATCGTCACCCTGGACGGCGATCTGCAGAACGATCCGGTCGACATCCCCGCGCTCGTCGCCAAGCTGCTCTGCGAAGACCTCGACCTGGTCGCCGGCTGGCGGCGCAACCGGCAGGACGGGCTGTGGCTGCGCAAAATTCCGTCACGCATCGCCAACCGGCTGATCGGCCGCGTCACCGGCGTCCGCCTGCACGACTACGGCTGCAGCCTGAAAGCCTTCCGCGCCAGCGTGCTGCGCCGCATCCGCCTGTACGGCGAGATGCACCGCTTCATCCCGGCCTGGCTGAGTACCGTGACCACGCCGCGACGGATCGCCGAGATGGCGGTCGAGCATCACCCGCGACGGCTGGGCGAATCCAAGTACGGCATTTCGCGCACCTTCCGCGTCATCCTCGATCTGCTGGCGGTGTATTTCTTCATGCGCTTCCGCGACCGCCCCGGCCACTTTTTCGGCAACATCGGGCTGGCGCTTTCCGGCCTGGGGTCGCTGGTCCTGCTCTACATGGCGGTACTCAAGCTGCTCGGCGAGAGCATCGGCACGCGACCGCTGCTGATGACCGGCTTCTTCGCCTTGCTGATCGGCATCCAGTGCGTGCTCACCGGCGTCCTCGCGGAGACCCTGTCGCGCATCTATTTCGGCGCCGACGCGGGACGCGCCTACGTCCTGCGCAACGCCCCGGACACTGGCGCCGACCTCCGCTGGCACCAGCCCGCCGCCCCGCAGCGGGCAGCAAGCCACCGCGAGACCAGCGATGCCCTCTGAACGCCTTTTCCGCTGGTCGTCGCTGCTCGCCATCGCCGCGCTGTTCCTGGTCTGGCGGGTGCTGACGATAGGCACGGCGGGCATCACCCTGCATGTTGACGAGGCGCAGTATTGGGGCTGGGCGCAGCAACTGAGCTGGGGCTACTTCTCCAAACCGCCCGGCATTGCAGCCTTGATCGCCGCATCGACCGCGTTGTTCGGCGACGGCGTGCTGGGCAGCAAGGCGCTCGCCATGCTCTGCTACCCGTTGAGCGCGCTGCTCGTCTACGGGCTGGTCCGCGATGCCCGCGACGTGCGCACCGCCTGGTGGTGCGCGCTGGCCGTCCTGACCTTGCCGATCTTCGCCTGGCTGGGCCTCGCCGTCACCACCGACTCGCTGCTCGTCCTGGCCTGGAGCGCGATGCTGCGCCTCTACGTCGATGCCTTGCGCGACGACCGGCTCTGGCGCTGGCTGCTGCTCGGCCTGGTCTGCGGCGCCGGCCTGCTGAGCAAGTACACGATGCTGGCCGGCCTGCTCTCCGCACTGCTCCATCTGCTGCTCTGCGAGCGCCAACGACTGGCCCGGCCCGGCCCCTGGCTGGCCGCCGGCCTCGCCCTGCTGTGCCTGGCGCCGAATCTCTGGTGGAACATCCAGCACGATTTCCCGACCTTGCGTCACACGGCAAAGATCACCGTCGAGCGCGACGGCGGCGGCCCGCTCGCCCTGCTCGAATTCGTCGCCAGCCAATGGGGCTGCTTCGGCCCGCTGCTCGGCGCTGCCTTCATCGCTGCCCTGCCGTCGGCTCGCCAGCGCACGCCGGCCGGCGACTTCGCCCGCCTGCTGCTCTGCTTCGCCCTCCCGTTATGGCTGCTTGCCGTCGCCCAGGCCTACGCCGGCAAGGCCAACGCCAACTGGGCCGCACCGGCCTTCGTGCCGGCAACGATCCTCGCCGTCCTCTGGCTGCGCGACAGCGGCCGTCAACGCTGGCTGACGGCCGCTGTTGTGCTCAACATCGCGATCGGCGCCATCGTCTATCACGGCAGCGCGCTGCTGCGCGCCTTCGGCGCCAACCCGCCGACCCCTTACGCTCAGGTCATCGGCTGGGACCGCCTGGCGCAGCAACTCGAACCCTGGCTCGACGCCTATCCGCAGGCGATACCGGCTGCCGGTAACCGCACGCTGATCGCCCACCTGCAATACGAACTGCGCGATCGGCAACTGTCCGTCGCCCGCTGGAACCCCGACGGCAGCGTGCGCGACCACTACGAGCTGACCCAGTCGCTGGTGCTGCCGCCCGGCGCGCCGCTGCTCTACCTTTCCACCGCCGCCCTGCCTGCTGATATCGCCAGCCGCTTCGCCCGCCACGAACACCTCGTCAGTCTCGCGACCGAGTCGCGTGGTCCGAAAACCACGCGCCAACTGGAGGTTTACCTGCTCGATGATTTCCAGAAGCCTTGAGTACCGCCTGATCCTCGGCACCGGTCTCCTGCTGGCGATCCTGTTCGTCACCCACCCCGAGATCGATCTCGCCGTCAGCCGCCACTTCTATGCCGGCGATGGCATCTGGCGCTACAACAGCAGCGATTTCTGGGCTGCCTTGCCCAATCTGTGGGTGCCGCGCCTCGGCCGCGGCGTACTCGCGCTGCTGATCATCGTGGCGCTGATCGGTCGCTTGCGACCGGACTTCGTGCCGCCCCCGACCCGCGACAACGTCGCCTTCCTGCTCGTTGCCGCATTGCTCGGCCCGGTCGTCGGCGTGGAGGCGATCAAGACACTGGCGGAACGCGCCCGACCTTCGGACATTGCAACTTTTGGCGGCGCGCGGACTTTTTCCCCGGCCTTCCTGCCGGCCGGGCAATGCGAGCGCAACTGCGCCTTCGTCAGCGGTCACGCGGCGACCACCGCCTTTCTGCTCCTGGCTCCCGGCTGGCGACGCAGACGACGACTGCCCTGGTTGCTCGTCGCCATCATCGCGACGGCATGCACCGGCTTGGCGCGCCTGGCAGTCGGTGCCCACTTTCTTTCGGACGTGGTCTTTGCCTGGTATGCCAGCTACGCCGCCCTGTGGCTGAGCGAAACGCTGTACCGACGGTGCCGGCGCCCCGCCTTGCCACCGCCCGCCGCCAGCGACTGAGCGCGCCGGCAGCAAGCGAAGCGCCGCGCGACACACTGAGCAAGCCCGGAGTAGAGCCGGGCGGGAAAAAGCACTAGACTTGCCGCGCCCCCCGTGGTCAAATGCATACGACATGAATCGGCGTCGCTCCCGGCGAACGGAACTGTTCCGTTCACCGCCGGAAAGCCCGGGCAGATCGTCGGAATCGAACCAAGCGGAGAAAATTCATGGGCATCCTGGATCAATTGAAATCTCTCTTCGGGCGCCCCGCCCGCGCACCGGAGCCGGTCGCCAAGGTGGTGCCGATGCCGGTGGAAAGACGGCAGCGGCCACGGGTCGACCCACCGCCGGGCACCTGCGTGCTGATCATCGACGATTCCAAGACGGTGGTTGCCGTGCTGCGCAAGTTCCTGCGCTCGGCCGGTCTCGACACCATCGAATGCTTCGACGCCGAAAGCGGCCTCATCCAGTTGCAGGAAAAACGTCCGCAACTGGTCTTCCTCGACATCATGCTGCCGGGCATGAACGGTTTCGCCGCCCTGCGTGCCATCCGCCGCGATGCGCAGACGCGCGACACGCCGGTGATCATGATGAGCGGCAACGAACAGGCGATGGAACAGTTCTTCGGCACCCGCATCGGCGCCGACGATTTCATGAAGAAACCCTTCAACCGCCAGGAAGTCTTCTTCCGCATCGAGCGCCTGCTCGACGAACAAGGCATTCCCCGGCGCAACGCGAAACCGGCCGCCGAGCAGTCACCGGCGGCCCACGCGATCAGCGCCTAAGCCGGATTTCCCAGCCCGCCCTTCGCCGCCACCCACTGCCGGCGGCTGACCGGCAACTTCTCCGCGACGCCGCGCAGCAGCGCCCAGCCATAGGCCTCGGCATCGTCGCCGGCCGCCTTCTCGAAGCCGGCGATCGCCCGCCGCGCCACCAGCACCGCCCGGTGCAGGCGCAGGAACTGCTCGGGAAACTCGTTCTCGAGATGGGTCAGCGATTCGTCGAGCAGGTATTCGCGCTCGACGGTGCGCGCCGCGACATACTTGAGGTCGGCGCGGAAATACAGCACTTCCTCGACCGGCACCAGCAACAGGCGGCCGCGCTCATGGCAGGAGAGATGGGTCCGCCCGCCACCGCGCACCGCCTGGCCGATACCGGCCAGGACGGCGGGATCGGGCCGCGTCCCGGGCAGTTTCTGCAGCGCCGTCAGCAGGCGCTGGGCGCGCACCGGCTTCATCAGGTAATCGACGGCGTTGAGATCGAAGGCCTGCACCGCGTAGTTGTCGTAGGCGGTGGTGAAGATCACCGCCGGCGGCGCCGCCAACCGCCCGAGATGCGAGGCCAGCTCGATGCCGTCCATCGCCGGCATGCGGATATCGCTGAGCACCACATCGACCGCCTGCCTTTCCAGTTGTTCGAGCGCCTGCAGGCCGTTCGCCGCTTCGCCGACAATCTCGCTCGGACACTGTCCGGCGATGTCGCCGAGCAGGACACGCAAGCGCTCGCGGGCCAGCGGCTCGTCGTCGACCAGAAGGATTTTCAGCGGGGTTTGCGTTGGCATGGCAGCACGATGCGGACTTCGTAATGATGATCGTCAATCTCGGTCTCCAGCCGAGCCTCGAGATCGTAATACAGCGCCAGGCGTTCGCGGATGTTGAGCAATGCCATCTGGTTACCGACGGCGGCGGCCGACCGACCGGCGGTCGGGTTGGCGATGCGCACCAGCAGTTCGTCGCCGCGCCTGGCCAGGCCGACGACCACGGTACCGCCTTCGGGCAGGGGCTCGATGCCGTGGCGCACCGCGTTCTCCAGCAGCGGCTGCAGCATCAGCGGCGGGATCGGCAGGTCGAGCGCCACCTCGCCGATCTGCCAGTCCACCGTCAGGCGCTCGCCCAGACGCAACTGTTCAAGTTCCAGATACTGCCGGCCAAGGGCAATCTCGTCGGCCAGGCTGACCCGCGCCGACGGATCGCGCATCGCCGCGCGGAACAGGTCGGACAAGGCTTCCAGCGCCGCCTCGGCTTCCTGGGGGCGGGCCCGGATCAGCGAGAGGACGGCGTTCAGCGAATTGAACAGGAAATGCGGCCGAATCCGCGCGTTCAGCGCCGCCAGCCGCGCCTCGGCCTGGGCCGGCGACAGCGCCCGCGAACGCAGCTCGAAATAGAGCAGCAGCAGCGCCGTTGCCGCAACCGCCAACAGGCTGCCGCGGGCGACCGCCCCGGCCTCGACCAGGTGCAGCTCGTGACCATAAGCGAAGAGCGCCGCCGCCAACCCGCCGGCCAGTGCCAGCACGCAGGCCTGGCCGACGCGCAGGCGCAGGCGCCAGAGCAGGTCGCGGCATAGCGACAGAACGGCCAGACCGATCAGCAGCAGCGGCTCGACCACCGACGCCATATCGACGAAACGCTCGCCCCAGCCCGCCAGATCAGGCGACTGGATGAGCGCGGCGACGGCGGCGAGCAGGTTGATGCCGAGCAGGACGCGCAGCATGACGCCGAAGTTGCGCCAGTCGGGCAGCGGCTGGGTCGCCGGAAAGTGCCGTATACTTGTCATTCTTCTTGCGGATTCAACCGAATTCCCCATCTCGTTTCGCGCCCCATTGTAGACCCAAGTCATGACTTCCAACGCCAACCAATACACCTGGGCCGGCCGCTTCTCCGAGCCGGTCTCCGATCTCGTCAAACGCTACACGGCCTCGGTCGATTTCGACCAGCGCATGTGGCGCCAGGACATCCGGGGTTCGCTCGCGCACGCCCGGATGCTCGCCCGGCAAGGCATCATCAGCGCCCAGGACCTGGCCGACATCGAGCGCGGCATGGCGCAGGTCGCCGAGGAAATCGAGTCCGGCAAGCTGGAATGGTCGATCGACCTGGAAGACGTGCACCTCAATGTCGAGAAGCGCCTCACCGCGCTCGTCGGCGACGCCGGCAAGCGCCTGCACACCGGCCGTTCGCGCAACGACCAGGTGGCGACCGACATCCGCCTTTACCTGCGCGACGCGATCGACGACATCCAGGTGCTGCTGAAGGCCTTCCGTTCCGCGCTGGTCGACCTCGCCGAGAAGGAAGCGGCGACGCCGATGCCCGGCTTCACCCACCTGCAGGTGGCGCAGCCGGTGACTTTCGGCCACCATGTCCTGGCCTATTTCGAGATGTTCGGGCGCGATGCCGAACGCTTCGCTGATGCCCGTAAGCGCGTCAACCGCCTGCCGCTCGGCGCCGCCGCGCTGGCCGGCACGACCTACCCGATCGACCGCGAGTTCGTCGCCGAGCAACTCGGTTTCGAAGGCGTCTGCGAAAACTCGCTGGACGCCGTGTCGGATCGCGACTTCGCGATCGAATTCACCGCCGCCTGCGCCCTCTTGATGATGCACATCAGCCGCCTGTCGGAAGAACTGGTGATGTGGATGAGCCCGCGCGTCGGCTTCATCCAGATTGCCGACCGCTTCTGCACCGGCTCGTCGATCATGCCGCAGAAGAAGAACCCGGACGTGCCGGAACTGGCGCGCGGCAAGACCGGCCGCGTCTATGGTCAGCTGATCAGCCTGCTGACCCTGATGAAGTCGCAGCCGCTCGCTTACAACAAGGACAACCAGGAAGACAAGGAACCGCTGTTCGATGCCGTCGACACCGTCACCGACACGCTGCGCATCTTCGCCGACATGGCCGGCGGCATCACGGTGCGCGCCGACAACATGCAGGCCGCGCTGACCCAGGGCTTCGCCACCGCGACCGACCTCGCCGACTACCTGGTCAAGAAGGGCCTGCCCTTCCGCGACGCGCACGAAGCCGTCGGCCACGCCGTCAAGGCCGCCGAAGCCAAGGGCGTCGACCTGCCGCAACTGAGTCTGGAAGAACTGCGTGCCTTCTGCCCGCAGGTGGAAAGCGACGTTTTTGCAGTGTTGACCGTCGAGGGCTCGCTGGCCTCGCGCAACCATATCGGCGGCACTGCCCCGAACCAGGTCAGGACCGCCGTCGCCCGCGCCCGCAGCCGCCTCTGAGCGTCGGCTGGCGCCCGAACGAACGAAAAAAAGCCCCGTCGCCAGGACGGGGCTTTTTGCATGCTGCGGCGCTCAGGCGCTGACGACGTCGGCCAGCATCTGCTGCAATTCACCGGCCGCGTACATTTCCTTCATGATGTCGCAGCCGCCGACGAACTCGCCCTTGATGTAGAGCTGCGGGATGGTCGGCCAGTTGGCGTAGTCCTTGACCCCCTGGCGGATTTCCTCGTCGGCCAGCACATTGACCGTGACGAAGTCGTTCACCCCGCAGGCCTTCAGGATCTGCACGGCGGCAGCCGAAAACCCGCACTGCGGGAAACGGGCATCGCCCTTCATGTAAAGGACGACCGGGTTGCCGGTGACGGTTGCGTGGATGCGTTGTTGTACGTCGGACATGGAGACTCCAGTTGCTTTACAGGTGCCCGCCGGAAACGCGGTCGTTGCCGGCCAGGTCGGGTTGCGTGAATGGCCCTTGGAACCCGGCGGCGGCCAATAAGTTCCGGCTCGCCGCGCCCTGGTCGTAACCGTGCTCGAACAGCAGCCAGCCGCCGGCCGTCAGATGCGCCGCGGCACCGGCGACGATGGCGCGGATGCAGGTCAGCCCGTCGCCGCCATCGGTGAGCGCCATCTGCGGCTCGCAGGGTAGGCCGTCGCCGCTCAGGTGCGGGTCGCCGGCGGCGATGTAGGGCGGATTGGCAACGATCAGGTCGAAACGCTCGCCGGCCAGCGCCGCATACCAGTCGCTTTCGACGCAGCGGACGGCGGCGCCGAGACGGCCGGCGTTGTTGCGGGCGACGGCGAGCGCCGCCGGCGACAGATCGACGGCGACGACCTCGGCCGCCGGACATGCGAGCGCCAGCGAGACGGCGACGATGCCGGAACCGGTCCCCAGATCGAGCACCCGCGCCGGTGCCTTGCCGCTCAGCCGGGCCAGCGCCAGTTCAACCAGCAACTCTGTCTCCGGGCGCGGCACCAGCACCGCCGGCGAAACCTGGAACAGGCGGCCGCGGAACTCCGCCTCGCCGACGATGTAGGCCAGCGGTTCGCCGTTGGCGCGGCGTTCGACCCAGTCCAGGAACTGCGCCGCTGCCGGCGCCGACAGCGGCGTTTCCGGCCGCGCAAGGAGGTCGGCATGCGTGCAGCCGCTGGCGCATTCGAGGAGCAGGCGGGCGTCGAGCCGGTCGATGCGTGACCGGGCACCGGCCAGCGCCTCGCCCAGGGTGAGCGGCAGGCTCATTGCTGCTCGGCCAGTTCGGCGAGCAGGTCGGCCTGGTGTTCGGCGGCCAGCGCGTCGAGCACTTCGTCCATGTCGCCTTCCATGATCGCGGCGATCTTGTACAGCGTCAGGTTGATGCGGTGGTCGGTAACCCGCCCTTGCGGGAAGTTGTAGGTGCGGATGCGCTCGGAACGGTCGCCGGAACCGATCAGGTTCTTGCGCGTGCTGGCGATGTGGCTCTGCTGCGCCCGCACCTGGATGTCCTTGATGCGCGCCGCCAGCACCTTCATCGCCGACGCCTTGTTGGCGTGCTGCGAACGGCCGTCCTGGCATTCGGCGACGATACCGGTCGGTAGGTGGGTGATGCGCACCGCCGAGTCGGTCTTGTTGATGTGCTGGCCGCCGGCGCCGGAAGCGCGGAAGGTGTCGATGCGCAGATCGGCCGGATTGAGGTTGACGTCGCCGACCTCGTCGGCTTCCGGCATCACGGCGACGGTGCAGGCCGAGGTGTGGATGCGGCCCTGGGTTTCGGTTTCCGGCACGCGCTGCACGCGGTGGCCGCCGGATTCGAACTTGAGGCGGGAATAGGCGCCGTAACCGGCGATCCGGCAGATCACTTCCTTGTAGCCGCCGAGATCGGATTCACTGGCCGACAGCACCTCGACCTGCCAGCGCTGGCGCTCGGCGTAGCGCGAATACATGCGGAAGAGGTCGCCGGCGAACAGCGCCGACTCGTCGCCGCCAGTGCCGGCGCGGATTTCCAGGATGACGCTCTTGTCGTCGTTGGGGTCCTTGGGCAGCAGCAGCTTCTGCAGCTCGACCTCGAGTTCCGGCAGGCGCGCCTTGACGGCGGCGATTTCCTCTTCGGCGAACTCGCGCAGGTCCGGGTCGCTGCGCATCGACTCGGCTTCCCGCAGATCATTCTCGGCCTGGCGGAAGGCGTTGTAATGCACGGTCACCGGCTCGACTTCCGCCCGTTCGCGCGAGAGACGAGTAAACTGAGCCATATCGCCAGCCGCGTCGGGTGAGGACAGCAGACGATCGATTTCGTCGAGACGATCGACCAGCAGATCCAGTTTTTGACGAATGCTTGCTTTCATCGATCCGGGCGGCGGCACAAGGAGAATGGGGCCGTTATGGTACCCGAGTTCCCCCCCGGTAATACACCGAGATTGCCAGGATCGGGTTCCGTCAGCATAATTGTTCGATTGTTCTGAATGCGCGATGTCAAATTTTCCAAATTCCGTGCTCGCCCTCGCCGCCACCCTTGAGCGAGGCTGGGCCAGCTACCGTGAGCAGGGCGAGTTCGATCTCTTCGTCGAATTCACCCTTTCGCTGAACGGCCTGACCGAACAACTGCACCGCCTGCAGTTGCCGGGGCTGGTGCGCGCCTGCCAGGAGCTGGAAAACACCGCCCTGTCGTTCTACGGCGAACGCGACACCCACCCGATCTCGCTCGACCAGGCGGTCGCCATCGAGCGCAAGCTCAGCGTCATCCTCAGCGAACTGCGCCGCCACGAAACGCCGGCCATCCTGGCCCGGCGCGTTCTCGACAGTACCGAAGGGCAACTCCCGGAGACCTGGAACAAGCCGCGCCGCGTCGTCCTGGTCAGCAGGGATGGTCATTCCTGGTCGACCTCGCTGTCGGAACAGCTCGGTTTCTTCGGTTTCAAACCGGAAGGTATCTGCTGGGAAGAACAGCCCACCGACGACGAACCGCCGCTCGCCATCATCTTCATCCCCGATGTCGAAGGCCGCGCCTATCCGCCGGCCGCGATCACCGCGATCATCGCCCTGCGCACGCGTTTCCCGACCAGTTATTTCTACTGTCTGTCGGTGCCGTCCAACCTGCAGAGCATCGTCCTGCTGCAGCGCGCCGGCGCCGATGCCTGCGTGCCGGTCGGCAACAAGGTCAGCGACGTCCTGTCGCGCATCCTCGACCTGGTCGACATGCACGAACAGGAGATGTACCGCGTGCTGATCGTCGAGGACTCGGCGACCGCCGTCGCCCACATCCGGCGCTCGCTGACGCAGCACGGCATCGACAGCAAGGCGATCAACGACCCGCGCCTGCTCCTCGAAGTCGCCAGCGAATACCGCCCCGACGCCATCCTGATGGACATGTACATGCCCTTCTGCACCGGCGTCGAAGTCACCAGCGCCTTGCGCCAGATTCCCGAATACCAGTCGCTGCCGGTGATCTACCTGTCGAGCGAGAACGACATCGTGCAGCAGGTCGAAGCCTTGCGCCTGGGCGGCGACCAGTTTCTGACCAAGCCGGTCAACCCGATCATCCTCGCCTCGGTCGTCAAGACCAAGATCGAGCGCTACCGGGAAATGCTCTATTCCGGCCAGCACGACAGCCTGACCGGACTGTTCAACCACTCGACCTCCAAGCTCCAGGTCGAGCGCATGCTCAACGCTGCCCAGGCCGGCGGCGAACTGGTGGTGGCGATGATCGACATCGACCGCTTCAAGGTAATCAACGACACCTACGGCCATCCGGTCGGCGACCAGGTGATCCGCAGCCTGGCCTGGCTGCTCCGCGGCCGGCTGCGCAACACCGACCTGGTCGGCCGTTACGGTGGCGAGGAATTCCTGATCGCGCTGCCCGACATCGACCCGGAGCATGCGGTCCGCCTGATCGACCAGATTCGCCTGGATTTCGCGCAACTGCCGCACGCCCATGCCCAGGGCACGTTGCGTGTCACCTTCAGTTGCGGGGTCGCCGCGCTGCCCGATTACCTGACCACCTCGACCCTGATCGAAGCCGCCGACGACGCGCTGCTCGAAGCCAAGCGCAGCGGGCGTAACCGTATCGTCCTCAACCGGCCGCCGGCCAAGGCCTGAACGGCGGGTTCACCACCGCGGATGGCGGAGCGGGGTCCGCCCTCAGTCGTTGCCGTGCAGGTGGAAGAGCCGTGCCACCGACTGCTGCAGCAGCCGCCGATCCTCGCCTTCCGCCGCACCGAGCGCACTGGTCGGCGCATGCAGAAACTTGTTGCTCAGGCGCTGCGCCAGTTGCTCGACCACTTTCTCCGGCGCCTCGCCGCGCGCCAGCAGCTTCAGCGCGTGCTCGACTTCGTGGCGCCGCATGCGCTCGGCCGAATCGCGCAGGGCGCGGATCACCGGCACCGTGTCGCGGGCGCCCAGCCAGCCGAGGAACTCCTGCACCCGCTGGGCGATGATGCCCTCGGCCTCGACCACCGCCGCCTGCCGCGACTCCATGCCGCTCTCGACGATCTGCGCCAGGTCGTCGACGGTGTACAGGAAGACGTCGTCGAGTTCGCCGACCTCTTCCTCGACGTCGCGCGGCACCGCCAGATCGACGATGAAGATCGGCCGGTGGCGGCGTAGCTTGACCGCCCGCTCGGCCATACCGAGGCCGATGATCGGCAGCGGGCTGGCGGTACAGGAAACGACGATGTCGTGTTGCGGCAGCGCCTCGCCCAGTTCGTCGAGACGGATGGCGCGGCCGGCGAAACGTTCGGCCAGTTCGCGGCCGCGTTCGACGGTGCGGTTGGCAACCGTCACCTGGCGCGGCTTCTCGGCGCAGAAGTGGGCGGCGCACAACTCGATCATCTCGCCGGCACCGATGAACAGGATGCGCTGATCGGCCACCGAATCGAAGATGCGTTCGGCCAGATGCACGCCGGCCGCCGCCATCGACACAATGTTGGCGCCGATCGCGGTCGTGCTGCGCACTTCCTTGGCCACCGAGAATGCCCGCTGGAACAACTTGTGCAACTGACTGCCGAGGGTACCGACCTCTTCCGCGGCGCGCACCGCATCCTTGACCTGACCAAGAATCTGCGGCTCGCCGATGACCATCGAATCGAGCCCGCAGGCGACCCGGAAAGCATGGCGCACGGCGGCCGACTGGTCATGGACGTAGAGATAGGGCGCCAGATCCTCGTACGCCACCCGGTGGTAGGCGCTCAGCCAGTCGATCACCTGCTGCGCCGATTCGGCGGCGCAGTAGATCTCGGTCCGGTTGCAGGTAGACAGGATCGCCACCTCGCCCACCCCCTTGGCCTGCGCCAGTTCGGCCAGCGCGTGCTGCAGCCTGTCGGCGCCGAAAGCGACGCGTTCGCGGATGGCGAGCGGTGCCGAGTGGTGATTGATGCCTAGGGTGAAGATCACGGGAAGCTGGCGTAGCAAAATTTGGTCAGCGATTATACACCGCCCCGAAAGGCCGCCCTCCTCGCCCCTTGCCGGCCAAGCAAGGGAAACTGGTAGATCGGGCCGAGAGCGGATATCATCCTGCGATTGCTTAGCTGCCCGACCACCATGCGCCCGATTCCCCTCATCCTGTTGCTTGCCTCCCTGCTCAGCGCTTGCGCCACCAGCAACGATCCCTCGCGTTCCCGGCAGGTTGCGCAGAGCGGCGCGCTCAAGGTTCACCCCGGCCTGCTCGGCCAGGCGGTACCGTCGGAACTGCAACCGGCAGCACCGGTCGTCGCCGCCGCCGAAACCGGCGAAAAGCCGATGCGCATGGACGAGGAAGGCCTGCGCACACAGCGCAGCGTCTATTTCGACCTCGACCAGGCGGCAATCAAGGCCGACTACGACCCCATCCTGCAGGCGCATGCCCGTTACCTGGCGCGCAACCCGCAAACCCGGGTGCGCATCGAAGGCCACGCCGACGAGCGCGGCGGCAGCGGCTACAACGAACGTCTCGGCCTGAAGCGGGCGCAGAGCGTGCGCGCCACGCTGCTCGGCCACGGCGCCGGCAGCACCCAGGTGACGGTCAAGACCTGGGGTAAGCGCAAACCGAAGCTGCTCGGACGCAACGAGGAAGCCTGGGCGGAAAACCGGCGGGCCGACGTCATCTACGAGCAGGACGCAGGCAAGTAAGACAAGAAAAACCCGGCATTTGCCGGGTTTTTTTTCGCACAGTGTTTCCGGACGGAAAAGCTGCACACAGGCTATTACTAACGTTATATATTTCACCGCTATCTTCGATCGCGACGTATAAAACACGACGAAGCCCCCCGGCCAGCGCGTGCAGCTCCAGGAATAGCAATGAAAAACAACCAGCCTGTCACCCAGAACGAAATCCGCCTCCCGAGCAACACTTTCATTGTCTCCCGGACCGACCTCAAGGGCAGCATCACCTTCGTCAACGACACCTTTGTCGAAGTCAGCGGCTTCAGCCGCGAGGAGTTGCTCGGTCAGAACCACAACATCGTCCGCCACCCGGACATGCCGGAAGCGGCCTTCGCCGACTTGTGGAAGACGGTCAAGGCCGGATTGCCCTGGCGCGGCCTGGTCAAGAACCGTTGCAAGAACGGCGATTACTACTGGGTCGAGGCCTTCGTCGTGCCGATCAAGAAGGATGGCCAGCCGAGCGGCTACCTGTCGATACGCTCGCCGGCACCGGCCGACAAGCGGGCAGGCGCCGATGCCGCCTACCGGGCGGCCGGTCAGAAAGGCCCGCTGCCGGCCAGCGGGCGCAAGTCGCTTTCCCTGCGCAGCCGCATCTGGCTGGCGATGGGCGGGCTGGTCGCCCTGATGCTGACCATCGGCCTGGTCGGCCTGTCCAACCTGAAAAGCACCGATGAACAACTGAACGCGATGTATCGCGACAACCTGGTGCCGTCGAACCTGGTCAACCGCATGATGTTCCTGCTCTCCGACAATCGCTCGCAGATCATGCTCGCCCTGCAGCACGACCCGGGCAGCCCGTTCGCAAAACTGCACGACCACCCGCTCGACAACCACATCGAGGCAACCCTGAAGAATCGCCAGGAGATCAACGGCCTGCTCGAACAACTGCAAGGCATCAAGCTCAGCGACAAGGAAACGGCGCTACTACAGAAATTCGGCGAAGTCCGCGAGCGCTACTCCAAGGAAGGCATCAATCTCGCCCGCGAGCAGCTCAAGCAAGGGCAGTTCATGGACACCAACATCACCCTGCTGCGCAGCGTCAATCCGCTTTACGCCGAGATGCAACGGGAAGGCAACGCCCTGATCCAGGAAATCGCCAGCGCCGCCAACGCCCGCTACGAATCCGCGCTGGAGCATTACTACTGGGTACGCAACTTCAGCATCGGCCTCCTGCTGGGCGCCGTCCTGCTGACGCTGATCGGCGGCTCGCTGCTGGTCCGCAGCGTCGTCGGCCCGATCCGCAAGGCGATCCACCTGTTCGACCGGATCGCCGAAGGCAAGCTGACCGACGAGATCGACATCGACGGTCGCGACGAGCCCGGCCTCCTGCTGTGCAACCTGGGCATCATGCAGAACACACTGAAGGCGATGCTCGACGAAATCAACAGCGCGTCGCTGGCCATCGACACCCGCTGCCGGCTGCTGGAAAACCAGATGCGCCAGGTCTCGGTGCAATCGGAACAGCAACAGGCCAGCGTCGAGGGGGTTGCCGCGGCGACCGAGGAATTCAGCCAGTCGGTCCAGGAAGTTGCCGCCAACGCCCAGGATACCGCCAGCGCCGCCAGCCAGTCGCAACAACGGGTCAACGAGAGCAACGCCAACATCAGCCAGAGCATGGCGGCAACGTCGCGGGTGGTCGATGCGGTGACCGCCTCCAACCGGATCATCGACCAGCTCAACCAGTCGATCGCCAAGATCGGCGACATCACCGGCGTCATCGCCGAGATTGCCAACCAGACCAACCTGCTCGCCCTCAACGCCGCCATCGAAGCCGCCCGGGCCGGCGAACAGGGCCGCGGCTTCGCGGTCGTCGCCGACGAAGTGCGCAAGCTCGCCGAACGCACCACCAGTTCGACCGCCGACATCAACAAGACGGTCGGCGAAATCCAGTCGGTGACCGCGCGGGCCGTCGCCAGCATGGATGTCGCCTCGCAAGAAGTGGAAAACGGCATCGGCAAGCTGCGCGACAGCGTCGCCGGCCTCGAGGAAATCACCCATTCGTCGAGCCAGGTTTCGCAGATGGCCGGGCAGATTTCCGACGCCGCCCGCCAGCAGGGGGTTGCCAGCGAGGAAGTAGCGGTCAGCATGCAGCAGATCACCGACCTGATCGAGCAGAACACCAGCGCCGCCCGCCAGGCCAGCCAGGCTGCCGGCGAACTGATGCAGACCTCGCAGACCCTGGCGAAACTGATCGCCGATTTCGAATTTCACCGGCGCTGAATCCTTGCTGGCGGCGTAAAATCGGGGGCTCGACGGACCCCGATTCTCTTTCCGGAATAGCGATGCCACGCATCCTGCAAACGCTGTTTGCCCTCACCCTGCTACTGCTTGCCCCCGCCGCCAGCGCCCAGCTACCGCCGGGCGTCGCCCAGGCACTGCAGGCAGCCGGCATCCGCGACAGCGGCGTCGCCGTCATCGTCCAGCCGCTCGACGCCGCCGCCCCGCTGCTCGCCCACAACGCCGAGACGCCGATGAACCCGGCGTCGGTGATGAAGCTGGTCACCACCTACGCCGCGCTCGACCTGCTCGGCCCGGCCTACGTCTGGCAGACCGACGCCCTGGTCGAACGCGAACCGACGGCCGGCGTCCTTGCCGGCAACCTCTACCTGCGCGGCAGCGGCGACCCCAAACTGAGCAGCGACCAGCTCTGGTTCCTGTTGCGCCAGTTGCGCGTGCGCGGCATCAACCGCATCGCCGGCGACATCGTCCTCGACCGCAGCGCCTTCGCGCCGGTCGAATTCGACCCCGCCGCCTTCGACAACAAGCCGCAGCGCGCCTACAACGTCGGCCCCGACGCGCTGCTGCTCGACTTCCAGGCGCTGCGCTTCACCCTGCAACCCGACGTCGCCCGGCCGCGCATCCTGCTCGAATCGCCGAGCGCCGACCTGATCGTCGACAACGGCCTGCGCACCAGCAACGGCCCCTGCCCCGGCGACTGGCGCGACCGCATCCAGCTCAGCGTCAAGCCGCAAGCCGGCGGGCACCGCCTCGAAGTGCGCGGCAGCTATGCCAACCGCTGCGGCGAACGCGCGCTCAATCTCGCCCCGCTTTCCGCCGACGCCCACGCCGACGGCCTGTTGCGCGCGCTGTGGCGGGAACTCGGCGGCCGCCTCGACGGCCACGTCCGCAACGGCCGCACCCCGGCCGGGGCGATTCCGCTCGCCCACCAGGAATCGCCACCGCTCGCCGACCTCGTCCGCGACATCAACAAGTACAGCAACAATGTGATGGCCCGCCAGGTCTTCCTCAGCCTCGGCAACGACGGCGGCGCGGCCACTGCCGAACAGGCGCGGCGGCGCATCGCCGCCTGGCTGACCACGCGCGGCCTCGACTTCCCCGGACTGGTGCTCGACAACGGCTCCGGCCTGTCGCGCCAGGAGCGGATCAGCGCCGGCCAGCTCAACCAGCTTCTGCTCGATGCCTGGCGCAACCCGCTGATGCCGGAGTTCATCGCCAGCCTGCCGCTGGCCGGCGTCGACGGGACGATGAAGAAGCGTCTCAACGGCAGCCCGGTAGCCGGCCGCGCCCACATCAAGACCGGCACCCTCGACGGCGTGCGCAGCGCCGCCGGCTACGCCCTCGACGCCGCCGGCCGGCGCTACGCGCTGACCTTCCTGATCAACGACGCGCAGGCCCAGGAAGGCGGCGCCGCGATCGACGCCCTGCTCGACTGGATCGCCGCCCGGCAATGAGCCGCCCCGCGCTGCCGGCGGCCTGGCTCGACGCCGCCGGCCTCAACCGGCACTACGTCTTCGACCTCGCCACCCTGCCCGACGAACTGCTCGCCCCGCTGGCGATCGCTCCCGGCGAACGGCAACTGATCCTGCTCGGCCACGCCGGCCGACGCCTCTGGGAATGCGTGCAGGCCGCCGGCATCGGCGGCGATCACCCGATCGACGACTATACGGTGGCGACGGTCGATCGCTTCTTTGCCGGGCATTGCGCGGCTTGCCGCTACCGCACCGTCTATCCCGGCAGTGTCGCGATTGGCCTGCAGTCGCTCGGCAGCCTGGCCGGCTGGCATCACGCCTCGCCCTTCATGGTCGGCGTCGATGCCGTCTGGGGGAGCTGGCACGCCTACCGCGCCGCCATCGTCGCCGACAGCGATTTCCTGCCCGGCGGCAGCGCCGGCGGCGCCAATCCCTGCATCGACTGCGCCGGTCGCCCCTGCCTGGCCGCCTGCCCGGCCGGTGCTGCTGGCGAGCCCTTCCGGCTCGCCGCCTGCGGCGACGAACGCCTGCGCCCCGGCTCGCCCTGCGCGCGCAGTTGCCTGGCGCGCCTGGCCTGCCCGGTGGGCAGCGCTCATCGCTACGACGACGCGCAACTCAGTCACAGCTACGGGCAGTCGCTGGCGATGCTGGAAAGCTGGCGGCGGCAGCGCTGACCGCACGCTTGAATCAGGCGTTGATCGTCTCGCCGGCGTTGAGCGCCAGCCAGCCGCGAATGACGCGGTAGGCGACCCAGAAACCGAGGCCGAGGATGAGCAGGAAGGCGATCGGGATGCCGATGATGGTGATCACGAACAAGCCATAGACACCGAGCCACAGCACGGTGAACCAGAAGGTCCGGATCTGCCAGCGGAAATGGCTCTCCAGCCAGGTGCCGCGGACTTCGCTGCGCATCCAGTAGTTGAGGAAGACGGCGAGCAACGACGGCAACCCGAAGACGAAACCGCCAACGATGGTCGCCGACGAAGTGACCCCGATCAGTACGGCGATCGCGTGCAGGCCGTAGATCAGGTGGGTGACATTGACCAGCGACGGACGGACGCCGCCGGGGCCGGATTCGATCGGTGGGTTCATGGCTTCTCCTCGGCCAGCATCTTCTGCAGGAACAGCGCCTGGCCGGCGGCCGGGTCGAGCACGTAAGGCGCGAAACCGGCGAGCTGGTAGGAGGCCATCGCCTTGTGGTTGTTCGACAGCACTTCCAGCGTCAGCTTGCAGCAGCCGAGCGCGCGCGCCTTGGCTTCAGCCCAGGCCAGCAGCGCCTGGCCGATGCCCTGGCGGCGGCGCTCGCGGCGGACGACGATGTCGTGGATGTTGAGCAGCGGCTTGGCGGCGAAGGTCGAAAAGCCGGCGAAACAGTTGATCAGGCCGACCGCTTCGTCGCCGGCCAACGCCAACCCGCCGTGGAAGAAAGGCACGCCCTGCAGGCCGTCGACCAGCGTTGCCTTCACTGCCGGCTTGAGGCCGTTGCCGCCGCCCATCGGGTCCTGCGCATAGTGGTCGAGCAGGTCGAGCAAAGCCGCGGCGTGGGCGGCGTCGTTGAGGTCGAGATCGATGACGCGCAGGCTCATAGGCCGAGGCTCCCCCAGAGGTTGTCGATGCGTTGCTTGACGTCGGTGTCCATGACGATCGGCCGCCCCCATTCGCGGTTGGTTTCGCCCGGCCACTTGTTGGTCGCGTCGATCCCCATCTTCGAGCCGAGGCCGGCGACCGGGCTGGCGAAGTCGAGATAGTCGATCGGCGTGTTGTCGACCAGCGTTGTATCGCGCACCGCGTCGAAGCGCGTGGTCATCGCCCAGATCACTTCCTTCCAGTCGCGGATGTCGATGTCGTCGTCCACCACGACGATCGTCTTGGTGTACATGAACTGGCGCAGGAAGCTCCAGATGCCGAACATGATGCGCTTGGCGTGGCCGGGGTAAGCCTTCCTGATGCTGACGATGGCCATCCGGTACGAACAGCCCTCCGGCGGCAGGTAGAAATCGACGATCTCCGGGTACTGCTTCTGCAACAGCGGCACGAAGACTTCGTTGAGCGCGACGCCCAACACTGCCGGCTCGTCGGGCGGCTTGCCGGTGTAGGTGCTGTGGTAGATCGGGTTCCGGCGCATGGTGATGCGGTCGATGGTGAACACCGGGAAATCCGCCTGCTCGTTGTAGTAACCGGTGTGGTCACCGTAGGGCCCTTCGAGCGCCTTCTCGCCGGGATGGATATGGCCTTCCAGAACGATTTCGGCGGAAGCGGGCACTTGCAAACCGGAGCCCAGGCACTGCGTCAGCTCGGTCTTGCCGCCGCGCAGCAGGCCGGCGAACTGGTATTCGGAGAGGCTGTCCGGCACCGGCGTCACCGCGCCGAGGATGGTCGCCGGATCGCAGCCCAACACCACCGCCAGCGGGAAAGGCTGGCCCGGGTTGGCCTGCTGGTGGTCGCGGAAATCGAGCGCGCCGCCGCGATGCGCCAGCCAGCGCATGATCACCTTGTTCGGCCCGAGCACCTGCTGGCGATAGATGCCGAGGTTCTGCCGCGCCTTGTGCGGCCCCTTGGTGACGACCAGGCCCCAGGTGATCAGCGGCGCGACGTCGCCCGGCCAGCAATGCTGAATCGGCAGACGCGACAGATCGACATCCTTGCCCTCCCAGACGACTTCCTGGCAGGGCGCGTTGCTGATCTTCTTGGGCGCCATGTTGAGCACCTGCTTCAGCACCGGCAGCTTGTCCCAGGCGTCCTTCAGGCCTTTCGGCGGTTCCGGCTCCTTCAGGTAGGCGAGCAGCTTGCCGACCTCGCGCAGCGCCTGCACCGATTCCTCACCCATGCCCAGCGCCACCCGGCGCGGCGTGCCGAACAGGTTAGTGAGCACTGGCATCTCGTGCTGGCGCCCCCGGGTATGGGGCTTTTCGAAAAGCAGCGCCGGGCCGCCGGCGCGCAGCACGCGGTCGCCAATCTCGGTCATTTCCAGATGGGTGTCGACCGGCACGGCGATGCGCTTCAGTTCGCCGGTCTTTTCCAGTTGCGACAGGAAGTCGCGCAAGTCATGGTATTTCAAGAAGACTCCGTCGCCCGGGGGTCACACTTCGCCGAGCAGCATGCCGTAAACATAGGCCGACAGCGCGAAATGGGCGTGGCTGTCGGGCTCGACGAAACTCAGGCCCCACAGCACCGGCATCGCCGGATCGTCGCGGTTGTCGGCCAGCGAGCGGATTTCGCAGAGCACCGAGAGGTAGGTTTCCAGCCCCTGGATGGCGAGCTTGAACTTGAGGCGGACCTTCTCGCCGATCGGCGCCAGTCGGTGCTTGGTGCGCAACGCGGCGCCGGTGGCGCTGAGGTTGCAGATCTTGCCCGAGGCCTGCGGCGCCTCGCGGTCGACGAACTCGATGGCGGCGATCATCTGCACGTCGATGCGCGGGCTCTTGCGCACTTCCTGGACGCGCAGGTCGCGCGGGTAGGCCAGGTGCATGTGCGGGAACGGCACCGAGGTTTGCTTGACCAGCGTCGTCGAGAAGGCGAAGGCGCGCTGCCCGGAGAAGAAGCGGCCGACGAAGGATTGTCCGTCGCGCAGCATCATCAGGCCGCCGGCGCTTTCCGGCGGGGTGACGATGATTCCCTTGTTCTTCTGGTAGCCGATCAGGAAGACGACGTAACGCGGCTGCTCCGGCGAAACTTCGAGCTGGATTGCGTCGCCGACGCGGATGCGCGAGGTGTCGAAGGCGACATCGCGCGACTGCTTCTCGGCATTCGACAGCAGCCGGTAAACGCCGGGGGAAACCAGCGCGTCGATCGCCTCCAGCGAATCGAAAATCTCGCCCTGACGGCGAATCTGCTCGCGGCTCTCGTTGTAGAGATTCCAGCGTAACGGCTGGCCGACGACGATGTCGCCCAGCCCGACCCGGGCAAAATTCCCCTCACTCACTGCCATGCCTTACCTCATACCCAGTAACTGGCGACCAGCCCCGCGAAAATCGCGGCCCCTACCCGGTTGTTGTCGAGGAAGGCCCTGAAGCAGGGCATCCGTTCCCGAGCGCGAATCCAGAAGAAATGCCTGAGCATCATACCTGCGGCCAGCGCCAGCCCCAAGTAGTAGGGCCAGGCCAGAGCGCGCTGCACGCCGATGGCGGCGAGGATGGCCAGGGTCGCCGCATAGCAGGTCATGACGGCGGCGACGTCATAGCGGCCGAAGGTGATCGCCGAGGTCTTGATGCCGATCTTCAGGTCGTCGTTGCGGTCGACCATCGCGTATTCGGTGTCGTAGGCGACCGCCCAGAAGATGTTGGCGAGCAGCATCCACCAGGCCTCCGCCGGCACCGTCGCGAGTTGCGCGGCGTAGCCCATCGGGATGCCGAAACCGAAGGCGATGCCGAGGTAAGCCTGCGGGATGGCGAAGAAGCGCTTGGTGAAGGGATAGCTGGCGGCCAGGAAGACGGCGGGAATCGACAGCCAGATCACCAGCGGCCGGTCGAGCGCGACGACCAGCGCGAAACTCGCCAGGCAGAGCGCGGCGAACAGCGCCAGCGCTTCGCGCGTGCTGACCCGGCCGGCGGTCAGCGGCCTTTCCCGGGTGCGCTCGACATGCTTGTCGAAATCGCGGTCGGCGTAGTCGTTGATGACGCAGCCGGCGGAACGCATCAGCAAGGTACCGAGGGCGAAGACCCAGACGACGATCCAGTCCGGCCGCCCGTCGGCGGATAGCCACAGCGCCCAGAAGGTCGGCCAGAGCAGCAGCAGGGTGCCGATCGGCTTGTCCAGCCGCATCAGCTTTTCGTAGAGATCGAGCCGCTCGCGCAAAGCCTGCCAGTTCATGCCCTGCTCCTCAATGGACCGCCGGCCGCTGCGCGCGCTGCCAGGCGATCACTGCCTGCCCGGAATGCGCCAGGATGGCCTGGAAACGCTCGGCCGGCAGCGCCTGGCGCAGCGCGGCGAACAGGCTCTGCGTCGCTTCCTGTGCCACCATCGATGCCGAATTGTCCTGCAGCAGGCGGATCTGGATGCTGGCCAGCGCATCGGCGAGCAGGCGCCAGCCGAGTTCCGGCATGCGCTGGTCGAGCGCCAGCATCAGGCCACCCAGCGGGCGGACGATGTTTGCCGCCTGTTCGCCGGTCTCGCAGGCCGCCATGGCGTGCCACAAGGCGAGGTGGATGGCACGCCGCAATTCGATCTTGAAGTCGATCGCCGCCGCCTCGTCGCCGTCGAGTTGCGCGAAAAAGCGCTGGAAACGGGCGTCGACCTGGGCGTCGAGGGCGCTGCGCAGGGCGCCGACCAGCGCCGTCAGCGCCGGGATCGCCGTCGAACTGGAAGGCCTGGCTGTAGGCCAGGCCCCACTGGTCGAGGCCGCTGATCAGCAGGGCCAGGCGCAGGGCGCGCCCGTCGTCGCTGCCGGCGGCCCGGCACCAGTTGCTGCAGCGGCTGCCGAGATCGGCAAGACGCGCCGTGTCGTCGGCGTCGTCGCTACTCACCGCCTGCCGGAAAACGCCGGCAAACACATCCTGCGCCATGCGCGCCGCCTGGCGCTGCAAATCGGCATCGGCCAATCCCGCCAGGGAGTCGGCGGGAATCGACGGAGAAACACTCATCTTCAAATCCACGACATGAAAAGCGCCTATTCTAACCGCTCAACGGCGCTCGCCCCGGAGCGCCAGCACGCTTTCGAACAGTCGCTCCGGCGTCGCCGCCGCGGCATCCAGCGGCGCCCCGACCTTGAGCCCGATGGCCGAGAACATGCCGCGCCGGAACGGCGTCTTCATCGCCACCCCGTCGATGCGCGAGAAGAAGCTGCCCCACAGCCCGGACAGCGCCATCGGCACCACCGGCACCGGGTTGGCGGCGAGGATGCGGGCGGCGCCCGGCCGGAAAGGCTGCAATTCGCCGTCGGCGGTAATCCCACCTTCCGGGAAGATGCCGACCAGTTCGCCATTGGCCAGCGCATTCGAGACCTCGGCGAAGGCCTTCTCCATCAGCGCCGGGTCTTCCTTGGCCGGGGCAATCGGGATCGCTCCGCAATGGCGGAAGACGAAGCCGAGTAGCGGCGTGCGGAAGATGCGGTGATCCATGACGAAGCGGATCGGCCGCGGCGACGCCCCCATCAGGATCACCGCGTCGGCGAAGCTGACGTGGTTGGCGACGAGCAGCGCCGGGCCGTCCAGCGGAATGTGCTCGACGCCCTCGCTGCGCAGCCGATAGACCGCCTTGACCAGCAGCCAGGCAACGAAGCGGAGCAGGAATTCCGGCACCAGGCCGTAGATGTACACCGCCACGGCCGCGTTGAGCAGCGCCGCGATGCCGAACAGCGCCGGAATCGACAACCCGGCGCCGAGCGCCGCCGCCGCGCCGAGCGCGCCGACGACCATGAACAGCGCGTTGAGGATGTTGTTGGCGGCAATGATCCGCGCGCGATGCGCCGGCTCGCTGCGCGACTGCACCAGCGCGTACAGCGGGACGATGAAGAAGCCGCCGAACATGCCCAACATCAGGAGGTCGAACAGCACGCGCCAGACCGCCGGCAGACTGAGCAAGGCGGTCAGCTCGTGCGCCGTGGTACCGACCAGGCCGACCGGCGAGGCGAAGTAGAGGTCGATGCCGAACAGCGTCAGGCCGATCGAGCCGAAGGGCACCAGGCCGATCTCGACGTGCTTGCCGGACATCCGCTCGCAGAGCAGCGAGCCGACGCCGATGCCGACGGTGAAGATGGCGAGCAGCAGCGTCACCATCGTCTCGCCGCCGCCCAGCACGTTCTTCGTGTAGGCCGGGAACTGGGCCAGGAACAGCGCGCCGTAGAGCCAGAACCAGGAGGCGCCGAGGATGGAGAGGAAGACGCTGCGGTTGCCGCGGGCGAAGTTGATGCTGCGCCAGGTCTCGCTCAGCGGATTCCAGTTGATCCGCAGTTCCGGCGCCGGCGGCGGCGCCTCCGGGATGCCGCGGCTGTAGAAATAGCCGAGCACGGCGACCGCCAGCCCGCCGACGGCGATCCACATCGGCTGGGCGACGCTGCCGGCGAGCAGGCCACCGGCCAGGGTGCCGACCAGGATGGCGACGAAGGTACCGGCCTCGATCAGCGCGTTGCCGCCGACCAGCTCGTCGTCGTGCAGGTGCTGCGGCAGGATCGCGTACTTGACCGGCCCGAACTGCGTCGATTGCAGGCCGAGCAGGAACAGCGCGGCGAGCAGCCAGACCAGGCTGTGCAGCGCGAAACCGACGGCGGCGATGCCCATGATGAGGATTTCCAGCAACTTGGAAAAACGCGCCAGCGTCGCCTTGTCGTACTTGTCTGCCAGTTGCCCGGCGGTTGCCGAAAAGAGGAAGAAGGGCAGGATGAAGATGCCGGCCGCCAGGTTACCCAGGAGTTCCGGCGCGAGCGTGGTCCATTGCGCCGCCTGAAAAGTCAGCAGCACGACCAGCGCATTCTTGTACAGGTTGTCGTTGAAGGCGCCGAGGAACTGGGTGCCGAACAGCGGCCCGAAACGTTTTTCCTTGAGGAGTCCGAATTGTCCGCTCATGAGGGCTGGCCCGAAAAGATGCGGCGGGTATTGAAGACCGCCGGCGAGAAGGAATGTCCCTGCCAGTTGAGCAGGCGCTTGAGGACGAAATCGAAGAGTAGCGGATTGTGCTCGCGCAGCGCGTCGAGATCGGCGACGGCGGCTTTCGGCAGCAGCCCGGCGCGGGCCAGCGTCAACGCCGAAATCAGCGGCAGGATGCCGGGCAGCGGGTAGTCGGAACCGTGCAGCAGACGCTCGTGCAGATCGCCGCGTTCGAGCAGGGTACGGATCACCGCCGGCTGGCGATTGCGCAGCGCGATCGCCGAGATGTCGCCGTACAGCAAGTCCTTGGCGCGCGGCTCGGCCATCGCCTTGAGGAAGAGGTCGAAACTGGGGCGCACGCTGCCGTCGTCGTCGAGATCGCGGCCCATCGTCGCGCAATGGGCGACCACGACCTTGACGCCGAGATCGAGCGCCCGGCGCAGACGCAGCGGGTTGCCGAAGACCTGCGTGTCGCTGCCTCGCACCGCCTGCTCCTCGCCGCAATGGACGATCAGCGGCGTGCCGGACTCGGCCAGTACGCGGTAGAAGGCATCACACTTCGCGTCCGCCGGGTCCATGCCCTGCGCTGCCGGCAGCCACTTGACGGCGCGGGCGCCGCCGGCAATTGCCTGGCGCAGGTCGTCGACTGCCGTCGCGTGGTAGGGATGCAGCGACGCCACCCACTCGAAGCGGGCCGGGAATTCCTGCGCCAGCTTCGCCGCCCAGGCGTTCGGCACGTAGAAGGCCGAATGTTCCGGGTGCGCCTGGCCGGCCGCGTCGTGGAAACGTTCGAAGGCGAAGAGCATGACCTTGAAGCCTTCCGGCATCGCCTCGCACAGGTTGAGCAGGCGCGCCGTGTAGGCGGCATCGACGGCACCCGGCGCATCGTGGGCGCAACCGGCGTTCATGTAGAACAAGCGCTGCGCGTAGTGCAGCGGGTGCAAAGGCGAGGACAGTTGCGGCCCGACCTCGATGCCGCTGCCGCCGTCGCCCAGCCCGGCGAGATGGACGTGGCAGTCCCACAGCCCGGCCGGATCGATGCCGGCCCAGGCCTGCTTCAGCCAGGGACTGTCGAGCAGGCGGACGGGAATCGCCGCGCGACAGGGATTGACCACCACCGGTTTGGCCAGGCTGGCACCGGCGGCGACCAGGGCACCGCCGGCCGCCAGCAGGCCGAGCCAACGGCGGCGTTGTGGATTGAATTGCATCAGGCGGCCTCCGCCATCTGTTTCAGCGTCACGTAATCGATCTTGCCGGTGCCGAGCAGCGGCAGCGCCTCGACCACCAGGATCTTGCGCGGCACCGCCAGTTCCGGCAGGCCGAGTTCGCGCGCCTTGCCGGCCAGCATGTCGCGACTCAGCGCCGGGTCGGTGGTGAACAGCACCAGCGCCTCGCCCTTGCTCTCGTCGGGCTGGCTCGACACCGCGTGCGGCTTGTCCGGCGCAGTGGCGACGGCGAGTTTCTCGACCACTTCCAGGCTGACCATCTCGCCGGCGATCTTGGCAAAGCGCTTGACCCGGCCGACGATCCTGACGAAGCCCTCGTCGTCGATGTCGACCACGTCGCCGGTGTCGTACCAGCCGTCGCCGGCATCGGAAACCGGCGGCTGCAGCACGCCCGGCTGTTCGGCCTTGAGGTAGCCGGCCATCACATTGGGGCCACGCACGTGCAGGATGCCGCCGTTGACGATGCCCGGCACCGGCACCAGCTTGTGCTCGATGCCCGGCAGCAGGTTGCCGACGGTGCCGGTCCGGTAAGCCATCGGCGTGTTAACCGCCAGCACCGGCGCGGTTTCAGTGGCGCCGTAACCTTCGAAGATGCGCACGCCGAACTTTTCGAACCACTGGCTGCGCACCGCTTCCGACAGTTTTTCGGCGCCGGCGACGACGTAGCGCAGGCGATAGAAATCGTAGGGATGGGCGAACTTGGCGTAGTTGCCGAGGAAGGTCGAGGTACCGAAGAGCACGGTGCAGTTGCGGTCGTAGGCGACTTCCGGGATCACCCGGTAATGCAGCGGCGACGGGTAGAGGAAGAGGTTGGCGCCGGTCAGCACCGGCAGCAGCGCGCCGGCGGTGAGGCCGAAGCTGTGGAAGATGGGCAGCGCGTTCAGCACCTTGTCGTCGACCGAGAAGTCGATCACCGCGCGAATCTGCGCGATGTTGGCGAGGATCGCCCGGTGCGGCAGCACGACGCCCTTCGGCTTGCCTTCGGAGCCCGAGGTGAACAGCACCACCGCCGCATCCTCCGGCGAAGCGTGCAGTTCGAAGGCGTGCGGGAAACGGATCGCCCACAGCACCAGCCACAGCTTGTCGGCGAGGCCGATGCGCTCGCGGATGTCCTCAAGATAGAGCAATTCGACGCCCTGCAATCCGGCCAGCTTGTCGCCGAGCTTGGCCTGCTCGACGAAGGCGCGCGAAGTGACCACCGTCTTCACCTCGGCGGCGGTGCAGGCGGCCTGCATGGCGTCGGTACCGGCGGTGTAGTTGAGCATCGCCGGCACGCGCTTCCGGGCGGTAAGGCCGAAGATCAGGCCGATGGTCGGCACCAGGTTGGGCAGCAGCAGGCCGACCTTCTCGCCCGGCCGCGACACGCGCTCGATCTGCCGGCCAAGAATCAGCGCCATCTTCAACAGGTCGTTGTACGAATACTCGATCTGCTTCACATCCTCCAGCAAGCGCCGGCCGCGCCCGTACACCCGGGCCGCGTCGCACAGCGCGCCGTACAGCGTCTGGTTCGGGCGCGAAGCGAAGATCATCTCCTGCATCAGCTTGCGCATCTGCTCGCCGGACTTGCGCCGGCGCTGCTTGGCGGTGGGCGCCTCGGGCATCGGGAAATGCGCTTCCGGCAGCACGGTCAGGCAAATTTTCGGGAACATCACCTTCGGGTAACTGCCCGACAGGCGCGAGAAGTAGGAGCGCGAGGCGCCATCGACGCGCACCGGGATCACCGTCGCGCCGGTCTTGGCGGCGACGAAGGCGGGGCCGTCGTAGACCTTCATCAGCGAACCGGTGCGGGTGATCCGCCCTTCCGGGAAAATGACCACCGGCCGCCCAGATTCGATCAACCGGATCACCTTCTTCATCGCCATCGGGCTGGTCGGATCGACCGCCAGGTAATCGACCTGCGACAGCAGCAGGCGGAACCAGAAATTGTTGGCGACGCCGGTATGCACGACGAAAACCGGATCGAGCGGCAGAAACAGGCCGAGCAGCAGGCCATCGAGGAAGGACTCGTGGTTGGCGACGATCAACAGCTTGCGCTGCGAGAAATCGGACTGCCGGAAGCGCACGTCAACGCGAAACAGCAGGCCGACCAGCAGCCGCAGGAAAGGACGCAACAAGGCACGCATCAGGTGGACTCCCGGAGGTAATCGAGCACGTTGGTGAAAGTGGTTTCCAGCGCCTGGCGGTCGATCCAGAACCACACCTCCTTGCCGATCTTCTCCGAAGCCAGCACCCCGGCCTCATGCAAGACCTTCAGGTGATGCGAAACGGTCAACCGCGCCAGCGTCGACACATCGGCAATCTGCCCGACATTGAGCCGCTCACCCGGCTCGAACAGCAGCAGGATGCGCTGCCGATGCTCGTCGCCCAGGGCAACGAAAATCTTGGACATGACGGCCCACTGGGGGGGAATGGTTTGGCTGTAGTCGGTTTTCATGTCGATAAGTTTAGTTATATCGACATGATGGAGTCAAGGGGAATTTCGAGAAGTGCTCTCGTCCGCAGCTTAAGTTGAGACTTTCGCAGCTTAGGTCGAGATAGCAAACATCGGCGTCACAATGGTTTCCAAGGGTTCTCAGCAGCTGAGAGCCTCAGAATCACGTAAATCTGGGAACTTGAGTTTTGCGAACACGTTTGAGAAGTCCCACCTTTCCAGCCGACTAGAATCCAATCAAGAATGGCACTCTCTTAGGCTGGATATCGGCCTTATGTAGAACTCTACATAAGGCCGATTATGCAGAGCCCCCGATTATGTGGACTTGCCAGAGAGTGAAGCCGCGAAAGCGGCGCCATTTGGGGCTTGGCGGCGACTGATATCGCTGAGAGGTCAACATAATTTTCGCGGTCGTCTGAAGTGGTAATTCCACTTCAGGAGGCCGTTATGAACCAAGTCACTCTGTCACCAGCGGCGCCAAGCGCCCGCCAATCCGCTGCGCAGTCGGAACAAATTTCCGAGGAGTTGCGCCGCTACGACGAACACCTACGCAATGTACGAGGGCTGGCGGCGGCAACGCGTGTCGATTTGATTCGCGTCGCAGGCTGGCTGCTGCGGCAACAGTTCGAGGAAGGTGCCGTCGATATGGCCAAGCTACAGCCCGACGATGTTCGCCGATTCCTCGCCAGCCAACTCGACGCCCATCGAACTGCCTCCAACGCATCGCGGTTGGCGGCGGCGCTTCGAAGTTACTTCCGATATCGGACCACCTGCGGCGACCCGGTCGGCAGACTGACAGCTGTCATCACGAACCCGGTTCACTGGAAGCTGGCGTCCTTGCCACGCGCCCTCAAGCCGGACGAAGTCGAGCGCCTGCTGAACTCGTTCACCGCCGATCGTCGTTGGCCGAAGCGGGGCTATGCCATCGTCCGTTGCGCCCTGGACATGGGGCTGCGCTCCTGCGAAATCGCGCATCTCATGTTGGCCGACATTGACTGGCATGCCGGCACGGTGACGCTGCGCGGCACGAAGTCGCTGCGGCAGGACATCCTGCCCTTGCCGATGGAGACCGGCCAAGCCTTGGTCGACTACCTGCAACACGAGCGACCCACCGCAGTCAATCCGGCCGTCTTCGTCCGGCACGGGGCGCCGTACGATCAACCCATCACTCCGAATGCCATTCGGAACGTAATTCGCCGTGCCTACCACCGCATCGGCCTTACCCATTCCCGCTCGCATGCCCTGCGCCATACCCTGGCATGTCGCCTGGTGGAGAGCGGCAGCTCGCTCAAGGAAGTGGCCGATGTCCTGCGCCACCGTTCACTGAGCACGACGCTGATCTACGCCAAGCTCGACACGCCGAAGCTGTCCGCCGTGCCGCTGCCCTGGCCGGGGAGCGGATCATGAGCCGGCGCATCAGCCTGCAGGCGAGAATCAACGACTACCTTGCCGAGCGCCGTCGCCTGGGCTTCGAGTTGCACTCGCGGGACACGCTCCTGGCAAGTTTCGCCCGCTACGTCGCCGGTCAACATCACCGAGGGCCACTGACCGTCGATCTCATGGCGGATTGGGCACGGCGCGACAAAGGAAACCGGGGAACACCAGGCACCTGGGCGCATCGCTTGGCGTTGCTGCGGCCCTTTGCCCGCTACCTGAAACAGTTCGAGCCCGATACCGAGGTGCCGGATGAGTTGATCTTCGGTCCGGAGCCGGGACGGGTTGCGCCCCACATTTACCGCGAGGACGAGATCGTCGAATTGCTGGCGGCGGCTCGCCAGCTCGGGCCTCGCGGCAGTTTGCGCCCGATGGCCTTCGAGACGTTGTTCGGACTGATGGCTTCGACCGGACTGCGGGTCTCCGAGGCCCTTCACCTGCGCGACGCCGATGTCGATCTCAAACGCGGGATGCTGACCATCCGGCAAACCAAGTTCGCAAAGTCCCGGCAATTGCCGCTGCACCCGAGCACGGTCGAGGCATTGGCGCACTACCGGTGGCAACGCACCCGGCATGTTCCGAGCACCGGCGACACCCCGTTCCTGATCAGCAGCCGTGGCCGGCGGCTGGGGCAGCCGCTCGGCGACCGGCAGGCCCACCGGGTCTTCAATGCCTTGCGGGACAGCCTCGGCTGGGTCAATCGCGGGGCGCATGAAGCGCCACGGCTTCATGACCTGCGCCACACCTTTGCCGTCCGGCGCCTGATGCGCTGGCATGCCGAGGGAACCGATATCGATCAGATGATGCTGGCGCTGTCAACCTACCTGGGCCACGCCGAGATCTTCTACACCTACTGGTATCTGACGGCCGTTCCCGAATTGATGGCGCTGGCCGGCGGCAAGTTCGAGCACTTCGTCGATTTCCCGGGAGACGGCGATGAGTAAGGCCAAGCCCCAAAAATCGCCGCCGTCATTTGCCGCGCTCGTCCAAACCTACTTCACCGAGCATCTGACGCAGCACCGGGCGTTGAGCCCGCAAACGATCGCTGCCTACCGCGATGCCTTCATGCTGTTTCTTGGGTTTGCCGAGTCCCGTCTCGGCAAGACGCCGACCACGATGGCGCTGGCCGACATCACGCCGGATCTGATCATGGCCTTCCTCGATCATCTGGAATGCCAACGACACAATTCCGTGCGTAGCCGCAATGCCCGTCTGGCGGCGCTGCGGTCGTTTCTGAAATTCGCCGCCCACCGGGACGTGTCGTCGTTGCAAGTGATTGAACGCGCCCTCGGCGTTCCCGTGAAACGCTTCGAGCGACCGATGTTCGGCTACCTGTCTCGCGAGGAAATGCTGGCGGTGATCGGCACGTCGGACGGAACCTGGACCGGCCAACGCGATCAGCTGCTGTTCCTGCTGCTCTACAACGTCGGCGCACGCGTTTCGGAAATCACCGCGGTCAAGGTCGGCGATGTGGTGCTCGAGGCGGGCGCGGCTTGCGTTCATCTGCATGGCAAGGGCCGCAAGCAGCGCAGCGTTCCACTGTGGCGCTCGACCATCAAATCAATCCGGGCCTGGCTGAAAGTGAATCCGCAGTTCGATGCAGCGTCAGCGCTGCTGCCCAATCGCGATGGCCAAGCGATGTCACGATCCAACGTAGCGAAGCGTTTGGCGCTGGCGGTACAAGCCACCGCTGAAACTCTCCCCAACTTGGCAAAGCGGCACATCTCGCCTCATTCCATTCGCCACACGACGGCCATGCATCTATTGCAGGCCGGCGTCAACATGAGTGTGATCGCACTTTGGCTCGGCCATGAAAGCCCGGAAACAACCCACCAATACGTCGAGGCTGATCTGGCGATGAAGGAACGCGCTCTGGCTCGGCTGCAGGAACCCAAAGCAAAAATCTGCCGCTACCGTGCACCTGACTCGTTGACCGACTTCCTGAAAACGCTTTGATTATGTGGAGATCGGAATTCGCGCCTGCCGCTGCCATCCAGCGGTTGGCGAGTGATCCAACTCGAAGCTCCACATAATCGGGGGCTCTGCATAATCGGCCAAAGCTGACCTTGGATTGCAGGCTGGAATCAGGCTGCAAGTTACCGCTGACCGGCCGGTCAGCGGCTAATGGCGTTCAATGACCTCTCGTCGTCGTAGGAGGGCATCGGAAGATGGCGGTGCTCTGTTGTAGTTTGATTGCATTGATCGCCGCAGCCTCGTCAAAGGTCAAAAGAGCCAGATGAAGCGGCAACATAAGTGAGTCTGGGTCAATTGCCTTCCGAAGAGCATCAGCCTGAGCGTCGCTGTTACAGAGAATCATCAAATCGATGTCCGCTGCGTCAAGCTTGTCACGATTGACTGAGCCAAACAGATGCCATTCGGTTCCGTGAGTTGCTGCCCCAAGTGAAACAGCGAGCTGCTTAAGGCTTGCAACGACTCTGGTACGAATCATTTGGCTAGATGCTGCATGAGCGCACTAAACGTAAGAGCCTGTGCACCTATCGATTCAGCGGCTGTCTTCGCCTGGTCGGTTATCGAGCCGTAGCTTGATGACTTTACTACGACATCAAAGTTGCCGATGCGAGCTCTGGCATTGCGTACGTCTTCGGCGCTCATGTTGTATGTATCGATGACCGCTACGGTGACGCTTGTGCCATTTCTACTGCGGACCGCAAAAACACTGTCGTAGACGTATGAGACCGATGCCACATTCTTGTGCTGCTCCATGGCGTTTATGAAGAACCCCATGTTCTTGTCGCGAAAGAGATTGGCAGCTTTTGTATCTGCTGCACGGGCTATGTCACCCAGCGTGCCAAATGCGGCAGGAACGTTATGAATGAAGTCAATGGCTTCTCCACTCCATAATGTCGCTGAGGGGACGTTTACCACCAAGTCGGGCTTGGTAGCACCTGAAAAGAGAGCCTGTGCATCCGAGAGTTGAATCACGTTCTTGACGCCCAGCACAGCGACCAAGAACGTGTATTCGTCCTTTGCCCTAACGACCAAGAAATCCTCCGGAGTTCGATCTACGACCTTTACGCGCTCCTCTGTAGCAAGCTTATTCACCACCCAATCGGATACGGTGCCCATACGTCAGTTCTCCAGAATCGTAGACAAGTCTTCAGGGAAGCGAGATGCATCCTGTCTGTTGTCCTCAATGTGGAAGGCCTCGAGGTCATCAACATGCTGACGAAATAACTCCAACGTTGATTTCTCATTGTCGTTAAGTAGATGGCGGTTAGCATCGAGAACCGCGAGTAGTCGCCGGTTGTTGGGCAGAATGCACGAAATCATTTTCCGCTTCCATCGCTCAGCGGCGCCGCTCTCCGGATTACGAGCGGCTTCAATGTGTGGTCCATACTGTTGAAAGATAACAAGGTTCTGGGCAAGGAGAGGTTCCACGACTTGGCGAGCATCAGCGCGGTCTCCAAACTTCACAGCACCGAACAGTCCTTGAAGCTTATTCGCGTGTTCGCGCTTCCATTCGAGCATCATCGTGTCTGGGAACGCATCTGGTGCCTTATCCACCATCGTGTGACAGTTTGCGCAGAGCACTACCAAATTCTCGAAGGCCCCTCGTTCCTCCACGCTGAGATTTGGGTTGCCTCTGGGCCCGCCATCGTTTGCAGCAAATACATGAGCCATCTCGGCAACGTGGACGGATTCACCCGCTGCATCGACAAAAAGCTCTTTTAAGCAACTAGGGTTCTGACAATAGCCGGCTGAGGCGGCAAATAGTTGAACGCTGCGTATGTGCGTCTGGGGAAGCAGCCCCCCTGGAGCAAGCCATCTCGATTTCCTTTCCCATCTGGCATTGCTGACATTCTATTCGAGCAATGCTGGCAGTGACTAAGGTAGGGTGCCGTCCTACGCCACAGTCGAAAACAGTGATTTGCGATTTTGCGGCTGAACGGCAAGTGACCAGCGCATTGCCGTCCGATTCAGGCCAGAAGATCAAGGTCTGCTTTGGCCGATCAGCGGAAGCTGGTTAATCAGCTATGCATCCGACGAAATCCCCAATGTTTGAGGCGAGTACAGGGTGGCTAAACAAACCGAGGCTCAAGTTGAGTTGCGGAGAACCGGAAAAATCTCAACTTAAAGTGCAAAAGCGTGATGACCTAGGTTTGCGAGACTCAACAGCGGACACCGGAATACAAGGAGCCTCTATCTCGATTTAAGCTGCGGACAAGAAGTGCTTCATCCCCGCGACAACTCGGCTAGACTGGAGTCCTGGCGAACACCGCAACCACGCCATGTACTATCTTCACTGCACCAAGAAACTGCTTGACCGCACCAAGCCCACACCGCCCACTGCCGACGCGAGCACGACGCAATTGGGCAACTGGTACGCCACGGCATTGTTCTCCCGCCCGCAACTTGCCCTGCTGGTCAACGAACAAACCCTGCTCCCCGTCCTGCTACCACTGGCCCCGGCGGCAACGCTAACTGACCGCTTTCCCCTGCAACTCGCGCAAATCCTCGCCGCACATGGGATCGCCGAAATATTCATTGAAACCGAAATGGCACTGATGCAGGAAGTCAGCCACGCAAAAACCAGCAACCGCAGCGTGCTCGGCATCATGAACCAGTTCGCCTACCAGATCGAAAGCCAAACTGACCGCGACGATCTCCTGGCGCTCTCGCTCAAACTATCGAAAACACCCTGCGGTCCGCTCTACAAGGGGGCAGTCTTCCCGGACAAGGCGCTGAAGGAACTGGTGCTGCGATGAAAATGCAGAACCCGGAAGACTCCGTGACTGGCACCTCCCTCTGCTGATGAACGGCCAGGTCACGCTGACGTAAAGGAGACCCGCATGAGCGATCAACCCAGCCTGCCGCAACCCCTGCTCGCCGCGCTGCGCGAGTTGATCGCACAGGGCCGCCGGCGCGCCCTGCGGGCGGTGGACACGGTGCAGGTGCAGACCTGCTGGGAAATCGGCCGGCATATCGTCGAATTCGAACAGGGCGGCGAGCATCGTGCCGCCTACGGCAAAAAGCTGCTGTCCAGTCTGGCGGAAAACCTGACCCGCGAATTCGGCAAAGGCTTCGATGCCTCGAATTTGCGTTACATGCGGCTGTTTTATCAGGCCTTCCCGATCTGTGACGCACTGCGTCACGAATTGAGCTGGACCCACTACCGCACGCTATTACGCGTCGAGAGCGCGGATGCCCGGCAGTGGTACATGAACGAAGCCGTCACGCAAAACTGGAGTTCCCGCGCACTGGAACGCCAGATCGGCACCTTGTATTACGAACGCCTGCTGCTGAGCGACGACAAGCCGGCGCTGGTAGCCGAAGCCGATGCCAAGCTGCAAGCCCTGAAACAAGCGCCGCGCGAATTCATCCGCGACCCGGTGATGCTCGAATTCCTCGGCTTCCCGGGCAGCGGCAGGCTGCTGGAATCGACGCTGGAACAGGCGTTGATGGATAAGTTGCAGGCTTTCCTGCTCGAACTGGGCAAGGGCTTTGCCTTTGTCGCCCGCCAGCAACGCATCAGCACCGAAAGCAAGGATTTCTACATTGATCTGGTGTTCTACAACTACCTGCTCAAGTGTTTTGTGCTGATCGACCTGAAAACCCATGAGCTGACGCATCAGGACATCGGGCAGATGGATATGTATGTCCGCATGTACGACGAGCTTAAACGCGGCCCGGATGACAACCCCACCGTCGGCATCCTGCTCTGCGAGCACAAGGATCATTCCGTGGTGCGCTACTCGGTGCTGCACGACAGCGAGCAGCTGTTCGCCAGCAAATATCGCCTGATCCTGCCCAGTGAAGAAGAGCTGCGCTGCGAGATCGAACGCGAGCGGGCGATTCTGGACGAAGCCCAAAATACTGGACAGAACACTCCTGGAGAAGGGCTGGCATGAGCATGGGCGCTGTGCCAGGGATTTTCCGACGCAATGCGCCCCCCATCGTCCGCTCTTCGGGCGCTCAAGGCGTTTGGTCAATGCCCCCCCAAAACGACCACGCAGCCAATCCCATTCCCGCCCCGCTTGTCCTAAACTGCGCCCTCGGCTGACTGCTTTGCCGCTTTCTCGATCAGGATCAACGCGTGAATTTCTTCTCGACCGCCGTCAAGTTTCTTGCCCTCCCCTTTGCCCAGGCCAATTACCGCACCGATTTGCGGCGCACCTTGCTGGCGCTGGCCGCCGTTGGCTTCCTGGCGATGTTCGTGCTGATCGGCGGCATGCTGCTGAGCATCCTGCCCCGTTTGCCGTCGCTCGACCTGGTAACTGATTACCGGCCGAAGATCCCCTTGCGCATCTACACGGCCGACGGCGCGCTGCTGGGGGAGTTCGGCGAGGAGCGCCGCGACTTCACGCCGATCCAGGAGATTCCGCCGCTGATGAAGGACGCCTTGCTGGCGATTGAAGATGCGCGTTTCTACGAACACGGCGGGGTCGATTACCACGGCGTGGCGCGAGCGGTGGCGGCGGGGCTGACCGGCGGCATGCGCCAGGGCGCGTTGACGATCACCATGCAGGTGGCGCGCAACTTCTTCCTGACGCCGGAGAAGACCCTGCGCCGCAAGCTGACCGAGGTGATGCTGTCCTACCGCATCGAATCGGCCTTGAGCAAGGACCAGATCCTTGAGCTGTACATGAACCAGATTTACCTCGGCCAGCGCTCCTACGGTTTTTCCAGCGCCGCCCGCACCTACTTCCGCAAGCGCCTGCCCGAGCTGACGCTGGCCGAGGCGGCGATGCTCGCCGGCATTCCGCAGAACCCGGCCAAGCACAACCCGGCAGTCAATCCGGCGCGCGCCAAGGCGCGCCAGGAGCTGGTGCTGAAGCGCATGCTGCAACTGGAGAAGATCACCCAGGCGCAGTTCGCCGAGGCCGTCGCCCAGCCGCTGGCGGTCAGCCAGAGCCTGCAGTTCGAGGCACACGCCGACCACGTCGCCGAACTGGTGCGCCAGGAGCTTTTTGCGCGCTACCAGGGCGCCGCCTACACCCAGGGTTTCAATGTCTACACCACGCTCGACAAGGCCGGGCAGAACGCCGCCTACGAATCGCTGCGGCGCAACGTGCTGGCTTACGACCAGCGTCACGGCTACCGCGGCCCGGAAGGTTTCGTCGAGCTGCCAGCCGACGCCGACGAGCGCGAGGAAGCGATCGACCAGGCGCTGGCCAAGCATCCCGGCAGCGACAAGCTGATCGCCGCCGTCGTCACCGAAGTCTCGGCCAAGCGCGTGCGCGCCGAACCGGCCTTCGGCGACACGCTGGAGATCACCGGCAACGGCCTGCGCTTCGCCGCCCGCGCGCTGCAGCCGAAAGCTTCACTGGCAGAGCGTATCCGCGTCGGTTCGGTGATCCGCGTCAGCCAGGACAGCAAGGGCCACTGGGCGATCGCCCAGATGCCGGAGGTGGAAGCGGCCTTCGTCGCCCTCGACGCCGAGGACGGTTCCTACCGGGCGCTGGTCGGCGGCTTCGATTTCTACCGCAAGCAGTTCAACCACGTCACCAGCGCCTGGCGCCAGCCGGGGTTGACGATCAAGCCTTTCGTCTATTCGGCGGCGCTGGAAAAAGGCTTCTCGCCGGCCACGCTGATGAACGATGCGCCACTCTCGCTGCCCGGCGGCGCCGACGGCCAGCCGTGGGAGCCGCGCAACGACGACGGCTACGACGGCACGCTGACGCTGCGCCGGGCGCTGGCCCGCTCGAAGAACGTGGTCGCCGTGCGCCTGCTGCAGGCGATCACGCCGCAGTATGCGCGCGACTACCTGACGCACTTCGGTTTCGACGCCGCCAAACACCCGGACAACCTGACGCTGACGCTGGGCAGCGGTTCGGTGACGCCGCTGCAGATGGCCCAGGCCTATGCGGTGTTTGCCAACGGCGGCCACACGGTCAGCCCGCGCCTGATCGAGAAGATCACCGACGCCCGCGGCCAGGTGCTGTGGGAAGCCCCGGCGCCGTCGAAGGAAGAGAGGCAGCCGGTGATCGATCCGCGCAACGCCTTCATCATCGACAGCATGCTGCGCGAAGTGGTGAGCAGCGGCACCGGCGCCGCCGCCAGCCAGCGCCTGGGGCGCAGCGACTTGGCCGGCAAGACCGGCACCACCAGCGACGCGGTCGACGGCTGGTTTGCCGGCTACGCCGCCAAGGTGGTGGCGGTGGCGTGGATGGGTTACGACCAGCCGAAATCGCTCGGCGCCCGGGAATTCGGCGCCACGCTGGCGCTGCCGATCTGGGCCGACTACATGCGCCAGGCGCTGGCCGGCAAGCCCATCACCGAGCGGACGGCGCCGCCGGGCGTCTCCTACGTCGATGGCGACTGGGTGTACGACGAGTTTGCCGGCGACGCCGGGGTCAAGGCGCTGGACGTCGAAGTCTCGCCCATCGACAGCATCCTGGACGCGATGCGTAAGCTGTTCGGCGAGTGATCGCACCGGCCGCGGCGCGGAGTTTGCGCCCCGGGCCGGCCGGCCAACCCGGGCGAAGTGAGTGCCAGCTTAGATCTGGGCGCGGATGCGGTCGGCGCGCTCGCGCGGGCTGGGGTGGGTGGACAGCCAGGAGGCGTTGTTGCCGCCCAGTCCTTCCAGCTTTTCCAGCGCACTGACGCAGGCCTGCAGCGGATACTGCTTTTCGCGCATGAAGGCGAGCGCGCGGTCGTCGGCTTCGTTCTCGTTGGTCTGCGAATGCTTGGAGCGGACCACCTGCTCGAACAGGCTGCCCAGCGCGGAATCGGCGACCCCGGCGGCGGTACCGCCGGTCGAGGCGACGGCACTGCGCAGCGCGCTGGTGCGCAGCGCGGTCTGGATGCGCGCCTTGGTGTGACCGGCCTGGATATGGCCGATTTCGTGGCCGATCACGTAGCGGATTTCGTCGTCGCTGAAACGGTCCATCAAACCGCTATAGACGCGGATGACGCCGTTGGCCATGGCGAAGGCGTTCACTTCGGAAGACAGGTAAGCCTTGATGTTGAGCGTCAGCCCATCGTAGCTGCTCAGCCCTTCCGACAACTTGGTGATGCGTTGGCCGTAGGGCGAGAAGGAACCGGCAAGCTGGTTCTGGCGATCGGAATTGGCGGCCAGACGGTCGAAGTAGACGCGCAACTCGGAATCGGAAATGGTTTCCGACTGCAGGAGACTGCGACCGGCGTCCAGCGCCCGCCCCCAATTGAACTGCGCGCTGGCTTGATTGACGAAGCTGACGCCGGAAAACATGGTGGCCAGCAGGACAAAATCGCGACGTTTCATGAATGCTCCCTGACTTTTGCTTGGTTTGGTATGCCGGCATTATATGCCTTTGGCAATACCAGGGCATCGCCTGCTGACGTATTTGCCACATCGGCTAGAATCGGCGGCTCGATCCCGTGATTTCACCAAGCATGCAGCCTTCCCGATCCGAATTCCTCGACGTCAACGGCGTCCGCCTGCACATCCGCCGCTGGGGTCGTGCCGACGCCCCGACGCTGTTCCTGCTGCACGGCTGGATGGACGTTTCCGCCTCCTGGCAGTTCGTCGTCGACGAACTGGCGCAGGAGTGGAACATCGTTGCCCCCGACTGGCGCGGCTTCGGCCAGTCGCAGTGGCTGAACCGGCCGTATTTCTTCGCCGAGCACATGGGCGACTTGGCGGCGATCATCGACCGCTACGCCCCGGACCAGGCGGTACGCATCGCCGGCCACAGCATGGGCGGCATCCTCGGCACGCTGTACGCCGGCATCCGGCCGCAGCGCGTGCAGCGGCTGGTGTCGCTGGAAGGCATCGGCATCGCGCCGACCACCGCCGACATGGCGCCGGCCCGCTACCGGCAGTGGCTGGAGCAACTGGAAGAACCGCCGCGCATGCACGCCTATCCCGACCGCCAGGCCTTCGCCCGCCGGCTGCTGAAAAGCGACCCTTACCTGACTGAGGAACGCGCCGAGTTTCTTTCCCGCCACCTGGCGTGCATCGGCGACGGCACCAACCGCCAGGGCGAATTCCGCCACGGCGAGATCTGGAACGGCGACCCCTGGCACAAGGCGACCTCGCCCTACCTGTTCCGCCTTGAGGAATCGATGGCGATCTGGCGCGAAGTGAACTGCCCGGTGCTCTGGATCAGCGGCCGCCAGTCCTGGGTCGTGCGCGATTTCGCCGCCCGCCCGGGCGACTGGGAAGCGCGCCGCGCCTGCTTCGCCGACATCCGCGAAAGCTGGATCGACGACGCCGACCACATGCTGCACCACGACCAGCCGGCACAGGTGGCGGCGCTGATCGAGGACTGGTTCAGGACTTGAGCAGTTCCTCGCGGGCGCCGAGCCAGCGCTGCAGGTGTTTTTCGGCCAGCGCCGGGTGGCCGGTGAGCATTTCCTCAGCGATCTGGCGCGCCATTTCGACCAGGTCGGCGTCCATTTCCAGGTCGGCGTAGCGCAGCAGCGGCACGCCGCTCTGGCGGGCGCCGACGAATTCGCCGGGACCACGAATCTGCAGGTCCTGGCGGGCAATCTCGAAACCGTCGGTATTCTCGAAGATGATCTTCAGCCGCTGGCGGGCGATTTCGCCGAGCGGCCCGGCGTAGATCAGCACGCAGCTCGACTCGTACTGACCACGGCCGACCCGACCGCGCAACTGGTGCAGTTGCGACAGGCCGAAGCGTTCGGCGTGCTCGATGACCATCAGGCTGGCGTTGGGCACATCGACGCCGACTTCGATCACCGTCGTCGCCACCAGCACGTCAATGTCGCCAGCAGCGAAGGCGCTCATCACCGCCTGCTTCTCGTCGGCCTTCAGGCGGCCGTGTACCAGGCCGACGGTCAAGCCCGGCAAATCGGCGGAAAGTTGCGCGTAGGTTTCCTCCGCCGTCTGCAACTGCAGCGCCTCCGACTCCTCGATCAGCGGACACACCCAGTAGGCCTGGCGACCTTCCTCGACGTGTTTCTTGACGAAGCCGACGACATCCTGACGGCGGTTGTCGGCGACCAGCCGCGTCTTGATCGGCGTCCGACCGGGCGGCAGTTCGTCGAGCACGGTGACGTCGAGGTCGGCGTAGTAGCTCATCGCCAGCGTGCGCGGGATCGGCGTCGCCGACATCATCAACTGGTGCGGGTTGCTGCCCTTCTTGCGCAGCGCCAGGCGCTGGGCAACGCCGAAGCGGTGCTGCTCGTCGACGATGGCCAGGCCCAGCTTAGCGAAGTCGACACCGTCCTGGATCAGCGCGTGCGTGCCGACCACCAGTTGCGCGTCGGCCGCCGTCGCCGCCAGTTGCGCGCGCTTGGCCTTGGACTTCAGGCTGCCGGACAGCCAGGCGACGCGCACGCCGAGCGGCTCCAGCCAGTCCTTGAGTTTCAGGTAATGCTGCTCGGCGAGGATTTCGGTCGGCGCCATGAACGCCGCCTGCCAGCCGGCAGAAATCGCCTGGCAGGCCGCCAGCGCGGCGACAATGGTCTTGCCGGCGCCGACGTCGCCCTGCAGCAGGCGCTGCATCGGGTAAGGCTGGGCGAGGTCGCCGGCGATCTCGGCCATCGCCCGCAACTGCGCGCCGGTCAAGCCGAAGGGCAGGCGGTCGAGTAGGCGGGCGCCGAGGTCGTCCCGCGCCACCAGCACCGGCGCGCCCTGCTCGCGGCGGGCGAGGTAGGCGCGGCGCAGCGACAGTTGCTGGGCCAGCACCTCGTCGAACTTGACCCGGCGCCAGGCCGGGTGATTGCGCGCGTGCAGCGTATCGACGTCGGTGCCCGGCGGCGGCCGGTGCAGGAAGTGCAGGCTGCGCGCCAAGCCGGGCAGTTTCAGCCGCTGGCGAATCTCGTCGGGCAGCGTCTCGGAGAGGTCGCCATCGGCCAAGGCGCGGCCGATCAGCTTTTGCAGCGCCGAGTTGGCAAGCCCGGCGGTGGACGGGTAGATCGGCGTCATCTCGCTCGGCAGCGGCTCGCCTTCGGCGATCTTGCGAAAACGCGGATGCACCATCTCCAGCCCGAAGAAGCCGCCGCGCACCTCGCCGAAAGCCCGCACCCGCGCACCGGCGCTGAACGCCGCCTGATGGTTCGGGTGGAAGCTGAAGAAGCGCAGCGTGATCTCGCCGCTCTCGTCGTAGGCGCGGACGACCAGTTGGCGGCGCGGCTTGAACTGGATTTCGCTGTCGGCGACGCTGACCTCGATCTGCACCGGTTCGCCGGCAAAGGCGCGGGCAATCGGGGTGACCCGGGTTTCGTCCTCGTAGCGCAGCGGCAGATGGACCAGCAAATCGGCCTCCGTGTGGAGGCCGATCTTGGCCAGCTTCTTCTTCAGCGCGTCGGAGGCGCGGATCGGCGCCTGGGACATGCGGATCAGCCGAGGAACATCACCGCGTCGGCTTCGACCAATGCGCCACGCGGCAATTCCTTGACGCCGACGGCGGCGCGCGCCGGGAAGGGCTCGCTGAAATAACGGGCCATGGTTTCATTGACCTTGGCGAAGTTGCCGAGGTCGGTCAGGAAGACGTTGAGCTTGACCACGTCGGCGAGCGTCCCGCCGGCCGCTTCGGCAACCGCCTTGAGGTTTTCGAAGACGCGAACGATTTGCCCGTCGATGCCGTCTACCATCTGCATGGTCGCCGGATCGAGACCGATCTGCCCGGACAGGTAAACGGTGTCGCCGACACGCACGGCTTGCGAATAGGTGCCGATGGCGGCCGGCGCATGCGGCGTGGCGATGATGGTCTTGGCCATGTTGCGTTCCTCTTGGTGATTTTGCAAAACCGTTATTCTAGACCCGAGCTTCCATGAACCCACGCATCGAATCCCTGGAAAAACTGCTTGGCGGCCCGCGCGATGGCGCGCTGCTGCGCTTCTCGCTGGGCAACGAGTACCTGAAGGCGGACGCGCCGCGCCAGGCGGCGGACTGCTTCCGCGCCGCCGTCGACCGCGACCCCAATTATTCCGCGGCGTGGAAGGCGCTGGGCAAGGCGCTGGCCCAGGCTGGCGAGAGCGCCGCGGCGGCGAACGCCTACAGCGACGGCATCCGGGTGGCGGAAGCGCGCGGTGACATCCAGGCGGCCAAGGAGATGAAAGTCTTCCTGCGCCGGCTGCAAAAAAGCGCCTAGCGATTGCCCTTCGGCTCGACGAGCAGGCTTTCGATCCCCAGTTCGCGCAGCTTCGCCTGCGCCTCGGCGGCTTCGCGGCGGGTCCGGAAAGGACCGACCTGGACCCTCGCTTCGATCTGCGACGGCACGCCATTCAAGGTCAGCCGGGCGTGCAGTTCCTCGGCGCGCTGGGCGCTGGCGAAAACGCCGGCCTGCAGGACGAAGCCGGAGAACAGGCGGGGTGCCGCCGGCGCTTCACCAGCCAGCGGTCGCGCGGCGGCGGGCGTGGTCTTCAGTACCTTGGCTGCCGGCACCGTCGTCGGCGCCGACTGCGGCGCGGCTGACGTCGGCGGGGCGGTTGGCCGCGCCGTCGGCAGCGGTTGCGCGGGCTGTGTGGCCGGCGCGACTGGCAGCAATTGGGGCGGCGCCGTCATTTCCGGGACGACTTCAGGTTCCGCCGGGGCGACGTTGCGCCGCACCGTCTTTGTTGCCGCGGGGGCTGCCGGCTGCGCCACCGGTTGCGACGGCGTGGCCGCCACTTCGGGCGGCGGCGGTGTCTCGCTGGCGCCGGCGGTCGCCGGCTCCGGGGTTTCCGGTACAGCGGCCTCGGCGGGTGGCGCTGCCTCGGATTCGGCCGGGGTCACCGGCTGGGTCAGGATTTTTGGCGGCGCCACCGGCACCGGCCGGGTGTAGACCGCCACTTCTTCCTCTTCGGCCGGCTGCGAGAAGCGGTCGAAGATGGCCAGCACGCCGAGCAGGACCGCCACCAGGGTACCGGCAACAGCCAGCCGGCGGGCCAGTTGCGCCCGCAATTCCGGTTCGACCTGCGGCGCCGTTTCTGCGCGTTTTTCCGTCATCATCTTCCTCACTCGACCCGGCTGCGCGCCAGAGCCACGACCAGTTCCGCCTCGGCACGGGCAATGCCGCAGCGCTCGGCAATCATCGAGGCATCGTAACCGGCTGCCGCCATCTGCATCGCGTCGCCATAGATCGGGGCCACCGTCTGGGTCGCCCGCAGGTGGGCCAGTTCCTGTTGCATGTCCTCGCGCAGCGCGGCCAGTTCGCCGCGCATGACCTCGACTTCGTCACGCAACTGGGCGAGTTCCCGCTCCAGGCCTTCGGCCAGCAGTTCGCTGGCGAGATGGGAGGCGGTCTCGGCATAGGCCGGCAACGCCGGCTCTTCGGGTGCTGCCGAGATCGTCGCCACGGCAGGCGGAACGACCGCCGGCTCGGCCTGTATCGCCGTCTGGCGTGGCGGCGGCCGGCGGAAGCGGAGCAGCACGAAGCCGATGTACAGCGCAACCAGAATCAGCAGAACGAGGACGCCTTCGCGCACGCCGATCGTCAGACCGGCGATTTCCAGCGAAGGCAGCCCGCTTCCCTGCACGACCCCTTAGAACCCGACGGTGTATTGAACGCCGAGGACGTGCGCGCCGTTTTCGTACTTGCCGACGGCGCCGCCGTCGTTGATCTTGGCGTCGCGCATGTAGCGATAGGCGTAACCGACATCGACCAGGCTGGCGCGGCCGAGCTTCCACTGGCCGCCCAGCGACAGCCACAGGCGGTTGCTGTCAGGCATCTGGACCGGGCGATTGCTGGTGCCGACCGGGCTGCGCTCGTAGGCGACGCCGAACTTGAGCTTGGTCACCTCGGAGAGCTTGTAGGCCGTACCCCAGGCAATACGCCAGGAGTTGTCGAAGTCGGTGTCGTCTACGCCGCTCCAGTGGGTATAGGAGAGGTCGCCCATCGCTTCCCAATGGTCGGACACCTGCTGCCAGACGGACAGGGTGACGCTGGCCGGGGTATCGACATCGAGGCCGGCAACGTCGTGGTCGATCTTCGAGCGGTAGGCAACGCCGACGCGCATCGCCGGCGACAGCGTGAACAGGGCTCCGGCATTCCAGCCGAGCGCGCTGTCGTCACCCTTGAAGGCACCGCCGGTGGCGGTCATGTGCATGTCCAGCTGCTGGTAGTTCAGGCCCAGGCCGAGCGAAACCTTGTCGTTGACCCGGTAGGCAACGGCCGGGTTGAGATTGAGCGTGGTGATTTCCGACTTGATCCCGTCGTCCTTACCATCCCAGCCGGCGTTGTACTGGATGTCGTTGAGGAAGGGACGGGAGATGCCGAGACCGAAGCTGAGACCCGGCACCGCCTGCCAGCTGATGTAGGCGTTCGGCAGCACGTTGGTGCTGCCGGCATCGCCGCCCGACGAGACGCCGGCCGCATTCTGGAACTTGTAGCTTTCGGCGACACCGACGGCGCCCAGCGAGACATTGATGCCGGCCAGACGGGTGAGGCCGGCCGGATTGGCGAACATCGTCGCCGCGCTGTCGGCAATTGCCGCCGAACCTGCATAGGCAGTTCCCAGCCCGCTGGCATTCTGTTCGAGGGCCTGAAAACCCGCCGCCGGCGCCAGGCCGGCATAGGCCAGCAGCATCATGGCTGGCAGGAGACGCATCGTGTGCTTGTGCATTGCTTCGTTCCTCGAAGGCTTCCGATTAATTCAATCGCGCGATTTTATTCCATTTCCGTGTTTCATTCGGCAGAAAGTTCGCGCTTGGCGCCGGATTCATCGATCGCGACGTAGGTCAGCTCGGCCTGCGTGACGCGGACGACGATCGGCCGGTCGTGATGACGTTCGGCAAATACCTCGACGCGGACGGTGATCGAGGTGCGGCCGACGCGGACGATTTCCGAGTAGAGACTGACGATGTCACCGACCGAGATCGCCTGCCGGAACTGGAAGGAATTGACCGAGACCGTCGCCACCCGGCCGCGCGCCCGGCGCATCGCCGGAATGGCGCCGGCGACGTTGACCTGGGCCATGACCCAGCCGCCGAAGACGTCGCCGTTCTGGTTGAGGTCGGCCGGCATCGGCACGACGCGCAGCGTGGGTTGACGATCGGGAAGCTGGAGGGTTTCGGTTTGCATGGTTCGTTGGCCGGTTTCTGGATGGTCGGGATTTTCCCGGAAAGGCGGCGGATTTCATATACTCGCCTTCCTTTCTTCTCGCGCCCCCAGCCATGCGTCGCGCCTCCGCCCTGCCCAAACCGCCCGCCGGCCAGCCGCTGCCGGATCTGCACGTGTGGCAGACGCTGCGCCTGCTCTTTCCCTACCTCTGGCAATACCGCGTCCGCGTCGTCGGCGCCCTGTTCTGCCTGGTCGCCGCCAAGCTGGCCAATGTCGGCGTACCGCTGATCTTCAAGGAGATGATCGACGGCCTCTCCGGCGAAGTGCTGGCGTTGCCGGTGATGTTGCTCGCGCTCTACGGCAGTTTGCGGTTCAGCAACTCGCTGTTTACCGAACTGCGCGAAATCCTTTTCGCCCGGGTTACCCAGCGCGCGATCCGCAAGGTGGCGCTGGAGGTCTTCCTGCATCTGCACGCGCTATCGCTGCGCTTTCACCTGGAGCGGCAGACCGGCGGCATTTCCCGCGACATCGAGCGCGGTACCCGCTCGATTTCCAGCCTGATCTCGTATTCGCTCTATTCGATCCTGCCGACGCTGGTCGAGATCGCGCTCGTCCTGGGCATTCTCTTCGTCCGCTACGACGCTGGTTTCGTCGTCATCACCGTGCTTTCGCTGGTCGCCTACGTGTTGTTCACGATCAAGGTCAGCAACTGGCGGATCGCCATCCGGCGCGCCGTCAACGAGAGCGATTCGGCGGCCAATACGCGCGCCGTGGACAGCCTGCTGAATTACGAGACGGTCAAGTATTTCAATAACGAGCGCTGGGAAGCGGACCGCTACGACGAGCAGTTGCGCCAGCTGGAGAACGCCAGCACCCGCAGCCAGACCACGCTGGCCTGTCTCAATCTCGGTCAGCAGGCGATCATTGCCCTCGGCGTGACGGCGATGATGTGGCGCGCCGCGAGCGGCGTCGTCGCTGGCAGCATGACGATCGGCGATCTGGTGCTGGTCAATGCCTTCCTGATCCAGCTCTACCTGCCGCTCAATTTCCTCGGCATCGTCTATCGCGAACTGCGGCAAGCGCTCACCGACATCGAGCGGATGTTCGGCTTGCTCAACGAACACCGCGAAATTGCCGACGCGCCCGACGCCCAGACTCTGCCCGGCGGGCAGGCGGTGACGATCGAGTTCGCCGGCGTCAACTTCGCCTACGAGCCGAACCGGGAAATCCTCCGCGATGTCAGTTTCAACGTGCCCGCCGGCAGTACCGTCGCCGTCGTCGGCCATAGTGGCGCCGGCAAGTCGACGCTGGCCCGCCTGCTCTTCCGTTTCTACGATGTCACCGGCGGCAGCATCCGCATCAACGGTCACGACCTGCGCCAGCTCACCCAGCACAGCCTGCGCTCGGCGATCGGCATCGTGCCGCAGGACACGGTGCTGTTCAACGACTCCATTCTTTACAACATCCGCTACGGGCGCGCCACTGCCAGCGACGAGGAGGTGATCGCCGCCGCCCGCGCCGCCAGCCTGCACGATTTCGTCAGCGGCCTGCCCGAAGGTTACGCGACCCGGGTCGGCGAGCGCGGCCTGAAGCTCTCCGGTGGCGAGAAGCAGCGCGTCGCGATCGCCCGTGCCCTGCTCAAGAATCCGCCGATCCTGATCTTCGATGAAGCGACTTCCGCCCTCGACTCGGCGACCGAAAAGGCGATCCAGGCCCAGCTTGAGCTTGCCGCGCGCGGACGAACGACGCTGGTGATCGCCCATCGCCTATCGACGATCATGAACGCCGATCGCATCCTGGTCATGGATGCCGGCCGCATCGTCGAAAGCGGCACGCATGGCGAACTGGTTGCAAAAAATGGAAAATATGCCAACATGTGGCTGCTGCAGCAACGGGAGAGCGCCATTTGATGGGCATCACCCGCGACATGGTAGGATGTCGCCCTAGCCGGCATCTGCCAGTCATCAATGTTTCGATCAGACTATCGAACAACGGCTTTCCATCGGTGAGTACAGGCCTGCAAAAATGAGCAACGCATTCGACAAGATGAGCGTTCTGGCGGTCGACGACAATCGCACGAATCTGCATATTCTCCAGGTCTTCCTGAAGAAGCTCGGGCACGATGTCATCCTCGCCGAGAATGGCGAACAGGCGGTGCAGCGGTTCCAAAAGGATCGCCCGGACCTGATCCTGCTCGACATCATGATGCCGGTCATGGACGGCTTCGAGGCGGCCCGCCGCATCAAGGCGGCAAGCAAGGACAAGTGGGTGCCGATCATTTTCCTGTCGGCACTCAACCGCGATGAGAACCTGGTCGAGGGCCTGGAGGCCGGCGCCGACGACTACCTGACGAAACCGATTAATTTCGTCGTCCTTGAAGCAAAATTGCGCTCGATGCAGCGTTCGCTGGCCCTGCAACGGAATGCTGCGGTCTCGCTGGAACGCCTGCAGGCCATTTCCGATAACGTCCTCGACGCCATCATCACGGTCGACTGCAAGGGCGAAATCCTGAGTTTGAATCGCGCCACCGAGCGTATCTTTGGCCGGCGCATCCGCGACCTGCTGGGGCAACCGGTCAGCACGCTGTTGCCCGAATTGCCATCCACCAGCACCGCCATCGACCGCCATGGGCGCCCGGTCTGCGCGCTCAGCGCCTTCAAGGGGCGCGACCGCGAAGCGGTCGGGCGACGTGGAGACCTGAGCGACTTCCCTGTCGAAATCGGTATCTCCGAAGTATCGATCGACCAGGAAGGTCTCTACGTCTGCGTCATCCGCGACATTTCGGAACGCCAGAAGGCGGCCCGACAACTGCAGGAAAACGCGGCGTTGCTGCAGACCTACTACGACCACAGCCAGAGCGAACAGCAACTGGCGGTCCGCCTGATGGAAAAGCTGCTGCACCGCCCGGGCCTGAGCGACCCCAGGCTGCGTTACAAGGTCACCGCCACCGAGAATTTCAGTGGCGATATCGTTGCCGCCGCGCGCTCCGCCGAGGGACGCTTCTACGCACTGCTGGCCGACGCCACCGGACACGGCCTGCCGGCGGCGATCAGCGTGCTGCCGGTACTGGCGCTGTTCTACCGGATGACCCGCCTGAACGTGAATATCTCCGAACTGGTGTTCGAGCTCAATCAGCAGTTGAAGGAGTCGATGCCGATCGGCCGGTTCGTCGCGGCGACGCTGATCTGCCTCGACGAAAAGGGCATGACCGGCGAAATCTGGATCGGCGGCACGCCGGAAGCTTTCCTGCTCGATCCGGACGGCAATCCGGCACTGCGTTTCGCCTCGGAGAATCTGGCGCTGGGCATTCTGGAGAGCGAGGGGATCAATTGTTCGCCTCGCTGCTTTACCTGGAACCCGGGGAGTCAGTTACTGTTCTATTCCGATGGATTGCTTGAAGCGATCGATGGCGAAGGTCGGCAGTTTGGCAGCGAAGGCGTTCTTGCTGCCTTACAAGGCCAACCGCGCGAAAACCGCTTCGCTTGCCTGGAAACCGCGTTGGCTGCACATCTGGGAGAAAACGCGGCCGCCGACGACGTTTCGCTGATGTTCGTCGATTGCCCCTGAGCAAACGCCGCCACCATGAAAAAAGGCCGGAACACTCCGGCCTTTTTTTGATGCTTTGACAGTCTTACTCGCCAGACTCGTCTGCGACTTCAACCGCTTCCGTCGGTTCCGGGCGATCCAGCAGTTCGACAAACGCCATCGGCGCATTGTCGCCGACGCGGAAGCCGCACTTCAGGATGCGCAGGTAACCACCCGGACGGGTAGCGTAGCGCGGACCGATTTCGGCGAACAGTTTGACGACGATCTCACGATCACGCAGGCGGTCAAAGGCCAGACGCTTGTTGGCCAGCGTCGGGTTCTTGCCCAGGGTGATCATCGGTTCGACGACGCGACGCAGTTCCTTGGCCTTCGGCAACGTGGTCTTGATGGCCTCGTGGCGGAGCAGGGAAACGGTCATGTTGCGCAGCATCGCCAGGCGATGGCTGCTGGTACGGTTCAGTTTGCGAAGTCCATTGCGGTGACGCATGGTTAATCCTTTCTATGTTCTGCAGGCGTCCCTTGACTGCCCGGATCGGGAAAAGGCTTACGCCTTCTCCAGACCGGCGGGCGGCCAGTTTTCCAGTTTCATGCCGAGCGTGAGACCACGTGCGGCAAGAACTTCCTTGATTTCATTGAGCGACTTGCGACCCAGGTTCGGCGTCTTGAGCAACTCGTTTTCGGTGCGCTGGATGAGATCGCCGATGTAGTAGATGTTCTCGGCCTTGAGGCAGTTCGCGGAGCGAACCGTCAGTTCGAGATCATCGACCGGACGCAGCAGCACCGGGTCGACCTGGGCCGGCTTGGAAGCCTCGGCAACCGGAGCGGTGCCTTCCAGATCGGCGAACACCGAGAGTTGCTCGATCAGTACGCGGGCAGCGTAGCGGATCGCTTCTTCCGGCTCGACGACACCGTTGGTTTCGATATCGACGATCAGCTTGTCCAGATCGGTACGCTGCTCGACACGAGCATTTTCGACCGCGTAGGCAACGCGGCGCACCGGGCTGAACGAAGCGTCCAGGACCAGTTGGCCGATCGTCTTCGAATCGCCAAGATTGCGCACGTTGCCGGGCACGTAACCGCGACCGCGTTCCACCTTGATTTCCATCGCCAGCTTGCCGGCAGCGGAGAGATGGGCGATCACATGTTCCGGATTGATGATCTCGACGTCGTGCGGCAACTCGATGTCACCAGCGCGAATCACGCCCTCGCCTTCCTTGGCCAGCTTGAGGGTGACAACTTCACGGTTGTGCAACTTGAAAACGACGCCCTTCAGATTCAGGAGGATGTCGACGACATCTTCCTGAACACCGTCGATGGTCGAATACTCGTGCAACACGCCGTCGATCGACACTTCCGTCGGCGCGTAGCCCGGCATCGACGACAACAGGATGCGGCGCAGGGCGTTGCCGAGGGTGTGACCGAAACCGCGTTCGAACGGTTCCATGACCACCTTGGCTTCGACCGGCGAGACACTCTGCACGTCGATGATGCGGGGCTTGAGAAGTCCACTGCTTTGCATGGGCTAGATTCCTCTGCTTGCGGGTTACTTCGAATAAAGTTCGATGACCAGACCTTCGTTCAGCGTCGCCGGAAGCTCCGAGCGCTGCGGCATGGCCTTGAACGTGCCTTTGCCTTCCTTGACATCGACGGAAATCCACTCCGGGAAACCGCGGGATTCGGCAGCTTCGAGCGCAGCCTTGCAACGCAGCGAGGCGCGGGCACGGGCGGTCAGTTGCACGACATCACCCGGCTTGACCAGGTAGGACGGAATGTTGACGCGCTTGCCGTTAACCAGGACGCCGTTGTGGCGAACGACCTGACGGGATTCGGTGCGCGAGGCGCCGAAACCCATGCGGTAGGCGACGGAATCCAGGCGGGCTTCCAGCAACTGCAGCAGGTTTTCACCGGTCTGGCCCTTGCGGCGCTCGGCTTCGGCGAAGGTCTTGCGGAACTGGCCTTCAAGCACGCCGTAGACGCGACGGATCTTCTGCTTGGCACGCAGGTGGACGCCGTAGTCGGACAGACGGGCACCGGACTTCTGGCCGTGTTGGCCAGGTGCGTACGAGCGACGCTCGATGGCACACTTGTCGGTGAAGCACTTTTCGCCCTTCAGGAACAGCTTTTCGCCTTCGCGGCGGCACTGACGGCATTTCGGATCGAGATTACGAGCCACTTGTCTTTCTCCTTAGATGCGGCGCTTCTTGGGCGGACGGCAGCCGTTATGCGGCACCGGCGTCACGTCGGAAATCGCGGTGATCTTCATGCCCAGCGCGTTCAGCGCGCGGACGGAAGATTCGCGGCCGGGGCCGGGGCCCTTGATGCGCACTTCAAGATTCTTCACGCCGCATTCCTGAGCCGCCTTGCCAGCAGCCTCGGCAGCGACCTGGGCCGCGAACGGGGTGGACTTGCGCGAACCGCGGAAGCCGGCACCGCCGGAAGTCGCCCACGACAGGGCATTGCCCTGGCGGTCGGTGATGGTAATGATGGTGTTGTTGAACGAAGCGTGAATGTGGGCGATGCCCTCGGCGACGTTCTTCTTGACCTTCTTGCGAACTTTGGTAACAGTCTTGGCCATGTTAGGTCCCTATCACTTCTTGCCAGCAATGGCCTTGCGCGGCCCCTTGCGGGTACGAGCATTGGTCTTCGTGCGTTGACCGCGGCAGGGCAGGCCCTTGCGGTGACGCAACCCACGGTAGCAACCAAGATCCATCAGGCGCTTGATGCTCATCGTAACTTCGCGACGCAGGTCACCTTCAACGGTGAACTTGCCCACTTCGTCACGCAAACGGTCCATATCCGAATCGGACAGGTCCTTCATTTTGGTCGTACGAGCCACGCCGGCCGCATCGCAAATCTTTTGCGCACGGGTGCGGCCAATGCCGAAAATCGCCGTCAGGGCGATCTCGGCATGCTGGTGGTTCGGAATGTTTACCCCTGCAATACGGGCCATTGACTCACTCCAATATTTCTAAAATTAACGAATGCCGAATTCGTCAGGAATTAACCCTGGCGCTGCTTGTGACGGGGATCCTTGCAAATGATGCGCACGACACCCTTGCGACGGATCACCTTGCAATTGCGACAAACGCGCTTCACTGAAGGTTGCACTTTCATGTTTCACTCCTCGTCTGCGAGGGCTCGGAAGCAGCCGTGATTCCTTGCCCTGCGGTTTATTGCGTAGAGAACTGGTTACTTTGCCCGGAAAACGATCCGGGCCTTGCTTAAATCATATGGGGTCAGTTGTACGGTGACCTTGTCGCCGGGGAGGATGCGGATATAGTGCATACGCATCTTCCCGGAAATGAAGCCAAGTACAACATGCCCATTTTCCAACTTGACCTTGAATGTTGCGTTGGGGAGGTTCTCGATGACCTCGCCCTGCATCTCGATGTAGTCTTCTTTAGCCATCGCTTTACTTGATCAACGGAGAACCCTTGAAATTTGCCTTCTTCAGAAGGCTTTCATATTGGTGCGACATCACGTAAGCCTGGACCTGCGACATGAAGTCCATGGTGACGACGACGATGATCAACAGCGAGGTGCCACCGAAATAGAACGGTACGTTCCATTTCAGGATGAGGAACTCCGGCAGCAGGCAGACCAGCGTGATGTAGGCCGCACCGATCAAGGTAAGCCGCATCAGGATCTTGTCGATGTAACGGGCAGTTTGCTCACCGGGACGGATACCCGGGACAAAGGCACCGCTCTTCTTCAGATTGTCAGCCGTTTCCTTCGAGTTGAAGACCAAGGCGGTATAGAAGAAGCAGAAGAAGATGATGGCAGCAGCGTAGAGCATCACGTAGATCGGCTGCCCGGGCGACAGCACGGAGGCCATGTCCTTGAGCCAGTACATCGATTCGCTGGAGCCGAACCAGCCAGCCAGGGTGGCCGGGAACAGGATGATCGACGAGGCGAAGATCGGCGGAATGACGCCGGACATGTTCAGCTTGAGCGGCAGATGCGAGCTCTGACCGCCGTAAATCTTGTTGCCGACCTGGCGCTTGGCGTAGTTCACCAAAATCTTCCGCTGGCCGCGCTCGACGAAAACCACGAAGGCGGTGACGACGACGACCAGCAGGCAGATGACGATCGCGGTCAGCGGATGCATGCCGCCGGTACGCACCAGTTCGAGCAGGCCGCCGATCGCGTTGGGCAAGCCCGCGGCAATGCCGGCGAAGATGATGATGGAAATACCATTACCCAGGCCACGTTCGGTGATCTGCTCACCGAGCCACATCAGGAACATCGTGCCGGTCAGCAGGGTGGACACCGTGGTCAACCGGAACATGAAGCCCGGATCGTTGACCAGGCCTTGCTGCGCCTCAAGGGCGACGGCGATGCCGATGCCCTGGAAAAGGGCAAGGAAAACGGTCCCATAACGGGTGTACTGAGTGATCTTGCGCCGGCCAGCCTCGCCTTCCTTCTTCAGGGCTTCGAGTTGCGGGCTGGCGACGCTCATCAGTTGCATGATGATCGATGCCGAGATGTACGGCATGATCCCCAGTGCGAAAATGGTGAATCGCGACAGGGCGCCACCCGAGAACATGTTGAACATGCCCAGGATGCCGCCCTTTTGCGAATTGAAGAGATCGGCCAGAACGTTGGGGTCGATACCGGGAACCGGAATATGCGCGCCAATGCGATAAACCACCAAGGCGCCCAGCAGGAACCACAGCCGGCGCTTGAGATCGCCAAACTTGCCACCCTTGCCAACGGTATTCGGATTTGCAGCCAACGTTCAGCCCTCTCTCTTACTCGGCGATGGAGCCGCCGGCTGCTTCGATCGCAGCCTTGGCACCCTTGGTGGCGCCAACACCCTTGAGCACGACCTTGCGGGTAATCGCGCCGGAGAGGATGACTTTTGCGGAAAGCGCATCACCAGGAACGACACCGGCGACCTGCAGGACGAGCAGATCGATTTCCTCGACCGGCAGGGCGTCCAGTTCGCTCAGGCGAACTTCGTAATTGCGAGCACGCGTCAGCGAGTTGAAGCCACGCTTCGGCAGGCGACGCTGCAGCGGCATTTGACCGCCCTCGAAACCGACCTTGTGGAAACCGCCGGAGCGGGACTTCTGACCCTTGTGACCACGACCACAGGTCTTGCCCAGACCGGAACCGATGCCACGACCGACGCGCTTGGCGTCTTTCTTGGAACCTTCCGCCGGCTTGATGGTGTTCAAACGCATGGCTTAACCCTCAACCTTGACGAGATACTGAACCTTCTGGATCATGCCGCGCACTTGCGGCGTATCCAGCAGCTCGGCAGAGCTGTTCAGCTTGCGCAGGCCCAGACCGCGCACGGTGGCGCGATGGTCCTGCTTGGTGCCGATGATGCTCTTGACGAGCGTCACTTTGATCTTCTTGTCGGACATGACTTACCCCAGGATCTGTTCAACCGACTTGCCGCGCTTGGCAGCAATTTCGGCCGGCGTATTCACCTTCATCAGACCGTCGATGGTGGCACGCACGATGTTGTAGGGATTGGTGGAACCATGAGCCTTGGCCACCACGTTGGTCACACCGACCACTTCGAAGACGGCGCGCATGGCACCGCCGGCGATGATGCCGGTACCTTCCGGTGCCGGCTGGATCATCACGGTGGTGGCGCCATGGCGGCCCATCACGGTGTGATGCACGGTACCGTTCTTCAGGCTGACCTTGGCCATCTTGCGACGCGCCTCATCCATTGCCTTCTGGGCGGCAACCGGCACTTCGCGGGACTTGCCCTTGCCCATGCCGATGCTGCCGTCGCCGTCACCGACCACGGTCAACGCTGCGAAACCGAGGATGCGACCACCCTTCACCACCTTGGTGACGCGGTTGACCGCAACCATCTTCTCGCGCATGCCGTCGTCGCGCTCTTCAGCCTGCTGCGGCTTCTTGTTTCTTTCGGGTTTAGCCATTTTCTAACCTATTCCTTTCGCGCCGATCAGAACTTCAGACCGGCTTCACGCGCGGCTTCGGCCAGCGCCTGGACACGGCCGTGGTAACGCAGGCCGGAACGATCAAAGGCAACCTGTTCGATACCGGCGGCCTTGGCGCGCTCGGCGATCAGCTTGCCGATCATCGCGGCAGCAGCCTTGTTGCCACCGTTGGCAACGTCACCGCGCACGCTCTTGTCGAGCGACGAAGCAGAAGCCAGCACTTTCCCGCCGCAAGGCGAGATGATCTGGGCGTAAATGTGGCAGTTGGTGCGATTGACGCACAGACGAACAGCCTTCAGCTCGGCGATCTTGGCCCGGGTTTTGCGGGCACGACGCAGACGCGCTTCCTTCTTGTTAATCATATGCCACCCTTACTTCTTCTTGGTTTCCTTGATAACCACCACCTCGTCGGAGTACCGAACGCCCTTGCCCTTATAGGGTTCCGGCTTGCGGTACGCACGAATTTCGGCGGCGACCTGGCCGACTTGCTGCTTGTCGGCTCCCTTGATCAGAATTTCAGTCTGAGTCGGGCACTCAACCTTGATGCCGGCGGGCATCTTGTGAGCAACCGGATGCGAGAAACCGAGGGAGAGATTGAGCAAATCGCCCTGGGCCTGGGCGCGATAACCAACGCCGACCAGTTGCAGCTTGCGCTCAAAACCCTTGGAAACACCGACAACCATGTTGTTCAGGTTGGCGCGCATCGTGCCCCACATGGCGGCGCCGTTCTCGACACCGTCAACCTTGGTCACGACAAGGCTCTGGCCTTCCTGGCTAACCTTGACTGCCGGATTGGCGGCAGCCTTCAGGGTACCCAGCGGCCCTTTGACTAGGATCTGCTCACCGATAGCCACTTCGACACCGGCCGGCAGAACAATGGGATTCTTACCTACACGAGACATTTGTATCGCTCCTTATGCCACGATGCAGAGAACTTCGCCACCGACGCGGGAGGCGCGTGCCTTGCGATCAGTCATCACACCCTTGGGCGTGGAGACAATGGCAACACCCAGACCGTTCATGACGCGCGGGATGTCTTCGGCGCCCTTGTAGATCCGCAGACCAGGCTTGGAAACACGCTCGATGCGCTCGATGACCGGACGACCGGCGTAGTACTTGAGACCGATTTCCAGCGTCGCCTTGCCATCGTCGGACTGGCGCACTGCGAAATCTTCAACGTAACCTTCATCCTTGAGCACAGCGGCGATAGCCACCTTGAGCTTGGAAGAAGGCATGGACACAGACGCCTTTTCGGCGAGCTGGGCGTTGCGGATGCGGGTCAGCATATCCGCGATAGGATCGCTCATAGCCATTTCTGTATCTCCTATTACCAGCTAGCCTTGATCACACCCGGGATTTCGCCATTGAAAGCGAGCTCACGGATCTTGTGACGACAAAGGCCGAATTTACGAAACACGCCACGCGGACGACCGGTCATCTGGCAGCGATTGCGCAGACGCGAAGGACTCGAGTTGCGGGGCATCGCCTGCAGCTTCAGACGCGCTTCGTAGCGCTCCTCGTCCGAAAGGGCGGCGTTGTTGATGATCGCGTCAAGGGCTGCGCGCTTCTTGGCGAACTGTGCCACCAGCTTGCGACGCTTCTCTTCACGATTGATCAGAGAAAGTTTTGCCATGATTGCCTCAATTCTTGAACGGGAACTTGAACGCGGCGAGCAGGGCTTTCGCTTCTGCATCGGTCTTCGCGGTCGTCGTAATGCTGATGTTCATGCCACGCAGCGCATCAATCTTGTCGTACTCGATTTCCGGAAAGATGATTTGCTCTTTGACACCCATGTTGTAGTTACCCTGACCGTCGAAGCCCTTGCCCGCCACCCCACGGAAGTCGCGAACACGCGGCAGGGCGATGGTGACCAGACGATCCAGGAATTCAAACATACGGGGACCACGCAGGGTCAGCATGCAACCGATCGGATAACCGTCACGAATCTTGAAGCCGGCAATCGACTTGCGAGCCTTCGTGGTGACCGGCTTCTGACCGGCGATCTTCTGCATGTCGCCAACGGCGTTCTCAAGAACCTTCTTGTCGGCAACCGCCTCACCAACACCCATGTTCAGGGTGACCTTGGTGATGCGCGGCACTTCCATGACGGACTTGTAACCGAACTGCTTGGTCAATTCGGCAACCACGGTGTCCTTGTAATATTGCTGCAAACGCGCCATGACTACCCCTTAAGCATTCACCAGTTCGCCGTTCGACTTGAACACGCGAACCTTGCGACCATCTTCCAGCACCCGAATACCGACACGGTCGGCCTTCTTGGTTGCCGGATTGAACAGCGCAACGTTGGAGATATGGATCGGCATGTCCTTGTCGACAATACCGCCCTGAACACCCTTGATCGGATTCGGCTTGACGTGCTTCTTGGCACGATTGACACCCTCGACGACCAAATGCTCAGCATCAAGACGACGCGCCACGGTACCGCGCTTGCCCTTGTCCTTGCCCGTCACGACGATAACTTCGTCGCCTTTGCGAATTTTTTCCATCTCCAGCCTCCTTACAGCACTTCCGGCGCCAGCGACACGATCTTCATGAAACGCTCGGTACGCAGTTCGCGGGTCACCGGGCCAAAGATGCGCGTGCCGATCGGCTCGAGCTTGTTGTTGAGAAGAACCGCGGCATTGCCATCGAAGCGCACCAGGGAACCGTCCGGACGACGAACACCCTTGGCGGTACGAACCACCACGGCGTTGTAAACATCACCCTTCTTGACCCGACCACGCGGGGCAGCATCCTTGATGCTGACCTTGATGATGTCGCCAATACCGGCGTAGCGGCGCTTGGACCCGCCCAGCACCTTGATACACATTACCGAACGCGCGCCAGTGTTATCGGCGACGTCCAGTGTCGTCTGCATCTGAATCATTTAATTTAACTCCAACTTAATCCGCTGCGCGGTCAGTCTTGGAACCCGTAAGGGTCTGACAGATTCACAACCCGGATTAACCAGGTCGCAAAAAAGAAGCCGGATTTTACCGGCTTCTTTTATTTCACGCAAGCGGTTTTGAAAAAAAGCATCAAATAACGACTGCCTTTTCCAGAACGCTGGTCACCGCCCAAGACTTGGTCTTCGACAGCGGACGGGTTTCGACGATCTCAACGAGGTCGCCGGCCCGGGCCAGGTTGTCCTGGTTATGCGCCGCATACTTCTTCGAACGGATCATGACCTTACCGTAAACGGGGTGCTTGACCTTGCGCTCAACCAGCACGGTCACCGTCTTTTCCATCTTGTCGCTGACCACACGACCAATCAGGGTACGCTTGACGCTGTTGTTTTCGCTCATTGCTGCACCGCCTTTTCACGAATAAGGGTACGCACACGAGCGATGTCGCGACGCACCTTTGCCATTTGGCTGGTATTGGAGAGCTGCTGCGTCGCCAGTTGCATGCGCAGGCCGAATTGGGCCTTCAGCAGTTCAAGCAATTCCGCCTTGAGCTCGTCCACGCTCTTGGTTCTCAGTTCACTAGCTTTCATGATTACCCCAGATGACGCGTCACGAAGGTGGTGGAAATCGGCAGCTTGGCGGCGGCGAGAGCAAAAGCTTCGCGCGCCAGCGCTTCATTGACACCGTCCATCTCGTACAGCACCTTGCCCGGCTGGATTTCGGCAACCCAGTATTCCGGATTACCCTTGCCGTTACCCATACGGACTTCGGCCGGCTTCTTCGAAATCGGCTTGTCCGGGAAGATACGGATCCAGATGCGACCACCGCGCTTGATGTGGCGGGTCATCGCACGACGGGCGGCTTCGATCTGGCGCGCAGTCAGGCGACCGCGACCGGTAGCCTTCAGACCCCATTCGCCGAACGAAACTTCGGTGCCGCGGGTGGCGAGGCCTTCGTTACGCCCCTTGTGTTCCTTGCGGAACTTGCGACGATTCGGTTGCAACATGTTAAGCACCTGCCTTTCTTACGCGCTTGGCCGGGTCACCAGCACCGTCGGCCTTCTTGACCGTACGGGTGCGCGGCTTGTCGCCTTCCGGCTTGCCCGGGGCGCGGCGCGGGCGACGCTCTTCGGCTGCCGGCTCTTCAGCCACCGGCTGCTCGTTACGATCGAGCATCTCGCCCTTGTAAACCCAGACCTTGATCCCGATGATGCCGTAGGTGGTCAGCGCTTCCGAGGTAGCGTAGTCGATGTCCGCGCGCAGCGTATGCAGGGGCACGCGACCTTCGCGGTACCACTCGCTACGGGCGATTTCGGCACCGTTCAGACGACCGGCGCTCATCACCTTGATACCCTGGGCACCGAGACGCATCGCGTTCTGCATGGCGCGCTTCATCGCGCGGCGGAACATGATGCGCTTCTCGAGCTGCTGGGCGATCGAATCGGCGATCAACTGGGCATCGATTTCCGGCTTGCGGATTTCTTCGATCGACACATGGACGGGAACGCCCATGATGCGCTGAAGATCCGTACGCAGCTGTTCGATATCCTCACCCTTCTTGCCGATCACCACACCCGGACGGGCGGAGTAAACGGTGACGCGGGCGTTCTTGGCCGGACGCTCGATCAGGACGCGGCCGACGGAAGCGTGAGCCAGCTTGCGCTTGAGATACTCACGAACCTTGACGTCTTCCTGGAGCATGCCAGGGAAGTCCTTGCTGTTGGCGAACCAGCGCGAACTCCAGTTTTTGGTAACGGCGAGGCGGAAGCCTACCGGATGAATTTTCTGTCCCATGGCTCTTCCTTAGTTACCAACGGTCAGATAGATATGGCAGGTCGGCTTGCTGATCCGATTGCCACGACCCTTGGCGCGCGCGGTAAAGCGCTTGAGCACCATGCCTTTTTCGACGTAGATGGTCTTCACCGTCAATTCGTCGATATCGGCACCATCGTTGTGTTCCGCGTTGGCGATCGCCGACTCGAGAACCTTCTTGAGGATACCAGCGCCCTTGGTCGGGCTGAAGGCCAGGATATTGAGAGCCTGACCAACCGGCTTGCCACGCACCAGATCCGCCACCAGGCGGCCTTTTTGCGCGGAGAGGCGTACGCCTCGCAAACTTGCACGAGTTTCCATGTCAGCTCCTTACTTCTTGGCCTTCTTGCCAGCGGTGTGACCCTTGAACGTCCGGGTCAGCGAAAACTCGCCGAGCTTGTGACCGACCATATTCTCGGTGACGAACACCGGAATATGCTGCTTGCCATTGTGAACCGCAATCGTCAGGCCGATGAACTCGGGGAGGATCGTCGAACGACGCGACCAGGTCTTGATCGGGCGCTTGTCGTTGGTGGCGCGAACTGCTTCGACCTTGTCGATCAGGTGCGCATCAACAAACGGGCCCTTTTTGAGAGAACGTCCCATTTCCTACCCCTTAACGCTTATGACGGCGCTGAACGATCATGCTGTTCGTGCGCTTGTTGCTGCGAGTACGATAGCCCTTCGTCGGTTGACCCCACGGGTTAACCGGCACACGGCCTTCACCGGTCTTGCCTTCGCCGCCACCGTGCGGGTGGTCGATCGGGTTCATCGCAGTACCACGGACCGTCGGACGAATACCACGCCAACGCTGCGCACCGGCCTTGCCGATCTTGCGCAGGTTGTTTTCTTCGTTGCCAACTTCGCCAATCGTGGCGCGGCATTCGACATGAACGCGACGCACTTCACCCGAGCGCAGACGAATCTGGGCATAGGTGCCTTCACGCGCCAGCAACTGGACCGACGTACCGGCGGAGCGGGCGATTTGCGCCCCCTTGCCTGGCAGCATCTCGACGCAGCAGATGGTTGAACCGACCGGAATATTGCGGATCGGCAACGCGTTGCCGGACTTGATCGGCGCTTCGGAGCCACTGATCACCTGCTGGCCAACCACCATGCCCTTGTTGGCAATGATGTAACGGCGCTCGCCATCGGCGTAGCAGACGAGAGCAATGTTGGCGGTACGGTTGGGATCGTATTCGAGACGCTCGACCTTGCCCGGAATGCCATCCTTGTTGCGCTTGAAGTCGATCACGCGATAGGCCTGCTTGTGACCGCCGCCTTGATGGCGAACGGTGATGCGACCATTGTTGTTGCGACCGGAATTCTTGGACTGGGACTCGACCAGGCCGGCGAACGGCTTACCTTTGTGCAGGTTGGCATTGACCACCTGAACGACGGCACGACGCCCCGGGGAAGTCGGCTTGACTTTAACGAGCGCCATTACGCGTTACCCCCTTCGACAAAATTGATTTCCTGGCCAGCCTTGAGGCAGACAAAAGCCTTTTTCCAGCCCTTGCGACGACCGGTCGCGCCCTTGAAGCGCTTGACCTTGCCCTTGACGTTCAAGGTTTGCACGGACTCGACTTCGACCTTGAAAAGCAACTCGACGGCAGCCTTGATTTCCGGCTTGGTCGCATCGGACGCGACACGGAAAATCACTTGCTCGTTCTTTTCAGCAACAAAGGTCGCCTTTTCGGAGATTTGCGGTGCCAGCAGCACCTGCATCAGACGTTCCTGGTTCATCCCCACATCTCCTCGAATTTGGCCACAGCATTCTTGGTGACCAACACCTTGGCAAAGCGAATCAGGGAAACCGGATCAGCTTCCTGCGCTTCGAGCACCAGCACGTTGGGCAGATTGCGCGACGACAGATAGAGGTTTTCGTTCAGTTCGCCGGTAACCACCAGCAGATTGCCTTCCAGCCCCATATCCTTCAGCTTTTTGGCAAACAGCTTGGTCTTCGGCGCTTCGACCGCAATGTCGTCAACCACGACGATGCGATCCTGACGAGCCAACTCGGAGAGAATCGCTGACATACCGGCGCGGAACATCTTCTTGTTGACCTTCTGGCCGTAATTCTGGTCCGGAGAATTCGGGAAAATCCGACCGCCCCCACGCCACAGCGGGGAACCGTTCGAGCCGGCACGAGCACGACCCGTACCCTTCTGGCGCCACGGCTTGGTGGTGGTGTGCCGAACTTCGGAGCGATCCTTCTGCTTGCTATCAGCAGAACGTGCGTTCGCCTGATAGGCGACGACGATCTGGTGAACCAGCGCCTCGTTGTAATCGCGACCGAACAGCACGTCGGAAGCTTGCAGCGCTGCCGCTTCCTGACCTTGTTCGTTGATAACCTTCAGTTCCATGACGCCCCCTTAAGCCTTGACTGCCGGACGCACGACGACGTCGGAACCCTTGGCGCCAGGTACAGCGCCCTTGACCAGCAACAATTGCCGCTCGACATCGACGCGAACAACAGTCAGACCCTGGGTCGTCGACTGCTCGTCACCCAGATGCCCAGCCATGCGCTTACCCGGGAAAACACGACCCGGATCCTGCGCCATACCGATGGAACCCGGCGCATTGTGCGACACCGAGTTACCGTGGGACGCCCGGTTGGAAGAGAAGTTGTGACGCTTGATGCCGCCCTGGAAACCCTTACCGATCGAGGTACCGGTCACATCAACCTTCTGCCCTTCGGCAAAGATCGTGACAGCAACCTGATCACCCGCCTTGAAGCTGGCGAGTTGCTCGGCGTTCACCGGGAATTCCTTGAGCACGTGCCCGGCTTCGACACCCGCCTTGGCCAGATGGCCAGCAAGGGGCTTCGAAACACGGGAGGCACGGCGCTGACCGAAAGCGACCTGGACGGCTGCATAGCCATCGACTTCCGGCGTTTTGACTTGGGTCACGCGATTGTTGGACACGTCAAGCACAGTTACCGGAATGGACGCACCATCCTCGGCAAAAATGCGAGTCATGCCAACCTTGCGACCAACAAGGCCTAGACTCATGGTTATTCTCCTCATCGCCGGCTGCGATTGGCCGGTCGATGTAAAACAACAAATGGGCAGCCGTTGCTGGCCACCCCCGAAAACAGCGGATTATATCCGCAAGACAACAGTTACTGCAACTTGATTTCGACGTCAACGCCAGCCGGCAGATCCAGCTTCATCAGCGCATCAACCGTCTTGTCGGTCGGATCGACGATATCCATCAGACGCAGATGAGTACGGATTTCGAGCTGATCGCGCGAGGCCTTGTTGACGTGCGGCGAGCGCAGGATGTCGAAACGCTGCTTGCGAGTCGGCAGCGGGACGGGGCCACGAACAACGGCGCCGGTGCGCTTGGCGGTCTCGACGATTTCCTGGGCGGATTGATCGATCAGGCGATAGTCGAAGGCTTTCAGGCGGATACGGATTTTCTGGCTTTGCATTTTTTGCTTTCAAAAAGAACAATGGGGCAGCGACTAGCACCGCCCCGGATTGGACAAAAGAACGATTACTCGATGATCTTGGAGACGACACCGGCACCGACGGTACGACCGCCTTCGCGAATGGCGAAACGCAGGCCTTCTTCCATGGCGATCGGCGCAATCAGCTTGACCGTCATCGCCACGTTGTCACCCGGCATGACCATTTCCGTACCTTCCGGCAGCGAGATCGCGCCGGTCACATCGGTCGTACGGAAGTAGAACTGCGGACGGTAGTTGTTGAAGAACGGGGTGTGACGACCACCTTCATCCTTCGACAGAACGTACACTTCGCCCGTGAAGTGGGTGTGCGGCTTGACCGAACCCGGCTTGCACAGAATCTGGCCACGCTCGACGTCTTCACGCTTCGTGCCGCGCAGCAGGGCGCCGATGTTGTCGCCGGCCTGACCTTGATCGAGCAGCTTGCGGAACATTTCAACGCCGGTACAGATGGTCTTGACCGTCGGACGAATACCGACGATTTCGATTTCTTCACCAACCTTGACGATGCCGCGCTCGACACGACCGGTCACAACCGTACCGCGACCCGAGATCGAGAACACGTCTTCGACCGGCATCAGGAACGGCTGATCAACAGCGCGCTCCGGCGTCGGGATGTAGGAATCCAGCGCGTCGGCCAGACGGAAGATCGACGGCTCGCCGATTTCGGACTGGTCGCCTTCCAGCGCCTTCAGCGCCGAACCGTGAATGATCGGCGTGTCGTCGCCCGGGAAGTCGTACTTGGAGAGCAGCTCGCGCAGTTCCATTTCGACCAGCTCGAGCAGCTCGGCGTCGTCAACCATGTCGCACTTGTTCATGAACACCAGAACGTACGGCACACCAACCTGGCGAGCCAGCAGGATGTGCTCGCGCGTCTGCGGCATCGGGCCGTCAGCAGCGGAACAGACCAGGATCGCGCCGTCCATCTGGGCGGCACCGGTAATCATGTTCTTGACGTAGTCGGCGTGGCCCGGGCAATCAACGTGGGCGTAGTGACGATTGGCGGTTTCGTATTCGACGTGCGCGGTGTTGATCGTGATACCACGGGCCTTTTCTTCCGGCGCCGCATCGATTTCGTCGTATTTCTTCGCCGAACCGCCGAACTTGGCGGACAGCACCGTCGTGATCGCAGCGGTCAGCGTCGTCTTGCCGTGGTCAACGTGACCAATCGTGCCAACGTTGACGTGCGGCTTGGTACGCTCGAATTTTTCCTTAGCCATTATCGGGTCTCCAATAAAGGATTACTTCTTGTTGATGACAGCTTCAGCGACATTCTTCGGCGCTTCGGCGTAGTGCTTGAATTCCATCGTATAGGTCGCGCGACCTTGCGACAGCGAACGCAGGGAAGTGGCGTAACCAAACATTTCCGACAGCGGAACTTCGGCGCGAACTTCCTTGGTGCCGCCCGGCAGGTCTTCCATGCCCTGAACGATGCCACGACGCGACGACAGGTCACCCATGACGTTGCCCATGTAGTCTTCCGGCGTCTCGACAACGACCGCCATCATCGGCTCAAGCAGCGTCGGCGCAGCCTTCTTCATACCTTCCTTGAAGGCCATCGAAGCAGCCATGCGGAAGGCGTTTTCGTTCGAGTCAACGTCGTGGTAGGAACCGTCGAACAGCGTAAACTTGACGTCGACCACCGGGAAGCCGGCGAGGACGCCGCTGCCGATCGCATCCTGGAGGCCCTTGTCGACCGCCGGAATGTACTCACGCGGAACGACGCCGCCCTTGATGGCGTCGACGAACTCGTAGCCCTTGCCAGCCTCGTTCGGCTCGATCTTGAGCCAGACGTGACCGAACTGACCGCGACCACCGGATTGCTTGACGAACTTACCTTCCTGTTCGACCGCCTTCTTGATGCATTCGCGATAGGCAACCTGCGGCGCGCCGACGGCGGCCTCAACGTTGAATTCGCGCTTCATGCGATCGACGATGATGTCGAGGTGCAGTTCGCCCATACCGGAGATGATGGTCTGCCCGGACTCTTCGTCGGTGCGGACACGGAACGAAGGATCTTCCGCCGCCAGACGACCCAGCGCAATACCCATCTTTTCCTGGTCGGCCTTGGTCTTCGGTTCGACGGCAACGTGAATCACCGGCTCCGGGAAAACCATGCGCTCAAGAATGATCGGCGCGTCCGGATCACACAGGGTTTCACCGGTGGTGACTTCCTTCAAGCCGACGCAAGCAGCGATGTCGCCTGCCAGAACTTCCTTGATTTCTTCCCGGTTGTTGGCATGCATCTGCAGGATACGACCAATGCGCTCCTTCTTACCCCTGACCGAGTTGTACACGCTGGCACCCGAGGCAAGCACGCCGGAGTAAACCCGGATGAAGGTCAGCTGGCCGACGAACGGGTCAGTCATCAGCTTGAAAGCCAGAGCCGAGAACTTCTCGCTGTCATCGGCCTTGCGCGACACCTCGCGCTCATGCTCGTCAACACCTTGAACCGGCGGAATATCGACCGGCGACGGCAGGAGCTCGACAACGGCGTCCAGCATGCGCTGCACACCCTTGTTCTTGAAAGCGGTACCGCACAGCATCGGTTGAATTTCGCAGGCCAGGGTACGCAGGCGCAGCCCTTCGCGAATCTTCTCTTCCGGCAGCTCGCCATTTTCGAGATATTCGTTCATCAGGTCTTCGGAGGCTTCTGCAGCCGCCTCGACCATTTGCTCACGCCAGGTTTGCGCAGTTTCAAGCAGTTCGGCCGGAATGTCGCGGTAATCGAACTTCATGCCCTGAGACGCTTCATCCCAGTAGATGGCCTTCATCTTCAGCAGGTCAACAACACCCTCGAAAGTATCTTCGGCGCCGATAGGAATGACGATCGGCACGGGGCTGGCCTTCAGGCGCGTCTTCATCTGGTCGACGACCTTGAAGAAGTTGGCACCGGAGCGGTCCATCTTGTTCACGAAGGCCAGACGCGGCACCTTGTACTTGGTTGCCTGACGCCAGACGGTCTCGGACTGCGGCTGAACACCACCGACCGCACAGTACACCATGCAGGCGCCATCCAGGACGCGCATCGAGCGCTCGACTTCGATCGTGAAGTCAACGTGTCCCGGGGTATCGATGATATTGAAGCGATGCTCCGGGAACGAATTGTCCATCCCCTTCCAGAAACAGGTGGTAGCAGCCGAAGTGATGGTGATACCGCGCTCCTGCTCCTGCTCCATCCAGTCCATGGTGGCGGCGCCGTCATGCACTTCACCGATCTTGTGATTCACACCGGTGTAGAACAGGATGCGCTCGGTCGTGGTGGTCTTGCCGGCGTCGATGTGGGCGCTGATGCCGATGTTACGGTAGCGCTCGATAGGTGTCTTACGTGCCACGATAAAGCCCTCGGTAGATTAGAAGCGGAAGTGCGCGAAGGCCTTGTTGGCTTCGGCCATGCGGTGGACTTCGTCGCGCTTCTTGACGGCACCACCACGATTTTCCGAGGCCTCGAGCATCTCGGCGGCGAGACGCTGACCCATGGACTTTTCCGAACGCTTGCGTGCGAATTCGCGCAACCAGCGCATGGCCAGCGCGGCGCGACGCGCCGGGCGGACTTCGACAGGCACCTGGTAGTTGGCACCACCAACGCGACGCGACTTCACTTCAACCATCGGCTTGATGTTGGACATGGCCGCACCGAACACTTCCAGCGGGTCCTTGCCAGACTTCTTGTTGACGATGTCGAAGGCACCATAAACGATGCGCTCGGCAACCGACTTCTTGCCACTTTGCATGACGGCATTGATGAACTTGGAGACTTCGACGCTACCGAACTTGGGGTCCGGCAGGATGTCACGCTTGGGTACTTCACGACGACGGGGCATATCAACCTCTCTTGATCACTATTCAGTTGAAAAGCCGGGAAGAGGTTTTCACCCCCCCGGCCCTCTCGGCCGCCCAGACGGACGACCACTTACTCAAGCCGCTGATTGAATCAGGCAGCCTTCGGACGCTTCGCCCCGTACTTCGAACGGGACTGCTTGCGATCCTTGACGCCCTGGGTATCCAGGGAGCCGCGCACGGTGTGGTAACGCACACCGGGCAAATCCTTGACGCGACCACCACGGATCAGGACCACGGAGTGCTCCTGCAGGTTGTGGCCTTCACCGCCGATATAGGAAATCACTTCGAAGCCATTCGTCAGACGAACCTTGCAAACCTTGCGCAGCGCGGAGTTCGGCTTCTTCGGGGTGGTGGTGTAAACGCGGGTGCAGACGCCACGCTTTTGCGGGCACTTTTCCAGCGCAGGAACCTTGCTCTTGGCCTTTTCGGCGACGCGCGGCTTGCGCACGAGCTGGTTGATGGTCGGCATATCAAACTTCCTTCAACAGCCAGGCCCCGGACGGGGCACGACGGCAATTTTGTTATCCATAGCAGAGACAATGATTAGTCTCTGCCGACAAAGACCATAGATTCTATGGTTGATCAACCCCCTTGTCAACGTGACGCGGGGGTTGCCCTACGCCTCAGAGACCTTGATCGGCCTCCTGTGTTGCATTTTCGACAACGGCACCTTCGAACGGCCGATCCGCCGCGATGTCCTCGCCGGCCACCTGAGCCTTGCGACTGCGGTGATAGGCCAAGCCGGTGCCGGCCGGGATGAGACGACCGACAATGACGTTTTCCTTGAGACCGCGCAGTTCGTCGCGCTTGCCCATGATTGCGGCTTCGGTAAGAACTCGGGTGGTTTCCTGGAAGGACGCCGCCGAAATGAAGGAGTCGGTGGACAGCGAAGCCTTGGTGATACCGAGCAGCATGTGATCGTAGATCGCCGGCAACTTGCCTTCGGCGACGATCCGGTCATTCTCGGCAAACAGCTCCGCCCGCTCGACCTGCTCGGACTTGATGAACTTGGTGTCACCCGGATCGACGATGGTTACCCGACGCAGCATCTGGCGAACGATCACCTCGATGTGCTTGTCGTTGATCTTCACACCCTGCAGACGGTAAACGTCCTGGACTTCGTCGGTGATGTAGCGGGCCAGGGCCTCGACACCCTGCAGACGCAGGATGTCGTGCGGATCCGGCTCGCCTTCGACGATCTTCTCGCCCTTGTTGACCACCTGACCATCGTGCACCAGCACGTGCTTGTCCTTGGAAATCAGGAACTCGTGCTGCTCGCCCTCGAGATCGGTGATGACCAGGCGCTGCTTGCCCTTGGTGTCCTTGCCGAAGCTGATGGTGCCGGTGACTTCTGCCAGCACCGAAGCATCCTTGGGAGTACGGGCTTCGAACAGCTCGGCAACCCGTGGCAGACCACCGGTGATGTCGCGAGTCTTTGCCGATTCCTGCGGCATCCGCGCCAGCACGTCACCGACGCCGACCTGCTGGCCGTCGACCACCGAGATGATCGAGCCAACCTGGAAGGCAATCGAGACTGTGTGCTCGCTACCATGCACCTTGACTTCCTGACCGGCGTCATCGAGCAGCTTGACGACCGGACGCAAGCCCTTGGCCGAGGCCTTGCCGCCACGCTTGTTGTCGATGACGACGAGGGTCGACAGACCGGTCACATCGTCGATCTGCTTGGCAACGGTGACACCTTCCTCGACGTTGTCGAAACGCACGGTACCGGCGTATTCGGTGATGATCGGACGCGTGTGCGGATCCCAGGTCGCCAGCTTGGCACCGGCCTTGACCGCCTTGCCTTCATCGACCGCCAGCATGGCGCCGTACGGCACCTTGTGACGCTCGCGTTCACGACCGTGGTCATCGGTAATCAGCACTTCGCCGGAGCGGGAAATGACAACCTTTTCGTCCTTGGCGCTGGTCACGAAACGCATGTTCGACGTGTAGCGCACGGTACCGGCGGACTTCGCTTCGACTTGCGAGGCGACAGCGGCCCGGGAGGCCGCACCACCGACGTGGAAGGTCCGCATGGTGAGCTGCGTGCCCGGTTCGCCGATCGACTGGGCGGCGATGACGCCGACCGATTCGCCCGCGTTGACCATCGTACCGCGGCCGAGATCGCGACCATAGCACTTGGCGCACAGACCGTAGCGCGTATCGCAGGTCAGCGGGGTACGGACCTTGACTTCGTCGATGCCGAGCTTGTCGATCAGGTCGACCAGGTCTTCGTCGAGCATGGTGCCGGCGAAAATCACGGTTTCCTGGGTTTCCGGGTTGACCAGGTCGTCGACCGTAACGCGGCCGAGAATCCGCTCGCGCAGTGCCTCGATGACTTCACCGCCTTCGACCAGCGCCTTGACGACGAAGCCGTTGCGGGTGCCGCAATCATCTTCGGTGATCACCAGATCTTGCGTCACGTCGACCAGACGACGCGTCAGGTAACCGGAATTGGCGGTCTTCAGCGCGGTGTCGGCCAGACCCTTACGGGCGCCGTGGGTCGAGATGAAGTACTGAAGAACGTTCAGACCTTCACGGAAGTTCGTGGTGATCGGCGTCTCGATAATCGAGCCGTCCGGCTTCGCCATCAGGCCGCGCATACCGGCCAGCTGGCGAATCTGCGCCGCAGAACCGCGGGCGCCGGAGTCGGCCATCATGTAGATCGAGTTGAACGAATCCTGCTTGACCTTCTTGCCGTGGCGGTCGATGACTTCCTCGTGGCCGAGTTCGTCCATCATCACCTTGGCAACCTGGTCACCGGTGCGGCCCCAGATATCGACGACCTTGTTGTAGCGTTCGCCCTGGGTCACCAGACCGTTGGTGTACTGGGTTTCGATTTCCTTGACCTCGGCTTCGGCCGCGGCAATGATCTCGTGCTTCTTGGCCGGGACACGCATGTCGTCGGAGCAGAAGGAAATGCCACCGCGGGTTGCCAGGCGGTAACCGTTCTGCATCAGTTGGTCGGCGAAGATGACGGTTTCCTTGAGGCCGCAGCGACGGAAGGATTCGTCGATCAGCTTGGAGATTTCCTTCTTCTTCAGCGCCTTGTCGATCGCCTTGAACGGCAGGCCCTTGGGCAGGATGCGCGAAAGCAGCGCGCGGCCGGCGGTGGTTTCGACACGGACCATCTTCTCGGTCCATTCGCCGTCGACGGCGGCCGGCTCGTACTGCTTCAGACGCACCGAGATACGGGCGTGGATGTCGAGCTCGCTGGCAGCCATGGCGCGATCGATCTCGGCGATGTCGGCGAAGTACATGCCTTCGCCCTTGGCGTTGATCTTCTCGCGGGTGGCGTAGTACAGACCGAGAACGATATCCTGCGACGGGACGATGATCGGCTGGCCGTTGGCCGGCGACAGCACGTTGTTCGAAGCCAGCATCAGGGTCCGGGCTTCCATCTGCGCTTCCAGCGACAGCGGCACGTGGACGGCCATCTGGTCACCGTCGAAGTCGGCGTTGAAAGCCGCGCAAACGAGCGGGTGCAACTGGATCGCCTTGCCTTCGATCAGGGTCGGCTCGAAGGCCTGGATACCCAGGCGGTGCAGCGTCGGCGCGCGGTTCAGCATGACCGGGTGTTCGCGGATGACGTCTTCGAGCATGTCCCAGACGATCGGTTCCTGGCTCTCGACCATCTTCTTGGCTTGCTTGATCGTCGTCGCGTAGCCGCCGACTTCCAGCTTGTGGAAGATGAAGGGCTTGAACAGTTCCAGTGCCATCAGCTTGGGCAGGCCGCACTGGTGCAGCTTGAGTTGCGGACCGACGACGATGACCGAACGGCCGGAGTAATCGACGCGCTTGCCGAGCAGGTTCTGCCGGAAACGGCCGCCCTTGCCCTTGATCATGTCGGCCAATGACTTCAGCGGGCGCTTGTTGGCGCCGGTCATCGCCTTGCCGCGGCGACCGTTGTCGAGCAGGCTGTCGACCGCTTCCTGCAACATGCGCTTTTCGTTGCGCACGATGATGTCCGGCGCCTTCAGTTCGAGCAGGCGCTTCAGGCGATTGTTGCGGTTGATGACGCGACGGTAGAGGTCGTTCAGATCGGAGGTCGCGAAACGACCGCCGTCCAGCGGCACCAGCGGGCGCAAGTCGGGCGGCAGCACCGGCAGCACTTCAAGGATCATCCAGTCCGGCTTGATGCCCGACTTCTGGAAACCTTCGAGGATCTTCAGGCGCTTGGCCAGCTTCTTGTTCTTGGCTTCCGAACCGGTGACGTCGAGTTCGGCGCGCAGGTTCTCGACTTCGATGTTGAGGTCGAGGTTGCGCAGCATCTCGCGAATCCCCTCGGCGCCCATCAGCGCCTGGAATTCGTCGCCATGCTCTTCCATCATCTCGAGGTACTGGTCTTCGGTCAGCAGCTGACCGCGCTGCAGGTTGGAGACCATGCCCGGGTCGGTGACGACGTAGGCTTCGAAATAGAGGACGCGCTCGATGTCGCGCAGCGTCATGTCGAGGACCATGCCCAGACGCGACGGCAGCGACTTGAGGAACCAGATGTGGGCGACCGGCGAGGCCAGTTCGATGTGACCCATGCGGTCACGGCGAACCTTGGCCAGCGTCACTTCGACGCCGCACTTCTCGCAGATCACGCCGCGATGCTTCAAACGCTTGTACTTGCCGCACAGGCATTCGTAATCCTTGATCGGGCCAAAGATCTTGGCGCAGAACAGGCCGTCACGTTCCGGCTTGAAGGTGCGGTAGTTGATGGTTTCGGGCTTCTTGACTTCGCCGTAGGACCAGGAACGGATCTTTTCAGGCGAAGCGAGGCCAATGGTGATCGCGTCGAATTCTTCTTCGGCGGTCACCTGCTTGAACAGGTCGAGCAATGCTTTCATCGTTTAACTCCTGAGCCCTAATCAGTAACGTTCCAGATCGATATCGATCGCCAGCGAACGGATTTCCTTGACCAGCACGTTGAACGATTCCGGCATGCCGGCATCGATCCTGTGCTCGCCCTTGACGATGTTCTCGTACACCTTGGTACGGCCATTCACGTCATCGGACTTGACGGTCAACATTTCCTGCAGCACGTACGAGGCGCCGTATGCTTCCAGCGCCCACACTTCCATTTCCCCGAAGCGCTGACCGCCGAACTGCGCCTTGCCGCCCAGCGGCTGCTGGGTAACCAGCGAGTATGGACCGGTCGAACGGGCGTGCATCTTGTCGTCGACCAGGTGGTGCAGCTTCAGGTAGTGCATGTAGCCAACCGTCACCTGACGCTCGAAGGCATCACCGGTACGGCCGTCGAACAGCGTCATCTGACCGGAAGACGGCATGCCGGCGAGGGCCAGCATGGCCTTGATTTCTTCTTCCTTGGCGCCATCGAAGACCGGCGTCGCGAACGGCACACCTTCCTTGAGGTTGCCCGCCATTTCGAGGATTTCGGCGTCGGTCAGCGAATCCAGATCTTCCGGCTTACCCTTGCTGTTATACACCTCTTCGAGGAAACCACGCACTTCCTTGGCCGTCGCCTGACGGCGCAGCATGTCGCCGATCTTGTGGCCAAGACCCTTGGCAGCGAGGCCGAGGTGGACTTCGAGAATCTGCCCGACGTTCATCCGCGACGGCACGCCGAGCGGGTTCAGAACGATGTTCAACCGGACGGCCGTCGGCCATGTAGGGCATGTCCTCGACCGGCAGGATGCGCGAAACGACACCCTTGTTACCGTGCCGGCCGGCCATCTTGTCGCCGGGCTGCAGGCGACGCTTGACGGCAACATAGACCTTGACCATCTTCTGCACGCCCGGCGGCAGTTCGTCGCCCTGCGTCAGCTTCTTGCGCTTGGCTTCGAAAGCGACGTCGAAGTCCTTGCGTGCCTGTTCCAGGCCTTCCTTGACCTGTTCGAGTTGCAGCGCAATCTCGTCGTCGGCCAGACGGATGTCGAACCAGTGGTGCGGGTCCATGCCGTCCAGGTAGGCCTGGTCGATGACCGTGCCCTTGGCCAGCTTCTTCGGACCACCGTTGGCCTTCTTGCCGAGGATCAGACGACCGATACGCTCGAAGGCGTCGCGTTCGACGATACGCATCTGGTCGGCGAGGTCGAGCTTGTAGTGGCGCAGATGCTCGTCGATGATCGACTGGGCGCGCTTGTCGCGCTCGATGCCTTCGCGGGTAAACACCTGAACGTCGATGACGGTACCGGCAATCCCGGCCGGCACGCGCAGCGAGGTGTCCTTCACGTCGGACGCCTTCTCGCCGAAGATCGCGCGCAGCAGCTTTTCTTCCGGCGTCAGCTGGGTTTCGCCCTTGGGCGTGACCTTGCCGACCAGGACGTCACCGGCGTGCACTTCGGCACCGATGTACACGATACCGGCATCGTCCAGGCGGGACAGTTGCACTTCGCCGAGCGAGGCGATGTCGCGCGTGATTTCCTCGGGACCGAGCTTGGTGTCACGAGCGACGACCGTCAGTTCCTCGATGTGGATCGAGGTGTAGCGGTCTTCGGCAACGACGCGTTCGGAGATCAGGATCGAGTCTTCGAAGTTGTAGCCGTTCCACGGCATGAACGCGATCAGCATGTTCTGGCCGAGCGCCAGTTCACCCTTGTCGGTCGAAGCGCCGTCGGCAACCACGTCGCCCTTGGCGATGATGTCGCCGATCTTGACCATCGGCCGCTGGTTGATGTTCGTGTTCTGGTTGGAACGGGTGTACTTGACCAGGTTGTAGATGTCGACACCGACTTCACCGGCAACGGTTTCATCGTCGTTGACACGGACCACAACCCGGCCGGCATCGACGTAGTCGACGACACCGCCACGCAGGGCGACGACGGCAGTACCCGAGTCAACGGCGACGGTGCGCTCGATGCCGGTACCGACCAGCGGCTTTTCCGGACGCAGACAGGGAACGGCCTGGCGTTGCATGTTGGCGCCCATCAGCGCGCGGTTCGCATCGTCGTGCTCAAGGAAGGGAATCAGCGAGGCAGCAACGGAAACGATCTGGCCCGGCGCCACGTCCATGTACTGGACGCGCGACGGTTCGGCGAGAATGGTTTCGCCCTTCTCGCGGCAGGTCACCAGATCGTCGGCCAGACGGCCTTCGCCGTCGAGCTTGGCGTTGGCCTGGGCAACCACGTAGTTGCCTTCTTCGATCGCCGACAGGTAATCGATTTCATTGGTCACCTTGCTGTCGACCACGCGACGGTAGGCGGTTTCAATGAAGCCGTAGTTGTTGACGCGGGCGAACAGCGCCAGCGAGTTGATCAGACCGATGTTCGGACCTTCCGGCGTTTCGATCGGGCAGACGCGGCCATAGTGCGTCGGATGCACGTCGCGCACTTCGAAGCCAGCGCGTTCGCGGGTCAGACCGCCCGGACCAAGGGCCGAGACGCGGCGCTTGTGGGTGATTTCCGACAGCGGGTTGGTCTGATCCATGAACTGCGACAACTGGCTGGAACCGAAGAACTCCTTGATCGCGGCGCTGATCGGCTTGGCGTTGATCAGGTCGTGCGGCATCAGGTTGTCGGATTCGGCCTGGCTCAGACGCTCCTTGACGGCGCGTTCGACGCGGACCAGACCAGCGCGGAACTGGTTCTCGGCGAGTTCGCCGACCGAGCGGACACGCCGGTTGCCCAGGTGATCGATATCGTCGATATCGCCGCGTCCATTGCGCAGATCGACCAGAACCTTGATCACGTCGACGATATCGCGCGGCGACAGCGTCAGTTGTTCGCGGACTTCGACGTTGGCACCCAGCGGCTTGATGCGGGCGGCCAGTTCATCGGCTACGGCCTTGGTCAGGTTCTCGCTCAAGGCGCGGGCGCCGAAAGGCAGACCGGCAACCAGTTCCTGGATGGTTTCCAGAGCAAAACCGGAAGCTTCGGCGAGGTTCTTCAGTGCCGCCTCGGCACGCGACGCCAGGCCCCTGACCATGACCTTGTGCTCAACCACGTCTTCACGACTGAGACGGCGATTGAACTTCATCCGGCCGACACCGGAAAGATCGTAGCGCTCGTCCGAGTAGAAGAGGCCGTTGAAGAGAATTTCCACGGCTTCTTCCGTCGGCGGCTCGCCCGGACGCATCATCCGGTAGATGGCGATCCGCGCCGCCTGGCGGGACGCAGTTTCGTCGCCGCGCAAGGTGTTGGAAATGAAGGCACCACGATCGAGATCGTTGGTGTAGAGCGTTTCGACGCTGGAGATACCGGCTTCGCGCAGCTTGGCGAGCAGGGTCTCGGTGATTTCGTCGTTGGCGTTGGCGACGATTTCGCCGGAGGTCGTGTTGACGATGTCGCGCGCTACCACGCGCCCCAGCAGGAACTCCTCGGGAACGACGATCTGCTTGATGCCAGCGGTGGCGATATCGCGGATGTGCTTGGCGGTGATCCGCTTGTCCTTGGCGACGATGACCTTGCCGTCCGGCCCCACGAAGTCGAAGCGCGCCACTTCGCCGCGCAGACGCTCGGGCATCAGCGTGAATTCAATCTTCTCGCCGGAAAGCTTGAACAGGTCGAAATCGAAGAATTCGGCAAGAATTTCTTCCGAGGACATGCCCAGTGCCTTGAGCAGCGTCGTCACCGGCATCTTGCGACGGCGGTCGACGCGGAAGAACAGGGAATCCTTCGGATCGAACTCGAAATCGAGCCAGGAACCGCGGTAGGGAATGACGCGGGCGGAGAACAGCAGCTTGCCGGAACTATGCGTCTTGCCGCGGTCATGCTCGAAAAACACACCCGGCGAACGATGCAACTGGGAAACGATGACCCGTTCCGTACCGTTGATGACGAAGGAACCGTTGGTCGTCATCAACGGGATTTCGCCCATGTAGACTTCCTGTTCCTTGACTTCCTTGACCGTATCCGGGGTTTCCCGATCCATCAGGACCAGGCGCACGCGGGCGCGTAGCGAGGCGGCAAAAGTCAGGCCGCGCTGCTGACATTCGACGACATCGAAAGCCGGTTCGCCGAGGGCATAGCTGACAAACTCCAGCCGAGCGTTTCCGGAATGGGAGACAATCGGAAAAATGGAAGTAAACGCAGCCTGCAGGCCTTCGTTCTTGCGCAGCTCCGCCGGCACCTCGGCCTGCAGGAAGTCGGTAAACGACTGCAACTGCGTGGCGAGCAGGAAGGGAACCTCAAGGACGCTCGCACGCTTGGCGAAGCTCTTGCGGATGCGTTTCTTCTCGGTGAAGGAGTAAGTCATGGTAACTCCGTGAAGGTTGAATCAGATGTCGGACCTGTGGAAACAGGCAAACGCAAAGCGGATCGCCCGGTCCTGAGGGAGCGGGAAATCTCGATTTGCGTTTGCCGGCAGGCAGGTAGTCGAGCGGAGGTCTTCAGATAAAAACCGTTTAATGAAGCACAAAAGGGCTGGTGGCGAAAACCACCAGCCCGCAAGGCTGCAATCGATTACTTGATTTCGACCTTGGCGCCAGCGTCTTCCAGTTGCTTCTTGAGCGCTTCGGCGTCGGCCTTGGCAATGCCTTCCTTGACCGGCTTCGGGGCACCGTCGACCAGGTCCTTGGCTTCCTTGAGGCCCAGGCCGGTGACTGCGCGGACGACCTTGATGACTTCAACCTTCTTTTCACCAGCGCCGGTCAGGACAACGGTGAACTCGGTCTGCTCTTCGACGGCAGCGGCAGCAGCAGCCGGGCCGGCAACGGCGACGGCAGCGGCGGAAACGCCGAACTTCTCTTCGAATGCCTTGACCAGGTCATTCAGTTCCATAACGGTCAGGGAGCCGACGGCTTCCAGGATGTCTTCTTTGCTAATTGCCATTTCAATAAACTCCTAATTCAGTTCGTATGCGGTAAGGATCAAGCGGCAGCTTCTTCGCGCTGCTTGGCCAGGGCGTCGAGCGCACGGACGAAGCCGGCGAGCGGAGCCTGCATGACGTACAGCAGCTTGGAGAGCAGCTCTTCGCGGCTCGGCACGGAGGCAAGAGCCTGCACGCCAGCCTTGTCGAGCACCTTGCCGGCATAGGAACCGGCCTTGAGCACCAACTTGTCGTTAGTCTTGGCGAAGTCGTTGAGGACCTTCGCAGCAGCTACCGGGTCGGCGGAAACGCTGTAAATCAGCGGTCCAACCATGTGCTCGGCCAGGCCGGCAAACTCGGTGCCTTCCACGGCACGACGCACCAGGGTGTTTTTCAGCACGCGCAAGTAAACGCCAGACTCGCGAGCCTTCCGGCGCAGCACGGTGAGATCTCCCACCTCGATGCCACGATATTCGGCGATCGCGATCGTCTGGGCGTTGGCTACTTGTGCCGACACCTCAGCCACGACGGCTTTTTTGTCATTCAGATTGAGACCCACAGGTCTTTCCTCCTTTCAAGTCATAACGCGGTGGAGAAATTCCACCGCACCTACGGCGACCTGAACCAGAAGCCCACCGATCAATGGCGATCGGCAAAAATCCGTTTCGGGAACACCGTCTGCGCAGGATGCTTTCGCGATTAAGCCCCGGAAAGGGCACCTGCGGTCTTTGACGATTCGCAGCCGGCAGTCGGAACCGCCGGCTACGACCCAAAGTACTTCTTAGCCAGCCAGGGTGGCCTGATCGACGCGAACGCCGGGACCCATGGTGGCGGAAACAGCAACCTTCTTCAGGTACTGGCCCTTGGCTGCAGCCGGCTTGGCCTTGTTCAGCGCGTCGATCAGCGCCTTCAGGTTGGTTTCCAGATTTTCCACGGAGAACGAAGCACGACCGATCGTGGCATGCACGATACCGGCCTTGTCGGTGCGGTACTGGACCTGACCGGCCTTGGCGTTCTTGACGGCGGTGGTGACATCCATCGTCACGGTGCCGACCTTCGGGTTCGGCATCAGACCGCGCGGACCGAGAATCTGGCCGAGCTGACCGACAATCCGCATGGCATCCGGCGTGGCGATGACGATGTCGAAATTCAGGTTGCCACCCTTGACTTCAGCAGCCAGATCGTCGAAGCCGACGATATCGGCGCCAGCAGCCTTGGCGGCCTCAGCCTTTTCGCCCTGAGCAAAAACGGCGACACGAACGGTCTTGCCGGTACCTGCCGGCAGGACGACGGAGCCGCGGACGACCTGGTCGGACTTGCGCGCGTCGACGCCGAGATTGACGGCGACGTCGATCGATTCGTCAAACTTGGCAACTGCGGTTTCCTTGGCCAGAACCAGGGCTTCCTGCAGCGGATAGAGCTTTTGCGGAACGACCTTGCTGGCAAGAGCCTTTTGCTTCTTCGTGAGCTTGGCCATGTTACAGACCCTCCACGGTAATGCCCATCGAACGGGCGGAGCCGGCGATGGTGCGGATGGCGGCTTCCATGTCGGCAGCCGTCAGGTCAGGCATCTTGGTCTTGGCAATTTCTTCGCACTGGGCGCGCGTGATCTTGCCAACCTTGTCGGTATGCGGCTTGGCCGAACCGGACTTGATGCCGGCAGCCTTCTTGATCAGGATCGTTGCCGGCGGGGTCTTCATCACGAAGGTGAAGGACTTGTCCGCATAGGCAGTGATGACAACCGGAATCGGCAGACCCGGCTCGACGCCTTGCGTCTGGGCGTTGAAGGCCTTGCAGAATTCCATGATGTTCAGACCGCGCTGACCCAGCGCGGGGCCGATCGGGGGCGACGGATTCGCCTTCCCGGCCGGGACTTGCAGCTTGATGAAGCCAACAATTTTCTTGGCCATAATAGCTCCTAGAAGTTGAGTGGTAGCGCGTTCTCGTCGCCGAGGCGACTAATGACGCTCCTCTTGCCGGATTCGAGGCCCCGGCAGGCCTTTAAACCAGGGTCAGGACTTTTCGACCTGACCAAATTCCAGTTCGACCGGCGTCGCCCGACCGAAAATGGTCACCGAAACGCGCAGACGATTCTTCTCGTAATTCACATCTTCGACCGAACCATGGAAATCGGTGAACGGACCTTCCTTGACCCGAACCACCTCACCCACTTCGAACAGCACCTTCGGACGGGGCTTCTCGACCCCTTCCTGCATCTGCTGCATGATCTTGTCGACTTCCTTCTGGGAAATCGGCGCCGGACGATTGGCCGTACCACCGACAAAGCCGGTGACCTTGGGCGTATTCTTTACCAGGTGCCAGGTCTCGTCGTCCATCTCCATTTCGACCAGCACGTAGCCCGGAAAGAACTTGCGCTCGGAAATGGACTTCTGGCCGCCCTTCATTTCGACGACCTCTTCCACCGGCACCAGGATCTGACCGAACTTCTCCTGCATCCCGAGACGATTGACGCGCTCCTGAATGGCGCGCATCACGCTTTTCTCGAAACCGGAGTAGGCATGCACGACGTACCAGCGTTTGCTCATGATTTCTTCCAGCCGAGAACCAGGTCGTACAGCACCCATTCCAGGCTCTTGTCGGTGAGATAGAGGAAGAGCGCCATGACGACAACGAAGGCAAACACCATCGCCGTGGTCTGCATCGTTTCCTTGCGCGTGGGCCAGACGACCTTGCGCGCCTCAACCACGGATTCGTTGGCAAAGGCAAAGAAGCGCTGCCCCTGAGCAGTCTTCCAGGCGACCGCTGCTGCCACAGCCAAACCGGCCAGAACCGCCAGGACGCGCAAAATCATTGCCTGCTCGGAAAGCAGATAGAAGCCAGCCACGCCAGCAGCCAGTAGCACCAGCGCCAGCGAGAACTTGATCTTGTCAGCCATGACGTTCGCGATCTTTAAAGAGAGTGGCAGGGGCGGAGGGAATCGAACCCCCGACCTACGGTTTTGGAAACCGTTGCTCTACCAATTGAGCTACACCCCTGCTGCAGAAACATCAAAGCGCCTCGGTTGCCCGAAGCGCCTTGTTCAAAAGAACAACCGATTACTCGATGATCTTGGAGACGACACCGGCGCCGACGGTACGACCGCCTTCGCGAATGGCGAAACGCAGGCCTTCTTCCATGGCGATCGGCGCAATCAGCTTGACCGTCATCGCCACGTTGTCACCCGGCATGACCATTTCCGTACCTTCCGGCAGCGAGATCGCGCCGGTCACATCGGTCGTACGGAAGTAGAACTGCGGACGGTAGTTGTTGAAGAACGGGGTGTGACGACCACCTTCATCCTTCGACAGAACGTACACTTCGCCCGTGAAGTGGGTGTGCGGCTTGACCGAACCCGGCTTGCACAGAATCTGGCCACGCTCGACGTCTTCACGCTTCGTGCCGCGCAGCAGCGCGCCGATGTTGTCGCCGGCCTGACCTTGATCGAGCAGCTTGCGGAACATTTCAACGCCGGTACAGATGGTCTTGACCGTCGGACGAATACCGACGATTTCGATTTCTTCACCAACCTTGACGATGCCGCGCTCGACACGACCGGTCACAACCGTACCGCGACCCGAGATCGAGAACACGTCTTCGACCGGCATCAGGAACGGCTGATCAACAGCGCGCTCCGGCGTCGGGATGTAGGAATCCAGCGCGTCGGCCAGACGGAAGATCGACGGCTCGCCGATTTCGGACTGGTCACCTTCCAGCGCCTTCAGCGCCGAACCGTGAATGATCGGCGTGTCGTCGCCCGGGAAGTCGTACTTGGAGAGCAGCTCGCGCAGTTCCATTTCGACCAGCTCGAGCAGCTCGGCGTCGTCAACCATGTCGCACTTGTTCATGAACACCAGAACGTACGGCACACCAACCTGGCGGGCCAGCAGGATGTGCTCGCGCGTCTGCGGCATCGGGCCGTCAGCAGCGGAACAGACCAGGATCGCGCCGTCCATCTGGGCGGCACCGGTGATCATGTTCTTGACGTAGTCGGCGTGGCCCGGGCAATCAACGTGGGCGTAGTGACGATTGGCGGTTTCGTATTCGACGTGCGCGGTATTGATCGTGATACCACGGGCCTTTTCTTCCGGCGCCGCATCGATTTCGTCGTATTTCTTCGCCGAACCGCCGAACTTGGCGGACAGCACCGTCGTGATCGCAGCGGTCAGCGTCGTCTTGCCGTGGTCAACGTGACCAATCGTGCCAACGTTGACGTGCGGCTTGGTACGCTCGAATTTTTCCTTAGCCATTCCAGTTCCTCAATAATCAAATTAGCAAACAATCCAGAATCAAAGCTAATCGGTGGTGCCCATGGGCAGGATCGAACTGCCGACCTCTCCCTTACCAAGGGAGTGCTCTACCACTGAGCCACATGGGCCTACCTTAAAACTCCAGCCGTACCGCGTCGTGGAGCGGGTGAAGGGAATCGAACCCTCGTCTTAAGCTTGGAAGGCTTCAGCTCTACCATTGAGCTACACCCGCTTAACCCCTACCCGCAGCACAAACCGCTACAGCATCAATCTGGTGGAGGGGGAAGGATTCGAACCTTCGAAGGCAGAGCCGACAGATTTACAGTCTGTTCCCGTTGACCGCTTGGGTACCCCTCCGGGAGAAGCCGGGATTATCCAGAGCGTCGCCCCCCCTGTCAACAGGCTAGACGAGAAATTCACAACAAAAAGCCGGCTGAAGCCGGCTTTTCAATATTCAGACTAGACGATCAAATCACTTGACCGACAACACCCAGGTGACAAGCTTCTTGGCTTCGTCATCGGTAACCTTGTTCGGCGGCATCGGGATCGCGCCCCAGTTGCCCTTGCCACCAGCAATCACCTTGGCTGCCAGGGTCGCAACGGCACCCTTGTCACCCTTGTACTTGGCGGCAACATCCTTGTAGGCGGGCCCAACCAGCTTCTTGTCGAGGGCGTGACAAGCCATGCAACCCTTGGCCTTGGCCAGGGCTTCGTCGGCGTGCGCCTGACCGGCCACCACGACACCAGCGGCAACCATCATGGCAATGTAAGCAGCTTTCATATTTCTCGCTCCGTTTTGGATAGGTTGATACTTTTAAGACTTGGCGTTATTTCATGAACGGATGATATAGCCCTTCACCGCCAATCGCAATTCTCACTTACAACATTTTCACATCCACCGGCCTGTCGTCAATCGCGTTCCCGGTCGCTGAATTAACGGACAGGCTTCCGAAAAGTTGACTCCCGTTCTATTTCCGACGCTGAATCTGCGTCACATCGCGAACCGCCCCCTTGTCCGCCGAGGTCGCCATCAGCGCGTAGGCTTGCAAGGCTGGCGAGACCAGACGCTGCCGATTCGCGGGCTTCCAGGCCGTTTCGCCCAGCGCGTCCATCGCGGCGCGTCGTCCGGCCAACACTTCATCGCTCACCGCGAGATGGATGCGCCGCCCGGGGATATCGATCTCGATCACATCGCCTTCCTCAACCAGGCCGATGGCTCCGCCGTCGGCAGCCTCTGGCGAAGCATGACCGATCGACAACCCCGAAGTGCCACCGGAGAAACGACCATCGGTGAGCAGGGCGCATTCCTTGCCCAATCCCATCGACTTCAGGTACGACGTCGGATAGAGCATCTCCTGCATGCCCGGGCCGCCCTTTGGTCCTTCATAGCGGATCACGACAACATCGCCGGCGACAATGCTGCCGCCAAGAATTGCCTCGACCGCGGCATCCTGGCTTTCGAAGACGCGCGCCCGGCCGCTGAACTTCCAGATCGATTCATCGACACCAGCTGTCTTGACGATGCAGCCGTCGACTGCAATGTTGCCGTAGAGCACGGCCAGACCGCCATCCTGCGAATAGGCATTGACCTGATTGCGGATGCAGCCGTTGGTGCGATCGAGATCGAGTTCGGGATAACGGCGATCCTGGGAAAACGCGGTCTGCGTCGGCACACCGCCCGGCGCCGCCTTGTAGAACTCGAGCACGTCGGGCGCCGCGCTATGGGTGACGTCGTAGGTGTGAATCGCCTCGCCCAGCGTCTTCATGTGCACGGTCAACACGTCGGTGTGGATCAGGCCGGCACGCGCCAGTTCGGCGAGGATGGCCATGATGCCACCGGCGCGATGCACATCCTCGATGTGGTATTTCTGCGTTGCCGGTGCCACCTTGGCCAGGCACGGCGTCTTGCGCGAGATGCGGTCGATGTCGGCCATCGTGAAATCGACTTCGGCTTCGCGGGCGGTAGCCAGCAGGTGCAGCACGGTATTGGTCGAACCGCCCATCGCGACGTCGAGCGTGATGGCGTTTTCGAAGGCCGCCTTGGTGGCGATCGCCCGCGGCAGGACCGAAGCGTCTTCCTGCTCGTAATAGCGGCGGCAGAGTTCGACGGCGATACGTCCGGCGCGCAGGAACAGCTGCTTGCGGTCGGCGTGCGTAGCGACGACGGTGCCGTTGCCGGGCAGGCTGAGGCCGAGCGCTTCGGTCAGGCAGTTCATCGAGTTGGCAGTGAACATCCCCGAGCACGAACCGCAGGTCGGGCAGGCGGAACGTTCGAAGCTCTCGACTTCGGCGTCGGAAACGCTCTTGTCGCCGGCCTTGATCATCGCGTCGATGAGGTCGACCTTGATCGTCTGGTCCTTCCAGCTGACCTTGCCGGCTTCCATCGGCCCGCCGGAAACGAAGATGACCGGGATGTTCAGGCGCATCGCGGCCATCAGCATGCCCGGGGTGATCTTGTCGCAGTTCGAGATACAGACCATCGCATCGGCGCAATGGGCGTTGACCATGTACTCGACCGAATCGGCGATCAGGTCGCGCGACGGCAGCGAGTAGAGCATGCCGCCGTGCCCCATGGCGATGCCGTCGTCGATGGCGATGGTATTGAATTCCTTGGCGACACCGCCGGCCGCCTCGATCTCGCGGGCGACCAGCTGGCCCATGTCCTTGAGATGGACGTGGCCGGGAACGAACTGGGTGAAGCTGTTGACGACGGCGATGATCGGCTTGCCGAAGTCGCCGTCCTTCATGCCGGTCGCGCGCCACAGGGCGCGGGCGCCGGCCATGTTGCGGCCATGGGTGGAAGTGCGGGAACGGTACTGGGGCATGCTCACTCTCCGTTTAGTATCTGGCGCCGGCACGTAGCTGTCACGGACGCGATCTATAATCGGCCAATTCTAGCCGAATCGATTCGACCATGCTGCTCCATCCTCAGTTCGATCCCGTCGCCATTTACCTCGGTCCGCTCGCCATCCGCTGGTACGGCCTGATGTACCTGCTCGCCTTCCTGCAGTTCATTGCGCTCGGCCGTCTGCGCATCCGCCAGAAGCTGGCGCCGGTCAGCGCCGAACAACTCGACGACCTGCTCTTCTACGGTGTGCTCGGCGTCGTACTCGGCGGCCGCCTCGGCCAGGTGCTGTTCTACGAGCCCGGCTACTACCTGGCCAATCCGCTCGAGATCCTCGCCGTCTGGAAAGGCGGCATGAGTTTCCACGGCGGCTTCCTCGGCGTGCTGCTGGCGATGACGCTGTGGGCAAAAAAAGCCGGCTTACGCTGGCTGACCGTGACCGACTTCATCGCGCCACTGGTCCCACTCGGCCTGGCCGCCGGGCGCGTCGGCAATTTCATCAACGGCGAGCTGTGGGGCCGACTGGCCGACCCGTCACTGCCGTGGGCGATGGTCTTTCCGCAATCGGGCAGCCTCGAACCGCGCCACCCGTCGCAGCTTTACCACGTCGGCCTTGAAGGCCTGGCGCTGTTTGCCATTCTCTGGCTGTGGACCGCAAAGCCCCGGCCGACCGGTGCCACGTCAGGCGTCTTCCTGATTGGTTACGGCAGCTTCCGCTTTGTCACCGAGTTCTTCCGGGAACCGGATCACGGCATCTTCGGCCAGTCGTACACGGTCAGCATGGGGCAGTGGCTGTCGCTGCCGATGGTGCTGGCCGGCGTCGCGCTGCTGACCTTTGCCTACCGCCGGAAATCCCTATAATTATGGATTACTCAAACCACAGCCCGACAGGGAGATAACGCATGACTCGTCCGTTCAAGGTTCTCGGCATCCAGCAAATCGCCATCGGCGGCCCATCCAAGGAAAAACTCAAGACCCTGTGGGTCGACAGGCTCGGCCTCGAGGTCACCGGCACCTTCATGTCGGAGCGCGAGAACGTCAACGAGGACATCTGCGCGATGGGCAAAGGCCCGTTCAAGGTCGAGGTCGACCTGATGCAACCGCTCGATCCGGAAAAGAAGCCGGCCGTACACACGACGCCGCTGAACCACGTCGGCCTGTGGATCGACGACCTGCCGAAGGCTGTCGAATGGCTGTCCGCCAACGGCGTCCGCTTCGCCCCAGGCGGCATCCGCAAGGGCGCCGCCGGCTTCGACATCTGCTTCCTGCACCCGAAGGGCAACGAGGAATTCCCGATCGGCGGCGAGGGCGTCCTCGTCGAACTGGTGCAGGCGCCACCCGAAGTGGTCGACGCTTTCGCTAAACTAGCGGGGTAATTACCACACAGGAGCGAGGACGATGGCCCAACTTCCCGACGAGGATCTCGAGAAAACCCGTTCCGCCCTCGCTCCGACCCTCGATGCCATGGCATCGATCCTGCCCTGGGTCGGCAAGACCCAGCCGGTACGCTACCCGCCTGAACTCAACAAACGCTGGCAAGCCGCCTGCCGGGCATTGGCCGACGACTGGTCGAAGCACGGACGCAGCGCCCCGGAAACGATCCGTCCCCGGGTCTTCGCGCTGCTTGCCGTGGCCATCGAAACCGGCGAAGCCGACTGCCTGCGCTTCGGCGAAACCCTGGCCAGCGTTGCCGATCACCTGGAACACAAGGCGCCGGGCAACCGTCTGAGCGCCGCCCTGAGCGCGGCCACCGAGGCCCTGCTCGACGAAGGCGGCCTGGAAAACCCGCATTTCGGCGAGCGCCTGCGCCATTTCACCGGCCGCCTGGAAGCCGCCTTACGCCCATCGAGCAAGCCCGGCGAGCGCTCCGACGTACTCGACCGCCTCTTCGTACAGGACGCCGAGGAGCGCGTCGCCCGCATGCACGAGGCGCTCGAAGTGCTGCCGATCGACGTTTACGCGATCGAACTGGAAGCCAGCGAGCTGATCCAGCACGCCGAACAGATCGAAATGTGGGGCATCTATCACCAGACCCGGCAGGTGCTCAATTTCGCGCTGCAGCTCGGTGACGCCAGCGAAGCGGTACAGGACCAGGCCGCCCGGGACATTGAGCAGCAGTTGCTGCTGATCGAGCAGGCCCTGCGCAACATCGACTACTGACCGCTCCGCCGGCCATAAAAAAGGGAGACCGCGGTCTCCCTTTTTGCTGCTCGCTCAGCGACCGCCGAGCGCGGCGATGCGTTCCTCGAGCGGCGGATGAGTGGAGAACAGCGCCATGAACCCGCCCTTGCCGCCAGCGATACCGGACGCCGCCATGTTCTGCGGCAAGGGTTCGGTATGCAGGTTGCCGAGGCGACGCAAGGCGTTCTGCATCGGTAGCGGCGAGCCCATCAGCCCGGCAGCGCCGGCATCGGCGCGGAATTCGCGCTGCCGCGAAAACCAGGCGACGACGATAGTGGCGAGAACACCGAAGACGATCTCACAGACCATGCTGGTGACCATGTAGCCGATGCCCGGGCCGCTGCTCTCCGAATCGTTGCGGCGCAGGAAGGAATCGACCAGATAGCCGACGACGCGCGAAATGAAGATGACGAAGGTGTTTACAACGCCCTGGATCAGCGTCAGCGTCACCATGTCGCCGTTGGCGATGTGTGCCACCTCGTGCGCCAGCACCGCCTCGACTTCCTCGCGGGTCATGCTCTGCAGCAGACCGGTGGACACCGCGACCAGCGAACTGTTCTTGCTGGCGCCGGTGGCGAAGGCGTTCGGTTCGCCGTCGTAGATCGCCACTTCCGGCATCGGCAGGTTGGCGCGCTTGGCCAGGCGGGCAACAGTATCGACCAGCCAGACTTCGGTGGACGAAGAAGGCTGCTCGATGACGCGGGCGCCGGTGCTCCACTTGGCCATCGACTTGGAGATCAGCAGCGAGATGAAGGAACCGCCGAAGCCGATCACCGCGGCGAACGCCAGCAGCATGCCGAGATTGAGCCCGTTGGCGGTGAGGAACCGATTGACGCCGAGCAGACTGGTCACCACGCTGAGTACCAGCATGACCGCCAGGTTGGTCAGCAGGAAAAGTACGACGCGTTTCATGTTGAACTCCGGGTGTGATGAAAACGGCGCCATGTTAACACGCGTTGGAATAACGAAAAAAACGTAGCAAAATTGAGGTCAACTTCGTTTTTTTCGAAAACCATGCTCAATTACAAACACCTCCATTACTTCTGGGTTGTCGCCAAGGAAGGCAGCATCACCCGTGCCGCCGAGCGCCTCGGCGTTGCCGTGCAGACGATCAGCGGCCAACTCGGCCTGCTCGAGCGACAACTCGGCAAGGCGCTGTTCAACAATCAGGGACGCGGTCTGGTGCTGAGCGACGCCGGGCGCAAGGCGCTGGCCTACGCCGACCAGATTTTCCTGCTCGGCGAACAGTTGGAGGAAGTCCTGCAGCACGACAGCGACGACACCATCCTGCGCCTGCGTGTCGGCATCTCCGACGGCATCCCGAAGCTGCTCGCCTACCGACTGCTCAACCAGGTCAGCGCGATGCCGGGCGACGTCCGCCTGATCTGCGACGAGGGCGAATTCGAAAACCTGCTCGCCGAACTGGCACTGCATCGCCTCGACGTCGTGCTCACCGACCGGCCGGCGCCGGTCGGCGGCAACCTGAAGGTATTCAGCACCCACCTCGGCGAATTTCCCACCGCCCTCTTCGCCACCGCGCCACTGAGCGAGCGCTACGGCAGCGGTTTTCCGGAAAGCTTGGCGCGCGCGCCGCTGCTGTTGCCGACGCGGCACAACGCGCTGCGCAACCGCATCGACCGCTGGCTCGAGGAAAACCAGGTGTCCCCGCGCATCGTCGGCGAATTCGAGGACAGCGCCCTGCTCACCACCTTCGGTCGCGGCGGCTTCGGCATATTCCCGGCGCCGCTCGCTCTCGCCGAGCAATTGGCCAGCGAATACGACGCCCGGCCGATCGGCACCCTGGATGGCGTCAGCGAGCATATCTACGCCATCTCCAATGAACGGCGCATCCGCCATCCGGCAATCGAGGTGCTGTGCCGAGCCGCGCCGCAGCCAGCGGCAACGGGAGCGGTATAATCCGCACTCCATTCCCCACCCCGAATCCCCCCGATGCTTTTCCGCAAACTGGCCGCGCTGGCGGCCGTTCTCATTCTTTCCTTTGCCGCGCTCGCTCAGGAGCAAACCACGCCGCCGCAACTCGCCGCCAAGTCCTGGCTGCTGATCGAAATGGGCTCGGGACAGACCCTGGCCGCCGAAAAACCCAACCAGCGACTGGAACCGGCCTCGCTGACCAAGCTGATGACCGCCTACCTGAGCTTCTCGGCGCTACGCCAGAAGACGCTGAACTTGCAGCAGACCCTGCCGGTCTCGGAAAAGGCCTGGCGCATGGGCGGCTCCAAGATGTTCGTCAAGGTCGGCAGCCAGGTGGCGGTCGACGACCTGATCAAGGGCATGATCGTGCAGTCCGGCAACGATGCCTGCATCGTCCTCGCCGAAGGCATTGCCGGCAGCGAACAGGGCTTTGTCGACCAGATGAACCGCGAAGCCCGCCGCCTCGGCATGACCGCGACCAGCTTCCGCAACGCTACCGGCATGCCGGACCCGGCGCATTACACCACCGCCCACGACCTTGCGCGCCTCGCTGCGGCGCTGATCCGCGAGTTTCCCGAGGAATACCGCCGCTATTACTCGATGAAGGAATTCACCTACGGCAACATCACCCAGCCCAACCGCAACCGCCTGCTGTGGACCGACCCCAGCGTCGATGGCGTGAAAACCGGTCACACCGATGCTGCCGGCTACTGCCTGATCTCCTCGGCGATCCGCAACCAGCGCCGCTTGCTGTCAGTGGTCCTCGGCACCGCTTCCGACGCCGAGCGCGCCAGTGAATCGCAGAAGCTGCTCAACTGGGGCTTCTTCGCCTACGACGCGGTGACGCTCTACAAGAAGGGACAGGCGGTATCGACGCAGCGCGTCTGGAAGGGCAAACAGAACCAGATCGCCGCCGGCTTCGCCAACGATTTCATCGTCGCCGTACCGAAGGGACAGGCAGCCAGGCTGCAGGCGCAACTGGTGAACCAGCCGCGCCTGATGGCGCCGGTCCAGCAGGGGCAGGCCGTGACCACGCTGAAACTGACCCTGGACGGCAAACCCTACGGCGAATACCTCGTCCCGGCTCTTGAAAATGTGCCGCTCGCCGGCATCTTCGGCAGAGCCTTCGATACCGTCAAACTCTGGTTCAACTGATGCCATGACCGCCTACGTCGCCGATCCCGTCTATCTCAATGGGCAGTTTCTACCGCTGGCAGAAGCCGGCGTGTCGCCGCTCGACCGCGGCTTTCTCTACGGCGACGGCGTCTACGAGGTAATTCCCGTCTATTCCCGGCGCCCGTTCCGGTTGGCGGAGCATCTCGCGCGACTGCAGGCGACGCTCGCCGGCATCCGTCTCGACAACCCACTGCCGCTGGCCGAATGGCAGGGGATCGTCGAGCGCCTGATCGAACAGGCGCCCTGGGACGACCAGTCGATCTACCTGCAGGTGACGCGCGGCGCCGACGACAAGCGCGACCACGCCTTTCCGCCGGCCAGCGTGCCGGCGACGGTGTTCGCCTTCGCTTCGCCGCTGGTCACGCCTTCGGCCGCCGTCCGCGCCGCCGGCGTCGCCGCCATCACCGTCGCCGACCAACGCTGGGCGCGCTGCGACCTCAAGGTGATCTCGCTGCTGGCCAACGTGCTGGCCCGCCAGCAGGCGGTCGAACAGGGCTGTGCCGAGGCGCTGCTGATCCGCGACGGTTTCATGAAGGAAGGCGCCGCCTCCAACATCTTCATCGTCAAGGACGGCCTGCTGCTGGCCCCGCCGAAGACGCAACTGATGCTGCCCGGCATCACCTACGACGTGATCCTCGAACTGGCGAAGCAGCACCAGTTGCCTCTGGAAGTGCGCGAAATCGGCGAAGCGGAACTTCGCGCCGCCGACGAGGTCTGGATGACCTCGTCGACCAAGGAAGTGCTGGCGATCACCACGCTCGACGGAAAACCCGTCGGCAATGGAAAGCCCGGCCCGGTCGGCGAACGGATGTGGCAGTGGTATCAGGATTTCAAGAACACGATCATGCGCAAAGGCTGAGATGGCTTCGTACAAGGACACCCTCCTCGAATTTCCCTGCGACTTTCCCCTGAAGATCATGGGCAAGGCGCACGACGAGCTCGCCCAGGTAGTGCTGACCATCGTCACTCGCCACGCCCCGGATTTCGACGCGACAACGGTGGAAATGCGCGCCAGCTCCGGTGGCAACTACCTGAGCCTGACCTGCACCGTGGTCGCCACCTCGAAGCCGCAGCTCGACGCACTGTACACGGAACTGACCGCCCACCCGCTGGTGAAGGTCGTCCTCTAAGGTGAACATCGTCGTCAAACGCCTGGGCCGGGTCGACTATGAACCGACCTTCCAGGCCATGCTCGATTTCACCGCCACGCGGACGTCCGAGACGCCGGACGAGTTGTGGATCGTCGAGCATCCGCCGGTGTATACGCTCGGCCAGGCCGGCAAACCGGAACACATCCTGCGCGACGTCGGCATCCCGCTGGTCAAGATCGACCGCGGCGGCCAGGTCACCTACCACGGCCCCGGCCAGGTGGTGATCTACCTGCTGCTCGACCTCTCTCGGCTGAAGATCAAGGTGCGCGCACTGGTCACCGCCATCGAACAGGCGGTCATCGATCTGCTCGCCGGCTACGGCGTCACCGCCGAACGCCGCGACGGTGCCCCCGGCGTGTATGTCGGCCCTGCCAAAGTGGCGGCGCTCGGCCTGCGCATCCGTAACGGCTGTTCGTATCATGGCGTCTCGCTGAACGTGGACATGGATCTGTCGCCGTTCGACGCGATCAATCCCTGCGGCTATCCCGGCCTGCAGGTCATCCAGACCAAAGACCTGGGCATTCCGCTCACCGCTCACGAGGCGGGCGAGCAACTCTCGCAGCACCTGCTGCAGCAACTGGACAATCAACATGGCTGAAACGAAGCAAAAAGGCGTCAAGCAAAAGGGCGAGCTGAAGACCGCGCGCATCCCGATCAAGGTCGTCCCGGTCGCCGAACCGCTGAGGAAGCCCGAATGGATCCGCGTCAAGGCCGGCAACAGCGCCGGCCGCTTCGGCGAGATCAAGACCATGCTGCGCGAGAAGAAGCTGCACACCGTCTGCGAGGAAGCCACCTGCCCCAACATCGGCGAATGCTTCGGCCGCGGCACCGCGACCTTCATGATCCTCGGCGACATCTGCACGCGTCGCTGCCCGTTCTGCGACGTCGGCCACGGCCAGCCGCTGCCGCCCAACCCGGACGAGCCGCGCGAGTTGGCCGAATCGGTCGCCGCGCTCAAGCTGCGTTATGTCGTGATCACCAGCGTCAACCGCGACGACCTGCGCGACGGCGGCGCCCAGCACTTCGTCGACGTCATCAAGAACGTCCGCGAGCTGTCGCCGACGACCACCGTCGAAACCCTGGTCCCCGACTTCCGCGGGCGCATGGACGTGGCGCTCGATGTCCTCGGCGGCGCCCTGCCCGACGTGCTGAACCACAACATGGAAACCGTGCCGCGCCTCTACAAGCAGGCCCGCCCCGGCGCCGACTACCAGCACTCGCTGGACTTCCTCAAGCAGTTCAAGGCCCGCTACCCGAAGGTGTCGACCAAATCCGGCCTGATGGTCGGCCTCGGCGAAACCGACGAGGAAATCCTGGAGGTCATGCGCGACCTGCGCGCCCACGACGTCGAGATGCTGACCATCGGCCAATACCTGGCGCCGTCCGGCCACCACCTGCCGGTAACGCGCTACGTCCATCCGGACGTGTTCAAGATGTACGAGCTGGAAGCAAAGAAGATGGGCTTCACCGGCGCCGCCTGCGCGCCGATGGTCCGCTCAAGCTACTGGGCCGACCAGCAGGCGCACAGCGCCGGCGTCGCCTGAGTCAGCGCGCGCCGGGCGGCGGTGCCGGCGGTTTGCCGGCCGGGGGCGCCGGAATCCCGGCATCCTCGGCACGCTGGGCGCGCCCCTGACTGAAATTGCCCGACACCGGCACGCGGTGTCCCTTGGCATACATGCACTGGACGTAGGCGTTGTCGTACTGGCGCTGCGTGCCGACCCGCGAAGCCCGGCCATGCTCGGCGCCGGCGGCGGTTCCGCCGAGCAGGCCGACCCCGGCGCCGACCCCGGCGCCCCGGCTGTTGCCGCCGATCGCCGCGCCGGCGATGGCGCCCACTGCGGCACCGACGGCGGCGCTGGTCACCGCCGATTCGCGCGCCGCCTCGCCGGCATTGGTGCCGCCGATCTGCCGCATCGCGTCGTCCTTGCACCAGGCCTCGTCGGCGCGGAAGCTCTCGATGCTGCGACCGGTCCCCGGTAGCACCATGACGCTGGGCCCAGTGGGCAAGACCGTGCAGGCGCCAAGCGCCAGCAGGCAGGGAAGCAGGGAAAATCGGAATGCGCTGGACATGGTTTTCAGCCTTTCATTGACCGGATCGGGGCAGCACCGGCACCCAGTCTTCGGGACAGGTCCGAGCCTCTGGGTAATAGGCCCGGGCGCTGGCGCAGTAATACCAGTAATCCTCGCTGACTGGCGCCGGAGCCGGTTCGGCCTGCTCGATATAGACGGGCGGCGGCGCTGGCGGCGTGACAACTACCGGCGGGTAGGGAGGATAGTAGGGGTACCAGGGGAAGGGGTCCCAGAAAGGCGACCAGAGGGGTGCCCCGATAACCACGCCGACATGCGCCCGGCGACCATGGGCCATCGCTTCCTGGCTGGTCAGCACAAGCAGGCCGCAACAAAGCAAAAAGAGGCTGGCGTATCTCATGGAAACTCCCCAACTGATGGCAAAAGCTTAAGCGCTCGCGCCGGCGGGAGCCAATGGCAAATTGCTACAGATTGTAATCGCCGACCACTCAGGAAATATCCCGCTCCAGCAATTCTGCCCGCACGCGGCGCAGCCCTTCCGGCATCTTCAGCGTCTGCCGGTCCCAGCCCTCGATCACCAGCACCTGCTCGAGGCAGGCCTCCATGATGGCGTGGGATTGGGCGGTAGCTTCGGCAATGCAGCGGTGCACGCTACCGTCATTTTCGGGCTCCGTCGCGCAGCACATCTGGTAGCGGTGCAATTCGCGCAAGCTGCGTAACTGCGCCGCTACCTGGCCCGGACAGGCGCACATGTAGATGGTTGCCTCTTCGACAATCTGTTCCAGTTCCTGGTCGGAGAATCGCTTCGGCAACCCCATCTCGGCACCTTAAAGGAGATTCAGCTTCTTCGCCGCCGCCCGCAGCTCCTCGCGGAAATTGGGATGGGCGATGGCGATCAGCGCCTCGCAGCGCTGCTTGGCGCTCTTGCCACGCAACTGGGCAACCCCATGCTCGGTGACAACATAGTTGATGTCGTTCTTGCTGGTGCTGACGTGTGCTCCCGGGGTCAGCGTCGGCACGATCCGGGAAATGGTGTCGTCCTTGGCCGTCGACGGCAGCACGATGAAAGCCTTGCCGCCGTTCGAGCGGTTTGCCGCGCGAACGAAGTCGGACTGGCCGCCGGTGCCGGAATAGGGCTTCGGTCCCAGGCTTTCCGAACCGCACTGGCCGAGGAAATCGATCTGCATGGTGGCGTTGATGCAATGCAGGTTGTCGTTCTGGCCGGCCAGGAAGGGATCGTTGGTGAAATCGACCGGGTGCATTTCCAGCGCCGGGTTGCGGTGCATGAAATCGTAGAGCTTCTTCGAACCGAGGGCGAAAGTCGCCAGCATCTTGCCGCGATGGACATTCTTGCGCTGATTGGTGACAACGCCGGCTTCGACCAGGGTCATGATGCCGTCACCGATCATTTCGGTGTGGATGCCGAGGTCGCGCTTGTGGGTGAGCTGCATGACCACCGCGTCGGGAATGCCGCCGTAGCCGATCTGCAGGGTGGCGCCGTCGGGAATCATCTCGGCGACGTGAGCGCCGATCGCTTCCTGGACCGGGCCGATCTTCGGCAGGCCGACTTCGAGCAGGGGATCGCTGCTTTCGGTGAGGGCGGCGACCCGGGAAATGTGGATGTGGCAATCGCCGTTGGCGAAAGGGACGTTGGGATTGACTTCGAGCACCACCGCCCGCGCCCGCTCGATTGCCGCCATGGTGTAGTCCGGCGCCAGCGCCAGCGAGAAGTAGCCATGTTCGTCCATCGGCGAGGCCAGCGCGAAGACGACGTCGGACGGGGTCAGGCCGCGCTTGATCAGCATTGGCAGCTCGGAGAAATAAGCGGGAACGAAGTCGATCCATCCCTCCTGACCGCCCGGACGAGTCGCGCCACCGAAGAAGTAGGCGCTGTGACGGACATGCTCGACCGTCTCCGGATCGATGTAGCCAAACTTGCGCAGCGGCAGAATTTGCGAAACCGTGATCCCGCGGTAGTTGCGTCGCGCGTCGGAAAGCGCGGTCAGCAGGCTGGGCGGTTCACCAACGCCGGTCGGCACGACGATGGTATCGCCATCGCTGAGCACCTGGATGGCGTCGGCGGCCGACATGCGCTTGGATTCGTAAAGGTTCTGGACGGACATGCTGATCTCCTGTGTTGTTTTTTATTTTGAGCCGGATGGCTCGCTCCGCATTGTCGCGAAAAAAACCGGAGAGTCAAACACTACCGCGCCATCGGCCCTGCTTCAGCGCTCCCGGTTACTGCCCGCCACCATGCGGATCTCGAACAGCCGGCATTCGAGCGGCCCGTTGAACAGCGGCGTCTTGCGACTCGGCTTGAGGCCGACCAGTTTGGGCAGCCGCAGGTCGGCGGTGAAGAAGAAACAGTTCCAGCCCGCCCAGCGCCGCTTCAGGGCGCTACCCAGCAGGGGGTAGAAGGCCGCCAGTTCGTCCTGCTCGCCGATGCGCTCGCCGTAGGGCGGGTTGCTCAGCATGACGCCCGTCGGCGCCGGCGCCTCGATGTCCAGCAGATCGGCGAGTTCAACCTGCACGCAATCGGCGAAGCCGGCTTCCTGCAGGTTGCGCCGGGTGGCGCGCACAGCGCGGTCGTCGTTGTCGGAGCCGAAGATCGGCAGCGGCCCGGCCGGCTTCACCCGCGCCTCGGCGGCGGCGCGAATCTGCGCCCAGGCCAGGGCATCGAACTTCTTCAGCAACTCAAAAGCGAAACCGCGGTCGAGGCCGGGCGCCCGGTCAAGGGCGACCTGCACGGCTTCGAGCAGAAAAGTGCCGCTGCCGCACATCGGGTCGATCAGCGGCGTCCCCGGCTGCCAGCCGCTCAGCTTGAGGATGCCGGCGGCGAGGTTCTCCTTCAACGGCGCGTCCACGCTGGCCTTGCGGAAACCGCGCTGCCACAGCGGTCGGCCTGAGGTGTCGAGATACAGCGTACAGAGGTTTTCGGTCAGGAAGACGTGGATGCTGACGTCGGGATCGCGCGTCTCGATATTGGGGCGCTCGCCGAAGTCCTCGCGGAAACGGTCGCAGACGGCATCCTTGACGCGCAAGGTGACGTAGTCGAGCGACTTCAGCGGGCACTTGATCGCCGTCGTCACCACGCGCATCGTCCGCGTCACCGCGAAATGATTCGGCCACAACTGGCGCAGCGCCAGTCGGTAGATGTCGTCTTCCTTGACGTAGGGCCCGGTCACCAGGTGCCAGAGGATGCGTGTCGCCAGGCGCGACTCCAGGTTGGCGCGGTAACAGACCGCCCAATCGCCGGAAAAATGGACGCCGCCGTGGGTGGTGCGCAGGTTTTCCGCGCCGATGCCCCGCAGTTCTTCGAGCAGGAGTTCTTCGAGGCCGCGCGGGCAGATGGCGAAATATTCGTTCATGTCAGAAGGGCTTGAGGACGACGAGGAAAAGGACGATCAGCAGGACGATCACCGGGATTTCGTTGAAGAAGCGGTACCAGACGTGCGACTTGCTGTTGCGCCCGCGGTTGAAATCGCCGAGCAGGCGACCGCAATACAGGTGATAGGCGGCCAGACCAACGACCAGCGTGGTCTTGGCATGCAGCCAGCCGCCGGAAAAGTTGTAGGCAAACCACAGCCAGAGGCCGGTCGCCACCGCCAGCACGCCGAGCGGCGTCATGAACTTGTAGAGCTTGCCCGACATCAGCAGCAGGCGTTCGCGCTCGGCGATGCTGTCGGCCGGCACCATCGCCAGATTGACGTAGATGCGCGGCAGGTAGAACAAGCCGGCGAACCAGGAAATGACCATCCAGATATGCAGGGTCTTCACGACGAGCATGCGTTTCTCCTTGAGATGGCCTCGGCAATTCCGACGTCGACCGTCGGATAGGCGAGGCTCAGTTTTAATTCCTGCTTCAGCCGGCGGTTGCCGATGCGGCGCGATTCGCGCATGAACGACAACTGCGGCGCCGAGACGGCCTGCGCCAATTGCGCCAGCGGCAGGCGCGGTGGCCGCGGCAGATGGAAGGCATCGGCGACGCGGTCGAAGTAGTCGGCCATTTTCAGGTCCGAGTCATCGACTGCATTGTAGGCGCGATTGGCGGCACCGCGCCGGATCGCCGCGCGACAGGCGGCGGCGAGATCGTCGGCGTGAATGTGATTGGTGAATACGTCCTCGTCGGCGGACAGCGCCGGCAACCGCTGCTCCAGCCGCGCCAGCGGCAGACGATCGGCGGCGTAGATACCGGGCGCGCGCAGGATGCTGACGGCGACGCCGCGGCGCGCCCCCCAGGCCCGCAACTGGTGTTCGGCATCGACCCGGCGCTGCGCCCGCGCATTGGCCGGCGAGCAGCGCCGGGTCTCGTCGATCCGGGCACCGGCGCAATCGCCATAGACCCCCGTGGTGCTTACGTAGATCAGACGACGTGGTAGACTTTTCGCGCTTTCCAGTGCGGCCAGCAGGTGCTGAGTTCGCGTGTCGCGCTTGCCACTGGCCGGCGGTGGCGCCAGGTGCAGGACGATGTCGGCGAGGCCGCCGAGGCGAAGCAGGCTGCGCCGGTCGTCGAGATCGCCGGCCACCGGCAGCGCGCCGGCGCGGCGCCATTCTGCATGGCGCGCCGCATCGCGCAGCAGGGCGTAGACGCGGTAATGCGGCGCAAGCAGGGTAAGGATGCGGCGGGCGACGTCCCCGCTGCCGACAATCAGGATTTTTTGCACGTCGGCATTGTAGCCGACGACCAAGGGGAACCGATGCGCTACCAAGTGACAGTCCAGCCAAGCGGCCGCCAGTTCGAGGCCGAAGCCGATGAATCCCTGCTCGAGGCCGCGCTGCGCCAAGGGCTGACCATGCCCTACGGCTGCAAGGACGGCGCCTGCGGCGCCTGCAAGGGCAAGGTCGTGGAAGGCGCGGTCAACCACGGCAAGACCAGCGCCCTGAGCGACGACGACAAGGCGGCCGGGCTGACGCTCTACTGCTGTGCCCACGCCACCTCCGATCTGGTCATCGAGTGCAAGCAACTGCGCTCGGCGCACGACATCCCGGTCAAGACCCTGCCGGCCCGCATCGAGAAGATGGAGAAGCTGGCCCCCGACGTCATCGACATGCACCTGCGTCTGCCGGCGGCAGAGCACCTGCAGTTCCTCGCCGGCCAGTACATCGACATCCTGCTCAAGGATGGCCGCAAGCGCAGCTTCTCGCTGGCCAACGCGCCGTACGAGGACAATCTGCTGCAACTGCACATCCGGCACGTTCCCGGCGGCTTCTTCACCGAGCAGGTGTTCACCACCATGAAGGTGCGCGACATCCTGCGCTTCGACGGCCCGCACGGCGGCTTCAGCCTGCACAACGAGGCCGGCAAGCCGATCATCCTGCTCGCCGGCGGCACCGGTTTCGCACCGATCAAGTCCATCGTCGAACAAGCGATCGCCGACCGCTACCCGCACCCGCTGCACATCTACTGGGGCGCCAAGGCGCGCGTCAACCTCTACCAGAACGCGCTACCGGAAATGTGGGCGGCCAGCCACGCCAACATCCACTACGTGCCGGTCCTTTCCGAACCGGCCGCCGACGACGCCTGGACCGGCCGTACCGGTTTCGTCCATCACGCGGTGCTGGCCGATTTCCCCGACCTCTCCGGCCACCAGGTCTATGCCTGCGGCTCGCCGGTGATGATCGACATCGCCCGCAAGGACTTCATTAGCCAGTGCGGCCTGCCGGAAGAAGAGTTCTTCTCCGACGCCTTCACCTTCTCGGCCAACTGAGCATGTTCGGCGTCGCCGACTACGGCGCTTTCGTCGCCGCCGTGCTGATCTTCCTGGCAATCCCGGGACCAGGCAACCTGGCGCTGCTGACCTCGACCGCCAAGGGCGGCGTGCGCGGCGGCCTGGCGGCGACGCTCGGCGTCATCCTCGGCGACCAGGTGCTGATGTGGGCCGCGGTGGCCGGTGTTGCCGCGCTGCTCGCGGCGCACCCGGCGGCCTTTGCCGCCATCCAGTGGAGCGGTGCCGCCTACCTCGCCTGGCTCGGCCTGCGCATGCTGTTTGCCAAGCCCGGCGCCGCGCCGCTGCTCGACATCAAGCCTTACCACTACCTGCGCCAGGCGATGGCAATCACCCTGCTCAATCCGAAGGCGATCATCTTCTACATGGCCTTCTTCCCGCTCTTCGTCGATCCGGCGCGGCATCGCGGCCTGCTCACCTTCGCCTTCATGGCCGGCAGCATCGCCACGCTGACCTTCCTCTACTGCATCACCGTCATCGCCCTCTTCCGCAAGCTGGGCAACCGCCTGCAGGCCGGCTCGCCGCTGGCGCGCTGGCTGGAGAAGCTGGCCGGCGTCGCGCTGATCGCCTTCGGCGTCCGCCTGCTCGGCGAACGCTGAGGCTCACTCGCCGAGGTAGGCGGCGCGCACCTTGGGGTCGTGCAGCAGGGCCGCCGATTCACCGTTCAGCGTGATCTCGCCGCTTTCCAGGACATAGGCGCGCTGGCTCGATTCGAGCGCCAGCTTGGCGTTCTGCTCGATCAGCAGGATGGTCATGCCGGCAGCGGCGACGTTGCGCACCACCTCGAAGATCTTCTGCACCATGATCGGCGCCAGCCCCATCGACGGCTCGTCGAGCAGCAGCATCTTCGGCCGGCTCATCAGAGCCCGGGAAATCGCCAGCATCTGCTGCTCGCCACCGGACAAGGTGCCGGCCAACTGGTCGGCACGCTCCTTGAGGCGCGGGAAATAGCCGTACATGCGCTCGGTATCGGCGGCGATGCCGTCCTTGTCGTTGCGCAGGAAGGCGCCCATGCGCAGGTTTTCCAGCACCGTCAGGCGGGGAAAGACGCCCCGCCCTTCCGGCACCAGCGCAATACCCTTGCGGATGACATCGTGCGGCGCAATGCCGACGATCTTCTCGCCGCAGAAATGCACGTCGCCGCCGGCGACCCCGACCATCCGGGAAATCGCCTTCAGGGTCGTCGTCTTGCCGGCACCGTTGGCGCCGATTAGGGCAACGGTCTCGCCCTCGTTGACATGGAAGGTGATGCTGCGCACCGCCTGGATGCCGCCGTAGGCGACGCGGAGTCCGGTAACTTCAAGCACCTAGGTAAGCCTCAATCACTCGTTGATCCTTCTGCACGACCGCAGGCACATCCTCGATCAGCAGCGCCCCGTACTCGAGCACCGCGACCCGGTCGCACAACCCCATCACCAGCTTGACGTCGTGCTCGATCAGCAACACCGTCGTCCCGTCCTTGCGGATACCTTCGATCAGCTGACGCAGTTCCTCGGTTTCCGTCGCGTTCATGCCGGCCGCCGGCTCATCAAGACAGAGCAGCTTCGGTTCGGTGGCCAGCGCCCGGGCGATTTCCAGGCGGCGCTGGTCGCCGTAGGAAAGATTCTTGGCCAGATCGTCGGCGCGGTCGGCGATATCGACGTAATGCAGCAGGTCGAGCGCGCGCTGGCGGATCGCCGCTTCCTCAGCGCGCGTCTTCGGATCGCGGAAGATGGCACCGAAAACGCTGGCCTTGGTCCGCACGTGGCGGCCGACCATGACGTTTTCCAGCGCCGTCATGTTGCCGAACAGACGGATGTTCTGGAAGGTGCGGGCGATCCCGCGTTCCGCCGCGCGCTGCGGCGCATCGGCCTGCAGCGGCGCACCGGCGAAGGTGAAGCCACCGCCGTCCGGCACGTAGAGGCCGGTCATGCAATTGAAGAAGGTCGTCTTGCCGGCGCCGTTCGGGCCGATCAGGCCATAGACCTCGCCCTGGCGGATCGACAATGAAACGTCCTGCAGGGCCTTGACCCCGCCGAAATGCTTGGCCACCGCCCGGGCTTCGAGAAGGACCTCGCTCATTTCGCCACCCCCGCCGTCTTTTCTTCCAGTTCCCGCGAGCGTTCTGGCGACGGCCACAGCCCGGAAGGCTTGAAGCGCATGACCAGCACCAGCGCCAGCCCGAACAGCAGCATGCGCAGGCTTTCCGGATCGATCAGTACCTTGCCGAACAGCGCCACCTGCGCCGGCGTCACCGCATAGCGCGCCATCTCCGGCAGGAAGGTGAGCAGGATGGCCCCCAGGATCACCCCGGGAATGTGGCCCATGCCACCGAGCACGACCATCGCCAGCACCATGATCGACTCGATCAGCGAGAAGCTTTCCGGCGAAACGAAGCCCTGCATCGCTGCGAAGATGCCGCCGGCGATACCACCGAACGAGGCGCCCATGGCGAAGGCCAGCAGCTTGACATTGCGGGTGTTGATGCCGACCGCCTTGGCGGCGATCTCGTCCTCGCGGATCGCCTGCCAGGCGCGGCCGATGCGTGAATTCTGGAGGCGCAGGTTGACGATGACGATGAAGATCGCCAGCGCCACCAGCAGGTAGTAATACTTATACGGCCCGGTCAGCGTCAGCCCGAAGAACTCGCTGCGCGTGGCGAAGCTGAAATCGCCGAACTTCACGGGGTCGATCAGGGTGATCCCCTGCGGCCCGTTGGTGATGTTGATCGGCGCATTCAGGTTGTTCATGAAGATGCGGACGATCTCGCCGAAACCGAGGGTGACGATGGCCAGATAATCGCCCCGCAACTTCAATGTTGGCGAACCGAGCAGCACCCCGAACAGGCAGGCGAGCAGCGCGCCGACCGGCAGGATCGCCCAGATCGGCCAGTGCAGGCCGAAGTGAGGACTCGCCAGCAGCGCCCAGGTGTAGGCACCGACCGCGTAGAAGGCGATGTAGCCGAGATCGAGCAGGCCGGCAAAGCCGACGACGATGTTCAGGCCGAGCGCCAGGAAGATGTAGAGGATGGCGAAATTGAGGATGCGCACCCAGGCCTGACCGGCCATGCCGACGACGAAAGGCAAGGCGATCAGGGCGGCGGCGATGAGCACGATCCCCAGAGTGGAACGGGGGTTGAGCCAGTTTTTCATGCACGCTCCGATGCGATGGCAAGACGAGGCGGCAAGCTGGCCGCTGACGAGACAGTGCTGCAGCACGGCGAGAAAGCGGACGGCGCAGCCAACGAAGGATTGGCGAGCAGCGGTGCGTGCATCATGCGCGGTCTCCCGTCTTCTCGCCGAACAGGCCGGACGGCTTGAACATCAGCACGACGATCAGCACCGCGAAGGCGAAGATGTCCTGATAGTGACTGCCGAGGAAATCACCGGTGAGATATCCGATGTAACCAGCGCCTAGTGCTTCAATCAGGCCGAGCAGGATGCCACCGACCATCGCTCCAACCAGGTTGCCGATGCCGCCGAGCACGGCAGCGGTGAAAGCCTTCAGGCCGAGGACGAAGCCCATCTGGTAGTGCGCCACTTCGTAGTAGCTGCCGACCATGACGCCGGCCACCGCCGCCAGCGCCGAACCGATGACGAAAGCGGCGGAAATGACCCGGTTGATGTTCACCCCCATCAGGCTGGCCACCGCCGGATTCTGCGCCGTGGCGCGCATCGCCATGCCCAGCTTGGTGCGATAGACGAGCAGCACGAGGCCGGTCATCATCGCCGCCGACAGCAGCACGATGACCACCTGGACCAGCGTGAAATGGGCGCCGGCGAATTCGAAACTGACCTTCGGCAACAGCGGCGGGAAGGTCATGTAATTGCGTCCCCAGAGGATCATCGCCAGGTTCTGCAGGACGATCGACATGCCGATCGCCGTGATCAGCGGCGTCAGCCGCGGCGAACCGCGCAAGGGCCGATAGGCCACCCGCTCCAGGCTCCAGCCGATCGCCATGCAGGAGAGGACGGAAACAACCAGCCCGCACAGGCCGGCGATGCCGACCGGCATGCCGGCGGCAGCCAGCGATCCAGTGACGGTGATGGCGACCAAGGTACCGATCATCACCACCTCGCCATGGGCGAAATTGATCAGGCCCATGATGCCGTAAACCATCGTGTAGCCCAGCGCGACCAGAGCGTAGATACTGCCCTGGACAAGACCATTGACAATTTGCTGCGGAAACTGCTGCAGGAGCTGATGAAGGGAAATATCCATTTGGAATCCGTTGACCGCAAGATACGGAAACGGCACCTTGCGGTGCCGTTTCATTGAGCCGACTGGCTGCTTACTTCTTCGCTTCGGCAGGAGCCGCCGGCGCGGCAGGCGCTTCCGCCGGTGCCGGTGCGGCAGCCGGCGCCGGCGTACCGCCCAGGGTCTCGACATAGCTCAACGTGCCGCCCTTGTACTGGTAGAGCGAAATTGCGCCGCTCTTCAGGTCGCCGAACTCGTCGAACTCGATCTTGCCGGTAACGCCTTCAAGGTTGGTCTTGCCGACTTCAGCCAGATACTTGGCCGGCTCGACCGAATCGGCACGCTTCATCGCATCGGCGATCACCATCACCGCGTCGTAGGCATTCGGCGCGTAGAGCTGGATGTCATAACCAAAGCGGGTGTTGAAGCGGGTCTTGAATTCCGGCCCCTTCGCCAGTTGCTCGAGCGGCACGCCCGGCAGCGAGCAGAACTGACCGTCGGCCGCCGGACCACCCAGCTTCATGAACTCCGGCGTACACACGCCATCGCCACCGAGGAACTTGGCCTTGATGCCCAGTTCCTTCATCTGCTTGACCATCGGCCCGCCCTGCGCGTCCATGCCACCGTAGAAGACCAGCTCGGCCTTGGTCGACTTGATCTTGGTCAGGATGGCCTTGAAGTCGGTCGCCTTGTCGGTGGTGTATTCGTTGGCCACCACCTTCAGGCCGGAAGCTTCGGCCGCCTTGCGGAATTCGTCGGCCAGACCCTGACCGTAAGCGGTACGGTCGTCGATGATGGCCACCGTCTTGACGCCCTGCTTGACAGCGAACTCACCGAGCACCTTGCCCTGCTGGACGTCGTTGGCCATCACGCGGAAAGCCGTCTTGAAGCCCTGCTGGGTGTACTTCGGGTTGGTCGCCGACGGCGAAACCTGCGGCAGGCCGGCATCGGAGTAGAGCTTGGAGGCCGGGATCGTGGTCCCGGAGTTGAGGTGGCCGACGACGCCATTGACCTTCTCGTCAACCAGCTTCTGGGCAACGATGGTGCCTTGCTTCGGGTCGGCCTGGTCGTCTTCCGAGACCAACTGGAACTTGACCTTGGCACCGCCGATTTCGAGGCCCTTGGCATTCAGTTCCTCGATGGCGAGAACGGCACCGCTCTCGTTGTCCTTGCCCAGGTGCGCCTGCGGGCCGGTCATCGGCGCGACATGACCGAGCTTGACGACCACTTCGGGCTTGGCAGCGGGGGCGGCGGGGGCGGCCGCCGGGGGCGGCGCCTCTTCCTTCGGTCCGCAAGCGGACAGCGCGAAAGCGGCGGCAATGGAGAGGGCTACTGCGGAAAGCTTGGCTTGCATCGGTAAGTCTCCTGAATTGGGGGGCGGGAAATCTGCTCGAAACAACAGGTACCGATTCTGCGCATACAGACTGCGCATCGTCAATACGGAAAATCCCTAAAATCGCGGCGGCTGGCGCGTTTGGGGTGATTGCCGCCGAGAGCTGGAGTTATCCGCGCCGATATTCGGGTGGGTTTGGTTTCCGAGGCGGCGGGATCCGCTTTTGCCAGGCGGGCGTTTGTTGATGCTGAAGCGCTGGGTTCCGCCGTTGACCGGTGGGCATCTGAGTTGTCTGATGCGTTGTGTTCTGCGCCTGACGGGCGCGGAACACAACGCATCAAATCCTCAAAAAAAGCGGCATCAGGAAACAGCTACGCCCCCTTCTTGCAAGAACCATCCCCTCCCCCCAATACTCCAATCTCCAGACCCGCCCGCCACCACCCCCGGCAGGCAGAGAGACGACAACCGGCTCACAAGGCCGCAAACAATGGAGACAAACATGGGCAAACCCGATTTGCCGGCGTCAATCACCGCGACGCTGGACGACAAATATTCCCGTCTCACCGGCCGCGTCTACCTGACCGGCACCCAGGCGCTGATCCGCCTGCCCATGCTGCAGCGCGAGCGCGACCTCGCCGCCGGGCTCAATACCGCCGGTTTCGTTTCCGGCTACCGCGGCAGTCCGCTCGGCAATCTCGACCTCGGCCTGTGGCAAGCGAAGGCACATCTCGCCGGCCACCATGTCACCTTCCAGCCCGGCATCAACGAAGACCTCGCCGCCACCGCCGTCTGGGGCAGCCAGCAGGTCGGACTGTTCCCGGGCGCCAAGTACGACGGCGTCTTCGCCATGTGGTACGGCAAGGGGCCGGGCGTGGACCGCTGCGGCGACGTCTTCCGCCACGCCAACGCTGCCGGCACGGCGAAACACGGCGGCGTCCTGGTCATTGCCGGCGACGACCACGCCGCCAAGTCCTCGACGCTGCCGCACCAGACCGAGCATGTCTTCAAGGCGGTGATGATGCCGGTGCTCTACCCGGCCAACGTGCAGGAATACCTCGACTTCGGCCTGCACGGCTGGGCGATGAGCCGTTATTCCGGCTGCTGGGTGGCGTTCAAGGCGCTGGCCGACACGGTCGAGACCTCAGCCTCGGTGAATATTGACAATGCTGCGGTCAACATCAAAATTCCCACGGATTTTTCCCTGCCGCCCGACGGCCTCAACATCCGCTGGCCGGACCCGCCGCTGGTCCAGGAAGCGCGCCTGCTCAACCACAAGCTCTACGCGGCGCTGGCCTATTGCCGGGCGAACAGGCTCGACCGCGTGGTCATCGATTCGCCGGCCCCGCGCCTCGGCATCCTGACCGCCGGCAAGAGCTATCTCGATGTGCGCCAGGCTTTGGATGAACTCGGCATCGACGACGCCCTGGCCGCGCAGATCGGCATCCGCCTGTACAAGGTCGGCATGGTCTGGCCGCTGGAGCCGGAAGGCGTGCGCCACTTTGCCGAAGGCCTGGAGGAAATCCTCGTCGTCGAGGAAAAACGCCAACTGCTCGAATACCAGTTGAAGGAAGAGCTGTACAACTGGCGCGATGACGTGCGCCCGCGCATCGTCGGCAAATTCGACGAAAAGGGTGAGTGGACCGTCGAAGGCGACGGCGGCTACCTGGCGCACAGCGACTGGCTGCTGCCGGCCGCCGGCGAACTGCCGGTGGCGACCATCGCCCGCGTCATCGCCCAGCGTATCGACCGCTTCTTCACCTCGCCGGCCATCGCAGCGCGACTGAAGCTGATCGAAGGCAAGCAACAGGTGGCGAAGATGCCGGTCGTGCTCGCCGAGCGCAAACCGCACTTCTGTTCCGGCTGCCCGCACAACACCTCCACCAAAGTCCCCGAAGGCTCGCGCGCCGTCGCCGGCATCGGCTGCCATTACATGGTGACGTGGATGGATCGCTCGACCTCGACCTTCACCCACATGGGCGGCGAAGGCGTGCCCTGGGTCGGCCAGGCGCCGTTCACCGAGGAAAAGCACATCTTCGCCAACCTCGGCGACGGCACCTACTTCCACTCCGGGCTGCTCGCCATACGGCAAGCAATCAGTGCTTTCAACCGCCATCCCCCCACCCCCCTTCCCGAGGAAGGGGGAGAAAACCCCTCCGGCAAACGCTCTGGAATCACCTACAAGATCCTCTACAACGACGCCGTCGCCATGACCGGCGGCCAGCCGGTGGACGGCGTCCTCAGTGTCGCCCGCATCACCCGCCAGCTGGAGGCCGAAGGCGTCGGCAAAATGGTCATCGTCGCCGCCGAGCCGGAGAAATACGCAGAGATCAGCGATCTCGCCCCGAACGTTCCCGTCCGCCACCGCGACGAACTCGACGCCGTGCAGCGCGAGCTGCGCGAATTCCCCGGCGTCTCGGTCCTCATCTACGACCAGGTCTGCGCCACCGAAGCGCGCCGGCGCAGGAAGCGCGGCAAGATGCCGGCAGCGACGCAGCGTGCCTTCATCAACGAGGACGTCTGCGAAGGCTGCGGCGACTGCTCGGTGCAGTCCAACTGCCTGTCGGTCGAGCCGGTCGACACCGATTTCGGCAGCAAGCGGCGCATCAACCAGTCCGCCTGCAACCAGGATTTGTCCTGCCTGAAGGGTTTCTGCCCGAGTTTCGTCACCATCGAAGGCGGCACGCTGAAAAAGCAGAATCCCACGGTCAACAGTGAAATTTGGCCGATTTTGCCGGCACCGCCACTGCCGTCCACGGCAACACCGTGGAACCTGATCATCACCGGCGTCGGCGGCCAGGGCACGATCACCCTCGGCGCGCTCATCGGCATGGCCGCCCACCTCGACGGCAAGGGCGTGTCGACGCTGGACATGACCGGGCTGGCGCAGAAATACGGCGCCGTCTTTTCGCACCTGCGCATTGCCGACCGTCCGGAGGACATCCACGCCGCCCGCATCGCCACCGGCGAGGCGCACGCCATCCTCGGCGGCGACCTGGTGGTCAGCGCCAGCAGCGACGCGCTGGCCAAGATGCTCGAAGGCAAGACGCGCGCCGTGGTCAGCAGCACCGACACGCCGACCGCCGAATTCACCCGCAACCGCGACTGGCGCTTCCCGCAGGCCGGCCTGCAGAAGCAGCTGACCGACACCCTCGGCGCCGACGCCGTCGATTTCCTCGACGCCCAGCACCTCGCCGAACGCCTGCTCGGCGACACCCTGTTCGCCGGCGCCCTGCTCCTCGGCTACGCCTGGCAGAAGGGTCTGGTGCCGGTGTCGGCGGCCGCGCTCGACCGCGCCATCGAACTCAACGGCACGGCCATCGCCGCCAACCGCCAGGCCTTCCTGTGGGGCCGGCGCGCGGCGGTCGACCGGCAGAAAGTCGAGAAAATCGCCGGGCCGCTGCAGACGCAGCGCCAGGAAATGACGCTCGACGAACTGATCGCCCATCGCGCCGCCCACCTCACCGCCTACCAGGACGCGGCGCTGACCGAACGCTACACGCAACGCGTCGCCGCCATCCGCGCCCTCGGCGACGAGGCGCTGACGCGCACGGTGGCCGAGCAGTACGCCCGCCTTCTCGCCCCCAAGGACGAATACGAGGTGGCGCGGCTGTACACCGAAGGCGACTTCGCCCGCCGCCTGGCGGAGACCTTCGACGGCGGGAAAATCTCCTTCCATCTGGCGCCGCCCGGACTGCACCGTCCAGGGCCGGACGGACGCCCGAAGAAGTGGCGTTTCGGCCCCTGGCTGCAGCCCTGGCTCGGACTGCTGGCGAAGGCCAGGCGACTGCGCGGCGGCTGGTTCGACCCCTTCCGCAACAGCCACGAAAGGCAGCTCGATCGCGCCCTGCTCGCCGACTACGAGGCCGACCTCGACCTCATCCTCAGCGCGCGCCCAGCTTCGCCGTCGGCGCTTGCCGCCTGGCCGGCCGAAGTCAGGGGCTACGGCCCGGTGCGCGAGGCCGCGCTGACGCGGGCCCGGCAGAAAAGGGAGGCAGCCCGCGCGGCGACCATGACATAAATCTGGGTAGAATCGCGGGATGTCATCGACCCCGCTTCGCCAGTTCGCCCTGCAGGGCGCCGCCGTCATCCTCGTCCTCTCGCTGGCCTGGCCCTATTACGGCTGGGCCGGCGGCAATCTGCCCTGGCAGCAGACCAGCCTGCTGATCGGCGCGGTCGCCCTGGCGCTGGCGACGATCGCCCGCCAGCCCTGGTGGTGGCGACTGATCCATGCCCTGTTCATGCCGCTGGTCTGGCTGACCTGGACGCTGAACATCGACCCCGGCTGGTTCCTTTTCGCTTTCATCCTGCTGCTGCTGGTCTACCGCGGCGCGCTTTCCGGCCAGGTGCCGCTCTACCTGTCCAACCGCGAGACCGTTGCCGCGCTCGACGAACTGATCGGCAAGGAAGAAAGCCAGCGCTTCCTCGATCTCGGCGCCGGCATCGGCAGCACCGTCATCCCGCTCGCCGACCGCTGGCCGGATCGCCAGTTCACCGGCGCCGAAAACGCCCCGCTGACCTGGCTGACCGGCCGCATCCTCGGCATCGGCCGGCCCAACCTGCACTGGCTGTGGGAAGACCTTTGGCAGATGCCGCTTGGCGAACACGATCTGGTCTATGCCTTCCTGTCGCCGGTACCGATGCCCAAGCTGTGGGAAAAAGTTAAGGCCGAAATGCAACCGGGCAGCCTCTTCGTCAGCAACAGTTTCCCGGTGCCCGGGGTGACGCCGGAGAGCATCGTCGAAGTCGCCTGCTCGCCGCCGCGGCCGTTGTATTGCTACCGGATCTGATCCCGCATGCAACTGACGCGCAAGCCGGAAAAACTCGCCCTGCTGGTGGCCCTGCTCGGGACGCTGACGGTGCTGGTCATCTTTCTCACCGACCTGGTGCTTTCCTACCAGCGCGACATCGACAGCGGCGAAACCCGTCTCAAGCAATTCTCGGTGATGATGGCCGAACACACGGCCCGCGCTTTCGAAGCCGTCAACGTCCTGGTCAAGGAAGTCGCCACCGATCTCTCGCTCAATCGCGCCGACTGGCCGGACTGGGAACCGGTGCGCGGTTGGGAATACATCGCCCAGCGCCATTCGCGTGCCATGCCCCAGTTGCGCGACCTGAGCGTTTTCGACGAACAGGGCAACCAGCGCTTCATCTCCAGCTATTTCCCGAGCCCGCAGGTCAACGTCAGCGACCGCCCCTATTTCGCGGCGCTGGCCCGCGGCACGCCGTGGACCACCTACGGCCCCTATGTCGGCCGCAATTCGGACCATTACACCTACGCCATCGCCCACCGTCTGAACGGCCCGGGCAATAGCTTCGCCGGCGCCGCCTTCGCCGCCATCGAGCCCGCCTACATGCAGGATTTCTGCTGGGCCAACCGTCTCTCCGACGATTTCGACGCGGTGCTGACCAATGCCAAGGGGGAAATCGTCGCCTCCTGCCGCCCCAGCGATCTCAGCACCCGCTCCGGCATCCTCGGCCAGCAGGCCGGCGTCGCCCTGTTCGACGGCCGCGCCGCCGGCATGATCCCGGAAACCGGGATCGTCGAAGTCAGCGGCCTGCTGATCTCGACGACACCGGTCCCCGGTTTCTCCGACCTGCGCATGGTGGCGATGATGCCGACCGATTCGCTGCTCGCCAACTGGCACAACCGCCTGTTCGAAATCGGCACCCTCGGCATCATGCTCAGCGCCCTGCTCTTCTTCGGCGCCGTCCTGGTCCGCCGCCAGGTCCGCGACCTGCGGGCAATGGCCGAAGCCCTGGCCGACAGCCGCGACCTGCTCGAAGAGCGTATCGACCAGGCCACCGCCGCACTGGCCGCCGAAAAGGACACCGCCGAGCGCGCCAACGCCGCCAAGAGCCGGTTCCTCGCCGCCGCCAGCCACGACCTCCGGCAGCCGCTGCATGCCCTTTCCCTGTTCACCACCGACCTGCTGCGCCAGGCTGCCGCCGGCAAACTGCGCGAAGTGCCGCGCATCGCCGAACAGATTGCCGCCTCGACGCAAACCCTGGGCGACATGCTCAACGCGCTGCTCGACATCTCCCGCCTCGACATCGACGGAGTCCGCGCCAATCTGCAGCCCTTCCCGCTGGCCGCGGTTTTCCAGCGCCTGCACGACGCTTTTTTCCGGCAGGCCGAAGCCCACCAGTTGCGCCTGCGCTTCCATGCACCGCGCTATTTCGTCTACAGCGACCCGCAACTCCTCGAACGCATGCTCGGCAACCTGATTTCCAACGCCCTGCGCTACACGCCGGCCGGCGGCGCCATCCTGGTCGGCGCCCGGCTCCAGGGCGACCGCCTGCGCATCGAGGTGCGCGACAGCGGCATCGGCATCGCCCGCGAACACCGGGCGGCGATCTTTGCCGAGTTCTACCAGGTCGCCAACGTTGCCCGCGAACAGGACGGCGGCCTCGGCCTCGGCCTCTCCATCGTCCAGCGCCTGGCCAAGGGGCTGGGCATCGAAGTCTCGCTCGCCTCGCAGATCGGCAACGGGACGACCTTTTCGCTACTCGTCGAACGGGCGGCGGAACAGGCGACGCCCAGCGCCCGAAACAACCGGGAAGCGAGCAACGGCATCGTTCATTTCATCGGCGAATCGAGCGAACTGGCAGCCTGCCGCGAACTGATCGCCTCGTGGAATTACGCCACCAGCAGTGGCGACCGGCAGTCGGTCGAGCGCTTGCGCAGCGACACCATCGTCCTCTGCGACGCCGGCTGGATCCCCGACATCGATCCGGAAATGGCCCTGATCGTCATCGGCCCGACCGGTGCCGACCCCTTGCCGGCCAATACCCACGTCCTGGCGCCGCCGGTCCGGCCGGCCCGCCTGCGCGCCCTGCTGCGCGCCAGCGCGCCGCGCGGGCCGATCACCTGAGTCTCAGAAAACGTCGCTGAAGTCGATGCCGTAGCGGGCCGCGGTAACCAGTGCCTGGGTCCGGCTGGTGACGCCGAGCGCCTTGAAGACCGCGGTCGCGTGAATCTTCACCGTGCCTTCGGAAAGATCGAGCTGATCGGCGATGTCGCGATTCGACAGGCCGCGCACCATGAGGCACAGCACCTGCGCCTGGCGATCGGTCAGGCCGATCTCGCCGGGCTTGACGCTGACGCTGGACGGCGGCAACGGCACCGCGTCGTCGAGGCGCGCCGGCATCTGGCCGCTGGGCCGGACGATGTTGCCGGCCAGCACGTCGCGTACCGCCTGCAGCAGACGTTCGCCGTTGAGCGCTTTGGGAATGAAGCCGGAAGCCCCGAGGTTCATCACCCGGGTCACCGTCGGCTGGTCGTCGAAAGCCGAAACCACCGCCACCGGCATCGCCGGATAACGGCGACGCAGGATGTCGAGCCCGGCAAAGCCATCGATCCCCGGCAGGGCAAGATCGAGCAGGACCAGATCGAAATCGCCTTCGCTGTCGAGCACGCTCAGCGCGCTCTCGAAATCGGCGCTCTCGAATACGTGCACACCTTCTTCCACCTGGGAAAGCAGGCCGACCAGTCCCTCGCGGACCAATGCGTGATCTTCAACTACCAACAGCTTGAGCATCGGTTATTCCTTTTTCATAACAGGCGGTAATTTATCATTTTGCACGATAAAAGTGGTTTAAGATCGTTGCATCAGATGACCCCGGAGGAGACCAAAATGAACCAAGCATCTGCCAACGACCCGCTCAACTTCATGCGCAACCTCTGGAGCAACATGGGTTTCGGCCTCCCCGGCATGGTCACCCCGACCTTCGACGTGGAAGAACTGGATAAACGGATCAAGGACATGAAAGCCGTCGAAGGCTGGCTGCGCATGAACCTGTCGATGCTGCAGATGACCATCCAGGGACTCGAGATGCAGCGCAGCACGGTGACCACGATGCAGGCGATGGGTCAGATGGCGTCCGACGCCGCCCGCCAGATGAACGAACCGACCGCCCCGGAAGCGCCCGCCGAAGAAACCGGCAAGGCCTTTTCGGAAGCTGCGCTGTGGCCTTGGCAGATGATGCAGCAGATGCGCGAGCACCTGCAGCAGAACGTCGAAGCCGCCGCCGCCACGCAGGCGGAACCGGCCGCCACCGGCACCGAAGAAAAACCGAAGCCGCGCCGGCCTGCAGCCAAGAAATAGGCGTCTAGCCGAGCAACCAGGCCGCCCACAGCGGCAGCGTCAGCATCGCGGCGAGCGTGCTCGCCGAGATCAGCCAGGCGACGCTGCGCCCGTCGCCGCCCATGCGCATCGCCAGGATGTAGGCCGACGACGCCGTCGGCATCGCCGCGAACAGGACGGCGACCTGGAAATTCAGCCCGCTCAGGCCAACCGTCCGACCGACGACGATGGCGATCAGCGGCAGCGCCAGCAGCTTGACGGCGAGCAGCCAGCCGGAGAAGAAGCGGGCGCCGGCGGTGCCGTCGAGGCGCAGGGCGGCGCCGACGGCGATCAGGCCGAGGGCGATCGAGGCATCGGCAAGACGCCCGAGGAAAGCCTGCAACGGCGCCGGCGGCAGAAAGCCGGCGAGGTTGAGCAGGAAACCGCCGGCCGTCGCCCAGATCAGCGGGTTGCGCGCCACTTCGCGCCACAGGCCGACCTCGCCGTGGCGCGCTAGCATCCACACCGAGACCAGGTTGGCGAAGGGCACCGCAGCACCGACGATCAGCCCCATGGTGGCGATGCCCGGACTGCCGAAGAGCATCCCGGCGACCGCCAGCGCGATGTAGGAATTGAACCGGTAGGCGCACTGGAACATCGAGGCGAAGCGCAGGTCCGGCATGCGCAGCCACAGCTTCGGCAGCAGCCCGAGGAGCATGCCGGCGGCCAGCGCGGCGAAGGCGGTAGCCAGCAAGGGCAGCGCCGCGCCGAGGTCGAGCCGGGTGCGCATGATCGCGTTGACCAGCAGCGCCGGGAACAGGATGAAATAGACCAGCTTCTCGACCCCGCTCCAGAAATGGTCGCCCAGGTGCATCCAGCGGCGGATGGCGGCGCCGAGCAGGATCAGTGCGAAATCGGGAAGGAGCAGGAGAACGGTATGCATCGGTCGATTCTAATCCGGCGGCCGACCGCCGTTGATCCGTAAATACCGCAAGCCGCCTTGACCGCGGCCGACAAACCCGAAATACTCGGCGGCATGGACATCGTCATGCAACCTCAATGGTGGCACTGGATCGTCGGCGGCATCGCCCTGGTGATCGCCGAACTCGCCATGCCGGCCTTCTACATCATCTGGTTCGGCCTCGGCGCGCTGCTCGTCGGGCTGCTCCTGCTGCTCGCCCCCGGCCTGCCATTGACCGCGCAGGTCCTGTGCTGGATCGTCGCCTCGCTGGCAATGACCGTGCTCTGGTTCCGCGTCTTCCGCCAGGCGCAGACGACGCAAAGCGGCACCGCCGACGGCGAGGCGATCGGCGAGATCGGCCTGCTGACCGGCGCGATCGAACCGTTCCAGAAAGGCCGCGTGCGTTTCCAGCGGCCGCTGCTCGGCGCCGACGAGTGGGTCTGTCTCGCCGACAGCGCCATCGCCGCCGGCGAGCGGGTGCGCGTCGTCGCCGTCGAAGGCAGTTATCTGAAAGTCGTCAAAAACTGAAGGGAGTTCCCCATGGAAGCCGGATTCGTCGTTGCCCTCGCACTGCTTGCCTTCGTCGTCGTCACCATCGCCAAGGGCGTGCGCATCGTGCCGCAGGGCGAGGAATGGATCGTCGAGCGGCTGGGCAAATACCACGGCACGCTGAAGCCCGGCCTCAACGTGGTCATTCCCTACATCGACCGCATCGCCTACCAACTGGTCACCAAGGACATCATCCTCGACGTCCAGGAGCAGGAAGTGATCACCCGCGACAACGCGGTGATCCTGACCAATGCCATCGCCTTCATCAAGGTCACCGACCCGGTCAAGGCGGTCTATGGCGTCACCGATTTCTCGGAGGCGATCCGCAACCTGATCATGACCACGCTGCGCTCGATCGTCGGCGAAATGGAACTCGACGAGGCGCTGTCGTCGCGCGACAAGATCAAGGCGCGGCTGCGCGAGAGCATCGCCGACGAGGCGATCGACTGGGGGCTGACGGTGAAGTCGGTCGAAATCCAGGACATCAAGCCGTCGCAATCGATGCAGAAGGCGATGGAGATGCAGGCCGCCGCCGAGCGCGAGCGCAAGGCGGTGGTGACCAAGTCGGAAGGCGCCAAGCAGTCGGCCATCCTGGAAGCCGAAGCGCGCCTCGAATCGGCCAAGCGCGACGCCAACGCCCAGGTGATGATGGCCGAGGCCTCGGCCGAAGCGATCCGCCGGGTCAGCGCGGCGATTGGCGACCAGGCCGGGCCGATGGCCTTCCTGCTCGGCGAGAAATACATCGCGGCGATGGAGCGCCTGGGCGAGAAGGACAACGCCAAGCTGGTGGTGCTGCCGGCCGACCTCCAGGACGCGGTGCGCGGCCTGCTTGGACGCAAGAGCTGACGGGGCCTTCCGGCCCCGCCAGCAGCGGCCTCGCTCAGGCCTGGGCGGCAACCTCGATGGCAGCAACCAGGAGCTCCATGCCTTCTTCAAGCACGGCATCGGGAATGGTCAGCGGCACCATCAGGCGCAGCACGTTGCCGTAGGTACCGCAGTTGAGCAGCAGCAGGCCGCGCTTGGCCGCCTCCGCCTTCAGCGCGTTGGCGATTTCCGGCGCCGGACGATGGGGATCGCCAGCCCGGCAGAATTCGACCGCGGTCATCGCGCCCAGACCGCGCACCTCGGCGATGCAATCGAGACGACCGGCCAGCGCGCTCAGCTTTTCGCGCATCGCCTGGCCGATCCGCTCGGCACGGGCACACAACTGCTCTTCCTCGATCACGTCGAGAACGGCCAGCGCACCGGCGACGGCAATCGGATTGCCGGCGTAGGTCGAACCGAGGCCGCCCGGCGTTGCCGCGTCCATGATCTCGGCCTTGCCGATCACCGCCGACAGCGTCAGACCGCCGCCCAGACCCTTGGCCATGGTGATGATGTCGGGTTCGATACCGCTGTGTTCGATGGCGAACATCGTGCCGCAGCGCGCCGCGCCGGTCTGGATTTCGTCGGCGACGAGCAGGATGCCGTGGCGATCGCACAGTTCGCGCAGGCGGACGAAGAACTCCGGCGGCGCCGGCAGATAACCGCCCTCGCCCTGCACCGGCTCGGCGAAGATCGCCGCCACGCGACGGGCTTCGATGTCGTTCTTGAAGATCGCTTCCAGACCGGCGATCGAGTCATCGACCGAAACGCCGTGCAGCGCGTTCGGATACGGCGCGTGGAAGATTTCGCCGGGGAAGGGACCGAAGCCGACCTTGTACGGGTTGACCTTGCCGGTCAGCGCCATGGTGTACATGGTGCGGCCGTGGAAAGCGCCCTGGAAGGCGATGATGCCGCTGCGCCCGGTGTAGGCGCGCGCCACCTTGATCGCGTTTTCGACCGCTTCGGCGCCGGTGTTCATGAAGAAGGTCTTCTTCGGCGTTGCGCCCGGCGCCAGGCGGTTCAGCTTCTCGGCCAGTTCGACGTAGGACTCGTAGGCGACGACCTGGAAGCAGGTGTGGGTGAACTTGTCGAGTTGGGCGTGCGCGGCGGCGATCACGCGCGGGTGGCAATGGCCGGTGTTGACCACGGCGATGCCGGCGCAGAAGTCGATCCAGCGGCGGCCTTCGACGTCCCAGATTTCCGCGTTCTCGGCGCGCTCGGCAAATACCGGGTGGCCCTGGCCGACACCGCGCGGCAAGGCGGCGGCGCGTCGCTGCATGAGGGCGGCGTTGCCTGCGCGGGTGATTTCGTGATGTGCATTCATGGTGCTGTTCTCCGATGATCCGTTGTCGTCAGCGGCCGATGCCGGCCATGCAGACATATTTGATTTCGAGGTAATCCTCGAGTCCGTACTTCGATCCCTCGCGGCCGAAGCCGGAGGACTTGATGCCACCGAATGGCGCCACTTCGGTCGAAATGGCGCCGGTATTGACGCCGACCATGCCGTATTCCAGCGCTTCCGAAACGCGCCAGACCCGGCCCAGGTCCTTGCTGTAGAAATAGGCGGCGAGCCCGAACTCGGTCGCGTTGGCAAGCTGGATCGCCTCTTCCTCGCTGCTGAAACGGAAGATCGGCGCCACCGGCCCGAAGATTTCCTCGCGCGCCACGCGCATTTCCGGGGTCACGTCGGCGACGATGGTCGGCTCGAAGAAGGTGCCGCCCAGCGCACTACGCTGTCCGCCGCAGAGCACGCGCGCGCCCTTGGCGGTGGCGTCGGCGAGCAGGGTTTCGACCTTGGCCAGCGCGTTGCCGTCGATCAGCGGCCCCTGGGTGACGCCCGCTTCGGTACCGACGCCGAGCACCAGTTGTCCGACCGCCGCCGCGAGCTTTTCCGTGAAGCGCTCGTAGATGCCGTCCTGGACCAGGAAGCGGTTGGCGCAAACGCAGGTCTGCCCACTGTTGCGGTACTTCGACTGCATTGCGCCGAGCACTGCGGCGTCGACATCGGCGTCGTCGAAGACGATGAAGGGCGCGTTGCCGCCCAGTTCGAGCGACAGCTTCTTGAGCGTCGGCGCGCATTGCTGCATCAGCTTGATGCCGGTCGCCGTCGAGCCGGTGAAGGAAAGCTTGCGCACCGTCGGGTTGGCGCACATTTCGCCGCCGATCGCCAGCGCGTCGCCGGTCAGCACCGAGAAGACGCCGGCCGGGACGCCGGCACGCTCGGCCAGCAGCGCCAGCGCCAGCGCCGAGAACGGAGTCTGCGGCGCCGGCTTGACCAGCATGGTGGCGCCGGCGGCCAGCGCGGCGGCGGCCTTGCGCGCGATCATCGCGGTCGGGAAGTTCCACGGCGTGATCGCCGCGCAGACGCCGATCGGCTGCTTGATCGCCAGGATGCGGCGGTCCGCCAGATTGGCCGGGATCACGTCGCCGTAGGCACGCTTGCCCTCTTCGGCGAACCACTCGATGTAGGAGGCGGCGTAGGCGATTTCGCCCTTCGCCTCGGCCAGCGGCTTGCCTTGTTCGCTGGTCAGGATCAGCGCCAGGTCGTCGATGTTGGCGAGCAGGGCATCGTGCCAGGCGCGCAGGATGCGCGCCCGCTCGCCGGCGGTACGCGCCGCCCAGCCCGCCCCTGCCCGCTCGGCGGCGACGATGGCGCGTTCCGTCTCGGCTTGCCCCATGACCGGCACGCTGCCCAGCACTTCCTGCGTCGCCGGGTTGCGGATGGTTTGCGTCGCGCCGCTGTCGGCGGCGCACCAGACGCCGGCGAGGTAGGCCTGCTGGCAGAAAAGTGAAGTGTCTTTCAATCCTTGCATGGAAGAGTCCTGAGAGATGAAGGGGAGAATGCGGGGTGAGCCGCCGGCTTACTCGGCGACGGCGGTGCGCAGGCGCTCGTTGCGGCCGCGCAACCATTCCAGCGTGAGCAGCATGAGCACCGAGATGACGGTCAGGATGGTGGCGACGGCGGCGATCGTCGGACTGATGTTTTCCCGGATGCCCGCGAACATCTGGCGCGGCAGCGTCGTCTGCTGCGGGCCGGCGAGGAACAGGGTGACGACGACCTCGTCGAACGAGGTGCCGAAGGCGAACAGGCCGCCGGAGATCACGCCCGGCGCAACCAGTGGCAAGGTGACCCGGAAGAAGGCGGTGAGCGGGCTGGCACCGAGGCTGGTGGCGGCGCGCACCAGGTTGTAGTCGAAGCCTTGCAGCGTCGCGCAGACGGTGGTCACGACGAAGGGCACGCCGAGCGCCGCGTGCACCATGATCAGGCCGAGGTAGCTGCCGCTCAGGCCGATCGGCGCGAACACCAGGTAGGTGGCGACACCGACGATGACCACCGGCACCACCATCGGCGAGATCAGCACCGCCATCAGCAGCGCCTTGCCGGGGAAATCGATGCGGGTCAGGCCGATTGCCGCCGGGGTGCCGAGCGCCATCGCCAGCAGCGTGGCGAACGGGGAGACGATCAGGCTGTTCTTCAGCGCGTGGGTCCAGATTTCGGACTGGAAGAATTCTTCGTACCAGCGCAGCGAGAAACCCGACATCGGGTACATCAGGATGGAATCGCTGTTGAACGAGAGCGGAATGATGACCAGGACCGGCGTCACCAGAAACAGCAGGACCAGCCCGCAGAAAACGCGGAAGCTGTAATACCAGAGCTTCTCGGGCAGGGAGGCATAAGGCGGCAGCATGAATATCTCCGATCAGCGTTGCGGGGCGCCGTTCGTCGCGCTGCCGACGAGGCGGTTATAGACGACGTAGAGCAGCATGGTGGCGGCCAGCAACAGGGCCGACAAGGCGGCGGCCATGCCCCAGTTGGTGGTCTCGTTGGTGTAGAAGGCGACGAAGTAGCTGACCATCTGTTCCTTCGGGCTGCCGAGCAGGGCCGGCGTGATGTAGTAACCCATCGACAGGATGAAGACGAGCAGCCCGCCGGCGGCGATGCCGGGCACCGTCATCGGGAAATACACCTTCCAGAAACTCTTGAACGGCGGGCAGCCGAGCGACATCGCGGCGCGCATGTAGGTCGGCGAGATGCCCTTCATCACGCTGTACAGCGGCAGCACCATGAAGGGCAGCAGGATGTGCACCATCGCCACGTAGACGCCGACCCGGTTGAACACCAGTTGCAGGGGTTCGTCGGTGATGCCCAGCGCGATCAGCGCCTGGTTGATCAGGCCGCCCTGCTGGAGAAGAACGATCCAGGCGGCGACGCGGACCAGGATCGAGGTCCAGAAAGGCAACAGGACGAACACCATCAAGAGGTTCGAGCTGCGTTTCGACAAGGTGGCCAGCAGGTAGGCCAGGGGGAAGCCGAGGAGCAGGCAATACACCGTGACGACGAAACTCATCCAGATGGTGCGGCCGAAAATCTCGGTGAATACCGAGTCGCCCTGCTCGCCCCGGCTGATTTCGCCGCTCGCGTCGCGCGTCAGGTCGAGCGCGGCGAGCAGGTAGTAATCGGTTTTCTGGCTGGCATTGCGGGCGATCAACTGCCAGGTGCGCAGCTCGCCCCAGCGCTCGTCCATCGCCACTAGCGACTCGCGCGGACCGGCATCGGTCGCCAGCGGCAGCTTGCGGGCGGTGTTCATGAGCAGCGAACGCAGCCCGGGTTCTTCCATGTTCAGGCGCTTGGCGGCTTCGGCCAGGGTCTTGCTGCCCTTGCCCAGGCTCAGGTCGCTGACCAGCGCGGCGTAGGCGCCTTCATGCGGCAAATCCTTGCCGGACCAGCCGGACAACTGGTGCAGGGTCTGCGGCAGCGCCGCCGCCACTTCCGGGTTATCGACGCTCTTCAGCAACAAGGCGGCGATCGGCCACAGGAAGGTGAGCAGAAGAAAGACCGCCAGCGGCGCGATCAAGGCACCGTAGCGCAGCTTCTTCATGCGTTCGGCGCGCTGCAGCATGCGCTTGAGCGGAACGGCTGCCGTTTCGGCAATCGGCTCGGACATCGTTTCTCCCTGGACCATCATCGTCTTCCCTCATTCCCCGATCCGGCCGCTTCCCCGCTCAGCGCGGGAAAGCGGCCAGCTTTACTAGCGTGCGGCCCAGGCGTTGAAACGCTGTTCCAGATCCTCGCCGTGCTCGACCCAGAACATGGTGTTGCTGGCGACGGCGGTCTTGATGTTGGCGGCGGAAGTCGGCAATTCGGCAGCGATCGCCGCGCTGATCTGCGGATTGGCCTTGACGTTGGTCGGGCCGTAGGGAATCTCGCCGGAGAAGACCACCTGGTTTTCCGGCTTGGCCAGCGTCGCCAGGAACTTGTAGGCCTCCTCGCGCTTGGCCGTGCCCTTCGGAATACCGTAGGACTCGACGTCGTAGATGTTGCCGGTCCAGACGATCTTCAGGTTGCGACCTTCCTTCTGCGCGGTGGCGATGCGGCCGTTGTAGGCGGAACTCATCACCACGTCGCCGGCGGCCAGCAGTTGCGGCGGCTGAGCACCGGCTTCCCACCACTGGATGTGCGGCTTGATCTGGTCCAGCTTCTTGAACGCCCGATCGACACCCGCCTTGGTCGCCAGCACCTTGTACACATCGGCCGGAGCGACGCCGTCGGCCATCAGCGCGAACTCCAGCGTGAACTTGGCGCCCTTGCGCATGCCGCGCTTGCCGGGGAACTTCTTCACATCCCAGAAATCGCTCCACGAGGTCGGCGCCTGCTTCAGCTTGTCGGCGTTGTAGGCAAGCACGGTGGACCAGACGAAGAAGCCGATGCCGCACTCATTGACCGCCGCCGGCAGGAAATCCTTCTTGTTGCCGATCTTGCTGTAGTCGAGCTTCTCGTACAGCCCCTCTTCGCAGCCGCGAGCCATTTCCGGGGATTCGAGTTCGACGACGTCCCAGCTGACATTACCGGCTTCGACCATGGCCTTGACCTTGGCCTGTTCGCCGTTGTATTCGCCGGGGATGATCTTGATCCCGGTATTGCGCATGAACGGTTCGTAATAGGCCTTGACCTGCGCCTTCTGGTTGGTGCCGCCGAAGGAGATGACGGTCAGGTCGGCCGCTTGCACCGCGCCGACCAGACCGAGGCCGGCGGCGATGGCGGCGAGTTTGTTCAGGGACTTCTGTTGAATCATGGCAATACCCTCCTCTGAGTTGTTGGTGAATCGCTGCCCGGCGGCGCCGGGCAAGTTGAAAATCAATGCGCTTCGTCGACCGGATCGAGCGCGCAGACATGTTCGGGGGCCATCGCCACCACCACCTGGTCACCCGCGCGCAACTGGCGGTCGAGGTGGGAAATCGGCAACTTGACGGTGAAGTCGTGACCGCCGACCAAGTCGAGGCGAATCCGGACGTGGTCGCCGAGATAGATGATCTCCTTGACCCCGGCGCTGAACCGATTGCCGCCGCCCTCGCCGTCGGCCAGGAAAGCGCGCTCCGGGCGCACCGAAACCATGGTCCGCGCCCCGACGCCCTGCACGTTGCGCGCTTCGGCCTCGATCCGCGCGCCGCAATCGAGGCGCACGCTACAGCGACCGTCGGCGATCTGCTCGACGGTGCCGTGCAAGGCGTTGTTCTCACCGATGAAGCTGGCGACGAAGGAATTGACCGGGTGCTCGTAGAGCGCTTCGGCGCTGTCGATCTGCTGGATCACCCCATGGTTGAAGACGGCGATGCGGTCGGACATGGTCAGCGCCTCGCCCTGGTCGTGGGTGACGAAAACGACGGTGATGCCGAGGTTCTCGTGGATGTGCTTGATCTCGAGTTGCATGTGTTCGCGCAACTGCTTGTCGAGGGCGCCGAGCGGCTCGTCCATCAACACCAGCTCCGGACCGAAGACCAGGGCGCGGGCCAGGGCGATGCGCTGCTGCTGGCCGCCGGACAGTTGCTGCGGATAGCGGCCGGCGAACTTCTCGAGACGGACCATGGCCAGCGCGTTCTTGACCTTGGTATCGATCTCGGCCGCCGGCAGCTTGCGCACGGCGAGCGGGAAGCGCAGGTTCTCGGCCACCGTCATGTGCGGGAACAGCGCATAGTTCTGGAAGACCATGCCGATGTTGCGCTTGTGCGGCGGCAGCTTGTTGATCACCCGGTCGCCGAGGCAGATTTCGCCGGCGGTCGGCGTCTCGAAACCGGCCAGCATCATCAGGCAGGTCGTCTTGCCGGAACCCGACGGTCCGAGCAGGGTGAGGAACTCGCCGCGCTGGATGTCGAGGTTGAGATCGCGAACGATCAGATGTTCGCCATCATAGGTTTTCTGTACCTTGCGGAAGGTAACGTGAGCGCTTCCACCGTCTTGCTGGCCCATGGCCTCTCTCCTGAATCACGCCTTCGCCAGCGCCGGGCAAACCGCCCGCTGGCACTCGATGGGTTGATCATAGGGGAACGATTGGTCAAAATGAGAACCAATTTTTCCGAAAAACAGGGAACCAATTCCGGAGCGCACGATGGAAGCCCGACTGATCACCGAATTGCTGGAACAATATCTGGACCGCCAGTCGGCGCCGCTCAAACTGCGCATCAGGATATACCTGGCGCTGCGCCAGGCCATTCTCGACCGCGCCCTGGCTCCCGGCACCAAGCTGCCGCCGACGCGCAGCCTGGCCGAGGACCTCGGCATGGGGCGCAACACCGTGGTCCGCGCCTACGAGCAATTATTGGTCGAAGGCTATATCGAGAGCCGCACCGGCGACGGCAGCTACGTTTCGGAAGCCGTGCAGGGCGGTCTGCGCCGGGTGCCGCCCAAACGTTTGCTCGGCACCCGGCGCGAAGGCCTGTCGCGGCGCGGCAGCATCGTCGCCGCCAATGCCACCAGCAGCGTCGTGCAACGCGGCGCCTTCATGCCCGGCGTGCCCGACATCGACGCCTTTCCCTTCGCCATCTGGCGCCGTCTGCTCGCCAAGTACCACAGCGCCGACCAGGCCCATCTGCTCAATTACGCGCATACCGGCTACGGTCCGCTCAAGGTGATGCTGGCCAACTACCTGCGCGTGACGCGGATGATGCCGGTCGATCCGAAGCAGGTGATCATCATCAACGGCTCGCACCAGGCGATCGACCTCTGCGCCCGCCTCCTCGCCGATCATGGCGACCGCGCCTGGATCGAAGACCCGGGTTACTGGGGGGCACGCAACGTGCTGGTCGCCGCCGGCCTGCAGGTGACGCCGATCCCGCTCGACGCCAAGGGGCTGGCGCCCACCGTCGAAGACTGGGCGCTGCCGCCGCGCCTGATCTTCTGTTCGCCGTCGAGCCAGTACCCGACCGGCACCGTGCTCTCGCTCGACCGCCGCATCCAGTTGCTGGAGAACGCCGATCATGTCGGCTCATGGATCATCGAGGACGACTACGACAACGAACTGCACTTCCACGAACGGCCGATCGGCTCGCTGTTCGGCCTGGCCAACCGGCAGCGGGTGATCTATCTGGGGACGTTCAGCAAGGTCATGTTTCCCGGCATCCGGCTGGCTTACCTGGTGGTTCCCGAGGATCTGGTCGAGGCTTTCGTGATCGGCAATTCCGAGCTCTATCGCGGCGGCCGTCTGGCCGAGCAGGCGGCGCTCGCCGAATTCATTGACGAGGGACATTTCACTGCCCATATCAAACGCATGCGCAGCCTCTACGCGGAGCGCCGCGAAGCTCTGCTGAGCGCCATGCAGTCGCGGCTCGGCGACGTCGTCATGCCCTCGGGCAGCCAAGCCGGGCTGCAACTCCTCTACCGCTTCAACCGACCGATCGACGACACCATGGTCGCCGCCCAGGCGCTCGCCGAAGGCGTCATCTGCCGCCCCCTGTCGCTGTATTACCTCGACCAGGAAGCGCGCCAGCCGGGCATGAACCTCGGTTTCGCTGCCGTCCCGGTGGAGCGGATCGGTCCGGCCACGGACATCCTGGCGCGCGTCATCGAACGCAATCTCAAGTAGGGAACGCAGGCCGCGGCGGCGGCATGGCAAGCGGCAGGAAATTGGGCAGCAAGGGCCGGCGACCTGATCCCGGATGAAGAAAATCCGCGCATATTACTTTTGGCGTAGTACCATATTTCCCATCTTTGGAATGCCGTCATCATGACGATGGCCGGATCGATGCCATGCCCAGCGCCAAACAGCTCATGCAAGTCGTCGCCATCCAGACCGAGATCATCAAGCTCGGCCCTGATCTCGGCGCCGTCCTCGCCATCGCCACCGACCGCAGCCTCTCCCTGATCGCTGCCGACGGCGCTGTCGTCGAGCTGGCCGAGGGCGACGAGATGGTCTATCGCGCCGTCTCCGGGATTGCCGGCGCGCACCTCGGCCTGCGCCTGAAACAAGCGGGCAGTCTGTCCGGTACCTGCGTCCGCGCCGGCACGATATTGCGCTGCGACGACAGCGAAACCGACGACCGCGTCGACCGCGATGCCTGCCGCCTGGTCGGCCTGCGCTCGATGCTGCTCCTGCCGCTCAAGCACGACGGCAAGACGATCGGCGTCCTCAAGGCGATGTCACGGCGGATCGCCGGCTTCGACAAACGCGACGAATCCCTGCTCGGCCTGCTCTCCGAGAGCATCGGTGCGGCCATGTACTTCGCTTCGCAACTGGGCAGCGACGACCTGTTCCACCGGGCGACGCACGACCCGCTGACCGGCCTGGCCAACCGCTCGCTGTTCATGGAGCGCCTGCGCAACGTGATCGCCCGCCAGCGGCGCGCCGACACCCCGGCCGGGCTGATCATGCTCGACATGGATGGCTTGAAGCAGGTCAACGACACTTACGGCCACCGTGCCGGCGATGTCCTGCTCTGCGAATTTGCCCAACGCATCCACGCCACCGCCCGCCAGTCGGACACCGTTGCCCGGCTCGGCGGCGACGAATTCGCGATCATCCTGCAGCCGGTCGAAACCAATCCCAACGGTATCGAGGCGGCCATCCGGCGCCTCGAACAGCAGATCAACCAGCCGTTCGCCTTTGAGGGCATCGAACTGCCCTTGCGCGCCAGCATCGGTGCCGCCGCCTTCCCGCACGACGGCGACGACCTCATGGCACTGCTCGAACTGGCCGATCAACGCATGTACGCCACCAAGCACGCCCGCTACCGTCTCGCTCACTGAAGCGCGACCGCCCCCCTGCTCAGTCCCCCGGCGTGTCGTCGTCGTATTGCCGGCGCAGGCGGTTCAGGCCCTGCTGGAAGGCTTCGGCGTCGCCGTAATCGAAGAATTTCGGGTAGCGATCGTGCGCCGCCCTGATCCGCCGCGCATGCTTGATCGGGCACCAGTATTGTTCGGTGCGCGCCGCCACCTCGCGGGTATAGGCGGCGACGCCGTTGCCGTAGGAGCAGTAGAAGCAGTTGAACTTCTCGATCAGGTTCAGGTAGGGCAGATCGCCGCGGTCGAAAACGATGTAGTCGGCCCGCCGGACGCGCGGTATGCGATAGACCCGGAAGCAGATGTGCTGGTACACCGTGACGAAGAAATCGATCAGCAGGAAGGGAATCCAGCCGGCGTAGATGACCGGCGCGGTGAGAATCACCAGCAACCGGGAACGGACCAGGAAACGGAACAGCCCGGTCTTGTAGCGGCGCTGCTGACGCGCCAGTTCGTCGGCCAGTTCGGCCTTCTTGCGCGCCCAGTCGTCGCGCGCCTGGCGATACTCACCGTCCAGCTCGTCCTGCAGCGCGGCAATGCGCGCCAGCAGTTCGTCGATCCTGCTTTTCATCGGCACTCCTCCGGTCAATCCCGGATCATGCCCGATGCCCCACGGCACAGGCAAACGCGTGCGATACTGCGGACCATATCAACCGCCAGAACAAGATCATGGAGACAGCTCAAGAACAAGGGCGCGGCCCGCTGGCCGGCGTCAAGGTCGTCGAATTCGCCGGCATCGGCCCCGGCCCCTTCTGCGGCATGCTGCTCGCCGACATGGGCGCCGAGGTCACGCTGCTCGAACGCGCCGGCGGCACCTTCGCCTCGCAGCTCTTCGGCGGCGGCCGCAAGGCGGTGGCCAACCGCGGCAAGAAATCGCTGTGCATCGACCTCAAGAATCCTGAAGTCCGGCCGCTGGTGCTGCGCCTGATCGCCGACGCCGACGTGCTGATCGAAGGTTTCCGGCCCGGCGTCATGGAACGCCTGGGCTTCGGCCCCGACGTCTGTCTGGCGGAAAATCCGCGCTTGATCTACGGCCGCATGACCGGCTGGGGGCAGGACGGCCCGCTCGCCCCGCGCGCCGGTCACGACGCCAACTACGCGGCGATCGCCGGCGTTCTCGACAGCGGCCGGCGCCACGGCGGCGCGCCCTGGGCGCCGCCGACGCTGGTCGGCGACATGGGCGGCGGCGGCCTGGTGCTGGCCTGGGGCATCGCCTGCGCGCTGTTCGAGGCGCAGCGCAGCGGCCGCGGCCAGGTGATCGACGCCGCCATGTGCGAAGGCGCGGCGCTGCTCGGCCACGGCCTGTTCAACCTGGAAGCGCTCGGCGAATGGCAGGGCAATTGCGCGATCGATTCGAGCGCCCCGTTCTACGACGTCTATCAGTGCGCCGACGACCTCTGGCTCAGCGTCTGCCCGCTCGAACCGCAGTTCTACGCTAGCTTCGTCGAACGGCTGGGGCTGGCCGGCGACCCCGACTTCAGCGGCGCGCAGTACGACAGCCGCCGCTGGCCGGTAATGAAACAGCGCCTGAGCGAAATCTTCCGCGCCCAGCCGCGCCGGCACTGGGAAACCCTGTTCGCCGACAGCGACGACTGCGTGTGGCCGGTGCTGGCGCTGGGCGAAGCCGCCGACCATCCGCACAACCGGGCGCGCGGCGCCTTCATCGAGCTGGCCGGGGTGCGCCAGCCGGCGCCGGCGCCTCGCCTGTCGCGGACGCCGGGCGCCGTGCAGTCGGCGCCGCCGCTGCTCGGCGAACACAGCCGCGAACGACTGGCCGCGCTCGGTCTCGACGATCAGGAAATCGAAAGACTGGCGGCGCTCGGCGCCGTCACGCTACGCCCGCCGACCGCCGACTGACCCGGATCAGGGCTCGCAGGGGCCGAGCAGGTCGGCCTCGAGCTCGATCTCCATGCCCTTCTGCAAGGGCCGGTCGAGGAACAGGCCGCGGTAGAGGCGGCCGGTGTTTTCCGCCTTGCGCACGTGCGGCGTCTCCCAGTCGTCGACGCGCAGGCGGACGACGCCGACCTGCGCGTCGCGCTCGGCCTCGCCGGCGGCCAGGCAGGGCGTCGCCTCGACCAGGCGGACGTACTCCTGGCGCGTGTATTGTTCGCGGGTCTTGCCCGGCACCGCCGGACACTGCTGCAGCTTGCGCGTCGTCACCTCGCTGCTGACGACGGTACCGCGCAGGTAGTACATCGGTTCGACCATGATCCAGCCGGCGCCGCCCTCGCGGTACACCGTGCAACTGCCCGGGCGCAGCAGCTCGGGATACTTGAACAACAAGCTGGCAGACGGACGCAGCGAGGCTTCCTCGGCTTGCAACGGCACGGCCAGCAGGGCCAGGGCGAGAGCAAGTACACGCATTGACGGGATTCCGGGTCAGTAGACCCGCCTATCTTCGATCACCTTTCCATCGTTCGGCAAGCCCCCGGGGGCAACAAATTCGATCGAACCGCGCAATTTGGTCTGTTCGCGCAGGCTTTCGACCAGTTTTCCGCTCAGTCCGTCCGGATTTGCCGCCATTTCGCAGTGCAGCACCATGCGGTCCTGGGCATCCGGGTTGTCGACGACCAGGCGCATGCGGGCGACTTCCGGAAAGCGGCGGGCGATCTCGGCGATCTGCTCGGGATGGACGAACATGCCCTTGATCTTGGTCGTCTGGTCGGCGCGGCCGAGCCAGCCGCGCAGGCGGATGTTGGTCCGGCCGCAGGGCGAGATGCCGGGCAGGATCGCCGACAGGTCGCCGGTAGCGAAGCGGATCAGCGGGTAGTCGGTGTTGAAGCTGGTCACCACCACCTCGCCGACCTCGCCGACCGGCACCGGATCGCCGGTCCCCGGGCGGACGATCTCGACCAGCAGGTCCTCCTCGACCACCATGCCGTCTTCGGCCTCGCTCTCGTAGGCGATCGCCCCGATGTCGGCGGTCGCGTAGCACTGGCGGACGGCGATCCCGCGCTCCTTCAACCAGGCGCGGGTGACGCCGGGCAGCGCTTCGCCGGAGACCAGCGCCTTCTTCAGCGAAGAAATGTCGGCGCCCAGTTCTTCGGCTTTCTCGACGATGATCCTGAGAAAGGACGGCGTGCCGACGTAGCCGTCCGGGCGCAGGTTGACCATCGCCTGCACCTGTTGCTCGGTCTGCCCGACGCCGCCCGGAAAGACCGCGCAGCCGAGCTTGCGGGCGCCGCCCTCCATGAGGAAGGCGCCGGGTGTGAAGTGGTAGGAGAAGCAGTTGTGGATCAGTTCGCCACGGCGAAAACCGGCGGCGAACAGGACGCGCGCCATGCGCCAGTGGTTGACGTCGCCGCCCTGCAGCTCGTAGATCGGCCCGGGCGACGCGAAAACCCGCCGCGCCTCGCCCGGCGCCAGCGCGTTCAGCCCGCCGAACGGCGGCGCCGCCTTCTGCAGTTCGATCAGGTCGCGCTTGCGCGTCAGCGGCAGGCGCGCCAGCGCCGCCCGCGTCGCACACGCCGCCGCCTCGACCCCGGCCAGCGCCTGCCGGTAATAGGCGGTCCCCGACCGGGCATGCGCCACCTGGCGCGCCAGACGTCCCATCAGATCCGCTTCCCGGTCCTCCGGATCGCGGGTTTCGAGCGGGTCGTAGAAGCTCATTTCATTTTTCTCCGTTTTGACGGTCACCGCGGAAAAGCGGTTCTGCCAGCGCCAGCGTCAGCGTCAGCGTCAGCGTCAGCGTCAGCGCCAGCGCCAGCCGCCTGTGCCTGTGCCTGTGCCTGTGCCTGTGCCTGTGCCTGTGCCTGTGCCTGTGCCTGTGCCTGTGCCTGTGCCTGTGCCTGTGCCTGTGCCTGTGCCTGTGCCTGTGCCTGTGCCTGTGCCTGTGCCTGTGCCTGTGCCTGTGCCTGTGCCTCTGCCTCTGCCTCTGCCTCTGCCTCTGCCTCTGCCTCTGCCTCTGCCTCTGCCTCTGCCTCTGCCTCTGCCTCTGCGCCAAGGGTTGCAAAGTAGCCCCGCAGGGCAAGGCGGAGGCCGGCGCCGTTGGCTCCTGCCAACAAGCCGGCCGACAACGCCGCCATGCGGGGCGCCCTGCAACCCTCTACGAGAGCCAGCGCTTGCGGCGGCGGTAGTGCTTGACGTCCTTGAAAGATTTCCGCCCCGCCGAACTCAGGCCAAGGTAGAACTCCTTCACATCCTCGTTCGTCCGCAGTTCCTCGGCCCCGCCTTCCATCACCACCCGCCCGTTTTCCAGGATGTAGCCGAAATCGGCGTAGCGCAGCGCGACCATGGTGTTCTGTTCGGCGAGCAGGAAGCTGACCTGTTCGCGGGCGTTGAGGTCCTTCACGATTTCGAAGATTTCCTCGACGATCTGCGGCGCCAGGCCCATCGACGGCTCGTCGAGCAGGATCATTTCCGGCTTGGCCATCAGCGCCCGGCCGATCGCGCACATCTGCTGCTCGCCGCCCGAGGTGTAGCCGGCCTGTGAACCGCGGCGCGTCTTCAGGCGCGGAAAATAGTGATAGACCTTCTCCAGGCTGTCCTTCAACTCGCCGCGCGAGATGCTGCGCGTATAGGCGCCGGTCAGCAGGTTTTCCTCGATGGTCAGGTGGCCGAAGCAATGGCGGCCTTCCATGACCTGGATGACGCCGCGCTTGACCAGTTCGTTGGGCGACAACTGGTCGATGCGCTGCCCCTTGTATTCGACCGAGCCCTTGGTCACGTCACCGCGCTCGGCGCGCAGCAGGTTGGAAATCGCCTTCAGCGTCGTCGATTTGCCGGCGCCGTTGGCGCCCAGCAAGGCGACGATCTTGCCTTTCGGCACGGCCAGCGACACGCCCTTGAGGACCAGGATCACGTGGTCGTAGATGACCTCGATGTTGTTGATGCTCAGGTAGTTTTCAGCCGTTGCAGCTTGTGTGTTCATGTCTTCTCCCATCACGGAAGGAAGCGCCGGGCGCGGCAGCGCGCCCGGCGGCCCGGCTTATTTTTCCTTGCTGCAGTCACGCGGCGTGATGCCCTTTTCCTTCGCGTACTGCTTGGCGGACGCCTGGAACAGCGGGTGGATCAGCCCCTTGTTGCCTTCGATCCAGTCGGACACCGGCACCCACTTGGCGCCGTCCCACTGCTGGATCTTCACCTTGCCGGAACCTTCGTGGTTGGCGCACGAGGTCTTGATGGTCGGCAACAGGTTGGTGGCGCCCAATGCCTTCAGGCGGGCCTCGGTGATGTCGAGGTTTTCCAGACCCCAGGCGACCTGGGTGCCGTTCATCGCCTTGCCCTTGCCGTATTTTTCCTGCGCCTTGCGGATCGCCTCGACCGACAAGACAGCAGCGGAAACGCCGCGGTTGTAGAGGATGGTGCCGATCTTGGCCTTGTCCTGCAGGTTGCCCTTGCCGGCGCCGTAGACCACCTTCTCGATGTCGGCGATCACCGGCACCTGCTTGCCGGCGACGTTCCAGGTCGCCGCCATGTAGCCCTTGGCGGCCTCGCCGGCCGGCACCACGTCTTCTTCCGAACCGGTCCACCACGAGCCGATCATCTTGTCGCGCGGGAAGCCGACCTTCTGCGCCGCCTTCAGCGCCGTCTGGTTCATCACGCCCCAGCCCCAGAAGATCACGAAATCGGGCTTTTCCTGGCGAATCTTCAGCCACTGTGCGCCCTGCTCGTTGCCCGGGTGGGCGACCGGAATCTGCACCAGTTCGAACTTGTTCAGGCCGGCTTCGGCGTTGAGGGCGACGATGGCTTCCTTGCCGTAGGCCGAGTCATGGTAGAGATAGACGATCTTCTTGCCGGCCAGGTTGCCGCCCAGCTTGTCCTTGACGAACTTGACGATGGCCGAGGCCTGCATCTGGTAGGTGGTGACCAGCGGGAAGGCGTAGGGGAAGACCGAGCCGTTGACGGCGTCGGTGCGGCCGTAGCCCATCATCGCCAGCGGCAGCTTGTCCTGCGCCGACTTGTCGATCAGCGCGTAGGAGATGCCGGTAGACATCGTGTGGATCGGCCCGGCCGACTGCGCCGCCTTGCCCTTCATCCGCTCGTAGCATTCGACGCCCTTGGCGTTGTTGTACTCGGTCTCGCACTCTTCCCAGGTCAGGGTGACGCCATTGACGCCCTTGTCCTTCAGGTTGACGTAGTTCAGGTAGTCGATGAAGCCGCCGTAGAAGGCCTGGCCGTTGGCGCCGTAAGCGCCGACGCGGTAGCTCGGGATCGGGAAGAACTGGTCGGCGGCAAAGGTGGTCGGCGCGATCAGGGCGAGGGAAACCGCGGCAGCGGCAACAGCGGGTTTGAAAACTTTTTTCATGTATATGTCTCCTCCAGTGTTACGAAAAACGGCCGGTTCTCAGTGCGGGAACGGCCACAGGCGCAGCTTCTCCTTGGCGATCTGCCACAGACGGGCCAACCCGTGCGGCTCGACGATCAGGAAGAACATGATCAGCGCACCGAACACCAGGATCTGGATGTGCGACACGGTGGCGCTGGAAAACGGCAGGCCGAACAGGTCGGCGAAGAAGGGCAGCATGATGTCGAGGAAGATCGGCAGCAGCAGGATGAAGGCGGCGCCGAGGAAGGAGCCGAGGATGGAGCCGACACCGCCGATGATGACCATGAACAGGATGCGGAACGACATGTCGAGCGAGAAGCCGTCCGGCTCGACCGAACCGAGGTAGCAATACGCGTAGAGCGCGCCGGCGACGCCGCAGTAGAAGGAACTGACGGCGAAGGCGAGCAGCTTGGTATGCATCAGGCGGATGCCGATCACCGACGCGGCGACGTCCATGTCGCGCACCGCCATCCAGGCCCGGCCGGTCGTCGAACGAACCATGTTCTTGGCCGCCAGCGCAAGCAGGACGACGATGGCGAGGACCAGCAGGTACTTGTCGCGCGGCGTGTCGAAGGCGTAGCCGAGAATCTCGATGTTCTGCGCCGAGATCACCCCGGACGACGAGTTGTTCGACAGCCAGGGGAACTTGGTCAGGCACCAGACGATGAAGAACTGCGCCGCCAGCGTCGCCACCGCCAGGTAGAAACCCTTGATGCGCAAGCTGGGCAGGCCGAACAGGATGCCGACGCCGGCGGCGGTCAGGCCGGCGCAGATGAAGGAAACCAGGATCGGGATGCCCTCGACGCGCAACTGGAAGTTGTACGCGGCGTAGGCGCCGACCGCCATGAAGGCGGCGGTGCCGAGCGACAACTGGCCGGCGTAGCCGGTCAGGATGTTGAGCCCGAGCGCGGCCAGCGAGAAGATCAGGAAGGGAATCAGGATCGCCGAGAACCAGTATTCGCTGGCGAACATCGGCACCCCGACGAAGGCGACGGCGAGCAGCAACAGCAGGCCGATGCGGTCCTGGCGGATCGGGAACAACTGCTGGTCGGCGGCGTAGGAGGTCTTGAATTGACCGGCTTCACGGTAAAGCATTTGTTGTTTCCTCTCTTACACGCGGTCGATGTGGCGTTCGCCGAACAGACCTTCCGGCCTGACCAGCAGGAAGAGCAACGCCAGCACGTAGGGGAACCAGCCTTCGATGCCGCCGAAGTTGCCGCCGAAGAGGTCCTGCATCACCGGCGGGATGTAGATTTCGGCGAGTTTTTCCGAGGCACCGATGATCAGGCCGCCGACGATGGCGCCCGGCACCGAGGTGAAGCCGCCGAGAATCAGCACCGGCAGCGCCTTCAATGCCGTGAAAGTGAGCGCAAACTGCACGCCGTTTCTGGCGCCCCACATCATGCCGGCGACCAGCGCGACGAAGCCGGCAACGCCCCAGACGATGGCCCAGATGTGCTGCAGCGGGATGCCGATCGACAGCGCCGCCTGGTGGTCGTCGGCGACGGCGCGCAGGGCGCGGCCGATCCGCGTGTACTGGAAGAACAGCGCCAACACGGTGACCAGCACGGCGGCGACGCCGGCGGCGATCAGGTCGAACTTGGAAATGACCATGTTCCAGTTGTCGAGAATCCAGGGAATCGGCTCGTTGACGATGCCGATGTCGAGGGCGCGCGGGTCGGCGCCGAAAATCATCGGCGCCAGGCCCTCGATGAAGAAGGTCAGGCCGATGGTGGCCATGAACAGCGCGATCGGCGGCTGGTTGACCAGCTTCCTGAGCACGAACTTCTCGGTGGCGATGCCGAAGGCGGTCATGATCGCGAAGGCGAGGATCACCGCCAGCCACAGCGGCGCCCCCCACTCCATGACGCCGACCACCGACAGCGCGGCAAGATAGACCATCGCCCCCTGGGCGAAGTTGAAGACGCCCGAGGCCTTGTAGATGAGCACGAAGCCGAGCGCCACCAGGGCGTACATGACGCCGGAGAGCAGGCCGCCGATGAGGACTTCAAGGAAGAATTCCATGGCTTACTCCCGGAAGTCGGCGCGGACGGTTTGACGGTGCCGGCGGGCGGCGTACGAACGGGCGGCGACCCAGAGCAGGATCGACAGCATCGTCGCGGCGAATACGAATTCCATGCTTGTCTCCTCAGTGACCGGCGCCCAGATAGGCTTTGATCACGTCTTCGTTGTTCTTGACCTCGTCGGGGACGCCGTCGCCGATCTTCTTGCCGTAGTCGAGGACGACGACGCGGTCGGAAATGTCCATGACGACGCCCATGTCGTGCTCGATGAGGACGATGGTGGTGCCGAACTGGTCGTTGACGTCGAGGATGAAACGGCACATGTCCTGTTTCTCTTCGACGTTCATGCCGGCCATCGGCTCGTCGAGGAGCAGCATCTTCGGTTCGGCGGCGAGCGCCCGGCCGAGTTCGACGCGCTTCTGCAGGCCGTAGGGCAGGCGGCCGACCGGCGTCTTGCGGATGTGCTGGATTTCCAGGAAGTCGATCACCTCCTCGACCTTCTTGCGGTGCGCCAGCTCTTCCTGGCGGGCGCGGCCGAACCACAGCGCGTGCTCGAGGAAGGTCGACTTCATCTTGGTGATGCGCCCGGTCATGATGTTGTCGAGCACGCTCATGCCCTTGAACAGCGCGATGTTCTGGAAGGTGCGGGCGATGTTCTGCTGTGCCGCCATGTGCGGTTCCATCTTCTTGCGCTCGCTGCCGCGCCAGAAGACCTTGCCTTCCTGCGGGTGATAGACGCCGTTGATGACGTTGAGCATCGAGCTTTTCCCCGCGCCGTTGGGGCCGATGATGGCGCGGATCTCGTGTTCGCGGACGTCGAAGGAAATGTCGGTGAGCGCCTTGACGCCGCCGAAGCGCAGCGAAATATTGTGCAGGTCGAGAATGACCTCGCCGATTTGTTTGCTCATCTCAGGCGGCCTTTCTGACGATCGGGAAGGTCTTGCAATCGACGATGCGCAGGTCGGCGGCAACCTTGCCGCGGCGACCGTCCTCGAACTTGACCTCGGTCTCGATGAACTGGCTGTCCTTGCCGGCGTAGAGGGCGTCGATCAGCACCTTGTACTTTTCCGAGACGAAGTTGCGGCGGACCTTGCGCGTGCGCGTCAGCTCGTCGTCGTCGGGATCGAGTTCCTTGTGCAGGATCAGGAAGCGATGGACCTGCGAATCGGCGACCATGACGTCGTGCGCCAGCGCCGCATTCACTTCCTCGACGCATTGCTGGATCAGTTCATAGACCTGCGGCTTGGCGGCGAGGTCGGTATAGCCGGAGTAGGCGATGCCGCGCCGCTCGGCCCAGTTGCCGACGGCGCCCATGTCGATGTTGATGAAGGCAGTGACCCGGTCGCGGTCGGCGCCGAAGCAGACGGCTTCCTTGACGTGCTGGAAGAACTTCAGCTTGTTCTCGATGTAGTTGGGGGCGAACATCGCGCCGTTGCCGAGCTTGCCGACGTCCTTGGCGCGATCGATGATCTTCAGGTGACCGTCCTCGTCGAGGAAGCCGGCGTCGCCGGTCATGAACCAGCCGTCGGCGTTGATCGACTCGGCGGTGGCATCCGGGCGCTTGTAGTATTCCTTGAGCAGCATCGGTCCCTTGACCAGCACCTCGCCGTTGTCGGCGATCTTGATATCGACGCCGGGCGCCGGCTGGCCGACCGAGTCGAACTTGATCGCCCCGTCCGGCTGGATGCAGACATAGGCGCAGGTTTCGGTCTGGCCGTAGAACTGCTTCAGGTTGATGCCGATCGAGCGATAGAACTTGAACAGCTCCGGGCCGATCGCCGCGCCGGCGGTGTAGGCCACCCTGATCCGGCTCATGCCGAGCACGTTGCGCAGCGGGCCGTAAACCAGCAGGTTGCCCAGCCAGTACTGGAAGCGGTCGCCGGCACCGACCGACTTGCCGTCGAGGATGTCGGACCCGCAGCGTTTCGCCACTTCCATGAAGTGGTGGAACATCTTCTGTTTGAGCTTGCCGGCATCTTCCATGCGGATCATCACCGAAGTGAGCAGGCTCTCGAAGACGCGTGGCGGCGCGAAGTAGTAGGTCGGCCCGATCTCGCGCAGGTCGGTCATCACCGTGTCGCCGGATTCCGGGCAGTTGATGGTGAAGCCGGCGACCATCGCCTGGGCGAAGGAGAACAGGTGGTCGCCGACCCAAGCCATCGGCAGGTAGGACAGGATGTCGCCGTCGGCGCTCATGCGGTCCACCTCGATGCCGCCGCGGGCGGCGGCGATGAAGGCGGCGTGCGTCTGGCAGACGCCCTTCGGCTTGCCGGTGGTGCCCGAGGTGTAGAGCATCACCGAGGTGTCGTCGAAATGCCCCTGGGCGATTTCGGCGTCGAGGAAATCCGGGTGGTTGCGGTCATGGATGCGGCCCATTTCCATCAACTCGTGGATGTCGTGCAGGAAGGGCTGGTTGTAGTGGCGCATGCCGCGCGGGTCGTCGTAGATGACGTGCTCCAGCGTCGCCACCTGCTCGCGCACTTCGAGCATCTTGTCGACCTGTTCCTGGTCCTCGACGACGACGAAGCGGATGCCGGCATCCTGCAGCACGAACAGCATCTCGGCTGCCACCGCGTCCTGGTAGAGCGGCACCGGCACGCCACCAAGACACTGGGCGGCGGTCATCATCATGTACAGGTGCGGCCGGTTGTCGCCGATGATCGCCAGGTTGTCGCCGCGCTTGAAACCGAGCGCGGCCAGGCCGCAGGCCAGCGCGCGGACGCGCTCGGCGACGTCGGACCAGGTCCAGGTCTGCCAGATACCGAGGTATTTCTCGCGCATCGCCGGCGCCTGTGGCCGCGTCGTCGCATGATGCATGAGCAGCCGCGGGAAGGTGTGCAAACCGTCCGGCGCGGCGTATTTCGCCTGCGTGGGCATAAATTGTCTCCTCCGCCGCGACTCGTTGTTCGCGGTCCTGTGTCGTTAGGTTCATTGTGGCGCCGGCTTTCTTACACCAGACTTGCAGGCGCCGGCTATTCCTGACCTGCGGGCCAGTGTAAGCACAGGCGCGACGTATAATTGTCATTCGGCAGACAATCCGGAAAATAAATGAAAAACGCTGAGGAGTTGCTCCGCCGGTCCCAGTGGGGACAGGCGCTGACCGAGGAAGAGATGCAGCGCGCCCTGGCCGGCACCGTCGAACGCAGTTTCGCGGCCGGCGCCTTCGTCTGCATGAAGGGCGAGGCGGTCACCCACTGGATGGGCATCGTCGACGGGCTGGGCAAGATGGCCAGCCACTGGACTTCCGGCAAGACCACGTCGCTGACCGGCATCAGCACCGGCGCCTGGTTCGGCGAGGGTTCGCTGCTCAAGGAGGAGCCGCGCCGCTACGACGTCATGGCGATCCGCGACACGCGCGTCGCCTTCATGAGCCGCGGCACTTTCCTGTGGCTGCTCGACCACAGCATCGCCTTCAACCGCTTCATGATCACCCAGTTGAACGAACGCCTCGGCCAGTTCATCGGCATGATGGAAAACGAGCGCATGCTCGACATCGACACGCGCATCGCCCGCGTCCTGGCGGCGCTGTTCAACCCGGTGCTTTATCCCGGCACCAACCGCCTGCTGCAGATTTCCCAGGAAGAACTCGGCTACCTCGCCGGCGTCTCCCGGCAACGCGCCAATCAGGGCCTCAGGGTGCTGGAGGAAGCCGGCCTGGTGCGCAGCGAATACGGCGGCATCAACGTCATCGACCTCGACGGCCTGCGCAGTTTCGGCGAGTGAGCGCTCGCCCTACTTGGCGTAGCCCCAACCCTTGAGCCGGCTGTAGGCGTATTCGGCAGCCTTGCCCTGGCGGTTGTCGCGCAGGTAGCCGGCATACTGCTGCGCCGCTTCCTGACGCTTGCCCATGCCTTCCAGCGCCACCCCCTTGAGGAAGCCGATGCCGGCGTCTCCCGGCAACAGCCGGTCGTAACGGTCGAGTCCGGCGTAGGCGGCGGCCGGGTCCTTGAGGCCGAGCGCCAGCACGCCGACCAGCTTGTGCGCCTGCGCTTCTTGCGGATAGATCGCCTTCGCCGATTCGGCGTAGCCCAGCGCGTCGCGGTCGCGATCCTGCGCCTGCAGGCATTGCGCCATCAGCAGGTTGGCGGAGTAATCGCGCGGCGTCTTCTGCAGGGCGGCACGGAACTGCCCTTCGGCCTTGCCGTACTGCTTGTCGGCCATCGCCACCTCGCCGTTCTGGCAGGATTCGATGGTCGGCTTGATGCGGCGCAGCGACGCCGTGTTGTCCATGAAGCGCTCGCGCCCGGGGTCGCGCTTCAGGCTCGCCGCGTACTTGCCCTCGGCCAGCCGACGCGCCGTATCGCGCCGCTCGACGTTCATCGGATGGGTCGAGAACATGGTCTGCAGCAAGCCGGGCGCTTCCTTCTGCTGGTCGACCAGCAACTGGTGCAGGCCGTTCATGCCGCTTGCCGGATAGCCGGCGCGCACCATGTATTCCTGGCCCAGGGCGTCGGCTTCGCGCTCGTTGTCGCGCGAATAGCTGGACAGCAGCGCGCTGGCGCCAAGCTGGCCGCCGACCGCGACCAGCCCACCCCACTCGGTGGACGAGGCGGCGATGCTGGCTCCGGCCACCGCCACCTGGGCGACCATCGCCTGCCCCTGGCGCTGCGCCGCGTGCCGCGCATTGACGTGCCCCATTTCGTGGCCGAGCAGCGCGCCCAGTTCGGCTTCGTTCTGTAGATCGACCATGATCCCGCGCGTCACCCCCATCGCCCCGCCGGGGAAGGTGTAGGCGTTGACGTGGTTGGCGTTGAGTACGCGGTAGGAATACGGCATCTGCGGCCGGTGCGTCAGCTTGTCCATGCGCTCGCCGACCGAACTCAGGTAGCGATTGACCTCGCCCTCCTGGACCGGCCCCATGTCCTGCGAAAACTGCTGCGGCGCCACCTGCTTGTCCACCGCCTTTTCGTCGTCCTCGCTCATGCCGACCAGGATCGACTTGCCGCCGACCGGCGACTGCGCGCAGCCGGACAATGCCGCGGCGCCGAACAACCAGAGCAGTTGGCGGCGGTTGAGACGGTTGCGCTGCAGCGCGACACTCAGGGAATCGTGATCGTTCATGGCGTTCTCCTTGCGAAAACAGACGGGCTTCGGAATTTTGCTGGAAAAAGCGGCTTGGGGACAGGGCAAGCCCGGAGATTCGCCGCCGCTCTCCGGCCCCGGGCTAACGTCCCATATCGCCCTCCACTGGACCGATCCGGCTTTCCACCTTGCTGACCTGCCGACGGGCCCGGAGTTCGAAACTACGGTCCTCGTCCGTCTCGGGGTGACGCGTCCATAGTGCGGCAAACAGGCCGCTGTCGGCAGCGTAATTGCCAAACCAGTCGACGACCCGACCAAGCAGGCATTCCTGGCCGATCCACACCGGCACGTCGCCGAGCATCTCATAGGTGTAATGTCCAGCGCCAAAGCCGACATATCTGCTGCGCGACGCGGGGTCGGCCCCCTCCGGCATCGGGCACAGAAGTTCATCCGGCGCCCCGGCGCCAGCGGAGTCCTGCCGGACGAAGCCGGCCAGCGCCCGCGTCAATGCCGCATGGGTTGGCGCGTCGAGCGTGAAGGGCGGCCGGCCATCGCCCCGCTGCTCCGTCGGTACCGACCAATCATAGCGATAGCGCAACGTCAGCGTCGGCACCTTGCCTGGCAGGCCGAAAGGACGCAGCAGGTAAAGATCGTCCTGGCCATAGACGCTGTTCCGGTAGGCAGCATAAACCCGGCCGGCCAGTCGGATCCACACGGCCTGCTGGTTGCTGCCGCGACCGTTGAGCGAATACAGGGGAGCATTGGCGGCGTGGGCGCCGGTGAAACGCTCGCCCTGGCGCCGCAGGACACTGATGTAGTTGAACAGGCCAGTACCACCGACATAGGAATCGACGATCAGGTCGCGTCGGCCGTCGCCGTCGAGGTCGTACAGGGTGTAACTGGCCTGACCATGCTCGCCGCCGCCATCGATCGGGGAATTGCGCAGCGCCCGCCACTCGTCGGGCGTCACCCCGGGCGGCCGATGGCGGGGAAAGCGGGCGACCGAGTCGTCCGCCCCGGCGTCGGACGTGTTGCTGAAGTGCGTCATTCCCTGGCGGATGCGCAAAGCGTCGAGGGTCTTTTCCAGGGGGAACTCGCGCTCGCTCTGCAGCCGCGGTTCAACGGCCGCGCGCAAGGCGTGCAGTGCCCGCTGGTCGGCCCGGTCCGGCATTGTCGTAGCGACAGTAGCCTGCCACTGCGTGGTCAGAACGCCAACTCTCTCGCTGTAACGCTGCTCCAGGCAGCCCGAGTTGCCGGCGCATTGATCGCGGCTGAGTAGCCAGTCCTTTTGCGCCCGCCGCAAGCCGGCAGCCTGATCCGGCAAGGCGCGTTGCAGATGGGCATGGATTTCGGCGAGCGAGCCATCCAGACGCAACAACTGCTCGTCGGCGCAGATCGCGCGCTCGACAGAATTGCTGGCCTTGGCGCAGACGATGCCCGCCGCCGAGGCATTCGCCGTCAGTGCCAACAGGCAGAGCGGCCAAGCGCCGACGATACCCGACCAGAACCCGATTTTCTCCATACGCGACGCCCCGCAGAATTCATGACATCCGCAATTTAACCCCAACACCCTGGCCAACCGCCATTTCTTGCCCGAGAAATTCATCGCCGCTGAGCGCGGGCGACTCAGCCCGCCCCGCCACCGATGAATCCGCCACCCGCCTCGAGCACCGTCACCACGGCCGGATGCTGCAGGCGGCGCTGGGTGGCGATGGCGTACCAGCTTTCGCTGACGCCCGACAGCTCGCCGATGGGCAGCGCGCCGAACTGGACGTGGATGTCTTCCTGCAGGGCGAGCGGCGCCGGAAAGATGCCGAGGCCGGCGCGACCGAAGGTCTTGAGCAGGGCGCTGTCGGAAAACTCGCCGATCACCTGCGGCACGATGTCGTGGGCTTCCAGCCAGGCATCGATGCCGGCCCGCAGCGGGTCGCCGCGTACCGGCAGCAGCAGCGGCGCGCCGTGCAGGCTGGCGGGGAAGGCGGCGCCGTAGGCCACCTGCAGTTGTGGCGAGGCGTAGAAGGCGACGGCCAGGTTACCGAGCAGTTTCGACTGCAGGCGCAAATTGGCGCGTTGCGGCGCCGAGCGGTCGGCAAGCACGAGGTCGAGCCGATTGACTGCAAGTTCGCCGAGCAGGTGGTCGAATTCGCCTTCGCTGCATTCGAGGCGGAGCTGCGGATGCGCGCGCAGGACGCCTTCGAGCACGCGAAAAGCGATCAGCTTGGGCACCGCGTCGGTGATGCCGACGGCAAGGCGGATGCGGCCCGCCGACGGCTCGGCCAGCGCGTCGCGCAGGCGGTCGCCGAGCTGGAAGATCTGGTCGGCATGGGCGAGCGCGGTCCGCCCCGCCTCGGTCAGGGTCAGCGAACGGCCGCGCGGCGCGAGCAGGGCCTGGCCGAGCTGACGTTCAAGCTGGCCGAGCTGGGTGCTGATCGCCTGCACCGACAGGCCGAGACGCTCGGCGGCGCGAGTGATGCTGCCTTCCTTGGCGACTGCCCAGAAGTAGAGCAGATGACGGAAGTTGAGATCGTCGGGCTTCATACGTTTCCATAAAACGGAAGTTGGAACACCAGTATTATCCATTCATTGGAAATCGATGAGGCCGTAAATTGCGTCCATGTGCCGCGGACTTCCCGCAGCCGATACCCAGAGGAGCCCCCCATGATCACCGTCGAAGATTGCAACGCCTTTTGCGATGCCCCGCTCGGCCAGGTCGAGGAAGTCGCCCGCCGCGAGGGACTGCCCCCGGTGCTGGCTTTTGCCCGCGCCCAGACGCAGGGAGGTTTCGCTGCCCCACGCCATGCAATGATGCCGTTCGAACGAAAGGAAACGATGATGATGACGATGCAGGCCCGTGCCATGTTCCCGCAGCCCAGCGAACCCCGCCACCCGCTGCGCGCCTACCCGATCAACAGTGCGTCGGCGAAGGCGCGCCTGGTGGTCCTCGCCCTGCTCGCCGACGGCCGGCTCGACGAATGCGAGCTGGAAGTGCTCAACCGGCGCGGCAGCTTCGCCGCGCTGGGCATCAACCGCGAAGGCTTCGTCCAGGTCCTGCACGAGTTCTGCGCCGACGTCTCGCGGCTGGCCGGCGGTGCCGCCGACTGGCGTGTCTCGCCCGACCTGCTCTCCGGTCTGTTCGCCGAAGTGACCGAAGTTGAGGCCCGCTACGCGGTGCTCCGGCTTATCATCTCGGTAATCAGCAGCGACGGCCACCTGGCGCGGGGCGAGGAACGCCTGTTCCTCGGCGCGCTCGACGCCTGGGGTAACGGTCTGGCCGGCAACGCGGCGCAAGCGCGCAGCACTGCGCGCAACGCCATCCACATCAGCTGAACGAGTTAAATCCGAAGAACGGGAGGGATCATGGAAACCATCGGCAATGTCTGGTTATGGACGGCTTTCGGCAGCACCGTGCTGGTGATGCTGGCCATCGACCTGTTTCTGGTCGGCGGCGGCAAGCAGCACCGCGTCAGCATCCGCGAGGCCGCCACCTGGTCGGTGATCTGGGTTTCCGTGTCCTTCCTGTTCGCCGCCGGCCTGTGGTGGTATCTGGACGGCGCCGCCGGCCGCGAGCTGGCCAACCAGAAAACACTGGAGTTCGTCACCGGCTACCTGATCGAGAAATCGCTGGCGGTCGATAACGTCTTCGTCTGGCTGATGCTCTTCGCCTTCTTCGGCATCCCCCTGGAGCTGCAGAAACGGGTGCTGATCTACGGCGTGCTCGGCGCCATCCTGATGCGTACCGGGATGATCTTCGCCGGCGCCTGGCTGATCGCCCAGTTCCACTGGATTCTCTACCTGTTCGGCGCCTTCCTGCTGGTCACCGGCATCAAGATGTGGTGGTTCGCCAACGAACAGCCGGACCTCGCCAACAACCCGCTGCTCAAGTGGCTGCGCGGCCACATGAAGATCACCGACGGCCTGCACGGCGAACGCTTCTTCGTCCACCAGGACGGCATCCGCTACGCCACGCCGCTGTTCCTGGCGCTGGTGCTGGTCGAAATTTCCGACCTCATCTTCGCCGTCGATTCGATCCCGGCCATCTTCGCCATCACCGGCGACCCCTTCATCGTCCTGACCTCGAACATCTTCGCCATCCTCGGCCTGCGCGCCATGTACTTCCTACTCGCCGACATGGCCGGCCGCTTCTCGCTGCTCAAGTACGGCCTGGCGGCGGTGCTCGTCTTCATCGGCGTCAAGATGCTGCTGATCGACCTCTACAAGATCCCGATCGGCTTCTCGCTGGCCGTTGTCGCGACCTTCATCGGCATCTCGATCGCCCTCTCGCTGCACAAGGAGAAGCTGCTCGCCCGCCAGGGCACCGACCGCGAGGGGTGAGCGGGCGATGGACGGCGCCTGGCTCTCGCTGATGCACGCCTGGCAGCACCCGCTGCTGACCAGCGCCATGAGCGCCGTCACCTGGCTCGGTTCGCTGGCCGTGCTGCTGCCGCTGGCCGCCGGCCTCGCCTGGTACGGCCCGGGGGACGGGCGGCAGCGCCTCTTCCTGCCGCTCGCCGTGCTCGGCGCGGCCGGGGTGGCGCAGATACTGAAGTGGCTGATCGATCGCGAGCGCCCCGACCTCTTCCCGGCGCTGGCGGCAATGCCGGCCGACGCCAGCTTCCCGAGCGGCCATGCGATGCAGGTCACCGCCTTCGTCGCCGCCTGGCTGCTGTGGCGGGAGCGGGCGCAGCAGGCTGGGCCGCTGGCGATCGGGATAGCGCTGGTCGGCTTGGTCGCCGTCTCGCGGACCTACCTGCAGGTGCATTTCCTGAGCGATATCCTGGCCGGGATCATCTTCGGCCTTCTGTGGAGCAGCCTGTTCCACCGGCTGCCTTTCTGGCGTTGGAGCGAACGATGCGGCACAAATTCCTAGGGATCGGCGAACCCGGCTATCACCCGCTGCGCAAGATCGCCACCGTCGTTTCCGGCCTGCGCTACGCGGTGCTCTACGACTGGTCGGTGGCCTACAAGCTCGCGCTGTCGGTCGTCGTCCTCGCCGGCGCCTTCGCCTTGCGCGCCTGGCTGGATTTCCTGCTGATCCTGGTGGTGACCGCCTTCGTGCTCGTCGCCGAAATCGTCAACAGCGCGATCGAAGCCCTCTGCGACTTCGTCGAGGAAAGACACAACGAGAAGATCAAGGTGATCAAGGACATCGCCGCGGCCGCGGTGGGCATCGCCATCCTGACCTGGATGATCGTCATCGGCGTGGAAATCGGCCGCTACCTCGGCGCGGGCGGCTGAGCCGCCGCTCCTATTTCCCCGGCCCGCCGGCGCACGCCGCCTGGCAGCTTTCATAGGCGCCCTGGCAGGACGGGCAATCGGCGCCGGCGCAGCCGCGTTTCTGGCATGTCCACAGACGATCGCCGCAGGCACGCACGCAATCGTTCCAGCCCGCCTGCTGCGCCGTCGGCGCGGCGCGCGGAATGGCCAGCACGTTGCCGCGTCGCGACGAACAGTGGCCGAGATCGAAATCGCGCGGCGGACCGCCTAGCAGCGACCATTCCTCGGGGCTGAACGAAAGCTCCGCCTGGACGGCAGGCAACTCCCGGCGCGTCACCGCGCCGCTGGCGAGCAGCGCATCCACCGCCTTGCAGTCGGCAAGCCGAGCGCGCTCCGCCGCCTGGGCGGCCCCCGTGTCGGCCAGGCCGACACGGGCGCATTCCTGCGTGTAGAGGAAGAAACGAGCGCCCTGGCTCAAGCGGGGGAGCAGGTCGGGGTTGTAGCGCAGGCTGCTCGCACCCGCCGCGCCCGTCGCCCGCACCAGCACCGGCAGTTGCGGGTCGGCGACGGCCTTGAGCAGCCGGCCGCGGGCGTCGACGCAACTTTCGAAGAGCGCGGCGTCGCCGGTTCCGGCGGTCGCCAGTTGCCACGACACACACCAGACCGCAACGCCGGCCAGCCATTTGCCCCAATCAAGGATACGCATCGCACCACCTCCCGGTCTTCATGACCGACACACCTTAACCGAAAGCCGGCCGCCGGGATAGCACGCCCCGAAAACCCCGCCCGGACCGCCCCGCCGCCAAGTCACAGGCGGATTGCCAGGGGCTGCTTGCCGCGCCGTCCGGGCAGCGCGGTGTGGATCAGCCGGCGGGCCGTCTTGTCCCAGACGGGCGCGACGCCGGTGTAGGGATGGTGCAGGCCGGCAGCGGCGCGGGCAATCGCCTCGTCATCGTTGCTCTGGCTGCGCAGCAGTTCGAACTGCAAGGCCACCATGGCATGCAAAGCCAGCAAGTCGTCGCGGCGCAGGAAGTAGCTCCCGTAATCGGCCGCCCCGACGCGGACCAGGATATGGCCGACCGGGTTGCGCAGCGCATAGCTGTCCGCAGTTGCCTTTTCCAGGTCGCGCCGGGCATCGGCGATCGCCCGCCGGTAGTCCTCCCCGGCCAGGGCATCGGCGGCGAGCCACGCGCGGTTCAGCTGGAAATACTCGTTGGCGCTCGCTCCGGGCAGATACAGGCGCTGCCCCAGCGTACCGGCCAGCCAGCGCGGGAGCGGGCTTTCGCTGCTGGCGGCAGCGAACAGCTTCCTCTCGCCCAGGCTCAGGAACATGCGTACACCGCCCCGTAGTTCGGTCAGGATGGCCCGCTGCAGGCTCGTCGCATCGCCGGGCAGCGGCGCCAGCAAGCCGGCGATGCGCGCTTCCCGCTGCCGCGCCGCCGCCGGCGCGTGCAGCATGTACTGATTCAGCAACTGCAGATCGCTGTGCAGATTCGCCAGCGCCAGCAGTTTCTCGATCAGCGTCGACGCTCCCTGCGCCTGCCGGCGGTGGAAGGCCATGGCGCGCTCCAGCAGATCGAGCGCCTCGTCGTGCCGCCCTTCGCTGACGGCGAGGGCGAAGCGGGTCGCGCCGAGCAGCCGGTAATGCTGCGGCTGTCGCGGCAACGCTGAAGTGAACGAGAAATCCGGCCGCCAGGGCTCCTGATACGCCGGCATGGCGAGCGCGACATCGCCGCGCGCCAAGGTAAGGCGCCCCTTCTCGAGCACGGCCCGGGCGTCGGCCGGCCATTTGGCGACCGCCGCCAGACAGGATTCGATCTCGCGGCAGCCGAAATCCTCGACCCGCAAGCTGTCCTTGCGCACTTCAGCATCGATCGCCAGCGCCTGCGTTTCACCGAAGGGCGCCCGATCGGCGCGCAACGCCTCCTGGAACCAGCGATAGCCCCAGGCATGGGGCGACTCTTTCTCCGCCCCCGGCACCCCGATCCAGGCAAAGTAGCCGTTCTCCGCCGCCGCTATCTGCGGTGGCTCGGCGGCCAGCAAAGCAGCCAGCGTCGGATCGAGGGGCTCGTCGTGCAGGTTGGCGAACACCAGGAAGGTCAACGCGGCGACCGGCAGCAAAAGCAGGATTGCCAGGACGATGACGGCGATTTTCAGGATTCTTTTCATCGGAGACTCGGATTCGAGAGAGCGTTCCGGTCGCCCCGGCGCCCCGGAGCAACGCATATGTCATTACCCGGATGCTGACACGCCAGCCGTGGCCTGGCAATCGCGCCGACGCGTCGGTTTTAATAGTTTCGACAGTCTTCCCAGTGCAAACCGGCGTCCCGCGTCTGTGCGACGATCCAGGGGATGGCCGCGGCGGCCTTGCCATGGCTGTCGTGGAACAGGATCACGCCGCGTCGCCAGAGCAGCATCAGGGTCAGCACGCGCTCGCCGGCCTGACGCGCGTCGAGGCTGGCGTTCCAGTCCTGCGCATCGATGTTCCAGAGCGCCACGGAAAGCCCGTTTTCGACGAAGAAGGGGCCGCTGTCGGCGCGCCGCTGACCATAAGGCGGCCGGAAATGCGGACGGTAGGCCGCCCCCAGCGCCTCCTGAACAAGATGTTGCGTGTCCAGGATCGACGCCTGCCAGCGCGGCGACTTCTGGTGACTCTCGTGCGCCCAGCCGTGCAAGGCCACGCACTGGCCGGCGTACAGCGTCTCTACCACCGGCCTGCCGTCTTTCTGCAGACGTTTCTGCAAGCGCTCGCCCAGGACGAAGAACATGCCGTGGATGCCCTGTTGCGCCAGCACCGGCAGCAACGCATCGGTCGTTCCGCCGGCGGCGGTCGGGCCGTCGTCGAAGGTCCACAGGAAGTGGCCGTCAGGCAGCTCCAGCCCGCTCCGCTCATGGGCGCCGAAGCTGTCGATCTCGCTCGACACCTTGGGAAAGAGCGCGGCCAGCCGCAGCAACTCGCCGGCATAGCGGCGATGAAAGGCATCGGCGCCGGCAAACCAGGGACGGTAGCGCGCCGGCAGTTGCGACGCGAGCTGGCGGCCCCGCTCGACCAGGGCGGCAGGGCTGTCCACCGGCGCACAGAAGGCCTCGTCGGGCGCGCAACTCTGCCGGGCGAGCCGGTAATTCTCGTACAGACGAGTCAGCACGCGATCGTGCAGACGCTTGACCGATCCCCGATCGACCGACTTGATGCCGAGCGTCGCCTTCAGTGTCTCGTCATCCCGAGCGGCCAACTCGCTCAAGGCATTGACGAAGACCAGCGCTTCGGCGCGCGAAGCGCGGTTGTAGTCGGCCACCGTGGCCACCCCGTCCGGCCACAGTGCCCGCTCGGCGCGGGCAATCGACGCCGGACCGGCCGCCTGCACCGGCAGGATGGACAGGCAGAGCAGCAGGCCGATCGCGAATTCACGTTTCATTTTCGATTCCCCTTCAAAGCAGCTGCGGGAGGGGCCGGCGGCTGCCGGCCCGCAGTTCTCACTTCACCAGCCTGCCGACGCGATCGATCGCCTTGTCGTACACCGGGTTGGCCTTCTCCCGACGGGCCGCCTGATACTGCTGCAGGGCATCGGCGTACTGACCGGCCGCCTCGTAAAGGCGGGCGATGTTGTAATGGGCGCCGGCCCGCACCGTGGCAGCGGTCGGTCCGCTGGCCAGGGCGATCGCCTTGCGGTTGGCCCAGATCGCTTCGGCGGTGTGACCGGCCTTGCCATGCGCCAGCCCCAGGTTGCCGTAGGCCTGACCGAAGTTCGAATCGATGTCGATCGCCTGCCGGTAAAGATCGATGGCCTGCGCCAGATCGCCGGCGTGATACGCCTGTTCGCCGGCCTTGTTGAGCGCCCTGGCGTTGTCGGCATTGGCGGCGCTCACCTGAACCGCCGCAACTTCGGTCGATGCCTTCAGGTAATTGTTGACGCTGCCGAGGACGCTCGCCGCGCTGACCAAGGTGCCGCGCATGGTGTTGATATCCTGAAACTCGCCATCGGCGGTGATCCGGAACACCGTCCACAGGTTGCCCGGTTGATTGGGCACATAGTAGCTACGGACCAGCGACTGACCGACATAGACCAGGACCTTGGCCTGACTCCTGGCGAGGGCGTCGGCAGCCGGGCTGTGCATGTTGGTGAAATCATGGACAGCGTAAACATACGTTTCGCCAACGCGCTTCCGGTTGATGGTGATGGTCTCCGGCCCGAAAGCATTGACGTCATCGACATCCAGATTGCCCTCGGCGCCGAGCTTCTTTTCCCAGTAGATGTGATTGCCGGGAAAGGCGAGGTGCGAATCCAGATCGGCGGGTTGCGCCCCCCAGTTCAGGACAATGCGCAAACCATCGAGACTGGTCATCACCGGACTCAGGGCGTAGGTCATCCCGGCGCACGGACACTTGGCCACCAAGTTGGAGTAGCCCGGCTTCTTGATGATGATCAGGCTGTCTTCGTGATCGGCGAATTCCGTGCCGAGCGCCGCCATCCCCTGCGCATCGCTCGTCGCTGTGGCACTCCTGGCACCGTTCTTCTGCACGATGACGGTGGCGCCTGCCAGCCGCTGGTCCTTCACCACCGCGCTCAAGACCTGCACATTCACCTCGCCGGCGAAAGCCGTCGCCGCCCCCAGCGACAAACCCAGCGCCGCCAGCCCGCGCAACATGCCCTTCTCTTTCATGATGTTTCTCCTCGCATTTCGATCTTCACCCCGGAAAAAACTGCTGTTGCGCCGATGTCGGGAAGATCGTCGCGATCACTGGCGGCATGCTTCGCATCGTGCCGCGCCATGCCGGGAGGAAGCCAGGCCGGCGGCGGGCGACTTTCCGCCGGCGCGTGAACAGATACTCACGGCCCCCGGCAAAACCTGCTGCGCCGCGCAATTCTATTGTCATCCGCCATGCGCCCGGTATAAATTCCAGCTCCGCGCAACAACGGCGATCGACATCACCCGCCGCAGCGCCACCTGGAACCCCCGCATGCCGAGAACACTCTGCCTCGTCGCCGCCCTGCTGCTCGCCCCGCTCGCCCACGCCAGACCGGCGCCGCCAGCGCCCGATCCGGCGGCCTATCCCGCCACCGTCGCCTTCCACGGCAAGCCTGCCGAACCGGTGCTGAACAGCCGCCAGGCCAGACGGTTTCGTACCGTGATCCGCGAAGGCGCAAAAGACGGACCGAACTTCGCCGGCCACTACACCGTGGTGAGCTGGGGCTGCGGTCTCGGTTCATTCAGCTTTGCCGTCGTCGACGCCATCAGCGGGCGCGTTTACCTGCCGCCGCTGGCCTGCCTGACCCTGGCGGGAGGCTATCACGCCCCCCTGCCCGGCTTCGCCGAGGCCGACAACCCCGGCTACCGACTGGACAGTCGGCTGATCGTCGTCAGCGGCATCGAAGACCGCCCCGAACTCGGCCCGGAGGACCGCCAGACAATCGTCTATGTCTTCGAACGCGGTCGCTTCCGCAAACTCTACAGCGCGCCGGCACTGCTACCGGGCACCGGACGCCGGATCGAGACGCTTCAACCCTGAGCATCGGAAAACCGCCATGTCGCTGCAACGCCTACGTCCTTTCCTGCTGCCACTGCTCCTGCTGGCCAGCAGCACCGCCTTTGCCGCCCCGTTCAAGGTCTGCCCGGCCAGCGGCAAGGTGCGGCTGATCTACATCTGCGTCGGCGACCCCAAGGATCTCGTCTATCTCGCGCCGGACGACGACTCTGGCAACTACAGCCTGGGTTACTTTTACGACCATGGCCAGTTCATCACCATTCGCTGCGAATACACCGATGGCAGCGTGCGCGACATCGAACTCAGGGAACGCGTCGAAATCTGCCGCGCAGCCGACAGCAAACGCCACGGGCTGCAATTGATCTGCGAAGGGGCGACGACAAAATAGGCGGCAGGCCGACCAAAGCAAAGCCGCCGCCGGCAGTTCGTACCCGACGGAGCTAAGCGCTGCCGTCGGCCTTCACCGCCTGCTTCGGTTCAGTCCTTGGCCTTGAACTGCACGCCCTTGGGATTCAGCATGTATTTGCCAGGAGAGGGATCCGCCGACCAGAAGGGCTCGATCGGTTTGAAATCCTGAGCGCTGACGTGTCTGCCGTTCGCCTCGGACCCGCTGGAAGATGACGTCGGCACGCCGGAAACCGGCGCATCGGGCAGCGGCGCCTTCGGCTGGAGGCTTTTCAGGGAAGGCGACGGTTCGCGCGAGATGGCCTCGATGGCAGCCAGATTCCTGGCCAATTCGTGACTCGTCGCCTCCTGAATGGCAGCATCCCCTTGCAAGGGATAGGGCCACAGGCCGGCGTTGACGCAGTTGATCAGTTGTCGCTCGAAAGCGGGAGGGAAACGGATTTGCGCCAGTGGCGTACCGATCATGAACACCTTCGTCAAACGGCCGATTTCGGTACATTTCTCCCGGTTCGGCTTGCCCGTCACCAACACCTTTAGCTGCGCCTTGCCGGGAGGCTGTTCGCTACGTTCCGGCATCAGCGGATCGCTCGCCGTGAATTTGGCGGCGACCGCGGGGAGAGACGTTGCGCCCGGCGCATAGGCCCGGTAGCCGCCTCCGATGCCGTTCGCCTGTTGCTGCAGAACGCTGGACATGGCTGATGTCGAAACCGGTGGCGGCGGCGAGTTATCGGCCACCATGGCAGAGAGCATGCGCACCATGACAAGCACGAGAAAAACGGTGCTCCAGCGCCAGTTGATCCCATGCCCGGCTGAAGCATAGGCAAAAGTGCTGGTTTCCCTGACCACTTTCTTGCGCTGAAACGAGAAACGGCGTTTCCACGCCGGCACCTCTTTATCCAGTTCCCGCCAACGCTGCAGGTTCTCCATGCTGGCGATCATTGGCAACCAGACGGGGAATCGGGCAATCAACCATTCGAACTGCGGCATCTTGGCGATCAATTCGCCATCGCTGGGCGGCGCCGGATCGCGCAGGCGCGCGATCAGATCGCGCTGGAGCTTGCGCTCGCCTTCGGCTTGCTGGTCGAACACCGCCCGCTCGGTGATGGCGCGGTTCAGGGCATTGCCCACCCAGCCGAAACGCGCCAGACGCCGCGGGTCGTCCTGCCAGCAAAAGACCCGGGAGGCGGCAACCAGCAGCGCCTCGTGGCCGGGCCGCCAGCCGGCTGCCAGGACCTCGGCGACGAACCACTCGAAGATATCGCGGGCGGCAATCGACAGGAGACGTGGATCGTCGAGGCAGCGCAGCAGCTTCTCCCGGTGCACCTTGTCCGACGACCAGCCGCTCGCGCTGGACATTGCGGCGAGTTCCGCCATCAACTCCTCAAACACCGCCCGCGCTTCGACCTCCGGTGGAACGGCGGCCAAGTCGGCCGGCGGAAGCGTCTGTGGCATCGCCTCCGGCGCCGCTTCGGACAACGGGGGCTGCGGAGAAGATTCGGCGTCGGCCACGCTTGCCGGCGCGGGATCAAGCTGCTCGGCTGGTGGCGCCGCGTTCTGTTGCTGCTGCCAGCGACTCCATTGCAAGGCCACCTCGTAAGCCTCGCGCAAGGCCTGGAAAGCGGCGGCATCCTTCTCCTGATCGATCAGTTTGAGTTGGCGCGCATAAGCCCGACGAATGGCGCGCTCGTCGGCGGAATCGTCGACACCCAGGTAGTCGAGGAAAGCCAGTTGCGTCATGGTTTCGATCCCGACATTCAGGGCTGGTTGGCCGGCGGGTTGATGAAGGTATCGCGTTCGACGGCGTCGAGAAGTTCCTCGAAGCTCTTCCGGTTCGCCGCAATCGAGCGGCCATCCTGGGCGGCCAGGATCTTTTCGAATTTCAGGATCTGCATCGCGAACCACTCGCGCTGTTCACCGCGCAACTGCTGGTAGAGACGTTCCGCACGCGCCAGGAGCGTCCGGTGCTCGAGGCGGTCGCGCGGATGTATCTTCAACTCGGCCAGCGCACTCAGGCGATCGGCGATTTCCTCCTCGCTCAGCAAGCCCGGATTGCCCTCGATGACCAGGGAGAAACGCTCACCGGTTTTCAGGACAGTCGCCTCGACCTGCAGCAAGCCGTTGACGTCGTAGGTGAAGCGGACGTCGATACCGCATTCCTCGATCTTGCCGGCGGGCAGCGGAATTTTCAGCGTGCCCAGGTGAATGTTGTCCTTGACCATCCGCGCCTCGCCCTGAAACACCTCCAGGTTCAGCAAGCGTTGCCCTTCGCGGGCCGGAAAGTATTGTTTCACCCGACTGATCGGAACCGCGCAGTTCCGCTCGATCACCGGGTCGAAGTGGCCATCCGAGTACTGGTTCTCGCCGATCTGGATCGACAGGGCGATACCCAGCGAATACGGCGTCACGTCGGTCATCACGACTTCGCTGAGGGCGGCGTCCTTCATCTTCAAGCCGGCCTGAACAGCGGCCCCCAACGCGACGACCTCGTCCGGATTGATCTCGCTGGCGGGAAAGCGCCCGAACATGCGGGCCACCAGGCGGCGCACCACCGGCATGCGCGTCGCCCCGCCGGCGAGGACGATGTTGTCGAGTTCGTTGCTGCGCAGGTTGGCATCGCGCAAAGCCCTTTCCACCGGCGTCCGCAGGCGGCCGAGCAAGGGGGCGCAAAGCCGTTCGAGCAAGGGCTCGTCGAGCGGCAGTGAATGGTCCTGACCGTCATGGTGCACGCGTACCGTGGCCTTTGCGGATTCGCTGAGCTGGCGCTTGGCGATTTCGACCTGCGCCGCCAGACGCTGCATGAACTCCCGGTTCTGTTTCAATTTGGCCGACAGTTTGTTGTGCTCGAAGAAGTGATCGACCAGGCAGCTGACGAAATCCTCGCCGCCCAGCCAGTTGTCGCCAGCCGAAGCGCGCACCTCCATGACGCCCTCGAAGAGATCGAGCACCGAAACGTCGAAGGTGCCGCCGCCGAGATCGAATACCAGGAAACGCGACTCGCCGTCCCGGTTGTGGATGCCGTAGGCCAGCGCCGCGCCGGTCGGCTCGTTGAGCAGGCGCTCGACGCGCAGGCCCGCCAGTTCGCCGGCGACACGGGTCGCCTTGCGCTGGGCGTCGGAAAAATAGGCGGGCACGGTGATGATCGCCTCGCTGACTGGCTGGCCGAGATCGGCCTCGGCGTCCTCGCGCAGCGAGCGCAGGACCAGCGCCGACAACTCCTCCGCCCGGAAATCGCGCTTGCCAAGCCGGATCTGCTTGTTGCTCCCCATGTGGCGCTTGAAGGCGCTCGCCGTCAGTTCCGGGTGGGTCTGCAGGCGCTCGCGGGCGGCACGACCGACCAGAATCGTCCCGTCCTCGTCGAGACTGACACAGGATGGCGTCAGTACCTCGCCGAGGCTGTTCTTTATCAGGCGCGGCCCGTTTCCTTCCCAGACCGCGATCAGGCTGTTGGTCGTACCCAGATCAATGCCAACTATCATTAACCGCCCCCACGCATGAAATCGGGATAATGCTACCGTGAGTGGCGCGCCCCCGTCCATGACGGGACGATACTTTGGCGAGTGGCGTCGGCAAGGCGCCTTCAGCGACGCCAGCGCTGCCGGCGGCAAGCAGCACAGGCGGCGGCAAGCAACCCGGAAGGACAGCGCTCGCCTTGTCGGAGCGCTACTTCGCCGCTTCCCTGGCGTTCTGCAGATACGTCTCCCACAGGTGCCCGTAGCGATCGTCGAAGCTTTCTACGAGCAGCTCGGCGGCGCCGATCCGGTTGACGCGGAAGGTGCGGAAGCTGTCGCGCAGTTCGCACCAGGCGCCGAGGGTCCAGCAGTGCCCCCAGAAGACGAGGCCGAGCGGCCAGAGCGTGCGGGCGGAGGTTTCGCCGTCGCCACGCCGGTAGGCAACGCGGACTTTGCGGCCGGTTTCCATCCCACTGCGCAAGACCGCCATCGGTTCGCGCAGCGCCGCCGGCAACAGGCAATCGAGGGCGAGAAAGCGGCGGCTGCTGGCTTCCAGTTTTTCTTCCAGATGGCGCGGCAATACCGCGTCGATACGCGCCAGCGCCTGTTCCGCCGCCTTGCCCAGCGCGCTGTCGCCCCAGGCGCGGACCAGCTTGGCGCCAATCGCCAGCGCTTCCAGTTCGTCGCCGGTAAACATCAACGGCGGTACCTGGTAGCCCCGGCGCAGGCGGTAGCCGACGCCGGCTTCGCCGTCGATCGGGGCGCCGGTCTTCACCAGGTCGGCGATATCGCGATAGATCGTGCGCTCGGACACTTCCAGCGCCTGGGCCAGGGCGGCGGCGGTGACGACGCGACCGTGGCGCAGCAGCAGGATGATCTGGAAGAGGCGATCGGCGGGGCGCATGGGGCTAGTCCGGAACGGGGGAATTTCAGGATAGCACGCGCTTTTTCCCGGCCAGGCCAAGCCTCCTGACACCCTGTTGTCAGGAGCCCGATTCGAGAATGGCGACCAGCAACGACAGCCCGTCGCTGCATTTCAGCGGAGAAAACCTCATGCAAACCCCCATCGCCTGGTTCGAAATCCCCACGACCGATCTGGAACGCGCCATCGCCTTCTACGAGAACGTCTTCGCCATCACCCTTCGCCGCGAGAACTGCGGCGGCGGCGAGATGGCCATCTTCCCCTACGAATGCCCGGCGCCCGGCGGCGCGCTGGTGGCCATGCCGCAATTGCAGCCGCGCGACAACGGCAGCCTGATCTACCTCAACGGCGGCGACGACCTCGCCGTACCGCTCGCGCGCGCGGTTGCGGCGGGCGCCAAGGTCATCATGGCGAAGACCGACCTCGGCAACAACGTCGGCCATATCGCCCTGTTCGCCGACAGCGAAGGCAATACGGTCGGCCTGTACTCGCCGGGCTGAGGCAAACGGCGTGGCAAGGAACAACAAAATTGAAACGGCGAGGTACATCGCCTCGCCGTGTTATTACTCCTCCGCCCTGTTCGGGTCCGGAATGCTGTTCCCCTTCCGGGGTCTCGCTTACATGCTGCGGCGGTACTGTCCACCGACTTCATAGAGCGCCGAGCTGATCTGGCCGAGCGAGCAGCAGCGCACGGCGTCCATCAGCACGGCGAAGACGTTGCCATCCTCGATCACCGTCTGCTTGAGCTTCGCCAGCATGGCCGGGGCGGTCACCGCGTTGCGCGCCTGAAAATCGCGCAGGCGGCTGATCTGCGACTGCTTTTCTTCCTCGGTCGAGCGCGCCAGTTCGATTTCCTGCTGCGCCATGCCCTTCGGATTCAGGAAGGTGTTCACGCCGATGATCGGGTAGGAGCCGTCGTGCTTCTTGTGCTCGTAATACATCGACTCTTCCTGGATCTTGCCGCGCTGGTAGCCGGTTTCCATGGCGCCGAGCACGCCGCCGCGGCTGGCGATGGCTTCGAATTCCTTGAGCACGGCTTCCTCAACCAGGTCGGTCAGTTCGTCGATGACGAAGGCACCCTGGTTCGGGTTTTCGTTCTTGGCGACGCCCCATTCGCGGTTGATGATGAGCTGGATGGCCATGGCGCGCCGCACCGACTCTTCCGTCGGCGTCGTGATCGCTTCGTCGTAGGCATTGGTGTGCAGCGAGTTGCAGTTGTCGTAGATGGCGATCAGCGCCTGCAGCGTGGTGCGGATGTCGTTGAAGTCCATTTCCTGCGCGTGCAGCGAACGGCCCGAAGTCTGGATGTGGTACTTGAGCTTCTGGCTGCGTTCGTTGGCGCCGTACTTGTTCTTCATGGCGACCGCCCAGATGCGGCGGGCGACGCGGCCGATCACCGAGTATTCCGGGTCCATGCCGTTGCTGAAGAAGAAGGACAGGTTGGGCGCGAAATCGTCGATCTTCATGCCACGGGCGAGGTAGGACTCGACGTAGGTGAAGCCGTTCGACAGCGTGAAGGCGAGCTGGCTGATCGGGTTGGCGCCGGCTTCGGCAATGTGATAGCCGGAGATCGACACCGAGTAGAAGTTCTGCACCTGGTTATGGACGAAGAATTCCTGGATGTCGCCCATCATCTTCAGCGCGAATTCGGTGCTGAAGATGCAGGTGTTCTGGCCCTGGTCTTCCTTGAGAATGTCGGCCTGCACCGTGCCGCGCACGGTTGACAGCGTCCATTCGCGGATTTTCTCGGCTTCGTCTTCGGTGGGCTGGCGACCGTTCTGCTGCTCGAACTTGACCATCTGCTGATCGATGGCGGTGTTGAAGAAACAGGCCAGGATGATCGGCGCCGGGCCGTTGATGGTCATCGACACCGAAGTGCTCGGGGCGAGCAGGTCGAAGCCGTCGTAAAGCACCTTGAGATCATCCAAGGTAGCGATCGAGACGCCGGAATTGCCGATCTTGCCGTAGATATCCGGGCGCTCGTCCGGGTCGCAGCCGTACAGGGTCACCGAGTCGAAGGCGGTGGACAGGCGATGCGCCGGCATGCCTTCGGAGACGCGCTTGAAGCGGCGGTTGGTGCGGAAGGCATCGCCCTCGCCAGCGAACATGCGGGTCGGGTCTTCACCCTCGCGCTTGAAGGCGAAGACGCCGGCGGTGTAGGGGAAGGAACCGGGGACGTTTTCCTTCATCAGGAAACGCAGGATCTCGCCGTCGTCGGTGTATTTCGGCAGGATCACCTTGCGGATCTTGGTGCCGGACAGCGATTCCGAGGTCAGCCGGGTGCGGATTTCCTTGTCGCGGATCTTCACCACGTATTCGTCGCCGGAATAGGCCTCGACGGTCTGCGGCCACATGTCGAGCAGCTTCTTCGCCTTCGGGTCCTGCTGGCTGTCCTTGAACGCCTGCAGTTCGTCGAAATCGGCCAGCGGCTTCTCGCAACCGGCGAAAATCTGCTTCGAGATGCGCAGCGACTGGCGTTCGCGGGCAATCGTCACCTGGTCGTCCACATGCTTGTGGTAGCCGCGCACGCTATCGGCGATCTCGGCCAGGTAGCGGATGCGGGCGGTCGGCACGATGGCGCGGCTGGCCGAGGACTGGCGGACGGTGACCAGCGGCAGCTTGCCGGACTTCAGTTGCAGCCCCTTTTCGCTGAGCGCCGGGACCAGCGCCTGGTAGAGCGCGGTGACGCCGTCGTCGTTGAAGCGGGCGGCCATGGTGCCGAACACCGGCATGTTCTCGGTCGGCGTCGTGAACAGTTCGCGGTTGCGCTGGTACTGCTTGCGCACGTCGCGCAGCGCGTCCTCGGCGCCCTTGCGGTCGAACTTGTTGATCGCCACGAAATCGGCGAAGTCGAGCATGTCGATCTTCTCCAGTTGCGAAGCGGCGCCGAACTCCGGCGTCATCACGTACATCGAGACATCGACGAAGGGCACGATGGCGGCATCGCCCTGGCCGATGCCGGAGGTTTCGACGACGACCAGGTCGAAACCGGCGAGCTTGCAGGCGGCGATCACTTCGGGCAGCGCGGCGGAGATTTCCGAGCCGGTGTCGCGGGTGGCCAGCGAGCGCATGAAGATGTTCGGGTGCTCGATCGCGTTCATCCGGATGCGGTCGCCGAGCAGAGCGCCGCCGGTGCGCTTGCGCGAGGGGTCGATCGAGATCAGGCCGATCTTGACGCTGTCCTCCTGGTCGAGCCGGAAGCGGCGCACCAGTTCGTCGGTCAGCGACGACTTGCCGGCGCCGCCGGTGCCGGTGATGCCGAGCACCGGAATGCTCGTCTCGGCCGCCGCCTTGAGCAGCGGCTCCTTGAGCGCCGGCGCGGCACCGTTCTCGAGCAGGGTGATGACGCGGGCGAGCAGGCGGCGGTCACCGGCGCGCAGGCCTTCGAGCACCTTGTCGGCCTTCGGGATGCCTTCGCCGGCGAGGTCGTAGTCGGACTGTTCGACGACCTCGTTGATCATCCCCTGCAGCCCCATGTGCACGCCGTCTTCCGGCGCGTAGATGCGGGTGACGCCGTAGGCGTGCAGTTCGCGGATTTCCGCCGGCACAATGACGCCGCCACCGCCGCCGAAGACCTTGATGTTCTCGCCGCCGTTGGCCTTGAGCAAGTCGATCATGTACTTGAAGAATTCGACATGGCCGCCCTGGTAGGAGGTAATGCAGATGCCCTGGGCATCTTCCTGCAGCGCGGCGTTGACGATTTCCTGCACGGAACGGTTGTGGCCGAGGTGGATGACCTCGGCACCGGTCGATTGCAGGATGCGGCGCATGATGTTGATCGACGCATCGTGACCATCGAACAGCGAGGCGGCGGTGACGAAACGGACCTTGTTCTTGGGCTTGTAGGGAACGAGTTTCTTGGCGACGGAAAGATCGGTCATGACATCGGCCTCGCGAAATTGACGGGAAGGCGCTCATGTTAGGCCGCTTTACGGCCCCCGCCATTGCCGGCCCTGACGACAATCATGCAAATTCCGCCAAGGTGATATGCTGGCGCCGTCCACCGCCGGAACGCAGCCCGATTGCTGCGCCGCACCATGAGCCAACGCGAAACCAAACGCCAAACCACTGTCGCAATGGGATTTGTCACCGGGATGCTGGCCGGGCTCGCCCGCCGCAACATCGACCCGGCGCCGCTGCTGCATGCCGCCGGCGTCGATCTTGCAGACCCCGCCAGGCGGATTCCGGTCGAACGCTACGCCGCGCTGTACAACCTGCTCAACCGCGAACTCGACGATGAAGGCTTCGCGCTGTTCGCCCAACCGATGCGCGTCGGCAGCTTCGAATTCCTCTGCCGCGGCTGCCTGACGGCGGCGACGCTGGCCGAGGCGCTGCAGCGCGCCAGCCGCTTCCTGCATCTGGTGCTGCCCGACCTGGCGGTCAGCGTCCGCCGCTGCCAGGGACGCGCCGACCTGGTGATCGCCGAAACCCGCCACCTCGCCGCCGACCCCGACGACCCCGGCCGCATCTTCGCCTTCGAATGGCTGCTGCGCCTGCTGCACGGCCTGTCGTGCTGGCTCGCCGGGCGCGGTATCGGCCTCGACAGCGTCCTCTTCCCGTACCGCAAGCCGGCACATTGCGCCGACTACGCGCTGATCTTCACCGAGGATTCGCATTTCGCGCCGACCCTGCCCGGCGGCAAGGGCGTGCTGCTCGCCAGCTTCAACGCCAACCTGCTCGAACTGCCGCTGCGCCGCGACGAAGCGGCGCTGACCGCCTTCCTCGACGGCGCGCCGGGCAAGATCACGACCCTCTACCGGCGCGACCGGGCGATGGTGATCCGCGTCCGCGACCTGCTGCGCGCCGCCCTGCCCGCCCCGTTGAGCCTGGACGAAGTGGCGGAGCGCCTGCACCTGTCGCCGCGGACGGTACACCGCCGGCTGGAAGAGGAAGGGTCGAGCTTTCGCGGCATCAAGGACGCGCTGCGCCGCGACATGGCGCTGGCCCGCCTGGTCAAGACCCGCGATCCGGTCGCCCTGATCGCCGCCGACCTCGGCTATACCGACACCTCGGCCTTCTATCGCGCCTGCGTCGAATGGACCGGCATGGCGCCGGCATATTACCGCCGGCATTGGGCGCAAACCCAGGACAGAGCGCGGGAATAGCGGTTGCCGAGTGCTCCCCGCAGGAGGAAAATCAAGGCTGTCTTCAGTGTCCGGTCAATGAAGGGAACCTCGACATGCCTGCCCAGATTCGTTCTTCCGGCATCCTGCGGATGGTCGTGGCGCTGTTCCTCGGTTTCTGGCTATCCGTCGCCGGCGCCCAGCAGGCACCGCTCAAACTCGGCATCATGCCCTTCAACAGCCCGCTGGCGCTGATCCGCACCCACCAGCCGCTGACCGAACACCTGGAACGCGAACTCGGCCGCAAGGTCGTCGTCCTCACCTCGCCCGACTACTTCACCCACGTCAACCAGTTGCTCGCCGGCGACTTCGACCTCGCCATCACCGGCCCGCATTTCGGCGCCATGGCCTCGCAGCGCGGCATGTCGCTGCTCTTCCGCTACTCTGCCGACCTGCAGCCGATCTTCGTCGTCCGTGACGATTCGCCCATCCACCAGGCAAAACATTTCGCCGGCAAAACGCTGGCCTTGTCGAGCCGGCTGTCGATCTCCTCGATCGGCGGCGTGGACTGGCTGCGCCAGCAGGGCTTGCGCCCGAATGTCGACTTCCGCGTCGTCGAGTACAGCTCGCACGGCGCCGCCATCGCCGCCGTCGCCGCCGGCGCCGCCGATGCCGCGGTGACGACCTACACGCCGCTGCGCCAGATTCCGGCCGACCTGCGCCAGCAGGTCCGCCTGCTGTCCAGCGAAATCCACATGCCGCACCTGATGACGCTGGCCCACGGGCGTCTCGGCGAACCCGGCATCGCACGGCTGCGCAAGGCCCTGCTCGACTTCCAGAAAACCCCGGCCGGCGAAGCCTTTTTCCGCGACACCGGTTACAGCGGCTATGCCGCCGTCACTCCCGACGACATCGAGAAGCTGCGCCCCTTCGTCGATCTGACCGTGCAGATGATGAGGTAGCACCTTGCCCCTGCCTGCCTTCACGCGCAGCCTGCGGTTCCGCCTGGTAATCAGCAGCCTGCTGATCGAACTCCTGGTACTGACGCTGCTGATCGGCAACGGGGTGCGGCTGATCGACCACCACCTCAGCGACCAGTCGCTGCGCCACCAGGCCGCCATCCAGCAGGCCTACAAGGTTGCCGTCGCGGTGCCGCTGGCGACCCGCGATTACGCGACGCTGCGCGACATCTTCGACGGCTGGCAGGAAAGCGAGGAAATCGTCTACCTCGCCCTGACCGACCCCGAGGGCCGCCGGCTGGCCAGCAGCCGCTGGCCGGAAAACCTGGCGCTGCCGCCCGCCGGCGCCGACCTGCAGGGCGCCGACATCGTCCACATCCGCTTCCCGATCGAAATCTACGGCCAGCATTACGGCGAACTGCAATACGGGCTGTCGCAGCAATTCATGATCGCCGCCCGCCAGGAACTGCTCACCCAGGGCGTACTGATCGCCCTCGCCGGCATCCTGCTGACAACGCTGAGCCTGATCGCCACCGGTTACTGGCTGACCCGTCACCTGAGAACGCTGGCCACCGCCAGCAGCCGGATCGCCGCCGGCGATTACCGGGCGCCGCTGCCGATCAGCGAAACCGGCGAGATCGGCGCCCTCAGCCACAATTTCGCCGTGATGGCGAACGCCGTCGAAACCCGGATCGAGGAACTGGCCGCCCACCTGAGCCGCCAGAAGTCGATCCTCGACGCCCTCGGCGAAGGCGTTTTCGGCATCGACGAACAACACCGCTGCATCTTCGTCAATCCGGCCGCCTGCGAACTCCTGCACTACCTGCCCGACGACCTGCTCGGCCAGGACACGCACCGCCTGTTCCACCACACCCGACCGGATGGGAGCTTCTTCCCGGAAGCGGAATGCCCGGTACACAAGACCGTCATCGACGGCTTGCGGCGCAGCGGCAACGACTGGTTCTGGCGTCGCGACGGCAGCGGCATCCCGGTCATGGTCACGGTCAACCCGCTGTGGCGCGACGGCCGGCACTGCGGCGCCATCGTCGCCTTCAGCGACATCACCGACCTGATCGGCGCCACCGCCGCGCTGCGCGAGAGCAACAGCCGCCTGACCCGCTTCATCGACGCCCTGCCCGACATCGTCGTCATCAAGGACGGCGAGAACCGCTGGCAGCAGATCAACCACGCCGCCGAGGAAGTCTTCGAGCTGAGCGACTACCCCTGGCAGGGCAGGACCAACCGGGAACTGGCCGAACTCCGCCCGACTTTCCGCAACTTCCACATGGCCGCTGCCGAAACCGACGAAGCCGCCTGGCGCGAAAGCGGTATCAGCCACAGCATCGAGTACCTGAATCCGGGCGATGCGCCGATCCGTATCTGCGAAGTGCGCAAGATCACCAGCCGCGCCGCCGACGGCACACCGCAGGCGCTGATGGTGATCGCCCGCGACATCACCGAGAAGCGGCGTACCGAGGCCGAACTGGAACACTACCGGCAGCACCTCGAGGAACTGGTCGAACAACGCACCGGCGAGCTGGCCGTCGCCAAGGAGGCAGCGGAAAGCGCCAACATCGCCAAGAGCGCCTTCCTGGCCAACATCAGCCACGAGATCCGCACCCCGCTCAACGCCATCACCGGCATGGCGCACCTGATCCGCCGCGGCGGCCTCAATCCGGAACAGGGCGAACGCCTGGACAAGCTGGAAGCCGCCGGCAACCACCTGCTCGACATCATCAACGCGGTACTCGACCTGTCGAAGATCGAAGCCGGCAAGCTGACGCTCGAGGAAATCCCGGTCAATATCGACAGCATCCTCAGCAACATCGTCTCGATGCTGCACAGTCGCGCCGAAGACCGCGGCGTCACGTTGATCGTCGAACCCGCCGCCCGCCTGCCCGGCTTGCTTGGCGACCCGACGCGCCTGCAGCAGGCCCTGCTCAATTACGCCGCCAACGCCATCAAGTTCACCGCCGAAGGCTGGGTCCGGCTCGCCGCCGAAACAGTGGACAGCGACGACGGCAGCGCGCTGATCCGGTTCACCGTCACCGACACCGGCGTCGGCATCGACGCCCAGGCGCAGTCCCGCCTGTTCTCGGCCTTCGAACAGGCCGACAACACGACCACCCGCAAGTTCGGCGGCACCGGGCTGGGGCTGGCGATCACCCGCAAGCTGGCCGAATCGATGGGCGGCGAAGTCGGCGTCATCAGCACGCCGGGCGAAGGCAGTTGCTTCTGGTTCACCGCCCGCCTGCGGCGCAACCTCGACGACAAACGCCTGGCGGAAACGGCCACTGCCGAGCGCCCGGCCGACAGCCTGGTCGGCCGGCGCGTGCTGCTCGCCGAGGACGAACCGGTCAATCGCGAAATCGCCCAGATGCTGCTCGATGAAATCGGCCTCGATTCGGCCTGCGCCGAGGACGGCTGCATCGCGCTGCAGATGGCCACGGCCCAGCAGTACGACCTGATCCTGATGGACATGCAGATGCCGAACATGGACGGTCTCGAAGCCACCCGCCGCATCCGCCAGCTCCCCGGCTACGCCAGCGTGCCGATCCTGGCCATGACGGCAAATGCCTTCGCCGAAGACAAGGCACGCTGTTTCGAAGCCGGCATGAACGATTTCATCGCCAAGCCGGCCCGTCCGGAAGACCTTTTCGCCAAGCTTCAGCAATGGCTGCGCTAGGCTGAAAAAAAGGCCGCCGGGTCAGCGGCGGCCTTGCTGAGATCGACTCCGCGCTTTCAGCGCAAACGCCCCAGCAGTCCGCCCAGCCCGCCAGCACTGGCGGCCTGGCTCTCGCAGGTGGTCCCCGCGGGAACCGCGCTGGCCGCCAACGTCGTCTCGCAACTCCAGTAGAGGTCGCCTTCGTCGTCCATGGTCGGGCTGTAGGTGATCGTCTGCTCGCCCTTCAGGGTCAGGGTGATGATCGCCGACTCGGTGTCGATGCTGCCCTGTACGCCGCTGCCCGGCGCGGCGACGCCGAGGACCGAAAGATCGGCCGGAATCTCGCTGTGTTCGAGGATGTAGCTGCCGGTCGCCCGGGTGATCTGGTCGCCGTAGCTGAACGCCGGCAACGCCGCGGCGCGATTGACGTATTCCTGGTAGGCCGGCAGCGCCACCGCCGCAAGCACACCGATCAGCGCGAAGAACATGATGATGCCGAGCAGCGGGCCGCCGGCGCCGACGCGCGGCATGAACAGCGCGAGCAGCCAGGCCAGCGGATGACGCGACGGCAGCTTGGCCATCGGTTCCTGCAAGTGCGCCATGCGCTTGCACAGCCAGGGATAGTCGCTGGCCAGTTCGTTGAGCGACATCCAGAAGCCGCCGGTGCGTTCGCACTGGGCAACGTAGGCTGCCGCGTCGAGGCTCTTCCAGCGCCGGGTGCCGGCGGCGAGGACGGCCAGCGCGCGCGCCGCCGAACCCTGGTCGGCGCAGCAGGCGAGGCCGTACTGGTCGCAGGTGTATTCCTGGGCCCGGCGGTAGGCGGCGCCGATCAGCGGCAACAGCATCGCCGGCGCCATCCACCAGCCGTTGGCGATGTGCTTGCGGTCGATATGGCCCAATTCATGGCCGATGTAGAAGTTGATCGCTTCCGGATCGTCTTCCAGCGCGTCGACCACGTCGGACAGCAGGACCACGTAATAGCGACGCAGGAAACGGGTGGCGAAGGCATTGAGCATGCCGTCGCCGGTCATCAGGAAGGCTTCCGGCAGATCGACGTCGAGACGCCCGGCGCAGCGCTGCAGCCGTTCGTGCAGGTCGGGAAACTGGGTCGCGCCGATGCGCACGGCGTTGCCCTGCAGGTAGGAAATCAGCGCCGAATGGGCGAACAGCGCAAACAGGTACATCGACAACATGTACAGCCAGACGGTGCCGAAAGTGCCGACGGTGAGCAGCAGCCAGAACAGTACGGAAATGACCGCCAGGACCCCGAACAGGGTTTTCTCGTGACGGTAAGCGGCGACCGGTGTCGCCGACAGCGCACCGATCAGGGAAGGAGAAGTCATGATGAGGCTCCGGGAACGACCAAAAGGCCGGCATTATTTCACGACAACGGGATACCCGCCAGTCATCCGTCATGGTCAGCGCACCGCCACCGTGCCCGCCTTCCACTGCGGACTTTGCCAGCGGTAGAACGGGGTCAGGCTGGACGGCCGGTCGGCCTGCCTTTCGGTGAGCAGCGTGCTCAGGGAAACGGTTTCGAAGCTGGTCCGGTACAGCTGCCCGGCGCGCAGTTCGCGCGCCGCCAGCAGTTGCTGGCCGCCGGGTACCCAGCCGGCGAACTCGATATAGCCGAGGTCGGGATTGTCGAGCGCCGGCGGCAGCACATCCAGTTGCCAGCCGGCCGCCCCTTTGCGGAACACCCACATCTCGCGCCAGGTATCGAGCGGCTGTACCGCCAGGGTCAGCGCGTCGCCCTGCGGCGAGGCAGCGGCCGACGCCGGCCAGACCAGTCCCCAGGTGCAGCGGCTGAACAAGGGGGCTTTCTTTTCATCCTTGGCATCGAGCAGATCGACGCAGCTTTCGCCCGGCTGCCCCGGGCGAACCCGGATCGCCAGCCCCGCGCCGGCCTTGACCGGCGTCGTCGGCGTTCCCGGTGCCGCCGCCCAACGCGAGGCGCCGACGCGGATGGCGGCGTCGCTGTAGGCGGCGGCATCGCTTTCCATCAGTTCGCCGGGATCGATCGCCGCCAGTTCGTCGAGCGAGCGGCGCGCCGCCTCGGCCGCCGCCGTCGCCGGCAGCTCCGGGCGCCGCGCCCGCTGGTAGGCGAGGCTCGCCCAGACGCCGGCGCGGCGCAGGTGCAGGCGGTTCTTCAGCATGCCCGGCAGGGCGTGCAGCGCCACCCGCTCGAGCAGGTCGGCGCGCCAGTTGTCGTAGGCAAAGCGCTCGCTCGGCGTCAGCGTCGGCGGCACGCAGTCGTGATCGGTCAGCGACAGTGCCGCCAGCGCCTTGTGGATTTCCGTCGACGACAGCGTGAACACCCGGCGCTGGGCCTCGCCATCGCTGCACAGGCGGACCGTGCCGTCGCTTTCGTGGCTGAGCAGGCGCACCCCGTAGTGGGCCGCCACTTCGACATGCGCTGCCGCCGCTTCGGCGGCCTTGCCGCTGCGCCCGGCGCTCGCCCGGCGGGCCAGGCGGTCGGCCATTTCGCCGAGGGCGGCGAAGGGCTCGCCGTCGATCGCGCTGGCCGGCGCGGCGCGCAGGTAGGCGGCTGCGTAGGCGATGCCGAGCGCTTCCGAGCCCGGGCTGTCCTTGAGGAAGCGCAGCACCGCCAGCAACTCCGGCGCCGCTGCGGGCTGCAGCGACTGGACGCGGACCTGGCTGGCGCGGATGTAGCCGGCGCGCTCGCGGCGGTGGTCGTAGACCTGCAGGAAATCGCCCTTCTCGCCACGGATTTCCAGGCTGTCGCCCTGCCACAGCACGGCCTGCTGGGCGGCGGAGTTGCGCGGCGCGGCGCGCAGCGCCGACTGGTCCTGGGTGACGATGGCGATCACGGTCAAGGCGGTGGCCAGCATGCTCATTCTCCTTCGTTGGCGGTGGCGACCGGCTGGGCGGCGCTCTGGCCGAGCAGGGCGCTACCGATGAAACCGCCGGCGGCGGGCGGCGGCGCGATGATCACCGAGACCTTGTCGGACAGCTTGTCGGCCATCGCCTTCTGGATCAGCAAGGGGTTCTTCTGGATCAGCGCGCCGTCGCGTTCGAGCTGTGCGCTGGCGATCTTGCCCAGCTTTTCCTGGCGGTAGGCCTCGGCGTCGGCGAGCTTGCGGCGCGATTCGGCTTCGCCCTGGGCTTCGATCTGGCGCGCCTGGGCATTCGCCTCGGCAGTCTTGATGCGAGTGATCTTGTCGGCCTCGGCTTCCAGGCCGCGCTGTTCGATCTGCTTCTGCTTGAACGGCAGGATGTGCTTCATCGCCTCGGCCTGCGCCTTGGCAGCGATGATCTGCTCCTGGCCGGCGGCTTCCGCCGCCTTTTCGCGGCGCACCTTGTCGGCCTCGGCGTCGAGATCGCTTTCCTTGACCTGCTTTTCCTTGAGCTGCAGCGTGTACAGCATCTTCTCGCTGGCCAGTTCCTCGGCCAGCAGGCGATCCATGCCGGCGCGGTATTCTTCCGGCAGTTCCACCTTGCCGATCAGCACCGATTGCAGCTTGATGCCGTCGCGGGCCAGGGCGGCGCGCAGTTCGCCCTCCATGCTGTCGCGGATTTCCTGGCGCTTGGTGGAGAAGATTTCGCGCACCGTGTAGCGCGCCAGCGTCTTGTACATGACGCCCTGCGCCGCCGGCTCGACCACCTGGCCGCCGATGTCGTCGGGCAGGTTGCGGGCGAAGCTGGCCAGACTGGCCGGTTCGAGCGCGTAGCGGACGGTGATGTCGACGCCGATCGACAGCCCTTCGACGGTCTGGAAGACGTCGCCGCCCTGCGCCCGGTAGACCTGGTCGCGCAGCGGGAAGCGGCGCAGTTCGTGCAGGCCGGGGATGACCAGCACGGCACCTTCGCGCACCTCGGCAACGCCGCCGGTGAGCTGGTTGATGCGCACCGCCGCTTCGCCGCGCGCCACCGACTGCATCGGCGGCCGCTGGTAGAGCGCATAGCCGCCGATGGCGGCGACCGACAGGGCGATCAGGCCGAAGCGAGCGCGCAACACCTGGCGCCCCAGGCCGGCGGCGGCACCGGCAGTGCGCGTGGCGGCAAAGGCCAGCCCGTCGTACATCCCTTCGCCCAGCCTGGACAGTCTTTCCTTCATGATCTTTCTCCTCGAATGGTGGGCCGCAGGCCCGGAATCAGCGTTGGCCGGGCGGGTTTTGCATGTCGTCCGGCATGTCGTGCATCGTGCCGCGCCCGCCGGGGAGGAAGCCATGCCGACGCCGGGCGACTTCAGTCAGGCACGGGAAGCGGCGCCGCCGGCGCGTGAACGAACGCTCACGCCGGCGGCATGCAAGGCGCGGGAAAAACGCGGATACTTCCCTCCTCTGCCAAGGAGCCGGACATGATCAAGGTCGCCGTCATCGAAGACGACATCCCCACCAGCAAGCAGTTGAAGGACTGGATCCTCGCCGCCCGCCCCGACCTCCAGGTCGACCAGTGGTTCAACCGCGACGACGCGGAAGCCGCCATCGCCCGCGAGGACTACGCGCTGGTCACGCTCGATATCGAGCTCGGGCGCGAACGCCACGCCGGCGTCGCCGTCATCAACGCCATCAACAAGACCGGGCGCGGCACGCCGGTGCTGGTCGTCTCGGCGATGCCGGCGGCGATCTACCGCAGCATCATGAAGGCGCTCGACGCCTGGGACTACCTGCAGAAAACCAGCTTCGAGGAAGCCGACTTCATCGAAACCTTCCTCGAAATCCTGCGCGCCGGGCGCGACCGCCAGACGCCGGCCGCAGTACCGGCCAGCGAACTCGCCCTCGACCCGCTGCGCCAGAGCACGCCGCTGTGGCGCGGCCAGCGCGTCAACCTGCCGCTCACCGCGCAGCGCATCCTGGCCACGCTCTACCAGCGACGCGGCGAGGTGGTGTCCTACGACGAACTGTTCGCGGTCGTCAAAAGCGGCCGCAACCGCGACAACATCCGCAAGCACATCAGCACCATCCGCGAGGCCTTCCGCGAACTCGACGCCGATTTCGACCGCATCGAGAACGTGCCGATGCGCGGCTTCCGCTGGACCGAAACGGGACGCTGACGGCGATGCGCGCCTTTCTCGGCTGGCTCGCCTCGTTCCGCCTGCGCATCCTGCTGCGCACCTCCTTCCTGTTCCTGGCGCTGGTCGTCGTGCTGATGACGGTCAGCGTGCTGCAGGAGGAAAAGCAGCGCAGCTTCAACAACTACCAGGCCGGCCTGGAGAAGACCAAGGAGCAGATCGTCGCCCGCCTGCATCACCCGGCCGGCCAGCTGGCGCTGCTCAACCCGCGCTGGGACGCCGCTTCGGCGGCGGCCGGGCGGCCGCTGGTGCTGCCCTTCTCGGGCATCGATTTCGACGACCAGAACAAGGTCAGGAACGCCATCGAGATGGCCAACTGCCTGATCCAGTACCCCGACCACGGCAGCCTCTGCGTCGCCATCGGCAACAACCCCTGGGCCGGCGGCTTCATCTACGTCGCCGGCACCTTCGCCAGCGAGCCGCTGCTCGCCCACCGCATCGGCGACGAATTCCTCGACGGCGCGCACCGGCTGCGCGTCACGGTCCGCCTCGGCGAACAGAGCTGGCGCTGGATCGCCCCCTTCGAAACGGTGAACGGCGCCCCGGCGACGGCCGATGAAGGCGTCCGCGGCCGCTTCACCGGCTATCTCGAACGGCCCGGCCGCGATTACACCGGCGCCCGCCCGCAGCGCGAATTCCGCGGCTGGGTCTGGCAGCGCGGCCGCTGCCTGGAGGCAGCACCAGACGATCCCGAGAACTGCCGACGCAAAGCCTTCTTCTCGCTGCGCCTGCCGATCGAAAGCCTGCGCGCGGCGATCCTGCAGCCGGGAAAACCGGCCTGGCCGCCGGCCGACCTCGATCAGTACCGGGTGCAGGTCGAAGTGCTGCCGCCCGGCGACGGCCCACCGCGCTTCGCCAGCGACCGGCCGGGCGTCGAACCGCCGCCGTTCGCGCTCGACGCCCTGGCCCGCCTGCTGCAACCGGGCGAAACCCTGACCCTGGCCCGCCTGCAGGACGAGCGCGAAATCCCGGTGGCACGCCTGGCCGGCCGCGACGAGGCCGGCGAGACGTCGTCGCCGCTACTGACCCGGCTGATCCGCCACCTGCCGGTCGACACGCTGGACACGCCGGTGGTCGAACTGGAGGACGAGATCGTCACCGGGCTGGGCAGTTACCGGCTGCGCCTGGTCGGCGACGCGCGCAGCGTGGACCAGCGGCTGTCGGCGGTCGCCACCCGGCTGTCCTGGTTCTTCAGCGCCATGCTCGGCGCCATCGCGGTCGCCTGGCTGGTCATCGAGGCCGGGCTGATCCGCCGCATCGCCCGGCTGACCCGGCGCACCCGCGGCCTGTCGCGCTCGGTGCAGGCCGACGGCGGGCTGGAGCGCTACGAGCTGGCCGACCTGCGTGGCAGCGACGAACTCGGCCTGCTCGCCAGCGGCCTCGACGACCTCTTGCGCCGGGTGCGCGAGGACGCCGGGCGCGAGCGCATCCGCGCCGCGCAGGAGAAGGACATGTGGCACGCCGTCGGCCACGAGATCATGTCGCCGCTACAGAGCCTGCTGGCGCTGCACGGCGACCCGACCGACCCCAGCCACCGCTACATCAGCCGCATGCAGCAGGCGGTGCGCGTGCTCTACGGCAGCGCCAGCCCGAGCGAGGCCTTCGCCGGCAGCCAACTGGAAATCGCCAGCCTCGACCTCGCCGCCTTCCTGCGGCACGTCGCCGAAAACGCCGGCATCGCCGACCTCAGCTGCGCCGGCGTCGACGCGCCGGTTCTCGTGCGCGCCGACGAGTTCGCGCTCGAGGACGTCCTCGCCCATCTGCTGCGCAACGCCGAACGCTACCGCGCGCCGGGCTCGCCGATCACCCTGACGCTGAGCGCCGACGAACACCAGGCCAGCGTCAGCGTCGCCAATCGCGGACCGGGCATTGCCGAAGAGATGCTCGAACGCATCTTCGAGTACGGCGTCTCCGACCAGGCCGACGCCGGCGCCGCCGGCAACCGCGGCCAGGGACTGTTCGTCGCCCGCACCTACATGGCCAAGATGGGCGGCACCATCGTCGCGCGCAATAGCGCCGACGGCGTCGCCTTCGTCCTCAGCCTGCCGCGCGCCGACTTCGCGCCGGCGCGCTGAACGGCGTCACTCGCCGAAGGTCAGCAGGCTTTCGTCCCAGGCCGGGTGCTTGTCGAAACCGAGCAGGTTGGCGACCGTCGCCGCGATGTTGGAGAGGCCGGCGTCCGCCGTCTGGCGCAGACCGAGGCGGGCATCGCCGCTGGCGTTGAAGAGGATCAGCGGCACCGGGTTCAGGGTGTGCGCGGTCTTCGCCTTGAACGAACCGTCGGCGTTGCGTGCCGGCTGCTTGCTCTTCTTGTCGAGTTCGAACATCTCGTCGGCGTTGCCGTGGTCGGCGGTGATCAAGGCGACGCCGCCAGCCGCTTCGACCGCTTTCAGCACGCGGCCGAGCGCCAGGTCGACGGCTTCGACGGCCATCGTCGCGGCGCGGAAGTTGCCGGTGTGGCCGACCATGTCGCCGTTGGCGAAGTTGCAGCGCAGGACCTTGTACTGGCCGGAAGCGATCGCCGCCACCATGGCGTCGGCGATTTCCGCCGCCTTCATCCACGGCCGCTGCTCGAAGGGAACGACGTCGCTCGGCACTTCGAGATAGGTTTCGCCGTCGAACTTGCCGGAGCGGTTGCCGTTCCAGAAATAGGTGACGTGGCCGAACTTCTGCGTCTCGGAACAGGCAAACTGGGTGATGCCGGCCTTGCTGAACCATTCGCCGGAAGTGTCGCGGATCGCCGGCGGCGGCACCAGGAAGCGCTCGGGCAGGTGCAGGTCGCCGTCGTACTGGAGCATGCCGGCGTAGGTGACGCGCGGGTAGCGGACACGGTCGAACTTGGCGAAATCGGCCTCGACGAAGGCGCGGGTGATTTCCAGCGCGCGGTCGCCGCGGAAGTTGAAGAAGACGACGGCGTCGCCGTCCTCGATGCAGCCGAGCGGCTTGCCGTCGGCGGCGATGACGAAGGGCGGCAGGTCCTGGTCGATGGTGCCGGGATACTGCACGCGCAAGGCTTCGACCGCCGCGCTGGCGCTGGCGAACTGCGGCCCTTCGCCGAGCACATGGGTGCGCCAGCCGCGTTCGACCATCGGCCAGTTGGCGTCGTAGCGATCCATCGTGATGTTCTGGCGGCCGCCGCCGGAAGCGATGCGGGCGTCGAAGCCGGCATCGCTGATGCCGGCCAGGAAAGCCTCGAACGGCAGAACGTAGTCGAGGGCGCTGGTTTCCGGCACGTCGCGGCCGTCGAGCAGGACGTGGATGCGTACCGTCTTCACCCCTTCCGCCTTGGCCCGCTCGACCATCGCCCGCAGGTGGTCGATGTGGCTATGCACGTTGCCGTCGGAAAAGAGACCGATGAAATGGAGAACGCCGCTGCGCGCGCTGGCGACGATTTCCTGCCAGGCCTGGCCGGCCCAGATCGTGCCCTCGGCGATCGCATTGGCGACCAGCGCCGCCCCCTGCGCATAGACCTGACCGGCGCCGATCGCGTTGTGGCCGACTTCCGAATTGCCCATGTCGTCGTCGGACGGCATGCCGACCGCGGTGCCGTGCGCGCGCAGGCGGATGTGCGGGCTGCCCGCGAACAGGCGGTCGAGATTCGGCTGACGCGCTTCGGCGATGGCGCTGCCGACGGGGTTTTCCGGCAGACCGTAGCCGTCCATGACGACGACGACGAGCGGACCGGCCACGCCGGCAAAGGAGTCGAGTTTTTTCAGCATCGGGTTCCCTACGAAAAAAATGGGGTGAAAACGCCGCCGGCGCCTGGACAATCCGCCCAGAGAAATGGAGTTGCGGTATTTTAACGCTTGACGCTTGCCTGAACGGCTGGCGCAGGCCAAAATGACAACAATAACAAATGTAAGAGGAACCACGATGGCTGACGCAGCTGCCTGCGACGACAAGACGGCCCGCCCGGTAGTGCTTGCCGTCGATGACATGAAGGCGAATCTGGCCGTCGTCGAGGCCATGCTCGAAGGCCTCGAGATCGACGTCCGCTGCGCCGAAAGCGGCGAAGCCGCGCTGCGTGCCGCCATCGCCACCCCGCAACCCGACCTCATCCTGCTCGACGTCATGATGCCCGGCATGGACGGCCATGCCGTGCTCGCCCGCCTGCGCGCCGACCCCGCCACCCGCGACATCCCGGTGATCTTCGTCACCGCCCTCAACTCGCCCAACGACGAGCAGAGCGGGCTGCTCGAAGGCGCCGTCGATTACATCACCAAGCCGCTGACCGCCTCGACGCTGCGCGCCCGGGTCAAGAACCACCTCGAACTGAAATGGGCGCGCGACCGCCTGGCCCGACACAATGCCGACCTGGAAATCGAGGTGCAGCGCCGCCTGCAGGAAAACCACGACCTCGCCGCCCGCCTGCAACTGACCCTGTCGGCCTCCGATCTCGGCATCTGGGAATACCATCACGACGACGACCGCCTCGACTGGAATCCCGACCTCTGCCGCATACTGGGCGTCGACCAGGCGCCGGGTACGCTGGCCGCCGCGTTGCCGCTGATCCATCCCGACGAACGGCGGCTGGTCATGGCCGCCATCCGCAAGCCGCCACCGCAGGGCAGCGAAGCGCAGATCCGCGAATTCCGCCTGCGCCACGCCGACGGCCACTGGCTCTGGGTCGAAGGCCGCGGCCAGGCGCTCTACCGCGATGCGGCCGGCGAGCCGCTGGTCAGCGCCGGCACCATCGCCGACATCACCCGGCGCAAGGAAATCGAGATCGAGCGCCAGCTCACCTCGGTCGTCTTCACCGGCATCAGCGACGGCATCTGCATCGCCGACCCGAGCGGCCGCATCCTCAGCGTCAACGAAGCTTTCTGCCACATCACCGGCTACAGCGCCGAGGAAGCGATCGGCCAGACCACCGCCATCCTGCGTTCCGGCAAGCATGGCCCGGCCTTCTACCACAGCATGTGGCAGCGTCTGGACCAGAACAGCGGCTGGCAGGGCGAGATCACCAACCGGCGCAAGAACGGCGAACTCTATTCGGCCTGGCTGAGCATTTCGGCGATCCGCGACCCGCTGGGCCGCGTCACCCATTACGTCGGCCTGATCAGCGACATTTCCGAACGCCTGGAGGCGGCCGAGCGCATCCAGTACCTGTCCAGCTTCGACCCGCTGACCGACCTGCCGAACCGCACCCTGCTCAGCGACCGCCTCGCCCAGGCGCTACACAATGCCAACCGCATGGCACGCCAGACGGCGATCCTGTTGCTCGATCTCGACCGCTTCCGGGTGATCAACGAGAGCTTCGGCGCCCTGTTCGGCGACGCGCTGCTGCAGGAAGTCGCCCAACGGCTGAAGGCACAGGTGCGCGATGGCGACACCGTCGGCCGCCGGTCCGGCGCCGAATTCGGTTTCGTGATGGTCAACCTGGAGCACGAGCGCGACGTCATCGCCCTCGCCCAACGCCTGCTCGACGCCCTCAGCCAGCCCTTCTCGGTCAACAGCCAGTCGGTTTCGCTCAATGCCTGCATCGGCATCAGCCTCAGCCCGCGCGACGGCGGCAGTGCCGACGAACTGATGAAGACCGCCGACGTCGCGCTGTCGCGCGCCAAGCACGCCGGCAGCAACGTCTTCCGCTTCTACTCGCCGGAGATGGACGCCGATGCGGCCCGCCGCCTGGCCCTGGAAAGCGCGCTGCGCACCGCCCTCGACAACAACGAACTGGCGGTTTTCTACCAGCCCCAGGTCAGCCTCGACAGCGGCCGCCTGATCGGCATGGAAGCCTTGCTGCGCTGGCACAGCCCGCTGTTCGGCACGGTCTCGCCGGCCGAGTTCATCCCGCTCGCCGAAGACAACGGCCTGATCGTGACGATCGGCGAATGGGTGCTGAAAACCGCCTGTCGCCAGGCCAGGCGCTGGCTCGACCTGGGCATTGGATCGCCGCTGCGGGTCGCCGTCAATCTCTCGGCCCGCCAGTTCCGCCAGGCCAACCTGACCCGCGTGGTCGGCCAGGCCCTCGCCGAGAGCGGCCTGCCGGCCGCCGCGCTGGAGCTGGAAATCACCGAGAGCGCCTTCATCGACGATGTCGAGCAGGCGATCGCCATGTGCCACGACCTGAAGAAGCTCGGCATCAAACTGTCGCTCGACGACTTCGGCACCGGCTACTCGTCGCTCTCCTACGTTTCGCGCTTCCCCTTCGACAAGATCAAGCTGGACCAGAGCTTCATCAGGGACATCATCGAAAACCCGGTCAACGCGGCGATCGCCACCGCCGCCATCGTCATGGCGCGCAGCCTGAACCTGGCGATCCTCGCCGAAGGCGTCGAAACCGAGGCCCAGGCGCGCTTCCTGCGCGGCCGCCGGTGCGACGCGATCCAGGGTTTCCTGTTCGCGCCGGCCCTGCCGGTCGGCGATTTCGAGCAACTGCTGACCGGCCGCCAGACGCTGCCCATCGCCGACCTACCGTCGGTTGGCGAGAACACGCTGCTCATCGTCGATGACGAACCGAACATCCTGAATGCCTTGTCGCGCCTGCTGCGCCGCGAAGGCTTCCACATCCTGACCGCGGAAACTCCGTCGGCAGCCTTCGAGCACCTGGCCAAGCACCCGGTGCAGGTCGTCCTTTCCGACCAGCGGATGCCGGAAATGTCGGGCAGTGAATTTCTCTCCCGCGTCCGCCAGATCTACCCGGATACCGTGCGCATCGTCCTCAGCGGCTACACCGACCTCGACAGCGTGACCAGCGCGATCAACCAGGGCGCCATCTACAAGTTCCTGACCAAGCCCTGGGACGACGACGCGCTGCGCGAGGAAATCCGCGAAGCCTTCCGCCTGGTCAAGGAAAGACGGCAGCACTTCGCCTCCGGCCACCCGACATGAGCGAACTGACCCTCCTGGCGTGGGCGCTCGTCGCCCTTTGCGGCGGCCTGCTCATCCGCCAGCGCCGGCGCCTGGTCCGCCTGCAGGCGGAACAACGGCGCAGCCAGGCGATCTTCGACAACGCCATGGTCGGCATGGCCAACTCGACGCCGGCCCGCCGCTGGATTGCGGTCAATCCCACCCTTTGCCGCATCCTCGACCAAAGCGCGGCGGCCCTGAGCGGCATCGACTGGCTCGACGTGGTCCATCCGGAAGATCGTTCGGTCACCGAGCGCCTGGTCGACGCCATCCGCTGCGGCGAACGCGATACCTGCACGCTCGAAGCACGCTGCCTGCGCCCCGACGCCAGCGTCGTCTTCGTCAATCTCGCGGTGCAGGCGATCCGCGGCGACGACGGCGAACTCGTTTCGCTGTCCATGGTGATCGAGGACATCACCCAGCGCCAGGTCGCGGAAACGCAGTTCGCCAACCAGGTGAACCGTTCGCTGGTCCTGATCGAACTGCCGCGCCAGGCCGAGCTCCTCGACGAACGCGAATTCATGCGCTACGCCCTGGAACGCGCCGAAGCGCTGACCGGCAGCCGGATCGGCTTCATGCACTTCGTCAACGACGATGGCGAGAACATCGAACTGGCGATCTGGACCCGCAACACGGTCGACCACTACTGCACGGCCGTGGTCGATCAGCACTACCCGATCAGCAAGGCCGGCATCTGGGCCGATGCCGCGCGCACCGGGCAGGCGGTGATGGTCAACGACTACGCCGCCGCCGAAAACAAGCGCGGCCTGCCGGAAGGCCATTCGCACCTGACCCGCCTGCTCAGCGTGCCGGTGGTCGAGAACGGCATCGTCCGCATGCTCGCCGGCGTCGGCAACAAGGACGCGGATTACGAAGGCTACGACAGCGAAACGGTGCAACTGATCGCCAACGAAACCTGGCGCATCGTCCGCCGCCAGCGCGCCGACAAGGCCTTGCGCCTGGCCATGCAGGTGGTCAACGCGAGCCCGGTGATCTGCTTCCGCTGGGCTGCGACTGCCGGCTGGCCGGTCGTCTTCGTTTCCGAAAACGTCCGCCAGTGGGGCTATACCCAGGAACAGCTACAGTCCGGAAAACCGGACTTCTCGGCCATCATCCACCCCGACGACCTCGCCCGCATCTGCGACGAAGTTGCCTGCCACACAGCAGCGGGACTCAGCGCCTACGAGCAGGAATACCGGCTGATCACCGCGCAGGGCGAGGTGATCTGGGTGGTCGACCGGACCAAGGTCAGCCGTGACGCGCAGGGCCAACCGACGTATTATGACGGCGTGATCACCGATATCAGCGAGCGCAAGCAGCAGCAACTGCTGATCGCCGACACCCTGGCGCAGCAACGGGTTCTCAACAAACGCCTGGAAGAAGCCAATACCCAGTTGCTGCAATCCGAAAAAATGGCGTCGATCGGCCAGTTGGCCGCTGGCGTCGCCCACGAACTGAACAACCCGATCGGCTTCGTGCATTCCAACCTCGGCACCCTCGACGGCTACGTCCGCGACCTGATGGCGATCATCGACGCCTACGCCGCCAACAGCGGCGACGACTGCCCGCACCAGAAGGAAATGCAGTTGCTGCGCGAGGAACGCGATTTCGACTTCGTCCGCGAGGACATCTTCAAGTTGCTCGCCGAATCGAAAGACGGTCTCGCCCGCGTGCGCAAGATCGTCCAGGACCTGCGCACCTTCTCCCGCGTCGGCGAACAGGAATGGCAGGAAGCCGACCTCCACGAAGGGCTCGACTCGACGCTCAACATCGTCTGGAACGAACTGAAGTACAAGTGCGAGGTGGTCAAGGACTACGGCGATCTGCCGCCGGTCTATTGCCTGATCTCGCAGCTCAACCAGGTATTCATGAACCTGCTGGTCAATGCCGGCCACGCAATTGCCAGCAAGGGCACGATCACCATCCGCACCCGGCGCCTCGACGAGAAACGGGTCAGCATCGAGGTCATCGATACCGGCTGCGGCATCGCCCCGGAAAACCTCAACCGCATCTTCGAGCCCTTCTTCACCACCAAGCCGGTCGGCAAGGGCACCGGTCTCGGCCTCTCGCTCGCCTACGGCATCATCCAGCGCCACCAGGGCAAGATCACCGTCGATAGCGAACCCGGCCGCGGCAGCACCTTCCGCGTCATCCTGCCGATTCGCCCAGACAGCGCCGGCATCCCCGAGGACCAGCCATGAACGAAACCAGTCCGGCGCCCACCCTGCTCCTCGTCGACGACGAGCCGAGCATCCTGTCGGCGCTGCGCCGCCTGTTCCGCCCGCACGGCTACCGCATCCTGACCGCCGAAAGCGGTGCCGCCGGCCTCGCCCTGCTGGAAGGCGAAGCGGTGGACCTGGTGATTTCCGACATGCGGATGCCGGAAATGGACGGCGCCACCTTCCTCAAGCAGGTCCGCGAACGCTGGCCGCAGGCGAAGCGCATCCTGCTCACCGGCTATGCCGACATCACGTCAACGGTCTCGGCCATCAACGAAGGCGAAATCTACCGCTACATCGCCAAGCCCTGGGACGACAACGAAATGCTGTCGATTGTCCGGGAGGCCTGCGAGCACCAGCGGCTGGAACAGGAAAACCGGCGCCTGACCGAACTCACCCAGGCCCAGAACGAGGCCCTGAAAACCCTCAACGCCAGCCTCGAGCACAAGGTCGCCGAGCGCACCGCCGAACTCAGCCAGGCGCTGACTTTCGTCGAACAGGCGCACGGTGAACTGAAGAAATCCTTCATGACCAGCGTCCAGGTCTTCGCCGGCCTGATCGAACTGCGCAGCGGCCCGCTCGGCAAGCAACTGGCCGGTCACGGCCGGCGCGTCGCCGAACTGGCGCGCAGCCTGGCCCGTCACCTCGGTCTGGCCGAGAGCGACGCCCAGAACATCCTGCTCGCCGGCCTGCTGCACGACATCGGCAAGCTCGGCCTGCCCGACGAACTGCTCGGCCGCCCGTTCAACATGCTGAGCGCCGAACACCGCGCCCAGGTCATGAAGCACCCGGTGGTCGGCCAGAACATCCTGCTCGGCATCGAACGCTTCAAGGAAGCGGCGGTACTCGTCCGCCACCACCACGAGTGCTACGACGGCAGCGGCTACCCGGACCACCTGGCGGCGATGGCGATTCCGCAGGGCGCCCGCATCCTGGCCGTCGCCAACGACTACGACGCGCTGCAGGTCGGCACCCTGGTGCAGCGGCCGCTGAAACCGGGCGAAGCGCTCGACTTCCTGATCGAGAATCGCGGCAAGCGCTACGATCCGTCGGTGGTCGATGCGCTGGTCCGGCTGGTCGCCGAAACCGTCAAGGGCGGTCCGCAGGAAGTTCCCCTGCGCAGCATGCACCTGAAACCCGGCATGACGGTCAGCCGCGACCTGATGCACCGCGACGGCTACCTGCTGCTGGCCGCCGGCAGCGTGCTCAACAACGACATCATCGGCCAGTTGATCCGTCTGGAACAGGTCGAGCAACAGAATCTCACCGTCTATATCCGCCAGGAGGAAAAATGAACCGCATCCTGATCGTCGACGACGAAGCATCGATCCTCAAGGCGCTGCAACGCGTCCTGCGGGTCGCCCCGTGCACCTACGGCAACCGCCACTTCACGCTCGAAGTGCACACCGCCACTTCCCCGCTGCACGCCCTGGAACTCGCCCGCCATGAAGAATTCGACCTCTTCATCAGCGATTACCGGATGCCGGAACTCGACGGCATCGAGTTCCTCAAGCAGGCCAAGGCGCTGCAGCCCGACGCGGCGCGCCTGATCCTCTCCGGCTACGCTGACCTCAACGCCCTGGTACGGGCGGTCAACGAAGTCGGCATCGAGCGCTTCATCGGCAAGCCGTGGAACGATTACGACCTGATGTCGGCGATCGGCCAGGCGTTGGCCCACCGCGAGCTGCTGCTGGAAAACCGCCAGCTCGCCGACCTGGTGCGCGTCGAAATGGGCGACAAGACGCCGGAACAGGTCGAAGCGGAACGCCTGGAACGCCTGGAACCGGGCATCACCAAGGTCAACTGGGGGCCGGACGGCTCGGTACTGCTCGACGAGGCCGGAGCCGACTGAGCATGGCCGATGTCGACCCGGCCCGCCTGAGCTTCAAGCTGGTCTATTACGGCCCGGCGCAGAGCGGCAAGACGACCAACCTGCTGCGCCTGCACGAACAACTGGCGCCCGAGCAGAAGGGCGAGATGATGACCATGGAGACGCAGGACGACCGCACCCTGTTCTTCGACCTGCTGCCGCTCGGTTTCCACGCGCCTTCCGGACTGTCGATCCGCTGCCGGCTATTCACCGTGCCCGGCCAGGTCGCCCACGACGGCACCCGCAAGGCGGTGCTGTCGCGCGCCGACGGCGTCGTCTTCGTCGCCGACGCCCAGCGCAACCAGGAAACCAACAATGCCGAGGCTTTCCGCAGCCTGACCGAAAACTGCGCGCGCGTCGGCATCGACCTCGAACATCTGCCGCTGGTCGTCCAGTTCAACAAGTGCGACCTGCCGGGCGCCATTCCCGCTGCGGAAATCCGCGAACGCTGGGCACAGGCGCCGTGGCCGCTGCATTTCGCCTCGGCGCTGCACGGGCGGGGCGTCCGCGAGACTTTCGCCAGCCTGCTCGGCGCTCTCTACCGGCGCCAGGACCCGCTCTGCGACCTGAACAGCGAACACGGCCTGAGCGAAGCCGCCTTCGTCGCCGGACTGATGGGGACGGTGTGAGCGAGCCCCATTTCGACCACGACTGGCAACTCGGCGAGCTGATCGACAGCCGCGAGCTGCCCGGGCTGGCCGGCGCCCTCGCCCGCCTGCTCGGCGGCGACCTGGCGCTGGCCGACGGCAGCGGCCACATCGTCTGGGGGACGCTGGCCAGCGGCGCCCGCCGACAACCGGTACTGCTCGAGCTGGAAGCCATCGCCACCCTGTACAGCAGCAGCGCCGACGCCGCCACCCTGGCGGCGGCCGGCGAACTGCTGCACGACCTGCTGCGCACCCGCATCCGCTACCGAATGGCGTCGGCGCTGCATCTCGAAGTGGTGGCCGAGGATTTCGCCAGCCTGAAACGCGAGCACGCCCGCCTCGCCGAATCGGAAGCGCGCTACCGCCAGTTGGCCGGCGAACTCGACACCCGGGTCAAGGCCCAGGTAGCGCAACTGGAAGAACGCCAGCAAATGCTCTACGAGGCGGAAAAGCTCGCCTCGATCGGCCAGTTGGCGGCCGGCATGGCGCACGAGATCAACAACCCGCTCGGTTTCGTGCGCAGCAACCTGGGCAGCTTCCGCGGCTACCTGCAGAAATTCGCCGCCCTGCGCGACGACCTCGACCACGCCCGCGCCGCCTGGCAGGCGCTCGACCTCGATTACCTGCTCGCCGACGGCGACGAACTGCTTGGCGAAACCATCGACGGGCTCGAACGCATCGCCCGTATCGTCGCCGACCTCAAGGCCTTCTCCAACGTCGACCGCAGCAGCGAAGCCTACGCCGATCTCAACACCTGCCTGCGCGAAGCCGCCGCCGTGCTCGAGGCGCAGCTGCCGGCCGGCATCAGCCTGCGCCTCGACCTGCTGCCCTTGCCGCCCTTCGTCTGCCTGCCCGGCCATCTCAAGCAGGCCTTCTACAACATCCTGCACAACGCCCGCCAGGCCATCATCGACAGCGGCCGACCGGGCGAGATCATCCTCTCCTCCGCCGCCGAAGCCGGACGGCTGACCGTGCGCATCCGCGACAACGGCATCGGCATGCGTCCGGAACAACTCGCCCACGCCTTCGAACCCTTCTACACGACGCGCCGCGTCGGCCATGGTGTCGGCCTCGGGCTGGCCACCGCGCGCAGCATCGTCGTCGCCCACAGCGGCACGATCACGCTGGACAGCGCGGTGGACGCCGGCACCACCGTCACCCTCTGCTTCCCGATCCCGGATGACTGACTACAGCAGCCTGTTCACCGGCAAGCAGGCGGTCGCCCAGGCGCCGGCCACACACCTGACGCCACCCCGCTACCGCTTGCTGCTGGTCGACGACGAGCCGGGCATCCTGCGCGCGCTGGCCCGCGTCTTCCGCCAGGAAAATTACGAGGTGATCAGCGCCGGCAGCGGCGAGGAAGGCCTGCAGCGCATCACCGAGGGCAGCTTCCACCTGGTGATCAGCGACTTCCTGATGCCCGGCATGGACGGCGCGCGCTTCCTGCGCGAGGTCAAGGAAAAGTCGCCCGACACCATTCGCATCATGCTCACCGGCCACGCCAACACCGACGCGGTGATGGGGGCGATCAACGACGGCGCGGTCTACAAGTTCATCCTCAAGCCGTGGAACGACGACGACCTGCGCATCACCGTCGCGCTGGCCCTCGAACAGCACGACCTGATCAGCCGCAACCGGGTGCTGAAGGCGGACAACGAGAAGAAGCAGAAGGAAATCTCCGCCCTGTCGCGGCTGGCGGCCTCGCACCGCAGCCGGCTGGGCATCATGCTGCACAAGCACCAGTTGCTGAGCGCCGCCCAGTTGCAGGAGCTCAGCCAGCTCCAGGAAAGGCGCAAGGAGGCGCTGATCGTCCTGCTGCTGGAAAAGGACTGGGTACCGGAGCAGCGCATCCGCGAACTGCTGCGCCGCGAAATGCTGATCGACGAAGTCCAGTTGCCGGAATTCCAGGTCGACAGCGCGCTGACCGAACTGATCCCGCACAGTTTCTGCGCTCGCCAGCTAGTGGTACCGCTCAAGCTGCAGGGCCGCCGCCTGCTGTTGGCGATGGCCGACCCGCTCGACGAAGGGCTGATCGACGAGGTGCGCTTCGCCGCCGGTCTCGACATCGACGTCGTCACCGCCGACATCGCGGCGATCAAGCGCAAGATCGACGAACTCTACGGCACCGATACCAGCGATTTCCGGGAACTGGAAACGCTGATCAGCACCAGCGATCCCTACGAGGGCATCGAGATCGTCATCGACGACGACGCCCAGGCCAGCCTCGAGGAGCTGTTGCAGGAAACCACGGCGCCACCGGCGATCCGGCTGGCCAACGCGATCATCCTCGAAGCGATCCGCCTCGGCAGTTCGGACATCCACATCCAACCGCGCACCAAGAGCGTCGTCGTCCGCTACCGGATCGACGGCGTGCTCGCCGACAAGATCAGCATCCCGCACCAGTTGCACCAGTCGCTGGTGTCGCGCCTGAAGATCATGGCCGAGCTCGACATTTCCGAGCGCCGGCGGCCGCAGGACGGACGGATCACGGTGAAGACGCCGCTGCGCCTCGTTGACCTGCGCATCTCGACCTTGCCGACGATCAACGGCGAAAAGGTGGTGATGCGCATCCTCGACCGCAACGCCGCCGTGCATACGCTGGAACACCTCGGCTTTTCCGCCGCCGACCTGCCACGCGTCGCCGACCTGGTCGCCCGGCCGCAGGGCATCATCCTCGCCACCGGCCCCACCGGCAGCGGCAAGACGACGACGCTGTACTCGCTGCTGCAGCACGACGCGACGCCAAGCAAGAACTACGTGACGATCGAAGACCCGGTCGAGTACTACCTCGACATGGCCGGCCAGGTGTTGATCCGGGAGAAGATCGGCCTGACCTTCCCGATGGTGCTGCGCGCCCTGCTCCGCCAGGACCCGGACGTCATCCTGCTCGGCGAAATCCGCGATTTCGAAACCGCCGAGGTCGCCTTCCATGCCGCGCTGACCGGCCACCTCGTCTACTCGACGCTGCACACCAACTCGGCAATCGCCACCGTCGCCCGCCTGTTCGACCTCGGGCTCAAGCCCTACGTGATCGCCACCGCCCTCGAAGGCATCATCGCCCAGCGCCTGGTCCGCCGCGTCTGCCCCAAGTGCAGCAAGGCCGGCGCCGCCGATCCGCTGCTGCGCGCCCGCCTCGGCGGCGCCTTCGCCGAGATCCGGGAAACCCGCCGCGGCAATGGCTGCAACGAATGCCATGGCAGCGGCTACAAGGGACGGGTCGGCATCTACGAGGTGCTGACGCTCAACGACGAACTGCGCGACCGCATCGGCAGCAGCGCCAGCATCCTGGAAATCCGCCGCCTGGTCCGCCACCAGGGCTTGCGCAGCATCGCCCACCACGCCGCCGAACGAGTCGCCGCCGGCATCACCACTTTCGAAGAAATCCTGCGCGTCCTCGGACCGCAGGCAGGAGAGGATTGACCATGGACGCCTTTGTCTGGGACCAACGCTTCACCACCGGCGAAGTCATCGTCGACGCCGAACACCGGGAGCTGGTCCGCCTGATCAACCAGATCATCGAGTCGCAATCGAAGTACGCCGACGCCGCAACCATTGCCGGCATCCTCGATCAGTTGGTCGCCTACGCCGCCCTGCATTTCGCCCACGAGGAGGCGCTGATGGCGGAATGCGGCTGCGATCCGCGCTTTGTCGCCAAGCACACCGCCGTCCATCAGGGCTTCGCCGAACAGGTGATCAAGCTCAAAGGCATGCCGGCCGGCAGCATCACGCTGCCCAGCCTGGTCAATTACCTGACCGCCTGGCTGGCCCAGCACATCCTCGGCATGGACCAGTCGATGGCCCGCCAGATCAACGCCATCCGCGCCGGCAGCACGGCTGCCGCCGCCTACGCCGGCGAAGCCGCACACGTTGCCGACCCGGCGACCTCCAGCATGCTCGACGCGATGGCGGCGCTGTTCCGCATCATCAGCGAACGCAACGATGCGCTGAGCGAGGCCAACCTGAGCCTGGAAGCCAAGGTGGCCGAACGCACCGACGCCCTGCGCGAAAGCAACCGCAAGCTGCTCGAATCCGAACACAAGCGCGCCACCGAAGCCCGCCGCCACCTGCAGCACTTCCTGTCGCAGATCATCGACGGCGACCCGGTGCCGACGCTGGTGATCGACGCCGAACACCGGATCACCCACTGGAACAAGGCCTGCGCCGCCATCAGCGGTCTGCCGGCGGAACAGATGATCGGCGGCAACGAGCACTGGAAGGCCTTTTACCCGGCGGCGCGGCCGATCATGGCCGACCTGATCGTCGACGGCAGCCTCGAAGAGCGCATCGACAGCTACTACCACAACATCTTCCGGCGCTCGTCGACGGTCCCGGACGCCTTCGAGGCCGAAAGCTTCTTTCCCCACCTCGGCGACAGCGGCCGCTGGCTCTTCTTCACCGCCGCGCCGATCCGCAATGCCGACGGCGCCGTCGTCGGCGCCATCGAGACCCTGCAGGACGTCAGCGAACGTCACCACGCGGAAGAACAGCTCCTCAGGCACCAGGAACAACTGGAAGCCCTGGTCGCCGAGAGAACCGGCGCCCTCGAACAAGCCAACCGGCAACTGGCGCGCGAGCAAGCCGAACTGACCGCGCTGCTGCACAAGGTCGAGGAAGCGCAGCAGCAACTGCTGCAATCCGAGAAGATGGCGGCGATCGGCCAGCTTGCCGCCGGCGTCGCCCACGAGATCAACAACCCGATCGGCTTCGTCAATTCCAACCTGAGTTCGCTGAAGCACTACGTCGACCAACTGCTCGCCGTCATCGCTGCCTATGAAGGCGGCAGCAGCGATGCGGTGGCCGGTGCGCGGCGCGCCGCCGACCTCGACTTCCTGCGCGAGGATCTGCCGGCGCTGCTGGCCGAATCGCAGGAAGGCCTCGGCCGGGTGACGCGCATCGTCCAGGATCTCAAGGACTTCTCCCGCGTCGACCAGACCGAACGCCAGAACGCCGACCTCAACGCCGCCATGCAGAGCACGCTCAACGTCGTGCGCAACGAGCTGAAATACAAGGCCGAAGTCATCCTCGAACTGGGCGAGATTCCGGAAGTGGATTGCGTCCCGGCGCAGATCAACCAGGTTTTCATGAACCTGCTGGTCAACGCCGCGCAGGCGATTCCCGAACACGGCAGGATCACCGTCCGCTCCGGCGTCGCCGACGACCGCGTGTGGTTCGAGATCGAGGATACCGGGCGCGGCATGAGCGAGACGGTACGTCAGCGCATCTTCGAACCCTTCTTCACGACCAAGCCGGTCGGCCAGGGGACCGGCCTCGGCTTGTCGATTTCCTACGACATCATCGTCAAGAAGCACCGCGGCTTCATCGACGTCCACAGCGAGCCGGGCAAGGGCAGCCGCTTCCGCATCTGGCTGCCGGTCAAGGCAGCGCGGGAGTCAGCCTAGAAAAGTTCGGCGTCGCCGTAGCTGGGGCTGGGGAAAACACCGGCGGCAACCAGTTCCTGGAAATCGTAGACGCGGTTGCGCCCGTCCTGCTTGGCCTGGTAAAGGCTGCGGTCGGCCCGGCTGAGGACCTCCACCGGCAGGATTTCCGGATCGACTTCGGCATAGCCGATGCTGACCGACAGATGGTCGATGCGCGGAAAGCTGTGCGCCTCGATCGCCAGCCGCACCCGTTCGAAGACGTTGCGGGCAATCGCCTCGCTCTCGGCGGCAACGATGGCGACGAATTCCTCGCCGCCGTAGCGGTAGAGCAGGTCCGAGGAACGGAAGGTGTTCTGCATCAGGCGCGAGACGAGGAGCAGGATCTCGTCGCCGACCATGTGGCCGAAGGTATCGTTGATCCGCTTGAAATGATCGATGTCGATCACCGCCAGCCAGTACTTGCCATGCCCCTGGCGGCGGCGGCCGTCCTCGCGCTCGCGGAAGGTCTCGGGCTGCGCCATCGCCGACCAGATGCGCTCGAAATTGTTTTCCAGCGCCTGACGGTTGAACAGCCCGGTCAGACGGTCGCGCTGGCTGACATCGAGCAGCGCGTAGTAGTTGGAGAAGACTTCAAGGACGCCGCGGATCGTCGCGTCCTCGTTCGCCGATACCTCGTGGTCGCGGCGGAAGACGAAATAACCGCAGACCTCGCCGGCGCCGAGCAAGGGGTAGGCAATCAGCATGTCGCCGTCGAGCACCCGGGTACAGGGCTTGCCGAGCAGACGCACGTTGTCGGTCAGGGCGATGACTTCCGGCGCCACGTCGGAGAGCTGGACGATTTCCTCGATCCGTTCGAGCATGCGGGCAACGCCATCGCCATCGACAACCTTGGAGCGATGGTAATGGATCACCCGGACCAGTAACTGTGCCTCGTCGAGCCGGTAGAGCGAGGTGTCGAGGACGCCGAGCAAGGGCCCCAGCGTGCGCAGCAAACTCTGCTCGAGCAGCTCGGTATCGCGGATCGAGGTCATCACCCCCAGTTTGCCGAGCAAACCGGGAACCCGTAACGGATTGCTGTTGTTCAACATGCGCATGGGCGAAAGACTCGGTGTAGCCGTTGCAGGGAGGCTGAATATGTTAATCCCGGCCTCATATGCCTTGGGCACTTTTTGTAAAAATGTCTAAAAAAAACGGGGCCTTGCGGCCCCGGGAAAGTATGAAGACCGAGGTCGTTTGCTGTTCTCCCTCAAATCTCCAACGCAGAGTTGTGCTGTTTACATGTTCGGATAGTTCGGACCGCCGCCACCTTCCGGCACCGTCCACACGATGTTCTGGGTCGGGTCCTTGATGTCGCAGGTCTTGCAGTGCAGACAGTTCTGGGCATTGATCTGCAAGCGCGGCGCGCCTTCGTCCTCACCGAGGATTTCATAGACGCCGGCCGGGCAGTAACGCGTTTCCGGCGCACCGTACTTCGCGTAATTGATCGACACCGGTACCGACGCGTCCTTCAGCCGCAGGTGACTGGGCTGATTTTCCTCGTGGTTGGTCGCCGACAGGAAGACCGACGACAGGCGGTCGAAGGTCAGCTTGCCGTCCGGCTTCGGATAGTCGATCCGGGCGTAGGCGGTCTTTTCACCCAACTGCGAGTGGTCGTCGTGATGCGCCAGCGTCCATGGCGCCTTGCCGCGGAACAGGAAGGTGTCGAGCGCGCCGTAGGCGAGGCCGCCCCACAGCCCCCACTTGAACGCCGGGCGCACGTTGCGCACCCGGTGCAGTTCGTCCCACAGCCAGTTGTCGCGCAGTGCCAGCGGGTAGGCCTGGGCCTCCCGGCCACCTTCGGCATCGGCCAGCAGCGCGACGACGGCATCGGCGGCGAGCATGGCGGATTGCATCGCCATGTGCGTGCCCTTGATCTTGGGCACGTTGAGGAAACCGGCGGTATCGCCGACCAGCAGGCCACCCGGGAAGGTCAGCCGGGGCAGCGACTGGAAGCCGCCTTCCGACAGCGCGCGGGCGCCGTAAGAGATGCGCCGGCCGCCTTCGAAGAAGCCGCGGATCGCTGGATGCGTCTTGTAGCGCTGGAATTCCTCGAACGGCGACAGCCAGGGATTCTTGTAGTCGAGACCGACGACGAAGCCGACGGCAACCAGGTTGTTTTCCAGGTGATAGAGGAAGGAACCGCCGTAGGTGTCGTTGGCCAGCGGCCAGCCAACCGAATGCACGATCAGCCCCGGCTGGTGCTTGGCCGGATCGATTTCCCACAGTTCCTTGATGCCGATGCCGTAGGTCTGCGGGTCGGCGCCGTCGCGCAGCTTGAAGCGCTCGAACAGTTCGCGGGTCAGCGAACCGCGGCAGCCTTCGGCGAAGATCGTCTGCCGCGCGTGCAGTTCCATGCCCGGCTGGAAATTGTGGCCGGGCTGGCCGTCCTTGCCGATGCCGAGGTCGCCGGTGGCGACGCCCTTGACCGTGCCGTCCTCGTGGTAGAGCACTTCGGCGGCGGCGAAGCCGGGGTAGATCTCGACGCCAAGCGCTTCCGCCTGCTCGCCCAGCCAGCGGCAGAAGTTGCCCAGGCTGACGATGTAGTTGCCGTGGTTGGCCATCTGCGGCGGCGTCGGCAGCTTGAACGAACCGCCTTCGGTGAGGAACAGGAAACGGTCCTCGCCGGCCGGCGTATTGAGCGGCGCGCCGCGTTCCTGCCAGTCCGGAAACAGCTCGGCCAGGGCGCGGGTTTCGATGACGGCACCGGACAGGATGTGGGCGCCGATTTCCGAGCCCTTCTCGAGCAGGCAGACCGACAGCTCACGGCCGGCGGCCGCCGCCTGCTGCTTGACGCGGATCGCCGCGGTCAGCCCCGCAGGGCCGCCGCCGACGATCACGACGTCGTACTCCATCGCATCGCGATCGGTACGCATGATGGCGCTCAGAACAAGTCTTCGGCGAGACCGAAGACGGCCTCGGCACCACCCATCACTTCCGCCGCGTAGGCGGCCGCGAACGGCAGCTGGTGCGTCGCGAAATACTCGGCGGTCGCCAGCTTGGCCCGGTAGAACGGGTCGCTGTCGCCGGCCGAGATGCGCGCAGCGGCAACGCCGGCCGACTTGGCCATCAGCCAGCCGCCGGCGACGATGCCGGTCAGCTTGAGGAAGGGCACCGAACCGGCATGCACTGCCTGCGGCTTGTCGTTGTAGTTGGCGAGAATCCAGTCGGCGGCGGCAGTCAGCGCCGCGGCACCGTTCTTCAGGTTGGCGGCAATGCCGGCCAGGCTGGCGTTGCCGGCGAGTTCGTCGGCGGTGGCGTTGATCTCGGCGAGCATCGCCTTCATGCCGGCACCCGGCACCTTTTCGCGCGCCAGCTTGCGGCCGACCAGGTCGTTCGCCTGGATCGCCGTCGTGCCTTCGTAGATGGTGGTGATCCGGGAATCGCGGTAATACTGCGCGGCACCGGTTTCCTCGATGAAGCCGACGCCACCGAAAACCTGCAGCGCGTTCGACGACAGCTCGACGCCCTGCTCGGTGCTCCAGCCCTTGACCACCGGCGTCAGCAGGTCGATGCGCGCCTGCGCGGCGGCGTCGCCGGCGTGCGCCTTGTCGATCTGGGCGGCGGCGTAGTAGGCCAGGGTGCGCATCGCTTCGGTGCGCGACTTGACGTCCATCAGCAAGCGGCGGACATCGGGATGATGCAGGATCGGCTTCTTCTCGCCCGACTTGTCGCCGACGATGGCGCCCTGGATGCGTTCCTTGGCGTACCACAGCGCATGCTGGTAGGCGCGCTCGGCGATGCCGACGCCTTCCAGGCCGACGTTGACGCGGGCGTGGTTCATCATCGTGAACATGTAACCGATGCCCTTGTTCTCTTCGCCGATCAGGTAGCCGACGGCGCCTTCCTTGTCGCCGTAGGACATCACCGCCGTCGGGCTGCCGTGGATGCCGAGCTTGTGTTCGAGCGAGGCGCAGATCAGGTCGTTGCGGGCACCGAGCGAGCCGTCGTCATTGACCAGGAACTTCGGCACCAGGAACAGCGAGATGCCCTTCAGTCCCGGCGGCGCGTCCGGCAGGCGGGCGAGGACCAGGTGGATGATGTTTTCGGCGCAGTCGTTTTCGCCCCAGGTGATGAAGATCTTGGTACCGGTGACCAGGTAGGTGCCGTCGTCGAGCTTCCTTGCCTTGGTGCTGATCGCCGCCAGGTCGGAGCCGGCGTTCGGCTCGGTCAGATTCATGGTGCCGGTCCACACGCCTTCGACCATCTTCGGCAGATACTTCTGCTTGAGTTCGTCGGAGGCATGGTGGTTGATCGCCTCGATGGCGCCGCCGGTGAGCATCGGGCACAGCGCGAAGGCCATGTTGGCCGACTTCCACATTTCGTTGACCGCCATCGTCACCGCCGCCGGCAGGCCCTGGCCGCCGAACTCCGGCGAGAAGGGCATGGCGTTCCAGCCGGTCTCGCAGAACAACTGGTAGGCGTCCTTGAAGCCGGGCGAGGTGGTGACCACGCCGTCCTTGACCACGGCGCCCTGATTGTCGCCATTGCGGTTGATCGGATCGAGCACGCCGCTGGCGAACTTGGCCGCTTCTTCAAGAATCGATTCGACCAGGTCGACGGAGCATTCCTCGTTGCCCGGCAAGGCGCAGATCTCGTCGAGACCGGCGATATCCTTGAGAACGAACTGCATGTCGCGCAGCGGTGCGGTGTAAGTACTCATTCACAGCTTCCTTTCAGACAAGACGGCGCCCGCGAGCGGACGCCAGGCGGCCCGCCGCGGCGGGCATGACGATGACGCTTCTGATAAGGATGGCCGGACCTGCCGGCCCGGCCAATCTCCTCGCTTTTTACTTCTTAATACCTGCCAGAGTGCTGTTCTCCTTAACGGCCGGTATCCTTCTTGTGGGCCGTAGCATTACAGAACACTCTTGCACAACTATTGGCGCAATGTAACGAATCATTGCATTGTCGTTCAACCGTGGCACCTTGCTCTAGAATCCCGCGATGCCTCATGCTCCCCTCCCCGCCGACCAGTCGAACCGGCTCGCCACGCTGCAGGACGGGCTCGACCTGCTCGACCAGGGGATCAGCGTCTTCGACCGCGACCTGCGGCTGGTCGCCTGGAACCGCCCCTTCCTCGAACTGCTCGGTTTCCCGGACGAACTGGGGCGGGTCGGCACGCCGTTCGCCGACTTCATCCGCTACAACGCACAGCGCGGCGAATACGGCCCCGGCGATGCGGAAAGCCAGGTCGCCGAGCGCGTCGCCGAAGCCCGCCACTTCGTCGCCCACGTCAGCGAACGCCGCCGCCCCAACGGCCGCCTCCTGCTGCTGCGCGGCGAGCCGCTGCCGCACGGCGGCTTCGTCACGCTGTACAGCGACATCACCGAACAACGCTACCTGGAGCAGTTGAGCGAGCACCAGAACCTGCAGCTCGACGAACGCGTCCGCCGCCGTACCGCCCAGCTGGAAAACGCCAACGCCAACCTGCGCCAGGCCAACGCCGAGAAGGAGCGGATCGCCGCCGCGCTCGGCCGCAGCGAGGCCCGCCTGCGCCTGATCAACGACACCATCCCGATCCTGATCGGCTACGTGGACCGCCAGGAAATCTACCAGTACGGCAACAAGGGCTACGCCGACTGGTACTGCCTGCCGGAAGGTAGCGTCACCGGGCGCTCGGTACTCGAGGTGGTCGGCCCCGAAGTCTATGCCCAGGTCGGCGAGCAGGTGCGGCGGGCGCTGTCCGGCCAGCGGGTCAGCTACGAATACCGGATGTTGCGCCACGGCCAGACGGTCTTCGCGCACAGCACGCTGGTTCCTGAAATCGGCAGCGATGGCGACACCCACGGCTTCTTCGTCTTCTCGCACGACATCACCGAGCAGAAGCGGATGCAGACGGCGCTGCTGCAGGCGCAGAAGATGGAAGCGATCGGCCGCCTGACCGGCGGTCTGGCGCACGATTTCAACAACCTGCTGACGGTGATCATCGGCAACCTGGCGGCGCTCCAGGACCACCGGCCGGACGACCCGGGGATCGCCGATTTCGTCAGCCCGGCGCTGCAGTCGGCGCGCCGCGGCGTGCAGTTGATCCGCCGCCTGCTCACCTATTCGCGGCAGCAGCCGCTGGAGCCGCAGGCGGTCGACATCGGCCAGTTGATCGGCGACCTGGCGCGACTGATCCGCCGTTCGCTGCCGGAAAACATCGCCGTCGATTGCCGCAACGCCGACGGCCGGCTGTTTGCCCGGGTCGACCCGGCACAACTGGAAAGCGCCCTGCTCAACTTCGCGCTGAATGCCCGCGACGCGATGCCGCAGGGCGGCCGGCTGACGATTTCCGCCGACCTCACCGAACTACCGGCCGACGCCCCGGAAACCGCCGAATTCGACGTCGCGCCCGGCAACTACATCGCCATCGCGGTCGCCGACGACGGTTGCGGCATGGACGCGCACACCCTGGCGCACGCCTGCGAACCCTTCTTCACCACCAAGCGCCTCGGCCTCGGCAACGGCCTCGGGCTGGCCATGGCGCAGGGCTTCATCCGCCAGTCGGAAGGCGGCATGCGCATCCGCAGCGAACCGGAGCGCGGCACCCAGGTCGAGATCGTCCTGCCGCAGACCGCCGCGCCCGCCGCCCGGCAGGCCGCCGACGACGCACCGCTGCCCGGAGCCGGCGGCGACCTGGTGCTGCTGGTCGAGGACGACGAGAACGTCCGCCGCGTCGTCCGCCAGCAACTGATCGACCTCGGCCACCCGGTGATCGAGGCGGAAAACGCCGGCCAGGCGCTCGACATGGCACGCCACATTCCGGACATCGCGATCGTCGTCAGCGACGTGCTGATGCCGGGCGAACTGAACGGCCGCCAACTGGCGCGACAGTTGCGGCGGGAATATCCACCGCTGCGCATCGTGCTGATGAGCGGCTACACCGAAGACGAGGACGCGCGCGGCCGGGACTTTCCCATTCTGGCCAAGCCCTTCCTCAGGCAGGAACTGGCGCGTGCTCTGCAACGCGCCGCGGGCGAGGAGACCCCATGAAGGAGCAGGACAGCGGCAAACTGATCGCCATCGTCGAGGACGACCCCGACGTCGCCCGCATCATCGAACAGGTACTCGCCGATTTCGGCTTCCGCACGCTGTGGTGCCGCAGCGGCGGCGACCTGCTGCGCCGCCTGCGCAACCTGTCGCCGGCACTGTGCATCATCGACCTCGGCCTGCCCGACATGGACGGCATCGAGGCCATGCAGCGGGTGCGCGCACAGACCGCCTGCGGCATCATGATCCTGACCGGCCGCGCCCATGTCAGCGACCGCGTCATGGGCCTCGAACTGGGCGCCGACGACTACGTGCTGAAGCCGTTCGAGCCGCGCGAACTGGTCGCCCGCGTACGCAGCATCCTGCGCCGCCGCGAGAGCGCCAGCGAACAGACGCCCAGCCAGGTCGCCCATTTCGGCGGCTGGCGCTTCAACCTGGCGAACAACACGCTCGGCGCGCCGGACGGCAACGAACAGGTGCTGAGCACGGCGGAAGCCGAACTGCTCAAGGTCTTCGTCAGCCACCCGAACCGCATCCTGCAACGGGAGAAACTGATGGGAACGCGCGACATCGGCCCCAGCGACCGCGCCATCGACGTCCGCGTTTCCCGCCTGCGGCGCAAGCTGGAGCCGGACGCCGAAAGTCCCTCCTTCATCAAGACTGTCTATGGCGCCGGTTACCTGTTCCTGGCCGCCGTCGAGTGGCACGAGACCGAAGCCGGCACCGGCCACTGAAAAGGCAAGGGCCGCGACGCGGCCCTTGCCAAACAACGATAGCGGGCACTCACTCTTCGTCGTCGTGGAGCTGGAAGCGGCTCGCCAGTTGCTGCTGGACATTGGGCGGCACCGCCGCATAGCGCGCGAAATCGATCGTGTAGCTGCCCTGACCACCGGTCAGCGACTTCAGCCGCGACTGGTAGTCGTCGAGCTCGGCCAGCGGCACCTCGCCGCTGATCGCGGCAAAACCGTGACCGCGCCCGTCGGTACCGGTAACGTGACCGCGGCGGCCGGAAAGATCGCCGGCGAGATCGCCGATGGCGTTCTCCGGGGCGACGATCTCGATGCTGACGATCGGTTCGAGGACGATCGGCCGCGCATTGCGGATCGCCTCGATCACCGCCTTGCGACCAGCGATGGTGAAGGCGACTTCCTTGCCGTCGACCGGATGGGTCTTGCCGTCATAGACGGTGACGCGCAGGTCCTGCACCTCGTAGCCGGCGACGACGCCACCGACCAGCGCCTGGCGCACGCCCTTTTCGACCGCCGGCATGAAGACGCCGGGAATCACGCCGCCCTTAACCGCATCGACAAACTCGAAGCCCTCGCCACGCGCCCGCGGTTCGATGCGCAGATGCACCTCGCCGAACTGGCCGGCGCCGCCCGACTGCTTCTTGTGCCGGTACATCGCCTCGGCCGGCGCGGTGATCGTCTCGCGATAGGGAATGCGCGGCGGCTTGGTATCGACTTCCAGCTTGTACTGGCCGAGCATGCGCGCCAGCTTGGCTTTCAGGTGCATGTCGCCGAGGCCCCGGATGACGGTTTCGTTGCTGCTCGGGTGACGTTCGATGACGAAGGTGGGGTCTTCCATCGCCAGCTTGCCGAGGATGTCGAAGAGGCGCTGCTCGTCGCCCTTCTTTTTCGTCTCGACCGCCAAGCCAGCCATCGGCCTGGGAAAGTCGAGTGGCACCAGGTGAATGTGGTCTTCGTCGTGCGAATCGTGCAGCACGCAATCGAACTCGATTTCCTCGACCTTGGCAACGGCACCGACCTCGCCCGGCAGCAGCGCATCGACCTCGACCGTGTCCTTGCCCTGCAGGCGGTAGAGGTGGGCCACCTTGAACGGCCGCTTGCTGTCGCCGACAAAGAGCTGCATGTCCTTCTTCACCGTCCCCTGATGGACGCGGAAGACGCCGATCTTGCCCAGATAGGGATCAACGACGACCTTGAAAACATGGGCCAGCACGTGCAGTTCGGGATCGGGCTGGGCGGCGAAGGCGGCGCTCTCGCCGCCCGGCTCGCCCCGGTAGAACGGCGGCGGGTTACCTTCGGCGGGATTCGGCGCCAGCGACGCCAGCACGTGCAGCAATTGCGCTATGCCGGCGCCGGTCTTCGCCGACGTGAACAGGATGGGAATCAGGTGACCGGCGCGCAGCGCCTTCTCGAAGGGGGCGTGCAGGTCGCTTGCCGAGGGGTCGGTACCTTCGTCGAGATAGCGGGCGAGCAGGTCTTCATCTTCTTCGACGATCTGATCGATGAGCGCCCGGTGGGCGGCGGCGACCGACGCGAAATCGGCATCGCCGGCGTCGTGTTCGAGGACTTCGACGACATCGGCAGCGGCATGCGCCGGCAGGTCGAGGACCAGGCACTGGCTGCCGAAGCGCTCGCGAATCTCGGCGACCAGGCCGGGCAGGTCGAGGTTGTCGGCGTCGATCTTGTTGACCACGATCATCCGGCACAGGCCGCGCTCGCCGGCCAGACGCATCATCCTTTCGGCGGTCAGCTCGATGCCGGCCTGGGCGTTGATCACGACCAGCGCGGTATCGGCGGCGGCCAGCGCGGCAATCGCCTGACCGGCGAAATCCGGGTAGCCCGGGGTATCGACGGCGTGGATGGTAATGCCTTCGTGGCGGATCGAAAATACGGCGCTGCTCAGGGAATGACCGGCTTCCTTTTCCTGCGGGTCGCTGTCGCAAACGGTACTACCGCGCTCGATGCTGCCCTTCGCCGCGATCGCACCGGTCGCGTAAAGCAGGGCCTCGGCCAGCGTGGTCTTGCCGGCGGCACCGTGGCCGACGAGGACGACACTACGAAGGGATTCACTGGTGAACTTGGACATCTTCTTCTCCCTGAGCAAATTGTCGGTACAACGCTAACGCATTTTTGCCGCCTCGACCATTTCGGCGATCAAACGCCCTGCAAAATAAGGACCAAAAGCGAGAATCAGGATGCCGGCCGCGGCCAACAGGGCGAGCGCTGCGATCAACTGGTAGCGCGCCCGGCGGAACTCGTCGCCCTGGGTCCACGCGAACCACAGCGGTCCGACCACCGGCAGCACGACGACCGGCAGCGCGATGCGCCAGCCGAAGCTGAGCGCTGCCGGCAGCGTATTGATGTAGCCGACCAGCAGCAGCGTGCCTCCGCCGGCCATGAGCAGCGAACTGACAATCGCGAAAGCGACGAACCAGCCATCCATCACTTCTTCTCCTTGACCGGACGCTTCCAGCCGGCCAGCGTGATCTGCTTGGGACGCGAAATGGTCAGCGCGTCGGCCGGCGCGTCCTTGGTCAGCGTCGTGCCGGCGCCGAGGGTCGCCCCGCGGCGGACAGTCACCGGCGCCACCAACTGGGTGTCGGAACCGATGAAGACGTCGTCCTCGATCACCGTCTTGAACTTGTTGGCACCGTCGTAGTTGCAGGTGATGGTGCCGGCGCCGACGTTGACCCGCTGGCCGATCTCGGCGTCACCGATGTAGGCCAGGTGATTGACCTTGGATTGCGCACCGACCGTGCTCTTCTTGATCTCGACGAAGTTGCCGACATGGACCTCGGGTCCGAGCTCGGCACCCGGCCGCAGACGGGCATAGGGACCGAGCACGCCGTCGGGACCGATCACTGCATCCTCGAAATGGCAGAAGGCGGCAATCCGCGTCCCGGCGCCGACCTTGACGTTCTTCAGCACGCAGTAGGGACCGACCTCGACCGCATCGCCCAATTCGACCTGACCTTCGAAAACGCAGCCGACATCAATCGCCACGTCGCGCCCGTGGGCGAGCTGGCCGCGGACGTCGATACGCGCCGGGTCGGCCAGGCGAACGCCGGCGACCAGCAACTGGTCGGCGATGTTGCGCTGATGCTGGCGTTCCAGCTCGGCCAGTTGCACCTTGCTGTTGACCCCGAGCACTTCCCATTCGCCGTCCGGCTGCGCGGTGCGCACCGGCAGGCCTTCCGCCACCGCCAGCGCGACGACGTCGGTCAGATAGTACTCGCCCTGCGCATTGTCGTTCTTCAGGCTGGACAGCCAGTCGGCCAGCCGCGCGGTCGGCATCGCCATGATGCCGGTGTTGATTTCGCGGATCGCCTTCTCGGCCTCGCTCGCATCCTTCTGTTCGACGATGCGGCAGACCTGGCCGCGCTCGTCGCGGACGATGCGGCCGTAGCCGTTGGGATCGGCAAGATCGACGGTGAGGATGGCCAACCCGTCGCGACCGGCCTGCAACAGGCGCTTCAGGGTCGCCAGCGAGGTCAGCGGCACGTCGCCATAGAGGACCAGCGTCTGCGCGCCGTCGCCCAGTTGCGGCACGGCCTGCGCCAGCGCGTGGCCAGTGCCCAGTTGTTGCGCCTGTTCGGCCCACAGGATGTCGGGAGCGGAGAGCGTCGAACGGACGACTTCGCCGCCGTGGCCATAGACCACGATCAGCTTTTCGGGCGCCAGCTCGCGAGCGGTGTCGATGACATGACGGGCCAGTGGCTTGCCGGCGATCGGGTGGAGAACCTTGGGCAAATTGGAATGCATGCGCTTGCCTTGACCGGCAGCGAGGATGACGATGTTCATGATGGTTTTTTCAGGTGATGGCCGGGACACCCGGCCTTGTCTCAGGCGAGTTTCTTGTCCTGGTGGTTGCCGACGATTTCCTCCAGCACCGCTTTGCCACGCGAGGAGACGAACCAGTGCAGGACGTTCTTGTCGTTGATCCGGGTTTCGATGACGCCCAGCGTCTTCATCACGGTCAGGCGCTGGCTGACGTATTCCCGGGGTAGCCCCGTGCGTTCGCAAACGGCCGCCAGATTGCCGTAAACGAATTTCTCCTGGGCGAGCGCCCGCAATATCTCGACGTCGTTGTAGGAAAGCACTTCGCTGGGATTGGCCTCGCTCCCTTCCTTCACCGCCGGCAGAGCGTCGCGCGCCTGCTTGAGATGGCCGACTTCGTCGCGAACCTGTTCGATCTGACCGAGCAGACGCTGGGCGAGGTTTTCGAAAAGACGGCGGGAAGCGACGACGTAGATCAGGCAGAAGCCGGCGAAGACGTAGAAATCGACCGGCTTGTTGCGCGCCCCTTCGAGCAGCGTGCTGGAAATCATGTTCAGGAATAGCGGAACGGTAAGTGCGGCGATCACGCCGAATACCGCATAGCGAGTCCAGTTGCGCCGGTTCTGCTCGCTCGCCTTTTCAGCGAGGAAAAAATTGGCGGTTCCGCCAAGAATACCGGCCAGCACCATGATCGCCAGGATCAGAAACATGTGTCCGCTGAGCAGCGGACCGGGCAAATCGATCTGAAATGCCTGTTGCAATTCCGACGCCATTATTTCTCCCTTTTTGTATCCCCATATTTTTGCACAAACAAAAACCCCGCGGGTCGAAACCGGCGGGGTTTTGCGTTCTCTTCACCCGACTTCAGCGAGGCAGGCTGGTCGATCCCATCAGGAAAGCATCGACTTCGCGAGCCGCCTGGCGACCTTCGCGGATCGCCCAGACCACCAGCGACTGACCGCGCCGTACATCACCGGCGGCGAAAACGCCGTCGACGCTGGTGCGGTAGCAGCCATCACCGTCGGTGCTGGCGCGGGCGTTGCCGCGGGCATCCTTGGCGACGCCGAAGGCATCGAGCAGGCCGCCCACCGGATTGACGAAGCCCATGGCCAGGAAAGCGGCGTCGCACGGCAGTTCGAACTCGGAACCAGCGATTTCACTCATCTTGCCGCCGACCCATTCGACACGCACGGCCTTGAGTGCCTTGACGTTGCCTTGACCGTCTTCGATGAATGCCTTGGTGGCGACTGCAAACTCGCGATTGGTATCGCCTTCCTTGTGCGACGACGAGGTCCGCATCTTCAACGGCCAGTACGGCCAGGTCAGCGGCTTGTCTTCCTGCGCCGGCGGGGCCGGCATCAGCTCGAATTGGGTGACCGACGCCGCACCGTGGCGGTAGCTGGTACCGACGCAGTCGGAACCGGTGTCGCCGCCGCCGATGACGATGACGTGCTTGCCCTTGACGCTGATCGGATTCTTGACCCCTTGCTGGACTTCCTTGTTCTGCGGGATCAGGAACTCGAGCGCCGCGTAGACGCCCTTGAACTCACGCCCCGGCACCGGCAGGTCGCGCGGCACTTCGGAACCGGCGGCGAGGACCACAGCGTCGAAATCCTTCTTCAACTGCTCGGCGGAAACCGTCTCGGTAGCATCGTTGTTGATGCCGGCCGGGATGGCCTTGTCACCGACGATGACCTTGGTCCGGAAAACGACGCCTTCGGCTTCCATCTGCGCCACGCGGCGGTCGATCACCGACTTGTTGAGCTTGAAGTCGGGAATGCCGAAACCGAGCAGACCGCCGATCCGGCTCGACTTCTCGAACACGGTGACGTCGTGGCCGACGCGCGCCAGTTGCTGGGCAGCGGCCATGCCAGCCGGCCCGGAGCCGACGATGGCGACCTTCTTGCCGGTCTTCGCCTTCGGCGGCTGCGGCACGACCCAGCCCATTTCCCAGCCCTTGTCGATGATGAAGTGCTCGATCGACTTGATGCCCACCGGCGCCGCGTTGATGCCCAGCGTACAGGCAGCTTCGCAGGGTGCCGGGCAGATGCGGCCGGTGAAATCGGGGAAGTTGTTGGTGGAATGCAGCACTTCCAGCGCCTGCTTCCAGTTGCCCTTGTACACCAGGTCATTCCAGTCCGGAATGATGTTGTTGACCGGGCAGCCATTGTTGCAGAACGGAATGCCGCAATCCATGCAGCGCGCGCCCTGCGTCTTGGCAGCGTCGTCCGACAGGGTCTGGACGAATTCCTTGTAGTGCGTCAGACGCTGTTCGACCGGTTCGTAAGCCTCTTCCAGGCGTTCGAACTCCATGAATCCCGTCGGCTTGCCCATTATGCGGCCTCCTTGCGTGCAGCAGCGGCCATCTCGGTGAGCGCCCGCTTGTATTCGTGCGGATAGACTTTGACGAATTTCTCGCGGTAGGCGTCCCAGTTTGCCAGGATATTTTTGGCGGTCACGCTACCGGTGTATTCGACGTGGCGGGTCAGCAGCTCCAGCAACTGGGCTTCGTCGGCCAGGCCGCGATGCAGGGGCTCGCCGGCGGCGTGGCGCGCAGCCGGCAGGACCTTCTCGAGGGCCACCTGGGCCAGGTTGCAGCGCTGCTTGAACGTACCTTCCTCGTCGAGAACGTAGGCGATGCCACCGGACATGCCGGCGGCGAAGTTGCGCCCGGTCATGCCTAGGACGACGACGGTACCGCCGGTCATGTATTCGCAACCGTGATCACCGACGCCTTCGACCACCGCCGTTGCGCCAGAGTTGCGGACGCAGAAACGCTCGCCGCCGACGCCAGCCAGGAAGGATTCGCCTTCGGTCGCACCGTACATCACGGTGTTGCCGACGATGATGTTCTGCTGCGTATCACCGCGGAAATCCGGGCTCGGCTTGATGATGATGCGACCGCCCGACAGGCCCTTGCCGACGTAGTCGTTGCCTTCGCCGCTCAGTTCGAGCGTCACGCCGCGCGCCAGGAAGGCGCCGAAGGCCTGGCCGGCAGTACCGGTCAGCTTGACGTGGATGGTGTCGTCCGGCAGGCCGGCGTTGCCGTAGCGGCGGGCGACTTCGCCCGACAGCATGGTGCCGCAGGTGCGGTTGACGTTGATGATCGACGTTTCGATCTGGACCTTCTGGCCCTTTTCCAGCGCCGGACGGGCCTGTTCGATCAGCTTGTGATCGAGCGCCTTCTCGAGACCGTGATCCTGAACTTCGGTGTGGCGACGCGACACCTCGGCGGGGACCGGCGGCTGATAGAAGACCTTCGAGAAGTCGAGACCCTTGGCCTTCCAGTGTTCGATGCCGGCGCGCATATCGAGTAGATCGGCACGGCCGACCAGGTCATCGAACTTGCGAATGCCCAGTTGGGCCATGATTTCGCGTACTTCCTCGGCAACGAAGAAGAAGAAATTGACGACATGCTCGGGCTGACCGGTGAAGCGCTTGCGCAGCTCCGGATCCTGGGTGGCGACGCCGACCGGGCAGGTGTTCAGATGGCACTTGCGCATCATGATGCAGCCTTCGACGACCAGCGGTGCGGTGGCGAAGCCGAATTCGTCGGCACCGAGCAGGGCACCGATGACGACGTCGCGGCCGGTCTTCATCTGGCCGTCGACCTGGACGCGGATACGCGAACGCAAGCGGTTCAACACCAGCGTCTGCTGGGTTTCGGACAGACCGAGTTCCCACGGCGTGCCGGCGTGCTTGATCGACGACTGCGGCGAGGCACCAGTGCCGCCGTCAAAACCGGCGATCACGACGTGATCGGCCTTGGCCTTGGCAACGCCGGCGGCGACGGTGCCGACGCCGACTTCGGAAACCAGCTTGACCGAGATCGAAGCCTGGCTGTTGGCGTTCTTCAGGTCATGGATCAGTTGCGCGAGGTCTTCGATCGAGTAGATGTCGTGGTGCGGCGGCGGCGAGATCAGACCGACGCCCGGCACCGAGTGACGCAGGAAGCCGATGTATTCGGAAACCTTGTGGCCGGGCAACTGGCCGCCTTCGCCGGGCTTGGCGCCCTGGGCCATCTTGATCTGGATCTGGTCGGCATTGACCAGGTACTCGGCGGTGACACCGAAGCGTCCGGAAGCGACCTGCTTGATCGCCGAGCGCAGAGAATCGCCTTCCTTGAACTCGTAATCGCGTTCGATGCGCGATGCGCCGACGATCTCGGACAGCTTCTGGCCGGCCTTGAGCGGCAGGAAGCGCTTGGCGTCCTCGCCACCTTCACCGGTGTTCGACTTGCCGCCGATACGGTTCATGGCGAGCGCCAGCGTGGTGTGCGCTTCGGTCGAGATTGAACCGAGCGACATGGCGCCGGTGGCGAAGCGCTTGACGATTTCCTTCGCCGGTTCAACTTCTTCCAGCGGCACCGGGGCGCCCTGCGGCTTGAATTCGAACAGGCCACGCAGGGTCAGGTGACGCTTGGTCTGATCGTTGATCAGCTTGGCGTATTCCTTGTAGGTTTCGTACTTGCCGGAGCGCGTCGAGTGCTGCAGCTTGGCGATCGAATCCGGCGTCCACATGTGCTCTTCGCCACGGATGCGGAAGGCGTACTCGCCGCCGGCATCGAGCATGCTGGCCAGGACCGGGTCGCTGGAGAAGGCGTCGCGATGCAGGCGGATGGCTTCCTCGGCGACTTCGAAGACGCCGATGCCTTCGATATTCGATGGCGTACCGGTGAAGTACTTCTCGATGAATTCCTTCTGCAGACCGATCGCTTCGAAGATCTGGGCGCCGGTGTAGGACATGTAGGTCGAGATGCCCATCTTGGACATCACCTTGCACAGCCCCTTGCCGATCGCCTTGATGAAGTTCTTGACGTACTTGTCGGCCTTCTCGGCGTCACCCTTGGCCAGCGCTTCGATGGTTTCCAGCGCCAGGTAGGGATGGACGGCTTCGGCGCCGTAGCCGCCGAGCAGCGCGAAGTGATGCACTTCGCGGGCGGAGCCGGTTTCGACGACGAGACCGGCGCTGGTGCGCAGCCCCTTCTTGACCAGGTGCTGGTGGATCGTCGACGTGGCGAGCAGCGCCGGGATGGCGACATGTTCGGCGTTGACCATGCGGTCGGAAACGATCAGGATGTTGGCACCGGAACGCACGGCATCTTCGGCATCGGCCGCCAGCGAGGCGAGACGGGCTTCGATGCCGGCCTTGTCCCAAGCCACCGGGTAGCAGATGTCGAGTTCGAAGGAGCGGAACTTGCCCGAGGTGTATTTCTCGATGTTGCGCAGCTTTTCGATTTCGGCGCAGGTCAGCACCGGCTGCGACACTTCGAGACGGATCGGCGGGTTGATGTCGTTAGTGTTGAGCAGGTTCGGCTTCGGTCCGATGAAGGACACCAGCGACATGACCAGCTCCTCGCGGATCGGGTCGATCGGCGGGTTGGTGACCTGCGCGAACAGCTGCTTGAAGTAGGCGTAGAGCGTCTTGTTCTTGCTCGACAGCACCGGCAGCGCCGAATCGGTCCCCATCGAGCCGGTGGCTTCCTCGCCATTCTGGACCATCGGCTCCAGGATGACCTTGATGTCTTCCTGGGTGAAGCCGAAGGCCTGCTGGCGATCGAGCAGCGAGGCGCGGGCGCCGACGCACTGTTCGTCGGCGGAAGGCACTTCGTCGAGCTTGATGCGGATCTTTTCGATCCACTCGCGGTACGGCTTGGCCTTGGCCAGCGAGTCCTTGAGTTCCTTGTCGTCGATGATGCGACCCTGCTCCATGTCGATCAGGAACATTTTGCCCGGCTGCAGGCGCCACTTCTTGACGATCTTCTTTTCCGGGATCGGCAGCACGCCGGATTCCGAGGCCATGACCACCAGGTCGTCGTCAGTCACCAGGTAACGCGCCGGCCGCAGGCCGTTGCGATCGAGGGTGGCGCCGATCTGGCGGCCATCGGTAAACGCCACGGCAGCGGGACCGTCCCACGGCTCCATCATGGCGGCGTGGTATTCGTAGAAAGCGCGGCGATTCTCATCCATCAGCGCATGCTTTTCCCAGGCTTCCGGGATCATCAGCATCACCGCCTGGGCGAGCGAGTAGCCACCGCCCATGACGAGCAGTTCGAGCGCGTTGTCGAAGGACGCGGAATCGGACTGACCGGGATAGTGCAACGGCCAGACCTTGGCCAGATCGTCACCGAGGATCGGCGAGGAAATCGCCTGCTCGCGGGCCTTGAACCAGTTGACGTTGCCACGCACGGTGTTGATTTCACCGTTATGGGCGATGTAGCGGAACGGGTGGGCGAGATCCCAGGTCGGGAAGGTATTGGTCGAGAAGCGCTGATGCACCAGAGCCAGCGCGGAAACCGTGCGCTTGTCCTGGAGGTCCTCGTAGTAGACGCCGACCTGATCGGCCAGCAGCAGGCCCTTGTAGTTGATCGTCCGCGCCGAGAACGACGGAACATAGAATTCCTGGCCGTGCTTGAGCTTGAGCGACTTGATCGCATTGGCGGCACGCCGGCGGATGATGTACAGCTTGCGCTCAAGCGCATCGGTAACGAAGACGTCCGGACCACGGCCGACGAAGACCTGGCGGATCACCGGCTCCTTGGCGCGCACGGTAGGCGACATCGGCATTTCGGCATTGACCGGCACGTCGCGCCAGCCGAGCAGGACCTGGCCTTCCGCCTTGATCGAGCGCTCGATTTCCTCGACACACGCGTGACGAGAAGCGGCTTCCTGGGGCAGGAAAACCATACCGACGCCGTATTCGCCCAGCGGTGGTAGTTCGACACCCTGCCGGGCCATTTCTTCGCGATAAAACTGGTCCGGTATCTGAATCAGAATGCCGGCACCATCGCCCTGCAAGGGGTCTGCGCCTACTGCGCCCCGATGATCGAGGTTTTTCAGGATCAACAAACCCTGCTCGACGATGCTGTGACTTTTCAGGCCTTTGACGTGGGCCACAAAGCCCACGCCGCAAGCGTCGTGCTCGTTGGCGGGGTCGTACAAACCCTGCCGCTCAGGTACAGCCGATTCCATCACACGCATTCCTTCAAATAATTTGGCCGACTTAACGGCCAATCATGAGAAAGCCGGGCTGGACAACGTCCGCACCGGCAAGCAAAACCCCACAGGCAACCGTTGATTTTAGCGGAAAAAGCCTTTTCAATTCAAGAAACTGTTTTGCACCAACATTGACATCCGAGGGCGATGCAAACACCAGTCAGGTGCATCCCCGCTCTATGGCCTGCGTGATCTCTCGCTCAGTTGCCTCTTCGGTCAGCACGCCGCGCCCCAATTGTTCCAGCAAAACCAAACGCAACCTTCCATCCAGAACCTTCTTGTCGTGCCGCATCAACTCCAGATAACGCGCCGTTCCCAGGTCCGGCGCCTGGACTGGCAAGCCACAACACTCGAACAATCGACGCACTCTTGCCACATCACTTTCCGACAGCCAGCCGAGCGCATGCGATAGATGAACAGCAATCATCGTGCCTGCCGCAACCGCTTCGCCATGCAACCAGACGCCATAGCCCAAACCGGTTTCGATCGCGTGACCAAACGTATGACCAAGATTGAGCAGGGCACGCTCACCACTTTCCCTTTCATCCGCGGCCACCACCTCCGCCTTGTTCCGGCATGAGCGTTCTATCGCGCAGACCAAGGCATTTCGGTCACGCGCCAGCAACGCTCCGACATTATTCTCGATCCATTGCAGAAACTCGGGGTCGCGGATCAGGCCGTATTTAACTACTTCCGCCAAACCCGCCCGCAACTCTCGGTCCGACAAGGTATCCAAGGTGCTTATGTCCGCCAAAACCATCTGCGGCTGATAAAAAGCACCGATCATGTTCTTTCCGAGAGGATGGTTGATCGCCGTTTTCCCTCCCACCGAGGAATCTACTTGCGCAAGCAGCGTCGTCGGCACCTGGACAAATGGCATTCCCCGTTGATAGCAGGCTGCGGCAAACCCTCCCATATCGCCGATCACCCCGCCACCAAGGGCAATTAGAGTAGTTTTGCGCTCACTGTTATTTGCCAGCAAGACGTCAAAAATGTGGTTCAAGGTTTCCCAAGTCTTGAATTCTTCGCCGTCAGGCAGAATGACAGGAAGAACACGAACGCCACCCCGGGCCAGGGTCTCGGTCAAGGTATCCAGATACAGTGGCGCAACCGTTTCATTGCTCACCACCACCACTTGGTTACCGCGTATGTGGGGCAGCAACAGATCTTCCCGGGACAACAGGCCAGCACCAATATAGATCGGATAGGCACGATCACCCAAAGCAACATCCATGGTAAGCATCACGTCTCCACACACAAGTGGTCAAATTCACGTATCAGGTATTGGACGACACCAGCCGCCACCAGTTGCCCCCCCTCCACCACCAAATGCGCTGACTCCCTATACAAGGGGTCACGAGCCTCATGCAGGCTCTCGAGTCGCGCCAGAGGATCCTCCACCATGAGCAGCGGCCGATTGCGATCATGGCGGGTGCGCTGATACAGCATCAGCGGGGGAACATTCAGGTAAACCACCCAGCCGGTTTCATGTAAACGGCGCCGGTTTTCGGGATTGAGCACAACCCCACCACCGGTTGCCATGACTATTCCGGTCTGCGCTGTCAGTTCGAATATTGTTTGAACTTCCCGGCGACGAAAACCATCCTCACCTTCGATTTCAAAGATCGTCGGTATCGGGACACCGGTCCGTTCAACGATTTCATGATCGGAATCGAAAAAAGGCCGTCCAAGGCGCCTGGCGAGCTGGCGGCCGATCGTCGTTTTCCCGGCCCCCATCAGCCCGATCAGATATATATTGGTTTGCTTGTTCACGGCCGGAATTCTAGCCGACTCTTCCCGGAGCACCAAAAAGAAGGCCGGCTTACGCCGGCCTTGCTTTCGCTTGAAGCGACATCAGCACTTAGTTCAAACGCAACTTGTCGGAAATTATGCGCGGCGTGATGAAGACCAGCAACTCGCGACGCGTGCTCTTTTCCGTCTTGTACTTGAAGAGCCAGCCAAGCGCAGGCAAATCGCCAAAGAAGGGAACCTTTTCCACGCCGTTCTGAATATCGTTGATGAAAACCCCACCAACAACTACGGTGCCGCCGTTTTCCACCACAGCGTTGGTCTGCACCACGGAACTCTTGATTGGAGGATTAAGGTACGAAACACCGTTTGCGCCAGTGATAGCAACCGCCTTGGTCCAGTCCGCTTCTTCCTTCTTAACTTCCAGCTTCATCTTCACCGTTCCTTCCGGTGTGATCTGCGGAGTCACGGTAAGCATCAACTTTGCCGGCTTAAACGTGATAGTCGCGGGAGAGTCTCCACTCGCGGGAGTAACGTAGGGAATTTCGGTTCCATCCTCAATCTTCGCTTCGACATTGTTTGCCGTCACGACTCGCGGACTCGAAATAATCTTTCCGAGGCCATCGCTCTGCAATGCAGCGATTTCGAGGTTGAGAATCCGCGTTGCCGCAGCATTGAAAAGGCTGAGCGCAAACGTTCCCCCGGTCGATGAATAGGAGGGCAGATTAATCCCCATCATCGGGTTCTGGATCAATGTCGGCGGCGTAGTCGTCGTAACCCCCCCCGATGTCGTGCTGGTCGCCGGCGTCATTGAGCCACCCGCCGTGTAGACACCAGACCCTCCGAGTTGAACCGCCTTGGAGTTGATGAAATTGATCTTGGCCCCAAGCTCCCGATTGAAATTATCTTGAGCCTCGACAATTCTTGCTTCGATCATTACCTGTCGAGCACCCACATCAATGGTTTTGATGAAAGTACGGATTTCCGCGAGCTTCGAAGGAATATCGGTGACAAAAAGGATGTTCGACTGCGGATCGGCAACAGCACTACCACGTTTGCTCAGAATCTTTTGGGTAGCGATCGCTCCACCACCTTCGGGCGCTGCCCCACCATGCTGCTCAGCACCGGACAACAAGCGAGCCACGTCACCTGCTCGTTGGTAATTGAGCATGAACTGCTCCATCTGCAAAGGCTCAAGCTCACTGATCTGCTGCCGTGACTCAAAATCCAGCTTTTCACGGGTGGCAATCTCGTCGCGCGGAGCAATCATGATGATGTTGCCCTTCTTGCGCATGTCGAGTCCCTTCTGCTGGAAGATGATGTCGATCACTTGGTCGGCCGGCACATCCTTGAGCACCAGAGTCGTCGTCCCGGTGACCGTCTCGCTGATCACGGCGTTCAATCCAAGCTCCTCAGCCATCAGGCGGAGCAATGCGCGCACGTCGCCGTTCTGATAGTTGATGCTGACACGTGGCCCCTGGTAACCGATCTTGGTCCCTTGAACCAGTTTGTTCGGATCCTCTACGATTTCCTTGACCTCGACGACAAATTGATTGTCGGTCTGGTATGCGTTGTGCTCCCACAACCCCTTCGGCGTGATCGTCATACGCACGTTTTCGCCCATAACGCGGGTTTCAACACCCAAGACCGGCGTAGCAAAATCCGTTACGTCGAGCTTGCGGCGCAGATGTTCGGGAACGCTCGTTTTCATGAAATCGACAATCAGACCAGTACCCTGCTTGCGAATGTCGATCCCCGTACCAGCGTCGCTCAACTCAACCACGACGCGACCTTCGCCATCTTTACCGCGACGGAACAGCACATCCCGCACCGCGTGACGAGAACCGACCAGACTCTCTTCGGCGAAGCGCACCGAACGTTCTGCCACGGCATCACCCAGACGTTCGACCGGCGTCAGCGTGACATACAGCGACTTACCGTCAAGACGCGTACGGTAATTCATGTTGCGTACCAAATTCAGGACTAGGCGAGTTCTGCCGGCAACCTGAACGACGTTTATGCTACGCAAATCACCTTGATTGAGAATTTCCGTTGTCTTGCCCAGTGCGTTCGCCGTTCCCGGAAAATCAAATGCAATTTTAGCCGGGTTAGCAACCGCGAACCCGGCCGGCGGCGAAGCCAGCGCCTCCTTCAGATCGATCTTCACGGCTGTTTCGTTGCCTTGCTGGGCGACATTTACCGCTTCTATAGCGTTCGCCGCAACAGTTTCCGCCCGCACGGAGGAAAGCATCAGCACACAGATTGCCGCAACGGCCGTTGCGTAGTTGATCAATTTCATTTACCGCTCCCCTCCGTGGTCTGCAGGAACAACGAACTCTGGCGCTCGCTCCATTCCCCCGCAGAATCCTGAATCAATTCCTTCAATTTCAGTTCACTCTCGCCAATCTCGGTCACCATGCCGAAATCCAGCCCAAGATAATCGCCAACTTTTACCTGCTTGACATTATCTTCATACTTAATGACTGCTATAGGACGCTTATTCACCACCAAACGCCCAATCAAGGTCAACGACTCAAGGGGATATTTTTCCAAGACGCTGTTACGCAATTCCCTAGCCTCGAAATCAGGCTGAAACTGCCCCCCCTTCCCCGTCCCGAAGCGATTCTTGGTATCAGGATCGATTTTTTTCGCCCGGAAGGGCTCAATCATGTCACTCGCTTCATATGGCACAGGCTCGTACGATTTAACTTCCGGCAAGGGCTCAACTTTCCCCCGCAAATCTCTGGAGTTTTCTTCCATCCATGACCTGAGCTCGTCCTGCTCGCTGCCGGAACAGCCAGCTACAGCAATGCACAAGGCCACAAGCGCAATATGTCTCACTTGCCCCCTCCCTTTGCCTTGTCAGATTGTTTCAGCTTCTCTTCTGCCCGTTTTTGCTCAGCCAGTTCTTCATCATCGAGATAGCGGAAGGTTTTCACAGTCGCATCCAGCGAGAGGGTTTCACTTCCCTTCAGAGGGGCAACCGAAATACCGTTCAAGGTCACGATGCGAGGCAATTTGGCCACGTCAGCCGCAAACGCACCAATATCGTGATAGGAGCCGTTGATCTTTACCGTTACCGGCAACTCAGCGTAAAAATCCTTGATCTGTTCTGCCCCTGGCCGAAACAGTTCAAATTGCAGCCCCCGCCCGAGGCCAGCCTGATTGACCTCAATCAATAGCGCCTCAATCTCGGACTTATTCGGCAATTGCTTGAGCAAAGCACCGAAAGAGCGATCAATCTCCGCCAATTGCTGCGTATAGAGATCCAGATTGACCGCTTGGCGCTTCTTGGCAATAAATTGGTCCTTGAGACTCAATTCCTCCTGACCAGCACCTTCGAGCCGCCCTAGCTGATCACTCCAAAAAAACCACCAACCCGCCAGCAATATGACAAGAAAAACACCAGCCAGTACGGTGAATTTTGGAATAGCAGGCCACGCCCCGGGATCATTGGGGTTCATGTAGCGAAAATCGTCGAGAATCGCCTGGTAATTGACACTCGACACTTTCCGACTCAAAGCAGGCATTTTCGGGCTCATTATTTCGCCCCCTCAAGAGGCACGCGGGTCAGCGTAAAGTCCATACCAAACTCATTGACCCTCCGCCCATCGAGAACGACAGCTTTAGTCTCGATTAGACGCGGATTCTCAAGCCATGGAGACCCTTCGACATTACGCATTAATGCCGACACCCTAGCATTGGATTGAGCATAACCCGTGACATTAACTTTCAAGCCTTCTTGTTTAAGTGACTTGAGGTACACGCCTTCCGGCACTTGGCGAACCATTTCGCTCAGCAAATGAACCGTCTCTCCGCGATCACGCTGCAAATCTTCAATCACTTGCTTACGCGCCAGCAAAGCTTGTGTTTGCTCTTTGAGGCGCTTAATTTGCGTCAATTGCTTGTCCAGAACAGCAATTTCCTGCTTGAGAAATTCATTTCTCTCGTTCTGCGCCTGAATTTGCGCATCGATCAGGGAATAAACTGCGAACACGACAACCACACCGAGGGATAACACCAGCCCAGCCAGAACGTAGAACTGCTCACGCCTAGCCTTTCTGGCTTCTTCCCGGTGTGGCAAAAGGTTGATACGTATCATGCTGAATCAAACCTCCGCAAAGCTAGGCCGCACGCCACCATCATGGACGAAGAGTCAGCAAGAAGATTTCTCGCCCTTACTCGGTCGGACAACAACATGTTTGCAAACGGATTGGCAATCAAGGTGTTGAACTGTGTTCTGGTGGCCACAACCTCATCAATTCCGGGAATCACTGCACACCCGCCGGCAAGAACGATATGGTCGACCTGATTGAATTGTGTTGAGGTGAAAAAGAACTGGAGCGACCGAGAAACCTCGAGTGCAAGATTCTCCATGAAAGGATTGAGTAGTTCTGCCTCGTATCCTTCTGGCAAGTTCCCCGAGCGTTTGGCCAACTCGGCTTCTTCGATTGCCATTCCGTAATGACGGGAGATATCAAGCGTCAACTGGCTTCCACCAAAGGCCTGTTCGCGTGCGTATACCTGCTGCCCGTTTCGCATGACCGTGAGATTCATCACATTGGCGCCAATATCGACCAAGGCAACGACCTGATTCTTACCCCCCTCGGGCAACTGACGCTCAACGAGTTCGAATGCCGCCAAGGTAGCAAAGGACTCAACATCCACAACTACCGCCTTGAGTCCAGCAGCCTCGGCAACCGCCACCCGATCTTCAACCCGCTCCTTCTTGGAAGCCGCGATCAACACTTCCACCTCATCAGGAACCGAAGGCGCAGGCCCCAGAAGCTGATAGTCAAGATTCACATCGTCGATCGAAAAGGGAATGTATTGATTGGCCTCGGTTTCGACCTGAACCTCCAGGTCCTCTTCCCGCAAACCGGCCGGCACAATGATCTTTTTTGTAATCACCGCCGAGGCAGGAAGCGCCATCGCGACATTCCGAGTCGAAGTTCCAAGGCGCTTCCAAGCGCGCTTAACCGCTTCAACCACCGCATCAAGGTTCGCAATATTGCCGTCCGAAACCGCGTCCTTGGGCAATACTTCTATGGCGTACCGCTCGACGCGGTAACCATCTCTCCCGTTAGCGGTCAATTCGACAAGCTTAACAGCCGACGAACTGATATCGAGCCCTAGCAAAGGGCGCGCCTTGGGATTTAGCAAAGCTGAGATATCGAAGCCCACCACACCCCCAGAAAGTCCTTACAGATTACGATCTTAGAAGAAAAACCAATAATTCACTTCAGATGCTAACAACAAGCCATAGCAGTGTAAAGCACTTTTATACCCCGAAAATGACCTCAGCGTATAATGCCCGCACACTTGCCACACAACCAAATAACCCATGCCCCGCGCGCTTCGCCTAATCGCTTACCCATTCATCGCCCTATTCGGCATCGCTCTTGTTGGCCTGGCAATCGCCGTCATCGTGATTGCCCTCGCCTACCCGAATCTACCTTCACTCGAAGTACTGACCGACTACCGCCCCAAGATCCCCCTCCGGATCTATACCGCTGACGGCTACCTGATTGGCGAATTCGGCGAAGAACGACGCGCCGTCGTATCGATTTCAAAAGTCCCCGACATCATGAAGCAAGCGATCCTCTCAGCCGAAGATGATCGCTTCTATCAGCATATGGGAATCGATTATACCGGAATCATACGCGCGGCTGCTTCGAACGTGCTGAGCGGCGGAAAAAAACAAGGGGCATCGACAATCACGCAACAGGTTGCCAGGAACTTCTTCCTGACCTCTGAAAAAACCTATACGCGCAAGCTCTATGAAGCCCTGCTGTCGCTAAAGATCGAAAGCAACCTGAGCAAGGACCAAATCCTTGAGCTTTACATCAACCATATTTTCCTGGGGCAACGCGCTTACGGCTTCGGTGCTGCCGCTCAGATCTACTTCGGCAAGTCCTTAGAAAATGTATCGATCGCCGAAGCTGCGATGCTGGCCGGCCTGCCGAAAGCGCCCTCCGCCTACAATCCGGTCGCCAACCCCCGACGCGCGAGAATTCGCCAGCAGTATGTATTGCGCCGCATGCTTGACCTCGGCTTCATTTCGGCAGAACAACACGAGCAGGCACTCAAGGAACCGCTGGTCATCAAACGCGAGCTCTCGGAATATGCAGTGAATGCAGAGTTCGTTGCCGAAATGGCGCGACAAATTGCCGCCGACAGTTTCCCGGAGGACGTTTACACCCGCGGCATGAAGGTTTACACAACCCTGATCCGAGCCGACCAGGAAGCCGCCTACCGCTCCTTACGCAAAGGGGTCATGGACTACGATCGACGAAACGGGTATCGCGGCGCGGAATCCTACATCGACATGAGCAGCCTGACCTCGGATCAGGATGAAACAATCGACATCCTGCTCCAGGACATCCATGACGCGGGGGATCTACGCCCGGCTCTGATCTTGCAGGCGGGACAAAACACCGTTCAAGCCTATGTCAAAGGTGGTGAACTGCTAACGTTATCGGGTGACGCCATCCGTTTTGCACAGCGGATGCTCGACGACAAGGCCCCGCCCAACAAGCGCATCCGCCGTGGAGCAATCATCCGGGTAATCAAGGACGATGCCGGAAAGTGGTCAATTTCCCAACTTCCAGAAGTCGAATCGGCTTTTGTCGCCGTTGATCCGGCAGATGGCGCCATTCGAGCCCTGGTTGGTGGCTTCGACTTCAACCGCAACAAGTTCAATCACACCACCCAGGCCTGGCGACAACCAGGTTCGAGCTTCAAACCCTTCATTTATTCGGCGGCGCTGGAAAAGGGGTTCCACCCAGGCAGCATTGTCGAAGACGAGCCAATCGTCATCTCCGCCGGCGAAACCGGCTCCCAGGCTTGGCAACCGAAAAACTACGACGGCAAGTACGAAGGGCCGATGCCATTGAGAACCGCCCTTGCCAAGTCGAAAAACATGGTCTCAATCCGTTTGTTGCAGGCGATCGGCACGCAATACGCCCAAGACTACATCGGCCGCTTCGGTTTCGATACGGCAAAGCACCCTCCATATCTGACGATGGCACTGGGTGCCGGCTCGGTTACCCCGTGGCAGATGACTACCGCCTACGCGGTATTTGCCAACGGCGGCTTCCGCATCACCCCCTATGTGGTCAGCGAAATCCGCGATGAGAAGAATCGGGTTTTAGCCGTCGCCAAGGCGGCCAGAGCCGGCGACGAATCGATCCGGGCAATCGATGCCCGCAACGCCTTCCTCAGCGATTCGATGATGCGCGACGTGACCATCTACGGCACCGCCGCCCGCGCCTCCAACCAGCTAAAACGACGCGACTTGGCCGGCAAGACGGGTACGACCAACGAGTATGTCAACGCCTGGTTCTGCGGCTATCAGAAGACCGTTGCCGCTTGCGCCTGGGTTGGCTATGACCAGCCGCGAAAACTGGGCAGCCGCGAAACCGGAGGCGTCGCAGCGCTACCAATCTGGATCGGCTATATGGCCACTGCGCTGAAAAATGTCCCCGAGGAACTACCATCACCGCCACCGGGGTTGACTACCGTACCTACCACCGAAGGGAAGAACCCCGACTTGATCTATACGGAAAACCTGCCGAAAGCAACGGCAGAAACCACCGCGCTCCCTGGCGACCTGCCGCAATCACCGCCGGCCTCCCCTCGAAGCGAGGCCGGCGCCTCAGGGCTACCGCAAGGTGTCCGCCAGTTGATGGGAAACCACTGATCAGGAGAAGCTGAACGACTCGCCGGCCTGTTGACTGGCGAGCACCGCCAGCTTTTCCATCAGCGCGGCCCCATCTCGAGTATCTAGCCACTTCACGCCATCCCAGCGAAAATGGAATCCGCCGCTACGCGCGGCCACCCAGATCTCCCGAGCGACGCCGTGACGATTGACGATGATCTTGCTGCCATCGGCAAACTCGATTTCAAGCACACCGCCAGCCAGCGTTTCAAAATCGATGTCGGCACCTTCCAGCACCGCCTCGATCTGCTGAAAAGCCTGATCAGTCAAGGTGTTGAATTCTTTGTCATCCATCGTGTGCTAACATCCCGCTCTTCGCAGACCGCGACCGAAACCATGCCCCGAATCGCTGCCGTACTGATCATCCTGAGCCTTGCCGCCTGCGGCATGAAAGGCCCGCTCGAGTTACCGCCCAAGGGCAACGCGGCAGATGGTAGCACGGCGCAACAAAGCCACGCCCGATGACCCACTTCGCCCTCAAGAACGGCGTCCTGCACGCCGAAGCCATTGCCTTGCCAGCCATTGCCGAACAATTCGGCACGCCCGCCTACGTCTATTCGCGCGCCGCGCTTACCGCAGCGCTCAAGGAATTCCACGACGTCCTCGGCGCCCATCCGGCTGGTGCCGGCGCGCTCGTCTGCTACGCCGTCAAGGCCAACTCCAACCTCGCCATCCTGAACCTGTTCGCCCGTCTCGGCGCCGGTTTCGACATCGTTTCCGGCGGCGAGTTGCAGCGCGTGCTGGCGGCCGGCGCCGACCCGCAGAAGGTCGTCTTCTCCGGCGTCGGCAAGACGGCGGCGGAAATGAAGCTGGCGCTCGAAGCCGGCATCTTCTGCTTCAACATCGAATCGATCCCGGAAATCGAGCGCCTCAACGAAGTTGCCGGCCAGCTCGGCAAGCAGGCGCCGGTCAGCCTGCGCGTCAATCCGAATGTCGATCCGAAGACCCATCCCTATATCTCGACCGGCCTCAAGGAAGCCAAGTTCGGCGTCGCCTACGACGACGCGCTGGCACTCTACCGCCGCGCTGCCGCGCTACCGAACATCGCCGTTGCCGGCATCGACTGCCACATCGGTTCGCAACTGCTCGACCCGTCGCCGTTTGCCGAAGCCCTTGACCGCATCCTGGTGCTGATCGACCAGCTTGCCGCCGAAGGCATCGCCGTGCATCACATCGACCTCGGCGGCGGCCTCGGCATCCAGTACCGCGCCGATGAAGTGCAGCCGACCGTCGCTTCCTACCTGAATCCGCTGCTCGACAAGCTGCAGGGCCGCGGCCTCAAGGTCGTGCTCGAACCGGGCCGCCGCCTGGTCGGCAACGCCGGCCTGCTGCTCACCCGCGTCGAATTCCTCAAGCATGGCGAAGCCAAGGATTTCGCCATCATCGATGCGGCGATGAACGACCTGATGCGTCCGGCCCTCTACGAGGCCTGGCACGACATCGAGCCGGTCGTGCCGCGCGCCGGCGCCACGCGCGACTACGACGTCGTCGGCCCGGTCTGCGAAACCGGCGATTTCCTCGGCCAGGCACGGCCGCTCAACCTGCAGCCGGGCGACCTGCTCGCGGTGATGTCGGCCGGCGCCTACGGCATGGCCATGGCCTCGAACTACAACACGCGCCCGCGCGCCATCGAAGTCATGGTCGATGGCGACCAGGTCCACGTCATCCGCCAGCGCGAGACCGTCGAACAGCTCTACGCTGGCGAATCCGTCCTGCCGTAGTGGCTGGTATCCGCATCGACAAGTGGCTGTGGGCTGCGCGTTTCTTCAAGACGCGCAGCCTGGCCACCGATGCGATCGGCGGCGGCAAGGTCAAGCTGAACGGGGCGCCGACCAAGCCGGCGCGTGAGGCCAAAGTCGGCGACCGACTCGACATCAGCAACAGCGAAACCCGCTGGCAGGTCACCATTCTCGGCCTGTCCGAAAAGCGTGGCCCAGCGCCGGAAGCTCGCCTGCTCTACGAGGAAACGCCGGAGAGCATCGCCGCGCGCGAAGCCGAGCAGATGCGGCGCAAATTCACCCAGGAACCCGCCGCCGACATCCACGGCCGGCCGACCAAGCGCGACCGGCGGCAGATGGATCGCTTCAACAGCTGAACGGCAAAATCCTGCGGTCGACCGCCAAAAAAGGCGAATTTTCTACAACACCAGGGCCAAGGCCAGCGGCAGGAAGATCAGCGCCGCCAGGTTGCCGATCAGCACGATCGACGCCACCCGCTGCGGCTCCTGCTGGTAGCGCTCGGCAAAGAGGAAATTGAGCACGGCCGGCGGCAGCGCGCCAAACACCAGCAACATCGCCGCATCACGCCCTTGCAGTCCAAGCAATTGGATCACCCCGTAGGCAATCGCCATGCCGGCCAACGGCCGCAGCAACGCGCTACCGACCGACAGCTTCCACTCGCCGAAGGAAACGTCGGTCATGCGCACGCCGAGCGAGAACAGCAGCAGCGGCACCGAGACGTCGCCGAGCATCTTGATGGCGATGACCAGTGGCTGCCACACGGGAATCTTCAGAATTGCCACGGTCAAGCCGGCAATGGCAGCAAAAACCACCGGGATGCGCCAGAGCATCAGGATGCGCGTCTTCGGGTCGAGCAATTTGGCACCGAAGGAGAAATGCAGCGTGTTCTCGACCATGAACAGGATCACCGCCGCCGGCAGCGCGTTCTCGCCCCAGGCCAGCACGGCCAGCGGCAGGCCGATGTTGCCCGAGTTGTTGAACATCATCGGCGGCACCAGCGTCTTCGGCTGCACGCCGCAGAGCCGGGCAATCGGCCAGGCAAGCAGGCCGCAGACGGCGAGGACGATGAAACCCCCAAGCGCCAGCGGGGCGTAAGCGGCGAGATCGAAGGACTTGCCGGCCATCGCCGCGAAGACCAATGCCGGCACGAAGACGTCCATGTTCAGCCGGTTGGCCACCGCCATTTCCGGCTTGTGCTTGCGCCCGTAGAAAAAACCGGCGGCGACGATGCCGAAGATCGGGAAGAGGATGGCCAGCAGGCGGAAGGTCAGGCTGCTTTCGTCCACGGTTCGGTCTCAGCAAGGGATGGAAAAGCGGATTGTGCGGGCAGCGCTGCCGCCCGCCCATCCGGGAATGCCCTTAGAGCACGTAGCGCGACAGGTCCTCGTCGGCCGCCACTTCGCCGAGCTTGTCATTGACGTAGGCAGCGTCGACCGCGATGTTTTCCAGCCCAACCTTGCCGGCCTCGAAGGACACCTCCTCCAGCAGCTTCTCCATCACCGTATGCAGGCGGCGGGCGCCGATGTTCTCGATCTTCTCGTTCACCTGGAAGGCGATCTCGGCCATGCGGCGGATACCGTCTTCGGCAAACTCCACCTTGACTCCCTCGGTTTCCAGCAAGGCCTGGTACTGCTTGGTCAGGCAGGCGTCGGTCTGGGTCAGGATGCGTTCGAAATCGGCGACCGACAGCGAATCGAGCTCGACGCGGATGGGGAAGCGGCCCTGCAACTCGGGGATCAGATCGGACGGCTTCGACAGATGGAAGGCGCCGGAAGCGATGAACAGGATGTGATCGGTCTTGATCATGCCGTACTTGGTCGATACCGTCGTCCCCTCGACCAGCGGCAGCAGGTCGCGCTGCACGCCCTGGCGGGAAACGTCGGCACCCTGCACGTCGGAACGACTGGCCACCTTGTCGATCTCGTCGATGAAGACGATGCCATGTTGCTCGACCGCCTTGACGGCGTCGAGCTTGATTTCCTCATCGTTGACCAGCTTGGCAGCTTCCTCGTCGGCAAGGAGTTTCAGCGCCTCCTTGATCTTCAGCTTGCGCGACTTCTTCTTGCCGCCGCCCATGTTCTGGAACATCCCCTGGATCTGCTGGGTCAGCTCCTCCATGCCCGGCGGCGCGAAGATTTCGGCCTGCATCGAAGGTGCGGCAAGCTCGATGTCGATTTCCTTGTCGTCAAGTTCGCCCTCGCGCAGCTTCTTGCGGAATTTCTGGCGGGTGGCGTTATCGCTGCTGCTCGCCGACTCCTCGGCGTAGAAACCGGGGCTGCGCGCCGGCGGCAACAGCGCATCGAGCACGCGCTCCTCGGCGGCGTCCTCGGCCCGCCCGCGGTTGGCCTTCATCGCCCGCTCGCGGTGACCCTTGATCGCCATCTCTACGAGGTCGCGGATGATCGTCTCGACATCGCGGCCGACGTAGCCGACCTCGGTGAACTTGGTCGCCTCGACCTTGATGAAGGGCGCATCGGCCAGCCGCGCCAGGCGGCGGGCGATCTCGGTCTTGCCAACGCCGGTCGGGCCGATCATCAGGATGTTCTTCGGCGTGATTTCCTGGCGCAGCGGCTCGGCCACCTGGGCGCGCCGCCAGCGGTTGCGCAGGGCGATGGCCACCGCCTTCTTGGCCGCGTTCTGGCCGACGATGTGCTTGTCGAGTTCGGAGACGATCTCCTTCGGGGTCATCGTGGCGCCACTCATTCCAGCGTCTCCAGCGTGAAGTTGCGATTGGTGTAGATGCACAGGTCGCCGGCGATTTCCAGCGACTTGGTGACGATCTCCAGCGGGCTCAGTTCGGTGTTCTCGACCAGCGCCCGCGCCGCGCTCTGCGCGTAGGCGCCGCCGGAACCGATGGCGACGATGCCGTACTCCGGTTCGAGCACGTCGCCGTTGCCGGTGATGACCAGCGACGACTCACAGTCGGCGACCGAGAGCATGGCCTCCAGCCGGCGCAGAGCGCGGTCGGTACGCCAGTCCTTGGCCAGCTCGACGGCGGAACGGACGAGATTGCCCTGATGCTTCTCCAGCTTGGCCTCGAAACGCTCGAACAGCGTGAAGGCATCGGCGGTACCGCCGGCAAAGCCGGCGAGGATGCGCCCCTGGTAGAGGCGACGGACTTTCTTGGCGGTGCCCTTGATGACGATGTTGCCCAGCGTCACCTGGCCGTCGCCGCCCATGGCGACGGAATTGCCCCGGCGCACCGACAGGATCGTCGTGCCGTGATATTGCTCCATGTTTTTTTCCTGAATTAAGACTTGGGAACGATGATGCGCGCCTGCTTGTTGAGGCCGACCACGGCCATCAACTCGGCGACAAGGTGATTCGGGCTGCGGATCACGATATCCTGACCGGCAGCCTTGAACGGTGCCAGCCGGTTGACCAGTTGACCGGCCGAATAGAAATCGACGCGGCGGACTGCGGAAAAGTCGATGATGGACGGACCACCCGCTTCGAGCAAGGGCAGCAGTTCCTCGAAACGCAGCGCCTTGAGGTCGCCGGCGAGGTAATAAACTTCGTCCTTCGGCGCGGCGGCGAGCGCCGTCTGCTTGGCCACGACATCCTTCGGCAGAGTCTCCCAGGACGGCGGCGAAAGCTCAAAGGTGATCGCGTAATCGACCGCCTTTTCCTCGAAATGGGCCTGTGTCCCGAGACGCTGCAGCAACTCCAGCAGCAGGCGCCACGCCGCTTCATGCGCAGCCTCGCCGGTCTTCAATCGCTCTTCCAGACGACGGGCGAAAATGTCGGCGCCCTGCAGCGTCACCACCTTGCCGGAACGTCGGGCAACGATCAGCACGTCGGCCAGACGGCCAGCAGCAATGTCGTCGCAACCGACCAGGCGACTGCAATCGACCAGCAGATCACCGGCCTGCTTCAAGGACTCGTCGAGTTGCTGCAATGCGGCACTATCGTCGCCTGCCAGCACGCCCTGCAGCGTAAACCCCTTCGCCGCCGAGGCCGTCCCGATGCCAGCACCGGAGGCATCCCGCCAGGCCGGCGGCGACATTTCGCAACTACGCGCGAACTCCATGCCGTAGCGATCGAAGGCGGCACGGTCGCCCTGTATCTGCAGGAGGTCGAACAACATCCGCCACAGGCGGATGCCCTCTCCTCCCGAATAAGTCTGCAACACGTTCTGCAACAAGGCCCGCGCGGCATCGTCCTGGCTATTGGCGAAGAGGACCGCCACCTGCTCAACATCGGCCTGCAAGGGGTCGATATCATGAACGACATCGATCGCCATCACCGACGACGCGGTAAATTCGCCGTCGAAGTCATCTTCCGCCGACATCGCCAATGCCACACGGTTGGGCGATGATGGCGGCGGGGCGGGCGGTTTGGCCTGTCTGGCGGGCGCCGGCGACTTGGCCGGTGGCGCCTTTTCCACGGAAAACTCCAGATCGGGCAATGGCTGCTCAAGCTTCGGCGGCACGGCGGATTGCGCCGGCGGCACTTTCATCTCCGGCAACGGAGCGCGCGGCCTAGCCACCGTGGCTTTTGGCACCACCTTCTCGGGCTGTTTCTTGAAAAAAGAGAAAACCATGAGCACTCCGCATCCAGAACAGCTTTTTTAGCATGCCGCAGCCATTCATGGCAATGCCTTGCATCCCGTCGGCAAATTATTCGCTCAATCCACCTGTACCAGCAAGCCCTTCAGGTATTCGCCTTCCGGGAAGTTCAGGGCTACCGGATGATCCGCAGCCCCCGCCAGGCGATGCACGATGCGCGCCTCGCGCCCGGCGTCGTGGGCGGCGCTGGCGACGATCTTCTGGAACAGTTCGAGGCCGATGCCGCCGGAACAGGAGTAGGTCATCAACATTCCGCCTGGGCGCAGCAGGCGGCAGCCGAGGACGTTGATGTCCTTGTAGGCGCGCGCGGCGCGCTCGGCGTGAGCGGCCGACGGCGCGAACTTGGGCGGATCGAGAACGATCAGGTCGAACTTGCGACCGGCCTGACGGAAATCGCGCAAGGCCTGGAAGACGTCGGCCTCCAGCCATTCGGCACGTTCCGCCGGCAGTTGCGGATTGAGCGCCAGGTTGGCGCGGGCCTGCGCCAGCGCCGGCCCGGACGAGTCGATCGACAGCACGCTGGCGGCGCCGCCAGCCAGCGCCTGCAGCGAGAAGCCGCCGGTGTAGCAGAAGCAGTTGAGGATTTCCTTGCCGGCCGCCAGCTCGCCGAGCAGGCGGCGATTCTCGCGCTGATCGAGGTAGAAGCCGGTTTTGTGGCCGCCGGCGATGTTGACCGCCAGGCGCACGCCGTTTTCCATGATCGCCAGCGGCACCGTCGGCGCCTCGCCGTGCAGCCAGCCGGTGGTCGGTTCCAGCCCTTCGAGGGCGCGCACTTCGGAATCCGAGCGTTCGTAGATGCGGGCGCAGCCGGTCGCCTTGACCAGGCCGGCGACGATCGCCTGGCGCCATTTGTCGGCACCGGCCGAGGTCAGCTGGACGACGACGGTGTCGCCGTAACGGTCGGCGATGACGCCGGGCAGACCGTCGGATTCGGCATGGATCAGGCGCACGCCGTCCTGGCCGCGCAACTCCGGCAGCGCATCGCGGCGGGCGACGGCGGCAGCGATACGGCGTTTGAAGAAGGCGTCGTCCACCGACTCGTCGGCGTCGAAAGTCCAGAAACGGGCGCGAATCTGCGATTGCGGGCTGTAGGCGGCGCGCCCCAGCGGACGCAGGTTGTCGGCCAGCACCTCGACGGTGTCGCCGGGCCGGGCACGCCCTTCGAGGCGGCCGACCGAACCGGCAAACAGCCAGGGGTGGCGCTGCTTCATCGCCGACCGTTCCTTGCCGGGCATCAGGATCAACTGGGCCATGATTCTTTCTCGACCGGTAAAAGCAAGAAGCCCCGGTTACCTTGCGATAACCGGGGCCGGGAATGCGTGGTGTGGCTTAGTTGCCCAGCGGCTTGCGATTGCGCTGATGGCATTCGACGGCGTACATGGTCTTGAACGTCGTCTTGCCGTCGCTCTTGAACAGGCGCTTGACGGTTTTCGAAACGCAGCGGCGTTCCAGGATGTTGCGGCGGTTGCGGTTGATGGCCATGACTGACTCCGGATTACGGCGAAATTTTGAAAGACGGCCATTATGCCGGGTTGACCGGACGATGGTCAATTACCACTTGATTTGTTTGCCGTTTTCAGCGCCGACCTTCAGCGCTTGGCCCGCGGATGCGCCTTGTCGTAGACGCTGGCCAGGTGCTGGAAGTCGAGGTGGGTATAAACCTGGGTCGAGGCGATGCTGGCGTGGCCGAGCATTTCCTGCACCGCGCGCAGGTCACCGGACGACTGCAGGACATGCGAGGCGAAGGAATGGCGCAGCATGTGCGGATGGACGTGCTGCGGCAGGCCGAGTTGGACGGCTCGCTGCGCCAGCCGCTGTTCGACGCTGCGCGGCCCGATGCGGCGGCCGCGAGTATTGACGAAGAGCGCAGCTTCATCGGGCAAGGCCAGCGCGCTGCGCACCGCCGCCCAGGCGGCGACCGCCTGCCGGGCCGGCGTACCAACCGGCACCAGGCGCGGTTTGTTGCGTTTGCCGAGAACCCTGACCTCGCCCTCATGCACGATGCCTTCAAGCGCCGAACAATCGAGGCCGACCAGTTCAGCGAGGCGCAGGCCGGACGAGTAAAGCAGCTCGAACATCGCCGCGTCGCGCCGCTCGAAGGGGTCGTCGGCGTCGGCCAGCGGCTGCATCAGTTGCGCCGCCTCGTCGACCGACAGCGCCTTCGGCAACAGGCGCGGCGACTTCGGCGCCCGGATGCCTTCGCAGGGATTGGCCCGGATCAGCCCGCGCATGCCCAGCCAGGCAAAGAAGCCGCGCCAGGCCGAGAGCAGGCGGGCCAGCGAGCGGCCGGAGAGGCCGCCGCCATGCAGTCCGGCGACGAAACGCCGGATGTGATGGACCAGCAACTGGTCGAGCGGCAGTTCACCCGCCGCGGCCAGCAGTTTTTCCAGGTCGCGCCGGTAGTTGCTCAGCGTGTGCGGCGACAGCCGGCGCTGCCCGGCGAGTTCGCCGAGGTAGGCGTCGACCGCGGCCGCCGGCGTCACAGCGTGCTCTTGGTGACCCGTGCCAGCGCCGCCGAAACCATCTCGCCGATGCGCTCGAGGTAGAGCGTCCCCATGTCGGCATAGAAGCGCTGGGTTTCTTCGCTGCCCAGAGCGACCATGCCAATCGTTCCGCCGCCGTTGCGCAGGGCGATCAGCGCCTGCGAACGGATGTGCGGCGCCGCTTCGCCGAACCAGGAGGCGGTACCGAAGCCGGCGGTCGAACCGCAGTAGGGGCGCGCCAGCGTCTCGGCGAACACCTGCAGTTCCTCGCTGACCGCGGCGAATTCCGGCAGGTCCTCGATGCCTGCCGGCTTGTCCCACAGGCGCAGGGCGACGTGCGGCACGGAAAAATCGTCGCGCAGGTGGAAGTTCAGCAGGTGAATCACCGCCTGGAAGGTTTCGGCGGCGATCAGGCCGACCGCCAGCCGATGCACCTTCTCGGAAATCTGGTCGTTCTCCTCGCCGAAGGCGATCAGTTCGGCCAGCTTCGACTCGCTGGCGCGGTTCTTCTCGCGCAGCGTCAGCATCTGCCTTTCGGCCAGCGAAACGGCACGCCCGCCGTGCGGATGGGGCACGAAAATCTGCGCCATCAGATCGGCGTACTGCTCGAAGAAACCGGGATTGCGCTTCAGGTACTCGGCGACGTCTTCGGGAAACAGGGCGCTCATAAATCGATTTCTCCGGAAAATACGGTCTGGGCGGGACCGGTCATCAGCACCGGACGGCCGTCGCCGCCCCAGGCGATGGTCAGGTCGCCACCACGTGTGCTGACGCGCACCGGCGATTCGAGCAGGCCACGCCGGATGCCGGCCACTGCGGCGGCGCAGGCGCCGGTACCGCAGGCCAGGGTTTCGCCAGCACCGCGCTCATAGACCCGCAGCCTGATCGCGTGCTTGTCGACAACCTGCATGAAACCGGCGTTGACCCGTTGCGGAAAACGCGCGTGCGATTCGATCAATGGCCCATGCTCGCCAACCGGCGCGCTATCCACGCTGTCAACGACCTGCACGGCATGCGGGTTGCCCATCGAGACGACGCTGACTTCCAGCGTCTCGTCGGCGACGTCGAGGTTGTAGACGACCACGTCGTCGTCGTGCAGGAAAGGAATCTCATGCGGCAGGAAACGCGGCACACCCATGTCGACGGTGACGTTGCCGTCGCCCTCGAGGCGCGGGGCAATCACGCCCTTCATCGTTTCGACGCGGATTTCGCGCTTGTCGGTCAGCCCCTGCTCGTGCACGAAACGCACGAAGCAGCGGGCGCCGTTGCCGCATTGCTCGACCTCGCCGCCATCGGCGTTGAAGATGCGATAACGGAAATCGACGCCGTCCCGGGTCGGCTTTTCGACGACCAGAATCTGATCGCAACCGACGCCGAAGTGGCGGTCGCCGAGGTAGCGCAACTGCTCCGGCGTCAGGGAAAACTGCTGGCGCACGCCGTCGAGCACGACGAAGTCGTTGCCCAGGCCGTGCATCTTGGTGAATTTGAGCTTCACGAACCGCTCCACTATTGATCAAGAAAAAGAATAACAGAGACAGGTAGTTATCTCAAATTCCTAAAGCTTTTTCTCCATCACGAAATCGTCCATCACGTAGCCGCGGCCGATGTCGTCGACCGTCGTCTCACGTACCGTGAATCCGTATTTCTGGTACGAGTTGATGGCATTCACGTTGCGCTTGTTGACCTGCAGGATCACGCAGGGATAGCCCTGCTTGCGCGCCCGCTCGGCGACATGGGCGATCAACTGGCCGCCGACACCGCGCCGCTGGACGTCGGGATGGATGTAGAGCTTGTCGAGCTTGAATTCGCCCTTGTACAACTCGCTGAACGCAAAACCGACGCGCCGCCCCTCGTAGATGGCCTGATCGAGCCATTTGTGGGCGTCTTCCAGGTCGTCGTAGAGGCGCTCGTGACCGTAACGCTGCTCGAGCATGAAGTCGATCTGCTCCTGGGTGATGATCCCGGGATAGGTCGCCTGCCAGATTTCCCGCGCCAGCGAGGCAATCGCCGGTACTTCCGGCGGCGTGATGGGGCGAATCTCGATATTCAGGCTGCTCATGGGTAAATCCTGTTCTCAGTCGGCCATGGTCTGTGGATTGCCACCGGCGCGGCCCTGGCCGGCAACAACGGGATGATACCTGCCCGGCCAGTTTCTAGGCCGGCGGCGGTTCGGCGCCGCGCGGCGTCTTGTAGCGGTTGTAGCCCCACAGGTACTGGACCGGGCACTGCCGGATCAGGGTTTCGATCTCGTGGTTGATCTGTTGCGCGCGCGCCACGGTATCGCCGGCAAGCGGCGCCGTCAGCGCCTGGAAGTGCACCCGGTAACCGCGCCCGCCGGGCAGGCGCTCGCCCCAGGTCATCAGCACGGCGGCGCCGGTTTCGGTCAGGCGGGCAGCCAGCGTCATGGTGTAGGCCTTACGCCCGAAGAAATCCAGCCAGACGCCTTCGCCGGTCTTCGGCGCCTGATCGGGCAGCATGCCGACCATCTGTCCCTTCTTCAGCGCCTTGATCAGCGCCCGTACTCCGGACAGGTCGGCCGGCGCCAGATGCAGTTGCGCCCGCTTGCGCCCCATCAGGATCAGCTCCTGCGCCGCCGCCGACTTGGGCGGCCGGTAAAGAACGGTGATATCGCCAAAGGAAGACAGGTACTGGGCGGTGATTTCGAAGCAACCGAGATGCGGCGTCAGGAAAACGACCCCCTTGCCGGCCAGCAGCGCGGCCTCGAGCAGCTCGCGACCAACCACCTCGACGACCTGGGCGTTGGCCTCTGCCAGCGGCCGCATCCAGATACGGGACAGCTCCAGCATCTGCTTGCCGGTCTCGGCCGCCACCGGCAGGCGTAGCGCCGGATCGATGCCGGCCTGCGCCAGGTTGTTGCGCAGGTGGCGCCGGTAGCTTGGCGAGAGCAGGTAGGTCAGTTGCCCGAGCAGGGCGCCGAGCCGGTGAATGACGCTCAAGGGCAGGCGCGAGAGCAGGCGGAACAGAAAAACCATGAGACCCCGGGGGTTGAATCGGACCGACAAAGGCTTATCATTATGGGATCGCCGAGTTAAACAGACAACTTGCGGGGCGATTCACAAAATCCGCTAAAGCGTCGCCTGCTCGTGGTCCGAAGCCGGTAACGCCGGAGACAAGGACCACTGGAGCATTCCATGAGCGAATACCTGTTCACCTCGGAATCGGTTTCCGAAGGCCACCCCGACAAGGTTGCCGACCAGATTTCCGACGCCATCCTCGACGCCATCCTGGCCCAGGACAAGCATTCCCGCGTCGCCGCCGAAACCCTGTGCAACACCGGCCTGGTCGTCCTAGCTGGTGAAATCACCACCAACGCCAATGTCGATTACATCCAGGTGGCACGCGACACCATCAAGCGCATCGGCTACGACAATACCGAATACGGCATCGACTACAAGGGCTGCGCGGTGCTCGTCGCCTACGACAAACAGAGCCCCGACATCGCCCAGGGCGTGAACAAGGCCTACGACGACAACCTCGACCAGGGTGCCGGCGACCAGGGCCTGATGTTCGGCTACGCCTGCGACGAAACGCCGTCGCTGATGCCGCTGCCGATCTACCTGTCGCACCGTCTGGTCGAGCGCCAGGCCCTGCTGCGCAAGGACGGCCGCCTGCCCTGGGCGCGCCCGGATGCCAAGTCGCAGGTGACCATCAAGTACGTCGACGGCAAGCCCTACTGCATCGACACCGTCGTGCTGTCCACCCAGCACTCGCCGGACATCAGCCTGGAAGACCTGCGCGAAGCGACCATCGAGCAGATCATCAAGCCGGTACTGCCCAAGGAACTGATCAAGGGCGACATCAACTACCTGGTCAACCCGACCGGCCGCTTTGTCGTCGGCGGCCCGCAGGGCGACTGCGGCTTGACGGGGCGCAAGATCATCGTCGACACCTACGGCGGGGCCGCGCCGCACGGCGGCGGCGCCTTCTCCGGCAAGGACCCGTCCAAGGTCGACCGCTCCGCCGCCTATGCCGGCCGTTACGTCGCCAAGAACATCGTCGCTGCCGGGCTGGCTTCGCGCTGCCTGGTGCAGATTTCCTACGCCATCGGCGTCGCCCACCCGACGTCGATCATGGTCGACACCTTCGGCACCGGCAAGGTCAGCAATGAAACACTGACTGCGCTGGTGCGCAAGCATTTCGACCTGCGCCCCAAGGGCATCGTCAACATGCTCGACCTGCTCCGCCCGATCTACCAGAAGACCGCCGCCTACGGCCATTTCGGCCGCGACGAACCGGAATTCTCCTGGGAAGCCACCGACCGGGCCAACCTGCTGCGCAGCGACGCCGGTCTCTAAGCGGGCAATTTGGCGCACGACAACGCGGGCCACGAGCCCGCGTTTTTGTTATTATTGCCAGATATGCTCAAGAAAATCCCTGTCGATCAACTCCGTCTCGGCATGCATCTCCAGGCCTTCTGCGGCGCCTGGCTGGATCATCCGTTCTGGCGCACACGCTTCGTCATCGAAGACCCGAACGACCTCACGCTGATCCGCGAGAGCTCGATCCGTGAGGTGTGGATCGATATCGGCAAGGGACGTGATGTCGAGCCGACGGCGAACACCAGCGTCACTTACGAAATCGCCGACGCGGTACCGACGGAAGCAACCATGCCGCCTGAAAAAACCGCCTTCGCCGACGAGCTGCAGCGCGCCACGCGCATCGTCGCCCGGGGTCGGGAGGCGGTCGTCTCGATGTTCCAGGAAGCGCGACTGGGCAAGGCAGTGGACGCCGATGCCGCGGCACCGCTGGTCGAGGAAATCTCCAACTCGGTGTCGCGCAATCCCGGCGCCCTGATCAGCCTCGCCCGCCTGAAGACCGCCGACGACTACACCTATCTGCACAGCGTCGCCGTCTGCGCATTGATGATCGCGCTGGCCCGCCAGCTCGGCCTCGACGAACGCCAGGTGCGCGAAGCGGGCATGGGTGGCCTGCTGCACGATCTGGGCAAGGCGCTGATGCCGCCGGCCATCCTCAACAAACCGGGCAAACTCACCGACGATGAATTCGCAGTGATCAGGACGCACCCGGACGAAGGCCACCGGATGCTGCTCGAAGGCCGGGGAATCAGCGAAACTATCCGCGACATCTGCCTGCACCATCACGAGAAGTTCGATGGCAGCGGCTATCCGGCAGGTCTCAAGGGCGAACAGATCAGCCTCCTGGCCCGGATGGGCGCGGTCTGCGACGTCTATGACGCGATTACCTCGAACCGCCCGTACAAGGCCGGCTGGGACCCGGCCGAGTCGATCCGGCGGATGGCCGAATGGCAGGGCCATTTCGACCCGGCGGTGTTCCAGGCCTTCGTCAGGAGCCTGGGCATCTACCCGGTCGGCTCGCTGGTCCGGCTGGAATCCGGCAAGCTCGGCGTCGTCATCGAACAAAACGAACAATCGCTGCTCAAGCCCAAGGTCAAGGTCTTCTTCTCGACACGATCACTGGCCTATCTCAAGCCGGAGATCATCGATATCGCCAGGAGCCGCGAAAAGATTGCCGGCCGCGAGGATGCGGCAAAATGGGGCATCCGCGATGTCGACCGCTGGCTGGCCGGCGACAAGCGCTGAAAACGCGTTTATAATCCGCCACCTACCGAGGAGCGCTGCAGGGGTTCCATCCCTCAGGCTCGGTTCTAAACGGCGCTCACTGTCCAACCCTGCCGGGCGCAGGGGGCGCAGCTGAGTCCGCCGCACCTCCCTCCCCGGTCACAGTTCAAGGAGCTTACTGTGGCTGAAACCAAAGATTACGTCATCGCCGACCTTTCCCTTGCCGATTGGGGACGCAAGGAAATCCGCATCGCCGAAACCGAAATGCCGGGCCTGATGGCGATCCGCGAAGACTTCGCCAAGACCCAGCCGCTGAAGGGTGCGCGCATCACCGGCTCGCTGCACATGACCATCCAGACCGCCGTGCTGATCGAGACGCTGACCGCGCTCGGCGCCGAAGTCCGCTGGGCCTCGTGCAACATCTTCTCGACGCAGGACCACGCCGCTGCCGCCATCGCCGCCACCGGCGTGCCGGTGTTCGCGGTCAAGGGCGAATCGCTGACCGATTACTGGGATTACACCCACCGCATCTTCGAATGGGCCGATGGCGGCTATTCAAACATGATCCTCGACGACGGCGGCGACGCCACCCTGCTGCTGCACCTCGGTGCCCGTGCCGAAAAGGATCTGTCGGTGCTCGACCACCCGGACAGCGAGGAAGCCGTCGTCCTCTTCGCCAGCATCAAGGCCAAGCTGAAGACCGATCCGACCTGGTATTCCACCCGTCTCGCCCAGGTCAAGGGCGTCACCGAGGAAACCACCACCGGCGTGCATCGCCTGTACCAGATGTTCGAACGTGGCGAGCTGAAATTCCCGGCGATCAACGTCAATGACTCGGTGACCAAGTCCAAGTTCGACAACCTCTACGGTTGCCGCGAATCGCTGGTCGACGGCATCAAGCGCGCCACCGACGTGATGATCGCCGGCAAGATCGGCGTCGTCCTCGGCTACGGCGACGTGGGCAAGGGCTGCGCCCAGTCCCTGCGCGGCCTCGGCGCCACCGTCTGGGTCACCGAAATCGACCCGATCTGCGCCCTGCAGGCGGCGATGGAAGGCTATCGCGTGGTCACCATGGAAGACGCCGCCGCCATGGGCGACATCTTCGTCACCACCACTGGCAACGTCGGCGTCATCACCCACGACCACATGAAGGCGATGAAGAACAACACCATCGTCTGCAACATCGGCCACTTCGACTCGGAAATCGAAGTCGCCAGCCTGCGCCAGTACGAATGGGAAAACATCAAGCCGCAGGTCAACCACATCATCTTCCCGGACGGCAAGCGCATCATCCTGCTTGCCGAAGGTCGCCTGGTGAACCTCGGCTGCGCCACCGGCCACCCCAGCTTCGTCATGAGCAACTCCTTCGCCAACCAGACCCTGGCCCAGATCGAGCTGTTCACCAAGACGGCGCAGTACCCGGTCGGCGTCTATGTGCTGCCCAAGCACCTCGACGAAATGGTGGCCCGCCTGCACCTGAAGAAGATCGGCGCCAACCTGACCACCTTGAGCGAAGCCCAGGCCGCCTATATCGGCGTGCCGGTGAACGGCCCGTACAAGCCGAACCACTACCGCTACTGAGTCCAACCAACATGCTCCGACTACTCGCCGTCTGGATCGTCAATGCGCTGGCCCTGCTGGCGCTACCCTACCTGCTGCCGTCGATCCAGGTGGCGGGTCTGAGTACCGCCTTGCTGGTCGCCGTCGTGCTCGGCCTGATCAACACGCTGCTGCGGCCGCTGCTGATCCTGCTCACCCTGCCGGTGACGCTGCTGACGCTGGGGCTGTTCATCTTCGTCATCAATGCCGTGCTGTTCCAGTTGGCCGGCAGCCTGATCAGCGGTTTCCAGGTCGGCGGTTTCTGGTCGGCGGTTTCTGGTCGGCGCTGGCCGGCTCGCTCGCCTACAGCCTGCTCTCCTGGGCTCTGAGCAGCGTGCTGCTGGGCAAATCCCGGCGATGAGCATGAATTCCTTCCACGCCCGGCAGGGGGGGCGCCCTGCCGCCGACAAACCGGCCAAGCCGCCGGTCGAACGCCATGGCCTGCTACGCGCCGACGCTCTGCTCGTCCAGCGCGGACTGGCGACGTCGCGCACCCAGGCGCAACGGCTGATCGGCGAAGGCCGGGTGTTCGCCGATGGCAAGGCGGTCGGCAAGCCGGCGCAGGAATTGCCGGCCGATGCGGTGCTGACCGTGCAGGCGGACGACAGCGACCGCTACGTCTCGCGCGGCGGCCTCAAGCTGGCCGGTGCGCTGGCCGCTACCGGCATCGCGGCGAGCAACAAAACCTGTCTCGATGTCGGCCAGTCCACCGGCGGCTTCACCGACTGCCTGCTGCAGGCTGGCGCCGCCCATGTCGTCGGCGTCGATGTCGGCCACGGGCAACTGCACGGCAAGCTGAAAAACGACGCGCGCGTCAGCGCGCTGGAAGGCATCAACTGCCGTGCCCTGACCGCCGCCGACCTCGGCGACGCCATGCCGGCCGGCGGCTTCGACCTGATCGTCGGCGACGTCTCGTTCATCTCGATGACCCTGGTGCTGCCGCAACTGCCGGCGCTGCTTGCCGCCGACGGCGACCTGCTGCTGCTCGTCAAGCCGCAGTTCGAAGTCGGCCCGCACAACATCGGTAAAGGCGGCATCGTCCGCGATCCGACGCTGTACCGTGACGTCGAGGGCCGTTTCCTCGATCTCGCCCGGCAGCTCGGCCTGACGGCAAAAGCCTGGCTCGACAGCCCCATCACCGGCGGCGACGGCAACCGCGAATTCTTTATCTGGCTGAAAAAATGAAACCCGAAATCTCGATCGAATTCTTCCCGCCGCAAACGCCCGAAGGCGTCGACAAGCTGCGCGCGACGCGCGCCGAACTGGCGCAACTGCAGCCGGAGTTCTTTTCCGTCACCTACGGTGCCGGCGGTTCGACGCGCGAGCGCACCTTCTCGGTGGTCAAGGAAATCGCCGCCGAAGGCTTCGACGCCGCGCCGCACCTGTCGTGCATCGGCTCGACGCGCGAATCGATCCGCGAAATCCTCGGCGAGTACCAGGCCGCCGGCATCCGCCGCATCGTCGCGCTGCGCGGCGACCTGCCCTCGGGCATGGCGGAAACCGGCGAGTTCCGCTACGCCAACGAGCTGGTCGAATTCATCCGCGCCGAGACCGGCGATCACTTCAGCCTCGAAGTTGCCGCCTACCCCGAATGGCACCCGCAGGCGCGCAGCCCCAAGGACGACCTGCAGAACTTCGCGCGCAAGGTGAAGGCCGGCGCCAATTCGGCGATCACCCAGTATTTCTACAACGCCGACGCCTACTTCCACTTTGTCGACGAAGCACGTGCACTGGGCGTCGACATCCCGATCATCCCGGGCATCATGCCGATCGTCGGTTTCACCAAGCTGGCCCGCTTCTCCGACGCCTGCGGCGCCGACCTGCCGCGCTGGATGCGCAAGAAATTCGAGAGCTTCGGCGACGACAGCGAATCGATCCGCGCCTTCGGCCTCGACCTGGTCAGCGAACTGTGCGCCCGCCTGCTCCAGGGCGGCGCCCCGGGGCTGCACTTCTACAGCATGAACCAGGCGCCACTGACCCTGGAAATCTGCCGCCGCCTCGGCAACTGAACCGCGGGCCGGCAATGCCGGCCCGCTGCCGCCTCAGGACTGCGTCAGCAGCACGTTCTGCGCCGGCATTGGCGCCGGGAAACCCGCTTCGGCCAGCGCTTCGCGCAGGATCCGGTTGGTCTCGAAATAGACCTGCCAGTAATGGTCATTATGGCAGTACGGACGCACCGCGAGGACCGGCCCCACCAGGTTGAATTCAAGAATCTCGACATCAACCGCCGGCACGGCGAGCACGTTCGGAATCGCCGCAATCTTCTCGCGCAGCAGCGCAATCGCCGCCCGGTGATCGGCAGCACCGGCCAGTTGGCACTTCAGATCGACCCGGCGGAACGGGTTGTGGGTGAAATTCTGGATGTTGTCGCCGAAGATCTTGTTGTTGCCGACCACCGTGGCGATGTTGTCCATCGTGTTCAGCGTCGTCGCGAACAGGCCGATCTCGGTCACCGTCCCGGTAACGCCGCCGACGCTGACGAAATCGCCGACCTTGAACGGACGCAGGACGATCAGGAAGGCGCCCGCCGCGAAATTCGATAGCAGCCCCGCCCAGGCGGCGCCAATGGCAATGCCGGCGCCAGCGACGAGGGCCGCAAAGGTCGTCGTCTGCATGCCGAAATAGCCGAGGATGCCGATCACCAGCAAGATGTTCAGCGTCACCGTGACAATCGAACCGACGTAGCGCAACACCGTCGGATCGACCTTCTGGCGCTCCAGCGCCGCACGCACCATGCCGACCGCAATGCCGATCAGCCAGCGACCGACCACCCAGAAAACAATCGCCGCCAGCACCTTCAACCCAACATCGGTGGCCGTGGCCAGCAACAAATCCTGATAGCGGGACAGACTTTGCGTATCCATGATCAAGCTCCTGAGTAAAAAGGGAAAATTCCTCATCGATTTTAGCCAACGCTGACTGCTGAACACTTATCAGCTACATAACTTCACCATTCGACAAGCATAGCCATATAACCGCATTCCCGAAAAACGCTCACAGGCGTTGACGCCAATCGCCTCCCCCCCCTATAATGCGCGCTTCCCGTGGGGCGGGTCGGTAGCTCAGTCGGTAGAGCAGCGGACTTTTAATCCGTTGGTCGCGAGTTCGAATCTCGCCCGACCCACCAGGATAAATTCTGGGTCGTTAGCTCAGTTGGTAGAGCAGCGGACTCTTAATCCGTAGGTCGAGTGTTCGAATCACTCACGACCCACCAGAATTTCAAGATTTAGGCCGCCTCCGGGCGGCCTAAATCGTTTCTGACGGCTTATTTGCTGCATTTCTGCTGCTGACCCCACCCCAATCAAAACCTTCGAGACCAGAACCGAAGCGGGGAGTTGGACGCGGATCAGCGAAGCCAAGCTGGACACCCACCGATTCCAGGACCGCCGGGAAATCGAGAAAAACGACGCTCAGGCAGCTACTTCATCAGCAGCTTGAAGAAGTCAGCATCAAGAACCCATTTTTGCCGGGAGGCCAGCCATGATCGAAGCCAGCTCACTTCCCGCCGACCTCATCGAAACCTTGCGCCGCAGCCACCGCATCGTCGTTCTTACCGGTGCCGGCGCCTCCGCTGATAGCGGCATTCCGACTTTTCGCGATACGCTGACCGGTCTCTGGGAACGCTTCGATGCCAGCGAACTGGCGACGACCGAAGCCTTCCGGCGCGACCCCGAACTCGTCTGGGGCTGGTATCTCTGGCGCCTGGCGAAGATCCGGCGCGCCCGACCGAATGCGGGGCACCTCGCAATTGCCGCTCTGGCGGAAATCCGACCGGCGCTGACGCTGATCACCCAGAATGTCGACGACCTGCATGAGCGCGCAGGCAGCCGCGGGGTGAACCATTTGCATGGCCGCCTCGATGCCTTCCGCTGCGCCGATTGTTCTCGCCCCCTCGACACACCCGTTCCCGACGAGGACGAACCCGAGGGCGGTCGGCGCCTGGCGCCGCCGCGGTGTGTGCATTGCGGCGGCGTGATCCGGCCCGGCGTTGTCTGGTTCGGGGAAAATCTGCCGGCAGATGCGTTGGCCGCTGCTTACGCGGCAGCCAGCGATTGCGACTTGCTGATCAGCATCGGCACCTCCGGTGCCGTCATGCCGGCCGCACAACTGCCAGCGCTGGCCAGACGGGCGGGTGCCCGCGTGCTCGAGGTCAACCCGACAGGCAGCGGAGTGGCGGTTGACTGGCAACTCGCAGCGCCAGCCGGGCTGGCTCTGCCAGCGCTGCTGCGCGCCGTATCCGGCGCCTGAAAAAAACAAGGCCCGTGCGCAGACGGGCCCGACGGTTGCTGCGACGCCGTTTACCTGCGCCCGAATTTCTCGGCCAGTTCGAGCAGTTTTTTCTGCTTCTGGGCTTCGGCCTTGGCGGCGGCCTCGGTTGCCTTGCGCTGCTCGGCCTGTTTCTTGAAGCGCTCCTTGAGCTGCTCGGTCGCGTGCTGACGATTTTCGTCGGTGACTTCGCCGGCTGGTGTGCCGTCCAGGTTCAGGCGTTGCGTTGCCTTCTCCATTTCCTTCAGGTAGCGCGTGGTCATCGTGTGGCTGCGCATCGCCAGCCGCACCGACTTGCGGCTCAGTTCGGGCAAGGCGGCGAATAGCTGCTTGTCGATACCGATCGCCAGCGGGCTGTAATTGCGGAAGACGGCGAAACGTTCCTGAAGGTCCTTGAGCAGGGCACGAACGTCGGTGGTTTTTTCAGCGGTGGCGGAATCGGCGGTAGTCATGATCGACAGCGGGCGGGACAAGGGACGAAGCGTAGCACGAAAGCGCTCCGCCGTGCCCCAGAACGGCGTTTACACGCCATTCCGGCGGAACCAGTCGAGCATCCGGCGCCAGCCGTCTTCGGCCTCTTCCTTGCGATAGCTGGGTCGGTAATCGGCATGAAAGGCGTGCGGCGCGTTGTCATAGAGATGCAGCTGCGACACCCTGGCGGCCGGGCTGCCGTTCTTCAGCGCCGCCTCCATGGCATCGACCGTTTCCACCGGAATACCGGTGTCGACGCCGCCGTAGAGGCCAAGCACCGGCGCCTTCAGTTCGCCGACGAGGTCGATCGGATGGCGCGGATTGTAGGCATTGACCGGGCTGACCAGGCGGCCGTACCAGGCGACGCCGGCCTTGACGCCGGGGTTGTGGGCGCTGTACAGCCAGGTGATGCGACCGCCCCAGCAGAAGCCGGTGATCGCCAGGCGGCCGGTGTCGGCGCCCTGCTGCCCGGCCCAGGCCACCGTTGCGTCGAGGTCCTGCATGACCTCGGCGTCCGGCGTCTTGCTGCTGATCTTGTCGATGATCTCGGCCACGCTCTCGATCTGGCGCGGATCGCCCTGGCGGGCGAACAGTTCGGGGGCAACGACGAAGTAGCCGAGCTTGGCGAGCCGGCGCGCGGTATCGCGGATGTACTCGTGAACGCCGAAGATTTCGGAGATCAGCAGCACCACCGGTGCCTTGCCGACGCCGGCCGGCGTGGCGCGGTAGGCGACCATCTCGCCAGCGCCGACCGGCACCCGCACTTCGCCTTCGGTCAGGCCGGCAGCATCGGTGTGAATTGCCGTCTGCGCTGCCACCGGTTGGGTGGCCAGGGCGAAGCCAGCCCCCAGGCTGGTGACCAGGAATGCGCGCCGGCTGAAACCCTGCGCCGGCAACAGGCTGTCGAATTCCGCACGGTCGTTCATGTCGCTCTCCTTGCTTGGGTCACATCAGTACGATGTCGTATTGCTCTGTTAAAAACATAATAAGTGTTAAAAAATCATAGGCATAGGCCAATCGTTTTTCGCGTATATCATTGGTGGCTACCCATCTAGCTACCAAAGATCGCTGCGGATCGGAAAATGCTGGTGGATGCCTCACAGCCAACTGCTTTGAAAGGAAGCCGCGATCACCAACCTCTCCATGCCAGTTGGTGTAGCAATACTAGTAGATCGTTTCGTCAAAAAGACAATTTATCCATCAAAGCGTTCGGGAAGAGCCCGTCGGTCTCGTGTCCCCTCAAGGTTTTCTGCGGATATGAACCGGCTGTACGCTTGGGCGTACTCGCACACTATTGAAATGCTCCCGGACATCCCGTGGGCGAAACTGCCTCGGGAACTGGGCTGCGGCAGCGGGATCACCTGCCTGCATCGCTTGGAGGAATGGCAGGCGGCCGGTGTCTGGGAAGAACTTCACCGCCGGCTGCTGGCCAAGCTCGAGTACGCTGGGAAGATTGACTGGTCCCGCGCCGTGGTGGACGCTGCCAGCGTCCCATCCCCCCCTGGGCGGCGAAGATACCGGCCCCAATCCCACAGACCGGGGAAAACAGGGCAGCAAACATCACCTGCTGGTCGACCGTAACGGCTTGCCCTTGGCGGTGGCCCTGTCCGGCGCCAACGTCCACGACAGCCAGCGGTTCATCCCGCTTATCGAGTCGATTCCACCCGTCCGCGGAAAACGGGGCCGGCCCCGTCGGCGGCCGGGAAAGCTCCATTCCGACAAGGGCTACGACTGTCCTTTCTGCCGGGCTTACTTGCGCCGCCGGGGCATCGTGCCGCGTATCGCCCGCCGGGGTGTCGAATCAAGAGAGCGGCTCGGACGCCATCGCTGGGTCGTCGAGAGAACAGTCTCCTGGCTGCATCGCTTCCGTCGCCTGCGCATCCGTTACGACCGACGGGCAGCCATTCACCTCGCCTTCCTACAACTCGCCTGCGCCGTCATCCTCTGCAGAGCACTAGACGGTATTGGATGGTGGCACTAAATGCGGTGACTGCCAAACGTCGATGGACGCGGCAACCACCTCAAAGCCACGAGACAGCCAGGTAGCCGAGTTGCTGTCATGGAGGGGCGCTTACGCAGCCACGCTGTTGCATCAGTTTTGCTCCGCAGGCGCAGCACGTTGATCACTCAACACCCGGGGGCGCCCCAGCTTTTTGCCGCCAACCTTCGGAAATTGTCCCCTGCGAATCAGATTAAACCCGCGTGCTGCCTTGGGCTTCAAGAACTGGCTGGACTTGCACATGTAACGGATCACACGATTTTTCAGGTTGTCTCGCAGATGGGTCTGATGCGCATTGATTTCTCCGATACCTAAAATCCCTTTTTTTTCATAGTCGCGAAAATGGGCATTGCAGTTCCAGTAATCGCCTCTGCCTTTCGTTATGGTGTTCACCCAATATTTCCCGATCTCCTTGGCCAAATGAACATGACTCGATGGTTTGCGGTAGGAACCGTCGAAGAGATAAAGCACGTGGAAATGCAAGCCCTTATCAACGCCGTATTCAAGTTTTGCGATGTAGGCTTTCATGTGGGCGAAGATGGCGTTGCAGCGACGGTTTTCGACTAGATGATTTAAGTCGTCGATAGCCTGCTGCGCGGAGACTTGGCCAAACAACTCCTTCCGGTAATAGAGATCGACCCGTACCGCCACAAGCCTCGTACACACCTCGAACCAAGCGTCGACGTAGCGGGTTTTTTCGATAAACGTATCTTCGGCATGTACTCGCCGTTGTCGAATCTTGGATTTTATTTTCGTTGTCCGGCATTCAGTGCGCAGCCTGAAGACAAGAGCATTGAACAGCTCGGCGGCTGACTGTCCGCCAAACTGAGGATATTTTTGGTTTGCCGCGCGAAAGGTGTTGCGCCAGTCAAAGTTCTGCCGATTTAGACCCATGGTTTCTACACAAGCTCTGAAAACGGTGATGTGCTCGTTGTAGTCGTATTCGACAGAAAGCATATTGACCACGTCAATGTACTCAGGCACGAGCTCGAAATGCTTGAACGCCAGTGGAGAGATATCGTATTGCCCAAGTTGAGCCGTGCTTCCCCACCGGGGAAGAAACGGGATGCTGTCATCAGCCAGCAGGTCGTCGATGAAATATTCCAGAAGCGTCAACTGGCGGGAATTGATGCGTGGGTAGAACCAGGGACGCGTCGATTGGGATGCAATCCACAGTGATGGCGTTAGTTCGCTATAGACTTGTTGGCACAGGCCTCTGTCGAGCGCCTCTGGGCTAGTCGAAATGTTTACGGCCCGGGATCGGCGCCCGAACACGACGGGCGCCTGGAGACCATTACGGGTATGGGGCTGAGCGTTCATGGCTCAAAACGGCGAACTAGACTGTGGCAGGAAATTGATCGGATATCTGCCTAAGGCGGGCATGACCGTGCCGACTTGCTTGTTTGGAATGTCGCTGGTCCCGATGTGGTCCATGTCCTGAAGCCCCTCAGCCAACCGAAGGTAGGCGGTGCTCATGATCGCCTGTTTGATTACCGATACAACTAGATCAGTTACGAGTGCTGGTGGCCAAGGCACAATTGCCATGCCCTGACCTTGGGTAACTTCCGACCAAAGATCGGCGAGATAGGTAACGACACCCCGGAAATCCTGCATTTTTCGAGGGTCAACGAAGTAAATAAGTTGAGTTCGATAGCCGACTTCCGGCAGGTAATTTCGGAACCAAATATGCCCGACCGGCGCTTCGAGACCAATGGAACTTTCGAAGCCAGCTTGGTAGTTTTCGAAATGATTGGCCGCGTCGCGCAAGCGAATTTCGCAGGTTCGATGCGGCTGGTACTGCAGGTCCATAGTGAAAATGCAGAGGCCGGGATGGTTTTCGACCAAGCGCTGGGTCAGGCGCTGCGTCCTCGACGCCAATTGCTTGCAGTCGATCCGGCGTTGCTTGAGGTTGTGTTGGAAATTACTCTTCCCAGCGGCTTCCCGTAGCCTAATGACCAACGCATTTAGGTACTCGCCTTCGCGCACCCCATCTGCGCTTACCATGGCCATTGGGTTATTTGAAATGGTCGCCTTTGCAAGATTCAGGCGTTCGGCCACGGACAGGAATAGCTTGGCGTACTCGCTCGCTTCGTATTTCGGGAGTTCCAGGCGATACGGGGTTGCAAAAAGGGAATAAATTTCCCTCCCCAAAGAATTGATACGCAACAGCTCCGTGCCGGCAAGGGTCTTGTCGAAAACGAAAGGCAGGTCGGCTGACTTGATCGCATTGGCAACAAACGACTCTATCAGCGGGATGGCATACAGAGGCCACGGAATCCCTTGGTTGGTACTTTGATAGCGAGTCGGCATCCCACATTGATCAAGATCCCAGTATTGGAAGTTGTCACGGATGTGCTGGAAGATGCTGTCAGTTCCATTCGTTTTAAAATTGTTTTGCATAGTTTTATTTGATTGGTTGTTGGTGACGGGTTGCGGTTTCATGTTTTTTCGTTAGCGTTTATAGATAGGCATTGGCCTCATCAAATCAGCCTCGATGACTGACGTTATCTACCCTTCCTTAACCCTGTAAAAACCAGAATTGTTTAATGTTCAAATGTCCCCGGTGGGATGGCGGAATTAAATTTTTAGTCGCTTGATCCTCCAGGTTATTTCCTGTTCGGCATATACAGAGATAGCCCTTTTTTTGCCTCTTCAAGTCATGAATGCCATGCGGGTTTAAATTATTTTTCGCCCCCCTTCAGCGCTTCGCGCAGCTGCCCCACATTCCAACGCGTGTGCCCGCCGAAGCGGCGCGGTGCCGGGATTTCATTCCGACGAAGCCTTGCCCAAACCGTGGGTATTTCGCAGCAAAAAAGCACGGCCACCGTGTCTACATTGACGTGCGCCGCATCCGGCAGGCGGTCAAAATTGGTTACATCGTTCCAGTTCATTTCAGCTCCTTGGATCTCCAGAGAATTGCGGAGAGTGCGGCGCGAGTTTGACTTCAACGATACGTAGGGTCGAGGCACAAAAAGTCCCCGATTTTTGTGCCGGTTTCGAATCGGGCATTTCTTTCGATTCTTCGCATTGACTGCTGCGCGCTGAACGAAAACGCCAATTGACCGGTCAGGCCTCACGGACGTGTGTCAGCGACCGGCATATAGGATCCACTTTGTGACCGGCGTAATGGAGCCACCGGGGCAGCGAAGGAGTAAGCAACGGGAATTTCTGATTTTTCAACGAGCGATCGTTACCCTCGGCGGTTTTTTGCTGGGGTTCGATGAGAAGAAGGAAATCCGAAATGCACCACTACCGGCAGGCCATGATGCGGATGCGTCAGGGCGATTCAGATCGCGACATTGCCAAGGAGAGACCCGTGATGGGTGCCATATACTCGTGAAACACCTGTCCCGTGTGTGCTTCTACGAGTTGGATGCAGAGGTGATTCAGCAATCTCTTCCCCTGAAATTACGTCTCCGCTCGTTCAGTCCGGCTGCGCGGAATTGCTTCGACGCTGAGCCGTAGGCGGGTGTTGAATAGGTCAAAAGTGGTTTCAGCCCGGTCGCCTACGGTCAATTCGTCGCCCCCCCCGACAGGGCGCTATTCTTGGGTAGCGATAGCGGAACACCGCCACTAATTTGCCCCATGGGAAAACTTGCGGCTTCAAATCTTGAATCTCACAAACCTCGATATGGATCAACTGCTTGCGGCCAAGTCGGTATAGGGTTTTTTCAGCAATATCGGGTCTAGAAACGCCCCCAACCGGCAGCCGCCCGCTACGCCGCGTAGCGCTACTTCACCAACTCCATCAGCTTCCCATGCCCATCCACCACGTCGTACTTCACCTGGTCCGAAGTGATCTTGGCGAAGAACTTTCTGGCGCAGTCGATCTTCGATTTTTCTATCGCGCGTAAATCGAGCGTGGACATCGAGCCCTTGGTCTCGGCGATGAAGTAGACGTGTTTTACCTTGTCCTCCTGAAATCCGCCTCTTCTTCGACGGGAGCAAGACCATGGACACACCGACCTCCGACATCAGCCCGCTACGCCAACGCATGCTCGACGACCTGCGGATGCGCAAGCTTAACCCCAAGACGCAAAGCGCTTACATGACATTGCGCGCATCGGAATCTCGTTGCAGATTGACGATTTTTCACCAAGAAAAAAACTTTCACCTGAAATAGCGAAGGGGCAGATGCCCCTTCGCTATTTCTCAGTGACTATGCCGTCCCTGCGCCCTCATCCATCGTCCATAGGCCGAAACCAGAACGACAGAAGCCGCTCCGACGGCAAAGGTGATGGCATACGAGAGCAATGTTTCCAGCGGTGATTGATTGAGCATATTAATCTCCTCGGACTTGAGCTCCTGATCCGTCATGCTGTGGTAGCAGCGCCGGCCTTAGCATCCAGCTTGGCCTGCAAACTCGAACGCTCTCGGTCCTGTTGAGGCGGAATAACAGCCCCGGTCGCACTTTCCCCGCCATCCCGCGCAAAGAACTCTTCGACCACGGACTCGCCTTCTTCCTCGCTGTCCTCGAACGCCCCATTGCCAAAGCCCTGACGTGCCGCCGCGTCCAGTGCTGCCTGATCGAACCCGGCGAGCTGTCGCGCTTCATGGCGCTGTTTGGCTTCGTTCAGCCCATCTTCGACGGTCATCCCACTTCGTAACGAGAGATCCACGTAGTAAATCGGCGTGCCGTGACTCAGCCGCGTCGATTTCCCCCGAAGTCTCAGTTCCAGCGGCAGACAGGACAGTCGATCTCCTGAAATGGCCTGGAAGTAGTGCAGGCGAGCCGTCAGGGTTCGGATGCTGTTGAACCCTGTCGTCCGGAAGACAAAGCTCCCCAGCGGATCATCATCACCAATGCTGACGTTGAGTCAACCATAGGGCTTGCAGGCACCGCCCTTGGCAATCGGGCAGCTATCCGGTGACGGACAGGGCAATTGCCTGAGTCCATCCTCGGTCTGTCGCTTGCAGGTTTCTCCGTTCCCGACACACAACGGGCGCCCCGTCGTTCGGTCGAACAAGCTGTATTCAGCCCGGAAATTGAGTGCCGGATCGTTGAACAAGAGGCGGATTGGGATACTCCGGATCTTTCCGCCTTGTTCCTTGCGCAGCCCCTCATCAAGGGGATGCGGCAGCCAGCCGTCCTTGCCCTGAACTTGGGAGGTGATGGTGAATTGGTCATCCTTCTCCGGCAGACGCTTGCCGTTCTTCTCAACGACCTTGCCGATGGAAATCCGGCCGAGAACGGGAGGGGTAATTGCAAGACCTTTCAACATGTTGCGTGACTCCTGAAAAAATGACGCCTTCCCACTTCTCCTATTTGGGAGAAGTGGGAAGGCGTTTATGGGTTGGGGTTATCAGGCGATGAGAAAGCGCCGGCTGCCCGGTTTGGTCTGGCTGTAGCGTTGCTGATACTCGGGGTGGTCCTTGAGCAGTTGGGTGATATCGAGAGCCACACTGTCCTTGGCCTTCTTCCAGCTGACTGTCCCGGTTTCGAAAGTCGCCCGTGTGGCGCTGCCCATGGCCTGCTGGAGCGTCTGCTTTAACTGGGCTTCCAGCTTCTCCTGCTCAGCGATAGTTTGCCGAACCGAGAGCCAATCAGCGAAGGTTGCGGACAAGTTGCGCTCGGACGAGAAATCAACACTCTGCCCTTCGTCCTCTGGATACAGACAACGCAAAGCCAGATCGGCTGAGGCCGACCCGTCGGCCGGTGGTGGCGAATCCGTTTCGACGTAGTGCCAGAAATGCCGTTCCAGTTCGATCAGTCGGGTAATCAGTTGCTCGTCCCGGTTGATGCGGTGCAGTTCCAGATGCTGGCCGCCGAGCAGAACGGCCACATCGGCTGCCTGCTTACCTGTAACCGCGAGCTGGTGCATCACTTGGAGCTGCACGTATTCTGGAACGCCTTCCTTCCAAAGGCGCGCACCGTTAATCCCGGCCGTCTTGCATTCCAGAATCTGGACTTCATTGGACCCGGTGACTTCCCGGTCGATATTGGCCAGCATCCAAGGCAGGCTGGGGTCAGGATGCTGGAGAACGGCATTGATCCGCCGCACCCGGTGGCCAGTGCGCTTGGTGTAGTGCGCCGCCACGATGGGTTCGAGGATGTTGCCCCAATAAAGGGGCGACGCTTCGTCATGCGGATCGGCCTTGGGCAAATTGCCATCGCGACCCGTCTTCTCCATCCAGAGTTCCAACTGCGACTTGTACGGATTGAGACCGACGGCGGTAGCGGCATCGGAACTGCCAATGCCTTGCTTACGGATCGCCAGCCAGTCTTCACGCGGCAGTTCCTTGGTCTTGACCAGACGAAGTGCCGGACGAGGTTTCCCGGTCGGCTGCGTCATCAATTGTTGAGCTTTCATAACACCTCCAGAAAAGACGAAACCCCCAGCCGGCAAAAGCCGCTGGGGGTCTCAATAGGTTGAAAAATGAAGCGGGGTAAGGATTACGAGGATTTAGGCCGCCAGTAACAGCGCGGCATCCAGAGCACGTTGCTTGAGCATCGCTCCTTGACCGAACCAAGCGGAGTCCAGGCGGTTCTCGGTACTACGTGCCCGGCGTTCGTGATCGACGAATTCAGTCACCGCGTTGAGCAAGCCCCACGCGGTTTGCTTGGCGGATTCGAGTTCGGCACCTTTGCCTTGACCGTCGTACAGGCCCTGCACTTTCTTCAAGGCCCGTTCGTTGGTCAGCGATTCGTTCGGAGAACCTTGCTCGCAAAGCACGTTGAGGAAGTAGGCCATTGCCTCATGCGTTTTGACCTTCCGCTCGGAGAGGATGCGCATGCGATACATGAAGTGGTCCCATTGCGACACGGCAATCCCCAACTGGTGCTTGACGGCTTGGGCATCGAACTTCGTGCGGTGACCGACCTTGATCGCCTGCGGAGCCCCATTTACTGCGATGGCGAGGGTGTTATTACAGACGACGCGAACGGTGGTGGGCGTTGCCGTGGTGGCCAGCGTTCCATCGCATGAGGTGGCCAGCAGCAGGTAGCCATTGACCAGATCGTTGCCCTTGAGCGACAACGACTGACCGGTCTTGGCCAAGGCCCAGAACTTCTTGCCGCCTTTCAACACCCCAGCCGTTTCCAGCTCATAGCCGGAGACCTCGGTGAGGTCGCGGTAGAACTCCAGGACTTCACGCGGTTGGACGACCTGATAGCGCTGTGAGACGACCGACAGGGCTTGCTTGGTATCGGAACGGTAGAGGACTTTCTGTTCGTCGAAGGAATGGATGCTGCCGAGACTGCCGATGCTGTCGGCCAGAAAGCGGACCGGTGTTTCCTGAATGGTCCAATCCATGCCGGCAGACTTCTGCCAAACATCGATAGGTTGTTGAGAGGGAAGCCGGTTGCCAAGGCCGTGCCACGGTTCGGCCCCGACGTAGGCCATTTGTTGGACGAGGTGTGCCATGAGGAACTCCTGAAAGATGAGCGCATAAAGCCCGGCCGAAGCCGAGCAAGCGAGAAATCATGGGAAAAGGGAAGTGGAGAAGTGCAGCCCGACGAGAAGGGCTAGGAATGCTTCAGGCTGAAGGTGTGGCCACAGCTGTGGCAGAGGTAGTTGTTGAGGATTTTGTCGTCAATAACTTCGCCAAGCTTCACTCCGGTCGCGCTGCTTGCGGCACCGCTAATTAGCGCAGCGAGAACCGAGCTGGTGATGATGCTGAAGGCCGCACCAGGGCCGCCAGCTAGACCAGCAACCGCTCTGGCTTTGGCGCTTGCTGCGAGCATTGCGCTGGCTGCGCCCGACAAGGCACCAATTGCGCCACCGAGCCTGCGCGCGCTGTTGCGGGTTTCAATTCGCAACGAATGGCACTTGGGGCAAACCGGAATTGGCGCTTGGCCATGGAATGACTGAGCGTCATGGGGAGGGATGTAGTCCTCTTCGTCATTAAAGGACTGGGAACGATTGAGCGACATCGACAATTCCTCCTTTTCAAAAAGTGCCGGAACGTCTCGATAGAAGCAAGGTGTGTAGCACGCAGGGGCGAGTGCAAACGGCGAGGTATTCGAATGGAGAAGAAGTGGGGGTCACGGGAGCCTCCTAAAGCAAGAATCAATTATCAATCAGGGCGAGATTGCGCTGATGGAGCCGCTCTGTACTGCTCCGGTGGTGATATGTGATTGAAAAAAATTGGCTTTACGGAGGTGCGCCGGATTCTGATGGTGTTGATCAGGCAGTCCAGCGACGTGGCTACTCTGACCGGCGATCATGACCAGGAGCGGCAGCCGGCAGCATTCGGCCTATTGTGTTGAAAAAGTCCCCGAGCGAAATTGTCACCACTTTTTTGGGGTCATTTTATCCTTCCGGACACCCTGATCGCCTCAAAGGGGGCAATTGTGGGTCGGTTTTTTCAGAGCCGCGAATCAAACTGCCGCAAGCGAGTTTTTCAACAAAATAAGAGTGAAGCTGTGGCCCAAAGTCATTTCGCAGGGGCAACAGGTCTCCATCGCGGCCGTTGAGGTTCTAGCGCGTGACCGGCGTTTGACCTTCCCATTGCCGACCCCTCGGCACTCTGAAAAATGCCATCGTCAACCATTTGAGACTCAAAGCTCTGTCCACGTGCTGCGTCATGATGTAAAATGCTGCATCTAATTCGATGGGCTGGTCATGACTGTCAAACGAGGGCGCAAGCCGACTGGCAAACCGCGTGCAACACGCGCCTCGGCGAGCTTGCCCCCGGAGTTGTACGCGACACTGCAAGACATCGCAAAGCAAAAGAAGGTTTCCGTCGCTTGGGTCATCCGGGATGCAGCTGAGAAGTACATCGAAGAACAGTGGCCGCTGTTCGCAAAATCACAGTGAGCAATAATCCAATGGCAACCAAGAAAAAGACGGCCGAGAAGACACAGACCCACAGTGGGCGTTTCACCAGCCTCGACGAAAACAAGCTGCGCGGCGGCTACTACACCTCTTCAGCCATCGCTGATTGGTTGTGCGCTTGGGCGATTCGTTCCCCTAAAGACCGGGTGCTAGAGCCCAGTTGCGGTGATGGCGCATTCCTAGAAGCCGCCGCCAAGCGTTTTTCCGAACTAGGCACCCGTGGCCCCGCAATCGCACGACAACTGACAGGCGTTGAAATCGTCACAGCCGAAGCCGAGAAGGCAAGTGCTCGGCTGCTGGACGCGTTGGCTCAGCGTGCATCAGGTGTCGTCAACAACAGTGACTTTTTCAGTTGGTGGCAAGCAACGGAACAGCCGGTGTTTGACGCAGTGATCGGAAATCCGCCCTTTATTCGCTATCAGACATTTCCAGAGCCACACCGCAGCCTGGCGATGGCTCTGATGGTCGAACAAGGCCTGAAACCCAACCGCCTGACCAATATCTGGGTGCCATTTGTAGTCGCGGCGGTAGCCAGCCTGCGTCCTGGTGGCCGACTGGCGTTGGTATTGCCGGCAGAGCTACTTCAAGTTACGTATGCGTCTCAGCTGCGTTCATTCCTCACGGATCGATTCGAGCGCATAGACATCGTGGCGTGCAACGAGCTGTTCTTCGAGAAAGCTCAACAGGAAGTTGTTCTCTTGTTGGCCGATGGCGTACTGGCAGCGGGTTCGGACGACAATCTTTGTCGGGTGACGATGACTGAGACATGCACCGTTGGTGAAATCACGAATCGTGCGCCCGCCATCGTGCTGGCTGATGCCCAGCCGAAGACCATTCGCCATGACAACGAGAAGTGGCTGAAATACTTTTTGTCGGAGCGTGAAATCACATTCATGCGCGCGCTCCGAGACTCCGGCATGACCGCCAATCTTTCATCTCATGCCAGCGTTGACGTTGGTGTGGTGACCGGCAAGAATGAATTTTTCGTTCTAACAAGCGCGCAGGTCATGGAATTGGGCCTTGAAGGCTTTACGTCGCCCCTGGTTTCGCGATCAGCCCACCTCAAGGGCGCCAAGGTCGGCAAGGCCGATTGGAACGCCATGTCGGACGCAGGCGACCGCGTCCATCTGCTGCACCTAAAGAGGAGCGATGCTAAGCCTACGGCTGCGCTCGCAAACTACATTCGCTTCGGCGAAGGCAATGAGGTCCACAAAGGCTACAAGTGCTCGATTCGTGAGCCTTGGTATGCGGTACCGTCTGTGTGGACTCCGGATGGATTTCTGTTCCGGCAAATTTATGACTTCCCACGGGTCGTATTGAACCAAGCCGGGGCAACCTCGACCGACACGATTCATCGCTTGTCCTGCAAGAGTGAGACGCCAGAGCGCGTCATTGCCAACACCTACACCTGGCTCACTGCCGCGTCGGCAGAGATCGAAGGACGCAGCTACGGTGGGGGCGTACTGGAGCTGGAGCCAACCGAAGCTGAACGCCTACTTATGCCGGCAACACTCAACGGCGCCATACCGTTGACGGAGTGCGACAAGCTCATGCGAGCTGGTCGCCTTGACGAAGTGTTGGAAGAGAACGCGCGGATCGTTCTGCGGGGCCACATGGGCCTATCCGAGCAGGACTGTCTTATCCTGCGCGACATCTGGGTCAAGATGCGCAATCGACGCAACGCTCGGAAGCGCGGTCGCGTGAGCAAACCAGCCGATGGTGTAAGCGCGTGACGGACGAGGCCACAGCCAAGGCCGCGGCGCGTGTCCGCATCGCCGAACTGATTTTAGGCTTCCAACGCAACGAGGCCGATTACCTACGCCCCACCTACAACGAGACTCAGGCGCGCACGGACTTCATTACGCCGCTGCTTGCTGCTTTTGGCTGGGATGTGCATAACCGTGCCGGGCATCCGTCGGGGCTGCGTGAGGTCATTGAAGAAGCCACGGTCGATGTCGGCGAGGGGCTTTCAAAGCGACCGGACTATGAATTGCGTCTGGCACGGCAGCGCAAACTGTTTGTCGAAGCCAAGAAGCCTAGCGTCGCCATTGATCACAGCCGTGACGCGGCGTTTCAGACTCGTCGGTATGGCTACTCCGCCAGCCTGCCGATCGCCGTTCTAACCAATTTCCACCAGATCGCGGTCTATGACTGCGTTCCGGTTCCGGCGCAGACTGACGCGGCGAACGTCGCGCGTCTCTTGCTCGTCCGCTTCGATGAGTTCGAGGCGCGTTTCGACGAGCTGTGGCTGCTGCTTTCACGCCATGCCGTCTATTCCGGCGACTTTGATCGGCGCTTCGCGGTCGGCGGCACGCGTCACGGTGCCGAGCAGTTCGATGACTTCTTCCTGCGCCAAGTGCGCTCATGGCGCGAACGCCTCGCCACTGACATTCATGCCAACACGCCGGGGCTGAGTCCAGGCGAGCTGACCTACGCGGTCCAGCTGTTCCTGTCCCGCATCGTCTTTCTACGCATCTGCGAAGACCGCGACATTGAACGCTACGAGAACCTGAGAAACCTGCCGGCAGCCCATACGTTCGACGCATTGTTGGCCGAGTTGCGCCGCGCCGATGCGTTCTACAACTCCGGCCTCTTTCGCTTGCTTGACGATGCCCGCCTCGGTATTCGCATCAGCGATGCCGTGCTTCAGAGCGTCATCGGCGAGCTGTACTACCCGCAAAGCCCCTACACCTTCGCGGTGGTCGAGACCGAAGTCCTCGGCGAAATCTACGAGCAGTTCCTAGGTGAAGAAATCACCATCACCGGCGGGACGGTCGCGATCGTCCGCAAACCGGAAGTCCGTGAAAGTGGCGGCGTCGTCCCGACACCTCGCTACATCGTGGACGCCATCGTTGCCCGCACACTCACGCCGGCGCTGGCCGGGAATAGTCCGGCAGACCTTGCCGGTTTCACAGCAGCCGACATTTGCTGTGGTTCCGGTATCTTCCTGCTGGCCATCTATGAATTTATTCTCGACCATTGCCTGAGCTGGTACCTGGCCAATCGCCCGGCCGACCATATCGGCACCATGATCTATGAGGCTGGCGCCGGCAACTGGCGCCTGACCTTCGATGAAAAGCGCCGCATTCTTCAGAGCCACATCCGCGGCGTGGATATCGACGCCAACGCAGTCGAGGTCGCACAGTTCAGCCTGTTGCTGAAGTTGATCGAGAACGAAACGCGGGATGGGCTCACGGACTACGTGACGCGGCGCCGTGAACGCGCGTTGCCGGACTTGGGCGGAATCGTACGCGCAGGCAATAGCCTGGTCAGCCGTGCCGAGTGGTTGGCAGCCGTCGGGACGCCGATGCCCGAGGCGCTCATCCGTAAGGTCAATCCCTTCGATTGGCAGGCCGAGTTCCCCGTCGAGATGGGGCATGGCGGCTTCGACGTGATCGTCGGCAATCCGCCATACATCCGTATCCAGAATATGATGGGCTACTCGCCGGAAGAAGCGGGTTTCTATCAGCGTCCGACGTCACCCTATACGACAGCAAGGCAAGACAATTTCGACAAATACGCGCTGTTCTTCGAGCGCGCACTGGCACTGTTGCGCCCGACCGGCCGGCTCGGCTTTATCACGCCGCACAAGTTCATGACGATTCAGGCCGGACGCGCTTTGCGTCGCCTGCTCACAGCGGGCAATCCGCTGGAAGCCGTTGTGCATTTCGGCGTAAAACAGATCTTCGGTCGCGCCGCCAGCAACTACACCTGCATCATCCTCCTCGATCGCAGCGGCAGACCCGACGTTCAGGTCGAACAGGTGGGCAGTCTGGAAGCCTGGCGGTACGGTGAAGCGGGCGCCGTAACTACACTGGCGGCAGCAACGCTGGGCGAGGACGCCTGGCAATTCGCTGACACCGGAACGCGTGCCGTGTTTAACCGCCTGCGGGCGGCCTGTTCAACTCGACTTGGTACCGTCGCCGAAATTTTCGTTGGCGTGCAGACCAGTGCGGACGCCATCTACATCTTTCACAGTGCCGCAGAGACGGCAGACCACCATGTATTGCAGTGGGATGGGCGCGACTGGCCGATCGAGAAGGGCGTGCTTCGGCCATTCCTGCTTGACGTTCAGCTCACCGCCTTCAGCCGTCCCGCCGCGAATACCTGGCTGATCTTTCCCTATGAATTCGTCACGACTCGGGGCCGCACTGCGGCCCGACTGTTGCAGCCAGACGAAATGGCAGCACGCTATCCGAACTGTCTGGCCTACCTGACCGCGCGGCGCGCACAGTTGGAAGCGCGGGCAATCGCTGGCGGAAGGGCTGACGAGCAGCAGTTTTACCAGTTTGGCCGTTCGCAAAGCCTCGTCAAGTTCAACAGCCCGAAGATTATCCTGCCGGCACTGTCACTGGAGCCGCGCTACGTCTATGACGACAGCAACGTCATGGTGACGGGCGGCGGCAATGGCCCTTATTACCTGGTACGCCAACGCGATGGAAGCGGCGTGACTGATCACTACCTGCTAGCTGTGCTCAATCATCCGGTGAGCGAGGCGCTTGTGCGTACGAATACCAGCGTGTTCCGTGGCGGTTACTACTCGCACGGCAAGCAGTTCATCGAAGATTTGCCGGTGCCGATTCCCAGTGATGCCGCTAGGGCAACGATTGACGCGCTCGTCGTCCGCTTGATCGCCGCCCATGGTGACATCGCTACAGCCCGTACGCCACACGACAAGACGCTGTACGAACGTCAAGCCACTGACCTACGTCAGCAAATTGAGGCCCACATCACGCAGCTCTTCGGACTGACGCCCGCTGACATGGATATTGTCCGCGCCGTGCCCGTCCCAGGCTGAGGAGATAACGCGGCGCGGCGTGCCACATGACAACGCACAGTCCGGGAGGGGCATGCAATGAAGTTGAAGAACATAGCGGTCAAAAACTTTCGACTGCTGCATGACGCAAGTCTGATCCTTGAGAAGCAGACGACTGTGATCGTTGGCCGCAACAACAGCGGCAAGACCTCATTGACCGAAGTGATGAAGCGGCTTCTGGGGGATAGCAGCCCGTCGTTCCGGCTCGAAGATTTCTCATTTGCCACGCACCAAAGTTTCTGGAACGCCTTTGTGGCAGCGGCGCAGGGCGCCGATGAACCGGATGTGCGTAAGGCTTTGCCCACCATCGAGATCCAACTGACCTTCGGCTACGAAGCCGGAGAGGCGCTTGGTACCCTCAATGAGTTCGTCATTGATCTCGACCCCACCTGCACCGAGGCGCTCGTGGTTGCGCGCTATGCGCTCCGCGATGGAAAGGTCGGTGAGCTGTTTGCTGACCTGAATGCCCCGGACGAGAAGGCCACGCCGGATCAGATCGAACTGGCGAAGGCCGCGTTGCTCAAGGCCCTGCGCGACCGCGTCCCGGCACTGTTTGGGATAGTCTTCGCAGCAGTCGATCCCAATGACGCGACCAACGAGAAGATCGTTGAAGCCTCCGCTGTAAGGGCGCTTTGTGCCAGCGGCTTCATCGGCGCACAACGCGGCCTTGATGATGCCAGCCAAAAGGACCGTGTTGTCATCGGCAAGGTGCTTGAAAACCTCTTCGCCACTGCCAAGACGAACGCGGCCGACGCTGAGGGTCACGGTACGGCCGAAGAGCTTGAACAGGCCGTGAAAGACATTCAGGACAAGATCGGCGCAGATTTCAACTTGAAGCTTGACGCGCTGCTACCGGCACTTTCGCTGTTTGGCTACCCCAGCCTGTCGGACCAGAAGCTGCGTACCGAGACCACCCTTGATGTGGCGCGGCTGCTCACCAATCACACCAAGGTTCGATACACCGGCGCAAACGGCGTCCACCTGCCCGAGGCCTACAACGGTTTGGGGACGCGCAACATCATCTTGATCCTGCTGCAACTGCGGGAGTTCTTCAAACTCTACTCTGCCATGGAGCCGCGACCGGGAATGCATGTCGTCTTCATCGAAGAGCCGGAGGTTCACCTGCATCCACAAATGCAGGAGGTATTCATCCGCAAGCTCGGTGAGATTGCGACGGTCTTCAGCAAGGAACTGGGAACACACTGGCCCGTGCAGTTTGTTGTCTCGACGCATTCTTCACACGTCGCCAACGAAGCCCATTTCGAGACCATTCGATATTTTCTCGCGGCACTTGACGCGGCCGATGGCACGATGAAGACGGTGGTAAAGGACCTTCGCAAGGGCCTATCGGGGAAGGGCGAGCCGGACAGAACATTTTTGCACCAGTACATGACGTTGACGCGCTGCGACCTGTTCTTCGCCGACAAGGCCGTATTGATTGAGGGGACGACCGAACGCCTCCTGCTGCCCCGCGTGATCAAGATGCTGGATTACGGTAAGCCGGAGGCAACAAAGCTCGGCAGCCAGTACCTTTCAGTGATTGAGGTCGGGGGCGCCTATGCACACATCTTCTTTGATCTGCTTGTCTTTCTTGAACTCCGGACGCTCGTGATTACCGATATTGATACGGTCAAGGCGAACGGCAAGGGCCAATACGAGTCGTGCCAGGTACGCCACGGGGAGCGCACCAGTAATGCTTGCATAAAGGCCTGGTTCAAGAACGATGTCACCCCGGCCGAACTGCTTGCGGCGGATGCCGTTGCAAAAACAATTGCGAAGCGACGCATCGCGTTTCAGCAGCCTGAAGTGAAGGATGGCCCCTGTGGACGTAGCTTTGAAGATGCGTTCATGCTGGCCAATCCAGCGCTCTTTCCTTTCGCCGGACCGGGGGGCGAGGAGCACGAGACGCAGGCGTGGGAAGAGGCTAAGGGCGTAAAGAAGTCGGAGTTTGCTCTGAGGCACGCGCTTTCGACTGATGCTTGGCAGATACCGCGATACATCGCCGAAGGGCTTGCCTGGCTGGCAGAGAACAACCTGTCGGCAGGCATGGCGTCTCCAGCAACGGGAACCGTAGCATGAGTGTGGTTGAGCAACTAAGTCCCGCGTTGTTGGCAGCGCGTACTGCCGACGAACAGGTGGCGCAGTGCTTGAAGAACGGCACAAGCTTCCTGCTTGAAGCGGGCGCTGGGGCAGGGAAGACGTACTCGCTGGTCGAGACCTTGCGGCACCTCATTGCCACGCAAAGTGATGGCCTACGTCTGCGCAATCAGCGTATCGCGTGTATTACCTACACAAACGCGGCCACGGCCGTCATCAGCAGCCGGATCGATGGAAACCCTCTGGTCTTTACGGACACCATCCACGCCTTTTGCTGGTCGCTGATCAAGGGTTTTCAGGCGGCACTCCGGCAAAGATTGATGGCGCTCCCGGCCTGGCAGGAGCGTCTCGCCGCCGGCCCCGTGCTGATACATCAGCCCGTCGATTACGACCTGGGGCATCGCAGACTCACGGACACGCTTGTGTCGCTGCATCACGATGATGTCCTCGCGCTAACAGCAGCCTTATTGCCATTGCAAAAGTTTCAGACCATCCTCACCGATCGTTATCCATTCATCCTTATCGACGAATATCAGGATACGAATACGGAGATCATGGACGCCATCAAGTCCAACCTTTTGGGACGGGCAAGCGGGCCACAGATTGGGCTGTTTGGCGATCACTGGCAACGTATATACAACGACACCTGTGGTCATGTGACGCACGATGCGCTGGTCGAGATTGGCAAGAAGGCGAACTTCCGCTCCGCGACTTCTATTGTCGATGTGCTGAACAAAATGAGGACGGCGCTGCCGCAGTCCGTGAAGGATGAAGCCTTTGTTGGATCAGCCACGACGTACCACACCAATGCGTGGGTTGGGGACCGGCGGACGGGAGCGGGCGGCGGGCACTGGAAAGATGATCTGCCGGCAGATGCCGCACATCAGTTTCTTGAGGCATTCATCGCGAAGCTAAAAGGCGACGGCTGGGATTTTGCGCCCGACAAGACGAAAGTCTTGATGCTGACCCACAATGTGCTCGCTGCAGAACAAGGTTATGCCGCACTCGCGAAGGTGTTCCCCTACACCGACCATTTCATCAAGAAGGAGGATGACTACATCGCCTTCTTTGCAGACAAGCTGGAGCCGGCCTGTATTGCCTTTGGGCACCGCCGTTTTGGCGAAATGTTCGAACTGCTGGGCAGCACGGCGCCCAAGTTCACGTCCCATGCCGACAAGCTCCGCTGGTCAAGTGCAATGAATGAACTCGTGGCCCTACGTCAAACGGGCACGATCGCGGACGTGGTCGCGCATATCGCCAAAGGTGGCTACATCAGTCTCCCGGAGGCAATCGTTCGGCGCGAGCATGACGCGGATCACTACGAGGTCGCCGCCGGCGAGGAACTGCCTGACCGTATGGTCATTACAAGAAATCTACGGGCTATCCCGTACCGCGAGGTGATTGCACTCGATCAGTTTATCGACGGGCACACACCGTTCACCACTAAGCACAGCGTCAAAGGCGACGAGTTTGAGAATGTGGTCGTAGTACTCGGACGAGGCTGGAACAAATACAACTTTGATCAGTATCTGGAATGGGCTGGTTCAGGTAACGTGCCCACCGGCAAACAGGACACATTCGAGCGATACCGCAACCTGTTCTACGTATCGTGCTCGCGGCCGACGACGCGTTTGGCTCTATTGTTCACACAGAAACTTTCGCAGGCCTCAATTCAGACGCTCCAATCATGGTTTGGTGTCGAGGCAGTTCAGGCCTTCAGTATTTGAAGATACACGCCAACAGGTAGTTTGAAGTTTCTCGAACACCACCGTTTTTCGAACAGTCTGCCTATCGGCGATTCCGGTAATAGCCCGAGGTGCCAACCGGTCATTCGAGGCGACTTCCTGTCCTACGACGGTTGACCTGCCCATTGCAGCCGTTCGTGGCGCGGCACTCCAACGGCAGGATTGGCCGATTATGCAGAGCCCCCGATTATGTGGACTTGCCAGAGAGTGAAGCCGCGAAAGCGGCGCCATTTGGGGCTTGGCGGCGACTGATATCGCTGAGAGGTCAACATAATTTTCGCGGTCGTCTGAAGTGGTAATTCCACTTCAGGAGGCCGTTATGAACCAAGTCACTCTGTCACCAGCGGCGCCAAGCGCCCGCCAATCCGCTGCGCAGTCGGAACAAATTTCCGAGGAGTTGCGCCGCTACGACGAACACCTACGCAATGTACGAGGGCTGGCGGCGGCAACGCGTGTCGATTTGATTCGCGTCGCAGGCTGGCTGCTGCGGCAACAGTTCGAGGAAGGTGCCGTCGATATGGCCAAGCTACAGCCCGACGATGTTCGCCGATTCCTCGCCAGCCAACTCGACGCCCATCGAACTGCCTCCAACGCATCGCGGTTGGCGGCGGCGCTTCGAAGTTACTTCCGATATCGGACCACCTGCGGCGACCCGGTCGGCAGACTGACAGCTGTCATCACGAACCCGGTTCACTGGAAGCTGGCGTCCTTGCCACGCGCCCTCAAGCCGGACGAAGTCGAGCGCCTGCTGAACTCGTTCACCGCCGATCGTCGTTGGCCGAAGCGGGGCTATGCCATCGTCCGTTGCGCCCTGGACATGGGGCTGCGCTCCTGCGAAATCGCGCATCTCATGTTGGCCGACATTGACTGGCATGCCGGCACGGTGACGCTGCGCGGCACGAAGTCGCTGCGGCAGGACATCCTGCCCTTGCCGATGGAGACCGGCCAAGCCTTGGTCGACTACCTGCAACACGAGCGACCCACCGCAGTCAATCCGGCCGTCTTCGTCCGGCACGGGGCGCCGTACGATCAACCCATCACTCCGAATGCCATTCGGAACGTAATTCGCCGTGCCTACCACCGCATCGGCCTTACCCATTCCCGCTCGCATGCCCTGCGCCATACCCTGGCATGTCGCCTGGTGGAGAGCGGCAGCTCGCTCAAGGAAGTGGCCGATGTCCTGCGCCACCGTTCACTGAGCACGACGCTGATCTACGCCAAGCTCGACACGCCGAAGCTGTCCGCCGTGCCGCTGCCCTGGCCGGGGAGCGGATCATGAGCCGGCGCATCAGCCTGCAGGCGAGAATCAACGACTACCTTGCCGAGCGCCGTCGCCTGGGCTTCGAGTTGCACTCGCGGGACACGCTCCTGGCAAGTTTCGCCCGCTACGTCGCCGGTCGACATCACCGAGGGCCACTGACCGTCGATCTCATGGCGGATTGGGCACGGCGCGACAAAGGAAACCGGGGAACACCAGGCACCTGGGCGCATCGCTTGGCGTTGCTGCGGCCCTTTGCCCGCTACCTGAAACAGTTCGAGCCCGATACCGAGGTGCCGGATGAGTTGATCTTCGGTCCGGAGCCGGGACGGGTTGCGCCCCACATTTACCGCGAGGACGAGATCGTCGAATTGCTGGCGGCGGCTCGCCAGCTCGGGCCTCGCGGCAGTTTGCGCCCGATGGCCTTCGAGACGTTGTTCGGACTGATGGCTTCGACCGGACTGCGGGTCTCCGAGGCCCTTCACCTGCGCGACGCCGATGTCGATCTCAAACGCGGGATGCTGACCATCCGGCAAACCAAGTTCGCAAAGTCCCGGCAATTGCCGCTGCACCCGAGCACGGTCGAGGCATTGGCGCACTACCGGTGGCAACGCACCCGGCATGTTCCGAGCACCGGCGACACCCCGTTCCTGATCAGCAGCCGTGGCCGGCGGCTGGGGCAGCCGCTCGGCGACCGGCAGGCCCACCGGGTCTTCAATGCCTTGCGGGACAGCCTCGGCTGGGTCAATCGCGGGGCGCATGAAGCGCCACGGCTTCATGACCTGCGCCACACCTTTGCCGTCCGGCGCCTGATGCGCTGGCATGCCGAGGGAACCGATATCGATCAGATGATGCTGGCGCTGTCAACCTACCTGGGCCACGCCGAGATCTTCTACACCTACTGGTATCTGACGGCCGTTCCCGAATTGATGGCGCTGGCCGGCGGCAAGTTCGAGCACTTCGTCGATTTCCCGGGAGACGGCGATGAGTAAGGCCAAGCCCCAAAAATCGCCGCCGTCATTTGCCGCGCTCGTCCAAACCTACTTCACCGAGCATCTGACGCAGCACCGGGCGTTGAGCCCGCAAACGATCGCTGCCTACCGCGATGCCTTCATGCTGTTTCTTGGGTTTGCCGAGTCCCGTCTCGGCAAGACGCCGACCACGATGGCGCTGGCCGACATCACGCCGGATCTGATCATGGCCTTCCTCGATCATCTGGAATGCCAACGACACAATTCCGTGCGTAGCCGCAATGCCCGTCTGGCGGCGCTGCGGTCGTTTCTGAAATTCGCCGCCCACCGGGACGTGTCGTCGTTGCAAGTGATTGAACGCGCCCTCGGCGTTCCCGTGAAACGCTTCGAGCGACCGATGTTCGGCTACCTGTCTCGCGAGGAAATGCTGGCGGTGATCGGCACGTCGGACGGAACCTGGACCGGCCAACGCGATCAGCTGCTGTTCCTGCTGCTCTACAACGTCGGCGCACGCGTTTCGGAAATCACCGCGGTCAAGGTCGGCGATGTGGTGCTCGAGGCGGGCGCGGCTTGCGTTCATCTGCATGGCAAGGGCCGCAAGCAGCGCAGCGTTCCACTGTGGCGCTCGACCATCAAATCAATCCGGGCCTGGCTGAAAGTGAATCCGCAGTTCGATGCAGCGTCAGCGCTGCTGCCCAATCGCGATGGCCAAGCGATGTCACGATCCAACGTAGCGAAGCGTTTGGCGCTGGCGGTACAAGCCACCGCTGAAACTCTCCCCAACTTGGCAAAGCGGCACATCTCGCCTCATTCCATTCGCCACACGACGGCCATGCATCTATTGCAGGCCGGCGTCGACATGAGTGTGATCGCACTTTGGCTCGGCCATGAAAGCCCGGAAACAACCCACCAATACGTCGAGGCTGATCTGGCGATGAAGGAACGCGCTCTGGCTCGGCTGCAGGAACCCAAAGCAAAAATCTGCCGCTACCGTGCACCTGACTCGTTGACCGACTTCCTGAAAACGCTTTGATTATGTGGAGATCGGAATTCGCGCCTGCCGCTGCCATCCAGCGGTTGGCGAGTGATCCAACTCGAAGCTCCACATAATCGGGGGCTCTGCATAATCGGCCTTATGTAGAACTCTACATAAGGCCGACCTGCCGCCGGCTTGAAAATTTCCACGATTGACCGAAGGTCGGCCGAAGCGGCCGGTGAGTTCGGAACGGAAATTAAGGCTAGCGAATGACCGGTTCAAAATTCCACGGATGCGTACTTGTGCGACAAAGCAGCCAGATGACTTGTCCAAAATTGGCCGTCCGACGTCCACTTCAGCAGCCGGGCAGGCACAAAGCGATGCCTCGCCGACCAGTCCGCAGAAGTGTAGTGACATATGCAACTACCCGTGATCACCCCCGTGCCAGTCAGTACATGCGGTCGCCCTCAAAATACATCTCTCCAGCATATTTCAGCACTTCAAGGGACGTTGAAAATCTCTCTGCTATCGCGATTTTCCTCGGCAGTACCCTATCAAAGATTCGAATAACTTCTGGTAGTGCCCTCTCAACCGCTTGTGCGGAGCTTTCATCGAGGTGCGGCGCCCACGAAATAGATAACGCGGCGATATTCTCGAACGATTCGATGATGTAGGCATTTACCTCAATCGATTCTTCATCGCGCACATGGGTTGCAAGAGCAGTGCAAGACTCACGAAGCAGCAACTCAGCCTGCTGGGTATCAAAGGCAATATCAGCGCGGAAGCGTTGCAGCACAACTCGTCTGATTGAGAGATCGATTGGGAGACCCGGCTCACACTTGGTCCCGTCAACGATCCACCCTTCAGGGACATCCCGTGCAAGACGACTGATGCTGTTTAGCAATTTATCATTGAGCGCAGATGATCCTTCATGACCGGGCAATTGGCCAAGAGTCATTGTTTTTTCGATGCAACTTCTGACAGTTCCTTGTTCAAACTCCGACCAGTTACGGGCTTGCGGAATCAGTCCGACAGCAGGAGCAAACATCGGGGTCCTGATTGCACCCGAGATGTACTCGAATTCATCCGTGCAGAGGTTTGCCTCCTCTAGTGGCGCAAACACAAGCTCGGCGTCCAAAAGTCTCCGCTGCAGCATATCGAGTTCGCTCCGTGGGCATTCCCACGGCAGGAACTGACCCAGCATGTGTTCACGTAGTGTGGTTTGAAATAGCCGGTCGGCCGGAGTTGTAGCGACGCTAGCCAGCAGTTCAACCGCTACATCGTGCTCACATGACACAAAATAGTAGCCAGGCCAGCTTCTTGCACGCCTTCCAATTTGCCGAATGAAGCCAGTCGGCGGTTCAAATGCGTACTCATGATCCGATATTAAACTCGAGCCAATCTTGGCATAGCTTAACCAGCCAGTGAGATCTTTTCCAAGAGCGTCAGAAGAGTCTTCAGACTGCTGGATGCTGAAACGAATGGGGCTGCACACGAACGCAAGCCATTCACCTTTAGGAACTTGATAGGTAACACTCGACAACTCTTTGGTCAGTAAATCGGAGAATTGAGCGAGATCAGAGGTCGGAACGCGGAAGGACATGCCGGAAAAAAATTGACCGTCTAGTGTTCGTAGCGAGGTTGTCCACGCGGGGAGAGCGTCCCGGTGTACGGATGTATAGGCCGACCGACCCTTGTGAACGCGTCCTAAATGGAGCAGATTACTCGTGTCCGCAGCCGGAAAAACGCGGTAGCCCGGCATCAGTACAGGGAACACGTTCCGCTCCACAGATTCAGAATGTGCCTTCAGCAGACCGGCGTAAAAGTACGTGAGCGATGAAATAACTTGCGCCTGCTGTTCAGCCAATACCCCGTCATGGCTTACGTGTAGCGTCATCTCCTTGCTTGATAGAGACGAAACTTTTGAACGAATTTGCTGAGTGGCATCTGCCCAAAATGTCACTTTGGATTTACGGTCGTAGACAACCAGGAAAACAGGGTAATAGGCGAGCAGCCAAGCGCGGCACGTCTCGGATGCAATCCGAATGCTGAAGTCCCCGGACTTTAGTCGCCGTACTTTGCTGTCAGCATCAGCGGACGATTTAACTTGGCAGCGAAAGTGCAAAGGCGTCCGGTAACTCTCGATAAAAACATGGCAATTCAGATCTTCGCCGTAGTCACTCTGGATTATGTCCGCAGTCCAGCCCCATTCTGCGAGAAGCAGGGCGACCGCCTTCTGGCCAACATCACCGGTAACATGTTGTTCTGGTCTCATCCGCTATTCGTCTCTTAGCGTTCCATCCGATGCAATCAAATATGCAGCACCCTGGCGAAATGCAGGTGTTAGGGTAAATCATGGTCCCGGTCTGATGCCGAATTATTCATGTCGCGTGTCGAGCAGATGCTGGTTTTGAGGTGGCCTTATCGTCTGCTTCCGGCCTATTGTACGCATTCGGCATCTTGACTGAAAAGCGGTCGCTTATGACCTTAATCGCCATGACGCTCACCGGCCGCTTTGGCCCATTTCCGGTCCTCGGCCTCGGATAGGGGTAGGGAACGACGCTCGCCGTCCGCTCATTCCGAACCCGGTGTGCGGTTTTCCCGCGGCGGGCTCTCAGGCGCTGGCGCTTAGTTTGGTACGCAACTGAAAAACCAAGGCATCAATGACTTCTTCGCTCGCAATCTCCAATGCATTCGGGCGGATTGTTTTACGGATTTGAAGATCTGTTGCTGAAATCTTGTTGGGAAAAAGTGCTTCTGCGATTCTAAATTGAGTAATTTTCCTGCTTTGCGTTTCTGCCCATAAAGTTAGGTCAAGGTACGCAAGCAATCGTTGATCATGCCAACGAATGAAATCGGCTTCTGTGAATGCTCGCCGAATTGGTGCTATTCCTGCTTCATGTCGCGTAGTCTTTAGCCAATCCTTGAAGAAATTGATGAGTGCATCATCAGGCGATCCTAAATCTACAGAAACAAGAAATTTACGTTCTTTCGTTCCGACTTCCCGATGCATTTTCCATGCAGCTGTATTGTTGATCACTTTCTGTCCGCGCCGAATTTCCTCTTCAAATTCTCCGTCAATGATTTCATTTCCGTCTTCATCTACATCGAAATCATAAAAAGCAGCATGCGTGCACCTGTTTGACCACTCTTGATAGGGCGGTTCATTAAAGGAAAAGTAACCTTCAAAGAATTCTGATACGGTTTGATCGGTGACGGGAGGCGGTTGCTTTTTCATAGATACAGCATATGAATGCTTCTCGACGGGGTTCTTCAGTAGCTTCTCTGCTCTTTCGCGAGCGGTGCGCAAGAGATTCTCTGGCGTTTTCTTATCTTTTCCAGAATCGCATGCAAGCTCCCAGTTTTGCCGAAGATTCCCGCGAACCACGAGCGCTGAGGTCCAGTCTTCCAGTGACCAAGAAGCACAAACGTCGTATGCCTTTATGTCAAATTCTTTAGGTATGCCGGAGGTCAAGGGAAATGTCTATTCATTGTCAGTATCTGAAGCCAAGGTTCGTTTAGTAGGCCTTTGCATTCACGACCGACTGTGGAGAAACTTTATTTTCAGCACTTACGGATTGGCATGCCAACAAGAACTGAGCCCATAAGTGAAGGGCAGTACGGCGCTCTTCATAGTAGGAATGCTGGTCATAAATGCCCTCAACGCCAGGAAGTTTATGATTCAGGCACATTTCTGAAATGTCGCGCGACACGCCAAGTTTCCGCAGATGGCTTTTCATCGTGCTGCGAAGATCATGCGGAGTGAAACGACGAATGGCTGGGGTGTGATTTGCTATCCAATAATCAATTGCCGCTCGAATCGAATCCTTAGATACATACGTATCACCATCGTATCGCTCACATCGTGTTCGCAAGCGAGCCGGCAAGACATAGACTGAGTTACCGGCTAGCTCAAACAGTTGCTTAAACCAATCAACAACACAAGGTGCCAACGGGATATCCATAGCAGGCCCAGTTTTGCTTTGTGGTATGTGCCAGCGCGCTTCCTTGATGAATACATTCTCTCTCAACGCGGTATAAAGCTCGGAACCTCTCACTCCTGTTGCCAGTAGTATTTGTACTGACAGAAGGTTGTCTGATTTCATTTGTGCATTCATCAGCACGTACAACTCATCCGCACTCAGCATTAGCCGCTTCCTAATCTCAGGCCGTTTGCCAATAATGGCCTCCAATTGGATACCTGCACATGGACTGGCAAAGATGAGTTTCTTACCCGTCGCATGCTTGAAAATGCCAAGAAGAACACACCAAAGAGTAAAAAGCTCCACCCAACCGGTTTTGACGCGCTCAATCTGCGCGATAACATCAGCGGGGCCGACCGATTGAACGGACATGGCACCCATGCCATTTTCGATCCGTTTTAGATTTCTACCGTAGCTACGTTGAGTGCTTTCAGCCAGATTCTTGAGTACCAACTCACGATAGTCTCTGATCAACTCACGCACCGTCCAATCTCGGCGAGCTTTAGTCTTGCGCACCTCATCTGCCGGATTTACTCCGTCAAGAATGGCCAAGCGCTTCTTAGATGCCGTTAAGCGAGCATTAGCTAGCGACACATCTGGATAGCGCCCAAGAGTAACCTCTTGCCTACGACCTCCGTGTTGGTAGCGTAAGACCCAGGTTGCCGCACCGGCTGCTGACAGCGTAAACGTGAGACCTGCGCCATCTGACTTCGCCACCGGCAAACCTGCACGAACCCATTTCCGTAGTTGGATATCCGTCAGTAAGTTGGATTGGATTTTGGCCATCGTCGTGACACTCCGAAATGCAATGGGTAGCCAGCAACCCGGCTACCCATCTAGCTACCCATGAAAGGGCTATTTCGATTATACGGAGATCAACGGCGATTAACACTATCTAGGCACAACCCTTGTTAAATGGTGCATTACAAGGGCAATTCATATACGTCGATGAATTGAAATTACGCTACATCAAAACAATGTCGTACTGCTCGGGTGAATAACTCGGTTCGGACTGCAGGGAAACCGCCTTGCCGATGAAGTCGGAAAGCATCGCCAGCGATTGCGATTCCTCGTCGAGGAACAGGTCGACGATGGCCGGACCAGCCAGGATGCGGTACTCGCGGGCGTTGAACTGGCGCGCCTCGCGCAGCAGTTCGCGGAGGATTTCGTAGGCGACGGTACGCGCCGTCTTCACCTCGCCGCGACCGCCGCAGGTCGGGCACGGCTCGCACAGCACATGCGCCAGCGATTCACGGGTGCGCTTCCTGGTCATCTCGACCAGGCCGAGGTGGGTGAAGCCGTTGACCGTCAGCCGCGTGTGGTCGCGCGACAGCGCCTTGTTGAACTCTTCCAGCACCGACTTCTTGTGCTCCTCGTTTTCCATATCGATGAAATCGACAATGATGATGCCACCGAGGTTCCGCAAACGTAGCTGGCGGGCGATGGTGACCGCCGCCTCGAGGTTGGTCTTGAAGATGGTGTCGTCGAAGTTGCGCACGCCGACGAAGCCGCCGGTATTGACATCGATGGTGGTCATCGCCTCGGTCTGGTCGATGATCAGGTAGCCGCCGGACTTCAGGTCGACGCGGCGGGCCAGCGCTTTCTGGATTTCGTCCTCGACGCCGTGCAGGTCGAACAACGGCCGCTGGCCGATGTAATGTTCGAGCAGCGGCCGCACCGCTGGCGTGTATTCATCGGCGAAGGCCGTCAGTTTCTGGAAGTTTTCCCGCGAATCGATGATGATCTGCGTCGTTTCTGGATTGACGAAGTCGCGCAATACGCGCTGACCGAGCGACAGCTCCTGGTAGAGCAGGCTGGGCGGCGCACAGGTACGCGAACGCTGGCGGATGTCGGCGCAGATTTTCTTGAGGTAGGCGATGTCGGTGGCGAATTCCTCGTCGCTGGCATTCTCGGCCATCGTCCGGACGATGAAACCACCCGATTCGTCGGCTGGCACCAGCCGGGTCAGGCGCTCGCGCAGCAGTTCGCGCTCGGTTTCGTCCTCGATCCGCTGCGAGATGCCGATGTGCTTCTCCTGCGGCAGATAAACCAGCATGCGCCCGGCGATCGACAGTTGCGTCGTCAGCCGTGCCCCTTTGGTGCCGATCGGGTCCTTGACCACCTGGACGACGATGCTCTGGCCTTCGGCGAGGATTTTCTCGATCGGCCGCTCGGTGGCCGACTCGCGCGGCTGCCAGATGTCGGCGACGTGCAGGAAGGCGGTGCGTTCGAGGCCGACATCGATGAAGGCAGACTGCATGCCGGGCAGGATGCGGACGATGCGCCCGAGATAGACATTGCCGACCAGCCCCCGGCTGGCCGTACGTTCGATATGGAGCTCCTGGACGACCCCCTGTTGCATCACGGCAACGCGGGTCTCCTGGGGCGTGAAGTTGATCAGGATTTCTTCGGTCATGAGGGTAGAATTCGCGGTTTTTCAAGATTTTACTATGCGCAAGGCGCCTGAACTCCTCGCCCCGGCCGGTTCGCTCGAAATGATGCGCAGCGCCTTCGCCTTCGGCGCCGACGCGATCTATGCCGGCCAGCCGCGCTACAGCCTGCGCGTACGCAACAACGCCTTCGGCGACCTGACAATCCTCGGCGACGCCATCGCCGAAGCACATGCCGCCAGCAAGCAGTTTTTCGTCGTCAGCAACATCTACCCGCACAACGCCAAGCTGAAGACCTACCTCGACGACATGGCCCCGGTCGTCGCGCTCAAGCCGGACGCGCTGATCATGTCCGACCCGGGGCTGATCGACATGGTGCGCGCGCAATGGCCGGAGCAGGTGATCCATCTGTCGGTGCAGTCGAACACGGTGAATTGGGCGGCGGTCAGGTTCTGGCAGAAGATGGGCGTCAGCCGCGTCATCCTGTCGCGCGAACTGTCGCTCGACGAGGTCGCCGAAATCCGCCAGCAATGCCCGGACATCGAGCTCGAAGTCTTCGTGCATGGCGCGCTGTGCATCGCCTATTCCGGCCGCTGCCTGCTCTCCGGTTATTTCAACCACCGCGACCCGAACCAGGGCACCTGCACCAATTCCTGCCGCTGGGACTACAAGGTGTCGACTTCCGATGGGCAGCCGGTCAATTTTTACCAGAGTCCGGAGCAGGAAATCCTGCTCGAGGAACGCCAGCGCCCCGGCGAACTGATGCCGATCGAGGAAGACGAGCACGGCACCTACATCATGAATTCGAAGGACCTGCGCGCCATCGAGCACGTGCATCGGCTCACCGAGATCGGCGTCGATTCGCTGAAGATCGAGGGCCGCACCAAGAGTCCCTACTACGTCGCCCGCACCTGCCAGGCCTACCGCCGGGCGATCGACGACGCCGTCGCCGGCCGCCCCTTCGACCCGAGCCTGCTCGGCGAACTGGAAAACCTCGCCAATCGAGGTTACACCGACGGTTTCTACCAGCGCCACCACGACGCCGATTACCAGAACTACCTGCGCGGCCACTCCGAATCGGACCGCAGCCAGTATGTTGGCGACGCCGTCGCCTTCGACGCAGCGCGCGGCCTGATGCAGGTCGCCGTCAAGAACCGCTTCGCGCTCGGCGACCGCATCGAATGCGTGCATCCGCGGGGCAACCTGCGGGCGACCATCGGCCGCATGGAAAACGCGGCCGGCGAACCCGTTCCCGTCGCCCCGGGCAGCGGCCACACGGTGTGGATTGACCTGCCTGCCGGGCACGCCGGTTCATTCGTCAGCCGCCTATTCTGAAACCGATTTTGTGCACCGCAACAATTCGCGTAACATGATCGTCATGAAACCGACAACTTCGCGCATGCCCCTGCTCGATGCGCTCAAGGCTGCCGCCTCGCAGCTGGTCCTGTTGCACCACTTCGCGCTCTACGGCCCGCTGGCCGTGGCCTTCGGCGCGACTTTCCCGGAAGTTGCCGAATGGCTGGTCGATTACGGACGGATGGCGGTCCAGGTCTTCCTCGTCTGCGCCGGCTTCCTCGCTGCCCGCGGCCTGGCGCCGGACGGTCGGATACGGGCGGGCAACCCGCTGCCGCTGATCGGGCGTCGCTACCTGCGCCTCGCCCTGCCCTTCGTCGCTGCGATCAGTATCGCCGTCATCGTCTCGGCCATCGCCGACCAGTGGCTCGACGATCCGGCGGTGCCCGACCGCGCCACCTTCGGCCAGTGGCTGGCCCATGTCTTCCTGCTGCACGGCGTGCTCGGCGCCGAATCACTGTCCGCCGGCGTCTGGTACGTCGCCATCGACTTCCAGCTCTACGCCCTGATGGCGCTGCTGCTGTGGCTGGGGCGCAAGCCGCCCGGCGCGCTGCTGGCAGTGCTCGGGCTGGCGCTTGCCTCGCTGTTTCATTTCAACCGCGACAGCTGTCTCGACAACTGGGCGATCTACTTCTTCGGCTCCTACGGCCTCGGCGCCGCGGCCTGGTGGGCGTCGGCGCGCGGCCGCCTGCGGCTCTGGCTGGGGCTCATCGCCACCGTCGGCATCGCCGCGCTGGTCGAGGACTTCCGCCTGCGCATCGCGATTGCCCTGGCAGTGGCGCTGCTGCTCGCCTTCAGTCGGCGCAGCGGCCTCCTCGAACGCTGGCCGCAAGGACGGCCGGCGGCCTTCTTCGGGCGCATTTCCTACTCGGTCTTCCTCGTTCACTTTCCCGTCCTGCTCCTCGCCAACGCGCTGTTCGCCAACAGCGCCCCGCGCGATGCTGCGGCGATCACCTGGTGGACGCTGGTCACCTGGGGCGCCTGCATCGGCGCCGGCATGGCCTTCCATCGCTGGATCGAAGTCCCGGCCGGCAAGGTGCAGATGCCGGCCCTGCTCCGCCAGTGGGGCCGCCGCGCCCTGCAGGCCCTGCCCGGACGCGGTTAATTGGCCAGTTCGGGGCGCCGCCGGAAACCTTCCAGCGCTTCCGGGTTGGCCAGCGCCTCGACGTTCTTCACCGGCCGCTCGTGCACCACGTTGCGCACCGCCAGTTCGACGATCTTGCCCGACTTGGTGCGCGGGATGTCCGGCACCTGGACGACCTTCGCCGGCACGTGGCGCGGCGTCGTGTTGGCGCGGATCTGCTGCTTGATGCGCTCGACCAGCGCGGCGTCGAGCACGGCGCCCTCGGCCAGCTTGACGAAGAGCACCACGCGCACGTCGTCGTTGCGGCCCGGCGGCCAGTCCTGGCCGATCACCAATGACTCCAGCACTTCCGGCAACTGCTCGACCTGACGGTAGATTTCGGCGGTGCCGATGCGTACGCCGCCCGGATTGAGCGTCGCGTCGGAGCGGCCGTAGATGATCATGCCGTCGTGCGCGGTCAGTTCCGAGAAATCGCCGTGGCACCAGATGTTGTCGAAGCGTTCGAAGTAGGCGGCGCGGTACTTGCTGCCGTCGGCATCGTTCCAGAAGCCGACCGGCATCACCGGAAAGGGCCGGGTGCACACCAGTTCGCCCTTCTCGCCGCGCACCGGCCGGCCGTCCTCGTCGAACACGTCGACCGCCATGCCCAGCCCGCGGCACTGGATTTCGCCGCGATAGACGGGCAGTACCGGATTGCCGAGGACGAAACAGGAAATGATGTCGGTGCCGCCGGAAATCGAGGCGAGCAGGATATCGGCCTTGACCTCGCGATAGACCCAGTCGAAGCCTTCCGGCGACAGCGGGCTGCCGGTCGAGAACAACGCGCGCAGGGCGCCCAGGTCGTGCGTGCGTGCCGGCGTCAGGCCCTGCTTGGCGGCGGCGTCGATGAATTTGGCCGAGGTGCCGAAGTGGCTCATGCGCTCGGCCTCGGCGTAGTCGAACAGCACCCGGCCGCCGGCTGCGAATGGCGAGCCGTCGTAGAGCAGCAGCGTGGCGCCGGCGGCCAATCCCGAAACCAGCCAGTTCCACATCATCCAGCCGCAGGTGGTGAAATAGAACAGGCGGTCGCCGGGGCGCACGTCGCTGTGCAGGACATGCTCCTTGAGGTGCTGCAGCAGCACGCCGCCATGGCAATGGACGATGCACTTGGGGACGCCAGTGGTGCCCGACGAGTACATGATGAACAGCGGATGGTCGAAGGCGACCCGGTTGAACACCGGCATCGTCGCCGCATCGGCCACCGGCAGCGCCGGCCAGGCGACGGCGTTGGCGATACCGCCGATTTCCGGGGCTTGACTCAGATACGGCACGACCACGGTCTTCACCAGCGACGGCATCTGCGCCACGACTTCCGCGTTCTTGGCCAGGCAATCGACCGCCTTGCCGTTGTACCAGTAGCCATCGACGCAGACCAGCACCTTCGGCGCGATCTGACCGAAGCGGTCGAGCACGCCCTGCACGCCGAAATCCGGCGAGGCCGACGACCAGATGGCGCCGAGCGCCGTCGTCGCCAGCATGGCGGCGAGCGTTTCCGGCAGGTTAGGCAGGTAGCCGGCGACGCGGTCGCCTGCACCAACCCCGGCATCGATCAGGAAACGCTGGAAGCGGGCGACCTCGCGGCGCAGTTCGCTGCGGCTCATGCGCCGCTTGACCTTGTCCTCGCCCCAGAACACCAGCGCTTCGCCGTCATCGGCGTGGCGCAGCAGGTTTTCCGCGTAGTTCAGGCGAGCCCGCGGAAACCAGCGCGCGCCGGGCATCTTGCCGCCATCCTCGAGCACCGTCTCGCCGCGCTCGCCGACCGCAGCGCAAAAGCGCCAGACCTGCGGCCAGAATTCCTCAGGCCGGTCGACCGACCATTGCCACAGTTCGGCGTAGCGGCCGTGGCCGGTCGCCTGCATGAACTGCGCCATGCGGGTGTCGCCGACGGTGGCCGGATTCGGGGTCCACAACGGGGTCGCGGCTATCGGATAGGTCATCTTGTCTCCTCCGGGATGGTTTTTCGTGACAGCTTAGCAGGTTAACGTTAACGTCAACTGTCGCGCGCCGGACAATGCGGCGCCAGCCTTCAACAAGAATATCCAGGAGAATCCAATGAGCAACGTCGTACTGAGCGAAATCCACGGCAAGGTCGGCCTGATCCGCATCAACCGGCCGGAGGCGATGAACGCGCTGAACAACGAGGTGGTCGACGGCATCGCCGCCGCCATCGACGCCTTCGAAGCCGACGAGAACATCGGCTGCATCGTCCTCACCGGCAACGAGAAAGCCTTCGCCGCCGGCGCCGACATCGGCTTCATGAAGGACTTCGACTACATGCACGCCTACAAGACCGACTTCATCACGCGCAACTGGGAGCGCATCAAGACCACGCGCAAGCCGGTGATCGCGGCGGTGGCCGGCTTCGCGCTGGGCGGCGGCTGCGAGATGGCGATGATGTGCGACATGATCTTCGCCGCCGATACCGCCAAGTTCGGCCAGCCGGAAATCCGCCTCGGCACGCTGCCCGGCGCCGGCGGCACGCAGCGCCTGCCGCGCGCCGTCGGCAAGGCGAAGGCGATGGACCTGTGCCTGACCGCGCGCATGATGGACGCCGCCGAAGCCGAAAAGGCCGGTCTGGTCGCCCGTGTGATTCCGGCCGAGCAACTGCTGGACGAAACGCTGAAGGCCGCCGCGACCATCGCCGGCTATTCGCTGCCGGTGGTGATGATGATCAAGGAATCGGTCAACCGCGCCTTCGAATCCTCGCTCAACGAAGGCCTCTTGTTCGAACGCCGCGTTTTCCACGCGGCCTTCGCCCTCGAAGACCAGAAGGAAGGCATGGCCGCCTTCGTCGAAAAACGCAAACCGGCGTTCAAGAACCGCTGAGGTTCAGTCGGGAATAGCAGCGACCTCGCGGACGATCGCCGCCTGCGTGTCGCTGAGGCCGACCAGGCTGGCCTCGTGCAGCAACTCGGCGGCCAGCACCCCGCCCAGCCCGTCCGGCAGCGGGCGGGTAGCGCAGGCCGGGGCGACGACGGTGCACCGGAAACCGCGCCCGGTCGCCGCGCGCACCGTCGAACTGACGCAGTTGTGGGTCATGAAACCGATGACGATCAGGTTCTGCCGCCCTGTGGCTGCCAGCACCGCCTGCAGTTCGGTACCGGCAAAGGCGTCGGCCAGCGTCTTGTTGACGACGCTTTCGCCGGGCAGCGGCTGCATTTCGTCGAGCGGCCGGTAAGCAGGTGTTTCCGGGTTGAACAGCGGCCCGGCGCCGCGATGCAGAACGTGCACGACCGGTGTGCCGGCAGCGCGAGCACGCGCCAGCAAGCGGGCACCGGCAGCCAGCGCGCTGGCGATGCCGGGCAAGGCCAGTTGGCCGTCGAGGTATTCGCGCTGGGCGTCGATGATCAGCAACACGCTGTCGGCGAGCCGGTTCGGCGGGCTTGGCGGAGCGAAGCGCTGAAGGATGGTGAAGGCGTCGGTAGTCATGGCAATCTCCGTGTAAGTGGGCAGGGCAATGATGCGCGTCGGCAAAAGGCGGCGACAGCGGCATAATTGACATTCTTCGTGCCGAATCTGCCATGACCGCCCTCGCCCTCCTCGTTGCCCCCGGCTCCACGCCATCGAGCGTCACCAGCACGCTGGACATGGTCGCAGTCGCCCGCCGCCATCCGGCCGCCGCCGACTGTCGGCTCGACCTGCTGTCGGCGCAAGGTGGCGAGATCGAACTGGCGCCCGCCCTCCGTTTGCAAACGACGGCGCTGCCGGAGAGCCTGACCGGCTACGCGGCGATCCTCATCTCCGGCTTCTTCGCGGCTGATATCGACGACCTGGTGCGCCAGCTCGGCACCGTCTGGCAACCGGCAATCCGCCGCCTGACGGCGCTGCCGGCAGATCGCCTGGTCGCCGCCAGTTGCTACGGCAGCTTCGTTCTCGCCGAAAGCGGACGCCTCGACGGGCGTCCGGCAACCACCCCGTGGTGGCTGGCCGACGCCTTCCGCCAGCGCTATCCGCAGGTCCGACTCGACGCCGACCAGGCGCTGGTCGACGCCGGCCCGGCAATCACCGCCGGGGCGATGACGGCGCATGTCGACCTGTCGCTGCATGTCCTGCGCCGCCTGTTCGGCGCCCCGCTCGCCCGCCAGGTCGCCGGCATCATGCTGGTCGATGGCGCCCGCCGCTCGCAGCGGCCGTTCAAGTCCCTGCCGCAGCGCTTCGCCGACCCGCTGGTCGACGCGGCGGCGGCCTGGATGAGTCGCCGCGCCACCCAGGATTTCAGCACGCACGAACTCGCCGCCGCGCTGGCCGTCAGCTACCGCACCCTGCACCGGCGTTTCGTCGCCGCTGCCGGCATGGCGCCGCTCGCCTACCGGCAAGCGCTGCGCATCGAACACGCCCGCGAACTGCTGGAAACGACGCGCGACAGCGTCGAGCGCATCGTCGAAGCGGTCGGCTACCGCGACAGTTCTGCCTTCCGCCGCCTGTTCGCGCGCCAGGTCGGGCTCAGCCCGGCCGAGTATCGCCAGCGCTTCCGCCACCCCGAGCCCACTTTTCCGGAGACCGACTGAGCCATGCATCTGTTTGCCGACATCACCGCCCACGGCTTCGGCCACCTGGCGATCAGCGCGCCGGTCCTCAACGCGCTGGCCGAGATCGCGCCCGAACTGCGCCTGACCGTGCGCAGCCGCTTGCCGCTCGCCAAACTGCGCGAGCGGATCGCCCCGCCCTTCACCCTGATCGAAGCCGCCAGCGATTTCGGCTACGTGATGCACGACGCCCTGCGCGTCGACCGGGAGGCCAGCGCCGCCGCCTACCGTGCCGCACACGCCGACTGGCCGGCGCGGGTTGCGGCGGAAGCGGAATTCCTGCGTTCGCTGGCGCCGCACGCGGTGCTCAGCAACGTTGCCTACCTGCCGCTGGCCGGCGCCCGGCAGGTAGGCATTCCGGCGCTGGCGATCTGCTCGCTGAACTGGGCCGACCTGTTTGCCCACCATTTTCCCGGCGAACCCTGGGCGCCGCCGATCCATGCCCAGATCCTCGCCGCCTACCGCGACGCCGACGCCTTCCTGCGCCTGACGCCAGGCATGCCGATGCACGACCTGGCCCGCGTCGAACCGATCGCCCCGATCGCCGCCCGCGGCACCCGGCACGATCTCGGACTCGGCACCGGGCGCAAGATCCTGATCGCCCTCGGCGGCTTCGACCATCGCCTGCCGGTCGACGACTGGCCGCGGCTGCCCGCCACCCGCTGGCTGGTACCGGCCAGCTGGCAATGCCGGCACCCGGACGCGGTCGCCTTCGATGACCCTGGGCTGAGTTTCACCGACCTGCTCGCCTCGGTCGATGCCGTGATCACCAAGCCAGGCTACGGTTCTTTTGCCGAAGCCGCCTGCTGCGGCACACCGGTGCTTTACCTGCGACGCGACGACTGGCCGGAGCAGGATTGCCTGATCGACTGGCTGGAGCAGCATGGCCGCTGCCGCGAAATCGCCGCCGACCGCCTGCGCCGGGGCGACATCGTGCGCGACCTGGAAACCCTGCTGGCCCTGCCGGCACCACCTTGCCCGCAGCCGGACGGCGCACTCCAGGCGGCGCGCCGCATCCTGGCGACGGTCCAGGGCGGGAGCGCAGCAAACGGCGGGCGGCAGCTTACTGCGAACACGCGCTAGGAAGTCGCCAGGCGCTGCAGCAGGGTGAGTTGGGCGACCGCCTCCTGCATCGCCTCCATCCCCTTCGCCAGTTCTTCCAGGCCGGCCATGGCGGCTGACGAACTACTGCCAGTCGTTGCGCATGACGGCGATGAAATCGGTGGCCTTGAGCAGGTGCAGGCGGTCGCCGAATTCGAGGTCGCAGAAGAAGGCGATACAGTCGCTGCGGATTTCCGCGACCGAGCGGATGAAGTATTCGTCCTCACCTTGAGCGCGAAGGTCTTGCCCTCCTGTTGCCGTGCCAGATCGCCGCAGCCGCAGCGCAGATGCGCGACGAGCACGTCGAGGATGGGCTGCGGCCGGCCGTCGCTGCCGAACAGCGAGGTGACGGTACGGGCAACCGGGTCGGCCTCGGCAACCAGCCAGCTTTGCTGGGTCGGTTCGAAGTTCTGGCTCTTGAACGGGGCAAAGGATTTGCCCTCCGCCATCTGGCAGAAGACCAGCACCGCCTTGCCCTGCAACACCGAGCCGCCGATCGCCAGGCAGGGGAAACGCCCGCTCTGATACCAGGCCTGCATCAGGAAACCTTCGGACGCCGACAGGCCGTCGCAGAAGACGAGGGCGAAGCGCCGGCGGGCGCCGGTCGACGACAGGCTGAGCACCGAGCGGCCGCTGCCGGACAAGCGCTGCCAGGCGGCGCTGACCCGCGAAAAATCGGTTTCCGGCGGCACGAAGGAGAGCAGCAGGCCGGCTTCGCCGGCGACCCCGAGCTGGCTGAAGTCGGTCGGCGGAACCTTACAGTCGAAACGCCCGCTCTGCGGCTGGCCCGCCTGGCGGGATGTGGATGTCGGCCGGTTTTCCGGCGTGTCGCTGGAAAACAGCGAAAACAGGCCCATGATCTCTCTCCTCGCTTGTCGTTATGAGGAGCAATGTCAAGGGCACCCCGACCGCACGCAAGCGCGGCCGGCGGCTTCGACTCAGAAGCGCCAGCCGAACTGCTTGAGCAATTCGCCGGTCTCGCACACCGGCAGGCCCATGATGCCGGTGTAACTCCCGGCGATGTGGGCGACGAACAGCCCGGCCCGGCCCTGGATGCCATAGGCGCCGGCCTTGTCCATCGGCTCGCCGGAGAGGACGTAGTGGCGGATCTCGTCGTCGGCAAGTTCGCGGAAACGCACTTCGCTGACCGAGAGAACGAAGGCGCAGCGCTCGCCATCGGCGACGGCGACGGCGACGCCGGTCAGGACGCGGTGCGTCTGCCCGGACAGGCGGCGCAGGATGACCTCGGCGTCGGCGGCATCGACCGGCTTGCCGATGATTTCGCCAGCGAATTCTAGCGTGGTGTCGGCAGCCAGCACCGGATGCGCGACCAGATGGCGTTCCTTGAGCAGGTGCAGGCCGTGCGTCGCCTTCGCCCGCGTCACGCGTTCGACATAGGCGGCGGCAGGCTCGCCGGGCAAGGGGGTTTCGTCAACATCGCCGATCAGAGTGTCGAACTCGACGCCGATCTGGTGCAGCAGTTCGCGGCGGCGCGGGCTGCGCGAAGCAAGGTAGAGACGCATCAGCCTTCCCGGTGGTAGGGGTGGTTCTTGAGCACGCTGACCGCGCGGTACAACTGCTCGCACAGCAGCAGGCGCGCCATGCCGTGCGGCAGGGTCAGGCTGGACAGGCGGATCTTCTCGGCAGCGCGCTGCTTGAGCGCCTCGTCGATGCCGTCGGCGCCGCCGATCAGCAACGCGACGTCGCGCCCGTCCTGCATCCAGTGTTCGAGCCGCTGGGCCAGCTTCAGCGTGGTCAGGTCGTCGCCCTTCTCGTCGAGGACGACCAGGCGGCACGAGGTCGACAGAGCGTCCTCGATCCGCCCGCGTTCGGCGGCGAGCAGTTGTTCCCGGGTTTTCGAGCCGCGCGGTTCGGGCTTGATCTCGACGACGCTGGCCGCCGCCTCGCGCGGCATGCGCTTGAGGTATTCGGCGCAACCGGCGCCGACCCAAGCGGGTTGCCGGTGGCCGACAGCGAGGACCGCCAGTTTCATTCGCCGGCCGTAACGCCCGCCAGTTTGCGCCGCTGGGCCGGGGTCACCTGCCAGAGTTCCTCGAGGTTGTAATAGGTACGCACCGCCGGCTGCATGACATGGACGACCAGATCGCCGATATCGACCAGCACCCATTCGCCGGCGTCCTCGCCTTCGACCGAGACGATTTCGCCGCCGGCCTCGCGCACCTTCTCCTGAACGTTGCGGGCCAGCGCCTTGACCTGGCGGTTGGAATCGCCGGTGGCAATGACCAGGCGATCGAACATCGAGGTCAGCTTGGTGGTGTTGATCACTTCGATGTCCTTGCCCTTGATGTCTTCGAGGGCGGAAACGACGATTTTTTGCAGCTTGCGGATGTCCATCAGGGGTTTCTATAAAGGGAATGGGCGCGAATATAGTCGAGAACGGTGTCCGGCAGCAAATAACGCGCCGACAGGCCGTTGGCCAGCAGCTTGCGGATCTGCGTCGCCGAAATGGCAAGCTGGGTCATCGCGAAGGTGACGATGCCGCCGCCGGGCGACGCGCGCAGGCCGCCCGCGTCGGCCAGTCGGCGCTGGTGAAAGACGGCAGCCAGTTCCGCCGGCAGGCTGGCAGCTTCGACCGGGAACCCCGGGCGGTGCGAGACCGCGACATGGGCGAGTTCGAGGATGTCGTGCCAGCGGTGCCAGCCCGCCAGGCCGGCGAAGGCATCGGCGCCGACGAGCAGGACCAGCGGCCGGGCGGCACCGAGTTCGGCGCGCAGGCGTTCCAGCGTGTGCACCGTGTAACTCGGCGCGCTGGCGTCGACTTCGGCGGCGTCGACCGCGAAACGGGGATTGTCGGCGGTGGCCAGGCGGACCATCGCCAGCCGCTGCTCGCCGGTTACCTGCGGTACCCCGCGGTGCGGCGGATTGCCGGCGGGCAGCCAACGCACGCCGCCGAGGCCGAGATGGGCGAGCGATTCCTCCGCCAGCCGCAGGTGCCCGAAATGCACCGGATCGAAGGTGCCGCCGAAAATCGCCAGCGGCTCAGACAATTTCGGAGATGCCGAAGATGTCGCGATAGACGACGTAAAAGCTGGCGAATACGGTCGGCGCGATGACCAGTCCCATGATCAGCGTCACCAGCGTCGTCGCCAGGCCCTGCAGGCCGGGTAGCAAGCTGAGCAGCAGCCCGAGCAGCAGGCCGGGCAGCATGGCGGCGACGATCAGCAGCCCCAGCCCATAGACGACGAAGGGCCGCCAGTTCATCCGGCAGGCGACGAAGCTGAAGAACAGCGATTTGCCGAGCGGCAGCCGGTGCCAGGCGGCGAGCACCGGCGCGAACCACCAGGCCATCAGCACCGGCACCATGCCGATGACGACGATCAGCACCGAAAAGCTGAAGTCGGCATCCTCGACCAACGCGCGCTCGGCGCGGCTGTCGGCGAGCATGTACTTGAGCAGGGCACCGCCGTCGGCAACCGTCGACAGGCCGAGCACGGCGAAAGTCGCCAGCAGGTAGAGGGCACCGAGCACGAGCAGGGTCCGGGTGTTGTCGCGGAAACCGCCGAACAGGGTCTGGATGGCGACCGGCTGATGGCGCTCGATGTTGCGGGCGGCCAGCATCAGGCCGACCGACAGGCCCGGGATGACCAGCGAGGCCGCCAGCGCGCCGAGCATCGGAAACAGGTTGAGAAAGACGACGATGAACCAGTAGGTGATGACCAGCAGCGACAGCATCAGCGGGCTGCGGCGGTAGATGGCGAAGCCACCGAGCACCCATTGCCAGCCGTGCGCTGCCGGAAGCGTCTGCGCGCGCATCGCTCAGGCCCCCGCAAAGATGTCGCGGTAGGACGCGTAGACCGCCGCCGAAAAGATCGGCAGCAGCAGCAACAGCCCGAGACCGATCGGCAGCATGGCGAAGAACGCCGCCACCACCAGGAAGGTTCCGAAGATCACCATCACCAGCCAGTTCTTCGCCCCGGCGGCGAAACTGGCCTTCATTGCTGCCAGCGGCGCCATGCCGTGAAAATAGACCAGCGCCGGCGCGAACCAGGTGGCCATGATCACCGGCACCGAGAGCAGCATGACGAGCAGGCCGGCCAGCATGAAACCGCCGAAGGCGATGCCGAAACCGCCGATCCGCCCGGAAATCGCCCCGCCCAGCAAACCGCCGCTGATCAGCAGGAAGGCGATCAGCGCGATACCGAAGACGCCGATGGCGAAGAACACGCCGACCATCACCAGTTGCCCGGCATGCTGGCGGAAGCCGGCGAACAGGTCGGCGATCTGCGGTTCGCCCCCATCGGCAATGGTCCGTGAGATATGCAGCATGCCGGCGCCGAACAGCGGCACCAACAGGTGGGCGGCAACCTGCCCGAACAGCGGCACGATCGATATCGCCATCAGGATGACCAGCAGCAGGATGCTCGCCCCCAGCCAGATGCCGGGGTGGGCAAGAAACATCGCCCAGCCCTGGGCGAGCCAGTCGAAACAGGCGCCGGCGTCAACCTCGCGGCTATCGCCCTTGAAGGGCGCGGGGGGAATCGGGAATTGCGGACTTTCGCTCATGGCCGGATGCTAGCCGGGGAGCGCATCGGCGGCAAGGCGCAAGTGCACCAGCAGGGCCTTGAAATCGTCCGGATTCTTGATCGTCACCACTTCGCCGGCGCGCGGCCGCAATTTGGCATCGAGTCGCAACAGCCAGAAACGCAGCGCCGCCGCCCGCCGCAACGCCGGCCAGGCCGCCCGTTCGGCAGCTTGCGGCGGGCGTACGCCGGCATAGCCGTCGACCAGTGCCGCCAAGCGCCCGGCATCGCCACACCAGTCGTTGGCGACCACTGCCAGGTCGAACAGCCAGGCATCGACGCCGGCAAAATAGAAATCGAGCAGACCGCCGAGTTCGCCATCGTCGCGCCAGAGGACGTTGTCGCGAAACAGGTCGGCGTGGATCACCCCCCGCGGCAGCGCCGACCAGTCCTGCTCGGCCTGGAAGGCGAGTTCGTCGGCGAGCAGCGCGGCATCGGCAGCGCCGAGCAGGGGCAGCAGGTCGTCGCCGACTTGCTGGCGCCACGCCGCACCGCAGGGATTGGCCGGCGCCCCGGCAAGATCGGCGGCGGCCAGGTGCAACTGCGCCAGCGCGGCGCCGACGGCGCGGCATTGCGTCGCATCGGGGGTGTCGACGGCGCGCCCGGGCAAGCAGGTGAGCAGCGCCGCCGGCTTGCCGCACAACGGCCGCCACAGGCGGCCGGCGGCGTCGGCCAGCGGTCGCGGACAAGGCAGACCGGCATCGGCCAGATGCGCCTGCAGGCGCAGATAGAAATCGAGCGCTGCCGGATCGAGCGCTTCGAACAGCGTCAGCACGAAGCGGCCGCGGCCCGTCGTCACGAAATAATTGGAGTTCTGCATGCCGGCGGCGATGCCGGCATGTTCAAGGAGTTCGCCGGCCGCCAGCGGCGCCAGCCAGGCGGCGAGTTCGGCGCGCCCGACCGTGGTATAGACGGACAAGGCTTACCAGCTATGGATGACCCACATCGGCGGCCGCACCGGGTTGGGATTGATCTCGCTTTCGACCATCACGCCGTCGCCCTGGCGATCGACCAGGTAGTAGGGCTTGCCGTGCGCCGGCGTCACCTTGACCATGTAGAGCTTGCCGTTGGCACGGAATTCCTCGCGCGTTTCCTTGTCGTTGCGGACGATGGTCACCTGCGGCTCGAGCGCCGCGTCGAAGGGTTCCATTTCCGGCGGCGGGGGCGGCACGGCGGGCAGCGGTTGCAGTTCGCCCTGTTGCGCCCAGACGGGCAAGGCGGCAAGAAGCAGGATGGGGAGAAGACGGCGCATGTTTTTTCCTTTCGGTATGCCAGCCATTTTATTACAGGTTGAGCATCATCTCCCGTTCGTTCGGCAGCGGGCTGAACGGACGCGCCTCGTAATGCTTGAAGATCGCTTCGACGACTTTCTCCGGATCGTCGATGATCTGGATCAGCTCGGTGTCCTCGGGATCGATCATCTTTTCGCGCACCAGCGTGTCGCGGAACCAGTCGATCAGCCCCTTCCAGAAATCCGAGCAGACCAGGATCAGCGGAATCTTGCGCGCCTTGCCGGTCTGGATCAGGGTCAGCGCTTCCATCAGCTCGTCGAGCGTGCCGAAGCCGCCGGGCATGACGACGTAGGCGCTGGCAAAGCGGACGAACATGTACTTGCGCGCGAAGAAGTGGCGGAAGGTCTGCGAGATGTCCTGGTAGGGATTGCTCTGCTGTTCGTGCGGCAGCTGGATGTTGAGCCCGACCGACGGCGACTTGCCGTGGAAGGCGCCCTTGTTGGCCGCTTCCATGATGCCGGGGCCGCCGCCGGAGATCACCGAGAAGCCGGAATCGGAGAGCAGGCGGGAAATCCGCTCGGTCAAGTCGTAATACGGCGTGCCTTCCTTGACCCGGGCCGAACCGAAGATCGTCACCGCCGGCTTGATCGCCGCCAGGCGGTCGGTGGCCTCGACGAACTCTGACATAATGCCGAAAATCCGCCAGGACTCGCGGGCCGTCGCGCTTTTCAGCAACGCCTCGGTCTCGATGCCCATCACCAGTTTATCGCTCTCGGTCATCCCATGCCTCTTCTCTTGTTGGTGGACGGTTCGTCCTATCTGTACCGCGCCTATCACGCCCTGCCCGACCTGCGGAATCCGGCCGGCGAGCCGACTGGCGCGCTGTACGGGGTTCTGAACATGCTACGTCGTCTGGAAAACGACCACAAGGCGGACTACAAGGCGGTCGTCTTCGACGCCAAGGGCAAGACCTTCCGCGACGACTGGTATCCCGAGTACAAGGCGCACCGCCCGCCGATGCCCGACGACCTGCGCGCCCAGATCGAGCCGATCCACGCCGCCATCGCCGCCGCCGGCTGGCCGGTGCTGTGCATCGACGGCGTCGAGGCCGACGACGTGATCGGCACGCTGGCGACCAAGGCCGCCACCGACGGCATCGACACGCTGATTTCCACCGGCGACAAGGACCTGACCCAATTGGTCGGCCCGCATGTCCGCTGGTACAACACGATGAGCGAGGAAATGCTCGACGCGGCCGGCGTCGAAGCCAAGTTCGGCGTGCCGCCGGAAAAGATCGTCGATTACCTGGCGCTGGTCGGCGATACCGTCGACGGCGTTCCCGGCGTCGCCAAGTGCGGCCCGAAGACCGCCGTCAAATGGCTGACGCAATACGGCTCGCTCGACGCCATCGTCGCCAACGCCGAGCAGATTTCCGGCGTCGTCGGCCAGAACCTGCGCGATCACCTCGACTTTCTGCCGCTCGGCAAGAAGCTCGTCACCGTCGTCTGCGACCTGCCGGATTTGCCGGCGCCGACGGCCTTGACCGCCACGGCGCGCGACCGCGACACCTTGCGCGAACTGTACACGCGCTACAACTTCCGCACCTGGACGCGCGAACTCGACAGTGACGCGCCGCCAGCCAGCGAAGAAGCCGCCGCACCGCCTGCCGCGCCGAGCGAAGTCCGCTACGAGACGGTGTTCACCTGGGAACAGTTCGAGCACTGGCTACAAAAGATCGAAACCGCGCCGCTGACCGCGCTCGACACCGAAACCACCAGCCTCGACAGCTTCGCCGCCCGCATCGTCGGCATCTCGCTCTCGGTGACGCCCGGCGAGGCCTGCTACATCCCGCTCGCCCACAATGGCCCCGGCGTCGCCGAACAGTTGCCGCGCGACGAAGTGCTGGCAAAACTGAAACCCTGGCTGGAAAACGCCGAGCGCCAGAAGGTGCTGCAGAACGCCAAGTACGACCAGCACGTCTTCGCCAACCACGGCATCGCGCTGGCCGGCATCGCCCACGACACGATGCTGCAGAGCTACGTCATCGAATCCGACAAGGGCCATGACCTCGGCCAGTTGTGCAGTCGCCATCTCGGCCTCGACACCATTGCCTACGAAGACCTGTGCGGCAAGGGCGCCAAGCAGATCGGTTTCGACCAGGTCGACATCGAGCGCGCCGCCACCTACGCCGCCGAGGACGCCGACGTGACGCTGCGCGTCCATGAGGTGCTGCACCCGCAGTTCGCCAAGGAGCCGGGCCTCTCCCGCATCTACCACGAGATCGAACTGCCCGCCCGCCAGGTCATCTGGCAGATGGAGCGCACCGGTATCCTGATCGACGGCGACACGCTCGCCCGTCAGAGCCACGAGATCGGCCAGAAGATCATGGCGCTGGAAGCCCAGGCCTATGAACTCGCCGGCCAGCCGTTCAACCTCGCTTCGCCCAAGCAACTCGGTGAAATCCTGTTCGGCAAGCTCGGCTTGCCGGTGAAGAAGAAGACCGCCTCCGGCGGCCCGTCAACCGACGAGGAAGTGCTGTCCGAACTGGCGCTCGACTACCCGCTGCCCAAGCTCTTGCTCGAACACCGCTCGCTGTCGAAGCTGAAGGGCACTTACACCGACAAGCTGCCGCGCATGATCAACCCGGACAGCGGCCGCGTGCATACGCATTTCTCGCAGGCCTCGGTAGTGACCGGCCGGCTCGCGTCCAGCGAACCCAACCTGCAGAACATCCCGGTGCGCACCGACGAAGGCCGGAAAATCCGCACCGCCTTCGTCGCCCCCGAAGGCAGCAGCATCGTCTCGGCCGACTACTCGCAGATCGAGCTGCGCATCATGGCGCATCTCTCCGGCGACGCCCGCCTGCTCGACGCCTTCGCCCACGGCGAGGATGTGCACCGCGCCACCGCTGCCGAGATCTTCGGCGTCACACCGCTCGAAGTCGGCCCGGATCAACGTCGCGTCGCCAAGAGCATCAACTTCGGCCTGATCTACGGCATGAGCGCCTTCGGCCTCGCCCGCCAGCTCGGCCTGGAGCGCAGCGCGGCGCAGACCTACATCGACCGCTACTTCGCCCGTTACCCCGGCGTCGCCCGCTACATGGAAGAAGCCCGGGCGACGGTGCGCGAGCACGGCTACGTCGAAACCGTCTTCGGTCGCCGCCTGTGGCTGCCGGAAATCCGCTCGAGCAACGGCAACCGCCGCCAGGCGGCGGAGCGCGCGGCAATCAACGCGCCGATGCAGGGCACCGCCGCCGACCTCATCAAGCTCGCCATGATCGCCGTCCAGGGCTGGCTGGAGCAGACCGCCCGCCAGTCGAAACTGGTCCTGCAGGTGCACGACGAACTGGTGCTCGAAGTGCCGGACGGCGAACTGATGGAAATCCGCACGCATCTGCCGCGCCTGATGACCCAGGTGGCGCAGTTGAAGGTGCCGCTGGTAGTCGAAGTCGGGGTCGGGCCGAACTGGGAAGCCGCCCACTAAGGCGGTGATTTATTGCATAATTTTTCCGTCGACCGCAGGAGGGCGCCATGAAACTCGCCGATGACATCTACGTGACGGAAACCGAATACCTGGCTCACGAGGTGCGCAGCCCGGTGCGCCACGAATACGTCGCCGGCCGCATCCACGCGATGACCGGCGCCTCGCTGCGCCACAACGTCATCGCGCTCAACATCGCATCGCTGTTGCGCAACCACCTGCGCGGCTCGCCGTGCCGCGCCTTCATGGCCGACACCAAGCTGCGCGTCGCCAAGACGCACAGCATCTACTACCCCGACGTGCTGGTCACCTGCGACCCGCAGCACCTGGCCGTCGGCCCGGCCGACCAAGTGGTCGACAACCCGCGCCTGATCGTCGAGGTGCTTTCCGAAAGCACCGCCGCCACCGACCGCCGGGAAAAGCTGCAGGCCTACCGCAGTCTGCCGACCCTGCTCGAATATGTGCTTGTCAGCCAGGACGAGGCACTGATCGAAATCCACCGGCGCAGCGGCGACATCGGCTGGCAACTCGCCACGCTGACGGCGGGCGACCCGGTCGAACTGAAGAGCGTCGAACTGCTCACCGATTTCGCGGCGATCTACGAGGAAAGCGGGCTGCCGCTGCTGCCCGGTAGCGACTGACGCCGCCGGAGCGCCTCAGCGGACCATCCGGAACGCCGCATTGGCACCCGGCGGCACATTGGCGATCGGTTCGAACGCGTAGACACCGGCTGCCGCATCGCGCACGGCGTCGGTCACCAGGACTTCGCCGGCGCGGGCGATGTCTTCGCCCAGCTTGGCTGCCGCGTTGACCTCGCTGCCATAGACATCGCGGTCGCCGATCCGCAGCAGCCGCCCGAAGCCGAGACCGACGCAGAGGCCGATGCGTTCCGCCGGCTCGCGCCCGACGTTGTAAGCCTGGCAGACGCGCTGCATGGCATCGGCGCACTCGATCGCCTTGACGATATTGCGGAAGATGATCAGCAGGCTATCGCCCTCGACCTTGAGCAGGATGCCGTCGTGGGCATCGATGCACGGCGAGAGCAGGCGCTGCGATTCGTAGATCAACTGCAGGAAATGGATGATCCCGAACGACGCGACGCCGCTGGAAAAGCCGGACAGGTCGGTGAACATCACCGCCCATTCCTCGCCGAACAGATCCCAGATGCGGGCGTCGATCTTGTCCTTGTCGGCGCCGGGCGCCAGCCGCTCGGCGATCAGTTTTTCGATCCGGTCCTCGGATGCGCTGAGGCCGACGTTGCGCGTGTATGCCATATCCCCCCCGGGTACTTTTCAGTTGGAAGGACAATGATGCCCCAAGCGGCAAACTTCCGGAACGCAAGCGACGAATCGCGCATGGCAAAAAAGCAAACGCTTAAGTTTCCTTTAATTCGCCGGTCGCATCCTTGGCGCCATAGTGTTCAACGAGGTCATCATCGTGGCTGCCATCCAGAAGATATTCCAGACCCGCCGACCGGTGTCGACGGTCCGTCACACCATCGTCGGCGCGCCGCGCCGGGCGCAGGCGGAAGCCTTCATCGGCGACATCTTCCGCCGCCACTACGACGCCACGGTGCGCAGCTTCGCCCCCAACCTGATGCTGCTCGAAGACAACGAGCGCATCACCGCCGCCGCCGGCTGGCGCTGTGCCGGCGAAGACCGGCTCTTCCTCGAAACCTACCTCGACGAGCCGATCGAAGCCGCCGTCGCCCGCCTCGCCGGCCAGCCGGTCAAGCGTGAGGCGATCGTCGAAGTCGGCAACCTCGCCGCCGACCGCCCCGGTGGCAGCGTCGATGTCATCCTCAACCTGGCCCGCCACCTCGACCGGCTCGGTTACGAGTGGGTCGCCTTCACCGCTACCCGCGAGCTGATCGGCATCTTCCGCCGCCTCGGCCTGCCGCCGCTGGCCCTGGCGCCGGCCGACCCGGAGCGTCTCGGCGCCGATGCCGCCGACTGGGGCAGCTATTACGACAGCCGGCCGATCGTCGTCGCCGGCCGCATCGCCCTGGCCCTGGAAATGGTGAAACGCCATGGCTGATTTCTCCTGGCAAGCCGAACTCGCCACCCGTCCGGCCGACGCCCCGCTGCTGCTCGACAGCCAGCGCAGCTGGAATGCCGGCGAGATCGTCGCCGAACTGCTCAACCTGCGCGAACGCCTGGCCGGCAGCCGCGTTGTCGGCGTGCTGGCCGACAACAGCCCGGCCTGGATCATCGCCGACCTCGCCTGCCAGGACAGCGGTCGCGTGCATCTGCCGCTGCCCGCCTTTTTCCACACGGAACAACTGCGCAACGCGCTCGAACAGGCCGGCGCCGACACCGTGCTCACCGACCAGCCCGAACGCATCGGCGCCCTCGACCTCGGCTTCGCCATCACCGGCCGCTGGCAGGGGCTGACCTGGATGCGCCGGGTCGTCGAGCCGGTCGAGCTGCCGCCGGGCAGCGCCAAGATTTCCTTCACCTCGGGCAGCACCGGCGCGCCCAAGGGCGTCTGCCTGAGCCGCGACGGCCTGCTCGACACGGCCCGCGCGGTGCACGAGCGCCTTGCCGATCTGCCGCTCGAACGCCACCTGGCGGTGTTGCCGCTGGCCCTGCTGCTGGAAAACGTCGCCGGCGTCTATGCGCCGCTGCTGCGCGGCATGCCGGTGTACCTGCCGCCGCTCGCCGAACTCGGCTGGGCCGGCATGCAGGGCTTCGACCCGGCGGCGCTCGACCGCAAGGTCAGGGAAACCGGCGCCGGCAGCGTGATCCTGGTGCCCGAGCTGCTCAAGGCCTGGGCGACTTACCTCGGTTTCACGCGCAGCCAGCCGTCGGCCACGCTGCAGTTCGTTGCCGTCGGCGGCGCGCGCGTCGCCCCGGAACTGCTGGCCGGCGCGCGCGCCCTCGGCATTCCCGCCTACCAGGGCTACGGTCTGACCGAAGGCGGCTCGGTGCTGGCGATCAACCGCCCCGGCGACGACGCCGACGGTGTCGGCCGTCCGCTCGGCCATGCCCGGCTGGCCATCGAGGACGGCGAACTGACCGTGCGCACCCGCGCCTTCCTCGGCTACACCGGACAGGCGGCGGCCAGCGACGCCGCCTTCCCCACCGGCGACCTCGCCAGCTTCGACAGCAGCGGCCACCTGCACCTGCAGGGTCGGCGCAAGAACCTGCTGATCACCTCGTTCGGCCGCAACGTCTCGCCGGAGTGGGTCGAAGCGGCGCTGCTCGCCCAGCCGCAGATCATCCAAGCCGTCGTCACCGGCGACGGCCAGCCGGCGCTGTCCGCCATCGTCGTGCCGCTGCCCGGCATCCCGGACGGCGCACTCGGCGAAGCGATCGCCCGCGCCAACGCCGGCCTGCCGGATTACGCGCGGATCGCCCATTTCATCGCCAGCCCCGCCTTCACCGCGGGCAACGGCCTGGCCACCGGCAACGGCCGGCCGCGCCGGCAAGCCATCATCGACCATCACCGTGCCGCCCTGGCGGCGCTCCATTCTTCAGAGGAGTCTCCGATGTCCTTCTACGACACGCTCAAGTTCGAAACCGCCCAGGCCCGCGCCTACCTGCTCTCCGCGCCGATCATCAGCGAATGCCTGCAGGGCCGCGCCAGCCTGCCCAGCTATCTCGCCTTCCTGGCCCAGGCCTACCACCATGTGCGCCACACGACGCCGCTGCTGATGACCCTCGGCGGCCGCCTGCCCGAGCGGCTGGCCTGGATGCGCGCCGGCGTCGCCGAGTACATCGAGGAGGAAATCGGCCACGAGGAATGGATTCTCAACGACATCGCCGCCGCCGGTGGCGACGTCGCAGCGGTACGCAACAGCCGCCCCGAGCTGCCGGCCGAACTGATGATCGCCTACGCCTACGACCTGATCAACCGCGGCAACCCGGCCGGCTTCTTCGGCATGGTCTTCGTCCTCGAAGGCACCAGCGTCGACCTCGCGCTGAATGCCGCCGACCGCATCCAGGCGGCGCTGGGCCTGCCCGACACGGCCTTCTCCTACCTGCGTTCGCACGGCACGCTCGACCAGGAACACACGCAGCACCTGGCCAACATCCTCGACCTGATGACGCCGGAAGATCAGGCCGACGTGCTGCACGCCGCCAAGGTCTTCTTCAAGCTCTACGGCGACATCTTCCACGCCCTGCCGGTCGAGGTCGCAGCATGCAACTGAAAGGCGCCCGCATCGTCCTCACCGGCGCCAACGGCGGCCTCGGCCGGGTGCTCGCGCGCGAACTGGCGAACGCCGGTGCCGCCCTGCTGCTGACCGGCCGCGACCCGGCGGCGCTGGCCCGCATCGACCTGCCGGCCGGTTGCGACTACCAGTTGCTGCAAGCCGACCTGACGCACGGCGGCGGCATCGAGAGCACGGTCCAGGCCGCCCGCAGCTTCGGCGCCAACATCCTGATCAACAACGCCGGCGTCGCCAGCTTCGGCCTGCTCGCCGAGCAGGATTGGAACGACGTCGAACGCATCCTGGCGACCAATCTCGGGGCGCCGATCCGCCTGACCCAGGCCCTGCTGCCCTGGCTGACGCAACAGCCGGAGGCGGCGGTGGTCAATATCGGCTCGACCTTCGGCAGCGTTCCCTTCGCCGGCTTCACCGCCTACTCGGCGGCGAAGGCCGGGCTGCGCGGCTTTTCCCAGGCGCTGCGGCGCGAACTCGCCGACAGCACGGTACGCGTCATCCATGTCGCGCCGCGCGCCATCGACACGCCGATCAACCCGCCGGCGGTGCGCGCCCTGAACCGCGCCCTGGGCAGCGCCACCGACACGCCGGAGACAGTCGCCCGGCACGTCCTGGCCATGCTCGCCAACGATGTCGCCGAAGGCCACATCGGTTTCCCGGAACGCTTTTTCGCCTGGCTCAACGGCTTCGCCCCCGGTCTCGTCGACCAGGGCCTGCGCGGCAAGCTGGCCAAGATCAAACAACACGCCGCCAAGGCGTGACCCTCAACAGAACACAGGAGGCATCATGTCCCGTTTGAAATCCTTGCTTTTCGCCGTCGGCGTCGGTTGCGCGACGCTGCTCCACGCCGCCCCCGGCGACGAACTGATCCGCCCGATCCAGGACCGCTGGGCGGAAATCAAGTACAAGGCGCCGGAAAAGCAGCAGGCCGACCTCTACCGCGAACTCGCCGTCCAGGCCAACCAGATTGCCAAGGCCAACCCGAATCTTGCCGCCGCGCTGATCTGGGAGGGCATCGTCGTCTCCAGCGAAGCCGGCGTGCGCGGCGGCCTCGGCGGCCTGTCGCTGGCCAAGGAAGCCAGGGCACTGCTCGAAGAAAGCCTGAAGCTCGACGAGAAGTCGCTCAACGGCTCCGCCTACACCAGCCTGGCGACGCTCTACGCCAAGGTACCGCGCTGGCCGATCGGCTTTGGCGACAAGGAAAAGGCGGAAGCGCTGTTCCGCAAGTCGCTGGCCGTCAACCCGGACGGGATTGACCCGAATTTCTTTTACGGCGAGTATCTGATCGATCAGGACAAGGTGGCCGAAGGCCGCCGCTACCTGGAAAAGGCCCTTGCCGCGCCGGCCCGCCCGGGTCGCGAACTGGCCGACCAGGGCCGACGCCAGGAAATCCGCGCCCTGCTCGCCAAAACTGCCGGAGAAGCACGCTAATTGAGACTATTGCTGGTTGAAGACGACACCCTGCTCGGCGACGGAATCCGCGCCGGGCTGATGCTCGCCGCCTACGCGGTCGACTGGGTGCAGGACGGAAAAATGGCACTGCTGGCGCTGGCCGACCACAGTTACGATGCCTGCATCCTCGACCTCGGCCTGCCCGGCAAGGACGGACTCGCCGTGCTGCGCGAAATGCGCGGGCGCGGCGACCAGACGCCGGTACTGTTGCTGACCGCACGCGATACCCCGGAAGACAAGATCGCCGGTCTCGACCACGGCGCCGACGATTACCTGACCAAACCCTTCGACCTCGGCGAACTGCAGGCGCGCATCCGCGCCCTGCTCCGCCGCGCCGGCGGCAAGGCGCAGCCGCTGCTCGAACATCGCGGCGTCAGTCTCGACCCAGCGAGCAAGCGGGTCAGCTTCAATGGCCAGGAAGTCTCGCTATCCGGCCGGGAATACGCGCTGCTCCACGCGCTGATCAGCCAGCCGGGCCACATCCGCAGCCGCAGCCAGCTCGAGGAAAGCCTCTACGCCTGGGGCGACGAAGCCGGCAGCAACACCGTCGAAGTCTACATCCACCATCTACGCAAGAAATTCGGCGCCGACTTCATCAAGACGGTACGCGGCCTCGGCTACCAGCTCGCCGACCACAACGCATGAAACGCCTGCTGCCGCCGGAGCACCTGCAATCCTTGCGCTGGCGGCTGCTCGCCGCGATCGGCGCGGTCGTCATGACGACCTGGCTGCTCACCGGCTGGTTCAGCTACACCCAGGCGCAGCACGAAGCCGAGGAAATGCTGGACGGCAGCCTGGCGCAAACCGCCCGCCTGCTGCTGGCGATCACCCACGACAACGAGGACGACCTCGGCGAACTGGCCCCGCGACTGGCGACGGTACGCGGCGCCGAGGACGTCTACGAGCCGCCGCTGGAGTTCCAGATCGGCCGCGGCGACGGCACCATCCTCGCCCGCTCGCCGGATGCGCCGGAGTTCCCCATCCTCGGCGTTGCCGGCTACAACGACATCATTCGCCATGAAGAAGCCTGGCGGGTACTCAACGCGGTTTCCGCCGACGGCCGCTACCGGGTCCAGGTCGCCCAGGCGATCGGCCTGCGCGACCGCGCCGCGCTCGAAGTCGCCACCCAGACGGTGTGGCCGCTGCTGCTCATCACGCCGGTACTGATCCTGCTGATCTACTTCTCGATCAAACGTGCGCTGCGGCCGCTGGAGCAACTGGCCCGCGAGGTCGCGACACGCACCCCGGACAGCCTGGCGCCGCTGACCGCCACCCGCATTCCGACCGAGGCGCGGCCGCTGGTGGTGGCGATCAACCGGCTGTTCCGCCGCGTTGGCCGGACGCTCGACAACGAACGTCGGTTCACTGCCGACGCCGCCCATGAACTGCGCACACCGCTCGCCGCGCTCAAGGTGCAGACGCAGGTTGCCCTGCTCGGCGGCGATTCTCCGGTACGCGAACACGCGCTGCACCAGATCGAGATCGGCGTCGACCGAGCCGGCAGGCTGGTCGAGCAGTTGCTGCGTCTGGCCCGGCTCGACCCGCTGAGCTGCCCGCCACACAGCCTCCCGGTCGATCTCGGGCAACTGGTCGAGCGCGTCGTCGCCGCCAGCCATGCCGAGCGCCCCGTCGCCACGCCGCAACTGAACGCCCCTTGTCTTGTGCAGGGCGACAACGACCTGCTGCAGATCGCCGTGCGCAATCTGGTGGACAACGCCCTGCGCTATTCGCCACCGGACAGCGCGATCCGCGTCGCTATCCAGCGTCGCGACGACGCCAGCTACGACCTGACCGTCAGCGACAACGGCCCCGGCGTTCCCGAGGCCATCCTGGCCCGGCTCGGCGAGCGCTTCTTCCGCGCCGAACCGGGAAAGACCGAAGGCAACGGGCTCGGGCTGGCGATCGTTGCCCGCATCGCCGAACTGCACGGCGCCCGCCTGCATCTGGCCAACCCACCGGGCGGCGGCTTCGCCGTCAGCCTGCTGGGCTTGCGGGCGGCGGGCGAGTAAAGCGGTAGAACAGGTTCGGTTCGCTGACCAGGTAGAGCCGCCCCTGGTCGTCCAGGGTCACCCCCTCCGCCTGCGGCACCGCCTTCTGCAGGCCGCTGCGGCCGGCGGCCAGCGACAGGCTGCTCAGCGGCCGGCCATCGGCGGCGAATTCGACCAGACGGCGTGACTCCTCGGACAAGGCAAGCAGGTGGCCGCTCGCCGCGTCGAAATGGAGGCCGGCCAGGTCGCTCCCCGGCAAGCTCGCGTCGCGTACCGTGTCCTCGGCAATGGCGAGCGCAGCCGTCGCTGCAAAGGGAAAGCCGCGCACCTCGTAGATGCGCTGCGGATCGCGCTCCTTGGCAACGAACAGGCGGCCGCTGGCGGCGTCGAAGGCCAGCCCCTCGAAGCCCTTGTTGCCGTTGCGGCCGATACCGAGCGCCAGGCGCGGCGCCTGCCCGGCATCGATCGCCCTTGTCCCCTCGTCGATCCGGACATGGACCAGCGCCTGTTGCCGCTCGTCGGCCAGGACGTACGCGCCGGGCCCGACATACTCGATCGCCTCCGGATCACCGACACCGCTCAGCGGGATGCGCCGCAGCACCTCCCCGGCCAGCGACAGCTCGATGATTTCCGGATGGGCATTGGTGACAGCGAACAGGGTCCGGCGATCCGGATCGTAGGTCAGCCCGGAGACATTGGCAGCGATGCCGGCCAATGGCCGGGCTTCGATCTCGACCCGGTAGGCGGGCAGCCAGAGCGCCCGCTCGCGTTGCGCGGCATCGGCCGTCGCCTGCTGCCAGTGGAGAGCGACGGCCGGCCAGCGGACGAACGGCGCGGCGCCGCCGAGGACGACCAGGATCGCCAGCAACAGGCCACCGGCGCGGCGCCAGCCGGCCGCCAAGCGCAGCCGGCGAACGGGAAGGGAAAGCGGAACGGACAGGCTGGAAGGGGTCATGGCGGTAGCGGCGGCAATCGAGGACGGCACCATCCTGCGCTGCCGACGCTAAACGGCGCCTGACGCTACAATTCATCAACCGTTTACCCTGGCTGCCGCAGCATGCGCCCCATGAAATTCCTGCCTGCCCTCCTGATTGCCCTGCTGCTGCCGCCCGCCCACGCCGAAGAGCAATACGTCATCCGCCGCGCCGTCGAGGCGGGCCAGCTCAAGCCGCTGGCGGAAATCCTGGCCGGCGTCCAGAAGACGCATCCGGGCAAGGTGCTCGACGTCGATCTCGAACGCGATCTCTCCGGCAGGCGCATCTACGAAGTCACCGTGCTCAGGAACGACGGCCAGCGCAGCAAGCTGCTGGTCGACGCGGTGAGCGGCAGGGAGCTGCCGCACGCGGCGACGGCAACGCCGCGTCTCGACATGGCGAAGGCGCTGCGCGCGCTGCTCGCCCGCCACCCGGGCAAGGTGCTCGAACTGGAACTCAAGCTGACGGCCGACAAGCGGCTGATCTACGAGGTCCAGGTCATCCTGCAGGACGGGCAGTTGCGCGAGTTCGTCATCGACGCCCAGAACGGCGAAGTGCTCGACGGCAACGGCCACCGCCAGGAAGTCCTGAAGAAACTGATGCCGCTGCCCGACCTGCTCGGCCGCCTGCCTGCCCGCTACCGCGGCATCATCCACGAGGTCGAGCTGGAATACGACCAGGACGGCCGCTATTTCTACGAGGTCGAAGTCCGTCTCGATGACGGCCGCGTCTTCGAACTCGACATCGACGCGGTCAGCGGCAAGCTGCTCAACGACGAGGAAGTGAGCCGATGAAGGTGCTGCTGGTCGAGGACGACCGCGAACTCGCCGCCCGGATCGCCGCCGCGCTGAGCGCCGACGGCATGATCGTCGATACCGTGCACGACGGCGACGAGGCGGCCTTCGTCGGCAGCACCGAGGACTACGACGCCGCCGTGCTCGATCTCGGCCTGCCCGGCCAGGACGGCGTCTCGGTACTGCGTCACTGGCGCGAACAGGGCCGCCGCCTGCCGGTCCTGGTGCTCACCGCGCGCGGCCGCTGGAGCGACAAGCTGGCCAGCTTCGACGCCGGCGCCGACGATTTCCTGAACAAACCCTTCCTGCACGAGGAAGTCGCGCTGCGCCTGCGCGTCCTGAAACGGCGTGCCCTCGGCCACAGTTCGCCGATCCTGCAGGCCGGCCCGTTGAGTTACGACGCCAACGCCGACCGTTTCACGCTCGCCGGCGCCCCGCTCAGCCTGACCGCCCAGGAAAAGCGCATCCTCGCCTACCTGATCCAGCGCAAGGATTGCGTCGTCAGCCGCAGCGAGATCAGCGAGCACGTCTACGCGCGCGACCTCGATCCGGATTCCAACACCCTCGACGTGCTGATCGGCCGCATCCGGCGCAAGCTCGGCGTGCCGCTGATCCAGACCGCGCGCGGGCGCGGCTTCTGCCTCACCGAAGGCGATGCCGTTTAAGCGGCTGCACCGTTTCGGGCTGGCATCGCGACTGGTCGCCCTGGCCGCGATCGCCGCCCTGCTGGTCAGCACGCTCGGCGGCTGGGTGTTGCGGCAGAGCGTGCAGAACACCCTGCTCCGGCATTTCGAGCAGCGCCTCGAGGAACGGACCGAACGCTTGCTCGCCGGCTTCTCGGTGCCGCCCGGCAGCAGCCAGATCCACTGGCAGGGGCGCAGCAACGACGAATTCGGCCGTATCTTTTCCGGCTGGTACTGGCAACTGGAAAGCAGCGGCGAACTGCAGGCCTCGCGCTCGCTCTGGGACAGCCGCCTGGATACCGCCGGCAGCCGGCCGGTGCCCGGCAACCCCGACCTGCGGCAAGGGGTCGACCCGCAGGGACTGGCCGTCTTGGGCATCGTCCGCAGCATCGACGTCGATGGACAGCCGGCCCGCCTGCACGTCTATGGCCCGGCCGCCGACATCGCCAGCGAGCTCGATCGCCTCGACCGCATCCTGTTGTTCACCCAGCTCGGCCTGCTCGTCTCGCTGCTACTCACCAGCATCCTGCAGGTCCGTCTCGGCCTGTTGCCGCTGCGCCGGCTGCGCGACCGGCTGGCGGCGGTACGCACCGGCAGCGCCGCCAGCGTCGGCAACGACTACGGCCCGGAACTGGCGCCGGTGGCCCAGGAACTCGACCTGGTGCTGGCCCGCAATGCCCGCATCGTCGACCGCGCCCGCGGCCACGCCGCCGACCTCAGCCACGCGTTGAAGAAGCCGCTGTCGCTGCTCGCCGCCGATGGCGAACTGCAGCGCAATGCCCTGTTGCGCCAGCAGGTCGGCGCCATGACCCAGTTGATCGACCGCCACCTGGCCCGCGCCGGCAGCGGTGCCGGCAGCGTCCGCCAGGTGGCGGTCGGCGACTGCATCGACGGCCTGATCGGCCTGATGCAGCGCCTGCACCGCGATCGCGGCCTGAGCTGGCAGCTCGACGTCGAGCGCGAACTGCACTGGCGCGGCGAACAGACCGATTTCGAGGAAATGCTCGGCAACCTGCTCGACAACGCCGGCAAATGGGCGAAGTTACGGGTCGTCGTCGGCGCCCGCCGGCAGCACGACGAGGTCGTCATTGCGATCGACGACGACGGCCCCGGTCTGTCGGCCGGACAGATCCGCGAAACCGGCGTGCGCGGCCGGCGCTTTGACGAAAACATCGAGGGCAGCGGTCTCGGCCTGGCGATCAGCAGCGACATCGCCGAAACCTATGGCGGCGAACTGTGCCTCGATCGATCGCCGCTCGGCGGCCTGCAAGCCAGCCTGCGCCTGCCCGGCTGAGGCACAATAGCGCTCCCGGACGAACTTAATGGCCGTTTAATTGATCTGATCCAGACTTTTCCGGCTCCGCCCCAACGAGATTTCCATGCCCCAACCTGCAATTCCCGCCTCCCGCCTTTCCCGTCTCTGGCAACGCCTCGATCTCTTCGGACCCTACGCCGGCATCGCCATGCTCTTCCTGGTCGGCCTGCCGCTGCTGACGCTGTCGCGCGCGGCGCTGATGCTGTGGCAGTCGGAACGGGTCGCCGCCACCGGCATCTGGAGCACGATGCTGCTGCAGGGCGTGCGTGTCGACGTGATCCAGCTTTCCCTGCTCGCCCTGCCCCTGCTGCTGCTTGCCCCGCTGCTCGCCGGCAAGCGCCTGTGGCCCGCCTGGCGCAAGCTGAACGTCGCCTGGATGACGCTGATGATCGCCGCCCTGGCGCTGCTCGAGATCGCCTCGCCGGCCTTCATCAACGAATACGACAGCCGGCCGAACCGGCTCTTTGTCGAATACCTGAAATACCCGAACGAAGTCGTCGCCATGCTGTGGAGCGGTTTCCGCCTGCACCTGGTCGGCGGCCTGCTGGTCACCGGCCTCTGTGGCTGGGGCGCCTGGCGCATGATGCGCGCTTGGCAACGGGCCGAGGCACCCTGGTCCGCCTGGAAACTCTGGCTCACCTGGCCGATCCTGTTCCTCGTCTGCGCGCTGGCAATTCGTTCCAGCCTGCAGCACCGGCCGGCCAACCCGGCCACCTTCGCGCTCACCGCCGACCCGATGGTCAATACGCTGATCCTGAATTCCGCCTGGTCGGTGGCCTACGCGATCTACGGCATGCAGCACGAAGCCAATTCGAGCGAGATCTACGGCAAGATGGAAACCGCCGACATGCTCGCCGAGTTTCGCCAGGCCCGCGCCAGCTTCGGCAACCCGCACCCGCTGGTCAATGACCCGGAAATCCCGACCCTGGTCAACCAGCAGGCAACGCTACGCCGCAGCAAGCCGCTGAATCTGGTGATCGTCCTCGAGGAAAGCCTGGGCGCCACCTTCGTCCAGTCGCTCGGCGGCGTCCCGGTGACGCCCAACCTGGAAAAGCTCAAGCACGAAGGCTGGTGGTTCGAGCAGCTCTACGCTACCGGCACCCGCTCGATCCGCGGCATCGAGGCGGTCACCACCGGCTTCCTGCCGACGCCGGCGCAGGCCGTCGTCAAGCTGTCGCTGGCGCAGCGCAATTTCGCAACGCTCGCTTCCATCCTCGGCCAGCACGGCTACGAGTCGGAGTTCATTTACGGCGGCGAAGCGCATTTCGACAACATGCGCGGCTTCTTCACCGGCAACGGCTTCACCCACATCACCGAGCAGAAGGACTACAAGAATCCGAAATTCATCACCGGCTGGGGCGTTTCCGACGAAGACCTGTTCGACAAGACGCACGAACGCCTGAACGCCAAACACGCCGAAGGGCAGGCCAGCTTCACGCTGGTGTTCACCTCGACCAACCATTCGCCCTTCGACTTCCCCGACGGCCGTATCGAGCTTTACGAGCAACCCAGGGCGACCGACAACAACGCCGTCAAATACACCGACCACGCGCTCGGCGAGTTCATCGCCAAGGCCAAGGCCAGCCCCTACTGGCAGGACACCCTGTTCGTCGTCGTCGCCGACCACGACATCCGCGTGCGCGGCGACAGCATGGTGCCGGTCGAACGCTTCCACATTCCTGGCCTGATCCTCGGCGCCGACCTCAAGCCGAAGCGGGTGAAAACCGTCGCCAGCCAGATCGACCTGGCGCCGACGCTGCTCTCGCTGATGGGCGTCGACGCCAAACACCCGATGCCCGGCCGCGACCTCACCCGCGAGGCCGACGACCTGCCCGGCCGGGCGATGATGCAGTACGAACAGAACTACGGCTGGATGGAAGGCAACCAAGTGGTCGTCCTGCGCCCGGAAAAGGCCCCCGCCTTCGCCCACTACGACCGCCAAACGAAGCGCCTGAGCGCCGCCGAAGCGGCGCCCGCCGACGGCGACGCCCTAGCCAAACGGGCATTGGCGCACGCGCTGCTGCCGGCTTGGCTGTACCGCGAACAGCGCTACCGGCTGCCCGAGAAATAATCGAGTCGGGTCAGGCTGCCGTACCCGGGAGCCGGCCGATGCAGCGCGCTGGCCAGCGTCTCGCCGGCGGCCGCGGCGAGCAACGCGCGAATCACGCCGGCGTGGGTGACCAGCAGATGCGCGCCGGCCGGCAGTTCATCGATGAAGGCGAGCACGCGCCGCTGCAACTGGCGCGGCGCTTCGCCGCCGGGCGGCGCGTAGCCGTCGATGTCGGCGGCCCAGGCGTCGAGTTCGGCACGCGCGATGTCGTCCCACGGACGACCTTCCCAGGCGCCGAAATCCAGTTCCATCAGCCGCGCATCGAGCCGCGGCGCCGGCTGCAGGGCTTCGGCCAGCGTCCGGCAACGCTGCAGCGGGCTGCTCCAGACCGGCAATCCCGGCGGCAGTTCGCGGCGCAGGCGCTCAACAATGGGCGCCGGATCTTCGGCCGCAATGTCGAGCTGACCGTAACAGACGCCGGGCGCGATCAAGGGGCGCGGGTGACGCACCAGGTACAGCGTCAGCGCGGCCATTGCGCGAGCAATCCGAGGTAGAAGGCGATTTCGGCGAGCTGCTGGGTGGCGCCCAGGCAGTCGCCGGTGTAACCGCCCAGCCAGCGGCGGAACTTGGCCGCCAGCCAGACCGTCGCCAGCAGCGCCAGCAGCAGGCCGGCCGCCGCTTGCGGCCAAGGAAGCCAGAGTAGCGGCGCCAGCGCGAACGCCAGGGCGAACAGCAGCGCCCCCGGCGCCAGCCGGCTGGCCAGCGGCCTGGCCTTCGACTGCGCGTCGTCGCGCACGTAGTCCATGCTCGCCAGCAACAGCGTCGCGCAGCCGCGCGAGCAGGCATGGCCGGCGAGCAGCGCCACCGGCACCAGCGCCGGATCGAGCGCCGCCAGCAATACGAACTTGCCGGTCAGCCCAAGCCACAGCGCGACCACGCCGTAACTGCCGACGCGCGAATCCTTCATGATCGCCAGGATGCGCGACTTCTCCCAGCCGCCGCCGAGACCGTCGGCAGTGTCGGACAGACCGTCCTCGTGGAAGGCGCCGGTGGCGTAGAGCGTCGCCGCCATCGCCAGCAGTACCGCCACCGATTGCGGCCAGAACTGCAGCGCTGCCAGGTAGACCAGCGCGCCAATCCCGCCGACGACCAGACCGACCGCCGGGAACCAGCGCGCCGAATGCTGCAGCGCCTCGGCCGAATGACCGACCCAGGCCGGCACCGGCAGCCGGGTGAAGAAACGCAGGGCGCCGAGGAAGTATTCGAGCTCGCGGCGCAGCATGGCTAGCCGGCGACGCCGGCCGACTCGAAACTGGCCATTTCGTTGAGAAAGGCGACCGCCGCCTGGACCAGCGGAAAGGCCAGCGCGGCGCCGGTGCCCTCGCCCAGGCGCAGGCCCAGGTCGAGCAGCGGCTCGGCTTGCAACGCCTGCAACTGGGCACGCTGGCCGGGCTCGGCCGAACGGTGGCAGAAGACGCAGTAGTCGAGCAAGGCCGGTTCGAGACGCGCGGCGACCAGCGCCGCCGCGCCGACGATGAAGCCGTCGATGAGCAGCACCATCTTCGCTTCCGCCGCCGCCAGCATGGCGCCGGCCATGGTTGCTATCTCGAAGCCGCCGAACTCGGCGAGCACGGCAAAGGCGTCGTCGTCGCCGCCAGCGGCGCGATAGCGGGTCAGCGCCTGCTCCAGCAGCGCCTGTTTACGCGCCAGCCCGGCATCGTCGAGACCGGTGCCGCGCCCGACGCAATCGGCCAGTGGCACGCCGGTCAGGCAATGGGTAATCAAGGACGCCGAAGCGGTGTTGCCGATGCCCATTTCGCCGAAACCGACCACCTTGCAGCCGGCTGCCGCCAGCCCGAAGACCACGCCCGCCCCCTGTTCGATCGCCTGCGCGCATTGCGCTGCCGTCATCGCCGGGGTTTCCAGGTAATTGGCCGTGCCCGGCGCCACCTTGAGATCGATCAGGCCTTCACGCGGGCCGCCGAAATCGTGCGCCACACCGGCATCGACCACCGCCAGGCCAAGCCCGTTCTGGCGCGCGAAGACGTTGATCGCCGCGCCGCCGGCGAGGAAGTTCTCGACCATCTGCCAGGTCACGTCCTGCGGATAGGCCGAGACACCGGCCCTGGCGGCGCCGTGATCGCCGGCGAAGACCAGCATCTGCGGCCGGTCGAGCGACGGCGTCAGCGTCTGCTGGATCAGGCCGATGCGCACCGCGAGCGACTCCAGTTGACCGAGCGCGCCGAGCGGCTTGGTTTTGCGATCAACCTTGTGTCTGAGCGAATTTTCGATGCCCCGGTCGGGGGCGACGATTGCGAACGAATGCATCCGATTCTCCAAAAGCGAAAGGGCCTCGTGCCCGCATCGTCCAGACGCGAACACGAAGCCCTGTCCACAGGCTTTCTGTTTTTCCGTCCGACAGGTCTTCTGGCTTCCGGATCGTCCCCCTGACCGCGCCTTCCCGGAGCGTCTGTTTCCGCTCGTAGTGGCCTATTGCGATCGGAGTCCCCGGTTACAGCGGCGGGCCCGCCCCGGAATAGAGTTGCCTCGCACCGGGTTCCGTTTTGTCGAACGCGGCGATTATACCCGCGCCGCGCTAGCCGGCGACCAGCGACGGCGCCATGCGGGCGAGGATCTCCCGCGCCGGCAAGCGGATTTCGGGCGCCACGTCGTTGAGCAGTTCGGCGTTGCCGGCCACCGCCGCCACCAGGGCGGCACGCACCGGCTGCAGGGACTCACCAATGCCGGAGGCGTCCAGCTCGGCCAGGACGCGCTTGCCGACCTGCAATTCCACGGCAGACGGAAGCAGCGCCACGATTACCCGCAAAAACGCCGTGCCTGCAACCACTTCGTGTTGCTGCGCGGTGAACAATCGGCGAACTTCGCTCATCAGTTCGTCGGCTTGGCGGATTGGCGGCGCTCGCGATGGCGCCGGCTCGGCGCAGCGCAACATATCCGGCCCGGCGGCGAGATCGAGGCTGTAGTAGGCATGCAGGAATCCGACCAGCCGCATCAACCTGCGCCGCGCACGTTGACCGGCGCGCATCAGGTACCAGATGTTGAAGAAGCGTTCGGCAACCTGGAAAGCCATGCGCTTGCCTTGCCCGGCCTTGACCTTTTCGACGATGCCGGCCTGGGCCAGACGATCGAGCTGGGCCGAGGCCTGGTTGACGTTCCAGCCCAGGGCATCGGCAACCTGACGAGCAGTCATCGGGTCCCAGTGCAGGGCCAGCTTATCGAGCAACAGTTGCGCCTGCACCGGCAGTTCGTCGAAGCGAGCCTTGTACTGTGGCGTCACTTCATCGAGCAGGCTCTCGAGATCGGCGCACACATCGCTATCGAATCCCTTCAACAACACGCCGTAGGCCAGCACGGCGAGACGCGGGTTGCCGCCGGTCAGCGTATGCAGCACGCGCATGCGCCCGAAATCCTCCTGCACTCGCCTGATCAGCGCTTCGGCACCGTGCCGGCGCGCGAGGTTGACGATGGTCTCGCGCATTTCCTCTTCGCTGAGACCGCGCAGCTCGTCGATGCGGAAGAAATCGTAGAAGGCACGACCGTAGTCGTAGCTGGCTTCCAGCGCCCGACTACTGGCACCGATCAGCATCAGTTGCGGGTGTTCCTGCAGGGCTTCGCGCAAGGCCCAGTCCTTGTCCTTGAGGCGGTCGAGAATCAAGTCGATGTTGTCGACGAGCAGGATCAGGCGGCGCCCCAGCTTTCCCGCGCTGCGTAGCAAGGCCTGCAGGGCACCCTCGCCGTCCTTGCGATCGAGGCGCGCAACTTCGGCGTCGATGGCGCTCATTTCGGCGGCGCGTCCGTAGCTTTCCAGGTAGCCGCCCAATGCATCAAGGCAGTTGAGCCAGAAATCGGCAAGACTGGCGACGTTGTACTGCTCCTCCGGGAAAACCAGCGGTATCCAGGCAGCGGCAAGCTCGGCGTCGTCATCAACGGCAATCGCCAGGCGGCGCAGCAGGGTGGATTTGCCCATGCCGCGCTGGCCGAGGATCAACCTGTGTTGCGGGCGAGTGCCCGGTTTTTCGCGACGGAAATCGTCGATGAAGCGGGCGAGCAGTTTCGGGCGGGCAACGTAGTAGGCGCGCACTTCGTCGCGGCTCCACAGTGCCGGGTTATAGAGGGCGGGACGTTTCAGGGCGGTATCGCGGTTCATGCCAGCCTCCGTTGCCAGAAGACACGCAGCCATTCCAGGCGGAACGCGTAGCGACCGGCGCGCTCAATTAAGTAGCCATCGCTGACCAGCACTTCGAGCAGGTAGTTGAGCGTCTTGTCGCGCACAGCCGGATCGCCGATGGCGGCGGCCAGCGCCTGCGCCAGGTTTTCCCGGGTGTTGCCCGCAGTCAACCGGCAGATTTGCGTCAAAATCCTTACTGCGTGCCCCGCCTCCGGCTGGCCGAGTTCCTCGTCCAGGCGCTGGCGCCAGTAGTCGAAATGGTTGCGGTAGCCCATGCCCAGCAGTTTCTCGAATACCAGCTCGACCATCGCCGCATCCGGCGCCCGACCGCATTCCTCGCTCTCTTCGCGCAGATGCTCGAACATCAGTTGCAAGTAGTAAGGCACCGGCCAGCCGACACGCCCGACGATGGCGGCACGCAAGCCTTCGTCAAGTTCGATCGCGTAGCTCTTGGCCAACTCGCCAAGGAAACGACAGGCGCTTTCCTCGCTGAAGGCATCGAGCGGAAACGGTTCCAGATCGTTTATCGTGTCACTCAGGCCGAGCCGTGCAGCGAGCGTATCCAGACCGATGGAGCCGGCAAGCAGCCATTTGATGCGTCGATAATGGGTTTGCCGCAGGTCGCGCAACCAGTACAGGAAGGCCCGCGCCCGGCGCCGACCGTCGTCCCCCTGCTGCAACAGGTTGATGATGAAGACCGGCAATTCGTCGACACACACCAGCCAGTCGTCGTTGCCATCTGCCAGCGCCTTGCCCAGTTCCTCGCCGGCCTCACGCCAGCTTTCAGGCCGGGCTTCGTGCCAATCGATACCCAACGGCCCCAATTTGACGCTCTTGATCTTGTCGAACAAGGCCTTTCGACGCTGCTCGATGCTGTGCTCGGTCGCCAGAGCCTTGAACAGTTCGCGAATGCAGTCGCTCTCGCTTTCGCACTTGGCAAAACTGCAATGCACGGCGTAGCGCCCGTGCTGCCGAGCGGTGGCGCACAGGCGCAGGATCAGCGAGGTTTTGCCGATTCGGCGCGGGGCAAGCATCAGCAGGTGGCTGCCTTCCAGCTTGCGCCAGGCGCGCGCCTGCTCCTGCTCGCGGTCGAAAAAGTCTTCGCCTTCCACCGGATTGCCGACACTGATTTTCATCGTCGCCTGCCAACAGAAAATTTGTACAACCATTCTGTTGCAAAACTTTTTTGTTGTAAAGCCGTTTGCGTACGCTCATTCGCACCCGTTCAACTTCACTAAAAACAAGGGAGACGCCACAATGCCGGCCATGGCAAAAAGCATTCTGATCCTCGGCGGCGCCCGTTCGGGCAAGAGCCGCCACGCCGAGCAAATCGCCGCCGCATCCGGCCAGCGGGTCATCTACGTCGCCACCGCCGAGTCGCGCGACGGCGAGATGGCGCGCCGCATCGCCCACCACCGCGAACGCCGCCCGGCCGACTGGGGCTGCGTCGAGGAACCGCTCTACCTGGCTGCCCGCCTGCGCGAACTAGCGGAGTCCGACACCTGCCTCCTGGTCGACTGCCTGACGCTGTGGCTGTCCAACCTGCTCTTCGCCGGCCGCGCCGCCGCCCAGACCGAAGCCGGCGAGGCCATCGACTGCCCGCTGTTCGCCGGCCAGACGGCGGCGCTGGTCGATGCGTTGCCGCAACTGCCCGGGCAGATCGTCCTGGTCTCCAACGAAGTCGGCTGGGGCATCGTGCCGATGCATCCGGTTTCACGCCTGTTTGCCGACGAACAGGGGAGACTCAACCAGCGCATCGCGGCGGTCTGCGAGCGGGTGACGCTGGTCGCCGCCGGCCTGCCGCTGACGCTGAAGTAGTCAGCCGCGTTTGCGCAGCGTATAGACACGCCACATCGCGTAGCCGGGCAGAAAATCCTTGTAGCCGACGACGTCGAAACCGACGGCGGCGAACTCGGCCTCGATCACCTCACGCGCGACGACGAAACGGTTGTTGTTGACCAGCCGCCGCGCTTCCAGCCGGGCCCGCCGCCAGGCCTTGAAATTGCCGTCCACCCACAACGAAAGGACGACGGTTTGACGGGAAACGCGGTGGAACTCGCGCAGCATCGCCAGCCGGTGCGCCGGCTCGGCGACATGGTGCAGCAGGCGCATGCTGAACACGCAATCCACGGCGCCGTCGGCCAGCTCGATGGCGAAGGCCGAAGTCTGGAAGGTCTCGACGCGGGCAACGATCTCCGGCGCCTGCGTAGCGCGGGCGACAACAATCATGTCGGCCGAGTTGTCGGCGGCGAGGATGCGACGCTCCGCCCGTTCCGCCAGCATCGGCCAGAAACGCCCGGCACCGCAGGGCAGGTCGAGGACGCTCGCCGGATCGCCGGCCAGCGCCAGCGCCGCCCGCGCGATCTGCTGCTCGCGCCAGTCGGAAAGACGGCGCATCAACCCGGCCCGGTGCTTGTGAAAATACTGCTGCGCGTGCTGGCGGTCGTACTTGCGGGAAAACTCGAGTTCGATCGGGGCCGGTTGTGTCATGGGCTGAATCCAGAAATGTACGATCCTGGATTCTAGGCAGCCCCCTCTTAATCAATCATGAACGGATTGCGACTGATTGCTACCGGATGTTTCCGCAGCCACCCCGTACTTGCCGGCGAGCAAAGGCAACACGGCGGCCAGTCTTTCCCAATCGAAGGCTGCCTCGACCGAATCGGCCAGCCGTTCGAGATCGGCCTCGCGGCGGGCGGCGAAATCGACATGGTCGACCTCGCCGGCACCGGCCCAGTGCAAGAGCGCGGCCAAGGCCTCGGGATGATCGAAAACGCCGTGGCAGTAGGTGCCGAGCACCTGGTCGTCGGCCGAAATCGCGCCATCGCTGCGCCCGTCGGCGAGCGCTATGGCGGCCCGGGTCAGGCCGTCGCCCTCAGTGACGCCGAGGTGGATCTCGTAGCCGGTCATCGCCGGCCGGCCTTCAATATGCAAGTGACCACTCACATTGCGCAGTTGCTTTTCCGTTTCCAGCGTCGTATCCACCGCCAGGAAGTCAAGGCCGGGCGTCGTTCCCGGCGGGCCTTCGAGACCGAGCGGATCGGCGATGCTGCGGCCGAGCATCTGGTAGCCGCCGCACAGGCCGATCACCTTGCCGCCGTAGCGCAGATGACGGGCGATGGCCTGGTCGTGGCCTTGGGCGCGCAGCCAGTCGAGGTCGGCGCGCACCGCCTTGGAACCGGGCAGGACGATCAGGTCAGCCGGCGGCAACGCCTCGCCCGGCGCGATCCAGCGGAAATCGACCTGCGGGTGCAGGCGCAGCGGATCGAGGTCGTTGTGGTTGGAAGTGCGCGGGTAGGCCGGCGCGACGACGCGGATTCTTGCCGTTGTCTTGCCGTCGACCGCGGCCGTCGCGATCGCGTCCTCGGCGTCGAGCAGCAGCCCGTGCAGGTAGGGCAGCACGCCGAGCACCGGCTTGCCGGTGCGCTGTTCGAGCCAGTCCAGGCCAGGTTCAAGCAGCCCGATGTCGCCGCGAAAGCGGTTGATGACGAAGCCGACGACGCGCGCCTGCTCGGACGCCGACAGCAGCTCCAGCGTGCCGACCAGGTGGGCGAAGACGCCGCCGCGGTCGATGTCGGCGACAATGATCACCGGGCAATCGACGGCCTCGGCGAAACCCATGTTGGCGATGTCGCGGGCGCGCAGGTTGATTTCGGCCGGCGAGCCGGCACCTTCGACGAGAACGCAGTCGTAGTGCGCAGTCAGCCGCGCCCAGGATTCGAGCACCGCGCCCATCGCCCGCGGCTTGTACTCGTGGTAGGCCTTGGCGTCGAGATCGATGGCGACCTTGCCGTGGATGATCACCTGCGCCTTGCGGTCGGTGGTCGGCTTCAACAGTACCGGGTTGAAGTCGGTGTGCGGCTCGAGACCGCAGGCCAGCGCCTGCAGCGCCTGCGCCCGGCCGATCTCGCCGCCGTCGACGGTGACCGCCGAATTGAGCGCCATGTTCTGCGGCTTGAACGGCGCCACGGAAACTCCGCGGCGCTTGAGAATCCGGCACAGCGCCGCGACCAGCGTCGATTTTCCGGCGTCGGAGGTCGTTCCCTGCACCATCAGCGCGTTGCCTATCATCGTCCCGGCCCGTGAAAAAAGGCGGTAATTATGGCACCATCGCCGACTTCCGACGAAAGTCGGGATTGTGTCTCCGGGTGCCTTCCGGCTTTGCCGGCAGGAGAATCGGGAAGGCGGTGCGAATCCGCCACGTGCCCAACGCTGTAAGGAGGACGTTCGCCGCATCAGGCCACTGGTTTCGACCGGGAAGGCGCGGCAGCGGATGAATCCGAGTCAGAAGACCGGCCGGGAGACGTCACACGGCGCCGTGGACGGGTGCCTTCGCGTTTCCAGAAGGGGAATCCATGGAAAACCAGCTCGCTTTTTCCGAGGCCGAACGGGCCGCCGTCTATCGTGCCATCTTCAACCGCCGCGACGTGCGCGGCCAGTTCCTGCCCGACCCGGTCGCCGACGACCAGCTCGCGCGCATCCTGCTGGCGGCGCATCACGCGCCTTCGGTCGGCTTCATGCAGCCGTGGAATTTCCTGGTCGTCCGCTCGGCGGACGTGAAACAGCGGGTGCACGACATCTTCCGCGAAGCCAACGCCGAGGCCGAACGGATGTTCCCCGACGAGAAGCGCGAGATCTACAGCAAATTGAAGCTGCAGGGCATCCTCGACGCGCCGGTGAACCTGTGCATCACCTGCGACCGCTCGCGCAGCGGCCCGGTAGTGCTCGGCCGCACCCACATGCCGACCATGGACCTGTATAGCAGCGTGTGTGCAGTGCAGAACCTGTGGCTGGCGGCGCGCGCCGAGGGGCTGGGCGTCGGCTGGGTCAGCATCTTCCACGAGCGTGCCCTGCAGGACGCACTCGGTATTCCGCACCACATCGTGCCGATTGCCTACCTGTGCATCGGCCAAGTCAGCCATTTCAAGGACCGCCCGGAACTCGAAAGCGCCGGCTGGCTGCCGCGCCTGCCGGTCGAGGAACTGGTCTTCCACGAACAGTGGGGGACGCGCGATTTACCCGAAAATGCCGGATTGACCGCCGCACTGTCGGCGCTCGCCGCGGCGGAGCGCGGCGCATGAGCAGCACCTTCCCGGCCGACCAGCGCGCCGCGCTGCTCGCCCTGCCCGGCGTCGGCCCGACGGTGATCCGCCGCCTCGAAGACGCCGGCTACGCGCCGCTGGACCGCCTGGCCACCGAAGAAACCGCCGTCGTCACCTTGCACATCGCCCGCATGATCGGTTCGACCTGCTGGCACAACAGCCCGCAGGCGCGCGCGGCAATCGACGCCGCCATCGCCCTGGCCCGCCAATGGCCGAACTGAACCTGCTCGCCGGCCCCTACGCCATGCCGCTGGCGGCGCTCGCCGCCGTGCTGCTCGACCGCCTGTTCGGCGAAGTGCGGCGCTTTCACCCGCTGATCGGCTTCGGCACGCTGGCGGCGGCGATCGAAATACGCCTGAACCGGCGCACGATTGCCGGCGGCGTGCTCGGCTGGGCGCTGGCGGTGCTGCCCTGGGTGGCGCTGGCGCTGGCCTTGCGGCCGCTCGCACCGTTCGCGGTCGACGTGCTGCTGCTCTATTTTTCGCTCGGCGCGCGCAGCCTGTGCGAACACGCCGAAGCGGTCGCCCGGCCGCTGCGCGAAGGGCGCCTCGACGAGGCACGGCAGCGCGTCGGCTGGATCGTTTCCCGCGATACCGCAGCACTCGACGAATCCGGCGTCGCCAAGGCCGGCGTCGAGTCGGTACTGGAGAACGGCAACGACGCGATCTTCGGCGCGCTGTTCTGGTTCGCCCTGCTCGGCGGCCCCGGCGCCCTGCTCTTCCGGCTGGCCAACACGCTCGACGCGATGTGGGGTTACCGTACCGAACGCTACAACCTGTACGGCCGCTGGGCCGCCCGCGTTGACGACGCGCTCAACTGGCTGCCGGCGCGGCTGACCGCGCTGAGCTATGCCCTGCTCGGCCGCTGGCGCGACGCGCTGGCCTGCTGGCGGGCCCAGGCGCCGGGCTGGGAAAGCCCGAACGCCGGCCCGGTGATGGCGGCGGGCGCCGGCAGCCTCGGCGTGCAATGCGGCGGCGCCGCCATCTACCACGGCCGCGAGGAAATCCGCCCGCCACTCGGCTGCGGCCCGGCGCCGGTCGCCGCCGACCTCGGCCGGGCGATCACGCTGATCCGGCGCAGCCTGTGGCTGTGGCTGGCCGTTCTTTTCCTGATCGGAGCCCTGCATGCTTGACCATGGCGGCCGCCTGCGCGAAGCCGCGGCCCACTACGACCTCCCGCTCGCCGACTGGCTCGACCTGTCCACCGGCATCAACCCACTGGGTTGGCCGGTGCCGCCATTGCCGGCGGCAGCCTGGCAGCGCCTGCCAGAAGACAACGACGGCCTCGAAGCCGCCGCTGCCGCCTACTACGGCAACGCCAACCTGCTGCCGGTGGCCGGCTCGCAAGCCGCCATCCAGTGGCTGCCGGCGCTGCTGCCGCGCGCCGCGGTGGCCTGCATCGCGCCGCTCTACAACGAACATCCGCAGGCCTGGCAGCGCGCCGGCCACAAGCTGCGCTTCCTGCAAAACGCGACGCTGCCGCGCGCGCTGGCGGCGGCAACGCCCTACGTGCTGCTGTGCAACCCGAACAACCCGACCGCCGACCGCCATCCGCGCGATCTCGCGGTCGACGCCGCAGCGCAACTGAAAAAGCGCGGCGGCTGGCTGATCGTCGACGAGGCCTTCATTGACGCGACGCCGGACGACAGCCTGACGCCGCTGGCCGGCACGGCGGACGCGCCTAACCTGATCGTCTTCCGCTCGCTCGGCAAGTTCTTCGGCCTGGCCGGGCTGCGCGTCGGCTTCCTGTTCGCCGCCCCCGAGCTGCTGGCGAAGCTGGCTGAGGCGATCGGGCCGTGGAGCATCGCCGGCCCGTCGCGCGCCGCGGCCACGCTGGCACTGGCCGACAACGCCTGGCAGACAACGACCCGGCAGCGCCTGCACGTCGACGGCGAACGCCTGCGCCAGTTGCTGGCGCCGCTCGGCGAGGTCAAGGCAACGCCGCTGTTCGCGACCTTGAACGCGCCGACCACCGCCGAGCTGCACGAACACCTGGCGCGCCGCGCCATCCTCACCCGCCGCTACGAAACCAACCCGCTGCTGCGCTTTGGCCTGCCGCCCGACGAAGCCGGCTGGCAGCGCCTGGCCGACGCGCTCACGGAGTGGAAGCCCGCATGAAACGCTGTCTCTTTGCCTTGCTTGCCACCGCCTGCCTGGGCGGCGCCCACGCCGAAATCGTCGTGCGTGACGACAGCGGCCGAGAAGTCCGCCTGCGCGAGCCGGCGCGACGCATCGTCGCCCTCGCCCCGCACATCGCCGAAACGCTGTTCGCAGCCGGCGCCGGCGACAAGCTGGTGGGCACCGTCGATTACAGCGACTACCCGCCGGCGGCGAAGAAAGTGCCGCGTGTCGGCGGCTATTCGCGCATCGATCTGGAAGCCGTCGTCGCCCTCAAGCCTGACGTGGTGCTGGCCTGGGAAAGCGGCAACAACATGGCGCAGGCCGACAAGCTGCGCGCGCTCGGCCTCACCGTCTTCATCGTCCAGCCCAACCGGATCGCCGACGTTGCCGGCCAACTCGAACGTTTCGGCCGCCTCGCCGGCACCTCGGCCGTTGCCGACGCCGCCGCCCGCCAGTTCCGCGAGCGTCTCGCCGCGCTGCAGGGCGGCAACGCCGGCAAGCCGAAAGTGCGCACTTTTTACCAAATCTGGAAAGCGCCGCTGATGACGGTCGGCGGCCCGCAGATCATCAGCGACGCGATGCGCATCTGCGGCGGCGACAACGTTTTCGGCCAGCTCGAGCAGATGGCGCCGCGAGTCAGCCTGGAAGCGGTGATCGAGGCCGATCCGGAAGCCATCGTCGCCACCGGCATGGGCGACGCCAAACCGGAATGGCTCGACGACTGGCAGCAGTGGAAGCGCCTGACCGCGGTCCGGCGCGGCAACCTCTTCCACATCAACCCGGACATCATGCAGCGCCACACGCCGCGCATTCTCGACGGCACGGCGAAACTCTGCGACTACCTCGATGTCGCACGCAGCCGTCGCCCCAAGTGAGAACACCATGCCCCGCCTGCCCCAGCGCATCGTCTGCCTGACCACCGAAACCGTCGAAGTCCTCTACGCGCTTGGCGAGCAGGACCGCATCGTCGGCATCAGCGGCTACACCGTCCGCCCGCCGCAGGCGCGAAAGGAAAAGCCGAAGGTCTTCGCCTTCACCAGCGGCGACATCGCCAAGATCCTCGCCGTCGAACCGGACCTGGTGCTGACCTTCTCCGATCTCCAGGCCGACATCGCGCGCGACCTGATCAAGGCCGGCATTCCGGTCTACGCGCTGAACATGCGCAGCGTCGACGACATCCTGGCGATGATCGAGACCGTCGGCCGCCTGGTCGGCGCGGACGATCGGGCGCAGGCGCTGGTCGCCGGGCTGGAAGTGCAGATCGCGCAGGCTCGGGCGATGGCCGAAACACGCATTGCCCAGTGCGGCCGCCGGCCGCGCGTCTATTTCGAGGAATGGGACGAGCCGCTGATCAGCGGCCTGCGCTGGGTTTCCGAACTGATCGGCATTGCCGGCGGCGAGGATGTCTTCGCCGAACGCGCCCGTTCGCCGCTCGCCGCCGACCGCCGGCCGACGTCGGAAGAAGTGATTGCCGCCGCCCCGGACATCATCATCGGCTCCTGGTGCGGCAAGCACTTCCGTCCCGAGCGGGTCGCCGCCCGTCCGGGCTGGCAGACCATACCGGCCGTCGCCCATGGTCGGCTGCACGAGATCAAGTCGGCAATCATCCTGACCCCGGGACCGGTAGCGATCAGCGAAGGCCTGCCGCTGCTGGAAGAAATCCTCTGGCCCGAGGACGCCTGACGGAAAACGCTTATTGCCATGGCATCACGCAAACCCCTATAGTTATTGCATGTTGCGTTCGGCATTGATTCTCCTGGTCTTTTCCCTGCTCGCCCTGGCTGCGCGGGCGGGCGAAATCGCCATCGTCCTGGCCGACAACAGCGCCCCCTACCAGGAATTTGCGAGCAGCCTGCAGCAGCGGCTCAAAGGCAGCAACTGGCAGGTCAGCTACACCGATACCGAACTGCATGCTCCCGAACGCCAACCGGTCGCACTGATCGTCACTGCCGGCAGCGAAGCCCTGCGCAAAGCGCTGGCCAGCTCACCGAAGGTACCGGTCCTCGCCACCCTGCTCACCGAGCACGCCTACCAAGGCCAGACCGGGGCCAGCCGCCCGCCGGCAATCTCGGCAATCTATCTCGACCAGCCGGCACAGCGTCAGGCGCGTCTGCTGCGCCTGCTCTTCCCCGAACTGCAGCGGGTCGGGCTGCTGCTCAGCGAACAGTCCCGCCAGCAAGCCGACAACCTGCGCGCTGCCCTCGCCGGCCAACGTCTGCAACCGGTCAGCGAGTTCGCCAACGGCGAGGAATACATCCTGCCGACGCTGGAAGCGCTGATGCAGCGCAGCGAAGTGCTGCTCGCCCTGCCCGATCCAATGCTCTATTCGCGCAACACGATCAAGGCCATCCTGATCACCTCGTATCGCCACCGGCGGCCGGTGATCGCCTTCTCGCCCGCCATGGTCAAGGCCGGCGCGCTCGCCGCGCTGTACTCGACGCCGCAGCAGATTGGCCGCCAGGCGGCCGATCTGCTCATCGCGCATGGCACCCGGCTACCGTCTCCGGTCAGCCCGTCAAAATTCTCGATCGACATCAACCGCAGCGTCGCCGACGCCTTCGGCCTCCGCCTGCCGGAGGAAAGCGATCTGTTCCAGAAACTGCTAGCCAGTGAAGTCAATCCATGAAGAACCTGACCCTGCGCCAACGCCTGCTGGTTCTGACGCTGCTGCCCAGCGCCCTGATCACCACGCTGCTCGTCGTTTATTTCGCCATCACCGGCATCAGCACCCTGGAAAACCAGCTACGCGCCAAAGGCCTGGCCACCGTCCGCTACCTGGCACCGATCAGCGAATACGGCATCATCGCCGGCCAGATGGACAGCGTTTATGGCCTGGTCCAGGCCGCCATGCAGGAACCCGGGATCAAGGCGGCAATCATCGTCAACCCGAAAGGTCGTACCCTGGCCGTCAGCGGGCGCGTCTCGCTCTCCGCCGAAGCCATCCGCCAGCGACTGAACGCGCCCGCGCTGGTCGGCGAAGGCGACACCTGGATTGCCTTCGGCGCGCCGGTCGTGCGCAGCCAGAGCGACAGCGATCCCCTGTTCGACATCGCCGGCCTCGACGAAAACCCGCAGGAAACCATCGGCCATGTCTTCATCGAGCTGGACAAGGAAGAGCTGCAGGTCCGCCAGAAGGAGCTGATGCTGCAGGGCTTCATCGCCGTCCTCTGCGGTCTCGGCCTGATGGGCGTGCTCGCCATCGCCATGGCCGACCATCTGGCGCGCCCCCTGCAGCGCCTTGCCGCCGCCGTCCGCAACATGTCGGCCGGACGTTTCGACACCCGCGTCCAGGCCAGTTCGAGCGGCGAACTGCGGGTACTCGAGGACGGCTTCAACGAGATGGCCAGCCATATCGAAGAAGCCCACCAGTCGATGCAGACGCGGATCGAGGAAGCCACCGCCCAGCTGGTCTTCCAGGCCCGCCACGACGCCCTGACCGGGCTGGTCAACCGGCGCGAGTTCGAACTGCGCCTCGACAAGGCGCTGGCCGCCGTCCATGCCGGGGGCGACGAATTCAGCGTGCTCTACATCGACCTCGACCGCTTCAAGGCGGTCAACGATGCCTGCGGCCACATCGCCGGCGACGAACTGCTGCGCCAGATCGCCCTCCTCTTCCAGGGACGCCTGCGCGAGGAAGACACGCTGGCCCGCCTGGGCGGCGACGAATTCGGCATCATGCTGGCCAATTGCAGTCTCGCCAAGGCCCGCCAGGTGGCGCAGGACATCTGCGCCCTCTCGGCCGAATACCGTTTCGTCTGGCAGGACAAGATCTTCGCCATCGGCGCCAGCATCGGCCTGGCGCCGGTCACCCGCGACGTGCGCGACGTTCATGAAATCTTCGCCCTGAGCGACGCCGCCTGCCTGCAGGCCAAGGAAAGCGGGCGCAACCGGGTCTGCGAGATGGCACCGGCAGCGCCGACCGACCGCCGGCGCGACCGCGGCAACTGGGCCAGCCGGTTGGCCAGCGCGCTGTCCGAAGGCCGCCTGATCGTCGAGGCGATCCCGGTCCGCCCGCTGCAACCGGGCGTGCCGCACGGGCCGATGGCCGAGATCAGCGCCCGCCTCAACGAGGCGGGACAGGCGCCGATCGCCCTGAGCGCGCTGATCGACGCCGCCGAGCGCTACGACATGGCGACGGTCTTCGACCACCATTTCCTGGAAACGGCGATTCGTTCGCTGGTCCGGGCGCAGGGACAACAACTGAAGATGCAGTGCATGGTGCCGCTATCGCGGGCCGCCATCACCAGCGCCAAGACCGGCGATTTCATTGCCGGCAACCTGGCCGCCGCCGGCGTGCGGGGCGAAGGGCTGTGCCTGATGTTCCCGGAAGAAGTCGGCACCCACCATACCAGCCTGCTGATCGAATTTTCCCGGCGCATGCGCGAGCTCGGCTGCCAGATCGCGCTCACCGAATTTGGCGGCGGGGTCGCCTCCTTCACCCAGCTACGCACCCTCCAGCCGGCCTATGTCCGGCTCAGCCAGAGCCTGACCCGGGACATCAGCGACGGTCTCAGTTCCACCGCGCTGTTGCGCGCGATCCTCGAAATCACCGCCGAACAGCAGATCTTCTCGATTGCCGAAGATGTCGACGACACCCCCTCGCTCGAACACCTGCGCAAGCTCGGCATCGCCTACGCGCTAGGCAAGGCGGTCGGCCCGCGCGAACCTTTCGAGGCCTGGTTCGAAGGCGCCGTCATGCGCGGCATGCGCGCCTGAGCGGCAAGTTCAGAAATCGAGACGCAAGGTCAGCCAGTGCCGCCGGTCGACGTAACGGCCGTTCGGCTTCGTGCCGCTCTTGCGCTGTTCGGCGTGGCTGCCTTCGAGCGACTGCGCGGTATAGGCGAGCTCACCGCGCTGCCCGGCAAACTTGAAGCTGTAGGCGAGGCGGGCATCGGTCCGATAATATTTCTCGGCGTCGGTATTGCGCGTCCATTTGATCGCATCGACCCAGTAGCGCATCAGCGAGAAATCGAACCCCGCCGGCAGCTTCTGCATCCACATCAGCGATGAAGAGCGACGCGGCGCGGAACCCTCGGCAAGGCGCTGATAGACCGCGTACTGAGGTTCGGGCAGACCGTCCGGGCCGGTCGCCAGCCCATTGGCGTCACTGAAATGGCTGCCCGGCGTGGCCTGGATCACCTCGCCATTGTCCGATAGTCGGCTATCCAGCCTCAAACTGGCATGATTGATCAACAAACGCGTCGAATCCAGCGGTTGCCACCGCCACTGCAGTTCGTAGCCGGCAATCCGGATGTCCTGGATCGACTGCTCGGAAAGCACGCGCGACGCATCCGGTCGAACTTCCATCAGGCGGTCGCGAACCTTCTCCCGGAAGTGCCGGACATCCAGACTCATCCGCCACTGGCGCCAGTTGCCGAGATAGCCGATTTCCCAGCTGTCCAGGCGCTCCGCGGGAAGATGCGGATTGCCGCGCGAGACGACCCGGCTGCCATCAACCTCCACATGGTTGCCGCGATAGGCGAGGATGCTGGCCGTCCGCCAGGCCTGGGTATAGCCCAGACGCAGGGTATTTTCCGGTGTCACGTGGAAGGCCACGCTGGCGCGCGGCGACAGGTGGTTGCCGGCCAGCGTGTCGTACTCGTTCGATGCGCCAAGGTTGGCGGTCAGCCAGGTCATGGGTTTCCACTCGCCGTTGGCAAAGGCGCGCCAGACCTGGCGGCTCTCGCTACCCCGGTCACGCATCAGGGTTTTCGACGCCATCTCGTCATGCCGCCAGCTCGCCCCCCAGACCAGCCGGGTCTGCGCCATCGGCACGAAGTTGTGGGTGGCCTCGATTTCGTGCCGGCGCCCCCAGTCTCCGGAATCATTGACCTTCGGATACGGGACCACGCCGCAAGTGACCGGGTCGATGCGATAGGCGTTATCGCCGCGATCCTCGCTGAAGGTGTAACGCAGCGAGAAATCGGCGGTTTCGGAAAGCGCCCGCAACCAGCGCGCCTGCATCCAGGTGGACGACTCGTCGCGATTGCGCAGGGGGTCGTCGCAAGGGTCGGATAGACGGGTCACCTTGTCGAGCGAACCCGACAAGAACCGCCCCTCGATCTTGCCCAGCGAGAATTCCAGGCTGTCCCGCAAATTCACCGCGTAGTCGAAACGGGCGTCGAAGCGACGATTGCGGTAGCTGTCCTCCCAGTCGTAACGTCCTTTCAGGCCGTCATCGCTGGTCTGCTGGTAGCTGAGGCGGAAGTTCCCGGCCTCGCCCAGCTTGCCACCGCCACGCACCGAGTAATCGTTGATCCCCTGCGTACCACGGCTGGCGGAAACCGAAACACCGCGCACCAGGGAAGGATCGATGGTAACGATGTTGACGACGCCGAGGAAGGCATTGGTCCCGTAGGAAACGCTGTTGCTGCCGCGCACCACCTCGATGCGTTCGATATCCTCGAGGGCCACGGGAATCAGCGCCCAATTGACGCCACCCCGGAACAACGGCGAATGCAACGAACGACCGTCGATCAGCACCTGCACCCGCGGCGAGAAATCGTTGTTATCCGTGATTCCATGGTAATTGACCCGGGCCGCGACATCGCTGTGGGCAAAGGTCTGGAAGCCCGGCACCAGGCGGAACAGATCGTTGAGGGAACGATAGCCGGAAGCGCGGATCATCTCCCGGTCGATCACCGTCACCGAAGCCGGTGCGTCGGCGAGGCGCTGCGGCAGGCGACTGACCGAGGCAACCACCGGCAGTTCGGCGAAAAACAACTCGTCCTCGGCCAGCAGCGAGCCGAAAGGAAACAAGAAAACCAAGGCGGAGAGATAACGCCGCCGCATCACCCGCCCCAAGTCAGCGCGTTCCCGGGGCCGGTACGGCCTGCGCCCAGGCATCGGCAAAACAGGCGGAGCGACTGCCGATGGTCACGCCGTGCCGGTCGGTCGCCACCAGGCAGAGCGCCAGTCCGGCCTGTTCGACCAGGGTCACCCCGCCGACATCGAGCTCTTCGACGCCGACCCGGGTCAAGGCATGCATGAAATCGTTGCGCAGGGCGCCGTTGAGCCCGCCGACGATACGCATCACCTTGCGCCCGGCCAGTTCATGCACCGAGAGCACCGATGCCTTGCCGGAAGCCAGAGCGTCGCGGATCGCATCCTCGATCAGCACCTGGTTGATCAGTCCGATCTGGAACCGGGCACCATACAATCCGTCGCCGATCCGGCTGACGATATTGACCGCGATGTCGATCAACGGCGAACCGAACAGGGAAAACTCGCAGCCGACCAGGCGCCCGATATCAAGCGGCTCCGGACTGCGCAACATCAGTCCCGACATCGACAGGTTCTCGACGGAACCCTCGCCAGTCTTCCCCCCATAGCCGATCCTGACCGGGGGCGAAACCCCGAAACGGATGCGCTGATGTCGCCGCTGCTCGATCATGCCTGCCCCTCTTTCATCAATCCCCGGTGGGCAATGGTACCAAAGTACGGGGCCGATGAAGCAATCCTGGCGCCGGCTGATGACTGCAAACCGCCTGAATTGACATTTCCCGGGGGGCTGGTTATCTTCTTCCTGCCGAAATCATCCGGCAGCGCCGATTTGTACTCTGATTGCGGGCGCTCAAAAATGCAGCTAAAACGGGAACCGCCCAGTTCGCGTTTCGGCCAACTGGGTTTTTTGTTTTCGGGAGCATCATGCCGGGACAGTCCGTCGGCGTCGTCGAGGCGCAACGCATCCATTTCAGCGAACCGCTGCCTCTGCGCAGCGGCGGCGTCCTGCCGTCCTACGACCTTGCCGTCGAGACCTACGGCACGCTGAATGCCGCAAAATCGAACGCCATCCTGGTCTGTCATGCGCTCTCCGGCCACCACCATGTCGCCGGTCATTACGCCGACCAGCCGCAGAACGTCGGCTGGTGGGACAACATCATCGGCCCGGGGCGGCCGCTGGATACCGACAAATTCTTCATCGTCGGCCTCAACAACCTCGGGGGCTGCCACGGCTCAACCGGTCCGTCGTCGATCAACCCGGCCACCGGCAAGCCCTGGGGCGCCGATTTCCCGATCGTCGCGGTCAGCGACTGGGTCAATGCCCAGGCGCGCCTTGCCGACGTCTTCGGCATCGACCGCTGGGCAGCGGTGATGGGCGGCAGTCTGGGCGGCATGCAGGCGCTGCGGTGGACCATTTCCTACCCGGAACGGGTGCGCAACGCGCTGATCATCGCTTCGGCGCCGAAGCTGACCGCGCAGAACATCGCCTTCAACGACGTCGCCCGCCAGGCCATCCTGACCGACCCCGATTTTCACGGCGGCCACTTCTACGAACACGGCACGCGGCCGGTACGCGGCCTGCGCCTGGCGCGCATGCTCGGCCACATCACCTATCTATCCGATGACCAGATGGGCGAGAAATTCGGCCGCGAACTGCGTAACAGCTCGTTTTCCTTCGACTACGACGTCGAGTTCGAGGTCGAATCCTACCTGCGCTACCAGGGCGACAAATTCGCCGGCTACTTCGACGCCAACACCTACCTGTTGATGACCAAGGCGCTCGACTACTTCGACCCGGCACGCCTCGACGACGGCGACCTGGTCAGAACAATGGCGCGCACGCATCGCGACACCAATTTCTTCGTCGCCTCGTTCACCACCGACTGGCGCTTCTCGCCGGCCCGCTCCCGGGAAATCGTCGCGGCGCTGCTGGCCAACGGGCGCAAGGTTTCCTACGCCGAGATCGACCTCAATTTCGGCCACGACTCCTTCCTGATGGAAGATCCGCAGTACCACGGCCTGGTCGCCGCCTTCCTGGGGAACATCAAGCCATGACCCACACGCTCGGACGCCCCGACTTCGACGTCATCGCCGCCTGGGTCGAACCCGGTCACCGGGTGCTCGACCTTGGCTGCGGCGACGGCGCCCTGCTCAAGCACCTGATCGACACCCGCAACGTGCACGGCTGGGGCGTCGATATCGAAGACGCCAACGTGCTGGCGGCGATGCGCAACGGCATCAACGTGATCCAGAGCAACCTCGAAAACGGCCTCAAGGATTTCGCCGACGACGCCTTCGACCACGTCGTGCTGTCGCGCACCCTGCAGACGGTGCGCCACACCGAGGGCATCCTGCGGGAAATGCTGCGCGTCGGCCGCGAAGCGGTCGTTTCCTTCCCCAACTTCGCCTACTGGCGCAACCTGCGTTCGGTGCTCGACGGCCGCATGCCGGTCTCGGAAGACCTGCCATACCAGTGGTACGACTCGCCCAACGTGCGCTTCTTCACCTTGCTCGATTTCGAGGCGCTGTGCGAACAGATGGGCTTGATCATCGTCGAGCGCCGCGTGCTCGACGAAGCCGGGGAGATCGTCCAGGCCGACACGGCCCGCGACCTGAACTTCCTCGGCAGCCTCGCCGTCTACCGCCTGACCCGCCCGCACTGATGCCCGCCTGGCTGGCCGCGTTGTGGAACAGGCGGATGCTGATCTGCATCTTCACCGGTTTCGCCTCCGGATTGCCGCTCTACCTGCTGCTCAACCTGGTACCCGCCTGGTTGAAGACGGAGGGGCTGTCGCTGCGCACCATCGGCGCCTTCGCGCTGATCCAGTTTCCCTACACCTGGAAGTTCATCTGGGCGCCGCTGCTCGACCGCTACGGCATCCTGCCCTGGCTCGGCCGGCGCCGTAGCTGGATGTTCGTCTCGCAGCTCGGCCTGATCGCGGCGATCGGCTGGCTCGGTCAACTCTCGCCGCGCACCGACCTGATGCTGATCGTCGGCCTGACCGCCCTCCTCGCTTTCCTGTCCGCCACCCAGGACATCGCGCTCGACGCCTTCCGCCGCGAAATCCTGCCCGATGCAGAGCTCGGCCTGGGCAACGCGATCCACGTCAATGCCTACCGCATCGCCGGCCTGGTGCCCGGCTCGCTGTCGCTGATCCTCGCCGATCACCTGCCGTGGAGCCAGGTGTTCATGATCACCGCCGCCTTCATGATCCCCGGCCTGCTGATGACGCTGGCGGTCGGCGAGCCACGCGCCGCCACCGGCACACCGCGCACGCTGCGCGACGCGGTGGTCGAGCCCTTCCGCGAATTTTTCGGCCGGCACGGCGTGCAGTCGGCGCTGCTGGTGCTCGCCTTCCTGTTTTTCTACAAGCTCGGCGACTCGCTGTGCACGGCGCTCGCCACCCCCTTCTATCTGGACATGGGCTACAGCAAGACCGAGATCGGCATCATCGCCAAGAACGCCGGTCTCTGGCCGATGGTCGCCGGCGGCATCCTGGGCGGCATCTGGATGGTCAAACTGGGCATCAACCGCGCCCTGTGGCTGTTCGGCGTCGTCCAGATCGTCACCATACTGGGTTTCGTCTGGATGGCCTGGATCGGCCCCGGCGAATCGACCCCGGCCCGCCTGGCGACGCTGGCCATCGTCATCGCCGGCGAGGCGATCGGCGCCGGCCTCGGCACCACGGCCTTCGTCGCCTTCATGGCAAGAACCACCCACCCGGCCTACACGGCAACCCAACTGGCCCTGTTCACCAGCCTGATGGCGGTGCCGCGCACCTTCATCAACGCCAGCGCCGGCTGGCTGGTCGAAGCACTGGGCTGGACCAGCTTCTTCTGGCTCTGTTTCCTGTTCGCCTTCCCCGGGATGCTCCTGCTGCTGCGCGTCGCCCCCTGGAACGACTCACCGGCGACTAATCCTGCCGGCTGATCCGGCGCCGATCCAGCCACCAGGCGTAGATCGGCAGCAGGACGATCGACCCCGGCAGCAGCAGACCGATCAGGTAAGGCGACAGGTGCGCCAGACGGCGCAGATGCTCGACCAGGATGCGGCGCTCCTCGGCCGTCCAGGGTTCGCCATTGCGCGCCTTCATCAACAAGGGCATCAGGCCACGCGTCGCCATCAGTTCGACGATCACGCGCCGTGCTTCGCGCCGTTGCGAAGACAGCAGTTGCCGGAACCAGCCCGAACTGGTCGCTGCGACAGGCTCCACCACGGTCAGTGCAACAGACTGCGCAGCTTCTGCCAGCCCCGCCAGACGAAGACGCCGCGCGCCGCCCAACGCCAAGCACGGCGCGGACGCAAGACAACAGCCGCAGCGACGGCGGCAAACACCGCCCCCGGGTGCAGCTTGAGCCAGTCAACACCGCGCAACGCGGCATCGCCAGTGGCAAACAGTGGGGCCAGCCCGCGCGCATGCCGGCCCAGGGCCTCCCGCTGGCCAGCGATACGTACGCCGAGAGCGCCGCGGCGAGCGGCCAGCTCAAGCAGCTTCTCGTTCATTCCCGGCGCTGCCCGCGCAATTGCGCGAGGTCGGTGTCGAGTTCGGCGAGGCTGCTGCGGAATAGCTGGCTGGGCGCCCTGACCTGGCGGCGCAGGGCGAGAATCAACACGGCAGCACCGAGGAAGAAGAGCAAGGCGAAGGCGCCAAAGACCAGGACACGCTGCTCCCAGAAGGCCAGGGCGAGGCTGAATACCGCCATGATCACGGCCAGCGTGAGCAGGAAGGCGGCGCCGATGGCCTTCGACCACAGTGCGATGAGCCGGTATTTCTCCTCCTCGATTTCGAGGACGAGCAATTCGGCCCGCGTCCGCCCGATCGACAGCAGCGTCGCGGCACTGTTCTTCAACGCGGCGAAGAGGCTTTCCCGGCCGCCTTCGCCACCTTCGGATCCAGTCATCCGGTTAGCGACGGCCGATCAGCACGCCGAGCGCCAGACCCAGCGCGGCGGCAACGCCGACCGCCTTCCACGGCTGGTCGTGCACGAAGTCGTCGGTAGCGCGAGCCGCTGCCTTGGTCTTGTCGACCAGAGCCTGCTCGAGGTCGAGCATACGGTCCTTGGCGTCGCGCAGGCGGGCACCCAGGCGTTCGCGCAATTCCCCGACCTTCTCGCCGGCCATGCCGGTCGTCGCACGCAGCAGTTCTTCGGTATCGGCGATCACGACCTTCAGGTCCGAAACCAGTTTTTCCTTGTTCGCGGCGGTCATTTGTTCAGACATTGGAAACCTCGTCTTGGAGCGGTTATTCAGGGATTACAGGTTATCCCTTCCGCTGGCGTAAATCAAATCGCATTGCCCGCAAGCTGATAGTCGTAATCGACGATCAGCGGCGCATGGTCGGAAAAACGCTGTTCCTTGTAAACCGAGGCCTGGCGGGCGGTGGCTGCGATCCCCGGGGTGGCGATCTGGTAGTCGATCCGCCAGCCGACGTTCTTGGCCCAGGCCTGCCCGCGATTACTCCACCAGGTGTAGGCCGCTTCGCCGACTTCGGGATAGAGGTGGCGATAGACATCGACCCAGCCAAGTTCGTCGAATACCCGGGTCAACCAAGCGCGCTCTTCCGGCAGGAAACCCGAGTTTTTCTGGTTCGATTTCCAGTTCTTCAGGTCGATCTCGCGATGCGCGATGTTCCAGTCGCCGCACAGCACGATTTCCCGTCCTTCCGCGCGCAACGCCTGCATCTGCGGCAGGAAGAGATCAAGGAAGCGGAACTTCGCTTCCTGGCGCTCGGGCGACGACGAGCCCGACGGCAGGTAAAGGGAGATCACCGACAGGTTGCCGAAATCGACGCGCAGATAGCGCCCTTCGGCATCGAACTCGCCGCCATCGAAGCCTTCGACGACACCACGCGGCGGCGTCCGCGTCCAGATACCGACACCGCTGTAGCCCTTTTTCTCGGCGCAATGATAGAAGGCTTGCATGCCTTCCGGCGCCAGCATCCCCGGCGCCAGGTCGGTGGCTTGCGCCTTGAGCTCCTGGAAGCAGACGACATCCGCCTGTTGCGCAGCCAGCCAGGGTTGGACGTTTTTGCTCCACGCGGAGCGGATGCCATTGAGGTTCAGGGAGATGATGCGTAACATTGCGGGACTCTCGGTCGTATTTCCGACTGACACTGGAGATTTATGGATTTTCGTCAGGAATTCATCGAATTCGCCGTCGCCTGCAAGGTGCTCCGCTTTGGCGAATTCACCACCAAGGCCGGGCGCCAGTCGCCCTACTTCTTCAACGCCGGCCTGTTCAACGACGGCGCGTCGCTCGGACGGCTCGCCGGATTCTACGCGAAAGCGGCCCAGACCGGCGGCGTCGCCTTCGAGATGCTGTTCGGTCCTGCCTACAAGGGCATTCCGCTAGTCGCCGCAATCGCCATCGCCCTCGCTGGCGCCGGCAGCAATTACCCGTTCGCCTTCAACCGCAAGGAAGCCAAGGACCACGGCGAAGGCGGCAATATCGTCGGCGCCCCGCTGGCCGGCCGCGTGCTGATCGTCGATGACGTGATCTCGGCCGGCACCTCGGTCCGCGAATCGGTGGAACTTATCCGCGCCGCCGGTGCCACACCGGCAGGCGTACTGATCGCGCTCGACCGCCAGGAACGCGGTCAAGGCGAACTGTCGGCGGTTCAGGAAGTGCGGCGCGACTATGGCATTCCGGTGGTCGCAGTCGCTGGCCTGCACGACCTGATGACCTATCTTGAGAGCCATCCGGAATTCGACGCGCACCGGGCCGCCGTCGCCCGCTACCGCGAACGCTACGGTGTCGATGCCTAAACTGCCCTTCGCCCTCCTGCTGATCGTACTGAGCGCCCCGAGCTGGGGAGCGGAGGAGTACTACTGCTGCACCGACCCGGGCAACGGTCGCCGCGCCTGCGGCGACACCCTGCCCCCCCAGTGCCGGGGACGCGCCTATCGCGTCTTCGACCGGGCGGGCAATCCAATCCGGGAAGTTGCGGCCGCCATGACGCCGGAGGAAAAAGCGGTCGCTGCTGCCGCCGCCAAGCGCCAGCAGCAGCTCGAGGAGCAGAGACTGGAACGGCGGCGCATGGACGCCGCCCTGCTCTCCACTTACGCCACGCCGGAAGATATCGACATGGCGCAGGACAAGGCGGAAGGCGACGTCAACCTGACCATCCGCGACGCCACCGAGAAGATCACCGAGTTGCAGAAGCGGCAAAGCAAGCTGATGGCTGAAGCCGAGTTCTACAAACGAACGCCGATGCCCCCGGTACTGGCCAGCGACCTGCGCACGGTCAACCATGAAATCCGCCTGCAGCAGGAACTGATCGAGGTCAAACGCAAGGAGCTGGCCAAGATCCACGCCAAGTACGACGGCGACCGCCAGCGCTACTACGAGCTGACCGGCCGCCGCTCGCTCAGCCGGCCAGTTTCTCCTTCAACAGCGCGTTGACCTGCTGCGGGTTGGCCTTGCCCTTGGCCGCCTTCATCACCTGACCGACCAGGGCGTTGAACGCCTTTTCCTTGCCGGCACGGTATTCGGCGACATTGCCCGGGTTGGCGGCAATGACTTCGTCGACCAGCGCGGCGATGGCCCCGCTGTCGGTAATCTGGCGCAGCCCCTGCTTCTCGATCACCTCGTCGGCGCTCGCTCCCTCGCCGTTCCACAATGCCTCGAAAACCTTCTTGGCGATGTTGTTGGAAATGGTGTTGTCGGCGATGCGTTGGATCAAGCCACCCAGTTGCGCGGCGCTGACCGGCGACTCGCCGATCTCGCGGCCTTCCTTGTTGAGGCGGGCGGCCAGGTCGACCATCACCCAGTTGGCGCAGGGCTTGGCGTTGGCGGCGCCGGCAATGCCGACGACGGCTTCGAAATAGGCGGCGATCTCCTGGCTGGCGGTCAGCGTCGTCGCGTCATAGGCGGAGAGGCCGAACTGCGCCATGAAGCGCTGCCGCTTCTGCCCCGGCAATTCCGGCAGCTCACCGCGCACCCGGTCGATCCAGTCAGCCGGGATGAGCAGCGGCAGGAGGTCGGGATCGGGGAAATAGCGGTAGTCGTGCGCGTCTTCCTTGCTGCGCATCATGCGGGTTTCGCCGCTATCCGGGTCGAACAGCACGGTGGCCTGCTGAATGGCGCGGCCTTCCTCGATCTCGTTGATCTGCCACTGCACTTCGAAATCGATCGCTTCCTTGAGAAAACGGAAGGAATTGAGGTTCTTGATCTCGCGCCGGGTACCGTAAGGCGCGCCGGGGCGGCGCACGGAAACGTTGGCGTCGCAGCGGAACGAGCCTTCCTGCATGTTGCCGTCGCAGATGCCAATCCAGCGTACCAGCGCGTGCAGCGCCCGGGCGTAGGCAACAGCCTCGTCGCTTGAGCGCATGTCCGGCTCGGTGACGATTTCGAGCAGCGGCGTGCCGGCGCGGTTGAGGTCGATCCCCGACTTGCCCTGGAAGTCCTCGTGCAGCGACTTGCCGGCGTCCTCTTCGAGATGGGCGCGGGTCAGGTTGACCGTCTTCTCGTAAGCCTTGTCGCCGCTACCGACGGCGACGGTGATCGCCCCGCCCTGCACCACCGGCAGTTCGAACTGGCTGATCTGGTAGCCCTTCGGCAAATCCGGGTAAAAGTAGTTCTTGCGTGCGAACACCGATTTCGGCGCAACCTGGGCGCCGATCGCCAGCCCGAAGCGGATCGCGCATTCGACCGCCTTGCGGTTGAGCACCGGCAGGACGCCGGGCAACGCGAGGTTGACGGCACAGGCCTGGGTGTTGGGCGCGGCGCCGAAGGCGGTGGAGGCGCCGGAGAATATCTTGGAGATGCTCGAGAGCTGGGCATGGGTCTCGATGCCGATTACGACTTCCCACTGGTTCATGGTTTCATCCGTTCAATGACAACGTCCGGTCTTCGCATCGACGATGACCGGCCACAGGTACTGGAACGCCTGACCTTCGCAGGCTTGCGGGCAACTGTTGAAGGCGATCGTCACCTCCTTGCCCTGCTCCCACATGCGCACCGTGCAATCGTTCTGGGTCTTGTGCCGCAGCAGGACCTGCGGCAGCCTGGCATCCTGCTTGAAATCGCTGGAATTGAAACGGCAGGCGCCATGTCCCTTCAGGCTGACCTGGACGTCGAAGGCTTTGACATCGGCCTCCTTGACCAGCAGATTGAGGCGGGTCACGGTGCCGATCGCGTCCTTGTGCGAGCAACGGGAACGCACGTTGAGCGGACGCGTCGGCTGCGGCTTCAGATTGCGCTTGGCCAGGTACTTCAAGGTCGAGTTCTTGAACTCCGGCGATTTCTCGGCACTCGGCGCCGGCGCGGTCGACGCCGGTGTCGTTGCCTCGGGCGTCGGCGCCGGCGGCGTCGCGCAGGCGGCGAGCAAGGCAACCGCCAGGCCCAGAGTCAGACGCCGCTTCATTCGATGCCTGCCGGACGACGCAGATGCCAGTCGGTCGCCTGTTGGAAACGGTGTGCGACATTGAGCAGGCGAGCCTCGCCAAAATAGTTGCCGATCAGTTGCAGACCGACCGGCAGGCCGTCGGCGAAACCGCAGGGAATCGACATGCCGGGCAGGCCGGCAAGGTTGACGGCGACGGTATAGATGTCGGACAGGTACATCTGCACCGGATCGGTAGACTTTTCGCCGAGACGGAAGGCCGTCGATGGCGAAGTCGGCCCGAGGATGACATCGCAGGACGCGAAAGCGGCCGTGAAATCGTCGGCGATCAAGCGGCGGATGCGCTGCGCCTGCAGGTAATAGGCGTCGTAGTAACCGTGCGAGAGGACGTAGGTACCGATCAGGATGCGCCGCTTCACCTCGCCGCCGAAGCCCTGGGCGCGGGTCTTCGCGTACATGTCGTCGAGGCTGCCGTAGTCCGGCGCGCGATAGCCGTAGCGGACGCCGTCGAAGCGGCTCAGGTTGGAACTCGCCTCGGCCGGCGCGATCACGTAGTAAGCCGGCACCGAGAGATGGGAATTGGGCAGCGAGACGTCGACGATGGTCGCGCCGAGCCGCTCGTATTCGCGGATCGCCTCTTGCACCGCCGCCATCACCCCGGCATCGCAACCGGCAGCGAAGAACTCCCGGGGCAGGCCGATGCGCAGGCCGGCCAGCGGTTGTTCGAGGTCACGCGTGTAATCCTCGGTCGGGCGCTCGAGCGACGTCGAATCGCGGGGATCGAAGCCGGCCATCGCGTTGAGCAGCAGCGCGCAGTCTTCGGCCGTGCCGGCCATCGGACCGCCCTGGTCGAGCGACGAGGCGTAGGCAATCATGCCGTAGCGCGAGACGACGCCGTAAGTCGGCTTGAGGCCGGTCAGGTTGCACAGCGCCGCCGGCTGGCGGATCGAGCCGCCGGTATCGGTGCCGGTGGCTGCCGGCGCCAGGCGGGCGGCGATCGCCGCCGCCGAACCGCCGGACGAACCGCCGGGTACCCGCGCGCGATCCCAGGGATTCTTCACCGGCCCGAAATGCGAGCTTTCGTTTGACGAGCCCATCGCGAACTCGTCCATGTTGGTCTTGCCCAGCGAGACCAGGCCGGCCTCGCCATGCATTTTTGCGATCACCGTCGCATCGTAAGGCGCGACGAAGTTGGCGAGCATCTTCGAACCGCAGGTCGTCGTCCAGCCTTCGGCGCAGAAGATGTCCTTCTGGGCGATCGGGATACCGGTCAGCGCACCGCCGCTGCCCACCGCCAGGCGCTGGTCGGCAGCCGCCGCCATGGCCAGTGTCTTCTCCCGGTCGACGGTGATGAAGGCGTTGATCTCGGGATTGAGGCGGGCGATGCGATCGAGGAACAGCGTGCTCAGTTCGACGCTGGAAATTTCCTTCGCCGCCAGCGCCTGCGACAGCTGCTTCAGACTCCTGGTTATCATTCGATCACCTTCGGCACGAGATAGAGACCGGCCTCGGTTTCCGGAGCGACCGCCTGGAAGGCGGCGCGCCGGTCGAATTCGCTGACGACATCGTCGCGCAGGCGCTGGCCGAGATCCTGAGCGTGTGCCATCGGCTCGATACCGCGGGTATCGACCGCCTGCATCTGTTCGATCAGCGCGAAGATGCCGTTGAGGTGGGCTTGCGTGGTCAGTGCCTCGGATTCGCTGACCTCGATGCGGGCGAGATGGGCGATCCGCAGAACCTGTTCAGTAGAGAGCGACATGGCTTGAAAAAGGCTTTTTGCAGCGCACAAAGCCTTATAAACGAAAGCGTTGTAAGGTATCATAAAAGCTTTATCTACCGCACCCCCCAACGCGGAGCTCAACAGATGTTCGGATTCCTCTCCAAGTATTTTTCCAACGACCTTGCCATCGACCTCGGCACGGCCAATACGCTGATTTACGTGCGTGGCCGCTCGATCGTCCTCGATGAGCCGTCGGTCGTTGCGATCCGCCTCGAAGGCGGCCCCAACGCCAAGAAAACCATCCAGGCCGTCGGCCGGGAAGCCAAGGAAATGCTGGGCAAGGCGCCCGGCAGCATCACCGTGATCCGGCCCATGAAAGACGGTGTGATTGCCGACTTCACGGTCACCGAGCAGATGCTCAAGCAGTTCATCAAGAAGGCGCACGACTCCAAGCTCTTCTCGCCCAGCCCGCGCATCATCATCTGCGTGCCGTCCGGCTCGACTCAGGTCGAACGCCGCGCCATCCGCGAATCGGCGCTCGGTGCCGGCGCCAGCCAGGTGTACCTGATCGAGGAGCCGATGGCGGCCGCCATCGGCGCCGGCCTGCCGGTCGCCGAAGCGACCGGTTCGATGGTCGTCGACATCGGCGGCGGCACGACGGAAGTCGGCGTCATCTCGCTCGGCGGCATGGTCTATGCCGGCTCGGTACGCGTCGGTGGCGACAAGCTCGACGAGGCGATCATCAATTACATCAGCCGCAACTACGGCATGATGATCGGCGAGAACACCGCCGAAAACATCAAGAAGAACATCGGCTCCGCCTTCCCGGGCGCCGAGATCAAGGAAATGGAAGTCTCCGGCATCAACAAGGCCGAAGGCATCCCGCGCAAGTTCACGATCTCGTCGAACGAAATCCTCGAAGCGCTGACCGACCCGCTCAACCAGATCATTTCCGCGGTCAAGTCGGCGCTGGAAAAGACGCCGCCCGAACTCGGTGCCGACATCGCCGAGAAGGGCATGGTCCTGACCGGCGGCGGCGCCCTGCTGCGCGACCTCGACCGCCTGCTGATGGAAGAAACCGGCCTGCCGGTGATCGTCGCCGACGAACCGCTGACCTGCGTTGCCCGTGGTTGCGGCATGGCGCTGGAAAAGATGGACAAGCTGGGCAGCATCTTTGCCTCGGACTGACCGGTCAACCACCCGCTTGCAGGACTAAGCGATGGCCGGCTCCGACCACGCACCACCTCCCTTCTTCAAGCGAGGGCCAGCACCGCTGGCCCTTCTGACTTTCTACGTGGCGCTGTCATTGGCGCTGTTTTTTGTCGACCTCCGTTTGCGCAGCCTTGATCTGCTGCGCCAGACCGTCGCCCTGATCACCGACCCGATCCAGCGCATCGCCCAGATGCCGGGCGGCCTGGTCGACAATGCCGGTGACTATCTGCGCGGACTGGACAAGCTGCTCGAGGAAAACCGCAGCCTGAAGCAGGCCCAGTTGCAGACCGCCCCCAACCTGCTGCGCCTGGAGCAGCTGGAAACCGAGAACGACCGCCTGCGCAAACTGCTCGCCGTCAAGGAGCGGGAAAAAGCGCGCGGCGAGGTGGCGCGCATCATGTACACGGCGCGCGATCCCTTCACCCGCCGCATCGTCATCGACAAAGGCCAGCAATCGGGCATCGTCGCCGGCCAGCCGGCGATCGACGAAGCCGGCGTGGTCGGCCAGGTAACCCGGGTCTTCCCCTTCTCCGCCGAAATCACCTTGATCACCGACAAGGACCAGACGGTTCCCGTCCAGGTCGTGCGCAGCGGCCAGCGCTCGGTCGTCTTCGGTCTCGGCAGCGGCGAACTCGAACTGCGCTACATCCCCGCCAACGCCGACATCCGCGAAGGCGACCTGCTCGTCACCTCGGGGCTGGACGGCGTCTACCTGGCCGGTTTCCCGGTGGCCAAGGTGGTCAGCATCGAGCGCGACAATTCCTACGCCTTTGCCCGCATCCGTTGCGCCCCGGTCGCCGCCGTCGAGAACTTCGGCGAAGTCCTGGTCCTCGCCCCGCGCGAATCCCAGCCGCCGCCACCGCCGGATTCACCGGGCCGCGCCGGCAACAGCGGCACGCCGGGCCAAGCGGAAAAGAAATGATGCAACCGACCTTCTCCTCCTCGCGCATCCTGCTGCCGGTCCGCCCCTGGTTCATCGTCGCCAGCCTGTTCGCCGCCCTGCTCGCCAACTTCCTGCCGACCGCCCACTGGCCCGGCATTCCCGATTGGGTCGCCCTAGTCCTCTGTTTCTGGTGCATCCGCGAGACCCGCCGGGTCGGCATGGGCTGGGCCTTTTTCCTCGGCCTGGCGATGGACGTCGCCGACGGCGCGGTCCTCGGCCAGCACTGTTTCGCCTATGTCCTGCTCGCTTATTTCGCCGCCGGCCAGTCGCGGCGCATCCTGTGGTTCCCGCTGGCCCAGCAGGCACTGCAGATTTTTCCGCTACTGCTCGCCTGCCAGGTCATCCAGTTGCTGATGCGCCTGCCGACCGGCGCCGATTTCCCCGGCTGGGGTTACCTGATCGGCCCGCTGAGCGCCACCCTGCTCTGGATTCCCGCCACCTTCCTGTTGCTGCTGCCCCAGTACCAGCCGGTGGAAAGGGACGCCAACCGCCCGCTCTGACCCCCCGACCATGAGCGAATTTCATCACGGAGAACAGGACCCCGACCGTTTCCGGCGTCGGATTCTGTTCGCTGGCGCCTTCGTCCTGACCTGTTTCGTACTGCTGTTCGGCCGCTTTTTCTACCTGCAGATCGTGCAGCACGAGTACTACACCACCCGCGCCGAAAGCAACCGCATTTCGCTGGTCCCGGTGATGCCCAACCGCGGCAACATCATCGACCGCAACGGCGTCATCCTGGCCCGCAACTATTCCGCCTTCACGCTGGAAATCACGCCGTCGAAAACCCTCGGTCTCGAGGAAACCATCGATCGCCTCGGCGAAATCGTCGAAATCCAGCTCAAGGATCGACGCCGTTTCAAGCGCCTGCTCGAGGAATCGAAGAACTTCGAATCGATCCCGATCCGCACCCGCCTCACCGACGAGGAAGTCGCCCGCTTTGCCGCGCAGCGCTATCGCTTCCCTGGCGTCGAGGTGAAGGCCCGGCTGTTCCGGCAGTATCCCGAAAACACGCTGGCCGCCCACGCCATCGGCTACATCAGCCGGATCAACACCAAGGACAAGGAGATGATCGACGCCGGTGGACACGATGCCAACTACAAGGGCACCGAACACATCGGCAAGATCGGTCTGGAAGCCAATTACGAATTCGAACTGCACGGCACGGCAGGCTACGAACAGGTCGAAGTCGACGCCGGCGGCCGGGCCGTGCGCGTCCTCTCGCAAACCGCGCCGATCCCCGGCAACAACCTGGCGCTGACCCTCGACGCCCGCCTGCAGTCGGTGGCCGAACAGGCCTTCGGTGGGCGCCGCGGCGCGCTGACGGCGATCGACCCGAGCAACGGCGCCGTACTCGCGCTCGTCTCTTCGCCGGCTTTCGACCCCAACCTGTTCGTCGACGGCATCCGTTACGACGACTGGGACGAACTGAACAACCACCCGGACAAGCCGCTGCTCAACCGGGCGATCTACTCGACCTACCCGCCCGGTTCGACCTTCAAGCCGCTGATGGCGCTGGCGGCGCTGTCCACCGGCAAGCGCACCCCGAACCAGGCAATCGCCGATCCCGGCTACTTCAATTTCGGCAACCGCCGCTTCATGGACGACAAGGTCGGCGGGCACGGCATGGTCGACATGCACAAATCGATCGTCGTCTCCTGCAACACCTACTACTACACCCTGGCCAACGACATGGGGATCGACAACATCGCCCGTTTCATGGGCGAAATCGGCCTGGGACGACGCACCGAGATCGACATTCCCGGCGAGGCGACCGGCATCCTGCCGTCGCCGGAATGGAAGCAGAAACGCTTCAAGAAGCGCGAGCAGCAGAAGTGGTACTCCGGCGAAACCATCTCGGTCGGCATCGGCCAGGGGTACAACGCCTATTCGACGCTGCACATGGCGCACGCCCTGGCCAACATCGTCAATTACGGCAGGGTCTTCCGCCCGCACCTGGTGCATAGCATCACCAACCCGACCAGCGGCGAAGTCCGCATCGTCGAACCGCAACCGATCCGCCAGGCGCCCCTGAAACCCGAGCACGTCGAGGTGATCAAGCGCGCCATGGCCGGCGTCGTCCGTGAGGGCACCGGCGCCCGCGCCTTCGCCGGCGCCGCCTACGAATCCGGCGGCAAGACCGGGACGGCCCAGGTCTTCAGCCTGAAAGGCGGACAGAAATACATCGCCGGCCAACTCCGCGAACGCCTGCGCGACCACTCCTGGTACGTCGCCTTCGCGCCGGTGGACAAGCCGAAAATCGTCGTCGCCGTAATGGTCGAAAACGGCGGCTTCGGCGCCCAGTCGGCAGCGCCCATCGCCCGCCAGGTGTTCGACTACTACCTGATCGGCAAACTGCCGGGCGGCCCGGCGCCGGAGGTTGATTCCGGCGAAGAAAACGGCGACGACGGCGTCGCGGCGAGCGAGGAATAGCGCAATGAAACTGCTCCGGCGCATCATCCAGAACCTCACGGCACACCTCGACATGCCGCTCTTCCTGATTGTCATGGCGCTGATGACGATCGGCCTGGCGACGATCTACTCCGCCACCGCCAGCGACGGCTTCTGGAAACTGGACCGGCAACTGGTCAACATCGCCGCTTCGACCGCCGTCATGTTCGCCGTCGCCCGTACCCCGCCCCAATCGCTGATGCGCTGGGCGGTACCGCTCTATCTGCTGGGCCTGATCCTGCTCATCGGCGTCGCCCTCTTCGGCATCGTCGTCAACGGCTCGCGGCGCTGGCTGTCGCTCGGCTTCGTGCGCATCCAGCCGTCCGAGATCATGAAGATCGCCATGCCGCTGATGCTTGCCTGGTATTTTCACAAGTACGAATCGATGCTGCGCGCCAAGCACTTCGCCATCGCCAGCGTCATCCTCCTACTGCCGATCGCCCTCATCCTCAAGCAACCCGACCTCGGCACCTCGCTGCTGATCGGCGCCGCCGGCTTCTTCGTCATCTTCTTCGCCGGTCTGCCGTGGAAGGTGATGTTCGGGCTGGCCGCCGCCGCCGGCGCCGCCATGCCCTTCGCCTGGAACATGCTGCACGACTACCAGCGGCGGCGCGTCCTGACCCTGCTCGATCCCAGCTCAGACCCGCTCGGCGCCGGCTACCACATCATCCAGTCCACCATCGCCATCGGTTCCGGCGGCGGCCTCGGCAAGGGCTGGCTCAAGGGGACCCAGACCCACCTCGAGTTCATTCCGGAAAAGCACACCGACTTCATTTTCGCCGTCTTTTCCGAGGAATGGGGCTTGCTCGGCAACGGCATCCTGCTCTTCCTGTTCACGCTGCTGATCGGTCGCGGCCTGATGATCGCCGCCGCCGCGCCGACCCTGTTCTCGCGCCTGCTGGCCAGCGCGCTGACCCTGGTCTTCTTCATCTACGCCTTCGTCAACATGGGCATGGTCTCGGGTATCCTGCCGGTGGTCGGCGTACCGCTGCCCTTCATCAGCTACGGCGGCACCGCGCTGATCACGCTGATGCTGGGCATCGGCATCCTGATGAGCATCCATACCCACCGCATGCTGGTCAAGAAATGAAAGACACCTGGCGCCTGCTCCTTCCCTGCATCCTGCTCGCCGCCTGCGGCAGCACCCCCGAGCCCGCGGCCAGGAATGAGCGGCCGACGGCGAGCGCCAGCCGGCCGGCCCCCCAGCCAGCGCCGAACCGGCGCTGGGGTGGCGGCTATTACAAGGACGACGGCCCCGGCGACGAAATCCCGGAAAATCTCGACCAGACCCCCGACGCGATCCCGCGCTGGGAACCGCTGCACAAGCCGGCGCTGCGCCCCTACGAAGTCTTCGGCACCAGTTATGTGCCGCACACCAGCGTCCGCCCCTACAAGGCCCGCGGCATCGCCAGCTGGTACGGCAAGAAGTTCCACGGCCAGAAGACCTCGATCGGCGAGCCTTACGACATGTTCGCGATGACCGCCGCCCATCCGACCCTGGCCCTGCCCTCCTATGTGCGCGTCAGCAACGTGCAGAACGGCCGCTCGGTGATCGTCCGCGTCATCGACCGCGGCCCGTTCCACGCCAGCCGCATCATCGATCTTTCCTACACCGCCGCTTACAAGCTCGGGCTGGTGAACGGTGGCAGCGGCGAAGTCGAGGTCGAGGCAATCATCCCCGGCCAGGAAACCGCCACCGCCTACGCCCAGGTGGCGCCGCCAGCCGCCCCCAGCGTCGCCGCCACGCCTGCGCCGGCGGTCGAGACCGCCCTGCCGCCCGGGGTTTACCTGCAGCTTGGCGCCTTCGGCAACGCCGACAACGCCGACAACCTGAAACGGCATCTGGAACGAGAATTCGACTGGATCGAGGCAAAGATGCACATCCTGCGCGCCAATGGACTGCACCGCCTGCAACTTGGCCCCTACGCCTCGCGCGCCGCGGCGCAGGTGGTCGCCGAGCGCTTCCGCAGCAGTTTCGGCTACCAGCCGACGATCGTCACCCGCTGAAGCCGCTTACGCCACCACGGGCAAATCGACGGTGGCGACGACGACGTTGCCGCAACCTTCGTACTGCAGGCTGCTGAAGCTGGTCATCCGCGCCATGGCGATTCCCCGGCCGTTGGGGTCAAAGACGCGCTCGGGGTCGAAATCGAGGAATTTTCGCCAGTCGAAACCGCGCCCCTGGTCGACAATGCGGAAGGAAATCGCCGACGCCGTCCGCTCGATGCGCACACACGCCCGCCGCTCGCGGAATTCCGGCTGGGCGAGCCGCTTGCGAATCTCGCCTTCCCAGTCGCCGTCCCATTTGAGCAGCGATTTCTCGCGGTAGGAAATCCCCAGATTGCCATGTTCGACCGCGTTGACCATGAGGTCGGACAATCCGGGAGCGACGCGGTCGGGTTCCGGACAGATGCCGGCCAGCACCGGCACCAGGCAGGAGATTTCCTCCAGCGTGGAAAACCCGTATTCGGCGCAGACCAAGAGTTTCTGCGCTTCCTCAATGTGCGCCGCCAGCGTGCGCAGCGAAACGCGGGCCCGGCGATCCTCGAGCGCCGCGCGGACGATCGAGATCAGCGCCTCCGGCGCGTAAGGCTTGGTCAGGTAGTAATAAGCCCCGGCTTCCAGTCCCTCGCGCACCTGCTCCGGCGCCGAGGCCGCCGTCTGCATGATCACCGGCACATCGGCGAAACGGCGGTCGGCCTTGACCCGGCGCAGGAACTCGATGCCATCCATGCCCGGCATCATGCGATCGAGCACGACCAGCGCGAAATCGCTGTCGGGCGCCGCCAGACGCTGCCAGGCGGCGAGCGGGTCGGCGAACAGTTCGAGCGCCAACTGCTCCTGCTCGAGAAAATCCTCGATCAGCATCAGGTTGATGGCTTCGTCATCGACGACGAGGACACGATGGTCGGACATGAAGCTGAGTTCCGGGCGAACGTTGTGTTGCCCAATCCTAGCACGAGCCCGGCTTTTGATGCGGATCAACGGCGGCACGATACGAGTCGCTATACTTCTCCGCTTCATCTGCCTGGAACCAGCCATGCCCCCACTGCCCGACCTCGTCTGTCCGGCCGGCAGCCTGCCGGCCCTCAGGGCCGCCGTCGACAATGGCGCCGACGCCGTCTATCTCGGCTTCAAGAACGATACCAACGCACGCAATTTCGCCGGGCTCAACTTCGATCCGAAGACCATGGGCGAAGGTATCCGCTATGCCCATGCCAAGGGCCGCGAGGTGCTGCTGGCGATCAACACCTTCCCCCAGGCCGGCCGCGTCGGCGACTGGCACAAGGCGGTCGATGCCGCGGTCGACCTCGGCGTGGACGCGATCATCCTGGCCGATGTCGGCCTCCTCGATTACGCCAGCCGGCGCCACCCGCAGCAGCGCCTGCACCTGTCGGTGCAGGGCTCGGCCACCAGCTACGAGGCGATCAACTTCTGCCGCCGCGAATTCGGCATCCGCCGCGCCGTCCTGCCGCGTGTACTGACGCTCGCTCAGGTCGAGAACGTCATCCGCAACACCGACGTCGAAATCGAGGTCTTCGGCTTCGGCAGCCTGTGCGTGATGAACGAGGGCCGCTGCTGGCTGTCGTCCTACGCCTGCGGCGAATCGCCGAATACCGTCGGCGCCTGCTCGCCGGCCAAGTACGTCAAGTGGGACAAGCAACCCGGCACCATGGAAACCCGCCTCAACGGCATCCTCATCGACCGCTTCGGCGACAGCGAGCCGGCCGGCTACCCGACGCTGTGCAAGGGCCGCTTCGAGGTGCGCGGCGAAACCTATTACGCGCTGGAAGAACCGACCAGCCTCAACGTCCTGGAAATCCTCCCGGAAATCGTCAAGATCGGCGTCCGCGCGATCAAGGTCGAAGGCCGTCAGCGCAGCCCGACCTACGTCACCCAGGTCACCCGCACCCTGCGCGCCGCCCTCGACGCGCTGCGCGACGGCGCCGAACGCTACCACGTGAAGCCGGCCTGGCAGGCCGAACTGGCCAAGGTCTCGGAAGGCAACCAGGCGACGCTGGGCGCCTACAACCGGCCCTGGAGATAAGCATGAAACTGTCGCTCGGCCCCCTGCTCTGGTTCTGGCCCAAGGCAGAAGTGATGGAATTCTACGCAGCGATGTCGGAAAACCCGGCGCTCGACATCATCCACGTCGGCGAAGTCGTCTGCTCGCGGCGCCAGCAACTGCGCACCGCCGACTGGATCGGCCTGGCCCGCGACCTGAGCGATGCCGGCAAGGAAGTCGTCGTCTCGGCGCAGGCGCTGCTCGAATCGGAAAGTGACCTCAAGGCGCTCCGCCGGCTGGTTGACGAAGCCGGCTGCAAGGTCGAAGCCAACGACCTCGGCGCGATCAACCTGGTGACCGGACAGGATTTCGTCGCCGGTCCGCACCTCAACATCTACAACGAAGCCACCCTCGCCACCTTCACCCGCTACGGCATGAAGCGCTGGGTGCCGCCGCTGGAAGCTTCGCGTGCCCTGATCGAACCGCTGCACGCCAGCCGGCCGGCCGGCGTCGAGACGGAAGTGTTCGCCTTCGGCAAGATTCCGCTTGCCTTCTCGGCGCGCTGCTTCACCGCCCGCCATTACGAACTGAACAAGGACGACTGCCAGTTCAAGTGCCTCGAGCATGCCGAAGGACTGACGCTGAAGACCCGCGAAGGCCAGGCCTTCCTGACCATCAACGGGATCCAGACGATGTCGGCGCAGACCTACTGCCTGCTCGGCGAGATGCCGACCCTGCTTGCGCTGGACATCGACATCGTCCGTCTCAGCCCACAGCAGCAGCGGATGGACGAAATCATCGCCGCCTTCGATGCCGCTCGGCACGGCCAGACGCCCGCCGTCGATACGGCGGCGTGGAGCGAATGCGGTCTGGTCGACGGTTACTGGTTCGGCGACGCCGGGATCGCCAGTCATCACCTCCCGCCACCCGCCCGCACCGGAGTCCCCGCATGAGCCCGCATTTCGTCATTCCCCGTTTCCGGCTGCCGGCACTGATCGCCGAAATCGGCCACAAGCTGCCGCAGTGGCCGCATTCGCTGGCGCTGGTGACGGCACTCAACGCCGCCCTCAAGCTCAAGCTGCTGCCGGAGAGCGAACTCGGCGCGCTGGAGGACAAGCTGTTCCGGGTCCGCGTCCTCGACACCGGCGGCGTGGCCCACTATACCTTCAGCAACGGCCTGTTCCGCCCGGTCTTCAACGCACAACGCGAGCCGGACCTGGCGTTTGCCGCCAACCTGTCGGCCTATCTGCAGTTGCTGGCACGGCAGGAAGACCCGGATACGCTGTTCTTCAACCGTGAACTGGAAATCACCGGCGACACCGAGCTTGGGCTGATCGTCAAGAACATGCTCGACGCGATCGAATGGCCCAGTCTGCCGCGGCTGCCGTTCCCCGGAAACTGAACGGCCCGCGCGCGGCGGGCCGTGATCGCGGGATGGCCGGCCCTCAGTTGGCGGCCTGCCCCTCGGCAATGAAGATTTCGACCCGCCGGTTCTTCGCCCGGCCTTCCGCCGTCGCATTGTCGGCCAGCGGCTCACGCGCGCCGCGCCCATCGACGCCGACCCGCGACGCCGCCACACCGCGCGGTACCAGATAGTCGCGCACCGCTTCCGCCCGCTTCACCGACAAGGGATTATTGATCTTGTCCGAGCCGGAACTGTCGGTATGACCGACGATCGTCACCCGCGTCACCGCGTGTTCGGCGAGACCGGCGGCCAGCTTGTCGAGCACCGGCCGCAGCGAAGGCTTGATCGCGTAACTGCCGGAATCGAAGGAAACATCGCTGGGAATCTCGAGCTTCAGGCGATTGTCAGCCGTCTGCGTCACTTCGACACCAGTCCCCTGGGTCACCTGTTCCATCTCGGCCTTCTGTTCCTGCATGCGTTTCGACCACAGGTAGCCTCCGCCAGCGCCGATCGCCGCACCGGCTGCGGCGCCGATCGCCGCCCCCTTGCCGCGGTCGGACTTGCTGGCCGTGGCGGCACCGAGCACCGCCCCGGCGACGGCACCGATCGCCGCCCCGGTACCGGTATGGCGCTGCGTTTCGTCCATGTTCGCACACCCCGCGAATGCCAGGCTGATGGCACTCAGGGCAATCATCATTCGTTTCATGGTTTTACCTCCTGTTGCCGGTCTGTCCGGCCTTTGCAGACTAGCACGCTCACCGATGCCGGCTGTTAGCAGTTGTAACAGCCAGAAAAAAGGGAGGCTGACGCCTCCCTCGTTGATTGCCGCAGGATGGAAAAGTTCAGTCCTGCTTCTGCGCGTCGAGACGGAACTTGACGTAGCTGCCCGGCGCCTCTTCCAGCGCCTTGAGCGCCCCGGCCGCCGGGTCGCGCGCCGGCACCTTGGCCGAGCCGCCCGGCAGCGCGGTCACCCATTCCTGCCAGTGGGTCCACCAGGAACCGGCGTGCTGCGTTGCACCGGCCAGGAAATCCTCCGGGCTTTCCGGCAGGTTGCCGTCGGTCGCGTCATTGGTCCAGTAGCCGTACTTGTTGGCCGCCGGCGGATTGACGATGCCGGCGATATGCCCGGAGCCGCCGAGGACGAACTTGGTCTTGCCGGTCGGCAGGCGAGCCCCGGTGTAGGTGCTCTTCCACGGCGCGATGTGGTCTTCGATCGTCGAGATGAAGTAGCACGGGGTCTTGACCTTGCGCAGATCGATCTTGACGCCGCCGAGCTCGACGCCGCCAACATCCTTGAGACGGTTTTCGAGGTACATGTTGCGCAGGTAGAAGCTGTGCATTGCCGCCGGCATGCGCGTCGAATCGGAGTTCCAGTAGAGCAGGTCGAAGGGGAAGGGGTCCTTGCCCATCAGGTAGTTGTTGACCACGAAGGACCAGATCAGGTCGTTGGCGCGCAGCATGTTGAAGGTGCCGGCCATTTCCGAACCCTCGAGGAAACCGCGCTTCTCCATCTTCTTCTCGAGTCCTTCGATCGTCCCTTCGTCGAGGAAGACCGACAGTTCGCCCGGCTCGGAGAAATCGAGCATGGTGGTGAAGAAGGTGGCCGAATTGACGCGCTTGTCCTTCTTCGCCGCCATGTAGGCGAGCGTGGACATGGTCAGCGTGCCGCCGATGCAATAGGCCGCCAGATTGACCGAATCCTCGCCGGTCTGCGCGCAGACCTGGGTGATCGCTTCCAGCGTGCCGTTCAGCATGTAGTCTTCGAAGCCGACCTGGGCCATCTTCTCGTCCGGGTTGACCCAGGAGATGATGAAGGTGGTGTGCCCCTGGTCAGTTGCCCATTTGACGAAGGAATTCTTCTCGCGCAGATCGAGGATGTAGTACTTGTTGATCCACGGCGGCACGATGAGGAAGGGCTTCTTGTACTGCTCGGTGGTGCCCGGGTTGTACTGGATCAGCTGGAACAGCTCGTTCTGGTAGACCACCTTGCCCGGCGTCGTCGCGACATTGCGGCCCATTTCGAAGGCGGAGGTGTCGGTCATCCGGATGCGCAGCTGGCCATCCTCGTTCATGTCGTGCAGCAGGTTGTTCAGACCCTTGATCAGGTTCTGGCCGTGGCTCTTGACCGTTTCGCGGAAGACTTCCGGGTTGGTCAGCGCGAAGTTGGACGGCGACAGGGCGTCGATGTACTGACGGGTGAAGAAATTGACCTTCTGCTGGGTGGCATCGTCGAGCCCCTCGGTACAGCAGACCGTGTCATGGATGTGGCGGGCGGCGATCAGGTAGGACTGCTTGACGAAGTCGAACAGGAAATGCTGTTCCCAGTCTTCGTCCTTGAAGCGCTTGTCGCCCTTCTGCGGCACGGCGACCGGCGCGGCGCCCGGCATCCCGAGCATCTTCATCATCGAACCCTGCCACAGCGAGAAGTAATCCCACATCATGTTCATCTGGGTCTGCGCCAGCTTGTAGGGATTGGCCATCAGGCGGGCGGAAAGGTCCATGAAGGCGCGGGCGACGCCCATCTCGTCGGACGGCGCCTCGACGCCGTCCTTGGCCTTCCTTTCCATGTACTGGGTGATGATGCGCGAGGCGCGCTGGGCAACCTCGGCATAAGTCTTGGCCATTTCGGCCGGGTTGGGCAGGTTGAGGCCCTGTTCTTCGGTTTGCTGCGGCATTTGAAACTCCCTCTGTCAGTGCGCGGCGGATTGCTTTGGCAACCGCGAATAGCGAAGCACGCCGTCGTCGCCGATTTCCTTCGACAATCGTCCGGCGTGTTCCAGATAGTTCAGATGGGCAATCGCTTCACCCATCGCGAACATGGTTTGGTGTGTATCGAGCGCCCGACCAAACAACACGTCGAGCAACCCGGCTGCGCTCTGCGGCGCTTGTTCACAGCTATTCTCCAGCGCATGCAATCGTTCTTCGTGGTGCGCATGCAAGGCACCCACACGCGCCTGCACCCCCGTGAAGGGCAGGCCGTGCGACGGCAGGACCAACGTCTGCGGCGGAATTTCCTCGGCCATCACCGTCAGCGATTCGAGATACCAGCGCAGGGCGTCGGCATCCGGCGTCGCGGCAAAAACGCTGATGTTGGTCGAGATTTTCGGCAGCAGCATGTCGCCTGAAATTAACACGCCCAGTTTGGCACAGTAAAGCGCCAGATGTTCCGGCGAATGGCCGTAGCCGATGAGAATTTTCCATTCCAGATCGTCGATCGTCACCTGATCGCCCGCCTTCAGGCGGTAATAGTGCACCGGCAAACCCGGCACCGCCCGCCGGTAGCCCGAACCGCGGCTGGCGAACTTGCCCAGGCGTTCTTCGTCCAGGCCGTGCCGCCGGAACTGTTCGACCATGTACTGGGCGCCATGACCGCCGACCTCGTTCCAGACCGCGTGCGCGGTCAGGAACTCGGCGCTGGTCATCGCCAGCGGCGCACCGGTCTGCTCCATCAGCCAGGTCGCCAGGCCGAGGTGATCGGGGTGGAAGTGGGTGACGATCAGACGTTTCACCGGCCCGTCCAGGCGGTCGAGGATGCTGCGCCAGGTGGCGCGCACGCCGTCATCCGCGAAGCCGGTATCGACGATGGTCCAGCCGTCGCCATCGCGCAACAGCCAGAGGTTGATGTGATCGAGCTGGAAAGGCAGCGGCATGCGCAGCCAGAAGATGCCGGGCGCAACCTCGCGCAACTCGCCGGCGGCGGGAATCTCTGTGAAGGGATAATGCAGGGACATGGTTTTCCGTTTTCGTTTTTCGAGCAAGTTACCATACGGTAGCGGATTGAAAAAAGCCCCGCCATCTGCTTAACTTCGCCGCAACCAAGGAGACATGATGAGCCAGCCGGCCACCTTCGGCATTTCCGACCTCGCCCGCGAGTTCGCCATCACCCCGCGCACCATCCGTTTCTGGGAAGACCAGGGCATCCTGGCCCCGCAGCGCGAGGGCCAGAAGCGCATTTTCACCCGCCGCGACCGCGCCCGCCTGAAGATGGCCCTGCGCGGCAAGCGCCTCGGGTTGAGCCTGGCCGAGATCAAGGACCTGATCGGCATGTACAACTCGACCGAGGACGAAACGCCGCAACTGCTCGAATGCCTGCGCATCATCGAAAAGCGCCGCGCCGCGCTGGAACAGCAACGCGAAGACATCGAGGCGGTGCTCGCCGAGATCGGCCAGTTCGAGCAGCAGTGCCAGCAGGAACTGGCACGCCGGAAAAATGCGTGATTTTTTTTGCCGGTTGGTTTACGTTTACGTCAACGTAAATTAATTCACCGCCCTGACCACCATGACCCGACCCGCCGATCCCGGATTCGCTGCCCGCGTTCTTGCCAGTTTCGCGCGCCAGAACGCCATGCACCTGATCCGCGCGACGATGCCAGTGGTCGACTACGGTTGTACCGAAATCCATGTTCCGCACTGGGACGGTATCGAGCAGCAGCACGGCTTCGTCCATGGCGGCGTCGTCGGCATGATCGCCGACTCGGCCGCCGGTTACGCGGCGATGACCACGGTGCCGGCCAGCGCCTCGGTGCTCACCGTCGAATACAAGATGAACCTGCTCGCCCCGGCCGACGGCGAGAAGCTGATCGCCCGCGGCAAGGTGGTACGCGCCGGACGTACGCTGATCGTCACCCAGGCCGAGGTTTTCGCGGTCAAGGGCGACAGGGAAGTAGCCTGCGCGCTGATGCAGCAAACCATCATGACCATGCAAGGCAAGACGGAAAAGTAAGACCAGACAACAAACCGGAGACAAACCAATGAATATTCCCAGCCTCGACTTCGCCCTCGGCGAGGACATCAACCTGCTGCGCGACGCCGTCAAGGCTTTCGCCGATGCCGAGATCGCCCCGCGCGCCGCCGAGATCGACCGCGTCAACGAATTCCCGGCCGACCTGTGGCAGAAATTCGGCGACATGGGCCTGCTCGGCATGACCGCCGGCGAGGAATACGGCGGCACCAACCTCGGTTACCTCGCCCACATCGTCGCGCTCGAGGAAATCTCGCGCGCCTCCGCTTCGGTCGGCCTCTCCTACGGCGCCCACTCCAACCTGTGCGTCAACCAGATCCGCCGCAACGGCACCGAAGCGCAGAAGCAGAAATACCTGCCCAAGCTGATTTCCGGCGAACACGTCGGCGCGCTCGCCATGTCCGAGCCGAACGCCGGTTCCGACGTGGTCTCGATGAAACTCAAGGCCGAAAAGAAGGGCGACCGCTACGTGCTCAACGGCGCCAAGATGTGGATCACCAACGGCGGCGACGCCGACACCCTGGTGGTCTACGCCAAGACCGATCCGGAAGCCGGTGCCAAGGGCATGACCGCCTTCATCGTCGAGAAGGGTTTCAAGGGCTTCAGCCACGGCACCCACCTCGACAAGCTGGGCATGCGTGGCTCCAACACCTTCCCGCTGTTCTTCGACGACTGTGAAGTGCCGGAAGAAAACGTGCTCGGCGGCGTCGGCAACGGCACCCGGGTGCTGATGTCCGGCCTCGACTACGAACGCGCCGTGCTCTGCGGCGGCCCGCTCGGCATCATGGCCGCCTGCATGGACGTCGTCGTCCCCTATCTGCACGAACGCAAGCAGTTCGGCCAGGCGATCGGCGATTTCCAGCTGATGCAGGGCAAGGTCGCCGACCTGTACTCGACCTGGCAGGCCACCCGCGCCTATGTCTATGCCGTCGGCCGCGCCTGCGACAGCAGCGACCACAGCCGGACGCTGCGCAAGGACGCCGCCGGCGCCATCCTCTACTCCGCCGAAAAGGCAACCTGGATGGCCGGCGAGGCGATCCAGACGCTGGGCGGCGTCGGCTACACCAACGAATACCCGACTGGCCGCCTGTGGCGCGACGCCAAGCTGTATGAAATTGGTGCCGGCACCTCGGAAATCCGTCGCATGCTGATCGGCCGAGAACTGATGGCGGAGACCCGCTGAATTCATAATTACCGGCGCAGGTAGAATGGGCGATTGTCCCCGGCCACCCCGGGGACAGCGTAACCGAAGCGAAGCGGTACCCCGCCACGCCCTACCCGGAGCCAACCCAATATGAACATCACCCTGCGCACGCTTTCCGCCGCCGACACCGAGGCCATCGAACAGGTCCGCCAGTATTTCCGCAACTATGCGGCCTGGCTGGGCGTCAACCTCTGTTTCCAGAACTTCGACCAGGAAATGGCTTCGCTGCCCGGCGCCTATGCCGGACCGGAAGGCCGCCTGTTCTTTGCCGAGGTCGATGGCCGGCCGGCCGGCTGTGTCGGGGTGCGTCCGTTCTCGGAAGGCGTCTGCGAAATGAAGCGGCTCTACGTCACGCCCGAGGAACGCGGCCAAGGGGTCGGCCGTGTGCTGGTCGTCGCGGCGATCAAGGCGGCCAAGGAAATCGGCTACAAGCGCCTGCTGCTCGACACCCTACCGAACATGCGGATGGCGGTGAAGCTCTACCGCGAACTCGGCTTCAACGAAGTGCCCGCCTACTACCCGACGCCGGTCGAGAACACCATTTTCCTGGCGCTCGACCTCGACAACTGGTCGGAAGAGGAAAACTGCAACGAGAACCTCTGCCACCTGTTCGACTACAACCGCGCCTGGGCCCGCCAGATGCGCGAGATCGACCCGACCTACTTCGACAAGCTGGCCCAATTGCAGAACCCGGAATTCCTGTGGATCGGCTGCTCCGATTCGCGCGTCCCGGCCAACCAGATCGTCGGCCTGCTGCCGGGCGAGGTCTTCGTCCATCGCAACGTCGCCAACGTCGTCGTCCATACCGACCTCAACTGCCTGTCGGTGATCCAGTATGCGGTCGACGTGCTGCGCGTCAAGCACATCATGGTCGTCGGCCACTACGGCTGCGGCGGCGTGCTGGCCGCGCTCAACCGCGCCCGCGTCGGCGTCGTCAACCTCTGGCTGCGCCACGTGCACGATGTGCACAACAAGCATGTCGCCGCCGTCGACGCGCTGCCGCCGGAAAAGCGCCACGACCGCCTGTGCGAACTCAACGTCCTCGAACAAGTGGTCAATGTCTGCCACAACCCGGTGGTCCAGGACGCCTGGCAACGCGGCCAGCAACTGACCGTGCACGGCTGGATCTACGGCCTCAAGGACGGCCACATGCACGACCTCGGCATCACCATCGACGCGCCGACCGACCTGCCGACCCGCTACGCGGCGGCGCTCCTGGCGCTCGACGCCTGACCCTTTCCCGCAACCCATTCCCATAACAAACCGCAAGGAGAAAACAGCATGAACGACCCGATTGTCATCGTATCCGCCGCCCGCACCGCGATGGGCAGCTTCCAGGGCGGCTTCGCCGGTATGACCGCCGCCAACCTCGGCGCCGAAGCCATCAAGGCCGCCGTCGCCCGCGCCGGCATCGACGCCAACCTGGTGGAAGAAGTCCTGATGGGCTGCGTCCTGCAGGCCGGCCAGGGCCAGGCGCCGGCCCGCCAGGCCGCACTGCAGGCCGGTCTGCCGCTGTCAGCCGGCTGCGCCACCATCCACAAGGTCTGCGGTTCGGCAATGAAGGCCACCATGCTCGGTCACGACGGCCTGCTCGCCGGATCGTATAACGTCGCCGTCGTCGGTGGCATGGAGTCGATGACCAACGCCCCCTACCTGCTGCCCAAGGCGCGCGGCGGCTATCGCCTCGGCCACGGCCAGATGTTCGACCACATGTTCATGGACGGTCTCGAAGACGCCTACAGCAAGGAAACGCGCGGCCGCCTGATGGGGACCTTTGCCGAAGAGTGTGCGGCCACTTACGGCTTCACCCGCGAAGCGCAGGATGCCTACGCCGTGCAATCGACGACGCGCGCCATCGAAGCCAGCAACAACGGTTCCTTTGACTGGGAAATCACCCCGGTCACCGTCGCCGGCCGCAAGGGCGATGTCGTCGTCGACAAGGACGAAGGCCCGTTCGCGGTCAATGTGGACAAAATCCCGACCCTGAAGCCGGCCTTCAAGAAGGATGGTACGGTCACCGCTGCCAACTCCTCGTCGATTTCCGACGGCGCCGCCGCCATGGTGCTGATGCGCGAATCGCAAGCCGCCAAGCTCGGCCTCGCCCCGCTTGCCCGCATCGTCGCCCACACCACGCATGCTGGCGTGCCGGCACTGTTCCCGTCGGCGCCGGTCGGCGCCATGCAGAAGCTGTTCGCCAAGACCGGCTGGAGCGCCGACAGCGTCGACCTGTTCGAGGTCAACGAAGCCTTCGCCGTCGTCGCCATGGCCGCGCTGCACGACCTCAAGCTCGATCCGGCCAAGGTCAACGTGCATGGCGGCGCCTGCGCGCTGGGCCACCCGATCGGCGCTTCCGGTGCCCGCATCGTCGTCACCCTGCTCGGCGCACTGAAGAAGTACGGCAAGCAGCGCGGCGTCGCCTCGCTGTGCATCGGCGGTGGCGAAGCCACTGCTCTCGCGGTGGAAATGCTCTAAGTGCCGCAAGCGGCCCGGACCCTGACCTACGTCAAGCTGGTGGCAGCGATGGCGATGTGGGGCGGCACCTGGATTGCCGGGCGGGTGATCGCCCAGGAACTCAGTGCCCCGCTCGCCGTCGCCGCGCTGCGCTTCGTCGTCGCCGGCCTGGTGGTCGGCGGCGTCATGCTGATCTCCGGCGGCGGCATCCCGCTGCCGAAGGACCGGCAGGAATGGGGTCTGGTCTGGGCGCTGGGCTTTTTCGGCATCTTCCTCTACGGCCTGTGCTTCTTTTTCGGGCTGCAGCACATTTCCGCCGGGCGCGGCGCCCTGGTGGTTGCGCTCAACCCGGTGGTCATCGTGCTGCTCGCCTGGGCCATCGGCAAGGAAGGCATGAACCGGCGCAAGGCGCTGGGCAGCGCAATCGCGCTCGCCGGCTGCCTGACGGTGATCGGCAACGGCGACCCGCTGGCCCTGCTGCAGGGCACGGTCGGCATCGGCGAATGGCTGATCCTCGGCTGCGTGCTGAGCTGGGCAGCCTACACCTTCATCGGCTGGCGGGCGACCGGCCATTTCTCGGCGCTGGCGACCACGCTCTACGCCAGCTTCAGCGGCGCCTTCCTGCTCGGCCTGGCCGCGCTGGTCCAGGGCGACGTCGATCTGGCCGGCTGGTCGTGGCGGGTGTGGAGCAGCATGCTCTTCCTCGCCGTCTTCGGCACCGCCATCGCCTACACCTGGTTCACCGCCGCCGTGCAGCAACTCGGCGCCGGCCACGCCTCGGTCTTCATCAATCTGGTACCGGTCTTCGCCGTGCTGCAGGCCGCCGTCCTGCTCGACGAGCGACTCGGCCTGCCGGTGCTTTTCGGCGGCCTGCTGGTAATTGCCGGCGTCTGGCTGACCACCGTACAAAAAACAACTCTGGAGAAAACAGCATGATTCTGACGCAAGAACAGGAAATGATCCGCGACACCATGCGCGCCTTCGCGCAGGAACGCCTCGCCCCCTTCGCCGCCGAATGGGACAGGAACCATACCTTCCCGGCCGACGCCCTGAAGGAACTCGGCGAACTCGGCGCCATGGGCATGTGCGTGCCGGAAGAATGGGACGGTGCCGGCATGGACTACATGAGCCTGGTGCTGACGCTGGAAGAAATCGCCGCCGGCGACGGCGCCACCTCGACCATCGTCTCGGTGCAGAACTCGCTGGCCTGCGGCATCACGATGAAGTACGGCAGCGACGCGCAGAAGGAAGAATGGCTCAAACCGCTCGCCCGCGGCGAGAAGTGGGGCTGCTTCTGCCTGACCGAGCCGCATACCGGCTCCGACGCCGCCGCCATCACCACGCGCGCCGACAAGGATGGCGACTTCTTCGTGCTCAACGGCGTCAAGCAGTTCATCACCACCGGCAAGCACGCCCACATGGCCATCGTCTTCGCGGTGACCGACAAGGCCGCCGGCAAGAAGGGCATTTCCTGCTTCCTGATCCCGACCAGCACGCCGGGCTTCGTCGTCGGCCGCACCGAGGACAAGATGGGTCAGCACGCCTCTGATACCGTGCAGATCATCCTGGAAAACTGCCGCGTGCCGGCTTCCGCACTGCTCGGCAAGGAAGGCGAAGGCTACAAGATCGCCCTCTCCAACCTCGAAGCCGGCCGCATCGGCATCGCCGCCCAGAGCATCGGCATGGCGCGCGCCGCCTTTGAAGCCGCCGTGCGTTATGCGAAAGAACGCGTCACCTTCGGCGTGCCGATCATCGAACATCAGGCGGTCAATTTCCGCCTCGCCGACATGAACACCCTGCTCGACGCCGCCCGCCTGATGGTCTGGCGCGCCGCCCAGCTCAAGGACGCCGGCAAGCCCTGCCTGAAGGAAGCGTCGATGGCCAAGATGTTCGCCTCGGAAGCCGCCGAGAAGATCGCTTCCGACGCCATCCAGATTCACGGCGGCGTCGGCTACACCAGCGACTTCCCGGTCGAGCGCATCTACCGCGACGTGCGCATCTGCCAGATCTACGAAGGCGCCAACGACATCCAGCGGCTGGTGATCGGTCGTTCGATCGCCGCCGAGTAAGCCAAATCGCGGTCGACCGGACAGAGAATCCCGGCGACCGCGCCCAACCCCGAGGAGACATAGATGAGCGAAACCAGCGACAAGAACCCGATCGATTTCTGGTTCGATTTTTCCAGCCCCTACGGCTACCTGATGGCCGAGAAGATCGACGACGTCGCCGCCCGCTTCGACCGCAAGGTGCGCTGGCACCCGATCCTGCTCGGCGTCATCTTCCAGGCCACCGGCTCGCGGCCGCCGGCTGACGGCGTCAGCAACAAGGGCAAGTACATGCTGCACGACTTCGCCCGCTCGGCGCGCTTCCTCGGCGTCCCCTACAACCCGCCCAGCCGCTTTCCACTGCCGACGCAGAACGCCGCCCGTGCCTACTACTGGCTACACGGCCAGGATTGTGCGCTGGCCCGGCGCTTCGCCCGCGCCGTCTATCGCGCCTTCTTCGTCGACGACCTCGACATCTCGTCTCCCGATACCGTGCTCGACATCGCCGCCGGCCTCGGCATCGACCGCGAAACGCTTGCCGCCGCGCTGCAGGCCCCGGAAATCAAGGCCCGCCTCAAGGACGAATGCGAGCAGGCGCTGGCCATCGGCGTCTTCGGCTCGCCGCACGTGATCATCGACGGCGAAGCCTTCTTCGGCGCCGACCGCCTGCCGCAGATCGAACGCTGGCTGGAAAGCGGCGGCTTCTGAGATGCGATTGCGTCTGGTCATCTACGCCTGCTTGCTGGCTTTTGCCGGCTGGTCGCTGGCCATCGAGCCGGGCCAGGTGCAACGCCGCGACCTGACGCTGAGCACCGCCCAGCTCAAGCAGCCCTTGACCATTGCCATGGCCAGCGACCTCCACGTCGGCGCCCCGCATGTCGGGCGCGCCGCCCTGCGTCGACTGGTCGAGCGCATCAACGAGGCAAACCCCGACCTGATCCTGCTGCCGGGCGATTTCATGATCCAGGGCGTCCTCGGCGGAACCCAGGTCGCCCCAGAAGATCTCGCCGCCGACCTGGCCGGCCTGCATGCCCGGCTCGGCGTTTTCGCAACGCTCGGCAACCACGACTGGCGTTTCGATGGACCGCGCGTGCGGCGGGCGCTGGAGCAAGTCGGTATCCGCGTGCTGGAAAACGAAGCGCTCGAGCTGCCCGAAACCGGATTCTGGCTGGCCGGCATCGGCGACGACATGACCGGCCATGCCGAACCGGCGGCCGCCTTTGCCGCAGTGCCAACCGGCGCCGGCGTCATCGCCATGCTGCACGACCCGGCCAACGCACCAGATCTGCCGGCCTCGACCCGCGTCGCCCTGGCCGGCCACACGCACGGCGGACAAGTCCGCCTGCCCTTCGTCGGCGCGCTGATCGTCCCCGGTCGCTCCGCCCGGGAACACGCTTACGGCTGGATTCCGGGAAGCGCCGTGCCGACCTGGGTGAGTTCGGGCGTCGGCACCAGCATTCTGCCCATCCGTTTCAACTGCCCACCGGAATTCGTCGTCCTGCGGCTCGCCAACAAGGAAACCTCATGAAAAGCCTCTGCGTCTTCTGCGGCGCCAACGCCGGCCACAAACCCGTCTATCGTGCCGCGGCCGAAAACCTGGGCCGCCTGCTCGCCGGCCGCGGCATCCAGCTCATCTATGGCGGCGGCAATGTCGGCCTCATGGGTGCCGTCGCCGATGCCTGTCTCGACGCCGGCGGCACGGTCATCGGCGTCATCCCGCAAGCCTTGATGGGCAAGGAAGTCGAAGGTCGCCCGGTAGACCACCGGACACTGACCCGGCTCGAAGTCGTCGATTCGATGCACACGCGCAAGGCGCGGATGGCCGAGCTGGCCGAGGGTTTCATCGCCATGCCAGGCGGCTTCGGCACCTTCGAGGAATATTGCGAAATCCTGACCTGGGCGCAACTCGGGTTCCATGTGAAACCGATCGGTCTGCTCAACGTCGCCGGCTTCTACGACCCGCTGCTGGCGATGTTCGATCATGCCGCGGCAGAAGGCTTCCTGCGCGAACAGAACCGGGCGATGGCGCTCAGCAACAGCGACGCCGAAGCGTTGCTGGCGGCAATGGCTGCCTTCCGCCCCGAACCGGTCAGCAAATGGCTCAAGGAGGAAAGGCAGTTGTAAAGCCTTTTCCGTTTTTCATTTTCAGGCAACGCACCGATAAAAGAAGCGAGGAGACATGAGCATCCTGAAATCCCAACTGAACCCGCGTTCGGCCGACTTCCAGGCGAACGCGGCAGCGATGCAGGCGGTCGTCGCCGACCTGCATGAAAAGGTCGAGAAGATCGCCCTCGGCGGCCCGGAAGCGGCGCGCCAGAAGCACCTGGCGCGCGGCAAGCTGCTGCCGCGCGAGCGGGTCAGCGCCCTGCTCGACCCCGGCACGCCCTTCCTCGAAATAGGACAATTCGCGGCGTACGGGATGTACGGCGGCGCTGATCCTTTTGAAGTCCCGGCAGCGTCGGTAATCGCCGGCATCGGCCGCGTCGAAGGCGTCGAATGCATGATCGTCGCCAACGACGCGACGGTGAAGGGCGGCACCTACTACCCGCTGACCGTCAAGAAACACCTGCGCGCCCAGGAAATCGCCCTGGAAAACCGCCTGCCGTGCATCTATCTCGTGGACTCCGGCGGCGCCTTCCTGCCCATGCAGGACGAGGTCTTCCCGGACAAGGAGCACTTCGGCCGCATCTTCTTCAACCAGGCCAACCTGTCGGCCGCCGGCATCCCGCAGATCGCCGCCGTCATGGGTTCATGCACGGCCGGCGGCGCCTACGTGCCGGCGATGTGCGACGAGTCGATCATCGTCCGCGACCAGGGCACGATCTTTCTCGGCGGCCCGCCGCTGGTCAAGGCGGCGACCGGCGAGGTCGTCAGCGCCGAAGACCTCGGCGGGGCCGACGTGCATACGCGCATCTCCGGTGTCGCCGACCACCTGGCCGAAAACGACGCCCACGCACTGGCCATCGCCCGGCGCATCGTCCGCGACCTGAACTGGAAAAAGACGCCGCCGGTGACATTAACCGCCCCGAGCGCGCCGCTGTTCAGCCCGGAAGAACTGTACGGCGTCATCCCAACCGACACCAAGAAGCCCTTCGACGTGCGCGAGATCATCGCCCGCATCGTCGATGGTTCCGACTTCGACGAGTTCAAGGCGCGCTACGGCACGACGCTGGTCTGCGGCTTCGCGCGCATCTACGGCTACCCGGTCGGCATCGTTGCCAACAACGGCATCCTGTTCAGCGAGTCGGCCCTCAAGGGCGCGCATTTCATCGAACTCTGCGCCCAGCGCGGCATCCCGCTCGTCTTCCTGCAGAACATCACCGGCTTCATGGTCGGCCGCAAATACGAAAACGGCGGCATCGCCCGCGACGGCGCCAAGATGGTGACCGCCGTCGCCACCGCCAAGGTGCCGAAATTCACCGTCGTCATCGGTGGCAGCTTCGGCGCCGGCAACTACGGCATGTGCGGCCGCGCCTACTCGCCACGCTTCCTGTGGATGTGGCCAAACGCCCGCATCTCGGTGATGGGCGGCGAACAGGCGGCCGGCGTGCTGGCTACGGTGAAGCGCGACGGCATCGAGGCCAAGGGCGGCAGCTGGTCGGCGGAAGAAGAAGCCGCCTTCAAGGCGCCGATCCGCGAGCAATATGAGACGCAGGGCCATCCCTATTACGCGTCGGCGCGGCTGTGGGACGACGGGATCATCGACCCGGCGGATACGCGGCGGGTGCTCGGGCTGGGGCTGTCGGCGGCGATGAATGCGCCGGCGGAAGCGACGAAGTTCGGGATTTTCCGGATGTGATGGGGATGGGGATTTCTGAACCGCTGGGTTCCGCCGTTAACCGGCGGGCTTACTTTCTTTTGCTTCGCCAAAAGAAAGTAGCGGCGGTTTCAAATCCCAAGTGCAACACTTCATAACCGGAGGAGTTGCATGACGAGAACGTATCAACAATTGAGTGCGGAAGAACGCGGCGTGGTAATGGCGATGAAGGAGCAGGCCAGTAGTGCGCGGGCGATAGCCAAGGTGCTTGGCAGATCGCCCAGCACCATCACGAGAGAACTTCGCCGCAACGGCTACCAGAGCGAAGAGGAGCAATGCGTCATGGGACGCCCCCGAGTGGCTGGCGGCTACGATGCAAACCGCGCCGGCAAGCGAGCCCGGCGGGTGCGACGTGCGGCCTGGCCGGTGCGCAAGCTCCACCGCCAAGGCGCCTTGTGGGCCGAGGTCAGGGCGTTGCTGGAACGCAAGCTCTCGCCCGAGCAGATTGCTGCCAAACTCAAGCAACGCCACCCTGAGCAGCCCCAATTGCAAGCCTCCCACGAAACCATCTACACCGCGATCTATGCCATGCCCAAGGGCGATCTTCGCCGCGAACTGGTCGTCCTGCTGCGCCAGGGGCGAGGCGCACGCAAGCCTCGCACGCGAGGCAAAGATCGGCGGGGATCGCTGCAGGACATGCTGAGCATCCACGTACGCCCGCCCGAGGCCAGCGACCGCTTGCTGCCTGGCCACTGGGAGGGCGACCTGATCAAGGGCAAGGCCAACGCTTCGGCTGTCGGCACCCTGGTGTGCCGCAAGTCGCTGTTTGCCATGCTGGTCAAGCTCGACGGCAGTACGGCGATCGATGCGCTCAACGGATTCACGCAGGCCTTCAGCGGGCTGCCGCCTGAGATCCGACAGACCCTCACCTATGACCAAGGCAAGGAGATGGCGCTGCACAAGAAGCTGGCCGAGAACACCGGCCTGAAAATTTACTTTTGTGATCCTCACAGCCCGTGGCAACGTGGCATCAATGAGCACACCAATGGTTTGCTGCGCCAATATTTGCCGAAGGGCACTGACCTGAGTGTCCACTCCCAGCGCGAACTCGATCACATGGCCTGGGAACTCAATATGCGGCCGAGAAAAACCCTGGGGTGGCGCTCTCCCGCCGAGGTGTTCTTCGATAACATCTTCATGGACAAAGCAGGGCTGATTCCAAATGTTGCACTCGGTCTTTGAAACCGCCGACCAATAAGCAGGAGACAAACCCAAATGCCCTTCCAAGCTCTGGAAATCGAACTCGCCGGCCCGGTCGCCACGATCTGGATGAACCGGCCCGACCTGCATAACGCCTTCGACGAAACCCTGATCGCCGAACTGACCGCCGCCTGCATCGCCCTCGACCAGGACGCCGACGTCCGCGTCGTCGTCCTCGCCGGGCGCGGCAAGAGTTTCTCGGCCGGCGCCGATCTCAACTGGATGCGGCGCGCCGCCAACAACGGCATCGATGAAAACCTCAACGACGCCCGCGCCCTGGCCGGCATGCTGCGCACGCTGGCCGAGATGAAGAAGCCGACCATCGCCCGCGTGCAGGGTGCCGCGCTCGGCGGCGGCATGGGGCTGGCCTCGGCCTGCGACATCGCCGTGGCCTCGACCAAGGCCGTGTTCGCCACTTCCGAGGTCAAGTTCGGCATCATTCCCTCGGCGATTTCGCCCTATGTGCTGCGCGCCATCGGCGCCCGCCAGGCGACGCGCTATTTCCAGACCGCCGAGCGCATCGACGCCGTCCGCGCCCGCGAGATCGGGCTGGTGCATGAAGTCGCCGAGCCGGAAGCGCTCGACGACAAGATCGCCGAGATCGTCGCCGCGCTGCTCGCCGGCGGCCCCAAGGCGCAGGCCGCCGCCAAGGACCTGATCCGCGCCGTCGATCACCAGCCGGTCAACCACACCCTGGTCGAGGAAACCGCCCACCGCATCGCCCACTTGCGGGCGACACCGGAGGCTAAGGAAGGCATTGCGGCGTTTCTCGAAAAGCGCCAACCGAACTGGATGGGGGAATAATCGATGTTCACCAAAATACTGATTGCCAACCGCGGAGAAATCGCCTGCCGCGTCATCAAGACCGCCCGCCGCATGGGCATCCGCACTGTCGCCGTCTATTCCGAAGCCGACGCCAACGCCCGCCACGTGCGCCTGGCCGACGAGGCCGTGCTGCTCGGGCCGGCGGCGGCGCGCGAGTCCTATCTGGTGGCAGACAAGATCATCGAGGCCTGCCAGCGCACCGGCGCCCAGGCGGTGCATCCAGGCTACGGTTTCCTTTCGGAAAACGAGGAGTTCGCCGAGGCGCTGACCGCCGCCGGCCTGGTCTTCATCGGTCCGCCTGCGTCGGCGATCCGCGCCATGGGCTCGAAGTCGGAGGCCAAGAAACTGATGGGCACGGCCAATGTGCCGCTGACGCCCGGTTACCACGGCGACGACCAGCGCCCGACGTTGCTCCACGCCGAGGCCGAGAAGATCGGCTACCCGGTGCTGATCAAGGCGGCGGCCGGCGGTGGCGGCAAGGGCATGCGCCTGGTCGAGAAGTCCGAGGACTTCCCCGACGCGCTGGCCTCCTGCAAGCGCGAGGCGCTGTCGAGCTTCGGCGACGACCATGTGCTGATCGAGAAATACATCTCCAAGCCGCGCCACGTCGAAATCCAGGTGTTCGCCGACACACTGGGCAACTGCGTCTATCTCTTCGAGCGTGACTGCTCGGTACAGCGCCGCCACCAGAAGGTGCTCGAAGAAGCCCCGGCGCCGGGCATGAGCGAAGCGCGCCGCCGCGAGATGGGCGAGGCCGCGGTCGCCGCCGCCAAGGCCGTCGGCTACGTCGGCGCCGGCACGGTCGAGTTCATTGCCAACCAAGACGGCAGTTTCTTCTTCATGGAGATGAACACCCGCCTGCAGGTCGAGCACCCGGTCACCGAGATGATCACCGGCCAGGATCTGGTCGAATGGCAGTTGCGCGTCGCCGCCGGCCAGCCGCTACCGCTCAAGCAGGAACAGCTGGAAATCCGCGGCCACGCGCTGGAAGCGCGCATCTACGCCGAAGACGCCAGCAAGGGCTTCCTGCCCGCCACCGGCAAACTGGTGCGCCTGGTGCCGCCGGCCGAATCCATCAACGTCCGCGTCGATACCGGCGTCGAGGAGGGCGACGAAATCACGCCCTTCTACGACCCGATGATCGCCAAGCTGATCGTCTGGGACGAAACCCGCGACGGCGCCCTGGCGCGCATGCGCAAGGCCTTGGCCGACTACCGCGTCGCCGGCCTGACCACCAACATCGACTTCCTCTCCCGCCTGGTCGCCTGCCCGGCCTTCGCCAAGGCCGACCTCGACACCGGCCTGATCGAGCGACAGAAGGACTTCCTCTTCCCCGCCGCGCAGCCGGTGCCGCGCGACGCGCTGCTCGTCGCCACGGTCGGCGAACTGCTCTGGGAGCAGCACGCCGCCAAACAGGCCGCGCAGACCGGCGGCGACCCGTTCTCGCCCTGGCACGCGCGCGACGGCTGGCGCATGAACCTGTCGGCGGCGCGCACGATCAGCTTCAAGGATGGTGAAACGCTGGTCGACGTGCAGGTGCGCTACCGCGGCGAGCGCTGGGAAATTGTCCTGTTTGGCGAGTCAACCGCAGCATTTGGCAAGAAGCTCGACGGCGACCGCTTCGCCGTCGAGCTCGACGACCGCCGGCTGATCGCCAGTGTCGTTGCCGTCGACGACAAGCGCACGGTGTTTTTGCAGGGGAGCACGTACTCACTCCTGCGCGACGACCCGCTGCACCGCGTCGATGCCGGCGACAGCCACGGCGGCGGCCTGACCGCACCGATGCCCGGCAAGGTCGTCGCGCTGCTCGCCCAGCCCGGCCAGAAGGTGGACAAGGGCACGCCGCTCTTGATCCTCGAAGCGATGAAGATGGAGCACACCATCACCGCCCCCGCCGCCGGCACCCTCAAGGCCTTCTGCTACGCCGCCGGCGAACAGGTGGCAGATGGGGCGGCGCTGGTCGAGTTTGAGGGAGTGTAGACCGATTGCATGCCGCTGCCAGTCGCGCTACTTTGGCAACGGCGTGCGGCGACGCAAGATCATTCAGGGGCCACCTCGATTCTGCTAATTCATGACCGACATCCTTCATCAACAAGACTATCGGCAAGCGCTGGAAGCGATCAAACAACGCATTCAGTCCGCCCAGATGCGGGCTGTCCTGGCGGTGAATGCCGAGTTGCTGGAGCTTTACTGGGAAATTGGCCGCCAACTTCAGCAATGGCAGGACGAACGAGGATGGGGCGCGGCGGTCGTCGAGCGAATGGCCAGGGATTTGCAGGACGCCTACCCCGGCATCAAGGGCTTCTCGCGCACCAGCCTGTTTGCCATGCGGCAGTTTCACAGCTTCTTCCGGCCTGCGTTCGAATCTGTCCCACAGGCTGTGGGACAGATTCCCTGGGGCCACATACGGACCTTGTTAGCCAAGGTCAAAACCGTGGAAACCGCCTTGATCTACGCCCAGGCCTGCGTCGAGCATGGCTGGAGCCGCAGCGTCCTCGAATGGCAAATTGAGCAGCGTTTCCATGAGCGCGCCGCGCAAGCCATCAGCAACTTTGCCCAGACCTTGCCCGTACCGCAATCGGAACTGGCCCAGCAAAGCCTGAAAAACCCCTATGTTTTCGATTTCCTCACGCTGACGCCACAAGCCGTCGAGCGCGATATAGAAAACCAGCTGGTGGCGCAGATCACGCGCTTTCTGCTCGAATTGGGCAAAGGCTTCGCTTTCCTCGGCCGGCAATATCCGCTCACGATCAACGGACGGGACTATCGCCTTGATCTGCTCTTCTACCACACAAAACTGAAGTGCTACGTGGTGATCGAGCTCAAAGCCGGTGCGTTCAAACCGGAATACATCGGCAAGCTCAACTTCTATCTTTCAGCGGTCGATGACCTGCTGCGCGGAACCGACGACCAGCCGACCATCGGACTGATCCTGTGCAAGGACAAAGACCGCCTGGACGTGGAATACGCCCTGCGCGACATCTCCAAACCGATGGGCGTCAGTTCCTACATCACCAAGGATATCCCGCTGGCAGTGCAATCCCAGTTGCCGACGGTGGAAGAACTGGAACACGAACTTTCTCACTTGGCAGGACCAGAATCGGAGGGTGTATAGAGCGCTTGAATATGTCCCATGCTGTGGATAAGTCCTGCTATTCGGCCTTAACATACTTGCGCATCCATACCCGAAATAAGCCTCCAGGAAAGACTAGCCATGACAACGCAAGCAGAGATTACAAGCATTACAGAAGCCATCGCGGCTCTTCAGGCGCTTGACCACAATTACTTAGCATCGCTCAGAAGAGCACATGAAGAACTGATCCAAAACTTCGACAGAGTCCTGGCGTTCTGCAACAAAGAACCAACGAGGGACTTTGGAGCACTAAAAGCGGCATTCGAACTCGCCTATCAATCAGGCCAAGCGCTTTTGCAAACAGCACACGAAGCCTCCACAGACCAATTCAGGAAGATTCATCCAGAGTTTTACCATTAGTCAACGGAGCATTCCGCTGCGAAGATTCCATCCTCGAACACCGGCATCGCAATTTCAACAGGATAGCCAGGCTATTCGATCATGACTCTTGAACAACCCATCCTGATCTCGCTTCTCGCCTTTGCCGTTTCGGCCACGAGTCTGACGATTTCTCTACTGAGCTATCGCCGTGACTGCAGCAGACTGCGGGCATGCGCAAATGTCGTATGGCAGGACAACACTCCCAGGCCGAGCAGCCCGGTCATGCGCGTGCGTATTACGAATACTGGTCGCCGTCCAGTGATGATCCTGAATTTGGTCATGCGCGCAGGTAAGTCGAAGTGGTGGCGTCCAATTCAGCCCCCTGTCGTTAGTAGTGAAATCGCCAACCCCCTAGAGCTGCTTGAGGAACTTAAACGCAAGTCACTTGCGCATCAGGTTGCAACAAAGTTAGGCGAAGGAGAGATTCTTGAGCTTGAATTTCGCCCAGATGACTGTGATGAATTCGTAGCACTGCACGAAGACCCTACGATTATGGCTACCTCACTTCAAATCGAAGATGTGACAGGGCGGCTTTATTCAGTCAAAGACTCCTCGAGACACCTTGCGACACTACTCGAAGCCTGGAAACCTTAGGTTGCTCACTGCCCAAAGCTCATTGACCAACAATATCTAACGGACTCCCAATGAATCTCCCCTCCCACGTCAAAATCGTCGAAGTCGGCCCGCGCGACGGGCTGCAGAACGAAAAACAGGTCGTCCCGACCGAGATCAAGATCGAATTGATCGAACGCCTGGCCGAGGCCGGGTTGTCGGTGATTGAGGCGACCTCCTTCGTCTCGCCGAAGTGGGTGCCGCAGATGGGCGACAACGCTGCCGTGCTGGCCGGCATCAAGCGCCGGCCGGGCGTCACCTACACCGCGCTGACGCCCAACCTGCAGGGCTTCGACGGTGCCGTCGCGGCGCAGGCCGACGAGGTGGCGATCTTCGCCGCCGCTTCCGAGGCTTTTTCAAGGAAGAACATCAACTGCTCGATCGCCGAGAGCCTGAAGCGCTTCGAACCGGTGGTATCCGCCGCTTCGGCGCTGGAAATCCCGGTGCGCGGCTATGTGTCCTGTGTCGTCGGCTGCCCCTATGAAGGGGCGGTGGCGCCGGAGAAAACCGCCGAAGTGGCGAAAATCCTCTTCGACATGGGCTGCTACGAGGTGTCGCTGGGCGACACCATCGGCGTCGGCAATCCGGCTTCGATCGCGCGCATGATCGAAGCCTGCGCCCGCCTTGTGCCGATCGACAGGCTGGCCGGCCACTACCACGACACCTACGGCATGGCGATCGCCAACATCTACGCCTCGCTGCAGGCCGGCATGGCGGTCTTCGATGCCTCGGTCGCCGGCCTCGGCGGCTGCCCCTACGCGAAGGGCGCTTCCGGCAACGTGGCGACAGAGGATGTCGTCTATCTGCTTCACGGATTGGGCATACAAACCGGCATCGATCTGGCTAAACTGGCGGCAGTCGGCGACTGGATCGCCACCACCATCAACCGCCCGAACGGCGCCAGGGCCGGCCGGGCGCTCTGCGCCAGCTCCGATTGACTTTTCTCGCCGCCCTTGCCGATCTGCTCAAACCCGCACCGCAGCCCGATCCCGAGGTAGCGGCGGCGCTCGACCGGGTGGTCGGCATGGTCGATCCGCTGGTCCGCGCCGCGCCGCGCCTCGACAAGCACCTGCTGGCCGCCGTCGAACACGCGCTGGGTTATTGCCAGGGCCTGGTCGGCGCCTTGCCCGGACCGATCGAGATCAACCGCCGCAGTTTCGCCCAGGACATGCTGGTGCATGCGCTGTTCGCCACGCCGGCCGACATCGACGAGATGCTTGGCCGCAGCCAGGCGGTCCGCGATTTCCTGCAACGCCCGGAGTGCTGGGCCAGCGACTGCTTCTGCGCGATGCTGGCGGCGCGCCGGCAGCAAAAGCGACAGTTCGGCCTGGCGCAACAGGGCAACGTGATCCGCAGCGACGTGCCGCAGGAAGTCGTCTATTTCTCCGACCAAACGCTGATCGAACCGAGTTGCAGCCTGGAGACGACGCGCCAGCGGTTGCAGGCGCGGGCGCTGGAGAGCCTGCTGCGCAGTTTCAACGCCCACGTCGAACAACTGCGCCGCGAACGCCAGGGGCTGCGTGCCGATCTCTCGGTCGAGCATGCCCAGTTGCTCGCCCTGCAGCAACAGCACCATGCGGACGAGGATGAGCGCCACACCCGCCACCTGGTCGAGCTTGACCTGCGCCTGCGCGAAAACAGCGAGGCCCTGATGCCCGAACATCTGGTCGAAGTCCTGGCGGAATTCCTGCGCCACCCGGAAAGCGCGCTGGCACTGACGCCGGTCAGCATCCGCATCGATCGCATGGGGATCGTGCACGAGCCGTCCGAACCGGGCGACGACGCGCAGACCATCAATTTCCCGGAACTTTCCAGCCGCGACCGGCGTCAGCATCTGGCGACGCTGGTCCGCATCACGCGCGAGGAAGCGCAGGCCGCCGTCGCCAAAGCCATCGACCGCCAGAAACGTTACGTCCTCCTCTGATGCCTGCCCTGCCCGCCTCGCCCTGCACCAACGTCTGCCGCATCGACCCGGCCAGCGGTTTCTGCGTCGGCTGCCGACGCACCCTCGACGAAATCGCCAACTGGTCGCGTCTCGACGCGCCGGCACGCCTGGCCGTCCTCGCCGCGCTGCGCGACCGGCAGCCAGCAGCTCCCCGCGCCCCCCAATGACCATGAACGAGCCCAGCGAAGACCTCTACCCCTGCGTCGGCATCTGCACCACCGACCCCGACAGCGGCTATTGCCTCGGCTGCGGCCGGCCGCCGGAAGACGCGCCGGAAACCGCCGCCCCAACCCAAACCCCGGTGCCGGCGACAGACGAAACCCCGCCCCCGGCATGACGGCGAAGCTGCCGGACAGTCTGCGGGTCATCGAGCGCGGCTGGCTGTCGGCCAACAACATCCTCGCTTTCGACGGCGAGCGGGCGACGCTGATCGACAGCGGCTACGTCACCCACGCCGAACAAACGGTCGCCCTGCTCCGCCATGCGCTCGCCGGTTGCCGCCTCGAACGCCTGTTGAACACCCATTCGCACTCCGACCATATCGGCGGCAATGCCGCAGTGCAAGCCGTTTTCGGCTGTTCGATCGCGGTGCCCGCCGGCCTCCAGGCGAGCATCGCCGATTGGGACGAAGCCGCCCTGCTGCTCTCGCCGCTCGGCCAGCAGGCTGCCCCCTTCCGCCACGACGCGCTGATCGAGGCCGGCAGCGCGATCGAATTTGCCGAACTGAGCTGGCAGGCGCTGGCGGTACCCGGTCACGACATGGAGGCGCTCGCCTTCTACAACCCGGAAAGGCGCCTGCTGATTTCCGGCGATGCGCTGTGGGAAAACGGCTTCGGCGTGATCTTCCCGGAACTGCTGGGTACCGCCGACGGCCTGGCGGCCACCCGGGCGACGCTGGAAATGCTCGGCCGCCTGCCGATCGACATCGTCATCCCCGGCCACGGCGCTCCGTTTGCCGACGTCAACCGGGCGCTCGCCACCGCCTTCCGGCGGCTCGATGGCTTTTGCGCCGACATCGAGCGACTGGCCTGGCACGCGCTCAAGGTGATCGTCGCCTTCGCGCTGATGGAAAGACGCCAGCTGACGGCGACGGATTTTCCCGGTTTCCTGGCCAGCCTGCCGTTCGCCGTCGATATCAACCAGCGCTATCTCGCGCTGGCAGAAGACGAGCTGGCCGCCCGCCTGCTTGCCGACCTGAGCGGCGCGGGCGTGCTAGATCGCCAGGGAGATATCCTCGTCGTTCGCTGACCCAAATCCGGTGCGGCCTCTTACAATGATAAGGAGAAGCCAATATAAGGGGACAGTGATGAGCTTTCGCAATCGATTGTTGTTGGGCATGGCCTTGATCATGGGCGCCTTCATCAGCGCCATCGGCGTTGCCTATACCGGGCTGCAGGGGACTTCGGCGAGCTTCGGCCGCTTCCTCGACGGAACCAGCGCGCTGCGCCAGGACTACCGCGAGATGTACGCGCAGGGGCTGCAGATGGGCCAGGCGCTGCGCAACATCACGCTCGACCCGGAAAATCCCAAGGCATACCAGAACCTGGACAAGGCGCGCGAGGATTTCACCAAGGCCCGCCAGTCGGCCGTTGCCAACGCCGCCAAGGTCGACGGCTTCAGCGAAACGACGGCGGCGCTGGAGAGCCTCGCCAACGCCCAGGCGGAAGCGCAGACGGCTGTGCTGGCCGCGCTCAAGGCCGGCCGCTTCGACGAGGCCAAAGCGCTGATCAACGCCAAGGAAACGCCGGCCTGGCGCAAGTTGAAGCAGCTACTGCTCGACGACCTGGGGACGCTCAAACAGAAGACGCTGGACGAGCGGGCGCGCGTGGAAAGTGCCGCCCGGACGCAGGCAACCCTGATCCTGGTGCTGACCGGGATTGCCATCCTGATCAGCGTCGGCAGCGTGTGGACGACGCTGGCCTACGTCCGCCGCGCGCTCGGCGGCGAGCCAGCGTATGCCCGCGAAGTCGCCAACGCCGTTGCCACCGGCGACCTGAGCCGAAGCATCGCCCTCGACGCCGGCAACCGCGACAGCTTGCTCGGCGCCCTGGCGCGCATGCAGGAACAGTTGCGGCAACTGGTCGGCAGCCTGGCAACGCATGCCCGCGACGTCGAGCAAGGCGCCCGCCTGGTCGACGACGCAACGCGCCAGGTCGCCGACGGCAGCCAGCAGCAATTGAGCTACGCCCAGGAAATGGTCAATAACGTCCATGTCGCGACCAACGGCCTCAACGACATCATGCGCGCCGTCAACGACGCCGAGCGCATCGTCGGCGATTCCAGCGCCACTTCCGACAGCGGCGCCGCACTGGCCAGCCGCGCGGCGGCGGAAACCGAGGCGATGGCTGCCTCGGTGCAGGCGACGGCGGCACATATCCGGGAACTCGGCGCCCAGTCGGCGAAAATCAGCGCCATCCTCGGCGTCATCTCCGACATCGCCGGCCAGACCAACCTGCTGGCGCTCAACGCCGCCATCGAGGCGGCCCGTGCCGGCGAACAGGGACGCGGCTTCGCGGTGGTTGCCGACGAGGTGCGCAAGCTGGCCGAGCGGACGACGCAATCGACTTCCGAAATCTCGGCCATGGTCGCCAGCATCCAGTCCGGTACCCAGCGCGCCGTCGAAGGCATGGAAGCCGGCCTGCTGCAGGTCGGCGAAAGCGTCGAACTGTCCAAACAGTCGCGCGAAGCATTCGACCGCATGAAGGCGAGCGCGCAGGAAGTGCGCACCGTGGTCGACCGGATTGCCCGGGCGATCAGCGCCGAAAACGCCAGCGAACAGCAGATCGAGTCGCACGTCGAGCAGGTGCGCAACCTGATCGCCAGCAACGATCAGGCGCTGCACCAGGTGGTGGTGAGCGCCGACCGCCTGAATGCGGTTTCCGGCGAACTCAACCGGGCGATCGCCCAGTTCCGGCTGTAAGCCTCAGGCCGCTCTGGGCAGGGCGCGCCTGACCAGGTGCGCCCAGTAAGCGACACCCTGCGTCAGAAGTTGATCGTTGAAATCGTAGTGCGGGTTGTGCAGCGTACAACCGCCGGTGCCCGGCCCGTTGCCCAGCCAGACGTAGCAGCCGGGTTTCTCGCGCAGCATGTAGGCGAAATCCTCGGCGCCCATCGAGGGCAGGATGTCGGTCAGCACCCGCTCGGCGCCGAACACCTCGGCAGCAACCTGCTGGCAGAATTTTGCTTCGGCCGGGCTGTTGACGGTCGGCGGATAGCGATGCTCGAAGCGCACCGCGATCTGCGCCCCGTTGGCGGCGGCAATGCCGCTGCACAGTCGCTCGATGGCGCGCTCGATGCTCTCCTGGACTTCCGGCTTGAAGCTGCGGATGGTGCCGCGCATCACCACCTCTTCCGGGATGATGTTCCAGGCCTCGCCGGCGTGGAACTGGGTGACGCTGACCACCGCCGCATCACAGGGATGCAAGGTGCGGCTGACCACGGTCTGCAGCGCCTGCACCAGTTGCGCGCCGGTGACGATGGCGTCGATTCCCTGGTGCGGCATCGCCGCGTGGCAGCCGTGGCCGCGCACGTGGATCTCGAAGCCGCAGGTACCGGCCATCACCGGCCCCGGCATCGCCATCATCTCGCCGACCGGGATGCCCGGCCAGTTGTGCAGGCCGAACACCGCCTCGACCGGGAATTTCTCGAACAGGCCGTCCTCGATCATCACCGCGGCGCCGCCTTCCGATTCCTCGGCCGGCTGGAAGATGAAGACAACACTGCCATCGAACTCCGGGTTCTCCGCCAGGTAGCGAGCGGCGCCGAGCAGCATCGCGGTATGGCCATCGTGGCCACAGGCGTGCATCTTCCCCGGGTGTTTCGAGTGATGCGGGAACTCGTTCAGCTCGGCGAGCGGCAGCGCGTCCATGTCGGCGCGCAGGCCGATCATGCGCGGCGAACTGCCGGCCTTGAGGACGCCGACGACGCCGGTTTTGGCCAGGCCACGATGCACTTCCAGCCCGTAGCGGGCCAGTTCGCCGGCGACGATGTCGGCCGTCCGTTGCTCGTCGAAAGCCAGTTCGGGGTGGGCATGGAGGTCGCGGCGCAGCGCCGTCAGCTCGGCCAGGAAAGGCAGTTCGGGCGGGGGAAGGGTCGGGGTCATGGTTGTCTCTCCACGGGTTTTCTTGTGTCAGCCATTATCCCGGATTCCTCGAATGACCGCAGTCGTCCGTCGCCGGGCGCCGCTTGGTCGAGGTCAAGCGGACGCAACTGGAATCTCTGCCGATCGCCCACCACCTGTAGCGGAACGGCATGACTGTTGCGGATCAGGAACAGGCTGTCGCCGGCGGCCAGTCGCTGCCTGAACCAGGCGTCGTCGCTCGATGAACTGCTCAGACAGCCACGACGGTCGGTGCGGTAATGTGGACCATTGTCGAAACCCAGCGGCTCGTCCGTCGGCACACTGAGCGCAACAACACGCGCCGGCTCGTTGACCAGCGGAAAACCGCCCGCTCCTTCAATATCGGTCAGACACAGACGCAGACTGATCTGCCCCGCCGGCAATGGCGAAGGCTGCCCCCGCTTTTCAGCGATGAAACGCATCCGGGCCAGCCGCTGCGCGGCATCCTTGTAGGCATGGGGCGGCCAGCTGACAGCATGTTTCCGGGCCAAAGGACGCAATTCGTCCACCTGGGCGAGCAGCGCCGCCAGTGCTTCGATGCCCTGCTCCGCGCGCAAACGCCGACCAAAAATCCGGGACAGCTCCTCCAGCGCTTCGGCAAAGCCCGCCCGCGCCGCGCGCAGGAAATAGCCCTCGGCCAACCCGGCGGGATCGCCGGCATCCTTTTCCAGCAGACCCAGGGCATGAGTCGCGGCAAGCACACCACGCGCCTGCGCCTTCTCGAACCAGGGACGGGCTGCAGCACGATCACCGCTGTAGTAAAGCATGGCACCGTAATTCTGAAAAACCGTCGCCACCTCGCGGGCGACGCCGAGATTGACCCATTTCATCAGTTCGTGCCGGTCAGCCTCGTCGGCGACGATACGCCAAGCGGTGCTGCGCACGCGAACGATATCGCCGATCACGGCCACATCGCCCGACAGGGCGTAAGCCTGCTCGTAGTAACTGGCTGCTGTCAGCAACATGGCACGCTCGTCCGCCAGACCGAACAGCTGAGAACGGGTCAGGTCGTGCGCGCGCCCGAGGTTGTACAAGGTCGGTTCGCGCAGACCGGCATCCAGCGCCTGCTGGAAGAAGCGGATCGCCGCCCTCCGCTCGCCGCGCTCCAGCAACAGGCTGCCAAGGTTGTGGAGAGCCCGCGGACTGCCGAGCGTGGCGGCCTGTTGGTAGTAAATGATCGCCTGCTCGGCATCGACCTCAATCCCGAGACCAAGATGGCAAGCCTTGCCAAGCAGGAACAAGGCATCGGCGGCCGCTGCACCACCACCGCTCGCCGCATCCCGGGCCTCTGTCTGAAACCGGGCGTAATCCTTTTCCAGCAGCAATTGTTCAATGGCCGATGGCGCTGCCCACGCTGCAGATGACGACCAGGCAAGGCAAAGGGCAAGCAGGCCGCGACGAAAAGGCGGGAAGGAGAACATGGCAGACTGAATGACAGCAGGGAGGAGGATGATATGCCACAGTCCTGGCCAACACCCAGGGAAAGTTGCCGCGCGGCGCCGCCTTCCTTTATCCTGCCGGGCATGGAACTCATACTGATCAGCGGCCTTTCCGGCTCCGGCAAGTCCGTCGCCCTCAACCTGCTTGAAGACTCGGGCTATTACTGCGTCGACAATCTGCCGGTCGTCATCCTTACCGTACTGGTCGGCATGTTGCAGGAAGAACAGGTCAGCAAGGTGGCGGTGGCCATCGACGCCCGCTCCGGCGGCGGCATCGACCTGCTGCCCGGCAAACTCAAGCGACTGAGCGAGGACGGTGTCAACGTCACTTTCCTGTTCCTGCACGCCAATGAAGAAACGCTGCTCAAGCGCTATTCCGAATCGAGGCGCCGCCACCCGCTGGCCGACGACCAACGCTCGCTGGCCGAATCGATCCGCCGGGAGAGCGAACTGGTAGCGCCGATTGCTGGTCTCGGCCACCGGATCGACACCAGCGGCCTGAAAGCCAACGCCCTGCGCGAATGGGTGCGCCAGTTCATCGAAAGCCAGCCCGGCCAGGGACTGACGCTGATGTTCGAGTCCTTCGGCTTCAAGCACGGCCTGCCGCTCGACGCCGACCTCGTCTTCGACGTCCGCTGCCTGCCCAACCCGCATTACGACCCGGCCTTGCGCCCGCTGACCGGGCGCGACCGCCCGGTCGCCGAATTCCTCGAAAGCGACCCCGACGTCGTCCGCATGCGCGAAGACATCGGCCGCTTCGTTTCCGACTGGCTGCCCAGCTACATCCGCGACAACCGCAACTACCTGACGGTGGCCATCGGCTGCACCGGCGGCCAGCACCGTTCCGTTTATCTGGCGGAAGCGCTGGCTTGCCGTTTCGCCGGCCAGGCCCGTGTGCTGGTCCGGCATCGCACGCTGGCCGGTTGATGCGCTGGCTGGCGCTGATCCGCCCCGGCGACTGGCTGGTTTTCCTGGTCGTCGCGGCACTGGTCGGTCTCAGCATCCCGCAATTCTGGCAGGGCGGCCTCGCCGACCGCGCCATCGTCCGCCAGGAGGGAGCGGTCTTCGCCGAAGTCGATCTCCGGACCCGGCGCGAGATTCTCATCCCGGGCCCGCTCGGCGTCACCCGGATTGTCATCGAACCGGGCCGCGCGCGCGTCGTCACCGATCCCGGGCCGCGCCAGTACTGCGTCAAGCAGGGCTGGCTGATGCGCCCCGGCGAAATCGCCATCTGCGCACCCAACCGCGTCAGCCTGCAGATCACCGGCCGGACCAAGGTCTATGACTCGCTCAGTTATTGAACTCGCGGTTACCCCGGAGGACCGCCGGGTCGCCTGGCTGGCCACCGCCGCGGTCGGCCTGTCGCTGGTCGACGCGGCGATCCCGACGCCGCTGCCCGGGATCAAGCCCGGCCTCGCCAACATCGTCACGCTGATCGTGCTGCTCCGCTACGGCTGGGGCACCGCGGTCTGGGTCAGCGTCCTGCGCGTGCTCGCCGGCAGCCTGCTGCTCGGCTATTTCCTCGCCCCCGGCTTCTTCCTGTCAGCCACCGGCACGACGCTCAGCCTGCTCACGCTCGGCCTCGCGCGCCACCTGCCGCCGCGCTGGTTCGGGCCGGTCAGTCTGTCCATCCTCGCCGCGCTGGCGCACATCGGCGGCCAGTTGCTGCTCGCCCGCGCCTGGCTGATCCCGCACGACGGCGTCTTCCTGCTGCTGCCGGTTTTCGCCGCCGCCGCATTGTTCTTCGGCACCATCAACGGCCTGATCGCGGCTAAACTGCTGGCTGACTCTCCCGCCCCGGAATCCACTCCATGAGTGCCACTGTCTGCCTCGCCCTGACCGGCGCCTCCGGCCTGCCCTACGGCCTGCGCCTGCTCGAATGCCTGCTCGGCGCCGGCTGTTGCGTCCAGTTGCTGTATTCGCAGGCGGCGCAGATCGTCGCCCGGCAGGAACTGGACTTCGAGCTGCCATCACGGCCGGCCGACGCCCGGACTGCGCTGCTCGCGCGCCTGCCCACGGTTGACGGTGAAAAGCTGCAGGTTTTCGGCCGCGAGGAATGGTTCGCGCCGGTCGCCTCCGGTTCCAACCCGCCCGACGCGATGGTCGTCTGCCCCTGTTCGATGGGCACCCTGGCGGCGATCGCCCAGGGGCTTTCCGACAAACTGATCGAGCGCGCCGCCGACGTCGTCCTCAAGGAAGGCCGCAAGCTGGTGCTGGTTCCCCGTGAAACGCCGTTCTCGGCGATCCACCTGGAAAACATGCTGCGCCTCTCGCGCGCCGGCGCCGTCATCCTGCCACCCAGCCCCGGTTTCTATCACCATCCGCAGAGCGTGCAGGACATCGTCGATTTCGTCGTCGCCCGCATCCTCGACCAGATCGGCGTCGCGCACAGCCTGATGCAGCGCTGGGGCGAAGACCGCTGATGGGCTGGTTCGACTTCATCCGCGCCCCCGGCGGCGGCGGCGTCGAGACGCTGGAGATTCCGCTGTTTCCGCTCAACACCGTGCTCTTTCCCGGCGGCGTGCAACCTCTGAAAGTCTTCGAGCAACGCTACCTGGACATGGCGGCCGCCTGCCTCAAGGACAACACGCTCTTCGGCATCTGCCTGATCGACGCCGGCGCCGAAGTCGGCGAAGCCGCGGTGCCGCACACCGTCGGCACGCTGGCCAGCATCGCCAACTGGGAAATGGAACAGCTCGGCATCCTGATGCTCGACGCCATTGGCGGACGCCGCTTCCGCATCCTCGACCACGAGGTCGGCGCCGACCGACTGCTGCGGGCGACCGTCGAGCTGCTCATCGAACCCGAAGTGCCGCTGCCGCAGAACCGCGAGCGCCTGCTGCCGCTGCTCCAGCGCGTGGTTGGCGACCTCGGCCCGGCGCGCATCCCGGAACCCCACCGCTACGACGACGCCGGCTGGGTTGGCTACCGGCTGACCGAAGTGCTGCCGATCCAGAACCTGGCCAAGCAGAAGCTGCTCGAACTCGACGACCCGCTGGCCCGCCTGGAAATCCTCGAGACCTTCCTCGACCAGCGCAAGCTGCTCGGCTAGGGCGTATTCATAGTAACCAGCGGAACGCTGCTTACTATGAACACGCCCTAGAACTTCTCCGCCCGCAGCACCTGGACGTCCGACAGGAAGACGACCAACTGGTAGCTGCTGAAATACTGCGCTTCCAGGTGGCGGACGACGGCTTCGGCGACCGCCTCGTCGCACAACACCTCGACCCGGATGTTGGCGCTCGCCGGCCAGGCGGCATCGCGGCGACCGTGGGCACCGCTGCCGCGGGCGTCGGAAATGGTGTAGCCGTGCGCACCGAAACCCGGCAACTCCTTTTCCAGTCTTTTTTCCAGCGCCGCCTCGCAGACGATGGTCAGCAACTTGCGGGTTTGCAACGGGCGATTCATGCGAAGACTCCATGCAGGGTGACGGCCGCCCAATGATAGGCCGGAATGCCGAGCAGCAAGTTGAACGGGAAGGTGATGCCGAGCGCGGCGCCGATCGACAGGCCGGGGTTGGCTTCCGGCACGGCGATGCGCATCGCCGCCGGCGCCGCGATGTAGGAAGCGCTGGCATAGAGCGTCGCGAGCAGCGTCGTACCGCCGACCGACAGGCCGAGCAACTGGCCGGTGACGACGCCGAGCGTAGCCCCGACCAGCGGCATGGCGATGGCGAAGCCGGCGAGGAACCAGCCGGCCCGGCGCAGGTCGCCGATGCGGCTGGCGGCAACCAGGCCCATCTCGAGCAGGAAGATCGCCAGCATGCCCTTGAACAGGTCGAAGAACAGCTTGTCGAGCGGCTTCAGTCCCTCGCTGCCGGCAACCCAGCCGATCGCCAGGCCGCCGAGCAGGAGGACGATGCTCTTGCCGGCGAAGACCTCGTGCAGCACCTTGCCCCAGTCGCCCGAGCCGGCGCCGCGCCGCGCCAGCCAGATGCCGATCATCAGCGCCGGGAATTCGAGCAGGACGAGGAACACGGTCATGTAACCCTCGGCGCTTTCGCCGCGGCCGAGGAGGAAGGTCGAGGCGACGGCGAAGGTGACGACGCTGACTGAGCCGTAGTGGGCGGCGATCGACGCCGCATCGGCGATCGGCAGTTTGCCCAGACGGGCCAGCACCGGAAAGGCGATGAGCGGGATCAGCGCGCCTGCTGCGACGACGACACCGGCGGCAAACAGCAACTCGCCGACCGGGTAGCGTGCCAGTTCGACGCCGCCCTTGAGGCCGATGGCGAGCAGCAGGAAGATGCTCAGCGACTCATAGAGGACGGCGGGGATGCGCAGGTCGGAACGGATCAGCCCGGCCAGCGCGCCGAGCAGGAAGAAGAGGATGACGGGTTCGAAGGGCATGAAGGCTATCCAGCAGGCGGCTGGGCCGCGACGGCGTGACTATCCCTTCTGCCATTGATTAAATCCAATTAAACTTTGACAGCCAATCATTTGTTGAAACTTATATATATTGAAGCGCCACATCACCCCGCGCCAGCTCGAAACCTTTGCCACGGTCGCCCGTCTGGGCAGTTTCTCGCGCGCCGCCGAGACCCTGCACCTGACCCAGCCGGCAGTCTCGATCCAGATCCGCCAACTGGCCGATACGCTGGGTCTGCCGCTGTTCGAGCAGATCGGCCGCGACATCCGCCTGACCGCCGCCGGTGAGGAACTGCTGGCGACGGTGCGCGTCCTCGATCACGAATGGAACCGCCTCGACGCCGCGATCGGCGCGCTGAAAGGCCTGCACAGCGGGCGCCTGCGCGTCGCCTTGGTCAATACCGCGCAGTACTTCCTGCCGCGCATGCTCGGCGCCTTCTGCCGCCGCTATCCGGACATCGACGTCCGGCTCGAGATCACCAACCGGGCCGGCGTCGTCGACCGCATGCGCAAGAACGAGGACGACCTCTACATCATGTCCTACCCGCCGCAGGACATCGACGTCGTCGTCCGTCCCTTCCTCGACAACCCGCTGCACGTCGTCGCCCCGCTCGGCCATCGCCTGGCCGGCCGGCGGATCGACGCCGCCGCGCTGGCCGACGAAGCCTTCCTGCTGCGCGAAGCCGGCTCCGGTTCGCGGGCGGCGGTGGATCGTCACCTGCAGGCCAGCGGCCAGACGCTCAAGGTCAGGCTGACGGTCGCCAGCAACGAGGCGATCCGCGACCTCGTCGCCAGCGGCGTCGGGCTTTCCATCCTGTCGCGCCACGCGCTGGCCGCCGATCCGGCCGACAACGGCCTCTGCCTGCTCGACGTCGCCGGCTTTCCGATCCAGCAGCCGTGGTCGATCGTGCACCTGAAGGGCAAGGTACTGTCCCTGCCCGCCCAGGCCTTCATCGGCGAACTGCTGCAGGCGGCGGCGCCGCCGGTGACGGGCTAGAGGATTTCGGTCAGCGCCTCGCGCTGCGCCATCTCGCCGGCAAAACTGATCATTTCCAGGCCCAGCGCGTCGCGCGCCGAGACCAGGCCGAGCGGCCGGCCACCCGGATCGACCACCGGCATGTGGCGGAAGCCGCCCTCGTACATCAGGTGCAGGACGTGGCCGAAGATCATCTCCGGCGGCACGGTGCGCGGCTCCGGCGTCATCACCGCCGACACCGGGGTCGTCCCGTCCAGCCCCTCGGCCAGTACCTTATAGGCCAGGTCGCGCTCGGTGCAGATGCCGAGCAGCAGGCCCTCCGGCGAAACCACCAGAACCGCCGCCTGGCCGTGCCGCTTCATGTGCGCGGCGACGGTCCGCACGTCGTCTTCCGGCTGGCAGACCAGGAACTCGCGATTCTGGACAATCTTGATGACAGCTCTGTTCGGCATTTTCGTCTCCTCGTGATGGTGGGGTGCACTACTGGAGGAATGACCGGTTGCCGGGACGGAAGTTGCAAGGAAATGTCCGCCGATTTGTAAACGCTCAAGCCGGCGCCGCCGATACCGGGCGCGGCGGGCGACGCCGACCCTCGGCGCCGGCGTAGCGCGCGACGCCGAGGTCGTCGACGGCGATCTCGGGCTGCCGGCTGCTGACCAGGTCGGCGACGACGCGCCCGGTACCGGCCGCCATCGTCCATCCCAGCGTGCCGTGGCCGGTGCTCAGCAGCAGGTTGTCGTAACGGGTGCGGCCGACGATCGGCGTGCCGTCCGGCGTCATCGGCCGCAGGCCGGTCCAGAACTCGGCCCGAGCGAGGTCGCCGCCGCCAGGGAAGAGGTCGCCGACGACGAATTCCAGCGTCCGCCGCCGGCCTTCGGCCAGGCTGAGGTCGAAACCGGAGAGCTGCGCCGTGCCGCCGACGCGGATGCGGTCGCCGAGCCGGGTCACCGCCACCTTGTGGGTTTCGTCCATGACCGTCGACTCCGGCGCCGCCGCCGGATCGACGATCGGCACGGTGAGCGAGAAGCCCTTCACCGGATAGACCGGGATATCGATGCCGAGCGGCCGCAGCAGGGCGGTCGAATAGCTGCCCAGGGCGAGCACGTAGTGGTCGGCGGTCAGCGTGCCGCCCGCCGTGCGCACCCCGGTGATACGCCCCCCATCTTGATTCAGCCCGCCGATATCGACGCCGAAGCGGAAATCGACGCCCAGTTCGGCGGCCAGCCCGGCCAGGTTCTGCGTGAACTTGAAACAGTCGCCGGTCTCGTCGCCGGGCAGACGCAGGCCGCCGACGAACTTGTCGCTGACCGCTGCCAGCGCCGGCTCGTGGCGCAGGTAAGCGGCGCGGTCGAGCAGTTCGAAGGGCACGCCGAATTCGCGCAGGATTTCGATGTCGCCGGCAACGCCGTCGAGCTGCTTCTGCGTGCGGAACAATTGCAAGGTGCCCTGGCTGCGCTGGTCGTACTCGATGCCGGTTTCGGCACGCAGCTCGCGCAGGCAGTCGCGGCTGTATTCGGCCAGGCGCACCATGCGCCGCTTGTTGGTCCGGTAGGCCGCCGCGTTGCAGTTGCCGAGCATGGCCAGCATCCAGCGCCACAGCGCGGGGTCGAAGCCGGGCTTGATGACCAGCGGCCCGTGCTTCATCAACAGCCATTTGATCGCCTTGAACGGCACGCCGGGCGCCGCCCAGGGCGCCGAATACCCGGGCGAAACCTCGCCCGCGTTGGCATAGCTGGTTTCCAGCGCCGGACCGGGCTGCCGGTTGACGACCGTCACCCGGTGTCCGGCGCGCGCCAGGTAGTAGGCGACGCTGGTACCGATGACGCCGCTGCCGAGAACGAGAACATGCATGCCGACTCTCCTTGCCTTGGGTTGCGCTGGGTTGATGGCCTGCTTTGAGCGATTCCCGTGCCAGGCGGCAGTTCCCTGTAAAAACAACAACTTGGAAAAACCTCACTGTTCAACCGAGCGCGACCGTAACGAATTCGCTACGCAACTATTTCATTCAACGCACGCAAGCCATTGGTGAAAAAGGTTTTTACGCATCCAACGACAGCGTATTACTATCGATACATCGTATTGATTTCGTGACAACCGCCATGCGCATCGCCGTGCACTTCACCGACCGGGTCGGCATCGCCCAGGAAATCCTTGCCCAACTGGCCGGGCGCCGGCTCAACGTCAGCGCCGTCGAAGTCGATCCCCCTCACATCTATATCGAAGCGCCAGCCGCCGAAGCCGATGACCTCGCCGGACTGCGCGCCCAGTTGCTCGGCGTCGCCGGGGTCGATCGCGTCGATACCGTCGCCATGCTGCCCGGCGCACAACGCCGGCTCTACCTCGACGCCCTGCTCGACGCGCAGCCCGACCCGATCCTCGCCGTCGACCAGGAAGGTCGCGTCGTCGTCGCCAATCAGGCCGCCCTCGCCGCCTGCCCCGGCGGCCTGGTCGGCAGCACGCTGGCAGCCGCCGTCGACGATCCCGCGCTGCCCGGCGAACTGCTCGCCAGCGGCTACCGCCTGCCGGTGCGCGAAGTCCTGATCGGCGGCGAACCCTACCTGCTGGAAACCAAGCCGCTGCACGAAAGCGGCGGCCAGGTGGCGGGCGCCGTGCTGACCCTGCACACCCCAAGCCGCCTCGGCGAACGGATGAGCGCGCTGCAGAACTACGACGCCGGCGGCTTCGAGACAATCCTCGGCGATTCGCCGGCGATCGCCCAGCTCAAGCAGCGCGCCGCGCGCATGGCGATGGTCAACGCGCCGCTGCTGATCACCGGCGAAACCGGCACCGGCAAGGAACTGCTGGCGCATGCCTGTCACGCCGGCAGCGGCCGCCGCAAGCAACCCTTCTTCGCCCTCAACTGCGCCGCCCTGCCGGAAAACCTCGCCGAGGCCGAACTCTTCGGCTACGCCGCCGGCGCCTTCACCGGCGCGCTGCGCGGCGGCAAGCCCGGCCTGCTCGAACTGGCCGACGGCGGCACCGTCTTCCTCGACGAGATCGGCGAAATGTCGCCCTACCTGCAGGCCAAACTGCTGCGCTTCCTCAACGACGGCAGCTTCCGCCGTGTCGGCGGCGAACGCGAAATCCGCATCGACGTGCGCATCATCAGCGCCACTCACCGCGCGCTGGAAAGCATGGTCAGCGACGGCCGCTTCCGCCAGGACCTGCTGTTCCGCCTCAACGTCCTCAACCTGCACGTGCCGCCGCTGCGCGAGCGGCCCGGCGACATCCTGCCGCTGGCCCGCGACTTCCTCGCCCGCGCCTGCGCCCAGGCCGCCCGCCCGGCGCTGCGCCTGACTCCGGCGGCGGCGGCAGCGCTGCAGGCCAATCCGTGGATCGGCAACGTCCGCCAGTTGCAGAACGTGATCTTCCGCGCCGTCACCATCTGCGAAGGCAGCCAGATCGACGTCGCCGACCTCGAACTGGCGCGCGACGCCGGCAGCGCGCCGGAAACCGGCGACGACGACGGCGCCGTCGCCAGCCTCGAACAGGCGGTCGCCGACTTCGAACGCAAGCTGCTGCAACGCCTCTACCGCGAATACCCGTCCAGCCGCCGCCTGGCCCACCGCCTCGGCACCTCGCACTCGGCGATCGCCGCCCGGCTGCGCCGCTACGGCATTTCCTGACGCGTCGCCGGACTGTCATAGGGACATAACCTGCCCTCGGCAGACTGCGGACTTTCCGCATCGTCAGGGGCAGCCCATGAGCGTCAATGTCACGCGCCGCAATTTCCTGCGCGCCACCGGTTTCATCACCACCTCGATCGCCACCTTCGGCCTCGGCGGCTGCCTCGGCAGCAGCGGTGGCGGCAGCGCCGACCGCCACAAGTTTCCGCAAAGCATCGCCGCCGCCGACCCGCGCCCGGACAGCATCGTCCTGTGGACGCGCGTCCTGCCGAAGACTGCCGACGACATCGCGGTCGCCACCAGCGGCGACATCGACGCCCAGTTGCTGATTTCCAGCGACCCCGCCAACGCCGCGCTGCTCGGCGGCAACCAGGCGCTGCAGGGCAGCAATATCGCCAGCGTCGGCGTCGCCGCACGGCAGACCTACGACCACACGATCCGCCACAAGCTGAGCGGCCTCACCCCGGCGACCACCTACTACTACCAGTTCCGCGTCGACGGCAGCCGTTCCCGCGTCGGCCGCTTCCGCACCGCACCGGCCGTGGACGCCGCCATCGGCCAACTCAAGTTCGGCCTGCTCGTCTGCCAGGACTGGAGCGTCAACCACTGGGCCGGCTTCGACGACCTGCTGGCGCGCGACGGCGATCTCGATTTCTTCATCCACCTCGGCGACTACATCTACGAAACCGTTGGCGCCGCCTTCCAGAACGGCAGCGTCGAAGGCCGCCACAGCGCCCTGGTCTTCCCCAACGGCACGGCCAACGCCGACGGCTCGAGCTACGCGACCAGCCTCGACGACTACCGCTACCTGTACAAGCGCTACCGCTCCGACCCGCGCCTGCAGGCGCTGCATGAGCGCTTCGCGATGATCGCCATCTGGGACGACCACGAGTTTTCCGACGACTGCTGGGGCGACGCCGTAACCTACGACAACGGCAGCTACGACCCGGCCACCGGCCTCGGCGACAACACCCACGCCACCACCCGGCGGCGCCGCGCCAACCAGGCCTGGTTCGAATACATGCCGGCCGACGTCAGCTTCGACGATTCGGTCGCCGGCTTCGCGACGATCCGCATCTACCGCGACTTCCGTTTCGGCACCCTGGCCCACCTGCTGATGACCGACCAGCGCCTCTACCGTAGCGACCACCTGATCCCGGAAGCGGCGCCCAACCCGAGCACCGGCAGCGCGACGGGCTCGATCGGCAGCCGCTACATGGTCCCCGAAGCGGTCCTCTACGATCAGGTGGAGGCAGCCAAGATCGCCGCCGGCACTGGCCTGGGCGACCCGCTGGCGCTGGTCTCGATGCTCGGCGCGACGCAGCGCGACTGGTGGAAAACGACGCTGGGCAACGCCAGCGCCACCTGGAAGCTGTGGGGCTCGGAAGTCATGCTGCTCAAGCTCAGCCTCGACGGCACGCGCGCCATCGCCGCCCTGATCGCCCTGCAGGCGCTACCGACGGTCGGCGCCGCCACCGCCTTCGGCGTGATCATGCCGGACATCGTCGCCAACGGCGTCAATTCGGTCTACATCCCGGCCGCCGACAAGGCCGCCCTCGCCCCCTTCTTCAACAACTTCGTCCTCAACGCCGACATGTGGGACGGCTACGACGCCGAGCGGCGCGACCTGATGAACTTCATCGCCAGCCACAACATCGCCAACGTCGTCGCCCTGACCGGCGACATCCACGCCTTCTACGCCGGAGAAGTGCGCGACGACTACCGCGCCGCCGGCGGCGGCAACCCGGTGATGAACGAGATCGTCGTCGCCGGCGTCTCCAGCGATTCCTTCTTCTCCTACCTCAAGAGCGCCGTCGCCGCGCTGTCCAGCGACCTCGCCACGCTGGTCTATTACCCGATCAGCAATCTGCCGGTACCCGGTGTCGGCGACATCAGCTTCGACGTCAACCTGCTCGACTACACCCTCGGCCGCCCGGCGCCGACGCTTGCCGACCTGCAGCAGCAGGTGCGCCACCCGGTGCGCAGCGCATTGGCGCAAAAGGGCGTACCGGAAGCCCAGCTCGACGCGACGACCGATGCCGTGCTCAACGCGCTGGCCGCCGACCCCGCCTTCAACAGCAGCCTGCTCGGCCTTGCCCAGACCCTCGCCGGGCTCGACGGCAACCCGTGGCTCAAGCACATCGACAGCGACGCCCAGGGCTACGCCGTGGTCACGCTGACCCCGGACGAACTCGTCTGCCGCCTGCGCAAGATGCACCGCCTGATCGGCAGCGACGCCCCCGGCAGCGCCATCGTCGCCACCGAGACCACCGCCAGCATCGCCGCCGGGACAAGAACCGTGACCATCAGTTAGGCGCCCCGGCCAGACCATTTCCGAGACAAACGCAAATGCGCACAGACAGCCCCCCCGCTTTCGGTTAGTCTGGCCTGGCCTGCCGGACCGCCCAACACGGTCCGGCGGCCGCTCCTGTCCAGCCTTGCTCTTTCCTTCCGGGGCTGGATCGCAAGCTGGCGGAAGCGGGTGTCCGGCAATCTCGCCGAGCGCCACCTACAAGGAGTTGCAAATGAGCTGGGAAATCGATGCGGATGTCTGGAAGCTGGTCGGCGTAAAAATCAAGTCACGCTGGGGCAAGATCAATCAGGCCGCGCTGGGAATCATCGACAGCAAGCGCGAAATGCTGGTCAGCCAGATCCAGGAGCTCTACTCGGTCACTGCCGAAGAAGCCGAGAATCAGGTGCAGAGCTTCGAAAAGCACACCAAGGAACTCCGTCCCAAGGCCGCGACAGCCTAAATGGCAAGACGGCCGGGCAAATCCTCGCCCGGCCGGCAGCGGCGGCACGATGCCGCCAGAAGCGCCGCCGGGAATCCGCCAAAGGGGGGCGCCCGCCGATGATGGCGTGGTAAGCTCCGAAGCCTGCAGAGTCTTTCCAACCCATGTCCCTTCTTGCCAGCCTTCTCCTTCTGATCGTGGTGGCGCGGCTGTTCGGCCGCCTCTTTGCGCGCTACAACCAGCCGGAAATGATCGGCGAAATCCTGGCCGGCGTCCTGCTCGGCCCGGCTCTGTTCGACCTCATCCACCCCAACGCCGCGCTCGCCGCCGTTTCCGAACTGGCGGTCTTCCTGATCATCCTCAACGCCGGCCTGGAAATGCGCTTCTCCGACATTTTCGGCGCCATGCGCGGCCGTGGCCTGCTGCTGGCGCTAATCGGCTTCCTCATTCCCTTCGTCTGCGGCGTCGGTGTCGGCGCCCTGTTCGAACAGGACGTCATGCGCATGGTCTTCCTCGGCCTGTGCATCTCGATCACCGCGCTGCCGGTAGCGGTCAAGCTGCTCGACAGCCTCGGCGTGCTGCACACACCGATCGCCAAATACGCGCTGGCCACCGCCGTCATCAACGACATTGCCGCGCTGTTCATCCTCGGCATCGTCCTCAACCTGCCGCAACACCTGACCCTGGGCGACGCCGCCACCGCCATCGGCCTGTCCACGCTGAAGCTGACCCTGCTGGCCATCGTCGTGCTCGCCATGAGCCAGCTCTTCGCCTGGCTGGAACGACGCGACATCAGCGTCCAGGCGGTACCGGAAGCAATGATCCGCATCTTCGGCCCGGAAGCGCTGTTCGGCATCGTCGTCGTCTTCGTCCTGGTCTTCGGTACCATCAGCGAAGCGCTCGGCTTCCACTTCATCATCGGCGCCTTCTTCGGCGCCCTCTTCCTCGACCAGCGCCACTTCCTCGCCTCCCGCTACGAAGACCTGCGCGGCACGCTGGCCTCGATCACCAACGGCTTCCTGGCGCCGGTCTTCTTCGCCTATCTCGGCCTCGAATTCCAGATCAGCGCGATCAGCGAACTGGACTTCACCGTTGTCGTCATCCTCGTCTCGATCCTCAGCAAGCTGTTCGCCGGCTGGCTCGGCGGGCGCATCGTCGGCATGGCGCACCGCGAGGCACTCGGCCTGGGCAGCGTGCTCAACGGCCGTGGCGTGATGGAACTGGTGGTCGCCGGCATCGCCTACCAGAAGGGTTTCATCGACCCGATGATCTTCTCGACCCTGGTCCTGATGGGCATCCTGACCACCTTCCTGACGCCGATCCTGTTCAAGCAGACTTTCCGCGGCCCCCGCCTCGAACGCTACCGCACGGAAAACCACTGAGCCCGGCAACGGCGACGGCCAGACAACAAAAAGCCCACCGACGTCGGGTGGGCTGGGCATGCTTCGGTGGAGCGGGCGATGGGAATCGAACACGTGATCCCAGTCCCATCAAAGCTAATCCGCATTAGCTCCAACACTTTGAATACAATACCATTTATTGGAATATTACTCGGCGCCGATGGCCAAAAATTTGAAAATACTACGATCCAATTTGACCGACTTCGACTCTGCTGTGACCAGAATCTGACCAGACACAAATAGAGAATGTTGATCCAGTTCGCACATATATTGCCAACGACATCCACAACGGAGTAGTCTTCTGTACAGGCCAACGGCATAACTCATCGGCTTCAATTTAATTGAAAGATAACAACCTAAGAACAATGCGGAATTTATTTAACGGATATTATCGCCCATCTGATCAGAAATTTGATGAGATATGGAAAAAAGGGACGATTGCTCTAGACGCAAATGTTCTTCTCAATCTCTATCGATATTCAATCGATACCCGTGATCGATTAATATCAATTTTAAAAGAGTTTGAACCACGCCTGTGGGTCCCTCATCAAGCCGCCCTCGAATTTCACAAAAACAGAATCCCCGTCATATTTGAACAGCTAGATGCGTACGAGAAAATTGAGTCCATATTAAAAACCAACAAGAACGATTTAGAAAAAAAACTTTCTGACTTTAAGCGACATCCCATTATTCGCATCGACACACTCGCAAATCGATTGGAAAAGGGGTTTGAATCTGCTTTAAAATCAATCAATGAGCATCGACTCAAACACCCACCAACAGATGAAGACTCCATACTTAACACAATAACTGAGTTATTCGATGGCAGAGTTGGGGCTCCTTATACTGAAGAACAACTTGCCAAAATATACAAGGAAGGTGAGTTGCGCTATTCCAAGCTGACTCCCCCTGGCTATAAAGACGGACAAACGAAAAAAGATGATGGAAAGTTTGGAGACCTTATTATCTGGCTACAAATGATCGATTATGCCAAACAGACAAAATCGCCAATAATCCTGGTAACAGACGATGTCAAAGAAGATTGGTGGTTGAGAATAAACGGAAAAACAATCGGGCCAAGGCCAGAGCTAATAAATGAAATGCAAAAGGAAGCGTCCGTAGAGTTCTATATTTACAAAACCGATCAATTTATGGAGCATTCCAACAAGCTCATCAAGAAAACTATTTCTTCGGCTGCTCTCGATGAGGTTAGGGAGGTTCGGCAAAAAGCCATTCTTAACGCGATCATGAATAGCGACTCTTATCTCGTCTCTGGCAATGCGCGCAAAAAACTAGTTTCTACTTACAACCAGCTACTTGAAAGAAAGCTATCCATTGAATCTGAATTAAACGGCCTAAACAATGCCATCGAAATGGGAGCCTTTGAGCAAGACTCAAAAGACATGGCACTGGTACTTGAAAAATCCGCTGACTTGCATAAGCAACTGGAGCAGATCTCTAGCGAGCTGTCTAATTTGTCAAAAACGATCTCAATTAGATCTGACGAGAAGGACAGCCTGAGTACGTTGAAGCTAATTGGTGACACTGAAGGCAAAGATATTGCTGTGGCCCGCTTAGCTGCATTGAGGGCACTACTCTTAGACAAAATTGGTAAGCAGTAACCTTGGCCCATTTATTTGGGGCAGTGTTTTTAGCAAACAATTCTTAAGCTGAATGCCAACGCCTGACCAGATATCGACCAGACAACAAGAAAGCCAACCGGTCTCGGTTGGCTTTTTCTTTTGCAGATCAACGACCTGCCTGAATTCGAAGTGGAGCGGGCGATGGGAATCGAACCCACGGCTCTAGCTTGGGAAGCTAGGGTATTACCATTATACGACGCCCGCTCGGGCGGCAAGGACGCGATTCTATGCCGACTTCGCGTCCGGTTCAATCGTTGTCAGAGAGCGGCAAGGCGGCGGTACTGGCCGGCGTGGAAGAGCAGCGGGGCGAGTTCCGGGTTTTCGGCGTAGCGTTCGACGTGGCCGATGAAGATGCTGTGGTCGCCGCCGGGGACTTCGCTGGCGTTGGCGACTTCGAAGCTGGCGCAGCAGCCTTCCAGCACCGGCGCACCGCCGTAGCCGCCGTGCCAGGGCAGGCCGGCGAAACGGTCGGTCGGCCAGGTAGCGAAGCGGTTGGAGATGTCCTGCTGGTCGGCGGCGAGGATGTTGATCGCGTGATGGCTGGCTTTGCGGAAGGCTTCCAGGTTGGCCGAGTTGCTACCCAGACACCAGAGGACCAGCGCCGGCTGCAGCGAGACGGCGGAAAAGGAGTTGACCGTCAGTCCGATCGGCTTGCCATCCGGGTCGATGGCCGTGACGACGGCGATGCCGGTGGCGAAGCGGCCGAGGGCATTGCGCAGGGCGCGGGTATCGGTTACGGGCTGGGTCATGGGCGTCGCGGGCGAAAAAAGGACGTATTATCCCGGCTCCCGCTTTCCGCGTCGAGACGAAATTTGCCGCAAGAACAAAGCTTTGCCCAACGCCTGATCGCCTGGCAGCGCAGCGCCGGGCGCCATGACCTGCCGTGGCAGGGAACGCGCGACCCCTACCGGGTCTGGTTGTCGGAGATCATGCTGCAGCAGACCCAGGTGGCGACGGTGATCCCTTATTACCAGCGCTTCCTGAGCAGCTTTCCCGATGTGGCGACGCTGGCGGCGGCGCCGCTGGACCGGGTGATCGAGCATTGGGCCGGCCTCGGCTATTACGCCCGGGCGCGCAACCTGCACCGCTGCGCGCAGCGCGTGGTCGCCGAGCACGGCGGGCGTTTTCCGGAAAGTGCCGCGGCGCTCGCCGGGTTGCCGGGCATCGGCCGGTCGACGGCGGCGGCGATCGCTGCCTTCTGCTTCGGCGAGCGGGCGGCGATCCTCGACGGCAACGTCAAGCGCGTGCTGTGCCGGGTGTTCGGGATTGCCGGCTTTCCCGGCGCGACGGCAGTCGAACGACGCCTGTGGTCCCTCGCCGAAAGCCTGCTGCCGGCGGCTGGCGAGGTCGGCGCCTACACGCAGGGCCTGATGGACCTCGGGGCAACACTATGCACGCGCGGCCTGCCCAATTGCCCGGCCTGTCCCTTTGCCGAAAGCTGCGTTGCCCGCCGCGAGGGAAGGCAGCGCAGCCTGCCGGAAGCCAAGCCGCGACCGCCGCTGCCCGAGCGCGAAGCGGTTTTCATACTGCTTCTGGCTGGCGATCGGCTGCTGCTCGAACGGCGGCCGCCGCACGGGCTGTGGGGCGGCCTGCTGGTGCCGCCGCAAGGTGAGCCGGCGGCAATCCTGGCCGGGCGCGGGCTGGTCGCCGTCGAGCAGCGCGAGTTGCCGCCGCTCAAGCACGTCTTCACGCATTTCCGGCTGACCCTGAAACCGCTGCTCTGCCGCGTCGCGCCGCCGCTCTCGGCGGGCGAACCGGGCGACGCATGGCTGCCGCTGGCCGAGGCTGCCACCGCCGGCGTGCCGACGCCGATCCGCAAGCTGATCAGGCAGGTTGCCAGCGCAGGGGACTGAGCCCCCAGCGCTCGAAGCTTTCGGCGCGCAGGACGCGCCCGTAATGGTTGCCGACCTTGCGCGAAAGGTCGGCCCGCACCGGCTCGACGTATTGCCGGCGCCCCGCGTGATAGATGACATTGACCACCGGGTGCAGCGGATCGCCCGGCGTTCCCTGCTCGACCACCGCCAGATGGCCGCTTTCCAGCAGCACCAGGGTGCCGACCGGATAGACTCCAAGCGCATGGACGAGGCCGGCGACCAGCGCGGGGTCGAACTGCACCCCGCCCTGCTCGTAAAGCTGGCGCAGCGCGGCGGTCGGCGCCAGGGCGGCACGGTAGGGGCGGTCCGAGGTCATCGCGTCGTAGGCATCGACGACGGCGGCGATGCGCCCGGCCAGCGTGATGTCGTCGCCGGCCATGCGGTAGGGGTAGCCGCCGCCGTTGTAGCGTTCGTGGTGTTCGAGGATCACCGCGACGGTAGTCTCGGGCAGGCTGACCGTCGCTTCCAGCACCGCCAGGCCTTCCTCGACGTGGCTCTGGACGATCGCGTACTCGGCCTGCGACAGTTGCCCCTGCTTGCTCACCAGGCGTTCGTCGATGGCCGCCAGGCCGATGTCCTTGAGCAACGCGCCGAGCGCCATCTTCTCCAGTTCAGCGGCAGCGACCTGCTGCTGGCGAGCGAGGGCAACGGTCAGCGCAGCGGTGGCGACGGCGTGGCCGGCGTCGTAGGTTGCCGGCCGCTTGATGCGGGCCAGCGGCACCAACGCGTCCGGGTTGCGGGCAACCGATTCGATCAGCTTGTCGACCACCGCTTCGAGCGCCAGCGCATCGATCCGTTCCCCGGCGCGCGCCGCCCGTGCCATCTCGTCGAGCTGGCGACAGGCATCGTCGAGCAGGCGGACGGCACGCCGTCGCTCCTCGCCAAGCGAAACCGTCGGCGTCGGGCGCGGCGCCAGACGCGGGGCAAGCAGCGGCGAACTGGCCGGCAGGCTGGCATCGGGCAGGTCGATGTCGCGACCACGCCGGGTATCGATGCTGATCTCGGCAAATCCGGCGTCGGTCAGGCGGCGGATCTGCGCCCAATCACCGACCGGAAAGCGGGTCAGCCAGAGTCCGTGCTCCAGCCAGGGCTTGTGCAGATCGACAACGTACATGCCGGGCCGGAGCTGGTCGATGACAATCTTGCGGATCATCGCCCCGACCCTTGCCCGCCCTACTGCTTCGCCGCCCTGGCTGCCGCCTTGGCTTCGGCCTCGGCCAGTTTGCGGGCGTGCGCCTCGACCTTGCGCTGATGCGCCGCCTCGCGGGCGGCGCTGCGGCGGGCGCCGGCTTCGGCCTGGCGCGCCTTGCGGGCGACGATTCCGTCGCGCCGTGCAGCGTCCGCCTGGTCGCGGACGGCAATGTCCTGTTCGCGCTGCGTCAGGCTGCGCGCCTTCTCCTCGGCATCGGCAGCGGCCTGCGCCTTGCGCGCGGCAAGCTGCTCGCGCTTGACCAAGCGTTCCATCTCCTCGGCCCCGCGCTCCAGCGCCCGGCTCTCCTGGCGCACCCGCAATTGCTCGCCACGCGCCTCGTTGATGCAGTCGTTGACCAGGAACCTCTCCTGGCAGGCGATCTTGCGCCGCTCGAACTCGGCGTCGCCGGCGCGCTGCTGCTGTGCGGCCTCGGCCTTGATGGCGGCTGCCCGCTGGAGACGGGCGTCCCAGTCCGCTTCGTCGGCCAGCACGGCGCAACAAGGCAGCAGGAAGGCAGCAAGGGCTGCAAGGAATCGATATTTCATGCCATGGACCCGGAAAACGGCGGCATTTCGGGGGCAAACCCGGCCGGCGATGCGGGAATTCTAGCAGCCCGCCGCTATAATTCGCCCCGCCATGATTTCCCTGCGCCAACTCACTTTCGCCCGTGCCGGTCGCCCGCTGGTCGTCGACGCCTCGCTGCAGATCCACCCCGGCTGGAAGGTCGGCGTGGTCGGCGCCAACGGCTGCGGCAAATCCAGCCTGTTCGCGCTGCTCGCCGGCGAACTGCACGCCGAACAGGGCGACTGCGACATTCCCGCCGTCTGGCAGATTGCCCGCGTCGCCCAGGAAACGCCGGCGCTGTCGACCCCGGCGCTGGAATTCGTGCTCGACGGCGACAGCGAACTGCGCCGCGTCGAACGCGAGCTGGCGGCCGCCGAAGCGGCCGGCGACGGCGAGGCGATCGGCCACCTGCACACGCGCTACGCCGACATCGACGGTTATTCGGCCAAGGCGCGCGCCGCCGAGGTGCTGCACGGCCTGGGTTTCACCGACGCCGACTTCGCCCGACCGGTGGCCGATTTCTCCGGCGGCTGGCGGGTCCGCCTCAACCTCGCCCGCGCCCTCTCCTGCCGCGCCGACCTGCTGCTCCTCGACGAGCCGACCAACCACCTCGACCTCGACGCCGTGCTCTGGCTCGAACAATGGCTGAAGAGCACGCCGGCGACCTTGCTGCTGATCTCGCACGACCGCGATTTCCTCGACGCGGTGGTCGGCCAGATCGTCGCCATCGACCAGCAGCGGATGACGCTGACTTCCGGCGGCTACTCCGATTACGAGCGCGCCCGCGCCGCCCGCCTGGCCATGCAGCAGTCGGCCTACGAAGCGCAGCAGCGGGAAATCGCCCGCCTCAGCCGCTTCGTCGAACGCTTCAAGGCCAAGGCAACCAAGGCCCGCCAGGCGCAGAGCCGGGTCAAGATGCTCGAACGCATGGAAATCGTCGCCGCCGCGCACGCCGATTCGCCGTTCCAGTTCAGTTTCCGCGCCCCGGACAGCCTGCCCGACCCCTTGCTGCTGATTGAAAATGGCGCCGCCGGTTACGTCAACCGCAGGATTCTGGAAAACCTCACGCTGACGCTGCGCCCGGGCTGCCGGATCGGCCTGCTGGGGCGCAACGGCGCCGGCAAATCGACGCTGATCAAACTCCTCGCCGGCAGCATCGCCCAGCAGGGTGGCGAGCGCAAGGAAGCCAAGGCGCTGAACATCGGCTACTTCGCGCAGCACCAGCTCGAACAGCTGCGCCCCGAAGAAACCCCGCTCTGGCACCTGCAGAAGCTCGAACCGCTGACGCCGGAACAGGAACTGCGCGACTACCTGGGCGGTTTCGATTTCCGCGGCGAAATGGCGAGCCGCCCGGTCGGCCCCTTCTCCGGCGGCGAAAAATCGCGCCTGGCGCTGGCCTTGCTCATCCGCACCCGGCCCAACCTGCTGCTGCTCGACGAGCCGACCAACCACCTCGACCTCGAAATGCGCGAGGCACTCGCCTTCGCGCTGCAGGACTACGAGGGCGGCATGGTCGTGGTATCGCACGACCGTCACCTGCTGCGCAGTTGCACCGACGAGCTGTGGCTGGTCGACGCCGGCTGCGCCACGCCCTTCGACGGCGACCTCGACGACTACGCCGCCTGGCTCGCCGCCCAGCGCAGCGCCGACAAGGCACCGGCCGCCGAGATCGTCGCCGAAAAGGCCGAACGCCTGCAGCAACGCGCCGACGCCAAGGCCAACCGCCAGGCGCTGCTCGCCGAACGGCGCAAACTTACGAAAGAGATCGAGCAGATCGACCGCAACCTGGCCAAATGGCAGGAAGAAAAGGCCGCACTGGACGCCCGCTTCGCCGACCCCGATTTCTACGCCTCTGTCGACCGCCAGACGAGCGAGGAAATGCACCGCCGCGCTGGCGAACTCGGCGACGCCATCGATACCGCCGAACTGCGCTGGCTGGAGCTGCACGAGGCACTGGACGCACTGCCGGCGGTGGATTGAACAGCGGCCCCGGTACGCCCGGTTCCCCGTGGAACATTTGCCGCCCCAGGCCCGCCAATTCCGCTTTCATTTCAGCGTCGTCAGCTTCGGTTCGGGTAAAATCGCGCTTTTTTGGCCGTCTCAGGGAGTTGACCGTGAAAATCGTCTGTCTTGACCTCGAAGGGGTCCTGGTTCCGGAAATCTGGATCGAATTCGCCGAGCGTACCGGCATCCCCGAACTGAAACGGACGACGCGCGACGAGCCGAACTACGACACGCTGATGACCTACCGGCTGAACCTGCTGCGCGAGAAAAAGCTCGGCCTGCCGGACATCCAGAAAGTGATCGCCGAGATGGGCCCGATGCAGGGCGCCCGCGCCTTCCTCGACCAGCTGCGCGAGGATTACCAGGTGATCATCCTGTCCGACACCTTCTACGAATTCGCCCATCCGCTGATGCGCCAGCTCGGCTGGCCGACGCTGTTCTGCCATTCGCTGGAAGCCGACGCCGACGGCATGCTGGTCAACTACCACCTGCGCATGCCGAACCAGAAGCAGGAAGCGGTCAAGCGCTTCAAGGAGCTGAACTTCACCATCGTCGCTGCCGGCGATTCGTACAACGACACGGCGATGCTCGGCGAAGCCCACGGCGGCATCCTTTTCCATCCGCCGGAAAACGTCGTCCGCGAATTCCCGCAGTTCCCGGTGGTGCGCGATTACGACGCGCTGCGTTCGGAAATCGACAAGGCTTTCGCCAAGGCCTGACGGCCCTTGGCGCAAGCCTGCGGCGCACTGCACCACCCCCGCTCACTGCGTTCGCCGCCCCCCGGGGGGGCTGGGCGCTTCGACATAGCCAGTGAACACCATGCATAGAGATCGTTTCTACACGCTGTCCGCCTCCTGCCCCGACCAGGTCGGGATCATCGCCCGCGTTTCCGGCTTCATCGCCGAGCACGGCGGCTGGATTCTCGAATCGAGCTTCCATGCGGACGACCTGACCGGTCGCTATTTCATGCGCATCGAGATCAAGGCCGATTCGCTGCCCTTCCTGCTCGCCGAGTTCCGCGAGCACTTCCGCCGCGACGTCGCCGAACCGCTGGCGATGGAATGGCGGATCAACGACAGCGCGGTGAAGAAACGCGTCGTCGTTCTGGTCTCCAAGCAGGAGCACTGCCTCTACGACCTGCTAGCGCGCTGGCAGTCGAAGGAACTCGACATCGAGATCCCCTGCGTCATCTCCAACCACGACACCTTCAAGGGTTTCGTCGAGTGGCACGGCATTCCCTTCATCCACGTGCCGGTGACGGCGGACAACAAGGCCGCCGCCTACGCCGAGATCCAGCGCATCTTCGACGATGTGAGCGGCGACACCATGGTGCTTGCCCGCTACATGCAGATCCTCTCGCCGGCACTGTGCGACGCGCTGTCCGGCAAGATCATCAACATCCACCACAGCTTCCTGCCCAGCTTCGTCGGCGCCAAGCCCTACCACCAGGCTTACCAGCGCGGCGTCAAACTGATCGGCGCGACCTGCCACTACGTCACCAGCGAGCTGGACCAGGGCCCGATCATCGAGCAGGATGTGATCCGCATCGACCACTCGGACTCGCCGGAAGACATGGTCCGTTACGGCAAGGACATCGAGAAAACGGTGCTGGCGCGCGGCCTGCGCTACCACCTGGAAGATCGTGTCCTGGTGCACGGCAACAAGACCGTGGTCTTCCGCTGATGCTGCTGGCCCGCGCCGATTCGCTGCTGCTCGTCGTCGATATCCAGGAAAGGCTGGCGCCGGCGATCCACGATAGCGAGACGGTCACCGCCAATACGGTGCGCCTGCTCGAGGCAGCCCGTCAGCTTGAGGTGCCAGCCTTCGTTTCCGAGCAGTACGTCAAGGGACTCGGCCCCAGCCTCGCGGCAATCCGTGAAGCCGCCGGCGCGGCACGATTTTTCGAGAAGGTCCACTTCTCCTGCGCCGCCGAACCCGGCGTCAGCGAGTTGCTGCGCGCCAGCGGACGCCGGCAAGTTGTCCTGACCGGCACCGAAACCCACGTCTGCGTGCTGCAGACGGCGCTCGGCCTGCTTGGCGAAGGCTTTTCGGTCTTTCTCGTCGCCGACGCCGCATCGTCGCGCACACCAGAGAACCGGCAACTGGCCATCGACCGCCTGCGCAGCGCCGGCGTACACATCGTCAGTACCGAGATGGTGCTGTTCGAATGGCTGCAGCGTGCCGGGACGGACGAGTTCCGCGCCTTGCTACCGCTGATTCGCTGAACGCGTCAGTAGGGAATAACTGGCGCCGCCTGCAGCGGCAGGTAATGGCTGCGCAAGGGCAAGCCCGGCAGCAAGTCATGCACCAGCAAGCCGGGCGACTCGGGCGTCCAGGACAGTGGCCCATCCTGCAGGGCGATCTGATGCACGGTGGACGGGGCCGTTGCCGCCATTTTGCCGGCAAAGCCGGTGAACACCGGGCGATGCACGTGGCCGCACCAGACGGCCTCGACCTGCTGCCGGCGCAATAGCCAGTTCGCCAGCCCCTCGCCACCCCGACAGCCGATTTCATCCATGCCGGGGATGCCCACCGCAAACGGAGGGTGATGCAGGACGACAATGCTGCGCCGGCGCTCCGGACAATTCGCATCCAGCCAGCGCAACTGGGCGTTGCCGATCTCGCCCCAAGGCTTGCCCGGCACCAGGCTGTCGAGGAGGAGCAAAGTCAGCGGCCCCAGATCGAAGCGTCGGCAGAGCATTTCGGGATTGTCCCAGTGCCCGGGAAAAGCCGCGTGCAGCGCGGCGCGCCGGTCGTGATTGCCGGGCAACAATGCCAGCGGCAGGGCCAGGCCGGCCAGGATCGACGCCAGTCGCGTGTAAGAGCCGGAATCACCCGCTTCGGCGATATCGCCGCTGATCAACAGCGCATCGGCCTGCAGGCCGGCAACTCGGTTCAGTGCCAGGGTCAGCGCCGCCCACGGATCGATCTCGCCTGACAGGAGATTGGATTGCAGATGCAGGTCGGAGATCTGGACGATGCGCATGCGGCCAGAATAGCAAAAAAAGCGGGCACCCAAGGGTGCCCGTGAAGGGAGAGAGACTACGAATCTGCTTAGTGGTGGTAGGCGCTTTCGCCGTGCGAGGTGAGGTCGAGACCTTCACGCTCTTCGTCTTCCGGCACCCGCAGACCGATCGCGATATCGACCAGCTTGTAGGCCACCAGGGAGACGACACCGGACCAGACGATCACGGTACCGACACCCCAGACCTGGGCCGTCACCTGGGCGACCATGTCGTAGGCACCGACAGCGTTCGCAACGTAGTCATAGACACCGGTACCGCCCAGTGCCGGGTCAGCGAAGACGCCGGTCAGGATCGCACCGAGGATACCGCCAACGCCATGGACGCCGAAGACGTCGAGCGAGTCGTCGGCACCGAGCAGGCGCTTCAGGCCATTGACACCCCACAGGCAGACGATGCCGGCGAGCAGGCCGATGACGATGGCGCCCATGACACCGACGAAACCGGCAGCCGGGGTGATCGCCACGAGGCCGGCAACAGCGCCGGAAGCGGCACCCAGCATCGACGGCTTGCCCTTGAAGATCCACTCGGCGAACATCCAGGACAGCGTCGCGCAGGAGGTGGCAACCCAGGTATTGACCATCGCCAGGGCGGAACCGCCGGAAGCTTCGAGCGCCGAACCGGCGTTGAAACCGAACCAACCGAACCACAGCAGCGAGGCACCGATCATCGTGAAGGTCAGCGAGTGCGGGGCCATGGCAACCGAGCCCAGGCCAGTACGACGACCGATCATGTAGGCACCAACCAGGCCGGCGATGGCGGCATTGATATGGACGACCGTACCGCCAGCGAAGTCAAGCGCACCCTTCTGGAACAGGAAGCCCGCCGTCTTGCCGGCAGCTTCGCCGGCCGCTGCGTCGATGTAGGCGTCCGGACCGGCCCAGTACCAGACCATGTGGGCCATCGGCAGGTAGGAGAGGGTGAACCAGATGACCATGAAGACCAGGATCGCGGAGAACTTGGCGCGTTCGGCGAAGGAACCGACGATCAGGCCGCAGGTGATGGCCGCGAACGCCCCCTGGAAGATCACGAAGATCAGTTCCGAGATCACCACGCCCTTGGTAAAGGTTGCTCCAACCGACTCGATCGTGATTCCGTTGAGGAACAACTTGTCGAGCGTACCGAAGAAGGCGTTACCCTCGGTGAAGGCCAACGAGTAGCCATAGACCACCCAGAGCACGGAGATCAGCGAGAACACCACGAAGACCTGCATCAGCACCGACAGCATGTTCTTCGAACGAACCAGACCGCCGTAGAAGAGTGCCAGGCCGGGGATCGACATCAGGATCACCAGCGCAGCACAGATCATGATCCAGGCGTTGTCGCCCTTATCGGGAACCGGCGCAGCGGCGGCCGGCGCTTCGGCCGGAGCGGCAGCTTCGGCGGCCGCAGCAGGAGCGGCGGCGGCAGCGGCCGGTGCTTCGGCAACGGCAGCGGCCACGGGCGCGGCATCTGCCGCCTTTTCCTCGGCCCAGGCCGGTGCCCCGAAGGTCACCGCGCCCAGCAGGGCCAGCATTGCGAAAATTCGTTTCATGTCACGACTCCTTACAGGGCATCGCCGCCGGTCTCGCCGGTGCGGATGCGGACGACTTGTTCAAGATCGAAGACGAAGATCTTGCCGTCACCGATCTTGCCGGTGCTGGCGGACTTCTCGATGGCTTCGATGACCTGGTCGATCTGGTCGGCCTTGACGGCAGCTTCCAGCTTCACCTTGGGCAGGAAATCGACGACATACTCGGCCCCGCGATACAGCTCGGTATGACCTTTCTGACGGCCGAAACCCTTGACCTCGGTTACCGTGATGCCCTGCACGCCGATGGCGGACAGCGCTTCACGCACTTCGTCAAGCTTGAACGGCTTGATGATGGCAGTAACGAATTTCATGAGTGTTCCCCTAACTGGTTGAAACTTTTTTGATCCCCCCGCCGCCCGGGCCCGTGCAACGGCGGGGGGATACCTGATGAATCAGAAGGACTTGGTGACGGAGAGGACGGCGATGCCACGGCCGGCATCCTTCGTCTTGCTACCCAGGGCGCCGGACTTGTCCAGCGAACTGGCGAAGCAGTAGAACTCGCCGTTGTTGCAGGAACCCTTGGCATTGGCATCAACATAGGCCAGGCCGAACAACCAGCCGCTGACGTCCTTGGTCACGCCAACCTTCCAGTCGGTGTAGGCAATGCTCTGCGAACCGGCGGTGTTGTACTTGTAGCCGCTCGGGAACAAGTGACCGACGTGACCGTTGACGCCCCAACCATTACCCAGATCGTAGTTGGCGTTCAATTCGAGGTAGCTGGTTCCCTTGGACTTCGGCAGATTGAAGTAATCGCCGACGGAGTAGCTGTATTTCGCGCTCAGGAACTTGTAGCTGGCGGCAACATACAGTTCGGTGTTGTCCACGGTACCGCTGGCGTTCGACGTCGGGTGCTTGGCATTGGTGCCAGACAGCGGCCGCGATTGGGAACCCGGATAGTAGTAGTAGATGCCGCCAACATCGACACCGACGTCGCCGAAGGCGGTGCGATAGCCACCATAGAAGTCCATTTCCAGGTTGCCTTCGGCGAAGCCGGCGCCCGACGAAACGTTCGAGTTCCAGTTACCGGCGTAGAAGCCGCTGGCGTGGGAGTAATCGATACCACCCTGCAGCGTCGGCTTGCCAAAGGTCTGGTCGATGCCGCGGAAACGGTAGCTGGTGGCCAGCGTCAGGTTGCCGGTGATGGTATGCGGGCTGGCTTCTTCGGCCATCGCAACCTGCATCGCGCCGGGAGCAGCGAACGCGCCGAGCAGTGCCACGGCAATCAGGGATTTCTTCATGGTGTCTCTCCTGTAAAGGAAAATTGAAAAAGGAAAACGTTTTGTGCAACCAGCAATGCATGACCCGTGCCAAGATAACATTTTCCTTGTTTTTCATTAACTTGCTGCGCCGCACCAGAACCGCGCACCGAAACAGAGCACCAAGGCGGTGCAGTTACACTCCGTTACGCACCAGCGACGAGCGACAGGTTAAAACGCTGCAAATACCGCTGTGCTAAACTCGCCGGCCACGGAGGAAAACCATGCTCGACCCCAAGATCCTGGAAGATTTCGGCAACAAGATGAGCGCCCTGCTCGCCAATTCGCCGGCCAAAGACATCGAAAAGAACGCCAAGGCACTGCTCGGCGGCCTGTTCGGCAAGCTCGATCTGGTCACCCGCGAGGAATTCGACATTCAGGCGCAATTGCTGGCCCGCACCCGGGAACGCCTGCAGGCACTGGAAGCCCGCGTCGAAGCGCTGGAAAAGGCGCGCACCGGCAGCCCGCAATAAGTTCATGGCGCTGGCCGTCGCCCTCAGCCGGGGACTCGACGGCCTCGACGCGCCGCCGGTCACCGTCGAGGTACACCTGGCCAACGGTCTGCCCGGACTGACCCTGGTCGGCCTGCCCGACACCGAAGTGCGCGAGGCGCGCGACCGTGTCCGTGCCGCGATCGTCAATTCCGGCTTCGAATACCCTGCCCGCCGCATCACCGTGAACCTGGCCCCGGCCGACCTGCCCAAGGAATCCGGCCGTTTCGACCTGCCCATCGCGCTCGGCATCCTCGCCGCCAGCGGGCAGATTCCGGCGGCAAAGCTGGCCAGCCATGAATTTGCCGGGGAGCTTTCGCTGTCCGGCGAACTGCGCCCGGTACGCGGCGCGCTGGCCATGGCGCTGCAAGCGGCGGGCGACGGCAAGACCTTCATCCTGCCGTTGGCGAGCGCCGGCGAAGCAGCGCTGACCGGACAAGGCGACATCCTCGCCGCGTCTTCGCTGCTCGCCGTCTGCGCCCATCTCACCGGGCAGACGCCGCTGACACCACCGGCGCCGACCACGGCAGCGCCTGCGGACACCCTGCCCGACCTCGCCGACGTGCGCGGCCAGGCCCAGGCGCGGCGGGCGCTCGAAGTCGCCGCCGCCGGTCGCCATTCGCTATTGATGATCGGCCCGCCCGGCGCCGGCAAGTCGATGCTCGCCGCCCGCCTGCCCGGCCTGCTGCCGGCGTTGAGCGACACCGAGGCGCGGGACTCGGCCGCCGTCCTGTCGCTGGTCGGCCAGTTCCGCGCCGAGCGCTATCGCCGGCGCAGTTTCCGCAGCCCGCACCACACAGCGTCGGCGGCAGCGCTGGTCGGCGGCGGCAACCCGCCGCGCCCCGGCGAGATCAGCCTGGCCCACCACGGCGTGCTGTTTCTCGACGAAATCGTCGAATTCGACCGTAAAGTCCTGGAAACCCTGCGCGAGCCGCTCGAAACCGGCCGCATCCACATCGCCCGCGCCGCCCGCCAGGCCGAATTTCCCGCCCGTTTCCAGCTGGTGGCGGCGATGAATCCTTGTCCCTGCGGCTACCACGGCGACGCCCGCTGCCAATGCACGCCCGAGCAAGTCGCTCGTTACCGGGGAAAATTGTCCGGCCCGCTGCTCGACCGCATCGACCTGATCATCGAAGTCCCCGCCCTGCCCGGCGAGGCCCTGACCGGAACGGCCAGCGGCGAAACCTCGGCAGCGGTGCGGGAGCGGGTTGACCGCGCCTGGGCCCGCCAGCAACAGCGCCAGGACGATGCCAACGCCCGTCTCGACACCGTCGGCGTCGATACCCATTGTCAGCCCGACAACGCCGGCCGCGCCCTGCTGCAGCAGGCGGCCAGCCGCCTCGGGCTGTCGGCGCGTGCCTGGCACCGCGTGCTGCGCGTGGCGCGCACCGTCGCCGACCTGGCGGAAAGCGATATCATCACGGCTGCCCATATTGCCGAAGCGATCCAGTACCGCCGCTTCGCCGCCGACTGATTCCATGCCCCCATCCTCCCGCAGCACCCGCGGCATCGCGCTGCTGCTCGCCTGCCTGTCCGCGCTCGGTCCGTTCTCGATCGACACCTACCTGCCGTCGTTCCCGGACATCGCCCAACGCCTGGGCGCGACCCAGATCGAGGTGCAGCAGACGCTGTCCGCCTATCTCTTCTCCTTCGCCGCGATGACCCTGTGGCACGGCGCGATTGCCGACCGCTTCGGGCGCCGTCGGGTGATCCTCGCCGCGCTCGCGCTGTTCGGGGTCGCCTCGCTCGGCTGCATGCTCGCCAGCGGCATCGGTCAACTGTGGTTCTGGCGCGGTATCCAGGGGATCACCGCGGGTGCCGGCATCGTCATCAGCCGCGCCATCGTCCGCGATCTCTACGACGGCGCCGACGCCCAGCGCCTGATGGCGCAGATCACGATGATGTTCGCACTGGCGCCGGCCATCGCGCCGGTGATCGGCGGCTGGCTGCAGAGCGCTTTCGGCTGGCGCTCGGTGTTTGCGTTCCTGAGCCTGTCGACCATCGCCCTGTGGATCGCCTGCCTCTACCTGCTGCCGGAAACCCTGCCGCCGGAAAAGCGCCAGTCCTTGCGCCCGAGCTACCTGGCGAGCACCTACCGCAAGGTCTTCAGTTCGCCCCGCTTCCTCTTCGCCTGCGCCGCGCTGGCGCTCAACTTCGGCGGTTTCTTCATCTACGTGCTGTCGTCGCCGGTGTTCCTGATGCGCCACCTCGGCCTGCCGGAAACCGCCTTCCTCTGGCTGTTCGGCCCGGCGATGCTGGGGCTGATGAGCGGTTCATGGTGTTCCGGACGGCTCGCCGGCCGCCTATCGCCGGGGCGCACCATCGCCCTCGGTTACCTGGTGATGGGCTGCGCCGCCAGCCTCAACCTGGCGCTCAACCTGAGCCTGCCGCCCGGCCTGCCGTGGAGCGTCGCGCCGCTTTTCGTCTACACCTTGGGCATGTCGCTGGCGATGCCCAACCTGACCCTGTTCGCGCTCGACCCCTTCCCGGCGCAGCGCGGCCTGGCGGCATCGTGCCAGACCTTCTTCCAATCCGGCTTCAACGGCGTCGCCGCGGCACTGATCGCGCCGGCCTTGTGGAACTCGACATTGCATCTGGCGCTGGGCATGGCCGGCCTGCTCGCCATCGGCGGCCTGGCCGCCCTCGCCCACCGGCGGCTAAGATTGCTGCCAGGGTAGGCCGCGATAGCGCCAGCCGCCCAGGGTGCCGCGATGAAAATCCTCGTCGAGCGGCCCCTCGAAGCCTTCCAGAACATTAACCACCTGCGTGAAGCCCGCCGCCTCCAGCGCCTCGCCGGCAGCCAGCGAACGCACACCGCTGCGGCAGATGAGCAGCACCGGGCGGGCCAGCTCGCCCTTGACCAGGCGCTTCACCCTGGCGGCGAAATCCGGGTCGATCTCCCAATCCGGGCCTTCCTGCCAGGCAACGTGTTCGGCGCCGATCGGATGGCCGACGTACATGTGCTCGATTTCGGTCCGGCAATCGACCAGGATCGCCTCCGGCGTCTGTTGCAGGAAAAGGTGAGCGGCGTGGGGGTCGAGATGCTGCATCGGTGGTCGGGTAATTGGTCAGGAGCCTTATTATGAAAGCCCGGCGGCAATTTGCGTAAACTGAGCGACGTCACCCAAGAGGAAATTCCGATGAAACTGTCCGGCTGGATTGCCACCGCCTTCTCCGCCATTGCCGCCGTCCTGCTGCCGGCCTGCGATTCGGTCAACTTACCCGAGATCAAGCCGGGCATCACCACTCAGGCCGAAGTGCGCAGCCGCATGGGCGAGCCCGGTTTCGTCCACCGCAACGACGACGGCACGGTCACCTGGGAATACAGCCGCCAGCCGGCCGGCATCCACTGCTACATGATCAGCTTCGACAGCCGGGAGATCGTCGCCGTCATGGAACAGGTACTGACCGCGGAGAATCTGGCGCAGATCACGCCGGGCATGCGGCAGGCCGAGGTGCGTCGCCGCCTCGGCCAACCGGCGCGCCGCGAGGTGTTCCGCAAGCTTGGCGAAGAGGTCTGGGAATGGCACATCGCCGGCGACATCCCGACCGAGGAGACCTATTTCTCGGCGCACTTCGACCTCGACGACGGCACGCTGCGCAAGGCCGGCCAGCGCATCGAGCCGAAAGGACGCTAGGCGCCCGAGAAACGCGCCAATTCCTGCCGCGTGTTGATGTTTTCGAAGGCCGCCGACTGGTCGTCGAAAACAACCTCGACCGTGGCCAGCGTCGCCGTCCAGCCGCCGAAGCGGCGCTCGCCGGCCTGCAGATAAGCCGCCAGCGACGGCAGCAGCTCGCGCCGGCACAGGCAGAACACCGGATGCACCTGCTCGCCGGTGCGGGCGACGGCGATCTGCGCGGCGTTTGCGGTCAAGGCCGCAAACAGCCGGGAAACCAGGTCGTCCGGCAGGAAGGGCGAATCGCAGGGCGCCGTTGCCACATAGGGTGTCGTCGCCGCCGCCAGCGCCGCGTGCAGCCCGGCCAGCGGGCCGGCAAAGCCGTCGATGGCGTCGGCAACGACCGGATGGCCGAAAGCGGCGTAACGCTCGCCATTGCGGTTGGCGTTGATCAGCAACGGGCCAAGCTGCGGCGCCAGCCGGGCAATCACATGCGCCACCAGCGGCCGCCCGTCGAGTTCCTGCAAGCCCTTGTCGACACCGCCCATGCGCCGGCCGAGCCCGCCGGCCAGGACGACGCCGGTGATCTTTCCGCGATCCATCAGTACACCAGCGTCCGCCACGCCGGATCGAGCGTGCGGGCAACGAAAGCGGTGGCGCCGGCGGCGCCGGCATCGGCGCGCAGCGTTTCTTCGGCGCCGATCCAGGCGGCGCGGGCCATGCTGCAGGCGTAGAAGCGGACGCCGGCGGCGGCGGCTTCGTCGAGGAAGGCAGCGATCGATTTCTCCCGCGCCGGCGTCGGCCAGGCCACCTCGGCAACACCGGCGACCAGCCAGCGCACCGCCGGCCCGGCGAAGTGGATTTCGACCTCGGCATCCAGCGCGCGCGCGGCCAGCGCATGCACCAGCGGCGTCACCGCCTGTTCCGGCTGCGCCGAGCCGATCAGCAGGGCCAGCCGCTCAGTCAAGGCGGGCCTCCGGATCGAGCTTCAGCACCTGCGCCCGGTAGGCGGCGGCATCGACCAGCAGGCCGCGCTCGCCGGCCCAGTCGGTCGGCCGCACGCGGGCCATCCAGCCTTCGCCGTAAGGGTCGCGGTTGATCCGCCCGGGCCGCTCCTCGGCCGCCTCGTTGCCTTCAAGGAGGACGAAGGACAAGGGCGCATGCACCGCAAGCACCGTCTTGCGGCACTCGACCGTCCCCATCCCCCGCCCGCGCGCCACCTCGGCACCGTTCGGCTTGCTGGTGAAGGCGATGATCTCGCCGGCCAGGTGAATACCGAAAGCAGTCGCGCCAATCAGCAACTCGCCGCCCGGCAGCTCACGCACCCACATGTCGTGCTCGGGGTAGTAGAGGAGATCGTCGGGGATGGTGCCGGTGAAGGGTGTGTAAGCCATGTTTGCTTGAAAGTTTCTACGGCGCATTCGGCGCGCGTGGCGCATTCAGGACGCGAAGACAAGCCGGCATCCTGGGCGACGATTCTGGCGGATGCTCGCAGCTACCGCGAAACCGAGCCGCAGACAGTGCTTTTGCACGGCAAGGCGAAGGTGACAAAGGTAGCTGCGGGCAGACGCTGGAATCTGGCGGAAGGAAGCAGGAGTCGAACCTACCCAAGCCTGTCTGACAGGCCCTGCCGGTTTTGAAGACCGGCCGCCCCACCGGGGAACGATTCCTTCCGTTGTTCATGATCCGAATTGCTCCGGCGTGCCGCGCAACACATGGGTATCGCGCACGCGGCGAGTGTAGCCGATGCGATCGAAGAATTCGAGAATGTGGATGGCCACCTTGCGGCCGCCGCCGATCAGATCGCGCAGCGGCGCGGCGCGGGCGCAGCCGTCGCGTTCGTTGAGCATGGCGACGTGGCGGGCCAGCGCGCCGACGGCCTCGGCGGTGAAGTAATGGTCCTGCGCCACCGGCCAGGCTTCGCCGTGCCGGGCGATGCGCTTGAACAGCGCACGCACGGTGCCCTCGGCAATTCCCGTGGCCCTGGCCACGTCGCGCACGCGCGGCGGGTTGTACGGCTCCGCTGCGAGCAGCGGCAACAAGGTCTGCCACAGGTCGCGGTCGGCGGCGGCGAGTTCGACGCGATGGCCGGGCAGATGCAGCCAGGCATTGCTCTGGGCGACCTCGCCGGCGGCAAGCTGTTCACCAAGCAACGCGTCGAAGGCAGGACGGGCCAATGTTGGCAGCGTCAGCCGGCGCAGGCGGTCGCGCTCAACGCCGGTGAGGTCGGGCGCCCGCTCGTGTTCCGCGGCCAGCGCCGCGAGCAAGCGCTCACCCAGGGCCTGCCAGCCGGCGGCCGCGAAGGCGGTGTCGCCGACCGTGCGCAGGCCAAGCCGCTGGCAGAGCTCGGCCAGCGTCGGCGCGTCGAGGTTGCGGTTGAGCGCGTACGCTGCCAGATCGACGCCGGCCGGCTGCTGTTGGGCGGCCAAGGCCAGCGCCACCGCCGGATCGGGTTCAAACAGCGCCGCCAGCATCGCCAGGCGTTCCGGGCTGGATTTGCGCCGTGTCGGTGGCGCGCTGTCGAGCACGCAGCCGCCGGCGATGGTGTGGCGGGCGGCGGCGTCGCGCAGGATGAAGCGGTCGCCGGCGAGCGCGCCGATGTCACGGTCGACGTGAAGTTGCGCCCAGTTTTCGCCGCCCGGCGGGATTTCCTCGGTGCCGAGCAGGGCCACCCGCGCCGGCACGTCGATGGCGCCGAGGTGCAGGTGCACCTGCGTCCAGTGCTTCAGCGCCGGTTGCCCGGCGAGCACCCGCAGCTTGGCGTCGAAACGGCGCAACGGCCGGTGCAGCGGCGGCGCCAGCAGCCACTGGCCGCGCTCGACTTCGCCTTTCTCGACGCCGGCCAGTGCCAGCGCGATGCGCTGCCCGGCCTGGCCGGATTCGGCCGGCGCATCCTGGGCGCGCAGGCTGCGCACGCGCACCGGCTTGCCGCTGGGCGAGAGCAGCAACTGATCGCCGACCCGGACGCGGCCGGCGAAGGCCGTACCGGTGACGACGGTGCCGGCGCCAGCGAGCGTGAAGCAGCGATCGACCGCCAGCCGGAAGCCGCCGGCCGCCTCGCGCCCGATCTGGGCAACGGCGACGGCTTCGAGATGGGCGCGCAGTTCGGCGATGCCGGCGCCGCTGACCGCGGCGACCGGAAACACCGGCGCACCAGCGAACGCGGTATCCGCGAGCAAGGCTTCGATTTCGGCTTTCGCCGCCGCCACGCGCTCGTTCGCGACTGTATCGATCTTGGTCAGCGCCACCGCCCCCTGGCGGATGCCGAGCAGTTCGACGATTTCCAGGTGCTCGCGGGTCTGCGGCATCGGCCCGTCGTCGGCGGCGATCACCAGCAGCGCGAAGTCGATGCCGGTGGCGCCGGCGAGCATGTTGTGCACCAGCTTCTCGTGCCCCGGCACGTCGATGAAGCCGAGCGTAGGCGTGTAGGCGTAGCCGAGATCGACGGAGATGCCGCGGGCCTTCTCTTCCTTCAGGCGGTCGCAGTCGACGCCGGTCAGCGCCTTGACCAGCGTTGTTTTGCCATGGTCGATGTGACCGGCGGTGCCGACGATCATGCGGCGAAGAAGCCCTGGGCGGCGGCCAGCGCCTCGCCATCGGCAAGGACCGCGCCGGGCGCCCCGCCCTTGCCCCACAGCGGCGGCCGGAATTCCATGGCGAGGAATTCGGCGCACAGCCGGTAGCTGTCGAACATCGGCTGCGCCTTCTCCCGGTTGCCGCTGGTGGCGATCACCCACAGCCGCTTGCCGGCCATGGCTGCCTTGAAATCGACGCCGGGCACGCGCAGCCAGGCGCTCCAGTGGTCGAGGTAGGTCTTCAGCGGCGACGGCACCGAGAACCAGTAGACCGGCGAGACGAAAACGAGGTCGGTGGCGGCCAGGGTCTCGTCGAGCAGCGTCTTCAGGTCGCCGGTCGGCAGCGGATAGCTGCCGGCGGTGTGGCGCAGGTCGACGAAGGGCGGCAGGTCGAGATCGGCCAGCCGGAACCAGCGCTGCTCGGCCGTGGCCGGCAGGCTGGCCGCGGCGTGGCGGGCGAGCGTCTCGCTGTTGCCGGTGTGGCCGGGTTCGCGGGTGGTGGCGTCGAGGAAGAGGAAACGGGACATCGTTGGCATTCTGGACAAAGCGCTTATTCTGGCACGCGCCGGATTACATGAAATTGCGCGTATGCAGCGCCGCCAGTCGGCGCGCCGATTCCGGCGCAAAGCCGAGCTTGTTCAGCCGCGCCTCACGGCCGCGCGCCATGTCCTGCAGCAGTTCCTGGACGCGCGCATAGCCGGCGGCGATGGCGGCGCCGTCGGTGGCGCCGGCAGCGAGCATGATCAGCGCGTCGAAGACGTCCTCGTTCAGCCCGGAAGTGCCGGCCAGGTTGTCGAAGCGCGCTTCCACGGCGTTGACCAGGCGCGCCTGCAGCGCCGGGTCGCCGGCCAGTTGCTGGCCGAGGTGGGCCATGCCGAAGGCGACGTGGCGACCCTCGTCGCGCGCCGCCAGGCGGGCGATCTGGCGCGTCACCGGGTCGGGCGCGTGGGCGTGCAGGAAGTTGAGCAGGCTGACGAAAGTGCCCTCGCCCAGCACGGCGAGCAGGAACTGAGCGACCGAGAATTCGCTTTCGTCGATCAGCGTCTTCAGCGACGACTGGCCGCCGACCGTCAACGTCCCCGGCTGCCGGCCCTTCAGGGCGATACGCCGGGTGAACACGTCGATGTGGCGCGCCTCATCGGCAACCTGCAGGGCCAGCACCGCCTGCACTTCGCGGAAATGCGGGTGCAACTGGCCGAGGAAACGGGCCGGCACGATCAGCGCGGCGTTTTCGTTCTCGACCATGTAGGTCATGACCTGGACGACGGCGTCCTCGATCTCGTCGGGCAGTTCGAAGGGCACCGCCCAGTCGATGGCGACATCGGCATTCCACTGCGCGGCGACGGCCTCAGCGTAGATCGCCGCGGCGCTGTCGGCCCAGACGGCTTCCTGGCGGTTGAGGCGGAAGGGAAAGGCCGGCCCCCCGGCTTCCACCGTCGCGCCACGGGCGGCCAGGCCCCAGCACGGGTCGGCTTCGGCGAAAACGGCACCGGGCTGGCGCGGATCGATGGCGCCGGTTTGGGCGGCACCGCGCCAGCGGCCGGATTGCACATCGCCGCGGACGATTTTTGCCCGATTCCGGCCGTCGATCACCGCAAACTCGACGGCGTGCCCCTGCTGCCGGCACCAGCCGGCGAGCGGCCCGGTCCAGGCGTCGCCGGCAGCGATCACCGTCAGTTCTCCGCCAACCGGTACTTTGGCCAGCGCCAGCTTGATACGAACGTGGGCGCCGGCGTCGAAGCCGTAGTGCTCAATATCGATAGTCGGCGGCAAGGATGTTCCCCTTTGCATCGTAAAAAGCTTCGTCGTCCACCGCCCGTTCGAGCAGCGCATAGCCGCTGGTCCGGCCCGGGCGCCAAGCGCGCAGGCCTTCGAGTTCGAGCAACGGGCGCACCTGCGGATCGTCCCAGGACATGCCGAGGAGCAGTTCGCTGAAGCGGGCGACCAAGGCATCCGGCGCGCCCGGGCTGACGGTGAAGTTGCAATGATCGTACAAGCCGGTGCGCGCCAGCACGCGCGTCGCGCCGCTGGGCAGCACGCCTTCGTTGGCGAAGGCCTGGTAGTTGCCGTCGATCATCCAGGCTGCGTCGATGTCGCCGGCAATCAGTGCCTCGGCAGCCAGACGTTCGCCGCCGATATGGTCGCCGTGCTTGCCGCCGAGCACGTCGAAGCGTCGAGCCGTGTAGTCGCGGCCGGCGACGAGGCCGGCCTGGCGCAGGTGATCGAGCGGGATCAGCGTCGCCTGCGGCGAGTCGATGGCACCGAAACCGACGCGCTTGCCGGCCAGCCCGGCGAGTTCGGCGGCGCCGTCGCGGCTGCGCACGACCAGCACCGAACTGAGATCGCAGTCGGTGTCGCGCATGACCACGGCGCTGACCGACAGACCACGGGCCCGGGCGATGCGCTCGGCGCGCACCCAGGCCAGCGGCGAGTTCCAGGCGACGTGGATGTCGCCGGCAAACTGCGCCTCGACCTGGCGCTCGTAGTTGGAATAAAGGATGAAGTCGAAAGCCAGGCCGCGCTCGGCGAACCAGCTCTTGAAGCCTTCCCAGATGGTGACCACCTTGGGTGCGTAGGCGACGGCGCCCATGACCAGCGTGTTTTGCATGTTTTTTCCTGTTTAGCCGAAGACCGGCATGCCGCAAATGGCCTTGCCGATGAAATCGTAAAGGGTGTCGGCGGTCGGCGCCATCACGGTGGCAGCGCGCGCATCGCGGAAATGGCGCTCGACGCCGTGATCCTTGCGGAAGGCGGCGCCGCCGCAGACACGCATGGCAGTGTCGGTCACTTCGACGCCGGTCTCGGCGGTCGCCGCCTTGACTTCGAGCAGGCGCAGCAGCGTATCCGGACGACCGTTTTCCAGCGCATCGAGCGTGTCGAGGAAGAGCGTGCGGGCGCTATCGACCTTGATGCGGGCGCGGCCGAGGTAGGCGCGGATGGTCGGCAGGTCGGCGATGGACTGGCCGAGATGCTGGTGGCGCGTTGCCGTGACGTGGGCGATCGCCTTCTGCAGGCCGGCCTCCATGTTGCCGAGCGAGACCGCGGCGGTCATCAGGTTGAAGTAAGGGACGACGGTGCCCATCATGATGTCGAAGCCGCCGCCGTCCGGGCCGAGACGGGCCGCTTCACCAACCAGCACACCTTCGGCGAGGATCGGCGACGACGCGTTGCCGCGCAGGCCGAGGCCCTCGAACTTGCCGGTCACGGTCAGGCCGGCGGCCTGGCCCGGCACCAGCCACAGCGTGGACGCGCCTTCGGCGGCGGCCGGCCGGCTCGACCAGATGTAGGAATCGGCTTCGCCGGCCGAGGTGATCATGCTCTTGTGACCGTCGAGGCGGAAGCCGCCGTCAACCGGCGTCGCCGTGCCGACCGGCGCCCAGAAATGCGAGCGCGAACCGGTCTCGGAAAAGGCCAGCGTCAACAGGTGGCGGCCGGCAGCGACCTCGCGACGGGTCGCCTCGTCGCCAAAGGCCTCGATGGCGGCGGCACCGCAGTAGTGCATGCACAGAATCATCGCCGTCGAGGTGCAATGCTGGCCGACCCGCTCGACGGTCAGCGCGGCGGCGCGGTGAGCCAGGCCGAGGCCGCCGACGTCGCGGCTGCTGATCAAGCCGAGCAGGCCCGCCTGGCCGAGGGCGTCGAAGGCGGCGCGCGGAAAAACGGCCTGCTCGTCGATTTCGCGGGCGGCCGGAGTGATGGTGCGGGCAACGACTTCGTCAACGCGGGCAAGGATATCCGCGACATCGGCCGCGTGCTTATTTACGTTCATTGATTTCGTCCTGGATTTCTGGTTTCACGTGTAACAACGCTGCCGGCGCTCAGCCGAACATGTCCTCGACCTTGCCGGCGAACCACTGGAAGTCCTCGGTCACCAGCTCGGGACGGCGCAGGTTGTCGTCGTCCTGGTCCTGGACGATCAGCCCCTTGTCGTTGACCCAGTACTTGAAGCGCACGGCAACCGCTTCCTGCGGCTGGGTCTTGACCATCATGAAGCAGAGGTTGTCGGGCAGCGCCGGCTTCGGCTCGCGCCCCTTGATGCGGTCGGTGATGTACTTGGCGACGATCCTGGCGTGGGCGTTGGCGACGTGGCCGGCCTTCGGGTAGTACTTGAACAGCGGCGAGACGACGCCGACGGCGTCGCCGATCACGTAGGTGTCGGGGTCGTCCTTGAGGTTGAGGAAGAAGGGATCGACGCCGGCCCAGCCGGTCAGCTTGCCTTCCGCGTCGCGGCCGATGACGCCGGCCTTCCAGGCCATGTCGCCGGCCTGGTGCGGGGCCATCAGGATCGAATGGTCGAACTTGAAGTCGCCGGCCGTGGTCTTGATCCGCTTGTTGAAGGGATCGACTTCCTGGATCTGCGCCTTGGGCACGTAGACGATCTGGTCCTTGTAAAGCTCCTCGAAGGCGTCCTTGTAGCCGCCGCCGATCGGCATGATGCTCGGCTTGGGATCAAGAATGGTGATCTTGCCCTTGATCTTGCGCTGCTTGAACAGGTCGGCGATCAGGCAGGCGCGCTCGTAAGGCGACGGCGGACAGCGGTGCGGTGGCGGCGGCAGCGTCATCACCAGGTCGCCGCCCTGGAAGTTCTGGATGCCCTGCTTGAGCTTGAAGTGCTCGGCGCTCGGGATGTAGGCGGCGGGGAACATCGCCTTGGTGTATTCGGCGGCCTTGCGGTCGTTGCCAAACCAGGCCTCGTAGTTGTAGCGGATGCCGGCGCCGACGATCAGGTAGTCGTAATCGATCCAGCCCTGGGCGGTGACGACGCGCTTCTTGTCGCGCTCGAAGGCGGTGACCTCGGTCTGGATGAAGTGGTAGCCGTACTTCTGGGCGACATCGAGGTAGCTGAAGGTGAGGAACTGCGCATCGACGACATCGACCAGCCACTTGTTGCTCATCGGGCAGGCGAAGAAGATGGGGTTGCGTTCGAGCAGCACGACATCGAGTGTCGGGTCGAGCACTTTCAGGTGCTTGGCGGCGGTCACCCCGCCCCAGCCACCGCCGCAAATGACTACGCGCTTGCCGGTAGCCTTGGGCAGCAGCGGGTCGGACTGCATCTGGATCAGGAAAGGCAGCGGGCTGCTCGGCGCGGCGATGGCGCCGCTGGCCCCGAGTGCCGCCCCCGCGGCAAGGAATTGTCGTCGGTTGAAGTTCATCTTGTCGTCTCCATGGGGTTGAACCACCCGGGCACGGAGATGCCCGGATTTACAGGGTGGCGCCATGCGGCGCCGGGGGTCGGGAATGGTGGGCGGTACGCGGACCGCCGCTCGTGGCCATTTCCGGAAAAACTACAGTTGCAATGCTGACAGCTGCGCGACGAAGCGCGCCTCGTCCTTGTCCTCCAGGCAGCGCAGGTCGAGCCGGAAGGCATCGTCGCGGATGCTGCCGATCACCGGCTGCGGCAGCCCGCGAAAGGCGGCTTCGACGGTGGCCAGCGCCCTGCCCGGCTTTTTTGCCGGCGCGCGCAGGACCAGTGATTTCGACGCCAGCCGCTCGACCGGCAAGGCACCGCTGCCGATCTGGCTGGCGCAGTCTTCGAGTGTAACCACATAACTGGCACCGACCGCCGCCTGCACTGCCGGCAGCAGCCGCTCGGCAAGGGCTGCGATCTCGCTCGGCGACCGGGTCAGCAGGCGCAAGGTCGGCAGGCGCTGGCACAGGCGGTCCGGATCGCGGTACAGGCGCAGCGTCGCCTCCAGCGCCGCCAGCGTTGTCTTGCCGACGCGCAGCGCGCGTTTCAACGGGTTCTTCTTGATCTTCGCGATCAGGTCCTTCCTGCCGACGATCAGCCCGGCCTGCGGCCCGCCGAGCAGCTTGTCGCCGGAGAAGGTGACAATGTCGGCACCGGCGGCCAGCGCCTGCTGCGGCGTCGGCTCGGCGGGCAGGCCCAGCGCCGCGAAATCGGTCAGCGTACCGCTGCCCAGGTCGACGACGAAAGGCAGGCCGGCGGCGTGGGCGATGTCGGCCACCGCCCGCTCATCGACGCTCTTGGTGAAACCGGTGACGACGTAGTTGCTGGTATGCACCTTCATCAGCAGCGCCGTCTTCGGGCCGATGGCCTCGGCGTAATCCTTCTCGTGCGTGCGGTTGGTGGTGCCGATCTCGACCAGCCTGACCTGCGCCCGCCGCATCACGTCGGGGATGCGGAAGGCGCCGCCGATCTCGACCAGCTCGCCGCGCGACACCACCGCCTCCTTGCCCTGGGCCAGCGCGTTCAGCGTCAGCAGCACGGCGGCGGCGTTGTTGTTGACGATGGTTGCGGCGATGTCCGGCGAGCCGCCGGCGACCAGCTCGGCAAGCAGGCCGGAAACCAGGTCGTCGCGGTCACCACGGCCGCCGGATTCGAGGTCGTATTCCAGCGCACAGGGCGAACGCGCGGCCTCGACCATCAGCGCGATGGCCTCTTCGGACAACAGCGCGCGGCCGAGGTTGGTATGCAGCACGGTACCGGTCAGGTTGAACACCGGCCGCAGATTGGCGCGGGCAGCATCGGCGGCGCGGCGGCGGATGGCGGCAAGCAGCGTCGCCTCGTCGGGCAATGGCAGACCGTGCTTCGCGCCCTCGCGGGCAGCCGCCAGCTCGGCGCGGACGCAGGCGGTCACCGGCTGGCGGCCGTGCGCTTCGATCAGCTCGGGGAGTTGCTTGAGAACGCGGTCGACCGCGGGCAGACGGGAAACTTCGGGGGAATTTTCGTTCATGGCTTTCACCCGGACCGGGCAGAAAGGTTGGCGGGAATCGGGAATGTCAGCCGCTATGGGCGCCGATCAGCAACAGGTTGGGACCGGCACGCTGGTAGCCGGCCTCGTCGACCAGCAGGTCAAGCGCCAGCGTGGCCAGGTCGTCGGCCACCGGGTCCACGTTCGGGTCCTTGTCCTGGTAGACGATCTTCAGGTAGCTCTTGCAGGCGTCGCAGGTCTCGGCGCGCACCGCGCCCTTGCTCCCCGCCAGCTCCTGCAAGGCGACATGCTGGTCGGTGTCGCAGGTGGTGCAGGTGGCGCGGGCGACGTTCCATTCGCTGTTGCACAGGCTGCAGTGCAGGTAGCGCAGGTTGTTGATCGCCGCACCGAGGCGGACGACGCTGGCCACCGCCGGGCTGCCGCAGCAGGGGCAGATGTTGTGGGCATCGAGTTTCTGCAGGTCGGCGACGTCGAGGCGGCTGGCCAGTCCGCTGTAGGCGACCTGCAACGCGGCGGCGACGAAGGGCAAGGCGGCGGCTTCGGCGGCGTCGATCTCGCCGTCGAGCAGCATCCCGGCCAGTTTTTCCAGGCGGACATCGTCGGCAGCCAGCAGGTCGGCGAGCGCAGCACGGGCGCCGGCCGGGGCTTCGGGCATCAGTTCCTGCGTCAGCCGGCGCAGGATGTCGCGCCAGCCGGCCGGACGGCGGGCCGGATCGAGCGGCGGCATGCCGTGCGTGCGCGCCTGCTGGCGGGCGGCCGCATCGGGCAGCGGCAAGTCGGGGTGCGCTTGCAGCGCAGCGTGCTGAGCCTGGCTGAGGCGGCCGAGAAAGGCGAGCCAGTCGCCCAGGCTGTGTTCGCGCGCCAGCGCGGCAAAGCGGTTGGCACGCTCGGCGAACAGCGTGTTGACTGCCGGCAGCAGGAAAGGCGCGGCATCTTCCGCGGGGGGATGGAAATCGATCGGTTGGCTTTGCATGTCAACTCTGTAAAAAAGGAGGGGGATGCGGGATGTTCTCCGCAGCGCCCCCCGAACGCAAGGTAAAGCAAATCGGTACTACCGGGGTCCGGACGCAGCAACGACCCGCGCGTCCGGACCTCGGCCTACTTGCCGGTGACCTGACGGTACCAGCCGCGGTGGTGCTGCTTGGCCCAGGCGCGGGTGACCGTGCCGTACCACATGGCGCGGATCGTGCCCTTGACCCAGATCGCGGCATAGACGTGCACCATGATCAGGCCGATCATCACTGCCCCGGCAGCGGCGTGAACCACCGCCCCGAAGCGCACCAGCGTGATGTCGACGCCGAACCAGGCGCGCCAGATCAGCAGACCAGACACCGTCATCAGCAGCATGCACACGGCGAGCGCCCAGAACATCACCTTCTGGCCGCCGTTGTACTTGCCCTGCTCCGGCATGTTGTGGTCGTCGCCGTCGACCATCTGGTCGACCTTGGACAACCATTCGTGGTCGGCCGGCGTCATCTTGTTCAGGTGCTTGAAGCGGAAGAACATGACGACGAAAGCCAGCGCCATGATCACCCCCAGATAGGGGTGGATGATCCTGGCCCACACCGGCCCGCCAAACAACTGCGTCAGCGGGAAGAACGCCGGGTGGAAGAAGGCCAGCCCGGACAGCGCCAGCAGGATGAAGCTGATGCCGACCAACCAGTGGTTGGCCCGTTCCGACGCGTTGTAGCGCTTGAGGTCCTTGGGATCGCGGATCATTTTGCTGCCTCCTTGTCTTCACGCTCGATCTCGTCCTCGATCTCCTTCGAGACCTCGTTCGGACCCTTGGTCACGTAGTGGAACAGGCTGCCCAGGGCAACGCCGGCCAGGGCCAGCGTCGCCAGCGGCTTGGCAAAGCCCTTCCACAGCGCGACCAGCGGGCTGATCGACGGGTTGTCCGGCAGGCCGGCGTACAGGTTGGGCTTGTCCGCGTGGTGCAGCACGTACATGACGTGCGTGCCGCCCACCCCTTGCGGGTCGTACAGGCCGGCCTGGTCGTAGCCGCGTTCCTTGAGGTCGGTCACGCGCTTGGCGGCGTAGTCCTTCATGTCCTCCTTCGAACCGAACTGGATGGCGCCGGTCGGGCACGCCTTGACGCAGGCCGGCGCCTGGTTGACCGCGACCCGGTCGGAACACAGCGAGCACTTGTAGGCCTTGCTGTCTTCCTTGGAGATGCGCGGAACGTTGAACGGACAGCCGGTGACGCAGTAGCCGCAGCCGATGCAGTTTTCCTGGTGGAAATCGACGATGCCGTTGCTGTACTGGATGATCGCGCCGGGCGCCGGGCAGGCCTTGAGGCAGCCCGGATCGGCGCAATGCATGCAGCCGTCCTTGCGGATCAGCCACTCGAGCTTGTTGTTCTGCTCGACCTCGGTGAAGCGCATCACCGTCCACGACTTCGCCGTCAGATCCATCGGGTTGTCGTAGACGCCGTGGCAGTTGCCGACTTCGTCGCGGATGTCGTTCCACTCCGAACAGGCGACCTGGCAGGCCTTGCAGCCGATGCAGGCGGATACGTCGATAAGCTTGGCGACTTCGATGGTTTCCCGCACTTGCGTGGAGGGCGTCGTCGTCGCGGAGCGCTGTTTGATGTCTAGCGATTGCAGTGCCATATCAGCTCTCCCTTAGGCTTTCTCGATGTTGACCAGGAACGCCTTGTACTCCGGCGTCTGCGTGTTGGCGTCACCAACGAACGGGGTCAGGGTGTTGGTGATGAAGCCGGGCTTCGTCGCCCCCTTGAACCCGTAGTGGATCGGGATGCCGACGGTGTGCACCTTCTTGCCGTCCACATCGAGCGCCTTGATGCGCTTGGTCACCACTGCCACCGCCTTGATGAAACCGCGGTTGGAACGGATCTTGACCTTGTCGCCGGCGACGATGCCCTTCTCCTTCGCCAGTTCCTCGCCGATCTCGACGAACTGTTCCGGCTGCATGATCGCGTTGATCCTGCTCTGCTTGGTCCAGTAGTGGAAATGCTCGGTCAGGCGGTAGGTCGTCGCCACGTACGGGAAGTCCTTGGCCTTGCCGAACGCTTCCATGTCGCCCTTGTACACGCGGGCGGCCGGATTGCTGATCGCCTTCGGGTTGTTCGGGTGCATCGGATTGTTGTCGAGCGGGGTTTCGAACGGCTCGTAGTGCTCGGGGAACGGACCTTCGGCCATCAGCTCGCGGCTGAACAGACGCGCCACGCCTTCCGGATTCATGATGAAGGGCATGACGTTCTGGTCGGGAGCGGCGTCGGGACGCATGTCGGGGATGTCGTTGCCGCCCCAGGCGGTGCCCGTCCATTTCAGCACCGTCCGCTTGGCATCCCACGGCTTGCCGGAAGGATCGGCCGAGGCGCGGTTGTAGATGATGCGCCGGTTGACCGGCCAGGCATAACCCCAGTTCAGCGTCTGGCCGAGGCCGGACGGATCGCTGTTGTCGCGCTTGGCGGTGTTGTTGCCGGCTTGCGACCAGCTGCCGCAGTAGATCCAGTTGCCGCAGGCAGTCGAACCGTCGTCGCGCAGCATGGCGAAGCTCGGCAACTGTTCGCCGGCCTTGACCAGCACCTTGGTCGGGTCCTTGGGATCGAGCACGTCGGCCAGCGCCTTGCCGTTGATCTCGCGCAGGAGCTCTTCGGGCGACGGTTTGGCCGGCTGGGTGTAGGCCCAGGTCAGGTTGAGGATGGGATCGGGGAAAGCGCCGCCTTCCTTGGCATACATCTCCTTCAGCTTGAGGAAGAGCGCCGCCATGATCTCGGTGTCGTCCTTCGATTCGCCCGGCCCGTCCACCGCCTTCCAGCGCCACTGGATGACGCGGCCGGAGTTGGTGAAGGTGCCGGCGTTCTCGGCGAACAGCGTGGTCGGCAGGCGGAAGACCTCGGTCGGAATCTTGGCCGGATCGACTTCGTTGAACTCGCCGTGCGGCTTCCAGTACTCGGAAGTGTCGGTCGCCAGCGGGTCCATGACGACCATGTACTTGAGCTTGCTCATGGCGTCCGAGACCTTCTTCTTGTTGGCCACCGAGGCCAGCGGGTTGAAGCCCTGACAGAAGAAGCCGTTGATCTTGCCCTCGTACATCGCGTTGAAGATCGACAGCACGTCCGACGCCCCGCCCAGTTTCGGGAAGTAGTCGTAGGCGAAGTCGTTCTCGGCGGTGGCCGCGTTGCCCCACCAGGCCTTGGCCAGGCTGGTATGCCACTTGGGGAAGTTCTGCGGGAAGTTCATCTGGCCCGGACGCAACGGCTTCGGCGTGCGCTTGGCGAGATAAGTGGCGCGGTCCGGATCGGCATCGGTCGGCGCGCTGACGTAGCCCGGCAGATTCTGGGCGTAGAGCGCGAAATCGGTGATGCCCTGGACGTTGGCGTGGCCACGCAGGGCGTTGATGCCGCCGCCGGCCATGCCCATGTTGCCGAGCAATTGCTGGATGATCGCCATGCAGCGGATGTTCTGGGAGCCGACGGAATGCTCGGTCCAGCCCAGCGCGTACAGGTTGGTCATCGTCTTGTCCGGCGCCGCCGTTTCGGCGATGTACTCGCAGACCTTGAGGAAGGCTTCCTTCGGCGTGCCGCAGACCTGCTGCACCACTTCCGGCGTGTAGCGGGAATAGTGGGTCTTGAGCAATTGCCAGACGCAGTTCGGGTCCTGCATGGTCTCGTCGACCAGCGCATAGCCATCGTTGTCGAGCTGGTACTTCCAGCTGTCCTTGGCGTAGTTGCGCTTCTCCTCGTTGTAGCCGGAGAAGATGCCGTCCTCAAACTTGTAACCCTGGTCGATCAGGAAGGTGGCGTTGGTGTACGCCTTGACGTATTCATGGTGAATCTTGTCGTTGCTGATCAGGTAGTTGATAACGCCGCCGAGGAAGGCGATGTCGGAACCCGAACGTAGCGGGGCATAGAAATCGGCGACTGACGCCGTGCGGTTGAAGCGCGGGTCGACGACCACGAGCTTGGCCTTGCGCGTCTTCTTCGCTTCAATCACCCACTTGAAGCCGCAGGGATGGGCTTCGGCGGGGTTGCCGCCCATGACGAAAACCAGATCAGCGTTCTTGATGTCCACCCAGTGGTTGGTCATCGCACCACGCCCGAAACTCGGAGCCAGACTGGCCACCGTGGGAGCGTGTCAAATGCGTGCCTGGGTGTCGATCGAGGTCATGCCCAACGCGCGAATCGTCTTCACGGTCAGGTAGCCGGCCTCATTCGGTGCCGCGGAAGAAGCGAGGAATCCGGTACTGGTCCAGCGATTGACGGTGACGCCGGCGTCGTTCTTGGCGACGAAATTGGCATCGCGGTCGGCCTTCATGTGCTTGGCGATGCGGTCGATGGCTTCGTTCCAGGAGATCTTTTTCCATTCGGTCGAACCCGCTTCGCGCACTTCCGGCCACTTCAGGCGGTTCTGGCTCTGGATCATGTCGCGCAGGCCGGCGCCCTTCGGGCACAGCGTACCGCGATTGACCGGATTGTCCGGATCGCCTTCGATGTGGATGATCTCGCCCTGGGAGTTCTTGGACTTGTCCCCGGTCGAGTAGATCAGCACGCCGCAGGACACCGAGCAATACGGGCAGATATTGCGTGTTTCGGTGGCGCGGGCGAGCTTGAAGGTGCGTACTTCCGCCAGGGCTGCATTCGGGGAGAAGCCCATCGCGACGATGGACGATCCCGTCAGCCCGGCGGAGCAGACCTTGAAGAACTGCCGCCTGTTCATGTTCATTGTGATTTTCCTCCTGAGTGCGACTCCGTGTCGCAACGGAAAATCAGTGCAACGAGCATGCCACCGCAGGCAACTCATTGAACAATCAGTAACCACGTTTCCGGAAAGGTTGCCGCACTGGGACATTTTGTCCCGATTCGCCGCCCCCGAGACAAAATGTCCCAGTCAGCGGCCGCGCGTTCCCGGCTTGCGGGGCGCCGGACGCGCCTTGCGCGGCCCGGCGAATTCGTCGACCCAGTTGCTGCGCCCGGCGCGCCCCGGCGCCCCCGGCCGGGCCGGTGCCGGCCGCGCCTTGGCCGGCGCTGCCCCCGGGGCCGTTGGCGGCACGTTGTGACGCGGTTCGAAGCCCGGCTCCTCGTCGCGCGACAGGGGCTTGCGCAGCAGCGCCTCGATCGCCGCCAGCAGCGGCGCCTCGTCGGCGGCGACGAAGGAGATCGCCTCGCCCGGCTGGCCGGCGCGGCCGGTGCGGCCGATCCGGTGCACGTAGTCCTCGGCCTGCAACGGCAGATCGAAGTTGACCACTTGCGGCAGACCGTCGATGTCGATGCCGCGCGCCGCCACATCGGTCGCCACCAGCACTTCCACGGCGCCCGCGCGGAAGGCCTCGAGCGCCTGCTGGCGCGAAGCCTGCGGCCGGTCGCCGTGGATCGTGTCGGCGGCAATCTGCTTCGCCTGCAGACGGGCGAGCAGTTCGTCGCAGCCCTTCTTCGTCTTGACGAAGACCAGCACCTGGCGCCAGCCGCGGTCGCGGCGCATGAACAGGAAGAGCTCGGTCTTGCGCTTCTTGTCGACCGGAACGACCCACTGCTTGACCGTCTTCGCCGCCGTGTTGCGCGGCGTTGCCTCGATGCGCAGCGGCTTCTGCAGGCGGCGACCGGCCAGTTCGCCGACATTGGCGGCGAAGGTGGCGGAGAACAGCAGGGTCTGGCGCTGTCGCGGCAGCGCCTGGAACAGGATGTCGAGATCGTTGGCGAAGCCGAGGTCGAGCATGCGGTCGGCTTCGTCGAGGACGAGGGCGCGCAGTTCGCGGAAACGCACCGCGCCCTTGGTGAACAGGTTGACCAGGCGGCCCGGCGTCGCCACCAGCACATCGACGCCGGCGCCCAGGCGCTTCATCTGCGGCCCCAGTTCGGCACCGCCGTAGGCGGCATAGCAGCTCAGCGGCAAGCCGGCACCGTAGCGGACGAAGCTGGCGCACACCTGCTCGGCCAGTTCGCGCGTCGGCACCAGGACCAGCACGCGGACCATGCCCGCGCCGACCGCCGCCGGCTCGCCGAGCAGGCGCTGCAGCAGCGGCAGGGCAAAGGCGGCGGTCTTGCCGGTGCCGGTCTGCGCCGCGACCAGCAGGTCGCGGCCGGCCAGCACGGCGGGAATGGCCTGCTGCTGCACCGCCGTCGGCGTCAGGTAGGCGAGTCCGGCGAGGGTCTGCAGCAGCGGTTCGGCCAGGCCGAGGGCGGCGAAGCTCATGGCGGGAATTCCGGGAAAAACCGCGATTCTAGCCGGCCGGCCGTCAGAAGGTGATCACCTTGTCCGCCGCCAGCGTCCGCTCGGCCAGTTCGACCAGGGTGCCGATCGCCGCACCGGGAATCAGCGGCAGCTCGGCGACGCCACGCGCCAGCGCGCAGGTGCGGCAGAGGCGGATGTCGACGCCCATGCCGAGCAGCGTCTCGACCATGCCCTGCAGGCCGTTGCCGGCGCCGTCCTGCTGTCCGGGCAGGGCAAGGCCGACGGCGTCGGACATCAGGAACAGGCTGACGGACGGCCGCCCGTCGTGGCCGGCGAGCGCGGTCGCCAGACGCAGCGCGGAGAGGCAGCGTTCGCTGCCGTAGGGCGGGGCATGGACGATGATCAGGATCTTCTGCATGGGTTTTCTCCAATTGCCTGACGAGGCTGGGGTTTGCGATGATGCGGCATACGCGGAGTAAACCATGGAAGAAAAACAATTGGTCGACGGCCAGGCAACGTTGCCACACCCGTTCTCGATCCTTGTCGTCGACGACGAGCCGGGCATGCTGAGTTTCCTGCAGCGGGCGCTGGCCCAGCGCTACGGCCGGGTCGACACGGCGGGCAGCGTCGAGCAGGCGGTCCCCCTGCTGCGCCAGCGGCTCTACGACCTGATCGTGCTCGACATCGCCCTGCCCGGCCGCTCCGGCATCGAATGGCTGCACGAGTTGCGCGACGACGGCTTCGCCGGCGACGTCATTCTGGTCACCGCCTACGCCGACCTCGATACGGCGATCGACGCGCTGCGCGCCGGCGCCTCGGATTTCCTGCTCAAGCCGTTTTCGGTGGCGCAGATGGTCAATGCTGTCGCCCGCTGCTTCGAGCGCTCGCGCCTGCGCCGCGAGAATTACGTGCTGCGCCGGGAGATCGCCGAGCGGTCGACGGCAGTCGATGGCGTCGTCTGCCAGTCCGACTGCATGCAGAGTGTCTGCGAGCGCCTCAAGCGCATCGCGCCGACCAACGCCACCGTCCTGCTGACCGGCGAATCGGGCACCGGCAAGGAAGTGGCCGCCCGCGCCCTGCACCAGATGAGCCCGCGCCATGGCGGCCCCTTCGTGCCGATCAACTGCGCGGCGATCGCCGCCGAACTGATCGAATCCGAACTCTTCGGCCACGTCCGCGGTGCCTTCACCGGCGCCCAGCGCGCCCGCGAAGGGCTGTTCTACTACGCCCAGGGCGGCACCCTGTTCCTCGACGAAATCGCCGAACTGCCGGCGGCGGCGCAGGCCAAGCTGCTGCGCGTGCTGGAGGAGAGACGCATCCGGCCGGTCGGCTCGGAGCAGGAAATCCCGGTCGACGTGCGGGTCATTGCGGCGACCAACCGGACGCTGAAGGACGAAGTCGCCAGCGGCCGCTTCCGCCAGGATCTCTACTACCGGCTGCAGGTGGTCGAAGTCTGCCTGCCGCCGCTGCGCGAGCGCCCCGACGATATCGCCCTGCTCGCCCGCCATTTCATCGCCGGCATGGCGCAGTCGCTGAACGTGCCGCCGCTCGAACCGACACCGCGCATCCTCGCCGCCATGGCGGCCTACGACTGGCCCGGCAACGTCCGCGAGCTGCGCAACTTCATCGAGCGTTCGCTGATCCTCGGCTGGTTCGACCTCGATCTCGACGACGAGACCGCCGGCGAAGCCGGTCCGGCAGCGCCGGAAACGCTGGAAGCGGTGGAAAAACGCCACATCCTGGCAATGCTTCGCAGCTGCCACGGCAACAAATCGGAAGCCGCCCGCCGGCTCGGCATCTCGCGCAAGACCCTCGACCGCAAGTGCACAGCCTGGGGCTGCGAGTGAGCGACGGCGCACCCCGCCAGTCGATCCGCCGCCGCCTGCTCGGTCTGGCCCTGCTGCCGCTGGGCATCGTCCTGCCGCTGCTGCTGGCGACGCTGGCCAACTGGAGCAGCGGCTACGTCGACCGCCTGCTCGAAGCCAAGGTCGGCGCCGACCTCGCCATCGCCAACAGCTACTACGAGCGCGTCGGCGCCGGCATCGGCACCGCCGTCGATGGACTCGCCACCTCGGCGCGCCTGGCCGAACGGCTGGCGCTGCCGGAAACCGGTCAGCCGGCGGCGATCCACCGCTGGCTGGCGCAGGAAAAGACCCGCCTGCAGCTCGACTTCCTGCACCTGCTCGACCCCGACGGCTGCACCCGCGGCTATCGCCAGCCGCTCTGCTTCACCGGCTGGCCGGTAATCGACAGCGCCGGCCGCGGCCGTTCGCTGACCGAGACCGACGTCTTCTCCCGCGCCGAGCTCTCGGCCATCGACCCCCGGCTGGCGCAGAACGCCCACACGCCCTTGCTGCCGACCCTGAACGCCGCTCCCGACCCGCGCGTCGCCGAGGAACGCGGCCTCGTCATCCACGGCGCGGCGCCGGTATACGACCGCGCCGGCAAGCTGCGCGGCATCCTGGCCGGCGGCGTCCTGCTCAACGGCAACCTGGGTTTCATCGACCGCCTCAACGACATCGTCTACCCCGGCGGCAAGCTCTTCTTCGACGGCGTCGGTACCGCCACCCTCTTCCTTGGCGATGTCCGCGTCGCCACCAACGTCCGCCTGTTCGAAGGCGGCCGCGCGATCGGCACCCGCGTCTCGCGCGCCGTCCGCGACGCCGTGCTCGGCGAGGGGCGTACCTGGCTCGACCGCGCCTTCGTCGTCGAGGACTGGTACTACTCGGGCTACCGGCCGCTGCAGGACAGCCGCGGCGAGCGCGTCGGCATGCTCTACGTCGGCTTCCTCGAAAAACCCTTCGCCACCGCCAAGCGCACCGCCTTTCTCGTCGTCGTCGCGCTCTTCGCGCTGGCCATGCTGCTCGCCGCCGTTTTCGCCGCGCTCTGGGCACGTCGCATCTTCCGGCCGATCGAACGCATGCACGCGACGATGAACGCGATCGAGGGCGGCCGCAGCGACGCCCGCGTCGGCCCGGTCGCCAACGCCGACGAGATCGGCGAACTGGCCCGCCATTTCGACCGCCTGCTGGAACGCCAGCAGGCACAGGCCGAGGCGCTGCAACGCTGGGGCGAAGCGCTCGACGGCAAGGTGGCGCAGCGCACCGCCGAGCTGGAGGAAGCGCTGGCCAAGCTGCGCTCGACCCAGGGCCGCCTGATCACCAACGAGAAGATGGCCGCCATCGGCCAGCTGACCGCCGGCGTCGCCCACGAGATCAACAATCCGATTGCCGTCATCCAGGGCAACCTGGAACTGGCCCGCGAACTGCTCGGGCCGCAGGCCAAGCCGGTCGAAACCGAATTCCGGTTGATCCTCGACCAGGTCCATCGCATCCGCCTGATCGTCACCAAGCTGCTGCAGTTCGCCCGCCCCCAGGAATACGTCGGCTATCTGGAGCCGGTGAGCGCCAGCCAGTTGATCCACGATTGCCTGCCGCTGATCGGCCACCTGCTCAAACGCGGCAATATCGCGATCGAACAGGAAATTGCTTCCAACCGCCTGGTCACCTGCAACAAGAACGAACTGCAGCAGGTGCTGATCAACCTGCTCGCCAACGCCATCCAGGCGATGCCCGACGGCGGCCTGCTGCGCCTGGCCGCCGAAGACTGGGACGAGGCCGACATGCCGATCGGCCTGCGCCTGAGCGTCGCCGATTCCGGCCCCGGCATCGCCCCCGCCGAACTCGACCGCCTCTTCCAGCCCTTCTACACCGCGCACAAACCGGGCGGCCACGGCCTCGGGCTGTGGGTCAGCAAGTCGCTGGTCGAGCGTTACGATGGCCGCATCACCGTCACCAGCGAAGTCGGCCACGGCGCCTGTTTCACGCTCTGGCTGCGCTGCGAGCCGCTCGGCTGAGCACCTGTTTTTGCAGGGAAAACTTGGCTTTCCCGGGCGCGGCGGCTACACTTCGCGTCCTGCCGAGGAGCGCTGCGACCTTTCTGACGAGGGCCAGGCTCGGCAACGATCAACGGCGCTCGCAAACCCTGTTCCATACGCCGGTTTGCAGCGCCGTTCGTTTTTTCGGCGTCCCGGTGCATTTTCGTATTGCCGAGGTAATCCATGATCCAGCCCGACCGTTCCACCGAACTCCAGTCCCTGCTCGAACAACGCCTGCTCGTCCTCGACGGCGCCATGGGCACGATGATTCAGCGCCACGGGCTGAGCGAAGCCGATTACCGTGGCGAGCGTTTCCAGGATCACCCGCACGACCTCAAGGGCAACAACGATCTGCTGGTGCTGACCCGCCCCGACGTCATCGGCGGCATCCACCGCGAGTACCTGGAGGCCGGCGCCGACATCCTGGAAACCTGCACCTTCAACTCGACTGCCGTCTCGCAGGCCGACTACAACCTGACCGAACTGGTCTATGAGCTGAACTTCGAAGGCGCCGCGCTCGCCCGCCGCCTGTGCGACGAATTCACCGCCCAGAACCCGGCCAAGCCGCGCTTCGTCGCCGGCGTCCTTGGCCCGACCTCGCGCACCGCGTCGATTTCGCCCGACGTCAACGACCCCGGCTACCGCAACGTCACTTTCGACGAACTGGTCGCCAACTACGTCGAAGCCACGACCGGCCTGATCGAGGGCGGCGCCGACATCCTGCTCGTCGAAACCGTCTTCGACACGCTGAATGCCAAGGCCGCGCTGTTCGCCATCGAGAAGTACTTCGACATCGCCGGCCGCCGCTGGCCGGTGATGATCTCGGGCACGATCACCGACGCTTCCGGACGCACGCTGTCCGGGCAGACCGCCGAGGCTTTCTGGAACTCGCTGCGCCACGTGCAGCCGCTTTCCTTCGGCCTCAACTGCGCGCTCGGCGCCAGCGAACTGCGCCAGTACGTCGAGGAACTGTCGCGCGTCTGCGACTGCTACGTCTCGGCCCACCCGAACGCCGGCCTGCCCAATGCCTTCGGCGGCTACGACGAAACCCCGGAACAACTGGCCGACGAGATTGCCGGCTGGGCCGAGCGCGGCATCGTCAACATCGTCGGCGGCTGCTGCGGCACCTCGCCCGAGCACATCCGCGCCATCGCGCAACGTGTCGCGGCGCTCACCCCGCGCCAGAAACCGGTCATCGCACCGGCGCTGCGCTTGTCCGGGCTGGAAGCCTTCAACGTCACCGCCGACTCGCTTTACGTCAACGTCGGCGAGCGCACCAACGTCACCGGTTCGCGCGCCTTCGCCCGGATGATTTTGGAGGGCCGCTTCGACGACGCGCTCGCCGTCGCCCGCCAGCAGGTCGAGAACGGCGCCCAGGTGATCGACATCAACATGGACGAGGCGATGCTCGATTCGCTCGCCGCGATGGACAAGTTCCTCAAGCTGATCGCCTCGGAACCGGACATCTCCCGCGTGCCGATCATGATCGACTCGTCGAAGTGGGAAGTGATCGAGGCCGGCCTCAAGTGCATCCAGGGCAAGGGCATCGTCAATTCGATCTCGATGAAGGAAGGCGAAGCCAGGTTCCTGGAACAGGCCAAGCTCGCCCGCCGCTACGGCGCCGCGGTGATCGTCATGGCCTTCGACGAAAAGGGCCAGGCCGACACCTATGCGCGCAAGATCGAGATCTGCGGCAAGGCCTACGAACTGCTGACCGGCATGGGTTTCCCGGCCGAAGACATCATCTTCGATCCGAACATCTTCGCCATCGCCACCGGCATCCCCGAACACGACAACTACGCCGTCGATTTCATCGAATCGGTGCGCTGGATCAAGGAGAACCTGCCGCACGCGCACATTTCCGGCGGCGTTTCCAACGTCTCCTTCAGCTTCCGCGGCAACGACCCGGTGCGCGAGGCGATCCACACCGTTTTCCTCTATCACGCCATTAAAAACGGCATGACCATGGGCATCGTCAATGCCGGCATGCTCGGCGTGTACGACGATCTGGAGCCGGAACTGCGGGCCAAGGTCGAGGACGTGGTTTTGAACAAGAACCCCGGCGCCGGCGAGGCGCTGGTCGATTTCGCGCAGACGGTCAAGGAAGGCAAGGCCAAGGACGCCGGCCCGGACCTGAGCTGGCGCGAGCAGTCGGTCGAGAAGCGCCTCGAACACGCGCTGATCAAGGGCATCACCGACTTTGTCGTCGCCGACACCGAGGAAGTCCGCGTCAAGCTGGAAAGCGAAGGCAAGCCGCCGCTGGCGGTCATCGAAGGCCCGCTGATGAGCGGCATGAACGTCGTCGGCGACCTGTTCGGCGCCGGCAAGATGTTCCTGCCGCAGGTGGTCAAGTCGGCGCGCGTCATGAAGCAGGCGGTCGCCCACCTGCTGCCTTTCATCGAAGCCGAAAAGGCCCGCACCGGCCTCGGCTCCAAGGGCAAGATCCTCATGGCCACGGTCAAGGGCGACGTGCACGACATCGGCAAGAACATCGTCGGCGTCGTGCTCGGCTGCAACGGCTACGACGTCATCGACCTCGGCGTCATGGTGCCTTGCGACAACATCCTCAAGGCAGCGCTCGAACACAAGGTCGACATCATCGGCCTCTCGGGCCTGATCACCCCGTCGCTGGAAGAAATGGCGCACGTCGCCGCCGAGATGAAGCGCCTCGGCATGAACCAGCCGCTGCTGATCGGCGGCGCGACGACCAGCCGCGCCCACACCGCGATCAAGATCGCCACCAACACCGACAGCCCGGTGGTCTACGTGCCGGACGCCTCGCGCGCCGTCGGCGTCGCCACCAAGCTGCTGTTGACCGACCAGAAGGCCGGCTACGTCGCCGAAATCGCCGCCGAGTACGAAACCGTGCGCGCCGAGCACGCCGGCCGCAAGGGCGCCACGCTGGTCAGCCTGGCCAACGCCCGCGCCAACCGTTTCACATGGAACGAAAGCCACACGCCGGTCAAACCGGCGCAACTCGGCCGTCAGACGCTGGACATTCCGCTCGCCGACCTCGTCCCCTACATCGACTGGTCGCCCTTCTTCCAGAGCTGGGACCTGGCCGGCCGCTACCCGGCCATCCTCAACAACGACGTGGTCGGCGAAACCGCCCGCCAGCTCTTCCACGACGCGCAGGCGATGCTGGCGAAAATCGTCGCCGAAAAGTGGCTGACCGCCAGAGCCGTGTTCAGCCTCTACCCGGCCCGCGGCGAGAACGAGGACATCGTGCTGTACACCGACGAATCGCGCCGCGTCGAGGCCGCCCGCTGGGTCGGCCTGCGCCAGCAGATCAAGCAACCGGCCGGGCGTTTCAACACCGCACTCGCCGATTTCGTCGGTGAAAACGACTACGCCGGTGCCTTCGCCGTCACCGCCGGCCTCGGCATAGCCGAGCGCGTCGCCGCCTTCGAAGCCGCCCACGACGACTACTCGGCGATCATGTTGAAGGCCCTGGCCGACCGCTTTGCCGAAGCCGCCGCCGAATGGCTGCACGCGCAAGTACGCACGCACTACTGGGGCTACGCCAAGGACGAAAAGCTCGACAGCGACGCGCTGATCGCCGAGCAATACCAGGGCATCCGCCCCGCCCCCGGCTACCCGGCCTGCCCCGACCACACCGCCAAGCGCGAGCTGTTCGCCCTGCTCGACGCGCCGGCGATCGGCATGGCACTGACCGAATCCTGCGCCATGACCCCGGCCGCCGCCGTCTCCGGCTTCTACATCGGCCACCCGGGCGCCAAGTACTTTGCCATCCCCAAGATCGGCCGCGATCAACTGGAGGACTGGGCCGCGCGCAAGGGCATGGACCTCAAGGAAGCCGAACGCTGGCTGGCGCCGCTGCTGTAATTGAGGTGGAGCGATGGCCAAGCGCTTCCCGCTCCATCCCAAGCACCCCGAGCGCATCTGCTGGGGCTGCGACAAATACTGTGCGGCCCGCGACCTGCAATGCGGCAACGGCTCCGGCCGCACCATGCATCCCGCCGAAATGCTCGGCGATGACTGGTACACCTGGGGCGACTGGGGCATAGAACCGGACGAGAACGATCCATCAGCGGCGGCAAGGCCGCTGATGGCTACAGAGGACAAGGCGGACAAGTAGCCCGCCTTCGGTCCCATCAGACCTCAATACTCGTGCCGCCGCCCCCTCGCCTTGCCGACGGCGCGCACCAGCTTGCCGAAGGCCCGATCCTTGTCGCGTTTCTCGTGCAGGGACATCTCGTGAAACGCCGATTCCCGCAACAGCTTCTGGTAGTTGCGGAAACGCTCGGTGTCCACTTCGCCCTCGGCGATGGCGCGCTGGATGGCGCAACCCGGTTCGCGCTCGTGCGTGCAGTCGGAGAAGCGGCAATCCCCCGCCAGCGCCCGGATGTCGGCAAAGCTGTCGGCGATGCTCTCGCTGACATCGAGCATGCCCAGTTCGCGCATGCCCGGCATGTCGATCAGGCTGGCACCGCCCGGCAACGGGATGAGCTGGCGGCGCGTCGTCGTGTGCCGGCCTTCGCCGGACTGGCTGACCGCGCCGGTCGCCAAACCCTCGTCACCGAGCAGACGATTGACCAGCGTCGTCTTGCCGACCCCGGACGAACCGAGCAGGCAGCAGGTCCGGCCGGGCTGGATCAGGTCGCGGATCGCCGCTATGCCCTCGCCGCTGACGTTGCTCAGCGCGACGATGCGGGCGCTGATGCCGGCCTGACGGATCTGCGCGACAAGTTGCTCCAGCTCCGCCGTAGCGATCAAGTCGGTCTTGGTCAGCACGACGATGGGCTCGATCCGCCCCTCGCTGGTCAGCACCAGGTAGCGCTCCAGCCGGCGCAAATTGAAATCGAAGTGGCAGGACTGGACGATGAAAGCCAGGTCGATATTGGCGGCGATCATCTGGAACTCGACCGCGCTGCCCGGCCGCTTGCGGCGCAGGAAGGAGCGGCGCGGCAGCACCGCCAGGATGCTGGCGTGGGCGCCGCCATCGTGCATCCTGACCCGCAGCCAATCGCCCACACAGGGCAGGTCAACGGCGGAAGCGCTGCTGTAAGCCGCCCGGCCGGTGAGGCGGGCGGGGATTTCGCAGGCGGCGCTGCGGATCAGGTACTGGTCACCCGAGTTCGACAGTTCGAGCCCAAAAAAGGCCATTTTCGAGCAGTTGCCCACGCAGCCATGCGGGTTTCAAGGCGATTTTCCAAAAAGTCGTGTAGTGGCACGTCGCTGGTTTTAATAGCTATATTTGACAAGCATTGCCGTGCTGGTAAAGTATTGGCATGTTCCTCAAGATCACTCGTTCCGGTCCGCGCCAGTATCTCCAGCTTGTCGAAGCCTTCCGTGACGACGCTGGCAAGGCCAAGCATCGCACCCTGGTCACGCTCGGTCGCCTGGATCAACTGACCGACAGCCTGGATTCCGTCATCTCTGGCCTGCTCAAGGTCACCGGTCGGCCGGATTTCCTGAATGCTCCATTGCCCGCAGTCGAGTTCGAATCGGCGCGTGCGCTCGGCAACGTCTGGGCACTCAACGAACTGTGGGAATCGCTGGGCTTTGGCGAACTGCGCCGCGTGTTCCGCAAGACCCGGCACAGCATCGATGTCGAAGCGCTGATTCGGGTCATGGTGTTCAATCGCCTGTGTGATCCGGAGTCGAAGCTCGGTATCTTGCGCTGGCTGGAGACGGTAGCGATGCCGGACGTTGAGGTGGAATCGATCACCCATCAGCATCTGCTGCGCAGTATGGATGCCCTGGTCGATCATCAAACTGAAGTCGATGCTATGGTCGCCAACTTGCTGCGCCCCTTGATCGATCAGGAATTGTCGGTGGTGTTCTACGACATGACCACCATTCGCACGGAAGGTACCTCTGACCAGGAAGGCGATGTCCGCCAGTTCGGCATGGCCAAGGAAGGCCTCATCGCCCGTCAGGTCATGCTGGGAGTGGTGCAAACGGGCGATGGCCTGCCGATTTATCACGAGGTGTTTGCCGGCAACACGGCGGAATCGCCCACCTTGTTGCCGACCTTGAAGACGGTGCTCGAACGCTTCCCGTCGATTTGCAGGGTGGTGCTGGTGGCAGATCGGGGCTTGCTGTCGCTGGATAACCTGGAGGCGCTCTCCGAGATCCGCCTGCAAAGCGGTGAGCCACTGGAATTTGTGCTGGCCGTTCCCGGACGACGCTACAGCGAATTTGCCGAACTGCTCGACAGCTTTCAGGCGCAGTGCGTCGATGCTGAGCAGGAAATCGTCAGCGAATTGCCGTGGCGTGGATTGCGCTTGGTCGTTGCCCACGATCCTGACGTCGCCAAGGATGCCCAGGCATTGCGCCGCGAACGAATCGAAGCGCTGGAAGCTCAGGCGAACGCGTGGGTAGGCAAACTCGATGCGCAGGATGCCGGGGTGAAAGCCCGTGGCAAAAAGCTCTCCGACAGCGGCGCCAAGGCGCGGCTGTATCACGCGGTCAAGGATGCGCATCTCGCCAATATCATTCGCGTCGATTTGAAGAATGAGCTCTTTGCCTACGAAATCGACCCCGATGCCCTGGCGCTGGCTGAACTGATGGATGGCAAATTGCTGCTGGTAACCAATACGCCGGATTTGTCGCCACAGTGCGTGGTTGACCGTTACAAGTCGCTCGCCGATATCGAGCGCGGCTTCCGGGTGCTGAAATCGGAAATCGAGATTGGCCCGGTGTTTCATCGACTGCCAGAGCGGATCAAGGCGCACGCTGCCATCTGCTTCATTGCCTTGATCCTTTACCGCGTCATGCGACAGCGATTGAGCAGCGCCGATGCGCAACTGTCGCCGGAGCGGGCGCTGCAGGAGTTGCAGAAGCTTCAGCATCATCAGATTCGCATCAATCAGGCCGAACGGCCAGTCACTGGCATTTCTCGCCTCTCCGAAACACAGGACCGCGTTTTTGCCGCTTTGAGATTGAAAAAACCGACGCAACCACAGCAACTTTCTCTCTTGTAGTACACGTTTTTGAACTGCGGTTCATATAAAACAACAGCTTGCGCGTTTAACTGTCGAACTCGGGTGGTCACGGTCAACCGCCGTCACCCGGGCAATCGCCTCGTCCGGGCCGCAAGGCACAGGGGTTTCCTGGCCGTCGGCAGCAGAAAAAGTGGATGGGTCGGCCGGCGCAGACGAAGGCGCGGCCATCGGTTTGGAAATGCTCATGTTGGTCTTCCATTGGCGTCATTTGAACGAACAGAAACGGCAAACCACCTGCGGGTGGTCTGCCCGGTCTTTCGATCCCGATAACCTCAATCCCCTGCGGTCGCAGGGAAAAGGGTTATCGGATGACGGCAAGCTCCAACATCCAAACCTCAATCAAGTCAGGCGCGCCGAAACGGACAACGCAAGGGAATGGTAGCCAGGGGGCGAGGGGAAGGCAATGAAGATGGACAAGCTGGCGTAGCTTGGCGGCAAGGCGTCTGCAGATTTGCGACACCGGCAACGTGAGCAATCTTCGGCAACGTTTTTTACAGGGAGAAGCTATTAAAGATAGTGGGAAGCTAACCCATTCGTTGGGCTCAATAGCACGTGTCAGTTATTACGTCGTAACCCAAAATGAAATCTACCCATTGCCCACCAGACAGATTCCAAATAATCGTTTTTGTAGCCCACAATCCCGCATATCAAGCGCGAATTGAGACGCGAGAGATGATGCGGAAAGTAATGTGCATTTTGGTCCGAGGAGCCAAACCCAATGCTCGACCCAACCCACATCGCCTCATGAAATAAATCATTTCTGGCATTGTATAGTTTCTCTATTAGGGCACTGTCACTGGGAATGCCGTACTCCGAGAGCAACACGTCAAACCTTCCTCGATGGTTCTTGGCTTTGGGGGCACTGGGATTTAAAGCGATATGAAACTTATAAATGGCGTCGAAAACCATATAGTGATGAATGAAGGCATCCCAGTCCCATTCCAAGCTTCGTGCCCGAGTTAGCACGTACAAAATGTTTATCAAGCGTATGCGGATATCTGGAGGTTTTAATCGCCACCACTTGTATATGTACCCAAGAAAATCCAAGCAGGTTTCTGGACTAAATAAGATATTGTTTGTCGGTTTAAGCGGAACGCGCCCCTCGAAGCGCCAATCTGAAAATTGCAAGCGAGTGCCATATAAATATGCCAGAGCGTAAATAATTAAAGCATCGTCAGAGCACGTCGTGTTCGAATTATCTAAGGGTGAATCAAGTAAGAGTCTGTGCGAAGGGGGCAAACTGTAAACTGATGCGGGTCGCTCCGAACGCGCTACCTTTTTCTTTTTTTCATGTGTGCGTGGATCAATCGTGTAGGTCGCCACCTCTGGCGGGTAATAGTAGCCGTCACGATTTGACTGTCCCTCAAACCACTTCAAACGATCAGCATAATCTTCTAGTGGTGTAATCCTCCCACCGCTAAAATCTCCAGCAATTGTTTCAGAGAGGAACCCGAATTGTCGTTCGTGACGCTGTTCAGTAGTCATTGGCAGCCAACATAAGAATCAGCGGGCGCCACGTGCGCAAAACAGGCCCGGCTCATTTTTCGGGGACGAGAGCATTTATAACGCCTAAAGCGTATCTGTACCGGGATTGATTGTCTGCCACCGGGCCGCGAACAACAACCAACCCGAGGGGGAATCGTTCCAGGCGGAATGGATCGCCGGCTATCATTCACGCCTTTCTTTGACTGCCTTCGGCTTTCTGGCTTCGTCAGCTGACTGCACGAAGCCAATAGGACGCTTGCTGGGTTCCGGCGGGGTCATCAGCTGACGGATCGCCTCGAACACCTGCTTGAGCTGAGCGCGGGTGGTGTGCGCGAAGTTGTTCTGCTGGAGGGCCAGGGCTTCGGTTTTCTCCTCCAGTTCATTGAGGCGCTCGGCCAGTTCGCCGTGGGTATTCGCCAGTTCGCGGACACGCACGAAGGTGCGCATGATCTCGATGTTGATCGCTATGGCACGCGGGCTGTTCAGCACCGACGAGAGCATGGCGACGCCTTGTTCGGTAAAGGCATATGGCGCTGTCCGGCGACCGCCTCGCCTGCCGTTTGAGATCACAAATTGTGATCTCAAAGCCGTAAGGTCATGATTTTCAAGATTAAACATGAAGTCTTTAGGAAAGCGTTCATGGTTGCGCTTTACCGCCTGAACCAGTACACGGGTTTCAACGCCATAGAGTTCTGCGAGATCGCTATCGAGCATGACTCGCTGCCCCCGCAAGACAAAAATCCGGCTACCGATCAGCGCCTGCACTGGCTCGCGCGCTTGTTCCTGGCTCATTGCACTTCCTCCTGTCTGAAGTTGCAGGACTGGCCTGCCCATGATTCAGCATCGCGCCAGATTATCCCAAATGCATTTTCAAAACATCCCAATCACGGCGGTCGCTCGGAGAAAGATGGCTTTGCCAGCCAGGATTTCGTGACGCCTGGCCATTGGCCGTCTAGAATAGCTATTCGTTTATCTATTCATTGATCTATTCACATCATGTCGCGCCACGCCGACGCCATCCGCCTGCTACTCGCTCAAGGGCCCTTGAGCGCGCGGCAACTCGTTGAAAAGACGGGTATCAGCCAGCCGACGGTGTCGCGGGCGCTGGCGGTGCTGGGCGACGAGGTGGTTCGTATCGGCGCCGGGCCGGCTATTCAGTACGCGCTGCGCGATGCCGGCCGGGCGGCAGTCGCCGCGCCGGTGTTCCGGGTCAGCGACGAAGGGCAGATTCGCGAGCTGGGCCGGCTGCTGCCGGTGCGGCCGGCGGGCTTCGTCATGCTCCAGGCCGATGGCGTCACGCTGCACAGCGACGGCCTGCCCTGGTGGCTGTTCGACATGCGGCCGCAGGGCTATCTCGGCCGCGCCTACGCGGCGGCCCACGCGGCCGGCCTCGGCCTGCCGGCGAATCCGGAACAGTGGAGCGACACCGACGTCCTGCAGGCGCTGCTGGCGCAGGGCCACGACGCCATCGGCAACCTGCTCATCGGCGAAGCGGCGCGCGAGCGTTTCCTGGCCATGCCGGCGCCGCAGCCGGTCGAGCGGGCGACGGCTTATCCGGCGCTGGCGCGCGCCGCGAGTGCCGGCGAACTGGCCGGCTCGTCGGCCGGTGGCGAGCAGCCGAAGTTCTGCGCCTACAACGAGCGCGGCCATGTGCTGGTAAAGTTTTCGGCGGCAGACGACAACCCGGTCAGCGAACGCTGGCGCGACCTGCTGCTGGCCGAGCATCTGGCGCTGGCGGTGCTGGGCATAGAGAGCGAGGTCTTCAATTTCGCCGGCCAGCGCTTCCTGGAAGTGCCGCGCTTCGACCGCGTCGGGCTCTTGGGCCGCGTCGGCGTCTTTTCGCTGCGCGCGCTCGACGCCGAATTCGTCGGCGATGCCGCCGCCCCCTGGCCGTCGCTGGTCGCCCGCCTGGCTGCCAGCGGCCAGGTTGAGGCGGGCGCTGTTGCCGGTGCCGCCTTGCTCTGGGCCTTCGGCACGCTGATCGGCAATACCGACATGCATGCCGGCAACCTGTCCTTCGTCAGCCGCCACGGCCGCCCGTACCAGCTGGCTCCGGCTTACGACGTGCTGCCCATGGGCTTCGCCCCGCGCGCTGGCGGCGCGCTTGTCGATACACTGGCACCGGCTGCCCTGATCGCCACCGTCGATGCCGATACCTGGCGACAGGCGCTGCAACTGGCCGAGAATTTCTTCGCCCGGCTCAGCGACACCGCCGCCTTCTCGCCGCATTTCCTGCCCTGCATCGCGGCTCTGGACCAGCACATCGACGAGGCGGCAAGGCGCATCGCCCGGCTGGGGTAGCCGTGCCGCTGCCCGGACCGCCCCCGGCGGCTACCGGGCAGTGCAATCGGCTACTTCAACGGCAGATAGATGTCCGTCAGCAGATCCGCTTCCGCAGTTTGCGGAAGCAGATTCAGACCTCGCGGAAGGCCAACGCCTTGTTGGTGTTGCCCCAAACCCCGGGCCGGGCGGATTTCGACCAAATCGAACTAGAATCACGTCCTTCGAAAATAACAAAGCACTCATTCATGCGCTCTATCGATTGGCGCGGCCTCGCCCGCGCCTTTGTCTTTTTCTGGTATTTCTCGGCCGTCACCCACGCGCTGCTCTTCTTCAGCGGCGCCACCGGCTTCCTTCCGCTGCGCCAGGGCTTCGTCTTCAGCCTGCTCTGGCTGGTCCCGCTGCTCCTCTTCCCCAACCGCGCGCGGCCGATCAGCGCCGCCATCGGCGTCGTCCTCGGGCTGGGCGCGCTGATCAACCTCGGCTATTTCTCGATCTACGGCCAGGAGTTCTCGCAAAGCGTCCTCTTCATCGTCTTCGAATCCAATCCGGCGGAAGCCAGCGAGTACATCGATCAGTACCTGAAGTGGTGGATGTTCCCCGGGTTGATCGCCTTCTGCGCCGGCGCCTATGGCCTCTGGCGCGGCATCCGGCCGCTGGCGATGGCGCCGGCCGGACGCTACCTGACGATCGCCGTGATCCTCGCCGGCCTGTTTCTACAGCCGACGTACAAGGTATTACGCAAACGTGGCCTGGACCCGGCGAAATATGTGGAAGCGATCGGCAACCGCATGGAACCGGCGGTACCCTGGCAGTTCGTCATCGGCTACGCGCGTTACCGCGAACAACTGGCCGGCATGGAGGCACTGCGCGAACACACCGAGCGCATCCCGCCGATCGAGAACCTGGTCGACCAGCGCGCCGGACAGCCGGGAACCATCGTCCTGCTGATCGGCGAATCGACCAGCCGCCTGCACATGAGCCTCTACGGCTACGGCCGGCCGACGAACCCGAAACTGGAAGCGCTGCGCGACCAGCTGACCATCTTCGACCAGGTCTATGCCGCGCGCCCCTATACCATCGAAGCGCTGCAGCAGATCCTGACTTTCGCCGACCAGCAGAACCCGGACCTCTACCTGACCCGGCCGTCGCTGATGAGCATCATGAAACAGGCCGGCTACCGCACCTACTGGATCACCAACCAGCAAACGCTGACCAAGCGCAACACGATGCTGACCAATTTCTCCGAGCAGATGGACGAACAGGTCTACCTGAACCACCAGCGCTCGCAGAATTCCTACAGCTTCGACACCAACGTCCTCGAACCGCTGCAGAACATCCTCAAGGACGGCGCCGAGCGGCGCTTCATCGTCGTCCACCTGCTCGGCACACACATGCGCTACAAGTACCGCTTCCCGCCGGAATTCGCCGTCTTCCGCGACGGCAGCGGCCTGCCCGAGTGGGCAAGCAGCGAGCACGTCGAAATGATCGACGAGTACGACAACGCGGTCCGCTACAACGACCACGTCGTCTCGTCGGTGATCGACACCCTCGCCGCTGCCGACAAGGCGTCGCTGCTGGTCTACTTCTCCGACCACGGCGAGGACGTCTACGACACGCCGCCGCACGACTTCATCGGCCGCAACGAGGCAAAGCCGACGCCGCCGATGTACGCCGTTCCCTTCTTCCTCTGGACCTCGCCGCAGTGGCGCGCCGAAGCGCCGGGCGACCTGGCGGCCGCCCGCAGCCGCCCCTACCAGCTCTCGCATTTCATCCACACCTGGGCCGACCTCACCGGCCTGCGCTTTGCCGGCTACGAGCCGGAAAAGAGCCTGATCAACCCGGCCTTCCGCGAACGCGAAATCCTGGTCGGCAACCCGGCCGACCAGAAATCGCTGCTCGATCTGCGCCAGCGGCTGAAACCACCCGCCACCACACGCCCCTGAGCCAGACATGCCGCGCTACCCGCACATCCTGTTCGACCTCGACGGCACGCTGATCGACTCGGCGCCGGCCATCCTCGCCAGCTTCCGCGATGCCTTCGCCGATGCCGGCGTGGTGCCGGTGCGGGCGATCGACGCCAGCGTGATCGGCCCACCGCTCGCCGAAACCCTGCAACTGCTCTCGGGCAGTGCCGATCCGGCGCTGCTGGGGCGGCTGGCCGAAGCCTTCAAGGCGAGTTACGACGGCGCTGGCTACCGGGAAACCGCCGCCTATGCCGAGGTTGGCGATTTGCTCGCCCAACTGGCCGGCGCCGGGCTGACGCTGTCGATCGCCACCAACAAGCGCCTCCACCCGACCCGGCTGATCCTCGACCACCTCGGCTGGAGCGGGTATTTCGCGCATGTCTACGCGCTCGACCTGTTCACCCCGCGCCTGCCGCACAAGGCGGCGATGATAGCCCGCCTGCTCGCCGACCAGGGCATCGCCAAGGAAGACGCCATCTACATCGGCGACCGCAGCGAGGACGGCGAATCGGCCGACGCCAACGGCCTGCCCTTCGTCGCAGTGACCTGGGGCTACGGCAGCCTGAACGCCGACGAGATGCGTGCCGGCTGGCGGGCGGCGGCACAGCCGGCCGCCCTGGCGACACTCCTGCTCGCCGACTGAAAGCGCAGCGCCGACGGTGCGGAATTCCGCACCGGGCGCGACGCCGATTCCGGAATTCCGCACCCGCGACCGTCGCCAGCCACCCGGCGGCCACCGCTTAATCCCGTGAAATCAGTCGCTTGCCTGCCCCAGCCGGCAACTGGCACAGCTTCTGCAAACGTTTCTCCGCAGCCGCCCAGCGGCGCATTCCAATTTACGGAGGAGAAACCATGAAACTGCGTTCCCTGATCGTCGCCGCCTCGCTGGCCGTCGGCGCCACCGCCGGCCAGGCGGCCGAGTTCATCAACGTGCTCACCGGCGGCACCAGCGGCGTCTATTACCCGCTCGGCGTCTCGCTGACCCAGATCTACGGCAAGGTGCTGCCCGATGCCAAGATGTCGGTGCAGGCGACCAAGGCCTCGGCCGAGAACCTCAACCTGCTGCAGGCCGGCAAGGGCGAAATCGCCTTCACCCTCGGCGACACGCTCTCCGAAGCCTGGAAGGGCAACGCCGAAGTCGGCTTCAAGGCGCCGCTGAACAAGCTGCGCACGGTCGCCGCAATCTATCCGAACTACATCCACTTCCTGGCTTCCGCCGATTCCGGCATCAAGTCGCTGGCCGACCTCAAGGGCAAGCGGGTTTCGGTCGGCGCGCCGAAGAGCGGCACCGAGCTGAACAGCCGCGACATCCTCAAGGCCGTCGGCATGAGCTACCAGGACTTCGCCAAGACCGAATACCTCGGCTACTCGGAGTCGGTCGAACTGATGAAGAACCGCCAGCTCGACGCCACGCTGCTCTCGTCCGGCCTCGGCGTCGCCGCCGTGCGCGACCTGGCCACCGCGCTGAAGATCGTCGTCATCCCGATCCCGGCCGAGGTCGTGGCGAAGATCGGCGACGCCGCCTACCAGTCCGGCACCATCCCGGCCAACACCTACAACGGCCAGACCACCGACGTGAACACCGTGCTCGTGCCCAACTACCTGATCACCCACGAAGGCGTGCCGGCCGACACCGTCTACAAGATGACCAAATCGATGGCCGAGAACCTCGACGCCATGGCCACCGCCCACGCCGCTGCCAAGGCGATCAGGAAGGAGAAGCTGGCCACCGGTTCGCCGGTACCGCTGCACCCGGGCGCCGAGAAGTACTACCGCGAAGCCGGCCTGCTCAAGTAAGCGATCATGAGCACTCACGTCTCCCCGCCCGAGATCGCGCAGGAGACGTTCTCCGAGCACGGCGCCCAGCGCCGTCTCGGGGGCGTCGCCCTGTTGCTGCTGACCGGCATCGCGCTGGCCTTCTCCCTCTACCAGCTAACCATCGCCGCCTTCCATCCGCTGTCCAGCCTGGTCATGCGGGCGCTGCACGTCGGCTTCCTGCTGACCCTGACCTTCATCCTCTTTCCGATCCGCAAGAGCGGGCGTCTCGACCGCGTCGCCCCGATCGACTGGCTGCTGGCCGCCGCCGCCTTCGCCCTCGCCGGCTACCAGTGGGTATTCGAGGTCGACCTGATCCAGCGCGCCGGCGATCCGAGCATGGTCAACCTGGTCGTCGGCACGGCGATGATCGCCCTCGTCTTCGAGGCCGCCCGCCGCATCCTCGGCCTGGCGCTGCCGACCATCTGCGCGCTGTTCCTGCTCTACGGCCTGTTCGGTCAGTACCTGCCGGGCGACCTCGCCCACCGCGGCTACGATTTCGCCCAGATCGTCGACCAGCTCGGCTTCGGCACCGAAGGCATCTTCGGCATCCCGACGCTGGTCTCGGCCAGCTACATCTTCCTCTTCGTGCTCTTCGGCGCCTTCCTCGAACACGCCGGCATGATCAACCTGTTCAACTCGATCGCGCTCGGTTTTGTCGGCCACACCAAGGGCGGCGCCGCCAAGGTGGCGGTCGTTTCGTCCGGGTTGATGGGAACAATCTCCGGCTCGGGCGTCGCCAACGTGCTGACCACCGGCCAATTCACCATCCCGCTGATGAAGCGCTTCGGCTACTCGGGCGTCTTCGCCGGCGCGGTCGAGGCGACTGCCTCAATGGGCGGCCAGATCATGCCGCCGGTGATGGGCGCGGTCGCCTTCATCATGGCCGAGAACCTCAACGTGCCTTACCTGGAGATCGTCAAGGCGGCGCTGATTCCGGCCATCCTCTACTACGCCACAGCCTTCTGGATGGTGCACCTGGAAGCCGGGCGCAAGAACCTCGACGGCCTGGCCAAGGAAGACTGCCCCAACCCGTGGCAAGCGATCCGCGAACAGTGGTACCTGGTGCTGCCCCTGGCCGGCCTGGTCGGCATGCTGTTCAACGGCTTCACGCCGATGTATTCGGGCATGGTCGGGCTGGCCCTGTGCGCCATCCTGATCCTCGGCGCCGCCGTCGCCGCGCGCATCTCCGGCACCGCCTTCCGCTTCGTCTTCTGGCTGGCGGTCGGCCTGGGCGCCTCGTTGCTGGTCAAATTCGGCGTTTATCCGGTGTTGACCGTGATCGCCGTACTGATCGTCCTCTGCCTGTTCGTCCAGGGCGGCCGCGAGACGCTGCGGGTGATGCGCAACAGCCTGGTCGACGGCGCCAAGCAGGCGCTGCCGGTCGGCGTCGCCTGCGCCATCGTCGGCGTCATCATCGGCACGCTGACGCTGACCGGCGCGGCGACCAATTTCGCCGGTTTCATCCTCAAGGTCGGCGCCGACCACCTGTTCCTGTCGCTGCTGCTCACCATGCTGATCTGCCTGGTGCTCGGCATGGGCATCCCGACCATCCCCAACTACATCATCACCAGTTCGATCGCCGCGCCGGCACTGCTCGACCTCGGTGTGCCGCTGATCGTCAGCCACATGTTCGTCTTCTACTTCGGCATCATGGCCGACCTGACGCCACCGGTGGCGCTTGCCGCCTTCGCCGCCAGTTCGGTGGCCAAGGAGCCGGCGATGAAGATCGGCGTCAAGGCGGTGCAGATTGCCATCGCCGGCTTCGTCGTGCCGTTCATGGCGGTCTACGACAACGCGCTGATGCTGCAGGGTGACCCGTCGGTAATCGCCGTCGTCTATATCGTCGGCAAGGCCTTGCTGGCGATCACGCTGTGGGGCGCCGCCAGCATCGGCTACCTGCGCGCGCCGCTGGCCGCCTGGGAACGCCTCTGGGCCGCGGCCGCCGCCTTCCTGCTGGTCGCCGCGATACCGCTCACCGACGAACTCGGCTTTGCCGCCTGCGCCGCCTTCATCGGCTGGCACCTGCTGCGCACCCGTCGCCTGCAGGCGCCATGAGCGCGATCTGCCTCGTCGCCGGCCTCCTCGTGGCGCCGCTCGGCGAGGCGGTGACGCTGCAATGGACGCATTCGATCCAGAAAACCCTGTGGGCGGAAGACTACCGCCTGCAGGGCGCCGCGCTCCGCCTGACCTCTGCCCGCGTCCTCGGCACCGGCGCCGGCATGGAGCCGCCGCCCGACGCGGTCTACCGTGACGGCGCCTGGCACTACACCCCAGCCCTGCCGGCGCTGCCCAAGGTCACGCTGCGTCACTCGCCCTACGTTGCCCCGTATACCGTCTGCGTCGGTGCCGACTGCCGGCCGCTGCCGGCCTGGCTACCCGGCCTGCCTGGCGACACGACGGTCGATCTGCAGCCATGCCCGCCCCAGCCCTGAGCCTGCCGGCCGGCGAAAAAACTGGTTACGATGCGGCCATGCCCGGATCGTCGCCGTCCCTCTCCCGCGTCTGGCTGCTCACCGCGGCGGCAGCGGCAAGCTGCCTGCTGGTCGGCCTGATCGGCTACCGCCTGCTGCTTGGCAGCTATCTGGCACACGAGCAGCAGGTGGCCAGCCAGCGCCTCGACGCTTTCGCGCTGTCGCTGGAAGCGACGCTCAACCGCCATGAATCGCTGCCCGGCCTGCTCGCCCTCGAACCGTCGCTCGCCGCGCTGCTGCGCGAGCCGGACAACGCGCAACGGATCGCCGCCGCCAACGCCTACCTGGAAGCGGCCCAGCAGGGCGCGGCGGTCGCCGCCACCTATCTAATTGACGCCGACGGCCTGACGCTGGCCGCCAGCAACTGGCGCCAACCGCGCAGTTTCGTCGGCCACAACTACGCCTTCCGGCCCTATTTCAGCGACGCGCTTGCCCACGGCCTCGGCCGCTTCTACGGCGTCGGCGTGACCACCGGCGAACCGGGCTATTTCCTCGCCGCGCCGGTGCGCAGCGCCGGCCGCGTGCTCGGCGTCGTCGTCCTCAAGGTTGGCCTGGAGGCGATGGAGCAGGCCATGGCCGAATCCGGCGACACGCTGCTGCTGGCCGACGCCGACGGCATCGTCTTCCTCTCCTCGCAACGGCGCCTGCGCTATCGCACGCTGGCCCCGCTGCCGGCCGCGGTCAGCGCCCGCCTGGCGGAAACCCGGCAATACGGCAACCAGACGATCCAGCCGCTGGCCGACCGCCCGCTGGCGCTCGACAGTTCGCCGCCGCAGCGGCTGGCCCTGGCCGGCGAACCGATCCGCGAACTGCTGCTGTTGAGCCGCCCGGTCGGCAATCTCGGTTGGCGCGTCGTCCAGCTCGGACATCCGGACGAAGCCCGCAGCGCCGCCTTTTCCGGGGCGATGGCGGCGGCGCTGGCTGCCGCTTTCGGCCTCGGCGTCGCCGCCCACCTGCGCCACCGGCGGCGGCGGCGCGAAGAACTGCGCCGCATCCACGGCGAACTGGAACAGCGGATCGCCGAACGCACCGCCGACCTGACCGGGAAAGTCGCCGAGCTGCAACGCACCGAGGCGATCCTGCACGAAACGCGCGACGCTGCGGTGCAGGCCGGCAAGCTCGCCGTCCTCGGCCAGTTGTCGGCCGGCATCAGCCACGAACTGAACCAGCCGCTGGCGGCGCTGCGCACTTTCGCCGACAACGCCAGCGCCCTGCTCGCCCGCGGCCGCTACGACGAGGTCGGCGAAAACCTGCAGATGATCGGCGAACTGGTCGGCCGCACCGGGCGCATCGTCCGCCAGTTGAAGACCTTCGCGCGCAAGGAGGCGGCGACGGCGCAGGCGGTCACTGTGACCAGTGCGATCGAACACGCGCTGCTGCTGCTCGAACCGCGGCGCCGCGACAGCGCCGCCACCATCGCCGTCAGCCAGGACGATCCGGCGCTGTGCGTCGTCGCCGAAGCCGGGCGTTTCGAGCAGGTGCTGGTCAACCTGATGCTCAACGGCCTCGACGCCATGCACGGACAACCGGCACCCCGGCTCGAAATCGACATCGCCCGGCGCGGCGCCAACGTCCGCCTGGCGGTACGCGACCATGGGCCGGGCATCGCCGACGACGTGCGCAACCACCTGTTCGAGCCCTTCTACACCACCAAGCCGGCCGGCGAAGGCCTCGGCCTCGGGCTGGCCATCTCGCTCGCCATCGTCGAGAGCTACGGTGGCACACTACGCACCGAGAACGCGGCCGACGGCGGCGCCGTGTTCGTGCTGACGCTGCCCGCCGCCGGAGACGACCATGCCGCACCTGACGCTTGAATACACCGCCAACCTCGCCCTCGCCCCGGCTGCCGCGCTGGGCGCGATCAACGCGGCAGCCTTCGACTCGGGGCTGTTCGGCGAGGCCGACATCAAGAGCCGGGCGTACTGCGTCGACGATTTCCGCATCGGCATCCAGCCGCTCGCCCGCGCCTTCGCGCATGTCCGCATCGCCCTCCTCGGCGGGCGTTCGCCGGAAGAACGCAAGGCCCTGGCCGACGCCGTGCTCGCCGCCCTGAGCGCAACGCTGCAGGCGCCGCCCGGCCACGAACTACAACTGAGCGTCGAGACCGTCGATCTCGACCGCGCCAGCTACGCCAAGGCGGTCGTCCATGGCTGAAGCGCCGGTCTTCCTGATCGAGGACGACGCCGCCGTGCGCAAGGGTTGCGAGCAGGCGCTGGCAATTGCCGACATCCCGGTGCGTGGCTTCGCCGACGCCGAAAGCATGCTCGCCGCGCTAGCCACGACGCGCCCGGCGGCCGTCGTCAGCGACATCCGCCTGCCCGGGCGCGACGGGCTGACGCTGTTGCGCGAGCTGCGCCAGTTCGACCGCGAGCTGCCGGTTCTGCTCGTCACCGGCCACGGCGACGTGGCCATGGCGGTCGAAGCGATGCGTAACGGCGCCCACGACTTCATCGAGAAACCCTTTCCCTCCGAACGGCTGATCGCCGCTGTCCGTAGCGCTCTTGAGAAACGCGCCCTGCTGCTCGAAAACCGGCAGCTCAAGGCGCAGTTGCACGCCGTCGGCGGCAGCGCGCTGATCGGCGAGACGCCGGCGATCCAGGCGATCCGGCAGTTGATCGCGACCTTGGCGCCAACCGGCGTGGATATCCTGATCAACGGCGAAACGGGCAGCGGCAAGGAAGTCGTCGCCCGCGCCATCCACGACGCCAGCGGCCGGCGCGGGCCTTTCGTTGCGGTCAATTGCTCGGCGCTGCCGGAAAGCGTCTTCGAGAGCGAACTCTTCGGCCACGAAGCGGGTGCCTTCACCGGCGCCGGCAAGCGGCGCGTCGGTCGTATCGAACACGCCGACGGCGGCACGCTCTTCCTCGACGAGATCGAATCGATGCCGCTCGCCCTCCAGGTCAAGCTGCTGCGCGTGCTACAGGAACGCAGCGTCGAACGCCTGGGCAGCAACCAGAGCATCGCCGTCGATTGCCGCGTCGTCGCCGCCAGCAAGACCGACCTCAAGGCGCTCGCCGACGCCGGCCAGTTCCGCGCCGACATCTACTACCGCCTCAACGTCGTCAGCGTCAACCTGCCGCCGCTGCGCCAGCGGCGCGACGACATTCCGCTGCTCGTCGCCGCCTTCCTCCAGGAAGCCGCCCAGCGCTACCAGCGCCCACCAGCGAGCTGGACGTCGGCCGACCTGGCGCGCTGGCAGGCGCACGACTGGCCGGGCAACGTGCGCGAACTGAAGAACGTCGCCAACCGCTGGGCGCTCGGTCTGCCCGACGGCCTCACCAGTCCCGTTACCGGTCCGGCGGCTAGTTCGCTGAGCGCCCAGGTCGACGCCGCCGAACAGCGCGCCATCGAGGCCGCGCTGCAGGCCAGCGGCGGCAACGTCGCCCACGCCGCCGAAGCCCTGCAGGTGCCGAAGAAGACGCTCTACGACAAGCTCACCCGCCACGGCATCAGCGCCGACAACTATCGGACACACTGACGGCCGATGTCATCTGCTCTGCTACCATCATCACTTCCAAGATGAGATGGCACGATGAGCACCAACCGTTCAACAGATTATCTGACCGGCCTGATAAGGGAGTTGTGCAAACTACCACGTGAGACCGAATGGGCCGAGTTCAAGGAAAACGATGCTGAGCCGGAAATCATTGGCGAATACTTGTCTGCCCTTGCCAATTCGGCCGCGCTGGCGGGCAAGGCCTTTGCCTACCTGGTCTGGGGTGTTCGCGACAGTGATCATGCCATCGTAGGAACCCAGTTTTCCCCCCTGGCAAGAAAAGTGGGCAACGAGGAACTTGAAAACTGGCTGCTGCGTGTCCTTCTCCCGAAAATCCACTTCCGCTTTTTCAGCGTCGAGATTGATGGGCTCTCCTTGGTAATCCTGGAGGTCGAACGTGCATTTCGCCAGCCGGTGCAATTCAAGGGACGAGAATTTGTTCGCGTTGGCTCGTATAAGAAGCCACTCAAGGATTTCCCGGAAAAGGAACGCGCACTGTGGCGGCTGTTCGACAAAACACCATTTGAAAGCGGCCTGGCTGGCGAGCAGCAAAGCGACGATGCCGTATTGAAGCTACTCGACTATCCCGCCTACTTTGACTTGCTTGAACGACCACTGCCGGAAAATCGTGACGGAATCATAGCGGCCCTCCTTGAAGACAAGCTGATCTGCCCATGCCCTGCCGGTGGCTGGAACATCACCAATCTCGGTGCGATCCTGTTTGCCAAACGCTTTGAGGATTTTCCCCTGCTTAAACGTAAAGCCATGCGTGTCATCCAGTACCGTGGATCGACACGCGCCGAAGGCGGGAAGGAACAGGTCGGAAACAAGGGCTATGCCTGCGGTTTTGAGGGATTGATCGGCTACGTGAACGGCTTGTTGCCCAGCAACGAAATCATGGGCCAGGCATTGCGCAAGGATGTACGGATGTATCCCGAACTAGCAGTCCGAGAACTGGTTGCCAATGCATTGATCCATCAGGATTTTTTCATAACCGGCGCGGGGCCGATGGAGGAGATTTTTGCTGATCGGATCGAAATTTCCAACCCGGGTAGCCCTCTCATGGCAACTGACCGTTTTGTCGATACACCACCGAGATCGCGTAATGAAGCGCTGGCGTCCCTGATGCGTCGTATCGGCATCTGCGAAGAGCGGGGCAGCGGCTGGGACAAGGTTGTGTCGCAAAGTGAAGCCTATCAGCTACCAGCACCGCTGGCCGAAGCTACGGATGACCATACCCAGGTCATTCTGTTCGCTCATCGCCCCCTGACCCGGATGGACAAGGAAGACCGAATCCGCGCTGTCTATCTGCACGCCTGCCTCCGTTACGTCAATCGGCAGGATATGAACAACACCTCGATAAGAGAACGCTTTGGCATAGAAGCCAGGAACAGCGCGACAGCTTCACGTCTGATAAAGGAAGCGGTAGCCGTTGGCGCAATCCTTCCCTACGACACCGAAGCAGCCCCCAAGCTGATGCGCTACCTGCCGTTCTGGGCTGCTCAAGCACGACAGGGTGACGCTACTTGATGGGTACTTGACAGATATAGACCACTGTACGGATATAAAAAATTTTCCCAATAAAAAACATATAGATAGAGCATCGGTATTATTTGATAGCGGGTTGACTCGCCCATGCGGAAAGCGACTTTCCTGGTCAATGAAATCCGCTCCCTGAAATTCGAATCCATTCAATGTCTCCGAATACCCACATCGACCTCACCCCCTACAACACCCTCGCCCTGCCCGGCCGCGCCGCGCGCTACCAGCGAGTTACCGATCCCGGACAACTGGCGGCGGTACCTGCCGGCGAGCGCCGCTTCGTCCTCGGCGGCGGCAGCAACCTGGTACTCACCGGCGATTTTCCGGGGCTGTTGCTGCACATGGCGATCGCCGGCAAACGTCTGCTGCGCGAGGATGACGAGGCCTTCTACATCGAGGCCGGCGCCGGCGAGAACTGGCACGACTTCGTGCAATGGACGCTGGCGCAGGGCTGGCCGGGGCTGGAAAACCTGTCGCTGATTCCCGGCACGGTCGGCGCCGCGCCGGTGCAGAACATCGGCGCCTACGGGCTGGAAGTCGGCGAGCGCCTGGATTCGGTGACGGCCTGGGATTTCGAGAAACGGGTGTTGTTCACGCTCGACCGCGACGCCTGCCGCTTTGCCTACCGCGACAGCCTGTTCAAGCAGCAAGGCTGGCATCTCGACGGCCGGGTCGCCATCGTTGCGGTCGTTTTCCGGCTGCCCAAGGCCTGGCAGCCGAACATCGGCTACGCCGACCTACGTCAGGAACTGGCCGCCCGCGGCATCGCCGAACCTGGCGCCAGCGACATCGCCGACGCGGTGATCGCGGTGCGCCAGCGCAAGCTGCCCGATCCGGCACTGACGCCGAACGCCGGCAGCTTCTTTCACAACCCGGTGGTCGAGCGCAGCGTCGCCGACGCGCTGAAAGCACAGCACCCGGCGCTGCCCTGCTACGCGCAGCCGGACGGCCGGGTCAAGCTGGCCGCCGGCTGGCTGATCGAGCAGGCCGGCTGGAAGGGCAAGGCGCTCGGTCCGGTCGGCATGTACGAGAAGCAGGCGCTGGTCCTGGTCAATCGTGGCGGCGCGACCGGCGCCGACGTGCAGCGGACGATGGCCGCGGTGCAGGCCGCGGTGCGCGAGAAATTCGCCGTCGAACTCAGTCCGGAGCCGGTGTTCCTGTGACCTGCAGGCAGGCGGCCAGGCCGCTCGCCAGCGCATCGGCCATGCGCGCCTGGCGCGCCGGGTCGAGCAGCTCCAGTTCCTCGTCCTTATGCTTGATCACGCCGGCCTCGAACAGCACCGCCGGCAAGCTGGTGCGGTAGAGGACGACCAGGTTGTCGTAATACCAGACGCCATTGGCCGCATCGGCCGCGACGTGCTTGCGGCCGTGCCAGTCGCTCGGCACGAAGCCGGCGCGGCGCAGCATCGCCCCCATCGTCGAAGCGCAGAGCAGGCTGGTCGGCAGTTCCGGGTTGGCCGCCGAGACGAACAGGCCATAGCCGCGCTTGGCCTCGGTGTGGGTACGCTCGACGCCTTCCCAGGTCCATGGCAGCAGCCAGGCCTCGCCGATCGAATCGTGGTGGATGGAGATGAAGAAATCGCTGCCGACGGCGGCCTGCGGGCGCGCCGCCAGGCTGCCGATGGCGCCGTCGAAATTGACCCGGCGCACCGACTGGCCGCCGGCTTCCAGGCGTTCGGCGAGGACGCCGGCGAAATCGCGGTTGAACTCGAACTCGCTGCGCCCGCGCGCCGAGATGGCGCCGCTATCGCGAGCGCCGTGGCCAACATCGACGGCGATCGCGGCGGCAAAGGCGTTTACGGTGGACAACAGGAACAAGCAGAGAATCGGCAGGCGCATGCGCCGATTATCGCGGCAAAAGCGGCGCCAGCCCAGCCCGGAATGCCACCCACAGCTTAAAATGCGCGCCTCCCCTTGCCCCGCCGCCACCATGCCCAAGCTGACCGTCTTCTCCCGCCAGACCCCGCACCCGGCCTACGACCGACCGCGCCCCGAGCGGCTGCTCGACGGCAACCCGCTGCGCACCACGCACGAACACTTCGCGGCCGCCCGGGGCGACCTCGTTGCCGGCGTCTGGGCCTGCGAACCCGGTGCCTGGCGCATCGCCTTCGGCGAGAACAAGGACGAGTTCTTCTGCATCATCGAAGGCCGCGTCCGGATCGCCGACTGCGACGGCAACAGCGCCGAATTCGGGCCCGGCGAGGCGGGTGTCATTCCGGCCGGATTCACCGGCAGCTTCACCGTCCTCGAAGCCGTCCGCAAGTACTACGTGGTGCTGGAACGGGCTGACTGAATTGCGCTATAGTCGGCGCCAGGCCGACAGGAAAGAACAATGATCGAGAATACCCTCCCGCCGCGCGGCACCTCCGCCCACAATCCCGACCTGAGCTGGAGCCAGGTCCGCGAAACCGTCCTCATGCTGGAACTCGCCGCGGTGCAGATCGAGCACGCGATGAAGGACAGCAATGCCTCGGTCGACGTGTTGACCCGCTCATTCACGGCGATGGCCGGCTGCATGCAGGAAATCGCCGGCAAGGTCGAAGGCCTGCCGGAAACCGGCGTCGTCGGCGAAACCCGCAACGAACTGCTGGGCGCCGCCGCCAACGTGTCCGGCATGGTGCACCAGGCGATCATCGCCTTCCAGTTCTACGACAAGCTGGTCCAGCGCCTGGCCCACGTCGGCCTCAGCCTGGGCGAACTGAGCGACCTGGTCGGCGAGCCGGCCCGCCTCTACAACCCGGGCGAATGGGTGGCGCTGCAGAACCGGATCAAGGGCAAGTACTCGACGCGCGAGGAAATCGCCATGTTCGACGCGGTGATGCACGGCGTCCCGGTCCAGGAAGCGATCGAACGCTTCATGGCCGAGATGAAGGACAAGAGCGACGATATCGAGTTGTTCTGAGCGCTCCGCTCAGAAATCGGCGGCCGCCGTCCACATGATGTGGGCTTCCGGTCCGGCCTTGGCCGTCCGTTCGAGCATATCGATCAGCGGCCAGGCGCGTTGCGGCAGGCTGACCGGCAAGGGTTTGGCCTTGTCTTCCTCGTCTTCAGGTTCCGGCTGCGCCGCCGCCTGACGCCGCGCCTCGGCCACCGCCGCCTGCAGCTTCGCCGCCGCCGGCAGCATTTCCGGCGGCGTGAACACGCCGCGCGCGGTGGTCGCCTTACCGACGATGTCCAGCAGGGTCTTCGCGGTTTCGGCGTACATCAGCACTTCGCCGGTTTCGCTCGATTCGAAGGTCACGATCATCGCATTCGTCCGTGTCGTCTGGAGGGAGAGGCACTATAGCAGACCGTACTTCTTCAGCTTGTCGTGCAGCGTGGTGCGCGCCGTCTTCAGCGCGTCGGCGGTGCGCTGGATGTTGCCGCCCTGGCGCGTGAATTCGTCGGCGATGAGCAGGCGCTCGTAGTTCTCGACCGCCTCGGTCAGCGACGGTGCGGCGGCCGGTGCGCCACCACCCGCCGTGGCGCCGGCACCGATGCCGAGGACGTGGCATTCGGCGGCATTCTTCAGTTCGCGGATGTTGCCCGGCCAGTCCTGCGCCATCAGCCGGTGCAGGGTGTCGGTGGTGAGCGCCGGCGGCGGCCGGTTGTAGCGCTTGGCGGCCTGCAGCAGGAAGGCGTCGTAAAGCGCCGGGATATCCTCGCGCCGCTCGCGCAGCGGCGGCAGCTCGATGCGCACGACGTTGAGCCGATAGTAGAGGTCGGCGCGGAACTTGCCCTGCTCCGACCAGACCTTGAGGTCTTCCTTGCTCGCCGCGACGACGCGGCAACTGACCGGCAGTTGCTGGTTCGAACCAAGACGCTCGATGACGCGCTCCTGCAGCACGCGCAGCAGCTTGATCTGCATGCTCATCGGCATGCTCTCGACCTCGTCGAGGAAGAGCGTGCCGCCGCTGGCGTACTCGATCTTGCCGATGCGCCGCTTCTGGGCGCCGGTGAAGGCGCCCGGCTCGTGGCCGAAGAGCTCGCTGTCGAGCAGGTTGTCGGCCATGCCGCCGCAGTTGAGCGCGACGTAGTTCTCCTGGCCGGCGCGCGACAGGTCGTGCAGGCAGCGGGCGACCATTTCCTTGCCGGTGCCGGTTTCGCCGTAGATCAGCACGTCGACGCCGGCGTCGGCGACGTCGAGGATCAGCCGGCGCACCTTCTGCATCTGCGGCGAGCGGCCGATCAGCCGGGCTTCGAGGTCGTCGCGCTGGTCGAGGCGGCGGCGCAGCGCTTCCACTTCCAGCACCAGCGCCCGCTTTTCCAGCGCGCGGCGCACAACATCGACGAGGTCGTCGGTCGAGAACGGTTTCTGCATGAAATCGTAGGCGCCGTTGCGCATCGCCTCGACCGCCAGGGTGACGTCGCCGTGGCCGGTGATGATGATCACCGGCAGGTCGGGGTCGAGGCCGCGCACCTTGCGCAGCAGATCCATACCGCTGGCGCCGGGCAGCCGCATGTCGGTGACGATGATGCCGGGGAACTCGGCGCTCAGGTACATTTCCGCCGCTTCGGCGGAGGCGGCGGCGAGCACCGGAATACCGGCCAGTTGCATGGCCTGTTCGCAGCCCAGGCGGACATGCGGATCGTCTTCGACGAGGAGGACGGACAAGCTTGTCTTCATGGCGTTCCCCGGTTGGCCGCCGGCAGCGGCGGCAGCATGACGACGAAACGGGCGCCGCCGCCCGGCGCCGGGCCGGCCATCAGGTCGCCGCCGAAGTCGCGCAGTATATCGCGCGAAATGGTCAGCCCCAGACCAAGGCCCTCGCCCGGCTGTTTGGTGGTGAAGAAAGGTTCGAACAGGTGAGCCAGCGCCTCTTCGGAAAAGCCGTAGCCGCTGTCGCTGACCGCCAGCGCCAGCTTGCCCGAGCTGGCGACATCGACGCTGAAGCTCAAGCGCCGCACCGGTTCCTCGCGCATCGCGTCGAGGGCGTTGCCGATCAGGTTGACCAGTACCTGCTGCAGGCGGTTGCGATCGCACCAGGCGATGCTGCGACCGGCTTCGATGCCGCGCGTGACGCTGACGCCCTCCTTCTTCAGCCGCGACTCGAAGAGGAACAGCGCGCTATCCACCGCCTGCGCCACGTCGACCGCGCTCGATACCGCCGGCGACTTGCGGGCGAAGGTCTTCAGCGGCCCGATGATGTTGCCCATCTGCTCGGTCAGCTGCTCGACGATGGCGAGATTGCGCTCGGCCGTCGCCTGATCGCCGCGGCGCATGAATTCGGCGGCGTTGGCCGACAGGGTACGGATGGCGCCAAGCGGCTGGCTCAGTTCATGGGTGACGCCGGTCGCCATCTGGCCGAGGACGGCCAGCTTGGCCGCCTGCACCAGCTCGTCCTGGGCAGCGCGCAACGTCTGTTCGGCGCGCTGGCGCTCCTGCACTTCGCGCTGCAGCCCGGCGACCGCCTCCGACAGGTCGGCGGTGCGCTCCTCAACCTTGCGTTCGAGTTCCTGGTTGGCGCGTTCGAGCATCGCCCGCGCCTCTTCGCGACCGCGCGCCAGGCGGCGGCGCTGGCGTGTGTACAGGACGCCGAGCAGCAGGCAGCCGAGAGCGGCGACGCTGAGCGCGGCGTGCGTCGCCGCCTGGACGCCGACCGGCCGCAGGTCGGAAAAGACGACGATGCGCCAGGCGGTGCCGGAGAGGTGGCGCGACATCGCCAGGTAGGGGCGCGCGCCTTGCGCCGGCGCCACGTCGTCGCGCAGGTGCTTGGGCAGGCGGACGATACGCCCCTCGTCGGCACCGGCGAGATCGATGTCGAGGCTGATCTCGCCCAGCGGCTGGCCGGCGAACTGCTGCCGGCCGAGACGGTCGAGGGCGTCGCGCGCCTGCGGACGCAGCGTCGCGTAGCGCCATTCCGGCGGCGAAGCGAGCAGCACGACGTCGTTGCGGTTGACGATCAGCGCCGGCGCCTCCTGCGCCAGCCAGCGCCGCTCGACCTCGCGGATGCCGGACTTGACGACGGCGACGCCGATCACCCGCCATTCCTGTGTCTCGTCGCGGATCGGCAGCGCGAAGTAGTAGCCCGGCTCGTGCCGGATATGGTCAACCGCGTAGTGCCGTGCCGGCGTGCCGCGCACCGCATCGCGGAAGAAGGGCATGTAGGAGAGGTCGGAGCCGAGCAGGTTGTCGGAGAAGATCCAGTCGCTGGAGGCGACGACGGTACCGCTGGTGTCGAGGACGAAGATCGCCGGCCCGCCGAGGTGGTCGTTGAGCTTCTGCAGGAAGCGGTTGGCCTCGGCCTGCAGGATGTCCTGGCCCTCGGCCGGGCGGCGCAGCAGGCCGACGATCGCGGCGTTGAGCTCGATGGCGCTGGGAATCGAGGCATGGCGGGTGACCTCGCTGTCGATCGCAGCGCCGAGGATGTCGAGCTGGTGCGAGGCCGCCTCGCGCATTTCGGCGACGCCGTAGTGCTCGGACAGCCGGTAGGAAAACAGGGCCAGCGCCAGGAAGGCGACCAGCAGCGCCGCCAGTCCGAGCAGACGGTGCGGACGGGGCAAGGGCGTGGGCAGTTGGGCGGCAGAATCCGGCATGACGGGACGGGCTCAGGGAATGGGCATTGTACGGCCGAACGCCCGCCCGCCGCGGCGGGCGGCGGGACGGGCGACGGCGGAACCGGCTGCCGGCATCGGCCTCAGCCCGGCCGGCGCGGCGCGGTCAGCACTTCGGGCGCCAGGACGGCGGCCAGTTGCGCGCGGTCCATCAGGCCCATCTCCTCGACCAGCTCGGCGACGCCGCGACCGCTGCGCAGCGCCTCCTGGGCGACCCGGGTGGCGTTCTCGTAGCCGATGTGCGGGTTAAGCGCCGTCGCCAGACCGGCCGAAGTGCGCACTCGCTCCGCCAGCAGCTCGCGGTTGGCGGTGATGCCGCGCACGCAATGGGCGGTCAGCGTGCGGCAGCCGGCGGCCAGGTGTTCGATGCTCTTGAACAGGCTGTGGGCGATGATCGGTTCGAAGGCGTTCAACTGCAGTTGGCCGCCCTCCGCCGCCATGGTGATGGTGACGTCGTTGCCGATCACTTCGAAGGCAATCTGGTTGACCACTTCCGGGATCACCGGATTGACCTTGCCCGGCATGATCGACGAACCGGCGGCGCGCGGCGGCAGGCGGATCTCGTTGAGCCCGGCCTGCGGCCCGGAAGAGAGCAGGCGCAGGTCGTTGCAGGTCTTCGACAGCTTGCAGGCAACGCGCTTGAGAACGCCGGAAAGCTGGACGAAGGCGCCGCAGTCCTGGGTCGCCTCGATCAGGTTGGGCGCCGCTTCCAGCGCGAAGCCGGAGAGCTGCGACAGGTGATCGATGGCCAATTTGGAATAGCGCATGTCGGTGTTGATGCCGGTACCGATCGCCGTTGCCCCGAGGTTGATCTCGCGGATCAGGGCGATCGCCTCGCCCAGGCGCAACTCGTCTTCCTGCAGCATCACCGCGTAGGTCGAGAACTCCTGGCCGAGCGTCATCGGCACCGCGTCCTGCAACTGGGTGCGGCCGATCTTGAGCACGTCCTTGAACTCCTCGGCCTTGGCGGCGAAGGCCTCGCGCAGCCCGGCCATCGCCGACAGCAGGCCGCGGATGGCGAAGCAGGCGGCGACGCGCAAGGCCGTCGGATAGACGTCATTGGTGCTCTGCGACATATTGACGTGGTTGAGCGGGTGCAGGTGGGCGTAGTCGCCCTTCCGGTGGCCGAGGATTTCCAGCGCCCGGTTGGCGATCACCTCGTTGGCGTTCATGTTGGTCGAGGTGCCGGCACCGCCCTGGATGACGTTGACGACGAACTCCTCGTGCAGCTTGCCGCCGGCGATTTCCTGGCAGGCCGCGATGATCGCGTCGGCGCGGGTGCGGTCGAGCTGGCCCAGCTCGCAGTTGGCCATCGCCGCCGCCTGCTTGGTCAGCGCCAGGGCGCGCACCAGTTCGCCGTAACTGCCGATGGTCTTGCCGGTGATCGGGTAGTTCTCGATTGCCCGCAGGGTATGGACGCCCCAGTAGGCGCCGGAAGGAACCTCGGCGTCGCCGAGGAGGTCGTGTTCGAGTCGTGTGGTCATGTTGTCTCCATTTATGGTTGTGGTTGATGCGTTGCTGGCTCAGGCGCCAGCAACAAAACTGCGGATGCCCGAGCCGACGAACTGAACGCCGATGCAGACGAGCAGAAAACCGTTCAGGCGGGCGACGACGTTGATGCCCTCACTGCCCAGGCGCCGGGAAACCCAACGTGCCGAGCGCAGGACCAGCCAGATCAGCAGGCAGGTCATGGCAATGCTCGCCACCGTCGCAGTGTAGGCCAGCAGGCGACTGATACCGCCATCCAGTTCGGCGATCTCCGAGGAAATGCCGATCACCGTCGCCAGCGCCCCCGGCCCGGCGATGCCCGGCATCGCCAGCGGAAAGAAGGCGAAGCTGCCGCTGCCGCCGGTCAGCGTCGCGTCGCTGCTGCCGAACAGCATGCGGTAGCCGATCACCGCCACCGTCAGCCCGCCGGCGATGCGCAGGGCGCCGAAGGAAATGCCGAAAGCCTCAAGGACAAAAACCCCGGCGAACAGCCCGCCGGCCAGCAGCAGGAAGCCGTAAGCGCAGGCCCGGCGGGCTTCCAGGGAAGCTGCCGGGACTGTCCGGTCGGCCGCCAGCGTGAGGAACAGCGGGATTTTCGACAGCGGATTGGTGATCGTCGCCAGACTCACCAGTCCGCCGAGGAAAAAGCTGAGCAGCAGGCGGTTCAGGTTCTCGTCCATGGCGCTCGGCAATGCTCAGTGGTGCAGGATCTTGGCCAGGAACTGCTGCGCCCGTTCCGAACGCGGGTTGGCGAAGAAAGCTTCCTTCTCGTCGTCCTCGACGATCTGGCCGTGGTCCATGAAGATGACCCGATTGGCGACGCGGCGGGCGAAGCCCATTTCGTGCGTCACGCACATCATGGTCATGCCTTCCTTGGCCAGTTCGGTCATCACGTCGAGCACTTCGTTGACCATTTCCGGGTCGAGCGCCGAGGTCGGCTCGTCGAACAGCATGCAGATCGGGTCCATCGCCAGCGCCCGGGCGATCGCCACGCGCTGTTGCTGACCGCCGGACAACTGGCCGGGGAACTTGTGGGCGTGCGCCTTGAGGCCGACCCGGTCGAGCAGCTTGAGGCCTTTTTCAATGGCTTCGTCCTGCCTGCGGCCGAGCACCTTGACCTGGGCGATGGCCAGGTTCTGGGTGATGCTCATGTGCGGGAACAGCTCGAAGTTCTGGAACACCATCCCGACGTGGGCGCGCAGCTTCGACAGGTTGGTCTTGGGGTCGCCGACCGAGGTGCCGTTGACGATGATCTCGCCCGACTGGAAGGGTTCGAGGCCATTGACGCACTTGATCAGCGTCGATTTGCCGGAGCCCGACGGGCCGCAGACGACGATCACCTCGCCCTTGTTGACGGTGGTGCTGCAGTCCTTGAGCACGTCGAACGAACCGTAGCTCTTGCTGACATGGGAAATCTGGATCATGACTATCTCCTGGGTACGCGGCTTCAGGCCGGGTGGTATTTTTTCTGCAGGTGCTTGACCAGCGTCAACGCGGCAAAGCAGAGGACGAAATAGACGAGACCGGCGAACAGCAGCAGTTCGACCAGCCGCCCGTCGCGGTCGCCAACCTTGTAGGCGGCGCCGAAGAAGTCGGCCAGCGCGGACACGTAAACCAGCGAGGTGTCCTGGAACAGGATGATGGCCTGGGTCAGCAGCAGCGGCAGCATGTTGCGGAAGGCCTGCGGCAGGATCACCAGGCGCATCGCCTGGCCGTAGGTCATGCCCAGCGCCTGGCAGGCCGCCATCTGGCCCTTCGGCACCGACTGGATGCCGGCGCGGATGATCTCCGAGTAGTAGGCCGACTCGAACAGCGCGAAGCCGATCATCGCCGAGGTCAGGCGCAGGTCGGCACCAGGCGGCAGGTTGAACAACTGCTCGATGAACTTGGGGACGATCAGGAAGAACCAGAGCAGGACCATGACCAGCGGCACGGCGCGGAACAGGTTCACGTAGCCGGCGGCGAACAGCGACAGCGGTTTCACCGACGACAGCCGCATCATCGCCAGCAGCGTGCCCCAGACGATGCCGACGACGATCGCCGTCAGCGTGATTTCCAGCGAGATCTTCATGCCGTCCCAGAGGAAGGGCAGCGCCCCGGGAATCGACGACCAGTCGAATTCGTAGACCATGTTACTTGCCTCCCATGTAGCCCGGCACGCGGACCTTGTCTTCGAGCTTCTTCATCAGCGTCATGACGATGATGTTGATCGCGACATAGGCGACGGTGACGGCGATGAAGGATTCGTAGGGCTGCGCCGTGTAATCGACCAATTGACGGCCTTGCGCGGCGAGTTCGAGGAGACCGATGGTCGAGCAGACGGCGGAGTTCTTGAAGATGTTGAGGAATTCCGAGGTCAGCGGCGGCACGATCAGCCGGAAAGCCATCGGCAGCATGACGAAACGGTAGGTCTGGCCGAGGGTGAGACCGAGCGCCAGGCCGGCGTTCTTCTGGCCGCGCGGCAGCGAGTTGATGCCGGAACGCACTTGCTCGGCGACCCGCGCGCTGGTGAACAGCCCGAGGCAGACCATCGCCGCCAGGAATTGCTGGAACACCGGGTGCGACTGCTTGTAGGCGTCACCGATCGAGACCGGCAACAGTTCCGGCAGCACGAAGTACCAGATGAACAGTTGCACGAGCAGCGGGATGTTGCGGAACAGCTCGACGTAGGCGGTGGCCAGGCCGCTCAGCGCCTTGTTCGGCACCGTGCGCAGGACACCCATGACGGCGCCGAGCAGGAGGGCGATGAACCAGGCGCTCAGCGAGAGCAGCACGGTCATCTGCAGGCCGGACAGCATCCAGCCCAGGTAAATGTCGTCGCCCGCCGCCGTCGGCTGCAGGAAGACGTGCCAGTTCCATTGGTAGTTCATGACTTTTCCTCGTCGAAACAGGGAAACCGGGCACGCAGAGCGCGCCCGGCGGACGGGATCAGTATTCCCAGAAGATGCGCTGCAGTTCCTTGCTGTCGCCGGTCTTGGTCAAGGCGACGGTGGCCAGGATGCGGGCCTTCTGCGGGTTGAGGTCGTGGGCAACGATCCAGTCGTACTGGTCGTCCGGCTGCTCGGCGTTGCGCAGCACGAAGCCGCCGGCATTGACGTGCGACGAACGGATGACCTGGACGCCCTGAGCGCGCAGTTCGCGCAGCGCCGGGACAACGTTCTTGGCCACCGAACCGTTGCCGGTACCGGCGTGGATGATCGCCTTGGCGCCGCTGGCGGCGAGCGCCTTGTAGGCGGTATCGGCGACGTTGCCGTGACCGTAGGCGATGCCGACCGCCGGCAGGCTGTCGATCTTGTCGATGTCGAACTCGGAGTTGACGGTGTGGCGCTTGGCCGGCAGGCGGAACCAGTAGTTCTTGCCTTCGACGATCATGCCCAGCGGACCCCAGGGGCTCTTGAAGGCGCCGGTCTGGATGTTGATCATCTTGGAAACGTCGCGACCGCTGTTCAGTTCGTCGTTCATCGCCACCAGCACGCCCTTGCCGCGGGCATCCTTGGCGGCGGCGGCAGCGACGGCGTTGTACAGGTTGAGCATGCCGTCGGCCGACATCGCGGTGCCCGGACGCATCGAACCGACGATGACGATCGGCTTGTCGGTATGGACGACGAGGTTGAGGAAGTAGGCGGTCTCTTCCAGCGTGTCGGTGCCGTGGGTGATGACGATGCCGTCGACGTCGGCCTGCTTGGCCAGCGCCGAAACGCGCTTGCCGAGGGTCAGCAAGTGGTCGTTGGTGAAGCTTTCGGAAGCGATCTGGAACACCTGCTCGCCGCGCACGGCGGCAACCTTGGCGAGTTCCGGGACACCGGCGATCAGCTTGTCGACCGGCACCTTGGCGGCCTGGTAGGTGGCGCTGTTGGTGGCTTCGGCACCGGCGCCGGCAATGGTGCCGCCGGTGGCGAGGATGACGACGTTGGGCTGGGCAGCCATCACTGCCAGCGAGGCGGCGCAGCCGACGGCGAAGACGGCGCAGCGGGTGAAGATGCGTTTGAACATGGTGAACTCCTCTTTATTGGGGATGGTCCGGACCCACCGCCCCGCACCGGGGCAGCCGGGTCAGTCGGTTTTTCGGGGGATTATTCGAACGCCTTGTCGTTCGGCGCCTTGTACAGGGCCTTCATTTCAGTCGACAGCGGCATGTTGAGATTGAGGCCCTTGGGCGGGATCGGGTTCATGAACCACTTGCTGTAGATCTTCTCGGCGTCGCCGGAAGTCATCGTCTTGGTCAGCGCGGCATCGACCACCTTCTTGAATTCGGCGTCGTCCTTGCGCAGCATGCAGCCGTAGGCTTCCTTCGACTGCGCCGTGCCGACCACCGCCCAGTCGCCCGGCTTCTTGGCCTTGGCCATTTCGCCGTAGAGCAGCGCATCGTCCATCATGAAGGCGACGGCACGGCCGGTTTCCAGGGTCAGGAAGCTCTCGCCGTGGTCCTTGGCCGAGATCACGTTCATGCCCATCTTCTTCTCTTCGTTCATCTTGCGGATCAGGCGCTCGGAGGTCGTGCCGGCGGTGGTGACCACGTTCTTGCCGGCGAGGTCGGCGAAGTCGTCGATGCCGGAAGTCTTCTTGGTCATCAGACGGGTACCGATGACGAAGATGGTGGTCGAGAAGCCGACCTGCTTCTGGCGCTCCAGGTTGTTGGTGGTCGAACCGCATTCGATGTCGACGGTGCCGTTCTGGATCAGCGTGATGCGGTTGGCGGAAGTGACCGGCATCAGCTTGGTGTCGAGCTTGGCCAGTTTCAGCTCGCTCTTGACCGCGTCGACGACCTTGAGCATCAGCTCGTGCGAGTAGCCGATGACCTGCTGCTTGTCGTCGTAGTAAGAAAACGGAATCGACGATTCGCGGTGACCGAGCGTGATGCTGCCGGTTTCCTTGATCTTCTTCAGCGTCGAGGTTTCCTGGGCAACTGCCGGCGTCACGGCGGCAGCGGAAAACACGGTGGCCAGGGCGGCGGCGAGGGCGATACGTTTCATGTCTTCTCCTGAAGGTGAGGAAGCCGCAAGCGGGCTTCGGCGGGAAATACATCGCAAGCCACATGCCAGCGCCTGCCGGCCCGCCGAAAATCGACAACCCTTTGATTTATCAAGGAACACCTGAGAAGAGCGGGGGCAGTGACTCCGGAAACCCGAGGTTTCGGGAAGGCGCCCCATCGGATTTCCGACACCTCAACCGCCGCCACAGCCGCCGATCACCCGCCGATCGCCGCGGAGATTGGCGGGTTGTCAGGGATCGCGCGCCTCATGCACAATGGCCGGAGAAGGGGGAGACACCATGAACAAGAATCTGCAACCCAGTCCCTGGGCGGAGGAGAACGACCCGATCCAGCAATTGGCGCTGGAAGAGTGCGTCAAGCGCCAGCGCTTCGACAACGCGGTCTCGGTGCTCGTCCTGCCGGCCGGCGGTGCCAAGCTGGCAAGCCGCTTTGCGGCGCTCGGCGCGCAGGTCACCCTGGCCGACCAGGCCAGCCGCAAGCAGGAGATCGAGGGCCGCGTGCTCGCCGCCGGCTATCCGGACCACATCCGCTTCGCCGCTACCGAGCTGCCCTCGCCGCCGCTCGAGGGCGGCGGCGCCCCCTACGACATCATCGTTTTCCGCCACGGCCTGTGCAAACTGCCCTACGCCCGCGGCAAGCAGTTGATCCAGCAACTGATGCAGCAGTTGAAGATCGGCGGCAAGCTCTACCTCTCGATCATCGGCCTGCATTCCGAACTGGGCGACGGCTACGCCGGCCGCGAGCAGTCGATCTACGAGCGCTGGGGCAAGCTCTCGCCGGCGATGGCGCGCAAGTACGACGTCCGCGAGGAAGTCTGTCTCTACTCCGAACGCGACCTCTTCCTGCTGCTGCTCGAATCCGGCGCCAGCGTGCTGCGCACGCTGACCACCACCTGGGGCAACGTCAAGGGCGTCGCCGTGCGCGTCTGATGCGGCTGGGGATCGACCTCGGCGGCAGCAAGATCGAGATCGTCGCCCTCGCCGCCGACGGCAGCGAGCGCCTGCGCCGCCGCATCGCGACGCCGCAGGGCGATTACCGGGCGACCCTGGCGGCGATCGCCGGTCTGGTCGCCGGTGCCGAAAACGAAACCGGCCAACTCGGCAGCGTCGGCATCGGCATTCCCGGCGCCGAATCGCTGGTCGACGGCCGGATCAAGAACGCCAACTCGACCTGTCTCAACGGCCAGCCGCTGCGCGCCGACCTGCGGGCGCTGCTGCAGCGGGAAATCCGCCTGGCCAACGACGCCAACTGCTTCGCTCTCTCGGAAGCGGTCGACGGCGCCGGCCGCGACGCCCGTTGCGTCTTCGGCGTCATCCTCGGCACCGGCGTCGGTGGCGGCATCGTCATCGACGGCAAAGTGCTGGTCGGCGCCAATGCGATCGCCGGCGAGTGGGGACACAACCCGCTGCCGCCGGCGGCAGGCGATCCCCTGCCCGCCCTGCCCTGCTACTGCGGCCGTCAGGACTGCGTCGAAACCTGGCTGTCCGGCCCCGGCATGGCCGCCGACCACCGGCGGACCACCGGCAGCGACCTGAGCGCGGCGCAGATCGCCGAACGGGCGGCGGCCGGCGACACCGCCTGCGCGGCGACGCTGGAGCGCCATCTCGCCCGCCTCGGCCGCGCCCTGGCCGGCGTCATCAACCTGCTCGATCCGGAAGTCGTCGTCCTCGGCGGCGGCCTCTCCAACATCCCGCAACTTTACCGGCGCCTGCCCGAAGCCTGCCTGCCGCACGTCTTTTCCGACAGTTGCCGGACCCGCTTCCTGCCGGCCGTCCATGGCGACTCGTCCGGCGTGCGCGGCGCGGCCTGGCTGTGGGACTGACGACAAACACCATGGCACAAGTCTCCCTCTTCGTCGGCGGCATCCGGCCGCTGCCCGACTCCGGTCGCCCGACCGGCATCTACAAGCTGCCGGCCAGCGGCCCGCTCGAACTCGGCGTCAATGGTTTCACCACTGACCAGCAGGCGGACCTGCGCGTGCACGGCGGCCCGGAAAAGGCCGTCCATCTCTACCCGGCAGCGCATTACGCGCGCCTCGCTGCGCGTTTTCCCGAGATCACCGATCAACTGGTCCCCGGCAGCCTCGGCGAGAACCTGTCGACGCCCGATCTCGACGAGGACAGCGTGCGCGTCGGCGACATCTGGCGGCTGGGCAGCGCCCGCCTGCAGGTCTGCCAGCCGCGCAGCCCCTGCTGGAAGATCGACGAGCGCTTCGCCAGCGACGGCATCGCCCAGTTCATCGCCGAGCAACGACTGACCGGCTGGTACTGGCGGGTCGTCAGTCCCGGCACGGTCGCACCCGGCGAGCCGCTGCTGCTGGAAGAAGCCGCCGCCGCGATGACGCTGGGCGAGGCGCTGCGGCTGTGCCAGGCGCACCGCCCGCCGCTCGCCGAACTCGACCGCCTGGCGGCGACACCGGGCATCGCCAGCCACTGGCGACAGAAGATCGTCCAGCGCGCCGACTGGCTGCGGCGCAATCCCGAAACACCCGCCCCGGCGCCACTCGGGTTCCATGTGAAACCGCCACAACCGTGACCCCTCCCAGCAACCTGATGCGGCGCCTTTTCCTGCCCTTTGCCGCCGGCTACTTCCTGTCCTACCTCTACCGCACGGTGAATGCCGTGCTCGGCCCGGTGATCGCCGGCGAACTGGCCCTGCCCGACAATGCGCTCGGCCTGCTCACCAGCACCTACTTCCTCGCCTTCGGCGCCGCCCAGCTACCGCTCGGCATGCTGCTCGACCGTTTCGGGCCGCGCCGCGTCGAAGCCGCCCTGCTCGTCGTCGCCGCCGCCGGCGCCGCGCTGTTCGCCAGCGCCGACGGCCTGAGCGGACTGACTTTCGGCCGCGCCCTGATCGGTCTCGGCGTCTCGGCCTGCCTGATGGCCTCGTTCAAGGCCTTCACGCAATGGTTCCCGCCCGAGCGCCAGGCCTCGCTGACCGGCTGGATCATGGCCTCCGGCGGCATGGGCGCGCTGGCGGCGAGCAAGCCGCTCGAACTGGCGCTCGGCTTCACCGGCTGGCGCGAGATCGTCCTCGCCCTCGCCGCGCTGACGCTGGCGGTCGCCGCCCTGATCTGGCGCAGCGTCCCCGAACGCCCGGCGGAAGCAGGCAGCAGCGGCTTCGCCGAGCAACTGGCCGGGGTCCGGGAAATCTTCGCCAGCCGGCATTTCTGGCGCTACGCGCCGATGGGCTGTTTCTTCACCGGCGGCTTCATGGCGGTGCAGGGCCTCTGGGCGTCGCGCTGGATGAACGTCACCGAGGGGCTCGCCGCCGGCGCCGTTGCCGACCGGCTGACCTGGATGGGCCTGGCGATGCTCGGCGGCTTCCTGTTCATGGGCTTCTTCGCCAGCGCGCTGGTCCGGCGCGGGGTGCCGCTGGCCAGCCTGTTCCGCGGCGCGATGCTCGCCGCCTTTAGCGCTTTCGCGCTGATCTGCAGTTTCCCGCAAGAGGGTGGCGACCTGCTCTGGCCGCTGCTCGGCGCCTGCTTTTCGCTCTCCAACATCGCCTACTCGCTGGTCGCCCAGGCCTTCCCGACCCGCCTTTCCGGGCGTGCCAACACGGCGCTGAACCTGCTCGTCTTCGCCGGCGCCTTCGGCCTGCAGTGGGGCATCGGCGGCCTGGTCGACGCGCTGCAGGCGGGCGGCATGCCTGCCGTCGCCGCCTACCGCGCCGCCTTCTTCGGCCTGCTAGGCCTGCAGGCCCTGTCGCTGGGCAGCTTCCTGTGGCTCGGCCGGCGGCGCTGACGTCGCCAGGTCGACCTGCTGCATGATCCCCGCCCGGCCGCTTTCCATCAGGTAAACCCCGGCCGCGCGGATCTGCCCGAGCAAGGCGTTGTCCGGCGCTTTGAGCGAGAACGGCGCCTCTACCGCCCCGGTATGCAAGGCGCCGACGCCGGCCGCGGCGAGCGATTCGAAGCGCTCGCCCGACCACAGGGCGAGCTTGTCGAACGCGGCATCGCCCTCGTCGATCCAGCCGTTGCCGTCGAGGTCGTAGGCCGCCAGTTCGGCGAAGCCGTCGCCGCTGCTAGCGCCGAACAGTTCGCTGCCGTTGTCGGCCCGGCCGTTGCCGTTGCGGTCGAAGACCAGGAAGCAGTTGCCGGCCCCCAGTTCGGGCAGGCATTCAACCTTGCCGTCGCTGTCGATGTCGAAGTTGAAACGCTTTTCCGACAGTTCGCAGGCCTGGCCGGAAAAGCTCAGCACCAGCGGATCGCGCAGGCGGACGCTGCCGCTTTCCGAAAGCACGCTGGTTTTCTCGTAGTGGCGCGACATGTCGAGCGAGAGGTCGAAGTCCAGCGTACGCCCGTCGCAAGTATTGACCGTGCCGCGGGCGCAGACGCGAGTGCTCTCGCTTTCCTCGATCCGCTCGCTGATCGTGCTCTGCCAGGCGAAATCGCGTCCCGTCCGAGCTTCCTCGGCGTTCTCCGGCAACGGCGCCCAGGCGGCATCGTCCTGCCGGCATTGCCGGCCATCCATTGCCGCAAAGATCGCCCCGACCAGCGCGTCGAGCATGCGCTGGACCCGCTTGCGCAGCTCGCCAACGTTTTCGTCGCCGCTCGCCGCCATACTCTCGAACAGTTGGCGGAAGCCGCTCTGCGAGGCGACTTCGAGCCGACGTTCATAACTGGCTTCATGCGTTGCCGTCAGATTGACGGCGGATGTTTCGATTTTCATGACCACCCTCCAGGCTGTGTTTGGGTCACCACACCTGCAAAGGGCGTGCCGGGTGCTGCCGAAAGTCCGATGGACAGTCCCCGCCGACAGATGGAGAATCGGTAATGAACCGGTCTCACCTTGAGGCAGCAGCCATGAAACCCATCAGCCACCGGATCATCCGGCAATTTTTCCTGGCAGCCTGCGTGCTGCTCGGCACCACCCTCCCCGCCGCCGAGGAAAGCTATACCTTCTCGGTCGTCCCGCAGTTCGAGCGGCGCATGCTGTTCAGCATCTGGCAACCCATCGTCAACCAGTTGGAGAAGCGCACCGGCCTGCACCTGCACCTGGTCACCTCGCTGTCGGTCAGCGATTACGAGAGCGACGTTCAGAAGGGACAGTACGACTTCATCTACCTCAATCCCTACATGATGCCTGTGGTCGCCGAAGCGCCCGGCTACATTCCGCTGGTCCGCGACGCCCGGCCGATCCACGGCATCCTGGTCGTGCGCAAGGACAGCCCGCTGCAAAAAGTCAGCGACCTGCAGGGCAAGACCCTGGCCGTGCCGTCGATGAGCGCGCTCGGCGCCAGCCTGCTGCTGCGCGCCGAGCTCGACCGGCAATTCGGCGTCAAGACCAAGGTCATCATCGCCAAGACGCACAGTTCGGTGTTCCTGCACGTGATCAACGGCTTCGCCGACGCCGGCGGCTCCGTCCAGAAGACACTCGGCGAACAGGACGCCCGCATCCAGGGCGCCCTGCGCGTGCTGCACCGGACCGCCGCCATGCCCTCGCATCCGGTTGCCGCGCACCGGCGGGTACCCGCCGAGGTCAGGGAGAAGCTGCGCCAGGCCTTCATCGAGCTGGCCAGCAGCGAAGAAGGTCGCGCCCTGCTCGAGAAGGTGCCGATGCAGTCGCCGGTTGCGGCACAGATCGGCGATTACGATGTACTGAAGTCGCTGAAGCTGGAAAACTACCTGGAACAACCGTGAGCGGTCGATTTTCGCTGCGCTGGAAACTGCTCCTGCCGCTGTTGCTGGCGGCGCTGGCGGTTGCCCTGCTGATGGACCGTTTCTGGCTGCAACGCAGCCTGGTCAACGTCGAGCAGGCGCAACTGCAATCGGCGCAACGCCATCTCGACAGCGTCGGCGAAAGCCTGTTGCCGCTGATCATGGGACAGCAGCTCGACATCATCAACGAGAATCTCGACCGTCTGCTGGAGAAGAACCCGGACTGGGTGTCGATCACCCTGATCGACGCCGATGGCAGACAGCTCTACCCGCTGCTGATCGAGCGCGAGGAAGCTCTGCGCGAGAACAGCCCCGACCTGCGTCGCATCTCGCTGCCCCTGAACTTCGCCGGCCGCAGGCTCGCCCAGTTCGACGCGCTCTACGACCTGGCGCCGCAGATGAACCTGCAGCGCCGCGAGCACCGGACGATGAGCGCGATCCTGCTTGGCGTGCTGGCCGGCAGCGTGTTGTTGTTGTGGATTCTGGTCGAGCGGGTGGTGCATCGACCGCTGCGCCGCCTGTCGCTGGCCGCCTCGGAACTCGCCCGGCGCAATTACGAAGCGGCGCTGCCGCCGGCCGCTGACGACGACCTCGGCCGGCTGATCGAAAGCTTCGAACGGATGCGTCGCGAGCTGCAGAATCACCACGCCATGCTCGACCAGGAAATCGCCGAGCGCCGCCAGGCCGAGGAAGGCCTGCGCATGTTCTCGCTGGCGGTCGAGCAGAGCCCGGCCAGCATCCTGATCACCGACACCGGCTCGCGCATCGAGTACGTCAACGCCGCCTTTGTCCGCAACACCGGCTTCCGCCGTGACGAAGTGCTGGGCCAGAACCCGCGCCTGCTGCATTCCGGCAAGACCACCCCGGAAACCTACGCCAGCCTGCGGCGGGCGCTGGCCTACGGCGAAACCTGGTCGGGCGAGTTCCACAACCGGCGCAAGGACGGCAGCGAGTTCATCCAGGCGGCAATCATCACGCCGCTGCGCGAACCCGATGGCAAGGTCAGCCATTACGTCGCGGTCCAGGAAGACATCACCGAAAAGAAGCGACTGGCCGCCGAACTGGACCGCCATCGCCATCACCTCGAGGAACAGGTCGCCCTGCGCACCCGCGAACTGGGCGAAGCAAAGGCCGCTGCGGAACGGGCCAACCAGGCGAAAAGCGCCTTCCTCGCCAACATGAGCCACGAAATCCGTACCCCGCTCAACGCCATCGGCGGCATGGCCCACCTGATGCGCCGCGGCGGCCTGCCGCCGGAACAGCTCGAACGTCTCGACAAGCTCGATGCGGCCAGCCGTCACCTGCTGGAAACCATCAACACGGTACTCGACCTGTCGAAGATCGAGGCCGGCAAGCTGATGCTCGAGGAAATCGTCTTCAATCCGGTCGGCCTGCTCGAAAACGTCCGTTCGATGCTGCTGGAAAAGGCCGACAGCAAGAAGCTGACCTTCTCCATCGAACGCACGCCGCTACCGGAACGCCTGCTCGGCGACCCGACCCGGCTGCAGCAATGCCTGCTCAACTACGCCAGCAACGCGATCAAGTTCACCGAACGGGGCAGCGTCATCCTGCGCGCCGACGTCATCGACCAGACCGAAAGCCGGGCGCTGCTGCGCTTCGCGGTCAGCGACTCCGGCATCGGCATTCCGGTCGAAGCCCAGAGCCGGCTGTTCTCCGCCTTCGAGCAGGCCGACAGTTCGACCACCCGGCGCTTCGGCGGTACCGGCCTGGGCCTCGCCATCACCGCCAAGATCGCCGAAGCGATGGGCGGTTCGGTGGGTTTGGACAGCGCCCCCGGCAAAGGCAGCACCTTCTGGTTCACCGCCCGCCTGCGCAAAGCGGCGGAGGGCGCCGTGGCAAACGGCGAAACCGTCGAGCCGGAAGAGGAACTGCGCCAGCACTGCCTGAACTGCCGCGTCCTGCTGGTCGAGGACGAACCGGTCAACCGCGAGATCGCCCTCGAACTGCTGGGGGAAACCGGATTGACCGCCGACTTCGCCGAAGATGGCGAACAGGCGGTGGCGATGGTCGCCGCCCGGGACTACGACCTGGTCCTGATGGACATGCAGATGCCACGCATGGATGGCCTCGAGGCGACCCGCCGCATCCGCCGCCTGCCCGGCCGGCAAAGCCTGCCGATCGTGGCGATGACGGCAAACGCTTTCGCCGAGGACAAGGCACATTGTTTCGAGGCTGGCATGAACGACTTCGCGAGCAAGCCGATCGACCCCGAACTGCTTTACCGCCTGCTGCTCAAGTGGCTGCCGCAACGCCGCTGAGGCGAGCTCACAACTCCAGCGGATCGACTTCGAGATGCCAGCGTAGCCGCGTCGGCGGTCTGAGCTTCTCGATCGCCGCCCGCCAGACGGGCAGGAAAGCCTGCAGCGCCGGACGCGAACCGGCTTCGACCAGCAACTGGGCGCGTTCCAGGTTGGCCAGGCGGGCCATGCGCATCGGCACCGGGTCGTAGAGCATCACCTGATCGTGCTCGGCGACCTGCGGCAGCGCCACCGCCTGGGCCAGGAAAGCCATCGCCTCGGCCATTGCCGGCGCCTCGGCGCGCAGCACGGCCTGGAAGGCGTAGGGCGGGAAGCCCGCCTGTTCCCGCTCGCCGAGCTGGGTAGTGGCAAAGCCCGGGTAGTCCTGGGCAACCAGCGCGGCGAACAGCGGATGCTCGGGATACTGGGTCTGGATCAGCACTTCGCCTTCCAGTTCGGCCCGCCCGGCTCGCCCGGCGACCTGCATCAACTGCGCGAACAAGCGCTCCGGCGCGCGCCAGTCGGCGGCGTAGAGGGCCGAGTCGGCGCCGAGCACGCCGACCAGCGTCAGCTTCGGAAAATCGTGGCCCTTGGCCAGCATCTGCGTGCCGACCAGGATGTCGGCGTCGCCGCCATGGATGCGTTCGAGCATCGTCTCCCACTGCTTGCGACTCTTCACCGAATCACGGTCGACGCGCAGGATGCGGGCGTCCGGGAACTCGCCCTGCAGCCATTCCTCGACCCGTTGGGTGCCACGGCCGAAGGGATGGATGTCCTGGTTGCCGCAAGTCGGACAGGCGCGCGGAACGTGCTCTTCGAGGCCGCAGTGGTGGCAGCGCAGGCGGCGGTCGGCCAGGTGCAGGACCAGGTTGGCGGCGCAGCGGTGGCAGCGCGACACCCAGCCGCAGGCCGGGCACGCCAGCACTGGCGCGTAACCCCGCCGGTTGAGGAAGACCAGGCTCTGTTCGCCGCGCTCCAGGCGCTGCCGGATGGCGTTGACCAGCGCCTCGCTGACACCTTCGCGCAGCGCCATGCGGCGCGTATCGACCAGCCGCACCGCCGGCAGCCGGGCCTGCGGATTGGCGCGCTCGCGCAAGGTCAGCAGCGCGTAGCGGCTGCCCTGCGCGTTGGCCCAGGTTTCCAGCGACGGCGTCGCCGAACCGAGGAGGATCGGCACCGCCTGCTGGCGGGCGCGCACCACCGCCAGGTCGCGCGCCGAATAGCGCATGCCGTCCTGCTGCTTGAACGAGGAATCGTGCTCCTCGTCGATCAAGATCAGGCCGAGCCGCGGCAACGGCGTGAATACCGCCAGGCGCGTACCGAGCACGATCGCCGCCTCGCCGGCGAAGGCAGCTCGCCAGTTGCGCTCGCGCGCCGCTTCGGCCAGCTCGCTGTGCAGCGCGACCACGTTGTGCTCGGGAAAGCGGCTGCGCACCCGCGCTTCGAGCTGCGGCGTCAGGTTGATTTCCGGCACCATCAGCAACACCTGATCGCCGAGCGCCAGCGTGCGCTCGATCAGGCGCAGGTAAACCTCGGTCTTGCCGCTGCCGGTGACGCCGAACAGCAACTGTGCGGAAAAGCCGCCAGCGATCGCCACCGCATCGATCGCCGTCGCCTGCTCGGCGGTCAATGCCGGCGGTGCCAGCGGCGCCACCGCTCTGGCCGGCCGCCCGGCCCGCCGCTGCGGCACCGCCAGGCGCTTGAGGCCGGCCGGCAGCGCCTGCATCAGGACTTCGCCGAAAGGCGCCTGGTAGTAGTTGCTGGCAAATTCGCAGAGGGCGAAGAACTCCGCCGGCAAGGGCGGCAGATCGTCGAGGATCGCCGTCACCGGCTTCAGTTGGGCCAGCGGCCACTCCCCCTGGTCGACGACACCGACGACGATGCCGATCTTCTCGCCGCGCCCGAAAGGCACCCGCACCCGACGGCCGATATCGTCGGCCGACGCCCGTTCGACCCGGTATTCGAACAGGCGGTGCAAGGGCAGATCGAGGGCGACGCGCAGAACGGGCATGCAGCAGACTCGGAGGGGAAACCCGGGCGGAAGTTTGTCCACAGAAGCTGTGGATAACTTTGTGGATCGCTGGCGTAAAGAAATGCTAAGTCAGCGATTTGTAAGGCTTTTGTTATCTTGCCGAAATAATGTGCAAAATAACAAACCCTTATTTTTCAGTAACTTGCATTATTTCCGGGATGTCAAGCCGATTTCCCGGGCAACTCTTCCCCGGGGAACGGAATTCTGTGCATAAGTCAAGCCGTCCCGGGAAGAATAGTCCTTGCTAACGCAGCGAACGGCTGTGGGCATGCACCGTCTCGACCAGCACCGAGACGTTCTCGGGCGGCGTGTACTGCGAAATGCCGTGGCCAAGGTTGAAGACATGACCGGTATTGCCCGGACCGAAGCTGTCGAGCACCTTTTTCGTTTCGGCGGCGATCGTTTCCGGCGTACCGAACAACACGTTGGGATCGATGTTGCCCTGCAGCGTCACTTTGTCGCCGACCCGGCGACGGGCTTCGCCGATGTCGATCGTCCAGTCGAGACCGACCGCGTCGCAGCCGATCGCCGCGATCTTTTCCAGCCACAGGCCGCCGTTCTTGGTAAACACGATGCTAGGAATGCGCTGGCCGTCCTTTTCCTTCTTCAGGCCGGCGACGATGCGTTGCATGTAGGCCAGCGAAAACTCCGGGTAAGCCGCCGCCGACAGCGAACCGCCCCAGGTGTCGAAGATCATCACTGCCTGAGCGCCGGAATCGATCTGCGCGTTCAGGTAGTTGGTCACCGCGTCGGCGGTCACCGACAGGATCTTGTGCAGCAGGTCCGGCCGGCTGTACATCATCCCCTTGATGTGACGGAAGTCGGACGAGCCCTGCCCTTCGATCATGTAGCAGGCAAGCGTGTACGGGCTGCCGGAGAAGCCGATCAGCGGTACCGAGTTGTCGAGCGCGCGACGGATTTCCGATACTGCGTCCATCACGTAGCCGAGGTGATCGTAGGGATCGGGCGCAGTCAGGTCATTGATCGCCCATTCTTCGCGCAACGGCCGCTCGAACTTCGGCCCCTCGCCCTCGGCGAAATAAAGGCCGAGACCCATCGCGTCGGGCACGGTGAGGATGTCGGAAAACAGGATGGCGGCGTCGAGGTCGTAGCGGGCCAGCGGCTGCAGCGTCACCTCGCAGGCCAGCGACGGCGTCTTGCACAGATTCAGGAAATTGCCGGCGCGCTTGCGCGTCTCGCAGTACTCGGGGAGATAACGACCGGCCTGACGCATCAGCCAGAGCGGAGTGTATTCGGTGGGCTCCTTCAGCAGGGCGCGCAGGAAGGTGTCGTTCTTGGGTCGGCTCACGGTGTACTCCGCCTGAAATCTGGAAAGGGGGAATTATCCCGCTTTCCGGGGGGAAGGTCACGGCACGGGAGGGATTTGGTGGTTTTGATTCCGGCTGTGCGGGGTGCCGCGACTGACTGGCAGGCGTGGTTGGGTATTGTTACCCGCTGGGTTCCGCCGTTGACCGGCGGGCGTACTTTCTTTTGCTTCGCCAAAAGAAAGTAGGGCGGTTTCAAAGACCGAGTGCAACATTTGGAATCAGCCCTGCTTTGTCCATGAAGATGTTATCGAAGAACACCTCGGCGGGAGAGCGCCACCCCAGGGTTTTTCTCGGCCGCATATTGAGTTCCCAGGCCATGTGATCGAGTTCGCGCTGGGAGTGGACACTCAGGTCAGTGCCCTTCGGCAAATATTGGCGCAGCAAACCATTGGTGTGCTCATTGATGCCACGTTGCCACGGGCTGTGAGGATCACAAAAGTAAATTTTCAGGCCGGTGTTCTCGGCCAGCTTCTTGTGCAGCGCCATCTCCTTGCCTTGGTCATAGGTGAGGGTCTGTCGGATCTCAGGCGGCAGCCCGCTGAAGGCCTGCGTGAATCCGTTGAGCGCATCGATCGCCGTACTGCCGTCGAGCTTGACCAGCATGGCAAACAGCGACTTGCGGCACACCAGGGTGCCGACAGCCGAAGCGTTGGCCTTGCCCTTGATCAGGTCGCCCTCCCAGTGGCCAGGCAGCAAGCGGTCGCTGGCCTCGGGCGGGCGTACGTGGATGCTCAGCATGTCCTGCAGCGATCCCCGCCGATCTTTGCCTCGCGTGCGAGGCTTGCGTGCGCCTCGCCCCTGGCGCAGCAGGACGACCAGTTCGCGGCGAAGATCGCCCTTGGGCATGGCATAGATCGCGGTGTAGATGGTTTCGTGGGAGGCTTGCAATTGGGGCTGCTCAGGGTGGCGTTGCTTGAGTTTGGCAGCAATCTGCTCGGGCGAGAGCTTGCGTTCCAGCAACGCCCTGACCTCGGCCCACAAGGCGCCTTGGCGGTGGAGCTTGCGCACCGGCCAGGCCGCACGTCGCACCCGCCGGGCTCGCTTGCCGGCGCGGTTTGCATCGTAGCCGCCAGCCACTCGGGGGCGTCCCATGACGCATTGCTCCTCTTCGCTCTGGTAGCCGTTGCGGCGAAGTTCTCTCGTGATGGTGCTGGGCGATCTGCCAAGCACCTTGGCTATCGCCCGCGCACTACTGGCCTGCTCCTTCATCGCCATTACCACGCCGCGTTCTTCCGCACTCAATTGTTGATACGTTCTCGTCATGCAACTCCTCCGGTTATGAAGTGTTGCACTTGGGATTTGAAACCGCCTAGCCAAAGAAAAGGCGACCCCAGGTTACGCGGTCGGCTACGCCGACTCCCCTGCGCTACTCGAAGGGCCGGGCGGCTGCGCAACTCGCCGCTACGCGGCTCAGACAGTGCTCGCCGACTTCCCCCGGCCCTTCTCCGTTGCTCGGCGCTCCACATGGGGACCCCAAAAACGTCTCTGCTGTACGGCCAAGGTTTAAAACACAGCTATTTCAGCAGCGATCGGTTTGCCGGGCCCCTTGGGAGGCGCCGAGCAACGCAGGGCCTGGCGGATAAAGGGCGAGCACTGTCTGAGCCGCGTAGCGGCGAGTTGCGCAGCCCCCGCCAGGGCCGAGTAGCGCAGGGTACCCCGCGCAGCGGGGCGCCGACCTAGGGTCGCCTTCTTCTTTGGCTACTTTCTTCTTGGCGAAACAAGAAGAAAGTACGCCCGCCGGGCAACGGCGGAACACAGCGGTTCAGCAAACAACCACACCCGCCCGTCAGGCGCGAAACATAACGCGCGAACAAGCAAAGGGATTGCCCCCTTACTTCCTCCAGAACGCCGGCGTCAAGACCACCAGCAAGGTGAAGATCTCCAGCCGCCCCAGCAGCATCGCAAAAATGCAGATCCAGGTCTGGAAATCGCCAAGGACGGAAAAATTCGACGCCGGCCCGACCAGCCCCAGGCCGGGCCCGGTGTTGTTGATGCTGGCGACGACGGCGCTGAACGCGGTGACGATGTCGAGCCCCGTGAAGGCCAGGAGCAGCGTCATCGTGACGATGCTGACCATGTAGACGAAAGCGAACGCCAGCACCGCGAACAACACCGATTGCGGCGCGATGGAGCCGCCGAGGCGGACGTTGTACACCGCCGCCGGGTGCATGGCGCGCACCAGTTCACGATAGACCTGCTTGTAGAGCAGCAGCGCGCGCATCATCTTGATGCCGCCGCCGGTCGATCCGGCGCTGGTCGAGAAGCTGCACAAGAACAGCATCCAGAGCCCGACGAACATCGGCCACTGGCCGTAATCGACCGTTGAGTAACCGGTGGTGGTCGCCACCGAGACGACATTGAACAGGGCGAGGCGGAAGGCTTCGTCCATGTCGGCGATGCTGCCCTCCTTCCACAGGTAGTTGGCGAGGACGAAGCCACTGGCGAGCAGGATGCCGACGAACCAGCCGGCTTCCGGATCGCGGCCGTAGGCGAACAGCGAACGACCGCTCAGAGCCAGGAAATGGGTGGCATAGTTGATCCCCGAGAAGAGCATGAAGACGAGGCAGATCCACTCGATGGTCGGCGACGCGAAATAGCCCAGGCTGGCATCGTGGGTCGAGAAACCGCCGAGCGAGATCGTCGAGAAGGCATGGCAGAAAGCGTCGAACCAGCTCATGCCGGCCCAGGCGTAGGCGAAGATGCAGGCCATCGTCATCGCCACGTAGATCAGCCACAGGCCCTTCGCCGTCTGGGTGACGCGCGGCGTCAGACGGTTGTCCTTCATCGGCCCGGGGACTTCGGCGGCGAGCATCTGCCGGCCGCCGATACCGAGCATCGGCAGGATGGCGACGACCAGGACAATCAGTCCCATGCCGCCCAGCCACTGCATCAGGTGGCGCCAGAGGTTGATCGAATGTGGCAGGGAATCGAGCCCCGACATCACCGTGCCGCCGCTCGCGGTCAAGGCGGAAACTGCTTCGAAATAGGCGTCGGTATGGCTCATGCCGAGCTGGATCATGAACGGCAGCGCGGAAAACGCCGGCAGCACCGTCCACACCAGGACGACCAGCAGGAAACCGTCGCGCACGCTGAGATCGCGCGTGCTGCGGCGGTAGCGGTACCAGAGGAAGGTGCCGCACAGTTCGGTGAGCAGGAAGACTTGCTGGTAGGCCAGCTGGGCACCGTCGTCCGCGGCGAGGGAAAGCCCCAGCGGCGCCAGCAGCGCGATGCCGAACAGCATCAGGATCATGCCCAGGGCGCGATAAACGCAGGCAAAACGGCTCATGACCAGCGGGTTCACAGGAAGTGGAAGCCGACCTGGAACAGCTTTTCGACCTTCTTCACCAGTTTCTTGCGCGTACAGAAGATGATCACGTGGTCGTCCGGCTCGATCACCGTGTCGTGGTGGGCGATCACTACCTCGCCGTAGCGGGTGATCGCCGTCCAGTCGTCGGTCTGACCGACGACGATCGGCTCTTCGAAATTGCGCACCAAGGCAGCGACGGTGACGCCGCGCGGCCATTCGATCTCGTCGATGCGGCGGCCGACCACCTTGGACGTGTTGCGGTCGCCGTGGGCGACGATTTCCAGCGCCTCGGCGGCACCGCGGCGCAGCGAATGGACTTCGGCAACGTCGCCCTGGCGGACGTAGGCGAGCAGCGTGCCGATCGAGACCTGGGCCGGCGAGATGCCGATGTCGATCGGTCCGCCCTCGATCATCTCGGCGTAGGCGCGGCGGTTGATCAGGGCGACGACGCGCTTGCAGCCGAGCCGCTTGGCCAGGCTGCCGGCCATGATGTTGTCTTCGTCGTCGTTGGTCATGGCGAGGAAGAGGTCCATCTCGCCGATGTTTTCCTGTTCCAGCAATTCCTCGTCGGTGGCGTCGCCGCACAGCACCAGCGTGTCGTTGAGTTCGTTGGCGAGCAGTTCGGCGCGCGGCCGGCGGCCTTCGATCAGCTTGACCTCGTAATGCCCTTCCAGCGACTTGGCCAGACGCAGGCCGATGTTGCCGCCGCCGGCGATCATGATCCGTTCGACCCGGCTGACTTCGCGCCGCAACTGGTTGAGCACCGGGTGGATGTTCTCGGTGGCGGCGAGCAGGAAGACCTCGTCGCCGCTCTTGACGACGGTGTCGCCCTCCGGGAAGACCGGCTGGTTGTCGCGGAAGATGGCGGCGATGCGGGCGTCGATCTCCGGCGGCAGGAGGTCGCGCATCGCCTTGATCGGCTTGCCGACGAGCAGGCCGCCGTCGTAGGCGCGAACCGCCACCAGGCAGACCCGGGCGCGGGCGAAGTTGAGCACCTGCAGGGCGCGCGGGAACTCGATCAGGCGCCGGATGTAGTCGGTGATCACCTGTTCCGGGCAAAGTGCGAAATCGACCGCGAAGTTCTCGTCGGAGAGCAGCACCTCATCCTGGAGAAAATCGCGCGAACGCAGGCGGGCAACACGCGTCGGGATGTTGAAGACGGATTGCGCCAGCTTGCAGGCGACCAGGTTGGACTGGTCGCTCTGGGTGACGGCGATCACCATGTCGGCATCCTCGGCGCCGGCACTGCGCAGCACCGACGGCGTCGCCGCGTCGCCAACGACGGTGCGCAGGTCGAGGCGGTCCTGCAACTGGGCGAGACGTTGCGGGTCCTGGTTGACGATGGTGATGTCGTTCTCTTCCGAGACCAGGCCCTCGGCAACGCTGGCGCCGACCTGGCCGGCGCCGAGAATGACGATCTTCATGGCGCCGCCCCCATCCTCATTCGTCGTTGCGTTTGCCGAGCCGGATGTCGAGCTGCTTCAGCTTGCGGTACAGGTGCGTGCGTTCGAGCCCGGAACGTTCCGCCAGCCGGGTCATGTTGCCGCCCTCCTGGCGCAGGTGGTGCTCGAAATAGAGCTTCTCGAAGGCGTCGCGCGCTTCGCGCAGCGGCTGCTCGAACAAGGGCAGGAAGGAAGGCGCGGTGCCCGTGTCCTCGTCCTGCTCGGGCATCACCCGAGCCACGTCGTCGGCGTCGATCTCCTCGTCGAGCGCGGTCAGCGCCAGATTGCGCACCAACCCGTAGAGGACGTTCCAACTGGCGTCGGCGTGGCGCTTCCAGGGCAGCGTGCGCAGCGCGTTGAGCGCCGCGGTCGAGAACCGCCGGTGCGGCACTTCGCCGCGCTCGACAAAATTGCCGAGCAGCAGGCTGGCGATTTCCGGCAGATCGTCAACGTGACCGGCCAGCGCCGGCAGGGCAACCCAGATTTCGCCGAGCCGGGCGATCAGCTTGCTGTCCCAGCCGTGCTCGGCGAGCACGGAAAGCGGCGTGGTGCTGGCGGCGATCAACTGCAGGTTGAGTTTGTCGGCGCGATCGACGGCAAAGGCCAGGTTCATCTGCTGCATCTTGCCCAAGGCGGCAAGATCGGGAACGAAGAGGATGCCGCCACTGGTCTTTTCCAGCACTTCCTGAGTCAACGCGCTGCTCGTCATCGACAGGTCGAGCCACGGCGCGCGCGGCGCCAGCAGCGTGCGCGCGGCAATCTCCGCCATGCCGGCGGTGGCGCCCTTGATCAGCACGACCGAGGCCTTGGCCGCCGCCTGCTCCAGCCGGCGGCGGAATTCCTTGACGAAGGACAGCCGCGAAAAAGCTTCCAGCGTCAGCGGCGGGCGCGCCGGCGGGGCGTCGTGCTTGAGCGCCTTCTGCACGCTGCCGAGCAGTTTCTGCAGGGCAATCGGCTTCTCCAGGAAATCGAAAGCGCCGAAGCGCGTCGCCTCGACCGCGGTATCGATCGTCCCGTGACCGGACATCATCACCACCGGCATGTTGAGGTGACCGCCGGCATGCCACTCCTTGAGCAGCGAAATGCCGTCGGTGTCCGGCATCCAGATGTCGAGCAGCACCAGGTCCGGGCGCAGCTCGCCACGCACGCGGCGTGCCGCCGTGGCGTTCTCGGCAAGGCGCACGTCGTAGCCCTCGTCGATCAGGATTTCTGAAAGCAGTTCGCGGATGCCGACTTCGTCATCAACGACCAGAATGATTGCCATGCTTGGCCTCCTTGTCCCGTACCAGCGGCAGGCGGATTTCGATCCGCGCACCGCCGGCCGGCGCATTGCTGATTTCTATACTACCCTGATGCTCATCGACGATCTTCCTGACGATGGGCAGGCCGAGCCCGGTACCCCGGGCCTTGGTCGTCACATAGGGTTCGAAGATGCGCGGCAGCAACTCGACCGGGAACCCCGGACCGTTGTCGGTGATGCGCAGGCGGACGCAGCGCCCGGCCTGTTCGGTGACGATCTCGACCCGACCGTCGCTGCGCGCTTCGAGCGCATCCTCGGCGTTGCGCAGCAGGTTGTGGATGATCTGCCGCAACTGCGTCGCATCGCCGCATACCGGCGGCAGATCCTCACCCAGCCGAGTGTCGAAGCGCACCGACGAGCTTTCGTACAGCCCGAGTACTTCGCGCAGCAGACCGTTGAGGTCGAGCGGCGCAACTTCCAGCACCGGCTTGCGCGCGTAGTCGCGGAAATCGTCGACCATGCGTTTCATCGCCTGCACCTGGGCGATGATCGTCTGCGTGCCGCGCGAGAGCATCTCGGCGTCGCCGTTGCTCAGGCGGTCGGCCAGCTTGAACTGCAGGCGCTCGGCGGAAAGCTGGATCGGCGTCAGCGGATTCTTGATTTCGTGCGCCAGACGCCGCGCCACTTCGCCCCAGGCGGCAGTGCGCTGGGCGGCGATCAGGTTGGTGACGTCATCGAAGACGACGACATCGCCACCGCCGCTGCTCTCCGGCAGGCGCGAGGCGCGCAGCAACAGCACCTGCGGCGCGCTGTTCAGGCGCTCGATTTCCAGTTGCGCCCGCCACTCCGGTTCGTCGGTAGCGGCGAAATGCTGCTCGATGAAGGCAGCGAGAACCTGCTGGCGCGGCCAGTCGGCGGGGGCCAGGCCGATCAGGCCGGAGAAATCGTCGGCCAGGATGCTGACCGCGCCGCCATTGACCGTGCGCAGCAGGAAATCGCGATCGAAAACCAGCACCCCCGCCGACAGATTGGCGAGGATCGACTCCAGGTAGGCACGGTGACGGTCGTTTTCGCGGCGGACGTCGGCCAGTTGGCGGGTCATCCGGTTGAACGACTGGGTCAGCACACCGAGTTCGTCGCCGCTGTAGATCGCCTGGCGTTGCGAGAAATCGCCCTGCGCCACGGCCTGCGTGCCCTCGGCCAGGATGTGCATCGGCGCCACCAGGCGGCGGGCCATCCAGAACGCCAGCGCAAAGGCGCTGAACAGCGCGACGAGCACGGTCAGGGTCAGGGTCAGCGCATAAATCCTGGTCAGGCCCTGGCGCGCCAGTTGCAATTCCTGGTAGTCGCGATAGACCTCCTGGACCGCTTCGGCATCGAGCGCCAGGGTTGCCGGCACCCGTTGAGTCACCTGCAGGATGCGCGGCTCGGCAAAGAGTTCAAGCGAAGTCACCGGCACCAGCACGCGCATGAACATCCGCTCGTTCTCCCCTTCGACTCCGCTCAGGCCCTGCGCCGCGCGGGCCTGGCGCAGTTGGGTCTGAGTCGGCGAATTCGGCAGCTGGTTGCCGAGATCGCCGGTGGCGCTGGACAGCAATTGTCCGCCGAGGGAGAAAAGGGCCGCCGTATGGACGCCCCGTTCCTCGCGCAGGCGGAACAACGCTGAACGCTGCGCGGTTTCCGGCACCACCGATAATTCGTCGGCCATATCCCGCGCACCTTGGGAGAGGTTTTCCAGCAACGATTCAAGCGAGGAGCGCCCGAGCTGCAGCCCGGATTCAAGCGCTTTCTCGACCCGCACGTCGAACCAGCTTTCGATCGAACGCGTCACGAACTGCACCGACACGCCATACACCAGCGCCCCCGGCAGCACCGCGATGACACCGAACATCAGCATCAGGCGCAGCTTGAGGCGGGCGCCGAAGACCTGCGCCCGGTAATCGCGCCACAAGGTGCTCAATTGCCAGCCGACCAGGGCCAGCATGGCCAGCGCCAGCACGACGTTGAGCCCGACCAGCAGCGGATAGTTGCGCGAAAAGACGACCGTGTCGGCTTCCGTCGCCATCAGCAGCAAGAGCCAGAGAATGCCGCCAACGGCAGCAGCCAGCGCGCCAGCGGCAGCGAGGAATCGCTTCACTTGTCCTCCGGCGCGGGCAGGGTCGGCAAGGTCGCCGACCAGATTTTCCAGTCCGAGTCGAGATTCCAGTCCTTGCTGCCGAGCGCGCTGATCTGGAACGGACGCGGCAGCTGGGCGATGTCCAGCCGCAGGCGCAATGCCGCCTGATAGCTGCTGCCGGGGAGCACCGCCGGATCGTTGCGCTCGATCACCTGCCAGTTGCGCAAGCGGCGCAACATGCCCAGGGCCTCGCCGAGCGTCGCGAATGACTGGTGCAGGCCGCCGGTGCTCAGGCGGTACTGGCGAGTCAGCGCGTGGTAGGAGAGACGGTAGGTCTGCTGCTTGCTCACCAGCTTCTGATCGAACCAGTACCAGCGCTCGCGAGCAAGCTCGAACTCGGCGAGGAAATAGAGGACGACGCCGCGATTGACCGCTTCCTCAAGCCGGGAATTCAGCTCGAAACGAAAATCGGCGGACAGCACGTAAGCGTCCTCACCCGCCGCCAGACGCGGATCGCGCACCTCGATCTCCGCCGCCCAGCCCAACAACGGCAGGAAAAGCAGCAGCAGCAGCCAGGCACGGCAGCGCTCAAGGACGCTTTTCGAGCAGGCAGTAGAAAAAGCCATCGCGCTCCGCATCGGGAATTAGCTGTTCTTCTTGAATGACCCTCGCAGCCGCTTGGCGGGCGAGGAACCCCCTGATCTGCTGCTGGTTTTCCCGGGGGAATACCGAGCAGGTCGCATAAAGCAGTTTACCGCCCGGCCTGAGTACCTGCCACAAAGCATCGAGAATCCGCGACTGCGTTGCAGCAAAGCTGGCGATGTCCTCCGGACGGCGCAACCATTTGGCATCCGGATTGCGGCGGACGACACCACTGGCGGTACAGGGGACGTCGGCCAGCACGGCATCGAACGGAAGGCCGTCCCACCATTGCTCAAGCCGCGTGCAGTCGGCGGCGAGCACCTTCGCCGACAGGTGCAGGCGGCCGAGACCGTCCTCGATGCGGCGGCAGCGCGCTGGTTTGAGATCGAGCGCCAACAGGTCGAGATCGGCACGCTCCAGCAGATGCGCCGTCTTGCCACCGGGCGCCGCGCAGGCATCAAGCACCCGGCTACCCGGTTGCGGTGCCAGCAGTTCGGCAGCGCGCTGCGCGCCGGGGTCCTGGACCGATACCAGGCCATCGAAGAAGCCGGGCAGGCGATCGACCGGCACCGCTTGCGCCAGCGTCAGCCCATCCTCGCCGAGCGGACCGGCGGCAATCCCCGCCGCCGCCAGTTGCGCCTGGTAGTCGGCGCGGCTGCAACGCCGGCGATTGACCCGCAACGCCATCGGCGGCGCCGTGTTGCCGGCGGCAACAATCGCCGGCCATTGTTCCGGCCAGGCCGCCTGCAACTCGCCCAGCCACCACGCCGGATGCTGGGCCAGAGCCACCGGATCGGCCTGCAGCGCCTCTTCCAGCGCCGGCCGCTGGCGCAGAAAACTGCGCAGCACACCATTGACCAGAGCGCGGAACTTGCCGTGGGCGATTTCACCGGCAGCCGAAACCGCCTGGTCGACGACCGTATGCGCAGCCTCCGGACGCGTCTCGAGCCGGTACAGGGCAACCAGCAGCAAGGCCCGCACCTCGTCCACCGCCAGCGGACGTTCGAGCAAGCGGGCAAGGAAGAAGTCGCCCCGGCCGTAGGCGCGCAGACTGCCGTAAACCAGGTCCTGGACGGCCGGGCGCGCCACCGCCTCGACCCGCCCGAGCAGGTTGTCGGCGAGGCTCTGGCCGGCAAAAACCGCAGCATCGATGCGGGCAGCCTGACGCAGGGCGTAGGCCAGTGAATTGAAAGGCAAACGTGACATGGCCGGGATTATCGCACGGGGCATAATTCCGGCATGCGTCCTTTGATTATCTTCCTGCTTGCCGTTTTCGCCAGCGCCGATGCGCTCGCCTGGAACGCCGCCGGCCACCGCCTGAGCGCCATCGTCGCCTGGCAACGGATGGAGCCGGAGACCCGCAGCTTCGTCGCCGAGGCGCTGCGCCGTCACCCCGACCATGGCCGCTGGCTTGAGAAAGCCGGCGCCGACGATGCGGCGCTGATCTTCGCCGAGGCCAGCACCTGGCCCGACAGCATCCGCCGCGATCCGCGCTTTGCCGATAACGCCGCCTCTCCGCTGCCGGGCTTTCCCGACATGCAAAGACACGGCGACTGGCATTACGTCGATTTCGACCGCCGGGAAAAACGCGGCCGCGGACAACTCGACCGCCAGATCGTCGCCTTGAGCGAAACCCTGAAAACGACGACCGACGTCGAGCGGGCCGCCTGGGCCCTGCCCTGGCTGGCGCATCTGGTGGCCGACCTGCACCAGCCCTTCCATGCCGGTTATCCGGAAGACGGCGGCGGCAACAGCCTGCTGGTGGAAGACCCCGACGACACGCGCCGCCCCTTCGTCAACCTGCACACATGGTGGGACGACCTGCCCGGCAAATCCGGACTGCGCGGCAAGCGCCTGCGGCAAAAGGCCGGCGCCCTGCTCGCCAGTCAGCCACCACCGCGCCAGGGCGATGAACAGCTATGGCTGCGCGAGAGCCGAGGCCTGCTGAGCACGCTCACCCCGGAGCGCGCAGGCAGCGTTACGCTGCTGATCGACGCCGAATACCGGGAGCGAGCCAGAAACATCGCCGAACGACGGATCGGCGATGCCGGCTGGCGACTCGGCGGCCTGCTCGACACCATCCGCCGGCAACGGGTTTCACATGGAACGGCGATGGAATTCAGGCGGCAGGACTGAAGAAGTCGCCCACGCGCAGCGGATTCCCAGCCAGGAACTGCTGTACCGGCAGGCGCTTGCCGCCGGCCTTCTGCAGCTCCCGGATCGCCAGTGCCCCTTCGCCGCAGGCAACAACCAGGGTCTGGCGGTCGATCGCCAGGATCTCGCCGGGGCGACCGCTGGCAGCAAACGGGCTGGCCGCCCACAGCTTCACGGTCTGTCCGGCCAGTTGGGCCTGGGCGCCGGGAAAAGGGTTGAAAGCACGGATGTGGCGATCCAGTTCGGCGGCCGGCTTCGTCCAGTCGATCGCGGCTTCCGCCTTTTCGATCTTGTGCGCATAGGTGACACCGTCTTCCGGCTGCGGCGTTGCCGGCAAGGGCAGACGGCCGAGCGCCTCGACGACCAGCCGGGCGCCACAGTCGGCCAGCTTGTCGTGCAGGGTCGCCGTGGTGTCGTCGCCGGCAATCGGGAAAGCTTCGCGCAGCAGGACCGGCCCGGTGTCCAGACCGGCCTCCATCTGCATGATGCAGACCCCGGTCTGCACATCGCCTGCCAGCAGGGCGCGCTGAATCGGCGCCGCGCCGCGCCAGCGCGGCAACAACGAGGCATGAATGTTGAGGCAACCGTAGCGCGGCAGGTCGAGCACCGCCTGCGGCAGAATCAGCCCGTAGGCCGCGACGACCATCGCCTCCGCTCCGCACGCCGCCAGCCGTGCCTGAGCGTCAGCATCCTTCAGCGTCGCCGGCTGGAAAACCTCGATGCCATGCGCCAGCGCCACCTGTTTCACCGCCGACGGCTGCAAGGCCATGCCGCGACCGGCGGGCCGATCGGGCTGGGTAAGCACCAGGAGCACCTGATGCCCGGCGGCTACGATTGCCTGCAAGGCCTGTGCCGCGAAGTCCGGCGTCCCGGCGAAGATCAGCCTCATGCCGTGACGCGCGCCTGCTTGGCAAGCTTGCTCTTGATTCGGGCCTGCTTGAGTTGGGAAAGATGATCGACGAAAACCTTGCCATCCAGATGATCGATTTCGTGCTGAATGCAAACCGCAAGCAGGCCTTCGGCGGTCAACACCTGAACCTTGCCCTCGAGGTCCAGATAGCGGACCCGCACCCGCTCGGCACGCTCGACCTTGTCGTAGATCCCCGGTACCGAAAGACAGCCCTCCTCGCCAAGCGTGAAGCCTTCCACACTTTCGATCTCGGGATTGACGAAAACCTGCAACTGGCTCTTGTCTTCGGAAATATCGATCACCACCAGCCGTTTATGGATGTTGACCTGTGTCGCGGCCAGACCGATGCCCGGTGCCTCATACATGGTCTCCGCCATGTCGGCAGCAAGTCGGCGGATGCGATCGTCAATTTTCGTGACCGGTGCCGCGACTTTTCGCAAGCGGGAATCGGGAAAACGCAAAATGGGTAAGAGTGCCATGGAAAACAGGGTGAAAATGCTTGCTTGCTTAGAGGATTACATGCAGAATCTAAAGCAATTCTCGAGATATGAACGTGACTTACAGACGTCAGTTGGACCGACGATTCTGCGGCACGTTCCACCGGTACGTGAGGGATTACCCATGCTTCGCATTATATCCGCGCTGATCCTGGCTGTAACAGCTATCTGTGCCACGGCCGCCGAGCCGCTGGAACTGGTTGCCAACCCGCCGGACCGCCATGTTGTCGTCAAGGGCGACACGCTCTGGCACATTTCGGGAAAATTCCTGAAAAAACCCTGGCGCTGGCCCGAAATCTGGCGCCTCAACAAGGACCAGATCAAGAACCCGCACCTGATTTATCCCGGCGACATCGTTTGGCTTGACATGTCCGACGGCAATCCGCGACTGCGCCTGGGCAAGCCGCATTCCGGCCGTCTCCAGCCCAAGGTTTACGAAAGCGCGGCGACCGGCAACATCTCCAGCATTCCGGCAAACGCCATCGAGCCCTTCATCTCGCAACCGCTGATCATCTCGGAAGAGGACGAAAAGTCCGCTGCCCGCATCGTCGCCACCGAGGAGGACCGCGTCGTGCTGGGCAACGGCGATACCGCCTACGTCAGCGGCATCCCCGACGCCAGCATCGAGAAATGGCATGTCTTCCGTCCGGGCAAGCCGCTCACCGATCCGGAAACCGGCAAGGTCGTCGCCCACGAAGCCTTCTTCCTCGGCAACGCACGCCTGGTTCGCCCAGGAGAGCCGGCAACGCTGCGCATCACCATGGCCAAGGAAGAAGTCACGCGCGGCGACTGGCTGAAGCCGGCACCCGAGCAGAACATCGTCGCCTACGTACCGCACTCGCCGGAAGTCGAAGTGCGCGCCCAGATCATGTCGATCTACGGCGCCGTCAACGAGGGCGGCGCCGGCTCGGTGATCACGCTCAACCGTGGCGAAGCCGACGGCATCGAACACGGTCATGTCGTTGCCCTGTATCGCAAGCGCACCGCGATGCACCTGGATGAAGACATCAAACGCCAGGAAACGACGATTCCGGAAGAACGTTATGGCCTCGCCTTTGTCTTCCGTACTTTCGATCGTGTCGCCTACGCTTTGGTCATCGAATCGTCGAAGTCGGTGATCGTCGGCGACGCCGCCCGCAATCCGTGATTGACCCTCAGGGATTGGCCGCCTGGTTGCGGCTGACCCTGATTCCAGGCATCGGCGGCGAGACGCAACGCAAGCTTCTCGCCGCTTTCGGTTTACCCGAAGCCATCTTCGCCGCCAGCCCGAACAGCCTGCGCGGCCTCATCGGCAACAAGGCCGACCTGCTTCTGGATTTCCCGCTTGGCGACGCCATCGAACGCCACCTCGACTGGGCCGGACTGCCGAATCACCACATCCTGACCCTGGCCGACCCTGGCTACCCCAAAAACCTGCTCAACATTGCCGACCCGCCGACCCTGCTCTTCGTGCGCGGCAACCCGGCCCTGCTCCAACGCCCCGCCTTGGGCATCGTCGGCAGCCGTAACGCAACCCCGCAGGGGCTGCGCAATGCGACGCAGTTTGCCGCTGCGCTGGCGGAAAACGGCCTGTGCATCGTCAGCGGGCTGGCCCTGGGCATCGATACCGCCGCCCACCGCGGCGCGCTGGCGGCGGACGGGGCCACCGTCGCCATCATCGGCACCGGTGCCGACCGGGTCTACCCGGCGCGCAATCGCGACCTGGCGCTGAGCATCGCCGAGCGCGGCGCCATCGTTTCCGAATTCCCGCTCGGAACACCGCCGATCGCCGCCAATTTTCCGCGCCGCAACCGCATCATCGCCGGCCTATCGCTCGGCGTTCTGGTCGTCGAAGCCGCCGTCGAGAGCGGTTCATTGATCACCGCCCGCCAGGCCGGCGAGCAGGGGCGCGAAGTCTTCGCCATCCCGGGGTCAATTCACGCGCCGCAGTCGCGCGGTTGCCATCGCCTGATCCGCGAAGGCGCCAAACTCGTCGAAACCGCCCGCGACATCCTCGAGGAACTGGGCGCCCCGCCCGGCGCAGCAGCAGCGCCGCTTGCCGACGAGGCGGCGCCGGCGCTGCTGGCAATGATCGGCCACGACCCCTGCAGCTTCGACCAATTGATCGAACGCAGCGCCCTGACGGCCGATGCATTGCACGGCGAACTGCTGGCGCTGGAACTCGCGGGGCGCATCGGCGTTCTGCCGGGCAATCGCTACCAGCGTCTTGACTGATCCGGCGTTGAATCGTAACCGCCCTTGCCAATCCGTCCGGCGCCCACTTATCATGCCCGGCACCTGACAGGCAGACCCCATGAGCAAAAAACTGATCATCGCCGAGAAACCCTCCGTCGCCAGCGACATCGCCAAGGCGCTCGGTGGTTTCACCAAGCACGACGAATACTTCGAAAACGACGAATACGTCGTCTCGTCGGCCGTCGGCCATTTGCTCGAACTGGCCTGTCCGGAAGAATTCGAGGTCAAGCGCGGCAAGTGGTCCTTCGCCCACCTGCCGGTGATTCCGCCGCACTTTGCGCTGAATCCGATCGAGAAAAGCGCGCCACGCCTCAGGGTGCTCAACAAACTGATCAAGCGCAAGGACGTCAGCGCCCTGATCAACGCCTGTGACGCGGGGCGCGAGGGCGAGCTGATCTTCAATTACATCGCCCAGCACGCCAAGGCCGGCAAGCCGGTACAACGCCTGTGGCTGCAGTCGATGACGCCGCAGGCGATCCGCGACGGCTTCGCACGGCTGCGCCCGGGCAGCGAAATGCAGGGCCTGGCCGATGCCGCCGTCTGCCGTTCCGAATCCGACTGGCTGGTCGGCATCAACGGCACCCGGGCGATGACCGCCTTCAATTCGAAGACCGGCGGCTTCCACCTGACCACGGTCGGCCGCGTGCAAACACCGACGCTGGCGATCGTCGTCGAGCGCGAACGCAGAATCCGCGACTTCAAGTCTCGCGATTACTGGGAAGTCGAGGCCGAATTCGCCGCCAAGGCCGGCAACTACACCGGCAAGTGGTTCGACGAAGGCTTCAAGGGCAAGCAGGACGACGAGCACGCCCGTGCCGACCGGCTGTGGGAAGTTGCCCGTGCCGAAGCGATCAAGGCCGCCACCTCGGGCAAGCCCGGCATCGTCAGCGAAGAAGCCAAGCCGGAAACCCGCCTGTCACCCCTGCTTTTCGACCTGACCAGCCTGCAGCGCGAAGCCAACGGCCGTTTCGGCTTCTCGGCCAAGACCACGCTCGGCCTGGCGCAGGCGCTCTATGAAAAGCACAAGGTGCTGACCTATCCGCGGACCGATTCGCGCTGCCTGCCGGAAGACTACATCGCCACGGTCAAGGAGACGATGCGCGTGCTCACCGGCGAAGGTGCCGGCAAGGGGCACGACGAAGTGCTGCTCGCCCGTTACTCGCCGTTCGCGCACCAGATCCTGGCGCGCAACTGGGTGATGCCGAACAAGCGCATCTTCAACAACGCGAAGGTGAGCGATCACTTCGCTATCATCCCCACGCCGCAGGCGCCGAAGAACCTCAACGAAGCCGAGCAGAAGCTCTATGACTTCGTCGTCCGCCGCTTCCTGTCGGTGTTCTTCCCGGCCGCCGAGTACCTGGTGACCACCCGCATCACCCGCGTCGAAAATCATCCGTTCAAGACCGAAGGCAAGGTCCTGGTCAATCCGGGCTGGCTGGCGGTACATGGCAAGGAAGGCCAGAGCGGCGACGAAGGCAATCTGGTGGCGGTCGACAAGGATGAAAAGGTAAAAACCGAGGAAGTCACGGTCAAGCCCAACGTCACCAAGCCGCCGCCGCGCTATTCTGAAGCCACCCTGCTCTCCGCGATGGAAGGCGCCGGCAAGATGGTCGACGACGAGGAACTGAAGGCGGCGATGGCCGGCCGCGGCCTCGGCACACCGGCGACGCGCGCCCAGATCATCGAGAACCTGATCGGCGAACAGTACATGTTGCGCGAAGGCCGCGAGCTGATCCCGACCGCCAAGGCCTTCAACCTGATGACGCTGTTGAACGGTCTCGGCGTCGAGGAACTGACCCAGCCGGAACTGACCGGCGACTGGGAATGGAAGCTCGGCCGCATCGAGAAGGGCGAATTCACGCGCGACGAGTTCATGCGCGAGATCGCCGAAATGACCCGCCACATCGTCGAGCGCGCCAAGTCCTACGACAGCGACACCATCCCCGGCGACTTCGGCGTTCTCAAGGCGCCCTGCCCCAAATGCGGCGGCGTCATCCGCGAAACGTACAAGAAATTCCAGTGCAGCGGCTGCGACTATTCGCTGTGGAAGATCGTCGCCGGCCGCCAGTACGAGCTGGCCGAAGTCGAAACCCTGCTCACCGAAGGCCAGGTCGGCCCGCTGACCGGCTTCCGCAACAAGATGGGTCGCAGCTTCGCGGCGGCCATCAAGCTCAACGCGGAAAACCAGCCGGAGTTCGACTTCGGCCAGGACAAGGCCGACGAAGCGGCCAGCGAGCCGGTCGATTTCTCGGGCCAGGAAAGCCTGGGCAAATGCCCGAAATGCGCGGCCGGCGTCTTCGACCACGGCAGCAGCTATGTCTGCGAAAAGTCGGTCGGTCCCGACAAGACCTGCGATTTCCGCTCCGGCAAGATCATCCTGCAGCAACCGGTCGAACCGGTGCAGATGAAAAAGATGCTGGAAGCCGGCAAGACCGATCTGCTGAAGGAGTTCGTCTCCAACCGGACGAAGCGCAAATTCTCGGCCTACCTGGTCGTCAATGACGGCAAGGTCGGTTTCGAATTCGAGAAGAAGGCGCCGTCAGCCAAGACCGCCGCGAAGAAGAAGGCCGCCAGCTGATCAGGCGGCCTGGCGCCCGCGGCGCAGCCACTCGAGAAGGGTTTCGTAGAGCAGGATGGGATCGACGGGCTTGGCGATGAAATCGACCATGCCCGCGGCACGGCAACGCGCCTGATCCTCGGCGAAGGCGTTCGCCGTCATGGCGATCACCGGCGTTGCAAACCCCGGCAGTTCGCGCAACTGCGCCATCGCCTCCAGCCCGCCGAGTTTTGGCATCTGCAGATCCATCAGGATCAGGGCGAACGGTTGCGCCGCCTGCCTGACCTTGTCCACCGCCACCTGGCCATCGGCCGCCAGTTCGACGATCAGCCCGACGTTGTCGAGTAGCTCTGCCGCCACCTCCTGATTGATCGGATCATCCTCGACCAACAGGATACGCGAGGCAGCAAAGGATTCCTGCAACAGACGCTCGGGCTGCTCGCCGCGCACCCTTTCCGGCGGATAGTGGAAGCCGTTTCCCCCCTCCCGCTGCAAGCGGGCGGTGAACCAGAAGCGGCTGCCCTCCCCCGGCACGCTGTCGACGCCGGCATCGCCGCCCATCAGCCGGGCCAGGCGCCGGGTGATCGCCAGCCCGAGGCCGGTGCCACCGTAACGCCGGGCAGTGGAATCATCGGCTTGCTGGAAAGGCGAAAACAGCTTGTCGATCACTTCCGGCGGAATGCCGATCCCGGTATCGCGCACCGAAAAGCGCACCAGCACGCCATCGGCATCTTCCGTCAGGCGCTCGACCAGCAACTCGACCTCACCCTCGCGCGTGAATTTGACCGCGTTGCCGGCCAGGTTCAGCAGGGCCTGGATCAAGCGCCCGGCATCGCCGCGCAGGGTTTCCGGGAAATCCGCGCAACGGTAGTTCACTTCCAGACCCTTGACCTGCGCCTGCTCGGTAATCATCGACACGACGCTGTCGAGCACCTGCAGGGGATGCAGGGGCTTGGCCTCGAGCTGCAGGCGGCCAGCCTCGATCTTCGAGAAATCGAGCAGGTCGTTGATGATGCCGAGCAGATGATCGGCCGAGGCGGTGATGCGGGAAAGCTTGTCGAGCAGCTCCGGAGAATCGAGCTTCTGCCGCAGCACGTGCGACATGCCGATGATGGCATTCATCGGCGTCCGGATCTCGTGGCTCATGTTGGCCAGGAAAGCGCTCTTCGCCCGATTGGCCGCCTCGGCCGCGTCGCGGGCCTGCGCCAGCTGGCGGGTCCGCTCGTCGACCAGTTCCTCGAGCTGATCCCGATAGTGCTGCAGTTCCTCTTCGGTCCGCTTCTTCTCGGTGATGTCGAAATTGACGCCGACGATGCGTTCCGCCACCCCCAGCGGAGAACGATGCACCTGCCCGCGCGAGGCGATCCAGCGCACCTCACCGTTGGGACGGACAATGCGGAAGGCGAAATCGAATGCTTCGTCGCGCTGCATGTACTCACCCACCGCCCGCAACACCGCGGAACGATCGTCGGGATGCACGCGCGCCAGCCAGCTTGCCTGACGACCATCGAAACTGCCGATGGCGATGCCGTACATCGCCTCGACTTCCGGCGACCAGTAGGTCACCCCTGCCAGCAGATCGACCTCCCAGATGCCGAGCGCGGCGCTCGACTGGGCGATGCGCAGTTTTTCCTCGCTCGCCCGCAGCGCATCCTCCGCCTGCCGGCGACTGGTGATCTCGCGGGCAATGCCGAGCACGCCGATAAGCTGGCCTTCGCTGTCGAGCATCGGCGTCTTGATGGTTTCGAACAACAGGCGCTCGCCGCCATCGGCAAAAGTCAGCCATTCCTCGTTGCTCACCGGCACACCGGCGTCAATCGCCTTCTGATCCCTGGCCCGGAAGAAATCGGCAGTTTCGCGATCGACGAAGTCGTAATCGGTATGGTCGACGATGGCCGATTCGGGATGTCCATACAGCTTTTCGAAACGCCGGTTGCAGGCCAGATAGACGCCTTTGGCATCCTTCAACCAGACGAGATCGGGAATGGTATCGACCAGCGTTGCCAGTTGGGCGCGCCGCATGTCCAGTTCGGCGGTACGTTGCCGCACCTGCCGATGCAAGCTGCGAACCCAAAGCACCAGCAGGCCACCGAGCAGCAGCAGACCGACGATCGCCAGGGTGAAATAGCGCGCGTACGGCGCCAGTGCCAGCGGCTGGCCCATCCACTTCTTGCGCAGCGCTTCGAGATCGGCCGGGTCGAGCGCCGCCATGCCGGCCTCGACCACCGCCAGCAATTCGCCCTCGCCCTTGCGCACCGCCCGGTGCATCTGCCCGCTGTAGAGCTGGAAGGTCTTCTGGAAACGCGCCTGCGCGTGCATCCGGTAGAGATAGAAATTGGCCGGCACCTCGTCGAGGCAGAACAACTTGACCTCATTGGCGATCGCCGCCTGGATCATCTGCGAATAGTCGCGATAGCGCTGCAGGCTGGTGATTCCCTGGCGTTCCAGCATTTCGATGCAGGCGTCGCCCTGTTCGACGCCAATCTGGAACCCCTTCAGCGTGTTCGGTCCGCTGATGCCGCTGATCGAGCGGTCGGCAAAGATGTAGATGTGCTGGGTCGAGTAGGGCCGGGAAAATTCATAGCTGCCCTCGCGCGCCGGCGTCCGGTAGATCGCCTCAATGACATCGGCCTCGCCGCGACCGATCATCGCCTGCGCCTCGGCCCAGGCCGTCGCCGTCAACTCGACGCGGATGCCGGTCTGTTTTTCCCAGAGCTTCCACAGATCGACCAGATAGCCCTCCGGCGCGCCATCGGCGCCGAGGAAGATGTAGGGCGGAAAATTCTCGTCGCTGACCACCCGCACCCGCTCGGGCGCGGCACTCGCGGACACGCTGCCGGCAATCCCGATCAGCATTGCCAGGAGAAGTCCGCGCAGTTTCATGTGAAACCTCAGCGTCTGGCGGTGGCGCCCGGCAACTGGCAGGACAAAACCGCCGCCCGCACGGCGTCGATCGCCTGCGAGCGCGGATAAGTCACCCGCCAGACCAGTCCGACAGTCCGTGACGGCGGCGTACCGACGAAGGGCAGGACACGCACCATCGGCTCCTTGTCCACCAGCGGGTCGGCGGCCGAACTGGGCATCACGGCAACGCCGGCGCCGCTCGCCACCATGTAGCGGATGGTCTCCAGCGAACTGCCTTCCAGCGAATGGGCCAGTACATCCTGGCCGTTGAGACGCGGGCAGGATTCCAGCACCTGGTCGCGGAAACAGTTGCCCTGGCCGAGCAGCAACAGGTTCTGGCCGTCGAGCTCCTCGGCATCGATTGCCTCGCGTCCGGCCCACGGATGGTTGGCCGGCACGACGACGCGGAAAGGTTCCTCGTAGACCGCCTGCGCCACCAGGCCCGGCTCGGCGAACGGCAGGGCGATAACGATGACATCGAGCTCGCCGGATTTCAACGCCGGAATCAGGTTGGCCGTGAAGTCCTCCTTGAGGAACAACGGCATGTTCGGCGCCTGCCGGCTGAGCGCTGGGATCAGTTGCGGCAGCAAATAGGGGGCAATGGTGTAGATGATGCCGACGCGCAACTGGCCGCTCATCGGATCACCGGTCGCCTCGGCGATCTCTTCCAGCTTGACTGCCTCGGCGAGCACGCGCGTCGCCTGCTCGACGATGCGCTCGCCCAGCGTGGTGATGCGGACATCGGTCGCGGTGCGCTCGAACAGCGCGGCACCGATCTGCCCCTCGACCTTCTTCAACGCCACCGACAGCGTCGGCTGGCTGACATGGCAGGCCTCGGCGGCTCGCCCGAAATGGCGTTCGCGGGCCAGGGCGACGATGTAGCGCATCTCGGTCAAGGTCATCGAGCAACTCCCAGTTTTCGGTAGTCCTCCGCCGTCAGCCAGCGCCACTGCCCGGGCGCCAGATCTTCCGGCAAGGCCAGTTCGGCGAGCGCCTCGCGGTGCAGCGCCTCGACCCGGTTGCCGACTGCGGCGACCATGCGCTTGACCTGGTGATACTTGCCTTCGGTCACCGTCAGACGCAGATGATGCTCATCGACGATTTCCGCGGCGGCAGCGGCCACCGGCTCCGGTTCGTCGTGCAGCAGCACGCCGGCAAGCAGTTGCCCGATCTGTCCGGCGTCGAGCGGATGCTTGACGGTCGCCAGGTAGACCTTGGGCACCTTGCGCTTGCCCGACGATAGCTGATGGTTCAGTTGGCCATCATCGGTGACCAGCAGCAGGCCGGTGGTGTCCTCGTCGAGACGGCCGATCGGCTGCACGCCGCGCTCGCGCAGCGGCAAAGGCAGCAGTTCGAGAACCGAAGGATGATGCAGCGGCTTGCGCGAACATTCATAACCGGCCGGCTTGTGCAGCAGGAGGCTGGCGAACTCGCAGAACGGCCAGTCGACGTCGTCGACCGTGAACACCAGTCCGTCGGTGGGGATGTCGGCAAAGGGGTCGTCCAGGCAGTTGCCGGCAATCGCTACCCGCTCGTCGCGGATCATTGCCCGGCAGGCCTTGCGCGTACCAAAGCCGTGCTTTTGCAGGATACGGTCAAGTTGCATGTGACGATGCTACCATCTGGGGATGAACTTCGAACACCTGATCGTCATCAACGATCCCGGCAATCCGCTGATCGTTCCGCTGAACCGCCGCCAGGTCTGGGAAGGACTGTTGCAACGGGTCTACCATCCGCTGCCCTTCCTGCCCGGCCTAGAATCCTGCACCCTGCTCCAGCGCGAAGAAGCCTTCCTGCACCGTGAACTCGATTTCGGCGCCGCCCGCATCCGCGACCGCGTCACCATGGCCATCGAGGAATGGGTGCATTTCGAGATCGAGCCCGGCGAACAACATCCCGGCGGCAGCCTGACCATCCGTATTGAGGAACCGGCGCCGGAGCAGTTGTGCCTGCGTTTCGTCTACGCCACGGCCTTCGCCGCTGAAGACCAGGCCTACAGCGAATACGTCAAATCGGCTTACCAGCAATCCGATATCGACTGCGTGCAGATCATTCGCACCCTGGCCGCCGACGGCCCCCGCCAGTAGCCCGCCCCCAGGAAGGCCCGTGCCGCCGCCCGCCCCCACCGCCTTCCATGCCCTGAGCGCCGCCCAGACGCTGACCGACACGCAGGCCACGAGCGCCGGCCTGGACGACGACGAGGCCGCCCGCCGACGCGCGGCGCACGGCCTCAACCGCCTGCCCAACCCGCCCCGCGACAGCCTCCTCAAGCGCTTCGGCAAACACTTCCGGGACATCCTGATCCTCATCCTGATCGGCGCCGCGGCGATCACCGCCGTGCTCGGCCACTGGGTCGACACCGGCGTCATCGTCGGCGTCGTCGTCATCAACGCGATCATCGGCTTCCTCCAGGAAGGCAAAGCGGAAGCGGCTCTGGCCGGTATCCGCAAGATGTTGTCGGCCAGCGCCCAGGTCCTGCGCCAGGGCAAATGGCAACAGATCGACGCCGCCGAACTGGTACCCGGCGACATCGTCCGCCTGCGTTCCGGCGACCGCGTCCCGGCCGACCTTCGCCTGCTCGAGGCGACCAACCTGCGCATCGAGGAATCGGCGCTGACCGGCGAATCGGAGCCGAGCGACAAGCGGGTCGACCCGGTCGCCGCCGATGCCGGCGTTGGCGATCGCTTCTGCATGGCCTATTCCGGCACCCTGGTCGCCGCCGGCCGGGGACTCGGCGTCGTCACCGCCACCGGAGCCAGCACCGAAATCGGTCGCATCAACCGCCTGATCGCCGAAGTGGAAACCCTGCAGACCCCGCTGACCCGGCAGATGGCGCAATTCGGCAAACAACTGTCGGTGCTCATCGTCGGCCTGGCCGGGCTGATGCTCGTGGTCGGCATCGGTCTCCACGGCCTCCCGCTCGGCGAGGTCCTGCTCGCTGCCATCGGCTTCGCCGTCGCCGCCATCCCCGAAGGGCTGCCGGCGATCCTGACCATCACGCTGGCGCTCGGCGTGCAGCGCATGGCGCAGCGCAACGCAATCACCCGCAAGCTGCCCGCGGTCGAGACGCTGGGCTCGGTCACCGTCGTCTGCTCGGACAAAACCGGCACGCTGACCAAGAACGAGATGACCGCCCGCCACGTCATCACCCGTGCCGGCAACTACCTGGTCAGCGGCAACGGCTACGCACCGCAGGGCGAAATCACGCTCGACGGGCAACTCGTCGAACTGGCCGAACACGCCCACCTGCATGCGCTGATCGAAGTCGTCGCAATCGCCAACGACACCCATGTCGCGGAAACCGACGGTCAGTGGTACGTCACCGGCGAACCGACCGAGGGCGCACTGCACACGCTGGCGCGCAAGGCCGGGTTTGCCAGCGACAGCCATACCCGACACGCGACGATCCCCTTCGAGTCGGCCAACAAGTTCATGGCCACACTGGCCAGCACGCCGGCCGGTCTGCGCCGCATCCTGCTCAAGGGCGCGCCCGACCGCCTGCTCGACCGCTGTGCCGAGGAACTCGGCGCCGACGGCCTACCCGTCGCCCTCGACCGCGCCTGGTGGGAACGCGAGGTCGACCGCCTCAGCCTGGAAGGCCTGCGCATCCTGGCCGCTGCCGCCCGTCGCGTCGAAGATGCACAGGACAACCTGGAGCTCGACGACCTCGATTCCGGCATGGTCTTCCTCGGCCTGGTCGGCATCATCGACCCGCCGCGCCCGGAAGCCGTGCAGGCGATCGCCTCCTGTCACGCCGCCGGCATCCGGGTCAAGATGATCACTGGCGACCACGCCGGCACCGCCCACGCCATCGGCATCGAGATGGGCATTGGCAGCGCGCAATCGCTCAAGGTGGTCAGCGGCGCCGAACTGGAAGCCGCCGACGACGAGCAACTGCGGCGCATCGTCGGCGACTGCGACATCTTTGCCCGCACCAGCCCCGAGCACAAGCTGCGCATCGTTACCGCACTGCAGGCCAACGGCGAGGTCGTCGCGATGACCGGCGACGGCGTCAACGACGCGCCGGCGCTGAAGCGCGCCGATGTCGGCGTGGCGATGGGCATCAAGGGCACCGAGGCGACCAAGGAAGCCGCCGATATCGTCCTCGCCGACGACAACTTCTCGTCGATCGAGCGCGCCATCGAGGAAGGCCGCACCATCTACGACAACCTGAAGAAAGCCATCCTGTTCATCCTGCCGACCAACGGCGGCCAGGGGTTCGTGATGCTGGCGGCGGTAGTCTTCGGCCTCACCCTGCCGCTGACCCCGGTGCAGATCCTGTGGGTGAACATGATCGTCGCCATCACCCTGGCGCTGGCGCTCGCCTTCGAACCGGCCGAGCCGGGCATCATGCAGCGCCCGCCGCGGCGGCCGGGAACGCCGATCCTCAACGCCGCCTTCCTGTGGCGCCTGGTCCTGGTCTCGCTGCTGATCGGCGGCGCCACCATCGCCATGTTCGAGAGCGAACTGGCGCTCGGCATGCCGCTCGACCTGGCGCGTACGGTAGCGGTCAATACGCTGGTCATCGCCCAGGCCTTCTACCTGTTCAACGCGCGTTTCCTGACCGCCTCCAGCCTGCGCCGCGACCTGCTGTTCACCAATCGCGCCGCCTGGCTGGCGGTCGGCGTGCTGTTGCTACTGCAACTGGGCTTCGTCTACCTGCCGTTCATGAACAACGCCTTCGCCACGACACCGCTCGCCCTGCGCCACTGGCTCGCCCCGCTGGCGATCGGCCTTTTCATCTTCCTCGGCATGGAACTGGAAAAGCGCTTCCAGTTGTCGCGGCGCCGGACCTGATCCTGCCGCCGCCGCGGCCTGTTGCTTGCCGGCGGCGAAACCCGGAATATGGTCGGATGAAGACCTCTCCGCGCGGCAACTGACGATGCCCACCCTGCGTTCCCCCAACAGCGCCATCTGGCTGCGGATGCTGCTCATCCTCCTCGGCGGCTGGCTGCTGGCCGGGGCCATCGAGTACATCGACCAGCGCCAGGGCGAACGGGCAGCCATGCGCGCCACCGAGGTCCGCCTGCAGGGCGCCGCGTTGCGCCTGGAGAAAACGCTCAAGCAGATTCTGCAGGTCAATTACGACTTCGCCGCCGCGCTGCCCGCCGATTATTCGATCGACGAAGCCCGCCTGCGGCCGCTCGCCGAAAGGCTGGTGGCCAGCCACCCACGGCTGATCAACATCACGCTGTCGCGCCAGATGGAAGTCGTCTTCGTCCATCCCTTTGCCGGCAACGAAGCCGTTTTCGGCATGAATTACGCCAACCGGCCGTACATCATGACCGGCGTCGAGCGGGCGCTGGCGACCCGCGACACCGTCCTCACCGGCCCGGTCAAGCTGGTCCAGAACCAGCGGCTCGGGCTGGTCGGCCGCACCCCCGTCTATTTCGCTGCGGGCGATGGCAAGGCGCAGGTATTTCAGGGCATCGTCTCCTGCGCCATCGATTTCGAGGGCGTCCTCGCCGACGCCGGCCTGCGCGACCCCGCTCCGGCGTTTTCCCTCGCCATCCGCGGCCGCGACGGGAGCGGCGCCCAGGGCGATCCCTTCTTCGGCGATCCCGCACTGTTCAAGCAACCGCACGTCGCGATCGACCTCGACCTGCCGGGCGGCCAGTGGCGGCTGGCCGCGGTGCCGGCGAGCGAGACCGACCCGCTCCGTAGCTGGACGATCCGCGGCATCATTGCCCTGCTCACGCTGCTCCTCGTCGTCCGCGCTGGCGCCGGTGCCGGCCGCCTGGCCGGCATCGCCATCCGGCTACCGGAAAAGCGCCAGATCGGACTGCGCGGCTTCCTGCTCGGTGCCCTCTTCCTGGTTCTCCTGCCGATCATCGGCATCAGCGGCTGGATCGCCTACCGCAACGCCGGCGACGCCGCCGACCAGTTCACCCGCACCGCCGCGGAAAGCCTGAGCCAGCGCGCCCACAACCGCGTCAACAACTTCTTCGAAGTCCCCCGGCGAGTCGTCGCCTTCAACGTCGAGCGAGCCCGCGCCGGGCTCCTCGATACCGGCGACCGGCCGCGGATGATGCAGGATTTCCTCCTGCAGATCCGGCAACAACCGCTCCTCACCTTCATTTCCGCCGGCATGCCGGACGGCGAGTACTACGCCGGCAGCCGGCCGCCGCTCGGCAACGACAAGGGCCTGCGCCTGCTCTACGCGCGTCAGGCCGAACAACGCATCATGCAGATTTACCGCGTCGACGACGCCGCCCGGCGCACCTCGCTGGTCGGCTACGGCAACGGCGAATTCGACGCCCGCAGCCGTCCCTGGTTCATCGCCGCCCGCGATTCCGGGCACATGGCCAGGTACCCCGCGTACCGTTACGTGATCAACGACCAGCAGGGCGCCTACGACACCATGGGCATCGGCATGTCGGCACCGCTCCACGATCCGACCGGCCGCTTCATCGGCGTTACCACCGCCGATGTCGCACTCTCCCAGCTCTCCACCCTGCTCCGCGAACTCACCGACGAAAGCGGCGGCATCGCCTTTCTCGTCGATGGCGAAAACCGCCTGCTCGCCAGTTCGACGCCGGCCGCCATCCACGATGCAAGCGAGCGTTTCCGTCTCGCCGACAGCGCCGACCCCCTGCAGCAGGCTGCCGGCACGCTGATGCAGGCAGGCAGCGGTCCGGAAGGGTCGCGCTTCTTCGCCAGCGACGGCGCCCGCCATCTGCTCGACTGGCATACCATCGTCCTGGAGAACGGCCCGGCCCTGAGCATCGGCGTCATCCTGCCGCAATCGCGTTTCGACATCCTGACCGCCGGCATGCTGCGCAACCTCGCCTATCTCGGCCTGGTCATCGGCGTCTTCGGCATCGTCGTCGGCCTGCTCGCCACCGACTGGGTTTCCCGCCCGCTCGCCCGCCTCGCCCGCAAGGCCTCGCGCATGGCCGCCGGTGACTGGCAGACGGAAATGCCGCCGGAAACGCCGATCCGCGAAGTGCGCACGCTGTCCTCGGCGCTGGCCGACATGGCCCGTCAGTTGCAGCGCCACACCGAACACCTCGAACGCCAGGCCGCCGAACTGCGCACCGGCAACGAACGCCTGCAGGCCGAGGTTGCCGAGCGGATGAAATCGGAAGCGCGCATCCAGGCGCTCAACGTCGACCTCGAGATCGCCAACCAGACCCTGCTCCTCGCCAAGGAAGCCGCCGACTCCGCGAGCAAGGCCAAGTCGGCCTTCCTCGCCAACATGAGCCACGAGCTGCGCACGCCGATGCACGGCATCATGGGCATGGTTTCGCTGGTCCGCGCCCGGGTCGCCGAGCCCAAGCTACAACACCAGCTCGACCGCGCGATGGAAGCCGCCAGCCGGCTGCTGCTGATCCTCAACGAAATCCTCGACCTGTCGAAGATCGAAGCCGACCGGCTGACCCTGGACCGGGTCGAATTCAAGCTGGCGCCGGTGCTCGACAACGTCGCCGCGCTGCTCGCCCACAAGGCTGCGGAAAAAGGGCTCCGTCTCGAAATCCGGCCGCTGCCCGCCGGCGCTGGCCAGACCTTCGTCGGCGACGCGCTGCGCCTCGGCCAGATTCTCATCAACCTGGCCGGCAACGCCGTCAAATTCACCGAACGCGGTTCCATCGACATTGCCGTCAACGTCGTCGGCGAGGGAAGCGACGATGCCTTGCTGCGCTTCACCATCCGCGATACCGGCATCGGCATCGCCCCGGAAATCCAGCAGCGCCTGTTCAACGCCTTCGAGCAGGCGGACAGTTCGACCACCCGCAAATACGGCGGCACCGGCCTCGGCCTCGCCATCTGCAAGCGGCTGGTCGCCATGATGGGCGGCGACATCGGCGTCGACAGCCAGCCCGGCGTCGGCAGCAGCTTCTGGTTCACCATCCGCCTCGGGCGGACGGCGCACGAAGCGCCGACGCTACCGGCAGCGGCCGGCGGCTGCGAAGTCCGGCTGCGCCAGTACCATGCCGGCGCCTGCATCCTGCTCGCCGAAGACGAACCGATCAACCAGGAAGTCACCCGGGAACTGCTGGAGCAGGTCGCCCTCGTCGTCGACCTCGCGGAAAACGGCGAAATGGCCGTCAGCATGGCCGGGGAACGACATTACGACCTGATCCTGATGGACATGCAGATGCCGTTATTGAACGGCCTCGACGCCACCCGGGCGATCCGCGCCGACGGCCCCAACCGGCGCACGCCGATCCTGGCAATGACCGCCAACGCCTTCAGCGAAGACCGCCAGCGCTGCCTGGAAGCCGGCATGAACGACCACGTCGGCAAGCCGGTCGACCCCGACCAGCTCTACCTTCACCTGCTGCACTGGCTGGAAGACGGCAAATCCGCCGCCTAACGCGCCAGTCCATAGTAGTCGTTGAAATAACGCACCAGCCGCGTCGTTTCCTCCGGCGTCAGCGGCGCGACGCCGCGCAACTGGCGGTAGGAATGCATGCGCGTCAGGCTCGGCGTCCAGTCGCTGCGCCGCGACAGCAGCAGACGGCGGGCGTCGTGGCAGACCAGGCATTTCTGTTCGACCAGCTTTTCCGTACCGGCGCCGTCGGCCTTGAAGCGGCCGCTGCGCACTTCCTCGGCCCGCTTTTTGTCCATCTCCGCCTTGCCGGCGATGCGCGCGGCGAATTGCACGTAGCAGACTTCGCCGTCGCGCACTTCGCGACTGCCCCGGCGTTCCTCGATATTGACCAGGTGTTCGACGTAGTCGCCGTTCTTCGTGCGGCGGTTGATGTTGTAGTTGTAGAACTCGGAGAACAGCACGTCGCCGTTGCGCAGCACCTTGATGGCCATGACCTGATCGTCGCCGGCGGGCCGTTCGGGCAGGTAGGCGACGGCGCCGTCCGTGGCGATGCGCCCGATACGGCCGCGTTCGTCGCCGGAAAACCACAGCACGCCGTCCGGCGCCGCCGACATTTGCTGGATGTAGGTGCCATCGGGCAGTTTCTGTTCGCTAAGTTTGCCATCGGCGGCGATGCGGCCCAGCGCGAAACGGCAATGGTCGGAGAAGGCGAGGCCGCCGGCGACCGGCGTCAGGTTGCTCGGGCAACTGTTTTCCCAGGCCGCCACCGTGGTCCACTGGCCATCGCGCGACAGCGTCGCCAGCTGCCCCCTGGGCTGGCCGCCGTTACGCCCCGGCACCAGGATCGTCACCCAGGCGCGGTCCTGGCGGTCGAAGGCCAGCGAAGTCGGCCAGCCTTCGCGCACGGGGAAATCGTGCATCCGGCCCTGGCGGTCGATACGGCCGACCTTGGCGAGCATCGCGCTGCCGTGGCCGGCGTGTTCGTCGCTGTCATTCTCGTGCCCGGACATCTGCGTGAACCACGCTTCGCCCCGGCGGTCGACGGCGACCATGCCGGGATGGCCGTCGCGCGTCGGAAATTCCCGGATGCGCCCATCCGGCGCCAGACGGCCGATCTTGCCGCCGCCCATTTCGACGAACCAGACGTTGCCCCGGCGATCCAGCGCCAGGGCGCTGGGTTCGGCGTTCTTCGTCGGCAGCGCATAGGCCTTGACGCTGCCGTCCGGCGCCAGGCGCGACACAGCGTTGTTGTCGCCCTCGGTAAACCAGATGCCGCCGGTTTTGTCTTCGACCAGTTGATAGGAGCCAAAAGGCCGGCAAGCCTGGGCCGACGTCGCCAGCAGCACGGCCAGACTGAAAAGAACAGAAAAAATCGCTTGTTTGCGCACGTAACACTCCTTGCCAGTCAAAAACGCAAAATGAATTCGCCGCGCAGGGTGCGCGGTTCGCCATGCCAGAAGAAACCGCTGACGTAGTCGCGGTCGAAGACGTTGTCGAGCGCCAGCGTCGCTTCCCAGCCTTTGGCCCGCCAGCTCGCCGCCAGGTCGAGCACGTCGTAGGCCGCTTTTTTCCAGCGGTAGCACTGGCTATCGACCACGGTATTGGCTTCGTCGGTGTAGGCGCTGCCGACCAGGCGCCATTTGGCGCGGGCGGAAAATCCTGCGGTCGACGCGTAATTCAACACCAGATTTGCCTTGTGCCGGGGCATGTCCGGCAAGGCATTGCCGACCAGTTGCGGCGCCGATTGGTCGCGGACGATGCGGGTGCGGGTGTAGGTGTAATTGGCGTCGAGCTGCCAACGCTCGGAAAGCGGCTGCGACCAGTGCGTTTCCAGCCCGTACGCTCGCACCTCGCCGACGTTTTGCGGCTGCTGCACCATCGGCGAGCCGTAATCGAGGATGCGTACGGCGATCTTGTCCTGCCAGCGTGTCGCAAACAAGGTGATGCCACCGTTGCCGCCGGCCAGCTTGCCGAGCAGGGCGAGGTCGGCGGTGGTCGAGCGTTCCGGCCTCAGCGCCGGGTTGGCCAGCGTCACCGAGCCGGCGCTGACAAAACCGTTGTACAACTGCGTCGCCTGCGGCGGCGAGAAGCCGCTGCCCAGGCTGCCGCGCAGGCGGGTGGTCTCGCCCAACGGCCAGGAAAGGGCAATCTTCGGACTGGTCGCCGCCTTGACCACGCCGCCGCCGCGCGTTTCCTGGCTGGGCGGGCCGGCATCGAGCACGCGCGACGACAGGTAACGTTGCCAGTCGCGGCGCAGTCCAAGTTCCAGACGACCGGCACCGAGCGGCAACTCGCCGGAAGCAAACAGCGCCTCCTTGCGGATCAGCGACTCGGCCTGCGTGCGCAAGGCACGGCTGGCATCATCGCTGGCGCTGAATTGTTCCGACAATTCGATCAGGCTACCGCCCAGCCGTCCCTGCCAGCCGCCATCCTGCCAGGCCAGCGCCGCCGAGGCCTCGCGCTGGCGACTATCCTGGGTCAGCCATTGGTCCGCTGCCAGACCGGCCGCGTCGATGCCGGTACCGCGATCCCGCACGCCGGCCGTGGCATTGCGGTCTTCACCCAGCGCGCCTTCCAGCGACCAGCGTTCGTTCACCTGCCAGGAAAACTGGCTGCGCACGGTATCGGTCTGCCAGTCGAAGGCCCAGTTCGGCCGGCCGAAAAAGGAATGGTTGTCCGAATGCTTGAGGTTCAGCGACGCGGCGAAATCGCGCCCGGTCCAGGCCAGCTTGCCGTCCACGGCAGTGCTGCGGCCGTGCTCGTCGGCCACCGTGATCTGGTAGGGAAAGGGCGAGCGCGGCACGGTACGGAAGCCCTTGTCCTCGCGGCTTTCTGCCAACAAGGCCCAGGCCAATTCGGCGCGCTCGCCGCTGCCACCCACTCGGGTATAGCTGCCGCCACGGGAATCCAGCCCCTGCGTCAGGTTGACCGCAGGATTCTGCCGGCCACCAGCCCGCCGCGTCGTCACCGCAATCGCCCCGCCCATCGCCTCGGCCCCGAAACGCGCCGACGCCGCGCCGCGCAACACTTCGATGCGCTCGACCTGCTCCGGGCGCAAGGCCGACAACTCGCTCACCGAAGACACGAAGCCATCGACCACCACGGCAATGCCGCGCACCCCGCGCATGCTGATGACGCTGTTGTTCTCGTCCAGCCCGACCCGCCGCTTCAGCATCTCCAGCAGACTGGCCGGCTTCTCGCGGGCGATGTCGGCGGCGGTGATCAGGGAGACGTCGGTTTCGGCCGCCTCTCCTCCCCAGGCCGGATTGGCCAACAGCATCAGCAGGACCGCCGTTCTAGAACCGCGCATTCAGCCCGAGCCAGGCGCTTCGACCATCGGCATACTCGTATTCCCAAACGGTGTATTTTTTATCGAACAAATTATTGACCGCCAGATAGGCATTCCAGCGAGCGTTGGCAAACGCAGGTAGTTCAACGACCAGCTTGGCATCGGCGACGAAGTACGCGTCGGCCTTACGGTCCGCGGTGTTGTTATCGGTAAAGTAGCGCTCACTCACGTAGCGTCCACCAAAACTGGCACTCCAGGCATCCGCCGGCGCATAGGTCACGCCGAAGTTGAACTTGTGCGGCGCGATACGCTGAACCCGCTTGCCGACTGTTTGCGGCGCGCTCGGATTTTCCTTGATGATGGAGCGGGTGTAAGCGTAGTTGGCGTAAGGACGCCAGCGGCCATCCAGATTCCCTTCGACGGCGAATTCGAAGCCGTTGACCTCCACCTTGCCTATATTCACGAACTTCCGCGGCCACGGGGTAGCCCCCACGGACATCGTCGAAATCATGTCCCGATAGTCCGTATGGAAGAGCGCGCTGCGGAGATCACCCCAAGCCGGCTTCAGATTGATCCCGATTTCGTAGGTGACCGATTTTTCCGGTTTTAGGCCAGGACTGTCCTGCCAGCGTGCCGACCCCCCATGAAATTTCATGTCCGCATTGGCCGGCAGGAACGCGCTACCGGCGGAAGCATACAGAGAAGCCATCGGCGTCAGTCGATAACGCAAACCCAGGCGGGGGCTGAAGACGTCTTCCTTGCTTCCCCGATGCACGGCCGCGCCGTCCGTATAAGAAGCCCCTTGGCTGAAGCGATCAAAACGCCCCCCCAGCACGGCGGTAAGATCGCCGAAACGGTGCTCGTCCTGCGCAAACACGCCGTACGAATCGGCAGTCGAGGTATCCCGATAGTTGTCGGAAACAGAAACCGTCTTGAAATCCGCGGATTGATAGAAAGCGCCGACAATTAAAGTGTTCTGCGCCGACAGCCGAAGGTCGAGTTGCGCATCAACGTTATCGCTGACGCTCTTGCGATAGCCAACGCCCATGCCCATATCGGAGTCGATCCAGTCCTGCAAGAGGTCGAGGTGGCGATATTTCAGCTTCAAGCTGGCTGTATCGGAGAAATCTTTCAGGTAAGACAGCGTGTAGGCGTCGCCTTCACGCCGTTCGCTGTTGATGAATACGTCGCCACCAACATAGTCCTGTTTGCTGCGATATTGCTGGTAGCTAAAGCCGATTTCCTGATCGTCGGTCGGCCGGAACGCCCCGTTGAGATTCCATTTCCTGTCTGTCCAGCCTCTTTTCCTGACATCCTGCCCACCCCACGGATCCGGTTTCGGCTTGGCCTTGAAACCATCCGATTGCGCGTCATACACCGACAGGCGAACGTCGAAACGATCATTCGCCGTACCGACCACGGCCCCCAGTTTCTGCGTATCGTGAGAACCGAATTCGGCATGCGCCTCGCCGCCGGTGTCACCCCGCCAACGGGCGGGAATGGCGTTGATCACCCCACCCATGACATTCGAGCCATAAAGCGCCGATGCCGGGCCGCGCACCACCTCGATGCGCTCGATATCCTGCGGGGCGAGAAAGTCGAGGCCTCCTCTACCGGCGATTCCGGATATTGCCGAGTCGGTGGCCATCCCATCGATGAGCACGGAAGAGGTCACCCCGGCATATGAGCCGCCGATACCACGCATCATCGGGGAACTACCGAAAGGAGAAGCGGCGCTGGTGTTGAAATCGATACCCTCGACCCGCTTCAAGGCATCCTCGACCCGATCCAGATGCAGGCGGCGCAGGTCTTCACCGGAAATCACGCTGACACTGGCCGGCACCTCATCCACGGCGCGTTCTGTCCGCGTTGCCGTGACCACCATTTCCGGCAGCACGTTTTCGCTGCGCCCGCCGCGCACGATGACATAGCTGCTGTCGCCGTCCTTGCGAAACTCCAGCCCGGTGCCGGCAAGCAGGCGGCGCAGGGCTTCTTCAACACTCATCTCGCCTTTGACTGCTGTCCCCCTCGCCTTGCCAACCACATCGCTGGCATGAACGATCTGTACCCCGGCCAGACCGGCTAATTGGCGCAAAGCCGGGGCAAGTTCTTGCTGGGCAATTTCAACACTGATATTCGGTCCGGCCAGCACCATGCCAGTCTGACTGGACAGCAATACGGCGATGGCAAGATATTTCCGGATGAACACCGGACGGACCGGCGTTTTTTTCTGAAGCATGTTTCCCCCTGATAAAAAATGGCAACGAAAATGCGCCGTCTTTTACCAAGACGAATACCGCAGCAACTTCCCTACCTGCTCCCCCCAACCCGCGACAACATGCCGCATGGAAATTGCCCGGCGAGGCCTTTAGCATTGCCGCATGTCCTTCACCCTTGCCCTGAAAGCTCCCAGCGAACTCGACTTGGCGCAGCTTTACCGCGAGCATTTCGACGATCTGCGGGACTATCTGGCGCGCCGGCTCAATTGCCCGGAAGCCGGCCGGGATGCCGCACAGGAGATTTTTCTTCGTCTGCTGCTCAAGCCGCCGGTCGATGTGATCTACAACCCGCGCGCCTTCCTGCTGCACTGCGGCCGCAATCTGCTGATCGATCTCGCCCGGCTGGCCAAAACCCGGCCGCTGCTGCTGCCGATTGAAGATTTTCAGGAGTCGCTCTCCGATCCGCTGGCCGACCCGCTGCGGATTACCGCGGCGCGGCAGCAGTTGATGGCCCTGGCGGCGGGCATCGAAACCCTGCCCCCCAAATGCCGGCAGGTCTTTTTCCTGCACCGTTTCGAAGCCCTGACCCAACGGCAGATCGCTGCGCAAATGGAGGTTTCGATCAAAACGGTGGAAAAGCATCTGGCCAACGCCATGCTGCTGTTGCGGCGCCTGCGTCCCCTGGAACCGATGCCATTTGCCGGCGCCGGCGTCGCTGACGGAAATCCGGCGCATGCCGCACACGCCTGATCCGTCGCCGGCCGCAAGCGCCGAGGAACGGGTTCAGGAAGCCGCCGCGGCCTGGTTCGCCCGGCTGCATGGCAAACCGGTTTCCGGGCGACAAAGGCAGGCCTTTGCCGGCTGGCTCGCTGAAAACCCGGCGCATGCCAGGGAATACGGGATACTCGAACAGATTTGGAACGAATCGGCACGTTTGCGGCAGCGACCTCGGCCTGCGCAGAAAAAACTGCGCCTCGGCGTCGCCTTGAGCGTGGCCCTGCTCTGCGGCTGGCTCAGTCTGAGCTGGCTCGATGGTCGGGTAAGCACCGATCCCGGCGAAATCCGCCACTTGACGCTCAGCGACGGCAGCCAGCTCGACATCGCCCCCGGCAGCCGCCTGCGCATCGAGATCGATGACGAACAGCGGCGCATCGAGCTGCTGGCCGGCGAAATCGCCGTCAAGGTCGCCGGCGACAGCCAGCGGCCGTTTAGCATCCAGACCGGCGGCTACACCATCCACGATATCGGTACCCGCTTCGGGGTTCGCAGCAGCCCGCAACACACCCGCGTCACGGTGGCCGAGGGCAGCGTCGAAATCCGCCCGGAAACGACCGCTCAAACGCCGCTACGACTCGATGCCGGGCAGGCGGTGGACATTGAAAACGGACAAATCGGCCCGCGCCAGCCGATCGAACGCCAGCTCGCGCTGGACTGGACCAGGGGACAACTCGCCTTCGACGCCGTTCCGCTGTTCCAGGTGGTCGCCGAGCTGAACCGTTTCCGCAAACAGCCGATCGTCGTCGAAGACGCCCGTCTGCGACAGATCCGCATCAGCGGCGTTTTCCTGATCGCCGACGAACAGGCAGCACCACGCGCGCTCGAACAACTGGCGCCGATGAAATTCATCGCCAGCGACGGCTATTTGCTGGCGCGTCGAAGCGATTAGCCAACGCAGCCAGCCGTCGCCGGCAGTCGCCGACATTGCCCGACCGGGAATGGCACAAGCATTCCCGGTGCGCCACCGCGGCAAAGCAGCGGCTTACTCGACGCCCAGCGAAGCCAGGTAATCCTCGTAGCCGCCGAGGTAGTCGACGATGCGGCCGTCGCCCTTGACCTCCAGCACGCGGGTAGCGAGCGAGGAGACGAACTCGCGGTCGTGGGAGACGAAGACCAGGGTGCCGCTGAATTTCTCCAGGCCGCTGTTGAGCGCCTCGATCGATTCCATGTCGAGGTGGTTGGTCGGTTCGTCGAGCACCAGCACGTTCGGCTTCTGCAGCATCAATCGACCGAACAGCATGCGGCCCTGCTCGCCGCCGGAAATCACGTTGACCGATTTCTTCTGCTCATCGCCGGAGAACAGCAGGCGGCCGAGGGTGCCGCGAACCAGGGTTTCCAGGTCGCCGCCTTCGTCGATCGAAGCGCGGGCGTAGCCGACGATCCAGTCGGTCAGGCTCTGGCCGCCGGCGAATTCGGCGCTGTGATCCTGCGCGTAGTAGCCGGGCTTGGCCTTTTCCGCCCATTTCAGCGTGCCGTAGGACGGCTGCAGTTCGCCCATCAACAGCTTGAGGAAGGTCGTCTTGCCGACGCCGTTCTCGCCGATCACCGCGATCTTCTCGCCGCCGTTGATGGTCAGCGTCAGGTTATCGACGATCTTGCGCGCGCTGCCTTCATAGGCAAACGTCAGGTTCTCGATTTCGACCGCCTGACGGTGCAGCTTCTGCTTCTCGTCGTAGTCGAAGCGGATCCACGGGTACTGGCGCGACGACGGCTTGACGTCTTCCGGCTTCAGCTTGTCGATCAGCTTGAGGCGGGAGGTCGCCTGCTTGGCCTTGGAGGCGTTGGCCGAGAAGCGGCGGACGAAGGTCTGCAGTTCGGCGATCCGTTCCTTGGCCTTGGCATTGGCGTTCGACTGGCGCTCGCGGGCCTGCTGCGCGGCTTCCATGAAATCGTCGTAGTTGCCGGCGTAGGTGGTGATCTTGCCGTAATCGAGGTCGGCCATGTGGGTGCAGACCTGGTTCAGGAAGTGGCGATCGTGGGAGATGATGATCATCGTCGAATCGCGGTTGTTGAGCACGTCTTCCAGCCAGCGGATGGTGTTGATGTCGAGGTTGTTGGTCGGCTCGTCGAGGAGCAGGATGTCCGGGTTGGCGAACAGCGCCTGGCAGAGCAGCACGCGCAGCTTCCAGCCGGGGGCGACCTCGCTCATCGGGCCGTTATGCTGGCTGGTCGGGATGCCGACGCCGAGCAGCAATTCGCCGGCGCGCGATTCGGCGGTGTAGCCGTCGTATTCGCCGACCTTGCCTTCGAGCTCGGCGGCACGCATGTAGTCGTCCTCGGTCGCCTCCGGGTTGGCGTAGATCGCGTCGCGTTCCTGGATCGCGTTCCACAGTTCCTCGTGACCCATCATGACGACGTCGAGGACGCGCATCTCTTCGTAAGCGAACTGGTCCTGGCGCAGGTAGGCCATGCGCTCGTGCACGTCCTTCGAGACGTTGCCGGCCGACGGCTCGAGCGCGCCGCACAGGATCTTCATGAAGGTCAACTTGCCGGCGCCGTTGGCGCCGATCAGGCCGTAACGATAGCCCTCGCCGAACTTGACGTTGACATTTTCGAAGAGGGGCTTGGCCCCGAATTGCATGGTGATGTTGGCAGCGACGAGCACGACGATTCCGATCCGGCAAGTATTTCAATAAAGGCGGGATTTTACCCTTTTTGCGCCGGCGGCCGCGGCTGCCGGCCCCATTTTTGTGCACCGCGGTGTAACATCGCGGCCGACAATAATGCGCAAGAACCCAGGAGACAGCCCATGGTCCCCCATCTCACCACGGCCCTGAGCGGCCCGCTGCTCGAACTGGAACACCGCTTCCTCGAAGCCAGTCCGCAGATCGAACAGTGGCTGCGCGCCCAGTGGCAGGAATCGACGCCGCCCTTCTATTCGTCGGTCGACCTGCGCAATTCCGGCTTCAAGCTGGCGCCGGTCGATACCAACCTGTTCCCCGGCGGCTTCAACAACCTCAACCCGGCCTTCCTGCCGCTCTGCGTGCAGGCGGCGATGAGCGCGATCGAGAAGTTCTGTCCGGAAGCCAAGCGCCTGCTGCTGATCCCCGAGAACCACACGCGCAACCAGTTCTACCTGCAGAACGTCGCCCAGATCGCCGCCGTCCTCAAGCAGACCGGGCTGGAAGTACGGATCGGCTCGCTGATCCCCGACCTCGCCGGACCGACCCCGGTCGACCTGCCGAACGGTCAGCAACTGCTGCTCGAACCGCTGCGCCGCGACGGCAACCGGATCGGCGTCGCCGGCTTCGAGCCCTGCGCGATCCTGCTCAACAACGACCTCTCGGCCGGCATTCCCGAGATCCTCAGCGGCCTCGACGAGCAGTACGTGCTGCCGCCGCTGCATGCCGGCTGGGCGGTGCGCCGCAAGTCCAACCATTTCGCCGCCTACGACCAGGTCGCCAACGATTTCGCCAGCGCCATCGGCATCGACCCCTGGCGCATCAACCCGGCCTTCTCGGTCTGCCGCTCGATCAACTTCCACGAACGCCAAGGCGAGGAATGCCTGGTCGCCAACGTCAGCGCGGTGCTCGACCTGGTGCGCGAGAAATACCGCGAATACGGCATCACCGAAACCCCCTACGTGGTCGTCAAGGCCGACGCCGGCACCTACGGCATGGGCGTCATGACGGTGCGCGACGCCGACGAGCTGATCGCCCTCAACCGCAAGCAGCGCAACAAGATGAGCGTGGTCAAGGAAGGCCTAGAAGTGTCCGAGGTGCTGATCCAGGAAGGCGTGCATTCCTTCGAGACGGTCAAGGACGCGGTCGCCGAGCCGGTGGTCTACATGATCGACCGCTACGTCGTCGGCGGTTTCTACCGGGTACACACCGGCCGCGGCAAGGACGAAAACCTCAACGCGCCGGGCATGCATTTCGAGCCGCTGGCCTTCGAAACCGGCTGCAACCTGCCCGACTACCGCTGCGGCAATCCCGACTCGCCGCCCAACCGCTTCTACGCCTACGGCGTCGTCGCCCGCCTGGCCTGTCTCGCCGCCGCCGTCGAACTCGAACGGACGGCACCGCCGGTCGACCTCCCGGCCTGACGCCGATGACCCAGCAGCTGCACTTCGAACGGCATCTGCTTGGCGGCAGCGAAAGACCGCTGCGACTGGCTTTCATCATCGATCCGCTGGATCGCCTGAAGGCCTGGAAGGACTCCTCGGTAGCCCTGATGCGCGCGGCGCAGAGCCATGGCCACGACGTGTACGCGGTCGAGGCGCCGACGCTCGGCTGGCGCAAGCCGGAGGCCGACCATCCGGGCGGCAGCTTCGGCGAGGCGATCCACCTCCATCTGCGCCCCGACGACCACGACTGGTACCGCGAAACACAGCGCGAATGGCTGCCGCTGAAGGCCTTCGACGCCGTGCTGATGCGCAAGGACCCGCCGGTCGATGGCGAATACCTCGCCGCCAGCAGCCTGCTCGAACGCGCCGAAGCCGACGGCGTGCGCGTCTTCAACCGGCCGCGGGCACTGCGCGAGCATCTCGCCAAGCTGGCGATCCTCGAATTCCCGCAGTTCATCCCATCCACCAAGGTCAGCCGCGACCTCGGCCGCCTACAGCAATTCATCGACGAACAGCGCGACGTCATCGTCAAGCCGCTCGACAGCAACAGCGGCAGCCGCATCTTCCGCCTGCACCGCAACGATCCCAACCGCAACGTCATCCTCGAGACGCTGACCGGCAACGGCCGCCATACCGTGATGGCGCAGCAGTACCTGCCGGCGATCGCCCACGGCGACAAGCGCATCCTGCTCATCGCCGGCAAGGCGGTGCCCTGGTGCCTGGCGCGCATCCCCAAGGCCGGCGAGACGCGCGGCAACCTGAGCGCCGGCGGCACCGGCGTCGTCCAGGAACTGACCCCCGGCGAACGCCACATCGCCGATGCGCTCGGTCCGCTACTGCTCAAGCGCGGCCTGCTGCTGGTCGGTCTCGACCTGATCGGCGAACGGCTGACCGGGATCAACGTCACCAGCCCCACCGGCATGGTCGAAATCCGCCAGCAGAGCGGCTTCGACGCCGCCGGCGCGACCATCACCGCGATCGAGCACGCATGCGCCGTCTCCTGATCCTCCTTTTCGCCACCCTCCTCGCCGCCTGCGGCAAGGCCCCGCTGCAGGAACAGCAGGCCTACGTCTTCGGCACCCGGGTCGAGGTCGTCGTCGTCGGCGAAAACCCGGATCTCGGCCGCCAGGCGATCGCCGCCGTGCTGCGCGAATTCGACCGCATGCACCGGACCTACCACGCCTGGCAGCCGTCCGAGCTGACCGCCGTGAACGAAGCCATCGCCGCCGGACGGAAGGCCACGGTGACGCCAGAAATGGCCGCTTTCATGGGCGAGGCGCAGGCGCTCTCGGCGCAGGGCGACCACCTGTTCGACCCCGGCATCGGCACCCTGATCAAGCTCTGGGGCTTCCACGCCGACGAATTCGCAGCCCGTCTGCCCGAGCCGCAGGCGCTCGCCGGCTGGCTCAAGGAGAAGCCGTCGATCGCCGACCTGGTCATCGACGGCACCACGGTTTCCAGCCGCAAGCGCGCCCTGGCCCTCGATTTCGGGGGCTACCTGAAGGGCGTCGCGCTCGACCGCGCCGCCGCCATCCTGCGCGGACAAGGCATCAACAACGCGCTGATCAACATCGGCGGCAACGTCATGGCGCTCGGCAGCAAGGAAGGCCGCAAGTGGCGGGTCGGCATCCAGCACCCGCGCCAGCCCGGCCCGCTGGCCACCGTACAGCTCGACGACGGCGAGGCGATCGGCACTTCCGGCGACTACCAGCGCTACTTCGAACTCGACGGCCGCCGCTATTCGCACCTGATCGACCCGCGCACCGCCACCCCGGTTGAGCACACGCAGGCGGTCACCGTCCTCATCCCGGCCGGGCCGAAGGCCGGCACGCTGTCCGACGCCGCATCGAAGCCGATCTTCATCGCCGGCCCGGACGGCTGGCGGGCGATGGCCGACCAGATGGGCACGCCGCTCGTCCTGCGCGTCGCCGGCGACGGCCAGATCTTCGTCAGCGCAGCCCTCGACCGCCGCCTGGAATACCTCGGCGACCGCGCAAATATCCGCATCGTGCCTTGATCGCCCCGACCCGCTTGGCTATGCTGACGGGGAGTTGCCGCAACTAGAACGGCCGGGCACCAGCCATCGAACAAAAGCAGGTCGGGGGAAAACGCCGTGGGCGGTATTTCTTTGGGAAAATCGGGCTTCGCCCACAGCCTGGTGCTGCGCACCGGGCTGCTCATCCTGCTTGCCCTGGCCGCCTTCACGCTCGGCATCGTCCGCCTGATCGGCGAGCCGACCGTCGACCGCCTGGCCAACTCGCAACTGCACCTCGCGGCCGAACAGCTCGAAGCGCGTTACACCCGGCTTCTCGACTCGGTCGAGATCACCCTGCGCAACAGCCACGCCTGGGGCGCCAACGGCAGCTTCGATCACAGCGACCTGCTGCGCTTCAACGAATTCTTCTTCCCGGTGCTGGCCAACAACACCGAGATCAACTCGGTGATCTACGCCCACGAATCGGGACGCGAGTTCTTCCTGCTGCTCGACAAGGACGGCGGCTGGACCAACCGCATCAGCTTCCCCGCCGAATGGGGCCGCCTCAGCTACTGGATCACCTGGGACGCCGAGCGCCGCATCACCGGCGTCAGCGTCCGCGAGAGCGATTACGACCCGCGCCAGCGGCCCTGGTTCAAGGGTGCCATGGCGCTCACCGACAACCGGCTGATCCACTGGACGCAACCCTACATCTTCTTCACCAACAAGGCGCCCGGGCTGACCGCGGCGATGCGCTGGCGCGGGCGCGACGGCGCTTACCACGTGATTGCCCACGACGTCCGCCTGCGCGACATCGGCGAGGCCACCACCGGCAAGAGCATCGGTCGCGACGGCCAGGCCAGCCTGCTGCTCGACGACGGCCGCCTGCTGGCGCCGCCCGGCCTGCCCCGTTTCGCCAGCCCGGAGGCCAGCCAGCAGGCGATGCTGAAAACCGCCGAGGAACTCGAACTCGACGAACTCGCCCAGGCCCGCCGCCAGTGGCTGGAAAATCCCATGCCGAGCGCCGGCATCGATACCCTGGAGCGTCCCGACGGGCGCTGGTACAGCCTGTTCCGCCAGCTCGACGCCGGCCGCACCGGCATCTGGCTGGCCTTGCTCGCCCCGCACCGCGATTTCGTGCCGGTTTCCGGCAACGATCTGCTGGTTCTTGCCGCCATCCTGCTTGCCGCGCTCGGGCTCGGCGTCGGCGTCGCCTTCCGCATGGCCCGCCAGTTCGGCGAGCCGCTCGCCGAACTGACCGAGGAAAGCCGCCGCATCGGCCGCCTCGACCTCGACACGCCGGTCATCTCCACCGCGCCCTGGCAGGAGGTGCAGGAGCTCGCCGGCGCCCTCGAAAACATGCGCCAGCAATTGCAGAGCGGTCGCCAGGCCATGCAGGAAATCAACGCCGACCTCGAACAGACGGTGGCCATGCGCACCGGCGCCCTGCGCCAGAGCCAGGAAGCGCTGCGCCAGCGCGAAGCCTTCTTCCGCGCCGTCTTCGACAATGCCGCGGTCGGCATCGTCAGCCTCGAACCCGGCGGCCAGCCGAGCGAAATCAACCGCGCCTTCGCCAGCTTCGTCGCCCGTAGCGAAGACAGCCTGCGCCAGGAACACGGGCTCTGCCTGGCGGGCGCCGACACCGAGCGCATGCAGCAGATGCTCAGGCGGGTGGCCGGCGGCGGCGAGGAGAGCCTGCGCAACGAACTCGAATTCGTCGACGCCGACGGCAACCGCCGCTGGGGCGACGTCCAGGTCAGCGCCATGCGCGACGAGCAGGGCAAGCTCACCTCGCTGCTCCTTACCGTGCTCGACATTTCCGACCGCCGCGAGATCGAGCGCGAACTGATCCGCCAGTTCGCCTTCCTGCGCGCCCTGCTCGACACCATCCCCAACCCGATCTTCTACAAGGGCGAACACACCCGCTTCCTCGGCTGCAACCGCGCCTACGAAGAGTTCTTCGGCATCGACCGCGGCCATTTCATCGGCAAGCGCGTGCTCGACCTCGACTACCTGCCGGAAGACGAGCGGCGCGCCTACCAGGAAGAGGACGAGCGGGTGATCGCCGAATGCAGCCGCCACAGCCGCGTCGTCACCCTGCGCCGGGCCGACGGCAGCCTGCGCGACACGCTCTACGCGGTGAGCGGCTTCCGTTCGCCGGACGGCGCGCCGGGCGGCCTGATCGGCGTCATCGTCAACATCACCGCCCAGAAGGACGCCGAACGCGAAGCGGAAAAGGCGCGTGCCGCCGCCGAATCCGCCGCCGCGGCGAAAGCCGATTTCCTGGCCAACATGAGCCACGAGATCCGCACCCCGATGAACGCCATCATCGGCATGACCCACCTGGCGCTGCAGACACCGCTCGACGTCCGCCAGCGCAACTACCTGAACAAGGTCAACGCCGCCGCCAAGGGCCTGCTCGGCATCATCAACGACATCCTCGACCTGTCGAAGATCGAGGCCGGCATGATGCGCTTCGAGCGCACGCCGTTCAGCCTCGACGCGACGCTGCAGCATCTCGGCGACCTGAGCGCGCTGCGCGCCCGCGAACGCGGGCTGGAACTGCTCTTCGACCTCGCCCCCGAGGTGCCCGACCGCCTGCTCGGCGACCCGCTGCGCCTTGGCCAGGTGCTGCTCAACCTGGTCGGCAACGCCATCAAATTCACCGAGCAGGGCGAAGTCCGCGTCGAAGTCCGCCTGCTCGAAAGCGACGCCGACAAGGCGCGCATCCGCTTCGAAGTCCGCGACACCGGCATCGGCATGACGCCGGAACAACTCGCCAGCCTGTTCACCGCCTTCACCCAGGCCGACAGCTCGACCACCCGCAAATACGGCGGCACCGGCCTCGGCCTGTCGATCTGCAAGCGCATCGTCAACCAGCTCGGCGGCCGTATCGGCGCCAGCAGCCAGCCCGGCATCGGCAGCAGCTTCGTCTTCGAGCTGCCCTTCGAACTCGCCGGCCGCGACGCGGAAACGCCGCGCCGCCTGGGTCTGCCCGAACACCTGCGGACCCTGGTCGTCGATGACAGCCCCGGCGCCCGCGAAATCTTCGCCCACATGCTGGCCGGGCTCGGCATCGAGAGCCGCGCCGTCGGCAGCGGCAACGACGCGCTGGTCGAACTGCAGGCCGCGCGCAACGCCGGTCAGCCCTACCAGCTGCTGCTGCTCGACTGGAAGATGCCGGGCATGGACGGCGCCGAACTGCTCGCCGCCGTGCGCCGCGACTTCCCCGGCGAACAGGCGCCGGCGGTGGTGATGATCACCGCCTTCGACCAGGACGAACTGCACGAACTGCTCGAACCGTACAGCGTCAGCGCCATCCTCGGCAAACCGGTGACGCCGTCGTCGCTGTTCGACAGCATCATGCTCGCCCTGCACCGCGCGCCCAGCGTTCCCGAACTGCCTTCCGCCGCGGCAGCCAGCACCATCCCGAGCGGCCGCCAGGTGCTGCTGGTCGAGGACAACGAAGTCAATCGCGAGCTGGCCGAGGAAATGCTGCGCAACTTCGGGCTCGTCGTCAGCTCCGCCGAAAACGGCGCGGTCGCCGTCGAACGTGTCCGCGACGGCGCTTTCGATCTGGTCCTGATGGACTGCCAGATGCCGGTCATGGACGGCTACGAAGCCACCCGCCGCATCCGTGAAGAACTCGGGCGCAAGGATCTGCCGGTGATCGCCATGACCGCCAACGCGCTCGCCCCCGACCGCGAACGTTGCCTGGCCGCCGGCATGGACGACCACGTCGCCAAGCCGATCGACGTCGCCCATCTCCAGGCCACCCTCGCCCACTGGCTGAGCGGCCTGCCGGCGCAGCCGATCGTTACTGCCGACAGCGGCGCGCGAGCCGCCGCCGGCGAACTCGACGAAGCCACGGCACTCGCCCGCCTGGGCGGCAACCGGCAGCTCTACCAGCGCTTGCTCAGACGTTTCGGCGAAGACCAGGCCGATTTCCCGGAACGCCTGCGCGCCGCCCGCACCGCGCACGACGATGCCCAGGCAATCCTGCTCGTCCATACCCTGCGCGGCCTCGCCGGCAATATCGGTGCCGGCCACCTGGTCAGCCTCGCCGCCGAGCTCGAACATTGCCTGCGCCAGACGCCGGAGGACGGCAACCGGATCGACGGCTTGGTCGCCCGCGTCATCGAAGCACTGAGCAGCGTCCTGGCCACAACCGGCAACGAAACCGATGCGGCCGCCCCGGCCAGCCTCTGGACGCCGCTGCCGGCGGAAAGCCTGAGCCAGTTGCGGCAATTGCTGGCCGACGACGATGCCGCCGCCGTGCGCGTCTTCGAGGACATCGAAGACGCCTTGCGGCAGCGCCTCGAAGCCAACGCCTTCGATCCGCTGGCCCGCGCCATCGCCACCTACGATTTCGAAACCGCCATCGACATCCTCGACCGGCTCGCCGACACCCTTCACCAGTGAGTCCCCCCACCATGGTTCCCCTGCTGCCCAAGCAAAGCATCCTCGTCGTCGACGACACGCCGGAAAACATCGACGTGCTGCGCAACGTCCTGGCCGGGGACTATCGGCTGCGGGTCGCCACCAGCGGCGAGAAGGCGCTCAAGATCATCTATTCCGACGAACCGCCCGACCTGATCCTGCTCGACATCATGATGCCCGGCCTCTCCGGCCTGGAAATCTGCCGCCGCCTCAAGGCCAACCCGGACCGCCGCCGTATCCCGGTGATCTTCGTCACCGCGATGAGCAGCATCGAGGACGAAGAGCTCGGCCTGGCGCTCGGCGCCGTCGACTACATCACCAAGCCGATCAGCCCGCCGATCGTCAAGGCGCGCGTGCGCACCCACCTTGCCCTCTACGACCAGACACGCGAACTCGAACGGATGGTCCGCCAGCGCACGCACGAACTGCTCACCACGCGCCAGCAGATCATCCGCCGCCTCGGCCGCGCCGCCGAATTCAAGGACAACGAGACCGGCAACCACGTCCTGCGCATGAGCCATTACGCCCGACTGATCGCCGAAGCCCACGGCCTCGGCGCGGAGGCCGCCGGCATCATCTTCCAGACGGCGCCGATGCACGACATCGGCAAGATCGGCATCCCCGACGCCATCCTGCTCAAACCCGGCAAGCTCGACGCCGAAGAATGGAAGGTCATGCACCAGCACCCGGTGATGGGCGCCGAGATCATCGGCAAGCACGACAACGAGCTGCTCGAAACCTCCCGCATCATCGCCCTCAGCCACCACGAGAAGTGGGACGGCAGTGGCTACCCGCACGGCTTGCGCGGCACCGACATCCCGCTCGAAGGGCGCATCGTCGCCATCGCCGACGTCTTCGACGCGCTGGTCTCGCTCCGTCCGTACAAGCCCGCCTTCCCGCTCGACGAGGCGCTGCGCCTGATGGAGCAGCAGACCGCCAGCCATTTCGATCCGCAACTGATGCAGGCCTTCCGCCAGGCCCTGCCCGACATCCTGCGCATCCGCGAAATCTACGCCGACGAAAACGGCGCCCTGACCGACCTCGAATTCCATATCCAGGAAATCTACGACCAGCGCAACGATTCCTGAAACCGGGGACGCAGCGCAGCGATTCCGCGAGCATATCCGGGGCAAGCTCGGGTACAGTAACGGCCTTGGAAAAACCCTCGGGAGAACAAGGTGAGTGGCACACTGGAATTCGAATTCCGTTTCGGCAAAGTGAACAAAGGCGCGCCATCCCGGCCGTCGTTCCGCATCCTGGTGCTGGCCGACCTGGCCGGCGAAGCGGCCCGGCGTCCGCCGCTGGCGCAACGCACGCCGCAGGCGGTCGACATCGACAACTTCGCGGCGACGCTGGCCGCCTTCGCCCCGACCCTGACGCTGCCCGTCAGTGGCGCCCCTGGCGCCCCGGCCGGCACCCTGCGCTTCAGCCACCGCGACGACTTCCATCCCGACGCCATCTACGGCATGCCGGCCTTTGCCGACCTGCGCGCCAGCCGCGACGCCCTCGCCGACCCGCAACGCTGCGCGATGACCGCCGCCGACCTCGGTCTCTCGGTCGAACCACCGCCGCGTCCGGAAAGCGACACCGACACCCTGAACCGCCTGCTCGGCGGCAGCGCGACGCGGGCGCGGCCGGTCACCGCCGACATCGTCAACCGCCTGGTGCGCGACGTCGTCGCCCAGCATGTCAGCAGCGACGAGCGGGCGCTGCACCAGCGCGCGCTGGCCGAATTCGACCAGCGCATCGCCCGGTACATGCGCGGCATCCTGCGCGACCCGGCCTTCCGGCGCCTCGAATCGGCGTGGCGCGGCATCGCGCACCTGGTCAGCGAACTGGCCGGCGACGACGGGATTCAGGTCGATCTGCTCGATCTTTCGCGTGACGAACTGCAAGCCGACCTGCTCGCCGGCGGCAACGGCCTGCGCGCCGCGCTCGCCGATAGCGTCGGTGAGGACGGCCCGCTGTCGCTGCTCGTCGCCGATTTTTCCTTCACCGCCGAGGCGGCCGACCTCGACACGCTCGACGCACTGGCCCGCCTGGCGATGGCCGCCGACGCCCCCTGCCTGGCCGCCGCCCAGCCCGGACTGCTCGGCTGCGCCTCGGTCGACGAACTCGCCGACCCCGGCCAATGGCAGCCGCTAGCGCCGGCGCTCGCCGAACGCTGGCAGGCATTGCGCCGGAGCCAGGCCGCCGCCTGGCTGGGGCTGACGCTACCGCGCCTGCTCGGTCGCCTGCCCTACGGCCGCAGTACCGACCCGGTCAGCGCCTTCGCCTTCGAGGAACTGGCCGACGGCGCGGCGCACGAGGATTTCGCCTGGGAAAACCCGGTCTACGCGCAAGCCCGCCTGCTCGGCGAAGCCTACGCCGAGGACGGCGACGAGATGGATATCTCGGCTTACGTGGAAATCGACGCGCTGCCCAGCTACATCGTCCGCGACGCGCGCGGCGACGCCCGGCAACAACCCGGCGCCGAAGTCCTGCTCGGCGAAACGGCGGCCAACGCCATGCTGGCGCGCGGCCTGATGCCGCTGCTCAGCTACCGCAACCGCGACGCGGTGCGCCTCCTGCGCTGGCAGTCGGTGGCCTCACCGGCGCGGCCGCTGGCCGGCGTCTTCGCCACCTGAGCCCGGCTATTCCGGCTGGCGCGAATCGATGGCCAGCGTCACCGGACCGTCGTTGACCAGCGCCACTTCCATGTCGGCGCCGAAAACGCCGGTCGGCACCGGCTTGCCCAGCGCCGCCGCCAATTGATCGACGAAGGCGGCGAACAGCGGACCGGACACGTCGCCGCGCGCCGCCCGCCCCCAGGAGGGCCGGTTGCCCTTCTTCACCGAGGCGTAAAGCGTGAATTGCGACACCGCCAGGATTTCGCCGCCGGCCTCGACGACGCTGCGGTTCATCACCCCGGCGGCATCCGCAAACAAGCGCAGGCGGACCAGCTTGCCGGCCATCCAGGCGAGGTCGGCCGGCGTGTCGCCATCCTCGAAACCGGCCAGGACCAGCAGGCCGCCGCCGATCTCCCCGGTCACCGCGCCGTCGACGCTCACCGCCGCCGACTTCACCCGTTGCACGACGACCCGCATGCTCAGGCCGCCAGCGCCTGGCGCAACTGCGCCGCACAGGCTTCGAGTACCTCGCGCGGCGGGTCCTTGCGCGGCCAGAGCAGGCCGACGCCGTCGTCGGCGTGGCGCGGCACGACGTGGATGTGGAAATGGCCAACCGTCTGCCCGCCCGCCTCGCCGTTGCATTGCAACAGCGTCAGGCCGGCCGGCGCGAAGGCAGCCTGCGCCGCCTGCGCCACGCGGTGCGCGGTGCGCATCGCCGCCGCCGCCTCGTCCGGCGTCAGGTCGAGCAGGGTCGCCGCGTGGCGCTTCACCGCCACCAGCGTATGCCCCGGATTGAGCTGGCCGAGGTCGAGGAAGGCGATCGTCTGCGCATCCTCGAACACCACGGACGCCGGAATCTCGCCGGCGATCAGGCGGCAGAAGATGCACTGCCCGGCGGCTGAAGTATCGACGAACATCGGCACGGCAAACTCCTCGCGGCAAAAGCCGGCATTGTATGCGAGAGGCTGGCGCGCGCCGGCGATAGCGGCTAACTTAGCGGCAACACCCGCCCGGAACTCCCATGCAAGCCACCGCAACCTTCAATCCTCCGTCCCTGCGCTGGCGGTGCCGGCCATGAACACCACCGGCCGCATCCTGATCCTGCACACCGGCGGCACCATCGGCATGGCCGCCGCCGCCGACGGCTACCGGCCGCTCGCCGGCTTTCCCGAGCGCCTGCGGCAACGCCTGACAAACGCCACGGCCGACTACGACATCGTCGAACTGCCGCCGATCGACAGCGCCGACCTGCGCCCCGGCCACTGGCCGGCCATCGCCGACGCCCTGCTCGCGCACTGGGACAGTCATGCCGGTTTCGTCGTCCTGCACGGTACCGACACCATGGCCTGGAGCGCCTCGGCACTTTCCTTCATGCTGCGCGGCTGCGCCAAGCCGGTGATCTTCACCGGCGCCCAGATCCCACTCGACGAAACGGGCAGCGACGCCCTCGACAACGTCCGCGGCGCGCTGCATTTCGCCGCCAGCCCGGCACTGCGCGAAGTGAGCATCTACTTCGGCGGGCGCCTGCTGCGCGGCAACCGCAGCCGCAAGCTCGCCGCCACCCGCCTCGCCGCCTTCGACTCGCCCAATTACCCGCCGCTAGGCGAGGCCGGCGCCGGCTTCGTCCTCCACCACAACCGTCTGCTCACCGCCAGCGAGCGCCATTACTGCGTTCCCAGCTACGACGACCAGGCGGTCGCCGTCCTCACCCTCCACCCCGGCATCGCCGCCGGCCTGGTCGATGCGCTGAGCGCCAACCCGCGGCTGCGCGGCATCGTCCTCCAGACCTACGGCGTCGGCAACGCGCCGCAGGGCGACCGGGAACTGATGGCCGCGCTCGAACGCGCCGCCGCCCGCGGCATTGTCCTGCTCAACACCACGCAGTGCCTGTACGGCAGCGTCAGCCAGGAAACCTACGCCAGCGGCAGCGCCCTCGCCCGCCTCGGCGTCGTTGCCGGCGGCGACCTGACGCCGGAAGCCGCCTTCGCCAAGCTGCATCTGCTGCTCGCCGCCAGCGACGACCCGGCGGCGGTGCGGCGCGGACTGCAGGAAAACTGGTGCGGCGAAATGACCTGAAAGCGCTCCCGTTTCACATGAAACGGAACGACCCGCGCGGCGCAACGATGCTCGCCCGCCGGCAATGACAGCGGTGGCGCCCGGCGCATTGCACGGCCCCGGATTGCGCTACACTTTTCCCGAAACAGCAGCGCAACCAACAAGGGGGGACAATTGCAGACCGCAACCTACCGCTATGCCAGCAGCAACGGCTGGGACCAACCGCCGGACGCAGCCCTCGATTCCCCCGCCACCCTGCTCCTGGTCTTCGGCCCGACCGACTTGGGTAGCCTGGCCCCCGTCCTCGACGCATTGCGCGCCAGCTTCCCGAACTCGGTCTGGGGCGGCGCCTCGACGGCCGGCGAGATCGCCGGCCGTTCGATCGAAGACAACACGCTGACCGTCGCCCTGGTCCGCTTCGCCGAAACCCGCCTGCGCAGCATCACCCATCGCTTCGAACGAACCGCGCAATCCTTCGCTGCCGGCCGGGAAATCGCCCAATCCCTCAGCACCGACGGCCTGCGCGGCATCCTGGTCTTCGCCGACGGTCTCAACGTCAATGGCTCGGAACTGGCGCGCGGCTTCTCCTCGGCCTTGCCCGCCGGCATCGTCGTCACCGGCGGCCTGGCCGGCGACGGCAACCGCTTCCACCAGACCTGGGTGCTCGGCGACAGCGGGCCGCAGGACCACGCCATCGTCGCCATTGGCTTCTACGGCGAGAAGATCGGCCTCGCCCATGGCAGCGGCAGCGGCTGGGACATCCTCGGCGTCGATCGCAAGGTCACCCGCGCCAGCGGCAACGTCCTCTACGAACTCGACCACCAGCCGGCGCTGCCGTTGTACAAGAAATACCTCGGCGAACGCGCCGCCGAACTCCCCGCCAGCGCCCTGCTCTTCCCACTCGCCATCCACAGCGACGGCAACCGCGACGAGGAAACGGTGCGCACCATCCTCGGCATCGACGAGGCAGAGCAGTCGATCACCTTTGCCGGCGACATCCCGGAAGGCGCCACGGTACAACTGATGCGGGCCAACTTCGAACGCGTCATCGACGGCGCCGCGCAGGCCGCCGAACGCACCGGCATGACCGCTTACGCCGGCGGCCCGCTGCTGGCGCTCGCCGTCAGTTGCGTCGGCCGCCGCCTGGTCCTCAGCGAACGCAGCGAGGAGGAACTCGACGCGGTACTCGACACCCTGCCGGCGCAAACCACCATGGTCGGCTTCTACTCCTACGGCGAACTGTCGCCGCTCACCGGCAGTTGTTGCGACCTGCACAACCAGACGATGACTCTCACCCTGCTCTGGGAAAACGCCGCGTGACCGGCCACCGCCTGCTCTCCCGCCAGTTGCGCAAGCTCGGCCTGAGCGCCGGGCAGCCGCCCGACGCGGCAAGCTGGCAGGCCCTGCTGGAAGTCGTCGAGCGCACCTACAACGGTTTCGACCAGGACCGCTACACCCTGGAGCGCTCGCTCGAGATCACCTCGGAGGAAATGCGGGCGCTGCACCAGCGCGAGCGCACCGCCTACGACGCCCAGTTGAAGACCATTTTCCACGCGCTGCACGACCTGATCTGGCTGAAGGACCCGGACGGCATCTACCTCGCCTGCAACCCGGAGTTCGAGCGCTTCTTCGGCGCCAGCGAAGCGCAGATCATCGGCAAGAGCGACTACGACTTCGTCGACCGCGAGCTGGCCGACTTCTTCCGCGCCAACGACCGCCGGGCGATGGCCAACGGCGGCCCGGTGAGCAACGAGGAATGGGTGACCTACGCCAGCGACGGCCGGCACGTCCTGCTGGAAACCGTCAAGACGCCGATCGTCGATGGCGACGGCCAGTTGCTCGGCGTGCTCGGCATCGCCACCGACATCACCGAGCGCAAGCAGGCCGAACGCCAGTTGCAGCAGGCGGCCAGCGTCTTCCGTCATGCCAACGAGGCGATCATCCTGACCAGCGCCGACGGCACCATCCTCGACGTCAATCCGGCCTTCACCGAAATCACCGGCTACGAACGCGCCGAGGTGCTCGGCCACAACCCGCGCCTGCTCAAGTCGCACCTGCAGTCCGCCGATTTTTACGCCGGCCTGTGGCGGGCGATCACCCAGGAAGGCCGCTGGAGCGGCGAAATCTGGAACCGGCGCAAGAACGGCGAACTCTTCGTCGCCCGCCAGACGATCAGCGGCATCCGCAACGAAGCCGGCGAAGTCCAGCGCTACGTCGGGCTCTTTTCCGACTACACGGCGCTCAAGGAACAGCAATTGACACTCGAGTGCCTGGTGGAAAGCCGCACCCAGGACCTGCAGGTGGCCAAGGACGCCGCCGAAGCCGCCAACCGGGCGAAGAGCACCTTCCTCGCCAACATGAGCCACGAACTGCGCACGCCGATGAACGGCGTCCTCGGCATGATCGGCCTCGCCCGCCGCCGGGTCAGCGATCCGCTGGTCACCGACCAGCTCGGCAAGGCCGAGCAATCGGCCCAGCACCTGCTCGCCCTGCTCAACGACATCCTCGACCTGTCGAAGATCGAAGCGGAACGCCTGACGCTGGAGAACGTCCCGCTGACGCTGGAACAACTCAACGCCAACCTGCTCACCCTGTTCGCCCACAAGGCCCGGAGCAAGGGCCTCAGCCTGCGCCTCGAACAGGATGCCGGGATCGTCCACCGCCGCTTCCTGGGCGATCCGCTGCGCCTTGGGCAGATCCTGATCAACCTGGTCGGCAACGCGATCAAGTTCAGCGAACACGGCGAAATCCGCGTCAGCGTTCGCCAGCTCGAAGACGGCCGCGACGACTGCCGGCTGCGCTTCGAGGTCGCCGACCAGGGAATCGGCATCGACACCGCAAGCCGCTCGCGCCTGTTCGCCGCCTTCGAACAGGCCGACGGGTCGATGACCCGGAAATACGGCGGCACCGGCCTCGGCCTCGCGATCAGCAAGCGGCTCGTCGAAATGATGGGCGGCAGCATCGGCGTCGACAGCCAGCCCGGCCTCGGCAGCACCTTCTGGTTCACCGTCCGGCTGCGGCACGACCACAGTCAGCCGCACGCCCCCCTCCCGGAGCCGGCGCAGATTCCCGACGAGGCGCAACTGCGCACGCGCCATGCCGGCGCCCGCCTGCTGCTGGCCGAAGACGAGAACATCTGCCGCGAGGTCATGCTCGGCCTGATCGACGACCTCGGTTTCTCGATCGATACCGCCGTCGATGGCGAACAGGCCGTTGCCCTCGCCCGCCAGAAACGCTACGACCTGATCCTGATGGACATGCAGATGCCCCGCCGCAACGGCCTCGACGCCACCCGCGCCATCCGCGGCGACTCGCTCAACCGGCAGACGCCGATCCTGGCAATGACCGCCAACGTCTTCGAACAGGATCGCCAGGCCTGCCTCGACGCCGGCATGAACGAACACCTGGCCAAACCGGTCGTCCCCGAAATGCTATACGCCAGCCTGCTCAAGTGGCTCGCGCAGTCCAGAGAATGTACACCCGACTTGGCGGAAAATGACGCCGACCAGACCTAATAGGTCCAATCCTCGTGCCGAACCGGCAAGCGGTTCAGCGCATCCCGCACCAACCGCCAATGCGGCAGGAAGCCCTCCATCAGGCTGGCGAAGCGGGCGTTATGGGTCGGTTCGAGCAGGTGCGTCAGCTCATGGACGACGATGTACTCCAGGCATTCCGGCGGTTTCTTGGCGAGATCCGTATTCAGGCGGACATGACCGGAAACCGGATTGCAACTACCCCAACGGGTACGCATGCGCTGCACGAATATCTTCCCTGCCCGCACGCCGATCAGCGGCTGCCATTTTTCCAGCAGGGCCGGCACGGCCTGCCTGATCTGCTCGCGGTACCAAGCATCGAGGATTTCCTGGCGCCGCGCCGCGTCACACCCCGGCCGAAGCTGTAACAACAAACTGCTGTGGCCAAGCTCGACGGCAGGCGCCGCCTCCTTTTCGACAACCTTCAGCAGGTAACGCTGGCCCCAGACGTAATGGCTTTCCCGGTCGAGGAATTCGCGCGGCGTCTCGCGCTCCTGGGCGAGGATCTTCCGCTGCTGGCGCCTGATCCAGGCCAGCTTGGCGATGGCGAAGAGACGGATGGTTTCCAGTTCCATGCCCGCCGGTGCGGCTATCCGCACCCGCCCATCCGGTGGATAGACGCTCAGATGCACATGCTTGATGGCCTTGCGCACGACTTCCGCGTGGAAATCGCCGAGGTCTAGCGTCGCCTTCATCAGTACTCGGCCTGCGCCTTGACGATCAGGAAGACGCGTTCGACCAGCTCGATGTCGTTCAGCACCGCGTACAAGGCCTGCTTGATAATGTTTTCCTTCGGCACGCTGCCCCGCCAGCCGTCCGGCCGGTGCTGCCTGACCGCCTCGTCCAGGCGCAGGACCAGGGCCAGCGCCGGCTCTGTCTCGCCGTAGCCAGCCGGTTGTTCGGCAAGCGCCTGTGCCGGCACGAAATCCTTCAGATTGTTGTACAGGGCGCGCTTGCCCGGCGTGTCCAGCCTGGCCGGCAGATCGCCGGCATTGCCCTGATGCACGCGGGCGGCGAGTTCGGCGATGCGCTTCAGGTAGTCCTCGTACTCGACGGCCTTTTCCCGGCGCAGGCGGATGATCTCGTCGAGCAGCGCCGACATCCGGGCGAAGTAGGCCGGATCGGTCAGGCTTTCCTTGATGATCTTGCTGCGCACGTTGTTCTCGATGGTCTCGGCCACCGCGTCACGGTTGCCCTTGAGCCCGCCGAGTTCGTCGGCAATGGTGGCGGCGATGCCGCTGCGGACGATCAGGTCGAGCAAGCCCAGGCCGTCGAAGGGCGAAATCTTGCGCGGTTCGTCGGCCTGGATGTAGGTGTCGATCAGGTGGCGCATGTCGGCCTCGTAAGGCTTCAGGTCCAGCGTCTCGCCACTTGCCTTGCGGATGATCTCGCGCAGGTCCACGTAATCCTTGACCTGGCGCTGGATGTTGCCGGCCTGCGCCGGCGTGTAGCCGGCGCCTTCCATCTCGTCGCCGATGTTGGCGTAGGCGCGCAGCAGCGCCACCACCGCCTTGTAGAGCTGCACCCGGCGCGGCTCGTACGCCTTCAGGTCGCCGGCCACTTCGGTATTGCCGCAGAAGTAATGGATGTATTGCAGCGTCTCGCGCGGCGGTGGCACCGGTTCACAGAGCAGGGCCAGCGCTTCCAGCGCGTCGTCCAGGGTTTCCCGCCCGAGCTTCAGGCGGTCCTTGAGCAGCACCTGCGGATCGGCACCGCCGGCGCTGCGGTCCAGCTCCGACGAATAGACGGCGATGGCGTTCTCCACCTTCTTGAACAAATCCTTGTAATCGACGATGTAGCCGAAATCCTTGTCCTCGCCGTCGAGCCGGTTGGTACGGCAGATCGCCTGGAAGAGGCCGTGATCCTGCATCGATTTGTCGATGTAGAGATAGGTGCAGGGCGGCGCGTCGAAGCCGGTGAGCAGCTTGTCCACCACCACCAGCAGCTTCATGCTCGCCGGTTCCCTGACGAACAGCGCCTTGGCCCGTTCCTCGTAGGTTTCGGTCTTGTTCAGGCCGGGCTTGGCCACGACGTCGGCGAGCAACGCGTTATAGGTGTTGTAGATGAACTGGCGGTCGGTCTCGGAATTGGCGCCGGTTTCCTCCAGCGTCACATCCTTCGCCTGCGGGTTGTACGAGGTGATCACCGCGCAGCGGCCCTTGAACGGCGTCTTCTCGAACAGCGTGAAATACTTGCAGGCCTCGTGGATGCTCGCCGCCACCAGGATGGCGTTGCCGCGTTCGCTGGACAGGCGCGGCTTGACGCTGAAATCGAAGATGATGTCGGCAACCACCCGCTCCATGCGCGAGCGCGAACTCAACACCCGCTGCATGGTGCCCCAGGTTTTCTTCAGTTCGTCCTTCTGCCAGTCGTTGAGCCCCTTGGTCCGCGCCTCGAACCACTGGTCGATGCGCTCGCTCGAACTCAGGCGCTGGTCGATGTCGCGCGCCTCATAGACCAGATCGAGCACGACGCCGTCGTCCACCGCCTCGCTGAACTTGTAGGTGTGGATATAGCCGCCGAAGACCTCCAGGCTGGTCGCCTTGTCCTGCTTCAGCAATGGCGTGCCGGTAAAGCCGATGAACAGCGCGTTCGGCAGCAGCGCCTTCATCACCCGGTGCAGCTTACCGCTCTGCGTGCGATGGCATTCGTCGACGAAAACGAACAGCTCGCCTACCGCCGGGCTCGGCTGGGCCTCCAGTTCCTTGATGAAGCCCTCGAAGTCGTCCACATCCTTGCGTCCGAACTTGTGCACCAGGGAGCAGAGCAGGCGCGGCCTAACCTGCCCGAGCTGGGTCATCAGGTCACGGCCGCTGCTGCTGCGGTGGATGGTCTCGCCGGCCTCGGTGAATACCCGCTGAATCTGCTTGTCCAGTTCGTCGCGGTCGGTGACGATGACCACCCGCGCCTGCGGCTTGTTTTCCAGCAGCCACTTGGCCAGCAGCACCATCAGGATGCTCTTGCCGGCGCCCTGGGTGTGCCAGATGATGCCGCCCTGCCGGCGCCCGACCTGCGCCTGCGCCGCCTTGATGCCGAAATACTGGTGCACCCGTGGCAGCTTCTTGATGCCGCCGTCGAAAAGCACGAAATCGTGGATCAGTTCGAGCAGCCGGCGCCGCTCGCAGAGTTTGAGCAGGTACTTGTCGAGCTTGAAACGGCGGTTGTCGTCCTCGTCTTCCTTCCATGTCAGGAAATACTTTTCCTCGGTGCCGACGCTGCCGTACTGCAGCCCTTCCGAATCGTTGCCGGCAAAGACGAACTGCACCGTGCTGAAGAACCAGGCGTTGAACTCGGGCAACTGGTTGGAAAGGTTCTGGCGGATGCCGTCGCCGATGCTGACCCGGCTGTTCTTCAATTCCAGCACGGCGATGGCCAGCCCGTTCAGGTAAAGCACCAGGTCCGGCCGCCGCTCGTGGCCACCCTTCAGCGTCACCTCCTCGGCCAGCGCGAAATCGTTGTTCTCCGGCTTCGCCCAATCGACCAGATGCACCGTCTCGGTGACCCGGCCGGCCTCCACCTTGACCGGCACGCCATAGCGCAGCAACTGGTACACCGCCTCGTTGTTGGCGTAGAGCGTGCGATTGGGATTGCCGGCCTCGCTGCGCAGCCTGTGCAACGCGGCGCTGATCTGCGCCGGCGTGTTGCCGCGACGGCCCAGCCAGTCGCTCAGCAGGCCCTCCTCGACATTGCTGTTACCGGCCCGCTCGCTCCAGTCGCCCAGGAAACGGTAGCCCAGCTCTTCCGCGAAGAGCCTGATGACGCGTTCCTGCGTCGCGCGTTCCGGTTTGCCGATGCCGGTCATTTTTTGCGCCCTCAGTTCTTGTCGGCGACAACTTCACCAAACGACAGATCGTTCTGCGGGCTGCGTGGCGGCCAGTCGCCCGCTGCCTTGCGCTCCTCGAACCAGCGGTGCATGGCGGCATCCTCAACCGCATATTCGCCCCGCGCCGATTTCCAGACCAAGGCCGGCATCCGCTCACGCAGCGATTCCAGGGCCTTCTGCGCCTTTGCCGGACTCACCGTTTCTCCGGTCTGCGCCCGGTAGAACTTCAGCGCCTCGGCGTCGTAGGGACGAAAGCGTGGCCCCTGTTCCAGCATGCGCCAGAGTACCGCCTGCTCCAGCGGCCGGAGCCCGAGGAAATCCGATTCCATCTGAAGCTGATCATCCCGCTGGCGCTGCAAGGCGGCTTCCAGCATGGCCAGTTCAAAACGTCCCTCATATCGGGAAAGAGGACTCAAGGCTTGCCCCAGTGCTTCCATGAAAAATTGCGGGCGGTTGCCGAAACCCTCAAAGGCACGGTATAGCGCCCCTCGATCCACCGGTCGCAAATCTGGCCGCTGAGTCTCGATCCGCTCGGCAATGAAATCGATGAAGGCCTGATCGAGCAAGGGCATGCGCTGTATCTGCGAACCGTAGAACGGGGCCCCGTTGGAATTGACCAGCCGCAACAATTTGTCCCGGTCCGAACCCGACATCACCAGCATGAGGTTAACCGCCGCTGGTGCATTCAATTGGTCGCGTGCCGACTTCAGGGCCATCATCGCGTTCTCGCCGGCCTCGCTGGTCAGCGCATGCTGGGCTTCATCAATGACCAGCGCCACCGGTTTTTCTGCGGTTTCGTGCAAGGCGCGCAAGGCGTCCACCAGGGTCAGACCATCGATCTTGCCAATGCGGCTGGTGTTGACCTGCAACCAGCCCGCCAGATTCAGCTTTTCCACCCCCGCTTCCTTGGCCAGCCGGGCCACCCTGCCCAGATGCGGCTGCAAGGCGCGCCCGATCGCCTCGGCGATCAATGCCCCCGGATCCCGGGCCAGATCGGCCCACAAATCGACATAGACGGGCACGATCCCCGCCCGTTCCAAAGCCGGCAACAGGTCTCCGCGCAGAAAAGTGGTCTTGCCGGTACGCCGCGGTGCCGCCAGAAAAAGCCCATTGTGCGCATCGCTGAAAACCGCCTTGCCTTGCAGTGTGCTGACCAGTTCATCCGCCAGAGCGGTGCGCGGGAAGGAGACCAGGCTCATGATTATCCTCTTTTATCTTCGTAAAGATAATTTATCCATTTGCGGATAATAGACGATAAAATTCTGTTGGCAAATCAAATGTTCGGACCTCGACCGCCATTTGTTCGGAGTTCACCTTGCACTCCAGGCAAAGTACAACTCAAGCCTCCCCGAACAAGTCCACGCTGCGCGCCATAGCCTGCGCGATGTGATCGTCCGAGAAAATCTCGCGTTCCAGCTTCTTCCGCCACTCCGGATCGGCCGCGATCAACTGCCTGACCGCGTCCACGCTGACCTGCCGACCCGCGCGCCGGATTTCGACCATGGCCATGTCCACCGTCGCCAGCAGTTCCAGCGCTTCGGTTTTCTCGTAATGGAACTGCGCCAGCCAGGTGCGCAATTCCGGGCCGTGCCACTTTTCCACATAGGCCTCGGCTTCCGCCAGCTTGGCGCCGGCCATCAAGCCCTCGTACTGGCCGTTGTGGACACTGCGCACGTAGCCCTGCTTCAAGGCGATACCCTCGCCGCCTTCGTAGCGCGTCTTCGGGTTGTACGGGCCGGCGGCCTTCTTCAGGTAGCCCTCGGCGATGCCTTCGTTACGGCGATGCAGCAGGTAGAGCAGCTTGGTCCGCCGCACCCGCGCCAGCGGGAACTTCTCGCTGCCGAACATGCCGGCCAGCATCCCGAGCAATGCCGCTTCCTCGAACTGCACATTGTGCGGCCGGGCTGGCGGCGGCGGTTGGACCGGTGTCGCGGGAAAATGCAGCACCGTCGCCGACGGCGGCACCAGGCGAATCCGCCCGGTCAGCAGTTCCTGCATCAGGCCCTGCTTGATGGCACGGGCCTTGGTCAATCGGGTTTCGACGGCGGCGATGTCAGCGTCCATGTCGGAGAGGACTTGGGCGATAGCGGTTTGTTCAGCTATCGATGGTAGCCAGACACTAAAGGATTTCAGCCACCTGAACTCAACACTCTCAACGGTAGTACCAGACTTGAGACACCGGGCAAGAATGCGATTTCCATTTTCAATCAATACCTGGAGCAAATAATCAGCCGACACAATTTCTGACGGGACAAGAGCCTTTACATCTTGATTGACGGCCATCGATACCATATTCATCGCTACTGGAAAATAGGTACGAAGAATCCCACTACGCACCACAACAATGATCGATTTTTCAGGAATTAGGGTGGTTGCCTTATCTTTAACCGCTGTTTCTGAAACCGAATAGCCAGTTGAATACAACCTTGTCGATTTAACGTCACCAGACGATATCCACGGAATGACGCCATTTTCCCAGTAGATACTGTTTTGCATCGATGGCGTCATCCCGCCCACCCAACGTCCCAATTCTTCCAATCGCTTCTTTTCCCAACTCCCCGAAAACCCCGGCAGGCGGCGTTGGGCGGTGAGGAGTTCCTGCATCGCGCCTTGCTTGATCTGGCGCTTCTTGGCGAGCAGTTGTTCCAGCGATTCGATCAGCGCATCGGCGTCGCTCAGGGCAGTGGCTATGGCTTGTTGTTCATTCAGTTTGCCAGGAACGGCAAACTTGATCTGCCGAACCGTTGCCAGGTTCATTCCAGCCTTGGCGCCGGAATCCGTGAGAGAACGAAACAGCTTCTGCACCTGCTCTGATGCCAAATAGTAAGCAAGGTACCGCGAATTGATCTTTGCAGGACCAAGTCGAACCAAGGCTATGTGCTGGTTAATGTACGCTGGTTGCGGTATTGCGGAAGTGATGTAACCAACGATTCCAATATCCGCCGTAATTGAAACAAGGACATCGCCTTCCTGAAGTTGTGTTCTCTTTCCCTCGCTATTTGAGGAGGGTAGATTCACAAACCGAACATCCTCCAAGTCGAGATATATACGCTCTCGCGTGAGATTCGTTATCCGAACAAACAACGAACCGTGCTGGCTATAGAAGTTAGCCCAGCCCCGAGAACCACTGGTCAAGAATGGAAGATAGTCACCGATCTCCTTAATCTCCCAATCTTCCGGAATCAGCCCAACTTCAGTCTGCTTGAACGCAGCCCCCGCCAGATACTTCGCGCTCGGCTCCCTCACTTCCATGCGAACCCCATCTTTTCCAGATGCGCAGCGACGCGGGCTTCGAGTTCGTCGGCGCGGGCGTTCAGCGCCGGCAGCGGGGTGGCGTAGCGCTCGGCCAGTTCGCGCAGGCGTTGGCTCAGGGCCTGGCTGACGCGTTCGATTTCGGCGTGCAGGATGGCTTCCAGCGTCGCCAGCCATTTGCGGTCCACAACCAGGGTCTGGATTTCGGCGGCGCTCAGTTGCGGGTAGCGGGCGTAAGCGGCGGCGTCGAGGGCGGCGGCGGCTTCCTTGCTGCGCTTTTTCAGCTCGCTTTCGTCGGCGGCGAGCTTGAGCCAGGTTTTCAGCACTTTCAGCTCGTCGACCGCAGACTTTTCCTCGCCGCTGTCCCGGATCTCGCGGATGCGGTCACGGACAGCGGCGGCGTTGATCTTGTCGAAGCCGGCAAAGACCTCGTCCTCGCCGGCGTGTTCTTCTTCCAGTTCGGCGAGCTGGCCGGCGATGCCTTCCAGCTCGGCATCGAGCGCGTCGAGGGCGGCCTGCTCGGCGGCGAGGTATTCGGCGACGATCAACGGCTTGGGCAGCAAGTCGCAGGCCCAGCCCTTGTCCTTTTCCTTGCCCTGCTTGCTGGTTTCGATGATGCGGTAGGTCGGCGCCTGCCAGCCGTCGGCGCTGATCAGATAGGCGTCGTCCTGCATGGTCGCCACCCAATAGTCCAACAGGTGCTGGTAGAGGTCGTAGGCATCGACCAGCGGCTTGTCTTGGTAGTGGGCGAGCAGGCTTTCGCCCAGTTCGACGATCAGTTCCTTGGGGTGAAAGCCGGCTTGCAGGGCTTTCAGGCGCGGCGCCCAGGCTTGCCGCCAGGCGGCGAAGTGGGCGTTCATGCCGGCGAGGAAGGCGGCGAACTGCGGGTGTTCCTGGATGCGCCGCTTGATCTCGGCGGGCGTTCCCCGGAGTTGCAGGTAGCCGGGGCGCAGTTCGGAAAAGAGGGCGTCGCGCAGTTGTGGGCAGACCGCCCAGTAGGCGGCGAGCGCGTCGATGTCGGCGGTCGGGATGCCGCCCTTGAGGTGGGCTTCGATGTCCTGCCGGTCTTCGGTCTGGCTTGCGTCGATGTAGCGCGGCAGGTTGAGGTTGTAGTCGTTCTTCTCGATCTCGTCGAAGCCGACCAGGCGGGCGTAGCGGGGATCGCTGCCGTCCTGGCGGGTGAAGGTATCGACGATGCGGTGGATGTCCTGCTCGCGCAGCCGGTTCTTGGGGCCGTCCTTGGCGTAGCCCTGACTGGCGTCGATCATGAAGATGCCCTTCCTGGCAGCGGCGTCTTCCTTGTCGATGAGCAGGATGCAGGCGGGAATGCCGGTCCCGTAGAAGAGGTTGGCCGGCAGGCCGATGATGCCCTTGAGGTAGCCACGGCGGACCAGGTTGCGGCGGATTTCGGCTTCGGCGTTGCCCCGGAAAAGCACGCCGTGCGGCAGGATGCAGGCGCCCTTGCCGTTGGGCTTGAGGGAACGGACGATGTGCAGCAGGTAGGCGTAGTCGCCCTGCTTGGCCGGCGGCACGCCGAAGCCTTCAAAACGCTCGAAGGGATCGTTGAGGGCGTCGAGCCCGTTGCTCCAGCGCTTGTCGGAAAACGGCGGATTGGCGACGACGTAGTCGAAGGTCTTGAGTAACTCATGATTCCGCTCGTCGCGGAACTTGGGGTCGGTCAGGGTGTTGCCCTGCATGATCAGCGCCGTCGGGTTGTCGTGCAGGATCATGTTCATGCGCGCCAGGCCGCTGGTGGCGGCATCCTTTTCCTGGCCGTAGAGCGTGACATCGGCCTTGGCCTCGTCGCCGACCTTGAGCAGCAGCGAGCCGGAGCCGCAGGTCGGGTCATAGACGGTGGTGTCGTTGCTGGTGGCGGCACTGCCGATGCCGAGAATCCTGGCCATGATGCGGCTGACTTCGGCCGGCGTGTAGAACTGCCCCTTGCTCTTGCCCGATTCGCTGGCGAAGTGGCGCATCAGGTATTCGTAGGCGTCGCCGAGGATGTCGTCGCCGTCGGCGCGGTTCTTCGAGAAATCGAGGGCCTTGTTCTCGAAGATGGCGATCAGGTTGCCCAGGCGCTCGACCTTTTCCTTGCCGCTGCCGAGCTTCACGTCGTCGTTGAAGTCCGGCATCTCGGAGAGTTTGTTGGCCTCGGCCAGCGGTCCGACGATCTTCTTGTTGATCTGGTCGCCGATATCGCTCCTGCCCTTCAGCGCCACCATGTCGGCGAAGGAGGCGCCGGCCGGAATGACGATGGGCGCGAAGGGCTGGCCGGCGTACTTGTCGGAAACGTACTTGATGAACAGCATCACCAGCACGTAATCCTTGTACTGGCTGGCATCCATGCCGCCGCGCAACTCGTCACAGGAAGCCCAGAGGGAGGAGTAAAGCTCGGATTTCTTGATGGCCATGGGTGGTGCGTTTCACCTTGGGTCGAAGACGACCGGCGGCATTTTCAGAGGTCGGAAAAAAGGCCCCACGCGGGGGCCTTTCTGTTGCGAATTGTACGGTCTCATCCAGACTGAGATATCCCTACTGAGAGATCTTGAGGTTAGCTGTTCCCGTTTGAGAGGGATCCAGCCAAATTTCCCAACAGTTGAGATTATCCTACAGAATCTACGTACTTGCTGTCGGCGTTTACCTTGATCTTCGATTCTACCTCCGATGGCGCAACCCCCATCAAGTCTGCCAAAAAACGCCTAAGCTCATCCGTCGCAGGATAGATTGCCAGACGTGGCGGCATCACCGTGTGCCCTCGAATTGGAAAAATCCCCGCCTCCTCAAGAAGATTCCCCATTTTCTTAGAACTGGTCCGCAAACTTGCTGCGATATCACGCCGATACACATGAGCCTGCCGAAATCGCTCGACGTCTTCGATCCGCACGCGGGAGCCCAACTCCTTGTTGGTCCCGAGCTTCTCAGCGGATACGTAACCATTCTGGCAAAGCCAATAGGCCATCTGGTCCTTTATAGCGAGGTATCTAGCCATTTCCGGGATGCTGATCCAAGTCAGCTTTCCACTGTTCAGACCAGACCACCAATTTTTCAGCTGTGCGCGCTCGAACACCCAACTGGATAAACCCACCGCTCCCCCCAAAACAGAGTGTGGTTTGATTTGTCCAGCCTTCACCGCTTCCACCAAAGTGGCCACCTGTTCAGTAGTCCAGGTCCAGTAGCGCAAGACATGACCAAAGGCGACTTGTTCTTCCTCGGGGATCGTCACCACTGGCAAGCCATCCGTCAAAGAAAGAATTTCATCCACCTCGTTCCTGGGCACACACCATGGCATCGGTCCTAGTCGAGCCACCCTTCGTGCGCTCGGAAACAAGAGTTTCAATATGCGACGCATGCGCATCTTCCCCAGGCCCAGCATCTCCATAGCCCTGCCCATTGTGATCTCGTTGTCGAGCTGGGCAAGAACCCATTTCAACTGATCACGGCGCACTACCATGAACCGCCGTCCAGTACTGGTGACTGACTCCTGCCCGTCCAGAAAGCCATCCTGCACCATTGCGCGCAGCTTTTTGGGTGAAACGCCGATTTCCCGAGCTGCAGCCTGTGCTGGAATCCACTGGGCATTGGCTAGCAATTGTTCAGCAAGACGATTGCGTTTACTCAGCCCGCCTTTCCAATCCTGGCTAAGCCACTGCTCAAAGGCATCCCGAACTAGAATGAAAGCACTCTCCGAAAGCCCCTTGTACAGATAGGTATGGGCCTGTTTGAAAACCCCCTTCAGACCGCTTTTGTTCCCTTCCCCCAGTCCTTGCATCCTCGCCCACCCGTCCTGAAATGCTTGAGGCCACCGGACCAAGATCTCCGCAGCAAGGGACGACACCGGCCAAGAGGACTGCATCGAAAAGGCCTGTCGGAGTTTCAAGGGCTTGGGCCCAGAGACTGGGTCCATATAGCCGCCCAAGAAACGGATCAGACGTTGCACCTGTTCGATGGTCATTCCAGCCAGAATTAGGAAATCCTCACCTTCTTCCCGACCTAGTAACAGCTTCTCCAGATATCGGGCCATCCGGTGCACACTGTCGGGAGCTGCTTGGGGAGATTCATGTCGGAGATCGGAACCACAGGGGCACCGCAGCAGATGTCCACGCCGCCAAGGCACTGGTTGTCCGCAGGAGCTGCACTGGTCCACCAGCCAGACACCGTGTTGTGGGCAGGCATCATGGAACATCAACTCCCAACTGGCCTTCCAAACAGGCTCCTCCATCAAGCAGAGGGGGCAAAATCTCGCTTGGCGCTGATTCCAAACCCGCCCCTTGTCTTGAACTAATTCTGCCATACGGTTGATATGAGCGTGGAGGTCCGGATCCAAGGTATGACTGGGCAACAAATGGTTCTGCCCTAGCCAACCCGGGTCATAGCGAGCCCCCAGTTGCTTCAATTCATACAGACTCAGGCAATTGGCTTCGGCCAATCGGAGCATGTAGCCTTGGGGCCCTTCAGTGCGGCTCGGCGCAGGCCGTACCAGGAGATGGGGGATAGTGAAAGGGTCTGCAAAAGGGATTCTGTTCTTCGTCATTTAAGTACTTCCTTTGGCGAGATTCATGCCGAGCTTTCTGGCCACGGGGGAGCCGACAAGCTCTTGGCGGGTGTGTAACTGGAATACCTCACCAGAACGGTCAAGGGGACGCAGCACCGACTCAGGATGGAAAGGATTGATACGGTCAGGCACGTCCCGCCAGACCCGATTGCGAAATCCCGCCGCCAACGCCGACAGATCAATTTTTTCCAATCCTGCTGCGGTGGCGACCGAAACAGCCCCTTCCAGGATCTTGATCACATAGTCCATGAGTCCATAACTGCCCACATGGAAGCGTCGAGCCTGATTGCTTTCGTGCAGAGGCGTTTCCATAGGGATGGGCAGATAGGTCTCCAGTGCCTTGAGAACACCGCGGAATTCCTGAAAATCATTCGCTTGGTCGAAGGCAAATGGGGCCACCCGTATCCGCGCAGAAAACCGCCTTGCCAGCTGCTCGTTACTGTTGACCACCGACTCAGCCGCCGGCAAACCGCAAGCCACCATGCCCACCTGGGTGGCTTCCAGTAGATTCTTCAACCAGTCAGTGATGTCTCGGAACGCGTTAAGACTGGGGGCATAGAAGAGATGCTGGAACTCGTCGAGCAGCACGATTTCCACACCACAGCGCCTAAATAGCTCGGCGGTTTCAAATCCCAAGTGCAACACTTCATAACCGGAGGAGTTGCATGACGAGAACGTATCAACAATTGAGTGCGGAAGAACGCGGCGTGGTAATGGCGATGAAGGAGCAGGCCAGTAGTGCGCGGGCGATAGCCAAGGTGCTTGGCAGATCGCCCAGCACCATCACGAGAGAACTTCGCCGCAACGGCTACCAGAGCGAAGAGGAGCAATGCGTCATGGGACGCCCCCGAGTGGCTGGCGGCTACGATGCAAACCGCGCCGGCAAGCGAGCCCGGCGGGTGCGACGTGCGGCCTGGCCGGTGCGCAAGCTCCACCGCCAAGGCGCCTTGTGGGCCGAGGTCAGGGCGTTGCTGGAACGCAAGCTCTCGCCCGAGCAGATTGCTGCCAAACTCAAGCAACGCCACCCTGAGCAGCCCCAATTGCAAGCCTCCCACGAAACCATCTACACCGCGATCTATGCCATGCCCAAGGGCGATCTTCGCCGCGAACTGGTCGTCCTGCTGCGCCAGGGGCGAGGCGCACGCAAGCCTCGCACGCGAGGCAAAGATCGGCGGGGATCGCTGCAGGACATGCTGAGCATCCACGTACGCCCGCCCGAGGCCAGCGACCGCTTGCTGCCTGGCCACTGGGAGGGCGACCTGATCAAGGGCAAGGCCAACGCTTCGGCTGTCGGCACCCTGGTGTGCCGCAAGTCGCTGTTTGCCATGCTGGTCAAGCTCGACGGCAGTACGGCGATCGATGCGCTCAACGGATTCACGCAGGCCTTCAGCGGGCTGCCGCCTGAGATCCGACAGACCCTCACCTATGACCAAGGCAAGGAGATGGCGCTGCACAAGAAGCTGGCCGAGAACACCGGCCTGAAAATTTACTTTTGTGATCCTCACAGCCCGTGGCAACGTGGCATCAATGAGCACACCAATGGTTTGCTGCGCCAATATTTGCCGAAGGGCACTGACCTGAGTGTCCACTCCCAGCGCGAACTCGATCACATGGCCTGGGAACTCAATATGCGGCCGAGAAAAACCCTGGGGTGGCGCTCTCCCGCCGAGGTGTTCTTCGATAACATCTTCATGGACAAAGCAGGGCTGATTCCAAATGTTGCACTCGGTCTTTGAAACCGCCCTCATGGATTCGAGCTGTCATTTCCGGCGCGGTACCCCGGTGAGCCTTGGGGTACCCCAAAGCTTCCAGAATGGCACTGGCCAAGCTACGGCTAGTCGGCGACGAGGGTACCGAGACAAGAAGTACGGGAATGTGCGTACGCTCGGTCTCGTAAACCCTGGGGAAGCTCTCCAAGTACGCTCTCACCATGGTGCTTTTGCCAGCCCCCGAGGGACCGGAAAGCAGCAGTCCGCCACCAGCGCCGTACTTGCGACGACGCACGTGAAGCTCAGCCATAGCGTGCATGGCTTCACGGTGGCGCCGATGTGGCAGGGGATCCAAAACCAGCTTGAACCCCTGGCCAAGAAAATGGGGAACGATCTGGCCGTTTGGTGCCGATATATATTGCGAAAGAATGGTGACCGGATCCATCGTCAGCCCTCCTTTCTGACAACCGAAAAGTCAGGCAATTCATCATCTAGGCCCGATGGAAGCACCTCGGGTGGCTCTGTTTTGGCCCTCTTAACCGGCTTACGCGCCTCAGCCAGCGGATCTTGACTGTGCAGTACGGCCTCGGAGTCATGCATCGCAACTCTTGCGCCGCTCTTCCGGTAACCCATTTTCTTGGCCCTCAGGGCACCCTGAATCAGTTCCTCAATTTCCGCCTTGGCCTGTAGCAACTGATCTGACAACACATGGTCACCGAAACGCTTACGGGCCTTCTCCCGCACAAGACGATGAATCTCCCGGGGCAAGTCTTGAGCGTATTCCATCAGCTTCGCCGGCACCTTCAGATATTCCTTAGTGACCGGATCAAAGACGTGGATGTGGGCAACCGTGTCCTCGTAGTACTTGAGTTGAACAGGAAGGTTCTCACCAGTGCGACGACGCAAGACCTGAAGTTGCTCGGAGTTGTACTGGAGGCCGTCAAGCTCGATTCCGTAGTGGAACAAGGTGCGCTTAGCTGGAATGCCAGTGATCACCTCCAATTGCTGGGGATAGACCGGCAACTCGATGATGCGACGATTAGCGGAGAGTATCCATTGGTCGTTAGGTCGAGCGCCGATGCCACGGTGAGTCGTGACGTTGTAAACCTCAACCACCCACTTGGTCAGAAGATGCACCAAGGACTGCATGTCGATAACTGCCTTGTCCTCGGCAGGGTAATCTCCCCGCTCGTCCACCGAACTAAACACGGTTCCGGGCAAACGATGGATCAGGCCCATGTTCATGGTCCGGAAAAAGCGCTCAATGGCTCCCTTGTGCTGCGGCGTCTTTGAACCACAGAACAGAATTTGAATGCCCATCTCCATACATGAGGATTCCAAGGCCTCAGAGTGGAGGTCGGTGCCGTTATCCACGGCAATCAATTCGGGGATGCCATGGGCAAGCCAGGATCCCTTGATATCTGGGAAGCGAGCCAACCACTCATCTTTGGGCAGGATGGCCCGGCGTAGGCACTGAAGGACGCTATGACTAGAAGGCGCGTTGAAGGAGATGTAAAAACCAACCACCATGCGTGAGTAGTGATCGATGGCCAAGGTCAGCCAAGGGCGCCCCAATGGCAGCATCGTCAGGCTATCGATGACAATCAGATCAAGGGGGGTGTGGTCAATCTCAATGCGTTCAAGCACGCTGCCAACTTTCACATTCCCTAGCGCAGCCCGGTACTTTACGCGTGCCGCCTCGGCGCCTTCCCGTGCCTTGTCTACGAGATCTTGCTGAAGATTGTCTAGCCAGCGGTAAATTGTGGCTCGAGCCGGCTTCCTGACCCGCTCATCGGTTGGCAGTCCATTGTTCACACCATCGATACGCCGGAACACCTCTTCAACCACTTTGAGCTTCGGCAACTTCTGGTTAGTGAGATAAACCGAAGCGATAACCTCCTCAAATATCTGATAGCGCCTCTTGGCCCTCGGGCCGGATGAGGGTTTGTTCCGTGGGATGAGGCAAGTAATGCTCTTGGTCGCCCGGTATCGGCGCCACCAAGCCTGGACGGTTGAAGGAGCCGGGGGATAACGATCCTCTAGCTCCCTGGCCGCGTCCTCAATAACGGGGCGCCACCGACCCGGCTGGTAGGGGTTAGCGTCGGGATCGAGTTTGTCCAGATAATGCTTGCGACGCTTGGCTTCGTGCTGCTGACTCTCGGGGTAGCTCCCCAGATCACGGGGCACCGTGATGTAGATGGCATCCTTACTGAAACCAATGGATGCGACGTCAATCTCCCATTCGTGCGACAACCACTTTCGATGGAGTTCGGAATCGGTCAAGTTGAGAATTTCGCCCTTGTCCGATAACAACTGGAGTTTTCCCGTGGCGAGGCGGCGCGAGATTACGTAGCCGATCTGTGTCGCGACCTCCAACAGGCGCATACCAACCTTAAAAGAGCAGCGTTGCATTGCGCTCTCCATTCTCTACAAAAACGAGCGTATCGGACGTGATCTCAGCACGTAGGTCGCAGTGAAGGCGTCCCAAGGCCAAAAGCCGCTGCGTAACCGCAACCCCGAAGATCATTTCCGAGGAGGCCAGGGTGGTTGTCGTTTGTCCAAGCAGACGGCTGATTTCAGTCGAAGAAGGCAACGGCTCCGCCGTCAGTTTTGTCCGCACATAACTGAGCCGCCGCAAATTGCTCCGCAGTGGTTCGCACTGGCATTCGAGATCCGTGACGATGCGAAACTGGATGGATGTCTGCTTGTAATGGGTAGCAATCGCTCGGTACTTCTCTACAATCTTCGGCTTGGTCAGCTTTTTGAAGGGCTTAACCTCAAGATGGACACGAGATCCATCCAATAGCAGAACCTCAAAATCCGGGTAATAGGCTCGCATCTCCTGTCCATCCCAATAATGGGTCAGAGCGGGTTGTTCTTGGTAGGACAAAACCCCTGGCGAGTATTCCAATAGAAGGACAACATCTCCTTCCAACATCGATTCGCACTCGACCATACGGCCGAGCTTAATGGACGGTATCCGCATCCGGAATCCCCGCCCGCTGCGTGTTAGCGCGTTACGTGACAGCATTTATGCTCCTCAAGCAGAGGGCAAATGTGCCCCCTACGCCAGTCGCGTATTCAAAATGACCCGTAAAAAGTACGCCCGAAAGAAACCCTCGCCGAGTTCAAAACCAGCGATAAGTTGATGGATCAGGGGAGTAATGGCCTTGACGCTCGCGATGGAGCAACAGATACTGAGGTTTCGTGACCGGTCGCAATCCGTTGCTACCAAGAAGGAGCGGGCCCTTGCGGCTCGCTTTTTCGTTTACCTCATGGTTCGGGCCTCCGTGCCATAGGGGGTTGACCGCTCGCCACCAAACGCGTGCGGTATCGCTAGAGCTTGTCGGATCAGTTGTATCTGAATGGGGTGGAGTTGGCCGAGTTGGCCGCTCAGTTCATGGAGCAACTCATACTCAGCGAGCGGCGCATTGCAGGGCATCGCAACCTGATGCTTCGATTTGGCCAAGCGGTCCAGCAGTTCAATTTTTTCTTGGTCACTCAGGTTGAAGCACCTGATAACTCGATCCACAAAATACTGCCGTGGCGGCCCCTTTTGCCCTCGCTCTACCGCAGATAAATAGCTTGGCTCAAACCCCAGCAATTCGGCAGCAACCTTCTGATTCAGTCCGCGTGCTTGCCGGATCTCTCGGAGGTAGATAGCAAAGGGGCTCACGAGGATACCCTCTGTTCAATAATTATCAGAATCGATGTCAGGCAACCATCTTGACGCACCACACTCCCCCACCTCTCAAAAAAGAGTCACTGGAGCGTATCAAACGCGGCAAGAAATATCAAATTTTCCTTTGTTTTCAAAGGACTAATATATCAACCTCAATGCCAAAACGCAACTTTCAGGTGTTCTTGACCCATTCGAATGGAGACTCATCGGTAATCATGGATTAGAGAGGAGCCGCCCTACAGACCATCACGCCTCCCAATTGCGCACGCCATGTGCAAATAGATGTCAGTGCAAAATCACATGACATCATGTGCCGTCATATCAGCCGGGCTAGCCGAGGCGATCTATATCCCGGCATACTTATATGACCTAATCCTACCCGATAATAATGAGCACCCCGCACAACATCGAACCACGCGTCGCGGTCCTAGTCGATTGCGATAACACGAGCCCCGATATCCTCGATCATGCCCTGCGAGTCGTAGCGCAGTTCGGTCGCGTTGTCCTTCGTCGCGGCTACGGCAATCTGCAAACTCTGTCCAAGTCATGGCAAGAAGCCCTGGTTAGTCAGGCATTTACGCCGTGCCTGCAATACCAGTATGCCGCCGGAAAAAATACCGCCGACATCGCCATGGCGCTTGATGCACTGGAGGCCATGTTCGACCATCGCGCCGATAAATTTTGCCTGGTGACCAGCGACTCCGATTTTGCCTACCTCTGCCGTAAGCTGCGGGAACGCGGAGCCACCGTATGCATCGTGGGCGAGGCCAAGACTCCTGACGCCCTGCGTAACGCCAGCGACCAGTTTTTCGAATGGGCGCCAGCCGTGAAAGAAACGGCGGAACCTACCGAATCAGCTAGCACAGTGGCGAAAAATGGCGCGACCAAGGCACCGGCGGCCTCTACCCCGGCGCTAATAGTCAAGCGCCGTCCGAAGTTTGTTGTAGATGCAGTTGCGCTGCTGGCGGGGTCAAGCTCAGATGGACACGTCCACCTTGGTGGGCTAGGGCAATATCTCAAACGAATGGACCCGGGATTTTCGCCAGCCGACTACGGGCATTCCGGCCTGCTCAGCATGCTCCGGACGTACGATCTGTTAGTGCTTCGCTTAGAGCAAGGCGGACACTACACGGTCGGCTTGGCAGAGGTAGCGCCTGCAGGGGCTGAGTGACCCCCTTGGGCGGTTGCCCGCGCTGCGGCCGAAGTCCTCTTGTTCTCCCCGGAGAGGCCATCGACTGCATCGCAAAATGGCAGAGCAAACCACACCAACTTTGAAGCCTAGGTTGCAGGTGTAAAAACACTAGCAGGAATAGCTGCCATCCCAAAAGCAAGTTATAAATGACGGAAATAGCTGACTAGCCGTCTTTCGCCATAGGCCGGTGATCGACCTTATGTGGACCTCTACATAAGGCCGAGTAGTGTGATTCGTAAGCGCCCGGCGAACCCAGGTTGATTTCTGATTCAGGCGGCGGTTTCTGGCTTCCAGCGATGCGGGAGCAACTCGCCGATCCGACTGTTGGGCTGCGTCGGCAGGCGAGTCAAGATGTCTTTGAGATAGAGGAAGGGATCGTGGCCGTTGAGCTTGGCGGACTGGATCAGACTCATGATGGCCGCCGCCCGTTTGCCGGCGCGCAGGCTGCCGGCGAATAGCCAGTTCTTCCGGCCCGTGGCAATCGGGCGGATGCGGTTCTCGATCCAGTTGTTGTCGATCGGCACCTGACCGTCGTCGGCGTAATGAACGAGCGCGGTCCAGCGTTTGAGGCTGTAATCGATCGCTTTGGCCGTCGATGAGCCGTTGGGCACCTGGCATCGGTGCCGGGTCAGCCAATCGTGAAATTCATCGAGAATCGGTTTGGCCTGCGCCTGACGGATTCGTTGCCGTTCGTCAGGGCTCAGTTCGGTCACTTCCCGCTCCACCTGGTAGAGCTTCTGAATGTAGGCCAGCGCCTGCTGGGCGATCTGGCTCTGGTTGCTGGCGTGCAGGTCGAAGAATTTCCGGCGTGCATGCGCCATGCAGCCGGCTTCGGTCACGCCATCGGCAATCAGCGCCTTGTAGCCTGCATAATCGTCGCAGACGAGCGTGCCGCGCCAGGTGTCGAGGAATTCCTGGGCATGCTTGCCGGCCCGGCTGTCGGCGAAATCGTAGATGACGGCCTTGATCGGCTCGAAGGCGCCGATGCTGTAGGACCACAGGTAGGCCCGATGCGTTTTGCCGGCGCCGGGGTCGAGCATCGCCACCGGTGTTTCGTCGGCATGCAGTACCGGGAAGGTCAGCATCTCGGTTTTCAGGGCATCGACCAGGGGTTGCAGGGTGATGCCCATCCGGCCGACCCACTCGGCCAGGGTCGATTGCGGGATCGGCAGACCGGCCCGGCCGAAGATCCCTTCCTGACGGTACAGCGGCAGGTGATCCAGGTACTTGGCGATCAGCACATGGGCGAGCAGACCGGCGGTCGGGATCCCCTTGTCGATCACTTGGGCGGGCACCGGGGCCTGGATCAGCGTTTCACATTGTTTGCAGGCCCATTTGCCGCGGATGTGGCGTTCGACCGTAAAGGTGCCGGGCGTGTAGTCCAGCTTCTCGGCGATATCTTCGCCGATGCGTTGCATCTGGCAGCCGCAGGTACAGGTGGTCGAGTCCGGTTCGTGGCGGATTTCGGTGCGCGGCAGTTCCGGCGGCAAGGGCTGGCGCTTGGCCTGGCCCTTCGGTTTCGATTCGGAAAGCTGCTCGAGTTCTTCGGTGATCGCCGCCATGTCGGCGGCGAGGGTTTCTTCAAACAGTTGCCCTTGTTCAACCGGCATGCGTTCAGCCTTGATGCCGAAGTAGTGGCGCTTGTAGTACGCGACTTCATGCGTCAGCTTGTCGATCTTGATCTTGCGCCAGTTGAGTTCGCGATCCTTGTGCGTGATGGCTGCCGCTTGCTGGCGTACCAGTTCGCGCAGTTCGTCGGCGGTCAGTTGATCGAGGTTGGCGGGCAAGGTCATGACCGACATCATGCCGCCAGCAAGACGAACTGACTATCGTGGACTTCCCCAATGGTGGACGGTCATAAAACCCGGATCACCCCGCCATCGGCCAGACGTTCCCACGGCAGGCCAAGCATCAGCGCATCGAATTGCCCCCGGGTCAGGGCGACGCGGCCATCGCCGGCGCGAAGTTGAAACCGTCCCTGGTTCAGACGACGGTTGGCCAGCCAGACGCCGTAGCCATCATGCACCAGCACCTTCAGACGGGTTCCGCGGCGGTTGGCAAAGAGATAGGCATGGTGTGGCTGCGCCTCGCCGAAGGTCCGCACGACCTGGGCCAGGATCGTTTCCGTTCCTGCACGCATGTCGAGCGGCCGGGTCGACAACCACAAGGCATCGACCCGGATCATCGCAGCCAGTCGATCAACCAGGCGGCACAATCGCCGGCGGCCTGGGCCGGCCAGTCGAGCTTGATCGCGGTGTTGCCCCGGCGGACTTCGATTCGGATATCGCCCAATGTCGGCATGGCCGGGGCCATCGGCAATTGCACGAAAGCCGGTGCCGGCGTCGCTTCGAGCACAGGCATCGCTACGCGTCGCGTCGGTGGTTCGATACCGCGCTCACGCATCCAGCGGCGGACCTGATTGGCGTTAACGCCATTGGCCATGGCAATGCCGGCGACCGAGGCGCCAGGTTCGCAGCACGCCTCAATCACCGCCAGTTTGAATTCCTCCGGATGATGCCGCCGGCGCCGACTTGGCTTCTGGATTTCCATCGAAAGTGTCCACCATCGTCTTTAAGGGGACACGATCTTCGCGGTCTAACGCGTCAATTTACAGATGGGTTTGCCGGGCGCTTACTGTGATTCGGCTCAACGGCAGGTTACAAAGTGACAAACGGCAAAAGCTGGCCGGGAATATGCGCTCAGGCGTTTGCTACCAAGCAGCCACTTGCTTGCTTATTACGTTTCTTTGCCCTTCGTCTTTAGGTCCAAATTTTCGATTCGCTGATTAGCCGAATCGATTGCGGCCAACGTTTCGTCAATCGATGCCACGCCCCTTGCTGTCGTCTGGTTCATCTAGATAGTCATGGCGTCAAAAATCTCATCACCAGCGCGACCGTCCTCAATCAGTGCTTTCGAATCCAGTTGTTCAACACAAGGTGCCGTCGTCATAAAGTCCTGCATTTGCCTTGCCGCGAGCCTCTTGTCTTCACCATCTTCAGTTCGAGCGAAATCGGAATCCTCGCCGACATCGGGTATAGACATAAATAATTCTGTAAGGGATGGCTTAGTGTTTGGCATAAATTTAGTATGGCTCAAATTACCGCAGGGACCAAACCAGCCTTGATAGGCCACCTCGACGGCAGCAACCTGCGCGACAACAGTCAATCAACTGAGCCATTCCCAGCGACAACTTTGGCCGAACAGCGGAAATCGGATCGAATCCCTTTCACTACTTCCTTTGACATTATCCCTAAGCGTTCAATTTATGAGGGTGAAATGCTTCTAGCCGTATCCAGGGCGCCAGCCAAATCTAAGCAAAGGGATGCGAATGAGCGCCGCCCTATTGTCTCTGGCAACGCCCAATCCCATTTTTCACGTAAGGTGTTTTTGGCCCCGTTTAATAGAAAAACAGGATCTATATTTTCGAGTTCGGCTATCTCACCCAAAGCCTCAAGAACGTGCTCCTTTGTGCTTCCAGTGATATTGACCACCAGTCCTTCGTTGCTGGCTTGCAAACCATATCGAGCGAGCAACAAAGCCAGGGTGTCATTGACCCAGTCGCCACGCCAAGTAATCAGGCAAATTTCGTTACCTCGCTCTAAGACCTGATTGGCATCCAAGGCTACGTGCTGATAATAGTTCCGCCCTTCCTCCAATAGCGCCTGAGCTCCTTCATCAAGGAATGGCACCCTATCGCTACTCGCCAGGACTACCCGCATTTCCTGCCGGACTCGGTCATGCACCATTGCTCCGCTGCCATCGAAGGCCGGTGGCGCCCCACCTTTGTCCGGGGCGACCACAATGAGCTTCTTGTCGCCGTCCACCTCCAAGACCCTCCAACGACGGCCCGCAAAGATGATCCGCTGCTCCGGCACGAGAGGCCGGGTCACGGGCAGAGAGCCCAGCGCCTTGCCGTCGCAGACCAAGCGGAACTCTTCATCGCTGGAGAATGCGGCAAAGAATTCATAGTGATTGACAAGCTTCTCACCGAGCTCTCCATGCAGGAGAAGGCCAGAACTGTCCTGGATCAGAAGATGTAGTTCCCCCATACGCTTCAACAACAGCAGAAAATCTTCCCGCGACAGTCCCTCAAATGCCCCCCCTGCAGCAGCCAACGTCCCCCATAGTTCGCGGACATGCGCACCGCCACGCTCAGCGATGATCGAGAGTATTTGCTGGACCAGGGTTGAGGCATGTATGCCACCGACCCGAGGAGGTTCAAACCACCCGCCGATCAATAAGCGGATCATGGCCACGGACTGCACCAATCCTTCCCGCAGGTTGTCCGAAATGCTGGATTTCGGTTCAAGGTTGGGTTCAATGCAGTAGCTATGGAGAATCGCAGGCTCTCCCTTTCGGCGTCCCGATCGACCGAGCCGTTGTCGAAGGCTCGCGACTGATGGTGGCGGCCCGACCTGACAGATGCTCTTGACCGAGCCGATATCGATCCCTAGTTCCAAGGTCGTCGTGCAGATGGCCGTCGCCGCGCGAGCTCCATCCTTCAAAGCCCGCTCCGCTTCTTCCCGATAGTCCTTAGCCAAGCTGCCATGGTGCGCCCAGAACTCATTGGGGAGGCACTCTCGTTCGCAGTGACGGCGCAGCAAGTCGGCGTAAATCTCAACTGAGCGCCGGCTGTTGGGAAACACTAGGTTGTTTGAGCCGCGCAGCGCTTGGTAGAGGTGAGCTGCCACCGCCACCACGCTGCCAGGTACCACATCTTCCAACTCCGGATTCTCTAGCTCTGGTTCGCTTTCGATCCGCGGCGGCGTTTCCGTATAGCCTTTCAACAGGATCTTCAGTTCCTGACCACCGCTTTGGGCCACGATCAAGTGCACCTTGTCTCCGGCTGACGGGCGAAGAAAGCGCGCTGCCAACCTCATGTCGCCCAAGGTGGCCGACAAGCCTACGCGTGGCACCGACCGGCCCGCCACCCGCTCGATGCGATGCAGCAATGACTGTAGCTGCTTGCCACGCTCCGATCCGATGAAGGCGTGCAACTCATCGACCACGATGTATCGAACCCCGGTCATCAGCCCAGGCATGGCCGAACCGCGCATGACGAACAGGGCCTCGAGCGATTCCGGGGTAATCAGCAGGATACCCTGGGGATTCTTGAGAAATTGATGCTTACGGTTGGTGGCTACATCACCGTGCCAACCAACGACCGGCACCTCCAAAGACTCACACAGATCGTTCAGCCGTCCCCACTGGTCGTTGATCAGCGCCTTTAGGGGGCTGATATAGAGGACCGAGCCAATGTCCGGCTCGTGACGCAGCAAGTGCGTCAGGATCGGAAAGAAGGCCGCCTCGGTTTTCCCTGCCGCCGTGGCGGCCGCCACGATGACGTCCCGGTCGGCATCGATTAGTGCAGGAATCGACAGCTCTTGTGCGTCCCGCAGCGTGGTCCAGCCTTCGCTCCAGATCCAGCGCTGGATGCGCTCGTCAAGCCGTGCGAATCCTTGTGAGTCAGAGCTGGAAGCTGGCGAACTCATCGTCATTCTCGACCGCCATGTCGGCTGCGCCACCACTGTCGGCGATCACGTCGGTAACCCCGATGAGTTCCTTCCAATCAGCCCCGGGATTCTGCTCGAGCACCGCCAACAGGTTGATGAAGGCCGTAATCGTGGTCCGCGGCGTCCTGAAATAGGCATCTCCCAACCGCTTGGCGCAATGCTCCATGAAGGCGGGAATGGCGGGCTCCGGTAGCAGATATTGTGCGACCTCGCCCGACGCATAGACATGCCGCAGCTTCTGCAGCAGGACGAAGAAATCCTCCGGGGTGAGACTGGCCAAACGCATCACTGGCCCCGAATAATCAACCATGCCAGCCTTGGCGAAGGTGTTTTCTGCCAAGCGGGACTGCAGCGCGGCATAGCTGTAGAGCCCGCGCCGCGTGTCCATGAGGAACTCTGGTGTGCCCCCCAGCACGAACCCTAGGCCCTCGGCCGAGCCTTGCAGTGAGTCGTTCAGGATGCGCAGGATCTGCTCGTAATTGGAGTTCCTGGCCTGAGTGTTCGAAAGCTTGTAGAGATTGACCAATTCATCGAGGCAGACCATCAGGCCGCTGTAGCCTGCCAGGCGGACAAAGCGCGCCAGCAGCTTTAACTGATCATAGAAGGAAGCATCGTCGATAATGGTCCGCACGCCCAGCGCCGCCCGGGCATCTGTCTTGGTAGTGAATTCGCCGCGCAGCCAGCGAATAGCGTCGGCTTTGAGTTGCTCGTTACCCTCTTCAAAGCCACGACAGTAGGCGGCAATGACTTCGGCAAAGTCGTAGCCATTGACCATCTCTGTCAGGTGATCGAGCCGTTGCCGGATTGCGGCCTCGGTGGTGATGCCGCCTGCCTTGGCCTCCGATTTTGCCTGCGCCACAAACTTCTCGACGATGCCGGCCAACGCACCGCCTTCGGGTTTGGTGCGGCTGGCGAGGTTCTTGGTGAGTTCGGCGTAGAGCGAGCGTGCCTGACCTCCGGTGGCATGCAGTCGGCGGTCAGGATTGAGGTCGGCGTGCATCGTGACCAGCTTCTTCTCCAGCGCAATGGCGCGAACGAGGTTTAGGAAGAAGGTCTTTCCGGAACCATACTCGCCGATGACGACCCGGAATCCGGAGCCACTGTCGGCAATGCGCTCCACGTCCTTCATCAGCGCCTCCAACTCCTTTACGCGGCCAACCTGGATCAGGTGCTGGCCCGTGCGCGGCACGACGCCGGCTCGCAGGGATTGAATGACGGCATCACGGTCTTTAGCGCGGATGGTGCTCATAGGGAAGTTTCTCCAGAAGCTCTTGGTTGATTTCGATGGGGTCGTCGCCTTCGGCGAGCGGCACCTCGAATGAATCCAGCATGGTTTCGTTGATGTGCTCCAGTGCACCGTCCAGCATCAACTCCATATCAGCCGCCATGTCGGCCAGCTCGTCTCGGGACCATACGTGCCGGCCAATCAATAGACGCAGGAAGGCGGAATGGTCGTGATCCAGGCCCAATACCCCGGACGCCATCTCGGGCGCCTCTTCGGCTGATGTAGCCTCGTCGACGGCCGCTTCGGCGGGCGCTTCCTCCGCGAAGACATTCGCCAGCAGCGCGGACACCGCTTCTGTTTCCTTCTGTAGCTGGGCAATACGCTCGACGTCGAGAGTAAAACTGGAGGACTCGGCCTGGGCGACGGAGGCACCAATGGCTGGAGCAGCCACGGAGACCCCAGTCGCAGCCTGGACATGCAGATCGGAATAAACCAGTTGGGCTTCGATACCCAGCATCTTGTAGACCCGCTCGAGGAACTTCACCTCCTCGGGGGTGACCTTGCCGTCAGCCTGGGTAAGATGCGCCAAGAAGCGGACGATTGAGCGCTTGGCGTCCGCCGGCAAAGGCTCAAGCTTTTTCTTCAGGGAAGTCAGGGTGGCCGGCTGGTCAACCCCGAGCCGCAGATGGGCTTTGAGGCGCTTTCGGTGCGCTTCGCTCAAATGCCCCCAGGAGTCCACCTGCTTCGAAATGTGCAGTAGTTCGTGGGCCGACGCCTCGCCATCGGCCAGCGCCGCCACGCAGGCGAGGTCGAGCGTTACCGCAGCCGCTGAATAAGCCGGCCCCGCACGTACTGCCCCATCCTCCGGGTGGGTGGCGAACAGCGCGATTTTTTCCTCTGCCTTCGGTGTCTTGGCGCCCGCCAAGACGTCGGGCTCCATGCCGAGGTGAAGACTCTCCAGCGCCCGGGCGAGACCCAGTACCTTATCGCGCGTTAAGCCGCCCGCGCTCTTCAAGCGTCCGGACAGTTCGCCAAAGCCCATGAGAATCAGGCCATCACCGACTCGCTTCTTGAGATCATCGAGCTCCGCCCTTACGGGTGCCGGCCAGAGTTCGGCAGGCAGTTGTAGGAGTCCCTCCAGCGCTTGCGCCTTGTCGGGATGGCGGCCGATATACCGGCTGTAGGGATCGAGCGCGGTTGTGCATTCGTTAACCAACTCCTGCAATTTAGCGACCGGTGTCTTCACCGCTGAGACGTCAGGTAAATCCGCGATCGTGCGGGTGAAATCGAAGGAGCGAAGACCTGCCGAGGCGGGTGTGTAGCCGACCTTGAGCTTGGTCCGATTAACTTTGAGGATGAAGCCTTCGCCATAGGCCTTGGAATACTTCTGCTTGAACAAGCTGGCGAACAAATCGGCGCAGCGGGTGGTAGCCGTCCGACGTGAGATGTTCGGGTCTGCCTGTGCCCATGCCAAAGCCCAGTCGGCGGGTACCGGTTTCTGGTCGACCGCCAGCTGTCCGAGACCAACGCGTAACGCTAGGGGAAGTACAAAAGAGTATTCCGTGATGATTGGCGGCTGTCGGAGATAGGACTTCTCGCTGACTCCGTCGGAAACTATATAGCTCAGGAATTGGCTCGCGTAATTCCGAAACGAGTGATTACCGCCGTAGATATCCAACAACCGCTGAACCTCGGCTGCAATGGCCGGGATATCCGCCTTGGCAACAGGATCAGTTTGCGCATCTAGGAGAACTCGGCGTTCCAATCCATAGAAGAAGAGAAAGACGTAGCCGATGTTGGCTTGCGGCGCCTTGCGTTCGCTGGAATGCCACTGCAGATAGCCCTTTCGGGCATCCGGCGAAATGCTCGAGTAGCTGGGCCAGTAATCGGTCAGCGCCAAACTGATGTCGACATCAGTGGTGGAGACCTTGAGGCTCGGATTGATCAGTGCAGGATCGACATCGTAGTAACCCGACTTCAGGGCGGTACCGACATAAATCATTCCTCCCGAAAAAGTGACTCCGGCGACGGTGACGGTTTCCCCGCCCGGAATCCAGCGTGCTTTTACCTGAGTACCGGCCGGCGGCGTCGGGATTCGGTACTCATTGCTTCCAGGCGTTCCGGTAAAGTTAACGGTGGCAAATTCCTCGGATTGCCTGGCGCTGTTGGTGGAAGTCGCGGCTTGAGGTGTGACCGATCGTGCAGGCGTGGTTGTCCGAGCTTGAACCGGTGTGGGCTTAGGCGGAACGGCGGCGTCCTTGGTTTTCGTGTATTTCAAGACGATCCAGACGGCAAGCACGAGGACGACGAGGCCAATCCAAATCTCTTTGGGGACTGAGGCCAGGAGCCCGATGATGAGGGCCACCCCAACAATCAATCCACTCCCTGCTGAATTCTTCTTCGCCACGATGCGCTTGTACTCCCCTCAGATTCCTCATTACCCCATATGTATGATCGTAAGTCGCTTGGCATGGCGAGGCAACCACATGTTTTTACGTCTGTGGACTTTGACCATAGCAAGGGTGAGGCACTTTAGTTGCGCGTCCTTCTCTAAAGCCGAATTCGCTTGACATTGCCTCCAGCAGATCAAGAGTTCGGCCTTAGCAGCCATTGGCCCATCAGTTGGCCTCGGGTGGCAATGTGGAGGTAAGGGGTCAGTCATGAGTTGACTGCCGGTGAACCTACAAAGAAAGGGCTGGTCGATGCCAACTCTCCTGTCCAGATTGATGCGTGGCTTCAGGCCCTGTCGAAAGCTGCACTGAGCCGTGCTTGAGCGGCATCCTGAGCCTGCTGTATCAGCGGGGGAAGTCCGCATCTCTGAATGTACGGCCGCAAGAAGTCAGCAAAGAAGAATTTCGACGACTCGGGCCTACTGTTCATTGCTGCAGCGGACTTCACCACCTCGGACAAATTCACCAGTCCTTCTCTGAGGCAACACATCACTCGCTCATAGTCTTCGATGCTGATGATGAAAATGTTCCCGAGCGGCAACCGATGCTCAGCATCCGGATCGTTCTCCGGATAGGTGAATTTCCCCTTTGGGAATATTCTTTGCAGCTTGTCGCCGCTCCCAAGCAACAACTCCCTACTGGTCACTACGAGCAAGTAGTCCACGGGCTGGTTGAATCGCTGCCGCAACTCAGGGTTTTCACGGAGCTGCCGACTAACCTGCCACCCTTGACTAATTGCCTCCCGGACACGCTTTGTCTTCTGGAACACCTGGTGATCGTTATCCACGACCAATACATCGTCGCCAAAAAGAGACATCTTCGCTTCAAGCAGGATGTTGCAGCCCTCGCCTTCGAAGACCACCTCGACGGCCGACGAAGAAGCGCCCATCAGCTGCTTGTACTGTGACTCTGGCATGAGTGGCAAACCTGACTCGTGAGCTAGCTCGGTAACGTAGGCCTCGAACACCTTGCTGAAATTGGTCGAGTAATCACCTTCGAACTGCTCCGACAGTCGAAGGTGAACTGCCTCCTCGACCCCCCGCGCAAAAACAGTCCGGTGCCAGCAGAAATACCGCCCGTCTGGGCCTCGCAATAACGGGAATCGCTTAAGGTACGGGAACTCGTTGAGCTCATGCTTCCCACGAAGCCGCTGAGCTCTGTCTTGCTGAAGCTCCTTGCGCAGTGAAGCTAGGTCTCGCGCAAACAGCGCATAGAGTTGGTCCACCGCATCCCCGTACTGTGGCCTGCACGGAGCCAGCGGGTCCGCGGGCATCGGTGCCTTAGTGCTCAAAACCGTTGCGTAGAGCCCGAAGACCAAGTCCATGAAAATCTCTGGTTCCATCCCAATGGCCTCTCGAAACTGCTTTCGAGCCTTGCCTTCTGGGAGCCGGACGTACAGCGCTGGCCAACGCAAGAATGACCAAGAGAATTTCCGTTGGAACTCAATCTGCGGATGAAGCAGGGGGCGCAACATGAGAAATACGTTTTGCTCAGGACCACTTTTCTCTTCTTTGGCCGCGCTGTCCCAAAGCTGCTGGCACATGAGGTCCAGCTCGGAAGCTCGCATCGGCGTTGTACCTATCAAAGGCACTGCAGTATCCTGAAAGGCCCATTTGACGATAAGTAACTTCAACCACGGAAAAGCGCCAAGTTCCTCCTCAATGCAGGAATGCTTGATTGACATAGCCTGTAACACAACATTGGCAACTGCGACAGCGCTGTGCTTGCGTAGCCTATTGCGAATGGACTTGTAGGTTTCTTCGATACCTACCTTGGTCCTCAAGATGCTATCGGCCGACTGAAACGAGAGGGGAATTGGTGTTCGGAGGGAAAGGTCTTGTTCGCTCATGCCATTATTCTAGTGCTATGGGTGGAACAGCCTGAGCAAAAAAATCGACCAGTCGATCTGCACCGCCTTGTTTGCTACGCCGGCTTGGGGTCCGCGCTCCCTCTCAATGTGAAAATAGCGGTCTGACCAGCGTTATCGGACAGAACTTCAGTATCCGTCTGATGGTACGAATCCTCAAATTAAATACCTGCTGTTACACTTAAAGCTATAAAAGCAAGATCACCGGCGCATAAGACAGAGGAATATACGTGTCACGTTCCCTCCGCAAACGCAAGCTCGACGGTACGCCTTATTTGAGGCGAGACGTGGTCGAATCCGAGATTCAAGGTCTCGCTGACATCAGTGCATCAGAATTTGAACGCCGCGCAGGCCTGTGGTCGAGTAGCGAGCTTGGTTTTATTTCCCCCGAAGCACTACTGTACTTCGTTCGCAACGCGGCCCCAGACGCTTACCGAGAGAAGCTGACCGAGAAACTTCTTGGTCGCGTGGCCAGCCGAGTCCGGGCTATCACCAATTCGGGCGGCGATACCGTCTCTCTGACTGGGTTGAACATCCGAGAGGAAGTCGTTGACCACTTCGTCGACCTGCTGCTCAGCGACCGGAACGAGTATGACGAGCGCCTCGACTACTATGAGGTCAACTTCAACGCGGCCATCGCGGCAGATCGCCACGATGCGAACGTTCGCCACTGGAAGCTTGAGAATCGGAACGATGAGCTGGAGACCGAGGACGGCGAAATCACTGCCCAGGTGGAATCCGCCGTCGGCAGCTACGACCCGTTCGAGTCCGACGAATTTGACAAGAAAGATTACCGGCTCCTACTAGACGACGCGATTGACAGGCTGCCTGAACTTCAAAGGAGAATCGTCGTGATGTGGCGCCAAGGTATTCCCATCGAGTCCAATGACCCCTCGATCGAGTCCATCAGCAAAGTGCTGGGAAAGTCGGAAAAGACCATCCGCACGCATCGAGACAAGGCCTTTGCATCGCTGAAGCGATTCCTTGAGCGAAAGGGGATGGTGCGATGACTCAGCATTCTCAACTCTCGGCAGACGACGTTCTGAGAGCGTTTGCCATGGACTTCCAGCCAGGAACAGGTGTTCTGCAGCGATACCTCGCCGAGTACCCTGAGCATTCCGTGGCCCTGATAGACCTCTCCATGGAATTGACTCGGGAGTTTGATGACAACATTCCTCTTGGTGCCGCCGAGTTTGACCTCGTGGCCGCAGGTATGGCGCGCCTCCGGGAAAACGCTTCAACGCTGCAGTCTCTGGAAACTGCCCCAGCAAAGGTGTTCACCGAGGCCAGCAGTGCGCTGGCCTTGCCAATGCAAGTTGGCCTCGCGTTCCGAGAGCGCCGGATCGAGGTCGCAACCTTGCCCCATCGCATGGCCGCGAAGATGGCCGAGGCGCTGAAAACATCGACCGAGACGCTGCTCTCATATCTCGCGCTTCCTGCCGTAGCCCCGATGGCTCGCGCAAGGAAATCGGCTGTCAAGCCAGTAGCACCTGAGAAGGTGTCGTTCGAGCGAGTCTTGCAAGACGCTGGTGTTGACGAACAGAGCATTTCAAACCTACTCCGCGAGGAGTAGCCATGGACCCGATAGAGCTGGCTCGGCAGCACGCGCGGCGGCTGCACGATGAGGCCGTCCAGCGCGGGCGCAATCCATGGAGTCCATACGAGTTTGCTGTTGGCATAGCAAACGATCTCAGGATCACCGTCGAGACCTGTGCTCCCAATGCCGCACTTCTCGATGGCGGCCGAGCCTCCTTTGACCCGGACGTTCCGCTCATCATCCACGAAGCCAACGGTTCGCCGTTCGACCAGGCGTTTCTGGTGGCGCACGAAATCGGGCATGCTGAACTGGGCGATGGTGAGGAGGAGTCCGAGCAAGCGACAAACATCGACCCGGCCCGTACCTCGGAAGCAGCACCCGTCGGCATGGACCGCGTAGTGGACTACAGCAGGCGTCAGCGGAGAGAGGTCCAGATGGATCTCTTTGCGCGGGAGCTTCTCCTCCCACGACACGTCGCGGTAGACCTGCACGTGACCCAGGGCCAGACGTGCTCCGCCGTGGCTGCGCGCCTGGGCGCCCCGTTCGAGGTTATTGCCCAGCAGATGCTGGACGCCCTGCTGCTTCCCGCCTTTCCGGTAGCTGCAGCTACAGAGCTGATCGAAGTCCCGCTAAACCTAAAGCAGCAAACCGCCGCGGCCCACCGTGGCGCCGCATTTCTGCTCCAGGCCGGGCCGGGCACTGGCAAGACGCGTACGCTGGTGGCTCGCGTCGAGAGCTTACTTGACGATGGCGTTGACCCCAGGCGCATCCTCCTCCTTACTTTCTCAAACAAGGCTGCAGGCGAGATGGCCGAGCGGATCGCTCGGAGACGCCCGCAACAGGCGGCTGCGCTGTGCATCGGCACGTTCCACAGCTTTGGCTTAGACATCCTCAGACGGTTCAGCGAAAGGTGCGAATTGCCGACGGATCCTCGGCTGATGGACCGTACTGAGGCCGTTGAACTACTCGAAATCGAGTTCCCACGGCTCGGCCTGAAGCACTATCGAAACCTTTACGACCCATCGCAGACTGCTGCCGACATTTTGACCGCAGTCTCCCGAGCTAAGGACGAGGTCGTTGGTCCTCCGGCCTATCTCGCCCTGGCTCAGACGATGCGCGCGGCTGCGACCGACCCTGCAGCTATCGAAGCTGCTGAAAAGGCTGAAGAGCTCGCAGGGGTCTACGCGCGCTACGAGGAACTCAAAGCCGCCTCAGGGTGCGTCGACTTCGGCGACCTGGTCATGCGGCCGGTGCTCCTCCTCGAGGGCGATGAAGCGGTGAGGACCCAGCTCCAGAATGACTACGAGCACGTTCTAGTCGACGAGTATCAGGACGTGAACCGAAGCAGCGTCCGGCTCCTTGCCGCCCTCAAACCCACCGGAGAGAACCTGTGGGTGGTTGGAGACGCCAAGCAGTCCATCTATCGCTTCCGTGGCGCCTCGTCCTTCAACATGGCGCGTTTTGGCCGTGAGGACTTCCCTGGAGGGGTTCGAGACAATCTGGACATCAACTATCGCTCCACGTCAGAGATCGTCAGCGCCTTCTCCAACTTCGCGGCCGGCATGAGTGCCGCTGACGGGCCAACGTCCCTCGAGGCTGATCGGGGCTCCGGTGGCGCGCAGCCGGAGGTCATCACCGTTGCTGATGGTTCGCTCGTCACTTCGGCACTGGTCGACAGCATTGAGCAGTTCCGAGCAGCGGGCTTTCGGTATCGCGATCAGGCAGTTCTGTGCAGGGGCAACGATAGGCTGTCCGATACCGGGCAGGAGCTTGAGCGTGCCGGCGTGCCCGTCCTATTCTTGGGCAGTCTCTTCGAGCGCACCGAGATAAAGGATCTTGTCGCTGTCCTCTTGCTCCTTCTGGACAGGCGCGCCATGGGCCTGATTCGCACCGCCTGCTGGCCCGAATTCGCTATGGCGCTTGAGGACGCTGTACGCATATTTGAACGCCTTCGCGGCGCTGAAGTGCAGCCCGGTGCATGGCGGCAAGGAGCACCGGACATAACTCGAGCCGGGCAGGCCGCCCTGTCTGCCTTAAGTACCGCGCTCGATGGCTTCGACGCCACGGCTCAACCCTGGGCAGTGCTAGCAACCTTGCTGCTTGACCGAACGAGGCTGGCAGCGCACATCGCCTCGTCGTCTAGCGTTCCTGAACAGGCCCAAGGCATCGCCATCTGGCAGTTCATGAATTTCGTGCGGGTCCAGCCCAACGGGCGGGGTCTTCCGATCCAGCGGCTGGCCGACCGCGTGCGCAGGCTGCTGCGCCTCCGGGACGACAGGGATCTTAGGCAATTGCCAGCCGCAGCCCAAGGTATCGACGCTGTTCGCCTGATGACGATCCACGGCTCCAAAGGTTTGGAATTTCCGGTGGTCCACATAGTGGGCGTGAATCAGGACTCCATCCCTGGTGCTATCCGCCCCTCTAAATGTCCGCCACCGAATGGCATGGTCACGGGAGGGGCGGGCAGCCCGGAGGACATCGCGCGGGCCGCGCACAACGAGGAGCAGGAGTGCCTCTTCTACGTGGCGATGTCGCGGGCAAGGGACCGTCTGACGTTCTACGGCGCCACGACGAAGTCCAACGGCACCTCCAGGCCACTGTCGAAGTTCCTTGACCGCATCGGCGCCGCCAGCCAGCGATCGGTCACGCCATTGACCGTCCTGCCTCCAGCCTCAGACGCTGCACAAATACCCATGATCTTTTTGGGCGCGCCATGCTTCAGTTCCGAGGCGCTCGCGCTCTACGAGTCGTGCGGGCGGCGGTTCTTGTATACACATCTGCTGCAAGTCGGTGGGCGTCGACGCACGAGCGCCTTCATGCAGATGCACGAGGCGATCCGGGAGGTCTATCGAAAGGTAGTTGCCAACGGAGTTGCCTCGACTGATCAGTGTGATGCACTTCTTGCGGAGGCCTTCGTCACCCACGGGCTTCACGACCACGGATACGTCGAGGACTACCGTGCTATGGCCTCCACGATGCTGGGCTATTTCCTGGAATCGCGGGCTGGCGCCATGGTTGAAGTGCCCACCGCGCTACGCATCACCTTCGACGACCACGAAGTGGAGGTCAGGCCGGACGAAGTCTTGGTGCGTGATGGCATTCGAACGCTGCGCCGGGTCAAGACCGGGCACGCATCAAGCACAGAAGGTAAAGACGTCGGTACCGCAGCGTTCCTCTTAGCAGCTCGAGCAGCTTTTCCAGACGCGATCGTGGAACTGGTGCATTTGGCTGACGCCGAAGCTAAGCCCCTAGTTTTGTCGGCCAAGGAGTTGAGTAACCGTCAGGTCAAGCTGGGCAACATCCTACGTGACATTCGCGAGGGGAACTTCCGGGCCAAGGCGTCGGACGTGACGTGCCCCAACTGCCCAGCTTTCTTCGTATGTGGCGCCGTGCCTCCTGGCGCGCTTATAAAAAACTTCTGAAAAAATTTACCGGCATCGTTCGGTGGGTCCGATTAGACGGTTGTAGGCGAGAAAGCTTCGCCACAACAACCTTGAGGACCCTATGAAATATCCTGATATTGACGACGTTGGCGACGCGATCCGCGAGGGTCGCGCTTTGCGGGAGGCTGTCGCCTATCGTATCCGCTTCGGCCTGGATGGGCTGAATTTTCGCAACATTAATGTACCGGACCCAGTTCCCACCGGCAGGCAAATCCTGGCTAGTGCTGGTTTGGACCATCGCACTGACTACATCCTGTACGCCTACCTGGACACGGGCGACTTCGAGGACGTCCGCCTCGACGAGACCTTCGATCTGCGCGGGAAGGGCGCTGAACGCTTCATCGCGTTCAAGTCGGACCGCGACTTCAAGTTCTCGCTAAACGACCGCCAGCTGGCGTGGGGGCACGCCAACATGCTCGGCAGCGTTCTGTACGACCTCGCCGAGACATCCCCGGACGATTCCGTTTTCTTGGAGGTCCGCGGCGGTGAAGACCTACTCATCGAGCCGGACGATCGGATCAACCTCGACGCGCCGGGCATCGAGCGTTTCATCACTGCCCCCAAGCCGCAGACGGGTTACATCATCTTGGTCAACTCTGTCGAGGAGAGCGTTCCGGACAAGCACGTCACCTTCGAGCAGGTGGTCAAGTTGTCGCACCCGAACGCGCCGCCCGAGAGCAACGTGAAGTTCTCGATAACCTACCGCAATGCGGCATCGCTCCCTCACGCTGGCGAACTCGGCGAGGGCGGCTCTGTTGAAGTTAAAAAGAAAGGGACCATCTTCAATGTCACGCGCACTGTTCAGTCTTAATCCCGATCTGGCTCGGCTCCGCTCGGAGGGCTACTTCATCCGCATCAAGGGAAACTTCCTTGTGATGCTGGAAGTACCCTACGTGGACGCCCAGCGCCAGATCCGTTTTGGCACCCTGGTCTCTACTCTTGACCTTGCAGGTGACCGTACCCGCAAACCCGAAACGCATGTCATGAACTGGGATGGCGACTTCCCGTGCAATGCCGACGGAACGCCTTTGCAGGGCATCTCGCATGCCGCGCCGAACAAAGACCTCGGCTACGGGCTCACGGCGCGGTTCAGCTTCTCCAGCAAGCCGAGCGACCAGGGTTATGCGGACTACTACGCCAAGATGTTGACCTACGCGACCATCGTATCCGGGCCGGCCGCAGTGCTGCAGCCGGGCATCAGCCCGCGCGTATTCCGCGGCGGCGAGGAGGAAGATGAGGCCAGCGTGTTCAACTATCTCGACACTGCCTCCAGCCGCGTCGGGATTGGCGCGTTGGCCAGCAAGCTAGAAGAGGAGGTTGTAGCCATTATCGGCCTGGGTGGCACCGGCGGCTACATCCTCGACTTCGTCGCGAAGACACCCGTGAAGCGGATCCGCCTTTTCGACAGTGATGACTTCCTGTCGCACAACGCCTTCCGCGCGCCTGGGGCACCGTCACTGGAGGAGCTGCGGGATGCACCGAAGAAGGTGGACTATCTAAAAGGCATCTACAAGCGCATGCACCGTAACATCGAGGCGCATCCTGTGGAGATGAACGCGGATACGCTTGGCCTGCTGGACGGCATCACGTTTGCGTTCCTCAGCATGGATGCTGGCGAGAAGAAGCGTGCTGTCGTGGCCAAGCTCGAGGCGCTGGGCGTGCCGTTCATCGATGTCGGCATGGGCCTGGAACTCACTAACGGCAGCCTCGGCGGCATCTTGCGCGTGACAACCAGCACGCCCATGAAGCGCGAGCATGTACACCAAGGGCGCATCTCCTTCGCGGGCGGTGGCGGCCAGGACGTATATGCGTCCAATATTCAGGTGGCCGACCTGAATGCCTTAAACGCTTGCCTAGCGGTCGTGAAGTGGAAGAAATTGCGCGGGTTCTATCGAGACCTTGAGCAGGAGCACCACAGCACCTACACCACCGACGGCGGCATGCTGCTGAACGGAGACCAATTGTGATGCGGCACCACACCTTGGAGCACCGGTTTGTCCGGAACGTACCACGTGAGCTGGAACTAGGCGTTCTGTACATCTCGATGGAATACGCGACCGCGGTGCACTCGTGCTGCTGCGGTTGCGGGGAACGCGTGGTAACTCCTTTCACGCCGACGGACTGGCGGATAACGTTCGACGGCGAGTCCGTGACGCTCAATCCCTCGGTGGGCAATTGGAACCAAAATTGCCGCTCGCACTATGTGATCGAAAGAAATCGCGTCATCGAGTGTGGCCGGTGGTCTGATGCGCGCGTTGAGGCCGAAAGGCTCCGTGACAAGCGGGCGAAAGCCGCGTATTACGAACGTGAAACGGATTCTGCGCGACTTGACGCGCAGTCGATTGCCCCCGCCGTTGAAACGGAGAATACCATCGGCTTGTGGTCTCGCTTTTGGGCATGGTTTTCGAAGTAATCCAACCCTACCTTTACGACAGCCTAAAGACTTCTGTTGCTGCTCCAACGATAGCTGCTTCAGGCCACTGAGAGTGAGTTCGCCTGCGGCGAGCGGAAGGGTAGCATTTACTGTTAAGCGGTCGTTAACTTAAGGCAGCAATATCATCCGCAAAGGCCGAAAAACCGCCAGCTAACTCTGGCCCAAAAATCAAAGAGGCTACCCTATGCGAGTAGCCTCTTTGTTTGAACCATTCCCGCCAAATCTAGACTTTTGGGAAAAATCTAGACGATCATGGGATCCTACACGAATCGACGCTTTAGATGTCGATCCGCGCATTCAGCGCGTTGGTTTCGATGAAGGCCCTTCTCGGCTCAACCAGTTCACCCATCAACGTCGTGAAGATCTCGTCGGCGGCAATCGCGTCGTCGATCTGCACGCGCAGCAGGCGGCGGACCTTGGGGTCCATCGTGGTTTCCCAGAGCTGTTCGGGGTTCATTTCGCCGAGACCCTTGTAGCGCTGCTTGCTGATGCCGCGCTCGACTTCGTTGAACAGCCACTTCATCGCGTCGCCGAAGCTGGCAACCGGCTGCTTCTTCTCGCCGCGGGCGATGACGCCGCCGTTGCCGAAGAGGTCGGCGAGGGTTTCGGCGGTGCGCTTGAGCTGGATGAAGTCGCCGGAGAGCAGCAGATCTTCGTCGATCAGGCCGACCTTGAGGTTGCCGTGGTGCATGCGTTCGACGCGTAGCGTCCAGCGTTCCTGGATGTCGTCGAACTTGGGCACCAGACGGGTGCCGGCCGGGATGCGGGCGGCGATCAGCTCGGCGCTGGCGCGGGTTTTCTCCTCGCTGGAAAGATCGACCGCGAGGTTGTGGCGAACGATGACCTTGAGGACTTCCGGGTTGATCAGGTGCGACAGGCGCTCGATGATCGCTTCGGTGGCCAGCCAGGAACGGGCCAGGCCTTCGAGCGCCGGGCCGCTGACCGGGTTGCCGGTGGTCGGCATGAGTACCGCTTCGTCGAGCGCCATGTTGAGCAGGAACTGGTTGTATTCCAGATCGTCCTTGAGGTAGCGCTCGGTCTTGCCGTGCTTGACCTTGTACAGCGGCGGCTGGGCGATATAGACGTAGCCGCGCTCGATCAGTTCGGGCATCTGGCGGTAGAGCAGCGTCAGCAGCAGGGTGCGGATGTGGGCGCCGTTGACGTCGGCGTCGGTCATGATGATGATGCGGTGGTATCTGAGCTTGTCGACGTTGAAGTCGTCCTTGCCGATGCCGGTGCCGAGCGCGGTGATCAGGGTGACGATCTGCTCGGACGAGATCAGCTTGTCAAAACGCGCCTTCTCGACGTTGAGCACCTTGCCGCGCAGCGGCAGGATCGCCTGGAACTTGCGGTCGCGGCCCTGCTTGGCGGAGCCGCCGGCGGAATCGCCCTCGACGATGTAGATTTCGCAGAGCGCCGGGTCTTTTTCCTGGCAGTCGGCGAGCTTGCCGGGCAGGCCGACGCCGTCGAGGACGCCCTTGCGCCGCGTCATTTCGCGGGCCTTGCGGGCGGCTTCGCGGGCGCGCGAGGCTTCGACGATCTTGCCGCAGATCATCTTGGCATCAACCGGGCGCTCAAGCAGGAAATCGGCGAGTTTCTGGGCGACGACTTCCTCAACGGCGCCGCGGGCTTCGCTGGAAACCAGTTTCATCTTGGTCTGCGAGGCGAACTTGGGATCGGGCATCTTGACCGACAACACGCAGGCCAGGCCTTCACGCATGTCGTCACCGGCGATATCGACCTTGGCCTTCTTGGCGATCTCGTTTTCGTCGATGTACTTGTTGATGACGCGGGTCATCGCGGCGCGCAGGCCGGTCAGGTGGGTGCCGCCGTCCGATTGCGGAATGTTGTTGGTGAAGCAGAGCACCTGTTCCTGGTAGGAGTCGTTCCACTGCATGGCGACTTCGACGCCGATGGTGATGCCGGTGTCCGCCGCGCCCTGGCCGACCTTGGCATCGCCGGCCGAGTAGAAGATGTTCGGATGGAGGACCGATTTGCTGCGGTTGATGTATTCGACGAAGCTCTGCACGCCGCCGGCAAAGGCGAACAGCTCTTCCTTGCCGGAACGTTGGTCGACCAGCTTGATGCTGACGCCGTTGTTGAGGAAGGACAGTTCGCGCAGGCGCTTGGCGAGGATTTCGTAGTGGAATTCGATGTGGCCGAAGATTTCGTCATCGGCCAGGAAGTGCACTTCGGTACCGCGCTTTTCGGTGTCGCCAAGGACTTTCAGTGGCGAGACTTCGAAGCCGTCACGGGTTTCGAGACAGCGGTCAACCGGCACGCCACGGCAGAATTCCATGAAGTGCTTCTTGCCGTCGCGACGGATGGTGAGACGCAGGAACTTCGACAAGGCATTGACGCAGGAGACGCCAACGCCGTGCAGACCGCCGGAGACCTTGTAGGAATTCTGGTTGAACTTGCCGCCGGCGTGCAGTTCGGTCAGCGCGATTTCAGCGGCGGAACGCTTGGGTTCGTGCTTGTCGTCCATCTTGACGCCGGTCGGGATACCGCGGCCGTTATCGCTCACCGAGATTGAATTGTCGGTGTGGATGGTAACGACGATGTCGTCGCAATGCCCCGCCAGGGCTTCGTCGATCGAGTTGTCGACGACTTCGAAGACCAGGTGGTGCAGGCCAGTACCGTCGGAGGTATCGCCGATGTACATGCCGGGCCGCTTGCGCACGGCCTCCAGGCCTTCGAGGATCTGGATGCTGGCTTCGCCGTAGGCCGGTTGGCCGCCTTGCGGGACGTTTTCTTCACTCATTGTTCTGGGTTCCACATGAAACGATGCCGGCCCGCCGGATGGGCGGGCCGCTTGCTGCTGAAGGGAAAGATGCGTCAGATACGCATCGGCATGACCACGTACTTGAAGCGGTCGTTGCCCGGTACGCTAATCAGTGCGCTGGAGTTGGCGTCGTTGAAGCTCCACTGGATTTCGTCGGCGTGCACGTTGTTGAGCACGTCGAGCAGATAACCCACGTTGAAGCCGACATCGATGGCATCGCCCGCGTACTGTACCTCGATTTCTTCCAGGGCTTCTTCCTGTTCGGCGTTGGCGGCGATCAGGCGCAGGCTGTTTTCACCGAGTACGACACGGACGCCACGGAATTTCTCGTTGGTCAGGATGGCGGCGCGCTGCATTGCCTGCACCAGAAGCTGACGCGACACGCTCATGTGATTGCGCAGGCTCGGTGGAACAACCCGTTCGTAATCCGGGAACTTGCCATCGATCAGTTTGGAAACAAGAACGATGTTGCCAAAGGAAAACCGGACCTGATTGGGCGCCAGCGAAATGTTCAGCGCGTCGTCGGTATCGACCAGCAGGCGGTTGAGTTCGAGTACCGTCTTGCGCGGCAGGATCATTTCCTGGCGGGGCAGTTCGGTTTCCAGTTCGACGCTGGCAAAAGCCAGGCGGTGGCCGTCGGTGGCGACAGCGCGCAGCTCACGGCCATCGACCTGCAGCAGCAGGCCGTTCAGGTAGTAGCGCACGTCCTGCGCCGCCATCGCGTACTGGGTTTTCGCCAGCAACTGACGGAAGGCCTTCTGCGACAGCGAGAAATTCCTGGTTTCGCCTTCGCTCAGCGTCATCCGCGGAAAATCGTCGGCCGGCAGGGTCTGCAGGTTGAAACGGCTCTTGCCGCCCTTGATCTGCAGACGCTTGTCTTCCAGATTGACCGTGATTTCCGTGCTGTCCGGCAGCGAGCGCAGGATGTCCTGCAGCTTGCGGGCACCGACGGTAACGGCACCGTCACCGTCGCCGCCTTCGCAGGTGGCGGTGGTGGTGATCTGGATTTCGATATCGGTCGCCAGCAGGGTCAGCTGATTGCCCTTCTTTTCCAGCAGGACGTTGGAAAGAATCGGCAGCGTGTGACGACGTTCGACAATTCCCGAGACCGACTGCAATGGGGCCAGAAGCGTGTCTCTTTGGCTTTTTATAAGAACCATAAATTAAATTCCTTTGAATACGATATCAGGAACAGTTCTGTGGATAACTTAAAAACATCGTTTTTATTCAGTAATCTGTCGCAGAAATTCAGGTCTTGGAAAGCCTCTGAATTGGCTGTGGATGAAATCCGGATAATTTTCCCACAAAGCGGAAAAGACGGCTTGATCCCCAGTTCGTTCGACAGTTTGCCCACAGGGTTGTTGACAGCCTCATCCCTTGAGTACCTGCAGCAGTACGTGGAGGTCGTGATTCAGTTCGTTATCCTTGAGGCGCAGCGCATCGATCGTCTTGACCGCATGGATGACCGTGGTGTGATCGCGTCCGCCGAAGGCATCGCCGATTTCCGGGAAACTGTGGCTGGTGACTTCCCGGCACAGCCACATCGCCACCTGGCGCGGCCGGGCGATCGCCCGCGTGCGCTTCTTGGAGAAGAATTCGGCGACCTTGATCTTGTAATAGTCGGCGACGGTCTTCTGGATGTAGTCGATACCGACGTTGCGTACCGAACCGATGACGTCCTTGAGCGCTTCCTTGGCCAGGTCGAGCGCGATGGCGCGGCCGTGGAAAGAGGAATAGGCGAGCACCTTCTTCAGTGCGCCTTCGAGTTCGCGCACGTTGGAGCGCAGATGTTTGGCGATGAAGAAGGGAACCTCGTCGTCGAGCTGGATGCCTTCCGCCTCGGCCTTCTTCTTCAGGATGGCGACGCGCATTTCCAGTTCCGGCGGCTCGATCTGCACCGTCAGACCCCAGTCGAAGCGGGTCACCAGCCGGTCGTCGAGACCGTTGATGTCCTTCGGGTAGGTATCGCAGGTGATGATGATCTGCTTCCTGGCCTCGATCAGCGCGTTGAACAGGAAGAAGAATTCCTCCTGAGAGCGGTTCTTGCCGTTGAAGAACTGGACATCATCGAGCAGCAGCACGTCGAGCGAACGGTAGGTGCGCTTGAAGGTATCGAAGGATTTCTGCTGGTAGGCGCGGACGACGTCGGAGTAATAGTCTTCCGCGTGGACATAGCGGACGATCTTGTCCGGATTGTCGCGAACGATGTGATTACCGATGGCGTGGATCAGGTGAGTCTTGCCGAGGCCGGCGCCGCCGTAGATGAACAGCGGGTTGTAGGCGCCGCCGGGATTGTTGGCGACCTGCACGGCGGCAGCCCGGGCCAGATCGTTGGCGCGGCCGACGACCAGATTGTCGAAGGTGAAATTGGAAAACAGCCGCGATTTCTCGTAGACCGACGCCACCTTGCTGCGCGCTGCGGGTGGCGCCGCTTCCGGTGCCGCAACGACCGGGGCGGACTGCGGATGGCCGCCCGAAGAAGCGCTGGCAGCACGGGGAGCGGACGGTTTGCCGCTACCGATCACCAGCGAGATGTTGACCGGCGCCGAGAAGAAGGTGGCACCGTAATCTTCAATGCGCGCCAGATAGCGGTCGCGTACCCATTTCAGGATGAAGCCGTTTGGCGCGATCAGGCGCAGGCCGTCTTCCAGTGCCGTGTTTTCCCCTTCCAGGCGCAATGGCTTGATCCAGGTGTTGAACTGCTGCGCTGGCAGTTCCTGTTCGAAGCGCTGCAAACAGGATTCCCAGAAACCAGTCATTGAAGGAAAAACTCCATACCCCACTGCCGCCGTCATGGCGGTCAGTATCTATTAATTCTATGATTGGAAATCGGATTTCCAATGAAATCGGCGGCTGGTCGGCCGCCGAACGAGGGCTAATTCTACTCCCCCGGGAACAGGTTATCCACAGCTCCCGCAAATAATTCAAGTTGACACCACCCATTGAAACAAGGTGTAATCACGCGTTTTTCTCCGCTCACTCAAGGAATTACGACATGAAACGCACGTATCAACCTTCGGTCGTGCGCCGCAAGCGCACCCATGGCTTCCTGGTCCGTTCGCGCACCAAGGGCGGCCGTGCAGTCCTCGCTGCCCGCCGTGCCAAGGGCCGCAAGCGTCTGGCCGTTTAATACCGGACCATCGGCGAGGTGGCTGCAAACTTCGCCAGACGCTATCGCCTGACCAAAACGGATGAGTATTCATCCGTTTTTGGTTTCCGGAAGGCAATTCGGGGCAACTGGCTGATGTTGCATTATCTGCCCCGCCCGGAAGGCGATACCGATGCCCGGCTCGGTCTGGTCATCGGCAAGAAACTGCTCAAGCGGGCGGTTGACCGCAACCGGGTGAAGCGTATCGTCCGCGAACAGTTTCGTCTGCGTCGAGCCGCACTGCCGGTTTGCGACCTGATCGTCAGACTGGCGACCAAACCGCTGCCACTCGACGGCAAGGCCATCGCCGCCGACATCAATACTCTGCTCGACCGTCTGTCGCGGCCGCGCGCAAAAAGGGAAAGTGCATGAAGCTGGTCCTCATTGCACTGGTTCGTTTCTATCAGTACGCCATCAGTCCGTTGTCCGGACGGCGTTGCCGCTACTTTCCCACCTGTTCCGAATATACGGTCGATGCGATCAGCAAGTACGGCGCCATCAAGGGCGGCTGGCTCGGCATCAAACGTATTTTCCGTTGTCACCCCTGGCATCCGGGCGGTTATGATCCCGTACCCTGAACCCCAAACAAATCACGTAGGCAGCCCATGGATACTCGACGCCTGATACTGGTCATGATCTTCGCCTTCTCCAGCTTCATGCTGTGGGAAAACTGGCAGCAGTACAAGCAGCCGAAACCGGCAACCGATGCGCCGGTTGCCATCGCTCCGGCCCCGGCCGTCGCCGGCAGTGCCGCACCGACGCCGTCGGTCAGCCTGCAGCCGGGCGCGGCGGCGGTTGCCGCCGCACCGGCAGCAGCGCCATTGAACAATGCCGAAACTTTCGTCATCGAAACCGACCTGATCAAGGCCACCGTTTCCACTCAGGGTGGCGACCTGCTCGGCCTCGAACTGAAGAATTACAAGGAAAGCGACAACAAGGAAAGCAGTTTCCATCTGTTCGACGCCAAGCATCAGTATGCGGCCCAGAGCGGTTTGATCGGCGATGGTTTGCCCAACCACCGCAGCCTGTTCCGCCGGGTGGACGGTCCGCTGCAGCTGGCCGAAGGCAGCGACGAACTGAAGGTCCGTCTCGAAGCCGACGGCTCGCATGGCGTCCGCGTCGCGAAAATCCTGACTTTCAAACGCGGTACCTACCTGATCGACGTCGCCTGGGAAATCACCAACGGTTCCGACAAGCCGCTGGCCCCGCATGCCTATTTCCAGATCCAGCGCGACGATGTCGATCCCGCCGGCGGCAATCGCATGATGCAGACCTACACCGGTCCGGCCGTTTATACCGAAGCCGACAAGTACCAGAAGGTGAAGTTCGGCGATGTCGCCGACAACAAGGCCAAGTTCGCCAAGACCGCCGACAACGGCTGGCTGGCGATGGTCCAGCACTACTTCGTCGCCGCCTGGGTGCCGGCCCAGGGCGTGCAACGCGAGTACTACATGCGCAAGATCGACGGCAGCCAGTTGTACCAGACCGGCATCATCCTGCCGGTCAGCGCGATCGGTCCGGGCACCAGCACCGTCGTCAACGCCGCCTTGTTCGCCGGTCCGCAGGAGCAGGCAGCGCTCAAGGCCGTCGCGCCGGGGCTCGACCTGGTCGTCGATTACGGCTGGCTGACGGTGATCGCCGCACCGATCTTCTGGGCACTGCAGTTCATCCATGGCCTGGTCGGCAACTGGGGTTGGGCCATCGTCCTCTTGACGGTGGCGCTCAAGGCCGCGTTCTTCCCGCTGTCGGCCGCGTCGTACAAGTCGATGGCCAAGATGCGCTTGGTCACGCCGCGCCTGATGCAGTTGAAGGAACGCTACGGCGACGACAAGGCCCGCCTGAACCAGGAAATGATGAAGCTCTACCAATCGGAAAAGATCAATCCGCTGGGCGGCTGCCTGCCGATCCTGGTCCAGATTCCGGTCTTCATCGCGCTTTACTGGGTACTGCTCGGCGCCGTCGAAATGCGCGACGCGCCCTGGATCGGCTGGATCACCGACCTCGCCTCGGCCGACCCCTACTACATCCTGCCGGTGATCATGATCGTCTCGATGATCATTCAGATGAAGCTCAACCCGACGCCGCCGGACCCGATCCAGGCCAAGGTGATGATGGCCATGCCCTTCATCTTCGGCATCATGTTCCTCTGGTTCCCGGCCGGTCTGGTCCTTTACTGGGTGGTTAACAACATCCTGTCGATCGCCCAGCAGTGGCAGATCACGCGCATGATGGAAGCCGGCGGCAAGGCGGCCAACGACGCCAAAGCCTGAGGTGTGAAACAGGACACCATCGCCGCCATCGCCACGGCCCCCGGCCGTGGCGGAGTGGGCGTCATCCGCATTTCGGGCAGCAACTTGCTGCCCTTTGCTTTTGCGCTGACCGGCAAGACGCCCAAGGCGCGCTACGCGACGCTGGCCGATTTCCGGGCAGGCGATGGCGCAACCATCGACAGCGGGCTGCTGCTTTACTTCCCTGCCCCACATTCCTTCACCGGCGAAGATGTTCTCGAACTGCAGGGCCATGGCGGCCCGGTCGTCATGCAGATGCTGCTCGGCCGTTGCCTCGACCTCGGCGCGCGGCTCGCCGAACCCGGCGAATTCAGCCGGCGCGCCTTCCTCAACGGCAAGATCGACCTCGCCCAGGCGGAAGCCGTCGCCGACCTGATCGACGCCGCCACGGCCAGCGCCGCGCGTTCCGCAGTACGTTCGCTGCAGGGCGAATTCTCGCGGGCAATCGGCCAACTCAATGAGGAACTGATCAACCTGCGCATGCTGGTCGAAGCGACGCTCGACTTCCCGGAAGAGGAAATCGACTTCCTCAAGGCCGCCGATGCCTTCGGCCGCCTCGAACGCCTGCAGCGCAAGCTGGCGGAAATCTTCGACCGCGCCGGCCAAGGCAAGCTGTTGCAGAGCGGCCTGCACGTCGTCCTGGTCGGTCAGCCGAACGTCGGCAAGTCCTCGCTGCTCAACCGCCTGGCCGGCGACGAGCTGGCCATCGTCACACCGATTGCCGGCACCACGCGCGACGCGCTGCGCTCGACCATCCAGATCGAAGGCATCCCGCTGCACATCATCGATACCGCCGGCCTGCGCGATACCGACGACGAGGTCGAGAGAATCGGCATCGCCCGCACCTGGCAGGAGATCGAACGCGCCGACGTGGTATTGCTGCTGGTCGACGCCCGCGCCGGCATCGCCGATGCCGACCGCGCCATCCTGGCCCGCATGCCGGAACGTCTGCAGCGGATCACCGTACATAACAAGATCGACCTGCTCGAGCGGGCCCCGGAACGTCATCCGGAGAGCGATGGCATCGCCATCTCGCTGTCGGCCAAGGCCAATCTCGGCATCGACCTGCTGCGCCAGGAACTGCTCCGTGTCGCCGGCTGGCACCAGGCCGAGGATGTCTTCATCGCCCGCGAACGCCATCTGCGGGCACTCGCCAGCGCCCAGGATCACGTCGCTGCGGCGCGCGCCATCGTCGAAGGCAAATTTCCGGCGCTCGAACTGTTTGCCGAAGAGTTGCGTCTGGCTCAGCAGGCACTCGGCGAAATCACCGGCGAATTCACTGCCGACGACCTGCTGGGCGTGATCTTCAGCCGTTTTTGCATCGGCAAGTAAGGCTGTCGATAAGACTGTGCACAACCCCTGCGCAGGATGTGCACGACTCGCCGACTTTTCCTTTCTGGCAATTCTGTCCCCATTTCATCCACAGGCTGCGCAGGTACTTCTCCGCAATTGAAAATTGCTTTCAATATTCTGATTTGTTTCGGTAAACAAAAGTTATCCACAGAGTTGTCAACGCTGTAGTTAACATAGTCTTTTTATTTAATCTATTTATAGGTAAACCGAAGGTCGTAGTCAGCGCTGATCGCCGACGATGCGCGACAGGCGCCGTTCGATGACGGCAGCGCCTTCGGCATCGCCACCGCGCTGGCGGCGTTCGCGTTCCACAGTCAGCCAAGCCAGCAGCGGACGTCGCCAACCCTGGACACTCGCTGTATCGATCGCCAGCGCGATACCTTCCGGCGTCAGGCGGCCAGCGCGGAACAACAAGGCGGCCGCCAGCAGGCGCGACAACGGGTCGGCAATCTCTTTCAACGCGGCCGGATTGCGCCAGGCCATCGCCTGCGCTTCCGGCAGCAGGCCAAGGTCGGCATCGACTAAGTGGCCGCCAAGATAATTGCCGTAAACCTGTTCGCGGCGATCGGCATCGTCCGCCAGCACCGTGAAATTCGGACAATCATCGGCGGCCAGGGCAGCTATACGGACGGCGCAGGCATGCAGTTCGATGCGGGCCATCACGCTGGCGTCGCCGGTACGGCGGACGGCTTCACGAGCCGCGGCAAGTTGCCCGTCGGCCAGCTTGTCGCGACCTTCCAGCCAGAAACGGGCATGCGCGTCGCGCGCCGCGTCGGCCCTGAGCAGCCAGTCCGGCGGCGGCGTGTGGCTGGCGCAAGCGGCGAGCAGGGAAACGGCGAAGATCAGGGGAGCGCGTTTCATGGCAACTCCAGCTTGCGTTCGCGGGCGAATGGCCATTTGCGGTTGAGGTCGTCGATCAGGCCGGAAACCTTGCGCAGGTTGAGGTCGACCTCGCTGCGCAGGGCCTCGAGATCTTCGGTGGCAGCGCGGGTATTGCTGGTGATCGCCTTGACGTCGACCAGCGCCGCATCGACTTTCTGTAGGCTGGCCCGGGCATCGGTCAGTAATTGCCGGCTCTGCTCCAGCGCCGCGATGACGCGGCCGACATCCTTCTCGTTGCCGAGCAACGCGCCGAGCGCGCCATGGCGGCCGTTGAGGGCGGCGGTGAACTGGCGCAGGTTGTCGAGGGTCACGGCCAGCGCGGCATCTTCCGCGGTCAGGCGTTCGACGTTGGCGATCAGGCGATGCATCGTGCTGACCAGTTCGGGAACGCCGGAAGACGCGTCGCCGATCAGCACCTCGCGGCGCGCTCCGTCTTCCAGCGCAGGATCGTCAAGGAGGCCGCTGTAGGCGCGCAGGCGGGCGCCGCCGACCACCCCCCGCTCGAGGGTGAACACGGAGCTGCTACGCAGCCAGCGCGCGTCGCGCAGGGGGATATCCAGGTGGATGTGGGCCTTGCCATCGTCGCCAAGTTCGATACGGGTCACCCGACCGATCGGAAAGCCGGAAAAGGTCAGGTCCATGCCGACCGCGACGCCCTCGGAATTTTCGGCGACCAGGAGCAGGTGCTGGTTTTCCTCGAAGACGCCGCGCGCGTTCATGACATAGACGACGAATGCCGCTACCAGGGCCAGGGTGAGCAGCAGCAAACCGATTGCCTTGGCTTCGGGATGGGCGATCGGTGAAACGGGCGGCGGGGTCGACATCACTTCAAAATCCTCTCAACATCAGGAAGCTGGCTTCGATCAGGACCAGGACCAGCAACAGGCGGACCATGACGCGCATTTCGCGCAGGCCGGGATCGCGCTGTCGTGGGTCGAGCGCGACGGTGGTCGGGGCAATGCCGACGGCAACGCCGAAGAGCGCGATCTTGGCGGCAAAGCCGATGGCCAGGATGGGATCGAAGACCTGACCGATCAGCCGGCCATAGGCCGGCAAGGCCCAGGGGCTGAAGCCATGGACGACCGGGTAGGCCACCAGCAGCGCGACGAAGCCGCCGATCACGGCGAGGATGACGACGGCGCTGGCGTTGCCGATGGCGTAGGGCAAGGCGTCGCGCAGCACGGCGTCACTGCGGCCCGCCTGAGCGGAGGACAGGCGTTGCATTGCCATCGGTACCGCGCGCATGGCGACGAACAGCGTTGACGCCAGGGGCAGGACTTCGACGACGAAGACGCGCAGGATGGCTTCCAGCGCCAGGTGAGTGAGGCCGTAGCTGTCGGCGGTGACGGCGACAATGCGCGTCATCACGGCGCTGATCAGCAGGCTGGCCAGCAGATAGCCGGCGAGCGGCTGCCAGGCGGCGGCGCACAATACGCGGGCGGTATGGTTGCGGGTGGCGCGGTCGTGAATGCGTGGCGAACAGGCGGCAATGAAGAGCAAGGCCGCGAAGCGCAGATATCGGTATTGTCCGTGTATCCAGACTGCCGTCCGGCGCAGGAAATTCGGCGTAGGCACGGACCCGGCCGGTATCAGGTGCGTTCTGCCTCCAGCCGCTTGCGGCGCAGGATGGCGTCGGCGATTTCACGGCTGATGGTATCGGCCTCCGGCAGCTTGTTCGGACGGAAGACGATCAAAGGAACCCCCAGGCTCTGCAGCGCGACGCGCTTCACTTCCTCGGAGTTGTCGGTTTCCTGAGCACTGGTCGGCCAGGCGAGTTCGATGGCGGCGACGATCGAGAAATCCTCGTCGCAGATCACGAAATCGACGCCGCGGCCGGCCATCCGGTTCAGCCGTTGCGCTTCCTGGCGGCCGCGCGCCAACGCCAACTGGGCGACGCCGACCTGTGCGAAGACGCGCAGGTTGGGCACGGCTTCGCACAGGCGATGGTAGAGTTCCTGCTCGCTGTCGTTGAGCAGTCGGTAGTGCTTGCGTTTCGGCGATTCGACAAAACGGGTTTCCGGATCGATGTTTCTTGCCGGCCTCGGTTCGAGGCGGTTGTCGGTTTCCAGGCGGGTCGGCGGCAATTCGGCCGGGCCGGCCGTTTTGCCGCGACGTGCGACAATCAGCAGGAAGCCGGCAACGACGGCAGCGGCGATCAGGATGCCCAGGGTCAGAGAGTCCATTCAACGTATCCTTGGTTCGATGCCGCATTATAGCGACATGACATCCCGACTGATCACCCCGGATTCCGCACATTCCCCTTTGGCAATAACGCGATGGAACTGATTTTTTCTCCTCTCGGCTGGCTCATTCTTGCCGCTTTCGTCGCCGGTCTGGTCGATGCCGTGGTCGGCGGCGGCGGCCTGATCCAGATTCCGGCGCTGTTTGCCGCCCAGCCCGGGGTGGCGCCGGCGACGCTGTTCGGCACCAACAAGTTTTCCAGCGTCTTCGGTACCGCCAATGCCGCCTGGCGCTACGCCCGCCGCGTCAACATGCCCTGGCGCACCATCCTGCCGGCGGCTATCGCCGCCTTCGCCTTTTCCTACGCCGGCGCGGCGGCGGTCGCCTGGTTGCCGAAGGAAGCGGTGCGGCCGCTGATCCTCGTGCTGCTGATTTTCGCCGCCGCCTATACCTTGTGGAAAAAGGACTTCGGCCAGTTGCACCGGCCAGCCCACAGCGGCCACCGCGAACTGCTCTACGCGGTCGTGCTCGGTGGCGTGATCGGTTTCTACGACGGCTTTTTCGGACCGGGAACCGGCAGTTTCCTGATATTCCTGTTCATCCGTTTCTTCGGTTTCGATTTCCTGCACGCCTCGGCCGGTGCCAAGGTGGTCAATGTGGCGACCAACGTCGCCGCCCTCGCCTTCTTCGTACCGGCCGGTCACCTCCTGCTCGGGCTGGCCGCCGGCATGGCCTTCGCCAACGTCGCCGGCTCGGCCACCGGCACCTGGTTGGCGCTGCGCCACGGCAGCGGCTTCATCCGCATCGTCTTCCTGCTCGTGGTCGGTGTGCTGATCGCCCGCTTCGCCTGGGATACCGTCGTCGCCGTCAGCGGATGACGAGTCGGCCGTCTTCGCGCTGCACCGGCAGCGCGAAATCGAAACGGTTGACGCTGGCGCACAGTTCGAGGTCGGCAAGCGGCAGGTTGGGCCAGTTGACGTCGCCGAAGCGGCGGCCGAAATCCGATTCGCGCACGCGCCGGGCGTAGCGCGCCGGGTCCGGCCGGTCGCCGGTGAGCAGCGCCTCGATGTAATCGGCACAGGCGATGTCCTCGTCGCCGTCGCGGTCGACCCATTCGCCGGTGATGACGAAGCAGACTTCCCGCGCAGCGCTGGCCCGGATTGCTGCCGCGGTGGCGGCGGCGCATACCAGGCTGGCGGCGAACAGCCGGCTGGCGCCGTGAAAGCGCTGCAGGCCGCGCACGCCGGCGGCGGTGCTCATCACCACCGGCCGGCCGTCGAAGCGGGCGGCGGCGAGGCGCGACGGCGAATTGCCGAAATCGAAACCGGGAATCGGATCGCCGCCACCGACGGCGCCGATCGATAGCGCGCCGGGCAGGCGCGCCGCCAAAACAGCGGCGGCCGCCGCCCCATCGACCGGGTGAATCGCCGCCGCGCCGTTGGCCAGGGCGACGGCGGCCGAAGTGAAGGAACGCAGCACATCGATGACGACGACGGTGTCGGCATGCGCCGGCGGCGTCTGCAGGCGGTTCAGATAGAGCCGGGAAAAGCGCATGGCGGTAAGCGTCACGGGTAACCGGATGCGGCCGATTCTAGCAAGCCTTGCCGGCCGCGTAGCCGCCCTGCTCGAGCTCGGCGATCACCTGGGCGCCGAGCAGCAGCAGGATGGCGGCAACCTCGAGGCAGAAGAGGAGAACGACGGTGCTGGCGAGCGAACCGTAAACGACGCCGATGCGCGATGCCGAGGCGAAGTACCAGGCCAGCCCGTAGCGGACGATTTCCCACAGCAGGGCGCCGGCGAAGCCGCCGATGAAGGCGTGCGCCAGGCGGGTGTGGCCGACCGGCACGATCAGGTAGAGCAGGCCGAGGACGCAGCCGACGAGAACGATGCCGGGCAGCGGCAGCAGGTAGCCGGCAACGGCGGCGAGCGAGCGGCTGTCGCCGAACAGGAACAGCTCCCGGGCGCCGAGCGCCTGCAGCGCGCTGACGCCGAGGGTCAGCGGCAGCACGGTCAGCACCAGCATCAGGACCAGCAGGTAGGGCAGGACCGCCGAGACCAGGAAATGGCGCGGCCGGTGCTCGCCGCGATGGGCGAAGATCACCGCCAGCGCCTTCTCCAGCACCGAGAAGGCGGAAGCACTGAAGAACAGGAGGGTGCCGAACATGGTCACGCCGATCGTGCCGCGATGGTCGAGAAAGGCGCTGACGTCGGCGAGCAGCAGTCCGGCCTGGTTGGGCAGCAGCCAGTCGAGGTTGCGGCCGATGACCTCGAGCAGCAGACCGGGTTCGACCAGTTGCGAGAGGCCGATGATGCTGAGGATCAACAGCGGCAGCAGGGAAAGCAGCGCGTAATAGGCGAGCGCGCCGGCCATCAGGAAACCCTGGTTGCGGTAGAAGGCGACGGCGACCCGGCGCAGGAAGGCGAACAGGGTGGCGCCGGGCATCGCCGGGGATCAGCGGTTGAAGCGCCGGCTGCGGCCGAGGCAGCCGAGGTAGCGCTCTTCGACCCGCTTGGCGAACCAGCCGGTGGTCAGTTGGCGGGTGATCTTCGGACTCTTCAGCTGGATTTCCGGCAGTACCTGGCGCGGCAGCGTCTTGCCGGTACCGGCTTCGGCCAGTTCGAAGACCTTCAGGAAGAGCGGGCTGCGCGAGAAGGTCTCGCTCTTTTCCAGGAGCAGGTCGCGGCGGATCTGCGGCCGGCTCATGTCGAGCCGCTCGGCGAGTTCGAGGGTCAGCGTTTCCACGTCGCTCGGCGTGCCGGACGGTTTGCCGTCCTCGTAGCGCAGCAGGTCGCCGTCGAGCCCGAGTTTGCGGCCGGTCAGCACGCCCAGGGCAGCCTGGAAGGCGGCGTTGCGGCTGCTGTAGCGACCGGCGTTGAAGTCGGCGAAGCGATAGACGATGCGATCGTAAGGCACCGCGTAATCGAGCAGGATGGCGGCGCCGAAATAGACGCCGCCGCGCCGGGTGAACACCTCGTTGCGCAGCTTGCCGTCGTAGGCGTACGGGTACTTGCGCTGGCGCACGTGCTGTTCGGCGAATTCGATCGACACCTGCATCGGTCCGCCGGTGCGTACCGGGTTGAAGCCGCCGAGCAGTTTCCGGCCGAACGGCAGTTCGCCGATCATGTCCTCGAACAGCGCGTTGAGCTGGGTCTCGGTCTTCAGGGCGGCAATCCGCGCCTCGTAGGTCCGGCCGTCGGGCGAGGTCTTGCGCAGCGCCGTATCGACCACCAGCTTCGGGATGCGGTAGCGCTCCTCGCGTTCGGCCAGCTCGCGGCGGACGATGCGGGGCAGGCCGGGAACCGGTGGATCGGCCTGGAAACTCGACTCCTGGTCGATGATGGCGATTGCCGCGCAATAGGTCTGGGTGGCGTGCGGTACGCCGAGGTGCTCGTAGGCGGTGTACAGGTCCTCCGCCCAGCCCTGGCGATCTTTGGCGCGGGCGGGAATCAGGCGGACGATGCGGCGCAGCCGTTCGTCGCGGTCCAGGGTTTCCGGCCAGGCCGACGCGGTCTTGCCGTTGGCCTGGCGTGCCATGTCCGGCGGCAGGGCCGGTCCTTCCTTTTCGCTGTCGAACAGCGAGCAGCCGCCGAGCGCGGCAAGCAGGGCGAGAGGCAGCCAGCGACGCAGGGGATGCACGATGGGATTCAACCGGAAACGCGGTTCAGGCTGGCCAGGAAATGTTCGGCGTCCTGGAAGCCGACGACGCGCACGCCCTTGATTTCCTGACCCGCCGGATCGAAGAAGATGATGCCGGGCGGGCCGAACAGGCCGAAGCGGGCAAGCAGCGCCTTGTCGTCGGGACTGTTGGCGGTGACGTCGGCCTTCAGCAGCAGGAAACCGGCGAGCTTCTGGCGCACCGCCGGGTCGCTGAAGGTGAATTTCTCCATTTCCTTGCACGAGACACACCAGTCGGCGTAGAAATCGAGCATCACCGGTTGCCCGGCGCTCGCCAGGCGGGCGTCGAGTTCGGCCAGCGAGGCGACTTTCTGGAACGGCAGGGCCGGCGTTTCGGCGGCGATCGCGCCGCCGCGCAGGCCGGCCAGTGGTTGCAGCGGGTCGCGGCCGCCGGCCAGGGCACCGACCAGTAGCGCGGCACCGGTGAGCAGCATGAGGATGCCGATTCCCTTCCAGAAGCGCTGCCAGCCGCGGGCGTGCGGCGGCAGCGGATCGAGCGCGTGCAGGTAGATGGCGGGGACGATCAGCAGCACCGCCCAGCCGAGCATGCTGGCCAGCGCCGGGATCACCGGCGACAGCAGCCACAAGGCGGTGGCCAGCAGCAGCACGCCGAAGGCCCGGCGCACGCCTTCCATCCACGGTCCGGCCTTGGGCAGCAGCGAACCGCCGGCGACGCCGACGGCGATCAGCGGCGCGCCCATGCCGAGCGCCATGACGAAGAGGGCGACGCCGCCGAACAGCGCGTCGCCGGTCTGGCCGATGTAGAGCAGCGCGCCGGCGAGCGGCGCGGCGACGCAGGGACCGACGATCAGCGCCGACAGCGCGCCCATCAGGAAGACGCCGATGCCGCGCCCGCCCTGCAGGTGGCCGGTTTCTTCCGAAAGTTTGCTCTGCAGCGCGCTCGGCAGTTGCAGTTCGTAGAAGCCGAACATCGAGAACGAGAGGATCACGAAGACCAGCGCGAAACCGCCCAGCACCCAGACGTTCTGCAGCGCCGCCGAGAGCAGCGTGCCGGTGAGGCCGGCGGCGATGCCGGCGGCGGCGTAGGTGACCGCCATGCCCAGCACGTAGGCGAGCGATAGCGCCAGTCCCCTGCCCTTCGACGCCCGGTGGCCCTGGCCGGCGATGATGCCGGAGAGGATGGGGATCATCGGGAAGACGCAGGGCGTCAGCGAGAGACCGAGGCCGGCGACGAAGAAGAGCGCCAGGCTGGTCCAGAAACCGGCGTTCTTCAGCGTTTCGGCGATCATCCCGCTTTCGTCGCCGGCCGCCGCGGACGGCGCCTCGCCCATCGCCGGCGCGGCCGGCGTGCTGTCCGGGTCCGGCAGGTTGAGCAGCACAGTTTGCGTCTGCGGTGGATAGCAGACGCCGGCATCGGCGCAGCCCTGCGAGACGAGGTCGAGGGTCAGCGGCAGCTGACCGGAACTGTTGCGCTCGACCGGCACGCGGAACGCCACTTCCTTGTAGAAGACCTCGACCCGACCGAAGTTCTCGTCCTGCTTCTCCTTGCCCGCCGGCAGTTGCAGCGGGCCGAGGACGACCGTTTCGTCGGCGGCGCGGACGCGGAACTTGTCCTTGTACAGGTAGTAGTCGGCGGCGATCTCGTAGCGGACCTCGACCGTCCGGCCGTCGAGCGCCCGCGCCGTAGCCTTGAAGGCGACCGCGGGATCGAGGAATTCCTGGGCGTGGACAGAGGAGGCCAGGAAGGCGAAGAGGAGGAACAGGAGGCGCATGGTCATTGGACGGGTTTTTCCGCCAGCCAGTTCAGATAGGCCGGCAAGCCCCGCGTGATGGGCAGGGCGATGATCTCGGGAAGCTCGTAGGGATGCAGTTCGGCGATTCGCTGTTCGAGCGCCGGGTAGTTTGCCGCGCTCGCCTTGATCAGCAGCGGGACTTCCGATGCCGACTCGACGGCGCCCTGCCAGCGGTAGATCGACTGCACGCGCGGCAGGAGGTTGACGCAGGCGGCGAGTCCTTCTTCGACGACGGCCAGGGCGATGGCGTTGGCGACGGCTTCGTCGGGGCAGTTGGTCAGGATGAGCAGGTTTTCCATCGGCGGATTTTACTTGAGCAGGCGGCGCCGGGTCAGGCGCAGGGCGATGGCGAAGGCGAGCGCGCTGGTCGCCAGCAGCACGCCGACGTGCAGCGCCGGGTCGGCCGGCCAGTCGCCGGCGAGCAGCGGACGGATCAGCGCGACGCCCTGGGCCAGCGGCAGCCAGCCGCCGACGGTGGCGAGCCAGGGCGGCAACTGGTCGGTCGGGAAGAAGACGCCGGAAATCAGCGTCATCGGCGTGATGAACAGCGTGAAGTAGTACATGAAGAAATCGTAGGACGGCGCCAGCGCGTTCCAGATCAGGCCGAGCGCGGCGAAAGCCAGCCCGGTGAGGACGATCGCCGGCAGGATGAGGAGCGCCAGCGGGCCGTGGCTCAGGCCCATGACGGCGACGACGGCGAGGACGGCGCTGCCGGAAAACAGCGATTTGGTTGCGGCCCAGATCAGTTCGCCGGCAACGACGTCGGTCAGGCCGAGCGGCGTGTTGAGAATGGCGTCCCAGGTCTTCTGCACGTGCATGCGCGAGAAGGATGAATAGAGTGCCTCGAAGGTCGCCACATTCATCGTCGAGGCGCAGATGGTGCCGCCAGCGAGGAAAGCGATGTAGGGTTGGCCGTTCAGCGCCGGCAGCAGCGTACCGAGGCCGTAGCCGAGACCGAGCATGTAGATCAGCGGATCGGCCAGGCTGCCAAGGATCGACGGCAGCGCGAGCTTGCGCCAGACGAGGAAATTGCGCTGCCAGACGGGGATCCAGCCGATAACGGCCAGGGAGGAGGCGGACATGGTGCGGGCCGGGAAGGCGGAAGGCGCATTCTACCGCCGGGCGGCAAACTTTTCGCGCTGTCGGCGGTCATCGCCTATGATGGATTTTCTTGCCGGGCAGGAGGAAAGCATGCATTTACCGACAAATCCGAAAGCGGTCCTGATCGACCTGGCCGGGGTCCTGCATACCGGCGACGACGCCTTGCCCGGCGCCGTGGCGGCGCTGGCCCGATTGCGCGGCAGCGGACTGGCGCTGCGCTTCCTGACCAATACGACGCGCACGCCGGGCAGCGTGTTGTTCACCAAACTGTGCCGGATGGGCTTCACGCTTGCCGCCGGCGAGATTCAGACCGCCGCCCTCGCTGCTCGCACCCTGGTCCGCGAGCGCGGCCTGCGCCCGCACTGGATGGTGCATCCCAACATCGCCGCGGAGATGGGAGTCAGCGATCCCGACCCGGATATCGTCGTTCTCGGCGACATGGGCGAGCATTTCACCTATGCCGGTCTCAACCACGCCTTTCGCTTGCTGATGCAGGGCGTGCCGCTGCTGGCCATGGCGCGCAACCGCTATTTCATGGAGCCGGAGGGACTGGCGCTCGACATGGGGGCCTTCGTCGCCGGGCTGGAATATTCGGCCGGGGTCCGCGCCGAAATTGTCGGCAAGCCGGCGCCGGCCTTCTTTGCCGCGGCGCTCGCCGAGCTTGGCGCTGCTGCCGGCGACGCCGTGCTGATCGGCGACGACCTCGCCGACGACATCGGCGGCGCGCAGGCGGCGGGCATCGCCGGCATTCTGGTGCGCAGCGGCAAGTTCCGTCCGGGCGACGAAACGCATCCGGAGATCCGCCCGGCGCTGGTCGTTGACGATTTTGCGGCGGCGGTCGAGGTGCTGGTCGGCTAATCGCGCAGTTCGCGGCCGGTCAGCTTGATGAAGACGTCTTCCAGGTTGGCGGCGCGGTGCAGGTAGCGCAGGCCGTCGGCAGCGGCGAGCGCGGCGAGCAGCGGCTGGGCGTCGCGGCAGTAGAAGAAGGCGGTCTCGCCGCTGGCCTCGACGCGTTCGGCGAGCTGGCGGTGGGCGTCGACGAAGGCCGGCAGCTTGCCGGCGGCTTCGTCGAAGACCTCGATCACCTGCGGTTCGATGTGTGTGGCGATCAGCTCGCGCGGGCTGCCCTCGGCGATCTTGCGCCCGTGGTCGATGACGATCAGGCGGTCGCACAGGCGCTCGGCCTCGTCCATGAAGTGGGTGGTCAGGATCAGCGTTTTGCCCGCCGACTTCAGTTGCTTGAGGCGTTCCCAGATCAGGTGGCGGGCCTGCGGGTCGAGGCCGGTGGTCGGCTCGTCGAGGAAGACGATGTCGGGGTCGGCGACCAGCGCGCGGGCCAGGGTCAGGCGCCGCTTCATGCCGCCGGACAGCGTGGTGATCTTGGCGTCGGCCTTGCTCGCCAGGCTGGCGAAATCGAGCAACGCCGGGATGCGAGCGCGCACCTCGGCATCCTTCAGACCGAAATAGCGGCCGAAGACGCGCAGGTTTTCGGCACAGGTGAAATCCGGGTCGAGGTTGTCGAACTGCGGCACGACGCCGACCTTGGCTCGCGCCGCCTGCGCATCGACCGGGATGCTTCGTCCGCGCAGGGTGATTTCACCGGCATCCGGCGCGGTCAGGCCGAGGCAGAGGCGCAGCGTCGTCGTTTTGCCGGCGCCGTTGGGGCCGAGCAGGCCGAAGCAGGTGCCGGGTTCGACGGCGAACGAGAGCCCGGCGACAACGTCGTTGTCGCCGTAGCGTTTGTGCAGTCCGGCAACCGCTAGTGCCGCCATGCGCGGGTGACGATGTCGCGGATCTGGTGCAGCCGCCGGTGGAAGAAGTGGTCGGCGCCGGGGACGACGACCACCGGCAGGTCGAGCGGCTGCGCCCAGGCGAAGACGTTGGCCAGCGGTACCGTTTCGTCGTTTGATCCGTGGATGACGATGCTGTCGTGCGGTACCGCCTCGGTGTCGTACTGGCGGGTGCCTTCGACGTAGCCGGCGGCGGTGCCGACCAGGACCAGGCGCTGCGCCGGGTGACCGCTTTCCTCCAGGCGCCTGGCGACGCGCGTCTGGCAGTAGGCACCGAAGGAAAAGCCGGCCAGGGCGACCGGGATGTCGCCGCAACGCAGCTTGGCGTCGTGCAGTACGGCGAGCAGGTCGTCGGTCTCTCCCCTGCCCTCGTCGTGCACGCCTTGCGTGCCGCCGACGCCGCGGAAGTTCGGGCGGAAGGCGGCGTAACCCAGGCTGACGAAGGTCTTGGCCAGCGTGTAGGCGACCTTGTTGGTGTTGGCGCCGCCGCCGATCGGGTGCGGATGGGCGATCAGCGCGATGCCGCGCGGCGCGTCCGGGCGCTCCATGATGACTTCGATGTTGCCGGCCGGGCCGGCAACGTTGATCTTTTCTTCGGGGGCTCTCATAGCTTCAGGCGTTCGACGACGCGTCCGTTGATCAGGTGTTCCTGGATGATTTCCTCGACGTCCTCGTTGTCGACGAAGCCATACCAGGTCTCTTCGGGATAGACGACCATCACCGGTCCCTGGTCGCAGCGGCCGAGACAGCCGGCCTTGTTGATGCGGACGGCACCGGGGCCGTTCTTCTTCAGCGCGCCGACGCGGTCCTTGGCGTAGGCGAAAGCCGCGCTGCCGCCGACGTTGTTGCAGCAGGCCTCGCCGTTTTCGCGCTGGTTGGTGCAGATGAATACGTGCTGCTGGAAATAACTCATGGGGGAAACCTCCTTGTTTGTCGATTATAAAGAGCGGCGCCGGTTTCACATGGAACGACCCGGTCCATTGCGCATGGCCAGCAACAGGAAAGGAAGCGTCAGGATCGGCCAGAAGTTCGCCACCAGGCGGGTCAAGCCGTTGAAATTGAGGAAATGCCCCTGGCGCCAGGCGGCGAGCGCCGCTTCGGAATACGGGTTGGCCGGCGCGGCATTGACCAGCAGCATGCCAGCCAGCAGGGCGACGATGGCCAGCGGCAGACTGAACCGGGCCGGCAGCCACAAGGTCACGGCCAGGCTGGCGGCGGCAATCAGCAGTCCCTGGCGGGCGCCCGGGGTGAGCCAGGCCATGGCCTCTTCCGGGCCGACCAGGATCGCCGCACCGAGCATGCGGACGGCCAGGCCGCAGAGCAGGAACAGGGGGACCAGCAGGTAGGCGGTCGACGCCCGGGCCAGCAAGCGGCGCAGGATCAGGCCGACGGCGAGCGCATTGCAGGCAACGACGCCGGTTTCGACCCAGGTGTGATGATCGGCGGAAAACGGCAGCAGCGGCTCGAAATCGAACCATAGGCGCAGGTCGCCAGCGCCGAACAGCAGGGTTTCCGGCGACAGCGGCACCATCAGCCAGAGACCGAGCAGGGTCAGCCCGAGTTCGCCGTGAGCCGCGGGGGCCAGCAGGCGTTGGGCAGCGGCGTCGAGGCGGGCGAAGACCCGGGGGCCGACATGGTGCGCCCAGATCGCGCCGAACAGGCTGCCCAGCGTGTTGCAGGCGAGGTCGAGGTTCGACGGAATGCGGCTGGGCAACCAGTTCTGCAGCGTTTCGAGGCCGAGGCTGAGGCCGCCGCTGAGCAGCACGGCGCAGCAGACCGCGGTGAAACGGCCGGGCAGACGATAAAGTGCCAGGGCGACGAAGAAGCCGAGCGGCAGGTAAACCGCGACGTTGGCGGCGAGATCGAAGGCCGTCCAGTAACGCGGCCAGTCGCCTTCGAGGAAGATCCACGGCGAAACGCCGTTGTCCCGCCAGCCCGAAAAGGGATGCAGGCTGCCATAAACGATCAGCCCGCACCAGGCGAGTGCCAGGTAGCGGGCCAGGATGAGCGGTCGTCGGCCATGTTGGAACATGGCTGAATTCTAGGCGCAGTCGGGAATTACGTCAGCCTTGCGCGGTTTTTTCCATCCCCGGACGGGGGCCGAGCCAGGCGCCGAGCAGCATGCCGATGGTACTGGCGATCAGGCCGTACAGCTGCGGCTCGATGTCGCCTTCCGGAACGAAGACTTCCAGGAACAGCCAGGTGCCGATGCCGAAAATGATCGCCAGACCGGCGCCGAGGTTGTTGGCCCGCTTCCAGAAGAGACCGGCGAACAGCGGGACGAAGGCGCCGGACAGGGTGATCCGGTAGGCGCTTTCAACCATGTGGTGGATGGTGGCGTTGGACGAAATGGCGTAGGCGGCGACCATGCCGGTGAACACGACGACGGCGGCGCGCGTCGCGAGCAGGAGCTGGCGGTCGGTCATCTGCGGGTAGTGGCCGCGCAGGATGTTTTCGGAAAAGGTGACGGCCGGCGCCAGCAGTGTGCCGGACGCGGTACTCATGATCACCGAGAGCAAGGCGCCGAAGAAGATGATCTGAGCGCCGATCGGCATGTACTGGATGATCAGTTGCGGCAGGATCAATTGCGAATCCTCGGCCATCAGGCGCGTCACCAGCGCCGGATCGATCAGCGTAGCCGAATAGGCGAGGAAGAGCGGGACAGCGGCGAAAAAGAAATACGACAGGCCGCCCAGCGTGGTGCCCCAGACCGCAACCCATTCGTTCTTCGATGCGTTGACTCGCTGGAAGACGTCCTGCTGGGGAATCGAACCGAGCGCCATGGTGAGCAGGGCGGCGATCCAGGAAACGATGTCGAGCAGGTCGGCGGTGGGCAGGAAATTCAGCTTGCCGTCAGCGGCAGCCTTGCCGACAACGGCCGAGAAACCACCGGCCATGTCGCCGGCCAGCCAGGTGACGTAAAGCAGGCCGAGGACGATGACGATCATCTGCACGAAGGTGGTCATCGCCACCGACCACATGCCGCCGAACAGCGTGTATAGCAGGACGACGCCGGCGCCGATCAGGGTGCCCTGGGTAAGCGAGATGCTACCGTCGCTGAGGACGTTGAAGACCAGGCCGAGGGCGGCCATCTGGGCGCCGACCCAGCCGAGGTAGGAAATGATGATGGCCGTTGACAGCGCGACTTCGACCTTGCGGTTGAAACGGACCCGGAAGAAGTCGCCGAGGGTCAGCAGATTCAGGCGGTAAAGCCGCTTGGCGAAGATCAGCCCGAACAGCATCAGGCAGATCGACGCGCCGAGCGGGTCGGAGATCAGGCCGCGGAATCCCTCGTCGATGAAGGTCGCGGAAATGCCGAGTACGGTTTCGGCGCCGAACCAGGTGGCGAAGACCATGGCCAGCACGATGGGAAATGGCAGGTTGCGGCCGGCGACGATGTAGTCGCGGGCGTTGTGCACCCGGGTTGCGGCGTAAAGGCCGATGCCGATGGAAACGGCGAGATAGATGACGACGAACCAGATCAGCATGATGGCGGGTCGGCTACGGCAAGGGGTTGAAAATGCGCGGAATTATAAGGTTATTGCGGCTTTTTCTAGCGGGATAAATGGCGCCGGGCAGCGAAAATCTATGGCTTTGCCATCCAGCGGGTGCGGGAAGGCAATTTCTGCCGCGTGCAGCAGCAGTCGCGCTGCCCGGCCGGCGGCTGCGCCGGCGTACAAATCGTCGCCGAGGATGGGGTGGCCGAGGGCCGCCAGATGGACGCGCAACTGGTGCGAGCGGCCGGTTACCGGTTCCAGTTCGACGACCGTCGCATCCCGCGCCGGATCGCGGGCGATGACCCGGAAACGCGTCAGCGACGGTTTGCCGAGTTCGTGGCTGACCATTTGCCGTGGCCGGTTCGGCCAGTCGCAGATCAGCGGCAGGTTGATTTCCCCGCTATCGTCGGCGATCAGGCCGGCGACGGCGGCGACGTAGCGCTTGTCCACCGCCCGTTCCCGGAACAGGCGGTACATCTCGCGCTGCACCGCTTCGCCGCGGGCAACGACGAGTAGTCCGGAGGTGGACATGTCGAGGCGGTGGGCGATCATCGCCTCCGGCCAGCGGCGTTGCAGGCGGCTGATCACGCAATCCTGCTTGTCCGCGCCGCGTCCGGGAACGGAGAGCAGTCCGCTGGGCTTGTCGACGACCAGCAACTGGTCGTCCACGTGGACGACGACGATATCTTCGGCGGGCGGGCGGTAATCGGGCATGTTCAGGAACGCCGGTCCGGGATGCTGCAGCGGGGGTCGCGGAACGGTCCGCCGCCATGGGTCCAGCCGGCGCCGGGCGAGGTCTGCAGGCAGACTGTCGTGCCGTCGATCTTGCTCAGCCAGCGGTGCCAGCTTGCTGGGCGAGCCTGGGTGCCGAGGATGGCGAGACCGAGCAAGGTCGGGATGAGGTAGCGGAGAAGACGATATTTCATGGTCGATATACTGTATAGTTGTACAGTAAATGCCGTCGTTCGGGCAGGGGCGCAAAGCATACACCCCTGGCCGCGGCATTCGGCAGCGAACGGAATCGCCATTGGCATGTTTGCTGCCGATGGCGCATCATCATGCAGCCAGCAATTTTTGTTCCATCCCTGGCCCCTGTGCCATAATCCGCTCAACGTTTCGAGGTAAGAACATGGACGACAACAAGGCAAAGGCGCTCGCCGCAGCGCTGCAACAAATCGAAAAGCAGTTCGGCAAGGGCTCCATCATGAAGATGGGCGATGCCGAGATCGACGAAGGGATCCAGGTCGTTTCCACCGGCTCGCTCGGGCTTGATCTGGCGCTGGGCGTCGGCGGCCTGCCGCGTGGCCGTGTCGTCGAGATCTACGGTCCGGAATCTTCGGGCAAGACCACGCTCTGTCTGCAGGTCGTCGCTGAAATGCAGAAGCTGGGCGGCGTCGCCGCCTTCATCGATGCCGAGCATGCGCTCGATCCGCAATATGCGCAGAAACTCGGCGTCAATGTCGGCGACCTGCTGATTTCGCAGCCCGACACCGGCGAGCAGGCGCTGGAGATTTCCGACATGCTGGTGCGCTCGGGTTCGGTCGACATCATCGTCATCGACTCGGTCGCCGCCCTCACCCCTCGTGCCGAAATCGAAGGCGAAATGGGCGACCAGATGGTCGGCCTGCACGCTCGCCTGATGTCGCAGGCGTTGCGCAAGCTGACCGCCAACATCAAGAAGACCAATACGCTGGTCATCTTCATCAACCAGATCCGGATGAAGATCGGCGTCATGTTCGGCTCGCCGGAAACCACCACCGGCGGTAACGCGCTCAAGTTCTACGCTTCGGTGCGCATGGACATCCGCCGCATCGGCGGCATCAAGAAGGGCGACGAGGTGATCGGCAACGAGACCAAGGTCAAGGTGGTCAAGAACAAGGTGTCGCCGCCGTTCCGCGAAGCCATTTTCGATATCCTCTACGGTGAAGGCATTTCCCGCGAAGGCGAGATTGTCGAGATGGGCGTTGCCCACAAGCTGATCGACAAGTCCGGCGCCTGGTATGCCTACCAGGGCGAGAAGATTGGCCAGGGCAAGGACAACGCCCGCGAGTTCCTGCGTAGCCACCCGGATACCGCCCGCGAGATCGAGGCGAAAATCCGTGAGGCGGCAGCGGCCAAGGTGCTCAAGCCGACCCGTTCGTCCGGCGGGGATGACTGAACTGCGTCAGCGCGCCCTGCAGTTATTGGCCCGGCGCGAACATAGCCGGGCCGAGCTGCATGCCCGGTTGGCCGCCCAGGCCGAGTCCGGCGAGGCGCTGCTGGCGGTGCTCGATGCGCTGGAGCAGCAGGGGCTGCTGTCCGACGACCGCTATGCCAGGCAACGGGTGGTCGCCCGTGCCGGCCGCTATGGCAACGCCCGTCTGCGCCAGGAGTTGAAGCAGCGCGGTATCGGCGACAGCGAGATCGCGGCGGCGCTACCGGAGGCCGGCGACGAGCTGGAACGTTGCCGGGCGATCTGGGTCAGGAAGTTCGGCCAGCCGCCGGAATCTCCGGAAGAGCGTGCAAAACAGACGCGTTTCCTGCAGTATCGCGGCTTTTCCCATGAAGCGATCCGCCATGTCCTGCGTGGAGTCGAAGACGAATGAGCCTGCCGTCAGCCACCCTGTCCGCCCATAACCTGAAAAAGCGCTACAAGGCGCGGACTGTCGTCGAGGACGTTTCCTTCGCCGTCAGGTCGGGCGAGGTGGTCGGCCTGCTCGGTCCGAACGGCGCCGGCAAGACCACGTGTTTCTACATGGTCGTCGGTCTGGTGGTTGCCGATGGCGGCGAGGTCTATATCGACGAGGAGCGCTTGACCCATCAGGCGATGCATGCCCGGGCCCGCCTCGGACTGTCCTATCTGCCGCAGGAAGCATCGGTGTTCCGCAAGCTCAACGTCGAGGAAAACATCCAGGCGGTGCTGGAGTTGCAGAAGCTGACGCCGACCGAGATCGCCGCGCGGCTCGAGGAGTTGTTGAGCGAGCTGCATATCGGCCATGTCCGCCATGTCAATGCGGCGGCGCTTTCCGGCGGCGAGCGGCGGCGTGTCGAAATTGCCCGGGCGCTGGCGACCAATCCGCGTTTCATTCTGCTCGACGAACCTTTCGCCGGTGTCGATCCGATCGCCGTGCTGGAAATCCAGAAAATCATCCGTTTCCTCAAGGATCGCGGCATCGGTGTCCTGATTACCGACCACAATGTTCGCGAGACCCTCGGCATCTGCGATCACGCAGTGATCATCAACGCCGGTCACGTCCTGGCTTCCGGGCGGCCGGAAGAAATTGTCGACAATGAAAGCGTGCGCAAGGTATACCTTGGCGAACATTTCCGGCTTTGATTCCTACGTGACCAGACCATTCCCGCAATGAAACCGGCACTCCAGCTCAAACTCTCGCAACATCTCGCCCTGACGCCGCAGTTGCAGCAGTCGATCAAGCTGCTGCAACTGTCTACGGTCGAGATGCAGCAGGAGATCGAACGCTATCTGCTGGAAAACCCGATGCTGGAGCGCGACGACGACGGCCCGACCGAGTCGTATGCCGCCGCCCAGCAATTCGATTCGCCGGACAAGGCAAGCTCGGCAGAGACGGCAAGCCCACCGGAAAGTCACGAGGACGCTCAGGGCGAGCCGCCGATGACCCCGGACGACGTCGATGACGACCGCTGGTCGAGCGACGCCGGTACCTTCACCGGCGCCGGGCGTGACGAGGATGACGACAACGACCCGCAGGACAGTCACGCAGCCAATGTCAGCCTGCGCGAGCACCTCGGTTGGCAACTGGGAATGACCCAGATGTCGGAACGCGATCGCAGCCTGGTCCGTTTCCTGATCGAAGCGCTCGACGATGACGGTTATCTGGCGACGCCTCTCGATGAACTCTGGGAAACCCTGCCCGCCGAGTACGAAGTCGAACTCGAAGAGCTCGACATCGCCCTGCGCCACATCCAGAACTTCGATCCGACCGGTGTTGGCGCCCGCGATCTGCGCGAATGTCTGCTGCTGCAGCTCAAGGTCGAGGAAGATTGCGCCGAGCGGACGTTGGCCATGGCCATCGCCGACAAGCACCTGGAACTTCTGGCCGCCCGCGATTTTGCGCGGATTCGCCGACTCACCGGCTGTGACGACGAAATCCTCAAGGGCGCCCACGAACTGATCACCAGCCTCAATCCGCGGCCGGCCGCCGGCTATTCGCAGATCGAAGCGCGTTACATCACGCCCGATGTCATCGTCAAGAAACTCAAGGGCAAGTGGACGGCCTACATCAATCCGGACGCCTACCCTCGCCTGCGCATCAACCGCTTGTACGCGGAAATCCTCGCCAAGCAGCGGCGCGGCAACGGCAATCTGAGCGGCCAGTTGCAGGAAGCACGCTGGCTGATCAAGAACGTCCAGCAGCGTTTCGAGACCATCCACCGCGTCACCCAGGCCATCGTCGACCGCCAGCGCCAATTCTTCGAGCACGGCGAAGTCGCCATGCGGCCCCTGGTCCTGCGCGAGATTGCCGACCTGCTCGGCCTCCACGAATCGACCATTTCACGGGTGACCAGCCAGAAATACATGGCGACGCCGCGGGGAATTTTCGAGCTCAAATACTTCTTTGGCAGCCACGTATCCACCGATACTGGCGGTGCCTGTTCTGCCACCGCCATTCGTGCGCTGATCAAGCAATTGATTTCGGCGGAGGATGGCAAGAAGCCCTTGTCGGATAGTCAATTATCCGAAATACTAGGCCAGCAGGGAATCGTCGTTGCCCGACGCACGGTCGCCAAATACCGCGAATCGTTGAACATCCCGCCGGTCAATTTACGAAAGACCCTGTAGAGAGAGGAGAAAAAATGAATCTGCAAATCAGCGGTCATCATATTGAAGTTACCCCGGCCCTGCGCGAATACGTCGAGAACAAGCTCGAACCCGTTCTGCGTCACTTCGACAAGGTGACCGGCGTCAGCGTCGTGCTCTCGGTCGAGAAGCTCAAGCAGCAGGCTGAAGTTACCCTGCACGTGCCGGGCAAGGACATCCATGTCGAGGAAGCCGGCGACGATCTTTACGCAGCGATCGATGCCATGTTCGACAAGCTCGACCGCCAGGTCCAGAAGTACAAGCAGAAGGTGCAGGATCACCATCGCGGTGAGAAACCGTCGCAGCACCTTGAAGGCGAATAAGCCGGCCCTGACCGCAGCCATTCCCGGCTGCGGTCTTTTTGCTTCAACACTTTCCCATGACCCCCCTAGACAACATTCTGACTGCCGACCAGGTTCTGCTTGATTTGGATGCGAGCAGCAAGAAACGTGTTTTCGAACAGGCCGGGATGCTTTTCGAAGGTCGGCTCGGCATGGCCCGGACGCAGATTTTCGATAGCCTGTTTGCTCGCGAGAAGCTGGGCTCCACTGGCCTCGGTCAGGGCATCGCGATCCCGCATGGCCGCATCAAAGGCCTGAAACAGGCGGCCGGTGCACTAATCCGCCTGACCACACCGATTCCCTTCGATTCGCCGGACGGCCGCCCGGTCACCCTGCTATTCGTGTTGCTGGTGCCGGAGCAGGCGACCGAGGAGCATCTGCAGATCCTTTCCGAACTGGCGCAACGCTTCTCCGACCGGGCCTTCCGCGAAGCCCTGCTGGCGGCGCCCGACGTCGCAACCGTTCTCTCCCTGTTCAAGAAGTCCTGATTCCGCGCCGTGCGCCACATCAGCCTTGAACAGTTGTACCAGGACAACCGCGAGCAGTTGTTGTTCAACTGGGTAGTCGGCCAGCGTGCCGACCGTCGGGTCGAACTGAAGGCGGCGAGCAATTACGGCGCCGACGTCGTCGGCCACATCAACATCATTCACCCGGAACGCCTGCAGGTCATGGGGCAGGCCGAGTACGACTGGGCGATGCGGATCGGCGAACGCCGCTTCGGCCAGCTATTCAGCGATCTGTTGTCGGCCAGGACGCCGGCGATGATCGTTGCCGATGGACTCAAGCCGCCCGATTTCGTGCTCGAAGCCTGTCGGCAGGCCGATGTGCCGTTGATCCTTTCGCCCAAGCATTGTTCAGCGGTGATCGATCACCTGCGCATCTACCTTTCCGCTCGCCTCGCCGATACGGTCAGCCTGCACGGGGTATTCATGGACGTGCTCGGCATGGGCGTGCTGATCACCGGCGATTCCGGGGTCGGCAAGTCGGAACTGGCGCTCGAACTGATTTCCCGCGGCCACGGCCTGGTTGCCGACGACGTCGTCGAAATGGCGCGCATCGCGCCAACCACGATCGAGGGCCGTTGCCCCGGCATGCTGCGGGATTTCCTCGAGGTGCGCGGGCTCGGGCTGCTCAACATCCGTACCATCTTCGGCGAAACGGCGTCGCGCCGGAAAATGAAGCTGAAGCTGATCGTTCACCTGCAGCGGACGATCGCCGCCGAAGATGCACCACGCCTGCCGCTCGATGCGCAGACTCAGGAAGTGCTTGGTGTTCCGGTGCGCAAGGTGGTGATCCCCGTTGCCGCCGGACGCAACCTGGCGGTGCTGCTGGAGGCTGCGGTGCGCAATACCATCCTGCAGTATCGGGGAATTGATTCGATGCAGGATTTCATCGACCGGCAAAGCCGGGTGATGACTGACGAAACGCCCTGAGACTGGCCCTTCGCCTCGCTCAGAGGTGTTCGAATTCGATGCGTTCGGCGGCCGTATCGTTGGCCGAGCTGCCAAAGCAGATGATGCCCTTGCCGTCGAGCAAAGCTTCATGCTTGCGAACCAGCACCTCCCGTTGTCCCTGCAGGGTCAGGAAGCTGCCATTGGTGCTGGTGTCGACCAGATAGTAGCCGTCGTCGCGGCGCTCGATGCGCGCATGCAAGCGCGAAACCCGACGGTTCTCGACCAGCAGCTTGCACGATGGATCGCGGCCAAGGCTGATCACCGGCGCCTTCTGATCGATCAGGAAGGCTTGGCCGTGATAGCGCAGGCAAAGTCGCTCGGCAACCCGCGGCTGGTTGTGGGGGCCGAACATGGAGTGGTGCTGCGGCGCGGCGACCGTCTTTGCCGGCCAGTTGATCTCGAAGACCAGAAGTTGATTTTCTGCTTCGGTCAAATTGCCCACATCCGGTCTTGCCTGGGTGGTGATTACCGTGCTCGGCGGCAGCGCGGCAACGATTGCCCCACTACACAGTATCTGATCGCCGCGGGCGTAACCGCCGATACGCATCAGGTTGGCCAGCGTTTCCGGCTTCGCTGGCTGTTCCGGATCGTTGCCCTTGTCGTGCAGGGCTACGCGAATGCTCAGCTTGTGTCCGGAGACCGGTGGCAGGTCAGCGACTCGCTGATGCATGTCGACGGCCGCGTAGCAGGCATTTTCCGGGGTCGGGAAAGACACCAGGATCTCGTCGCCCACCTGTTGCAACAGCTTCCCGTCGTAAGCATCGATGGCGCGTTGCATGCGCTTGATGCAGCGGTCGATGGCGCGTTCCGCCTCCTGTTCGTCCAGGCGCTGATGGAGCGAAGCGCTGCCGGTGATATCGGCGACCATGATGACGGGGATCGGGCGCTGCGCGTTCATAGCTGGACTGGATGGAAAGGACGTCCGATTATATGACGGACTGCATTTCGTGGCATCAGGCAAGCGGGGAAATCGGAATTGCGCCGCTGAATTCCAGCGGTTGGGCGTCGAAGGCGATATCGCCCTCGTCGACCGGCGTATCCAGCGTCAGCCCGCTGAAATCGAACAGTGCATTGTCGGCGAGATGGGACGGCACGACGTTCTGCATGGCGGTGAAGACCGATTCGGTGCGACCCGGATAGCGACGGTCCCAGTCCTGCATCATTTCCTTGATCTTCTGCCGCTGCAGGTTTTCCTGCGAACCGCAGAGATTGCAGGGAATGATGGGAAAAGCCATGCCGCGGGCAAACTTGGCGATGTCGGTTTCGCTGCAGTAGGCGAGCGGCCGGATCACGACGTGCGCCTTGTCGTCGGTCACCAGCTTCGGCGGCATCGCCTTCATCTTGCCGCCGAACAGCATGTTGAGGAACAGGGTATGAACCATGTCGTCGCGGTGATGGCCGAGGGCAATCTTGTTGGCACCAAGTTCCTTCGCGGTGCGGTAGATGATGCCGCGGCGCAGGCGCGAGCACAGCGAGCAGGTGGTTTTCCCCTCGGGAATCTTGTCCTTGACGATCGAATAGGTATCGGCCTCGACGATCCGGTAGTCGATGCCGATCGACTCGAAATAAGAGGGCAGGACATCGGCCGGGAATCCAGGCTGCTTCTGGTCGAGGTTCATCGCAATCAGACGGAACTTCACCGGTGCCCGCTTCTGCAGCGCCATCAGCATGGCGAGCAGGGTGTAGGAATCCTTGCCGCCGGAGCAGCAGACCAGGACGGTGTCCCCGTCGGCGATCATGTTGTAGTCCATGATCGCCTTGCCGGTGCGGCCTTCGAGATATTTGCGGAGTTTTTGCAGGTTGGCGGAGACGGGAGTATCCATGATCGGCGGTCTTTGCTCGTGGTGGTGGCGCGTTGTTGCGGCCGCAAGTTTACACGGATCGTCCGCCAAAGCGTCGCCGCCCAGTAGAATGCGGCTATTTGCCCGCCCATGAGCCAGCTACCTGCGCCCTCTCCCGAGGCGCTCGCGCATAGCGCCCGCCTGCAAGCCGAAATTCACCACGCCATAGACCAGCAAGGCGGCTGGTTGTCGTTTGCGGCTTTCATGGAGATGCTGCTCTATGCGCCGGGGCTCGGCTATTACACCGCAGGTGCCCGCAAGTTCGGCAGCGCCGGGGATTTCGTCACTGCGCCAGAGATGACGCCCCTTTTCGGCCAGGCGCTGGCACGCCAGGTTGCGCGGATCATGGCACTTTCGGCGTCGCGGGTGCTTGAAGTCGGGGCCGGCTCCGGGCGCCTGGCGGCCGATCTTCTGCTGGCGCTGGAGGACCTTGGCCAACTGCCCGAGCGCTACGCGATCCTCGACCTTTCCGCCGATCTACGCCAACGCCAGCAGCAGACGATAGCCCGAGCGGCGCCGCACCTGCTGGCGCGGGTCGAATGGCTGGACCGGCTGCCCGACGAATTCAGCGGCGTCGTGCTGGCCAACGAACTGCTCGATGCCTTGCCGGCCCACCTGGTGCGCTGGGATGGCGACGAAATCCGCGAATGCGGTCTGGTCCGCGATGCCGATGGCGGTTTCATGTGGAACGAGCGGGCGGCCAGCGGAGCCCTGCTCGCCGCGGCGCGTGAAATCGCCGACAGTTGCGAACTGGAACCCGGCTATCTGAGCGAAATCAGCCTCGCAGCGCGTGCCTGGGCGGCGGAATGGGGCCATCGCCTGCAGTGTGGCGCCCTGCTCCTGATCGACTACGGATTTCCCCGCCACGAGTATTACCATCCGCAGCGCAGCGCCGGTACCCTGATGTGTCACTACCGTCACCATGCCCATGCCGATCCCTTCTACCTGCCCGGCTTGCAGGATGTGACGGTGCATGTGGATTTCACGGCGATCATTGCTGCCGCCCACGGCGCCGGACTGGATCTGCTGGGCTACGCGAGCCAGGGACAGTTCCTGCTCAATTGCGGCATGCTCGATCTGCTGGCGGCAATTCCCCGCGACACACCGGATTACGTGCGGGCCGCCTCCGCCGTCGGCAAATTGCTGATGCCGCACGAGATGGGGGAACTGTTCAAGGTGATGGCGATCGGCCGCGGCCTTGACGGCGGGTTGCTCGGTTTTGCGCAGGGCGATCAAAGTCGCCGTTTGTAAAAAAGTGGTCTAAACTGGAAGCGCTTAATAGAAGTTTGCGGGAGCAGAGTCATGGACACTTCGGGAATCGGCAGTTTCAATACGGCGATGAGCGCTGAGCAGACCAGTATGGCCGTATCCACGGCCGTCCTGAAAAAGGCGATCGATATCGAGGAGCAGAACTCGATGCAGTTGCTGCAGACCTTGCCTCCGACCTACAACAACCCACCGAATCTTGGTAGTCAGGTTGACGTCAAGGCTTGAGCGTTTCCAGCCAGTTCAGGATCAGCGAAGCCCCCTTTTGCCACTCCTTTTCGTGCGTGATCGCGTGACCCATGTCGCGCAGGATGTGGGCGGGTTCGCCATAGGTCTGGGCGGTTGTCTGAACAAGAAAAGCCGGCACCAGGGCATCCATTTCGGCGCCAACGATGAGCATCGGCGGTTTCTGCATGCAGTAGAGGTTGGGCAGGTTGAACATCGACATGTCCCAGATTGCCCGTTGTGATTCGTTCTGCATCTGGCCGAGCCAGACTTCGAGCATTTGCGGGTCAACCTCGCCGGCGAACAACGCCTCCTTCAACGTCTCGGTCTCGGTATAGTTGCCGGCCAGGATGCGGTTGATTTCCAGATAGAGTTGGGGTTTCTGCAGCAGCAGATGGAACTGGGCAGCGATCAGGCCTTGCGGTGGCACCGAACAGAGCAGCGCGACCGCAGGTGCGGCATGGTGTTCCAGGTATTTCTGGACGACGAAGCCGCCCATCGAATGTCCCAGCAGCACTGGTTCGATGGCGAGCGCTTCGATTACCGTGCGGACGTCCTCGACATAGTCGGCTACCGACAGCCAGTTGATACGGTCGTGACCATCGCTGCCGCCGTGGCCGCGCAGCGATAGTGCATGGCAGGGATAGCCGGCGGCCGCAAAGTAAGGCATGTAGGTTTCGGTCCACATCCAAGCGCCGGCAAAGGCGCCGTGGATGAACAGCAGGTCCGGTCGGCAAGCCGGGCTGTCGGGGAAACAGGAAAAGACTTCGATTCCTGCGATATTCTGTTGTTTTATCATCGTACTACCATGGTTTCATGGGGAGCGGCCCTGACCGTCGGCCGAGGGGGATCGGGTTCATGCTGAAGTGGTTGTTGACGCTGGTTGTCGCGATATTCCTGCTCGGGTTGGTGACGCCCCATCTCGCCCGTTTCGTCCGTTTTGGGCAACTGCCCGGGGACTTCGCGTTTCGTTGGCGGGGCAAGGTCTATCACTTTCCCTTCGTCAGCATCCTGCTCTTCTCATTGCTGCTCTGGCTGGTCGGGCGCCTCCTCTAGGGCCCGGCGGACGGCCGCGATGCGGGCCTGGCGGATACGTTCCGGGATGCCTTCCGGGTTTGGGCTGGCGGCGGCGATTTCTCCGGCATTGATCTCATTGACCGCGGTGAGCGCCTTGTGCAGTCTGGCTGGCGCGCTGTAAGGCCGATCTTCCCAGCCGCCACGGCCGGTGTAATCGCACAGGCAGGCGTCGAGCAACTGGTCGAAACGGGCCGGGCGGCGCAGGGCATCGCATTTCTCGAACAACTCGACGATGGTCGCCGCCCGCAGTTCGCCGGCGCGGTGGATGCTGCCGTGGTGGCGGGCCATCAACAATGCCAGGTCGCGGCATTCGCCCGGTACCCGCAGGCGTTCGCCTAGCACCAGGCAAAGGCTGGCGCTGCGGGTTTCATGACCGATATGCCGGGGCAGGATGTCGGCGGGGGTCAGTGCCTTACCCAGGTCGTGGCAAAGCGCGGCGTAACGGACCGGCAACGGGAAGTCGCGCCGCGCTGCTTGGTCGATGACCATCATGGTATGGATGCCGGTGTCGATCTCCGGATGGTAGTCGGCGCGTTGCGGCACCCCGAACAAGGCCTCGACCTCGGGCAGCAAGCGGGCGAGCGCACCGCACTGGCGCAGGACCTCGAACATCCGCGACGGCTTGTCCTCCATCAGTCCCTTGGCCAGTTCCTGCCAGACGCGTTCGGCGACCAGGTGATCGACTTCGCCGGCGGCGACCATGTCCTGCATCAGGGCGACGGTCTCGGGAGCGACCGAGAAATCGGCAAAACGCGCGGCAAAGCGGGCCAGGCGCAGGATGCGCACGGGGTCTTCGGCGAAGGCCGGGCCGACGTGGCGCAAAACCCTGGCGGCGAGGTCGCCTTGCCCGTTGAAAGGGTCGATCACCCTGCCCCCGGTGTCGCGCGCCATCGCGTTGATGGTCAGGTCGCGGCGCGCGAGGTCTTCTTCCAGCGTGACGTCGGGGGCGGTGTGGAAAGTGAAGCCGTGGTAGCCCGGGGCGGTCTTGCGCTCGGTGCGGGCCAGCGCGTATTCCTCGTGCGTTTCGGGGTGCAGGAAGACCGGGAAATCCTTGCCGACCGGCTTGAATCCCCCTGCCCGCATGGCTTCCGGAGTGCTGCCGACGACCACGTGATCGCGGTCGTCGCAGGGCCGTCCGAGCAACTCGTCACGGACGGCGCCGCCGACGACGTATACCTGCACGGCCTCGTCGCCGACTCAGCGGCCAGCCCGGAAGCGGAAGCTGTCGAGCTTGCCCTTCGGCGTGTTGCGGGCGATGTAGGTCGGCGCGACGGCCTCCAGGGCGGTCGGCTGCCAGCCGGCGGGCAGGTGGCAATCGCCGGCGCAGACGCTGTCGACCTGCATCGAGCGCAGGTTGTCGGGCGACATCAGCGGCTTCGGCGCCAGCCACATCAGGCCGGCCTGTAGGTAGGCCAGACCCTCAGGCAGCGCGATAACACGGGCCCGGCTAGCGGTGAGCTGGGCGGTGTAATCAACCAGTTCGCGCAAGCTGTAAGCTTTCGGTCCAACCAGATCGTAGGCCTGGCCGAAGGTCGAGGCGTCGTCGAGGGAATCGACGAAGGCGTCGGCGACATCGGCGGCCCAGACCGGCTGGAAGCGGGCGTGACCGAAACCGAGCGGGAAAATGGGGGCGCTTTTCAGGACCTTGGCGAACATGTTCAGGAAACTGTCGCCGAGACCGAAAATGACCGACGGGCGGAAAACACTGACGTCAAGGTCGCTGGCTGCCGCCATGACGATCGCTTCGCCCTCGCCTTTCGAGGCCAGATATTCGGATGGCGCGTCGGGGGCGGCCTTGAGCGCGCTCATATGCACCAGGCGGCGGACGCCGGCGGCTTTGCAGGCGGCGATGATCTTCTTCGGCAATTCGACATGCGCCTGCCCAAAATCGTCGCTATACGGGAATTTGACGTCGCGGCTGTGCAGGATTCCAACCAGATTGATCACTGCATCCTGCCCCTGCATCAGCGATGCCAGGCTCGCCGGGCAATGGATGTTGGCTTCCGGCATTTCGACACCGGGCTGCATGATCAGCGCCTTGGTCCGTTCGCGCCGCCGGGTCGGAACGGTGACCTGGATGCCGCGCTGGGACAGGCGGTTGACGATGTAGGTGCCGACAAAACCGCTGCCCCCCAGCAGCAAGACCTTCTTGATACTCATCTGGAACCCCGCGATATTTTTCTGAGAGGGCTAATTTTAAAGGCAAAGCCGTTCTCGCGGGGCACCGGAAGATGATTTAGGAGGCAGATACCCGGGCCAGTAGCGTGGCGAACAGGCCAGGCTGACCGAGGTGTCGGGCACTGCCCTTCTTCAGTTGTTCTGCAAGTAGCTGGGGATGGATGGCCAGGGCAAGGTCGGTTTCGGGATTGAAGAAGAGGCAGCGACCGGTACTTGCGCTCTGCAGGCATAGACAAAGCTGCTGATCGACCTCGTCGAGCTTGATTTCCATCCATTCGCCGGCGCTGAAAACCGGATTACGCCCTTCCGTCGCCGGTGGCAGTTGGTAGTCGATGGTGTGCAGGGCACGGTTGCCGGCTTCCAGTCGGCCAATGCTGAGTTGCCGGATGCCGTGTCCCTGATGCACTTCTGCGAGCGCCACGCTGGCCCCGACGGGGGGCGGCGGTTCGCTGCCGTTAGGACGCATGGCCCGCGTTTGCAGTTCGAAACAGGCATCGAGGATGCGGGTCTGCGTTTCCGCAGCAATGCCCAGCGTTTCCATCCCTTCCTTGATTGCCTGCAGCACGGCGGGCAGCTTTTGTGCCAGCGTCCGGCGTTGCTCGCCATCGGCCTTCGGGCGGAAACTCCAGACCAGCGCATTCAGTGTTTCCGTGCGCTCCAGCCAGGCCGGACCGCCCTGCCCCTGTTCGAACCAGGCGCGTTCCAGCAGGCGTTTCCAGTCCTGGACGATGAAGTTGCGCAGCAATTCGGGCAGCGAATCGAGATGCAGCCTTGCGTAATACTCGCCGATTTCGCGGTCCGCTTGTTCGCGGCGATCGAGTTGGCGCAGGAACGGATGATAGGGCGCTGCCGCATCGAAAATCTTCTGATGACGGGCGCCGATTTGAACTTCCAGTTCGGCCGCGGCAAGGGCGAATGCGGCGGCATCGCCGGCGTTGTCCTGGCGCAGGCGGTCGCAGGTTTCGATCAGTTGCTGGCACACCGGGTGGGTAGCGGAAACCGTCAGCGGAAGTCCGAAAAGGAGTGTTGCCAGGCGATCGATCAACTGGCGGCAAGGATGATCGGCGCGGGTATACAGGCTGCGGTCGCGGACTGCGATCCGGGCGATGCGGACCTGCAGCTTGGCAAGCGTTTCCTTGAGAACGCCGGGAATCGTCGGGTCGTTGAACAGGTTGTTGAAAAAGCGGCCGGTCAGGTCGATGGCCTGGCCTTCCAGGCTGTTGGCGGGGATGCCCAGGGCGTCCGATTGCAGGACGACCGGTGCGGCCTCTGCGGTACTGCCGGCTTCACCGAACAGCTCCGGGATCAGGGATTCCAGCTTGGGCGAGGTTGCCGTCAGGAAGTCGAGACTGTTTTGCTGGCCGCGTTCCATCTGGTCCAGCCGGAACATCAGGTTTTCCAGCGCGCCCTGGCTGAGCAGGGTGTGGGTGGCGTTGGCCGGGCGCTCGCCGGCATTGGGTGCTGCGGCACTGGCGACAACCTGGGGCTCCGGTTTGGGGGCTGGCGTTCGCGATGGGGGCTGGACGGCGGCAATCGGGGGTTGCGTGACCTCGATACCGATGCTTTGCAGAAAATCGTCCAGTTGGCCGTAGATGCCGGGAAGGCTGGTGAGCAGCGAAACCTCGATTCTCTCCAGGAGTTCGAACTTCTTTTCGAGCGAACTGGCGCCGGCCGCGCTGAACAGATCGTGCAGACCCTGGGTTACGCCGCGCGGACCAACCGGGTTGTCGTTCTTGGGTAGATCGGGGCGGCCGAGGATGGTCGCGAAACGCAGGTGCGTCTTCCAGAGCGGGACGCTGGTGGTCTGGATCAGGCGATTGCACAAGCTGTCGAGGCGGATGTCCAACTCCAGATCGTCGTCGCCGACCAGCGATATGCGCGACGAGGTCAGCCCCCGGGCTTCTTCTTCGAAACTGCCCTGGCGGCGCTTGTTCATCATTTCGTCGAAATACCTGCCGCAGCCGCCGATCATCGCCGAGATGGCGGAATCGGAGATCAGGCGGCTGTCGCGCAGCAGTTCGGTGAGGTGTTCGAGATAGAACTTCCGGGCTGCTTGCGAGGATTGGAAACGATCGATGTGGCTGGAGTTTTGCGCAGTATTCACGGACGCGGATTTTCAATAAAGAGGTTGAGAGATCAGTGTACGGACATCCTGAAGCGTTATTGTGTCAGCAAATTAACAATGTAATACGAATTCTATGGCAGGTCGGCATTTTTCGGGGCTTGCCCGGAGGCCGGGGTGATCACGCCCAGACGTGCTTTTAGGGAATCTGGTTTGCCGTTGAACAGGAACGAGTAATAAACGGCGTTGCTCATCACTTTTTTCACGTAATCGCGGGTTTCCGAGAAGGGAATGGTTTCCGCGTAAATCGCCCCTTCGAGCGTCTTTTGCCCTCGCCAGCGCTGGGCTCGGCCGGGGCCGGCGTTGTAGGCGGCGGAGGCCAGCACCGGGTGATTGTCGAGGTTTTCCATGACGATGCGCATGTAGGAGGTGCCGAGCAGGATGTTGATGTCGGCATCATGCACCTGGTTCGGGTTGAAATTGTTGAGGCCGATCTTCTTTGCCACCCAGCGCGCGGTGGCGGGCATCAACTGCATCAGTCCGGCGGCGCCGACATTGGAGCGGGCGCTGGTGATGAAGCGGCTTTCCTGGCGCATCAGACCGTACACCCAGGCGTCGTCGAGCGCCTGCTGGCGGGCGACCGGGCGGATGTTGTCGGCGAACGGCGAGAGGAAGCGCAGGCTGTAGTCGTGCTCGTTGCGGGTACGGTCGGCGGTGTTGATCGCCCGGTCCCAGAGCTGGTTGCGGCGGGCGAGTTCGGCGGCGGCCAGCAACTGGCGGTCGTTCATCTCGCGCAGGGCCCAGTTCCACTCGCGGACGGCTTCTGTCCGCATGTCCAGACGGAACAGGGTCAATGCCCGTTGCAGGGCGGGATTGTCCCGGGCAGCGGCGATTTCGTCCGCCGAAGGCGGCGTCGTCGGCGCCAGGGCGCGTACCTGCCGACCCAGTTCCTCGTCGGCCAGGTTGCCGTAAAAATGCGCCTGTCCGGCGATTTTCGCGAACAGCGCGTCGGCCTCCGCGGTCCGCCCGCCGGATTTGTAGGCGCGTCCCAGCCAGTAGATCCATTCCGGTCGGCTGGCAAGTTCGGGCGGCATCGCCTGGATGGCGTCGCGGACCTGGCCCCAGTTGAGGGCGCGCAGGGCGGCACGGACCCGCCACTGGAGATTTTCCTCGGTCAGAGCCGCGTCGCCGGCGCGGGCGTACCAGATGCTTGCTTCCGGCAGGTGGCGGCGGGCGGCGAGCAGCGCAATCTGGCTCCAGGCCCAGTTGGCTGCCGAGCGCTCGAGTTGCGCTTCGCGCTTGTCGAGTTCCTCGGCGGCGATCAGCGGGTCGTTGAGCGCCAGATAGCGGATCGCGATCGCCGCCAGTTCGCGGCTACTGCGTTGCCGTTGCCAGTTGGCGCCGAGGCGGGCGAGGTAGGACATCGATTTCTTCGTCGCCGCATCGAAATCGGCGGCGCCGGGAACCTGGCTGTCGGGAAGATAGGCGAGCGTCTGCTGGGCGGCGCTTGGGCGGTTGATCTCGATTTGCCGGCGGGCGCGCTGCCAGGCGGCATCGACATCGATACGGCCGGCGGCGACCAGAGCGTCGAACAGCGGCTTGCAGGCGTCGGCCGGTTCGAGCATGGTCAGCCAGTAGCCGGCGACCTCGTCGAGCACGCGGCGATCGCCGCGCTGGTGGCGGGCTTGCTGCTGGAGGCAGGTGCGCTCGGCATCGGGGGCGAGCAGTTTGGCGTGTTCGCCCTCGACGCGCGGCCAGTCGCCCTGCTTGGCGAGCCAGTTCAGCCAGTCGCTGCGCAGGCGTTCAGCGACGTTGCTGCCTTCGTTGCGGGCCAGGAAAGCCGGGATGCCGTCGGCGTCGTTACGCGCCAGGCGGTTGCGCAGGAGATAGTTTTCGGCGTAAATGGCCAGCGGGTGGCCGCGGGTTTCGCCGATGGCGCCGGCCAGACGGGCAACGTCGCCCTTGCGGAAGGCTTCGCGGGCGGCGATGAAGGCGCTGTCGTCGGCGGGTTGGGCAAAAGCGGAAACGCCCCAGACAAGCAGGGCGATGATGGGGGAAAACTTCATGCTGGATTCGGGTGATGACGGGTCGGTTCGAGGATAGCACGCTATGGCGTCGTGATTTGCGGCGTGACATGCTTGCTCGGCGGGAGATGCTGGGCGGGGAGGAGCGCGCCCGCCTGTCGGCGGCGATCGTCGGCTGGCTGCGGGGCAGTTTTCCGCCACCGGCCAGTTGTGCCTTCTGCTGGCCGATCAAGCACGAACCGGATGTTCGCGCCATCATCGACGAGTGGGCCGCGCAGGGAACGCGAGCGGCGCTGCCGGTGGTGGTCGCCGCGGCGACGCCGCTGGTTTTCCGCGAATGGCGCGCCGATTCCCGCCTGCAGGCCGATCGTTACGGGATTCCGACACCGGTCGACGGCGACTGGCTGCAGCCCGAACTGATCCTGTTGCCGCTCAACGGTTTCGACGCCGCCGGCTATCGCCTCGGCTACGGCGGTGGCTACTTCGACCGCACGCTGGCGGCGATGACGCCGCGACCGCTGACCGTCGGTGTCGGTTTCGAGATCAACCGCCTTCCCAGCATCCGTCCGGAAGCGCATGATCAGCGTCTGGACTGGATCGTCACCGAGGCCGGCGCTTTCAGGGTCGCCGGCTGAGGCCGCCGACCGCGATCGCGTAGAGCAGCCCGCCGCCGCCGGTGAGCAGCGCCTGGCGCAGATCGTGAAGGCCGGTGTGCACCGCCAGTTCCAGGGCCTGGACATGCGCGAGGGTGAGCAGCAAGGCGCCGCCAGCGAGCACCAGCCAGAGGAAACGATCTCCTGCCTGGCACTGGCCGCGCAGGCAGCGCTCGCCGGCGAGGCCGCCGGCGATGGCCTGCCCGGCAAGGCCGGCAATCAGGGCCAGCACGGCAATCTGGTAGCTGCTCATGCGGCGTGGCAGGCTTGCGCCAGACGTTGCAGGGCCTCGTCGAGCAAGGCCGCCGGGCAGCCGAAGTTCAGACGCAGCCAGCCCGGCGCGCCGAAGTCGCGGCCATCGGAAAGGCCGAGACCGTGGGCTTCGAAATGAGCGGCCGGATCGGCGCAGCCGAGTCCGCGGACGTCGAGCCAGGCCAGGTAAGTGGCTTCGACGTGCGTCATGCGGATGCTTGGTAACTTGGCGACGGCGGCTTCCAGTCGGTCGCGGTTGCCGCGCAGCGCGGCGAGCAACTGCCGGTGCCAGTCGGCGCAATCGCGGTAGGCAGCTTCGCAGGCGGCGAGGCCGAGCACATTGACGTGCGGGACGATGCCGTCCATCGCGCGCCGGAAGCGGCGGCGCAGCGCGGCATCGGGGATCACCGCGAAAGCGCAGCCGAGGCCGGGGATGTTGAAGGTCTTCGACGGTGCCATCAGTGTGATGCTGCGCCGGGCGGCAGCCGGCGACAGGCTGGCGAAGGGAAGGTGCTGCCTGCCCTGGTCGAGGATCAGGCCGCAGTGGATTTCATCCGAGCAGACGATCAGGTCGCGGCTTTCGGCGAACTCGGCCAGCGCCAGCAGTTCGTCGCGGTTCCAGCAGCGGCCGACCGGGTTGTGCGGGTGGCAGAGCAGGAAGAGCCGCGTTTCCGGCGTCGCCGCCGCGTGCAGCGCCGGCCAGTCCCATTGCCAGCGGTCGTCGGCGCAGCGCAGGTCGGCGGTGTGCAGGCGACGTTCGGAATACTTCGGCGCCGACAGGAAAGGCGGATAGATCGGCGTTGCCGTCAGCACCTCGCCGTCGACCGCCCGGCAGGCGAGGTTGAGGCCGCTGACCAGTCCCGGCAACCAGACCAGCCAGTCGGCATCGACTTCCCACCCGTACTCGTCTTTCAGGTGAGTGAGCACCGACTCCGTCAATCCCGGCCAGGGCTGGCCGTAACCGAAAACACCGTGCTCGATGCGCCGGTGCAGCGCCTCGAGCACCGCGGGCGGCGCCGCGAAATCCATGTCGGCGACCCACAGCGGCAGGATGTCGCGACCGGCGTACTTGCCCCACTTGATCGAATCGGTGTGGCGCCGGTCGGGGGCGGAGGCGAAGTCGTTCAAACGGCCAGGTGTTCGTAAAGGGCGGTGGACAGGTAGCGCTCGCCGAACGACGGAATGATGACGATGATCAGCTTGCCGGCGTTTTCCGGGCGCCGGGCGAGTTCGAGCGCGGCCCAGGTGGCGGCGCCCGACGAGATGCCGACCAGCAGCCCCTCCTCCGTCGCCATGCGGCGGGCGGTGGCGAAGGCGTCGTCGTTCTTCACGCGGATCACTTCGTCGTAGACGCCGGTGTTGAGGACGCCCGGCACGAAGCCGGCGCCGATGCCCTGGATCGGGTGCGGGCCCTTCTGGCCGCCGGAAAGGACCGGCGAGGCATCGGGTTCGACGGCGACGATCTGCACGCCCGGCTTCTTCGCCTTCAGAACTTCGCCGACGCCGGTGACGGTGCCACCGGTGCCGACGCCGGAAACGAAGATGTTGACCTGGCCGTCGGTGTCACGCCAGATTTCCTCGGCCGTTGTGTGGCGGTGGATTTCCGGGTTGGCCGGGTTCTCGAACTGCTGCGGGATGAAGTACTTCGGGTCGGCTTCGGCCAGCGCCTTGGCCTTGGCGATGGCGCCGCCCATGCCTTCCGGCCCCGGCGTCAGGATCAGTTCGGCGCCGTAAGCCTTGAGCAGCAGCTTGCGTTCGCGGCTCATGGTTTCCGGCATGACGAAGGCGGCCTTGATGCCGCGCGCGGCGCAGACCATGGCGAGGCCGATGCCGGTGTTGCCGGAGGTCGGTTCGAGGACGACGGTGTCCGGGCCGATCTTGCCGGCGGCTTGTGCCGCATCGAGCATGGCGACGGCGATGCGGTCCTTGACGCTGTGGCCGGGGTTGAAGAATTCCAGCTTGGCGACGACGCGGGCGCCGGCGCCTTCGGTGACGCGGTTGAGCTGGACCAGCGGCGTGTTGCCGACCAGTTCGGTGACGTTGTTGGCGATTTTCATGGCGGATTCTCCGGAAAAGGATTGACGGCGCCAGTCTAGGGGCTGGGGTTGCTTACCTGAAAGAATGAAATCGCAATTTCTTATCGCTTTTCGGTATTAGCCGAGGAAGAGCTTGTAGATCGGGTTGTCGCTTTCGTCCCAGTGGGCGTAGCCGAGGTTCTTCAGGAACTCGCGGAACTGCGTCATCTCGGCCGGCGGCACCTGCATGCCGACGAGGACGCGGCCGTAATCGGCGCCATGGTTGCGATAGTGGAACAGGCTGATGTTCCAGCCGGCGCTCATCTGACTCAGGAAGTTCATCAATGCGCCCGGCCGCTCCGGGAATTCGAAGCGGTAGAGCAGTTCGTGCATCCCCTTCTCGCAGACCTGCGGCGCGTGGCCGCCGACCATGTGGCGGATGTGGTTCTTCGCCATCTCGTCGTCGCTCAGGTCGAGCGTCGGGTAGCCGTGCTTCTGCAGGCTGTTGACCAGCTTCAGCGATTCCTTGCGGTCGCTGACCTGGACGCCGACGAAGACGTGCGCTTCGCTGGCCGAGTGGTAGCGGTAGTTGAACTCGGTAACGTTGCGCTTGCCGATCAACGCCAGGAACTTCTTGTAGGCACCGGGCTTCTCCGGCAGCGTGACGGCGAACACCGCCTCGCGCTGCTCGCCGAACTCGGCGCGTTCGGCGACGAAGCGCAGGCGGTCGAAATTCATGTTGGCGCCGGAAGTCACGGCCACCAGGTTCTTGTCCTTCAGCTTGTGCTGGCGCGCGTATTCCTTGGCGCCAGCGACGGCGAGCGCGCCGGACGGTTCGAGAATCGAACGGGTGTCCTCGAAGACATCCTTGATCGCCGCGCAGATGGCGTCGGTATCGACCAGCACGATATCGTCGAGGTATTCGCGGCAGAGGCGGAAGGTCTCCTCGCCGACGAACTTCACCGCCGTGCCGTCGGCGAACAGTCCGACCTGCGGCAGGCGCACGCGGTGGCCCTTGGCGATCGACTGCTTCATCGCGTCGGCGTCGAAGGTTTCGACGCCGATCACCTTGATCTCCGGGCGCAGGCGCTTGATGTAGGCGGCGACGCCGGCCGCCAGCCCGCCACCGCCGATGGCGCAGAAGACGGCGTGGATCGGCCCGTTGTGGCGCGAGTGCTGGCGCAGGATTTCCAGCGCCACGGTGCCCTGGCCGGCGATCACTTCCGGATCGTCGAAGGGGTGGACGAAGGTCAGCTTCTCGGATTTCTCCAGCTCCAGCGCATGGCTGTAGGCTTCGTCGAAGGATTCGCCGTGCAGCACGACTTCGCCGCCGCGCTGGCGGACGGCGTCGACCTTGATTCCTGGCGTCGATACCGGCATGACGATGACGGCGCGGCAGCCGAGCTTGGCCGCCGACAGCGCGACGCCCTGGGCATGGTTGCCGGCCGAGGCGCAGATGACGCCGCGCTTGAGTTTCTCGGCCGAGAGGCTGGCGATCTTGTTGTAGGCGCCACGCAGCTTGAACGAGAACACCGGCTGCATGTCCTCGCGCTTGAGCCAGATTCGGTTATGGACCCGGGCGGAAAGATTGTCGGCCTGCTCCAGCGGGGTTTCGATGGCGACATCGTAAACCTGGGCGTTGAGGACTTTTTCCAGATAGTCGGGGGCTGCGTGCATGTCGTTGGTCGGCCAAGCAAAAGACGAAATCTATCAGCTTCGTGCGCGATTTGTCTCGCCGGGGCGTTGCAGTGGCGCCTTGTTGGCCGCAGAATTCGCCGCCAATAACTAACCATAAGCTTTTTCGGGGGAGCAGCATGCAAACAGGCAAACTGGCGACACGGGTCGCTGTCATCGTTGCCATGGCTTGTGCCGTGGCGTTCGCAGCAGTGGCGATCTTTTCCTTGTACACCTTTTCCCGCGCCGAACGGATGAGCGCCGAGTCGGCGGCCAGCGGCCAGGTCGCCGCCGTCGTCGATCTGCTGGAGCTGACCGCGAAGACCCACCAGGCAGCCGGCATGAAGCGGCTCGGCGTCCTCAAGAGCATGCTCGGCGACACCCTGAAGTCGGCTGACGCGAGCGCCGACCGCGATGCTTTCGGCTTGCCGGTGTACCGGATCAACGGCGAACCGGTCAATGGCAACGAGCGGCTGATGCAGCGCTGGAAGGAAATCCTGATCGCCGAGCCCGCTCTGCTGCTGTTCAACGACAAGGGCGAGATGGTGCGTGCGGCGACCCTGCTCAAGGACAAGGAAGGCAAGAGCATGCTCGGCAAGGCGATCGCCGCCGACGCCAAGGAAACGCGGACGGTGCTCGAAGGCAAGGAGTGGTCGGGGGTCGTGCAGCGCGCCGGCAAGTTCTACGTCAGCGCCTTCATGCCCATCCTCAACGGCCAGGGCAAGGTGGTCGGCGCCTGGTCGGTGCGCGCCGATATCAGCGAAGACATGGCGCGGCTCAAGGAAACCCTCAAGGAGATGAAATTCGGCGATAGCGGCTATCCCTACGCGGTCAAGGTCGAGGCGAATCTGGAGGACAGCTTCTTCACCTTGCATCCGAAGCTCGAGGGGCAGACGGCGAAGGAGGTCAAGGGCCCGCTGCTGATGCTGGCCGGGGAAATGGCCCGGCAGGAATCCGGCAGCATCGTCTATCCCTATTTCGACGCCGACGGCGCCGAAAAGGACAAGATCGTCGTCTTCAAGCGCGCGCCGTCCTGGGGCTGGACGGTGGCCGGGGGGAGCTGGATCGAGGAATACAACAAGCACGCCGACGCACTGCGCTGGCAGCTTGCCGTTGCCTGCCTGATCGGCGCGATGGCTTGCGCGCTCGCCGCCTGGGTGGCGGCGACGCGGGGCCTGGCCGGGGTCGATGCGGTGGCCGAAGGCGTCCGCCGGATGGGGGCTGGCGACTTCTCCCTGGAAATCCCGTCGGCGCATTGCGAGATCGGTACCATCGCCCGCGAAGCCAATACGGCCCGCCAGGGAATCGGCAGTCTGCTGCGCGAGATCGTCCGTTCCTCGAGCAGTGCCTTCGCGTCGGCGGAGTCGCTGGAGCGGGCGGCGCAGACGGTTGCCAGCGCGGCGCAGGAACAATCCTCATCGGCCAGCGAGCTGGCGGCAGCGGTCGAACAATTGTCGGTCAGCATCACGCACACCGCGGATCAGACGCAAAGTTCCGAACAGGCCGCCGGCGAAACCCTGACCCGCGCCCAGCAGGGAATGGCTGCGGCGAGTGCGGTCAGTGCCGAGATGCGCAAGATCGCCAGCGAAACCGCCAGCGCCGAGGCACTGATGGCCCAACTGGCGGGCAACGCGCAGGAAATCGCCGGCATGGCCGGGGCGATTTCCGAGCTCGCCGACCAGACCAACCTGCTGGCGCTCAACGCTGCCATCGAAGCGGCCCGCGCTGGCGAAGCCGGTCGCGGTTTTGCCGTGGTCGCCGACGAGGTGCGCAAGCTGGCCGAGAAATCGACGCAGTTCACCACCCGCATCGCCCAGACCGTTTCTTCGACGTCGTCGGGGACCGCCAGTGCCGCCGAGAACGCCAAACAGATCGCCGCCCAGGCGCGCGAAGCGGCGCGTCTGGCCGGCGAGGCGGAGGCCGCGCTGAAGGCGATTGCCGACGCCGGTCGTCTGTCGGTGGAAGCCGCGTCGGAAATCAGCAACGCGGCCCGCGAACAGGGTGTGACCAGTCACGCCATCGCCCAGGCGGTCGAACGCGTTGCCAATCTGGCCGATTCCAACAGCCAGCAGGCCAGTGCGCTGCTCGGCGAAGTGCGGGCTCTGGAGAATGTCGCGCGCAGCCTGGAAGAAGGCGCCTCCCGCTTCCGTACCTGATGCCGGCGGGCTTCGATCCCGGGTTCGGGCTGTGGGGGCTGGGCTTCTACAGCCTGCTGGCAGCCACCCTGCTGCCCGGCGGTTCGGAGCTGGCTCTCTACGCTTACCTGCAGTACGCGCCCACCCAGGCTTACCCCGCGCTGTTCGTGGCGACCGCCGGCAATACGCTGGGTGGCCTGGTTTCCTGGGCCTGCGGTCGTTTCCTGCCACGCTGGCAACGCGTCGAGCGGCTGCCGCAGGTTGATCGACTGCGCCGTTGGGGCGCCGCCGCCCTGCTCTTCTCCTGGTTGCCGCTGATCGGCGACGCCCTGTGCATTGCCGCCGGCTGGTTGCGGCTGCCCTGGCTCCCCTGCGCGCTGTTCATGGCGCTCGGCAAGTTCGCGCGCTACTGGCTGGTGGTGCTGGCGGCAACAAACTGAATGAACCCGGACGCCCTTCTCCGGTCTACCTGCCCCGCGTGTTGCGCCGCAATACGCTAAAATCCTGTTTTTGACAGATACCGGTTTGACCATGACCGCTCGCCTGCGCGAAATCCCATACAACTACACCTCGTTTTCCGATCGCGAAATCGTCATCCGTCTGCTCGGTGCAGACAACTGGGCGGTGCTCGACGAACTGCGCAGCGAACGCGTCACCGGTCGCTCGGCGCGCATGCTCTACGAGGTGCTGGGCGACATCTGGGTGGCGCAACGCAACCCCTACCTGGAAGACGACCTGCTCGACAATCGCGAGCGTCGCGATGCGCTGGTCAGTGCCTTGCGCCACCGGCTGAAGGAAGTCGAGAAGCGTCGTGCCGAAAGCGAGCGCGAGGACCCGGAACGTGCAGCCAAGGTCAGACGCCTGGTCGAGGCGGCCCAGGTGGCGGTTGATCGATTCGCGGCCCGTTTCGGCGAAACCATCGACCTGCGGCGCAAGGTGCTGAAATATCTCGGCAAGCACACCCGCCGCGACAACATCGCCTTCGACGGTCTGGCTCGCGTCTCGCACGTCACCGACGCCACCGACTGGCGCGTCGAATACCCCTTCGTCGTTCTCTACCCGGATACCGAGGAAGAGATCGGCCACCTCGTCCGCGGCTGTATCGAGGCCGGGCTGACCATCATCCCGCGCGGCGGCGGTACCGGCTACACCGGCGGCGCCGTGCCGCTGACGCCGCATTCGGCGGTGATCAACACCGAAAAGCTGATCGACATCGGGCCGGTCGAGGAACTGGTGCTGGCTGGCCACGAAACCCCGTACGCCACCATCCGTACCGGCGCCGGCGTCGTTACCGACCGCGTATCCGAAGCCGCCAGCGCGGCCGGCCGCGTCTTCGCGGTCGATCCGACCTCGGCCTCGGCGTCCTGCATCGGCGGCAACATCGCCATGAACGCCGGCGGCAAGAAGGCCGTGCTGTGGGGCACCGCGCTCGACAACCTGGCTTGGTGGAAGATGGTCGATCCGGACGGCAACTGGCTGGAAGTCGAACGCGTCAATCACAACTACGGCAAGATCCACGAGCAGTTGAACGTCGAGTTCCGCCTCAAGCGTTTCGACCCGAGCGGCAGGAAGCTGCTTGGCGAAGAAGTCCTGGTCATGCCCGGTGCCGCCTGCCGCAAGGACGGTCTGGGCAAGGACGTCACCGACAAGTTCCTCGGCGGCATTCCCGGCGTGCAGAAGGAAGGCACCGACGGCATCATCGTCGCCGCCCGCTGGGTGCTGCACAAGATGCCGCCGGTGACGCGGACCGTCTGTCTGGAGTTTTTCGGCCAGGTGCGCGAAGCGGTGCCGGCGATCGTCGAGATCACCGACTACTTCAAGCCGGGCGGCGCCGGCAACGCGGCGGGCGTTCTGCTCGCCGGCCTCGAACACCTCGACGAGCGCTACGTCAAGGCGGTTGGCTACGCGACCAAGGCCAAGCGTCACGGCCGGCCGAAGATGGTGCTGATCGGCGACATCGTCGGCCACGACGAGAAGGCGGTGATGGCTGCCGCGTCGGACGTCGTGCGCATGTGCAACCTGCGCGCCGCCGAGGGCTTCATCGCCGTCGACGCCGAAACGCGCAAGAAATTCTGGCTCGACCGTTCGCGCACCGCCGCCATCTCGCGCCACACCAACGCCTTCAAGGTCAATGAGGACGTGGTCATCCCGCTGCCGCGCATGGGCGAGTACTGCGACGGCATCGAGCGCATCAACATCGAACTGTCGACGCAGAACAAGCTGGCGCTGTGCGACGCCCTGTCCGAGTTCCTCAAGGGCGAACTGCCGCTGCACTCCGGCGACGCCAATCTCGACAAGGAGCTGCTGATCGGCGACCGCCGGCAGGCCGCGCTCGACTACGTCGAAGCCGTCCGCCTGCGCTGGGAATGGCTGCTGGAAAACCTCGACCTGCCGCTGGCCGAAGCCGAATCGCGCTTTGCCTCCTACGGCGTGGTAGCCGGCGAACTGAGCAACAAGGCCACCAATCCCACCCTCTTCCACCGGCTGCAGGACTACTCCGTGCGTACCTCGTGGAAGCAGGAGCTGAAGGCGCGCCTGGCCAAGATTTTCGACGGCACGCTGTACCGGCCGATCCTCGAACGGATCGAGGCGATCCACAAGGAAGTCCTGCGCGGTCGTGTCTTCGTCGCCCTGCACATGCACGCCGGCGACGGCAACGTGCACACCAACATCCCGGTCAACTCGGACAATTACGAGATGCTGCAGACGGCCAACAAGGCGGTCGAGCGCATCATGCACCTGGCGCGTGGCCTCGACGGCGTGATCTCGGGCGAGCACGGGATCGGCATTACCAAGCTGGAATTCCTGACCGAGGACGAGATCGCCCCCTTCCGCGCCTACAAGCAGAAGGTCGACCCGCAGGGCCGCTTCAACAAGGGCAAGCTGATGCAAGGTGGCGACCTGAGCAACGCCTACACCCCGTCGTTCAGCCTGCTCGGCGCCGAATCGCTGATCATGGAACAGTCCGAGATCGGCAAGATATCCGGGATGATCAAGGACTGTCTGCGCTGCGGCAAGTGCAAGCCGGTCTGCTCGACCCACGTGCCGCGGGCCAACCTGCTCTACAGTCCGCGCAACAAGATCCTCGCCACCTCGTTGCTGGTCGAGGCTTTTCTGTACGAAGAACAGACCCGGCGCGGTATCTCGCTCAAGCACTTCGATGAGTTCAACGATGTCGCCGACCATTGCACGGTCTGCCACCGCTGCCTGAAGCCCTGTCCGGTCGACATCGATTTTGGCGATGTTTCCGTCGCCATGCGCAATTTCCTCAGGAAGCAGGACAAGAAGCGCTTCAGTCCGGGCACGGTGGCGGCGATGACCTACCTGAACTTGAAGGATCCGGCGACGATCAAGCTGATGCGTGGCGTCATGATGAACTTCGGCTTCAAGGCCCAGCGGCTGGCGTACAAGGCGGCCAAGGCACTGCATCTGGTCCAGGATTCGCGCAAGCACCCGCCAGCCTCGCTCGGTGCGCCGACGGTCAAGACCCAGGTTATCCACTTCCTCAACCGGCCGATGCCGGGCAACCTGCCCAAGCGGACTTCGCGCGCGCTGCTCGACATCGAGGACGACAAGGTCATCCCGGTGATCCGCAACCCGAAGAAAACGACCGAGGATTCAGAAGCGGTTTTCTATTTCCCCGGTTGCGGTTCCGAGCGCCTGTTCTCGCAGGTCGGCCTGGCCACCCAGGCAATGCTCTACGAAGTCGGTGCGACTACTGTGCTGCCGCCCGGTTACCTCTGCTGCGGCTACCCGCAGACCTCGTCGGGCGACGAGGACAAGGGGCAGAAGATCACCACCGACAACCGTGTGCTCTTCCATCGCTTGGCAACGACGTTGAACTACCTCGACATCAAGACGGTGATCGTTTCATGTGGAACCTGCATGGATCAATTGCAGAAGTACCAGTTCGAAAAGATTTTTCCTGGTTGCCGCCTGCTCGACATCCACGAGTACCTGATGGAAAAGGGGATGAAACTGGAAGGTGTGCAAGGAACGCGCTACATGTACCACGATCCCTGCCACACGCCGATGAAAATCTACAACCCACTGGCCGTGACCAAGACGTTGATGGGCCAGGAGGTTCCGCTGACCGACCGCTGTTGCGGCGACGCCGGCTCCTTTGCCTATTCGCGCCCGGATATCGCCACCCAGGTGAAGTTCCGCAAGCAGCAGGAAATCGAGAACGGTGCCGAGAAACTGCGCGCCGACGGCTTCCAGGGTGAGGTCAAGATCCTGACCTCCTGCCCGGCCTGCCTTCAGGGTTTGTCGCGCTACGACGACGATGCCGGAACAAAGGCCGATTACATCGTCGTCGAGATGGCCAAGCACCTGCTCGGCGACAACTGGATGGCGGATTACGTCGGCAAGGCCAACAACGGAGGCATCGAGCGCGTCCTGCTCTGATCCCGGCTTTTCAGGTCCGTCGACCGTCATAAGCGGGCTATTTTTCGCCGCCACTTGCAGGAAGTGGCGGCGAATGCAATCCTATGCAAAACGACGGGATTCGATGCGGTGACGGCAAGCGCTTGCGAACTATGTGGCGGACCAGGGGGGCGGCTGCTTTGGCAGTCGGCGCACTGTCGCGTCGTGCGCGTGGACGACCCCGCCCTGCCCGGCTTCTGTCGGGTCATCTGGAACCGTCATGTCGCCGAAATGACCGACCTCGACGCCGCTTCGCGGCAGACGCTGATGCGCGTCGTCTTCGCAGTCGAAACGGCAGTTCGCAAATGTTTTGCGCCGGACAAGGTCAATCTCGCCAGTTTCGGGAATGTCGTGCCGCATCTGCATTGGCACGTCATTCCCCGCTGGCGCGATGACCGCCATTTCCCCGAACCGATCTGGGGCCGGCAACAGCGCGAGTTGACGCCGGCTCGTGCGGCCATCGAGGATGCCACGCTGACGGCCATCATCACCGGCGAGTTGGCGCGAGAGGAAAATAGCCATGAGCAATGAGCAGAGCGTGCAGTTGTCGATCGTCGATCTGAATGACGGCATGAACTACCTGGCCAAGCTGATGCTGGCCAACCCGGGAACCGCCGAACGGCAGTTGATGGATTTCCTTGATGCGCTGCTGACGGCGCCGCCGGACCCGGGCATCCTGTTCGCCTTGCTCGAACAGACGCGGGCCCCGCTCTGCTTCGTCGAGGAGGAGATGGCCCGCCTCTACCACAACAAGGCGGTGCCGCTGAATCATGACGAGGAAGCGGCATTCCGCGCCGCCGTGGACGCCTGGCGCAAGATGGGCAAGGCTTACGCGCTGTGCGCTCGCCTGGAAGAGCCGGCAGTGGAGGCGCCCGGTTACAAGGAAATGATGGCCACCCTGCTGCACCGCTGCATCTATTACAGCGGGATGGTGATCATCGAGCACTACCGCGCTCACCGCGAACTGCCGCCCGGCATCTGGCTCGACCTGCACGGCTATTTCGAGACCGCCGAGGAATGGGGAATCGTCTTCACACCGGTCAGCGATCCCCTGGAAAGTACCACGCACGCCACGCACTGCGCGGCCGCCTATGTCACCCTGCTGCTGATCGACGTGGCGAGCCCGTACAGTCACAGCGTGCGCAACCTCAACCTGATTCGTCGCTGGGCGGTGATGTGGGCGCCGCTGGTCGGCGTCAGTCCGCTGGAAAGTGACCTCGAGCTGCCGCCTTACGTGGTCGAACTGATGAAGGATCAGCCCCTGCATCTGAGCGCATCGGTCGAAGGAGCGGCAAGCGATGTCCGTCGCCTCGACACGGCGCGGCTGGGCTTGCAGATCGATCATGCAATCAACCAGTTGCGTATGCGCTATACCCCGTCGCAACTCGGTCTCGGCGAGGAGACCAGCAGCCATGTGCTGAAGCTGCTCGAGCAACTCGTCCGGCCTTGGTCGCAATCCTCGTCGGCCAGGCGTTTCCGGCGCTTCGTCAGCGAGGGCACGGCGCGCGTTGCCACCGGTTTCACGCCGATGTTCTTCCATGTGAGCGGTGTGCCGTTCGAGCAGCCGGACTCGGCAGCTACTTATTCCCGGGGCGATTTCGAGCAGTTGTTCACCTTCCGCGATCGGGCCGATCCCGGCCAGACCCTGGTCATTCGCCCGCATGCCGACTACCCGGTCGAATACTGGTCGGTGATCAATCACTCCGCCAACGGTTTCCGCCTGGGGCGCAGCGGCGCCGGTCAGCGCATCCAGCATGGGCAGTTGATGGCCGTCTGTCCGCATGACGGCGAGCATTTCCTGCTCGGCTATGCGACCTGGCTGATGCAGGAAGAGTCGGGCGGCGTTGTTGTCGGCCTCGCTACGCTGCCAGGCATCCCCCAGGGCGTGAGTTTCCGCTCGCTCGATGTGAAAGGCGGCAGCGAACGCTACGCGGCCGGTTTTCTACTGCCTGCGCTGCCGGCGATCGGCGAGGAAATCTCGCTCGTCTTGCCGCCGGGCAACTACCACGCCGGTCGCGATCTGGAGGTGGTGGTCGGCGAAGACAAGCGCAAGATGCGCCTCAACCACATCCTGCAACGGCAGGCGGATTTCGAGCGGATCAGTGTTATCGAGCTGTAGGGTGCCGCTGCCGGCAGCTTCGGGGTAAACTAGCCGCCCTGGCATGGAGACCACAGATGGCCGGCATGGAAAAAGACACCCCGATCCCCGAGGCAATTCGTCTGCATACGAAAAGCCGGGTGCTCGAACTTGTTTATGGCGAAACGGTTTTTCGTCTTCCCTTCGAATACCTGCGGGTGATGACACCATCGGCCGAAGCCCGTGGTCATGGACCGGGCCAGGAAGTGCTGCAGGTCGGCAAGCGCGATGTCGAATTGCTGGCGGTCGAACCGTCCGGTACCTATGCGCTGAAGCTGGTTTTTTCCGACGGTCACGACAGCGGCTTGTATACCTGGGATCTGCTTTACAACCTCGGGGTGCATCACGACGAACTGTGGGCGGAATACCTCCGTCTGCTCGAAGCGCAAGGCGCCTCCCGCGATAGCGACGGCGGCCCCGCTGCCGCTGCGCGATCCTGTAGCCATCATCATTGAGAGCCATGAACAAGGAAACGACCCATTTCGGTTTCGAAAGCGTTGCCGAGCAGGAAAAGGCACGTCGCGTGCGCAGCGTCTTCGACTCGGTGGCCAGCCGCTATGACCTGATGAACGACCTGATGTCGGGCGGCATGCACCGGCTGTGGAAGGCTTTCACCATCGAGCGCAGCGGTGTCCGCGAGGGTTCGCGGGTACTCGACGTCGCCGGCGGGACGGGTGACCTGTCGCTGGCTTTCGCCAAGCGTGTCGGCAAGACCGGCCAGGTCTGGCTGACCGACATCAACAACGCGATGCTGGCGCGCGGCCGCGACCGGTTGACCGACAAGGGCTACATGCTGCCGGTCGCCCAGTGCGATGCCGAGAAGCTGCCCTTCCCCGACGACTGGTTCGATTGCGTGACGGTCGCCTTCGGCCTGCGCAACATGACGCACAAGGACCGGGCGCTGGCCGAGATGCGCCGCGTGCTGCGCCCCGGTGGGCGTTTGCTGGTGCTAGAGTTCTCACAGATCTGGAAGCCGCTGGCGCCGGTCTACGATTTCTATTCCTTCCAGGTGATCCCGCGTATCGGCCAACTGGTGACGCAGGATTCCGACAGCTACCGCTATCTTTCCGAGTCGATCCGCGTCCATCCGGACCAGGAAACGCTCAAGGCGATGATGGAAGGCGTCGGCCTGGAGCGGGTCGAATATTTCAACATGGCGCTCGGTGTCGTCGCCTTGCACCGCGGTTTCAAGTTCTAGGCGGCAGGCTCGATGTCCCTGTCCGACCGGCTGCTGCTCGTCCCGCTCAACCACCTGATCGCGCAGGCGCTCTGGGCGTCGGAGCGCTTGAGCCGGCATGCCGGGGCGCGGGTGGCGATCGTCGCCGGGCCGCTGACCCTGCGCCTGACGATCGACGGCAGCGGCCTGCTGCAGGCCGCCGATGCCGTTGCCGAACCCGATGTCCGCATTGAACTGCCGGACGATTTCGCGGTGCGCGCGCTGACCGACCGCAGCAAGCTGATGAGCGGCGCACGTCTGAGCGGCGCCGCCGATGTCGCGGAAACGCTGGCTTTCGTCTTCCGCAACCTGCGCTGGGACGCCGAGGGCGACCTGGCGGCGGCGATCGGCGACATTCCCGCCCGGCGCCTGAGCCTGGCCGCCGGCGCCCTGGCCCGCAACGCGCGCGAGGGGCTGGCGCGGCTGGGTGCCAACTTTGCCGAATACGCCAGCAATGAAGGCGAACTGCTGGCCGATCCCACTGCCGTCGGGGATTTCGTTTCTGCCGTCGATGCGTTGCGCGACGATCTGGCGCGCCTCGACAAACGGGTCGAACGCCTGGGCGGTTGAAGGACCGGTGCCGGAAATGGAAAAGGCCGCAATTGCGGCCTTTTCTCGTTGCAGGTCGAATCCCCGTCACACCTTGCGGTAAACCTCGGCACCGGTCTTCACGAACTCGACGGCCTTCGCTTCCATTCCCTTGCTGAGCGCTTCCTCCTCCTGCAAGCCTTGCGCCGCCGCGAAGTCGCGCACGTCCTGGGTGATCTTCATCGAGCAGAAGTGCGGGCCGCACATCGAGCAGAAGTGGGCGACCTTGGCCGATTCCTTGGGCAGGGTCTCGTCGTGGAAGGACTTGGCCTTGTCCGGGTCGAGGCCGAGGTTGAACTGGTCGTCCCAGCGGAACTCGTAGCGCGCCTTGCTCAGGGCGTTATCGCGGATTTGCGCCCCGGGATGGCCCTTGGCCAGGTCGGCGGCGTGCGCGGCGAGCTTGTAGGTGATGATGCCTTCCTTGACGTCATTCTTGTCCGGGAGACCCAGGTGTTCCTTGGGCGTCACGTAGCAGAGCATGGCGGTGCCGTACCAGCCGATCATGGCGGCGCCGATGCCGCTGGTGATGTGGTCGTAGCCTGGCGCGATGTCGGTGGTCAAAGGGCCCAAGGTGTAGAACGGGGCTTCCTTGCAGTATTCGAGCTGCAGGTCCATGTTCTCTTTGATGAGATGCATGGGGACGTGGCCCGGACCTTCGATGATGGTCTGCACGTCGTGCTTCCAGGCGATCTCGGTGAGTTCGCCGAGCGTCTTCAGTTCGCCCAGCTGCGCTTCGTCGTTGGCGTCGTAGATCGAGCCGGGGCGCAGGCCATCGCCGAGGCTGAACGCCACGTCGTAGGCCTTCATGATTTCGCAGATTTCCTCGAAGTGCGTGTAGAGGAAGCTTTCCTTGTGGTGCGCCAGGCACCACTTGGCCATGATCGAGCCGCCGCGGCTGACGATGCCGGTCATGCGGTTGGCGGTCATCGGGATGTAGCGCAACAGCACGCCGGCGTGGATGGTGAAGTAGTCGACGCCCTGTTCGGCCTGTTCGATCAGCGTGTCGCGGAAGATTTCCCAGGTCAGGTCCTCGGCCTTGCCGTTGACCTTTTCCAGCGCCTGGTAGATCGGCACGGTGCCGATCGGCACGGGCGAATTGCGGATGATCCATTCACGGGTTTCGTGGATGTTCTTGCCGGTGGACAGGTCCATCACCGTGTCGCCGCCCCAGCGGATCGACCAGGTCATTTTCTCGACTTCTTCCTGAATGGAGGAGCCGAGCGCCGAGTTGCCGATGTTGGCGTTGATCTTGGTCAGGAAGTTGCGGCCGATGATCATCGGCTCGCTTTCCGGGTGGTTGATATTATTCGGGATGATGGCGCGGCCGCGGGCGATTTCGCTGCGCACGAACTCCGGGGTGATTTCTTCCGGAATGCTGGCACCGAAGTTCTGGCCCGGATGCTGACGGGTGAGCAGCTTGGCCATTTTCTCGCCGGTCGGGCCGGTGGCCTTCAGCGATTCGATGTAGGCGGCGCGATTGAGGTTCTCGCGGATCGCTACGTATTCCATTTCCGGCGTGATGATGCCTTTACGGGCGTAATGCATCTGGCTGACGTTGGCACCGGCTCTGGCGCGCCGCGGCTTGCGGTGCAGGCCGGGGAAGCGCAGTTCGTCGAGCGACTGGTCGGCAGCACGCTGGCGACCGAATTCGGAAGAGAGGTCGGGCAGTTCCTCGGTGTCGCCGCGCTCTTCGATCCACTGCTGGCGTAGTGCCGGCAGGCCGGAGCGGATATCGATCCTCGCCGCCGGGTCGGAATACGGGCCGGAACAGTCGTAGACGAAGATCGGCGGATTCTTCTCGCCGCCGAAGCCGGTCGGCGTGTCGGCCTGCCGGATCTCGCGCATCGGTACCCGAAGGTCCGGTCGCGAACCGGCGACGTAAGTCTTGCGCGAATTCGGCAGCGGCTGGATCGCGGCCTCGTTGACGTGGGCGTTGGCAGCGATGAATTGTTCGTTGGCGTTCATGAGTGCTCCGTGCGGATGTTCAGCGGGATAAGACGGGCAAGGAGCGATCTGGTTCCGGTGACGGATTTCGTTTCCCTACGTCGGCATGACCCGATCAGGTTCGAAGGGTATTTCTCAGCCGAGCACTGTACAGGTTGACACCCCTAACGAGAGTGCTGCAAGGTACTGGAAACACAGGCAAAATGCAAGGAAGCACGGTCTTTCCTCAAGATTCCCCGAATCTGGTCGAAATAAGTCCGACAAGCCCGTGAAAATTCGAAGAAAACTGACAGGAAATCACCCATGCGTTCGACGACCATTGCCATCGTTCTGGCCAGCCTGCCATGCCTGGCCTGGGCTGCGCCAACCTGGCAGAACATTTCCAGCGAGGCCGGCCGCAGCATCGAACTCGACCGCACGACGCTCAAGCGTACCGGCAATGTCGTCGAGGCGCTGAGTCGGGTGACGCTGGATCGTCCGCTGTCGGATAGTCGGACCGGGATGCCTTACCGCGTGATCGAAGCAACCACTCGCTACGACTGCGCGTCGCGCAGCGCCAAGACGATCCGGCGCATTTATCGGCAGGCTGAAAGCGACATCATTCGGGAAGAGGAAATTGCCGGTGCCGAACTGCCGGTGCGTACCGGGACGCTCGACGACCGCGTTCTGCGCGAGGTCTGTCGGCCGCCCAAGGAAGACCCGGCGGAACTCGCCAAGCGCGCCAACGAGGCGGCGAGCCAGTTGCAGGAAGCGAATGCGGCGCTACTGAAGAAGGAGCTGGCGAAGGCGCCGGCGGCGCCTGTCGTGAAAACCGTAGACAAGCCCGACTCGCCGATTCCGTCGATCCGTCCTAATCTCAAGGCGGCGATGGAGGCAACGCGGGGCGAAGCTGCGGCGCCGGTGGAAACCCGGCCGAAAGCCGAAGAACCGCCGCCGCCAGCCAAGCCGAAGCCGAGTCTCAGCGTTTCACATGGAACGACGCAACTGGTTCACAACAACACGCCAACTCCGCGTCCGCTCAAGCCGGCACCGAGCCGCGCCACCTCTGGCTACATGCTTGAACTGGTTACGCCGAGCAAGCCGGTGACCTGGGGTTACGAGGGAGAAGGGGCGCCGGAGAACTGGGTCAAGCTCGATCCGCGCAATGTCCTCTGCGCAGCTGGCAAGCGCCAGTCGCCGATCGATATTCGCGATGGCATCAAGGTCGATCTTGAGCCGATTCGTTTCGATTACCGTCCCTCGACTTTCCGCATTGTCGATACCGGTCACTCCGTTTCGGTCGCCGTCGGCGACAGCAGCTTCACGCTGACCGGCAAGACCTATGATCTGGTCGATATCCACTTCCATCGCCCCGGCGAAACGCGGATCAATGGTCAGCGCTACGACATGTCCGCCCATCTCGTGCATCGCTCCGTCGATGGCCAGCGAGCGGTGATCGAGGTGCTGATGACGCGCGGTAGCGAGCATCCGCAGGTCCAGACCCTGTGGAATCATCTGCCGCTGGAGAAACATGTTCCGGTCGAGCCGCCGACCGCCGTCTTCGAACCCGCCGCCTTCCTGCCCGAGACCCGGCAGTACTACACTTTCATGGGTTCGCTGACGACCCCGCCGTGCACCGAAGACATCCTGTGGATCGTCATGAAGCAGCCGATCCAGGTTTCGGACGAGCAACTCCGCATTTTCGGCCGCCTCTATCGCAACAATGCCCGCCCCGTGCAGCCGATCGGCGAGCGGCTCATCAAGGAGAGCCGTTGACCCTTGTCGTCGTGGGGTGTTAGCTTGATGACCCAATAGTCATTAAGCAGCCATGAGTACTGCCAAACCTGTCCGGAAACGTCGCAAGGAAGCCCGCCCCGGCGAACTGCTGGCGGCCGCGTTGACCCTGTTCGTCAAGAAGGGTTATGCCGCCGCCCGGCTCGACGATGTTGCCGCCCGTGCCGGCGTTTCCAAAGGCACGCTCTACCTTTACTACGCCAGCAAGGAAGCCTTGTTCAAGGCGGTGATCCAGGAAGGCATCGTGCCGGTTCTGGCAGAAAACGAGGCGATCGCCGCCAGCCATACCGGCAGCAGCTTCTCGCTGCTGGAAAAGCTGCTCGATCACTGGTGGACGCGCATCGGCTGCACCGCTTTCGCCGGCATTCCCAAGTTGATCGTCGCCGAAGCGCAGAATTTTCCCGAGATTGCCACCTACTACTACACCAACGTGATCGCCCGCGGGCGCGCCCTGGTCGGTGCAGCGTTACGGCGCGGCGTCAGCAGCGGCGAGTTCCAGCAATGCGATGTCGAACAGGCGATCGACGTCATCATCGCCCCGGTGCTGATGCTGCTGATCTGGGAGTATTCGCTGGGGCGTTGCGAGCAGCAGCCTACCCGTCCGCGCGACTATCTCGCAACGCACCTGGCGCTGTTGCAGCGGGGCCTGTGTGCGGCTCAGGTATAATCGAATTTTGTCAGAACCAATATATTAGCGTATGCTAATATTAAGTTTGCGGAGAATTTCATGAACATCGAACAAGCGCGCTTCAACATGGTGGAGCAACAGATTCGTCCCTGGGACGTGCTCGATCCGAAAGTGCTCGACCTGTTATTCATCGTCAAGCGCGAGGATTTCGTGCCGGCGGCCTATCGCAATCTGGCTTTTGCCGACATGGAAATTCCGCTGGGCGAAGGCCAATGCATGCTCGCGCCCCGCGTTGAAGCCCGCCTGCTTCAGGAACTTGGCATCCGCCAGGGCGACCGCGTGCTCGAAATCGGTACCGGCAGCGGTTACATGGCGGCCTTGCTGGCAGCGCGTGCCGAACATGTGACGACCCTCGAACTGCGCCCGGAACTGGCAGCTTTCGCCCGCGACAACCTGCAGCGCGCCGGCATCGCCAACGTTACCGTCGAATGTGCCGACGGCAGCGCTGGCTGGCAGAAACGTGCGCCGTTCGATGTCATCGTTCTCTCCGGCGCCGTCGCCCGACTGCCCGAAGGTTTGCTCAAGCAACTGCGGGTCGGTGGCCGGCTTGCCGCAATCGTCGGCGAGGCGCCGGTGATGGAAGCGCAGATGATCACCTGTGTTGCCGAAGGTATCTACAACACGATCAATCTGTTCGAGACGGTGGTTCCCGTTCTCGACAACTTTGTCGCCGCTCGCGACTTCTCCCTGTAATGCGACAGATCCGGGCGTCTCAACTGGCGGAGTGGCTGGCCGATGCGAATCGGCCGCCGCCGCTGTTGCTTGATGTCCGGGAGCCCTGGGAGCTGGCCCAATGTCAGATCGAGGGTTCGGTGCATGTGCCGATGCACATGATTCCGCTGCGTTGCGCCGAGTTCGATCCGCAACGCGAAATCGTCGCCATCTGCCATCACGGCGGTCGCAGCATGCAGGTCTGCATGTTTCTCGAACGCAAGGGTTACAGCGCAGTGTTCAACCTTCTGGGTGGCATCGAAGCTTGGGCTTGCGAAGTCGATCCCGGGATGAACCGTTACTGAGGTCCGCATGAAACAAATCGCCTGGCTTTTGGCCGCTTCCCTGACCGCCGCGCCGCTACATGCCGCGGATCTGGCCCAGATCTACCGCGATGCCCAGGACAACGACCCGGTATATGCCGCTGCCCGGGCCGCGCGCGAGGCCGGCCGCGAAAAGGCACCACAGGGGCTGGCCGGGCTGCTGCCGACGGTCACCGCTTCCGGCAACACGGTTTGGAACGACGTCGATTCCGAACCGCGCAATGCCCCGGCGGCTTCGAGCAAGGCCGAATACAACAGCTACGCCTACCAGCTGACCCTGACGCAGCCGCTGTTCCGCTGGCAGAACTGGGTGGCCTACGGACAGGCGAAGCAGCAGGTGGCGCAGGCCGAAGCCACGTTCGTGCAGGCCAGTCAGGATCTGATCCTGCGGGTCGCGCAGGCCTATTTCGACGTCCTCTACGCCAGCGAGAACCTGACCGCGGTACGTGCCAACAAGGAGGCGATCCTCCAGCAACTCGAACTGGCCAAGAAGAGTTTCGAGGTCGGTACCTCGACGATCACCGACACCCACGAGGCGCAGGCGCGTTTCGACCTCGTGCAGGCGCAGGAAATCGCCGCCGAGAGCGAACTGGAGGTTCGCCGTCAGGCACTGCAGACGCTGATTGGCAAGGAAGCCGGCAAGCTGGCGCCGCCACGCAAGGATGCGGTATTGGCGCTGCCCGAGCCGAATCGTCTGGCCGACTGGGTCGCCGCCGCGGAAAAGGACGCCTTGGCGGTGCAGATTCAGCAGGCGCAGGCCGAGATCGCCGCCCGCGAAGTCGATAAGCAGCGGGCCGGCCACTATCCGACGCTCGATCTCGTCGCCAACCGCGGCAAGTCCAAGGCCTACTCCAGCACGGCGCTGGGGGCGGTCGATTCGGACTTCGCCAATTACGGTCTGCAACTGAACATTCCGTTGTTCCAGGGCGGTGCCACCACCTCGCGCCAGCGCGAGGCTGCCGCCAACAGCACCGCTGCCCGCTACGGCCTGGAAGCGGCGCGGCGCAATGCGACGCTGGCGGCGCGCCAGTATTACCTCGGTGTGACCAACGGCCTGGCCCAGGTCAATGCGCTGAAGGCGGCGCTGGTCTCGTCGCAGTCGGCCCTCGAATCGAACAAGCTGGGTTACGAGGTCGGCGTGCGCATCAATATCGACGTGCTCAACGCCGAGAACCAGGTCTACGTGACGCGGCGCGACCTCGCCAAGGCCACCTTCGACACGCTGATGGCGCAACTGCGCTTGAAAGCGGCGGTCGGCGCGCTCGGCGAGGATGACGTGACGCGGATCAACGCGCTGCTCGACGACAGCGCCGCGCAATAAGCGCCAGCGTCCGCTGCGTCGCCCCGCGGTGGGCGGCGGCGAACGCGGCGCAGGCGGCGCGCATCGCCGCCAGTTCCTTGTCCTCCCGAAACAGCCGGTGCACGGTGTCGACCAGTGCGTCGGCATCGGCCACCCGCAAGGCTGCGCCGGCGGCAATGGCATCTTCGGTGGCGCGCAGGAAATTGAAGGTGTGCGGGCCGACGACGACCGGACAGCCGCAAGCCGCCGCCTCGATCAGGTTCTGCCCGCCGAGCGGCGCCAGGCTGCCGCCGATGAAGGCAAAGTCGGCCATCGCGTAGTAAGCCGCCATTTCCCCCATGCTGTCGCCCAGCCAGACTTCGGTTTCCGCCGTCGGCAAGGCGGTGCTACGCCGCTGCCAGCGCAGACCCCGCTGTTCGAGCAGGGCGGCGACTTCGGCGAAACGTTGCGGATGGCGTGGTACCAGGACCAGCAGCGCGCCGTCGACGGGGCGCTGCCGCCAGGCGTCGAGCAAGGGCCCCTCCTCGCCTTCGCGCGTGCTGGCGGCCAGCCAGACCGGCCGCGGCCCTAACCCGGCGCGCCAGGCGCGGCCGGTGGCGAGGCGTTCGGCGGGCGGTTCGACGTCGAATTTCAGGTTGCCGCAGACTTCGACCTGCGGCGCCGTCAGCGCGGCAAGCCGCTCGCCGTCAGCGGCGGTCTGCGCGGCGACCGCGGCGAGCCGGGCGAAGGCCGGCCGGGTGAGGCCGCCGAAACGGGCGTAACCGCGCGCCGAGCGTTCGGACAGACGAGCATTGACCAGCACCACGGGAATTCCATGCCGGTCGGCGCCGGCCAGCAGGTTGGGCCAGATCTCGGTTTCCATGAGGACGCCGAAGTCCGGCGCGAAATGCCGGAAGAAGCGGCCGACGGCGTCCGGCAGATCGTAGGGCAGGTAGGCCTGGATCACGTTGTCGCCGAACACCTCGCGGCCGGCGGCGCGGCCGGTCGGCGTCATGCCGGTGAGCAGGATGCGGTGCGTCGGCCAGGCCTGTTGCATGGCGTCGATCAGCGGCTGGGCGGCGCGGGTTTCGCCGACCGAGACGGCGTGTACCCAGATCAGCGGCGCTTCGCCGGCGGGAAGGCGCCGGCCGTAGAAACCGAAACGCTCGCCGACGTGCGCCAGGTATTCCGGTTGCTTCCTCGCCCGCCAGGCCAGGCGGAGCAGGATCGCCGGGCTCAGCAGGTAGAGACAGAGCGCGTAAAGCAGGCGCAGCATCAGCGCAGGCCTTGCGCCAGTTCGGCAAGGACCGCGCCAACTTCCGGACATTGCCCGCAGCCGCCCAGGTTGCGGTGGAAGGCGCTGCCGTAGACGCCGGTCAGGCCGGGTTCGGTGGCGGTATACAGGGCGACGGTGGGCACCTTGAGCGCCACCGCCAGGTGGGTCAGGCCGGTATCGACACCGACCACGCCACGGGCGCCGGCGAGCAGCGCGGCCAGCGCTTCGATGTTCAGCGGCGGGGCGGCGATTGCCTGCGGGATGGCGGCGGCCAGGCGCGCCGCACGCTCGCGTTCGACGGCGCTGCCGGCCGGCAGCACGGCGCGCAGTCCCTGGTCGGCCAGCCGTTGGCCCAGCTCGATCCAGCGCGCCTCCGGCCACAGCTTGTCGTCGCGACTGGTCGCCGTGAGCAGGACAACGTGCTCGCCGGCCGGCAGCCAGTCGCAGCTGACGGCCGGCGCGGCGATGCCGTAATCGACCGTGGTGTCAGCCAGGTAGCCCAGTGCCGCCGCCGCCAGCTGGCGGTTGCGCACTACCGCATGCAGGTCGCGGGGTACGCTGTAACGGCGGCCGTAGAAAATCGCCGCCAGTGGTTCGCGAGCGGCGTCGAGGCCATAGCCGGCGCGCGGCCCGCGGGCCTGGATGGCGCACAGGCCGCTCTTGATCAGCCCCTGAGTGTCGATCACCAGGTCGTAGGCGGCGGCGCGCAGCGCCTGCCGGCTGGCGCCGATCTCGCGCCAGGTGTCGCGCTGCAGCAGGGCCTTGCGCCAGCGCCGGATAGCCACGGGAATGACGCGATCGACGGCGGGATGCAGGCGGGGGATCGCCGCGAAAACATTCTCCACGCACCAGTCGATGGTCGCCTGCGGAAAGTGTCGCCGGATATCGCTGACGACCGGCAGATTGTGGATGACATCGCCGAGCGACGAGGTTTTGACGAGCAGGATGCGCATCGGCGCGGGACCGCAAAAACGAAAGCGCGATTATAGATCGGCGGCTGCCGTCACGTGCATCGCCGCCGGCAGCACGGTTGCATGCGTTAAAATGCGTGCATATCGTTTTCCGGAATCCATCATGTGCGGCATCGTCGCGGCAGCAGCCGGCAGCAACATCGTTCCCGTCCTCGTCGAAGGGTTGAAGAAACTTGAATACCGCGGCTACGATTCGGCCGGGCTGGCCGTCGTCGGTGCCGCCGGCATCGAACGCGTCCGCTCGGTCGGCCGGGTTGCCGAACTGGAGGCCGCCGCGGCTGGCACCAGTGCGCCGACCGGCATCGCCCACACCCGTTGGGCAACGCACGGCGTGCCTTGCGAACGCAATGCCCACCCGCATGTCTCCGGTGGCATCGCCGTCGTCCATAACGGCATCATCGAGAATTACGAAAGCCTGCGTCGCGAACTGGGTGACCTCGGCTACGTGTTCACCTCGGACACCGATACCGAGACCATCGCCCACCTCGTCGAACACCTGCTGCAGGGCGAACCCGATCTCTTCCGCGCCGTCCAGCTCGCCTGCCGCCGCCTGGTCGGCGCCTACGCCATCGCCGTCATCGACCAGCGCCAGCCGGGCAAGGTCGTCGTCTCGCGCGAAGGCTCGCCGCTCCTGCTCGGCCTCGGCGAAGGCGGCAGCTACGCCGCCTCCGACGCCTCCGCCCTGCTCCAGGTGACACGCAACATGGTCTACCTGGAAAACGGCGACATCGCCGAACTGACCGCAGCCGGCGTGCGCATCGAACGCCTCGACGGCAGCCCGGTCGAGCGGCCGGTGCATGTCTCGCAGTTGTCTGCCGCCGCCGTCGAGCTCGGCCAGTACCGCCACTACATGCAGAAGGAAATCTTCGAGCAGCCGGAAGCGCTGGCCAACACGCTGGAAATCGTCGGCGGCGCGAAAAGCATCCAGCCCGGCATTTTCGGCGCCGATGCGGCCAACCTGCTGCACGATGTTGACCAGGTATTGATCCTCGCCTGCGGCACCAGCGCCCATTCCGGGATGACCGCTCGCTACTGGCTCGAGGCCATCGCCGGCGTGCCCTGCACGGTCGAGATCGCCAGCGAATACCGTTACCGGACCTCGGTCCCCGATCCGCGGCAACTGGTCGTCGCCATCTCGCAATCCGGCGAGACCGCCGACACCCTGGCCGCGCTGCGCCACGCCAAGTCGCTTGGCCAGCAGAAGACGCTGGCCATCTGCAACGTGCCGGAATCGGCGATCGTCCGCGAATCGGCGCTGCGCTTCATCACCCGCGCCGGCCCGGAGATCGGCGTTGCCTCGACCAAGGCCTTCACCACCCAGCTTGCCGCCCTCTTCCTGCTCACCCTGGTCATGGCCAAGGTGCGCGGCCGCCTGAGCGAAGAGGACGAAGCCGCCTACATCGACCAGCTCCGCCACCTGCCGGTCGCGGTGAACAAGGTGCTGACGCTGGAAAGCACGATCGAAGCCTGGGCCCGTCGTTTCGCCGACAAGCACCACGCCCTCTTCCTCGGCCGCGGCCGCCACTACCCGATCGCCCTCGAAGGCGCGTTGAAGCTCAAGGAAATCTCCTATATCCACGCCGAGGCCTACCCCGCCGGCGAACTCAAGCACGGTCCGCTGGCGCTGGTCGACGCCGAAATGCCGGTCATCTCGGTGGCGCCCAACGACGAACTGCTGGAAAAGCTCAAGTCCAACCTCCAGGAAGTCCGCGCCCGCGGTGGCGAGCTTTACGTCTTCGCCGATGACGATGCAGAGATTCCCGGCACCGAGGGCGTGCACATGCTGCGCCTGCCCGAACACTACGGCCAGCTTTCGCCGATCCTGCACGTCATCCCGCTGCAGTTGCTCTCCTACCACGCTGCCCTGGTCAAGGGCACCGATGTGGACAAGCCACGTAATCTGGCCAAGTCGGTGACTGTCGAGTAAGCCGCCGGGCAACGGTTTCGGCCATTCCGAGGGCATTTTCCGGTAGAGTTCGCCCCATGACGTTTGAGGGGCGGCTTCGCTCCGGATCGGGGATGGCATGAAAACCGGATTTTCCTTTTCCTGGCGTGGCCTGCTGGTCGTCGCGCTGGCCTTGCTGGCGCTTGCGCTGGGCGCGTATCTGCAGTTCGGACCGGGGGCGCCCGGCGACGATGCTGCGGATGAAGGCACAGCCTTCGAGGTGGTCGATGCCGCGCATCGCGAATTCGACGGTTCGCCGGCGTTGGCTCTCTCCTTCAGCCTGCCGCTCGACGCCCGGGGTAATCCCGGGAAGTTCGTCCAGGTCCTCGAGATGCCGCCGCGCAAGGGTGAGCCGGTGGCCAGCGAGACCGACGAGGACAGTTCCGAGGCCAGCGAGGCGATGGAAAGCACGGTCAGCAGCAGCGAGGCGGATACCGTGCTCGACGGCGGCAAGCCGGTGGCCGGGGCCTGGGTGGTCGGCGAGAATCCGCGCCTGCTCTTCTTCCCCAACGTCAAGCCGCAGACCCGCTACATCATCCGCGTCCAGCCCGGCCTGCCGGCGCGCAACGGCAGCACGCTGGGCGGCGAAGTGCGTTATTCGATCCGCACGGCGGCGGTGGCGCCGGCCTTCTATTTCGCCAGCCGCGGCATGGTATTGCCGGCCGGCCAGAACGGCGGCCTGCCGGTGAGCACGGTCAATATTCCGGAGGTGGACATCCAGTTCCTCAAGGTCAAGCCGGAAGCCCTGCCCACCTTCCTCGACAAGGTGATCGCCGGGGCGCCGCAAGCGCGCAGCGAGGATGAGGACGAGGAAACGTACTACGACTATGAGAACCGGACGACCAAGCTGCAGGGCGCCATCGACACCTGGACGCTGGACAACCTGAACAAGCTGACCACCAGCGCCTTCGTCGGCCGTTTCGTCACCGAGCAGAAGGCCAACCGGCGCAGCGTCACCTTCATTCCGGTCGAGGACATCCCGGCCTTGCGCGAACCTGGCGTCTACATCGCGGTGATGTCGCAGCCCAACCGTTTCCGCCAAGAGTACCAGACCACCTACTTCTACGTCAGCGACCTCGGTCTCCACGTGCGCCGCCATGTCGCCGGCAGCGCCGACGCCTTCGTCAGCTCGCTGGTCGATGGCAAGGCGGTCGGCGGCGTCGAGGTTTCCTGGCTGTCTACCGACGGCAAGGTGCTGGCCCGCGCCACCACCGATGGCGACGGCCGCGCCAATTTCGCCGAGCAGCCGGCAGAGGCGCGGGTGATCGTCGCCCGCAAGGGCGAGCAGCTATCGCTGATCGCGCTCAAGGAACCGGCGCTCGACCTCTCGGAGTTCGAGGTCGGCGGTCTGACCTCGGCGCCGGTGCGGCTGTTCGCCTACAGCGGCCGCAATCTCTACCGGCCCGGCGAAAGTTTCGACGTCTCGGTGCTGGCGCGCGATGCCGACGGTCGCCCGGTGCCGGCGCAGCCGGTCCAGGCCATCCTGCGCCGGCCGGACGGCAAGGCGCAATGGACGGCGAACTGGACGCCGGACGCCAAGTTCCCCGGCTACTACCGGCGGCGCATCGAACTGCCGGCCGACGCGGCAACCGGCAACTGGTATCTCGAACTGCGCGGCGACCCGGCGGCGGCGCAGGCCAGCACGACGCTCGATTTCAACGTCGAGGAATTCCTGCCCGAGCGCATGAAGCTCGATCTCGGTGCCGACAAGACGCCGCTCAAGCCGGGCGATACCTGGCAACTGGCGGTCACCGGCAATTACCTGTACGGCGCGCCGGCGGCCGGCAACCGCCTGCTCGGCGTGGTCAACACGGCGCGCAACGCCAGCCCGCTGGCCGCCCTGCCCGGCTTCATCTTCGGCGATGCCGACGAGGACAGCACGCGCAGCCGCCAGGAACTGGCCGAAAGCCAGCTCGACGACGCCGGCAAGGCGGCGGTCGACATCGATTTCTCCAGCCTCGAAGGCCGCCGTTCGCCGTTCTCCGTGCGTGCCACGCTGAGCCTGCTGGAAAGCGGCGGCCGGCCGGTGATCCGCAGCATCGAGCGGACCTGGTGGCCGGCGCCGGAGATGGTCGGCGTCCGGCCGCTGTTTACCGGTGCCTACGCCCGCGAAGGCTCGCGCGCCGAATTCGAAGTGGTGCTGGCCGACAACGCCGGCAAGCTCAAGGCCGGCAAGGCCTTGCCGGTCCGCATGTTCCGCGAGAACCGCGACTGGTACTGGCGTTTCGACGACCAGCGCGGCTGGCATTCCGGCTACACCGAGAGCGACGAGCTGGTCGCCTCGACCCAGGTCAGCATGCCGGCCGGCGCTCGCGGCAAGCTGTCGCTGCCGGTCAAGTACGGCCGCTACCGGATCGAGATCGTCAATCCGGAAACCCAGGTCCTCACCCGCTACCGCTTCTACGCCGGCTGGTCGGCGCAGGACGACGAAAGCCAGGGCGTGCGCCCGGACCGCGTCGGCCTCAAGCTCGACAAGGCCGCCTACAAGGAAGGCGAAACCGCCCGCCTGACGATCACTCCGCCGCACGCCGGCGAGGCGCTGATCACCGTCGAGGGCGACAAGCTGCTGTGGTCGAAGCGGATCAGCCTGGGCAGCGACGCCACCACCATCGACCTGCCGATTGCCGCCGAATGGAAGCGCCACGACCTCTACGTGACGGCGCTCGTGCTGCGTCCCGGCAATGCCGGCGCCAGCGTGACACCGGCCCGCGCGCTGGGCATCGCCCACCTGCCGCTGGCCCGCGACGAGCGCAAGCTGGCGGTCAGCCTGGAGGCGCCGAAGAAGATGGAGCCCGACCGGCCGCTCAAGGTCAAGGTCAAGGTGCCGGGCGCCAAGGGGCAGAACGCGCTGGTGACGCTGTCGGCGGTCGATGTCGGCATCCTCAACATCACCAATTTCAAGAGCCCCGATCCTTTCGCCTTCTTCTTCGCCAAGCTGCGCTACGGCCAGGATTTGAACGACGTCTACGGGCGCCTGATCGAGAAGATGGGCGGCCGCAAGGGCAAGCTCAAGTGGGGCGGTGACGCGGCGCCGAAGGCGACGCGCAGCCTGCCGAAGAAGGTACGGCTGGTCAACCTGTTCAGCGGCCCGGTCGCCCTCGACGCCAACGGCGAGGCGGAAATCAGCCTGCCGGTGCCCGACTTCAACGGCAGCCTGCGGCTGATGGCGGTGGCCAGCGCCGGCGAACGCTTCGGCATGCAGGAGGCCGAGGTCACGGTGGCGGCACCGCTCGTCGTCGAACTGGCGACGCCGCGCTTCCTCTCGGTCGGCGATTCGGCCCTGCTCGCCCTCGACGTGCACAATCTCGCCGGCAGCGAGCAGGAAGTGAAGATCCATGTCAGCAACGACGCCGGCCTGGTGATCCGCAACGGCGAGCAGAAGTTCTCGCTCAAGGACCAGCAGAAGCGCATCCTGCGCATTCCGCTGGAAGCCGGCACGGCACACGGCCTGACCGAGGTGCGGGTGCACATCGAAAGTCCGCGCAGCAAGCTCGAGCGTACCTTCCCGCTCCAGGTCCAGGCGCCGACGCCGCGCCAGACGGTGATCCGTCGCTACATCGTCAATCCGGGCGAGACGCTGGAAGTGCGCGACGCCGAACTCGGCGGCTTTTTCCCGCAGACGGTCGGCGCCACGCTGGCCGTCTCGGACAAGGCACCGATCGACGTGCGCAGCGTGGTCAAGGGCCTGCTCACCTACCCCTACGGCTGCGCCGAGCAGACCACCAGCACCGCCTACCCGCACGTCTTCATCGACGAGGCGGCGGCCCGCCAGTTCGGCCTCAAGCCCTACACCCAGGCCCAGCGCGCCGAGATGCTCGACAAGGCAATCGCCCGCCTGGCCGGCATGCAGGCGCCGAACGGCGGCTTCAGCCTGTGGGGCAACTATTCCGAGTACCAGTACTGGCTGTCGGCCTACGTCGGCAACTTCCTGGTCGATGCGCGCGAACAGGGCTTCGCGGTGCCGCCGGAAATGGAGAAGAAGGCGCTCGACTTCCTGCTCAAGGGCCTCCAGGAAGGCGTCGCCGGCCTGCCGCGCGGGCCGCTCGCCTACAACGAGAACAGCGTCTGGAACGACTGGCGTTACGCCGGCTCCGGGCGCTTCGCAGTGCTCGCCTACGGCGCCTACGTGCTCGCCACGCAGGGCAAGGCGCCGCTGGCGACGCTACGCCAACTCGCCGAATCGAGCGAGCAGTCGCATTCCGGGCTGGCCCTCGTCCATCTCGGCATCGCCCTCAAGCTGATGGGCGACGAGCCGCGCAGCAAGGCGGCGCTCGAGGCCGGCCTCAAGAAGCCGCGCGACAACCGTTACTGGTGGGGCGACTACGGCAGCAACCTGCGCGACTGGGCGCTCACCTACGTGCTGTTGCAGAAGCACGGCCTGGCGCCGGAAGGCCGCGACAACCTGGTCACCCTGGTGGCTGCCGACATGGAGAAGCAGCATTACCTGAGCACCCAGGAAAAACTGGCCGTCTTCCTGCTCGGACGCAGCTTCGCGACCCAGCCGGGCGGCGAATGGCAGGCCGAGTTCGTGCACGGCAGCCGGCCGCCGGCGATCGGCGGCAAGGGCACCCAGTTCCGGCCGCTCGACGGCGGCGAACTGGCGGCCGGGGTCAAGCTGAAGAACACGCACGGCGAACGCCTCTTCGTCGAACTCAACTTCAGCGGCAACCCGATCAAGGCGCCTGCCGCCAAACGCGAAGTCTTCGACCTCGAACGCGAGTGGTACACCGCCGACGGCAAGCCGCTCGCCAAGCGTCCGCTGCGCGTCGGCGAAAGCCTGATCGTCCGCCTCAAGGTGAAGACGCGCGGCCGCTACGCCAATGCGCTGGTCGTCGATTATGTGCCGGCCGGATTCGAGATCGAGAACGCCAACATCGTCCAGGGCGAGCAGAACGAGACGGCGATCGCCGGCATCTACGCCAGCCAGGCGATGCAGGACGCGCGGATCAAGCACGTCGAGTTCCGCGACGACCGCTTCGTCGTCGCCGCCCGCCTCGAGGGCGACATGAACTTCTTCTACCGCGTGCGGGTGGTGACGCCGGGCCGCTTCGTCGTGCCGCCGACCTACGCCGAGGACATGTACCAGCCGATGATCTACGGCTTGAGCAGCGGCGGCGAGCCGATCACCATCGGCGATGGCCAGGCGCAGTAAGCCGGCGCGCCGCGGCGGGGGGCGATGAAGCTATCCCGGCGCGCCCTGCGCTGGGCGCTGGCGGCCCTGCTCGGCGCCCTGCTGCTCGCCGACCAGCTGGCGCCGCCGCCGCTGCCCGGGCGCGGCACGGCGCGCGCCCAGGTGGTGCTGGCGCGCGACGGCACGCCGCTGCGCGCCTTCCCCGACCGCACCCACATCTGGCGCCATCCGCTGCGCCTTGACGAGGTGTCGCCGCGTTACGTCGATGCCGTGCTCGCCTACGAAGATCGCTTCTTCTACTGGCACTTCGGCATCAACCCGGTGGCCCTGCTGCGTGCCGGCGGTCAGTGGCTGTGGCATGGCCGCATCGTTTCCGGCGGCTCGACGCTGACCATGCAGGTGGCGCGCCTGCTCGAACCGGTGCCGCGCACGCCGGCCGGCAAGCTGCGCCAGATGCTGCGCGCCGTGCAGCTCGAACTGCGCCTGTCGAAGCGCGAGATTCTCGAGCTCTACCTGAGCTACGCGCCGATGGGCGGCGTCCTCGAAGGCGTCGAGGCGGCCAGCCGCGCCTATCTGGGCAAGCCGGCATCGTCGCTGTCGCACGGCGACGCCGCCCTGCTCGCGGTGCTGCCGCAGGCGCCGTCGCGGCTGCGTCCGGACCGTTACCCGGCGGCGGCGCGTGCCGCCCGCGACAAGGTGCTCGACCGCCTGATCCCGCGCTGGGGCGCGGCGACCGTCGCCGACGCCCGGCAGGAGGCGGTGATCGCCCAGACGGTGCGCGAGCCGCTGCTCGCGCCGCTGTTCGCCGAGCGCGTGCGCAAGCTGCATCCCGGTGTCGCGCGCATCGAGACGACGCTCGACGCCGCCACCCAGAGCAGCGTCGAGCAACTGCTCGGCAGCCGTCTCGGCGTGCTGCCGCCGCGCGTCTCGATGGCCGCCCTGGTGGTCGACAACGCGACGCTGGAAGTCCGCGCCTACGCCGGCTCCGCCGATTTTTCCGACAACCAGCGTTTCGCCCACGTCGACATGGTGCTCGGCCGCCGCTCGCCGGGTTCGGCGCTCAAGCCTTTCCTGTACGGACTGGCGCTCGACGAGGGGTTGATCCATTCCGAATCCCTGCTTTCCGACGTGCCGCAGTCCTTCGGCGGCTACCAGCCGGGCAATTTTCAGGCGAGCTTTTCCGGGCCAGTTGGCGTCACCGAAGCCTTGCAGCGTTCGCTCAACGTACCGGCGGTCGAGGTCCTCGACCGTCTCGGCCCGCAGCGCTTCGTCGGCCTGTTGCGGGCCGGCGGGCTGAAGCTCGACCTGCCGCGCGACGCCCAGCCCAATCTGTCGGTGATCCTCGGCGGCGTCGCCGTCAGCCTCGAAGACATGGTCGGTGCCTACACCGCGCTGGGCCGCGGCGGCATCGCCGGTCGGCCGCGCTACACGGCGGCGGCACCAATCGAGGAAAGGCGGATGCTGAGCGAAGGCGCCGCCTTCATCGTCCGCGACCTGCTCGAAGCCGGCGGCCCGCTCGGCCGGCAGGTCGAGGCCGGCGTCGGCGTGCGCCGCGGCATCGCCTGGAAGACCGGCACCAGCTTCGGTTTCCGCGACGCCTGGGCGATCGGCGTCAGCGACCGCCACACCGTCGGCGTCTGGGTCGGTCGCCCGGACGGCACGCCCAATCCGGGGTTCTTCGGCGCCAACATCGCGGCGCCGCTGCTGGTCGATATCTTTTCGGCGATCGACGTGCCGGGCCGCGTCGACCGGCAACCGCCGGCCAGCGTCAGCCAGGCCCGCATCTGCTGGCCGCTCGGTCTGCGCCGCGCCGATACGCCGGCCGAACTCTGCCACCAGGAGCGTACCGCCTGGCTGCTCAACGGCGCCGCGCCGCCGACCTTCCCCGACCGCCTGCGCAGCGGTGCCGCCCGCTATACCGATTACCGGGATGCCGACAGCGGCCTGCGCGTGCGTGCTGCCTGCGCCAGCGGCGAGATGCTCGCCGTCGACATGGCGCGCTGGCCAGCGGCGCTCGAACCCTGGCTCGACGCGACGACCCGCAGCCGCGCCCTGCCGCCCTCCTGGAGTGCGGCGTGTCAACAGGCGTCGGCGCCCGGCGACGGCCTGAAGATCGTCGGCATCGCCCGCGGCGAAACGATCCGCCGCGCCGCCAGCGGCGCCGCCCCGCTGCTGCGCCTGGAGGCGCGCGGCAGCCGGCAGCCGCTGATCTGGCTGGTCGACGGCCGGCAGGTCGGCCGCACGGCGCCCGGCAAGGCCCTGCAGTACCGCTTTGACGAGGCGGGCCGGCATGCGATCACGGCGATGGACGACAGCGGCCGTTACGACCGGGTGGATATCAGCGTCCAGTAGGCGTCTCGCCGGCGAGCAAAAGCCGCCGGCATTTGTTATCGTTCGGGTGAAACCAACCCGTGCCGCGCGGCGGCCAGTGCAGCGATGAACCCCTTCCCCCAGAGCCAGCCGGAGTCCCGGTCATGAGCACCTACGCCATCGGCGACATCCAGGGTTGCCACGATTCCCTGCAGCACCTGCTCGAGCTTTGCGCCTTCGATCCGGTGCAGGATCGTCTGTGGCTGGTCGGCGACCTCGTCAATCGCGGTCCGAAGTCGCTGGAAACGCTGCGCCTGATCAAGTCCTTCGGCGAGGCGGCGGTGACCGTCCTCGGCAACCACGACCTCTACCTGCTGATGGTCGCCGAGGGCGGCGCCAAGTACCGGGGCAAGGACGATACGCTCGACGCCGTGCTCGGCGCGCCGGACCGCGACGAACTCCTCGATTGGCTGCGTCGGCAGCCGCTTTGCCATACCGAGGGCGATTTCTGCCTGGTGCATGCCGGCCTGCTGCCGCAATGGACCGCGAAACGCGCCCGCGAACTGGCGCGCGAAGTCGAGACCAAGCTGCAGGGCAAGGACTACCGCGACTTCATCCTCAACCTCTGGGGCAGCGAGCCGGCCGCCTGGGACGACGAGCTGAAAGGCTGGGCGCGGCTGCGGGTGATCGTCAACGCGATGACCCGGATGCGCTTCTGCACCAAGAAGGGGGTCATGGAGTTCAAGGCCAAGGGCAAGCTGAGCAACGCGCCGGCCGGTTACCTGCCGTGGTTCGAGATCCCCGGCCGCAAGAGCGCCGACAGCGTGCTGGTCACCGGCCACTGGTCGGCGCTCGGCCTGCGCATCACGCAGAATCTGCTGGCGCTCGATTCGGGTTGCCTGTGGGGCGGTCATCTGACCGCCGTGCGCCTGGAAGACCGCCGGGTATTTCAGGTGGATTGCTCGCCAGCGGAAGCCCTGCCGCTAAAGCAATAGCTTCGCGGGCGGCGGCGGCGACCTGCTTGCGGTCCTCGCCATGGGTGCCACGCAGCGGCGTCGTCACCAGCCGGGCGATGATGCGTCGGCGCTTGAGGATGGCGGTAGTGCATTGGCCGAGCGAGATGTCGCCGTCGTAGCGCGGCGCCAGGCTGCGCTCGCCGTTCAGTTCCCAGTAGGAAATCGCTGCCGGCAGCACCGGCCGGCCGGCGGCCAGTGCCGGCTGCAGCAGCGCGGCGTGGAAATGCAGCAGGCTGCGACCGTCGGTTGTCGTGCCTTCGGGGAAGACGGCGACCACCTTGCCCTGCCCCAGGATGCCGGCGATTTCCTCGTTGATCAGGCGGGCGTGGCCGCGGCTGCCGCGGCGCAGGAAGACGGTGTCGTTCTTCCAGGCCAGCCAGCCGATCACCGGCCAGCGGCGGACTTCCTCCTTGGAGACGAAAGCGGCCGGCACGGCGGCGTTGATGACGAAGATGTCGATCCAGGATACATGGTTGGCGACCAGCAGCACGCCGGGCGCCAGATGCGTCAGGTCGGCTTCCAGCTCGATGCCGAGCGCGTCGAGCAGCGCCGCCGACCAGCTCTGCTTGAGGCGCAGGCGGCGGCGGTCGCCGCAAATCCGGAAGACGGTCAACGACGCCAGCGCGCCGGCCAGCACCAGCAGGAAAAGCCGGAACAGCCGGAAGGCGCGATGGAGGGCGGTGGTTTCTTTCAGTCTGCCTGTCCCAGGTAATGTTTGGCGTAGCGGTTGGAGACCTTGGCCATCGGCATCAGGATGGGCAGGTCGGCCGTGTTGAAGTCGGGGTCCCAGGCCGGTTCGCCGCAGATCCAGGCGCCGGCGCGCAGGTAGCCCTTGATCAGCGGCGGTACCTCAGCCGGGCGATCCTGCTGCAGCGCCGCCAGCGGCAGCGGACAGCGCGGAAAGACGCGGTATTCCTGCGGTCCCAGGTGATCGACGACCAGCCGATTATACAGGCTGGCCGCAGCGTGGCCGCCGTCGGCCATGCTGATTGAGGCGCAGCCGATCAGGTAGTCGTGGCCGCGTTCGAGCATGTACTGGGCAAGGCCCGACCAGAGCAGGGTGATCGTCGCGCCGGTGCGGTAATCGGGGTGGACGCAGGAGCGGCCGATTTCGACGAGGCGCGAGCGCAGATGCTGGAGGCGGGTAAGGTCGAATTCGTTTTCCGAGTAGTAACCGACCTGGCGGGCGTTCTCCGGCGGCAGGATGCGGTAGGTGCCGACGATTTCGCCGCTCTGCGTGTCGCGGACGACCAGGTGTTCGCAGTACGGGTCGTAGATGTCGTGGTCGACGCCGGGCGTGCGGCTCGGCAGGTTGGCGCCCATTTCGCCGGCGAAGACACGGTGGCGCAGGCGTTGTGCGTCGAGGATGTCGCTTGCGCTGCGGGCGAAGCCGACGGCCAGGTTCTTGCGCTCCGGTCGGCTGCGCTGCGCAGCCTGGTGCAGGTTTTCCATGTTGTTCTCCTTGTTGCAGTGGAGAACAGCATGGAACAGGCGTGTTACACGCCGATTTCCCGCGGATTACGTCGCCGTTTCAGTCCTGCCAGGGCAGGACGCCGAAGGCCTGGCGGTAGCGTTCGCCGATTTCTTCCCGGCTCGGCTGGTGGTTCTGGCCGCCGCGGTGGGCGATCTTGATCGATCCCATCAGCGCGGCGAGGCGGCCGCAGCGTTGCCAGTCCCAGCCGTTGGTGATGCCGTAGAGCAGGCCGGCCCGGTAGGCGTCGCCGCAGCCGGTCGGATCGACGATGGCGTCGGGGGCGACGCAGGGAATGTCGTAACGGGTGCCGTCGGCGTGGATTTCCGAGCCTTCGCCGCCGCGCGTGACGATCAGCGCCTTCACTTCGCCGGCCAGTTGTTCCAGGCTGCGGCCGGTGCGGTCGCAGGCGAGCTTGGCCTCGTAGTCGTTGAAGCAGGCGTAGTCGGCGAGACGCAGGAAATCCATGAGGTCGTCGCCGTCGAACATCGGCAGGCCCTGGCCGGGGTCGAAGATGAAGGGGACGCCGGCGGCGGCGAAATCGCGGGCGTGCTGGAGCATGCCTTCGCGGCCGTCGGGGGCGACGATGCCTAGCGTCGCGCCGGCCCGCTCGACCTTGTTCAGGTGCGAGAAGGCCATCGCGCCGGGGTGGAAGGCGGTGATCTGGTTATCGTCGAGATCGGTGGTGATGAAGGCCTGGGCGGTGAAGCTGCCGGGAATCGAACGGACGTGGGCACGGGTCAGGCCGAGGCGATCGAGGCGGTCGAGATAGGGGCTGGCGTCGTCGCCGACGGTGGCCATGATCGTCGCGTCGCCGCCGAGCAGCATCAGGTTGTAGGCGATGTTGCCGGCGCAGCCGCCGAACTCGCGGCGCATTTCGGGGACCAGGAAGGCGACATTGAGGATGTGGATCTGCTCGGGCAGGATGTGGTTCTTGAAACGGTCCGGAAAGACCATGATGTTGTCGAAGGCCAGCGAGCCGCAGATCAGTGTCGTCATGTTGTCAGGGGTAGAAGAGGTAAAGTCGATAGCCGGCGGCACCGATGCCGTTGGCTTCGATCCACAGCCGGACGGCGGTTTCGCCATTGCCCGGGAAGGCCTCGCGGGGAGCGCCGGCGGACAGGAAGTCGCGGGCGGCGATGACGCGCCGGGCAACGACCTGGTCGCCGGCGTCGGTCAGCGTCAGTTCGAGGTCGGGCCAGGCCTGGGCGAAGGCGGCGCGGTTCTTCAGCGTCGCGTTGAGGACGAACAGGCCGCGTGCCTGATCGGACTGCAGGTCCGAGGTTTCGATGGCGACCAGGTGCTCGTGGCGCGGCAGCGGTACCGGCACGCCAAGCGCCGAGAATACGGCGCCGGCGGCGGGCAGACGCAGCACCAGGTCACCGCGGAAGTGATAGGCCGCCTGCCAGGCAAGAGTCAGCAACAGCAGCAGCGCGGCCAGCCAGTACGGCCAGGACAGCGGCCGCGCGTCGTCGGCGAAGCTGGAGAGTCCGCCGTCGGCCAGCGGGCCGGCCGACCAGCGGTTGTAGGCCTGGCTGTCGGCAAGTTCGCGGACCGCCACCAGACCGGCCTCACGGGCAGCCTGGGTGGTCTGTTCGGGGGTTTCCGGCGGTGCGGGCTCGGCTTCGGGTTCGTCGTCCAGCGCTTCGGCTTCCGGCCATGGCGGATCCTGCTCTTCCTCGAGGATCGGCATCGCCACGCTGTCCGGGCCGGTATCGGCGGGCATCGCCGGTTCGACGTAGGTTTCTTCCGGCGATGGCGTCGGGTCGGCTATCGCTTCGGCGATTGGCGCCGGGCTGGCCGGCAGCGGCTTGCCGTCGTCGGCGGGCGCGAGTGCGGCGACGGCTGGCGCTTCAAGCGGCAAGAGCTGGTCGAAGGCGTTGAAGATGCCGTGGCAACTCCCGCAACGGACCTTGCCCGCCTTCAGCCGCAACTGCTCGGAGGTGACACGGAAGACCGTGCCACATTCCGGGCAGCGGGTACGGGTCAGGAGCGGACCCCGGCCAGGCATATCCAGTCCTCGCGGGTGTCGGCCACTTGCAGCGCAATCCAGGGTGTGTAGAAGGCGATGATCTCGTCGGCCTGCTCGCGCAGGATGCCGGACAGGGCGAGCCGCCCGCCGCGCCGGACATGGGCGCAGATGGCGGGAGCGAGGACGCGCAGCGGATTGGACAGGATGTTGGCCACGACGACATCATACTCACCGGCGAGCGCCTGTCCAGAATCGCAGAAGCGGGCGGCAACGGCGTTGCGCTCGGCGTTGGCGACAGCGGCGGCGACCGCTTGCGGATCGATGTCGACACCGGCAACGTCGCTGGCCCCGAGTTTGCCGGCGGCGATGGCGAGGATGCCGGAGCCGCAGCCGTAATCAAGCACGCTGTCGCCAGGGCGGACGGTGCGTTCCAGCCACTCCAGGCAAAGCCGCGTCGTCGGGTGCGAGCCGGTACCGAAGGCCATGCCCGGGTCGAGAATCAGGTTGATCGCTGCCGGATCGGGCGATTCGTGCCAGGAGGGGACGATCCACAGGCGATCGGAGACGCGGATCGGGTCGAATTGCGATTGGGTCAGTTGCACCCAGTTCTGTTCTTCGACGGTCTCCGATGCGTACTCGGTCGGTGCGCCGAGGCCGGCTGCCGCGGCGGCGGCGGCGAGCATCTCATCGACCGCCGCGTCGGCTTCGAACAGGGCGACGATGCGCGAGCGGTCCCAGCCCGGCGTGGTGACCGAACCCGGTTCGCCGAACTGCGGTTTCTCGTCGGCGGTGCCGGCGTCGGCGTCTTCGATCGACGCCGACAGCGCGCCGTTTTCGAGCAGCGCGTCGCAGAAGGGCTCGGCGCTGGCCGCATCGGTCAGGAAGCTGATGCTTTTCCAGGCCATCTTATTGCTTGACCTCGTTCCTCGCTGCCAGCTTCTGCTCGAGATAGTGGATGCTGGTGCCGCCTTCGACGAAGCGGGCGTCGAACATCAGTTCCTGGTGCAGCGCGATGTTGGTCTTGATGCCCTGGATGCTCATCTCGGACAGCGCGACGCGCATGCGGCGGATCGCCTGTTCGCGGGTGTCGCCATAGGCGATCACCTTGGCGACCATCGAATCGTAGTGCGAAGGCACGCGGTAGCCCTGGTAGATGTGCGAATCGACGCGGATGCCGGGGCCGCCGGGCGGGTGATAGAACTCGATCTTGCCGGGAGATGGCACGAACGTGAAGGGATCTTCGGCGTTGATGCGGCATTCGATGGCATGGCCGCGGAAATTCACGTCCTTCTGCCGGTAGCGCAGCTTCTCGCCGGCGGCGATGCGAATCTGTTCCTGGACAATGTCGATGCCGGTGATCATCTCGGTCACCGGGTGCTCGACCTGGACGCGGGTGTTCATTTCGATGAAATAGAACTCGCCGTTCTCGAACAGGAATTCGAAGGTGCCGGCGCCGCGGTAACCGATCTTGCGGCAGGCTTCGGCACAGCGCTCGCCGATGCGCGAGATCAGGCGGGCCGGGATCAGCGGTGCCGGCGCTTCCTCGATCACCTTCTGGTGGCGACGCTGCATCGAGCAGTCGCGCTCGCCGAGGTAGATGGCGCTGCGGTACTGGTCGGCAAGAACCTGGATTTCGACGTGACGCGGATTTTCCAGGTACTTTTCCATGTAGACGGCAGGGTTGCCGAAAAAGGTACCGGCTTCCTGGCGGGTCATGCCGACGGCGTTGACCAGCGCCGCTTCGGTATGGACGACACGCATGCCGCGGCCGCCGCCGCCGCCGGCCGCCTTGATGATCACCGGGTAGCCGATGGCGCGGGCGATGCGGACGATTTCCTTGGGGTCGTCGGGCAGCGCGCCCTCGGAACCGGGGACGCAGGGTACGCCGGCCGCCTTCATTGCGTCCTTGGCCGAGACCTTGTCGCCCATCAGGCGAATGGTTTCGGCGCGCGGGCCGATGAAGACGAAGCCCGAGGTCTCGACGCGCTCGGCGAAGTCGGCGTTCTCGGACAGGAAGCCGTAACCGGGGTGGATGGCCTGGGCGTCGGTCACTTCGGCGGCGGAAATGATCGCCGGCACGTTCAGGTAGCTTTGCGCCGAGGCCGCCGGGCCGATGCAGACCGATTCGTCGGCGAGCTTGACGTACTTCGCCTCGCGGTCGGCTTCCGAATGGACGACGACGGTCTTGATGCCCATCTCGCGACAGGCCCGCTGAATGCGCAGGGCGATTTCGCCGCGGTTGGCGATCAGGATTTTCTCGAACATCGCCATGATCAGCCGATCACGAACAGGGGCTCGCCGAATTCGACCGGTTCGCCGTTGTCGAGCAGGATGGCCTTGACCGTGCCGTCGACCTCGGCTTCGATCTCGTTGAGCAGCTTCATCGCTTCGATGATGCACAGCGTGTCGCCCTTCTTGACGACGCTGCCGACCTGGACGAAGGCAGCAGCGCCGGGCGACGGCGAGCGGTAGAAGGTGCCGACCATCGGCGACTTCATGACGTGGCCTTCCGGCAGGTCGTCCTCGTCGTCAAGATTGACCGAGCTGGTGGCCGGTGCGCCGCCTGCGGGCATCGGCATCGGGGCCGGCATGGCGTAGTGCTGGACGGGGGCGGCGACGGCGCCGAAATGCTTGGCGATGCGGACCTTTTCCTCGCCCTCGGTGACTTCGAGTTCCGAAATGCCGGACTCCTGAACGAGGTCGATGAGTTTTTTCAGCTTGCGCAGATCCATGATGACTCCCTAAATTTTTGCGCACGATGGGCGCATGATCACGACAGTTGTCGTTAGATTACTGATCCAGATTGATTCTGTTGAGGAGGAATTCGAGGGCGAAGCGGTAGCCCTCGTGACCCAGTCCGCAGATGACGCCGATGGCCAGGTCGGAGAAATACGAATGGTGCCGGAAGCTTTCCCGGGCATGCACGTTGGACAGGTGCACTTCGACGAAGGGAATGGCAACGGCGGCCAGTGCGTCGCGCAAGGCGACGCTGGTGTGCGTGTAGGCGGCGGGGTTGATGATGATGGCGCGCACGCCCTGCTCGCGGGCGGCGTGGATGCGTTCGATCAGCGCACCTTCGTGGTTGCTCTGGAACGCTTCGAGTTCGACCCCGACACTGTCCGCCAGGCGAGCCAGCGCCAGGTTGATGTCGGCCAGCGTCATGCGGCCGTAGTGTTCGGGTTCGCGCGTCCCAAGCAGGTTCAGATTCGGGCCATGAACGACCAGGATACGGGCCTTTTCCGCCGGCTTGGAAGCAGTTTTTCGCTTCGTCATGGCGGCAAGTTTGCCGCAAATCGCCGCAACTTGTCCAGTCTATTCCTTAAGTAAGAGGCGTAGTTCGGCAGCCCGCATGCGCTCGCGCGGCCTGCCGTCGCGGTGTTTCAGGCTGACCCGCTCGAGGTGGGGCGGGAGGACGATCAGGTTGGCGTCGACGGTGTCGGTTTCCACCTGCAGCACGGCTTCGACCTTGTCGTTGCGGGGCTGGGCGTGGCTGACGTCGATGCCGCGGTTGAGCAGGAAGATTTCCACTTCCTTGGCGCTGTCGGCGAACAGCAGGATGTCGATGTGCGAGTGCTCGCCGGCCGTGCCGTCGAGCACCGAACCGGTCAGCCAGGGATTGAAGAGGCTCAATTGTTCCATCAGTTCGAGCGCCGACAGACGCATCGCCGCCAGCATTTCCTCGTGCATCTCGCCCTGGTAGAGCTCGCGGTAGGCGCGCAGTTCGGCTTCGACCTCGGCGTTGTCGGGAAAGGCAACGTTGTCCGGCAGACCGAGCTGGCGGGCTGCTTTCTTCTTGGCGTGGTGATAGTCGCTGATGCCGTCCTCGGCCATCAGCCGGGCAGCGGCGGCAGCGATGGTGGAGCGGACGCTGGAACCGCTTCGCAGCCTTTCGTGGCGGGGCATGGTGTCTCGCTCGGGGTAGAATCGGGTCCATTCTAACCACAGTCAGCGCCATGCACATTCACATTCTCGGCATCTGCGGCACCTTCATGGGCGGCATCGCCCAGCTTGCCGTCGCCTCCGGGCACCGTGTCACCGGATGCGATGCCAACGTCTATCCGCCGATGAGCGACCAGTTGCGCCAGGCCGGCATCGAACTGATCGAGGGTTTTGCCGGCGAACAACTGGCGCTGGCGCCCGACGTCTTCGTCGTCGGCAACGCGATCTCGCGCGGCAATCCCCTGCTCGAAGCCATTCTCGACCGCGGTCTGCCCTACGTTTCCGGGCCGCAATGGTTGGCCGAAAACGTCCTGCAGGGGCGCTGGGTACTCGGTGTCGCCGGTACCCACGGCAAGACGACGACCAGCGCGATGCTGGCCTGGATCCTGGAGGACGCGGGCCTCGCGCCGGGTTTCCTGATCGGCGGCGTGCCGCTCGACTTCGGCGTCTCGGCGCGGCTTGGCGAAACCCCCTTCTTCGTCATCGAGGCCGACGAATACGACACCGCCTTCTGCGACAAGCGTTCCAAGTTCATTCACTATCGGCCGCGGACGGCGATCCTCAACAACCTTGAGTTCGATCATGCGGACATCTTCGCCGATCTGGCGGCGATCGAAACGCAGTTCCACCATCTGGTGCGGACCATGCCGGCTTCCGGGCTGATCGTCGCCAACGCCGGCGAAGCCAGTCTCGAACGCGTCCTGCAACGCGGATGCTGGACGCCGGTTGAGCGTTTCAATGCGCCCGCCGGCTATCGGACGACCGGCGACGACGCCGATGGCAGCCTGATCCTGCACGACGCGAACGGTGAGATCGGTCGCTGCCAGTGGCAACTGACCGGCGAGCACAACCGCGCCAACGCCTGCGCCGCGCTGCTGGCGGCGCGCCATGTCGGCGTGCCCTTCGCCAAGGGGCTGGAAGCGCTGGCGCGCTTCGCCAACGTCAAGCGGCGCATGGAAGTGCGCGGCGTGGTCAATGGCGTCACCGTTTACGACGATTTCGCGCATCACCCGACGGCGCTGGCGACAACGCTCGCCGGCCTGCGGCGCAAGGTCGGCGCGGACCGCATCCTGGCCGTCTTCGAGCCGCGTTCGAATACCATGAAGCTGGGCACGATGAAGGCACTGTTGCCGGACAGCCTGCGCGATGCCGACCTCGCCTTCTGCTACGCCGGCAACCTGGGCTGGGATGCGGCGGCGACGCTGGCGCCGATGGGCGAGCGCGCCGTCGTCAGCGAGGATCTGCCAGCGCTGGTGGCGGCCATCGTTGCTGCCGCCCGGCCGGGCGATCATCTGCTGGTGATGAGCAACGGCGGTTTTGGCGGCATCCACCAGAAATTGCTGGAAAGGCTGGTCCGATGAAGCGCCGCGCCTTCATCACTCTGGCCGGCGCGCTCGCCCTGGCGGGTTGTGGCAGCGAGGCGCCGGGTTTCAGGAACACCGACCTTTCGTCGGGCCAGCTGTTTCCCCGGGCGACCCTCTATGACGGTCAGGGTCACACCCGCAGTTTCGAGGAGTTCCGCGGCAAGGCGGTGATCGTTTTTTTCGGCTATACCAGTTGCCCGGACATCTGCCCAAGCGCACTGCGCAAGTTCGCCAGCCTGTTGCGCACGCTGCGCGACCGCGACGCGGCGCGGGTTCAGGTGGTCTTCATCTCGGTCGATCCAGAGCGCGATACGCCGGAGCGGACCGACACCTTCGTCAAGTGGTTCCATCCCGATTTTCTCGGGCTATCCGGAACGGCCGAGCAGATTGCCGAAGTTGCCACCCAGTTCAAGGTGGTTTATGGCAAGAAAGAGATCGGTGGCGGCATGGGTTACGTCATCGACCATACTGCCGCCGCCTACGTGCTCGATCCGGCCGGCCAGCTACGCCTGATGCTGGCCGAGACGGCGCCGCTGGAGCCGATCATCGCCGATCTGCAGAGCCTGCTGGCGACGCCATGAAAAAGGCCCCGCCGGTTGGCGGGGCCTTGTCGTGCAGCCGTTCGGCAGATGTGCCGGCGCTCAGCGTTCCATCGATTCGACGACGGCCAGCGCCGTCATGTTGACCAGGCGACGGACGGTGGCCGTCGAGGTCAGCACGTGCACCGGGCGGGCTGCGCCGAGCAGGATGGGGCCAATGGTGACGCCTTCGCCGCCGGTCATCTTCAACAGGTTGTAGGAGATGTTGGCGGCGTCGATGTTGGGCATCACCAGCAGGTTGGCTTCGCCCTTGAGCGGCGAATCCGGGTTGGCTTCCCGACGGATTCCCTCATTCAGCGCCGAATCGCCGTGCATTTCGCCGTCGACTTCGAGCTCGCCGGACGACATCGCCGAGATCAGGCTGGCGGCGACGCTCATCTTGCGCGCCGATTCCGAGCTGCCGGAACCGAAGTTGGAGTGCGAGAGCAGCGCGATCTTCGGCTGGCTGCCGAAGCGCTTGACCTGTTCCGCCGCCATCAGCGTCATTTCGGCGATTTCCTCGGCGTTCGGATTCTCGTTGACGTGGGTGTCGCAAATGAACAGCGAACGGCCCGGCAGCATCAGGTAGTTCATCGCCGCCAGGGTGTTCACGCCGCTGCGCTTGCCGATGATCTGGTTGATCACGCCGAGGTGATGGCTGTACTGGCCGGTCATGCCGCAGATCATGCCGTCGGCGTAGCCAAGCTTGAGCAGCATGGCGCCGATCACCGTCGGCTTGCGGCGCAGCGATTCCTTGGCGATCGCCGGCGTCACGCCGCGGCGGGCCATCAGCTTGTGATAGGCGGTCCAGCATTCGCGGTAGCGCTCGTCGGATTGCGGATTGACGATGTCGAAATCGACGCCGGGCTTGATCCGCAACTTGGCCTTGTCGAGGCGGTGTTCGATGATGTCGGGGCGACCGATGAGGATCGGACGGGCGAATTTTTCCTCGATCACGACCTGAACGGCGCGCAACACGCGCTCTTCTTCACCTTCCGCGAAGATGATGCGCTTGCCCTTGGCTTGCCGCGCGGCCTGGAAGATGGCGCGCATGCCGACGCCGGTGTGATAGACGAATTCCGACAGCTTGGCGCGATAGGCGTCCCAGTCGGTGATCGGCCGCGTGGCGACGCCGGAGTCGATGGCGGCCTGGGCGACGGCGGGGGCGATCTTGACGATCAGGCGCGGGTCGAAAGGCGTCGGGATCAGGTATTCGGGACCGAAGGTCAGGTCGCGGCCGGGATAGGCCATGGCCACTTCGTCGGTGGCTTCGGCTTCGGCCAGCTCGGCGATGGCGCGTACCGAAGCCAGCTTCATTTCCTCGGTGATGCGAGTGGCGCCGACGTCGAGGGCGCCGCGGAAGATGAACGGGAAGCAGAGGACGTTGTTGACCTGGTTCACGTAGTCGGAACGGCCGGTGGCGATGATCGCCTCCGGGCGGACTTCCTTGACCAGTTCCGGCATGATTTCCGGGGTCGGGTTGGCCAGTGCGAAGACCATCGGCTTCTCAGCCATGCTCTTGACCATGTCCTGGTTGACCACGCCGGCCGCCGACAGACCGAGGAAGATGTCGGCGCCGACCATCGCCTCGGCCAGAGTCCGCTTGTCGGTGTTCTGGGCGTAGCGGGCCTTGGTTTCGTCCATGCCGCCCGGACGGCCGACGTAGATGACGCCCTTCGAGTCGCAGATGGTGATGTTCTCGCGCTTGACGCCGAGATCGCACCACAGGTTCACACAGGAAATCGCGGCCGCACCGGCGCCGGAGACGACGACCTTGATCTCGTCGATCTTCTTGCCGACGACTTTCAGGCCGTTGAGCATGGCGGCGCCGGAAATGATCGCGGTGCCGTGCTGGTCGTCGTGGAAGACCGGGATGTTCATCCGCTCCTTGAGCTTCTGCTCGATGTAGAAGCACTCGGGGGCCTTGATGTCTTCCAGGTTGATGCCGCCGAGCGTTGGCTCCAGCGCGGCGATCATGTCGATCAGCTTGTCCGGGTCGTTCTCGGCCAGTTCGATGTCGAAGACGTCGATGCCGGCGAACTTCTTGAACAGGCAGCCCTTGCCTTCCATCACCGGCTTCGAGGCCAGAGGGCCGATGTTGCCGAGGCCGAGGACGGCGGTGCCGTTGGTGACGACGCCGACCAGATTGGCGCGCGAGGTGTACAGCGCGGCGGTCGATTCGTCTTCGACGATCGCGTCGCAGGCGGCGGCGACGCCCGGCGAGTAGGCCAGCGCCAGGTCGCGCTGGTTGGTCAGGCCCTTGGTCGGGCGGACGGAAATCTTGCCCGGGGTGGGCCAGCGGTGATATTCGAGTGCGGCTTCGCGCAAATCCTTTTCCACGGATAATCCTCGGCAAACGTGTTGGGGAAAACCCTGTAGGTTACTCCAAAGCTTCGTGACAGGGTGTGTAATTATGGATTATGGGGGAGCCCGCGGCTTTTGACTACTGGCCGGAAAATGGCACCCGGATCACGACGATTCCCAGTCATGCACGTGCAGATGGGCATGCGTTTCGCCGCCGTGGCGATGCCGGTGGCGGTGTGCCAGGCCGGCGGCCTGCAGCAGCGGCAGATCGCCCAGCGCGCGCTCGAGCGGGCCGTCGTAGAGCAGGCGGCCGTTGCCGTCGAGAATCAGCGCGCGTTCGCCGAGTTCGGCGGCGAGGCCGAGGTTGTGCGTGCTGATCAGCAGGGTCCGTCCGGAATCGAGCAGGGTGTCGATCAGCCAGCCGACCGTCGCCGGGTCGAGCGAGGCGCTCGGTTCGTCGAGGGCGAGGAATTCTGGGTCGAGGGCGAGCAGGCAGGCCAGCGCGACTTTCTGCTTCTGGCCGCCGGAAAGGGTGAACGGCGCCGCATCGAGCAGCGTTTGCAGGCCGAGTTCGGCCGCCCAGCGCTCGACGCGGGCGGCGCTGTCGGCGAGGCCGAGCTGCTGCGGGCCGTAGGCGATTTCCTCGCGCACCGTCGGGTTGAACAGCATCGCTTCAGGGTGCTGGAAGAGCAGCACGTTGGCCTGCCGGAAGACGCGCACGAAATCGCGCTGGCGCAGCAGCGTCGGGCTGAGTGCCTGGCCCTGCCAGGCGATGCTGCCGGCGCTCGGGGTCAGCAGGCCGTTGGCGAGGCGCAGCAGCGTCGACTTGCCGGCGCCGTTGGCGCCGAGCAACACCACCTTCTCGCCGGCGGCGATGCGAAAGCTCAGGTCGGCGAAAACCGGCCGGCCATCCGGCCAGGCGTAGGCGACACCGGAAAATTCAAGCAGCGCGTCAGGCATCGAAAGCTCCCCGGGAACGCATGGCCTGCGCCGCCTGTTCGGCGTCGTGCAGGGATTTGTCGAGCAAGCTGCCGGCCTGTGCGCCGGCGTGCCGGAGCATGGCGGCGGCGCCAGGCGGCGCCGGGTTGCGGCTGCGGAAGGCGAGCCGGAAGTCGTCGAGCAGCCGGCGATAGACGGCGATCTGGCCGAGCGCCAGGGTGGCGATCATCGACAGTACGGGCCAGCCGGCCAGCGCGTCGAGCAGGCGCACGCGGTCGACCAGCCAGAAGCCGAGAAAGACCAGCAGCAGCACGCGCAGGTTGATCAGCAACAAGGCGTCGCCGAGCGGCCGGCCCTGCCACCAGGCGAGGCCGGCGTAGGCCAGGCTGACGCTGGCGTTGACCAGCAGCAGCGCCAGCGCCGCCCGCTGCAGCAGCCGCCAGCGCGCCGCGCCGGCGGCGGCCAGGGCGCCGGCCAGGCCGGCGGCGAGTGTAGCGGGCTGGTGGATAAAGCTGATCGCCAGCACGGCGGCGACATAGGCGAGCAGCCAGGCGCGCGCCCGGTTCATGCGGCGACCCAGCCCTTGCGCTTGGCGTAGCGCCAGACGAGGACGGTCAGCGCCGCTTCGCCGATGCCGATCAGCAGGTGCGGCAGCAGCACGGCCGGCACGGTGACGGCGAAGCCGAGCGGGAAGAACAGCGGGCTGCCATCCTCGCGTTGGGCGATCAGCGGCTGGACGCCGAGCACCAGGGCGACCAGCAACGCCGACACCTGCAGCGAGACGAAGGCGGCCAGCGCCACCGCGACGCTGTCGCCGCAACCGGCGAGCAGGCGGCGCAGGCCGACGGCGACGGCGGCGCCGACCAAGCCGAGGGCCAGCGCATTGACGCCGAGCGCGGTGATACCGCCGGCGCCGAAGAGCAGCGCCTGCAGCAGCAGGACGCCGCTGTAGGCGAGAAAGGCCAGGCGAACGCCGAAGATCAAGGCCAGCGCGGCGACACCGATGGCGTGCCCGGAAGTTCCGCCGGGCAGCGGCAGCATGATCAGGCCCAGCGCGTAAGCCAGCGCGGTCAGCATCGCCAGCCGTGGCACCAAGGTTTCGTCCAGCCGCTGCGCCAGGCCGCGGCCGGCCCAGGCCCAGGCCACCGTCGCCACGCCCCAGGCCGGCAGGTAGGTCTGCGGTGACAGGAATCCGTCGGGAATATGCATCGATCAGCCTTAGAACATCAGCGAAGCGGAGAAGATCAGGCGGTATTTCTCCTTGCCTTCGGCGCCCTGCTGCGTGCTCGATTCGTTGAGGTCGGTCCACACCGGCTTCTTGATGCCGAGCGCGAAGCTGGCATTGTGCCAGTAGGCGCGGACGCCAGGCACCAGATAGACCATGCGGCCGCCGGTACCGTCTTCGCCGACGCCGTTGCTGCGGTCGCGGCCGATGCTCAGGTATTGCACTTCAAGCACCGGGTCGAGGCGGAAGGATTTTTCCGGCACGGTCAGCGCCCGCCAGGCGAGCGCCGCGTTGAGGCGGTTCTCGGCGCCGAACTGCACGCGTTCGCCGCTATCGTAGGTATAGGGCTGGAAGCGGAAGGTCAACGCCTCCAGGCTCAGGGTCAGCGTCTGGCTGAGCATCTTGCTGGCGGTGACGCCGAGCGTCCACGCCGGCTTGCCGAAACCGAGCGACTTGCCGGGGTCGATCGAACCGTCGCTCAGGCGGTGGTTGGGCGCGCCGGTCGGCAGCGTGGCGCCGGCAAAGACGCTGAAGTGCCAGTCCTCGAGGTCGTCAAGGCTCTCGCTGGCCGGGGTCAGGCGCCAGCCGTCCTGATCGTACTTGAAGCCAACCTGGCCCATCAGCGACATGTCGGCCCAGCCGCGCGAATCGAGACCGCCGGATTCCTCGACCTTGGTGTTGTGCGGCACGAAGGCGTAGGCGGACAACCACGGGGTGACGCCGTAGCCGAGGCCGAGCATGGTGAAGCGGGCGTAGTCGGCGTTCGGCGCCGCCCAGTTGTATTGCTTGAAGCGCGCCTGGTTGACCTTCAGGTAGGCGAGCACGCCGCCCTCCGGCAACAGCGAGGAGGCTGCCGATTCGATCGGCGCCCCCGGTCCCTGCAGGCCAACCGCGCCGACGCCGGCGACGCCGTGGTGGGCGAGCGCCGGTGGCGTTGCCGCCGCCAGGAAAGCGAGAGCGCAAAGCCAGGATCGTTTCATCGTTTTTTCCTCCCCAGATAGAGTTGCGCCAGGCCGAACAGGCCGAAAATCGTTCCCAGGCCGCCCAGCCAGAGCGCGGCGCGCGGCGTTTCGGCGGCGGGCGCCGTGGCTGCCGCCGGGTCGCCGGCCAGTGCCGTGAGCTTGCGGTCGACGCCATGGCCGTCGTCCGACCAGGCTTTCAGCCGCCACTCGCCGGCGCTGTCAGCGAGCAGCGCGATGCGGCCCCGGCCGTCCGTGCGGCCGACCTGGCCCGGCGTCTCGCTGCCGGCCGGGTAGAGTTCGTAGGCCTCGAAGGCGAAGGGCTGGCCGTCGGCGTAGTGCAAGGTGATCACCGTCGCGCTCGACCCGCTAACGTCGAGCCGGATTTCGTGGGCCGTTGCCGTCGCGGCGGCGAACAACGCGAGTAAGGGCAGCCACTTCATGGCGCGATCTCGAACTGCAGCGTCGCGCTGCGCAGCGAACGGTCGGCCTTGCCGTCGGTCAGCGGCGCCTCCTGCGTCGTCGTGATCAACTGGGTGCCGCCGTGGCGCAGGCGGATGGCGATTTTGCCGTCGCCGTCGCTTACGCCGCGGGTGTCGTCGCCGTAGGCCACCGGCACGCCGGCCACTGGCTTGCCGTCGTCGCTGACCAGAACAGTGAGCTTGTCGCCCGGCTGCAGTGGCAGCGGATCGCGCAGCGGGGTGATTTCCAGGCCGCGACCGAGCGGCTTGCCGGCGGCGGCAATCCACTGGCCGATGCGTTTCACCGATTCGGCCGAATGCCAGCTGCGCAGCACGCCGGCGATCCCGGTTTTCGGGATGTTCTTCGTTTCCCAGGCGGTCTTGGTCCAGTAGCCGGAAACGTAATCCGCCTGCAGCACCGCGCAGGGACCGGCAAACCGCACGGGAGCGTTGGGCGATGGCGTGGCCGGGCGGGGTTTGCCTGCGCCATCGAGGCACAGCGAGCTCGTCACCTTGCGGCCGTCGTAGTCGATGCTGTCGGCGCCGGCATGACCGGAATGGCGGTGGCCTTGCAGCAGCAGGTAATCGTTGCCTTCGGGCGCAAACCACAGGTCGTGGGCGTAGCTGGCCGAAGACGTCAGGCAGAGCAGCAGGAAGAGCGTGCGGCGCATGATGGGCTGGTTGTATGAAAGAAGTAAATATCTTCATACAAATTCCGTGCCCAGGCAATAAGTCATTGAACGTATTGCCTGCTGGCGCAACGCCAGGAGCGTCAGGGGGCTAAACTGGAATGTCGGCTTCCATCTGGATGGAAAGAAATCATCCGTTGTTTCCGCGGAAGCTTTTCAACGGGTATCGAGGACGATGCCGGATGTCCGGCACTGGTTTGCATCTTGCTTGACCACAGCGGCGGTACCCGATCGGGCGGTGCCGCGAACGATCACCCTGGAAAAAGCGATGAACAGTGTCCTGAGTTACCTGGCGGCCGCGCGGCGCAGCGAGGAAAGCGAACTGGAAAATCTGGCGCGCACCTGCGACCTGGTGCTGGCGGCGAGCGAACTGGTGCATCACCTGCAGCAGGAGCGCGGCAGTTCGAATCTCTTCCTCGCTTCGGCCGGTCGCCGCTTCGCCGAGTTGCGGGCGCAGCGCGTGGCCGCCAGCGATCAGGCGATGCTGCTGCTCGACGCCTGGCTGGAACGGCGCGAAAGCCAGCTCGGCATGAGCGGCGGCGCCCGCTTCTACACCCGGGTGGCGATCGCCCTGCAAGCGCTGGCCGGCCTGCCGGAAATCCGCCGCGGCGTCGCCGCGCTGACGCTGACGCCGGCCCAGGCGAGCGAGCAGTACAGTCAGTTGGTCGCCGCCCTGCTCGCCCTGGTGTTCGAAGCCGCCGACGTCGCCATCGATCCGGCCATATCGCGCCTGCTGATCGCCCTCTTCCACCTGATGCAGGGCAAGGAGTCGGCCGGCCGCGAACGCGCCACCGGCGCCGCTGCCTTCGCCGCCGGCCGGATCGGCGAAGCCGAGGTGCAGGCCATCGAGTACCTGATCGAGATGCAGGAAAATTCCTTCCGGCATTTCGTTGCCTTCTGCGACGAGTTGGGCGCCGAGTGGCGCGCGCTGCAGTCGCTGCTGCCGCTGTCCTCGCTCGAACGGCTGCGCCGCAAGCTGCTGTCCGGGCTTGGACGGCAGCTCGACAGCGCGCTGGCGGACGAGTGGTATACCTGCTGCTCGGCGCGGATGGACGAACTGCATCGGGTCGAGAACCATCTCGCCGGTCTGCTGCAGGGACTCTGCCGGCAGCGCATCGAGCAGTTGCAGCGCGATAGCGCCGACCAGCAGCAACGTTTGTCGGAACTTCGCGGATCGCTCCCGCTGCCGCCGCAGGCGGCGTTCGCTGCCGGCATCGGCGGGCCCGTCGCCGCTGCTGGCGACGGCATCGGTCCGCACCTGACCCAGGCGGTGGTCGACATGCTGCAGTCGCAGTCGCAGCGCCTGCAGACGCTGACCGACGAACTGGCGACGGTGCGCGCCAACCTCGAGGAGCGCAAGCTGATCGAACGGGCCAAGGGCATCCTGATGGCGACGCAGGGCCTCGACGAGGCGGCCGCCTACCGCTTGCTGCGCCAGAACGCGATGAACCAGAATCGGCGCCTGGCCGATGTTGCCGAAGCGCTGCTCGGCGTCGCCGGTTTGCTGCCGGGTCAGGTCGGGCTGGAGCGTTAGGTCGGCGTTTTCGGCACCAATTTGGCGGGCGACGCACAGGCCTGGTGCAGAAAATTCCCGGCGGCGCCCGTCCCCAAACCCGGAAACCCTTGCCGATCCGTGATGAAACGGTTCTGGCATGCAAGCTGCTAATCACTCCCTGCCCGCGTGCAATGTTGCATCGGGCAACAGCCTCCGCCAATGACGGTGGAATCCGGTAGCCGCAACCCCTGTTGCGCCTGCCGTCATTTCAGACCGACATAACCGCGTACCGCGGGGGCTTCCATGCTGGCGACGGGCTTCAGTGCCGTCGCCCGGGTATCACGAAGTCTCCGCCGAAGCGAGAGAGTGATACCGACATGAAGATCATCGTCATCGGCCACGGCATGGTTGGCCACAAGTTTCTCGAGGAACTGCATCAGCTTGGCCTGCCCGGCGCGGAAGTCACCGTGCTGGGCGAGGAAAGCCGCGCCGCCTACGACCGCGTCCACCTGTCCGAATTCTTCGCCGGCAAGACCGCCGAAGACCTGTCGCTGGTCGCCCCCGGTTTCTTCCCGACCAGCGGTTTCACGCTGCGTCTGGGCAGTCGGGCCGTCGCCATCGACCGCCGGACGCGCACGGTGAGCACGGCGGACGGCCAGACCCTCGCCTACGACAAGTTGGTGCTGGCCACCGGCTCCTATCCCTTCGTTCCGCTGCTCAAGGGCAACGACCGCCCCCACAGCTTCGTCTACCGGACGCTCGACGATCTCGAGGCGATGCGTGCCTCGGGCGTCGTCTCGCGCAGCGGCATCGTCGTCGGCGGCGGTCTGCTCGGGCTCGAATGCGCCAAGGCGCTGCGCGACCTCGGCCTGCAGACGCATGTCGTCGAATACGCGCCGCGTCTGATGGCGGCGCAGGTCGACGACGACGGCGGGCGCGTCCTCCGGGCCAAGATCGAGGCGCTCGGCGTCAAGGTCCATACCGAGCGTAATACGGTCGATATCCGCGACGGCGCGACGGCGCGCCATCGCATGGTGTTCAGCGACGGCAGCCATCTCGAGGCCGACATGATCGTCTTCTCGGCCGGCATCCGGCCGCGCGACGAACTGGCGCGCAATAACGCACTGGCGGTCGGCGCCCGCGGCGGCATCGCCATCGATGACCACTGCCGGACCAGCGATCACGACATCTACGCGATCGGCGAATGTGCCGCCTGGAAGGACCAGCTGTTCGGCCTGGTCGCGCCGGGTTACGACATGGCGCGCATTGCCGCCCGCCATCTGGCCGGCGATGCGAGCGCCGCCTTTGCCGGCGCCGACATGAGCACCAAGCTCAAGCTGATGGGCGTCAACGTCGCCAGCATCGGCGACGCGCACGGCCGCACGGCCGGCTGCCGCAGCTTCCGCTATGTCGACGAATGCAAGCAGATCTACAAGAAGATCGTCGTCAGCGCGGACGGCAAGCACCTGCTCGGCGCCGTGCTGGTCGGCAACGCCGACGAATACGGCACGCTGCTGCAGATGGCGCTGAACGGCATCGCCCTGCCGGCCGACTCGGAATTCCTCATCCTGCCGGCCGGCGACGGCAAGGCCAAGCCCGGCCTCGGCCCGGACGCCCTACCCGACAGCGCGCAGATCTGTTCCTGCAACAACGTCAGCAAGGGGCAGATTGCCGCCGCCGTTGCCGACGGAGCGACGACGATCGGCCAGATCAAGGCCTGCACCAAGGCCGGCGCCACCTGCGGCGGTTGCGTGCCGCTGGTGACGCAGATCATGAAGGCGGAAATGGCGCGCCGCGGCATGACGGTCAACAACCACCTGTGCGAGCACTTCCCCTATTCCCGCCAGGAACTGTTCCATTTGATCCGCGTCGGCAACATCCGCAGCTTCGCCGACTTGCTGGAAAAGCACGGCCAGGGCCTCGGCTGCGACATCTGCAAGCCGACGGCGGCGTCGATCTTCGCCTCGTGCTGGAACGACTTCGTGCTGCAGGGCGAACTCGCCAGTCTGCAGGACAGCAACGACTACTTCCTCGGCAACATCCAGAAGAACGGCACCTACTCCGTGGTACCGCGCATGCCGGGCGGCGAGGTGACGCCGGACGGGCTGATCGCGGTCGGCCAGGTGGCCAAGAAGTACGGCCTGTACACCAAGGTCACCGGCGGCCAGCGTGTCGACCTGTTCGGCGCCCGCGTCGAGCAGTTGCCGCTGATCTGGGAAGAGCTGATCGCCGCCGGCTTCGAATCCGGTCACGCCTACGGCAAGTCGCTGCGCACCGTGAAGTCCTGCGTCGGCAGCACCTGGTGCCGCTACGGCGTCGATGACTCGGTCGGCCTCGCCGTCGAACTGGAACACCGTTACAAGGGCTTGCGCGCGCCGCACAAGATCAAGTTCGGCGTCTCTGGCTGCACCCGCGAGTGCGCCGAAGCGCAGGGCAAGGACATCGGCGTGATCGCCACCGAACGCGGCTGGAACCTCTACGTTTGCGGCAACGGCGGCATGAAGCCGCGCCACGCCGAGCTGCTCGCCGCCGACCTCGACAAGGCGATGCTGATCCGCCTGATCGACCGCTTCCTGATGTTCTACGTGCGCACCGCCGACCGCCTGCAACGCACCAGCACCTGGCGCGAAAGCCTGGAAGGCGGGCTCGACTACCTGAAGTCGGTGCTGCTCGACGATACGCTCGGCCTCTGTGTCGAACTGGAAGGGCAGATGCAGTACGTGGTCGATACCTACCAGTGCGAGTGGAAGACGGCGGTCAGCGACCCCGATGTCCGCAAGCGTTTCCGTACCTTCATCAACGACGAACAGGCCGACGCCGGCATCGTTTTCGTCAGCGAACGCGGCCAGAAGCGGCCGGCGCGCGCCGACGAATGCGACAGCGTGTCGCTGGCCTGAACCTGCCCGGAGAACTCTGCCATGAAAACTCCCGAACCCCTTTGGCTGCCGGTCTGCGGGATCGCCGACATCCTGCCCGGCACCGGTGTCTGCGCCCTGCTCGGCGCCAAGCACATTGCCGTCTTCCGCGTCGGCGACGATCAACTGTTCGCCCTCGACAACGTCGACCCGCGTTCCGGGGCGAGCGTCCTGTCGCGCGGCCTGACCGGCAATCTCGGCGACCACCTGGTCGTCGCCTCGCCGCTCTACAAGAACCACTTCGACCTGCGCACCGGCGAATGTCTGGAATCCCCGGAACATTCGGTCCGCACCTACCCGGTGCAGGTGCACGACGGCGTCGTTTCCGTTTCCCTTTCCTGATCCTTCACAAGAGGTAAATACCATGGCCTACCTTGCTCCTGCCGAATTCGTCACCAAAATGATCGACGCTGGCGAATCCAAACTCCTGATGTCCACCCGCGACACCCTGATCCGTTCCTACATGGCCGGCGCCATCCTCGCGCTGGCCGCCGCCTTCGCCGTGTCCGTCACGGTCAACACCGGCAACCCGCTGATCGGCGCGCTGCTCTTCCCGGTCGGCTTCTGCATGCTCTATCTGCTCGGCTTCGACTTGCTGACTGGTGTGTTCACGCTGGCTCCGCTCGCCGTGCTCGACAAGCGCCCGGGCGCTACCTGGAACGGCGTCATGCGCAACTGGTCGCTGGTCTTCTGCGGCAACTTCGCCGGCGCGCTGACCGTTGCCGTGTTCATGGCGATCATCTTCACCAGTGGCTTCTCCGAAGCGCCCAACGCCATCGGCCAGAAGATCGGCCATATCGGCGAAGGCCGCACCCTCGGTTACGCCGCGCACGGTGCCGCCGGCATGCTGACGCTGTTCGTGCGCGCCGTGATGTGCAACTGGATGGTGTCGACCGGCGTCGTCGCGGCGATGATGTCGACCTCGGTGTCGGGCAAGGTGATCGCCATGTGGATGCCGATCCTGGTCTTCTTCTACATGGGCTTCGAACACAGCATCGTGAACATGTACCTGTTCCCGTCCGGCCTGATGCTCGGCGGCAACTTCACGATCATGGACTACCTGATCTGGAACGAAATCCCGACCGTCCTCGGCAACCTGGTCGGCGGCCTGACCTTCGTCGGCGCCACGCTCTACTCGACGCACTACAAGACGGCGCCGAAGCGTGCCATCGCCTGAGAGCGGACCGCGTGTCTCGCTCGGCCAGCACTCGCTGGCCGGCGAGCATCCGGTCAATCAGGATTTCCACGGCGCGCTGCTGCCCGGCGGCCACCTGCTGGCCGCCAAAGGCATCGCCCTGGCCATCGCCGACGGCATCAGCTCAAGCCGGGTCGGCCATGTCGCCAGCCAGACGGCGGTACGCAGTTTCCTCGACGACTATTACGCCACCGCCGAAGCGTGGACCGTCCGCCGCTCGGCGCAGCGCGTGCTCGATGCCGTCAATGCCTGGCTGTACAGCCAGACCATGCACGGCGCTGGTCGTTTCGACCGCGATAGCGGCTACGTCTGCACCTTCAGCGCGCTGATCCTGAAAGGGCGGCAACTGCACCTGCTGCATGTCGGCGATGCGCGCATCTACCGCCTGCACGCGCAGGCGCTGGAACAGTTGAGCGAAGACCATCGCGTCCGTCATGCGCCGGGCGAAAGCTACCTGGCGCGCGCGCTCGGCGTCGGCAGCCATGTCGAGATCGACTACCACTGCTGGGATGCCGAGCCGGGTGAGATCTATCTGCTCGCTACCGACGGCGTGCACGAATTTCTCGACGCCGCCCGCGTGCACGCTGCGCTGGATCAGCATGGCGACGCGCTCGACGCCGTCGCCGCCAGCCTGGTTGAAGCGGCGCGCGCCGCCGGCAGTCGCGACGACGCCACCGTCCAGCTACTGCGCATCGACGCCCTGCCGCCGCCCGCGGCCGACCAGCTACGGGCGCAGCGCCAGGCTTTGCCGTTGCCGCCGCCGGTGCGGCCGGGCATGCGTTTCGAGGGCTTCAGCATCGTCCGCGAGCTGCAGGTCAGTGCGCGCAGCCATGTCTATCTGGCCGAGGACGAAGCCAGCCGGATGCCGGTCGTGCTCAAGCTGCCGTCCATCGATCTGCGGGAGAACGCCGCCTATCTCGACGGCTTCGTGCTCGAAGAGTGGGTGGCGCGGCGCGTCGACAGCCCGCACGTGATCAAGGCCTGGCCCGGCGCGCGGCCGCGCCAATCGCTCTATGTGGCGCTGGAGTACATCGCCGGCCAGACCCTGGCGCAGTGGATGATCGACCATCCGCAACCGCCGCTCGACGCGGTGCGCGGCATCATCGTCCAGTTGGCGCAGGGCCTCCAGGCGCTGCACCGGCGCGACATGCTGCACCGCGACCTGCGTCCGGAAAACGTGATGATCGACGCCAGCGGCACGGTCCGCCTGATCGATCTGGCCAGCGTCCAGGTCGGCGGGCTGGCCGAAGCCGGGCAGACCGCCGAGGCCACGCCGCCGGGCACCGTGCAGTATCTGGCACCGGAATGCCTGACCGGCGAGCCGGCGACCCCGGCCGCCGACCTCTACGCGCTGGCCGCCATCGCCTACCGCATGCTGAGCGGTGAACTGCCCTACGGGCTGGCCGCGGCACGCGTCCGCACGGCGCCCGAGGCACGCCGTCTGCGGCGGCAGCCGATGGCCGCCTTCCGGCCCGATCTGCCGGCCTGGGTCGACGCCGTGCTGGGCAAGGCGCTGCAGGTCGACCCGCGACGCCGCCAGGAGGCGCTCAGCGAGTTCGTCCGCGACTTGCAGCAGCCCGGGCCGCAATTTCTGCGCACGCGCCGCCTGCCGTTGCTCGAACGCGATCCGCTGCGTTTCTGGAAGCTGTTGAGTGCCGGACTGGGCCTGCTGGTCTTCGTCCTGCTCTGGCGCTGCCGCTTGGGTGGCTGAAGCGTCGCCGCTTCAGAGCGGCAGGCGCAGGACGAACTCGGCACCGCCTTCGGGCCGGTTGCTGGCGCTCAGGTTGCCGCCGTGGCGTTCGACGATGCCGTAGCTGATCGACAACCCGAGGCCGGTGCCCTGGCCGACCGGCTTGGTCGTGAAGAAGGGCTCGAAGATGTGCGCCAGGTTGGCTTCCGGGATGCCGGGACCGTTGTCGGCGAAACGCAGGACGATCTGCTGGTCGACGATTGCGCCGCTGATGCGCAGCTTGGCATCGCCGCGGTCGGCGGTGGCATCGCAGGCGTTCTGCACCAGGTTCATCACCACCTGCTGCAACTGCCCTGAAGAACCCCGGCAACGCATGGCCGGCGGCAGTTCGAGATCGACCGCGAACTGGCCCGGACCGCTGCGCGTCACCCAGCGCACCGAGCGTTCGATCACCTCGTTCAGGTCGACCTCTTCCGGCGCCGCCTTGTCCACCGCCGAGAAGCGCTTCAGCGCATCGACGATGTCGCGGGTACGCTCGGCGCCCTCGATCATGCCGTCGATCAGGTTGGGCATGTCGGCCAGGACGCGGTCGATGCGCAGTTCGTCGCGCAGCGCCGGCAGGCCGTCCTGATCGCCGGCGCCGCTGCTGTGCACGGCGTCGAGGTAACGGCCGAGGCGGGTCGCGTAGCGCTGCAGCGAGAGCACGTTGCCCAGGACGAAGCTGATCGGGTTGTTCAGTTCGTGAGCGACGCCGGCGACCAGGCGGCCGAGCGAGACCATCTTCTCGGCGTGCAGCAACTGGCCCTGCGTCCGCTTCAGGTCTTCGTGCGCCTGGCGCAGCGCCTGGTAGGCCTTGCGCAACTCGCCGACCGGTCGGCCGGTGACGACGACGCCCATCAGCTTGCCGGTCTGCGAGACGCGCGGCGTGCAGTTCATCGACACCGGCACCGTCGAACCGTCGCTGGCGCGCAGGAAGAACTCGCAATCGTGCAGGCCGTCGCGCGCGTAGCGGGTGAAGGCATCGCGAGCCTTGGCCTGCTCCGTCTCGTCGGCGAAGAGGTTGAACACCGGCGTGCTGACCAGTTCGTCGGACGAGCGGCCGGAAAGGTGGCAGAGCGCCGGGTTGACCTCGACGATGCCGCCGTTGCGGTCGCAGACGATGAGGATGTCCGACATCGCCGCCAGCACGCTCTCGATGAACTGGTGCGATTCCTCGAGGGCGGCGTTCTTTTCTTCGAGCGCCACTTCGTATTGGAGGAGGTCGTTGTACACCTCGTCCATCTTCTGGATCACCTCGATCCAGGCCTGCTCGCCGGTGGCGGCGAGCAGCGGGTCAGCGGGTGGGATGGTAGTGGACATGGTCGCTGCCGTGCGCGTCGTGGGCGTGGTGGTATTCCGCTTCGAGGGCGATCATGTTGAGCTTGCCGTGGCGGACGCCGCGCTCGGCGATCATGGCGTCGGCGAATTGTCGGACAGCCGCGGTCGAGCCCTTGAGAATGACGGATTCCAGACAATGGTTGTGGTCGAGGTGGGCATGCATCGCCGCCACCGTCAGGTCGTGGTGGTCGTGCTGCAGGCCGGTCAGGCGTTCGCTCAGTTCGCGCTCGTGGTGGTTGTACACGTAGGACAGGTTGGCGACGCACTGGCCGGTCGGCTCGCCCTGCTGGCGGTCGTGCTCGATGGCGCCGCGGATCAGGTCGCGCACCGCTTCCGAGCGGTTGACGTAGCCGCGGGCGGCGATCAGTTCGTCGAACTGGCGGGCCAGCGATTCATCGAGCGAAATGGTGAAGCGTTCCATGGCGTTCCTGCGGTCGGGGGCGATGCAACGCATTATTTCCCAAACCGGTTGGAACGGGAAATGCTTGTTGAAACCGGGGTGGCCGGATTCAACCCCGGCCATCGTCCACCCGTTAAGGCAGTCAACTGCAGTCGCGTCAGGAGGAAGTCATCATGGCAAGCACCGACATCCGTCTCACCGTCGCCGAGGAGCGCACCATCTACGACGTCGCGGCGATCGACCGCGCCCTCGAGGACGCCGCCGGCAACCGCAACGAAGCGCTGGCCGCCCTCTACGAGAAGATGAAGCAGCGCGGTGGCGGCCGCTTCCTGATCCGGCCGAGCGGTACCGACATGCTCGACGACCTCTACGACAGTTGCCCGAACTTCGGCGAAGTCGTCGACGACCTGCGCAAATACCTGGCGCTGTCGGTCGCCGGCAACGAGCCGATGCAGTTCACGCCGATCCTGCTGCTCGGCGAGCCGGGCATCGGCAAGACCCACTTCGCGCGCGAACTGGCGGCCCGCCTGGGCACCGGCCACGAATTCGTGTCGATGAGTTCGCTCACCGCCGGCTGGGTGCTGTCCGGCGCCTCGGCGCAGTGGAACAACGCCCGCCCGGGCAAGGTGGCGCACACCTTGGTGCATGGCGACTACGCCAACCCCATCGTGGTGCTCGACGAGATCGACAAGGCCGGCGGCGATTCACGCTACGATCCGATGGGCGCCCTCTACAGTCTGCTCGAACACGATACCGCGAAGGCTTTCAAGGACGAGTTCGTCGATATCGACATCGACGCCTCGCACATCCTCTGGGTGACGACGGCCAATGACGAACGCGGCATCCCCGAGCCGATCCTCAACCGGATGAACGTCTACGAAGTGCCGCGTCCCGACGCCGACGCCTCGCTGGCCATCGCCCGCAGCCTGTACCGCGACTGCATCGCCGAACACGACTGGGGTTTCCCCGAACAGGCCGACGACGCCGTGCTCGAACGGCTGGCGGCGCTGCCGCCGCGCGACATGAAGAAGCGCCTGCTGGCCGCCTTCGGTACCGCCAAGCTGGCTGGCCGTAGTTGGCTGGAAGCGGGCGATTTCGAACAGATGCGCAGCGGGCGTAGTCGCAAGATCGGCTTCTAGGGTACGCCTGCCGCGGCTGGCGCGGCATGCTGGAGAGGAGTAACCTGAGACGCTAAAGAGCAACGACTCAGGGGGGGTTCGTGTCGCCTAGCAAGCATTCCGTCAGCCGGCCTGCCGTGCCCGCTAGCCGCCTGCCGCTGGCCGGCTGGTTGCTGGCCGGCATCCTGCTGATCAATGCGCTGGTCATGACGCTGGGTGCCCTGAATCTGCTCGACAGCCACCGCCACAAGTTCGAAGCGGTACGCAGCAACACCGCCAACATCGCTCGCCTGCTCGAGAGCAATCTGGCCGAATCGGTCCACCGTATCGATCTTGGCCTGCTCAACGTCGTCGACCATGTCGAGCACGAGCTGCGCCGCGGTACCCTGGACGGCGCCGAACTGGAGGCCGTGTTGCGTCTTCAGGTCGAGCACATGAATTCGGTCGACGCCATGCGTGTCACCGATGCCCGGGGCGTCGTGCGCTGGGGCGGCAACCCGGGGGCCGGTGTCTCCTATGGCGATCGGGACTTCTTCAAGCAGCACCTGCAGTCGGCAACGTCGACGCTGATCATTTCGTCGCCGCTCGCCGGCCGTCTCGATGCCCGGCCGCTGATCGCCTTCAGCCGCCCCTACCGCCTGCCCGACGGGCGCTTCGGCGGCGTCGTCAGCGCCGCCGTGCCGATCGCCTGGTACCAGAGCCTGCTGTCCACGCTCAATCTCGGCCCGCACGGATCGGCCGTCCTCCGCGGGCTCGACCTCGGTCTCATCACCCGTTTCCCGCCGGTTGCCGGCAAGGCCGGGGAAACCGGGAACAAGGGGGTGTCGCCCGAGTTCAGGGCGCTGTTCGACAGCGCCGTCGAGGCGGGGCATTTCCATACGCCGCAGGCGCCGGACGGCTATGCGCGGACCTACGCCTTCCAGCGCATCCGTAACATGCCGGCCCTGATCACCGTCGGCATGGCGCCCGAGGACTATCTCGAACCGTGGTGGCGGGAAGTCTGGAAAACCGTTTCCCTGCTCGCCGTCTTCGCCGCGGTCACCCTGCTCGGCGGCTGGCTGATCTGGCGCTCCTGGCGCCGCCACGAGGCCGACACGCGCAACCTGCAGGCCAACGAAGCGCTGCTCGAGCAGATTTATCAGGCCTCCAGCGTCGCCATCTTCCTGGTCGATCCGGCGGGCCGGATCACCCGCGCCAACCAGCGGATGGCCGACATGTTCGGCGTCGCCCCGGGCGAGCTTTCCGGCGCCGAATATGTCTCGCTGATCGATCCCAGCGAGCGCGAGACGGGGCGGGCCCGGATGCTCGCCCTGCTCGCCAGCCAGACCGATGCCGTCGACCTCGAACGGCTCTACTGGCGCAGCGACCACACGCAGTTCTGGGGGCATCTCACCGGCCGTCGTCTGCTGGCGCCGGATGGCAGCCTGCAGGGACTGGTCGGTGTGATCGCCGACATCAACGAGCGCAAGCTGGCCGAGGCGGCGCTGCGCGAAAGCGAACAGCACTTCCGCACCCTCGCCGACGGTGGCTCGGCGCTGATCTGGACCTCCGGGCTGGACAAGGGCTGCGACTATTTCAACCGGCCCTGGCTCGAATTCACCGGGCGCGCCCTGCGCCAGGAACTCGGCAACGGCTGGGCGGAAGGCGTGCATGCCGACGATTTCGCGCGCTGCCTGGAGATTTACGTCGACCATTTCGATCGTCGCCAGCCGTTCTCGATGGAATACCGGCTGCGTCACCGCAGCGGTGAATACCGCTGGATCCGCGACGACGGCAACCCCCGCTACGACAGCAAGGGCAATTTCCTCGGCTTCATCGGCTTCTGCTACGACATCACCCGGGAAAAGGCGGCGGCCGAGGTGCTGGCCCTGCACCACCAGCAGCTCGAACAACTGGTCGAGCAGCGCACCCTGGACCTGCGCCAGGCCAAGGAGGCGGCCGAGGCCGCCAACGTCGCCAAGAGCGCCTTCCTGGCCAACATGTCACACGAGATCCGGACGCCGCTCAACGCCATCACCGGCATGGCCTACATGCTGCGCAAGAGCGGCCTCGACGCGCGGCAGACCGACCGCCTGGACAAGCTGGAAGCGGCGAGCCACCACCTGCTCGACATCATCAACGCGGTGCTCGACCTGTCGAAGATCGAAGCCGGCAAGTTCGCCCTTGAGGAAGTCCGCCTCGATGTCGGGTCGTTGGTCGCCAATCTGCTGTCCATCATGCAGGGCAAGGCGGCGGAAAAGGGGCTGGGCATCCACAGCGAGCTGCCCGCCGAGCTGCCGCCCTTCCTCGGCGACCCGGTCCGCCTGCAGCAGGCCCTGCTCAATTTTGTCGCCAACGCGGTCAAGTTCACCGATCAGGGAGCGATCGGCATCCAGGTCGAGGTGCTCGAGCAAGCACCGGACAGCATGCTGCTGCGTTTCACCGTCAGCGATACCGGGATCGGCATCGCCCCAGCCGACCTGCCGCGTTTGTTCCAGGCTTTCGAACAGGCCGACAACTCGCTGACCCGCCGCTACGGCGGGACCGGGCTCGGCCTGGCGATCACCCGCAAGATCGCCGAGATGATGGGCGGCACCACCGGCGTCGAAAGTCAGCCCGGCATCGGCAGCCGTTTCTGGATGACGGTGCGGCTGCGCCTGGCCGGGCAAAGCAGCGCCGAGCGCAGCCGCTTGGCGGGTGCCGGCAGTACGCCCGGTTTCGCCGGTCAGCGTCTGCTGCTGGTCGACGACGAACCGATCAATCGCGAGATCACCCTGCAGATTCTCGAGGATAGCCAGCTCGACATCAGCGTCGCCGAGGATGGCGAAGCCGCCGTCGCCGCGGTTGCCGGCGGCGATTACGCGCTGCTGCTGATGGACCTGCAGATGCCGAAGATGAACGGTCTCGACGCGACGCGGGCGATCCGCGCGCTCGGCGCGCGCGGCACCATGCCGATCATCGCCATGACCGCCAACGCCTTTGCCGAGGACCGGGAGCAATGTCTGGCCGCCGGCATGGACGATTTCATCGCCAAGCCGGTGGCGCCGGACGAACTGCTGGCCAAGCTGCGGCAGTGGCTGGCGCCGCACGGCCAGCCTTAGCCAGTGCCGGTCAGCTACTTGCCGCGGGCGCGCAGGTATTCCGGTTGGAAAATCGCCATCCGCAGCACGTCGCGGTATTCGCCGCCGACGAAGAACTCGTGGCGCAGTCGTCCTTCCTCGCTGAAACCGAGTTTCTGATAGACGCGGGTCGCCCGTTCGTTGTCGCAATCGACGATCAGGTAGAGCTTGTACAGGTTGAGTACGGTGAAGGCGTAATCCATCGCCAGTTTGGTCGCGAGCGTTGCGTAGCCTTTTCCCTGGTGAGTCGGCGCGATGATGATCTGGAATTCCGCCCGGCGGTGGATGTGGTTGATCTCGACCAGTTCGACCAGTCCGACCCGTTCGCCGTCCATCTCGGCGATGAAGCGGCGTTCGCTCTGGTCGTGGATGTGGCGGTCGTAGAGATCGGCGAGTTCGACGAAAGCCTCGTAAGGCTCCTCGAACCAGTAGTGCATGACCGTTTCGTTGTTGTCCAGCTCATGGACGAAGCGCAGGTCTTCGCGCTCCAGCGGGCGCAGGATCAGAGATTCCGGCATGGCGGCTCCAGGCGATGGCAGACCCGGAGGATTCTACGCTGTGGCCTCAGTGGACCGTACATACCATGCACGGATCGAAGCTGCGTACCACGTGCTGTACGGTCGGCGGTGCGCCGTCGCCGGCGGGCAGGCCGACCAGGGCTTGTTCGAGGGCGCCGGGGGTGCCGGCGGCGTCGCGTGGGGAGAAGTTCCAGGTGGTCGGGGCGATGATCTGGTAGCGCTCGATGCGCCCGCGTTTGACGCTCAGCCAGTGGCCGAGGCTGCCGCGCGCGGCTTCGACGAGGCCGACGGCGTGGCCGCTGTCGGGCAGCGGCGCCGGCAGGCAGAAGGGGGCGCCGGGTTCGATCGCGCGTAGCCAGTCCTCCATCGCCGGCAGCACGCGGGCGACTTCGATCAGGCGGGCGACGATGCGGGCGACGACGTTGCCGCCGTGGCGGGCGACCAGCGAGCGCAGCAGCGGCTGACCGGCGACCAGTTGGCGGGCGAGCGCGCCGGTCTCGACGACCTCGCCGGCGTAGCGCGGCGCCTTGCACCAGGTGTAGGCACCGGCCTTGTCGGCAGCGACACGGGTTTCGCCCTCGGTCGGCGGCAGCGGCGCGTCGCCGTAGAGCCAGGCGTGGCTGACATCTTCGGCGATCTTGCCGGTATCGAGCGCGGATGCTTCACTGCCGGGTTGCCAGACGCCTGCCGGGAACAGTTCGTAGGCGCCGTAGGAGAGGAAGCGCTCGCTGCCGCGGCCGATGGCGTCGAGGCCGAGATCTGTGGCGGCGCGCAGGAACGGCGCGGCGTCGCTGCTGCGGCCGGCGGCCCAGGCGTGCAGGGCGTCGGCGTCGGGCAGCGCGGCGAAGGCTTCGAGGCGGTCGCCGAGCAGCCGCCCCTCGACGAAGGCGCGGAATTCGCGCAGCAGCGCCTGGATGCGGATGCGTTCGCCGGCGCCGATCGCTTTGGTGCTGCCGCCGGCCTGCAGCGCCAGCGTGTGCGGCCAGCGGCCGGCAAGGAAGCCGGCCAGGTTGAACAGCCGAGCGCGTGCCTGCAGCCAGGGGGCGACGGCACTACCGGTCTGCGCCGTGAAGCGTTCGGCGGTGGCGGTATGCCAGGGCCGGTCGCCGTAGGCCGGGCGGCAGAAGTCCGGCATGAAGAAGAGGTAGAAATGGGTCAGGTGGTCGGCCAGGTTTTCGGCCGCCAGCACCAGACGGGCGGCGAGTTCGCCGTTCGGCGGCGGCGTGACGCCGGCCAGCCGGCTCAGCGCGTTGGCGGCGGCGGCCGACTGGGCGACCGAGCAGATGCCGCAGATACGCGGCACGACGGCCAGCGCATCGGCCGGGTGGCGGCCGACCAGGACTTGCTCGAAACCGCGGAACAGCGGCGAATTGACACGCGCGGCGACGACCCGGCCGGCGTCGACGTCGAGGCCGATCTCGAGGTCGCCCTCGACACGGTTGAAGGGGCCGACCTGAATTCGCTTCACTTGCCGCCCTTCTTGACGCCCGGACGGACCACGGTGTGGTCGACGACGGCGTTGTCGCGCACCCGCTTCGGCGTTGCCGACTTGGACAGCGCGGCGAGCGCGACGAACCAGGCCTTCGGCATGTCGGCCGGCAGGCCGATCGGGATGCCGGCCAGCTTGGGCGTTTCCTGGAAAGCGTGGCCGGGCGACTCGAAGCCCGGCTCGGTGCAGGCGATGCAGGCGTAGCCGCCCTTCAGGCAGGAGCCGACGCCGTTCCACGGCCGCGTGTTGCAGTCGGCGTGCGCCTGGGTGCCCTTGCAGCCGAGGTTTTCCATCATGCAGCCGAGGTCGGAGTGCTTTTCGGCGCTCGCCTTGAATTCGTAGAACTCATTGCGCGGGCAGCCGTGGTGCACCAGTTGCTCGGCGTAGAGCAGCGGGCGGCCGACCTCGTCGAGGTCGGCGGCACTCAGTCCTTCGAGTGCCAGTTTTTCCAGCGTATCGACGATCCAGCCCGGGTGCGTCGGGCAACCGGCGAGATTGACCACCGGCAGGCCTCCTTGCGAGCGGAAGGTCTTGCCGAGCAGGCCGCCGGGCGTGTCGGTGTCGTACTGCAGGCCGCAGGCTTCCAGCGGATTGCCCGGCGTGTTCGCCGAAAAACCGCCCCAGGCGGAGCAAGAGCCAATGGCAAAGACCCATTTGGCGCGCTCGGCGAGGCGCTGCACCCATTCGGTCAGCGGTCGGCCGCTGCCGGCCATCAGGTGGAACTTGCCGCTACCGTTGGGGCCGCGCAGCATCGCCCCCTCGATACAGAGGACGTCGAACTCGCGCCGGCCGCTGGCGCAGTCGTCGAGGATGGCCAGCGCTTCCTCGCCGCTGGCTTCCGACAGCGCCGGGTGCCAGACGAACTCGATGCCGGCGCCGCGCAGCTCGTCGAACAGCGGGCGCGGCTCGTGGCAGAGCAGCGACTGGGTGCAGCCGCCGCAGCCGCCGCTTTGCAGCCAGAGCACTTTCATTCGTCGCCCTTCCCGTCGTCGGCCAGGCCGTGGCGCGCCAGCTTGGCGCGCAGGCCGACGCGCGACAGCCCGAGTTCGTTGGCGGCGCGCGACTTGTTGCCGTGATGGCGCTGCATCGCCGCCAGCAGGACACGGCGTTCGAGTTGGTCCATGCGCTGGCGCAGGTTGCCGGAGAGGCCATCGGTCCATTCGTCGCTCGCCGGCGTCGCCGGTCCGTGCAACAGGCGTGGCGAGAGCAGTTCGGGGCCGAGCAGGTCGCCGTCGGCAAGCGCCACCAGGCGCAGGATCTCGTTCTGCAGTTCGCGCACGTTGCCCGGCCAGGGGTAGGCGGCGAGGCGGGTGAGCGTTGCCTCGGCGAAACCGCGCACGCGCTTGCCCAGCGTCGCGCAGCTCTGTTCGAGCAGGCGGGCGGCGAGCAGCGGCAGGTCCATCGGCCGCTGGCGCAGCGGCGGCACATGCACCGGGATGGTCGCCAACCGGTAGTAGAGGTCTTCGCGGAAGCGGCCGGTGCGCACGTCTTCTTCGAGGTCGCGGTTGGTGGCGGCAATCACCCGGACGTCGACCGAGACCATCTTGTTGCTGCCCAGCGGCCGGAATTCTCCCTCCTGCAGCGCGCGCAGCAGCTTGACCTGGAAGGCCGGGCTGGTCTCGCCGATCTCGTCGAGAAAGAGCGTGCCGCCGTCGGCCTGCTGGAACAGGCCGATGCGGTCGTCGACGGCGCCGGTGAAGGCGCCGCGCTTGTAGCCGAAGAGTTCGGATTCGAGCAGGGTGTCGGGAACGGCGCCGCAGTTCTCGGTGATGAAAGGCTTGTCGGCGCGGCTGCTCTCGTAGTGGATGGCGCGGGCGACCATTTCCTTGCCGGTGCCGGATTCGCCGGTGACCATCACCGACAGGTCGTAGGGGGCGATGCGCGCGACCAGGTCGCAGACCGGGTCGAGCGGGCTGCCCGGCGCGCGTACCAGCGCGGCCAGACCGAAGGCGCTGCGTACCTTTTCCTGCTTGTGTTCGACCCGGCGGCGCAGCGTCGGCTCGGCGGTGCGCAGGTCGAGCGACAGGCGCTGGTTTTCCTGCTGCAGCCGCCAGACTTCCGAAGCGCGCAGCAGGGTCAGCAGCAGTTGCTCGGGCTGCCAGGGCTTGAGCAGGTACTGCCAGATGCCGGCCTCGTTGACGCCGCTGATGATGTCCTCGGCGTCGGTGTAGCCGGAAAGGATGATGCGGACGATGTCCGGCCAGCGCTGGCGCACTTCCTTGAGGAACTGGACGCCGGTGGTGCCGGGCATGCGCTGGTCGCAGAGGACGACGCGGATGCCGGCGCTGGCTTCTTCCATCTCCAGGATTTCCCAGCCTTCGGCGGCGCTGGACGCGCAGAACACCTCGAAATCCTCTTCCAGCGTGCGGCGCAACGCTTCCTGCGAACGCAGCTCGTCGTCGATGACGAGGACGGCGGGCAGGCGGCGCAACACGGGTGGGGTCATGCGGGGGGGTTCCAGTCGAGGTCGCGGTGCCGGGCGAGATGCCGCGGCGTCCACGAATGCGGGCTCTTATGGACGAAATGATAACGCGCGACGTGGTAGGCCGGATCGAAGCCGTAGAAATTGCGCCGCATCGCCGCCAGTTCCTCGGCGCGGTACTGCGCCAGCGGTTTCGCCGCTTCGTCGGCGGCCCGGCGCGCCGCCTTGTCCGCCAGTTGCGCGGCGAAATCCGGCGCCTGCGCCATTTCCAGCGCCCGCCGGGCGACATCGACGGCGAAGCCGGGCGCCGGCAGGCAGGCGTCGTAGAAGCCGCAGGCGACCGCTTCGGCGGCCGGCATCGGCAGGCGGTGCTGCATGATCGCCCGGGCACCGTCGGCGCCGACGCGCGGCGGCAGCAGGTAGGTCCAGAACTCGGAACCGTAGAGGTTGCCCATGTTCTTGTAGTGCGGGTTGAGGACGACGCCGTCGCGCACCCAGACCCGGTCGCAGGCACGCGCCAGGAAACAGCCGCCGGCCCCGGCATTGCCGCCGACCGCGGCAACCGTCAATTGCGTGTCACAGCGCAGGATGGCCTCGGCGAGGTCGTCGATCGCGTTGATGTTGGCCCAGGATTCGTCGGCCGGGCTGTCGGCGGCCTCGATCAGGTTGAGGTGGATGCCGTTCGACCAGAAGTCGCCACCGCCGTCGAGGACGATCACCCGCACCGGCCGCGTCGTCGCCCAGCCGAAGGCCTCGGTCAGCCTGCGGCACTGCGCCGTGCCCATCGCCCCGTTGTAGAAGCGGAAGGACAGGAAACCCACGTCGTCGGCCTCGCGCCAGGCGATGTCCTGCCAGGTCGAATGGTCGGCCTGCCACCAGTCGGTCAGCGGCGCCTCGGGCAACTCAGCCGCTTCCGGGAAGGCGACGGTGGCCGGCAGCTTGATTCCGTCCGGCTTCTTGACGTGGCCGATCCACACCGCACCGTCGGCGGTCGCCCGGCACAGTGCCGTCTCGCGGCGCGCCAGCAGTGTTCCCGGCGCACCGCGCAGGCGCCCTTCCGGCCAGGCGTCGAACAGTTGGCAGGGTTGGCCGAAGAGTTCGTCGGCAACACCCGGGAAACCGTCGGCGGCGCGCAGCCGGGCGAGGACGTCAGCGGTCGATTGCGTCGTCCAGTCGATCTGGCGGTCGGCCTGGCGGATCGCCGGATGCGCGGCGCCGGGCACGCGTTGCGGCTGGAAATCGCCGGCGGCGAAACGCTCAACCGCCTGCAGCACGGCGCGCACCGCCGCTTCGGTGACCTCGTTGCGGTAGAGCGAACCCTTGCTCGCCGGGCGCATCGCGAACTCCGCCGAGGCCCAGACCGGACCGGCATCCATCTCCGCCTCGGCCTGCAGCACGGTGACGCCCCAGCGCGTCTCGCCACGCTGGATCGCCCAGTCGAGCGCGGCCGGGCCGCGGTCGCCGGGAATGCCGGGGTGCACGATGAAACAGGGAACGGTTGACCATACCGATTCGGGAATCGCCCGCTTCAGGAAGGGCGCCAGCACCAGGTCGGGTCGGAAGCGGGCAACGGCATCTTCGGTCACCGAATCGGCGATGTCGAACTCGATGCTGAGCAGGTGACCGCGTTGGGTCAGTTCGCAGAAAAGTCGTTGGGTCAGACTGTTGAATCCATGCGTTAGGAATAACAGCCGCATGCTGGGAGTATTTTTTTTCATCATCTATTCATCATGGATCGCGCTGCGGTGGCCTTTGCCGGGGTGGGCATTGTCCGAATCGGGCGCTGTATGACCTTCGCGCTATTTTTCAGGGACTTGCCATTCGCTACGATGCGCAAAAATGTCACAGGGAGAACAACATCATGGCCGCAACGCAACGCAAGGCATCTCGTCCCCGGGTTCAACCCGTCACTCAACGTCGGGTCGAATACGTCGCCGCCGTCCGTTATCCCGATGGTGGCCGCGAACTGTTTTACGTCCGCAATGCCGACAATCTGGCCGATGCCCGCGAGCTGGTGATGCTCGAAGTGGGTGACGTACGCAGCCTGATGATCGCCGAACGACACTGAATTCTTCCCCTAACAGATTCTTGGCAGTTGTTCGCCGGACAGCCAGTCCACGATGCGCCGGCCGCCGAAAGCGGTGGTCATCTGGACAAAATGGTGATCGTCCGCGTGAACTTCGCCGATGATCGCGGCATCCCTGCCCAGCGGGTGCGTGCGCATGGCGGTTAACACTGTTTCGGCATCCGCCGCCGCGCAGATGGCGATCAGTTTTCCTTCGTTCGCCACATAGAGCGGGTCCAGCCCGAGCAGCTCGCAAGCCGCATTGACCGCCGGTTTCACCGGCAGCGCCTTTTCCTGCAGCATCATGCCGACGCCCGACTGACGGGCGATCTCGTTCAGCGTCGTGGCCAGCCCGCCGCGCGTCGGGTCGCGCAGCACGCGCAGGTCGGCGCTTGTCGCCAGCAGCGTTTCGATCAGCCCGTGCAGCGCCGCCGTGTCGGAAACGATCGGCGACTCGAAACCGAGGCTTTCGCGTTCGGCCATGATCGCCATGCCGTGATCGCCGAGCGTGCCGGAAACCAGGATCACATCGCCCGGCCGCGCCCGCCGCCCGGACAGCTCGCGCCCCGGCGGCACGACGCCGACGCCGGTGGTGGTGATGAACACCCCGTCGCCCTTGCCACGCTCGACCACCTTGGTATCGCCGGTCACCACGGGCACCCCGGCGGCGCTCGCCGCCGCCGCCATGCTCTGCACGATGCGGGCGAGATCGCCGAGCGGGAAGCCCTCCTCGAGGATGAAACTGGCCGCCAGATAAAGCGGCTTCGCCCCCATCACCGCGACGTCGTTGACCGTGCCATGCACCGACAGACAGCCGATGTCGCCGCCCGGGAAGAACAGCGGCGAGACGACGTGGGCGTCGGTTGCCATGACTAGCCGGCCTTCACTCGGCAGCGGCAGCACGGCACCGTCGTCGCCCTGGCCGAGGTATTCGTTGCCGAGGTGGCGGGCGAAAAGTTCGTCGATCAACTGCGCCATCGCCCGGCCGCCGGAACCGTGGGCCATGTTGACCTGGCCGTGCTTGAGGTCGAGGGGGCGGATGTAGGGTTTACGGGAGGAGGTCATGGTTTTGGGTATGGGTTTTTAGGGGTGGTTGCTTTTGCTGAACCGCTGGCTGTCGTCGCTGACTGGTGGGGCAGTGGTGTTTCTGAACCGTCGGGTTCTGCGCCTGACGGGCGGGCGTTTTTGATTTCTGAACCGCTGGGTTCCGCCGCTGACCGGCGGGCGTACTTTCTTCTTGTTTCGCCAAGAAGAAAGTAGCCAAAGAAGAAGGCGACCCTAGGTCGGCGCCCGCTACGCGGGTACCCTGCGCTACTCGTCGTTGGCGGGGGCTGCGCAACTCGGGGCTGCGCCCCTCAAACAGTGCTCGCCCTTTTTCCGCCAACGCCTGCGTTGCTCGGCGCCTCCCAAGGGGCCCGGCAAACCGATCGCTGCTGGACGCGCAATGTTCTTTCAACCGCCTGTTTTCGTGAACCTCCGGTTTTCGGGGCCCCCCTGAGAGGCGCTGAGCAACGCAGGCGTGCCGGGGGAAGTCGGCGAGGACTGTCTGAGGCCCGTAGGGCCGAGTTCCGCAGCCGCCCGGCGCGCCGAGTAGCGCAAGGGACCGGGCGTAGCCCGGCGCCGACCTGGGGGTGGCTTTTTCTTTGGCTACTTTCTTTTTTCCACAAAAAAGAAAGTACGCCCGCGCGTCAGGCGCGGAACCCAGCGCTTCAGAAACCAAAGTCGCTCGCCGGTCAACGGCGGAACCCAGCGGTTCAGCAAACAAGCACGCCCGCACGTCAGTAACCAAAAAGGCCCGCGCCTCAGGCCACATCCTTATACCGCCCGTAAGTGTAATGCGCCGCACAGGCGCCCTCCGACGACACCATGCACGACCCCACCGGATTCTCCGGCGTACACACCGTCCCGAAGATCTTGCAGTCCTGCGGCCGCTTCACCCCGCGCAAAATCGCCCCGCATTCACAAGCCTTGTGATCCGCCACCGAGGCATAGGCCACAGGAAAGCGCTTCTCCGCATCAAATTCGGCGAACGCGCCGCGAATGCGCAGCGCCGAGTACGGCAACACATTCAAGCCCCGCCATTCGAAGTGCTTGCGCATCTCGAAAACTTCGGCGACCAAGGCCTGCGCCTTCAGGTTGCCGTCACGGTTGACGGCGCGCGAGAACTCGTTTTCGACTTCGGCGCGGCCTTCGTTGACCTGGCGGATCAGCATGCGGATCGCCTGCATCACGTCGAGCGGCTCAAACCCGGCGATGACTACCGGCTTGCGGTATTCCTCGGCGAAGAATTCGTAGGGCCGGCTGCCGATGATCGTCAACACGTGCGCCGGGCCGACGAAGCCGTCGAGCGGGACGGTGCCCCACTGGCGCACTTCCGGCGATTCGAGGATGCTGGCGATCGCCGACGGGGTCAGCACGTGGCAGCAGAGCACCGAGAAGTTCTTCAGGCCGAGCGCGGCGGCCTGCTTGATCGCCACCGCGGTGGGCGGCGTCGTCGTTTCGAAGCCGATGGCGAAGAAGACGACCTGTTTGTCCGGGTTCTTTTGCGCCAATGTGACGGCGTCGGCGCTGGAGTACACCATGCGGATGTCGCCGCCCTTGGCCTTCGCTTTCAACAGCGACAGGCTGTCGGAGGCCGGCACGCGCAGGCAGTCGCCGTAGGTGCATAGCGTCACACCTTCGTCGAGGGCCAGGCGGATGGCCTGGTTGACGCGGCCGATCGGCAACACACAGACCGGGCAGCCGGGGCCGTGGATCATGCGCACGTTGGCCGGCAGCAGGTCGGAGACGCCGTAGCGCGAGATGGCGTGGGTGTGGCCGCCGCAGAATTCCATGAAATGGTAGTTGCGCTTCGGGTCGGCCTCGGCGCGGATGCTGGCGGCTATCTTCTGCGCCACCTCGCCGTCGCGGAATTCGTCGATGTATTTCATCAGTGCAGCGTCAGTCCGTCGCCATCGGCGGTCAACTGGCCCATTTCGGCGAAGAGCTTGAGCGTTTGCTCGGCTTCTTCCGGGTCGAGCTTGTTCAGCGCGAAACCGACATGGACGATGACGTAGTCGCCGACGGCGACGCCGTCGACCAGCGACAGCGAGATTTCCTTGCGCACGCCGGCAAGATCGACGACGGCGTTGTCGCCGTCACGCAGTTCAACGACCTGGGCGGGAATCGCGAGACACATGGGGCTTCCTTTCGGGGGAGTTCAACCGCGCCCGGCCAGGCGGCGGAAGAAGCCGCGCCGGTCGACCGGTTGCGGCTCGGGGTTCTGGGGCGTCGGCGCGGCGGCCGGCGGTTCGAAAAGCAGGTGCAGCGCATCCATCGCGGTGCGCAGTGCGGCGTCCTGGTCGGCGAGTTCATCGACCGGCGCCAGGATGGAGATGAAGAAGCTCGCCGGCAGGTCGGCGTCGTCGCTGCGTTCGCTGATCAGGTCGAGATCGCCGGCCGGGAAGCCGACGCGCAGGGTCTGTTCGACCGGCAGCTCGCGCCACAGTTCGCCGCCGCCGGGGAGCAGCAAGAGGTGGATGAACCACGGGGTGACGACGGCGCCGATCCAGTCGCCGCGATAGCGCCGGAAGCCGGCGATGTCGACCGAGAGGCCGGGGTGGCCGCCGTTCAGCGCGGACTGCCAGCGCCGGTAACGGGCGAGCACGCGCGGCGCCGGGTTGTCGGTGTGGATGGCGGCGCTGGCCAGATCGTTCATGCCTTGTCTCCGTGCATCTGCCGCGCGACCCAGGCCTGGCCCAGCGCCAGACCGCCGTCGCCGGCGGGGACGGCGCGCGCTTCGAGGACTTCGATGCCGGCCGCTGTCAAACGGCGGCGCAGCGCGTCGAGGAGGATCGCGTTCGCCGCGCAGCCGCCGCCGACCGCCATTTTCGCAAGTTTTTCGCGGTCGACCGCAAACATCGCCCACTCGGCGAGGCCGGCGGCAACGGTGGCGTGGAACAGCGCGGCGCCTTGTCCGGCATCCGTGCTGTCGAGCAGCGCCGGCAGCAGCGCCGGCAGCAGCGGCGAGAAGTCGAGCACTCCGCCGGCTATCCGCCAGCCGCCGGCCAAGGGTTCGACCGGTCTGTGCGCCGCCGCCCGGCCTTCGAGTTCCATCGCCGCCTGACCTTCGTAGCGCGAAACGTCGCGCACGCCGAGCAGGCCGGCGGCGGCGTCAAACCAGCGGCCGAGGCTGGAGGTCGGCGGGCAGCGCAGTTGCCGGTCAAGCAGCGTCAGCAGCGGGCCGGCCTCGCGTTCCGGCCAGGTCCGTGCCAGCCAGCCGGCGACCTGGTCGCCGAGGCCGGCGCCGTGCAGCGCGGCAATCGCCATTCGCCACGGCTCGCGCGCCGCGCGGTCGCCGCCAGGCAGCGCCAGCTGGCGCAAGTGGCCGAGGCGACGACAGTTGGCACCGTCGACGCGCAGCAGTTCACCGCCCCAGGCGCTGCCGTCCGGGCCGAGGCCGACGCCGTCGAGCGCCAGCCCGAGCAGCGGGCCATTGACACCATGTTCGGCGCAGATCGCACCAACATGCGCGTGATGATGGCCGACGGCGCGCGTCGGCACGCCGAGTTCGCCGGCCAGACGCAGGGCCAGCGCGGTCGACGCGTAGTCGGGGTGCAGATCGTGGGCAATCAGCGCCGGTTTGACGTCGAGCACGGCGAGCAGATGAGCGACGGTTTCTTCGAGGAAGGCCAGCGTCGCCGCGTTGTCGAGGCTGCCGATGTGCTGCGAGACGAAAGCCTCGCGCCCGCGCAGCACGCAGACGGCGTTCTTCAGGTGGGCGCCGAGCGCCAGCACCGGCGGGCCGTCGTCGGCGAGCGTGATGGGCAGCGGCACGTAACCGCGGGCGCGGCGCAGGAAGGCTGGCGCGCCATCGGCCACGCGAACCACCGAATCGTCGCAGCGGACGACGATGTCGCGGTCGTGCATCAGGAAGGCGTCGGCGATGCCGTTCAGGCGCTGCAGCGCTTCGGCGTTGCCGGTGACCAGCGGTTCGCCCTGCGGGTTGGCGCTGGTCATCACCAGCAGCAGCTCGTTTTCCTCGGTGAGCCAGGCGGTACCGGCGGGACGGCCGGCGGCTTCGTGCCAGAGCAGCAGATGCACGGGCGTCGCCGGGCGCATGACGCCGAGCCAGGGCAGGCCGGGGGCGACGCCGGCCAGTTCGGCGGCGCCCTTGCGGCAGAGGACGATGGGCGCGGCGACGTCGGCGAAAAGCGCCCGCTCGCCGTCGCCGAACTCAGCAAAAGCAGCGAGCGCGCCGGGGTTGAGGCCCATCACCGCGAAGGGCTTGGCCTCGCGCGCCTTGCGCCGACGCAGTTCGGCGACGGCTTCAGGGTTGCGCGCGTCGCAGGCGAGGTGGAAGCCGCCCAGACCCTTGATCGCGACGATGCGGCCGGCGCGTAGCAGGGCGAGCGTGGAGGCCACCGGATCGTCACCGTCGGCAGCAAGATCAGCGCCGTTTTCATCGAGCAGTTGCAACTGCGGGCCGCAATCGGGGCAGCAGGTGGTTTCGGCGTGGAAGCGGCGGTCGGCGGGATCGGTGTATTCGCTCGTGCACGGCGCGCACAGCGGAAAAGCAGCCAGGCTGGTGCGGGCGCGGTCGTAGGGAATGCCGGCGCTGACGGTATAGCGCGGGCCGCAGTGGGTGCAGGTGGTGAAGGCGTAACGCCAGCGGCGGTTGGTCGGGTCGCAGAGGTCGGCGATGCAGGCCGGGCAGATCGCTGCGTCCGGGCCGATGGCGGTGCGCACCGCGCCGGCGACGCTGTCGCGGATGACGAAGCCGGGCGCGGGGCGTTCGTCGCTGCTGCCGCTGTCGATGGCGTCGATGCGGGCGAGCGGCGGGATTTCGCGCGGCAGCCGGGTGAGGAAGTCGTCCAGCCGCGCGCCGGCGGCGAGCAGCGTGACGCCGTCGCCGTCGTTGCGCACCCAGCCGGCGATGCCGAGTTCGCCGGCCAGGCGCCAGACGTAGGGGCGAAAGCCGACGCCCTGGACGAGGCCGCGGATGTGCAGCAGGCGAGCGTTCACTTGGCCGCCAGCTGTCGCTCCAGGTCGGCGATGCGCGCCTTCAGCGCGGCGACGTTATCGGCCAGGCGGGCGCGCTGGCCGGCGACGCCGGCTTCGATCCAGGCTAGCCAGTCGGCCATCCCCTCGCCGCTGGTCGCCGAGACGCGGAACACGGTCAGCTTGGGATTGACGCGGCGGGCGTTGGCTTCGGCGAGGTCGGCGTCGAACTGCAGGTAGGGCAGCAGGTCGCACTTGTTGAGCAGCATCACGTCGGCGGCGGCGAACATGTCCGGGTACTTGAGCGGCTTGTCCTCGCCCTCGGTGACCGAGAGGATCGCCACCTTGTGCTGCTCGCCGAGGTCGAAGGCGGCCGGGCAGACGAGATTGCCGACGTTCTCGATGAGGAACAGCGAGCCGTCGGCCGGCTGCAGGCGTTCCATCGCGTGGCCGACCATGTGCGCGTCGAGGTGGCAGCCCTTGCCGGTGTTGATCTGCAGCGCCGGGGCGCCGGTGGCGCGGATGCGCTCGGCGTCGTTGGCGGTCTGCTGGTCGCCTTCGACGACGGCGATGGCGAGCCGCGCCTGCAGCGCCTCGATGGTCTTGACCAGCAGCGTCGTCTTGCCCGAGCCCGGGCTGGACACCAGGTTGAGCGCGAAGACGCCGTGCTCGTCGAACCAGGCGCGGTTCTTGGCGGCGTAGCCGTCGTTCTTGGACAGGATGTCGCGCTCGATCTGCACCATGCGCGCCTGGCTCATGCCGGGAACGTGGGCGCGCGCCGGGCCGCTGCCGTAGTCGAGGTCGCCGTGGTGGTGATCGTGACTGTGTCCGTGCTCGCCATGCGCCGCCTTCTGCGGCCGGTAGGCGTGGTCGTGACCGTGGGCGTGTTCGCCGTGATGGACGTGCTCGTGCACATGCGTCGTACCGTCGGCGTGCGTATGGGCATGGCCGTGGGCGTCGGCGATCTCGCTGGCGTGGTCGTGCGCATGTTCGTGATCGTGCGCGTGGCCGTGCTCATGCACCGTCCCGTCGGCATGGACATGGCGGTGCGCGTGCGCCCCGCCTTCGATTTTCACTTCGCCGTCACCGCAGCCGCAAACTGTACACATCCTTGTCCCCTTGTTATCTAGTCGATGGCGATTTCGCGCACCCGCATCTCGGTGCCGGCCGTCGGTTGTACCTGGTGGCTGCCGCAGACCGGGCAGGCGCCGTAAAGCTCGCTGATCGGCACCGTTGCCGCGCACGGCATGCACCAGCCGGCGCCGGGTACGGCGACGATCTCCAGCGCCGCGCCGTCGGCGATGCCGCCCCTGGTCACGACGTCGAAGCAGAAGCGCAGCGCTTCCGGCTCGACCGACGCCAACTGGCCGATCTCGAGCACGACCAGGCCGACCCGGGCGGCGTTCTCGCGCCGCGCGGTGTCCTCGACCAGTTCGATGATGCCTTCGGCCAGCGACATTTCATGCATCTTGCCACTCCACTTGGTAAGGCAGGCAGGGATCGAGCGCCAGGATCGCCGCCTCCAGTCCCTGGCGGGCTGCCTCGGCCGTTGCATAGCGCCGGTCGACGAGCAGTGCCGCGAGTTTTGCCGGCCCAGCAAAACTCGCATCGGTCGGCGCTTCGAGATGATACCGCGCGACCTTGCCGTCGCGTAGCGCGATCGCATGCGTCAGGACACCGCGCGCGGTCAGCGTCTGGGCGACGCCCAGCCCGTCGCCGCCGGCGGCGGCGAGCGGAAACGGCTGGCCGGCTTCGAGCGCGGCGGCCGCCCGGGCAACGTCGGCGACGCGCGCCAGGTAGGCGGCGGCGATGTCGGCGGTACTGGCCAGGGCTGGCCGTTCGCTTCCCGGCGTACGCCACCAGGCGAGCCAGGCGGCGACGTCGAGTTGCGGCCAGGTCGGCGCGACGCCACGGTCGTCGAGGATGATCCGGCAGCGCTCGACCAGCGGACACAGCGTTTCCTCGATCAGGCGGCGGGTGGCGCCGTTGCCGTCGACGCCGAGACGGGCGGTGCGCCAAGCGGCGAATTCCTCGCGCGCCGCCGGCAGAGCACAGGCCACCGGCCAGTCGAGGAGCAGCCGCCACAGGTTTTCGTGCAGCACTTCCAACCACAGCAGGCGGGTGTCGATCGCGTCGCAGGCGGCGCTGCGCCCTTCGGCGGCGGCCAGGGCGGCGCGCGCGGTGACCCGCTGTGCTTCGGCACATAGCGCGTAGAGATGCGGGATCAGGCGCACCGCGGCGTCCGGGTTCTGGCCGACGAAGAGGCGCGTCATCGCCGGCCGTTCGAGGACGACGCCGTCGATGCGCACCCTGTTTTCCGTGAAACCGGCGCGGATGGTCAGGCTGCCGGCTGGGTTCATCCGCGCAGGCCGAGGAAGGCGCGCCGGCTGGCGGGCGGCGTGGCCGCCGCTGGTGCCGCGAGCGGGTCGTTGAAGAGCGCGGTGAGCGCCGCCAGTGCGGTCAACCGCGCTTGCTCGTGACTGGCGAAGTCGCCGGCCGGCGAGAACAGCGAGCAGAGGTGATAGCGGCCGAGCCGGTCCTCGTCGGCGACGATGAACTCGTAGACGCCGGACGGAAAGCGCCAGTCGCAATGGCTGCCGGCCGCCGCCGCCGGCCAGTCGGCGTGGCCGGGCAGACACAGCAGGTTGATCGCCCACGGGGTAACCAGGGCGCCGACCCAGTGACCGGATTCGGCACGCCGGAAGCCGAGCGCTTCGACGCGCAGCGCCGGGTTGCAGATCGGCAGGCCGGCCATGCGCGTCGCCGCGATGTCGGCGAAGACGGCCGCAATGTCGGCCGTCGGATCTTCCGTCCAGGGGGTCACGCGGCGATCACCATGAACTTGTGCTTCGGCGCGTCGCAACCGGGGCAGCACCAGTCGTCGGGCAGCTCGGCGAAGGGCGTGCCGGGGGCGATGCCGCGCACGTCGTCGCCCTCCGCCGGGTCGTAGACCCACCAGCAGACGCCGCATTCGAGGCGGTCGGCGGGCTGCACGGCGCGGAAGCTGCCCTCGAAGATCACAGCGGCTCCGCCATCATGTCGAGGTATTCGATCAGGCGTTCCAGCGAATCGGTGAAATCGTCGTCGGCGGCGAGCGCCACTTCCGGCATGCCGACGATCTCGATCGAATTGAGGATCAGCGCGTCCATGCTGTTGAAGTACTGCACCCACCAGACGTTCTTCAGTCGCGTGCTGGTGATCCGGCAGTTGCCGTAGCCGCGCGACAGGATTGACACCTCGCGGTGGCCGAGCCAGCCGTAGAGCGCGTCGAGGTCGCCTTCGCTGACCGGCAGCAGGCTCAGGTTGATGACGTGGGCGGCGTCGCCCGGCTGCCAGGCGGCGGCCTGCATGCGGATTTCCTCGACCAGGGCCGGCGCGTTCATGCAGTCGGCGGCGTATTCCGGCGCGGCGAGGACGCTGCTCGCGCACTCCTGCATCGCGTCGACGAGGACCGCGGGAATGCTGGCGGTTTCCAGGCGATCGGCGAGGATGGCGCCGTCGTCGGCGATTTCCAGCACGCGCCAGACGCCGGCGAAGGCGGTTTCCTGGACGCGCCAGTGGCGCGGCGCGGTGGTGAAGGCGCTGACTTCGCCGAAACCGAGCGACTGGGTGATCACGTCGCGCACGCCGGCCGGCAGTCCGGCCAGGTCGGCCGTCGCGCCGCCGTCGAGGCCGGCGTCGGCGGCGCGGACGACGAAGTCGCCGAGCAACTGGAGCACGGCGGCGACGGTTTCGGGTGCCACGTTCTCCGGCAGGTAGGGCGCCGCGAAGGTCTGCATGTCCTTCGGCATCGGCAGGTAGTCGGGCGCTTCTTCGCCTTGCGAGCCGGGACCCATGGCGACGACGGAAATCGGGAAGGGACGCAGGGTGGACGGGTTCATGCGCAGGCTCCGGGTTGGCCGGCGCCGAGCACCGGGATGGAAATCGGGCGCGGCCGGGCCGGGCCGGCGGCGAGACGGGCGACTTCGTCGCGGTATTCCTGCCAGTTGCGGATGCCGTTCAGGCTGCCGAGATAGTCGCCGTCGCGCAGGAAGACGACGGCCGGGGCGCGCGCCACGGCAAAGCGCTGCAGCAGCGCGGCGGCGGCTTCCGGGCCGGCGACCAGGCGGGCGACGTCGGCACCGAGCGCGAGCAGCGCTTCCGGCAGGATGACGCAGGCGTCGAGCACTTCCAGGTTGCGTTGCGGGTCGTCGGTCAGCAACAGCGCCGCCAGGCCGGCCGGGAAAGCCGGCTGGTCGGCGCTGACGCGGACGAAGCCGTGCTTCTGCTGCATGCGGGCGATGGCGGTTTCCAGGCGTTCGAGCGAGGTCGGGCCGGCTTTCAGTTCGAAACTCATGGGTGCGTCGTCCTCAGGAATTCGGGCAGTTGGGGTTCGCGGTCGAGATCGGCGAAGAAGGCGGAAAGATCGGTCTCTCCGGCGTTGACCGCGTCCAGTGCGGCAAGGGCGGCGGTGATGGCGGCGGCGCGTTCGGCGTCGATCACCTCGCGCGCCGCGTCGAGAAAACAGAGCAGCCAGGTGCCCGGCGCCTGGGCGCCGACCAGCCGGATGTCGATGCGCAGTTCCTGGCCTCGGCTGAGGCAGCGCGCGTAGTGCTCAGCGCAATCGACGACCTGCGCCGGAATGCCGAGGCACATCAGGCCGCCTCCAGGTTGAGGAAACGGGCGTCGCCCAGGCGGTAGGCCTGGTCGGCGGGCGGCCGCTCGCCTTCGTAGAGGTCGATGGCCAGCGCCGCGTCGGTGATCGGCTCGGCTTCGCTGTCGCGCAGGCGGCCGGTGGCACCCCAGCGCTCCAGCCAGTCGAGGGCGAGGTTGAGTGCCGGCGCCATCTGCGCCTTGACCACGTCGCGCAGGCTGCCACCAAAGTCTTCCAGCTCTTCCGGCTGGACGCCGATGAGGACCAGTTCGGCCGGCAGCTTGCCGGTCAGTTCGGCGGCCATCAGCACTTCCTGGAAGCCGGTCTGGTGCAGGCTCATCTTCTTGGCGCCCATGAAACGCGGCACCTGGTCGCCGACCACCTCGCGCAGGTCGCCCGGTGTGTCGCCGTAATCGACGGCGTCGAAGACCAGCAGACAGTCGGCTTCCTGGACGTAGGGCAGGAGATAAAGGCCCTGCGTGCCGCCGTCCATCAGCGTCACCTGCGGCGGAAACTGCCAACTGGCGTTGAGCGCCTCGACGCAGCGCACGCCGAAGCCTTCGTCGGCCCACAGCAGGTTGCCGATACCGAGTACGAGAATTCTTTTCGGGTTCATGGGTTCCAGTTACCTCTGACGGAAAAGCGCCGCCGGAGCAAGGCGGCCTGCGCGCAGACAGTGCGTGAGCACGGCAAGCGCAGGCCAACGCTGCTCCGGCAAGCTTCCTCCTAGTCCTTGAACATCCGCCAGCCGCTGACCATGGTCGAGATCAGCGACTGCCGGCTCATGATGTCCTCGCGGACCGCCGCGTAGATATGGACGACGGCGAAGGTCATCATGATCCACATGCCCAGGCGGTGCAGGTTATGCACCTGCAGCGAACCGCCGAGGGCCGGGATCACCCAGCCGAACAGCGCGTCCTGCCAACTGCCCAGGCCGGCGCCTTCGCTGTACAGCGCGAAGCCGGTGAACACCATGCCGACGGCCAGCACCGTGAAGAAGAAGAACATCATCAACTGCGCCATCGGGTTGTGGCCGACGTATTTCTTCGGCGTCTTCTCGAGGAAAAGATACCAGCGCAGTTCGAAGAAGACTTCGCTCCACCATTGCGGGTTGGTGATCGGCAGCTTGAAGATCTGCCGCGCGTGGTGGTTGCCGACCAGCGCCCAGTAGATGCGGCCGAGCAGGCCGACGGCGAAGATGTAGGCGGCGGCAAAATGAGCGAAGCGGATGTAGCCCATGACGAAGTTTTCCGCCGCCTCGCCCGGAACCGTCGGCAAGGGCTTGCCGATGAAGTAGCCGGTCACCGCCAGCACGACCATCGCCAGCGCGTTGATCCAGTGCCAGAGGCGTACCGGCGCCTCGTACACGTAGATCGAACGTACCTGCCGACCGTGTCGCTCGGCCTCCAGCATGTCCTGTTGTGAAAGCATTTCAGCCTCCTTTCCGGCCCGCTCAGCGGACCTTGACCGACGTCATTTCCTGGCCGTCCGGGCTCATCACGTGCGTCGAGCAGGCCAGGCAGGGATCGAAGGAATGCAGCGTGCGCAGGATTTCCAGCGGCTCGTCGGCCTTGGCCACCGGGGTGTCCATCAGCGACGCTTCGAAGGCGCCGATCTGCCCCTTGTGGTCGCGCGGACCGCCGTTCCACGTGGTCGGCACGACGCACTGGTAGTTGTCGATCTTGGTGTCCTTGATCTTGATCCAGTGACCGAGCGCGCCGCGCGGGGCTTCGGTGAAGCCGGCGCCCATGGCTTCCTTCGGCCAGGTGCTCGGCTCCCACTTCTCGATGTTGGCGGTGTTGAGGTCGCCGGCCTTCAGGTTGGCCATCAGCTTGTCGAACTGCTGGCTCTGCAGCTTGACGCAGTACGCCGTTTCCAGGCCGCGCGCGGCGGTCCGGCCGAGCGTCGAGAACAGCGCGGTGACCGGCACGTCGAGGTGCTTGAGGGCGCCGTCGACCAGGGCGTGGATTTCCGGGTACTGCTTCGGCTGCAGGTAACCGAGCACCATGCGCGACAGGCAGCCGACTTCCATGGCGTGGCCGCGCCAGCGCGGGGCCTTGATCCAGGAATACTTGGCGCCTTCGTCGAGTTCCTTGATGTTGGTCTTGGTCCCCTTGGTGTTGGGGCCGAGCACGAAGTTCGGTTCGGTGACGCCGTCGAAGGGGTGCAGGCCGACGGTTTCGTCCGGGTACTTGTACCAGCTATGGGCGACGAACTCCTGCACCTGTTCCGGGTCCTTGAGGTCGACCGGATGGATCTCGTCGAGCTTGCCGTTGATGATCGCGCCGCGCGGCAGCAGCAGGTTGCCGGCCGAGTAGTCATTGGCGATCTGCGGGATGTCGCCGTAGGAGAGCAGGTTCTTCGACGACAGGCCGCCGCCGTGCAGCCAGCCCTTGTAGAAGGAGCCGATGGCGAGCAGGTCGGGGATATAGACCTGTTCGACGAACTCGGTGCAGCGGTCGATGATGCTCTTGACCAGGTTCAGGCGTTCCATGTTGATGGCGCCGACCGCTCCCGTGCCTTCGAGGTTGATGGCGCAGGGCACGCCGCCGACCAGCCAGTTGGGGTGCGGGTTCTTGCCGCCGAAGATGGTGTGCACCTTGACGATTTCCTTCTGGAAATCGAGCGCTTCCAGGTAGTGGGCGACCGCCATCAGGTTGGCTTCCGGCGGCAGCTTGTACGCCGGGTTGCCCCAGTAACCGTTCATGAAGGGGCCGAGCTGGCCGGATTCGACGAACTTCTTCAGGCGGTTCTGGATGTCGCGGAAGTAACCGGGCGACGACAGCGGCCACGACGAGATGCTCTGCGCCAGCGTCGAGGTTGCCTTCGGATCGGCCTTCAGTGCCGACACGACATCGACCCAGTCGAGCGCGTGCAGGTGGTAGAAGTGCACCAGATGGTCATGAACGTAGAGGTTCAACTGCATCAGGTTGCGGATGGTGTTGGCGTTCTCCGGAATCTTGATCGCCAGTGCGTCCTCGACGGCGCGCACCGAGGTCAGCGCGTGGGTGCCGGTACACACGCCGCAGATACGCTCGGTGAAGGCCCAGGCGTCGCGCGGATCGCGGCCCTTGAGGATGACTTCCAGACCGCGCCACATGGTGCCGGTGGACACCGCGTTGCGGATCACGTTGTTGGAATCGAGGTTCACTTCCACCCGCAGGTGGCCCTCGATGCGGCAGACCGGGTCGACGACGACGCGCTTGCCGGTGTTGTCGAGCTTGAAGCCCTGGGTTTCGTACACGCCCATCTCAGTTTTCCCCCTGTTGTTCGGTTGCGGACTCGCCGGCCTTCTGGCGGGCACGGGCCAGCGCGGTCACCGCGGCATGCGCGGCGATCGCCGCGCCGACGGTGCCGGCGGCGGCCTTGCCGATGGTGTCGGCGTTGTGTTCGGCGCCGAACGGCGTGATGCTGGTGACGCGGTCGTAGAAGCTGCCCTTGTCCCAGAAGCCCTCTTCCGAACAGCCGATGCAGCCGTGGCCGGATTGCACCGGCCACGACACGCCGCCGTTCCAGCGCATCGACGAGCAGGCGTTGTAGGTGGTCGGGCCCTTGCAGCCCATCTTGTACAGGCAGTAGCCCTTGCGCGAACCTTCGTCGTCCCAGGCTTCGGCGAACTGGCCGGCGTCGAAGTGGCCGCGCCGGTAGCACTTGTCGTGGATGCGCTGGCCGTAGAACATCTTCGGCCGGCCCTGACGGTCGAGTTCGGGAATGCGGTCGAAGGTCAGCATGTAGGTGACGACGCCGGTCATCACTTCGGCGATCGGCGGGCAGCCCGGGACGTTGATGATCGGCTTGCCGGAGATCACCTTGTGCACCGGCGTGGCGCGCGTCGGGTTCGGTTTGGCGGCCTGCACGCAGCCGTAGGAGGCACAGGCGCCCCAGCTGATGATGGCCTTGGCGTCGGCGCAGGTTTCCTTGAGCACTTCGACGAAGGGCCGGCCGCCGTGGATGCAGAACATGCCGTCCTCGTTGAGCGGCGGATTGCCTTCGACGGCGACGATGTAGTTGCCCTTGTACTTCTTCTTGACCTCTTCGATGATCGCCTCGGCCTGGTGACCGGCGGCGGCCATCAGCGTGTCGTCGTAATCGAGCGACAGCATCGACAGCACGACGTCCTTGGTCAGCGGATGCGCCGAGCGGATGAAGGACTCCGAGCAGCAGGTGCATTCGAGGCCATGCAGCCAGATCACCGGCGTCCGTGGCTTGGTTTCCATCGCCTGGGCGATGCGCGGCGCGGCGGCGCTGCCCAGCCCGAGCGAGGTCGCCGTCAGGCTGCAGAATTTCAGGAAGCTGCGCCGGGTGATCCCCTGGCGACGCAGCACTTCATAGAATGTTTCAGTCACTTTGCTCCCCCCGATGGTCAGTCTTGCGGTGGTGAGCTTCCGCAAAGGTCGTGCCACACCCGGTGTTTCGCCGATTAGTGTTGAAAACCAAGGCTTTGGCTGGAAGCTCCCGGTATCGGCGCCGGCCCTTGCGAAGGTGATGATGAAAGCTTGATTACCGCTTGTGGAAACTAATTTTGCATTGCTTGGCAATCGCCGAAAATTGCCGTGAATGCCCCGAGAATCTTGCACTCGATCAACACAAGCCGGCCGCGCCTGAATAGAATCCGGGGATGCCGACCGTAGCCGACCTGATGACCCTGCACGCCGACAGCGTGGCCCCTTCCGCAACGCTTGCCGAAGCGGCGGCACTGATGGTCGAGGCGAGAATTTCCTCGGTGGTTGTCGTCAACGCGACGCGGGTGGTCGGCATCCTGACCGAACGCGACATGCTGCACGCGATGCGCCGGCACGAGGATCACCGGCGGCCGGTGGCGCACTTCATGACCGCGCCGGTGCACACGGTGAGCCACGATACCGAGGTGCGCAGCGCCTTCCGCCAGGCGACGCGGCTGGGCATCCGTCATCTGGTGGTGACCGGCAGCGAAGGCCGGCTGCTCGGCATCGTCAGCGAGACCGATTTCCGCCGCTTCTTCGGGCTCGATTTCTACCGCCAGCTCAATACCGTCGAAGGCCTGATGGACCGGGTCTTTCCCCGCCTGCCGCGGCAGGCGTCGCTGGACGAGGCGCTGGCGGCGATGGAAACGGCGCGGGCGACCAGCGTCGTCGTCGTCGACGCCGGTCAGCCCTGCGGTATCGTCACCGAGCGCGATGTCGTCCGCCTCTACCTGCAGGCTTCCGGCAATCCGACGCTGGGCGAGGTGATGACGCAGCCGCTGACCAGCGTCCTGCCCGAAACCTCGGCCGCCGAAGCGGCGGCGCTGATGCTGGAAAGTCGCATCCGCCACCTCACCGTGGTCGATCGCGAAGGTCGCCTGCTCGGCCTGCTCACCGAGCACAGCCTGATCCGGCCGCTGGAAATGGACCTGCTCGACGAGACGATCAGCGAGCAGCGCGGCCTGCAGACCCGCTACGACGAGGCGCTGCTGATCCGCAACGCGGCGATGACCGGCATGCTGCGCGGCGAACGGCTCGCCGGCCTGCTCGAACTGATCGCCCTCTCCGCCGAGCACGAGGTGCCCGGCATCCTGTGCTCGATCATGCTGGCCGATGCCGACGGCGCCCACCTGCAGGTCGTTGCGGCGCCGGGGCTGGCCGAGGATGCGCGCGCCCTGCTGGCGAAGATGCCGGTCGCCGAAGGGGTCGGTGTTTCCGGGGCGGCGGCCTGGCGGCGCGGCGAAGCCTACATCGAGAACATCAATGACCATGCGGGCGGCGTCGATTACCGCGATTTCGCCCGCCGGATCGGCGTTACCTCCGGCTGGGCGGAAGCCCTGCTTGGTCCCGACGGCCGCCTGCTCGGCACCTTTGCCGTCTATCGCGAGCAGGCCGGTCGCCTGCCCGACGGCAGCCGCGAAACCATCCGCCAGGCCAGTCGCCTGGCCGCCCTGCTGATCGCCCACCAGCAGCAGGCCGAGGAACTCGGGCGCAGCCAGCAGACCTTCCGCGAATTGTTCGAATCGGCGGGCGATGCGCTGTTCGTCATCGACGGCAACGGCCGCTGCCTCGACGCCAACCCGGCTGCCGAGCGGATGACCGGCTACCGGCGCGAGGAACTGCGCGGCCATGCGCCGGATTTCCTGGCCGCCCAAGGCTTGAACGACCTCGCCCGGACCGCCTCGGCGATCCGTTCGGCCGTCGAGGGGGCGCCGCAGGAACTGGAGTTCTGGGGGCGCGACCGCGACGGCCGGGTGCTGCTGGTGCGTCTGCAGATTTCCGCCACGCAGTACGCCGGCAAGCCGGCGCTGATCGTCACCGCGATCGATATCAGCGTCACCCGTGCCGAGCAGTTGCGGCTGGGCATCGAGCGCGATCTGGCCAACGCCCTGAATGCCGAGGGCGACCCCGAAGCGCTGCTGGCGACGATGCTCGACCTCGCCTTGCGTTACCCGGAATTCGACAGCGGCGGATTCTATTGGCAGAACGCCGGCGGCGATTACGAACTGCGCGTGCACAAGGGGCTGTCGCCGGCTTTCGTCGCCGCCGCCCGCTGTTGCCTGGCGAATTCCCCGAAGGCCGAACTGATCCGCAGCGGCAAGGTGGTGTGCAGTTGTCATTCCTGCTGTCAGCAGCTCGATCACTGCCGCCTGTTCGATCCCGCGCAATACGCCGGCGAAGGCCTGCGCTGCCTGATCGCCCTGCCGATCGTCGTCAACGGGCGGGCGATCGCCTGCCTCAACCTCGCCGGGCACCGCACGGCGCAGATTTCCGTCGCCACTTGCCAGGCGGTGCAGCATCTGGTCAGCCAGTACGCGATGGCACTCGAACGCATCGAAGCCCGCGAGGCGGCGCGGCAGTCGCGGGACAACCTGAGCGGGCTGTTCGCTTCGCTCGACGACCTGATCTTCGTCATCGATGCCGAGCGGCGCATCGTCCATTACAACCCGGCGGTCGATCAGGCGCTCGGCTACGCGCCCGGCGTCCTCAACGGCGAGCCGGCCGCCCGCCTCTACCCGGCGGCCTGGTGCGAGCAGGCGCAGCGCGATCTCGACGAGATGTTCGGCGGTCGCCTGAGCGCCTGTCCGGCGCCCTTGCTGGCCGCCGACGGTCGCCTCGTGCAGACCGAGTTGCGGGTCGTCCACGGGCACTGGAATGGCAAGACGGCGCTGATCGCCGTCGCCCGCGACGTCGGCGAAAGGCTGGCGGCGGAAGAGCGCCTGCGCCTGGCGGCCAGCGTCTTTGCCAACGCCCACGAAGGGATCATGATCACCGATGTTTCCGGGCACATCGTCGAAGTGAACCCGACCTTCAGCGAACTGACCGGCTACAGCCGCGACGAGGCGATCGGCCAGAACGCGGGGATGCTCAATTCCGGCCATCATGACGCCGCCTTCTACCGCAACATGTGGGAAGCGATCCGCGATCAAGGCCACTGGCGCGGCGAAGTCTGGAACCGCAAGAAATCCGGCGAGATCTTCGTCGAGCTGCTGACCATCTCGGCGGTGCGCGACGCCGAGCGGACGATCACCCACTTCGTCGGCATCTTCTCCGACATCACGCTGCTCAAGGAGCACCAGCAACGCCTGGAGCATCTCGCGCATTTCGACGCCCTGACGCAGTTGCCCAACCGCATGCTGCTCGCCGACCGCCTGCAGCTGGCGATGGCCAATGCCGCCCGCAATCGCGGCCTGCTGGCGGTCTGCTACCTCGACCTCGACGGCTTCAAGCCGATCAACGATCGCTTCGGCCACGCCGCCGGCGACCACCTGCTGGTCGAGGTTGCCCAGCGCTTGCGCAACTGCGTGCGCGGCGGCGATACCGTGGCCCGGCTGGGCGGCGACGAATTCGTGCTGCTGCTGTCCACGCTCAACGACCTCAACGAGTGTGACCTGGCGCTGAACCGGATTTCCGGGTCGCTGACCCAGCCCTTCCCGGTGGCCGACGAGCTCGTGACGATTTCGGCCAGCATCGGCGTCACCCTCTACCCGCACGACGGTTCCGATGCCGACACCCTGCTCCGCCACGCCGACCAGGCGATGTACGTCGCCAAGCAGGCCGGGCGCAACCGTCATCACCTGTTCGATCCCGAGAAGGACCGCCGGGCGCGCCGTCGCCGCGAGGATATCGCCCGCATCGGGCAGGGCCTGGCGGCTGGCGAGTTCGTCCTCCATTACCAGCCCAAGGTCAACATGCGGCAGGGCCGCGTGGTCGGCGCCGAAGCCCTGATCCGCTGGCAGCATCCGCAACGCGGCCTGCTCTTGCCGCAGGAGTTCCTGCCGGCGATCGAAGGCAGCGAGCTGGCGATCGACCTCGGCAACTGGGTCATCACCACGGCGCTCGACCAGTTGTCGAGCTGGGCGGCGGCCGGTATCGACCTCAAGCTGAGCATCAACATTGCCGGCGAACATCTGCAGCATCCCGGCTTCGCCGCTGAACTCGGGCGTCAGTTGGCGGCGCACCCGGAACTCGATCCGTCGCGGCTCGAGCTGGAGGTGCTGGAAACCGCGGCGATCGAGGATGTCGGGCGCGTCGCCCAGCTATTTACCGAGTGCCGCCAGCTCGGCGTCAGCTTCGCGCTCGACGATTTCGGTACCGGCTATTCGTCGCTCACCTATTTCCGGCGCTTGCCGGCGGAAATCCTGAAGATCGACCAGTCCTTCGTGCGCGACATGCTCGACGACCCGGAAGACCTCGCCATCGTCGAAGGGGTGATCGGCCTGACCCGTGCCTTCCGCCGCCAGGTGATCGCCGAGGGGGTCGAATCGATCGAGCACGGCCTCGTCCTGCTGCTGCTCGGCTGCGACCTGGCGCAGGGCTTCGGCATCGCCCGGCCGATGCCGGCGGCGAGCCTGCCGCAATGGATGGCGGAGTTTCGCCCGGACGAACTGTGGTCGGCGGCCTCCGCCTTCACCTGGGCGCGCGAGGATCTGCCGATGCTGATCGCCGAAGTCGATCACCGACGCTGGATGAAGGCCCTGGAGGCCGGCCTCGCGGCGGCGCCGGGCGGCGCGCCGGCCGTCGAGCTCGATCACCTGGCCTGCGGCTTCGGGCGCTGGTACCAGGGGCCGGGCCGCAAGCGCTACGGGGAAATGCCGACCTTCGCGGCGATCGACCCGATCCACCAGCATCTGCATTCCCTCGCCCGGCAGATGCTCGATCAGCAGCAGGCCGGCTGCGAGGAATCGCTGGCCGAGTCCTGGCAAGCGCTATATGCGGCCAGCCGGGAAATGAGCGAGCTGCTGCAGCAACTGCAGGCCGAAATCCTGATCGGCAGTCAGACCAGCAAGCGGTAGGCCGGCGAATCCAGGGCGCGCACGGCGGCGAGCAAGGCGTCGATCGCCTTCGGCCGGACGAAGCAACTGCGCCAGGCCAGCGCGACACGGCGCGACGGTTCCGGGGCGAGGAAGGGAATGGCGCTGATCATGTCGTTGCCGTAAGGCTCCTGCAGCGCGCTTTCCGGTAGCACCGAGACGCTCAGGCCGGACGCCACCATGCAGCGGATGGTTTCGATCGAATGGCCGAGGCGGATGTCGGTTTCCGGGCTGCTCACCTGCGGACAGGCGTCCAGCACCTGGTCGCGGAAACAGTTGCCGGCCTTGAGCAGCAGCACCTCGTCGCCAGCGACTTCTTCCGGCGCGATGGCGGTGCGCTTTTCCCAGGGGTGGCCACGCGGCACGATGACCTTGAAACGCTCGTCGTACAGGGGGCGGTTGAGGACACCCGGGAGGTCGAAGGGCAGCGCGATGATGGCGACGTCGATGTCGTTGTCGCGCAGCATGTCTGCCAGCTTGGCGGTCATGTTCTCCTCGATCGCCAGCGGCATGTTCGGCGCGATGTTCTTCAACGAATGGATCAGTTGCGGCAGCAGGTAGGGACCGATGGTGTGGATGATGCCCAGGCGCAGGTGGCCGTCGAGCTGGTCGCGGCCGCGCTGGGCGATCTGCCGCACTTTCTCCGCCTCGTTGAGGGCCAGTTGCGCCTGTTCGACGACCTTGCTGCCGACCAGGCTGGGGCTGACGAAGCCCTTGCCACGCTCGAACAACTGCACGCCAAGCTCGTCCTCGAGGCGGGCGATGGCCACGCTCAGGGTCGGTTGGCTGACCGAACAGCGCTCGGCGGCACGGCTGAAATTCTTTTCCTGGGCAAGCGCGACGATGTAACGCAGTTCGGTCAGGGTCATGCCGGTTTCCTCCTCAGACCGCGGATCATACCCTCAAGATTTATAGGGGATACCTATGGTCACTATAGGAAAATCCCATAAAAGCCATTGATTTGGATCAAGTTTTTAAATCTCTCGGGGGTGAGAATGGCCCGGCAAATTTCACAACGAGGGAGATCAATAATGAAACCTACCGTCCTTTCCGCCGCCATCCTCCTGCTCTCCGGCATGGTTCTGCAGGGCGCCGTGCAGGCCGCCGGCGACGAACCGATCCAGCCGATCAAGCCGCCCGCCAGCATCAACGTCGGCATGGTCGAACTGGGCAAGAAGCTGTACTTCGACCCGCGCCTGTCGAAGTCCGGCATCATGTCGTGCAACACCTGCCACAACCTGTCGATGGGCGGTACCGACAACATTCCAACCTCGGTCGGCGACCACTGGCAGCAAGGCCCGATCAACGCGCCGACGGTGCTCAACTCCAGCCTCAACCTGGCCCAGTTCTGGGACGGCCGCGCCGCCGACCTCAAGGCGCAGGCCGGCGGTCCGATCGCCAACCCGGGCGAGATGGCGTTCACGCACACCCTGGCGATCAACGTCCTCGAATCGATCCCGGCCTATGTCCGCGAATTCAAGATGGTCTTCGGCAAGGACAGGATCGACATCGACCAGGTCACCCTGGCCATCGCCGAATTCGAAAAGACGCTGGTCACGCCGAACTCGCGCTTCGACCAGTGGCTGCTCGGCAACAAGGCGGCGCTGACCCAGCAGGAGCAGGAAGGTTATGCGCTGTTCAAGGACAGCGGTTGCGTCGCTTGCCACAACGGCGAAGCGGTCGGCGGCAATTCCTTCCAGAAGATGGGTCTGGTCGAGCCGTACAAGGGCAACACCAAGGGCGTCGAAGGTCGTGCCGGCGTCACCGGCAAGGATGCCGACCGCTTCAACTTCAAGGTACCGACGTTGCGCAACGTCGAAATGACCTATCCCTACTTCCACGACGGTGCCGCCAACACGCTGACCGAAGCGGTCAACATCATGGGCCGCCTGCAATTGGGCAAGAAGTTCACCAAGGACGAGAACGCCAAGGTCGTCGCTTTCCTGAACACCCTGACCGGTGAGCAGCCGAACTTCACGCTGCCGATCCTGCCGCCGTCTTCCGATACCACCCCGCGTCCGACGCCGTTCAAATAAGCAGCCGTACCGCCTCTCGATTTACGGGGGCTGCGGCCCCCGTTTTTTTCGATTTGATTCACCGCAAACTGTCGGTACACTTGCGCGTCCATAATACGCGCCGGATAGATCCCGGGCCCTGACCATGCTGGAAGCCGACAATCTGGAATGCGTGCGCGGCGAGCGCCGCCTGTTCGCAGGCCTGAGCTTCACGCTGGAAGCCGGTGAACTTCTTTACCTGCAGGGGCGCAACGGTGCCGGCAAGACCAGCCTGCTGCGCATGCTGATCGGCCTGCTGCCGCCGGAGGGCGGCGAAATCCGCTGGCAGGGCGAAGCGATCGGTCGCCACCGCGACGACTACCACGCCGCCCTCTGTTATCTCGGCCACCTCAACGCGATCAAGGAAGAGCTGACGCCGCTCGAAAACCTGCTCGCCGGCGCCCGCCTGGCCGGCGAAGTCCTGTCCGAGGACGACGCGATCGACGCCCTCGAACAGGTCGGCCTTGCCGGGCGCGAGGATCTCGCCTGCAAGTACCTGTCGCAGGGGCAGAAGCGCCGCGTCGCGCTGGCCCGCCTGGTGACCGACCGGCGGCCGCTGTGGATCCTCGACGAACCCTTCGTTGCCCTCGATGTCGGCGCCGTCAACTGGCTGGCCGGGGTGATCTCGGCACATCTGCAGCGCGGCGGCATGGCGGTGATGACGACGCACCAGCCGGTGGCGATCCCCGCCGGCACGGTGCGCGAACTGCGCATCGGCTGAGGACGACAGATGTTCGATATCGTATTCACCGTCATCGGCCGCGACCTGAAGCTGGCCATGCGTCGCCAGGCCGACATCGTTTCCGCGCTCTTCTTCTTCATCATCGTGGTCAGCCTTTTCCCGCTCGGGGTCGGTCCGGAGCCCGACCTGCTGCGCCAGCTGGCGCCCGGCGTGCTGTGGGTTGCCGCGCTGCTGGCGACGATGCTCTCGCTGCCCCGCCTGTTCGCCGACGACCTGCGCGACGGCACGCTGGAGCAACTGGCCCTGTCGCCGCACCCGCTGGGCCTGGTGGTGACCGGCAAGGTGATCGCCCACTGGCTGGTTTCCGGCCTGCCGCTGGCGCTGATCGCGCCGGTGCTCGGCGTCCAGTTCGATCTCTCGGGCGACGCCCTGTTCGTACTCACCGCCGCCATCCTGCTCGGCACCCCGGCGCTGTCCGGCATCGGCGCCATCGGCGCGGCGCTGACCCTGGGCCTGCGCGGCGGCGGTGTACTTTTGTCGCTGCTTGTTCTCCCTCTCTACATTCCGGTGCTAATATTCGGCGCTGGCGCAGTTGATGCGACGGTGTCCGGTCTCGGGGGGGAAGGACACCTATCACTGCTCGCTGCAATGACCATCGCCGCAATCGGTTTTGCCCCCTGGGCGTCGGCTGCGGCCCTGAAGATCGCCCTCGAATGAACGACCGTTTCAACCTATACCGTTTCGCATCACCGGCCCTGTTCTATCCGCTGGCCGGCAAGATGATCCCCTGGTTCGTCGCCCTCGCCGTCCTCTTCGGGATCGCCGGCCTTTACATCGGGATGCTGGTGGCGCCGACCGATTTCCAGCAGGGCGAGGGTTACCGGATCATCTTCATCCACGTGCCCACCTCCTGGCTGAGCATGTTCATCTACCTGGTGATGGCTTTCTGGGCGGCGATCGGGCTGGCCTTCAACACCCGTCTGTCGGGCATGATGGCGCGCGCGCTGGCGCCGACCGGCGCGCTGATGGCCTTCCTGTCGCTGTGGACCGGCGCCCTGTGGGGCAAGCCGATGTGGGGCACGTGGTGGGTCTGGGACGCGCGTCTGACTTCGGAGCTGATCCTGCTCTTCCTCTACATCGGTTACCTGGCGCTGGTCGCCGCGATCGACGACGCGCGCCGCGCCGACAAGGCCGGCGGCATCCTGCTGCTGGTCGGCGTGGTCAACGTGCCGATCATCTATTTTTCGGTCAAATGGTGGAACACCCTGCACCAGGGCTCCAGCGTCAACCTCGCCAAGTCGTCGATGGCCGAGGTCATGCTGTGGGGCATGCTGCTGATGGCCCTGTCGTTCTGGATGTACAGCATTGCCGTCGCGCTGGCGCGGGTCCGTACCCTGATGCTCGAACGCGAGCGCAACACCGACTGGGTCAGGGCAGAACTGATGCGGACCGGGGAAATGCAATGATCTACTGGAACAGTTTCGCCGATTTCATCGCCATGGGCGGCTACGGATTCTATGTCTGGGGCTCCTTTGGCGTTACCGCGCTGGTCATGGCGATCGAACCGATAGTTGTCGGTCGCTCGCGCAAGACGACCATCGCCCGCCTGAAGCGCCAGTTGCGCGCAGAATCCCGGAGCAAGGAAGCATGAAGTCCCGCCACAAGAAACTGGCCCTGATCGTCGGGGCGCTGGCGCTCGTCGGTGTCATTTCGGCCCTGGTGCTGAACGCGCTGAACAGCAACATCGCCCTTTACATCTCGCCGACCGACGTCGCCAAGGGCAAGGCCCCGCAGGACAAGCTGTTCCGCATCGGCGGCCTGGTCAAGGAAGCCAGCATCCAGCGGCAGGCCGACGGGGTGACCATCCGTTTCATCGTCACCGATACCGAACACGACATCGTCGTAGACTACGTCGGCATCCTTCCCGACCTCTTCATGGAAGGCAAGGGCGCGGTCGCCCAGGGCCGCCTGTTGCCGGACGGGACGTTCAAGGCCCAGGAAGTCCTGGCCAAGCACGACGAGAACTATATGCCACCGGAAGCGGCCAAGGCGCTCAACGACGCGCACGAGCGCGGCGTCCAGAAGGCCGCCGCCCAGGGACAGCCGGCGGCGACGGCACCGAAACCCGCGAGTAACTGAGCATGATTCCTGAACTTGGCCATTTCGCCCTGATCCTGGCGGCGCTGGTAGCGCTCCTGCTGGGCACGCTTCCCCTGCTCGGCGCCCATAACGGTCACCAGCCGTGGATCGCCATCTGCCGGCCGGCGGCCAGCGCTTTTTCGCTGCTGATCACGGTTTCCTTCGCCTGCCTGACCTGGGCCTTCGTCAATAACGATTTTTCGGTTGCCTACGTCGCCCAGCATTCCAATTCCCTGCTGCCGCTTCCCTATCGCGTCGCCGCGGTGTGGGGCGGCCACGAGGGCTCGCTGCTCTTGTGGATGCAGATGCTCGCCTGCTGGCTGCTGGCGGTGCGCTTCTTCTCCCGGCAACTGCCCGAGGTGATGCTGGCCCGCGTGCTCGGCGCTCTGGGGCTGGTCTCGTTCGGTTTCCTGCTCTTCATCCTGATCACGTCGAATCCCTTCGAGCGCCTGCTGCCGGGCGTCGCCGAAGGGCGCGACCTCAATCCCCTGCTCCAGGACCCGGGCATGGTCATCCACCCGCCGCTGCTCTACATGGGCTACGTCGGTTTCTCGGTGGCCTACGCCTTTGCCATCGCCGCCCTCCTCTCCGGCAAGCTCGATGCCGCCTGGGCGCGCTGGTCGCGGCCGTGGACGACGGGGGCGTGGATCTTCCTCACCCTCGGCATCGCCATGGGCTCGTGGTGGGCCTATTACGAACTGGGCTGGGGCGGCTGGTGGTTCTGGGACCCGGTCGAGAACGCTTCCTTCATGCCCTGGCTGGTCGGTACGGCGCTGATCCATTCGCTGGCGGTTACCGAGAAGCGCGGCAGCTTCAAGAACTGGACCGTGCTGCTGGCGATTTCGGCGTTTTCGCTGTCGCTGCTCGGTACCTTCCTGGTCCGTTCCGGCGTGCTGACCTCGGTGCATGCCTTCGCCACCGATCCGACGCGCGGCATCTTCATCCTGGTCTTCCTGGTCGCCGTGATCGGCACCTCGCTCGCCCTGTTTGCCTGGCGGGCGCCGTCGGTCGGCCTCGGTGGCCGCTTCGGCCTGGTTTCCCGGGAGTCGCTGCTGCTCACCAACAACGTGCTGCTGGTCGTCGCCTGCGCCACCGTCCTGCTCGGCACGCTTTACCCGCTGCTCATCGACGCCCTCGGCATCGGCAAGATTTCGGTCGGTCCGCCGTATTTCGACACGGTCTTCTTCCCGGTCATGATGCCGGTGCTGTTCCTGATGGGGATCGGGCCTTTTGCCCGCTGGAAGGATGCTTCGCTGAACGAGGTCGCGCGCCTCCTGCGCTGGGCCTTTGCCGTCGCCGTCGTGGTGGCGATCGCTGTGCCGCTGCTGTATGGACAGTGGAAGGCGCTGACGGCGCTCGGCCTGCTGCTGGCGGCCTGGATCGTCGTCACCGCGGTGATCCACTTCGTTCGCCGCGTCAACCAGACCCGCGGCGGCCGCAGCTTTGTCGCTGCCGCGCTGGATCAGCCGGCCAGTTTCGTCGGCATGCATGTCGCGCACATCGGTATCGCCGTCTTTGTCGTCGGCGTCGGCATGGTCAGCAGCTTCGAGCAGGAAAAGGACGTCAAGATGGGGCCGGGCGATGTCGTCGAAGTCGGCGGCTACCAGTTCCGCTTCAACGGCGTCCAGTCGCTGCAGGGGCCGAACTACCAGGCGGCGCAGGGCGATTTCGACCTGCTCCTGGGCGGCAAGCTGGAGCGCAAGCTGTACCCGGAAAAGCGCAACTACTTCTCGTCGTCGATGCCGATGACCGAGGCGGCGATCGATGCCGGTCTGCTGCGCGATGTCTATGTCTCGCTCGGCGAGCCGATCGATCCCGATCAGCCGCAAGCGGAGTGGGCGGTGCGCGTCTATTACAAGCCCTATGTCAACTGGATCTGGGGCGGCTGCGGGATCATGGCGCTGGGCGGCTTGCTGGCCATCCTTGACCGCCGCTATCGCGGTCGGCGCAAAGTCGCTGCTGATGTTGCCGCGAACGCGGCGGGGGGAAATCAGGGATGAATCGCTATTACTGGATACTCGGCGCCTTCGCCGCGCTGGTCGTGCTGTTGGCCGTCGGTCTCAACCTGAATCCGCGCGAGGTGCCGTCGCCGCTGGTCGGCAAGCCGGCACCGGCGTTCCGCCTGGCCGTCCTGGGTAAGGAGGGCGCGACGATGGGGCCGGAAGACATGAAGGGCAAGGTCTGGCTGCTCAACGTCTGGTCCACCTGGTGCGTTTCCTGCCGCCAGGAACACCCGGTGCTGGTCGAATTTTCGCGCAACGGCCAGGTGCCGGTGGTCGGCCTGAATTACAAGGAACTGCGCGGCGACGGCGAGATCGACATGCGTCGCGTGCCGGCCGAGCAGGAGGTGCCGTTGGCCGTGAAGCGGGCCGAGGGCTGGCTGACCGAGCACGGTAACCCTTACCTGCTGACGGTGATGGACATCGACGGCCGGGTCGGCATCGACTACGGCGTTTACGGCGTGCCGGAAACCTACGTCATCGACAAGATGGGCGTGATCCGCATGAAACATACCGGGCCGATCAGCCCGCAGGTCTTGAGCGAGAAGATCCTGCCCCTGGTGACGGAGCTGAATCGATGAACTTCGCCCGTACCCTGTTCCTGGTCCTCAGTCTGCTGTCGACGGCGGCCTACGCCTCGCGCACCAACGAAGCGGCGGTGGCCGACGATCCGGTCGCCGAGAAGCGCCTGCAGGAGTTGTCCAAGGAACTGCGCTGCCTGGTCTGTCAGAACGAGACGATTGCCGATTCCAACGCCGAACTGGCGGTGGACCTGCGGCGGGAAATCCGCGGCATGATCCACGACGGCCGCTCCGACAGCGAAATCCTCGATTTCATGGTCACCCGCTACGGCGATTTCGTGCTCTACCGGCCACCGGTCAAGGGCATCACCATGCTGCTCTGGGGCGGACCGCTTGCCTTGCTGCTGATCGCCATCTTGTCCCTGCGTTCCTATCTCAAGCGGCGCACTCAGCAGACCGCTGCCCAGGCCAGGCCGCTATCGGTCGAGGAAGCCCGTCGCGCCGAAGCGCTGCTCAAGGAAAACGAAGAGAAATGACCCAGTTCGCCCTGTTTGCCACCCTCCTCGTCGTCGTCACGGCGCTGCTGATCCTTCCCGGTCTGTGGTTCGGGCGTCGCCGCGGTCGTCCGACCGATGCCGATCGCAAGGCCGCCAACCTGGAAATTTTCCGCGACCAGCTGGCCGACCTCGAACGCGAACGCGTCGAGGGCAATCTTGGCGAAGCCGATTTTGCGCAGGCCAAGGTGGAGCTGCAGAAGCGTCTGCTCGAAGAAGTGGGCGAAGTCCAGGCGGCCGAGGCCGGGCCGGCCACCAGCCGCAAGACCGCGGTGGCGGTGATGCTGCTGCTGCCGCTGACGGCGGTGGCGGGCTACCTCCTGCTCGGCAATCCGCAGGCGATCGATCCGGCGGCAACGGCGCCGCAAAAGCAGATGACGGCGGCCGATATCGACGCCATGGTCGCCAAGCTGGCGGCCCGCATGCAGGAGAACCCTGACGACATGAACGGCTGGCTGATGCTGGCGCGTTCGTACAAGATGCTGGGTCGCTACGGCGAGGCGGTCGACGCCTATGCCAAGGCCGAACCGGCGGTCGAGAAAGATCCGGAGCTGCTGGCGAGCTATGCCGAAACGCTGGCGATGGCGAACGGCAAGGGATTGACCGGCAAGGCCAGGGAATTGATCGACAAGGCGCTGAAGCTCGATCCCAAGCACGCCCACACCCTGTTCCTGGCTGGCGCCGCAGCAATGGAAGCCGGTGACCGGAAGAACGGCATCGCCTACTGGGAAGCCCTGCTGCCGCAGGTCGAAGCGGGTTCCGAACTCGATCAGATGCTGCGCAAGGGTATCGAGGAAATGAAGAAGGGCGGCTGAGACGTCGCTCAGTCTTCGGTCGTCACCGGCAGCAAGGGCGGTGGCGACATGCCCTGTTCGATCATTTCCGTTTCCACCTTGATGCGCAGGATCAGCAGCCCGCGCAGCGATTCCCGGGACTTGTCGTCAGCCCAGGCGTCGTGATGCTCGGCGAGGCAGGCGTCGATTTCGTGCCGCTTGCCGAGATCGACACCGCAGAGCATGGCGTATTTGTGAATCTCGTGGTCCAGGCCGGCAATTTCCTGCCGGTAGTGTTCGAAGCCGCTCATCGTCGTTATCCCTGAAATGAAAAGGGCCTGTTCGCGAACAGGCCCTTTTTGCTGCTAGACCGTGCCGGTCAGTTTATTCGAACTCGATGATGATCTGGTCGACCGACAGGCTTTCGCCGACGGCGGCGGAGATCTTCTTGACCTTGCAATCCTGCTCGGCCTTGAGGATGTTCTCCATCTTCATCGCTTCGATCACCGCCAGCTTCTCGCCGGCCTTCACTTCCTGGCCGACCTGGACGGCAACTTCGCGCAGCAGGCCGGGCATCGGCGAGAGCAGGAACTTCGACAGGTCGGGGGCGGGCTTCTCCGGCATCAGCGCCAGCAGTTCGGCGGCGCGCGCGCTCATCACCATGAAATCGGCGCGCGTGCCCCAGTGGAACAGCGAGTACTTGGTCTTGTGACGCTCGACCTGCAGCGTGAATTCCTGGCCGTTGCAGGTGCCGGTGAACAGCGACTCGCCGAGCTTCCAGTTGGACAGGATCTCGTAGGGCTGGCCGGCGTATTCGACGTGGTAACCGCCCGGGATCGGCCGTGCCGTGACCGGGTGGTTTTCCTTCTCGGCGCCGTTCAGGCGCACCACCATCCACTGGTCGCCGACGATGCGCTCGTGGCCTTGCAACTGGCCGGTGATCGAGGCGGAACGGTCGGTGAAGGCGCGGTAGACGTAGGCGGCAACCGAAACCAGAAGGGCGGGATCGTCGTGCGGCACCATCGAGGCGTCAAAGCCCTTCGGGTATTCCTTGGCGATGAAGCTGGTGTCGAAGATGCCGGACTGGAAGCGCGGATGCTGCATCAGCGCGGCCTGGAACGGAATGTTCGAGGAAATGCCGCGGATCACGAAGCCGTTCAGCGCATCGCGCATGCGGGCGATGGCGGCGTCGCGGTCCTTGCCGTGCACGATCAGCTTGGCGATCATCGAGTCGTAGAACATCGAGATTTCGCCACCGTCGTAGACGCCGGTATCGACGCGGGTGGCGCCGTTGGCGTCAACGCTTTCCTTCGGCGGCAGGAATTTGACCAGGCGGCCGGTGGAAGGCAGGAAGCCGCGGAACGGGTCCTCGGCGTTGATCCGGCACTCCATCGCCCAGCCGTCGATCTTGACGTCGGCCTGGGTCAGCGGCAGCTTCTCGCCGTAGGCGACGCGGATCATCTGCTCGACCAGGTCGAGGCCGGTGATCAGTTCGGTGACCGGGTGCTCCACCTGCAGGCGGGTGTTCATTTCCAGGAAGTAGAATTCCTTGGTCGCGCCGGAGACGACGAACTCGACCGTACCGGCCGATTCGTAATTCACGGCACGGGCCAGGGCGACGGCCTGCTCGCCCATCGCCTTGCGCATTTCGGCGTTGACGAAGGGGCTCGGCGCTTCTTCGATGACCTTCTGGTGACGACGCTGGATCGAGCAGTCGCGCTCGTTCAGGTACACGTAGTTGCCATGGCTGTCGCCGAGCACCTGGATTTCGATGTGGCGCGGTTCGAGCACGTACTTTTCGATGAAGACGCGGTCGTCGCCGAAGGAGTTGCGCGCTTCATTGACGCAGGAGGAGAAGCCTTCGTGCGCTTCGGCGTCGTTGTAGGCCACGCGCAGACCCTTGCCGCCGCCGCCGGCGGAGGCCTTGATCATCACCGGGTAACCGATGCCCTGGGCGATCTTGACGGCTTCGTCGGGACCGGCGATGGCGTCGTTGTAGCCGGGAATGGTGTTGACCTTGGCTTCGATGGCCAGCTTCTTGGACTCGATCTTGTCGCCCATCTTGGCGACCGAGTAGTGCTTCGGACCGATGAACTTGATGCCTTCTTCTTCCAGACGACGGGAGAAGGTGGCGTTTTCCGAGAGGAAGCCGTAGCCCGGGTGAACCGCTTCAGCGCCGGTCTGCTTGCAGGCGGCGATGATCTTGTCCATGACCAGGTAGGACTCTTTCGACGCGGCCGGTCCGATGCAGACGGCTTCGTCGGCCAGATCGACGTGCAGCGCGTCCTTGTCGGCTTCGGAATAGACGGCGACGGTGGCGATGCCCATCTTGCGGGCGGTCTTGATGACGCGGCAGGCAATTTCACCGCGGTTGGCAATCAGAATTTTCTTGAACATGTTCCTTTTTCTCCCTGACGCTTACAGAGGAATATTGCCGTGCTTGCGCCACGGATTTTCGAGTTTCTTGTCGCGCAGCATGGCCAGCGAGCGGGCGATCCGCTTGCGCGTGGCGTGCGGCATGATGACGTCGTCGATGAAGCCGCGGGCGCCGGCGACAAACGGATTGGCGAACTTTTCCTTGTACTCGGCTTCGCGCTGGGCGAGCTTGGCGGGGTCGTTCTTTTCTTCGCGGAAGATGATCTCGACCGCGCCCTTCGGGCCCATGACGGCGATTTCAGCCGACGGCCAGGCGAGGTTGACGTCGCCGCGCAGGTGCTTGGACGACATCACGTCGTAGGCACCGCCGTAGGCCTTGCGGGTGATGATGGTGACCTTCGGCACGGTGCATTCGGCGTAGGCGTAGAGCAGCTTGGCGCCGTGCTTGATGATGCCGCCGTATTCCTGTTGCGTGCCCGGCATGAAGCCCGGGACGTCGACGAAGGTGACGACCGGAATGTTGAAGGCGTCGCAGAAGCGGACGAAGCGGGCGGCCTTGATCGACGACTTGATGTCCAGGCAGCCGGCCAGGACCAGCGGCTGGTTGGCGACGATGCCGACCGGGTGGCCGTCCATGCGGCCGAAGCCGATGATGATGTTCTTGGCGTAGTCGGCCTGCAGTTCGAAGAAGTCGTTGTCATCGACCACCTTGATGATCAATTCCTTCATGTCGTACGGCTTGTTCGCGTTGTCCGGCACCAGGGTGTCGAGCGAATAGTCGAAGCGGTTGACCGGGTCGTTGGTCGGCGTGACCGGCGGCTTTTCCTTGTTGTTGGCCGGGATGAAGTTCATGAAGCGGCGCAGCATGGAGAGCGCTTCGACGTCGTTCTCGAAGGCGAGGTCGGCCACACCGGACTTGCTGGTGTGGGTGACGGCGCCGCCCAGTTCTTCGGCAGTGACGTCTTCGTGGGTGACGGTCTTGACCACTTCCGGACCGGTCACGAACATGTAGGACGAGTCCTTGACCATGAAGATGAAGTCGGTCATCGACGGCGAGTACACCGCGCCGCCGGCACAGGGGCCCATGATCATCGAGATCTGCGGCACGACGCCGGAGGCCATCACGTTGCGCTGGAAGACGTCGGCGTAACCGCCGAGGGAGGCAACGCCTTCCTGGATACGGGCGCCGCCCGAATCGTTGAGGCCGATCACCGGGGCGCCGACCTTCATCGCCTGGTCCATGACCTTGCAGATCTTCTCGGCGTGGGTTTCCGACAGCGAGCCGCCGAAGACGGTGAAGTCCTGCGAGAAGACGAAGACGAGACGGCCGTTGATCGTGCCGTAGCCGACGACGACGCCGTCGCCCGGGGTCTTCTCGGCCTGGTCCATGCCGAAGTTGACGCAGCGGTGCTCCTTGAACATGTCCCATTCTTCGAAGGACTCCGGGTCGAGCAACAGTTCGATGCGTTCGCGGGCGGTCAGCTTGCCCTTCTTGTGCTGGCTGTCGATACGCTTCTGGCCACCGCCGAGGCGGGCCAGTTCACGCTTCTTCTCAAGCTGGCGGATGATGTCATGCATGGAAAAACTCCCTCAATGGAACGGGTGATCAGTGTTTCAGATAGTCGAGCAGCGCATACGCGGCGGCGGCCGGGGTCGTATATCCTGCTTCGACGGAACGGGTCAGCGCGGGCAGGTTTTCCTGCACGCGCGGATGATTGCGGAAATGCTGGCGCAGGCCGGCGTCGATCAGTTGCCACATCCAGGCCAGCGACTGGTGCTGGCGCTTGGCGGCGAATTCGCCGGTCGGCTTGAGCGCCGCCTGGTATTTCTCTACTTCGGCCCAGAACTCGGCGATGCCCAGCTTGTGCAGCGCCGACAGCGCGATCACTGGCGGTGCCCAGTTGGGCGAGGCCGGGCGCAGCATGTGCAACGCATTGCGCCACTGGGCACGGACAACGGCGGTAGCCTGCTTGTCGATGTCGGCCTTGTTGATGACCACCATGTCGGCGATCTCGACGATACCCTTCTTGATTGCCTGCAGGTCGTCGCCGGCGTTCGGCAACTGCAGCAGGCAGAACATGTCGACCATGCCGGCGACCGTCGTTTCCGACTGGCCGACCCCCACGGTCTCGATGATGATCACGTCGTAGCCGGCCGCTTCGCAGAGCAGCATGGCTTCGCGCGTCTTCTCGGCAACGCCGCCGAGCGAACCGGCCGACGGACTGGGGCGGATGAAGGCTTCCTCGCGCTGGCTGAGCAGTTCCATGCGTGTCTTGTCGCCGAGGATGGAACCGCCGGAGACCGACGACGACGGATCGACGGCGAGTACGGCGAGCTTCTTGCCCTGCTCGATCAACCAGACGCCGAGCGCCTCGATGAAGGTGGATTTGCCGGCCCCGGGAACGCCCGAGATGCCGACCCGGATCGCGCCGCCGGTCTTCGGCAGCAGCGCGGTCAGCACCTGCTGAGCGCGCCGCTGGTGATCGGCGCGGGTCGACTCGATCAGCGTGATCGCCTTGGCCAGCGCCCGGCGCTGACCCTGGCTCACGCCATCGACCAACTGCCGGTCGGCGTCCGAGAGGAGATTCGCCTGCACCGGCGCCTCGTCCAGTTTCATCCCGGCCTTAGCCGCGTGCCTTGCGGATTTCTTCGAGCACGCGCTTGGCCGAATCCTCGATCCGGGTGCCCGGGCCGAAGATCGCCTTGGCGCCGGCCGCGTACAGCGCATCGTAGTCCTGCGCCGGAATCACGCCGCCGGCGAAAACGATGATGTCGTCGGCGCCCTGATCCTTCAGCGACTGGATGATCTGCGGCACCAGCGTCTTGTGGCCGGCGGCCAGCGACGAGCAGCCGATGGCGTGCACGTCGTTCTCGATCGCCTGGCGGGCGGCCTCTTCCGGCGTCTGGAAGAGCGGACCCATGTCGATGTCGAAGCCGAGGTCGGCGTAGGCCGTGGCGACGACCTTGGCGCCGCGGTCATGGCCGTCCTGACCGAGCTTGGCGATCATGATGCGCGGGCGACGGCCTTCTTCCTCGGCGAACTTGGCGACGTCGGCCTTGATCTCTTCCCAGCTTTCCATGCCTTCGACGACGCCTCCGTAAACCCCGGAAATGGTCTGGTTGTTGGCGCGGAAACGGCCGAAGACCTTTTCCAGCGCATCCGACACTTCGCCGACCGTGGCGCGCAGGCGGATTGCCTTGACGGTCAGGTCGAGCAGATTGCCTTCGCCGGTTTCGGCAGCCTTGGTCAGCGCGTCCAGCGCCGCGTTTACCGCAGCGCTGTCGCGCGTGGCGCGGATCTGCTTGAGACGGGCGACCTGTGCCTCGCGCACGGCGTGGTTGTCGATATCGAGGATGTCGATCGGGTCTTCCTTGGCCAGCTTGTACTTGTTGACGCCAACAATGACGTCCTTGCCCGAATCGATGCGCGCCTGTTTGTCGGCGGCACAGGTTTCGACCTGCATCTTGGCCCAGCCGGATTCGACGGCCTTGGTCATGCCGCCCATCGCTTCGATTTCCTGGATGATGCCCCAAGCCTTGTCGGCCATGTCCTGGGTCAGCTTTTCCATCATGTAGGAACCGGCCCACGGGTTGACGACGTTGGTGATGTGCGTTTCTTCCTGGATGATCAGCTGCGTGTTGCGGGCGATGCGGGCCGAGAACTCGGTCGGCAGCGCGATCGCTTCGTCGAGCGCATTGGTGTGCAGCGACTGGGTGCCGCCGAAGACCGCCGCCATCGCTTCGATGGTGGTACGCACGACGTTGTTGTACGGGTCCTGCTCGGTCAGCGACCAGCCGGAGGTCTGGCTGTGCGTGCGCAGCATCATCGACTTCGGGCTCTTGGCGTTGAAGCCGGACATGATGCGGTGCCAGAGCAGACGCGCGGCGCGCATCTTGGCGATTTCGAGATAGAAGTTCATCCCGACCGCCCAGAAGAAGGACAGGCGGCCGGCGAAGGTGTCGACGTCCATGCCGGAAGCGATGCCGGTGCGCACGTATTCCATGCCGTCGGCCAGCGTGAAGGCCAGTTCGATCGCCTGGTTGGCGCCGGCTTCCTGGATGTGATAACCCGAAATCGAGATCGAGTTGAACTTCGGCATGTGCTGCGCCGTGTAGCCGAAAATGTCGGCGATGATCTTCATCGACGGCTTGGGCGGATAGATGTAGGTGTTCCGCACCATGAACTCTTTGAGGATGTCGTTCTGGATCGTGCCGGACAGCTTGTCCTGGCTGACACCCTGTTCCTCGGCGGCGACGATGTAACCGGCGAGGATGGGCAGGACGGCGCCGTTCATCGTCATCGACACGGAAATCTTGTCGAGCGGGATGCCGTCGAAGAGGATTTTCATGTCCTCGACCGAGTCGATCGCCACGCCGGCCTTGCCGACGTCGCCGGTGACGCGGGCGTTGTCCGAGTCGTAGCCGCGGTGCGTGGCCAGGTCGAAAGCGACGGAAACGCCCTGGCCGCCGGCGGCGAGCGCCTTGCGGTAGAAGGCGTTGGAGGCTTCGGCGGTGGAGAAGCCGGCGTACTGGCGGATGGTCCACGGCTTGACCGCGTACATCGTCGGTTGCGGGCCGCGCAGGAAAGGCGCGACGCCCGGCAGGGTGTCGGCGAACTCGAGGCCGTCGACGTCCTTTTTCGTATACAGCGCCTTGACGGCAAGGCCTTCGGGGGTATTCCACACCAGGTTGTTGACGTCGCCACCCGGGGACTGTTTTGCTGCAGCCTTTTCCCAGGCATCCAGGTTGTTGGAATCAAAGAACTTTTCAGACATGAAACACCTCTCGCCGATTCGATTTTTTCGGGCCGATGATGCAGAATTCAAAATTCTACGCTTTCAGGGCCCAGCTTGACATGGTCAGCCCTAGATAATACTGTATCCATAATTACAGAGGCAAGCCGGCAATGCACCGGCCTGTCCGGCTCACAACTCTTCGAGACAATGAACCGCATCGCTCCCACCGCGCTTTACCAGGAAGTCGCCGAACGTCTGCGACAACGCATCTACGCTCACGAACTGCCGCCCGGCACCTGGATCGACGAGCAGAAGCTGGCCGAACAGTACGGCATCTCGCGCACGCCCTTGCGCGAAGCCCTGAAAGTGCTCGCCTCGGAAGGCCTGGTCGAATTGAAACCGCGCCGCGGTTGCTACGTCACCGAAATCTCCCGCCAGGATCTCGACGACATCTTTCCGCTGATCGCCCTCCTCGAGGGCCGCTGCGCGGCGGAGGCCGTGAAGCGGGCCAAGGCGGCGGATCTGACAGCACTCCGGACGATCCACGAGAAGCTCGAAGCGGCGGCGCGCGACACGCGTGTCGATGCCTTCTTCGAGGCCAACCAGGAATTCCACCGGAAGATACAGGAGCTGTCCGGCAATCGCTGGCTGCTGTCGGTGATCCAGGACCTGCGCAAGGTCCTCAAGATGTCTCGCCTGCATTCGCTGTCGCTGGAAGGCCGCCTGCAGCAATCGCTGGAAGAGCACCGGGCGATCCTCGCCTGCATGCTGGCCGGCGACGCGGCGGGCGCCGAGCGGCAGATGTACGAGCACTTGCTGTCCGGCCGCGAGGCGCTGGCCAGGATGCAGGAACAGCCGGGCAGCAAGGCCGCCTGAGCCGGGGCGGCGCTCAGTCGCCCAGTTGGCGCCAGAGTTTCTCGAACTGCGCCGAAAATTCCCCGACCAGTTGCCGGTCGTTGCTGAGCACCAGATTTTCCTCGTTGTACTGGCCGGCGCTGCGCGTCCAGTTGTAGCTGCCGTTGAGCAGCTTTTCGCCGTCGAAGATGGCGAACTTGTGGTGCATGTGCGCCTCCGTTCGGTCGACGACGACGGCGATCCCCACGTCACGCAGGCGGGAGATGTCGCTGCCGGCGTCGTACTCCTTGTCGTTGTCGGTGATGATGCGGACCGCGACGCCGCGCCGGTGGGCGGCCAGGACTTCTTCGGCGATGCGGTCGTCGGACAGCGTGAACACGCAGATGTCGATGCGCTGGCGGGCGTGGCGCAGGCAGCGCTGGATCGTTTGCAGGCACTCGGCGCCGGGGCTGAAGCTGGCTTCCTGGACAATTTGCGCGCTCGGCAGGCGCTGGGCGTCGAGGCTGCGGACGACGCCTTCCAGCCATTTCAGCAGCGCCAGTTGCAGCGGGTCGGCAAGGCGTTCCCGGACCAGGTCGAAGGAGTGGTTGCGCAAGCGGCGCAGGTCCTCGTCGCGCAGTGCGGCGGCATCCAGGGCGGCGGCCAGCGCGCGTTTCTCGTCGTCGCTCAGCCGGCCATCGGCGATGCCGCCGGCGAGCAGGGCCAGGATGTCCTCGATGCTGATCGCTGCGCCGCTCATGGTTTGCTCCGGGGTTTGGGTTTTTCCGGCGGCGGATTGCCGCCGGCTTCCTTCTCGAGCTTGTCGAGGTAGGTGCTGACCCGCTTCATCTCGTCCCACATCGAGTGGTCGAGGCGGATCTTGTGGTAAGTCGCGGTGACCAGCGGCAGCAGCACCTTTTCGTAGGCCTTGACCATGTCGCCGACGACGCCGGCGAACTGCGAGAGGTCGCCGGACTCGACATGGACGCTCGGCTTGACCGCGCGCAGCCCGGCCTCGATGCGGTCGAGGCCGTCGCCCAGGCGTTCGGCGAGCGCGCTGTCGGGCTTCAGGCCGTCGACGGCTCGAGCCACGTCGAGCAGCGAGGCGGCAATGCGCGTGCCGGCATCGCTGTCGTCGCCGCCCAGCTTGCGCTGGCGGACGAAGGCTTCCTTGATCGCGGTCCACCGCGCCCGCTCGTCGGCGCTTGGGGTGCCGAGCAGTTCGGCGAGCTTGAGCAGGTTTTCCTCGGCGCCGGTGGTCAGCGTCTGCGCTTCGCCGCGGTAATGGTCGCGCAGCAAGGCGTCGATCTCTTCGTCGCGCATGATCGCGGTGACCTTGCCGGCGAGCTTGGTCATGTTGCGGTAGCTGCCCTGCAGCTTGAACGGCGGCTCGCTGCGGTAAGCGTCCTTCTGCGCCGCCGACTCGATGTAGGCCAGGTTGACCTTGAGCAGCAGGTCGCGGATGCGGAACAGGCGTCGCATCAGGGCGACCAGCTCTTCCTGTTCGAGAGCGCTGTAGGGATGGCTGAAAGCGCTGCCGGGGATTTCCTCGCCTTCGGCGAGGCGGACCAGCAGCTGGACATCCTTCGGATCGCGCGAGGCGAGTGGCAGCAGTGCCGGGTTGGCGGTCAGGCTGTTCTCGATGTAGGAGAGGGCGAACAGCGCTTCGCGGCCGTCGAGGACGTCGCCCAGGTTGTAGATGTCGGCGCGGTTGGCCAGCATGTCGGGAATCTTGAAGACGTCGCCGGACTCGGTGTAGGGGTTGCCGGCCATGACCACGGCGAAACGCTTGCCGCGCATGTCGTAGGTGCGCGCCTCGCCCTTCCAGACGCCTTCGATACGCCGCGTGCCGTCGGCCAGGGCGATGAACTTCTGCAGGAACTCGGGGCTGGTGTGCTGGATGTCGTCGAGGTAGAGCATCACGTTGCTGCCCATGGCCAGGCCGAGGTTGAGCTTCTCCAGCTCCTGGCGCGCGGCGCCGTTGGTGGCGGCGGGGTCGAGGGCGGTGACCGAGTGGCCGAGCACCGGGCAGTTGATGCGGACGAAGACCAGGCCGAGACGGTCGGCGACGTATTCCATCAGCGTCGTCTTGCCGTAGCCGGGCGGCGAGATCAGCAGCAGCAGGCCCATGCGGTCGGTGCGGTTGCCGGCGCCGGCGGTGCCGAGCTGTTTGGCCAGGTTGTCGCCGAGCAGCGGCAGGTAGACTTCGTCAATCAGCCGGTTGCGGACGAAGGTCGACAGCGGCTTGGCCTGGAACTGGGCGAGGCCCAGGCGGGCCTTTTCGGCACCGAGCAGTTCGTGGCGCAACTGGTGGAACTGCTCGAAGGCGGGAACGATGCGGCTGCGATGGTCGTGGAAGCGCTGCCAGAAATCGTTGAGGTTGAGCGCCAGGCGCCCGTCGACGATGCGCGGGTGTTCGCTGCGCAGGCCGTCGATGCCGACCGCGAGGTCGGCGTTGATGCGCAGGCGCGGCAGGGCGACGGCCAGGCGGCCGGCGGCGTCGTCGATCCAGTCGGCGGCGCCGGCATGGTGCGCGGCGGCGAAGGCCGCCACCCAGGCGCGGACCAGTTGCCAGCGTTCGGCCGGTTCGGCGCTGTCGAGGTCGCGCTGCCAGTCGGCCAGTTGCTGCGTGCGTTCGAGTTCCTTCAATAGCGCGTCGGCAAGGTCGTCGGCCGGGCCGGCGATCACCCACCTGGCCTCGCCGCGTTCGGCGGCCAGTTGGCGGATCAGGTAGGCCGCCGCCTGGGCGCAGAGGACCGGCAACTGTGCCTCGGCCTCCGCTGCCGTCGGCGGCGCGAATTCCCGGGCGAAGCGCAGCAGGGCCTGGGCGGTGGCGGCTTCGAGTCGGCTCAGGGCGTCGCCGGCGGCGAAGCGCTGCTGCAGGTGCAGCGCGCTGCGCGCCTGGCGCAACAGCGCCTCGCGCTCGCCGACGAAGCAGCCGTGCTGCCAGTAGAGGAGCGCCAGCACGCGCTGCTGCGGACTCCAGGCGAGCAGCCCGGCTTCGTCCTGCATGCGGATCAGCGCGCCGAGCAGGCGGGCCGCATCGTCGTCGTGGATGCCTTTCTGGTAACCCTCGCGGTAGCGCGTCGCGGCGTGTTGGCGAACCAGCGCCGGCAAGGTCGGTGTGTCGCCGCTTGCCGCCTGGCGCAGTTCCGCCCAGCCCGGGGCATCGGGCTGGCCGTTGAGGGCGGCGTGGAGCAGGCTGCCGGCCAGGTATTCGGCGCGCGCCAGCGCTGGCGTCTCCGACACCAGCGGCTGTTCCCAGAAGGCGCGGTAGGCGGCGAGACGGCTGTCGTCCACCGCATCGTAGTAATCGGTGCCGGTCAGGTGCCAGGCCAGTCCCTGTTCGCGCGGCAGCAGCGTCAGGTCGAGCGCCTGCTGGCTGACGGTGAAGGCATGGCGGCCGAAGCGCAGCGTGTTGCCGTCGTCGCCGAGCAGTTCGCGGCGGTCGCGGACGCTGCGCAGGGCCTGGTCGCGGGCAGTCTTGATGCGGGTGTCGAGGTCGTCGGCGGCGACGCCGTCGCCGAGCGCGCGCAGGTCTTCGACCAGTTTCTGCAGCTTGCCGATCAGCGGGTCGGCGGCGAAGTAGCCATGAACTTCGGCAATTTCCTGGAACTTGGCGACGCGTCGGGGGATGCCGTCGAGGATGCGGGCGCCGGCCTCGTTGAGCGAGCGAACGCGTCGCTGGCGGGCGTCGAGCAGGCTCTGGCGGCGCGCCGACAGGGCTTCATAGACGGCTTCGCGCTGGCTGGCGATGTCGGCCAGGAAATTGTCCTGCTCGGCAAAGCGCCCTTCCAGTTCCTCCAGCCGGGCGAGCAGCCGGGTCAGCGCTTCGTCGCATTTCTCCGGGGTGTCGGCGAACTCCAGCGCGCTTTCGACGGTCTGGCCGAACAGCTTGAACTGGGCGCCGAACTCGGCGGCGGCTTCGGCGCTGCCCAGGTTGCGCCGGCGGTTGCGGGCTTCGGCGCGCAGGCGGTTGGTTTCGGCGTAGAGCGCCGAGATGCGGTCGAGGATGTCGGTGCGCTGCACGGCGTCGCCGCCGGGCAGGCCGCCCAGTTGTTCGCTCAGCAGATCGAGACCGGCGGCGACGGCGTCGAGCTCGCCGAGAATCTGCTCGAGCACCTGGGCGGTCGCCGCCTGCGGGATGCGCGCAGCGAGGCCGTCGAGCAACTGGCGCTGGCCGCTAAAGGCGTCCGCCGTCGCCAGGAATTGCATGGCGCGCTCGCCGACCCGATTCTGTTCCTCGGCCAGCGCCTGATCCATCGCCTCGATCCGCGGCAGGTCGGCGTAGCGGAGCTCCTTAAGGGGCTGCAGGCGGCCGCGCCGTTCGCGCAGCAGGTTGAGGGCGCTGACGAATTCGTCCGAACTGCGCCACAGCATGCCGGCGATCCGGTTCAGCAACTCGCGCTGCTCGGTCTCGGCGGCAGCCAGCGCCTGCGCCGTCTCGCGGCGGATGCTGTCGACCTTCTCGAATTCGGCCAGGGTCAGCCGGGCGCCTTCGGCGATCGCCTGCAATTCGCCGCCGAGGCCACCGGCCTCGGCTTCGGATAGCCAGAAATAGGCGTCCTGGGCCCGGCTGCACTGGCGGATCAGGTCTTCGTAGGCGGTGCGCGTCGGCACCTGTTCGCGCACGGCGCGGGCGATCGCGTTCAGTTCGGAGATGCCGCGCACCAGGTCGGCATTGCCGATGCGGCCGAAAAAGCCCTGGCCGGCGGCCTGCTTGCCGGCGTGTTCGTCGCTGCAGAATGGCGTCTGCCACAACTGCATCGGGTGCACCCGGGTCGGCTCGCCGCCGTCGGCCTGGAAGACCAGGATGCGGCCGTCCGGGAAGCGGGCGTAGCCGTTGCCGAGAATCGGCGCGCCGAGGGTCTTGTCGATCAGGTTGTAGGTGAACAGCGCGTAATGGCCGAGGCCGGGCTGGTAGAAGACGTAGAGCACGTCTTCGCCGTTCGGCGAGCGCAGGACGCGCTTGAAGCGCAGGTTGTCGAGCATCGCTTCCGGCAGGTCGAAACGCTTGTGCTCGCCGGACTGCAGGTAGTAGCCACCGGGAAAGATGATGCCGTGGTCTTCCGGCAACTGGATGCAGGAGACGCCGATGGCGTCGATCCGGGTGACGCTTTGCGTGCGCGTGTTGTAGACCAGGTAGCGCACCGTCTGCTCGCGGTAGGGCTTGATGCGCAGCAGGATCAGCAGGCCGAGCCGGGCGTAGGCGACTTCGGCGTCGTCGAGCGACTGCGTCTTGTCCTCGACCGCTTCGCTGTAGATGCCGAGCCCGCTCTCGGTGTTGTTTTCGATCTTGACCGTCAGGTCGCCGCCGATGGTTTCGACGAAGACCGTGTCGAGAATGTTGACGTGCGGATGGCGGCCGCCGACCTGGTCCTCGCGCCGGGTCGGCGTCCATTCGAAATCATGGCTCGGCGGCAGCGCCATGTCGCGCTCGCCGCGGTTGTCGATGTAGCGCAGGCTGCCGTCGTTTTCCAGGCTCCAGCGGAAGACGCGCAGGTCGTGCAGTTGCTGGCCGATCTGGAAGGCGGCGAGCAGCTTGTCCTGGGTGACGCGCAACTGGATCAGCGTCGCCTGCTTGTAATAGGCGTGCAGTTCGCGGAAATCGGAAACGAAGCGCTGGTCCTCGAGGAAGCTGCCGGTCAGCGGCAGGGCTTCGAGTTCGTCGCCGCCGCCCGCCTCGGCCAGCCGGTAGAGGGCGAAGACGTCGCCGACCGCGGTTTCCTTGCGCAGGCCGATGAAGACGTTGTAGCCGAAGAGCAGGCGGTCGCCGATGCGGACGATGTCGCGGGCGACGCAGTTGTTCTCGGTGCGGGCGCGGGTGCGCAGGATCAGCGACTGCTCGTTGCGGCCGAATTCGGCGACGCGCGCCGCGTTCAGCGCCTGGGTCCGGGTCAGCAGCGCGTCGCCGTGACCGGCGAGGCGTTTCTTCAGTAGCTCGTAACTGCCGCTGTCGCCGACCATCGCGTCGGTCGGGTCGGTCGTCGCGGTAGCCGGGATTTCAGGTGCAGGCGTATTCGTGGAAGCCATGGCGGGGCGCCCCTAGAGGTGGTTCACAGCGCTCCGCCCGGCGGCGGGCGGAGCGTATCCGGAGAATCGCGCCGGTCGTCAGTCGGCGCGCTTGCCGATGCCGGCGAGCAGGGTGCGCAAGGCTGCCTGCTGTTCGGCGCTGCCGTCGCGCATGACCTTGGTCAGCAAGGCGGCGACCGAGAGATTCTGCAGTTCGCCGGCCGAACCGCCGAGGGCGCCGACGATGTCGCGGACGTCGCCGACCAGGTCGCGGTCGCCGCTCAGGTGATCCTTGAGCGCCACCTGCAGCGTGCTGCTCTTGCCGATCGTCGCGTCGATGCCCTTGCCGATCGACAGGGCGTTGACGAAGCGGTCGAAGTAATCGCCCTCGCCGCCGACGATGTCGATCTTCGCGTTGGCCAGCGCGGTGCCGAGCACTTCCGCCTGCTGGCGGGCGATCGAGGTCTGCGCGTCGATTGCCTTGAGGGTGGCGATCTGCGCGTTGTCGAGACGCATGCGGAATTCTTCGTGTTCGCGCGTCGCCGGGTTCATCGCCTGCATCGCCTCGAACTTCTCGCGCAGGCCCTTGGCTTCGGCCTGGAAGCGGGCTTCGACGACTTCCGCCTCGGCCTGGCCGGTCTTGGCGATGACCTCGGCGTCGGCGGCACGCACCGTGACCTCGGCCAGGCCCAGCTTTTCCTTGCCTTGGGCTTCGGCTTCGAGCTTGGCGCGCAGCGCCTCGGCCTCGGCCAAGCCGAACTTGCTGACCGCGTCGGCGTCGGCCATCTTTACCTTGGCGGCGACCATGCCCTGCTTTTCCTCGGCGTCGGCGGTGACCATCATCACCTTGGCCTGGGCCAGGCCGGTGGCGGCGGCCAGCGCTTCGACACCTTCGGCTTCGCGCTTCTTGGCTTCGGCTTCCTTCTCGGCGACCTTGAGGTGGGCTTCGGCCAGGGTCTGTTCCTCGGCCGCCTTGTGCCGCGCCTTGCGTTCCTGCGCTTCGGCCGCCTTGACTTCGAGGACCAGTTTTTCTTCCGCCTGACCCTCGGCCAGGATGACGACCGATTTCTTGGTGCGGTCGGCTTCGGCGACGACGCGGACTTCCTTGATTGCCTCTTCCTGCTCGGCAACCGTGCGCTCGACGATGACCCGTTCGCGGATGACGTCGGCGATTGCCTTCTTCTGTACTTCGACGGCGCGGTCCTTGTCGATGCGCTGCAGCGTGACTTCCTTCTCGCGGTCGACGATTTCCAGTTCGCGGGCGCGGGTGACCTTTTCTTCCTCGACGGCGACCGCTCGCTTGCGGTTGTTTTCTGCCACTTCCTTCTCGCGCTGGGCGTTTTCCTGCTGCACGGCGATCGCCTGTTCGGCGAGCAGACGAGCGAGTTCGGCCTTGGTGTGTTCCTCGGCCTGGATCTTGGCCGTTTCCGCCTGTTCGCGGGCGCGCACCGAGGCGACCTCGCGCTGCTGGCGCGACTGGGCATCGGCCTGCTGGCGCTCCAGTTCGAGCAGCGCTTCCTGGGTCTCGACGTCCTTCTTCTTGATCTGCATTTCCTCGTTGCGGCGCAGCTCGTTGGTTCGCACGTGCTCGACGGCGGTCAGTTCGGTGATCTTCTTGATCCCCTGGGCGTCGAGGATGTTGTTGGTATCCAGCTTCTGCAGCGGCGTTTGTTCCAGGTAGTCGATGGCGGCATCTTCGAGCACGTAACCGGAAAGATCGTCGCCGATCTGGCGCACGATCTCGTCGCGGAAACGGTCGCGCGCCTGGTAAAGCTCGATGAAGTCCATCGCCTTGCCGACCGTCTTCAGCGCTTCGGAGAACTTCGCCGAGAACAGGTCTTCGAGGATTTCCGGGCTGGAGGCACGCTCGCAACCGATCCCCTGGGCCACCTTGAGGACGTCTTCGGCGGTCTTGTTCACGCGGACGAAGAACTTGACCTTGATGTCGGCGCGGATGTTGTCCCGGCAGATCAGGCCTTCGCTGCCCGAACGGTCGATCTCGATGGTCTTCAGCGAGATTTCCATCAGTTCGGCCTTGTGGATGATCGGATAGACCATGCGGCCGGTGAAGGTGACTTCAGGTTCGGCGCGCAGCGTGTTGACGATCATCGCGTAGCCCTGTTCGACCTTGTGATAGAACTTGGCGAACAGCGCGATCATGCCGAGGCTGAGCAATACCAGCACCGCGACGGCGATTATTACCGGCTCCATGGATTTCCCCTTGCTTGTGTTTGAGTGAATTGAAAAAGGATCAGTCGATGCGTTCGTCGGCAGCGATCAGATAGCGGGCGCCGGCTGCGTCGTAATCGAGGATGCGGGCAGCCGAACCCTTGCTCAGGGTATTCGGCGTTTCCGCCCAGACCCGGATGTTGACCGGGGTGCCGCGGGTGGCGACTTCGGCGCGCCCGAATTTCTCGTCCACTGTCGCCGTCAGTACCTTGCATTCCTGACCGACCAGCGCCGCGTTGGAGATCGCGGTGTGGGTGACGAACAGGCCGCGCAGCGGGCGGATCAGGCGGGCGGTGACGGGAATCGCCAGGGCCAGCGCGACGGCCATGACGGCCAGTCCGGCAATGCCGCGCAGCAGGCTGGTCGGCACCAGCGGCAGCAGCCACATCGCCGCCAGGCAGGTGACGGTCCACGAGACCAGCACGAGCAGGCTGAGGACGACCGAGAACGGTACGCCGTTCAGCCCCATGGCGACCAGGTAACTGGCCAGATCGCCGATTTCGTCGACGTCGGCATCGGTATGCAGTTCGGCCTCGATGACCGGGCCCGAGTCGATATCGACGATGCCGATCAGCGAGAGTAGCCAATACACCAGGACGACGCCGAGCAGGACCGTGTAGATCACGCTGGGGAAGGAAGTTGCTGCGTCGAGGAAACCGATCATGCTGTCTGTCTTTCTGCCCGCGAGTTTGCGAAGTCGATCAATACGCGCGTCACCCGCTCCTTGATCGCCAGCCGGTCGTCCGCCGCTAGCCCATAGCGTTCGCCCAGCAGCGCGTAGTCGGCGGCGGTCAGCGAGACGGTCAGGCGCGGGCGTTTCGGCCGGCTGGCGGTGGGCAGGCCGAGCAGGTGACGAATCTGGTCGGAGGTCGAGCGGTTCTCCTCGAAGGCGGTGCGGCGCACCGTCTCGAGTACCTTTTCCTCGACGTCGAAGGCCACCTGGACGGCCTTGATCGCTGCGTCCGAACTTTGCCAGCGCGCCGGTTTGCGGGCGACGCTCATGCGTTTCCGGTCGGCTTCGCTTGGCGGGCGCGGATGCGCTCCATGACCTTGCGCTGGCGGTCGGCATCCTGGCCGATGCCGGCCTCGGCGAGCTTGGTCGCCAGCGCCTTTTCGCCCAGTTCGCGGTCGAGCTGGTCGGCCGCCTGCATGCGGTCGGCCAGGTGTTCGTGACGCTGCTTGATGCGCTCCAGCGATTCGCGGGCGCTGGCCAGGCGCGAGCCGCTGCTGCCGATGTTGTCGGAAATCGACTGGGTCGCCTTGTAGACGCTTTCGGTGGTCTTGGCGATGGCGATTTCGCGCTCGTGTTCGCGGATTTTCGCTTCCGAGGCTTTGATCAGTTCCTTCAGCTTGCTCACCTGGCTGGCGAACGAGGCCTGCGCCTTGCGCTGTTCCTCGAGTTCCAGTTCGATCGCCGCCACCTTGCCGGCGACTTCTTCGGCCAGCGTTTCCTGGGATTTCTCCAGGGCTTCCAGCGCCAGACCTTCGTAGCGCGCCATCTCGCCTTCCAGGCGGGTGACCGCCCGGGCGCTCTGCATTTCCCTGGCCATCACGTCAGCCAGACTGCTGCGCGCTTCGAGGATGCTCTGCTTGGCGTCGATGATTTCCTGCTCGTAGATGCGCGTGGCGTTGGCGTCGACGACATTTTCAGCCAGTTCGCGGGCGCTGCCGCGCAGCAGGGTCACCACTTTCTTGATCACGGACATGTTCGTCTCCTTCAGTGCAGAAATTCGGACAGGGCGTCCAGCGCGTCGAGTGCGTTGTCGCTCAGGGCGGCGATGTCCTGCGCGATGTCCTCGCCGCGCGCGTCGCGCGCCAGGGCGCCGGACAGCACGTAGCGCTCGCCGATGCGGCCGAACGAGGAAAGCGGTACCGACGGGTTGAGGTCGAGCAGCGTTTCGAGCAGTTCGGTGCGGCGTTCCGGCATGACTTCGCTGTCGCTCCACAGGTAGCACAGGCACAGGATTTGCGAATCCGAACAGGTGATGAAGATTGGCAGTTCTTCGCGCGTCTCGATGCTGACCTGGACCACCGGCACCGGTCCGGCAATCGGATGCAGCTGCACGGCGAGGCCGCCCATCAGGCCGCCGACCAGCGTATCCAGTCCCTCCAGCTTTTCCTTCAGTGTGTTTTCCATGTTGTCCTCGTTATGGGTCGTGTGGCATCCAGACTAGGGGTGCTGACATAAAATGTCAAGACATTTTATGTCGAGAAACGTATCCCGCTATGATATGACATTTGCCCGGAATTCATGACAAGGGTGTGATGCGAAGACAATAAAAAAACCCCGACCGGCGAACCGGTCGGGGTTTCGGGTGAAAGCCGCAGCGGGTTTAGTGCTTGGCTGCGCCAGCAGCGCCGTAGCCGGTCTGGGCACGGACGTACTGGTCGTCGAAGGCTTCGATTTCGCTCTTGGCGCGGACGCTCGAGTCGCTCTTCGAGAAGATGAAGGCGAGCAGGAAGGCGACCGGCATCGCGAACAGCGCCGGCTGGGTGTAGGGGAAGAGCGGGGCGGCATTGCCCAGCACGTTGACCCACACCGACTTCGAGAAGAGCACGAACAGCACCGCCGAGATCAGGCCGCCGTAACCGCCCCACAGCGCGCCGCGGGTGGTCAGGCCCTTCCAGTACATGGAGAGGATCAGCACCGGGAAGTTGGCAGCGGCAGCAACACCGAAGGCGAGGCCGACCATGAAGGCGATGTTCTGCTTTTCGAAGGCGATGCCGAGGATGATGGCGACGAAGCCGAGGGCGATGGTGGCCATCTTGGAGACGCGGATTTCCGCAGCTTCGGAAGCCGTACCCTTCTTGATCACACGGGCATAGATATCGTGCGAGATCGCCGAAGCGCCGGCCAGTGCCAGGCCGGAAACGACCGCCAGGATGGTGGCGAAGGCAACCGCAGCGAGGAAGCCGAGCAGCATGTCGCCGCCGACCGCCTTGGCCAGGTGCATGGCGACCATGTTGCCGCCGCCGATCAGCTTCTTGCCGATTTCGCCGCCTTCGAAGAACTCGGGGTTCTGGCCGACGATGATGACGCCGGCGAGGCCCATCAGGAAGATGACGTTGAAGAAGTAGGCGACGAAGCCGGAAGCGTAGAGCACCGACTTGCGGGCTTCCTTGGCGTCGGTGACGGTGAAGAAGCGCATCAGGATGTGCGGCAGGCCGGCGGTACCGAACATCAGGCCGAGGCCGAGCGAGATTGCGGTGATCGGGTCGGCGAGCAGGCTACCCGGGTGCATCAGCTTTTCACCCAGGGTGTGCACCGACATCGCTTGGTCGACCAGGGTGCTGAACGAGAAACCGAATTGGCTCATCGCCAGCACCATGACCAGCGTGCCACCGGCCAGCAGCATGCAGGCCTTGATGATCTGCACCCAGGTAGTGGCGACCATGCCGCCGAAGGTGACATAGACCATCATCAGGATGCCGACCGCGAAAATCGCGACGTTGTACTCGAGGCCGAAGAGCAGCTTGATCAGTTGGCCGGCGCCGACCATCTGGGCGATCAGGTAGAAGCAGACGACGACCAGCGACGAAATCGCGGCCATGGTCCGCACCTTGCCCTGGTCGAGGCGGTAGGCGGTGATGTCGGAGAAGGTGAATTTACCCAGGTTGCGCAGGCGTTCGGCCATCAGGAAGAGGATGATCGGCCAGCCGGCGAAGAAGCACAGCATGTAGATGTAGCCGTCGTAACCCTTGCTGTAGACCATGGCGGTCAGACCGAGCAGGGTCGCTGCCGACATGTAGTCACCGGCGATCGCCAGGCCGTTCTGGAAGCCGGTGATGCCGCCGCCGGCCGTGTAGAAGTCGGACGTCGACTTGGTGCGGCTGGCTGCCCAGTAGGTGATGCCCATCGTCATCGCGACGAACAGGCAGAACATCACGATGGCGTGCCAGTTGGTCGCCTGTTTCTCGGTCGGACCGAGGGCATCGCCGGCGGCAACGGCGAGGGTGCACAGGCCGAGCAGGCCGAGTGCGGGAATGATCTTGCGCAGCATTATTTGTTCTCCTTCCAGGCGTCACGCACCACTTCCTGGGAAAGGGCGTCGAATTCGGTATTGGCGCGGCGGACATAGACCGCGGTCAGCACCCAGAAGAAAATGAACATGAAAAGTTCGGCGACGACGCCAACGGTCCACCGCGAACCTTCGGCAATCGGTTGGCCCAGCGACGCGGGCGCGAAGGCCACGATCATCACGAAACCGTAGAACATGGTCAACACAATCGCGGCCAGGGTCCAGGCAAAACGTCCCCTCTTTGCGACCAGCTCCTGGAATTTGGGATTTACCCGCATCCTTTCGTACATCACGCTGCTCATATCTGTTCTCCTTATTAATAATTACCGCAGGACGGCGACAGCATTGTATCTTATACAAGACCTCATAACCTTACAGTGTATGTAAGTTTACGCATGCGTAATTTTGGAACGAAGAATGAGCAGCATCGACCTGAAAATTGACGGCGAAATCGCCACCCTGACCCTGAACAACCCGGACAAGCTGAACGCCATCGATCTGGCGATGTGGCGCGCGTTGAGCCGCCACATGGCAAGCCTTGCCGCCGATTCCAGCGTCCGTTGCATCGTCCTGCGCGGTGCCGGCGAAGCCGCCTTCGCCGCCGGCGGCGATCTCGAGGAATTCGTCAGCGCCCGGACGACACTGGATCAGGCGCTGCTGTACCACGGCGAAGTCGCCGCAGCGCTCAACGCCATCGCCGATTCGCCGCACCCGACGGTGGCGTTGATCCAGGGCGCCTGCATCGGTGGCGGGCTGGAAATCGCCGGCGCCTGCGACCTGCGCATCGCCGGCGAGAGCGCCAAGTTCGGCGCGCCGATCAACAAGCTCGGCTTCTCGATGTATCCCGGCGAAATGGAAGGCCTGCTGCGTCTCGCCGGTGCCGCCGTGGTCAAGGAAATCCTGCTCGAAGGACGCATCCTCGGCGCCCGCGAGGCGTATGAAAAGGGGCTGCTGACGCGCGTCGTGCCGGACGTTCAGGTCGGCGACGAAGCCTATGCCACGGCCCGCCGCATCTGTCAGGGGGCGCCGCTGGTTGCCGGCTGGCACAAGCAGTGGATACGCCGCCTGCAGGACAGCCGGCCGCTGACCGACGCGGAAAAGGCCGCCTCCTTCGCTTTTCTCGAGACCGAGGATTACCGCGAGGGGCTGGCCGCCTTCCTGGAAAAGCGCAAGCCGCAGTTCAAGGCGCGCTGAAGCGCCGGACTCAGGGGGCGAAAAGGTTCCACAGCATCTTCGCCGAAAGCAGCAGCAACAGCCCGGCGAAGATGCCGCGCAGCAGGCGCACCGGTAGCTGGTGCGTGAGGCGCGCGCCGAGCGGCGCGACCAGCATGCTGGCGACGAGGATGACCGCCAGCGCCGGCAGATAGACGAACCCGAGACTGCCCGGCGGCAGCGCGGCATATCCCCAGCCGTGCCAGACATAGCCGCAGGTACCGCCGATGGCGATCGGCAGGCCGACCGCGGCCGAGCTTCCGATCGCCTGCTGGGGGCGAACGCCGCACCAGATCAGGAAAGGTACCGTCAGGGCGCCGCCGCCGATCGCCACCAGACTCGAGAAAGCGCCGATCACGCCGCCGGCCAGGCTCAGACCGAGCGCGCCGGGCAGGCTGCGGCCGGCTGGCGGACGTCGTTGAGCAATCATCTGGCCGGCGACGAAGAGCATGAAGACAACGAAGATCAAGGCCAGGACCCGCGACGAGACGAAAGCCGCGAGATAGGCGCCGCACAAGGTACCAAGCAGGATGCCCGGGGTCAGCCGATGCACCACTGGCCAGAGCACGGCCCGGTGGGCGTGGTGGGCGCGCAGACTGGAAGCCGCGGTGAACAGGATGGTCGCCATCGAGGTGCCGAGCGCCAGATGCAGCACTTCGTTTTCCGGGAAGCCTTGCCCGGCGAACAGCAAGGCCAGCATCGGCACCACCACGACGCCGCCGCCGACGCCGAGCAGGCCGGCGAAGAAACCGGCGACCGCGCCGGTCGCCAGGTAGGCGGCAAGCAGCGCCAGCGACATCAGGCCTGCGTCAGCCGGCGCATGAGGCCAGCCAGCCGACGATGCCATCGATGCTGCGGAAATCGTCGCAGGCACGCACCGGAATCTCCGGCGCCAGTTCGCCGAACAGGCGTGCCAGGGCGTTGCCCGGGCCGATTTCGAGGACCGCATCCGGCTGCATCTCGCGGATCGCCTGCAGGCAGGCCGCCCAATCGAGCGGCTCGGCCAGTTGACGGGCCAGCGCAGCAAGGGCCGGCGCGGCGCGGCGCGCCGACGTCGCGTCGATGGCGCTGAATACCGGGAAACGCAGACGGGCGTCGGCCAGCGTCGCTAGCTGCTGCCCGAAGGCCTGTGCCGCCGGCGCCAGCCGCGCCGTATGCGAAGGCGTCCGCACCGCCAGTGCCACCAGGCGCGTCGCGCCGGCCGCCGCCAACTCGCTGGCGAGCGCGGCCTGGGCGGCCTGCGGACCGGCCAGGACCAGATGACGCGGCGCGTTGCGGATGGCGATGGCGAACCCGGCCGCGGTCGCAAGCCGGGCGACCCGCGCTTGATCCAGGCCGAGCACGGCGAGCATGCCGTACTCGCCGGGGGCCGCCCGATCCATCAAGGCCGCCCGCAGCGCGCACAAGGCAACCCCCTGAATCGGCGAAAAAGCGCCGGCGACGCAACAGGCGGCCATTTCGCCGAGCGAATAACCGGCGACACAGATCGGTTGCGGCAGGCGATCGCGCAACTCGCCCCACAACGCCATCTGCTGGGCGAAAATCAAGGGCTGGGCGACCGTGTTGTCGGCCAGCCGGTCGGGCGGTGGCGGATTTTGCGAAGAGAGTTCGGGCACAACCGCCGACAACGCGGAAAGCAAAACGGCATCGCCGGTTTCGACGAGCTGCCGCCAGTGTGCCGGCGTCTGCCCGCCCTGACCGCTGAACAGAAGCGCCAGCCGCATCTCAGGCGAGCCCGTCGAGTTCGGCCAGGAACAGCGTCACCCCGAGCAGGTCGGCGCTGCCGCCGGGGCTCAGGCGGCGGGCGATGAAGGCGGCATCGATCGCCTTCGCCCGGTCGCGCCAATCGCTGGCCAGGACGCCGCCGGCGGCGAGAAAGTCAGCCGCCAGTTGGCGCCCGAAAACGAGCCCGTCCGGACCGCCGCGCCATAGGAGATTGCTGTCCTCGACTTCGGCGATCAGTGCAAAGAGGGCTTGTTCAGCCGCCAGTTCGGGATCGCCGGTGGCGGCCAGGATGCCGCGGTAGGCCGGCAAACCGATCGCCAGCGCCGCCGGGAAACCGGCCGCCGCTTCCTGACGGGCGCCGCCGCTACCGTAACGCCTGGCGACGACCAGCCCATGGCTGTCCGCCGGCGCTTGCGCAAGATCGGCCAGAATTTCCTCGCTCCAGCGCTCGGCCACGCAGCGGCAGGCGCTGGCCGCGTCGAGCGCGCGACCGCCGGCGAGCAGGTAGCCGCTGGCGGCACACAACAAGCCGAGATTGAAAATGGCGCCGCGGTGCGTGTTGATGCCGCCGGTCGCCGCCAGCATGCGCCGCTCGGCGGCGATCCCCAGCGTTTGCAGCGAAGCCAGTGCGGGATCGTGGCGGCCGCAATCGGCGATTGCCGGAAAATAGTCGCGCAGCGCCTGCAGACTGCGCACGAAACTGGTGAAATCCATATCGGCATGGCTGCCCGGGCTGCTCGGGCAGACCAGCCCGGGTTTCAGCGCCAGGGCCACCTCGCGGTAGAGGCTGCGGATCGCCAGGCGGCCGACGTGCCCGAGCGCCGGGGTCAGGCCCTGAAACCCGGGTGCGATCGATGCGCGCGCGGCAATTTCAAGCATCACAATGCTCCGGCGCCAAGGTCGCGATCAGGCGCGCCAGCGGCAGCAGGGCGACGTCGCGCTGGCCTTTTGCCAATACCGGCGTCTCCGGGGTCTGCCGATGGGCAAGGATTTCCCGCCAGGCAACGGCATTGCCGTCGGGAAAACGGATTTCGCCGTCGAGACGACAAGGCAAACGGGCCGCCGTCCGCTCCAGTTCGCCAAGCATGGCAATCAACTGCCCCTCGCTGGCGACATCGCAGATCAGGTCGATATCCGACGCCTGGTGGCGATAGGACTCGCCGCTGATCGCTTCCCAGGCCAGCGAGCCGTAGACGCCAAGCGCGATTGCGCCGGCCCGCGCCCGTTCGGCCAGCGTGCGGAGTTCCAGGGCGTGCGCGGCGGGCAGGCGATGCAGGCACTGCTCCAGTTTCAAGGGCGGCCGGCAGCGCGCCACCGCCGCTGCCGCGACGCGGATGGCCAGGCGTTGCCGCCCCTGCTCCGTCGGCAGCGTCAGACCGAGCAGCAGCATTTCGTCATCGGCTGGCTGGCGCGCCGCCACCAATGGCCGGCCAGCGGCGAGCCAGCGCTGCGCAGCCTGCGCCAGCGGGCTGCCGGGCGCCGCGCAAGGCGATTGCCAGGCTGCCTCCGGCTGCAGATAAACCAGGTCGTGGCGCAACATGCGGTCAGCCGGCGAACACCGCATGTTGCACCTGTCCGCTCACGCCGGCCGCCAGTTGCCGCCCGCCACGCGCCGTGGCGAGGGTTTGGCGTTGGTCGCCGCCATCCCGGGTCTGAGCGACTTCGCGCAAGGCATCGAGCAGTAGCGTCGCCGTCGGTGCCGGCCAGATCGCCGCGATCGCGCCCATCTTCTGGTAGTTTTCCGCGCCCGGGGCGAAGGTCGGTGAACTCGCCGCCAGTTCGACCAGCCGTTCGTGGGCGATCTTGGTCACCCGCGCCATTGCCCGCAAGTCCATCACCCGGACCTGGGCATCGGCCAGCGCATAGGCCCGGTCGGCCATCAGGCCGAAGGACAGGAAGCCGCCGCTGACCGCATTGGCGGTCACCAGGGCGAGCGAGGGATGACCCTGACGACGGGCGAAATCGACACAACTGGCGAGATGCGCCAGCGAACCGTTCAGGCAGAGCAGTTCCTGGCTGCGCGACAGCGCCTGGCCGCTGGTGTTGACCAGGAAGACCAGCGGCCGGCCGGGGTGTTGTTCGACCGTGTCGAGGACAGCGCCGGCCAGCGCCAGCGCCATCGCATGATCGATTGCCGCCGCGTCGGTGGTGCCGAGCACGGCGACCGGTCCCAGAGCGGTCTGCGCTTCGCCGGTGATCACCTGGTTGGCCACGGTCACCGCGTGACCGGCCGGAAACAGCGCATCGAGAATGACGTTGAGCTTCATGTCGGCAATCCTTCCTTCAAGGCGACCAGGTCGTCGCAGTCGAGCAGCGGTACGCGTTCCGGCTCGGCGACACCGAGCGCCGCCCAGACTTCGAGGCCGTCGCGGCAACCGGCGTAGGTGGCCAGTCGGCCTTGCAGACGCACCTGTTCGGCGCGCAGGCTGGCCAGCGTATTCGGCCTTTCCTGCCAGCCGTCGAGGAGCGCGCTGGCGCCGTCGCGGAAAGCGGCGATATCGTCGTCGACCAGCGCCGCGCAATCGTCCATCAGGTAGCGGTGCTTGCCGCCGGTGACGCGCCAGACCAGGGCGCGATCCTTGGCGTCGAACTCCTCGACGCCGGCCACCGTTTCGATGACCTCGGGACCGGACAGCGCCAGCCGCCCTTCTTCGGACATGATCACCGCCGAACACAGTTTGGCGACGATGCCCATGCCGCCAAAGGCGCCGCAACTGCCGCCGACCAGGGCAATGACCGGCACGCCGGCAGCACGCGCATCGAGCACGGCGCGCATGATTTCCGAGATGGCGATCAACCCGGCATTGGCCTCGTGCAGGCGAACGCCGCCGGAATCGATGAGAAACAGCAAGGCTGCCGGCTTTTCGGCGACGGCGCGCCGCAGCAGGCCGACGATCTTGGCGCCGTGGATTTCGCCGACGGCGCCGCCCATGAACTGCCCCTCCTGGGCAGCAACCAGGACCTGCCGGCCGACCAGTCGGCCTGCGCCAACGACGACGCCGTCGTCGAAAGCGCCGGGCAGGTCGAGCTGGGCCAGGTGCGGACTCGGTTGCGCGACGGCCGGCGGCAGGATTTCGCAGAAGCTGCCGGAATCGAGCAGACCGGCCAGGCGCTGGCGGGCGGTGGCCTCGAAGCAGCTATGACGGGCGGCGAGTGACAGGCTCATTGCGCAGCTCCACGATAGTCGGCCAGCGCCTGCGCCAGGCGCAGACTGACGACCGCCGGGGTCGCCCCCATGTCGTTGATGGCGATACTCGTCCCACCGACCGCCTGGCTGGCGGCGAAAGTCGCCAGCACAGCGCGCCAGGTTTCGCCGAAACCGCGCGCCGAAGTATTGACGCTGACTGCGCAAAGCTGCGGGTCGACGCCGGCACGGACCAGGATTTCGAGGTTGCCGGAGCCGACCACGCCGCACAGCGCGGGCGGCGCGGTGGCGACCAGCGCTTGCGAGGGGAACTTGAATTCGAGTTTTTCCATGGCGTTCACCAATTGCGGAAACGGGAAGGCGGCGCGTAGAGACCGCCGGACCAGCGCACCAGGTCCTTGACCGAGCGCGCCGCGAGCAGGTCGCGGCTGGCCTGCCGGGGGTTGATGCCGAGGTCTTCGGGACGGCGGACGATGCCGCGGTCGCGCAGGTTCTCCACCATCGCCTTGTCGCGCGCCATGCCCACCGGGGTGAAGCCGGCGACGCCGCGGATCGCCTGCTCGCGCTCTTCCGGCGTCCGGCAGAGCAGCAGGTTGGCGATCCCTTCCTCGGTGACGATGTGACTGACGTCGTCGCCGTGGATCATGATCGGCGGCAGCTCGGCGCCCATGCTGCGCTGCAGTTGCCAGGCGTCGAGCTCCTCGACGAAGACCGGTGCCATGTGTTCGCGGAAGGTCTCGACCATCTGCACGACCAGCTTGCGCCCGCGCGTCGCCTGCGGCCCGTAGGCCTCGCGGCCGGCCTTGAGCCAGGCCGGACTGGCGTGACGGCGGCCGTGCGGGTCGGAACCCATGTTCGGGGCGCCGCCGAAGCCGGTGATCCGGCCCAGCGTCGCCGTCGAACTGTTGCCGGCGAGATCGAGCTGCAGGGTCGAGCCGATGAACATGTCGCAAGCGTACAGCCCGGCCGTCTGGCAGAAGGCGCGATTGGAACGCATGCTGCCGTCGGCGCCGGTGAAGAAGACGTCGGAGCGGGCGGCGATGTAGGCGTCCATGCCGACTTCGGAACCGAAGCAATGCACCGATTCGACGAAGCCGGATTCGATCGCCGGGATCAGCGTCGGATGCGGATTCAGCGCCCAGTGGGTGCAGATCTTGCCTTTCAGGCCAAGCTCGGCGGCGTAGGTCGGCAACAACAGCTCGATCGCCGCCGTGTCGAAACCGATGCCGTGGTTCAGGCGGGTGACGCCGTATTCGGCGTAGATGCCCTTGATCGCCATCATCGCCATCAGCACCTGGACCTCGGTAATCTGCGCCGGGTCGCGGGTGAACAGCGGCTCGATGTAGTTCGGTTTCGGGGCGAGAACGGTGAAATCGACCCAGTCGGCCGGTACATCGACGCGCGGCAACTGGTCGAGGCGTTCGTTGACCTGGGCGATGACGATGCCGCCCTTGAACGCGGTCGCTTCGACGATGGCCGGCGTATCTTCGGTGTTCGGCCCGAGGTAGAGATTGCCCTGGGCGTCCGCCGCCTGCGCCGCGATCAGCGCGATGTTCGGCGTCAGGTCGAGGAAGTAGCGGCCGAACAGTTCGAGATAGGTGTGGATGGCGCCGATCTCGATGCGCTGTTCCTGCACCAGCTTGGCCAGGCGGGCGCCCTGCGGGCCGCTGAAGGAAAAGTCGAGGCGGTTTGCCAGGCCGCGCTCGAAAAGGTCCACATGGCTCGGTAGCGCCAGGACAGACTGGACCATCTGGAGTTGATTGATGCGCGCCGGATCGCAGTCGGCCAGCGACTCGGCGAGGAAGTCGGCCTGCTTCTGGTTGTTGCCTTCCAGGCAGACGCGGTCGCCCGGCTGGATGATGGCTTCGAGCAGGTCGATGATGCGGTCGGCCGGGATTTCCTTGCCGTTTTTGCCAACCAAGCCGAGGCTGGCCGCCCGTTCGAGGCGCTTGCCGCGGCTCTGGCGCAGGCTGTCCCATTCGCGATGAAGAGGTGCGTTCATGATCGTCGCCTGCTCAGCTCGCCACGCCCATGACCACGTCCGGCAACCAGGTTGCGATACCGGGGAACAGGCAGAGCAGGATTACGGCAAGGAACATCAGGCCGACGAAGGGCAGCACGCCCCAGACGATGTCCTTGAGCGGAATGTCCGGTGCGACGTTCTTGATGACGAAGATGTTGAGGCCGACCGGCGGATGGATCAGGCCCATTTCCATGACCACGGTCATCACGATGCCGAACCAGATCAGGTCGAAACCGGCATCTTTCAGCGGCGGCAGGATGATCGGCGCAGTCATCAGGATGATCGAGACCGGCGGCAGGAAGAAGCCGAGAATGATCACGAAGATCAGGATCGCCGAGAGCAGCAGCCACTTCGACAAGTGCATGGCGACGATCCATTCGGCCGCCGACTGGCTGATGTGCAGATAGCTCATCACGTAGGAGTAGAGCAGCGACATGCCGATGATGAACATCAACATCGTCGATTCCTTGAGCGTGCTGTTGAGGATCGGCTTCAACTGGTGCGGCCGCCAGACGCCGTAGATGCCGGCAATCAGCGCAAGAGCCAGAATCCCGCCAAGGCCGGCGGTTTCCGACGGTGTTGCGTAGCCACCATAAAGCGCAGCCATGACGCCGATCAACAGCAGCACGAAGGGAATGACGCGCGGCAGCATGCGGGTCTTGTCGGCCCGGGTCATTTTCATTTCGTCGAGGTAAGCCGATTTGGCGCCGCCGGAATGCCAGACGTCGAGTGCCGAGTTGTATTCGACCTTGAAGCGGAACACGGCGTAGCCAGCGAAAAGACCGACCAGCAACAGTCCCGGGAAGATGCCGGCAAGGAACAGACGGCCCAGCGACTGCTCGGCGGCGACCGCGAAAAGGATCATCGTGATCGACGGCGGCAACAGGATGCCGAGCGTCCCGCCCGCCGCGATGATGCCGGCGGCGAAGCCCGGCGAATAACCGCGCGAGCGCATTTCCGGAATGCCGGCACCGCCGATCGCGGAGCAGGTTGCCGGGCTGGAGCCGGCCATCGCGGCGAACAGCGCGCAGGCAAAAACGTTGGCAATGCCCAGACCACCGGGAATCTTGTGCATCCAGGCATGAATCGCCAGATAGAGATCGGCACCCGCCCGCGAGCGGCCGATGGCGGCCCCCTTCAGGATGAACAAGGGAATGGACAGCAGCGTGATGTTGGCCATTTCCTCGAACACGTTCTGGGTAATCGTGTCAGTGGCCGCGGCCGGCATGAACACCAGCATGAACAGCACGGCAATGGTGCCGAGGGCAAAGGCAATCGGGATGCCGGAGAACATCACGATCAGGGTGCCCAGCCCGTAGAGAATGCCAATAGTGGATTCGGCCATGTTATTTCTCCTTGCGAACGAGGCCGGCGACCAGTTGCAGCAGGATCTGCAACGACAACAGAGTCATACCGAGGGTCATGAAGCCGTAGGGAATCCACAGCGGTGGCGCCCACGAGGACGAGGTCGTCTGACCGTCAACCCAGGCTTCGTGCAGCAGCAACATCGATTTCCAGGTGAAGAAGCTGCAGAACAGGAAGGACACCAGATCGCAGAAGATCAGCCGCAGCTTGTTGATGAAGGGCGGCAGCAGGCCGCCCAATGCCTCGATGCCGATGTGGCCGCGCTGCGACTGGACGTAGGCGGCGCACATGAAGGTGGCACCGACGAGCAGGAAAACCGACATCTCGTCCTGCCAGTCGGTCGGGATCTTCAGGAAATAGCGCAGGAAGACGCTGCTGCACAGGATCAGCGAAGCGGCGAGCAGCGCGATGGACGACAGGAACATGATCGCCGTGTTCAAACCCTGCATCAGGCGATTGATTCCCCCCAGAATCCCCTCCTCGGGGATTTCGGGCGCCTTGACGGCGCCCTCCAGTTCGAAGCCGTGGCTCACAGCGTTGCCTCGGCCAGCTTGAGGATGCGGGCGCAGCTTTCATTCTTGCCGGCGAAGTCCTTCCATGCCGTATCGCGGGCAATCGCCTGCCAGCGCTTGACGGTCGCGTCGCTCATGTCATAGGCCTTGCCGCCAGCCTTCTGATAGACCGCCGCCACTGCCTGGTCGTCAGCCTTGGCGCCTTCCAGCGCGAAAGCCTCCATCTCGGCACCGACTGCCATGATCACATCCTGCTGCGCCTTCGGCAGCCTCTCGAAAACAGCACGCGAGATCAGCAGCGGCTCGAACATGAACCAATAGGTCTTGCCACGTCCGGTGGTCAGCGCCTTGCCGACTTCTTCCAGGCGGAAGGAGATCAGGCTGGTCGACGAAGTCATTGCCGCATCGAGCGCGCCGGTCTGCATCGCGGCGTAGATTTCGTTCGAAGGCAGGGTCAGCACGGTGGAACCGGCCGCCTTCAACACCATGTCCATTTCGCGACTGCCGCCGCGTACTTTCAGGCCCTTGGCGTCTTCCGGCTCGATGATCGGCTTGGCGCGGCTGGCAACACCACCTGCCTGCCAGATCCAGCTGACGATCAAAACCCCCTTGTCGGCCAGGATATTGGCCAGCGCCTTGCCAATCTCGGCCTTCTTCCAGCTTACCGCTTGCTCGTAGGAAGTGACGATGCCCGGCATCAGGCCGATATTGGTTTCCGGCACTTCGCCGCCGGCGTAGGACAGCGGAACCAGTGTCATGTCGAGCGCCCCCTTGCGCACCGAACTGAACTGGGCGTTGGTCTTCATCAGCGATGAACCCGGGTAGACCGTGCCTTTCAAGGCACCATTGGTCCGCTTGGCAATCTCGGCACTGAAACGACGGCAGAGGCGGTCGCGGAAGTCACCTTCGGTCGCCGTGCCGCCGGGAAACTGGTGCGAAATCTTGAGTTCACCGGCTGTTTGCGCCCACAGCAGATTGGGAGCGAAAGCCAAAGCTGGCGTAGCAGCCAGGCCTTTAAGGATATTGCGCCGTGTTTCGTTCATGATGTCTCCTCCTGATGAATGAACAAATAACGAAGACGGTGAAACCTCACTGGCTGGCTCCTCCTCGCCTCAGGAAGGCCGCTCTATTGTTTTGTGTTCAAAAATCACCGTCGTGTATACAAGATATCAGAGATTGAATACTGGTCAACTAATTTCGTATAATTCAATCACTGCCAATCGTTGGAGACCAAGCGTGAACAGTCCTGTTGAAATTCCAGCTACCGCACGACAGTCGGAGCGGCTTGGCGAGTTGATCGAAGAGCGCATCGTTACTGGTGTTTACCCGCCTGGTACGCGACTTGACGAGCAAGAACTCGCCGATACCTTCGGCGTCTCACGAACCCCAGTACGCGAAGCGCTGATTCAGCTTTCTTCGGCTGGCTTGATCGAGATTCGTCCTCGGCGCGGCGCCACCGTGCCGGAAGTGGGGGCCGATCGGGTCTGCGAGATGTTCGAGGTGATGGCCGAACTGGAGGCCATGTGCGGGCGCCTGGCCGCCCGGCGGATCACTGCGGGCGAGCAGCTTGCCCTGCAGGAGGCGCATCGTGCCTGCGAAGCGGCGCGCGATGCCGGCATGCCGGATGTCTATTACCAGTTGAATGAGGTATTCCACCAGCGCATCTACGAAGCCAGTCACAACGGCTTTCTGGTGGAGCAGGCGACTGCCCTGCACCGCCGCCTGCGTCCCTACCGGCGGCTGCAACTGCGCGTCAGGAATCGCATGGCGACATCGTTCAACGAGCATCAGGCCATCGTCGATGCCATAGTCAAGGGGGACAGCGACCTCGCCTCGGCACAATTGCGAGCCCACGTGACGGTCCAGGGCGAACGCTTTGCCGACCTTGTCGCTACCTTGCGCGACTTCAAGGCCGGCACTTGATCCGTTTCAGCCGATCAGGCTATGCAGCATCTTGGTGGCGAGCAAGGCGAGAAAACCGCCGAAAGCCCGTTTCAGTTGCTTGACCGGCAATTTGTGCGCCAGTCTGGCACCGACCGGTGCCATCAGGATGCTCATGACGACGATGCCGATGAAGGCGGGCAGATAGATGTAGCCCACCGTGTAATCGGGCAAACCGCTATCGCTCAGACCGGCAACGAGATAGCCGAGCGCCCCGGCGACGGCAATCGGGAAACCCAGCGCTGACGAGGTACCGACGGCGTTGTGGATCGCCACGTTGCAGAACAGCATGAAGGGCACCGAGAGGAAACCGCCGCCGGCGGCAACCAGACTGGAGATGACGCCGATAACGCCCCCGGCGATGAAGCGCCCCCAGCCATTGGGCATCTGGCGATGGGCGTGCGGCTTGAAATCAAGCATCATCTGGATGGACGCGTAATAGACGATAACGACGAAAATCGCCGTCATCGGTCCGGTTGGTACCTGGCCGGCAACCAATGAGCCGCCGAAGGTGCCGAGTACCAAGCCGGGTGCCATCGTCCGAACGATGTCCCAGCGCACGGCGCCGTGCGCATGATGGGCGCGCATGCTCGAAATCGACGTGAACATAATGGTCGCCATCGAGGTGCCAAGCGCCAGATGCATCACGTGCGCGGGCGGGAAATCCTGGGCGACGAACAGCATGTACATGAAAGGCACCAGCGTCAGTCCTCCGCCAACGCCGAACAGGCCGGCGACAAAGCCGCCAAAAATTCCCAGCAGAGGATAAGTGAGCCACCAAAGCGTCATGTATCGGTTTCCAGCAAGCGGTTAATGAAGATCCATTCGGCCGTCGTCACCGGCGTGATCGACAGCCGGTTGCCGCGCGCCAGCACGCGCATGCCGGCCAGTTCCGGATGGCGGCGCAGCTCGCCGAGGCCGAGCAGCCGGGAGCGGCTGACGAAACGCACGTCGCGCAGCCACCAGCGCGGCTGTTCGTGTGTCGATTTCGGGTCGTGATACTTGTCGGTGGCGGAAAACTGGGTCGGGTCCGGATAGCTGTCCGAGCAGATTTCGCAAATGCCGGCGATGCCCGGTTCGGCACAGCCGGAATGGTAGAAGAAGGCGAGGTCGCCGGGCTGCATGGCGTCGCGCATGAAGTTGCGCGCCTGGTAGTTGCGCACGCCGGTCCACGGAAAGGCGCGTTGCGGCGCGGCCGCCAGATCGTCGATCGAAACCTCGTCCGGTTCCGATTTCATCAGCCAGTACTGCATCTTCCGGTCACAAAATGAAAACAGGTGGCAGACCAGCTGCCACCTGTCAAAAAAAGCCCCCGCGAGTGCCGTCAGGCCGGCATCCTGAACCTGGGTTCAGAGTGGCTGCTTCCCTTCCGCATCAGGCACGTTCGACGAAGAGCGCGCACAACAGCGGGTTTCTGGTCCGCAACCGATGCCAATCAGCATTGGTTCAAGGAATATATGGCCTTAACAAACACCGCAGGGGACACTCGGCGGGCCACCCCGCAACCGGTCAGAAGTCCAGTTGCTGCTGGGGTGCCAGCACGGCATCCAACCGTGCTCCCATGACTTCGATTCTACGCTTCGTTTCCGGCGACGCAACCGTTTCTTGGTTGTCTTCCGGCACGGGCTGGCCGAGGTGCTCGTGGGCGATGTTGAGCGCCGCCATCACCGCCACGCGTTCGGCGATGGTGCTGCGCGTGCGCTGGGCGATGTCGCGCATCTTGCCGTCGACCATGTTGACCGCCGCCAGCAGGGCATCGCGTTCTTCGGGCAGGCAGGCAACGCGGTACTCGCGGCCCATGATCTTGACGTCGAGAAAATTCTGCTCGCCGCTCATCAGGCATCCTCGGGAATCTGTTCGATCAGGCCTTCGAGGCGTTCGCGGGCGGCCGTCATGGTCGACCGCAAATGCAGGCGTTCCGCTTCGGCAGCGGCGATCTGGTTCTTCAAGACTTCGTTTTCGGCGCGCAACTGGTGCACCAGGGCGACGACCTGATCGATCTTGGCTTCGAGCGCTTCGAGTTCGCTATTCATGGGCCGCACTATAGAGGGATAAATGTAGTCCGGTCAAGGACTAAGCGGCTATTTTCAAAGTGATTTATTGCTTTGGCGCCGGGGCGTGGCTCGCGCTGCTCGGAGCGGCGATGTAGAATGCGCGGCTTGTCAGGTGCCGTACTCGGAATTCATTCCATACGGTTAAACGGGAAAGCGGTGCGTCTCCAACGAGACCAAGCCGCTGCTGCCCCCGCAACGGTAAGCAAGTGCGGGCGTATCACGAAGCCACTGGGGAAACCTGGGAAGGCGATGCGTCAAGACTTGCGAGCCCGGATACCGGCCTGCCATGCCTCACGGAAATGCCACGGGGTGGTGGCGCCGGTTTCTCGACCTGCGCTCCGCCCGTGCGTTTCCTTTTCAACGCATTCCGGCATGCGGGGACGCCTGCCGGGAAAGGGAAAACCATGTCCATCCGTTTCCGGCCCCTGCTCGGCCTGGTACCGGCCGCTTTCGTCGCGGCCGCTGGCGGCGCTGAATCCGTCAGCCTCGACGATGTCGTCGTCACTGCCACCCGCCAAGCCATGCGTGCCGACGAAGTCCTCACCGATACGACCGTCCTCGAGCGCGCCGAGATCGAGGCCGCCGGCCATTCCAGCCTGGAACAGATCCTCGCCGCGCAACCCGGCATCCAGATGGCGGCCAACGGCAGTCCGGGCGCAGCGTCCTACTTGTACGTCCGCGGCGCCAATCCCAAACACGTCCTGCTGCTGATCGACGGCATGCGCGTCGGCTCGGCAACTTCCGGCGAGCCGACCTGGTCGCGCATCCCGGCGGCGCAGATCGAGCGCATCGAGATCGTCCGCGGGCCGGCGTCGTCGCTCTACGGCAGCGATGCGATCGGCGGCGTGGTCCAGGTATTTACCCGGCGTGGCAGCGGGCCGCTGCAGTTCTCGGTGGCGGCCGGCGGCGGCAGCGACGGCGCCCGCTCGGCCAGCGCCGGGTTGGCCGGCAGCCAGAGCGGCTGGCGCTACGCGCTGAATCTGAGCGAAGACGCGAGCGACGGCTTCAACAGCAAGCCGAAGGACCCGAAAGCCAATCCCGACCGCGACGGTTTCCGCAACCGGGCGGCCGCCGGCAGCCTCGGCTACCAGTTCGCGCCCGGCCACGAACTCGGCCTGACTGTCCTGCATGCTGAGGGGCGCAGTCGCTACGACGGTTCCGGCGCCAAGGTGAACTGGGTCAATAGCACGCGCAACGGCGCGGCCAGTCTGGTCCTGCAGAACGCCCTGAGCGCGCAATGGACCAGTCGCCTCAGCGTCGGCCGCAGCATCGACGATTCCAGCAACCTCAAGGACGGTATCCGTAACAGCCGTTTCAACACCGAACAGCGGCAATACGCCTGGCAGCACGACATTCAGGGCAGCCTCGGCAATTTCCTGGTCGGTGTCGAGCGTCTCGAACAACAGATCGACACCAGCGGCAACTATGCCCGCGACGAGCGCCGCAACGACGCCGTCCAGCTCGGCTGGAACCGCGGCTTCGGCGCGCACCGGCTGCAGGCGTCGGTTCGCCACGACGACGATTCGCTGTTCGGCGACAAGACTTCCGGCTCGCTCGCCTACGGCTACCGCTTCTCGCCCAACTGGCGGGCCAGCCTGAGTGCCGGCACCGCCTTCAAGGCGCCGACCTTCAACGAACTCTACTATCCGGCGAGCGGCAGCTACGTCGGCAACCCGGACCTGCGCCCGGAGTCGTCGCGCAACCGCGAAGCGGCGCTGCATTACGAAACCGGTGCCCAGCATGTCTCGCTGACCTGGTACCTCAACCGGATCGAGGACATGATCGTGTGGACCAAGGTCGGCGCGCTGAATCAGCCGACCAACGTCGAAAACGCACGCATCGAGGGAACGACGCTCGCCTGGCAGGGGCGACTGGCCGGCTTCGACCTGCAGGCCAGCCACGACTGGCTGGACGCCGCAGACCGCAGCAACCACCGCCAGTTGCCGCGTCGGGCCCGGCACACGGTAGCGGCGGCGGTGGCGCGCAGCGTTGGCGACTGGGACTGGCGGGTCGAGCTGACGGCAAGCGGCAAGCGCTACGAGTACAAATCGAATGCGCGCGTCGGCCTGAGCGGCTACACTCTCGCCAACCTTTACGCCGCCTACCGTTTTTCGCCGGACTGGGCCGTCTTCGCCCGCATCAACAACCTGTTCGACCGCGACTACACGCTCGCCGACGGTTATGCGACGGCGGGACGCAACGCCTTCATCGGCATCCGCTACAGTCCGAAGTAAGTCCGCATGCCGACCCGTCGCCGCGCTTTCCTGATCCTTTCCTCGCTCGCCCTGCTTAGCCTGGCGAGTTTTGCGCTGGCGCTGGCGGCCGGCAGCCTGCGCGTGGCGCCGGGGGAAATCGTCGCCGCGCTGTTTGGCCAGGGCGAAGGGGCCGGCGACGTGGTCGTCCAGTTGCGCCTGCCGCGCGCCCTCGCCGGCTTTGCCTGCGGTGGCCTGCTGGCGCTGGCCGGCGCGCTGATGCAGGTGCTGCTGCGCAATCCGCTGGCCGATCCCTATGTGCTGGGGATTTCCGGTGGTGCCGGAGTCGGCGCGATGTTCGCGATGCTGCTCGGGTTGCCGCTGCTGGCTGTCGACGGACTGGCCTTTGCCGGCGCTTTCGGCGCCATGTTCCTGGTTTTCGGGCTGGCGCACGGCGACGGCAGCTGGACGCAGACCCGCCTGCTGCTCACCGGCGTCATCGTCGCTGCCGGCTGCGGCGCGCTGATCGCGCTGATGCTGTCGATTGCCGAAGAGAGCAAGCTGCACGGCATGCTGTTCTGGCTGATGGGCGACCTCGGCCAGACCTTCACCTGGTGGCCGCCGCTGCTGGTCCTGGCGCTGGCGCTGCTGGCGGCCATGCCCTTCGCCCGCGAACTCAACCTGCTGTCGCGCGGCCTGATGCAGGCGCAGGCGCTGGGGGTGGCGATCGACCGCCTGCGCGTCGCCATCTACCTGCTCGCCTCGCTGGCCACCGCCGCTTCGGTGACCACCGCCGGCTCGATCGGCTTCGTCGGGCTGGTCGTGCCGCATCTGGTGCGGCTGGCGCTCGGCAACGACCAGCGCCTGCTGCTGCCGGCCTCGGTGCTGGCTGGCGGTTCGCTGCTGGTCTTCGCCGACACCGCGGCGCGCACCGTGATCGCCCCGCAGCAGTTGCCGGTCGGCGTCCTCACCGCGCTGATCGGCGTGCCGGTCTTCCTCTTCCTGCTGTCGAGGCAGCCGAAGTGAGCGCCCCCTTGCTCGAAGCTCGGCAGCTCAGCGTCGATATCGGCGGCAAGACCGTTGTCGACCGCCTGAACCTGAGCCTGCAGCCGGGCGAAAGCCTGGCCATCCTCGGTCGCAACGGGGCCGGCAAGTCGACGCTGCTGTCCACGCTGGCCGGACTGCGCCCGCCGCAAGCCGGCGCCGTGTTGCTCGACGGCGAGGACTGCGCTTTGCTGCCGCCACGCCAGGCGGCCTTGCGCCGAGCCTGGCTCGGCCAGTTCCAGAACGATCCGTTCGGTTCGACCGTGCTCGAAACCGCGCTCACCGGCCGCCATCCCCACCTCGGCCGCTGGGACTGGGAGTCGAAGCGCGACGCCGAACTGGCGCGCGGTGCGCTGCAGGCGCTCGGCCTGGCCGGCATGGAAGCGCGCCAGGTGCACACGCTGTCCGGCGGCGAACGCCAGCGCCTGGCGATCGCCACCCTGCTCACCCAGGCGGCGCCGCTCTACCTGCTCGACGAACCGCTGTCGCACCTTGACCTCAACCACCAGATGGCGGTCCTCGAACTGTTCGCCGGCACCGCCCGCGACTGCGGCGCCGCTGTCGTCATGGTCCTGCATGACCCGGCGCTGGCCCACCGCTTCTGCGACCGGGCGCTGCTGGTTTACGGCGACGGCCGTTGCGAGCAGGGCGCGGTCGACGCGATCCTCACCGCGGAAACGCTGTCCGGACTCTACGGCTACGGGCTGCGGCAGATCGAAGACCACGGCCAGCGCTGTTTCATTCCGGAGTAAGCCCATGACGATCAGCCACGAACAACGCATGCAGAAGAAAAAGGCCGTGATCGACGGCAAGATCGACGCCGCCCAACAGGAACGCGGCGTGCTGGTGATCAACACCGGCAACGGCAAGGGCAAGTCCTCGGCCGCCTTCGGCGTCGTCGCCCGGGCGCTCGGCCACGGCTTCAAGGTCGGCGTCGTCCAGTTCGTCAAGGGGCGCTCGGACACCGGCGAGGAAGCCTTCTTCCGCCAGCAGCCGAACGTCGCCTGGCACGTCGGCGGCGAAGGCTTCACCTGGGAAACCCAGGACAAGGAGCGCGACGCCCAGGCCGCCCAGGCCGCCTGGGAAGTCGCCTGCCGTCACCTGCAAAATCCGGAGATCGGCCTCGTCGTCCTCGACGAAATGACCTACGCCTTCAAGTACGGCTGGCTCGACCTCGACGCGGTGATCGCCAAACTGCGTTCGCGCCCGGCGCTGCAGCACGTCATCGTCACCGGCCGTGCCGCCCCGCAGGCATTGCGCGACGCCGCCGACACGGTGAGCGAGATCGGCATGGAAAAACACGCCTTTCAGGCCGGCGTGAAAGCCATGCCCGGACTGGAATACTGATGCCCGCCTGCCCCGCCCTGCTCGTCGCTGCCCCCGCCTCCGGCCAGGGCAAGACCACCGTCACCGCCGCGCTGGCCCGCCTGCATGCGCGCCAGGGGCGGCGCGTGACCGTGTTCAAGTGCGGGCCGGATTTCCTCGACCCACAGATTCATGCCTTCGCCAGCGGTCAACCGTGCCAGAACCTCGACCTCGGCATGTGTGGGGAGGCCGATGCGCGCTGGCGGCTGGCGCGGGCGGCGGCGGAATCCGACCTGATCCTGGTCGAGGGCGTGATGGGCCTGTTCGACGGCCAGCCGTCGGCGGCCGACATCGCCGAGCGTTTCGCCATCCCGGTGCTGGCGTTGATCGACGCCGGTTCGATGGCCCAGACCTTCGGGGCGGTCGCCCACGGGCTGGCCACCTACCGGCCCGGCTTGCCGTTCGCCGGGGTGCTCGCCAACCGCGTCGCCAGTGCGCGGCATGCTGCCATGCTTCAGGAAAGCTTGAGGCCGGGCATGGGCTGGTTCGGCGCCCTGCCGAAGAGCGGCGACAGCCTGCCCGAACGCCACCTCGGCCTGCTCCAGGCGGTCGAGATCGACGACCTGGAAAGTCGCCTCGACCGCCTGGCCGACGCACTCGCCGACAGTGCCACGGTCAACCTGCCCGCACCGGTGAATTTCACCGAAGTGCCACCGCCGACCTTGCCACCCCTGCTCGCCGGCCGGCGCATCGCCATCGCCCGCGACGCCGCCTATGGCTTCATCTACCCGGCGAACCTGGAAACTCTGCAAGGGCTTGGCGCCGAACTGCGCTTCTTCTCACCGGTGGCCGGCGATGCACTGCCCGAGTGCGATGCCGTCTGGCTGCCCGGCGGCTACCCGGAACTGCACGCCGCCGCACTGAGCGCCAACGCTGGGCTGTGGCAGGCGTTGCACGCCCATGTCGACGCCGGCAAGCCGCTGCTCGCCGAATGCGGTGGCATGATGAGCCTGTTCGAGGAAGTGGTGGATAAGGCCGGCCAGGCCCACCGCTTCGCCGGCCTGCTGCCCGGGCGGGCGGTGATGCAGCCGCGGCTGGCGGCGCTCGGCACGCAGTTCGCCGAACTGCCGGAAGGCCGGCTGGCCGGCCACACTTTCCATTATTCGAAGAGCGAGACGCCGCTGTCGCCGCTGTGCCGTGCCGTCACTGCCGAAGGCCGCGAGGGCGAGGCGATCTACCGCCGGCAGCGGCTGACCGCCTCCTACGTGCATTTCTATTTCCCGTCGCTGCCGCCGGCAGCGGCAGCCTTGTTTGGCGTCTGAAGATTCGTCTTTTTCGGATCGTCAATTAGCGTCACCCTGTTTTTTGGAAGGGGTTAGCTGCGTACAATGGCCCCACTTGTTCCCCAAAGGAGACATTCATGAACAAATTCATCGCCATGGCGGCTGCCGTGATCCTCGGCCTGACGCTCAACATCAACGACGCCGAAGCCAAGCGCCTGGGCGGCGGCGGCTCGACCGGCATGCAGCGTCAGGCGACGCCGCCGAGCAACAACTTCAACCAGGCCCAGCGCCCGCAGCCGGCAGCCCCGACCGCGGCCCCGCAAGCCCAGCCGAAGCGCTCGTGGATGGGGCCGCTTGCCGGCCTCGCCGCCGGTCTCGGTCTTGCTGCGCTGGCTTCCCACTTTGGCTTCGGCGAGGGACTGGCCAACTTCATGATGATCGCCCTGCTCGCTTTCGCCGTGATTGCCGCCATTGGTTTCTTCATGCGCAAGAAGGCCGGCGCTCAGGCGCAGGGCATGCAGTATGCCGGTGCCGGCGCCAATTACGGCGGTCAGCCTGGCAATGTCGCTCGACCGGATTTCACCCCGGCCGGTGGTTCTGCCTTTACGCCGGCGGCCCAGGCCGTTGAATCGACCGGTGGCAAGATTCCGGCCGACTTCGACGTCGAAGCCTTCGTGCGTAGCGCCAAGGTCAATTTCATCCGCCTGCAGGCCGCCAACGACGCCGGCAACCTCGACGACCTGCGCGAATTCACTTCGCCGGAAATGTTCGCCGAGATCAAGATGGCGATCGCCGAGCGCAACGGTGCCAGCCAGGAAACCGATGTCGTCAAGCTTGACGCCCAGGTCATCGACGTCGTCGAGGAAGCCAGCCGCTACATCGTCAGCGTCCATTTCAGCGGCCAGATCCGTGAGGAGCGCAATGGTCCGGTCGAGAACTTCTCGGAGGTCTGGCACATGACCAAGCCGGTCGATGGCAACCGCGGCTGGGTCATCGCCGGCATCCAGCAAGTTCAGTAAGCGCTGCTGCGCTAGGATGCAAAAGCCGACCGGGGCAACCCGGTCGGTTTTTTTTCGCTCAGGGATTCTCCGCCAGCGCGACGACGTCGCCGATGACGAGCAAGGCCGGCGGCGCGACCGCGTGGCGCTGGGCGATTTCCGGCAGCGTTGCCAGTGTCGCCGGGTAGATCTTCTGGTTCGGCCAGGTGGCGCGGTAGATCAGCGCTGCCGGTGTCGTTCCGGGCAGCCCGTGCGCCTGTAGCTGGTGGGCGATGATGTCGAGCCCCTTGACGCCCATGTAGATCGCGATCGTCTGCTGCGGCTGGGCGAGCGCCTGCCAGTTCAGGTCGATGCTGTGATCCTTGTAGTGCCCGGTGACGAAGACGCAGCTCTGGGCATGGTCGCGGTGTGTCAGCGGAAAGCCGAAGGCGGCAGCGGCGCCGAGCGCGGCGGTGATGCCGGGAACGATCTCGACTTCGATGCCGTGCTCGACGAGCAGCGCCATCTCCTCGCCGCCGCGCCCGAAGACGAAGGGATCGCCGCCCTTCAGCCGGACCACGCGGCGGCCGGCGCGGGCCAGGTCGAGCAGGCGCTGGCTGATTTCCTCCTGCGGCAGCGTGTGGTTGCCGGCCGATTTGCCGACATAGATGCGGTCCACGGTCAACGGGCAGAAATCGACGATTTCCGGGCTGACCAGGTTGTCGTAGAGCATCACCTCGGCCTGCTGCAGGCGCCGGTAGGCCTTCAGCGTCAGCAGCTCGGGGTCGCCGGGGCCGGCGCCGATCAGCGCGACGCGCCCGGCCGGAAATTCGCTGCCGCGGCTCAGCATGCTTCGTCTCCGCCGTCGTTACGGTGAAAGACCAGGTCTTCGACGACCTCGCCGCCTTTCAGGTGCTGTTCGACGATGCGGTCGATGTTCTCGTCGCTGACGTTGTAATACCAGACGCCGTCCGGCTGCACGGCGACAATCGGCCCGCCCTGGCAGGCGGCGACGCAGCCGGTGCGCGTGCGCTTGACCCGCGCCGGGCCGGCATCGACGCCGAGACCGGCGGCGCGCAGCTTGCCCTGCAAGGCGTTGAACAGCGCCTCGCCCTCGCCGTTCTGCGTACAGCGCGGGCCGGTGCACACCAGGATCTGCCGGCTGTAGTCGCGGATCTTCGGCTTGATGATCTTGCTCTCGTCGCGTTCAGCGTTCAATTTCGGTCTCCTCGCCTGCCGGCGGCAGTTCGCTCAGCAACGCGGCGGCGATGTAGTCCTCCGGCAGGCCGTAGTCGGCGGCCAGTTCGGCGGCGCTGCGGCTGCTCGCCTGGATCGTCGCCAGCCAGCCGTTGAGGCCGGTGGACAAGGAACGCCCGGCCTGTTCGCCGACATGCGTGTTGCGCTCGCCGGCCTCCACCGCGTATTTGTTGGCGTAGCCGCGCGGCGTCACCATCAGGCCGTGCCGCACGAAGGTGTTGGAATTGCCGATCAGCACCGTCGACAGCATGCCGATCTCGGCCTCGGCCATGCGTTCCAGCGTCGTCAGCTCGATGCGCTGCTTCGGGCGGTGGCCGGACTTGACGATGGCCACCGGCGTCTGCGGGTCGCGGTGGCGCAGGAACAGGCGCTGTGCCTCGACGATCTGCTGCGTGCGCCGGCCGCTCTTCGGGTTGTACAGCGCGACGACGAAATCGGCGTAGGCCACCGCATCGAGCCGGCGGGCGATGGTCGGCCACGGCGTCAGCAGGTCGGACAGCGAAATGGCGCAGAAATCGTGGGTCAGCGGTGCGCCGACCAGCGCCGCGCAGGTGTTGATCGCCGAGGCGCCGGGGACGATCTCGACCTCGATATCGCTGTCGGGGGTCCAGCCGGCCTGGAACAGCACCTCGAAGGTCGGCCCGGCCATGCCGTAAACGCCTGCATCGCCCGAGGAAATCAGCGCCACCTTCTTGCCCTGACGGGCGCGCTCGAGCGCCTCGACGGCGCGGTCGAGTTCTTCGGTCATCGACTTCTTGATGACTTCCTTGCCCTCGACCAGGTCGGCGATCAGGCGGATGTAGGTGACGTAGCCGATGATCGTGTCGGCCTCGGCAATCGCCGCGCGGGCGCGCGCCGTCAGGTGGTCGTGGCTGCCCGGGCCGAGGCCGACGAGCATGATCTTGCCTTGGGCGGCGGGATGTTCAGGTGCGTTCATGGGGAATCCTGGCAATGGAGACGGTAGCGTTGCGGCCGTCCGGGCCGCGCAGCCGGTGTTTTTCGATAAGGAGATGCGTTTTGTCGGCACCGGCCGCAAGCAACGCTGCCGCTTCCGAGACCGATGGCGTGCCGGTGTACTTGCGCACGGTTTCCGACGGATTGGGCACGGCGACCGCGGCCAGTTCGCTGGCCGGGTAGAACAGCGCCGGCCAGCCGTGGCGGGCGATGACTTCGAGCAGGCCCGGTTCGTCGGCCTTGAGGTCGATGCTGGCCACGGCGATGACATCGCCGGGCAGGCGCCCGCAGGCGGCCAGTGCCTCGCGGATGCAGCGTTCGAGGGTGCTGGCGGAGGTATTGCGGTCGCAACCGAGGCCGAGGGTGATTTTCAAAATACCCTCGCTCTCGGTGCGCAACTACGGAGCGCGGCTCCTTCCTCCTTCGAGAGCGCCGAGCCGCGCGAGCCAGGCGAATACGAGCGGCGTTCCAATTCGGCCGCTGTTTTCCGCCGTTGACCGGCGTCTCCCTTTCTTTGCTTCGCCAAAGAAAGGAAGCAAAGAAAGGCGACCCCCACGTTCGCGCCGGGCCGTCGGCCCGGTTCCCTGCGCTGCTCGACCGGCCGGGCGGTTCGCAAAACTCGCCTGCGGCTCAGACATTGCGAACCGACTGCCCCCGGCCGACCTGCGCTGCTCGGCGCTCGCGAGGGGGGAAGTGGCGCTCCGTGGCTGCGCATGCGGTGGTCTTTCATGGGCGATAGATCACGCGGCGGCCGGCCAGTTGAGCCGTGTAGCTTGCCGGCATCGCCCGTTCGCTGATCCACAGCACGGCGGCGTAGCGGTCAACGTCAACTTCCTCCAGTTTTGCGAAGCGCGTCACGTTGGCCGGCAGCGGCCCGCTGCGGCCGTTGGCGTGGCTTGCCCACCAGTCCGGCGAGCCGGCTTCCTGAACGAGGGCGACCGGCTCGTCGTTGACCATCGCCGCGCTGCAGCGCACCAGTTCGTTGTGCGTCGCCTCGAAGCTCCAGCCGAGTTCGCGGCCGAGGATGTCGACGCCGATGGTTTCGCGCGCGTCGGACGCGGTGGTCAGCACCGCCTGGGCGCCGAGCGCGGCGGCGAGGTGGCCGGCGAGCTGGTTGGCGCCGCCGAGGTGGCCGGAAAGGACCGGGATGGCGAATTTGCCGGCTTCGTCGACGACGACCACCGCCGGGTCGACTTCCTTGCCCTTCAAGTGTGGCGCGATCAGGCGGACGACGGCACCGAGCGAGACGATGGCGACGATGCCGTCGAAAGCGGCGAACAGCGCCGGCACCTGCTCGCCGACCTTGCCGGTGTAGCAGTGGGCGGCGCCGGGCGCGGCGGCCTCGGCTTCGGCGCGGAATTTCTCCGGTGCGAACAGTTGCGCGCCGGGCAGCGCGGCGACGACCCGGCCGGCCAGCGCGATACCGTGTTTGGTGATGGAGACGACGGCAAATTTCATTCAGTTGCTCCGACAAGGTCGGGCGCGCGGCGCATCGGGACGTAGCGCACGCCATTCCGCTCCTGTACTTCTGCCGTCGCGACGAACCCGAAGCGTTGATAGACCGGTACGGCAAATTCGGAGGAGTTGACGGTGACTGTTGCCGGTACGGGCAACTCGGCCTGGATGGCACGCCATAGACTGCGGGCGATCCCTCGGTGATGCGCGTCCGGGCTGACGAAGAGATGGTGCAGATGAGCCGGGCGGTGCAAGGTGATGACGCCGAGCAGACAGCCGGCTTCTTCTATCGCCAGACAGACGAACTCCGGCTTGGCCAGCAACTCGGCGATGGCAGGTGGGTGAAAGGTCGCGAGGAAAGGCTGGACGCTGGCGGCTGCGGCATCGGCAACAAAATAATGACTCAGCTTGCCGATCAGGGCCGCAATCGCTTCGGCATCGGCCGGCGTACACCTGCGGATTGTTTCAGGCAATTGTCACCTCCTGGCGCTTGCGGCAGCCCCGGCGCAACTCGCCGCGCACGCGTTTGGGGTTCTGCACCAGCAGCAGCGACAGGTAATTGACCTTCTCGCCCTTCAGGCTGGCGACGTCGCGCACGATGCGTTCTTCCGGCGAGCCGACTTTTTCGATGAACACCGAGGTCGCCAGCAGCTCGCGGCGTTCGAGCAGGTCGATGACCTCGTCGAGCAGCGGCTTCACTTTCAGCAGCGCCAGCGTGTCGAATTCGTCGAGCAGGTAGTTGATGACCTCGACGCCGTAGGCGGCCGGGATGATGGCGAAGGTTTCGTCCTCCTCGGCGAGCGTGACGCCGGTGGTCGCCGCGGCGGCGGCGAAGGAGGAGACGCCGGGAATGGTCTCGACTTCGACCTCAGGCGCCAGTTCGCGCACGACGCGGGCGAGGTGGCCGAAGGTGGCGAAGGTCGAGGCGTCGCCTTCGACCAGGAAGACGAGGTCGCGGCCGCTGGCGAGCAGTGCTACGGTCTGTGTTGCGGCGCGCGCCCAGGCCTTGGCCAGGATCTCGGCGTCGCGCGTCATCGGGAAGACCAGTTCGACCGCGTCGGCCGGCACGGCGATGCCGCCGCGCTCGACGATGGCCAGTGCGTAGGACGATTCCTCGGCCTTCTTCACCGGGTACAGCCAGCGCGCGCCGGATTGCAGCGCCGCCCAGGCGCGGCGGGTGATCAGTTCGGGGTCGCCGGGGCCGAGCGAGGCGCCGATGAGTCGGCCGAAATTCGGGCCGTAGTGTTTTCGTTCACTCATGGTCTTGTCTGTTGAGTGAGCGATCTTTCGGCTCGCTGCCCGGAAGCTGGGATAGTTTGCCGTCGCCATAAGTTCGGACGACTTCTGAAATGATGACCTGGTATCCGTCGAGCCAGTTCGCCTGCGCAGCTTTGGCCTCCAGGTGAGCGGGATGTTGCATCAGCGCCTGTAGCGCCTCGAGCGATTCCCAGTAATAGACATTCAAGACGAGGCCCGATGCCGCGTTTTCCCATGCTTCTTCACCCAGGTAGCCCGGCGTTTCCTTGGCGGCTTGCGCAATGATTTTGTCCAGACGATAAAACTCGTCGTCAAAGGGCTTCGCGGCAAAAATAAAACTTGATGAGTACATGTGTTTCAACTTTCTCCATCTGCGAGAGATTTCAGCTTTCTAGCGGGCGATTGTGCCGTCACCACCCACACCGGGTTCTGCGCCGCCATGCGGTGCATGTCGAGAATCGGCTGGCTGCGGCTGGCCTGCAGTTGCACCACGTCCCAGCCGGCGCCGACGGCCTTGAGTGCGCTCGTCGCCGTCGCCAGGTTTTCCAGCGTGACGAAATTCATCACCAGCCGGCCGCCCGGCTTCAGGCGGGCGAGGATCAGGCGGATCAGTTCGTCCAGCTCACCGCCCGAACCGCCGATGAACACCGCGTCCGGGTCCGGCCAGGTGTCGAGCAGCGCCGGCGCCTTGCCTTCGCCCAACGTGTAGTTGCCGATGCGGAAGCGCTCGGCGTTGGCGCGCGCGTTGGCGGCGTCGGCGGCGTTCTTCTCGATCGCCCAGACATGGCCCAGCGGCGCCAGCCCGGCGGCTTCGAGGCCGACCGAACCGGAACCGGCGCCGATATCCCAGACCACGCTATCGGCCTTCAGGCGCAGTTTGGCCAGCGATAGCGCGCGCGCCTCCTGCTTGGTGATCAGGCCCTTTTCGGGCGAGCGCTGGAGGTAATCGAGGTCGTCGCGGCCGAAGACCGGCGCGGCGTCCAGCGAACGCTCGATCAGCACGACGCTGGGGTCGGAAAATTGCCGATGGGCGACGTCGACCGCCGACAAATCGCAGGCCACCATTTCATCCGCCAGCAGCAGCCGGCTGGCCACCGACAGGCGGACTTCGTCGCCGTAGCCGGCGGTGATCAGCGCCCGTGCCAGCCGCGCCGGGTCGTTGTCCGGGCCGGTGAAGGCGAAGACACGGCGGTTCAATGCAACCGCCCGCAGCAAGGGGTAAAGCCCGTGCGCCGGCGTCGCGCCCAACTGCCATTCGCCGGCGTCCTGGCTGTGGCAGGAAGCGATGGCCACGTCCTGCCAGGGTTTCTGCCAGCGGGCGAAAGCGATCTGCAAGGTCGAAGGCGCCGGCAGCACGCAGACGCCGGCGCCGCCAATCTGCCCGAGCAGGTAGCCGCCAATGCCGTGGCAGAGCGGGTCGCCGGTCGCCAGCACGGCGACCGTCTGGCCGGCGGCGCGCGCCTCGGCAATCCAGCCCGGCACGCGCGCGAGCGCGCCGTCCATGGCGCGCAGTTCGGCGTCCGGCAACTGCGTTTTCAGCAGGTCGAGCGTGCGGCCGACGCCGATCACCAGCCCGGCCCCGCTCAGCGCCTGGCGAGCGGCGTCGCCGAGGCCGGCCCAGCCATCATCGAGGATGCCGACGATGAAAACCTCAGCACTCATAGCGCTGCCTCCTCATCGACGCGGCAAATGAAATTGCCGTCGAAATCGCAGACCAGCACAGCCAGCCGGTAACTGCCGGGGTATTGGCCCTTCAGCGCGCGGATCGCCTTCTGCGCCAGTTGTTCATGGAAGGCCACCGACAGGCCGAGCGTCGCCAGGCGTTCGGCGGCGAAGCGGGCGGTTTCGGCGGCGCGGATTTCCTCGACCAGTTCGTCCGGCGCGCCGACTTCGCGCGCCGAGTCGGCGAGGATGTCGCGGTCGACCTCGGCCTTCCAGGCGTGCGTCACGGCCAGGCCCTGGCACATCTTGGTCAGCTTGCCGACCATGGCGCCGATGTAAACCTGCGGCAGCTTGCGCTTGAGCGCGCTGGCAAAGGCCGCCTTGACGAAGTCGCCCATCTGTACGAAACAGGATTCGTCGAGTTCGGGCAACTGGCGCATGGCGAATTTCTCAGTACGCCCGCCCGTCGTGAACACCACGCTGGTCTGCCCCTGCTTCGCCGCGACATCGACCGCCTGCACGACGCTGGCGCGGAAGGCGGCGGTCGAGTACGGGCGGACGATGCCGGTGGTGCCGAGGATGGAAATGCCGCCGAGGATGCCGAGACGGGCGTTCAGCGTCTTCTTCGCCATCTCGTCGCCGCGGGGCACCGAAATGCTCACTTCCAGGCCGTCGTGTTCGAGCAGCTCGCCGGCCACGGCGCGCACGTTGTCGAGAATGTTGCGGCGCGGCACCGGGTTGATCGCCGGCCCGCCGACTTCCAGCCCCAGCCCTTCCTTGGTCACCACGCCGACGCCGACGCCGCCCTTGAGCACGATTTCGCCGGCGCGGTGCGGCAGCAGGCGGACGTCGGCGGTCAGGTGGGCGCCGTTGGTCGCGTCGGGGTCGTCGCCGGCATCCTTGACGACGACGGCGTGCGCCAGCCCGGCGGCTTCCTCGACGCTGCCGTCGAGCACCGGAAAGGCCTGGTCCTGGCCGTTGGGCAGGCGGCTGACGATGCTCTCCGGCACTTCACTGAGCAGCAGCCCGAGGCTGGCGGCGCGCGCCGCCGCCGCGGCACAGGCGCCGGTGGTGAAGCCGGTGCGGTTGCCGCGCGCGCGCTTGCCGTCGCCCTTGCGGACCTTGGCGGGTTTTTCGGCGGCGCTCATGCGGCCTTTTTCTGTTCCGCTTCGGCCAGCGACAGCATCGCGTGGATCGCCGCGACGACCAGCGTCGAGCCGCCCTTGCGCCCCTTGATCGCGACCCAGGGCACTTCATCGACCGTCATCAGCAAGTCCTTCGATTCGGCCGCCGAGACGAAGCCGACCGGCATGCCGACGACCAGCGCCGGGCGCACGCCTTCCTCGCGGATCAGGCGGACCAGTTCGATCAACGCGGTCGGCGCATTGCCGATGCCGACGATGGCGCCGTCGAGCTGGCCGAGGCGCTGCGCCTTGCGCATCGCCTGCACGGCGCGCGTCGTATCGGCGGCCTTGGCCGCTGCGATCACATCGGCGTCGGAAATGTAGTGGTGCGTGCTCAGGCCGAAATGCTGCAAGCGCGGCTTGGACAGGCCGACGCAGATCATCTCGACGTCGGCGACGATGGGCGTGCCGCCCTTCAGCACCGCTTGCATGCCGGCCTGCATGGCATCGGGGTGGAAGGCGGTGAGGCCGTTGAACTCGAAATCGGCGTTGGCGTGGATCATCCGCCGCACCAGCGGCCATTGCTCGGCGCTGTAGGCGTGCGGGCCGGCCTCGGCGTCGATGATGGCGAAGGAGTCGTGCTCGATGGCGCGGCCGGCGGCGGTCAGTTGTTCGGTGACGGTGTTGGACATGCGGTTTCCGGGTCAGGCGTGGCTGTGGGCGCAGCCGTGGTGGGCGTGCTCGTGCGCATGGTCGTGGCCATGGGCCGGGCTGGCGATGGCGGTGTGGCTGTGGTCGTGCAGGTGCTCGGCCTCGGCCAGCTCGCGGTACTTGCAGCCGTCGCATTCGAGCAGGCCACCGGCCAGCGCGTCGGGCGACACACGGGCATCGAGCAGCGCGAAGATGCCTTCGTCGAAACCGAAATGCTGGCCCAGCGCAAAGGCCAGTTGCGGGTACTGCTGGCGCAGGCGGGCGACCTGCTCGCCGATGCGCTCAATAAGCACGCCGGTGAACAGATAGACCGGGATGATGGCGATCTGCATCATGCCCAGCCGTGCCTGCCGCTGCACGATGGTTTCCAGACGCGGCCAGGTGACGCCGGTGAAAGCCAGGTCGACCAGTTCGTGCTCGTTTTCCTCGTACAGCCAGCGCGCCATCTTGGCCAGTTCGCCGTTGGCGCCGACATCGGAGGAACCGCGGCCGAGCAGGACGACGCCGGTAGTCTGCGGGTCGGGCACGGCCAGTTGCTTCATCAGGTGGTCGAGCTGGCCTTGCAGGACGGCAAACAGCTCGCGCCCCATGCCGAGGTGGCGGGTGACGATGAACTGCACCTGCGGATGCCGCGCGCGCGCCGCTTCCACCGCCGCCGGCAGTTCCATCTTGACGTGACCGGCGGCGTTGAGGATGAAGGGAATGGCGACCACCGTGCCGGCCCCGGCGGCGGCGCGGTCCAGGCCTTCGTCGAGCAACAGGTCGGCGTGCTCGATGAAGCACACCTCGATGCGCCAGTCCGGGTGGCGGGCCTGCCACTGCGCGGCGAAGGCTAGGGTTTCCCGGTTGCCGTCGCGGCCGCGCGAGCCGTGCGCAACGAGCAGGTAGGTGGTGGATTTCATGAGCTGGACTCCGGAGAAAGTTCGGGGGAAAGGCTGGCGCGGCGGAAGCGGTGGGCAAAGGCCGGGTCGTAGAGCTTGGAGCGGATGAGGTCGGGCCAGTCGGCGGCGCCCAGCGTCGGGCTGGCGACGATCATCGCCTGGCTGCCGATCTTCGCGGCCTGGCAGCGCTGCTTGATGTCGGCCAGGGTGCCGCGCACGATCTTTTCCTCGCCCGGCCAGCTCGCCTTCTGGACGACCAGGATAGGCGCGTCCTCGGCCCAGCCGGCGGCGCGCAGCGCGTCCTGCACCTTGTGCAGGAGCGTGATCGACAGGTAGATGCACAGCGTCGTCTGGTGCGCGGCCAGGGCTGCGAGTTCCTCGCCCGGCGGCATCGGCGTGCGCCCGGCGACGCGGGTGAGGATCACCGTCTGCGTCACTTCCGGCAGGGTCAGCGTCTCGCCGGCCGCCGCCATCGAAGCCATCGCCGACGAGACGCCGGGGACCACCGCCCATTCGATGCCGGCGGCGGTGAGCGGGCGCGTCATCTCGATCAGCGCGCCGTAGAGGCCGGGGTCGCCGGTTTGCAGGCGGACCACGGTTTCATGCCGGGCGGCGGCGGCGAGCAGCCAGTCGGTCATTTCCTCCAGAGTCATGTCCTTGGAGTCGCGGATGTCGCAGCCGGCCGGCGCGTACAGCGTCGCCGCCTGATCGACCAGCGAACCGGCGAAGAGCACGGCACCGGCCTGTTCGAGCAGCTTGCGCCCCTTGACGGTAATCAGGTCGGGATCGCCGGGGCCGGCGCCGACAAACCAGATCTTGCCGCTCATCGGCAAAATCCCACGGTCAACCGCAAAAATCGGCCAAATTTCATCGAGCTTCCTCCAGGGAAAGTTGCGCCAGCAGCGCGTCCAGGCTGCGGGCCGGTGTGCCAGCGGCGATGCCGCGCGCGGCCAGCGCGCCTTGCAGCGCGACGACCGCCGGCAGCGGCTGCCCGGCCTGGCGCAGCGCCTCGGCCTGCGCCGGCAGTTCGGCGGCGGCAAAGGACGCGAGGCAGCGGCCGGCGGCAAGCAGATGGATGTCGTCGGCCCAGCGATAGGCGAAATCGACGTCGTGCGTAGACAGCACGATGGTGATGCCCTGCCCCGCCAGGCGGTCGAGCACGGCCAGCAACTCGTGCTGCATGGCGGCGTCGAGCCCGGCCATCGGTTCGTCGAGCAGCAGCACCTCCGGCTGCATGGCGAGCACGCCGGCAATGCACACGCGCTTTTTCTGGCCGAAGCTGAGGTGATGCACCGGCCGCTTGGCCTGTTCGCTCATGCCCACCGCCGCCAGCGCCTCGGCGACGCGACCGCGCACCGTCGCCTCGTCGAGGCCGAGATTGAGCGGGCCGAAGGACACGTCCTCGACGACGCTGGCCGAAAACAACTGCCGGTCCGGGTTCTGGAAGACCAGCCCGACCCGCCGGCGCAAAGCGGCCAGCCCGGCGCGGCTCATGTCGAGCGGCGCGCCGGCAAAGCGCAGGCTGCCGGCGCTCGGTTGCAGCAGGCCGTTGCAATGCATGAGCAAGGTGGTCTTGCCGGAGCCATTGGCGCCGAGCAGCGCATTGCGGCTGCCACGGCGGATGGCCAGCGAACAGCCGTCGAGGCCGAGGCTGCCGTCGGCGTAGCGGTGGCTGAGCGAAACAGCTTCGAGCAACATCAGGAGGCCCACCGCGCCAGGATCAGCAGGCCGCCGCCGGCCAGCACGGCGAGCGCGGTGTCGCGCCCGGTGTGGGCGAACTGCGGCGTCAGGAAGCGCAGGCTGCCGTCGCCGTTGCGCGCCAGCGCCGCCAGATGCAGCGCCTGCGCGCGCTGCCAGACCTGCAGCGCCAGGTTGGCCGTGAGTTGGCCGAGCGAGCGCAGGCTGTGGCGCAGCGTCGCATCGCCCAGACGCGCCTGCTGCGCCGTGCGCACCTCATGCACCGCCTGCGAGAAGACGAAGAGCATGCGGTAGCAAAGCACCATCAGGTCGAGCAGCACGGCCGGGCAGCGCAGGCGGCGCAGCAGCGCGATCAGGTCGGACAGCGGCGTCGTCAGCACCAGCCCGAGCAAGGCCGCCAGCGCGGCGAGCGAGCGGCCGGCGAGCGCGGCGACCTGCGGCCAGGCTTCCGGCGCCCAGCGCCAGCCGCTGTCGGGATCGACCGCCACCAGCAGCCCGACGCAGGACAAGCCGAGAAAACCCGCCGCCGGCGCCGCGACGCGCAGGTAGAGGCCCGCCGGCACGCCGGCACCGACGCAGGTCAGCACGGCGGAGCACAGTGCCAGGCGCAGCGCTGCCCCCGGCGACACCGCGGCAAAGGCCGCCAGTAGCCCGGCCAGCGCGAACGCCGCCTTGGCCGCCGGGCTGACGCCGCGCCAGCGGTTGGCGTAGGCCGCCTGCTCAATCAGCATGCGGCGCCTGTGCTTCGCCTTGTTTGCGCAGCTTGTCGCGGGTTACCGCGCAACCCAGCCAGTAACCGATGACGCCGGCCCCCAGCGCCGCCTGCAAGGCAAACAGCAAGGAGGCGATCTCGCCGCTGGCCGGTTCCAGTAGCGGCTCGAACCAACGCTGGTAGCCCGGCGCGACGGTAGCGATGGCCTGCTGCGCCTTGTCGTCGGCGCCGCCGAACAGCTCGCCGTCGGCGCCGCCGATGCCCAGATAAGGCACCAGCCACAGCGGCAGCACGGTCAACAGCACAACGGCGGCCAAAATCAACAGATTCTGCTTCTTCATGCCTTGCCCCCGTTTCCGGCAAACAGCGGCAAGCCTTGCAGTTCCTGAGCGTTGAAGCGGGTCAGGGTATTGACCACCAGCACCGTCAGCAGCCCTTCGCTGATCGCCAGCGGAATCTGCGTGATCGCGAAGATGCCGCCGAACTTGAGCAAGGAGGCGGCAAAACCGCCGGCCGGATCGGGAAAGGCCCAGGCCAGCTGGATCGCGGTGGTCAGATAGGTGGCGAGATCGCCCAGGCAGGCAGCAGTGAACACGCAGACGGCGAGCGACAGGCCGAGCCGGCGACCGAGCCGGAACAGCCCGGCGGCGACGAAAGGCCCGACGATGGCCATCGAAAACACATTGGCGCCCAGCGTCGTCAGCCCGCCGTGCGCCAGCAACAGCGCCTGGAACAACAGGACGACGAAGCCGACCGGCACCATCGCCAGCGGCCCGAACAACAGCGCGCCGAGCCCGACGCCGGTGGGATGCGAGCAACTGCCGGTGACCGACGGCAGCTTGAGCGCGGAGAGGACAAAAGCAAAGGCGGCGGCAACGCCGAGCAACATGCGCTGCTCCGGCTGCGCCTGCAATTGCCGGCGCACCGAATGCACGCCCCAGGCAAGAAACGGCGCCGACGCCAGCGACCAGCCGATGGCATGGTCCACCGGCAAAAAACCTTCCATGATGTGCATGACTTCCTCCCCGAAGCGATGAAACCCCCGGGGAAAATCAGCACGAATCGGAGAAGGTCAGGGCGTGCCCAGCACGCGCGCATCTGTCTCAGAACCGCTCTCATCACCCCGGAGAATGGCACTACCTGGCTTTGAGGTCGGTCTTCTGGCTCGCCGTCATCCTTCCCTGCACCTTCCCGTGTGCGAACACACAGTGGCAAAAACAGGGTCGTCAGGCTTACAGCAGCGGGGGCTGCGCCGGAATTGCCACGCAAGGTGACGCACCGGCTTCCCGTTTAAACCCGATCCGCAATGCGAAACGGGTACCTGAAAGCGGGGCCGATTCTAACACCGGCATCATGGCGAAGGAAACCGCAGGCGGGGAAAAGCCGGTTTGCCCACCCGTTTCGGGAAAATGGGGACGGGCTGGATGGCGATTGACGCAGTCATGAGCGAGGATCGAACGGTACCAGCAGTCCCGCGCGCAGTTCATCGAGGAGGCTGAGGAGTTCGGCAGCAAGCAACCACTGCGTCAGATCGACGAAAGCGGGATCGCCATCGCCCAATCTTTGCCGCGCGGCGGCCTCCACACCCAGCGCCATACGGTAAGCCCGCTCCAGGGCCTGCGCCGGCGCTTCCCGAGCGCTCGCCTTGGGGATCATCACAGGGCCCGGCTCAGCATGATCGAGCCCAGCGCGACAAAAACCCCATAAAGCGCGCGCTGAAACTGGCTCGGATTCAACCGCCCTCGCAGTCGGCCACCCATCCAGAGGCCCAGAAAGGCGGCGACCAGGGCCGTGGCGCAGCCGGGAAGGTTGGCGAGCAGTTCCTCCGCGTTGGCCGTGCCAAGCCGGATGCTCAGCGCCACGGTGGCAATCATGAAACTGATCCCCAGCCCTTGCATGAACTCCTCCTTGGCCAGGCGCAGCGACTGCAGGTAAGGCACCAGCGGCATCACGAACACGCCGGTCGCTGCCGCGACCAGACCGGACAAGGCACCGACGAGCGCTGCGGTCCACCGGGCTTCTGCGCGCATTTCCGGCAGGCTCGGCTTCCACAGACCCCAGATTCCATAGGCGATCAGCACGACAGCGAGGATAGCGGTGGCCCGACTTCCCGCCGTCTCGATGCTGGCGAGCGGGCTGTAGAGGGTGAGCAGCGCCAGGCAAGCCCACAGGGGCCAGAAATTCCGGGCCAGGCGCCGCCAATGCGGACCGAAGCACTGCGCGATATTGGTCGCAAACGAAGGCAGGACCATGAGCATCGCGGCCTTGGCCGGCGCCATCAGCAAGCTGAGCAGCGCCATCGAAATGGTCGGCAGTCCCAGCCCGGAGATTCCCTTGACCACCCCGGCGGCGAGAAACACGGCAGCAATGATCAGATACGTTTCGGTGTCCATGTCTCGATGATCAGCCAGAGGATGGCGCCTGTCGATCACAGCTTGGCGGTGGTAACCTCTGCCAAAACCGAAGGATGACGACCATGCCGCTCAACCGATCCGTCTTGCCGCATCGTATTTCCACTTACGACCTGCACGTCTTCGCAGCCATTGCCGAGGCCGGATCGATCACCCGTGGCGCAGAAAATGTGCATCTTTCGCTGGCCGCCGCCAGCACGCGCTTGCAGAAGATGGAGCATGCCCTGGGCACGGCGCTGCTGCAGCGCTCGAAACACGGCGTCAAATTGACCGACGCCGGGCGGACGCTGCTCAGGCATGCGGGCCGGCTGGAGCGCGAACTGGAGATGCTGCACGCCGAAATGGCCGCCTTCGCGCACGGCGTCCGCAGCACCGTCCGGGTGCTGTGCAATACCGCCGCGATGACGGAATACCTGCCGCCGCTGATCGGCCGCTTCCTTGTCGAACACCAGGCGCTTGATATCGATCTGCGCGAACTGGGTAGCCAGGATGTGCTGTCGGCGATGCGCCAGGAGCAGGCCGACATCGGCATCGTCGCCAACTACGTGCGGACCGAGGGGCTGAACACCCGTTTCTTTCGCGAGGATCGGCTGGTGGCGGTATTTCCTACCGCGCAGTGCCCGCGACAGAAAGCCAGTGTGCCATTCGCCGACCTCCTGCAACATCCCTTCGTCGGCCTGCCGTCCGAAAGCGGCCTGAGCCGCTTCATACAAAACCAGGCCATCCAGTACGGGCGCGGCATCCACTACCGCGTGCGGGTACGCAGCCTGGACGCGGTAGTGAGCCTCGTCGCGGACGAGGTCGGCATCGCGATCCTTCCCGAGACCACCGCCCGCCGCCTGACCAGCCCGAAAATCGATTGGCTGCCGCTGGCAGACCCGTGGGCGAACCGGAAACTGCTGCTGTGCACCGCCAGCGACGCGACCCTGGCAGGCCCGGCGGCGGCGCTTCTGGATTTTCTGTCGGGGGCGGTTCGGTAGGGGGCGTGCTTGCAGATGATTTCCATGAAAGGCTTTTGGTGACGCTGGAAATCGGCCGGCGTGCCGCTCTTCGTCTTGGGTGCATTGGAACCTTGATATTCCATATGGTTCACGGCACGATCCGGGCATGAAGATGTTTTTTACAGCACCGTTAGGCGTCAGAGGAACTCTTGGCTACTCGTTGCATATTCTGCAAGCGCGACTCATCAGGTTCACGCAGCGTTGAGCACATCATGCCCGAGTCAATCGGAAGTAAGAGACGCATCCTCCCATCGGGGGTTGTCTGCGACAAGTGCAACAATTACTTTGCGCGAAAGGTTGAACAGCCGGTACTGAATCATTCGTGGATGAGGAACCTTCGAGCTTGGCATCAGGTTCCAAATAAAAAAGGCACCTACCCGTCGATGCTTGGTTACATTGCTAGCTCTGAGATTCAGGTTAACTGGCGTCGCGGACAGGATGGCCAACCGCTGCTTTCTGCAGAAAACCAAAGCGACAGTTCCCACTTGGCAAGGACCATTGCTGGAGGCTTCGAGCAGCCGCTTATCTTCACAATCGAAGACAATCCCCCACCAAGAGAAATGTCGCGGTTTCTGTGCAAGATGGCGCTGGAGGCCGTCGCTGAAGTATTCAGTGCCGAGCCAGGAAAGATAGAGCACCTAGTAGATGAACCTTTCTTCGACAACATACGGGAGTATGCTCGCCGTGGTATGAACTTCAAAGAGTGGCCGTATTCGCAGCGTCGAATTTTTCCTCTAGACACTCTGATGCGTCATCCGGAGACTGATCAATGGGTTCAGGCGGGATTTGGCTGTTGCCTCTTCATGAACAAACGCCAGGAAACGCTATTTGCGTTCGTCTTCTACGGCGTTGAGTTTGTTGTCAATGTCGGTGGGCCATCCATAGCCGGCTATCAAGAATGGCTGCGGCTTCACAATGACATTAGCCCGCTTATTGAGCGTCTTGGTTGTCTGCTGGTTGTTGAGGGTGAAGGCGATTCAAGAGTTCATTACTTACACGGCAGCTTCAATTCGAACGCGGGCTTGCAGTTCGACAAAGCACATGGCTACCATCAGTTCCGAAGCACTAATGCCTAAAGCTGTGTTCGAAGCAACCTGCGCAAAAAGCCGCGCAGGAACCTCTCAAGAAACACCACCCAAGTGATTGATTTTAATGAGTGACTCAAGCGAGCTGTTCGGAGGCAACGAGTTTCATACCCATTTTTTCGGCACGCTGCGCCAAATGGCGGAGTACCCGTTGGCGGTAGCGTTCCTCGTAGTAATCCTGTCCTTGATCGGTGTATTCCTCGCCCTTGGTCAGGATCGTATAAATCAGGCGGGCCAGCTTGTGAGCTGCTGCGGTCACGGCCTTGGGCTTGTCCATACGAGCGCACATCCGCCGGAAGTAGGCGCCCAAAGCCGACTGACTACTACGCAGCGCCGCGGCGGCCAGCCGCAAGGCCTGGGCCGCCCGGTTTGCGCAGCGCTTGGTCTTGCCGCTCATGACCTTGCCGCCAGTAATCTTGGTGCCCGGGCAGAGGCCCAGCCAACATGTGAAGTGCTTGACCGTGGCAAAGCGTGACATGTCCGTGCCGGTCTCGGAGATCACCGCCAGCGCCGTGGTTACGTCGATGCCATCGATGCGCGTCAGATCCACACCACACATCCGGAAGAGTTGGGTACGCAGATCAAACTTCGGTGCGTTGCGGGCACGACCCCGCTTCTTGCCTTTGGCCGGATCGCCGTCATGAACCTGCAAACCTTCGAGTTGCGCCTCGATCTCCCGGTCGCACTCGGTCAGCTGGGTACCGATGAAATCGAAGGCCGCCAGTGCTTGCTTGAGTGCGAACAGGTGCTCGGCACGCCAGTTACCTTGCAGACTCTTGGCAATTTCATCAACGCTGGCCCGAATGCGGACGTTCTTCATGGCGGCCAGCACCCGACCATCACGCTCGCCGGCGACGATAGCCCGCAGAATCTTCTGGCCGGTTTCGCCCACCACATCCGAGATGACGTTGCTCAACTGAATGTTCATCTGGGTCAGCGCCTTTTGCATGTGCTGCACATGCCGCCCCTGACTCTTCAAGAGCATGCCGCGCTGACGCCACAGCGAACGCAAGGCACAGACTTCATCGTTCGGCCGAAACGCCCCACTGAGCAGTCCATAGGTCATGAGTTGTTGCAGCCACTGGCAGTCGAGTACGTCGGATTTGCGCCCCGAGACGTTCTTGACGTGACGGGCGTTGACCAGCAGCACCGTGAAGCCCCGCGTCTCAAGCAGTTCGAACAGGGGAATCCAGTACACGCCCGTCGATTCCATCGCCACGGTATCCACGCCACAACGGGTCAGCCAGTCGGCCAAGGCGTTGAGGTCGACCGTGAAACTGGGAAACTCTCGCACCGGTTCGTCATCCCGCTCCGGCGGCACAGCCACGAAATGGGAGGCGCTGCCAATATCGATGCCGGCGGCGTTGGGGTGGGTGATCGTCAGGGCGGCTCGGGACTTGCCCGGTTTAAGGTTGAGGCTTGCACGATTGCGTTGGGCCATGGCTTGCTCCATCATTCGTTGCGGAAAGTGGTGCCGCATCGGGTACGTCGTCTTGCTCACTCTCTCAAACGGGATATTGGCCCGACGGCTGCGAACCGCCTGACCAATTCACCAATGTCGATGACGTCACCCAGGACCACGCTAACCCGCGGGCAATATGCACCATTGCTACTCCGGTCTTCCGCGGCACCGCTTTCCACCTTGCCACAACGCGCTCGCCGCGTGTTTCTTCGGGGCGATTTGCGGCGCCGACCCGATTACTTCGCTAACCCCTCCATCGCAACCCACGCCTGCCGAATCCCATCCGCCAGCACGCGCGGTTCCTCCGCCCCCTGAATACCTGACTGGCGGGCGAAGACGAAGGTCGGTACGGAGCTGACGCCCCAGCTTCGGGATTCGCGTTCCATTTGCTGGACGGTGGCGGCGTCTTCGTCGGAGTGCAGGTAGGCAAGCACGGTGGCCGGGTCGTGGCCGCAGGTTGCGGCGACCTGGGCGAGGACTTCGGGGGCGCCGACGTTTTTGCCCTGCTCGAACTGGGCCTTGAACAGTCCTTCGACCAGGCCGGCGGCGTCGCCCTGTTGTTGCGCCCAGTGGATCAGGCGGTGCGCCGCCAGCGTGTTGGCGCGCACTTCGATTTTCTCGAAGCGGTAGTCGATACCGAGCGGGGCGCCGATTTCGCGGATGCGCTGCCAGATGCCTTCGACTTGCGCCCGGCTGCCGAATTTCTGCACGAGAAAAGGCAGGTAGGGTTCGCCTGCCGGCGGCGTGTCCGGGTTGAGGAAGAAGGGGCGCCAGCGGATTTCATGGCGGAAGTCGGGCACTTCGGCGCGGAGAAGGTCGATGGCTTTCGCCAGTCGGCGTTGGCCGATGAAGCACCAGGGGCAGACGACGTCGGAGACGACTTCGATGATCAGTGGTTGGTGGTGGCTCATGCGCTTCCCCATTCTTCGAGAAAGCGTGAGACAAAGCTTTCCATGAATTGGTGCCGTTCTTCCGCCAGTTTGCGGCCGCTGGCGGTGTTCATGCGGTCCTTGAGGAGGAACAGCTTCTCGTAGAAGTGGTTCAGGCTGTGCCCCTTGGCGGCCTTGTATTGCTCGGCGCTGGCGTGCATCACCGGCGGCACGGCGGGGTCGTAGAGTGGCCGGCCGGCGTGGCCGCCGTAGGCGAAGCAGCGGGCGATGCCGATGGCGCCGATGGCGTCGAGGCGGTCGGCGTCCTGCACGCACTGGCCTTCCAGCGTGCGCATCGCGGTGTGCACGCCGGCACCCTTGAACGAGATGCTGCGGACGATTTCCACCACTGCCGCGATGACTTCCGCTGGTGTGCCTTCTTCGGTCAGCAGGCGTTCGGCTTCGCGCGGGCCGATGGCGTCGTCGCCGCCGTGGAATTTCCAGTCGGCGATGTCATGGACGAGCGCCGCCAGTTCGGTGATTTCTGGGTCCGCGCCTTCGGCGGCGGCGATCCGCCGCGCCAGCCGGCGGACGCGGTCGATGTGGTGCCAGTCGTGGCCGGAGCCTTCGCCGCTGAATCTGGCCTGGATGTGGGCGGCGACGCGGGAAATCAGGTCGCTCGGTAGCGGGGTCGGCGGTGCGGAGGGGGTTGGCGCTGGGGCAGTCATCGGTGATGGTGTGTCAGTCGGCATCGAGCAGACGCTCGCACTCGACCATCAGCGTCCGGGCGAGCTCGGAGTGGTAGTTGGGATCGAGCGCCTGCATCATTTCGTGCGCGGTGAACAGGCCGGCTTCGCGGGAGAGCGTGCTGCGCATGGTGCGCGCCATGTCGTCGCTGAGGCGGGAGAGATGGAGCCGCTCTTCCTGCGTCAGGCTGCGCCTGCTGCGGGCAAGCCAGTCGGCGGCGAGGGCGGCGCCCTGGGCCGGGGTGAGTTCCTGGCCGTGTTCGTAGTAGCTGTCGAGGCGCTGGGCGACCAGCGCGAACAGCAGGGCGATGCGGGCTCCCCGGTCGGTGGCTGCCGGGCTGGGGCGTTGCGGGCGCTGCATTGTTACTTGTCTTTGTCGAGCAGTGATTTCAGCGCGGCAAACGGCGAATGGGTGGCCACTGACGCGTTGTTGCGGCTGTCGGTATAGCCGCGGTCGGCCTCGATCTGCTTCTGGTGCTCGTTGTCGTGACAGTACAGACAGAGCAGCTCCCAGTTGCTGCCGTCGGCCGGGTTGTTGTCGTGGTTGTGGTCGCGGTGATGCACGGTCAGTTCGCGCAGGTTGGCGTGCGTGAATTCGCGGGCGCAGCGGCCGCATATCCACGGGTAAAGCTTCAGCGCCCGCTCGCGGTAGCCCTTTGCGCGCTCGTCGGCGGCCTTGCGGGCGTCGGCGACGACTTTATCGAGGCGTTGGTGGTTGATCTCTTTCATGCATCTTTCCGGTTCAGAAGGCAGCCGCTTCGGCTTCCAGGTAGGCGAGACTGACATACTTGCCGATGTTGTTGTCGAAGCCCTTGGTTTCCTTGGCCCGGCTGGCGACGCGCGGGTCGCGCAGGACCAGCGCCTTGGCTTCCTCCATCGGCTGGCCGGCCTGCACGGCTTTGACGCAGCTTTCGTAGATGCCGGCGAACAGTTCGCGGTTCCATTGCAGCACGCCGGCGCCGGCTTCGCCGTGGCCGGGCAGCCAGATTTTCGTTTTGGTGTTCTTTTCCAGCGCCTCGTAGGCTTTCAGCGTGCCGACGTAGGAGCCGTCGTCCATGTTGGCGATGCGCCCGTTCATTGCCACGTCGCCGACGCAGGTCAGGCCGTCGCCGACCACTTCGACGCAGATGTCGGACGGCGTGTGCGCCTTGCCGTAATGGTGCAGGCGCAGCACGACGTCGCCGAATTTGAGTTCCTGGCCGTGGTCGACGGCGACGGTCGGCGCCACCACCTTGGTCCCCATCGTCGCCTGGTTGGTCCATTGCTCCATCAGGCGGCGCCAGGTGTTGCCTTCCATGCCCTTGATCTGCTCGATGGTGCCGGCGTGGGCGTGGATCGGGATGTCGCCGTAGGCTTCGACGAAGGCCTGGTTACCGAGGAAATGGTCGCCGTGGTAATGCGTGTTGATGATCGCAACGACCGGCTTCTTCAGCGTCTTCTTCAACTGGCGGATGGCCATTTCGCCGATCTGCACCGAGGCGCCGGTATCGACGGCGACCAGGCCCTTGGGCGTGTCGATGAAGGTGAGATTGCACATCATCCCCTGGTTTTCCGGGGTCGGGAAACCGTCGGGTGAGAAGATCATCCAGACGTGTTTCGACAGCTGGCGCAGCGGATGATCCTTGACTGCCGGACCGCGCACGAAGTTGTCGAGGTCCTGGGCGAAGGCGCCGACGGCATGCCAGGGGGCAAATTCGGCGGCGCTGGCGGCCGATACGGCGGCCAGGGCGCGAAGGAAATGGCGGCGGTTCATCAGTGTCTCCTGAATTATTAAAGTGTCCGCCTATCTTCGCGCCGAAGCCGGTGCTCGTCTACACTTGCCGCATGCGACGTTTCCCGATTTCCTTCCTGCTTCTCACGGCGCTCGGCGCGCTCTGCGCGCTGGTCGGCCTGCTCAGCGTCGCCGGCTTCGGCGCCCTGCTGCACCCGGTGCTCGACGACCCGATGGCCGGTCTCGCCTTTCTTGTTTCCGCGGTGGCGCTGATCGGTTCCGGCGCCTTCCCGCTGGTCATCGAGAAATTGAAGGAAGACGACGGCCAGACCGGTTAGTCGCGCATCAGCCGCCAGTACTGGACCTTGATCGCCAGCACCGAGCCGGCGATGATCGCTGCCAGCGTGATGAAGGAGCCGAGCGCCAGCGTGGACACGCCGGTGATGCCCTGGCCGACCGTGCAGCCAAAGGCGGTGACGCCGCCGAAGCCCATCAGCGCGGCGCCGATCAGGTGGCTGGCAGTGTCCTCGACGCTGGCGAAACCTTCCCAGCGGAAGCTGCGGGTAGCCAGCGACCACGCCGCCGAGCCGGCGATGACGCCGAAGACGGAAACGATGGCGACGGTCAGGACGCGGCTGCTGTCCGACCACAGCATGAACAGCTCTAGCGTGTAGGCGACCGGCGCGACGAAGGTCAGCGATTCCATGCGCCCGCTGTTGGTGGCGAGGAAAGCCTCTTCCAGCGTGTCCGGATGTTCCGGGAGATAGCCGAGGTGGCCGCTGACATACCAGGCGCCGACGACGAGCAGGCCGGTGCCGAGACCGCCGAGCAGGTTGTCCAGGGTCCAGAAGTCGCGGCGCAGCAGGCAGAAGGCGAGCAGGCCGCCGCCGATGGCGAGGACGGCCAGTGTCGCGGCGCTCGTTTCGTCGAGGCCGAGGCCGCCGAGCAGCGACGGAATGTCCTGCCCTTCCGGCATGGCCACGGCGACCGGGTCGAGGAACTTGACGCGGAAGACGCCGAAGACGCCGCGCATCGTCATGTAGGCGAAGAGGCCGAGGACGAGGAAGACGACCAGCGACTTCAGGTTGCCGCTGCCGATGCGGATCAGCGTCTTCGAGCCGCAGCCGGAAGCCAGCACCATGCCGACGCCGAAGCTGAAGCCGCCGACCAGGTAGGACAGCCAGGTCAGGCTGGTAGTCCGGTAGATCGACTTGTCGAGGTCGATCAGGCCGCCGGCGTCAAGCGCGCCGGCGCCGAGGATGGCGACGGCAATGGCGAGCAGCCACATGCGCATGCGGCTCCAGTCATTCATGTTGAGGATGTCGGAAACCGCGCCCATGGTGCAGAAATGGGTTTTCTGGCCGATCGCCCCGAAGACGAAGGCGATGGCGAAAGTGAGCCAGAGTACGGTGTTCGGGGAAACGTTGACGTCCATGTCAGGTCCGGTAAGGCGTGGGATCGGGAAGGCCGGCGGCGGCGAAGCCCTCGGCGCGCAGCCGGCAGGAGTCACAGACAGCGCAGGCGCGGCCGAGTTCATCGGCCTGGTAGCAGGAAACGGTGAGCCCGTAGTCGACGCCCAGCGCATGGCCGGTGCGGATGATTTCGGCTTTGGAAAGGTCGATCAGCGGCGCGTGGATGTGCAGCTTCTGCCCTTCGACGCCGGCCCGGGTCGCCAGGTTGGCCATGGTCTCGAAGGCGGCGATGTATTCCGGGCGGCAGTCCGGGTAGCCCGAGTAGTCGACCGCGTTCACGCCGACGAAGATGTCGCGGCTGCCCAGCACTTCGGCCCAGGCCAGGGCCAGCGAGAGCATGATGGTGTTGCGCGCCGGCACGTAGGTGACCGGGATGCCCGGTTGCACGCCGCCGGTCGGCACGGCGATCGAGGTGTCGGTGAGCGCCGAACCGCCGAACTGGGCGAGGCCGAAATTGATCACCCGGTGTTCGGCGGCGCCGAGCGCCTTGACCACGCGGTCGGCGGCCTGCAGTTCGGCGCTGTGCCGCTGCCCGTAATCGAAGGACAGGCAGTAGCAGTCGAAACCCCGGCTGCGGGCGATGGCGAGGCAGGTGGCGGAGTCCAGGCCGCCGGACAGAAGGACTACGGCTTTTTCGTTCATGGGGCGCGAATATACCCGAATTTGCCGGTCCACCGGGACGGTATCTGCTTGTTCCTGCGCTACAATTTGCCGCTCGCCCCACCGCTCCGGAGAACCAGATGCCGATCCGCCTGACCGCCCTCGCCGCCGCTTTGCTGCTGGCCGGCGCCGCCCACGCCGCCGACCAGATCAAGGTCGGTTTCGTTTCCACCCTGTCCGGTCCCGGGGCCGGTCTCGGCGTCAACATCCGCGACGGTTTCCAGCTGGCGATGAAGCAACTGAACGGCAAGCTCGGCGGCCTGCCGGCCGAAGTCCTGGTCGCCGACGACCAGCAGAACCCGGATGTCGCCAAGCAGGCGACCGACAAGCTGTTGAAGAAGGACAAGGTCGATTTCATGACCGGCATCGTCTTCTCCAACCTGATGCTGGCCGTCGGGCCGGCCGTCTTCCAGAACCAGACCTTCTACATCTCGGCCAATGCCGGTCCGTCGCAGTACGCGGGCGAGCAGTGCAACCCCTTCTTTTTCAACGTCGCCTGGCAGAACGACAACCTGCACGAGGCAGTCGGCAAGGTCGTGCAGGACAAGGGCTTCAAGAATGTCGTCATCGTCACCCCCAACTACCCGGGCGGCAAGGATGCGGTGTCCGGCTTCAAGCGCTACTACAAGGGCCAGGTCAGCGAGGAGATCTACACCAAGCTCGGCCAGCTCGATTACGCCGCCGAACTGGCCAAGGTCCGCGCCGGCAAGCCGGATGCGCTGTTCTTCTTCCTGCCGGGCGGCATGGGCATCAACTTCGTCAAGCAGTTCGTCGCCGCCGGCCTGTCGCGCGACACCCAGCTCTTCGCGCCCGGCTTCTCGGCCGACGAGGACGTGATCAAGGCGGTCGGCGCGCCGATGATGGGCATGTTCAACTCGTCGCACTGGGCGCACGACATGGACAACGCCGAGAACAAGCGCTTCGTTGCCGCCTTCGAGAAGGAATACGGTCGCCTGCCGTCGCTCTACGCCTCGCAGGGTTACGACGCGGCGCTGATGATGGATGCCGCGGTGCGCGACGTGAAGGGCAACGTCGCCGACAAGAAGGCGCTGCAGAAGGCGCTGGAGGCCAAGCGCTTCAAGTCGGTGCGCGGCGACTTCAAGTTCAACAGCAACCATTACCCGGTGCAGAACTACTACCTGCGCGTGATCGGCAAGGACGCCCAGGGTCGCGTCACCAACAAGACGATGGGCACCATCTTCACCAACCATGCCGATGCCTACGTGGCGCAGTGCAAGATGAAGTGACCCAGCTGTTCCTCGAACAGGCCCTCAACGGCCTGCAATTCGGCCTCATGCTGTTCCTGCTCGCCGCCGGGCTGACGCTCGTCTTCGGCATCATGGACTGCATCAACCTGGCGCATGGCTCGCTGTACATGGTCGGCGCCTACTTCGTCGCCGCCGCGGCGCAGGCCGCCGATTCGTTCTGGCTCGGCCTGGGCGCCGGTGTCGCCGGCACCGCCGGGCTCGGCCTGCTGCTCGAACTGACGCTGTTTCGCCAGCTCTACCGGCGCGACCACCTGTCGCAGGTGCTGGCGACCTTTGCCCTGATCCTGATCGCCAACGAGGCGGTGCGCCTGATCTGGGGGCCGGCGCCACTCATGCTCAACCCGCCGGAAGCGCTGGCCGGGCCGGTCGAGATCGGCGGCTTCTTCTATCCGGCCTACCGGCTGCTGATCATCGGCTGCGGCCTGGCGGTCGCCGCCCTGCTCTACCTGCTGGTGGCGAAGAGCCGGGTCGGCATGTGGGTGCGCGCCGGCGCCGCCAACCGGGAGATCACCGAAGCCCTCGGCATCAACGTGCGGGCGCTGTTCACCGCCGTCTTCGTCTTCGGCGCCGCCCTCTGCGCGCTCGCCGGCGGTCTGCTCGGGCCGCTGCTGGCGGTCCAGGTCGGCATGGGCGAGAGCGTGCTGATCCTCGCTTTCGTCGTCATCATCATCGGCGGCATCGGTTCGATCCGCGGCGCCCTGGTCGGCGCACTGATCGTCGGCGCCGTCGATACCCTGGGCCGGGCGCTGCTGCCGACCTTGCTCGGCGCCGTCCTGCCGACGGCAGCGGCGTCCACGCTGGGGCCGGCGCTGGCGTCGATCCTGATCTACCTGCTGATGGCCGGCATCCTCTTCTTCCGGCCGCAAGGCCTGTTCCCGGCGCGCGCCTAGATGGCCTTCCACCGTTCCGCTCCCTGGCAGCCCGTTGCCGCCCTCGTCGCCCTGCTGGCGCTGGGCGCCCTGCCCCCATTGCTCGACGCCTTCGAGCAGAGCTACTACCTTGGCCTGGCGACGCGCATGCTGATCTTCGCGCTGGCCGCCAGCAGCCTCAACCTGGTGCTCGGCTTCGGCGGCATGGTGTCGCTCGGTCACGCCGCCTTCCTCGGTATCGGCGCCTACGTCGCGGCGATCTGCCACCAGGCCGGCATCCAGCAAGGGCTGCTGGTGCTGCCGCTGGCGATGGCGGTGGCCGGGCTGTTCGCGCTGCTGGTCGGGGCGATCAGCCTGCGCACGCGCAGCGTCTACTTCATCATGATCACGCTGGCCTTCGCCCAGATGGTCTATTACCTGTTCGTCTCCGCCAGCGCCTGGGGCGGCGACGACGGGCTGCCGATCTATGAGCGCCTGCAACTCGGCAGCTTCAGTCTGGTCGGCGACGCGGCGCTCTACTACACCGCGCTCGGCGCGCTGGCGCTCGCCATGTTCCTTTTCGGGCGCCTGGCCGAGGCCCGTTTCGGGCGCACCGTGCAGGCGATCCGCGAGAACGAGACGCGCATGGAGGCGCTTGGCTACCCGGTCTTCCGCTACCGCCTGGTCTGTTTCGCGCTGGGCGGTGCCTGCGCCGGCCTGGCCGGGGCGCTGCTCGCCAACCAGAGCGGGCTGGCCAGCCCCAGCCTGCTGCAATGGACGCAGTCGGGCACGCTGCTGGTGATGGTGATCATCGGCGGCGTCGGCTACCTCTACGGCGGCGTCGTCGGCGCCATCGTCCTGCTCGGTCTGGAGGAGCTGCTGCTGAGCTGGTTCGCGCACTGGCACATCGTTCTCGGCCTGCTCCTGCTCGGCATCGTGCTGTTCGCGCCAAAGGGCGTCGCCGCGCTGTTCGGGAGGTCGCGTGACTGACAATCTGCTCGAAGTTGCCGGGCTGACGCGCCGCTTTGCCGCGGTCGAGGCGCTGAAGGCGGTCGATTTCGCGGTCGCAGCCGGCGAGGTGCATGCGCTGATCGGCCCCAACGGCGCCGGCAAGACGACCTTCATCCATCACCTGTCGGGGGCGCTGTTGCCCGACGCCGGCCAGATCCGTTTCGCCGGCCGCGAGGTCACCCGGCTGTCGATGCACGAGCGGGTGCGCGCCGGCATGGCGCGTTCCTACCAGATCACCAACGTCTTCCTCGGCCTCGCCGCCCTCGACAACGTCGCGCTGGCGGTCCAGGGGCGGCCCGACGCCGGCAGCAGCTTCCGCTTCTGGCGGCCGGTCCGGCGCGAGGCCCGGCTGTTCGACGAAGCCCGGGAGTTCCTCGCCCAGGTCGGCCTCGCTGCAAAGGCGGCGACGCTCGCCGGCAATCTCTCGCACGGCGAGCAGCGGGCGCTGGAGCTGGCGATGGCGCTGGCGACCCAACCGCAACTGCTGCTCCTCGACGAGCCGATGGCCGGCACCGGTCCCGAGGAATCGGCGCGCATGGTCGAGTTGATCGAACACCTCGCCCGCCACGTCACGATCCTGCTGGTCGAGCACGACATGGACGCCGTCTTCCGCCTCGCCGACCGCATCTCGGTGCTGGTCAACGGCGACCTGATCTGCACCGGCACACCGGACGCAGTGCGCAACGATGCCGGCGTGCGCCGCGCCTACCTGGGAGACCACCTGTGAGCGCGCTGCTCGAAATCGTCGGCCTGGAAGTCGCCTACGGCCCGAGCCAGGTACTGTTCGGGATCGACCTGACCATGGCCGAGGGCGAGGCGGCGACCTTGCTCGGTCGCAACGGCATGGGCAAGACGACGACGCTGCGCGCGCTGTGCGGCCTGCAGCCGGTGCGCGCCGGCAGCATCCGCTTCGCCGGCGAGCGGATCGACGGCTGGCGCCCGGACCGCATCGGCCGTGCCGGCATCGCGCTGGTGCCGGAAGGCCGGCAGTGTTTTCCCAACCTGACGGTCGACGAGCATCTGCTTGCCTTCCAGGCCAACCGGCGCGGCATCACCGGGCCGTGGACGCCGGCCCGCGTCTACGAACTCTTCCCGCGCCTCGCCGAACGCCGCAAGAACCTCGGCAACCAGCTCTCCGGCGGCGAACAGCAGATGCTGGCGATCGGCCGGGCGCTCGTCACCAACCCGCGCCTGCTCGTCCTCGACGAGGCGACCGAGGGCCTGGCGCCGCTGATCCGCGACGAGATCTGGGCCTGCCTCGACCGCCTGCGCGGCGAGGGACAGAGCGTGCTGGTGGTCGACAAGTACGTGGAAAAGCTGATTGCGCTGGCCGACCGCCACACCATCGTCGAACGCGGTCGCGTCGTCTGGGCGGGCAGTTCGGCCGAGCTCGATGCCGATCACGCGATCTGGCATCGCTACCTGGGGATTTAGGGCGCTGCCTCGAAGTCCGCGAGCGGTGCGGGGCGGCCGAACAGGTAGCCCTGGAAGGCGCGGCAGCCGTGCTCGGTGAGGTAGGCGTACTGGGCCTCGTTTTCGACCCCTTCGGCGACGACGTCGAGGCGCAGCGCGTCGCCCATGGCGACGATGGCGCGGACGATCGCCGCGTCGTCCGGGTCGCTGGTGATGTCGCGGATGAAGGAGCGGTCGATCTTCAATTGCTCGAAGGGGAAGCGCTTCAGGTAGGCGAGCGAGGCGTAGCCGGTGCCGAAGTCGTCGAGCGAGAAACGGACGCCGAGCGCGTGCAGCGCCCGCATCTTGGCCACCACCTCGTCGACCTTGTCGAGCAGCAGGCTTTCGGTCAGTTCGAGTTTCAGGCGTTGCGGCGCGATACCGTGGCGGGCCAGCGCGCCGGCCACCTGTTCGACGAAATCGGGCTGGCGGAATTGCCGGGCGCTGACGTTCACCGCCAGCGACAGGCCGGCGCGCCGCGGATCGGCGGCCCAGCGGCGCAGCGTGATGCAGGCGCTGTGCAGCACCCAGAGGCCGATCGGCACGATCAGGCCGCTTTCCTCGGCGAGCGGGATGAAATCGTTGGGCAGCACCAGCGCTTGTCCCGGCGGCTGCCAGCGCAGCAGCAGTTCGGCGCCAATCAGGGCGCCTTCGGCATTCACTTGCGGCTGGGCGTAGAGGACGAATTCGTCGCGCGCCAGCGCGTGGCGCAGGCCGGCTTCGAGACCGGCGCGGTGGTCGAGCGTCGTCTGCATCGCCTGATCGAAGAAGCGGGTCGCGTTGCGGCCGGCTTCCTTGGCCTTGTACATGGCGATGTCGGCCTGCTTGAGCAGGGTATCGACGGATTTCTCGCGGCCGCGGAACAGGGTGACGCCGATGCTCGCGGTGCAGTAATGCTCATGCCCTTCGGCCAGCGGGACCGGATGGGAGAGCACTTCGCGGATTTTTTCGGCGATCGCTCCGGCGCTGATCGCCGCCGATTGCGGATGGGGGTCGAGGTCTTCGAGCATCACCGCGAATTCGTCGCCGCCCTGGCGGGCGGCGGTGTCGCATTGCCGGATGCACTGCCGGAGGCGGCAGGCGATCTCGATCAGCAGGTGGTCGCCGATGTCGTGGCCGAGGGTGTCGTTGAGGATCTTGAAATTGTCGATGTCGATGATCAGCAACGCCCCGTGTTCGCCCCGGCGCTTCCCTACCGTGCAGGCCTGGGCGAGACGATCGCGCAGCAGGCGGCGGTTGGGCAGGGCGGTCAGCGGATCGTAGAAGGCGAGGTGCTGGACCTCCGATTCGGCATGTTTCAGTTTGCTGATGTCGGAAAAGGTCGCGACGTAACCGGAAAGATCGCCGGCTGCGTCATGGCAGCGATTGATGATCAACCACTCGGGGTAAATTTCACCGTTCTTGCGGCGGTTCCAGATTTCGCCTTCCCAGTGTCCGGCGCTGTCGAGCGCCTGCCACATGCGCGAATAGAAGATCGGCGACTGGCGCCCGGAAGCGAGGAGTTTCGGCGTCCGGCCGATGATTTCGTCGGGGCGGTAGCCGGTCAGGCGGGTGAAGGCCTCATTGATCCACAGGATGCGCTCGTCGGCATCGGTGAACATGACGGCGGCGCCAATCTGGTTGAGGATGGCATGCTGCTGGCTCCCCGAGGCGAGCGAATTATCAGCAGGCGCCTCCGGAAACTCGAAATTCGACATGACACTCCCTCATGCCCATGGTTCTAAAGGCGATTTCCATCTTTTTTGTATGGATAACGGAGTATGCCTTAAGTAAGGTCTGACCAGCAAGAACGCTTCTCATCAGGCCCGGGACAGCAGGCCGATTTCGCGCTCCAGGACGGATTCGTCGCCGAGATTGAGTTCGACCAGACGGCGCAGGTGGGTCACGCTGTCGAGGTCGATTTCATGGCAGGCCAGGCCGTAGGTGTCGCCCTGGTGGTGGACGACGGTGACCGCCATGCGGATGTCGGTTTCACCGCCGTCGAGGCGCAGATGCAGTACGCCCTGGCCGCCGATGCGGGTGTACATCTCGGCGCAGGGACGGATCAGGGCGCCTTTCAGGGAGAGGTCGAGGACGTCGACCGGGTGCTCGCCGTCGGCCAGGAACAGGCGGGCCGGTCCGGAAAACACGATGCGGGTGAATTGCCTGCGATTCTCGGCCATGTTTGTCTCCGGGTGGGCTATTTGCCCTGCATGTTACCCCAAAGCAGCTTGTGTAACTGCAACTGAAAGCGCACCGGCAGGCCATCTTCGAGGATCCAGCCGGCCAGCGCCGCCGGCTCGACGCTGCCTTGCGCCGGCGAAAAGAGGACCGGGCAGCGCGCGTCGAGGCCGTGCGCGTGGACGACTTCGCGCGCCCATTCGTAGTCCTCGCGCGAGGCGATGACGATCTTGATCTCGTCGCGTGGCTTCAGATGCGCCAGGTTGGCCCACAGGTTCTTTGCCGTTTCCCCGGAATCTGGCGCCTTGAGGTCCATGATGCAGGAAACGCGCGCGTCGACCGGCGCGATGTCGAAGGCGCCGGAGGTTTCCAGCGAGACGTCGTAGCCGGCATCGGACAAGGCCGTCAGTAGCGGCAGGCATTCCTTCTGTGCCAGCGGCTCGCCGCCGGTGACGCAGACCTGATGCGCCGGGTGAGCGGCGACAGCAGCCAGGATGTCGGCGATTTCCATGATTTCGCCGCCGCTGAAGCTGTAGGTGGTGTCGCACCAGGTGCAGCGCAACGGGCAGCCGGTGAGGCGGACGAAGACGGTCGGCAGGCCGACGCGCGACGCTTCGCCTTGCAGCGAGTAAAAAATTTCGGTGATGCGCAATGCCACTTAGTTCTTCTTCAGGCGTTCCCTGGCCTTGTTGGCGGCCGGCGAGGACGGGTATTTCTGGAGCAGGGTTTCCAGCGATTGCGCGGCGCCCTTGCGGTTGCCCAGTTCCTGCTGACAGGTCGAGATTGCCAGCAGCGCGTCCGGTGCCTTGTCGCTGTCCGGATAGCGGGTGATGACCTGGCTCTGGGCTTCGATCGCCTTGTTGCAGTTGTGTTGCGCCGACCAGGCATTGCCCAGCCAGTACTGCGCGTTGGGCGCCAGCGTGGCGGTCGGGTATTGCTGCACGAAGCTGGCGAAGGCGGCGGCGGCTTCCGCGTATTTCGCCGCCTTGAAGAGGTCGAGGGCGGCGTCGTAGCTGCGCGTTTCCGCGCCTTGATCGCCGGCCACCGTCGCCTGCGGGCCGGCAGCGTTGCCGGCCGCGGGGGCGGTCTCGAAGCGGCGCAGCCGGCTGTCGAGGTCGAGATAGAAGTCCTGCTGCCGCTGCTTGGCTTGTTCCAGTTCGTAGCTCAGGGTTTCGACCTGGCCGCGCAGGCGGGCGATTTCTTCCGCCTGACGCTGGATCTGTGCCGCTAGTTCGAGTTGGGCCCGGGCCTGTTGGTCGAAGCGTGATTCGCTGGCGATCTTCAGATCGGCGATCTGGCGCCGGGCCTCGTTGTCGTCGAACAGCGCCCAGGCAGGCTGGCTGCCCAGGAGCCCGACCAGCATCAGCAGCGGCAGGCGGCGCATGATCAGAACTCGCCGCGGCCGTCGGGGGCGCGATAGAGGATGTCGGCGCGACGGTTTTCGGCGAAGGCCGTTTCGTCATGACCCGGGTTGCGCGGCTTTTCCTCGCCGAGGCTGACCGATTCGACCTGGTCTTCGCGGGCGCCGAGCAGGACCAGAGCACGCTTGACGGCATCGGAACGCTTCTGGCCGAGCGACAGGTTGTATTCGCGGCTGCCGCGTTCGTCGGTGTTGCCTTGCAGCAGGACCTTGAAGTCGCGGTTGGCGACCAGGAACTTGGCGTGGGCAGCGACCAGTGCCTGGTATTCGCTCTTCACTTCGTACTTGTCGAGGTCGAAGTAGATGCTGCGCTGCGACAGCTGGCTCTTCGGGTCGGTCAGGACGCGCGGCAGGCCGCTGGCGTCGAGGCCTTCGGCAACCACCGAGGTGACGTCGGGCTGCTGGCTGCCGGTGCGGCTTTCGACCGGGGCGCCGGCGTTTTCATCGGGGGCGGGGGTGGTGCTGCAACCGGCGATCAGGGCGAGCAGCAGGGAAATCGACAATAGTTTTTTCATGAGTTTCTCCGACGAGGTTCTATTTCAGGAATGGGCCCCATGCCGGCTCGCGGACGTCGCCAGCGGCAATGGTGAGGCGTTGTTTTATGCGACCGTCGGCGGAGACGGCGGAAAGTACGCCGCGCCCGCCGGTTTCCGTGGCGATCAGGATCATCCGGCCGTTCGGGGCAAAGCTCGGCGATTCGTCCTTGGTCGAATCGGTGAGTACCTGCACCTGACGACTGGCGAGGTCCATGACCGCCAGCTGGAAACGTCCCTCGCGCCGGGAGATGAAGGCCAGCGTGCGGCCGTCCGGCGAGGGACGGGGCGAAACGTTGTAGCTGCCTTCGAAAGTGACGCGCTGGGCGGAGCCCCCGTTGGCGTCAACCCGGTAGATCTGCGGACTGCCGCCGCGATCCGAGGTGAAATAGATGCTCGATCCGTCCGCCGCATAGCGCGGCTCGGTGTCGATGCCGGACGACTGGCTCAGGCGTTGCAGGCCGCTGCCGTCGGCGTTGACCGAGTACAACTGGGAATTGCCGTCCTTGGAGAGGACGACCGCCAGCTTGCGACCGTCCGGCGACCAGGCCGGGGCCGAGTTGGAGCCCTTGAAGTTGGCGACGATGCGACGCTGGCCGGAAGCCAGCGAATGCACGTAGATCATCGGCTTCTTCTTTTCGAAGGAGACGTAGGCCAGGCGGCTGCCGTCCGGCGACCAGACCGGCGAGATGATCGGCTCGGCCGAGGTCAGCGCGGTAGCCGCGCTCTGGCCGTCGGCGTCGGCGACCTGCAGCAGGTACTGGCCGCGCGACTTGACGACGTAGGCGATGCGCGTCGAGAAGACGCCGCGTTCGCCGGTCAGCTTTTCGTAGATGAAATCGGCGATGCGGTGGCCGGCCATGCGCATCTGCGCCTTGCCAGTGACGTAGACGGCGCCGCCCAGTGGCTCGCCCTTCTGCGTGTCGTAGAGGCGGAAACGCGCTTCGATGCGGCCGTCGGCCGAGCGCAGCACGCTGCCGGCGGCCAGCGCATCGGCGCCACGCGCTTTCCAGGCGGCGTAATCGACCGGCGCGTTTTCATCCATCGCGCCCGCGTTTGGCGGAAGCATGCGGAACAGGCCGCTGCGTTCGAGGTCGGCGCGGACGACGTCGGTGATGTCGCGCGACAACGCGGCATCACCGGCAAATTCGGCGATGGTGACGGGAATCCGGCTGGCGCCGGCGCCGGTGATCTCGATCGAGAGCTGGGCCTGGGCCAGGCCGGCGCCGAGCAGGCCAAAAATCAGGAAGATACGGCGGGAAATTCTGGACATTGGTGGCGGTTTCTCTGAATTGTGCGCGATTTTACTCTTCAAACGGCTTGTATTTGATTTCGAGCGTGCGCTGGAATTGGTTGGGGTCGTCGGGTTTCGGCAGCGGCGAGGATTTGCGGATCGCCCGTTCGATGGCTTCGTCGAGCGCCGGTACGCCGCTCGAACGCTTCAGGCGGATCGACAGGACGTCGCCGCCGGGCAGCTGGGTGAGCTCGAACACCGCTTCCGGGTTGCCGGGAAGGTTGGGCGGCAGCACGATGTTGCCGCGCACCTTGTTCCGGATCTTCGCCGCGTAGCTTTCCAGGCCGCGCCGGTTGGCGGCCGCCTTCTGCGCCTGGTTAGCGAGTTCGGCCAGGCGGTCCTGCTCGGCGACGGCCTGGCGCTGGTGGTTTTCGCGTTCGAGCATTTCCTTGAACGGGTCGTTCTTCGGCTTCGGCACCGGCTTGGGTTCGGGCTTCGGTTCCGGTTTGGGCGGCTCGGGCTTGGGCTCCGGCTTCTTCGGTTCGGGCTTCTTCTGCTCTTCCTTGACGACGATGGCCGGCGGCTTCGGCGTTTCCACCTTTTTCGGCGGCTCGGGCTTCGGTTCCGGTTTCGGCTCGGGCTTGGGTTCGGGCTTGGGTTCGGGCTTCGGCTCCGGCGCCGGTTCCGGCGGGGCGGCGCGCGTCGCCTTCTGCGGCGTCGGCGACCACAGCTCGACCTGCATCGCCTCCGGTTCGCTGCGTTTCCACTGCACGCCGAGGAAGAGGGCGCCGATCAGCGCCAGGTGGACCAGCAACGTGAAGGTCAGCGCCTTCTTGCGGCCGGGTTCGACGGGGGTTTCCGGGCGCATTGCCTTACTTGACTGCCGTTTCCAGGGCGACGCGGGAGAAGCCGGCCTTCTTGACCTCGTCCAGCACGCGGATCACTTCCTTGTACGGCGCTTCGCCGTCGCCGGCGACCAGGACCGCAGTCTCGCGGGCTTCCCGGCGACCGGCGAGCTGTTCGCGCAGCTCGCGCATGTCGGCCAGCGGGCGTTCCTTGCCGTCGAGGTCGAACAGCACCAGGGCGCCGTCCTTGTCGACCTGCACCTTCAGGTACTTGTCCGGCTTCTGCGGCGCCGTGCCGGCGCTCGGCAACTCGACCGAGCCGGTCGTCATCATCGGCGTCGCCACCATGAAGATGACGAGCAGCACCAGCATCACGTCGATGTAGGGGACGACGTTGATTTCGTTCTTGAGGCGGCGCTGGCGCATGGCTTAACGCATCTGCCGCTGCAGGATGTTGGAGAATTCTTCCATGAACGACTCGTAGCGCACCGCCAGGCGGTCGATGTCGTGCGAGAAGCGGTTGTAGGCGAGCACCGCCGGGATCGCCGCGAACAGGCCGATCGCCGTCGCCACCAGGGCTTCGGCGATGCCGGGAGCGACCGAAGCGAGCGTCGCCTGGCCGACGTTGGAGAGGCCGCGGAAGGCATGCATGATCCCCCAGACGGTGCCGAACAGGCCGATGTAGGGCGATACCGAGCCGACCGAGGCGAGGAAGGCGAGGTGCGCTTCCAGCCCGTCCATCTCGCGCTGGTAGGTGGCACGCATGGCGCGCCGCGAACCGTCGACCACGTCCTTCGAATCGAGGTGCTTCTGGCCGCGCAGCTTGGTGAATTCGCGGAAGCCGGCCTCGAAGACGCGTTCCATCGAGCCGGTCTGGTGGCGGCCTTCGACCGCGCTCTGGTAGAGGTTGCTGAGGTCGCCGCCGGACCAGAAGTCGCGTTCGAAATCCTCGGTCTTGGCGCGCGCCTGGCGTACCGCGAACCACTTCATCGCGATGTAGTACCAGGACATGAAGGAGACGCCGGCAAGCAGCGCCATGACGACCTGAACGACGGCCGAAGCCTCGAGGATCAGGTGGAGGATGGAAAGGTCCTGGGTGACGTTCATTTGAGCTGTTCGAGTCGGGAATGCAGGAAATCGGGGATCGGGGCGGGGGTCATCGTCGCCATGTTGACGCAGGCGATTTCAATCTCGCCGGTAACCAGTTCCTCGTCGCCGCGGCGTACCGACTGGCGGAAGACGACGCGGACGCGGGTGAGTTTTTCAACGCTCAGGCCGACCTCGATCAGGTCGTCGAGCCGCGCCGGTTTTAGGTACTCGCAACTGGCCTTGCGGGCGACGAAGCCGATGCCGGCGTCATTGGCGAGCTGGGCCTGGCCGTAGCCGGCGCTGCGCATCCATTCGGTGCGGCAGCGCTCGAAGAAGCGCAGGTAATTGGCGTAATAGACGACGCCGCCGGCGTCCGTGTCTTCGTAATAGACGCGGACCGGGATGGAGAAACTGGGCTGGTGGGGCTGGGATGACATCCGGCGATTTTATCTTGTGCTGGAACATCCTATTGTAACGGCTTGTTTCCACGAAAATATCGCCATATTGAACTGTCGCCCGGGAGGCTGGTCTTCTGGCGGCCCCTTGCGCATAATGTCCCCCATGCCCGGAAAACTCCGCCTCATCGATCGCCGCAGCCTGATCCTGCTGCTCGGCCTGCTGCTCAGCGTTGGCTTCTTCGCCACCACGCTGTTCGGCTACTTCGTCTCGCGCGAGGCGATCCGCAGTGCGATCATCGGCCAGGACCTGCCGCTGACGGCGAGCAACATCTACTCGGAAATCCAGAAGGACCTGGTGCGGCCGGTGCTGATCTCGTCGACCATGGCGCACGATACCTTCCTGCGCGACTGGGTGCTCGGCGGCGAGCACGACGTGCGGGCGATGGCGCGCTACCTGCAGGAGGTCAAGATCAGGCACAAGGCGTTCAGCAGCTTCTTCGTTTCCGAGAAGAGTGCCAACTACTACACCGGCGACGGCATCCTGAAACAGGTGGCGCCTGGCGAGCCGCGCGACCTCTGGTACTACCGGGTGCGCGACATGGCCGAGGACTACGAGATCAACGTCGATCCCGACCTGGCCAACCGCGACGCGCTGACCATCTTCATCAACTACCGGGTCTTCGATTTCGACAACCGCTACATCGGCGCCACCGGCATCGGCCTCACCGTCGATTCGGTGCGCCGGCTGATCCGCGAATACCAGGCGCGTTTCCATCGCACCATCTACTTCACCGACGCCAGCGGCCGCGTCGTCGTCCAGGGCGATCAGGCGCCGGTGCCCGACCTGCGCCAGCGGCCGGGGCTGGCGGCGCAGCTCGACAGCATCCTCAAGCAGGGCGGCGGCATGTACCAGTTCGTCGATGACGGCGACAATCACATCCTCAACGTCAATTACCTGCCCGAGCTGAAGTGGTACCTGTTCGTCGAGCAGAACGAGGACGTCGCGCTCGCCGGCGTTCGCCAGACCCTCTACATCAACCTGGCGATCAGCTTGCTGGTGACGCTGATCGTCACCTGGCTCTGCTACATCACGCTCGGCCATTACCAGTCGCGGATCGAGAAGATGGCCTCGACCGACAAGCTGACCGGGCTGCTCAACCGGCACGCCTTCGGCATCCTGATCGACAAGCTGATCGCCAGCTACCGGCGCAGCCCGCGGCCGATCAGTTTCCTCCTCGCCGACATCGACCACTTCAAGGCGGTCAACGACGGTTACGGGCATCGCGTCGGCGATCGCGTCCTGGTCCAGGTCGCTGCCGCGCTGCGCGCCCAGTTACGCGAGGCCGATTTCGCGGTGCGCTGGGGGGGCGAGGAATTCTTGCTGGTATTGCCCGGTTGTACTGCCGACGAAGCGCGCGGCGTCGCCGAGAAACTGCGCCAGGCGGTTGCCGACGCGACACCCTGCGCCGAATGGCAGGAACTGCGGGTGACGATCAGCATCGGGGTCAGCGAGTTCGACGGCGAGGAAACCCCGGACCAGGCGATCGGCCGCGCCGACAACGCGCTCTATGCGGTCAAGCAGGGCGGCCGCAACGGCGTGGCGATGGCCGCCGCCAACGCCTGAATCAGCTGTCCGAGAGCAGGTCGCGCACCGCCGCGCCGGCCGGTTCCTGCAGGCCGAGGTGGCGGTAGATCGCCGGCGTCGCGATGCGCCCGCGCAGCGTGCGCTGCAGGTAGCCCTGCTGGATCAGGTAGGGTTCGAGGACGTCCTCGATCGTGTCGCGTGCCTCGCCGATCGCCGCCGCCAGGTTGTCCACGCCGACCGGTCCGCCGCCGAACTTGTCGATCACCGCCGACAGCAGCTTGCGGTCCATCAGGTCGAGGCCGGCCGGGTCCACGTCGAGCATGTGCAGCGCCAGGTCGGCAATTCCGCGGCTGATCTTGCCGTCGGCCTTGACCTCGGCATAGTCGCGCACCCGGCGCAGCAGGCGGTTGGCGATGCGCGGCGTGCCGCGTGAGCGCTTGGCGATTTCCAGCGCGCCGTCGGGGTCGATCGGCGCATTCAACAGCGTCGCCGAGCGGCTGACGATGCTTTTCAGTTCCTCGGCGTTGTAGAACTCGAGCCGGGCGACGATGCCGAAGCGGTCGCGCAGCGGGTTGGTCAGCATGCCGGCGCGGGTGGTCGCGCCGACCAGCGTGAATGGCGGCAGGTCGAGTTTCACCGAGCGCGCCGCCGGGCCTTCGCCGATCATGATGTCGATCTGGAAATCTTCCAGCGCCGGGTAGAGGATTTCCTCGACGACCGGGCTCAAACGGTGGATTTCGTCGATGAACAGCACGTCGTGCGGTTCGAGGTTGGTCAGGATGGCGGCCAGATCGCCGGCGCGTTCGAGCACCGGGCCGGAAGTCTGGCGCAGGTTCACGCCCATTTCGGCGGCGACGATGTGCGCCAGCGTCGTCTTGCCCAGGCCGGGCGGGCCGAACAGCAGCACGTGGTCGAGCGATTCGCCGCGCTTCTTCGCCGCCTCGATGAAGATCTCGAGTTGTTCGCGGATCTTCTGCTGGCCGGTGTAGTCGGCCAGGCGCTTGGGCCGCAGCGCGCGTTCGAGCGCCTCTTCCTGGGCGGATTTGGCGGTCGGCGCGATGATGCGTTCCAGCGGCGCCAGCTTGTCGGTTTCGATCATGATTTCGTTTCCTCGCGCAACCAGCGCGTCAGGAGCATGTGGCCGAGCGCCAGCAACACCGGGCCGAGGAAGATACCGATGAAGCCGAACACCAGCACGCCGCCGAACACGCCGAGGGCGACGATGAGCACGGAAAGGCCGGCGCCGCGCGCCATCAGGACGGGTTTGACGACGTTGTCGATGCTGCTGATGATGAGCAGGCCGTAGAGCGCCATGAAGATTGCCCAGCCGGTCTGGCCGTCGCCGTAGAGCCAGAGGGCGGCGCCGCCCCAGATCAGTGGCGGGCCGACCGGGATCATTGACAGGAAGAAGGTGGCGAAGCCGAGCAGTACCGGCGCCGGCGCGCCGGCGACGAAGAAGCCGAGCATTGCCACCGAACTTTGCGCAGCGGCGGTGCCGACGATGCCGAGCATGACCCCGAGGACGGTGCCGCGCGCCTTGTCGACCAACTCCTTGCCCAGTTCTCCGCCGAGTTTGCTGGCGCCGCCGTAGAGTGCGGCGGCGACGACTTCGCCGTCGCGGTAGAGGAAGAAGACGACGAACAGCACCAGCGCCAGTTGCAGCAGGCCGTTGGCGACGATCGTGCCGGCGGCCAGGAAGAACTGGCGGGCCGGCGCAACCATCTGGCCGAGCAAGGTGTTGAGCGCTTCGCGGCTGCTTGCCACCTCGTGCCAGAAATCGATCATCCGCTGCCCGAACAGCGGCACCTCGGCAAACCAGGCCGGCGGCTCGGCCGGCAGGCCCTGATCGACGTAGGGCTTGACCAGGTCGATCAGGTGATCGGCGCCGCTGGCCAGCGCGCCAGCCAGAAAAATGGTCGGTACCAGCAGGATCAGCACCAGCAGCAGGACCATCAGCGAAGCACCGAGCGTGTCGCGCCCGCGCAGCCGCGGCAACACATGGTCGCGGTAACTCTCCCAGGTGCACACCCAGATCACCAGCGCGAACAGCAGCGCGCCGACGAAGGGCAGCAGCACGGCGACGCAGCCGACGATGATCAGCACCACCAGCGCAATCTGCGCCAGCCGTTTGGGTTCGTCGTCGAGCAGCATCAGCCCTTGGACAACAGCTTGAGTGCCTGGCGGATGCCGTCGGAGGTGCCGACGTCGGCCGGCAACTGCTTCATCGCGGCGGCAGCTTCCTTCTCGTTGTAGCCGAGCGCCAGCAGGGCATTGGCAATGTCGGCGCGGGCGTCGTCGGCGGCGACATTGAGTGTCACGCCACCGACCTGGGCCAGCTTGCCTTTCAGTTCGAGGAGCAGGCGTTCGGCGGTTTTCTTGCCGATCCCGGGAATCTTCACCAGGCGGCCGAGTTCCTGCTGCGCCACGGCCACCGCCAGGTCATTGACCGACAGGCCGGAGAGCACCGACAGCGCGGTGCGGGCGCCGATTCCCGAAACCTTGAGCAACTGGCGGAAAGCGAAGCGCTCGGCCTCGCCGAGAAAGCCGTAGAGGAAATGCCCGTCCTCGCGCACCGCGAAGTGGGTGAGCAGCGTCACCTTCTCGCCGACCGAGGGCAGGTTGTAGAAGGTGCTCATCGGCACGTCGAGCTCGTAGCCGACGCCGTTTACGTCGAGCACGATCTGCGGCGGGTTCTTTTCGACGACGAGGCCGGTGAGTCTTCCGATCATGGGGCAATCCGATACTGTATGTCCAAACAGGTTCTCATCCTATCAGCCGCCCGCCGCGAACGCGATACCCCGCTGTCGCCAGCGCCCCCAAACCCTGTCCGCCGTGCGCGTGGGCAATCGCGCAGGCGAGCGCGTCAGCGGCATCCGCCGTCGGCGCGCCGGGCAGGTTCAGGAGGCGGACAACCATCTCCTGCACCTGTTCCTTGGCCGCCTTGCCGTGCCCGACCACCGCCTGCTTGACCTGCAGCGCGGTGTATTCGGCCACCGGCAGCCCGCCATGAACCAGCGCCGACATCGCCGCCCCGCGCGCCTGGCCGAGCAGCAGCGTGGACTGCGGATTGACGTTCACAAACACCTTCTCGATCGCCGACTGATCCGGCCGGTAGGTCGCGATCACCTCGCCGATGCCGGCGAACAAGGTGCCGATGCGCTCGGGCAACGATTCCTTGTCGTTCGACTTGATGCAGCCGCTGGCGACATAGACCAACTGGCTGCCGTGCTTCTCGATGACGCCAAAGCCGGTCACGCGCAAGCCCGGATCGATGCCAAGGATACGCACGCCGCTCACTTCGCCGGCCTCGCCACCAGATACACGCCGCCGACCGCCACCGCCATGCCGAGCACCGCAACCGGCGTCAGCGTCTCGCCGAACACCACCCAGGCGATCAGCGCCGTCGTCGGCGGCGTCAGGTAGAAGAGGCTGGCGACATTGACCGCGCTGCCGTTGCGGATCAAGAGGTTGAGCAGGCTGATCGCGCCGAGCGAGAGGACCAGCACCAGCCAGCCGAGCGCGAACAGGAATTCGCCGCTCCAGTCGATGCGGTAGTCCTCGAACAGCGCGACAGCGATACCGGTGACGATGGCGCTCGGCACGAACTGGATCAACGCACCGGTGCGCAGATCGAAGCGGGCGCAGAAACGTTTCTGGTACAGCGTGCCGGCGGTGATCGCCAGCAGCGCGACCAGCGCTGGCAGCAGCATCGGGCCGAGCGCGCCGTCGCCGAACTTGCCGGAGACGACCAGGGCGACGCCGACAAAACCCATCGCCAGCCCGCCCCACTGGCGGCCGCTGACTTTCTCGCCAAGCAGCCAGCCGGCGCTGCAGGCGGTGAGCAGCGGCTGCATGCCGACCACCAATGCGGTGATCCCGGCCGGCAGGCCGTGGCCGATGGCGACAAAGACGCCGCCCAGGTAAAGCGCGTGGACCAGCAAGCCGGAAACCGCGATGTGCAGCCATTGTTGCGCATCGCGCGGCCAGGGCGCGCGCGTCGCCAGCGCCACCGGCAGCATCAGCGCGACGACCAGACAGTAGCGGGTAAGCAGGAAAGACAGCGGTTCGGTGTGCGGCAGGCCGAACTTGGCACCGATGAAACCGGTGCTCCACAGGAAGACGAACAACAGGGGCCAGGCTGCGGCGGTCATTGCCCGGCCCCGCCCCGCGATGTCGTCTCCCGTCCCAGGGTCACTCCTCGATGACCGCCGTGGTGTAGATTTCCTGGACGTCGTCCAGGCCTTCCAATGCGTCGAGCAGCTTCTGCATCTTCAGCGCGTCGTCGCCGACAAAGACGTTCTCGCCTTCCGGCTTCATCGTCACTTCCGAGAATTCCGGCGTGAAACCGGCCGCTTCCAGCGCGTCCTTGACGGCGATGAACTCGGTCGGCGCGGTCAGCACCTCGATCGAACCGTCGTCGTTGGTCGCCACGTCGTCGGCGCCGGCTTCGATGGCGGCGTCCATCAGTGCTGCCTCGTCGGTGCCGGGGGCGAAGATCAGCTGGCCGCAGTGCTTGAACTGGAAGGCCACGCAGCCGTCGGTGCCCATGTTGCCGCCGTACTTGTTGAAAGCGTGGCGGACTTCGGCCACCGTGCGGGTCTTGTTGTCGGTCAGGCAGTCGACCATGATCGCCGCGCCGCCGATGCCGTAGCCTTCATAGCGGATCTCGACGTACTCGACGCCTTCCAGCTCGCCGGTGCCCTTCTTGATCGCCGTGTCGATCTTGTCCTTGGGCATGTTGACGCCCTTCGCCTTGTCCACGGCAACACGCAGGCGCGGGTTGAAACCCGGATCACCCCCGCCCATCTTGGCGGCGACGGTGATTTCCTTGGCGATCTTGGAGAAAGTCGCGCCGCGCTTCTCGTCCTGACGGCCCTTGCGGTGCTGAATGTTTGCCCACTTCGAGTGACCTGCCATGCTGATTTCCTGAATGCGAATAACGAAGAAGCGGCGATTTTACCCGTCCGGCGTTTTCCCGTCAGGCCGCCGCGCCGCTTTTTGGGTCCGCTTGTTGCTTGCTTTGTCGATCTTCTCGCCGGAATCCGACCTCATCATGAAAAAACCCACCCTCAGCCAGAGCCTCAAAGCCCGCCGCCGCAGCCGGCAGATGGTCATCGGCGTCACCTGGTACACCCCGGAAACCTGGGCCCGCGTCAAAGCCACCGCGACCGATCCGGAATGCTTCGAAGACAGCTTCGACAAGTGGAAAGCCATGGCCGTCGCGGCCCGCCGCAATTTCCAGCGCTCCGGCGTGATGGCCCTGGAATGCCAGATCGACCCCGACGAGTTCGCCGCCTGGTGTGCTGCCAATCAGCAGGAAAACAACTCGACCTCGCGCGGGGAGTTCGTTTCGGTGGTGCTCGGGGCGGTACACGACAAAATGGGGTGAAGTCGTCAGGAATTGGCGCAGAAAGAACAAATGGCTTGCTTGGTGACAATGACATAAGCACAATCGGCAGCACCATGTTGCCTCTTGGATATCCGCCATGCGTAGATTCGTCTCGTTTGTTCTTTGCGTTTTCCTTCTTGGTCATCAGTTGCTGCATGCGCAAACATCGGCTCCGCTTGAGCAACTGAGGTCAAACAGCGTTGCGCAAGTTGAAGCTGCGTATGCCGGGCTTCAAGAGCGATTCGAAGCAGGGGCGGCATCCGAATATGAACTCCTGGATGCCTACAAGGCTTTTTATCAACGCCAGGATCAATATCGTGCTGATTTAGGAAACTGGATAAAACAATACCCGGCTTCCGCCTCCGCGTATCTTGCGCGCGGGGTCTACTATCGAAAACTGGGCGAGTTCACTCGCGGTACAGCCTATATTTCCCAGGTGCCCCAGGAGAATATCGCCTACATGCAACGCATGCATCAGCTTGCGAAGGAAGACCTGTCGACATGGTTGCGTTTGAATCCCAAGTCGTACATCACCATTCTTCATTTGCTCAATATCGCGCAATTTGAGAGCGATGATCGTGCAGCCGACAAGTATCTCGCGCTGGGAAATGCTGTTTTGCCATCCAACTTTCTTGTCCGGGCACGCTATCTGATTCACTTGACGCCGAAATGGGGTGGTTCCCATCAACAAATGAAACAGTTTATTGAGCGATGCCGAACCGAAGGGCTTTCTCAAGACAAGCTCGACATGCTGAATGCGATCAGGTTTGACGATCAGGGTACTGTTGCAGAAGAAGGAGGAAGCATCGGTCAGGCACGTGCTGAATATGTCAAGGCACTTGTCCTTGCGCGTTCCTCGGGAAAGAGGTTCCGCCAGGATTATCTGTGGCGTTCCGCCAGGATGTGCGAGGAACCCGGGCACAAGGGGAAAGACTACTGTTCCTGACTTGTCGGAACGCTCGAGGGGGGCGGTCAAGGCGCTCGGAAGGTGAGGGGTTTCCCGAAGATGATCGCTTTACCCTCCTTCACCCCAGCCAGCCGCCCGGGCGCTAGAATGCCGGCATCTGATCCCGCCCGGAGTTTTTTCCCATGTCCGAACCGCTTTACCTCGCCAAATCCGCCGACGATTTTCCCGCCCTGCTGCCGCAGATGACCAACCGCCACGGGCTGATCACCGGGGCGACCGGGACCGGCAAGACGGTGACCCTGCAGACGCTGGCCGAACGGCTGTCCTACATCGGCGTGCCGGTGTTCATGGCCGACGTCAAGGGCGACCTGTCCGGCATGGGGGCGGTCGGTACGCCGAGTCCCAAGCTCCTGAAGCGGGTCGAGGAGCTGGGGCTGGAGGGTTATGCCAACTACGCCAATACCGTCGCCTTCTGGGATGTCTTCGGCGAGAACGGCGTGCCGGTGCGGGCGACGGTGTCCGACATGGGGCCGCTGCTGCTGGCCCGCCTGCTCAACCTCAACGACACCCAGTCCGGCGTGCTGCAGATGGTGTTCAAGATCGCCGACGACCAGGGCCTGCTGCTGCTCGATCTCAAGGACTTGCGGGCGATGGTCCAGCACGTCGGCGACAACGCGGCGCAGTTCAAGACCGAGTACGGTAACGTGTCGACGGCGTCGATCGGCGCCATCCAGCGCGGCCTGCTGACGCTCGAGGAGCAGGGCGGCGACGTCTTCTTCGGCGAGCCGATGCTCGACATCGCCGACCTGATGCAGGTCGACAGCAACGGCCGCGGCGTCATCAACGTGCTCGCCGCCGAGAAGCTGATCCATGCGCCGGCGCTCTACTCGACCTTCCTGCTCTGGCTGCTCGCCGAACTGTTCGAGCAGTTGCCGGAAGCCGGCGATCTCGACCAGCCGAAGCTGGTGTTCTTCTTCGACGAGGCGCATCTGCTCTTCGACGGTGCGCCGGCGGCGCTGGTGGACAAGGTCGAGCAGGTGGTGCGGCTGATCCGTTCGAAGGGCGTCGGCGTCTTCTTCGTGACGCAGAACCCGCTCGACGTCCCGGAAAAGATCCTCGGCCAGCTCGGCAACCGCGTCCAGCACGCGCTGCGCGCCTTCACGCCGCGCGACCAGAAGGCGGTGCAGTCGGCCGCCGAGACGATGCGCGCCAACCCCAAGTTCAACGCCGCCGAGGCGATCACCGAACTGGGCGTCGGCGAGGCGCTGGTTTCCTTCCTCGACGACAAGGGGCGGCCCAACATCGTCGATCGCGCCTTCATCTTCCCGCCCGCTTCACGCCTCGGCCCGCTGAGCGTCGACGAACGGCGCGCCAGCATCGAGGCCTCGCCGATGCTCGCCACCTACGGGACGACGGTCGATCGCGAATCGGCCTACGAAATCCTGCGCGGCCAGCCGGCGGCGCCGAAGAAGGCCGGTCCCGGCGCCATTCCGGCGCCGGCCGCGCCCGGCGGCCCGGCCCGGCCGACGGCGATGCCGCGCCCGCAGCCGGCGCCGGTACCTGAGGTAGCAGAAACCTCGGGCGGCGGTTTCCTGGGCGGGCTGGGTGACATGCTGACCGGTACCACCGGCCCGCGCGGCGGCCGCCGCGAAGGGGTGCTGGAAGCCGCCGCCAAGAGCGCTGCACGCAGCGTCGCCGGCACCGTCGGCCGCGAGCTCGGCCGGCAGATCCTGCGTGGCGTGCTCGGTTCCATCCTCGGCGGCCGGCGCTGAAGCGCAGCGGCCGCCGCTCGCCGGCGATCCGGCCGGGTCTGCCGGTGAGCGCCGCCTTCCTGCTCCTGCTTGGCGGGCTGGCGGCAAGCGGGCGTTTGCCGGTGGCGCTGGCCGCGGTCTACCTGGTCGCCAGCGTTTGCGCTGTCGTCATCTACTGGCGGGACAAATCGGCCGCCCGTCAGCAGCGCCCGCGGACGCCGGAGCGCCGGCTGCACCTGATCGCCTTGTTCGGCGGCTGGCCGGGGGCGCTGGCGGCGCAGCAAGTGTTGCGGCACAAGTCGGCGAAGCCGTCCTTCCTGCGCGTTTTCCGGCTTACCGTGCTGGCCAATTGCGGCGCGCTCGGCGCCTGGCTGTGGCTGGCAAGGCCCTGAAGGCGATTATTGTCGGCGTCGGGGCGGTCGCCGGACTACAATGGCAGGCCAATTCCTTGTCATAACCCGAGAAGTGCCATGACCCGACTGCGCCTGCTCTTTGCCGCCCTGTTGTTTTCCACCTCTACCGCTGTTCTTGCCGCCGAGCCGGCGAGCGAAGCATCGATTCGCGCGTTGCTGGCGGTCACCCAGGCGCGCGAACTGCTCGACGGCATGAATGCCCAGTTCGAAGCGCAGATGAACGCCGGCATCCTCGCCGCACTCGGCGAACGCCGGCCGAGCCCGCGCCAGCAACAGGCGATCGACCGCATGAAGGCGCGCATGCTGGTGGTGCTGCGCGAGGAGCTGGCCTGGGAACGGATGGAGCCGATGCACCTGCGCATTTACCGCGAAACGCTGACCGAGGACGAGGTCGCCGGCATGCTCGCCTTTTACCAGACGCCGGCCGGCCAGGCCCTGATCCGCAAGATGCCGCTGGTGATGCGGAAGATCATGCCGGAGATACAGGGGCTGATGGCCTCGGCCATGCCGAAGATGCAGCAGATTCAGAGCGAATTCATGGCCGAAATGCGGGCCACCGGCGAATAAGTCCGCGATGACCGACCTGCCGCCGCTGCACACGCTGCCCGCCTTCGAGGCGGCGGCGCGCCTGGGCAGTTTCCTGGCGGCGGCGCAGGCGCTGCATCTGACGCCGTCGGCGATCAGTCACCGCATCCGGTTGCTCGAGGCGCACCTCGGCCAGCCGCTGTTCGAACGCCGTCACCGGGCGGTGGCGCTGACCCCGGTCGGTCGCCGTTACCTCGCCGTGGTGCGCGATGCGCTGCTGCGTGTCGACGAAGCGAGCGCTCACCTGCGCTCGCCGCGCCAGGAGCGCCTGCGCATTTCGGCGGCGCCAGCGCTCGGCAGCCAGTGGCTGGTCGGCCGCGTCGCCGCTTACCAGGCGCGCCACCCGGCGCTGGAGTTCGCGCTTGCCACCGCCACCGGACTGGGGCCGCTGCTCGCCGGCGAGGCCGACATCGGCCTGCGCTACGGCGAGGAGGAATGGCCCGGCCTGCTCGCCTGGAAGTTGTTCGAGGAACGCGTCTTCCCGGTGTGCAGCCCGGCGCTGGCCGCCGGCCTGACGGTGCCGGCCGATCTCGACGCCTGCCGCCTGTTGCGTCACCCGCTGCTCTCCTGGGCTCGCTGGTTCGCCGCCGCCGGCTTGCAGCGGCCGGAGCCGGCGAGCGGGCCGCTGTACGAGGATGCACTGCTGATGCTCGAAGGCGCCGTCGCCGGGCACGGCGTGGCGCTGATGGCCGGCAGCCTGGCCGCGCCCTACCTGACCGACGGGCGGCTGTGCCGGCCGTTTGCTGTCGATTGTCCGGACCGCAGTTTCTACGTCGTGGCGCCGCCGGCGATCCAGGAGCGGCCAGCGGCGATGGCCTTCATCCGCTGGCTGGTGCGCGGCGCGCACGACGCCGTTCAGGTGGCGGCGAAGGCACCGAGCGCGGCGGCGACAGCATCGATCACCGGCGACCAGCCGCCGCCCGGCGGCTGACGGAAGAGACGGACGACGCCCGGGTACCAGGGCGTATCGGTGCGCCCGTCCAGCCAGCGCCAGTCGGTCTTGTAATCCGGCAGCAGCACCCAGCACGGTTTGCCGAGCGCGCCGGCAAGGTGGGCGACAGCGGTGTCGACGGCAATCACCAGGTCGAGGTTGGCGACGATCGCCGCCGTATCGGCGAAGTCGTCGATTTCCGCCGCCAGGTCGGTGAGCGGGAAGGGCGGCGCGGTCGCTTCGTCCTCGCCAGCCCCCTTCTGCAGGCTGAAGAAACGCAGGCCGGGGATGCCGGCCAGCGGGGCCAGCGTGCCTAGCGACGGTAGCGAGCGCTCGCGGTCGTTCTCGAAGCGCGGGTTGCCCTTCCACACCAGGCCGACACGCCGTCCCTCGTCAGCCCCAAGGCGGGCGGCCCAGGCGGCGACGGCAGCAGGCTCGGCGCTCAGGTAGGGGAGTTCGGCGGGGATCGAGTCGAGCCGGGTGGCGAAGCGGTAGGGCAGGCTCAGGGGCGGCGTCCAGTAATCCCAGTGCGGGTCGGCGACGCCGTCGCCGAGCGCGATGCAGTCGTTGACGCCGGGCAGGCCGCGCAGCAGACGGGCCAGCGGCGGGTGGCAGAGCACCGAGACGCGCCGCGCTCCGGCTGCCTTCAGTTGCGCCGTGTAGCGGCAGAACTGGATCATGTCGCCGTGCCCGGCTTCTAGCCCGATCAGGATCGCCTTGCCGGAGAGCGGCTCGCCCTGCCAGCGCGGCAGGCCCAGTTCGCGGTCGAGCGCGGCGTACCAGTCGCGCGCTTCCAGGCGGGCCCAGCCTTCCTCGTAGCGCCCCTGGCGCAACAGCACGTAGGCCAGGTTGAAGGCGGCGCCGCCATGCCCGGGGTCAAGCGCCAGCGCCGTGCGGTAGCACTGCTCGGCTGCGGCCTCCCGCTTGTGGCAGGCGTAGAGGACGCCGAGCTGGCTCCAGGCAGCCGCCGCCTGCGGCTCGTCCTGCAGAGCGCGCAGGTAGCAGCCCTCGGCCTCGGCGAAACGCTTCTGCGCGGCGAGCAGCAGGCCGAAATTGAGGCGCGCCTGCACTAGCTCCGGCGCCAGCGCCAGGGTTTGCCGGTAGGCGGCTTCGGCCAGTTCGCTGCGGCCCTGCCGGTCGTACACCAGGGCGAGGTTGGCCCGGGCTTCGGCGAGGTCGGGCGCGGCGCGCAGGATGTCCTGCAGCAGCACCTCGGCGGCGCCTAGTTCGCCGTCGCCGAGCAGGCGGCTGGCGCTCAGGAAGAGGGTTTCGAGGTCGGGCATGTGGTGGTGGACAGCGTCGGTGCTGGCGATTTAGACAATTTGCTTCGTCGCATCATCCTTGGGGCACGCCGTATGCGCCCCGGATCTGCTTGCGGCCGTCCGCCTTGGCCCGATACATGGCACTGTCGGCCTCGGCCAGCAATTGGGAAAAACACGCTTCGATGTCCGGTGCGATTCCCCGTTCCGGTGTCAGGGTCGCCACGCCGATACTGATGCTGCAGGGGACGACGGTCTCGGTATCAAGGGGAAGCGCTTGTTCGGCGACCGAGTCGCACAGCCATTGGGCGAGTCGCCAGGCGTCGGAGTAGCCGGTTGCCGGCAACAGGATGGCGAACTCTTCGCCACCGATCCTGGCCACGACGTCGATGTCGGAACGGAAGCGGCTCCGGCAGAGATCGGCGACCGCCCGGATCACGCGGTCGCCTGCCGGATGCCCCCAGGTGTCGTTGATGCATTTGAAGTGATCGATGTCGACGATCAGCAACGACAGGGGCTGGTCTTGGCGCTGGGCGCGGCGGCATTCCTTCTCGCCCATCTCGAACAGACGGCGCCGGTTGGCCAGGCCAGTCAGCGCGTCGGTGGTCGCCAGCGTCTGCAGGATTGCGTTCATGCGGTCGAGTTCGCGGTTCTGCTCGGCCAGCTTGTAATTGGCGGCGGAGATTTCCTCTTCGCGGCGCTTGCGGTCGTCGATATTGAAAGTGACGCCGATGAAGCGGCGGCCGGCGGGCTCGGCAACCGTCATGATCTTGCCGTAGTTGGCATACCAGACCCAGGCGCCGTCGCGCGAGCGCAGCCGGAATTCGCAGCGGTACTGCCGCGTCTTGCCGTTCAGGTGGTCGGCGATGGCGGCCTGCACCCGCGCCAGGTCACCCGGATGCACGAGCGCGAACAGATCGTCCATGTAGGCCAGCGATTCCTGCTCGTCGTAGCCGAGGTCGCAGAGTATGCGGGAGACGCGGTGCGTCACCTCGCCGCTGATCAGATCGTTCTCCCAGAGATCCATGCCGGCGGCTTCCAGCGCCAGGTGCAGGCGCTCCCGGTAAGGTGCGCTATCGATCACGATACTCGGCGCTGCATTCCGGCATTGCACCGGCGCAACCGATGCGGCGCGACAGCCCGACCGGCGATGCGCAGGAAGTCGTCAAGCCTGTACTCGTCGTACCTCACTGCGTCTCCTCCCGAATATCGTTTTGCGCACGCCAGAGCACGCCGATGTGTCGAAATAGTATTGCCGTGGAATCTGTTCTCCGTCAATGCAAGCGGCGCAAAGCGCCGCGGTCAACCGGCCGGGCGAGGCAGCGGCGTGGCGCGTGGCGGTTTTCTGCGTCGGGAGCGCGGCTGAGGGAGCTATGATGAATCAATTTCATTCGATATGGTGACAATTCGTTTGTTTTCACCATTGGCGACCCTCATCCTTTCCTCACCGTTCATTCCGTCAGCGCGCGCCTACCCGGTGCTTGTCGCAGCGGACACCGTCGCGCTCACCCGGGCGCGCGCTTCAGTGGGCCGCGGTCGCGGTCAACCGAGATATCTCAATGAGGAAAACCACCATGCAAGACAAGGACGGATTCATCTGGCTCGACGGCCACTGGTTGCCCTGGCGCGATGCCAAGGTGCACGTGCTGACCCATACCCTGCACTACGGCTACGGCTGCTTCGAAGGCCTGCGCGCCTACGCGACGCCGGCCGGCCCGGCGATCTTCCGGCTCGCCGAGCACCTCAAGCGCCTGGAAGATTCGGCGCACATCCTGGCCATCGACCTGCCTTTCGACCGGGCGACGCTGGCCGCCGCCTGCCGTGAAGCGGTGACACGCAACGGTCTGCAGAGCGGCTACATCCGGCCGCTGCTCTTTCTCGGCGCCGAAAAGACCGGCGTCGACCCGGCCGGCGCCGCCACCCACGCCATGGTCGCTGCCTGGGACTGGGGCGCCTACCTCGGCCAGTCAGCGCTGGAGAACGGCATCCGCGTGCGCGTTTCGTCGTACGCGCGGCACCACCCGAACGTGCAGATGTGCCGGGCCAAGGCGATCTCGATCTACGCCAACTCCATCCTCGCCGTGCGCGAAGCGCGCCGCGACGGCTACGACGAGGCGCTGCTGCTCGACACCGAGGGCTACGTCGCCGAAGGTTCGAGCGAAAACCTCTTCCTGGTCCGCGACGGCGAGCTGCTGCAGCCGGAAACCACCTCGGCGCTCGACGGCATCACCCGCCGCACGGTGTGTACGCTGGCCGGCGAACTCGGTCTGGCGGTGCGCAGCAAGCGCATCACCCGCGACGAGCTGTACTGCGCCGACGAGGTCTTCCTGACCGGTACCGCCGCCGAAATCACGCCGGTAATCGAGGTCGACCGCCGGAAAATCGGCAGTGGCTGTCCCGGCCCGCTGACCCGCCGGTTGCAGCAGGCCTTCTTCGCCTGCGTACGCGGCGAGGATGCGCGCCACGTCGACTGGCTGACCCTGGTCTGAGGTCTCAGTTGCTCATCGCCGCCAGGTGGTCGAACAGGGCGCGCGCCGCCGGATTCAGTGCGCTGCGTTCGCGGACGCACAGGTGAAGGTCGCGCGGCGCCCAGGCGTCGGCGATTTCCACCGTCTGCAGGCGCTCGTCGGCGGCAACCGACGAGCGCGGCACCATGCCGATGCCGACCCCGGCGCCGACCATGCGGCAGACGGCGGCGAAGCTGCGTACCTGGATGCGCACGTCGAGCCGGCCACCGAGGCGCGCCGCGTGGTTCATCATGAAGGTATGGATGGCGCTGCCGGCGTGCAGGCAGACGAAGGACTCGCTCAACACGTCGGCGAAGGCGATCTCGGTTTTTTGTGCCAGCGGATGCTCGGCGGGAACGATCAGCACCAGCCGGTCGCGCCGGTAGGGCGTCACTTCCAGGCCGCCGAAATCGCCTTCGGCGGCGACCACGCCGATGTTGACCTGGCCGGCGGCGACCGCGCCGACGATCGCCGGGCTCGGCTGTTCTTCCAGGCTGACGCGAATCTGCGGATGCTCGCGCAGGAAGTCGCCGAGGTCTTCGGGCAGGAAGCAGTTGATCGCGTTGGTGTTGGCGAATACCGTGACCTGGGCGTTCAGGCCGCTGGCGTAAGGCGCCAGGTCAGCGTGCATCTGTTCGAGCTGGGCGAACACCTGGCGGGCGTGGCGGAGCAGCGACTCACCGGCGACGGTCGGCGTCAGGCCGCGCGCGTGGCGTTCGAACAGAGCCACGCCGAGGCTTGCTTCGAGTTGCGTCAGGCGGTGGCTGGCCGACGACGGCGCCAGGTGCACGCGCTCGGCGGCGCGGCTCAGGGCGCCGCAGTCGGCGATCGCGGCGACGAGCCGGAGGTCGGGAAGGTCGTAATGCAAGGTTTCGTCCTGGGCGAATGCTCGCTTGCGATAATACCAATTGCCGACGGCGCCGGCCCGGCGTTCAATCGATCCCCTGAACCTTGCCGGGAAACGCCTTGTCTTCGCCCCTTTCGTTCCGCATCACGCTGGCCTTGTCGCTGGCGGGATTTTCCTGCTTCCTGCTGCTCTACGGCACGCAGCCGCTGCTGCCGCAACTGACGGTCGCCTTCGGCATCACGCCGGGAAGCGCCAGCCTGGCGGTGACCGCCGGCACCGGCATGATGGCCTTGCTGCTCATCCCGCTCAGCCTGATCGCCGACCGCTGGGGGCGCGAACGGCTGATGCGCATCGGCCTTGCCGGCGCCGCTGTCTTTTCGCTGGCCTCCGCCTGGGCGCCCGATTTCTGGTTGCTGGTGCTGGCCCGCGCCGGGCTCGGCGTCTGCATCGCCGGCGTGCCGGCGGCGGCGATGGCTTACCTCGGCGAGGAACTGCCGGCCGCCGAGCGGGCGCGAGCGATGGGCCTCTACATCGGCGCCAACGCGCTTGGCGGCATGGCCGGCCGCCTGCTCGCCGCCGCCGTCAGCGACTGGGCCGGCAACTGGCACGACGGCCTGCTCGCCGTCAGCCTGCTCGGCCTGCTGGTTGCCGTCGCCTTCTGGCGCCTGCTGCCGCCGGCCGCGCATTTCCGGCCACATTCGCTGCAGCCGCGGCAGCTGTTTGCCGATGTCCGCCGCATCTACGCCGATCCCGGGCTGCCCTGGCTGTTCTGCACCGCCTTCCTGAGCATGGGAACGCTGGTCGGCCTCTACAACTACCTGCCCTTCCGCCTCGGCCTGGCGCCTTACGAACTGGGGCCGGCGGCGATCGGCAGCATCTTCCTGCTCTATGCGGTGGGCAGTTATTCGTCGGCCTGGGCCGGCCGCCAGGTTGCCCGCCATGGCCGCCAGCGCATGCAGTTGCTGATGGCGCTGCTGATGACCGCCGGCATCGCGCTGACGCTGGCGACGCCGCTGTGGCTGATCGTCGGCGCGCTGGCGCTGTATACCTTCGGCTTCTTCGCCGTCCATTCGGTGGCCAGCGCCTGGGTCGGCCACCGCGCCGGGCCGCGTCGCGGTTTCGTTGCGGCGCTTTACCTGTCGAGCTACTACCTCGGCGGCAGCGTCGTCGGCACCGCCACCGGCTGGGCCTGGAGCCATGCCGGCTGGCTCGGTGTCTGTGCGGCGATGCTCGTCTGCGGGCTGGCGGTGATCGGTATTGCCTGGCGGCTGCGCCGCCTGTTCGCCGACTGAGCAGGCAATATGGAGAAAGCAAATTCCTTCGGCATTTTGCTGGCACTGATCGCCGCGCTGGGTTTCTCGATGAAGGCGATTTTCATCAAGCTCGCCTATCCCTACGGCGTCGATGCGATCACGCTGCTGGCGCTACGCATGGCTTTCGCGCTGCCTGTCTTCCTCTGGGTCGGGCTGGCCCGGCATCGCCCGGATGCGGCTCTGAGCAGTGCTGACTGGGTGCGCGTCGGCATCCTCGGATGCCTTGGCTACTATGGTGCAAGCATTCTCGATTTCATGGGTCTGCAGTACATTTCGGCCGGCCTGGAACGGCTGATCCTGTTCACTTACCCGACGCTGACCCTCCTCATTGGCGTGCTTTTTCAGGGCAAGACTTTCAGCCGCCGCGAGTTCGTCGCCTGCTTGTTGTGCTACGCCGGAATCGGTTTCGCCTTCGTCCATGATCTTGGGCTCGGCGAGCCGCGCGATGTTCTCGTCGGGGGGGCGCTGGTCTTCGCTTCCAGCGTCGCTTACGCGTTATATCTGTCAGGCAGTGCGCCGATGATTGCAAAACTGGGTGCGATGCGCTTTTCGGCATTGGCGATGCTGGTATCGACCGCCATCACGCTGCTGCATTTCTGTCTTGTCCAGCCGCTGACCGCAATCGTCCAGCCACTGCCTGTCTATGGCTGGAGCCTGGCGATGGCGGTCCTCTCGACGGTAATCCCTGTATTCGCGCTGTCGGCGGCGATCCGCCAGCTCGGTGCCGGACGAACTTCGCTGTACGGCATGGTCGGGCCGATGCTGACCATCGGCTTCGGGTGGTGCTTGCTTGACGAACAGATATCGATGCCTCAGTTGGCCGGTGCCGTGCTAGTCGTCGCAGGCGTCCTCAAGGCAAGTATGCCAATGCCAAAATCCGAGATGTCAAAAGACTCCAGCTCCTGAGAGTTTGTCTCGCGGTGTGCCGGTGAAATTAATGGTCAGTCGAGAAGCAATGAACTCGGGGGTAGGCGTTTAGGGATGCGTCCTTGTAACAGAGGCGGCGCGTCAAGCGATACAACACGATCCAAAGATGCAATACTGGCCATTGGTTTGGTTGAGAAGTCGATTTGTCTTATGTATTTAAACGATCTGTCCGCTGGGGCCCGGAATGCTGTTACTTACAGTGTGTTTGGCCTGACGGTCGTATCGGAACTCACGCTGCCCGAACTTCCACTGGCGCATGGCAATGCCGATGTATACATTCGCTACGGCAAGGTACCGCTCGACCTCGACAATGTGCTGTTCAGACAAGAAAACTGTCAGGTCGGCCCGTCTCAATTACTGCTCAATGTCCCCGCAGCCGGTCGTTTCCATGTTGAAAATGGCAAAAATATAACTATTGAGCCCGCTGCGGCTGCCGATGAAAAGACGGTTCGTCTCTTCCTGCTCGGTACAGCCTTCGGTGCACTTCTAATGCAGCGGGGCATTCTGCCGATACATGGCAGTGCGATTGCACTCGATGGGCGTGGCATCATCTTTACCGGGGCCTCGGGGGTGGGCAAATCCTCCTTGCTCGCTGCTTTCCGTCAGCAAGGGGCGAAGTTTCTGACCGACGATGTTGCAGCAGTGAGTTTCGAGGCCGACGGCGCACCTTGGCTGAGCCCGGCCTATCCTCAGCAAAAATTGTGGCGCGACAGCGCCGAAGCGATGGGGTTGAACATCGATGGACACGCTCGCGTGCTACCAGATATGGATAAATACGCACTGCCCTCGGCCGCAGGATTCTGCTCCACGGCTGTTCCACTCGTCGCAATTTGTGAATTGCAGCCTACACCGTGTGCGGATGTCAGCATTCACCCTTTGGACAAAGGGGATACGTTGTCCATTCTTATTCAGAACACCTACCGGCCGTGGCTGGTGCGCGGGTTGGGGCTTAAGCCTCAGCATTTCAGGCAATGTGTGGAATTGTGCGCCAGAATTCGCGGCTTGCGTCTGATACGGACATCTGGGACTTTTTCGCTTGCCGAACAAATGCGCGTGGTGCGGGCACAAATGGATATCGCTCAGGAGGAAAGTCATGGCCATTGTTGAACAGTTGGGACCGTACAGCGTCGTCGCCCGAATGCCGGATTTGATTGCCACAGACCTTGATGGCAACAAGGTGATGATGAATATGGAAAGCGGAAAATATTACATGCTTGATGGAATTGCGAGTCGAATCTGGCAGTTGCTGGAGACTTCTCCCTCCATTATCGAGATTGTGAGCGCACTTATTCGTGAGTATGATGTCGATCCGGAGCAATGTCTGGCGGACCTGCTTCGATTTTTCACCAAAATGGCACAGGCCGGTCTTGTTGCCCTTCCTTCCAATCGATCAGATAGAGACCAAGCATGATTGAAGATACCAAGGTCGTTGTTCAGAACGTCAAACAGGTCTGGGCCCAACCGGATGTCAAAGAGCTTGCTGTCGAAGACACGGCAGGCAATGGAGTAGCCGGCACCGACTTCGCCTCCGAATTGAGTTGAGCCGCTGCTGGAACATCGACGCTTCCAGCCACCGGTATTCGGCCGGAAGCGCCAGGAGCCGGCACCATAAAATCAGCGCTGCCTTGCGGTGTAGCGTTGATCTCCCTTGATACTATCGCCGCTCATTCGTGGTTTCTGATCTTCTTCCTGCGAACGCTCGATGAGCGCTATCTGCGGCATTTTTTTTGCTGACGGAAGGCCACTTGATCCATCCCTGTTGGCGCGGCAGTTGCAAACTCTGGATCACCGCGGCATCGATGGCCGCGGCGCTTGGCATGCGGGTCCGGTCGGCCTTGGCCACCAGATGCTGCACATTACGCCAGAGTCCCTGACCGAAACTCTTCCATTTCATCAAGCCGCGCCCGCTCTCGCCATTACCGCGGATACCAGACTCGATAACCGCGAACAGCTATTCGCCCTTTTGTCCATCGACAAGCAGGCACAGCGGGAAATGCCGGACAGCCAGCTGCTGATAAAGGCCTATGAGCGCTGGGGTAAAAACTGTCCTGAATATCTTCTCGGCGATTTTGCCTTTGCCATTTGGGATGCGGCGCGCCAGGAGCTCTTCTGCGCCACCGACCCCATGGGTCTCCGGCCGCTGTTTTACCATTGGCGGCCCGGGATGTTCGTCTTTGCGTCTGAAATCCGGGCCATCCACTCCATTCCTTCTATCAAGAGATCGCCGGATCTGCGAAGCCTTGCGTCGATAAGCACGCCGGGGCTGTTGTATGCCGATGGAGAATGGACTTTTTTTGAGGGCATTCGTTGTCTTCCGGCATCATCAACGCTGACGGTTGGCGCTAACGGCCTGTCTCTTCGGCGGTACTGGGAGCCTGACAGCGCACGGCGCCTAACTATCAGCACCGAAGATGATTGCGTTGACGCCTTTCAGGAGTTATTTCGCCAGTCCGTTGGCGCACGCCTGCGCAGCGCCTTCCCCGTCGCCAGCATGTTCAGTGGAGGGCTCGATTCATCGGCGATAACCGGCGTAGCAGCAGACCTGCTCGCCGAGCGGGGGCAGCGTCTGACAGCCCTTTCAGCTGTACTCCCTCCGGGTTACAGCGGCCAGGTTTGCGATGAACGTGCTTACATCGATTCGCTGAAGGTCAAAACCAATCTCGATATCGAATATGTCTGTGCTCCCGGACGTGGTCCATTCGACAATCTCGCGCAGTTGATTGCCAGCGCCGAAATGCCAAGCTGCCCATCCACCCACTACCTGACTACGGCAATGGCGGAAGCGGCTAGCCACCACAAGGCACGCGTGATACTCAACGGTATTGGCGGAGAAACCGGCGCAACCTTCAATGGCGTCGGCGTTATGGTCGAATGGTTACTGAAGGGAAAGCCAGGGCTGCTGCTAAGGGAATTGCGAGCTCGCACCAGTCAGGAACAACGCTCGTGGACAAGTCTCGTCAAGGGCGAGTTGATCCTGCCGCTCCTACCCGATTGGCTGGTCTCACGTTGGAGGCCTCATTTTGCCCTCGCACAGCTTCAACGATCTTCGGTTATTCGGAATAGTTTCGTCGCGCGACAGTTAGGTGGCTACGCAGATGCAGCCATAGCGTCCAATGCGTATGGCCGCACATCGGTTGACCATCGCACCAATCAGATCAATCTGATCAACTACTACCGCAACTATGGTCGGCGCCTGCTAAATTTTGGAGCCCATGTCGGCCATGAACAAACGACTCTGTGGACGCCGTTTTTTGACAAGCGCATCATTGAATTCTGCCTCGCGCTACCCGGGCACATGAAGATCCACAACGGTTACAAGCGCTACATGATCCGTTCCGGCATGCGCGGCATCCTGCCTGATGCGCTGCGTTGGCGTACCAGCAAAGAGCCCTATTCCGCCGATTTCCATGACCGTTATAACCGCCAGTTGCAGCAGGTACGGCAAGCCGTTCACGTATGCCGCCGAACAGCCTTGATCGATGAAATTATCGATATGGAACGGCTGGTTGCGCTGCTGGAATATCGCATGCAGGGTAATCGTGGCAATACTCCTGATGAATTTGCCGCGATGCATAACGTGCCCCGAGCTTTGTACCTGTTATTTTTCCTGCAGACATTTGGTTAGGGCTGGCCAAGCACTTGCGTAGCTGGCTTCTAAAGCGCTAAGACGACCGCAGTCAATGCGTAGCAGTGGGGGTAGGCTCATCCGCGTCGTCAGCCGAAAACTAGGTCTCGCGGGTTAGAATGGCCCGCATGATCGGCATCTTCCTCATCACTCACGGTTGTTACGGCGAAGCGCTGGTGCAGGACGTCTGCAACGTCCTCAACCAGCGGCCGCCGCTGCTGGCCCAGCTCGGCGTCGCGCCGCAGGACGATCCGCTCGACCTGCTGCCAGCGGCGCGCGAACTGCTGGCCACGGTCGACCGCGGTAGTGGTGCGCTGGTGCTGAGTGACCTGTTCGGCGCGACGCCGGCCAATCTTGCCCTCAAACTCCTGCAGCCCGGCCGCGTTGTCGGGCTGGCCGGCGTCAACCTGCCGATGCTGCTGTCGGCGCTGACCCACCGCGACAAGGACCTCGAAACCCTGCTCATGCGCGCCCGCGATGGCGGCCGCAACGGCATCCTCAACCTGCTCGACCACTGAACCATGCTCACCCGGGAAACCCAGATCATCAACAAGCTCGGCCTGCACGCCCGCGCTTCCGCCAAACTGACCCAGCTCGCCGGCAAGTTCGCCTGCGAGGTGTGGATGAGCAAGGGCAGCCGCCGCATCAACGCCAAGAGCATCATGGGCGTGATGATGCTGGCCGCCGGCAAGGGCTCGACGGTCACCATCGAAACCGACGGCAAGGACGAGGCCGAAGCGATGGAAGCCCTGCTGGCGCTGATCGCCGACTATTTCGGCGAGGGGGAATAGGCGCGATGAGCTTCATCCTGCACGGACTGGGCGTTTCCACCGGCATCGCCATCGGCCGCGCGATGCTGATGTCGCACGCGACGCTGGAGGTGTCGCACCTGACGCTGGCGCCGCGTCTGGTGGACAAGGAAATCGCCCGTTTCGACGCCGCCGTCGCGGCGGTCAAGCAGGAACTGGTGCAGATGCGCGAGCACGCCGAGCACGCGCCGGCCGAACTGGGCGCCTTCATCGACATCCACACGATGTTCCTCGAGGACAACGAACTGGTCGGCAAGCCGCGCGAGATCATCCGCGAGCGTCGCTGCAATGCCGAGTGGGCGCTGGTCCAGCAGATGGAGCACCTGGTCGGGCAGTTCGAGCAGTTCGACGACATCTACCTGCGCGAGCGCCGTTTCGACGTCATCCAGGTGGTCGAGCGGGTGATCAAGGAACTGCTCGGCCATCCCGGGCGCGCCTCGCTGAAGGCCGGCAAGCAGACCAAGGAAGAATCGCTGATCGTCGTCGCCCACGACCTGTCGCCGGCCGATACCATCGCCTTCAAGGACCACCGCTTCGCTTCCTTCATCACCGACGTCGGCGGCGCCACCTCGCACACGGCGATCCTCGCCCGCAGCATGGCGATTCCCGCCGTGCTCGGCCTGGAAAACGCCCGCGCGCTGATTCGCGATGGCGAGCAACTGATCGTCGACGGCCTGCGCGGCGTCGTCATCGTCAATCCCGACGCGCGCGTGCTCGACGAATACCGCTTGCGCGCCGAGCAGATCGAACTCGAAAAGACCAAGCTGCGACAACTGCGCAGCGCGCCGACGCAGACCATCGACGGCATCGAGGTGGCGCTGCACGCCAACATCGAACTGCCCGGCGACGTGCCCGACGCGCTCGACGGCGGTGCCGAGGGCGTCGGCCTGTTCCGTACCGAGTTCCTCTTCCTCGACCGCGGCGACATGCCCGACGAGCAGGAGCAGTTCGATGCCTACAAAAAGGTGGTCAAGGGCATGGGCGGTCGGCCGGTGACCATCCGTACCTTCGACCTCGGCGCCGACAAGGACATCAAGCCGGAGGCCACCGCCGGCGACCGCGTCAAGACCAACCCGGCGCTCGGCCGGCGGGCGATCCGCCTGTCGCTGGCCGAGCCGAAGATGTTCCAGACCCAGTTGCGGGCGATCCTGCGCGCCTCGCGCTTCGGGCCGATCAAGCTGCTGATCCCGATGCTGGCGCACGCGCACGAGATCGACCAGACGCTGGCCGCCGTCGAACAGGCCAAATCCAGCCTGCGCGGCGAGAAGATCGTCTTCGACGAGCACATCCAGGTCGGTGGCATGATCGAGATTCCCGCCGCCGCGCTGGCCGTCGGCATCTTCCTGCGCCGTCTCGATTTCCTGTCGATCGGCACCAACGACCTGATCCAGTACACGCTGGCCATCGACCGTTCCGACGAGCAGGTCGCCGCGCTCTACGACCCGCTGCACCCGGCGGTGCTGATGCTGCTGGCGCATACCATTTCCAGCGCCGAGAAGGCCGGCGTGCCGGTCTCGGTATGCGGCGAAATGGCCGGCGACCCCAAGCTGACCCGCCTGCTGCTCGGCATGGGGCTGCGCATTTTCTCGATGCATCCGTCGCAGATCCTCAAGGTCAAGAGCCGCGTCCTCAAATCGGAACTCGCCGAGCTGGCGCCCAACGTGCGCAAGATGCTGCGTCTGGACGAGCCGGCCCGCTTGCGAGAGGCGCTGGAAAAGCTCAACGCCTGAGCCGGCGGCCCCGGAAACGGCGTCGCGGCGCCGTTTGCCGCAGGGGTGCGACGATTTGTCACATTCCCGTGGGCAACTTCCTTGCCGACAATCGCCCCCTTGTCGTCCATCAAAAAATAATCGGGGGTTTGCATGTCCTTTCCTGTCCGGCCGCTGGCGGCGGCCATCGGCTTTGCCTTTTCTTCGCTCGCCCTGAGCCTTCCCGCAACGGCGCAGACCCTCGGTGAAATCACCGTCAGCGCCGAGCGCGACAAGAGCGCCGGCAGCACCACTCAACTCGACGCCGCAGCCTTCCGCCGCCAGGGCGCGCGCAGCAGCGATGTCGCCGGCCTGTTGCAGGACGTGCCCGGCGTCAGCTTCTACGGTGCCGGGGCCGTTTCCAGCCTGCCGGCGATCCATGGCCTGGCCGACGACCGCCTGCGCATCAAGGTCGATGGCATGGACTTCATCGCCGCCTGCCCCAATCACATGAACCCGGCGCTTTCCTATCTCGATCCGAGCCAGGTCGGCGCGCTTACCGTCTATGCCGGGATCAGCCCGGTCAGCGTCGGCGGCGACAGCATCGGCGGCAGCATCGTCGCCGAGACGCGGGCGCCGGAATTCGCCGCCCCGGGCGAGCGCCTGGTCAAGGGCGAAGTCGGCGCCTTCTACCGCAGCAACAACGACGCCCGCGGCGTCAACGCCAGCGCCACCGTCGCCAGCGACAACCTCAGCCTGAGCTACACCGGCGCCTACAGCGCCGCCGACAACTACAGCGCCGGCAGCAACTTCAAGAACTACACCGCCACCGGTCGCGCTGGTCACCGCCTCGACCGCGACGAAGTCGGCTCGACCAGCTACCGGACCGGCAACCACACCCTCGGCCTGGCCTTCCGCAACGCCAACCACCTGTTCGAAGCCAAGCTCGGTTACCAGGACATGCCCGAGCAGCTCTACCCCAACCAGCGCATGGACCTGCTCGACAACGAACAGAAACGCATCAACCTGCGCTGGCTCGGCGACTACGACTGGGGTCGCATGGAGGCCCGCGTCTACCACGAGAGCGTCGATCATTTCATGGACTTCGGCGACGACAAACGCTACTGGTACGGCTCGAATTCAGGCGGCGTCGATGGTTCCCCCTGTACGCCGATCCGCTACGCCGGCGATCCGGCCGGTACCTGCGCCGCCGGGATGCCGATGAAGACCGCGAGCAAGACCACCGGCGCCAGCCTGAAGGCCGATGTGCGGCTCGGCAGCAAGGATCTGCTGCGCGTCGGTGGCGAACTGCAGAAATACCGCCTCGACGACTGGTGGCCGGCATCCGGCGGCGGCATGGGGCCGGGGACCTTCGTCAATATCAACGACGGCCAGCGCGACCGCAGTGCCTTGTTCGCCGAATGGGAAAGCCGTCGCGGCGAACGCTGGACGACCTCGCTGGGCCTGCGTTTCGAGCGGGTGACGATGGATGCCGGCAAGGTGCGCGGCTACGACGTTGACCCGGCGCCGCCGGGCAGCTTCGGCATGACCAGCGCCGATGCCGCGCGCTTCAATGCCAGCGACCGTTCGCGCCACGACAACAACTGGGATTTCACGGCGCTCGCCCGCTACGCGGCCAGCAGCTCGCTCGACATCGACGTCGGTTTCGCGCGCAAGACGCGCTCGCCCGGTCTGTACGAGGCCTATCCGTGGTCGACCTGGCCGATGGCGGCGACGATGAACAACTACGTCGGCGACGGCAACGGTTACGTCGGCAACCCCGATCTCGATCCGGAGAAGGCCTACACGCTGTCGACCACCTTCGACTGGCACAACGCCGAGCGCAGCCGCGAACTCAAGCTGACGCCGTACTACACGCATGTCGACGACTACATCGACGCCGTCCAGTGGAACGCCGCCACCAACGCGCCGCGCAGCACGCTCCTCACCGACCAGTTCACGGTGCTGCGCTATGCCAACCAGTCGGCTCGTCTCTATGGTCTCGACCTGTCCGGCAAGACGCCGCTGGCCAGCACCGGTTTCGGCCAGTTCGGCCTGAAGGGCGTGCTCAGCTACACGCGTGGCAAGAACCGCAAGACCGGCGACGATCTCTACAACATCATGCCGCTCAACGCGACCCTGACGCTGACCCAGAAGCTGGCTGGCTGGGACAACGCGCTGGAAGTGGTCGGCGTGGCGGCGAAGAACAAGGTGTCCGACATGCGCAACGAGGTCAAGACGTCAGGTTACGGGCTGGTCAATCTGCGCCTGAGCCACACCTGGAAGCAGGTCCGTCTCGACTTCGGGATCGAAAACCTGTTCGACCGCTACTACGAGATGCCGTTGGGCGGCGCTTATCTGGGCCAGGGACGGACGATGTCGATGAATCCGCCGGTGGCCGACGGCATGATCGGCTGGGGCAACCCGGTGCCCGGCATGGGACGGTCGCTGTATGCCGGCATCAACATCAAGTTCTGAGATGTCCGCTTGAAATGACCCCGGTCGATTCCGACCGGGGTCTTGTCGTTTGCGAAGGAGTGAAAGATGGGCTTGTTCAGGATCGATCGCCAGACGCCGGCTGTCGCCGGACCGCGTCGTCTCGACTGCGGCGCCAGTCTCTACCGCGCCGGCGACGAAGGGGTGGCCTGGCGTCTGCGCCGCGGCGTGCTACGCCTCGACAGCCCGCAGGCGGGCGGCGAGCGCTTCGCCAGCCTGGCCATCGGCAACGACATCGTCGGTTGCGAAACCCTGCTGTTCGGCGTTTATACCTTCTCGGCGAGCGCTCTGACCGATTGCGAAATCGTCCCCTGGCCGGAGGGCGAGGCCGGGCTGGCCGGCGAGTCCCTGCTCGCCACGCTGGCCCGCGCCCAGCAGCGGGCGGCCGAAGTGGTGGCGCTGCGCGGAGGTCAGGCGGTCGACCGCATCCTGGCGCTGGTCCGGCTGCTGGTCGAGGGCGACGGGCAGGTGGTGCTGCCGACCCGCCAGGCCATCGCCGACATCACCGACCTGCGCTTCGAGACGGTGTCGCGGGTGATCAAGCAACTGGAGCGCAGCGGCGTCCTCAACCCGGCGCGCGTCGTCGGTGTCCATGCCACGCGCAGCTTCCATTACGCCGGCTGAACGCCGGTCGTAAACGTGACGACGGGGACCGAAGTCCCCGCCGGCTGTCTTTGGTAACAAGGCTTCAGCAGCCCCGGCTATCCGTTTTTAGGCGGCAATAGCGAATTGCTCATCGTTGGCAATTATGGATTTGCGCGGATTACGTCCGTCGCCTTTCGAGTTGCCTGCGCACCTTTGTCCGCCCTGTCGAAACCAGTACACCCCCATCGCAAGGACACTCTTGGAATGTCCTTGGGTGGAGGTGAGGGGAATCGAACCCCTGTCCAGAACGCCTCCAGATTGCCGGAATTACAACCATGCTCTGGATTATGGGGGCGGCCGGGGGCTTTTTCAAGGGCGCCGCGGAAATCGTTTCAGCGACTGCACCAGCCGCGGAAGTCGCCGAATCCGCCGAGGCCGCGCAAATCTTCGGAGGCGGCGTAGGTCGAGCGGACGCGCCGGGTGCTGCCGTCGAACATGACGTCGAAGCGGGCGGGTTCGTTCCAGTCGTCGCAATAGCGCCATTCCCAGACCAGCTCGTCGCGTGCTTCGAAGTAGGTGGTCCAGTGCGGGACCGGCGGTCCGAACAGGCGGAGGACTTCTTTCTCGCTCATCTGCGGCCGGATTTTCGCGAACTGCGCGGCGACCAGCACGTTGTCGCGGGCGATGACGCGGCCGTCGCCGTCGCTGCGCACGAACCAGGTCCGGTAGCCGAGCGGTCCTTCCGGGTAGGCCAGGGTTTCGCCGCCGTCCGCCTCGGTCCAGCGCATGGCTGGCGGGCCGAGGCGCTGTTCGAGTTCGGCGACGGTGAGACTGGCGGGGAGCGGCCCGCCGCCGGCGCAACCGGCGAGCAGGGCGGCCGCCAGGAGGCTCGCGGCGGCGCGCATCGGGGTCAGCCGGCGTGGTCGGCGCTGAGCAGGCGTTCGCAGTAGCGGGCGATCAGGTTGACTTCGAGATTGACCTTGCTGCCCGGTTGCAGGCGGTTGAGCGTGGTGTTTTCCAGCGTGTGCGGGATCAGGTTGATGGTGAAGTCGGTGCCCTTGACCTCGTTGGTGGTCAGGCTGGTGCCATCGACGGCGACCGATCCCTTGCGCGCAATGTACTTGGCAATGTCTTGCGGGGCGCGGATTTCGAGCAGTCGGTTGTCACCGACGGCATCGAAGCGCAGCACCTCGCCGACGCCGTCGACGTGGCCGGAAACGAGGTGACCGCCGATGACGTCGGCCAGGCGCAGCGCCTTTTCCAGGTTGACCGGGCCGGGGGCGTCGAGGCCGACGGTGCAGGACAGGGTTTCCGGCGAAACGTCGACCATGAAGCAGTTGCCCGTCTTGGCGACGACGGTGAGGCAGACGCCGTTATGGGCCATCGAGTCGCCGATGGCGAGGTCGCTGATGTCCAGCTTGCCGGCGTCTACGGTCAGACGGTAGCCGACTTCGCGCGGCGTGAGTTCGGTGATGCGGCCGACGGCCGCGACGATTCCAGAGAACATGGCAGGGTCCGTGGTGGGAAAGACGGCGACTTTATCACGCCGCTCCCGGTACGAGATGTCTCAGACCTCCGGTCCGACACCGTATTTCTTGGCTACGGCGAGCTGCATCTGCCGGGCCGACACGACTTTCGGGCTCTTGCGGTCCTTCTGCTGGGCGCGCGCCAGGTATTCCCCGGCGCGTTGGGCGAGATCGTCGTTCCAGCCGCGCTTGTCGAGCAGGGTGTAGATGGCCTTTGCCGCGTTGACCAGGAACTGCAGGTTGGGCATCTGGTCCGCGGCCTGCATCAGCAACCTGACCGATTCCTCGAAATTGCCGGCGCGCGCGCCCATCACGCCTTCGTTGTTGAGGCGGACGATTTCCTTGCTGACTTCGGCGAGCAGCGCCTTGCCGGTGTCGGCCTGGCCGGTTTTCTCGAACACGTTGTGGATGTGGCCGAGCAGATGGTTGTCGTCGTTGTTCTCGGCGGCGACCTGGCGCATGATGCGCTCGGCGTCGCTTTGCTTGCCGGTGGCGATGCAGGCGTGGGCGAGATCGACGGCGAGACGTTGCGATACCGGGCGGCCTTTTTCGGCGGCTTCGGTGCTCAGCTCCTGCTGCATTTCCAGTGCCTGATCGATCAGTTGGGAGGCCTTGGCCGGCGCTCCCTCGCGTTCGAGGCAAAGGCTTTCGACGACCAGCGCGGCAAGCGTCGCCTGTTTGTCGCCGCGCAGTTCGCGCTTCATTTCGCCGACGATGCGCCGCGAGGCTTCGACATCGCCGCGTTCGACGAGGACGCGCGACAGGTTGGCGAAGTCGTTGACGCTGCGCAGCGTCGATCCCCGGCTGCGTTCCATCACCTTGCCGTAAGCTTTTTCGGCGACCAGGAAATCCTTGTTGCGGGCGGCGACGTCGCCGACCAGACGCTGCCGCACCGTGTTGTGCGGCGAGGCGTCGGCAGCCCGCTGCAGGACCTGCTGCGCTTCCTGGAGGCGGCCCTGGGCCTCGTGAACCGAGGCCAGGAAGTCGTAGGCGGAGAGAAACTCCGGGGATTCGAGCAGCACCTGCTCGGCGAGCTGCTTTGCTTCGTCGAGTGCGTCGCGGTCGCGCAGTGCGGTGGCCAGGCCCATTTTTGCCCAGGGCACGACGCGGCCTTCGAGCACGCGCCGATAGACCTCTTCGGCCTCCCGGGGGCGGCCCAGCTGGTGCAGCAGTTCGCCCTTGAAGCGCAGCGCGTCGTACATGTAGAGCGGTTGCTGCTGGATGACGCGGTCGCAGGCGGCAATCGCTTCCAGCAGTTCGCTGGCTTCGATGTGTTCGTAGATCTTGCGCAGGACGTGTTTCTTGTAGATGGCACGGACCAGGCGTCCCTGCAGTTGCTCGGCGGTGAAGGGCTTGATCAGGTAGTCGTCGGGGGCCAGTTCGGCGAGGGCGACGACATTGGTGTAGCCGCGCTCGCTGGTGATGATCATGTACACCGTCGCCAGCGGGATCAGGTGGGCGTAGCGCAGTTCCTCGAGCAGTTGCTGGCCGTCGCGGCCATCGTCGAGGACGAAGTCGGAGAGGATGATGTCGAACCGGTTGGCCTTGACCTGGCGGATCACTTCGGCCGAATTGCCGGCGCCATGCACGGCGGTCACGCCGAGTGCGCCGAGCATCAGGCGTAGCGCGTCGCGCGCCGGCGGGTGGCGGTCGATGAGCAGGACGCGTTTCTTGGTCAGAGAATGCTGGAGGACGAGCAGCATTTCCTCGTCGTCGAGCGGACTTCCGTTGCCGGCGGTTTTTCGATTCATTTCCGGAAAATTACTGTAGAAGGCCGACGACGGCAAGCCGAACCTCGTGTTGTCGTCGGCCGGCGTGCTTAAGTCTGTGTTTTTCCAGTTGCCTGACGTAAAATCGCCGGTCCCATACTGCGCCGCAACATACCCTTTCCCCATGCTTTATCCCACCCGTTTCGATGTCATCGTCGTCGGCGGCGGTCACGCCGGCACCGAGGCCGCGCTTGCCGCGGCGCGGGCCGGTGCGGCCACGCTGTTGCTGACGCACAACCTCGAAACCCTGGGGGCGATGAGCTGCAACCCGTCGATCGGCGGCATCGGCAAGGGCCATCTGGTGCGCGAGGTCGATGCGCTGGGCGGCGCGATGGCGGCGGCGACCGACGAAGCCGGCATCCAGTTCCGCATCCTCAATGCGTCGAAAGGCCCGGCGGTACGCGCGACGCGCGCCCAGGCCGACCGCGTGCTGTACCGCCAGGCGATCCGCTCGCGGCTGGAAAACCAGCCCAAGCTGACCCTTTTTGCGCAGGCCGTCGACGACCTGATCGTTGACGGCGACCGAGTCTGCGGCGCAATCACCCAGTTGGGCATCCGTTTCATGGCCGACGCCGTCGTCCTCACCGCCGGCACTTTCCTCAACGGCAAGATCCACGTCGGGCTGGAGAACTACACCGGCGGTCGCATGGGCGATCCGGCGTCGGTTTCGCTGGCCAGCCGCCTGCAGGAACTGCAGTTGCCGCAAGGGCGCCTGAAGACCGGGACGCCGGCGCGCCTGGACGGCAAGACGATCGATTTCTCGGTGATGGAGGAGCAGCACTCGGACGATCCGCTGCCGGTCTTCTCCTTCCTCGGCAACGCCGCCCAGCATCCGCGCCAGTTGCCGTGCTGGATCACCGAGACCAACGAGCGCACGCATGAGATCATCCGCGGCGGGCTTGACCGCTCGCCGATGTACACCGGGGTCATCGAGGGGGTCGGTCCGCGCTACTGCCCGTCGATCGAAGACAAGATCCATCGCTTCGCCGACAAGACCAGTCACCACGTCTTCCTCGAACCGGAAGGCCTGGGGACGCACGAGATCTACCCGAACGGGATTTCCACCAGTCTGCCCTTCGACATCCAGCTGGCGCTGGTGCGCTCGATCCGTGGCCTGGAAAACTGCCACATCCTGCGTCCCGGCTACGCCATCGAATACGACTTCTACGATCCGCGCGGACTCAAGGACACGCTGGAGAGCAAGGCGATCAGCGGCCTTTTCTTCGCCGGTCAGATCAACGGCACCACCGGTTACGAGGAAGCGGCGGCGCAGGGCCTGCTCGCCGGCATCAACGCGGTGCGTCACGGGCGCGGCGAGGCTGGCTGGTGTCCGAAGCGCAACGAGGCCTACCTCGGCGTGATGGTCGACGACCTGGTGACGCGCGGTGTCGCCGATCCTTACCGGATGTTCACCAGCCGCGCCGAGTACCGCCTGAGCCTGCGCGAGGACAACGCCGACTTGCGCCTGACCGAGCAGGGCCGCGCACTCGGCCTGGTCGACGACGTGCGCTGGGCGGCCTTCTGCCGCAAACGCGACGCGATCGCCGCCGAACAGGAGCGGCTGAAGACGACCTGGATCAATCCGAAGATCGTCGCCGCCGACGACTGCCAGCGCGTGCTGGGCAAGCCGATCGAGCACGAATACAGCCTGTTCGAGCTGCTGCGGCGGCCGGAGGTGGTCTGGCGCGAACTGGTCTCGCTGCCGATCGACGGCGTCTTGCCGGCGGCGCCGGAAATCGACGCGGCGGTGATCGAGCAACTTGAGATTGCCGCCAAGTACCAGGGCTACATCGACCGCCAGGCCGAAGAAGTGGCGAAGTCGGCCAGCTACGAAAGCACCGAACTGCCGGTCGATCTCGATTACGCGACGGTCGCCGGTCTGTCCAACGAGGTCCGCCAGAAGCTGCAGCAGCACCGGCCGCAGACCATCGGCCAGGCGTCGCGCATTCAGGGCATCACGCCGGCGGCGATTTCGCTGCTGCTGATCCACCTGAAGCGCCTCAACCTGTCGCGGGCGGCATGAGCGCGATCACCCTTCCGGAAGGTCTCGCCGCACTCGGCATCGACCTGCCCGACGCCGCGCAGCAGCAACTGCTCGCCTTCCGCGACCTGCTGCTGAAGTGGAACAAGACCTACAACCTGACCGCGCTGCGCGATCCGGCGCAGGCGATCTCGCATCATCTGCTCGATTCGCTGGCGATCCTGCCCTACGTCAATGACGGCGCCCTGCTCGACGTCGGTTCCGGCGGCGGCCTGCCCGGCATCCCGCTGGCCATCGCCCGCCCGCAGCTTTCCGTGCGCATGGTCGATACCGTGCAGAAGAAGGCGACCTTCCTGCAGCAGGCGGCGATCCAGCTCGGCCTGAAGAACGTCGCGGTCGATCATGCGCGGGTCGAGGAGCTGGGCGGCCAGTACGCGCAGATCAGTTCGCGTGCCTTTGCCGAACTCAAACTTTTCGTTGAACTCACCCGCCACCTGCTGGCCCCCGGCGGTCGCTGGCTGGCGATGAAGGGCGTCCGCCCCGACGCGGAAATCGCCGCCCTGCCGGCCGACATCGTCGTCGACCGCATCGTCCCCTTGGCCGTGCCCGGGCTGGACGCCGACAGACACCTGATCATCCTGAAAGCGGGCCAATGAAAGTACTCGCCATCACCAACCAGAAGGGCGGCGTCGGCAAGACGACCACCGCCGTCAACCTCGCCGCCTCGCTCGGTGCCGAAGGTCAGCGCGTGCTGCTGATCGACATGGATCCGCAGGGCAACGCGACGACCGGTTCGGGCATCACCAAGAAGGAGGCGTTGCCGACCGTCTATCAGTTGCTGATCGGCGCCGCTTCCCTGCTCGAAGTCTGCATCAAGACCGATTTTGACTTCGACATCCTGCCCGCCAACCGCGAACTGGCCGGTGCCGAAGTCGAGTTGATCGAACTCGACCGGCGCGAATACCGGCTCAAGGAAGCGCTGGCCCAGAATCACGACGAATACGATTTCGTCCTCATCGACTGCCCGCCGGCGCTCAACATGCTGACCGTCAACGCGCTGGTTGCCGCCGATTCGGTGCTGATCCCGATGCAGTGCGAGTACTACGCGCTGGAAGGTCTCTCCGATCTCGTCGAGACGCTGCGCAAGGTGCGCCACCACCTCAATTCCCGGCTCGAAATCGAGGGCCTGCTGCGCACCATGTACAACGGCCAGAGCACGCTGACCCAGCAGGTCTCCAACGAACTCGAAAGCCACTTCGGCAGCAAGGTCTACCAGACCATCGTGCCGCGCAACGTCCGGCTCGCCGAGGCGCCGTCGTACGGCAAGCCGGTCAATGCCTTTGACAAAAACTCCAAGGGGGCGCAGGCCTACACCTCGCTTGCCCGCGAAATTCTCGAAAGGGTCGCCAAATGATCAAGATGAAGGGACTCGGCCGCGGCCTCGACGCGCTGCTTGCCGGCAGCGATGCGAAACCCGAGGACGAATTGCGCAACCTGCCGGTTGATCGCCTGAAGCCCGGCAAGTACCAGCCGCGCACCCAGATGGACCCGGAATCGCTCGCCGAACTGGCAAGCTCGATCAAGGCTCAAGGCGTGATGCAGCCGATCCTGGTGCGTGCCGTAGACAGGACGCCGGGCGCCGAGCGCTACGAGATCGTCGCCGGCGAACGGCGCTGGCGGGCGGCGCAGCAGGCCGGCCTCGGTGAAGTCCCGGTGCTGGTGCGGACGATACCCGACGAGCAGGCGCTGGCGATGGCGCTGATCGAGAACATCCAGCGCGAAAACCTCAATCCGCTCGAAGAAGCGCAAGGCCTGCAGCGCCTGATCCAGGAATTCGGCCTCACCCATCAGCAAGCCGCCGACGCCGTCGGCCGCTCGCGTCCGGCAGCGTCCAACCTGATGCGCCTGCTGCAGTTGTCGGCGCCGGTCCAGGAACTGCTGATGAGCGGCAAGCTCGACATGGGTCACGCCCGCGCCCTGCTGCCCCTGCCCGGCGCGCAACAGGTGGCGGTGGCGCAGCGGGTGGTGCAGAAGGAACTGACCGTCCGCGAGACCGAGCGACTGGTGCAGCAGATCGTCAATCCGCCGAAAAAAACGTCGGCGCCGGCCGTCGATCGCGACCTGGTGCGTCTGCAGGAAGAAATCTCGGATGCTGTCGGGGCGGCCGTCGCCATCCGCAGCAACAAGAAGGGAGCGGGCAAGGTGACTATCGAATTCGGCAATCTCGACCAGCTCGAAGGCATCCTCGGCAAGTTGCGTCAGGGAACTTAGATTGCGGTAAACCCTTATTTTTCATTGACGCTATTTTTTGAAGTCTTGTATCATTTAGGTCTGTGTGGCTAAGCCGGTCAGCGATTGCGTGACACCATGTTGAAAGCGATATACCTGCAACTTGGTGCAGCATTGATAACAGCGATCGCGGCTGGTGCTATCGTGGGAACCCGGGGGCTGGTTTCGGTTGGGATTGCAGCTGTGGCTGCTATCGTGCCCAACCTGTTCTTTGCTGTCCGGCTGACGATGTTGAAGAATCGCGCGGGGGCGTCCTACGCTGCGAACTTCTTTGTCGGCGAATTCCTGAAGATTGGCGCCACCATAGGATTATTGGCAATCGCCATCAAGGGGTATCCCGGGATGCACTGGCCCAGCTTGCTGATTGGTCTGGCGATTGTTTTACATGCTGGTTTTATTGCGTTTTGGAAGAAATCCTGATCATGTCTACAGCAGGCCACGAAGCAGCAGCGAACGCGCCCACCGCCGGCGAATATATCGTTCACCACCTGACCCATCTCAACAGCACGGGTCACGCGCAGAAGAGCATCATCGACTTCAGCGTCATCAACCTCGATACGGTGGTTTTTTCCGTATTGATGGGCGTTCTCGGCCTCTTCGTCATGTGGCGCGTCGCCAAGAGCGTGACCTCGGGCGTGCCGGGGCGCATGCAGGCTGCCGTCGAAATCGTTCTCGAAATGGTCAATGAACAGGCCAAGGGCATCGTCCATAGCGCCGAGTCGCGCAAGGCTGTCGGTCCGCTGGCGCTGACCGTCTTCATCTGGATCTTCCTGATGAACTCGATGGACTTCCTGCCGCTCGACCTGCTGCCGACCATCTGGCAGACTGCTACCGGCAATCCCCACGCCTACCTGCGCGTGGTGCCGACCGCCGACCTGAACGGCACGCTGGGCATGTCGATCGGCGTCCTGCTCGTCTGCCTCTACTACAACGTCAAGATCAAGGGTTTCGGTGGCTGGATGCACGAACTCTTCACGGCGCCTTTCGGCAGCCATCCGCTGCTCTACCCGATCAACTTCGCGATGCAGATGATCGAGTTCCTGGCCAAGACCGTTTCGCACGGCATGCGGTTGTTCGGCAACATGTACGCCGGCGAACTGGTGTTCATGCTGATCGCCCTCATGGGTGCCGCCTGGGCGGGGACCACCACCGGTGTTTTCCTGTTCATCGGACACATCCTGTCCGGTTCGATCTGGGCTATCTTCCACATTCTGATCGTTGCCCTGCAGGCTTTCATCTTCATGATGCTGACCCTGGTGTACATCGGTCAGGCTCACGAAGCACACTAAGACTCACCCAACAGATTTTCCTGTAGTAACCCTGTTTTCGCTTTATCTTTTCATTACTTAAACTAGCAAGGAGTTGTCATGGAACACGTTCTCGGTTTTGTTGCTCTGGCTGCCGGCCTGATCATTGGTCTGGGTGCTATCGGTGCCTGTATCGGTATCGGCCTGATGGGCGGCAAGTACATTGAAGCTTCGGCTCGTCAGCCGGAACTGATGAACGCCCTGCAGACCAAGATGTTCCTGCTGGCCGGTCTGATCGACGCCGCATTCCTGATTGGCGTCGGTATCGCCATGATGTTCGCCTTTGCCAACCCGTTCCAACTGGTCGCAGGTTAATTACTCCTCTTCCGATCAACCCTTTAGAAGAGGACTAACACCGTGAATCTGAACGCAACGTTGTTTGCACAGCTCGTTGTGTTCTTCATTCTGGCGTGGTTCACGATGCAATTCGTGTGGCCCCCCATTGTGAAGGCGCTCGACGAGCGTGCGAAGAAGATCGCGGATGGTCTGGCTGCTGCTGAACGCGGCAAGCAGGATCTTGAACTGGCCACCAAGCGCTCCACGGATGCCCTCCGTGAAGGCAAGGAAAAGGCTGCCGAACTGATCGCCAACGCTGAAAAGCGCGGCGCCCAACTGATCGAGGAAGCCAAGGCGAATGCCAAGGTCGAAGCCGACCGCATCGTCGCCGGTGCCAAGGCCGAAATCGAACAGGAGGCCGTCCGTGCCAAGGAACAGCTGCGCGAACAGGTCGCTGCCCTGGTGGTCACCGGTGCCGAGCAGATTCTGCGCCGCGAGATCAACGCCCAGGCTCATTCCGACATTCTGGCCACGATCAAACAGGATCTGTAACGCTTATGGCTGAATCCGTCACCATCGCTCGCCCCTACGCCGACGCCGCTTTCATGCTGGCCAAGGAAGGCGGGGCCCAGGGCATCTGGTCGCAGCGCCTGCAAAGGCTGGCGCTGATCGCCCAGGACGGGGACATGGCTCAGGTCATGGGCAATCCCCGGCTCTCCGCTGAACAGATTGCAGAATTGTTCATTTCGCTGTCTGATGACAGCGACCCGATTCTCGCCAATTTTGTTCGTACCCTCGCAGAAAACCGGCGTCTCGCACTCCTGCCGGAGGTTTCCCGGCTTTTCGATCTGGCGCGCAGCCAGGAAGAAGGGGTCCAGGAGGCGGTGGTGTATTCCGCATTCCCGATTGACGACGCCCAGGTCGCTGCTCTGCTGCAGCAACTGGAGCCGCGTTTCGGAACCCGCCTGACCGCCCGCGTCGAAGTCGATGCGAGCCTGATCGGTGGTGTGCGGGTTACCGTCGGTGACCAGATGCTGGATGCTTCAGTCCGCGGCAAGCTTGACGCGATGGCCGTGGCACTGAACAACTAGGAGATTTTCATGCAGTTGAATCCTTCCGAAATTTCTGAACTGATCAAGAGCAAGATCCAGAACCTGCAAGGCGCATCGGAAGTGCGTACGCAGGGCACCGTGGTTTCCGTCACCGACGGTATCTGCCGCGTGCATGGCTTGCAGGACGTCATGCAAGGTGAAATGCTGGAATTCCCCGGCAACACCATCGGCATGGCACTCAACCTCGAGCGCGACTCCGTCGGCGCCGTCATCCTGGGCGAATACGAGCACATCTCCGAAGGCGACACGGTCAAGACGACCGGCCGCATCCTGGAAGTGCCGGTGGGTCCGGAACTGCTCGGCCGTGTGGTCAACACCCTCGGTCAGCCGATCGACGGCAAGGGCCCGATCAACGCCAAGGAAACCGACAAGCTGGAAAAGGTCGCCCCTGGCGTCATCTGGCGTAAGTCGGTTTCGCAGCCGGTGCAGACCGGTCTGAAGTGCGTCGACTCGATGGTTCCGGTTGGCCGTGGCCAGCGCGAACTGATCATCGGCGACCGCCAGACCGGCAAGACCGCCGTCGCTGTCGATGCGATCATCAACCAGAAGGGCAAGAACCTCTTCTGCGTTTATGTCGCTATCGGCCAGAAGGCCTCCACCATCGCCAACGTCGTGCGCAAGCTCGAAGAGCACGGCGCCATGGAATACACCATCGTCGTCGCTGCCTCCGCTTCGGAATCGGCCGCGCTGCAGTACCTGGCCCCGTACGCCGGCTGCTCGATGGGCGAATACTTCCGTGACCGCGGTCAAGATGCCCTGATCATCTACGACGATCTGACCAAGCAAGCTTGGGGCTACCGTCAGGTTTCCCTGCTGCTGCGCCGTCCGCCGGGCCGTGAAGCTTACCCGGGCGACGTCTTCTACCTCCACTCCCGTCTGCTGGAACGTGCTGCCCGCGTTTCCGAAGCCTGGGTCGAGCGTTTCACCAACGGCGCCGTGACGGGCAAGAGCGGTTCGCTGACCGCACTGCCGGTCATCGAAACGCAAGCCGGTGACGTTTCCGCTTTCGTTCCGACCAACGTGATCTCGATCACCGACGGTCAGATCTTCCTGGAAACCGACCTCTTCAACGCCGGTATCCGTCCCGCGATCAACGCCGGTATCTCGGTGTCGCGCGTCGGTGGCGCTGCTCAGACCAAGCTGATCAAGAAGCTCGGCGGCGGTGTCCGTCTGGCCCTGGCCCAGTACCGCGAACTCGCGGCCTTCGCCCAGTTCGCCTCCGACCTCGACGAAGCGACCCGCAAGCAGCTGGAACGCGGCCGTCTGGTCACGGAACTGATGAAGCAGCCGCAATACGCACCGATGAGCATCTCCGAGATGGCCGTTACCCTTTACGCTGCCGACAAGGGCTACTTCGACGACGTCGAAGTCAAGCGCGCGCTGGAATGCGAAAAGGCCATGATCAGCTACCTCAAGGCCAATCACGGCGAAGTCATGAACACCATGGAATCGTCGGCCGACCTGAGCGGTGATACCGAAAAGGCGCTGGCTGCCGGCATCCAGGCTTTCAAGAGCACCTGGGCCTGATCTTAGGAGAACGCCATGCCTAGCGGCAAGGAAATTCGCAACAAGATCAAGAGCGTAGAAAATACGCGCAAGATCACCAAGGCCATGGAGATGGTGGCTGCATCCAAAATGCGCAAGGCGCAGGACCGGATGCGGGCCGCCCGCCCCTACGGCGAGAAGATCCGGCGCGTGGCCAGCAACTTGTCGCATGCGCTGACCGAGTACAAGCACCCCTTCCTCGAGAAGCGCGAGCAGAAGGCGATCGGCATTGTCCTCGTCACTTCCGACAAGGGTCTTTGCGGCGGTCTGAACTCCAACGTCCTGCGCCTGGTTCTGGGCAAGATGAAGGAACTCGACAGCCAGCAGATCAAGTTCCAGGCAACCTGCATTGGCAACAAGGGGCTGGGTTTCATGCAACGCGCCGGCGCGAAGATCGTTTCGCACGTCGTCGCGCTGGGTGACACCCCGCACCTGGAAAAGCTGATCGGCCCGCTCAAGGTTCAGCTCGACGCCTACATGAAGGGCGAAATCGACGCGCTGTACATCGGCTACACCCGCTTCATCAACACGATGAAGCAGGAACCGGTTTTCGAAAAACTGCTCCCGCTGGCTGACGATATCGTCAAGACCGATCATCAGCCGGGTTGGGACTATGTCTACGAGCCGGAAGCCCAGCCAGTTATCGACGATCTGTTGATCCGCTATGTCGAAGCTTTGATTTACCAGGCCGTGGCTGAAAACATGGCCTCCGAGCAGTCTGCCCGGATGGTCGCCATGAAGTCTGCTTCCGATAACGCCAAGAACGTCATCGGTGAATTGAAGCTGGTCTATAACAAGGCCCGTCAGGCCGCGATTACCAAGGAACTCTCGGAAATCGTCAGCGGCGCCGCCGCAGTCTGACGCCTGCGCGCAGCTTTTAATTATTGGGGATTTGAATATGAGTCAAGGTTCCATCGTTCAGTGTATCGGCGCAGTTGTGGACATCCACTTCCCGCGCGACGCGATGCCGAAGGTCTACGACGCACTCAAGCTCGACGCCTCCGAAGAAAACGGCATGGTTGAAGCCGGCCTGACCTTCGAAGTGCAGCAGCAACTGGGTGACGGCGTCGTCCGTACCATCGCCATGGGTTCATCCGACGGCCTGCGCCGCGGCATGAAGGTTAACAACACCGGTGCCGGCATCTCGGTGCCGGTCGGCATGGGCACGCTGGGTCGCATCATGGACGTGCTTGGCCGTCCGATCGACGAAGCTGGCCCGATCGACAGCAACGAGCTGCGTGAAATCCACGCCGCCGCGCCGAAGTTCGACGAACTGTCGTCTTCCGTCGATCTGCTCGAAACCGGCATCAAGGTTATCGACCTCATCTGTCCGTTTGCCAAGGGCGGCAAGGTCGGTCTGTTCGGCGGCGCCGGCGTCGGCAAGACCGTCAACATGATGGAGCTGATCAACAACATCGCCAAGCAACACTCGGGTCTGTCCGTGTTTGCCGGCGTTGGTGAGCGTACCCGCGAAGGTAACGACTTCTATCATGAAATGAAGGACTCCAACGTTCTCGACAAGGTCGCGATGGTGTTCGGTCAGATGAACGAACCCCCGGGCAACCGTCTGCGCGTCGCGCTGACCGGTCTGACCATGGCCGAACGTTTCCGTGATGATGGTCGTGACATTCTGTTCTTCGTCGACAACATCTATCGCTACACGCTGGCCGGTACCGAAGTGTCCGCACTGCTCGGCCGTATGCCTTCCGCCGTGGGCTATCAGCCGACGCTGGCTGAAGAAATGGGCCGTCTGCAAGAGCGTATCACCTCGACCAAGGTTGGCTCGATCACCTCGATCCAGGCCGTATATGTGCCTGCCGATGACTTGACCGACCCGTCGCCGGCCACCACCTTCCTGCACTTGGACTCCACGGTCGTGCTGTCGCGTGACATCGCCTCGCTGGGTATCTACCCGGCCGTCGATCCGCTCGACTCCACTTCCCGCCAGCTCGATCCGCAGATCGTCGGCGAAGAGCACTACTCGGTCGCCCGTGCCGTGCAGATGAACCTGCAGCGCTACAAGGAACTGCGCGACATCATCGCGATTCTGGGCATGGACGAACTGTCGCCGGAAGACAAGCTGGCCGTCAGCCGCGCCCGCAAGATTCAGCGCTTCCTGTCGCAGCCCTTCCACGTTGCCGAAGTGTTCACCGGTTCCCCGGGCAAGTTCGTTCCGCTCAAGGATACGATCAAGGGCTTCAAGGGCATCGTCAGCGGCGAATACGATCACCTGCCGGAACAGGCCTTCTACATGGTCGGCGGCATCGAAGAAGCTGTCGAAAAGGCGAAGACGCTGCAGTAATGCGGCCTCAGCATAGGAGCCAGTAATGGTTATGACCGTTCATTGTGATGTCGTCAGTGCCGAAGAATCGATTTTCTCCGGCCTGGTGGAAATCGCAGTGTTCCCCGGCGAAGCCGGGGAACTCGGCATCCTGCCGCAACATACCCCGCTGTTGACCCGCATCAAGCCCGGCACCATTCGTCTCAAGGTGCCGGAACAAAGCGAGTTCGAACTGGTGTATGTCTCCGGCGGCATGCTGGAAGTCCAGCCCAACATGATCACCGTGTTGGCGGATACCGCGATTCGTGCCCATGACCTCGACGAGGCCAAGGCACTGGAAGCCAAGAAGCGCGCCGAGGAAGCACTGGCCAATCGTCAGGCGGAGATGGACTACGCCGCAGCGGAGGCCGAGTTGGCCGAAGCCATTGCCCAGTTGCAGGCGATTCAGCGTCTGCGCAAGCATACCCACTGATACGGCGACGTATCCTGCACAAAGAGCAGCCTTCGGGCTGCTTTTTTATTTCTTGCTGCCGGTACGCCCGACGCATTTGCCAGACTGGGCTGTGTCCGGCTGACGAATCCTGTCAAAATGCCGCCATGGATTGTTCTTCATTTCGTTTTGGGCGCTCGATCGTCCGTCAGGGTACGGAGCGCTGCGGTGGCTGACGATGCCGCAAAAACAGCGGGCCTGACCGGAAAAATGCGCAGTTTCCTGGAAGACAGGTTCGTCCGTGCGCAAACCTACATCCGCGCCAACCAGAACTATCTGCTGGCGCAAGTCCGAATCTGGCTCGGTCAACTGGTTTTCTGGGGCTGCGGCATCGTCGTCGGGCTGGCCGCCGTGGCTTTCGCGCTACTCAGCGACGGCGCTGGCGAGAGCTTTGCCCACTGGGCGGCACTGTATCCCTGGCTGCCTTTCGCCGTCACGCCGCTGGCCGGCGTTGCCCTGCTCTGGGCGACCCGCAACTTCTTTCCCGGCGCCCAGGGGAGCGGCATCCCGCAGGTGATCGCGGAGATGAAGCGGCCCGCCGTCCCGGGCTGGAAGCCGCTGGTGTCGTTGCGGATTGCCGTCGGCAAGATCCTGCTCGGCGTCGCCGCGGTGGGCAGCGGCTTCTCTTTCGGGCGCGAGGGGCCGACGGTGCAGGTCGGCGCCAGTCTGATGGCAGCCGCCGGACGCTTCATGCCGGCAACCTTGCGCATCCACCGCCAGCACCTGCTGGTCGCCGGCGGCGCCGCCGGCATCGCTGCCGCCTTCAATGCCCCGCTGGCGGGAATCGTCTTCGCCATCGAGGAACTGTCGCGTTCCGTAGAATCGCGCCTGAGTGGTGTGGTCATCGCGGCGATCGTGCTGGCCGGCGTGATCGCCCAGCATTTTCTGGGCAGCGACAACTACTTCGGTCGCGTCGTGGTATTCGGCGAGAGCGGCGAACTGCTGACGACCATTCTCACCTGCGCCATCGTCACCGGCGTCGCCGGCGGTCTTTTTGCCCGCATGCTGATCGTCTCTGCCACCGCCTGGAAGGGCTCGCTGGCGACCTTGCGCAACCGCCATCCCTATCTCTTCGTCGCTTGCTGTGGCCTGCTGCTCGCCGCCCTGGGCTGGGTGACGGGCGGTGTCACCTGGGGCAGCGGGTTCGCCGAGACCAAGGCTCATCTGATCGGTCAAGCCGATCTGCCGTGGTATTTCGGGCCGACCAAATTCGTCGCTACCGTCGTTTCCTACCTCAGTGGCCTGCCCGGCGGGATTTTCGCGCCGTCCCTGGCGATCGGCGCCGGCATCGGCCAGGATCTGGTGCCTGTCCTCGACGGCCAGGCTTTCCCAACCACCATCGTCGTCCTCTGCATGGTCGGTTTCCTGGCCGCCGCAACGCAGGCGCCGATCACCGCCTTCATCATCGTCATGGAGATGGTCGATGGCTACTCGCTGGTGATCGGCCTGATGGCGACCGCGCTGATTGCCTCGGCGGTGTCCCGGATGTTTTCCAAGTCGCTGTACACGACCCTGGCTGAACACATGCTGCGGCAGCAGTTGCCGGCGGAAAATCCGCCAGCGCGATGAGTGCTGTCTGCCGTCCCGGCTGCGCTGCCTGCTGCATCGCGCCGTCGATTTCCTCGCTCGACAAACCGGCGGGCGTGCCCTGTGCGCATCTCGATGCCGACCGGCGTTGCCGGATATTCGGCCGGCCGGAGCGACCCGCCTGCTGCGCCGGCTTGCAAGCCTCGGCGGAAATGTGCGGCGAAACCCCTGTACAGGCGCTGCAATGGCTGGCCGATTTGGAGGCGGCGACGCGCCCGCAGGGGTAAAATGCGCGCTCTTGTCATAGCGCTTCCCCCCATGGACCCGATTCTCCTCCTCAAAGCCCTGTTCCTCGGTATCGTCGAGGGGCTGACCGAATTCCTGCCGATTTCCTCGACCGGCCACCTGATCATCGTCGGCAGCCTGCTCGACTACACCAACGAACAGAGCAAGGTGTTCAAGATCGTCATCCAGCTCGGTGCCATCCTTGCGGTCTGCTGGGATTTCCGTGAACGGATCGGCAAGGCCTTGGGCGGACTGGGCAGCGATCCGGTGCAGCAGCGTTTTGCCAGCCTGCTGCTGCTTGGCTTCCTGCCCGCCGCCATCCTCGGCCTGCTGTTTCACAGCACGATCAAGACTTACCTGTTCAATCCCTTGAGTGTTGCCGGGGCGCTGATCGTCGGCGGTTTCCTGATTCTTTACATCGAGCGCAAGGCTTACCATCCGCGCGTCAACAGCGTCGACGACATGCGCTGGCCGGATGCACTGAAGGTCGGTTTCGCGCAGGCGATGGCGATGTTCCCGGGGACCTCACGCTCCGGGGCGACGATCATGGGCGGTCTGATCTTCGGTCTGTCGCGCAAGACGGCGACCGAATTCTCCTTTTTCCTCGCCATCCCAACCATGTTCGCCGCCACCGTCTATGACGTGTACAAGAACTGGTCGCTGCTGCACATGGCGGACCTGCCGGTCTTCGCCGTCGGTTTCCTGGCCTCCTTCGTCGCCGCGATGCTCACCGTCAAGGCCTTGCTGCGCTACGTGTCCAACCACGACTTCACGGTGTTCGCCTGGTATCGCATCGTCTTCGGCGTGATCGTCCTGCTCACCGCGGAGATGGGCTGGGTCGAATGGACGGCCTGATCCTCTACCTGCACGGCTTCTGTTCGTCGCCGGCGTCGTGGAAGGCCCGCCTGCTCGGCGAGGAAATGGCCCGCCGCGGTCTGGCGGCGCACTTCGTCTGTCCGGCGTTGTCGCCAGTTCCGGCGCAGGCGGTTGCCGACCTGTCGCGCTTTCTCGAAAGTGCCGGGTGCCCAGTGACGCTGATCGGCTCGTCGCTGGGCGGCCATTACGCCAGCTATCTGGCGGCGAAGTTCGGACTGCCGGCGGCGCTGATCAATCCGGCGGTGGTCAGCGCGCTGTCGGCGGAGCAGTTCATCGGCGAACATGCCAATTTCCACAGCGGCGAGCGTTTCGTGTTCACCGTCGAGCACGCGGCGCAACTCGCCGCCCAGGTAGCCCGGCCCGACCCGGCACAGCTCTGGCTGCTGCTGGAAACGGGCGATGAAGTGCTCGATTACCGCGCCGCCCAGGCGCACTGGTTCGGTTGCCGGCAAAGCGTCTACGAAGGCGGCGACCACAGCTTCACGCGGTTTCCCGAATTGATGCCGCAACTCATTGAATTTGCCGGGTTATAATCCGCCGATGAACGTATTGTTTGAAGAAGATGGCGGTTTCAAGGCGGGCAGCATCCTGGCCGACAACGACAGCTCGTTGCAGGTCGAAATGCCCTCCGGCAAACGCAGCAAGATCAAGGCGGCCAGCATCCTGCTGCGCTTTGCCCAGCCGGCGGCCGGTGCCCTGCTCGAACAGGCGACGCCGCTTGCCGCAGAGATCGAGGCGGATTTCCTCTGGGAGTGTGTCAGCGATGGCGAATTTTCGTTTCTGGATTTTGCCCGTGATTACTACGGACACGACCCCGCGCCGGTCGAAGCGACGGCGGTGCTGCTTGCCCTGCACGCTGCGCCCGTCTATTTCCACCGCAAGGGCAAGGGCCGCTTCCGCAAGGCGCCCGCCGACATTCTCGCAGCTGCTCTGGCCAATCTTGAAAAGAAGCGTCAGCAAGCGCTGGCGATGGAAGGCTGGCTCGCCGAGCTGAAGGAATTCCGTCTGCCGCCGGAGATCGCCGTGCTGACCGACGCGCTGCTCTACGCGCCGGACCGCAACAAGCCGGAAACCAAGGCCTTCGAGACGGCCTGCGCCGAAACCGGCCTTTCTGCTGCTCAGCTCCTGTTCAAATGCGGCGCCATCAAGTCGCCCTACCACCTGCACTACAAGCGTTTCCTGCACGAGCAGTTCCCCCGCGGTACGGGTTTCCCGGTGCTCGACGCGCCGCCGCTGCCGGTCGACCTGGCGCGCGCCGAGGTGCGTGCCTTCTCGATCGACGACGCCAACACCACCGAGATCGACGACGCGCTGTCGGTCACCTGGTTGCCCGGCATCGGCAGCCGTATCGGCATCCACATCGCGGCGCCGGGGTTGGCCATCGAACACGGTTCGCCGCTCGACGGCGTTGCCCGCGCCCGGCTGTCGACCGTGTACATGCCCGGCAACAAGATCACCATGCTGCCCGACGCCGTGGTCCAGAATTACACGCTGGCCGGCGGCACCGATTGTCCGGCGATATCGCTCTACCTGACGGTCAACGAGCAGTACGAAGTGCTGGCGCATGAATCCTGCATCGAACGCGTGCACATCGCCGAGAACCTGCGTCACCACGATGTCGAGCCCTGGTTCAACAGCGAGACGGTCGCTGCCGCGCTGCCCGACAAGCCCTTCGCCCGCGAGCTGCTTCACCTCTGGCACTTCGCCAACGCCTGCGAAGGCCGGCGCGGCAAGCCGTCGGCGATGCAGGGCGTGAACGACTACAACTTCGCGATCGCCGGCGACCTCGCCGACCCGGAAACCTGCAGCGTCGACATCAGCGAACGCAAGCGCGGCAGTCCGCTCGACAAGCTGGTCGCCGAGTTGATGATCGTCGCCAACTCGACCTGGGGCGGCCTGCTCGCCGAGAACAACATCGCCTGCCTGTACCGCGCGCAGACCCAGGGCAAGGTGCGCATGACCACCTCGCCGCTGCCGCACGAAGGCCTCGGGGTGCCGCAGTACGCCTGGATGACTTCGCCGCTGCGCCGCTACTGCGACCTGGTCAATCAATGGCAGTTGATCGCCTGTCTGCGGGAAACGCCGCCGCCCTTCCCGCAGAAGTCGGCCGAGCTGTTCGCGGCGATGCGCGATTTCGAGCTGACCTACGCCGCCTACGCCGAGTTCCAGCGCCTGATGGAACGCTACTGGTGCCTGCGCTGGCTGCAACAGCACGGCATCGCCGAAATCGATGCCACCCTGCGCCGCGAGCAGATGGTCAAGCTCGACCACCTGCCGCTGCTGGCGCGGGTCGCCTCGGTACCCGCCGATCTGCCGCCCGGTCAGCGTTTGCACCTGGCGATCGAGGAGATCGACCTGCTGCGGCCGGAAGTGGCGCTGCGTTTCGTCGGCCTGCTTGACGTCGCCGATGACGCTGCGCTCCCGGAGGAGGAGGCCGCGTGACCCGCCAGCTCCGCCCGCTGACGACCCCGCGCGGCGATCGTCGCCTATGGCTGGCGATCGGCATTTCCGTGCTGTTGCACGGGGTGCTGCTCAGCCTGCATTTCGCGTTTCCGGAAGCCTCCCGGGTTGCCCGCGAAAAGGCGCTCGACATCATCCTGGTCAATGCCGGCGCTCAGCGCCCGCCCAGCGATGCGCAGGCGCTGGCGCAGGCGAATCTCGACGGCGGCGGCAATACCGACGAAAACCTGCGCGCCAAGACGCCCTTGCCGCCGACCGAGCAGCAATCCAGCGGCGAGGACATGCAGCAGATGCGGCGCCGGGTCCGCGAACTCGAGGCGGCGCAACACAAGATGCTGACCCAGGCGGCCAATCTCGCCCGCGTCGCGGCCGCCGAAACACGCAGCGAACAACCCGAGCCGACGCCGCAGCTGACCGGTACCGACCTCGCCGACACGGCGCGGGCGATGGCCCGTCTCGAAGGCGAGATCGCCAAATCGATCGAGGAATACAACAAGCGGCCGCAGAAGAAGTTCATCGGCGCGCGTACCAAGGAGTACCGTCTGGCGCCGTATTTCGACGCCTGGAAACAGAAGATCGAGCGCATCGGCACGCTCAATTACCCGGAAGCGGCGCGCGGCAAGCTCTACGGCAAGGTGGTCATCTTCGTCGAATTGCGGGTCAACGACGGCAGCCTGTACAACGTCGAAATCTCCCGATCGTCCGGGCACAAGCTGCTCGACGAAGCGGCCCTGCGCATCCTGCGCATGGCGGCGCCGTTCGGGCCGATCCCGCGCGAGGCGATGGATGGCGCGACGGTGCTGTCGTTCGCCCGGGAATGGAATTTCGTCCCCGGCGATACCCTGGCGACCCGCAACAGCAACTAGCCCTTCCCATGCCCGACCTTTACGCCGTTTTCGGCAACCCGATCGCCCACTCGAAATCGCCTTTCATTCACGCCGCCTTCGCCGCGCAGACCGGCGCCGACCTGGTTTACCAGGCGCGTCTGGCGCCTGTCGATGACTTTGCCGGCGCCCTGCGCGCCTTCGTCGCCGAGGGCGGGCGCGGTGCCAACGTCACGGTGCCGTTCAAGGAACAAGCGTTCCGCCTGTGCGACGAGCTGACGCCACGGGCGGCGCGGGCCGGCGCGGTCAACACGCTGAGCTTCGCCGATGGTCGCGTAGGTGGCGACAATACCGACGGTGCCGGTCTGGTCGCCGACATCGAGGGCAACCTGGGCGTTGCCCTGGCCGGCAAGCGGGTGCTGCTGCTCGGCGCCGGCGGTGCCGCACGCGGCGTCATCGAGCCGCTGCTGGCGGCAGGTGTCGGCGAGCTGGCGGTCGCCAACCGCAGTGCCGACAAGGCGGTCGCCCTGGCGGCGGCGTTCGCCGATCTGGCGCCGGTCGCCGGCGGCAGTTTCGCCAGCCTGACCGGGCGCCGCTTCGACGTCGTCATCAACGCCACCTCGGCCAGCCTGGCCGGCGACCGCCTGCTCTTGCCGGAAGGACTTTTCGCCACGGGCGCGCTGGCCTACGACATGATGTACGGCAAGGGCGAAACGCCCTTCCTGGCGCAGGCCCGGGAGGCGGGCGCGGCGCAGCGGGCCGACGGTCTCGGCATGCTGGTCGGCCAGGCGGCGGAAGCCTTCGCGGTCTGGCGCGGCGTCCGTCCCGCCAGTGCGCCGGTGTTGCAGGCGCTGCGCGCCCAACTGGCGGCATGAAACGTTTCGGCCGCTGGTTGCGCTGGGGGCTGCTGGCGCCGTTCGCGCTCGCTTTTCTCTGGCTGCTCTGGCTGTTCCTGTGGGTCGTCTATTGGGGGCAGTTCAACCCGGGAACCACCCGCTTCATGGAAATCCGCCTCGCCGAGCTGCGCGAGAAGAACCCGGAAGCCGTGCTGCGTCAGCAGTGGGTGCCCTACGCCAACATCTCGCCGCACCTGAAGCGGGCGATCATCGCCGCCGAGGACGCCAAGTTCGTCGATCACGAAGGCTTCGACTGGGAAGGCATCCAGAAGGCGATGGAAAAGAACCAGAAGAAGGGGCGTTTCGTCGCCGGCGGGTCGACGATCAGCCAGCAACTCGCCAAGAACCTGTTCCTGACGCCGACCAAGTCCTACTTCCGCAAGGCCGAGGAAGCGGTGATCACGCTGATGCTGGAGAACCTGTGGAGCAAGCGCCGCATCTTCGAGGTCTATCTCAACGTGATCGAATGGGGCAATGGCGTCTTCGGCGCCGAAGCGGCGGCCCGCCATTACTTCGCCATCGGTGCCGGCCAGCTCGGCCCGGCGCAGGCGGCACGGCTGGCCGGCATGGTGCCCAATCCGCGCTTCTACGACCGCAATCGCAATGCGCCGGGGCTCGGTCGCAAGACGGCGATCATCCTGGCCCGCATGCCGTCGGCCGAAGTGCCCTGAGTCGTTCGAGAAAGCGCCGGCCTAAGGGAAATCCGCAGCAATTCGGCGGCTGGCCGGCACCATGGCGGTGCTAAAATGGCGCACCTATTGCGGCGCTGCACCATGAGCGAAGAAAACCAGCTGACCGATGCCGAAGACCTGCAGGAGCGCCTCGCCGAGGTGCAGACCCTGCTCGCCCGGCACAAGCTGGTGGAAGATCTGGTGCACCGGCAGGAAGGGCCGCGTCACGACCTGGTCGAAGACATCGTGCACAAGCAGCACCTGTACGAACTCCAGCACAAGCTGGAGCCGATGCACCCGGCCGACGTCGCCTACATCCTCGAAGCGCTGCCGCCCGACGAACGCCTGATCGTCTGGGACCTGGTCAAGGCCGAACACGACGGCGAAATCCTGCTCGAAGTCTCGGATGCGGTCCGCGAAAGCCTGATCGAGTCGATGGCCCGCAACGAGCTGGTCGCCGCCGCCGAAACGCTGGACGCCGACGAGCTCGCCGACCTCGCCCCCGACCTGCCGCAGGGCGTCATCGACGACGTCTTCCGCAGCCTGCCGGCCGAGGAGCGCGAGCACCTGCGGGCGGCGATGTCCTATCCCGAGGAATCGGTCGGCTCGATCATGGACTTCGACATGGTCACCGTGCGCGAAGACGTCACGCTCGAAGTCGTGCTCCGTTATCTGCGTCGTTTCGACGAACTGCCCGACCACACCGATCAGCTTTTCGTCGTCGACCGCGACGAGCACCTGAAGGGCGTGCTGCCGCTGAACATCCTGCTGGTCAACGAAGTCGAGGTTGAGGTCGGCAGCCTGATGCATACCGATTTCGTCGAGTTCGAGCCGGACGACGAGGCCGAGGACGCCGCCAAGGCCTTCGAGCGCTACGACCTGGTGTCGGCGCCGGTGGTCGATGCCGACGGCAAGCTGCTTGGCCGGGTCACCGTCAATGAGGTGGTCGACTTCATCCGCGAGGAAGCCGAGCAGGAACAACTGGCCAACGCCGGTCTGGCCGAGGAGGAAGACATCTTCGCCTCGGTCTGGGATTCGGTGAAGAACCGCTGGGCCTGGCTGGCGGTCAACCTGATCACCGCTTTCGTCGCCTCGCGCGTGATCGGCGCTTTCGAGGATTCGATCGAGAAGCTGGTGGCGCTCGCCGCGCTGATGCCGATCGTCGCCGGCATCGGCGGCAATTCCGGCAACCAGACGATCACCATGATCGTCCGCGCGATCGCCATGGGCCAGGTCCAGCCGGACGCGATGCGCCGGTTGCTGCGCAAGGAGCTCGGCGTCGCCAGCATCAACGGCCTGATCTGGGGCGGCTTGCTCGGCGTCGCCGCCTGGTGGTTGTACGGCAGCTACCAGCTCGGCCTGGTGATGACCGCGGCGATGACCCTCAACCTGTTGCTCGCCGCCTCGGCCGGCGTCGGCATTCCGCTGATGCGGCAGAAGTTCGGTGCCGATCCGGCAATCGGCGGCTCGGTGATGATCACCGCGCTCACCGACTCCGGTGGCTTCTTCATCTTCCTCGGCCTGGCGACGCTGTTCCTGATGTAGCCTCGCTCAGGGGTTCCGGCCAAGCAGGCCGGGCAGCCAGCTACCTTCTTCCGGCAGGGCGCTCATGCCGCTCCGCCTGAGGATGCGGTCTACGCCGAGAACCATCAGGATGCGCCGCTCGTCATCATCGCCGCCCGGCCTGACCAGGCTTTCGATCAAGGAATCGCCCTCGCTCATCAGCGCCGGCAGCGGCTCGATGCGGGCCAGCGGCACCTCGCGCACCGGCGCCAGGCGGTCAACCAGGATGGCGAACATCGCCTGCCGGGTCGGCGAGCGCAGCACCAGGATCTGTCGCCGTCCGGCTGCCGGCGGCCGGCGCCGTTCCTCGTCCGGCTGGCGGGCGCGCAGCATGAGCGCCGGATCGATGACGCCGATCGCCTGTTCGCCGTACATCAGGCAGCCGCACTGACCATCGGGCAGGCCCGGCATCGGTGTCAGGCGGTCGATATCGACCGCCTCGATGACGCAGTCGGCGCGCAGTCCGTACCAGTTGCGACCGACATGGAAACAGGCGATGTCCACGCTTTCGCCGTGGCCATGCCGCCGGTAGGGCGCGGCGCCTGCCGCGCCGGGCTCGGGCAGCATGGCTGGATCGATCACCCGCTCCGAGAGCGGCGTGAAGATCAGCGCCTGCAGCGCTCCCGTCCGTCCGTCGCGGTCGGCCGGGTATTCGCGGTAGCCGGCGCCGGCCGCCGAGCCGACCGCGTAGTAGCGGCCGTCGTAGATGATCACGTTGCTGTAGTGTGCGCCGGGCTCGACATGGAAGAACTCGTTGCCGATCATGAGCGGCGTGCCCGGCGGCAGAGCGTGGTCGGTGCTGGCGATCACATGCCCCTGGCGGTCGGCAAAGACGGCGAAGGCGCCGCCAGCGACCCGGCCGTCGGCGCCGCGCGGCAGCGCATCGTGCAGCATGGCCTGTAACTGCGGCTCGGCGTCGAACACCACGGCAATGCCGCCGACCGGCTCCCGGCTTTGCGGATCGAGCACCGGTGCAGCGAAGACGTAGGTCGGGCGGCCGTCGTAAAGGGCGCTGGCGCGGAACGGAGAAACGACGTAGCGGCCGCTGTCGGTCAGCGCCAGCGTCGGCCGCAGCCAGGGTTCGTCGAGGACGCGGCCGACGCAGTCGTTGTAGGCCGGACTGGAAACCGCGACCACCCGGCCGCCCTGGTCGAACAGGATGAGGTTGGTGTAGACCGTGTAGAGGCTGTTGAGCTGGCGCAGGATCGCGGTCAGCGGCGCCCGTTCCGGCGTTGCGCCCTGCTGGGCGGCGGCCAGCGCGCTGCGGAAGCGGCCGGTCAGCGCCCACCAGCGGCAATCGTTGGCCCGTTCGTAGAGATTGCGCTCCAGGATGTCGATGGCCATCGCCGCATGCGCCGAAGCGTCGAACAGCGCCGACGACACTACCGTCTTGTACAGGTTGTTGATCGATTCGCCGAATACCGCCCGCGTCCGCACGCCGGTATTGCCGATCTCGCCGAGCAGGACCTTGGCGAAGCTGCCGCTTTGCGCCGCTTCCGGTTCCCGCGCCAGCCAGACGTGGCCGTTCCACACCGCCCGGTTGAGGTCGTTTTCGATCCGCGCCGCCTCGCGCGGGACGCGGCGCAGTTCGGAAGAGAGCAAGGTGGTCGTTTCCAGCACGCAAGCCAGGAAATCCTCCGCCACCGCCGCCAGCTCATGGGCCTCGGAGAGGTCGAAAGCATGTTCCAGCGGTGCCAACGCCAGCCCGTGCCAGCCCGGGCCGGCATAGCCCTGGTAAGCCTGGGCCGGGCGGCCGCAGGCGAGGTATTCGCGGCCGGCGAAGCGGGCGATGCGGGGAGCGCCGTCGGCGCACACGGCAAGCCGGGCACCGGCGGGAAATTGCCAGGGATCGCTGCTGGCCAGGATGCGCCCATCGTCGTCGACCAGGGTGATCACCCGCCAGTCGTCGCCGCTCAGCAGGTTGGCGAAGATCCGTTCGCATTCGTCCTGGAAGCGGAAGCACAGGCAGAGGACGCCGAGCGGCGTGCCGTCGTCACCGACCACCCGGCTGGCGTAGAGGAGCGGGCTGGTTTCGTCGGGCAGCAGGTCGGTACGGCGGAAGACCTCGAGGTAGGGGCGTTCGCCGCTCAGCGCGGCGGCGACGAAGGCATCGTTCGTCCGCCGGCATGGGTTGCCGGCATCGAGGCGCGCGAGGACGTCGCCTTGCGGGGAAAGCAGGACGACGTCGTGATACACGGTGTATTTATCGACGTAATCGGCAAAGCGTTCCCGCAGCCGCTCCCGGGCGGCCTCGTCGGCAGCGGCGCCCGCCGTCTGCGCGAAGGCGACGATCTCGGCATCGGTGGCCAGGAAACCAATATCGGCGGTGCGCTCGTAGAGGTTGCGCACCATGACGTCGATCGCGGCGCGGGCCGAGGATTCGAGGCCGAGCACCGCCTTGCGGAAATGTTCGTCGGCGAGTTGCGCGAGCAGGCTGTCGGCCAGTTCGCCGAAAGCCTGGCGCATCGCCGAGATGTCGGTGCCGGCGCACAGCAATTGGCCGAGCAAGGCCAGGTTGTCGTAGGCCGACTGGATCTCGGCCAGGCGTTTGGCGTCCGGCCGCAGCCCGCGCATGTACTCGCGCAATTCCCCGGCCCGGGCGGGCAGTGGCTTGGCTTGCTGTTTTTTCATGGTTCCCTTTCTGCTGTTCTACCGTGGCGCACCACGCAGGCGCGACCTGGCGGGTTCAGCAAGAAGGGTGCCGGGCGGGAAATGCACGAAAACGGTGAAAAGCGCCGCCTGGCAATCGCCTTTGCAGGCGCCCGGATGAGGCATCAGCACCAGAATGGTGCTTGTCCGGGCTTCGTCGGCCGCGTTGCGCCGGCTGGCGCGGCGGCGATCTAGTGCGGGTCCGGCGTCAGCAGTTTGAGACCGACGATGCCGGCGACGATCAGTGCGATGCTGGCCAGGCGCAGCGCCTCGCGCGATTCGCCAAAGAGGATCATGCCGCAGAGCGCGGTGCCGACCGCGCCGATGCCGGTCCACACCGCGTAGGCGGTACCCAGCGGCAGGACGCGCAGCGACCAGCCGAGCAGGACGACGCTAGCCACCATCAGGCCGACCGTCCACACGCTCGGCCAAAGCCGGGAAAACCCCTCGGTGTATTTCAGCCCGACCGCCCAGCCGACCTCGCAGAGGCCGGCGAAGAAGAGGACGATCCAGGCGGCGCCGGCGTTCATGATTGCTGCGCGAACCAGGCGTCGGCGGCGGCGACGGTCGCCGCGATCTCGGCGTCGCTGTGCGCGGCCGAGACGAAACCGGCCTCGAAGGCTGACGGCGCGAAGTAGTGGCCGGCGGCGATCATGGCGTGGAAGAAGCGGTTGAAGGCTTCCTTGTCGCAGGCCAGCACTTCGTCGTAGCTGCCCGGGCAGCGCTCGGCGAAGTAGAGGCCGAACATGCCGCCGACGTTCTGGGCGGCGAAGGCGACGCCGTGTTTCCTGGCGGCGGCGACCAGGCCGTCGCACAGCGCCTTGGTTTTCGCCGTCAGCGCCGCGTGGAAGCCCGGCGCCTGGATCAGCTTCAGCGTCGCCAGGCCGGCGGCGGTGGCGATCGGGTTGCCGGATAGCGTGCCGGCCTGGTAGACCGGGCCGAGCGGGGCGATCTTTTCCATGATCTCGCGGCGGCCGCCGAAGGCGCCCAGCGGCATGCCGCCGCCGACCACCTTGCCGAAGGTGGACAGGTCCGGGGTGATGCCGAACAGGCCCTGCGCGCACTTCAGGTCGACGCGGAAGCCGGTCATCACTTCGTCGAAAATGAGCACGGCGCCGTACTGCGCGGTCAGTTCGCGCAGTGCTTTGAGGAACTCCGGGGTCGGCGCGATCAGGTTCATGTTGCCGACCACCGGCTCGAGGATGACGGCGGCAATTTTGTCGCCGTGCGCCTTGAACGCTTCGGCCAGACCTTGCGGGTCGTTATAGGTCAATACCATGGTCGTTTCGACGGTGCCGGCGGGGACGCCGCCCGACGACGGATTGCCGAAGGTGAGCAGGCCGGAGCCGGCCTTGACCAGCAGGTGGTCGGCGTGGCCGTGGTAGCAGCCCTCGAACTTGACCAGGATGTCGCGGCCGGTGAAACCGCGCGCCAGGCGGATTGCGCTCATCGTCGCCTCGGTGCCGGACGAAACCAGGCGGACCATGTCGAGCGACGGCACCATTTCACACAGCAGGTCGGCGATGTCGACTTCGCGCTCGGTCGGCGCGCCGAAGGACAGGCCGTCGACGACGGCTTCCTGGACGGCGGCGATGACTTCCGGGTGGGCGTGGCCGAGGATCATCGGGCCCCAGGAGCCGACGTAGTCGGTGTACCACTTGCCGTCGGCGTCCTGCACCTGGCTGCCAACGCCTTTCTGGAAGAACAGCGGCGTGCCGCCGACCGAGCGGAAGGCGCGCACCGGCGAATTGACGCCGCCGGGGATGTGTTTCTGGGCACGGGCAAAGAGTTCTTCGTTACGCGAGGTCATGTCAGGCTTTCTCGAAAAGTCGTTGGTATTGGGCGGCGCGGGCGGCGATGTCCGGCGCCGAGAAGAGGTCGGTGATGACGGCCAGCAGGTCGACGCCGGCGTCAAGCAGCGGCGCCGCGTTGGTGGCGGTGATGCCGCCGATGGCGCAGACGGCGATCGGTAGCTCGGCGCGCGCCCGGGCATAGAGTTCGCGCGGGGCGCGGACGGCGTCCGGCTTGGTGGGCGACGGGAAGGCGGTGCCGAAGGCGACGTAGTCGACACCCGCCGCAGCGGCGGCGCGGGCACGCTCGAGGTCGGCATAGCAGGAGGCGCCAAGCAGTCGTTGCGGGCCGAGGATGGCGCGGGCGACACGCAGGTCGCCGTCGTCCGCGCCGAGGTGCAGGCCGTCGGCATCGACCAGTTGGCAGAGGGCGAGGTCGTCGTTGATGATCAGTCGGGCGCCGTGCTCGCGGGTCAGCCGGCGCAGGGCGTGGGCGCGGGCGAGACGTTCCGGCATCGGGCTCGTCTTGTCGCGCAGTTGGACGATGCGGCAGCCGCCGGCCAGCGCGGCGGCGACGCCAGCGAGCAGGGGCTGCCGCGGCAGATCGTCGGGGGTGACCGCGTACAGGCCGCGCAGTTCAGCTTGCGGCATCGGCGGTTTCCTTGTTGTCGTCTTCCCGGGCCCAGAACAGGCGGTCCGGGATGAACTGGCCCATGCCGCCGCGGAAACCGTGGCGGAGCGCCTGCCAGGTGTAGTCCTGGGCATCGCGCACCGCTTCTTCGACGCTGGCGCCGCCGGCCAGGCAGCCGGCAATCGCCGAGGCCAGCGTGCAGCCCGAACCGTGATAGCTGCCGGGCAGGCGTTCCCAGCGATCGTGGCGGATCACGCCGTCCGGGCCGTAGAGGGTGTTGATCACCTCCGGCGTGCTTTCGTGGGTGCCGGTGATCAGCACGTACTGCGCGCCCATTTCGATCAGCCGGGCGGCGCAGACGTCGAGCGCCGGCTCGTTCTCGTCTTCGTCGCTTTCGGCGAGGCGGCGTGCCTCGGGCGCGTTGGGGGTGATGATCGTCGTCTGCGGCAGCAGCATCTCGCGCATGGCGGCGATGATCTCCTCGCCGGACAGGGAATCGCCGCGGCCCGAGGCGAGCACCGGATCGAAGACGAGCGGGATCTCCGGGTAGTCGCCGACGATCTCGGCAATCGCCAGCACGTTCTCGACGCTGCCGATCAGGCCGATCTTGAAGGCGGCCACCGGCATGTCCTCAAGCACAGTGCGCGCCTGCTGTTCGAGCAGTTCGGCAGCGACCGGCTGCATCGAGACGACACCCGAGGTGTCCTGCACGGTGAGCGCGGTGAGCGCGCTCAGCGGGTGGCAACCGAGGCTGGCCAGAGTCAGCAGGTCGGCCTGGATGCCGGCACCGCCGGTCGGGTCGCTGGCGGCGAAAACGAGAACTTGCGGCAGATTGGCGGAAACAATGGGCATGGGCGGGTGTGGCGCGGATGTCCCGGCGCGGGCGGTAAAGCGCGATTTTATCCGAATACGCTGTACTGCCGCGGGATTCTGGGCTTATGCTTGGCGACTTCCGGTTGGCGATTGTTATCCGTTCCGTAGTAATATGTTCGCCATATGCTAAGTGCGCCAAGAGACACTCGGGGAGCTGGGAATTGACTGATTTATCGAGACTGCGCGGTATCCGTGTCATGGTCATCGACGACAGCAACACGATACGCCGCAGTGCCGAGATTTTTCTCGTCCAGGCCGGTTGCCAGGTCGTTCTTGCCGAAGACGGCTTCGACGCCCTGGCCAAGATCGCCGATCATCAACCTGCGGTCATCTTCTGCGACATCATGATGCCGCGTCTGGACGGTTATCAGACCTGCGCGCTGATCAAGAAGAATCCCCGTTTCAAGGCAACGCCGGTGATCATGCTGTCCTCCAAGGATGGCCTGTTCGACCGGGCGCGCGGTCGCATGGTCGGTTCCGACCAATATCTCACCAAGCCATTCACCAAGGATAGCCTGCTGCAGACTGTCGCCAGTTTCGCGCTGCCGGCCGAACCGGAAATCAAACCGTAGTCCAGGGAGCAACAATGCCCGTGAAGAACATTCTCGTTGTCGACGACTCTCCGACAGAGCGTTTTTTCGCCGTCGACCTGCTGACCAGAGCGGGTTATCTGGTGGCCACCGCTGAAAACGGCGAAGAAGGGATCGCCAAGGCCAAGGCGACCAAGCCCGACCTGATCCTGATGGATGTCGTGATGCCCGGCCTCAATGGCTACCAGGCGACGCGCACGCTGACCCGCGACGAGGAAACCAAGCACATCCCGATCATCGTCTGCACCTCGAAGGGGCAGGAAACCGACAAGATCTGGGGGTTGCGTCAGGGAGCGGTGGATTATCTGGTCAAGCCGCTCAACCCGGAAGAGCTTCTGCAACGCATCGCCGCGCTGCCGTAAGCGATATGGCCCGCAAGAGCAGTCTGCGCGATTTCCAGACCTACCTGGCCGGTCGCCTCAGCGACGCGGCGCAGGGTCATGGTGGCGCTTCCTGGCTGGGGCTTGAAATCGGCGACGACGGGTGGTTGATCGATCTCGCCGACGGCGGGGAAATCGTCCAGGCGCCGCAACTGGCCGGCGTGCCGCTGGTCCGGCCGTGGTTTTCCGGGATCGCCAACGTGCGCGGCAACCTTTACGCGGTGACCGATTTTGCCGCTTTCCTCGGTGCCCGGCCGACGCCGAGGAATGCCAATGCCCGGCTGCTGCTGGTTGGCGTCCGTCATGGCTCGAACGCGGCGCTGCTGGTGCCGCGCATGCTGGGCCTGAAGAAGCCGGAAAATTTTACCGAACAGGCTGCCGACGAAGCGTTCCCGGCATGGGGGCGGCGACGCTACGTCGATGAAGAAGGGCGCCTGTGGCGCAAGTTATCGGTGCGCGAGCTGCTTGCCGATCCGGATTTCATGAATATCGGACTATGAAAAGGGGTCCCGCCGGGGCGGGGTCGAGTGGAGGTAAGACATGGCTTTAGGCTTCAAACTCCCGAAAATCGGGTCATCCAGGAAAAACGAGGCGCCGCTGACGGTGACTGGCGACGAACCGCCGGGCAAGCCTTCGCGGGCGGCTGCCGCGCCGGCGCTGCTGGCTGGCAAGTCGGCCAACCAGCAGATGAAGGTGCTGGGCGGGGTGTTCGTGCTGATCCTCGTGCTGGCAGCCATTCTCGTTGCCCGCGATGGTCGGGATTCCTCCAATACCACCGCCTATGTTTCCGCCGCCGGTGAAATGCGCATGCACTCGCAGCGTTTGGCCAAGGCCTCGTCGCTGGCGCTGCAGGGGAACTCGGCGGCCTTCGCGCAATTGCGCGAATCGCGGTTGACCTTCAACGACCTGATCCAGAAGCTCGCCGCTGGCGGCGAAATCGGACTGGTCAGCGTGCCGCCGTCGCCGGATTCGGTCCAGGCGCAGCTCGATGCCTTGAACCAGCGTTGGGCGCAGGTCGACAAGGATGCGGCGAGCGTGCTCGGTCAGGAGAAACAGCTGATCGAGCTGGGCAAGAGTGTCGCCCTGATCGACAGCAAGAACCCCGCCCTGCTGGAACTGGCGGAAAGCGTCGCCGCCGCCAAGCTGCAAGGCGGTGTGGCGCGCGAGATCGGCGCCGCCAACCACCTGGTGGTGCTGACCCAGCGCATCGCCAAGAATGCGTCGGCGCTGCTGGTCGGCGCCGAAATCAATCCGCAGGTCGCCTTCGCACTGGGCAAGGATGCCAAGAGCTTCCACGAGTTGCTGCAGATGCTCGGCCGCGGCGGCGATGCCGGCAAGGTCGAGGCACTGGAAGCCGCCTTCAAGGATTACGACGTGGCGATCAGCGGCATCCTCGCCAACATGCAGCCGCTGGTGCTGTCCAAGCAGGCCGGTTCGCGCATTTTCCGCGACAGCGAGGAATTGCTGGCGGCGACCGATGCGCTGGCCCAGGGCTACCAGGAATCGCGCGGCAGCAAGCTGTTGTTCATCCTCTTCATGTTCATTCTGGTTGGCGCCGCGCTGGCCGTGCTGGTGATGCTGGTGCGCGTCTATCTGGAAGATGCGAAGCGCCGGACCCAGGAAGTCGATAAGCAGCGCCAGGTGTCCGAACATACCAACCGCGAGAATCAGGAAGCTATCCTGCGCCTGATGAACGAACTGGGGGACCTCGCCGACGGCGACCTGACGGTGACGGCGACGGTGTCCGAGAACATCACCGGCGCCATCGCCGACTCGATCAACTACACCATTGAAGAACTGCGCGTGCTGGTCGGCCGCATCAACGATGCGGCGAACCGAGTCACCGCGGCAACCGAGATTGCCCGCCGCACGTCGGCCGAACTGCTCGACGCGGCGGGACGTCAGTCGAGCGAAATTCAGGAAGCCGGCCAGTCGGCGCTGGACATGGCGCGCTCGATGAACGAAGTGTCGGGCAACGCCGCGCAGTCGGCCCAGGTTGCGAACCAGTCGCTGTCGGCAGCGGAAAAGGGCACGCAGGCGGTGCAGGACTCGATCAAGGGCATGAACGAAATCCGCAACCAGATCCAGGAAACCTCGAAGCGGATCAAGCGCCTTGGCGAAAGCTCGCAGGAAATCGGCGAAATCGTCGAACTGATTTCCGACATTACCGAGCAGACCAACGTGCTGGCGTTGAACGCCGCCATCCAGGCCGCTTCCGCCGGCGATGCCGGGCGCGGCTTCACGGTGGTTGCCGAGGAAGTGCAGCGACTGGCCGAACGCTCCGGCGAGGCGACCAAGCAGATCGCGGCGATCGTCAAGACGATTCAGACCGATACCCAGGACGCGGTTTCCGCGATGGAGCAATCGACCCAGGGCGTGGTCGAGGGGGCCAAGCTGTCCGACGCCGCCGGTCAGGCGCTGGCCGAAATCGGCCAGGTGTCGCGCAATCTGGCCGAACTGATCGAGGGTATTTCCAGTTCCACGCAGAGCCAGGCCGATTCTGCGACCAACGTGGCCCGCTTGATGCAGGACATCCTGCGCGTCAACGAGCAAACCACGGCAGGTACCCAGCGGACCGCCGAGGCGGTGGATGAACTGTCGGCACTGGCTTCCGAACTCAAGGGTTCGGTCGCTGGCTTCAAGGTCGACTGACCGGCGAACGAGAGAGCATGAACGCGGCAACGGAATTCGATTTGGGCCCGCTGACGTGGGTCAAGGGCGAGATCGACCAGGCGCTCGGACGCGCCGACGAAGCGCTGGGCCTGTTCGCCGACAATGGCGACCGGACGCAGCTTAAGTTCTGTCGCACCCATGTCCACCAGGTTCATGGCGCGCTCGACATCGTCGGTCTCAACGGCATCACCGAACTCACCGAGTCGCTCGAGGAAGTCCTCAAGGCGCTCGAGGAAGACCGCCTGGCGGCCGGCGCCGCCGCCCTGCCGGTGGTCCGCGAAGCGATCGCCGCCCTGCGCCAGTACCTCGACGACCTGATGGCCGGCGAACCGCACCAGCCTTTGCGCATGTTGCCGGTGTGCAGCCGGCTGGCCGAACTGCGCGGTTTGCCGCCGGTGCACCCGGGCGATCTCTTCTACCCCGACCTCAGCCTGCGTCCGCCGCGTTCCGGCGTGGTGCCGCCGGTCCTGCCGCCGGAACAGATGCAGGCCGTGCTGCGCAAGCAGCGCATGCGTTTCCAGAAGGGCCTGCTCAAGTGGCTGACCAGCCCCGAACAGCGCGCCAGCGGCAAGGAGGCAATGGCCGAGGCGCTGGCCGCCATCGAGGCGCTGCAGCCGACGCCCGGTGCCCGTTCGTTCTGGTGGGTGTCGCAGGCCTTCCTCGAAGCGCTCGACGATCCCGAGGTTTCCGCCGACCAGCTGGCGCGTCAGCTATGCGCCCGCATCGACCTGCAGATCCGCCGCCTGCTCGAAGGCTCCGGCAACCTCGCCGAGCGGGTGATGCGCGAGGCGCTGTACTACGTCGCCCGCACCCCGGCCACGCCCGATTCGCTGGTCGCCCAGGCGCAGCAGATCTATGCCCTGCCGGCGCAACTGCCCAGTCTGGCCGCGGTGCAGACCCTGCCCAAATCCCAGGAACAGGCCCTGCGTCAACTGCGCGAACTGCTTGCCGGCGTCGAGGAGGTCTGGAACAAGTACTGCGCCGGCAGCCCGGCCAGCCTGAACACCTTCTGCGACCAGGCGCGCGCCTGCGCCCAGGTCACCGGCGACCTCGGCCACACCGATCTCAAGCGGCTCGGTCAGGCGCTGGCGGCGATCGCTGGCTGGCTCCAGGAAGACGCCAAGCGTTTCAGCGACGGCGTCGCCATGGAAGTGGCGACGACCATCCTGCTGCTGCAGAACGCCCACGAGAATTTCCGCCATCTCGGCAACGATTTCGCCCAGCAGGTCGATCTCATGGTCGATCGCATCCATGCCTGCATTGCCGGACGGCCGGCGGCGGGCGGCGATCTGCCGCTGCTCGACGAGATGACCCGGCGCGCCCAGGAAAAGCTGCTGATCGCCCAGGTCGGGCGCGAGATCCAGAGCAACCTGGCGCAGATCGAACAGACGCTCGACGCCTTTTTCCGGGCGCCGACCAAGGGCTTTTCGATGGCCCAGGTCGAAGGCCCGCTCAAGCAGGTCAGCGGCGCCTTGGCAATGCTCGGCCACTTTCCGGCGGTCAGCAGCCTCAAGAACATCATCGCTCATATCGAGACCTTCGCCGCCGCCGATTATCAAGCGCAGGAAAGCGACTTCCAGCGCGTCGCCGACGAACTCTCGGTGCTCGGCTTCTTCGTCGATGCCCTGCAGCACGGCGAAAGCAGTTTCGACGCCTTTGTCCGTCGCCTGAACGGCGAGACCGTCGTCGTCGCCGAGGAGGCGCCGACGCCGAGCGTCGAGGCCGAAGTTGCCGCCCAGACCCGGCAGGCCCGGGCGCTCGCCGAAGCCCTGCGCGAAGCACCGGACGATCGCCGGCTGCAGGACGAGCTGAAGCAGAACCTGGAAAGCCTGCAGAAAGATGCCGACCTCGTCGCTGACCGCGAACTCGGCGAATCGACGAAGGCGGCACTGGCCGCGCTGGAATCCGGCGAAGCCGTCGCCGCGCTGGCCGGTCTGCTGACGCCGCAGGTCGAAGCGCCGCAGCCGTCGGCCGAGACCCTGCTGCTCGCCGAGTCCAGCCACGAGGAAATCGACGCCGAGCTGCTCGCCATCTTCATCGAGGAAGGTCATGAGGTGCTGGCCGAGATGGCGACGCAGAAAGCAGCGCTGGCCGTCGATCCGCTCGACCGCGAAGCGCTGACGACGATCCGTCGCTGCACGCACACGCTCAAAGGCTCCGGCCGCATGGTCGGGCTGACCGATTTCGGCGAAACCGCCTGGGCCGTCGAGCAGACGCTCAACCTCTGGTTGCGCCAGGACATGGCGGTGACCCCGGAACTGCTGGCGCTGATCGACGAGGAACAGCGCGTGTTCGCAATCTGGATCGAGCATCTGGCGCAAGGCAGCGGGATGGCGCCCGACCCCTCGGGACTGGTGGCGCAAGCTGTTGCCCTGCGTGGCGGCACGGTCAACGCCCTGCCGGCGGTGCCGGCTGCCGCAGCGCCCGTCGAGCCGCCGCCGGCGCCTGTCGAACCGGCACCGGCCGAGCCGGGGGTAGCGCCGGCAGCGCCGGCTGAGCCGGTTGGCGAGCCGCTGCTCGACGCTTTCGAAATCGATTTGCCCGAAGCCAGCGACATCGCCGAGGAACTGGCCGAAGCGGAAGCCGAAGTGATCAGCGCCGCTGCCGCGGCGCCGGCGACCGACAGTGCGCAGACGCTCTACGAGATTTTCCGGACCGAAGCGCAAGGCCACCTGCAGTCGCTGGCCGAATCCTTTGCCGTGCTCGAAGCTGAACCGGCGACGCCGACCAATTCCGAAATGACGCGGGCGGCCCACACGCTGGGCGGCATCGCCGCCATCGTCGGTCTGAAGCCGCTCAATCACCTGTCGATCGCCCTCGAACACGCCTTGCTGCGCCGCGATGCCGCGCTCCAGCCGGACAGCCTGGAAGGCCTGGAAGCGATGCGCCAGGCGATCCTGATGCTGCACGAAATGTACGCCGGGCTGGCCGAAGAACGGGCGCCGGTGGAACAGCCGGCGCTGGTAGCAGCGCTTGAGGACAGTTACCCGCCGGCCCCGGCCTCGGAAGTCGACAGCAGCGGCGGTCGGGTCATCCCGCTACCCGGCCTGGCCGGCGAATTCACCCTCGACCGTCCGGTCGAAGCCGCACCGCCACCACCGGCGGAGCCGGTTCGCCAACTGGTCGACGAGCTCGACGAACAATTGCTGCCGATCTTCCTCGAGGAAGCCGCCGACCAGGTTCGCGAGCTGACCGAACAACTGCGCGCCTGGCGTGCGGCACCCGGCGACGGTGCGCCGCCGCAGGCGATCGCCCGTCTGCTGCATACCTTCAAGGGCAATTCGCGGATGGCCGGGGCGATGAACCTAGGCGAAGCCACCCACCTGCTGGAAACCCGTGTCCAGGACGCGCTCCGGGCCGGTACGGCAAGCCCGCAACTGATCGACGAGATCGAGGCGGGTTGCGATGCGCTGGCGCTGGCCGCCGACGAATTGCGCAACGGGCCGGCGCCGGCTGTCGAAGCGGCGCCCGCTGTCGCCACCCCGGCCATGACCACGCCCGCCACCCCGCTCGCGCCGGTCGTTCCGACCCCGCCGGCGGCGGATGCCGAAAGCGAAGGCGAGAGCGGTGGCCAGCGAGCGATGCTGCGGGTCCGTGCCGACCTCGTCGACCGCCTGGTCAACGAAGCCGGCGAACTGTCGATCGCCCGGGCGCGGATCGAAGGCGAAATGCGCAGCCTGAAAACCTCGCTGCTCGACCTCACGGAAAACGTCATCCGCCTGCGCCGCCAGTTGCGCGAGATCGAAATCCAGGCGGAAACCCAGATCCAGGCGCGGGTTGCCCAGGCGCACGACGGCCAGGCCGATTTCGACCCGCTCGAACTCGACCGCTTCACCCGCTTCCAGGAACTGACCCGCTTCATGGCCGAGTCGGTCAATGACGTGGCGACGGTGCAGCAGAACCTGTTCAAGAACCTCGACGACGCCAACGCGGCGATCCTCGCCCAGGCGCGCCTCAACCGCGGTCTGCAGCAGGAACTGATGGGCGTGCGCATGCTGCCCTTCTCCAGCCAGGCCGAGCGTCTCTACCGCATCGTCCGGCAAACCGCCAAGGAAGTCGGCAAGCGCGCCAACTTCGACATCGTCGGCGGTCAGGTTGAAATCGACCGTTCGGTGCTGGAAAAGATGATGGCGCCGATCGAGCACATGCTGCGCAACTCGGTGACCCATGGCGTCGAGACGCGCGAGCAGCGCGCCGCGGCAGGCAAGCCGGAAACCGGCGAAGTGACGCTGAAGCTGGCCCAGGAAGCCAACGAAATCGTCCTCAGCCTCAGCGACGACGGCCGCGGTCTCGACCGCCAGCGCATCCGCGCCCGCGCCGAGGCCATGGGCCTGCTGCAGCCGGGCCAGGAAGTCGCCGATGGCGCCCTGCTCGACTTCATCTTCCGGCCGGGTTTCTCGACCGCCACCGAAGTGACCCAGGTCGCCGGTCGCGGCGTCGGCATGGACGTGGTCAGGAATGCCGTGATCGAACTCGGCGGGCGTATCGAAATCGTCTCCGAAGCCGGTCGCGGCAGCACCTTCCGGCTTTACCTGCCGCTCACCCTGGCCGTCACCCAGACCCTGCTGGTCCGCGCCGGCAGCACCGTGTATGCGGTGCCCTCGACGATGATCGAGCAGGTGCTCGAGGTCAAGGAAAAGGGCCTGGCCGAAATCCGCGACGCCGGTGCTGCCGACTGGCAGGGACATCGTTACCCCTTCCATTTCCTGCCCTGCTTGCTGGGCGACGCCGGAGCCCTGCCGGAAACCCGCCGCCGCTACTGGATCCTGCTGCTGCGCGCCGGTTCGCAACGGATCGCCCTGCTCGTCGATGAACTGCAGGGCAACCAGGAAGTCGTCGTCAAGAACATCGGTAGCCAGCTCGCCCGCGTCGCCGGCATCGCCGGTGCCACCGTGCTCGGCGACGGCCGCGTCGTGCTGATCCTCAACCCGGTGGCGCTCGCCGCCCGGGCGCCGCAGATCGCGCTGGCCGAGGTCGCCAGTCCGGCCGCCGCCTCGGCGCCGGCCCCGCTGCCGGTCGCCGCGCCGCACCTGCCGACGGTGATGGTGGTCGACGACTCGCTGACCGTGCGCAAGATCACCAGCCGCCTGCTGCTGCGCGAAGGCTACCAGGTGGTGGTCGCCAAGGACGGCGTCGATGCGCTCGAACAACTGATCGACACGTTGCCCGACGTCATCCTCTCCGACATCGAGATGCCGCGCATGGACGGTTTCGACTTCGTCCGCAACCTGCGTGCCGACGAGCGCCTGCGCGAGATCCCGGTGATCATGATCACCTCGCGCACCGCCGACAAGCACCGCAATTACGCGCTCGAGATCGGCGCCAACCACTACCTCGGCAAGCCCTACGACGAAGACGCGCTGCTCGGTCTGCTCGCCGGCTACTGCGGGAAATCCGCGTAAAACGACGGTCGATCGCGGCGTCTCCCGCGATCGACCGTGTTCAATCCGCCTTCTTCACCACCGCATAGCGCGCCAGCGTTTGCTCGCGTGCTGCCGCGTGGTCGACGATCGGCGCCGGATAGTCGCGGCCGATGACGACGCCGAGCGCTTCCTGCGCCAGCCGGCCCATGGTCCACGGCGCGTGGATGAACTTGTCGGGCACCCGCGCCAGTTCCGGGACGTAGTGGCGGATGAATTTGCCCTCGGGGTCGAATTTCTCCGACTGCGTCACCGGGTTGAAGATGCGGAACCAAGGCTGCGCATCGCAGCCGCTCGACGCCGCCCACTGCCAGCCGCCGTTGTTGGCGGCGAGGTCGAAGTCGTTGAGGCGCTCGGCGAAGTAGCGTTCGCCAAGCCGCCAGTCGAGGCCGAGGTCCTTGCACAGGAAGGAAGCGACGACCATGCGCAGGCGGTTGTGCATCCAGCCGCTGTGGTTCAACTGGCGCATCGCCGCGTCCACCAGCGGGTAGCCGGTGCGCCCCTGCTGCCAGGCGGCCAGGCCTTCCGGCCAGTCGGCCCAGCGGATGGCGTCGTATCCCGGCTTGAAGGCGCGGTCGACGACATGCGGGAAGCGGTCGAGGATCATGAAGTAGAAATCGCGCCAGATCAGCTCGTTGAGCCAGGCCTCGGCCTTTTCCGCAAGCGCGGCGCTGACCAGTTCGCGAATCGAAATGGTGCCGAAGCGCAGGTGCACCGACAGGTAGCTGACGCCTTTCTCCGCTGGAAAATCGCGCAGCGCGCCGTAGCGGCGGATACGTCCGGCGCGGAATTCGTCCCACAACCGGCGGGCGCCGCTCATCCCGGGAACGATGCCGAGTTGGCCGAGATCGGTCGGCGCGAAGCCGAGTTCGGCCAGCGTCGGCAGGCTGGCCGGCGCTGGCGCGAAACGCCCTTGCGGGGTGAAGGGCGCATGGTCGGCGGCGCTCAGGCGCTTCAGCCAGGCGTTCTTGTACGGCGTGAACACCGTATAAGGACGCCCGGCGCCGGTGAGCAGCTCGTCGCGCTCGAAGATGACCTGGTCCTTGTATAGCTGCAGGCGACCGCCGGCCGCCACCAGTTGCCGGTCGACGGCGGCGTCGCGGGCCAGGGCCGCCGGTTCGTAGTCGCGGTTGGCGTAGACCTCGGCGACGCCGAGTTCGCCGGCGAGCCGGGGAATCTCGTCGACGGCGCGGCCATGGCGGACGATCAGCCCGCCGCCGCGGCAGCGCAGCGCAGCGTCGAGTTGCTGCAGGCTGCCGAGGATGAACTCGACGCGGCGGTCGGTGCGGCTGGGCAGGGCATCGAGGATGTCGCGGTCGAAGACGAAGGCGCAATGCACCGGGCGGCCGCTCGCCAGGGCGGCGGCGAGGGCGGCGTGATCGTGGTCGCGCAGGTCGCGGCGGAACCAGACGAGGGTGGGGGCGTTTTCCATCGGCCGATTATAGAGGCCGGCGGGCATGAAAAAGGCCACCCCGCGCGGGGTGGCCGAAAGTGAGTCGCTCTGGCGGCGGCTTCAGTTGATCGTGTAGCTGTTCAGCAGTTGCGGCAGCTTCAGCAACCACAGCCGGGTCGGCCTTTCGGAAGGCTTGCCGCGGGTGACGCGGGCGCCAGTGGCAGCGTTCGGGCAGTTGCTCAGCGCACCGGTCGAGGCGTCGAGCGTGCAGTCTTCCGGGCTGCCATCGACTTCGTTGCCGGCGGCGTCGACCAGGATCGAGCGCAGGCCGAAGTCGTTGTCGTTGATCAGAGCGACCGTCTGCCCGTCGACCAGGGTCAGCCCCTCGGCCTTCTCGGCCTTCCAGCCGAGTGCGTTGAGATCGACCAGCAGGCGCTTGCGCAGCGGCACGACGCTGGCCCAGCTACGTGTCGTGTCGGTCAGCGTGCTGCCGTCGATGCTGTTCATTTCCAGACCGTAACCGTCGCCCGCGATGTCGGTCGCGTTGGCCGGCAGCTCGACCAGCATCAGGAAGTTGCGGACCACACCGTTGGCGTCGGCGCCCTGTTCGATGACCAGGAAGCGGTTGTTGCCCAGCGCCAGCACGTCGCCCAGCTTGGCGCTGCCGCTCCGGTTCTTGGACCACTTTTCGCCGGCAATCGCGTAATCGAGCGGATAGGCGTAAAGGCGCGAAGTGCCGGTCGCCGGGTCGAAGGCGAGCCAGCGGGCGAAGCGGGCGAAGTCCTTGACCTTGACCTTGTCGCCGGTCTTGCCGTCTTCGTCGAGATCGCTGACGTTGACCGCCTCGATCGACTTGCCCTTGGCGTCGAGCGGGTCGATCGGGCTCTGCAGGAAGCCGTGCAGGATGCCGCCGCTCAGCGTCAGGCCTTCCATGCCGCGGTTGGCGCGACGATGGGCGAGCACCGCCGGCAGGTCGCCGGCGGCGCTGCCCGGCTGGTACTTCTGCAGGATCTTGCCGGTGGCGGCGTCGATCTTGGCGATGAAGGGGCCGTACTCGTCGGAGGTCCAGAAGACGCCGTTGGCGCTGTCGTAGACCAGGCTTTCCGGGTCGAGACCGTTGCTGTCGTAGCCGGCGCGCGCGGCGTCGTAGGTGAAGGCGTCGGTGAGCGGGATTTCGCCCGAATTGCCAACTGCGCCGGCCGGCACCGGGCGGCCGCTGAGCGGCGTGCCGGCGGCGGTCTGCAGCGGCAGCAACTGATCGATGCGGGCGCCGTTGCGGTCGATGACGATGGTGGCGATCGACGGTACGAAGTCGGGCGCCGGAAAGACCTTGCTCGCCTTGCCGTCGGGATTGCTGACCGTGGCCGGCGCGTCGCCGTTGGGGCCGCGGTCGGTGATGCCGTAGAAGCTCAGGGTGCCGTCGCTGGCCTTGCCCTTGAAGGCGAGGCCGGAGCCGGCGGCGGGAAAGAAGCCGTGCGGGAAATCGGCGCGGATGGCGGCGTTGCTGCCCGGGTAGGGGACGTGCAGGGCGTCCGCGGCGGTGATCGTGTACTTGCTGACGGCGATCGTGCCGCCGGCGCTGGCCTGCGTCTGCGACGAGGTCTCGCCCTGGCCGAGCGCGGTCGCCAGGGTGCCTTCGAAGTGCTCGCGGGCGAGCGCTTCGCGCTCGTCGTCCGGGACGCGGGCGGCGTAGGGCTGGCCGAAGGCGTCATTGACGCCAGCCGGCAGCAGGGCTGCCAGCGCGTTCCGGAACTCGCCGGCGGCGAGGTTGAAGTCAATGGTCTTGCCGGCCAGGGCGGCGATCACTGCCGGCGTGATGCGGATGCCGTTGGCCGGGTTGTCGTCGTCGTCGAGGATCTGCAGCAACAGCAGGCGGTTGTAGACGCCCTGGGTGCTCGCGCTCCAGGCGGTGACGCCGGCCAGTTCGAGCGGGGTGACGGTGGCGGCGCAGGCGGCGTTGCCGAGTTCGATGTCGGCCAGCGAGAAGCTGACGGTGTCGCCCTTGCGGCATTCGAAACGGCCGTCGTCGCCAGTCGTGCCGCTCTTGCCGGAACGCGAGGCCTGCCAGTCGATGCCGCTCACCGCGGCGTCGAGGAAGCGGCCGCTGACGGTGCTCGAGCCGCCGTCGCTGCCAAGGCAGCCGGCGAGGCTGAAGAGGAGGGCGCAGGCGAGGGCGATGCGGGTTTTCTTCATCTGGATTCTTCCCTGGTAAAAAAACTGCCCACCGTCGCGGGTGGGCAGTGATGGGTGGCGGAGAGGATCAGGCGCCGACGATGCCGCCGTCGTCCTTGGTGATGACGACGGTCGTCGAGCGCGGCCGGGCATTGCCGCCTTCCGGCCAGTGGCTCTGGAAGTTGGCCGGGGTGGCGATGTCGGCGGCGGTGGTGCGTTCGCCCGGGTGCTGGATGTTGACGAAGATCGTCTTGCCGTCCGGCGTCTCGGTGATGCCGGTGATCTCGCAGCCCTTCGGGCCGACCAGGAAGCGGCGCAGGGTGGCCGCCGTGGCGTCGGTGCCGGCCTGCGTGGTCACCGTCTGATCGGCGTTGCCGTTGCTCGGTACGGCGGTGCTGGTGACGTTGACCGGTCCGCCGTCGCCCTGTTTGCCGGGCAGCGCTGCCAGCATCATGCAGTTGGTGACGTCGGTGTAGGCGCCGTCGTCGGTCTGCAGCCACATCAGGCCGGGAACCGCCTGGCTGAACCAGAGACCGTCCGGGCTCGAAAAGTCGTTGTCGTTGGTGAGGCCGGAGATGTTGATCGAGGCGTTGCCGAACTGGTCGTTCTCGGCGCCGAACAGGTAGACGTCCCAGGCGAAGGTGGTTGCCGCGTGGTCGCCGCCGGTTTCGTGGATGCGCACGATATGGCCGTTGGGATTGCCCTTGCCGCCTTCGCCGTCGTCGTAGTAGCGCGGGTTGGCGGCGTCCAGAGCATAGGACTTGCCGCCGGTGGTCAGGCTGGTCGAGCCGCGCTTGCTGTTGTTGGTCAGCGTGACGTAGATGTCGCCGGTGACCGGATGGACGCCGGTCCATTCCGGGCGGTCCATCGGCGTCGCGCCGACGGCGTCGGCGGCCAGGCGGCAGTTGATGCAGACGTCGGCCTGGTCGGCGAAGCCGTAGGCGGCAGCGGCAATCGCCGCGTTGGTGATGGTGAGTTCGGTCCACGTACCCGAGCCGTCGGCGTTGAAGGTAGCGACGTAGAGCTTGCCGTCGTCCAGGTACTTGTTGCCGGCGGTCAGGCCGCCGTTGGCGTCGGCGGCGTCCCAGTTGGCGTTGGAGACATACTTGTAGATGTATTCGCCCTGGGCGTCGTCGCCCATGTAGTAGACCAGCGGCTTGCCGGCAACCGCCTTGGCCGGCATCGCGCCTTCGTGGCCGAAGCGGCCCATGGCGGTACGCTTGCGCGGCGTCGCGCCGGGGGCGAAGGGATCGATCTCGACCACCCAGCCCATGGTATTGGCGGCGTTGCGGTAATCGTCGGCGGCGCTGGCGCCGGTCGGCGCGATGTTCCAGCGATCGTACTGACCCGTGCCGCTGGTATCGCCACCGGCCGGGTTGGCCCAGCCGTAGCTGCCGTTGCTGGCGCCGCTGCCCAGATAGCGGTTCTGCGCGGCGGCGGCCTTGGCGCTCAAGGTGCTGCTCGCCGGACGCTTGAAGTAGCCGGCCCAGTTTTCCTCGCAGGTCAGGAAGGTGCCCCACGGGGTGACGCCGTTGGCGCAGTTGTTCAACGTGCCGCGGGTGGCGCTGCCGGTGGTCGAGTAATGGGTGACCAGCAGGTCGTCGGCGGCGGCCGGACCGCTGATCGCCATCTCGCTCGCCGCCGTGTAGCGGCGGTTGAAGCCGGAAACCTGGTTGATCGAGAAGTTCGTGCCCTTGACGACTTCGATCACCGAGATGCCGTGCGCGTTGACTTCCTTGTCGATCTGCGCCGGAACGCGGGCGCTGTTGTTGAAGCCGGCACCGACTTCGGCAGCGGTGTGCAGGAAGATCTGCGTGATGTTTTCGTGGTTCATGCACAGCAGGCCACGCGCGTTGTTGCTCAGGTCCTTGGCCAGGCCGGCGGTGTTGAGGCCGAAGTAGGCCATCCCGTCGTGGTGGTCGCCGGCGCGGAACTGGAAGCTGGCGGCGCTGTCGCTGCCGTCGTTGGCGAAAGCGCCAGTGGTCGCGTTGAGCGGATCGCCGAGGCGGTAGAGGGCGCTGAAGCTGTAGCCGGTCGGGATGCGCAGCGCATCGTCGATGCCCTTGGCGACCGCGCTGAAGCCGAGCTTGAAGGCATCGTCGTTTTTGCTGCTGCCGCCGCTGCTCAGGCAGCCGGTCAGGCCGAAACTCATGAAGCTGCTGGCAGCCAGCCCGAAGCCGCCCTTGAGCAGGTTGCGGCGCGACAGGCGGGCGTCGAGGACGCTGGCAAATTCGGTGTTGCCGGAATCGTTGTGGCGAATCTCGTCGCAGCCGTTCGGCGACTCGGGATGGTGCTTGGTCAGGGTTTCGGACATGAGCGTGGTCTCGGAATGGAGTGGGAGGAAAACGCCGCTGATTATCGGTAGCGATGATGACGTGCCGATGACCGGGGTGTTTCAGCGCCAGCGGTAATCGACCGCGTAGCGGCCATCTCCGCCGCCGGCAACGGCCGGCAGCAGGCTCAGGTAAGGGGCGAGCGCGGCGCGGGCAGCACCCTGCAGTTCGACCTTGCCGTGCAGGCGGGCGGGTTCGAGGCGGCCATCGATGCGGATTTCGCCGGGGCGGCCGCCGCTGATCACGGCGCCCGCCGTCTCGCCGTCCCAGCGCCAGTCGAAACGATAGTCGCCGAGCGCTCGTGCGCCGAGCAGGCCGCTGGCTGCGCCTAGCCAGAGAACTTCGCCGCTCGCCCGTGGTGTTCTTGATGTGAGCGCCCACTGCAATTGGGTTGCCCGTATTTGCATGGTGCCCTGCCAGCTGGCGAGCGGCAGCTCGAGCGCCGGCTGGGAGAGCAGCGCGGCGGCGGGGAGAGCGATGCCGTCGAGGTTGACGCGACCGGGCGCCGACCAGACGAGACTGCCCTGCGCCAGCCGGGCGCGCGCGAGCGCGTCGGCGGCCGGCACTTGCCAGGCGACCTGGCCGAGGGCGTACCAGTCCTTGCCGCTGGCGACGTACAACTGACCCTGGCCGCGCCACAGCGTGCCGCTGGTCGCCGCCAGCCGGCACTGGTCGGCGCAGGCGGCGGCGAGCAGGCGGCCGGCGAGGTGGGCCGGCAACTGGGCCAGGATCAGCATCAGGCAGGCCAGCGCCAGCAGCAGGCGGGCGCCGTTCATGACGCCTTGCCGGCGGCCCGGTAGCTGGCCTCGATCTGCAAGGTTTCGCCGCTGCCGGTGATGCGGCAGCTTTCCAGGCGCAGTCGGTGCTCCTGATGCACGGCGGCGGTCCATCGCAGCCAGCCGGCCAGCCCGGCGCTACCACGCAGCGTCAGGCGGCCGTCGTCTTCCCAGTGCGCGGCGATGCCCGGTCCGAGTTCGCCCAGGCGCGTCTGCACGACGCTGCGCAGCGCCGCCGCGTCGACCGGGGCGGCCGGTGTCGCCGCCAGGCGCTGCCAGGCGTTGGCGAGTGCCGTCATCTGCGCCGCCTGCGCGGCGAGTTCCGGTAACTGGCGCAACTGGCGGCGCCGGGCGTCTTCCAGTTGCCACAGCAGTTGCCCGGCAAGCGCCAGGGCAAGGACGCCGGCGGCCAGGCGCAGGATGCCCTGTTCGCGCGGCGAGCGGGCGGCCCAGAAGATGGCGGCGCGGCGCCGCCAGGCGGGGGCGAGATCGGCTTTCATCGGCGTTCTCCGGCACTCAGGGTGAATTCGGACGGCGTTCCGGCCGGCTGGCTCAGCGTCAGGTCGCGCTGGCGGGCGGCGGCGGCAAGGCGTTCGGCGGCAGCGGCGTCGAGGCCGGCGACGCTGACGCGCAGGCGGCCGTCGGCGTAAGCCAGTGCCTGCAGCGGCAGTTGTTCGGGGGGCAGATCGGCGAGCGCATCGGCGAGGACCAGGAAGTCGTCGGCGGCGAGGGCGCCGCTGTTCTGCAAGCGGCTGGCGAGCTGGCGCTGCGCTTGCAGGACGGGATCGACCATTGGCGTTTGCGGCAGGATTTCGTGGAACTGGCGGGCGATCTCGCCGCGCAACTGGCGCGCCTGCCAGGCGTGCCAAGCCCATTGCCCGGCCGCCGTGAGCACGAGCAGCGCGCCGAGGCCGGCGGCGAGGCGCAGCGTAGGCCGCAGGCGGCGCGCCCAGTCTACATGCGGCCGGGGCGGCGCCAGCTCGTCGACCAGGAAGCCGGGGCCATCGGGGATTTGCAGCGCCGGCAAAGGAGCCGTTTGCAGGAGGGGGCTCGCCGCCGCCAGGGCATGCGCGGTGTCGGCGTCGAGCGCGCTGGCGCGGATCGGCGCGGCGGGCGCCAGCAGCGCCAGCCAGTCGGCCAGCGTGGCATCGAGCGGCAGGGCGATGAAGCCGTCGTCCTGGCGCAAGCTCAGTTCGCCGCCGAGCGCTGCCGCCTGATCCGGCGCCAGCGTCAGCGCCAGCGGCCAGGCGGCGGTGGGCGGCCAGCCCAGTTCGCGCAGGCGCTGGCAAAGGGCGGCGAGGCGGGCGCGGCCGACGCTGGCGACGCAGCGCCGACCATCGGCCAGCGGCGTCGGGGCAAGCGCGAACAGGAGGTGCTCGGCCGGTTCGAGCAGGCTGTCTTCCAGGGCGGCGGCGATCACCGCCTGGCGTTCGCCCTGCGGGGGCGGCGGCAGGCGGGCCGGCTGGGCGGCGACCTGGCGGCCGGCGAGCAGCAGGCGGCAATGGTCGCCGTCGCCCGCCGTCGGCCATTGGCCGGGGTCGTCGCAGCCCTGCGCCAGCAGGCGGCCGTCGGTGGCGTGCAGTTGCCAGGGGCAGGCGCGGGTTTCCTGCGGCCAGCCGGAGGGGACGATCAGGGTCAGAATCTGGTTCATAACAGGGTTTGCCAGACGATTTCCGGCAGTTTGCCGTTGGCGTTGCGGCGGACCAGACTGGCGACGCGGCTGCGCGCCCGGTCGCGGTCGACCGCGATTTCGATCAGGAAATGCCGGCTGGCGGCAGCGATCGGCAGCAGGCTGCCGGGCAGGCCGGGGTCGCCTAGGCGGTTGCGGAAGTCGGCGCTGTCGCGGAAGGGCAGGCCGCGCCGGCCGGCGGCGAGGCTGGCGGCGGCGGCCGGCGACAGCCCCGGCTGCAGCGCCGAGAGCACGGCCGGCGACGCCGTGTTGACGTTGACCGGCTGAACACCGGCCAGCACGCAGACATGCTCGGCCAGCCGGGCGCGGGTTGCCGCGTCGTAGCCGGGCAGGCCGGCCAGTTCGCCGAGGCTGGCCAGGGGGCGGCCGGCACCGGTGGCGGCCGGGGCTTCGGTGTCGCGCTCGCCGCTCAGGTGAGCGGCCAGTTCGCCGGCCAGCCGGTCGGGCAGGCCGAGGATGGCGAGCAGGCGGCGGTAGGCGGCAAAGGCCTGGCGGTCGAGGCGGCCGTCCTCGCGGCGCAGGTTGTTGAGGTTGAAGCGGCCCTGCTGGTCGGCGATATGGCCGCCGATCAGAGCGCCTTCGTGGCGCAGCGGCGGCAATTGGCGCGCCCAGTCCTCGTCCAGCGTGTCGATGGCGTTGCCGGCGCCGTCGGCGGCGAGCAGGGCGCGCGCATAGCCGACCGCGTTGCGCGCCAGTTCGGCGGCCTGCGCCTTGTCGCGGGCGCCCGTCACTTCTTCGATCCAGGCGTCGATGCCGGCGAGCAGCGTCGTCATCGTCGCCGCCACCAGGGCGACGACGAGCAGCGCGGCGATCACGGCGGCGCCGCGCTGGCGGTCATTCGGCGGCGGCGACATCGAAGATCCTCTCGATCATTCCGCCTTCGGCGAGCGTCAGGCGCAGGCGCAGGGCGCGCGGCAGCGCCCGCCCGCCGGTCGCTGGCCAGGCGGCGTGCCAGCGCCGTGCGTCGTCGAGCACCGTCAGCTCGCAGCCGGAGACGCCGTCGAGCAGGCGGTGGCGGTGGCCGGCGGCCGGCGCGTCGTAGGCCGGCCAGAGCAGCAGTTCGAGTCCGCCATCCTGGCAGCGATAGGCGAGGCGGCGCAGTTCGCCGCCGGCGACGGCACGGCTCAGGGTCAGTTGCGCCGGCCGCCCGCCCAACTGCCAGGCCGGCAGTTCGCGGCCGTCGGCGTCGCGGCCGGCGACGGCGATCGCCTGCCGGCTGTCGTCGCCGACCCGGGCCAGGGCCAGTGCGATGTCCTGCCAGCGTTCGGCCGTACCGGCGAGATGGGCGGCGTTGGCGGTGGCCGCGGCGACGCCGCGGTAGCCGAGGACGCCGAGCACCGCCAGCAGGCTGACGGCGACGAGGATTTCGATCAGCGTGAAGCCGCGCTGCATCACGGCTGCTCCAGGTAGCCGACGAAGCGGGCGGCGACGCTGTCGGCCGGTGCGCCGGCGCTGCGGACGACGACCTCGACGCGCCGGAACTGCCCCTGGGCGGCCGCCGTCACCTGCATCCGCCAGGCGAAGTCCTGCCCGGCCAGGCGGCTGCTGCCGTCGCTGCTGCCGGGGTCGGGCCAGGCCCGCTCGGCGTGCAGCAGGGCCAGCCGGTTCTCGGCGACCCAGCCGGCGAGCAGGCGTTCGCGCAGCGCGCCGGCGCTCTCGCTGGCGTTGCCGCCGGCGCGCGCCGCGGCCCCCAGGGCAAGGGCGAGGATGGCGAGGGCGACGAGAATCTCGAGCAGGGTGAAGCCGGCCGCCCGGCGCTTCATGGCAGTTGCTCCAGCGTCACCCGGCCGTTCGGCTGACCGGCGATGCGCCAGCGGCGGCCGGCGGCGGCTAGGTTGACGGCGAAGATCGGCGGCACCGCGGCGAAAACGATGGCGGTGCCGGGCGGCCGCCGGACGCCGTCGATTTCCGGCCCGCCAATGCCCAGCCCGGTACTGCCGACGCGCTCGCCGACCGCCTGCCAGCGGCCGTCTTCCTCGACCAGAAGGCGGCCGCCGTCGGCGTTGACCTGCCAGGCCCAGGGCCGGGCCTCGGCGCGTGCGCGGCGGGCGGCGTGCGCCGCCTGCGCGTGCAGGGTCTGCACTGTCGCCAGTTGGGCGGCGCGCGCCGGATCGGGCAGGGTCAGCGCGACGCCGCCGGCCAGGATGGCGACGATGGCCAGCGCGACCAGGATCTCGACCAGCGTGAAGCCGGCCTGCCCGGTCTCACAGCGCCCAGTTGCCGATGTCCGCATCTGCGCCCTCGCCGCCCGCGACACCGTCGGCGCCGAAACTGAAGACATCGATCTCGCCGCGCAGCCCGGGGTTCAGGTACTGGTAGGGCTGGCCCCAGGGGTCGAGCGGCAGGCGCTCGACGTAGCCGCCGGCCTTCCAGTTGTCGGGCAGCGGCTGCTGCGCCGGCTTTTCGACCAGCGCCGACAGCCCCTGTTCGCTGCTCGGGTAGCGGCGGTTGTCGAGGCGATACAGCTTGAGCGCCTGCAGCAGGCCGCCGATGTCCTGGCGGGCGGCGACCAGGCGCGCCTCGTCGGGGCGGCTCATCACCTTGGGCACGACGAGGGCGGCGAGGATGCCGAGGATGACGACGACGACCATGACTTCGATCAGGGTGAAGCCGGTCTGGCGGGCGGGGGTTTTGGGCATGGCGTTCAGTGCAGCAGTTGGTTGATCTCGATGATCGGTTGCAGGATGGCGAGGACGATGACCAGGACGATGCCGCCCATGGCCAGGATGAGCAGCGGTTCGAGCAGCGCGGTGGCGGTGCCGAGGCGGGCGGCGACCTCGTCGCTTTGCTGGCGGGCGGCCTTCTCCAGCATTTCGCCGAGGCGCCCGGACGCTTCGCCGCTGCCGATCATGTGCACCAGCAAGGGCGGAAAACGCCCGGAGCGGGCGAGCGCGCGGTGCAGGCTGGCGCCTTCGCGCACTTCGCCGCTCGCCGTCGCCAGCGCGCGGCGCAGCGGCAGCAGCCAGAGCACGGCACAACCGGCGTCGAGGGCGGCAAGCAGCGGCACGCCGCTGGCCACCAGGATGGCCATGGTCTGCGCCAGGCGGGCGCTGTCCAGTGCCTGCAGCAGGCGGCCGAGGACCGGCAGGCGCAGCAGTTGCAACTGGCGGGCGTGGCGGAAATCCTCGTTGTGCCAGGCGCGGCGGAAGGCCCACAGGCCGCCGCCGAAAACGACGGCGAGCAGCGGCCAGGTGGTGCGCAGGAGATCGCTGACGGCGATCAGCGCCCGCGTCAGGAAGGGCAGCGCGTGCTTGCCGCTGTTGAAGACGGCGACCACCTGCGGCACGACGTAGAGCATCAGGGCGCCGATCACGGCACTGGCGACGATGACCACAAGGACCGGGTAGATGGTCGCCTGCAACACCTTCTGGCGCAGCGCGCCGCTGCTTTCCAGGCTGTCGGCGAGGCGCTGCATGACCTGGTCGAGCTGGCCGCTCTGCTCGCCGGCGGCGACCAGCGCGCAGTAGAGGCGGTTGAAGGTGTGCGGGAAATTCTCCAGCGCCCGGTGCAGCGGATGGCCGGCCTGCAGTTCTTCGCGGATGGCGCCGAGCAGGCTGCGCGTCGGGGCGTCGTCGCTCTGTTCGGCGAGCGCCGCCAGCGCCCGCTCGACCGGGATGCCGGCAGCGAGCAGCGTCGACCACTGGCGGGTGAGCAGCATCAGCGCCGTGTTGCCGAGGCGCGGCAGCTTGCGCTGGGTACCGGCGGCCCGCGCCGCCTGCAGGTCGACGGCGAGCAAGCCTTGCTCGCGCAAGCTGGCGCGCGCCTGGCGGCTGCTCTCGGCGTCGACGGTGCCGCTGCTTTCGCGGCCGTCGAGGGCAATGGCGCGGTAGTGGAAGGCGGGCATGCTCGGCGTCCGTCAAGCGCGCGTCACGCGCAGCAGTTCTTCAAGCGAGGTTTCGCCGCTCTGCAGCCAGCGTTGCCCGTCCTCGTGCAGCAGGCGCAGCAGGCTCGCGCCACGGGCGGGGTCGCGCGCCGCCGCGCGCAGCGCCGCCTCGCCGCTTTGTTGATGGACCAGCGGGCGCAGCGCGTCGTCGATCTCGAGCAGTTCGTAGATGCCGAGCCGCCCGAGGTAACCGGTGTGGCCGCAGTGCGCGCAGCCGACGGCCTGCCAGAGGCGGCCGATCTCGGCCGGCAGGCCGGCGTCGCTGGCCGCTGGGCCGGGTTGCCGGCAATGCGGGCAGAGGCGGCGCACCAGGCGTTGGGCGAGGACGCCGAGCAGCGACGAGGAGAGCAGGAAGGGTTCGATGCCCATGTCGGTCAGCCGGGTGGCGGCGCTCACCGCGTCGTTGGTGTGCAGCGTGGCCAGTACCAGGTGGCCGGTCAGGCTGGCCTGGACGGCAATCTGCGCGGTTTCGGCGTCGCGGATTTCGCCGATCATGACGACGTCCGGGTCCTGGCGCAGGATGGCGCGCAGGGCCTTGGCGAAATCGAGTTCGATGCGCGGATTGACTTGGGTCTGGCCGATCCCCGGCAGGTCGTATTCGACCGGGTCCTCGACCGTCATGATGTTGAGGCGGCGGGCGTCGAGGCGGGACAGCGCGGCGTACAGCGTCGTCGTCTTGCCCGAGCCGGTCGGCCCGGTGACGAGCAGGATGCCGTGCGGCTGGCGGATCAGGCCGTCGACCCGGGCCAGCGTGTCGGCGGCCATGCCCAGGCGGGCGAGGTCGAGACGTTGCGGGTCCTTGTCGAGCAGGCGCAGGACGACGCGTTCGCCGTGGCTGGCGGGCAGCGTCGATACACGCACGTCCATGCCGCGGCCGGCGATGCGCACGCTCAGCCGGCCGTCCTGCGGCAGGCGTTTTTCGGCGATGTCGAGGCCGGCCATGATCTTGATCCGCGACACCATCGCCGCGTGCAGCGCGCGCTTCGGCGCGACGACGTCGTGCAGCACGCCGTCGAGGCGGAAGCGGACGACCGATTGCCGCTCGTAGGCCTCGATGTGGATGTCGGAGGCGTTCTCGCGCGCCGCCTGGGTGAGCAGGGCGTTGATCATGCGGATGATCGGCGCGTCGTGGCGGGCGTCGAGCAGGTCCTCGACTGGCGGCAACTCCTCGACCAGGCGGGCGAGGTCGAGATCCTGGCCGATGTCGCTGGCGACTTCGGCGGCGCTCTGTTCGCCGCCCGCATAGGCGCTGGCGAGGCGGCGCTCGAACTCGTCGGCGGGCAGCGGCAACGGGCGCAGCGGGCGGTCGGCGGTGCGCGCCAGTTCAGCCAGCGCGGCCAGCGGCGAGGCGCCGTCGGCGCGGTAGAAGACGCTGTCCGCCTGCTCGCCGGGCAGGATGCCGGCGGCGCGGGCGAAGGCGTAGGGCAGGCGGGGCAGGCTCATGGCGTCGCCGGGGGCGCGGGCAGCGCCGGCAGCGTCGGCGTCGAACGGTCGCCCCAGGGCGGCGGATTGAGCGTGCGTTGCCGTGCCTGGACGTCGAGCAGTTCGCGGTAGCGGTCTTCGGTCAGTGCTTCGTAGTCGCGCGTGTCGCGGACGATGCTCGGGCGCAGGAAGACCATCAGGTTGGTCTTCTTGCGGCTGCGGTTTTCGTAGCGGAAGAGGTTGCGTAGTACCGGCACGTCGCCGAGGACCGGCACCTTTTCCTCGTCGTTGCCCAGCTTGTCCTCGATCAGTCCACCGAGGACGATCAGCCGGCCGTCGTCGACCAGCACGCTGGATTCCAGCGAGCGCTTGTTGGTGACCGGGCCGGACGCGTTGCTGGCGGTGCCGGTCTGCACCGACGAGGCTTCCTGGTAAATCTGCAGATGGACGACGCCGCCCTCGGTGATCTTCGGCTTGACCTTGAGCGTCAGCCCGACGTCGCGCCGCTCGTAGGTCTGGAACGGCGTCACCGCGTTGCTGCCGCTGGTTGCGCTGTAGGAGCCGGTGATGAAGGGCAGGTTCTGACCGATGACGATCTTCGCCTCTTCGTTGTCCAGCGTCATGATGCTCGGCGTCGACAGGATATTGGCCTGCGCTTCGCTTTCCAGGAAACGGGCGAGCAGGCCGAGGTTGGTGATGGTGCCGAGACCGGGCACGTTGATGGTGCCGTTGACGATGCCGAAGTTGAGGCCGCGCCCGGCATTGGCGACGCTGGTCGCGGCCGAGACGATGTTCTGGCTGCTGTTGCCGAAGTTGGTGCCGCCGATGACGCTGACGCCGTTCTTCGACAGCCCGCTCAGATCCTGCCACTGGATGCCGAACTCGGCGGCGCGCTCGGCCGATAGTTCGACGATCAAGGCCTCGATGTGCACCTGGGCGCGGCGCCGGTCGAGCATGCCGACGACGTTCTGCAGGTTGGCGAAGATGCTGTCGGGGGCGGTGATGAGCAGCGAATTGCTGGCCGCGTCGGCCTGGATCATGCTGCCGGCGAGCAGCCCGTTGCCGTTACTGTTGCCGCTGCTGAAGCTGGTGGTTTCGGCGGCCTTGGCGGTCGAATTGTCGCTGCCGGTCTTGGCTGTGCCCGAACTGGAAAGCGGCGCGCTGGTCGTGGCGTTGCTCGTGCCGCCGCCGTTTTCGCCGCCGAGCAGGGCGCGCAGGGTGTCGGCGATGCGCGTCGCGTCGGCGTGGCGCAGCGGGATGACGCGGATGTTGCCGAGACCGGCCTCCGGCTTGTCCATCGCCACCGCGATGCCGGCGGCGCGCAGCAGCAGCGCCGGGTTGTCGGCGCGCAGGAAGAGGCGGTTGCCGCGCAGGTCGGCGCTGACCGCGAAGGCGCCGTTGCCGCCGCCGCCGAACAGGACCTGCAGGTGGCGGGCCACCTCGAGCGCCGAGACGTGCTGCAGCGTCAGCGCCTGCGGCTCGTCGCCGCGCGGCACGTCGATGGCGGCCAGGATGCGCTCGATGCGGCGCAGGTTGTCGGCCGATTCCGAAATGACCAGCGTGTTGCTGGCGGCATTGGCGGTGATCGACTGGTTGGCGCCGACCAGCGGCTTCAGCGCGTTGACCAGTTGCGGCGCCGATTCGTAGCGCACGGTGAACACCCGGGTGACGATCTCCTCGCCGCTGCCGGCGTTGCCGCGCACCGGGCCGGGCTGGGCGCGCGCGTCGGCCTCGGGCAGGATGCGCGTGACGTTCTTGCCCTCGACGACCGCGAAGCCCTGCAGGCGCAGCGCGGCGACCAGCGTCTGGTAGGCGGTTTCCGGCGCCATCGGCCGGCTCGAGACGATGTTGATGCTGCCCTTGACGCGCGGGTCGATGACGAAATTGCGCCCGGTTACCTGGCCGACCGCCTTCACCGCCGATTCGACGTCGACGCCGACGAAGTTGATGGTCAGCGGTTCCTGCGGCGCGGCGTGGCCGGCCAGCGGCAGGCAGAGGCCGGCCAGCAGCCCGGCAAGGCGGCAGACGTGGCGGAACGGATCAGTCATCGGAATGGGGCGTGGCAGAAAGAGGTGCGGGTTTGGGCAGGCTCAGCCGGCTGTCGCCGGCGGGCCCGGCGAGGGTTACGGCATCGGTTTCGATGGCGCGCAGGCGCAGGCCGTTGCCGACCTCGTCGCCGATGGCGAGCAGGCGCAGGCCGGGCTGGCCTTCGACGCGGATCAGCGCGCGTGCCACGCCGGCGTTGGCGGAGGCGCTGATGCCGGCCAGCGTCAGGTTGAGCGGTGCCGTCGTCGCGCCCGGCGCGCTGCCGGCAAAGGCGAGCCGGCCGGCCAGGCGTTCGGCGAGCGGCAGCGGGCGATGTTCGGCGATGCGCACCGGGGCACTGTCCGGCAGCAGGAAATCGCCGGCCAGCCCGCCGAACAGCCAGCTGGCGGCGAGCGCCACGCACGCCGTCGCCGTCGGCGCGACGAAGCGCTGCAGGGCGGCCGGGGAGGGCAGGTGGCGGGGAAGGGAAAGGCTGGGCATGCCGGAGGTCTGCGAGGCGCTGGGGAGGGCAGATTAATGCAGCGCTGTTACCGTTCCGTGACGGCGATCGCCGCCGAGGCGGCCAGGTTTTCCTTTAAAATTGCCGCCCATGGACAACGTCAACCTGACCGACAACTTCCTGATCGCCATGCCGGCGCTGGAAGACCCCTATTTCTCGAATGCGCTCGTCTATATCTGCGAGCACAACGAGAACGGCGCGCTGGGCATCATCGTCAACCGGCCGATCGACATGAATCTCGCCGCTCTGTTCGAGAAGATCGATATCCAGCTCGAACAGCCGACGCTGGCCGGCCTGCCGGTGTATTTCGGCGGACCGGTGCAGCTCGACCGCGGTTTCGTGCTGCACCGGCCGGTCGGTCACTGGCAGTCGACGCTGGCGATCAACAGCGAGATCGGGCTGACCAGCTCGCGCGACATCCTCGCCGCCGTCGGCAAGGATGGCCTGCCGGCGGAAATCCTGGTGACACTCGGTTATTCCGGCTGGGATGCCGGCCAGCTCGAGGAGGAGCTGGCGCAGAACTCCTGGCTGACGGTGCCGGCGAAGTCGGCGATCCTCTTCGACCTGCCGCCGGAAGAGCGTCTGCCGGCGGCGATGCAGAAACTGGGCGTCAGTTTCTCGCAGCTTTCCGACGTCGCCGGTCACGCCTGACGTGGGAACGGTGCTCGCCTTCGATTTCGGCGAAAAGCGGATCGGCGTCGCCACCGGCGAGACGTTGCTGGCTTCGGCGCATCCGCTGACGGTGATCCATGCCGAATCGAACGACGCGCGCTTTACGGCGATCGGCAAGCTGATCGCCGAATGGCAGCCGGAGCGGCTGGTCGTCGGCCTGCCGACGCACGCCGACGGCACCCCGCACGAAATGACACGGCTGGCGACGAAGTTCGCCGAGCGTCTGCAAAAACGGTTCAATCTGCCGGTTGCCATGGCCGACGAGCGGCTCAGTTCGCTCGACGCCGAGGCGCGCCTGCGCGAGACCGGACGCAATGCCAAGTCGGCGAAACCGCTGCTCGATGCGGTCGCCGCCCAACTGATTCTCCAAACCTGGTTCGAAAGTTCGTCGCATGCTAGCCAATGACCCCCTGCCCGATGCCGAAGCCCAGTGCCGGCAACTGGCCGAACTGATCCGTCCGCTGTTGCCGAAGAATCCCGCGCTGGTCGGCATCTACAGCGGCGGCGCCTGGATCGCCGAGCGCCTGCGCGAATTGCTCGGCCTCACCGAGGAAATCGGCCTGATCGACGTTTCCTTCTACCGCGACGATTTCGCCGAGAAGGGCCTGCATCCGCAAGTCAAGCCGACGCTGATTCCGTTCGAGGTCGAAGGCCGCCACTTGGTCCTGGTCGACGACGTGCTCTATACCGGGCGGACGACGCGGGCGGCGATCAACGAACTGTTCGATTACGGGCGGCCGGCGGCGGTCGATCTCGCCGTCCTCGCCGACCGCGGTGGGCGCGAGCTGCCGGTGGCGGCGACCTGGCGGGTCTGGGATGTCGATCTGGCAGCCGGGCAGAGCCTGGTCCTGGGCCGCGACGAACGCGATCAACTGGCCTGGAGGCTGGAAAATGCATAATCCGCAGCTGAACAAGAACGGCGAACTGATCCATCTGCTGTCCACCGAAGGTCTGCCGCGTTCGATCATGACGCAGATCCTCGATACTGCCGAGTCCTTCATGGAGGTTTCGGCGCGCGAGGTGAAGAAGGTGCCGCTGCTGCGCGGCAAGAGCGTCTTCAACCTGTTCTTCGAGAACTCGACGCGCACCCGCACCACTTTCGAGATTGCCGCCAAGCGCCTGTCCGCCGACGTCATCAACCTCGACATCGGCCGTTCGTCGACGGCCAAGGGCGAGACCCTGCTCGACACCATCGACAACCTGTGCGCGATGGACGCCAACCTGTTCGTCGTCCGCCACGCCTCGTCCGGCGCCCCCTACCTGATCGCCGAGCACCTGCGGCGCATCGGCCGCGACGACATCCACGTCGTCAACGCCGGCGACGGCCGCCATGCGCACCCGACGCAGGGCATGCTCGACATGTACACGATCCGTCACTACAAGAAGGATTTCTCCAACCTGCGCGTCGCCATCGTCGGCGACCTTCTGCACTCGCGCGTCGCCCGCTCCGACATCCACGCGCTGACCACGCTCGGCGTCCCGGAAGTCCGCGCCATCGGTCCGGAAACCCTGCTCCCCAAGCACCTCGACAAGCTCGGCGTGCATGTCTTCCACGACATGGCGGAAGGCCTCAGGGGCTGCGACGTGGTGATCATGCTGCGCCTGCAGAACGAACGCATGAACGGCGCCCTGCTGCCGTCGGCCGGCGAGTATTTCCGTCATTACGGCCTGACGCCGCAGAAGCTGGCGCTGGCCAAGCCGGACGCCATCGTCATGCACCCGGGGCCGATGAACCGCGGCGTCGAGATCCATTCGGCGGTCGCCGACGGGCCACAGGCGGTGATCCTCGACCAGGTCACCTTCGGCATCGCCGTGCGCATGGCGGTGATGAGCATCGTTGCCGGGAACTGAACATGACGACCCCCTCACTCACTTCGTTCCTTGCCTCCCTCGGGGCGGCCCTTCGGGAGTCCTGCGCATGAACATCGAAATCAGCAACGGCCGCGTCATCGATCCGAAATCCGGTGTCGACCGCAGCAACACCTCGCTCTTCATCGTTGACCGCAAGATCGCCGGCATCGGCGAGGCGCCCGCCGGTTTCGTCGTCGAGCGGACGATCGACGCCGCCGGCTGTGTCGTCTGTCCCGGCCTGATCGACCTCGGCGCCCGCCTCAATTCGATCGAGGCGGAACTGGCGGCGGCGGTCGCCGGCGGCGTGACCAGCGTCGTCGTGCCGCCGGACGCCGATCCGCCGCTCGACGAGCCGGAACTCGCCGATCGTCTGGTGCATCGCGCCAAGGAAATCCGCAAGGCGCGCGTTTTCCCGCTCGGCGCGCTGACCCTGGGCCTGAAGGGCGAGCGCCTGTCCGAATTGGTCGGCCTCAAGAAGGCCGGTTGCGTCGCTTTCTCGCAGGCCAAGGTGCCGGTGGTCGACACCGAGGCCCTGCTGCGCGCTCTCGAATACGCGGCCAGCTTCGACTTCCCGGTCTTCCTGCACCCGCAGGACTACTGGCTGTCGCGCAACGGCATCGCCCACGACGGCGAAGTTGCCGCCCGCCTCGGTCTGGCCGGCATCCCGGTCGCCGCCGAGACCATCGCCATCGCCACCATCGTCCAGTTGGTGCGCGATACCGGCTGCCGCGTGCATCTGACCCGGCTGTCGTCGGCGGCCGGCGTCGCGCTGGTCAAGGCGGCGATCGCTGAAGGTCTGCCGGTCAGCTTCGATATCGGCGTCCATCATCTGCTGCTGACCGAGAACGACATCGGCTTCTTCAATGCGCACGCCCGCTTCCTGCCGCCGCTGCGTACCCAGGACGACCGCGCCGCGCTGTCGGCGGCGGCCGCCGCCGGCCTGGCGGCGATCTGTTCCGACCACACGCCGGTCGGCGCCGACGACAAGCTGGTGCCCTTCGGCGAAGCGAAACCCGGCGCCACCGGGCTCGAGGTGCTGCTGCCGCTGACCCTGAAATGGGCCGAGCAGGAAGGCATTGCCCTGCCTGCCGCGCTGGCCCGCATCACCTGCGCGCCGGCGGAGATCCTCGGCCTGGCCGGTGGCACCCTGGCGGTGGGCGCTGCCGCCGACATCTGCATCTTCGATGCCGGGGCGAACTGGACACTGACCCCGGAAGCCCTGAAGAGCCGCGGCAAGAATTCGCCCTGGCTGGGTTACGAGATGAGCGGCAAGGTCCGTCACACGCTGGTTGACGGTCGCCCGGTTTACTGAGTTCCGCTTTCCCCGATGCGGCCCGCGTGGCCGCATTATTTTGTCGACGACGACATTGTCATATTCATCTAGAATAAATTCGCGTGCCGGGTGGGCCGGCGCGAATAATCCTGAAGCATCGTTACTCCGGAGGAAATTCAGATGAAGCGTGTCACCACATTGCTGTTCGGAATGCTGGCCGGTATCGGCGCCGCACTCGCCGCCGTCAACCTGAATACGGCGAGCGTCGGCGAACTCGACGCGGTCAAGGGGATCGGCCCGGGCAAGGCCAAGGCCATCGTCCAGTACCGCGAGAAGAACGGGCCCTTCAAGTCGGTCGACGACCTGAGCCAGGTCAAGGGTTTCGGCCAGAAAAGCGTCGACAAGCTGCGCCCCGAACTGACGGTTGGCAATGCGACGAAGAAGTAGACGGTGCCGGGCGGCTGTTGCCGGCCGCCCGGTTCAGTCGGCGAGCGGAGCGATCTGTGCTTCGCTGCAGCCGGTGATTGCCAGCACCTTGCGCCGCGACGTCTGGCCGCTTTTCAGGTGAACTGCCGAGCGCGGGAGTCCGAGGCGGTCGGCCAGGAACTCGGTCAGCGCGGCATTGGCCTTGCCGTCGACCGGCGGTGCGGCGAGCCGGATCTTCAGCGCGTCGCCATGCCGGCCGGCGCATTCGCTCTTCTTGGCGCCAGGCTGGATGTGCAGGGTGAGGGTGATCGTGCCGTCGGCGGCGACCCGGTACCAGTCGGCCATCAAACGAACATCAGGACGACCTGCAGCAGCAGGATGGCGACCAGCGGCGACAGGTCGATGCCGGAAATCGGTGGCACGAAGCGGCGGATCGGCGCCAGGATCGGCCGCACCAGCTGGTTGACCGTCGGCGCCAGCGGCGAATACGGATTGACCCAGGACAGCACCGCCTGCAGGATCAGCGCGCCGATCAGGATGTAGACGGTGAGCTGGATCAGGCCGCGTACCGCCAGCATCAGGATCATCAGCAGCATGCCGGCTGTGTCGGCGCCGAGCGGCAGCGGCGACAGCGCGAGGAGCAGGCCGGCGAGCATCAACTGCAGCCAGAGGGCGGCGATCAGGCTGGCCCAGTTGACGCCGGCGACGCCGGGAACGATCCGGCGCAACGGCTTGACCGCCCAGTTGGTGAGCTTGATCACGAAGTCGCCGATCTGGCCGGCAAACGAGACGCGCGCCAGCTGCATGATGAAGCGCAGCAGGAAGAGCGTGCAGAAGAAGCCGGCGAGGGCGTTGGCCAGGAACAGGACGGCCTGCATCAGTCGCCCCCGAGCAATTTGCCGAGCTCGCGGCCGCGCGCGTCGGCAGCCAGGCAGCCGGCGACGATGCCGTCCTTGACACCACGCGCCAGCATCACCTGCAACGCGGCTTCGGTGGTGCCGCCCTTCGAGGTGACGCGCTCGCGCAGCAGCGAGGCCGGGTCGTTGGAAGCCGCGGCCAGCGCCGCCGCGCCGCGTACCGTCTCGACGGCGAGCTGGCGTCCCTGTTCGGGACTGAAGCCGAGTTCGCCGGCGGCCTGCTGCAGCGCTTCGATGAACAGGAAGACGTAGGCCGGGCCGCTGCCGGAAATTGCGGTGACGCCGTCCATCTGTGCCTCGTCGTCGATCCAGACGGTACTGCCGACGGCGCGCAGGACGCGGTCGGCGAGCGCCCGGCCGGCGGCGTTGACCGCGGGCAGTGCGCACAGGCCGGTGATGCCGGCGCCGACCAGGGCCGGCGTGTTCGGCATGCAGCGGACGATGCGCCGGTGGTCGCCCAGCCAGCGCGCCAGCGCCGCCATGCCGAGGCCGGCGGCGATGCTGACGACCAATGCGTCGCCGAGACGACCGGCGAGCGGCGCGACGGCTTCCTGCATCTGCTGCGGCTTGACCGCCAGCACCAGCACGTCCGGCGCCGCCGGAGCATCGCCGGCAGCGGCGTGACAATTGACGCCATAGCTTTCGGTGAGGCGCTGGCGCGCCTCGTTGCCGGGATCGATGACATGGATGTCGGCTGCGGCAAAGCCCTGTTTGACCATGCCGCCGATCAGCGCGTTGGCCATGTTGCCGCCGCCGAGGAAGAGGATTTTCATGCGTAGTTTCTTTCACCAAAAATGGCCGTGCCGACGCGCACCAGGGTGGCGCCTTCGGCGATCGCGGCCTCAAGATCGTGGGTCATGCCCATGGACAAGGTGTCGAGTGCCAGGCCTTCGGCACGTAATTGCTCAAGGAGTTCGCGCAACTGGCGGAACGGCAGACGCTGCGTTGCGAAGTCGTCGCTCGGCTCGGGGATTGTCATCAGGCCGCGCAAGCACAGATTGGGCAGGGCGGCGACAGCGTGACAGAGGGCGCTGGCCGTGGCGGGGGCGCAGCCACTCTTGCTGGCTTCGCCGGAGACGTTGACCTGGACGCAGACCTGTAGCGGCGGCAGCGTCGGCGGGCGTTGCGCGGACAGGCGTTCGGCGATCTTCAGGCGATCGATCGAATGGACCCAGTCGAAGTTCTCAGCGACCGGCCGGGTCTTGTTGCCTTGCAAGGGGCCGATGAAATGCCATTCGAGTGCGTGATTGCCGCTCGCCCGGCGTTTTTCGACGCCCTCCTGGACGTAATTTTCACCAAAGGCGGTCTGTCCTTCCGCAAACGCTGCCAGAACGTCGTTCAGCGGCTTGGTCTTGCTCACCGCCAGCAGACGCACGCTGCCGGGGAGGCGCTCCCAGTTGCGCTCGGCAGCGGCGATTCGTATGCGTACAGCTTGCAGGTTGTCGGCGATTGCGCTCATAATCCATTGGCAATTTTTGTCTCCAAAGTATACACGGGCTCCGAGGACCGATCGCATGGACATCACCGAACTGCTGGCCTTCAGCGTCAAGAACAAGGCTTCCGACTTGCACCTTTCGGCCGGACTGCCGCCGATGATTCGCGTTCATGGCGACGTTCGGCGCATCAATCTGCCGCCGATGGAGCACAAGGATGTGCACAGCATGGTGTACGACATCATGAACGACGCGCAACGCAAGGTTTACGAGGAAACGCTGGAATGCGATTTTTCGTTCGAGATTCCCAATCTGGCGCGTTTCCGGGTCAATGCCTTCAACCAGCAGCGGGGCGCGGCGGCGGTATTCCGGACCATTCCGACCAAGGTGCTGACGCTCGAGGAATTGAACTGCCCGCGTATTTTCAAGGACATCGCCGAGTACCCGCGCGGGATCGTGCTGGTCACCGGTCCGACCGGTTCCGGCAAGTTGACGACCCTGGCGGCGATGGTCAACCATGTCAATGAAAACGACTACGCGCACATCCTGACCATCGAGGACCCGATCGAATTCGTTCACGAGTCGAAGAAGTGCCTGATCAACCAGCGCGAGGTCGGTCCGCAGACCCTGTCCTTCTCGAATGCCCTGCGCTCGGCGCTGCGCGAGGATCCGGACGTGATCCTGGTCGGCGAAATGCGCGACCTGGAAACCATCCGCCTGGCGCTGACCGCGGCCGAAACCGGCCACCTGGTGTTCGGCACCCTGCACACTTCATCGGCGGCGAAGACCATCGACCGTATCGTCGACGTTTTCCCGGCCGAGGAAAAGGAAATGGTCCGCGCCATGCTTTCCGAGTCACTGCGCGCGGTGATCTCGCAGACGCTGTTGAAGACCAAGGACGGTCAAGGGCGCGTTGCCGCGCATGAAATCATGATCGGCACCCCGGCGATCCGCAACCTGATCCGCGAAAACAAGGTGGCGCAGATGTATTCGGCGATCCAGACCGGCCAGGCGATGGGTATGCAGACGCTGGACCAGTGCCTGATCGATCTGGTGCGGCGCAATGTCGTTGCAAGCAGCGAAGCGCGCGTGCGTGCCGCCAACAAGGATGCCTTCCCGGCCTGAGGGGCGGAAGGACACAATTAAGGGGAATTCATGGAACGCGATCAGGCGATGAAATTCATGCACGATCTTCTGCGTCTGATGACGCAGAAGCGTGGCTCTGACCTTTTCATCACCGCCGGCTTTCCGCCGGCGATCAAAATTGACGGCAAGATCACACCGGTTTCCAATCAGGTGCTGACTTCACAGCACACGGCGGAACTGGCGCGGGCGATCATGAACGACCGCCAGGCGGCGGAGTTCGAATCGTCGCGTGAGTGCAACTTCGCCATTTCGCCGACTGGCATCGGCCGCTTCCGGGTCAATGCGCTGGTTCAGCAGGGGCGTGTTGCCGTCGTCTGCCGGACCATCAACATGACCATCCCGACCCTTGACGACCTCGGTCTGCCCGCCGTGCTCAAGGATCTGGCGATGACCAAACGCGGCCTGATCATCTTCGTCGGCGGCACCGGTACCGGCAAGACCACCTCGCTGGCGGCGCTGACCGATTACCGCAACGAAAACAGCTACGGTCACATCATCACGATCGAAGACCCGATCGAATACGTGCACGAGCACAAGAACTGCATCATCACGCAGCGCGAAGTCGGCGTCGATACCGACGATTGGGGCCCGGCGCTGAAGAACACCCTGCGTCAGGCGCCGGACGTCATCCTGATGGGCGAAATCCGCGACCGCAACACCATGGACTACGCCATCGCCTTCGCGGAAACCGGCCACCTGGCACTGGCAACGCTGCACGCCAACAGTACCAACCAGGCGATCGACCGGATCATCAACTTCTTCCCCGAGGAGCGGCGTCAGCAATTGCTGATGGACATGTCGCTCAACATCCGGGCCATGGTCTCGCAGCGTCTGCTGCCCAAGAAGGACGGCAAGGGACGGGTCGCGGCGGTCGAGATCATGCTCAACTCGCCGCTGATTTCCGACCTGATCTTCCGCGGCGAAGTCCAGGAGATCAAGGAAATCATGAAGAAGTCGCGCGAACTGGGCATGCAGACCTTCGACCAGGCCTTGTTCGATCTTTACGATGGCGGCAAGATCACTTACGAAGACGCGTTGCGCAACGCCGATTCGCTCAACGACCTGCGCCTGCAGATCAAGCTCAACGGCAAGGACTCCAAGGACCGGGACCTGACCAAGGGCATCGGCCATCTCGACATCGTCTGATCACTCCGGAAGCGCATCATGAACCTCGTCCCGACCCGCTGGCTGGCGCCGATCCTGGCGCTGTTCCTGGTTTTTGCCGCGCCACCGGCGCAAGCCGGGGCGCTCGACGCCATCAGCAGTGCCGATGCCGGTTCCGGGGTGCGCGAAGCGCTGGCCAAGGGCGCCGAATTCGCGGTGTCGTCGCTGGGGCAGCAGAATGGCTTCCTCGGCAACAAGAAGGTCAAGATTCCGTTGCCGGGCTACCTTGACGATGCAGAATCGGCACTGCGCATGTTCGGCCTTGGCAAGCAGGCCGATCAACTGGTCGAGACGATGAACCATGCGGCGGAGAACGCCGTCGCCGAAGCCCTGCCCATCCTTTCCGACGCCATCCGCCGGATGACGCTGCAGGATGCCAAGGCCATCCTCACCGGTGGCGACGACAGCGTTACCCAGTATTTTCGGCGTTCGTCGAGCGACCAGTTGGTGACCCGCTTCCGGCCGATCGTCAAGGCGGCGACCGGCAAGCTGCAACTGGCCGAGCAGTACAACAGCTTCGCCGGCAAGGCGGCCAATTTCGGCCTGATCGACAAGAAGGACGCGGACATCGACAGCTATGTCACGCACAAGGCGATGGACGGGCTCTTCCTGGTGATCGCCGAAGAAGAGCGCAAGCTGCGCGCCAACCCGCTCGGCGCCGGCAGTGCGCTGCTGAAGAAGGTGTTCGGCGCGCTGTAAAATCGCCCTAAGTTACCGCCGGCATTCAAGTTTTTCGGCGGCGTGCCGTAGATCGGGTCAGGAGCCCGATCATGAAGATGTCACGCCTGCCCTCGACCACGCAGCAAGCCACGCCGGAAGCGGCGGAGCGGGCAGCGCTCGTCCAGGCCGGGACGGTGCGTCGGGTCGAACCGATGGAAGGCGTGGTCAACGAGCGTGAGCGCTCGCTGCAGCAGGACATGGCCGAGGTTGATCCGCGTGCGGTCGGCCCTTATCAGGGGGTCGAGCGGCGGCGTCAGCAGGCCGATCAGTTGGCCCGGCGCTTGGTCGGCATGGGCTCGGATGCCCTGCAGTTGCTGCGCTTTGATACCCGTGCCCGGCGTCCGGGCAAGATCGACGAGAAGGCCTGAAGGCAGCGTTCCTGCATGAGGTAAAATGCGCGGCCCCGTCGGCGACCCGCTCGACGCGCCCCTTTCGGTTCCAGCGCAGATATGTCCGGCCTCAATCCCCAGCAACGCGAAGCGATCTACTACCTCGACGGTCCCTTACTGGTGCTGGCCGGTGCCGGCTCGGGCAAGACCCGCGTGATCACCCAGAAGATCGCCTATCTGGTCCAGGACTGCGGCTTCCAGCCGCGCAACATCGCCGCCATCACCTTCACCAACAAGGCGGCGAAGGAAATGCAGGAGCGCGTCGGCAAGCTCCTCTCCGCGTCGCAGGCCAACGAGTTGCAGATTTCGACCTTCCACTCGCTTGGCGTGCGTATCCTGCGTGAGGAAGCGAAGGCGCTCGGTTACAAGCCGCGCTTCTCGATCTTCGATTCGGCCGATTGCGCCGGCATCATCGGCGACTGTGCGAAGACGGTGGACAAGGCGACCTTGCGCCGCCTGCAATCGATCATTTCCAACTGGAAGAACGCACTGGTCACGCCGGAAGCCGCCCGCCACCTGGCCGGCAACGAACACGAAGCGCTTGCTGCAGGCGCCTACCTCAGCTACGAGGCGACGCTGAAGGCCTATCAGGCGGTCGATTTCGACGACCTGATCGGTTTGCCGGTGAAGTTGTTCAGCGAGCATCCGCAGATCGCCGAGAAGTGGCAGAACCGCCTGCGCTACCTGCTGGTCGACGAGTACCAGGACACCAACGCCTGCCAGTACCAGCTACTCAAGCTGTTGACCGGCATCCGCGCCCAGTTCACGGCGGTGGGCGACGACGACCAGGCGATCTACGGCTGGCGCGGCGCCGACATCGACAACCTGAAGAAGCTGCCGGCCGAATTTCCGGCGCTCAAGGTGATCAAGCTCGAGCAGAACTACCGCTCGACGGTGCGCATCCTGAAGGCCGCCAACAACGTCATCGCCCACAACGAGAAACTCTTCGACAAGACCCTGTGGTCGGAGCTCGGCCATGGCGACCCGATTCACGTCACCGCCTGCCGCGACAACGAGGCCGAGGCCGAGAGCGTGGTCATGAAGCTGCAGGCGCACCGCTTCGAGCATCGCGGCAAGTTCCGCGACTACGCCATCCTGTACCGTTCCAACCATCAGGCGCGCCTGCTCGAAACCCAGCTGCGCAACCAGAAGATTCCTTACCTGCTGTCCGGTGGCCAGTCCTTCTTCGACAAGGCCGAGATCAAGGACATCATCAGTTATCTGCGCCTGCTCGCCAACGAGGACGACGATCCGGCCTTCATCCGTGCCGCCACCACACCGCGCCGCGGGATCGGCGCCTCCACCTTGCAGGCGCTCGGCACCTATGCCGGCGAACGCCACGTCTCGCTGTTCCATGCCGCTTTCGAAGAAGGCTTTGCCCATCGCGTGCAGGGGCGCCAGCTCGAACCTCTGCTCGAGTTCTGCCATTTCATCAACCGCATGCAGGCACGGGCCACGCGCGAGCCGGCACAGCAGGTGCTGCCCGATCTGCTCAAGGCGATCGATTACGAAGCCTACCTCTACGACAGCGAGGAGCAGCGCACGGCGCAGACGCGCTGGACCAACGTCGGCGAGTTCGCCGACTGGATCAACCGCAAGGGCGAGGAAGGTGGCAAGACGCTGATCGACATGGTGCAGAGCATCGCCCTGATCAACATGCTCGACAAGCAGAACAGTGACGAGATCGATGCCGTCCAGCTATCGACGCTACATGCAGCGAAGGGGCTGGAGTACAAGCATGTCTTCCTGGTTGGTGTCGAGGAGGGCATCCTGCCCCACCGCGAATCGCTCGACCCGGCCAAGCTGCAGGAGGAGCGCCGGCTGATGTACGTCGGCATCACGCGCGCCCAGCGTTCCCTGCACATCAGCTATTGCGAGAAACGCAAGCAGGCGCGCGAGCTGATTCCTTGCGAGCCGTCGCGTTTCATTGCCGAGATGGGCCAGGAGGATGTCCGTTTCAGCGGCGGCAAGCAGGCGGCGGCCCCGGACAAGGCGACCGGCAGTGCGCGCCTCGATGCCCTGAAGGCGATGCTGTCGGCGAAGCGCTGAAGCGCGAATTCCGGTCAACGAAAAAAGGGAGGCCGTAGCCTCCCTTGTGTATTGCTCAGGGCGTTTGTCTTACTTGACCTTGCTCAGGATGTAATCGACAGCGCCCTTGATCTCGTCGTCAGAGAGCGTCGAAGCGCCACCCTTGGGCGGCATCGCGTTCTTGCCGTTGAGTGCGGAAGTATAAAGCGCGGCAGCGCCGGTGGCGACGCGCGGCGCCCAGGCGGCCTTGTCGTCGATCTTCGGCGCGCCAGCGGCACCGGTGTTGTGGCAGGCGCCGCAGACAGTGTTGTAAATCGTCGGGCCATCCTTCGGTGCGCCGGTGGCCGCAGCGGCGTCGGCCTTGGCCAGCGCGAAACCGGCAACCGGCTGGATGCGCAGTTCGGCTTCGTCAGCCCCGGCACCCGCGCCGGCGTCGGCGGGGGAATTGAAGGACTTGTTGGTCAAAGGATAGAGGATCGCGATCAAAACGATGGCGACGACGATCATCGCCCACATGATGCGCTTGGAAAAGTGTGCTTCGGCCATGCTCAAGACCCCGTTTGTAAAATGGACTAAATGTCCGATTATAGCGATTCGCGTATTATTGAGCCAAAAAAAACCCCCGCGGAGGGCGGGGGGAGCAAATGTCTCGAATGGGGGAATTCGAGAGGAGGGGTTCAATGCCCTTGCAGTTTATGACGGCGGCAGCCTGTCGTCTGTCGCTCTTTCGTGCCCCTTGTGTAACCAAATGTGGCGCAGCCACCGGGGTTTCCCGCGGCAGGCTGGGCTGCGGAATGCGTCATGAACGATCTTGAATTGCTTGCCGGTCGAGTCGGTGTCGCGCTGGCCGGGCGCGGCGAATGGCTGGCTTGCGCCGAATCCTGTACCGGTGGCTGGGTCGCCCAGTCAGTGACGGCGATCGCCGGCAGTTCCGGCTGGTTCGACCGCGGTTTCGTCACCTATTCGAACGCCGCCAAGGTCGAGATGCTGGGCGTTGCCGAAGCGACGCTGGCGCGTCATGGTGCGGTCTCGGAGGCGGTGGCGCGGGCGATGGCGCAGGGGGCGCTGGCGCACAGCCGGGCCGACTGGACGCTGGCGATCACCGGCATTGCCGGACCGGGCGGTGGTTCGCCGGAGAAGCCGGTGGGTACCGTCTGTTTTGCCTGGGCCGGGCGCGAGGGCGGTTGTCTGGCGCAGACCCGGCGCTTTGCGGGAGACCGGATGGAGGTGCGCGAACAATCGGTCAGGCACGCCTTGAGCGGCCTGCTGAATCTGCTGGAAGGCGCCGACAGTCAGGCCTGAATCAGTGCAGGGCTTCGGCGACGATGTCGGCGAGCATCCGTTCGAGGGCGGCGGCCGATTTTCCGGACTGTCTGCGGTAGCCGACCCAGGTGGTCGCCGGTTGTCCGGCGAGGGTGTAAATGGCGATCGTGAACGGGCAATTGACGATGTCGTGCGGGTCGCTCTCCATCATCTGCCGCGATAGCGAGGCCGAGCAGAACTCGAGGATTTCCGCCTGCTCGTAGAGACGCCGCGATTGGCCGAGGTCGTTGCCGGTGCGTTCGAGCATGTCGCCGATATGGCTGGTGGCGTTGATCACCAGTCCGCGGTTTTCGATGGCGGTGACGACGGCGTCGCGGGTGTCGGCGAAATTGCCGCGCGTCGCCTCGTTGACCCGCCAGTCGCCGGCACTGGCGAGGAGCGGGGCGCAAAGCAGCAGGAGCGCGCTCAGGGTGATGCGGGGCATGGGCTTCTCCGGTTTCATGACATCGGTCGATTGTAAGGGCGGCCGACCGCCGCCGGCCAGAGGTCAGCCGGGGAGCGGTTCGAACAGGGCGGCGAGGTCGTCGTCGCCGAACTTGATGTCGACCTGGCGATCCTCGGAGAGGATGCCGGCGGCGAGCTCGGCCTTGCGTTCCTGCAGGGCGAGGATCTTTTCCTCGATGCTGCCGCTGACGATCAGCTTGTAGACGAAAACCGGCTTGTCCTGACCGAGGCGGTGGGCGCGGTCGGTGGCCTGGTTCTCGACCGCCGGGTTCCACCACGGGTCGTAGTGGATGACGGTGTCGGCGGCGGTCAGGTTGAGGCCGACGCCGCCGGCTTTCAGGCTGATCAGGAAGATCGGTACGGCGCCTTCCTGGAAGCGGCGGATCGGCGTCTCGCGGTCGACCGTCTCGCCGGTCAGCTTGGCGTAGGCGAGGCCGGCGGCCTGGAGTTCCTCCTCGATCAGCGCCAGCATGCTGGTGAATTGCGAAAAGACCAGGATGTGCCGGTTCTCGTCGACCAGTTCGGGGATCATCGCCATCAACAGGTCGAGCTTGGCGCGTTCGCTGACCTTGCGTGCCGAGCTGGCACGGACCAGGCGCGGGTCGCAGCAGACCTGGCGCAGCTTGAGCAGGGCGTCGAGGATGACGATCTGGCTGCGCGCGAAGCCGCGCTGGGCGATCTCGTCGCGCACCTTGGCGTCCATCGCCGCCCGCACCGTCTCGTAAAGGTCGCGCTGGCCGCCTTCGAGTTCGACGCTGCGGACGATGATCGTCTTCGGCGGCAATTCCTGGGCGACATCCTCCTTCTTGCGGCGCAGGATGAAGGGACGGATGCGGCGGGCCAGCAGGTCGCGGCGGTCGATGTCGCCGGACTTCTCGATCGGCGTCCGCCAGTGGCGGGTGAATTGCTTGTTGCTGCCGAGGAAGCCGGGGAGCAGGAAGTCGAACTGACTCCACAGCTCGCCGAGATGGTTTTCCAGCGGCGTGCCGGTCAGGCACAGGCGGTGCCGCGTGTCGATCTTGCGCACCGCTTCGGCGCTGCGGCTCTGCGCGTTCTTCACCGTCTGTGCCTCGTCGAGGATGAGCAGGTGGTAGCGGTGGCGCATCAACTCGTCGGCGTCGCGCCAGAGCAGCGGGTAGGTGGTGAGGACGACGTCGTGCTCGGCGATCTCGGCGAAGCGCTGCTTGCGCTCCGGGCCGTGCAGCGAAAGCACGCGCAGGTCGGGGGCGAAACGCGCCGCCTCGCTCTTCCAGTTGAAGATCAGCGACGTCGGCAGGATCACCAGCGCCGGTCGGTCGAGGCGGCCGCCTTCCTTTTCCAGCAGCAGGTGGGCCAGCGTCTGCGCCGTCTTGCCCAGGCCCATGTCGTCGGCGAGGATGCCGCATAGCTTCTGCTCGCGCAGGAACTGCAGCCAGGCCAGGCCTTCCCTCTGGTACGGCCGCAATTCCAGGCGCAGGCCCTGCGGTGGCGCGATGTCGACGATGCCCTGCGCCGCCTGCAGGCGCTCGGCCAGCGCCAGCACGTCGTTCTGGCCGCGGAATTCCCAGCGGCTGGTATCGGTCAGTTCGGCCAGGCGCGGCGCGTCGAAGCGCGACAGGCGCAGCGTCGGGCCGCCGCTGAAACCGTCGAAGAGATCGATCAGCGTCATCGCCAGCGGCTTGATGCGGCCGGCCGGGACGCGCAGCCGCTTGCCGGCCGGGGTCAGCAGTTCGATGCCTTCATCGTCGGCGATGCGCGCCAGTTCGAAACCTTCCAGCCAGCGTGGGTCGCGGCGGAAGAGCGTGGCCAGCAGCGGGGCCAGCGGCAGGCGCTCGCCTTCGACCAGAATGCCCATGTCGAGGTCGAACCAGCCGTCTTCGCTTTCGATCAGTTCGGCGTCCCAGGCATCGACTTCGACGACGTGGTGGCGGAAGTCCTCGGGAAACTCGACCTGCCAGCCGCATTCCCGCAACTGCGGCACGCGGTGCTGCATGAAGTCGTGCCAGGCGGTCTCCTCGGCCAGGCCGTAGATGCTGTCCGGCGGGCTGCCGAAGGTGTTCAGCGTGTTGGCCGGAATCTTCTGCAGGCCGCTGTCGGCGAGGCAGGTCAGCGCCTTCTTCTCCTCGTCGGGGCGGCGCCTGATGCGTACCGTCTCGCCCTCCGGCAGGGTGATGAATTCGCTCTCGTGCTGCGGCTTGAGGTCGGCGTCGCCGTAGCGGAACAGGACGTGGGCGACGTCGAAGAGGCCGCCGCCGAAACTGTAGGCGTACTTGCGCCAGGGGCGGTGGCCGTGCGTGCGCAGGGTTTCCAGTTGCAGCACCGGTTGCGGCGGGCTGTCGATCTGGCGCAGGCGGGCGCTGGCGTCTTCGGCGGGCAGCGGCAAATCGGGCGCCAGTTCGGAAAGGGCGTCGGCAACCAGCGCGGCTTCCTTGGCCGACAGCGGCGGCAGCGAGAACAGGCGGCCGATCACCGCCGGGTTGCCGGTGACGGTCAGCGGCCCGGCCTCGCCCTCGGTCAGGTCGACGTACCAGGGCGGATCGACGGCGATCACCAGTTCGGTCGGCGGTTCCGACTTGAGGTAGGGGCGTTGCAGCCCCTGGCCGTCGATCTGCCAGCCGACGCTGGCCGGTCGTGCGTCGCCGGCGTGCAGCGGCAGGCCGAGATCGATCGCCGGGTAGAGGCGGTGCGTCGCCGCCATCCGCTCGAGGATTTCGGCGCCGTGTTTCGGTCCCAGGCCGTAGGCGCGCAGGCCGCTATCGTGGCCGCGCTCGGCCCAGATCAGGCGGAGAATGCCAAGATCCTCCTCGGTGACGAATTGCGGCGGCGTGACCAGCGCGCGGTCGACCTTCCACCATTCCTCGGCGTTTTCCGGGTACTTGCCCTTGCGCAGTTCGATGCCGAAGCGGCGCCGGTCGGGCGACCATTTCAGGAGGTAGTAGAGCTGCTGGCGGGCGCTGGCCGGGCGCGCCTTCTTCTTGGCGACGGCGATCGAGGCGCGGCGCAGGTCTTCGACCCAGGACAGGACGCTACCGCTGACCCGTTCCTTGGGATTGCGTACTTCGATGGCTTTCAGCAGGACGGCGGCGACGTGCTTGCAGTTGCGGCCGACCGGGCAGGTGCAGCGGGCGATCAGCCGGCCGCTGCCGCTATCCGGGGCGATCAGCGCTTCGACGCGGTAGGGTTGGCGCGCCGAACCGGGAACCACGGCGCGCATCTCGCCGTCGTCGATCTCCAGGTCGCGCACCAGGTCAACGTAGGGGCGGCCCTTGGCGATTTCGGCCTCGCCCAGCCAGTCGACGATATCGTCCTCGGTGAAGCTGTCGGCGAGTTCGGCGGCGTTCTGCATCACAGGTACTGGCTGCCGAGCAGCGCGGCGAGCAGCAGGGCGATCGCCGTCAGCAGCAGGTTCTGCCGGCGCTGGGCGGCGATCAGGCGTTCCAGTTGCGGCTGCGGGTCGGCGTGGCGCGGCGCCGCCAGCGCCTGATGGACGAGACGCGGCAGTTGCGGCAGCGTGCGTGCCAGTTGCGGCGCCTCCTGCTGGAAGCTCTTGAGCAGGCCGCGCCAGCCGATCTGCTCGCTCATCCAGCGTTCGAGGAAGGGCTTGGCGGTTTTCCAGAGGTCGAGATCGGGGTCGAGTTGGCGACCGAGGCCTTCGATGTTGAGCAGGGTCTTCTGCAGCATCACCAGTTGCGGCTGGATTTCGACGTTGAAGCGGCGCGAGGTCTGGAACAGCCGCAACAGCACCTTGCCGAACGAAATGTCGCGCAGCGGCCGGTCGAAGATCGGTTCGCAGACGGCGCGGATCGCTGCTTCGAACTCGTCGACCCGGGTGTCGCGCGGCGCCCAGCCGGATTCGATATGGGTTTCGGCGACCCGCTTGTAGTCGCGGCGGAAGAAGGCGAGGAAGTTCTGCGCCAGGTAGTTCTTGTCGGTGTCGGTCAGCGTGCCGACGATGCCGAAGTCGAGTGCGATGTAGCGGCCGTCGGCGGCGACGAAGATGTTGCCGGGGTGCATGTCGGCGTGGAAGAAGCCGTCGCGGAAGACCTGGGTGAAGAAGATCTCGACGCCGGCCTCGGACAGTTTCTTCATGTCGATGCCGTCGGCGATCAGGCGCGCGGTCTGCGAGATCGGCGTGCCGTGCATGCGCTCCATGACCATCACCGTCGAGGTGCAGAAATCCCAGTAAACCTCTGGCACCAGCAGTAGCTGCGAATCGGTGAAGTTGCGCCGCAATTGCGAGGCGTTGGCCGCTTCACGCATGAGGTCGAGTTCGTCGCGCAGGTACTTGGCGAATTCGGCGACGACTTCCCGCGGCTTCAGGCGTTTGCCGTCGGCCCACAGCTTTTCCAGGAGCATGGCGCCGCTGTCCATCAGCGCCAGGTCGTGTTCGATCACCGACAGCATGTTCGGGCGCAGGATCTTGACCGCCACCTCGTGGCCGCCGTCGCGTTCGTGCAGTTTGGCGAAATGCACCTGGGCGATCGACGCCGAGGCCACCGGCACCGGGTCGAATTCCGCGAAAACCTCGCTCGCCGGCCGGCCGTAGGCCTTCTCGACTTCGGCCAGGGCAAGCGCCGAGGCAAACGGAGGCACCCGGTCCTGCAGCTTGGCCAGTTCGTCGGCGATGTCGGCCGGCATCAGGTCGCGGCGGGTGGACAACACCTGGCCGAACTTGACGAAAATCGGCCCCAGCGTTTCCAGCGCCAGGCGCAGGCGTTCGGCGCGCGGCGCCGACAGGTTGCGCCAGAACTGCAGCGCGTTGGCCAGACGGACGAGACGGCCCGACGGCTCGTGCTCGAGCACCATTTCGTCGAGGCCGAAACGGCTGGCTACGGCAGCGATCTTGAGCAGGCGGAAAAGGCGCATCGGCAGTGCGGGCCAGATTGGGTCAAACGGGCATGTTAACACGCCGGGGCGGCTTGCGTTGCCTGCTTCTGCAGTGGATGGCGATTGGCGCTCGCCGGATGGCGTGCTTGGGATAAACTTGCCGGACAAAACCGGTTGCCGAGTACAACCGCAACGCAGCTCCCCATTGGATGTCGTCATGGCCGACTCACGCAGCAATCCCTCCGAAATCGCCCGCGAAGCCCTGAAGCGACTGGCGGAGCGCCGTGTCGCGCCGACCCCGGCCAATTATCAGGCCTGTTATTTCGAAATCGCCCGCCTGCCCAACGTCCTGCCTTTCCCCGAGCCGGCGTTGCGCCAGTTGGCTGGCGCCCTGTGCGCCCACGGCGATGCGCAGGCGGCACAACTGGCGCGGCTGGATTCGGCGATTGCCGGGCGTAGCTGGCAGGGCGTGCAGGATGCGCTGCTCGGCTACATCGCCGCCGGCCAGGCGAGCGGTAGCGCGGCGAACCTGCCGCACGAAACGACGCTGCTCCTGCTGCGCCTTTGCGAACCGCTGTTTGCCGCCATGGGCAAGGAAGATCGGCGCTTTTCCCAGGCCGCCGACGAAATGCTCGCCGTGCTGCGGGTCAGCCCCTGCGAGGCGAAGCGCTTCGAGCAGGCGGCGCGGCGCGTCGTCGACATGCTGCCTTGCGTGGTCGAGGAAGAGGTCGAAATCCGCGAGTCGCTGCTCAAGCTGCTGCACATGATCATCGAGAACATCGGCGATCTCGGCATCGACGACGCCTGGTTCAAGGGGCAGATCGACGGCCTGCTCGCCGCCGTGGCACCGCCCTTGACCTTGCGCCACCTCGACGAGATGGAGCGGCGCCTGCGCGACGTCATGGAGAAACAGGCGCAGGCGCGGGTTCGTTCGCTCGAGGCGCAGCAGGAAATGCGCGAGATGCTGGCCGCCTTCATCGAACGCCTTGGCAGCATCAATCAGAGCAGTGAGGTCTTCCAGGCGCGCATCGAGAGCAGCGCGCGGCAGATCGAAGCCGTCAAGCGGATCGAGGACCTGGCGCCTTTGCTGGCCGACGTGGTGTCGGCGACGCATTCGATGGCCGAGGAAACGGCCGGTTCGCGCGAGCAGTTGCGCGCCCTGCAGGAGCGCGTGCTGGCGACCGAGGCGGAGCTGCTGCAGTTGCACCGCGAACTCGACAACGCCAGCCTGCTGGCCCGCCACGATCCCCTGACCGAAGCGCTCAACCGCAAGGGGCTGGACGAAGCGCTCGAGCGCGAGATCGGCGCGGTGCGCCGGCACAACACGCCGCTGTCGCTGAGCATGCTCGACATCGACAACTTCAAGCGCCTCAACGACCAGCTCGGCCACGAAGCCGGCGACAAGGCGCTGATCCACCTGGTCAACCTGGCGCGGCGCTGCATGCGGCCGAGCGATACGCTGGCCCGTTACGGCGGCGAGGAGTTCGTCATCCTGATGCCGGATACGACGCAGGCCCAGGGGATCGAGGCGATGACCCGGCTGCAGCGCGAGCTGACCAAGGCCTTCTTCCTCGCCGACGGGCAGAAGGTGCTGATCACCTTCAGCGCCGGCGTCGCCGAACTGCGCGAGGGCGAGAATGGCCACGACGCGGTGTGCCGCGCCGACAAGGCGATGTACCTCGCCAAGCGCGCCGGCAAGAACCGCGTGGTCGGCGCCTGAGGCGGACGGCGTGGACGAGGTCGCCAGCTTTCCGCCGGTGGCGGCGGCCGATGCCCGGCTGCTGATTCTCGGCAGCATGCCGGGCGTCGCCTCGCTGCAGGCCGGCCGCTACTACGCCCACCCGCGCAACGCCTTCTGGCCGATCATGGGCGAGTTGCTCGGCTTGCCGCCCGATCTCCCCTACGCGTCGCGCCTGCTTGCCCTGCAGGGCGCCGGCATCGCCTTGTGGGACGTCATCGCCGGTTGCCAGCGGCGCGGTAGCCTGGACGCCGACATCGTCGGCAGCAGCGTGCGGGCCAACGACTTTGCCGGATTCTTCGCCGCCCATCCGGCGATCCGCCGCGTCTGCTTCAACGGCGCCGCCGCCGAGCAGGCCTTCCGTCGCCACGTCCTGCCCGGAATCGCCGCCGATGGCCTGCAACTGTGCCGGCTGCCGTCGACCAGTCCGGCCCACGCCGGGCTTTCCCGCGCCGACAAGCTGGCCGCCTGGTCGGCAATCCTCGACCTGCCGCGGGCGGCGGGCAGCGTATAATCCCGCCTTTACATTTTTTTCCGCCAAAGCTCAATGGCCCAAGATGTCAAGAACCAGCTGACCGCCCTGTTGCAACAGGCCCTGGCCAGCGTCGCCCCGACCGCCACCGCCACGCCGATTCACCTCGAACGCCCGCGCGACCCGACGCACGGCGATTTCGCCACCAATCTGGCGATGCTGCTGGCCAAGGCGCTGAAAAAGAATCCGCGCGAGATCGCCCAGCAACTGGTCAACGAACTGCCGCCGTCGGCGCTGGTTACCGCCGCCGAAGTGGCCGGTGCCGGCTTCATCAACTTCCGCCTCAATGCCGGCAGCAAGACCGACGTGGTCAAGGCCGTGCTCGCCGAACGGGAAAACTTCGGCCGTTCCACCGCCGGCGGCTGGCAGAAGGTACAGGTCGAGTTCGTCTCGGCCAACCCGACCGGCCCGCTGCACGTCGGCCACGGCCGCGGCGCCGCCTACGGCGCCTCGCTGTCCAGCCTGCTGACCTTCGCCGGCTGGGACGTCACCCGCGAGTACTACGTCAATGACGCCGGCCGGCAGATGGACATCCTCGGCCTGTCGACCTGGTTGCGCTACCTCGAACAGCACGACGTGGTCGTGCCCTTCCCGCCGAATGCCTACCAGGGCGGTTACGTGCGCGACATGGCGGCGCAGTTGAAGAGCGCCCACGGCGACAAGTACGTGCGTGCCGCCGATGCCGTCCTTGCCGGCACCCCCGGCCTGCCGGAAGCCGGGCGCGCCGACGACGAAGCCAAGCAGCAGCGCGAGCTGCATCTCGACGCGCTGATCGCCCGCGCCAAGGAACTGCTCGGTGGCGACTGGCACTACGTGCACCAGCACGCGCTCAACGAACAGCTTGAAGACTGCCGCGACGACCTCAAGGAATTCGGCGTCGAGTTCGACGTCTGGTTCTCGGAAAAGGCGCTCTACGACACCGGCCTGGTCGCGCGCTGCGTCAACCTGCTGGAGAAGAAGGGCCACCTCTACCTGCAGAACGGCGCCCGCTGGTTCCGCTCGACCGCCTTCGGCGACGAGAAGGACCGCGTCGTCCAGCGCGAAAACGGCCTGTACACCTACTTCGCCTCCGACATCGCCTACCACCTGAACAAGTTCGAGCGCGGTTTCGACAAGGTCATCAACATCTGGGGCGCCGACCACCACGGCTATATCCCGCGCGTCACCGGCGCGATCAAGGCGCTCGACCTCGACAGCGACAAGTTGCAGGTGGCGCTGGTCCAGTTCGCCGTGCTCTACCGCAACGGCCAGAAAGCCTCGATGTCCACGCGCTCCGGCGAATTCGTCACCCTGCGCGAACTGCGCGGCGAAGTCGGCAACGACGCCTGCCGCTTCTTCTACGCGCTCAGGAAGTCCGACCAGCACCTCGATTTCGACCTCGACCTGGCCAAGAGCCAGACCAACGAGAACCCGGTCTATTACATCCAGTACGCCCACGCCCGCGTCTGTTCGGTGCTCAACCAGTGGAGCGGCGACCTCGCCGCGCTCGCCGACGCCGACCTCGCGCTACTGTCGAACCCGCGCGAACTGGCGATTGCCAACCAGCTCGGCCAGTTCCGCGAAGTCATCGAAAGCGCGGCGCGCGACCTGGCGCCGCACATGATCGCCTTCTATCTCAAGGACCTGGCCGGCGAATTCCACGGCTGGTACAACGCCGAGCGCATGCTGGTCGACGACGCCGCCCTGCGTGACGCCCGTGTCGCCCTGGCGGCCGCCGTCCGTCAGGTGATCCGCAACGGCCTGGCGATCCTCGGCGTCAACTGCCCCGAATCGATGTAAGGAAAGCCATGACTCGCGACATGAAATCCTCGAAGCGCCCGCCGGCGAAGAAAAAGTCCGGCGGCGGCACGCTGGTCGGCATGTTCATCGGGCTGGTGCTCGGTGTCTGCATTGCCGCCGGCGTCGTCTGGTACATCAACAAGGCGCCGCTGCCGTTCAACGGCAACGTCCAGCAGCCGCAGCAGGAACGGCCGGTACCCGAGCAGCCGCTGGCCCTGCCCGGCAAGCCGGGCGATCCGGTGCAGGAAAAGCGCTTCCAGTTCTACGACATCCTGCCCGGCAAGGCCGAGGGCGAACCGGACAAGGCCGCCGCGGCGCAGGCGCCCAAGGCCGAGGTGGAGAAGGAAGCGGCGAAGGTCGCCGACAAGGAACCCGCCAAGGAAACCGGCAAGGAATCCAAGGTGCCGCTGTTCCTTCAGGCCGGTTCGTTCAGCACGGCGCAGGATGCCGACAACCAGAAGGCCAAGCTTGCTTTCATGGGCATCGAATCGGCCGTCCAGCAGGTGATGATCGAGGAACGGACGCTGTACCGGGTGCGGATCGGGCCCTACCTGAAGCTCGACGAATTGAACAAAGTCCGTGCCGAGCTTGCCAAATCCGGTATTGAAGCCCAGTTATCCAAGTAAAGGAGTCATGCATGGCCATTGATCGTCGCCGCTTCGTTTCCGCCGCGCTTACCGTCGGCGCCTCGCTTTCGCTTCCCGCTGCGGCGCTCGCCCAGACCGCCGGGCGTGATTACACGGTGCTCAACCCGGCGCAGCCGACCGACAACCCGGGGAAGGTCGAGGTACTCGAATTCTTCAGCTACGGTTGTCCGCATTGCAGCGATTTCAATCCCCTGCTCACCCTGTGGGCGGAGAAACTGCCGGCCGACGTCGTGCTGCGCAAGGTGCCGGTCAGTTTCGGCCGGGCCGCCTGGGGCAACGCTGCCCGCCTGTTCTATGCGCTGGAAGTGACCGGCGACCTGAAGCGGCTGGAGGGCGACGTGTTCAAGGCGATCCACCAGCAGCGGACCAACCTCTTCGACGAGAAGACGATCCGCGAATGGGTCGCGGCGCGCGGGGTGAATGCCAAGAAATTCAACGAAGCCTTCGCCTCGTTCGGCGTCCAGAGCAAGGTGCGGCGCGGCGATCAGATGGCGCAGGCGCATCGCATCGAAGGCGTGCCGGCGCTCATCATCGACGGTCGCTTCCAGGTCGGGACGCTGGCTTTCGAGCAGCAACTGGCGGTTGCCGACAAGTTGATCGAGCGGGTGCGCGCGGAAAAACGCGGCAAGAAGTAATCCTCGAAACCTCAGTTGACCGCTTTCTCTCCTCGTGTCGCCGCATGAATGCTGACCTCCGCGCCTGCGATACGACGCCTCCTTTGGGTGATGGCGCTACGCGGCCGCTGGCACGTCCGGACGGGCGCCCGGCTTTGTGGCTGCGCCGAAACTCGCCGGCTGCCGAAATTTTCGCCGGCTCGTTTTCGCTCCTCCTTGCAGGCATGAGCCTGCCGCGTCGTCGCTTCGCGCCGGCCATCCCGTCCAAACGCGCCATCGGCCGCGTCTAACTGAGGTTTCAAGGATAATTGACGCAACGCGTATTCATCACGGGCGCCTCGTCGGGAATCGGCGAGGCGCTTGCCGTTTACTACGCCGCCCAAGGCGCCCGCCTCGGCCTGGCGGCACGGCGCGGTGACGCGCTGGCGGCGTTGAACGAGCGTCTGGGCGGCGGGCATGCCTGCTACGTGCTTGACGTCACCGACGCGGCGGCGCTGGCGGCGGCGGCGAGCGATTTCTGCGGGCGTTTCGGTACGCCCGACATCGTCATCGCCAGCGCCGGCGTCTCGGTCGGCACCCTGAGCGAATGCGCCGAGGACCTTGCCGTGTTCCGGCGCGTCATGGAGATCAACGTCTATGGCATGGCGGCGACCTTCGCCGCTTTCATCCCCGCGATGCGCGCCGCCAGCGGCGAGCGCCGGCTGGTCGGCATCGCCTCGGTGGCTGGCATCCGCGGCCTGCCGGGGGCGGAAGCCTATTCGGCGTCGAAGGCGGCGGCCATCGCCTACCTGGAAAGCTTGCGTCTTGAGATGCGGCCGGCCGGGATCAAGGTGGTGAGCATCGTGCCGGGCTACATCGCAACGCCGATGACGGCGATCAATCCCTACCGGATGCCCTTCCTGATGTCGGCGGAGCAAGCCGCCGCCCGCTTCGCCCGGGTCATCGCCGCCGGTAGTTCGTATGCGGTGATTCCCTGGCCGATGGGCATCGTCGCCAAGCTGCTGCGCCTGCTGCCGAACTGGCTTTACGACCGGCTGTTTACCAACGCGCCGCGCAAGCCGCGCGGCCTGGCAAGCTAGCCGGGGTTTTGCTCAATGCAGGCGGGTTGTCTGCAACTGGATTTCGGTAACGTCTTCGCTGACCCCGCTGCGTTCGGCAAAGCAGCCGTGCAGCGGGCAATCGCGACCGGGCGGGCAACCGTGTTCGTGGGCGCATTCGCGTTCGGTTTCGTCGGTCAGCACCATTTCATGGATCGCTTCGCAGCGGGAGATCGGGGCGTCGAAAATGGACATGGCGGAACCTCCTTGGGTATCTGATTTGAATATAGACGCTTTGTCGGCAATTGCCCGCAAAAACCAATCGTCAGGGCGAGTCCTGCTAAAATGCCCGACATGCCCGAACTCAAGATCAACGGCGAAATCCGCCAGTTTTCCGACCCGCTTACCGTCGCCGGCCTCGTCGAACAGCTGGGCTACGCGGGCAAGCGCATCGCCGTCGAGAGAAACGGCGAAATCGTCCCGAAGAGCCAGCACGCGGCGACCGAGCTCGCCTCGGGCGATCAACTCGAAATCGTCGTCGCCGTCGGCGGCGGCTGAACCGGAGTATTCCATGCATCAACTGACCATCGCCGGCAAGGCGTACCGTTCCCGTTTACTGGTCGGCACCGGCAAGTACAAGGATTTCGCCGAGACCCGCGCCGCCATCGACGCCTCCGGTGCCGAGATCGTCACCGTCGCCGTGCGCCGCGTGAACATCGGCCAGGACGCCAGCCAGCCGAGCCTGCTCGACGCCGTCCCGCCGTCGCAATTCACCATCCTGCCCAACACCGCCGGCTGCTATACCGCCGACGACGCCGTGCGCACGCTGCGCCTGGCGCGCGAGCTGCTCGACGGCCATCCGCTGTGCAAGCTCGAAGTCCTCGGCGACCCGACCAACCTCTTTCCGAACATGCCGGAAACGCTGAAGGCCGCGGAAACCCTGGTCAAGGACGGTTTCCAGGTCATGGTCTACTGCGCCGACGACCCGATCCAGTGCAAGATGCTCGAAGAGATCGGTTGCGTCGCGGTGATGCCGCTCGCCTCGCTGATCGGCTCCGGCATGGGCATCGTCAATCCGTGGAACCTGCGCCTGATCATCGACAACGCCAAGGTGCCGATCATCGTCGATGCCGGCGTCGGCACCGCCTCGGACGCCACCATCGCCATGGAACTCGGCTGCGACGGCGTGCTGATGAACACCGCCATCGCCCACGCCAAGAACCCGGTGCTGATGGCCAGCGCCATGAAGAAGGGCATCGAGGCCGGCCGCGAGGCCTTCCTGGCCGGCCGCATGGCCCGCAAATACTACTCGGCCGACCCCTCGTCGCCGACCAGCGGGCTGATCGGTTCATGAGCGACGACCTGCTGATCCACCCCGCCGCCGAAGGCGACGAAGGCGAATACACCGCCGGCCGTACCGGGCATGGCCACATCAAGAGCTTCGTCCGCCGCGCCGGCCGCATGTCGGAAGCGCAGCAGCGCTACTACGAGACGATGCTGCCCAAGATCGGCGTCTCTTACCAGCCGGAAAACATCGACCTGACGGCGGTGTTCGGCCGCCAGGCGCCGAAGATCCTGGAAATCGGCTGCGGCATGGGCGAAACCACGGCGCGTATCGCCGAGGCCCACCCGGAAAACGACTACTTCGGGCTGGAAGTGCATGTCCCCGGCGTCGGCGCGCTGTGCAAGCTGATCGCCGAGAAGAACCTGAGCAACCTGCGCATCGGCAACCACGACGCGGTCGAGGTGGTGCGCGACATGCTGCCGGAAGGCTCGCTCGCCGGCATTCACATCTTCTTCCCCGATCCCTGGCACAAGACGCGGCACAAGAAGCGCCGGCTGATCCAGCCGCCCTTCGTCGCGCTGCTCGCCTCGCGCCTGAAGGCGGGCGGCTACATCCACTGCGCCACCGACTGGGAAAACTACGCGCTGCAGATGCTGGAGGTGCTCGGCGGCGAGCCGAGCCTGGAAAACAGCGTCGCCAACCCGTCGCCCGAGGCGCTGGCGGCTGCGCTGGAAGCCGATTCCGCAGCCGGCCTCGCCGGCTTCGCCCCGCGTCCGGATTACCGGCCGTTGACCAAGTTCGAGAACCGCGGCCTGCGTCTGGGCCACGGGGTCTGGGATCTGGTTTTTCGCAAGCGGTTGATGAGCGGTAGCGGGTACGAATGAAGGTCCCGATAATAACCAAGAAGGAGGAGTTGCCATGAAATACCCGAATATCCTTGCAGTTGCATTGCTGACTTCACTGGGCGCGCTGCCGGCGCAGGCTGCCGAGCGTACCGGCAAGGAAGTGGTCGACGGCGTTTGCGCGGCTTGCCACGCCAAGGGAGAAAACGGCGCGCCGCGCCTCAACGACCGTGCCGAATGGAGCCGGCGCGCGTCCAAGGGCCTGGGCCAGCTGACCGCCAACGCGATCAGTGGCGTGCGCAACATGCCGGCACACGGCGGGCAGGCGCAGCTCAGCGACATCGAGATGAGCCGCGCGGTGGCCTACATGGTCAGCGGCGGCAATGCCGCCGATCCGGGCAAGGCCTATGCGGCGCCGCAACGCCGTACCGGCGAGCAGATCGTTGTCGAGCGCTGCCAGACCTGCCATGCCGACGGCAAGAACGGTTCGCCCCGTCTCGGCGTCATGGCCGAATGGCAGGAGCGCCTGAAGAAGGGCACGCCGGCGCTGGTCAAGTCGGCCATCAACGGCCATAACTCCATGCCGGCACGCGGCGGCATGGACAACCTGAGCGATGTCGAAATGCGCAGTGCCGTCGAATTCATGATCGCCAAGCTGGGCCACAACGCCAAGAAATAAGCGTTGCGCCTGCCGGGGGATTTCCCCATCCAGACCGCGCCATCGCCATGGCGCGGTTTTCATTGCCTAGACCGATATGTGGTTCAAAAACCTGCTGTTGTACCGTTTGCCCGCGCCGTGGGCGATTGACCTGGCCAAGCTCGAAGAGCAACTGGCGCGCGGTGAATTCACCCGCTGCCCGTCCAACCAGCCGATGTCGCGTGGCTGGGTGTCGCCGCGCAAGGACGGCGCGCTGATCTACGCCAACAACCGCCAGTGGCTGATCGCGCTGGCCGTCGAACAGCGCCTGCTGCCGTCGTCGGTGGTCAATGAAACGGCGCAGGAACGCGCCGAGCAGATCGCCGACCAGCAGGGCTACCCGCCCGGCCGCAAGCAGATGAAGGAAATCAAGGAGCGCGTCACCGAGGAACTGATGCCGCGCGCTTTCACCCGCAAGCGCACGAGCTTCGTCTGGATCGATCCGACCAACGGCTGGTTCGTCGTCGATGCCGGCAGCCCGGCCAAGGCCGAGGAAGTCATCGAACACCTGCGCCACTGTCTCGACGAGTTGCCGCTGAAGGCGCTGCACACGCAACTTTCGCCGCAATCGGCGATGGCCGACTGGCTGGCCGGCGGCGACGCGCCGGCCGGTTTCACCGTCGACCGCGACTGCGAGCTGAAATCGGTCGCCGAAGAAAAGGCGGCGGTGCGCTACGTCCGTCATCCGCTGGGCGACGAAGTCGGTGCCGAGATCAAGGCCCACCTCGCCGCCGGCAAGCTGCCGACGCGCCTGGCGCTGACCTGGGACGAGCGGATCAGCTTCGTCCTCACCGAGAAGCTGGAAATCAAGCGGCTGGCCTTCCTCGACATCCTCAAGGAAGAAGCCGAGAAAAGCGCCGAACGTGCCGACGAGCAGTTCGACGCCGATTTCGCGCTGATGACCGGCGAACTGGTGCGCTTCCTGCCGCAACTGATCGAAGCCCTGGGCGGCGAACAGGTCGAAGCCGAGACGCCCGCTGCGGCCCCGGCCGCCGCCGGCACCCCGCCGTGGGAAGCCTGAAGCCCGCCGATACCTGTCCCTGCGGCAGCGGCAAGCCTTACGCCGCCTGCTGCGGGCCGCTGCACGCCGGCGAAAAACCGGCGCCGACGGCCGAAGCGCTGATGCGCTCGCGCTACGCCGCCTACGTCCTCAAGCTCGAAGACTACCTGCAGGCGACCTGGCACGCGTCAACGCGGCCGAGCGAACTCGACCTCGCCGCCGACGACAGCAAATGGCTGGGCCTGGAAGTACGCGCTCACCTCACGCAGGACGAGACGCACGCGACGGTCGATTTCGTCGCCCGCTACCGCATCGCCGGGCGCGGCCACCGGCTGCACGAACTGAGCCGTTTCGTCCGCGAGGACGGGCGCTGGTACTACGTGGACGGCGAGTTCCTGGCCTGAGCCGCTGACGGTCGACGCGGCATTTTTGCCAAAAATGCCCGGTCGACCGTCAACGTCCCGATTTCAAGCGCAAGCCGCGCGCACGATCCTTTCCGTCTTCGCTTCGTCGATCCCGGCGTGGCCGCCGAGCGCCATCTTGCCGTGGGCGCGCAGGCCGGCGAGCACCCGGTCGGCGGCGTCGGCTTCGTTGATGCCGGCGTCGCGGAGGTGGAGCGGCATGTTGACGCTGCGGTAGAAGGCTTCCATGGCGGCGATGGCGTCTTCGGCGCTCGGCGCGTCGAGGCCGAAGACCTCGCGGCCGAATTGTTCCAGCTTTTCCCGCTTGTACTCGATCAGCTCGCGCAGCAGCGCCGGCTGGATGATCGCCAGCGTGCGGCCGTGGTCGATGCCCCACAGCGCGGTCAGTTCGACGGCGATGCGGTGCGTCGCCCAGTCCTGCGGCACGCCGACGCCGATGATTCCGCACCAGGCCTGGTTGGCGGCCCACATCAGGTTCTGTTGCCATTCCGGCTCGGCGTGCCGGTCGAAGGTCGCGGCCAGCCTGACCAGCGCCTTCATCACTGCCTCGGCATAGCCGTCCTGAACCAGCGCGCCGACCGGATAGGTCAGGTATTGCTCGCAGACATGGACAAAGGCATCGACGATGCCGTTTTCCAGCTGGCGCGGCGGCAGGCTGGTCATCACCAGCGGGTTGAGCACGGCGAACTGCGGGTGGGCCGGTGGGACGAAAAAGGCGCGCTTGTCCTGGGTGCGCGCGTCGGTTACGACAGCAGCAAAATTCGATTCCGAACCGGTGGCCGGCAGCGTCAGCACGACGCCGACCGGTAGCGCCTGCTGCGGCTGGTGCTTGCCGATCACGATGTCCCAGCCGTCGCCGTCGTAAAGCGCGGCGCAGGCGACGTACTTGGCGCCGTCGGCAACCGAACCGCCGCCAACGCCGAGGATGAAGCCGATTTTTTCGCGTCGGACCAGATCGACCGCCAGATTCAGCGTCGCCAGCGTCGGGTTGGCCTCGACGCCGCCGAACTCGACCAGGTCGCGCCCGGCCAGCGCAGCGCGGATGCCGTCGTAGACGCCGTTCTTCTTGATCGAGCCGCCGCCGTAGAGGAGCAGCACGCGCGCTTCGGCCGGCAGTAGCGCCGGCAACTGGGCGAAGCTGTCGGGGCCGAAGACGATGCGCGTCGGGTTGTGGTAATCGAATGCGAACAGGTGGCTCATGCTTGTCTCCGTTTTGGCTTCAGTTTTGCGGTCGACCGCAGGATAGGCGGAAAAATCTCAGGCGCAAGCGGCGGCGGCGATGTCGAGCGCGCGCAGGCGCAGCGCCGGGTCGAAGATGTCGCAGACCAGCATCAACTCGTCGGCCTGCGTCGCCTGGCGCAGCGCGCTCAGTCCTTCGCGCACGCGGTCCGGCCCGCCGATCACGGCGGCGCCGAGGAAATCGCCAATGCCGGCCTTTTCCTGCACCGACAGTCCGGCGAGGAAGCCGGCCACGGGCGGCGGCAGCGGCCGGCGGTCGCCGCGCAGGATGCCGAGCACGCGCTGGAAGATGCTGGTGGCGAGGAAATCGGCTTCGTCGTCGGTTTCGGCCGCGACCAGTGGCACGCCGACGATCACGTAGGGTTTGTTCAGCGTCGCCGACGGCCGGAAGTTGCCGCGATAGACGGCCAGCGCCTGATGCAGCAGGGCTGGCGCGAAGTGCGAGGCGAAGGCGTAGGGCAGGCCGCGCTCGGCGGCGAGGCGGGCGGAGAACAGGCTGGAGCCGAGCAGCCAGATCGGCACCTCGGTGCCGGCGCCGGGCACGGCGACCAGCGGCTGGCCGGGCTGCGCCGGGGCGAGCAGGCGCTGCAGTTCGGCGACGTCGCGCGGGAAATCGTCCTCGCGCTCGATGCGGTCGCGGCGCAGCGCGTGCATGGTCAGTCGGTCGGTGCCGGGGGCGCGGCCGAGGCCGAGGTCGATCCGCCCTGGATACAGTTCGGCGAGCGTGCCGAAGGCTTCGGCGACGACCAGCGGCGCGTGGTTGGGCAGCATGACGCCGCCGGAACCGACGCGGATCGTCTTCGTGGCGCCGGCCATGTGGCCGACCAGGACGGCGGTGGCCGAACTGGCGATACCCGGCATGTTGTGGTGCTCGGCCAGCCAGTAGCGGGCAAAGCCGAGCTTTTCGGCGTGGCGCGCGGCGTCGGTGGCGATCCGCAGCGCCTCGGCCACGCTGCCGCCCTGACGCACGGCAACCAGGTCGAGTAGCGACAGTTTCACATCGGCGAGCGGGTTCATGCCTTTTCCTCCTGTAGACGTTGTTGGATGGCAGCGACCGCCGGGCGCCGGCTGGCGATCCAGCCGAGCAGCGAGAGCAGCGCCAGGCCGCCGCCGATGAGCAGGATGCCGGCCACTTCGATGCTCTTGAACGCTTCGCCGAAGGTCAGGCGCGACGACAGGATGGCGACCACCGGCGTGCCCAGCACCGACAGGCTGGCTTCCCAGGCCGGTACGCGGTCGAGGATGTAGATCCACAGCCACCAGCAGAGCGCCGTGCTGAACACCGACATGAAGCCGAGGATGCCGGCGTAGCTCCAGGTCCAGTCGGTCGGCCGTTCCGGTACGAGCAGCGCCAGGATGACCAAGGGGATCGAGCCGAGCGCCATCTGCCACGCGGTCAATGTCAGCAGGTCCACCGGCTGGCGACCGCGCAGGCGCTTGACCAGAATGGTGCCGATTGCCCAGCAGATGGCCGCGACGATGCCGAGCGCCGGGCTCAACAGGCCGCCGTGCATCTCCCACGGTTCGATGATCAGCAGCAGGCCGATCAGCGTGCACGCGGCGGCGATCCACTGCGTGCCGCGCACCCGTTCGCCGAGGATCGGCCAGGCCAGCAGCAGCGTCCAGATCGGCATGGTGAAGATGAGCACCGCCGTCTTGCCCGGTCCGCCTTCGACCAGCGCCCAGGTCTGGAAGATCATGAAGCCGGCGACCTGGGTCAGCGCGATGCCCAGCGTCGCACCGGGGGCGGTCAGCGTCAGCTTGCGGCCGGTCAGGCGCAGCGCGATGAACAGCGCCACGGCGCTGCCGATGCAGCGCTCGGCGGCGAAGGCGAAGGGCGGCGAGTATTCCAGCCCGTGCTTGGCCAGCACCCAGGTGTAGCCCCAGATCGAAGAAAGGACGATCAGCGCCAGGATCGGGCGCCAGCGATCGGAGGAGGTCATGGTGTTCTCTGTCTGGCGCGGCGGCATCTGCGCACCGCCGCGCCCGGGGTTGGGCGTGGGCGTTTACGCCAGCGTCGGATAGTCGGTGTAACCCTCGGCCCCGCCGCCGTACAGCTTGTCGGCGCGCAGCTCGTTCCACGGTGCGCCTTCGCGCAGGCGGCGGACGAGGTCCGGGTTGGCGATGAAGCCGCGGCCGAAAGCGATCAGGTCGGCACCGCCGTCGGCGATCACCTGTTCGGCCAGCGCCTTGTCGTAGCCGTTGTTCACCAGCCACGGCCCCTTGAAGGCGCGGCGGGCGGCGGCGTAGTCGAAGCTGGCGGCCGGCGTGCGCGTGCCGCCGGTTTCGCCTTCGATGATGTGCAGGAAGGCCAGGCCGTAGCCGGCCAGCTTGTCGACGACGTAGCCGTAGAGCGCCTGCGGATTGCTGTCGAGCGGCGCGGTGAAGGTGGTCAGCGGGCTCAGGCGGATGCCGGTGCGGCCGGCGCCGATCTCGCCGACGATGGCCTCGACCACCTCGAACAACAGGCGGGCGCGGTTCTCGATGCTGCCGCCGTAGGGGCCGCTGCGGTCATTGACGCTGTCGCGCAGGAACTGCTCAAGCAGGTAGGTGTTGGCGGCGTGGATCTCGACGCCGTCAAAGCCGGCGGCGATGGCGTTGCGCGCCGCCAGTCGGTAATCATTGACCAGACCGGGCAACTCGTCGTCGCGCAAGGCGCGCGGCGCCGACACCGGCACGAAGCCGTCGCGGGTGAAGGTGCTGGCCTCGGCGGTGCGGGCGGTTGACGACACCGGCGCGGCGCCGTCCGGCAGCAGCGACACATGCGAAATGCGGCCGACGTGCCACAACTGCAGCACGATCTTGCCGCCCTCGGCATGCACGGCGTCGGTCACGGCGCGCCAGGCGGCAACCTGCTCGGCCGACCAGATACCCGGGGTGTCGAGGTAGCCCTGCGCCATCGGCGAAATCGGGCTGGCCTCGGCAATGATCAGGCCGGCGGTGGCGCGCTGGCGGTAATACTCGACGGTCAGCGGGCCGGGGCAGTTGCCGGCAACGGCGCGATTGCGCGTCAGCGGCGCCATCACGATACGGTTGGCGAGGGCGATGTCGCCGATCTGGATCGGGTCGAACAAAGTGGTCATGTCGATTCTCCTGAGGGTTGATTAGACCGGTCGTCTAGTTTCTTGCGTCAAAAAAGGGCCGTCGACGGACGGCCCGGAAATCAATCAGCGGTTGATCAGCAACTGAGCAACCGCCGGGTGAACTGCAGCGCATTCTCCAGCGGCTGCGCCTGCCGCTGCAGCTTGGCCAGCAGGCTGGCGCCCAGCCACAACTGGTACAGCGTCTGCGCCGTCGCGGCGGCATCGAGCGGCGGGATCGAACCGTCGGCCATGCCGGTTTCGAGCAGCCGGGCTATGCGGCTGACGATCTGCCCGGTGCCGTCGCGCAGCGTCTCGCGCATCGGATCGGACAAATCTGCCACCTCGCCGCCGAGCTTGACCACCAGGCACTGCTGCTCGGCGCACGCCGCCTGCTTGTCCAGCCAGCGCTGCCAGTAACACGCCAGCCGCTCCTGCGCAGTCAGCGCCTCGGCCGCGAACAGCGCATCGAGATCGGCCAGGTAACGCGCGAAGTAATCCTCCAGCAAGGCCTGCCCGTACTGCTCCTTGGACTCGAAGTAATGGTAGAACGACCCCTTGGGCACCCCGGCCGCGGTCAGAATCTCGTTCAACCCGACACTGGCAAAGCCCTTGCCGGCAATGATGCGCTGGCCGGTTTCAAGGACGTGCTGGCGGGTGTTGTCGTGACGGGTTTTCATGGGGTGGGATTGTGTACTGGATTAGACCAGTCGTCTAGTGGTTTGTAATGGGTGCGTACTCGATCAGGGCGGTCAAATTCGTGGGGCATCGGATATATAGCGTTGGGGGGCCAACTTACCGTTGCTACCGCATTCGGCCAGAAACGGAAATTCGTCATGTCAGGAGCGCCGTCACTTGAACGGCTGCGACGCCCTGAAACCTACCAGAAGGCCTGCGGAAGGACCTCGGGCCTGAACTGCCATTGAGGGCGGCGAGGATGTACTGGCGGTGTCGCGCAGGTTGTTGTCGTTGGAGTTTGGATCATCCGAATGGCCGCTTCCACCGAAGCCGAACTGGTGCTCTCGACCCTAAGGAGTCACTGGCCACAAATGAAAGCGGTCGTTCGCCGATTGGGCATGAAACGCAAGAGCGGTCTACGCTGCGCCGGAAATCGGTCCAGAAGGGTTCGGCTTCCGGGGCGCCAAGCTGCATGCCAAGCACCTCGCGACGGTCACGCTGTTTGCACCAATGGTGACCATTGCCGCGACCGAGACAATACGCCCGGCCTGACCTACCTTGAGGTAGTTCGCATGAAAAACTTGATTGCTCCCCTTTTTTGCTCGAGCGTGTTTAAGCGTCGAGAAAATTATCCAGGACGCCCATCATTGCGGCAACATTGGCAGGCTCACCGGGCCAAACGCCACAATGCGCTTGAACATCGCGCGCGCAACGTAACGTTCTTCGAGCTTCGGAAAGTCCGCCTTGAGCTTGTCGGCGCATTCGTTGTGTACTCGGCCAGAGATGTCCATGGGCGAGCGCTGACGGTCGTCGCCAACGAAGGTCGGATCGAACACACTGCTGCTTTCGATGGTGGCGAACAGGAACATCAGCTTGCCGTCTTTGACACGGAGGTCTTCCTTGAAGAGAGGCTTGAGCAAAGGTGCTTCATAGCTTATTTGATGGTTGACGACACCGCGCATGTTCTTAAACATCGCCTGCATCCGGCGCTGGGTATCATGCAGTTGTGGATTGCTTGTTTCTCCTGCCTTGGTGGTTTTGCCGGCTAGGTCTTCGAACGAATATTCGGTCTCGGGAATCCGTTCATCGGGCCTGAAGCTCAGCATGCAATGTACGGTGCGCGAACGGACGGAATTCAGTTCGGCCAGTCCCGGAAGCATGCCAAATGCTTCGGTCACGACATAGGCATTGATCTCGGCCTGGCCCCAATTGAGTGCGACGTCGAAGTTACGTTCCTTGGTAGCGAGCAGTGCATCGAGTTCATGCCCCTCGTCGATGAACACCAGCTTGGCCTTCCAATTGCGCTCGCCCGCGTAGCCCTCAAGCTTCTTGGCGATCTGCCCCAACAAAGCCGGCGGCAATGTCTTTTCGCCGACCACGCGGAATGCATTGTGATGTGTCGCCTCGTCGTACACCACCCGCACTTGATCGCGCTGCAATCCTTCGACGGCCAGATAGTCGAGTACCGTTTCCCGCAGCGCATTCCTGTCTTTGCTATCGGTTGCCGGCATATCAAGCGTCATGGTCGATTCGAGCTGGGTCGGAGGATCTCTGAACCAAGTGCACGATGCAAGCGTCGCGCAAACAAGCGCTCCAACGAGAAAATGGCGGGTTGAGTGAAGTCGCATGGTCAGAAAGTGGAGATGTACGGATCGAACGAATGAGGGAACGCTGGTACTAATTGATCGCTAGGAAGTTCCAAGTGCAAATCAATGCCCCTATCGGAGAATGCATCCCACACGTTGCTGTCGACAACCAGAGAAACTGGCATGGCGCTCATGATTGCTAACCGTTATTTAGGCGCAGAAGCGCCCGCGTTTTTGCCAATAATGCGGACACGATTGGATTACCCGTACGGTTATGAATGACATGGAGATTATCCGAAGCCGGTCTTCTTATCAATCAACAATCATACGGACATAGCCAACGTCCCCAATGTGGCGATTTCCTGAGGGACCGCTCCTGGCCGCTTGCTGCCAGCCGTCAACTGGTCAAAACCTCGATATCGTTTGGTCAGATGCAATGAGATTATGCGGTCAGCTCCGTCGAGATTCCGCAGTGAGGGACTGAACGGCGCTTATGCGGCGAACCGCTGCCTGTTCCGGGGCTGATCAACAACGCCAGGAAGGCATTGATGCCGAGCGTCGGCAGCGTGCGCCGTAAATTGTTGCGGTAATTGGCCGGGGCCAGGGGCAGGGTTCGATCAGCGACGCTTCGGGCTGCTCTTGGCCGCCCGCTTCGCCGGTGCTCCCTCGCTGGCGGCGGCTCGCGCCGGCGCTGGCTTGACCGGGGCCGCGTGTTCCAGCCAGATCAGCGCGTCGATGTAGGACATGAAACCGTGCAGATAATCCGGCGCGATGTCGCGCATGAGCTGCAGGCTGCGCAGCACGAGGTGCTGGGAATTCATCGGGCCGGCGTTTTCCGGGGCCTGGGCCAGGGTCTGCGTCAGTTGCTGCTCGGTGCTGAGCTTGGACCACTCGTCGCGGAAGTAGGCGACGGATTTGAGTTCCGGTGCTGGCGGGCGGCTAGCGCCAACCGAATCCTTTGCTCTGGGTCGCTGGTCGCCTGGCGTGCGTGCAGGAGTGTTGGCCAGTGGATTGGACTCTGGCTGAGCGTGGGCCTGCTGGCCGATGTAGGCGAGCAGCGTGGCGAGCGGGCTGACGCGGTCGCTCGGCACGCTCGCCGTTGGCGTCGGTGCCGGGCGGCTGAGCAGTTTGTCGGCGCCAGCGCCGAATTTGCCGGCGAGCACCTGGCGGATGCTGGCCGGCTGCGTCGCGGCGCGGCGGGCCAGGGCGTCGAGGTAGGCGAAGCGGACGGGATCGCGCTCGGCGGCGCCGCTGGCGCGCAGGGCATCGAGTCGGCGCTGAAGGTCTCCCCGGTCAGCCATTGGCGTCCTTGGCATTGGTCCGCGACTTGGGCACCGGCGCCATTTCGACGCGGCGGTTGCGGGCGCGGCCTTCGGCGTCGGCATTGTCGGCGACCGGCTGCTGCGAACCGAAGGCGGCGGCGAAAATGGACGACGAAGGCACGCCGTCCTCGATCAGCGTGCGGGTGACGGTCAGCGCGCGCTGAGCCGAGAGTTCCCAGTTGTCGGCGAAGCGGCTATTGCTGCCGCGCACCGGCATGTCGTCGGTGAAGCCGCTGACCATCAGCATCTGTTCGCTGGCGCCGAGGTAGGCGGCGATGGGCTGGGACAGGCTCTTCAACAGTTGCTTGCCTTCCGGCTGCAATTGGTCGGAATTGAGCGCAAAGAGCACGTTGCCGCTGATGCCGATCTTGCCGTTGTCGAGCGTCACGCGGCCGGAAGCGAGCGGGCCGGCCAGCGCCTTTTCCAGCGCCAGGCGGCGTTGCTCTTCCTGCTGGCGCTTCTGGATTTCGGCTTCGAGGCTGCTGACCAGTTCGAGCTGCACACCGAGCACGCCGACCAGGATCAGCACGAAGGCGCCGAGCAGCCCGGCCATGAGGTCGCCGAAGACCGCCCAGACCGGTGTGCCGTGGTTGACGCTGGCGTCGATGTCTTCCATGATCAGGCCTCGCTAGCAGCGACGCGCTGCAGGTCGTCGACCATCTTCTTCTGCGACAGGATGCTGAGGTCGATGATTTCGCGCGCCTGGGCGACGTAGTAGGCGAGTTGCTCGTCGCTGCGGGTCAGCGACTTGGCCAGGCCGTTTTCGATGCGTTGCAGGGCACCCATCATCTTGTCGTTCGATTCGGCGAACAGCTTGACCGCAGCGCCGAAGGCCTCGCCCAGGCTGGCCACTTCGAGCGCACCACCGGCGATGCCGCTGCCGACCTCGACCAGCTTGCCGGCTTCGCTTTCGACCCTGGCGGCGAACTGGCTGCCGGCGCGTTCGAGCAGTTCGGCCGAGGAGGCAACCAGCGCGTCGATGGCGCTGCGCTGCTCGGTCGAGGCGTGGTTGATGGCGTCGAGCAGGGCGCCCAGGGTTTCCATGATGCGGCTGCGCTCTTCGAGCAGGCTGTTGTCGCGCGCCATGCTGGCCGACAGTTCGTGGCGCAGCTGGCCGATGACCTCGGCCGCGGCCTTGGGCGCTTCGGCGGCGGTGTGCATCAGGCGGGTGACTTCGGCGATGGTCGTCTCGGCCTGGCGCTGGTGCGCGGCGACCAACTCACGGGCGGTGTCGCCGAGCGTGCGGGTGATCTGTTCCTGCTGCGCCAGTGTGGCGTCGCCGTGTTGCTGCCATTGCGCTTCGAGCTTGCCGGCCATGGCTGCGAGGGCATCGGCGAATTGGGACTGGCGGGACTGTTCACCGCTGGCCCAATCGCGCTGCCAGTCAGCCTGAGTGGCGCGCATGTCGGCGAGCAGGGCGGCGCTGCGCTGGGCGAAAGTGTCGGCGAGGCTGGTTTGGGTTTGCGCTAGCGCTTGGGTCAAGCGGTCGCTGGCCTGTTCGTGTTTGGCGAGGGCGCCGGTCCAGGTTTCCGCAACCGTTTGCACAGCGCCGTCGAAACGCCGGGCGATGCCGTCGAGCTGGCCGGCGACCTGCTCGCTGATTGCTGCCTGCTGCGCCTGCGTGGTCTGGGCGAAGGCGGCATGACTGGTGGCCAGTTCGCCCTTCAGCGCGGCGTGCGTACCGGCCACCGAGTCGAGCAAGGCTTGCGAGCGTTGGCCGAAGGTGTCGGCGAAGGCGCTCAGCGTCGTGTCCAGTTTCTCGCTCAGCGCATCGCTGGTGCTGGTGTGTTGGCCCAGCGCGGCTTGCCAGGTGTCGGCCACTTGGCTGACGGCCTGATCGAGGCGCGCAGTGACGCCGTCGAACTGGCTGGCCAGCGTGTCGGCCAGTTGTTGCTGATGGGCGGCGGTGGTCTCGGCCAGGGCCGCCTGTTGCTGCGCGGCGGCGGCCTGCAGCTTGGCCTGGGTGTGGTCGACCGAGGCGAGGAGCGCAGCGGCGCGTTGCTCGAAGGTCTCGGCGTAGGCGGTGAGCGTGGCTTGCAGTTGCTGGTGCTGGCTCTCGGTGGCCTGTTTGTGATGGGTCAGGGCCTGCGTCCAGGTCTCGCTGACGCTGCCGACGACTTGCGCAAATTGCCCGGTGATGCCGGCCAACTGCGTTTCGACGGTGCCGAACAGCTTGTCGTGCAGGCCGCGTGTCTCGTTGGCAATGCTCGTCATGGTGGCGGTGACGACCGGCTGGATGGTCTGCGCGGCGACCGTTGCGCTGTCCTTGAGGCTGGCTTTGAGCGACTGGTTGACGGATTGCGCCAGGTTGCCGTACAGCCCCCTGGCTTCGTCGTGGAAGCGCTGCTGACCGGCCAGCAGCTGCTCGCCGAGCAGGCGGTTGTGTTCAGCCATTTGGCCCATCATCGCGTCGAGCTTGCCGACCAGTTCGGGCAGCGCCTGGGCCTGCGCCTGCAGGGCCTTGAAGGTTTCCTGGCGCTGGTGGGTGAGCGAAAAGTCGCGCAGCACGCCGGCGATCCGGCTGTCGAGCAACTGGCCGACTTGCAGGCGTTCGCGTCGGCACAGCGCCGAGATCAGGCCGAGCATGGCCGAGGTGGCGACGCCGGCGACCGAGGTGCCGAAGGCGACGCCGAGGCCCTTGACCGGCGCGGCCAGCGCGGCGCGGATGGTGTGCAGATCTGTGGTGCTTTCCAGCGCCAGCACGGCGCCGTTCAGCGTGACCACCATGCCGAGGAAGGTGCCGAGCATGCCGAGCAGCACCAGCAGGCCAACCAGGTAGGGCGTGATGCCGGGGCCTGGCAAGGCGACGCGTTCGCCTTCGATGCGCAGGCGAACGGTGTTCTGCAAGGCGGCCGGCACCTGTTGCAGCCATTCGCCGAGGTGGCCGATGTCGTCCGGGATGTTGCGCAGCGCCGCGGCCAGCGCCGCCGTGTTGGCGTGGAAGCGCCGCATTTCCAGGGCGCCGGCGACATAGACCACGGCGATGATGCAGGAGACGGAGAAGGCCAGCGCGTGGCCGTCGAGGTAGCCGATGGCGACCCAGACGACGGCGAGCAGGCCGAGGGTGAAGGCGAAGAGACTGAGGTTGCGGTTCATCGGGGATTCGTTTCGTGGTTGGCGCTGCCCGGCGGGGCAGCCAGGGCGGCGATCAGCCCGGCGACGGGCTTCAGGCGCAGTTCCAGCTCGGCCAGCAGCACGGTCTGGGCATCCTGACAGAAGGCTTCGAGCCAGCTGCCCGGCTGTGCCCAGGCGGCGGTGTCGTCGACGCCGCCCTCGCCGAGCGTGGCGCGGTGGTCGGCGTAACGCTGCTGGAAGCGCTTGCTGAGCAGGATCGGGATGTTACCGAGCAGCGTGCGCTCGCGGGGCGCCAGCGACTGGTCGAAGGTGGCGTCGAGTTCGGCCAGTTGCCGACCGGCCGCCGAGCGAGCGGCCAGCGCCTTGCGGGCATGGGCGCGCAGGGCAGTGATGGCGGCGTTCATGTCGCGCTGGTGGGCGAGGTAATAGCGGTGGTAGGGCGAAAAGTCGGCGGCACTTTCCGGCGTCGCATTGGGCAGCGGCACCGGAAACGGAATGCGCGCCGGCGGCGCGTTGAAAACGCCGTCGGCCTTGATCGAATCGCTCAGATGGCGGCGCACGCGGGCCAGTTGCTCGGGGAGGTCGTCATTTGCCGAACACCCGGCCGCCCCGCCGCCGGCCCGGGGGGCAAGGGCCGAATACAGCGTTAACGCTTCGGAAACGTCCAGCCATTGCCCGAGCCGTTCGCCGAAATCGTAATTCAGCGCGGAGACTTCTGGCAGGGCGCCGGAGAGAACGCGGACGAGCGCTGAGCGGTTGAATGTGGCGTGCTGCAATAGACGCGCCATGATCATGTCCTGGATCGACAAAAAGGGGGCGCAAGGCTACTACAACTTTGCGCTGGGGTCAGCGGGATGGGTTCCCATGCTGTCAACTTCCGCACTGGGGCGGATGCCGCCTTTTACCGATCTCCGAGATTCTTCTGGGCGCCTGGTTATCGCAAAACCAAAATACTTCCCAGCGAACGGAGGTTGACGACTTCTTCGAGGGCCAGACCTCCGGCCTGAATGACCGACTTCCACTCGGTCAGCGTTCGTTCCCGTCCGCGACAGCCGACGAACATATGCATGTCGAAAGAGGCACTGGCGACGTCGGCGTTGGTTTCCGGGACGATCATTTCCAGGATTGCGACGCGTGCGCCGCTGTTGCCGATGGCTGCGCGTAGCGTCTGTAATGCCTGCACGCAGGTGGCGTCGTCGAAGCCGTGGAGTACCGCCGAAAGCAGGTAGATGTCTCTCGGCCCGGTCGCCGCCGGAATCGTTTCGAGCAGGTTGCCGGCCTGGAAGTGAAGGCGGTCGACGCCTTCCGTGGGGTGTTCTTGCCAGTGCCGTCGGGCTTCTTCCACGACCTGGGGGCGGTCCACGATCAGTGCGGATAGGCCGGGATGATGTTTCAGGATGGCCAGGGCTTTTGTGCCGCGCGAGCCGCCGATGTCGATGAGGCGCTCGAACCGGCCCCAGTCCAGGTCGGTGGCGAAGCCGTCGCCGGCCAGGGCTTCGACGCTGTCCATGGCGGCGGAGAATAGTTGGTCGAAATCGCCGTGGCGATCCAGGTAATCGAACAGATCTTCGCCATGACTGAGCGTGAATGGCGCCTTGCCGCTACGGATGCCGGCTTCAAGCTGCTCGCACCAGGGGCGGCTCATGGCCGCCGAGTTGTGCATCAGGATCATGGCGCGAACGCTTTGCGCATCGTCGCTGCTCAGGCAGCGGGAGAGCTTGTTGTTGCGGAAGACCATCGCTGCCGTTTCCTCGAAGACGCCGATGGCGGCGAGGAAGCGCAAAAGGCGCCCGAGGGCGTTGGCGTCGGCGCCAAGGCGGCTGGCCAGTTCGGCGGCGGGCAGGCTTTCCGTGCCTAGGACGGTGGCCACGTCCAGTTGCGCCGCGACGAAAAGCGCCCGCGATTGCCAGTAGGCCGAGCCGATCTGGACAAGCCGGAACGGTGCCGGCGTCAGCTTGTTGGGAATGTTCTGAAGCCAGGCGCCGAATTTCATGGCCTTGCCGAATCGGCGCACGGCGCCGGCGTTTTTCTGGAGTGTCATGCGCTTTCTCCGGGTGAATTGACCGTCGTCGGGGCCAGTCCGGCGGCGAACAGATGGCCGTTGAAGGCGGCCAGATTGTTCAGGAAAGCCTCGTCCATCGGGCGTTCCATCTGTTCCTCGAAGATGTCCTTAAGCAGCATCGGGGTCATCGCCAGGCTGACGAACGCCAGCCGCAGGATGTCGGGGTCGATGGCCGGGGCGACTTGCCCCTGGGCTTTCAGCTCGGCGACCTTGCGCGCGCCGCGAGTGCGGCCGCGTTCGAGCAGCTGATGAATGAAACGCCGACCCGGCCCGTGGCGCAGTGCCAGCACCTTGAGGATCAGTTTGGGAAATTCGGGACGGGCGTTCATCGTTCGGTAGTACAGGCCGAGGAATTCCGCGAACCCGGCGGTCGACGACAGTAGCGGCCCGTCGAGGACGTCAAGCAGCGGGCTCAGGGTCTCGCGGATCATTTCCTCGTACAGTCCTTCCTTGTTGCCGAAGTAATAGCGGATCATCGACACGTTGGCGCCGGCATGCTCGGCAATGCGCCGGGTGGTGACGTTGTGGTAGTCGTCGGCAAGGAAGCAGTCGAGCGCCGCCCCGATCAGTCGGCTTCGGAGCGGTTCGGCAGGATTGGGGTTTTCCATGGTCGGCAGGAATGGCTGGAATGACAATCAGGTTAACAGGGGCGGTGGCGCGGCCGCCAGGTATTCCGTCAATCAATTCCGGGGCCGTGATTGATCCGTCCGACATGACAATTTTTAACCCACCCCCCACCCTGCCCCGGTACGATGGGGTCTTTCCCCCCTCAGGAGCAAATCATGGGTCTTCTCGATCAGGTAGTCGGCGGTCTGGCCGCCAATGCACTCGGCGGCAAGGGTAACGGGCTGGCCGAGATGGCCATGCAGTTGGTCAATCAGTATCCGGGCGGCCTTGGCGGGCTGGTGCAGGCTTTCCAGCAGGGCGGGCTGGGCGAAATCGTCAATTCCTGGGTGTCGACCGGGCAGAATCTGCCGATCTCGGGGGATCAGCTGAGTTCGGTGCTCGGTGGCGACTTCCTCGGCAAGCTGGCCGGGCAGGCCGGAATGGCGCCGCAGGAGGTGTCGAGCGGGCTGGCCGATATCCTGCCCGGGCTGGTCGATCAACTGACGCCGAACGGCCAGTTGCCGCAGGGCGGCGACCTGCTCAGCCAGGGGCTGGGCATGCTGAAGAAGGGCGGGCTGTTCGGCTGAGGCCTTTTCGCCGGTAGCGCCTGTCGGTTTCGTTCAAGACGCGGGCTGCGGGCGCTGCGACAATGCCTACTCCATTCTTTTGCGGAGTACGGCAAGATGAAATTCGGCTACACCATCCTTTACGTCGACGACGTTCGCCGGACGCTCGACTTCTACGTTGCCGCCTTCGGGCTGAGCGTGCGCTTCCTGCATGAGAGCGGCGATTTCGGCGAGCTGGAGACGGGCGGCACGGCGCTCGCCTTTTCCTCGCGGGTGCTGATGCGCCAGCTGGGCAAGCAGCCGGCGGCGCCCGATAGCGGTGCACCCTGTTTCGAGATTGCTTTCGTCTGCGACGATGTCGCGGCGGCGGTCGACCGCGCGCTGGCGGCCGGGGCGCGCCTGGTGCAGGCGCCGGAGGCGATGCCCTGGGGGCAGACGGTGGCTTACGTGGCCGATCACGAGGGCTACCTCGTCGAACTGTGTACTGCGGTCGGCGGCTAGATCGCGGCGGTGGCGAAACCGCTGGCGCGGGCCAGCGACAGGAGTTGCGGCGAGCGCCGGAATTGCGCCGGCGAGGCAGCGAACCAGCGGCGGAAGGCGCGGTTCAGGTGGGCCTGGTCGGCGTAGCCGCAGAGGCCGGCGATGTCGGTTAGCGGCAGTTCGCTGTCGATGGCGACGGCGGCGCGGCGGACGCGCGCCAGTGCAATCCAGAAGCCGGCGGTTTGCCCGGTGTCGCGCCGGCACAGTCTTTCCAGCGTGCGTTCGCGGATGCCCAGGCTTTGCCGTGCGGCGGCCGGCGTGGCGACTTCGGCCAGGGTGGCGAGAATCTCCTGCGTTGCCGGGTCGCGGCGGGTGAAGTCGGCGAGCAGATTGCCGATTTCGCGGTACGCGTCGGGTGCCCGGGTGGCGACTGCAGCGAGCAGGCCGGTTGTGTCGATGCGGGTGCCGGGGTGCAGGCGAAAGCCCAGGTAACGGCTGCCGCCCGGGCTGGCGACCTGCTCGGTGGCGGTGGCCAAGGGGCTGACGAACCAGTGTGGCTGTTGCCCGGCGTCGATCCGGCAGATCAGGTCCTGGCAGCCGTCGGGCAGCACCGGCGACAGTTCCGCCGCCGCGACTTCGTGCTGCCAGGCGGCGAGGACGGTGTCGGGCAGGCGGCCGGCCGTTTCACTGGCCATCGTCGAGGAAGCGTTCCAGCAACACGTTGAGGAAGCGCCGGCCCTTGGCAGTCGGTGCGATCTTTTCCGGGCCGAGGTCGAGCAAGCCGTCGGCCTGCGCTGCCTTGAGCTGCGGCAGGATCGCGGTCAGCGGCCGCGAGGTGCGCAGTTCGAACAGGCTGGGGGCGAAGCCGTCGGCCAGGCGCAGCGCGTTCATCATGAATTCGAACGGTAGTTCGGCGGCGGCGACCTCGTGTTCTTCCTGGATAATCCGGCCGGCGCGGACGTGTTCCAGGTAGGCCTTGGGGTGCTTGTGGCGCATCTGGCGCAGCACGCGGTCGTGCAGCGTCAGCTTGGAATGGGCGCCGGCGCCGATGCCAAGGTAGTCGCCGAAATGCCAGTAATTGAGGTTGTGCAGGCACTGCCGGCCGGGCTGGGCGAAGGCCGAGGTCTCGTAGTTGGCGTAGCCGGCGGCGGCCAGCCGGGCTTCGATGGCTTCCTGCATGTCGGCGCACAGGTCGCCTTCGGGCAGGTCGGGCGGGAAGGCGGCAAAGTGCGTGTTCGGCTCCAGCGTCAGCTGGTAGCAGGAGAGGTGCGGCGGCGAAAATGACAGCGCGGTGTCGATGTCGGTGAGCGCTTGCTCCTGTGTTTGATAAGGCAGGCCGTACATCAGGTCGAGGTTGAAGCGCTCGAAGTGCTCGCCGGCCAGTTGCGCCGCGCGCCTGGCTTCGGCGCTGCCGTGGATGCGGCCGAGCGCCTTGAGGTGCTCGTCGTTGAAGCTCTGGATGCCGAGCGACAGCCGATTGACCCCGGCGGCGCGAAAGCCGGCGAACTTGCCGGCCTCGACCGTGCCGGGATTGGCTTCGAGCGTGATCTCGGCCTCCGGCGACAACATCGCCAGCGCCCGGAAGGCGCCGATCAGCTCGTCAATGGCGCCCGCCGACAGCAGGCTGGGCGTGCCGCCGCCAAAGAAAACCGTCTGCACCGGCCGCCCCCAGATCAGCGGCAGCGCCGACTGCAGGTCGGCGATCAGCGCAGCGACGTACTCGCGCTCGGGAATCTCGCCGCCGTTCTCGTGCGAGTTGAAGTCGCAATACGGACACTTGCGCACGCACCAGGGGATATGGACGTAGAGCGAGAGGACCGGGGATTTGCGGAATTCGAGCGGGTTTTCGGGGTTCTCTGCGGTCGACCGTGAGGTTTCGGCAAAAATCGGGATGGTGCGGGTTGGCGTCATGGGGTTCAGTCGGTTTCACCCTGGGAGAGCAGGTCGACCAGGGGAACGTTGATGAAATAGAGGTGCTTGCCCTGGCTGTGTTCGCGGACCAGGCCGGCGTCCGCCAGTTGGCGCAGGTAGCGGGCGGCGGTCTGGCGGGTGACGTTGAGGTCGCGTTGGACGAATTCGATGCGCGTGTACGGGTGGCGGAAGAGGTTGTTGAGCAGGTCCTGCGAGTACAGCTTGGGCAGTTCGCGGCGCATGCGTTGCTTGGTTTCCGCCATCAGGCTGCGCATGTCGCCGACCAGGCGGACGGCGCGCCGCGCGGTTTCGGCGACGCCCTGCAGCATGAAGCTGACCCAGGCCTGCCAGGCTTCGCCATTCGGCGTTTCGTCACGCACCGCTTGCAGCAGGCGGTAATAGTCGCCCTTGTTGCGGTTGATGTAGCGCGACAGGTAGAGCACCGGCGAGTCGAGCAGGCCGGCCTGGACCAGATGCAGCACGCAGAGGATCCGCCCGATGCGGCCGTTGCCGTCGCTGAACGGGTGGATGCTCTCGAACTGGTGATGGATCAGTGCCATCCTGACGATGGGGTCGAGATCGTCGCCCGGGTCGTCGTTGATGAAACGCTCCAGCGCCTGCATGTGGGCCTGCACGCTGCCGCCATCCTGCGGCGGGACGAAGACGGTTGCCCCGGTGCGCTCGTTCTTCAGCACCGTGCCGCCGCTGGTACGAAACGCCTCGCTGCTGTTCTTTAGCAACTGGAACATCGAAATCAGCGTGCCGTTGCCGAGGATGCCCTGCTGCTGGCGCATGCGTTCGTAACCGTGCATCAGCGCCTCGCGGTAGCGGGCGACTTCCTTGGCCGACGGCGAAATCCATTCGGCGATGTGAAGGTCGGCCTGGAACAGTTCGTCCTGCGTCGTTACGTAGCTTTCGACTTCCGAACTGGCCTTGGCTTCCTGCAGCGCCAGGGTGTTGATCAGGATCGCCTGGTTCGGGATGCTGGCCGCGCAGCCCTTGAGTTCCGCCAGGTGCCGATGCGCCGCGACCAGCGCCCGGAGCAGTTCCGGCGTCTGGAAATCGACGCCGGCCGGCGGCAGGTCTGGAATTTGATAGTGCGTTTGCAGACTCATGACGAGACTCTGAAATTCAGGTGGCGAAATAACACGAGCGATTTGTCGTGTTAAAAAAACGCTCTATTTTTAACACGACAGCGGGCTCATGTTAAAAAAAGTCGCGGAATCCTGTTGATCGGCTAGCGAACTTCTCGGGCAAGCGCTCAATCATGGCGCAAGTCGGGCCAGTTCTGCCTCGATCCGTTCAATACTCGGCAAGCTCGTCTGCAATTCCTCGGGCAGGGATTCCAGCAGCTTGTACTCGGCGATGCCCATCGGCTGGCCTTTGTCGCCCAGCGCATATTCGGCCACTAACTTGTTCTTGCTCTTGCACAGCAGCAGGCCGATGGTCGGGTTGTCCTGGGCGTGCCTGATCTGGCGATCGACGGCGGTCATGTAGAAGCCGAGTTGTCCCAGGTGTTCCGGCTTGAACTTGCCGCCTTTCAGTTCGATCACGACGTAGCAGCGCAACTTGAGGTGATAAAAGAGCAGGTCGATGAAGAATTCCTCACCGCCGACGTTCAGCAACACCTGCCGGCCGACGAAGGCAAAGCCGGCGCCCAGTTCGAGCAGGAAATCGGTGACGTGCTGCATCAGGGCGTTTTCGATGTCGCGTTCGTGTGCCGCCTCGGTCAGGCCGAGGAAGTCGAAACGGTAAGGGTCTTTCAGCGCTTCGCGGGCGAGGTCGGATTGCGCTGCGGGCAGGGTGTCGGGAAAGTTCGAGACGAGATTGCCGTTGCGCTCCAGTAGCCGAGCTTCAATCTGCATCGCCAGGACATTGCGCGACCAGTTGTGCTCGATGGCCTTGGCGGCGTACCAGCGGCGGGTTTCGGGGCCGGGGAGTTTGTCCAGAAGCACCAGGTTGTGCCCCCACGGCAATTGTGCAATAGCCTGTTGCACAATTACCTCGTCCGGCCAGGCCTCGGCAAAGGCGCGCATGTACTTGAGGTTGCGCGGCGAGAAGCCTTTCATGGCGGGGAAGGCCTGGCGCAAATCCTCGGCCAGGCGGTCGATGACCTTGGCGCCCCAGCCTTGTTCGCCTTGCCGGGCCAGGATGTCGCGGCCGATCTGCCAGTAGAGCAGCACCAGTTCGCGGTTGACCGCCAGCGTTGCGCGCTGCTGGGCCGTGTGGATGCGGGTTTTCAGGTCGGCCAGCCAGTCGGTGTAGCCGGCCGGCGGTTCAGTGAAGCGGATTGGGGGTTCGCTCATGGCTGAATTCCGGATGACATATGAATCAAGTCTGCTGGGCGACCAGCATACCGGAAACGGCGGGCGAGGTGAGTCGTCAGAGTTCCGGCAGCCGCTCGATCAGTTTCTGCATCGCCTGGCCGCGGTGCGAGAGCTTGTTTTTGACCGCCGGGTCGAGTTCGGCGGCGGTGCACGCGTAGGTGGGGACGTAGAACAGCGGGTCGTAGCCGAAGCCGTCGGCGCCTTGCGGGGCGGCGAGGATTTCGCCGGGCCATTCGCCTTCGGCGATGATCGGCTGCGGGTCGTCGGCGCTGCGCACGAGGACGAGGACGCAGACGAAGTGCGCCTTGCGTTCGGTCATCTGCGGGAAGGCGGCGAGGTCGGAAAGCAGCTTTTCGTTGTTGCGGGCGTCGGATTTCGGTTCGCCGGCATAGCGGGCAGAGATCACACCGGGGGCGCCGCCGAGGGCCTTGACGCACAGGCCGGAATCGTCGGCGAGCGCCGGCAGGCCACTGTGCTGCGCGGCGTGGCGGGCCTTGGCGAGGGCGTTTTCGACGAAGGTGCAGTGCGGTTCCTCGGCTTCCGGGATGCCAAGCTGGCCTTGCGGGATGACTTCGAAACCGAGCGGCGCGAGCAGCGCGTTCAGCTCCTTCATCTTCTTGGCGTTGTTCGAGGCGAGGACCAGCTTCTTCATGCGGCGAGCGCCTTTTGCTGCTCGGCGACCAGCTGGCGGATGCCCATCTGGGCGAGGTCCATCAGCACGTTCATCTGTTCGCGGCTGAACGGTTCGCCTTCGGCCGTGCCCTGGACTTCGACGATGCCGCCCTGGCCGGTCATGATGACGTTCATGTCGGTGTCGCAGTTGGAGTCTTCCGGGTAGTCGAGGTCGAGTACCGCGCTGCCCTCGAAGATGCCGACCGAGACGGCGGCGACGTGATCCTTGACCGGGTTGGCCGGCAGCTTGCCGGCCTGTACCAGCTTCTCGCAGGCTTCGTAGAGGGCGATCCAGGCGCCGGTGATCGAGGCGCAGCGGGTGCCGCCGTCGGCTTGCAGGACGTCGCAGTCGAGCGTGATCTGGCGTTCGCCGAGGGCCTTGAGGTCGGTCACGGCGCGCAGGCTGCGGCCGATCAGGCGCTGGATTTCCTGGGTGCGACCGGTCTGCTTGCCCTTGGCCGCCTCGCGCGCCGAACGGGTGTGCGTCGAGCGCGGCAGCATGCCGTATTCGGCGGTGACCCAGCCCTGGCCCTTGCCGCGCAGGAAGGGCGGCAGGCTTTCTTCGACGGAAGCGGTGCACAGCACGCGGGTGTCGCCCATTTCGATCAGCACCGAACCTTCGGCGTGGCGGGTGAAGTTGCGGGTGATGCGGACGGCACGGAGCTGGTCCGGCTGGCGCTGGCTGGGACGCATGGGGATTCCTTTATTTCTTGGGGTTGAACTTGTCGATGGCGGCGCGGATTTCCTCGATCGCCGCTTCGATCTCGTCGTCGGAGAGTTCGCTCTTGTAGGTCGGGTTGCGGCCGAACTCGTCGAGCTTGGTGGTGACTTCGCCGACCGGCATGGTCTGCGTCGAGATCGCGCTGCTCAGCGCTTCGACGTAGTTGTCTTCCCAGCAGACGGCAACCGCCGACAGGTTGTCGCCATGGCTGCCGGCCTTGGTTTCCGCCTGGTTGAGCAGCATCGGCAGGGCCTGCAGCAGGTTGGCGCCTTTCAGTGCGACCGCCATCATCTCGCCGGAGGTGACTCCCCACAGGCCGTCGGTGCACAGCAGCACGACGTCGCCCTGTTCGAGCGGCGTCTTGCGCGAGAAGTCGATGTCCGGCGTGCTCGGCCCGCCCAGGCAGCTGTAGATCTTGTTGCGGTCGGGATGGCGGGCGGCCTGGGCCTCGGTGATCAGGCCTTCGTCGAGCAGCAGGCGGATGCGCGAGTGGTCGCGCGTCTGGGCGATGACGCGGCCGTTGCGCATCAGGTAGAGGCGGGAATCCCCGGCGTGCGCCCAGTAGGCGACGTTGTCCTGGATCACGCAGGCGACGCAGGTGGTGCGCGGCGAGTCGTCGAGGTCGTGGTGCGCGGCGTAATCGCGGATCGCGTGGTGGGCATGGGTCATGCCGCGGTGCAGGAAGTCGAAGGGGTCGTCGAGCAACGGCTTGGCTTCGTTCTGGAACGCCGCGGCCATGGTCTGGATCGCCAGTTGGGCGGCGATCTCGCCATGGTGATGACCGCCCATGCCGTCGGCGATCACCATCAGCAGCGCGTCGCGCGAATAGCAATAAGTGCTGCGGTCTTCGTTGTTGGCGCGTCCGCCCTGGCGGCATTCCTGGTAGATGGTGAATCTCATCGCGGCGAATTCCTGAATTTGTTGACGAAGCGGCCAATCCAGCCACCTTCCAGGCGGGCATGCGGCGGGTGCGTGTCGGCGACCAGCGCCTTCTGCAGCGCGAAGACGCTTTGCGGACGGTAGAGGTGGTTGAGGCTGAGGCACCAGTCGATGATTTCGAGCAGGCGGTCGGAATACTGACCTTCCCAGCGCACCATGGCCGGTGTCAGCGTGTCCTTGCGCAGGCGCTCGTCGGCGGCCTGCGGCGCGGCGCCGTCGAGGCAGGCGTACATCGAGGCGCCGACGCTGTAGATGTCGCTCCACGGGCCGAGATCCTGGCGGTTGCCGTAATGTTCCGGCGAGGCGAAGCCCGGGGTGTACATCGGCTTGAGCATCGGCTGGTCGCTGACCAGCGTCTGGCGGGCGGCGCCGAAGTCGATCAGGACCGGTGTGTTGTCGCCGCGCAGGTAGATGTTCGAGGGCTTGAGGTCGAGGTGCAGGAGCTTGTGCGAATGGACTTCGCGCAGGCCGTTGAGCATGCGGGTGAAGACGCCGCGGATGAACCGTTCGGAAATATGCCCCTGGTGTTTATGGATGAATTCCTGCAGGGTCCGGCCATGTTCATATTCCATGACCATGTAAACGGTTTCGTTGGCGCGGAAGAAGTTCAATACGCGGATCACGTTCGGATGCGACAACCTGGCCAGCGCCCGGCCTTCCTCGAAGAAGCACTTCATCCCGTAACGGAAGGCGCCGAGATGCTCTTCGGTGATGATCGGGCAGATGTCGCCCTTGGCGCGCAGGGCCAGGCTGTTGGGCAGGTATTCCTTGATCGCGACCTGGTTGTTGTCGGGGTCGCGGGCCAGATAGACGATGGAAAACCCGCCCAGCGACAACTGGCGCTCTATGGTGTATTCCTCCAGCTGGTGGCCGCCAGGTAGCGGGTGGTTGGCTTGTTGCGCCATCGATCTCGCGGTTATCATGCAATCGCAGGCATTGTCGGGCGTGTTGTCCGACCTGTAAAGCTGGAGAGCGAGCCCCGATGATTTGCAGCATGACCGGATATGCAGTGAAAACCCGCGATCTTGAGCGGGGAACGCTGCAATTGGAACTAAAAAGCGTCAATTCCCGCTATCTGGATTTTCATTTCCGGGTTGCGGAAGATTTGCGCAGCATGGAATTGCCGCTGCGCGAGCTGCTCGCCAGCCGTCTGTCGCGGGGCAAGGTCGAATGCCGCCTGTCGTTCAATGCGGCAGTGGCGCGCGGCGAGCAACTGACGCTCAACGACGAATTGCTCGCTGCCCTGCGCGGCCTGGCCGACCAGGTGCGCGCGGCGATGCCGGAAGCGGCGCCGCTGTCGGTCAATGAGGTGTTGCGCTGGCCGGGCATGTTCGGCGACCAGGAAATCGATTTTGCGGCGCTCGGCCCGGTCGTCCTGGCGCTGGCCCGCGAAGCGCTCGACGATTTCACGGCGACCCGCGCCCGCGAAGGCGAAAAGCTGGCGGCGATGATCGTCGACCGGGTCAATGCCATGCGCGCCATCGTCGCCGCTGTCGCGCCGCGCATACCCGAGGCGCAGGCCGTGTTCACCGACAAGCTGCGGCAACGCCTGCAGGAAGCGCTGGGCAACGCCAGCGACGACCGCATCCTGCAGGAAGTCGCGGTGTTCGCGACGCGCATCGATGTCGCCGAGGAACTATCGCGCCTGACCGCCCACCTCGACGAGGTCGAGCGGGTGCTCAAGGCCGGCGGCGCCAGCGGCAAGCGACTCGATTTCCTGATGCAGGAACTCAACCGGGAAGCCAACACGCTGGCCTCGAAGTCGGCGATCACCGAGGTTTCGCAGGCGGCGATGGAACTGAAGCTGCTGATCGAGCAGATGCGCGAGCAGATCCAGAACCTGGAATAAGCGGGAGGCTGATGATGGCGGGCGATCTCTATATCGTTGCCGCGCCCTCGGGCGCTGGCAAGACGACGTTGGTCAGGATGCTGCTCGAACGCGAGCCGGCGATTCGCCTGTCGATCTCCCACACCACGCGCAGTCCGCGACCGGGCGAGGCGGACGGGCGCGAATACCATTTCGTCGCCGTCGACGCCTTCCGGGCGATGATCGCCCGCGACGAATTCCTGGAGTGGGCGGAAGTCCACGGCAACTTCTATGGCACCTCGAAGCAGTGGATCGCCGACCAGCTTGCCGGCGGTCGCGATGTCCTGCTCGAGATCGACTGGCAGGGCGCGCAGCAGGTGCGCCGGCTGTTCCCGGAGGCGATCGGGGTGTTCATCCTGCCGCCGTCGCTGGACGAACTGACCCGTCGGTTGACCGGGCGCGGCACCGATGCGCCGGATGTCATCGAGCGCCGTCTTGCCGCGGCAGAGGCGGAAATGCGCCATGTCGGGGAATTCGACTATGTTATTATTAACGATCAATTGGAGCAGGCGCTGGACGATTTGCGCGCCATCGTGCGCGTTCCCCGCCTGAAGCCCGGTCGTCAGCGATTGCATCATCCCGCGCTGTTCGCCCGGCTGATATAAACGGATTTGAACTGAGGTTAGACATGGCTCGCGTTACCGTCGATGATTGCCTGAAAAGGATTCCCAACCGCTTCCAGATGACCCTGGCGGCCGCCCACCGGGCCCGTCAGATTGCCAACGGCGCAACGCCGCTGGTTGACGCCGAGAAGGACAAGCCGACCGTCATCGCCCTGCGCGAGATGGCCATCGGCAAGGTCGGCCTGGAAGTGCTCAATCGCGGTCAGGCCTGAACGCGCGGGGCGGTGAACCCTGATGGAGCCTGCGCCCCACCACCGCCCCCCTGTTGTCGGAGATGAGGTCTATCGCCAGTTCATAGACCGTCTCGACTACCTGCCGCCGTCTGATGTAACACGCATCGAGGCGGCCTATGCCTACGCCGAGCAGGCGCATGCGCACCAGAAGCGCATGTCGGGCGAACCCTACATCACCCATCCGCTGGCGGTGGCCGGCGCTGTCGTCGAATGGTGCATGGACGCCGACGCGATCTGTGCCGCCCTCCTGCACGACACGATGGAGGACACCGGGGCGACCAAGCAGGAACTGGCCGAAAAGTTCGGCAAGGAAGTCGCCGAAATGGTCGACGGCCTGTCCAAGCTGGACAAGATGGAGTTCGCTTCCTACAAGGAGGCGCAGGCGGAAAACTTCCGCAAGATGTTGATGGCGATGGCGCGCGACTTGCGCGTCGTGCTGATCAAGCTGGCCGATCGCCAGCACAATATCCGGACGATGTCGGCGATGCGCGCCGACAAGCGCGTCCGCATCGCCCGCGAGACCCTGGAAATCTATGCGCCGATCGCGCTGCGCCTGGGTTTGAGCAAGCTCTACCGCGAGTTGCAGGACACTGCCTTCCGCCTGATCCACCCGCATCGTGCCGACGTCCTGGCGAAGGCGCTGAAGGCGGCCAAGGGCAACCGCCGCGAACTGCTGACCCGGATCCAGGAAAGCGTCTGCGACAAGCTGGCGCATGCCGGACTGGAAGCGGAGGTGTTCGGCCGCGAGAAAAGTCTCTATTCGATCTTCTGCAAGATGAAGGAGAAGCGGCTTTCCTTCTCGCAGGTGCTCGACATCTACGGTTTCCGCGTCGTCGTCGACAAGGTGGCGAGCTGCTACCTGGCGCTGGGCGCCCTGCACAGCCTGTACAAGCCGGTGCCGGGCAAGTTCAAGGACTACATCGCGATTCCCAAGGCGAACGGCTACCAGTCGCTGCACACGACGCTGATCGGGCCTTACGGCACGCCGGTGGAAATCCAGATTCGCACCCGAGAGATGCATCACGTCGCCCAGGACGGCGTCGCCTCGCACTGGCTGTACAAGGACGGCAGCGAAAGCAGTGCCGAGTTGCAGATCAAGACGCACAAATGGCTGCAGTCCTTGCTCGAATCGCAGACCGGCAATTCCGCCGAGTTCTTCGAGGACGTCAAGGTCGACCTGTTCCCGGATGAGGTCTACGTGTTCACGCCCAAGGGCAAGATCATGGCCCTGCCCTACGGTGCGACGGCGGTCGATTTCGCCTACGCGGTGCATACCGACGTCGGCAACCACTGCTCGGCGGCGCGCATCAACCATGAACTGGCGCCGCTGCGCTCGGCGCTGAAGAACGGCGACCTCGTCGAAATCATCACCTCGCCCGACGCCACGCCGAACCCGGTGTGGCTCAACTACGTCAAGACCGGTCGCGCCCGCAGCAAGATCCGCCATTTCCTGCGCACGACGCAGAACGTCGAATCGGCTCGCCTCGGCGAGCGCCTGCTGCGTCAGGAACTGCTGTCGCTCGGCGTGGTGCCGATCTCGATCCCGACCGTCGCCTGGGAGGCGCTGATCAAGGCCGGCGGCCAGCAGTCGATCGACGAGGTTTACGCCGACATCGGGCTCGGCAAGCGCCTGCCCTCGGTTGTCGCCCGCCGTCTGCTGGCGCGCGAGGACATGGCGGCTTCGGTGCCGGGCGGGCTGACCCTGGCCATTCACGGCAACGAAGGCATGGCCATCCAGCTGGCACCGTGCTGCCAGCCGATTCCCGGCGATCCGATCATCGGCTCGATCCGCAAGGGCAGTGGCATGATCATCCACACCCACGATTGCCCGGCGATCCGCAAATCGCGTTCGAGCGAGCCGCAGAAGTGGATCGACGTCGAATGGGAGCCCGAGGAGGGCAAGCTGTTCGACCTGCGTATCCGGGTCGAGGTGAAGAACAAGCGCGGTGTGCTGGCACAGGTTGCCGCCGCCATTTCGGAAGCCTCCTCGAACATCGAACATGTGTCGATGGAAGCCGATCCCGAGCGCCTGTTCACGACCCTGCATTTCACCATCCAGGTCGCCAACCGCAAGCATCTCGCGGCGGTGATGCGCGGTATCCGGCATTTGCCCGAAGTCAGCCGCATTGCCCGGGAGAAGGGGGGCGAAGCTTGAGGATACTGGTCCTCGGGGCGGGCGTCGTGGGCACCGCCAGCGCCTGGTATCTGCATGCCGCTGGTCACCAGGTCACGGTCGTCGACCGGCAGCCGGCGGCCGGCCTCGAAACCAGCTTTGCCAACGGTGGGCAGATCTCGGTATCGCACGCCGAACCCTGGGCCAATCCGCATGTCCTGCCACGCCTGCTGAAATGGCTGGGGCGCCCTGACGCGCCCTTGCGCTGGCATTGGCGCGCCGATCCGGCGCAATGGCTGTGGGGCTTGCGTTTCCTGCGCCAGTGCCTGCCCGGCCGGACGCGGGCCAATGTCGCGGCGATCCTGGCGCTGGCGCTCTACAGTCGCAGCCAGTTGCAGCGTCTGCGCGAGGAACTGGCGCTCGAGTATGACCAGTTGCAGCGCGGCATCCTGCATATCTATACCGATCAGGACGAACTGGCGGCGGCGATGGGCGCGGCCCGCCTGATGGCCCGCTTCGGCCTCGACCGCGAGATGCTCGACGTCCGGGCCTGCGTGGCGCTCGAACCGGCGCTGGCGGGGGCCGAAAAGCTGCTGGTCGGTGGCGACTACACGCCCTCTGACGAGTCCGGCGATGCCCATCGCTTCACCCAGGCGCTGGCTGCCCGGGCGGCCGCCGCCGGCGTCGTCTTCCGTCACGGACTGAGCATCGAGCGGATCGCCAGCGCCGGCGGTCGCGTTGCCGGCGTCGTCGTGCACGACGCACAGGGCGAGTCGTCGCTGCTTACCGCCGACGCCTATGTCGTTGCCCTCGGCAGCTATTCACCGTTGATTTTGCGGCCGCTCGGAATCCGCCTGGCCATCTGTCCGGCCAAGGGGTATTCAGTGACGCTGCCGCTCGCCGAGGGGGCCGAGGCGCCCACCGTCAGCCTGACCGACGACGAGCACAAGCTGGTCTTTTCCCGTCTCGGCAACCGTCTGCGCGTTGCCGGCACCGCCGAGTTCGCCGGTTACGATCTGGCGCTCGACGAGTTGCGCTGCCAGTCGCTGATGCGGCGTACCCGGCAGTTGTTCCCCGACCTGCGTCTGGCCGGCGACCCGCAATTCTGGTGCGGTCTGCGCCCGGCGACGCCGTCGAACGTCCCTTATGTCGGGCGCTCGCGGCTGCCCAACCTGTGGTTGAACACCGGTCACGGCACGCTCGGCTGGACGATGGCCTGCGGTTCGGCCGCCGCCTTGAGCGACCTGATCGACGCTCGGCGCCCGGCGCCCGAATTTCCTTTCCGGCGCGGATGATCGACACCCACTGCCATCTCGATGCGGCGGAGTTCGACGCCGATCGGGGGGCGGTACTGGCGGCGGCGCAGGCCGCCGGGGTGAGCCGGATCGTCGTTCCGGGCGTCGCGTTCGGCGCCTTCGCCAGACAGCAACAGATCGTCGCCGACAGTCCGCTGTGCGTTGCCGCCTACGGTATTCATCCGCTCTATGTCGATGCCGCCGACGACGCCGACCTCGAGCGCCTGGGCGTCTGGGTGGCCGCCGAGCGGCCACTGGCGATCGGCGAGATCGGTCTCGATTTCTTCGTTGCCGGTAGCGACATCGAGCGTCAGACGCGCTTTTTCGTCAGCCAGCTCAAGCTGGCGCGGGCGCTCGACCTGCCGGTGATCCTCCATGTCAGGCGCGCGGTCGATGCCGTGCTGCGGGAATTGCGGCGGATTCGCGTGCGCGGCGGCATCGCCCATGCCTTCAACGGCAGCCCGCAGCAGGCGGCGGAATTTCTCAAGCTCGGCTTCAAGCTCGGGTTTGGCGGCGCCGCAACCTACCGCGGCTCGTCCCGCATCCGCGCCCTGGCCGCCGCCTTGCCGGCCGGGGCCATCGTTCTCGAGACCGATGCGCCGGATATTCCGCCGGCCTGGCTCAATCGCGGTCGCAACGCGCCGGCCGAGCTGTCGCGCATCGCCGAAGAAATTGCCGGCCTGCGCCGGATGCCGGTGGCGGCGCTGATCGCCGAGGCAGACAAAAACGCCCAGACGGTGCTGGGCGTTTTTTGAGGCCTGCCGCGCCGGGCGCGGTCAGGCGTTGAGGACGGCTGTCCGGCGGACGATCAGAGATCGACCTTGAGGTTGGCCTTCAGCAATTCGCTGATGATCTGCGCATCGCTGGCGCCGCTGCCGGCCAGGCTGTCGAGGGCGACACCCTGGAGGAGGATCGTCTGGTCGGTTGCCGTGGCGTGGTTGCTGCCGGTGTAGGCGCCGTGGCTGCTGATCTGGATCAGGGTATCGCTGCCGCTGGCCGAGAAGTGCAGGTAATTGGTCAGGTTGCCGCTGTTCTCACCCTGCAGCAGATCGTGCAGGTCGAGTACGTCGCCGCCGCTACCAACGGTGAAGTCCTTGATCACATCGCTGGCCGGCGTCTTCGTCGTCCCCTGGTCGCCGAACGACCACTGGAAGGTGTCGGCGCCGAGATCGCCAATCAAGGTGTCGTTGCCAAGGCCGCCGATGATCAGATCGTTGCCTTCGTTGCCGTCGATGTAGTCGCCACGGATGCCACCGGTCAGGGTGTCGTCGCCGCTGCTGCCGAAGATCTTGGCCGGTGGCGGTTCGACGGTCAGCGCCAGGGTCGAGGAAGCCTGGTCGCCATCGTTGTCGATGATGGCGAAGCCGATCTGTTCGGTGGTGGGGTTGGCCTTGATCGGCGGCGTGTAGATATATTCGCCGCTGAGCATGTCGACCACCAGCTTGCCGCCGGCATCGGTGAATACCGTCCATTTCTGGCCGTCGAACTTGTCGGTAGCACCGATTGCCGTGCCGCTGCTGGTGCCGTCGAGCAGATAGGTGGTGCCGTCGATGCTGAACGACGTCAGGTGGCCGCCATCGGCGCCGACCCCGGAGCCCTGGTGCAGGGTGCCGTCGAGGAAATTGCCCTTGAAGTTGGCATTGACGGTGTCACGCAGGATCGGGCCGAGTTCGCTTTCGTTGGCGACGATGACGGCGTCGGCATTGGTCTTGGTGACGCCGTTGTAGGCAACCGGGTCCATGCTGCTCTGCGTGGTACCGGCACCCATGCCGAAGGCGAAGGCGTTGATCTTGTTGGTTTCAAGGAAGGATTTCCAGAGCGCTTCTTCTTCCAGTTGGATCCCTTGCCGTGCCGGCAGGGGGCCGGAGCCGTCCCAGTCGGAGGATTGGTTGGGTTCGCCGTCGGAGAGGAAGTAGGCGACGTTGGTAGCGTCGGGGATCTTGCCGGCGGATTGGAAGGCCTCCATCGCCTTGAGCAGCGCCGCGTCGTAGTTGGTGGCGGAGCCGAGGCCCAGCCCGTTGACATAGGCGATGGCGTCGGCGGCGCTGACCCAGCCTTCGGTGTAAGCCTTGGCCGAAGAGCTATAGACGACGATGCGGACGGCGACATCGCCAAGCATGTCGTAACTCTGGATCAGTTCGCGCACCGAGTTGCGCAGGATCTCGATCCGGCTGCCGGCCATGCTGCCGGAGTTGTCGAGGATGAGCAGGATGTTGGTGTCCTGGTGCCGCATGGCGTCGGCTTCGGCTTCCGGGACCGCCTTCGGCGCGTCGTCCTCAATGTCGAGCGTCAGGGTCGCCTGGGTGGTGCTCAATCCATCATTGGCGGTGATGTCGAAGTGCAGGGATTCGACGTTCTCGTCCTGCCCGGCCGGATGGTCGATGGCTTGCGACAGCTTGATTTCGTAGTTGCCGTTGCTGTCGACCGTGATCCGGACCACCTCGGGGCCGCCCTGGCCGGCCGTGCCGATCAGCGGCGAAGCGCTGCTGCCGCTGCCCGACCAGACGATCTGGACGCCGTCGGCGGTCAGGGTTTCGCTCGGTGGCGCGATGCTGACCAGCAGGGAGGCACCGCCGGCGCCGGTGACGCCGATGTTGCCGGTGGCAATCGCGCTGTCGGAGACATCGCCCGGATTGCCGCTGGTGTCGATGATGCCGCCACTCAGGCCTTCCTCGGAAACGGTGGCGAGCAGATCGCCAAGCTGGATCAGGGCGAAGCGCGCCTGGTCGCTGCCGGTCTTGCCGACGTTACCCGCCGGGTCGAACATGTAGGCGTCGACGGTGATGGTTTCGCCGGCGGGACGCGCCGGGAAGTCGGTGGTGATGTAGCCGTTGGCCTTGTCGCCGGCAGTGATGACGAAATCCTTGGTGCTGACGCCGTCGGAGACGCGCAGGGTGTCGCCGACCTCGACCTTGGTGCCGTCGAATTCGATCTTGACGTCGGCGTTGCCGGTGAGTTCGGGGGCGCTGATCAGGCCGTCGTTGTTGGCATCCTCGGTGATGGTGACGGTGGGCGGATTGCCGCCGTTGGGGATGCTGGTGTCGATGGTCGCGCTGTCGGAACCGATCTTGCCGAGATTTTGGGCGGCGTCCTTGATCTGGGCCTCGACAACCAGTTTTGTGCCGTCGCCCGGATTGGCGATGCCGGGCAGGGCGATCGAGCCCTTGAGGATATCGGCCTGGGTGATGACGATCGCCGCCTGGGCCACGCCATTGACCGTGGTCAGCAGGGTGTCGCCGGCGACGGCGGTGGCCGGCAGGGTGACGCTGACGTCGATGTTGCCCTGCAGTTCGGTGGCGTTGATCCAGGTGTCGTTGTTGGCGTCCTCGAGGATGGTGACGATCGGCTCGCTGGGCGGCGAGGTGACGATGACGGCACTGTCGTCGACCGGGCCGGCGCTGTTGCCGGCGGCATCGACGATGCTGGCGGTGACCTTGAAGTCGGTGTTGTCGGCGGTCGGGTTGAACTTGACGTCGATGAAACCGGCGGCGATCTGGGCGGCGGTCAGGGTGAACACCTTGTCGACGTTGCCGGCGGCAGTGACGGTCAGCGTGTCGCCGACGGCGGCGCCGCTGGGCAGCGTGACGCGGACGTCGATGTCGTTGTCTTTCAGCTCGGCCTTGTTGATATAGCCGTCGTCGTTGGCGTCCTCGGTGATGGCGATGGCCAGACCGGAGAAGACGGTGGGATCGACCTGGGCGGAATCGGAGCCGGTGGGACTGAAGTTGCCGGCGAAATCCTTGACCTGGGCGGTGACTTCGAAGGGCTGGTCGTTGCCGGGGCTGGGGAAGTCCAGGCTGACGCTGCCACTGGCGATGTCGGCGGCGGTGAGGACGATCGGCGCCTGGGCGACGCCGTTGATCGAGACGAGCAGGGAGTCACCGGCCTGGGTACCGCTGGGCAGCTTGATGCTGACGTCGATGTTGCCCTGCAGTTCGGCGGCGTTGATGTAGCCGTCGTTATTGGCATCTTCGGTGATGCTGACGATGGGTGCGCCGATCGGATCGGTGACGATGGTGGCATCGTCGCTGGCGACGTTGGACTTGTTGCCGGCGGCGTCGGCGACCTGGGCGGAGACCTCGAGCTTGGTGCCGTTGGGCGGCGCGTTGAGCTCGACGGTGAGCTTGCCGGCGTCGATCTGCGGCTGGATCAGGGTGATGGTCTGGGTGGCGTTACCGGTGGCGTTGATGGTGATGAGGTCGCCGGCGATGGCGTCCTTGGGCAGGACGATGTCGACGCCGACGGTGCCCTTCAACTCGGTGGCGTTGATGAAGCCGTCGTTGTTGCTGTCCTCGGTGATGGTCAGGGTAAGGCCCTGCAGGGTGCTGAGGTCGACCTTGGCGTAATCGGTGCCGGTGGCGGACTGGTTGCCGGCCGGGTCGAAGAGGAAGGCGGAGACGTTCAGCGAGCTGCCGTCGGCGGGCATGGCGAAGTCGGTGGTGACGTAACCGTTGGCCTTGTCGGCGGCGCTGATGACGATGTCTTTGGTCGTGGTGCCGTCGGTGACGCGGACGGTATCGCCGACCTCGACCTTGTCCTTGTTGAAGGCGACCTTGACGTCGGCGTTGCCATTGGCCTCGGCGCGGTTGATGAAGCCGTCGTTGTTGGCGTCTTCGGTGATCGTCACTTCCGGCGCCTTGCCGTCATTGGGCAGGTCGGTATCGATGGTTGCAGCGTCGGAACCTGGTTTGGACTGGTTGCCGGCCGGGTCGGAGAGGTAGGACGTGACGGTGATGGTCTGGCCGGAAGCCGGAGCCGGGAAGTCGGTGACGATGTAGCCGTTGGCCTTGTCGCCGGCGGTGATGATGAAGTTCTTGACGGTGCTGCCGTCGGAGACATGAACGGTATCGCCGACATCGACCTTCGACCCGTCGAATTCAACCTTGACGTCGACGTTGCCCTTGAGTTCGGCGGCGTTGATCAGGGTGTCGTTGTTGGCATCCTCGGTGATGGTGACGGTGGGCGGATTGCCGCCGTTGGGGATGCTGGTGTCGATGGTCGCGGTATCGGAACCGATCTTGCCGAGATTTTGGGCGGCGTCCTTGATCTGGGCGTCTACGGTGAGCTTGGCGCCATCGCCGGGGCTGACGATGCCGGGCAGGGCAATCGAACCCTTGAGGATGTCGGCCTGGGTGATGACGATCGGTGCCTGGGCGACGCCGTTGACCGTGGTCAGCAGCGTGTCGCCGGCGACGGCGGTGGCCGGCAGGGTGACGCTGACGTCGATGCTGCCCTGCAGTTCGGCGGCGTTGATCCAGGTGTCGTTGTTGGCGTCCTCGATGATGGTGACGATCGGCTCGCTGGGCAGGGTGTCGATGATGCGTGCGCTGTCGTCGACCGGGCCGGCGGCGTTGCCGGCGGCATCGACGATGCTGGCGGTGACCTTGAAGTCGGTATTGCTGGCAGTCGGGTTGAACTTGACGTCGATGAAGCCGGTGGCGAGCTGGGCCGCGGTCAGGGTGAACACCTTATCGACGTTGCCGGCGGCGGTGACGGTCAGCGTGTCGCCGACGGCAGCGCCCTGCGGGATGGTGACGCGGACGTCGATGTCGTTGTCTTTCAGCTCGGCCTTGTTGATGAAGCCGTCGTTGTTGGCATCTTCGGCGATGGCGATGGCGAGGCCGGAGAAGACGGTGGTGTTGACCGTCGCGGAGTCGATGCCGGTCGGGCTCAGGTTGCCGGCGCTATCCTTGACCTGAGCGGTGACTTCGAAGGGCTGGCCGTTGCCGGGGCTGGGGAAGGCGAGGTTGAGGCTACCGCTGGCGATGTCGGCGGCGCTGAGGACGATCGGCGCCTGGGCGACGCCGTTGATCGAGACGAGCAGCGACTCACCGGCCTTGGTGCCGGCCGGCAACTCGATGCTGACGTCGATGTTGCCTTGCAGTTCGGCGGCGTTGAGGTAGCCGTCGTTGTTGGCGTCCTCGGTGATGCTGACGATGGGGGCGCCGGGCGAGACGAGGGCGATGGTGGCGTCGTCGCCGGCGACGTTGGACTTGTTGCCGGCGGCGTCGGCGACCTGAGCGGAGACCTCGAGCTTGGTGCCGTTGGGCGGCGCGTTGAGCTCGACGGTGAGCTTGCCGGCGTCGATCTGCGGCTGGATCAGGGTGATGGTCTGGGTGGCGTTACCGGTGGCGTTGATGGTGATGAGGTCGCCGGCGATGGCGTCCTTGGGCAGGACGATGTCGACGCCGACGGTGCCCTTCAACTCGGTGGCGTTGATGAAGCCGTCGTTGTTGCTGTCCTCGGTGATGGTCAGGGTAAGGCCCTGCAGGGTGCTGAGGTCGACCTTGGCGTAATCGGCGCCGGTGGCGGACTGGTTGCCGGCCGGATCGAAGAGGAAGGCGGAGACGTTCAGCGAGCTGCCGTCGGCGGGCATGGCGAAGTCGGTGGTGACGTAACCGTTGGCCTTGTCGGCGGCGCTGATGACGATGTCTTTGGTCGTGGTGCCGTCGGTGACGCGGACGGTATCGCCGACCTCGACCTTGTCCTTGTTGAAGGCGACCTTGACGTCGGCGTTGCCATTGGCCTCGGCGCGGTTGATGAAGCCGTCGTTGTTGGCGTCTTCGGTGATGGTGACGACCGGCGCGAAGCCGTCGTTCGGCGTGCTGGTGTCGATCTTGGCGCTATCGCTGCCGGGCAGGGTGGTGTTGCCGGCGGGATCGAAGATGGTCGAGGTGACGGTGATGGTCTGGCCGGAAGCGGGGGCCGGGAAGTCGGTGGTGATGTAGCCGTTGGCCTTGTCGGTGGCGGAGACGGTGAAGTCCCGGGTAGTCGTGCCATCGGAGACGCGGATGGTGTCGCCGACAGCGACCTTGGCGCCGTCGAATTCAACCTTGACGTCGACGTTGCCCTTGAGTTCGGCGGCGTTGATCAGGGCATCGTTGTTGGCATCCTCGGTGATGGTGACGGTGGGCGGATTGCCGCCGTTGGGGATGCTGGTGTCGATGGTCGCGCTGTCGGAACCGGTCTTGCCGAGATTGCCGGCGGAGTCCCTGATCTGGGCGTCGACGGTGAGTTTGGCGCCATCGCCCGGATTGGCGATGCCGGGCAGGGCGATCGAACCCTTGAGGATGTCGGCCTGGGTGATGACGATCGGCGCCTGGGCAGCGCCATTGACCGTGGTCAGCAGCGTGTCGCCGGCGACGGCGGTGGCCGGCAGGGTGACGCTGACGTCGATGCTGCCCTGCAGTTCGGCGGCGTTGATCCAGGTGTCGTTGTTGGCATCCTCGAGGATATTGACGATCGGTGCGCTGGGCGGCGAGATGACGATCAGGGCGCTGTCGTCGACCGGGCCGGCGCTGTTGCCGGCGGCATCGACGATGCTGGCGGTGACCTTGAAGTCGGTGTTGTCGGCGGTCGGATTGAACTTGACGTCGATGGTGCCGGCGGCGATCTGGGCGGCGGTCAGGGTGAATACCTGGTCGACGTTGCCGACGGCGGTGATGGTCAGCGTGTCACCGACGGCGGCGCCCTGCGGGATGGTGACGCGGACGTCGATGTCGTTGTCTTTCAGTTCGGCCTGGTTGATGAAGCCGTCGTTGTTCTCGTCCTCGCGGATGGCGATGGTGAGGTTCTTGAATTCAGTGAGGTCGACGATGGCGCTGGCACTGCCGGTGTTGCTGGCATTGCCGGCGGCATCGACGATGAAGGCGCTGACCTTGAGGGTGGCGCCGTCGGCGGGCAGCGGGAAGTCGGTGCTGACGTAGCCGTTGGCCTTGTCGGCGGCGGTGATGGTGACGTCGCGGGTGGTGGTGCCGTCGGATGCCTTGACGACATCGCCGACATTGACCAGGTCCTTGGCGAAGCTGATGCGGACGTCGGCGTTGCCGGTGGCTTCACTGCGGTTGATGTAGCCGTCGCCGTTGGCGTCTTCAACGATGAGGACGGAAGGCGGCTGCAGGTTGTTGGGGATGCCGGTGTCGATGGTCAGGTCGACGGTGGTGCTGGTCGAATTGCCGGCGACGTCGGTGGCGGTGACCTTGACCGGATTGGCGCCGTCGGCGAGCGGCTGGAGCGGGGTGACCGACCAGGTGCCGCCCGGGGTGACGGTGGTTTTGAGGATTTCGCCGGTGCCGGGGAGGGTGACGACGATGCTGGCGCCGGGTTCGCCGGTGCCTGAGATGGTCGGGGTGTTGTCGTTGGTGATGTTGTCGCCCTTGGTGCCGCTGTCGGAAGCGGGGTCGAGCTGGGCGGTGACGGCGGGCGGGGTGGTGTCGATGCGGGCGTCGTTGCTGCCGATGCTGCCGAGGTTGTTGGCGACGTCGCGGACCTGGGCGGTGACGGTGAGGGTGGCGCCTTCGCCGGGGTTGGCGATGCCGGGCAGGCTGACGCTGCCCTTGGCGATGTCGGCGGCGGTGAGGAGGATTTCCGACTGGGCCACGCCATTGACCGTGGTGATCAGGGTGTCGCCGGCGGCGGCGGTAGGCGGCAGGCCGATACTGACGTCGATGTTGCCCTGCAGTTCGGCACCGTTGATCCAGCCGTCGCCATTGCTGTCTTCGCTGATCGTGACGAGCGGGGCGTTGGGTGCCGAGAGCTGGAGACGGGCGCTGTCGCTGACCGGGCCGGCGGTGTTGCCGGCGGCATCGGCGATGGCAGCGGTGACGACGAAGTCGGTGTTGTTGGCGGTCGGCGTGAAAGCGAGGTCGACGTAGCCGGCGGCGATCTGGGCGGCGCTCAGGGTGACGGTCTGGGCGGCGTTGCCGGAGGCGGTGACGGTCAGCGTGTCGCCGGCGGCGGCGCCGTTGGGCAGCGTGACGCGGACGTCGATGTCGTTATCCTTGAGTTCGGCGAGGTTGATGAACTTGTCGTCGTTCTCGTCTTCGAGGAGGGAGACCGCGAGGCCGTTGAATTGCGTGGTATCGATGACCAGCGGCAGGGTCGCCGTGTTGCTGTTGCCGATGGCGTCGACGGCCGTTGCCTGGACGGAGGTCTGACCGTCGGGCAGCGGCTGGGTCGGCGTCACCTGCCAATTGCCATTGCCATCGGCGACGGTGTTCAGTTGTTCGCCGGTACTGGGAATGGTGACGGTGATTTTCGCGCCGGGGTTGCTGACGCCGACGATGGTCGGGGTGTTGTCGCTGGTGATGTTGTCGCCCTTGGTGCCGCTGTCGGACGCCGGGTCGAGTTGGGCCGTGATGGTCGGTGGCGTGGTGTTGACGGTGGCGTCGTCGCCGGCGACGTTGGACTTGTTGCCGGCGGCGTCGGCGACCTGAGCGGAGACTTCGAGCTTGGTGCCGTTGGGCGGCGCGTTGAGCTCGACGGTGAGCTTGCCGGCGTCGATCTGGGGCTGGATCAGGGTGATGGTCTGGGTGGCGTTGCCGGTGGCGTTGATGGTGATGAGATCGCCGGCGATGGCGTCCTTGGGCAGGACGATTTCAACACCGACGGTGCCCTTCAGCTCGGTGGCATTGATGAAGCCGTCGTTGTTGCTGTCCTCGGTGATGGTCAGGGTAAGGCCCTGCAGGGTGCTGAGGTCGACCTTGGCGTAATCGGCGCCGGTGGCGGACTGGTTGCCGGCCGGATCGAAGAGGAAGGCGGAGACGTTCAGCGAGCTGCCGTCGGCGGGCATGGCGAAGTCGGTGGTGACGTAACCGTTGGCCTTGTCGGCGGCGCTGATGACGATGTCTTTGGTCGTGGTGCCGTCGGTGACGCGGACGGTATCGCCGACCTCGACCTTGTCCTTGTTGAAGGCGACCTTGACGTCGGCGTTGCCATTGGCCTCGGCGCGGTTGATGAAGCCGTCGTTGTTGGCGTCTTCGGTGATGGTGACGACCGGCGCGAAGCCGTCGTTCGGCGTGCTGGTGTCGATCTTGGCGCTATCGCTGCCGGGCAGGGTGGTGTTGCCGGCGGGATCGAAGATGGTCGAGGTGACGGTGATGGTCTGGCCGGAAGCGGGGGCCGGGAAGTCGGTGGTGATGTAGCCGTTGGCCTTGTCGGTGGCGGAGACGGTGAAGTCCCGGGTAGTCGTGCCATCGGAGACGCGGATGGTGTCGCCGATAGCGACCTTGGCGCCGTCGAATTCAACCTTGACGTCGACGTTGCCCTTGAGTTCGGCGGCGTTGATGAAACCGTCGTTGTTGGCATCCTCGGTGATGGTGACGGTGGGCGGATTGCCGCCGTTGGGGATGCTGGTGTCGATGGTTGCGCTGTCGGTGTCGATCTTGCCGATGTTGCCCGCGACGTCCTTGATCTGGGTCTCGACCTTGAGGGTGGCGCCATCGCCGGGGTTGGCGATGCCGGGCAGGGCGATCGAGCCCTTGAGGACGTCGGCCAGGGTGATGACGACGGGGGGCTGGGCGACGCCATTGATGGTGGTCAGCAGGGTGTCGCCGGCGACCACGGTAGCCGGCAGGGTGATGCTGACGTCAATGTTGCCCTGCAATTCGGCGGCATTGATCCAGCCGTCGTTGTTGATGTCTTCGATGATGGTGGGGATTGCACGCCCTTCCGAATTGGTGAGCATCCGGGCGCTATCGTCAACCGGGCCGGCGCTATTGCCGGCGGCATCGGCGATGCTGGCGGTGACCTTGAAGTCGGTGTTATCGGGGGTTGGGTTGAACTTGACGTCGATGAAGCCGCTGGCGATCTGGGCGGCGGTCAGGGTGAACACCTGGTCGACGTTGCCGACGGCAGTGACGGTCAGCGTGTCGCCGACGGCGGCGCCCTGCGGGATAGTGACGCGGACGTCGATGTCCTTGTCCTTGAGTTCGGCGAGGTTGATGTAACCGTCGTTATTGGCATCTTCGGTGATGGCGATGGCCAGACCGGAGAAGGCAGTGGTGTCGACCCGGGCGGAATCGGAGCCGGTCGGGCTGAGGTTGCCGGCGAAGTCCTTGACCTGGGCAGTGACCTCGATGGGCTGGCCGTTGCCGGGGCTGGCGAAGTCGAGGTTGAGGCTGCCGCTGGCGATGTCGGCGGCGCTGAGGACGATCGGCGCCTGGGCGACACCGTTGATCGAGACGAGGAGCGATTGACCGGCCTTGGTGCCGGCCGGCAGTTCGATGCTGACGTCGATGTTGCCCTGCAGTTCGGCGGCGTTGAGGTAGCCGTCGTTGTTGGCATCCTCGGTGATGCTGACGATGGGCGCGTCGGGCGAGACCAGGGCGATGGTGGCGTCGTCGCTGGCGATGTTGGACTTGTTGCCGGCGGCGTCGGCGACCTGGGCGGAAACCTCGAGCTTGGTGCCGTTGGGCGGGGCGTTGAGCTCGACGGTGAGCTTGCCGGCGTCGATCTGCGGCTGGATCAGGGTGATGGTCTGGGTGGCGTTACCGGTGGCGTTGATGGTGATGAGGTCGCCGGCGATGGCGTCCTTGGGCAGGACGATTTCAACACCGACGGTACCCTTGAGTTCGGAGGCGTTGATGAAGCGGTCGTCGTTGCTGTCCTCGGTGATGGTCAGGGTGAGGCCCTGCAGGGTGCTGAGGTCGACCTTGGCGTAGTCGGTGCCGGTGCCGGACTGGTTGCCGGCGGGGTCGAAGAGGAAGGCGGAGACGTTCAGCGTGGTGCCGTCGGCAGGCATGGCGAAGTCGGTGGTGACGTAGCCGTTGGCCTTGTCGGCGGCGGTGATGACGATATCTTTGCTGGTGGTGCCGTCGGTGACGCGGACGGTATCGCCGACCTCGACCTTGTCCTTGGCGAAGGCGACCTTGACGTCGGCGTTGCCACTGGCTTCGGCGCGGTTGATGAAGCCGTCGTTGTTGGTGTCTTCGGTGATGGTGACGACCGGCGGCAAGCCGTCGTTCGGCGTGCCGGTGTCGATCTTGGCGCTGTCGCTGCCGGTGTCGGTCTTGTTGCCGGCGGGGTCAGCGATCCAGGCATCGACCTTGATGCTGTTGCCGGAAGCCGGTGCCGGGAATTCGGCGGCGACGTAGCCGTTGGCCTTGTCGGTGCTGCTGATGGTGATCTTCTGGGTGGTGCTGCCGTCAGTGACATGAACGGTGTCGCCGACCTCGACCTTGCTGCCGTCGAATTCGATCCTGACGCCGAGCTTGTCCTTGCCACCGAGTTCGGCGGTATTGATCAGGCCGTCGTCGGGGTTGTTGTCCTGGGTGAGCGTGACGGTCGGCGCATCGCCGTCGTTGGGGATGCGGGTGTCGATGGTGGCGCTGTCGCTCCCGGTTTTGCCGATGTTGCCGGCGGCGTCCTGGATCTGGGCGTCGACGGTGAGCTTGACGCCTTCACCCGGGTTGGCGATGCCGGGCAGGGCGATCGAACCCTTGAGAATGTCGGCCTGGGTGATGACGATCGGCGCCTGGGCGACGCCATTGACCGTGGTCAGCAGCTTGTCGCCGGCGACGGCGGTGGCCGGCAGGGCAATGCTGACGTCGATGCTGCCCTGCAGTTCGGCGGCGTTGATCCAGGTGTCGTTGTTGGCATCCTCGAGGATGGTGACGATCGGCTCGCTCGGCGGCGTGTTGATGATGCGGGCGCTGTCGTCGACCGGGCCGGCGCTGTTGCCGGCGGCATCGACGATGCTGGCGGTGACCTTGAAGTCGGTGTTGCTGAACGTCGGGTTGAACTTGACGTCGATGGTACCGGCGGCGATCTGGGCGGCGGTCAGGGTGAATACCTGGTCGACGTTGCCGACGGCGGTGATGGTCAGCGTGTCGCCGACGGCGGCGCCCTGCGGGATGGTGACGCGGACGTCGATGTCGTTGTCTTTCAGTTCGGCCTGGTTGATGAAGCCGTCGTTGTTCTCGTCCTCGCGGATGGCGATGGTGAGGTTCTTGAATTCGGTGAGGTCGACGATGGCGCTGGCGCTGCCGGTGTTGCTGGCATTGCCGGCGGCATCGACGATGAAGGCGCTGACCTTGAGGGTGGCGCCGTCGGCGGGCAGCGGGAAGTCGGTGCTGACGAAGCCGTTGGCCTTGTCGGCGGCGGTGATGGTGACGTCGCGGGTGGTGGTGCCGTCGGATGCCTTGACGACATCGCCGACATTGACCAGGTCCTTGGCGAAGCCGATGCGGACGTCGGCGTTGCCGGTGGCTTCGCTGCGGTTGATGTAGCCGTCGCCGTTGACGTCCTCGACGATGAGGACGGTGGGCGGCTGCAGGTTGTTGGGGATGCCGGTGTCGATGGTCAGGTCGACGGTGGTGCTGGTCGAATTGCCGGCGACGTCGGTGGCGGTGACCTTGACCGGATTGGCGCCGTCGGCGAGCGGCTGGAGCGGGGTGACCGACCAGGTGCCGCCCGGGGTGACGGTGGTTTTGAGGATTTCGCCGGTGCCGGGGAGGGTAACGACGATGCTGGCGCCGGGTTCGCCGGTGCCGCTGATGGTCGGGGTGTTGTCGTTGGTGATGTTGTCGCCCTTGGTGCCGCTGTCGGAAGCGGGGTCGAGCTGGGCGGTGACGGCGGGCGGGGTGGTGTCGATGCGGGCGTCGTTGCTGCCGATGCTGCCGAGGTTGTTGGCGACGTCGCGGATCTGGGCGGTGACGGTGAGGGTGGCGCCTTCGCCAGGGTTGGCGATGCCGGGCAGGCTGACGCTGTGGTTGGCGATGTCGGCAGCAGTGAGGAGGATTTCCGGCTGGGCCACGCCATTGACCGTGGTGATCAGGGTGTCGCCGGCGGCGGCGGTGCTCGGCAGGCCGACGCTGACGTCGATGCTGCCCTGCAGTTCGGCGGCGTTGATCCAGCGATCGCCGTTGGCGTCTTCGGTAATGGTGACGACCGGCGCGTCGGGCGCCGAGAGCTGGATGCGGGCGTTGTCGCTGACCGGGCCGGCGGCGTTGCCGGCGGCATCGGCGATGGCGGCGGTGACGACGAAGTCGGTGTTGTTGGCGGTCGGCGTGAAGGCGAGGTCAACGTGGCCGGCGGCGATCTGGGCGGCGGTCAGGGTGACGGTCTGGGCGGCGTTGCCGGAGGCGGTGACGGTCAGCGTGTCGCCGGCGGCGGCACCGCTGGGCAGAGCGACGCGGACGTCGATGTCGTTGTCCTTGAGCTCGTTCAGGTTGATGAACTTGTCGTCGTTCTCGTCTTCGAGGAGGGAGACCGCGAGGCCGTTGAATTGCGTGGTGTCGATGACCAGCGGCAGGGTCGTGCTGGTCGGGTTGCCCGCCGCGTCGGTCGCCGTGATCTGGACCGGGATCGTGCCGTCAGGCAGCGGCTGGAGCAGCGTGACCTGCCAGTTGCCCTTGTCGTCGGCGGTGGTGGTCAGTGTTTCGCCGGTGATCGGCACGGTGACGGTGACCGTGGCGCCCGGGTCGGTAACGCCGCTGATGGTCGGGGTGTTGTCGCTGGTGATGTTGTCGCCCTTGGTGCCGCTGTCGGACGCCGGGTCGAGCTGGGCGCTGAGCTTGGGGGCTTCGGCGTCGATCAGCACGGACTTGCTGGCGATCGCCGACTTGTTGCCGGCGGCATCGGTGACCTGAGCGGTCACTTCCAGCGTGCTGCCCTTGACCGAGGGCGGCGTCAGTTCGACGGTCACCTTGTGAGCGTCGATCTGCGCCTGGTTCAGGGTGATGGTCTGGGTGGCGTTGCCGGTGGCGGTGATGGTGACCAGGTCGCCGGCCACCGCGTCCACGGGCAGGACGATGTCGACGCCGACGCTGCCGTTGAGTTCGGCGGCGGTGATGGTGCCGTCCTGGTTGCTGTCTTCGGTGACCTTGATCTGGACGTCGAGCAGGGCGCTGAGGTCGACCTTGGCCAAGTCGGTAGCGGCCGGAGACTGGTTGCCGGCGATGTCGAAAATCTGGGCGCTGATATTGAGCAGGGTGCCGTCGGCCGGCAGCGGGAAGCTGGTGCTGACGTAACCGTTGCTCAGGTCGGCGGCGCTGACGACGATTTCCTTGGCGGTGATGCCGTCGCTGACGCGGACGGTATCGCCGACCGCCACCTTGGTGGTGTCGAAGGAAACGCGGATGTCGGCTTCACCGCTGGCTTCGGCGCGATTGATGAAGCCGTCGTTGTTGGCGTCTTCGACGATGTCGACGGTCGGGGCCGGGATCGGCGTCGCGTCCACGGTGAGGTCGACGTTGGTCGTCGTTTCGTTGCCGGCCTCGTCGCTGGCAACGACGACGATCTTGTGCGGACCGTCGGTCAGCGGCTGGGTCGGCGTCACGCTCCAGGTGCCGTCGGCGGCAGCGACGGTGGTCAGGACTTCGCCGGTCTCCGGGAAGGTGACGGTCAGCGTGGCGTTGGGTTCGCTGGTGCCGGTGATGGTCGGCGTGTTGTCGTTGGTGATGGCGTCGCCAATGATGCCGGTGTCGGAGCCGGCGTCGAGTTCGGCGGTGACCGGCGGCGGCGTGGTGTCGAAGATGCCGGGCTGTTCGCGTTCGAGATCGGGCGAGTTGAGCGCGTTGGCGTCGATGCGGTAGCTGTTGCCGTCGCCGACGGCTTCGCTGATGCGCTGGAATTCGACGAAGGAGTGGCCCTCGCTGGAATCGCCGGCATTGCCGGCGGCGGTTCCGCCTTCCTCATCAATCACGTCGTCCAGATTGCCGCCCGACTTGACCAGTTTGGCCAGCTTGCCGAGCGCGGCCGGCTTGGTGAACACGGCGCTGTTGCCGGCATCGGGCTGGGAATGAACGGCGGCGACTTCGGCGTCGACGCTGACCGACTCGCCGGGGCCGACCGAGACGTTGCGGCCGTCGGCCAGTTTGAGCATGGCCTGTCCGTCATGGCCGGCGATGATCGTTTCGCCTTCGAAAATGGCATCGCCGCTCTTCAGGCGGCGGACGCCACCATTGGCGGCACGGGCGACAACTTCACCGGAAACGGCGGAAATCCTGGCGATGACGGCAGACATGGCATTGCTCCATTGAATATGAGTACGCCGGGATCATATTCCGATGTCAACTATGTCGATATCGTACGATGGTGCTACGCCATTGGTATTAGATGAGGCTGCGGCGGCGAGGCGGCAGATTGTCGTCGGCCGATGCAAAAGGCCCATCCCGGGTTGGGGATGGGCCTCTGGTGCGGCAGCGTCGGAGGGGCAGTCAGGCCGCTACCAGCAGTCCGCGCATTTTCTGCAAGGCCTTGGCTTCGATCTGCCGGATGCGTTCGGCGGAGACCTCGAACTCGGCGGCCAGGTCGTGCAGCGTCGCAGTTTCGCCATCTGCCAGCCAGCGGGCTTCGACGATGCGCCGGCTGCGCGGGTCGAGGGCGGCCAGCGCCTGGTGCAGGCCTTCGTCCTGCAGACGGGCTTGGGCCTTGTTCTCGAGCATCCGGGTCGGTTCGTAGCGGCTGTCGGCCAGGTAGTCGATCGGCGCGAAGCAGTCATCGCCATCGTCCGGGTTGCCTTCGAGTGCCAGGTCGCGACCGCTGAGGCGGGTTTCCATTTCGACCACTTCGTCGCGCTTGACGCCGAGGCGCTGGGCGACTTCCTCTGCCTGCTGGCCGGAAAGGGTGTCGACGCCTTCGTAATCGGCCTTCATGCTGCGCAGGTTGAAGAACAGCTTGCGCTGGGCCTTGGTCGTTGCCACCTTGACCAGTCGCCAGTTCTTCAGGATGTATTCGTGAATCTCGGCCTTGATCCAGTGCATCGCGAACGAAACCAGACGGACACCGCGGCCCGGGTCGAAGCGCTTGACCGCCTTCATCAGGCCGATGTTGCCTTCCTGGATCAGGTCGGCATGGGGCAGTCCGTAGCCAAGGTAGCCGCGGGCGATCGAGATGACCAGACGCAGATGCGAGAGCACGAGCTGGCGGGCGGCATCGACATCGCCATCGTTATGGAAGCGCTCGGCCAGCCGGATTTCCTCCGCTTCGGACAGCATCGGGTAGCGGTTCGCCACCTGGATGTAGGCATCGATGTTGCCGACGGCCGAGGGTACGGGAAGCGCCAGGGCATGGGTCATAGCGTAGAATCCTCCGTAATCTGACAGAACTATTTTAGCACTCGCTGCCTGAGAGTGCTAAGTATGGGGCAAGTTTCCGGCGCGTGTGTAACAAAATTCAACTGCCATGTTCATGAGTGCTGCCGCGCCGCCCGCCGGGCGGTATCGCGGGCGTTTCGCGCCGTCGCCGAGCGGTCCGCTGCACTTCGGTTCGCTGATCGCCGCGCTGGCGAGTTGCCTGGAAGCCCGCTGCCGGGGCGGCGAATGGCTGCTGCGCATCGAGGATGTCGATACCCCGCGCAATGTGCACGGCGCCGCCGATGCGATCCTGCGCACGCTGGACGCCTGCGGGTTCGCCTGGGACGGTCCGGTGCTCTACCAGAGCAGCCGCTTGTCCGCTTACGAGGCGGCACTGGACGTGCTGCGCGGGCGGGGGCTGGTCTATCCCTGTGCCTGCTCGCGTAGCGAGATCGCCGCGGCCGCGAGCCGGACGGCGGTCGATGGCGGTCTCCTCTATCCCGGTACCTGCCGCAATGGGCTACGTTCCGGCGGCGGGGCGCGTGCCTGGCGCTTGCGGGTGGATGACGCGGTGCTCGCTTTTGCGGACCGCTTGCAAGGTGTGGTCGAGCAGCACCTGGCGGACGAGGTCGGCGATTTCGTCTTGCGCCGCGCCGACGGCATTCATGCCTACCAATTGGCGGTGGTCGTCAACGATGCCAGCCAGGGCATCACCGACATCGTGCGCGGCGCCGACCTGCTCGCCTCGACGCCGCGGCAACTATGGCTGCAGCAATGCCTGGGTTATCCTCGGCCGGGTTACGCCCATCTGCCGGTGGCGACCAATCCGGCCGGCGAGAAATGGTCCAAACAGACCTTGGCGCCGGCGCTGGCGGCGGGGCAGGCGGCATCCGAACTGGTGCGGGCGCTGCGTTTCCTCGGTCAGCCGGCGCCGGCCGAACTGGCGGCGGCAAAGGTGGATGAGGTCTGGGCCTGGGCGCTCGCCAACTGGTGCTTTGCCGCGATTCCCCGGGGGCCGGCGATCAGCGTTCCGGCGACTGTTGGCTGACCTGTTCGCTGGTTCGCCAGTGGCGGTCGCCGTAGCCGGCGAAGCCAACCAGCAGGCGCACCAGGCCGTAACTGAGCCAGCGCAGGAAGCGCGAGTGCCAGGGCTGGCCAGCGACGTCCTGCGCGCGTAGTTCGCGGCTGCCATCGCCGATCGCTTCATGCAGGCTGGCGTGGAGCTCTTCGGCGAAAGCGCGGTCGTGGGCGACGATATTGGCCTCCTTGGCGAGCAGCAGGCTGAAGGGGTCGATGTTGGACGAGCCAACGGTCGCCCAGTGGCGGTCGATGACCGCAACCTTGGCGTGGAGGAAGCTCTTTTCGTATTCGAAGATGCGGATGCCGGTGGCCAGTGCGCTGGCGTAGAGAGCCTGGGTGGCGTAGCGCATCAGAGGATGGTCGGTCTTGCCCTGGAGCAGGATGGTGATGTGTACGCCGCGTCGGGCGGCGGCGTAGAGGGCGCGACCGAAACGGAAGCCGGGCAGGAAATAGGCGTTGGCGATGAGGATTTCGTCCTGCGCGGCCTCGATCGCGTCGATGTAGGCGTTGAGGATGTCGTTGCGGTGGCGGATGTTGTCGCGGATCAGGAAGGCGGCGGTCTGCCGGCCCGCTGCCGTGCAGCAGGGCTGGAGCAGCGGTGCCAGGCGGAAGCGGCGGCGGAAGTTGACCCAGGTGACGATTTCCCACATGCGCCGGACGGCGTGATGGATCGGCGCCAGCAGCGGGCCTTCGACGCGCACCGCGTAGTCGTAACGCGGCCGCATCTCGACCGGCGCGTTGTCGTCGTCGACGATGTTGATGCCGCCGACGAAGGCGATCATGCCGTCGATCACCGCCAGCTTGCGGTGCAGACGGCGCAGGCGATGGCGCTGCATGTGGAAGCGGCGGATCTCCGGTCGGTAGAACAAGGCGCGGACGCCGGCGGCGGCCAGTTGCGGCCGGAAGTCGTCGGCGAAATTGCGGGCGCCGAAACCGTCGACCAGCAGATTGACGACGACGCCTCGACGCGCCGCTTCGCACAGCGCCGAGGCGACTTCGTGGCCGATCGGGTCGGCGGCGAAGATATAGCTCTCCAGATAGATTTCCCGCTGCGCGCCGGCGATCGCCGCGAGCAGCGCGGGAAAGTAGTCGCGCCCGGAGTTGAGCAGCGTCAGGCGGTTGCCGGGCAGGAAGTCAGGACTCATGCCTCGTCAGTCGCGCCGACAGCGCGGCGTGGTCGGAAATTGCCGACCACGGCGGGCCGTGGTGCACGCTGGTTTCGCGGACGGCAAAGCCGCGCACGTAGATGCGGTCGAGCCGGAACATCGGCATGGCGGCGGGAAAGCTGCGCACCGGACGGCCGCCGACTTCCTGCGAGAAAACTTCCTGCAGGTTGAGGCGGCCGGCCAGTTGCTGGCAGGCGCGACTGCGCCAGTCGTTGAAATCGCCGGCAACGATCAGCGGCGCGGCGGGATCGTCGAGACGATCCAGGTAATCGGCCAGGGCGTCCATCTGGCGGCGGCGCGAATGGCCGAACAGCGAAAGATGGACGCAGACGCAGTGGGCTGGCGGGCCGCCGGGCAGTTCGATCCGGCAATGCAGCAGGCCGCGTTTCTCGAACTGCAGGTGAGTGACGTCCTGGTTGTGGATGTCGATGATCGGGAAGCGCGAGAGGATCGCGTTGCCGTGGTGGCCGCGGTCGTAGATCATGTTGCGGCCGTAGGCCGCCTGCCAGATGTCTTCGGCGAGGAATTCGTGCTGCGGCGAGTCCGGCCAGTCGGCGTGGCGCTCGGCATGGCCGAGGTGCAGGCCCTGCACTTCCTGCAGGAAGACCAGGTCGGGGTTGAGGTGACGCAGGCGCTCGCGCAGTTCGTGCACCATCATCCGCCGGTTGAACTGCGAAAACCCCTTGTGGATGTTGTAGGTGACGACGTGCAGGGCCTGCGGCATGGGCGTCCGGTCAGGAAATGGCGAGCATGCGGTCGAGCGCCAGACGGGCCAGCCTGGCCTCGTGCTCGGGCACCCGGATCGGATTGACGACCTTGCCGTCGGCCAGGTTTTCCAGCGTCCAGGCGAGGTGCTGCGGGTCGATGCGCTGCATCGTCGAACACATGCAGATGGTGGTCGCCATGAACTGGACGATCTTGTCCTGCGGCAGCACTTCCTTCGCCAGGCGGTCGACCAGGTTGAGTTCGGTGCCGACCAGCCAGCGCGTGCCGGCCGGCGCTTCCTTGATGGTCTTGACGATGTGCTCGGTCGAGCCGACGTAGTCGGAAGCCGCGCAGACCTCGAAATTGCACTCGGGGTGAGCGATCACTTTCCCTTCCGGGTACTTGGCGCGGAAGGCGTCGATGTGCGATTTCTGGAACATCTGGTGCACCGAGCAGTGGCCCTTCCACAGCAGGATGCGCGCCTTGCGGATCTGTTCGGGGGTGAGGCCGCCCATTTCCAGGTCGGGGTCCCAGACCACCATCTCGTCCATCGGGAAGCCCATGTTGTGGCCGGTCCACCGGCCGAGGTGCTGGTCGGGGAAGAACAGCACCTTGGGGCGCTGGGCGAAGGCCCATTTGGCGATGGTGCCGGCGTTCGACGAGGTGCAGACGATGCCGCCGTGTTCGCCGCAGAAGGCCTTCAAGTCGGCCGCCGAGTTGATGTAGGTGACCGGCGTGACTTCCTTTTCGACGTCGAGCACTTCGCCCAGTTCGCGCCAGCAGCGTTCGACCTTGGCCAGGTTGGCCATGTCGGCCATCGAGCAGCCGGCGGCGAGGTCGGGCAGGATGGCGATCTGGTTGGGGGCGGTCATGATGTCGGCGACTTCGGCCATGAAGTGGACGCCGCAGAAGATCACGTATTCCGAATCGGTCTGCGCGGCGAGTTTGGATAGCTTCAGCGAATCGCCGGTGAGGTCGGCGTGCTGATAGATGTCGGCCCGCTGGTAATGGTGGCAGAGGATCACGGCCCGCTTGCCGAGCCTGGCGCGGGCGGCGCGAATGCGCTCCTGGCAGGCGTCGTCGGCGAGGTCGTTGAAGGGAGCGAAGGAAAGGGTCGCAGTGTGCATGCTGATTCCGGAAATGGCGCGGACGGCCGCGCGAAAGGACGAATTATCCCTGATGCCAGGGCAGGCCGGCGCGCCGCCAGCCACCAACGGCATTGCGATGGCCGTTGGCGTCCTTGTCGCCCTCGAAGCCTTCGAGCACGTTGTAGCAGTTGGTGTAGCCGGCGTCGCTGGCGGCCGCGGCGGCACCGATCGAGCGGACGCCACTGCGGCAGATGAAGATGAGCAGCGCTTCCGGATCGACCTGGCGGCGCAGTTCGGCAAGGAAATGCGGGTTGCGGGTGCCGCCCGGGTACTGGTTCCATTCGATCTCGATGGCACCGGGAATGCGTCCGACCCAATCCCATTCGGCGCGGGTCCGCACGTCCACCAGGCGGGCGCCCGGGGCATGCAGCAGGAGTTCGTGGGCCTCGGTCGGCAACAATTCACCCTGGTAGGGGCGTTCCAGCCCTTCGGCCCGGGAATGTGCGATGTCGAGAATGTCGCTGAGTTTGCCCATGGTGGATCGCTGCTAGAATCTTGGCCCTACAGTATATAGGACAGACCCGATGGGAAAAGTGGATTCCGGGCCGCCGGGCAGTGCCGCAGCGCGTGCCGGCGAGGCGCAAAGGGCGACCTGGGTCAGCGTGCTGGTCAACCTGGCGTTGACCGTTGTCCAGTTGATCGTCGGTTGGCTGGCGCATTCGCAGTCGCTGGTCGCACACGGCCTGCACTCCTTTTCCGACCTGCTGTCCGACTTTCTCGTCATCTGGGCGAGCCGGCAGAGCGTGCTGCCGGCCGACCGCGCTCATCCCTACGGGCATGGTCGCGTCGAAACGGCGGCGACGTTGGCGCTCGGGGTGTCGCTGGTGCTGATCGGCGCCGGTATCCTGTGGGATTCGGGTATGCGCCTCGGCGAGCACGCCAGCCAGCCGGCGATCGCCATGCTGGCTTTCTGGATTGCCGTCCTCACCGTTGTCGCCAAGGAAGTCCTGTATCGCTACCTGATCCGGGTTGCCGAAAAACTGCGTTCCCAGTTGTTGACCGCGAACGCCCTGCATACCCGGGCTGATGCGGCGTCGGCGCTGGTGGTCGTGGTCGGCATCGGCGGTGCGCTGCTCGGCTGGGGCTTCCTCGATTTGCTGGCGGCGGCGCTGATGGGTTTCATGATCCTGCGCATGGGCGGCAAGCTGGCCTGGGAGGCGATCGAGGAGCTGATCGACACCGGGCTCGACGAGACCCGTGTCACGGCGATCCGCAACACCCTGCGCACGACACCCGGCGTGCTCGATCTGCATGCCCTGCGCACCCGGCGCATGGCGCATCAGGTGCTGGTCGACGCCCATGTCCAGGTCGATCCCCGGATCAGCGTCTCGGAAGGTCACCATATCGCCGAGTCGGCACGGGCGGCGGTGCTCCGGGCGCACCCGGAAGTGCTCGATGTTCTCGTACACGTCGATCCGGACGACGATGTCGAGCCCGATCGTTCAGCGCTTGGCCTGCCTGATCGCGAAGCCCTGTTGCCGCAGCTCGCGCCCCTGCTGACTGATTTGCCGGCGCCGGCCAGGATTGTCCTGCACTATGTCGGCGGGCAACTCGAAGTCGATCTTTATTTCGCTTACGGTTCGTTGGCGGATTGTTCCTCCCTCGCTGATATCGAGGCCGGCCTGGCTGGTCGTTTGCGGGATTTGCCGGTGGTTCATGCGCTGCGCTTGAACTACTCGTCGGCACCGTAATGGTGCTGCGTTCTTTTGTGTGCACTATAATGGTGCGCAAGATTGCTGGTGCTTGATCGCAGTCCCTTGTGGCACAATGAAAAACTTCGCTCGGGACCCTTGGCATGCTTTCTGCTACCTCTCAGGCGCTGGATTTTGAATGTTGCCGGCCCGGCCGGCATCCTGTTTTCTTAGGAGACTAACGCGTATGGCAACCCCGCAAGACGTGATCAATCTGATCAAGGAAAATGACGCCAAGTTCGTCGATTTCCGCTTCACCGACACCCGTGGCAAAGAACAGCACGTTACCGTGCCGGTCTCCGCTTTTGATGAAGACAAGTTCGAAAACGGCCATGCCTTCGATGGTTCCTCGATCGCCGGCTGGAAGGGCATCCAGGCTTCCGACATGCTGCTGATGCCGGATCCGGCAACTGCCTACATCGATCCCTTCTTCGACGAAACCACCGTCGTCCTCAGCTGCGACGTCGTTGATCCGGCCGACGGCCGTGGCTACGACCGCGACCCGCGCTCGATCGCCAAGCGCGCCGAAGCCTACCTGAAGTCCTCCGGCATCGGCGATACCGCCTACTTCGGTCCGGAACCCGAATTCTTCATCTTCGACGGCGTCGAATGGTCGGTCGACATGTCCGGCTGCAACCTGAAGATCCACTCCGCCGAAGCGGCCTGGAATTCCGGCGAGAAGAACGACGGCAACGGCGCCACCGGCCACCGTCCGGGCGTCAAGGGCGGCTACTTCCCGGTTCCCCCGGTCGACAGCCTGCACGACATCCGTTCGGCCATGGTTCTCACCCTCGAATCGCTGGGTGTGCCGGTCGAAGTGCATCACCACGAAGTGGCCAACGCCGGCCAGTGCGAAATCGGCACCGTGTTCTCGACCCTGGTCAAGCGCGCCGACTGGACCCAGATCCTGAAGTACGTGGTGCACAACGTTGCCCACCAGTACGGCAAGACCGCCACCTTCATGCCGAAGCCGATCGTCGGCGACAACGGCTCGGGCATGCACGTTCACCAGTCGATCTGGAAGGACGGCAAGAACCTGTTCGCCGGTGACCAGTACGCTGGCCTGTCGGAAACCGCCCTCTACTACATCGGCGGCATCATCAAGCACGCCAAGGCGCTGAACGCGATCACCAACCCGGGCACCAACTCCTACAAGCGTCTGGTCCCGCACTACGAAGCTCCGGTCAAGCTGGCCTACTCGGCCAAGAACCGTTCCGCTTCGATCCGCATCCCGTTCGTCGCTTCGACCAAGGCCCGTCGTATCGAGACCCGCTTCCCGGATCCGATCGCCAACCCGTACCTGTGCTTCGCCGCGCTGCTGATGGCCGGCCTCGACGGCATCCAGAACAAGATCCACCCGGGAGATCCGGCCGACAAGAACCTGTACGACCTGCCGCCGGAAGAAGATGCCAAGATCCCGACCGTCTGCGCCTCGCTCGAAGAAGCGCTGGACAGCCTGGACAAGGATCGCGAGTTCCTGACCCGCGGTGGCGTTTTCTCCAACGACTGGATCGATGCCTACATCGCCCTGAAGATGGAAGAAGTGAACAAGATCCGCATGACCACGCACCCGGTCGAGTTCGATCTGTACTACTCCTGCTGATCGCCAGCGGAAGCAGAAAGGGCGGGGATTTCCCCGCCCTTTTTTTGTTCACCTTTCGGCAAGTCGGTCGTTTACTCCGGTACACTGACCCGGTTTCCAGGAAGCATGACGATGACACGCAAGCTGCTAATTTTCTCCCTGGCGCTGGCACCGCTGGCGCTGTCGGCCCAGACCATCTACAAGTGCACCGATGCCGGTGGCGGGGTCCTGATCTCCAATAGCCGGGTCAATAAGAATTGCCAGGCGATCGTCAGCGAAGAGCACAACACGGTCCCGGCAGCGCGCAGCGCGCCGCGCGCGGCGGGGAATCCGACGCCGGCGGGTTTTCCACGGGTCCAGGAAGATACCCAGAAGGCGCGCGACGGCGACCGTCGCCTGATTCTCGAACAGGAACAGGCCGGCGAGCAGCGCAAGCTGGAGCAGGCGCGCAAGGAACTGGCCGAACAGGAAGCCATTCGCACCGGCAACGTTGCCGAGCGGACCGCGCCCTACCGTGACCGCGTCGCCCAGCACGAACGCAATCTGCAGGCGATCCAGAAGGAACTGGGCGGATTACGCTGAGGCGCCGCGCTTGCCGACCTTGTACCAGGCGGCGTAGAGCGCCGGCAGGAAGAACAGCGTCAGCGCGGTGGCGACGATCAGGCCACCCATGATGGCGATCGCCATCGGTCCGAAGAAATCGTTGCGCGACAGCGGGATCATCGCCAGCACGGCAGCCGCGGCGGTGAGCACGATCGGCCGCAGGCGGCGCACCGTCGATTCGACGATCGCCTCGCAGCGGGCGCGGCCGCTCGCCAGGTCCTGCTCGATCTGGTCGACCAGGATCACCGAGTTGCGCATCACCATGCCGAACAGGGCGATCGTTCCGAGCAGCGCCATGAAGCCGAAGGGCTGGTTGAAGACGAGCAGGAACAGGGTGATGCCGATCATGCCGAGCGGCGCGGTGAGCAGCACCATGACGACGCGCGAGACGTTCTGCAACTGGATCATCAGGATGGTGACGACGGCCAGGATGAACAAGGGCAGGCCGGCGCCGACCGAGTTGCCGCCCTTGGCCGATTCCTCGACCGAGCCGCCAGGAACAATGCTGAAACCGGCGGGCAGTCGCTGGCGCAGGCTGTCGATGGGGCCCTGCAGATGGTCGACGATGGTCGCCGGCTGCGTCGTGCCGTAGAGGTTGGCGCGCACGGTGATGGTTGGCACGCGGTCGCGGCGCCAGACCAGGCCGGGTTCGAAGACCGGCGTCAGGCGCGCGATCTGCGACAGCGGCACGCTGCGTCCGGCGGGCGTCGGCAGCATCAGGCCGGCGAGGGCGGCCGGGTCGTGGCGCTCCTTGTCGCCGCCGCGCAGGACGACCTCGATGCGCTTGCTGCCTTCGCGCAGCGCGCTGACGCTGTAGCCCTGCAGCGACATGGCGAGCAGGGCGGCGACGTCCTGGCTGGAAACGCCGAGCAGACGCGCCTTGTCCTGGTCGATGTCGATGGCGATGGTCTTCGACAGTTCGTGCCAGTCGAAATTGACGTTCGACAGCCGTTCGTCGCTGCGCATGATGCTCGCCACCTCGTCGGCGATGCGCCGCAGTGCGGCGATGTCCTCGCCGGCCACCCGGTACTGCACCGGGTAACCGACCGGCGGTCCGTTCTCGATGCGGGCAACGTTGGCGCGGACCCCGTCGGGCGCCAGCCGGTAATGGTTGATCAGGCGTTCGCGCAGGGCTTCGCGGGCCGCCATGTCGCGCGTCTCGATGATGAACTGGGCGACGTTGCTGGCCGGTAGCTGGCGGTCGAGCGACAGGAAATAGCGGGGGACGCCGCTGCCGATCCACGAGACGTAATGGGAGAAATCGTCGTGGCTGGCGCGGTCGGCCTCCAGCCAGTTTTCTAGCGCCCGCGCGGCGTCCGCGGTGGCGGTTAGCGAGGCGCCTTCCTGCAGGCGCAGTTCGACGTTGAGTTCGAGTCGGGTCGAGTTCGGGAAGAACTGCTTCTGCACCTTGCCCATGCCGAAGATGGCGAGCACGAACAGCAGCAGCGTGACGCCGATCACCAGCCAGCGATGATCGACGCAGAAGCCGACGAAGCGCCGGAAGCGCTGGTAGAACGGCGTGCCATAAACATCGTGGTCGACCGGATGGGACGGTCCGTAGGCGCCGAGCCGGCGCGCCAGGCGGTCGAGGCGCGGCCAGCGCGCGGCCAGCCGGCCAGGCGTCTGCGCCGCGCGCGGGTCGGGCAGCAGCTTGTAGCCGAGCCAGGGAATGGCGATGACGGCGGCCAGCCAGGAAATCAGCAGGGCGATGGCGTTGATCTGGAAGAAGGCGAAGGCATACTCGCCGGTCGACGATTTGGCCAGGGCGATCGGGATGAAGCCGGCGACGGTGACCAGGGTGCCGGAGAGCATCGGCCCGGCGGTGCTGGTGAAGGCGAACGAGGCGGCGCGGGTGCGCTCCCAGCCCTGTTCCATCTTCACCCACATCATCTCGACGGCGATGATCGCGTCGTCCACCAAAAGGCCCAGCGCCAGCACCAGTGCGCCGAGCGACACCTTGTGCAGGCCGATGTCGAGGCTGTGCATGGCGAGGAAGGTGGCGGCCAGGACCAGCGGGATCGAGACGGCGACCACCATGCCGGTGCGCAGGCCGAGGCTGATGAAGGTGACGGCGAGGACGACGATCACCGCTTCGGCCAGGGCTTTGACGAAGGCGTCGATCGAGCGCGTCACGGCGGCCGGCTGGCTGACCGCCTCGTGGATGTCGACGCCGACCGGCAGCGTTGGCCGCAGGCTGGCGAGTTTCTGTTCCAGCGCCCGGCCCAGCGCGATGATGTCGCCGCCCGGCGCCATGGCGACGCCGATGACCAGCGCCGGCTTGCCGGCGAAGCGGACCTGGATGCCGGGCGGCTCGCTGGTGCTGCGGTGCACGGTAGCGATGTCGCCGAGCCGGAAGCTGCGGTTGTTGCTGCGGATCAGGGTGTCGGCGACTGCCTGTTCGCTGGCGAAGGCGCCGCTCGGCCGCAACTGGATGCGCTCGTCGTCCATCTCGAAGAAGCCGGCGCCGTTGACCGCGTTCTGCTGCGCCAGCGCCTGGCCGATCGCCGCCGGGGCGATGCCCAGCGTCGCCAGCTTGGCATTGTCGATATCGACGAAGATCTTCTCGTCCTGGATGCCGAAGATGTCGATCTTGCCGACGCCCTTGACCGGCAGCAGTGCGTCGCGGATGCGTTCCGCCTGGTCCTTGAGCAGCGGATAGTCGAGGCCTTCGCCGGTGACCGCGAACAGGTTGCCGAAGACGTCGCCGAACTCGTCGTTGAAGAAGGGCCCCTGGATGCCTTCGGGCAGGGTGTGGCGGATGTCGCCGATCTTCTTGCGCACCTGGTAGAAGATTTCCGGCATCTGCGCCGAACGGAAGCTGTCCTTGGCGAAAAAGATCACCGTCGCTTCGCCGGCGCGCGAATAGCTGGTCAGCCGGTCGACCGAAGGCAGTTCCTGCAGCTTCTTCTCGATCCGCTCGGTCAGTTGCTGTTCCACCTGCTGCGCGGTGGCACCCGGCCAGTAGGCCTGGATCACCATTGCCTTGAAGGTGAACGGCGGGTCTTCCGCCTGGCCCAGTTGACCGTAGGCGACGATGCCCATCAGGGCGAGGGCGAGCATGAAGTAGCCGACCAGCGTCCGGTGGTGCAGCGTCCAGTCGGACAGATTGAAGCGCTGGCTCATCTCAGCGCTGCGCGGCCGCTGCTGGGGCGCTGCGGGCGACCACTGCCTGGCCCTCAAGCAACTGCGAGATGCCGGCGATGACCACGGCTTCGCCGCCGCGCAGGCCGCCGACGATCTCGGCACCGTCGGCGCGGAAGTTGCCGACGCGCACCGGCACCCGGCGCAGCTTGTCGGCTTCGACGATCCAGACGAAAGCTCCCTGGCCGTTGTCGCCGACCGCTGCCAGCGGCACCACCACGGTGGCGAGCGGTGCCGCATCGAGACTGACGCTGGCCGTCATGCCCAGCATCGCCTGCGGCGGCGCTTCAAGCAGGCTGATGCGCGCCGGATAGGTGCGCGTCTGCGGATCGGCGACGGCGCCCAGTTCGCGCAGTTTGCCGGCGATCGCCAGCTCGGGCGCCGACCACAGGCGGACGGTGATTTTTTCGGCCTGGCGCAGCGCGGCGACGCGGCCTTCCGGCACGGCGACCAGGACTTCCTTTTCTTCCGGGCGGGCGATGCGCAGCACCGCTTGGCCGGCGCCGACCACCTGGCCGGCGTCGGCGAGGACGGCGGCGACGACGCCCGGGAAATCGGCGCGCAGACTGCCGTAGTCGGCCTGGTTGGCGCTGATGCTGCGCTGCGCGCGGGCTTGTTCGAGGCGCGCCTGGGCGGCGTTGAGGGCGTGCTGGCGGGTGTCGAAGGCGGCCTGGCTGACGAACTTGCGCGCCAGCAGACCGGCGTAACGCTCGCGTTCGGCAGCGGCTGTCGCCACTTCGCTCTCGGCGGCGGCGACCTGGGCGGCGGCAGCGCTCGCCGCCAGTTTCAGGTCCTGCGGGTCGAGACGGGCCAGCACCTGTCCGGCACGGATTTCGCTACCGGCATCGACAAGGCGCGCCTCGATCTTGCCGCCGACCCGGAAAGCCAGCTCCACCTCGTGCCTTGCGCGGACCTCGCCGGTCAGTTGCATGCCCGGGGATGGTGCGGCTGTGGCAATATGCACCATCACGGTGCGTTTTTCTTCAGTGCGCTCGGGCGCTTTGCCGCAGGCGCCCAGGGAGGCCAGCACGGCAAGCAGCAGCAAGCGGGAGGCGCGGATGGCGACGGTCATGGCGCAAGCGGGAAAAGGAGTTTCTGGATGATAATGAACAGCGGGTCATTAAGGCAAGCAAGGCGGCACCGCCGCGGGGGCGTCGCATGGGTGTGACCCATGCCAACTTCGCCGGGCTCGATCTCCTGGCGTCGGCGGTATTGCTGATCGACGACGACCAATGCATCCGCTACCTGAACCCGGCCGGTGAGAACCTGCTCGCGATCAGCAGCCGGAGCGTGCTCGGGCGGCGCCTGAGCGAGGTCTGCAAATGCTCGTTGACGCTGCAGTCGGCGATCGACAACGGCCTGCAGAACAACTGGGGCTACACCGGCCAGAACATCGCTCTCGGCCGTGCCGACGGCGAAACCCTGCACCTCAACTGCACGGTGACGCCGCTGCGCCCGGACATCGCCGCCGGCATGCGGCTGCTGCTCGAACTGCAGCCGATCGAGCACCATCTGGCGGCGACGCGCGAGGAAAGGCTGCTCGAACAACAGCAGGCCAACCGCGAACTGATCCGCAACCTGGCGCACGAGATCAAGAATCCGCTCGGCGGCATCCGCGGCGCCGCGCAACTGCTCGAACACGAACTCGGCAACCCGGCGCTCAAGGAATACACCCAGGTCATCATCAAGGAGGCCGACCGCCTGCAGGACCTGATGCAGCGCCTGCTGACGCCGCACCGGGCGATGCTGCCGACGACGGTGAACATCCACGAAATCCTCGAACGGGTGCGCAGCCTGCTGATGGCCGAGTTTTCCGAAGGCCTGAAGATCCGCCGCGACTACGACATCAGCCTGCCCGAACTGGTTGGCGACCGCGAGCAACTGATCCAGGCCGTCCTCAACATCGCCCGCAACGCGGCGCAGGCGATGGCCGGCCAGGGTGAGATCGTCCTCCGCACGCGGGCGTTGCGCCAGGTGACGCTGGCCAAGAAGCGCTACCGCATGGCGCTGGAACTGAAGGTCATCGACAACGGCCCGGGGATTCCCGAGGACATCCGTGAGCGCATGTTCTATCCGCTGGTCTCCGGGCGCGAGGGCGGCAACGGTCTGGGGCTGACGATTGCCCAGAATTTCGTCCAGCATCATCACGGTAGCATCGACTGCTACAGTCGGCCGGGGCAGACGGTATTCACCATCCGCTTGCCCATCGAGCCGGCCTGAGTCTTGCTACAAGGATCGGACAGACAAAGAGAACGAGGCATGACATGAAACCGGTATGGATCGTTGACGACGACCGCTCGATACGCTGGGTGCTGGAAAAGACGCTGTCGCGCGAAGGCATTGCGTTTGCCAGCTACGCTTCGGCAAGCGAAGCGATCGCCCGTCTGGAGAGCGGCGAGGAAGCGCCGCAGGTGCTGGTCTCGGACATCCGCATGCCCGGCCAGTCCGGCCTCGATCTGCTGCAGGAAGTGAAGACCCGCCACCCCGGCGTGCCGGTCATCATCATGACCGCCTACTCCGACCTGGAAAGCGCGGTCGCCGCCTTCCAGGGCGGCGCCTTCGAATACCTGCCCAAGCCCTTCGACGTCGATCAGGCACTGGAACTGATCCGGCGGGCGATCGACGAGTCGATGCACCAGAGTGGTGCGGCTGAGGAAGAGGGCCTGGTGCCCGAAATTCTCGGCCAGGCACCGGCGATGCAGGAAGTCTTCCGCGCCATCGGTCGCCTCGCGCTGTCGCACGCGACCGTGCTGATCACCGGCGAATCGGGCTCCGGCAAGGAATTGGTGGCGCGGGCGCTGCACCGGCACAGCCCGCGCGCCGAGCGGCCCTTCGTCGCGATCAATACCGCGGCGATTCCCAAGGACCTGCTCGAATCCGAACTCTTCGGTCACGAGCGCGGCGCCTTCACCGGCGCCCAGGCGCAGCGGCGCGGCCGCTTCGAGCAGGCCGAAGGTGGCACGCTGTTCCTCGACGAAATCGGCGACATGCCCTCCGAGTTGCAGACCCGCCTCTTGCGCGTGCTGTCGGACGGACACTTCTACCGGGTCGGCGGGCATTCGCCGATCAAGGCCAACGTCCGCGTCATCGCGGCGACCCACCAGAACCTGGAAAGCCGGGTCAAGGACGGGCTGTTCCGCGAGGACCTCTTCCACCGTCTGAACGTCATCCGCATCCGCCTGCCGGCGCTGCGCGAACGGCGCGAGGACATTCCGCTGCTCACCCGCCACTTCCTGCAGAAGAGCGCGCGCGAACTCGGCGTCGAACCGAAGCGCCTGTCCGAAGGCGCGCTCAAGTACCTGTGCGGTCTGGAATTCCAGGGCAACGTCCGGCAACTGGAAAACCTCTGCCACTGGCTGACCGTGATGGCGCCGGGGCAGCAGGTCGAAGTCGGCGACCTGCCCAGCGAGCTGCGCGAAGCGCCGCCGCAGGTGCTGGTCGGCGACTGGGAGAAGGCGCTGGAGGGCGAAGTCGACCGCCTGCTGGCGCGCGGCGTGCCCGACGTGCATGGCCTCTTGTCGCAGAGCTTCGAGCGCATCCTGATCTCGCGCGCACTGGCCCACACCGGCGGTCGCCGCATCGAGGCGGCGCAGGCGCTGGGGATCGGCCGCAACACGATCACCCGCAAGATCGCCGATCTCGGCATCGACGGCGGCAAGGAGGCGGCGGGAGAGTAAAATCTTCCGCATGCCCCTGATCGATCCTGTACTGTTGAAAGCGCGGCTCGGCCCTCTGGCCGGCCGTTTCGACGTCGACGCGCTGGCCGAGTGCGACTCCACCAGCAGCGAATTGTTGCGCCGCGCCGAGCGTGGCGCGCCCTCCGGTACCGTCATCGTTGCCGACCGGCAATCGGCCGGTCGCGGCCGGCGCGGGCGCAGCTGGCTGGCGAGCGCCGATGGCGGCCTGATGTTTTCCGTCCTCTGGCGCAGCCAGCGCGGGCTGGCCGGCCTCGGAGGCCTGTCGCTGGCGGTCGGCGTCGCCCTGCTGCGGGCGCTGGAACGCCTGGGCGCCACCGGCGTCCGCCTGAAATGGCCGAACGACGTGCTGCTCGCAACCCCGGCCGGTGACGCCAAGCTGGCCGGTATCCTGATCGAGCTGGCCGGCGGTCGGCGCGAGGCGCAGGTCTGCATCGGCATCGGCCTCAACCTGCAGACGCCGGCAGGCGAGTTCGCGCAGCCGGTCGCCGGGCTGGCGCAGGCGCTGCCGGTGCTGCCCGAGCGCCATCAACTGCTGGCGACGATCCTCGCCGCCCTGCTCGGCGTGCTCGACGACTTCGCCGAGCGCGGCTTTGCCGCCGTCAGGGACGAATGGCAGGCGCGCCATGCCTGGCAGGACCGGGCCGTGCGGTTGATCGAGGACGGTTGCCCGGAGCGCAGCGGCATCTGCCGCGGCGTCGCCGACGACGGCGCGCTGCTGCTGGAAACCGCCACCGGCTGCGAGCGCATCCTCGCCGGCGATGTCAGCCTGCGGGTGGGCGCATGATCCTTGAAACCTCAGTTGACCGCTTATTTCTCCTTGTGCAGCCGCATGAATGCTGACTTCCGCGCTTGCGATACGACTCATTCGTTGGGTGATGGCGCTACGCGGCCGCTGGCGCGTCTGGACGGGCGCCCGGCTTTGTTGCTCCTCCTTGCAGGCATGAGCCTGCCGCGTCGTCGCTTCGCGCCGGCCATCCCGCCCAAACGCGCCAGCGGCCGCGTTCAACTGAGGTTTCAAGGATGATCCTCTGCATCGACAGCGGCAACAGCCGCATCAAGTACGGCCTGTGGGACGGCGCGGGCTGGTGTCGTAGCGGCAGTTGCCCGCAGGCCGACGGCGCCGCCCTGAGTGAAATCCGGGCCGAGTGGCCGGTACCGCGTCGCATCATGCTCGCCAACGTCGCCGGCAGCGATGCCGAGGCCAGGATACGGGGCGCGCTCGGCGACTGGGGCGGGCGGCTCGAAGCGGTGCGGAGCACGGCGCAGGCCGCTGGCGTGCGTAACGGCTATCGCGATCCCGGCCGTCTCGGCGTCGACCGCTGGTGCGCGCTGATCGGTGCCCGGGCCCTGCGCCCGGGGGCGCTGCTGGTGGTGATGGCCGGCACCGCGACGACGATCGACGCGCTGGATGGCGACGGCAACTTCCTGGGTGGCCTGATCCTGCCCGGACAACAGTTGATGCTCGGCGCGCTGGCCCGCGACACCGCCGGCTTGCCCTTTGCCGCCGGGGAACATCGCGCCTGGCCGCAATGCACCGACGACGCCATCGTCAGCGGTGCCATCGAGGCGCAGGTCGGCGCCATCGAACGGGCCTGGTCGCGGCTGCCGGGGAGCGCGCGGCATTGCCTGCTGTCGGGCGGCAATGCCGGATTGTTGCAGCCTTTCCTTGCCATGAGCATGTCGCGGATGGACAATCTACCCATGTACGGGCTGCTGGAACTGGCCCGCGAAACGTCCAGAGAGACCTGATCCATGGAAATCATTCCGGTTGCCGAACTGAAGATCGGCATGTTCATCACCGAACCGGACTGCCCGTGGACCGAATTTTCGTTCGCCCTGCAGGGTTTCATCATCAGCAAGCCCGAGCAGGTCGAGATTTTTCGCAAGAAGTGCCGTTTCGTGCAGATCGACCGTTCGCGCTCGTTGAACGAGCACTTCACGCCGCCCAAGGAGCGCGTCGATCGCCAGTTGCAGGCGGCGCCGTTGAGCGGGGCAGGCAGCCAGGACGAGGAATTTGCCGGCAGCGCCCTGCCGCCGACGGCGGAACAGGTCGTGCTGCGCCAGCGCCGCCGTCGCTTCCTCGACCTCCTGCACGGCCAGGAAGGCGACGAGCACGTCCGTTCGCTGACCCGCGAACTCGATTACATCGAGCCGCGCTACGACGACCTGCTCGAAGCCCTGAAGCAGACCTTCCGCAACGTCACCGCGGAAATGCAGTTCGATTTCGCCAATGTCCGCGAAGGCGTGCGCGACATCGCCGGCAGCCTGAAGCGCAATCCCGATGCCGTGATGTGGCTGCTGCGCCTGAAGAGTCTCGACCAGTACAGCTTCGACCATGCCATGGACGTCGCGGTCCATGCCCTGCTGCTCGGCGGGCATATCGGCTGGCGCGGCCAGCAACTGCTCGAACTGGGGATCGCCGGGTTGCTGCAGGACGTCGGCAAGACCCAGGTGCCGGCCGAAGTGCTGGCCAAGAAGGAAGCGCTGACCGACGCGGAGCGGCAACTGGTGCGCTCGCACGTCGCCAGTTCTCTGGAAATCCTGACCACCCAGGGCAAGCTGCCGGGCGACGTGCTGCAGATCGTCTCCCGCCACCACGAACGCTGGGACGGCAGCGGTTATCCGCGCGGCCTGCGCTTCGAACGCATCGGCCTGGCCGCGGAAATCGCCGGCCTGGTCGATGCCTTCTGCGCGATGTTGCGCAACAAGCCGTACCGCAACGCCATCGGCCACCAGGAAGCGCTCGAGGAGTTGTTCCAGCAACGCGGCAAGCAGTTCAACCCGGTGCTGATGGAGCAGTTCGTGCAATGCGTCGGGCTTTACCCGATCGGCGTGCTGGTCGAATTCGAATCCGGCGAGGTCGGCGTGGTGATCCAGCAGAACCGCGTCCAGCGTTCGCGCCCGCGCGTGCTGTTGATGCTCGATCAGGGCAAGCTGCCGGTCCGCGATTACCGCCTCGTCGACCTGCGCCAGCCCGAGCTGGCCGCGCTGCGTATTGCCCGGGCGCTGCCGAACGATGCCTATGGACTGTCGTCGCATGACTACTACCTCGGCTAGCCCGGAATCGCTGATCGATTTTGCCGCCTTCAATCTGGGTGAAGACGACCTGCGTTCCCTGGCCAGCCTGGCGCCGCTGTGGAAGGCGTCGCTGGCGGCGGAATTCGCGCGCAGCGAGCCGGACGCCGCGCTGCTGCATTTCCTCGAGCTAACCGATGTGCTGCCTGGCGAAATCGCCGATCCCGACTGGCAGCAGCGCTGGATTCGCGCCTGGCACGAACTGCTGGGCCGGGGTTACGGTCAGGTCGAAATCCTGCGCTGGTTCTTCGATATCGTCGAGGCCTGCGAAACGGTCTTGCTCGGCGGGCGCGACAGCGTCGGCCGGGTGCTGCTCTCCCTGGTCGCTACCTTGCGCCGCAGCGTCAACGCCGCCGTCACCTGCGTGCTGGAGGTGGACGAGCTGGCGCAGCAGGAAGCCATTGGCCTGCCCGGCGAGCTGGCCGCCCTGCGCTTCCTGCGCGAGCTCCTGCAGGGCGGCCGGGTGGTCGGCCTGCTGTCGATCTCGCTGACCAACCGCGATTCCTTCACCTACCTCGACGCCAACGACCTGCAACGCCTGCCGGCGACGCTGGCGCGGCGCATGGCCCGCCATCTGCGCGAGGAGGACCGGGTCTTCATCGGCCGTGAAGGCGAGTGGCTGGTCGTCCTGCCGGATATCAAGGTGATGTCGCAGCCGACCCTGGCCGCCGCCCATATCGAACGGATGTTCGGCGAACCGGTACCGCTGTTCAGTGGCCGCAAGGTCATGGTGCGGCCGACCATCGGTGCGGCGCTGCTGCCGCAGCACGGAGCGAGCGCCGAGACGGCCCTGCATGCCGCACGTCTGGCGCGCTGGGGCGCGCAGGGGCGGCGGCAGTCCTTCGCCTGGTTCGACGCCGGTTTTGCCGAAAGCTGGCAGCAGCGCCACGAGCTGGCCGATGAATTGCGCGAGGCACTGTTCCAGGAAACGCTGGAGCTGCACCTGCAGCCGCAGAACGATCTGGCCGATGGCCGCTGTATCGGCGGTGAGCTGCTGTTGCGCTGGCGACACGAGCGAACCGGCTGGGTGCCGCCGCCGCTGATCATGGAAATGATCGAGGAAAACGGCTGGCGCCTGATGTTCAACGACTGGCTGCTGCGCGCCGTCATGCGGGCGGCCGCCGAACTGGAAAAGGCCGGCATCGGCATCGGCCTCTCGTTCAATCTCACCGCCGCCGACATGCTCGACGACGATCTGCCCGACTTCCTCGAACAGAACCTGCTGACCTGGCGCATCCCCGGCGAACGGTTCACCCTTGAACTGACCGAGTCGGCGCTGATGTTCGACCGCGCCAAGGGTTCGTCGATCATGCACCGGCTGCGCAAGCTGGGCTGCCGGATCGCCCTCGACGATTTCGGCACCGGCTATTCGTCGCTCAGTTACCTGGTCAGCCTGCCGCTCAACGAACTCAAGGTCGATCGCTCGTTCGTCGTCGCCATGCTCGATTCGCCGGACAGCCTGCGCGTCGTCAGCACCATTGTCGACCTCGCCCGCGATCTCGGCATGATGCCGCTGGCCGAGGGCATCGAAGACGAGCAGCAGCGCGATCAGTTGCTGGCGCTTGGGTGTACGGCCGGCCAGGGTTATTTTTACGCGAAGCCGATGGCGATCGAGGAATTCGTCGTCTGGTATCAAAGCGAACAGCAGCACTGAACAAGGGAGTTGCAGATGTCACTGGGAAGCTTCATCCGCAAGCAGTTCATCGACGTCCTGGAATGGACGGAGCCCGGCGACGGCACGCTGGTCTGGCGTTACCCGGTGGCCGACCAGGAAATCCAGAACGGCGCCAGCCTCACCGTCCGCGAAGCGCAGGCTGCGCTGTTCGTCGACGAAGGGCAGATCGCCGACAGCTTCGCTCCCGGTCGCTACCGGTTGACGACATCCACGCTGCCGCTGCTCACCAACCTGCGCCACTGGGACAAGCTGTTCGAATCGCCGTTCAAGAGCGACGTTTACTTCTTCTCGACCCGGCGCCAGATCGACCGCACCTGGGGGACGGCGACGCCGGTGACGGTCCGCGACCGCGAATTCGGCGCCGTCCGCCTGCGCGCCTACGGCACCTACGCCTATCACGTTGCCGACCCGACGCTCTTCTTCCGCCGGGTCTCCGGCAGCGCCGAGCGCTACGACCGCGATGAACTGGAAGGCCAGTTGCGCAGCCTGCTGGTGGCCGGCCTGGGCGATCTCTTTGCCCAGTCGGCGATTCCCTTCCTTGATCTGGCCGCCAACCAGGCAGCGCTTGCCCAGGCGATGCAGGCGCGGGCGGCGGCAGCTTTCGGCGAACTCGGCCTGCAGCTCGATACCCTGGTGCTGCAGAATTTCTCCCTGCCCGACGAACTGCAGAAGGTGCTCGACCAGCGCATTGCCATGGGTATGGTCGGCGACCTGACGCGCTACACGCAGTACCAGGTGGCGAGCAGCATTCCCGACGCGGCGCGCAACGAAGGCGGGTTGGCGGCGATGGGCGCCGGTCTCGGCTTCGGCCAGATGGTTGGTCAGGCGGTGGCCGCGGCGACGCCAGCGGCGCCGGTTGCGCTCACTGCCGACGAGGTGGTGGCGACGCTGGAAAAACTGCACGCGCTGGTCGGCAAGGGCATCCTGTCCCAAGAAGAATTCGACGCCAAGAAGGCGGAACTGCTGAAGAAGCTCGGCTGAACAAGGCGTCAGTCGCCGCCGCCACCGCCGCAACCGCCACCACACCCCCCGCCGTCGCTGCCACCACCGCCGTCGGCGCTGCCCGAATCGCCGCTGCAGCCGCTGCTGCAACCGATGTGGCTGGCGCAGTAGCCGTCGCGACCGGTGCCGCCGGCGGCCAGGCAGTCGAGCTGGTAGACGAAGCCGCCGGCGATGCCCAGCGCCGCATCGAGCGCGAACAGGCGCGGCAGGCGCTGCGGCTGTTTCGGGTTAATCCCCTCGTGCGCGCAGGCCAGCCGCCAGGCGCGCCTGAGCCCTTCGCCGGCCTCGGTCGGCGAGCGCATCGCTTCGACCGGCGTGTGATGCAGGAAGCGGCCGAAGGCGCGGTCGCAGAATTGCCGGTAGTGGCGGGTGAACAGGATGAACTCGTGCCAGGCGTCATCGACCGCCTGCGACGGCATCGCCACCATCTGCCGGCCGGCGGTGTTGCAGATCAGGAAGTAGTCGCGCAGGCCCGCGAAGACTTCGCTGCGCTGTGCTGCATCGAGTTCCGGGCGGCGTGCCGCCAGGCGCCGGTCGAGCTTTTCCTGCAGCGGGAACTGCTCGATGAAGCGCGTCCTCCCGGCTTGCCGCCACTTGCGCCAGGCCAGCCAGACGCCGCACAGGACGGAAGCGAGGAGGACGAACTTCATCAGCGCACGTCGAAACAGAGGTATTTGACCTCGAGGTATTCCTCGATCCCGTACTTCGACCCTTCGCGGCCGATTCCCGACTGCTTGATGCCGCCGAAGGGCGCCACTTCGTTCGAGATCATCCCGGTGTTGACGCCGACCATGCCGTATTCCAGCGCCTCGCCGACGCGCCAGCAGCGGCCGACGTCGCGGCTGAAGAAATAGGCGGCGAGGCCGAACTCGGTGTCGTTGGCCATCGCCACCGCTTCTGCCTCGCTGTCGAAGCGGAAGAGCGGCGCCAGCGGGCCGAAGGTTTCCTCGCGGGCGACGCGCATCGCCGGCGTCACGTCGGCCAGCACGGTGGGCTGGAAGAAGTTGCCGCCGCGTTCGTGGCGGGCGCCGCCGCACAGCACGCGGGCGCCCTTGGCAACGGCGTCGGCGACGTGGGCCTCGACCTTGGCCAGGCCGGCGGCGTTGATCAGCGGCCCCTGGGCGACACCCGCTTCGCTGCCGGCGCCGACCTTGAGCTGCGCGCTGCGCTCGGCGAAGCGGGTGGCGAAGGCTTCGTAGATGCCCGACTGGACCAGAAAGCGGTTGGCGCAGACGCAAGTCTGGCCGGTGTTGCGGTACTTGGCGGCGAGCGCGCCTTCAACCGCGGCGTCGACGTCGGCGTCGTCGAAGACGATGAAGGGGGCGTTGCCGCCGAGTTCGAGCGACAGCTTCTTGACGGTCGGTGCGCACTGCGCCATCAGTAGCCTGCCGACTGCGGTAGAGCCGGTGAAGGAGAGTTTGCGCACGGTCGGATTGGCGCACAGTTCGCCGCCGATCGCCGCCGGCTGGCCGGTGACGACGTTGAAGACGCCCGCCGGGAAGCCCGCCTGCTCGGCCAGGGCGGCCAGCGCCAGGGCGGTCAGCGGCGTCGCTTCGGCCGGTTTGACGACGACCGTGCAGCCGGCGGCCAGCGCCGGCGCCACCTTGCGCGTGATCATCGCCAGCGGGAAATTCCACGGCGTGATCGCGGCACAGACGCCGATCGGCTGCTTGACCACGAGCAGCCGGGTGGTTGACGCCGGGCTGGGGATGCTCTCGCCGTAGGTGCGCTTGCCTTCCTCGGCGAACCACTCGACGAAGGAGGCGCCGTAGATCGTCTCGCCCTTCGCCTCGGCCAGCGGCTTGCCGCCTTCGGCGGTGATCAGGGCGGCGAGATCGTCGGTGTGCTCGAGGATCAGGCGGTTCCAGTTCTGCAGCAACTGCCCGCGGCGGCGCGCGGTGAGCGCCCGCCAGGCCGGCAGTGCGGCGTCGGCGGCGGCGATCGCCCGCCGTGTCTCGGCGGCGCCGCAGCAGGGAACCTCGGCGATGCGTTCGCCGCTGGCCGGATCGACGACGGTCAGCGTGGCGCCGTCGTCGGCACCGACCCATTGACCGTCGATCAGGTTGGCGGTGCGCAGGAGAGTCGGGTTCTGCAAGTTCATGGGCTTGAAAAATCCTGTAAAAACGTTAAGTTACGAATAACTTCAAGAAAAGGCTTTAAGCGATGCGTCGATTGTTCTGTTGGTTGTCGCTGCTCGTCTGCCTGGCGCTTGCTGCTTGCGGCAGTCCCGGGCCGCGCGGCGGATCAACTATAACCCAGGCGCCGCGGGCGGTCAGCGGGCAAGCCAGCGAGGTCGTCATGCTGGCGATGGGGCTGATCGACACCGGCTACCGCTTCGGTGGCAAGAACCCGGAAGCCGGCTTCGACTGCAGCGGCATGGTCGCCTACGTGTTCGACAAGGCGGCCGGCGTCAAGGTCAGCGGCAGCGCCGCCGACATCGCCCGCCGTGGCCGCGCCGTCGGCCGCCACGAACTGCAGCCCGGCGACCTGGTCTTCTTCAACACGATGAATCGCCCGTTCTCGCACGTCGGCATCTACATCGGCGAACAGCGCTTCGTGCACGCGCCATCGACCAACGGCCGGGTCCGCGTCGAGCGTCTCGACAGCGAGTACTTCGCGCGTCGTTACGAAGCCGCGCGTACCCTGCTCGATTGAAACAGCGCGAGTCATGGACGCGCTTCCGCTGATGAGGGTACAATTGCGGCCTTTCCGCCCGTAGCTCAGCTGGATAGAGTACTGCCCTCCGAAGGCAGGGGTCGTGCGTTCGAATCGCGCCGGGCGGGCCAGAATATCAGAGGGTTGGATCGTCGAGGTCCAACCCTCTTTTTCGTTGGCCCTCGGTTAGCCCTCCTCGACCTCTGCTGGCCTGGTCCACCTTCACTGCGCATGAGGATCGAGCAGCCCAGCCTGATCGGAGTTCGTGACTGCCTGATTGCGCCTTATGCCGCGTGTCGGGACACGATCCCATGTTCTTCCGAGAACGAATCTCGGCGCGTTGAACGGTCTGAATCCTACTGGCCCAGGCTCAGCGTCCGGTTGTGATGGCTGCGGCGCAGCAGCGACCATTGCAGCAACCCGGTGATGGCGGCCAGCAGGGCGAGCGGCAGAACGCTTTCGTTCAGCAGGAGGCCGACCAGATTGCTGATGGCCAGCGCACCGGTCATGCTGATTGCCCCGAACAGCCCGGCCGCGCGCCCTGCCGAGCCGGGAAACGGTGCCAGCGAGCCGATCTGGGTGCAAGGGAAGATGATGCCGTGCGAGAACATCGACAGGCATTGAAAGGCGACCAGCAACCACCAGTTCATCACCCCCAGCAGGCAGCAGGCGACGAATGCGACACCGGCCAGCGCCATTGCCGTGCTCCCGGCGAGCAGGGTTCTTTCCGTTCCCAGCGCGATGAGCAGGCGTCGGCAGAGAAAGGCGCCGGCGAGATAGCCGGCGCAGCCAATGGCGAAGCAGTAGCCATAATTGCCGGTCGAGACGCCGAGCAACTCGATCAGCGCGAATGCCGAGCCGGAGATGAAGACGAAGATGTTGCCGTAGCTGAGGGCCGCAGTGAGGGCGTAGCTGCGAAAAGCCGGGTGGGCGAGCATGGCGCGATAGCCGGCCGCCGGTCCGGTTGGGCCGGCGGCCGGTGTTTCCCGCCAGTGCCAGGCCAGTGCCAGCAGCAAGGGGGCGGCGCCGGCGAGAAAGATGAAGGCTGCCTGCCAGCCAAAATGAATCTGTAGCTGGGCGCCGATCACCGGTCCCGAGACGACCGCGAAGGCCATGTAGCTGGAGGCCTGGGCCAGTTTGCTGGCGCCGATGGCGGGGGGGTAACGATCACGGATCAGCGCGCGCGCCGTGACGATGGCGATGCAGCAGCCGCATGCCTGGGCAAAACGTGCCGCGATGAGCAGGTAGATGTTCGGCGACAGTGCGCAGGCGGCACTTGCCAGCAGGTAGAGGGCGAGTCCGCCAAGCATGACGCGGCGCCGGCCGAAGCGGTCGGACAGCGGCCCGCCGAGCAACTGGATCAGCCCGAAGCCGACCGAGAAGAAAACCAGGGTCTGCTGGACCAGTATCTTTGGCGCCGCGAATGCGGTGGCCAGATGGGGCAGGGAAGCCAGGTAGAGGTCGGTGGATAGCGGCTGCAGCATCAGGCAGCCGGCAATCAGCAGGATAAGCCGGGGTTCGCTCACGAATCTGTCCGTAATGAGTGTGGGAACAAACTCTAGCGGTCGGCATCGTTTTGCCCAATGCCGGAAAGCCACTAGGAGCTATTCCGCATTTGGCTAGCCGGGCTTGGCGATAAACATCGAGCAACATGTATCGCAATATTCAATACCTGATATGGGCCGGCCGGGCTATGCGAGGGATGGGCCTTTGACGACAATCGGTGCAGCTAACGGGCATTCCAGCGGTGTGTTTTTAGCGACTCGACAAAATTGACTTACGGAGACAATAAACATGAACGTCAAACATGTACTTGCGGCTGCCGCGTTGGCCGTGCTGATTCCCGGGGCTGTTTCGGCCCAGGAGGTCGTTCTCAAGGTTGCCCATTTCGTGCCCCCGACCGCCCCGGGGCACACCAAGTTCATCGCGCCGTGGTGCGACAAGGTTGCAAGCGAGTCGGCCGGGCGCATCAAGTGCCAGATCTATCCGGCCATGCAATTGGGCGGGACGCCGGCACAACTGCTGTCCCAGGTCCGCGACGGTGTTGCCGACGTGGTGTGGACCCTGCCGGGCTATACCCCCGGTCGTTTCCCGGTGACGGAAGTTTTCGAGCTGCCGTTCATGACCCGCGAGCAGGAAGGTTCTTCGCGCGCGCTCTGGGATTTCGTGCAGAAGAATACCCTGGCCACCGAGTTTGCCGGCCTGCGCCCGCTGGCGACCTGGGTGCCCGGCCCTTACACCCTGCACCTGCGTGCCGCCCAGCCCAAGGTGATGGCCGACCTCAAGGACATGAAGATCCGCAGTTCTTCCCGTCTGACCACCCGCCTTCTGTCGGCGCTCGGCGCCAGCCCGGTCGGCATGCCGGTGACGCAGATGTCCGAGGCCCTGTCCAAGGGGGTGATCGAAGCCACCATGCTGCCGTGGGAAGTGGTGCCGGCGATGAAGGTCCACGAACTGACGAAGTTCTCCGCTGAATTCGGCGGCGACCACACGCTGACGACGACGACCATGGTTTTCGTCATGAACAAGAAGAAGTACGACAGCCTGCCCGCCGACCTGAAAAAGGTGATCGACGCCAACAGCGGTCGCGAGACCTCGGCCTGGGTCAGTGCCCAGCTGAAGAGCGCCGACGCTGCCAGCCGTAGCGCGACCCTGAAGAACGGCAACGTGATCTACCAGATTCCGGCAGAAGAAACCGCCAAGTGGAAAAACACCGCCAGGACGGTCAACGACGAATGGGTCAAGGAGGTGTCGGCCAAGGGCGTCGATGGCAACAAGTTGCTCGCCGAGGCCAACGCCCTGGTCGATCAATACGCGACCAAAAAATGATTCGGGGGCGGGCCGGTGGCACGCCAGGTTGTGCTGCCGGCCCGCTGTCGAAGGAAGCGGAGAGCGAGATGGCTGAAGTGATGGATGAGCCCCGGGCGCGCAAGCTGGGGGCGGTGGGGCGGACGATCGAGAAGTTGTGTCAGGCGATGGCGATCATGGCCGGTGCGGCGTTCGTGATCGAGATGCTGCTGTCGGCGGTCAGCGTGCTGTTGCGTATGGTCATCGGGCGCGGGGTGGGCGGTGACTTCGAGTTGGTGCAGATGCTGTCGGCAGTGGGTATCGCCCTCTGTCTGCCTTACTGCCAGTTCCAGAAAGGGCATGTGTTCGTGGATTTCTTCACGCTTTGGGCGCCGGCTTCCCTGAAACGCCTGCTCGACGCGTTTGCCGCCTTGCTGTTGGCGGCCTGCGCATTTTTTCTGGCCTGGCGGATTTGGGAAGGCATGGGCGAACTGCGTGAGTTCGGCGAGGCGAGCATGGTCCTCAACCTGCCGGTCTGGTGGGGTTATGTTCCGGTCGTGCTGGCATTCGTCATGCTCGGCATTGCCGCATTGCATACCGCCCACGGCGAATTGCTTGGAGATCAAGATGAGTAGCACGACGATAGGCTTGATCATGGGCGGGGTCATGATGTTCTTCATGGCGGCGCGGATTCCGGTCGGCATCACGATGTTCCTGACCGGGGCCATCGGCTATGTCTGGGTTTCCGGGCTCGATCCCCTGCTTGGCTTCCTGAAGAATGCCCCTTACGGACGGTTTTCGCTGTACGACCTGTCGGTCGTTCCCCTGTTCCTGCTGATGGGGCAGTTCGCCACTCACGGCGGCCTGTCGCGCTCCCTGTTCAAGGCCGGCAACGCCTTCATCGGGCACTGGCGGGGCGGCATGGCGATGGCCGGCACGGCCTCCTGCGCCGGCTTCGGCGCCATCTGCGGTTCGTCGCTGGCGACGGCGGCGACCATGGCCCACGTCGTTTTGCCCGAACTCCGGCGCCATCAATACAAGCACTCGCTGGCCGCCGGTTCGCTGGCCGCCGGCGGCACGCTCGGCATCCTGATTCCGCCGTCGGTGCCGCTCGTCATCTACGGCATCCTCGCCGAGCAGAACATCGCCAAGCTTTTTCTCGCCGCCTTCGTGCCGGGCGTGCTGGCCGCGATCGGCTACATGGTGGTGATTTCGATCGTCGCCCGCGTGAATCCGGAGTCCGCCGGTCCCGGGTCGCCGCGTCACAGTTGGCGGGAACGCCTGGAGGCGCTGATCGAAACCTGGCCGGTGCTGCTGGTGTTCCTGGTGGTGATCGGCGGCATCTACGGCGGCCTGTTCACGCCCACCGAGGCGGCTGCCATCGGCGCCCTGGCGACCGGGGTCGTCGCCTGGAAATCCGGCGGCCTGAAGGGCAAGGGGCTGCTGGAGTGCTGTTTCGGCACGGCCAAGGGCACCGGCATGATGTTCCTCATCCTGCTCGGCGCCGACACCCTCAATTCTTTCATGGCGATTTCCCAGCTTCCCGCCGAGGCGGCGAACTGGGTGCAGCAGATGGGCTTCGGACCGTGGACGGTATTGCTGGCGATCATCGTCGTCTACCTGCTGCTCGGCTGCGTCATGGACAGCCTGTCGATGATCCTGCTGACCATCCCGATCTTCCTGCCGATCATTCTCGGCATGGATTACTGGGGGCTGAGCGCCGACGACAAGTCGATCTGGTTTGCCATCGTCGCCCTGGTCGTCATGGAGGTCGGCTTGATCACGCCGCCGGTCGGGATGAATGTCTACATCATCGGCGGCATCGCCCGGGACATCCCGATGGCCACCATTTTCCGCGGTGTGATGCCTTTCCTGGCCTGGGATGTGCTGCGTATCGGCATCCTGCTGCTTTTCCCCAGTATTTCCCTCGTTGCCTTGAAGTTCTTCGGCTGAAGCCTAGTGCCGCACGGCCGCCCTCGGGCGGCCGTTGCCTATTGCTGGTTCTGTCCGCGGAAGGTGCCCGGCGAGTGCCCGGTCAGGCGTTTGAAAAAGCGGCAGAAGTACGGCGGGTCGGAAAAGCCCAGTTCGTAGGCAAGCTGGGAAACCGGAACGCCGGTGTAGATCAGGCGTCGCTGGGCTTCCAGCAACAGGCGCTCCTGAATCAGGGCGAATGCCGTGCGGCCGAAGCGTTTCTCGCACAGGCGATTGAGCCGGCTTTCGCTGAGATTGAGATGCTGGGCATAGCGGCCGACTGACCAGTGCTCAAGATGGTGTTGCTCGATCATCTGCTGAAAGCGTTGGGCCGTCGCACGCATGCCGTCGTCCGGCTGCGCGTCCTCCTGACGTAGCGTGGCGCGTACCAGAAGCAGCAGCAGCGAACGAACCAGCCAGACGTAGAGCGTTGTGCTGCCAGCCCCCGGGTTCGCGAACTCGGCCTCGATCGGCTCGAGGATGCCGCGGATGCGTCCCGCCATGTCGTCGGCGGACAAGGCGATCACTTCCGCTCCGCCGCGCAGCACCGAAAACATCTGGGTGCCGTCCGGCGAGGCGCTGGCAAGACCTCCGGCATCGAGGGTCAGCACGCAGCCCTCGGTGCCGGGCTGGAACTTGAAGGCATGGATGACGCCCTCGGGAATGACCACGGCAAACGCGGCGCCGTAGTCCTGTTCCTCGCTGTCGAGACGGATGCGTGCGTTGCCGGAAAAAACGAACAGCAGTTGCAGCAGTCCGTTGTGCACATGGGTTTCGATCTGCCAGTTGCGTGCCGCACTGCGGGCGGAGATTTTCTCGATATGGAGAAATTCCCGGACGATTTCGGTTCGGGTTTCGCCATAAAGCGAAAACTCTGGAACAAGAATGCTCATCTCTCTTCGCTACCCTTTGGTCGGCGTAATCCCCGGGTATTTTGACCTGTGTTGTCGAAAAAGTGCAATTCGTTGCGCCCGGCGAGATTTTTCCGACGTGGTTTGTGCGGCCTTCGCCCGCCGCGACCGCGGGGGCACCGGATGCTGCGCTGCACCAAGCTGCTATGCCTGTCTCGCCGATTTCGCGGAGGGCTCTCGGGAAACCGCGATCGGTCCATTCCCGCATAGCAGATATATGGTTTTTGCTAAATGAAAAGTCCAATTGATTGCCTTGATCGTCCAATACTTTGAGCGCGCCAGCCCCTAGTCTTGCAAGCAGTCCGGAGCCACGGACGTAACGATTCGATTGCCGGAAGGCCCGACGCGGGTTTCTCCGGGCGGTTGCTTCAATCCAACAGGAGACAAGGATGAAAACCAGTGTTTGTATCATCGGCGGCGGCCCCTCGGGCCTGATGCTTTCCCAGTTGCTGCACCTGCAGGGCATCGAGACGGTCGTTCTCGAACGGCAGAGCCGCGAGTACGTGTTGAGTCGCATCCGGGCCGGCGTTCTCGAACATGGCTTTGCCGAGTTGATGCGCGAGGCGCAGTGTGGCGAGCGCATGGACCGCGAGGGCGAAATCCACGAGGGCTTCATCATCGCCCACGATGGCAAGCAGAGCCGCGTCGATCTGCACAAGTACAGCGGCGGCAGCTCGGTCGTCGTCTACGGCCAGACCGAACTGACCCGCGATCTTTACGAAGCGCGCGACCGGATGAACGGTATCGTCATCCACAACGCCGAGGACGTGCAGCCGCACGACCTCACCGGGACGCCCTACGTGACTTACCGCCAGGGCGACGAGATCGTGCGCATCGACTGCGATTACGTGATCGGCGCCGACGGCTTCCACGGCGTCAGCCGCAAGTCGATTCCGAAGAACGTGCTGAAGGAGTACGAGAAGGTCTATCCCTTCGGCTGGCTGGGCGTGCTGTCGCGCACCAAGCCGGTGTCGCCGGAACTGATCTATGCTCGCCACGAACGTGGTTTCGCGCTGTGCTCGCTGCGCTCGCAGGTACTGAGCCGTTATTACGTCCAGGTGCCGCTCAGCGACTCGGTCGAGGACTGGTCGGACGAGCGCTTCTGGGAAGAACTGAAGCGGCGCCTGCCGGAAGAAGTGGCCGGGCGCCTGATCACCGGCCCGTCGATCGAGAAGTCGATCGCCCCGCTGCGTTCCTTCGTCGCCGAGCCGATGCGTTACGGCAATCTGTTCCTTGCCGGCGACGCCGCCCACATCGTGCCGCCGACCGGCGCCCGCGGTCTGAACAGCGCCGCTTCCGACATCTATTACCTGTATCACGCGCTGGTCGACCACTACAAGCAGGGCGACGACAACGGTCTCGACAACTACTCGGCCAAGGCGTTGGCCCGGGTGTGGAAGGCGCAGCGCTTCTCGTGGTGGATGACGACGATGCTGCACACCTTCCCGGACAGCCTGCCTTACGACCAGAAGCTGCAGCAGACCGATCTCGACTACCTGTTCTCGTCGGAGGCGGCGCAGCGCTCGCTGGCCGAGAACTACGTCGGCCTGCCGTTCTGAGCCGGCCTTGCCACCCGCCGGCTACTGCGCCAGGCGGGTGGCGACGACACGCTGGATCAGCTCGATCAGCGCCCGCTGCGTCGCGGTGATCTGGCGGTGCGAGTTCATCCCCAGCGACAGCTTGGCTTTCAGCCCGTCGCCCTGGACCGAGCGCAGCCGGAACTTGCGCTCGCCGGCCAGGTTGGCGACGGCGGTCTGCGACAGGATCGCGTAGCCGAAACCTTCGCCGACCAGGTCGAGAATGGCGTTGATCCCGTCGACCTCGAAGGCGATGCTCGGCCGCAGCCCGAGGTTGGCGAGTGCGCTTTCGATCAGCATGCGGATCGCGTTGGGGCGGCTGGGAACGATCAGCGGATAGTCGGGCAGCTCGTCGATGGCGACCGGTGTGGTCGGCCGGCTGTCGGTTTCAGGGCTGACCAGGAAGAGCTCTTCTTCCAGCAGCGGCGTCAGGTCGACGTCGGGCGATGGCGTCGCGTTGTAGAGCAGGGCGACGTCGAGGCGGCCGGAAACAAGCGATTCGTGCATGCCGGTGCTCATGCCCTCGCGGATCGCCAGTTTGGCGGCGGGGAAGTTCTCCTTGAATTCGCGGAAGATCGGCACCGCCAGGATCTTCAGCAGGCTCGGCGGCAGGCCGAGGGCGACGTGGCCGACCAGCGCGCCGCGCGCCCGGCCGAGTTCCTCGCGCATGCGTTCGACCTGGTAGAGGATGCCGCGACCGTATTCGAGCAGCAGCTTGCCGGCGTCGGTGGTGACGACGCCGCGGCCGTTGCGCAGGAGCAGGTTCTGTTCGAATTCCAGTTCGAGCATCCGGACCTGGCGGCTGAGCGCCGGCTGGGCGATGTCGAGGAGGATCGAGGCGCGCGTGAAACTGCCGAGCTCGGCGACGCGGACAAAATACTCCAGCTGTTTGAGATCCATTCAAGTGACTCCGGTAACAGGTCGCGATGGCCGATGGCGGCCGCTGTCGGCGTGCATTTCAGCTGTCCTTGCCCGCTTCGCCGGCCAGGGCGGGATCGATCATGATCGCGCTGAGCGTATGCAGCACCTGCCGTAGATTCTGCTGCAGCGCGCTGCGCTGGGTGGCGCTGAGCTTCGTCAGCATGCCGCTCTCGAGGCGGGCAACCTGTTCATGCGCCTGGTCGAGCAGCGCCTGGCCGGCCGTGGTCAAGCTGAGGCGGACGATGCGGCCGTGCGAGGGGTCGGGCGCCCGTTCGACCCAGCCCTTCTTCTCCATCAGCTTGATCATCTCGTTGGCCGACTGCGGCGAGATCAGCGAGCGCTCGGCGAGTTGGGCGTTGCTGATCTGCGACTGCGACTCGAGGAAGGAGAGCGCGGTGTATTGGGCGACGCTCAGCCCGAGCGTCGTCAGCGCGTCGCGGATGCGCCGGTTGACCGCGTGGTCGAGGCGGCCGATCAGGTAGCAGAAGCCGCTGGGGCGGAGCTTGTCTTGGCTGCTCAGGCCGCCGATCAGTGAGTTCATGGCGATTCTCGATGGATTCCCGGTGGTTTTCTGGATAGGTGACTGTTGGCAGGTTGCCTGATATCGAGGTGCGATCTTACCGCAGCCGACTGTCGTCAGGGGAGTGGCAAAAATTAATCATTGGGGAATCGATTGCAGGGTATTGCGTTTTTATTTTTATCCCTTATTATTCGTCTCATATCAGGTAGCCTGATATTTCCAACCACTAAGGAGACAGAATATGTCCAAGTATGAAGGCCGCTGGAGCTGCGTGAAGGTCGAGCTCGAAGAGGGCATTGCCTGGGTCACGCTGAATCGCCCGGAAAAGCGCAACGCGATGAGCCCGACGCTCAATCGCGAGATGATCGATGTACTGCAGACGCTGGAACTCGACGAGGAGGCCGTGGTCCTGGTGCTGACCGGCGCCGGTGATTCCTGGACGGCCGGCATGGACTTGAAGGAATACTTCCGCGAGACCGACGGCAAGCCGGAAATCTTCCAGGAACGTTCGCGTCGCGAGGCCTGCGAATGGCAGTGGAAACTGCTGCGCATGTACAACAAGCCGACCATCGCCATGGTCAACGGCTGGTGTTTCGGCGGCGGTTTCTCGCCGCTGGTCGCCTGCGACCTGGCGATCGCCGCCGACGAAGCGACCTTCGGCCTGTCCGAAATCAACTGGGGCATCCCGCCGGGCAACCTGGTCAGCAAGGCGATGGCCGATACCGTCGGTCACCGCGAATCGCTGTACTACATCATGACCGGCGAGCCGTTCAGTGGCCAGAAGGCGGCCGCGATGGGCCTGGTCAACAAGAGCGTGCCGCGCGCCCAGTTGCGCGACGAGGTCGTCGCCCTGGCCAGGAAGCTGCTCGCCAAGAACCCGGTCGTGCTGCGCTACGCCAAGAACGGCTTCAAGCGCTGCCGCGAACTCGACTGGGATCAGAACGAGGACTACCTGTACGCCAAGCTCGACCAGTGCATCGGCCGCGACCCGGAGCAGGGGCGCAAGGAAGGCATGAAGCAGTTCCTCGACGACAAGACCCTGAAGCCGGGTTTGCAAACCTATCAGCGCGCCAAGTAAGCGCCAGCGTGAAAAAAATACCGGTGGCCCCACGGGGCGCCGGAATTCCTATCCAGGAGGAGACGATGAGAAAAGTTGAATTGCTGATTGGCGGCGAAAGCCGTCCGGCCGCCAATGGCGCCAGTTTCGAGCGGCGCAATCCGGTCAGCGGCGAAGTTGCGACGCTGGCTGCCGCGGCCACGCTGGCCGATGCCGATGCCGCGGTGGCTGCTGCTGCCGCCGCCTTTCCGGCCTGGTCGGTGCTGGCCCCGAGCGCCCGCCGCGCGTTGTTGCTGAAAGCGGCCGACATCATGGACCGGCGGGCGCCGGAGTTCGTCGCCACCGGTGTTGACGAAGCGGCCTCGACGCCGATCTGGTACGGCTTCAACGCCATGCTGGCGGCCAACATGCTGCGCGATGCGGCCGGTCTGGTCACCCAGGTCGGCGGCGAGGTGATTCCCTCCGACATCGACGGCAACCTGGCGATGGCGGTGCGGCAGCCGGCTGGTGTCGTGCTCGGCATCGCGCCGTGGAATGCGCCGGTGATCCTCGGCACCCGTGCCATCGCCGTGCCGCTGGCTTGCGGCAACACCGTCGTGTTGAAGGCTTCCGAACTGACCCCGGGCCTGCACCGGTTGATCGGTGAGGTCTTTGTCGAAGCCGGCTTCCCGGCCGGCGTGGTCAATGTGATTTCCAATGCGCCGGCCGACGCGCCGGCCATTGTCGAGCGGCTGATCGCCAACCCGGCGGTCAAGCGCGTGAATTTCACCGGTTCGACCCACGTCGGCCGGATCATCGGCCAGCTCGCCGCCAAGTACCTGAAGCCGGCGGTGCTCGAACTGGGCGGCAAGAACCCGATGCTGGTGCTCGACGACGCCGACCTCGACGAGGCGGTGACGGCGGCGGCCTTCGGCGCCTACTTCAACCAGGGCCAGATCTGCATGTCAACCGACCGCATCATCGTCTCGCGCAGCATTGCCGCGAGCTTCGTCGAGCGGCTGGCAGCCAAGCTGGCGACGATGCGGGCCGGCAAGCCGGGCAGCGAAGGCTGCATCCTCGGCGCCATGGTGACGCCGGAAGCGGCGGCGCGCGTCGAGCGCCTGGTCGCCGATGCCGTCGCCAAGGGCGCCAGCCTGCCCACCGGGGCAGTCCAGTGCGACGGCGCCGTGCTGCAGCCGGTGCTGGTCGACGGCCTGACGCCGGAAATGGAGCTGTACCGGGAAGAGGCTTTCGGCCCGGTGGTCACGGTGCTGCGCGTCGATAGCGACGAAGAGGCGATCCGCCTGGCCAACGACAGCGAGTATGGCTTGTCGGCGTCGGTGTTCAGCAAGGACATCGGGCGGGCGCTGGCGGTTGCCAAGCGCATCGAGTCGGGCATCTGCCACATCAACTCGTCGACCGTGCATGACGAGGCGCAGATGCCTTTCGGTGGCGTCAAGGCGTCCGGTTACGGCCGCTTCGGCGGCAAGGCCGGCGTTGCCGAATTCACCGACCTGCGCTGGATCACCATCCAGACCACGCATCGCCACTACCCGGTGTAAGGCACTGCCTCAAGGGCGGGGCGGTCCGTTGCCGGGCCGTCCCGCCGCGTCAAACGATCAATTCTGGAAATTCGTATGGACAGTTACGCTGCGCCCCTGCGCGACATGCGCTTCATCCTCGACCATCTGGTCGGCATCGACCGGATCGCCGCCCTGCCGGGTTGCGCCGACGCCGAACCCGACCTCGTGCACAGCATCCTCGAGGAAGCCGACAAGTTCGCGGCCGGCGTGCTGGCGCCGCTCAACAAGGTCGGCGACCGTGAAGGCTGCCGCCTCGACGGCGACCGGGTCGTCGTGCCGAACGGTTGGCAGGAAGCCTGGGACCAGTTCGTCGCCAGCGGCTGGCTCGGCCTGTCGCTGCCTGCCGAGTACGGCGGTCAGGGGCTGACCAAGTCGCTGTGGGCGCCGGTCTGGGAAATGTGGTTCTCGTCCAACCTGGCGTTCACCATGCTGCCGCAGCTCACCCTCGGCCAGACCGAGGCGCTCGAAGTGGCCGCCGACGAAACGCTCAAGGCGCGCTATCTGCCGAAGATCGTTTCCGGCGAATGGGCCTGCAACATGAGCCTGACCGAGCCGCAGGCCGGTTCCGACCTCGCCGCCGTGCGCATGCGCGCCGACGCGGCCGGCGACGGCAGCTACCGGCTGTCCGGCCAGAAGATCTTCATTTCCTACGGCGACCACGAACTGGCCGCCAACATCGTGCATCTGGTGCTCGCCCGGCTGCCCGACGCGCCGCCCGGCATCAAGGGCATCTCGCTGTTCCTGGTGCCGAAGTTCCTGGTCAATGCCGACGGCAGCCTGGGCGAGAAGAACGACGTGCGCGCCGTCGCCCTCGAACACAAGCTCGGCATCCACGGCAGCCCGACCTGCACGCTGGCCTACGGCGATCATGGCGGTGCCGTCGGCTATCTGGTCGGCGAGCTGAACCGCGGCATCGAATACATGTTCGTGATGATGAACGACGCCCGTTTCGGCGTCAGCGTCCATGGCGTCGCGCTCGCCGAGCGCGCCTACCAGATGGCGCTGCGCTACGCCGGCGAGCGCGTCCAGGGCAAGGTGCTGGGGGCGGCCGGCCTGCCGATCGCCGCGCATCCCGACGTCAAGCGCCAGTTGCTGGCGATGCGCACGCGCATCTTCGCCATGCGCGCGCTGGTGTACACCGCCGCCGGCTGGTTCGACCACGCCCGGCACAATCCCGACCAGGAAGCCGCTGCCCGCTGCCGCCGCTACATCGACCTGCTGATGCCGGTGCTCAAGGCCTGGAACACCGAAACCGGCAACCTGGTCTGCGACGACGCGATCCAGGTCTTCGGCGGCATGGGCTTCGTCGAGGAAACCGGCATCACCCAGCATTACCGCGATTCGCGGGTGACCCGGATCTACGAGGGAACGACTGGCATCCAGGCCAACGACCTGGTCGGCCGCAAGATCCTGCGCGAGAACGGCGCCACGCTGCGCGAGCTGCTTGCCGACATCCGCGCCGAGACCACCGCCCTGGCGCTGGTGAACGACCTGGCCGGCCACGCCCACGCCTTGTCGGTCAATCTTGCCGACCTCGAGCGCGCGCTCGACTTCCTGCTCGCCCAGGGCCAGGGGGCGCCGGCGCTGGTCCAGGCCGCCGCCGTGCCCTTCCTGCATCTGAGCGGCCTGGTCTGCGCCGGCTGGCAGGTGGCCCGGGCGGCGCGCGCCGCGCACGCCGGGCTGGCCACCGGTGCCGATAACGCCGACTACCTGCGCGGCGTGCTCGCCATCGCCGATTTCTGGTTCGCCACCTACGCGCCGCAGGTCCGTGCCTGGAGCGAGACGGTGCAGGCCGCGGCCTGCGTCGTCGCGGCGCCGGATGCGGCGCTGCACGGCTAGCCGGCGCCAGACCCACAGAAAAAAAGAGGAGACAACATGAACAACCCAGCTTTCCAAACCGTCATCGACAGTGATTTTCGCCCGGTCAGCATCGGCCATCCGCCCCCCGAAATCCACCACGACGCCGACGGCGTCTGGCATATCCGGCCGCTCGAAGCGCTCGGCGATTACCCGCCGCGCCTGACCGACCGTCTGGTCGACGGCGCCCGCGATTTCCCGGAACGCACGCTGATGGCCGCCCGCGGTCCGGATGGCGAGTGGATTCGCATCGGCTACGGCGAGATGCTCCAGCGTGCGCGGCGCATCGGCCAGTGGCTGCTCGACCACGGTGTCTCGGTCGAACGGCCGCTGCTGGTGCTGTCCGGCAACGACCTCGAACACATCCAGTTGATGCTCGGCGCGATGTACGCCGGCGTTCCGTATTCGTCGGTGTCGCCGGCCTACTCGCTGGTCGCCACCGACTTCGGCAAGCTGCGCCACATCGTCGGCACGGTCACTCCGAGCGTCGTCTATGCTGCCGCCGGCGAGCCCTTCGCGCGGGCGATCGCCGGCGCGATCGACGCTGAGGTCACGGTCGTTCTCGGCAAAGGCGAGTTGTCCGAGCGCGCCAGCATTCCTTTCGCCGAACTGCTGCAGGTCGAACCGACCACGGTCGATGCCGCCAACGCTGCCGTTGGCCCCGATACCATCGCCAAATTCCTGTTCACCTCCGGCTCGACCAAGCTGCCGAAGGCGGTGACGACGACCCAGCGCATGCTCTGCGCCAACCAGCAGATGCTGCTGCAGACCTTCCCGGTGTTCGCCGAAGAAGCGCCGGTGCTGGTCGACTGGCTGCCGTGGAACCACACTTTCGGCGGCAGCCACAACGTCGGCATCGCGCTCTACAACGGCGGCAGCTTCTATATCGACGACGGCCAGCCGACCCCCAAGCGCTTCGCCGAAACCCTGCGCAACCTGCGCGAGATTTCGCCGACCGTCTATTTCAACGTGCCCAAGGCCTGGGAAGACCTGACCGTCGTCCTTGAGCACGACGCCGAGTTGCGCGAGGTCTTCTTCGCCAAGCTCAAGCTCTTCTTCTTTGCCGGCGCCGGCCTCTCGCAGGCCGCCTGGGACCGCCTCGACCGGGTTACCGAAGCGCATTGCGGGCACCGCATCCGGATGATGGTCGGCCTCGGCATGACCGAGACTTCGCCGTCCTGCCTGTTCTCCACCGGCGGCGTCATCGGCGCCGGCTACGTCGGCCTGCCGGCGCCCGGCTGCGAGGTCAAGCTGGTGCCGACCGACGGCAAGCTGGAGGCGCGCATGCGCGGCCCGCACGTGATGCCCGGTTACTGGCGCAACGCCGAGCAGACGCGGGCGGTGTTCGACGCCGACGGCTATTTCTGCACCGGCGACGCGCTGAAGTTCGTCGACGAAGCCCGGCCCGAACTGGGCATGGTCTTCGACGGCCGCATCGCCGAGGACTTCAAGCTCTCCTCCGGCACCTTCGTCAGCGTCGGGCCGCTGCGCGCCAAGGTGATCACCGAGGGCGCGCCCTATGTCCAGGACATCGTCGTCGCCGGTATGAACCGCGACGAGATCGGCGTGCTGGTTTTCGCGCGGGTTCCCGAGTGCCGGCAACTGGCCGGCCTCGGCGACGATGCCGACCTCTTCGCGGTGATGACCCACCCGAAGGTGCGCGAGCATTTCGCCGGCCTGCTGACGCGCCTCAACCGCACGGCGACCGGCTCGGCCAACCGCATCGCCTGGCTGCGCCTGCTCGAAACCCTGCCGTCGATCGACCACAGCGAAGTCACCGACAAGGGCTCGATCAACCAGCGCGCGGTGCTGACCCGCCGCACCGAGCTGATCGAGGCCTTGTACGCCGGTCAGGACCCCTTCCTGATCGCCGGCTGAGACGCCCATGCTCGACGTCAACTTCAGCGACCGCCTGCTGCGCCTGACGCTGGCGCGGCCGGCCAAGCGCAACGCGATCGACAGCGCGCTGCTCGGCGCGATCGAGCGGGCGGTCGACAACCTGCCGGAAAGCGCCGGGGCGATCCTGATCGCCGGCCAGGGGCCGCATTTCTGCGCCGGTCTCGACCTCGCCGAACATCGGGCGCGCGATGCGCAGGCGGTGTTCGCCATCTCGCAGCGCTGGCAGCGGCTGTTCAGCCGCCTCCAGGAAAGCGGCCGGCCGATCATCGTCGCGCTGTCCGGCGCGGTGATCGGCGGTGGCCTCGAACTGGCGGCGCTCGGTCATATTCGCGTCGCCGACAGCACCAGCTTCTACCAGTTGCCGGAAGGGCGCCACGGGGTGTTCGTCGGTGGCGGCGGCTCGGTGCGCATTGCCCGCCTGATCGGTGCCGACCGCATGGGCGAGATGATGCTGACCGGGCGCCGGCTCGACGCCGAGGAAGGCGCCCGCCTTGGCCTGTCGCACTACCTGGTCGGTCCCGGCGAAGCACTGGCCCGGGCCGAAACGCTGGCGCGCCAGGTGCTGGAAAACGCCAGCCTGGCCAACTGGGCGATCGTTTCGGCGCTGCCGCGCATTGCCGAAATGAGCGCCGGCAACGGCTTCTTCGTCGAATCGCTGACCGCGGCGCTGACCCAGACCGGGCCCGAAGTTGCCGGGCGGATCGGCGCTTTCCTGGATAGGGGGCAAGCGTCATGAATTGCGACGAGCTGATTGCCATCGATTTCCATACGCACGCCGAAGTCTCGTGCTGCCAGGGCCACGACCCCTTTGGCGACGAATTCGATCGCGCCGCCGACAAGTATTTCGGTTCGGACCGCCGGCCGACCATTGCCGAGACCGTCGCCTACTACCGCGAACGCAAGATCGGCCTGGTCATGTTCACCGTCGATGCCGAGGCGCAGATCGGCCGCCGGCGCATTCCCAACGAGGAAATTGCCGAGGCGGCGCGGGCCAATGCCGACATGATGATCGCCTTCGCCAGCATCGATCCGCACAAAGGCGTCATGGGCGCCCGCGAGGCGCGGCGGCTGATCGAGGAGCACGGCGTGCGCGGCTTCAAGTTCCACCCGACGGTGCAGGGCTTCCAGCCTTACGAGCGTTTCGCCTGGCCGCTCTACGAGGTGATCGCCGAGTACCAGTTGCCGGCGATCTTCCATACCGGCCATTCCGGCATCGGCAGCAGCATGCGCGCCGGCGGCGGGCTGCGCGTCGGCAATTCCAATCCGATGCTGCTGGAAGACGTCGCCATCGATTTCCCCGACATGCAGATCGTCATGGCCCACCCCAGTTGGCCGTGGCAGGACGAGGCGCTGTCCTTGTGCCTGCATAAGCCGAACATCTGGATCGACCTCTCCGGCTGGTCGCCGCGCTATTTCCCGCCGCAACTGGTGCAGTACGCCAACACGCTGCTCAAGGAGCGCACCCTGTTCGGCTCCGATTTTCCCCTGATCACCCCCGACCGCTGGCTGGCCGATTTCGCGAAGGCCGGCTTCCGGCCGGAAGTTGCGCCGCTGATCCTGAAGCAGAACGCGATGCGCCTGCTCGGTCTCGGTCGCCCTCATTCCACGGAAGGAAAGCCATGAAGATACTGGTCCCGGTCAAACGGGTCGTCAACTACAACGTCAAGATCCGCGTCAAGGCGGACGGCAGCGGCGTCAACCTGGCCAACGTCAAGATGAGCATGAACCCCTTCGACGAAATCGCCGTCGAAGCGGCGGTCCGCCTCAAGGAAGCCGGCATCGCCAGCGAGGTCGTCGCCGTCTCCTGCGGTGTCGCCGCCTGCCAGGAAACCCTGCGCACGGCGCTGGCCATCGGCGCCGACCGCGCCATCCTGGTCGACAGCGATGCCGAACTGCAGCCGCTGGCCGTCGCCAAACTCTTGCAAGCCCTGTGCGACCGGGAGCAGCCGCAACTGGTGATCTGCGGCAAACAGGCAATCGACGACGACGCCAACCAGACCGGCCAGATGCTGGCCGCGCTCGCCGGCTGGCCGCAGGCGACCTTCGCCTCGAAGATCGCGATCGCCGACGGCCAGGCCACGGTCACCCGGGAAATCGATGGCGGCCTGGAAACGCTGCAGCTCGCGCTGCCGGCTGTGATCACCACCGACCTGCGCCTGAACGAACCGCGTTACGCGACCTTGCCCAACATCATGAAGGCGAAGAAGAAACCACTCGCCACGCTGACGCCCGCCGAGCTGGGCGTCGACGTGACGCCGCGCCTGCGCACCCTGAAAGTCGCCGAACCGCCCTCGCGCAGCGCCGGGGTCAAGGTGGCGGACGTCGCCGAACTGGTGGCCAAGCTGAAGAACGAAGCGAAGGTGATCTGATCATGAGCATTCTCGTCATTGCCGAACACGACAACGCCAATCTCAAGGCGTCCACCCTCAATACCGTAGCTGCCGCCAGCAGGATCGGCGGCGAAATCCATGTGCTGGTTGCCGGGGCCGATTGCGCTGCCGTCGCCCGCCAGGCGGCCAGCCTGCAGGGCGTGGCCAAGGTCCGCCTCGCCGACGCCGCGCATTACCAAAGCCAGACGGCGGAAAACCTGAGTGCCCTGGTGCTCGCCCAGTCCGCCGGCTACTCCCACATCCTGGCGCCCGCCACCACCTTCGGCAAGAACCTGCTGCCGCGCGTTGCCGCCTTGCTCGACGTGGCGCAGATTTCCGAGATCGTCGGCGTCGACTCGGCCGATACCTTCGTGCGCCCGATTTACGCTGGCAATGCCCTGGCCATGGTCAGGAGTGCCGATGCGGTCAAGGTCGTCACCGTGCGCAGCACCGCCTTCGAAGCTGTCGCCAGCGGTGGCTCTGCTGTCATCGAGAACGTCGCCAACGCTACCGACACGGCGCAGTGCGCGCTGCTCGGCCGCGAACTGAGCAAGTCCGAACGTCCCGAACTCGCAGCGGCCAGCACCATCGTTGCCGGCGGTCGCGGCCTGGGCAGTGGCGAGAACTATCGCACCCTGCTCGAACCGCTGGCCGACAAGCTCGGCGCCGCGCTCGGCGCTTCCCGCGCCGCCGTCGATGCCGGTTTCGTGCCGAACGACTACCAGGTCGGCCAGACCGGCAAGATCGTCGCGCCCGATCTCTACCTCGCGGTCGGCATTTCCGGCGCCATCCAGCACCTGGCCGGGATGAAGGATTCGAAGGTGATCGTCGCCATCAACAAGGATCCCGACGCGCCGATCTTCCAGGTTGCCGATTACGGCCTGGTCGGCGATCTCTTCGAACTGGTGCCGCAACTGATGACCCAACTGGCGGTAGCGACGCCCTGATTTCTCTGCTCCTCTGCGAACCTGGGACGCTTTTCCGGTCCCAATTTGCCGGTTCGGCGCGCAAGCGCCGGGCCGGTTTTTTTCTTCTCCAGCGCAGCGCGACATGCCGTGTCGGCTGGGCAAGCCTGCCCGCTTCGGCAGGTGCGGGGGGGGGGGGCTTTAATTACTGATTGGTGGATTGTTTCACTATTGTGTTTTTCCGGTAATGGCGTAACATCGGTTTTGTGTCAGGGTTCCTGATAACAAACTGACTCAAACCGTTGTCATTGCGGGGCCCCGGGAGAAACCGGGGGCGCGCCCGCAAATCCTGTGCTGGAGAGGAAATGGAAGGATCGCATGGACTGCCGGTGTGGCTTTGCGGAGGTTCGCTTCGGCGCCGTCCGGTGCCTTCCCCCATAACGAAAGCGTATAGCTGTTAGTCGTTCCCTTTCCTGTTCGGCGGGAAAAGCGAAGTTCACAATGATTTCCATGCAAACTCCGATCAAAACCCTGTTCATGCGCGGCGGCACCTCGCGCGGTCCCTTCTTCCGGGAAGCCGATCTGCCCGCCGATATCGCCAGCCGCGACCGCGTGCTGCTGGCGGTCATGGGCTCGCCCGACAAGCGCCAGATCGATGGCCTGGGCGGTGCCCATCCGCTGACCAGCAAGGTCGGCATCGTTCGCCCCAGCCAGAGCGCCGGCGTCGCCCTCGATTTCCTGTTCGCCCAGTTGCAGCCGGAGAAGGACAGCGTCGATACGACGCCCAACTGCGGCAACATGCTGGCCGCCGTCGTGCCGTTCGCGCTGGAAACCGGTATGGTCGCCGCGCAGGGCGAAACGACGACGCTGCGCGTGCTGACGCTCAATACCGGCATGCAGTGCGACATCACCGTCGAAACCCCGGGCGGCCGCGTCAATTACGCCGGCGACGCGCACATCGACGGGGTGCCGGGTAGTTCGGCGCCGATCACGATCAACTTCCTCGATACCGCCGGTTCGGTCTGCTCCGGCCTGCTGCCGACCGGCAAGGTGCGCGACACCATCGACGGCGTCGAGGTCACCTGCATCGACAACGGCATGCCGCTCGTCATCCTGCGCGCCGCCGATGTCGGTTGCAGCGGCTACGAGAGCGTTGCCGAACTCAATGCCGATGCGCCGCTGAAAGCGCGTCTCGAGCGCCTGCGCCTGGCTTGCGGCGAGGCAATGGGCTTGGGCGACGTCAGCGCCAGGAACTACCCGAAGATGACGCTGATCGCGCCGCCACGAGCGGGCGGCAGCATCACGACGCGCAGCTTCATCCCGCACGTCTGTCACGACGCGATCGGCGTCCTGGCGGCGGTGACCGTTGGCACCGCCTGCGTCCTCGACGGTTCGGTGACCGCCGGCATCGCCGTCGTTGCGGCCGGCCACGGCAAGAAGATCTCGGTCGAGCATCCGAGCGGCGAATTCAGCGTCGAGCTCGAACTCGATCCGGAAAACCCGCAGAACGTCCGCCGTGCCGCGCTGCTGCGCACGGCGCGGCTGATCATGCGCGGCGAGGTGATGGTGCCAGCGGAGGTCTGGTCAGGGAAGGCATAGCAGCAATTTCGACATAACAGACCGCCAGCCAAGGCGGAGGAGACATTTCATGACAACAAAGAATCGACCGCTCGATGTCCAGCAGTTCATCGACGACAACAGGTTTTCACGCTTCCAGTGGCTGGTCTTCGCCGTCAGCTTTCTGGTCATCCTGCTCGATGGCTTCGATACCGCCGCCATCGGCTACATCGCTCCGTCGCTATTGAAGGAATGGGGCATCGCCAAGCCGCAACTGGCGCCCGTGCTGAGCGCCGCGCTCGCCGGCCTGGCGGTCGGCGCCGTGCTGATCGGGCCGTTTGCCGACCGCTTCGGGCGCAAGTATCTGCTGACCGGCGCCGTTGCCCTGTTCGGCGTCGCCAGCCTGGCGTCGACGACCTCCGGCTCGCTCGACGAACTGGTGCTCTGGCGTTTCGTCACCGGTCTCGGCCTCGGTGCCGCGATGCCGTTGGCGGTGACCTTGGCCAGCGAGTTCGCGCCGACCCGTCGGCGCGCCGTCCTGACCAGCGCGATGTTCACCGGTTTCCCGCTCGGCGCCGCCCTGGGCGGTTTCCTGGCTGCCTGGATGATCCCGCAGTGGGGCTGGCGCAGCGTTCTTGAACTGGGTGGTGTGCTGCCGATTGGCCTGGCTCTGATCATGTTGTTTGCCTTGCCGGAGTCGGTGCGCTACCTGGTTGCCCGCGGCGCTCCTGGCGAACGCATCCGCGCCGTGCTGGCGCGCATTTCGGCAAGCATCGGTAACGCGGACCGTTTCGTGCTCGGCGAGACCGTCATCGCCAAGGTGGCCAACGATCAGGGCAAGTCCGGCGTGGCGCTGATCCTGTCGCGTTCCTATGTCGTCGGTTCGGCGATGCTGTGGCTGACCTACGGCATGGGCATCGTGATTTTCTACGCGCTGATCAACTGGATGCCGATCCTGTTGAAGGATGCCGGCCTCGAGCCGCAGACGGCCTTGCTCGTGACCTCGCTGTTCCCGCTCGGCGGGGTCGGGGCGATCGCCTTCGGCTTGCTGATGGACAAGTTCAACGCCAACCGCGTGATCATGATCGGCTACCTGATCACCGCCGCCTGCGTCTATGCGATCGGCCAGGCCGCCGGCAATCTCGGCTGGCTGGTGGTCATGGTCTTCGTCGGCGGTGCCGTGATGAACACCACGCAGACCAGCATGCCGGCGCTGGCCGCGGCTTTCTACCCGACCGCCGGGCGGGCCACCGGGGTCGCCTGGATGATGGCGATCGGCCGCATCGGCGCGGTGGCGGCGCCTTTCCTGGTCGCCGAGTTGCAGCGCCGCCACTTCGATTTCGCGCAGATCTTCGCGGTGCTGGCGATTCCCGGCGTGGTCGCGGCGATCGCCCTGTTCGTCAAGAACGCCTCGCACCCGGAAATGTCCATCGCCGACGCGGAGCCGGACGAGGCGCCGGCCGTCCCGGTCACCAGCCAGTCCTGAACGGGAAGGAACACAGCGACCGTCGCTGCAGGATGCCTGTGCAGCCGGGGAGGGTCGCTTTGCAGGTTGCCGGAATCCATCCGGCAGCCGGAGGAGGGCGGATGTCATTCGCCGATGCTTTCCGTGATCCGGAAGGTCAATTTGTTTGAGGAGGAGTACCGAATTGAAAAAGAAAATCATCGCCCTGGCAGTGCCCGCCGTGCTTTGCGCACCGGTTATGGCGCAGGAGAATGTTCAGGTCTACGGCATCGTCGATGTCGGTGTCGCCAGCATCGATGCCGGCGGCAAGGAGCGGCGCAACAAGGTCGATAGCGGCCTGCTGCGTACCTCGCGTCTCGGCTTCAAGGGCAGCGAGGATCTCGGCAACGGGCTGAAGGTCAACTTCGTGCTCGAGTACCGGCTCAACGTCGATCTCGACGAAGGGATCGGCGGCAACTACCGCAGCGATGCGGCCGGCGTCCAGGGCAGCACCTCCGGCCCGGCCCGCCAGCAACTGCTCGGCCTGAGCGGCAATTTCGGTACCGTCGCTTTCGGCCGCATGAACACCACGGCCTTCGACTGGGCGGTCAAATACACGGTGCTCGGGGCTTCCGCCTTCGACGTCACCGGCAACAACGCGATGGCCGCCGGCAGCCGGATCAATCCCGTCGGCGACATCCGCCTGTCGAACGTCATCGCCTACAAGTCGCCAGCGTTTGCCGGCTTCCGTTTCGACGTGAACTATGCCCGCCCGATCGAGGAGGCCGCCGCCGGCAATGGTCGCCTCGAGACCGCCCAGCTCGGGCTGTACTATGAGAACGGTCCGCTGTCGGTCGGCGCCGTCTTCGACAATATCGATGGGCATGGCAACGCCACGCTGACCCTGAGTTCGCTGGCCTTCGCGCGCGGGGCCGGCTTCCCGGCGGGGACGACGGTGGTGCGCTACGACGATCTCGAAGTGAAGAGTCAGAACCTCGGCGTCGCCTACGATTTCGGCGTGCTGAAGGCGAAGGCGACGTATCAGCGCGACAAGTTCATGGATCTCTCGGCCAACAAGGTCTGGGGCGTCGGGGTGGAAGTGCCGGTATCCGCCAAGGGCACCGTGCATGCCGTCTACTCCGCTTCCTCGGTCAATACCCAGAAAAAGGCGGATTCGCAGGGCTTCTCGCTGGCCTACACGCACAACCTGAGCAAGCGCACCATCGCCTATGCCGGCCTCTCCTGGCAAGACAACGAGCGCAACGGTACTTCCGGGATCTGGGCGACCGCGCCGGATGCCGGCAAGGACGTCAAGATGCTCGCCGCCGGCATCACGCACATGTTCTGATCGCCGCTTCCGGCATCACCTGCGGCCCGTGTTCCGTCACTGCAAACTGGCGGAACACGGGTTTTTTTGCAAATTTCGCCTCTTTCATAACGAAAAGGCATAGCAGCTAGTCGGGGCCTTTCCTGTTCAGTGGCCGGGGGCTTGCGCAGAATCCTTTCCTGAAATCACTGCGGCGCCGGGCAGCCGGTGCACGACGGACGACAACGAACGAAAAGGAAAACGGCATGATCATCGACATCCATGGCCACTACACGACGGCGCCCAAGGCGCTGGAAGAATGGCGCAATCGCCAGGTCGCCAGCCTCAAGGACCCGGCGCTGGCGCCCAAGCTCAGCGAACTGCAGATCAGCGACGACGACCTGCGCCAGACCATCGAACAGAACCAGCTCAAGCTGATGAAGGAACGCGGCGCCGACCTCACCATCTTCAGCCCGCGCGCCAGCTTCATGGCCCACCACATCGGCGACTATCAGACCTCGGCGACCTGGGCGGCGATCTGCAACGAGCTGTGCTTCCGCGTTGCCGAGCTGTTTCCGGACAACTTCATCGGCGCCGCGATGCTGCCGCAGTCGCCGGGTGTCGATCCGCAGACCTGTGTCGCCGAACTGGAAAAGTGCGTCAAGGAATACGGCTTCGTCGGCATCAACCTCAATCCCGATCCCTCGGGCGGTCACTGGACCAGCCCGCCGCTGACCGACCGCCACTGGTACCCGATCTACGAAAAGATGGTCGAGTACGACATCCCGGCGATGATCCACGTGTCGACCAGTTGCAACGCCTGCTTCCACACCACCGGCGCGCACTACATCAACGCCGACACGACGGCGGTGATGCAGTTGATCCAGGGCGACCTGTTCAAGGACTTCCCGACCCTGAGGTTCGTCATCCCGCACGGCGGCGGCGCCGCGCCCTACCACTGGGGCCGTTACCGCGGCCTGGCGCAGGAACTGAAGAAGCCGCTGCTCGACGAACACCTGCTCAACAACGTCTTCTTCGACACCTGCGTCTATCACCAGCCGGGTGTCAACCTGCTGACCCGCGTCATCCCGGTCAAGAACGTGTTGTTCGCGTCCGAGATGATCGGCGCCGTGCGCGGCATCGACCCGCAGACCGGCCACTACTACGACGACACCAAGCGCTACATCGAGGCCGCCGACCTGACCGCCGAAGAGCGCTACATGATCTACGAAGGCAACGCCCGCCGCGTCTATCCGCGGCTCGATGCCGCCCTGAAGGCCCGCGGCCGCTGAGGAGAACACCATGAACCAACCGATGAACCAGCTTGGCATCGTCAAGCGCAACATCCAGCGTGCCGAGCGCGCCGCCGTCGAAAAACTGTCGCGCTACGGCGTCGCCACCATCCACGAAGCGATGGGACGGGTCGGCCTGATGAAGCCGACGATCCGCCCGATCTACGCCGGCGCCCACCTCTGCGGCACGGCGGTCACCGTCCTGCTGCAGCCCGGCGACAACTGGATGCTGCACGTCGCCGCCGAACAACTGCAACCGGGCGACGTCTGCGTCGCCGGCTGCACCGCCGACAGCACCGACGGCTTCTTCGGCGACCTGCTCGCCACCTCCTATAAATCGCGTGGCGCCGCCGGCCTGATCATCGACGGCGGCGTGCGCGACGTGAAGGACCTGACGGCGATGGGCTTCCCGGTGTTCAGCCGGGCGATCCACGCCAAGGGCTGCACGCGGGCGACGCTCGGCTCGGTCAACATCCCGGTGGTCTGCGCCGGTGCCATCGTCAATCCCGGCGACGTGGTGATCGCCGACGACGACGGCGTTGTCGTCGTGCCGGCCGCCCTCGCCCAGCAGGTGGCCGACGCCGCCGAAGCGCGCGAGAACAACGAGACCGCCAAGCGCGCCCGTTTCGCCGCCGGCGAACTGGGGCTCGACATGTACGCGCTGCGCGAACCGCTGGCCAAGGCCGGCCTCAAGTACATCGACTGAACATGAACGCACCGACGCCCAAGGAAATCATGGAATTCACCAAGACCCCCGGCTGGCTCGACTGGTATGCCGGCCCGAGCCGTCCCGCTTTCAAATTGCCGGCTGGCGCCGTCGACGCGCACTGCCACGTCTTCGGTCCCGGCGCCGAATTCCCCTACGCCCCGGAACGCAAGTACACGCCTTGCGATGCCTCGAAGCAGCAGCTCTATGCGCTGCGCGACCACCTCGGCTTCGCCCGCAATGTCGTCGTCCAGGCCACCTGCCACGGCGCCGACAACCGGGCCATGCTCGACGCGCTGGTCCATAGCGGCGGCAAGGCGCGCGGCGTCGCCACCGTGCGCCGCAGCGTCAGCGACGAGGAACTGCAGGCGATGCACGACGCCGGCGTGCGCGGCGTGCGCTTCAACTTCGTCAAGCGCCTGGTCGATTTCACGCCGAAGGACGAACTGCTGGAAATCGCCGGCCGTATCGCAAAGTGGGGCTGGCACGTCGTGATCTACTTCGAGGCGGTCGATCTGCCGGAACTGTGGGATTTCTTCACCGCCTTGCCGACCACCATCGTCGTCGACCACATGGGCCGGCCCGACGTCGGCAAGCCGGTCGACGGCCCGGAATTCGAACTCTTCCTGAAGTTCATGCGCGACAATCCGAACGTCTGGAGCAAGGTCAGTTGTCCCGAGCGCCTGTCGCTGACGGGGCCCAAGGCACTCGCCGGTGAACGCAATGCCTACGCCGACGTCGTGCCCTTCGCCCGCCGCGTCGTCGAGGAGTTTTCCGACCGTGTGCTGTGGGGCACTGACTGGCCGCATCCGAATCTCAAGGAGCACATGCCGGACGACGGCCTGCTGGTCGATTTCATCCCGCACATCGCGCCGACCGCCGAATTGCAGCAGAAACTGCTGGTGGCCAACCCGATGCGCCTTTACTGGCCCGAGGAGGTCTGAGCGATGGCGCTCGACAAACCCTACCAGGACATTCCCGGCACGATCATTTTCGACGCCGAGCAGTCGCGCAAGGGCTACTGGCTCAACCAGTTCTGCATGTCGCTGATGTCGGCCGAGAACCGCGCCCGCTTCAAGGCCGACGAACGTGCCTACCTCGACGCCTGGCCGATGAGCGAGGAACAGAAGCAGGCGGTGCTGGCGCGCGATCTCAACTGGTGCATGCGCAGCGGCGGCAACATCTACTTCCTGGCCAAGATCGGCGCCACCGACGGCAAGAGCTTCCAGCAGATGGCAGGCTCGATGACCGGCATGACGGAAGACGAATACCGGGCGATGATGCTGGGCGGCGGCCGTTCGGCCGACGGCAACCGCCGCCTCGGCGAGGACGGCGACGCGCAGCCGCAACACCAGCCGCAGGGCGCGGCCGGCAAGAAAGGAAACGCATAAATGGCCCGCATCACCGCCTCCGTCTATACCTCGCACGTGCCGGCGATCGGCGCCGCGCTCGACCTCGGCAAGACCGGCGAGGACTACTGGCAACCGGTATTCGCCGGTTACGACTTCGGCAAAGAATGGATTGCCGAGCAGAAGCCGGACGTCGTCTTCCTGGTGTACAACGATCACGCCACCGCCTTCTCGCTCGACCTGATCCCGACCTTCGCGCTCGGCACCGGCAGCGAGTTCAAACCGGCCGACGAAGGCTGGGGGCCGCGGCCGGTGCCGACCGTCCACGGCCACCCGGAACTCGCCGCGCATATCGCGCAGTCGATGATCCAGGATGACTTCGACCTCACCCTGGTCAACAAGATGGACGTCGACCACGGCCTGACCGTGCCGCTCTCCTTGATGTTCGGTCAGCCAGACGCCTGGCCGTGCCAGGTCATCCCGTTCGCGGTCAATGTCGTGCAGTACCCGGTGCCGTCCGGCCGGCGCTGCTTCCAGATCGGCCAGGCGATCCGCCGCGCGGTCGAGTCCTTCGATGAGGATTTGAACGTTCAAATCTGGGGCACCGGCGGCATGAGCCACCAGTTGCAGGGGGCGCGTGCCGGCCTGATCAACCAAGAATGGGACAATCGCTTCCTCGACCGGCTGATCGACGATCCCGCCGGACTGTCCCAACTGCCGCACATCGACTACGTGCGCGAAGCCGGCTCCGAGGGCATCGAACTGGTCATGTGGCTGATCGCCCGCGGGGCGATGGCCGATATCGCGGGCGGACCCAAGCCCGTGCTCAAGAAACGCTTTTATCATGTACCGGCGTCGAACACCGCCGTCGGCCATCTGATTCTGGAGAACCCATGAAACAAACCATCAAGGTCGCGCTGGCCGGTCCCGGCGCATTCGGCATCAAGCATCTCGACGCCATCAAGAAAATCGCCGATGTCGAGGTCGTCTCGGTGATCGGTCGCGATCCCGAGCAGACCGCCAAGGTTGCCGCCCAGTACGGCATTCCGCACGTCGCCACCGACCTCGCGCAGTCGCTGGCGCTGCCCGAGGTGGACGCGGTGATCCTGTGCACGCCGACCCAGGTCCATGCCGCGCAGGCCATCGCCTGCCTGCAGGCCGGCAAGCACGTCCAGGTCGAGATTCCGATGGCCGATTCCTGGGCCGACGCGCAGGCGCTGGTCGACGCCCAGAAGGCGGCCGGCAAGGTGGCGATGGTCGGCCATACCCGTCGCTTCAACCCCAGCCACCAGTGGGTGAACAAGAAGATCGCGGCCGGCGAGTTCAACATCCAGCAGATGGACGTGCAGACCTATTTCTTCCGCCGCAGCAACATCAACGCGCTCGGCCAGCCGCGCAGCTGGACCGACCATCTGCTGTGGCACCACGCCGCCCACACGGTCAACCTCTTCGCCTACCAATGCGGTTCGCCGATCGTCAAGGCGAACGCCATCCAGGGGCCGATCCACCCGACGCTGGGCATCGCCATGGACATGTCGATTCAGCTCAAGGCCGCCAACGGCGCGATCTGCACGCTGTCGCTGTCCTTCAACAACGACGGCCCGCTCGGTACCTTCTTCCGTTACATCGGCGACAGCGGCACCTACATCGCCCGCTACGACGACCTCTACAACGGCAAGGAAGAGAAGATCGACGTCTCGCAGGTCGATGTCTCGATGAACGGCATCGAACTCCAGGACCGCGAATTCTTCGCCGCGATCCGCGAGGGGCGCGAGCCGAACGCCTCGGTCGGCAAGGTCTTCGACTGTTACCGGGTGCTCGGCGAGCTGGAAAAGCAGCTTGCTGCTTAAGCGGGGTTGAGCGTGCTGAAGAGAAAAGTCGGGCCGTTCGAGGTCGGGGCCATCGGCCTCGGCTGCATGAACCTGAGCCACGCCTACGGCCAGCCGCCGAGCGCCGAGGCGGCGGCCGCCCTGCTGCTGCAGGCGCTCGACAGCGGGGTCGATTTCTTCGACACCGCCGCGCTGTACGGCTTCGGCGCCAACGAGAGCCTGCTCGGCCGGGTCCTCAAGCCGCAGCGCCAGCGTTTCGTGCTGGCCAGCAAGTGCGGCATGACCGGGGTCGATGGCAAGCGGGTGATCGACGGCCGCCCGGCAACGATCAAGGCGACCTGCGACGCCGCCCTGCAGCGTCTGCAGACCGAGGTGATCGACCTCTACTACCTGCATCGGCGCGACTTCAAGGTGCCGATCGAGGACAGCGTCGGCGCCCTGGTCGACCTCGTCGCGGCCGGCAAGATCCGCGCGATCGGTCTCTCGGAGGTGTCGGCCGAAACCCTGCGCCGGGCGCACGCCGTGCATCCGGTCAGTGCCGTGCAGAGTGAGTATTCGCTCTGGTCGCGCGAGCCGGAAATCGCCGTTCTCGAAACCTGCCGCGAGATCGGCGCCGCCTTCGTTGCCTTCAGTCCGCTGGCGCGCGGCTTCCTCGGCGGCGAACTCAGCGACCCGGCGGCGCAACTGTCGCCCGGCGACCTGCGCCTGTCGATGCCGCGTTTCGCGCCCGACAACTACGCGCGCAACCGGCGCCTGCTCGACGGTTACCGCGCCATCGCCGCCGAAGCCGGCTGCAGCCCGGCGCAACTGGCGCTGGCCTGGGTCCTGCACCGGCAGCCGCATACCCTGGTCATTCCCGGCACCCGTTCGCCGGCGCATCTCGCCGACAACCTCGGCGCCGCCCAGGTCAGCCTGGGGAGCGACCTGATCGCCCGCCTCGATGCACTGATCAACCGGCATACCGTCAGCGGTCCGCGCTACAACGCGGCGACGCTGGCCGAAATCGACACCGAGCGCTTCCCGGAATGAGCGCGGCGGGCCTCGCCAGCCGTATCGTCAACCGCGCGCCGGCGCTCGGCCAGCCGAATTTCCGGCGCTATTTCTACGGCCAGATCTGTTCCGTCCTCGGTACCTTCATCCAGGCTGTCGCCATGTCCTGGCTGGTGTACCGGATCAGCGGTTCGCCGGTCCTGCTCGGGCTGACCGCCTTCCTGTCGCAGGCGCCGCAACTGGTGGTGGCGCCGCTCGCCGGCGTGATGATCGACCGCTACGACCGGCGCCGGCTGATGATCGGCCTGCAGTGCGTGTTTGCCGCGCAGGCCCTGGTCCTGGCCGGGCTGGTCTTCTTCGACGCGGTCGCCGTCTGGCACCTGCTGCTGCTCGCCGGCCTGCTCGGCGTCCTCAACAGTTTCGACCTGCCGACCCGGCAGAGTCTGCTGCTCTATCTGGTCGACGACCGGACGACGCTGCCCAACGCCGTCGCGCTCAATGCCGCGGTGGTGCACAGCGGGCGCCTGATCGGCCCGCCGGTCGCCGGACTGCTCCTTGCCGTCGCCCCCGAAAGCCTGTGCTTCCTGATCAACGCCCTGTCCTACCTGGGGCCGATTTCGGCGGTGCTCGCCATCCGCGCCGAGATTCCCCGGCAGCGCGGCCTGAAGACCGCCAGCGCGCTGGTCGAGGTCGCCGCCTTCGTCCGTAGCACCGTAGACGCCAGGGTCGCCCTGCTGGCGGTGGCGATGGTCAATGTCACCGCTTCCTCCTACGTCGTGCTGATGCCGGTTTTCGCCAAGGAAGTCTTCGCCGGCAGCGCCCAGTCGCTGGGCTGGCTGCTCGGCATGGGCGGCGCCGGCGCGCTGGTCGCCTCGCTCTATCTGTCAACCCGGGCGCGCAGCGAAATCCGGCCGGATTTCGCGCTCGCCAGTTGCGCGCTCGCCGCCGTCGGCCTGCTCGGTTTCGCGCTGGCCGGCTATGTCGGCAGCCTGGCGTTGGCGCTGCCCATGGTCTGCCTGATCGGCGCCGGCATCGGCGCCACCAACATCGCCGCCAATACCCGCTTGCAGCAACTCGCGCCGGAAGGATTGCGCGGCCGGGTGATCTCGATCTTCGGTTCGACCCGCTTCGGCTTCGATGCGCTGGGCGGCCTGCTTGCCGGCGCGCTGGCCTCGCTGCTCGGCGTGCTGCCGGTGGTCGGTGCGCTCGGCCTGCTCCTGCTGCCCGGCAGCCTGGCGCTGCTCAGGCGGTCAACTCGAGCCCCTGGCTGACCCGGTACAGCTTGTCGAGCAGCCAGCGCATCATCGGGTCGTGCTGGTAGCGTTGGTGCCAGATCGCGTACATCGGCATTTCCGGGCCGGCGAAGGGCGTCGCGGTGCGGGCGAAACCCGCTAGCTGGTTGCCGCCCAGGCGATGCGGCAGGGTCGCCAGGTAGTTCGAACCCTTGAGGAAGGCGCGGATGCCGCCGAAGCTGGCGACGCTGACGGCAAAGCGGCGCTGGATGCCGCGGCTTTTCAGATGGTCGTCGATATCCAGATTGCGTTGCGGCTCATAAACCACGGTGATGTGCTCGGCCGCCAGGTAGTCGGCGAGGTCGGCGGGGGGCGGGCGCACTGCCGGGTCGAAGAAGACCGCGTAGCTGTCGTTGAACAGCCGGCGTTGCAGGATGTCGGCGCCTTCCGGCGGGCGCGGCGAAATGGCCAGTTGGCAGCGGTCCGAGCGCAGCAGTTCGGCGCTCGGGATGTTGGACGGAATGACGCGTAGGCTGATTCCCGGCGCCTCTTCCTTGAGCAGCCCGAACAGCGCCGGCAGCAGCAGGTCGCGCTGCAGGTCGTTGGCGGCGATGGTCAGCGTTCGTTCGAGGCTGGCCGGGGTGAAGCCGGCCTTGCTGCCGAATTGGTGCAGGCGGTCGAGCAACTCGCGCGCCTCGGCGACCAGCGCGCCGGCCTGGGCGGTGGCGACCACCGAGCGGCCGGACTTGACGAACAGCGGGTCGCCGACGATGCCGCGCAGCTTGTCGAGCATGTGGCTGACCGCCGACTGGGTGACGCCCAGGCGCTGCGCGGCGCGGGTCACCGAGCCTTCTTCATGGACGGCGATCAGCAGGCGCAGCAGTTTTCCGTCGAGGTCCAAATAATCGAAATCGTTCATGAATTGCATTATAAGCAATCTATTTATTTTGTTGTTCGCTGGATGGAGAATCCCTCTCGGACTAAGGGTTATCGCAGTCCCTCAGCAAGCAGCGATTCACAACACTTACAGGAGACGCAACATGAGCATTCGTCCGCCGAAGCGAACGATTCCCGGCGCACCGATCTTCGATCACGAGGCCGCCCGTCGCGGTTACGCGCTGAACAAGATGTGCTATTCGTTCAACAGCAAGGCCAACCGCGACGAGTTCGTCAGCGATGAAGCCGCCTATTGCCGCAAGTTCGGCCTCAGCCAGGAACAGACCCAGGCCATCCTCGACCGCGACGTGCTGTCGCTGATCCGCGTTGGCGGCGGCGTCTATTTCCTCGGCAAGCTGGCCGGTGGCGTTCTGGGCCTCGACATGCAGGACATCGGCGCCCTGCAGACGGGGATGAGCAAGGAAGAATTCAAGGCCAAACTGGTCGCGGCGGGGAACTGAATCATGGCAAAAATCGTAGGCATCCTGACCACTTCGCACGTGCCGGCACTGGGCAAGGCGATCCATCTCAACCTCCAGCAGGACCCGTACTGGAAGCCCTTCTTCGACGGTTTCCCGGCGATCCGCGAATGGCTCGACCAGGTCAAGCCGGACATCGTCGTGTCCTGCTACAACGACCACGGCCTGAATTTCTTCCTCGATAAGCAACCGACCTTCGCCATCGGCACCGCGCCGGAATACGTCAGCGAGGACGAAGGCTGGGGCATCCCGACGATGCCCAGCTTTCCGGGCGCCGAAGACCTTTCCTGGCACATCCGCGACAGCCTGGTCCGCGACGATTTCGACATGGTCACCTGCCAGGAAATGCTGGTCGACCATGCCTTCACGCTGCCCATGGCGCTGCTCTGGCCGGAACAGAAGTGGCCGGTGAAGAGCGTCCCGGTCTGCGTCAATACCGTGCTCTTCCCGTTGCCGTCGGCGCGTCGCTGCTACCGGCTGGGCGAGGCGATCGGCCGCGCCATCGCGGCTTTCCCGGAAGACGCCAAGGTCCTGGTGATCGGTTCCGGCGGCTTGTCGCACCAGCTGGAAGGCGAGCGCGCCGGCTTCATCAACAAGGAGTTCGACCTCAAGTTCATGGACAGCATGGTGAACGACCCGACCTGGGCCACCCAGTTCTCCGACGTCAACCTGGTCGAGCAGACCGGCAACGAAGGCGTCGAGCTGCTCAACTGGCTGGTCGCCCGCGGCACCGTGCCGGGCGCGGTGCGGGTGGTGCATTCCAACTTCCACATCCCGATCTCCAATACCGCGGCGGCGACCATGCTGTTCGAGCCGGTCTGAGACGGCGTCAGTCTCAAGGGAGAAGGGCGGGTCCGGGTGGCCCGCCCTTCGTCATTTGCGGCACAATGACGGCGCTGGCGCCGAAGCCGCCCGCGCGCTGCGGGCGCAGCCACTGACGCTTCACGTCGCCAACTGTCTGATTGCAACCGAAGGCGCATTCCATGGAAAAGACCCTACCCGAAGGACATCCCGACCTGCAGCGCATCGTCCAGGCGGCGCACGCCGACGTGCCGGCGGCCGATGCCAAACCGGCCGGCAATTCGCTGGCCGGCGCGCTCGCCGCCGCGCTGGGCCGCCAGCCGGGCGATGCCGAGGACCGCGAGAACATCGAATTTCTGGTCCAGGTGCTGGCGGTCAATCGCGCCGAAGGCAACATCGACGACGCGGCTTTCGCCGCGCTGCTCGAACGGATCGCGACGCGCGCCGGACGCGCCGCGCTGGTCGCCAGCTTCACCGCCGAGCTCGAGGCCGAGCACGGCTACGCCGACGATCCGCCGGCCTGAGGCCGGCGTCCGGCTTACTGCTCGACGAAGGCGCGCTCGATCACGTAGTCGCCCATTTCGCCGATGTGCTTCGAGATGCGAAAGCCGAAGCCGTCGAGCATGGCCGAGATTTCCCTGAGCATCGCCGGGCTGCCGCAGATCATGCCGCGGTCGGTGGCCGGGTCGAGCGGTGCGATGCCGAGGTCGGCGAACAGCTTGCCGGTGAGGATCAGGTCGGTCTGCCGGCCCTTGTTGCGGAAGGGCTCGCGGGTCACGGTCGGGTAGTAGATCAGCTTGTCGCGGATTTCCTCGCCCAGGTACTCGTGTTCCCTGAGGTCGTTCTCGATGTAGTCGTGGTAGGCCAGTTCGCTGGTCCAGCGGACGCCGTGGATGAGGATCACCTTCTCGAAACGCTCGTAGGTTTCGGGATCGTGGATCAGGCTCATGAACGGCGCCAGCCCGGTGCCGGTGGCAAACAGGAACAGACGCTTGCCCGGATTCAGGTCGCGCAGCACCAGCGTACCGGTCGGCTTGCGGCTGACCAGCAGTTCGTCGCCCGGCTGCAGGTGCTGCAGGCGCGAGGTCAGCGGGCCGTCCGGGACCTTGATGCTGAAGAACTCGAGGTGTTCCTCGTAGTTGGCGCTGGCGACGCTGTAGGCGCGCATCAGTGGGCGGCCGTTCACCTCCAGGCCGATGGTCACGAACTGGCCGTTGATGAAACGCAGGCCGGGGTCGCGCGTGGTGCGGAAGCTGAACAGGCTGTCGTTCCAGTGATGGACGGAAACGACGGTTTCGCGGTTGAAGTTGCTCATGATCGGCGGCTGGCAGGGAGGAAGTGAGTACAGCTTAGGCTTGGTGGCTTTGAAACAAAAGCGGATAATTTTTCTATTCGTTATTGATGAAATCGATATGAAATTCAGTCTGCGCCAGCTCGAAATCTTCGTCGCCATCGCTCGCAGCGAAAACGTCTCGCTCGCTGCCGGGCGGTTGGCGTTGTCGCAGTCGGCAGCGAGCAGCGCGTTGGTCGAGCTGGAGCGGGCCTACGACTGTCCGCTGTTCGACCGCGTCGGCAAGCGTCTGCACCTGAACAGCAGCGGCCGCGGCCTGCTGGCGCTGGCCGAGTCGCTGCTCGCCCAGGCCGGCGAGGTCGATGACTATCTCGGCGGCGGCCGTCCCGGACCGCTGGCGGTGGGGGCGACGCTGACCATCGGCAATTACCTGGCGACGCTGATCGTCGTCGATTACATGCGCCGCTATCCGGATTCGCCGGTCAGCCTGCAGGTGGCCAATTCGGAAACGGTCGCCGGCCGCCTGCTGCGGGGCGACTGCGACTTCGGCCTGATCGAGGGCGAAGTGGCGCATCCCGACCTGCTGGTCGAGCCCTGGCTGGCCGACGAACTGGTCGTCTTCTGCGCGCCGGGGCACGCGCTGGCCGGCAGCCCGGCGGTCGATACCGCGACCCTGGGCGAACAGTCCTGGGTCCTGCGCGAACCGGGGTCGGGCACGCGCAGCCAGTTCGACCGTTGCATCGGCAGCCGCCTGCCGGCGTTCCGGTTGGCGCTCGAACTCGAGCACACCGAGGCGATCAAGCGCGCCGTCGAATCCGGCATCGGCCTCGGCTGCCTGTCGCGGCTGGCGCTGCGCGAAGCCTTCCGGCGCGGCAGCCTGGTCGAACTGCCGACGCCGCAGTTCGACCTGCGCCGGCACTTCTACTTCGTCCGCCAGCGCAGCCGCCACCCCGGCCTCGCCGGCCGCCTGTTCCGCGAAGCCTGCCTGGCAGTCGGCGGCGGCGCCGGCGACACGGCGGGGTTGCAGTTGCCCTTCATTCCCTGAGCCGGCACGATGCCAAGTGGCGCGCCGTATTCCCTCGCGCCGGCGGTACGGCGGGCCGCGCCACTGCCGGCCTTGTTCCTTGGTGTAGAGTAGGCATCGGCTGCCGGCGCCGACCGGCATCGAGTCTTTCAACCGCGCGGTGCGCGTTCGTCAGGTGGTGCATGATGGAAATCTGGATTCTGGTCTTCCTGATTCTGGGCTGTGGCCTGCTCGCCATGGCGGAGATGGCGATCGGCGCCAGCCGCAACACCCATCTGGCGATCCGCGCCGAGCAGGGCAAGGCGGCAGCAGCGGTGGTCATCGGCTTCCGCCAGAACGCCAGCCGTCTGCTCGGCACGACGCAGCTCGGCATCACCGCGCTGGCGATGTTGTCTGGCGTCTATGGCGAGGCGCTCTGGGTGCCGCGTGTCGAAACCTGGTTGCACGGCCTCGGGCTGACGGCGGGGCCGGCCTATGCGCTGGCGCTCGCCCTGGTGGTGATCGTCATCACCTTCTTCTCGCTGGTTTTCGGCGAGGTGATTCCCAAGCGGCTGGCGCTGGCTCACCCGGAAGCCGTCGCCGAGGCGCTGTCCGGCCTGATCGCCTTCCTGATCCGCCTGACCCGGCCGCTGGTTTCGGTCGTCTCGAAAACCTCCGACTGGCTGCTGCAGTTCTTCCCGCTCAAGGGCTCGGCGGAAGCGACGGCGGCCGACGAGATCCGCTTCCTGATCGAAGCCGGGCGCAAGCACGGCGACCTCGATCAGACCGAAAGCGAAATCCTCGGCAACGTCTTCCGCCTCGACAACCGGAAGGTGGCGGCGATCATGACGCCCGCCGCCGACATTGCCTGCCTCGACCTGAGCGAATCGCACGAAGCCAATATCCAGCTGCTGCGCGAGCGCGCCGTGTCGCGCTACCTGGTCAGCAAGGGCGGGCTCGGCAACGCGCTGGGCTTTGTCAACAGCGGCGACCTATTGCGCGAACTGCTTTCCGAACGCGAACTCGACTTCGGCAAGCTGGCGTTGCAGCCCCTGCAGTACGTGCCGGGCAGCCTGTCGCTGATCGGTCTGCTCGAATTCTTCAAGGCCAACCGGACGCAGATCGCGCTGGTCTCCAACGAGTTCGGCGCCACCGAAGGCTTGGTCACGCTGTCCGACCTGATGGGCACGGTCGTCGGCGACGTCCTTTCCGGCGCCGTCGAGTCGCCGATGGCGGTGCAGCGCAACGACGGCAGCTGGTTGCTCGATGGCCTGCTGCCGATCGACGAGATGAAGCAGTTGCTCGATATCGGCGAGCTGCCGCAAGAAGAGCTGGGCAACTACCACACCGTCGGCGGCTTCGTGATCGTCCAGCTCGGGCGGATTCCCCGCAAGACCGAAGCCTTCGACTGGGGCGGCTGGCATTTCGAGGTCATGGACATGGAAAAGAACCGCGTCGACGAGGTGCTGGCGACCCGCCTGAGCGACTGAGTCCGGCAGCGTATAAGCAACGCAGTTTTTATTATTTTTGGCGCGGCTGGCGGGCGCTTAGAGTGTGCTCACTTATTTCAACCGAGGAAGTGAAGCATGAAGCACTCAGTCATCCGTCGCGCGCTGCTGGCCAGCGCGCTGTTCGCCGGGCTGGCCGGCGCTGGCCTCGCCCAGGCGCAGACCACGCTGCTCAACGTCTCCTACGACCCGACGCGCGAACTGTACGTCGAATTCAACAACGCCTTCGCCAAGCACTGGAAGGCGACGACCGGCCAGGACGTCTCGGTCAAGCAGTCGCACGGCGGTTCGGGCAAGCAGGGGCGGGCGGTGATCGACGGCCTGGAAGCCGACGTCGTCACCCTGGCGCTCGCCTACGACATCGACGAGATCGCCCAGGTGTCGAACCAGAAGCTGCTCCCCGCCAACTGGCAGAAGCGCCTGCCGCACAACAGTTCGCCCTACACCTCGACCATCGTCTTCCTGGTCAAGAAGGGCAACCCGAAGGGGATCAAGGACTGGGACGACCTGCTCAAGCCGGGCGTCGAAGTGATCACGCCGAACCCGAAGACTTCCGGCGGGGCGCGCTGGAACTACCTGGCCGCCTGGGGCTACGCGCTGAAGAAATACGGTAGCGAAGCCAAGGCCCAGGCCTTCGTCAAGGACCTGCTGCAGCACGTGCCGGTGCTCGATTCCGGTGCCCGCGGCTCGACCAACACCTTCGTCCAGCGCGGCATCGGCGACGTGCTGCTGGCCTGGGAGAACGAAGCCTTCCTGTCGATCAACGAACTCGGCCCGGACAAGTTCGAGATCGTCGTGCCGTCGGTCTCGATCCTCGCCGAGCCGCCGGTGACGGTGGTCAATGGCGTGACCGAGAAGCGCGGCACGACCAAGGTGGCGACCGCCTATCTCGAGTACCTGTATTCGGCCGAGGGCCAGAAGATCGCAGCCAAGAACTACTACCGCCCGATCAAGCCGGAACTCGCCGACAAGAAGGACCTGGCGCGCTTTCCCAAGCTCAACCTGATCAAGATCGATGAGCTTGGCGGTTGGCAAGCCGCCCAGAAGAAGCACTTTGCCGACGGCGGCACCTTCGACCAGGTGTACGGCAAGAAGTAAGTCGCCGGGGTGTCACCCTCCTGAAGCCGGCCGCGCCGATGGCGCGGGCCGGCTTTATCCGTTTTGTGGATAACGAAATCAGTTTTTCTTCGTTGGGCGGCGCTGTCGCTCTCCCTAGACTGCGCTCATCAATCACAAGAACGGAGCCCCCGATGATCCCCAAGCTCAAGACCACCCTGCTCGCGCTGTCCTGCCTGCTGGCCGGTGCGGTGCATGCCCAGAGCTCGCTGCTCAACGTTTCCTACGACGTCTCGCGCGAGCTGTACAAGGAAATCAACCCGGCCTTCGTCGCCGCCTGGAAGAAGCAGGGCGGGGCGGACGTCAGCATCAACCAGTCGCACGGCGGCTCGTCGAAGCAGGCCGGGGCGGTGATCGGCGGCCTGGAAGCCGACGTCATCACGATGAACCAGGCGCCGGACATCGACATCCTGGTCGAGCGCGGCGGCCTGGTCGCCGCCGACTGGCGCAAGCAGTTTCCGCACGAAGCGACGCCGTACACGACGACCACCGTCTTCCTGGTGCGCAAGGGCAATCCGAAGCAGATCAAGGACTGGGGCGACCTGACCCGCGCCGGCCTGCAGGTCATCGTGCCCAACCCGAAGACTTCCGGCAACGGCCGCTACACCTACCTCGCCGCCTGGGGTTACGCCCTCGACAAGAGCGGTTCCGACGCCGGCGCCAAGGACTTCGTCAGCAAGCTGTTCGCCAACGTGCCGGTGCTCGACGGCGGCGGTCGCGGCGCGACCACCACCTTCACCCAGCGCGATGTCGGCGACGTGCTGGTGACCTTCGAGAACGAAGCCATCCTGATCGCCCAGGAACTCGGTGCGAGCAAGTTCGACATCGTCTATCCGTCGCTGTCGATCGAGGCCGCGGCGCCGGTCGCCGTCGTCCACAAGGTGGCCGCCAAACGCGGCAGCGAGAAGCTGGCCAGGGCCTACCTCGACTTCCTGTTTTCGCCGGCCGGCCAGGAAATCATCGCCAAACACGACTTCCGGCCGCGCGACCCGGCGGTACTGAAGAAGCATGCCGCCAAGTACCCGGCGATCCGCACCTTTACCGTCGAACAGAAGCTCGGTGGCTGGGTTGCCGTGCAGAAGGCGCATTTCGCCGACGGCGCGCTCTACGACCAGATCGTCGCGAGGAAGTGATGGCCAGCGCCAAAACCTTCCGCGTCCTGCCGGGGTTCAACCTGACCCTCGGCTACACGCTCGGCTACCTGTCGCTGCTCATCCTGATCCCGCTCGCCGCCGTCTTCCTGAAGGCCTTCGAGCTGGACTGGGAGCGTTTCGTCGAGGTGGTGACGGCGCCGCAGGTGGTCGCCACCTACCAGCTATCGTTCGGGGCTTCGTTGATCGCCGCTTCGATCAACGCGGTATTCGGCCTGCTGCTCGCCTGGTCGCTGGTGCGTTACTCGTTTCCCGGCAAGAAGCTGGTCGATGCTCTGGTCAACCTGCCGTTCGCGCTGCCCACCGCCGTCGCCGGCATCGCGCTGACCGCGCTGTACGCGAAGAACGGCTGGCTTGGCCAGTACCTCGAACCGCTCGGCATCAAGGTCGCGTTCGGACCGCTGGGCGTACTGGTGGCGCTGATCTTCATCGGCCTGCCTTTCGTCGTGCGGACCGTGCAGCCGATCCTCGAAGACCTCGACACCGAACTCGAAGAAGCCGCCGCCAGTCTCGGCGCGCAACGCTGGCAGACCTTCCGCCACGTCATCCTGCCGATCCTGCTGCCGGCGCTGCTGACCGGCTTCGCGCTGGCCTTTGCGCGCGCCGTCGGTGAGTACGGCTCGGTCATCTTCATCGCCGGCAACCTGCCTTATGTTTCCGAGATCACGCCGCTGATGATCATTACCAAGCTCGAACAGTACGACTACCGCGGCGCGACGGCGATTGCGGCGGTGATGCTCGTGTTCTCCTTCATCCTGCTGTTGATCATCAACGGGCTGCAGGCGTGGACCGCCAAACGTACCGGGAGGGATCGGTAATGGCCGGCGCAACCACCATGCATCTGGGCGGCGATCATGCCCAGCGCTTCGAGAGCAAGGCAGCGACCAGCGAGACGCCGCTGGTCAAATGGACGATCCTGGCGCTGGCGCTCGGCTTCTTCGCCATTTTTCTGCTGATGCCATTGATCGCGGTCTTTGTCGAAGCCTTGCGCAAGGGCTGGGAAACCTACCTGACGGCGCTGGTCGATCCCGACGCCCTGTCGGCGATCAAGCTGACGCTGCTGGCGGCGGCGATCTCGGTGCCGCTCAACCTGGTCTTCGGCGTGGCCGCGGCCTGGGCGATCGCCAAGTTCGAGTTCCGCGGCAAGCAGTTCCTGATCACCCTGATCGATCTGCCGTTCTCGGTTTCGCCGGTCATCGCCGGTCTCGTCTTCGTGCTCGTCTTCGGCGCCCAGGGCTGGTTCGGCAGCTGGCTGTCCGACCACGACATCAAGATCATCTTCGCAGTGCCTGGCATCGTACTGGCTACCGTTTTCGTCACTTTCCCCTTCGTCGCCCGCGAACTGATCCCATTGATGCAGGCGCAAGGCAAGGAAGAGGAAGAGGCGGCCGTGGTCCTCGGTGCTAAAGGCTGGCAGGTGTTCTGGCACGTCACGCTGCCCAACATCAAGTGGGGGCTGATGTACGGGGTGATCCTGACCAATGCCCGGGCGATGGGCGAGTTCGGCGCGGTCAGCGTCGTTTCCGGCCACATCCGCGGGCAGACCAATACGCTGCCGCTGCACGTCGAAATTCTCTACAACGAATACCAGTTCTCGGCGGCCTTCGCCGTGGCTTCGCTGCTGGCGCTGCTGGCGCTGGTCACGCTGGTCATCAAGAACTGGGTCGAACATCAGGCCGCCCGGTCGTACCGGGACACCCAGGAATCCGCATCATGAGCATTCAAGTCAAGAACATCCACAAGCAGTTCGGCAGCTTCACCGCGCTCGACGACATCACCCTCGACTTCCCGACCGGCGAGCTGGTCGCCCTGCTGGGGCCCTCGGGCTGCGGCAAGACGACGCTGCTGCGCATCATCGCCGGGCTGGAACAGGCCGATGCCGGCCAGGTCCTGCTCGACGGCGACGATGCTTCCAGCACACATGTGCGCGAGCGCCAGGTCGGTTTCGTCTTCCAGCATTACGCGCTGTTCAAGCACATGACGGTGTTCGACAACGTCGCCTTCGGCATGCGCATGAAGCCGCGCGGCCAGCGGCCGTCGGCAGCGAAGATCAAGGAAAAGGTGCATGAGTTGCTCAATCTCGTCCAGCTCGACTGGCTGGCCGACCGCTTTCCGTCGCAGTTGTCCGGCGGCCAGCGCCAGCGCATCGCGCTGGCCCGGGCGCTGGCGGTGGAGCCGCGGGTGCTGCTGCTCGACGAGCCGTTCGGCGCGCTCGACGCCAAGGTGCGCAAGGAACTGCGGCGCTGGCTCCGGAAGCTGCACGACGAGCTGCACATCACCTCGATCTTCGTCACCCACGATCAGGAAGAAGCGCTCGAAGTCGCCGACCGCGTCGTCCTGATGGATCACGGCAAGGTCGAGCAGATCGGCACCCCGGAAGAAGTCTATCGCCACCCGGCGACGCCCTTCGTCTATGGTTTCCTCGGCTCGGTCAATCTCTTCCACGGCCGGGTCAACGGCGAATCGCTGCGCGTCGGCGACGACACGCTGGTCCATGAAGCGCACGATTTCGACCACGGCGCCGAGGTCGTCGCCTTCGCCCGGCCGCACGAGCTGGAGATCGACACCGATCCGGCGTCTACCGCCGGCATCGCCGCCCGCATCAACCGCATTCTTGCCTTTGGCGTCACCGCCCGGGTCGAACTCGATGGCATCAACGGCGCGAGCGGCCAGCACTTCGAAGTCGAGATCACGCGCCAGCGCGTACTCGAACTCGGCCTGCACGACGGCCAGGACGTCCGCTTGCTGCCGTCGCGCCTGAAGGTCTTCGGCAAGGCCGCCAGCGCCGGCTGAGCCGGGCGCGGCGCAGGCCGTATCGCGCTCGGCTGGTGGCGCTTACCGCAGGTCGAGGCGCTGGCCGAGTCTCCGCTCATCAGCGACCACGCAGGCCGCGCCTTCGCCACCGCCGACTTCACCGAGCGCACGCGGGCAGGGAGCGTCGCCGCGGCCGCCCGTCACTCGCAACAGGCGCCCAGCCGGCAACCGGTCGAGGGGGCGCTCCCGCTCCCGGGCAAGCCCGCGCCCCCGGCCAGCCCTACGCCCTTGCCGTCATCGAGAGGCGCTGCCCGGACCGCCCAAACCCCGGTGCCGGCGGTCGGCTGCGCGACGCTTCAGGCGGGGTTGTCCAGGAAGCACGGAAGCGGGTTTGGCCCGGATACGCGGTGCGCCTCGCTTCGTTCTGGAAGCCCGGTCATGTCGGGGAAATATGCGAAAAATGCTGGTTCGTTGTCGGCGCCGGATTTCGCGTAGGATGTCGCTACACCGTGCATGGTCATCAGCGTCTTTCGCTGATGCGTCCGCATGCGGAAAATCACTATCTGGATGAACCGATTGCCAGGGGGCTTGTTGTAAAAATGAAAACCATCTTTCTCGTCAACGATTCGGCAACCATCCTGTTGAGCATTTCCGGGATTCTCGCCAAGGCCGGCTATGCCACCGAGAAGGCGGCAAGTGGCGAGGAGGCGCTGCGCAAGCTGCAGGGCGGGATGAAGATCGATCTTCTGATCACCGATCTCAACATGCCGGGCATGAATGGCATCGACCTGATCAAGGAAGTACGCAAGCTGCCGGCCTACAAGTTCGTGCCCATCCTTTTCCTGACCACCGAATCGCAGCAGTCGCGCAAGATGGAAGCGAAGGCGGCCGGGGCCTCGGGCTGGATCGTCAAGCCGGCGACGGCGGACGAATTGCTCAACACGATCAAGTTGGTCGTCCGCTGATGAACCAGACCACCTTCATGTGGCGGGCATTGCTGGTCGCCAGCATGGTGGCGCTGGGGGCCGGCGGTACGGTCTACTTCTTTCACGACTGGTTTCACAAGGTGTTCGCGCCGGCCAGGCTGCCCGATACGCTGGGCACGATGTTCATCGTCTATTTCACCTTTGTCGCCCAGTACATCGTTTCCCGCGCTTTCTTCCGCGATTATTCGCTCGGCCTGAGCAATCTCGCCGACTCCAGCGCCAGCCATGAAGTCGTCTTCCGCCAGGTGGTCGAGGAGGTTTCGGGCGAACTGCAGCAGGTCGGCGACTTCAACGAAGTGGTGCGCGGCCAGTTGCAACGGGTCGTCGACGATACCGAGAAGGCGGCGTTCACCATCGTCAGCCAGTTGCAGACGATCGACGAGGTGGTCAGCAAGCTCGATCGTTTCGTTAGCCAGACGACGCAGGAAAATGTCGAGCTGGCCAGGGATTCCGAGGCGCGCATCGAGCAGAACCAGGGGGTCATCCAGCGCATGGAAGGCTATATCCGGCAGCGTCTGCAGGAGACCGAGCAGGATCAGCAGCGGGTGACGCAGGTGGTCCAGGAGGCGCGCTCGCTCGAATCGCTGGTGCAGTTGATCAAGCACGTCGCCGGCCAGACCAACCTGCTGGCGCTCAACGCCGCCATCGAGGCGGCCCGCGCCGGTGAGGCCGGACGGGGCTTTGCCGTGGTCGCCGACGAGGTGCGCAAGCTCTCGGGCGAGACCGAGACCGCCGTGGTCAAGATCAGCCGGGGGATCGCCGCCGTCGCGGAAAGTATCGAGGTGCAGTTCCAGGACAAGCTGTCCAACGTCAACCTGGCCAAGGAAAGGGAACTGCTCGATTTCTTCTCCGGTCAGCTACGCGCGCTGGGTCACAGTTACGAGGAACTGATGCGCCACGAGGCCGACGTGCTGGGGCAGATTCGCGACAGCAGCCGGCAACTGGCGGCGATGTTCATGGAAGCGCAGGCCAGCGTCCAGTTCCAGGATGTCAGTCGGCAGCAGATCGAGCAGGTGATGCAGGCGTTGTCCCGCCTCGACGGTCACGCCAGCCTGCTGGCGGATCGCTTGCGCGCCTTCGACGATCCCGCCTTCAAGTACGAGCCGATCGCCGAGCACCTGCAGGCGCTGTACAGCCGCTATGTCATGGAAAGCCAGCGCACCACCCACCAGAGTGCGCTGAAGCAGGAGTCGGCCGGCGCGGCGCCGGCAACTTCCCGCATCGAACTGTTCTAGGGAGGACGTGATGTCTGCCAAGCCCCCTCTCGTCGTCAGTCAGCCGCTGACCATCTACTATGCGCTCGAGCAGAAGCAGCAACTGCTCGACGCGCTGGCTGCCACCGACGAACTTGAACTGAACCTGTCGCAGGTGAGCGAGATGGATGCCGCCGGCCTGCAGTTGCTGGTCCTGCTGAAGAAGGAAGCGCTGCGGGCCGGCAAGCGGGTGCGTATCGTCGCCCACAGTCAGGCCGTCAGTTCGCTGATCGATTTCTGCAACATGGCCGCCGAGTTCGGCGACCCGTTGGTCATCCCGGCCCACGAAGCCGGCTGAGTCAAGGAAAACCAGCATGGATGAAATCACCAGCGTCTATCTCCAGGAAAGCCGCGAGCAGCTTGCCGACATGGAATCCTGCCTGCTCAGCCTGGAACAGAACCCGGACGATCCGGACAACATCAACGCCATCTTCCGCGCCGCGCATACGATCAAGGGCGGCGCCGGCGTCATCGAATGTCACTTCATCGAGGCGTTCACGCACCGCGTCGAGAACGTGCTCGATGCGCTGCGCAACGGCGCCCTGTCCGTGACCCCGGCGCTGACCACGCTGCTGCTCGGTTGCTGCGACCACATGCTCAGCCTGATCGAAGTGCTGGCGGCCGGCGAAACCGGGCCGGCCGGCGACCTGCAGACGCAGGGCGAGGCCCTGAGCGGGCAGCTGCAGGGTTTCCTCGACGGCATCGGCCAGCCTGGCGGAGCTGCAGCGGCGTCGGAACTGACCGTCGCCGACAGCACGGTCGAGGTCGAGAGCTCCGGCGGCGGTATCGTCCTCAACGACAGCTGGCACGTTTCGGTGCGTTTCGGCGAGAACGTCATGCGCGGCGGTATGGATCCCTTGTCCTTCATCCGCTATCTGGCGTCGCTGGGCGAAATCCTCAGCATCGAAACGATCACCGACGCGATTCCGGTCGCCGCCGAGATGGACCCGGAATCCTGCTACCTCGGTTTCGAGATTCGGTTGCAGACCCGCAGTTCGAAGGCCGACATCGAACGCGTCTTCGATTTCGTGCGCGACGAATGCGAGCTGCGCATCCTGCCACCGAACAGCCGGCTCTCCGAATACATCAAGCACATCCAGGAACTGCCGGAAGACAGCATGCGCCTGGGCGAAATGCTGGTGCGCTGCGGCGCGCTGACCCAGGCCGAGCTCGAGCAGGGACTGAGCCAGCAGAAGCGCGCCAGTGCTGACGAGGGCGCCCCACCCCCGCCCTTGGGCGAAATCCTGGTCGACCACAAGGTGATCAGCCAGGAAGTCGTCGAGGCGGCCGTCGTCAAGCAGGCGCAGGTCAGCGACAGGAAAGCCAGGGAAGCTCGCCTGGTCCGGGTTCAGGCCGACAAGCTCGACCAGTTGATCGACCTCGTCGGCGAGCTGGTGATCGCCGGTGCTTCGGCCAACCTGCTGGCGCAGAAGAGCCGGCAGAGTGGCCTGGTCGAGGCGACCTCGGTGCTGTCACGGCTCGTCGAGAACATCCGCGACGCGGCGCTGCAACTGCGCATGGTGCAGATCGGCGACACCTTCAACCGCTTCCAGCGCGTCGTGCGCGACGTCTCGAAGGAACTGGACAAGGAAATCGAACTGCAGATCAGCGGCGCCGAGACCGAACTGGACAAGACGGTGGTCGAGAAGATCGGCGACCCGCTGATGCACCTGGTGCGCAATTCGCTGGATCACGGCATCGAGCCGCCCGCGCTGCGCCTCGAACGCGGCAAGCCGGCCTGCGGCCGGGTCTCGCTTAACGCCTATCACGACTCGGGCAGCATCGTCATCGAGATCGCCGACGACGGCGGCGGTCTGAACAAGGAAAAGATCACCGCCAAGGCGATCGCGCGCGGCCTGATCCAGCCCGGCGAAACGCTGTCCGAGCACGAAGTGGTCAACCTGATCTTCGAACCCGGCTTCTCGACCGTGGACAAGGTGTCCAATCTGTCCGGGCGCGGCGTCGGCATGGACGTCGTGCGGCGCAACATCCAGGCGCTGCGCGGCACCGTCGATGTCGCCTCGGTCGACGGCCAGGGGGCGACCTTCACCATCCGCCTGCCGCTGACCCTGGCCATCATCGACGGCTTCCTGGTCGGCGTGAACAAGGCGGCCTACGTGATTCCGCTCGATACCGTCGTCGAGTGCATCGAACTGAAGAACCTGCAGTCCGACCGCAACTTCATGAACTTGCGCGGCGAGGCGCTGCCCTTCATCCGCCTGCGCGAACTGTTCGATATTCCGGGCAGCGCGCCGCCGCGCGAGAACATCGTCGTCGTCCAGTTCGCCGGGCAGCGCGCCGGCATCGTCGTCGACCAGTTGATGGGCGAGTTCCAGACGGTGATCAAGCCGCTCGGCGCGATGTTCCGGCATCTGCGGGGGATCGGCGGCTCGACCATCCTGGGCAGCGGCGACGTCGCGTTGATCCTCGATGTCGCCGCGCTGGTGCAGGCGGTGACGCAGAGCGAACAGAACCGATTCTCCGAAAGGCTCCAGGCAGTACCGGCAGCGCTTTCCAACAACCCATTCTCACAACATTAATTACGGGGTGCTCAAATGTTCAAGAATCTGAAAATCGGCGTCCGGCTTGGTCTGGGCTTTGGCTTTGTCCTGATTCTGCTGGTCAGCATATCGACCATTGCCGTCCTCCGCGTCGGGGCGCTCAACGATGAAATCGCCAACATGCTGCATGACAAGTTCCCGAAGACGGTACTTGCCAACGACGTCATCGACCAGGTCAACCTGGTAGCCCGTGCGCTGCGCAACGCCGTCCTGCAGAGCAAACCGGAAGAGGTCGAGAGGGAATTGCAGCGTATTAACGAAGCGAGCAAGATCATCACCGACCGTCTGGAAAAACTCGACAAGACCATCCTCTCGGACGATGGACGACGGGTCCTGAATGCCGTCAGCGAGGCGCGCAAGGTCTATGTCGTCGAGCTGAACAAGGCGCGCGAGCTGATCGTGGCCGGCAAGCGCGAAGAAGTGACGGCCCTGCTCTTTGGCTCGCTGCGCAAGGCGCAGACGGAGTATATGGATGCGGTCAACAAGCTGATCGATTTCCAGAGCGAACTGATGGAAGAGGCCGGCAAGCAGGCGGCCGAGCAGGCGCAAAGCGCCCGGAACCTGATCCTCGGCTTCGCCGCCAGCGCCATCCTGCTCGCCCTCGGCTTTGCCTGGTGGGTGACCCGCTCGATCACCACGCCGATCAACCGGGCGGTCGAAGCGGCCGGTCGCTTGGCCGAAGGTGACCTGACGGTCAAGCTGGAAAGCGACAGCAAGGACGAAGTCGGTCAGTTGCTGAACGCGATGCAGAACATGATCGGCAAGCTGACGCAGATCATCGGCGAAGTGCGCACCGCCGCCGACAACCTGACCAGCGCCGCCGGCCAGGTGTCGGCCACCGCCCAGTCGCTGTCGCAATCGTCGAGCGAGCAGGCAGCGTCGGTCGAGGAAACCACGTCGTCGATGGAGCAGATGACCGCATCCATCTCGCAGAACACCGAGAACGCCAAGGTCACCGACGGCATGGCCTCGAAGGCCGCCGCCGAGGCCGCCGAAGGCGGCACGGCGGTGAGCCAGACGGTCGAGGACATGAAGAGCATCGCCAGCAAGATCGGCATCATCGACGACATCGCCTACCAGACCAACCTGCTGGCCTTGAACGCCGCCATCGAGGCGGCGCGCGCCGGCGATCACGGCAAGGGCTTCGCGGTGGTGGCCGCCGAAGTGCGCAAGCTGGCCGAACGCTCGCAGATCGCCGCCCAGGAAATCGGCGACCTCGCCTCGTCGTCGGTCAAGCAGGCCGAACGCGCCGGCACCCTGCTCACCGAGATGGTGCCGACCATCCGCAAGACTTCCGACCTGGTCCAGGAAATCGCCGCCGCCTCCGCCGAGCAATCGTCGGGGGTCGCCCAGATCAACGGCGCCATGGGCCAGTTGAACCAGGCCACGCAGCAGAATGCCTCGGCCTCCGAGGAACTGGCGGCGACCGCCGAGGAACTCGGTTCGCAAGCCGAACAACTGCAGCAGACGATGACCTTCTTCCGCCTTGCCGACAGCGGTGTCGCCGCCGCCCGCAGCTTTGCCCCGCCGGCCCGTGCCGGTGGCCGCCCGGCGGCTGCGCGCAGCCACGCCGTGCAGGTCAACGCGGGCGATTTCGAGCGTTACTGAGGAAGCGCCATGGGACAAGTCGTGCACCACAAAGGCTCAGCCGTCGCCGCCAATCGCGGCGCGGCGCCGGCCCAATACCTGACCTTCCTGCTCGGCGGCGAGATGTTCGGCGTCGGCATCCTCAACGTCAAGGAAATCATCGAGTTCGGCAGCATCACCGAGATTCCGATGATGCCGGCCTTCATCCGCGGCGTCATCAACCTGCGCGGCGCCGTCGTCCCGGTCATCGACCTGGCGGCGCGCTTCGGCGGCAAGGTCACCGAGGTCGGACGCCGCACCTGCATCGTCATCATCGAGGTACCGGACGAGGAAAGTCGTCACGATATCGGCGTCATCGTCGATGCCGTTTCCGAGGTGCTGGAGATTCCCGGCAGCGAGATCGAGCCGCCGCCGTCATTCGGCGCCCGCATCCGTGCCGAGTTCATTCAGGGCATGGGCAAGGTGGCCGGCAAGTTCGTCATCCTGCTCGACATCACCCGGGTGCTTTCGGTCGAGGAGATCGCCATGCTGACCGGGGTCGAAGCGGGCGCCGGCGAAGCGGCGGGCGAGGGCTGAGCCGCCACCGCCACCTGGGCGCCGCCTGAACGATGGACCCCAGCCAGCTTTCCACCCAGGAGATCGAACGCCTGGCCCGGGTCATCCACCCCGGCGCCTGGGCGATCGAACCCGAACGGCCGTTGTCCACGCTGCTCGGCTCCTGCGTCGCCGTCTGCCTGTTCGATCCGCAGGCGCGGGTCGGCGGGCTCAACCACTTCATGCTGCCGAACATCCGGCGGGGCAGTCACGACGACGTCGACACCCTGCTCTCCGGCGCCTACGCCATGGAGTCGCTGCTCAACGCGCTGCTCCTGCGCGGCGCCAAGAAAGTCCGCCTGCAGGCCAAGGCCTTCGGCGGCGGCACCATCATCAATGCCGAGGGGGCGGCGATGAACATCGGCCAGCGCAACGCCGAGTTCGCCAAGGAATGGCTGGCGCGCGAAGGCATCCCGCTGCTCGCCGCCGATTTCCTCGGCCCCTGGTCGCGCAAGCTGTTGTTCCTGCCGGCCAGCGGCGACGCCTACTGCCGGCGCATGGTGACCAACATGGCGACGGCCGAGACGATCGCCCGCGAAGAGCGCAGCTACGCCGAGACGCTGCTGCAGCAGACGAAAACCACCGACAAGAAGATCGAGCTGTTCTGATGGCCGAACCCAGTCCCATCACCGATCAGGAATTCGCGCTGTTCCAGCGCCTGATCTACAAGATTGCCGGCATCAGCCTGAGCGAGGCCAAGCAGACCCTGCTCGTCGGCCGCCTGACGCGGCGCCTGAAGGCCTACGCCTTCACCAGCTTCAGCCAGTACTACCGGATGCTGGCGAGCGGCGAGCATGCGGAAGAACTGCAGACCATGGTGGACCTGCTGACCACCAACGAAACCTATTTCTTCCGCGAACCGAAGCACTTCGAATTCCTGCGCGAGCGGGTCCTGTCACAGCGCAACAGTGCGGCACCGTTCCGGGTGTGGAGCGCCGCCTGTTCGAGCGGCGAGGAGGTCTACACGCTGGCCATGGCGCTCGCCGAGGCGCTGGGCGACAAAGCCTGGGAAATCGTCGGCTCCGACATCAGCACCCAGGTCCTGGCCAAGGCGGCCGGCGGCCACTACTCGCTGGCGAGGACGGAAGGCATTCCGCCCGGTTTCATGAAGAAATACTGCCTGCGCGGCGTCCGCTCGCAGGCCGGGACTTTCCTGATCGCGCCGGAGTTGCGCCAGCGCACGCGTTTCTACCAGATCAACCTGATGCACCCGGTCGAAGCCGAGATCGGCGATTTCGAGGTGATCTTCCTGCGCAACGTGATGATCTACTTCGACCCGCCGACCAAGACCCGCGTCGTGCATAACCTGCTGCCCCGGCTGAAATCCGGCGGTTACCTGGTGATCGGCCATTCGGAAACGCTCAACGGCATCACCGACCGCGTCCAGGCCGTGTTGCCGACCATCTATCGCAAGCCATGAAGGATCTGCCCGAGCCGCTGCGCGAAGTCGTCCTCAGCCCCGGCGAATTCCATTTCGGCGGCGGCAGAACGCGCATCTCGACCCTGCTCGGCTCCTGCGTTTCGATCACCCTCTGGCATCCGCGCCAGCGTATCGGCGGCATGTGCCACTTCATGCTGAGCGGCCGCCAGCGGCCGGCCGCCGCGCCGCTCGACGGCCGTTACGCCGACGAGGCCGTTGCGCTTTTCCTCGAACGCGTCGCCGCCGCCGGCACCCAGCCCAGCGCCTACCAGGCCAAGCTGTTCGGCGGCGCCAACATGCTGCGCGACCTGGCCGGCGAGAACATCGACATCGGCCGCCGCAACGTTGCCCGTGCCAGAGAGCTGCTGGCGGCGCACAATATCGCATTGCTGTCCGAGCACGTCGGCGGCAGCGGACGCCGCAAGCTGCACTTCGATTTGTGGAGCGGCGATGTCTGGCTGGCTTTCCCGGACGGCAGCGATGCCCGTATCAGGAAGGCTTCCGCCGATGTGAATACGCCCCAGGAGAAATGACACCATGGATGTCGAACGCGCATTGCAAACCATCGTTGCCGAGGCCGAGCGGGGGCGCATGGTGTTTCCCACCCATGCCGAGCTGGCGCTGAGCGTCAAGCGCCTGCTCGACGATCCCGAGTGCGCGATCGAGCCGCTGACCCGGCTGATCGGCGCCGAGCCGTTGCTCGCCAGTCGCGTCGTGGCGATGGCCAATTCGGTGGTCTACAACCGTTCCGGCCGGCGCAGTGCCGACCTGCGCGGCGCCGTCTCGCGCCTCGGTTTCAATACCCTGCGCACGCTGGCGATGGCGATCGTCGTCGGCCAGATGGCGAACATGGTCCACGAGCCGGCGCACCGCGCGCTGGCTGCCCGGCTCTGGGAGCATTCGGTGCATGTCGCCGCGCTCGCCCGCGTGATCGCCAGCCGCGTCACCCGCCAGGACCCGGAAACGGCCTTTTTCGCCGGTGTCGTCCATGAGATCGGCGGTTTCTACCTGATCGCCCGCGCCGCCGCCTTTCCCGGACTGCTCGAAAGCGACCTGGCGGCCTGGGTCGGCGAACGCGAGGCGCAGGTCGGCCGTTTCGTGCTGCGCGCCCTCGATGTTCCGGAAAACGTGCTGAACGCGCTGGAAATCCTGTGGAGCGGTTACCTGGCGATGCCGGCGGCGTCGCTCGGCGACACCCTGTTGCTCGCCGATTACCTTTCGCCCGTCGAATCTCCGCTGGCCGAGCTTTCCGGCATGGGGCGCCGGGGGATGGCGACGGATATCGAACAGCAGGTCGATGGCGCCGCCCTCAGTGCCATCCTCGCCGATTCGGCGGACGAAGTCGCTGCCCTGATCGCCGCCCTCAAGGGTTGAGCCGCGCCTTTGCGCCATCGGCAACGGCTTCCCATTTGCGTAATTTGCCGAGAGGGAAACACGAAGGTGAAAACCCCCTAGGGAAAACCATTGCGCCGGATTATTACCTTAGTTATAGTGGTTTGCACCCAGTCCACCCTCGACGGTTGACGGGACAAGGCGGCACCGCTGCCAATCAAAACAAGACAATTCGTGATGCGGGGTAAGTCAATGGTTCCAGGCAACTTCAGCAGCGACACGTAGCGCCCCGGCGCGGCAAGCGCAGCGTCCGTGAAGCCTTCCCGACGTCACGCGCCGTCCGCCACCGACAAAGACCCGAATTGCCCCGGCGTGCCATGCCCATGAGCACCCGGACGGGCTCTGTCGCGCCGCGCACGGCAGGTCTTCCCGCTTTCCCGACGCTGTCCATGGCTTTTCCGCGTCTCCTCATCGTGCCCAGTTCGCCGGGCGAGGGTGCTGGGGCGAGCGAAAATCTCGGGTGTTGAATAATATATTTGACACTATTGTTATAGATAGTATTATGTTGATGTTGTTTTGCGTTGCTCACCCCGCAACGTTTTTATTTTTGTGCAACCGAGGAAATGGACCATGAGGCAGGACTCCGCATCGCTCGCCCCGCTAGGCCGTCCGCGCGCCGTAGACCTCTGGCCGATCGCCGTCAGCGGTGGGCTCGGCATCATTGCCATGGCACCGGATACGCCGGGAGCGGTGGCGATCGCCGGCGGCTTCCTGCTGGCCTGTCTCGGGCTCGGCTGGTATGCGCTGTACCGTCAGGCGCGGGCGCATGCCGCGCAATGCGCGGCGGCTTGCGACAGTTGTCGTGAGGAAACGGCGCGTTTGCAGCCGCAAGGGCTGAACGGTCTCGACCGGCTCTGTCTCGACCTGCTGCCGATCTGGTCCGGGCAGGTCGAAACCGCCCGCACCCATACCGAGGAAGCGGCGGTGTCGTTGAGCACGCGCTTTGCCGATATCTCGCAACGCCTGCAGCAGGCCACCGCCAGCAGTGAAGCTGCCGCCGGCGACGGCAACCTGCTGCAACTGCTCAATTCGGCGCAGGACGAACTGCATGCGATCATCGACTCGCTGCGCACCGCGCTTGGCACCAAGGAAAGCCTGCTCACCGAGGTCGGCGCGCTGGCCAGTCACACCGATACGCTGAGCCGGATGGCCAGGGAAGTCGCCGAGATCGCCAAGCAGACCAATCTGCTGGCGCTCAATGCCGCCATCGAGGCCGCCCGCGCCGGTGAAGTCGGCCGCGGTTTCGCGGTGGTCGCCGACGAAGTGCGCAAGCTGTCGACGCTCTCCGGCGACACCGGGATGAAGATCAGCCGCACCGTCGATACGGTCAACCACGCGATCGCCGAGGCGCAGCGGGTTTCCCGCCAGTACGCCGAGCAGGACGAAGCGCTGGTCAATCATTCCGGCGCCGTCATCGAGAGCGTCGTCGAGCGCTTCAGCGGCGCGGCGACTGCCCTTTCCCAGTCGTCCGCCGCGCTGCGCCAGCAGAACCAGGAGGTCGCCGAGGAAGTGGCCGAAGTCCTGGTCGCCCTGCAGTTCCAGGATCGCGTCAGCCAGATGCTCGGTCACGTCAGCTCGGACATCGGCAAGCTGCATGCGCACATCGGCGACAGCCGGCAGACCGTTGCCCAGGGCGGTTCGATCGACGCCGAGCAATGGCTGAGCGAACTGTCGCAAACCTACACCACGCCGGAGCAGCACGCGGTCCACCGCGGTGGCGCTGCGCGCCGGGCGCCGGACGAATCCGGCATCACCTTCTTCTGACAGGAGACACTCATGGCCAAAACCATCCTCATCGTCGACGATTCGGCATCGCTGCGCCAGGTCGTCGCCATCGCCCTCAAGGCCGCCGGCTACGACGTGCTCGAAGCCTGCGACGGCAAGGACGCGCTGGGCAAGCTCGACGGGCGCAAGATCCACCTGATCATCAGCGACGTGAACATGCCGAACATGGACGGCATCAGCTTCGTCAAGGCGGCCAAGCAACTGCCGGCCTACAAGTTCACGCCGGTGATCATGCTCACCACCGAAGCCGGTGCCGACAAGAAGGCCGCCGGTCAGGCCGCCGGCGCCAAGGCCTGGGTGGTCAAGCCCTTCGTGCCGGCGCAGATGCTGGCCGCCGTTTCCAAGCTGATCCTGCCCTGAGCCGGGAGCGCACCATGACTGCCGAAGCCGCAACTTCTCCCGCCCTGAACATCGTCGGCGAATTCACGATCTTCACCGCGCAGGACTGCAAGGAACAGTTGCTGGCGCTGATCGCCGCCACCCCGGACGGCGCTGGCGGCGAGGTCGATCTTTCCGGCGTCACCGAGATCGACAGCGCCGGTCTCCAGCTGATGCTGATGGCCAAGCGCGAGGCGGCCATCCTCGGCAAGGAAGTGCGTTTCGTCCGGCACAGCGATCCGGTACTCGAACTGATCGACCTGTGCGCCCTGGCCGGCCAGTTCGGCGATCCCCTGCTGATTCGTTCCCCCGTGTGAGCGCACCATGAATCTTGACGACGCCCTGCAAACCTTTGTCATCGAAAGCCGCGAACTGCTCGACAACATGGAGGCCGCGCTGCTCCAGATCGAACATGCGCCGGACGATGCCGACCTGATCAACGCGATTTTCCGCGCCGCCCACACGATCAAGGGTTCGGCCGGGCTGTTCGGTCTCGATCACCTGGTCGCCTTCACCCACGCCGCGGAAAACGTCCTCGACGAGGTGCGCGCCGGCGCGCTGGCGATGGACGACGAGCTGGTCGCGCTTTTCCTGGAAGTGGGCGACCACATCGGCATCCTGATCGATCACCTCGCCGCCGGCAGCGTGCCCGGCGACGACGATCAGCAGCGTTCCGCGGCGCTGATTTCCCGCCTCAAGGCGATCCACGGGGCGCCGCCGGAAACCGCCGCCCAGGTCGTCGAACACGCCACGCCGCTGACCCGCGAAGGTGGCGGCGAGGGCGTCGAGACCGACAACTGGCACATCTCGCTGCGCTTTTCCCGGGACGTGCTGAGAAACGGCATGGACCCGGTGTCCTTCATCCGCTATCTGAGCACCTTCGGCGAGATCGTCTCGATCGTCACCCTGAGCGAGGACATCCCGCGTGCCGCCGAGATGGACCCGGAGGCCTGCTACCTTGGTTTCGAGATCAGCTACCGCAGCACGGCCGACAAGGCGACCATCGAAGGCGCCTTCGAGTTCGTCCAGGACGATGCCCAGGTGCGCATCCTGCCGCCGCACAGCAAGGTCTCGCAATACCTCGACCTGATCCTCAGCCTGCCCGAGGAGGACATGCGCGTCGGCGAAATCCTCGTCCGTTGCGGCACGCTGACCCGCCACGAGCTCGAACAGGCGCTCAGCGCCCAGGCCGACGCGCGCCAGGAAGGCGGCGCCGGGCAGGAGCTCGGTGCCGTGCTGGTCGCCCGCAATGTGGTCCAGCCGGCGGTGGTCGAAGCCGCCCTGCAGAAACAGAAGCAGGTCAAGGACAACAAGGCCGGCGACGCGGCGCTGATCCGCGTCAACGCCGACAAGCTCGACGAACACATCAACCTGATCGGCGAGCTGATCATCGCCAGCGCCGGCATCAATCTCGCCGCCCAGACCAGCGGCCAGGCCGAACTGCTCGAAGCCGCCTCGCTGCTCAACCGCCTCGTCGAGAACATCCGCGATTCGGCGCTGCAACTGCGCATGGTGCAGATCGGCGCCACCTTCAACAAGTTCCAGCGCGTCGTGCGCGACGTCTCGCGCGACCTCGGCAAGGACATCCGGCTGGAAATCGCCGGTGCCGAAACCGAGCTCGACAAGACCGTGATCGAGAAGATCGGCGACCCGCTGACCCACCTCGTGCGCAACTCGATGGACCACGGCATCGAATCCGCCGAACTGCGCCTTGCCCGCGGCAAGCCGGCGCACGGCACGCTGCGCCTGAACGCCTTCCACGACTCGGGCAGCATCGTCATCGAAGTCGGCGACGACGGCGGTGGCCTGCCCAAGGCGAAGATCCTGGCCAAGGCGATCGAACGCGGCCTGGTCAAGCCCGAGCAGGCCTTGAGCGACGACGAGATTCACGCGCTGATCTTCGAGCCCGGCTTCTCCACCGCCGACCAGGTCAACAACCTGTCCGGGCGTGGCGTCGGCATGGACGTCGTGCGCCGCAACATCACCGCGCTGCGCGGCAGCATCGAGATCGACAGCGAAGAAGGCTTCGGTACGACGATCCGCGTCCGTCTGCCGCTGACGCTGGCGATCATCGACGGTTTCCTGGTTGGCGTCGGCAATGCCTCCTTCGTCGTGCCGCTGGAAATGGTCGTCGAATGCGTCGAACTGACGCCGGAAGAACTGAAAGCGGCACAAGGGCGCGACCAGCTCAACCTGCGCGGCGAAGTCCTGCCCTTCATCCGCCTGCGCGAACTGTTCGACATGCCCGAACCGCCCGCGCCGGAGCCGACCGTACTGGCCGAGGGGATGCCCGAGGTCAACGCGGAACTGGCCTTCCTGCTGCAACCGGTGCAGCGCGAAAACGTCGTCGTCGTCAATTACGCCGGTTGTCGCGCCGGTCTCGTCGTCGATGCGCTGCAAGGCGAATACCAGACCGTGATCCGCCCGCTCGGCGCCGTCTTCAACGGCCTGCAGGGCGTCGCCGGCTTCACCATCCTGGGCAGCGGCCAGGTTGCCCTGATCCTCGACGTGCCCGGCCTGGTCGGTCGCGTCAGCCGCCGGGAAAGTCGCCGCGACATCCAGCTCAACCGCCTTGCCGCTGTCGATTGAACGGCCAGCCCCCACCCCACCAACAACTCACCCCCACCGTTTCTGAATCGGAGACTCTCATGAAACTCACCGTCGCCAAGAAAATGATCTTGCTTGCTGGCGCCGCGTTGCTCGGCATATTGCTGCTGGCCACGCTCAACTACCAGCAGATGGGCAAAGTGTTCGAAGCTGCCAACTACGCCTCGGTCAATTCCGTGCCCAGCATGGCCACGCTGGATTCGGTAAGAGCCCATTTCGGGCGCCTGCGGGTCCGCATCGACCGTCACGTCCTCAATACGGATTCGGCGAAGATGGCGGAGATCGAGCTGAGCATCAAGGAAAGCCTGAAGCTGACGGAAGAGTCGATGAAGGCCTATGCGTCGATGGTTTCCGACGACCGCGATCGTGCCATCTACGAACAGGAAAAGACGCTCTTCGCCCAGTTCGTCACCGGCATCGAACCCATCCTCGAGCTGTCGCGCAAGAATCAGAACGAACAGGCTCGGGATCTGCTTGAGAAAAACGCCGCCATCGCCCGCCAGGTCAACCAGGTGATGAACGAGCATTTCGACTACAACCACGAACTGGCCAAGAAGGCCGCCGCCGACGCCGCCACCACCCGTGACAGCGCCACCACCCTGGCCCTGGCCATCGTCCTGCTGACGCTGGCGACGGTTGCCTTCCTGAGCATTGCGATCACCCGCAACCTGCTCCGTCAGTTGGGTGGCGAGCCCGATTTCGCGGCCGAGGTAGCGAACAAGATCGCCGCCGGCGACCTGAGCAGCAAGATCGCGCTGCAGGCCGGCGATACCACGAGCCTGATGGCGGCGATGAAGCACATGAGCGACACGATCCAGAAGCTGATCGACGAGATGAACCACATGTCGACCGAGCACGACAAGGGCGACATCGACGTCAGGATCGACGAAGCCAGCTTCCAGGGCTCGTTCAAGGCGATGGCCGAAGGGACCAATACGATGGTTTTCGGCCACATCGCGGTGAAGAAGAAGGCGATGGCCTGCATCAAGGAGTTCGGCGAGGGCAATTTCGACGCGCCGCTGGAAGCTTTCCCGGGCAAGAAGAAGTTCATCAACGACACCATCGAACAGATGCGCAGCAACCTGAAGGACTTCATCGCCCAGATGAACCGCATGTCGCGCGAGCACGATGCCGGCGAGATCGACGTCAGGATCGACGAAACCAAGTTCAGGAACGATTTCCAGAGCATGGCCAAGGGCGTCAACGACATGGTCTTCGGCCACATCGCGGTGAAGAAGAAGGCGATGGCCTGCGTCAAGGAATTCGGCGAAGGCAACCTCGAAGCCGCGATCGAACAATTCCCGGGCAAGAAGAAGTTCATCAACGAGACCATCGAGCAGTTGCGCGCCAACCTCAAGCGCATCGTCACCGAAATCCAGGAAATCACGGCGGCCGCCAACCGTGGCGATTTCTCGGTGAAGATTCCGCTGGAAGGCAAGGTCGGCTTCCCGAAAACCTTGTCCGAGCTGCTCAACCAGCTCTCCGACACGGTCGATACCGCGTTCAGGGACACCATCTACGTCGCCCAGGCGCTGGAGCAGGGCGACCTGACCAAGCAGGTGACGCGCGATTACCAGGGGGCTTACGACCAGGTCAAGCAGAGCCTGAACAATACCGTCGCCAAGCTGGCGCAAACCATTTCCGAGGTGAATAACACCGCCGAGACGCTGGCCTCGGCCACCGTCCAGGTGTCGTCGACGGCGCAGTCGCTGTCGCAGGCGTCTTCCGAACAGGCGGCGTCGGTCGAGGAAACCTCGGCGTCGATCGAGCAGATGGCGTCGTCGATCCAGCAGAACACCGAGAACGCCAAGGTCGCCGACGGCATGTCGGCCGACGGCAGCAGCAAGGCGGCGGCGGGTGGCGAGGCGGTCAGCGAGACGGTCGGCGCGATGAAGCAGATTGCGCGCAAGATCGGCATCATCGACGACATCGCCTACCAGACCAACCTGCTGGCGCTCAACGCGGCGATCGAAGCGGCCCGCGCCGGCGAACACGGCAAGGGCTTCGCCGTCGTCGCCGCGGAAGTGCGCAAGCTGGCCGAACGTTCGCAGGTTGCCGCCCAGGAAATCGGTCAACTGGCGGTCAATTCGGTCGGCCTCGCCGAAAAGGCGGGCAAGCTGCTCGACGAGATCGTGCCGGCGACCAAGAAGACCGCCGACCTGGTGCAGGAGATCACCGCCGCTTCGGAAGAACAGAGCGTCGGCGTCAACCAGGTCAACACGGCGATGAGCCAGTTGTCGCAGATCACCCAGCAGAACGCTTCGGCGTCCGAGGAACTGGCGGCGACGGCTGAGGAAATGTCGTCGCAGGCCGGTAACCTGCAGGAGCTGATGGCCTTCTTCGATGTCGGCAGCCGTGCTGGCGGCGCCAGCCGGCGTGGCGGAGCGGCACCCGCCGCACGCAACGCTGGCCGCCGTCAGGCCGAGTCGGCGCCGGCCAGCTTCGGCGGCTCGCTGGACGACAGCAGCTTTGCCCGCTTCTGATCGGCCGGGGAGCTTGCCATGACCCAAGACCAGCATCCCGTTCAGGCAAGGCCCGGCCAAGCGCCGGTCCTTGTCGGCGATACCGAGCAGCAGCAATACCTGACCTTCCTGCTCGGCGAGGAGATGTTCGCCATCGGCATCCTCGCCATCCGGGAAATCATCGAGTACGGGCAGCTCACCGAGGTGCCGCTGGTGCCGCGTTTCATCCGCGGTGTCATCAACCTGCGCGGCGCCGTCGTGCCGGTGATCGACCTGTCGGTGCGTTTCGGCCGGGCGGCCGGTGAAATCACCAAGCGCACCTGCATCGTCATCATCGAGATTGCCGAGACCGCCGGGGCCCAGGCGCAGCAGATGGGCATCGTCGTCGATGCGGTTTCCGAGGTGCTGGAAATCGCGCCGACCGACATCGAGCCGCCGCCGGCTTTCGGGACACGCATCCGCACCGATTTCATTTCCGGCATGGGCAAGGTTGGCGGCCGTTTCGTCGTCCTGCTCGACGTCGAGCGCATCCTGTCGCTCGACGAGGTGGCGGTGATCGCCGCGATCAACCAGGGTGAGGCCGGCGCTGTCGCCTGACGCCGCTCATCCCGCCGTGCCGGGTTTGCTGCGGCAAGCCCGGCGTGGACCATTCCCGTTCGATACCGCCATCGGAAAGCCGCGATGCCCAGTACCCAACCTGCCGGCGTAGACATCACGCCCGCCGAGTTTGCCAATTTCCAGCGCCTGATCTTCGAGCTGGCCGGCATCAGCCTGGCGGACGCCAAGAAGGTGCTGCTCGTCGGCCGTCTCGGCAAGCGTCTCAAGCACTTTGGTTTTTCGCGCTTTGCCGAGTACTACCAGTTCGTCCGGGAGAAGGAGAACCAGGCCGAACTGCAGTTGATGATCGACCTGATCACCACCAACGAAACCTATTTCTTCCGCGAACCCAAGCATTTCGATTTCCTGCAAAGTCGCGCCAGCCAGTCGCGCGGCAACACTTTTCGGGTGTGGAGCGCGGCGTCGTCGAGCGGCGAGGAGGCCTATTCGATGGCCATGGTGCTGGCGGAAACGCTGGGCGAAGCGCCCTGGGAAGTGGTCGGCACCGACATCAGCACGCGCGTCCTGCGCAAGGCCGAGCAGGGGCATTATTCGCTCGACCGGATCAGCGGCATTCCGCCGGCGATGCTCAAGAAATACTGCCTGAAAGGCATCCGCGAGCAGGCGGGCACCCTGCTCATCGTCCGTGAGCTGCAGCAACGCGTGCGTTTCCTGCACAGCAACCTGCTGGCGCCGCGCAAGGATATCGGCGTCTTCGACCTGATCTTCCTGCGCAACGTGATGATCTATTTCGACAACCCGACCAAGCGCAAGGTGGTCGCCAACCTGCTGCCCTATCTGAAGCGCGACGGGCAACTGGTGATCGGTCATTCCGAATCGCTGTTCGGCATCACCGACGATTTCGTGGCGCTGCGCCCGACCATCTATCAACGCGCCCACTGATCCCTCGCCATCATGTCCGCCGGCCTTGCGCGTCCGGAAGTCTTCCTTCATCCCGGCGAATTCCATTTCGCGGCGGCGCCGACCCGCATCGGCACCCTGCTCGGTTCCTGCGTTGCCGTCACCGTCTGGCATCCGCTGCACCATTTCGGCGGCATGAGTCATATCCTGCTGCCGGGCCGCGAGCGGCCGCCGGGCTCGCTGCCGAATTGCCGTTACGCCGACGAGGCGGTCGAACGCTTTGTCTACGAACTGCGTTCGCGCCGGGTGACGCCGGCGAGCTGCCAGGTCAAGCTGCTCGGCGGCGGCAACATGTTCGCCGGGACGCGCGCTGGTAACATGGACGTCGGTGGTCGCAACGTCGAGGCAACGCGCGCGGCGTTGACTGCCTACGGTTTCCGGGTGACGCGCGAGCATGTCGGTGGCACCAGCCGGCGGCGGCTGACCCTCGATCTGGCCAGTGGCCATGTCTGGCTGGCGCTGCCCGGCGCCAAGGACTTTTCCAAGGAACAAAAATAATGAACAAGATCAAGGTCATGATCGTCAACGATTCGGCACTGGTCCGCCAGGTGATCACCCAGGCGATCAGCCGCGAACCCTCGATCGAGGTGATCGCCACCGCGCAGGATCCGGTTTTTGCGATCGACAAGCTGAAGGCGCAGTGGCCCGACGTTTTCATCGTCGATATCGAAATGCCGCGCATGGACGGCCTGACCTTCCTGAAGAAGATCATGGCCGAGCGGCCGACGCCGGTGATCATCTGCTCGTCGCTCGCCGACAAGGGGGCGCAGGTGACGATGGAGGCGCTGGCGGCGGGAGCCATCAACATCATCACCAAGCCCAAGCTCAACCTGAAATCCTTCCTCGAGGACTCGAGCAACGACATCATCTCGGCGATCAAGTCGGCGGCGCGCGCCAACATGCGCGTCCTGCGCAGCATGACCGGCGGGCCGCGCAGTCCGGCCATGGTGGTGCCCAAGCAGTCGGCCGACGCCATGCTGGCCAGCGCGCCGCACCAGGGGGCACGGATGTACGGGACGACCGACCGGGTGATCGCCATCGGTACCTCGACCGGCGGCACGCAGGCGCTCGAGGCCGTGCTGTCCCGCCTGCCGGCGGTGACCACCGGCATCGTCATCGTCCAGCACATGCCGGAGAAGTTCACCGCGATGTTCGCCGAGCGCCTGAACGGCCTGTGTCCGATGGAAATCCGCGAGGCCAAGGACGGCGACCGGGTGCACCCCGGGCTGGCGCTGATCGCGCCGGGCGGCCGGCACATGATGCTGCGCCGCAACGGCGCCCAGTATCTGGTCGAAGTGCGCGACGGGCCGCTGGTCAACCGGCACAAGCCGTCGGTCGACGTGCTGTTCCGTTCGGTGGCCCAGGTCGCCGGCCGCAACGCGCTGGGCATCATCATGACCGGCATGGGCGACGACGGCGCGCGCGGTTTGAAGGAAATGCGCGATGCCGGGGCGACGACGATCGGCGAGGACGAATCGACCTGCGTCGTCTATGGCATGCCGAAGGAAGCGTTCAAGCTCGGCGGCGTCGGCCGCGAACTGCCGCTCGACCAGATTCCGCGCGAGATCGTCGGTTTCGGCAGTTGAGCGCGGGCCGCGCTCAGGCGGCGCGCAGTTCGGCCATCTGCGCCGGCGTCATCAGGTCGCGCACGCGGTATTCGATGTCGGCCAGCATCGCCAGCTGTTCCTCGAGCGTCTTGCCGACGCTGTCCAGTTCGGCGATGCGGTCTTCCAGCGTGTCGGTCGCCTGGTGGATGCGCTTGATGCTTTCGAGGCGGCGCTTCAACTGGATCTGGTGCTCGCGGACCTGGGTTTCCATCGGCGCCATGATCGCCCGCAGCCAGACTTCGGCGTCGCGGTTGGCGCGCTCGAAGGCGCGGCGGACCTGGATCGCCACTTCCTCGAAGAACTTCTGCGTGATGTTGCGCTTGTCGTGGGTGAGCAGCGTGACGACGGTGTTGAGATGGGTGTCGCACCAGGCCTGCAGGCGGTCGATCTCGCGCTCGTAGCGGAGCAGCGAGAAGGCCGTCGGGGCGCCGAGCTTGAGCCCGTGTTCGACGGCGAACTTCCGGTAGACGGCGTCCATCATGGCGAGGATTTCGGCGATCTCGGCGTTCGACTTGGCGAGCGCCTCGCGGGTGCGGGCGAAGAAGCCGCCCATGGCGTCCGACAGGGTCTTCGAGAACCTGGCTTCGAGCATGTTCTCGCGGGTCTCGCCGGTGAGCTGGCGCAGGCGGTCGATGCCGAGGTGGCCGAAGAGGTTGTTGGTCAGCGTCGAGAAGACGCTGCGCACGGCGTAGTAGCGTTGCAGGCCGGCCTCGAATTCCTCCTTCTCGGCGCGGATCTTGCCCATCATGTATTCGACGACGCCGCGGTTCTTGCCGCGCAGTTCGGCCAGTTCGGCGAGCTGTTCGCGCAGGCCGGCGAAACGGGAGTCGAGCAGGGCGCGGACGCGGGCGACGACATCGCCGAACTCGGCGTCGGTGCTTTCGCAGACGATTTCGCGCTTGGCCGGGATCAGTTCGCCGGACAGCGCTTCCTCGAGCGCCGGCAGGCGGCTGCGGGCGAGCAGCGCGGCGTCGTCGTTGATCTTGGCGACCAGCCCCTTCTGGGCCGACACCGGGAAGATCTGGCTGGCCGGCAGGTTGAGGATGGCGGCGCAGCTATCGACCTGGCGGGCGATTTCGGCGTCGATCGCCGCTGCCGATTTCAGTTCGTCCCATTGCCCGTCGATCTTGTTCAGTACCACCATGCGACCACGCCGGGCATTGCCGGCGCTGGCGATGTGTTCCTTCCAGATGGTCAGGTCGGACTGGGTGACGCCGGTATCGGCGGCCAGGATGAACAGCACGGCATGGGCGTTCGGCAGTTGCGACAGGGTCAGCTCGGGTTCGGCGCCGATCGCGTTGAGTCCCGGCGTGTCGAGGATGACCAGGCCCTGCTTGAGCAGCGGGTGCGGGAAGTTGATCAGGGCGTGGCGCCAGCGCGGCACTTCGACCAGCCCGTCGTCGCCGATGCGGTAGAGGTCGGATTCGCTGCCGCCGACTTCGAAGCCGAGTTCGCCGGCTTGTGCCGGGGTGACGCGGATCGTTTCGCTGACGTGATGCAGTGCCGCCTGCATGTCCTCCGGCGCCTCGCCGTCGAGCGGCAGGAATGTCCATTCCTCGGGGAAGCGCTTGTACTCGCTGACGCTGGCGTTGTTGGCGCGGGTCTGGATCGGCAGCAGTTCGATGCAGGGCTTCTTGTTGCCGTCGAACAGCAGTTCGGTCGGGCACATCGTCGTCCGTCCCGCCGACGACGGCAGCATCCGGTTGCCGTAATCGGCAAAGAAGATGGCGTTGATCAGCTCCGACTTGCCGCGCGAGAACTCGGCGACGAAAGCGACGTTGAGCCGGTCTTCACGTAGCCGCTCCTGCAGTTGCGAGAGGCGAAGGTCGATCTGTCCGTCGGACAGCTCGTTGTCCGCCAGCCAGCGCTGGAACTCGGCGATATCGTTGGAGAGCAGCGTCCGCCAGGCGGAATAGGCGGCAAATTGATTGGCGAGCGACATGAGGGCGGTTCCGACGACTGACGAATGTCCAATTTAGCATAAATGGCGCGCCCTGCCGCGCGCTTTCAGTGCTGACAGGCCGGGCAATAGTAAGTGCTGCGGCCGCCCTGGCGGATTTGCCGGATGCTGCCGCCGCAGCGCAGGCAGGGTTCGCCGGCGCGATCATAGACGCCGGCCTGGATCTGGAAGCAGCCGGCGCCGCCGTCGCTGTGCACGTAGTCGCGGATGCTGCTGCCGCCGGCGGCGATGGCGTCGCTCAGGGTGGCGCGGATGGCGTCGACCAGGCCGGCGCAGCGCAGGCGGCTGATCCGGCTGGCCGCGCGCAGCGGCGAGATGCCGGCGCGGAACAGGCTTTCCGCGGCGTAGATGTTGCCGATGCCGACCACCAGATGGCTGTCCATCAATACCGGCTTGACCGGCCCGTGGCGCCGCGCCAGGGCCTCGTGCAGCCAGTCGCCGGTGAAGCCGTCGGCGAGCGGCTCGATGCCGAGCACGGCGAGCAGCGGGTGGCGCTCGACCGCCGGCGGCGGTCCCGGCTGCCAGAGGACGACGCCGAAACGCCGGGGATCGGCGAGGCGCAGCGTCTGGCGGGGCAGGACCAGGTCGAAGTGGTCGTGTTTTTCCGGCGGCAGGTCGGCGGGGACGAAGCGCAGGTTGCCCGACATGCCGAGATGGATGATCAGCGTGCCCTCGACGTCGGCCCGCCGGCAGTCGATCAGCAGGTACTTGCCGCGTCGGCGCACGGCGACGATCCGGCAACCCGGCAGCAGCTCGCGCAGTTCGCCCGGAATCGGCTGGCGCAGCCTGGGCGCCCGCTGCACGACGGCGCGCACCACCTCTCCTTCAAGCTCGGGGGCGATCCCCCGGCGACAGACTTCGACCTCCGGCAGTTCCGGCATCGCTTGTACCCCCGTCGATTCCCAAATAACATCGCAAACTACTTCGTTATTATGCGTTCAAATACGCACGCCAATCGGAAAGCCATCATGTCCCCGAAGCAACTCGTCGTCGCCCTCTCCCTGGCCCTCGGCCTGCCGGCATGGGCTGCTGCTCCGCCGCCCAACGAGGATCTGCTCGGGCGTACCGTGTTCCAGGTCCTGCTCGGCGAACTGGCGCTGCGCCAGGGGGCGGTCGGACTCAGCGTCCAGGCCTGGGCCGACCTCGCCGAGCGCACCCGCGACCCGAAAGTCATCGCCCGCGCCGTTGAGGTTGCCGGATTCGCCGGCGACAACGCCCGTGCCCTGGCGCTGGTCGAACTGTGGCTGAGCGTCGAGCCGGAATCGACGCCTGCCCGCCAGGCGCAACTGGCGCTGCTCGTCCATGCCCGCCAGGTCGATCAGTTGCAGCCGCACCTGGTCGCCCTGCTGGCGAGCGACAAGGAAAACCTCAGCGAAAACCTGTTGCACCTGAACCGCATGCTGGCGCGCATTCCCGACAAGAAGGCTGTCCTCAGCCTGCTCGACGCCGTGCTGCCGCCTTATCTGGAACTGCCGGAAGCGCGTTTCGCGCTGGCCCAGGGCGCGCTGGCCGCCGGTGACGAGGCGCGGGCGCTGCGCGAGAGCGAAGCGGCGCTGGCGCGCAAGCCGGACTGGGACCTGGCGGCGATCGCCCGCGCCAAGCTGCAGTCGCGCCAGGATTCGGCGGCGGCGATCGCCGGCCTGCGGCGCTTCGTCGATGCCTACCCGGCGGCGCGCGATGCGCGGCTGGCGCTGGCCCAGATGCTGGTCGCCGAAAAACGCCTGGACGACGCCCGGCTGCAGTACGACCGACTGCTCAAGGATTTCCCGGAGGAGCCGGCAGTGCTATATCCGGCCGCCATCCTGACCCTGCAGCACGGTGACCGCGAAGCCGGCATCGCCCTGCTCGAACGGCTGCTGGCGACGCCTTTCGCCGACCGCGGCAGCATCCATTACCTGCTCGGCCAGATTGCCCAGGAAGCCGGTCAGAACGAGCAGGCGATCGATCATTACCGGCGTGTCATCAGTGGCGAGCGGCACGTCGCGGCGCGTGCCCGCATCGCGACGATCCTGCTCGAACAGGGCAAGAGCGACGAAGCCCTGCGCCTGCTCCGCGACACGCGCGGGGCGACGCCCGGCGAGCGGGTCCAGTTGGTGCTCGCCGAAGCCCAGCTGCATCGCGACGGCGGCCGCGAGGACACCGCCTACGCGACGCTGCGCAAGGCGCTGGAAACCGACCCCGACAGCCCCGACCTGCTCTACGACGCGGCGCTGACCGCCGAACGCCTGGGCCTGTACGAGCCGATGGAGTTCCACCTGCGCCGTCTGCTCCGTAAGCATCCGGATCACGCGCACGCGCTCAACGCGCTCGGCTATTCCTTCGCCGACCGCAACATCCGCCTCGACGAGGCCGAGCCGCTGCTCACCCGGGCGGTCGAACTGGCGCCGGAAGACCCCTTCATCATGGACAGCCTGGGCTGGCTGCAGTACCGCCAGGGCAAGCTCGACGCCGCCCTGCAGACGCTGCGCGCCGCCTACCGGATCAAGCCCGATCCGGAGATCGCCGCCCACCTGGGCGAAGTGCTGTGGCAGGCCGGTCGCCAGGACGAGGCGCGCGGCCTGTTCCGGGAAGCGCAACGCAACGCGCCGGACAACAAGACGCTGGGCGCGGTGATCAAGAAGTACCTGCCTTGATCCGTCGTCTGCTCGGGCTGTTCGCCGCGCTGCTCGTCGCCGGCTGCGCCCAGTTGCCGGCGGGGCCGCTGCCGCAACGCGAGCAATTGGAGCATTTCGCCATTGCCGGCCGTTTTGCGCTGATCGCCCGCCAGGCCGACGGCGGCAGCGAAAGCAGCGGCGGCCGCCTGGACTGGACGCATGGCCGGGACGGCGACCGCCTGCTGCTCGCCAACCCGCTCGGCATCGGTGTCGCCGAACTGTACAACGGCGGCGGCCGGGCGCGCCTGATCACCAGCGACGGCCAGACCCGGGAAGCGGCCGACGCCGAACAACTGCTTGCCGAGGTCACCGGTCACGCGCTGCCGATCGGCCGCCTCGCCGGCTGGCTGCTCGGCCGTCCCGGTCCCGGCGGCAGCCTCAGCCGCGATGCCCTCGATCGCCCGCTGCGCCTCGCCGATGCCGGCTGGCAGGTGGATTACGCCTACGCCGACGACGATCCCGGCGCGCCACCGTCGCGCCTGACGGCGATCGGCGCGGCGCTCGAACTGCGGCTGCGCATCGAAACCTGGAAAGCCCTGCCATGAACGACTGGAACTGGCACAGTCGCTGGCCGGCGCCGGCCAAGCTCAACCTCTTCCTGCACGTCGTCGGCCGTCGCGCCGACGGCTACCACCTGCTGCAGACGGTATTCCGCTTCATCGACCGCTGCGACTGGCTGCAGTTCGCGCCGCGCGCCGACGGCCGCATCGAACTGGCGACACCGATTCCGGGCGTCGCCCCGGAGTCCGACCTGACCGTGCGCGCCGCCCGCCTGCTGCAGCAGCACACCGGCAGCCGGCAGGGAGCGACGATCCATCTCGAGAAGACGTTGCCGATGGGCGGCGGCCTCGGCGGCGGCTCGTCGGACGCGGCCAGCGTGCTGCTCGCCCTCAATCACCTGTGGCGGACCGGCGTGCCGCGCGGCGAACTGGAAAAGCTGGGCCTGGCACTGGGCGCCGACGTGCCGGTCTTTATCCACGGCCGCAACTGCTTCGCCGAGGGCGTCGGCGAGACTTTCACCGACGTCGCTCTGCCGCCGGCCGCCTACCTCGTGCTGCAGCCGCCGGTGCAGGTGCCGACCGCGGCGATCTTCGGTTCGCCTGATTTGCGCCGCGACACGCCGGCGATCCGCCCCGCCGACTGGCGGCCGGGCGTCGGCGGCAACGACCTGGAAGCCGTCGCCTGCGCCGGTTTCCCCGCCGTCGCCAGCCATCTCGCCTGGCTGCGCCGCTACTCGCCGGACGCCATGATGACCGGCTCCGGCGCCTGCGTCTTCGCCGCTTTCGACCGCGAAACGGCGGCGGCCGCCGCCTGTGCCGGACTGCCCGCCGGCATGACCGGCTGGGTCGCCAACGGGCTGGCGCAACATCCATTGGCAGAAATTGCACAATAGGGCTGGCTTTCCGGAAAACCCTCCTGTATCATTCGCGCCTCGTTCGAACGAGACCCCGTCCGAACGAACCGCTGGGGAGTCGCCAAGTTGGTCAAGGCACCGGATTTTGATTCCGGCATTCGAAGGTTCGAATCCTTCCTCCTCAGCCAGTTTCCCTTCGGGCAGGTCTTTGGCCTGCCCGATTTTCATTGTATCGGGCCTTCGCGGCGCGCGCGGAGCCCGGAGGAATGCGGAAATGGCCTATAACAGCCTGATGGTCTTCACCGGCAATGCCAACCCCAAGCTGGCATCCGATGTCGCCAAGCATCTCAACGTCGATCTTGGCCGTGCCAACGTCGGCCGCTTCTCGGACGGCGAAGTCAGCGTCGAACTGCAGGAACACGTCCGCGGTCGCGACATCTTCGTGCTGCAATCGACCTGCGCCCCGACCAACGACAACCTGATGGAACTGCTGGTCATGGTCGATTCGCTGAAGCGCGCCTCGGCCGGCCGCATCACCGCCGCCATCCCCTATTTCGGCTACGCCCGCCAGGATCGTCGTTCGCGTTCGTCGCGCGTGCCGATCGCTGCCAAGCTGGTCGCCAACATGCTGGTCGCCTCCGGTGTCGACCGCGTGCTGACGATGGACCTGCACGCCGAACAGATCCAGGGGTTCTTCGACATTCCGGTCGATAACATCTACGCCCTGCCCATTCTGCTCGACGACATCCGCAAGCAGAGCTACGAAAACCCGATGGTCGTTTCGCCCGACCACGGCGGCGTCGTCCGCGCCCGTTCGCTGGCCAAGCGCCTCGAGTGCGACCTGGCGATCATCGACAAGCGCCGCCCGAAGGCCAACGTTTCCGAAGTGATGAACATCATCGGCGACGTCAAGGGCCGTAGCTGCATCATCATGGACGACATGGTCAACACCGCCGGCACGCTGTGCAAGGCCGCCACCGCGCTGAAGGCCAACGGTGCCAGCAAGGTCGTCGCCTACTGCACGCACCCGGTGCTCTCCGGCCCGGCGGTCGAGCGCGTCAATGATTCCGACCTCGACGCCCTGGTCGTCACCGACACCATTCCGCTGCGCGACGATGCCGCTGCCTCGCCGCGCATCCGCCAGCTTTCCGTGGCCGACATCATGGCCGAAACGATCCGCCGCATCAGCAACGACGACTCCGTCTCGTCCTTGTTCATCGATTGAGTTTTTTCAACCTTCCCGGTCTGGTCGCGGATCGGGAACCCATCGTGGAGTAACACCATGCAATTCGAAGTCATCGCCAACGTGCGCAATCTGCAGGGAACGAGTGCGAGCCGCCGCCTGCGTCGCGCCGGCACCGTTCCGGGCATCGTCTATGGCGGCAATGCCGCGCCGATCGCCATCGAAACCAACCACAACGACCTGCTGCTGAAGCTGAAGAAGGAAGCCTTCCATTCCTCGATCATCAACCTGCTGATCGACGGCAAGAAGGAACAAGTCCTGCTGCGCGATTTCCAGAAGCACGCCTACAAGCCGCTGGTCCTGCACATCGATTTCCAGCGCGTCGACGCCGACCATGAGCTGCACATCAAGGTGCCGCTGCACTTCGTGAACGAAGAAAACGCCCCGGGCGTCAAGCTGGGTGGCGGCCTGGTCAACCACGTCATCGGCGAACTGGACATCCACTGCCTGGCCAAGGACCTGCCGGAATACCTGACGGTCAACGTCGGTGCCCTGAAGGTCGGCGAAAACATCCACGCTTCCCAGATCGCGCTGCCGCAAGGCGTTGCGCTGGTCAAGCATGGCGAGGAAGATCCGATCGTCGTCAGCATCGTCGGCAAGGGCGGTTCCCAGGCTGGCGAAGGCGAAGCTGCCGAGTAATTTCCGCCAATCCGCTACACTGGCCGCCGCAGGCATTTGCCCCGGCGGCCTTTTCGCATAAGTCACCATGACCACGCCCCGTCTCGTCGTCGGCCTCGGCAATCCCGGCCAGGAATACGAAACCACCCGGCATAACGCCGGCTTCTGGTTCGTCAACCGGCTGGCCGAAGCGTTGCGGGTCAGTCTTGCGCCGCAGGCCAAGTTCTTCGGCAGGGCGGCGCGCGCCGGCGAACTCTGGCTGCTGCAGCCGACCACCTACATGAACCGCTCCGGTCAGGCGGTGGCGGCGCTGGCCAATTTCTACAAGATTTCCCCGGCCGAGATCCTCGTCGTGCACGACGAACTCGACCTGCCGCCGGGTGGCATCCGCCTCAAGCAGGGCGGTAGCAACGGCGGCCACAACGGCCTCAAGGACATCCAGGCCAAACTGGGTACGCCGGATTTCTGGCGCCTGCGGCTCGGCATCGGCCACCCGCGGACGCTCAACCTGGCCCAGCCGGTGGTCGACTTCGTCCTCCACCCGCCGCGCAAGGAAGAAGCACCGGACATCGAACATGCCCTCCAGCGCAGCCTGCTGGCGTGGCCCCGCATCGCCGCCGGTGACTACCCCGGCGCCCAGCAACAGTTGCACGGCAAAGCCGTCTGAGGAAAAGAACATGTCTTTGAAATGCGGTATCGTCGGTCTGCCCAATGTCGGCAAATCCACCCTGTTCAACGCGCTGACCAAGGCCGGCATCGAAGCCGCCAACTACCCGTTCTGCACCATCGAGCCGAACGTCGGCATCGTTGAAGTGCCGGACCCGCGTCTCAAGGCGCTGTCGGCGATCGTCAAGCCGCAGAAGATCCAGCCGGCGATCGTCGAATTCGTCGATATCGCCGGCCTCGTCGCCGGCGCTTCCAAGGGCGAAGGGCTGGGCAACCAGTTCCTCGCCAACATCCGCGAAACCGACGCCATCGTCCACGTCGTCCGCTGCTTCGACGACCCGAACGTGGTGCACGTCTCCGGCAGCGTCGATCCGATCCGCGACATCGAAATCATCGACACCGAACTGGCGCTCGCCGACATGGCTACCGTCGAAAAGGCGCTCAACCGCTACAAGCGCCCGGCCAGCGCCGGCGACAAGGAAGCCAAGATCCTGGTCGCCGTGCTGGAAAAATGCTTCGCCCAGCTCGACCAGGGCAAGGCGGTGCGCGCCCTCAACCTGTCGAAGGAAGAGTGGGCCAGCCTCAAGCCCTTCTGCCTGATCACCGCCAAGCCGGTGCTCTACGCCGCCAACGTCGCCGAAGACGGTTTCACCGACAACGCATTGCTCGCTCAGGTCGAGGCGCATGCCGCCGCCGAAGGCTCGCAGGTGGTTGCGCTGTGCGCGTCGATCGAAGCCGAGATCGCCGACCTCGAAGACGCCGACAAGGCCGAGTTCCTCGAATCGATGGGCCTGCACGAACCCGGCCTCGACCGCCTGATCCGCGCCGGTTACACCCTGCTCGGCCTGCAGACCTACTTCACCGCCGGGGTCAAGGAAGTGCGCGCGTGGACCATCCACGCCGGCGACACCGCGCCGCAGGCGGCCGGCGTCATCCACACCGACTTCGAGCGCGGCTTCATCCGCGCCCAGACCATCGCCTACGAGGACTTCATCCAGTACAAGGGCGAGGCCGGCGCCAAGGAAGCCGGCAAGATGCGCGCCGAAGGCAAGGAGTACGTGGTCCGCGACGGCGACGTCCTCAACTTCCTGTTCAACGTCTGACCACCGCCATGGACCGGGACGAAGCGCAAGCCATCGGTGAATCGCTGGCGGCGCTCGCCCCGGCGGTGCTGCATCGTCTCCTGCTGCAGTCGACCGAGGCGGCGCTGGTCACCGACGCCGACAACCGCATCGTCGCCGCCAACGCCGCCTTCTGCCATCTTTCCGGGTACCGGCTGCACGAAGTGCTCGGCCGCAACCCGTCGCTGCTGGCCTCGGGGCGCCAGAGCAAGGACTACTACGCGGCGATGTGGCAGGCGATCCGCGCCGACGGCGTATGGACCGGCGAAATGTGGAATCGCCACCGCAACGGCAGCATCCATCCGCTGTGGGTGGTGGTCTCGGAAGTGCGCGACGCCGCCGGCAAGCTGCTCAACCACGTCGCCACCTACGCCGACATCGGCGAACGCGTCGAAGCGACGCAGAAGCTGCTGCATCTCGCCTACCACGACCCGCTGACCGGCCTGCCCAACCGGCTCGCCTTCGAATCCCAGCTCGAACTGGCGATCCGCAGCGCCGAGCGCGACGGCCGCCAGGTGGCGCTGATGCTGATCGACCTCGACCACTTCAAGACGGTCAACGACACCCTCGGTCATCCGGTCGGCGATGAGCTGCTGAAGAGCGTCGCCCTGCGCCTGCGCGACTGCGTGCGCGCCAGCGACATCGTCGCCCGCCTCGGCGGCGACGAATTCGTCGTCGTCCAGCCCGACATCGATAGCGCGATGGCGGCCGTCTCGCTGGCCGGCAAGGTGCGTCACCGGCTGGCCGAAGAGGCGCACGTGATCGGCCCGCACCAGTTGTTCGCGACGCCCAGCATCGGCATCAGCCTCTACCCGACCGACGGCCGCGACCGCGAGACCCTGCTGCGCAACGCCGACGTCGCGATGTATCACGCCAAGGACGCCGGTCGCAACAACTACCAGTTCTACGCCCGCTCGATGAACGAGGCAGCCGGCGAACGCCTGCGCCTGGAAAATGCGCTGCGCCGGGCGCTGGCCTCGGTGACGCCGGAACACTCGCCGTTCGCGCTGCACTTCCAGCCGCAGATCGACACCCGCAACGGCGCGATCTCCGGTCTCGAAGCGCTCGCCCGCTGGCACGATCCCGAGCTGGGCGACGTCCCGCCCACCCGCTTCATCCGCATCGCCGAGGAAAGCGGCCTGATCCAGCCGCTCGGCGACTGGGTGATCTGGGAAACCTGTCGCCAGGTCCGCCGCTTCCGCGACGCCGGCCTCGATCGCCTGCGCGTCGCCGTCAACATCTCGGCCCAGCAACTGCGCCACGAGAACCTGCCCGGCCTGATCCGCGGCATCCTGTCCTGCTACGAGCTGAGCTCCGCCGACCTCGAGCTGGAAATCACCGAGAGCACGGCGATGCAGAACCCGGAACTGACGCTGTCGATTCTCGACCAGTTGTCGGATATGGGCATGATGCTGGCGATCGACGATTTCGGTACCGGCTATTCCTCACTCGCCTACCTGAAGCATCTGCCGATCCAGCGCCTCAAACTCGACCGCTCCTTCGTCAAGGACCTCGAAACCGACCTCAACGACGCCGCCATCTGTTCCGCCACCGTCGCCCTCGGCCACAAGCTGGGGCTGGAGCTGGTCGCCGAAGGCGTCGAGACCGAAGGGCAGCGCGATTTCCTGGCCGGCCTCGGCTGCGATTTCGTGCAGGGTTTCCTCTACAGCCGGCCGTTGCCGGCCGACGCCGTGATCGAATTCGTCAAGGCCCACCGGGCCGGGCAGGCCGGCTGAGCCCCCGGCTCCGCCGCTTTCTGCGAAAATACCCCCCTTTCCCCTCACCCCCGGAATTCCATGCCTCCGCATCCCGCCATTGCCTCAACCGAAGAAATCGTCGCCGAACTGAAGGCCGGCCGCATGGTCGTCCTGGTCGACGAGGAAGACCGTGAAAACGAAGGCGACCTGGTCATGGCCGCCGAGCACGTCACGCCGGAAGCGATCAACTTCATGGCCAGGTTCGGCCGCGGTCTGGTCTGCCTGACGCTGACCGAAGCCCGCTGCCGCCACCTCGGCCTGAGCCAGATGGCGCGCAGCAACGGCACCCAGTTCGGCACCGCCTTCACCGTCTCGATCGAAGCTGCCGAAGGCGTCACCACCGGCATCTCGGCCGCCGACCGGGCGCATACCATCCGCACCGCGGTGGCGCGCAACGCCAGCCCGGCCGACATCGTCCAGCCCGGCCACGTCTTCCCGATCACCGCCCGCGACGGCGGCGTCCTGGTCCGCGCCGGCCACACCGAAGCCGGTTGCGACCTCGCCGGCATGGCCGGCTTGGAGCCGGCGTCGGTGATCTGCGAGATCATGAACGACGACGGCACGATGGCCCGCCTGCCCGAGCTGATCGAATTCTCGAAGCAGCACGGCCTGAAGATCGGCACCATCGCCGACCTCATCCATTACCGCGCCGCCTCGGAGAAACTGGTCGAGCGCGTGAGCAGCAAGAACATTGCCACCGCGCACGGCGAATTCGCGCTGCACGCCTACGTCAACCGCGCCGGCGGCGGTACCCACCTGGTTCTGGTCAAGGGCGAGATTCCCGCCGGCGGCGAGACCCTGGTGCGCGTGCACGAACCCTTGTCGGTGCTCGACTTCCTCGACCCGGCGAGCAGCCGCCAGTCCTACTCGATCGACCAGGCGCAGGCGGCGCTGGCCAGGAACGGCCACGGCGTCATCGTCCTCATGCACCGCCCGGAGGACGGCGCGGCGCTGCTCGAGCGCCTGACCCGCCCGGAAAACACCGGCGCCCCGCGGCCGCAGCAGAAATGGGACCCGCGCACCTACGGTATCGGTGCGCAGATCCTGCGCGACCTCGGCGTCGGCAAGATGCGCCTGCTCTCCAGTCCGCGCAAGATGCCCTCCATGACCGGCTTCGGCCTCGAAGTCACCGGTTTCGTCACCTCACCCGCGGAGCTTTGAGCCATGTCCCGTTTTGACAACGTATTCGAATTCGACAGCAACCTCGACGGCAATGGCCTGTCCATCGGCATCGTCATGAGCCGTTTCAACCTGCCCATCTGCGAAGGCCTGCTTTCCGCCTGCGTCGCCGAACTCAAGCGTCTCGGCGTCGCCGACGAGGACATGGCGATCGCCACCGTCCCCGGTGCCCTGGAAATCCCGCTGGTCCTGCAGACGATGGCGCAGACCGCCCAGTACGACGCGCTGATCGCGCTCGGCGCGGTGATCCGCGGCGACACCTACCACTTCGAAGTGGTGTCCAACGACGCCTGCCGCGCCATCATGGAACTGCAACTGCACACCGGCGTGCCGATCGCCAACGGCATCCTGACCTGCGACACCGACGAGCAGGCCGAAGTCCGCATGCAGCCGAAGGGCACCGACTGTGCCCAGGCCGCCGTCGAAATGGCCAATCTGCAAGGAGCGCTGAGCAATGACTGAGCAGGAACAGACCCCCAAGGCGCCGCCCAAGTCGGCCCGCCGCCGTGCCCGCGAATTCGTTCTGCAGGGCCTCTACCAGTGGCGCGTCGGCGGTGCCGACGAGGCCGCCATCGAAGCCTACGCGCCGGAAATGGAAGGTTTCGCCAAGGCCGACCGCGAGTTCTTCGTCGGCACCTTGCGCGGCGTCATCGGCCAGCATGAGGCGCTGATCGCCCGCATCGCCAGCCATATCGACCGCCCCTTCGGCGAGCTGTCGCCGGTCGAGGCCTCGCTGCTGATGCTCGGCACCTTCGAGATGGTCAATCATCCGGAGACGCCCTACCGCGTCATCATCAACGAAGCGATCGAGCTGGCCAAGGCCTTCGGCGGCACCGACGGCCACAAGTACGTCAACGGCGTGCTCGACAAGGTCGCCGCTGTCGTCCGCCCGGACGAGGTCGCTTCGCGCCGGCGCGGCAAGTAAGGCGATGGCGGGCGAGTTCGCGCTGATCGACCGCTACTTCGCCCGTCCGACGCCGTCGGCGGTGCTCGGCCCCGGCGACGACTGCGCGCTGGTCCAGCCGACGCCCGGCAAGCAACTGGCGGTGACCACCGACATGCTGGTCGCCGGCACCCATTTCCTGGCCGATACCGATCCCCGCAACCTCGGCTGGAAGGCGCTCGCCGTCAATCTCTCCGACCTCGCGGCGATGGGCGCCACGGCGCGCTGGGTGACGCTGGCCGGCGCGCTGCCGGCGGCCGACGCGGCGTGGATCGAGCGCTTTGCCGACGGTTTCTTCGCCTGCGCCAAGGAGTACGGCGTCAACGTGATCGGCGGCGACACCACGCGCGGCCCGCTCAACCTGTGCGTCACCGCGCTCGGCGAAGTCGAGCCGGGGCGCGCCCTGCGCCGCGACGGCGCCAGCCCCGGCGACCAGGTCTGGGTGTCCGGTCGGCCCGGGCTGGCGGCGCTCGGCCTCGCCCAGTTGCAGGGCCGGGTCAGCCTGCCCGAACCCTGGCCGCGCTTGTGCATCGCCGCGCTGGAAAAGCCGCGCCCGCGGCTCGCCCTCGGCCAGGCGCTGGTCGGCCTGGCGAGCGCGGCGATCGACGTTTCCGACGGCCTGCTCGGCGACCTCGGCCACATTGCCGAACGTTCTGGCTGTGCCGCCGCCGTCCGCCTCGTGCAACTGCCGCAACTGCGCGACCTGGTCGGCAGCGGCGAGCGTTACGACGCCGACCTGCGCCGTCTCGCCCTCGACTGCCAACTGGCCGGCGGCGACGACTACGAACTGTGCTTCACCGTGCCGGCGGCGCGCAGCCCGGAGGTGGCGGCGCTTGCCGCGGCGCTCGAACTGCCGCTCTGGCCGATCGGCGAGATCGTTGCCGGCACGCCGGGCACGGTCGAGGTCTTCGACCCGGACGGGCAGCCGGTGGACATCGCACGCAAGGGGTACGACCACTTTGCCTAAGCCGCCCAGCGTCCGCTTCCTGCTCGCCCACCCGGCGCATTTCTTCGCCTGCGGCTGCGGCAGCGGGCTGACGCCGTGGGCGCCGGGCACTTTCGGCACGCTGTTCGCCTGGGCCAGCTTCATCCTGTTCCGCCCCTTCTTCGGCGACGGCCAGTTGCTTTTCCTGTTCGCCGTCGCCTACCTGGCCGGCATCTGGTTCATCGAGGTCGCCGGCCGGGCGCTCGGCGAACCCGACCACGGCAGCATCGTCTGGGACGAGATCGTTCCCTTCTGGTTCGTCCTGCTGCTCGCCCCGCCGGGCTGGCTGTGGCAACTGGCGGCCTTCCTGCTGTTCCGACTGTTCGACATCAGCAAGCCGCAACCGGCGCGCTGGTTCGACGAAAACGTCAAGAACGGCTTCGGCGTGATGGCCGACGACCTGGTGGCCGCCGGCTACACGCTGTTCGTGCTGGCGCTGCTGCGCCACGCCCTTTCCTGAACCGTCAGCGCTGCCCTGGGTTGCAGCCGCCGACCGTGTTGCCGCGGCAGGGCACGGCGGTTTCGCCGGTGATCAGCCACTGGCTGTTCTGGCGGATCATCTGCAGGGTCTTCAGCACGCGGTCGTTGTAGAGGTTCGAACGGTAGGTCTGCTCGAACTTCGCGGTCGCCCGGTCGGCACCGTGCATCTGCACGTCCAGCTTGTCCACCGTCACCGAGATGCTTTCGCGCGGCATGATGCGGGTGCGCCGCAGGCGGTCCCAGGCGTCGCGCGAGAGGCCGCGGTCGGGGGTGAAGCCGGGCGCGTAGAAGGCGGTGTAGGCGGTGTAGTCCTTTGCCGACCAGGCCTGCGCCCAGGCGCGGATGCGCGCCTGCACGTCGGCGTCGCTGGCGGGCGGCGGCGGCGTCACCACCGGCGGCTTCTTGCCCAGCATGTCCTGCGCCCGGGCATCGAGATCGGCGCGCGGCGTACCGGTCAGCGCCACCGGCTCCGACGGACACAGCGTTGCCGCGTCGACTTCGGCCAGCTCGCCGCTCTCCGGCGTCGCCGTCTCCAGCTTCTGCAGGCCCATGAACTCGAGCAGCGAGCCCATCCCGGCCTGGCTGCGCAGGTAGGCCAGCGTCAGGTCGGTATCGGCATTGATCGCCGAACGCTTCGCCGACAGCAGTTCGTTCTCGGTGTCGAGCAGGTCGAGCAGCGTGCGCTGGCCGACGTTGAACTGGTCGCGGTAGGCGTCGCGCGTCTTCTCGAGCAGTGCCACCTGCGTCGTCAGGTCTTCCTTCTGGTCGCGCAGGCGCTGCACGTCGTTATAGGCGATCAGCAGCGTCTGCCGGGTGTCGCGGCAGGCCTTCTCGCGCATTTCCAGCGCCATGTGCTTGCGCTCGACGTATTGCCGCTCGCGCGCCGTGTCCGAACCGCCGTTGAACAGGTTCCACGACATCACGACTTCGGCGACGTTCTGGTCGCGGTCGCCGCTGACGCCCTGGTAGTTCTTGGTCGTCTCGGTGCGAGCCCGCAGATCGACGCGCGGCATGTAGGCGGCACGCCGGCCTTCGACGTCGTACTGCGCCGCTTCGATGTTCTCGACCGCCGCCAGCAGCGTCGGGTTGCGCTTGTAGAGCACGTCGAGCGCCGCCTTCGGGCTCGCCGGCAGCGCCGTGCCGGTCAGTTGCTGCGGCGTCAGCGTGCCGGCCGGCAGCTCGCCGACCAGGCGCTGGTAGCGCGCCATCACGTCGTGCAGGTTGGCCGTTTCCGTGGTCAGGTTGACCTCGGCCAGCGCCAGCCGGCTACCCGCCTGTTCGAGGTCGACCCGGCGGCCGACGCCGGACGCGGTGCGCGCCTTGATCTGCTCGTAGGTCGCCTTGTGCCGCACGTAGTTGTCTTCGGCCAGCGCGACCAGCGAGCGGTAGCGCAGCACGTTGACGTAGGCCTTGCTGGCTTCGAGAGCGACGTTTTCCGAGGCTTCGAGCAGTTCGTAGTAGCGCACCAACTTGGCTTTGCCCAGCTTGCGCACTTCGCTGCGCGTCGCGAAGCCGTCGAACAGCATCTGACTCAGCGTCAGCGCGTAGCCGCGCCGGGTGTAGCTGTCCTTGGCCGAGCCCGGCACTTCCAGGCTCTCGCGGCCAGCCCCGGCGGTCAGGTCGAGTTTCGGGAAGTAGCCGCCGCGGGCGACGCCGATTTCTTCCTCGGCGGCCTTGTAGTTGCGCCACTTGATGGTTACTTCCGGGCTTTTCTGCACCGCCTGCTGGGCGACCTGGCGCAGCGCTTGCTGGACTTCCGGGACTGCCGCTTGCTGGGCATGCAGCGGCAGGGCGAGGCTGGCGAGCAGCCAGGGGAGGGTCTTGAGTTGGGTCATCGCTCAGCAGGCTCCGGCCTGGACCACCACGCTTTGCGCGCGGCCGCCATGGGTGCGCCGGACGCGCGGCCGCTCGCTGATTTCGCGCAGCATCGGCACCGGCTTGCCGGCGTGCAACTGCTTGAGCAGCGCTTCCGATTCCTTGAGCGGGCTGTAGGCGAGGTGGATCAGCAGCAGCACCTGCTTGGGAATGGTGCGCCCGGTTTCGTAGCGCGAGCCGCCGGACTGGGTGACCAGGATGCGCTTCCAGAAAGTGCTTTGCTTGAGGCCGAGCTGATTCCGCAGCTCGCGGATGTCCTGGCCATTCTTGCAGATGAGTTCGGTGTTCATGCGGGTTCTCCTAGTACCAAGGGTTCAATCGACCAGCAGGCGTCCCTGCTGGATCAGGTTTTCGAGGATTTGGGCGGTGCCGGCATGGAGGCCGCCGGCCGACAGATCGACGCCGTCGAGGATCAGTTGCTGGGTCGGCGCGCTGCCGTCACCGAGCGGGTTGATGCGGATCAGCGTGTGGTCGCTGGCGGTCTCGATCTGCAAGTACTGGGCGAGATTGCCGAGGTCGCTGCCGTCGTGGAATTCGCCCTGCAGCAAGTCGCGCAGGTCGAGCACGTCGCCGCCGGCGCCGACCGTTGCCGTCGCGTTGAAGTCGAGGATGACGTCGGTGGCCGGCGTCGCTGCCGTCCCCTGGTCGCCGAATTCCCAGCGGAAGACGTCGCTGTCGGCGCCGCCGATCAGGATGTCGTTGCCGCGCCCGCCGATCAGCAGGTCGATGCCGGCACCGCCGTCGAGTCCGTCGTTGCCGTCGCCGCCGCGCAGCAGGTCGCTGCCGCCGGCGCCCTGCAGCAGGTCGTCGCCGCCATGGCCGTAGAGGCGGCTGCCGGCGGCGATCGCCTGCAGGCTGTCGGCGCCGTCGCGGCCTTCGACTAGGCGCGGATCGCTGTCCGGGCTGTGGATCAGGCTGACTTCGGCAAGCGAGCCGACGTTCGCCGTGCTGCTCAGGCCGTGGCTGTCGGTGGCGGTGATGCTGGTCGCGCTGAGCACGCTGACGTCGAGCAAGGACTGTTCGTAATGCACGGTGCCGAGCAGTTCGTTGAGCGCCAGGTTGTCGATGCTGCCGCCGTCGGCGGCGGTGATGACCAGCGTCGAGCTGGGCAGGACCAGGCCGAGCAGGCCGGGATCGTTGGTGATCTCGACGTGCAGTCCGAGTTCGGCGGCCAGCGCGAGCGAGGCCTGGAGATGGTAGGGGCCGAGATTGACCAGCGCCCGGTAGGCGATTTCGACGCGCATCAGGTCGTTGTTGGCGTCCAGCGCGGTGAACCGGGTGCGGGTGCCGAGGTCGATCAGGTCGAGCGCTTCGAGGCCGATGATGCCGAGCAGGTTGTTGCCGGTCTCGATGCCGGCCACCGGCGCGACGTTGGCCGGGGCGCCGGTGCCGACGAAACCGAGCGAGCCGCTGGCGCTGTCGCCGTCGCCATCGACCAGCGTGTACTGGAGGTCGGTGTGGGTGCCGCGCACCGGCGTCTCATCGACGTGGTAGCGGAAGCTGCCGTCGCAGAGGCCGATGCACAGCGTTTCGCCATGCACCGTGGTCAGCGTCAGAGTGCGCGCCAGCGGGTCGAATTGGTAGGCGGTGACGCTGTCCGAACTGCCGCTGGCGGTCAGCGTGTTGCTCTGCGCGTCGTAGGCGAAGCTGTAGCCGCCGATGCTCAGGCTGGCGACGTGGCCGCCGTCGGCGCCGAAGCCGCCGAGGCTGCCGGTGAGGGTGGTCGGGCCGCTGACGGTGTTGGAGAAGACGCAGGCCATCTCGTTGAAGTCGGCGATCCAGTTGCTGTCCAGGTCGCAGCCGACGGCGCCGTTCCAGGCGATCGGGCTGAGCTGGTCGGGATAGATGACGCCGCGCGGGCCGACGCCGATCGCCTGCGAGACGATCTGGTGCTGGGCGAGGAAGGCCTGCCAGGCGAGTTCTTCGCCCTGGTCGATGCCGTCGCCGAGGAAGGGGTCGAACTGGCCGCTGTAGTTGAACGGGTGGCCGCTGTTGTCGGTGGTCGGCTCGCCGTCGGAGAAGAAGTAGGAGACGTTCTGCGCCGTGGCGAGGCGGCCGGGGTCGGCGTAGGCCTGGACGGCGGTGGCCAGCGCCGCGTCGTAGTTGGACGCTTCGCCGCTGACGCTGATGCCGGCCAGCGCGGCGCGCGCCTCGTCCACCGTCAGCCAGCGGTCGCCGATTGCCTGGCCGTCGTTGCCGAAGATGACGAGGCGAACCATGACGTCGCCCAGCCCGTCGTAGCGGTCGAGCAGGTCGTTGATCGCCTGCTTGGCGAGGTCGAGGCGGCTCAGCTCCTTGCCGGCCAGATCCTTGACGCAGGCGCATTCGCTCATGCTCGACGAGACGTCGAGGACGATCATCAGGTTGGTGTCGGCGCCGTCGCCATTGCCGACGCGGAAGCTCTGGTCGCGGGCGAGCGGCGCGTCGTCCTCGATGTTCAGGGTCAGCGTCGCGCTGTGCTGCTGGTTGCCGTCACTGGCCTTGACCGTGAAGTTGAGGGCGGCGATGTCCTCGCCGTTGCTGTCGAGGTGGTCGACCGGCTGCAGCAGGCGGATTTCGTAGTTGCCCTGGGCGTCGACCTTGGCGCAGATCACTTCCGGGCCGAGCAGGCCAGCGCGGCCGACCAGCGGCGAGGCTTCGGTGCCGTCGCCGGACCAGACGATGCGCACCCCGTTCGAACAAAGCTCTTCGCTCGGCGCCTGCAGGCAGTAGCTGAGCGCCGGGGTGCCGTTGGCGACGATCAGCGAGCCGCTGACGACCGCCGAGTCGGTAGTGTCGGCGGGCAGGCCGAGGCTGTCGGGCAGGCCCTTGGCCAGGCCTTCCTCGGAAACGCTGACGGTCAGGTCGTCGATGATCAGCGCGGTGCGGAATTCGGCGCTGTCGCTGCCGCGCGGCGTCGCATTGCCGGCCGGATCGCGGATCAGCGCCTCGACGGTCAGTGTTGTGCCGTGCGCTTGCGGCGGGAAGGCGGTGCTGACGTAACCGTTCGCCTTGTCGGCGGCGGTGACGGTGATTTCCCGGGTGATCGTGCCGCTGCTGACGACGACGATATCGCCAGCATCGACCTTGGCCGGGTCGAAGGCGATCTTCACATCGACCTCGCCGTTCAGTTCGGCGGCATTGATGTAGCCGTTGTTGTCGGCGTCTTCGGTGATGGTGACGGTCGGCGCCTTGCCGCCGTTGGGCGGCAGGGTATCGACGGTGGCGCTGTCGCTGCCGGTCTTGCCGAGGTTGCCGGCAGGGTCGCGGACCTGGGCGGTGACTTCAAGGCTTTGCCCTTCGCCCGGATTGGCGACGGCGAGTGCGATGCTGCCGCGGTTGATGTCGGCCAGCGTCAGGACATGCGGCGCCTGGGCGACGCCGTTGATCGAGACGAGCAGGCTGTCGCCGACGCGGGCGGTGCCGGGCAGGGTGATGCTGACGTCGATGTCGCCGTTGAGTTCGGCGGCACTGATCCAGCCGTTGTTGTTGGCATCCTCGGTGATGGCGACGAGCGGGGCGCCGGGCTCGGAGAGGAGCAGGCGGGCGCTGTCGCTGACCGGGCCGGCGGCGTTGCCGGCGATGTCGGTGATGCGGGCGGTGGCGACGAAGTCGGTATTGTCGGCAGTCGGGTTGAACTTGAGATCGACGTGGCCGGCGGCGAGATGGGCGGCGGTCAGGGTGATCACCTGATCGACGTTGCCGCTGCCGGAGACGGTCAGCGAATCGCCGACGGCGGCGCCGGCGGGCAGGGTGACGCGGACGTCGATATCGTTGCCCTGCAGTTCGGCGATCGAGATGAAGCCGTCGTTGTTGCGGTCTTCGGCAATCTCGACGGCGAGGCCGGTGAACACCGTGGTATCGACGGTGACGGCATCGCTGCCGGTCGGGCTGAGGTTGCCGGCGGGATCGCGCAACTGGGCGACGACGGTCAGCGTATGGCCGTCGCCGGGACTGGCGATGCCGGCGAGGTCGATGTGACCGGCGGCGATGTCGGCGGCGGTGAGCAGCACCGGCAGGCGGGCGACGCCATTGACCGAGACCAGCAGGCTGTCGCCGGCACGGGCGGTGTCGGGCAGATCGACGCGGACATCGACGTTGCCCTGCAGCTCGGCGGCGTTGAGCCAGCCGTCGCCGTTGGTGTCCTCGGTGATGGTGACGGTCGGCGCGGCGAGGTCGCCGATCATCAGCGTGGCGCTGTCGCTGGCGGTGTTGGAGATGTTGCCGGCCGGGTCGGACACCTGAGCGGAGACTTCGATGCGGGTGCCGTTGGCCGGCGCATCGACGTCGATCAGAACATGGTGGGCGTCGATGTCGGCCTGGCTGAGGACGATGCTGCGCGTTGCGTTGCCGGTGACGCGCACGGTCAGCAGATCGCCGGCGATGGCCTCAAGCGGCAGGTCGATGCGGATGTTGACCTTGCCGCTGAGTTCGGCCTTGTTGATGAAGCCGTCGTTGTTGGCGTCTTCAACGATGGTTACGGCGAGGCCCTGCAGGTTGCTGGTGTCGATCTTGGCGCTGTCGTGGCCGGGCTGCGTGCTGTTGCCGGCCGGGTCGACGATGGTCGCGCTGACGACCAGGGTGTTGCCCGGCGCCGGAATCGGGAAGTCGGTCAGGACATGGCCGGCCGCCTTGCTGGCGGCGTCGATGACGATCTCCCGGGTGGTGCTGCCGTCGGTGACGCGGACGATGTCGCCGACCTCGACCAGCGCCGGCTTGAAGTCGATGCGGACATCGGCCACGCCCTGCGCTTCGGCACGGTTGATGAAGCCGTCGTTGTTGGCGTCCTCGACGATGGTGACGGTCGGCGCATCGCCCTTGTTCGGCACGTCGGTATCGATGATCGCGCTGTCGCTGCCCGGCGGCGTGCTGTTGCCGGCCGGATCGACGATGCGGGCGCTGACCGCGATGCTGTCGCCGGACGGCGGCGCGGCGAAGGCGGTGGTGACGTAACCGCGGCTCAAATCGGCGGCAGTGACAGTGATTTCCCGGGTGATCGTGCCGCTGCTGACGACGACGATATCGCCGGCGTCGACCTTGGCCGGATCGAAGGCGATCTTCACATCGACGTCGCCGTTCAGTTCGGCGGCGTTGATGTAGCCGTTGTTGTCGGCGTCTTCGGTGATGGTGACGGTCGGCGCCTTGCCGCCGTTGGGCGGGATGGTATCGACGGTGGCGCTGTCGCTACCGATCTTGCCGAGATTGCCGGCAGGGTCGCGGACCTGGGCGCTGACGCTGACTTCCTGACCTTCACCCGGATTGGCGACGGCCAGCGCAATGCTGCCGCGGTTGATGTCGGCGAGCGTCAGCACGTGCGGCGTCTGGGCGACGCCGTTGATCGAGACGAGCAGGCTGTCGCCGACGCGGGCGGTGCCGGGCAGGGTGATGCTGACGTCGATGTCGCCGTTGAGTTCGGCGGCACTGATCCAGCCGTTGTTGTTGGCATCCTCGGTGATCGCGACGAGCGGGGCGCCTGGCTCGGAGAGGAGCAGGCGGGCGCTGTCGCTGACCGGGCCGGCATGGTTGCCGGCGATGTCGGTGATACGGGCGGTGGTGACGAAGTCGGTATTGTCGGCAGTCGGGTTGAACTTGAGATCGACGTGGCCGGCGGCGAGATGGGCGGCGGTCAGGGTGATCACCTGATCGACGTTGCCGCTGCCGGAGACGGTCAGCGAATCGCCGACGGCGGCGCCGGCGGGCAGGGTGACGCGGACGTCGATATCGTTGCCCTGCAGTTCGGCGATCGAGATGAAGCCGTCGTTGTTGCGGTCTTCGGCAATCTCGACGGCGAGGCCGGTGAACACCGTGGTATCGACGGTGACGGCATCGCTGCCGGTCGGGCTGAGGTTGCCGGCGGGATCGCGCAACTGGGCGACGACGGTCAGCGTATGGCCGTCGCCGGGACTGGCGATGCCGGCGAGGTCGATGTGACCGGCGGCGATGTCGGCGGCGGTGAGCAGCACCGGCAGGCGGGCGACGCCATTGACCGAGACCAGCAGGCTGTCGCCGGCACGGGCGGTGTCGGGCAGATCGACGCGGACATCGACGTCGCCCTGCAACTCGGCGGCGTTGAGCCAGCCGTCGCCGTTGGCATCCTCGGTGATGGTGACACCGGGGGCGGCGAGGTCGCCGATCATCAGCGTGGCGCTGTCGCTGGCGGTGTTCGAGAGGTTGCCGGCCGGGTCGGAGACCTGGGCGGAGACCTCGATGCGGGTGCCGTTGGCCGGCGCATCGACGTCGATCATCACGCGGTGGGCGTCGATGTCGGCTTGCGAGAGGACGATGCTGCGCGTTGCGTTGCCGGTGATGCGCACGGTCAGGAGATCGCCGGCGATGGCTTCGGCCGGCAGGTCGATGCGGATGTCGACCTTGCCGCTGAGTTCGGCCTTGTTGATGAAGCCGTCGTTGTTGGCGTCCTCGACGATGGAAACGGCGAGGCCCTGCAGGTTGCTGGTGTCGATCTTGGCGCTGTCCTGGCCGGGCAGGGTGCTGTTGCCGGCCGGATCGAGGATCACCGCTTCGACGGTCAGCGTGCTGCCATGGGCGGCCGGCGGGACGCTCAGTGAGACGTAGCCGTTGGCTTTGTCCTGGGCGTTGACGACGACGTCGATGACGAGGCCGTTGGCATTGACGCGGACGGTGTCGCCGACATCGACCAGGTTGCCGTCGAAGGCGACGCGGATGTCGACGTCGCCCTGCAGTTCGGCGCGGTTGATGAAGCCGTCGTTGTTGGCGTCCTCGACGATGGTCACGGTCGGCGCGGCGCCGCCGTTGGGCGGCGTGGTGTCCGGTTCGGGTGGGGTCAGGTCGCCGTTCTGGCGCTCGGCGAGGGCGTAGCGGTCGCCGGCGCCGAAGCGGTAGGCGGAGTCGCTGCTGCCGATGCTTTCGACGATGCGCTGGAACTGCACGAAGTTGTGGCCGCCTTCGCTGGCGGCGCCACTTTCGCCGGCGGCGGGCGCTTCCTCGTCGAGCAGGTCGTCGAGCGGCCGGTTGGCGGCGAGCGCCGAACCCAGCTCGCGAATGCCGGCGCTACCCGCCGCCAGCGCGCTGTCTTCCTGGCCGGTGCTGCCGGCGACATCGCCGTCGAGTTGCAGGCTTTCGCTACGGTCCAGGCTGATTTCCCGGCCGTCGGCAAGTTTGACGACAGCTTGCGCGTCGCGCGCGGTGACCACCTTCTCGCCGGGGAAGAGCGGATCGCCGGGGTGCAAGGGGCGAACCTTGCCGTCGGGCGAGATGGCGAAAACCTGGCCGGTGACGGAAGCTGCTATGGCGATGCTGATGGCGGCTGACATGGCTTGAACTCCTTGCGCGCTGGGGCTTGCTCTGACGAGGAAAGAAGTTGCAGTCAGAGTTAATTGAAAGTCGTGTTTTCAAATTATACGTATACATCAATTAAATGCTATACGTGAAAACCAAGTTTCATTTTATTCGTTTGGCAAGCAGCGGAATGCTGAATGTAGTTTTTGTGATTATTAAGCGAATAAACGATAAAAATAGTTGACGTGCCTGTATTTGCGATCTAGCATGCAGTCGTGATCAACGGCAAACCTGCGGCGACGCAGGGACGCAAAGCCTCCGGTCTGGCGCTTGTCAGATAGCGGGGTTGCCCAGCCCAAGATCTCGGCCATCTGCCGGGACCTGCCCGAAAACTCCAACGGGCGCTCGCGTGATGGTCTTTCCAACGTATCAAGGCAAAGGAAAGATCATGATCAAGAACCACCAGGCTTTCGCTCCCACTCCCCTGCACGGTCTTTATCGCCGTCGGACGACGGCTTGCGCGCCCGCACCGGCCAGCGTCTGGCTGAGTCGCTACCTGCCGGGACTGATCCTGAAACTTGCGCTGCTGATTCTGGTCTGTCAGTGGGTGCCGCTATACGGCGGTCTAATTGAAGACCTGTTCGGGCCGCTCACGCAGAGCTTGAGTTTTGCCCTGACTCGCCTTTAGTATGACGTATCATTTTTGCGGCGTTAATTCACTTTTAAAGTGGCGGACCGAGCGTGCCTTTCAGAAACCTCCTGCTTGATGACGACAAGGCTTGCGTGCTGGCGGTCGATGACACGCCGGCCATCCTGCAACTACTGGAGATGGCGCTCGGCATCGATTACGAGGTGGTGACCGCCGAGTCCGGGGCGCAGGCGCTGGAAATCTTCCCGCAGCGGCGCTTCGACCTCGTGCTGCTCGATCTGCTGATGCCGGGCATGAACGGTTTCGAGACCCTGGCCGAGTTGCAGAAACTGCCGTCGTTCAACGGCACGCCGGTGATCTTCCTGACCGCCATGGACGACCTGGCGAGCGAGTGCAGCGCGCTGGAAATGGGCGCCGACGACTACATCACCAAGCCGTTCAAGCCCAACCTGGTGCGTTTGCGCATCGCCAACATCCTGCACCGCGTCCGCTTGCAGCGCCATTTGTCGCTGGCCCTGGCCGGCGCCGACCAGGGTTTGTGGTCCTGGGACCTGGCGAGCGACCAGGTGCGCGTCGCCGCTGGCTGGAGCGAGCCGCTCGGCTGTGCCAACGGCGAGGCGGCGGGCGAGGTCGCCGGCTGGGCGGCGCTGGCGCACGCCGATTGCAGCGCCGTCATCGAGCAGGCGCGGGCGGCCTACCTGGCCGGCGAGCGTCCGGCCTTCGAGGCCGACGTCCGGCTACGCACGCTGAAGGGCGCCTGGAAGTGGTTCAACATCTACGGCAAGTCGGGCAACCGGCAGTCGCTGGTCGGCACCTACCGCAACATCGACGCCAAGAAGGCGGCCGAGCTGGCGCTGCGCGACAGCGAGGAAAGGTTGCGCCACGTCATGGATGCCACCGGCGAAGGCATCTGGGACTGGCAGGTGGGCAGCGCGACGGCCCGCCACAACGCCGCCTGGAGTCGCATCCTGGGGCTGGACGAGGCAGCGCACGAGCACGAAATCGCTTCCGTCAGTTCGCTGATCCATCCCGACGACCGGCCGGCGCACGCTGCCGCCGTCGCCGCCTGCCTGGAGCGGGCGCCGTCCTTCGCCATCGAATACCGGATTCGCCACGCCAGCGGCAACTATCTCTGGGTCATGGATCGCGGCAAGGTCGTCGAGCGCGCCGCCGACGGTGCGGCGCTGCGCCTGGTCGGCGCCTTCCAGGATATTTCCGAGAGCAAGCGGCTGGAGGAGGAATACCGGCGGCTGGCCTTGTTCGACACCCTGACCGGCCTGCCCAACCGCCGCCTGCTGGTCGACCGCATGGAACAGGCGATCGTCCAGAACCGCCGCCAGGCGTCGCTCGGCGCGCTGATGTTCATCGACATGGACCGCTTCAAGGAGCTCAACGACAGCCTCGGCCACGATTTCGGCGACCTCCTGCTGATCGAGGTCGGGCATCGCCTGCAGGCCTGCGTGCGGCGGATGGACACGGTGGCCCGCCTGGGCGGCGACGAGTTCATCGTCATGCTGCCGCTGCTCTCGGCGGAAGAGGAAATCGCCCTGAAGCACGCGCAGGCGGTCGGCCACAAGATCCTGCTCGCCCTCGGCCAGCCTTACCGGCTCGGCGAATGCCGCTACGACAGCTCGCCGAGCATCGGTCTGACGCTGTTTTCCGGCGCCCCGGAAGAGAGCGTCAACGCTGTCCTCAAGCGCGCCGACGCCGCCATGTACGAGGCCAAGCACCGCGGCCGCAACCAGTTGGCGCTGGCCGCGCCGCCGCCTGGGCTTACCTGATCGCCCACAGGCCGAGCCGGCCGATGCTCGCCGCCAGTTTCAGGCGGGCGCCCTGCCAGCCGGCGTAGGCTTCGATGCGCCGCTGTTCGGCGGAAGCGACGGCGCTCTGCGCGCTGAGCAGTTCGAGGATGTTGCCGACGCCGGCGCGGAAGCGCCCTTCGGCGACCTCGAACGAGCGGCGCGCGCTGTCGAGCAGGGTGCTGGCGGCTTCGATGTGTTCCTGGCGGGTGTTCAGCGCCTGGTAGCTCTTCCAGACTTCGAGGGCGACCTGCTGTTCGAGCTGGTTCAGCTTGGCCGCCCTGACCTCGACCTGGCTGCTCGCGGCGCGCACCTTGTAGCCGCGGCCGAAACCTTCGAACAGCGGGATGCTCAACTGCATGCCCAGCGCGCTGTCGCGGAAGACGGCGCCGGTCGGCGGGTAGCCGGAAATCGGGATGTGCTTGTCCTGCTGGCGCTCGCTCGCTTCGGCGGAAAACACCAGGGTCGGCCGGCCTTCGGCGCGGGTGGCGCGGACCCGCGCTTCGGCCGCCTGCAGCTCGGCGCGCGCGGCGAGCAGCGCCGGGTGGTGGCTGCGTGCGTCCTCGAACAGATCGCCGACGCTGCGCGGCGCCGGGCCGGGTAGCTTGAGTTCGCGCTCGGGCAGGCGCAGCGGCGTGTCCGGCGAGAGGCCGAGGGCGGTGGCCAGGCTGCCCAGCGCGTTCTGCACCTCGCCTTCGGCGGTGACCCGCTTGAGGCGGGCATCGGACAGGGCGACCGCCGCCTGCAGCTTGTCGGTCAGGGCGCCGACGCCGGCCGCGTACTTGGCCTCGGTCGCCTGGTGGCTCTTGCCGGCCGCCGTCTCGGCGGCTTGCGCGGCGCGCAGCAGCGCCTGCGCCATCTGGACGTCGAAATAGGCTTGGGCGGCATCGAGCAATGCCCGTTGCAGCGTCAGGTCGTGGCTGGCGTTGGCGGCGTCGAGCAGGGCGCTGGCCTGGTCGGTGTTGGCGGCGCGCAGGCCGGAATCGAACAGCGTCCAGCTCAGCTTGAGGCTGCCGGCGCGGGTACGCGGCCGGGTTTCGGCGTCGAGCACGGCGTACTTGCCCTCGTAGGCGCTGCTCGATTTCTGCGCCAGGTAGCTGACGCTGGCCGCCACGCTGGGCAGGTAGGCGCCGCGGGCGACCCCGAGCAGGGCCGCCTGGGTGCGCGCTTCGCCCCAGGCGGCGCGGGTCTGCGGGTTCTGGCAGAGGGCGCGTTCGATCGCTTCGGTGAGTTCGAGCGGCGTCGGCAGCGGGCCGAATTGGCAGGGATTGGCTTCGCTCTCGTCGCCCAGCGCGCGGCTGGCGCTGGCGGCGGTGCGCGCTTCGGTCGAGAACGGGTCGGGCGCTGCTGCCAGCGCGGCGCCGGCCAGGGCGATGCCGGCGAGCAGGCCGGTCAGTCGGCGCAGGCTCACCAGCCACCTCCGCTGGCGATGCGGCCGAGGTCGAGTTGCGCCGCCGGCAGGTCGCGCAGCACCCGGCCGGCGTCGAGGACGATGACGCGGTCGGCGCTGGCGATGGTTTCCGGGCGGTGGGCGACGATGACGCGGGTGATGTTGAGCCGCTTGATCGCCTGGTTGACCCGCTTTTCGCAGGAGATGTCGAGGTGGCTGGTGGCTTCGTCGAGGAAGAGGATCGCCGGTTGCTTGTAGAGGGCGCGGGCGAGCAGGACGCGCTGCTTCTGGCCGCCGGAAAGGGCGGCGCCCATGTCGCCGATCAGCGTGTTGTAGGCCATCGGCATCGCCTGGATGTCGTCGTGGATCGCCGCCAGCTTCGCGCATTCCTCGATCCGCGCGAAATCCGGACGAGGATCGAAGAAACTGATGTTGTCGGCGATCGAACCGGCGAACAGGACGTCGTCCTGGAGGACGGTGCCGACCATGCCGCGCAGCGCCTCGATGCCGACCTGGGCGACGCTGGCGCCGCCGACCAGGACTTCGCCCTCGTTCGGCGTGCGGATGCCGAGCATGGCGCTGATCAGCGTCGACTTGCCGCAGCCGGACGGGCCGACGATGGCGACCGATTCGCCGGGCGCGATGCGCAGGTCGATGCCGTCGAGCACCCAGGGTTCGCCGTCGGCGTAGCGGTAGCGCAGGCCGCGCAATTCGATCGAGGCTGCCGGCGCCACTGGCGCCGTCGCGCCCAGCGGCGCGCCACCCGGCTCGGCCTCGGCGAGGACGATGTCGGCTAGGCGCTCGCCCTGCAGTTGCAGCATCTTCAGGTCGACCAGCTTGTCGATCAGGGCGCTGACCCGCGAATCGAACTGGTCCTTGTAGGCGGAAAACGCCATCAGCGCGCCGACCGTGAAGTTGCCGTCGAGGATCAGCCTGGCGCCGAGCCAGATGACCAGGATGCGCTCGACGCCGAACAGGATGCCGTTGATCAGGCGGTAGAAGATCTGCAGCTTCTGGTTGCGCAGGTCGGCGTTGATCTGGTCGACCAACAGGCTGAGCCAGGTCGAGCGGCGCTCCTCCTGGCGCTGGAACAGCTTGATGCTGCGCACGCCGCGCACCGTTTCGAGGAAGTGGCTCTGCTGCTTGGCGGCGTGGATGATCTGTTCTTCGGTGGCGTTGCGCAGCGGCCGGTACCAGAGCCAGCGGACGATGCCGTAGAGCGCCATGGCGCCGACCGCGATCCACGCCAGCGAGGGGCTGTAGATGAACATCATGACCAGCGTGACGATGGTCATCAGGCCGTCGAGGATGCCTTCGACGAAGGCGGTGGTCAGCGTCTTCTGGATGACGTCGATCGAACTGAAGCGGGAAACGACGTCGCCGAGGTGGCGTTTCTCGAAGTAATCGACCGGCAGGCGCAGCAGGTGGCTGAAGATGTTGGCCCGCCATTGCAGGTTGAGCGTCGTCAACATGTGCATGATGACCCACGAGCGCAGGGTGCCGATCCCCTGCTGGAGCAGCATCAGCAGGCCGAAGCCGAGGGCGAGCGTGGTCAGCAGGTCGCGGTCGCCGGAGACGACGACGTTGTCGATCACCCATTGCAGGAAGAAGGGACTGACCAGGGCGAAGATTTCGAGCGAGACGGCGAGCAGCAGGATCTGGCCGAGCGAGCGGAAAAGCCCGGTGACGTGGCCCATCAGGTCGCGCAGGCGGATGCGCTGGCGGAAGCTGAGCGGCTTGAACTCGGGGTTCGGCCACAGTTCCAGGGCGACGCCGGTGAATTGGCCGGAGACCTCGTCGAGGCTCAGTTTGCGCAGGCCGAAGGCGGGGTCGTGGATGGTCACCGTGTTGCGCTCGACCGCCTTGAGCACGACGAAGTGGTTGAAGTTCCAGTGCAGGATGCAGGGCAGGCGCAGTTGCGGCAGGTCTTCGAGTTCCAGCTTGACCGGCCGCGTCGTCAGCTTCAGCGAGTGGGCGATCTGCATCAGGTGGCCGAGCGTGCTGCCCTTGATCGAGACCAGGAAGATGCGGCGCAGCGTGGCGAGGTCGGTGCGCAGGCCGTGGTAGCCGGCGACCATGGCGATGCAGGCGAGGGCGCATTCGGTCGCCTCGGTCTGCAGGATCAGCGGCAGTTTGCGGCGCAGGCCGAAGGAAACGTTGTCGAGGAAGGACATGGGAGACCGGAAGTGAGGTGACGGACGATCAGAGCTTGCCGCTCAGGCTGAACAGGGGTTCGAGCACCCACTCGTAGAGCTTGCGGCTTTCCTGGAGGACATCGGCTTCGAGCAGCATGCCCGCCTGCAGCGGCTGGGCGACGCCGTAGGCGTTGATGCTCTGTTGTTCGAGGGCGACGCTGATCAGGTAGAGCGGCTCGCTGCCCTGGGCTTCGACGCCCGGTGCCAGCAGGCTGGAAATCTCGCTGCCGGGCAGCGCGGTGCGCGCCACCGAAACGACGGTGCCGCGGGCGTGGCCGAACTTCTGGTAGGGGTAGGCCTGGTAGCGCATCAGCACCTGGGCACCCGGGCGGACGAAGCCGACCGCCCGGCTCGGTGCGTACAACTGCGCTTCGAGCCGGCTGCCGGCGGGGACGATGCTGAGCAGCGGGCGCCGGCCATCGACCGCCTGGCCGACTTCGGCGACCACCGCGGTGGCGGTGCCGTCGATCGGCGCCGTGATCGCCAGCATGCGGCGCCCCTCGCTTTCGCTCAGTTCCTGGCTGGTCGAGGAAATGACGCGTTCGATCTGGGCCAACTGGTTGGCGTGCTTGAGGCGCAGCGCGGCGAGGCTTTCCTGGCGCATGCCGAGTTCGCGGCGCAGGGCGATCTGCTCGCGCTCGACGCTCTTCAGCCGGGTCTGCTGGTCGAGCAGTTCCTCGCGTTTCTGCTGGCGCTGTTCGCGCGAGATGTAGTCCTGCTCCAGCAGCGACTGGTAGCGGCCGCTGGTTTCCTCGGCCAGGGCGACGCGGGCGCGCTGGCCTTCGAGCAGGCTGTCGATCTTCTCCAGTTCGCTGCGCAGCGCCGCCACCTGCCGGGTCAGTCCTTCCTGCTCCTCGCGCTGCAGTTGCCGGGTGCGTTCGAGTTCGCCGGTCAGCGACTCCTTGCGCGCGCCGAGCTGTTCGCTGACGCTGGCGAAGACCGAGCCCAGGGTGCTGCTCTGGCGTTCGCTGGATATCAGGTAGAGGGTGTCGCCGGCCTTGACCGACTGGCCTTCGGCGACCAGCTTCTTGCCGACGATGCCGGTCTGCGGCGGATAGATGCGCAGCAGGCCGGCGCTTGGTACCAGTTGGCCGGTGACGCTGCTGCGCTTGGTGTAGCTGCCCCAGGTGAACAAGGCGACGATGGCCAGCGTGCAGACGAGGGCGGCCAGGCTCAGCAGGCGGTAACTGAGCGGGCGGACGAGCAGGATTTCGCCGCAGGACTTGGGTTTTTGCGCGTCGAGCGCGGCGCGTCTGAACAGGGGCTGGTGGGCCATGCTGGATGAAGTCGTTGAGCGCGTGATGCTGTTGGGATTTTTCGGGGCGGCCGAAATCGAGGCCACTGAAGGCGCCGGGAATTCGTCAGGAGAGCTCTCGGGAGGGCAGGCGCGAGGCGGGAGAGGGCAGGTCGTTCAGGGCCCGCCCCGCGCTGCCGGGGCGGATTACTGGCAGGAACCGCCGAACAGGCCGCCAAGCAGGCCGCCGAGCAGGCCGGTAACGGTGCCGACGAGGCCGCTGACCAGACCGATCACCGGCGTCAGGATGCCGCCGACCAGGCCGAGGACCGGGTTCAGGATGCCGCCGAGCAGGCCGCCGAGGTCCAGGGCGCCGCCGGAAACGGCAGCGATTTCGGTCTTGCTGAGTTCTTGAATTGCCATGTTGCTACTCCTTGGATTTTCGTAACGTCGAAACTATTCGTCAGATCGAAATGACGCGATCAGTTGCCCAGCAGGCCACCGAGCAGGCCGCCCAGCAGACCGGTGACGGTACCGAGCAGGCCGCTGACCAGGCCGAGAACCGGCGTCAACAGGCCGCCGACGAGGCCGAGCACCGGGTTCAGGATGCCGCCGAGCAGGCCGCTGAGATCCAGGGCGCCGCCGGAAACGGCAGCGATTTCAGTCTTGCTGAGTTCTTGAATTGCCACGTTGCTACTCCTTGTGTTGAACGAAAACTGGTGAAGGTGAATTGTTTTTTTAGCGGCTCAGCAGACCGCCGAGCAGGCCGGTGACAGCGCCGAGCAGGCCGCCGACCAGGCTGAAGGTCGGGGCGACCAGAGCGCCGACGAGGCCGAGCACCGGGCTCAGGATGCCGCCCAGGAGGCTGCCGACGTCGGCATGCAGGTCCAGGGTCAGGGTGCCGCCGGAGACGGCTTCGATTTCGGTCTTGCCAAGTTCTTGAATTGCCATGTTTGTTACTCCTTGACTGATTGAAAAACGCCACACCGGGTGGCATGCATTGCCCGTAGACAATCCTGTTTTGCAGTTATGCACATTTGGGTTTCAAAATCAGTACAAACAATGCACAATGCAAATTGTTGCGACATGATAATCAAATTATGCGGAATTGCAATCTTGCTCAGAGGGTTTTCGTGAATTTGCATAAGAGCGATGTAAAAAGTGAAAATCGGCTGTCCCGGCGATGCCGCCGCTTCGCTCGCCCGGCGCTGTCAACCCTCGCCATTCATGCCGGCGCCGCGCTGGCCGAGGGCGAGGTGCACGAAGCGGCGGCTTTGTCTTATCCTGATGCAATGATTGCCAGCTTCCTGCTCCTCGCCCTGTGCGTCCTTTTCGCTCTTCTGGTGTTCTGGCGGGCGGCCAGGATCGAGCGGGTGTTGCAGCGGCTCGGCGACGGCGAGTCGGCGGCGCGCACCGGGCTGGCATCGTGGGCGCCGCTCGGCCGGCTGGCGCAGCGCGTCGATTGGGCGGCCGAGCGCCTGGAAGAAGAGCGGCGGCGCCTGGCCGACAGCGAGGGGCGGCTGCGCATCGCCCTGCAGGGCTGCGACATCGGCGTCTGGGACTGGCAGCTCGACAGCGGCCGCATCTATTACTCGCCGCGCTGGAAGACCCTGCTCGGTTTTGCCGAAGACGAGACACCGGGGCACGCCGAGACCTGGCTGACCCGGGTTCATCCGGACGATCTGGCGCAGGTGACGGCGGCGCTCGACGAGCACCTGTCCGGGCGCAGCGAAATCTTCCTCTGCGAGCACCGGCTGCGCCACAAGCGCGGCGACTACCTGTGGGTGCAGCAGAGCGGCGTTGCCAGCCGCGACGAAAGCGGCAAGGTGCTGCGCATGATCGGCGCGCTGGCCGACGTTTCGGCGCACAAGGCGGCGCAGGCCGAACTGCTGAGCAGCCGGGAAGCCTATCGCTCGGTGGTGGAAGGCGTGACCCAGGTGATCCTGCGCAGCGATGGCGAGGGGCGGTTGAGTTTTCTCAACCCGGCTTGGCAGGAGCTGACCGGGCACCGCATCGACGAGGCGCTCGGCAAGCCGCTGGCGAGCTTCGTGCACGACGATGAGCGTCACAGTGTGGCGGCTTTCTTCGCTGCGCTGGCCGAAGGGCGCGCCGGCGATCTTGCCTGCGAGCTGCGCCTGCGCTGCCGGGACGATAGCTGGCGCTGGTTCGCCCTCCATCTGCGGGCGACGCCGGCGGCCGGCGCGGCGTCGGCGGCCGGCGTGCTGAGCGACATCACGGCGCAGAAGGCGAGCGAGGCGGCATTGCTGCGCAGCAATCGCGAACGCGATGCGATCCTCACCCTGGGGCCGGACGGTTTCGTCTTTGCCGACGATCAGGGGCGGGTCAGCTTCGTCAACCCCGCCTTCGTCGGCATGACCGGGCTGGCGGCCGGGCTGGTGGTCGGCCGGCCGCTGGCCGAGCTCGACCTGCAGATCGCCCAACTGGGTGGCGGGTCGCCGGGTTTTGCCGGGGTCGACGAAGGCGCCGACGGCCTGCTCCAGCTGGAACGTCCGCGCAAGACGGTGATCCGCTGGCTGGCCCGGCTGATTCCCGACGGCGCCGGCGGCATCCACGGCCGCGTCATCTACCTGCGCGACATCACCCGCGAAAGCGAGGTGGACCGGATGAAGAGCGATTTCCTGTCGACCGCGGCGCATGAACTGCGGACGCCGATGGCGAGCATTTTCGGCTTCTCCGAACTGCTGCTGTCGCGGGAGTTCGAGCCGGCCATGCAGCGCGACCTGCTCGAACGCATCCACCGCCAGACGCGCAACCTGATCAACCTGGTCAACGAGCTGCTCGACCTGTCGCGGATCGAGGCGCGCGGCGGCAAGAGCTTCAAGATGCAGGTCCAGGAGATCACCCCGGTGGTGCTCAACGCGGTGGCGGCGCAGTACGTGCCGGCGCCGACCCACAAGCTGGCGTTCGACTGGCCGAAAGAGCTGCCCAAGGTCAGGATCGACGCCGAGAAATTCCAGCAGTGCCTGATCAACGTGCTGAGCAACGCCGTCAAATATTCGCCGGGCGGCGGCGTCATCCGGGTCAACGCGCTGCGCCGCGGCGAAGCGGAGACGGCGCGGATCGGCGTCGCCATCAGCGACCCCGGGATCGGCATGACGCCGGAGCAGAGCGCACGTATCTTCGAGCGCTTCTACCGCGCCGACCCGAGCGGCGCCATCCTCGGTTCCGGCCTCGGCATGTCGTTGGTCAAGGAATACATGACGATTTTCGGTGGCGACATCGAGGTGGTCAGCGCGCCCGGGCAGGGAACGACCGTCGTCCTCTGGCTGCCGGTCGCCGATGCCCTGGGCGAAGCTGGCGGGGGCGCGCGGTGAAGCCCTTGCAGCGGGTGTTGATCGTCGAGGATCAGGCCGATCTGCGCCTGCTGATCCGCCTGACGCTGGAGCCGCTGGGGCTCGAACTGCGCGAGGTCGCCAACGGCATGGAGGCGCTGCTGGCGGCGCGCAGCTTCAAGCCGGACGTGCTGATCCTCGATGTCATGCTGCCCGGTGGTGTCAACGGTTACCAGATTTGCCAGGCGATCAAGCAGGACCCGCTGACCCGGGCGACGCGCGTGATCATGGTCAGCGCCCGCGGCCAGAAAAGCGATATCGAACGCGGCTACCAGGCGCAGGCGGATCGCTACCTGGTGAAGCCCTTCAGTCCGGCTCAACTGCTCAAGGAAGTCGGGGCTTGACAATTATGCTGGAAGGTGAATAATTGCAGCAAATGAATAAATCATATTTTTTTGAAAATTTTATGGAGCGTGTCATGTGGGATTCGATCAAGAAATTCGTTAAAGATGAAGAAGGTGCAACTGCCGTCGAGTACGGTCTGATTGCCGCCCTGATCGCGGTGGCGATCATTCTTTCGGTCACCGAGGTCGGTACCAAGCTGAAAGCCGTTTTTAATTCGATCAAGGCCGCCCTGCCCTGATTTGCCGGCCTTGCGCTGACGCCCTGTCTACTTTTTGAGACCGAACGCGTGTCGCTGGCAGCACAGTTGCTGTTGAGCTTCTGGGCGGGGGTGCTGGCCTTTGCCGACTGGCGTCACCGGCGTTTGCCGAACGCCTGGCTGGTGTTTGGTTTTGCTTTCGGGGTGGTGCATCTGGCGGTGCGCGGGGCGATGCCTTTCGGCGGCTCGCCGCTCGATGCGGCAGTGGCTTCGGTGGCGGCGCTGCTCTGTTTCCTGCCGCTGTATGCGGCGGGCTGGATGGGGGCGGGAGACGTCAAGTTTCTGGCCGTCATCGGCTGGCTGGGCGGTTTGCCGCTGCTGGCCGGGGCCTTGTTGTGCGGCTCGCTGCTGGCGGGAGGGCTGGCCTTGCTGCTGCTGCAGTCGGGCGGTCTGCCGGGGTCGCGGGTGGCGGGCGTCTTGCAGGGGCGGATTCCCTACGGAAGTTGTCTGGCGGTGGCGCTACTGCCGCAGTTGTGGGGGTGGCTGGATCTCGGGTTCGTGCTGCCGTAGTCAGGGGAGTGCATGGTGTCACAGAGGGCTGGTCGGAGCGCCCAGCGCGGTGCGGTGGTCATCGAGTTCGCGTTGGTGTTCGTGCTGTTTTTCATCGTCATGTACGGCATCGTCGCCTACGGCGTCATTTTCGCCGTCAAGCACTCCCTGGTGCAGGCGGCGAACGAAGGGGCGCGGGCGGCGGTGCGCGATGTCGGCGGCGTCACGGCGCGCGTCGAGCTGGCTCGCACGGTGGCCGCCGAAAACCTCGCCTGGCTCGGCGACAAGGCGCCCGAGCCGCAGGTCAGCGCGGCGCTTTGCGCGGCGACCCCCTACGTCTGCCTGAAGGTCGAACTGGCCTACGACTACGCCGCCAATCCGCTGGTTCCCGCACTGCCGGCGCTGGGCGTCGCGCTGCCGGAACGGCTGACCGGGCAGGCCATGGTGCAGCTCGACGCGGTTTATTGATTGCTTTGGAGTCCTCAGGGAGTAAGGCAAATTGGGCAAGACGCAAAGGATAGTGGGGGCATTGCTGATCGTCGCGGCCATCGGGCTGGCGGCGTATGCATGGGTGCTCAGCAAGGACATGGCGGCGCAGCAGCCGGCGCCGATGCAGCAGGTGGTGGTGGCCGCGCAGCGGATTCCCGCCGGCACGCTGCTGACGGCGCAACACCTGCAACTGATGGCTTTCCCGTCGCGCCCGGCCGGTAGCTACGCGGCGGTCGAAGCGGTGCTCGGCAAGACGGTGCCGGTCAACCTGGCTGCCGGCGAGCCGCTGCTCGCCGAACGCATCGAAGGCCCGGCGACGCCGTCGCTGAAGCAGTTGCAGCCCGGCGAGCGGGCAGTGGCGATCAAGGTTGACGAAGTGGTCGCCGTCGGCAACCGGCTGGCGCCGGGCGACCTGGTCAACGTCTTCGCCACCTTCCGCCGCAACAACGAAGAAATTGCCGACAGTCACGCCCGCCTGCTGCTGTCCGGGTTGCGCATCCTGGCCTTCGGCGGGCTCGACGCGCCGGAAGCGAAAAAGACCGGCAGCACCATGCGCAATGTCGCCGACACCCCACGTACCGCCGTCCTCGCCGTGCCGCTGGCCGATGTCGACCGGCTGGCGCTGGCCGCCGAGGCCGGCCGCCTGCTGCTCGCGCTACGCCCGCTCGATGCCGCGGTGCCGGCAACCGCGGCAGCACCGGCAACGGCGCAGGCTTCGGCAGCGGCGGCGCCCGCCGCGCTGCTGTCGGTGCCGGCGCAGGCGGTCAGCCTGCGCGAGCTGGCCGGCAAGGTCGGCGCCCAGCCGCTGCCGGCCAAGTCGGCAGCCGGTGCGGCGGCCAGGCCGGTGGCGGCGGCGCCGACGGTCAAGGTGATGCACGGGCTCAAGGAGGCCAGCGTGCAGGTCAGTAATCGGAATGGGGCTGGGCAATGAACAAGACGAGTTTCCGCTACCTTCAATTGGCCGCCAGCCTGGCGCTGGCATTGCCGATCTTGCTGGCCGCGCCGGCGGCCATCGGCGAAGCCCTGCCGGCGTCCGGCGAAGTCGAACTCGCCGCCGGCGGGCAGCGTCTGGTCGATACGCCGAAGACGGTCAGCCGGCTGGCCGTCGGCAACGAAGCGGTGGCCGCGGTCAAGGTGATCGGCAGCCGCCAGTTCGTGATCCAGGGCAACCAGCCGGGCGTCACCACGCTGATGGTCTGGCTGCGCGGCGAAAAGACGGCGGACAGCTATCTCCTGCGCGTCAACAAGGGGGTGGCGCTGCCGCCCGAAGGCGCCGGCGAGCTGCAACTGAAATCGGCCGGCGACCTTGCCGTGCTGTCAGGCACCGCCAGCGACCTGGCGGCGCAGGCCGTCGCCCGCGAATACGCGGCGCGCGGCGCCGGCGACGCCAAGCCGGCGGTGGTCAACCGCAGCGTCATGGGCTTCGGCGGCGAAGTGCAGATCGACGTCCGGGTCGTCGAGTTCAGCCGCAAGATCCTCAACAAGGCCGGTCTCAGCATCCTTTCCAACAAGTCGGGCTTCACTTTCGGCAGCTACGCGCCGGGCAGCCTGAGCAAGGTGCAGATGAGCAACGGCGCGATCAGCACCGAAGCCGAGCTGCCGATCAACCAGGCGCTCAACCTGCTGGTCGGCAACGCCAAGAAGAACCTGCTCGGTGTCGTCAGCGTCCTCGAAGGCAACGGCTTCGCCCGCACCCTGGCGCGGCCGACGCTGGTCGCGCAGAGCGGCCGCGACGCCGAATTCCTCGCCGGCGGCGAGTTTCCGGTGCCGGTGCCGCAGGCGCTCGGGCAGACGACGATCCAGTACAAGCCTTACGGCATCCGCCTGCAGGTGACGCCGACCGTGCTCGCCGACAACCGCATCGCACTCACCGTGGCGCCGGAAGTCAGCGACCTCAACTTCGAGAACGGCATCACCATCAACGGCGTCAGCGTCCCCAGCCTGAGCACGCGGCGGGCGACCACCAGCATCGAACTGGGCAACGGCGAGAGCTTCGTCATCGGCGGCCTGGTCAGCCAGGCAATGATGCGCAACGTGAACAAGATTCCCGGCCTCGGCGACCTGCCGCTGCTCGGCGCCTTCTTCAAGAGCATCAGCCTGTCGCGCGAGGACAAGGAACTGCTGTTCATCGTCACGCCGCGCCTGGTGCGGCCGCTGGCGGCGGGCACCGACCTCGGGCCGATGCCGGGCGAGGAACTGGCCAACCGCGAATCCGGGCTGTGGCGCGACTGGCTGCTGTCCGATCAGGATGTGAATACCCGCTACACCGGATTTTCCAGGTAAGCCGACGGAGAACAGGCATGGAACAACGCTTCATCGTGGTCACCGAGCATGAAGGTCATTTCAACGCGCTCAGCGAAGCCATACAGAGCCAGGGGGTGTCGGTCTGGCTGCACTGGAACAGCGACGTCCTGGTCCAGCTGGTCGGTTCGATGGGGACCAACGTGGTCTTCGTCGAATTCGCCGAGGACCGGCTGGCGCAGGCCGCCGATCTCGTCGGCAAGCTGCTGTCGGTCTATCCGCGCCTGTGGATCATCGGCTTCGCGCAGCGCGCCGACAACAGCCTGATCATCGAGGCGATGCGCGCCGGCGCCCGCGACTTCGTCGAGCTGCAGTCGGCACCGGAAATCATCTGCCGCTCGCTGCGCCAGGTGCTCGCCCAGTCGCCGCAACTGCCGGCGCAATCGAGTGGGACGATGATCAGCCTGCTCGGCGCCCGGCCCGGGGTCGGCACCTCGACGGCCGCGGTGCATCTGGCGTTGCTGCTGAAGAAGGAAGTGATGCCCGGCGAGCCGGTGCTGCTGCTCGATTTCGGCTTCCCGGCCGCCGATGCGGCGCTCTACCTCGACACCAAGGTCAATTTCAACTTCTGCGACGCCGTGCGCAGCCTGCGCCGTTTCGACCACGCCCTGCTCAACTCGGCCTTCGCCCACCACAAGAGCGGCCTCTCGCTGCTCTCGCTGCCGCAGAACCTGGCCGAGCTGCGCGACGTCTCGCCGGTCGATGCGATGACCCTGCTCAGCCTGCTCAAGTCCTACTTCAAGGTGGTGGTCGTCGATCTCGGCGGTTTCGCCGGCACCGACCTGCTGCTCTACGCGCTCGGCGTCAGCGACCGTACCCTGCTGATCAGCGAACAGAGCATCCCGTCGGTGTTCTCGGCGCGCCAGATGCTGGCCAATTTCCGCGAGCGCGGCGTCGAGACCGAACGCATCGGCCTGCTCACCGGCAAGTACGACACGCGCATCGAGATGAGTTCGGCGCAGCTCGCCCAGCACCTGCAACTGCACTGGGTGGCCGACCTGCCGCAGCGCAACGAGCGGCTGATCGCCTGCGCCAACCAGGGCAAGCTGCTCTACGAACTGGCGCCGAACGATCCCTACGTCAACGTGCTGCGCGATCTCGCCGCCCGCGAGAGCGGCGGCACGGCGGCCGCCATGCCGAGCGGCGGCGGCTGGCGGCGGCGGCTGCAGGGATTGATCGGAGGCTGACGGCATGGATTTCGATTTCGCCCTCGGCAGCGACCCGCGCGGAGATTTCCGCCAGTCCGACGAATTCCAGGACATCAAGGCAGTGGTGCACCAGCGCCTGGTCGAGCGCATCGAGGAACTCGGCGTCGATTTCGCGACCTGGGCGCCGCACGTCACGCAGCGCTTCGTTGCCCAGGAAGTCGAAGATTTCGTCGCCGCCAACCGGGTGCCGCTCAACGTCGCCGACATCCAGGTCATCGTCAAGGAACTGAACGACGAGTTGACCGGCCTCGGCCCGCTGCAGGAACTGATGAACGACGACGCCGTCGCCGACATCCTGGTCAACGGCTACAAGGAAGTTTTCATCGAGAAGAACGGCCTGCTCCAGAAGAGCCGCGTCCGCTTCATCGACAACCGCCACCTGATGCGCATCGTCCAGCGCATGATCGCGCCGCTCGGTCGCCGCGTCGACGAAGGCAGCCCGATGGTCGACGCCCGCCTGCCCAACGGCGGCCGGCTCAACGTGATCATCCCGCCGGTGTCGCTGAACGGTCCGGTGGTGTCGATCCGCAAGTTCCGCAGCAAGCCGCTGCAGGCTTCCGACATGCTCGCCTACGGCACGCTCAACCAGGAAATGCTCGACTTCCTGGCGCACGCCGCCGAGATGCGCTGCAACATCCTGATCAGCGGCGGTACCGGCTCCGGCAAGACTTCCTTCCTCAACATGCTGGCCCAGTACATCCGCGAGGGCGAGCGGGTGATCACCATCGAGGACGCCGCCGAACTGCAGTTGCTGCACGAGCACGTCGTCCGCCTCGAATCGCGCCCCGGCGGCCTGGAGAACGTCGCCGAAGTGACGCCGCGCGACCTCTTGCGCAACAGCCTGCGCATGCGCCCGGACCGCATCATCGTCGGCGAGGTGCGCGGCGGCGAAGCGGTCGAGATGCTGCAGGCGATGAATACCGGCCACGACGGCTCGATGTCGACGATCCACACCAATTCGCCGCGCGAATGCCTGCACCGCCTGGAAATGCTGCTCCACTTCGGCGGCTGGCAGGGCAGCGAATTCAACCTGCGGCGGCAGATCGTCGGCGCCATCGACCTGATCGTCCAGCTCGCCCGCCTGCCGAGCGGCGCCCGTCGGGTGATGTCGATCAGCGAACTGACCGGCATGCAGGACGAAGTCGTCGCCATGCAGGAACTGTTCCGTTTCGAACCCTCGGTCAATGGCCGCGACGGCAGCTTCGTCACCGGCTGCAAGCCGCAGTCGCAGAAATTGAAACGCTACGCCGCCTTCCCGGGCCGGCCGGGAGGCAACGGTGCCTGAACTGGTCTGGCTCGTGCTCGCCGCCAGCTTCTGCCTGCTGGCCGCCGCCTTCGTCTTCCTCGGCGGCGCCTTGCGCCGGGCGCCGGGCAGCGGGCGGCGCATGAGCGAAGTGCTGGCCCGCCACGAGGCGCCGTTCGACGGCAAGGCACCGGCAGCGGCGAGCGGCTGGATTCCGTCGTGGTTCGAGCGCTACCTGCAGCGCGCCGGCCTGCCGGAAACCCCGCTGGTCTATGGCGCGCTGCTGGCACCGGGGGCCGTTCTCTTCCTGTTCGCCGAACTGCTGTTCGGTTTTGCCTACGCGCTGGCCGGCATCGTCGTCGTTTACCCCTGCCTGCTGTGGAGCTTCGTCCAGTGGCGGATCGCTGTCTATCGGCAGCAGGTGGTCGACCAGTTGCCGGTCTTTCTGGAAAGCGTGTCGCGCATTCTCAGCGTCGGCTGCAGCCTTGAACTGGCGTTCCGCAACGCCAGCGAGGAGTGCGACGACCCGCTGCTGACCATCACCCAGCAGGTGCTGCTGCGCACCCGCGCCGGCCAGTCGCTGGAAGACGCGATGATGCAGGTGGCCGATGTCTACGCGATCCGAGAACTCGGTTTCGTCGCTTCCGTCTTCCACCTCGGCATCCGTTACGGCGGCAACGCGCACGCCGTGCTCGAACGGCTGTCGACGACGATGCGCGAGCGCCGCCGCAGCCAGCAGGAACTCAAGGCGATGACCGCCGAAACCCGCGCCAGCGCGTGGATCCTGAGCGCCCTGCCGGTGGTCGTGGCGATCATGACCTTGGCTTCCAACCCGGGCTACCTGCTCGGCATGTGGATGGACCCGCTCGGCCGCAAGATCCTGCTCGGCGCGCTGGCCATGCAGATTGCCGGGATGGCGCTGCTGTTCCGCATGGCGAGGATCGATTGAGCATGGACGCCGCCCTCCTGCCCTGGCTGGTCGCCGCCAGCGTCGCCCTTGCCGTCCTCGGTGTCGGCGGGCTGGTCTATGGCCTGTTCCTCGCCGCCCAGCGCAAGATCCTGCGCCAGCGCCGCTTCGCCCGTCTCGACCAGATGCTGGCGCCGGCCGGCGAAGGCAGCGAGGCGATCCGCGAGGCCGAGGAACTGAGCTTCGCCGAGAAGCTGCTCCTCCTCTTCTCCGGACGCCTGCCCGGCGCCGCCGGCAGCGAGGCCGATTCGGAAGACCGCCGGTTGCTGATCCAGGCCGGTTATCGCGGCCTGCACGCGCTGGTCTTCTTGCAGAGCCTGCGCTGGCTGACGCTGCTCGCCGTGCTGGTCGGTTTCGGCGGCTACGCGCTGCTCGCCGGCAGCCTGCAGGATGGCCTGCGCGGCGTGGCGCTGGCCATCCTGGTCTTCCTCGGTTCGCGCTACCTGCTGCGCTACCTGGCGCACCGGCGGATGACGATGCTGGCCGAGGAGTTGCCGGTGTTCGTCGATTTCCTGCGCATGATGCACAGCGTCGGCATCAGCTTCGAGCAGGCGATCACGCTGTTCGCCGGCGATTCCAGGCTTGGCCTGCCGGTGCTGTCGAACGAGCTGGCGGCGGTCAGCCTGTCGATCCGCAGCGGCCGCTCGCGCGGCGACGCGCTGCAACTGATGGCCCGCCAGCTCGACGTCGATGACCTCAGCGAACTGGTCGCCTTGATCTGCCACACCGATTACTACGGCGCCGCGGTGCAGGAGCCGCTGCGTCAGTTCTCGCTGCGCCTGACCGAACGCAAGCGCTTCCAGATGCAGGAATACGTCGGCAAGCTGGCGACGCGCATGGTCATCGTCATGGTCCTCTTCCTGCTGCCGGCGCTGATCATCGTCACCGCCGGGCCGGGTTTCGTTTCGGTGATCAAGGCCCTCGGAGGCATGGCATGAAAAACTTGCGCTGGCTGCTCTGTCTCGCCTGCCTGCTGGCGGCGCCGGCTTACGCCCAGAGCGCGGCGACGACTGCGGAAACGGCGCTGGAAACGCGGCGCGACGAGAACAACCCCGATTTCTACCTTGAACTGATCGCCGGCATGCAGGAGAAGCGGCTCTATTACGCCTCGCTCGCCCACCTCGACCTGTTCGAGCAGCGCTGGCCGAAGGACCGTCGGGCGCTCCTGCTGCGCGCCGACGCGTTGCGCCAGACCGGCGACTACGGCCAGGCCCGCGACTGCTACCGGCGCCTGCTGGAGCAGGAGACGTCGGCCGGCGCCCATCACGGCCTCGGCCTGATCGCCGCCGCCGAGGGCGATCTGGCGCAGGCTTCCGCGTCGCTGCGCGAGGCGGTCCGGCTGGCGCCGATCGATGCGCGCATCCTCAACGACCTCGGCTACCTGCAACTGCTGCGCGGCGAGCGCGCCGCCGCCCGGCTGAACCTGTTCAAGGCGTCCGAACTGGCGCCGGAGAACCGCCAGGTCGCCGCCAACCTGGCGCTCTACCTGCTGCTCGAAGGGCAGACCGAGCGCGCCGAACAACTGATGGAGAAACAGGGCTTTACCGAAGCCCAGCGCGCTTCGGTGCGCAACGATGCCATGCGCATGGGCCGGGGCGCTGCCGAGCCCGGCAAGCCGCTTACCGACAGCGGTCGCGTGGAAATGGTGAAATGACGCTAATATTGAAACCCCTGGCGTTTTAGCCCCAATTCCAACCGATCGATCACGGTAATCGAGACAAAATGAATAAACAGCGAAAACTCAATAGTCCCGAAGGCACGGAAGTCTTCTGCACCACCCGCGAGGCGGCCGAAATGCTGCACGTCTCGTTGCGCACCGTGCAACTCTGGGTCGAAGCCGGCGTCCTCAAGGCCTGGAAGACCGATGGCGGCCATCGCCGTCTGCCGCTCAGTTCGGTGCAGGCGCTGATCAAGGAGCGCATGGGCGGCAACGCGGTGGCCGACGCGCCGGCGGCCGATCCGGCAGCCAACGACAGCGGCGAGTTTTCGGTGCTGGTGCTCGAGGACGACGAGGACATGCTGCAGCTCTACCGGCTGACCCTGCCGGCCTGGAAGCTGCCGGTCCGCTTCATCTTCGTCAGCAGCGTCTTCGAGGCCCTGGTCGAAATCGGCCGCCGGCCGCCCGACCTGCTGATCACCGACCTGCGCATCTCCGGCGTGGACGGTTTCGAGATCATCAAGGTGCTGCGCGCCGACCCGGTGCTCAGCGGCCTCAACGTCGTCGTCGTCAGCGGCATGGAGCCGGACGACATCGAAGCGCGCGGTGGCCTGTCGCCGGAAATCACGGTTTTTTCCAAACCCCTTTCGTTCGAACTGCTGCAGGGCTACGTCAAGGCCTGCCTGGCGCATCGGGCGCTCAAGGAGAGACGCAATGCAATACCCTAGAACGCTGTCCGCCATCACCCTCGGGCTGCTGCTGTCGCCGGCCTTCGCCGCCGACGAGGTCGCCCCGGCGCCGGCCGCCGAGCCGGCGAAGATCGCCATCGGCGCCACCACCGAAGCCTTGCTCGACCTGCAGCGTTCCGGGCTGGCCGCCGGCCAGTTGCAACCGGTGCAGGGCGAGGTCGCCAGCCGCAACTACCAGCGTTACCTCGACAGCTTCAAGAAGCCGACCACGGTCGGCCAGATCGACCAGCCGGCGACTGCCGCCGCGGTCGGCAACGCCCGCTGAACCGGCAGCGGAGACTTCCGATGAGAGCACTGCCCCGGGCAGCGCGCGCCCAGCGCGGCGCAGTCAGCGTCATGGCTGCCGTGGCGCTGTCGATGGTGATCGGTGCCGCCCTGCTGGCGGTCGATCTCGGCAGCCTCTTCAATACCCGCCGCGAACTGCAGACAGTGGCCGACACCGCCGCCCTGTCGGCGGTCAACAACCTGGCCGCGGCGCAGGCGATCGCCCTCGACGCCGCCGGTCTCAACCATTTCCCGGTCCCCGGTGACCAGCAGAACACGCTCGGTACGGTACTCGGCCACTACGACGTCGATGCCCGCGAATTCACGCCGGGCGGCAGCGCCGCCGAGTTCAACGCGGTGCAGGTGACGGTGACGACGCAGCAGCCGTATTTCTTCATGCTCGGCAGCCGGCAGGTGACGGCCAGCGCCGTCGCCATGCGCAACGACATCGCCGCGCTGTCGGTCGGCACTTCGCTGCTCGATGTCGATACCGAGAAATCGGTGCTGCTCAACGCGCTGCTCGGCAAGCTGCTCAACACCTCGCTCAACCTGTCGGCGATCGCCTACCAGGGGCTGGTCAATACCTCGATCCGCCTGCTCGACCTGGTCAAGGTGGTCGGCTCGGTCGGCACCGTCGAGGAACTGCTCAAGCTCGACCTGACCGTCGGCGAACTGCTCGAACTCTCGGCGCGCGCGCTCGAGCGCTCGAGCATCCTCGGCCTCGACGCCACCGTCGTGCAGACGCTCGACCTGCTGGCGCTGCGTGCCGACGGCAATCTCAACCTGAAGCTCGCCGACCTCATCAACGTCAACCTGGCGCCCGGCAACCAGGCGGCGGAAGCCAAGATCAACCTGATGCAACTGGTGACGCTGGCGGCGCAGGTAGCCAACCGCGAACATTTCATCGACATCCCGGTGCTCGGCATCAACCTGCCGGGGCTGGTCAAGCTCGACGCCGCGCTGACCATGATCGAATCGCCGGGCATCGCCATCGGCCCGGCCGGCCAGGACGCCAGCGGCAACTGGCGGACCTCGGTGCATACCGCGCAATGGCGGCTCAAGCTCGACCTGTTGGTCGGCGAACTGCTCGGCGGTCTGGTGCGCCTGCCGCTCTACCTGGAAATCGGCGCCGGCGAGGCCTGGCTCAAGGACATCGACTGCCGCTATCCGCGCGATGCCAGCATCGTCCAGGTCGGCGCCGCGTCGAGCGCGGTGCGCGCCTACGTCGGCAACGTCAATCCCGACGCGATGACCAACCGCTCGGTGGCGGCGACGGTGACGCCGGCGACCATCCTCAACGTGCTCGGCCTGGTCAAGGCGACGGCGCGGCTGCAGGTCGACCTGCCCGGCGCCAGCGGCGACCTCGAATTCACCGGCCCGTTCGACGGCAGCAACACGCAGCGCATCCACGGGCTGACGACGGCCGGGCTGGGCGAGATCCTGCTTTCCGGCATGGGGGCGGTGCTCGACGTCGAGCTGCTCGGCATCAAGCTCGGCCTGGGCGAGGTGGTTGAAGCGCTGGTGACGCTGCTGGCGCCGGTCTTCGCGCTGCTCGACAGCCTGATCGCGCCGGTTCTGTCGCTGCTCGGCATCCAGATCGGCATCGCCGACGTCACCACCTTCGACCTTTCCTGCGGCGCTCCGCAACTGGTGCGCTGAGCCGCCGGCCACAAAAGAAAACGCCCGCTGCAACAGCGGGCGTTTCGCAGCGGGCGCCGGGTCGGCGCCGCATTCGCTCAGTGGCGGGGATTGCCGGTCAGCTTCTCGTACTTGGTCCAGAGCTGGTCCTCGGTTTCCTCGTGGGCCGGGTCCTTGGGGATGCAATCGACCGGGCAGACCTGCACGCACTGCGGCTCGTCGTAGTGACCGACGCACTCGGTGCACTTGCCCGGATCGATGACGTAGATCTCGTCACCCTGGGAAATCGCTTCGTTCGGGCATTCCGGTTCGCACACGTCGCAGTTGATGCACTCGTCCGTAATAATCAGGGACATGTCAGTTGTTCCTCTCTCGTTTAAGCAGTGGTTGTTGCCCGCAGGCGCTTTTCTACCGATGGATGGACGAATTTTCCTACATCACCGCCCAGTCGCGCAATTTCCCTTACCATCGTTGCGGAAATGAACATGTATTGCTCGCCGGGGGTGAGGAATACCGTTTCGACCTCGGGATAGAGGCTGCGGTTCATTCCGGCCATCTGAAATTCGTATTCGAAGTCGGACACCGCGCGCAGGCCGCGCACGATGACTTTCGCCTCGCGCTCGTGGACGAAGCTCATGAGCAGCGTGTTGAAGCCGACGATCTCGATGTTGGGCAGGTCGCCGACCACCTCGTGCGCCATCTCGACGCGGTCGGCCAGCGTGAAGCGCGGCTGCTTGGCCGGGCTTTCGGCGATCGCCAGGATCAGCTTGTCGAACAGCGTCGCGGCACGGCGCACGAGGTCTTCGTGGCCGCGCGTGATCGGGTCGAAGGTGCCGGGGTAGATTGCTACGCGGTGGTTCAGTTTGTTCAATCCGTCGCTCGCCGCAACAAGTGGTAATGGACACCGCCCGCCTTGCCGTGGCGCACCGTGCGCCACTCGCCTAGCGATTCGATCTGATGTTCCGCCTCGGCGTACAGCGCGCCATCCTGCTTGAGGATGCCGTCCAGTTTCGGCGCCAGTTTTTCCAGCCAGCCCTGGTGATAGGGCGGATCGAGAAAAACGAGGTCGAAGCTGGCCTTGGTCGAGGCGAGGTATTGTAGCGCATCGCCGCGGCGCAGCTCGATCGCCGGCGGCTTGCCGAGCAGGGCGTGGTTTTCCTGCAACGCGGCGAGGACGCGCGGCGCCTTCTCGATCATCACGACGCGGGCGGCGCCGCGCGACGCTGCCTCGAAGCCGAGGGCGCCGCTGCCGGCGAAGAGGTCGAGGCAGTGCCAGCCGTCGAGTTCCTGGCCGAGCCAGTTGAACAGCGTCTCGCGCACGCGGTCCGGCGTCGGCCGCAGGCCCTCGCTGTCGGGAAAGCGCAGGACGCGGCGGCGCAGTTCGCCGCCGACGATGCGGACGCTGTTCAATCCGCCGCCACCGTCACGGTGACCAGCTTGCCCGGTACGACGTGGCGGGCGAAGGCGGCCTTGACCTCGGCGGCGGTGACCGCTTCGACCTTCTCCCGGTAGCGGTCGAGATAATCCGCCGGCAGGCCGTAGAAGCCGATGGCGGCGACGTTGGCGAGCAGCTTGGCGTTGCTGTCCAGGCGCAGCGGGAAACTGCCGCTGAGGTTGGCCTTGGCGGCGGCCAGTTCTTCCTCGCTCGGGCCCTGGGCGACGAATTCGTCGAGGACGCCGCGGACGACGCGGATCGCCTCGCGCGCCTGCTTGCGCTGCGTCTGCAGGCCGATCTGGAAGGGGCCGGCCTGGCGCAGCGGCGCGAAGTAGCTGTAGACGCTGTAGGCGAAGCCGCGCTTGTCGCGCACTTCCTTGACCAGCCGGGAGACGAAGCCGCCGCCGCCGAGCGTGTAGTTGCCGACGAGCAGCGGGAAATAATCCGGGTGGCCGCGTTCGATCGCCGGCAGGCCGAGGTAGATGTGCGCCTGGCTGGCCGGGTGGCCGATCGCGCTGACGGCGGCGCTGGCCGGCGCCGGTGGCGGCGGCAGTTCGGCCGGGGCGCCGGCGGGCAGGGCGGCGCTCAACTGTTCGGCAATCGCTTCCGCCTGCTTGCGGGTCAGCTGGCCGACCAGCGAGATCTGCGCGTTGGCGGCGTTGTACAGGCGGCCGTGGAAGGCGACGACATCGTCGCGGCCGAGCGTCGCGATGCTTTCCGGCGATGCCTGGCGGCCGTAGGGGTGGCCGGGGTAGAGCGCCTCCCAGAAGGCCTTGCCGGCAATGCTGTCGGGGCGCGTCATGGCGTCCTTGAGGCCGGCGATGGTGCGCGCCTTCTCGCGTTCGAAGATCGCCGGGTCGAAGTGCGGGCTGCGCAGCACGTCGCGCAGCACGGCCAGCGCCGGGGCGAGCTTGTCCTTGGCGGTCAGGGTGCGCAGCGCGACGCTGGCGCGGTCGGTGTCGGCGCTGCCGCTGAGCTGGGCGCCGAGGTCGGCGAGCTGCTCGGCGATCGCCGTTTCGTCGCGGGCGCCGGCGCCGAGGTCGAGCACGCCGCGGGTCAGCGCGGCCAGCCCGGATTTGCCAGCGGGATCGAACATCGAGCCGGCGGCGAAATCGACCTGCACGTCGAGCATCGGCAGGGTCGGCGCGGCGACGAAATTGACCCGGGTGCCGTTGCCGGTGGTCCATTGTTCGATGGTCACGCCGGCCTGCGCGGTGGCGGCGACGATCAGGGTGAAGGCGGCGGTGAGCAGTCGTTTCATGGCGGGCTTCATCAGTGACGGGTGGCGACGGCCGGACGGCGCGGCTTGCCGTCCAGGGCTTGCGGGTCGAGAACGCCGACGGTCAGCGCGTCGTCGTCGAAATACTTCTTCGCCACTGCCTGCACGTCGGCGGCACTGACCTTCTGCAGGCGCTCGCGCATCGTCTCCACGTCCTTCCACGGCAGGCCGACGGCTTCGGTCTGGCCGATTTCCATCGCCTGGCCAAACATCGAATCGAGCTTGTACACCTGGCCGGCGATCAACTGGGCGCGCGTCCGTTTCAGTTCGGCTTCGCTGACGCCTTCCTGGCGGATGCGGTCGATCTCGGCGCGCAGCGCGGCTTCCAGCTCGGCGACGCTGCGCCCTTCCGACGGCGTGCCGTAGAGGAAGATCAGTCCCGGGCCGCGCGCCGTGCTGTCGTAGCCGACGCCGGCCGACAGCGCGACCTTGTCTTCGCGCACCAGCTTCTTGTTGAAGCGGGCGGCGTCGTGGCCGTTGAGGATGGCGGTGAGGATTTCCAGCGCGTAGGGGTCGCGGTCGTTCTTCGGGTCACGCAGGATCGGCGCCTTGTAGGCGAGGATCAGAGACGGCAGTTCGGCCGGCGCCTTGACCGTGATCCGCCGCGCGCCTTCCTGGCGCGGTTCGACGATGCCGCGTCGCGCCGGCAGCGGCCGCGCCTCGAGCGCGCCGTAATGCTGGCGGGCGAGTTCGAACACCGCCTGGTGGTCGACGTCGCCGCTGACCACGACGTAGGCGTTGTTCGGCACGTACCAGGTGTCGTACCAGGCCTTCAGGCTGGCCGCGGTCATGTTCTGGAGGTCGTCCATCCAGCCGATGATCGGCCGCCGGTAGGGGTGGGCGAGGAAGGCGGCGGCGTTCATCTGCTCGAACAGCTTGGCGTCCGGGTCGTCGTCGGTGCGCATGCGGCGCTCTTCCATGATGACCTTGATTTCCTGCTCGAATTCCTTGGGATCGACGTTGAGGTGGCGCATGCGGTCGGCTTCCAGCTGCATCATCTCGCCCAGCTTCTCCTTCGGGATTTGCTGGAAGTAGGCCGTGTAGTCGCGGCTGGTGAAAGCGTTGTCACGACCACCGGCGGCCGCCACCAGGCGGTTGAACTCGCCCGGGCCGACGCTCGGCGTGCCCTTGAACATCATGTGCTCGAGCGCGTGGGCGACGCCGGACTGGCCGTCAACCTCGTCCATGCTGCCGATCCGGTACCAGACCATGTGCACCGCGGTCGGCGCCCGCCGGTCTTCCTTGACGATCACGCGCAGGCCGTTGGCGAGCGTCGTTTCGTAGGGATTGGCCAGCGCCGTGCCGAGCAGCCAGGGGGCAAGCAAAAATGGGATGAGGTGTCGCAGGGTCATGGGGAGGGGGGCTTTCTGCTAGAATTCAGCGCTGTTTCTGCATCGATCCGGACGGCATCTTAACGGCTGACTGTCCGCCTGTCAGCAAGGCCTGAGACCTTAACACCCATGTTCAGTTTCCTGAAAAAATCCGCGCCCGACGCCAAGACCGCCGTGCCGGCCGAGGTTGCGGCCGCTCCCTCGTGGCGCGAACGCCTGTTCAAGGGCCTGGCCCGGACCCGCGCCCAGTGGGGCGGCAAGCTCAAGTCGATCTTCGCGCGCGGCAAGGTCGACGACGAACTGCTCGAAGAACTCGAAACCCTGCTGCTGACTTCCGATGTCGGCATCGAGGCGACCACCCACCTGCTCGACGAACTGAAGAAGGCGGCCAAGCGCGACAAGCTGGAAACGCCCGAGGCGATCCAGCGGGCACTGGCCGATGCCCTGTACGCCACCCTCGCGCCGCTCGAGCAGCCGCTCGATGTGAGTACCCACAAACCCTACGTGATCATGATCGCGGGGGTCAATGGTGCCGGCAAGACGACCTCGATCGGCAAGCTGGCCAAGTATTTCCAGACCCAGGGCAAGAGCGTGCTGCTCGCCGCCGGCGACACCTTCCGCGCCGCCGCCCGCGAACAACTGCAGACTTGGGGCGAACGCAACAACGTGACGGTGATCGCCCAGGAATCCGGCGACCCGGCGGCGGTCATCTTCGACGCCGTGTCGGCGGCCCGTGCCCGCGGCATCGACGTCGTGCTGGCCGATACCGCCGGCCGCCTGCCGACGCAACTGCACCTGATGGACGAGATCGCCAAGGTCCGCCGCGTCATCCAGAAGGTCGAGCCGGAAGGCCCGCACGAAACCCTGCTCGTGCTCGACGCCAACATCGGCCAGAACGCGCTGCAGCAGGTCAGGGCCTTCGACAAGGCGGTCAACGTCACCGGCCTCGTCCTGACCAAGCTCGACGGCACCGCCAAGGGCGGCGTCGTCGCGGCGATCGCCCGGCAGTGCCCGAAGCCGATCCGCTTCATCGGCGTCGGCGAGCAGATCGACGACCTGCGCCCCTTCTCGGCGCGCGATTTCGTGGATGCCCTGTTCGACCAATGATCGTCGCCAGCCAACTGACCAAGCGCTACGCCGGCGGCTTCGAAGCGCTGCACGGCGTCAGCTTCGAGATCCGCGCCGGCGAACTGGTGCTGATCACCGGCCACTCCGGCGCCGGCAAGACGACGCTGGTCAAGCTGATCGCCTCGATCGAACGGCCGACCTCCGGCAGCCTCGTGGTCAACGGGCAGAACCTGTCGGCCCTGCGCCGCAGCGCGATTCCCTACGTGCGCCGCCACTTCGGCCTGATCTTCCAGGACCAGAAGCTGCTCTTCGACCGCAGCGCCCTCGACAACGTACTGCTGCCGCTGCAGATCGCCGGCCTGCCGCACCGCGAGGCGGTGCGCCGGGCCCAGGCGGCGCTCGACAAGGTCGGCCTGCTGGCGCGCGAGAAAGCCCACCCGATCGCCCTCTCCGGCGGCGAACAGCAGCGTCTGGCGATCGCCCGCGCCGTCGTCAACCGGCCGACCGTGCTGCTCGCCGACGAACCCACCGCCAACCTCGACCGCGAGTCGGCGCAGGACATCCGCGACCTGTTCGCCGACTTCCATCGCGTCGGCGTCACCGTCGTCGTCGCCACCCACGACCAGGCCTGGGTCGAACACTGCGGCGACAACGCCTTGCGCCTCGATCACGGGAGAGTCGTATGAGACGCTGGCTGTCGCAGCATCGCGCCGCTTTCGGGCGGGCCCTCCGCCGCCTCTTCGCGGCACCGCTCAACACCCTGCTGTCGCTGCTCGCCATCGGCATCGCCCTGACCCTGCCCGCCTTCGGCTATGTTGCCCTCGACAGCCTGCGCGACCTCGGTCGCGACGCCACCGCCGTGCAGCAGGTCAGCGTCTTCATGGAAGTCGGCGCCAGCAAGGCCGAAGTCGCCGAGATCGAGCAGCGTCTGCGCGCCCAGCCAGGCGTCCGCACCACCTTCGTGCCGCGCGACGAAGCCCTGCGTCGGCTCAAGGAAAACGGCGACATGGCGGAAATCGTCGCCAGCCTGCCGCGCAACCCGTTGCCCGACGCCTTCATTGTCGAGCCGCGCGACACCTCGCCGGAAACCCTGGAAGCCCTGCGCGCCGAATTCGCCGACTGGCCCAGGGTTGCCCACGTCCAGCTCGACGCCGCCTGGATCAAGCGTTTCGACGCCTTCCTGCGCCTCGGCAAGCTGGCTCTGCTGCTCCTCGCCGGCCTCTTCGGCGCCGGTCTGATCGCTGTCACCTTCAACACCATCCGCCTGCAGGTCATGGCCCAGGCGGCGGAAATCGAAGTGGCGCGCATGATCGGCGCCACCGACTCCTTCATCCGCCGTCCCTTCTACTACTTCGGCGCCCTGCAGGGCGCCCTCGGCGGCCTGCTCGCCGCCGGTCTCGTCATCGGCGCCCTGCGCCTGCTCGCCGGCCCGGTCGGCGAACTCGCCGCCCTCTACGGCGCCAGCTTCGCGCTGCACGCCCCGACGCTCGCCGAAATCGGCGCCCTGGCCGGGGTCGGGGCGGTGCTGGGGTGGGTCGGGGCGCAGCTTTCGGTGAGTTTGTCGCTGCGGACGTTTGACTGAGGTTTTTGGCGTTCAGGGTTCTGAACTGCTGCGTTCCGCTTTCTGACTCGTTGGCGTTGTGGTTTTCTGAAGCGCTGTTTTCCGCCGTTGACCGGCGGGCGTACTTTCTTCTTGTTTCGCCAAGAAGAAAGTAGCCAAAGAAGAAGGCGACCCTAGGTCGGCGCCCGCTGCGCGGGTGCCCTGCGCTACTCGTCGTTGGCGGGGGCTGCGCAACTCGGGGCTTTGCCCCTCAGACAGTGCTCGCCCTTTATCCGCCAACGCCTGCGTTGCTCGGCGCCTCCCAAGGGGCCCGGAAAACCAAACGTTGCTGGAAGCACTGCGGATTTTTCAACCGCCAGTTTTCGTGAGCCGCTGGTTTTCGGGGCCCCCCTGAGAGGCGCTGAGCAACGCAGGTGTGCCGGGGGAAGTCGGCGAGGACTGTCTGAGGCCCGCAGGGCCGAGTTCCGCAGCCGCCCGGCGCGCCGAGTAGCGCAAGGGACCGGGCGCAGCCCGGCGCCGACCTGGGGGTGGCTTTTTCTTTGGCTGGCGGTTTCAAATCCCAAGTGCAACACTTCATAACCGGAGGAGTTGCATGACGAGAACGTATCAACAATTGAGTGCGGAAGAACGCGGCGTGGTAATGGCGATGAAGGAGCAGGCCAGTAGTGCGCGGGCGATAGCCAAGGTGCTTGGCAGATCGCCCAGCACCATCACGAGAGAACTTCGCCGCAACGGCTACCAGAGCGAAGAGGAGCAATGCGTCATGGGACGCCCCCGAGTGGCTGGCGGCTACGATGCAAACCGCGCCGGCAAGCGAGCCCGGCGGGTGCGACGTGCGGCCTGGCCGGTGCGCAAGCTCCACCGCCAAGGCGCCTTGTGGGCCGAGGTCAGGGCGTTGCTGGAACGCAAGCTCTCGCCCGAGCAGATTGCTGCCAAACTCAAGCAACGCCACCCTGAGCAGCCCCAATTGCAAGCCTCCCACGAAACCATCTACACCGCGATCTATGCCATGCCCAAGGGCGATCTTCGCCGCGAACTGGTCGTCCTGCTGCGCCAGGGGCGAGGCGCACGCAAGCCTCGCACGCGAGGCAAAGATCGGCGGGGATCGCTGCAGGACATGCTGAGCATCCACGTACGCCCGCCCGAGGCCAGCGACCGCTTGCTGCCTGGCCACTGGGAGGGCGACCTGATCAAGGGCAAGGCCAACGCTTCGGCTGTCGGCACCCTGGTGTGCCGCAAGTCGCTGTTTGCCATGCTGGTCAAGCTCGACGGCAGTACGGCGATCGATGCGCTCAACGGATTCACGCAGGCCTTCAGCGGGCTGCCGCCTGAGATCCGACAGACCCTCACCTATGACCAAGGCAAGGAGATGGCGCTGCACAAGAAGCTGGCCGAGAACACCGGCCTGAAAATTTACTTTTGTGATCCTCACAGCCCGTGGCAACGTGGCATCAATGAGCACACCAATGGTTTGCTGCGCCAATATTTGCCGAAGGGCACTGACCTGAGTGTCCACTCCCAGCGCGAACTCGATCACATGGCCTGGGAACTCAATATGCGGCCGAGAAAAACCCTGGGGTGGCGCTCTCCCGCCGAGGTGTTCTTCGATAACATCTTCATGGACAAAGCAGGGCTGATTCCAAATGTTGCACTCGGTCTTTGAAACCGCCGCTACTTTCTTTTTTCCACAAAAAAGAAAGTACGCCCGCCGGTCAGCGGCGGAAAACGGCGTATCAATATCCAAAGCCTTCGCCGAAGCAAAGGGAAGGCTCGCGTTTGAGCAACCGAACACGCCCGCGCATCAGGCGCGGAAAACGGCGCGTCAGAAACCAAGGCAGCCCGCCGGCCAACAGCGGAAAACAGCTCTTCAGAAAAGCCAATACCCGCAAAGCGAATAAAAAAACCGGCATCCGGGCAGCAGCCCCGATGCCGGTTTGCTGACGGCTGACGCGTTCAGCGGCTGATCGCGCGGTGGCCGATGTCCTTGCGGTATTGCAGGCCGTCCCAGCTGATCTGGGCGGCGGCTTCGTAGGCGGCTTTCTGGGCGAGCCTGACATTTTCGCCGAGCGCGGTGACGCACAGCACGCGCCCGCCGCTGGTGACGACCTGGCCGTCCTGGTCGGCGGTGCCGGCGTGGAAGACGTGGCAGTCGTCACCGAAGCTGTTGCCCTTGGGCAGGCCGATGATGACGTCGCCCTTCTTCGGCGTTTCCGGGTAGTTGGCGGCGGCGAGAACGACGCCCAGCGCGACGCGGCGGTCCCAATCGGCCTCGATCTGGTCGAGCTTGCCGTCGATGGCGTGTTCGAGCAGTTTGACGAAGTCGGACTTCAGGCGCATCAGGATCGGCTGGGTTTCCGGGTCGCCCATGCGGCAGTTGAATTCCAGCGTCTTGACCGAGCCGTCCTTGCCGATCATCAGGCCGGCGTAGAGGAAGCCGGTGAAGGGGATGCCGTCGGCGAGCATGCCGCGCACCGTCGGCAGGATGATTTCGCGCATCGCCTTGGCGTGCACTTCCGGCGTCACGCAGGGGGCAGGCGAATAGGCGCCCATGCCGCCGGTGTTCGGGCCCTGGTCGCCGTCGAAGATGCGCTTGTGGTCCTGGCTGGAGGCCAGCGCGAGGACGTTTTTGCCGTCGACCATGACGATGAAGCTGGCTTCCTCGCCGTCGAGGAAATCCTCGATGACGACGCGGGCGCCGGCATCGCCGAGCTTGTTGCCGGAGAGCATGTCGTCGATGGCGGCGTGCGCCTCTTCGAGGCTCATGGCGACGACGACGCCCTTGCCGGCGGCCAGGCCGTCGGCCTTGATGACGATCGGGGCGCCCTGCTTGTCCACATAGGCGTGGGCAGCGGCGACGTCGGAGAAGGTCTCGAAGCCGGCGGTCGGGATGTTGTGGCGGGCCATGAAACGCTTGGCGAAATCCTTGGAGGATTCGAGCTGGGCCGCCGCCTTGGTCGGGCCGAAGATCTTCAAGCCGCGGGCGCGGAAGACGTCGACCACGCCGGCCGCCAGCGGTGCCTCGGGGCCGACCAGCGTGAGGTGGATCTTGTTCTGCTCGGCGAAATCGGCGAGGGCTGCCGGATCGGTGATATTCACGTTCTCCAGTTCATGCTCGCGCGCCGTGCCGGCGTTGCCGGGCGCGACGTAAACCTTCTGCAGGCCAGGCGTCTGCGCCAGCTTCCAGGCCATGGCGTGCTCGCGGCCGCCGGAACCGATGACGAGGAGTTTCATGGGGATTTTTCCTTGTTATACCAGAGGCGTGATTTCGTTCACGGGGCGCTCGTGACGCGAAGACGAGCCGCAGACAGTGCTATCAGCACGGCAAGGCGAAGTTGACAAAGTCACGGGCGTACCGGGAACGAAATTAATGGCGGAAGTGGCGGGCGCCGGTGAATACCATGGCGATGCCGTGTTCGTCGGCCGCCGCGATGACTTCCTCGTCGCGCATCGAACCGCCCGGCTGGATGACGGCCTTGGCGCCGGCTTCGGCGAGGACGTCGAGGCCGTCGCGGAACGGGAAGAAGGCGTCCGAAGCGACCACCGAGCCCTTGAGTTCGAGGCCAGCGTTCTGCGCCTTGATGCAGGCGATCTTGGTCGAATCGACGCGGCTCATCTGGCCGGCGCCGACGCCGAGCGTCATGCCGCCACCGCAGAAGACGATGGCGTTGGACTTGACGAACTTGGCGACGCGCTCGGCGAAGAGCAGGTCTTCGATTTGCAGCAGGGTCGGCTGGACCTTGGTGACTACCTTCAGATCCTTGACCTGGGCGGTGAAGTCGTCCGCGGTCTGCACCAGCAGGCCGCCGCCGACGCGCTTCAGTTCCAGCTTGTTGAGGTCGCGGCCGAGCGGTACGACGAGTACGCGCAGGTTCTGCTTGGCGGCCAGCGCCGCCTTGGCTTCGGCGGTGAAGGACGGGGCGATCAGCACTTCGACGAAGTGCTTGCGCTGGTTCATGGCTTCAACGATGTCGATGCCGACTTCGCCGTTGAAGGCGATGATGCCGCCGAAGGCCGAGGTCGAATCGGTGAGGAAGGCCTTTTCGTAGGCGCGCAGCAACTGGCTGTCGACCGCCACGCCGCACGGGTTGGCGTGCTTGATGATGACGCAGGCCGGGGCTTCGAAGGCCTTGACGCATTCCCAGGCAGCATCCGAGTCGGCGATGTTGTTGTAGGACAGTTCCTTGCCCTGCAACTGGGTGTAATTGGCGATGCTGCCCGGCAGCGCGCTGGTGTCGCGGTAGAAGGCAGCGGACTGGTGCGAGTTTTCACCGTAACGCAGGGTTTCGACGCGGTCGAAGGCCAGTTGCAGCTTGGCCGGGAACACGGCCGGGATCGGCGCGGCGGCTTCCGGTTGGGCTTCGGCGCCTTCGTCGAGGCCGGTCAGCCAGTTGGCGATCATGCTGTCGTAGCGGGCGGTGTGGGTGAACGCCTTCTTGGCCAGATTGAAGCGGGTGCCGAGTTGAAGGGCGCCGCCGTTGGCCTGCATTTCGTCGAGCAGCGGCTGGTAGTCGGTCGGGTCGGTGACGATGGCCACGCCGGCGTAGTTCTTGGCCGAGGAACGGACCATGGCCGGGCCGCCGATGTCGATGTTCTCGATGGCGTCGGCCAGCGTCACGCCGGCCTTGGCGATGGTGGCGGCGAACGGGTAGAGGTTCACGCAGACCAGGTCGATGGTCGGAATGCCGTGTTCCTCGATGGTCGCCAGGTGTTCCGGCAGGTCGCGACGGGCGAGGATGCCGCCATGCACCTTCGGGTGCAGGGTCTTGACGCGGCCGTCGAGCATTTCCGGGAAGCCCGTGTAGTCGCCGATTTCGGTGACGGCGAGGCCGGCGTCGCGCAGCATCTTGGCGGTGCCGCCGGTGGACAGCAGCTTGACGCCTTGCGCGGCGAGGCCCTGGGCGAATTCGAGTACACCCGTCTTGTCGGAGACGGAAATCAGCGCTTGCTTGATGGTCATGGCGATTTACAGAAGTTGATGTTCGGTGAGTTTCTTGCGCAGCGTGTTGCGGTTGATGCCCAGCATTTCCGCCGCCAGCGTCTGGTTGGTGCCGGCCTTGGCCAGCACCAGTTCAAGCATCGGTTTTTCGACGCTCTTCAGGACCATGTCGTAGATCGCCGCCGGCTTTTCGCCGTCGAGGTCCCGGAAATACTGCTCCAGTGCGTTGATCACGCACCGCCCCAAGTCATGTTGGCTCATGCTGCCAACGCCTCCCTATCCTGATGGTCCGATGTATCTTCGTAATGCAGGTGTTCCCCTGCTGCAGCCTGGTGGCGGAAGAAGTCGTCGACCGCCTGCCTCTGTTGTTCGATGGTCGGCAAGGTGTTCATCACCCGGCGGAAGGCGGCCGAACCGACCAGTCCCTTGGTGTACCAGGAAATGTGCTTGCGGGCGACCTTGACGCCCGTTTCCAGCCCGTAGAAGTCGTAAAGGTCTTCGAGGTGGGCGAGGAGGATGCCGTGGATCTCGGCGACGCTGGCCGGCGGCAGGTGCTCGCCGGTCTTCAGGTAGTGTTCGATCTCGCGGAACAGCCAGGGCCGCCCTTGCGCGGCGCGGCCGATCATGACGCCGTCGGCGCCGGTGTGGTCGAGCACGTATTTGGCTTTTTCCGGGGTCGAGATGTCGCCGTTGGCGATCACCGGGATGCGGATCAGCGTCTTGACCATGGCGATGGTGTCGTACTCTGCTTCGCCGGTGTACTGCTGGCAGCGCGTCCGGCCGTGGATGGCGACGGCGCGCACGCCGGCGCTTTCGGCGATGCGGGCGATGGTCGGCGCGTTACGGTTGGCGAGGTTCCAGCCGGTGCGGAATTTGAGCGTCACCGGGGTATTCGGCACGGCGCCGACGACGGCGTCGAGAATGCGGCCGACCAGCGCTTCGTCCTGCATCAGCGCCGAACCGGCCATCACGTTGCACACCTTCTTGGCCGGGCAACCCATGTTGATGTCGATGATCTGGGCGCCGTTATCGACGTTGTGCCGGGCCGCTTCGGCCATCATCCTGGGGTCGGCGCCGGCGATCTGCACCGAGATCGGTTCGACCTCGCCCTCGTGGTTGGCGCGGCGCAGCGTCTTGGCGCTGCCGTAGAGCAGCGAGTTCGAGGTCACCATCTCGGACACCGCCAGCCCGGCGCCCAGCTTCTTGCATAGCTGGCGGAAGGGGCGATCGGTGACACCCGCCATCGGGGCAACGAAGAGATTGTTGCGCAGGGTGAAACCGACGAATTCCATGGGCGAGGGATGGGCTTTGGCGCGAAACGGGAAGCCGTGGATTATAGCCGAATCGCTGCCTAAAAAATAGTCAGTTTCGGACTTGCCGGCGTTTCCCGGCAAGCCGGGATGTTCATCTTGGCCAGTTCTGGCGCAAGGCTTTCCGGTGGCGGCGCCCGGCGATGCCATGGTAATGTCGGCTCCGGGGGCAGCGCGCCAGGCGGCGGCAAGGCCTGGCGATTGCCGGATACCAGGAAGCAAAGGGGAAATGATGTCTGCGGAAAATGCAGCTCGGGGGCAAGGGTTTCGTGGTGCTTCCCGATCGACCGCCATGCTGCTGCTGGTCTGTGTCGGCTTGCTGCCGACGCGGGCGGCGCTCGCCCAATCCTGGCTCGCCGCCGACGGCAGTCTGAGCGCGGATCGCGAGCAGGCGGCCGCGACCTGGCGGGCCGATGCCGAATTCAACGGCAACTGGGGGCTCGCCGCGATTCGTGCCGAATACGCCTATGTTCGGGGTTACGCTGGACAGGGCGCGCGCATCGGCGTGCTGGACCAGCCGGTGTGGAGCGCCCATCCCGAATTTGCCGCCAGCGTTGCCGGCGATCCCAAGCTGAGCTTCATCACCACACGTGGCATCCGTACCTACGACGACCCCTATCTGCCATTCCGCGCCGGCGATCCCTTTGTCTACGACGGGCAACTCTATATCAACGGCTACGGCGGGATTGCCACGCATGGCACGCACGTCGCCGGCATTGCGGCGGCGAACCGCGATACCGTCGCCGGTCGCCCGGGCGTCATGCAGGGGGTGGCCTTCGCCGCGAGCGTCTTTGCCGCCGACGTCGGCGATCCCGGACCGGAGGACGGCATCGTCCGCGGCAACGACGGCGGCACCTACCTGGCGGCCTGGCGGGCGATGATCGACAGCCGGGTCGATGTCATCACCAACAGCTGGGGAATCGGCATCACCTGGGGCGGCGGTTGGCAGTTCGTCGATGCCGGCAAGCAGTTCCTCGAAATCCAGTCCCTGCTCGGGACGCCGGCCGGCGGCGCCTACGACGGCGCGCTGCAGGCGGCGCGCAGCGGCATCGTCGTCGAGTTTTCGGCCGGCAACGAAAGCGGGCAGCAGCCCGATGCGATGGCCGGTTTGGCGAGCTTCGTTCCCGGGATCGAAAACAACTGGATCACGACGATGAGTCTGGCGCGTACCGCCAGCGGCCTGCAAGCCAGCGGTTTTTCGACGATCTGCGGCTACACCAGGTATTACTGCGTCGCCGCGCCCGGCAGCGCCATCAACAGTTCGGTGGCGACCGGCGACATCTCGGGGCTGCAGGCCGGCGATCCGGTACGCGATCCGGTTGCCGCCTACGCGCCGTTAAGCGGCACATCGATGGCCGGCCCCTTCGTCTCTGGCGCCATCGGGGTGTTGAAGGGGCGCTATCCCTATCTCGCCAACGGCGATCTTGCGCAGATCCTGAAGACGACGGCGTGCGACCTCGGGGCGCCCGGCGTCGACGAAATCTACGGCTGGGGTCTGATCGACCTGCAGAAGGCGATGGACGGCCCCGGCCAGTTGATGAGCCGCCTGGTCGCCGACCTGCCCGCCGGCACGCTCGATGTCTGGGCCAACGACATCGGCGATGCCGCCCTGCAGCAGCGTCAGGCCGAAGCGCAGGTGGAGATTGCGGCCTGGCGGCAACGCAAGATCGACATGGGGTGGGAAAACGGCTGGGCCAGCGTCGATACCGCGAGCCTGAGCGAACGCCTTTACGTGGAATATCGACCGCTGGCGAGCCAGGCCAGGGTGCTTGCCCGCCGGTTGATGGTGGCGCGTGCGACGCCACCCTACGCCGACTTCCGAGCGGCGCTGGCGGCGGTCGAGAGCGATCCGCTGGCTTCGACGATCGTCAAGGAATACGGCAAGATCGAGGCCTGGTTGCCCTTGGGCCCCGATCTGGCGCGCTTCGAGCGTTTCCTGGCCAGCCGCTATCCGGACGACGAGACGCTGGCCAGGGAAGTGGTGGCGGCCAACGTCCAGGGGCTGGCGCAGGAGTACGTCGTTCAGGAAGCGCGGATCGCCAGCCTGCTCGCCGCGACCTATGAAAACGGCCTGACCAAGCGCGGTGCCGGCGAACTGCGGCTGACTGGCAACAACAGCTACCGTGGCGAAACCCGGGTCGAGGCCGGGCGTCTGCGTGTCGATGGCGCGCTGAGCGGCGCCGTTGCGGTCTACGGCCAGGGGATACTCGGCGGCAACGGCAGTGTCGGCACGCTGCTGGCGCAGGCCGGCGGCACGGTGGCGCCGGGGGCGTCGATCGGCACGCTGAGCGTTGCCGGCGACGCGCGCTTCGAGTCAGGCTCGCTGCTCGCCGTCGAAGTCGCGGGCGATGGGCGTTCCGATCGCCTGGCGGTGGCCGGCAAGGCGACCCTGGCCGGCGGACAGGTCGGCGTGCAGGCCGCGGACGCCGACGCCGCGCTGGATAGCTTCGTCGCCGCCGCGGCCGGGCGACATGCCTACACCTTCCTGAGCGCCGGGGGCGGCATCGAGGGGCAGTTCGCCGGCGCGCTGTCGCCCTATGCCTTCTTCCGGCCCCGCCTGAGCTATGCCGCCGACCGCGTCACCCTGGGCATCGACCGTCTGCCCTTCGCGAGCGCCGGGCGCAACTTCAACGAGCGGCAGACCGCCGCCGGCATCGACAGTCTGGCGCCGACCAATCCGCTGTACGCGCAGGTGCTCGCTGCTCCCGCCGGTTTTGCTGCTGGCCCCTTGTTCGCGGCGCTCTCCGGCGACATCCATCCGACTACCGGCGGCGTATTGCTCGCCGCCGGTCAGGTCCAGCGCGATGCGGCGCTGGATCGTCTGCGTCTGCTCGAAACGCAGTCGGCGACCGCGCCGCGCACCTGGGGCCAAGTGTTCGGGCGGCGCGGGCGGGGGGCCAGCGATGGCAACGCCGCCAGCTACGACAACGATGGCGACGGCTTTTTCGTCGGCGGCGACAGCGCGCTCGACGCTGGCTGGACGCTCGGTTTCCTGCTCGGTCACGAGAACGGTGGCGTCAGGACGGCGAACGCCCGTGCCGATACCGGCAGCTACCGGCTTGGGGTCCATGCCGGGACGCGCCTGGGCAAGCTGGGCCTGCGCCTTGGCGCGGGCTACGGACACCACGCCTTGTCCTCGCGGCGCCATCTGCCGCAGGCTAGTGCAAGCGCTCACTACACGGCCAACGACTGGCAGGTCTTCGGCGAACTGGCTTACGAATTCGCCGCCGGCCGCACGCATCTGGCGCCGTTTGCCGGCCTGGCCTTCGGTGCCATGCGGCGCGAAGCGTTCAGCGAAAAGGGCGGCGGCGCGTTCAATCTGACAGGTCGGGCCGCCAGCGCATCGATCGCCACCGGTTCGCTGGGGCTGCGTGCCGCACAGGATGTCGAACTGGGCGCAAGCAAGGGGCAATGGTCGGCGAGCCTGGCCTGGCAGCATGCGGCCGGCGACCTGACGCCGGAGAGCCGCCTGGCCTTCGCCGGCGGCGAGCGTTTCGTCAATGCCGGGGTGCCGCTGGCGCGCAATGCGCTGGCCGTGGCGGCCAGCCTGCGGGTGGCGATGTCGCCGACGGCCAGGCTGGGGATCGACTACGCCGGGCAGTTCGCTGCCGGGCGCCGCGAGCACGGCGTCGGCGCCAGCCTTGCCATCGACTTCTGAGCCGTCCGGGCGGCGCGCTCAGTGTCCCTTGAGCGCGTAGATGCCCGGCGGGTTGCGCCAGTAGCCCTTGTAATCCATGCCGCAGCCGAACAGGTAACGGTCGGCGATGTCGAGCCCGGAGAAATCGGCGCGCATGCCGGGCACGGCCTTGCGTTCGTGCACCTTGTGCACCAGCACGGCGGTCAGCACGCGGGCGGCGCCTTCGTCGCGCAGGTGCTGGCAGATCGCCTGCAGCGTGTGGCCTTCGTCGAGGATGTCGTCGAGGACCAGGACGGTGCGCCCCTTCAGATCCTGGGTCGGCCGCACGCGCCAGTCGAGCAGGCTGTTGCCTTTCAGTTGCTGGCCGTAGCGGCTGGCGTGCAGGTAGGACGTCTCAAGCGGGAAGTGCAGGCGCGACAGCAGCCGGCCGGCGAAGATCAGGCCGCCGTTCATCACCGTGTACACAAGCGGGTTGCTGTCGGCCAGCGCAGCGGTGATCTCGCCGGCCATGCGGTCGAGCGCCGCGGCGACTTCGGCCGGCGTCGCCAGGCAGTCGGCTTCGCGCATGGCGCGCTGGATTTCTTCGATGTCGGTGGTCATGTTCGGGGTCTCCTGGCAAGACGAAGGGTCAGGGGCGGATGAAGGCTAGCGCGAGCAGCGCGGCGAAACCCAGTTGGTGCGCCGCGGTGGCCGCGAGGATGCCGTTGAATGCCGGGCCGGGCGGCGTGCCGAGAAAGCGGCGGCAGAGCAGCAGGGCGAGCGGCAGGGTGAGCAGGGGCAGGGCGGCGTAGGCGCCGAGCGCTTCGCCGAGCAGGACGAGCAGCAGGTAGGGCAGCAACATTTCCGCGCAGTAGAGGCGGCAGGTGGCCGGACGGCCGAGGCGGACCGCCAGCGTGCGGCGGCCGGCGGCGCCGTCGGTGTCGAGGTCGCGGTAGTTGTTGACGGTGATCACGGCGGCCGCGTGCAGGCCGAGCAGGCCGCCGGCGAGCAGGGCGAGCGGCGACCAGGCCGGTACCTGCAGGTAGTGGCTGCCGACGACGGCGACGATGCCGAAGAAGACGAGGACGAAGAACTCGCCGAACGGACCGTAGGCGATCGGCCGCGGTCCGCCGGTGTAGGACCAGCCGGCGTAGAGCGAGCAAAGCCCGATGACGACGATCGGCCAGCCGGCGTGCACGACGAGATAGATGCCGCAGAGGAAGGCCAGCGCGAAGCTGATCCAGGCGCCGACGCGCACCGCGGCCGGCGTCAGCCAGCCTTCGGCGGTGGCGCGCCGGGGGCCGAAGCGGCCGGGGCGGTCGACGCCGCGCAGGTAGTCGCCGACGTCGTTGAACAGGTTGGTGCCGATCTGGATCAGCGCCGCGCCTAGCGCCGCGGCGAGCAGCGGCAGCCAGAGCAGGTGTCCGGCTTCATGCCAGCCGATGGCGGTGCCGACAAGCACCGGCGACAGCGATACGGTCAGGGTTTTCGGGCGGCAGGCGAGAAACCAGGCGGTACTGGGGTTCATGCGGGGCTTCGGTGACGGGCAGCCCGAACTTTAACCCGAATTTCCCGCCACCGCGGCGCCCGGCCGGTTTGGGGCGGCTGCTTTACGGCCAGGCGCGGGCGCCCCAGATCATGCGTCTGGCGACGAAATGGCGGGCCGCCGGGCAGAGGTCGAGGGCGAGCAGGCCGAGGCCGCGGGCCAGGCGCAGCGGCGGGAAATCGTTGGAGAAGGCACGTACCACCTGGTCGGTGAACAGCGCGCCGCCGCGCCGGTCGAGCCGGCGCAGGCCGGGGTAGCGGCTCAGGTCGTCGCCGTCGAGCAGCACTTCGGCCAGTTGCCAGGCGTCGCGCAGGCCGAGGTTGAAGCCCTGGCCGGACACCGGGTGCAGCGTCTGGGCGCTGTTGCCTATCCACACTTCGCGCCCCGCCACCAGCGTGTCGCGCAGGCGCAGGGCGAGCGGGAAGCGGTGGCGCGGCCCCGGTTTCGCGAAGCGCATGCCGCGCTGGAACTGGTTTTCGAGCGCGGCGACGAAGGCGTTGTCGTCAAGCGCCATCACCGCGTCGGCCTTGGCCGGCGGCAGCGTGAACACGATCGAGTATTCGTCGCCCAGCGGCAGCAGCGCCAGCGGGCCGTCCGGCGTGAAGCGCTCCCAGGCGCGCCGGTGGTGGCCGGGAATCGGCGTCACTTCGCAGATCACCGCCTGCTGCTGGTAATCGCCGACCAGCGTGCTGGGCTCGTCGAACGGCGTGCCTTCGGCATGCACCAGGGTGCGCGCGCGCAGCTTGCGCAGCGTGCCGGCGTGGCGCAGGGTGACCGTGACGCCGTCGGCGTCGGGCGTCTGGGCGAGGATTTCCGCCTCGCCAAGCAGCGCGTCGGCGGCGATGCCGGTGGCCAGCGCGCCGGCCAGGTCGCGGTAGCGGACGACGTAGCCGAGCGCCGGCAGACCGTGTTCGGCGCGGTCGATCAGGGTGCGGCCGAAGCCGCCGCGCTGCGAGATGTGGATCGTCTCGATCGGCGTCGCCGCCCTGGCCGGCCAGGCACCGAGCGTTTCCAGCAGCTCGCGGGCGCCGTGCGACAGCGCCAGGGCGCGCGGGTCGGCCTGTAGCGCGGCCGGTGGGCGGCGGTCGATGAGCAGCGATTTTCGTCCGCCGGCGGCGAGTGCCCGGTGCAGCGTCATGCCAACCGGGCCGGCGCCGACGATCAGGGTGTCGACGTGTTCAACGGCGGTTTCAGTCATGGCGCATCACCTCCTCGATTTCAGCGACGGTTTTCGGCGCTGTGGTGTACACCGCGCAACCGTCGGCGGTGACGCGCACGTCGTCCTCGATGCGGATGCCGATGCCGGCCAGCGCCGCCGGCACATCGGCGGCCGGGCGCAGGTAGAGGCCGGGCTCGACGGTGATCGTCATGCCCGGCTGCAGCGTCGTCCAGTCGTCGCCGACCTTGTACTCGCCAGCGTCGTGCACGTCGAGGCCGAGCCAGTGGCCGGTACGGTGCATGTAGAAGCGCTTGTAATCACCCTTCTCGATCAGGTGGTCGAGATCGCCGGTCAGCAGCTTGAGGTCGACCAGGCCTTGCGTCAGCACGCGCACGGCGGCGTCGTGCGCTTCCATGAAGTGGCGGCCGGGGGCGGTGGCGGCGATGGCGGCGGCCTGCGCGGCCAGCACGATCTCGTAGACGTCCTTCTGCGCCGGCGTGAATCGGCCGCCCACCGGGAAAGTGCGGGTGATGTCGGCGGCGTAGCCCTGGACTTCGCAGCCGGCGTCGATCAGCACCAGGCTGTGCTCGTTCAGGAGCTTGTTGTTGTCGACATAGTGCAGCACGCAGGCGTTGGCGCCGCCGGCGACGATCGGCGTGTAGGCGTGGCCGTCGGCGCCGCGTTTGCGGAATTCGTAGCTCAGCTCGGCTTCCAGCTCGTACTCGGCCATCCCCGGGCGGCAGGCGCGCATGGCGCGGGCGTGGCCGGCGCTGGCGATGTCGGCGGCGTGTTGCATGGTGGCCAGTTCGGCCTCGTCCTTGTAGAGGCGCATGGCGTCGAGTTCGGCGCGCAGGTCGTGGATCGCGCGCGGCGCCCGCTTGCCGGCGCGGGCCTGCGCGCGCACCGCGTTCAGCGCCTTGGCAATGCGCGCATCCCAGGCCTCGTCGTGGCCGACGGCGTGCCACAGGGTGTCGCGGTTGACCAGCAATTCGGGCAGCTTCTTGTCCAGTTGCTCGATCGAATACGCGGCGTCGAAGCCGAAGGCGGTCTTCGCCGCTTTCGGACCGTAGCGGTAGCCGTCCCAGATTTCCCGTTCTTCGTGCTTGTCGCGGCAGAACAGGATGGACTTCGGCTTCCTGCCGCCGACCAGCACGACCACCGCTTCCGGCTCCGGGAAACCCGACAGGTACCAGAAGTAGCTGTCGAAACGGTAGGGATAGTGCGCGTCGCGGTTGCGCACGACTTCCGGCGCCGTCGGGATGATGGCGACGCCGTCGCCGATGGTTTCGAGCAAGCGTTGGCGGCGGGCGATGAAGTGGGCGTGAGTCATTCAGTCGGTGTCTTTCTTCGCGATTCGTGGCTGCGCATGCTCGATCTGCTGGATGCTGCGCTCGGGCGTCGGCAGGTCTTCCGGCATGGTACCGCCGAGTTCCCTGATCGTCTCGCGCACTTTTCGGCCGACGGCGAGGTGGGTCTGGTTCGCCTCCTGCTTGCCTTTGACCCCGTCGCGGCGCAATTTCTCCTCGGTTTGCGTGGCGCGGAACAGGTTGGCGGCCAGCTCGGTGCTGCCCATGTGGTCGAGGATTTTCTGGCTTTTCTTCAAGCCCTTGCGGGCGTGGATGGCCTTGGCACCCAGGCCGCCGTACAGGCCGCGATAGCCGTGGTCCTGGAAAACGGCGAAGTCGAGGCCGCTTTCGACGCCGGCCTCGGCGGCAGCGGCCGCAAGGTATTTGTTGTGCTTGGCGAGTTCGTTGCGGATGGCGAGTCGCTTCTCGTCTTCGCTCAGTTGCCCGAAGGCGGTGTCGTTCGCCAGTTCCTGGCGGCGGGTCTGGATGGCAAAGTAGGTCTGGCCGTTGGCAATGACCGGCTTCGAGGGGTCGCCGTTCTGGACGATCAGGTAGCAGGCGTAGCGGGAGAGGCGGATGTCGGGGAGTTGCCGTTTTGCGCCCGAGCCGATGTCGACCATTTCGAGGACATCCTCGAAATGGTCCGTAATGGACTGGCTGCTTTTGCCGCAGGCCTCCTTGGCGCGCTCGACCACCGGCAGGAAATGGCGGTATTCCGAGTAGTCGAGCACCTTGGCCAGTTGGCGGGCCTGCCAGTATTCGTTGCCGGCGTCGTCGAGCTGGCGCAGGCCTTCAAAGCTGGCGTGGTGCTGGCGGGAAACGGGTGAGTCGGTCATCGCGGCATTCCTCCAGGGGCTGAAAACGCCATGCTATTGGAATTCAATCTGCCTGTGCTGCGCGCAATTCGGCATCCAGTTCGGCCAGTCGTTGCGGCGTACCGACGTCGACCCAGCGGCCGGCGTGGCGTTCCCCGGTCAGCGTGCCGGCGGCAATCGCCGCGTCGAGCAGCGGGCGCAGCTTCAGCGGCTGGTCGGCCGGCACATGGTCGAACATGGCCGGCGAAAAGACGCCGATGCCGGCGTAGGTGAGCGTTTGCTCACCGTTGGCGGGGACGATCCGTTCGCCGCTCAGCGAGAAGTCGCCGCCGCCGTGGTGCGCCGGGTTGTCGACCAGCAGCAGGCGGGCGCCGCCGGGCGGGCAGCCGCGCGCGGCGAAGGCGGGGAGAGCGACGTCGCAGTAGACGTCGCCATTGACCACCAGAAACGGGGCGTTGCCGAGCCGCGGCAAGGCGTGGGCGATGCCGCCGGCGGTTTCCAGCGCGCCCGGCGGTTCCGGGGAATAGGCGATGCTGAGTCCCCACTGCGATCCGTCGCCGAGCGCGTTTTCGATCTTTTCGCCGAGGTGGGCGTGGTTGATGACCACTTCGCGGAAGCCGGCAGCGGCCAGCTTTTCCAGGTGCCAGACGATCAGCGGCTTGCCGCCGGCGGCGAGCAGCGGTTTCGGCGTGTGGTCGGTGAGCGGCCGCATGCGTTCGCCGCGGCCGGCGGCGAGGATCATCGCTTTCAAGGGGCAGGGTTTCCGGGAGTCGGGCGATCGCCGGCGCGGGCGAGCAGCAGGTAGGCGTTGAGGTGGGCGCCGATTGCGGCAGTGGCGGCGATTCCCCAGTAGAGGAGGGCAAACGGGTTGAGGCTGGTCAGTTTGCCGAGAACGAGGACGACCAACCAGACCGGGAAGGCGGCGAGCAGCCCCCAGGGCAGCGCCAGCGCGCAGGCACCGATGCCGGCTGCGAACACCCACTGCCCGGTCGGTTCCCAGATCCAGATAACGGTGGCGACGGCCAGCACCGGGCCGCTCAGCCACAGGCCCTGGCGGGCGAACTGGCGGGCTTCGCCGCGCCGGTCGGGTAACGGGGCGGGGTGGCTCACTTGTGACGGTAGCCGATCTGCTCGGTCTGACCGTCGAGGCGGTCGAGCAGGTTGAGCAGCGGCTTCAGTTGCAGGTAGCGGCTGGCGGTCTTCTTGGCGTAGGTCATGAAGCGCGGCAGGTCGGCGATGTACTTGTCCTTGCCGTCGCGGTAGTTGAGGCGGCAGAAGATGCCGAGCACCTTGAGGTGGCGCTGCAGGCCCATCAGTTCGTAGTCGCGCCAGAAGGCGCCGAAGTCTTCGCGCACCGGCAGGCCGGCGGCGCGTGCCTTTTCCCAGTAGCGGACGACCCAGTCGATTTCCTGCTCTTCTTCCCAGGAAATGAAGGCGTCGCGGAACAGCGAGACGACGTCGTAGGTGATCGGGCCGTACACCGCGTCCTGGAAGTCGATGATGCCCGGCGTCAGCGTCTGCGCGCTTTCGACGACCATCAGGTTGCGCGGCATGAAGTCGCGGTGCACGAAGACCTTGGGCTGGTTGAGCGCCGAGTTGATGAGGAACTTGAAGGTCCGGTCGAGCATCAGCCGGTCGTTGGCGTCGAGTTCGATGCCGAGGTGGCGGCCGATGAACCATTCCGGGAAAAGGTCGAGTTCGCGGCGCAGCAGCGGGGCGTCGTAGGGCGGCAGCGTGGCGGCAGTGGACGACAGCTGCCATTTGACCAGCACGTCGAGCACCGGGCGGATCAGCAGGTCGGCCAGCGAGAGATCGGCGTTGAGCGCGTCGAGGTAGCCGATGCGGCCGAGGTCGGTGAGCACCAGGAAACCGTTGTCGAGGTCCTGGTCGAGGATGCGCGGCGCCGCCAGGTCGGCCTTGGCGAGCAGGCCGGCGACCTTGATGAAGGGCTTGCAGTCTTCCTTCTCCGGCGGTGCATCCATCAGGATGCGGGTGCTGCCGTCCGACCAGGTCAGACGGAAGTAGCGGCGGAAGCTGGCGTCGGTGGAAGCCGGCGTGATGGAAACGGACTGTTCGGGGAAGCGACTGGCGACCCAGTCGGTAACAAGTTGATCGCGCGACATCGAGGAGGGGAAGGTTCGTTGTAAAATGGCGCGATTTTAACACCCGGGCATCGGCCTTTCCGGTCCCGGCACCTCCTGAATGCCCCGATGACTGGTTTTTCCCGACGTCCGATTGCCGCGCTGGTCTGTTGCCTGTTTGCCGGCGTTCCGTTCGCTCAGGCGAGCACGGGCGAGGCCGAAGGCGGCGCGGCCAGCGAGGTGATCGGTGCCGCGCCGCTGCGTCTGGAAAAGCGTTTCAACCTGCTGGCGACGCGCAAGACGGCGCCCAAGCTGGCCGCCGCCGGCGGCCTGGTGCCCCTGTCCAGCATCGACGATCCCTTGCCGCTGTTCCTCACCGCCGACCGCCTGGAGGGGCAGACCTCTGAACTGGCCGTCGCCGAAGGCAATGTCGAACTGCGCAAGTCGGGGCTGGAACTGCGCGCCGACCGCCTGACCTACAAGCCGCTCGACGACGAGGTCGATGCCAGCGGCAATGTCGTGCTGCTGCAGGACGGCGCCGAAATCGAGACGACCCACCTGCGCATGAAGCTGGCGGACCGGCTCGGTTTTGCCGAGGAATCGCGTTACTCGGTGACCAAGGAAGTTACCAGCCGCGTCTACGAGACCAGCCAGAACGTCGTCACCGTGGCCAGCGTCAGCGGCGCCAACAGCGGTGCGCCGATGATGCTCAACGTCGCCAACGTCTACGGTCTGCCGACCGAGCAGGCGCCGCCGCGCCAGGTTACCGCGCAGGGCACCGCCGAACGCATCGAATTTGCCGGCGAGAACCGCATGCGTCTCGACAACAGCACCTTCTCCACCTGCAAGCCGGCGTCACCGGACTGGTACCTGAAGGCCGGCGAGATCGACCTCGATTACAACGAGAACTACGGCAACGCCAGCGATGCCTCGCTGTGGTTCAAGGGCGTGCCGCTGTTCTACGCGCCGAAGGCCTGGTTCCCGATGAACAGCCAGCGGCGTTCCGGCTTGCTGACGCCGTCGTTCAAGCAGTTGACGAAGACCGGCCTCGACATCAGCCTGCCTCTCTACTGGAACATCGCGCCCAACTACGACGCCACCTTCTATCCGCGCTACATGAGCAAGCGCGGCACCCAGCTCGGCGTCGAGACGCGCTACCTGAGCGAGCGCAGCGAAGGCGAATGGCGCGGCGAATACCTGGGCGACGACGCGAGCGATCACACCCGTCGTTACGCCTACTCGATCCGTCACCTGCAGCGCTTCACCGACGACATCACCGGCGCCCTGAACTGGAACGGCGTTTCCGACGACACCTACTGGGAAGACATGTCGTCGCGCCTGCTGCAGACCTCGCAGGTGCAGCTCGAACGGCGGGCCTCGCTCAACTACTCGCCCAGTCCGTGGTGGCAGGGCTCGCTGCAGGTGCTGCGCTACCAGACGCTGCAGCCCGACGCGGCCAACCCGGTGGCCCGTCCCTACTTCCTCGAGCCGCAACTGAACCTGCTCGGCTACAAGCCGGACCTGAAGGGCTTCGACTTCACGCTGCTCGGCCAGTATTCGCGTTTCACCCACGACGACCATGCCAACAAGGACCGCGGCGACCGTTTCGTCCTCTATCCGCAACTGAGCTACCCGGTGATCGGCGCGGCTTACCAGGTCACGCCCAAGCTCGGCCTGCACATGAGCAGCTACGCGATCGACCGGGCGACGCTGAGCGGCGGCGGTTCCGACAACATCACGCGGGTGCTGCCGACCTTCTCGGTGGACGCGACGACCGTCTTCGAGCGCGACCTCGACCTCCTCGGTCACCGCTTCCTGCAGACGCTGGAGCCGCGGCTCTACTACGTCTACATCCCGTACAAGGACCAGAGCGACATTCCGGTCTTCGATACCGCGCTCTCCGACTTCAACTTCGCCCAGGTCTTCTCCGAGAACCGCTACAGCGGCTACGACCGGATCAACGACGCCCACCAACTGACAGCGGCGCTGACCACCCGCATCCTCGACGGCGAAACCGGCGCCGAACGCTTCAAGGCGATGATCGGCCAGCGCTACTACTTCGCCAAGCAGCGCGTCATCCTGGCCGGCGAAACCTCACGGCCGGACAATTTCTCCAACCTGATCGCTTCGGTCGCCGGCCTCGTCGCGCCGAAGACCTACGCCGAGGCGACCTGGGAATACAACTACGAGGCGCGCACCAACGACCGCTTCTCGGCCGGTGTCCGCTTCCAGCCCGATTACGGCAAGGTGCTGTCGGCGAGCTACCGCTACACGCGCGATCCGCTGACCAACAAGTCGGTGGTCGACCAGGTTGACCTCGCCGGGCAGTGGCCGCTGGCGCCGCGCTGGTACGCGGTCGGCCGCTTCAACTATTCGCTGCGCGACAACCAGACCCTGGAAACCATCGGCGGTCTCGAATACAACGCCGGCTGCTGGGCCATGCGCGGCGTCGTGCAGCGCCTGGCGGCGACTTCCGGCTCCGCCAACACCAGTTTTTACCTGCAGCTCGAACTGCAGGACTTCACCAGTATCGGTTCCAATCCGCTCGGTCTGTTGCGGCGTAGCATCCCGGGTTATGGTAAAACCAACGAACTGCCCGTCGACGGCAACCTGATCGCCAATCCATGACCGCCATGTCCAAGACCCTCATCCTTTTCCTTTCCCTGTGCTCGCTGTTCGTTCCGGCCGCCCAGGCCGCCCCGGCGGAAGCCGTCGAGGCGGACTACATCGTCGCCGTCGTCGGCGACGGCGCGATCACCCGCAACGAGCTGCGCTCTCGCCTGGAAGTGGCGCTGCGCCAGTTGCAGAAGCAGGGCACGCCGCTACCGCCGCAGGACGTGCTGGAAAAGCAGATGCTCGAACGGCTGATCATGGAGCAGGTGCAGTTCGCCTACGCCAAGGAAAGCGGCATGCGCATCGATGAAGCCCAGCTCGACCAGGCAATCGGCCGCATCGCCGCCAACAACAACATGACGCTGGCCCAGTTCCGTGTCGCCCTGGAAAAGGACGGGATCGGCTACGGCGAATTCCGCGAGGAAATCCGCGGCGAGATGATCATGGCCCGCCTGCGCGAACGCGAAGTCGAGAGCCGTCTCGCCGTCTCCGACAGCGAGATCGACAACTACCTGGCCAACCAGGCGGCCAACGGCGGCGGCGACGAGTACCGGCTGGCGCACATTCTGTTGCGGGCGCCGGAATCGGCGACCCCGGAACAATTGCAGAAGCTGCGCCAGCGCGGCGAGCTGGCCTTGGCCCGGGCGCGTGCCGGGGAAAACTTCGCCGAACTGACGGCGGCCTTCTCCGACGCCCCCGATGCCCTGCAGGGCGGCGACCTCGGCTGGCGGCCGCTGGAGCGCCTGCCGGTCCTCTACGCGGAAGCCGCCGGCAAGCTGCAGGCGGGTGGGGTCAGCGAACTATTGCGCTCGTCGGCTGGTTTTCACGTCGTCAAGCTGGTCGAACGGCGTGGCGGCAACCAGCCGGCCTCGGTCCAGCAGACCCATGCCCGCCACATCCTGATCCGGACCAACGAAGTGATGTCGGAAGCCGACGCCCGCCATCGCCTGGAAACGGTGCGCGAGCGCATCGTCAATGGCATGGACTTCGCCGAACAGGCGCGCATCTTTTCCCAGGACGGCTCCGCCGCCAAGGGCGGCGACCTCGGCTGGCTCAATCCGGGCGACACCGTGCCCGATTTCGAGCGGGCGATGGACGCCCTGAAGCCGGGTGAACTCAGCCAGGTCATCAAGTCGCCGTTCGGCATGCACCTGATCCAGGTCGACGAACGCCGCGAGCGCGATGTCTCCGCCGAGCGCCAGCGTTCGGTCGCCCGCCAGGCGCTGCGCGAGCGCAAGCTCGACGAAGCCTACCAGGACTGGCTGCGCCAGTTGCGCGACCGCACCTACGTCGAAAACCGCCTGGAGCAGCAATGATCCTACCGGTGATCGCCGTCACCAGCGGCGAGCCGGCCGGCATCGGTCCCGAACTCTGCCTGACGCTCGCCGACTGGACCGGTGAGGGTCGTCCGGTCGTCCTCGGCGACCGCGAGTTGCTGCGCCAGCGCGCCGAACAACTCGGCCTCGACATCGTCCTGCGCGACTATGCGCCGGCCGTGCCGGCGGCGCCCGGTACGCTCGACGTCATCCATCTGCCGCTCGCCGCGCCGGCCGAAGCGGGTAAGCTCGACGCCGCCAACGGCCGCTATGTGCTGGCATTGCTCGACCGCGCGCTGGCCGGCTGCCAGTCCGGCGAATTCGCCGCGATGGCGACGGCGCCGGTGCACAAGGGCGTGATCAACGACGCCGGCGTCGCCTTCACTGGCCATACCGAATACCTCGCCGAGAAGACCGGCACGCCGCTGGTGGTGATGATGCTGGCCGGCGATACCGAACGTGGTCCGCTGCGCGTCGCCCTGGTAACCACGCACCTGCCGCTGAAGGACGTGCCGGCGGCGATTACCGGCGATCTGCTGGAGCGCACGCTGCGCATTGTGGACGCCGACCTGCGCGGCAAGTACGGCATCGCCGAACCGCGCATCCTGGTCGCCGGGTTGAACCCGCATGCCGGCGAGGGCGGCTACCTCGGGCGCGAGGAAATCGACATCATCGAACCGGCGCTCGCCCGGCTGCGCAGCGAAGGCCTGCAACTCTCCGGTCCGCATCCCGCCGACACCATGTTCACCCCGCCGGTGCTCGCCGGCGGCGACGCCGTGCTGGCCATGTACCACGACCAGGGCCTGACCGCGCTCAAGTACGCCACCTTCGGCAACGGCATCAACGTCACCCTCGGCCTGCCGATCATCCGTACCTCGGTCGACCACGGCACCGCGCTGGCGCTTGCCGGCAGCGGCCAGGCCGACGCCGGCAGCCTGTTCGCCGCGGTCGGCGAAGCGGCGCGCATGGCGCAAAGGAAACTGCAATGAAGGGACACGTCGCCCGCAAACGGTTCGGGCAGAATTTCCTGATCGACCAGGGCATCATCGGTGCCATCGTCTCGGCGATCGATCCCAAACGCAGCGATACCCTCGTCGAGATCGGCCCCGGCCTCGGCGCCATCACCGTGCCGCTGCTCGAGCGCGTCGACCGGTTGCACGTCGTCGAGATCGACCGCGACCTGATCGCCCGCCTGAAGAAGCAGCACCCGGCCGAGCGCCTCGCCATCCACGAGGGCGACGCGCTCGCCTTCGATTTCGCCGGCATCGGCAGCGACCTGCGCCTGGTCGGCAACCTGCCCTACAACATCTCGACGCCGCTGCTCTTCCACCTCGCCAGCTACGGCCAGCAGGTGCGCGACATGCACTTCATGCTGCAGAAGGAAGTCGTCGAACGCATGGTCGCCGAACCCGGCTGCGCCGACTACGGCCGGCTGTCGGTGATGCTGCAGTACAGCTTCTGGCTGGAATGGCTGATCGACGTCCCGCCGGAGAGTTTCGACCCGCCGCCCAAGGTCGATTCGGCCGTCGTCCGGCTGATCCCGAAACCTCCGGAGCAGCTCACCGCGAAGCATCCGGAACGCTTGTCGACGCTGGTCCAGTCTGCTTTCGCCCAGCGCCGCAAGATGCTGCGCAACAACCTCAAGGGCATCCTCGACGACGCCGGCTTCGCCGCCCTGGGCATCGCCCCGACGCTGCGTCCGGAAGACCTGCCGGTCGAGGACTACGTGCGCATCGCCAACTTCCTGGCCGGCTGAACGGCGGCGCAAGAATCGGATTGCGCCGCTTGCCGGCGCTGCCATACTGCGGCCCATGTCCTCCGCCAACCTGTTCCGCCTCGTCCTGCTTGCCGCGATCTGGGGCGCTTCCTTCCTCTTCATGCGCATCGCCGCGCCGGTGCTCGGCGCCGCCTGGCTGGTCTTCTTCCGCGTCGGGCTGGCGGCGCTCTTCCTGTGGGGCGTCGCCCTCGTCCTGCGCCGGCCGCTGGCGCTGCGCGCCAACTGGCGCGCTTTCCTGGTCCTCGGCCTGCTCAACTCGGCGCTGCCCTTCCTGCTCTTCGCCTATGCGGCCCGCCTGACGCCGGCTTCGCTGCTCGCCGTGCTCAACGCCACGGCGCCGATCTGGGCGGCACTGATCGGCGCCCTGCTCGCCCGTAGCTGGCCGGAACCGCGCGTGCTGGGCGGTCTCGCCCTGGGCATCGCCGGCGTCGCCCTGCTCGCCGGGGTCGAGGTCGGCGCCCTGCCGGCCGGCGGCGGATTGGCCGTCCTGGCCGGGGTCGGCGCCGCGGTCTGCTACGGCATCGCCAGCCAGTACACGCGGCGGATCGGCAATCTGGAACCCCACGCCGGCGCCTTCGGCAACTTGGCGGCGGCGACCCTTTACCTGGCGCCGTTGGCGTTGCTTTCGCCGTTGCCGGTACAGATGCCTTCGCCCGGCGTACTCGGTGCAGTGATTGCGCTCGGGGTCTTGTGCAGCGGCGTCGCCTTCCTGCTCTATTTCCGGCTGGTCGCCGAGATCGGCCCGGTGCGCACGCTGACCGTCACCTACCTGATTCCTCTGTTTGGCGTCCTCTGGGGCGTCGTCTTCCTCGCCGAGCAGGTCGGCTGGCATACCCTGGTCGGCGGCCTCACCGTGCTCGCCGGCACCGCGCTGGTCACCGGCATCGGTCGCCGGGAGAAAACGTCATGAACGATCTCGCCACCGCCTGCCGCCATTACGACATCGTCGCCCGGGCCATCGTCCATTTGCGCCGCCATGCGCGCAGCCAGCCGACGCTGGCCGAACTGGCCGCCGTCGTCGGCCTCAGCCCGGCCCACCTGCAGCGCGTTTTCGCCGAATGGGCGGGCATCTCGCCGAAGCGCTTCGTTCAGCACCTGACCCGCGAATACGCCCGCAGCCGCCTGCGCGCTGCCGCCGATACGCTGAGCGTCGCCCTCGACGCCGGCCTCAGCGGCAACGGCCGGCTGCACGACCTGATGATCGTCGGCGAGGCGATGACGCCAGGCGAAATCCAGCGCGGCGGCGAGGGCGTCACGCTCGATTACGGCAGCGGCCCGACGCCGTTCGGAATGGCCTTCCTGGCCTGGAACGGGCGCGGCATCTGCCATCTGTCCTTTGCGCACGACGACGGCGCCGCCTCGCTCGCCACCCTGGCCGAGGAATGGCCGCGCGCCGCATTGCGGCGTTCGGACGAAGGGGCGGCGGCCATGCTGCAGCGCATCTTCGGCGAACTGGTGAGCGGCGTGCCGCTGCACCTGCAACTGCGCGGCAGCAACTTCCAGCTCAAGGTCTGGGAAGCCCTGATCCGCGTGCCGCCGGGCGAAGTGCTGTCGTACGGGCAACTCGCCGGCAGGATCGGTGCACCGCGCGCCCAGCGCGCGGTCGGCTCGGCGCTGGCGGCCAACGACATCGGTTTCCTGATTCCCTGTCACCGGGTGATCCGCGACAGCGGCGAAAGCGGCAACTATCGCTGGGGCGAGGAACGCAAGCTCGCCCTGCAACTCTGGGAAGCCGGCCGCCGCGCGCCCGACGCGGCGGCATGAAAAAGGCGGCTCGGGTTACCCCGGCCGCCTTCTGCGAAAAAGCTCGGAATGCCTTGTGCTGCCTCAGTCCTTCTTCAGCGGGCAGGTGTTCAGGCCGATCAGCGGGTAGAGCGGGCACCAGCCCATCAGGCCGGTAGCCAGGGGAACGACGCCGCCCGGAGATGCTGATCTGGCAATGCTTTCCAATTTAGCGCTTTGACGCATTTGTCTGTTTGTCCCTCCTGTGTCCCTCCGGGAGGATCAGGTGGCTACATTCAGGCAGCGTTCAGGTGGTTGGCAGGTTCGGGTTCGGCGTCAGGGCTACCCCGATGTGGTGAAGACGTTCAAGCTCCGGCAAGACGGCGAGAAATGGGCCAGAGCTATTGAACGCGAGTTGGACATGGGTTGCTATGTCCATCGCACAGAAGCGGAGCGGATGACGCTTGCCGAGCTTCTGGAGCGCTATGGGAAAGAGGTGTCGCCCCAGCACAAAGGCCACCGGGAGGAGCTTTGGAAGATCGGCGTCCTCCTGCGTGACCGGATCGCCAAATACAGCTTGGTGGCTTTGACGCCGATGCTGGTCGCCAACTACCGGGACCGGCGCTTACAGGTCGTGTCCGACGCGACGGCCAGGCATGAACTGAACATCATTAGCGCCGCTTACAAGGTGGCCGCTCGTGAGTGGGGTATTCCGGTCAGCAACCCGGTCAGCCAGATCAAGCGCCCTCCTGCCGGACGAGAACGCAAGCGACGCATCAGCCGGGCGGAGATCGATGCCATCATCCAGCACAGCAAGACCAAAGAGCTACCTGACTTCCTGCGTCTCGCTGTCGCTACCGGGATGCGGCGAGGCGAGATCATACGACTACGCTGGCAGGACATTGATCTGAGGCGGCGTCTTGCTTACCTGAACGATACCAAGAACGGCGAAGATCGCGCCGTGCCACTCAGTAGCGAAGCGCTGGTGGTGCTGCAAGCTATGCCTCGACGAATCGACGGACGCCTGTTCAGTCTTGAGCCGCGAGGCTTTTCCAAGGCGATGCGAAAGTCAGTCGTCAGGGCGAGGCGTGCGTATGAGGAGGATTGCGCTTTGTCCGGTGTGTTGCCTGATCCTGACTTCCTCTGTGACCTCCGCCTCCACGATGCTCGCCACGAAGCAGTGAGCGCCTTCTTCGAGCGAGGGTTGGATGTGATGGAGGTTGCGTCCATCTCTGGACATAAGACTCTCGGCTGCTTGAAGCGTTACACGCACATGCGCGCTGAGAAATTGGCTAAAAAACTTGCCTGAATATGATCAACTTTCCTTAAATCTTGGCCTCTTGTCGGTCGGTTTGTGCCATTTAACGCATGGGATAATCAAAATTTTGGTTCAAATATGAAACGAGCTTTTCTCTTAATTCAGGGCGCTTGCTCTTTGGATCTTCCAGGTAAAAAACTCTCAAGCCCCTGTGGTCTTGATCAATTAACTTTCCGAATAGTGAATCATTAACTATACATAGGGGTCGAGATTGGCCGGTTGTTTCGTCAATAATCCGAATCGCGCCAATTGCATAGTCCTCCTTTGCATCGTCAATGGAGTATTTTGCAAAGCTGACATGAGTGCTCCAAACCTTTAAGCGATCAGGATCAATCGATTCTTGTTTGGCAAAATCGGAAATGATTTTTTCGAGGGTCGATTCTTGGGATTTAAACGCCTTTGAATTCTTGCGCAACATTAATGATTCATAAGACGCTAGCGTAATCGCTGGCTTTCGTTCAAGGATGGCTTTAAGGTGATCATGTAATACGCTAGAGTTATCTATTTTGTTTAGCAGCTTCCGAAATTGTTCAAAGAAATAGTTGTCATCAAAAAGGTGCCATTCTCCTGATTTGATTCGATCAACCATACTTTGTGCGGAGCAGTCCAGTCCATCCTCTAGTAGGGTTTCAATGCACGTAATTAGAGACCACTCTAATGCACAGACTGTTTTGTTATATGGAACTTGTAGATAGTCGTAATAACGAGATATTAATAAGTGGTCAGCGGCACGGGTGGCTTTTGAAGATAGGCAATATCGGGAATTGCTATCAAGGCGCGCTTGATTAGCCAAGAATTCGGTGTCAACTGCACCATAAGGCAATCCGGTATGATGGGCTGTGCGTCTGAGGTAGTCCAATCTATCGCAATCCAAGTCCGAACTGATCATCTCAATGAGGGAGTTCTCGGGATCTTCTTTGCCGAAGATTGCTTTTACGGCCTCCGCATCGAAGTCATGGCGAGCAAATATCTCAAGTAGCTCGGGGTCGTGATCAAGAACCTTTCTTCCAAGCATCTCGTGGTTTATACCGTCACCTTTTGGGAGGTCCGGTTGTGATATATCGGCTTGGCTCAGAAGCTGTAATTTGTTTTTAGAATAAAAATTCTGAATTACGTGTTCAGTTGCGTGTGAAAATGGATAGTGGCCAATGTCGTGTAATAGTGCGCCTAGTCGTAGAGATTTCTCCAAGGTGTTTAGATGATCGACGCCATTGTTAGAGTTGTCTCTTGCCGCTTGTAGCATCTTGGTCACATTGTGGCAGGCGCCAATTGAATGCGAAAACCTAGAATAATTGGCGCCCGGGAATATGAGATGCGCCAAGCCTAATTGGCGAATGTTATGTAAGCGCTGAAAAGATTTTGATGAGACTATTTCAGATTCAATCGAGTTTAGAAAAATTGAACCGTGAATTGGGTCGGTTATTCGTTTTTTTTGGCGCATATAAAAAAACACCCCGATAACGGGGTGTTGGTATTTAATTGTTTGTTTTCAAATGAGCTTGTATTGTGTCAAGCGTTCAATGCCTTGGTCAATGCACTCAACTAAGTGAGGTTTTACTTGGGCAATTTTGTTTCTTGCGTCTGCTTCCGACATTTTGCTAACGGAGAGTAAATAATGAAGCGATGCAAGCAATTCATACCAGTGGGACTTTTTGAGGTTGACTGAGTCCGGTATTTGAAGAAACTCTCTTGCCTTGGTGAGCTTTTCTGTCAGTTCAGGGTTAAGAGTCCATTTTTCATCATCAGCACCAATCTGCTGATCAAGCTCAAAATAATCTTGTGTAAGCGACGTGCAGTATGGCCCCTTGATATACCAGCTATATCGATAGCCTAAGTCTGCCTCGAATAGCTGACCAAGATATACTGCTTTCTGCACTCTTAGGCGGTCATCGAAACTAGCAATTTCGGGGTCTTCGCCGAGCGCTCCCAGAAACAACTCAAGGACCTTAAGTCGCGGTTCCATTGCGCCTCCTTGCGCGAGTGTTATCTGTTTGTCCAGCCCGTCTATTATATATGACAAGTCAACACTTGGCCAGATTGCGTTGGCTAGCGCAACTGTGTGCTTAAGCAACCGTTGATTGTGGCCCGAGAAACGCCGTAGGTGCGCGCCAGAGCGCTCACTGATTCACCCCCGCCCAGCCTACGTCGAATTTCTGATCGTTCGGCAGGCGTCGTTTTTGACGGTCTGCCGAGGGTCTTTCCTTCGGCCTTCGCGCGAGCCAGTCCGGCTTGGGTGCGCTCGACCAGCAGGTCGCGCTCCATCTCTGCCACCGCCGCCAGCATCGACAGCAGGAGCTTGCCTGCCGGTGCCGTGAGGTCGGTATTGCCGAGTTGCAGCACGACGACCTTGATGCCACGATCACCGAGTTGGCGGACGGTCTGTAGCACGTCAATGGCGTCACGACCGAGCCGGTCCAGCTTGGACACGACCAGCGTCTCGCCCTTGCGAATCTGACCGAGCATCGCTTTGAACGCCGGACGCTGAGACGCGGCGACCTTGCCGCTCAGCCCTTCATCAGCAAACCAGAAATCCGGTTCGATCTGGTGGCCGGCTTGCTCAAGCTCAAGCCGCTGGTTGTCTGTCGTCTGCGTCCCGGTTGATACACGCCCGTAACCGAAGGTGGCCATCGTCTGCTCCTCTATATGACTGTTGGAAAACGTGGCCAAGAATAGGATGCCGCCAGAAAGTCCACAAGGATAGATTTCCGACTGGGTTGAACGTATAGATAGAGAGGTGCCGGAATACGGTCGTTATCTGACAGGAGCAACCCCGATCAAACTTAATATAAGTTAGTGCTAACTTAGCGCCAAAATTGCCTCGCACCCAAACTAACGCGTTGCGCCCGACCGGAGCGAAGTCCTAGCTGGACGGCGATGGTTTGAAAGTGGTCTGTTCATCGTTCCGAGTCGGTGGCGTGGATTCTTATAGAGGAGGCGGGGTCGAAACCCCGCCAACACACTCCTCCTGTCTGACGGAGGACTTCCTTTTCCGAGGATCAGGAACGGAGGCGGAGCCGACGTTCGGAGCCGCGACACTGCCTTCAGCTATTAGATGAATCGAATCCATGACCCGTCCCCGCAGGGGCGGGTCAGTTCGCCGAAGGCGAACAAGGTTCGATCATTTATTTCTATATCTGCTTGCTACGTCACTACTTACGTATTTCTATATGGCAACCGGGCGCGAAGAGTGGTGTGTAAGGTAATGAATTTATGAGGGAATTCGAAGTGTTGAATTTCAACTCCCGCTTCTACCCCCTCGCTCCTCCTTCCCTTACCCCCTCTCCTCCTCCCGCCACCCTCCCGCGCCTACACCCCAAACGGAACACCAGTCTTTTCCAGCACGTCACGCAATGTCTGGATCTTCGCGGACACAGTTGTACGATGCAACGGCTTCACACCACACCGATAAGCGGCAAGGATGGCGATCTCTTCCGCCTTGGCTTTCGGGCCAAGCAGGCGCATTGCCAACCAGATTGCCTCATACATTTCTTCCTGGCCACGAATGCGGTGATTGCCATCCGCCCACGTAGCAATCGCCATCCTTACAGCAGACACCTCGGCCTTCGAGCGTCTGGTGCGCTTGCCTTCTTCCAGTCCGCTCTTACCCTCCAGAAGGATACGGAAGCGGTCTTTCATCTCGTTGCTGCGAAGCTGCATGAGTTGGGTCTGCTGACGCGGACACACAGTAATCAACTCATTCACACGGAAGTCACAAGTCCAACCGCGCCCAGCAATCTGCTCGGCAATCGCATCACAGTCGAATTCACCCACATGTTGCAGGAGCGACTTCAATTCCGGCCAACGCGGGAAGAGGCGCTCTCCACGGCAAACCAGCCAATGAAGGTCAATCACGATCTGGTCAATGAGAAGCTGGGTGTATTTCTCCCACTCCTTCTTACTGTAGGGAATTTTGGGCTGGTCACGGAACACCGGCGCCAGCATCCCCCACTGATTCAACGCTAGGGAAATATAGACAAATTCATCCCGGATTGCGCCGTAGTCGCGGTCGCGCCTAAATTGACTGGCAAGCTCAATGGATCGCTTAACCATAATGTCATGGCTAAGAGCATCCAGACACAACGGCAATGCCGGATAGGTGTTGCTGCTAGCTGCACAGCTTGCAGAAGCTCTGGCAGATGTATTGCTTGGCGTTGCAGGAACCGGAGAGCAAAGCACTTCCTCTTCCGTTGCTCCGGCGGCACGCTTAGATTTCTGCCGCGCATCGTTAATAAGGGTGTCTGCGAGTTTGGTGACCGTGGCGTGCCGAAGCTGATCGTCACACCCTTCGAACTCCATCAATACGCTCTGATGGACCAAATCTTCCATAATCCCGTCGATCACCGCTCGCTCCAAACGGGGTCCGCCTGCGACAACACGATTGACGTAGTCCATCCAGGTTTCAGAATAGCTATTGGGTTTCATAGTGCTTCCCTCCTTCAAGTAAATATGGGCAGCCCTACGTCCCAACGACCATGAACCCTCTAAGAATTATAGTCAGCTCCGACTTATTCGGTCGGCGATGGCATAGTCAGTTTTGTTGAGAGTATCCAAGCGATGTGATCTGATAGCTACTGGAGGGTGATTTGTTGTCCCTCCTGTGTCCCTTTTGACCAAAAAATTGAGGGTCAAATAGACAAAAAAGGCGGCCCGGGTTGCCCCGGCCGCCTTCTGCGCTAAAGCCTGGAATGCCTTGTGCTGCCTCAGTCCTTCTTCAGCGGGCAGGTGTTGAGGCCGATCAGCGGGTAGAGCGGGCACCAGCCCATCAGGCCGGTAGCCAGGGGAACAACGCCGATCCAGGCCCAGACGGGGCCGCCGGTGAGAGCCCAGGCGATCAGGGCGATGCCGGCCACGATGCGCAGGATTTTGTCGATGCCGCCAACATTGCTTTTCATGAGGTGTTCTCCGATAGATGAGTAGACGACGCCAATTTAACCGCGCCGTGCTGCGCAGTATGTAACCTGGGTCACACAGCGGCAAGCTTGTGCAGGCCGTCGCGGTCGGTCACCGTCAATTGCTCGCGGCCGAGGCTGACCAGGCCCTGGGCAGCAAAGCCCTTGAGCAGGCGGCTGACGATCTCGCGCACGCTGCCCAGCTCGTCGGCCAGTTGCTGGTGGGTGATGTTCAGCGTGTCGGTGTGGCGGGCCAGGATCAGCCTGGCCAGCCGCTGGTCGAGGCGGGCGAAGGCGACTTCCTCGACCAGTTGCATCAGCTCGCCGATGCGTTCGGAAAACAGGTGGAAGACGAAATCGCGGAACGGTGCGTGGTCGACCAGCAGCCGCCCGAACTCGCCGACCGGCAGGGCGAGCAGGGTGAGCGGGGTTTCGGCGATGCCGCGCGCGTTGTAGTCGGTGTGGCCGAGCAGGCAGGACGAGGAGATGATGCAGGAGCCGCCGGGGCTGACCCGGTAGAGCAGCAGTTCGCGGCCGCTGCTGGCCTGCTTGACGACCTTGATGCTGCCGTCGAGCAGCAGCGGGAAACCCGAGCAGGGTTGGCGCTCGGAGAAGACGCAGGCGCCGGCGGGCAGGTGCATCAGCGCTTGCGGCTGCAGCAGGCGGTCGAGGCGGGCGGCAGGCAGATCGCTCAGCGCCGGGTAGAGGCGGAGCAGGGCGCCGCGGTCGAGACTGGCTTCGCTCACGTTCAGCCCAGCGTCGCCCACACCGGGGCGTGGTCGGAGGGGCGTTCGCGCTTGCGCGGCGCGCGGTCGACGCCGGCCGCCGTGCATTTGTCGGCGAGCGGCTGGGAGAGCAGGATCATGTCGATGCGCAGGCCGAGGTTCTTCTGGAAGCCGAGCATCCGGTAATCCCACCACGAGAAGGTCTTTTCCGGCTGTTCGAACAGCCGGAAGCTGTCGCACAGGCCGAGCGCCAGCAGGCGGCGGAAGGCGGCGCGCTCCGGTTCGGAGACCAGGATGCAGTCGCGCCAGCGCGCCGGGTCGTGCACGTCGCGGTCGTCGGGGGCGATGTTGTAGTCGCCGCCCAGCGCCAGTTGCGGGTAGCGCCGCAGTTCGCCGTCCAGCCATTCGGCCAGCGCGTCGAGCCAGCGCAGTTTGTAGTCGTACTTGTCGCAGCCGACTTCCTGGCCGTTCGGCATGTAGGCGCCGACGACGCGCACGCCATCGACGGTGCCGGAAATCAGCCGTTTCTGCTCGTCCGGGAAATGCGGGTTGCCACAGACGACGTCCTCGATCGGCGAGCGGGCGAGCAGGGCGACGCCGTTGTAGGTCTTCTGCCCGGAGAAGGCGACGTGGTAGCCGGCGGCCTCGATTTCGGCGCGCGGGAAGTTGGCGTCCTCGAGCTTGAGTTCCTGCAGGCAGACGACGTCGGGTGCCGCTTCCGCCAGCCAGTCGAGCAGGTGCGGCAGGCGGACCTTCAGCGAATTGACGTTCCAGCTGGCGATTTTCAAGGCGTTTTCCCCGCTTGCGGGTAGCCGGCGAGGTCGAGCATCCGGCCGTAGGCGTCGGCGTTGAAACCGCGGTGCGACTGCGTGCCGACCTTGATCGACGGCACGAAGACGTCGCCGACGACGCGCTTCAGTTCTTCGGCCTGCGCCGGTGTTTCCAGCTTCATCTCGGTGAAGGGAATCCGCCGCTTCTGCAGCAGGTCGCGCGCCTGGCGGCATTCGTCGGCACAGTCGGCCATCGTGTACAGCGTCACCGGGTGCCTCTGCGCTGCCAGCTTGGTGGCGAAGGGCAGGCCGTCGTCAGCCTGCGCCTTGCCGCCGGCTTTCTCGACGTTGCGTGCCTGACCCGGCGGCGGCGTGTCGGAAATCACCGTGCGCCCCTGCGCATCGGTCCATCGATAGGCCTGTGCCTGGGCGCCGGCGCAGCACAGCAGCAGGCAGAGAGCGAGCAGTCTGGACATGAGAGTCTCCCCGAGCGGAAATCAGGCCGCAATCATACCGCTATGACGAAGCAGTGCGTCGGGGCTCGGCGCGCGGCCGCGGAAGGCCGTGAAGTTCTCCAGCGCCGGCCGCTCGCCGCCGCGCGACAGGATTTCTTCGAGGAAACGCCGACCGACCACCGGGTCGAACGGATCACCGGCTTCCTCGAAGGCCGCGTAGCAGTCGGCCGACAGCACTTCCGCCCACTTGTAGCTGTAGTAGCCGGCCGCGTAGCCGCCGCCGAAAATGTGCGAGAAGCTGTTCGGGAAACGGTGCCACTCGGGCGGAATCAGGACGGCGACCTCGCGGCGGACTTCGTCGAGCAGGTCCATCACCGTCCGCTCGCCCTTGGGGTCGAATTCGTAGTGCAGGCGCATGTCGAAGATCGAGAATTCGATCTGGCGCACGGTCATCATGCCGCTCTGGAAGTTCTTCGCCGCCAGCATCTTGTCGTAGAGCGCGCGCGGCAGCGGTTCGCCGCTTTCCACATGGGCGGTCATGCCCTGCAGCACATCCCATTCCCAGCAGTAGTTTTCCATGAACTGGCTCGGCAGCTCGACGGCGTCCCACTCGACGCCGTGGATGCCGGAGACGCCCAGTTCCTCGCCGCGCGCCAGCAGGTGATGCAGGCCGTGGCCGGTTTCATGGAACAGGGTGATCACTTCGTCGTGCGTGAAGGTGGCTGGTTTGCCGCCGACCGGGCGGGCGAAGTTGCAGTTCAGGTAGGCGATCGGCTTCTGGATGCCGCCGGCCGCCCGCTTGCGCGAGCGCGCTTCGTCCATCCAGGCACCGCCGCGCTTGGTCTCGCGGGCGTAGAGGTCCATGTAGAACTGGCCGACCAGCTCGCCGGCCGGCGTTTCGATGCGGTAGAAGCGCACGTCCTCGTGCCAGACCGGCGCGGTGTCGGGTTTCACCTTGACCGTGAACAGGCTCTCGATGACCTGGAACAGGCCGGCGATCACCTTGGGTTCGGTGAAGTACTGCTTCACTTCCTGCTCGGAGAAGGCGTAGCGCGCCTGCATCAGCTTTTCGGAAGCGTAGGCGGCGTCCCAGGGCTGGAAGTCGGTCAGGCCGAGCTCGTCGCGGGCAAACGCCTTCAGTTCGGCGATGTCCTTCTCGGCGAAGGGCTTGGCCTTCTTCGCCATGTCGCGCAGGAAGTCGAGCACCTGCGCCGGCGTGTCGGCCATCTTGGTGTACAGCGAGACTTCGGCGAAGTTGTTGAAGCCGAGCATGGCCGCGTCCTCGGCCTTGAGTTCGAGCAGGCGCTTGATCAGCGGGCCGTTGTCCCATTCCGGCTTCGAGTAGCCGTTGTCGATCTCGGCGGCGCGCGTGGCGTAGGCGCGGTACATGCGCTGGCGCAGCTCGCGGTTGTCGGCGTATTGCATCAGCGGGCCGTAGGACGGCGCGTGCAGCGTGAATTTCCAGCCCTCGACACCGGCCTTCTCGGCGGCTTCGCGGGCGGCGTCCCTGGCGTAGTCGGGCAGGCCGGCGAGCAGGCTTTCGTCGGTGACGATCTCGGCGAAGGCGTTGGTCGCGTCGAGTATGTTTTCCGAGAACTTGGCGGAAAGCTGCGACAGCTCTTCCATGATCGCCTGGAAGCGCGGTTTCTGGTCTTCCGGCAGTTCGGCGCCGCCCAGACGGAAATCGCGAATCTCGTTATCGACGATCTTCCGGCGTTCGGCGCAGAGCGTGGCGTATTCCGGGCTCTGCTTGAGCGCCCGGTACTTGTCGAACAGCTTCAGGTTCTGGCCGAGCTCGGTGAAGAAGCGCGAGACTTCCGGCAGCATTTCGTTGTACGCCTCGCGCCAGGCCGGCACGTCGTTGACCGAGTGCAGGTGGCCGACCACGCCCCAGGCGCGGCCGAAGCCTTCGAGGCCGTCGCTCAGGGCGCCGGCGAAGTCGGCCCAGGTGGCGGGCGTGCTGTCGGCGGTCAGGCGGTCGACCAGGGCGCGGCCGTCGGCGAGTAGCTGGGTGATCGCCGGTTTGACGTGTTCGGGCTGGATCAGGTCGAAGCGGGGGAGGTCGGTGAAATCGAGCAGGGGATTGGTGGCGGTCATGGTTTTCGCGGGGGCAAGAAAAAGGGGCGGTCGCTGCCGCCCCGTGTTTGGCGTCAATCGGACTATTCTACTAGCTCGCGGTAGGCGTGCCACGAGGCGTGACCGAGCATCGGCATGAGGACGACGAGGCCGAAGAGCAAGGTGGCGAAGCCGGTCAGCGTCAGGACCACGATCAGCACCGCCCACAGCGCCAGCGGCCCGGGGTTGGCGACGACCGCGCGCAGGCTGGTGGCCATCGCGGTAACCGGGTCGCAGTCGCGGTCGACCATCATCGGCACCGAAACCACGGTCAGCGCGAAGACGAAGGCGGCGAGCAGCGCGCCGAGAGAGAGCCAGGTCAGGCTGAAGAGCAGGTGTTCGCCGGAGAACAGCAGTTCGTTGAGATAGACGCTGGCGGTGCTGGCCGAGGAGGCACCGAGCAGGGCGAAGGCGATCGCCGAGAAGCGTTCCCAGAGCGTGGCGATCAACGCCAGCAGCAGCCCGAACAGCGCCAGCGACTGGAAGTTGCGGCGGAACACGCGCAGCGATTGGACGAAGATCAGTTTCTCGCCGCTGCCGCTGGCCCGGCTCAACTCGTAGAGTCCGGCGGCGAGCAGCGGCGCGACGAAGAAGAAACCGGAGACGGAGAGCGCCAGCAGATGCGGGTGCTCGAGCAGGGCGAGGATGATCAGGTCGCCGCCCAGCGCGAAGAGCAGGCCGTAGGCGAGCGAGGCGATCGGCGTCCGGCGGATGTCCTGCCAGCCGGCTTCCAGCCAGCGGCTGGGGGCGCGGGCATCGACGCGGCGGACCGCCGGCAGGTCGTGCCCGACACTGTCGAAGCTTGAAGGGGCGTGCATGTCGAACTCCTGAACGATGCGGACACCCCTTCAGACCATTGGCAAGGGCCGGAGGTTCCCGGCCCACGCCCGGTTTACAGCGTCTGGCCGGTCAGCTTCTCGAAGGCTTCGACGTACTTGGCGCTGGTGCGGGCGACGACTTCCGCCGGCAGCGCCGGTCCCGGCGCCTTCTTGTTCCAGTCCAGGGTCTCCAGGTAGTCGCGCACGTACTGCTTGTCGTAGGACGGCGGGTTGCTGCCTTCGGCGTACTGGTCGGCCGGCCAGAAACGCGACGAATCCGGGGTCAGCGCCTCGTCGATCAGGTGCAGGGTGCCGGCGGCGTCGATGCCGAACTCGAACTTGGTGTCGGCGATGATGATGCCGCGCGTCGCCGCGTACTCGGACGCTTCCTGGTAGAGGAGGATGGCGGCGTCGCGCGCTTCGCCGCAGAGCTCGGCGCCGGTCTTGCCGGTACCGGCGAGGGCAGCGTTCAGCGTCGCGTCGCAGTTGGCGGCGGCCTGTTCGAAGGAGACGTTCTCGTCGTGGTCGCCGACTTCGGCCTTGGTCGCCGGCGTGAAGATCGGCGCCGGCAGCTTCTGCGCCAGCTTGAGGCCGGCCGGCAGGGCGATGCCGCAGATGGCGCCGGTCGCCTGGTAATCCTTCCAGCCGGAACCGATCACGTAGCCGCGCACGACGGCCTCGATCGGCAGCGGCTTCAGGCGCTTGACGACGACGGCGCGGCCGCGCACCTGCTCGCGTTCATTTTCGGCGACGACCGATTCCGGATCGATGCCGGTCAATTGGTTGGGGACGATGTGGCCGAGCTTGGCGAACCAGAAATTGGCCACCGCCTGCAGCACTTCGCCCTTCTTCGGGATCGGGTCGGGCAGGATGACGTCGAAGGCCGACAGGCGGTCGGTGGTGACGATCAGCAGCTTGTCGGCATCGACCGCGTAGATGTCGCGGACCTTGCCCTTGGAGAGCAGCGGCAGGCTGGTGATGGAGGAGGCGAAGAGCGGTGCGGTCACGGTCGGGGTCCCGAAAGCAAAAGCGCGATTATAAACCAGCGCCCGTTGGCTTCCGGCCAGTTTCCCGGCGCCGCCTTGTCGGCGCTTTCAGCCGGCCGCTTCCTCGGCGGCCAGCTTGCGCCGCATGCGGCGGGTGCCCCAGGCGACGAGGCCGGCGATCAGCGGGATCGAGACGGCGGTGACGACGTCGGTGTTGAGGTGGTGCAGTTCCTTGGTGCCCTTGGCCAGGTACTGCACCAGTTGCGAACCGTAGTAGGTGAGGACGACCACCGACAGCCCCTCGACCGTTTCCTGCAGGCGCAACTGCAGCTTGGCGCGGTGGTTCATCTGCCCGAGCAGTTCCTGGTTCTGGCGCTCCAGTTCGATGTCGACGCGGGTGCGCAGCAACTGGCTGTTGCGCGCGACGCGCGCCGAGAGTTCTTCCTGGCGGCGGCTGATCGCCTCGCAGGTCTTCATCGCCGGCAGCAGGCGGCGCTGCATGAATTCGTCGAGCGTCGGCAGACCGGGGATGCGCGTTTCGCGCAGTTCCTCGATGCGCTGGCTGACCAGGCCGTGATAGGCGCGCGAGGCGCCGAAGCGGAAGGTGGTGCGCGCCACCGAGTTCTCCACCTCGGCGGCCAGCGCCGACAGCGCGGCGAGCACGCTGCGCTCGTCCTCCGGGGTTTTTGCCTGGCCGATCCTTTCCATCAGCTCGGCCAGCCGTTTTTCCCCGCCGTACAGCCAGGCGCCGACTTCCTTGGCGATCGGCAGGCCGAGCAGCGCCATCATCCGGTAAGTCTCGATCTCGACCAGGCGCTGCACGGTGCGCCCGGTCTGGCGCTGCGTCATGCTCTCGTTGATCACCAGGAAGCGCGAGAAGCCGTTGTCGATCTTGAAGTCGGTGAATACCCAGGCTGCGTCATCGGCGACGCGCGAACCGCCGAGCGTGCGCCCGCTCGGCGTCAGGCCGGCGAGCACCGGCTCGGGCGACATCTCGCTGCCGGGCCGGACTTCGACCTGGGTGGCGACGATCAACTGGCCGGGAATGCCGGACAGCCACTCCGGATGCACCGCGTCGAAGGCGGTGGCATCGGCCGGCAGCGCCTCTCCGGCGGTCAGGTCGCGGAAGAAGGTGTAGGTCGAGAACTCGGTGTGCAGCTCCCAGCGCATGCGGAAGGCGCCGGTCTCGATCATCAGGTGCGATTCCGAACTGTCGATGGCGTTGCAGACATGGCCCTGGCAAAGCTTCGACAGGTTTTCGCGTTCGGCGGCGACGGTCGTCGCGCTGTGCTTGAACACCAGGTGCGAGACGAGCACCGCGCCGGCCAGCGCGGTCGCCGGGCGGGCGTGGAACTCGTTGTTGAGCCGGTGGCGGAGCGGGTGTTCTTCCAGTTCGGCGAGAGTCAGGCGAGGGTGCATGGCGGTATCCGGACGCGATTGCTGCGGTGCAAAAGATTGTAGCACCGCGTTCCGGCGGCCATGGCAAGGACGGCAACGGTGGTGCGAAGCCTCGCGGTAAGCGCTGTCCCGCAGCTTACGGTGAACACGCCCTACAATGTCGCGTGTTCCAGCATTCCCGGCTCCGCGCCGCCTCATCGCATGCGTCTTCCCCTGTTTCTTGCCGCCTGTCTCCTCATTCTGCCGTCCCTGCCGGTGTTCGGCGGGGAGGCCGCCGCCGATCCGGCTGCCGACTTCCAGATGGCGCAGCGCCATTTCGTCGGTTTCGGTGTTGCCCGCAACGACTGGCAAGCCCTGTTCTACCTGAAGCGCGCGGCGGAAGGCGGCCACGCCGAAGCACAGTTCACCCTCGGCAACTACCTGCACATGTACGCCTACGATATCCGGGGGGCGGCGCAGTGGTGGCGGCGGGCCGCCGCGCAGGGGCATTCGGGGGCCGCCGCCAACCTGGCCGAGGCGCTGGCCGCCGGCTGGATCGCGCCCGAGCCGGGCGACGATTCCAAGGCCAAGCCGCCAGCCGCTGCCGCCCCGCTGGCCGCAGCAGCGCCGGCCAGCGCTCTGCCCGACGTCGCCCGGGCGCTGACCGAGGATGCGGCGTGGCGTGTCCTGGGCGACGACGCGGCCAGCCTGCAGGTGTTCGCGTCGAGCAGCGAAGCCGAGGTGCGCGCGCTGGCGGCGCGCCACGCCTGGAAACGGCCGCTCGCGCTGCTTTCCTTCGAGCGCGCCGGGCAACGCTGGTACGCCCTGCTCTACGGCCAATTCCCCAGCGCCGCGGCGGCCAGCCAGGCAGTCGGCGAAGTGCCCGCCGCCTTGCACGCCGCCAGGCCCTGGGCCCGCCGCCTCGGCGACATCCGGCGCCTGGCGCGGCCGCTGCCGGCGCCGGAAGCGCGCTGAGATGCCGCCGCTCGACCGCCTGCAGGAAGACGAAGCCGCCCGCCGGCGGGCGCTCGACCTTGCCTCCTTCATCGTCGAGGCGCCGGCCGGCGCCGGCAAGACCGAGCTGCTGACGCAGCGCACGCTGCGCCTGCTGGCCACCGTCGACCATCCGGAAGAAGTGCTGGCGCTGACCTTCACCAACAAGGCGGCGACCGAGATGCGCGACCGCATCCTCGGCAGCCTCACTGCCGCCACCCAGCCCGCGCCGGCCGACCTGCCGCCGCACAAGGCCGCCACCCGGCAGTGGGCTCTCGCTGTCCTGGCCCGTGACGCCGAACTTGGCTGGAGCCTGCTCGACCATCCCGGCCGCTTGCGCGTCACCACGCTCGACGCGCTGTGCGCCTCGCTCGCCCGGCAGATGCCTTTCCTTTCCCGCTTCGGCGCGCAGCCCGGCGTCGCCGACGACGCCGAAGCTCACTACGCGCTGGCGGCGCGGCGCACGCTGGAAATGGTCGAAACCGGCGACGCCGACGCCGACGTCGTGGCCGCCGCGCTGGCGGCAATGGACAACGACGCCGGCCGCCTCGAACGCCTGCTGGTCGCCATGCTCGGCCGCCGCGACCAGTGGCTGCAGCACGCCGCTCGGGTCGACGGCGGGCTGGTGCGCGACGAGGTTGAAGCCGGCTTCGCCGCGCTGTTCGCCGCCGACCTCGGGCGCGCCGCCGCGCTGCTCGACGCCGTCTGGCAGACGCGGCTGATGCCGTTGGCGCGTTTCGCCGCCGGCAACGTACCGGAGGTTTTCCCGGCCCTGCTCGACTGGAGCGAGCCGCTGCCCGCCGACCTCGACTGCCTGCCCGCCTGGCAGACGCTGGCCGGTTTGCTGCTGACCGGCGAGGGAACGCTGCGCAAGGCGCTCAACAAGAACGTCGGCTTCCCGGCCGGCAAGGAATTCGCCGAGGCGAAGCAGGCGATGGCCGCGCTGCTCGCCGAGCTGGCCGCCGTGCCCGGGCTGGAAGACGCGCTGGCCGGGCTGGCGGCGCTGCCGTCGCCGCGCTTTGCCGACGCCGAATGGGCCACCGTCGAGGTCTTCGCCCGCCTGCTGCGCCTTGCCGCCGGCCAGTTGTGGCTGGTCTTCCAGGAGGCCGGCGAGGTCGATTTCATCGAGATCGCCGCCCGCGCCAGCCTGGCGCTCGGCGACGACGAGGCGCCGACCGACCTGGCGCAGGCGCTCGACTACCGGATCAGCCACCTGCTGGTCGACGAATTCCAGGACACCAGCCCGACCCAGGTCGCCCTGCTCGAGAAGCTGATGCGCGGCTGGACGCCGGACGACGGGCGGACGCTGTTCGTGGTCGGCGACCCGATGCAGTCGATCTACCGCTTCCGCAAGGCCGACGTCGGCCTCTTCCTCAAGGTGCGCGAGCGCGGCATCGGCGACCTGTGCCTCGAACACCTGCGCCTGTTCCGCAACAACCGCTCGCACCCGGCCGTCGTCGACTGGGTCAATGCCAGTTTTCCGACCATTTTCCCGGCCGCCGACGATGCCGCCGCCGGCGCCGTGCGTTACGCAGAATCGGCGGCGACGCGGCCGCCGGTGGACGACAGCGGCGTCAGCGTGCATCCGCTGGTCGTCGGCGCCGGCGGCGACGGCGCCGCCGCCGAAGCGCGCCTCGCCCTCGAGCTGATCCAGGCCGCCCGCCGCGCCGCGCCGGATGGCAAGCTCGCCATCCTGGTCCGTGCCCGCCGCCACCTCGACGCGCTGGTTGGCGAACTGCGCCGCAGTGCTCCGGAGCTGCGCTTCCAGGCGGTCGAGATCGAAGGCCTGGCCGAGCGCCAGCACGTCCAGGACCTGCTCACCCTGTACCGCGCGCTGACCCACCGCGCCGACCGCGTGCACTGGCTGGCCGTTTTGCGTGCCCCGTGGTGCGGCCTGACCTTAGCTGACCTGCACGCGCTGGCCGGCGGCGACAGCCAGCGCACCGTCTGGCAACTGATGCACGACGCGGATCGCCTCGCCGCGCTGAGCGCCGATGGCCGCCAGCGCCTGCTCCACTTGCGCGGCGTGCTTTCCCTGGCGCTTGCCGAACGCGACCGCCAGCCGCCGCGGCGCTGGCTCGAAGGCGTCTGGCTGATGCTCGGCGGGCCGCGCTGCCTCGACCAGCCCGCCGCGCTCGCCGATGTCGAGGCCTGCCTCGACCTGCTCGAACAACTGGCCGCCGCCGGCCGCCTCGACCTCGACACCCTGGCCGCCCGCGCCGCCGAACTCTACGCGCCGGCCGATCCGCTCGGCGACGCCGTGCAGATGATGACCATCCACAAGGCCAAGGGCCTGGAGTTCGATACCGTCATCGTCCCCGGCCTGCACCGCGACACCGGCGGCAGCGACAGCGCGCTGCTGTTGTGGGACGAAGTGCTCGGCGCCGACGGTCGCGAGCGCCTGCTCGTCGCGCCGCTGCGGGCGCGCGGCGAAGCCGTCGCCGGGCCGACGCTGTACGACACCCTGCGCCGCCTCGAAGCCAGCCGCAACGCGCACGAAACCGAGCGCCTGCTCTACGTCGCCGCCACCCGCGCCATCCGCCGCCTGCACCTGATCGGCGTCGCCGCCGTCTCGGAAAAGACCGACGACGGCCTGCGCGAACCGCCCGCCGGCAGCTTCCTCAAACTCCTCTGGCCGCAGGTGCAGCCGCGCTTCGCCGCCACCGAACCGCTGACCGGCGACGCCAGCGCCGGCATCGATTCCGCCAGCTTCGTGCCGCCGCTGTTGCGCCTCGCCGCGCCGGCCGTCCCGGAAATCCTCGCCGCGCCGCCGACCGCCCCGCGCGGCGCCGCCAACCCGGCGGCCCTGCCCGACGAAGCGGCGCATACGCTCGAAATCGCCGTCGGCACCCTGGTCCATCGCTGCCTCGAACTGATCGCCCAACAAGGCCTCGCCGCCTGGCCCGTCGACCGCCTGCCCAGCCTGCTCCCCGGCTGGCAACGCTGGCTGCAGGCGCGCGGCTGCAGCGACGACGAAGCCGCCGCCGGCGCCGCCGAAGCGCAGGCGGCGCTGACGACGACGCTGAGTTCGGCAACCGGTCGCTGGCTACTCGCCGCCCACCCGGATGCCGCCGCCGAACAGGCATGGACCAGCCGCGACGGCGACAGCCTGGCGCAACACGTGATCGACCGCGTCTTCATCGCCGACGGTGCGCGCTGGATCGTCGATTACAAGACCGTGCGCGCCCCGCTCGAAGAACTCCCCGCCCGCGCCGAAGGCTTCCGCCCGCAACTCGAACGCTACGCCAGGCTGTTCGCCGGCGACCCGCTACCGCTCAAGCTGGCGGTGTGGTTCGTGTTGCAGGGGCGGCTGCTGACGCTGTAAGCGGGGCCAGGGGGCGGGGGCGCGCGTCAGCCGTTCGGCGAAGCGCCGTCGACGCCGTTCCTGTCCAGCCAGCGCAGCAGGATCGTGTAGAGCACGGCCGGGGTGACCGGCTTGCTGATGAAATCGTTCATGCTCGCCGCGAAACATTGCGCCTTGTCATCGGCGAAGGCGTTTGCCGTCATGGCGAGGATGGGCAGCTGCGCCCGGCCGGCGAGTTGCCTGATCTGCCGGGTGGCCATCAGGCCGTCCATGACCGGCATCTGCATGTCCATCAGCACCAGGTCGTAGCTGCCGGAGGCGGCCAGCGCCACGGCTTGCTGCCCATCTTCCGCGAGATCGACGCGCAGCCCCAGGTCTTCCAGCAACACCTGGGCGATTTCCCGGTTCACCGGCTCGTCCTCGGCGAGCAGAACGCGCTTGCCGGCGTGCTTGCGCCGGATTTTCCGTTCGGTTTCGGCGAGCGTTGCCTCGTCGCTGGCGTAGGCGGGGAAGATGTCCTTGTTCAGGGTGGCGGTGAAGAAGAAGGTGCTGCCGTGGCCCGGCCTGCTGTTGACGCCGGCCTGGCCGCCCATGGCTTCGGCGATCTTCCGGGTGATCGCCAGGCCGAGGCCGGTGCCGCCGTACTTGCGGGTCAGCGAGTTGTCGGCCTGTTCGAAGGCGTTGAACAGTTTGGGCAAGGCTTCGGGCGCGATGCCGCTTCCCGTGTCCTCGACTTCGAAACGCAGGCAGACGCTGCGCTCGGTTTCGGCTTCCCGCCTGACGCGCAAGGTGATCTGCCCCTGTTCCGTGAATTTCAGGGCGTTGCCGGCGTAGTTGAGCAGCGCCTGCTTGAGCCGCGTGGCGTCGCCGCGCAGGTGGCGAGGCAGGCCGGCGGTCTCGATGTGCAGCGTCAGGCCCTTGTCGTTCACCTTCGAGGTGAGCATGGCAACGATGTCGGCGAGCAGCGCTTCGATGTGCAGCGGGGCGTCGTCGAGGGTGAACTTGCCGGCCTCGATCTTGGACAGGTCGAGGACGTCGTTGATGATGCCCAGCAGGTGTCTGCCGGCGTTTTCGATCTTGTCCAGCCTTTCCGACTGCTCGGCGTTGACGCCGCTGCGGCGGAGGAGGTGCGCCATGCCGGTGATGGCGTTGAGCGGGGTGCGGATTTCGTGCGACATGTTGGCGAGGAAGGCGCTCTTCGCAATGTTTGCCGATTCCGCGGCGAGCTTGGCCTCGGCCAGTTCGCGGGTGCGTTCCTCGACCAGCAGTTCGAGGTTCTGGCGATGTTTGCGCAGTTCTTCATCGGCCTGCTTGCGCTCGGTGACGTCGGTATGCGTCCCGCACATGCGCAGCGGTTTGCCGTTGGCGTCGCGCTCCATCACCCTGGCCTGGTCGAGAATCCAGCGGATGCTGCCGTCCTTGCAGAACATCCGGTACTCCAGGCAGTGGCTGTCGGCCTGCCCTTCGATGACGGCGTTGATCGAATCCCAGGCCGGCGCGCGATCATCGGGGTGAATGAAATCCGACCACTGCAGGGTGGTATTCCTGATTTCCTCGTGCGCGTAGCCCAGCATCTCGGCCCAGCGGGCATTCCGGTCGACTCTGCCGCTGCTGATGTGCCAGTCCCAGAAGCCGAGCTCGGATCCCTCGAGCACGAAGCGCAGCTGTTTTTCGCTGGCCCGCAGGGCGCGCTCCTGCGCCTTGGCTTCGGTGACGTCGAGGAGCGTGACCAGGTGCACCGCATCGAGCCCTTCCGGCAGTGACGCGGCGCCCGCCAGCACGGTGCGGACCTCGCCCGACTTGGTGGTGATGCGCACCTCGCGGGGCATTCCCAAACTTGTCTGACCATTCACCTGCGTCATGTGCGCTTCCCAGTCGGCGATGACCTGTGCCCGGTAGGCCGGGTCGGGGTAAGCGCGTGGCCACCAGTCGGCCAGCGTGGGGATATCGGCCAAGGTGTAGCCGAAGGTGTCGATGAAGGCGGCGTTCAGGTAGGTGATGCTGAATGCCTTGTCGTTGAGCGCCATCGGGATCGGCGATGCTTCGATGATCGCCTGGAAGCGTGCCGATGCCTGGCGCAAGGCGTCTTCCAGACGAACGTGTTCGCTGATGTTGTGAAAGATGGTGGCGAACTCATCCGGCGCGGGGGCGACCACCGAGACCGCAAACGTCCGGTCGAGCGGGGCGTAGCGGGTTTCGAACTGGATCGTCTGCCCGGTGCTGGCAACCTCGGCATAACAGTCCAGATAGGGCACCTCGCCGTAAACCTCGGTGGCCGTCCTGCCAACGACATCTGCCGCGCGCAGGCCTGTGTGGTTCTCGAAGGCAGGATTGACCTCGATGATCTGATAATCGACCGGCTGCCCCGCGGCATCGCGGATGATGCGATGCAGAGCCAGTCCTTCGGTCATGCTCTCGTACAGCGAGCGATAGCGCTGCTCGCTGGCGCGCAGGGCTGCCGAGGCCTGGCCGTGATCGGCGATTTCGCGCATCAGCTTGAGCGCGTTGTCGGTCAGCGAGCCATAGATCGAGAGGGTGAGATCGAGCAGGGCGCGTGTCGCCCCCGCCATTTCCTGCCTGGCCTGTTGCCGGGCGGCTGGGGCGTCGAGGCCGGAGCGCATGGCCAGTACCGCAAAGGCGGCCTGCTTGTCGGTTTCCAGGATGTGCGAGGCCAGCCAGCGGGCGAGAAAGGAGAGGGCTTCGCGCTCGACGTCGCCGGCCGGCTTCTGCCTCAGGTCGGCCTTCAGTTGCCCGACGGTGGCGACGAAGCGGGCGTGGATAGCGCGGTGTTCGATGGCGTCCGGATCATCGCCGAAGCTGGCGTGCCAGATGTTTTCCTCGGTGCGGAAATGGTGATCCGCGTAGTCCGCCAGTTCGTCGAGCAGCGAGTTCAGTCGGCTGGGGCCGCTGCGATAGGCGACATGGCTGGCAAGGAGATTGAGCAGATCGACCAGCTTGTGGTGTTGCTGGTCGATTTCGGCAATGCCGGTATTGAATTGCTCGTTCCAGGGGAAGATGTCGATGGTCTGCATGATCGGTCGGAGATCCTGTGCGACGAAATGCCTCAGCAACGGATACTACGCGCAAGCGTGGCGGATGAGTTTCCTGCCCGCCGCTAACCCGCGTCACGAATAACGGAAGGTGACGTAAATGCCGGCGATCACCGCCGCCAGGAAAAACAGCCCGAGCAGCGCCCGCAGCAGGCGCAAGCAGCGGTGTTTTCTCGCTGCCCGGGCCGTTTCTACATCGATCGTGGCGGCGACAGCGAGAGTGACAAGGTCGTCAACCATCACTGCATCTTTCCGCTAGCCTGTCAGCGGCAGTCGATGCCGCGGATGATGCCGCCCGGGCCCTGGCTGACCCGGCATTCCCGGTAGGCCGGCAGCGGTCGCGCCAGGGTGACGGCGCTGTCCAAATAGCGGCAGCTCAGCCAGACGGGAACCGGGTTGCTGCCGAATTTCCAGGTGGCGACGGGGTTGCGGCCGGTGGAGTCGGTGGTCGGGGCGAGGCTTCTTTGCTCGTCGGGGTGGCCGTCGAAAAAGCCGACCCCGGCGAGGTTGCGGCTGGTGTTGTCGTAGCGGGCGGTCCAGGGTTCCGGGGCGGCGCCGGTCAGGGTTTCGCTGACCGTGATGCTGGGCGGGCAGGCGACGGGTTCCGCCAGCGCGCTGCAGCCGCTGGCGGCAAGCAGCGCGGCGAGGGCGAGGTGGGGCAGGGCGGGCTTTACCATTCGATCACCGAGTATGCGTTGCCATCGTTGCTGAGTCCCGGCCGGCGCGGCTTCCAGGGAATGGTGCGCGGTTGCACCCGGCCTTGCGCCCGCCATTGATCGAGAACCTGAATGCCATCGGCGTCCTGGCCGAGGTAGATCGCGGCATGCTTGCCGGTGTTGCCTTGCTGCGGGTAGGCGCCGCCGACGAAGGTGGCAATGGCGGTGCCCTTGCGGATCGGGTCGCTGGTGCCCGGCGTCAGTTTGCGGATGACCATGCCCTGTCGCCATTGCGGGGTCGGTGGCGCAGCGAGGGTCTGCTGGATGAACTCGACGCATTCGGTGTTGCCGCTTGCGTTCGGGAAACTTCTGTTGCGATACAGCTCGGGGTTCTCCAGGACATGCGCCACGCTTGCTCTCCTTGGTTTGACATTGGCATGAAAACCGGGATGTTAGCGCAGCCGGCGAGCGGATCAAAGGCCTGGCGGCAATTTTGCGGCCATCTGCGTTTTTCGCTCCAGTCGCTGGCCGTCGACGATGAAGCTGCCGTCGCCTACCGCGTGCAGAGTGCGGCGTTCCCGGCGTGCGCCGTCGAGGTGGGCGACGAGCCCTTCCAGGATGACGATGCTGTGTTGTTCGACGATGTCGATGACCTTGCATTCGATGTTGGCCAGACATTCGCGGATCAGCGGTGGGGCGACCTGGCTGGCCGCTGCCGGGGTCAGCCCGAAGCGGGCGAACTTGTCGGTGTCGGCGCCGGAGCTGGTGCCGATGCCGACCACCTGGTCGAGGAGATCGACGGTCGGGATGGCGATCACGCATTCGCCGGTTTTGCGCAGTGCGGCGTAGGAGTGGTTCCATTCGCCGGTGGTGATGGCGAAGCGCGGGCTGAAGTCGATGACCATGGTCCAGGAGATGGTCATGATGTTGGGTTTCCCGCCGTCCTGCGTCGTTACCAGGACGACCGGTCCCGGTTCGATCAGGGTGAAGGCCTGGCTCAGCTTGATCCGCTCCATGCGGCAACCTCCGTTGGCAGGGGGAGACTCCCGTTATGACCCTTGCCGGATCATCCCGCCGGCCACAGCACGCAGGCCCAGACCACGGCGGCGTTGATCAGCGACAGCAGCACGGCGGCGCTGCCCATGTCCTTGGCTTGCTTGGCGAGTTCGTGCTTTTCCGGCGAGGCCTTGTCGACGATGGCTTCGAGGCCGGAGTTGAGGATTTCGACGATCAGGATGAGCAGGATGCTGCCGATCAGCAGCGCCCGGTCGACGCCGGTCTGGCCGAGAAAAATGGCGAGCGGGATGGCGACGATGGCGAGCAGGGTTTCCTCGCGGAAGGCGGCTTCGTTCTTCCAGGCGGCGGCGAGGCCGTCGCGCGAGTAGCCGAGGGCGTTGAACAGGCGGACGAGGCCCTGCTTGCCTTTGAATTCCTTGTAGTCGCTCATTATTTCTTGTTCAGTAGGGGTTTCAGGAAGCGCCCGGTGTGGCTGGCCCGGCATTTGACCACATCTTCCGGCGGGCCGGCGACCAGGATGCGGCCGCCGCCACCGCCGCCTTCGGGGCCGAGGTCGACGATCCAGTCGGCGGTCTTGATCACGTCGAGGTTGTGTTCGATGACGACGATGGTGTTGCCGTGGTCGGCCAGCCGGTGCAGCACTTTCAGGAGCAGCTCGATGTCGGCGAAGTGCAGGCCGGTGGTCGGCTCGTCGAGGATGTACAAGGTGCGGCCGGTGTCGCGCTTCGAGAGTTCGAGCGCCAGCTTGACCCGTTGCGCCTCGCCGCCGGACAGCGTGGTCGCCGCCTGGCCGAGGGTGATGTAGGAGAGGCCGACATCGACCAGCGTCTGCAGCTTGCGGGCGACGACCGGCACCGGGTCGAAGAATTCGCGCGCCTGTTCGACGGTCATGCCGAGCACGTCGTGGATGGTCTTGCCCTTGTATTGCACTTCCAGCGTCTCGCGGTTGTAGCGCTTGCCGTGGCAGACGTCGCAGGGGACGTAGATGTCGGGCAGGAAGTGCATCTCGACCTTGATCATGCCGTCGCCCTGGCAGGCTTCGCAGCGCCCGCCCTTGACGTTGAAGCTGAAACGCCCCGGGCCGTAGCCGCGCACCCGCGCTTCCGGCACCTGGGCGAACAGCTCGCGGATCGGCGTCAGCAGGCCGGTGTAGGTGGCCGGGTTGGAGCGCGGCGTGCGGCCGATCGGCGACTGGTCGACGTTGATCACCTTGTCGAACAGGTCGAGGCCGACGATTTCCTGGTGCGGCGCCGGTTCGGCGGTCGAGCCGTAAAGATGGCGGGCGGCGGCGGCGTAGAGCGTGTCGTTGATCAGCGTCGATTTGCCCGAGCCGGAGACGCCGGTGACGCAGGTGAACAGGCCGACCGGCAGTTCCAGCGTGACGTCGCGCAGGTTGTTGCCGTAGGCGCCGACCACCTGCAACTGCTTGTCCGGATTTTGTGGCCGGCGTTTCTGCGGGACGGCGATTTCGCGCAGGCCGGACAGGTAGGCGCCGGTCAGCGAGGCCGGGTTGGCGGCGACCTGGGCCGGCGTGCCTTCGGCGACCACCGAGCCGCCATGGACGCCGGCGCCGGGGCCGATGTCGATGACGTAGTCGGCGCTGCGGATGGCGTCTTCGTCGTGCTCGACGACCAGCACGGTGTTGCCCATGTCGCGCAGGTTGCGCAGGGTCTGCAGCAGGCGGTCGTTGTCGCGCTGGTGGAGGCCGATCGACGGTTCGTCGAGCACGTACATGACGCCGGTCAGCCCGGAGCCGATCTGCGAAGCCAGGCGGATGCGCTGCGCTTCGCCGCCGGACAGCGTTTCCGCCGAGCGTTCGAGGCACAGGTAGTCGAGGCCGACGTCGATCAGGAAAGTCAGGCGGGCGGTGATTTCCTTCAAGATCTTGTCGGCGATCTGCGCCTTGTGGCCGGGCAGTTGCAGGCAGTTGAAGTAGTTGCGCGCCTCGCCCAGCGGCAGGCGGTTGATTTCGTGCAGCGTCAGCGTGCCGACGCGCACGTGGCGGGCCTCGACGCGCAGGCGGGTGCCGTTGCAGTGCGGGCAGGTCGAGTTGCTGATGTATTTCGACAGCTCTTCGCGCACGGCGTTGGAGTCGCTGCCGCGGTAGCGCCGTTCGAGGTTGGGGATGATGCCTTCGAAGGTATGGCTGCGGTCGAAGCGGGTGCCCTTCTCGTTGGCGTAGCGGAAGTTGATCGCTTCCTTGCCCGAGCCGTAGAGCACTAGCTGGCGGATGTTCTCGGGCAGTTCCTGCCAGGGCGTGTTGACCGAGAAGCCGTAATGCTCGGCGAGCGATTCGATGATCTGGAAGTAGAACTGGTTCTTCTTGTCCCAGCCGCGGATGGCGCCGCCGGCGAGCGATGCCGCCGGGTTGGTGACGACGCGCTTGGGGTCGAAGAACTGGATGACGCCCAGCCCGTCGCACTTCGGGCAGGCGCCCATCGGGTTGTTGAAGGAGAAGAGGCGCGGCTCCAGCTCCTGCAGCGCGTACGAACAGACCGGGCAGGCGAACTTGGCGGAGAACAGGTGCTCCTTGGCGGAATCCATCTCCAGCGCGACGGCGCGGCCGTCGGCGTGGCGCAGCGCGGTCTCGAAGGATTCGGCGAGGCGCTGGCGCATGTCCTCGCGCACTTTCAGGCGGTCGACGACGACATCGACGGTGTGCTTGGTCGATTTGGCCAGCTTGGGCACGGCGTCGATTTCATAGACCGTGCCGTCGACGCGCACGCGCGCAAAACCCTGGGCGCGCAGTTCGGTGAACAGGTCGAGCTGCTCGCCCTTGCGGTTGGCGACCACCGGGGCGAGGATCATCAGCTTGGTGTCCTCGGGCAGCGCCAGCACGTGGTCGACCATCTGCGACACGGTCTGCGCTTCCAGCGGCTGGTCGTGGTCCGGGCAGTAGGGCGTGCCGGCGCGGGCGTAGAGCAGGCGCAGGTAGTCGTGGATTTCGGTGACGGTGCCGACGGTCGAGCGCGGGTTGTGGCTGGTCGCCTTCTGCTCGATCGAGATCGCCGGCGAGAGGCCCTCGATCAGGTCGACGTCGGGCTTTTCCATCAACTGCAGGAACTGCCGGGCGTAGGCCGACAGCGACTCGACGTAGCGGCGCTGCCCTTCGGCGTAAAGCGTGTCGAAAGCCAGTGAGGACTTGCCGGAACCGGACAGGCCGGTGATCACGATCAGTTGATCGCGCGGCAGGTCGAGGTTGATGTTCTTGAGATTATGGGTGCGGGCGCCGCGGATGCGGAGAGTTTCCATCGCCGGTCTACCTGGGGTTGGGACGAAGCGGGAACTATACGCAAAAGCGGCGCGGCTTGCACGGAAGGCTGTATGAATGTACAGCCTTCCGCGGTGCTCAGCGTTTGGCCGGCGAGAACACTTCCTGCTCGATCAGCCACTTGCCGTCGATCCGGCGCAATTGCAACTGCTTGATGCCGGCGTCGCTGTGCGCCTGCGTCTTGTAGCGCTGGTCGAAAGTCAGCCAGGCGCGGTCGTCGCCTTCGCGGCGGATTTCCAGCGTCCCCAGTTGCAGTTCGATCTGCCCGGCACGGCCGATCACGCGCTGGCGGGCGCTCCGCCACTCTTCGGCGCTGGCTGCCTGGCCCTTGAACTCCGGGTGGTAGTGCTTGAGATAGGTGGTGACGTCGCGGGCGACCCAGGCGTCGCGCCAGCTATCGAGGAAGGCCTGCAGGCTGCGGTCGGCGGGGGCGGCGGCCGGGGTCGGCGCGGCTGTCGGCGGCACTGGCGCGGCGCTGGCAGGGGTGACGGCCGGCGGGGCGACTGTTGCCGCGACAGCGGGCGCCGCCGGGGCAGCTGCAGCGGGGGCAGCGGCGACGGGTGCGGCAGCGGGTGTTACGACCGGCGCCGGGGCGTCCTGTTCCATCGGCGGCGGTGGCGGCGGATCGAACATCTGCATGGTGCTGCCGCAGCCGGCGGCGCCCAGTGTGGCGATGACGAGTCCGGCGGTAATCCCCTGTCTGCCGATGCTGTTCTTTTTGCTCATGATCCCTCCCGATCGTGAAAGCGTTGGCCGAAAAATGACAACAACAATGCGCGACTATAACCTATGGCCTAGCCCTTGCGTAGGGGCGCCGTTCGCGTTGGGGCAAACCTGCTAAACTCGTTTCCCTCGCTGCGTTGCAACAAATTCCCCATGTCCGCCATTTCCGACCGCATGAGCCCCGCCGAACGTCGCGTCGGCGCTTCGCTGGCTTCGATCTTCGCCCTGCGCATGCTCGGCCTGTTCCTGATCCTGCCCGTGTTTTCCGCGCACGCGGCGAGCATCCCCGGCGGCGGCAACCTGCTGCTGGTCGGCCTGGCGCTCGGCGCCTACGGGCTGACGCAGGCGGTCTTCCAGATTCCCTTCGGCATCGCGTCCGACCTCGTCGGGCGCAAGCCGGTGATCGTCGCCGGCCTGCTGATGTTCGCCGTCGGCAGTTTCGTCGCCGCCTGGGCGCCCGACCTCCACTGGATCATCGCCGGCCGCGTGCTGCAGGGCATGGGCGCCATCTCGGCGGCGGTCACTGCGCTCGCCGCCGACCTGACGCGCGAGGAGCACCGGACCAAGGTGATGGCGATGATCGGCTCGTCGATCGGGCTGGTCTTCGCGCTGTCGCTGGTCGGCGCGCCGCTGCTCTACGGCTGGGTCGGACTGAGCGGGCTGTTCGTGCTGACCGGGGTGCTGGCGCTGGCGGCGATCGGCCTGCTGCTGAAGACGGTGCCGCCGGTGCCGCGCCCGGCCGGCCACGTCAAGCTGCCGCTGCGCAAGGTGCTGACCGATCCGGCCTTGCTCAAGCTCAATTTCGGGATCGGTACCCTGCACATGATCCAGATGGCGATGTTCGTCGTCCTGCCGCAGGCGCTGCTGCACCGCGGCGGGCTGGCCGCCGCCGAGCACTGGAAGGTCTACCTGCCGGCGGTCGTCGCCTCCTTCGCCTTCATGGTGCCGGCGATCATCGCCGCCGAACGCAAGGACCGGATGCGGCCGGTGTTCCTGGCGGCGGTCGGGCTGACCGCGCTGGTCCAGGGCGGGCTGTTCCTGTTCAGCGACAGCCTGCTGGCGCTCGGCGTCTGGTTGCTGCTCTTCTTCGTCGCCTTCAACATTCTGGAGGCGACGCTGCCGTCGCTGGTCTCGCGTACCGCGCCGGCGGCCGCCAAGGGCGCGGCGCTCGGGGTGTACAACACGACCCAGGCGGTCGGCCTGTTCATCGGCGGTGCGCTGGGCGGGTACATTGCGCAGCATTTCGGCGATAATGCGGTCTTTTCCGCCTGCGCGGTGCTCGCCCTGCTCTGGCTGGCGGTCGCCGCCACCATGAAATTCCCGCGGCGCGCGGCGCCGGCGGTCCAAACTGTTTAGGAGACGATTACGATGGCATCGGTCAACAAGGTGATACTCGTCGGCAACCTGGGTGCCGATCCGGAAACCCGCTACACGGCGAGCGGCGACGCGGTCTGCAACATCCGCCTGGCGACGACGGAAAGCTGGAAGGACAAGAACTCCGGCGACAAGCGCGAGATCACCGAATGGCACCGCGTCGTCTTCTACCGCAAGCTCGCCGAAATCGCCGGCCAGTATTTGCGCAAGGGCTCCCAGGTGTACCTGGAAGGCCGCATCAAGACCCGCAAGTGGCAGGACAAGGACGGCCAGGATCGTTACACGACCGAAATCGAATGCACCGAAATGCAGATGCTCGGCTCGCGCCAGGGCATGGGCGCGCCGGCGGCGCAGGGCGCTGGCGGTGGCGGCGGTGGTTACGACGAGCCGACCGACTACGCGCCGGCCCCGCCGAAGAACCGGCCGAAGCCCTCGTTCGACGATCTGGGCGACGATATTCCGTTCTGATTTTTCTGCCAGGGGCAAGCGCGCATGAGTAAGGCCGTCACCTTCAAGATTCTCGAAGACATCGCCAGGGATCTGTCGGGCAAGGAAATCACCTTCCCGACCTTTCTTGATATCACTTTCCAGGTTCGCAGCGCGCTCAAGGACCCGAACCTGAACGTCGAGCAGCTGGCCAAGCTGGTCGGCGCCGAGCCGCTGATGAGCACCAAGATCATCCGCATGGCCAATTCGGTGGCGCTCAACCCGTCCGGGCGCGAGATCGCCGACGTCAAGAACGGCATCATCCGGGTCGGCATGGAGGCGGTGCGTACCGTCTCCTTCGCCGTCGCCATGGAGCAGTTGCTGTGCTCGAAGCAGATGAAGCCGTTCGAGGAGATCTCGCGCCGCCTCTGGGAGCACACCGCGCACGTCGCCGCGCTGTCCCGCGTGCTGGCGCGCAAGATCGCCAAGATCAACGGCGACGAAGCGATGTTCACCGGGCTGGTGCACGACATCGGCGTCTTCTACCTGATGTCGCGCGCCGCCGGCTTCCCCGAGCTGGTTGCCGACAAGGCGGAGCTGCACGCGCTGCTCGCCGGCTGGCACGACAGCATCGGTCACGCGCTGCTCTCTGCGCTCGGTTCGCCGGAATCGGTGCTGCTTGCCGTCCAGGAACACGAGACGCCGCGCGAGATCAAGGAAATCAAGACCCTGTCCGACGTCCTCTACATCGCCAACAAGATCGCCAACCGCACCTCACGCTGGCGCGATCCGGAGTACGACGGCGAAGTCGATACCTCGATGCTCGAATCGCTGTTCGACGCCGACACCCTGGCCAGCATCGTCGAGGAATCGGAAGAGGAAGTCGCCTCGCTGAAGACCGCGCTCGGCGCCTGAGCGGCGCTACAGACGACGGATCGTGTCGAGCAGGGCCGTCGTCGATTTCTGGTGGATGAACGGGATGGAATGCACCGTCCCTCCCCAGCCGCGTACTTCGGCGCAACCGACGATCCTGTCCACCGGCCAGTCGCCGCCCTTGACCAGCACTTCCGGGCGGCAGTCGAGGATGCGCTGCAGCGGCGTGTCTTCGTCGAACCAGGTGACGAGGGCGACGCAGTCGAGCGCCGCCATTACCGCCAGCCGATCTTCCAGCGTATTGACCGGGCGTTCGTCGCCCTTGCCCAGCCGTTTCACCGACGCATCGGTATTGAGCGCCACCACCAGGCTGGCGCCGAGGGCGGCTGCCTGCGCCAGGTAGGTGACGTGGCCGCGGTGCAGGATGTCGAAACAGCCGTTGGTGAATACCAGCGGCCGGGGCAGTTTGGCGGCGCGCGCGGCCACATGCTCCGGCGCGCAGATCTTGGCCTCGAAGGCGGGAAGGGCGTAGTTCATGGGCCGCATTGTAGCGCGGCCGGCGACACGCGCCGTCCTCAGGCGTGCTCGCGCTGCCAGTCGGCGAGCCCCTGCAGCGCGTCAGGCAGGCCGTGCAGCAGCGTCACGCCGGGTAGCGGCGAGGTGCGCTGGATGCCGGCGCCGCCTGCCCACAGCGCGGTGCTTGGCGGCAATAGCTCGCGCAGTTGCTGCAGCAGGGTCGGCACGCGGCGGCCGGGGAAGGCCACCGAGAACGACAGGGCGACGATGTCAGCCCGGTGCGCCTCGGCGGCGCGGGCGATCTCGAGCAGCGGCATCTGCGTGCCGAGCGGGATGCACTCGGCGCCTTCCAGGGCGAGCAGGGTTTCCGCCATCAGCAGGCCGAGGACGTGCTGCTCTTCCGGGACGCTGGTCAGGATCAGCCGCGGCCGCTGCCGGCCGGCCGGCAGGGCGGCGATGTTCTGGCGCAGCAGGCGCTTGGTCAGTTCGGTGAACAGGTGTTCCTCGAAAACCTCGATGCGGCCGTTTTCCCATTCTTCGCCGACGCGCCCGGTGAGCGGCGCCACGGTGTCCTGGACAAAGCGTAGCAGCCCCTGACGCGCCAGCCGCTGCTGCATGGCCTGCGCGTAGCCGGCGGCGTCGTGCTGGCGGATCAGGTCGAGCAGTTCGTCGAGTCCGTCGGCGGCTGCTTCGGCGCCGGCTGGCGGCGCCGGGCGCGGGCGGCGCGGGCTCAGTCCGGCCAGCGTCTCGAGCGGCGCGGCGACCAGCTTGCCGGGGCGATGTCCCTGATCCATCAGGCGTTTGATCAGGCGCAGGCGCTCCACCTGGTCGGCGCTGTAGCGCCTTTCGCCGTGCGCGTCGCGTTCCGGCAGCGGAAAGCCGTAACGGCGCTCCCAGACGCGTAGCACGTCTTTCGAGAGGCCGGTGTCGCGCTCGACGGTGGCAATGTCGAAACCTGGGTTGTTCATTCTTTGTCCTGAACAAATGTTAGACAAACCGTTGACAAAGGGGTTGTTGCTGACTATCTTACGAACAAAGCCCTGGTTTGTCCAGGACAAATTCGGAGATAAGCATGTTGTCCACCCTGCACCGCTGCCTCGCCGCCATCCTCTTCGCCATCACCGCGCTGGTCCCGGCGACGCTGCGGGCGGCCGATTGTCCGCCGCTGCTCGAACATCGCTTCGCCGATCTCAAGGACGGCCGGCCGCTGTCGCTCTGCCAGTACACCGGCAAGGTGATCCTGGTCGTCAATACCGCCAGCTACTGCGGCTTCACCTCGCAGTACGAGGGACTGGAAGCGCTCTACGCCCGGCTGCGCGAGCGCGGGCTGGTGGTGCTGGGTTTTCCGTCGAACGATTTCGGCGAGCAGGAGCCGGGCAGCGACCGGCAGATTGCCGACTTCTGCCGTTCGACCTATGGCGTCGAATTTCCCATGGTGTCGAAGACCGCGGTCAACGGGAACGCCGCCCATCCTTTCTACCGGCAACTGGCGCAACTGACCGGCAGCCCGCCGCAGTGGAACTTCCACAAGTACCTGATCAGCCGCGACAGCCGCCGGGTGCTGGCTTTCGGCAGCAGCACGCGGCCCGACGAGCCGGCTTTCCTCAAACAGGTCGAGGCCTTCCTCGACGCCGCCCCCTGAACCCGCCGTCCCCCCCGGAGAACCCCATGAACGCCCCCGAAAAGCTCTTCCTGCCCGATGTCCAGTCCACGCCCGACGACCGCCTGCTGGCGATCCAGAAAGTCGGCGTCAAGGGGCTGCGCTATCCCATACAACTGCTGGCCGCCAACGGCCACAGCCAGTCCACCGTCGCCACGCTGGCGATGACCGTCGGCCTGGGCGCCGCGGACAAGGGCACGCACATGTCGCGCTTCATCGAACTGCTCGAAGAGCGGCGCGGCGTGCTCAGCCAGGAGGGCATGTTCCGCCTGCTCGAGGAAATGCTGCTGCGCCTGGATGCCAGCAGCGGCCGCATCGAGATGCGCTTTCCCTGGTTCATTCGCAAGCAGGCGCCGGTTTCCGGTGTCGAAAGCCTGCTCGACTACGACGCCGCCTTCATCGTCGAACGCGAGGAAGGGCGTTACCCGGCGCTGACCCTGGCGGTGACGGCGCCGGTGACCAGCCTCTGTCCGTGCTCGAAGAAGATTGCCGACTACGGCGCGCACAACCAGCGCTCGCTGATCACCCTCGAGGTCCGCCTCAACGCCATGCTCGGCATCGAGGAGCTGGTACGCATCGCCGAGGACGAGGCGTCCTGCGAGGTGTTCGGGCTGCTCAAGCGGCCGGACGAGAAGTGGGTCACCGAACGCGCCTACGACAACCCGAAGTTCGTCGAGGACCTGGTCCGCGACATCGCGCTGCGCCTCATGAAGGAGCCGCGCATCCGCGAGTGGAAGGTGATCTCGGAAAACTTCGAGTCGATCCACAACCACTCCGCCTACGCCGAACTGCATGGCAGCAACGCCTGAGGAGCCATCATGGAGCGGATGAATCGTCAGCGCATCGCCGTCGTCGGCGCCGGCATCTCGGGCCTGGCCAGCGCCTGGCTGCTGTCCCGCCAGTACGATGTGACCCTGTTCGAGGCCGGTAGTTATCTCGGCGGGCATACCAACACCGTCGATGTCACGGTCGATGGCCTGACCCATCCGGTCGATACCGGCTTTCTGGTCTTCAATGAGCGCACCTATCCCAACCTGATTGCCCTGTTCGCGCTGTTGGGCGTGGATTCTGTGGAAACCGAGATGTCGTTCGCGGTCAGCCTGCAATCGCCGGACCTGGAATGGGCGGGGAGCAATCTGGCGAGCGTCTTCGGGCAGAAGCGCAATCTGCTGCGCCCGGCCTTCTGGGGCATGCTCTCCGACATCCTGCGCTTCAACCGCGAGAGCACCGCCTGGTTGCTGGCGCATCCCGGCGACGAGCGCAGTCTCGACGATTTCCTGCAGGCCGGCGGCTACTCGCGCGAATTCGCCGACTGGTATCTGCTGCCGATGGCCGCCGCGATCTGGTCCTGTCCGACCGGCCAGATGCGCGCCATGCCGCTCGCCCCCTTCGTCCGCTTCTGCAACAACCATGGCCTGCTGCAGGTCTTCGACCGGCCGGCCTGGCGCACCGTCAGGGGCGGCGCCCGCAGCTATGTGCAGCGGATCGCCGAACAACTGGACGACGTCCGCATCGCCTGCCCGGTCAGCGCGGTGACGCGTGAAGCGGCAGGGCTGCGGGTGACGCATGCGCGCGGCAGCGATCATTACGACCAGGTGGTGATGGCCTGTCATAGCGACCAGTCGCTGGCCATCCTCGGCTACTCGGCGAGCGATGCGCAGCGCGAGCTGCTGGCGGCGATCCGCTACCAGCCGAACCGCGCCGTGCTGCATACCGATCCGGCGCTGTTGCCGCGTCAGCGTTCGCTGTGGTCGGCGTGGAACTATTTTGCCGGGGCGGGGGCGCCGGGCGAGCAGCCGGTCGGCGTTTCCTACCTGATCAACAAGCTGCAGCCCCTGCCTTTCTCGACGCCGGTGGTGGTGACCCTCAACCCGGTGCACGAACCGGCGCCGGATACGCTGCTCGCCGAGTTCGATTACGCCCACCCGGTGTTCGACGCCCCGGCCATTGCCGCCCAGCAGCGCCTCGCCGACGTCCAGGGCGAGAACGGCATCTGGCTGGCCGGTGCCTGGGGCAGTTACGGCTTCCATGAGGACGGCCTCAAGTCGGCGCTGCGCGTCGCCAACGGGCTCGGCGTGCGGGCGCCCTGGCAGGGCGGGGTTGCCGAACTGCTGGCCGAAACGGAGAGCGCCTGAGGTCGTCATGAGCAGCGCCGCGCACATCTTCCTCGGCCATGTCATGCACCGGCGTTTGCGGCCGGTGGTCAACGCCTTCGTCTATCCGGTGTTCTACGTCCAGTTGCCGCTGCGTGAACTGGCCGCCTGCGATTGCGGCATCTTCTCGGTCGACCGCTGGAACCTCCTGTCGCTGCGCAGCCGCGATCACGGCCCGCGCGACGGTTCGCCGCTGCTGCCGTGGATTACCGGCGTGCTGCGCGAGCACGGCTTGGCCGACGACGGCGAGATCGTCCTGCAGACCTTCCCGCGCGTCTTCGGTTACGTCTTCAACCCGGTCAGCTTCTGGTTCTGCCGCGATCGCCAGGGCCGGCTGATCGCCGTGCTGGCCGAGGTGAACAACACCTTCGGCGGGCACCACAGCTATCTGCTGCACGAGCACGGCCGCGCGCTGGTCGATGGTGCCGAACTGCAGGCAGCCAAAGTCTTTCACGTCTCGCCCTTCTGCGAGGTCGAGGGCACTTATCGCTTCCGCTTCCGCCTCGAGCACGGCACCCAGGTGGCCCGTATCGACTACGCGGATGCCGCCGGCGATCTGCTGCTCACTTCGCTTTCCGGCCGGCCGCAGGCGTGGCGCGCGGGCAAGCTGCTGGGCGCCTTCCTGCGCATGCCGCTGCTCACTGCCGGGGTCATTTTCCGCATTCACTGGCAGGCGCTGAAGCTGTGGCTCAAGGGCGTGCCCTTCATCGGCGCCAGGCCGGGCAGTAAACCGCCGCTACTTCCGGAGACAGGCAAATGAACGAAACCCTAACCCTGCGCGGCGGCAACCGGCTGCCGCGCGACACCCGGACCGTCTTTGGCCTGCTCGAAGGCCTGCGTGGCGGCTTGCTGGAGATTCGTCAGCCCGACGGTTCGAACGCCCTGTTCGGCGACGGCGACGGCGGGGCCAGCCTGCAGGTGCATGACGAGGCGATGTTCGGCCGGGTGCTGGCGCGCGGCGACATCGGCCTGGCCGAAGCCTACCTCGACGGCCAGTGGGACAGCGCCGACCTGACCGGGGTGCTGGCGTTGCTCGCCAGCAATCGGCAGAGCCTCAGCCGGGCGGTGTACGGTTCCTGGGGGCGCCTGCTGGCGGCCCGTCTGCGCCATCTGCTCAACGCCAACAGTCGCCGCGGCAGCCGGCGCAACATCCTGGCCCACTACGACCTGGGCAATGATTTCTATCGCCTGTGGCTGGATCGGACGATGAGCTATTCGGCGGCGATCTACCGGGCCGAAGACGACGGCAGCCTGGAAGCCGCCCAGCAGGCGAAATACCGGCGCATCCTCGACCGGCTGCAGGCGCTGCCGGGCCAGCGTGTGCTGGAAATCGGCTGCGGCTGGGGCGGCTTTGCCCGCCTGGCCGAGGACGCTGGGCTGGCCGTCACCGGCCTCACCCTGTCGCCGGCGCAATTGGCGTGGGCGCAGGCCAGGGTGCCGGGCGCCGATCTGCGGCTGCAGGATTACCGCGACCTGAACGAGCGCTTCGACCATGTCGTCTCGATCGAGATGTTCGAGGCCGTCGGCGAACGCTGGTGGCCGACCTATTTCGCCAAGCTGGCCGGTGCGCTCAAGCCCGGCGGGAAAGCCGTGGTCCAGAGCATCACGATCGGCGACGCGCTGTTCGCCGATTACCGCAAGGGCACCGACTTCATCCAGCAATACATCTTCCCCGGCGGCATGCTGCCGTCGCGCTCGGCCTTCCGGGCAGCGGCAGCGCGCCAGGGACTGGCGGTGCGCGACGAGTTCGCCTTCGGCCGCGACTACGCGCGGACTCTGGCGCAATGGCATGTGGCCTTCGAGCAGAATTGGCCAGCCATCCGCCAGCAGGGTTTCGACGAGCGTTTCCGCCGCCTGTGGCGTTTCTACCTGGCCTACTGCGAGGCCGGTTTCCTGGCCGGCAACATCGATGTCGTTCAGTTCGAGCTCGCTCATGCGCCGGCGTAGCCTGCTGCTGGCGGCCTCGGCGGCGCTGCTCTGGCCGCTGGCCGGGCTGGCTTCTCCGATCCAGGGGCTGCGGCCGCGCGGGCGCGGCAGTTTCCGGCGCTTCGGTTTCCTGGTCTACGACGCCAGCCTGTGGACCGGCGACGTTCCCGACGCTCCGCCGCTGGCCCTGCGCCTCGATTACCGGCGCCGGCTTGCCGGCCAGGCCATCGCCGATGCCAGCGTGGACGAGATGCGCCGTTTCGTTGCCGACGAAGCCAGGCTCGCGGCCTGGGGGCAGGCCATGCGGCGGATCTTTCCCGATGTTGACGCTGGCGATCATCTGCTCGGCGTCTGGCGCGACGAGGGCGCCTATTTCTATCAGGATGAGCGGCTGATCGGCGCCGTGCGCGACCCGGCCTTCGCCCGCGCCTTCTTTGCCATCTGGCTCGATCGGCGCAGCAGCGCACCGGCCTTGCGCGCCGCCCTGCTTGGCGAAAGCTGAGCCATGACCGCCGCCAGCCGCCGCCTTCCGACCCTGGCTTACGGCTTGCTCGCCCTGCCGCTGGCGTTTGCCGCCTTGCCGCTGTATGTGCATGTGCCGGCTTTCTACGCCACCGTCACCGGCCTCGACCTGGGCATGCTCGGCGCCATCCTGTTGCTGGCGCGCCTGCTCGACGCCGGCATCGATCCCTGGCTGGGCTGGCTGGCCGACCGGGTGGCGCGCCGGCGCATGGTGGCGATTTCCCTGCTGCCCTTCTGTCTGGGTTTCATCGCCCTGCTCAATCCGCCGGCCGAGCAGGCCGGCCCGTGGTTGCTGGCCAGCCTGCTGCTCACCTATGCCGGCTTTTCGGCGGCGACGGTGGCCTATCAGGCCTGGGGGGCGGCAGTCGGCGCCGATGCGCCGGAGCGAACCCGGCTGGTCGCCTCGCGCGAAGCCTTCGGCTTGCTCGGCGTGCTGGTTGCCGCCGCGCTGCCGGCCGTGCTGGCGGTGGCCCTGAACGACGGCATCGCGCGCCTGGCCTGGGTGCTGCCGGTGCTGCTGGTGCTTGCCGGTGGCGTCACCCTGTTGCGGGTCGCCGAAGGCGAGGCGAGGGGGCTCGTCAACAGCGCCTTGCTGCCGGCCCTGCGCGCGGTCCTCGGCGATCCCGCCTTTCGTCGCCTGCTGGCGGTCTTCATCTGCAACGGCTTCGCCGCGGCAGTGCCGGCCACGCTCTTCCTGTTCTTTGTCGCCGACATTCTGCTGGCCGAAGCCGCCAGCGGTCCGTTGCTCGCCGCCTATTTCCTGAGCGGCGCGGCGTCGCTGCCTATGTGGCTGAAGCTGTCCGCCCGCATCGGGCGACCACGGGCCTGGCTGCTGGCGATGGGCGTGGCGATGCTGGCTTTTGCCGGCGCCGGCCTGCTCGGGCCGGGCGATGTGGCGCTGTTCGCCATCGTCTGCCTGGCTTCCGGGCTGGCGCTGGGGGCCGATCTGGCGCTGCCGGCGGCGCTGGCAGCCGATCTCGGCGAGCGCCAGGGGCGTGCCGGCGCCTGCTTCGGCGTCTGGAACTTCTTTGCCAAGCTCAACCTGGCGCTGGCTGCAGGCATCACGCTGCCGCTGCTCGGCCTGTTCGATTACCGGCCCGGCAGCGGGCAGGGGCAGACCGCCCTGATCCTGGCCTATGCCTTGCTGCCGCTGCTGTTCAAGGCGCTGGCCGCGTTCCTGCTGTGGCGCTGGCGCAATTCACTGGAGGTCGAATCATGAAACTGTTTGCCGTCGCAGCCCTGTCGCTGGGCTTTGCCGCGTGTTCCACGCCCGGCGTCGAACACTACCGGGCGGAGCAGCCCCGGCTGGTGCTCGAACAGTATTTTTCCGGCAAGCTCGACGCCTGGGGCATGTTCCAGGGGCGCGACGGCGAGGTGCAGAAACGCTTCCACGTCGCCATCGACGCCAGTTGGCAGGGCGATACCGGCGTTCTCGACGAGCATTTCACCTGGTCCGACGGCAGCACCTCGCGCCGGGTGTGGACCTTGCGCCGCCAGCCCGACGGGCGTTACATCGGCACCGCCGACGACGTGGTTGGCGAGGCCATCGGCGAAGTCGCCGGCAATGCGCTGCGCTGGCGCTACGTGCTGGCGCTGCCGGTCGACGGCAAGGTCTACCACGTCGACTTCGACGACTGGATGTTCCTGATCGACGACAAGGTGATGCTCAACCGCTCGCGCATGTCGAAATGGGGCTTCCACCTCGGCGAAGTCACCCTCAGTTTCACCAGGCGCTGAGCCGCGCCATGCCACTCAATCCACGCCTCGACGACTGGCCGGGCAAGCGGGTCTGGTTGCTCGGCGCCTCGACCGGCATCGGCGCCGCGCTGGCGCGCCTGCTGGCAGCGCGCGGCGCCCGCCTGGCGCTCAGCGGCCGGCGCGCCGAGGCGCTGGCGGCGCTGGCCATCCCCGGCGCCCGCTGCCTGCCCTGCGACGTCACCGACGCCGCTGCCCTGGTCGCCGCCACCGCCGAGCTGCGCCGCGAGTGGGGCGGCATTGACCTGGTCGTCTACCTGGCCGGCGACTACGTGCCGATGGGCGCCGACAACTTCGACCTGGCGACGGCCGAGCGCCTGCTTGCGGTGAATTTCAATGGCGCCCTGCGCCTGACTGCCGCCGTCCTCCCCGAACTGCGCCCGGGCGGTGGTATCGCCTTCGTCGCCAGCGTCGCCGGCTATCGCGGTCTGCCCAAGGCGCTCGCTTACGGTCCGGGCAAGGCGGCGCTGATCCACTTCGCCGAATGCCTGCACCTCGACCTGGCGCCGCGCGGCATCGGCGTCTGGGCGATCAACCCGGGCTTCGTTGCCACCCGCCTGACGGCGCAGAACGATTTCGCGATGCCGGCGCTGCTCACGCCGGAGGCGGCGGCGCAGGCGACGCTGGCCGGGCTGGCCGGCGGCGCTTTCGAAATCCACTACCCGAAGCGCTTTACCTACATACTGAAGCTGCTCTCGCTGCTGCCCGACCGCTGGTATTTCCCCCTCATCCGTCGTTTCACCGGAGGCTGACATGAAGCTGGATGCATTGATCGACTTCTACCATACGCTGACCCCGGAGACCGTCGGCCGCTTTGCCGAGTTCTACGCCGCCGACGCCTGGTTCAAGGACCCGTTCAACGAGGTGCGCGGCCTGCCGGCCATCGAGCGCATCTTCCGCCACATGTTCACCCAGGTCGGTGAGCCGCGCTTCGTCGTCACCGAAACCGTCGTCGACGCCGCCAGCGCCGTGCTGATCTGGGAATTCAGCTACCGCGTCCGGCTATGGGGCAAGGGCGAGACGCAGCTGATGCGCGGCGTCTCCCACCTCAAGTTCGACGCCGCCGGCAAGGTCAGCCAGCACCGCGACTACTGGGACACCGGCGAGGAGCTGTACATGAAGCTGCCGCTGATGGGCGGCCTGTGGCGCGGCCTGCGGCGGATGCTGGCGGCTTGATGCCGCCGCCAGCGCGGCGGCATCAAGCGCGTTGCCGCAGGCGCCCGGCCATTTCTCCGGCGCTCAACGGTCGGGCGAACAGGTAGCCCTGGCCGGCCGGGCAGGCCATCTCGCGCAGCGTTGCCGCCTGTTGCTCGGTCTCGACGCCTTCCGCCACCACCGATAGTCCCAGCGTTCTGGCCATGGCCAGAATGGTCTGGGTGATGGCGCGGGCATCGGGGTTCGATCCGACTTCGTCGATGAACGAGCGGTCGATCTTCAGTTCGTCGATCGGATAGCGGCGCAGCGACGACAGCGACGAGAAGCCGGTACCGAAGTCATCGATGCTCAGGCCGACGCCGAGCACCTTCAGATCCCGCAGCAGGCGGCTGCAGTGGTCGGGGTCGAGCATCAGCGCGGTTTCGGTGAGTTCGATGGTCAGTTGGCTGGCTTCCAGTCCGTAGTGGGCCAGCAGTCGTCGGATCATCGAAGGCAGATGAGAGCGCCGGAACTGCTCGCCCGAGACGTTGATCGACATCCTGGGAACTTCGTAACCCTGGGCGATCCAGGTGGCCACCTGACGGCAGGCCGCGTCCGCCACCCAGTCGCCGACGTGATGGATGAGCCCGGATTTCTCGGCGAGGGGAATGAAGCGATCCGGCAGGATCAAGCCTTTCTCCGGCTCCTGCCAGCGAATCAGGGCCTCCATGCCGACCAGGCGGCCGCTGCTCATGTTGACCTGGGGTTGGTAGAGCAGGAACAGTTCGTCGTTGTCGATGGCGCGCCGCAGGCCGTTACCCAGTTGCAGACGTTCGTCCGCTTCTTCCTTGAGATTGCTGGTGTAGAACTGATGGGTGCGTTTGCCTGCCTCCTTGGCCTGATACATCGCGCTATCGGCATTCTTGAGCAGGGTCTCGGAGTCGCCGCCATCACTCGGAAAGAGGCTGATGCCGATGCTGGCGCTGACAAACAGCGAGTGGTCGCCGATGGCGATGGCGTGGCCGAGCGCATCGGAGATGCGGCGGGCGGTCAGGTCCACTTCTTCGGGCGTCGTTTCCTCGATCAGCAGCGCGAACTCGTCGCCGCCAAAGCGGGCCACGGTATCGGCCGCCCGCAGGCAGTCGCGCAGGATGGCGGCAACCGCCTTGAGCAGCTCGTCGCCGGCGGCGTGCCCGAGCGAGTCGTTGACGATCTTGAAGTTGTCGAGGTTGACGAACAGGATGGCAAACTGATCCTCGTGCCGCTTGGTGCGTGCGATGGCCTGGCGAATCCGATCGACGAACAGGGTGCGGTTGGGCAGGGTGGTCAGTTCATCGTGGGTGGCGAGGAATTCGACGCGCCGCTGCGAGTCCTTGACCAGGGTGATGTCGCTGAAGATGCCGACATAGTTGGTGAGCGTGCCATCGGAGTCGTGCACCGTGTTGATGGTGAGCCATTCGGGAAAGATGTCCCCGGATTTGCGGCGATTCCAGATTTCGCCCTGCCACCAGCCCTTCTCGGCGAGGATTTCCCACATTTCCCGATAGAACTTCTCGTCGTGGCGGCCGGAAGCGAGGACGGCCGGCGTCCTGCCGACCACCTCTTCCGCCGTATAGCCGGTGACCTGGGTGAAGGCTTCGTTGACGGTGACGATCTTCTGCTGCGGATCGGTGACGACAATGCCCTCGCCGGCCCGATCGAAGACGCGCGCGGCCAGGCGCAACTGTTCTTCGGCGTGGCGGCGGTCGGTCATGTCCGATGACTGGGTGCACGCCCCTGAATGACGTTGTCGGCGCTGAACAGCGGGAAACGTATCGAAAGCAGATAGCGGTTGCCATCGGCGCGCTGCAGCACTTCCTCCGATTCGATCGCCTCCTGGCGCCGAACCACCTCGAGCTCCTTGCTGCGGAACTGGTCGGCATTGCGGCCGTTGAAAATCTGCGCATCGGTCTTGCCGATGACGTTGGCCGACTTGAGCGCGAAGGTTTTCTCGAACTGCCGGTTGATGAACTCGTAGCGTCCCGCCAGGTCCTTCAGCGAAATCATCGAGGTCGAGTTGTCCATGATCGCCAGCAGGCGTTCCTGGCTTTCGCGGATCGCCCGTTCCGCCGCCAGGCGCTCGGTGTGGTCCATCAGGCTGATGACCGCGCCGCGGGCCCCCGGTCGGGTGGTTTCATAGGGGGCGATGTGCAGCAGGTAATGCCGCTCGTTGGAAAACACGGCCTCCTCGACCGCCAGATTGCTGTCGATGGCGCGTCTGACCTGCGGCGAGAAATCCTTCATGCCGAACGGCAGGCGCAGGGACGGCAGCGTCTGGCCCAGGGATTTCTCGGTGAGGAGGAAGATCATCACGGCCGGGCTGTTGAAACGCGACAACTCGAGTTTTTCGTTGCACACCAGGATCGGGAAACCGACGCTGTTCTGGATTTTCTCGAGATCGTTGAGCGCTTCGGCAAGTTCGCCGGTACGGACCTGCAGTTCCTCGTTGACCGTCGTCAGTTCCTCGTTGGTCGATTGCAGTTCCTCGTTGGCGGATTCAAGCTCCTCGTTGGTCGATTGCAGCTCTTCGTTGGCGGCCTGCACTTCCTCGTTGAGCGCCTGCATCTCCTCGTTCGAGGTTTCCAGTTCCTCGATCACCGTCTGCAAACGTTCGCGGGTCGAAATGAGCTCCTCTTCGAGGGCCTTGACGTTGACCGAGTCCTGCAGAAGATCGCTCCGGGGCTCGCCGCTGGTGTCTTTTTCGACCAGCGCCGTTTCGAAGGCGACCAGGAAGAAGGAACTGGTGACGCCCTTTTCCAGGGGGTGGACCGAGAGCAGGATGCGCCGTTTGCCATCCAGGGTCTTGATGACGTGGGGGCGCCCGCTTGCCGATTCGGAGGTGCGCTCCACCTGATGCACCATCAGGTTGAGATCGGCGCGAAATTCCCGGCGGATCAGTTGTTGCAGATTGGTGGTCGGTTTGCCGGCGCTGATCGTCAGGAAGTGCGCGACATCGCCCTGGATGTGCAGGATTTCGAAAGCCGCGTTGATCAGGATGGTCGGCGGAACGAACAGGCTGATCGAGGCATCCAGCAGGCGTTGCTGGGCGTTGGGTTGCTGCACCGCCGGCCGCTCGCGGTTGTCCGGCAGGCGGAAGGTGGGCATCGGCATCAGGCGCGATTCGCCGACGCGGCGGCGGTAGATGCGGGCGGTCTTGTCGCCCGGATCGAACAGGCCTTCCTGCTGGAAGACGCCCTCGGACTTGCCGAGGAAGAGATAGCCGCCCGGCCGCAGGCCGTAATGGAAGGTCGCCAGCACCTTGATCTGCAACTCGTTCTGGAAATAGATCAGGACATTGCGGCAACTGACCAGGTCCAGGCGCAGGAAGGGCGGGTCCTGCACCAGGTCCTGGCGGGCGATGACGACCATGTCGCGCAGCGTGCGCGAGACCTCGTAGCGGTTGCCGGTGTTGGTGAAGTGGCGGGCCACCAGTGCCGGGTCCATGCCGGACAGCGCGGTTTCCGGGTAGCCGCCGCGACGGGCGACGGCCAGGGCGCTGAGATCGAGATCCGTGGCGAAAATCTGGATGCGGAACTGGTTCAGGTTCGGACCGAGCAATTCGGACACCAGGATGGCGATGCTGTACGCCTCCTCGCCGGTGGCGCAACCGGGCACCCAGATGCGGATTTCATCGCCGAAATGCTTGGTTGCCAGCAGTGCCTGCAAGGTCGTGCGCAGGGCCTCGAAGGCCTCGGGGTCGCGGAAGAAGGCGGTCACCGAGATCAGGATGTCCTTGCACAGGTGATCGAGTTCGCCCGGGTCGGCCTCGACCAGCGCCAGATAGTCGTCCAGGCTCGCTACATGGCGCGCCGCCAGGCGCCGTTCGATGCGGCGCCAGATGGTGCCTTCCTTGTAGTTGCCGAAGTCGATGCGGGTCTGTTGCTTGACCCGGATCAGCAGCTTCTTCAGGGTGGTCGTCGATGCCGGCGGATTGACTGCGACCGTGCCCTTGGAGCGGGCGATCTGGGCGATTTCGCGGGCAATTCCCTCGGCCGGCAGCACCCAGTCGACACAGCCGGTGTCGATGGCCGCCTGCGGCATCCCGTTGTATTTGGCGCTCTGCGGCTCCTGGGCGAAGGTGAAGCCGCCGACCGCCTTGATCTCGCGCAGGCCGACCGCGCCGTCGCTGCCAGTGCCGGACAGCACGACGCCGATCGCATCCTCGCCCTTCTCCGCCGCCAGCGACGAGAAGAAGGCATTGACCGAGGGGCGCGGGCTGGCGTTCTTGGGCTCTTCCTGCAGGACGAAGCGGCCGTCGCGCAGGACCATGTTGCTGCTCGGCGGCGTCACGTAAATGGTGTTGCATTCCGGCACCATGCCATCGGTGATTTCCTTCACCGCCATCGCCGTTTCGCGCCCCAGCAACTGCGCCATCATGCTGCGATGGGTCGGCGACAGATGCTGGATCACCGCGTAAGCCAGACCCAGATTGGTCGGCAGGGCGGCGATCAGGTTGGACAGGGCTTCCAGGCCGCCAGCCGAGGCGCCGATGCCGACCAGATAGATGGGGTGGGCGACGATCTCGGCTGCCGGCGGCGGAGTTTTTCTTCGTCGGCTGACCGGCGTCCTGACCGTCGGGGAAACTGCTGCTTTTCCGGGGGCGGGCGTTTTTCTTGGCTTGCCGGTCGTCATGTTCGAGTGCCTGATTCTGCCGCGAGATATGCTTCGAAGAAGTTGCCATGTTGACACAATATCCGGGGGCGTTGGCGAAAGTAATAGCCGGGAGGGCGGATTTTGCTCGGGAACGAACGCTATGGCAGTGCGTTTGGCAGGTGTCGGAGGCCTGTCGGGCGTACTGTTCCACCGTCTCGCGCTTGCCACGAGATCACGTACCGGCATCGTCGCCGCTTCCCGCATCTCGATGACCCCGGGCGTGCCCGGCTCCATCGGTGTCTGCGGCGTCTGGTGGGGGGGCGGCGAGCAGCGCGATGACGCTGATCACGTGCTTGCGGTCGAGGCGGTTGGAAAGGCCGCGGATCGCTGCCGTTCTGGTCGGTGGGTCCGGGCTGCTTCGGTCGTCACGGCGCCGTAACATCGTCCGGCTAGGCTGCCGCGATGACTTCCGCCGCCGCCTTGTTCCGGCCATTTTGCCGTCCTTCCCCCTGGTTCGTTTGCTGCCTGCTGCTGGCGCTGGCCGGCTGTTCGCCGCGGGCGCTGGTGGTTTCCAGCCTGGCCGACGAACTGGCCGGGCAGGCGCAGGGCGCCGAGGACGACCCGGAACTGGCGCGCGATGCGGCGCCCTTTTACCTGAAGCTGTCGGAGGCGGTGCTTGCCCGCCAGCCCGGCCATGCCGCGCTGGCGGAAAGCGTCGCGGCGCGGATGACCGAGTACGCCTACGCCTTCGTCGCCTGCGAGGCGGACCGCATCGAGGCGCAGGACAGCGCCGCCGCCGAGCGCCTGCGCCAGCGCGCCGCCCGGCTTTACCGGCGGGCGCGCGGTCACGCGCTGGCGGCGCTCGAACGGCGCCATCCTGGTTTTGTGCCGGCGCTCGCCGACCCCGCTGCGCTGCCTCGCCTGAGCGCTGCCGACGCCGGCCTCGCCTACTGGGCGGCCGCCGCCTGGGGAAGCTGGATCGCGCTGGCCAAGGACGACCCGGAAATCGTCGCCGACCTGCCGCTGGTCGTTCGACTCGCCGCACTGGCCGAGGCCGCCGACCCGGACTGGGGCGACGGCGCCATGAGCAGCCTGCGGGCGACGCTGGAGGCGGCCCGCCCCGGCGGCGACAAAGCGCTGGCGGCGCGCTGGTTCGACGCCGCGATCGCCCGCGCCGCCGGCCGCAGCGCCGGCGCCTATCTGGCCAAGGCCGAGAGCATCGCCCTGCCGGCCGGCGACCGCGCCGCCTTCGAATCCCTGCTGCGCCAGGCGCTCGCCGTGCGCGACGCGGCCGGCAGCCAACGTACCCTGCAGAACGAAGTGATGCGCCGGCGCGCCGCCTGGCTGCTGGAACGTTCGCCCGACCTTTTCTGACCCGGAGTCCCCATGCAGAAATTCCTCGTCCTCCTCGGCTTGCTGGCGCTCGCCCTGACCCCGTTGCGCGCCCAGGAACAGCAGTTGCGCATCGGCACGCTGGCGCCCAAGAACTCGCTCTACCACCGTCAGTTGATGACCCTCGGCGAAGCCTGGCGCACGGCGCAGGGCGGCGGCAAGTACCTGGTCTTCCCGGACGGCAGCCAGGGCGGCGAGACCGACATGGTGCGCCGCATGCGCATCGGCCAGTTGCAGGGCGGCCTGTTGTCGGTGGTCGGGCTGCGCGAGATCGAACCGTCGATCGCCGCGCTGCAGGCGATGCCGCTGATGTTCCGCAGCTGGGAGGAAGTCGATTACGTGCGCGAGAAAATGCGGCCGGCGATGGAGAAGAAGTTCCTCGACCAGGGCTTCGTCGTGCTCGCCTGGGGCGACGCCGGCTGGGTGCGCTTCTTCTCGAAGAAGCCGGCGCGCCACCCGGACGACTACAAGGCGATGAAGTTTTTCGCCTGGGGCGGCGAGGCCGAGCAGCAGGAAATCATGAAGCGGCTCGGCTACACGCCGGTGCCGCTGGAAACCGCCGACATCCTGCCGGCGATCCAGACCGGAATGATCGACGCCGTACCGTCCACGCCCTACTTCGCGCTGGCGACGCAGATCTACACCAGCGCGCCGAACATGCTCGACCTCAACTGGGCGCCCATCGTCGGCGCGCTGATCGTCACCAAAAAGGCGTGGGACGCGATGACTCCGGCCGCCCAGCAGGCGGTGCGCGAGGCCGGCTTCAAGGCCGGCGCCGAAATCCGCGCCCAGGCGCGCAAGGAAGTCGACGAGGCGGTGGCGGCGATGCAGAAGCGCGGGCTTGCGGTCAATGTGCCGGATGCCGCGCAGCGCCAGGCCTGGGAAGCGCTCGCCGCCCGCCTGCACCCGCAGATTCGTGGCAGCCTGGTGCCGGCGGCGACCTTCGACGAAGTGGTCGGTCACCTGAAAAATTACCGCGCCGGCCGCAAGTAAGTGATTGCTAACATGTTGCGGCGCGCCGAGGCCGGGCTGGCGGCCGGCGCGCTGGCCCTGATGCTGCTCCTGCCGCTGCTCGAGATCGTCCTGCGCCCGCTGTTCGGCGTCGGCGTCGCCAATGCGCCGGCCTTCGTGCAGCACACCGGGCTTGTCCTGGCCATGGCCGGGGCGCTGGTCGCCGAGCGCGGCGGCCATCTCAGTTCGCTCGGCGCCGGCTTCGCGGCCGCCGCCGATTTGCGTCTGCGCCGGGCCGCGCAAGCCTACGCGGCGCTCGCCGCGGGCCTCTTCTGCGGCATGCTGGCGCAGGCCAGCTGGACCTTCGTCGCCGCCGAGATGGCGGTGCCGCGCGCCATCGCCTACGGTGTTCCCGGCTGGTGGTTCATGGCGGCGCTGCCGGCCGGCTTCCTGCTGCTCGGCGTCCGTCTCGCCGGCCGCCTACCCGGTGCGGCGAGCTGGCGCTGGCTTGCCGCCGGGGCGCTGCCGGCGCTCGGCTGGTGGTTCGCCGGGCACTACGACGGCAGCGTATTGCCGTTGTGGCCGTTCGCCGGCGCCCTGCTGCTCCTGCTGCTGTGCGGCGCGCCGGTCTTCGCCGTGCTCGGCGGCCTGGCGCTGGCGCTGTTCTGGCGCGAGGGCCAGCCGCTGGCGGCGGTGCCGCTCAGCCATTACCAGATCACCGTCAATCCCTCGCTGCCGGCCTTGCCGCTGTTCACGCTGGCCGGCCTGGTGTTTGCTCGCACCGGTGCGGCGGCCCGCCTGGGGAGCTTGTTCACCGCGCTGTTCGGCGGCGGTGCGCGCGGCACGGCGATTGCCGCTGCCGTCCTCTGTTCCGGATTCACCGCGCTGACCGGCGGCAGCGGCGTCACCATCCTGGCCCTCGGCGGCCTGCTGCTGCCGCTGCTGGTCGGCGCCGGCTTCCCGGAGCGGCGCGGCATCGGCCTGGTGACCAGCGCCAGCGCGCTCGGCGTGCTGCTGGCGCCGTCGGTGCCGCTGATCATGTACGCGATCATCGCCCGCGTGCCGATCAACGCGATGTTCCTCGCCGGGCTGCTGCCGGCGCTGGTGATGGTGGTCTTCCTGCTGCTGGTCGGCGGTTTCCTGAAGCACGACGGGCTGGCGCCGGCGAGCGCGGTCGGTCGGGTCGATTTCGCCGCCGCCCGCCGTGCCGCCTGGGCGGCGAAATGGGAAATCCTGGCGCCGGTCGTCGCCGTCGGTTCGCTGGTCGGCGGCTGGGCGACGCCGACCGAGAGCGCCGCGCTGACCGCCGCCTACGCGCTGCTCACGCAGTCATTGCTGCTGCGCGAGATCGACGCGCGCGGCGTCGGGCGGGCGCTGGTCGAATGCGCGCAGGTGATCGGCGGCATCATGCTGATCCTCGGCATGGCGCTCGGCCTGACCAACTACCTGGTGGATGCCGGCATCCCCGACCGGGCGATCGACGGCGTGCAGGCCTTGCTGCCCGACAAATGGAGCTTCCTGATCGCCTTGAACCTGTTCCTGCTGCTGGCCGGGGCGCTGATGGAGATCTACGCGGCGATCGTCGTCCTGGTGCCGCTGCTGCTGCCGGTGGCGCTCGCCTACGGCATCGATCCGGTGCATTTCGGGATCATCTTCCTGGCCAACCTGGAGATGGGCTTCCTCTGCCCGCCGGCCGGCATGAACCTGTATTTCTCGGCGGCGATGTTCGGCAAGCCGGTGCGCGAGATCGCCGTCTCGGTGCTGCCGGCGGTGCTGGCGATCTTCCTCGGCGCGCTGACCCTGTCGCTGCTGCCCTTCCTGAGCACCGCCCTGCCGGACTGGCTGCTCGGCGTTCAGGCGAGATAGACGTAGAGCGCCGGGATCGGCGTTTCCTGGTCGTGGCGCAGGGTGTCGACGGCCAGTTCGCGGATCGTGAAGCCGTGCTGCGCGGCCAGCCGGCGCACGTAGTTCTCGCTGTGCCGGTAGCGCAGGCAGGGCTGCAGCGTGTAGTCGCCGCCATCGAGCAGTTGTTCGACGGTGAAGGCGAAGCAGCCGCCGGCCCGGAGCAGGCGGCGGACGGCGGCGAAGGCCGGGGCGAGGTCGCCGATGTAGCCGAAGACGTCGGCGGCGACGAAGAGGTCGGCCGGCGTCGTGCGGGCGGCGAGATAGGCGTTCAGCTCGTGGCGTTCGAGCTGGCGGTAGATGCCGCGAACCGCTGCCTGTTCGAGCATGGCGGCGGAAAGGTCGATGCCGTCGATGGCGTCGACCAGCGGCCGCAGCAGTTCGCCGCAGAGACCGGTGCCGCAGCCCAGGTTGACTGCCGCCGGGTAGCGCCGGCCGGCCTGCAGCAGCGGCTCGATCAGCCGGCGGTGGCCCTGGTAGTGTAGGCCGTCGACCAGGTGTTGCTGGAAGTCCGGCGCGTAGTCGTCGAACAGCGCCTGCACGTAGTGGCTGGGCGGCGTTGCCGGCTGGGCGTCGCCGCCGACGGCGGCCAGGTAATAGCGGTTGAGTTCGGGGTCGCCGCCGTGTTGCAGCGCGCGCCGGTAGGCGTCGGCGGCTTCCGGTAGCCGCCCGAGTTCGCGCAGCAGGCCGCCGCGCGTGCTCCACGCTTCGGCGTGGCCGGGGTCGAGGGCAAGGACGCGGTCGATCGCGGCAAGCGCCGCCGGCAGATTGCCGGCCCGGCCATGGCAGTGGCTGCAGACCAGCCACAGTTCCGGGCTGGCCGTCGCCGGCAGGCCGCTTTCCAGCGCCGCGGCGGCTGCCGTCCAGTGGCCGAGGGCTTCCTCGCAGAGGCCGAGCTGGACGCGCGCTTCGCGGTTGTCCGGCTCGCTGGCGGTGATTTCCAGCAGCAGTTCGCGGGCGGCGGCGAAATCGCGCAGCCGGAGCAGGGTCGCCGCCAGGTTGACCATCACCGACGGCCGCCCCGGCGCCAGCGCCAATGCGGCAACGAAGGCATCGCGGGCGGCAACGTCGTCGCCCGCCTCGAAAGCGGCGAGGCCGCGCTGGAAGTGGTCGCGGGCCTGGGTGAGGGGATCGTTCATGGCAGCGGTTTCTTGCGTGGGGTGAGGATGCGCCACAGCGCGCCGGACGGGCGGGTCTCGCCGTCCAGCACGTAGGCCAGTTCGTTCAGGTTCTGCAGCGCCAGTTCGAGGCGGCGGCGGGCGCCGAGGTGGCTGGCGAGGAGCAGGTGGTCGCCGGCGCTGAGCTCGAAGTCGTCGTCCGGCAGCAGGTGGATGCGGTCGCTGCGGTCGATCAGCAGGACGCTCAGGGGCAGGGCGCTGCTGCGATCGTTGGCGTCGCGCAGGATCTCGCCGAGACGGAAGGGGCGGCCGTGCATCAGCGCCTGGCGGGCGGCCGGCGCTTCGCTGGCGTTGAGGCGGACGCTCCACACGGTCGGCGTGCGGTCGCCGCCGATTTCCTGCAGGCGGCCGGCCAGGGCGCGGCACCAGGCTTCGTCGCGCTGGTCGAGGGCGGCGAGGAAGCGGCCGAGCAGCGGCGTGGTCAGGATGGCGATGCTTTCGTGGGCGACGATGTGGCTCGGCACCATCGCGAATTCCGGGCCGTAGGCCTGGAACAGCGCGTTGTTGGCGGCCTGGTTCTGGCGCGTGACGACGAACAGCGCTGGCTTCAACTCGCTGGCGGTGACGGCGATCGACAGGTTGTTCACGTCGTTGTCGCTGCCGGCGATGATGCCAACCGCCCGCTCGATGCCGGCGGCGCGCAGGATGGCGGCCTCGGTGCCGTCGCCGACGATGCGCTCGTCGCCGCCGGGAGCGGTGGGGTTGACGATGGTCAGGGTGAGCCCAGCCTGGCGCAGGCGGGCGGCGACCGCCTGGCCGAAGCGGCCGTAGCCGCAGACGATCCAGTGGCCGCGCGGCGGCCGGTGCGGTTGCGGCAGCGGCGAACCGGGCAGGCTGGTCAGCAGTTCGACGAGGCGGAAACGTTCGGGGGCGGTGATCGCCTGGCCGAGGTGGTCGGCGAAGCGTTCGAAGGGGTTGATGATGTGATCGGTGCCGAACGAGGCCATGTTGGCGGCGACCGAGGTGCTGCGGGCGCGGGCGATCACCGGCAGTTTGGGGGCGAGCAGGCGGACGGCGATGGCGATCGCCAGGTTGGTCAGTTCGTCGTTGGTCACCGCCAGCACGCCGCGGCATTTCGGGTGCTGCAGGCCGGCCAGCAGCAGGTTGTCGGGCAGGCTGGCGTCGGCGGCCAGGGCCGGGGTATCGGTCTTGAAGTCGAGGAGGTCGAGTTCCTCGACGCGCAGTTCGTCCTTTTCGAGGACGACGAAGGCCTGGCCGATGCGGTCGAAGCTGTGGCAGATCAGGCTGCCGGTCTCGCCGCAGCCGCAGACCAGGTAGAACGGCTCCTTGAGCCGGCGGACGCGGCGCATGAAGCGGTTGGCGGTCAGCGTGTTCTGGAAGCCCTTGTCCTGCAGCAGTGCGATCAGCGTCACCAGCGAATACGACCAGCCGACCACCGACAGGTAGATGCAGACGATGACCCAGAAGCGCTGGGCGTCGGAGAAGGCGTTCGGAATTTCGCCGAAGCCGATGGTGGTCGCCGTGTAGCTGATGAAGTAGAAGGCGTGGAAGAAGGACAGCGGCGGCGTCGGCCGGCCTTCGGCATCGACGCCGGGAACCAGCGTCAGGCCGACCACCGAGATCGCGTAGATGACGATCAGGACGATGATCGGCGCGCGCATGCGCCGCAGGACCAGGAAGAAGGTGCTGTTGCTCACCGTCGGCTCCGCGTCAGCGGCGCAGCATCACGGTTTCGACGATGAGCAGGATGACCGAGACGATGTTGGCGAACAGCGCGCCGCCGGACAGCGAGACGACGCTCGACGTGACCGAGGCGGTCATGCCCTCGCCGGTGACATGGACGGCGATGCCCCAGGTGACGGCGGCGGCGATCAACTGCAGGTCGGCGACCAGGCTGGTCGCCAGGTGGATGGCGCCGATCTGCGTGCGGTCGCCGAACTTGAGCGCGGTGGCGATCAGGCTGACGACCAGCGCTGCCGCCAGTTCATAGACGTGGTGCAGCTCGGGACGGTCGATGTCGCCGATGAAGAAACCGAAGTTGAGCGTCGCCGCGAGGACGATGAAGAAACCGAAAACGACTTTTTCGAGGTTCATGGTGTGGTCCGGTCGGCGGGGGGCGATCAGCCTGAGGTCAGCGGGTTTCCACCGGCGCCTGGCTGGCCGGCGGTGCCTTGCGGCTGCCCAGCGCCTGTTCGTCGAGGCGGCGGATGTCTTCGTCCGGCAGCACTTCGAGCAGGTTGATCACCTTGCGCACGCCGGCGGTGGTGCGGGCGACGGCGACGGCGACCTTGGCTTCACGATCGTTGACCAGGCCGAGCAGGTAGGTGGCGCCGTGCTCGGTGACGACCTTGACGTGATTGGCGGAAATCTGGTTGCTGTTGACCAGGCGGGCCTTGACCTTGGAGTCGATGAAGCTGTCGTTGCTGCGGTTGGCGAGCGACGCCTTGGCGCCGACCGTCAGCTCGTCGTAGACCTCGCGCACGCCTTCGAGCTTGCGCGCTTCGGCGACGACGGTGGCCTTGGCTTCGGCGTTGGGCACTTCGCCGGTGATCAGCAGGCGGCGGTTGTACGAGGTGAAGTTGATCCGCGAGACGCCCTTGATGTGCTCGGGGACTCGGCCGGCGGCGCGCCATTCGGTGGTTTCGTCGTCGGTCTGGGTGCCAGTGGTGCGACGGTCATGGATGCTCATCACGCCGACCGCGGCGCCGGTGGCGACGACGGCGGGAACGCAGCCTTGCAGCGCGGGCAGCGCCAGGGCGAGGGCAAGCAGGGAAAGGGGCAGGGCTTTTTTCATGTCATTCGACTCCGAGAAGCAGTGCGTCGATGCCGTCGCACAGGCAGTGGATGATCAGCAGGTGGGTTTCCTGGATGCGCGCGGTACGGTCGGCGGGCACGCAGAGGTGGATGTCATCGTCGCACAGAAGTTCGCCGATCTCGCCGCCGCCCTTGCCGGTCAGCGCGATGACGCGCATGTCGTGCTCGTGGGCGGCCTTGATCGCTTCGATCACGTTGCCGGAATTGCCCGAGGTCGAGATCGCCAGCAGCACGTCGCCGGCGTGGCCGAGGGCGCGCACCTGCTTGGCGAAGATGTGGGCGAAACCGTAGTCGTTGCCGACCGCGGTCAGGATCGAGCTGTCGGTGGACAGCGCGATCGCCGCCAGTTCCTGGCGCTCGGCCTCGAAACGGCCGACCAGTTCGGCGGCGAAGTGCTGGGCGTCGGCCGCCGAGCCGCCGTTGCCGCAGGCGAGGATCTTGCCGCCTTCGAGCAGGGCGCCGGTCAGCGTCTCGATGGCGGCGGCGATCGGCGCCGCCAGCGCATCGACGGCGTTGAGCTTGGTCTGGGCGCTGTCCTCGAAGTGCTGGGCGACGCGGGCAATCAAATCCATGGAGCGGCTTCTTTCAAGTGATCGGCTCATGATTTTACCTCAGCGTGCCGGTGGCGGCGTCGCCTCAATGGTCGCCGGCAAAGGCGTTGCGCAGCCAGCGCAGGTGACCGTCGTCGATCAGCACGCAGTCGAAGCGGCAGGCGCATTCGCCGTGGCGGGCCAGCCAGTGGCGGGCGGCGAGGACGATGCGACCCTGCTTGAAGGCGTCGATGCTGGCGCCGGCGTCGCCGAAATCGCTGCGGCTGCGGGCGCGCACCTCGACGAAGACGACGGTCGGCCCGTCCTGCATGACGAGGTCGATCTCGCCGCCGCGTACCCGGAAGTTGCGTTCGAGCAGGCGCAGGCCGCGCCCCGCCAGGTAGGCTGCTGCTTCGCTCTCGGCTTCGCGGCCGCGGGCGACGGTGGTATCGTTGGTTTTTGCCTGCATCGCCGAAAATGACAAACGAATTGATCGCGGCATTGTACGTCGTGCCGACGCCGCTGGGAAACCTCGGCGACCTGACGCGACGGGCCGAGGAAGTCCTGCGCGCCGTGCCCTGGGTCGCCTGCGAGGACACCCGGCACAGCGCGCCGCTGTTGAAGCAGTTGGGCGCCCGCGCCCGGACCCTGCCCGCGCACCAGCACAACGAACATGAAGCCGCCGCCCGCATCGTCGCCAAGTTGCAGGCCGGCGAGGCCGTCGCCCTGGTCTCGGATGCCGGCACGCCGGGCATTTCCGACCCCGGCGCGCGCATCGTCGCCGCCGTCCGCGCCGCCGGCTGCAAGGTCGTGCCGCTGCCCGGCGCCTGCGCGGCGACCACCGCGCTGTCCGCCGCCGGGCTGGCCGACGAGCATTTCCTGTTCTACGGTTTCCTGCCGAGCAAGGCCGGCCAGCGCCAGCAGGCGCTCGCGGCACTGGCCGGGCATCCTTACGCACTGGTCTTCTACGAGGCGCCGCACCGCGTTCTCGATAGCGTCGCCGAGATGGCCGCGGTGTTCGGCGAACGCACGCTGGTCGTCGCCCGCGAACTGACCAAGCTGTTCGAGAATGTCGACGCCCTGCCGCTCGCTGCCGCCCTCGACTGGTTCAAGGCCGATCCCAACCGGCAGCGCGGCGAGTTCGTGCTGATCGTCTCCGGCGCGCCGGCCGACGCTGCCAGCGGCGAAGGTGAGCGCGTACTGCGCCTGCTGCTCGACGAAGGCCTCGGCACCAAACAGGCGGCCAAGCTGGCGGCGGCGATCAGCGGCGAGGCGAAGAACGCCCTCTACGAGCGCGCGCTGGCGTTGAAGGCGGCGGACTGAGCGGCTTATTCCGGATGCATTGACAGGGCGCGCCGGCGACTGCCAGAATCGCCCGCTTTCCCGACCGTCGCCGGCTGCCCCGGCCAGAACCGCATGCGCATCCTCGTCCTCAGTGTGTCCGCCGGCGCCGGCCATGTCCGCGCCGCGCAATCGATCTGTGCCGCCGGCGCGGCGCTGCCGGGCCTGGAACTGACCCATCTCGACGTGCTCGACCTGGTTTCCGAGGGCTTCCGCAAGTTCTACGGCAGCGCCTATATCAAGCTGGTCGAGAAGGCGCCGCAGCTGTGGGCCTATCTTTACGAACGCACCGATCATCCGCCGGGCAGTTCCTGGCTGGACTCGGCGCGACGCCACGTCGAACGCCTCAACACGCGCCGCCTCGACGCGGAAATCGCCCGCATCGCGCCCGACGCCATCGTGTGCACGCATTTCCTGCCGGCCGAACTGTTGTCGCGGCGGATCGCCGGCGGCCAGCCGACGCCGCCGGTGTGGATCAACGTCACCGATTTCGACGTCCATGGCCTGTGGCTGCAGCCGCACATCGCCGGCTATTGCGTCGCCACCGAGGAAGTCGCCGTGCGTCTGGCCGCCCGTGGCATCCCGGAGCAGCAAATCCACGTCACCGGGATCGCCATCATGCCGCAGTTCGCCAACCCGCCGGCGCGGGCGACGGCGGCCGCCGAACTCGGCCTCGACCCGGCGCGCCCGACCCTGCTGATGATGTCCGGCGGCGCCGGCGTCGGCGGCATCGACCGCCTGGCCGAGCAGGCGGCGGTGGCTTTCCCCGCGCTGCAGATCGTCGCCCTGGCCGGACGCAACGAGGACTTGCTGCGCCGCCTCGGCGAAGTCGCCGCCCGTCATCCGGGGTGTGTTTACCCGCAGGGCTTCACCTCGACCATCGAGCGCGTGATGGCAGCGGCCGATCTGGCGATCACCAAGCCGGGCGGCCTGACCACTTCGGAATGCCTGGCCATGCAACTGCCGATGATCGTCGTCTCGCCGATTCCCGGCCAGGAGGAACGCAACGCCGACACCCTGCTGGAAGCCGGTTGCGCGTTGAAAGCGGTCGATACTGCGGCGCTGGTCTACAAGATCCGCCGCCTGCTCGACGATCCGGCGCGCCTTGCCCGCATGCGCGAATGCCAGGCCCAGCTGGCCCGTCCGCAGGCGGCGCGCACCATTGTCGACCTGGTGCGGGCGGCAGCGTGAAGCGCTGGGCGGTGCGGCTCGGGCGGTGCGCCCGGGCGTTTTCCGGAGTCGCCCTCCTGTCGTTGTCGTGCGCCCTGCCGGCGCTGGCCGGGGCGGACCGGATCAGCGTCTATCCGGCCTACGGCGACGGCGAGTCCGTGACCATCGAGGGACGCGTCGTCGAGCTGCGCGACGGCCCCTCGGCGGCCGCCGACGACAGCCGACTGCGCAATCTCTGGCGCAATTTCCGGCTGTGGATCAACGACGAGCGCAAGCAGGTGCCGGTTGACCTGACGGTCGGCGAGTTCTCGCTGCGCACGCGCACCGACGATGAAGGCTATTTCAGTCAGCGGGCAACGCTGCCGCTGCCGGCGGGCTGGCACGACATCGGCGCCAGCGGCAGGCACGGCGCCGGTCGCGGCCGCCTGCTGGTGGTGCCGCAGGCCAACCGGCTGGGGATGATTTCCGACCTCGACGACACCATCCTGATTTCCGAAGTGACCAGCAAGCCCCGTCTGCTGGCCAACAGTTTCCTGAAAAATCCAACGCAGCGGCAAGCGGTGCCCGGCATGGCCGCGCTCTATGCGCGGACGCTGGCCGCCAATCCGCAGCCGGAGAGCGCGCCGCTGTTCTACCTCTCGGCGTCGCCGCGGCAACTGCACGAGGCGATCGCCGACTTCATCGCCGCCAATGCTTTTCCGCCCGGCGTGCTGATCACCAAGCGGGTCACCGACGACGCCAGCAGCGATCCCCTGTTCGACCAGTTCGCCTACAAGACGCGGCAGATCGAGGCCATCCTGCAGCGCCTGCCCTGGGTACGCTTCATCCTGGTTGGCGACGACGGCGAGCGCGATCCGGAAATCTACGACTGGGTCCGCCGTCACCATCCCGAACGGGTTGCCGAAATCTGGATCCGCCGTGTCCGGGGAGACGGCGGGGCGCCGCTGCCGCCGGGGCAGAAGGCGTTGGCGCCGGTGCTGGCCGGGCGATAGACGGGACGGGCGGCGCAATCGGCCGCCGTCGCCGGTGCGCGGCGCTGCTAAAATTGCGCAAACCACCGAGAGAAGACCATGCAACTGACCCTCATCCGCCCCGACGACTGGCACCTCCACCTGCGCGACGGCGAAGCGCTCGCCGCCGTGCTGCCGCATACCGCCCGCCAGTTCGGTCGGGCCATCGTCATGCCCAACCTGAAGCCGCCGGTGACCACGGTCGAACTGGCCGCCGCCTACCGCGAGCGCATCCTCGCCGCGCTGCCGGCCGGCAGCGCGTTCGCGCCATTGATGACCTTGTACCTCACCGACAACACGCAGCCGGCCGAGATCGCCAAAGCGGCGGCATCCGGTTTCGTCAAGGCGGTCAAGCTCTACCCGGCCGGTGCGACGACCAATTCCGACGCCGGCCTGACCGCCATCGAGAAGGCCTACGATGTCCTCGCCGAGATGGAGCGCGTCGGCCTGCCGCTGCTGGTGCATGGCGAAGTCACCGATCCGGCGGTCGACCTGTTCGACCGCGAGAAGGTTTTCATCGATACCGTGCTGCTGCCGCTGACGCAGCGCTTCCCGCAACTCAAGGTGGTGATGGAGCACATCACGACCAAGGACGCCGCCGAGTTCGTCGCTTCGTCCGCCGCCAACGTCGCGGCGACGATCACCGCCCACCACCTGCTCTACAACCGCAACGCCATCTTCCAGGGCGGCGTGCGGCCGCACTGGTACTGCCTGCCGGTCCTGAAGCGCGAGACGCACCGCGAGGCGCTGGTGGAAGCAGCGATTTCCGGCAACCCGAAATTCTTCCTCGGCACCGATTCGGCGCCGCACGCCAAAGGCGCCAAGGAAGCCGCCTGCGGCTGCGCCGGCTGCTATACGGCCTACGCTGCCATCGAACTGTATGCCGAAGCCTTCGAACAGGCCGGTGCGCTCGACAAGCTGGAAGGGTTTGCCAGCTGCCACGGTCCGGACTGGTACGGCCTGCCGCGCAATGCCGACACGATCACGCTGGTCAAGGAGACATGGACGGTGCCGGCAAGCTATCCTTACATCAGTATCGACGACATCGTGCCGCTGCGGGCGGGCGAGTCGCTGACCTGGAAAATGCGCTGAGGAATCCGACCATGCGTCTGCGTGTCCTGCTGCTCGCCCTGTTCGCCACCCCCCTGTTGAGCGCCTGCGTCGACGATCGCGCCTCGTGGCAGATCGACGGCTCGCGCGAACACACGCTGACGCTGGTGCGCGAGCAGCCGGTGTTCTGGGACAAGAAGGTCAATCTCTACCTGGTGGTTTCCCGGATGCCGGCCTGTACCCGCCGCCATGGTCTGGGGGTGGGGACCGACAAGTCGCGGGTGACCATCTACCAGGTGCCGTCCGGCGCCTTCATCGTCCAGGTCGGCAAGCGCCTGTACGCGACCGAGTCGCAGACCTGCGAGAGCTGGGCGCGGCTGGAAGAGGAACCGGCGGACGGACTGGGCGAAATGCGCGGCGCCTTCCGCGTGCGCAACGGCGAACTCGCCTTCGTCGCCGAGAAGCCGGGGGCGGCCGGCGACGAGGAAGAGTAGCGGGAAGCGCGGCGCGGCTTAGTGCCGGCGGCGGGGCGGCGGCGGGGCGCTGCCGCCGCTGCGGGTTTCCAGGTGGCGGAAGGTGATCCGGCCCTTGGTCAGGTCGTAGGGCGAGAGTTCGAGGCTGACCTTGTCGCCGAGCAGGATGCGGATGTGGTGCTTCTTCATCTTGCCGGCGGTGTAGGCGACCATCTGGTGCCCGTTTTCCAGGGTGACGCGGAAGCGCCCGTCGGGTAGTACGTCTTCGACAACACCTTGCATTTCAAGTAGTTCTTCCTTGGCCAAGCGGTATTCTCCTTCAATGGGTTGCGCAGCCGGGCTGCGTTGCGGCCGGGGTATCGGTCGACAGGGCTTGTGGACAGCGGTGCGGGATTTCCCATGACTGCCCGGGTTCGGTGAGGGCGCTGATCGAGATCAGCGGCGGCGGCGAGCTGACGCTGCCGAAAATCGTCGCGTAGGAAACGTCGGCCGCGTCGCGGCCGGTGCCGATACGGACGAAGCCCATCGGAATCGCGGTGCCCGAGGGGTCGAAGATGTACCAGCGCTGGTCGAGGAAAACCTCGACGTAGGCGTGGAAGTCGGTCGGCCCGAGCGCCGGGTCGGCGCCGTAGTCGATGCCGGTGGTGAAGCGCGCCGGGATGCTCAGGGCGCGGCAGATGGCGATCATCAGGTGGGCGAAGTCGCGGCAGACGCCGACGCGCTCGGTCAGCGTATCGACCGCCGAGGTGGTCGAGCTGCTGGTCGCCGAGCGGAAGGCGACGTGGCGGTTGACCCACTGGCAGATCGCTTCGACCCGGCGATAGCCCTTCGGCAGATGGCCGAATTCGCTCATCGCCAGCATCGCCAGGCGGTCGGACTGGCAGTAGCGGCTCGGGTAGATGTAGGTCAGCGTCGATAGCGGCAACTGGCTGATCGGGGTTTCCGGGATGCGGTCGGGGTCGCCGAGGTGCTGGTCGATGTCGAGCGTCGCCCGGTAGGCGACGTGCAGCGAGCCGCTGGCGACATGCAGGCGCAGGAAGCGGGCGGCGGTGTGCGGCTCGGTTTCGATCGCCGGCACGAGTTGCGGCGCGAGCTGCAGGCTTTCGCTGACGATGCGCTGGCTGGCGGTGTGGGCGGCGTGGATGTTGAAGACGAAATCGGCGCCGGGAGAGTTCAGGGTGTAGTCGAGGTCGATCGCAAACTGTATGCGAACCATGCAATTCCAGGATGTGCAGCGCGCCGTGCTGGCCGTTTCAGGCTGCGCGGACGGGCGGTGGGACGGCGCTTTGCAACGGGGAAATGGGCGATTCGGCTTGCCGTGGCTTCACGTGGCGAAGCGGGCAGGGGGACGGCATTTACGCGGGCAGAACGATGACGATGCGGCCAGGCGGTCGCAAGGAAAGCCACATCTTACGCCGCTGCCGGCGCGCTGACAAGGAAAGTCCCGGAAATTCAGGCGCTTGCCATGTTACTGGCAAGCGCCTGCCTGGGTTGGGGGCGTGTTTGCTAGCGGCGGCTAGGCGGGGTAAGCCTCAGGCGGCGGCGTCGAGGGCGCTGACGCCGAGGCGGTTGATGCCGCCGATCAGAGCCTTGATCGAGGCGGTGACGATGTTGCTGTCGATGCCGACGCCGTAGCGTTCGCCACGGCCACTGGCCGCCATCTCGATGAAGGCGACGGCGCGGGCGTTGCCGTCTTCGCCCATCGGCACCATCGAACGCTCCTCGTAGCTGCGCACCTGGGCCTGGATGCCGGCGCCCTGCAAGGCGTGCATGGCCGCGTTGATCGGGCCGTTGCCTTCGCCGGTCAGGATGTGCGGCGTGCCGCCGATGTCCACCGTGAGGCGGATGCCCTGCTGGCTGCCGTGTTCGAACAGGTGGTGTTCGCGGTAGCGGAGCGGGGTTTCGGCGTCGAGGTATTCGCCGGCGAAGAGGTGCCAGAGGTGCGCGGCGTTGACCTCGCCGCCGTGCGTGTCGGTGTGCTTCTGGACGACGCCGGAGAACTCGACCTGGAGGCGGCGCGGCATGACGACGCCGTGCTCGGTCTCCATCAGGTAGGCGATGCCGCCCTTGCCCGACTGGCTGTTGACGCGGATCACCGAGTCGTAGGAACGGCCGACGTCGGCCGGGTCGATCGGGAGATAGGGCACTGACCAAGTCTCATCCGCCTTTTGAGCGGCAAACCCCTTCTTGATGGCGTCCTGGTGGGAGCCGGAGAAGGCCGTGAAAACGAGATCCCCGACGTATGGGTGGCGTGGGTGGATCGGGAGCTGGGTACAGTGTTCGAAAGTGCGGGCGACGGCGTTGATGTCGGAAAAGTCGAGTTGCGGATCGATGCCCTGGGTATGCATGTTGAGCGCAAGGGTCACGAGATCGACGTTGCCGGTGCGCTCGCCGTTGCCGAAGAGGCAGCCCTCGACGCGGTCGGCGCCGGCCATCAGGCCGAGTTCGGCGGCGGCGACGGCGGTGCCGCGGTCGTTGTGCGGATGGAGGCTGATGATCACGCTGTCGCGGCGTTCGAGGTTGCGGTGCATCCACTCGATCTGGTCGGCGTAGATGTTCGGCGTGGCAATCTCGACCGTGGTCGGCAAGTTGAGGATGACCTTGTTGTCCGGCGTCGCGCCCCAGGCGGCGGTGACCTCGTCGCAGACTTCTTTGGCGAAGTCGAGTTCGGTGGCGGTGAACAATTCCGGGCTGTATTCGAGGGTGATCTTCGTCTCCGGCATCTGCTCGGCGAGCGACTTGATCAACTTGACCGCATCGACCGCCATGTTCACCACTTCGGCCTTGCTCATGCCGAAGACGAAGTCGCGGAAGCTCGGGCAGGTCGCGTTATAAACGTGCACGATGGCCTGCTTGGCACCTTTGAGCGATTCAAAGGTGCGCCGGATGAGGTGCTCGCGCGCCTGGGTGAGGACTTCGATGGTGACGTCGTCGGGGATGTGCTTGCCCTCGATCAATTCGCGGACGAAGCCGAATTCGGTCTCCGACGCCGACGGGAAGGCGATCTCGATCTGCTTGAAGCCGATCCGGCAGAGCGTCTTGAACATCTGCATCTTCTTGTCGGCGTTCATCGGCTCGAAGAGGGCCTGGTTGCCGTCGCGCAAATCGGTGCTCATCCAGACCGGCGCCTGCTCGATGACGCGGCTCGGCCACTGGCGGTCGCTAAGGCCGACTGGCGGGAAAGGCATGTACTTGGGGGTTCTGGCTTGCGACATTTGGGTGGCTCCGGAAATCTTTTGCGATGGCGAAATCTTACGCAATAGCGCGCGGCAGGTGCTTGCGTTCTATGGCATGATTCCGGTTGAAATTGGCAGGAAATTGCGCAAAGGAGTGGTTGTGAGCAATGGGATTCAAATGGACCGCTACGATCGGCAGATTCTCGCCGTGTTGCAGCAGGATGGGCGGATCAGCAACCAGGATCTCGCCGACCGCATCGGCCTCTCGCCGTCGCCCTGTCTGCGTCGCGTGCGGGCGCTCGAAGAGGCCGGCATCATCGCCGGCTACCGCGCCCAGCTCGATGCGAAAAAGCTGGGGCTGAGCCTGATGGCGCTGATCGGCATCTCGATGGACCAGCACACGCCGGAGCGCTTCGCCAACCTGGAAGCGGCGATCGGTGGCATTCCGGAAGTGCTCGAATGCCTGCTGATCACCGGCCAGCAGTCCGACTACCAGTTGAAAGTGGTGGTGCGCGACATGGATGCCTACCAGGACCTGCTGCTCAACAAGATCACGCGCATCCCGGGAGTGACCGGCGTGCACACCAGTTTCGTGCTGCGCAAGGTGGTCGATCGCGGCGCCCTGCCGGTCGATTGAGCTTGTTTGCGGGCTCATGATATTCTCATGACCTGCCCATTCTTCCTGTCGCCGGCCATGAAAAAGACTACCGATTCCGAACGTCGCCGCCTTGATCGCCGGCGCTCCCCCGTCACCCCGCCGCCCTTCCGGACCAGCTCCGGCCTCGTGCTGGCCGAGCGCCGGGCGCGGGTCGACCGGCGCAATACCTGGGTGCGCGACATCGTCGTCGAAACCGACGGCGAAACCAGCTGAGCGCCGATCCCACGTATAATCCGCCGCGGAAAGTCGGCCAGGCAATCGCTGGACACGCAAGTGTCGGGAGGAAAGTCCGGGCTCCATTGGGCAGGATGCCAGCTAACGGCTGGGTGCTATAAGTCGCAAGACCCAAGGCAACGGAAAGTGCAACAGAGAACAGACCGCCGATGGCGTCGCAAGACGCACAGGTAAGGGTGAAACGGCGAGGTAAGAGCTCACCGCGCTGACGGTAACGTTCAGTGGCTTGGTAAACCCCATCCGGAGCAAGACCAAATAGGGAAGCTGAGGCGTGGCCCGCGCTGCTTCCGGGTAGGTTGCTTGAGCCTGTCGGTGACGGCAGGCCTAGAGGAATGATTGCCGAACCTCGCAAGAGGGGAACAGAACCCGGCTTATCGGCCGGCTTTCCACCAGATTCTTTCGTTTCAGCCGCGCGCGCTGGCCAACCGGCGCATCGCCCGCTCCAGCCCGTCGAGGGTGAGCGGGAACATGCGTTCGTCGCCGATCTGGCGGCGGATGGCGGCAATCGACGGGGTGTATTGCCAGTAATTCTCGCCCACCGGGTTGAGCCAGGCGACGCGCGGCCAGGCGGCGACCAGACGCTGCAGCCAGACGGCGCCGCTTTCCTCGTTCCAGTGTTCGACGCTGCCGCCAGGATGATCCACCTCGTAGGGGCTCATCGTCGCGTCGCCGACGAAGATCAGCGTGTAGTCGCGGCCGTAGGTGTGGATCAGGTCGAGCGTGGACAGGCGTTGGTCGTGGCGGCGCCGGTTGTCGCGCCAGACGTGCTCGTAGACGCAGTTGTGGAAATAGAAGTGTTCGAGGTGCTTGAATTCGGCGCGAGCGGCCGAGAACAGTTCCTCGCAGACCTGGATGTGGTCGTCCATCGAGCCGCCGACGTCGAGGAAGAGCAGCACCTTGACCGCATTGTGGCGTTCCGGCCGCAGGTGCAGGTCGAGCCAGCCGCCGTTGCGGGCGGTGCCGGCGATGGTGCCGTCGAGGTCGAGTTCGTTCGCCGCGCCCTGGCGGGCGAAGCGGCGCAGCCGGCGCAGGGCGACCTTGATGTTGCGCGTGCCGAGTTCGACCTGGTCGTCGAGGTTGCGGTAGGCGCGCTGTTCCCAGACCTTGATCGCCGTCCGGTTGCCGGCAGAGTCGCCACCGATGCGCACGCCGGCCGGGTTGTAGCCGCCATGGCCGAAGGGCGAGGTGCCGCCGGTGCCGATCCACTTGTTGCCGCCGGCGTGGCGTTCCTTCTGCTCGGCGAGGCGCTCGCGCAGGCGCTCGAAGATCTTCTCGTAACTCAGTTGTTCGAGCTTTTTCCGTTCTTCTTCGGAAAGGTGGCGTTGCGCCGCCAGGCGCAACCAGTCCTCGGGGATCTCGGCGTCCAGCCCGGGGAGTTGCTCGATGCCCTTGAAGTATTCGCCGAAAGCGCGGTCGAAGCGGTCGTAATGGCTCTCGTCCTTGACCAGCAATGTGCGTGCGAGCAGGTAGAAGTCGTCGATGTTCGGCCCGACCAGGCGCGCCTGCAGCGCTTCGAGCAGGGCCAGCAGTTCCTGCGTCGACACCGGAATCTGCCGGGTCTTCAGGTGCAGGAAGAAGTCGACCAACATCGCGGTTTCAGGGGGCCTTGCGCCGGGCCATGAAGGCGAGCCGCTCGAACAGGTGGATGTCCTGCTCGTTCTTCAGCAGCGCGCCGTGCAGCGGCGGGATCGCATCCTTCGCGTCCTTGGCGCGCAGCGCTTCGGGCGGGATGTCCTCGGCCAGCAGCAGCTTGAGCCAGTCGATCAGTTCGCTGGTCGATGGCTTCTTCTTCAGGCCGGGTACGTCGCGCAGCTCGAAGAAGACTTCCAGCGCCTCGCGCAGCAGTTCCTGCTTGAGGGTCGGAAAATGCACGGCGACGATGCGCTGCATCGTCTCGCGGTCGGGGAACTTGATGTAGTGGAAGAAGCAGCGGCGCAGGAAGGCGTCGGGCAGTTCCTTCTCGTTGTTCGAGGTGATGACGATCAGCGGCCGGTGGCGGGCGCGGATCGTCTTCTGCAGCTCGTAGCAGTGGAACTCCATGCGGTCGAGCTCGCGCAGCAGGTCGTTGGGGAATTCGATGTCGGCCTTGTCGATCTCGTCGATCAGCACCACCGACGGCGTCGCGCACTCGAAGGCCTGCCACAGCACGCCGGGGACGATGTAGTGGGCGATGTCGGCGACGCGCGGGTCGCCCAGCTGCGAGTCGCGCAGGCGCGAGACGGCGTCGTATTCGTAAAGGCCCTGCTGCGCCTTGGTGGTCGACTTGATGTGCCACTGGAACAGCGGCAGGCCGAGCGCGCCGGCCACTTCCTCGGCGAGCAGGGTCTTGCCGGTGCCCGGCTCGCCCTTGATCAGCAGCGGCCGCTGCAGGGCGATGGCGGCATTGACGGCGAGGGTCAGGTCGCGCGGGGCGACGTAGGTGTCGGTGCCTGAGAAACGCATGGTCGGGGTCCGGCGGGTTGGGGTGGAAGGATTGTAAGGGCAAGCGGCTGGCCTACAATGCGCCATGTCCGAAATCAGCCCGCCCCGAATCTCCTGGTCCGATGCCGGCCGGCCGCGCAGCGCGCGCTGGCGTTCCGAAGCCGGCCTGCCGCCGCCGGCTGCGGTCGATGTGGTCGACGAGTCGCTCGCCGCCGATCTCGCCTGGTCCCGCCTGCTGGCCGGCGAAACCCTGCTCTGGCGCGGCGACTGGCCGAGCGCCCGGCGCCTGTTGCAGGCGCTGACGCAGCGCGCCGAGCGGCAATTCCGCTGCCAGCCGGCGGCGTCGCCGTTGGCAACCTTCGCTCGCCATCGTGCGACGCAGGGCCAGCGTGCCGCGCTGCTCGCCCGCCTGCTGGTGCCGCTCGGTCCCGATTACAAGCTGCCGCTGCGCCGCGCCCAGGACGTGCGCGATGCTTGTCGCGAAGCCTGGGGCAAGCCGGACGGCAGCAACAGCGTGGTGGCGCTGCGCGAACTGCTGGCCGTGGTCAGCGCCCACGAATGGCGCAAGAAGGGCGTCCCGGTGGCGGCGGTAGGCGGCAGCATCCACCCGCATTACGGCGTCTTCTCGCCGGTACGCGGCGAGTACGTCGACCTGGTCGCGCAGGCGCCATTGCCGGCGGGCTGCGCACTGGCCTTCGACATCGGTACCGGTTCCGGGGTGCTGGCTGCGGTGCTCGCCCGACGCGGGCTGCAGGTTGTCGCCACCGACTTGGCGCCGCGGGCGCTGGCCTGTGCTGCGGAAAACATCGAAAGACTCGGCTTGGGCGAACAGGTACGCATCGTCGAAGCCGACCTCTTTCCCGACGGGCGGGCGCCGCTCATCGTCTGCAATCCGCCCTGGCTGCCGGGGCAGCCGACCTCGCCGGTCGAATATGCGGTCTACGACCCGGAGTCGCGCATGCTGCGCGGTTTCCTGGGCGGCCTGGCCGAACACCTGAGCCCGGGCGGCGAGGGCTGGCTGATCATGTCCGATCTGGCCGAACATCTCGGGCTGCGCGCGCCCGGCGAACTTGCCGGCTGGATCGCCAGTGCCGGCCTGCGCGTCGCCGCTCGCCTCGACACCCGGCCGCGGCACGGCAAGGCGCAGGATCGCGACGATCCGCTGCACGCGGCGCGGGCCGCCGAGGTGACGTCATTGTGGCGCCTGGTCGCCCAATGAAAAAAGACGGCCGGGCTGGCGCCGGGCCGTCTTTATTTACTGCAGGAAGCGGAATTTAGATCTTGCCGACCAGGTCGAGCGACGGCTTCAGCGTCGCGGCGCCTTCCGTCCACTTGGCCGGGCAGACTTCGCCCGGGTGCGAGGCGACGTACTGGGCGGCCTTGACCTTGCGCAGCAGTTCGGACGCGTCACGGCCGATGCCCAGGTCGTGGATTTCGGCGACCTTGATCTCGCCTTCCGGATTGACGACGAAGGTGCCGCGCAGCGCCAGGCCTTCGGATTCGATCATGACGTCGAAGTTACGGGTGACGGTACCGGTCGGATCGCCGAGCATCACGTACTGGATCTTGCGGATCGTGTCGGAAGCGTCGGCCCAGGCCTTGTGCGTGAAGTGGGTGTCGGTGGACACCGAATAGACTTCGACGCCGAGCTTCTGGAATTCAGGATAAACGTCGGCCATGTCGCCGAGTTCGGTCGGGCAGACGAAGGTGAAGTCGGCCGGGTAGAAGAAGAAGATCGACCACTTGCCCTTGAGGTCGGCGTCGGAAACGGTGATGAACTTGCCGTTCTGGTAGGCCTGAACGGTGAAGGGCTTGATCTTGGTATTGATGATGGACACGGGGTTCTCCTTGGGTTGGGTATGACGACTGGGGTGATCTTAGAACCGGGGTGGCGATTGTTCCAATTGATTGCTTAAATATAGTACATAGTTGAGTGCTATGTGTATTTGTCGTGCCTGCCGCGGCATTTTCCGAGAAACGTATCCCGCATGCAAAAATACCCTTTGAATGGCGCAGATTAAGGCCTGGCGGCCAACACGAAGTGAAAAAGGTGTGCTACTTTAAGTCCGCTGCCGTTCAGACGGCCGGTTTTCTTAACTTGATTGGGTAACTAGGAGGCACTTAGATGAATAAATCCGAGCTGGTCGAAGTTGCTGCACAAGAAGCTGGTATTACCAAGGCCGCCGCAGACAAGGCGTTGTCGGCCATCGTCGGCGCGGTTGTCCAGGCTGTTGCCAAGGGCGAGTCGGTAACGCTCGTTGGATTCGGTACGTTCAAGTCGGCGCCGCGTGCGGCCCGTACCGGCAAGAATCCGAAAACCGGTGCGACCCTGAAGATTCCGGCCACGACCGTGCCGAAATTCACTGCCGGTACGGCCTTCAAGGCTGCCGTCGCCCCGAAAAAGGCCGGCAAGAAAAAATAACCGAGCTCTCACCACATGCGGGGGCCGTCTGTGACGGACTCCGCTTTTTTACTTTGCAATGAACAATCCGAACAGCGATACCCAGATAGAAGAAACCGAGCCTGCCGTCGACGCCGATCTCCCAGAGACCGTCGCGGAAGATCAGCAGCCCGAGTTCCAGCCGCTTGACCTGAAGCGCCGCTTGCGCGAACTGCTGTCGGTTCCCGAGCGAGACCGCAGCGACGAGCAGTGGGACGAGATCATCGAGCTGGAAATCCAGCTGGCGCCCGGTAACCGGATTTCCGGCAGTCCGGTGCCGGGTGGTGGTGGCGGGCAGCCGCGCCATAACGCGCCGCGCCAGAGCAAGCCGGGCAATGCCGCAGTACCGGCGGCGCAGAAGAAGCATCGGCCGCGCTCGAAGAACAATCGTTGACCGCGCCAGGGGGGCAAGCCCGGCGGTGGCGAAGCGGTGTGATCCGCGCCTTGAGTTCTTGCCCGGGCAGGCATGCAGCATTTTGATCTGATCATTGTCGGTGGCGGCCTGGCCGGCGCCAGTCTGGCCGTTGCCCTGCGCGACAGTTCCCTGCGCATCGCCTTGGTCGAAGCACAGCCGCCGCGTCGTCCGGCAGGCTGGGATGCGCGCATCTACGCCGTCAGCCCGGCCAATGTTGCCTTTCTCGATGCGATCGGTGCCTGGCGCCATCTCGATCACCAGCGCATCGCGCCGATTGCGGCGATGAAGGTGTTCGGCGATGCCGGCGGTGCGCTCGAGTTTTCCGCCTTCGAGACCGGGGTTGCCGACCTCGGCTGCATCCTTGAGTCTTCGCTGGTCGCCTGCGAATTATGGGAAGGCCTGAAGCGCCAGTCCAACCTGACGTTGTTTGTGGCGCAGAAGCCGGCGGCGCTCGAATTCCGCGATGAGGTCGCGGTATTGCGGCTGGCCGATGGCGAGGCCTTGTCGGCCGCGCTGCTGGTCGGGGCTGACGGGCGCGATTCCTGGGTCCGCGAGGCAGCCGGCTTGCCGGCGCACAACCGGCACTACGGCGAAAAGGGGGTGGTCGCCAATTTTGCGACCGCCCGGCCGCATCGCAATATCGCCTGGCAGTGGTTTGGCGATGACGGGGTACTGGCTTACCTGCCTTTGCCGGGGCAACAGATGTCCATCGTCTGGTCGGCGCCTGATGCGCTGGCCGACGAGCTGTGCCAACTGTCGCCGGCAGCGTTGTGCGAACGTGTCGAGCGGGCCGGCCACGGTGTGCTCGGCAAGCTGGAACTGCTGACCCCGGCGCAGGCTTTTCCGCTGCGCCTGATGCGGGTGCCGGAGATCGTCGCCCGGCGCCTGGCACTGGTCGGTGATGCCGGCCACGGTATCCACCCGCTGTCGGGGCATGGCATCAACCTGGGTTTCCAGGACGCCGAGGTGCTGGCGAGTCGCCTGCTGGCGGCCAATGCCTGGGAAGACATCGGCGATTTGCGCTTCCTGCAGGGCTATCAGCGGGCCAGGCGCGAGGAAATCGCCTTGTTGCAGACGACCACCGACGCGCTGCGTCGTCTTTTTGCTGCGCCGTCGCCGCTGCTGCGGCCCTTGCGCAATCTGGGACTGAACTTTACGAACCGCTTGCCGGTCGCAAAGAGTGTCCTCGTTCGTTATGCCCTTGGGGGCTTCTAGGAGAGTTTGATGTTGCTGAAGGCCTGGTCCACCGTATTGCTCTTGCTGATCTCGACGGTCTGTTCGGCGAATGAAGCCGAAATCCAGAAGGCCATCGAGTCCCGGCTCGGGGTCAAGGTCGAAAGCGTGACCCGGGCCGGCTATTTCGGTCTGTACGAAATCTACGCCGACGGCAACCTGTTCTACACCGACGAAAAGGTCACGGCGATCCTGATCGGCGGCGACCTGATCCGTTCCCAGCACGCGCTGAACCTGGTCGATCTGAAGACCAACCGCAATATCACCGACGAGCGCCTGCGCAAGCTGACGGCGATCAAGTTCAGCGACCTGCCGCTCGATCGCGCGATCAAGCAGGTGCGCGGCGACGGCAGGCGGGTGCTGGCGACCTTCGAGGATCCCAATTGCGGCTACTGCAAGCGCCTGGCCAAGGACTTGCAGAAGCTGGAAAACGTGACGGTCTATACCTTCCTCTACCCGATCCTGTCCGAGGATTCGCTGAAGAAATCGCGTCAGGTCTGGTGCTCGGCCGACCGTGCCAAGGCCTGGAACGACTGGATCATCGATGGCAAGACGCCGGGCGGCAGGGATAACTGCGACACGTCGGCAATCAAGCAGAACCTGGAATTCGGTCGTCGCCTCAACATCACCGGTACGCCGACGATCATTTTTGCCGATGGCGAACGGGTGCCCGGCGCGGTGCCGCTCAACGTGCTTGAGCAACGGCTGAACCAGCAGAAATAACGGCATTTTCGCGCGCTCGCTGACGAGCGCCGCAGGCGGCACATCGTTCCCCGGAGGGGGGGCGATGTGCCGCTTTTTCATGCCACTTTTGGCGGGGTGGAGATGTCATCGTGATGGCTCGCGGCTGGCTTGCAAAACTTCTAATGTTTAACTTTAACTAACGTTTTTCACGCATTGATTTTTAAGCATTTTTTGCCCAGCATTTTGTCTTGAAAAACCCCGGTAAGTCATTGTTGCGTAAGAAAAAATTCCCCGTTTTTCTATTGACGCCCATCGGGGCATGCCTTAAAGTGGGAAAACGTGTTGAAAAGTGGGTAAACGGGGATGTTCGAGGGGGCTACGGCACTCAGTCTGGATGCGAAAGGGCGGCTTGCCATTCCGGCAAGGCATCGTGACGCCCTCTTGGCAGCCGGCGCCGGGTCGCTGGTCCTGACTGCGCATCCGCATCGTTGCCTGCTGCTTTATCCGGCGCCCGCCTGGCAGCCGATCCGCGACCAGATTCTCAAGGCTTCCAGCCTCGATCCGCGCGCAGCGGCGATCAAGCGGGTGATGGTCGGCAATGCCCGGACCGAAGAACCTGACAGCGCCGGACGCCTGCTGGTCGCTCCCGAGTTGCGCACCTATGCGCAACTGGAAAAGACGGTGTACCTGGTCGGCATGGGCAGCCATTTCGAAATCTGGAGCGAGGCCGGCTGGCAGCAGCAGAACGATCTGGCGGCCGAGGCCCTGACCGGCGATCTGCCGGCGGGACTGGGGGACCTTGTCCTGTGAGTTCCGGCGGCGCCCATGTCACGGTGCTGCTCGAAGAGGCGGTGAATTCCCTGGCAATCAAAAAAGACGGCGTGTACGTGGACGCGACTTTTGGTCGTGGTGGCCACAGTCGCCGCATTCTCGAAGCGCTGGGCGAGAACGGCCGGCTGGTCGCGCTTGATCGCGATCCGCAGGCGATCCGGGCTGGCTCGGCGATTGTCGATGCGCGTTTCGGCCTGGTTCACCGCGCCTTCGGTGAGCTTGCCGAAGCGGCGGTGGAGGCCGGCGTGGCGGCGGTGGATGGGGTGTTGTTTGACGTAGGGGTGTCGTCGCCGCAAATCGACGATGGGGAGCGCGGCTTCAGCTTCCGCCACGATGCGCCGCTCGACATGCGGATGGATACGACGCGCGGCGAGACGGCGGCGGAGTGGCTGGCGCGGGCCGAATTGAAGGAAATAACGGAGGTCATCAGGGATTATGGCGAAGAACGGTTTGCTTTCCAGGTTGCAAAGAAGGTTGTGTCTGCTCGGCTCGAACAGCCCATTGTCACGACAGGGCAGTTCGCTGCCCTCGTACGCGAGGCCGTGCGCACCCGTGAGCCAGGGCAGGACGCGGCGACGCGCAGCTTTCAAGCTCTACGGATTCATATCAATCAAGAGCTCCGCCAGTTGGAGGTAGCCTTGCCGCAGGCCTTCGATCTGCTCAAACCTGGGGGGCGGCTGGTGGTCATCGCCTTTCACTCGCTGGAAGATCGTATCGTCAAGAACTTCATGCGCGCCCAATCGACCGCCGATGCCCTGCCCAAGGGGCTGCCGCTGCGCGCCGATCAGTTGCCGCCGCCGAAGATGCGCCTGGTCGGCAAGGCGATCAAACCCTCGGCTGCCGAAGTGGCGGCCAATCCGCGCGCGCGCAGCGCGGTGATGCGGGTGGCGGAGAAACTGTGATGTTCCGCGTCAACCTCTTCCTGCTCTTCGTCGTCGTCGTCTGTGCGCTGGCCGTGGTCACCGCCCAGCACCGCGGCCGCAAGCTGTTCCAGGCGCTGGAGGCGGAGCAGGAAAAGGTACGGCAGCTGGATATCGAATTCGGCCAGTTGCAAATCGAAATGTCCACCTGGGCGACCCATCCGCGCATCGAGAAAACCGCGCGCGAGCGTCTGCACATGGTGTCGCCGCCCGTTGCGGCGGTGCCGGCGGGGGCGCGCTGATGGTCGTCCGCCGCCGGCCGCAACGCGGTCACCGCTATACCGAAAGTCCGCTGCTGCAACTGGCGCTGCAGGGCTGGCGCTCGCGCATGGTCGGCCTGATCCTGATGGCGGCCTTCCTGGCGCTGCTGCTGCGCGCTTTCTACCTGCAGGTGATCAACAACGATTTCCTGCAGGAAAAGGGCGATTCCCGCTACCTGCGCGATATCGAGATTTCCGCGTCGCGCGGCAAGGTGACCGACCGCCATGGCGACATGCTCGCCGTGTCCACGCCGATGCGCTCGATCTGGGCGATTCCGGCCGATGCCCGGACCATGAGTGCGGAACAGAAGCGCAAGCTGGCGGCGCTGGTCGAACTCAAGCCGCGCGAGCTCGATGCCCGCCTGGCCTCCGAAAAGACCTTCGTCTTCCTGCAGCGCCAGGTACCGCCGCAGGTGGCCGAGCAGGTGCGGGCGCTGAAATTGCCGGGTGTGCATCAGGAGAAGGAATATCGCCGTTACTATCCGTCGGGCGAGATGACTGCGCATCTGGTGGGTTTCACCGGTGTCGACGACAAGGGCCTGGAAGGCGTCGAGCTGGCCTTCCAGCAGTCGCTGCGCGGCCATCCCGGGGCGCGGACGGTGATCCGCGACCGCCGCGGCAACATCATCGAGGATGTCGGCGCCACCCGGCCGCCGCGCGACGGCAACGACATCGCGTTGGCCATCGACGCCAAGATCCAGTATCTGGCCTACAGCCACCTCAAGGCGACGGTCGCCGAACACGAAGCCAAGGGCGGCGGCATCATCGTTCTCGATACGCGTACCGGCGAAGTGCTGGCGCTCGCCAACTGGCCCACCTACAACCCGAACAACCGCGCCAAGCTGTCCGGCGAGCAGTTGCGTAACCGGGCGGTCACCGACACCTTCGAGCCGGGCTCGACCTTGAAGCCGTTTACCGTGGCGCTCGGCCTCGAGCAGGGCAAGTACCGTTACGATTCGATCATCGACTGCGGGCCGGGACGAATCACCGTCGGCCGTTCGGTGATCAGCGATACCCACGCCAATGGCCAGATCACCGTCGCCCAGGTGATCCAGAAATCGTCGAACGTCGGCACCACCAAGATTGCCCTGAGCCTGCCCCGCGAGTCGATGTGGGAAATGTTCGACAGCCTGGGCCTCGGCCGCCAGCCGGCGCTCGGTTTCCCGGGCGAGGCCTCGGGCCGGGTGCGGCCGTGGAAGAACTGGCGGCCGATCGAGCAGGCGACGATGTCCTACGGTCACGGCATCTCCCTCAGCCTGATCCAGCTCGCGCGGGCCTACTCGGTGTTCGCCCGCGACGGCGACCTGGTGCCGGTTTCCCTGCTGCGCGTCGATGCCCCGGTGGTGCGTGGCACGCCGGTGTTCTCGGCGCAGACGGCGCGTGAAATGCGGGCGATGCTGGAACTGGTGGTGCAGCCCGGCGGTACGGCGCCGAAGGCGGCGGTGCCCGGCTACCGGGTCGGCGGCAAGACCGGCACCGCGCACAAGCTGGAAGGCGGCGTGTACGCCAACAAGTACATCGCTTCCTTCGTCGGCGTCGGGCCGATCTCCGATCCCCGGCTGATCGTCGCCGTGATGATCGACGAGCCGAACGGCAAGCAGTATTACGGCGGTCAGATCGCCGGCCCGGTGTTCTCGCAGGTGATGGCCGGCGCCCTGCGCACGCTCGGCGTGCCGCCCGACGCGCCGCTGCAGGTGGCCGCCGCCAGCGACGGAAAGGGGCGCATGTGACGACGCCGCGCGCCCTGCTCGACCAGTTGGAAAGCCTCGGCGTGACGCCGACCGGCGTTGCCGACGACAGTCGCCAGGTGCGGCCGGGCGACCTCTTCCTGGCCTATCCCGGCGATCTCGCCGACGGTCGGCGTTTCATCCCGGATGCCCTGGCGCGCGGTGCGGTGGCCGTCTTCTGGCAGGCTGGCGGCGATTTTGCTTGGCAGCCGGCGTGGCCGGTGCCGCAACTGGAAGTTGCCAACCTGCGCGAACTGGCCGGTCCGCTGGCGCATGCCGTGTACGGTCATCCGAGCGAGGGGCTGTCGCTGATCGCCATCACCGGCACCAACGGCAAGACGACGATCAGCCAGTGCATCGCTCACGCCCATCCGCGTCCATGCGCCATCATCGGCACGCTCGGCGCCGGTTTCCCGGAGCAGTTGGAAGAAACCGGCTTCACGACGCCCGAAGCGACGACGCTGATGCGCTACCTGGCCGATTTCCGCGCCCACAAGGCCGCCGCCTGCGCCCTCGAAGCCAGCTCGATCGGCATTGAGGAAGGGCGGATGAACGGGGCGCGCGTCGATGTCGCGGTGTTCACCAACCTGACCCGCGACCATCTCGACTACCACGGCGACATGGCCGCCTACGCCGCCGCCAAGGAAAAACTCTTTCTCTGGCCGCGGCTGCGCACCGCGGTGATCAACCTCGACGACGAATACGGCATCCACCTGATGCGCGAAACGACGGCAATGCGCGTCATCGGTTATTCGGCGCAGGCACCGCGGCGCGACTTTCCTGCTCTGGTGCGCGCCGAGAATCGTGCCGACACGCCCTGCGGCCAGCGCTTCGATCTCATTCTGCCGAACGGGCGGACCCAGGTCGACACGGCGCTGGTCGGCGCCTACAACGTTTCCAACCTGCTGGCGGTCGCCGCCGTGCTGCACGACGCCGGCGTGATGCCGGCCGAGGTCGGCCGCCGTCTCTCCGAATTGAAACCGCCGCCGGGCCGGATGGAGCGCCTGGGCGGCAGCGGCGAGCCGCTGGTGGTGGTCGATTACGCCCACACCCCGGATGCCCTGCACAACGCCCTGGCCGCGCTGCGGCCGGTGGCCGATGCGCGCGCTGGCCGCCTGGTCGTCGTCTTCGGCTGCGGTGGCGACCGCGATCCGGGCAAGCGTCCGCAAATGGGCGCGGTGGCCGAAGCCGGTGCCGACCGCGTCATCGTCACCAGCGACAACCCGCGCCGCGAGGCGCCGGCGGCGATCATCGCCGACATCGTGCGCGGCATGGCGCAGCCCGAAATCGAAGCCGACCGGGCCGCGGCGATCCGTCTCGCGGTGAGCGGGGCGGATGTCGCCGACGTCGTCCTGCTGGCCGGCAAGGGACATGAAAACTATCAGGAAATCGCCGGCCAACGCCTGCCGTTTTCCGATCTGGCCCAGGCGCGTGCCGCGCTGGCCGGGCGTTCTGCCCCGCAGGAGGAAGCATGATGAACTGGTCCTTATCCCGTGTTGCCGCCGCCGTCGATGGTCGCCTGTGCGGCGCCGACGTCGCGCTGCGCGGCGTGTCCACCGATACCCGGGCGGTCGCTGCCGGTCAGTTGTTCGTCGCCCTGCGCGGCGAGCGCTTCGACGCCCACGATTTCCTCGACGCGGCGGTTGGCGCCGGCGCCGCAGCCTTGCTGGTGGCCGATGAAAGCCGTCTGCCGGCCGGGATGCCGGCCATCGTCGTCGACGACACGCGGCTGGCGCTGGGTCGCCTGGCGCAGGCCTGGCGGGCCGAATTCAAGCTGCCGGTGATCGCCGTCACCGGTTCCAACGGCAAGACGACGACCAAGGAAATGATCGCCGCCATCCTCGCCGCCGCCTTCGGCGACGCCGTGCTGGCAACGCGCGGCAACTTCAACAACGACATCGGCCTGCCGCTGACCCTGCTCGGCCTCAACGCCGGGCATCGGGCGGCGGTGATCGAGATGGGCATGAACCGGCCGGGCGAAATCGGCTACCTGGTCGGCATCGGCGCGCCCAGCGTGGCGCTGGTCACCAACGCCCAGCGTGCCCACCTCGAAGGCATGGGCGATCTCGATGAAGTGGCGCGCGAGAAGGGCAGCATCTTCGCCGCTCTGCCCGCCGACGGCATCGCCGTGATCAATGCCGACGACAGCTACGCCGGGCTGTGGCGCGAAATGGCGGCGCCGCGTCGTGTGCGCAGCTTCGCCATCGACCACCCGGCCGACGTGCGCGGCAACGTATACCAGCACGGCCTGGAAATTTCCCTCGCCCTGACCGCGGCGGAAGGGGCGATCCAGTTCACGCTGGCCATTCCCGGCCGCCACAACGCGCGCAACGCGGTGGCCGCCGCCGCTGCCTGCCTGGCTGCCGGCGTCCCGCTGCCGGCGGTAGCCGAGGGCCTGGCCGCTTTCGCCGGCGTCAAGGGCCGACTGCAGCGGCGCGCCGGCCGCAACGGCGCCGAGATTCTCGACGACACCTACAACGCCAACCCGGATTCGGTACGCGCCGGCATCGACGTGCTGGCCGCGACCATCGGTCGCAAGGTGCTGGTGCTTGGCGACATGGGCGAGATCGGCGAGGCCAGCGGCCAGTACCACGACGAGATCGGCGGTTACGCCAAGAGCCAGGGTGTGGACCGCCTGTTCGCGCTCGGTGAGGCGAGCCAGCAGGCGGTACGCAATTTCGGCGAGGGCGCCCGCCACTTCTGCCACATCGACAAGCTGCTGGCTGCCGTCGACAAGGAACTGGGTCCGGATACCACCGTGCTGGTCAAGGGCTCGCGCTTCATGAAAATGGAACGGGTGGCCGATGCGCTCGCTGTCGCCGCTACCGGGGAGAACCACTGATGCTTCTGGAACTTGCCCAATGGCTGGCGCAGGACGTTCGCTTCTTCAAGGTCTTCAACTACATCACGCTGCGCACCGTGCTGGCGATGATGACCGCGCTGATCATTTCCTTCCTCGCCGGCCCCGGCGTCATCCGCTGGCTGGCGGCCAAGAAGATCGGCCAGGCGGTGCGTACCGACGGCCCGCAGACCCACCTCGTCAAGTCGGGAACGCCGACCATGGGCGGCGTGTTGATCCTGATCGCGATCGGCATCACCACCCTGTTGTGGGGCGATCTGTCCAACAAGTACGTGTGGACCGTGCTCGTCGTCACGCTCGGCTTCGGCATCGTCGGCTGGTACGACGACTGGAAGAAGGTCGTCTACCGCGATCCGAACGGGCTGGCCAGCCGCTGGAAGTTCTTCTGGCAGTCGGTGCTCGGCGCCGGCGCCGCCCTCTTCCTCGCCTTCTCGGCGACGTCGACGGCGCAGACCGAACTGATCGTGCCCTTCTTCAAGAGCATCGCCTATCCGCTCGGCATCGTCGGCTTCATCGTCCTGACCTATTTCGTCATCGTCGGCACCAGCAACGCGGTGAACCTGACCGACGGCCTCGACGGTCTGGCGATCATGCCGACGGTGATGATCGCCTCGGCCTTCGCCATCTTCGCTTACGTCACCGGTAACGCGGTGTATGCCAAGTACCTGCTGATTCCCTACGTGCCGGGCGCCGGCGAGCTGTGCATCCTGCTCGGTGCGATTGCCGGCGCCGGGCTCGGCTTCCTGTGGTTCAACGCCTACCCGGCCGAAGTGTTCATGGGCGACGTCGGCGCGCTGGCGCTCGGTGCCGCGCTCGGCACGGTTGCCGTCATCGTCCGCCAGGAAATTGTCCTCTTCATCATGGGCGGCGTTTTCGTCGTCGAGACGCTGTCGGTGATGCTGCAGGTGTCGTGGTTCAAGTACACCAAGAAGAAATACGGCGAGGGCCGGCGCATCCTGCGCATGGCGCCGCTGCACCACCATTTCGAACAAACCGGCTGGAAGGAGACGCAGGTTGTCGTCCGCTTCTGGATCATCACCATCATGCTGGTCCTGATCGGGCTGGCGACCTTGAAGCTGCGCTGATGGAACTGACGGGCAAACGCGTTCTAGTGATCGGACTCGGCGAGTCCGGACTGGCGATGGCCAAATGGCTGCATCGCCAGGGCGCGTTTGTGCGGGTTGCCGATTCGCGCGACAACCCGCCCAACGTCGAAGCGCTGCAGAGCGTCGCGCCCGGCGCCGAACTGCTCGCTGGCGCCTTTTCCGCTACCACCTTCGCCGGTTGCGAGGTGGTCGCCCTGTCGCCGGGCGTCGCCAAGGCGACGCCGGCGATTGCCGGCTGCGGTCTGCCGCTGATCTCGGAAATCGAACTGTTCGCCGCCGGCGTGCGCGAGCAGGTGGCGGACTCGCAGATCGTCGCCATCACCGGCAGCAACGGCAAGACCACCACCACTGCGCTGACCGCCCACCTGCTCAACGGCGCCGGCGTGCCGGCAATCGCCTGCGGCAACATCTCGCCGTCGGCGCTCGACGCGCTGATGGACGCGCAGGATGCCGGCCACCTGCCCGCCGTCTGGGTCGTCGAGCTGTCGAGCTTCCAGCTGGAAACGACGCATCACCTGAATGCGGCGGCGGCGACCGTGTTGAACATCTCCGAGGATCACCTCGACCGCTACGACGGTAGCCTGGCCAATTACGCCGCCGCCAAGTCGCGCGTCTTCCAGGGCAAGGGGACGATGATCCTCAACCGCGACGACGACTGGTCGATGGCCAACGGCCGTTGCGGGCGCAAGATGGTCACCTTCGGCCTGTCGCCGGCGCCGCGGGCGGTCGATTACGGTTACGTCGACGGCGCCATCGTGCGCGGCAAGGAAGTCCTGGTCGCCGCTGCCGACTTGCAGCTCGCCGGACTGCACAACGTCGCCAACGCGATGGCGGCGCTGGCGCTGGCTGAGGCGGTCGGGGTTGCGCCGCAACGCCTGGTTGAACCGCTGAGGGAATTCCGCGGCTTGCCGCACCGGGTGGAAACAGTGGCCGAGATCGGCGGCGTCGTCTATGTCGACGATTCCAAGGGTACCAACGTCGGCGCCACGCTGGCGGCGATCGAGGGCATGGGGCGCAAGGTCGCCATCGTCCTCGGCGGCGACGGCAAGGGGCAGGACTTTTCGCCGCTGAAGGCGGCGCTTGCCGCGCACGGCCGGGCAGTGGCGTTGATCGGCCGCGACGCGGCGGCGATCGGCATGGCCATCGAAGGCTGCGGCGTGCCGACCGCCATCGTCGGCGACATGGCCGGCGCCGTCCGCTGGCTGGCCGCCCGCGCCGAAGTCGGCGACTGCGTGCTGCTGTCGCCGGCTTGCGCCAGCCTCGACATGTACCGCAACTACGCGCACCGGGCGCAGGCCTTCATCGATGCCGTCGGGGAGCTGCAGCCGTGATGCTCGCCTCGCTCAATTCGCCGCGCCAGCAACTGGCGGAAATCGACCACGCCCTGCTCTGGTCGGCGCTGCTGCTGCTGCTCGGTGGCTTGGTGATGGTCTATTCGGCATCGATCGCCACCGCCGAGGCCGGCCGCTTCACCAACCACCAGCCGGCCTACTACCTGATCCGCCACGCGATTTTCCTGTGCATCGGCCTGGTTGCCGCCGCGGTGGCTTTCCAGTTGCCGTTGACCGCCTGGCAGAAGTACGCGCCCATCCTCTTCCTGGTCGGCGTCGTGCTGCTGGCGATCGTCCTCATTCCCGGCATCGGTCGCGACGTCAATGGCGCCCGCCGCTGGCTGCCGCTCGGCTTCGCCAACCTGCAGCCGTCCGAGTTGATGAAACTGTTCGCCGTGCTCTACGCCGCCGACTACACGATGCGCAAGATCAACGTCATGCACGACCTGAAGCAGGCCTTCCTGCCGATGTTCGGCGCCATGGCGCTGGTCGGCATCCTGCTGCTCAAGGAGCCGGACTTCGGCGCCTTCGTCGTCATCATCTCGATCGCCATGGGCATCCTCTTCCTCGGCGGCCTCAAAGCGCGCATGTTCGTGCTGCTGATCGTCGGCCTGCTGATCGCCTTCGCGATCATGATCATCGTCTCGCCCTACCGGCGCGACCGCATCTTCGGCTTCATGGACCCCTGGTCGGATGCCTTCGGCCGCGGCTACCAGCTGTCGCATTCGCTGATCGCCTTCGGCCGTGGCGAACTGTTCGGCGTCGGTCTCGGCGCCAGCGTCGAGAAGCTGTTCTACCTGCCGGAAGCGCATACCGACTTCCTGCTCGCGGTGATTGCCGAGGAACTCGGCTTCGTCGGCGTCCTGACGGTAATCGGCCTGTTCGCCGTACTGGTCCAGCGCGCTTTCGCCATCGGCCGCCAGTGCGTGCAGCTCGACCGCCTCTACCCGGCGCTGGTGGCGATGGGCATCGGCATCTGGCTCGGTGTCCAGTCCTTCATCAACATGGGCGTCAACGTCGGCCTCCTGCCGACCAAGGGCCTGACCCTGCCGCTGATGAGCTTCGGCGGCTCGGGCATCCTCGCCAACTGCGTGGCGCTGGCCATTCTCCTGCGGGTGGATTGGGAGAACAGGCAATTGATGCGCGGAGGCAAGTTATGAAACCCAAAGCCCGAATCCATCAATTGCCTGTTCCGTCGCAGGCTAACTTGCGCAGCAAGTTAAGCGCGCAGCGCGGCCGGAGACAAAACAGGCTGTGGCAAACCGCAGGCGCTACATGCGAAGGGGAGTGCCATGTCTAAAACCATCCTGATCATGGCCGGCGGTACCGGCGGCCATATCTTCCCGGCGCTTGCCGTTGCCCACAAGCTGCGCGATGCCGGTTGGCGCGTCGTCTGGCTGGGCAATCCGCAGGGCATGGAAGCGCGTCTGGTGCCGCAGCACGGCTTCGAGATGGTGTGGCTCGATTTTGCCGCGTTGCGCGGCAAGGGGCTGGCGCGCAAGCTGCTGCTGCCGGTGAATCTCCTGCGCGGTTTCTGGCAGGGCCTGAAGGCGATCCGCCAGGTCAAGCCGAACGTGGTGCTGGGCATGGGCGGCTACATCACTTTCCCGGCCGGCATGATGGCGGCGCTGAGCGGTGTGCCGCTGGTCCTGCACGAGCAGAATTCGGTCGCCGGCCTGGCCAACCGGGTGCTCGCCGGCGTCGCCGACCGCATCGCCAGCGGTTTCCCGGAAGTGCTGAAGAAGGGTGTCTGGCTGGGCAATCCGGTGCGCCCGGAGATTGCCGCCGTGGCGCCGCCGGCCGAGCGCTTCGCCGGTCGCGATGGGGCGCTGCGCCTGCTGGTGATCGGCGGCAGCCTGGGGGCTCAGGTGCTGAACGAAGTGGTGCCGCAGGGGATGTCGCAGCTGACCGGGGAGCAGCAGCCGCAGATTGTCCACCAGGCCGGCGAGAAGCACATCGATGCGCTGAAGGCGGCCTACGCGGCGGTCGGCGTGCAGGCGCACTGCGTGCCCTTCATCGAGGACATGGCCGGCGCCTACGAGTGGGCCGACCTGGTGATCTGCCGGGCCGGCGCGTTGACCGTGGCGGAACTGGCGGCGGTCGGCGTGGCCAGCATCCTGGTGCCCTTCCCGCATGCGGTGGACGATCACCAGACCGCCAACGCCCGTTTCCTGGTCAATGTTGGCGGCGCCTTCCTGTTGCCGCAAAGCGAACTGACGCCGGATGCGGTGGCGCTGATCCGCAACTACTCACGCAACCAGCTGCTGGAAATGGCCGAAAAGGCCCGCAGCCTGGCCAAGCCGGACGCCACGCTGGACGTGGTCAATCTCTGTATCGAAGCTGCCAAATGAGACACAAGGTCAAACACATCCACTTCGTCGGCGTCGGCGGCTCGGGCATGAGCGGCATCGCCGAAGTGCTCGCCCACCTCGACTACACGGTCAGCGGTTCGGACATCGCCGCCAGCGCGACGACGCGCCGCCTGGAGGGCGAGGGCGTGCGGGTGACCATCGGCCATGCCGCGGAGAACATCGCCGGGGCCGACGCGGTGGTCGTGTCGACGGCGGTCAAGGAAGACAATCCGGAAGTCGTCGCCGCCCGCGACAAGCGCATTCCGGTGGTGCCGCGGGCACAGATGCTGGCCGAGTTGATGCGCCTGAAGCGCGGCATCGCCATCGCCGGCACCCACGGCAAGACGACGACGACCAGCCTGGTCACCAGCATCCTGGCCGAAGGCGGCATCGACCCGACCTTCGTCATCGGCGGCCGGCTCAACGCCGCGGGTGCCAACGCGCGGCTGGGCAGCGGCGACTTCCTGGTGGCCGAGGCAGATGAGTCGGACGCCTCCTTCCTTTTCCTGTCGCCGGTGATCTCGGTGGTCACCAACATCGACGCTGACCACATGGAAACCTACGGCCACGACTTCGAGCGGCTCAAGGGCGCCTTTGTCGATTTCCTCAACCGCCTGCCGTTCTACGGCGTCGCCGTGCTCTGCGCCGACGACGCCAACGTGCGCGCGATCATGCCGCAGGTGAGCAAGCAGATCGTCAGCTACGGCCTGTCGCCGGATGCCAACTTCCACGCCGAGAACATCGTCGCCGACGGGGCGCAGATGCGTTTCACCTGTGTCCGCGTCAATGGCTCGGTGTCGCGCCTGGAGATCACGCTGAACACGCCGGGCATGCACAACGTGCTCAACGCGCTGGCCGCCATCGCCGTCGCCACCGAGGTCGGCGTCGCCGATGCGGCGATCGTCAAGGCGCTCGCCGAGTTCAAGGGGGTCGGCCGTCGCTTCCAGCGTTACGGCGAAGTCGCCCTGCCGGCGGGGGGCAGCTTCACGCTGGTCAACGACTACGGGCATCACCCGGTGGAAATGGCGGCGACGCTCGCCGCTGCCCGCGGTGCCTTCCCCGGGCGGCGCCTGCTGCTGGCCTTCCAGCCGCATCGCTACACGCGCACCCGCGACTGCTTCGAGGATTTCGTCAAGGTACTGTCAACGGTCAACGCGCTGTGCCTGGCCGAGATCTACGCCGCCGGCGAAGCGCCCATCGTCGCTGCCGACGGCCGTTCGCTGGCGCGCGCCCTGCGTGTCGCCGGCAAGGTCGAGCCGGTGTTCGTCGAGGATATCGCGGCGATGCCACAAACGATCATGGATGTCGCCCGCGACGGCGACGTGGTACTGACCATGGGCGCCGGATCGATCGGTGCGGTGCCCGGCAAACTGGTGGAAGGCAAATGAGCGGTTTCGGCAAGGTTGCAGTCCTCTTCGGCGGCACTTCCGCCGAGCGCGAGGTTTCCCTGAACAGTGGCTCGCGCGTGCTGGCCGCGCTGCAGGGCCAGGGCATCGACGCCCACGCCTTCGATCCAGCCAGCCAGCCGCTCGACGCGTTGAAAGGCTACGACCGCGCCTTCATCGCGCTGCACGGCCGGCACGGCGAGGACGGCACGATCCAGGGCGCGCTCGAAGTGATGCACATCCCCTACACCGGCTCCGGCGTGCTCGCCTCGGCGCTGGCGATGGACAAGTTCCGCACCAAGCTGATGTGGCAGGCGGCCGGCCTGCCGGTGCCGGAATACGCGCTGCTCAATGCCGGGTCGGATTTCGCCGAAATCGAGGAAGAACTCGGCCTGCCGCTGTTCGTCAAACCGGCGCGCGAGGGTTCGTCGATCGGCGTGACCAAGGTCAAGGCGCCTGGCGAGCTGAAGGCCGCCTACGAAGAGGCGGCCCGCCACGACCCGCTGGTGATCGCCGAAAAGGGCGTCATGGGCGGCGAGTATACGGTCGGCATCGTCGGCGACCAGGTGCTGCCGATCATCAAGATCGAACCGGCCACCGAGTGGTACGACTACGAAGCCAAGTACAACCGCGACGACACCCGCTACCTCTGTCCCTGCGGCCTGCCGGAAGCGCAGGAAATGCAGATCCGCGGCGAGGCGCTGGAGGCTTTCCGGATGCTCGACGGGCGCGGCTGGGGGCGGGTCGATTTCCTGATGGACGAGGACGGCAACCATTACTTCCTGGAAGTGAATACCGCGCCGGGCATGACCGACCATTCGCTGGTGCCGATGGGCGCCCGCGCCGCCGGCATGGATTACGCCGCGCTGGTGCGCCGCGTCCTCGAACTGGCCGCCAACGACTGAGACGATGAATGTGGCACAAACCGCAACTTCTCAACGCGATCGCCGACCTGCTGCTGCTGGTCGGTGCCGCTGCCTTGCTGGCGGCCGGCGCGGTCTGGGTGGTGCGGGTGCCGTCGCTGCCGGTCAAGCAGGTGGTCTTCGTCGAGCCGCTGGCGCATGTGCGGCGCGGCGAGATCGAGCAGGTGCTGCCGTCGGCGCTGCGCGGCAACTTCTTCAGCCTGGATCTGGAATCCGTGCGCGTTGCGCTGGAGCAACTGCCCTGGGTGCGCAAGGCGCATGTCCGGCGCGTCTGGCCGGCCGGACTGGAGGTGCAGATCGAGGAGCATCAGCCGGTGGCGCGCTGGGGCGAGGGCTATGCGGAAATGGTGAACAGCCATGGCGAGGTCTTCGCCGCGCTGCTGCCGGAGAGCGAGATGGCGCGCCTGCCCTTGTTGGTCGGTCCGCCGGGAACCGCCCAGGAGGTCCTGCAGCGTTTCGCGGTTTTCGGCAAGGCATTTGCAGCGATCGGCGAGCAGCCGGTACAGGTCAGCCTGTCGCCGCGCCTGGCCTGGCAGATCAGGCTGGGCAACGGGATGCGCATCGAGGTTGGGCGCGAGCATCCGAAGTTCACAGTGGGTTCGCGTCTGCAGCGGTTCGTCGAGGTTTATCCGACGCAGGTCGGAAATTTGCCGGTACTGCCGGCGGTCGTGGATTTGCGGTATCCGAACGGTTTCGCGATGAAGGTCGCGGGCGAGGGGAAGGGAAAGTAAGACTATGAGCAGGGACAACAAGGATCTGGTGGTTGGCCTGGATATCGGAACGTCGAAGATCGTCGCGCTGGTCGCCGACATCGACAACGAGGGACGGCTGAGCGTGATCGGCATGGGCTCGCAGGATTCGCGCGGGTTGAAGAAGGGTGTCGTGGTCAACATCGAGGAAACGGTGCATACCATCAGCCGCGTCATCCAGGAAGTCGAACTGATGGCCGACTGCAAGGTGAGCAACGTCTACACCGGGATCGCCGGCAGCCACATCAAGAGCTTCAACTCGAACGGCATGGTGGCGATCAAGGACAAGGAAGTGACGCAGGCCGACGTCGAGCGCGTGATCGAGACGGCGCGGGCGATGCCGATTCCGGCCGAGCAGGAAATCCTGCACATCCTCACCCAGGAATTCGTCATCGACGGTCAGGACGGCATTCGCGAGCCGATCGGCATGAGCGGCATGCGCCTGGAAGTGAAGACGCACATCGTCACTGGCGCGGTGTCGGCGGCGCAGAACATCGTCAAGTGCGTGCGCCGTTGCGGCCTGGAGGTCAATGACCTGGTGCTGCAGCCGCTGGCGTCCAGCTACGCGGTGCTGTCCGAGGACGAGAAGGACCTCGGCGTCTGCCTGATCGATATCGGCGGCGGCACCACCGACATCGCCGTGTGGACGCAGGGCGCCATCCGTCACACCTCGGTGATCCCGATCGCCGGCGACCAGATCACCAACGACATCGCCATGGCGCTGCGCACGCCGACGCGCGAGGCCGAGGACATCAAGTGCAAGTACGGCTGCGCCCTGGCGCAACTCGCCGACATTTCGGAGAACCTCGACGTTGCCGGCGTTGACGACCGGCCGAGCCGCAAGCTGAGCCGTCGCGCGCTGGCCGACGTGATCCAGCCGCGGGTCGAGGAACTCTACGAACTGATCCAGCACGAACTGCGCCGTGCCGGTTTCGAGGACGTGCTGTCGTCCGGCATCGTGTTGACCGGTGGCGCCAGCGTGATGCCGGGGATGGTCAACCTGGGCGAGGAGATCTTCCACATGCCGGTTCGCCTGGGCAACCCGAAGTACGAGGCGAGTCTCTCGGACGTCGTCCAGAACCCGCGTTTCTCGACCGCTTTCGGCCTGCTGCTGGAGGCCCAGGCGCAGCGCAAGCGTGGGATGAAAATTCAGGAGAAGCAGGGCATCAAGGATGTCTTCTCCAGCATGAAGCAGTGGTTTTCCAAGAATTTCTGATTGTTTGTTGAAAAGTCTTTTCAGAGGAGGTCGTCATGTTTGAAATCATCGAGAAGGAAGAAGAGCTCGGCACCGTGATCAAGGTGTTCGGGGTGGGTGGTGCCGGCGGCAATGCCATCGAGCACATGATCCGCGAAGGGGTGAACGGCGTTGAATTCATCGCCGCCAATACCGACGCCCAGGCGCTGGCGCGCAATGCGGCGTCGAGCAAGCTGTCGCTCGGCAAGACCGGGCTCGGCGCCGGCGCCAAGCCGGAAGCCGGCCAGGCGGCGGCGGACGCGCATCGCGACGAAATCCGCGAAGCGCTGAGCGGTGCCCACATGGCCTTCATCACTGCCGGCATGGGCGGTGGTACGGGTACCGGCGCTGCCCCGGTGGTCGCCGAGATCGCCCGCGAAATGGGCATCCTGACCGTCGGCGTGGTGACCAAGCCGTTCAGCTTCGAAGGCGGCAAGCGGATGAAGTCGGCCGAAGCCGGTATTACCGAATTCTCCAAGCACGTCGATTCGCTGATCGTCATCCTCAACGACAAGTTGATGGAAGTCATGGGTGACGACGCCGACGTCGACGACTGCTTCAAGGCGGCCGACGACGTGCTGAAGAACGCGGTCGGCGGCATCGCCGAAATCATTACCTACCCGGGCCTGGTCAACGTCAACTTCGAAGACGTGCGCACGGTGATGGGCGAAATGGGCCGCGCCATGATGGGCTCGGCTGCCGCCTCCGGCGTGGACCGGGCGCGCATCGCCGCCGAACAGGCCGTTGCTTCGCCGCTCCTCGAAGGCGTGAACCTGTCCGGCGCGCGCGGCGTGCTGGTCAACATCACCGCCGCCAAGGGCAACCTGAAGATGAAGGAAGTCAACGAGGTGATGAACACGGTCAAGGCCTTCGCCGCCGACGACGCGCACATCATCTTCGGTGCCGTGTACGACGAACTGATGGGCGATGCGCTGCGCGTCACCGTCGTCGCCACCGGCCTCGGCCAGGTTGCTGCCAAGCGTCAGAGCTTCGAAGTGATCAACACGCCGATGGTCGAAGCGGTTGCCACCGGCACGCACGATGCCGTTTCGTTCTCCAGCGGCGCGGCGATCGACTACAACCAGATTGCCGATGTGCCGGCCGTCGTCAGGAAGCGCAACGTCACCGTCGAGGCGCTGGCCAACAGCGGGGTCGATCGTTACGACATTCCGGCCTTCCTGAGGAAGCAGGCGGACTGATCTGTAACAAAAACTCTCTCTGAAAAAGGGTGGCGGCGCATTGTGTTAGAATGCGCCGCCTTCCCCAGTAATTTCAATCACTTGCCAACATGCTAAAGCAACGCACGCTGAAGACGGTCATTCATGCCTCAGGCGTCGGTCTGCACGGCGGCGTCAAGGTCAATCTGACCCTGCGCCCGGCGGCACCGGATACCGGCATCGTCTTTCGTCGCGTTGATCTGCCCGAACCGGTTGACATTCCCGCGCAGGCGGTTTTGATCGGCGACACCCGCATGTGTTCCTGCCTGGAGCGCGACGGGGTCAAGGTCGGCACCATCGAACACCTGATGTCGGCGCTCTGCGGCCTCGGCATCGACAACGCCTGGATCGACCTCGATGCGCCGGAAGTGCCCATCCTCGACGGTTCGGCTGCGCCCTTCGTGTTTCTGATCCAGTCGGCGGGGATCGAGGAACAGAATGCCGCCAAGAAGTTCATCCGCGTCACCCGGCCGGTCGAAGTCCGCGACGGCGACAAGTGGGCGCGTTTCGAGCCCTATGAGGGTTATCGCCTGAGTTTTTCCATCGTCTTCCACCATCCGGCGATCGATCGTTCGGCGCAGCAGGCGGAAATCGATTTTGCCGAACACTCCTATGTCCGCGAAGTGTCGCGGGCGCGCACCTTCGGCTTCATGCAGGAGGTCGAATACCTGCGCGAGAACGGCCTGGCACTGGGCGGCGGGCTGGAGAACGCGATCGTTCTCGACGAATTCCGCGTTCTCAACCAGGACGGCTTGCGTTACGGCGACGAGTTCGTCAAGCACAAGATCCTCGACGCGGTCGGCGACCTCTACCTGCTCGGTCATCCACTGCTCGCCGCCTACGCTTCGCACAAGGGCGGCCACGCGCTGAACAACCAGCTGGCCCGCGCCCTGCTTCAGCAGCAGGATGCCTGGGAACTGGTCAGTTTCCCCGAGCCGGCCGCCGTGCCGCAAGGCGTCACGCGCTGGCTGGCGCAGACTGCCTGAACCTGCCATGTGGCTGCTGCGCCTGCTGGCAGTCGTTCTCGTCATCGCGCTCGGGGTCGGTGTCGTCCTCTATGCCTTCACCGGGCGCCGCGAATATCTCGCCTTCTGCTGGCGCCTGCTGCGTTACGGCGTTCTGTTCGCGTTGCTGGTCTTCGCGCTGATGTTCCTCGAGCGCCTGGCGATCATTCCCGTCTAGCTGCCCGCTGCAATAGTGTGTCCAGCGCGCTGCGCAGGGGGCCGGGCGGTAGGGTCGCTGTCGTCTGCGCCAGCATGGCCGCCGCGGCGTCGGATATCGGCTTGATTGTGGAAGTGCTTGATCGGCCGAGCTTTTGCCGAGGTTGAACTTTGACCTCGATATCGTTACACTCGGGCGCTTTCTTGGATAATTCGTCACAAAGTCGCCGGTGCATCTGGCGGATTTTGGCGGCGACCGCGCCGTTGTCGGCGTGGATAACGAGTTTCCCCGACTTGTAATTGGCGACATGCGCAGCATGGCGCAGGGCGGCGGGAGCGACCGCGTCGAATCGGCTGGACAGTTTCATCAGCAGCCGGGCATGGGTCATGATACGGCCCGCGGCGGCATCGGCGTCGAGGTAGTCTTGCGGCGCTTTGTACATAGGAGGTTACGTGCAGATCATCTTGGTTTCGCGCCATCTGAAGTCGGCGCGCACGATCACCATTATGCCCCGTCACGTGTTGGCCGCGGTGGCTCTTTTCCTGCTTCTGGTGATCCTCTCGTCGGCCTTGTTTTCGATGATGTCGCTGCATTTCCGGTTGCCGATCGTCGAACGGATACTGGTTTCCATCCAGCAGCAGCAGACCCGGGAAACGAACAACTACATCACCAACAACCTGAACATGATGGCGACCCGCCTCGGCGAACTGCAGGGGCGTCTGCTGCAACTGGATTCGCTCGGCAATCGCGTCTCCGATCTTGCCGGCATCAAGAAGCGTCCGGCCGCTGAAGCCGAAAGCAAGCCGGGGCAGGGTGGGCCGTTCATTCCGGCGCCGCTGTCGGCGGGGGCGCTGCAGCAGGAAATCGAGCGTCTGGCCGCGGAAGTCGATCGCAAGGCCGACGACCTTGCCTTCATGGAGTTCAAGTTGCTGGAAAAGCGGGTCGAGGAACGCCTGATGCCGACCACGCTGCCGGTCAGCAACGCATTGATGGGTTCCAGTTTCGGTTATCGCAACGATCCGTTCAGCGGTCTGCGCTCGCGCCATGACGGCCTGGATTTCTCGGCGCCGACCGGCACGCCGGTGCTGGCCGCCGCCGACGGCGTGGTCGTGGCGGCTTCCTATCACCCGGAATTCGGCAACATGGTCGATATCGACCATGGCGAAGGCCTGCTGTCGCGTTACGCCCACCTCTCCGAGATCAAGGTCAAGGAATCGCAGATCGTTCGCCGCGGCGAGAACATCGGGGCGCTCGGCAGTACCGGGCGGTCGTCCGGGCCGCACCTGCATTTCGAAGTGCGGATGCTGGGCGTGCCGCAGAATCCGGCCAGTTTCCTGAAGCGCGGCGAGCATTTTGCCAATCTGAAGCGGCGCTGAAATCCCTCCTTGCCGCTACGATGCTGTGCTGCCCGTCGGGTTCACCGGGCATGCTAGAATCCCGGCTCCATTGCGCCTGTCGGCGCAAAATCCTATTCCAGTGCGATGATATCCGGCCTACTCAAAAAGATTTTCGGCAGCCGCAACGACCGGCTGATCAAGCAGTATTCCCTCACCGTCAAGCGCGTCAACGCGTTCGAGCCGCAGATTGCGGCGCTTTCCGATGCGCAGTTGCAGGCGAAGACGGCGGAGTTCCGCAAGCGGCACGGCGACGGTGAATCGCTCGACGATCTCCTGCCGGAAGCCTTTGCCGTTGTCCGCGAGGCAGGCAAGCGGGTGCTCGGCATGCGTCACTTCGATGTCCAGCTGATCGGCGGCATGGTCCTGCACTACGGCAAGATCGCCGAAATGCGCACCGGCGAAGGCAAGACGCTGGTTGCCACGCTGCCCGCCTACCTCAACGCGATCGCCGGCAAGGGTGTGCACGTCATCACGGTCAACGACTACCTGGCCAGCCGCGATGCCGAATGGATGGGGCGCCTGCACCGTTTTCTCGGTCTCACCGTCGGCATCAACCTGTCGCAGATGGATCACGAGGCCAAGCAGGCTGCCTACGCCGCCGACATCACCTACGGTACCAACAACGAATTCGGCTTCGACTACCTGCGCGACAACATGGTCTACAGCGCCGGGCAGCGCGTGCAGCGCAGCCTGAGTTACGCGATCGTCGATGAAGTGGACTCGATCCTGATCGACGAGGCGCGCACGCCGCTGATCATTTCCGGTCAGGCCGATGACCATACCGACCTCTACGTCCGGATGCGGAGCGTCGTTCCGCAACTGTCGCGCGCCGCCGAAGAAAACGCCGAGGGCGATTACTGGGTCGACGAGAAGGGTCACCAGGTCCATCTTTCCGAAGCCGGTTACGAGCACGCCGAACAACTGCTGGCGGCAGCCGGCATGCTGGCCGAGGGCAGCAGCCTGTACGACGCCGCCAACATCACGCTGATGCACCACCTGAACGCCGCCCTGCGCGCGCTGACGCTGTTCCACAAGGACCAGCACTACGTGGTGCAGAACGGCGAGATCATCATCGTCGATGAATTCACCGGTCGCCTGATGGTCGGCCGCCGCTGGTCGGACGGTCTGCACCAGGCGGTCGAGGCCAAGGAAGGCGTCGCCATCCAGTCGGAAAACCAGACGCTGGCGTCGATCACCTTCCAGAACTATTTCCGCATGTACGGCAAGCTGGCCGGCATGACCGGCACCGCCGATACCGAAGCCTACGAGTTCCAGCAGATCTACGGTCTGGAAACCGTCGTCATCCCGACCCATCGGCCGATGGTGCGCAAGGACATGAACGACCTGGTGTACAAGACCGCCGACGAGAAGCACGCGGCGATCATCGCCGACATCAAGGACTGCGCCAAGCGCGGCCAGCCGGTGCTGGTCGGTACCACCTCGATCGAAGCGTCGGAACTGCTGTCTTCGCTGCTCGACAAGGAAAAACTGTCGCACCAGGTGCTCAACGCCAAGCAGCACGCCCGCGAAGCCGAGATCGTCGCCCAGGCCGGTCGGCCGGGAATGATCACGATCGCCACCAACATGGCCGGTCGCGGTACCGACATCGTGCTCGGCGGCAACGTCGAGAAACTGCTCGACGCCGTGCGCGGCGACGAAACGCTGCCCCAGGAAGCCCGCGACGCCAAGGTCGCTGAGATGAAGGCCGAGTGGCAAAAAGTGCACGACCAGGTGCTGGCCGCTGGAGGCCTGCACATCATCGGCTCCGAGCGTCATGAGTCGCGGCGCATCGACAACCAGTTGCGCGGTCGGGCCGGTCGCCAGGGCGATGCCGGTTCGTCGCGCTTCTACCTCTGCCTCGACGATCCGCTGCTGCGCATCTTCGCCGGCGAGCGCCTGCGCGGCATCATGGACAAGCTGAAGATGCCGGAGGGCGAGGCGATCGAGCATCCGCTCGTCACCCGCTCGCTGGAATCGGCGCAGCGCAAGGTCGAAGCCCGCAACTTCGACATCCGCAAGCAGTTGCTGGAATACGACGACGTCGCCAACGACCAGCGCAAGGTCATCTACCAGCAGCGCAACGAGTTGCTGGAAACCGAGGATATCGCCGAAACCATTTCCGCGATGCGCGACGGTGTCATCGCCGACATCTTCCGCAAGCATGTACCGGCCGAATCGGTCGAGGAACAGTGGGACCTCGATGGGCTGCAGAAGGAACTTGCCGCCGACCTGCTGATCGCCCCGCCGGTTGCCGATTGGGTCAAGGCTGAACCGACGCTGACTGACGAGGAGATCCTCGCCCGCATCCGCGAAGGCGCGGCCCAGGCCTACCAGGCCAAGGTCGAACTGGTCGGCAGCGAGACCTTCCGCCAGTTCGAGCGCAACGTCATGCTGCAGAGCCTCGATTCCTACTGGCGCGAGCATCTGGCGGCACTCGACCACCTGCGCCAGGGTATCCACCTGCGTGGTTACGCGCAGAAGAACCCGAAGCAGGAATACAAGCGCGAAGCCTTCGAACTGTTCGAGACGCTGCTCGACCAGGTGCGGACCCAGGTCACCCGCGTCGTGTTCACGGTGCAGATCCGCTCGCCGGAAGACGTCGAGGAAACCGCGCCGCACGCCGACGTCAGCAACGTCAAGTACCAGCACGCCGGTTACGACGAGGCGCTCGCCGACGAGAACGGCGAAGCCGGCCAGCCGGTCGAGAACGGACCGAAGGTCGGGCGCAACGATCCCTGCCCCTGCGGTTCCGGCAAGAAATACAAACACTGTCACGGTAAACTGTCCTGAATATCGAATAACCCCAAGGCACCCTTCGCGGTGCCTTGATGCTGTTGGAGCCCTTGCCATGCCCGTCAATTACGCCACCCCGACCGCCGACCAACTGTTCGCCGTGGCCGGCGTCCGCCTCGGCGTCGCCGAAGCCGAAATCCGCAAGAAGAACCGCCGCGACCTGACGCTGGTCGCGCTCGATGCCGGTTGCACGGTGGCCGGCGTGTTCACGCAGAACCGCTTCTGCGCGGCACCGGTCCAGTTGTGCCGCCAGCATCTCGCCAGCGGCCAGGAAATCCGCGCCCTGGTGATCAACACCGGCATCGCCAACGCCGGTACCGGCGAGCCCGGCCGCCAGACCGCCCGCCAGACCTGCGAGGCGGTTGGCGAACTGCTCGGTGTGGCGGCGGAACAGGTGCTGCCGTTCTCCACCGGCGTCATCCTCGAACCGCTGCCGGTCGAACGGATCAAGGCCGGCCTGCCGGCGGTCTTCGCCGACCTCAAGGCGGACAACTGGCACGCCGCCGCGCACGGGATCATGACTACCGACACGGTGGCCAAGGCGGCCTCGCGGACGCTCACGGTCAACGGCAAAAAAGTCACGATATCCGGCATTTCCAAAGGCGCCGGCATGATCCGGCCGAACATGGCGACCATGCTCGGCTTCCTCGCCACCGACGCCGGCATCGCCCAGCCGCTGCTCGACCAGCTGGTCAAGGAGGCGGCCGACGCTTCGTTCAACTGCATCACCGTCGATGGCGACACCTCGACCAACGATTCTTATGTGATGATCGCCACCGGCCAGTCGGGCGCCAGCTTCGCATCGGCAAGCGACGCCAGCTGGGCCGAGGTCAAGGCGGCGATCGTTGCCGTGTCGGTCGAGCTGGCGCAGGCCATCGTCCGCGATGGCGAAGGCGCCACCAAGTTCATCACGGTTGCCGTCGAGGGCGGCAAAACGATCGAGGAATGCCGCCAGGTCGGCTACGCGATCGGCCATTCGCCGCTGGTCAAGACCGCCTTCTTCGCCTCCGACCCCAACCTCGGCCGCATCCTCGCCGCCGTCGGTTACGCCGGCATCGCCGACCTCGACGTCGATGCCGTCAAGGTCTGGCTGGACGACGTGCTGGTCGCCGAGAACGGTGGCCGCGCCGCCGCCTACCAGGAAGCCGACGGTGCCCGGGTGATGGCGCAGGCCGAGATCACCGTGCGTGTCGCCCTTGGTCGCGGCGACGCGGCAGCCAAGGTCTACACCTGCGACTTCTCGTACGACTACGTCAAGATCAACGCCGACTACCGCTCGTAAGCGATGCGCGACATCCACCGCGACCTGACCCGCAACACGCTGGCGATCTTCTTTGTCGTCGGCCTCGGTGGCCTGTCGCTGTGGGTGCTGCGGCCTTTCCTGGCCGCCGGCGTGTGGGCGGCGATGATCGTCGTCGCCACCTGGCCGGCTTTTTTGGCGCTCGAAGCGCGGCTGGGCGACCGCCGGGCGCCGGCAATCGCGCTGATGACGTTGGCCATGCTGCTGCTGCTGGTGCTCCCCTTGTGGCTGGCGGTCGATACCATCGCCGGCAACGCCGGCACCCTGACCGGGCTCGCCGATCACCTGATCGCCAACGGCCTGCCGCCGCTGCCGCGCTGGATCGGCGAACTGCCGCTGGTCGGTGCCACGCTGGCCGGGCTGTGGGCGCAACTGGCGGCTGGTGGCACCGATGGCATCATCGCCCAGGTCACGCCCTATGCCGCCGGTACCGGCAAGTGGGTACTCGCTCAGGTCGGCGGGCTCGGCGGCATGCTGGTGCAGTTCCTGCTGATCGTCACCATCGCCGCCATCATGTATTCCGGCGGCGAACCGGGGGCGCGCCTGGTGCGCCGCTTCGGCCGCCGCCTGGCTGGCGTGCGCGGCGAGAACTCGGTGATTCTGGCCGCTCAGGCGATCCGCGGGGTGGCTTTGGGCGTTGGCGTCACCGCGCTGGTCCAGACCGTGCTCGGCGGCCTAGGCCTGGCGCTGGCCGGGGTGCCGTTTGCCGCCTTGCTGTCGGCGTTGATGCTGATGCTGTGCATCGCCCAGGTCGGTCCGGTGCTGGTCCTGCTGCCGGCCGCCGGCTGGCTGTTCTGGATGGGCGATACCGGCTGGGCGGTGTTTTTGGTGGTGTGGAGCGTGATCGTCGGCAGCCTCGACAACTTCCTGCGCCCGATGCTGATCCGGCGCGGCGCCGATCTTCCCTTGCTGCTGATCTTCGCCGGCGTCATCGGCGGCATGCTCGGCTTCGGCCTGATCGGCATCTTCGTCGGACCGGTGGTCCTGGCCATCACCTGGACGCTGCTGCAGGCGTGGATCGCCGATGCCCTCGGCGACGACTCAGCGCCGGACCAGGCGAATGCGGCGGAACCAGCCGCCGGCGAGGGCCGGGCTGTCGTCGCGCAGGGCGAGGCCGGGGGTGGCGTCGAGCAAATCCTCGAAAACCACGTCGAGCCGGGTGGCGATACGCCGCGCTAGCGGATTGAGCAGGCGCCGCAACGGCGCCTTCTGGTTGCGGCGCAGGAACTTGTCGAGGATCAGCGCCTCGCCGCCCGGTTTCAGCACCCGCGAAATCTCAGCCAGACACAGCGCCGGCTGCGGCACCACGGCCAGGATCAGGTGGGCGACGACGGCGTCGAAACTGGCGTCGGCAAACGGCAGGCGATGCATGTCGCCCTGGATGGCGGCAAAATCCAGATGCCGGGCGCGCGGCAGGCAGCGTTGGAGCATGGCGCCGGTCAGGTCGATTCCCACGTAGCGGTACTGCCCCGGCAGGTAGGGCAGGTCGAGACCAGTGCCGACGCCGGCCAGCAGAATCGTGCTGCCGGGCGTCGCGGCAAGTCCTGCAAGGCTTTGCTGGCGCAAGGCGCGGGTCGCCCGATCGACCGCCAGGTCGTAGAACGGCGCGATCAGGCGGTAGCTGTGCTGCAGCCCCATTCAGTGCAGCGCGCGGGGAATTGCCAGGACGAACTCGGGAATCTCGGCGTCGAAATGCGTGCCGTCCTCGGCCACCATCTGATAGCAGCCCTTCATCGTGCCGATCGGTGTCGTCAGCGATGAGCCGCTGGTGTATTCGAAGCTTTCCCCCGGTTGCAGCAGCGGCTGCTTGCCGACGACGCCGAGGCCGCGTACTTCCTGAATCTGGTTGTTGGCGTCGGTGATGATCCAGTGCCGCGACACCAGCTGCGCCGGCACGCTACCGACGTTGCGGATGGCGATCGTGTAGGCGAAGACGTAGCGGTTGTCGTCGGGGTCGGACTGCTCGGGAATGAACTGCGGGGTGGGGGTGATTTCGATGCGGTACTTGTCGGGGGCGCTCATGGGATAATTTGGTCTCTTGTTTTCAGGGAAGCATCATGTCAGCCAGGGATTTCGTCATCGCACCGAGCATTCTGTCCGCCAATTTCGCCAAGTTGGGCGAGGAAGTGGCCAACGTCATCGCCGCCGGCGCCGACTGGATTCACTTCGACGTGATGGACAACCATTATGTTCCCAATCTGACCATCGGACCTCTCGTCTGCGAGGCGATCCGCCCCTGTACCGACGCGCCGATCGACGTGCACCTGATGGTCAAGCCGGTCGATCGCATCGTTCCCGATTTCGCCAAGGCCGGCGCCAACATCATCACCTTCCACCCGGAAGCCTCAGAGCACATCGACCGCACCCTGTCGCTGATCCGCGACGCCGGTTGCCAGGCCGGCCTGGTCTTCAACCCGGCGACGCCGCTGGATTACATGGACTACGTCATGGACAAGCTCGACGTCGTCCTGCTGATGAGCGTCAACCCCGGCTTCGGTGGCCAGAAGTTCATCCCCGGCACGCTGGCCAAGGCGCGCCAGGCGCGAGCCAAACTCGATGCCTACGAACGCGACAGCGGCCGGCGTATCCGCCTCGAGATCGACGGCGGGGTCAACACCGGCAACATCGCCGAAATCGCCCGCGCCGGCGTCGATGCCTTCGTCGCCGGTTCGGCGGTCTACGGCGCCGGCAAGGACAGCGACGCGCACCGCTACGACTCGATCATCGCTGCCCTGCGCGGCGAATTGGCCAAGGTTTGACGCGCCGCCGGGTGGACAGCGGCAAAGCGCATGCGCTAGACTGTGTTCCACCCGCTGCCTCCGGCCGGGCCTTCTCTACACCTCACGACAAATGACTGCTTCCCGCAACTGGATCATCGAGCTTCGTTGGCGCCCCTGGCGTCCATAATCTCTCGCCCGTCTGGCGCCGAGTCTGTCGGCGCACCCAGTTGCAGCACCCTGTCATCATTGTCGTACCCGAGGTATCCCATGACCGAAACCGAATTCAATGCGCTCGCCGCGCAAGGCTATAACCGTATTCCCGTCACGCTGGAAACGTTTGCCGATCTCGACACGCCGCTGTCGATCTACCTGAAGCTCGCCAACGGGCCGTTCACCTATCTGCTCGAATCGGTGCAGGGCGGCGAACGCTTCGGCCGCTATTCCATCATCGGCCTGGCGTCGCCGACACGCATCGTCGTCACCGGCCACGAGGTGCTGGTGCTCACCGGCAACCGCATTGCCGAACGTGAGCACGACGCCAACCCGCTCGATTTCATCGACAGCTACATGAAGCGCTTCCGGGCGCCCGAGGCGACCGGCCTGCCGCGCTTCCTCGGCGGACTGGTCGGCTGCTTCGGCTACGACACGATCCGTTACATCGAGACCAAGCTGACCAAAACCCAGCGCCCGGATGAAATCGGCACGCCCGACATCCAGTTGCTGCTGTCCGAGGAAATTGCCGTCGTCGACAACCTGTCCGGCAAGCTGACGCTGATTGTCTATGCCGAACCCGGTTTCCCTGGTGCCTACCAGAAGGCGCGCGCCCGGCTCAAGGAGCTGCTGGCCAGGCTGCGCCAGCCGGTGACCATTCCCGCCGAAAAGCCGGCGCACTCGGAACCGGCGGTGTCGGTGTTCGGCGAGGCGGCGTTCAAGCAGGCGGTGAAGAAGGCCAAGGACTACATCACCGAAGGCGACATCATGCAGGTGGTGCTGTCGCAGCGCATGACCAAGCCCTTCCACGCCAGCCCGCTGGCGCTGTACCGGACGCTGCGCAGCCTCAACCCGTCGCCCTACATGTTCTACTTCGACTTCGAGGACTACCACGTCGTTGGCGCGTCGCCGGAAATTCTGGTCCGCCTGGAAGGCGACCGCGTCACCGTGCGTCCGATCGCCGGTACCCGCAAGCGTGGCGCCTCGCCGGAAGAGGATGCGGCGCTGGCCGAAGACCTGCTGTCGGACGCCAAGGAACTGGCCGAGCACACCCAGTTGCTCGACCTCGGCCGCAACGACTGCGGTCGCGTCGCCAAGATCGGCAGCGTCAAGCTGACCGAGCGCATGGTCATCGAACGCTACTCGCACGTAATGCACATCGTCTCCAACGTCGAAGGCCGGCTGGAGAAGGGCTTGGATGCGGTCGACGTACTGAAGGCCACTTTCCCAGCCGGCACCGTCTCCGGCGCGCCGAAGGTGCGGGCGATGGAGATCATCGACGAACTGGAGCCGGTCAAGCGCGGCATCTACGCCGGTTCGGTCGGCTACCTCGGCTTCAACGGCGACATGGACCTGGCCATCGCCATCCGCACCGCCGTGGTCAAGGACGGCAAGCTGCACGTCCAGGCCGGCGCCGGCATCGTCGCCGACTCCGATCCGCATTCCGAATGGGAAGAAACCCGGAACAAGGCGCGCGCCGTGCTGCGCGCCGCCGAACTGGCCGAGCAGGGCCTGAACACGCGGATGGATTGAGGGAGCAGCCATGTTATTGATGATCGACAACTACGACAGCTTCACCTACAACCTGGTCCAGTATTTCGGCGAGCTTGGGCAGGACGTGAAAGTCTTCCGCAACGACGCCATCACGCTGGCCGAGATCGCCCGTCTCAAGCCCGATTACCTGGTCATCTCGCCCGGCCCCTGCGCGCCGGCGCAGGCCGGGGTGTCGCTGGCGGCGATCAAGGAATTTGCCGGCAAGATTCCGCTGCTCGGCGTCTGCCTCGGCCACCAGTCGATTGGCGAAGCCTTCGGCGGGCGCATCGTGCACGCCAGGACGCTGATGCACGGCAAGGTGTCGCCGGTGCACCACAAGAACGAGGGCGTCTTCCGCAACCTGCCCAATCCGCTGACCTGCACCCGCTACCACTCGCTGGCCATCGAGCGCGCCAGCCTGCCCGATTGTCTCGACGTCACGGCATGGACCGAGGACGGCGAGATCATGGGCGTGCGCCACAAGACGCTGGCCGTCGAAGGTGTCCAGTTCCACCCGGAATCGATCCTGACCGAACGCGGTCACGACCTGCTCAACAACTTCCTCGAGGAGCACCAGCAATGACCCCGCAAGCCGCCCTCCAGCGCGTCATCGAGCATCGCGAAATCTTCCACGACGAAATGGTCTCGCTGATGCGCCAGATCATGAGCGGCGAAGTCTCGCCGGTGATGATCGCCGCCATCGTCACCGGACTGCGCGTCAAGAAGGAAACCATCGGCGAGATCGCCGCCGCCGCCAGCGTCATGCGCGAGCTGGCGACGCCGGTCAAGGTGCCCTACGACCGTCACTTCGTCGATATCGTCGGCACCGGCGGCGACGCCGCGCACAGCTTCAACATTTCCACCACCTCGATCTTCGTCGCCGCCGCGGCCGGCGCCAAGGTGGCCAAGCATGGCGGGCGCAGCGTGTCGTCGAGTTCGGGCAGCGCCGACGTGCTCGAAGCGCTCGGTGCCAACATCAACCTGTCGCCGGAAAAGGTCGCCGAGTGCATCGAACAGTGCGGCATCGGTTTCATGTTTGCGCCCAACCACCACAGCGCGATGAAGCACGTCGCGCCGGTGCGCCGCGAAATGGGTGTGCGCACCATCTTCAACATCCTCGGCCCGCTGACCAACCCGGCCGCCGCGCCGAACACCCTGATGGGCGTCTTCCATCCCGATTTGGTCGGCATCCAGGTGCGCGTCATGCAGCGCCTCGGCGCCGAGCGCGTGCTGGTGGTGCACGGCAAGGACAACCTCGACGAAATCTCGCTCGGCGCGACGACGCTGATCGGTGAGTTGAAGGACGGCGAAGTCCGCGAGTACGAAGTGCATCCGGAAGACTTCGGCTTGCAGATGATGTCGTTGCGCAATCTGCGCGTCGGCAGCGCCGACGAGTCGAAGGCGATGATGCTCGCCGCCCTCGACAACCAGCCGGGCGCCGCCCGCGAGATCGTCTGCCTCAACGCCGGTGCCGCGCTCTACGTCGCCAACGCTGCCGCCAGCATCGCCGACGGCATCGCCAAGGCGCGCGAGGCCATCGCCAGCGGCGCTGCCCGGGCCAAGTTGGCGCAGTTCGTCGAATCCACGCAACGCCTGGGGGCAGCATGAGCGACATCCTGAACAAGATCATCGCCACCAAGCGCGAGGAAATCGCCGCCGCCCTGGCCGTCAAATCCCTTGCCACCCTTGAGGCCGAAGCCGCGCAACAAGCCGCGCCGCGCGATTTTGTTGGTGCCATCCGCGCCAAGCTCGCCTGCGGCCAGGCCGCCGTGATCGCCGAAATCAAGAAGGCCAGCCCGTCGAAGGGCGTCATCCGCGCCGATTTCCGGCCAGCCGACATCGCCCGCAGCTACGCCGAGCACGGCGCCGCCTGCCTGTCGGTGCTGACCGACCGCCAGTATTTCCAGGGGGCGCCCGAATACCTGCAGGCCGCCCGCGCCGCCTGCAGCCTGCCGGTGCTGCGCAAGGATTTCATCGTCGACGCCTACCAGGTCGCCGAAGCCCGCGCCATGGGCGCCGATGCCATCCTGCTCATCGCCGCGGCACTGAGCCTGCCGCAAATGCAGGCACTGGAGCGCCAGGCCATGGACTACGGCATGGCCGTGCTGGTCGAAGTGCACAACGGCGAGGAGCTCGATGCCGCGCTGCAGTTGCAGACCCCCTTGCTCGGCATCAACAACCGCAACCTGCGCACCTTCGAGGTCAGCCTTGACACCACCCTCGGCCTGCTTTGGCGCATCCCGCAGGAGCGCATCGTGGTCACCGAAAGCGGCATTCTGAAGCCCGAAGATGTCCGTCTGATGCGCCAAAACGCGGTTCACGCCTTCCTCGTCGGCGAGGCCTTCATGCGTGCCGACGAGCCGGGCGAAGAACTGGGTCGGCTTTTTGCCTGAGTCCTGTTGCATCGATGCAACAGAGTTTCACAATGTGTAGGGACTGTCCGGATTAAGCCTTGCCCCTCGCAGGCCACCCTTGCACAATGCCCTTCAACTTCTCGATCCGAGAGGTAAAGCTTGGCCGGTTCCGCAAGGGGGCGGCCAAAAACTAACCACTAAGGAGATTTTCTGATGCAAAAGAAGATTATCGCTCTGGCCGTCGCCGGCCTGGCTTCCACCGCTGCTTTCGCGCAGTCCAACGTTCAGATCTACGGTGTTGTTGACGTCGGTTTTTCCCGCTCTTCCAGTTCCGATAGGCTGGGCTTGGAATCCCGCTCTGGCCTCGATAGTGGCTTGCAATCCGGTTCGCGCATTGGCTTCCGTGGTACCGAGGACCTGGGCAACGGCCTGAAGGTTTCCTTCGTTCTGGAGCAGTCCCTGGTGAACGACATCGAATCGGATGCGAAGAACGACAAGGGTACTGGCATGTTCGGCAACACCAGCCGCCAAGCCTTCCTGGCTCTGTCCAGTGCCTATGGTACCCTCGCCGCTGGTCGTCAATACACCCCGCAATACGGCCTGGTTTCCAAGGTTGATCCGTTCGGTGCGGGTACCGTTGGTGATGTGACCTACGGTAAGGGCGTTTACGGCATGGGTGTTGCTATTGCCCCGACGACCATCCGTCTGGACAATCTGCTGGCTTACGTTTCGCCGACCTTCGGTGGCGGCTTCAACGTCATCGCTGGTTACACCGCCAACGGCATCGGCGACGAAACCGCGGTTGACGATAACGACGCTAAGGTTTGGGCGATTAACCCGAACTACTCGAACGGCCCGCTGTTCGTCGGTTTGAACTACCATCAAGCCAAGGTTGAGAACCTCAACTATAAGGACAAAGTCTGGGATCTGGGTGGTTCTTATGACTTTGGTGTTGTCAAGCTCTCCGGTGTTTACGGTCAGTTGAAGAACGACCTGTTCGATTCCAAGACCAAGCAGTGGATGGTTGGCGCGACTGTGCCGGTCGGCGCCGCTGGTAACGTTCTGGTTTCTTACTCGCGCAACAAGACCGATGCGACTGGTATTGATGCCAAGGCTTCTAAGTGGGCTATCGGTTACACCCATTCTCTGTCGAAGCGCACCAACCTGTACGCAGCCTACGCTAAGATCAGCACCAATAACGACGCTGAAGGTCAGTTCTCGGTTCGTGGTGCCAACTTTACCCCGTTCCCGTTTACCAATTCTACCGCCGACTACCTGTCCGGCCTGAACCTCGGTATCCGTCACCAGTTCTAATCCAGTCTAACTGGTTTTTAGTGACGATCGAAACGGCCACTCTTCGGAGTGGCCGTTTTTCTTGGTGTGCCCGGCGGGGCGCACTTACTTGGAGGTGAAAGTCCTCTGCTCGTCCGGCAAGGGGAAGAGTTAGTTGAACGGTAAGGGTATCGTGGGTAACTGCGAATCTGGAGGAAGCCGAAGGCGAAGCGCTGGCCTGACGAACAGGAGGCGGATATGAGGCGACACAGCTAGGTAAGGCGGCCGAACATCGTCAAGGCCCGAAACTTGCACGGGGCGCTCTGTGGTGTAGATTCGACAGGTATAAGCGTGAAGGTGGGTGCGTCATATCCGGGGAGATCCTCACGGGTGCTTTGGGCTCCTGGCATCGAGCGCAGGGCAGGCGGCGTGCAATTTCCCTCGTTCGGGATTGGTCTGGATCAGGAAATGATCAGATTGTCGCGGTGGATCATTTCCGGCTCGTCGAGGTAGCCGAGGATGCTTTCGATGTCGGCGGTGGCCTTGCGGGCGATCAGGCGGGCTTCGCCGCTGCCGTAGTTGGCTAGGCCGCGGGCGACTTCGTGGCCGTCCGGGGCGATGCAGGCGACGGCGGCACCGCGTTCGAATTCGCCGTCGATGGCGACGATGCCGACTGGCAGCAGACTCTTTCCTGATTTGAGCGCCTGGACTGCGCCGGCGTCGAGCATGAGACGGCCGGCCAGTTGCAGGTGGTCGGCCAGCCATTGCTTGCGCGCGGCCAGCGGCGGCGTCTGCGCCACGAGCAGGGTGCCTAGCGTTTCGCCGGCGGTCAGGCGCAGGATCGGGTCGGTTTCGTGGCCGCTGGCGATCACGGTGTCGGCGCCGCTGCGGGCGGCTCGCTTGGCGGCGATGACTTTGGTGATCATGCCGCCGGTGCCGACGCGGCTGCCGGCGCCGCCGGCCATCGCTTCCAGTGCCGGGTCGCCGGCGCTGGCCTCTTGGATCAGCGTCGCCGCCGGGTCCTTGCGCGGGTCGGCGGTGTATAGGCCCTGCTGATCGGTGAGGATGATCAGGGTGTCGGCTTCGAGCAGGTTGGCGACCAGGGCGCCCAGCGTGTCGTTGTCGCCGAACTTGATCTCGTCGGTGATCACCGTGTCGTTCTCGTTGATGATCGGGATCACGCCGAGGCCAAGCAGGGTATGCAGCGTGGTGCGGGCGTTCAGGTAGCGTTTGCGGTCGGCGAGGTCGTCGTGGGTGAGCAGGATTTGCGCGGTGTGCAGCCCGTACTTGCTGAACGCGGCTTCGTAGACTTCGACCAGACCGGCCTGGCCGACGGCGGCGGCGGCCTGCTTTTCATGCACGGTCTTCGGCCGGCGGCCCCAGCCCAGGCGCTGGACGCCGCAGGCGACGGCGCCGGAGGAAACGAGGATGACCTCGCGTCCCTGTTCGCGCAGCGCGGCGATCTGCCGCGCCCAGCTGTCGATGGCGGCGAGGTCGAGGCCGTTGCCGTTGCTGGTGACGAGCGCCGAGCCGACCTTGACGACCAGGCGTTTGGCGGAAGCGAGGCGGCTGCGGCTCATTGTTCCTCGGCGGGCGTGTCTTCGTCGTCGTCGGCGATTTCCGGGCGGGCCATCTGTTCGAGGGCTTCCTGGATCGCGTAGATCAGCGGCTTGGTGCCGTCGCCGGTGATGGCAGTGATCGGGAACACCGGGCCGTCGTACTTGGTCGCCTTCTTGTAGGCCTTGAGGAAATCCTTGACCGCCTTTTCGCGGTCTTCCTCGGGAATCAGGTCGAGCTTGTTGAGGACCAGCCAGCGCGGCTTGTCGGCCAGCGCCGGGTCGTGCTTGAGGAGTTCGCCGACGATGGCCTTGGCGTCCTTGACCGGGTCGGCATCGGGATCGATCGGTGCGATGTTGACCAGGTGCAGCAGGATGCGCGTGCGCTGCAGGTGCTTGAGGAAGCGGATGCCGAGGCCGGCGCCGTCGGCGGCGCCTTCGATCAGTCCGGGCACGTCGGCCATGACGAAGCTCTTCTCGGCACCGACGCGGACCACACCGAGATTCGGATGCAGCGTCGTGAACGGGTAGTCGGCAACCTTCGGCCGGGCCGACGAGACGGCGCGGATCAGCGTGCTCTTGCCGGCGTTGGGCAGGCCGAGCAGGCCGACGTCGGCGAGCACGCGCAATTCGAGGCTGACCTCGAATTCCTCGCCCGGCTCGCCCTTGGTGCATTGGCGCGGGGCGCGGTTGGTCGAGGACTTGAAATGGGTGTTGCCGAGGCCGCCTTTGCCGCCCTTGGCGAGCATGACCTTCTTGTCGTGCACGTCGAGGTCGGCCAGCACTTCGCCGGTGTTCAGGTCGGAAATTACCGTGCCGACCGGCATGCGCAGCACGATGTCCTCGCCGCCCTTGCCGTAGCAGTCGGCGCTGCCGCCGTTCTCGCCGCGTTGGCCGAGGAACTTGCGGGTGTAGCGGTAATCGACCAGGGTGTTGATGTTGCGGTCGGCGACCACGTACACGCTGCCGCCCTTGCCGCCATCACCGCCGTTGGGGCCGCCCATTGGAATGTACTTCTCGCGGCGGAAAGTGGCGATGCCGTTGCCGCCGTCGCCAGCTTTAACGTAGATCTTCGCTTCGTCGATGAATTTCATAGCATAGCGTCGAGAGGTTTGGGCTCATTGTTGTACATGAAACCTTGGATGTATACGCGATACGGGAATGCGTCACTACTATTTTCCCCATTAAGTGCGCTAAGAATGCTACGCAAGTGTTTGTCAATGTTCTCGGTGCCTTCAAAACAAAGATCGAAATTACAAGACCTAGCTAGTAGTACAAAATGTGGAAGCATGTTTAGAGAAGCATCTACGTTATTGTTCGACGGTAAGAAGCTGCGGTTGACTTTGAGTAAGCTGCGGCGTTCTGGATGTTTTGTTTGGAAATGGCGTAAGCGGTCAAAGTTAGAATTGGCGGTGCCAAAATCGTCAATGGCAAAACAGAACCCCTCTGCGATCATTTCCGCAATTGCTTTGCCCCCGCTCTCCGTAAGGTTGCCGCCTTCAACTATTTCAATTTGAATTAAGTCGCGCATGCTAGGTGGGATTTGTGCGCTTAGCTCCTGCTTCCAAGCGTGGTTGCAATACTCTGGATAAATATTGACAGCGAAATTGGTTATATTATTTTTTGATAGTCCTGCAATCCTAGTCAAGCTTGTGATTAATTGCCTGTCGAAAGCTAATTGCAAATTGCGGTCATGTTTTACAGCTTCAAGCCAAGTCGTGATTGCGACAGTTTCGTTTTCTCCTGGGCCTGTATGTAGTCGGGATAGAATTTCAACACTACTGCTTGTCGGGGTTTCTGAAGGAATTACGAAAAGGCCCTGCTCGTTTCGCTGTAATTCAAATTTGCGTTGGGCGTATAGTCGGAAACGAGGAAATGAGCTAGGTGAAGTTGGTGTAATGGCATTTTTTAGCGTTGTCGCGTCATAGGGAGTTTTTGGCGCGGAGAGATTTACTCCATGCAGTGGAACGGCGGCTGAAGTACCCCGCAATGCACGGTATAGTGCTTCTTGAGCGATTTCAATAGCTTCGGTAGGGGTTTTTCTAGGCTGGCCGATAGCATAAACGATTTGTTCAAATTGATGTAAATGTCTTGTTTTGTCGGCGATTGCTGTTTCGATCTTGCTGGTGGAGTCTATTAAGGTGCTGGCTTGTTCAATTTGATATCGCAGCACTAATAATGAATGGGCGTGATTTGGTCGAGAAAAATATGCTTTGATAGCAAGAGTGCTCACCTGCAAATCGCGAGATAGCCGTTTCCGGTCTTCGCAAGGTAAATTCATTGGCAACGCGATTAGGACAACCAAGTGTTGGGGATAAGCTTCTGTTGACATAGGGCGTTACTGTCCTTCGAAGTAATCGACAACTGAGTGCAATGCGTTAATTCGTTCGCTGAGGGATGGGGTTTCTTTGCGTTGCTTGGCGAGTAGCTGATGAACCCCAAAACGTCCTGTGGCGTTTGTTGAGCTTGATTTGGGTAGGATGCTAAGCATTGCGGTTAAAGTCGGTAGTAGGCGAAGTGTAGCGCGGTTTAATTGCCAGCGACCCGGGTAGTCAGGATATTGGGGCTCCATGACCGCAATATATTCTTGGGGGACTCCCGCAGAGATTAATGCTTTTAGGTATCCATCAAAATGGTGATGAACTTTAGAGAGCAGTTCATCGTGTGCTTGCCCCGCAAGCTGAGGCAGTGTGTTACATTGAAGTTCTTCATCTTCTAGATTGCAGATGTATATACAAAAGGTCCGCAGGTGGTAATCGAGCAAGCTGTTTTTTCTTAGGCGAGGTTCCAATACCTGTAGTTGCGGTGCCCAAGTTGACCAAATTGATTCGACGTAATCTGGAAAATTCGCCCCGTAGGGGTACAGAAAATCTATCCAGTGCGTCGTGATCTCGTTGGTATCAATATTGATCCGACGTTCGATCTCGTCATCAGTGATGCCTAGGTAATCTGCATATTGTCTTGCAGTTTGTTTTATCTTGGGTTCAAGATCACGGGTAAGAATTCCGGCAGTAAAAATGTGCGCTATCTCATGTGAAAGAGTATTCCAGTTGCCTTCAGGTGATATCGGGTCGAGTAGGGCTTGATAGGGGACGAGAATAATTCCATACGGGAGAGCGGCAAAGCCATGGCGATCAGAAGCTAGAACCACCCCGTTCCAAGGTCGAAAACGATCTTTTAGGCTGATCGGTAGCGAGTTATGAATGTCTTGGTAAAAATGCTGCGCAGTTTTGTCGAGGGCGTGTAATGGAAGGAAGGCGCCCAGCGATAGTCCGGAGCGCCGAAGGTCTGTGTCTAGGGAAATGTCGGTACGTTTTACTCGGCGCTGTATCAGTGCGTCGCGAAGCACATCCAGCAAGTTTGCTGCACGCTTTTTCTCGAGAGAGCTGAGACTCTTGCGCACGTCCTCTGTGATAGTTTGGATCGTCTTATTCAGGCGGCACAGAAAGGCTGGTGACACATCACGATAATCATTTTCTTGTTGGCGAAGTAACTGAGTAAGCTTTTGTATATACAGAGGTTCGTCGATATCTTTTGTGCTGATGGTTATTTGATCCCCTTGGCGTGGCTTCTGGGGAGATGGTTGGAAATTGTATTCGAAGATCAAACTGGTGCGAGTGCTGGCGCCGAGGCATTGAATTTGATTGATTTTGAACAATAATTGATGGAAATCAATTTCATCAAGGCAAACCAGAATATCCTCGTCTCCCGTTAGTGATGATGTCGATTTATTCCACTCGTTGCGGATGTATTGATCCAGAGATCCTTGATTGTTTAATGGGGTATTAATACGAATTTGCGCACTAACAGTGAATTCCCCAACCGACTGTTCACTGGGAATGCCGAAAGGTACCGTAGTGGTGCGAAATATTATTGGGTGGCTTTGGCAAGCGTTGAAGAGGCTTGTTAGCGCTTCTTGAAGAGGTTGCTGGGAAAGGTCGGCAAGTATATAAAGTGCATTTAGACTAAGGCTGCCAAAAAAAAGACACCGAAGGTTGCTAGGTAGAGCGGAGGACAATTTGCCAGCAATGTCTTGCTGTAGTGTTTTTGGATTGCAGGGTGAGCGGTCTTCGCCTAGATCGAGTCTAAATAACAATCCGGCGTTGGATTGCATATCCAGCCAGCGATCAATGTCTGGAGAGGTGTGCCCTGTTTCTAGAAGAAATACTAGCTCCAAGAGGTCGGGGGGGGGGCGATGCTGTTGTAAGGTTTGGTCGAAGTCAGCGCGGTGCACGCTGAAATAGTCATACTCGCCGATGACTAGATACTTAACGTTGTCGTCAGGGGATGTGGCTTCAGCATGGCGGCGTGCTCGGAAAAAATCGAATTGGTAGAGATTTGAGTGGGCCATGGTGGGATAGCAAAAGGTAAATAAAAAGGCCGCGCAATGAACGCGGCCTCATGTGTCGTTTGCTAACAGACTATCTGTTGCAAGCGGACTGAATCATGTGCTTCTTCAGATCCAGTTGAACCGAGGACATTAGCATGGAGTGCTGAAGGTCGTTCGGCGCTTCGCCGAGAGTGGCGACATCGTAATGACTACCTGACTTGGCGCCAGATATTCGGGATCCCAAGCACTCAAATTCCGAGTGAGGAACCCAAGCATCCAAGGCATCTTTGAGGGAGCTCAAGATTAACCCCGTTTCATGAGTATGGCGTATTTAACCGCATTAGCCAGAATTTGCCAATATGTTTTTGGCAAGTTCTGGTGTGTGCGAAAACGTTACGTTTATTCGGCAGCCGGAACGATGGTGACCGTGCGGCGCTTCTTTTCGCCCTTGATGGCGAACTGGATGGTGCCATCCTTGAGCGCGAACAGGGTGTGGTCCTTGCCCATGCCGACGTTTTCACCGGCGTGGAATTCGGTACCGCGCTGGCGAACGATGATGTTGCCGGCGAGAACGAACTGACCGCCGTAGCGCTTGACGCCGAGTCGTTGTGCCTGTGAGTCGCGGCCGTTACGCGAACTGCCGCCTGCCTTTTTGTGTGCCATTTGCTAGCTCCTTCTCTGAACTCAGGCAGCGATCGTGTCGATGCGCAGTTCGGTGTAGTTCTGACGATGGCCCTGACGCTTCTGGTAGTGCTTGCGACGGCGCATCTTGAAGATCTTGACCTTGTCGTGGCGGCCGTGGGAAACCACGGTGCACTTGACGGTGGCGCCAGCAAGGAAGGGGGCGCCGATCTTTACCGACTCGCCTTCGCCTACCATGAGGATCTGGTCAAGGGTAACTTCTGCGCCAACGTCTGCCGGTATCTGTTCTACTTTGAGTTTTTGGCCAGCGGAAACGCGATACTGCTTGCCGCCGGTTTTTATGACCGCATACATGGGTTGGACTCCGGGAATGAACTAAGGGTACTACGAAGAACCGCGCATTATACGCAGAAGTTTATGAAAGTCAAAGGCTTTCAAGGGGTTGTGCTAGAATTGCCGCCTTTCGCAAAGGAGCATCTCATGGCTGAAATCACCACGGCCTCCGGCCTGATCTACGAAGACACCGTCGAAGGCAGCGGCGCCGTCGCCGCCGCCGGCGCTTTCGTCACCGTGCACTACACCGGTTGGCTGACCGATGGCAGCAAGTTCGATTCGAGCAAGGACCGCAACGATCCCTTCCAGTTCCCGCTCGGCCAGGGGCATGTCATCAAGGGCTGGGACGAAGGGGTCCAGGGCATGAAGATCGGCGGTACCCGCAAGCTGACCATCCCGGCGCATCTCGGCTATGGCGCCCGCGGCGCCGGCGGCGTCATCCCGCCGAACGCAACGCTGGTCTTCGAGGTCGAACTCCTCGACCTGCAATGACCCAGGCCGACGATCCCTGGGCCAAGTGGCGCAAGCCGGCAGACGACGCTGCGGTCGACCGCAAGCCGTCTGCCGTAGTTGCGCCGATAGACACTCCCAAGCCAGTCAAAACGCAGCCGGCCGCTGCGCCGGAGACGCCGGTAGCGGCAAGTGCCCCGGCAAAACCCGCGGCGCCGGTCGAGCCACAGGATACCGCTACACCGACCCCGCCGTCGGGGACGCTCGGTGTGCTCAAGACGCCAGGCAGTGAAACCACCGGCCGCAAGCGCCCGGTACGGGGAGGTGCGCTCGCCCGCAAGCCGCGCGAGACGCCGGCTGCGCAGCCGCGGCAACGCGAGGGCGCTCGTCCGGAAGGCGGGCGTCCGGCTGCCGTCAAACCGCGCCAGGAACGCCAGGGCGGGGAGTGGCAGGAGAAGCGCCGGCCGGATGGGGGGCGCCAGGAAAAATTCGGGCAAGGCAGGGACGGGCAGAACCGGGATCGCCGCCCGGCCGGGGAGAATCCCTGGGCCCGCAAGCCAGCCAGCGAGGTGTCGCGCGGCAACGCCGGTGCGCGTCCGCCGCGGCCAGAGCGTGCCGAGCGGCCCGCCAGCCCGCCGCCAGCGGTCGTTGCCAGTGGTGAAGCACCGAGCGGCGTCCGCCTGTCCAAGGTGATGTCCGAGCGCGGTCTTTGTTCGCGGCGCGAGGCCGACCTCTGGATCGAGCGCGGCTGGGTTTTCGTCGACGGTGAGCAGGTCAGCGAACTCGGTTCGCGGATCGAACCCGACGCGCGCATCGAAATCTCGACCGAGGCGAAGAAGGACCAGGCCAAGGCGGTGACGATCCTGCTGCACAAGCCGGTCGGCTACGTTTCCGGGCAGCCGGAACCGGGCTGCACGCCGGCGGTGACGCTGATCACCGCGGAAAATCAGATACCGCAGTCGGGCGGGCCCGAGTTCAAGCCGTGGATGTTGCGCGGCCTGGCGCCGGCCGGCCGGCTCGACGTCGATTCGACCGGCCTCCTCGTGCTGACCAGCGACGGTCGCGTTGCCAAACGCCTGATCGGCGAGGACAGCGAGGCGGAAAAGGAATACCTGGTGCGCGTTTCCGGAGAGATGATCAAGGGCGGCCTCGAGCTGCTCCGGCACGGTCTGGAACTCGACGGCAAGCCCTTGAAGCCGGCCTGGGTCAAGCAATTGAACGAGGACCAGCTGCACTTCATTCTCAAGGAAGGCAAGAAGCGGCAGATCCGCCGCATGTGCGAGCTGGTCGGGCTGAAGGTGATCGGCCTCAAGCGTGTGCGCATCGGCCGCATCCGCCTGGGTGACCTGCCCATGGGACAGTGGCGCTTCCTGCGCGACGACGAGGCATTCTGACGCTGCCGTGACGCAACGCCCATGAAAAAACGCCGGCCGGGTCGCCCCGCCGGCGTTTTTCATGGGTGTAAGGGTCTCAGGCCGTACCGGTCGGAGCGGCGGCGCGGACCGGCGGCATCATCACGCATTCGCCCTCGATCACCGTCTTGCCGGCGACCGTGCACACGGTGTCGAGCGTGACGCGGTTCTTCGCGGTATTGACTTCCTTGACCGTCACCGTCGCCGTGACGGTGTCGCCCGGGCGCACCGGCGCCTTGAACTTGAGCGTCTGCGACAGGTAGATGGTGCCCGGTCCGGGCAGCTTGTTGGCGAGCACCGCCGAAATGAAGCCGGCCGACAGCATGCCGTGCGCGATACGGCCGCCGAACATCGTGCCCTTGGCGTATTCCTCGTCGAGGTGAGCCGGGTTGACGTCGGTCGAGATGCCGGCGAAGAGAATGATGTCGGCTTCGGTGACGGTCTTGGCGGTGCTGGCGGACATGCCGGGTTCGAGTTGGTCGATGTGATACGACATTGCTGGGCTCCTGTCAGGTTGTTATTGGGTTGGGAAGCTGAACTCTAGCACGTCATTCTGTCCGTAATGCTGCGACCGGGTCGAGGCGCGCCGCGTTGCGCGCCGGCAGGACGCCGGCCAGCAGTCCGATGGCGATGGCGATGCCTTCGGCGAGCATCACGAAGCTGAGCGGCGTATGCACTGGCAGCGCCGGCAGCGCGAAATGGATCGCCTGGGCGAGCCCGAAACCGAGTGCCAGGCCGAGCGCGCCGCCGAGCGCCGACAGTGCCACCGCCTCGCCGAGGAAAAGGCCGAGAATGGTCCGCCGCGAGGCGCCGAGGGCGACCAGCAGGCCAATTTCCGAGGTCCGCTCGCTGACCGCGATGGTCATGATGGTGACGATGCCGACGCCGCCGACCAGCAGCGAAATACCGCCCAACGCGCCGACCGCCAGCGTCAGCACATTGAGGATGCTGGACAGCGTCTTCAGCATCTCCTCCTGGGTGACGATGGTGAAGTCCTCGCGACCGTGGCGCTCGATCAACTGGCGACGGATACGCTCGGCAACCAGCGCTGCCGGCACGCCTTCGGCGGCGGCCAGGTTGATCTCGTCGCAGCCTTCACGGTTGAACAGCTCCTGGGCGCGGCCGGCGGGGATGAAGGCGGTGTCGTCGAGGTCGATGCCGAGGAACTGCCCCTTCGGCGCCATCACGCCGACCACCCGGAAATGCAGGCCGCCGATGCGCAGGCGCTGGCCGAGCGGGTTGGCGGCGCCGAACAGCTCCTCCTTCAGCTTGCTGCCGAGGACGACGAAGGCGCGCGCGTTGGCCGGGTCCTCGTCGGGCAGGAACTGGCCGCTGCGCATGGTCGACCGGAAGACGATGCGCGAATCGGCATTGACGCCGTAGATCAGCGTCCGCCGCGTGCGCCCGTTGCCCTCGACCTCGGCGTTGCCGCGCACGTTGGGCGTTACCGCGACGACCTGCGGCAGGCGTTCGAGCGACTTCGCATCGTCCAGCGACAGCGGTCGGGCGCTCGACGGCAGGCCGGACGGCGCGCCGCCAGTCTTCGTTTTGCCCGGGGCGACGGTGATCACGTTGGTGCCGAACTGGGTGAATTCGCCGAGCACGTAGCGGTGGATACCTTCGCCGATCGAAGTGAGGAGGATCACCGAGGCGATGCCGACGGCGATGCCGAGCAGGGTCAGGAAGCTGCGCAGGCGCTGCGCGGTGACGGCGCGGCTGGCCAGCGAGATGGCGTCGGAAAGCCGCATGTCAGTGCTTCATCAGCGCCTGCACCGGATCGAGCCGGGCAGCGCGGCGGGCCGGCAGGAAACCGAAGAGGAGGCCGGTGGACAGCGCGGTGAGCAGGCCGGCGATCACCGCCCAGTCCGGCGGATAGGCCGGAAACACCGGGAACAACTGGCGCAGCGCAAAGGCGCCGGCTTCGCCGAGGCCGTAGCCGACCAGGGCGCCGCTCGCCGACAGCATCGCCGCTTCGGTCAGGAAGGCCAGGCGGATGGTGCGCGCCGGTGCGCCGAGCGCCTTCAACAGGCCGATCTCGCCGGTACGCTGGGTGACGGCAACGAGCATCACGTTCATCACCAGGATGCCGGCCACCGCCAGGCTGATCGCGGCGATCCCGGCGACCGCCAGGGTCAGCGCGCCGAGCAGCTTGTCGAAGGTGGCGAGCACCGCGTCCTGGGTGATCACGGTGACGTCCTCCTCGCCGCGATGACGCTGCTTGAGGAGTTCCAGAACCTGCGTGCTGGCGGCGGGAATCGCCTCGCGGCTGCGCGCCTCGACCAGGATGCGGAACAGCGTGTTGGAGTTGAACATCGCCTGCGCCAGCGCGACCGGCACGACGACCAGTTCGTCGGTGTTCATGCCCAGTCCCTGGCCGGTCGGGCGCAGGATGCCGATCACCCGCAGCCGGCGGTCGCCGACGCGGACCAGGCGGCCGAGTGCCGGCTCGCGGCCGAACAATTCTTCCTGCACCTTGGCGCCGATCACCGCCACCGGCGCGGCGCGCTGCCAGTCGTCGTCGGGCAGCGCCTCGCCCTGGGCCAGTTCGAAATTGCGGATGGCGAAGAAATCGCGGTTGGCGCCGGCCACCATCACTTCGCGCAGGCGCCCGCCGGCGCTGATTTCCGAGGTGCCGACGGCGAGCGGGCCGACCCGGCGCACGGCCGGCGCACGCAGCAGCGCCTGGGCGTCGGCGATGGTCAGGTCGCGCGGCGTGCTGGTGATCGCGGTGGCCGGGTTGAAGCCGCCGGTGCCGGTACGGCCGGGCAGGACGATGACCAGGTTGGTGCCGAGCGACGAGAACTGGCCGACGACGTAGCGCCGCGCGCCGTCACCGAGCGCGGTGAGCAGCACGACGGCTGCGACGCCGATGGCCATGGCCAGCACCGACAGCGTCGTGCGCAGCGGGTAGCCGGCGGCCGCGTCGCGCGCGAAGCGCAGGATGTCAGCCGGGCGCACCGGCGCTGTCCGATTGCAGGCGGCCGTCTTCCATCACCAGCCGGCGGCGGGCGCGCTCGCCCATGCCGGGGTCGTGGGTGACGACGATCAGCGTGACGCCGCGCGCGTTGAGCGCTTCGAGCAGATTGACGACGTCTTCGCCGGTATGGCGGTCGAGGTTGCCGGTCGGCTCGTCGGCGAGGATCAGCGGCGGCTGCATGATCGTCGCCCGGGCGATGGCGACGCGCTGGCGCTGGCCGCCGGAGAGCTGGTCCGGCTTGTGGTCGGCGCGCTGGTCGAGGCCGAAATCCTTGAGTGCCGTCGTCACCCGTCGCGCCCGCTCGGCCGGGGCGATGCCGGCCAGCATCATCGGCAGCGCGATGTTCTCGGCGGCAGTCAGCCGCGGCACCAGGTGAAAACTCTGGAAAACGAAACCGATGCGCGTGCTCCTCACCTTCGCCTGCTCGTCGGCGCTCAATGTTGTCACGTCGCGGCCTTCCAGTCGGTAGTGGCCGATGTCGGGGCGGTCGAGCAGGCCGAGCAGGTTGAGCAGCGTCGATTTGCCGGAGCCGGACGGGCCCATCACGGCGACGTACTCGCCGGCGTCGATCGTCAGGTCGATGCCGGCCAGCGCCCGCACCGTGGTGTCGCCGAGCTGGAAGCGGCGCTCGATGCCGGCGAGTTCGATCAGCGCCATCTATTTCGCCGCGCTGTCGGCGACCGCCTTGACCCCGGCCTTGACGCCGGCCCGCTCGAGCGAGGTGACGATCTGCTCGCCCGCCTGCAGACCGTCGAGTACCTCGGCGTATTCCCAGTTCGACAGGCCGGTCTTCACCGGCCGCGCTTCGAGTACGCCGTCCTTCAGCACCAGCACCTGGCCGCCCTCCTGGAGCGCGGCGGTCGGGATGCGCAGCACGTTGTCGCGGCCGGCGAGGATGATCTCGACGTCGGCGCTGTAGCCGACCAGCAGCTTGCCGGCCTGTTCCGGTTTCTCGAAATCGACCTCGATGTTGACCGTGCGCGCCTGCTTCTCGACCGCCGAGACGTAGGGCGCGACGCGCCGCACCTTGCCCGGCAGCGACTGCCCGGGGAGCGCGTCGAGGGTGATGCGCACCGGCTGGCCGGCGGCGATCTTCGGCGCGTCGACCTCGTCCATCGGCGCCTTGACGTAGAGGCAGGAATCGTCGATCAGGTCGATTGCCGGCGGCGTCGGCACGCCCGGCGGCGACGGCGTCGAGTATTCGCCGAGTTCGCCGACGATCTTGGCGACGGTGCCGGCAAACGGCGCGTAGAGCGAAACGCGGCCCTGCTCGACGCGCGTCGCCTTCAGTTTGGCTTCGGCCTGGGCGACGTCGGCCTTGCTGGTGTTGCAGGCGGCGCGGCGCACCGCCGCCTCGGTGCGGGCGGCTTCTTCCTTGCTCGGCGAGACGAAGCCGCGGGCGCGCAGGTCGGCCTGACGCTTCGCTTCGTTCTCGGCGTTGCCGGCGGCGATGCAGGCCTCGTCGCTGCGCCGCGCGGCGAGCGCGATCTGCGCCTGGGCCAGCGCGCTTTGCGCCTGCTGGTCGTCGTTCCACAGCTTCATCAGCAACTGCCCCTTCTCGACCCGGTCGCCTTCCTTGACCCCGAGGTACTCGATGCGGCCGCCCATGATCGTCGACAGCTTGGTGCGCTGGCAGGCTTCGACCGTGCCGGCGCGGGTGTTGGCGAGCGTCGCCTCAACCTTGCCGCGGCCGACTTCATGGACGACGACGGCAAGCGGCTGCGGACGGGTGAGGGCGAAGAGGGCGGTGCCGAGCAGGACGATGACGACGAGAGCGATGACGAGGCGACGCATGGCAGGCCGATCGGTGGCGGATTCAGTGTGTGATGGTCCCGTGAACCCGCCCCAAGATCAAGGCGCTGGCCGGGCAAAAGTCAGGACCCCGCAGCGCCCCGTCGTTCGGCAAGCTGTTCAGCGGCGAAGCGGCGCAGTTCGTCCTCGCTGACGTAGCCCTTGACGGTGCTGTCGATCCGGGCGAAGTTCTCGTATACGCGGGGCATCTTGCCTTTCGCTTCGTCGCGCGTCAGGCGGCCGTCGCCGTTGGCATCGGCCTGCCGGAAACGTTCGGCGAGCTTGGCGCCGGCTCGTTCGCGGAACTGTTCGCGCTTGCCGTCGTTGACTTGCGCCAGGACGGGTGCGGCGAGCAGGGCGAGCAGCAGGGTGGCAGCGATTCCGGATTTCATGGCGTTTTCCTCAGCGGCAGGGAATGGCGGCGCCGGCAGCGTCGGTGCAACTGCCGCTATGGACGACGCCGGTTTCCTTGCTGTAGCTGGTGCTGCCGTTGTAGGTATTGCCGGCGGCGCCGGTAGCCGTCGTCGTCCGCGACTGGGTGATCTCGCCGTCGGCGCTGCGCGTCGCGCTGCCCTGGCTGCTGATGCTGCCGTTAGCATTGCTCGCCTGGAAGCCGCTGCGATGGTTCAGGCTGCCGTCGGCGGCGCGTGTCGTTTCGCCGGCGCGGGCGCCGCTGCCGCCGTTCGGGCCGCGGAAGGCGCCGCCGCTGACCAGGCGGCCGTTGCCCTGGCCATCGCCGGTGATGGCGCGACCGCGGGCGAAGCCGCCGCCGTTCGGGCCATGGCGGACGGCACCGACGGCGGCACCGTCATGGCCGCGGACGGCGAGGCGGCCGCCGGCTTCGGCAGGGGTTGCGGCGAGCGCGGCAAGCAGGGCGCCGGTGGCGCAGGCGAGGGCGAACAGGGGGCGGGAAACGTGGTGCATGATGATCTCCTTGGCTGATGGGGCCGCGGGCTTGCGGCATGGCTGTCATTCTGGGCGGCAGTCGTTTGCCGCCGATGTCGACGACGGGGGGGTTTGTCACAGTTCATGTCGGCCGCCGGCCGTTGACATGGTTTGACATCGATTGCCGGGGCGGCGGGCTGACGGCGCGGCGGCGGGCTGCGACAATGCCGCCATGTCAGCCGCCCCGGAAACCATTTCGCTCCTCATCCTCGATGACGAAGCCGAGTTGCGCGCCCTGCTGCAGCGCTATCTTGGCGAGCAGGGGCTGCGCGTGCGCGCCATCGGCGAACCGGCGCAGCTCGACCGCCTGCTGACGCGCGAGCGTTTCGACCTCCTCATCCTCGACCTGATGCTGCCCGGCGAGGACGGTCTCAGCATCTGCCGGCGCCTGCGCGCGGCCGGCGAGACGATCCCGATCATCATGCTGACCGCGAAAGGCGACCCGGTGGACCGCATCATCGGCCTTGAAATGGGCGCCGACGACTATCTCGCCAAGCCGTTCACCGCGCGCGAACTGCTCGCCCGCATCCAGGCCCTGCTGCGCCGCCAGCGGATGACGCTGGGCGGCACCGCGCGCCCGGCCGACGAAGTGCTGCGTTTCGGCCGCTGCGAACTGAACGCGGCAACGCGCAGCCTGTTGCGCGACGGCCAGCCGGTTGACCTGGGCAGCACCGAATTTGCGCTGTTGCGGGCGCTGGCCGCCAACGCCGGTCGGCCGCTCGGGCGCGAGCGCCTGCTCGAACTGGCGCACGGTCGCGAGCATGTCGCGCTCGATCGCAGCATCGACGTCCAGGTGATGCGCCTGCGCAAGGCGATCGAGGACGATCCGGCGCAGCCGCGCCATATCCGCACGGTGTGGGGCGTCGGCTACGTCTTCGTCGCCGATCCCGGGGCGGCGGACTGAGATGCGCTGGCTGCCGCGCTCGCTGTTCCGCCAGAACCTGCTGCTGCTGGTCGCCCTGATCCTGCTCGGGCAGTTGATCAGCGCGCTGGTTTTCATCTTCGCCGTGCAGCAGCCGCGTGCCGTCCGCCTCGCCGGGCTGGCCGCGCAGCAGGTGCTGGCCCTGCAGCAGGCGGCGGCGCGACTGGAAGACGGGCCGCGCCAGGCCTTCCTGGCGGCGATGAACGTCGGCGACGAATTCCGCGTCCTGCCGGCCGCTGCGCTGCCGCTCGACCGCACCGAATTCGCCGGCTTCGATGAGCCGGATTCGGTCGCCGTGCGCGGCTTCCTGCGTCGTCTGCGCGTCGCGCTCGGCGAGCGGGCGCAGATCGTCCGTTGGCAGGCGAGCGACCGCAGCATCTGGGTCGGCATCCTGATCGGCGACGACCCCTACTGGGTGACCCTGCGCGGCGGCCAGTTGCTGCCGGTGGCGCCCTGGCTGTTCCTCGGCCTGTCGGCGGCGGCGACGCTGCTGGCGATTTTCGGCGCGGTCGGCATCTCGCGCCGTATCAACCGGCCGCTCGCCCGCCTGGTCGAAGCGGCGCAGGTCATGGGCAAGGGCGAGCGACCGCCGCGCCTGGCCGACGACGGGCCGCAGGAAATCGCCACCGTCGCCGCCAGCTTCAACCAGCTCGCCGACGATCTCGCCGCCCTCGACCGCGAGCGCGCGGTGATGCTGGCCGGCGTCTCGCACGACCTGCGCACGCCGCTGACCAAGCTGCGCCTGGCGCTGGATATTTCGGAGACCAGGCTGGAGCCGGCGCTGTTCGCGCAGATGGGGCGGCAGATCGACGAGATCGACGGCCTGCTCGACCAGTTCCTCGCCTTCGCCCGCATCGGCGACGACGAGGAGCCGCGCCGCTGCGCCATCGACCCGCTGGTCAGCGCGGTAGCGGCGGCCTTCGTCGCCGACGGCATGGCGCTGCACCTTCAAGCAGGCGCCGGCGTCAGCCTGCTGCTCCGCGAAAAGGCGATCCGCCGGTTGCTGGTCAACCTGCTCGACAACGCGCGCAAGTACGGCGGTGGCGAGGTTGCACTGGTCACCCGCGTCGACGGCGGCTGGTGCCGGATCGAGGTCTGCGACGACGGGCCGGGCGTCGCCCCGCAGGATGTCGAGCGCCTGCTGCAGCCTTTCGTGCGCGCCGACGCGGCGCGTGCCGGCAAGCCGGGAACCGGTCTCGGCCTGGCCATCGTCCGCCGTATCGTCGATCTGCACGGCGGTACGCTCGAACTCCTGGCGCGTGGCGACGGCAAACCCGGCCTGCGGGTCAGCGTCGCGCTGCCGCTGACTACCTGAAACCGGGCAGCCAGCCCGATTGTTCGTGGCCCCAAACGGGTTCCAGCGCGCCCTGAAACAACGCTTCGATCACCGGCGGATCCTGCCACGGCTCATCCATGAAGGTGAGGCCGATTTCCTCGACGGTGCGGCCTGACCAGTAATGTTCGGCAACCTCGTCGAGGGCGGCGAGCGACAGGCTGTGCGGCAGGCGCAGGTAATCGAGCCAGCTCGCATCGTGGAAGGAACACAGATAGGCGCCCTTGGTCCGCGAACACGACAGGTTCTTGCCGAACACGCGGTCGGGGTGCTTGAAGCGGTAGGTCATCGCGTCGGTGCGCGTGGCGAACTGCAGCAGCGCGTGCAGGCGGCTCGGGAAGTGGCCGTAGCGGCGCTGGCGGAAATACTCGAGATGGTATTCGGCGAAATAGTTCTGTACCGACAGCAACTGGTCGCCGGCACTCGGCGCGCCGCCTTCCGGCGCCGACAGGGTGGCGCCGAAGGGGCTGCCGCGCAGGATGTCCCAGCCCGGCAACTCGGCCCCGGGGTCGAGCCAGCAGAAGAGTTCCAGCGTGGCGGTATCCTTGATCAGGTTTTCCATATCCCGGTCGGGCGGCAGCGAATCGCATGATTATGACCGATCGCGCAGCGAAAATAACTACTTGGTTTTTTCCGCCGAAGTGGTAATCTGGGCTCGTGTCGGGTGTGCAGCAAGCCGGGCATGCAGTGGCAGTCGATGCTGCGTTGCAGGAGATTCTATGGACGTTGTCACAGGAAGTTTTTCTTGAGATTGCCGTGTAGTACTCCAGATCCGGCGTAATGCCGATTGCCCCAGCCGCCGTGCCGGGGTTGCTGTAAACCGAAGCCCATGCCAGTCGCGCGTGGGCTTCCTGCTTTTGGGGATCGCTTTGTCCACTACTCTCATTCAGCGCCACGGCACCTGCCAGCGTTATTCCGACAGCGTCGTCCATGCCGGCACCGTCTATCTGGTCGAAATTGCCGCCGACACCACGCTCGATGCCGCCGGCCAGGCCGCTTCCATGCTGGCCGGTGTCGACCGCCTGCTGGCGCAGGCCGGCAGCGATCGCCGCCACTTGTTGATGGCCACTCTCTACCTCGCCGACATGGCCGATTACGACGCGGTCAACGCGGTCTGGGACGCCTGGCTGCCGGTAGGCTGCGCGCCGACACGGGCCTGTGTGCAGGCGCGACTGGCCAAGCCGGAATACCGGGTCGAGATCGCGCTGACCGCGGCTGTCGCTCAGGGCTGAACGTCGGCGTCGCAGTCGCAGCCGCTGCCGGCAGAAATCCAGCGGGCGGCGAGGCGGGAGGCGAGCGGTGCCAGGGCGGCGGGAAGGGCGGGGAAATGCTCGGCCGGCGCGCGCAGCAGGCCGCAGTGGTAGCGCGTCTCGGCGGCCGACCAGCGCAGCGCCGGGCAGGGACCGCCCCGTTGCAGGAAGCGCAGGCGGCCGAGCGGGCAGGTCTCGAGCGCGCAGCAGACGCCGCAGCCGGTGCACGGTTCGCCCGGCGCCGGCTTGGCCGGGGCGTCGGCATGCAGTTCGATGACGGTGTGGCGCATGGGTGGATCATGCGTTGTCCGGGCAATGCCGCGCAAGCCCGGCAGCAGCGGCTGCGCTATAGTCAACCCTTCAATCCACAGCCTTGCCGATCATGAACGTAAAAATCTCGCCCGTCGTCTTCGGTACCGAAGACATCCTGCGCAGCCTGTGCAATTCGGTGACCGACGTACTCAACGTCGCCACCTGCAGCCAGGTCCGCTATTCCGGCATGGTCCAGCGCATCACCAAGACCTGCCTGAAACCCGATATCGGCTGTTTCGTGCTGTTCGACGGCGGCTTCACCGGGCTGGTCGTGCTCAATTTTTCGGCCGCGGCGGCGATGGAAATCTACGAGGGCTACCTGCTCAGCATGGGGATGGCGCGCGACGACCTGGCGACATCGCATACCTCGGACGAGGTGAGCAACGTGATGGGCGAGCTGATGAACCAGATCGTCGGCAACTTCACCGGCAAGATCGGCCGCGAGCTGCAGACCCACATCACCCAGAACCAGCCGAAGATGCTGGTTCTCAACAAGCAGGTCATCCTCAGCGTCGATACCAACCTCGACCGCCCGGAAGCGCGCCGCGTCACCTTCTACACCGCGCGCAACAACATCTTCTACCTCGAGCTGGCGATCGACCACACCGAGTTCATCCAGATCAACGAGTTCGATGCCCAGGAAATTCCCGATCCGGATGCCCTGATCGCCGAAGCCGGCGCGGCATCGGCGGCCAGTCCGGCGCCGGAGTCCGGGGGCAGCGAGCACGACGAACTGCTGCGCTCGCTCGGCATGTAGGCTGCCCGCTCAGGGGCGCTCGAGAAACAGCGCCGGGTCGACCGGCGTCGCGTTGAGGATCACCGTCCAGTGCAGGTGCGGGCCGGTGGCGCGACCGCTGGCGCCGACCGCGCCCAGCCGCTGGCCGCGGTCGACGCGCTGGCCGACGGCGACATCGATGCGCGACAGGTGCATGTAGGCGCTGATCAATCCCTGGCCATGGTCGAGGAAGACGGTGTTGCCGTTGAAGAAATAATTCCCGGTGTCCACCACCCTGCCGACCGCTGGCGCCAGCACCGGAGTGCCGGCGGGGGCGGCGAAATCGAGGCCGTTGTGCGGCAGGCGCGCTTCGCCGTTGAAGAAGCGGCGCAGACCGAAGCGCGACGACAGGCGGCCCCGGCTTGGCCGGGCGAAGTCGCTGTCCGGCGCGGCGGCGCTGAAAGTGGCCTTGATCACCGCCGTGTGCGCCTGTTCGCGCTCGATGCGGCGCAGATCCTCGGGCGTCGGTTCGACCTGACGCCGGTTGCGCAGGCGCAGGCGTTGCTCGCCGTATGTCCAGGGGGCGACGGCGATTTCCCGCTGCGCCGCGGTGGACGGCGTTTCGACGCGGATGCTCAGGGTGCCCGGCGGCGTGTCGAGCGGAATGCCGAGCAGCGCGTGCCAGCGCCCATCTTCGGCGACCACCGCCAGCGGCTGCTCGTTCAGGAAGGCGCGCGGCGCCGCTTGCTCGCTGCTGCCCAAGTCAACGACGGCAACGCCGCCGGGAACCGGCCGATGTTCCGGCAGTGCTGCCTGCAGTGGCGGGCTGCTGAGGATAAAAGCAATACAGATTAATTTTTCGATTGATAAAAGTTGTGTCACGTCTCTGCTCTGTTCTGGGGTTTCGGCGGCCGGTTTTTTGCCCGGATTCTGAAAAAGTCATTTGGAATGATGGGCATGGATCGGTTAAGATGGGCAATTCCCAATCCAGTTCCGGCTTTTTTTCGCCGCTACTTTGACAGGATTATGATTCTGTGGGCAATGCCATTCAACAAAGGCTGACCGAATTCCGGCAAAAACGTCGCGTCCAGGCCGGTTCGCTGATCATCACCGCTTTCGGTGACGCCGTCCTGCCGCGCGGCGGCAAGATCTGGCTGGGCAGCCTGATCCGCCTGCTCGAACCGCTCGACCTCAATGAGCGGCTGATCCGCACTTCGGTCTTCCGGCTGGTCAAGGAAGAGTGGCTGCGCACCGAAACCCTCGGCCGCCGCGCCGATTACGCGCTCACTGCGGCCGGCCGCCGGCGCTTCGCGGAAGCGGCCCGCCACATCTACGCGTCGCGGGCGCCGCTCTGGGATCGGCGCTGGCGCCTGATCCTGGTGGTCGGCGAACTGCCGCCGAAGGAGCGCGAGCAGGTGCGCAATGCCTTGCTCTGGCAGGGCTTCGGCGTGCTCGGTGGCGAGTGCTTCGTGCACCCCGGGGCGGAATTGTCTACCGTGCTCGACGCGCTGCTCGCCGAAGGCCTGGCCGACGCGCTCGGCGCGCTGCTGCCGCTGTTCGCTGCCGATGCCCGCTCGGCGGCGTCGGCCAGCGACGCCGATCTGGTGGCTCGGGCCTGGAATCTCGACGCCTTGTCCGGTGCCTACGGCCACTTCGTCGATCGTTACCAGCCGGTGCTCGACGAACTGCAGCGCGATGCTTCGCTCGATCTGGCCGATCAGGATGCCTTCCTGCTCCGCCTGCTGTTGATCCACGATTACCGGCGCATGCTGCTGCGCGACCCGGAACTGCCGGAAGTGCTGCTGCCGGCACAGTGGCCGGGGCAGCAGGCGCGTCTCCTGTGCAAGGAAATCTACAAGCGCCTGGAAGCCGCCTCGTCGCGTCACCTAGATGCCATGCTGTGCGTTGCCGACGGCAGTGTGCCGGGCGAGGACGGCACGCTGGCCCGTCGCTTCAGCCAGGACGATCCGCTCGCCTGATGGCCTCAGTCGGCGCGCTCGCGCTGCTTCAAGCTCACCAGCGGCACCACATCGGGCATTTCGATGCGTTTGCGGTCGGCTTCGACGGCGCTCAGCGGCGTGGTTTCGATGAGCGTCGCCAGGCTGCGCCGGGCGAGGTCCTGATAGGTCTTCGTGCCCTCGACCTTCCAGGCGATTTCCTCGTCGCGCAGCGGGCGTACGACCCGGCCCGGGACGCCGGCGACCAGCACGCCGTCCGGCACCTGTTCGCCGGCCTTGATGAAGGACGAGGCGGCGACGATGCTGTTGGCGCCGATGGCGGCGTTGTCCATGATCACCGCGTTCATGCCGACCAGCGCGTTGCGCCCGATGCGGCAGCCGTGCAGGACGGCGCCGTGGCCGATGTGGCCGTCCTCCTCGACCACCGTGTCGGTGCCGGGAAAACCGTGCATGACGCAGGTGTCCTGCAGGTTGGCGCCACGTTCCAGGATCAGGCGGCCGAAGTCGCCGCGCAGGCAGGCGCAGGGGCCGACGTAGCAGCCGGGGCCGACGATCACGTCGCCGATCAGGACGGCGCTCGGATGGACGTAGGCGGTCGGATCGACGACCGGCGTGATGCCGTCGATGGCATAGACGCGTAGGGATGTCATGAAAGATGCTCGCTCGGTTCGGAATGCTTTATTATAGAACTCATTTTGATATGAGGAATTTTCGATGAGCGACGAAATCGACAGCCGGCACGGCGTGCAGTCGCTGGAAATCGGCATGAGCATCCTGCGGGCGATGGTCAACGGCCAGCGCTCGATGATGCTCAAGGACATCGCGGCGGCGGCCGACATGCCGCCGTCGAAGGCGCATCGCTACCTGGTCAGCCTGATCCGCGCCGGCCTGGTCGAGCAGGACCCGATGAGTTCGCGCTACGACCTCGGGCCGTTCGCGCTCAACGTCGGCCTCGTCGCGCTCGACCGCCTTGACCGGGTGCGCCTCGGCCTCAACGTCATCGCCGACCTGCGCGACGAGATCAACCAGACGACGGCGCTCGCCGTCTGGGGCGACAAGGGGCCGGTGGTGGTGCGCTGGGAGCGGCCGCGGCGGCCGATCACGGTCAATGTCATCACCGGTACCGTGCTCGACCTGCTGTCGTCGGCGACCGGTCGCATCTTTGCCGCCTGGATGCCGCGCAAGGTTGTTGCACCGCTGCTCGCCGCCGAACTGAAGGCTGCCGACCTGCCGCCGGAACTGCGCAGCAAGACCGCCGTCGAGACCTTGCTGGCCGGTATCCGTGCCCAAGGCTTCGCGTCGACCGAGGGTTTTCACCGCGTGCGCGGCGTTGCCGCGGTGGCGGCGCCGGTGTTCAACTTCCGCAACGAAATCACCATGGCCCTGGTGGCGGTTGGCGTTCAGGGCATGTTCGACATGAGCGCCGATGGCGAATTGGTGCAGCGCGTGCGCCATCACGCGGCGGCCTTGTCGCTGCGCCTGGGCGCCACCGGCGAGCCGAAAATCCCGCAATAACGAAGCTTTTCGGCGCACGGCGGGTTCAGGCGAGCCAGGCTGGCGGCCGCTTGTCGAGGAAAGCGGCGATGCCGTCGCGCGCCTCGGCGGTCGCCCGCTGGCGGGCGATGCGGCCTGCCGTTTCCTCGCCCAGCGCAGCGTCGATCGGGCGCCCGGCGACGGCAGCGATCAGTTCCTTGGCGGCGTTCTGGGCGAGCGGCCCGCCCTGCAGCAGGCTGGCAGTCAGCCGGTCGATGGCGGCGTCGAGTGCCTCGGGGGCGACCACCTCGCCGACCAGACCAATCGCCAATGCGCGTTCGGCGCTGATCTTCTCGCCGCTCTGAAAATAACGCAGCGCGTGGCGCGGGCCGATGGCGCGCAGCACGTAGGGGCTGATCACCGCCGGGATGATCCCGAACTTCACTTCCGAGGTCGAGAAGCTGGCGTCGCTGGCGGCAATCGCCATGTCGCAGGCGGCGGTCAGGCCGGTGCCGCCACCCAGGGCGGCGCCCTGGACGCGGGCGACGGTCGGCTTGCGCAGGCTGTCCAGGGTATGCAGCATGGCGGCGAAGTTGCGGGCGTCGGCGAGATTCTGCTCGGCGCCGAACTGCGCCGCCCGTTTCATCCAGTTGAGGTCGGCGCCGGCCGAGAAATGCCGGCCGCGGCCGCCGAGGACGACGATGCGCACGCCGGCATCGGCCTCCAGCTCGCGGCAGGCAGCGGCCAGTTCGGCGATCAGCGTCTCGTCGAAGGCGTTGAAGACGGCCGGACGGTTCATCCAGATCGTCGCCACCGGCCCTTTGTGTTCGATTTCCAGGGTGTCGTACATGGCGAACTCCGACTCAGCGGTTCTTGAACGCCGGCTTGCGTTTCTCGACGAAGGCGGCCATGCCTTCCTTCTGGTCTTCGAGCGCGAAAGCCGCATGGAAGGCGCGGCGCTCGAACAAGAGGCCCTCGTTGAGCGAGGACTCGAAAGCGCGGTTGACCGATTCCTTGATCATCATCACTACCGGTAGCGAATAGCCGGCGATGGTGGTCGCGGCCTTCAAAGTTTCGTCCAGCAGTTGCTCGGCCGGGATGACGCGGGCGACCAGGCCGGCCTTCTCGGCTTCGGCGGCGTCCATCATGCGCGCGGTCAGGCACAGGTCCATCGCCTTCGCCTTGCCGACGGCGCGCGGCAGGCGCTGCGTGCCGCCAGCGCCGGGCAGGGTGCCGAGGCGGATTTCCGGCTGGCCGAACTTGGCCGTATCGGCGGCGAAGATCATGTCGCACATCATCGCCATCTCGCAGCCGCCGCCCAGCGCGAAGCCGGCCACCGCCGCGATCACCGGCTTGCGCGTGGTCTTGATGCGCTCCCAGTTGCGGGTGATGAAGTCCGTTTTATAGGCCTGCATGTAGTCGAAGTCCTTCATGAAGCCGATGTCGGCGCCGGCGGCGAAGGCTTTCTCGTTGCCGGTGAGGACGATGCAGCCGATGTTCTCGTCGGCTTCGAAGGCGTCGATGGCGGCGGCGATGCCGTCGACGACATCGTTGTTCAGTGCGTTCATCGCTTCCGGCCGGTTGATGCGGATCAGGCCCACCTTGCCGTGGACTTCGCTGAGTACGACATTGCTCATGGCAAAAATCTCCAAAAAAATGGCCGCCCAACCCTGGGGCGGCCCGAAGTGCAGTGATCGTTCGCGGGTCGGGAACGGCTTACTGGGCGAGCGCCCAGTCGCCGTTCTTCACTTCCAGCATGCGGAACGCGGAGAGGTCGAGTCCCATGTGGTCGGTCGCCGACATGTTGAAGGTGCCGCTGGTGCCGACGAAGCCCTTGGTGGCTTCGAGCGCGTCGCGGACCTTGGCCTTGTCGGTGCCGCCGGCGCGCTTGATCGCCTCGACCGCCAGCATCAGGCCGTCGTAGGCGTAGCCGCCGAAGGTCGAACACGTCGGTCTTGTAGGCCGCCTTGTAGGCGTTGGCGTAGGCGGTGACGACGGCCTTCTGCGGGTCATTGGCGGGCAGCTTTTCCGGGATCAGCTGGGCCGGCGACGGCAGGCGCACGCCTTCGGCAGCCGGGCCGGCGAGCTTCAGGAACTCGTCGGAAGCGACGCCGTGCGACTGGTAGAGCGGCAGCGCGATGCCGAGCTGCTTGTAGTTCTTGGTGACGATCGCCGGACCCTGGCCGAGACCGAACACGAAGACGGCCTGGACGCCGGCGCTGTTCTTGATCTTGGTCAGCTGCGGGCTCATGTCGGTATCCTTGGGCCCGTAGGTTTCATTGGCGACCAGGGTGATGCCGTACTTGCCGGCGACCGCTTCGGTTTCCTTCTTGCCGGAGGCGCCGAAGCCGGAGGTTTCGGACAGCAGGGCGACCTTGCTGATGCCGCGCTTCTTCATGTCCTCGAAGACCTTTTCGGCGGCCATGCGGTCGGTGTGCGGGGTCTTGAAGACGAACTTCTTGACCGGCTCGATGATGACGACGGCGCCGGCGAGCGAGACGAAGGGAATGCCGGCCTTCTCGGCGAGCGGCACGGCGGACATCGTCGAGCCGGTGGTGGTGCCGCCGACCAGGACATCGACCTTGTCGTCCTCGATCAGGCGCTTGGTGAAACCGTTGGCCTTGCCGGCATCGCTGCCGTCGTCGTAATGCACCAGTTCGAGCGGGCGGCCGAGGACGCCGCCCTTCTTGTTGATCTCGGCGACGTAGAGCTGCAGCGTCTTCAGTTCCGGGTCGCCAAGGAAGGCGGCGGGGCCGGTGACCGAGAGTACCGAACCGATCTTGATCGGCTCGGCGGCCAAGGCGCCGAGGGCGCCGAAAGCCAGGGCGGCCCCGGCGACGAGTTGTTTCAGGCTGGTCTTCATGGGTGGGTCTCCTCCTTCGGGTTGTTGTCGGTTGCAGTGGGGTCAGACACGTTCGATGACCATCGCGATGCCCTGTCCGACGCCGATGCACATGGTACACAGTGCGAAGCGTCCGTTGCGCCTTTTCAGCTCGTAGGCGGCGGTCGTCACCAGCCTGGCGCCGCTCATGCCGAGCGGGTGGCCGAGGGCGATGGCGCCGCCGTTCGGATTGACGTGCGCCGCGTCGTCACCCAGGCCGAGGTCGCGCAGTACCGCCAGCGCCTGCGCGGCAAAGGCCTCGTTGAGTTCGATGACGTCCATCTGGGCGAGCGTCAGGCCGGTCTGCGCCAGCACCTTGCGCACCGCGGGCGCCGGGCCGAAGCCCATGATGCGCGGCGCGACGCCGGCGGTCGCCATGCCGACCACGCGGGCCAGTGGCGTCAGCCCGTAGCGGCCGGCGGCAGCTTCCGAGGCGAGCAGCAGGGCGCAGGCGCCATCGTTGACGCCGGAGGCGTTGCCGGCGGTGACGCTCAGCTCGGGGCCGTTCACCCCCTTCAGTTTGGCCAGTTGTTCGAGCGTGGTTTCCGGGCGCGGATGCTCGTCGGTGTCGACGACCTTGGCGTCGCCCTTTTTCTGCGCGATCACCACAGGCACCAGTTCGTCGGCGAAGCGGCCGGCGGCATGGGCGGCGGCCCAGCGTTGTTGCGAGCGCAGCGCGAAGGCGTCCTGGTCGGCGCGGCCGATGTTGAAGTCGGCGGCGACGTTGTCGGCGGTCTGCGGCATCGAGTGCGTCTCGTACAGCTTCTTCATTGCCGGATTGACGAAGCGCCAGCCGATGGTCGTGTCGAAGATCGCCGCGTTGCGCGAGAACGCCGACTCCGCCTTGCCCATGACGAAGGGCGCGCGCGACATGCTCTCGACGCCGCCGGCGAGCATCAGCGTGGCCTCGCCGGCCTTGATCGAACGGGCGGCGAGGCCGACCGCGTCCATGCCGGAGCCGCACAGGCGGTTGACCGTGGTGCCCGGCACTTCGAGCGGCAGGCCGGCCAACAGGCCGGACATGCGGGCGACGTTGCGGTTGTCTTCGCCGGCCTGGTTGGCGCAGCCGTAGATGATGTCGTTGACGGCCGTCCAGTCGACCTGCGGGTTGCGTTCCATCAGCGCCTTGAGCGGGATGGCGCCGAGATCGTCGGCGCGCACGCTGCTCAGCGCGCCGCCGTAGCGGCCGATTGGAGTGCGGATGGCGTCGCAGATGAAGGCTTGGGTCATTGTGCTTTCCTCAGTTCTGCTTCGGGCGTTCGTCGAGCACGCGCTTGGCCTTGCCGACCAGGGTGCGCGGGATGGCGTCGAATTCCATGACGGTGATCCGCGTCGATACGCCGATGATGGTCTTGATCCGGTGCTGCAACTCCTTGCCGATCGCCTGGAGGTCGGCCTGGGTCAGCTTGCCCGACAGTTCGCGCTGCACTTCGCAGCGCACTTCGAGGTTGTCGAGGTGGCCGTCGCGCGTCACCACCAGCTGGTAGTTGCCGGCCAAGCGCGGGTCGCGCAGGATCTGCTCCTCGATCTGGGTGGGAAAGACGTTGACGCCGCGGATGATCAGCATGTCGTCGGTGCGCCCGGTGATCTTGCCGATGCGGCGGAAGGAGCGGGCGGTCGGCGGCAGCAGGCGGGTCAGGTCGCGGGTGCGGTAGCGGATGACCGGGAAGGCTTCCTTGGTCAGCGAGGTGAACACCAGTTCGCCTTCTTCGCCATCGGGCAACACCTCGCCGGTTTCCGGGTCGATGATCTCGGGGTAGAAATGGTCTTCCCAGATCACCGGGCCGTCCTTGGTCTCGATGCATTCGCAGGCGACGCCCGGGCCCATCACTTCGGTCAGGCCGTAGATGTCGATGGCGTCGATGCCGAGCTTCTTCTCGATCTCGTGGCGCATGCCTTCACCCCAGGGCTCGGCGCCGAAGATGCCGACCTTGAGCGAAATCTCTTCCGGCTTGATGCCCAGGCGCTCGAATTCCTCGGCGATGACCAGCGAGTACGAGGGAGTGACCATGATCGCGTCGGGGCGGAAATCGACGATCTGCTGCACCTGCTTTTCGGTCTGTCCGCCGGACATCGGCACCACGGTGCAGCCGAGGCGTTCGATGCCGTAGTGGGCGCCGAGGCCGCCGGTGAACATGCCGTAGCCGTAGGCGTTGTGCACCATGTCGCCGCGCCGCACGCCGGCGGCGCGCAGCGAGCGGGCGATCAGGCTGGCCCAGTGGTCGATGTCGTTCTGCGTGTAGCCGACCACCACCGACTTGCCGGTGGTGCCGCTCGATGCGTGCAGGCGGACGACCTGCTCGCGCGGCACGGCAAACAGGCCGAAGGGGTAGTTGTCGCGCAGGTCGGCCTTGGTCATGAACGGGAACTTGCCGAGATCGGCCAGGCACTGCAGGTCGTCCGGATGGACGCCCTTTTCCAGGCACTTCCGGCGATAGGGCTCGACGTTGTCGTAGGTGTGGCGCAGCGACCATTTCAGGCGTTCGAGCTGCAGCGCCGAGATTTCGTCGCGGCTGGCGGTTTCGATCGCTTCGAGGTCGCCCGTTTGCGGGGTCTTGACGGTCATGGTGGTCTCCTCCGTTTTGGGGTGGTGTCAGGCTCGGTCGGCCTGTTGCAGTCCGGCGATCACCTCGCCGGCAATTCGGTAGCTCTTGCCCCGGAACAGGGCGATGGTGGTGCCGGCAGCGTTGCGCACGGTGATGTCGTAGACGCCGGTGCGCCCGGCCGCCGAACGCTCGACGGCTTCGGCTTCGAGGGTCTCGCCTTCGCGGGCGGGGGCGAGGAAGTCGATGTGGCAGGCCGAGGCGACAGTGTTCTTGTTGTAGCTGTTGCAGGCGTAGGCGAAGGCGGTGTCGGCGAGCGTGAAGATCATGCCGCCGTGGCAGATGTGGTGGCCGTTGACCATGTCGGGGCGGACCGTCATCGTGAGCAGGGCGGCACCCGGCTGGACGCGGACGATGCGGATGGCGAGCGCCTGGGCGGCGGCGTCGCGGGCGTACATCGCCGCGGCGGTGGCCTCGGCAAGCGCCTGCGCCTCGGCGGCGCTGAGTTTGGGTTCAGTCATGGAGGTTCTTTCCGGCAAAGACGGCGCGGCGGATCAGCGGCGAGACGCGGTAGCGGTCTTCGCCGTAGCTGGCGCCGAGGTTGGCGAGGACGTCGCGGATGGCGCCGACGCCGACCTGGTCGGCCCAGGCCAGCGGGCCGCGCGGGTAATTGACGCCCAGGCGCATCGCCGCGTCGGCGGCGGTGGCGGCGCAGACGCCCTGGTTGACCGCGTCGGCGGCCTCGTTGGCGAGCATGGCGACGGTGCGCATGACGGCCAGGCCGGGCACGTCGGCGAGCTGCGAGACGGCGTAGCCGGCGGCTTGCAGCAGGCCGATGGCGGCTTCCGCAGCGGCCGGCTCGCACTGGGCGGCGACGGCGACGGCGAGGCGGCCGGCGGTTTCGTAATCGAGCGCCAGGTCAACCAGCACGCAGTTGGCGACGCCGTCGCTGGCGGCACGCTCGGTGGCCGAGCGGCCGTCGGTCTGGAAGAGCACGGCGCGGCCGATTTCGGCGACGCGCCCGTCGGTCGACGGCGCCCGGGTGAACGACAGCTTGCCGTGCTGCAGGCGCTCGGCCAATGCTTCGGCGAGCGGCGACTCGCCGCAGACGACGATCTTGCCGGCCGGCGTGCACGCTGCTTCGGTCTGCGGCGCCGGGCGGGCGGCGTCGGCGGAATAATCGTAGAAGCCGCGTCCGCTCTTGCGGCCGTAGAAGCCGGCGTCGACCAGTTCCTGCTGGATCAGCGAGGGCAGGAAGCGCGGGTCGTGGTAGAAGGCGCGCCAGACCGAGTTGGTGACGGCGAAATTGACGTCGTGGCCGATCAGGTCCATCAACTCGAACGGGCCCATGCGGAAACCGCCGGCCTCGCGCAGCACGGCGTCGAGCGTCGCCGGGTCGGCAGCACCTTCCTGCAGCAGGCGCAACGCCTCGGCGTAATAGGGGCGGGCGACGCGGTTGACGATGAAGCCCGGGGTCGATTTGGCATGCACCGGCGTTTTGCCCCAGGCAGCGGCGGTGGCGTACAGCGTGTCGGCGACGGCGCAGTCGGTGGCCAGGCCGGAGACGATCTCGACCAGCGCCATCAGCGGCGCCGGATTGAAGAAGTGCAGCCCGGCCAGGCGCTGCGGGCGCTTGAGCGCGCTGCCGATGGCGGTGACCGAGATCGACGAGGTATTGGTGCCGAACAGGCAGTCGTCGCCGACGATGGCTTCGAGGTCGGCGTACAGCTTCTGCTTGGCTTCCAGGTTTTCGACGATGGCTTCGACCACCAGCGCGCAGCCGGCCAGGTCGGCCAGGCGGTCGGCTGCCTGCAGGCGGGCGCCGGCGGCGGTTGCGTCGGCGGCGCTGAGCTTGCCCTTGTCAGCCAGCTTGGCGAACTGGGCGCGGATGTTTTCGATGGCGGCGGCTGCGGCGCCCGGCCGGTTGTCGAGCAGGCGCACCGGGTGGCCGGTCTGCGCCGCGACCTGGGCGATGCCGGCGCCCATGGCACCGGCGCCGACCACGGCGACGACCGCGCTTTGAGGAAGGGCGGCCATCGTCAGTCCCCGGTGAACTTCGGCGCGCGTTTTTCCATGAAGGCGGCGACGCCTTCGGCGTAGTCGGCGCTCCAGCCGAGTTCGCGCATGAAGCCGCCCTCGAAGGACAGTTGCTGCTCCAGCGTGTGGCCGGGGGCGGCGTGCATCGCCTGGCGGGTGCGCATCAGCGCCTTGGTCGGCAGGCTGGCAAGCTGGGCGGCGAGCGCGTCGATGCGGGCGGCGAAGGCGTCGTCGGCGACGCATTCCCAGATCAGCCCCCATTCGGCGGCCTTCGCGGCCGGCAGCTTGTCGGCGAGCAGGGCCAGGCCCATGGCGCGCGCCATGCCGACCCGTTGCGGCAGGAACCAGGTGCCGCCGGTATCGGGAATCAGGCCGATCTTGGAAAAGGCCTGCAGGAAGGACGCCGACTGCGTGGCGACGACCAGATCGCAGGCCAGCGCCACCGAGGCGCCAGCGCCGGCGGCGATGCCGTTGACCGCGGCCAGGGTCGGCACGCGCAGGTTCTGCAGGCGCAGTACCAGCGGCTTGTAGTTCTTCTCGACGATGTTGCCGATGTCCGGCTGGTGACCGGCTATGGCCTGCATGTCGGGATCAGCGAGATCCTGGCCAGCGCTGAAGGCGCGGCCGGCGCCGCTGAGCACCAGGACGCGGATGCTGCGGTCGGCCTGGACGCGGTCGAGGGCGACGCGCAGTTCGGCGTGCATCTCGCCGGTGAAGCTGTTCAGCTTGTCGGGGCGGTTCAGGGTCAGGCGGGCGACGCCGTCGCTGACTTCAAAACGGATGGTGGTGAATTCCATTCAATTCTCCCGAACTCGTGCAGAAATCGTAGCGAGCCCGTTCAGGCCGGTCCGAGAAGCGCAGTCGTACAACTGTACGGCGAGCATCGCAGGGCCGGGATGGGCGGGCGCAGTAGATTTATGCATGAGTTCAAATGTGGTAGCGGCGCTGGACGACAACGAAGCGGTTGGCGACGAAGGCGGCGTCGGCGTAGGACGCGTTCGCTGCCGGGTTGCCGCCGGTGCCGTGGTAGTCGGAATAGGCCGCCGACTGATTCACGAAAACGCCGCCGGTCAGGTTGATCGACAGGGCGACCTTGGCGCGCATCGTGGCGGCGGTCATCGCGTCGATGATTTCCGGGCGGGTCGAGTAGATGCCGGCGGTCAGCGCGCCGTGCGTGGACACGATGCGTTCGGAGAGGGCGATGGCGGCCGGGGTGTCGGCGACCTTGACGATGAAGCTGATCGGCCCGAAGCGTTCTTCCATGTAGGCGGCTTCGTCGGCGGCGTCGCAGGCGAGCAGGACCGGGGTGCGCACTTCGGCGGCCGGGAATTCCGGGTTGTCCAGCTTGCTCGAGGCGAGCACGACGCGGCCGAGGGCGCCGCTGTCGGCGTCCTTGATGCGCTGCAGGGTGTCGGCCGACTGCACGGCGCCGAGCACGGCGAGGGCGACTTCCGGTTTGCTCAGGAAGCCGGAGACGGCCTTGGCCAGGTCGGCGCACACTTCGTCGTAGGACTTGTGGCCGTCTTCGGTATCGATGCCGGCGGCCGGGACGAAGATCGCCTGCGAGGTGGTGCACATCTGGCCGGAATAGAGCGAGAGCGTGAACGCGAGGTTGCGCAGCATCGCCTTGTAGGCGTCGGTGGAGTCGATGACGATGTTGTTGACCCCGGCCAGTTCGGCATAGACGCGGGCCTGGCGGGCGTTGTCGACCAGCCACTGGCCGAAGGCGTTGCCGCCGGTGAAGTCGACCGATTTCACGGCCGGATGCGTGACCAGCTTCTGCGTCGCGCTGCGTTCGCTGGCGACGCACAGGGTGACCAGGTTGGGATCGATGCCGTTTTCGGCGAGCACGGCGCGGATCGTGCGCACGGTGATCGCCGCCGGCAGGATGGCGTTGCTGTGCGGTTTGACGATCACCGCGTTGCCGGTGGCGAGCGCTGCGAACAGACCGGGATAGGTGTTCCAGGTCGGGAAGGTGCCGCAGCCGACGACGACGCCGACGCCCTGGCCGACGATCTCGAAGTGCTTCTTCATGACCAGCGGCGGGTTCTTGCCCTGCGGCTTGTCCCAGACCGTTTCGGTCGGCACGAAGCTCTGTTCGCGGTAGGCATAGGCGACGGCTTCCAGGCCGCGGTCCTGGGCGTGCGGGGCGCCGGCCTGGAAGGCCATCATCCAGCCCTGGCCGGTGGTCATCATCACCGCGTGGGCGATTTCGAAGCTCTGCTGGTTCAGGCGATCGAGGATTTCCAGGCAGACGCCGGTGCGCCCGTCTACGCCGGCCTTCTGCCAGCCGTCCATGGCCTTCCGGCCGGCGGCGATCAGTACTTCCGGATCGCACACCGGGTAGCTGACGTTCAGTTCAATGCCGTAAGGCGAGCGTTCGCCGCCGTGCCAGCCGTTGCCGCCCGGCTGGTCGAGCACGAAGGCCTTGCCGAGATGGGCGGCAAACGCCGCCTTGCCGTCGTCGGCGGCAGTTTCGCCATAAGTCTTGGGGCTCGGCATCTCGTTGTAGGCGGACCAGTAGCCGCGGCTGCGGATGGCTTCCAGGGCGCCGTCGAGGGTGGCGCGGTGCTTGTCGAGCAGATGTCGGGGCATCGGATGTCTCCTTGTTCTTGGTGTCTTGTGGGGTGGCGGCGGCTTGGACCGTCTGTCTGGGTTCTACGATACGAATCAAAGAGGCAAAAGTCAAATGAAAGTATCGAAAAATTCGTGTGTTTCTTGTGTTCTGTTTAGAGAAACAGGTTGTTGACGTTAGATAAAACTCAATTAAAACATCGGCTAACTTGTTTGTTATTTCGATTTATCCGTTGCGGTTTTGAAATGCGGAATGCGTTCCGAGGTAAAATCATTGCATTTCGATACATAAAATGTTGACACGTGCTGCGTATCGGTATCATGATTGCTCCAACGCTACCCGGGAGGCCGGGCGGCTGTTCAACGATCACGACAATCCACTGAAGGAGGAGCCATGGCTATCAACAAGGAAAGATTCGCGGACAAGATGGAATTCCCGCCGGCAACGCCGCAGCCCAACGTCTATCCGCTGTCCTGGAACAGCAAGACGAAGAAGCTGCAGGAAGTCTGGGAAGCCGCGCTGCGCGAGAACTGGGACCCGGAAAAGCTGCCCTGGGACACGCTGGACGTCGACAGTTACAGCTGGGAAGAGCGCGAATCGATCGCCTACTGGTGGAGCCTGCTGTCGGTGTTCGACGCCTCGGCGCCGCCGGTCTTTGCCGAGGCGCTGATCAAGACCTATGAAGTGCATGAGGAAGATCCGGTGCGCAAGTGCTTCTTCTCGGTCACCCGCGACGAGCAGAACCACGAGATCATGTGCGGCCTGGCCATCACCAAGCTGCTCGGCCATCCCGATCCGCTGACCTACCAGCCGAAGACCGAACTCGGCAAGCGCCTGCAGAAGAACGTCGCCTGGCTGTACTTCAACGGCGGCCGCTACTGGACCGGCTACAAGCAGGCGGTGCCGAAGTACGACCTGGCGGTGCTCTTCTCGTCCTTCCTGATGGGCGAGATTGCTGCCGCCACGATCTTCAAGCAGATGTACGAGAACTCCCGCGAAGCGGTGTTCAAGGAAGGCTTCAAGAACATCGGCCGCGACGAAGGTCGCCACATGGCGATCTGCATGGCGGTCATGGAACGCGACTATCCGGGCCTCGACGATGCGACCAAGAGCATCGTCACCAAGCAGATCCGTGCCGGCTACCTGTTCCTGTCGGCGGTGCTGTTCGAGCCGCCGATGGAGTTCTGGGACCTGCCGGCCGATTTCATCGACAACCAGCGCGAGGCCGAGGAAGTCGCCCGCGGTGCCGGTTTCGGCATCCCGAGCTACGAGGCCAAGCTGCAGAACTGGAAGAACGCGATGATCAACCTGAAGGGCGTGCTCGACCGCTACAACATCCCGTTCCCGGCGATTCCGGAAGTCGGCATCACCGGCGAGGAAATCAGCGACATCGCCATGGAAGACATCATCCCGGTCTTCTGACCCCTGCCGGCCGGCGCCTGCTCCCGGGCGCCGGCCTTGCCGCAACAGAGAAACCAATAAGAACGAAGAGGAAGACAACATGGCCCGCATCATCATGCAACCCTCGGGCAAGTCGGTCGATTGTGCCTACGGCGACACCGTGCTGATGGCCCTGGAAAAGGCCGGCTACGCGCTCCCCAACAACTGCCGCGCCGGCGCCTGCGGCGAATGCAAGGTCAAGGTCACGCGGGGTCAGTTCGATCAGGGCATGGTCCTCGACATGGCGCTCTCCCAGGATGAGCGCAAACAGGGCTACGGCCTGATGTGCATGGCGAAGCCGATTTCCGACGAGCTGACCATCGAGTGGGGGACCGAGGACGCCAAGCCGAAGCTCTTTCCGCCGCGCGAGGACGCGCTGTTCGTCGTCGTCGACAAGAAGGCGCTCGCCGCCCGCGTCGTCGAACTGCGCCTGCGCCCGGTCGGCCAGCCGATCCGCTACTGGCCCGGCCAGTACGTCACCATCGGCAACCCGCGCGCCGACATTCCGGCGCGCGCCTATTCCATTTCCAACGCACCGCGCCCCGATGGCGAGCTGGTGCTGCAGGTGGCACGCGCCGACGGCGGCGTGACCAGCAACTGGATCCACGACACGCTGGCGGTCGGTGAGAGCGTCAAGGTTTCCGGCGCCTACGGCACCTTCATTGGCGATCCTTCGGTCGATACGCCGGTGCTGTGCCTGGCGGCCGGCACCGGTCTGGCGCCGGTCATGGCGCTGGCCGAGGCGGCGCTGCGCCGCGGCTTCCGCAAGCCGGTGACGATGCTGTTCTCGGCGCGCAGCGCCGACGACGTCTACGGCACCGGCATGATGGCCTGGTGGCGCACCAAGCATCGCAACTTCGATTACCAGGTGACGCTGACCCGCGAGCAGCGCGAAGGCTATCGCCACGGCCGGATCGACGTCGTGCTGCCGCAGATGTTCAGCGACCTGTCGAAGCACACCGTCTTCGTCGCCGGCAGTCCGGAATTCGTCGATAGCTGCGTTGCCGCCGCCAGGGCGCTCGGCGCCCGCGACGAGTTGATCCACAGCGAGGGTTTTTTCGCCCAGCAGCAGCCGGCCAAGGGCGACGACGATCCGTGGTCGCATTCGCCGCTGGCATGAAGGAAGTCCCGTCGCAGCGGCGCACAGAACGCCGCCGGCGGGGCTCGATGGCAAGCGGGGCGGTTCCGGTTGCCAACCAGGGTCATCGCCCTTGACAATGTAGGGCTATCGGAGGAGACAACATGATAATGACCAGCCTGCGGGCAGGGGGACGCTGATGCTCGCCCAGTTCCTGCAATTCCTGTTTTCCGGGGTCACCGTCGGCGCCACCTATGCGCTGGCCGCCCTCGGCTTCACGCTGATCTACAACGCCAGCAACGTCATCAACTTTGCGCAGGGCGAGTTCATCATGCTCGGCGGCATGCTGGCCGTCTTCTTCGCGCAGATGGGGCTGCCGCTGCCGGTCGTGCTGCTGCTCGCCATCCTGGTGCCGGCGGTAGTCGGCGTCCTGGTCGAGAAGCTGGCGATCGAGCCGGTCAAGGGCGCCGAGACGGTGACGCTGATCATCATCACCATCGGCGCCTCGCTGGTCATCCGCGGCATCGTCCAGGTCTGGCTGGGCAAGAATACCTTCAGCCTGCCCGCCTTCTCCGGCGACGCGCCGATCGAGATTCTCGGCGCCACGCTGCTGCCGCAGAGCCTGTGGGTGCTCGGCATCACTGCGCTGGTGGTGGTCGCGCTCTGGTACTTCTTCAACCGCACGCTGCAGGGCAAGGCGATGCTCGCCACCTCGTTCAACCGGACGGCGGCGGAACTGGTCGGCATCAACACCAGCTGGGTGCTGTTCATGAGTTTCGCCATGTCGGCCGCGCTCGGCGCGTTGGGTGGCATCCTGATCACGCCGATCACCCTGACCTCCTACGACGTCGGCATCATGCTCGGCCTCAAGGGCTTCGTCGCTGCCGTCGTCGGCGGGCTGGGCAACGGCCTGGGCGCGGTGGTCGGCGGCCTGCTGGTCGGCATTCTGGAGGCGATGGGCGCCGGCTACATTTCGTCGGCGTACAAGGACGCGATTCCCTTCGTCCTCATCCTGCTCATCCTGTTCTTCATGCCGCGCGGCCTGTTCGGCGGCAAATCGACCGATCGGGTGTAAGCATGCAAAAGAACCCTCATCTCGGCCTCGGGCTGCTCGCCGCCATCCTCATCGCGCTGCCCTTCGTGCTGCCCAACAGTTTCTACCTCGACCTCGCGGTACGGATGGCGATCAACGCCATCATCGTCATCGGTCTCAACCTGCTGATCGGCTTCGCCGGCCAGATCAGCCTCGGCCACGCCGGTTTCCTCGGCATCGGCGCCTACGCCTCGGCGGTGCTGCCGACCCATTTCGGCTGGCATCCGCTGCTCGCCCTGCTCACCGGCGCCGTCGCCTCGGCGCTGCTGGCGGCGCTGGTGGCGCGGCCGATCTTCAAGCTGAAGGGGCATTACCTGGCGATGGCGACGCTCGGGCTGGGCATCATCATCAACATCGCGCTGCGCAACGAGGCGCAATGGACCGGCGGCCCGGACGGCATGGCGGTGCCGGCGATGGCGCTGTTCGGCATCGAGATCAGTAACGACCGCCAGTGGTACTGGGTGGTCGCCGTGCTGCTGGTGATCGCCGTCTGGGCTTCGCAGAACCTGATCGACTCGCCCTTCGGCCGCGCCCTGCGCGCGCTGCACGGCTCCGAGGTGGCGTCGCAGGTGGTCGGCGTCAACGTCGTCCGCTACAAGGTGACGATCTTCGTCATGTCGGCTTTCTCGGCCAGCGTGATGGGCAGCATCTCGGCGCACTACATCGGTTTCATCAGCCCCAACTTCGCCGACTTCTTCCACTCGATCGAACTGGTGACCATGGTCGTCATCGGCGGCATGGCCTCGGTTTACGGCTCCGTCGTCGGCGCCGTGCTGCTCACCGCGCTGCCGCAGGCGCTGGCCACCTTCGAGGGCTGGGAAACGGTGGCCTTCGGCGCCATCCTGATGTTGTGCATGATCTTCCTGCCGCGTGGCCTGGTGCCGACGCTGGCGGCGCGTTTCGGCAAGGGGGAGTGAGATGAGCCTGCTCCAGGTACGCAACCTGTCGATCCATTTCGGCGGCGTCAAGGCGGTGCAGAACGTCAGCTTCGACATCGACGCCGGTATCGTCTACTCGGTGATCGGCCCCAACGGCGCCGGCAAGACCACGCTGTTCAACCTGATCACCGGCGTCTACAAACCGAGCAGCGGGGAAATCCGTCTCGACGGCGAGGCCATCCACGGCCGCGCGCCGAGCGAACTGGCGCGGCGCGGCGTCGCCCGCACCTTCCAGAACCTGCAGATCTGCATGAATATGAGCGCCATCGAGAACGTCATGGTCGGCGCCCATCTGCGGCTCGATCGTAACCCGTTCAAGGCGGCGCTGCGCCTGCCCTCGCTGCGCCGGCGCGACCGCGAGCTGCGCGCCGAGGCGGCGCAATTGATGGATTTCGTCGGCCTCGGCCAGTACGTCGAGGCGCGCGCCGACGCGATGTCCTACGGCGCCCTCAAGCGTCTGGAGATTGCCCGCGCGCTGGCCATGAAGCCGCGCCTGATCTTCCTCGACGAGCCGGCCGCCGGCCTCAATCCCAAGGAGACCATCGAGGTCGATACGCTGGTGCGCAAGATCGCCGATTCCGGCGTCACCGTCGTCCTCGTCGAGCACGACATGAAGATGGTCATGAACCTGTCCGACCGCATCCTCGTCCTCGACTACGGCAAGAAACTGGCCGAAGGCAGCGGCGCCGAAGTGCGCGCCAACCCGGACGTGATCGCCGCCTATCTCGGCACCCATGCCTGAGGGAAACGCCATGGAAGCATTGCGCATCATCACCGAAGAACACCAGAACCTCTGGCGCGTCGCCGTCACCCTCGACCTCGTCGCCGGCGAAATGGAAGCCGGCGAGCCGGTCGATCCGGCCTTCTTCCACTCGGTGTTCGACTACATCGAACACTTCATGGACGCCTGCCACCACGCCAAGGAGGACGAATACCTGTTCCCGGCGCTGCGCCAGCGCAGCCCGGAAGCGGCGGCGGTGCTCGACCGCCTGCAGATCGAACACCGCAACGGGCCGGAAATCCTCCGTTCGCTGCGTCGCCAGTTGGCGGCACCGGCCAGCGCGCCGGGCGAATTCGCCGGCAACTTGCGCATCTTCGCCGAGAGCCTGAAGTCGCACATCCGGACCGAGGAAAAGGACGCCATGCCGCTCGCCCGCGAGGTCCTGCTTGCCGAGGACTGGGCGGTCATCGACCGCGCCTTCCTCGACAACGCCGATCCGGTGTTCGGCGAACAGGCGCGCGTCGAGTATCGCCAGCTCTTCCACCGCATCGCCAGCCTGGCGCCGGAATCGGTCGGCCTCGGCGCGCACAGCGGCGGCGACCTGGAGCCGGCGGCGCATGCCGTGGCCGGCGACACCATGCTGCGCGTCAGCGGCCTGGAGAGCTGCTACGGGCGGATCAAGGCGCTGAAGGGGATCGACCTCGAAGTGCGCCAAGGCGAGCTGGTCGCCCTGGTCGGCGCCAACGGCGCCGGCAAGACCACTTTCCTGCGCGCCCTGTCGGGGGTCCAGCCGATCAGCGCCGGACGCATCTTTTTCAACGGCGACGACATCACCAACTTGCGCGCCGACCAGCGCGTGCGCCGCGGCATCTGTCAGAGCCCGGAAGGGCGGCAGGTGTTCGGCCCGCTGTCGATCGAGGACAACCTGCGCCTGGGTGCCTTCACGCAGCCGAAGGCGCAGGTCGAGGGCGATCTCGACAAGGTCTTCGCGATGTTCCCCATCCTCAAGGAAAAGCGCCACCTGCCGGCCGGCACCCTGTCCGGCGGCCAGCAGCAGATGCTGGCGATCGGCCGCGCGCTGATGGGGCGGCCGAAGATGCTGCTGCTCGACGAACCGTCGATGGGCCTGGCGCCCTTGCTGGTCGAGGAAGTGTTCAACGTCGTCAAGTCGCTGAAAGCGCAGGGCATGACCATCCTGCTCGTCGAGCAGAACGCCTTTGCCGCGCTGGCCATCGCCGACCGCGGTTACGTGCTGGAAACCGGCGCGGTGACGCTGACCGACAGCGGCCAGGCGCTGATCGCCAACGAACAGGTGCGCGCCGCCTACCTCGGCATGTAGGTTGCTCGGCGGCGTTCATGTTGTCTGGCGTGGCGTGCGGCAATGACAGTTCGTAGGCGCCGCAGAAGTCGCGCAAGCCTTCGTCGTTGCTTGGCAGGCCGTAGCTGCCGCTTGCCGGGTGATAGTTGATCGCGTATTCGCGGCAGACCCGATTCACGCGCAACTGGCGAGGCCTGTTGCCGGCAAGCTGTGCAGCTGTTTCCACCGGCGTGAACGCAGAAAACAGAACCTGGCGATACCGACCGTCGGCGCAGGCCAGAAAAATGGCGTAGTACTTGAGCGAGTGAGTAATTCCGACCAGGCCGCCTTGTATCTCGACGATCCGGTCAGGACGGCGGTCGGCATCAAGATCGACGTTGCGATGCTCGTAAGCCTGCAGGTAGCGGTCGGTGTGGCACGCAGGCGGGGCGTCGTCCTGGCAGATCGTCAGGGCCCGCAGTGCCAGTGTTCATCGACCTCGCTGAGCACGATGGGGGCGTCGCAGCTGTGATGCCTGGCGAGAATCACGAGCGCGTTGCTCAGTCGCATCTGTCACCCCCTTGGCAGCTTGCGTAGCGCATGCGTGAGCCATGGCCAAATCAGCATTGCCCTCGTACCACGTCGCCAAGGGTTGCCCCGGCGACTGCGGTGTCTGGCAGCAGCAAGTGCAGGCTCTTTACTGCTTGCTGGTTGCCGCGATGCGGCGGCGTGTTTTTGCCCCCGCGGGGTGTAGGGGAGAGCGGCGGCAGTTTGGGCATCGCGATGGAATGAGGCCGGGAGAGGGGAGATTGCATCATGACGATGTCACGCCGGTCAGGGTGGCTGGTTCATGCCGCGGGGTGGTGCTCTGACGGTCAGTGATGGCGTGGGCGAAACAGAGGTCGCGGCAACGCGGTATCATCCGCAGGTTTCCCAGCCCGGGCAGGTTCGGCATGATCGACAGGCAGACTCAGTTCGCATCCCGTTTTGCAGGATTCCGGCGCGCCGGCGCGCTGGTTTGCGTCCTGCTGCTCGCCGCCTGCGGCAAGGAGGCAGCGCCGCCGCAGGCCGCCGCCAAGCCGGCCTTGAGCGTCGCCGTGGTGGCGCCGCAGACGGTCGATTGGCCGCGTACCCTGAGCGCCAATGGCGATGTCGTCGCCTGGCAGGAAGCGGTGATCGGCGCCGAGCTGTCCGGCCTGCGCATCGTCGAAGTGGCGGTCGAGGTCGGCCAGACGGTGCGCAAAGGCCAGGTGCTGGCGCGCCTCGATGCGGCAACGGCGGCCAGCGAGCGGGCTGAGGCGCAGGCGGCGGTGGCCGAGCTGGAGGCCACCCAGGCCGAAGCGCGCGGCAACGCGGCGCGGGCCAAGGAACTGCAGGCCAAGGGCTTCTACAGCCAGCAGATGAACACCCAGTACCAGACCGCCGAGCAGGCGGCCGGCGCCCGCTTGGCGGCGGCGCGGGCGCGTCTCGAATCGGCGGCGCTGCGCCTGGCGCGTACCGAGATCAAGGCGCCGGACGACGGCGTCATCGCGGCGCGCAGCGCCGCCGTCGGCTCGCTGGCCAGCGCCGGCCAGGAACTGTTCCGGCTGATCCGCGGCGGCCGCGTCGAGTGGCGGGCGGCGGTGCCGTCGGCCGACCTCGGGCGGATCGTCGCCGGCGGCCCGGTGCGCATTACCGGCCCGGACGGCGCGACGGTTGCCGGCAAGGTGCGCCAGGTGGCGCCGGCGGTCGATCCGGCGACCCGCAACGGCATCGTCTTCGTCGATCTGCCGGCTGCCGGCGCGATTCGCGCCGGCATGTTCGCGCGCGGCGAGTTCGAACTCGGCAAGGCGCCGGCGCTCACCGTGCCGCAGGCGGCGGTGGTGCTGCGCGAGGGTTTCGCCTACGTCTTCACGCTGCAGGGCGGCGACCGCGTTGCCCAGACCAAGGTCGGCCTCGGCCGCCGCCAGGGCGAACGGGTCGAGATCGTCGATGGCCTGCCGGCGTCGGCGCGCATCGTCGCCAGCGGCGCCGGCTTCCTGGCCGACGGCGACCTGGTGCAGGTGCTGGCAGCGGGCGCCGGCCAATGAACGTTTCCGCCTGGTCGATCCGCAACCCGATCCCGGCGATCCTGCTCTTCCTGCTGCTGACGCTGGCCGGGTTGGTCGCCTTCAAGGGCATGAAGGTGCAGCAGTTCATGGACGTCAACCTGCCGACGGTGACGGTCAGCGCCAGCCTGCCCGGCGCCGCGCCGGCACAGATGGAAACCGAGGTGGCGCGCAAGATCGAGAATTCGGTGGCGACGCTGCAGGGCGTCAAGCATATCTATACCAAGGTGCAGGACGGGACGGCGACGATCACCGTCGAGTTCCGCCTGGAAAAGCCGACCCAGGAGGCGGTCGACGACGTGCGCGACGCGCTGTCGCGGATCCGCTCCGACCTCCCGGGCGATCTCAAGGACCCGGTGGTGAGCAAGGTCTCGGTGGCCGGCGCGCCCATCCTCACCTATACCGTCGCCTCGTCGCGGATGGACGAGGAGGCGCTCTCCTGGTTCGTCGACAACACCGTCGCCAAGGCCATCCTCAGCGCCCGCGGCGTCGGCGCCGTGGCGCGCGTCGGCGGCGTCAGCCGCGAACTGCGCGTCGAGCTCGACCCGGCCCGCCTGCTCGCGCTCGGCGCCTCGGCCGCCGACATCTCCCGGCAACTGCGGCAGATCCAGCAGGAAGCCTCGGGCGGGCGCAGCGACATCGGCGGCGTCGAACAGTCGGTGCGCACCATCGGCACCGTGCATTCGGCGGCGGAACTGGCGGCGATGGATATCGTCCTCGGTAACGGGCAGCGGGTGCGCCTCGACCAGATCGCCAGCGTCAGCGACGACATCGCCGAACGGCGCAGCGCGGCGCTGCTCAACGGCAAGCCGGTGGTCGGCTTCGAAATCTCGCGCAGCAAGGGCGCCGGCGAAGTCGAGGTGGCGGACTCGGTGGCCGTCGTCCTCGCCCGCCTGCGCGCCGAACACCCGGACATCGAGATCACCGAGGCCTTCAACTTCGTCGATCCGGTGATCGAGAACTACGAAGGTTCGATGTGGCTGCTCATCGAGGGCGCCATCCTCGCCGTCATCGTCGTCTGGCTGTTCCTGCGCGACGGCCGCGCCACCTTCGTCGCCGCCACCGCGCTGCCGCTGTCGATCATTCCGACCTTCGCCGCGATGGCGCTGATGGGCTTCACGATCAACGTCGTCAGCCTGCTCTCGCTGTCGCTGGTGGTCGGCATCCTGGTCGACGACGCCATCGTCGAGATCGAGAACATCATGCGTCACCTGGCGATGGGCAAGACGCCCTACCAGGCGGCCATGGAAGCGGCCGACGAGATCGGCCTGGCGGTCATCGCCACCACCTTCACGCTGATTGCGGTGTTCCTGCCGACCGCCTTCATGAGCGGCGTCGCCGGCAAGTTCTTCATCGAGTTCGGGTGGACGGCAGCGATCGCCGTCTTCTTCTCGCTGGTCGTCGCCCGCATGCTGACGCCGATGATGGCCGCCTACCTGCTGCGTCCCACTACGGCCCATGCCGAGCCGCGCTGGCTGCGCATCTACGCGGGCTGGGCCGGCTGGTGCCTGCGTCACCGCGTGCTGACGCTGGTCGCCGCCGGCGCCTTCTTCTTCGGCTCCTTCGCGCTGGTGCCGCTGCTGCCGACCGGCTTCCTGCCGCCGGACGACCTGTCGCAGACCCAGGTCCATGTCGAGCTGCCGCCCGGCGCCCGTTTCGCCGAAACGCTGGCGGCGGCGGAACAGGCGCGGCAGATCGTCGCCGCCCACCCGCAGGTCCGCCTGGTTTATACCGCGCTCGGCGGCGGTGCCGCCGGCAAGGACCCGTTCATGCCGGGCGGCGCCGCCGAAGTGCGCAAGGCGACGCTGACCGTGAACATGACGCCGCGCGGCGAGCGCTCGGGAACCAGCAAGCAGCAGATCGAGGGCGAACTGCGCGACGCGCTGGCGGCGGTGCCGGGGGCGCGGATCAAGGTCGGCCTCGCCTCGGCCAACGAGAAGTACGTCATCGTCCTGGCCGGCGAGGACGGCGAGCTGCTGGCCGGCCACGCCCGCCAGGTCGAGCGCGAACTGCGCGGCATACCCGGCATCGGCAGCGTCACCACGACGGCCAGCCTGACCCGCCCGGAACTGGTGATCCGCCCCGACTTCGCGCGCATGGCCGACCTCGGCGTGACCTCGGCGGCGATCGCCGACACCCTGCGCATCGCTACCGCCGGCGACTACGACCAGGGGCTGGCCAAGCTCAACCTGCAGCAGCGCCAGGTACCGATCGTCGTCAAGCTGCCGCCCGCCGCCCGCGCCGACCTCGACCTGCTGCGCCAGCTCACCGTCCCCGGCCGCCATGGTCCGGTGCTGCTGGCCAATATCGCCAGCGTGGATATAGCCGGCGGGCCAGCCGAGATCGACCGCTACGACCGCCTGCGCAACATCAACTTCGAGGTCGAACTGAACGGTCGGGCGCTCGGCGACGTCGAGAAAGCGGCGCTCGCCTTGCCCAGCCTGCAGCAACTGCCGCCCGGCATCATCCAGTCGACGATCGGCGACGCCGAGGCGATGGGCGAGCTGTTCGCCAGCTTCGGCCTGGCGATGGCCACCGGCGTGCTCTGCATCTACATCGTGCTGGTCCTGCTGTTCAAGGATTTCGTGCAGCCGGTGACCATCCTGGCGGCGCTGGTGCTGTCGGTGCCGGGTGCCTTCCTGGCGCTGTTCATCGCCCAGAAGGCGTTGTCGATGCCGTCGATGATCGGCCTCATCATGCTGATGGGGATCGCCACCAAGAACTCGATCCTGCTCATCGACTACGTCATCCTCGCCCGCCGCGACCACGGGCTGGACCGCTGGCACGCGCTGCTCGACGCCTGCCGCAAGCGGGCGCGGCCGATCGTCATGACGACCATCGCGATGGGCGCCGGCATGCTGCCGATCGCGCTCGGCATCGGCGCCGATCCGAGCTTCCGGGCGCCGATGGCGATCGTCGTCATCGGCGGCCTGATCACCTCGACCTTCCTCAGCCTGCTGGTGATCCCGGTCGTCTTCACCTATGTGGACGACGCCATCGCCTGGCTCGGCCGCCGCCGTAACAAACCGGCTCCGCCTGAGGCGGCATGAACGCCCACGTTTCGATCCTGTTTGCCTCGGCGATCCTTCTCGTCGCCTTCGCCATCGAACGCGCCGGGCGGCGCTACCGGATTCCGCCGGTGATCCTGCTGATCGCCGCCGGCATGCTGACCAAGCCGCTGCTCCATGTCGCCGGCTGGACGCTGGACGGCCTCGACGTGGTGGTGCCGATCATCGGCACCATCGGCCTGGTGCTGATCGTCCTCGAAGGCTCGCTCGACATCTCGCTGTCGCGCGAGCGCCTGTACTCGGCGCGGGCGGCGATGTGGATGGCGCTGCTCGGCTTCCTCGTCTGCTTTGCCGTCCTGACGCCGCTGATCGAACTCTATTTCGCCTTCGGCTATTTCAAGGCGGCGGTGATCGCCGTGCCCTTCGCGCTGATCTCCAGCGCCGTCGCCATTCCCAACAGCCAGTTCCTGCCGCCGCACGGCCGCGAGTTCGTGGTGTACGAAAGCGCGCTGTCCGACATCATCGGCGTCATCGTCTTCTTCGCCCTCGTCCATTCCGACGGCTCCTTCCTCGGCGTCGTCCAGGGGCTGCTCGGCGGCGGCCTGGTGTCGCTGGTGCTGTCGGTGATCTGCGCCATCGGCCTCGCCCTGATCCTGATGCACAGCCGCGGGCCGATCCGTTTCCTGCCGCTGCTCGCCGGCCTGCTCGGCCTCTACGCGGCGGGCAAGCTGCTCTACCTGTCGCCGCTGATCATGGTCCTGCTGTTCGGGCTGACCATCAACAATCCCTTGCTGATCACCCGCGTCCCGTTGTTCGAAGACTGGATGAGCGATCACTACGACACGACGCTCAACGAATTCAAGGCGATCGCCTTCGAGCTGACCTTCGCCGTGCGCGGTTTCTTCTTCATCCTGCTCGGCTACTGGACCGACTTGAAGACGCTGGCGATGCCGCTGGCCTGGTTCGGCGCCCTGGTCGCATTGTTCGTCATCTACCTGTCGCGCGCCGCGCTGCTGCGCAGCTTCGGCGGGCCGCTGGCGCCGTCGCTCCTGTGGCTGGCGCCGCGCGGGCTGATCACGGTGCTGCTCTACCTCACCGCGCGCATGGTGGTGCCGGTGCCGGAATGGGTCGGCGGCAGCGTGCTGATCGTCGTCATCGCCTCTGCCTTGCTCATCCTGGTCGCCCAGCGCCGCCACGACCTGCCGGTCAGGGCGCCGCTTCCCGCCGCACCCGCCGCGACGGTGGAAGACCCCAGGTGAGGGTGTAGAAGATATCGACCGCGTTGTCGCTGCCGGTGCGGCAGTCAGTTGGTGAATCGAGACGGAGAAATTAAACTGACCATCGATCCTTCACTTGGCGAGTATTAATGTCTGTTCCTCTTTATACCTTCGGCTACGAGGGCCTCGATATCGACGCTTTCATCAGTCGGCTGCAAGCGGTTGGGGTCAAGACCATTGTCGATGTTCGTGAATTGCCGTTGTCGAGGAAAAAAGGCTTCTCCAAGACCGCGCTGGCAGAGAGCCTGAAACGTCATGGGATTGCGTATTTCCACGCGCCCGCGCTGGGATGTCCCAAGCAGATCCGTAACCGTTATCGGATGGATGGCGACTGGCAGACCTATGCTCGAGATTTTCAGCGCTATCTTGCCACTCAGGACAACATGGTCAGCCAGCTGGCGGGAATGGCCCGTAGTTCAATCGTATGCCTTATCTGTTTCGAAGCTGATTTCAACTTTTGTCATCGCAGCTATGTCGCCCGTGCGGCGATGCGCCTTGGCAGCGGGCTATCGGTCAGTCACCTGACCGCTAAAACAGTTCTCCCTGACCAGCCTGTGCGGCTAGTGGCTTAGGCGGATAGATCACGCCGACGATCAGCCATTGCTTCGGAAAGCGATGGATTGTTCCCATCAGAAAAAGCAGGTCCTTGGTCGAGAATTCGACAAGGTACTTTTGCCGGAACAGCTTTTGCCAGTCCTGCTTACGATGAACATTCCAGAACAGCGCGCCGGCTTCCCAGTCGACGAGCTTGTGCTTGTGCGTCGTGACGATGCCATCGGATTCGCAGGCATAGACGTAATGGAAGTCGAACGGTAATTTTTTGAGCAACTTCAGCGATTTCTGTTCGTCATGCTGATCAAAAAGCGACCCTTGGGTCTGCGCTTGCATCAGTTTTGCTTTTTCTTCTGGCGTCCACTCGGGGGTGTCGGCTCTCGTGATCAGCAAGTCGATCAGACGTTGCGGGCGTAGCAAGCCAAGGGAGATTCCCCTTGTCTCCCGGGCCGCATCAAGTGCAGCGAAACTGGTGAAGATTTCGAGCGGGACAATGGCCTGCCGTCGTTCGCCCCATTCGTTGCGGGGTGACAAGGGTTCGCCGAGAAGTTCGATGGTGTCGACGGAAATGCGGTGGCTTTCCGGACGATTATCTTCCCGGGTCTTGCGGACCCTGGCGGTGATCCACTGCCATTTCCTGAATTGCTGCTCGTCGCTGACCAGTCGAAAAGGAACTGGGAACAGCCGGATCAATTTCCCCGTGTGCTCCATGCCTGCCACGCAGGATGTTTCGACGTAGCTTGCGCTGGGCGATGGATAGGTCTTGCACAGAATCAGGACTGTTTTGCGCTCGGCAAGCATGGTTGATCGCGGAAGCAGCGGGATGGGAGTTTTTATTATGCCATTGGGTTAATTGCGTTTGGTGAGGTTTTCAGCCCAGCGCCGCCACGACCAGCCGGTCAGGGCGCCGCTTCCCGCCGCACCCGCCGCGACGGTGGAAGACCCCAGGTGAGGGTGTAGAAGATATCGACCGCGTTGTCGCTGCCGGCGCGGCCGATCAACGTGATGTCGCGGGTCAGCGCCACCGACAGGCGGACGATGCTGTCGGCGGTGCCCAGCGACTGCTCGTAGCCGAGCGTCGCCGTTTCGGTCAGGCGCTTGCCGATGCTGAAGATCTGCTGGCCGGTGCTGGCCGTGGTGTCCACGCTGCCGCCGGCGATCCGGCTGCCGGCCTGGCGGCCGCTGCCGTCGAGGCTGCCCTGGCGGACGCCGAACTCGTCGATGCCGAAGCTGCGCTTCAACTGCTGTACCAGTTTTCCGGAGTCGTTGCCGAGCAGGCCGGCGGCCGCCGAGAGCAGGACGCTGGCATCACCGCTACCGGTGTTTTCCGGGCCATGACCGAGGACCAGCCAGGAGAGCTTCTCGGCGTCCGGCAGTTCGGGGTCGGAGACCAGGCGCAGCACCGGTTTCTGCGCCGTGCCGGAAATCTGCACGCCGGCTTCGACGGCCAGCCCCTTGCGCACCGCGCGCACGTCGAGCGCCGGGTTCTCCGGCAGGCCCTGGAAGCGCAGTTCGCCGCGCTCGATCTCCAGTTGCTGGCCGTAGGCGTCGAAGCGTCCGTCGCGGGTGCGGATGGTGCCACTGGCGCGCGGCAGGTCGCGGCCGCTGGCAGTCAGCCGCAGGCTGCCGGCCAGCCGGGTGGACAGGCCGCTGCCGTCGAACAGGAAGTGGCGGCCGAGGCTGATTTCCAGGTCGAGGTCGAGACGCGGCCGGGTGCCGGTGGCGGCTTTCTGCCCCGGGCGTTTGACGATGACGTCGTCCGACAGGCGCGGCGCGCCGGCCGGTGCCATCTGCCACCAGGCGGCATCGACCGCGAGCTGGCCGCGCAGGCCGAGCGCCGCCTGTTGCCAGCTCAGCTTGCCCTGGCCGGAGAGGTTCAGCCACTGGTCCGGACGCTGACGGACGCCGACGCGGTCGAGGACGACGTCGAGATTGGCCTGGCCATCGCTGCTCGCCGGGTCGATGGCGATGCTGCCGGAAATTTCCAGCTTGCCCGGCGCTGCCTGGGCCGCCGCCGCATCGCCCAGGCGCTGGCGCAGCGGGCGCGGCAGCGGCTGGTGCGGGCTGACGAAAACGAAGCGGCGCAGTTGCAGGCGGTTGTCGGTGATGTCGGCGGTGAGTTCGCCCTGTTCGAGGCGCATGCCGCTTTCCGTGTCGCTCATCGCCAGCCGGCTGCCGTTCACCGTACCCGACAGTTGCGGCCGGCCCGGTGTGCCGGCCAGGCGCAGCGCCGCTTTCAGTTCGCCGGCGCTGCGCCACTGCTCGCCGAGCAGTTCGCCGAGCCAGGCGAGGTCGTTGATCGCGGCGTCGAGGCGGCCCTGCCAGGGGCGGTCGGCGGCGAGTTGCCAGGGGCTGGCGAGCGCCGCCTCGAGGCGGGCGTCGACCTTGCCGATGCGGCTGCCGCTGGCTTGCAGTTCGGCCTTCAGTCGGCTGGTGTCGGCATTGGCGGCGAGCGTTGCCTGCCAGTCGAGCGGCGTGCCGGCCAGGCGCAGCGGGCCGAGCGACCAGCCATCGCTCGCCAGTTGCACGGCGGCCGGGGCGAGCAGGCGCAGGTTGCGGGCGGTGTCGTGGGCGTTCACCGTCAGCTCGTTGACTTGGCCCTGCCAGCGCATCTCGCTGAGGCCGCCGCTGGCCGCCAGTTGCAGGCGCTCGCCGCCGGCCAGGCTGCTGGTCAGGCGTAGCCGGTGGCTGCGCCGGCTGCCGTCGACGTCGAGTTGCAGGGCTTGCGCCCAGGTCGCGGTGTGGCCGTCGCCGATTGCGTCAAGGCCGAGCTGGAGTTTGAGCGGCGCCTCGTCGGCGGCGCCGAGCTGGCCGTCGAGCTTGAGGCCGCGCAGGCGGAAGCTGCCCGGCAGGCCGAGCGTCGCCGCCTGCAGGCTGGCGTTGAGGCTCGGGCGCTCAAGCGTGCCGCCGAGTTCGAGGCGGCCGGCGATGCCGCCTTCGCCGCCGAGCGCGGCGAGTTGCGGGGCGTCGATGACGACGCTCAGGCGGTCGTCGGCGCGGCCGAAGGCGCCGTTCGCCTGCAGCCGGTTGCCGGCCAGCGCCAGTTGCAGGTCGACGCCGCTGAGCAGCGGCCAGGCCAGGCGCAGCTTGCCCTGGCCGCTCACCGGCTGGTCGCGGAAGCGGCTGTCGTGCAGCGCGAATTCGCCGTCGATCACCGGCGCCGGCGCAAGGCGGCCGCTCGCCTGCAGCGTCGCGTTCAGCGTCGCCGTCGGCAGCGCGGCGAAACGCGCCGGGTCGAAGCGGTCAAGGCGGGCGTCGGCGCGGAAGCTGAAGTCGCCGGTGTGCAGCTCGCCGCTTGCCTGCAGGCGGGCGTCGCCGGCCGCCAGTTCGAGTTGTTCGACGCGCACCGTCGCCGCCGCGTGCTCGACCGCGGCGCGCAGGCGAAAGCGCGGGTCGGCCAGGTCGACGCGGACCTGCTGGGCGCTGGCGCCCAGTTCGGCCTTGATCGTCCCGGCCAGCCGGGTCGGCCGCAATGCGGCGAGCAGGCGGCCGGCGTCGAGGCGGCTGGCGGTCAGTTCGAGATGCAGGCTGCCGTCCTGTTCGCCCTGCCAGTCGCCGCGCCCTTGCAGTTCGCCGCCGCCGGCGAGCGTCAGGCGCAGTGCCGGCAGTTGCAGGCGGGCGGCCTGCCAGCTGGCGTCGCCGGCCAGTTCGGTGAAAGGCAGCGCCTGGCGGTCGAGCGGGCCGGGGCGGCTGTTGCTGATCTGGAAGCGGGCGCTCACACCGTCGCCGGCCGGCGCGATGTCTATGCGGGCGGCCAGTCGGGCGCTGGGCAGCGAGGCCTGCCAGGCGGCTGGGTCGATCTCCTTGAGGTCGACGTGGGCGCTGGCGAAGGGCTGTTCGGCGAACGGCGTCAGCAGCGCTTCGCCGTCGCCGGCGATGCCGCTTTTCGCCTGCAGGCGCAGCGGCAGTTGGGCGAGCGGGCCGGCGGCGTGAAGGTCGAGGGCGAGCGGGCGCTCGGCCAGTTGGCCGTGCACGGCGAGGTCGGCGCGCAGGGGGAAGGGGGCGAGGCCGTCGATTTCGCCGTCGCCAACGATGGCGACGTCGCCGCTGCGCAGGCTGAGCTCGGCCAGGCGATGCTGGCGGCCGTCGCTGGCCAGGCGGGCGCGCAGCTCGCTGGCCAGGGCGCTGCCGTTGTAGTGCACGGCGGCGATTTCCAGGCGGTCGACGGCGAGTGCCAGCGGCAGGCGCAGGTCGGCGGGCGCTGGCGTCGGCGTCTGCTGGGCCGGGCTGTCGATGCGCAGTTCGCCGATCGTCAGCGCGTCGACCTGCAGCCGGCCGTCGCTCAGTGCGGCCGGCGACCAGGCGAGTTGCAGTTGGCCGATGGCGATGTGCTGCTCGCCGTCCTGCCATTGCACTTCGGCGATCTGTAGCGGACCGGCGAGGCGGCCGTCGACGCCGGCGAACTGCAGGCGGCCGCCGCTGGCCGTGCTGGCAAGGCCGGCCAGCGTGCGCAGGCCACTGCCGGTGCCGGTCAGCCAGGCGAGGCCGGCGAACGCCAGGAGAACGAGCAGGAAAACGAGAAGGGCAAGGGCGGCAAGGCGGCGTTTCATGATCAGAACGGGATCGCCAGCGAGAAATGCAGTTGCACGGCGCGCTCGCGTTCGCCGTAGCCGAGGTCGGCGCCGATCGGCCCGGCCGGGCTGCGCCAGCGCACGCCGAGCCCGTAGCCGACGGCGAGGCGGGCGTCGGCGAGGGCATCGACGGCGTCGCCGGCGTCGATGAAGGCGGCGACGCCCCAGTCGTCGTTCAGCCAGTGCGTGTACTCGGCGCTGGCGACGGCCATGTAGCGGCCGCCGACGGTCGCTGTGCCTTCGCGGATGCCGAGGCTCTGGTAGGCGTAGCCGCGCACCGAGCCGGTGCCGCCGGTACGGAACAGGTAGTCCTGCGGCACGTGTAGCCGGCTGTCGGCGTAGGTGCGGCCGAGTTCGCCGCGCAGCGCCAGGGTATCGCGGCCGCCGAACGGCAGGTAATACTGGACGCGACCGTGGGCGCGCACGAAATTGGCGTCGGAAAGCAGGGCGCGGGCGGCGCCGCCGAGGCTCAACTGGACCACCAGGCCGGCGCGCGGGTCGAGCGGGTTGTCGACGGCGCGCCAGGTCCACGTGGCGTTGGCGACCAGCGCCCGGCTGGTGACGCTGGCGGCGCCGTCCGGCGAGCGCCGCTCGCGCTGCCAGTTGAGCGACAGCCGCTGCTCGACGCTGCCGCGCTGCTGGATGCTCTGCACGCCGAAAGCATGACGTTCGGTGCGCAGGTCCTCGATGTCGCTGCTTTCCTGCGCGAAGCCGAAACCGTGCCGCCGCTGGCTGGCGTCCGGCGGCAGGAAGACGTCGCCGTAGAGGGTCTGCCGCTTCTGTTCGAGACGCAGGCCGCCGGTGAACTCCCAGGCCTGGTCGAGGAAGTTCGGCGTCTGGTAGTTGGCCTCGACGCGGGCGCCGGTGTTCGAGCTGAAACCGGCGCCGAAGCCGGCGCGGTGGCCGGGGCGTTCGCGCAGCCGCAGGTCGACCGGGACCGTCGCGTTGCCGTCGCCGTCGACGCTGGCGGCGTCCATGTCGAGTTCGGCGCGGGCGCTGGCGAAGTAGGGCGTCGCCTGCAACTGGCTGGCGAGCAGGTGCAGGTCCTCGGCGCGGTAGGGGCGGCCGACCCGCACCTGGCGGTTGTAGCGGGCGACCAGTTCGGGCGGGAAGCGGTACAGGCCGTCAATGCGCAGTTCGCCGTAGCGGTAGCGCGGGCCGGCGTCGTAATGGGCGCGCAGCGTCGCCCGCTGCGTCGCGGCGTCGATCGTCGCCGCGCTGTCGTCGAGGCGGGCGGCGGCGTGTTCGACGGCGAGCAGTTCGGCCAGCACCTGCTGCTTGGCGTCGTTCCAGTCGGCCTGGCGGAAGGGCTGGCCGACCGGCAGCCGCCAGCCGGCAAGCAGCGCCTCGCGGCGCGCCGGATCGAGCGGGCCGGCGATGGCGAGGTCGACTTCGGCGATGCGGGTGCGCGGGCCGGGGTCGATCTTCAGCGTCAGCCCGTCATCGCCGTCGGCGATTTCGATCTGCGGCGTGAAATAACCTTCGGTGGCGAGGATTTCCTCGCCCAGTGCGCGTGCTCCCTGGCGCCCGGTGTGTTCGGTGAGGAAGGGCGAGATGCGGCCGGCCAGATCGTCGGGCGCTTCGACCTGCCACTGCGCGGCGGCGGGCAGCGCGCAGCAGAGCATCAGGGCGGGCAGGCCGGCGCGGCGCCGCATCGTCAGGCGGCGGGCGGCCGCGGCGGACGCAGGAAGCTGCCCGGCTGGCGGCGCAGGCGGCGGCCGATGGCGCCGAGCAGCGGTCCCCAGTGGGCGAACTCGATGCGCCGCGCGCGCATCGCCGTGCGCAGCGCCAGCGCGAAGCTGACGCCGAGGTTGGTGAGGCCGATCAGGGCCACGCCGAGGACGCCGAGCAGCAGCGCCTGCCAGGCGATCGCGTAATCGAGGCCGCCCAGCGCGTAGCCGAGGTTGGCCGAGGAGAAGGCGATGTGGCGGATGTCGAGCGGTAGCCCGAGCATGGCGCCGAGCATGCCGGTCGAGCCGAGCATGCAGCCGAACAGGAAATTGCCCATGATGCCGCCCAGGCGGTCCTCGATGTAGCGGCCGATGCGCTCGGCGCGGGGGCGCCCGGCGACAGCGCGCAGCCAGCGCAGGTAGCCGATGCGGCGGCCGATGTCGGCGTAGGCGGCGCGGTTGTCGAAGTAGCCGCTGATCAGCCCGGACAGGAAGAGGTAGAAACCGGCGATGGCGGCGTGCGGGATCGCCCACGACAGCGGGTCGAGGTCGCCCAGCAGGTGGAGCGCCTTGTCCGGGCCGACCGCCTCGCCGCCGAGCAGGGTGAAGGCGACGCCGACCAGCAGGGCGACCGGGAAGGCGACGGCGACGTTACCGAAGATTGCCGCCAACTGGCTGCGGCTGACCGCGGCGGCGACGTCGGCGACGCGTTCGAGTTCGGCGTTGCGGTTCGGTTTCAGTTCGCCGAGCAGGCCGGCCAGCGTCTGCGCGGTCATCGCCGGCTGCTTGGTGGCGACGGTGAAGCCGAGCAGGAAGATGAGTACGAAGCCGAGTCCGTAGATCATGCTGAACAGGAAAGCCTCGACGAAGGGCGGGGCGTGCAGCGTCGCCGCCTTGATCTTGAGCAGCGCCATGACGCCGATCAGGACCCCGGCACCGGCCGCCGAACGCCACATCTTGCGGTAGTCGGCCGGCGTCTCGCAGATGTAATGCTCGCCGGAACGGGCGGCGTTCTCGGTGACGCGCACGGCGAGCACGCCGGACAACTGGCCGAGGTAATGGCGCAGGCCGTGGCGGCGGTTTTCGGCGAGAAAGACGGCGCGCGCGAAGTCGGCCCATTGCGCGATCGCCGCCTCGTGCGGCACCTCGCGCAGGCCGGCGGTGAGGATGGCGACCAATTCCGCCAGCCGCTGCAGGCTTTGTTCGCCGCGCGTCAGCAGGTAGGAAAGATGCAGGCTGGTGCCGATGGTGAGCGCTCGCTTGCGGATGCGCTTCAGGGTGTCCTGGCACTGGTTGACGATGACCTGCAACTGGTCGCCGTTGTCGAAACGTTCGCTGTCGCCGTCGAGGCCGGCGCGGAAGGCGCTGACGAAATCGAGCGCTTCCGCCGAGAGGGCGATGAAGCGCGGCGCGTCGTCGTCGAGGTCGGGCGAGGCGCGCATCAGCTCGTCCTCGACGCCGAGGCCGCTGACGCGGTGGGCGAGGAGCAGGATGGCGTCGAGCATCTGTTCCTGGACGCCGCGCCGGTCGCGCTCGCGGAAATCCTCGGGCGGCGCCAGCAGCGTCCAGAAGCGCTGCGCCAGCGGCGCCGGGATGGCTTCCAGCCAGCGCCAGTCGTCGCGCCGTTCGAAGATCAGCTGCAGGCAGTCGCGCATCCGCCGCTCGTCGGGGGCTTCCGGCAGCAGCCGGTTGCCGAGGATGCGCCACCATTCGGAGAAGAAGCCGGTGCCGGGCAGGATGCCGCTGTCGGTGAAGAAGGTCAGCAGCCGCCGGCTGCCGATGAAGCTGAGGACGTGGTGACGGAAGGCGGCGGCGAGGGTGGCGTCCTCTTCGAGGCGTTCGAGGAGCAGCGCGTAGCGCGCCGGCGTCCCGTCGTCGCCGCCGTGCGCCGGGCGCAGCGCGGCGATCAGCCGGCGCAGCAGGCTCAGTGCGTCGGCCTCTTCGTTGCGGAAAGCCGCCAGCGTATCGAGCAGGCGTTGGTCGGAAGCGGCGCCGCGCGGACGCAGGCGACGGAGCAGTTGGGGCAGCGATTTGAGCAAGGGCAGTGGGGCGGGGCGGCCGCAGCGTTGCAAGAATGCCATGATATCGCGTCAAGTCGCTTTATCCGGTGCTTCCGGCTTGGCGCCTTGGTGACGATTCGTAATAGAATGTTCCGCACCTTCTAACAACAACTTTTCCTCGGGAAAAAACATGAACCTCGTTAAGAAATCCATCGCTGTTGCCCTGCTCGCGGGTATCGGTTTCTCGGCTGTCGCCCAGGAACGTGTCTATGTCATCGACCAGCGCGACGTCGTCGCCAAGAGCGGTTTCGGCCTCTGCTGGCGCACCGGTTACTGGACCCCGGCCGCTGCCGCCGCCGACAAGGCCGGTTGCGAATGCGACCGCGACCTGCTGCCGAAGGCCGCCTGCGAAGGCAAGGCCGTCACCCCGGCTGGCGCTGCCGCCGCCGCTGCCGCTGGCGTCAAGCCGACCGGCGAGAAGGTCACCGTCGCCGCTGACGCGCTGTTCGACTTCAACAAGGCTGTCCTGCGTCCGGAAGGCAAGGCCAAGCTTGACGAGCTGGTCGCCAAGGCTGGCCAGATCAAGCTCGAAGTGATCCTCGCCGTCGGCCACACCGACCGCATCGGCGGTGCCGCCTACAACCAGAAGCTGTCCGAGAAGCGCGCTGCCGCGGTCAAGGAATACCTGGTTGCCAAGGGCATCGAAGCCAACCGCGTCTACACCGAAGGCAAGGGCGAAACCCAGCCGGTCACCGGCGACAAGTGCGGCAAGGGCGAGAAGAAGTCGAAGTCGCTGATCGACTGCCTGCAGGCCGATCGCCGCGTCGACATCGAAGTCATCGGCACCAAGTAATCCTGCCGCTTGCTTTCGCAGTCAATGAAAAGCCCTGCTCCGGCAGGGCTTTTTCACATCTGGACAACATGATCCGCCGCCTGCTTTCCTGCTGTGTTCTCGTCCTTGCCCTGGGCGCCGGTCTTGCTCAAGCGACGCCGGCGGAACGGCCGCGGGTCGGGCTGGTGCTCGGCGGCGGCGGGGCGCGCGGCGCCGCCCACCTGGGTATCCTGGAAGCGCTCGAAGCGCAGCGCATCCCGGTCGATTGCATCGCCGGCACCAGCATGGGCGCTCTCTTCGCCGGCGCCTGGGCGGCCGGCGTGACGCCGGCGGCGATGCGGCGCGAACTGGAACGGGTGGATTGGCGCGACATCTTCATCGACAACCCGGAATACGGCGAGATGGGTTACCGCAACCGGCTGATCGCCCGCACTTATCCGCCGGGTTCCGAAGGCGGCGTCGGCGACAGCGGTGTGCGCTACCAGGGGGGCGTCGTCGCCGGCCAGAAGATCAAGCTCTTCCTCAACCGCCTGGTCGGCACCGCGCGTCAGATCGAGAGCCTGCCCTTGCCGCTGTCGATCGTCGCCACCGACATCGGCAGCGGCCAGCGGGTGGTCTTCCGCGATGGCACGCTGAGCACGGCGATGCGCGCCAGCATGTCGGTGCCCGGCCTGCTGGCGCCAACCGAGGCGGCCGGCCGCAAGCTGGTTGATGGCGGCCTGGTCGACAACCTGCCGGTCGGCGAGGTGCGCGAGCGCTGCCGGGCCGACGTCGTGATCGCCGTCGATGTCGGCACGCCCTTGCTGAAGAGCGAGGAGATCGGTTCGCTGCTCAGCGTGTCGGCGCAGATGATCGGCATCCTCACCCAGCAGAACGTCGAACGTTCGCTGGCCCTGCTCGGGCCGCGCGACATCCTGATCCGCCCCGAGCTCGGCGACATTACGGCGGTCGATTTTCCGCGCCACGCCGAGGCCGCCGAACGCGGCCGCCTGGCCGCGCAGGCGGTGGTCGAGCGGCTGGCGGCGCTGAGCCTGAGCCCGGCGGACTATGCCGCCTGGCAGCAGGGCGTGGCGGTCGAAGCACAGCCGCAATTGCGCGTCGATGCGGTCGAGGTGGCCGGCTTGCGCCGGGTCAGTCCGCAGGCGGTCGAGCGCCTGCTCGACATCGTGCCGGGCGAGGAGGTCGGCGCCCTGCGCATCGATAACAACCTGTTGCGCATCTACGGCGACGGCCATTACGAGAGCGTCGATTACGCGCTGAGCAACGAAGCCGGGCGCAACCTGCTGCGCGTGATGCCGGTCGAGAAATCCTGGGGGCCGGACTACTTGCGCTTCGGCATCACCTTGCAGGCGGACGACGGCGACGGTGCCTCCTTCGGCCTGCGCGGCGCCTACCATCGGACCTGGCTCAACGCGCTGGGCGGCGAGTTGCTCTATCACGCCGAACTGGGCACCCACAACCGGCTCGGGGTCAATTACTACCAGCCGCTCGACGCGCGCCAGCGGCTTTTCTTCGAGGCGCTGGCCGGCGTCGACCAGGAACGCATCGGCATTTACCAGGACGACCGCCGGCTCGCCGAGTACAAGGCCAGCGAGGGCCGGCTCGGCGTCTGGCTCGGCCACAGCCTGGGCGTGTACGGCAACGTCCGCCTCGGCTGGTTGCAGCGCGACCGGCGTTACCGTCTCGATACCGGGCAGCCGCTGCTGCCCAACTTCGATACCGACTTCGGCGGCTGGCAGGCGAGCGTCGACCTCGATCGCTTCGACCGCATGTATTTCCCGACCCGTGGCTGGGCCGCCCGACTGACCTATTTCGATTCGCCGAAGCTCGATTACGCCCGGGTCGATGTCGATCTGCGCGGCGCCTTCTCGGTCGCCGACAACGTCTTCAACGCCCGTTTCGCCTACACCGGTTCGCCGCACGGCCGTTTGCCCGGCTTCGACGCCGCCCGCCTCGGCGGCTTCCTCAACATGACGGCGTTCAGCCGCGACCAGTTGCAGGGCGACAGCGTCCGCTACTTCGGCCTGCGCACCGAGCACATCGTCAGCCGCATGCCGCTCGGCCTGCGCGGCGACCTGCGCCTCGGCCTGGCGTTGGAAGCGGCCAATCTCGGCGGCCAACTGAGCGAAACGCGGCGCCGTCAGTGGATCGATTCGACCGCGCTCTACCTCGGCGGCGAAACGCCGCTCGGCCCCGCCTATCTCGGCATCGGCCGCTCGTCCACCGGGGCGTCGAGCATCTTCCTGTTCGTCGGCGCGCCATGAGTCAGACGCTTCACCTGTGCGCCACCTCGCGTCTGGCGCAGACGCTGCGCCAGATGCTGCCGGCGGCGGGAGCCGCCTGGCGGACGCCGCTGGCGCTGACCCTCGGCCAGTGGCTGGCGGAGCTGGCCGACGCCGCGCTGCTTGCCGGCGCGGCGGTGCCGATCGCGCTCGACAGCGACGCCGAGCGCCTGCTCTGGGAACAGGTGGTCGCCGAAGCATTGGCCGGCGGGGTTGCCGGCGGCGCCCTGTTCGACCTTGCCGGCCTCGCTGCCAGCGCCCAGGAAGCGCATGCGCTGTGCCGCGAATGGGGGCTGACGGCGGGTGGCGATGGCGACGAGTCCCGCCTGTTCGCCGACTGGCAGGCGCGTTTTCTCAAGCGCTGCCGCAACGCCGGTTGGATCGACGCCGGCGGCCTGCAGCACTGGCTGATCGAGCGCCTGAATGAAGGCGTCTGCGCCTTGCCCGAGCGCGTCGTGGTCGCCGGTTTCGACCGGCCGACGCCGCTTGAGCGCCAGTTGTTCGCAGCGCTGGCCGGGCGTGGCGTCGTCGTCGAGGCCTTGCCGGCGGCCGCCGTCGCCCGCCGGATCGAGGTACGCAGCGGTGCCGATGCCGCCGCCGAATGCCATGCCGTCGCCGCCTGGGTCGGCGAACGCCTGGCGGCCGATCCGCAGGCCAAGCTCGGCATTGTTGCCCCCGACCTGGCCGCTGTCCGCGACCGCCTCGCCGGTCTGCTCGACGAAGTCCTGCTGCCGGCGGCCTTGCGTCCCGACGCCGCCGATCTGGCGCGGCCCTACAACATCTCGCTCGGCCGGCCGCTCGCCGAGCAGCCGGTGGTGCGCAGCGCGCTCGAACTGCTGGCGGTCGCCGGCAGCCGCGGCAGCGTCGAACAGACCCGCTTGTCGGCGTTGCTGCTCGGCGGTTTCTGGGCCGGCGCCGACAGTGAGGCCGACGTGCGCGCCCGGCTCGACGCCGCGCAGCGCCGCCGCCTCGGCTTCCTGACCACGCCGGCGGCCCTGCTGCGCCTCGGCGAACGGCTGGAGCTGCCCTGTCCGCGCACGCTCGCCGCGCTCGCCGAGGGCTGCGGGCTGGCCGCGGCGGCGCCGCGCAGCCAGCGGCCGGCGGCCTGGGGCCGGCATTTCCGGCAGATGCTGGCGGTGCTCGGCTGGCCCGGCGAACGGCCGCTGTCCAGCCACGAATTCCAGGCCCAACGCGCCTTCCTCGAACTGCTCGACGGCTTCGGTCGGCTCGACGGCGTGCTCGGCAGCATTGGCGCGTCGACCGCCCTGGCTCGCCTGCGCGATCTCTGCCGGCACCGCGTGTTCCAGCCGGAAACCCGCGGCCGGCCGGCGGTGCAGGTGCTCGGCGTGCTGGAGAGTGCCGGCCTCGAGTTCGACGCGCTGTGGGTGATGGGGATGAACGATGACCGCTGGCCGCCGCCGCCGCGTCCCAACCCGCTGCTGCCGGCCGCCGCGCAGCGGGCGGCGGGCAGCGCCCACGCCAGCGCCGAGGTCGAGCTCGACTTCGCCCGCCGCGTCCAGGCCCGCCTGCTGCGCTCGGCGCCGCAACTGATCTTTTCCTTCGCCCAGGCCGACGGCAACCGCCTGCTGCGGCCAAGTCCGCTGCTCGCCGAGCTGCCGCCGGCGCAGCCGCTGACGGTGCGGGTGGCGACGCTGGCCAGCCGGCTGGCGCTGGCCGATCAGCGCGTCGCGCTGACCGACGCCATGGCGCCGCCGCTGGCCCCGGGCGAAACGGTGCCCGGCGGCAGCTGGCTGCTGCGCGCCCAGGCGATCTGCCCGGCCTGGGCCTTCTACCGTTTCCGGCTCGCCGCCCAGGCGCTCGAAGCGCCGGTCGACGGGCTCGATCCGGCCGCCCGTGGCACGCTGGTGCATGCCGCGCTCGAAGCCTTCTGGCGCCAGTGCGGCGGCAGCGCGGCGCTCGCCGCGCAGGACGCCGCCGCCCGGACGGCAGCCATCGCCGGCGCTGTCGCTACGGCGCTGGCGCGCTTCGAGCAGACGCTGGGCGGCAGCCTGCCGGCGCGTTTCCGGCAGCTCGAAGGCGGCCGCCTGCGCCGCCTGCTCGAGCGCTGGCTGGCGCTCGAAGCGAGCCGGCCGCAGCCGTTCACGGTCGCCGCCTGCGAGCAGGCGCAGGAAGTCGCGATCGAGGGCATCCGGGTCAAGGTGGTGGCCGACCGTATCGACCGCCTGGAAGATGGCCGCCAGTTGATCATCGACTACAAGACCGGTGCCAGCATCGACGTCCGCAACTGGGCGAGCGAACGCCTCAGCGAGCCGCAACTGCCGATCTACGCGGCGCTGGTGGCGGACGACGTGGCCGGCGTCGCTTTCGCCAAGGTGCTCGCCGACAAGCCGGCCTTCACCGGCGTCGCCGACGGTGGCGACCTGCTGCCCGGTGTCGCCGGGCTGGCCGACGGCCGCCAGAAACTGTTCGACCCGGCGCGCTTCCCGGACTGGCCGGCGGTGCTCGAGCACTGGCGCGGCCGGCTGCAGGCGGTCGCCCGCGAGGTCGGCGACGGCGTCGCCGGCGTCGTCTTCGCCGACGAGGCGGAGCTGCGCTATTGCGAGGTGCTGCCCCTGCTCCGCCTGCCCGAGCGGCGGCGCCTGCTGGCGGCGGCGCAGCCGGAGGTGCCGACGGTGATGGAGTCGAGATAAGATGTCGGCTCGTTTGCGGCGAGGGAGGGGGGAGATGGCGATCAAAGGCTGGCAACTGCTCGGCAGTCTTGTCCTTTGTTTGCTCGCTGCCTGCGGCAGGGAGACGGCGCCGGCAGCGCCGCCGGCGCGCAGCACGGTGACCTTCCTGCATTACTTTACGGATTCACTGAGCGGCGGCGTCGGCGAGACGGCGGCGGCGTTCAACGCGCAGAGCACGCGCCACGAGCTGAAGGCGGTTTCCCTCGACCACGAGGCCTTCAAGAGCAGCATCCGCGACACTCTGCAGGCCGGCAATCCGCCCGACCTTTATTCGAACTGGGCGGGCGCCCGCACGGCGGCCATCGTCGACCGCCTGGAACCGATCGACGACGTCTGGGCCAGCGCCGGCCTCGACGCCGCCTTCCCGCCGGCGGTGACCCGGGCGGCGAGCGAATACGCCGGCCACAAGTACCTGCTGCCGCTGACTCAGCACTACATCGGCATCTTCTACAACAAGCGCCTGTTCGCCGAACACGGCCTGCAGCCGCCGGCCACCTGGGATGAATTCCTGGTCGTCTGCGAGCGTCTCAAGGCGGCCGGCGTGACGCCGATCGCCCTCGGCGCGCGCGACAAGTGGCCGGCGCAGTTCTGGTTCGATTTCCTGCTCCTGCGCAGCGCGCCCTACGCCTTCCGCCAGCGCCTGCTGAACGGCGAGGAACGCTTCGACGATCCGCGCGTGCTGGCCGTCTTCGCCCGCTGGAAGAGCCTGCTCGATGCCGGCTATTTCAACCGCCAGCCGCATCCGAACAGCCTGGCCTGGGACAGCGGCGCCAACGAGATGGTCTATCGCGGCGAGGCGGCGATGACCCTGATGGGGACCTGGAACATCGGCTATTTCACCAATGCCGCGCACGGCTGGGTGGCCGGCCGCGATTTCGACTTCTTCCCCTTCCCGGTCATCGATCCGCAACTGCCGCGGGTGGCGATGGGGCCGATCGACGGCCTGGTCTTGCCGCGGCGGGCGGCCAATGCGGCGGGCGCCCGCGAGGTGCTTGCCTATTTCGCCGGCGCCGCCGCCCAGCAGGCGTTCAGCCGCGGCTCCGGGGCGCTGGCGCCGAACCGCCAGGTGCCGGCCAGCGCCTACAGCGAACTGCAACAGCGGGTGAGTGAGGAAATCGGCCGCAGCCCGATCTTCACCTTCGCTTTCGACCTGGCGGCGCCGCCGGCCGTCGCCAGCCTCGGTCTCGACGCCTTTGCCGATTTCCTCGCCTTCCCGCAGAGCTACCCGGAAATCGCCCGGCAACTGGCCGCCGCCGCGCCGGCGGCCTTCGCCGTCGCCGCAGGGACAACGCCACCGTGAAATGGCTCGAGCGGCTCGGCTTCCGGCAGAAAATCCAGCTCAGTTTCGCCGCGCTGGTGCTGCTCGTGGCCGCCAACGCCCTGGTCGGCATCTACGCCGCCGTCTCGATCAGCCGTCAGGTCGGCGAGCAGGAGGTGCTGGCCGGGATCATCGGCGACATCATGCAGTTGCGCGACGCCACCGAGCGCTTTTCCCGGCAGCGGGCGCGCCAGGCCGAAGCGCAGGCGCTCGCCACGCTGGCCGGACTGGAGCGGCGGATCGCCGCGGCGCCGGCGCAGGACGAAGGCTATGCGGCGCTGCGTCCGCTGCTCGACGATTATCGCCGGCAGTTCCAGAAATACACGATCGAGGTCGACCAGCGGGCGGCGCTGGAAAGCCGCGCCCTGCTGCTCGGGCAGCGGCTGCCGGCGGCGCTGGCCGATACCCGCTTGCGCTTCGCGTCGCTCGGCGACCGCGAACGCTTCGATGCCCTGCTGCTGCGCCTGCTCGGTCTGCAATGGCAGGAGCGGGCGCTGCAGGAACAGCCGGGAGATGGCGAGCCGCGCCTGCTCGCCGACCTGCGCGCCGGTCTCGAACGCTTGCGGACGAGCGCGCCGGGGCGGGATCCCGAGGCCCAGCGCCACGTCTATCGCATCCTCCAGGATGCCGGTGATTACGTCGGCAGTTTCAGCGCCTACCTGAACCTGCGCGCCCGCAGCGACCGTAGCGAACAGCGGCTGGACGAGATCACCGGCCAGTTGAACGCGGCGGCGCTGGCGCTCAACGAGCGGGCGCGGCAGTCGATCGAAGCCCAGGTGCCAACCTCGATCGGTCTCATGGGGTTGGTCTTTCTCGGCATCCTGCTCCTTGCCGCGTCGTTTTCCGCCCGCCTCAGCCGCAGCATCCTGCAGCCGATCAACCGCCTGATCGGCACCACCCGGCAGATTGCCGCCGGCGAGTTCGAAGCGCGGGCGGCGGTCGACGTCGATGACGAGATCGGCGAACTCGCCCGTTCCTTCAACCGCATGACCGACAGCCTGCGTGCCCTGCAACTCGGACTCGAGCAACGGGTCGCCGAGCGCACCGTCCAGCTCGCCGAGGCCAACGCCGCGCTGCGCGACTACCAGGGGCATCTCGAAGCCATGGTCAACGAGCGGACGCGCGAACTGCTCACCGCCAAGGAATCAGCGGAAGCCGCCAACCGCGCGAAGACCAGCTTCCTCGCCAACATGAGCCACGAACTGCGGACGCCGATGAACGGCATCCTCGGCATGATCGCGCTCGCCCACAAGCAGGTCGGCGACCCGCGGCCGCGCGAGCAACTGGACAAGGCGCGGCGCTCCGCCGAGCGCCTGCTCGCCATCCTCAACGACATTCTCGACCTGTCGCGCATCGAGGCTGACCGCCTGCACCTCGAACAGGCGCCGTTCCGGCTGGCTACCGTACTCGACAACATCGACATCCTGTTCGCCCACCGCGCCGCCGAAAAAGGCCTGCGCCTGCGTTGCGAGATGCCGCCGGCGCTCGCCGGCGTATCTCTGCTCGGCGACGCGTTGCGCCTCGGGCAGATCCTGATCAACCTGGTCGGCAACGCGATCAAGTTCAGCGAGCATGGCGACGTCGTGCTGCGCGTCAGTCGCGGCGACGCCGGCGACGGCCCGGTCGAGCTGCGCTTCGAGGTCGAGGACAGCGGCATCGGCATCGGTAGCGCCGATCAGCAACGCATCTTCGCCGCCTTCGAACAGGCCGACGGCTCGATGACCCGCAAGTACGGCGGCAGCGGTCTCGGCCTTGCCATCTGCCGGCAACTGGCGCAACTGATGGGCGGCGACATCGGCGTCGTCAGCACGCCCGGCCAGGGCAGCGTCTTCTGGTTCGTCGTCCGCCTGCCCGAAGTGGCGGCTGGCGAGCCGGTCCCGTCAGCCGCGCCGGACGCCCAGGAAAACGAGGCCGCGCTGCGCGCCGACTGCAGGGGCCGTCGCATCCTGCTCGCCGACGACGAACCGATCAGCCGCGAAGTCGGCGAAATCCTCCTCGCCGGCGCCGGCCTCCAGGTCGACACCGCCGAAGACGGCGAACAGGCGCTGGCGCTCGCCCGCCAGCAGACCTACGACCTGATCCTGATGGACATGCAGATGCCCAACCGCAACGGCATCGACGCCACCCGCGCCATCCGCGCCGACTCCGTGAACCAGCGCACGCCGATCCTGGCGATGACCGCCAACGTCTTCAACAGCGATCGCGACGCCTGCCTCGCCGCCGGCATGAACGACCACCTCGCCAAGCCGCTGACCCCGGAAGCGCTGTTCGCGGCGGTGCATCGCTGGTTGCGGGCGGGCTAGGCGAGCATCTTGCCGAGATAAGGCAAATTATTGAGGTGGGACGCGAGTCTCATCCCGTATTTCCAAGCTTTTTCCTGGCGGCAGAATCGATCTCTGGTGATTCCCGCTTGTGGCGCTTCTTTTTTCCCCGTATCGCATCCAGGGTTAGCAAACCGGCGCAACCCAGAAAGGGGATGGAGAACACGCAAAGCAGCAACGGGGGGAGCCAGAGATAGAATGCTCGATCAAGTCGGACCAGCTCTCTCTTGCCCTGGTTTCGTATCAGGACGCGCACCGGACTGCCAGCGGTGAAATTCGGCGCTGGATTCGCATTCTGTTCGACAAGCTCCTGGGATGATCCGTCAGGATGAACGAAGCGCACTACAACTGCGCAGCCTTTGCTACGGCGTGGGCATTCGAAGCGATCTATCACTCCGCTGACGGGCTGGCTGTAGTAAGTTGCCAGTACAGCTTCGCGCAAGCCAGAAATGCCGATCGCGGCAGGTGTGCTACCTGCGAGTGCGAAAGCAGCTATGAAAACCAGTGTCGATGTGCGTATTTTCTCTGCCATGGGTAACTGCTCGCGCCTTGAAATGCTATCTGCCGACGTTGACCGCTCGCTTGCTTGATTCCGGGGGCATCATTTCCTCGGCTGTCTTTCAATTGAGCAGCCCGGTGTTTTGTTCGGGTTGGCCGGAATTCTGCTGGCCCGTCCATTGGGATGCGAGCGGTTTGCCGATGAACGTACGAGGCAAGCTGCTTCCGGAAGCGTTCCTTTGCTCCTTACATGTCCAGCGTCGTGCAGCCGATCCGGGATGCCTTGTCGCTCCGGAAGTAGGTGTAAGGCGGGATGGTGTAGAAGCTCTCCGCGTCGTAGGCGAATTCGCGGCTGAACAACACCGGTGCGTCTTCGTTCCGCAGGACGAAAGAAGTCTTGGCGCCGACGGACGCGATGTGGTCGGCAATCGGGCCGTCCACAAGCACCGAGAAGTCGGAGCCGCTGTCACCCCAGAAATCGAACGCCTTCGCCGGAAAGCCCAGCACCCGGGTGCCGGCCGGCAACTGCCAGCTACCTTCGGGCGGCCCCTCGACGACTTGCGCGCCGGTGACACCCAGTCGCGTCAATGACCGGATGAAGGCGGGGTCCTGAACGTCCTGAATGGCACGGGGGGCGCAAAAGACGGCACCCGTCAGCCATTGCTCGAGGTCGGCGAGCGATTTCAAGTGGGTGGGCCGGGACAGGTCGAGCGTCGCCGGATAGTAGTGCGGCGCATCGAGGTGGCGCATCAAGAAACCGGCTGCCGCTGGCGGCAGCTTCGCCCGCTGCCAGTAGGCGATGGCGACGCCGGTGAGGATTGCCGCGAGAAAGAAGGCGGCTGTCCTGTGCGACTTGTTTGTTTCCCGATGGGGTGGGCTAGGGTCTAAGCCTTGCGCCATTTGGACCAGGCGATTAATCGGCCGATTAAACCACCACCAATAACACAGGTTGGGAACACGAATTTCTCGGCACCGTAGTGGTACTCGAAGACGGTATTTACGAGAAGTAGCCCCAGTAATGCGCCGAGGAAGGCTCCGGCTCCGCTGTACATGCGGCGGTCGATCATCTGAGCTCCCTTGCGAAACGCGGCTGAGTGACCGATTGCCTCATATATCAGTGTTGTTCCGCACTGAATGCATCGAACAGAGGTTGCTGAGTTCTGGGTATTGCAAGTTGGACAATACATAGGGACCTAACGGTTATTTCGGGCGGCAGAGTTGATCAATGAATTCGGTGCGGTTTTGGTGGGTGCGGCTGTGTCCTGGTATGCATGAGGAATGGTCTGGCGGCAGGATCAGCACGTTAGCATAAGTTGATTGCGGATGTATTTCGTCGGAACCCAGTCCGCTAGTACCGTGGTCAGAAGGCGCTTCCTTGCCATCCCGCCGGCGAAGGCGGCGCGCCCGCTCAGCCCGTCCCTAGCCCCTCGCTGAGCATGGCCAGCGTTGCCGGTTTCGCCAGTTCGTCGAGGAACCAGCGCAGCGCCTTGCCGATCTGGCGGTTGCGCCAGGCGATGTGCGACTGCAGCGGCGGTTGCGGGTCGGCAAGTTGCAGTTCGACGAGGCGGCCGGCGGCGATTTCCGGGTCGGCCAGCCAGGCCGGCAAGTGGCCGACACCGAGGCCGGCCAGTTGGGCTTGCGCCTTGGCGCGCATGTCGGGGACGCGCAGCGCGTCCTGGCCTTCGATCAGGCCGACGGTGCGGGCGGTCAGTTCGCGCGAGGTGTCGGCGATGACGATGGCGCGGTGGCGCATCAGTTCGGCGCTCGGCAGCGCTCCCTGCCAGCTGGCCAGCGGGTGCCCGGCGGCGACCACCAGGCGCATCACCGTCCGGCACAGCAGGCGGCTGCTGATGCCGCCGCGCGCCGGCGGGTCGCCGGGGGCGCCGAGCACGAGGTCGGCGCGGTCGGCGGCGAGGGCGTCCCAGGTGCCGCCGAGGACTTCGTTGCCGAGGCTGATCCGGGTATGGTGGCCGGCGTCGTAGAAGCGGCGGATCAGCGGGAAGATCCGTTCGCTGGGGATGATGGCGTCGATGCCGATGCGCAGTTCGGCTTCCCAGCCGGTGGCGATGCGCTGCACGCGCCGTTCCAGCTCCTGAGCGGCGCGCAGCAGGTGGCGACCGTCGCCGAGCAGGGTGCGGCCGGCGTCGTTGAGGATGGCGCGGCGGCCTTCGCGGATGAAGAGCGGGGTGCCGAGGTCGCTTTCCAGCTTGGCGACGGCGTGCGACAGCGCCGACGGCACCCGGTGCAGCACGGCGGCGGCGGCGGTGAAGCTGCCGTGGTGGTCGATGGCGTCGAGTACCTGGAGCTGATCGAGGGTGATCTTCATGTGAAATTAATTGAATGAATCGGCCGAAATTGTTCGCTGTTTCCGGTTGAACTCTAGGCTTAACATGGCGCCAAAGCAATGTATTCATTCAACAGGATTCATCATGGTCAAGCTTCGCGGTGCCGCTGAACGGGGTTATGCCGACCATGGCTGGTTGCAGGCGCAGCACAGCTTTTCCTTTGCCGATTACGACGACGCGGCGCATCTGGGCTGGGGCGCGCTGCGCGTGATCAACGAGGACCGCATCGCGCCGGATGCCGGTTTCGGCATGCACGGCCACCGCGACATGGAGATCGTCACCTGGTTGATCGGCGGCGAGCTGGAGCACCGCGACAGCCTCGGCAACGGCGGCGTGCTGCGCCCCGGCGAGGTGCAGCGGATGAGCGCCGGCAGCGGCATCCGGCACAGCGAATTCAACCCGTCGTCGAGCGCGTCGACGCATCTGCTGCAGATCTGGCTGCGCCCGGCGCGGGCCGGCGGCCAGCCCTCCTGGGAGCAACGCAGCTTCGCGCCGGCGCTGCTGCACGACCGCCTGCAGCCGATCGCCACGCCCGACGGCGCCGACGGCAGCACGACGATCGCCCAGGACGCCCGCGTCTATGCCAGCCGGCCGGCTGCCGGTAGCCGTCTCGTTCATGCCTTGGCACCCGGTCGTCTCGGCTGGGTGCAATTGGTCGCCGGCCGCCTGACGGTGAATGGTGTAGCGCTGGCCGCCGGCGACGGTGCGGCGCTCGCCGACGAGGCGCACATCGAGTTCCTGGCCGACGAAGCGGCCGAGTTCCTGTTCTTCGACCTTCCACCCGAATCAATCTGACCTTCATCCCCGAAAGGAAACACCATGAGCCAAGTTGTCGTCGTCTATCACTCCGGTTACGGCCACACCCAGCGCGTTGCCGAAACCGTCGCCGCCGGTGCCGGCGCCGAACTGCTCGCCATCGACGCCGAGGGCAACCTGCCCGAAGGCGCCTGGGACAAGCTCGCCGCGGCGAGCGCCATCGTCTTCGGCACGCCGACCTACATGGGCGGTCCGAGCTGGCAGTTCAAGAAGTTCGCCGATGCCTCGTCCAAGGCCTGGTTCACCCGCGTCTGGCAGGACAAGCTGTTTGCCGGCTTCAGTTGCAGCGCCAGCCCGATCGGCGACAAGGGCTCGACGCTGGCCTACCTGCACACGCTGGCGTCGCAGCACGGCGGCCTGTGGGTTTCGCTCGGCATGTTGCCGAGCAACACCAAGGCGGCGACGCGCAATGACGTCAATAGCCTGGGCGGTTCGGTCGGTCTGATGGTGCAGTGCCCGTCCGATGCTCCCGCTGCCGAAATTCCCGCCGGCGACATCGAGACCGCCCGCCGCTTCGGCGAGCGCATCGCCGCCGTCACCGGCCGCTTCAAGTAAGCGGCGCGCTGCTATAGTGAGGGCCATCGTCGTTCCCGGAGTGAACCGCATGGCCCTGACTTCTTCCCTGGCCGAACTCGTCGTCCTGCTGGTCGAGCCGTCGCAGATGCAAGCCAACCTCGTCACGCGCATGCTCGAACACCAGGGTATCCGGCGGGTGACCGCGGTCACCACGGCGCGCGCGGCGTTGGCCGCGCTGAACGATCCGGACCCCGGCCAGGTGGTGATCAGCAGCCTCTACCTGCCGGACATGCCGGGCACCGAACTGGTGACGGCGATGCGTGCCGAACCGATGCTGGAAACCATTCCCTTCATCCTGGTTTCCAGCGAAACCCGGCCGCAACTGCTCGAACCGATCCGTCAGTCCGGCGCCTGCGCCATCGTCGCCAAGCCCTTCACCGAGCAGCAACTGGCGCGCGCCCTCTACGCCGCGGTGGATAACCTCAACCCGCCGGAAGAGCTCGATGTCGCCGACATCGAAGCCTTGCGCGTGCTGGTCGTCGACGACAGCGTCGCTTCCCGCCACTACCTGCGGCGCCTGCTCGAAGAGCTGGGGATCACGCGCATCACCGAATGCGCCAACGGCCGCGAGGCGGTCGCCGTGCTGCAGGAAAACCTGTTCGATCTGGTCATCACCGACTACAACATGCCGGAGATGGACGGCCGCGAACTCACCGAGTACATCCGCACCCAGAGCTGGCAGGCCGACGTGCCGGTGCTGATGGTGACCAGCGAGCAGAACATGGGGCGCCTGGCGGCGGTCGAGCGGGCTGGCGTCTCCGCCATCTGCGACAAGCCGTTCGAGGCGTCCAGCGTGCGCACGCTGATCAACGACGCGCTGCGCTCCTGAAACGGCCGGGGCGGCGCGCTACTGCGCCGGGAAGCCCCGACGGATTTCGGCGAACAGCGCCGCGTTGGCCCCTCCCCCGGCGGCGGAAGAAATCATGATGATCAGGCTGGCGTCGACCAGGAAATACGCGTAGACCGTGTTGGCTTCGCTGCGCAGTTTTTTTCCGCGCACGCCATCCAGAGCGCTGGCAAGCTTTTGCAGCTCGTCCGGCGACGAGGTCCGGAAACGCTCCACCGTGAAATAGCTTTCGCCGTTGATCAGCTTGACCAGCTCGTAGCCGGTCAGACGCTTGAGATGGTCGCGACCCACCGTCCGCGAGATTGCCCGGGCTGTTTCCCTGGCGTGCCGGCAGGGCGCGTCGTCCGTCTGCACCACAAGCTCGGGATGCTGGCGCAGCAGCGTAGCAACGGCCTGGCCGAGCCGCCCGTCGGCGATCGGCGCCAGCTTCTGCGAACATGGCTGAATCTGCGCCCCGGCATCGCCGGGGGGTGCCGAAATCGCCAGTAAACAGGCGGTGATTGCTGCAGCGAAGTTTTTCATGGGTCAGCGCGGCGTTGTCGCCGGATGACGATGAGGCGGATTGCCAGTCCGCGCAGGACGACGCTCAGCGCGAGCAGGACCAGCAGCGGGTCGAGCAGCGCGTCCCAGAGGTTGGCGAAGAGGCCGGCGGCGTAGGCGGCGAGGCCGGCGGCGAGGATCAGCAGCCAGCTGTGCAGGCCGCGCCACCAGAGCAAGATGCCGAACGGCAGCAGGGCCGCCAGCAGAGGCAGCGGCTGGTAGCCGAGGGCGTAGGGGTCGAAGCCGCCCCAGCCGAGCGCGGTCGGGTAGAAGAGCGCGGCGACACCGACGACGACCAGCGCCGCCGGGTAGGTCAACGGCACCAGCGGCCGTTGCCGCAGGTGGAGCAGCGCCAGGATCAGCAGGGTCAGCGAGGGCGGCCCGAACAACCCGTGCAGCGCCGGCGCGATGCCGGCCAGCAGGGCGACGGTGGTTCCCGCCAGCGCCGCGTGCGGACGCAGCACGCCGAGCGGCAGCAGGCTGACCAGGCCGCCGAAGATCAGGCCGTGGGCGAGCAGGCCGTAGGCGGCGAGCAGGTTCATGGCAGGCCTCCGGCGAGCCAGGCCTCGTTGAAGGCGAGGTGGCGGATGCCCTGCCGGCGCCAGGCATAGACGAGGTGGATGCGGCCGTCGGCGGCCTGCAGCAGCGCCGGCTCCGAGAAATCGGCGGTGGCGTCGGCGGCGTCCTCGACGCGGCGTGCCAGGCGCCAGTTGCTGCCGTCCGGGTCGCCCAGCCAGAGCGCCAGGCGGCCGCGTCCGCTGCCCTCGTTGCCGGCCAGCAGCAGACGGCCGCTGGCCAGGCCCAGCAGCGCCAGCGGCGTGCCGGGATTGGCGATCGCCGAGGGCGGCGCCGCTTGCCAGCTGGCGCCGCCGTCGGTGCTGCGCGCGGCGGCCAGGCCAGGGCCGGGGATGGCCACCGACAGCGCCGTCGCGCTGGCGTTGTCGGTGGCGGCGATGGCCGGGTAGGCGGTGCCGGCCGGCAGGCGGCGTTTGTCGACGATGCGGCCGGCGCGGTCGACGCGCAGCCATTCGCCGTAAGGGCGCAGGGCGGACTGGCTGAGGGTCAGTCCGAAGCCGCCATCGGCCAGCGGCAGCGGGGTTTGCGCCAAGGGGGCGCTGCCGGTGAACGGCGTGGTGATCCGTAGTTCGGGCCGTCGCCAGTGCCGCCCGCCGTTGTCCGACTGGCTGTAGAGCAGCAGGCCGCCGACGCCACCGACACCGCTGGCGGCGTACCAGAGCTGCAGGCGGTCGCCGTCGGCGGCGAGCACCGGGTGGGCGAGGCGGTCGATATGGGCGAAGACGGCGCCGGCGCTGTCCTGCAGCGTGGTCAGCGGCAGCGGCTCCTGCCACTGGCCGTCGATCAGGCGGCTGAACCAGATTGCGTCCTGCGCGTACTTGCCGCCGGCGACGCCGACCCAGGCGGCGACCAGCGTGCCGTCGGCGAGCCGGGCCAGGCTCGGGCTGGCGGCGGCGGAACCGGTGCCGGGGAGCATCCGCGCCTGATGGAGCGGTGGCGTCGGCGGGGCGGGGCGGGTGGCCGGCACGGCGAAGCCGGTTGCCGTGGCGCGCGGCGCCTGGACGAAGGCGGCGGCGAGGGCGGCGAGGAAAACGGCGGGCGCCAGCCAGTGCAGGTGGCGTTGCAGGACGGGAAGGAAGGCCGGAAGGGGCTGCATGGGGCGGATTGTAACCCCGGCGACCAGCCGGGCGGCCGACGTGACATACTCGCGGCATTCGCCGCCGGCGGCGGATCGGGCGGATTTGGTGATACTCTCTGCGCGGGGAGAACGCTATGCGCATCAACAGTTTCATTCTGGCGACCTCGGCCGTGGTCGCAGCCTTGTTTTTTGGCGGCGCCTATTGGTCGCTCGACCGGGTTTTCGACAACATCGTGCGGACCAACGCCGCGCGCGCGTCCGATGCCGCGACCCGGATCACCTTCGCCTCGATGTACCAGTTGATGAGCCAGGGCTGGAGCCGCAAGCAGGCCAACGACTTCCTGCGCGAGATGGCGGGGTCCGGTGCCGGCAGCAGCATGCAGGTGCAGATCTACCGCGGTCAGCCGGTGGTCGAGCTGTACGGCGAGATCGCCCAGCCGCCGATCGATGCGCCGCTCGCCGAAGCCTTGCGCACTGGCCGCGCGACCCAGATCGACAGCAAGGAAGAAGCGCGCCATATCTACCCGCTGCTCGCCGATGCGCGTTGCCTGAAATGCCATACCAACGTCCAGCCGGGCGTCGCGCTGGGGGCGATCGAAGTGCGCCAGGAATACGCCGGCCTGCTCGCCGACGCGCGCCATGAGTTGCTACTGGCCTTCGCCTTGCTCGTGCCGCTGGCGGCGATTCTCGCCGGCGCTGCCGTGTGGTGGGTCGGTCGGCGCATCGAAGGTGCCGTCGAAAGCCTGCAGCAGGAGTTCGATCAGGTCGGCGCGGTTGGCGACCTGAAGGCGCTGGCGGTGACCGAGCGCGATTTCGTCTTCGTCGAACTCAAGCGCATCGACCAGGCGTTGCGCGCGTTGCTCGACAAGGTGCGCGGCATCGCCGTGGACAAGGATGTCCTCAGTTTCGAGATCGGCCTGCTCGAGAAGTTCGTCATCACCGCCGATGTCGTCCGCGACTGGCGCGAGTACGTCGGCCGTCTGCTGGTCGACATCAATACCATCCTGCCAGCGCATACGCTGTTCTCGATCTTCAAGATCGACGACGAGATGTTCGACCTCGAAGTCTTCTGGTACGGGCCGGTGTCGTTTGACACCAAGCGGCGGATGGAGCACTACATCAACCAGGAGCTGATGCGCACGGCGACCTTCTCGGAATGCGGCAGCTTCGCCGTCCATCACCACGTCGCCAACAGCGACGGCCCGGTGGTCGAGTTGAGCGACGCCGAGGTGTCGTTGCGCGCCAAGTCCTTCTTCGTCGACAAGCCGAAGATCGGCGGCATCGTCGGCATCGGCGTCCATGCCGGGGTGCTCGACGACGAGACGCGCTACCTGGTGGTCGAGAGCGTGCTGTCGACCTTGCTCAACGTCGTCGGCTCGGTCAAGGCGATCTACAAGTACACGCGCGATCTCGAGTACTACGCGACGCGCGACCCGCTGACCGACCTCTTCAACCAGCGCGTCTTCTGGGAACTCTCGTCCTACGAGATCGGCCGTGCCCAGCGCAACGGCTACAGCTTCGGCCTGCTGCTGATCGACCTCGACAACTTCAAGCTGGTCAACGACAACCACGGCCACACCGTCGGCGACACCTACCTGCAGCGTTTCGCGCGCCAGGTGCAGGGGGCGCTGCGCGACGGCGACATCCTGGTCCGCTACGGCGGCGACGAGTTCGTCGCCGTGCTGCCGGAAGCGACCCAGGAATCGGTGGTGGTGGTGGCGCAGCGGGTGCGCAGCGCCGTCGAGCAGCTCGAGGTGATCACGCCGGAAGGCGTCCGCCTGCGCGGCACGGCGTCGATCGGCCTGGCCGTCTATCCGGACCACGCGGACAGCACCAAGGACTTGCTGATGTTCGCCGACAACATGATGTACCGGGCCAAGGCGGCGGGTAAGGACCAGGTGGCGGTGCCGACCCCGGACGACGTCGTCGAGATCTTCCGCGACATCTCGCAGAAGAGCCTGATGGTCGTCGAGGCGATCGAGAACCAGCGCATCGTTCCCTACTTCCAGCCCATCCTCGATGTGGCGAGCCGGCAGATCGTCGCCTACGAGGTACTGTCGCGCATCGATCTGGCCGGCGAGATGATCCGCGCCGACGAGTTCGTCGAGATCGCCGAGAAGATCGGCGTCATCCACCGTCTCGACATGCTGGTGCTGGAGCGGGCGCTGTTTTCCCTGTCGCAGCAGGGGCACGACGGCGAAATTTTCGTCAACCTGTCGCCGCGGGCGCTGGTGTTCAGCGAGTTCGCCCGCGACCTGCGCCGCATCATCGCCGCCAGCGGCGTCGAGCCGGATCGCATCGTGTTCGAGATCACCGAGCGCGACACGGTGAAGAATCTGGCCCTGCTCGAACGCTTCCTGATCGACCTCAAGGCCGACGGCTTCAAGCTGGCGATCGACGACTTCGGTTCCGGTTTCTCGTCCTTCCACTACCTGCGGCGTTTCCCGATCGACTACCTGAAGATCGAGGGCGACTTCATCGCCAACATGCTGGTCAACAACAAGGACCGCACCTTCGTCACCAGCATCCGTTCGCTGGCGCGGGAAATGGGCATCGCGGTGGTCGCCGAGTACGTCGAATCGCCGGAAGTGCTGCGCGAACTCGAACGCATGGAAATCCACCGCGCCCAGGGCTACTACATCGGCCGCCCGGCCCCGGCCATCCTGCCCCGGGACTGGCAGCCGCCGGCCTGATCAGCAGCCCTTGTAGGCCGGCTTGCGCTTCTGCATGAAAGCGTCGATGCCTTCGCCGGCATCCTCGCTCATCATGTTGCAGGCCATCACCTCGCCGGCATAGTCGTAGGCGTCGGCGAGGCCCATTTCCAGCTGCTTGTAGAACATGCCCTTGCCCATGCGCACGGCGACGGCGCTCTTGGCGAGGATGGAGCCGGCCAGGCGCTCGATTTCGGCGTCCAGCGCGTCGGCCGGGACGACGCGGTTGACCAGGCCTTTGGCGCGGGCTTCCATGGCGTCGATGAACTCCCCGGTGAGCAGCATTTCCAGTGCCGCCTTGCGCCCCAGGTTGCGCGCCAGGCCGACCGCCGGCGTCGAGCAGAAAAGGCCGACGTTGATGCCGGAGACGGCGAACTTGGCGACGTCGGCAGCCACCGCCAGATCGCACATCGATACCAGCTGGCAGCCGGCGGCGGTGGCGATGCCGTGAACGCGGGCGATCACCGGCTGCGGCAGGCGGGTGATCGTCAGCATCAATTCGCCGCACTGGCGGAACAGCGCCTGCATGAACTCCTTGCTGTGGTTGGCGCGCATTTCCTTGAGGTCGTGGCCGGCGCAAAAGGCCTTGCCGGCGCCGGCGATGACGACGACGCGGACTTTTTCGTCGGCGGCGATGGCGTCGAGTTCGCTCTGCAGCGCCGTCAGCATCTCGCGCGACAGCGAATTGAACTGGCTGGGCCGGTTCAGGGTCAGCGTGGTCAGGCCGTCGGCCCGGTCGTCGCGCAACAGACAGGATTCTTCGTTCATTCTGGTCTCCTCTATCGGTTTTGTTGGTGAGTTGCGACTGTAACCGAGAAGCCGGGCGGGCTCCAGCCGTCGGCCGCCTGCTATGATGCCGGGCTGTTTTTCCGGATGTTGCCGCCATGCGCCGCCTGTTTTCCGTCTCCCACCTGACCGCCGGGTTCATCGCAGTCCTCGTCGGCTACACCAGTTCGGCGGCGATCGTCTTCCAGGCGGCGAGCGCCGCCGGGGCCGGTGCCGAACTGATCGGCTCGTGGCTGTGGGCGCTCGGCATCGGCATGTTCGCCACCTCGGTCGGCCTGTCGCTGTGGTTCAAGGCGCCGGTGCTGACCGCCTGGTCGACGCCGGGGGCGGCGCTGCTTGCCGTTGGTCTCACCGGCGTGCCGATGAGCGAGGCGATCGGCGCTTTCCTGTTTGCTTCGGCGCTGATCGTCGTCTGCGGCGTTTTCGGGCTGTTCGAGGCGATCATGCGCCACGTCCCGAAATCGCTGGCGGCGGCATTGCTGGCCGGCGTCCTGGCGCGCTTCGGGATGGCGCTGTTCACCGCGCTGGGCAGCGAGTTGCTGCTGGTCGGGGCGATGTTCGCCGTCTATTTCGCCGGTCGCCGCTGGCTGCCGCGCTACGCCGTGCCGCTCGCCTTCATGGTCGGCCTGCTGCTCGCCGCGGTCGGCGGCATGATCCACGGCGAGGCGGTGAGCCTGACGCTGGCGCTGCCGGTGTGGACGACGCCGACCTTTTCATTGACCACGCTGATCGGCGTCGGCCTGCCGCTGTTCATCGTCACCATGGCCAGCCAGAACGTGCCCGGTCTGGCGGTATTGCGCGCCAACGGCTACTCGACGCCGGCCTCGCCGCTGATCACCTGGACCGGCGTCACCGGCCTGTTGCTGGCGCCGTTCGGCGGCTTCGCCTTCAACCTGGCGGCGATCACCGCCGCCATCTGCATGAGCCCGGCGGCCGATCCCGACCCGGCGCAGCGTTACCGGGCCGCCATCTGGGCCGGCGTCTTCTACCTGTTTACCGGTCTCTTCGGGGCGACCGTCGCCGCGCTGTTCGGCGCGCTGCCGGCGGCGCTGATCGCGGCGATCGCCGGGCTGGCGCTGCTCGGCACCATTGGCAACAGCCTCGGCGCGGCGCTCGCCGACGAGCGCGAGCGGGAAGCGGCGCTGGTCACCTTCCTGGCCACCGCCTCGGGGATGTCGCTGTTCGGCATCGGCAGCGCCTTCTGGGGCTTGCTGCTCGGACTCCTGGTGCTGAAACTGGTGCCGCCGCGATGAGGCGTGGCGAGGTAAAATCCCGGCGATGAATTCGCCGCGCTACGTTCATCTTCGTCTCCATTCGGAATATTCGGTCACCGACGGCATCGTCCGCATCGGCGACGCGGTCAAGCGGGCAGCCGGCGACGGCATGCCGTCGCTGGCGCTGACCGATCTCGGCAACCTGTTCGGCCTCGTCAAGTTCTACACCGGCGCCCGCGGCAAGGGGGTCAAGCCAGTGGCCGGCGCCGACGTCTGGATCGCCAACCCGGAGGCGCCGGACGCTCCCGGTCGCCTGTTGCTGCTGGTGCGCAACCGCCAGGGTTACCAGCAGTTGTGCGAACTGCTGACCCGCGCCTATACCGTCGAGGGGCGGCGCGACCGCGCCGAGATCCACCGCGAATGGTTCGCCGAAATCGGTTGCGACGGCTTGATCGCCCTCTCCGGCGCGCATCTCGGCGACGTCGGCGAAGCGCTGCTGAACGGCAATTTCGACCTGGCGACCGAACGCGCGCAGGCCTGGGAGGCGATCTTCCCCGACGCCTTCTACCTGGAAGTGCAGCGCTACGGCCAGCCGCAGCAGGAAGCCATCGTCCAGCAGACCGCCGACCTGGCCGGCGAAACCGGCATCCCGCTGGTCGCCACGCACCCGATCCAGTTCATGAACCGCGACGACTTCCGCGCCCACGAGGCGCGTGTCTGCATCGCCGAAGGTTACGTGCTGGGCGACCACCGGCGGCCGAAGATCTACACCGAGGAGCAGTACTTCAAGTCGCAGGACGAAATGGTCGAGCTGTTCGCCGACCTGCCGGAAGCGCTGGAAAACACGCTGGAAATCGCCCGTCGCTGCAACATCGAGATGACGCTGGGCAAGAACTTCCTGCCCAACTTCCCGATCCCGCCCGGCATGACCATCGACGAATTCCTCGTCGACGAGGCGAAGAAGGGCCTCGAAGTCCGTCTCGCCGAGTTGTATCCCGACCCCGAGGTGCGCGCCCAGCGCCGCCCGGAATACGACGAGCGGCTCGCCTTCGAGTGCAACACCATCGTCCAGATGGGCTTCCCCGGCTACTTCCTGATCGTTGCCGACTTCATCAACTGGGCCAAGCACAACGGCGTGCCGGTCGGCCCCGGGCGGGGTTCCGGCGCCGGTTCGCTGGTCGCCTACAGCCTGCGCATCACCGACCTCGATCCGCTCGCCTACGCGCTGCTGTTCGAGCGCTTCCTCAACCCGGAGCGGGTGTCGATGCCCGACTTCGACGTCGACTTCTGCCAGGACAACCGCTGGCGCGTCATCGAGTACGTGCGCGAGCACTACGGCGCCGACGCGGTGAGCCAGATCGCCACCTTCGGCACCATGTCGTCGAAGGCGGTGATCCGCGACGTCGGCCGCGTGTTCGGTCTGCCTTACTCGATGTGCGACCGCATCTCGAAGCTGATCCCGATCGTCCAGAACAAGCCGGTGTCGCTGGCCGAGGCGCTCGAGCAGGAGCCGCAACTGCGCGAGATGATGGAAGGCGACGGCGACGGCGAAACCATCCGCGAGCTGTTCGACTTGGCCGGCCGCCTCGAAGACCTGACGCGCAACGTCGGCATGCATGCCGGCGGCGTGCTGATCGCGCCGGGCAAGATCACCGAGTTCTGCCCGATCTACCAGGCCACCGGCGCCGACGCCTCGCCGGTCTCGCAGTTCGACAAGGACGATGTGGAAAAGGCCGGCCTGGTCAAGTTCGACTTCCTCGGCCTGCGCAACCTGACGATTATCGAACTGGCGGTCGAGTACATCCGCCGCATGACCGGCGAGAAGCTCGACCTGATGGCGCTCGGCTTCGAGGACCCGGGGGCCTACCAGATCCTCAAGGACGCCAACACGACGGCGATCTTCCAGGTCGAATCGGAGGGCATGAAGAAGCTCCTCAAGAAGCTGGCGCCCGACCGTTTCGAAGACATCATCGCCGTGCTCGCGCTCTATCGTCCCGGCCCGCTCGGCTCCGGGATGGTCGACGACTTCATCCTGCGCAAGAAGGGCCAGCAGGCGATCGACTATTTCCACCCCGACCTGACCGCCTGCCTGGCGCCGACCTACGGCGTCATCGTGTACCAGGAACAGGTCATGCAGATCTCGCAGATCATCGGCGGCTACACGCTCGGTGGCGCCGACATGCTGCGCCGGGCGATGGGCAAGAAGAAGCCCGAGGAAATGGCCAAGCACCGCGAGACGATTGCCGCCGGTGCCCGCGAGAAGGGCTATGACCCGGCGCTCGCCGAGCAGTTGTTCGACCTGATGACCAAGTTCGCGGAATACGGCTTCAACAAGTCGCACACCGCCGCCTACGCCGTCGTCACCTATCACACCGCCTGGCTGAAGAAGTATCACTGCGCCGCCTTCATGGCGGCGACCATGTCGTCCGACATGGACAACACCGACACGGTGAAGATCTTCTACGAGGACACCGTCGCCAACAAGGTCAAGGTCCTCGGCCCCGACGTCAATGCCTCGGCCTACCGCTTCGAGCCGGTCGATCGCTCGACCATCCGCTACGGCCTAGGCGCCGTCAAGGGCACCGGCGAGCAGGCGGTCAATGACATCCTGCGCGCCCGCGAAGCCGGCGGCCCGTTCAAGGACCTGTTCGACTTCTGCCAGCGTTGCGACAAGCGCATGGTCAACCGCCGCACCATCGAGGCGCTGATCAAGGCCGGCGCCTTCGACAGCATCGACCGCGACCGCCACAAGCTGCTCGCATCGGTCGGCATTGCCATGGAGTTCGCCGAACAGGCCGAGCGTAACGCGATGCAGAGCAGCCTGTTCGACATCGGCGACGTCGCCGAGGCGCACGCGCCGCAATACCTGTCGGTCAAGCCCTGGGACGAGAGGACACAACTGATGGAGGAGAAGACGGCGCTCGGCTTCTTCTTCTCCGGCCATCCGTACAACAGCTACAAGAAGGAATTGTCGCGCTTCGTCCGGCGGCCGTTGAACCGGCTCGAGCCGGCCAAGGAATTCCAGGTGCTGGCCGGTGTCGTCGTCGGCGTGCGCACGCAGATGACCCGGCGCGGCAAGATGCTTTTCGTCCAGCTCGACGACGGCACGACGATGGTCGAAGTGTCGGTGTTCAACGAGTTGTTCGAGGCCGAGCGCGGCAAGATCGTCACCGATGAAATCCTGCTCGTCGAAGGCAAGGTGCGCTACGACGATTTTTCCGGCGGCAACAGCGTCGCCGCCGAACGCCTGATGACGCTGGGCGAGGCGCGGGCGCGCTTTGCCAAGCATCTGCTGCTGAAGATGAACGGCAGCGCCGACGCCAGCCGCCTGCGCTCGCTGCTGCAGCCCTTCGCGCCGGGGCCGGCGACGGTCCGGGTGCGTTACCGCAACGCCAGCGCCCAGTGCGACCTGCTGCTCGGCCCTGCGCTGCAGGTCCGCCTCGACGACGCCCTGCTCGAGGCTTTGTCCGAATGGTTGCAGCCGGAGAACGTCGAGATCGTCTATTCATGACGATCCACATCGATCGCGCGATGCTCGATGCGCTGGTCGACTCGGCACGCGGGGCGGCGCGCCGTCGCCAGCATCGCAATCTACATCAGGATGCCGCCGAACCCGTGCAGCGTTTGCTCATTGCGATCGAGCCGGATTCCTATGTCGTGCCGCACCGCCATTCCGCCCCGGGCAAGCGGGAAACGCTGACCCTCCTGCGCGGTCGCCTCGGCCTGATTCTGTTCGACGATGGCGGCCGGGTACAGGAAACCTGCTTGTTCGAAGCAACGGGTGAGGCGCTCGGCGTCGAGCTGGCCGCCGGTGTCTATCACAGCGTCGTCGCGCTCGAAACGGGAACCGTCATCTTCGAGGTCAAGGCCGGTCCCTACAACCCGGCGCTCGATGTCGAGCGCGCTGCCTGGGCGCCGGCCGAGTCGGCGCCCGCGGCGCGCGACTACCTGGCCGGTCTGCACGCCCTCTTTGCCGCCAACCAGGCTTAAGCGACCAGTTCGCTCTTGAAGCCGATGCGCACGGCGCCCCAGTGGCGGCCGTTGATGGTGATCGGCATCGACAGGTCGTTGAGGATCTCGCCGGTGTCGCGGACGTAGGTCTGGAACAGCGAGGATTTCTGGTTGCGCGCCAGCTTGAGGCCGACCGGGTCGTTGAACAGGCGCTTGTGCCGGCATTTCGCCAGGTCCACCGCGGGGTCGCCGCTGGGCGGGTGGGAGAAGTTGCCGTTGTGGGCCGGCGCGTAGCCGTTGCTGTCGACGGCCAGCGAATAGACGAGGCCGGGAACTTCACCGAGCAGGCGGTCGTAGAGGCCGGTCAGTTCCTTGTCGCACTGGGCGTCGTAGGCGGTCGTGTAACGCTTCGGGTTGGAACCGGGGATTTCCTTGTAGGCCTGGTCGAAGACATTGACGCCGCGTTCGGCGAGGCGTTGCAGGATGGCGGCGACGGCGTCGCGGAAGCCGATGCAGCGGTCGTGCAGGGTGTCGAACATGCTGCTGCCGGTGCGGAAGTCGGCGAGCGTGCATTGCAGGTCCTCGGTCGATTCGCGCAGCGTCTTCGCCGAATCCTGACACTGTTTCATGCGCCCGGAGATGTTGACCGAATGGTTGCGGATTTCCTCGACCTCGCGGTGGATCGCCTGGTTGCTTTCGCGCAGGTTGTAGATCGCCGTGGCGATCGTCGACAACTGCTCGGTGGTGCGTTTGAAGTCGCCGACCATGGTGTCGAGGTCGCGCGCCGAGGTGCCGATGTGGTCGTTGGCGCGGGTGACCTCGCCGACGATGGTCTGCGTCCGGGTCGAGGTGTCGGCGACCAGGTCGATCATCGACTGCGTGTTCTGGCCGATCACCAGGGTCGCCGTCTTCACCTTCTCGGCCAGCTTGCGCACCTCGTCGGCGACGACGGCGAAGCCGCGGCCGGCTTCGCCGGCGCGGGCGGCCTCGATCGCCGCGTTGAGGGCGAGCAGGTTGGTCTGGTCGGAAATGTCGTTGATCAGCGAGACGATCTCGTTGATCTTCATCGAACTGCTATGCAGTTCGACGACCGTCGTCGAGAAGTGCTCGATGTGCTCGTTGGTCGAACGCATCGTGCTTGCCACCGATTCCATCTGCACCAGCGAACGCTGCGCCTTTTCCAGGTTGTTCTGCGTTGACGCCTGGATCGCGTCGGCGTTGCTGGCGACGTCGCCGACCGCCTGGTTGACCCGGTTGCTCGAGGCGAAGATGTCCTCGGCCAGCACTTCCTGGCGGCGTACCGCGTCGCCGGTCAGTTGCACCAGGTGGTTCATGCGCGCCGCGTCGGCGGCGATGCTGACGCTGCTGCTGCGGGCGTGCGTGATCAGGCCGCGGATGCGCGCGAAGAAACGGTTGAGATTGCCGGCGATGCGTCCGGCGATATCGCCGCCGCCACTGCCGACCGGGTGTGCGAGATCGGAGGCGCCGTCGGCAATCGCCGCGATGTCCCGATCAACCTTTTCCAGCGATGCCGAATTGCCAAACCAGCCCATTGATGTCTCCTCCTCCTGGGGGTTGCGCCAAGCTCTCCATGATCCGGAACAGACTTGCTGTTCCCGTCGCCCTTGTGCCGGGCGATCTCTTAAGGATGGGTGTTGATTGCCTGCGTCAGGTGCGCTGTCGCGCTGCCAGCCGGCCGAGCAGGAAACCCTTGATTTCGTGGAAGGGAATCGGCTTGCCGAAGACGGTGACGTCCTGGGGCATTTCCTTCTGGCGGATTTCCTGGGCGTCGATGGCGCTGACGACGATGATGTCCATCGGGCTCAGTTCGGGCATCGCGCGCAGGCGGCGGATCATTTCGAAACCGTCCATGCCCGGCATCATCAGGTCGGCGATCAGGATATCCGGCATTCGCTGACCGACCTGCAGCAAGCCTTCGAAACCGTCGCCGACGATGCGCAGGGTGACCGGCAGCTTCCAGCTGTCGAAGGTCATCTTGTAGAGCTTCTGCAGCGTCGGATCGTCTTCGGCGATCAGGATGTCGAGCTGGCCGGAAGCGTCGCCGTTGCGGGCGATCTGCTTGCGCCGCTTGGCGAGCAGGGCGTCCACCGAGCTGGCGGGAATCCGGCGATGGCCGCCAGCCGTCTTCCAGGCATCGAGGACACCGTTTTCAACCATGTTCTGGACCGTACCCAGGGAGACGCCCAAACGTTGTGCGGCCTGGCGGGTGCTGAGAAATTCGTTGTCTGCCATTGCTGTCGCTGAAATTGCAAATTTGCCAAATTGTAACCGAAAGCCTTTCCGTTTGTGTAAAGAATCGCAGGCGGCCGGATTTTCCGATTTTGCCAAAGCCGCCGAGGAGACTGGCATAATCCGCGCATCAAAAATTCATAATCACGGGAGCGGGGGACGGGGGTGCTCAAGCTGCTGGTTTTCCTGCCGGTCGTCGGCGCCGCCCTGCTGGCGTTGGCGCCGGCGCGGGCGCAATTGCAGTGGCGGCTGGCGCTGCTGGCGGCGCTCCTTTCGCTGCTGCTGGTCGGCAGCCTGCTGCTGCGCTTCGATCCGGCCGGCGCCGCCGTCCAGATGTACGAGAGCCAGGCCTGGAACGTCCGCCTCGGCTCCTACTTCGCGCTCGGCGTCGACGGCATCTCGCTCGCCATGCTGGCGCTGAGCGCCGTGCTGACGCTGGTCGCGGTGATCGTCTCGCGCGGCATTCCGGGCGGCGGCAAGCTTTATTACTGCCTGCTGCTGCTGCTCGAATCGGCGATGTTCGGCGTGTTCACCGCCCGCGACTGGTCGCTTTTCTACGTTTTCTGGGAAGCGACGCTACTCCCGCTGTTCTTCATGATCGATCGGCTCGGCGGTGAGAACCGGCAGCGGGCAGCGCTCAACTTCTTCCTGTATACCCTGGGCGGTTCGGTGTTCATGCTGGTGGCGCTGCTCTTCCTCTACGACGCGGCGCCTGGCCACAGCTTCGCCATGCACGACATGGCGCAGGGCGGGCGCAGCCTGCCGCTGCCGCTACAGTTGCTGATCTTCGCCGGTCTCTTCATCGGCTTCGCGGTCAAGATGCCGGTCGTCCCGCTGCACGGCTGGTTGCCGCTGGCCCACGTCGAGGCACCGAGCCCGGTGTCCATCCTGCTTTCCGGCGTGCTGCTGAAGATGGGCGCCTACGGCCTGATCCGCGCTGCCGAGACCCTGCCCGCCGCCTTCCAGGCGGTGCAGTCCTGGCTGGCGCTGCTGGCGCTGGTCAGCCTGCTCTACGGTGCGTTGCTCGCCTGGCGGCAGCAGGACCTGAAAGGCATGGTCGCCTACTCGTCGATTTCGCACATGGGCGTCGTCCTGCTCGGCATCGCCGCGCTCAACCCCGCCGGCTTCAATGGCGCCGTGCTGCAGATGGTCGCGCACGGGCTGGCGGCGGCCCTGCTGTTCCTGATCGTCGGTCTCCTTTACCGGCGCACCCACCGCCGCGACCTCGCCGACTACGGCGGCTTGTACGGGCTGGCGCCGCGTTTTGCCTTCTTCATCGCCTTCGGCTTACTGGCGGCCATCGGCCTGCCGGGCAGCGCCGGTTTCGTCGCCGAATTGCACGTCCTGTACGGCGCCTACGGGCGCTGGGGATTTGCCGTGGTGGCGCTGGGCATTGCCATGCTGGTCGCGGCGGCCTACGGACTGCGGGTGATCGGCCGCTTCTGTCAGCCGGCGCCGGCGGGTGCCGTACTGGCCGACCTGACGCGCAGCGAAACGGTCGCCGCCGGGCTGCTGGCGCTGGCGATCGTCGTCCTCGGGGTGTGGCCGACGCCCCTGCTGATCCTGGTCGGCGGCAGCACGGCGCGCCTCGCCGCCTTGTTTGCGGGGAGCTGAAATGACGGCGACGCCACCATCTTCACGCGACGAGCGCCTGCGGCACTGGCTGGCCGAACTGGAGCATATCCTGCCGGCGCAGGCGCCGATCCGCGATTTCGTACACCACAACACCCTGCACGGTTTCCAGCATCTGCCGTTCGCCGAGGCGCTGGCGGCGGCGCAGGCGCTGACCGGTGCCGGCAGCTACTGGCCGCCGGCGCGTTTCCGGGAAGCCTTCGCCAGCGGTCGGATCGGCCGCGACGACCTGCTCGGCGCGCTGGCCGATGCCGGCATCGACGATCTCGAGGCGCCAGTGTGGGGCGGATTCTGCCGCCGCGACGTCTGGCTGGCGGCGCTTCTGGTCGACGAAACGGCGCCGCCCGACGCCGCCCGCCTGGCGGCCTGCCGGCAACTGTTGCCGGCGGCGCCGGCCGGCGCCGACTGGCGGGCACTGGCCGCCCGGCGTTGGGCCGCGCTGGGCGCCGGGGTCGGCCGCCAGTACAGCCTGCGCGGCCTGCTCGCCCGGCTCAGCGGCGAGGACGTGCTGGCCTCGGTGCGCGGCATCCTGCAGCGCCACCTGGCAGCGCACCTCGATCTCGGCATGGCGGCCTGGCGCAACCCGGCGCACGGTCAGGGCTTTTACGCCGCCTGGAAAGCCAGCGCCGGTCGCGACCTCGCCTGGGAGCTCGACGAACTGCCCGACATTCGCGACGAGATCCAGCACCTGCCGGACGACGCCGTCGTCCTGCTCGAGGCGGAGTTGCGCGAATTGCAGCCGGACGAAGCGGGCTGGTACGAAATCCTGCTGCGCCTGGCGCTGGAGATGCCCGGTTGGTCCGGCATGTTCCTGCGCCGCGATCGGCATCCGGTGGCCGACGCCGGGACGCCGGTGGCGATGGCCGATTACCTGGCCGTCCGCGTCTTCCTCGAACGCCGCCTGTGCGGCGAGCTGCTGCGCCGGCTGACCGGCAGCCCGGGCGGGCTGGCCGAACTCGACGCTTACTGCCGGGCGCATCCGGCCGAATTCCTGGTCCGCGATGCCCGCCATCTCGGTTGCCTGCCGGAAGACCTGCTGGCCGCTGCCGGCCGCCTGTGCGCCGCCCCGGCGGCGGCTATGGTGGCCAATGCGGTGGCCAATGCGGCGGCCTGGGAGGCGCTGGCGCCTGCGGTCGCCGCCCATCTTGCCGATGACCGGCCGGCGGCCGATGCGCGTGCCCTGGCCGGGCTGCTCGAGCAATTGGCCGAGGCGGCGCCGACCGTCCTCGACGAGGCCGGGGCGCAGGTGCTGCTCGGCGAACTGGCGCGGCTGACGCCGGAGTTGCGCGGCCAGCTCTGGCTGGAAGCCTACGAAGGGCACTACCGCGAGCAGTTGTTCGGCGCGCTGGCCGCCAACACCGGGCGCCGCCATGCCGTTGCGACGCCATCGGCGCAGGTGGTGATGTGCATGGACGACCGCGAGGAAGGCACGCGCCGCCACCTTGAGGAGATCGCGCCGGACATCGAGACCTTCGGTGCCGCCGGCTTCTTCGGCCTGCCAATGTACTGGCAGGGACTGGACGACGCGCAGCCGATCGCCCTCTGCCCGGTCGTCGTGACGCCCGACCGGCTGGTGCGCGAGCAGCCGGTGCCCGGCAGCGAGGCCGCCTGCGCCAGCCACGCCCGCCGGCGCGAGCTGCGCCTGCGCTGGCGCGAGCGCCTCTACCAGGACACCCGGCGCGCCCCGCTGGCCGGTCCTTTGCTGACCGCCGCCGCCGGCCTGCCGGCGCTCGCCGCGCTGACCGTGACGACGCTGGCGCCGGCCTGGCTGGCGCGGGCGCTGCGCCGCTGGCGCGAGCAGTTCGACGGTCGGGTCGCCGGCGAACCGGCGCTGACCCGCGCGGCCAGCGACGATTCCGGCCGGCTGCCGGTATTTAGCGACGAGGAACAGGTCGAGCGGGTCGAGGATTTTCTGCGCACCATCGGCCTCACCGACGGCTTCGCGCCGCTCGTGCTGATGTTCGGTCACGCTTCCGGCAGCCGCAACAACCCGCACCTCTCGGCCTACGACTGCGGCGCCTGCTCCGGCCGCCACGGCGGGCCGAACGCCCGCGTCTTCGCCGCCATGGCCAACCGTCCCGAGGTCCGGGCCGGGCTCGCCGGGCGCGGCATCGTCATCCCGCCGGGCTGCCATTTCGTCGCCGCCGAGCATCACACCGGCGACGACAGCATCGAGTGGTACGACCTCGACCGGCTGCCGGCGGCGCGCCAGCCGGATTTCGACCGCTTGCTGGCGAAGCTGGCGGAAGCCTGCCGCTGGCACGCGGTCGAGCGTTGCCGCCGGCTCGCCTCGGCGCCGCCGCGCCCGAACCCGTGGCAGGCGATGCGCCACGTCGCCGGCCGCGTCGCCGATCCGGCGCAGGCCCGGCCGGAACTCGGCCACGCCACCAACGCCGCCGCCTTCATCGGCCGGCGGGCGATGAGCCGCGGTCTCTTCCTCGACCGCCGGGTGTTCCTGATTTCCTACGACCCCGAGGCCGACGGCGACGGTGCCATCGTCGAGCGCATCCTGCTTGCCGCCGGCCCGGTCGGCGCCGGCATCGCCCTCGAATACTATTTTTCCACCGTCGACAACGAGGCCTGGGGCTGCGGCTCCAAGGTCACCCACAACCTGACCGGCTTGTTCGGGGTCATGGAAGGCGCCGAGTCCGACCTGCGCACCGGTCTGCCCTGGCAGATGGTCGAAATCCACGAGCCGATGCGCCTGCTCGTCGTCGTCGAACAGAAACCCGAATTGCTGTCCGCTATCGTCGCCCGTCAGCCGGCCCTGCAGGAACTGGTCGGAAATGCCTGGATCCGTGTCGCCGCGCGCGACCCGGCGAGCGGCGCGCTGCACCGCTATTGCCCGCGCCGCGGCTGGCTGCCCTGGGCCGGGAGCAGCGTGCTGCCGCAGGTGGCGCGTTCGCACGACTGGTTCGCCGGCGAATCCGGGCCGCTGGCACCGGCCATGCTGCTGGGAGGCGTGACATGATCCTGGAAACCGCAGTTGACCGCTTACTCTCCTGGTGCCGCCGCATGAATGCTGACCTCCGCGCCTGCGATGTGAGGCACGCTTTGGGTGATGGCGCTACGCGGCCGCTGGCACGTCCGGACGGGCGTCCGGCTTTGTGGCTGCGCCGAAACTCGCCGTCTGCCGAAATTTTCGCCGGCTCGTTTTCGCTCCTCCTTGCAGGCATGAGCCTGCCGCGTCGTCGCTTCGCGCCGGTCATCCCGTCCAAACGCGCCATCGGCCGCGTTCAACTGAGGTTTCAAGGATGATCGAACTCTTGCGCAACGCCGCCGATGGCGTCTGGCTGGTGCCCTTGCTGCCGCTGCTCGCCGCCATGGCGGTCGGTCTGCGCGTGCTGCTCGGGCGCTGTGCCGGCGATGCCGGCGAAGTGCCGACGGCGCGCTTCAGCGAACTGGCGGCGCTCGGCAGCCTCGCTCTGCTGCTGCTGATCGATCTCGCCGTGTACTGGCACGGCTGGCCCGGCCAGCGGGTGTTCGCCACCTGGTTCGCCGCCGCCCACTGGCGCGGCCAGATATCCTTCCTGCTCGACGCCTTGTCGCTGCCGGTGGCGACGCTGAGTGCGCTGATCGGCTGGCTGGTGGTGCGTTTCTCGGCCGCCTACCTGCATCGCGAGGCGGGCTTTCACCGCTACTTCATCGTCCTCGGCCTCTTCCTGTCCGGGCTGCAGGCGCTGCTGCTCGCCGGCAACGGGCTGCTGCTCTTCCTTGGCTGGGAAATGTGCGGGGTCGCTTCCTTCCTGCTCATCGGCTACGCCTGGCAGCGCCCGGTGGCGACCGGCAACGCCCTGTTCGCCTTCGTCAGCAACCGGGTCGGCGACGCCGGTCTGCTTTTCTCGCTTGGCCTGGCCGCTTACTGGGCCGGCAGTTTCGAGTGGCCGGCGCTGTTCGACGCCCAGTTGTCGCTGGTCGATTTGCGCGTGCTGGTGCTCGGCTTCGCCGTCGCCGCCCTGGCCAAGTCGGCGCAACTGCCGTTCACGCCGTGGATCGCCCGGGCGCTGGAGGGGCCGACGCCGTCGTCGGCGATCTTCTACGGCGCGCTGCTGGTCCATGCCGGCGTCTTCCTGATGCTGCGCCTATCGCCGCTGCTTGCCCAGTTGCCGGACGTGATGGCCGGCCTGCTGGTGATCGGCGCGCTGACCGCGCTCTATGCCTGGCTGTGCGGCCTGGTGCAGAGCGACGTCAAGTCGGCGCTGATCTTCGCCACGGTCTTCCAGGTTGGCCTGATGTTTGTCGCCATCGGCCTCGGCTGGACGACGCTGGCCACCTGGCACCTGTGCCTGCACGCCGCCTGGCGGGCCTGGCAGTTCCTGCTGGCGCCGTCCTGGCTGCAACTGACCCGCGGCCGCCCGGCGCCGCCGCCGCGCTGGCTGGTGCGCAGCCAGACGCTATACACGGCGGCGTTGCAGCGCTTCTGGCTCGACCGCCTGGGCATCATCCTGCTCGCCGCGCCGACCGCGGCGATCGCCCGCGACGTGCGGGCGCTGGAAGAAAACTTCATCGACCGCGTCATCGGCGAACCCGGGCGCGGCCGGGCGGTCGCGCCGGAGCGTCCGCTGGTCCAGGCCGACGGCCTGCCCGGACGGCTGCTGGCGCTGCTCGCGGATTTTCTGCAACGCATCGAGAACCGCCTCCTCCTGCGCGGCCGCGGCGGTGCCGCCGAGCGCCTGCTGCGCGAAGCCGGCCGCTGGCTGGTGACGCTGGAGGGGCTGCTCGAACAACCGCGCTACCTGATGATGGCGGTGATGGCGACTTTCGTGGTGATCCTCTGATGCCGAGCGAGACTTTCTGGTTCCAGCAGGCGGCGCTGCCGCTGCTCGCCCTCCTGCAACTGCTGCCGCTGGCCGGCGCGGCGCTGGTCTATGCGCTCGGCGAACGACCGGCGGCGGTGCTCGGCGGCAAGCTGTGCGCGCTGGCCGTCTTCCTCTTTGCCGGTTACGTCGCCGCCCAGGTCGACCCGACGCGGGCCGGCCTGCAACTGGCGGAACGCGGGGCGCTGCTCGGCTACCACGTCGCGGTCGATGGCATTGCCATCGTCTTCCTGCTGCTGGCGGCGCTGCTGACGCTGCTGATGACGCTGTACGGGATGAGCCGCGGCATGATTTCGCCGGGCCGCCTGTTCTCGGTGCTGCTGCTGGCCGAGACGGGACTGGTCGGGATGCTGCTGACAGTCAACATCGCCTGGTTCGCCTTCTTCTCGGCGCTCGAACTTTGGGCGGTGGTCTACCTGCTGCGGCGCTGGGCGTCGTCGCGCGCCGAGACCCAGGCGCTGGCGCGCTTCGTCCAGTACCAGGGCTTCGGGCTGGCGCTCTTCGTCGCTGGCTGCTTCGTGCTTGGCTGGGGCTATGCCGAAAGCACCGGCGGGCGCTGGAGCTTCGACCTTTTCGACCTGAGCGGCACGCTGCCCGCCGGCAAGTTCCAGACCGCCGCCTTTTACCTGCTGTTCTACGGCCTGGCGGTGCGCACGCCGCTCTTCCCGCTGCACGGCTGGCTGCCGAACATGGCGCAGCACGGGCTGATCGCGGTGGCGCCGGCATTGATGGTCGGGGTCAAGGTCGGCATCTACGGCATGGCCCGCTTCGTCCTGCCGCTGACGCCGGACGCCGTCCTCGCCTGGCAGCCCTACGTCGTCGGCTTCGCCATGGCCGGCGTCTTCTTCACCGCCGCGCTCGCCTTCCTGCAGAGCAACCTGCGCCGGCTGCTCGCCTTCGCCGTGGTCAGCCATACCAGCCTGCTGGTGATCGGCCTGTTCAGCCTGCACAGCGCCGGCATCCAGGGGGCGGTGCTGCTCGCCGCCAACTTCGGGTTGGCGGTGACCGGCATGTGGTTCATCGTCGGTTTCGTCTTCCGGCGCACCGGGACTACCGAACTGGGCGAGCTGTCCGGCCTGTTCGAGCGCATTCCCTTCCTCGCCGTCGCCTTCCTGACCTGCGGTCTGGCCATCGTCGGCATGCCCGGCACGCCCGGCTTCGACGCCGCCCACCTGGTGCTGGAGGCGGCGATCGACCGCTTCGGCGCGTTGTCCACGGTCGCCACCGCGCTCGGTAACGTGGCCGCCGCCGGCTTCCTGCTCTGGGCCTTCCAGAAGGCCTTCCTGTCGCAGGAGAAGACGGTGGGGCACGATGTGGACCGGACGCTGGCGATGGAATACGCGGTCTGCGGCATCGCCCTGGCGGCGCTGCTGGCGATCGGCTTCTTCACCGAGCCCTGGCTGCGCCTGACCGATACCGCCAGCCAGGCGCTGGCCGCGAGGTTCGCCCGATGAACCCGCTGCTTCCCGCGCTGCCCGTGCTTTCGCTGCTGGTGCTGCTGCCGGTCGCCGGCGCCGGGCTGCTCTGGCTGTTGCCCGCCCGTCTGGCGCGGCCGGCGACTTTCGTCGCGATGGCGGCGGTGCTGGCGCTGGCGACCCTGGCGCTGTTTTCCTATCGTCCTGAGACGGCCGGTTTCCAGTTGCTGGAACGCTGGCCTTGGCTGACCGGGCTGGGCGTCGACTGGCTGCTGGCGGTGGATGGGCTGTCGGTGCTCTTCCTGCCGGCGACTGCCTTGCTCTTCCTCGGTGCGCTGATCGTCGCCGGCGACGCCGGCGCCAACGCGCCGCGCCTCTTCCACAGCCTGCTTTTGCTTCTGCTGGCGGCGACGCTGGGTATCTTCTGTGCGATCGACCTGATCGTCTTCTTCGTCTTCTGGGAATTCAGCCTGGTTCCGGTCTATTTCCTGCTGTCGCGCTGGGGCGCCACCGCCGGGGCGCCGCAGGTCGCCGCGCGCTACGTGCTGATCATGCTCGCCGGCGGCTTTCCGCTGCTGCTTGCCTTCGTCGTCGTCGGCAGCGCGGGCGGCAGTTTCGACCTGACGGTGCTGCTCGAACATCCGCTGCCCTTGCGCGAGCAGCGCATCGTCCTCGTCCTGATGCTGATCGGCTTCGGCCTCAAGCTGCCGCTGGTGCCGCTGCATACCTGGTTGCCGCAGTTCGCGCTGGCGGCGCCGGGTAGCCTGACCGCGCTGCTGCTCGGGCTGAAGGTCGGCGCCTACGGGCTGGTCAGGTTCGCCATTCCGCTGGCGCCGCAGGCGGCGCAGGATTGGCACTGGCTGCTCGCCGGTTTCGGCACGGTGACGCTGATCTACGGCGCAGTCGGCGTCCTGGCACACAGCAACCTGCGCGTCGGCATGGCCTACGCCAGCATCTGTCACGTCGGCTTGGCGACGCTCGGTCTGTCGACGCTGTCCGGGCAGGGCGCCCAGGGGGCGATCTCGCTGCTGCTCAGCTTCACGGTGGCGACCGGCGGCGGCATGCTGCTGCTCGAATGCCTGCGCCAGCGCACCGGGTCGACCGACGTCCAGGCGCTGGGCGGGGCGGCCCGGACCATGCCGCTGTTGGCCAGCGGGGTGCTGATGTGTGGGCTGGCCGGCGTCGGCATGCCGGGGACGAGCAGCTTTCCGGCCGAGTTCCTGCTCATCCTGGCGACGCTGGATCGCTACACCGGGGCCGGGATGGCGGCGCTGTTCGGGCTGGCGATCGCCGCCGGCGCCTTCCTCGCCCTTTACCGCAAGGCCTTCTTCGGGCCGCTGACGCAGCCGGCGGTGGCCGCTGCCGGGGATTTGCGGCCGGCCGAGCGCTGGGTGCTGCTGGCTCTGATCGCGATGATCGTCGGCATCGGCGTCTATCCGGCGCCCTGGCTGGATATCGTGCGGCCGTCGGCGGAAGCCTGGGCGGCCGGGCTCGGACTGCGGGGCTAGACGATGGCGGCAAACCCGGCGCCGGTGCCGGAACGGCCGCGTTGCCGCGGCTGCCGCCACTACTACATCACTTTCGACGCGGATTTTCCCTACGGCTGCCGCCAGCTCGGCTTCAAGAGCGCGCGCGAGCCGATGCGCGACGTCATCGAGTCGTCGGGGCAGCCCTGTCTCTATTTCACGCCGGGCAAGCCGGCGCCCGGCTGATCAGGCCTTCTTGACGAATTCCGACTTCAACTGCATGGCGCCGATGCCGTCGATCTTGCAATCGATGTCGTGGTCGCCGTCGATCAGGCGGATGTTCTTGACCTTGGTGCCGACCTTGACCACCGACGACGAGCCCTTGATCTTCAGGTCCTTGATCACGGTGACGCTGTCGCCGTCCTTGAGCTCGTTGCCGTTGGCGTCGCGCCAGACCTTGCTTTCCTCGACGGCGGCGGCCGGGGTGTCCTTCGGCCATTCATGGGCGCATTCGGGGCAGATGTAGAGCGGGCCGTCCTCGTAGGTGAAGGCGGAGTTGCATTGCGGGCAGTTGGGTAGGGCGCTCATGGTTCAGTATTCTTCCTGGAGGCCGCCCATCAGGTTGGGCAGCAGGCGGTGGGCGCGCGCGATGGCGTGCGGGAGGTCGGGACAGACGTTGTCGTCGCCGACGGCGTCGATGAAGCCGGCGCGGTAGAGCAGCGAGCCGGGTTGCGAATTGAGGCCGCAGAGGAGCAGCGTGCAGCCACGCTTGGCCAGCTTGTCGCGCAGGTTTTCCAGGCCTTCGAGGCCGGTGGTGTCGAGCTGGACCAGGCGGGTGGTGTCGAGGATGACGACCTCGGGGTGGCCGGCGCGCGGGTCGAGCAGTTCTTCGAGCTTGTTCACCGCGCCGAAGAACAGCGAACCGTACAACTGCCAGGCGGCGACGCGCAACGTGCCGTCGGGGTAGAGCAGGTGCGGCTCCTGCGCTTCCTCGTCGAGCGGCAGGCGCTCGATGCGGGTCAGTTCGGACATGCGGTAGATGAAGAACAGGCTGGCCAGGACCATGCCGAGTTCGACGGCGATGGTCAGGTCGAAAAGCACGGTGACCAGGAAGACGCTGACCAGGATCAGCCGGTAGTTCCACGAATAGCGGCGCAGTTCCTTAAACTCGTGCCATTCGCCCATGTTGATGGCGACCACCATGACGATTGCCGACAGCGTCGCCAGCGGCACGTAAGCAGCGAGCGGCGCGGCGACCAGGACGACGGCGAGCAGGGTCAGCGCGTGGATGATGCCGGCGATCGGCGTGCGCCCGCCGGACTTGACGTTGGTCAACGTGCGGGCGATCGCGCCGGTTGCCGCGAAGCCGCCGCAGAGGGGGGCGGCGAGGTTGGCCAGGCCCTGGGCGACGAGTTCCTGGTTGGGGTCGTGGCGGTCGTCGATCTGGCTGTCGGCGACGCGTGCCGAGAGCAGCGACTCGATGGCGCCGAGCAGGGCGATGGTGATCGCTGGCGAGATCAGCTTGCCGAAATCATGGATCGACAAGGCGGGAAAACCGAAGGCCGGCAGTTCCTGCGGAATGCCGTTGAAGCGGCTGCCGATGGTTTCCACCGGCAGGTCGAGCGCCCAGGCGGCGATGGTGCCGACCACCAGCACGGCGAGCGGGCCGGGCGCCCGGCGCAGCAGCGCCAGCCGTTGCGCCAGCCGGTTGTAGGAGAGCAGGAAGACGAAGCAGGCGACCGACAGCGCCAACGTCGGCAGGTCGACGGTATGCGCGTGCGCCGCCAGCACCTTGATCCGGGCGAAGAATTCGGCCGGCAGGCTGGCGATGGTGAGGCCGAAGAAATCCTTGATCTGGGCCAGGAAGATGACGACGGCGATGCCGTTGGTGAAGCCGATGACGACGGTCACCGGGATGAAGCGGATCAACTGGCCCATGCGGGTCAGCCCCATGGCCAGCAGCATGACGCCGGCGAGCATGGTGGCGCCGAGCAGGTTGGCGAAGCCGTGGGCGGCGACGATGCCGTAGATGATGGGGATGAAGGCGCCGGTCGGGCCGCCGATCTGCACCCGTGAGCCGCCGAGCAGCGAAATGATCAGGCCGGCGACGATGGCGGTCCAGATGCCGGCGGTCGGCGACACCCCGGAGGCGATGGCGAAGGCCATCGCCAGTGGCAGCGCCAGCACGCCGACGGTGATCCCGGCGCCGAGGTCCTTGCCGAACTGGGCCCGGTCGTAAGTCGGCAGGCAGTCCAGCAGCTTGGGGCGGAAGGCGATCTTAATCATGACGCGCGCTCGGGGGAGGAAGCGTTGCATTATATGAGTAGATGATTAATCGTCAATGTTAATCGTATGTTAATATCACGACGAAGGAATACAAGAAGAGAAGACTCATGGAGAAACGCACCGCCCGCCTGACGCTGCTGATCGACCCGAGGAAGAAACAGATCTTCGAGGAAATCTGCGCGACGCAGGATCTGACGCCGTCGCAGGTCGTGCGCCGGCTGATCCGTCAGTACATCATCGACAATGCCGGCGAGCGCGAATTGCCGGACTGGCTGCGCGCCTCGGTGCGCGGCGATTAATCGCCGTCCGGTCGGGGCGGCGCCAGGCGGCCGAGTTCGCGCAGGATACGGCCGATCGCCCAAACCATGAGGACCAGCCCGCCACCGGCGCTGGCTGCCGCTTCCGCCGTGCTGCGCGGAAAACTGTCGAGGATCGTGCCGTCGCCGCCGGCGAACCAGGCAACGCCGAGGGCGACGCAGAGGAAACCGAACAGGTCGACCAGCAGGAAAGCAAGCAGTCGGAAGGGAAGGGGGCGGGTTTGTGCGTTCATCACCATATTCTGACAAAAATTTGCGTTCCGGGCTTGACAAGCGGCTTTGTCAAGCCCGGTTATACACAGCGTTCATCGCCTGTCGCGACGCCTGCCTCGGTGTCGCTGGTGAATTTGACAGATTCGCCCGGCTTGTGATTAATCGCATGGAATCAGTGGCTTACCTGTTTGCGCAAGTTTTGCGCAGGGTAAGGAAAAGCCTTGTGGGGCGGTCACTTAGCGGTGTGCCTCGCAACTAACCCACAGACTTATCCACAGGTTTTGTGGATAGATCGAAAACCTCTATGCCGGGGTGGTGATTGACCGCCAAACTTAAAGTAACGCTTGAGGTTTGAGGCCGGAATGCTGCGCTGCAAAAGAAAAAGGCCGCTGTCGCGGCCTCGGGGGAGCGTTGCTGCCTACTTGACCCGCATGCCGGGCTGGGCACCGCTGTCGGGAGACAGCAGGTAGAGTCCCGGCGTCTTGCCGTCGAGGTCGGAAGCGGCGAGCACCATGCCTTCGGAGAGGCCGAATTTCATCTTGCGCGGCGCCAGGTTGGCGACCATCACGGTCAGTCGGCCGACCAGTTGCGCCGGGTCGTAGGCCGCCTTGATGCCGGCGAAGACGTTGCGCGTCTTCTCCTCGCCGATGTCCAGGGTCAGGCGCACCAGCTTGTCGGCGCCGTCGACGTGCTCGGCATTGACGATCTTGGCGATGCGCAGGTCGACCTTCATGAAGTCGTCGATGCTGCACAGGCCGTCGGCGCTGGCCGGGGCTTCCTTCTTTTCGGCCGGCTTGGCGGCGGGCTTGGCCGGCGCTTCGGCGGTGGCCGGGGCCAGCGACTGCTTGTTGGCTTCGATCAGCGCTTCGATCTGCTTGGCGTCGACGCGCGTCATCAGGTGGCTGTAGGCGTTGATCGCGTGGCCGCCGGCGAGCAGCGTGCCGGCGTCGGCCCAGGTCAGCGGCGCCAGGTTCATGAAAGCCTCGACCTTGCCGGCGGTGGCCGGCAGCACCGGTTTGAGCAGTACGGTGAGCAGGCGGAACAGGTTGAGCGCGTTCGAGCAGGCGGCGTGCAGTTCGCTGTCCTTGCCTTCCTGCTTGGCCAGTTCCCAGGGTTTGACGCTGTCGACGTACTGGTTGGCGCCGTCGGTCAGGGCCATGATCTCGCGGATCGCCTTGCTGAACTCGCGCGCTTCGAACAGTTCGGCGACGCGCGGTGCGGCGTCACGGATGGCGCGGATCGCCGGCAGCTTGTCGTCAGCCGGCGCCAGTTGGCCGTTGAAGCGCTTGGCGATGAAGCCGGCGGCGCGGCTGGCGATGTTGACGTACTTGCCGACCAGGTCCGAATTCACGCGGGCGACGAAGTCGTCGAAGCTGAGGTCGATGTCTTCCATCGTGTTCGACAGCTTGGCGGCGAAGTAGTAGCGCAGCCACTCCGGGTTCATGCCGCTGTTCAGGAAGCTTTCGGCGGTGATGAAGGTGCCGCGCGACTTCGACATCTTGGCGCCATCGACGGTCAGGAAGCCGTGCGCGAAGATCCTGGTCGGCGTGCGGTAGCCGGCGTGTTGCAGCTCGGCCGGCCAGAACAGCGCGTGGAAGTAGAGGATGTCCTTGCCGATGAAATGGTAGAGCTCGGTCGTCGAGTCCTTCTTGAAGAACTCGTCGAAATCGAGACCCCGCTTGGCGCAAAGGTTCCTAAACGAACCCATGTAGCCGATCGGCGCGTCGAGCCAGACATAGAAATACTTGCCCGGTGCGTCGGGAATCTCGAAGCCGAAGTAGGGCGCGTCGCGCGAGATGTCCCAGTCGGACAGCTTGTTGTCGCCGGGGGCGCCCAGCCATTCCTGCATCTTGTTGGCGGCTTCGGCCTGGAGCACGCCGCTGCTCGTGTATTCGCGCAGGAAGGCTTCGCAGCGCGGGTCGGAGAGCTTGAAGAAATAGTGGTCGGAGTGGCGCAGCTCGGGCTTGGCGCCGGAGACGGCCGAGAACGGCTCGATCAGGTCGGTCGGCGCGTAGGCGGCGCCGCAGACTTCGCAGTTGTCGCCGTACTGGTCCTTGGCGTGGCACTTCGGACACTCGCCCTTGATGAAGCGGTCGGGCAGGAACATCTGCTTGACCGGGTCGTAGTACTGCTCGATCGAGCGCACCTCGATCAGGCCGCCGGCCTTGAGCTTGCCGTAGATGTCGTTGGCGCAGGCGCGGGTTTCCGGCGAGTGCGTGCTGTAGTAGTTGTCGAAGCCGACCAGGAAGCCGGCGAAGTCGCGCGAATGCTCGCCATGCACGCGCTCGATCAGTTGTTCCGGCGTGATACCCTCCTTTTCGGCGCGCAGCATGATCGGCGTGCCGTGCGTGTCGTCGGCGCAGACGTACCAGCATTCGTTGCCGGACATCTTCTGGAAACGCACCCAGATGTCGGTCTGGATGTATTCGACGAGGTGGCCGAGGTGGATGGCGCCGTTGGCATACGGCAGGGCGGAGGTGACGAGGATCTTGCGCGGCATGGGGGCGACGGGATTGGGCAAAAACGCGATTCTACCGCGCCCGGAACGAAACCCGTTGCTGCGGTGCAAGTCGAAGTCAGGGCGGGGCCGCGTGGAATCATGCATTTATCGGTTGATCCGGCGGCCCGGGCTGGGCAGAATTCGTCTTTCCAGGAGGGGTTATGAACTTTGCCGTTATCGAAGACAGTCGCAGTCAGGCCGAAGTGCTGAAGGCCTTGTTGAAAAGCGAGGGCTACCAGGTCGAGGTATTTGCCGATGGCAAGTCCTTCCTTGATGTGCTGGCCACGCGCAGCTTCGATTTCTACGTGGTGGACTGGGTCCTGCCCGATGTCGGCGGCGACGTGCTGGTCGGCAAGATCCGCGAGCGTTACGGCTGGGATGTGCCGATCGTCGTCTGTACCGCGCGCACCGAGGAAGAACATGCCTCCGATATCCTGCGCCTGGGGGCCGACGACTATGTGCCGAAGCCGGTTCGCTACATGGAATTCCTCGCCCGCGTCGATGCGCTGCTGCGCCGGCGCCGGGCCAAACACCCGGATCTGCTTCGCATCGGCAGTATCGAGGTCGACGTCGAGGGGCGGCGGGTTCGTCTGGCCGGGCAGGAGATCGATCTGACGCAGCGCGAGTTCGACCTCGCTGCCGTCTTCCTGAAGAACGTCGGCCGGGTGTTGGCGCGCGAGGAACTGCTGGCCGCCGTCTGGGCGCGCGAGGCCGATGTCGATACGCGCACCGTCGACACCCACGCCAGCCGCCTGCGCAAGAAGCTCGGCCTCTCGGGCGAAAGCGGCCTGATGTTGACCTCGGTCTACGGGCAGGGCTATCGACTGGATACCGTTTCCGGCTGATTTGCGGCAAGGCTTTGGGCTATACTCTACGAAATCAGTCGGGTATTGTCCGACGCCAGCCCAAGCGGAGTGTCCATGAGCCTTACCGAACAGCAGGTCAGGAATGTCCTGGCCGAAACCATCGATCCCAATACCGGGAAAAGCTATCTTGCCGGCAAGTGCCTGAAGAATCTGCGCCTTGACGCCGACGGTGTCGCTTTCGACATCGAACTCGGCTACCCGGCGAACAGCCAGCACGAAATCATCCGTCAGCAGATTGTCGGCGCGCTGGCCGCGCTGCCGGGCGCCGGCCGCGTCAGCGTCAGCGTCTCCAGCAGCATCGTCGCCCATGCCGTCCAGCTCGGCGTCAAGTTGCTGCCCGGGGTGCGCAACATCATCGCCGTCGCCTCCGGCAAGGGCGGCGTCGGCAAGAGCACGACGGCGGTCAACCTGGCGCTGGCGTTGGCCCAGGAAGGGGCGCGCGTCGGCCTGCTCGACGCCGACATCTACGGTCCCTCGCAGCCGCAGATGCTGGGGCTGGCCGGTCGCCAGCCGGAGTCGCCGGACGGCAAGCGGATGGAGCCGCTCGAGGCCTACGGCGTGCAGGCGATGTCGATCGGTTTCCTGGTCGATGTCGAGACGCCGATGGTCTGGCGTGGGCCGATGGTCTCGCAGGCGCTGGAACAACTGCTCAACGAAACGCATTGGCAGGACATCGACTACCTGATCGTCGATATGCCGCCGGGTACTGGCGACACGCAACTGTCGCTGGCGCAGAAGGTGCCGGTGACCGGCGCGGTGATCGTCACGACGCCGCAGGACATCGCCCTGATCGACGCGCGCAAGGGGCTGAAGATGTTCGAGAAGGTGAATATCCCGATCCTCGGCATCGTCGAGAACATGAGCATCCACGTCTGTTCGAACTGCGGCCACGCCGAGCACATCTTCGGCGAAGGCGGCGGCGAGCAGATGTGCAAGGACTACGACGTCGAATTCCTGGGCAGTCTGCCGCTGGAAATGAGCATCCGCCAGATGGCCGACGGCGGTAAGCCGACGGTGGTCGGTGCGCCGGATTCGAAGGCGGCGGAAATCTACCGCCGCATCGCTCGCCGGGTGGCGGTCAAGGTCGCCGAAAAGGCCAAGGACATGAGTTCGAAGTTCCCCAACATCGTCGTCCAGAACACCTGATCTTTTTACACATTGCAGCGAATAAAGGCGGGTAGAATCCCGCCTTTATTTCTGGTTGACTGCAGGATTCCCGTATGGCCATCAAATCGGACAAGTGGATACGCCGCATGGCGCAGGAACACGGCATGATCGAGCCGTTCGCGCCGGAACTGGTGCGCGAGGCGAACGGCCAGAAGATCGTTTCCTACGGCACTTCGAGTTACGGCTACGACATCCGCTGCGCGCGCGAATTCAAGGTGTTCACCAACATCAATTCGACCGTCGTCGACCCCAAGAACTTCGACCCGAAGTCCTTCGTCGAGATCGAATCCGACGTCTGCATCATCCCGCCGAATTCTTTCGCGCTGGCGCGCACCATGGAATACTTCCGCATCCCGCGCTCGGTGCTCACCGTCTGTCTCGGCAAGTCGACCTATGCGCGCTGCGGCATCATCGTCAACGTGACGCCGTTCGAGCCGGAATGGGAAGGTCACGTCACACTCGAGTTCTCGAACACCACGCCGCTGCCGGCCAAGATCTATGCCGGCGAGGGTTGCGCCCAGGTGCTGTTCTTCGAGTCCGACGAAATCTGCGAAACCTCGTACAAGGACCGTGGCGGCAAGTACCAGGGGCAGGAAGGCGTCACCCTGCCCAAGATCTGACCGCATTCCGTAACGTAAACCGCTTATTCTCCGACCCGCTGCGGCGGGTCGCCGCTTTTGGGGATACACCATGCGCTTCCATTTTCCGGTCATCATCATCGATGAAGACTTCCGTTCCGAAAACGCCTCCGGGCTGGGTATCCGCGCGCTGGCCGAAGCCCTGCAGAGCGAGGGACTGGAAGTGCTCGGCGTCACCAGTTACGGCGACCTGACCTCGTTCGCCCAGCAGCAGAGCCGGGCGTCGGCCTTCATCCTGTCGATCGACGACGAGGAGCTGGCGCTCGAACCGGAAGAGACGCTGGCCGAACTGCGCGCCTTCGTCGAGGAAATCCGCCACAAGAACGCCGAGATCCCGATCTTCCTGCACGGCGAGACGCGCACCAGCCGCCACATTCCGAACGACATCCTGCGCGAGCTGCACGGTTTCATCCACATGCACGAGGACACCCCGGAGTTCATCGCCCGCAACATCAAGCGCGAAGCCAACGCCTACCTCGACAGCCTGCCGCCGCCCTTCTTCCGCGCGCTGACCCACTACGCCGCCGACGGCTCCTACTCCTGGCACTGTCCCGGCCACTCGGGCGGCGTCGCCTTCCTGAAATCGCCGGTCGGCCAGATGTTCCACCAGTTCTTCGGCGAGAACATGCTGCGCGCCGACGTGTGCAACGCGGTCGAGGAACTCGGCCAACTGCTCGACCACACCGGCCCGGTCGCCGCCTCCGAGCGCAACGCCGCGCGCATCTTCAACTGCGACCACCTGTACTTCGTCACCAACGGCACCTCGACCTCGAACAAGATCGTCTGGAACTCGACCGTGGCGCCGGGCGACATCGTCGTCGTCAACCGCAACTGCCACAAGTCGGTGCTGCACTCGATCATCATGACCGGCGCCATCCCGGTGTTCCTGATGCCGACGCGCAACAACTTCGGCATCATCGGGCCGATCCCGAAGAGCGAGTTCGCCTGGGAGAACATCCAGAAGAAGATCGATGCCAATCCCTTCATCGAAGACAAGACGGCCAAGCCGCGCGTGCTGACGATCACCCAGTCGACCTACGACGGCGTGCTCTACAACGTCGAGGACATCAAGGAGATGCTCGACGGCAGGATCGACACCCTGCACTTCGACGAAGCCTGGCTGCCGCATGCCGCCTTCCACGATTTCTACGGCGACTACCATGCGATCGGCGCCGACCGCCAGCGCTGCAAGGAATCGATGATCTTCGCCACGCAATCGACGCACAAACTGCTCGCCGGTCTCTCGCAAGCCTCGCAGATCCTGGTCCAGGACTGCGAGGAACGCCACCTCGACCGCGATGCCTTCAACGAGGCCTACTTGATGCATACCTCGACCTCGCCGCAGTACTCGATCATCGCCTCGTGCGACGTCGCGGCGGCGATGATGGAAGCGCCGGGCGGTACCGCGCTGGTCGAGGAGTCGATCGCCGAAGCGCTCGACTTCCGCCGCGCCATGCGCAAGGTCGACGAGGAATGGGGCACCGACTGGTGGTTCAAGGTCTGGGGCCCGGACGACCTGTCGGAAGAAGGCATCGAGGAGCGCGACGCCTGGATGCTGAAACCCGGCCACCGCTGGCACGGCTTCGGCCAGCTCGCCGAAGGCTTCAACATGCTCGACCCGATCAAGGCGACGATCATCACCCCGGGGCTGGACGTCGACGGCGACTTCGGCGAGCGCGGCATCCCGGCGGCGATCGTCACCAAGTACCTCGCCGAGCACGGCGTCATCGTCGAGAAGTGCGGCCTCTACAGCTTCTTCATCATGTTCACCATCGGCATCACCAAGGGCCGCTGGAACACGCTGGTTACCGCGCTGCAGCAGTTCAAGGACGATTACGACAAGAACCAGCCGTTGTGGAAGGTGCTGCCGGAATTCGTGCAGAAGCACACGCGCTACGAGCGGATGGGCCTGAAGGACCTGTGCAAGCAGATTCACGCGGTATACAAGGAAAACGACGTCGCCCGCCTGACCACCGAGATGTACCTCTCGGACATGGTGCCGGCGATGCGTCCGGCCGACGCCTGGGCGCGCATGGCGCACCGCGAGATCGAGCGCGTCCGCCTCGACGAGCTCGAAGACCGGATCACCTCGGTGCTGCTGACCCCCTATCCGCCGGGCATCCCGCTCCTGATCCCGGGCGAGCGCTTCAACGCCACCATCGTCCGTTACCTGAAGTTCGCGCGCGATTTCAACGCCCGCTTCCCCGGCTTCGAGACCGACATCCACGGCCTAGTCAAGCGCGAGGACGGCGAGTACTACGTCAACTGCGTGCGCTGACCCCGCTTGCCGGCGGCGTCAGCGCCGCCGGTAGCTGACGAAGCTGCAGCCGGGACCGGCGCTGCGTGCGCTTTCCTGCCAGTCGGCAGCGGAGATTTCCGGGAACCAGGCGTCGCCCTCCGGCGCCAGCTCGACTTCGGTGATTTCCAGGCGGTCGGCCAGCGCCATCGCCTGTTCGTAGATCTGCGCGCCGCCAATGACGAACAGCTTCTCGGCGTCCGCCGCCAGGGCGATGCCGTCGGCCAGCGCGTTGGCCAGCTCGGCGCCCGCTGCGACGTAGTCGCGTTGCCGGCTGATCACGATGTTGCGCCGGCCGGGCAGGGGGCGGAAGCGCTCGGGCAGCGATTCCCAGGTCTTGCGTCCCATCAGCACGGCATGGCCGGCGGTCAGACGCTTGAAATGCGCCATGTCCTCGGGAATGTTCCAGAGCAGCCGGTTGTCCTTGCCGATCACGCGGTTGCGGGCGACGGCAACGATCAGGATGATTTCGGGCATGTCAGTAGCGCAGTTTGCGGAGGTGGTCGATCAGGCCGCGGGTCGAGGTGTCGAGTTCCGTGTCGACACCTTCGCCGCGAATCACCGGCAGCAGGCGGCCGGCCAGTTGCTTGCCGAGTTCGACGCCCCACTGGTCAAAGGAATTGAGGTTCCACAGCACGCCCTGGCAGAACACCTTGTGCTCGTATAAGGCGATCAACTGGCCGAGGCTGAATGGCGTCAGCGCCGGCAAGATCAGGGTGCTCGACGGCTGGTTGCCAGGGAAGGTGCGATAGGCGATCAGCGTTTCCTCAATGCCGGCGGCGCGGGCCTCTTCCGCCGTCTGGCCGAAGGCCAGTGCCGCCGCCTGGGCCAGGCAGTTGGCAAGCAGGCCGCTGTGGTGGCCGGGCAGGGGGAAGTCGGCGCGGGCCACGGCGATGAAGTCGCTGGCCACCAGTTCGCTGCCCTGGTGCAGCAATTGGAAAAATGAGTGTTGACCATTGGTCCCGGCGACGCCCCAGACGATCGGGTTGGTCTGGTAATCGACGGCGAGTCGGTCGCGGTCGACGCGCTTGCCGTTGCTTTCCATTTCCAGTTGCTGGAGGTGCGCCGGCAGCAGGCGCAGCGAATGGCTGTAAGGGAAGATGGCGTGGCTGTGGGCGCCGAGGAAATTGCGGTTCCAGATGCCGATCAGGGCCAGGGTCAGCGGCAGGTTGGTGGCGGCGGGAGCCGAGAAGAAGTGTTCGTCGAGGTCGTGGGCGCCGGCCAGCAACTGCTTGAAATTGGCGAAGCCGATGGCCAGTGCGATCGGTAAGCCGATCGACGACCACAGCGAGAAACGGCCGCCGACCCAGTCGGCGAACGGGAAGACGTTCTCCGGGGCGATGCCGAATGCGGCCGCTGCCGGCTGGTTGCTGGAGGCGGCGACGAAATGCCGAGCCACCGCCGCCTCGTCACCTGCCGTGTGCAGCAGCCAGTTGCGGGCGGTGGTGGCGTTGGCCATGGTTTCCAGCGTGGTGAAGGTCTTGCTGGCGACGACGAACAGGGTGCGGCGCGGATCGAGGCGGGAAAGCTGGCTGGCAAGGTCGGCGCCATCGAGGTTGGCGACGAAATGGACGCGCAGGTCGGGGTGCTGGCTGGCCGCCAGGGCCTGGACGGCCAGACGCGGTCCGAGGTCGGAGCCGCCGATGCCGAGATGAACGACATCGCTGATCCGCTCGCCGGTGTAGCCTCGCCACTCACCGCTGTGAACACTCTCGCAGAAGACCGCCAGGCGTGCCAGTCCGGTGCGTACCACGGCCGGCGCGCTGGCGCCGGCGCGCAGCCAGTGATGGCCGGCGGCGCGCTGCTCGGTATGGTTGATTGCTTCGCCGCTGCGCATCCGTTCCCGCCACTGCTGCCAGTCCGCCCGCTCGGCGAGTTCGCGCAGCAGTGCCAGCGTGGTCGTGCTCAGGCGCTGCTTGGAAAAATCGAGCAGCAGTCCGTTGTGGCGCAGCGAAAGCTGCGCGAAGCGTTGCGGATCGGCGGCAAACAGGTCGCGCAGGTGCTGCTGCCCGATTTCCTCGGCGTGCTGCGCCAGGGCCTGCCAGGCCGGGGTCGCGCTCAGTCCGTTCATGCTCAGACGGCGACCGGCGCCGCGATGTGCGGGTGCGGGTCGTAATGGTCGAGGCGGAAATCCTCGAACCTGAAGGAGAAGATGTCAGTGATTTCGGGGTTGATCCACAGCGTTGGCAGGGCGCGCGGTTCGCGCGCCAACTGCAGGCGTGCCTGGTCGAAATGGTTGGCGTAGAGATGGGCGTCGCCGAAGGTATGGACGAAGTCGCCCGGGCGGTAGCCGCAGACCTGCGCCAGCATCATCGTCAGCAGTGCGTAGGAGGCGATGTTGAACGGCACGCCGAGGAAGATGTCGGCGCTGCGCTGGTAGAGCTGGCAGGAAAGCCGGCCGTCGGCGACGTAGAACTGGAACAGGCAGTGGCAGGGTGGCAGCGCCATCTGGTTGACGTCGCCGGGATTCCAGGCGGAGACGATGTGGCGGCGCGAGTCCGGGTTGTGCTTGAGGCTGTGCACCAGTTGCGCGATCTGGTCGACCAGGCGACCATCCGGGCATTCCCAGCGCCGCCATTGCTTGCCGTAGACCGGGCCGAGGTCGCCGTTTTCGTCAGCCCATTCGTCCCAGATGCGGACCCCGTTTTCCTTGAGGTAGGCAATGTTGGTATCGCCTTGCAGGAACCACAGCAGTTCGTGGATGATCGACTTGAGATGGAGTTTCTTCGTGGTCAGCGCCGGAAAGCCCTGCGCCAGGTCGAAGCGCATCTGCCAGCCGAACACCGAACGGGTGCCGGTGCCGGTGCGGTCGGCCTTGTCCTGGCCGTTTTCCAGCACATGGCGCATCAGGTTGAGGTAAGGCTGCATTGGAGCTCGTGTCTTGCGCGGGAAGGAACAGCCAAATTCTACCGTGTTCGTCGTGTTTCCGTAGCGCATGGCGACGGATTAGAATGCGGGCATGTCGTCGTCCAGGGGCGGCATGCTGACGAGGAGGGCGATGTGCTGAACAAGATGGGGAATCTGGGCGGGCTGTTTGACCGAAGGAACGGTCATCCGTTGGCCAACCCGCGTGAGTTGCAGCAGATTGTCAGCGAATTGCCGCGCGACAATGCCTTCAAGTCGCTCGACGAAATTGGCGGTTGGCTGGAGTCGCTGGCGGTCGCCGAAGGCTTTCCCGCCGATCGTCTGTTCATCGCGGCCAGCCAGTTGGAGGATGCGGCGATGGCGCATCTGCGGCGGCTGTCGCGCGAGTATCTGCATACCGTTCGCCTGTCGAAGGCCGAGGAGCGTCGGCTATGGGCGATCAACGCCGGTTTCTGGCGGCAGTTGGCGGAGGTCTATGAAAAGGCCCTGGCCGGCCTGGTTGCCGCCGGACCGACGCCGGAGGCGCTGCGTCTTCAGTTGCCGGGTTTGTGCGCGCGCCTGATCGCCGCGTTGCGGGCCCAGCTCAAGTGGGAGCAGTTCCACTACGGGCCGACGCCGCCCACGCTCTGGGCGCGTCTGGGCGCCGCCCTGCTGCGGGCGGAGGAATATGGCGTGGCGACCCGCCTGAGCAATCTCGGTGGCCTGACCGGCAATACTTCGCCACTGGCCGAGTATCGCAAGGCGATGGTCTTTCACGCCGCTTCGATGGACAGCCTGCTGCCGCTGGAGATCGAACTGGCCGAGCGCTTCATCGCGCATTACCTGATGGCGTTCGATTTTCCGCAGCATGGCGAGCACGATTGCGTCTATTGGGTCGATCTGGCGCTTGCCCAACCGCCACTGCGGCTGGCGCGGATGCCGGCGGAAGCGACGCCGACCCTGCGTTTCTTCCGCCCCGGTCGGGCGCACCGCGAGATGGAGGAGTTGCTGCACCTGCTCGAGCGCGGCAGCGATGTGCCGGCCGACATCATGCTCGGCGGCCAGTACCTGGCGAAGACGCTGATTCCCGTGTTGCGGCATCTGGCGGCCTACCTGGCGCCGATCCCGCCGCAGCGCCGGCACGACCGGCATCGGGTCAAGCACCGCCTGTCGGTGATGAGCGGGCTGGTCAATGCCTACGTCGTCTTTTCCGGCGAATTCGGCGGTCGGCCGGCCGGTTTGCAGATCGAGAGCTGGGTGGTCGAGAACGTCAGCCGCGGCGGTTTTGGCGCTTACGTCAACAGCATTCCCGGCGAGTGGCTGAAAGTCGGCGCGCTGCTCGCCCTGCAGCCGGAGGGCGGCGAGAACTGGGTGCTCGGTTGCGTCCGCCGTTACCATCGGGAAAGCGAGGACGAGGCGCGGGTCGGCATCGAGACGCTGGCGCGGGCGGTGGTCGCCGCCGAACTGAAGCCGAAGATGGCGTCCAGCTATGCCGCGGTCGGCGGTATTCCGGCCTTGCTGCTGGAGGAGGGGAATGCGCCGGGCGAGTTGCGCGTCGTGCTGCCGCCCTACACCTTCGATCCGCGCGAAGCCCTTGAATTCGTCCGCGACGGTAAGCCCGGCCTGCTCGAACCGCTGCTCGTCATCGAGCAGACCAACGATTACGAACTGGCCCGCTACCGCGTCCTGCCCGGCTGAGGGTCAGCGCGGGCGGATCGCCGATTTCGGACGGAAAGCCTGGATCACCCGCGGGTCAGTCTCGGCGTAGGGGCCGCCGAGCAGGTCGATGCAGTAGGGAATGGCGGCGAAGATGCCGACGTGGCGGACGCTGCCGTCGGCGGCGCGGACGCCTTCGAGCGTCTCGCGGATCGATTTCGGTTGCCCGGGCAGATTGACGATCAGCGCCTGCTTGCGGATCACCGCCACCTGCCGCGAGAGGATCGCGGTCGGCACGAAGTTCAGGCTGATGCGCCGCATTTCCTCGCCGAAGCCGGGCATTTCCTTGTCGGCGACGGCCAGCGTCGCTTCCGGCGTGACGTCGCGCGGCGCCGGGCCGGTGCCGCCGGTGGTCAGCACCAGGTGACAGCCGCAATCATCGACCAGCTCGACCAGCGTTGCTTCGATTCCCGGCCGGTCGTCGGCGATCAGCCGGGTTTCGGCGCGCCACGGCGTGGTCAGTGCGCTGCCCAGCCATTCCTGCAGCGCCGGGATGCCCTTGTCCTCGTAGATGCCGGTTGAGGCGCGGTCGCTGATCGAGACCAGGCCGACCACCAGGTTGTCAGGCGTCGTCATGCTCGGTCTCCGCGCTGCCGGCCGGGGTGGCGTCGAGGTCCTTGAGAAACTGGAAGATGGCACGGTAGCTCTTCGGCGGCTTGCCGGCTTCCTGTTCCTTCAGCGCGTTGCGGCGCAACTGGCGCAATTGCTGGAGGTCGGCGCCGGGCCACTGGTTGGCGATCTCGGTCAGCGTCGCTTCCTCTTCCAGCAGGCGCGTGCGGAAGCGTTCCAGACGGTGCAGGCGCGCCGTTTCCGCCGCCGATTCGCCGCGCAGCAGCGCCAGGCCGGCGCGGATCGGTTCTTCGTCCACGCCGCGCATGATTTTGCCGATGTACTGCATCTGGCGGCGGCGGGCGCCGTGGGCGGTGATCTTCTGGCAGTCGCGCACCGCCGCCAACAGGGTTTCCGGCAAATCGATGCGCTTCAACTGGCCAACCGACAGCTCGACCAGCTCGGCGCCGAGGTCGCGCAGCGCGTGCATCGCCTCCTTCTGCTTGGTTTTCGAGGGGCGAACGAGGTCTTCGGGGTAGGTATCGTCTTGCATGGCAGCATCCGGAACGGCAACGGCGGGCTGCTATGATAGCGACTTTTCCCGCCAGGACGCCGTCCACATGTCCGAGACCGCCGCTTTTTCCCACGCCTTCGCCGACCTCCAGCAACTTGCCGAGGACGTCCTCAAGCATGCCCGCACGCACGGCGCCAGCGCCTGCGAAGTCGATGTCTCGGAAGGCTTCGGGCAGTCGGTGACGGTGCGCTGCGACGAGGTCGAGACCATCGAGTTCAACCGCGACAAGGGCATCGGCGTCACCGTCTATGCCGGGCAGCGCAAGGGCTACGCGAGCACTTCCGACTTTTCCGCGCAGGCCCTGCGCGATACCGTCGAGGCGGCGCTCAACATCGCCCGCTTCACCGCCGAGGACGACTGCGCCGGCCTCGCCGACGCCGCATTGATGGCTCGCGATTGCCCGGATCTCGATCTCTACCACCCGTGGCGCCTGAGCGTCGAGGAAGCGATCGAGGTGGCCAGCCGCTGCGAACAGGCGGCCTTCGACGCCAGTCCGCTGATCGACAACTCCGAAGGGGCGACGGTGTCGACGCAGCAGGCGCACTTCGTTTCCGCCAACAGCCACGGTTTCATGGGCGGCTACCCGACCTCGCGTCACTACATTTCCGCCTCGGTGATCGCCGGCGAGCGCGAGCAGATGCAGCGCGACGACTGGTATACGACGCACCGTGACGGCCAGCGCCTGGAAAGCCCGGAAAGCGTCGGCCGCATTGCCGCCGAACGGGCGGTGGCGCGGCTCGGCGGGCGCAAGCTGAAGACCGGCGACTACCCGGTGCTGTTCGAAGCGCCGCTCGCCGCCGGCCTGCTCGGCAGCCTGGTACACGCGGCCAGCGGCGGCGCCCTCTACCGCAAGGCGTCCTTCCTGCTCGACCACCTCGGCAAGCAACTGATGCCCGACTTCGTCAATATCGTCGAACGGCCGCATCTGCCCTGTGGGCTGGCCAGCGCCAGCTTCGACAGCGATGGCGTGGCGACGCGCGACAGCGACGTGGTCAGCGCCGGCATCCTGCAGCGCTATTTCCTCTCCGCCTACACGGCGCGCAAGCTCGGCCTGCAGACCACGGCCAACGCCGGCGGCAGCCACAACCTGATCATCGAACCCGGCAGCCTCGACCGCGCCGGCCTGCTGCAGAAGATGGGGCGCGGCCTGCTGCTCACCGAAGTGCTCGGCCACGGCATCAACTACGTCACCGGCGACTACTCGCGCGGTGCCGCCGGTTTCTGGGTCGAGGACGGCAAGATCGCCTACCCGGTCGAGGAAATCACCATCGCCGGCAACTTGCGCGACATGTTCGCCGGCATCGTCGCTGTCGGCAACGACGTGCTGGCGCGCGGCAGCAAGCAGAGCGGCTCGATCCTGATCGACCGCATGACGATCGCCGGCGAGTAGTCCACGGGTCTTGTGCCCGCTCGCTTCGATGCCGGAAGGCGGCCTTGCGCCGCGTGCGTCTTTTGCTCGCCAAGTCGCCCGCTTTACGGAAGAATGCATGCCATTGGATACAGCATAATCCCGCCCGAGCGGGAGGAGACAGACATGCAACGTAGAGATTTTCTTGCCGTGGCGGCGGCCGGCGCTGCGGCTTCCCTCGCCGCCTGCAGCAAGGAAGAGGCGCCGCCGCCAGCCGAACCGGTCGCGGCCAAGCCGGCGACGCCGCCGAAAAGCGAGCCGCCGCCGAAGCCGGTCGAGGCGCCGGCGGTACAGAGCCCTTACCCGGCGGTGCGCTGGCGCCTGACCTCGAGTTTTCCACGCAGCCTGGACACCATCTTCGGCGGCGCCGAGGTTCTCGCCGACCGCTTGCGGGCGATGACCGGCGGCCGCTTCGACATCCGCGTCTTCCAGGGCGGCGAGATCGTTCCCGGTCTGCAGGCGCTCGAGGCGGTCGAGCAGGGGACGGTCGAGGTGGCACACACCTGTTCCTACTACTACGTCGGCAAGGACAAGAGCTTCGGTTTCGGCACTTCGATGCCCTTCGGCATGAACGCGCGGCAGATGAATGCCTGGGTCTATTACGGCGGCGGCCAGGAACTGCTCGACGATTTCTACGGCAATTTCAACGTTCTCTCCTTCGCCGGCGGCAACACCGGGACGCAGATGGGCGGCTGGTGGCGGAAGAAGGTCAGCGCCGTCGACGACCTCAAGGGCATCAAGATGCGCATCGCCGGCCTCGGCGGCGCGGTGTTTTCCGAACTCGGTGTCGTTCCGCAGCAGATCGCCGGCGGCGACATCTACCCGGCGCTGGAGCGCGGCACCATCGACGCCGCCGAATGGGTCGGTCCCTACGATGACGAGCGCCTCGGCTTCTACAAGGTGGCCAAGAACTACTACTACCCGGGTTGGTGGGAGCCGGGGCCGATGATCCATTTCTTCGTCAATCGCAACGAGTGGGAGAAGCTGCCGCGCGAATACCAGGAAGCGTTCCGGGCGGCGGCCTTCGAGGCCAACGTGACGATGATGGCGCGCTACGACCACCAGAACCCGATCGCGCTGAAGAAGCTGCTGCAGAGCGGCGTCAAGCTGCAGGAGTTCTCGCGGCCGATCCTCGAGGCGGCGTACAAGGCGGCGCAGCAGTTGTACGCCGACGAGGCGAAGAAGAACCCGGCATTCAAGAAGATTCTCAAGGCTTACGACAAGTACCGGCGTACCGAAAACGCCTGGTTCAGCGTTGCCGAGAACCGTATGGACGATTTCCTCCAGTCGCAGGCCTGACATGCGTTTTGACGAAGAGTTGCCGCGCCCGACGCGGCTTTGCGTGGTCCGCCACGGCGAGACCGAGTGGAATGCCGAACGGCGCATCCAGGGCCAGATCGACATCGGCCTCAATGCGACCGGCCACCGTCAGGCGCAGGCCGCCGGGCGCTGGCTGAAAACGGCCGGGGTCAGTGCGCTCTACGCCAGCGACCTGCGTCGGGCCTGGGATACGGCGCAGGCGATCGGCGCCGCGCTGCAGTTGCAGCCGGTGGCGGCGCCCGAGTTGCGCGAACGTCGTTACGGCGTCTTCGAAGGCCTGACCTATGCCGAGGCAGCGACGCGCTTTCCCGAGGGCTATGCCGCCTTCGAGGGGCGCAACGCCGATTACGCGTTCGAGAACGGCGAGAGCCTGAAAGTCATGTACGCCCGCGTCACCGGCAAGCTGCGCGAAATCGCCGCCTTGCATCCCGGCCAGGATGTCGTCGTCGTCGTCCATGGCGGCGTGCTCGACGTGATCAACCGCTTCGTGCGCGGCAATCCGCTGGAGATGGCGCGCGACTTCCTGATTCCGAACGCCGGCATCAACTGGATCGCCACGCTCGATGGCCGGTGGACGCTGGAAAGCTGGGGCGAAACCGGGCATCTGGCGGGCGACGCGTTGGACGAACTGCCTTCGTGATAAAATCGCGGCCTTTTCAACGGCTTGAGGCATCCCCATGTTTTCCGCGAAAGACACCCTGGCGAAAGTTGACCCTGAACTGTGGCAGGCCATCACGGCCGAGAACCAGCGTCAGGAAGATCACATCGAACTGATCGCATCCGAGAACTACGTCAGCAAGGCGGTCATGGAAGCCCAGGGCTCGCAGCTGACCAACAAGTACGCCGAAGGCTACCCGGGCAAGCGCTACTACGGTGGTTGCGAACACGTCGACGTTGCCGAGCAGATCGCCATTGCGCGCATCAAGGCGCTGTTCGGCGCCGATGCCGCCAACGTCCAGCCGAACTCCGGTTCGCAGGCCAACCAGGCCGTGCTGATGGCCTTCTGCAAGCCGGGCGACACGATCATGGGCATGAGCCTGTCTGAAGGCGGTCACCTGACCCACGGCATGCCGCTCAACATGTCCGGCAAGTGGTTCAATGTCGTCTCCTACGGCCTGAATGAAAAGGAAGAGATCGACTACGACAAGATGGAAGCGCTGGCCCGCGAACACAAGCCGCGCCTGATCGTCGCCGGTGCCTCGGCCTACGCGCTGCGCATCGACTTCGAACGCTTCGCCAAGATCGCCAAGGAAATCGGCGCCATCTTCTGGGTGGACATGGCCCACTACGCCGGCCTGATCGCTGCCGGTTTCTATCCGAACCCGGTCCCGTTTGCCGATGTCGTCACCACCACCACGCACAAGACGCTGCGCGGTCCGCGCGGCGGCGTCGTGCTGATGAAGGCCGAGCATGAGAAGGCGATCAATTCCGCCATCTTCCCCGGCCTGCAGGGCGGTCCGCTGATGCACGTGATCGCCGCCAAGGCCGTCGCCTTCAAGGAGGCGGCAACGCCCGAGTTCAAGAACTACCAGGAACAGGTAATCATGAACGCCCGTGTCATGGCCCGAGTGCTCGGCGAGCAGCGTGGCCTGCGCATCGTCTCCGGGCGCACCGAGAGCCACGTCTTCCTGGTCGACCTGCGAGCCAAGAACATCACCGGCAAGGAAGCCGAGGCGGCGCTGGGCAATGCCCACATCACCGTCAACAAGAACGGCATCCCGAACGATCCGCAGAAGCCGATGGTCACTTCCGGCATCCGTATCGGTTCGCCGGCGATGACGACGCGTGGTTTCACCGAGATCGAAGCCGAGCAGATCGCTCACCTGATCGCCGACGTGCTCGACGCGCCGAACGACGAAGCGGTGGCCGCTACCGTCCGCGAGAAGGTCTCGGCCTTGTGCAAGCGCTTCCCGGTCTACGGCGCCTAAGCAAGCATGAAGTGCCCTTTCTGCGGCAATGACGAAACCGGGGTGGTCGACACCCGGGTTTCCGAAGAGGGCGATATCGTCCGTCGCCGCAGGAAGTGCGCGGCCTGCGACAAGCGTTTCACCACCTACGAACGGGCCGAGATCCAGTTGCCGCAGGTGGTCAAGAAGAACGGCCTGCGCGCCGACTTCAACCGCGCCAAGCTGCGCGCCAGCCTCGAGCTGGCGCTGCGTAAGCGGCCGGTATCGATCGAATCGGTCGATGCGGCGATCGCCGACATCGAGGAAAAGCTGCTCACCGCCGGCGAGCGCGAAGTCAGCACGCAGCAACTGGGCGAACTGGTGATGCGCGAGCTGAAGAAGCTCGACAAGGTTGCCTACATCCGTTTCGCCTCCGTCTATCGCAATTTCGAGGACGTCAACGCCTTCTCCAAGGCGATCAAGGAAGTCTCGCCGTCGCCGCGCAAGAAATGAGCTTTTCCGCCGCCGACCGCAGCATGATGGCGCGGGCGCTGCAACTGGCCGAACAGGGCCTGTGGACGACCTCGCCCAATCCGCGCGTTGGCTGCGTGCTGGTCCGTAACGGCGAGATCGTCGGCGAAGGCTGGCACGAGAAAGCCGGCGAGCCGCATGCCGAAGTCCATGCCCTGCGTGCAGCGGGAGAACGGGCGCGCGGTGCCACCGCCTACGTCACGCTCGAACCCTGCAGCCATCACGGGCGCACGCCGCCCTGCGCGGAAGCGCTGATCGCTGCCGGCGTCGCGCGCGTCGTCGCGGCCATGGAAGACCCCAATCCGCTGGTTGCCGGTCGTGGCCTCGCCTTGTTGCGTGCGGCCGGTATCGACACGGCAAGCGGTCTGCTTGAGAACGAGGCGCGCGAACTGAACCTCGGCTTCGTCTCGCGCATGACCCGCGGCCGCCCCTGGCTGCGCTTGAAGGCGGCGGCCAGCCTGGACGGCAAGACGGCCTTGAACAACGGCAGCAGCCAGTGGATCACCGGTCCCGAGGCGCGTCGCGATGGCCACCGCTGGCGGGCCCGCGCCTGCGCCATCCTGACCGGTATCGGCACGGTGCGCGACGACGATCCGAGTCTGACCGTGCGCGACGTCGCCACCCCGCGCCAGCCCTTGCGGGTGATCGTCGACAGCCGCCTGGAGACGCCGCCGACGGCGAAGATCCTGGCCGGGGGCGGGGTGCTGATCGCCGCCGCGGTCGAGGCGCCGGAACGCGCCGCCGCCTTGCGCGCCGCCGGGGCCGAGATCGTGACCCTGGCCAACCCGGCCGGCAAGGTCGACCTCGCTGCGCTGCTGCAGGAACTGGGGCGGCGCGGCATCAACGAGCTACACGCCGAGGCCGGCCACAAGTTGAACGGCTCGCTATTGCGCGAAGGCCTGGTCGATGAATTCCTGATTTACCTGGCGCCCTGCCTGATCGGCGACGACGCGGCCGGGCTGTTCAGCCTGCCGGCGCTGACCAGTCTGGCCGACAAGCGTTCGCTGAAGATTCTCGATCTGCGCCAGGTCGGGCCGGATATCCGCCTGCTTGCCCGGCCGCTAGCTGGTCGTTAAGCGCTTCGGGCTCCGCACACGGCGCAATCGGGGTCGCGGCGGAATTTCACCGTCCGCCATTCCATGTTCAGGGCATCGAGCAACAGCAAGCGGCCGTTCAGCGATTCGCCGATGCCGGCGATCAGCTTCAGCGCCTCGGCTGCCTGCACGGTGCCGACGATGCCGGTCAGCGGCGCGAACACTCCCATCACCGCGCAGCGTACTTCTTCGACGTCGTCGGCTTCCGGGAACAGGCAGTGGTAGCACGGCGCGTCGTCGCGGGCGAGATCGTAGACGCTGACCTGGCCGTCGAAGCGGATGGCAGCGCCGGAGACCAGCGGCTTGCGGTGATGGACGCAGGCGCGGTTGATGGCGTGGCGGGTGGCGAAGTTGTCGGTACAGTCGAGGACGATGTCGGCGCTGCCGACCAGGGCGTCGAGCTCGGCGCCGGCCAGCCGGCTTTGCAGCGGGACCACTTCGACCGCGGGATTCAACGCCGCCAGCGCCTGGCGGCCGGATTCGGCCTTGGCCATGCCGACCCGTGCCTCGGTATGGAGAATCTGTCGCTGCAGGTTGGTCAGGTCGACGACGTCGTCGTCCACCAGGGTGATCCGGCCAATGCCTGCCGAGGCGAGGTAGAGCGCCGCCGGCGAGCCGAGTCCGCCGGCGCCGACGATCAGCGCGTGGCTGTCGAGGATGCGCTGCTGGCCTTCGATGCCGAGTGCGTCAAGGAGGATGTGCCGGCTGTAGCGGAGCAGTTGCTCGTCGGTCACTTGTACTCGCGCCACTCCGGCGGGGTGTCGTCGTGGTCGCCGTGCGGGCGGGTTTCCCAGGCCTTGACGTAGGCTTCCTCGGGCGACGGCTTGAGACGTTTCTCCGGGGAGGCCATGTTGTGCAACTGGGTTTCCTCGACGTAATGAATCAGCGCCCGCGTCAATTTGCTCATCAGCGTGCTGTCGAGGTGGTAGCCGTGGTTGACCAGGCGGTCCTCGAGTTCGGCCAGGGTGTGCTGCTGCAGGTCGTAGGCGACGCCGAGCGCCCGTTTTTCGTAGCGCGGCTCGACATCGACTTCTTCAACCCTCTTGAGGTCGTCAGCGGCTTCCGGGACCTGTCCTGGCGGAAACTTGGCGAACAGGATTTCCCGTTTCTTCCTGCGGTCCGTGCTGCTCATCATCCCTCCCGCGCGGTGACGTGTTACGGCTTGCCCTGCATGAACTGTACGCCCTTCAGGATGTTCAGCGCCTGCTGGAACTGGTAGTCGCTCTTGCTGGCATATTCCAGGCGGGCCGGCATCGCCTCGTCGTCACGTTCTTCCTTGGCGGCTGGCTTGCTGGCCTGGGGCTTCGGTTCTTCCTTCCTGGCGGCTTCCTGCTTGTCCTCGAGATGGCGTTCGAGATCGGCTTCGCGCAGGCGGGCCGGGCCGTTGCCGTTTGGGGTTTCCTCGACGACGATGTCGGGCGTGATGCCCTTGGCCTGGATCGAACGGCCGCTGGGCGTGAAGTAGCGGGCGGTGGTCAGCTTGATCGCCGTGTTGCCGGGCAGCGGCAGTACCGATTGCACCGAGCCCTTGCCGAAGGACTGGGTGCCGACGATGGCGGCGCGCTTGTGGTCCTGCAGCGCGCCGGCGACGATTTCCGATGCCGACGCCGAGCCGCCATTGACCAGCACCACCATCGGTACTTTCTTGACCGCCACCGGCAGGCCGCGTAGCGGGTCTTCGCCGGTGCCGCGCAGGTAGTCGCGCGGTCGGGCGAGGAATTCCTGCTTGGCGTCCTCGGTGCGGCCGTCGGTCGACACGACCTTGACTTCCGGCGGCAGGAAAGCGGCGGAGACGCCAATGGCGCCGTTGAGCAGGCCGCCGGGGTCGTTGCGCAGGTCGAGAACGAGACCCTTGAGTTCGCCGTCCTTGTACAGCTTGCTCAGGTGTCTGGCGAGATCGGCGACCGTGGTTTCCTGGAACTGGGTGATGCGGACCCAGGCGTAGCCGGGTTCGACGACCTTCGACTTGACGCTCTGCACCTTGATCACTTCGCGGACCAGGGTGAGTTCCAGCGGCTTGGCCTCACCCTTGCGCAGGATGCCAAGGCGGATCGAAGTTTTCGGCTTGCCGCGCATCTTCTTGACCGCGTCGGACAGGCTGAGGCCCTTGACCGGGGTGTCGTCGAGCTTGAAGATCAGGTCGCCGGCCTTGACCCCGGCGCGGTAGGCCGGGGTGTCCTCGATCGGCGAGACGACCTTGACCAGACCGTCCTCCATGCCGACTTCGATGCCGAGGCCGCCGAATTCGCCCTGCGTGCCAACCTGCAGGTCCTTGAAGGAATCAGCGTCGAGATAGGCGGAGTGCGGGTCGAGGTTGCCGAGCATGCCGGAGATGGCGTTGGCGATCATCTTCTTGTCTTCGACCGGCTCGACATAGCCCTGCTTGATTGCGCTATAGACTTCGGCAAAAGTGCGCAGGTCCTCGATCGGCAGTCCGATCTTGGTGTCCTTCTCGGCGAAGGCGGGTAACTGCAGGGTGATCAGTGCGCCGGCAACGAAGCCGCCGACGGTAAGGCTCAAGGTCTTGATTTTGCTCATTTCAGGCTGGCCCAGGACAAGGGGTCGATCGGATTACCTTTATGACGGATTTCGAAGTATAAACCGGATTCCTGATTGCCCCCGGTGTTGCCTACGGTGGCGATGGTTTCGCCGCCGTCGACGGCCTGGCCGACCTGTTTGAGCAAAGAGTCGTTATTGCCGTAGATCGTCAGGTAGGCGTCGCCGTGGTCGACGATCAGCAGGTTGCCGAAACCGCGCATCCATTCGGAAAAAACCACCCGGCCGGAGGCGATCGCCTTGACCGGGCTACCGTTGTCGCTGCGGATGAAGAGGCCGCGCCACTGTCCGCCGCCTTCGCGCGGTTTGCCGAAGCGGCCGATCACGGCGCCGCGCACGGGCAGGCGTAGCGTGCCGCGCAGTTTGGCGAAGCGGCCGTCGTTGGGTGCCGGATCGTAGCGGTTCTCCTTGCTCGGGGCTTCGCGCGGCGGCGCCGGTTCGCGGCTGCTGCCCGAGCTCGCCGGCGGCGGCGGTGGCGGTTTGCGGCGTGCTTCTTCCGCGGCCTTGGCCGCCTGCTGGGCAATAATCCGCGACAGTCGGTCGATCAGCTGGGTCATGCGTTTTTCGTCGCGCTGCAGCGAGCCGATCTCCCGCCGCTGCGCCCGGATCTTGCTCGACAGTTCGGCGTGCAGCGCCTGGCGTTCGCGGCGCTGCTGCTCAAGCTCGGCATGGTGCTGGCGCTGCTCGTTCTCGACTTCGGCGAGTTCGGCGGTACGCTCCCGGGCATCTTCGGCGAGTGCCTTCTTCTGCCGGATGGTGGCCTGGATTTCGCCCATCAGTTCTGCCTTGGCGCCGGCGATGGCGGACAGGTAATAAAGGTCGCGCGCCAACTGGCTCGGATTGTCGCCGTTGAGCAGCAACTGCAGCGAATCGGGCGAACCCTTCAGGTACTGGCGGTAGAGCAGGTTTTCCAGTTGCTGCTGCTGCAGGGTCAGCGTTCCGCCCAGTTCGCGCGACTGGGTCTCCAGGTTTTCCAGGCGCTGTTGCAGGTGTTCTCGTTGCCCGCCCAGTTCGTGCAGCTTGCGCTGCAGGCGGGAAATCTGCCGTTCCGACTCGCGCAGCCGGTCGGCGGCGTCGGCGCGCGAGTCTTCGCTGCTCGACAGGTCCTTGCGCAAGTCCTCGATGCGGTTGCGCAGCTCTTCGAGATCCGCGCGTTTGGCCGCCACCTCCGGTGCGCTGGCCTTTTTCTGGGCGGTTGCGGGATTGATGAGGGCGAACGCCAGCAGGAGCGCGAGCGAGCAGGCGGGAAGAACGGAGCGCAAGCCGGCGCGGGCGGAAAGCATGAGGAAATCGTGATTGGGTTCTAGGTTTGGCAAGGCTTATTCTATAATCAACCGTTCAACCAAACTGAGGTTTTCTATCTTGGACGCTATTTCCTCCAGCCTGATCGACAAGCAGGAGCATATCGAGACGGCGGCGAGAGCCCTGAAGGCGATCGCGCATCCGTTGCGCCTGAAGATTCTTTGCGTCGTCGGCGATCAGGAAGCCTGCGTGCAGGAGATCGTCGAAGCCGTCGGCACCTCGCAGAGCAATATCTCCCAGCATCTCGCCATCCTGCGCGAGAAGGGGGTCCTGCTGACGCGCAAGGATGCCAACCGGGTTTTCTACCGCGTCGGCGATCAGCGTACCCTGCAGCTGGTTGGCATGATGCGCGAAGTTTTTTGTGGTGTGGAGAATTAAGCAATGCCGATGGATTTCATCAACCAGAACATCCTGCTTATCGGGATTGTCGTTGTTTCCGGCCTCGGGCTGCTCTGGCCGCTGGTCTTCCGGCCGCTCGGAGCCGCCGTCAATCCGGGTGAGGCGACCCTGATGATCAACCGCCAGGATGCCAAGGTGATCGATGTGCGCCAGGCGAACGAGTTCGCCGCCGGGCATATTCCGGACGCCATCAACATTCCCGAAGCCCAGCTTGGCGAACGCCTGCACGAACTGGAAAAATTCAAGGAACTGCCGCTGATCCTGTGCTGCGCTTCCGGACTGCGTTCCGGTCGGGCTTGCAAGGCGTTGAAGGAGCAAGGCTTCGACAAGCTGTTCAACCTCGGCGGTGGCGTCGATGCCTGGGTGGCGGCAAGCTATCCGCTGCACAAGGGCGGGCGCAAGAAATGACGCAGGCGGTCCTGATGTACACCACGGCGATCTGCCCCTTCTGCATTCGCGCCAAGCAGTTGCTGACGGCGCGTGGCGTGGCGGCGATCGAGGAAGTCCGGGTCGATCTCGACCCCGATCGGCGCGATGAGATGATGCAGAAAACCGGCCGGCGTACCGTGCCGCAGATTTTCATCGGCACCACCCATGTCGGCGGCTGCGACGACCTCTATGCCCTCGACGCCGCTGGCGGTCTGCTGCCCCTGCTGGCGGCGGACGCCTGAACTGATCAACTCACAGAAAGAGAAACATGGAACAGAACGAACAGCCGGTTTTCGGCATCGAAAAGCTTTACGTCAGGGACCTCTCGCTTGAAGTGCCGAATGCGCCGGAAGTCTACCTCGAACAGGAAGCGCCGCAAGTCACCGTGCAGCTCAACTCCACCGGCCGTGGCGTTGGCGAAGGGGTCTTCGAAGTCGTGCTGACGGTGACGGTGACCGCCACCGTCGCCGAAAAGACCGTGTTTCTGGTCGAAGTGGCGCAAGCCGGCGTCTTCCGCATCATGAACGTTCCCGAAGAGCAGCTCGAGCCGCTGATCGCCATCGCCTGCCCGAACGTCCTCTTCCCCTACGCCCGCGAAACGGTTTCGGATGCGGTGACCCGCGCCGGCTTCCAGGCCATCCTGCTGCAGCCGGTCAATTTCGAGGCAATGTACGTGCAGCGCCTGCAGGAAATGCAGGCAGCGGCCGAAACCCAGCCCCAGTAAGCGCCGCTCATGCGCCGCCTGCTGACAGCCCTCTGTTGCCTCGCCACGGCCTTGCCGGCCCTGGCGCTGGATTTCCGTTCGGTCGTCGTGCCGGCGGCGGTGCTCTACGATGCGCCTTCGCACAAGGCCAAGAAGCTCTACCTGATCCGCGCGCAGACGCCGGTCGAGGTCGTGGTCCGCCTCGAGGGCTGGGCCAAGGTGCGCGACGCCGAGGGCGGATTGGTCTGGATCGAGGCCAGCCAGCTGGCCGAGCGGCGGACCGTCATCGTCACCGCAGCCGGTGCCGAGCTGCGGCAGTCGGCGGCGGAAAACGCGCCGGTCAACGCCAGTTTCGCCAAGTGGGTGGTGCTCGACTACGTCGGCACCCCGGCGCCCGGCTGGGTCGCGGTCAAGCATCGCGACGGGCTGAGCGGCGTGCTCCGAACGACGCAGGTCTGGGGGCTATGAAGATTACCCTGCTCGGTGGCGGCGCCTGGGGAACCGCGCTGGCCATCGCTTTCGCCGAAGCGCACGCGGTGACTTTGTGGACGCGCGAAAGCGACGTCGCCGCCGATCTCCTCTCGACCCGCGAAAACCGCCGCTTCCTGCCGGGTTATCGACTGCCGGCGCAGGTCGCGGTGGCGACCGATTTTGCCACTGCCGTTGCCGATGCCGAACTGCTGATCGTCGCGACGCCGATTGCCGGCTTGCGGCCGACGGCGGAGAAACTCCGCGAACTGGCCTGTACGGTGCCGCTGCTCTGGGTGTGCAAGGGATTCGAGGCCGGCAGCGGCAAGTTACCGCATCAGGTGGTGGCGGATGTCCTGGGCTCCACGGCGCTTTGTGGCGCCTTGTCCGGCCCGAGTTTTGCCGAGGAGGTCGCCGCCGGGCAGCCGACGGCGATAGCGCTGGCTTCCCGCGCTGCCGGTTTTGCCCGCGACACCGCGCGCCAGTTGCATGGCGGCAGCCTGCGTATCTACGCCAACGACGATCTGGTCGGCGTCGAGGTCGGCGGCGCGGTCAAGAACGTACTGGCGATCGCCACTGGGGTCTGCGACGGCCTTGGTCTCGGTCTCAATTCGCGGGCGGCGCTGATGACCCGCGGTCTCGCCGAAATCGCCCGCCTCGGCGTCGCCCTGGGCGCTCAGCGCGACACCTTCATGGGCCTGGCCGGCATGGGCGACCTGATCCTGACCTGCACCGGCGACCTTTCGCGCAACCGCCGGGTTGGCCTTGGGCTGGCGCAGGGCAAGTCGCTGGCGCAGGTGCTCGACGAGCTCGGTCATGTCGCCGAAGGGGTTTATACCGCCCGCGAGACGGCGCGCCTGGCGGCGGAGCTCGGCGTAGACATGCCGATCAGCACGGCGGTTGCCGCCGTCCTTGATGGCCGCTTGACGGCGCGAGCCGCGGTCGAGCAACTGATGGCGCGCGATCCCAAGGAAGAAATCGCCTGATCTGCCGCTTTACACGGCGTCGTTGAAACCGCATTGCCGCCACGCCTCGAAGACGGTGACGGCGGCGGCGTTCGACAGGTTGAGGCTGCGCTGTCCGGCGCGCATCGGCAGACGCAGGCGCCGGTCTTCCGGAAAACTGTCGCGGATTGCCGGCGGCAGGCCGGCGGTTTCGCTGCCGAAGACGAATACGTCGTCCGCTTCCATGGTCACCGAGTACAGGTTGCGGCTGCCGCGGGTGGTCATCGCGAACATCCGGCGCGGCGCCAGCGCGGCGAGACAGCTCGGCCAGTCCGGGTGACGGACGAGTCTGGCGTATTCGTGGTAATCGAGGCCGGCCCGGCGCAGGTGCTTGTCGCTGAGATCGAAGCCGAGCGGCTCGACAAGATGCAGTTCGGCGCCGGTGTTGGCGCACATGCGGATGATGTTGCCGGTATTGGGCGGAATTTCCGGATGGACGAGGACGACGGCGAACACGGGACGGTCGGTGGGCGGCAAAGGCGCCGATTAAATCACGAATTCAGGTGTTGAGGGTGCGGGCGACGACCGCGACTTGGACCTCAAGCGCGCCGCGATCGATCAAGCTGCGGGCGGCTTCGTCGGCGGTGGCGCCGCTGGTCAGTACGTCGTCGACCAGCAGCAGGCGCTGGCCGGCGCAATCCGCACTGCAGGCGAAGGCGCCGCGCACGTTGCGCTGCCGTGCCGGGCGGTCGAGTCCGGCTTGCGAGGCGGTGGCGCGCTGGCGCTGCAGCAGGTCGCGGGCAAGCGGCAGTTGCAGATGCCTGGCGAGGGCGCGCCCGATTTCCGCTGACTGATTGAAGCCGCGTTCGCGCAGACGTTGCGGGTGCAACGGCAGAGGGACGACGGCGGTGAAGTTGCAACCGGCGAGTATCCCGGCAAGGCGGGCGCCGAACCAGTCGGCCAGGGCCAGTTGATGGCCGTATTTCAGCGCATGGATCAGGCGATCGACCGGAAAGTCGTAGCGATACAAGGCGCTGACGCCGGAAAAGGCGGGTGGCTTTTGCAGGCAACTGCCGCAATGTTCGCCATAAGTCGTTGTTTCGCCGCAGCGCGGGCAGCAGTGCACGGGTAGCGGCGGGAAATCGCCGACGCAGGCGGGGCAGAGCAGGTCATCGCCGCTGTCGGCGGCGCACAGCAGGCAACTGCCGGGCGGCGCGAGGCGGGCCCGGACTAAGGCGGCGAAACGGCGGTGGATGGCCTGGGGTAAAATGCCGGGAACGCTTGACCGTTTCGGTAATCCATAATTACCATTGGCGTTTGCCCTTGATTTTTCGACGATTTTCTTAAGGTATTCCATGTCAGCCAGTGCCACCGCCGTGACTCCTTCCTGTTCCCAGACCGCAGCGCTTCCCCGCTGGACCCTCGAGCAAGTGCTGGCGCTCTACGAGTTGCCGCTGATGGATTTGTTGTTCCGGGCGCAGACGGTGCACCGCGAAAATTTCGATGCCAATGCCATTCAACGCTCGACCCTGCTCTCCGTCAAGACCGGCGGTTGCTCCGAGGATTGCAGCTATTGTTCGCAATCGGCGCGCTACGACACCGACCTCGAGCGCGAGCGCCTGATGCCGCTCGGCGAGGTGGTCGCCGCTGCCCAGGCAGCCAAGGACAAGGGCGCCTCGCGCTTCTGCATGGGCGCCGCCTGGCGCGGCCCGAAGGACAACGACCTCGACCAGGTGCTGGCGATGGTGCGCGAGGTCAAGGCGCTCGGCATGCAGACCTGCGTCACGCTGGGCATGCTCAAGGAAGGTCAGGCCGGCAAGTTGAAGGAGGCCGGGCTCGACTACTACAACCACAACCTCGACACCGACAAGGATTTCTACGGCCAGGTGATCCGCACGCACACCCATGACGATCGGCTCGATACGCTCGATCAGGTGCGCGAAGCCGGCATCAACGTCTGCTCCGGCGGCATCATCGGCATGGGCGAATCGCGCAAGAACCGCGCCGCGCTGCTGGTCCAGTTGGCCAACCTGCCGACGCCGCCGGAATCGGTGCCGATCAACAACCTGGTGCCGATTCCCGGCACCCCGCTGGCCGAGCAGCCGCGTCTCGATCCCTTCGAGTTCGTGCGCACCGTCGCCGCCGCCCGCATCACCATGCCCGCTTCCTGGGTTCGCCTGTCGGCCGGCCGTCAGGAAATGAGCGACGAGCTGCAGGCGCTCTGTTTCATGGCCGGCGCCAACTCGATGTTCTACGGCGACGCGCTGCTGACCACCGGCAATCCCGATGTCGACCGCGACGATGCCCTGTTCGCCCGCCTCGGCCTGCGTGCGGTGTGAGTCAGGCTGACGCCGTCAGTTTCGTCGACCGCCATGCCGTCGCGCGCCGCTTTGCGCGCGCGGCAGCGGATTATGCGCAGCACGATTTCCTGGCCAGGGAGATCGATCGCCGCATGCTTGAGCGCCTCGATTATGTCCGTCTGCAGCCGCGGCGCATCCTTGATTTGGGATGCAGTCGGGGCGGTAGTTTTCCGGGCTTGCTCGAGCGTTATCCGCAGGCTCGCCTGCTCGGCGTCGATATCGCGCGCCCGATGCTGGCGGCGGCACGGCCGGCAAAACCCGGCTGGCGGCGCTGGCTGGGGCTCGATGGCGCCGCGCCCGACCGTCTGCAGGCGGCGGCGGAATCCCTGCCGCTGGCCGGGGCCTCGGTCTCCCTGGTGTGGTCGAATCTGCTGCTGCACTGGCTCGACCATCCGCTGCCGGCGCTGGCCGAAGCCCATCGCGTGCTCGAGGTCGGCGGGCTGCTGATGTTCTCGACGCTGGGGCCGGATACGCTGCAGGAGTTGCGCGCCGCCTTCGCCGATGGCTATGCCCACACGCAGCGCTTCACCGACATGCACGATCTCGGCGACATGCTGGTCGAAAGCGGCTACGCCGATCCGGTGATGGACATGGAAGTGCTGACCTTGACCTACGACGACATCGACAGTCTGTTCGCGGAACTGCGTGGTGCCGGTTCGGCCTGTGCGATGCACGCCAGGCGCCACGGCCTGACCGGCAAGGGGCGCCTGCAGGCGGTGCGCGAGGCTTATGAGCGGCTACGTAGTGCAGGTCGCCTGCCGGCAAGTTTCGAGGTGATTTACGGTCACGCCTGGAAGGCGGCGCCGAAGAAAACCGCCGATGGCCGCGCGATCATCCGTTTCGAGCGGGGCGGTCGTCCCTGAAGCGCTAATCCGGGCGTTTGCGGTAGAACTTCACCGCCTGCACCCGCTGGTCGGGCGCCGGTGTCGCCTTGCGTCGCCGTTCCTGGATCCGCCACCACAGCAGCAGGCCGAGGAAAACGGCGTAGCTCAGCGCCGCCGGGAGCTCTTCCGTCTTGCTCTGCCATAGCAGGTGCACGCAAGCCAGGATGGCGATCAGGTAGATGTTGCGGTGCAGTTCCTGCCATTTGCGCCCGCCGAGACGGCGAATCGCCATCGCGTTCGAGGTGGCGGCGAGCGGGATCATCAGAGCCAGGGCGGCCACGCCGACGGCGATGAAGGGGCGCTTGAGCACGTCGCGGGCGATCGCGGTGACGTCGAAACCGTGGTTGTAGCCAATGAAGCTGAACAGGTGCAGCAGACCGTAGGCAAAGGCGAACAGGCCGAGCATCCGGCGCAGGCGCAGCAGCCAGTGCTGCCCGGTGAGCGCGCGCGCCGGCGAGATGCAGAGCGTGAGCAGCAGGAAATTCAGCGTCCAGGTGCCGGTGAAGGCTTGCAGCGCTTCCGCAGGCTCCGGGCCCAGCGCGTTGTTTTGCAGTTGCCAGCCAAGCCAGGCCAGCGGTAAAAGCCCGCCGATGAAAACGAGCGTCTTGACGGCGTTGACGGGAATGTGGGTGGGCTTTTCGGTCATTTGCGGAGGTGTTCTGGCCTAGCGGCGAATGCCGAGCGCCGAGCGCAGCTCTTGGATATCGTCCTCAGCCTCCTGGACGAGGTCCTGGTAGCGGGCGCGGTCGGCGTCGCGCAGTTCCCGCGCGTCGGCTTCGTCGCTTTCTCCCATCCATTCCCGGTCGCCGCCGGCCAGCAGGTTGGCAAAGTAGAGGACGTCGCGCACGCTGCACGGGGTTTCGACGTTACACAGACAGTCGTGGTCGCTGATTGCTTCAATGATCCGCTCCGGGATTCCCAAGGCGTGCAGCAGGCTTTCGCCGATTCCTTCGTGCCAGCCGCAGAGCAGTTCCATCATGGCCTCCTGATTGCTCCGGTACTCCGGATATTCGGCCGCCCGGTACAGCAGGTAAAAAACGCCGATGTCGTGGACCAGGCCGGCCATCATGGCATCTTCCGGATTGATGCGGCCGATCCGTCTGGCCAGCACCCGGGCAATTGCCGCGACGTTGAGCGAATGGGTCCAGGCGCGATGCGCAATTGGCTCGTAAGCGGCAAGGTTGCGCGACTTGAGCATCTGGTCCATGGCCACTGCCAGCGAGATCGTGCGCACCGAGTCGAAACCGATACGGCCGATGGCTGTGCCCAGGTCGCTGATGGTTTTGGCGGCCGGATTGTAGGCAACGGAGTTGGCCAGGCGCAGCAGCTTGCTGGAGATCAGGGGCTCGATGCTGACCACCTGGACCACCCGGTCGATGTTGGCGAAAGGATCCTTCAGCGTGTTGCGCACGAGCAGCGCGGCGTCCATGCAGGTCGGAAAATTGATATCGCCGGAAAGCTCGTGGGCAATGTCCTCGAGAATGCGGAAATGCAGGCTGTCGTGCGCGCTCATGACTCAGCTGGCGATGTAACGCTCTAGTTCCTCGATCAGGAATTGCTGGGAGCAGATGATTTCCTTGACCATGTCGCCGATCGAGAGAATGCCGAGAACCTGCTGTTGATCGTCGAGTACCGGCAGATGCCGGAAGCGTTTTTCGGTCATCAGCGTCATGCATTCTTCCAGGGTGCTGTCCAGACTGACGTAGGCGACGCGGGAACTCATCATTTCGCGAACCGGGGTTTCCTTGGGGGAGAGGTTGTTCCGGATCTGTTTCCTGGCGTAGTCGCGTTCGGAAAAAATGCCGACCAGGCGGCCGTCTTCAAGGACCAGCAAGGCTCCGACATTGTGCTCGGCCATGATGCAGAGGGCGTGGAAAACGCTGTCGTCGGGAGCGACAGCTGCAAGAACCTGGGATTTGCCAGCCAGCAATTGCTTGAGCGTCTTCATGGTCAGTCTCCGCGTTGTTGTTTGTGGTGCGGACAGTCTAATCCCGGCGGCAATGCGCGACAAGAAAGCTTCCCGGATCGCGCAAAAACAAAGGGCAGCCCGCAGGCTGCCCTGAACCGATGCGGCGCAGTTATCAGCGCAGGCCGGCGGCGTAGTCGGCAACCGCCTTGATTTCGGCATCCGACAGCTTGGCGGCGATGGTGCGCATCATGCTTTCCGGATCGTTGGCGCGGGTGCCGGCGCGGAAGGCGACCAGTTGCGCTTCGGTGTATTCGGCGAACTGGCCGGCAAGGCGCGGATATTGCGCCGGCATGCCGGAGCCGGCCGGGCCGTGGCAACCGGCACAGGCAGGTACACCCTTGCGGAAATCGCCCTGGCGCCAGATCTTCTTGCCCAGCGCGAGGCTGGCTTCGTTCTTGGCCGATTCCGGCTTCAGCTTCTGGCTGGAGAACCAGGCAGCGACGTTTTTCATGTCTTCTTCGGTCAGTGCGGCAGCCATGCCGGCCATGATGGCGTTGTCGCGCAGTGCCGGCTTGCCGTCAGCTGTCTTGAAATTGGACAACTGCTTGTAGATGTACTGTTCGATCTGGCCGGCCAGGTGCGGATTGGCAGAAGTCATGCTGTTGCCGTCGGCACCATGGCAGGCGACACAAATGGTTTCGGCGACGATCTTGCCCTTGGCGGGATCGGCCTTGACTGTGGCTTGCTCGGAAGCGTGGGTGACAAAACTGGTGGCAAACAGGATTGCCATTGCCGCAGAACGGATCATTTTCGAACTCCTAGTGCGCATGAAGGGGCGCTTTGGCCGGAACGGAAGTTACAAACCTGTTATTCTATATTAGTTTCCCTTCTCCTAGGCGGGTCTTCCGCGTTTTTTATGCCTCTTTTCCAGAACGCAGTCTTCCATACGACCGTGGCCAATTTGCGTGACCTCCCGGCGGATGCAAGCTGCGAGGTGGCGTTTGCCGGGCGCTCCAATGCCGGCAAGTCGTCGGCGATCAACACCCTGGCGGGGCGGGTTCGTCTCGCCTTCGTCAGCAAGACGCCGGGGCGCACCCAGCATCTCAACTACTTCACGCTGGCGCCGGGAAAGTACTTTGTCAACCTGCCCGGCTACGGTTTTGCCAAGGCGCCGGAAGAGATTCGCGCGCAGTGGGAGGGGTTGATCGGTCCCTATCTCAGCCGTCGCGGGCCGCTGGCCGGGCTGGTGGTGATCATGGATTGCCGGCGGCCATTCACCGACCTGGATCGCAATCTGATCGAGTGGTTCAAGCCGACCGGCCGGCCGATTCATATCCTGCTCTCGAAAGCCGACAAGTTGTCGCGTCAGGAACAAACCAAGGTGCTGCGTGGGGTGAAGGCGGAAATTGCGGCCTGGGTGGGCGGAACCTACAGCGCCCAGCTATTTTCCAGTCTGAAGAAAACCGGGATCGAGGAAGCGGAAGGGGTGCTTTCCGGTTGGTTGGGCATCGATTCGCCGAAAAAGGCCGAGGCGGAAAACAAAGGGCCCCCGGACAAGGGGAATCCGGGGGCCAAAATGCCTCAACAGTGTCAAGGCACCCGCTCAGGGAGGTGAAGCGGGAGATGGCGTTAGCCATCGTGCCTCTCTGACCGCGGGGTTTGAAAAAAAGTTCCGCTCGGGTTTGAATTTTTATCTTTATTTTTTTGCAGGGATGTTCGACATGGCTGGCAATTTCCCCGGAACACGGATGCGCCGGATGCGGCGCGATGATTTCTCGCGTCGCCTGATGCGCGAATCGGTACTGACCCCGGACGATTTCATTTACCCGGTTTTCGTTCTCGAAGGCGAAGGCCGCATCGAGCCGGTGAGTTCGATGCCCGGCGTCGAGCGGCAATCGCTCGATGTCCTGTTGCGTACCGCCGAGCGCACGGTCAAGCTGGGCATCCCGGCGCTGGCGCTGTTTCCGGTGATCGATGCGCCGCTCAAATCGCTCGGTGCCGAAGAGGCCCACAACCCGGAAGGCCTGGTGCCGCGCACGGTGCGCGCGCTCAAGCGCGAGTTTCCCGAACTCGGCGTGATTACCGACGTCGCTCTCGATCCTTACACCAGCCACGGCCAGGACGGTCTGATCGACGAGACGGGTTACGTGCTCAACGACGAGACGCTCGCTGTCCTGGTCCGGCAGGCGCTCTGCCACGCCGAAGCCGGCGCCGACGTGGTCGCCCCGTCGGACATGATGGACGGACGCATCGGTCGCATCCGCGAGGCGCTGGAACACAACGGCCGCATCTACACGCGCATCCTCGCCTACTCGGCCAAGTACGCGTCGAGTTTCTACGGTCCCTTCCGCGACGCGGTCGGTTCTGCCGGCAACCTCGGCAAGGGCAACAAGTACACCTACCAGATGGACCCGGCCAACGGCGACGAGGCCTTGCGCGAAGTGGCGCAGGACCTCGATGAAGGCGCCGACATGGTGATGGTCAAGCCGGGCATGCCGTATCTGGACATCGTCCGCCGGGTCAAGGACGAGTTCGGCGTGCCGACTTACGCCTACCAGGTCAGCGGCGAGTACGCGATGCTCAAGGCGGCGGCGCAGAACGGCTGGCTCGACGAGCGGGCGGTAGTGCTGGAAAGCCTGCTCGCCTTCAAGCGCGCCGGTGCCGACGGCATCCTGACTTATTTCGCGCTCGATGCGGCGGAATACCTGAAGGGCTGATTCGGGTCGGAAAAGAAGCAAACAGGGCGGCCGACGGGCCGCCCTTGGCGTTTACGCGTCGCCAGCCTGCGACAGGCAGGCGAAGTAGAGCATCGGCCACTGCTGCGGCCATTGCGCCAGCGGTTCGCGGCTGAAGCCGGAACGGGCGTATTGTTCCCAGCGGCCGACGACGTAGCAGCGCAAGAGGTTGGCCAGCGCCCCGAAATCGGCGTCGGCCTTGAACTTCTCCTGCGTCGCGGCGATGCGCAGGGCCTGCTTGAGCGCCGCCTCGACCTTGTCGAGCAGCGCGTTGATGCGCAGTTGCAGGCGTTCGTTCTCATTGACCAGCGCATCGCCGATCAGCACCCGGGTCATGCCGCGGTTCTTCTGCGCAAAATTGAGCAGCAGGCCGAGGATCAGTTCGATCTGGCGGAAACCGCGGGGTTCTTCGCCGGTGATCTGGTTGATGACGCCGAACAGACTCTGCTCAATGAATTCGATCAGCCCCTCGAACATCTGCGCCTTGCTGGCGAAGTGGCGGTAGAGCGCGGCTTCGGAACATGCCAGCTTGCCGGCCAGGGCGGCGGTGGTGATCTTTTCCCCCTTCGGGGTTTCCAGCATTTCAGCCAGGGTTTGCAGAATCTGCAGGCGGCGTTCGCCCGGTTTGGTCGCCATCGATGTCGTCCCTCGAAGAATTTTTGTGCCCGGATTATAGACGAGCGCAGCGTTGCGGCAATTGCAGCACCGACGAAACCTGGACGTCAACGTAGGGCGAGCGGCGAGAGCCAGCGCTCACCCACACGGTTTTCATGCCGAGCTTGCGGGCGGTGACCAGATTGGCCAGGCTGTCTTCGACCATGATGCAGCGGCGCGGGTCGAGGCGCTCGGCACGCAACAGGGTGCGGAAGCCCTGCGGCATCGGCTTGGGCCGGAATTTCAGGCGTTCGACGGTGTATACCGCAGAGAAGTGCCGGGCCAGGCCGGTCAGTTCGAGCACCGCCTCGGCGTAGGCGCGCGGCGCGTTGGAGAACAGGATCTTGCGCCCAGGCAGGCGTTTGAGCGCGTGCAGCAGCGGTTTCTCGAACACCAGCATGCGGGCGAGGTCGGGGAACTGGTGGGTTTCGTGCAGGAAATGATGCGGGTCGATCGCGTGGTGGCGGATCAGGCCGAGCAAGGTTGCGCCGTAGCGCTGCCAGTAGTCCTGGCGCAGCCGGTTGGCGGCGCTTTTGTCGAGGCCGAGGTGGCGCTCGATGTACTCGCGCATCGCCCGGTTGATGTGCGGGAAGATGTGCGGGGAAGCGTTGTGCAGCGTGTTGTCGAGGTCGAACAACCAGACGCGTTCCCCGCGCATGGTTTAGTGCGACTTGATCATCGTGCCGACCCCGTGGTCGGTCAGGATCTCGAGCAGCAGCGCGTGTTCGACGCGACCGTCGATGATGTGCACGCCCTTGACGCCGTTGCGGGCAGCATCGAGCGCCGAGCCGATCTTCGGCAGCATGCCGCCGGACAGCGTGCCGTCGGCGACCATCTCGTCGATTTCCTTGGGCGTGATGCCGGTAATCAGCTTGCCGGCCTTGTCGAGCACGCCCGGCGTGTTGGTCAGCAGCACCAGTTTCTCGGCCTTGAGCACTTCGGCGATCTTGCCGGCGACGACGTCGGCGTTGATGTTGTAGGTCTCGCCGTCCTCGCCGACGCCGATCGGGGCGATCACCGGGATGAACGAGGCCTTGTCGAGGTGGTCGATCAGCGACGGATCGATCTTGGTGATCTGGCCGACCTGGCCGACGTCGATCAGGTCGCCCGGGTGATCCTTGTCTTCCAGCATCAGCTTCTTGGCGCGGATGCAATTGCCGTCCTTGCCGGTCAGGCCGACGGCCTTGCCGCCGTGCTGGTTGATCAGGTTGACGATGTCCTTGTTCACCTGGCCGCCGAGCACCATCTCGACGACTTCCATGGTTTCGGCGTCGGTGACGCGCATGCCCTGGATGAATTCGCCCTTCTTGCCGACGCGGGTCAGCAGGTTCTCGATCTGCGGGCCGCCGCCGTGCACGACGACGATGTTGAAGCCGATCAGTTCGAGCAGCACGACATCGCGGGCAAAGCAGCCTTTCAGGTGCTCGTCGGTCATCGCGTTGCCGCCGTATTTGACGACGATGGTCTTGCCGTGGAAACGCTTGATGTAGGGCAGGGCTTCGGCCAGGACGGCGGCCTTGGTGCCGGGGGCGAGGTTTTTGGTGGGCATGAGGGGCTCCTGATGGACTCGCCGCGGATTGTACAAAGAAAGCGGCCGGCTTGGGGGCCGGCCGGCACACGGGGGCGAGCTTGCCTATTCGATGGTCAGGCGCTTGCTCGGGCTGGCGATGCGTTTGGGCAGGGTCAGTTCGAGCACCCCGTCGGCGAAGCGGGCGACCGAGTGGGTGTCGTCAAGATCCTGCTGCAGCTGGAAGGAACGCGATACCTTGCCGAAATAGCGTTCCGAACGAAGTGTGCGCTCGCCTTCCTTGACTTCCTTTTCCTGGCGGATTTCGGCGCTGATCGAGACCTGGTTGCCGTCGACCACGACATGGATGTCTTCCTTCTTCACGCCGGGCAGTTCGGCGTGCACGAGGTAAGCGTCGCCTTGTTCCCTGACGTCCATCTTGATCGAGGGGGCTTGCTGGGGTTGCCCGTTGAAATCGACGGGGCGGACGAAGAAGCCGCGGAACAGATCGTCAAAGGGGGCGACACGGGGGATGTTGGCCATATTGGTTCTCCTTTCCGGTGAGTTTTCATGCAAAACCAATATAGGTCTGTTCGTTGCTATTTCAAGTCCACGGTTGCGGGATGGCGAGCAATCGGATCGCGTCTTGGTTGCTCCACGAGAAGCAGCGCTCGGCGGCTTCCTCGCGCGGCAGCCAGAGCCAGGCGCGATGCTCCTCGGGCGCGATACGGACGGCGACGCGCTCGGGCAGGCAGAGGCCGAACACCTGCTCGGTGTTGCCGTCGACGCCGGGCGCGTAGCGGTGGCGCCAGGCGGGATGGATCGTGTAGCGGTTTTCGATGCGCCAGTCGGTGAGGCGGTAAAGCCGGCTGTCGATACCGGTTTCCTCGAGTACTTCGCGGTGGGCGGTGACTGCGGGCAGTTCGTTGCCTTCGCGGCTGCCGGTGACCGACTGCCAGAAGCCGGGATGGCGGGCGCGTTCCAGCAGCAAGACTTCGCCGGCCTGGGTGTGGATCACCACCAGTACCGATTGGGGCTGCTTGTAGGCGGTCATGCTGTCGGCCACGGTGGAAGGGTTTCCGGCCCGTCTTCGAGGATGATGGCGAGCGCCGCTCCGTCTTCGCTACGTGCCTGGCAGGCGGCGTCGAGCACTGCGAGCAGGAGGGCGTAGTCAGCGGGAGACTGCTGCGAGAAGCGGGACAGTCTACGCAGGCGGATGACGGTGGCGGCGCCGTCGTGCCAGTCGGGGTTGCCCAGGCAGTCGGCCAGGGCGTCGAAATTGGCACCGTACCAGGCGGGAAAGTCCAGGGCGCGGCCGAGATGTTCCAGTAGTTGCTTGCGGTTTTCGCAAGTGGAGAAGTTGACGTCGATGTCGGAGGTAACGGAATGGTCTGCTGGTTGGCGGTAGAGGCCGCAGGGAGCGAGCGGGGTCATCGGCTATTCCCGGATGCGCCGGAAGGACTGGTAATGGTCTTCCGTGTAGTAATACTCGGCGGTTTTGCCGGCGACGATGCGGCGCGGGCCGCGATCCCTGCGGCCGGGCGTCTTCACCGTGTATTCGCGGTAGTAGCCGCGTGGCTGCTGCGGCAGCAGCTTTTCGAAATTGTTGAAGACGATGCCGTCGCGCTTGTAGGGGAAGGGGCCGCCCTGCTTGATCAGCGCCAGCGTCTCGCGCGCTTCGGGTGGCAGGCGGGCGACATCGATCGTCTGGCGGTCGCTGCTGCCGTTCCAGAATGCAAAAGCGCTTCCGATCGCCAGCAGCAGGACGATCAGGAAGCGCTGCCAGTGACGCATGCGTCAGCCCTGGCTGATTTCGACTTGGGTCTCGACCTTCTGCCGCAGGCGGACGTGCAGTTCGCGCAACTGCTTCTCGTCGACCGCCGACGGGGCGTCGGTGAGCAGGCACTGGGCACGCTGGGTCTTCGGGAAGGCAATCACGTCGCGGATCGATTCGGCGCCGGTCATCATGGTGACGATGCGGTCGAGGCCGAAGGCCAGGCCGCCGTGCGGCGGGGCGCCGTACTTGAGCGCGTCGAGCAGGAAGCCGAACTTGGCCTGTTGTTCTTCCGGACCGATGTTGAGCGCGGCGAAGACCTTTTCCTGTACGTCGGCGCGGTGGATACGCACCGAGCCGCCGCCCAGTTCCCAGCCGTTCAGCGCCAAGTCGTAGGCCTTGGCCAGGCACTTGCCCGGATCGGTGGCCAGGAATTCGAGGTGCTCGTCCTTCGGGCTGGTGAACGGATGGTGGCAGGCGGTCCAGCGCTTGGACTCGTCGTCGTACTCGAACATCGGGAAGTCGATGACCCACAGCGGCGCCCACTTGGCGCCGGTGACGAAGCCCTTCTCGTGGCCGATCTTGATGCGCAGGGCGCCGAGGGCATCGCTGACGATCTTGGCCTTGTCGGCACCGAAGAAGATCAGGTCGCCGGACTGGGCGCCGGTGCGTTCGAGCACGGTGCGCAGCGAGGCTTCGGAGAGGTTCTTGACGATTGGCGACTGCAGGCCGGTTTCATTGACCTGGGTGACGTCGTTGACCTTGATGTAGGCCAGGCCCTTGGCGCCGTAGATGCCGACGAACTTGGTGTATTCGTCGATTTCGCCGCGGGTCAGCGAGGCGCCGCCCGGAATGCGCATGGCGGCGATGCGGCCGCCTTCGCTGTTGGCGATGTTGGCGAAGACCTTGAAGGCGACGTCCTTGAAGGCGTCGGCGACATCGACCAGTTCGAGGGTGACGCGCAGGTCCGGCTTGTCCGAGCCGAAGCGACGCATGGCTTCGGCGTAGGTCATGCGCGGGAATTCCGGCAGGTTGACGTCGATCGCTTCCTTGAACACGGTGCGGATCAGCTTTTCCATCAGCGCGGTGATCTCGGCCTCGCTCATGAACGAGGTCTCGATATCGACCTGGGTGAATTCCGGCTGGCGGTCGGCGCGCAGATCCTCGTCGCGGAAGCATTTGACGATCTGGTAGTAGCGGTCGAAGCCGGCGACCATCAACAGTTGCTTGAACAGCTGTGGTGACTGCGGCAGCGCGAAGAACTGGCCGGCATGAACGCGCGACGGGACCAGGTAGTCGCGCGCGCCTTCCGGCGTGGACTTGGTCAGCATCGGCGTTTCGACGTCGATGAAGCCGTTGTCGTCGAGGAAGCGGCGGAAGGCGCGCGCGGTCTTGTAGCGCAGCATCAGGTTGTTCTGCATCTGCGGGCGGCGCAGGTCGATGACGCGGTGGGTCAGGCGGACGTTCTCGGAGAGATTCTCCTCGTCGAGCTGGAACGGCGGCGTGACCGACGGATTCAGGACTTCGATTTCATGGCAGAGGATTTCGACCTCGCCGGAAGCCAGGTTGGCATTGGTCGTGCCGGCGGGGCGCGGGCGGACCTTGCCGGTGATCTTCAGGCAGAACTCGTTGCGCACCGATTCGGCGATCTTGAAGGTGTCGGCGCGGTCCGGGTCGCAGACGACCTGGGCCAGGCCCTCACGGTCGCGCAGGTCGATGAAGATGACGCCGCCGTGGTCGCGACGACGGTGGGCCCAGCCGCACAGGGTGACGATCTGGCCGTCGAGACCAGCGTTGAGTTGTCCGCAGTAATGGGTACGCATGAGAAATCCGTGGGGTTGCTTAAGTGTGAGTAACGACGCGAGCGTGCGGTGGCGGGGCCACGACGCCCATCGAGATGATGTATTTGAGTGCCTCGTTGACGGTCATGTCCAGTTCGATCACATCGTTCCTGGGTAGCATCAGGAAAAAACCGGAGGTCGGGTTAGGTGTCGTTGGGACGTAGACGCTGACGTAGTCGCCCGGCAGATGGTTGCGAATGTCCCCGCCGGGGAGGCCGGTCAGGAAAGCGATGGTCCACGCACCCTGGCGAGGGTACTGGACCAGCAAGGCCTTGCGAAAGGCATTGCCGTTGGGTGCGAATAGGGTGTCGGAAACCTGCTTGACCGCCTTGTACACGGAATTGACGACGGGAATGCGCGACAGCAGCTTGTCCCACCAGCCAACCAGCTTCTGGCCGATGAAGTTCGCGGCCAACAGGCCGGTGAACAGGATCATGGCCAGTGTCAACAGCGCGCCGACACCTGGAATTGAAAAGCCGACCAGATTTTTCGGATGAACGGCTTCCGGCAGCAACTGCAGGGACTGATCAAGCGTATTGACAATCAGTGACAGCACCCAGACGGTGATGACCAGCGGAACCCAGATCAGGAGTCCGGTAATGAAGTAACGCTTGATTAACTGGCTGCGCACGACGAGCAGCTTCCTTCGCCGGTTTGGCAGGGCGGGGGCGAGGCTGGCTTGCTCCCCTTGAAGTCGGTGGCGTACCAACCGTTACCCTTCAATTGAAAACCTGCCGCCGACAATTGTTTGGCGTAGCTTTCCTGGCCGCAGCTCGGGCAGGTGGTCAGCGGCGCGTCAGCCATTTTCTGCAGATGTTCCTTCTGGAAACCGCAGGATTCGCAGCGATATTCGTAGATCGGCATGGGGCCCTCCAAAACCTTGAATTGTAACCGAAAGTGGAAAATCCGAATATCGGGGCCGGTTACGGGTTTTCAATAGGCCAGACCGAGATAGGTGGTGGTCAGTGTTGGCCCCCAGAACAGGGCAATGATGCCCGCACTCGCCAGATAGGGGCCAAAGGGAATCGGAATGTTGCGTCCATGGCGGGCGAACAAGATAAGGGCGATACCGACAATTGCGCCGACGACCGACGAGAGCAGGATGATTGCCGGCAGCATTTGCCAGCCCAACCAGGCGCCGAGCGCCGCGAGTAGCTTGAAATCACCGTAACCCATGCCCTCTTTCCCGGTCAGCAACTTGAATCCCCAGTAGATGCTCCAGAGAATCAGGTAACCAGCCATGGCGCCAATCACCGCGGACGGCAGGTCGGTGTAAACCTGAATCAGGTTGAAGGCGAGACCGAACCAGAGTAGCGGTAAGGTAATGCTGTCGGGGAGGAGTTGAGTGTCGAAGTCGATGAACGTCAGCGCTAGCAAGGCCCAGATCAGCAGCAACGCTCCCGCGGCTGCGTAGGTGTCGCCGAAGTGCCAGACGGCAAATGCCGAAAGTAACCCGGTCAGGGCTTCGATCAGTGGATAGCGCAATGAAATCGCTTTCCCGCAACCTGCGCATTTGCCCCGCAGAATCAGGAAATAGCTCAGTAGCGGGATGTTTTCGTAGGCGCGAATCGTATGGCCGCAGTGGGGGCAGCGCGAACGTGGGCGGGCGAGCGTTAGCGGTTCGGTATCCGCTGGTATTTCGCGGTTGCTGACTTCAGCGCATTGCGCCAGCCACTCGCGCTCCATCATTTTTGGCAAGCGATGGATGACAACGTTGAGAAAGCTGCCGACACAGAGGCCGAGCAGCCCCCCGAGGAGTGTTAGCAGCGATAGCGGAAGGCCTGTCATTAGCCGACTACGGCGCCAAGCTTGAATAGCGGCAGGTACATCGCGATAACCATGCCGCCGATCAGTGTACCGAGAACCACCATGATCATGGGCTCCATCAGGCTGGACATGGCTTCCACCGAGTCATCGACTTCCTGCTCGAAAAAGTCGGCGACCTTTCCGAGCATGGAGTCGAGTGCGCCAGATTCCTCACCGATGGCAACCATTTGCGTCACCATGTTGGGGAAAACCGTTGCGTCCTGCATGGCGTTGGTCAGGCTGGTGCCGGTCGAAACGTCGCTCTGGATCTGACGGGTCGCCATTTTGTAGATGTGGTTACCGGCTGCGCCGCCGACCGATTCGAGAGACTCGACCAGCGGCACGCCGGCCGCGAACATGGTCGACAACGTTCGTGTCCAGCGGGCAATCACCGCCTTGCGGATGATGTCGCCGAAGATTGGGAGGCGCAAAAGGAAACGGTCCATGACCATCTGCACCTTCTCGGAACGTTTCCAGGCAGCAAAGAAGGCGTACAGACCGCCGCCGATCGCGCCGAATATCAGCCACCACCATTCGACAAAGAAGTCGGAGACGGCGATGACGAACAGGGTCGGTGTTGGCAGATCGGCACCGAAATTGCTGAATACCTCCTTGAACGCTGGGATGACGAAAATCATGATCACGGCCGTGATGATGAACGCAATGACCAGCACGGCAATCGGGTAGAACAGGGCTTTCTTGATCTTGCCCTTGATTGCCAGGATTTTTTCCTTGTAGGTCGCCAGTCGGTCGAGCAGCGAATCCAGAATCCCCGCCTGCTCGCCAGCACCAACCAGATTGCAGTAGAGGGCGTCAAAGTATAGTGGGTACTTGCGAAACGCTTGCGATAGCGAGCTACCGGTTTCGACATCGGACTTGATGTCGAGCAGCAGTTTGCCGACCGCCGGATTGGTGTGGCCGCGACCGACGATGTCGAAAGTCTGCAGCAGGGGGACGCCAGACTTCATCATGGTGGCCAGTTGCCGGGTGAACAGGGTGATGTCTTTTTCGGAGACGCTGCCGCCGGTTTTGAAACGGACTTTCTTGATCTTCGCGTTGCTGATGCCCTGGCGGCGCAGGGTGGTTTGGACGACAGTCTCAGTGGCGGCGCGAAGCTCGCCGCGGACGGCCTTACCTTCCCTGTTGCGACCTTCCCACTGGAAGGTGCTTTCCTTGACATCAACAATTCTTGATTTTGCTGCAGTTGCCATTGCCGGGTCCTTCAGCTTAGATATTGGTTGTACTTAAAACTTCTTCGAGTGAGGTCAGGCCTTGTTTGACCTTGATCAGTCCGGATTCGCGCAAGTCGCGGACACCCTCCTGTTTCGCCTGTTTGGCGAGGTCGAGCGAGGTGGCTCCGCTCATGATCAGGCGTTGCATGGCTTCGCTGATCGGCATGACCTGATAGATGCCGACTCGTCCCTTGTAGCCAGTACCTTTGCAGCGTTCGCAACTGCCTGGGCCGTAAAGTATCCAGCTACCATCGAGTTCTTCAGCCTTGAAACCGGCGTCGAGCAAAGCCTGTTCTGGTACCTTGATCGGTTGCTTGCAGGTGCAGAGGCGACGGGCCAGGCGTTGAGCAGTGATCAGCAGGATGCTGGAGGCAATGTTGAAGGTCGGCACGCCCATGTTCATCAGGCGGGTCAGGGTTTGCGGTGCGTCATTGGTGTGCAGGGTCGATAGCACCATGTGCCCGGTTTGGGCTGCCTTGATGGCGATTTCTGCGGTTTCCAGGTCGCGGATTTCGCCCACCATGATGATGTCGGGATCCTGGCGCAGGAAGGCTTTCAGTGCGACAGGAAAGGTCAGGCCGGCGCGATCGTCAACGTTGACCTGATTGATGCCGGTGAGATTGATTTCCGCCGGATCCTCGGCCGTTGCAATATTCACGCCATCCTTGTTGAGGATGTTGAGGCAGGTGTAGAGCGAGACGGTTTTCCCGGAGCCGGTAGGCCCGGTGACCAGAACCATGCCGTAGGGACGGTTGATCGCATCGAGCAGGATGGCCTTCTGATCAGGGTCGTAGCCCAGCGCTTCGATTCCCAGTGTCGCCGAGGTCGGGTCGAGGATACGCAGTACGATTTTTTCGCCTTGCAGGGTGGGCAAGGTGCTGACGCGGAAATCGATGGCTCGCGATTTGGAGATGACCAGTTTCATCCGGCCGTCCTGGGGAACCCGTTTTTCGGCGATGTTGAGGCGCGAGATGACCTTGATCCGGGAGGCGATCTTTTCCTTGATCGCCAGCGGCGGGGTGGCGACTTCGCGGAGAATGCCGTCAATGCGGAAGCGTATTCGGTAGAATTTTTCGTAAGGCTCGAAGTGGATGTCGGATGCGCCATCGTTGATGGCGTCGAGCAGAATTTTCTGAATGAACTTGACGACCGGGGCGTCGTCGATGTCCTGGGCTGCCGCTTCGTCGGCTTTGCTGGTGCTTTCTTCATCGAGAAAATCAAGGTTGATTTCCTCGTCATTGAAGCTCTTCAGCGCATCGGTGGCGGACTCCGAGTATTTCGCCACCAGTGGCAACAGCTTGGGTTGCTCGACAACGATCGGGTCAACGCTCAGCCCGCTCTGGAAACGAATTTCGTCCAGCGCTCGCAGGTTGGTCGGGTCGGCAATGGCAATCGACAGGCGGTTGCCTCTTTTATTTAGAGGAATTACCTTGTGCGTTGCAATCAGCTTGCGGTCGATTGCGTCCTGCGGGATATGGCGTTCGTCCAGGGCGTCGAGGTCGAACAGTGGATAACCGAAGGTCTCTGCGGAAAAGCGCGCGATATCGATGGCGCTGGCCTTGTTCGAGCTGATCAGCTGTTCGATGAGCGAGGTTTTTGTCGCAGTGGCTTGACGCGACACTTCTTCCGCCTCGGCCTCTTTCAGGCGTCCGGCCTGGACGAGCGCGCGGGCCAGGCCGCTGAGCGGGGAGTTTTGTGGAGTCGCTGCCATCAGATCGGGTATGTGCGGGTGCGTAGATGCCGTATGGATCGCCCGATGATGCTACGGGGGAGGGGCTTTGTAAAGACTGGCGGGCATTTCTGTCGGGCGGGGCCGGTAAATCCGGGCGGTGACGATGCTGCGGTCGCGGGTCTGCAGGATTTCCACGGCGATGTCATTGAGCTTGAGTCCGACATCCGCGTCCGGAATGTCCTGGAAGTATTCGAGAATCAGGCCGTTGAGCGTTTTGGGGCCATTGAGTGGCAAATCAAGTCCCAGCATGCGGTTGATGTCGCGGATTTGCCGGGTCCCGTCGACCACGGCACTGCCATCCTTGTCCCAGCTCAGATCGGCGTCTACGCCGGGAATCGTGGTTGTGAAGTCGCCGACGATTTCCTCGATGATGTCTTCGAACGTTAGCAAGCCGAGAATATCGCCGTACTCGTCAACAACGAAACCGATTCGCTGCCGGTTTTCCTGGAAGAAGCTCAACTGCGAAAAGACGGCGGTTCCTGCCGGGATGTAATAGGGGGGGTGGAGTTGTTCAAGCAAGGCGGTTTCGCTGAAATCGGTTTCCGAAAGCGCCGAAAGCAGGCGGCGTACGGGCAGGATGCCAAGCAGGTGGTCGAGCGATCCGTGGCAAACAGGCAGGCGACTGTGATGGCTGGTTAGCAGTTGCTGCTGGACTGACTCCCAGTCTTGGTCAAGGTCCAGTATCTCGATGCTGCGGCGCGGGGTCATCATGTGTTCGACGGTGGTTTCATTGAGGTCGAACAGACTGTTGAGGATGGCCTGGTGTTTTTTGGGGATCACATTGGACGATTCCAGTACCAGGCTGCGCAGTTCTTCCGGAGAGAGTCGGTTGCTCTGCTCGTTGGCGCGCAGGGATAGCCCCGTGATGCGCAGCAGGCCTGCCGCGAAGAGATTGACGAACCAGACCACTGGGTAGCAGAGACGCAGTAGCGGAGTCAGCAGGTAGGCGATGATCGGTGCCAGGCGATCGGCATAGCTGGCGCCGATGATTTTGGGCGTGATCTCTGAAAAGACCAGGATGGCAAAGGTGATGATCAGGGTGCTGGCGCCGAGTGCCCATTTTTCATCGCCGAACATTTGCAGAGCGATCACGCTGACCAATGTGGCGGCCGCGGTATTGACTAGGTTGTTGCCAAGCAGGATGACGCCCAGCATCTTGTCCGTTTGCTCCAGCAAGGCAATCGCTTTGCGGGCACCGCGGTGACCATTCTGTGCGAGGTGGCGAAGACGGAAACGGTTGGCCGCCATCATTGCCGTTTCGCTCATGGAAAAGATCGCCGACAGGGCGAGTAGTCCGAGCAGCGCGCCAAGCTGGAAGGATAGGGGGACGTTGTCCAATTACAGGCGGCCGAGAACGATCTCGATGACGAAACGGCTGCCGAAATAGGCCAGGATCAGCAGTCCGAAACCGGCGAGAGTCAGCCGCAGGGCGCGCTTACCGCGCCAGCCCCAGACATGGCGTCCGAATAGCAGGGTGGCGAAGATCGCCCAGGAAGCGATGGCGAATACGGTCTTGTGGTCGAAGGCCAGCGGTTTGCCAAAGATGTGTTCGGAAAAGAACAGGCCACTACCGACGGCCAGTGTCAGCAGGATGAAGCCCAGCATCAGCATGCGGAACAGCAGCGATTCCATGGAAAGGAGCGACGGCAGGCTGGTCAGGCTGCGATTGACGATGCGCCGATGCAGGGCGTTTTCGGTGAAGCCCATGAAAACGGCGTGCAGCGCAGCCAGGGTCAGCAGGCTGTAGGCCAGCATGGCAGTCAGAAAGTGGAACTGGAAGCCGGTGGCGTCGGCGTGGGCGACCAGGTGGTCGGCGGAAAAGATCGCCGGCAGCACGGTGCAGGCGGCGGCCAGCGGCAGGACCATCGGCTGCATGCCTTCCATGCGGGCCATGAAGCTCTCCAGCCAGTAGATCAGCACGGCCAGCCACATCATCAGCGAGAGGGCGAGAGCAACCGAAAAGTGCATGCCGTCCTGGCTGAGCAGCGTACCGAACAGGCCAAAGCCGTGGATGATCAGCGTCAGGCCGATGGCGCCGCGTTCCCAGGGGAGCATCGGGCAGGCGACGCATTGGCCATCGCGGTCGCGCCAGCGGGTGTTCCAGAAATGAAAACCGAGCGCGCCATAAATCAGCGCGGCGAGGATATGCATGGAAAGCTGAATTACAATGTCGGCCATCCGCGAATTCTACTAGAAGCCCATCTGACATGCTCGATAACCTGACTACCCGCCTTGCTCGCGTCATGAAGACCTTGAAGGGCGAGGCGCGCCTGACCGAATCCAACATCGCCGATGCCCTGCGTGAGGTGCGCATGGCGCTGCTCGAGGCCGATGTCGCCTTGCCGGTGGTCAAGGATTTCATCGCCGCGGTCAAGGAGAAGGCGGTCGGCCAGGAGGTCATTGGTTCGCTCAACCCCGGCCAGGCGCTGATCGGGGTCGTCCATGGCGAACTGACCAAGATCATGGGTGATGCTCATGAAGGCATCAGTTTCAACACCCAGCCGCCGGCCATCGTTCTGATGGCGGGTCTGCAGGGGGCCGGCAAGACGACGACGGTGGGCAAGCTGGCCAAGTTTCTCAAGGAAAACCACAAGAAGAAGGTGCTGGTGGTTTCCTGCGACGTTTACCGGCCGGCGGCGATCGAGCAGTTGAAGTCGGTGGCTGCGCAGGCCGGGGTCGATTTCTTCCCGTCTGCCGTCGGTGAAAAGCCGGAGGCGATCGCCGCCGCGGCGATCGATTGGGCGAAGCGTCACTACCACGACGCGCTGCTGGTCGATACCGCTGGCCGCCTCGCCATCGACGAAGAGATGATGGCGGAAATCAAGCGCCTGCATGCCGCGATCAAGCCGATCGAGACGCTGTTCGTGGTCGATGCCATGCTCGGCCAGGATGCGGTCAATACGGCACGGGCCTTCAACGAGGCGCTGCCCCTGACCGGTGTCGTGCTGACCAAGCTCGACGGCGACGCGCGCGGCGGCGCCGCGTTGTCGGTACGCCACATCACCGGCAAGCCGATCAAGTTTGCCGGCGTCGGCGAGAAGCTCACCGGCCTCGAAGCCTTCCATCCCGAGCGGATGGCGTCGCGTATTCTGGGCATGGGCGACGTGCTGTCGCTGATCGAAGAAGCCAAGAAAGGCATCGACGAAGAGAAGGCGGTGGCTTTCGCCAAGAAGCTCAAGGCCGGCAAGGGCTTTGATCTCAACGACTTCAAGGAACAGATCGGCCAGATGCGGGCGATGGGCGGCCTGACCTCGCTGATGGACAAGTTGCCGGCCCAGTTCGCGCAGGCCGCCGGTCAGTTGCCGGCGGGTACGGAAAACAAGATGATCGGCCGGGTCGAGGGCATCATCAATTCGATGACGCCGCAGGAGCGTGCCAAACCGGAACTGATCAAGGCCAGCCGCAAGCGCCGGATTGCTGCCGGGGCTGGGGTGCAGGTCCAGGAAGTCAATCGTCTGCTCAATCAGTTCGAGCAGACGCAGAAGATGATGAAGCAGTTTTCCAAGGGCGGCATCGGCAAGCTGATGCGCGGCATGAAGGGCATGATGCCCGGCGGCATGGGCGGTTTCGGCCGCTGATCAGCGGTCGTTGGCGGCCAGCCCGGGCGGGCTGGCGTAGCCCCAGTTGTTCTGCCAGGCGCCGCGCACCAGGTTCGGGTATTCCGGCTTGCCCAGGCTGCCGTTGTAGCGTCCCAGGGCGCGGTAGAGGTCGCCCTTTTCGATGTCCAGATAATGGCGCAGGATGGTGCAGCCGTAGCGCAGGTTGGTCCGCATGTCGAAGAGGTTGTCCTCCGGGCGGCCGATCACCTTGATCCAGAACGGCATCACCTGCATGTAGCCGCGCGCGCCGACGGTTGAAACGGCGTACTTGCGGAAGGCCGATTCCACCTGGACCAGGCCGAGCACCAGTTGTGGATCGAGGCCGGCGCGCGTCGCTTCATAGTGGATGCTGCGCAGCAGGTCGATCCGGTAATTGCGGTCGGGGATGCGGCGGGCCAGTCGGCCCGACATCTCGGTCAGCCAGTTGGCGGCTTCCTGCGACGACTTGAACGAGCTGACCTGCGGCCGGCTGTCCGAAACCGCCTCCTGTAGCGCCGCCCGCACGCTGGCGGCGAGCGGTTCGTACTTTTGCCCGCCCGCCTGGGCAACCGCCGAGGCGCAGCACAGCCAGACAATGCCGATCAGGCGCCGCACAGCTTCTCCTGCAGCAGGCCGACGATCTCGCCCTGGGCGACCATCGTCGCTTCCGCCTCGGTACGGCCTTTGTACTCGAACTGGCCATCCTTCAGGCCGCGCTCGCCGATCACCACGCGGTGTGGAATGCCGATCAGCTCCATGTCGGCGAACATGACGCCGGGGCGTTCGTTGCGGTCGTCCAGCACGACGTCGATGCCGAGTTTCTTCAGGTCGGCGTAGAGCTGGTCGGCGGCGGCCTTGACCGCTTCGCTCTTGTGGTAGCCCATCGGCACGATGCAGACGGCGAAGGGGGCGATGGTCGGCGGCAGGATGATGCCCTTGTCGTCGTTGCCCTGCTCGATGGCAGCACCGACGATGCGCGAAACGCCGATGCCGTAGCAGCCCATCTCCATGATCTGGCTCTTGCCGTTCTCGTCGAGGAAGGCGCAGTTCAGGGCCTTGGCGTACTTGCTACGTAACTGGAAGATGTGGCCGACTTCAATGCCGCGGCAGATGCCGAGCACGCCCTTGCCGTCCGGCGAGGGGTCGCCGGCGACGACGTTGCGGATGTCGAAGACTGCCGGTTCGGGCAGGTCGCGGCCGAAATTGACGCCACTGAGGTGGAAGCCGGCCTCGTTGGCGCCGCACACGAAGTCGCTCATTGCGGCGACCGTACGGTCGGCAAAGACCGCCACCTTGCCGGCGTTCGACACCGACCGGGCCGATATAGCCCGGAACGCAGCCGAGATACTCCTGGACTTCGCCGTCGGAGGCGAAGCGGAAAGCGCCGAGCGCCGGGATCTTGGCTGCCTTGATCTCGTTCAGTTCGTGGTCGGCGCGCAGCAGCAGCAGGGCAAACTGTTTGTCGCCGTCCTCGCGTTCGGCGACGACGGCGATCGACTTGACGATCTGCGTCGGCTCGATTGCCAGGAAGGTGGCGACATCGGCGCAGGCCGTCTTGCCCGGCGTCGCGATCCTTTCCATCGTCTTGCCGGCAGCGGCACGCGGGGTTGCCGGGGCGACGGCTTCGGCCAGTTCGACGTTGGCGGCGTAGTCGGAGTCCGGGCAGAAGGCGATGTCGTCCTCGCCGGAATCGGCCAGGACGTGGAATTCATGCGAGCCGTCGCCACCGATGGCGCCGGTGTCGGCCGCCACGGCGCGGAACTTCAAGCCGAGCCGGTTGAAGATGCGGCTGTAGGTGGCGTACATGTTGCCGTACTCGCGGACCAGGTCGTCGAACGAGGTATGGAAGGAGTAGCCGTCCTTCATCAGGAACTCGCGGCCGCGCATGACGCCGAAGCGCGGGCGGATCTCGTCGCGGAACTTGGTCTGGATCTGGTAGAGGTGGATCGGCAACTGGCGGTAGCTCTTGACGTCGCGGCGGACGACGTCGGTGATGACTTCCTCGTGCGTCGGGCCGATCACGAAATCGCGCTGGTGACGGTCCTTGAAACGCAGCAGTTCCGGGCCGTAGGCCGGGCCGCGGCCCGACTCTTCCCAGAGCTCGAAGGGCTGCACGGCCGGCATCAGCAGTTCCAGCGCACCGGCCGCGTTCATTTCCTCGCGGACGATGTTCTCGACCTTACGCAGCACGCGCAAGCCGAGCGGCATCCAGGTATAGATGCCGGCCGCCGAACGCTTGATGTAGCCGGCGCGCAGCATCAGTTTCTGGCTGACGACTTCGGCGTCGGCCGGGGCTTCCTTGAGGGTGGTGAAGAAGAACTGCGAGGTACGCATGGAATGCTCTTGAATTCGTGGAAAAAAGCGGATTTTACACGGAGCGTGTTCTTTGCCGCTTTTTTGCGTATCGACGCCCTTTGTGAAAGAATCCAGGTAACCCAATATTTTTAGCAGGTTTTCTATGCTCGACCGCGAAGGCTTTCGCCCGAACGTCGGCATCATTCTTTGCAACGCCAAAAACGAGGTCTTCTGGGGCAAGCGCATACGTGAACATTCCTGGCAGTTTCCACAAGGTGGCATCAAGCGGGGCGAAACCCCGGAAGAAGCGATGTACCGGGAACTGCATGAAGAGGTCGGGCTGCGTCCCGAACACGTGCGCATACTCGGGCGGACCAAGGGCTGGCTGCGTTACGAAGTGCCGAATCAATGGATCAAGCGCGAATGGCGCGGGTCTTACAAAGGCCAGAAGCAGATCTGGTTTCTTCTCCGTCTGGTCGGGCGCGACAGCGACGTCAGCTTGCGGGCAACCGCAAAGCCGGAGTTCGACGCCTGGCGCTGGAACGACTACTGGGTGCCGCTGGAGGCGGTGATCGAATTCAAGCGCGGCGTCTATCAGCAGGCCTTGAATGAACTGGTGCGTTTTCTGGAGCAGGATCGTCGGCCGTCCCGAAACTCGCGAGCGGGTGACGAGCGGTTGCCGGGCGAGGAGGATCTCGGGTGAGCTTCCGATCGCTTCGACGACAGCTATTTGTCCTGCTGGTTGCGCTGGGGTGGCTTACCAGTAGTTACGGCGCCGGTCTTTTTGGGGAAGACGAAGGCGATTCCAAATGGCAGGAGCAGGAAGTGAGTTTTCCGGTGCTTCCCGCCGACGATGCGTGGTTTGCCTTCGATGCTCGCGCGCTTTCCGCGCATCGTTTTTTCGTTGATCTTGCATCGCTGAGCGTTGGAGGCGATGGTGTTGTCCGCTATGTGTTGCGTCTGGAGAGTGAGGCCGGCTCCCGCAATGTCCGGTTCGAAGGGATTCGTTGTTCGACCCGGGAGTGGCGGCTCTATGCCACCGCGAGACGTGATGGCACTTGGGTCAAGTCGTGGAACGAGCGTTGGGAGAAGCTGCGTGACGGCGCTTCGGAACGGCATCGCGTGACCTTGTTCGCAGATTATTTTTGCCCTGGAGGCGTGATTGCCCGGGATGTGCGCGAGGTGGAAGGTGCCTTCCGTAAAGGTGGGCATCCGGACAATCATCTGTGGTGAAGCAATGACTTTGGATCGTTGGATTCTCGAATTCGATCGTTGTCTGCGTACCCTTGCGGCTCCCGCGCGCTCGCGGCGGCCTGTTCCCGGTGATGCGCTGTCTGGTGAGCAGGTAACGGACGATCTCGAGCGTCGTCACGCCTTGGGCTTGATGCGGGTAAATCATAGTGGCGAGGTTTGCGCGCAGGCTCTCTATCAAGGGCAGGCATTGACCTGTCGCCGTGGCGAGGTGCGCGACGCGCTACAGCAGGCGGCAGCCGAGGAGGTGGAGCATCTGGCCTGGACCGAGCAACGGATTCGCGAGCTTGGGGGGCGGGTCAGTGTGCTCAATCCGCTTTGGTATATGGGGTCGCTGTCGCTAGGCGTACTGGCCGGGGTTGTTGGTGATAAATGGAATCTGGGATTCCTGGCGGAAACCGAGCGTCAGGTCGAGATGCATCTCGAGGGACACCTGCAGCGTTTGCCTGCTGAAGACCACCGTTCCCGGGAAATCGTCGAACAGATGCGAGTCGACGAGCGGGCGCATGCCGAGATGGCGGTTCGGTACGGCGCGGCAGAGTTGCCTCAGCCGATTCGGCTGGGCATGAAAGCGATGGCCCGAGTGATGACCGGGCTTGCTTATCGCTTGTGACGGAGGAAAGTCACCGGGGAGCGGTTGCGGTTTCCTCGATGATTTCGTGGCTGGTGGTGATCACCGCCGATTGAGCCAGCATGATCGAGGCGGAACAGTATTTTTCCTTGGATAGCCCGATTGCGCGCTCAACCGCTTCGGGTTTCAGGTTCCTGCCCTTTACCCGGTAGTGGAAGTTGATGCGTGTGAATACCTTGGGATCGGTTTCGGCGCGCTCTGCGTTCAGCGTCACGTCGCAGGCGCTGATCTCCTGGCGGCCTTTTTTCAGGATCATCACGACATCGAAGGCGGTGCAGCCGCCTGCGCCGGCCAGCAGCATTTCCATTGGTCGCGGCGCTAGGTTGCGCCCCCCTGCTTCAGGCGCTCCGTCCATCATCACCGCGTGTCCGCTGCCTGTTTCAGCAAGGAATGACATCCCTGCATCACTTCCTGTCCATCTGACCGTGCAATCCATTCTGTTCTTCCTGTTTGAGAGGTGGGGATGATGCAGGATTTTACCCGGTAAGTGCGATTTGCCATGTTGCGATGCAACAAAACTGCTTTGGCTCGAATTGAATCCTGGTTGAGGTTCCCCGGTTATTCATTGGTATATGAATAGTCTTGTTGTTAAAAAAACTACAATTAAACATATGTGTAACTGACATAAATTTATATTATTTGTTGATAGATTCAAAGATGGTGCAGCGCACAAATATTTCTTGCGGGTGGGGGCTTGTTTGGGCAGAATGGGAACCGTTGGAACTGTGGTGCAGTACTGGTCCTCGGTTCAGATTTGTCTCCTCCACCCTCCTCCTTTGGTGTGGATTTAACGCGGCTCAGCGAGCCGCGTTTTTTTTGTCAGTCTTTCTTGATGGTGTCGAGCCTGGGGGCGTAGGTCTGTCTGCTATCTGGTGCTTTGCGTGTCAGTAGTGGCGGAGTTTTCGCAAAAAAACGAGCTTGGTAAGGTCAAGACTGATTGACAGAGCTGTTGCGGATGGTTATAGTCTGCAGCTTTCTCAATTCTGCGCCCCATTTTTCAGGACGGCACACACATGAAAACGTTTTCCGCCAAGCCACATGAGGTGAAGCGCGAGTGGTTTGTGGTAGACGCCACAGACAAGGTGCTCGGCCGCCTCGCCACCGAAATTGCCCGTCGTCTGCGTGGCAAGCACAAGGCCATCTATACTCCGCACGTCGATACCGGTGACTTCATTGTTGTTACCAATGTCGAGAAGATTGCCGTTACTGGCAACAAAGCGGAAGACAAGAAGTATTTCCGTCATTCGGGTTATCCGGGTGGGATTTACGAGACCAATTTCAAGAAGATGCAGCAACGTTTCCCAGGGCGTGCTCTGGAAAAGGCCGTCAAAGGCATGCTGCCGAAGGGGCCGTTGGGTTACGCCATGCTGAAGAAGCTGAAGTGCTATGCCGGCGACCAACATCCTCATACCGCTCAGCAGCCCAAGGCGCTGGAAATCTAAGGGGGCATCATGGCAGAAGCTTATTTTTACGGTACTGGCCGGCGCAAGAGCGCGGTGGCTCGTGTTTTCATGAAGCGCGGTTCCGGCGTGATTGTGGTCAATGGCAAGCCGGTTGACCAGTTTTTCTCCCGGGAAACGGGGCGCATGATTGTTCGTCAGCCGCTTGCGTTGGTCGAGCAACTGGCGGGCTTTGACATCAAGGTGAATGTCACTGGTGGTGGTGAGTCGGGGCAGGCGGGTGCGGTTCGCCACGGTATCACGCGGGCTCTCATCGAATTTGATGCTGCTTTGAAGCCGGCGCTTTCGAAGGCGGGATTCGTTACCCGTGATGCTCGCGAGGTTGAGCGGAAGAAGGTTGGTTTCCACAAGGCCCGTCGGCGCAAGCAGTTCTCCAAGCGCTAAGTTTTCCGAAAAGCCGCCTCCGGGCGGCTTTTTTCTTGTGGTGCGCCCGCGGTAAGTGCACTCTTGTGGGAGTAATTTCTATCGTAAGTTGATCGCGACCTGCAAGCCGGGTGTGCTTGCATGAGAGCCGCGGTGCGTGGGCGGGAGCGGTGCGGAGGGTTCTGTCGAGCTGGATGATGGGGTGAGGATGGTCTGCTGTGACTGTCTCGCAATTCGATACGAACCCCGCTTTGTCGCCGGCTGCTGGGCGGAGTGGGATAATTTGCCTTATAGTCAAGGGTGTTGATTTCTGTGAGCGATTGATGCCAACCCCTGCTGTCAGTTTGCGCATAAAGCGCTTTCGAAGTCGTTTTGGTATTGCTGCCCCGCGCGTTGTGGTGCGTAGCGCTCTGCCCGCCTACTGGTTGGTTGTTGGGGCGGCTGGTTTTCTGTTTGTTTTGTTTGTCCTGCTCTGGTTGTTTCGCATTGGCGGGCTTGGCGAAAGCGAAAAGCTTGAGGATTTGCGTGAGCGTCTGAGTGCTCAACAGGCGGAGCTTGTTGCGCTTCGGTCGCTGGCTGGGACCGGGCAGAGTGCCGTCAGCATGGAACGTGCTGCACAACAGCAGCTTGTTGCCAGGATTGCCGAACTAGAGGCAGAAAATGCCGCGCTCAAGGAGGATATGCTGATATTTGAGCGTCTTATTCCTGTGGTGGGCCAGGATTCTGTGGCTCGCATCGAGAGTTTGCGCGTCGCGCCTGTCGCGGGGACGCAATATCGATATCGCTTGCTTTTTGCATATCAGTCTGCTCAGCGTGAGGCGGTCTTCCTGGGGCGGTATGAAGTTGCCGTGAGTTACAGGGGGGCGTCAGGGGGGCTGGGGCGCCTTCCCTTGGCTGGCGGGGTGGAGATTCGCCACTTTCTCCGGCGTGAAGGAGTCTTCGACTTGCCTGAGGGGGCTGCTCTGCTCTCGGTCGAGGCCCGCTTGCTGCAAAATGGTAAAGTTGTGGCGGAACAGACAATAGGCTTTTGATTGGCGGATTGTTTCGCGGTTGAAAATTTGCCGGAGGAATGGAATGTTTGGGAAGAAGGCACCAGGTGGATCTCAGGCAAGAATTGATAGTTTGATTGGGGCTGGAACCTGCATAGAGGGTAAGGTCCGGTTTGGTGGTGGGTTGCGTATCGATGGTGAGGTGCGTGGTAGTGTCGAGTCGATTTCCGGTGGGGGGGCGACTACTCTGGTTTTGAGTGATCAGGCTCGCATAGAAGGAGCTGTCGCCGTTGGGCACCTGGTGCTGAATGGGACTATTGTCGGACCTGTTTCTGTAAGCGAAACACTTGAAATGCAACCCAAGGCAAGAATCGTGGGAGATGTTTCCTATGCTGCGATTGAAATGCATCATGGGGCTGTCATCGAGGGCCGGCTCGTGCACGCTGTGGCAAAGGATGGGGAACCAATTTCCCCTGATCTGGCCTAATTGTTACTAATTTTCAAAATTTTCAGGAGTTTTCAATGAGTGATCTTGCCGAAACCCTTGCGCCGATTATCTTCACCGACAGTGCTGCCCGCAAGGTCAGGGAGCTGATTGAAGAGGAGGGTAACGCCGAACTCAAACTGCGAGTCTTTGTCACCGGTGGCGGTTGTTCGGGGTTCCAGTATGGCTTCACGTTTGACGAGGTAGCTGCTGAAGACGATACCACCATGGAAAAAAATGGTGTGCAACTGCTCATTGATCCAATGAGTTATCAGTATCTGGTCGGTGCGGAGATCGATTACACCGAAGGTCTTGAAGGGTCTCAGTTTGTCATTCGAAACCCGAACGCGACATCGACCTGCGGCTGCGGTTCCTCTTTCTCGGCTTAGTTCGTGGCAAAGCCTCAATCCGAGATGGGCCGAAGAAAATAAGCCCCCTAAGGGCTTTTTTGGTTTTGCTCTGTCGTAGGATGGGGCTTGGTTTGCTTCTAGAATTTCGGTTCGGAATAGTCGATCAGGGGTTGGTTGAAAGTCGAGCGACCTGGAGGGGGCGAGCGGTTGCGGGTGGGTTAGGGTGATGGCTGCTTGCTTAAGCAGTCGTCGGCCTGCCTGCTTGCACTCTGTTTCGCGATGGGGCGCTGCCGGCCGACAACAATCCGCTTGAGAATGCCTCCTGCCGGTTGCGCTCAGGCGCTCGTAACTCGGTTTTGACCTGTTCGGAACGGGCGGCGGGCAAGTGAGTGCCATCCAAAGCTTGCTGGCAATCGCCAGACTGAACAGCTTGGAGCCTGCAGCCTGGCTCAAGGATATCCTGGCTCGATCCGCTGATTCAGTCCGGTAGTTCCTTTGGCAGGCTGCTGCCGCATCGCTGGCTGCACGGGTTTGCTGCCCGATCGGAAATCAGGCCGGGTACGCCTCGAGGTTCGTCTCGGGGTGTCTGTACGCGAGCGCCTGGCCGTTCCTTGTTCCTTCTGTAAATTGCCTTGTCAGGCAGCGAAGGTCGTCCTCCCTTTCTCCTTTGTGCTGGGAGGGTCTTGCCCGCTTCTGCCGTAGATGATCGCTCGATTGATCTATGTCAAAACACCTCATCGCAACTAGAATACCATCCGCTTTCAAGTGCCCCCTTGGGTTCAGGGAAGGTGGGCATTCTGTTTTCCATTAACGAGAGGTGGGTTCATGTCTGGAACACAAACCACATACAATGATAAGGTCGTACGGCAATTTGCCTTCATGACCGTCATCTGGGGCATCGTCGGCATGCTGGTCGGTGTCATTATTGCTGCACAACTTGTCTGGCCGGAATTGAATATCGGCCCGTGGCTGCACTTCGGGCGCTTGCGTCCGTTGCATACCAACGCGGTAATTTTTGCGTTTGGTGGTTCGGCGCTCTTTGCAACGTCCTACTGGTGCGTTCAGCGTACCAGCCATGCCCGCCTCTGGGGCGGCCCCTTGGTCCCCTTCACCTTCTGGGGTTGGCAACTGATCATCGTTCTGGCGGCTCTTTCTTTTCCGTTGGGTATTACTACCGGTAAGGAATACGCTGAGCTCGAGTGGCCGGTCAACATCCTGATCACGTTGGTCTGGGTTGCTTACGCGCTGGTTTTCTTCGGTACGATCGCCGTACGCAAGGCTTCGCACATTTACGTGGCCAACTGGTTCTACGGCGCGTTCATTATCGCCATTGCGCTGCTGCATATCTTTAACAGCATGGAAATGCCGGTCACGCTGACCAAGTCCTACTCCATGTATGCTGGCGTTCAAGATGCTATGGTTCAGTGGTGGTACGGCCACAACGCAGTTGGCTTCTTCCTGACTGCAGGCTTCCTTGGCATGATGTACTACTTCGTTCCGAAGCAGGCCGGTCGTCCGGTGTATTCCTACCGTCTGTCGGTGGTCCACTTCTGGGCGCTTATCTTTACCTACATGTGGGCCGGTCCGCACCACCTGCACTATACCGCGTTGCCTGACTGGACTCAGTCTGTCGGCATGCTGTTCTCGCTGATCCTGCTGGCTCCGTCCTGGGGTGGGATGATCAACGGCATCATGACCCTGTCGGGTGCCTGGCACAAACTGCGTGATGACCCGATCCTGAAGTTTCTGATCACCTCGCTCTCCTTCTACGGTATGTCTACCTTCGAAGGCCCGATGATGTCGATCAAGACGGTCAACGCGCTGTCGCATTACACCGACTGGACCGTCGGCCACGTACACTCGGGGGCGTTGGGTTGGGTGGCCATGGTTTCTATCGGCGCCATTTACTACCTGTTGCCTCGTCTGTTCGGCAAGAAGGAAATGTATAGCACCGCGCTGATTACTGCTCACTTCTGGATTGCTACCATCGGTACCGTTCTCTACATTGCTTCGATGTGGATCGCCGGTGTGATGCAAGGTTTGATGTGGCGCGCAGTCAACGCAGACGGTACGCTGGCTTACAGCTTCGTCGAGTCGGTCAAGGGGTCTTACCCGTTCTGGGCGATCCGTTGGTTGGGTGGCGTTCTGTTCCTGTTGGGCATGCTGATCATGGCTTACAACATGTTCAAGACCATGGCCGGTGGCAAGGTTCAGGATGTGCCGGTGATCGCTCCGGCTGGTCATCACGCCTGATTTGGGAGAGATAACAATGTTGAAACACGAACAAATTGAAAAGAGCGTTGGCCTGCTGATCGTTTTGACCCTCTTGGTGGTCAGCGTGGGCGGTCTGCTGGAAATCGTTCCGCTCTTTTTCCAGAAGTCGACGACGACGCCGGTGGAAGGTACCAAGCCTTATGACCCTGTTCGTCTCGCTGGTCGCGATGTCTATATCCGCGAAGGTTGCTATCTTTGCCATTCGCAGATGATTCGTCCGTTCCGCGCAGAGACGGAACGTTACGGCCACTACTCGGTGGCGGGTGAGTATGTTTATGACCACCCGTTCCAGTGGGGCTCCAAGCGTACCGGTCCGGATTTGCATCGGGTTGGCGGTCGTTATTCGGATGAATGGCAACGCGCTCACCTGATGAATCCGCGCGACGTCGTGCCGGAATCCAACATGCCTGCCTTCGCTTTCCTGGCCAATACTAAGGCTAAGAGCACGGTTGGTGCTGATATCGAGAAGAAGATGCAAGTCATGCAGACGTTCGCCAACATGCGTAATCTGCCGACTTATTCCGAGGCCGATATCAAGGGTGCCAAGGCTGCGATTGGTGACATGACCGAGATGGATGTTCTGATTGCTTACCTGCAGGGTATGGGTACGGCACTGAGCACGATGAAGTAATGGCCATGGACATCAACGATCTGCGCTCCATCATCACAGTTGCCGGTTTGCTCTGCTTTCTGGCGATCGTGGGATGGGCTTACGGCAAGGGCAGTCGCAAGGGGTTCGACGAGGCTGCCAAGCTGCCGTTCGCAGAGGATGATGATGACGGTGCGGCGGGAAACGCGTCGCACCGGCGCTGAAATAAAGGAAAGCAAATGAGCGATTTCGTTAGCCAATTTTGGAACCTGTACGTCATTGTGATCGTACTGGTCAGTGTTGTGGGATGCTGGGTTTTCCTGCTCCTGCAAAGCAAAGCAACCTTCACTCCGGGTATTCCGACCGGACACGTCTGGGACGAAACCCTGGAGGAGTACAACAACCCGATGCCGAAGTGGTGGAGCTGGCTCTTTGTCATCACCGTGGTTTTTGCGCTGGTTTATCTGGCGCTGTACCCCGGGCTCGGTAACTTCAAGGGTATGCTCGGCTGGACCTCCGTCGGTCAGCACTCGGTTGAAGTGGCCAAGATGGACGCTGCAGTCAAGCCGCTGTACGACAAGTATCTGGCGATGGACGTCAAGGCCGTTGCCGGTGACAAGCAGGCCATGGAAATGGGCAAGCGCCTCTACCTGACGTACTGCATGCAGTGCCATGGTGCGGATGCTCGCGGCGCCAAGGGCTTCCCCAATCTGACCGACGGCGATTGGCAATGGGGCGGTGAGTCCGCTCAGATTGTCGAAACCATCTCTGCCGGCCGTATGGGTGTCATGCCGCCGCATGCCCAACTGGGTGCGGAAACCATCAAGGATCTCGCCAACTACGTTCGTTCGCTGTCCGGCCTGCCGCACGACGCCGTTCGCGCTGGCAAGGGGCAGACCGCCTTCAACGAAGCGGGTTGCGTTGGTTGTCACGGTGTCGACGCTCACGGCATGCAAGCCTTGGGTGCCCCGAACCTGACCGACAAGGTCTGGCTGTATGGCTCCTCTGAAGCGACCATCATTGAAACCATCACCAATGGTCGTACCAATAAGATGCCAGCCTGGAAGGATTTCCTGGGTGGTGCCAAGGTACATCTGCTGGCCGCTTACGTGACTAGCCTCAGCGCCAAGTAATTGGGGCATGACAGGGGAGAGGCTGAAAAGCCTCTCCCTTTTCGTTTGCTAGTAGGCATACTTATCAAAATGGTGTTGTGCGGAGCAGCATCATTCTGATAACGAGGCTTCAATGAACTCCAAAGAAGAGAACAAGCCCGATACAGGGGCGGATTTGGCAAAAGCATCCTTTTACGAGAAACACCGGAAAATCTACATCCGGGAAGTAAAAGGTTGGTGGGCGACATGGCGCTGGATATTTGTCTGGCTGACCCAGATTCTTTTCTATGGAGCGCCATGGCTGATCTGGAATGATCGTCAAGCGATCCTGTTCCATCTCGTGGAACGCAAGTTCTACCTGTTCGGTCTGGTGCTGTGGCCACAGGACGTCTTTTATCTGGCAGTCCTGCTGATCGTTTCGGCCTATGCGCTGTTCCTGTTCACCGCAATCGCAGGGCGCTTGTTCTGCGGCTACGCTTGTCCGCAGACGGTTTACACTGAAATTTTCATGTGGATCGAGAACCGCATCGAGGGTGATCGGTCGGCACGCATGAAACTCGACCAGGGGCCGATGACTGCGACGAAGCTGGCGCGCAAGGCGCTCAAGCATGCGCTATGGCTCTCGCTCTCGTTGTGGACGGGGTTTACGCTGGTCGCTTATTTCACGCCGGTGCGCGAGTTGCTGGCGGCCCTGCCCTTTGGATTGTCCGGTTGGGAGTTGTTCTGGACTGCCTTTTATGCCGGGTTTTGTTATATGCAGGCCGGTTTTCTGCGGGAGCAGGTTTGCAAGTACATGTGTCCTTACGCCCGCTTTCAAGGGGTGATGTTTGACCCCGATACGCTGGTGATCACCTACGATCCGGAGCGCGGCGAACCACGCGGTGCGAGGAAAAAAGGGGGCGATAACGACCGCCTGGGAGACTGTGTTGACTGCAATCTTTGCGTGGTTGTCTGCCCGACCGGGATCGACATCCGCAAGGGTATTCAGTATGAGTGCATCGGTTGTGGCGCCTGTATTGATGCCTGCGATCCGGTCATGGACAAGATCGGCAAGCCCCGGGGCCTGATTCGCTATACGACGGAGAACGCCCTGGCCAAGCATTTCGGGGCCTCGGAGGTGATGGCGCATATCCTGCGTCCGCGCATCATCCTGTATTCGCTCATCCTGCTTGCGATCTGCGTGGCGGCTGCGTGGTCGTTGGCCAACCGGGTGCCGCTGATGGTTGATGTCATCCGCGATAGATCGGTTCTGTCGCGGGAAGCGGAAGATGGCTCGATCGAGAATGTTTACAACCTGAAGTTCATGAACACCACGGAAGCTTCACAGCGCTATCGCGTCACGGTTGACGGACTCGCTGACGTGAAGCTTGCCGAGGACGAACTGGTGGTTGAGGTTGAAAGTGCCAAGAACCACGAGTCCACCGTTGTCGTGCGCGTCCCGCCGGAGTCCGGTCAGAAGGGGGCAAACACGATTTATTTCAACATCAAGGCTGAAAGCGACGACAAGATTGCCGTTCGTGAAAAAGCCTCTTTCCTGATGCCCTGACATGAGTGCGAGCATGACACTGAAAAAAGATGACAAGCCCTGGTACAAGGAGCCCTGGCCGTGGCTGTTGATGCTCGGCCCGGGGCTGGTGATTGTTGCCGCGGTTGCTACCATATGGTTGGCCGTAGTGAGTGCCGACGGTCTGGTGACCGATGATTATTACAAGCAGGGGCTCACGGTCAACCAACGTTTGCAACGTGACCACGAGGCCAGCAAGCTGGGGCTGCACGCCGATTTGATGCGCTCCGGTCAGAATTTGCGTCTGCTGGTGAATACGCGCGAGGCGATTGCTTTGCCGGAGGTTCTGACCTTGCGTCTGGCGCATCCGACGCTGAACGTGAAGGATCAACTGATCGAAATGAAATCCGAAGGGGCGGGTTTCTTTGGAGGGGTGCTGGCCAGTGAAGTGGCCGGACGCTGGTATGTCACACTTGAAGACCCTGCGGGGCAATGGCGTCTTCATGGGGAGTGGCATGCCAGTCTTGACGAGCCGCTACGCTTGAGTGCAAAGGCGGATTGATTGTTCTTGTGATTGGGAGGTGATTTATGGCTTGGAATCTGTTGTTTACCAGTGATATCGGTTTGATGAGTCTGGTCGTGATCGTGGGTGTGGTCGTGATCGGTGCCTACATGGGCAAGATTTACTCGAGCAAGATGAACGAGGAATTGAACACCAAAGGCAAATAAACGCCACGGTGTTTCCCGAAAAATCCCCGCTGTCCCGACGGCAGCGGGGATTTTCAATTTTGTGCCGGAGCGGTTTGCGATCAGGGCGTCAGCGAGAGTTCGTGAAAACTGAAATGGCCGTGATTGCGCTCTCCCAAGTAGGCTTCAAGACAGCGGCGGACACTGTGGAACGAAATGTCGTCCCAGGGGATGGCAGCCGGTTCGAATAGCCTCACTTCAAGACTTTCTTCGCCAGCTGAAAATGTGGCATCCGCCATTTTGCCGCGATAGAAGAGATGCACCTGGTTGATGTGGGCAATATTGATCATGGCGAAAGCGGCGTCGAGCAGCACCGTCGCTCCGGCTTCTTCTCGTGTTTCGCGGATCGCCGCTTCGGCCGTGCTTTCCCCGTTCTCCATGAAGCCGGCCGGCAGCGTCCAGAAGCCGAGGCGCGGTTCAATTGCCCGTCTGCAGAGCAGGATGCGGTTTTCCCATTCGGCGATGCAGCCAACGATCAGGCGAGGGTTTTCGTAATGGATGTGGCCGCAAGCGGGGCAGGTCAGGCGAGGTAGATTGTCGCCGTCGGGTATCCGGCGGACGGCTTGGGTGCCGCAGGCGATGCAGAAGGACATGGGGTGAAATGGGTTACGCGATGCCGCCAGTCTATCACTGCGAAAATTGCGGACGGTGTGTGCCGCATGGATGCGCTTATACTTCTTTTGCGCTTCCCGAAGGCCTGTGGCTACAATAGCGGCAACCAATAAACGGGTCATCCGTAACGTCGTGCGCCGCGCTAAAAGGGGTTTCACATGTTTTTGATCGTCGGCTATGTCATCATCCTGGCTGCCTCGCTCGGTACTTACTCCGTGCACGGCAGCCTGCTGGCGTTGTGGGTACCTCTTGAATATCTGGCGATCATCGGTCTGACTATCGGCGGGTTTGTCGCCGGCAACGGCATCAAGGTGATCAAGGCGACCGTCGCCGCCGTGCCCGGGGTCCTGAAGGGTTCTCCCTACAATAAGGCCTACTATGTGGACGCATTGGCGCTGCTTTTCGAAATTCTGTCGAAAGTACGCAAAGAGGGTTTGATGTCGATCGAGGGCGATGTCGAGAATCCGGAATCCAGTCCGATTTTCAGCAAGTATCCCAACATCGTTGCCGATCACCACGTCCTCGAATTCATGACCGATTACCTGCGCATGATGGTCGGCGGCAATTTGAATACCGTCGAGATCGAAAGCCTGATGGATGTCGAACTCGAAACCCATCACCATGAAGCGGTGGAGCCTGCCCACGTGGTTTCCAAGGTGGCCGACGCGACACCGGCATTCGGTATCGTCGTCGCCGTGATGGGGGTGGTGAACGTCATGGGCTCGGTGGGCGAGCCACCGGCCGTTCTGGGCAAGATGATCGGCGGCGCGCTGGTTGGTACCTTCCTCGGGATTCTGGTTTCCTACGGCTTTGTGGCGCCGGTGGCGGGGCTGCTTGATCAGCGGGCGCAGGAGTCGGGGACGATTTTCAAAACCATCAAGATGGTTCTGCTGGCGTCCATGTCCGGCTATGCGCCGCAAGTTGCCATCGAGTTCGGGCGCAAGACGCTCGGTGCCCATGATCGCCCCAGCTTCAGCGAGCTTGAGGAAGAACTGAAGGCCCGCAAGGGTAAGTAAGGCCTGGCCTTGCAGAATAGAAAACGATGAGCGACGACTCCACCCGCCCGATAATCATCAAGCGCAAGAAGGTTGTCGCCGGCGGCGCGCATGGCGGCGCCTGGAAGATCGCCTATGCCGATTTCGTCACGGCGATGATGGCTTTCTTCCTGCTCATGTGGCTGCTGGGATCTACGGCCAAAGGGGATTTGCAGGGGATCGCCGATTATTTCCAGAATCCGATGAAGGTGGCGATGTCGGGGGGCGATGGCGCTGGCGACGCGACCAGTATCCTGAAGGGGGGCGGTCAGGATCTGACCCGGCAGTCGGGGCAGGTGAAGAAGGGCGATATCGAGGCGAAGCGGACCAGCTTTTCGAAGGAAGCCAAGCTTGAGTTCCAGCGCAAGGAGCGTGAGCGCCTCGAAGTGCTGAAAGCCGACATCGAGAAGATGATCGAGCAGAGTCCGCAACTGGCGCAGTTCAAGAAGCAGTTGCTGCTCGACATCACCTCCGAGGGGCTGCGCATCCAGATCGTCGATGAGCAGAACCGGCCGATGTTCGATTCCGGCGGTGACGTGGTCAAGCCCTATACCCGCGATCTGTTACGGCAGATTGGTCAGGCGCTCAATGGCGTTTCCAATCGCATCAGCCTGGCCGGTCATACCGACGCCGCGCCATTCGTCGGCGGCGTCCAGGGCTTCTCCAACTGGGAGCTTTCGGCAAATCGGGCCAATGCCTCGCGGCGCGAACTGGTGGCCGGTGGAATGGAAGCGCACAAGGTGTTGCGTGTGGTCGGTCTGGGATCGACCTTGCTGTTCGACAAGAACGACCCGCTGAATCCGGTCAACCGCCGGATCAGCATCGTGGTGCTCAACCAGCAGACCGAAAAGGCCATACTCAACGAAGAGTCCGGCGATGAAGTCGAAGTTGATGGCGATTCGTCCGGGGCGCTCGAATTGCCGGGGGCCGACAAGGTTCAGGCCAAGTAGTGGCCGGCGAATGGCGTATTTGTCGCTGACAATCGGGGAGTGGCGTCAGTGGCGGCTAATGTGTGATAGAAACTAGAGGAAAAAATGGCCAAAACCATTCTTGCAGTTGATGACTCTGCATCCATCCGCCAGATGGTCTCGTTTACGTTGAAGAGTGCCGGATACGAAGTAGTCGAGGCGGTGGACGGTCAGGATGGTCTGGACAAGGCCAAGTCGCGCAGCATCAATCTGGTGCTGACCGATCAGAACATGCCGCGCATGGATGGCTTGACCCTGATCCGGAACCTGCGGGCGATGCCGCAATACGCCTCGACGCCGATCTTGATGCTGACGACCGAGTCTTCCGATGCGATGAAATCCCAAGGTCGCGCTGCCGGTGCAACCGGCTGGCTGGTCAAGCCCTTCGATCCCCAGAAGTTGATCGAAGTCGTGCGCAAGGTCATCGGCTGAATCTCCCATGCCTGCCTGAAATCTTCTCGCATGGGGCGATCGCCGCGGCCGGCGATGCTCCCCGAGCGTTTGAGGAGGAAGCGTGTCTATCGACATGAGTCAGTTTTACCAGGTGTTTTTCGAAGAATCCGAAGAGCATCTGGCTGCAATGGAGTCCCTGCTGCTGGCGCTGGATATTGCACATCCGGATGCCGAGCAATTGAATGCCATTTTTCGCGCCGCACATTCGATCAAGGGCAGCGCGGGAACCTTCGGTTTTTCCGATCTCGCGGAAACCACGCACATCCTCGAAAATCTGCTGGATCGCATCCGCAAGGGGGATCTCGCCTTGCGTCCTGAGATGGTCGATGCCTGTTTGCAGGCTGGCGACGTCCTGCGCAGCATGCTCGATGTGCACCAGGGGCGGGGTAGTGTCGAGCAGTCTGTTGTAGATGCGCTGTGCCAGCGTTTGCGCCAGCTTTCCGATGGCGGCGGGCTGGCTCCGGTCGCCGCCGCGCCCGCGCCGGTCACAGCGCCCGCGCCAGCGCCCGCGCCTTTGCCGGCCGCGGACCGGACCTGCTACGAGATTGGTTTTGTGCCCACCTCGGTTGCGGCCAGCGGCGTCGGCTTGAACAATCTTCTCGACGAACTGCGCAAGCTCGGGGAGTTGGTGATCCTCCAGTCTCCGGTGCCGGCGGGAAGTGTCGGGCAATGGCTGTTGCGTTTGACGACGACGGCCGCCCGGGAGAGCTTCGCCGAGCAGATCGATTTCATCGCCGAAAGTGGCGCCTGGTATGTCGGGGAGGCTGAACAGGCCGTTGCCGATGACGCCGATTTCGGCTTCTTTGCCGACGCGCCGGGCGCCCCAGGCGCGCCGGCGGTAGCGGCGCAGCCGGTGGTCGAGGCTTACGGATTTTTTGAACCTCTGTCCGAGCCAAAACCGGCAGAAGACCCCGGCTACGGGTTTTTCGAGCCCCTGCCGGCCCCCGTTGCCGAGCCGCCGCAGGTTGAGGAGGGTGATGGTTTCGGGTTTTTTGCGCCCCTTCCTGCGCCGCTGCCGATAGTTCCGGACGCCCCTCTCAGCGAGGCCGTGCTCGAGACAAAGTCACCCGCGCCGGCCGGGAACGGGGAGCCGCGTCAGAAGGCGCCACCGGCCAATGCGTCAACCGATTCTTCAATCCGCGTCAGCGTCGAGAAAGTCGACCAATTGATCAATCTGGTCGGCGAGCTGGTGATCACTCAGGCCATGCTGTTGCAGACCTCGTCGCAGATGCAGGATGCCGCGCCGGAGCGCCTGCTCAACGGACTGACGCAGCTGGAACGCAACACCCGGGATTTGCAGGAAGCGGTGATGTCGATCCGGATGTTGCCGATCTCCTTCGTCTTTTCCCGCTTCCCGAGAGTGATCCGCGACCTGTCGGCGAAGCTCGGCAAGCAGGTCGAGCTGAAGACGCTGGGTGAGACGACCGAACTCGACAAGGGGCTGATCGAGCGCATTGCCGATCCGTTGACCCACCTGATCCGCAACAGCCTGGACCACGGCATCGAATCACCGGAGCGGCGGATCGCGGCGGGCAAGAGCCCGGTTGGGACGATCACCCTGAAGGCTTACCACCAGGGGGGCAACATCGTCATCGAAGTCGGTGACGACGGTGCCGGCTTGCCGCGCGACAAGATTCTGGCCAAGGCGCGCGAACGCGGCCTGCCGGTTTCCGACCAGATGAGCGATCAGGAAGTCTTCAACCTGATCTTCGAAGCCGGCTTTTCGACCGCCGAGCAGGTCACCGACGTTTCCGGCCGCGGCGTCGGCATGGACGTCGTCCGCCGCAACATCCAGGCGATGGGCGGGCGCGTCGAAATCGACTCGATGGCCGGCATCGGCACCCGGATGACGGTGCGCCTGCCGCTGACGCTGGCGATCCTCGACGGCATGTCGGTCGCCGTCGGCGACCAGATCTACATCCTGCCCCTGTCGTATGTGCTTGAATCGCTGCAGCCGATGCCCGGTGAAATCCGCACCCTGTCCAACCAGGCGCGGGTGGTACAGGTGCGTGGCGAATATCTGCCGGTTCTGGTCCTGCACGAAATGTTCAAGTTGCAGTCGGTGTGGAACGACTTCACCCAGGGCATCATGGTGGTGCTCGATGCCGACGGAATTCGCGTCGCCCTGTTCGTCGATGCCCTGCTCGGGCAGCATCAGGTCGTGATCAAGAGTCTCGAGGCGAACTACCGGAAAGTGCCGGGTATCTCCGGCGCGACCATCATGGGCGATGGTCATGTGGCATTGATCCTGGATGTCTCGGCCATTGCGGCAATGGCCAGGAATCATCTGCACAAGGCCGACGCAGGGCCGTTGAGGAGCGAATGATGGAAATCAGCAAACAGCAGGCTGGCGCGCTGGCCGAGGACGATTCGGTGGCCAGCGAGTTCCTGACCTTTACCCTGGGTTGCGAGGAATACGCGATCGATATCCTGAAGGTCCAGGAAATCCGCAGCTACGAAACGCCGACACTGATCGCCAACGCGCCGCCTTTCATCAAAGGGGTCGTCAATCTGCGCGGGACCATCGTTCCCATCGTCAACCTGCGCATCAAGTTCAACCTCGGCAAGATCGAATACACCCCGTTCACCGTCGTCGTCATCCTCAATATTGCCCGCCGGGTGATCGGGGTGGTCGTCGATAGCGTCTCCGACGTGCTGTCGCTGACGCCGGCACAGATCCGGCCGGCGCCGGATTTCTCGGGCTCCTTCGACACCCGTTACATCCTCGGTCTGGCCAGCGTCGAGCAGCGGATGTTGATCGTCACCGACATCGAACGGCTGATGAGCAGTGCGGACATGGAACTGGTCGAAGCCGCAGTTGAATGAACACGCCAAAAAAAGGGAGCAGGGAGACGCTATGTTGAACATGCGCAATTTCAGGATCGGCAGCCGCTTGATCGCGACAACGGTGGGCGCCTTGTCGTTGATGATCGCTTTCGTCGTCGTCGCCTTGATCAGCCTGGGGATGATCGGCGAGAAAGTGCAGACCATCGCCGTCGATAACGCACAGGGCATGGAGCTCGCCAGTACCATGCGCCGCGACGTCGATAGTCTGGGTCTGCATGCGCGCAACGCCTTGCTGTTCGAGGAGCTCGCCCGCCAGAAGGAGGCGGCGCAGGGGGTGACCGACAACCTCGCCCAGTTGCAGCAGCTTGAGACGCAACTCGGCGCCAACCTGCCGGCGGCGGCCCAGGGCGTCATGGAACGCCTGCCGACCCTGCGGGAGGAGGCGGCGGGATCGCTCAAACAACTGTTCGCCCTGGTTGTCGAGGGCAACCGGCCGGCGCTCGAGCAGCATTTCGAGAGCCATCTGGGGCCGCGCCTGCGCGCCTGGCAGGAAGCGATCGATACCCTGAACCTGGCGCAGAAGGCGGCGACCGCCAGTGCGCTCGAGGAAATCGCGACCATCCGTTCCACCGTGCAGAACCTGCTGTTCGGCTTGATCGTCCTGGCGGTGGTGGTGATGATCCCCTCCGGGATCTGGGTGACCCGCGGCATCACCAACCCGCTGTCGGCTGCCGTCGATGTGGCGGAGTCGGTTGCCGCCGGCAATTTCGACAATCGCATCGAGCCCGGCGGTAACGACGAGCCGGCGCACCTGTTGCGGACGCTGGCGCAGATGCAGGCCGACCTCAAGGAACGCAGCGCCAGCGAGCGACGGATCGCCGCCGAGGCGCTGCGGATCAAGGTGGCGCTCGATGTCGGCTCCAATTGCGTCATGCTGCTCGGTCCCGATGGCCGGATCATTTATGGCAACGACGCTCTGGTCGCCATGATGCGCGAGGCGGAGGCCGACATCCAGCAACAGTTGCCGGAATTCCGCGCCACCGCCGTCCGTAACGCCGATTTTCGCGTTCATGCCTTGAATCCGGCCTTTGCCGCCGAGCAGCTCGTCGGCCTTGTCGAACCGCAACGCAGCGTGATCCGCATCGCCAACCGGACTTTCGCCCTGGTCGTGACACCGGTTTACGGCGGGGAAGGCGGTCGTCTCGGCACGGTAATCGAATGGCAGGACCGGACCGGCGAAGTGGCGATCGAACAGGAAGTCAGCGGCATCATCGACGCGGCGGCAGCCGGCGATTTCTCGCGGCGCATTGCCAGCAGCAACAAGCACGGCTTCTTCCTGAAACTGGCCGAGGGCGTCAATAGCCTGCTCGACGCCAATGGCCAGGCGCTCGAGGAAGTCGGCTGCATGCTCGCCCGCCTGGCCAAGGGCGATCTCACCGAAAAGATCGAAACCCCTTATCAGGGCTTGCTCGGCAAGGTGCGCGACGATGCCAACAGCACCGTCGATCGACTCTGCGAAATCGTCCTCTCGATCAAGGAGGCCACCGATTCGATCAATACCGCTGCCCGCGAGATCGCCCAGGGCAACCAGGACCTTTCCGGCCGTACCGAACAGCAGGCGTCCAGCCTGGAAGAGACGGCATCGAGCATGGAGGAACTCACCGGTACCGTGCATCAGAACGCCGACAACGCGCGGCGTGCCAACGAACTGGCGGGCGAAGCGCAGCGCGTCGCCGAGCAGGGCGGCAACGTGGTTGGCCAGGTCGTCGTGACGATGAGTGCCATCCAGAAGGCGAGCGCCCGGATCGCCGACATCATCGGGGTGATCGACGGCATCGCCTTCCAGACCAACATCCTTGCCCTCAATGCCGCGGTCGAAGCGGCGCGGGCCGGCGAACAGGGACGGGGGTTCGCGGTGGTGGCGACCGAGGTGCGCAGCCTGGCCCAGCGCAGCGCCGCGGCGGCGAAGGAAATCAAGGCGTTGATCGCCGATTCGGTGAGCAAGGTCAATGCCGGCAATCGTCTGGTCGATCAGGCGGGAACGACGATGACCGAGATCGTTTCCAGCATCCAGGGCGTGGCGCGGCTGATGGCGGAAATTTCCGAAGCCAGCCGCGAGCAGAGTTCCGGCATCGAGCAGGTGGGACGCGCGATCAACCAGATGGACGAAGTCACTCAGCAAAATGCCGCGCTGGTCGAGGAAGCCGCTGCCGCCGCCGAAAGCCTGCGCGGTCAGGCTCAGCGTCTGGCGCTGGCGGTGGCCGCCTTCCACCTGGAGGCCGAGGTCATGCCGGCAGTCGGGCTGGCGGCAGAAGGCCGGCCCGGGGCGCGTCAGTCAGGGCGGCGTCTGCTTAGTGAAAAAAACCAACATTCGGCGGCGCTGACCGCGGATTTCCCCCGCAAACTGCTCGCCGGCAACGTCCCCGCGCCTTCCGGCCAGGCAGATGAGTGGGCCGAGTTCTAATTCCCCCAGGAAAGGCAGATTCATGCGCAACAACCAACCTGTCACTTCGAACGAGGTGCTCCTGGACGCCGACACCCTGATCGTCTCCCGGACTGATCCGAAGGGACTGATCACCTACGTCAACAAGGCATTCGTCGATATCAGCGGTTTCGTCGAGGCGGAACTGCTGGGGCAACCGCATAACATCGTCCGCCATCCGGACATGCCGGTCGAGGCCTTTGCCGATCTCTGGCGCGACCTGCAGGCCGGACGGCCGTGGACCGGCATGGTCAAGAACCGCTGCAAGAATGGCGACTTCTACTGGGTGCTGGCTACCGTCACGCCGTTGCGCGAGAACGATCAGCTCGTCGGTTACCTGTCGGTGCGGCGGATGCCGAGCCGCGAACAGGTGAACGCGGCGGAAAATGCCTATCGCCTGTTCCGTGAACGGCGCGCCGGCGGTTTGCAGATCCGTCACGGGGTCATGGTCAATGGCGGTCCCGGCTGGTTTGCCGGCTGGTCGTTGCGGCAGAAGCTGTTTGCCGGCTTTGCCACCCTGCTGCTGGCGACCGCGCTGGTCGCCGGGATCGGCGCCTGGGGCGCCGGCCGCAACTACGACAGCGCGGTCAGCCTCAATGACGAGGGCGTGTTGCCGATCCAGTCGCTGGCGGTGATCGGCCGCCTGATGGCGGAAAACCGCAGTCAGATCATGTTGAGCCTGCAGCACAACCCGCTGGGTGGTTACGCCAGCCTGCACGATCACGACCTTCAGTTCCACCTCCGGCAGATCGACGCCAACATCGCCGAAATCAGCCGCCAATGGGAGAGTTATCAGCAGCATGTCGAGGCGGGTTCCCTGCAGGAGACGGCGAACGAATTCCAGCAGGCGCGCGAGCGCTTTGTTCAGGATGGCCTGTTGCCGGCCAAGACCGCCTTGCTTGAAGGACGTTTCGACGACGCCAACCTGATCCTGCTCAACAAGATCAATCCGGCGTATGCCAAGGCTGCCGCCAAAGCCGAGGAACTGTTCCGGATGCGTGTGGAAGGGGCGCGGGCGCTGGTCGCCGATAGCAAGGCGCTATACACGACGACCCTGACCTGGAGCATCGGCCTCACTGCGCTGGCACTCGCCCTCGGCCTGTGGATCGCGGTGGCGATCACCCGCTCGATCACGCGGCCGATCGGCGAAATCATCGCCACCTTCCGCGAACTGGCGAACGGCAACTACACCCGCAATGTCGATGTGTCGCGCAACGATGAAATGGGCAAGGTGCTGCAGGGGCTGATGTCGATGCAGATCCAGCAGGGCTTCAGCGTTGCCGAGGCGCAGCAGCTCGCCAACGACAACCTGCGCATTCGCATCGCCCTCGATTGCGTCAATGCCAACCTGCGCATTGCCGACGACGACGGCACGGTGATCTACGCCAACAAGGGGCTGCAGCGCACGCTGCGGCGGATCGAACCGGCGCTGCGCGAGCGGCATCCCAACTTCTCGGTCGACCGTTTCATCGGCAGCAGCATCGGCGACTTCTACGCCGATCCGCAGGCCGCGCTGCGTGGTCTGCGCGAGCTGCAGACCACCCGCAACACGGAAATGGAAATCGGCGGGCGAATCTTCAACGTCGTCACCAATCCCATCGTCAATGAGCGGGGCGAGCGTCTGGGCACGGTCGGCGAATGGCTGGACCGCACCGCCGAGATCAATGCCCAGCGGCTGGTCGCCGATCTGATCGAGCACGCTGCCGCCGGCAATCTGGAAGCGAGGCTCGACGCCGACGCGCTGGAAGGCTTCTACCGGGAGCTGGGGCGCGGCATCAACCGCCTGTTGGAAACCACTGGCGCGGCGATCGGCGAAATCGCCGGGCTGTTGTCGCGGATCGCCGCCGGCGATCTACTGCATACGGTCGACACCGATTACCAGGGCACCTTCGGCCAGTTGAAGAACGACGCCAATCAGACCGTCCAGCGCCTGCGCGAACTGGTCGGAGGCATCCAGTATTCGGCGGAAACCATCAATGTCGCGTCGAAGGAAATCGCCTCCGGCAACCAGGATCTGTCGGTGCGCACCGAGGAGCAGGCGAGCAGTCTTGAAGAAACCGCGTCGAGCATGGAAGAGCTCACCGCCACGGTCAAGCAGAACGCCAGCAACGCCCGCCAGGCCAACGAACTGGCTGGTAACGCCCAGCGCATCGCCGAGCAGGGTGGCGAAGTAGTCGGCAAGGTGGTCGAGACCATGGGCTCGATCAACCAGGCGAGCGCGCGGATCGCCGACATCATCGGCGTGATTGACGGAATTGCCTTCCAGACCAACATCCTGGCGCTCAACGCCGCCGTCGAAGCGGCCCGTGCCGGCGAGCAGGGGCGGGGCTTCGCCGTGGTCGCCACCGAAGTGCGCAACCTCGCCCAGCGCAGCGCCGCCGCTGCCAAGGAAATCAAGGGCTTGATTTCCGATTCGGTCGAGCGGGTCGAAGTGGGCAGCAAGCTGGTCGACCAGGCCGGGGCGACGATGACCGAGATCATGAGCAGCATCAAGCGCGTGGCGCGGATCGTCACCGACATCGCCGAGGCCAGCCGCGAACAGAGCGCGGGGATCGAGCAGGTCAGCCTGGCGATCAGCCAGATGGACGAAGTCACGCAGCAGAACGCCGCCCTCGTCGAACAGGCGGCGGCCGCCGCCGAGAGCCTGGAAGAGCAGGCGGAATCGATGGCGCGCGGGGTTGCCGTGTTCAAGCTTGCCGAGGGGGCGGCGGCGGTGCCGAAGTCGAAGCCCCGGGCCCTTGCCGCGCCAGCGCACAAACCGGCAGCACGGCTGAAGAATCCGTCGCCATCGCTCAGTCTGGACGACGAATGGGAAGAGTTCTGACATGACGATAGAGCCAAAGCGTCCGCTCCCTTCCCTGGGCAGCTTGCGTAACGACCTCAGCCGGGTGCTGCCCAAAGACACCGGCGTGCGCGAGTTCCAGTTCTCCGACGCCGACTTCGAGCGCGTGCGCAAGCTGATTTACCAGCACGCCGGGATTTCGCTGTCGCCGGTCAAGAAGGACATGGTCTATTCGCGCCTGGCAAGGCGTCTGCGGGCGCTCAACAAGCACTCCTTCACCGATTATCTGGACGCTCTGGAGCGACACGGCGGCGACGAGTGGGAGCGTTTCGTCAATTCCCTGACCACCAACCTGACCTCCTTCTTTCGTGAACCGCACCACTTTCCGATCCTGGCCGAGCACCTGCGCCAGATCGGCAACCGGCGGCCGGTGCGAATCTGGTGTTCCGCCGCGTCAACCGGCGAGGAGCCCTATTCGATCGCGATGACGGTGGCCGAAACCTGCGGTGCCGATGCGTCGCATGTCAGCATCATCGCTTCCGATCTCGATACCAACGTGCTGGCGACTGCCCAGAAAGGGGTGTACGCGATGGACCGGCTGGAGAAGATGTCGCCGGAGCGTCTGCGGCGCTTTTTCCTGCGCGGCACCGGCAATCAGGAGGGGTTTGCTGCGGTGCGTCCGGAGTTGAAACGGATGATCGAGTTCCGCCGCATCAACCTGCTCGACGCCACTTATCCGGTGAAGGGGCCGCTCGACATCCTGTTCTGCCGCAATGTCATGATCTATTTCGACAAGCCGACGCAGTACCAGATACTCTCCCGTTTCGCCCCGTTGATGCAGCCCGATGGCCTGCTCTTCGCCGGGCATTCCGAAAGCTTCCTGCACGCCGCCGATCTATTCCGCTCGCAGGGCAAGACGGTTTACGTGCTGGCCGGGGCTCGCTGATAAGGACGCGCGTGCAACACGCTTACAACGAAAACCTGGCGACCAATCGCTATTTCGACCGGCATTTCTCCAGCGATGCCGCGAAGATCCTGCCCGGCGAGTATTTTGTCTCCGATCAGGGAATCCTGCTCGTCACCGTGCTCGGCTCCTGCGTTGCCGCCTGCATTCGCGATGTCGATGCCGGTATCGGCGGGATGAACCATTTCATGCTGCCCGATGACGGTGGGCGCTCGGAAACAGTCGGCACCTCCGCGCGCTATGGCTCGTATGCCATGGAAGTCCTGATCAACCACCTGCTGAAGATGGGGGCCCGCAAGAGTCGCCTGGAAGCCAAGGTCTTCGGCGGGGGAGCGGTGATGTCCAGCCTGTCGAGCAGCAACGTTGGCGTGCGCAACGCGGAATTCGTGCTCAACTACCTGAAAACCGAAAAAATTCCCGTCGTTGCCAAGGACTTGCTCGATTCCTATCCGCGCAAGGTATATTACTTTTCACAGACGGGGCGCGTGCTGGTGAAGAAGCTGCACCGCGTCCACAACGAAACCCTGTTCAGTCGCGAACGGGATTACAAGGAGAGACTGTCTGGCGCAAGCATGGGCGGCGATGTGGAGCTTTTTATCTGATGTTCGATCAGTGCGATGGTGACGGCAAATGAAGAAAACGCGTGTCCTGATCGTGGACGACTCGGCACTGATGCGTTCGTTGCTGACCACCATGATCAACGGCTTTGCCGATCTCGAGGTGGTCGGCACGGCGCCCGACGCGTCGAGTGCGCGCGAGTTGATCAAGACCCTGGCGCCCGATGTATTGACTCTCGATGTTCACATGCCGGGCATGGATGGCCTGGCATTCCTCGAACGCCTGATGCGCCTGCGGCCGATGCCGGTGGTGATGGTTTCGTCCTATACCGGCGAGACCTCGGAAACGACGCTGCGCGCGCTGGAACTCGGTGCCGTCGATTTCATCGGCAAGCCGCGTTCGGACTTTCCCAATTCGATGGAGGCCTATGCGGAAGAACTGGCTGAAAAGATCCGGACAGCAAAAAGCGCGCGTCTGCGCGGCAGCCACGCGCCTGTTGCAGGCGCCGGTGCTGCCAGGAGTCCTCGTCCAATGACGCTGGCCAAGACCACGACGGCCGCGTCGCCGTATTCGACCAGCAGTGGAAAGATCATCTTTCTCGGCGCGTTAACGGGGGGAACCGAGGCGATCAAGGAATTTCTCCTCGGCATTCCGGAGACTTGTCCGCCGATCCTGATCGTGCAACACATGCCGGAATCCTTCACGACTTCCTTTGCCCGTCGCCTGGACGGCCTTTGCGCACCGCGCGTGATCGAGGCGCAAGGCAACGAGAGGGTCGAGGCCGGCACGGTGTATATTGCGCCGGGGCATTCCCATCTGCGGATCCGTCGTAGTGGTGGCAATCTGCAGACCGAGCTGTCGGGGTCCGAGCCGGTCAACCGGCATCGTCCGTCGGTCGATGTGTTGTTCGATTCTGCCGCCGAAGTGGTTGGCCGCCAGGCGATTGGGGTCATCCTCACCGGCATGGGCAAGGACGGTGCCCTGGGGATGCAGCGCATGCGTACGGCAGGGGCCAGGACTTTCGGGCAGGACGAGGCAAGTTGTGTGGTCTACGGCATGCCGCGTGAGGCCTACCTGATTGGTGCGGTAGAGGAACAGTGGCCATTGGAAGAAATGGCACGCAAGGTGATGGCAGCGGTACGCTGATTCAGCAAAGGGGCTTGCTGGAATCGCCGAAAGTATTAAACTTGTGCTGTTTTTGATATTTTTAGGAATCATAATGCAGGCAACTATCAGGCAGGATGCGGGAATGGCAACGATTGCGCTGGCCGGTCGTTTTGATTTCAACACGCACCGGGATTTCCGCGCCGCGTATGAGCCGCTGGTCAGCGACGATGCGGTGCGCGCGGTGACGGTGGATTTTTCCGGGGTCGACTATCTGGACAGTTCAGCCCTCGGGATGCTGCTGATGCTGCGCGACAAGATGGGGGGCTGCGGCAAGGATGTGGTGTTGTCCGGGGTCCAGGGGAGCGTCCGGCAGGTTCTGGAAATTGCCAATTTCAGCAAGCTGTTTCGCATTGTTTGATTCATAAGTCATGTGGCGTGTCCGGTGCGGCTTTTGCCGTGCCAGGCGTCGATGTTGGCTGAACGGCCAATTGCATGGTAGTTTTGCCTGATATGAAACCTAGGCACGATCCCGGGTGAGGGGAAAAGAATGTCGGAACTACTGAAAAATATTGATGCGCGAACCAAGCTGGCGGGGACCAACAAGCTTGAAATCCTGTTGTTCTTCCTCGGCGTGGATCAGCGGACCGGGCGTCGCGAAACCTACGGCATCAACGTTTTCAAGGTGCGGGAGGTGATGCGCACACCGGCCATCACGGCGGCGCCGGACATGCCGCCCTCGGTCGAGGGGATGGTCAGCCTGCGTGGGGCGCTGGTGCCGGTCATCGATCTCGCCAAGTATTCCGGGATCGCCGCCGATACGCCGCGCGAAATCATGATCGTCACCGAGTACAACGGGCATACACAGGGCTTTCTGGTCGAGGGCGTCGATACCATCCTCCGTCTCGACTGGAGCAAGATGCGCGTGCCGCCGGAAATGCTGACGGCACAGACCGGCGGTCTGGTCACCGCGGTCACCGAACTCGAAGACAACCGCCTGGTGATGATGATGGATGTCGAAAAGGTACTGGCGGAAACAACCAGCATCGACAACGAAATCATGTTCCGCAGTGTCGTTCCGGTCGATCGTCCGGATGCGACGGTCTTTTACTGCGACGATTCCAGTGTTGCACGCAAACAGATCGAGCGCACCCTGGAGGCGATGGGGGTACGCGGATTGGGCGCGCTCAACGGCCGGCAGATGTGGGACGAGATGGAAAAAGTCGCGGGCTATGCAAAATCGGTCGGCAAATCGGCCTCGTCGCTGATCAGCCTGGTGCTGACCGACATCGAAATGCCGGAAATGGATGGCTACATCCTGACCAAGAAGATCAAGTCCGATCCGCGCTTCGCCAATATTCCGGTCATCATGCACTCGTCCTTGTCGGGGATGTCCAATCAAAAGCTCGGGCAATCGGTCGGCGTCGATGAATATGTGCCCAAATTCGAACCGCAGCGCCTGTCCGAGACCCTTGCCCGACGCCTGAAGGGTGAGAGCGATGGTGAAGGCGGGGCGCTTGCCAAGCGTTGAGCCGCCGGGAGACGATTATGAATCTGGTCGAAAACAAGAATTTGCTCGATAGCGTCGATGCGCGCACGCGTCTGGCGGGCTCCAATAAAATGGAAATCCTGCTGTTTTCCCTGGGGACCCGGGAAATCTTCGGCATCAACGTGTTCAAGGTCAGGGAAGTCGGGCGCACGCCCCACATCACCAAGACGCCGAACATGCCGCGCGGCGTTGAGGGATTGATTTCCCTGCGCGGCAACGTCATTCCGGTGTTGTCGCTGGCGCCCTTCATGCAACTGGAGGGGGTGCCTCCCGGATTGGGCAAGACCATGATGGTCGCCGAGTATTCCAAGCGGACCCTGGGCTTCCTGGTGCACGAGGTGGATCGCATCATTCGCGTCGACTGGGACCGGGTCAAGGCGCCGGAAAGCGTGCTGAGCGCCAACCATGGCCTGATAACCGCCGTCATCGAACTGGAGGGCGGCGGCCTGGTATCGATCCTCGATGTCGAGCAGATTCTCGCCAACGCCTTTGGCGAGGCCCTGGTCGTCGATATCCTGCCGGCCCAGGTCGATCCCGATACCAGCGTGTTTTTCGTCGATGACTCGATCGTCGCTCGGCGCAAGATTTCCGAAGTGCTGGATAAACTCGGCGTCCGGCACAAGCATGCGACCAATGGCATGGAAGCCTGGACCCGCCTGCAGGCGATCGCTGCCCACGCGCAGCAGATCGGCAGCGTCCTGCGCGACGAGATCCGGCTGATCCTGGTCGATGCCGAGATGCCGGAAATGGATGGTTACGTGCTGACCAAGAACATCAAGGCCGACCCGCGTTTCGAAGGGGTGCCGGTGGTCATGCACTCGTCGCTGTCGTCCGAGGCTAACCGGGCGATGGGCAAGGCGGTGGGGGTCGATGCCTATGTGGCGAAGTTCGACGCCGAGGCGCTGGCGGATACGCTACGTCCCTTGATCGAGCGATAACGGATTGAATACTGGAGTTTTGCATGGCTGCTGATCCCAAAACACGATTTCTGGTAGTGGACGATTTTTCGACCATGCGCCGCATCGTTCGCAACCTTCTGAAGGAATTGGGTTTTACCAACGTCGACGAAGCTGAGGATGGAGCTATCGCCTTGCAGAAGCTGCAAGGCGGTGGTTTCGAGTTCGTCGTCACCGACTGGAACATGCCGAACATGGACGGTCTGACGCTGTTGCAGACAATCCGGGCGACGCCGCACCTGAAGCATCTGCCGGTATTGATGATTACCGCCGAGGCGAAGAAGGAAAACATCATCGCGGCAGCGCAGGCCGGGGCGAGCGGCTACATCGTCAAACCGTTCACGGCTGGGACCCTGTCCGAGAAATTGACCAAGATTTTCGAAAAATACGGCCAGGGCTAGGGGGAAAGCATGTCAGCAAGTAACGATTCCGCCGACCTCGAGGCACTGTTCGATTCGATCGCTGCCGATTACACGGTCATTCCCCCGGCACCGGCGGCGCCGCCGCCGACAGCCAAGATCGCCGATGGCGACAATGATGAACTGCAGGCCTTGTTCGACAGCGTTGTGGCCGAAAGCGCGGCCAGCCAGCAGGCAAAGCCTGCGGAAGAAGCCGACGGCCAATGGCCGCAGCAGGAGGCGGTGTTCAACCGCATTGGCCAGATGGCGCGGGTGCTGCACGACACCCTGGGGCAACTCGGCTACGACAAGCTGCTGGAAAAGACCGTGGCCGCCCTGCCGGACGCCAAGGACAGGCTGGCGTATGTCGCCAACCTGACCGAGCAGGCGGCGTGTCGCGTGCTCAACGCGACCGATATCGCCGGTCCGTTGGTCGATGACATGGAAAACCGCTCGCAAAGCCTCGGTCAGGCCTGGGACAAGGTTTTCGCCAACCAGACCAGCCCGGGGGAGTTCCGGCAGCTGGCGATCGAAACCCGGGAATTCCTGAAGCAGCAGTTGCCGGAGAAGACCCGGGCGACTCACGCGCAGCTGACCGAAATCATGATGGCCCAGGATTTCCAGGATCTGACCGGGCAGGTGATCAAGAAGATCGTCACCCTGGCGCAGGAGCTCGAAAGCGGCCTGATGGGCCTGCTCATCGAGGTCTTGCCCGAGGCCCGCAAGACCGACGAAGTGACCAGTCTGATGAACGGTCCCGTGGTCAATGCTGAGGGACGCTCCGATGTCGTCGTCAATCAGGAGCAGGTCGATGATCTGCTCGACAGTCTAGGGTTCTGAGGAGGAACTGAGATGAGCGACTTTTCTGGCATGGAAGATCTGCTGCAGGATTTCCTGCAGGAAGCCCACGATCTGCTCTCCGATGTCGATAACAAGCTGGTCGATCTGGAAAAGACTCCCGACGACAAAGGTCTGCTGAACGACATCTTTCGCGGTTTTCATACCGTCAAGGGCGGCGCCGGTTTTCTCAATGCAACCGAACTGGTGACGCTTTGCCATCTCACCGAGAATCTGTTCGATCGCTTGCGCAACGGCGAACTTGAACTGACCGCCGAACTGATGGACGTGATCATGGACGCCACGCGCGGCGTCCGCGACATGTTCGGTGAGTTGGGGCAGGGGGTGCAGCCGCAGCCCGCCGATGGGCGAGTGATCGCCGCGTTGCAGGGGGCGCTCAATGGCGAAACGCCTGCGCCTGAGCCGGTCGTCCAGCCGACGCTGGCCAAGCCGGCGGTCGCGGCTGCGCCGGCGGCTGCCGGCGAGCCCGATTGGGCGGCGCTGCAGGCGGCGGTGACGGGGGAGAAGGCGCAGGCAGCCGAGGGCGAACTGATCACCCGTGCCGAGTCGGCGCCGGTCGGTGCCAAGGCGCCAGCCAAGGCCGCCCAGGCGCCTTCGCCGTTCGGGCGGCGGGCGGGCGATCGTCCTTCGGCTCAGGGCGCGAGCTCGCGACGGGCGGAAGAGCGCGGCCGGGAGAACACGATCCGCGTCGATACCTCGCGTCTCGATCAGGTGCTCAACCTGTCCGGCGAAATCGGCCTCACCAAGAACCGTCTGACCAGCCTGCGCGCTGACATCCTGGCCGGCAAGAACGATTCGGAAACCCTGCATGCGCTCGACCAGGCGGTCAGCCAGCTCGATCTGCTGGTTTCCGATCTGCAGAACTCGGTGATGAAGACCCGGATGCAGCCGATCGGCCGCCTGTTCCAGAAATATCCGCGGATTGCCCGCGACCTGGCTCGGCAGCTCGGCAAGGATGTCGAGCTGGTGCTGGCCGGCGAGGAAACCGAAGTCGACAAGACGATGATCGAGGATCTGGCCGATCCCCTGATCCACCTGATCCGCAACGCGGTCGACCATGGCGTCGAAATGCCCGAAGAGCGCTCGGCCGCCGGCAAGCCGGCGAAGAGCCTGGTTCGCCTGGAGGCGCGCCAGGAGGGTGATCACATCGTCCTGATCATTGCCGACGACGGGCGCGGCATGAGCGCCGAGCGCATTCGTGCCAAGGCGGTGGACAAGGGGCTGATCTCGGAAGAAGAGGCCAACACCCTGGACGAACGGCAGAGTCTGAACCTGATCTTCCTGCCGGGCTTCTCGACCAAGACGCAGATTTCCGACGTCTCCGGGCGCGGCGTCGGCATGGACGTGGTCAAGACCAATATCCAGAAGCTCAACGGCTCGGTGGAAATCCGCTCGGAACCCGGCAAGGGCTCGGTGTTCCTGATCTCCCTGCCGCTGACCCTGGCCATCCTGCCGGTCTTGTTGGTGCTGCTCGGCGACCAGCCGTTTGCCCTGCCGCTGTCGCTGGTCCGGGAAATCCTGCCGATCGACCAGCAGCGCATCCAGGAAGTCGGCGGCAAGGAAACACTGGTCGTGCGCGGCGAAGTGCTGCCGGTTATCTCGCTCGCCAAGCTGCTCGGTTGGGACATCACGCGGCCGCCCGAATACGGCGTTTTCATGCAGACCGCCGAGCGCAGCTTCATCCTTGGTGTTGACAGCTTTGCCGGGCGCGACGATGCCGTCATCAAGTCGCTGGAAGACTTCCGGCCGAAGGGCGTGGCCGGCGTGACGACGCTGTCGAACGGGCAGATCGTGCTCATCCTCGACATGAAGGAATTGCTCGCCGATTACGGGCAGCATGCCGAAGTGGGAACGGCGATCCGTAATTTCGAGTTCTCCTGAAAGACGATTTCCTTGCCGGTCAACGAGTTAGGGAGGAGGCTTAGGCCTCCTCCCTTTTTTTGGGGTTTTGCTATTTGTCATTGGCTTGCGTTGTTTACCTCGAAACTGATTAAAAAAGACGCGCTACCTATTTAATTTCTTTGGTTTTTTTCTATAATAGCCATACCCTGTACAGATATTGGTCATGGCTGAAGACAGCGATCTCGAGAAAACTGAAGAGCCAACCGGTCGGCGTATCGAGCAGGCGCGCGAAAAAGGGCAGATTCCCCAGTCGCGTGAGCTCGGTACCTTCACCGTGCTCATCGCTGCCGCCATGACGCTGTGGATGATGGGGGGCTGGTTCCTTGACCGGAGCCTGGCCCTGGGGCGCAAGGCCTTTACCCCGGAAATCCACCATCTGCTCGAGCCGGCAATGATCGTCCCGCGCATGGTCGAGTTGTTCGCCGACGCCTTCTTCGTGTTCTCGCCGCTCTTCGGCCTGTTGCTGCTGGCGGCGATTCTGCCGCCGTTCTTTCTCAACGCCTGGGTGTTCGCACCGAATGCCCTGGTTCCCGATCTGCAGCGCATGAATCCCTTGAGCGGCCTGGGGCGGATGTTCTCCTGGAACAGCCTGATGGAGCTCGGCAAGGCGGTACTCAAGGCAACGCTGGTCGGTGGCGTTGCCGTCCTGCTGATTTCCAGCCAGCGCGACGCGATCTTCGGTCTGCTTGCCGAACCTCTGGAAACCGGCCTGGCGCACGCTGGCGACATGCTGATGTTTTCCTTCCTGATGCTCGTCCTCGCGCTGCTCATCGTGGTCGCCGCCGATGTTCCCTTCCAGCTCTGGCACTACTACCACAAGCTGAAGATGACCAAGGACGAGGTCAAGCAGGAAATGAAGGAAATGATGGGCGACCCGATGGTCAAGGGGCGGATCCGCAGTCTGCAGATGCAGGCGGCACGGCGCCGGATGATGCAGGCGGTGCCGCAGGCCGACGTGATCGTCACCAACCCGACGCACTACGCAGTGGCGCTTGCCTACAAGGCCGGTATGGCGGCGCCGAAAGTCGTGGCCAAGGGAACCGGCGTGATTGCCCTGAAGATTCGCGAGCTCGCCGCCGAGCACGCGGTGCCGACACTGGAAGCGCCGCCGCTGGCGCGTGCCCTGTACAAGCACGGCGACCTCGACAAGGAAATTCCGGCGGCGCTCTACAGCGCGGTTGCCGAGGTGCTCGCCTACATCTACCAACTGGCTCGCTGGCGCGAAGCCGGCGGTGCCTATCCGGTGCCGCCCAAGCAGCTGCCGGTGCCGCCTGAACTCGTTCCGGAGGCAGCGTAAGTGGCGGCCGGTTCGATGCGTCTGCAAAACCTCCTCGGGCGGCTGAATGTCATCCAGATGGCGGCACCGATATTGATCCTCATGATCTTGTCGATGATGGTCCTGCCGTTGCCGCCGTTCATCCTGGATCTTTTCTTCACCTTCAATATCGCGATCGCCGTCCTCGTCCTGATGGTCGCGGTCAATACCCAGAAGACGCTCGATTTCTCGGTGTTTCCCACCGTCCTGCTGGTGACCACGCTGATGCGCCTGTCGCTCAACGTGGCATCCACCCGCGTCGTGCTGCTCGAAGGGCACAACGGACCGGACGCCGCCGGCAAGGTGATCGAGGCTTTCGGTCACTTCCTGGTGGGCGGCAACTTCGCGGTCGGCATCATCGTCTTCATGATCCTCGTGGTGATCAACTTCATGGTCATCACCAAGGGCGCCGGGCGCGTCGCCGAAGTTTCCGCGCGGTTCACCCTCGATGCGATGCCGGGCAAGCAGATGGCGATCGACGCCGACCTCAACGCCGGCCTGATCGGCGAGGAAGATGCCCGGCGGCGGCGCAGCGACATCGCCCGCGAGTCCGAGTTCTACGGTTCGATGGACGGTGCGTCGAAATTCGTCCGTGGCGACGCCATCGCCGGCATCGTCATCATGTTGCTCAACGTCATCGGCGGCCTGATCGTCGGTATGGCGCAGCACGACATGCCAATCGCCGAAGCCGGCCGGGTCTATACGTTGCTGGCGATCGGCGACGGCCTGGTGGCGCAGATCCCGGGGTTGATCATCTCGATCGCCGCCGGCCTGGTGGTCACCCGCGTTTCCGACGATCGCGACATGGGCCAGCAGTTCGTCAGTCAGATCTTCAGCAATCCCAAGGTGCTCGGCATCACCGCCAGCATCATCGCTCTGCTCGGCATGATTCCCGGTATGCCCAACCTGGTCTTCCTGCTCATCGCCGGTGGTCTGGCCTGGTTCACCTGGCGGCTCAGCGAGAAGCAGCAGAAGATCGTCACCACCCCGGTCAAGGTTGCGCCGCCACCGATTCCCGAAGCCGTCGAAGCCAGTTGGAGCGATGTCGCACCGCTCGATGTGCTCGGCCTCGAAGTCGGGTATCGCCTGATCCCGCTGGTGGACAAGACCCAGGACGGCGAATTGCTGCGCCGTATCCGCGGTATCCGCAAGAAGTTCGCCCAGGAAGTCGGTTTCCTGGTTTCGCCGGTACATATCCGCGACAACCTGGAGTTGAAGCCGAACGCCTACCGCATCCTGTTGAAGGGCGTCGAAGTCGGCGCCGCCGAAGCCTATGCCGGCCAGTTCCTGGCGATCAATCCCGGTCGCGTCGCCGGCACCCTGAGTGGCACGCCGACCAAGGACCCGGCCTTCGGCTTGCCGGCGGTGTGGATCGACGTCATGCAGCGCGACCAGGCGCAGGCCTATGGTTATACCGTGGTCGACGCCTCGACCGTCGTCGCCACCCACCTCAACCACCTGATCCTGACGCATGCCGCCGAACTGCTCGGTCGCCAGGAGGTGCAGCAACTGCTCGATCATCTGGGCAAGGAAATGCCCAAGCTGGTCGAGGATCTGGTGCCCAAGGTCCTGCCGCTCGGCACCCTGCAGAAAATCCTCCAGGGCCTGCTCGACGAAGGCGTACACATTCGCGACATGCGCACCATCATCGAGACCGTCGCCGAGCAGGCGCTGCGCACGCAGAGCGCCGACGACCTCATCGTTCAGGTGCGCATCGCGCTCGGTCGTGCCATCGTTCAGCAGCTCTTCCCCGGCAACGGCGAAATGCAGGTCATGTCACTCGATCCGACGCTGGAGCGACTGCTCGCCCAGGCCGTCGCCGGCGGCTCGGAAAACACCAGCTTCGAGCCCGGTCTCGCCGACACCCTGGTCCGCGAAACCGCGGCCGCCGCCGGACGTCAGGAAGGGCTGGGCCTGCCGGCCGTCCTCCTGGTGCCGTCCAGCCTGCGCCTGCTGCTCTCCAGATTCCTGCGCCGCACCGTACCGCAACTGAAGGTGCTGTCGCACAACGAAGTTCCTGAGAATCGAATCATCAAGGTGACCTCGATCATCGGAGGTAGAACATGAACGTCAGAAAATTCATTGCCGCCAATGCGCGGGACGCCTTGAGAAAAGTCAAGGAGACCCTCGGCAACGACGCCATCATCCTGTCCAACCGCGGTGTGCCGGGGGGGGTCGAGATCATGGCGGTGGCCGCCCGCGACATGGCGATGATCGTGCCGACCCCGGCCGGCGACGTCGTGCCGCCGCCCGAACGCGCCGTCGCGCCGAGTGTCGATGACGATTACCGGGTCATGCTCAGCTCCGCCCGGGCCCGGGTCAGCGGTACGATGCCGCCGGCGCAGCCGCAACCGGCGTCGCGGCCGCAGAATCCGCCGCCGATGCAAAGGCAGGCCGCCCAGGTCAATGCCGGCATTCCGCGCACTGGCGCCTTGCGCCAGACGGAAGTTCCGTCCCGCCCCGCCGCGCCGCCGCCGCAGCGTCCGCAGCAAGCCGCGCCGGCGCAGACGCAGGCCGCGCCGGCGCGGCGCCCGGAGGCCGAAGTCGTGCCGCAGGCGGTGATGGATGAAATCCGTTCACTGCGCAAGATCGTCGAGCAGCATCTGGCCGGCTTCGCCTGGGGCGAGAGCGCCCGATCCGAACCGGTGAAAACGGAAGTTCTGCGGCAGATGCTCGATGCCGGATTTTCGCCGCAGATGGCGCGCGACCTGCTCACCGACCTGCCGCCGGAAATGGATGCCGGGCAGGCGATGGCCTGGGTCAAGGGGGCGGCTGATCGCTCGCTGACCATCGTCGGCAGCGAAGGCGACATCGTCGACCGCGGCGGCGTCTATGCGCTGGTCGGGCCGACCGGCGTCGGCAAGACGACGACCACGGCAAAGCTTGCCGCCCGTTGCGTGCTGCGCCACGGGCCGAGCAAGGTGGCGCTGGTGACCACCGACGGCTACCGGATCGGCGCCCATGAACAACTGCGCATCTACGGCCGGATTCTCGGCGTCGCCGTCTATCTGGTGAAGGATGCGCTGGAACTGCGCCAGACCCTGATCGAACTGCAGCACAAGCACATGGTGCTGATCGACACCATGGGGATGAGCCAGAAGGACAAGCTGGTCCCCGAGATGAACGACATGCTGGCCGGCTGCGACGTGCAGCGCCTGCTGCTGCTGTCGTCGACCTCACGCGGCGACACTCTGGACGACGTGATCCGTGCCTACGCCGGTTACAACCTGGCCGGTTGCATCCTGACCAAGATCGACGAAGCGGCGAGCCTGGCGGCGCCGCTCGACGTCATCATGCGGCACGGCCTGCCGCTCTATTACGTCTCCAACGGCCAGCGCGTGCCGGAAGACCTCCATCTGCCCAACCGCAGCTACCTGCTGCACCGGGCCTTCAAGGACGTGCCGGAGACCTCGCCGCACAAATACAACGGCGTCGAACCCGGCCTGATCATGGCCAATGCCGGGATGATGGCAGTAGGAGGCCGTCGTGGCTGATTTCCGCGTGGACCAGGCGGCTGGCCTGCGCCGCCTGTTTGGCAGCCACGGGCTGCAGGTGGTGACTTTCGTCGCCGGTTGCGAGGGCGTCGGGCGCAGCGTCACCGTCGCCAATCTCGGCGTCGCCCTGGCCCGTCTGGGCAAGGAAGTGCTGATCATCGACGAACATGCGCCGGGTGACGACATAGCGGCGACCTTCGGCATGCAGGGCGCTTACGACCTGCTCAATGTCGTGCAGCGCGAACTTCCCCTGCAGCAGGTCCTGCTGCGGCCGATGAGCGGTCTCGCCATCCTGCCGGCGGCAAAGGCAGTGCGCAAATTGGGTCGGCTGTCCTTGCACCAGCAGCAGACGCTGGTCGATGCGATGTCCGGCCTCGAACGCTCGGTCGATGTTATCCTGGTCGATGCGACGATTAGCCACCCGGCCGGCTTCTCGCCTTTCGGCCTGGTCTCCCAGGAAACCGTGGTCGTCCTCTCCGGCAACAGCGCGTCGATCACCGAAGCCTACGCACTCATCAAGAAAGTCAGTCACGCTTTCTCGCGGCGGCATTTCCGTATCCTGGTGAACAAGGTGCGCAGCCTCGACGACGCCCGCTCGATCTACCAGAACATCGCCCAGGTGGCGACGCAGCGCGGTGTGGCGACGCTCGACTACGCCGGCGCCATTCCTTACGACGAGGCCCTGCGCACCGCCAGCCAGCTATGCCGGCCGGTGCTTTTCCAGGTGCCGGACTCGCCGGCAGCCAACGCCTTCCGCGATCTGGCGGCGGACATGCAGTACTGGCAACAGGGCGACGCCGGCCAGGGCGGGGTCGAACAATTCCTTCAGCAACTGCTACACTTGAGCCAACGCATAACACCGAACGTCTTACGAGCCTGATGTACACCGCCGCAGGGCAGCCAGACCGGAACGAGTTGGTTCAGCGCTTCGTGCCGCTGGTGAAGCGTGTCGCCTATCACTTGCTGGCGCGCCTGCCGGCCAACGTGCAGTTCGAGGATCTGGTGCAGAACGGCATGATCGGCCTGCTCGATGCGATCGACCGTTTCCAGGAAGGATTCGGCGCCCAGTTCGAGACCTACGCCACTCAGCGCGTGCGCGGCGCGATGCTCGACGGCCTGCGCGCCAACGACTGGCTGCCGCGCAACCTGCGCCGCGAACTGCGGCGCATCGAACAGGCGATCAACCAGCTCGAGCACCAGCACGGTCGCGCCCCTTCCGAGCAGGAGCTGGCCGACGCGTTGGGCATGCCGCTGACCGATTACCAGAAACTGCTGCAGGAAGCGCGCGGCCATCAACTCGTCTATTACGAGGATTTCGGCGACGAGGACGATGCCGATTTTCTCGAGCGCCATTTCGTCGACAGCGACGGCGACCCGGCCGGCATCCTGGAAGACAAGGACATCCGGGAGAACCTGGTGAAGGCGATCGCCCGCCTGCCCGAGCGCGAGAAGCTGATGATGGCCCTGTACTACGAACAGGACCTCAACCTGCGCGAAATCGGCGAGGTCATGGGCGTCACCGAGTCCCGCGTCTGCCAGTTGCACAGTCAGGCGATCGCCCGGCTGCGTGGGCAACTGGTCGGTGAGGTCAAGCAGGTGGTGGGGCGCCGGCGCAAGGAGAAGGCGATTGGATAAGATCAGCCTGGCCGGGTTGGCGATCGGCTTGCTGGCCATCGTCGGCGGACAACTGCTCGAAGGCGGTCATGTCGGTTCGCTGGTCCAGCCGACGGCCCTGCTGATCGTGCTCGGCGGCACCTTGGGCGCCGTGCTGCTGCAGAATCCCTTTCCGGTTTTCAAACGCGGCGTGCTGATGGCGCGTTGGGTCTGGTTTCCGCCGACCTTCGACCAGAAGCGCAGCATCGACCAGATCCTGCAGTGGAGCCAGCTTTCCCGCCGCGAGGGGCTGTTGGCGCTGGAGAATCACCTGCCCGGGGTGAAGGACGAATTTACCCGCAAGGGGCTGCAGCTCCTGGTTGACGGGGCCGACCCCGAGCGCATCCGCGAATTGCTGGAAGTCGATATCGACAGTTACGAGCAGGAGTGGCGCCAGTCGGCCAAGGTCTGGGAGTCGGCGGGCGGCTACTCGCCGACGATCGGCATCCTCGGTGCCGTGATGGGCCTGATCCACGTCATGGAAAACCTCTCCGACCCGACCAAGCTAGGTTCCGGGATCGCCGTCGCCTTCGTCGCCACCATCTACGGCGTCGGCCTCGCCAACCTGATCTACCTGCCGATCGCCGGCAAGCTGAAGTACTACATCGCCCGCCAGGTCTCGGTGCGCGAAATGCTGATCGACGGCCTGGTCGGCATCGCCGTCGGTGACAACCCGCGCATCATCGAAAGCCGGCTGAAGGGCTATCTGCACTGATGGCGCGGCGGCGACAGCGCGAGGAAGAGCACGAGAACCACGAGCGCTGGCTGGTCTCGTACGCCGATTTCATCACCCTGTTGTTCGCCTTCTTCGTCGTCATGTACGCGATTTCATCAGTGAATGAGGGCAAGTACCGGGTGCTGTCCGATTCGCTGGTCAACGCTTTCAAGAACACCACCGGTTCGCCTGGCGGACAGCCGATGGTGGTGATCCAGGGGGCGCCGGTGATGCCGCCGAAGCCGGTGACCAAGCCGGACCGGGTGGCGGCGGCGAAGGTTGAGGCGGCCCGGGTCGCGCAACGCGAGACGATGCGCGATGTGGCGGGCGATATCATGCGTGCCCTGCAGCCGCTCGTCGCCCAGGGTAAGGTTCGCCTGCTCGAGACCAGCCGCGGCGTCACCATCGAAATCAACGACAGCATCCTCTTCTCCCTCGGTCAGGCCAACCTGCAGCCGGCATCGATCAGCGCCTTGCAGGCGGTGGCCACGGTGCTGGCGGATTCCGACTTCCCTATCACGATCGAAGGGCACACCGACAACGTGCCGATCGCGACACCGCAGTTTCCTTCCAACTGGGAGCTGTCGGCGATGCGGGCGACCACCGTGCTGCGCCTGTTCAACGATGCCGGTGTCGGCGCCGAGCGGCTGACGGCGATCGGTTACGGCGACACGCGGCCGGTGGAAACGAATACGACCGTGGAAGGGCGGGCGAGAAACCGCCGGGTCAGCATTCTGATCGATTCGGAGCGCCCGGAGCAGCCGACCGAACTGTCGGCGCAGCCGCTGCAATAAACGAGGATGTGAGGCGGATTCGGGCCGGAAACGGCTTCAGGCCGAGTTGACGATACGACTGCCGCTGCTGCCCGTGCTTTGCCCGTCACTGCCGTAGAGCGGTTTGTCGCGCAGGCGCTGGGAGAGGATCTCGATGGCTTCGCTGGTCTTGCTCAGGTGCATGGCGATCAGTTCGCCGTTCAGGTTGTGCAAGCGCTTGGCTTCCGTGGCCAGGGCGAGGATTTCGTTCCACAAGGCGGCGTTTGCCGATTCCTGCGGGTGGCGGGCCAGCCATTGCTGCATCGCGGCGCGCCCGCTGGCGCCGCCGGGAACCGCAGTCGTCGCACTGCGTCGGCTTTCAATGGCATCAAGCTGGCTGGTCAACGCCAGTTTCGTCTGACCGATTCCGTCCAGCGCTTCCGGGCGGATTTCCTTCAGGGCTGCGGCTTCCTCGTGCAAGCAGGCGATGAACCGGTCAAGCAGTTCCTTTTCCTGCAGCAGAAGCTCGCGAAGTGAGGGCATCAGGCCTTGCGCTGACTGTTGACCAGATCGCGGGCGGTTTCGAGCAGACCGTCGGCGATGGCTTCGGGGTTGATTTCGAAGCGTCCCTGAGCGATGGCTTCCTTGATTTCCTGAATCTTGGCGGCATTGACCGGTGGTTCCTGCGGCGAACCCATGGGAGCGGTCGAAGCGGCGCTGAGGCTGACCGCTTCGCTGTTGCGGTTGGCTGTGCCGGCTTTGGCCGGTGTGCCTCCCGTGCGCACGGAAGTGGCGCTGAAGGTCGAGGTGTCGATTTTCATGTTGAAACCCGGTGTGCTTTTGATCTTGTTCGTGATAACGGTTGCTCTGGCCTGAACTTTAGCCTAATTCGACAAAAGAATGGAGCCATCTTCCTGCACCACGCCGCCGAGGGTTTTTCCGGAAGTCATCCGCACCCGCGCCACCTCGCCAACGGCGGCATTGTTCAGGGCCTTGCCTTCGGCCTTGGCTTCGAAGCCGTTGCCCCGCGCGATGACCCGGACCGCCTGCCCCTGGTGGACCACCAGCGGCGAGCGCAACTGGTTGGCGCGCAGCGGATGCCCGGCGCCGATCGAATTGCGCAGGGTCTTGCCCACCGCTTGTTCCGGCTTGAGCAAGGTGCCGGGGGGGAGGCCGGCCAGGTCGCCGCGGTTGAAGGCCAGGTCGTCGCTCTGGATGTTCTTGCCGGCGAGCAGCGCCTTGCGGGTGACGACATAGTCGGCGATCACCGAAATCTGTACCGGTACCAGGATGTTCCATTCAACCGGCGCCAGGCAGCGCACGCCGACATGGATTCTTCCCAGATTGCGCGGGTTGGCCGGCGGGTTGGTTTCCAGCGCGCTGCAGGCAGGGAGCTGGCTGCTGTCGATCGGCCCGGCGACCACCTGGATTTCGCCGGGCTGGCCTGCCGCCAGTTTGCGGCCAAGATCTTCCGCTGCTTTCAGGATCGCTTGCGGTTCGCTGGCGGCGAGCGGTGGCGACACCAGCAGCAACAGGGTCAGGAGCAGGAAGATGGGCATGCCGTCATTGTGCCCGAGTAGGAAGTTGGAGAGAAGTTCAGATCTGGCACGCTACCTGCTTCTATTCTCCGCAAATCTTGGGAGATAACGCAGATGGCCAATCTTGAAAGTCACCTTGGCGTATATAGCAAGGCGCTGGATTTGCGGGCGCAGCGCCAGCAGGTGCTTGCCTCCAACATTGCCAATGCCGATACGCCGAACTACAAGGCGCGCGATTTCGATTTCAGCCAAGCCATGGCGCAGGCGATGGCCGGCCAAGCGACTGACGGCGCGCTGCCGATGGCGCGGACATCCGCCGGCCATATCGCCGGCGGCAATGGCGCTGGCGGGGTTCGTCTGCAGTACCGCAGCGAGACGCAATCGGCGGTCGATGGCAATACCGTCGATATGGACGTCGAGCGCGCGCAGATTGCCGACAACGCGATTCAGTACCAGATACTGACCCAGCTGATCAGCGACAAGTTCAGTGGCTTGCGTACCGCGATGAGCGGCACCCAGGGCTAATCAGGAGAAGATAGATGAGCCTGTTCAACATTTTCCAGGTTTCCTCGAGCGCGATGACCGCGCAATCGATGCGCCTCAACACGGTTGCCTCCAACCTCGCCAACGCCGACAGCATCGTCACCGCGGACGGCAAGCCCTATCGCTCGAAGCAGGTGGTTTTCGAAGCGACGCCGATGGGGGCCGACGCCACGGTTTCAACCGGCGTTCGCGTCCGTCAGGTGGTCGAAAGCGCGGCCCCGGCACGCATGGTCTACGACCCGAAGAATCCAGCGGCCGACGCCAAGGGCTACGTGTCCTATTCCAATGTGAATGTCGTCGAGGAAATGACCAACATGATTTCGGCTTCCCGTTCCTACCAGGCCAACGTGGAAGTGATGAATACCGCCAAGAGTCTGATGATGCGGACTTTGCAGATCGGCCAGGGACAATAACCGGAGTTTGACATGAGCACCCAGAGCGTAAATTCCTCTTCGACCCATCCGCTGTACAAGGAGCCGACGACGACCACGACGACCTCCGCTGCCGATGACATGCAGACCAGATTCCTGACGCTGCTGACCACCCAGTTGAAGAATCAGGACCCGTTGAATCCGACCGACGCCAACCAGATGACGGCGCAGTTGTCGCAGATCAGCACGGTCAGCGGGATCGAGAAGCTGAACACGACGATGGAAAAGTTGCTGGGCAGTTACAGCGCGGCCCAGAACATGCAGGCGGCAGCAATGATCGGCAAAACGGTATTTATTGCCGGCAACGAAATGGAACTTGGCAGCGAGGGGGCGATCGCCGGCTTCAACCTTGAGAGCGCCGCCGAAAGTGTCACCGTGAAGATCCGTGACAGCGATGGCAACCTGGTGACGACGCAGGACATCGGCGCCATGCCGGCCGGCATCGGCAGCTTCTTCTGGGACGGCACGAAGGCAGACGGGACCAAGGCGGCGGAGGGAACCTACAAGTTCACTTTCGAGGCGACCAAGGGAACGACCAAGGTCAAGGGTGAATCCTTGCAGGCTGGCACAATTAATGCTGTAACGATGTTGTCCTCCGGAGCTTCGCTGGTGCTCAACGGCAACAAGAACGTCAGCTACGCAGACATCCGGCAAATACTGAACTGATTGGAGAAAGATCATGGCATTTCAACAAGGACTTAGCGGGCTGAACTCGTCGGCGCGGGCGCTTGACGTGATCTCCAGCAACGTGGCCAACGCCGCGACGGCAGGTTTCAAGGCGAGCAGCACCGTTTTCGCGGATGCTTTCGCGTCGGCCATGGGCGGTGGTTCGTCGTCCGCCCAGGTGGGCATGGGCAGCGTCAATCAGGCGGTACGGCAGAGCTTCACGCAAGGTGCGGTCACCGCCACCAGCAATCCGCTGGACATGGCGATCGGCGGCAACGGCTTCTTCGTCATCCAGCGCGGCAACGACACGGTCGCCTACACCCGTAACGGCCAGTTCGACCTCGACAAGAACGGTTACGTCGTGACGGCGCTCGGCGAGCGCCTGATGGGGTACCAGAGCGTCGGTTCCGACGGCATGGTGTCCTACATCGGTTCCACCACCCCGCGCCCGCTCTACGTGCCGCCGCAGGGGATCGCCGCCAAGGCGACCGGCAATACCAGTACCCCGGTCACGGTGCGCGCCAACCTCGACTCGCAACTCGAAGTGCCGGCCTCGGCGCCGTTCGATGTCAACGATCCGGACTCCTACAGTTTCGCGACTTCGGTAGCGGTCTACGACAGCCTCGGCAACCAGCATTCCCTGAACATGTATTTCGTGCGCGAAGCACCGACGACGTCGAATACCTGGGGCGTTTACACCACCTTCGACAACAGCGCGCCGACCACGCAGAGCGACATCGTCTTCAACTCGACGACGGGTGCCTGGGCGTCCGGCGGTACCGGGACGATCAACATCCCGTCGGCGACACTGGGTACCGGGGCGGCCGACCTGACCTTCGATTACGACCTGTCGCAGTTCACGCAGCGGCGTGCCGACTCTGCGGTTTACGAAACGACCCAGGACGGTTCGCCGCCGGGAGAAGTGGCCGCCGTTTCGATCTCGGCCGACGGCATCATGCAGGCGAGCTATACCAACGGTCAGACCCGCGAACTCGGTCGCGTCATCCTGGCCACCTTCCGCAACCCGAACGGCCTCTCTTCGCTCGGCGACAACCTGTGGGGCGAGTCGATCGATTCAGGTAGTCCGGCAGTCGCGGCGCCCGGCGAAGGCTTGAACGGCACGATCAGCTCGGGGCGCATCGAAGAGTCGAATGTCGACATGAGCCAGGAACTGGTGCAGATGATCATCCAGCAACGGAATTACCAGGCCAACGCGCAGTCGATCAAGACCCAGGATCAGTTGCTGCAGACGCTGATCAGCATGCGCTGATCGAACGGATTGACGCTGCACTGACGGAATTGCCATGGACCGCCTGATCTATACCGCGATGACCGGCGCCAAGCATGTCTTCATGCAGCAGGCCGGCACCGCGAACAACCTGGCGAATGCCAGCACGATCGGCTTCAAGGCGCAGGAGCACCGCTTCCGCGCCGTCGAGGTCCAGGGCAATGCCATGCCGACCCGCGCCTTCGTCGTCGATGCCTCGGTGGCCGACGTCTTCGACGCCGGTCCGCTGATGTTCACCGGGCGCAGCCTCGATGTCGCGGTGCAGGGCAGCGGCTGGCTGGCGGTCCGCTTGCCGGACGGCGGCGAAGCCTATACCCGGGCCGGCAGCCTGGACGTCAATGTCAATGGCGAACTGCAGACCAAGTCCGGTCATACCGTGATGGGCGACGGCGGTCCGATCGCCATTCCGCCCGACAACAACATCGAGATCGCGCCCGACGGCACGGTTTCGATCATTTCCACCTTCGGCACGCCGAACAACGTCAACCCGGTCGGCCGCCTGAAGCTGGTCAATCCGGGCGACGGCGAACTGGTGCGCGGCGACGACGGCCTGTTCCGTCTGCGCAGCGGCCAGCCGGCGCCGGCCGACGAGAACGTCCGGGTCGCTTCCGGAACGCTGGAAGGCAGCAACGTCAACGTGACCGACGCGATGGTCAACCTGATCAGCCTTTCCCGGCAATTCGAACTGCAGATCAAGATGATGCAGACCGCAGACCAGAACGCACAGCGCGCCGATCAGTTGCTGTCGCTCAGTGCTTGATAGGAAAACCAGATGATTCGCTCCCTGTGGATAGCCCGGACCGGTCTCGATGCCCAGCAGACCCAACTGGACGTGATCGCCAACAACCTGGCCAACGTCAGTACCAACGGCTTCAAGCGTGCCCGGGCGGTATTCGAGGATCTGCTCTACCAGAACATCCGCCAGCCGGGGGCGCAGAGCTCGCAGCAGACGCAGGTTCCCACCGGACTGCAGCTCGGCACCGGGGCTCGCACGGTGTCCACGGCGCGCATCTTCACCCAGGGCAACCTGCAGAAGACCGAGAACACGCTCGATGTCGCGATCAACGGAGCCGGTTTCTTCCAGATCCAGCTACCCGACGGCACCACCGGCTACACCCGTGACGGTTCGTTCCAGAAGGACAGCCAGGGCCAGATCGTCACCTCCGAAGGCTATCCGCTGCAGCCGAACATCACCGTTCCGGCCGACGCCGTCTCGCTGACGATCAGCAACGACGGGATCATCAGCATCACCCAGTCGGGCAGTTCGGCGACCACCGAAATCGGCACGGTGCAGCTTGCCACCTTCATCAATCCGGGCGGTCTGCAGAGCATCGGCCAGAATCTTTTCCTGGAAACCGCCGCCAGCGGCGCGCCGACACCCAACACGCCGGGCAGCAATGGTGCCGGGATCGTCAGCCAGGGCTATGTCGAGACTTCGAACGTCAATGTGGCGGAAGAACTGGTGACGATGATCCAGACCCAGCGGGCCTACGAGCTGAACTCCAAGGTGATTTCCACTTCCGATGCCATGCTGGGACGCCTGACGCAGTTGTGAGGTGCAACCATGAAAGTCCTGTTTTCTATCGCCTGTCTCCTGCTTGCCGCCTGTTCCAGCGTGCCGCCAACCAATGTGCACCAGCCGATGACGGTGCGTCCGGAAGTGCGGCAACTGGCGCCGGCTGCCAACGGCGCCATCTACCAGGCGGCCGCCGCCCGGCCGCTGTTCGAGGACCGGCGGGCGCGCTTCGTCGGCGACACGATCACCGTCCGCATCACCGAGAACACCTCGGCGTCGAAGAAAGCCAGCAACAAGCTTGACCGCAGCAACAGCCAGAAGGCGGGAATCACTGCCTTTGCCGGCATGCCGGTCAGCGGCCTGAGCGGTCTCGACATGGCTGCCAGCAGCTCGACCAACTTCAACGGCAAGGGCGAGGCGGCAAACAATGCCGTGTTCAGCGGCAATCTGACGGTCACCGTGATCGATGTCCTGCCCAACGGCAACCTGCTGGTATCGGGCGAGAAGCAGATCGCGATCGGTGCCGAACAGGAATTCATCCGCATCTCCGGCGTCGTCAATCCTTCTTTCGTCGATTTCTCCAATACTGTCGATTCGGCGAAGATCGCCGACGCGCGGATCGAATACAAATCGTCCGGGCAGGTTGCCGATGGACAGGTCATGGGCTGGCTGGCACGCTTCTTTCTTAGTGTCTTGCCGTTCTAGTCCATCCGCCGGGGAATACCGCTCATGAAACTGCTGTCTGCCGCTACCAGGAACCTGCGCCTGGCGCTGCTCGCCTGTTGTCTGGGGCCCGTATTCGCCCTGCCGGCGCATGCCGAGCGGGTCAAGGATCTGGCGGCGCTGCAGGGGGTGCGCAACAACCAGTTGATCGGCTACGGACTGGTGGTCGGTCTCGACGGGACCGGCGACCAGACGACGCAGACGCCGTTTACGACGCAGGCCATCGGCAACATGCTGTCGCAGATGGGGGTCAATCTGACCGCCGAGCAGACCAGCAAGCTGCAACTGAAGAACGTCGCCGCGGTGATGGTCACCGCCAATCTCGGGGCCTTTGCCAAACCCGGTCAGACGATCGATGTCACGGTGTCGTCGATGGGCAATGCCAAGAGCCTGCGTGGCGGCACCTTGCTGCTGACGCCGCTCAAGGGCGCCGACGGGCAGATTTACGGAATGGCCCAGGGCAGCGTCATGGTCGGCGGCGTCGGTGCCGGTGCCGGCGGCGCCAGCGTCACGGTCAATCACCTCTCGGCGGGCCGCATTCCCGGCGGCGCGACAGTCGAACGCAGCGTGGCGACAGCGCTCGGCCAGGGCGGTTTCGTCTACTACGAGCTGGCGGAAAGCGATTTCGGCACGGCGATGAGCATGGTCGAAGCGATCAACAAGGCGATGGGAGCGGGCACGGCGCAGGCCATCGATGGCCGGCGGATCGCCTTGCGCGCCCCGGAGGCTGCCGATGCCCGGGTGACCTTCCTCGGTCGGGTGGAGAATCTCGAAGTGCGGGCGGCGACGGCGCAAGCGAAGGTCGTCGTCAATCCGCGGACCGGCTCGGTCGTCATGAATCAGCGCGTCGCCTTGCTGCCTTGCGCGGTGGCGCACGGCAACCTGTCGGTGGTCGTCGATGCCGGCGCCGGCGGCGGCAGTCCGGATATTCAGGTCAATCAGGATGCGGGTAGCCTGGTCAGCGTCAAGGCCGGCACCAGCCTGGCCGACGTGGTCAAGGCGCTGAATGCGCTGGGCGCCAATCCGATGGACTTGCTGGCCATTCTCCAGGCGATGAAGGCGGCCGGCGCGTTGCGTGCCGAACTGGAAGTGATCTGAGTCGCCGCCATGTCGATCAAGGTTCAGAACACGCCCACCCGCGCAGCCTTCGACATGGGGGCCACCCAGGACCTGCGCGAGCAGTTGCGCAAGGATCCGCAGGCCGGGCTGAAGGCGGCGGCGCAGCAGTTCGAGACCCTGTTCCTGCAGATGGTCCTCAAGAGCATGCGCGATACCGTGCCCAGCGACGGCCTGTTGCAGAGCGACCAGACGCGGTTCTACAACAGCCTGCTCGATCAGCAGATGGCCCAGAACATGGCCTCTTCCGGCAATGGTGTCGGCTTCGCACGGCTGATCGAACAGCAACTGGGCCGCCAGTACGCGCCGACCGACGGCGCGGCAGCCGGTGACGATCTGTCGGCAATCCTTGCCGGCAAGGACTTGCCGCCCGCGCTGCCGCCGGCGACCAATGTGCAGTACCGCGAAGTGCCGAGCAGCCTGCCGACCTCGGCGGCCTATCCCGCGCCAAGTGCTGCAAGTTCGGCAGAGGCGGGCGTCGGCAGTAAGACGACGGTCGCCACCACTCCGAAGGAATTCGCCAACCAGGTCTGGCCGCATGCGGTCGAGGCTTCCCGCGCCACCGGCATCCCGCCGCAGTTCCTGGTCGCCCAGTCGGCGCTCGAGAGCGGTTGGGGAAAAAGCGAAATCCGCAAGGCGGACGGGACGTCCTCGCACAACCTCTTCGGTATCAAGGCCGGGCCGGGCTGGACCGGCGACACGGTGGCCGTGACCACGACCGAGTACGTTGACGGCAAGCCGCAACAGGTCGTCGAGAACTTCCGCGCCTACGCTTCCTACGCCGAAGCCTTCCGCGATTACGCCAGCCTCTTGCGCAACTCCCCGCGTTACGGTGGCGTCATCGGTACCCAGGATGGCACGGAGTTTGCAAGAAGGTTGCAGGCGGCAGGTTATGCCACCGATCCGAAATACGCGGAGAAGCTGGCCAGCATCATCAACGGCCCAACGCTCCGCCAAGCCCTGATCGGTTGATATCCGCCTTAACTTTCTGGCCGGGGGGCCGTAGACCTCCCAAGAGGTGAAAGATGGCAACAGGACTTTTCAGTATCGGTGTCAGCGGCATCAAGGTGTCGCAAATGGGTCTGCTGGCGACCGAGCACAATATCGTCAACGCGAACACCGCCGGCTATTCGCGCCAGACGACGGTGCAGTCGACGAGCGGCGCGGTGTATACCGGCCAGGGCGCGGTTGGCCAGGGCGTCGAGATCAACACGATCAAGCGGATGTACGACAATTACCTGTCCGGTCATGTCAACACCGCCCAATCCAGCGTCGGCCAGCTTGAAGCCTTGCACACCCAGTTGTCGCAGATCGACAACCTGTTTGCCGATTCCAGCGCCGGCCTGACGCCGGCCCTGCAGAGCTTCTTTACCGGCGTCCAGTCGGTGGCCACCGATCCGTCGTCGGCGCCGGCCCGGCAATCGATGGTCAGCTCCGCCCAGACCCTGGTTTCCCGCTTCGACCTGCTGAACACCCGTCTCTCGGATATGTCCGAGCAGATCAACAGCCGGATCGACAATGCGGTATCGATGATCAACAGCTACGCCAAGGAAGTCGCTTCCTTCAATCAGCGCATCGTTGCCGCGCAGGGCGCCTACGGGCAACCGGCCAACGACCTGCTGGACCAGCGTGACCAGGTGATCAACGAACTGAACAAGCTGATCAAGGTAACGCCGACGTCCAATGGCGACGGTTCGCTCAATCTCTTCTTCGGCAACGGGCAGCAGCTGGTGGTCGGCACCAGTGCGATGACCTTGACCGCGCAGCCGGCGCAGGCGGATGCGTCGCGGACCGTGGTCGGTTTGCAGGGCAAGAACGTTGCGCTGGAGCTTCCCGAATCGACGATCATCGGCGGCGAACTCGGCGGCTTGATGGAGTTCCGCAGCGGCTCGCTCGACAAGGTCAAGGCCGAACTCGGCATGGTCGCCACCTCGCTGGCGCTGACCTTCAATGCCCAGCACGCGCTGGGTCAGGACATGCTGGGCAACATCGCCGCCGACGGCGGCAGCCTGCAAAAGGATTTCTTCACGCTGGGTACGCCGAGCGTGCTGGCCAACGCCAAGAACACCGGCAGCGGCTCGATCGGCGTCAGCTTTCTGCCGCCGGTGGCGAACGCTAGCACGGCCAACGACGGCGGTTTTTACACCAACCTCAAGTTGTCCGATTACCAGGTGAAATTCGGCGCCGCCGGCGCTTATTCGATCACCCGCCTGAGCGACAACGAAGTCGTCGCAAGCGGCAGCGGTAGCGGCACGGTTTCCCTGCCTGACGAAGGTCTGAGCTTCAATATCGGTGCGGTCGGCGCCGAAGGCGATCGTTTCGTCGTCAAGCCTTACAGCAACAGTATCGAGAGTCTCACCGTCAACAGCAAGATCGCCGGCGATCCCAAGCTGATCGCGGCGGCGGCACCGGTGCGGGTGAGCCAGGCGCAGGCCAATACCGGCAACATGCAGATCGGCCAGGGCAGCGTTGGCGTCGGCTATTCGGCGGCTTCCCTGCCGCAGACGCTGACGGCGTCTGCGACGGCGCTGAACGGGGCGACCGGTAGCTGGACCGCGAGGTATGCCGACGGGACGTCGGTGAACGGCAGTGGCAGCATTCCGCTGAACAATGCCGGGCAGGCACTCGACAACATCGAGTTCTCCGGGATGTCGTTCTCGGTCGGCGGTACGCCGGCTGTCGGCGACCAGTTCACCTTTGCGCGCAATACCGGCGGCGTGCAGGACGGCCGCAACGTGTTGCAACTCGCCAACCTGCAGACGGCAAAGACCATGTCCGGCGGCACAGCAAGCTACCAGCAAACCTATTCCAAGCTGGTCGCCGATAACGGAATCCAGACCAGCGAAGCGAAAATCCGCAAGGACGCCCAGAATGCCGTTCTCGATCAGGCGTCGGCGTCCCGTGACTCGTTGTCGGCAGTCAATCTCGACGAAGAAGCGGCCAACCTGATCAAGTATCAGCAGGCCTATCAGGCGGCAGCCAAGATCCTGTCGGTCGGCAGCACCCTGTTCGACACCTTGCTGTCGCTCAAATCCTAAGGGAGAGCAAAATGCGCATTAGTACTTCGATGCTCTTCGGCACCGGAACCAAGGGGCTGCAGGACTTGCAATCAGAGGTGTTCAAGCTGCAGAACCAGATGTTGACCGGGCGCCGCATCCTGACCCCGTCCGACGATCCGATCGGCGCCTGGGAGGCCCAGCAGGTCGGCCAGTCGCAGTCGATCAACAAGCAGTACATGAGCAACCAGGATACGGCGATCTCGCGACTGTCGTACATGGAAGCCAACCTCACCAACCTGGGCGATGGCCTGTCCCGAATCTACGAGCTCGCGGCGACCGGCAAGAGCGGCTCGGAAGTGCAGCGGGCAGCGCTGGTTCCCGAACTCGAGGAACTGCTGCAGAACGTCCTGACCCTGGCCAACGCCAAGGACGGGACCGGCAACTACATCTACAGCGGCACCATGTCGTCGACCAAGCCGTTCACCGCCACCGGCAGCGGCATCGCCTATGCCGGCGACCAGGGACAGCAGCAGCTCCGGGTCTCGTCGTCGAACGTCATGGAGATGGGGCACAACGGTTTCGATGTCTTCATGCAGGTCAAGGATGCCCAGGGCAACCAGAACGGTAGTTCGATTTTCGAGACGGTCCAGAACCTGATCGACATCTTCGATCCGACCAGCGGTGTCCCGTTCGACGAAACGACGCGGGCGCAGTTGCAGGAACAGTTGAGCGTTTCCATCGACCATGTGGCGAACCGGATCGCATCGGTCGGCACGCGGCTCAACACGCTCGATGACCTGAAGGTTGCCGGCAAGGATTTCGACCTGCAGTACGCCACCCGCCTCCAGGATCTGCAGGAAGTCGACTACACCGCGGCCATTTCCCAGTTCTCTCAACTGCAATTCCAGTTGCAGGCGGCGCAGTTGACCTTCAAGCAATCCAGTCAGATGAGTCTGTTCAGCATCCTGTGAAGCGCTCAATCCTCTTGATCATGGCCTGCTGCGTGGCCCTCGGCGGCTGCAGCACGGCGGGCACCGGCACCTTCTCGCTGGCTGCCAACACCAACGTCAAACTCGGCATGGTGCTCGCCGCCGCCGCCGCGGTTTACCTGATTTACGACCCGCTGGCGCCGAACTGGGAAATCGAGGAGGCCAAGCTCGCCGACGACAGCTACCGGCTGTCGATGAAGATGAAACGCTTCCACACCGGCGGCTCGGGCGAGGCCTTGCAGGTGCTCAAGCGACGGGCGCGGCAGTTGCAGGAGGAAAAGGGCTTTGTCGCTTACCAGATTGCCAGTTACAGCGAAGGTATCGAATCCCAGACGCCGATTGCGCAACGCGTCGCCGAAGGAACGATCCGCCTGGTCAAGGGCGAGTCCGCCGATTCCTTCGCGTTGAACGGCGCCTACTGAAGCGCCGGTTGGGCGAATTCCAGCATCGCCCGGATCGCGAAGTCGTAGAGTTCCTGAAAGGGAACGGCGAGGTAGCGCAAGCTCAGGCCGATGATCACGAAGCCGCCGGCCAGCGTCAGCGGGAAACCGAGGGCCAGCAGGTTGAGCTGCGGGGCGGCCTTGCTCAGGACGCCGAGGGCGATGTTGGTGATCATCAGCGCGATCAACACCGGCAGGCAGAGCAGCAGGCCGGCGGAAAAAATCTTGCCACCGAGTTCGGCCAGGTTGCGCCAACTGTTGGGTGAGAGCGCTTCCGGCGCCACCGGGATCAGCTCGAAACTGCGGGCCAGGGTGGAAACGAAGAGCAGGTGGCCGTCCAGCGCCATGAACAGGAGCAGCGAGAGCAGCCCGATGAATTCCGAGAGTACCGGCGTCTGGCCGCCTTCCAGCGGGTCGTAGAAGGTGGCGAAGCCGAGACCCATCTGGAAGCCCATGTAGGTGCCGGCCATGTCCACGGCGGCAAAGACGACGCGGGCGGCAAAGCCCATGGCGATGCCGATCAGCATCTGTTGCGCCAGTATCCACAGGCCGGCCAGCGAGCCGGGCTGCACCACCGGCATCGGCGGCAGCACCGGGGCGATGGCGACGGCGATGGCCAGCCCGAGGATCAGGCGCGTCCGGCGCGGAATGCCGGCGGTGCTCCACAGGGGAACGGTGGCGATCAGGCCGAGCGTGCGGGCCAGTGGGTAGGCGTAGAAAACGATCCAGGCATCGATCTGCGCCGTGCTCAGGCTCAGCATGTCAGCCGATCAATTGCGGGATGCTGCCGAACAGGCGCTGGATGTAATCGACCATGTACTGCAGCATCCAGGGGCCGAACAGGATCAGGACCAGGAAGATCGCCACCAGCTTCGGCACGAACTGCAGCGTCGCCTCGTTGATCTGGGTCGCCGCCTGGAAAATGCTGACGATCAGGCCGACCGCCAAGGCCGCCAGGAGCATCGGTGCCGACAGCATCAAGGCCGCTTCGATGGCCTGACGGCCGATTTCCATCACGGTACCCGGCGTCATGGGTTGAAGCTCTGGACCAGCGATCCGATGACCAGATGCCAGCCATCGACCAGGACGAACAACATCAGCTTGAACGGCAGGGCGACCATGATCGGCGACATCATCATCATCCCCATCGACATCAGGATGCTGGCGACGACCATGTCGATGACCAGGAAGGGGATGAACAGGATGAAGCCGATCTGGAAGGCGGTCTTCAGTTCGCTGATGACGAAGGAGGGAACCAGGATGCGGAACGGCACGTCTTCCGGCTTCTCGATCTTGTCGATGCGGGCGATGCCGGCGAACAGCGCGATGTCGGCCTCCCGCGTCTGTTTGAGCATGAAGGCGCGCAGGGGAACGGCGGCGCGTTCGCCGGCCTGCATGATGTCGATGCGGTTTTCGGCGAGCGGTACGTAGGCCTCTTCGTAGATGCGATCGAGCGTCGGCGCCATGATGAAGAAGGTCAGGAACAGCGACAGCCCGACCAGGATCTGGTTGGGCGGCGCGGTCTGCGTGCCCATCGCGTGGCGCAGCAGCGAGAGGACGATGACGATGCGGGTGAAGCTGGTCATCATCAGCACGGCGGCGGGAATGAAGGTCAGTGCCGTCAGCAGGACCAGCGTCTGGATGGTCAGGCTGTAGGTCGTTCCGCCGCCGCCGGTTGGCGTGCTGTTGATCGCCGGCAGGCCGGTGGCCTGGGCGAACACCGGGCCGGCGAGGGCCAGCGCAAAGAGGGCCAGGGGCAGCTTATTGCGCATGGTCGCGGCGCTCGCGGATGCGTTGCAGCCAGTCGCCAAAAGGCGGCGTGGCTGGCGCTTGGCCATCACCCGAGGCCTTTTCGGCAACGCCTTTGGGCAAGGTGTGCAGGGTCCGGATCTGGCCGGGGACGATGCCGATGACCAGCCACTGCTCCTCGACTTCAACGAGGACGATGCGCTCCTTGGGGCCGAGCGCGATGCCGCTGATCACCCTCATGTTGCCCTGGCCGAAACGCTTGCCACCGGAAACCTTGCGTGCCGCCCAGGTGGCGAGGAAGAGGAGGCAGACGATGAAGATCAGCGCCAGCGTTGCCTGCACGTAAGTGCCGCTGGAAATGCCGGGGGCGGCAGTTTCCGCGGCGAGCGCCGGCAGCGGCAGAAAAGCGGAAATCGGGAGAAGGCGCGGCAAGGCGGCAGGCGGCAGGTAAGGAAAGTGCGCTATCTTAAACCCAAAACCCCGGCTGCTGAGTTTCCGCACGGGGAGCGGCGGCCGAAGGCTCAGCGGTTGATCTTGCGCATGCGTTCCGAGGGCGTGATGATGTCGGTCAGCCGGATCCCGAATTTGTCATTGACCACCACCACTTCGCCCTGGGCGATCAGCGTGCCGTTGACCAGGACATCCATCGGCTCGCCGGCCATCGCGTCGAGTTCGACGACCGAGCCGTGGGCGAGCTGCAGCAGGTTCTTGATGGTGATCTTGGTGCGTCCGAGTTCGACGGTGATCTGGACCGGAATGTCCAGGATCATGTCGAGTTCGTTCATGACGCCGCCGGTCGCCGGCGGCGCGGCGAAGGAGGGAAAGATGTCGGCCGGCTGCGCCGCCGGCTGGACGGCCGCGCCGGTCGCGTCGATGGTGGCCTGCTCGGCCATGGCAGCGGCCCAGTCGTCTTCGCTGATCTGGTCGTTGACCATACCGGGATTCTGCATTTCTTCAGACATTCTTTTCTCCCTTGGCGGGTTCGCCGCCCAGTTCGGGGGGTGAGGCAATGAATTTCTCGACCTTCAGCGCGTACTGCCCGTTCTGCTGGCCGTAACTGCATTCCATCAGCGGCACATTGTCCACCAGCGCTTCGATGCTGGATGGGATGGTGATCGGAATCACATCACCCGGTTTCAGGCGGAGAATCTCGCGCAGCGAAACCTTGCCCGTGCCGAGCAGGGCGACGATTTCCACTTCGGCCCCCTGCAATTGCTTGCGCAGGGTGCTGATCCAGCGTTTGTCGGTCGATAGCTGGTCGCTCTGCATCGTGCTGTAGAGCAGGTCGCGGATCGGTTCGAGCATCGAGTACGGGAAGCAGATGTGCATGTCGGCGGTGGCGCCGCCGAATTCCAGCGTGAACGAGGTCGAGACGACAATTTCCGACGGGGTCGCGATATTGGCGAACTGCGAGTTCATCTCCGAGCGGATGTACTCGAACTGGATGGTGTGTACCGGCTTCCAGGCCTTCGAATATTCGGCGAAGACGACGCCCAGCAAGCCCTGGATGATGCGTTGTTCGGTAGCGGTGAAATCGCGTCCTTCGACCCGGGTATGGAAGCGCCCGTCGCCGCCGAACATGTTGTCGACGACCAGGAAGACCAGGTTGGGGTCGAAGACGAACAGCGCCGTGCCACGCAGCGGCTTGGCGGCGACCAGGTTCAGGTTGGTCGGGACGACCAGGTTGCGGATGAATTCGCTGTACTTCTGCACGCGGATCGGGCCGACCGAGATTTCCGCGTTGCGGTGCATGTAGTTGAAGAGGCCGATCCGCAGGTAACGGGCGAAGCGCTCGTTGACCAGTTCCAGCGTCGGCATCCGGCCGCGGACGATCCGTTCCTGGGTGCCCAGGTTGTAGGCACGAATCCCGGATTCGTCTCCGCCGCCCTCTTCCGGATCGTCGGTTTCCCCAGTGACGCCCTTGAGCAGGGCGTCAACTTCGTCCTGGGAGAGAAAGTCGCCAGCCATGGCTCCTTACTGGATGATGAACGAGGTGAACAGCACCGAAACCACAGGGCCTTCGGCGTGCACGACTTCGCCCTTCTTGTTCTTGGTCGGTGGTTCGATGGCCGAATTGATTTCGTTCATGATTTCGCCGGCCAGTTTTTCCTTGCCTTCCTTGGGCAGAAGTTCAGAGGCCTTCTTGCTCGACAGCAACAAGGTCACGTTGTTGCGGATGCGGGGCATCAGTTGTGCCAGTTGCGCTTGCGCATCCGGGCTTTCGAGTTCCAGCGAGAGGACGACCTGCAGGTACTGGTCGCCGGTTTCCGGGACCAGGTTGACCGTGAACGCATCGAGGTTGACGAAAACCGGCGGCGCGCCATGATCCTTCTTCTTGGCAGACTTCTTCGCCGGCTTGTCGGTTTCTTCGGCCACTTCCTCATCGCCCGCTTCGGCGTCGTCGCCCTTCTTCAGCAGCAGGGCTGCGGCGCCGCCGGCAATGACCAGCAGCAGCACGACCGCCACAATGATGATGAGCAGCTTCTTGCTTTTCTTCGGTGGGGCTTCGGCGCCCTCTTCGGCTGGCTTCGCATCCTTCGCCATGGTTCTCCCTCTCCTTTTACCCTCGGATCACGCTCTTCTATGCGAACAGGTCAACCAGACCTCGTCCGCTCTGGATCAAGCGACCGGAGGATTGCGCCTCCAGCGGCGATTCAGCGGGAAGTATAGCGCCTTCGCCCGGGGAACGGGGCGAGGGCGTCGATTGGGCAAAGGCCTCGCGCGGCGTTTGCTGCGATTGCGAGCCGACATTCGCCTGGCCGAGCTGGATGCCCGAGTTCGACAGTTGTTCACGCAGGCGCGGCAAGGCATCTTCGAGCACCTGACGGACTTCCGATGAAGCGCTGGAGAACTGGACCGACATCTGGTCGCCGCTCATGTCGATCTTGACCCGGATCGGGCCGAGCTGAGCCGGGTTGATGTCGATCTGCGCCGAACTCTTTTCCCCCTGGGCCAGAACCACGACGCGTTCGCCGAGATGTTCGGCCCAGCGCGGATCGCGCAGATGGGTCGGCAACTGGACGCTGGCTTCCGTATTCTGCGCTGCGTCGGTTCCGGCATTCGCGGCCAGCCCCGCCACAGCTGCGCCATTTGCCGCTGCTGCCGGCATGGCGGCAAGTTTTGCCGAGTCCGCCGGGGCGATCGTGCCGTCCGCCGTGCTCAAGTGCGTATCGTCGCCAGCCGCGAAGGTCGTGCTTGGCGGCTTAACTTCCGGCATTGGCAACGCGCTGCTGGTGGTGCGCAGCGCTGCTGTCGATTCGGAAACGGCAAGGTCTTCCTCGTTGCTGCCGCTGCTGGTCGCAGCCAGCGGGGCGGTCGTGCTGGTGCGCGTTTCCGGGGCCGGGTTGCGGATGCTCGGGCGGCGGCCGAGCTGGGTGTCGGTCGCGCCGCTTGCCAGAACGGCTTGCGCCGGCGCGTTGCTCGTCAGTGCGGCGCCCGTGGGCTGCGTCACCAGGGTCGGCGGGCTGATCTCCTGGGGGGCTGGGCGTCCGGGCGTTGCTGCTATTTCCGGTGCGTCGCTGCCGGCGCCGGCGGGGCGTTGCGCGGCACCAGCACTCGGCGGTGTGGCCGGGGTCACGCGGGAAGTTGCAGTCCGGTTGGCCTCGAGAGCCGCCGCGTTCCTGGCTTCCCGTGGGCTGTCGGTGGCGGTGGGGGGGATCGGCAAGGCGGCCGGCATGTTGGCGTCGGTGACGCGGTTTGTGTCGGCCGTCTGCGCTGTGGGGGCGGTCGCGCTGGCGACCCGTGCCGGTACGCTGGACGGGTTCGAAATCGGGTTCGAAGTCGGGTTCGAAGTCGGGTTCGAAGTCGGGTTCGAAGTCGGGGGCGTTGCCGTACTCGGCCGGTCGCCGCTGAAGGCTCGGGAAATCGCCGTGCGTTGGGTTGGCGGCGCTTCTTCCGCGCTGTTTTGCCGGGACGGCAACTTGCCGGGCGCAGTAGCGGCAGCGATGTTGGCTGGCGGATTCCGCCCGCTTTCGGCGGTTACCGCACTGTGGGCAGTGACGGGGGCGCTGAGGTTGGCCGTGGCGGGCGTCGGCGATTTTGCCGTCGGCTCGTCAGCGAGTGCTTGGCGAGGCGCCTCTACGCTGGCAGGGAGTTCGGCGGAGGCGGTGGCGCGTGTCGTCGGGAGGGTGAAGCGCCGCTCGGCAAAGCGCCCGTCGCCGGCCGGCAGCGCCTGGGGCGTCGCTTCGCGGCTCGGGGCCTGGCTGCTGGCGGTCTGCTCGACGCGGGGCGCCGGGGCGTTTGCCGTGTCGGTTGGCGGGGTGCTCCGGGGCGTGATGATTTCGAGTGCGGCGGCCGCTGCCGCCAGGGCTTCTTGCGCTACGTCCTGCGCCGGGTCGGCGCTTGCCGGCGCAGTTCGGTTGCTCGGCGTCGGTTCGCTGCCATCGCCGGAAACGAAGGCGCGACGTTCGCCGGCACTGGGCGCGGGGATCAAGGCCGCGAGCAGGGCGGCATCCGGAACGGCAGTCTCGGGCAGGAGTTGCGCTACTTCGCCATCGATCGTCGGCAGGGCGTTCGTGCTTTCTCCGGCTTCCGCCGTGCGTGTGGCGGAGGATAAGTGCCCTTGCAACAGTCCGGCAAAGCCGCCTGTCAGTGATTCCCCGCCGGCGCCCTGGGCACTGCCAGTGCTTTTGCCGTGGCGGCCGTGGATGGTCGAGTGCAGTAAGGCTTCGATGCCCATGATGATTCCTGGTTTATGCTTGCACCAGGATTCAGCAATTAACGTGCCGGGCTAGTCCGGTGTTCCGTCTTTCGTCTGCGTGGCGAATTTCCGGGTGGTGAATTCGTCCAGCAGTTTTTGTTCCTTCTTGTCTTCCTTGCGCCGCTCACGTTCGTCGTGGCGATCCGAGAGGGTGCCGATGGCCTTCAGGCGGGTGTTTTTCTCCCGCCAGTCCTGCTGGCCGCGGGCCGTGTTGTTTTCCGACTGGCCGACGATCTGCCGTTGTTGCTGGATTGCCTCGTCGATGCGGGCCAGGAAATCCTGGTAATTGGCCAGCACTTGTCGGGTGATTCCTTGAGAGATGGCCTGGCGCAGCCGCTCCGCGTATTCGGCGCGGTAGTTCTCGAGCATCTGCAGGCGACTGCGGGCGTTCTGTTCGGCGGCGATGAGCTGGCCGAGGCGGCGGGTGGCTTCGTCGGTCTTTTCCTGCATCAGTTCGAGCAGGGGCTGCAGGGAGAAGGTGGAACTCATGGCTTACATGAAAAGCTGGGCCAGGTGGGCGACCCCGGTCTGGAAATCGGATTTCTCGTCGATCCGCTGCTGCAGGAAGGCTTCCATGTTCGGATAGTTGGCGACGGCCTGGTCGAGCACCGGGTCGGAGCCGGGAACGTAGGCGCCGACCGCGATCAGGTCGCGCGAGCGCTGGTAGCGCGAGAACAGGACCTTGAAGCGGCGGATGTTGTCGAGCTGCTGGTTGTCGATCAGGTTGACCATGGCGCGGCTGATCGACTGTTCGATGTCGATCGCCGGGTAGTGGCCGGCATCGGCCAGGCTGCGGGTGAGCACGATGTGGCCGTCGAGGATGGCGCGCGCCGAGTCGGCGATCGGGTCCTGCTGGTCGTCGCCTTCGGCGAGCACGGTGTAGAAGGCGGTGATCGAACCGCCGCCTTCCGGCCCGTTGCCGGCGCGCTCGACGAGTTGCGGCAGACGAGCGAAGACCGACGGCGGATAGCCGCGGGTGGCCGGCGGTTCGCCGATGGCCAGGGCGATTTCCCGCTGCGCCATGGCGTAGCGGGTGAGCGAGTCCATGATCAGCAGGACCTGGCGGCCCTGATCGCGGAAGTATTCGGCGATCGTCGTTGCGTAGGCGGCGCCCTGCAGGCGCATCAGCGGCCCGGTGTCGGCGGGGGCGGCGACGACGACGGAACGCCGCCGGCCTTCCTCGCCGAGGATCTGTTCGATGAATTCCTTGACTTCGCGACCGCGCTCGCCGATCAGGCCGACGACGATCACTTCGGCTTCGGTGTAGCGCGCCATCATGCCGAGCAGCACCGACTTGCCGACGCCGGAGCCGGCGAACAGGCCCATGCGCTGGCCGCGGCCGACGGTGAGCAGAGCGTTGATGGCGCGGATGCCGACGTCGAGCGGGTGTTCGATCGCCGCCCGGCTCATCGGGTTGATCGGCCGGCTCTGCAGCGGCCGGGCATGCGCGGCGTGCAGCGGCCCCTGGCCGTCGAGCGGGCGGCCGACGCCGTCGACGACGCGGCCGAGCAGTTCGTCGCCGACCGGGACCTGCTTGGCGCGGTCGATGGCGCGCCGCTTGAGGTAGCCGGGCTGGTCGATCTGCGGCGCCGGGCTGGGCACGTCGAAGGGAACGACGCGGGCACCGGGCGCCAGGCCGAAGACTTCATCGGACGGCATCAGGTAGAGCTTTTCGCCGGCAAAGCCGACGACTTCGGCTTCCACCGGGGCGCCGATGGTCGGGAAAATGCGGCAGGTGCTGCCAAGTGGCAGCTTGAGTCCGGTGGCTTCCATGACCAGGCCGTTGATCCGGGTCAGGCGACCGCTCGGCCAGAGCGGCTGCGCGTTGCCGGCGGCGAGCCGGCAGCCGTCAAGGAATTTCTGCCAGCGTCCGCTGTGGTCGACCGAGGCGTCGTTCAACGGAGCAGCCATCGTTCCGGATCGACACCGATCGCTTCGAGCACCCGCTTCCAGCGCGTCGCCAGGTTGGCGTCGATTTCGCTGTGGCCGGCCTTGAGCAGGCAGCCGCCGGGAGCGATGGCGCTGTCCGGCACCAGCTTGAGGTTGCTCTGGGCGACCAGTTCGTCGAGCGCGTCGCGCAGGTGGTCGAGGTCGTCCGGGTTGGCGTGCAGGGCGATGCTGCCGTGATGCAGCGGCAGCGCCTGCAGCGCTTCGCGGATCACCGGCAGCAGCAGCTCGCGCTGGGTTTTCAGGCTGCTGCCGACGACTTGCGCGGCAACTTCCAGCGCCAGGTCGAGCAATTGCTCGGCGACTTCCTGATCGAGGCGGTTCAGGGCGTCGCGCAGGGCGCCTGTCATTGCCGCCAGGCGGGCGACTTCCTGCTCGCGCGCGGCGAGCGTCGCCGCTTGAGCGGCTTGCAGGCCTTCTTCGTAACCGGCGCGATAGCCCTCGTCATGGGCCTGTTCGTGCATCTGCTCGATTTCGTCGGCGGTCGGCAGGGTGAACGAGGTAGCGTCGACGCTTTCGCTTTCCGCTTCCGGCAGCGTTGTGCCCGGCGCGGCTTCCGCTTCGCGCGCGGGCGCCGCCGGCGGCGCGGCGGGAGCGTCGAAGGCGTTGGCTTGCCAGCGCTGGTAGGCGGCCAGTTGTTCCTTGGGAATGACGCCAGCCATGCCTTAGATCATCTGCTCGCCGCCGGCGCCGCCGAGGACGATCTGTCCTTCGTCGGCCAGTCGGCGGACCACCTTGAGGATTTCCTTCTGTTCCGCCTCGACTTCGGAGAGGCGGACCGGACCCTTCGACTCGAGATCCTCGCGCAGCATTTCCGCGGCGCGTTGCGACATGTTCTTGAAGATCTTCTCGCGCAGTTCCGGCGAGGCGCCTTTCAGCGCGAGGACCAGCGAGTCGGACTGGACTTCGCGCAGGATCATCTGGATCGAGCGGTCGTCGATGTCCATCAGGTTCTCGAAGACGAACATCTCGTCGAGGATCTTCTGCGCCAGGTCGGGGTCGTACTCGCGGATCGCGTTGACCACCGAAGTTTCGTTGGCGGTGCCGATGAAGTTGAGGATTTCGGCGACGGTGCGCACGCCGCCCATCGCCGTCCGCTTGATGCTGGCCGAGCCGGAGAGGATGCGCAGCATCGCTTCGTTCAGCTCGCGCAACGCCGACGGCTGGATGCCTTCCAGGGTGGCGATGCGCAGCACGACGTCGTTGCGCAGGCGCTCGGTGAAGTGGTTGAGGATTTCGCTGGCGTGGTCGTGTTCGAGGTGAACGAGGATGGTGGCGATGATCTGCGGGTGCTCGTTCTTGATCAGGTCGGCGACGGTCTGCGCGTCCATCCACTTCAGCCCTTCGATGCCCGAGGTCTCGCCGCCCTGCAGGATGCGCGAGATCAGGTTGGAGGCCTTGTCGTCGCCGAGCGCCTTGGTCAGCACCGAGCGGATGTAGTTGTCGGTGTCGACGTGGACGGCGGAATGTTCCTCGATGTCCTTGTGGAAACTGTCGAGCACGGCTTCGACCGTGGTCCGCGGTACCGACTTGAGGGCGGCCATCGCGTGGCCGAGCTTCTGCACCTCGCGCGGGCCGAGGTGCTTGAGCACTTCGGCGGCATGGTCCTCGCCCAACGCGATGAGCAAGGTCGCGCTCTTTTCCAGTCCGTCTTCAGCTGGCATTGGCGCCCATCCATTCTCTGATGATGTTGGCTACCGCCTTGGCGTCGTTCTGTGCCAGGTCGCGGGCCTTTTGTACCTTGACCGCGTAATGGTCGATCTGCACGGCTTCCTCGTCTTCCGCCTCGTCGCCGGTGGCGCCGGGATGGCCGGCGGTTCCGGCGGCGCCGGCGGCCTCGCTGGCCTTGGGCGGCGGCGGGAACATGGTCTTGAGCGCCGGCTGGATGATCTTGAAGTAAAGGAAGGCGATGATGGCGGCAATCAGCAGGTATTGCAGCGATTCCTTGCCAATGCCCAGTAGTTCCGGGTCCTTCCAGACCGGCAGGCTGATCTCTTCCTTCTCGACGGCGGTGAACGGCGCATTGGCGACCGAAATCGAATCACCGCGTTCCTGGCTGAAGCCCATCGCTTCCCGGACGAGATCGTTGATCTGCTTCATCTCGCTGTCGGCGAGCGGCTTGGTGATGTCCTTGCCGGTCTTGGCATCGACGTCCTTGCGGTGATTGACGACGACGGCGGTGGTCAGGCGGCGGACCGCGCCCATGCCCTGTTTGGTGTGGCGGATGGTGCGGTCGAGCTCGAAATTGAGCGTCGAGTTCTTGGCCGTGCTGATCGGCTGGCCGGCAGCGTTGATCGGCGCGGTGATGCCGGCAGCGTCGATGCTGCCCGGCACGTTGCCCGGTCGCTGGCCGGGCGCCCCGGTGTTACCGGTGGCCGGGGCGGTCAACGGCGCGGTGGCGGGCACCGGCGGCTGGTTGGTCAGGGCGCCGGGCACGCCGCCGGTGGCTTCGTTGACGCTGGCGGTTTCGTTGTTCTGCCGGCTGCGGATCGCCGTCGTTTCCGGCGTCGCGTTCGGGCGGAAGGTTTCGGCGGTCTGTTCGCTCTGCGAGAAGTCGATGTCGGCCGCCACCTGGACCTTGAAGTTGTCGGGGCCGAGGACCGGCTTCAGGATGTCCTCGATGCGGGCGACGATGCCGTTCTCGACCTCCCGGACGTATTTCAGCTGGGTGGCGTCGAGGCCGGCTTCGGTCAGCTTGTTCTTCAGGGTCGACAGCAGGCTGCCGTTCTGGTCGAGGATGCTGACGTTGCCGGGTTGCAGTTGCGGCACGCTCGAGGAGACGAGATGGGTGATGCCGGCGACCTGGGTGCTGTCGAGGGCGCGGCCGGGATAGAGGCTGAGCATCACCGAGGCGGTCGGCTTCTGTTCCTCGCGGACGAAGACCGAGGGTTTGGGGATCGCCAGGTGCACGCGCGCCGCCTGGACCGAGCCGATCGACATGATGGTGCGCGCCAGTTCGCCTTCCAGGCCGCGCTGGTAATTGACCTGTTCGGCAAACTGGCTGATGCCGAACTTCTGGTTCTCCATCAGTTCGAAGCCGATCATGCCGCCGCGCGGCAGGCCTTGCGAGGCGAGCTTCAGGCGCACTTCGTGCACGCGCTCGGCCGGCACCATGATGGCGCCGGTGTTCGACATGCGGTGCGGAATGTTCTGCTGTTCCAGGGTGGCGACGATGTTGCCGCCGTCGCGCTCGTCGAGGTTGGAGAAGAGAACCTTGTAATCCGGCTGCCGGCTCCACAGAATGGAGCCGACGATCAGCGCGACGATCGCCGCGATGGCGACGGCCAGCCCGATCTTCTGCCGCTCGCTGAGGCGATTGAAGGCCTCGCGCAGGCGCTGCACCTGGCTTTCAGGGGGTGCATTTCCTGCGGTGGTATCGGTGGTTGCTGCCATCAAGTGCCGGGTCGATCAAAGAGAAACAGAAGAAGAATCAATCGGGAAGCCAAATTTTCCTAGAAATATTCTACTATTACCGGCGCCGAATGCACCCGATCATTTTAATGACAAACCCTCCGAGCCAGGCCGCCGAACCCGTTGTGGCCGATAAAGCCGCCGAATTGCAGCGGGCATTCGCCATGTTCAACCAGGTCTCGGCCGAGCTGACCCAGGCTTATGAAGCCCTGCAGTCGCGGGTGACTTCGTTGACCGAGGAACTGGCCGTCGCCAATGGCGAATTGCGTCGCCAGTACCGGGAAAAGGAGGCTCTGTCGGAGCGCCTTTCCTCGCTGCTCGACGCCCTGCCGGCGGGGGTCGTGTTGCTCGACCAGGGCGCTCGGGTCACCGCCGTCAATCCCGCCGCCATCGCCATGTTCGGCGAGGCGGTGCTGGGCCGGCACTGGGGCGACGTGGTCGGCCAGTCGCTGGCGCCGACGCTGACCGTCGGCGAGTGGTTGCTCGGCGAGGCGCGGGTGTCGATCGCCGAAAGTACGCTGCCTTCCGGCGATGGCAAGTTGCTGCTGATCCACGACATCACCTCGGCGCAGCGGATGAAGGAAGAGCTCGAGCGCAGCCAGCGGCTGGCGGCGATGGGCGAAATGGCGGCATCGTTGGCGCATCAGTTGCGCACGCCGCTGGCGGCGGCCCTGCTCCATGCCTCCAACCTGGGCCAGCCGGGGATCAGCGACGAGGTCCGCAGCCGTTTTTCGGAGAAGGCGACCGGTCAGTTGCGGCGACTCGAACGGCTGATCCAGGATGTCCTGCTCTTCGCGCGCGGCGAAAGCATCGGCCACGACGTGATCCCGGCCGGCGAACTGCTGGCCGACGCGGCGCAGACGATGGACGCCCTGATGCGCGAACATGGCATCGAATTTGTATTGGTCGACCACTGTGCTGATGCGAGAATCGTCGGCAGCCGCAAGGCGCTGTTCGGCGCCCTGGTCAACCTGCTGGAAAACGCACTGCAGGCGACGCCGGCGGGCGGCAAAATTTGCCTGACCGGCAATTTTTGCAAGGACTGGCTGACCTTGTCGGTGCGCGATACCGGGCCGGGCATTGCGCCGGAGAAGCGGGGGCGCATCTTCGAACCGTTCTACACGACCAAGGGCCAGGGCACCGGTCTTGGCCTGGCCATCGCCCTCGGCGTGGCGCGCGCGCATGGCGGGACGATCGAAGTCGCGCCGGCCAGTGGCGAGGGCGCCGAGTTCGTGATGACGCTGCCGGTAGCGGCAGCCTGAAATGAAAGTGAAGCAATGAGCGAACATAACCTGCCGGTTCTCGTCGTCGAGGACGATCCCAGCTTGCGCGAGGCGATCGGCGACACGCTGGAACTCGCCGGCCGCAGCTATCGTGCCGTCGATGGCGGCGAGGCGGCCTTGCGCGCGCTCGACGAAGAGGCCTTCTCGATCGTTGTCAGCGACGTGCGCATGATGCCGATGGACGGTATCACCCTGCTCAAGGAGATCCGCGCCCGCCTGCCGCACCTGCCGGTGCTGCTGATGACCGCCTACGCGGAGGTGGACAAGGCGGTCGATGCGATGCGTTCCGGCGCCTGCGATTTCCTGCTCAAGCCTTTCGAGCCGCAGGCGCTGCTCGCGCATATCAACAAGTACGAACTGGCGGCGACCCGCGACGATGGCGGCGTGATTGCCGAAGACCCCGGCAGCCGCGACCTGTTCGCCATCGCCGGGCGTGTCGCCCAGACCGATGCGACGGTTCTGCTCACTGGAGAATCGGGGGTTGGCAAGGAAGTGGTCGCTCGCTTCATTCATCGAAACTCGGCCCGGCGCGATGGTCCTTTCGTCGCCATCAACTGTGCGGCGATCCCCGACAGCCTGCTCGAGGCGACCCTGTTCGGTTACGAGAAAGGCGCCTTCACCGGGGCGCAGCAGGCGCAGGCCGGCAAGTTCGAACAGGCACAGGAGGGTACCTTGCTGCTCGACGAAGTCACGGAAATGCCGCTGGGCCTGCAGGCCAAGCTGCTGCGCGTGCTGCAGGAAAGGGAAGTCGAGCGGGTCGGCGGCAAGAAGCCGGTGGCGCTCAACATCCGCATCGTCGCCACCTCCAACCGCGACATGGCGGAAGCAGTCGCTCGCGGCGTCTTTCGTGAAGACCTCTACTACCGGCTCAACGTTTTCCCGGTGGCGATTCCGGCCCTGCGCCAGCGACCGCTCGACATCGTGCCGATCGCCCGCCATTTCATCGCCGAGCATGGCAGCCGCTTCGGGCGCACCGGCATGCGGCTATCGCCGGCGGCGGAGCGGGCGCTTACTGCGCATGCCTGGCCGGGCAATGTCCGGGAGCTGGAAAACGTCATCCAGCGCGCCTTGATCCTGGCGCCGGGGCAGGAGATCGCGGCGGAACACCTGAACCTGCCGGCAACGGCCGCCTTGCCGCTGACCCCGGCAAACAGCGCCGGACAGCCGGTTGCCGCGAAAAACGGCGATAATAGGAACATCAAGGATCTCGAACGCGAGCACATCCTGCAGACGCTGGCCGAAGTCGGCGGTTCACGCAAGCTGGCGATCGAGCGTCTGGGGATTTCCGAGCGGACCTTGCGCTACAAGTTGCAGCAGTATCGCGAGGAAGGGCATTACCAGGACTGATGTTGGCCTGCTTCTTGCTCGGAATTGCCTGCGAAAAGGAGTGACAGATGGACACCAAGGGTATCGAACAGATGTTGAGCACGTTGCGGGCAACCGCCGCGCAGGCTTCGAGCCTGCCCGCTGCCGGCAATGCCGGCACGACGGCTGGCGTGACCGATTTTGCCGAGGTGCTGAAAAACTCCATCGACAAGGTCAACCAGGCCCAGAAATCGGCCAACCAGATGGCGGAAAAACTTGCCGCCGGCGACAGCAACCAGAATCTTCACGAAGTGATGATTGCCCTGCAGAGCGCCAGCGTTTCGTTCCAGGAAATGGTCCAGGTCCGCAACAAGCTCGTCACAGCCTACCAGGACGTGATGAACCTGCAGGTCTGAGCGCTCGCCGGATCAGGTGTAGCCGTTCAGGCGGGCCTTGTTTTCGCGTTCCTGTCGGGTGATATAGCGCTCGATCAGGGTCAGCCGGGTCCCCGGCAGGTTGAAGAACTCGCAACCCAGCCTTAACTGCGGCTGGCCGTCGTGCATTTCCAGTTGGGCCAGTTCGCGCACCCGGAGATTGACCGAGAGCACGCTTTCGCCGGGAATGTCCAGGCGGCAGTCGGCAAACAGTTCGCCCAGTGAAAACTTTTCCACCATCTCGATCGGTGCTACCAGGCAGACCCCGCCGCCGCTGATGTCGTGCAGCGGGAAATCGAAGACTTCGCTGCGGCCGTCGCCGTGCTGCCGGATCAGGCGGCAGCGCAGGGGGTTGAGCAGCGGCGTCTGGATGCGGAAGAACTCGCGGCGCTGCAGGCGCAGCATTCTCTCCGGCAGGAGGCTGGTCAGCGCGTTGCGATCTTCCCAGGTGTCGGGAAGCAGACGCTGCAGGTGGAACTGGATCTTGATCCGGTCCAGGTTGGCGCACAGTGTGGCGACGCCGGCCTGTACGGCTTGCTGCAGGACTTCCGCCTGGCGCGGAGCGTCGATCACGATGCTGCGCCGGTTCTCGTCGACGGCCAATATCGTGCTGAGGAAAAACTTTTCGCCGCGATCGAAGTAAACGCTGACAAATCCCCCCTGTTTGGTCAGCGCGCGCAGATTGCGCAGGATTTCCAGCGGGTTGTTCTGGATGAACTGGCCGAACTGGTCGGGTTGGTCGATTTCGAATAGGGTCGTGGAAGCGGTGTTGCTGACGGTGGGCATGGTGGCGCTTTGCTCGATCGGGTTAGACCTTGGGCGGTTCCGGATGCTCGCCTTGTTCGATCCGGTACAGCCAGGCCAGTAGTTCGGCTACGGCCATGTATAACTGCGGCGGGATGTGTTCGTCAATATCGACCTGGGTCAGCAAGGCGACCAGTTCGGCCGATTCGTGCACATAAACCCCATGTTCCCTGGCTTTGGTGATGATCTGTTCGGCGATCAGCCCCTTGCCCTTGGCGACGACGCGAGGGGCGGCATCGGTCTGGCTGTAGGCCAGGGCGACCGCTTCACGCAGCGGATTCGGTTTCGGGGAGTGGTTCATGATCGACGCGTATCTGGCCGATCGACAGACCGGCATCTTCAAATTGCCGGCGCAACTCGGCGAGGCGTTCCTGTAGCTGCGTCGCGCTCGCCGCATCGCCGGCGGCGATGCGCAGGCTGATCTGTCCCGAGCCTTGCAGCGAAATCCTGGCATCGACATCGCCGAGAATCGGTAGCGACAGTTTCAGGCGGGTTTGCCAGCGCTTGCCTTCCTCGTCGCCGCCGCGGCGGCTATCCGGATCTTCGCCGATTTCCCACCACAGATTCTGCCCCGGCCAGATCTGGCCCTGCCAAGCGTAGTTCTGATTGGCCAGGCCATCGAGCTGTTGCTGGACGAGCGGGGCGATGTCGCGCGGAATCCCGGCCGGGCCGGGGGGCAGTCCCGGTGCCTGGGTTTTTTCGGCCAGCGCCGTCGAAGCCGGGGCGGTGGCCGGCGGGGCCTGGCTTCGTCCGCTGTCCCGGCTGCTCTCGGCAAGGTTTGCCGGTCCGCTGGCGCTAGGCTTGGCACTTGCCGCCTGGTCACGGAAGGGCTCGGCCGTCGGCGTCGGGTTTGGCAGAGCCGCCTGTTCACGCGGGCCGCTGGCGGGCGGTGGCGATGGTGGAGAAGAGGGTAAGGCAAGGGGCGAGGTGCTTGCGGACGGTTCGCCGCTTTGCGCTGTCCAGGCGGTTCTCGGGGGAAACGCCTCGTAGACCAGATGGCCTTGCCTGAGCAGCGGCGGTGGCAAGCCGCCGGTGGTTTGCCGAGCGGCTTCCGGCACGCCTGCTCCCGGAAGTGCTGGCGGGGGCGAATTGGGGGCGGCAGGGCCTGCTGGCGATGCCGGGTTGCCAGTGGCCTGCGGCAAAGCGCCCGGCGTGACCTGCGGCATCGGGGCTTGGGGCGTGGCATTGGCTGGGGGCGGCCCGGCAGGCGTGGCAGCATTGGCCGGGGCGGCATAAGGCGCTGCGGTCGAGGCTTGCGGAGACGGTTGCGAAGACGGTTGCGAAGACGGTTGCGCGCCGGATGCCTGGCTGGGCGGCGTCGCGGCCTGACCGGGAATCGACTGGGTAGGCGAGTTGGCCGTGGGTTGCTGTGCAATGCCCTGTGCCGGGGGGGGCTGTGGCGGACTCGACTCGTTAGCGCCGGCGGGGGGCTGCGTGTTGCCGGGAAGCTGGCTCGGCATCGCCGCGGTCGTCGGTGAATTGGCGGGCGCCTGGGCGCTGCCGCCCGCTGCCGGGAGCGATGTTCCGGCAGTGCCGGGGAGGAGCGGGTTCGCGGAATTGGCACCGGTGGGCGCTGCGCCGCCGGGGAGACTGGCTGGGGTGGCCGCTGCCGGGGCCTGCCCCGAGGGGTTGTGGGCCGGTTGGGCGGCGCTTTGCCCGGGATTGTTTCCCGCGGTCGGCGGCATTGCCGGGGCGGGTAGCCGGCCTTGCGGTTCCTGACGCAACTGCTCGGTCGGCAGCCGGCCGGCGGCCCAGCGCGCCTGGTGGGCTTCGTAAAACATGCCGCTTTGCGTCAAGGCCTGCTTCAGTACCGGGACCAGTTGGGCGGCATCCTTCGGCATGTTCTGGACCAGCGCCTGGTTGCCGTTGAGCGGCGCCGCCGGTGCTCGCTTGCCGTCGACCGTCAGTTCCTGCAGCAGGTCGCCGATCATCCGGCCGGTGTTGCTCAGCGAGGTGGAAACCGAGACCGGCTGTTCCTTGGCGGCCGGTTCGCCGCGATTGGCGACGAAGGCGAGGGTCAGCTTGCCGTCGGATTCGGTGACTTCGAGTTCCAGGCTGTCGCCGGCTTTGGCGGAGAACGGCAGGGAAAGGGTGATTTCCCGCTGGCCGACCATCGCCCGATAGGTGCCGTTGGCCTGCATGCCCTGGATTTCCGCCATGATCCGCTGGCCCGGCACGAGGTTGCCAAGGACGTCGGCGATGCGCTGGGTAGCTGCAACGGGCTGGGTTTGCTGGGGCTGTTGGGTCGCGCTGTGCGACTCGGTCAGTACCGAGCGTAGCGAACTGGCGACATCCGGCGGAATCATGAGCTAGATTGCGGCGGGCGATTTTTCGTGAAGGCTTGCACCAGGGGCGCGATTTGCGCCTGACGTTCGCGGCATTCGCCGATGGCCTTTTGGAGCTTGTCCTGCAGGCTGGCGAGTTGAGTGGAGGAGATTGCTCGTTGTCCGATCAGGGCCGGGTTTTTGACGGCCTCGAGCGCTTGTAGAAGAGCCGCCTGCTGGTCGGCGACAGCGTCCCAGTTGCCTTCGCGCAGCAGTTTGAGAAGTGCGTCGAGCGCAATGGACAAATCGCTGAAAGCGCTGCTTCCTTGCGGAATCTCGTCGTTCAGGGCTGGGTTCCTCCGGTCGAGCCCTGCTTCCTCAGGTTGTCGCCCATTTCGCGCCAGGCACCGCCAATTTCCGCGAGCAGTTTCTGGACTTCGGCGATGGCGCGTTCGTCCTGATGGATGTTGGCATAGATCAGCCGGCTCACCATGTATTCGTACAGCGCACTCAGGTTCTTGGCGAGGTCGCCGCCATGTTCCTGATTGAGACTGTCCGCCAGACCATGGGAAATGATGTCGATGGCCTTGATCAGGGCGTCCGAGCGGCCACGGATGTCCTTCTGTTCGAGGCAGGCTTTGGCCTTGAGCAAGGCGGCATCGGCGCCGTCGAACAGCAGGACGATCAGCCGGTGCGGATCGGCACCCAGGATGTCGGCATCTTGGCCGATCTGCTTGTAGGCGTTGGGTGAACTGGCGAACATGGTTTACTGGCTCATTGAAGCTGGGTTGCAACAGTATAGCGAGAGTTAGCCGCTCGATGAACTCAGGGCTGCGAATGTTTGCGTGAGGTAGCTGCTGGTCGTGGACATTGACGATACCAGAGTGTCCAGAGCGGTGAATTGAGCCCGGTAGCGCTTTTCGATCAGTTCCAGCCGCAATTCCATCGCTTCCTTGTCGTCGGCGAAGCGGGCCGAGGAAGTCGTCAGACCATTGACCCGGTTGCTGACCACGCCGTCGCTTCCCTGGAAGTTGGCGAGGGCATCGCCGAAGGCGTTGCCGTAGGCGTTCAGCGTCGTGATGACGTCGCCGGAATTTTCGCCCAGGGCCTCTTGCAGGGCTGCGCTATCCAGCGACAGCTTGCCGTTCGACTGGATGGAAATGCCGAGGTCGGAGAGCGCCTTGAAGCTGCTGTCGGCGACACCTGCCGGTTCGGTGGTTCTGGCGTCGCCCAGGGCGGTCAGGATGCTCCGCGCCGCGCTGTCGCCGGAAAAAGCGCCGCCGACCTTGGTCGTCGAGTCGTAAGTCGAGTTGGTCTTGATGTCGTCGACGACCGCGTTGAAGGCATCGACAAAGGACTGCACCGAGGAGACGATGCTCGCCTTGTCGGTGGCTACGGTCAGCGTGGTGCTGCCGATTTTGCTGGCGGTGATGTTCAGGCCGGAAATCGAGCTGGAAAAGCTGTTGGTACTCGAACTGACGTCGATGCCATCGATCTTCATCAAGGCATCTTTGGCATCGGAGCGGGCAAGACCGGCGGTGGTTATATCGAAACTGCCCAGCGCCGCCTGGCTGCCCGAGGCGGTCATCGTCGAATTCAGGCTGAAGCTGTTGCTGGCGCCGCTATCGTCGCCGGTCAGCACCATGCGTTGTGTTCCGGTGGCCGTGGTGACGACCGTTGCCGTCACGCCGATCTTGTTCTCGTTGATCTGGGCGGCAACTTCTTCCAGGGTATAGGTCGCTTGCCCGGTCAGGCTGATCGATTTCGCCTGGCCGGCGACCGTGAAGTTCAGGTCGCCCTGGTCGAACGTCGTTCCGGCGGCATACTCGCTGGTGAAGCTTTTCTGGGCGCTGGCAAGTTGCGTGACCTCGATGCCATAGCTGCCTGCGGCGGCATTGTAAGCCGCGCTGGCCGATACGATCGAGGTGTCCGCTGCGGTGGCCGAGCGGCGCTGCAGGCTGGACTCGAAACTGAGCGTGGTGCTGCGGGTCTCCAGCGTTGACAGCTTCGATTTCAACGTTCCCCATGCCGAAAGCTTGGCTTCGGTCGTGGTGATCTTGCTTTGCAGCATGTTGAGCGGGATTCTCTCCGCGTCCATGATCTTGGTCAGCATGCTTTGCAGGTCAACGCCTGCGCCGATACCGAGTGAGCTGTAGCTTGCCATGATGGTTTACCCCGAAAAGATCGGACGGATCAGGCTTTTTCGCGCACGAAGAGGCCTTGCAGCTTGTCCAGTGCCTGGGCCAGCTGGATTGCCTCCTCGGAGGGGATTTGCCGGATCACTTCCTTGGACTGGCTGTCGAGAACCTTGACTACGCGCGTTCCCGAGGTCTCGTCGATCGAGAAGCTGATCTCCGAGTGAAGGGTCGAAACGAAGTCGGTGAGTTTCTGTACGGCATCTTCGAGTGGCGTGTCGCTGATGCTCTGCGGCGTGCGATCCTTGGCTTCGGCAGTTTTTTGCGCTGCCTGGCTGGTTGAGCTAGCCGTTTGCGTGGACCGGGTCTGAGCGGTAGTACTCGACGTCGGTGCAGGCGCCTGCCTGACCGAAGCGCCGCCACTGCCCATCGTGCCAGAGATGGGTGGTGCTGCGACGTTGGTACCGATGGATTCGATCGTCATTTCATGCTCCCGAATTAAAGCACAAAGAGGTGTGGGGCTTCTGCAAGCCACCACACCTCAAAGCTACTGACCCGAACTAGTTAGCGGAGCAGGGAGAGTACGTTTTGCGGGAGCGCGTTGGCTTGAGCGATCATCGCCGTGCCGGCCTGTTGCAGAACCTGGAAGCGGGACAGACGCGAGGTTTCTTCGGCGAAGTCGGCATCCATGATCCGGCTGCGGGCGGCTTGCTGGTTTTCGTAGGAAGCGCGCTTGGCCTGGATGGCGTACTCGGCGTTGTTCATCGTCGCGCCATGGTTGGTACGCTCTGACGAAACTGCCGTCAGTGCCGATGCTGCCGTTTCCGTACCTGCCACACCGACCGTCGTGAAGGTGGTACCGCCGAAGGTCGCGATAGCGGCGTTGGCGTCGGTCTGAATGGTGGCTGCCTGGGCGGTCAGCTTGGCGATTTCCGCTCCGCCGCCACCCATCTTGTTCAGTTCGATGACGCGGGCCATGATGTCGCCGACCACTTGCAGCGCGCCGTCAGCGATCTGCGCCGACGAGATGGTGTCGGATTGCTGGCGGATTTCAACGGCGGTCAGGCGGGCGGAGGCATCGATCTTCATGCCGGAGGCCAGACCCGTCGCGTCGTCCTTGGCGGAATTGACGCGCAGACCGGAGGAGAGACGCTCGAGAGCGGAAGCCAGACCACGCGAGTTGTTGGCCAGGTTCTTCTGGGCATTGAGCGAGTAGGTGTTGGTGTTGATTTGCGACATTTTCTTTCTCCTGAAAAATTGATCTTTTGGGTCGGGCCGATCTTGCCATGGCCTTTAACACCCCGCCGATGCGGAGATCGTTCCGCTGACAGGTTGATTTACGACGCGTGCAGTAACTTCTTTAGTGCGTTTTCAAAAAAACTTTCGATGTCGGGAAATCAGTCAGGAAGATGGGCGGCCAGCCAGTCGTTCACGCGATTCTCCAGCAGGTAATTCTGACAGACCCAGTCGCGCATGGCGACCCCTTCGCGTTCGCGGGCGTCGGCGTCGTGGATGCGGGCGCGCAGGGCTTCGACCCAGGCATCGACGCTGTTGGCGACGCGGCAGGCCGGGCTGTCGCGGTAGGGGTCGATGTCGGTGCAAACCACAGGAATGCCGAGAATCCCGTATTCCAGCAGGCGCAGGTTGCTCTTGCCGCGGTTGAACTCGGTCTGCGCCAGCGGCGCGACAGCGATGTCGAAATTCAGCGCGGCGAGATAGGCCGGGTAGTCCTCGAAGGCGATGGTGTCGTGGAATTCGGCGAGCAGCGGCAGGACGTCGCGCGGGCACATGCCGAAGAAGACCCAGTCGGCCTCGTGGCGGGTGCGTTCGATGATTTCCCGGAGCAGCAGCAGGTCGGCGTGGTGCGTGGAGCCGCCGGCCCAGCCGATGCGGGGGCGTTTGCCGGTGCGCTTCTGGCTGCGCAGTGGCAGCCAGATTTCCTGTTCGAGACAGTTGGGCGCGATGCGGATGTCGCCGATGAAGCTGCTGTAGCGATCGGCCAGGAATTCGGTGGAGACGACCATCCGGTCGCAGCGGTCGAGGGCGTATTGCAGGCGGGCGCGGGCGTTGGCCGGGATGTTCTTGAAGAAGGGGTTGCTCGGGTCGAGGCCGGTGATCAGGTCGTCCAGCGCGTAGACGGTGAATGGGCGGCCGGGTGCCCGGTGCCAGCGATCGAGCGCGGCGAGCGGGCGGTCGAAGATGTAGTTCTGGACGATTGCCGTGTCCGGCGCGAGACGAAGCAGTTCGGGGACGGTCAGGTAATTCGGGTTCTTGGTGCTCTGCATCCACACGCACTGGCTCGCCAGGCCGAGCTTGCGGGCGGCTTTCAGGGGCGAGGTGATGCGGTAGTCGCCCTGGCCGTTGGGGATCGGGCAGGCGAAGATGCGTGGCCGGTCGCTGGGCAGGAACTGCCACTGCGCCCGGAACTTGGTTTCCGGCAGCGGGCTGTAGGTGGTCAGCGACAGGTTGGGGTTCCACAAGGGGTCGACAGCGGCGGGGCGACCCCAGCGCGCGTTCAGTTCGTGCGCCGCTTCTTCACCGGCGATGGCGGCTTGCGCCTTGTAGGCGGGGTCGTAGTCGAGGGTCGGGCTTTCCGGGCCGTTGAAGACGACGACCGAAGCCGGCTGGAAGAGCAGCCGGCGTTGCTTGTCGCGCAGTTTCAGGAAGAGGTCGGCATCGGCCAGATGGTCGCCGAAAAGCGTCTCGTCCATGCCGCCGGCTTCGAGGTAGTCGGCGCGCCGCCACAGCACGCAGCCGGAAGACAGGGTGCTGGTGTCGCGCGGCGCGCTGGCGTGTTCGAGATAACCCGGCTGGCCGAGCGTGATCTTCTGTTGCTCGGGATAGCCGCGGCTGCCCATCAGGCCCAGCACGCAGCCGGCGGCCCAGATTTCCGCCTTGCCGGGCGTGATCAGCAGCGGGGCGACGGCGGCGACAGCGGGCTGGAGCAGCGGGCGGAGCAACTCGTCGAGCCACTGTTCCTGGACGATGGCGGCTTCCTCGCGCAGCAGCACGACGTAGTCGGCGTCGCTGGCCGCCATCGCCAGGTTGCCGCGCGCGGCATGGTTGCCTTGCGGCGACGGGCGGAGGACGCGGATTCGTCCTGGCGCGGCGGCCGGGGCGTCGGTGCTCAACCAGTTGTCCAGTTCGTTGTCGCCAGTTTTTGGATCGACGACGAGCAGGACTTCGAAGTCCGGGTAATGCGTCAATTTCAGGATGCTGTTCAGGCAACGCGCCAGCAGGTCGAGCTGCCCCTGCGAGAGCAGGGCGATGCAGACCTTGGGCGCGGGCGACGGCAGGGGATAGCGGATGTTCCAGGCGTTGCCGGTGACCGGCACGATTTCGGCGCCGGGCGCGCGCCGGCCGAGGAAGTCGAGCAGGGCGTGCAGGCAGGCCTCGGTGTCGCTCGGGAAAGCCTGCGGGTAGGTGATCAGGACGTCGGCAATGTGTCCGATGCTCGCCCAGTCATGCTGTTCGGCAATGCTGAGCAGGTGCCGGAACCAGGGGCTGCCGGCCGGTGCCGCACCGGCGGCGAGATAGGCCGGGCGGCGCACGCAGAGCGGGCCGGCGAGGTCGCTGGCGAGCAGCCGCGACGGGTTGCAGCCCGGTTTGAAACGCGGCGCCTGGCGCTGGCCGGCCGGGTCGGTGCAGTCGTCATCGACAAAAAAGGCCTGGATAGCGGGCGAGCGGGCGGCTTCCGTGGCGATCCGCCACAGGTACAGGGGGTCGAGGCGGGCGCCGGGCGGGATTTCCAGGACCCAGTCGGCGGCGGCCGCCTCCACCAGCACTGCGATGGCGACTGGCTGGCCAGCGGCCACTTCGTGCCAGCCGATGTTGGGCAGTTCGGCGAGGCCGTCCGGTGCCGGCAGCGGGGTGACGATGTCGAGGCGCCAGGCGTCGAGATACTGCTCGCCGAGGCTGTCCAGCGTGTCGGCGAGATGCGCCTCGGCGCCCGCCGGCAGGCGGAGCAGGATCTGGAAGCTCGGCCATGCCGCTTCGCCGGCGCGGGGCGCCAGTTGCTGCAGGTCGACGGGGTCGAGACTACGGGCGGCGAGCCAGTTCCGGTAGGCCTCGTCGGGCGGGCTTTCCGGGATCGGGGCTGGCGCTGTGGTCGGGGCATCGTCGGCTTCTTCGTCGCGTTTCTTGGCCTGAACGGCGCGAGGCACTTCCGACAGGGAGGCGACTGCCGTCGGCACGGGCAGTCCGGCCTTGCGGAAGATGGCGATGCTGCTGCGTTGCAGCGTGTTTTCCTGCCAGGTGCGCAGGACGGCCTGATCGTCGGCGAAGGCAGCAGTCGTCCAGGTGTGGCCGGGCGGCCGGGCAAATTCCTGGGAATCCAGATAAGGGCCGTGCTTCTCCAGGAAACGGTCGGCGTAATGCTGCTGGCGGCTGTCGAATTTTCCCGCCGAGTGGTGGATCAGCGGGATGTCGCAGCAGACGCCGATCCGGTAGCCGGCGCGGTAGGCGGCAAAACTGAAATCGAGGTCGTAGAGGTGGAAGCCGTCGAAGGTCACGGCGTCGAAACCGACCTGCCGCGCCACGTCGGCGCGGGCGATCATGCACAGGCCGTCGATCGCCTTGATCTCGCCGGCGACCGGCCACTGCAGCGCACCGAAGACATCGAGGGTGATTTGCCGCGATTGCGCCGGGGCGTGCGCGATGACGCCGTGCAGGAAGGGCAGGTCGGCGCCCGCCCACAGGTCGCTGACCAGCTTGCTGGCGCCGGCAAAGCCGAGGAGGTCGAAATGCGTCAGGCGGTGCACGACCTTGGCGGCGAAATCCGGGTCGAGGATCAGGATGTCGTCGTGAGAGAAGATCAGGATGTCGCCGCTCGCCTGCTGGATGCCGCGGTTGTAGCCTGCGGCCAGCGAAGCGGCGTCGTGGATGCCGATGATCTCGCAGCGGTGGCCGGCGAGCAGGCGCCGGTAAGCGGCGCTGACCTGGGCGAATTTGCCTGCATCGATGCTGCAGACGATGACGGAGAAGCTCGGGGTCGGGTTCATGATGCGCGGAAAGCCTGCAGGATGCGTTCGGAGAAGTCGGCGACGAAGGACTCGGCACTGCTTGCCAGAGAAGCGCGCAGGGCGGATCGGCCGGCCACCTTTTCCCGGCTGGCGCCGAGTTGCCGGGCGCGGGCGGGATAGTCGGCGGCGCTGGCGGCAACGCAATGCGCCAGACCGGCCAGGCGCAGCAACGCGGCCGGGCGTCTCGACCAAGGCAGCGGCGAGTCGATCGCCACGTAGGGGCGGTTCATCCACAGACAGGTCGGCAGCGCCTGATCGCCGTCGCCATGCAGCGGCGCCAGGCCGACATCGACGTCGTTCCACGCCTGGCACAGCGCTTTCGCGTCGCTGGCGCGGACGAAGTGCAGCCGTTGCGGCGCTATCTGGCAAGCAGCGAAGTCGGCAGCCACCCGCTGCCCGGCTGCGTCGTCCAGTTCGCCCAGGTTGAGGGTCAGCGAGGCGGCGGGGTCGTCGTTCAGCAACTGGGCGAAGAGTGCCCAGGCTTCCCGGTTCAGCCTGGCGACCGGCGTCAGGCAGGCGAAGCGGGGGCCGCCCGGCGGTGGCTGCCGGATGTCGACGTCCGGCAGGTCGAGGTATTCGCCCAGGCCGGCCAGCGTCAACGCGCCGGCCTCCCCGCGGTCCGCTGCTGGCGCGGCGAGGCCTGCGCCGTACATGCTCAGGATCTCGCCCGCCGGATCGAGCGGCAGTTCGCTCCACGACAGCTTCAGCGGCGTCGCCGAGGCGAACAACAGGCTCGCCCGCTGCGCCGCGCCATGGCCGTCCAGGCTGACCAGGATGTCGGTGTCGAGTTGTTCGAGCAGCGCCTCGACCGTCGCATCGTCGCGGTCGAAGGCCTGCAGGTAGGCGTCGCAGAGCAGCGAACAACGCTCGGCCAGCTCGTTGCCGGCACTGTAGGGGTCGTTGTTGACCAGGATGGTGCGAAATTCGCTCGCCGGCAGCAGGCGGAACAGGGCTTCGAGCTGTCTGGCCGCCGTCGGCTGGCCGAAATCGCTGATCAGGAAGGCAATGGCAAGCGTTTCTCCGGCAGCGCGCCAGCGGCGGGGGCGACGCGCCGGCAGCGCCGGGAAATGCTGGCGGAAGCTGGCGATCTCCTGGCCGATTTCGCCGGGGGAAGCGTCGCTGCGGCTGAGCATCCGGATCAGCAGGCTCTGGTAGGGGGCGACCCGGCGGCCGCGCCGGCAGGCCTGGATGATGTCTTCCAGGTTGCCCTGGCGGGAGGCCAGCTCGATCAGCTTGGCGAGGATTTCCGGCTGCCGGCTGGTTGCCGAAGCTGCGCTCAGCATCCACAGCGCGTCCTGCGCCTGACCGTTGCGGTAGAGGGCTTCGGCCAGTTCGGGATAGGTTGACGGATCGGAGGGATCGCGTTGCTGGTATTCCTGGAAATAGCGGATGGCGTCGCGCGGGTTGCCGCAACGCAGCAGATGGCGCGCCAGTTCGGCGAGATAGTCGGCGCGTTGCGGCTCCAGCAGCATCGCTTCGGCGACGAAGGAAGCGCTGTGCTCGAACATGCCGAGATCGGCGCTGACCAGCGCGAGATGGAAGAAGGCCTCGCCGTCGTCCGGGAAGTTGGAGACGTAGCGCGACAGCAGCAGCAAGGCGCCCTCAAGGTTGCCGGCCTGGCGCTGGGCGATGCCGGCATTCAGGTCGTTGCGCGGCAGGCCGGCGATGTTGCGGCTGCTCTTGCCGTAACAGCTTTCCATGCTCGCCGCCGCGGCGGCTTTCTGGGTGAGGTTCGACGAAGGCTTCGAACTGGGGTTCGAATCGCTGGTAGATGGCTAGTGCCTGGCGATGGATTTCGTGCACCGTCGCCTTGGCGCGCCGGATTTCGTCTTCGCTGTCGCCCCAGGCAATCCCGTCATTGCTGAAATCGCTGACCGGCATCGCCGGAAGCCAGTGCTCGTTGGGGAGATAGACGATCGGACAGCCGCACATCCGGGCTTCGACGGTGATCGCTCCCTCTTCGTAGCAGTACAGCAGTTCGGCGGTCTTGAAGATGTCGCTGAGTTCCTGCAGCCTGCGCGGCTGCCGCGGCGAGATTTCGATGGCGCCGTCGGTGACGGGCAGCAGTTCGCCGCCCGAACTGAGCAGGCGGTTGAAGAAGAAATACCTGCCTGAACGCTCTGCCTCGGGAAGCCCCGGTCCGAACAGGCGGGGGTCGGAGGCCGGGACGGTCAGCAGCGGAATTTCGGGGTGATCGACAAATGCCTCGCGATAGCCGATCGTGATTTCCCCTTCGGCAAAGTCGGCATGGCCGGAGATCTTGCCCGGCGGCGCCAGCAGCCAGCGCACCGGAACGCCGACGCCGAGCGGGGTGCCGCGGGTGATTTCGGGGTAGATGACGATCGGCTTGAGGTCGAGCGCGAAATGGCGATTGATGACGGCTTCGGTCAGGCACGGGGTCCACAGTTCGGGCGAAGTCTTCGGCGTGACGACATAGGCTTCGTAACCGTGCAGGTTCAGGATGTGACACAGGTAGTGCATCACCCGGATGCCGCAGGAAAGTTCGGTGAAGTCCGGCGCGTACAGGTAATAGGGGTGCCGGTACTGCCGGTGGTGTTCTTTGATCGAGATCTGCATTGCGGCCTGGGCGGTAGGGAAAAGCGGGAGGACGGGGGCGGGAGGTGTCGGTTCAGGCGGCCGGGGCAAGGCGCCGGTAGCGTTCGCCGATCCGGCCCGCCAGTTTGCCGGGCGTCAGCCCGTAGTGGTCGAGCAGGAAAGCGTACTCCCCGCTCTTGCCGAATGCGTCGGGCAGCGCGATCGGCAACAGCGGCGGATGCGCGTCCATGGCGCAGAGATGCTCGGCGACGGCGCTCCCCAGCCCGCCGATCCGGCTGTGTTCCTCGATCGTCACGAGCAGCCGGGCGCTGCCGGCGAGATGGTCGAGGTGCGCGGTGTCCAGCGGCTTCAGGGTGTGCATGTCGGTGACGCTGCAGGCGATGCCTTCCTGCGCCAGGAGGTCGGCGGCAGCCAGCGCTGCGTGCACCATCGAACCGCAGGCGACGAGCGCGACGTCGCCGCCTTCGCGCAAGGAGATCGCCCGTCCGAGCTGGAACGGGAAATCCTCGCGATAGACGATCGGCGTGTTGGGGGCTCCGGTCAGCCGGATGTACATCGGCCCGGCATGGCTGGCCGCGGCGAACACGGTCTTGGCGATGGCGCCGCAATCGGCGGGGCAGACCACGGTCAGGTTGGGGATGCTGCGCATGATGGCGGCGTCTTCCAGCCCGTAGTGCGAGTTGCCCAGAAAGCCCATGCCCAGTCCGCTGCCGATGCCGACCGCCTTGACGTTGAAGCCCATGTAGCCGAGGTTCATGCGGATCTGCTCGGCGGCGCGCATGGTGATGAAGGGGGCGAACGAGGTGGCGAAGACGGTGAAGCCTTCCTTGGCCAGGCCGCCGGCGACGCCGATCAGATTCTGTTCGGCGATGCCGACGTTGAGGTAGCGCTCGGGATAGGTCTGCTTGAAGCGGTCGAGGCCGGACGAATTGCCGAGGTCGGCGGAAAGGACCAGCAGTTCGGGACAGCTCTCGGCCAGCGCCAGGATGGCCTGCCCGAACATGCCTCGCGGTCCCAGTCTCGACCAGAGGCGAACATTTCCAGTAGAAAACTCCATCGGCGATCTTTCGGCGTGAGGGTTGGGCGCGGGCTCAGATCAGGCTGAACGCGAACTTCCGCAGTGTACGGTGCTGGCGGCCGACGATCGACATCAGCGTCGTCCGGTTGTTGTGCAGCAGCCCGGCCAGCACCGAAAAACCGGAGTAGCCGCCTTGCGGCGCTTCCTTGTTGATCTTCAGCGGCAGCGTCACCAGGTAGGTGGAGAAGGCCAGCAGTAGCAGGTTGACGATGGCGTCCAGGTTGCGCTGGCGGGCGAGGCTGTCGTCGGTGAAGAAATGGATGCGCTTGTCCTCGCCGGTCTCCAGGTTCGAGAACGAGATGACGCGGTCCTCGCCGATGATCGCGCGGGCGTCGTCGAGCACCGCCTGGGAGTCGGTGCACACCAGGATCGGCGTGTTCTCGAAGGTCTTCAGTTCGTGCAGGCTGTTGTGGTAGTCGGTCTCGTAGTCGGTGTTGCGGATGTGGATGCCGACGTAATCGCGGCCGATCGCTTCCAGACGCTCGATCAGCAGGTTGACCACGCTGTCGTGCAGGCGCATGCGCTGCAGGGCGCAGATCGAATGCTGGCCGCTGCCGCCGGTATGGTGCAGCAGGTATTTGGTCGGGTAGTGCTTGTGCGTTTCGAAGGTCAGCGGGGTCAGGGTGGACGATTCGACATAGAGCCGCTTGTCCCACGAGAAATGGAAATCGTAGTCGCGCACCTTGCCCATGACGCAGTAGGGGAAGATCGAGTTGTTGGCCGCCTCGATGTCGGCCTCCGTCGCATCCAGGACCAGCCCCTGCTGCTGGCTGACGAAATAATTGGAAATGCGGTCGCGGAAATGGATGGCCTTCTCGTATTTGGTATCGACGATGACGGTGCGGCTGAATTTCTCGGCGTAGCGGCAGCAGTGCTCGATCTGGCACAGCATGTCATTGAGGCCGCCTTGCGGGCGGCAGAGGATGTATCCGTTGGTGTTCATCTGGGCTATGGCGCGGGTGGCGGAGGGAGTGATGGGAGGCGGCGGGTTGGCCGGGCTTAGCGGCAGGGCACTGAGAGTTCTTCGACGGCGCTATCGTAGCTGGCCTTGGTCAGCCGGTTGTGGTGCCATTCGTTGTTGTTTTCCATGAAGGAGATGCCCTTGCCCTTGACCGTGCGGGCGATCAGCGCGCGCGGCCGGTCCGGCGAGGGGGCGGTGAGCGCCGCGTGCAGCGCCGGGATGTCGTGGCCGTCGACCGTGACGGCGTTCCAGCCGAAGGCGGCGAACTTTGCCGCGAGGTCGCCGAGATCGATGATCTGCCGGCTTTCGCCATCGCTCTGCAGACCGTTGTAGTTGACGATCGCCACCAGATTGGCTAGCTTGAGCTGGGCGGCGAGCATCACGCCCTCCCAGATCGCGCCCTCGTTGCATTCGCCGTCGCCGAGCAGCACGTAGGTCTTGTGTGCCTGGCCTTTCTTGCGGGCGGCGAGCGCGATGCCGATCGCCAGCGAGAGGCCGTGCCCGAGGCTGCCGTTCGACGACTCGATGCCGAGCGCCGGGTTCATCACCGGGTGGGCAATCAGGTCGCTGCCGTTGGTCTGGAAGGAAGCGAAGGTTTCCTCGGAAATTATTCCGGCTGCCAGCAGCGCGCTGTAGTAGCCGAGGACGCCGTGCCCCTTGCTCAGGATGAAGCGGTCGCGTTCCGGCCACAGCGGATCGTTGCGGTCGAAACGCAGCACGCTGCCGTAGAGGGTGGCGGTGATGTTGACCATCGACAGGCCGCCGCCGAGGTGGGCGCTCAGATTGCAGGCGTGGCTGATGTCGAGGATCTTGCGCCGCATGAAGCGCGCCATCTCTGCCAGTTCGTCGAAATTCATCGCGGGGGTGCTCCTACAGAATGCCGCCGTCGGCGCGGATGACCTGGCCGGTAATGTAGCTGGAAAGGTCGCTGGCCAGGAACAGGGCGACGTTGGCAATCTCTTCCGGCCGGGCGGCGCGCTTCAGCGCCGAGGCGGCGATCAGCCGTTCGCGGGCGGCCGGGTCCATCTGCTCGTACATGTCGGTATGGGTGATGCTGGGGGCGATGGCATTGACCCGGATGCCGGCGCCGCCGAGTTCGCTGGCCAGGGTGCGGGTGGCCTGGATCAGCGCCGCCTTGCTGGCGCCGTAGGCGGTCATCCCCGGTTCGCCGATGAGGCCGGCGACCGAGGCCAGGTTGATGATGCTGCCCGAACGCTGGCGCGTCATCAGGCGCGAGATCGACTGCGTGAACTGCAACTGGGCGAAGAAGTTGATTTCGAAGATCTGCCGCAGGTCCCGCTGCGTGGTCATCTGGAACAGCGCGCCGCTGGCCGCGCCGGCGTTGTTGACCAGGATGTCGATCCGGCGCCGCAGGCCGACGATGCGGGCGATGGCTTCCTTGGTCGCGTCGGCCGAGGTCAGGTCGAAGGGCAGGATGTCGATGCTCACGCCATGCCTGGCCGCGAGTTCCTGGCAGTGCTGCGCGAATTCCGGGTTCTCACTGCGGATGCAGGCGATCGCGCTGGCGCCCTGGGCAACGAAGGCGTTCAGGGTGGCCAGGCCGATGCCGCGGTTGCAGCCGGTGATGATGGCGAGTTTGTCTTTCAGGAGCATGAATCGTTATGCCGTGATGGGAGGTCCGGGATGCCTGGCGCCGAAGCGGACGGCAGGGCGGCTAGCCATGGCGCCGGAAGACGCAGTTGTTTTCGCCGAAATAGTTCTGCACCCGCTTCTTTTTTGCCAGATGGAAGCCGGCGCCTTCGATGATGCGGCGGCAAGCTTCCGACTGTTCGTTATTTTCCTCCAGTTCGATGAAAATCGAACGCAGTCCGGCGTCGGCCAGGGTTTCGGACATTCCCTGAATGACCTCGAGTTCGCAGCCGTCCACGTCGATCTTCAGATGGTTGGGGCGGGGAATGCCGCTGACGCGGATGAAGTCGTCGAGCCGATACTTCATCACCGCCTGCACGTATTCGGGCTCGAATGCCTCGAAGCCCCGCTCGACCGGGCGGTCGAGTATCTTCAGGTGGCCGCCGGCCTCGAAACGCTTGATGAACAGCCGGCCCAGCGTCGTCTGGCTGGAAAGGGCGATGTTGAACGAACTCATGCCGGCGGCGATGCGCTGGCGGTTGAGGTAGGTGTTGCGGTTGAGCAGCGCGAAGTTCTCGATTTCCGGTTCGAAGCCGATCACCTGCTTGCCGGTCACCGCGGCGTAGAGGGCAAAGATGCCGTTGCTGGCGCCGATGTCGTAGAAGACCGAGCCGCCTTCCATGTCGTCGATGTAGTCGAGCAGTTCGGGTTCGATGTATTCCTGGCCGAGGGCCTGCCAGAGCAGCCGTCTGGACGGGGTGTGGAACACCAGCGGCTGGCCGCGCAAGCAGGTCTCGCTGTTCTGGTCGATCTGCTCGAGTTCGCTGACGCGCCGGTAGCGTTCGCTGCCGGCCAGTTCTTCGAGGTCGATCCGTGCCACCAGCGGCGCCGGATTTTCTCCGGCCGCCAGTCGCCTTTCGTATTCCGCGCGCTGCCTGAGGGCGCGGCGCTGGCTGTCTTCCATGGCTTCTCCGGTGGCGGATGGTGAGGGGCTCATAGCAGTCTCAGGTCCAAACGATGCAGGCCGGCATCCTGGCAGGTGCGGCAGTGCGGGTTGAATTTCCGGGTGGCGATGATTTCTGCCAGCGATGCGGCGAGCGGCGTCGTGCTCAACGGCGCCGCGCTGTAGAGGTGGCAGGTGGCGAGCGAACCGTCGGCGTTGAAGACCGGAAAGACCCGTTCGCACATGCAGTTCTTCTCGCGCTGCAGCCGGGCTTTGGCGAGCGCCGCATCGACGTCGAAGCCGCAGCATTGCTCGAGGTCGTGCCGGGCGGCGGCCGTCGGGTGGCTCGCGTAGTGCAGCAGCGCCGTGTAGTCCCAGGGATAGGACAGATCGTCGGCGTAGATGATGTTTGCCCGTTCGGGCAGCCGGGGCGCGGGGCCGGTAAAGCCGGTCCTGACGACCTGGGTCGGCAGGTTGCCGGGAATCCGCTCGAGAAAGGCGGCGATTTCCCGCTCCGCTCTCGGCCAGGCGGTGTCGGGAAAAAGGCTGCGGAATTCTGCTTCCCGCGCCAGTGCAAACAGGCGCAGGCGCAGCGGGTGGCGGGTGCGGGGCGTCAGCAGCCCGTCCGCCGGCATGTAGGTGCTGACGGTGAGCGGGCCCAAGGCGTCGAGTCCGGCCAGCAGGTCGTCGATGCCGGCAAAGGCCAGCGGGTCGGGAAAACCGGCGACTTCGACGCAACTGCCGGCGAGCGCCTGGCGGTGCCTGGCGACGAAATCGAGAATGTCGTCGACCGCGATCCTGTAGCCGGCGCCGGGCGCGAGACGGACTAGCAGCTTCGGCCGGAACAGCGCGTGGTGAAAGAGGTAGTCCCGGTCCTTGATGAAGCCGCGCGCCGTCAGCAGCTCGACGATCTGCCGCCGGTACGAGAGCGAGGCGACGACGACGCAGTGGGATTGTGGATCGATAGCGTGTTCGGCGAGGTACTGCCCGGGATCGGCGAGCACGGCGGCGTCGCCGAAACGCTCGAAGCCGACGTGCTGCATGGTCAGGACGACGATCGGCCCGGCGACGCGGTAATGCTCGCGCAGACTCGCCAGCGTCTCGACGCAGGCTTCGTTGCCGCCCCAGACGATCAGTTGCCGGGTGCCGACCAGGCTTGCGAGTTGCTCCGGCGCCAGGCCGGCGAAGCTGCGGATTTCACGCATCGAGACGCTGGATCGTCCGGCGCAGCACCTCGCCGACGTCTTCCTTCGCCACGCCCTTCTGTTGCCAGAAGGCGTCCCGCTCGTCGAGGAAGGCGGCGATTTCCGTTTCGCCGATCGGCGCTCGGCCGTCAGCGGCCGGCTGGCCGAGGATGCCGCTTTCCGCGATATGGCGGTGCAGGTCGAAATCGGCGATCACGGATTTGCCGTGGAAGGCATTGAGCGCCGTCACCGAGCGTGCCATCAACTGCTCGAAACGCGCGCGTTTGCCGGCATTGGCCGGATGCGCGAGATACTCCGGCAGGACGCGGGCCAGGGTTTCGCCGTGCGCCATCGGGAAATGCGCCGACAGGAAGACGGCGATTTCGTGGGTCACGGCATCCACCGTGACGCCCCGGCCGAGCGTCGCGCCATCGATGATGAACGACGAAATGCGCGAGAAACGCAGCAGGTCCTCGTCGGCGAATTCGCCGCTCACCAGGCGGCGATGCAGGTCGAGGATGGTCGACAAGGCGGTGATGCAGAGACCGTCGTTGACCAGGCAGACGGGGTCGGGCCGGATGCACTGTTCCAGGACGTGCATGTAGGCATCGAACATGCTCAGGTGCAGCTGCCGGCGGGGCAGCGTCGCCGCGAATTGCGGGTCGAAGGCCATGACCCGCGGGAAGCAGTGGATTTTCGAAATGGCGCGCTTGTTCCGGCGGGCATCCTTGACCACGAAAGTGCTGTTCGATTCCGAGGAGGTGCCGGGCAGGCTGCTGATGACGGCGATCGGCAGGGCCGGCGTATCGAAGGGCGAGGCCAGCAGTTGCGCCCATTTTTCGTCGGCATTGCCGGGGAAGTGGGCGCAGACCGCCGCCGCCTTGGCCAGGTCGATCACCGAGGCGCCGCCGACGCACAGCAGCAGCGTCACCTGCCGCTCGCGCAGGGTGTCGGCGAGGGCGCCGACGCCGAGGTAATCCGGTTCGCCGGCGGCATGGGAGATCTGGCGCAGGCAGATCCGGGCGTCGAGCGGGGCGAGCGCTTCCGCCAGCCCCGGCGCGTTCATGGCGCTGGCGCTGGCGATCAGGGCGATTCTGCCGGCGTCGCCGATTTCCCGGGCGAGCGCCGGGACCGCGTTGTCGCCGAAGATTTTCTTGGTCGGACAATAACTGAAGTACATGGTCAGGCTTTGGGCGAGTCGTTCTTGCTGCTGGCGATGGCGATCGTGGTCATTCTCTTGTCCTCGCGCCCGTTGACGTCGAATACCCGGTGCATGCCGTGTGCCATGCAGCGCTGGCAGAAGCCGGACGATTCGCGCAGTTCGAGCAGTTCGGACATGCTGGTTTCGAGATAGGTCGCGTCGCCGACGAAGGGCTGGGTCATGTTGCAGCACTGCATGACCCGACCGTCCCAGCGGATCGTCGGAAAGGCCTTGATCACCGGGCAGTGCTTGTCGCGCTGGGCTTGCGCCCACTGGATCTGGTCGTGGATGTCGTAGAGCAGGTACTTGTTGGCTTCCAGCATCACGTCGGGCAGCGGGGTGCCGAGCACCACGTAGTCGTGCACCTTGCCGGGGAAGATGTTGGCGAGGATGGGCACGAACTGGAAGTTCAGCGATTCGGCGAAGCGGCGGGCGGCGAGCATTTCCTCGCCCTGGTTGTTGTTATAGACGCAGTAGTGATACTTCACGAAGGTCTCGGCGCCGTGCTTGTCGATCATTTGCCGCAGCTGGATGCAGTTGTTCCTGAACTTCTCGAAGTCGCCGCCGGTGTGGGTGATCTCGTAGTTGTCGCCGAAACCGGAGCTGGTGACGATCAGGATGTCCGGGTCGGCGGCGATGAAGGAATCGAGATGGCGGATATTGTTCAGGTTCGAGGAGAACTCGGTGGCGATGCCCCGCGCGTGGCAGGCGCGCACCATTTCGCCGACCTCGGGATGGAGCAGCGGTTCGCCCCACAGATACAGCGCCAGCGAGTTGAGGAAGGGGATTTCCGCCTTCAGCTTGTCGAGGATGGCGCTGAAGGTTTCCAGGCGCATCATCTTCTGGTTGTGGTTCGCGCCGGGAATCCCCATGTCGCAGGTGATGCAGCGCAGGTTGCAGATGCCGACCGTCTCGATGGTCGGGAAATAGCGGCAGAGCGCCGAATTGAAAACGAAATCCCGTCCCTCGACATAGCCGCGTTCGAGGCAGAATTTTTTCGCCAGCGCGCGGGTTTCCCGGTGCTTGGTGCAGATGACGATGAAGGCGGCGGCCGGGGTGTCGCTGAATGCCGCCGGATGCACCACCGGCACGCCGCGCAGGAAGCCGTGGTTGAACTGCCGGGTGTCGATGAAGCCGCGGGTCGGCCGGTAGTGGCTGGAGATCATCCGCGACACGCCGACGCCTTCGACGTTGCCGCCATAGATGTAAACCTCGCGGCCGTTCAGCAGCTTCTGGAAGGCCGGCCAGTCTGGGATATTGTGCATCGTCGTGTCTTCGGCTGAAGCGTCGCGGTCAGGCCGCTAAACGCTGATGTTCTGGAACGGAGGCGCCGCCGCGCCCGCAAGCTTGGCTGGGTGAATCCGTTTCAGCATGATATACGAGCGCCGACGCGCGGTCGGCGTCTTCATGTCCGGCCATAACGGTCTTCCAGCCTGACGATGTCGTCTTCGCCCAGGTAGGAGCCCGACTGCACCTCGATCAGTTCGAGCGGAATCTTGCCCGGGTTTTCCAGGGCGTGCAGTACGCCGACCGGAATGTAGGTGGACTGGTTCTCCGTCAGCAGGTAGGTCTGCTCGCCATTGGTGATCCGGGCGGTGCCGCTGACGACGATCCAGTGTTCGGCGCGGTGGTGGTGCATCTGCACCGACAGTTTGGCGCCCGGCCGCACCGTGATGCGCTTGACCTGGTAGCGCACGCCGTTCTCGATGCTGTCGTAGATGCCCCAGGGACGATAGACCTCGCGGTGCTTGTCGTGCTCCGGGCGGCCGTCGGCCTTGAGTCGTTCGACCACCTGCTTCACCTCCTGCACGCGGTCCTTGCTGGCGACCAGGACCGCATCCTTGGTCTCGATCACGATCAGGTCCCTGACGCCCACCGCCGCCACCAGGCGGTTGCTGGCATGGACGTAGGAGCCGGCGCAGTCCTGCAGGATGACGTCGCCAAGGACGGCGTTGCCGGCGGCGTCCTTGGCGCTCAGGTCCCACAGCGCCGACCAGCAGCCGACGTCGCTCCAGCCGGCGTCGAGGGCGACGACCGCGGCGTCGGCGGTTTTTTCCATGACCGCGTAGTCGATCGAATCCGCCGGGCAGGCCTCGAACGCCGCCTTGTCCACCCGCAGGAAGGTCAGATCCGCCTGCGCGCCGGCGACCGCTTTCCGGCAGGCGGCGACGATCGCCGGCGCGAACTGCGTCAGTTCCTGGAGATAGCGGTCGGCCGTGAACAGGAACATGCCGCTGTTCCACAGGAAGCGGCCGCTGTCCAGGTAGGCCTGGGCCGTTTCGAGGTCCGGCTTCTCGACGAAGCGGCGGATGGCGAAGCCGCCGTCCATGGCTGCGCCGCGCTCGATGTAGCCGTAGCCGGTCTCGGCATGGGTCGGCGTGACGCCGAACGCCACCAGCTTGCCGGTTGCCGCCAGCGGCAGGGCCGCCTGCACGCAACGCTGGAAGGTGGCGACATCGCCGATCACGTGGTCGGCGGCGAGGACCAGCAGGAGCACCTCGCCATCGCTCGCCGCGCTGCCGGCGAGCAGCGCCGCCAGGGCGACGGCCGGCGCCGTGTTGCGGCCGGCCGGTTCGAGCAGGATGCGCGCATCCTCGCGGCCGATGGCACGCAGTTGTTCAGCCGCCAGGAAACGGTGTTCCTCGTTGCAGATCAGCAGCGGCGGCGCCAGGTTCAGCCCGTCCAGCCGCTGCACGGTGGCCTGCAGCATGGTCTGGCCGCCGGGTGCCAGCGGCAGGAACTGCTTCGGGTACTGCAGCCGCGACAGCGGCCAGAGCCGGGTGCCGGAGCCGCCGGCCATGATGACGGGTTGAATGCGCATGGTCAGGTAGGAAATGAAAGACGGGCCTTGCAAGGGATACCGGCATGCCGCCGGCGCCAGCGACGATTTCCGGCAGCATAGCAGTTGTCTCAGCGGAGCAAGGAATGCAGGTAGTCGATCTGTTCGCGCAGGGGGTAATGATGGTTGCCGACGAAGAAGCCGGCGCGGTCGATGTGGTCGGCATTTTCCAGGGTGCCGTGGATGCTGTAGTCGAACCACTTCAGCACCTCGTTCTTGGCGAAATTGCCGGCGACGATCGGCCGCACGTTGACGCCGGCGGCGCTCAGCCGGTCCACCAGCGTCGCCCGGTTGACCGGGGCGTCCTCGGTCAGGCGCAGCGCGAAGCCGAACCAGCTGCTCTGCCCGGTTTCCCGCTGCAGGCGCAGCCAGGGGTGGTTGGCGAAGCGCTCGGCGAAATGCCGGGCGTTGTCGCGGCGGGCGGCGATCATGGCGTCCAGTTTCTGCAGTTGCGCCTGGCCGATCGCCCCGCTCATTTCCAGCGGGCGCAGGTTGTAGCCGGGGAGGACGAAGCGGAAGGATTCCTCGAACGGGTTGTCGCTCTTCTCGCCGCACACCCGGTTGTGCTTGGGTAGGTTGCGCGTCCAGCCGTGGGCGCGCAGGCAGAGCAGGATGTGGTGGAGTTCCTCGTCGTCGGTGACGACCAGGCCGCCTTCCATGGTCGAGATATGGTGGCTGAAGAAACAGCTGAAGCTGCCCATCAGGCCGTGCGTGCCGGCCTGCTTGCCGGCGCAGCTGGCGCCCAGCGATTCGCAGTTGTCCTCGAGCAGGATGATGTCGCGCTCGCCGATGATCCGGCGGATCGCCGCGAAATCGTTCGGGTTGCCCAGCAGGTTGACGGCCAGGATGGCCCGGGTGTCGTCGCTGATCGCGGCGGCCAGTTGCTGCAGGTCGATGTTCAGGGTGTCGCGGTCGATATCGACGAATTTCAGCTTCAGGCCGTGTTGCTGCAGCGGCGCATAGGTCGTGCTCCACGATACCGCCGGGACGATCACCTCGGCGCCTTTTTGCAGGCCGCCCTGCTGGCGGAACATGAGGGCGGCGATCATCGCCAGGTTGGCCGACGAGCCGGAATTCACCATCACCGCATGGCGGCTGCCCACCCACTCGGCAAAGGCCTGCTCGAAGCGGGCGACTTCCTGGCCCATCGAAAACATGCCCGATTTGACCACGCGGTCGATCGCGGCGTATTCGGCCTCATCCCAGGTCGAACTGGCGAGCGGGTAGTGCATGTCAGGTTCCTTGCAGTTGCTGCAGATAATAGTCGTAGGTTTTGGCCAGGCCCTGCGCCAGCGTATGCGCGGGTTGCCAGCCCCAGCGCGTGGCCAGGCTGGTGTCGCTCAGCTTGCGTTCCATGCCGGTGGGCCGGGAAAGATCGTGGTGGAAGCCGCCGCGATAGCCGACGACCTCGGCGGCGATCGCGTAGTACTCGTTGACGGTGTAGTCGTGGCCGAGGCCGATGTTCATCAGCGCCGGCAGGGCGGCAAAATCCTCGACGGCGCGCAGGACCGCGGCGGCGAGGTCGCCGGCGTAGAGGAATTCGCGGCGCGCTTCGCCGTTGCCCCAGATTTCGACGCTGTCCTGGCCGGCGGTCTTGGCGCGGTGCAGCTTGTCGATGATCGCCGGAATCATGTGCGACCAGCGCGGGTCGAACTTGTCGTGAGGGCCGTAGAGGTTGCAGGGGATCAGGGTCTTGTACTGCAGTTGCGGATTTTCCCGGGCCAGGTAGGCGGCCAGCCGCGCCACCGTGATCTTGGCCAGCGCATAGCCCTCGTTGGTCGGTTCCAGTTCGCCGCTCAGCACGTCGTCTTCGCGCAGCGCCTGCTGCCGGCCGCGCGGATACATGCAGGTGCTGCCGAAGTTGAGCAGCCGGGTGATGCCGGTTTCGGCGGCGGCGAGCAGCACGTTGCGCCCCATGTCGAGGTTGTCGACGAGGAAGCGCACCGGTTCGCGCAGGTTGGCCTGGATGCCGCCGACCCGGCCGGCGGCGTGGATCACCAGGTCCGGCTGGCTGGCCTGCAGGTAGTGCCGGACGGCAGCGAAATCCAGCAGGTCCAGCTCGCCGCTGCCCGGCGTCAGCCATGCGTGCCGGGCCGCCGCCGGGTGCTCCAGGAGGTTGCGCCCGACCATGCCGGAGGCGCCGGTCAGCAGGATTTTCATGCGCCGCGCCCTACTCGAAGTGCCAGGCCGATGCCTGGTAGCCATGTTGCTTGAGCAAGGCGTGCTGGCGGGCCTGCGCCAGGTCGTGGGCGACCATCTCGGCGCACATTTCCCGGGCCGTGATCTCCGGTTCCCAGCCCAGCTTGGCCTTGGCCTTGGACGGGTCGCCGAGCAGCGTCGACACTTCGGCCGGCCGGAAATAGCGCGGGTCGATGGCGACCACGATGTCGCCCGGCCGCACGGCCGGCGCCTTGTCGCCGGCGATGGCGACCACCCGCCCCTTCTCCTCGATGCCCTCGCCTTCGAAGGCGAGGGTGATGCCCAGTTCGGCGGCGCTCCATTCGATGAACTGGCGCACGCTGTGCTGGCTGCCGGTGGCGATGACGAAATCGTCCGGTTGCGCCTGCTGCAGCATCATCCACTGCATGCGCACGTAGTCCTTGGCGTGGCCCCAGTCGCGCAGCGCGTCGAGATTGCCCATGTACAGGCATTTCTCCAGCCCCTGGGCGATGTTGGCGAGGCCGCGGGTGATCTTGCGGGTGACGAAGGTTTCGCCGCGGCGCGGCGATTCGTGGTTGAACAGGATGCCGTTGCAGGCGTACATGCCGTAGGCCTCGCGGTAATTGACGGTGATCCAGTAGGCGTACATCTTCGCCACGGCGTAGGGGCTACGCGGGTGGAAGGGCGTCGTTTCGCGCTGCGGGGTTTCCTGCACCAGACCGAAGAGTTCGGACGTGGACGCCTGGTAGAAGCGGGTCTTCTTTTCCAGGCCGAGGAAACGGATCGCCTCCAGGAGGCGCAGGGTGCCGATCGCGTCGACGTCGGCGGTGTACTCGGGCGCTTCGAAACTGACCGCGACGTGGCTCTGGGCGCCGAGGTTGTAGACCTCGTCGGGTTGAACCTCCGCCAGGATGCGCGTCAGGTTCGAGGAGTCGGTGAGGTCGCCGTAGTGCAGTTCGAAACGGGCGTTCTCGACGTGCGGGTCTTCGTAGATGTGATCGATGCGCTGGGTGTTGAAGGACGACGCCCGGCGCTTGATGCCATGCACCTTGTAGCCCTTGGCGAGCAGGAACTCCGCCAGGTAGGAACCGTCCTGACCGGTGACGCCGGTGATCAGGGCTTTTTTCATGGAGTCTGCTCCTTGTCGGTCAAAGCGTGAGGATCGCGGAATAGGGGGCCGCGTTCGTAGACGGCTTCCAGCAGTTCGAGATCGCCGTCCGGGAGGCTGCGCCCGTTCGGGAAGGGGGCGGCCGGATCGTCGCCGAAGGCCTGGCGGACCGCCGGATCGAGACAGTAGCACTGGATGGCGAGCAGGAAGAAGTCGGCGAAGGCCGCCAGGTGCTGGCGGCGGATGCGGCTCAGCAGCACGGCGCGCGCCGCCGCGTCGAGATCGGCGAAGGGCGTCTCGGGCGATGCCGCGGCGACGATATCCAGCAGCGTGACGAGTGGCGCGCTGCGGCTGTGCCGCGCCGCGAAGTCGGCGAGCCGGGGGGCGTCGATCGTCGGCACGCCGTCAGCCGGCGGCAGCAGGTCGTCGAGGAGGACGGCGAGCGTCCGGTCGCCGGTTTCCGCAGCCGAACTCATGCGGCGCTCTGCCTTCTGGCGACGATGCTGTCGGCGATGTGCAGGGCGATGGCCTGCATCGTCGAGGCCGGGTTGACGCCGCCCGAGGTGACGAAGACGCTGCTGTCGACGATGTAGAGATTGTCCACATCGTGGCAACGGCCCCGGGCGTCGACTACGGCGCGGGCCGGGTCGTTGCCCATGCGCGCGGTGCCCATCAGGTGCCAGCCGGTGTGGCGGACCGGGCCGAAGGCCGCGGTGCGCCGGGCGCCAGCGGCGCGCATGACTTCCTTGCCGCGCTCAAGCCCGTGGGCGAGCATGCGCCGGCTGTTGTCGCCCAGCGTGTAATGGATTTTCGGCGCCGGGATGCCGTGGCTGTCGGTGAGTTCGCTGTCCAGCGTGACGCGGTTGTCCGGGTCCGGCAGGTCTTCGACGATGATGCCCATGGCGGCGAGGTGACCGAAGCGTTCGCGCAGCGCCGCGGCGAAGCCGGGGCCGGGCGGGATTTCGCGGCGCAGGAAGCCGCTCGTGGCGGTCTCCAGCAGCCCCGGGCCGCGCAGCACCTGCATCGTGTAGCCGCGCAGGAAGCCGCGGGCGCTATCGGTTTCGTAGAACTGGTGGCTGTAGATCGAGCAGCCCTGCGGGCCGAGCTGGCTGTCGAGCGCTTCGTCGAACAGGCCTTCGACGTAACCCAGCGGGTGCAGCATCAGGTTTCTGCCGACCAGCCCCGAGCGGTTGGCCAGGCCGTCGGGAAAGGCCGGGCAGGCGGAATTGAGCAGCAGGCGTGGGGTGCCGACGCCGTTGCAGGCGAGGACGACGAGCCGTGCCGGCTGCTGCCATTCGTTGCCGGCGGCATCGAAATAGAGGACGCCGCTGGCTTTCCCCTGCGCATCGAGGGTGACGCGGCTGACCCGGGCGCCGGTCTGGAGGCGGACGCCGGACTGCCTGGCTGCGGGCCAGTAGCTGACGTCGGTGCTGGCCTTGGCGCCCTGGGCGCAGCCGGTGTTGCACGGGCCCAGGTTGATGCAGGGCGGGCGGCCGTGGTGCGGACGCGTGGCGATTGCCGCGTAGGCCGGCCACCAGTGCCAGCCGAGCCGGTTGAAGCCGCGCCCGAGGCATGCGCCGAGGCGGCCCATCGGCACCGGCGGCAGCAGGCCGTCGATCGGCGGGTAGGCGGGATCGCCGCCGAGCCCGGAAACCCCCATCATGCGATCGTTGAGGGCGAAGTAGGGGGCGAGTTGCGGGTAGTCGATCGGCCAGTCGTCGGCGACGCCGTCGAGGCTGCGGACCCGGAAATCCGACGGGTGAAAGCGCGGGAAGTGGCCGGAAAAGAGGATCGTGCTGCCGCCCACGGCATTGAAATTGGCGATGGCGATCGGCGAATCGTTGTCGTTGATCGGGTAATCGGCTTCCCGGCGGCGGACGTTGGGGCTGACGTGGAAGTCCTGCAGGCGGGCCAGCTCCCAGTCCGGGCGGGTGCTCGGGTAATGGGCCGGGTCCATGTGTTCGCCCTGCTCCAGGCACAGCACGTCCAGCCCGGCCTGGCCGAGGCGCCAGGCGACCGCGGCGCCGGTGGCGCCGGCGCCGACGATCAGGATGTCTACGGGCGGCAGTCCGGCCATCGTCAGGCTTGCGGTTTCTTCGGCAGGTACTGTTCGAGGATTTCCGGAATGGTGATCATCATCTCCGCCTCGCAGGCGACTTCGCCGTTGGTGTAGCCGGTGGCGGTGCCCTTGGCGATGCCGCGCTTCCAGGACAGCACCTTGGCCTCGATGACCAGTTGCTGCCCCGGCAGGACTTCCTTGCGGAAGCGGACCAGGTGCTGCAGCGCATGCGTGACCTTGCCCTTGTTGCCGGGCAGGGTGGTGATCGCCACCGTCAGCATCTGCGCCATTGCTTCCAGTTGCAGGGCGCCGGGCATGTTCGGGGCGCCCGGGAAATGCACCGGGAAATACCATTCGTTCATCGTCAGGTTCTTGTAGCCGCGGGCGCTGACGCCGGGGATGACCTCCTCGACGTGGTCGATCATCAGGAAGGGGTAGCGGTTGGGCTGGTATTCGAGGAGTTCGACGCAATTCAGGCTGAAGGCTTCCATGGCGGCTTTCCAGTGGGTCATTGGGTGGCGACGATGCGCGACAGCGCGCCGACGACATCGTAACCGTCCCAGACGGGACCGATGTCGAGTGCGCGGCCGACGGGAACGATGCGGTCGATGCCGCGCAGGCCGCGGTCGACGATCGTCTGGGCAAGATGTTCGCGGTCGACGCCGTAACAGGTCAGGGTCTGGGTTTTCTCGTCGACGATGGCGTCGAGGCAGTTGGTGTCCGGGCTGACGTATTCGAGGAACAGGCCGTGCCGGCCGCGTACGCGTTCGATGTCCGGGGGCAGCGCGGCCAGCCGGATGCGGTAGATGGCGTTGCCGTGCCGTGTGCTGGCGACGGCGGCGGGCAGCTCGAGGGCGATCCGGCAGAGGTCGCTCAGTTTGTCCACCGCCTGTACCGCGCTCAGCGGGTACTTGTCCCGGACGACCTCGGCCAGCGCCGGCCAGAAGCGCGCCTGGGCGCGCGCGGCGGTTGCCTCGTCGCCGAGCCAGAGCACAAGGTGCGGCGACGAGCAGGCGTTCTGGTCGAGCAGGTAGGCGTCGTTGTAGAAATCGCCGGCCAGTTTTGCCAAGGCTGCCGCGTCGCTTGCCGCGACGCTCGCCGCGTCGAGCAGGCACAGCGAGTAGCGGTCGGCGAAGGCGATCTCGACGCAGCGCGGCGGCATCGGCAGTTGCCGCAGCTGGGCGATGCTGCGGTCGCCGCCCCACAGCACGCGGGCGTCGCAGCAGGCCGAGAGGGCGGCGGTGATGGCGTCGTCGCGCGGGTAGCCGACGACACGGTTCATCGCCGCGAGGCGGGCGTGCACCGGTTCGGCGAACAGCTCGCGCAGCGCGGCGCACAGGATCAAGGTCTGCTCCTTGGGCGCGGCCGGTACCCGCACGATGTTGGCGTTGCCGGCGAGCATGCCGAAGGCGAGGCTGAAGGCGAAGTTGACCGGGACGTTGGCGGGCGCGATGTGCAGCGCCAGTCCGCGGCCGAGGCGCCGCTGCGGGCCGGCGGCTGCGGCGGCCAGGCGGGCCAGGTTGGCCGGCCGGCACCAGTAGCCGAAGGCGGCGATGTCGGGGAAGGTCCGGCAGGCGCTGTCGGCGAGCAGGCGGCGCGAAAGGTCGGCGAGGAAGGCCAGCGTCGGCGGCGCGTAGGGCGGCAGCGGACGGCAGTCGATGTCGGCGATGCCGGCACCGGCGTGGTACGTCAGCGGCAGGTCGGCGGGCAGCGGGCGTTTACTCATGGCTCGCCCGGACATCGCTGCAGCCGCGCAGTTCGGCGCTCGGGGCGCGGCCGGTCACGGTGAAGTACTTGCCCCGCCAGCCGCAGGGGCAATCGTCCTCGCCGAGCAGGACGCCGAGATCCTCGGTGAGCAGGGCGTGCCCCGGGTAGCTGAAGGGCAGGACGGAGAGGGTTTCGATCAGCCCGCTCTGGCCCGCCGGCAGGACCGAGAAGTCGGCCGGGCTGCGGATCAGGACGTCGGAAAACAGCGAGGCGTGGAGGTGGCCGGCCGGGCATTCGAGATAGATCGAGCCGGTCTGCTCGACCATGCCGTAGTAGTTGACGATGCGCTCGATGCCGGTCTGCGCCTTGAGCCCTGCCTTGAACTCGGCGTTGCCGACGGCCTGTTCCTGCAGCTTCTTCCAGCCGCCGCCGTGCAGGAGCAGCGCGTTGTCGAGCGCTAGCCGCCGGCCCTGGGCGCGCAGGCCGAGGTAGAGGTGCTGCCAGACCAGGAAGGTGAAACCGAAGACCAGGATCGGCGCGCCGGCGTGGCGGGCGAGGAAGGCATCGATCGCCGGCAGGTTGGGCTGCAGGTCGTCGTCCAGCGCATAGGTGAGGTCGCGGCCGAACAGCGAGAAGCCGAGGATCGCCGCGCCGCGCGCCGAGAAGCGCTGGCGGTCCCTGAGCACGCCGGGCGCGTTGACGATCAGCATGGGCAGCCGCTGGCGGCCGATCAGTTCGGCCATCAGCCGGGCCAGCACCTTGCTCTGTCCGGCCGCCGTCGCGCGGTCGAGGAAGATCCGGGAAACCGCCTGGCCGCTGGTGCCGGACGAGGTCATCGTCTTGAACACCTGGTCGGGAGCGACGCTGGCCAGTTCGTATTCCTTGAACAGCCGGACCGGCAGGAAGGGAATGTCGGCAAGGCCGGCGGCGGCTGTCGCGTCATCGCCGAAAATGTCGAGCAGGCGCGCGTAGGCCGGGCATTGGCGGCGATGGTGTTGCGTCAGGCGGGCCAGGGCGCCGGCGAGGCGGGGCGTCTTGTCACAAGCGGCCAGCGCGAAGGGCGGGATTTCCAGCCACTGCGCCAGCTCGGCCAGGTAGTCGTCCGCCGTCATGCCAGGGGTTTTCCGGCCAGGCCGGCCAGTTCGGCATAGCGCAGCTTGCCGGCATCGTTGCGCGGCAGCGCCGCCACGCCGACGACGGCGATGGCCGAAGGCGGCGCGCGCAGGGTCTCGGCAAGCTGGCGCTTGAGGTCGCCGGCGTCGGCGCCGTCGGCTTCGTTCAGGTAGATCACCAGATGATCGTCCTCGCCGCCGCAGGCCGCGTCGTGGCCCCGGGTGCGCAGCATGTCCTCGACGTCCTGCAGGTTGATGCGGTGGCCGAACAGTTTGAGGAAGCGCTTCAGGCGGCCGGTGATGTAGTAATAGCCATCGCTGTCGCGGCGGGCGAGGTCGCCGGTGCGCAGGCAGCCCTGGTTGTCGTCGCCGCGCGCCAGGTCGGCGTAACCCGTCGCGTAGCCGAGGCTGACGTTGTCGCCACGATAGACCAGTTGACCGCTGGCTGCGGCGTCGCTCAGTTCGTTCCCCGCCTCGTCTTCCAGACTGAAGCTGCCGCCGGGAATGGCGCGGCCGATGCTGCCCGCTTTCTCGATGCTCATTTCCGGTTCGAGGTAGGACATGCGCGCCGTCGCCTCGGCCTGGCCGTACATCGTGTAGTAGCGCAGGCCCCGCTGGCGGGCTTCGAGCGCCATTTCGAGGGCGATTTCCGGCGCCATGCGACCGCCGGCCTGGGTCAGCGTGCGCAGGCCGGGCAGCGTCATGCGCCAGAAACGCAGCTTGCGCAGCATTTCATAGTGGTAGGGAACGCCACCGAACGAGGTCGGCGCGACTTCCCGGAAGAAGTCCCAGAAGCCGCGGTCGAAGAAGCTCTTGCCGGTCAGGGCGATCGGGCAGCCGTGCAGGACATGGCTGTGGATGATCGACAGGCCGTAGGTGTAGGACAGCGGCAAGGTGGTGATCGGCCGCTCGTCGGGGCCGATGGCGAGATATTCGGCGATCGCCGCGGCGTTGGCGGCGAGGTTGCGCCGGGATTGGCGGACGAACATCGGGCTGCCGGTGCTGCCGGAGGTGGCGACCAGCAGGGCGAGATCCGGGTGGATCGCGTAGTCGGCCGGCGTTGCGCTGCCGAGCAGGACATGGTCGGCATAGGCGGCGGCTTCCCGGGTGCCGGCGAGTTCCGCGGCGCGCTGCCGCTCCAGCCAGTGGAAGGCGGGGCGGTAGGCGGCGATCAGCGCGCTCAACTGGGGCGCCGGCAGGCTGCTGTTGAGCATCAGCGGTACCGCCCCGCAGCGCAGCAGCGCCAGGTAGCCGAGCAGCGCGCCCGGCGTGTTGCCGGCCAGGCAGAAGACCAGTTGCCTGGCGCAGCCGGCCCGTTCGAAGGCGGCGGCCAGTTCGAGCACGCTGGCGTAGCGATGGACGCTCGCGTCGTCGGCCTGGATCAGCGGCCAGTCGGCGAACTCAGTTAGACGGGCGATGAAGTCCATGCCGGCGCCGATTGCCTCAGAAGGTCACGCCGTACTTGCCGAGCAGTTCCATTCCCTTGGTGTAGGACGAGAAATCGACGATGTCGTCGGTCTCCATCATGATCCCGAAGGTATCTTCCAGCGCCGCGATCATGCCCATGTGGCCGACCGAATCCCAGGCCGGAACGCATTGATAGGTGAACTTTTCGCCGAGGACATCGGCGGCGACGCCGAAGCATTCGATGAAGACCTGCTGGTATTTTTCCTGATTGCTCATCGAGCGAGTGCCTTTCCTTACTTGTTGAAAACCCGGCGGGTTTCGTTTTTTCGCATGGCCCGCGCCGGATTGCCCAGGGCGATCAGGTCGTCGCCGAGGTCATGGTGGACGACCGACCCCATGCCGACGATGCTGCGGTCGCCGATGCGCAGTTGTTCCTTCACCTGCGACCCCATGCCGATATAGGTGGCGGTCCCGACGCGGGTGCCGCCGCCCAGATTGACCATCGACGAGATCACCGTATGGTCGCCGACGACGACGTCGTGACCGATGATGGCCTGGACATTAACGGCGACATTATTACCGACTTTAGCATCCGCGGCGACGCTGCAGAAGGCCGTCAGCACAACGCCTTCGCCGACGCTGGCGTAAGGCGAGACGATCGCCGAGGGGTTGACGACCCGGCCCAGGCGGATGCCGCATTGGCTCAGTTTGCCGTACAGGGTCTCGCGGTGCACCGGTTCGCCCTGGGCGATCACCACCTCGATGGCGGCGCTGTCGAAATCTTCCAGCACCGAGGTGAACGGGAAGGACTGGCAGTCGCCGAACCAGGTGCCCGGCGGCGCGAAATCGTCGATGAAGAAGATCTTGTCCCAGGTCTGTTCCTGCCGGTTGGCGCGTCGCGCGATATCGCGGATTTCCTTGCCGAAGGCGCCGGCGCCATAGATGAAAAGATGGGGAAGGCTCATGGTGTTGCGCGCTTTGCCGAGGAATGGCGGGCCAGCGAATCGACGACGATGCCGCTGATCCGTTCGATGTCGGCGGTGCCGAGCTCGAAATACAGCGGCAGGCAGAGGATGCGCCGGGAGATGCTTTCGGCGACCGGGAAGGGCTGGTAGGGAAAGAGACGGTCGAGGGTGTTGAGCGCCGGGTAGAAGTAGCGCCGGGCGACGACAGACTCGGCGAGCAGCGCCTGCTCGGTGGCGAGCAGGCTGTCCTCGTCCGGGAAAATGACCGGCAGGTAGCTGTGGTTGCAGGCTTCCGGGTCGATGCGCTGGAAGCGCAGTGCCGGCGCGCTGCCGAGACAGGCCAGGTAGTGCGCGTAATCGGTACGGCGCTTGCGCTCGACGGCGGCGGCGAATTCGAGGTTGACCAGCCCGAGCGCGGCGTGGATCTCGGTCATCTTGCCGTTGGTGCCGTCGTCGACGATGTTGCGTGCGTCGTCGTGGCCGAAGAAGCGCAGGCGGCGGATGCGCGCGTCGAGTTCCGGGTCGGCGCTGACGCAGGCGCCGCCTTCGCCGGTGTTGAACAGCTTGGTCGCGTGGAAGCTGAGGGAGGTGACGTCGCCGGCCAGCGCCAGCGGCTGGCCGCCCTGCCTGACGTTGAAGGCGTGGGCGCCGTCGTAGATGACCTTGAGCCGGTGGCGGGCGGCGATTTCGCCGATCTCCCCGGTGGCGCACGGGTTGCTGAAGACATGGACGGGCAGGATGGCGCTGGTGTGCCGGGTGATGCGGGCTTCGATCTGCGCCGGGTCGATGTTCAGCGTTTCCGGGTCGATGTCGACGAAGACCGGCCGGCAACCTTCATAGACGATGGCGCTGACGGTGGCGACCCAGGAAAACGGCGTGGTGATGATTTCGCCACGCAGGCCGAGGGCGCGGATCGCCAGTTGCAGGGCGATGGTCCCGTTGGTGACGGCGGCGAGCCGGGGCAGCGCCAGGTAGTCGCAGAGCCGCGCTTCGAGTTCGCGAACGAGCGGGCCGTTGTGCGTCAGGACGCCGCTTTCCCAGGCGGACTCGAGCTTGCGGGCGAAAGCGTCAAGCGGCGCCAGGGCCGGTTTGGTGACATGGATGGCGGGCATGGGTTCTCAGGGCTTCGGTGAGCGTGGCCTGGCGCAGCAGTCCGTCGCACGCCGTGTCGTGGCGGGCGATGCGGCGGATGAAGTGGCGCAGGGCGTTGGCAAAGTGGTTGTCGGCGGCGATCGTGTGTTCTTCGCCGCCTTGTCCGGTTTCGATCCGGACCGGCGGGCTGAATCCCGGTGGCGCGGTGAAGATTCTGGGGGCGGTCAGTCTGGCGTTGGCGGTCCAGATTTCCAGCTCGCAGCGGTAGTGGCTGTCGAAACCGAAAGCGAGCTGGGCGGTGATGCCCCGGGACGATAGCAGCAGGGCGCTGCCGAAGCGGTCGACCTCGCTGTCCGGTGGCGTCTGCAGGTAGCTGCCGAGCAGCGTCAGCGGGTCGCCGAGCAGTTCGCGGGCGATGCGCAGGGTGTAGCCGCCGGCATCGAGCAGCGCGCCGCCGCCCAGCGCCGCGCGGTAACGGAAGTTGTCCGGCGGCAGCGGCGGGAAGCCGAAGCTGGCCCGGAGCAGGCGGATTTCGCCCAGTTGGCCGCTGGCGAGCCGGTCCTTGATGAACTGCAGTTGGCGGTGGTGGAGGAACATCCAGTTTTCCTCCAGGACCTTGCCGGCGCGGCGCGCCGCCTCGACCAGGCGGCTGGTTGCGGCGAGGTCGGTGGCCAGCGGCTTCTCGCACAGGACGTGCTTGCCCGCCGCCAGCGCGTGAGCGGCCCAGGTTTCGTGCAGGGCCGGCGGCAGCGGCAGATAGACGGCGTCGATGTCGTCGCGGGCGAGCAGGGCGTGGTAGTCGCTGGCCGCCGCGCAACCGAAATCGGCGGCGAACTGCGCGGCGCGAGCGGGATCGCGGGAGGCGATGGCGACCAATGTTGCCTCCTCGACCTGGGCGATGGCCGGCGCGAACATGCGGCGGGCGATGCTGGCGCAGCCGAGGATGCCGAAGCGGATGCTCATGCCTTGATCACGCGAAGGAAATGGCGGAAATCAGGCTGCGCGCCTGGATGTTCAGGTAATTGTTGAAGCGGATGAACTGCTTGATCTGGTTCAGGGTCATCCAGCGGTAGTTTTCCGAGGTCGCCAGCGGGAATTCGTCGTCGGCCAGTACCAGCAGGTTGCGGTTCTGCTCCTGGAAGAAACGCCCGCCTTCTTCGGACTGCATGGTGTCGACCAGTCGCTGCGCGGGCGCCGCGGACAGCACGTAGTCGAGATAGGGCGGCCGCTGCCCGGGCTCGTTGTCGCGGAAATTGCCGGTCAGGCACTGGACGGTCGGCGCAAACTCGATGATGTCGAAATTGCCCGGCTCCAGTTTGGCCTGGACCAGGAAGTGATAGACGCCGTTGATCGGCTTGATGATGAAGGCGAGCAGGCCTTCCTGGGCGCTCTCGATGAGCGGCTGGCACCAGCTGCGCACTTCCCGGCCGTGCAGCTCGATGCGGGTGCCGATCACCTTGAAGAAGCGGTTGGTTTCGTGGCGTATGCAATCCCGCTCGATCCGCCACTGGCGCAGTTCGGCAAGCGGCTTGCGGGTGATGTGGAGTTCGTAGCGCGAGCGCAGGTGCGTCACCCAGGACAGGATTTCTTCCATGCTGTGCAGGCTGTCGCCGGCGTGGAGGAAAGACCTGAGGAGCGAAATGGCGGGCAGGTTGCTGCTCGAGAAGTGGCGCGCGAAGAGGTCGAAGTAGTACTCGGCGCGATCGTCGAACTCGCCGTAGGAAATCCCGGAAATGACCGTCCGGGTATCCATGTTGATGAGGTTCGGCTGGCGCAGCAGGTGTTTGATCTGGCCCAGCGTCAGCCAACGGAAGCTGGGGGTCAGCGCCAGTTCGCCCTGCGGTTCGATGATGATGTTGCGGTTGCGCTTGGCCAGGAAGCGGGCGCCCTGCTCGGACTGCAACTGATCGAGCAGGATCTCGTCGGGCCGGGCGTCGATGAAGAAATCCAGATAGCGCGGGGCGTTGCCGCCGTGGGCGCGCGAGTAATTGCTCTTGGTCGCCTGCAGGGTCGGCGAGATCTGGACCGCGTTGAGATTGCCGGGCTCGACCTTGGCCTGCATCAGGAAATGCAGGACGCCGCCGAATTCACGGGCGATCAGGCCGAGGAAGCCGACTTCCGGCTGGTCGATGATCGGCTGGTCCCAGTTCGGGACCTCGCCCCAGTCGGTGCTCACCTCGATGCCCTGGATCGCGAAGAAGCGGCCGCTGCGGTGGGCGATGCGACCGTTTTCGGAGAACGCCCAGTTTTCCAGCTGGTCCAGGGGGACGCGTTCGAGCGAGAGTCCGGCCGAGCGACGTTCTTCTTCCAGCCAGCCGGCGATTTCGCTGTTGGGCGTCAGTTCGCTGTCGACGACGAGTGACGATTTGAGGAAGCGCAGCGGAACATGCTGGCGGCTGGCGAGCGGCGATTTCCTTTCCGGCACGAGGCGGCTCTCCGTCATGGGGTCCACTGCTTGGTCACGACCCGGTTCTTGCCGGTCTGCTTGGCGACGTACATCGCCTCGTCGGCGCGCTTGATCACGCTGCCTTGATCGTCGTTGTCGGTCATCTGGGTGACGCCGGCGCTGAAGGTGATCAGGACTTTTTCGTTGTCGTGCAGGAAGAAACGCTTGGTCAGCTCGCGCTGCAGCCGGGCCAAGACGGTGGCGGCGTCGTCGAGACGGGTTTCCGGGAGCAGGATGACGAATTCCTCGCCGCCGTAGCGGGCGATCGTGTCCTGTGGGCGCAGGGTTTCGCGGCAGACGGCAGCGAGATGGACCAGCGCCTGGTCGCCGACATCGTGGCCAAGCGAATCGTTGAGTTTCTTGAAATTGTCGATGTCGAGCAGTGCGATGCAGAGCAGGGTGTCGTGGCGTCTGGCCCGTGCCAGCTCCTTGCTGAACATCTCCTCGAGGCCGTGCCGGTTGAGGGCGCCGGTCAGTTGGTCGTGGCGGACCAGGTCGCTGGTCTTGGCGAGTTCGACTTCCAGTTCGCTGATGCGGGCCTCGGCCTCCCGCACGCGTTGCTGGGTTGCCCGCAGTTCGTCGCGCGAGCGCTTGGCGTTGCTCTGTATGCTGCGGGTTTCCCGCATTACCTCGCCGAGGACGTTTTCCAGCGCCGAGATGTTGTCCGCCGAACTGATCTTGTTGGCGAAGTTTTCGATCCGGTCGTGGTAGTCCGAGGTGGCATCGGCGAAGTTGGCCAGATGATCGACGAAACCGGTGAGCATCTGCTTGATCGCCTCGCGGGTTTCGAACAGGCTCGCCTTCAATTGGCTCTGCTTGAACAGGACTTCCTTGAGGCGGCGTTCGGCATCGTCGATGCTGCGCTGCGACAGCGGCTTGTCGATGATGTCGCGGACGACTTCGATCTGTCCGTGCAGCCAGCGGTCGTCGATGACCAGTTCGGTCATGTTTTCGACCAGCAGCCGGAGCAGGCCGAGCAGGCTCTTGCGCAGTTCCTGCTGATCTTCGGCGAGCAGTTCGAGCTTGAAGGCGAAACGTTTGAGACGGACCAGGAAATCCTGGGTTTCCTCGGCGTTCCTGGCCTGCCTGATGGCCAGGGCCAGTTGCTTCGCATCGTCGGAAAGTGCCGGACTTTCGAGCAATTGGGTGGCGATTGCAGTTTCCAGCGTGAATGCGAAAAGCTCTCTGAGTTGAGACAGGACTTCCTTGTGGTCATTGGCATTGGCAACCGGCTTCTGCTCGGCAGACGGAAGCTTGGCGACTTCCGGCGTTTCCGGTGCGCTGCTGCTCGGCTCGTGTTCTCGGCCATTTCCCCACGAACGCAGAAGATTCTGCAGGCGGGAGAACAGGTTGTCCGGGTTGCTGGCGCTGCTGGTCAGGACGTGTTCGAGCGATTCACGTTTGCGCGCGGAAGTGAGTCCCTGATGCTTGGCTTCCCATTGTCGGAGCAGGTCGCTGATCAGTTCACCCCAGGCCAGCTTCTGCGATTCGGCCAGTCCGGCGACGAAAGTCGCCAGACATTTCTGATAGGCTTCCCAATCGGCGCGCTTGATTGCTTCGTCGAGCTGTCTGGCCAGGCGTAGCTGGTCGGGCGAGCTTCTGGGCAGGGCCTCCGTCAGGGAGCGCAACTGCCGTTCGGGGAAATTCGCGTTGACCGGTTTGGTTCCGGCGATGTCGTGATAGAGAGTCTGATAGTTGTCCGGGGTCGGCGGGATGCGCTTCTGTGCCAGTTGCTTGAGCGTATCGCGGGCAATTTCAAACGGATTGGTCGGCGTGGTCATCAATGAACTCTGTCGATCGGCTATAATCCCGGCCCGGCGTCAGCCCCCGTAGCATGAAGGTCGTGCAGTTGATTTGTAATCATCAGGCGTTGGTTCGATTCCGACCGGGGGCACCAGCACTATTCCTGAATACTGCCGTAGCCTAGCCGATGCGATAGTTCTGCTGCGGCTGCGAGCATGCGCTTCGCCGTATCGCTCTCCCACTCGACGTCGAATTCGCCAATGGTGCCCAAAGAAGTAATGGCGGCAACCATGCGACCACTGTGATCGTATACCGGCGCGCTGAAGCCATTGATGCCGGGGGTCAGGCTGCCGCTGGCTCGTGAAAGCCCGCGCTCGCGGATTTCGGTGAGCGTGGTTTCGAGTTGGCGGCGGCAGGTGGTGATGGCGGTCTTGCTGCTGTCGGCCTGTTCGCGGAGTTCCTTGTCGATCATCTTCTTCAGGAAAGGCGAGCGACAGAACGTGGCGAAGGCGCGTCCGGTTGCCGATCGGGTCAGTGAAAGAACCGTCCCGGGGCGCAAGGTGATGGTGATCGGGCTGCCGGCGTCGACGATGCGGACAATGGTGGCGCCATGTGTCCCCCAGACGGCGAGGGCGACGGTTTCATGGATGTCCTCGCAAAGATTGTCGAGGATGGGGCCCGCCAGTCTGACCGGGTCGAGACGGCCAAGTCCGGAGAGCCCCAACTCCAGGGCGTAGGCCCCCAGATCATAGCGGCCGGTACCGGCGTCCTGTTCGACGATACCGATGCGCATGAAGCTGACCAGATAGCGGTGAGCCTTGGCCGCCGCCATGCCTGCTCCCTTTGCAATATCGCGCAGCATCATCGGACGATTGTTCTTGGCCAGCACGTCAAGCAGTCGGAAACCGACCTCGATGGACTGGATACCCTGGCGTTCGCCGGCAACTTTCGTGATCATTTTGCAGTTTCTGATTGGTGAAGTGCTTATTCTATGCATCTATGACGCGTCTGGTGCGAGCAATATAATCATGCTCATATTAAAGAGGGAGTTTCAGATGCGTGCAGTGCTCGTGGCAAATCCAAAAGGCGGGGCAGGCAAGACGACCCTGGCAACCAATCTGTCGGGGTATTTTGCCAATCAGGGCAAGGTGACGACACTCTGCGATCTGGATCGCCAGCAGTCAGCCTTGCGCTGGATGGCTTTCCGCGACCAGTCCCTGCCGCCGGTTACCGGCTATTTCGGCGGTAACCAGATCACTCTCAATTTGCCGAGGGACGCCGACTGGGTCGTCGTGGACGCGCCGGCAGGGCTTCAGGGTTACAAACTGAGCGATTACATCCGTGCGGTGGACAAAGTCGTGGTGCCGCTGGTCCCTTCGGTGTTCGATATGGCGGCGACGGAAGATTTTCTCAATTCCATCCGCGGTGAAATACGCGGTGTGCGGGCCAAGGTCGCTATCGTCGCCATGCGGGTCGATCCGCGGACACGCGCAGCGGCGATGCTGGAAGAGTTCCTGCGCCATTTCGACATTCCTATCGTTGCTTATCTCCGCAACACTCAGAACTATGTAAACGTCGCTGCTGCCGGCGCGACCGTATTCGATCCGCCGAAAGCCAAGCACAAGAGGGATGTCGAACAATGGTCGTCTTTGCTCGAATGGTTGTCCGAATAAAAGAATTTGCAGCAAGGGGGTTGACGAAGGTGTGAGGGCTAGGCATAATTCGGCCTCTCTGACGGACGCGGGGTGGAGCAGTCTGGCAGCTCGTCGGGCTCATAACCCGAAGGTCGCAGGTTCAAATCCTGCCCCCGCAACCAGCAAGCGACGCGCTTGGTAAAGCCAAGCGTTTTGTTTCTGGAGGTTAGAAGAAGTGGTTTTGAAGTGGTTTGAAATAATTTTTCAAAACGCTTGACGGAAGTGAGGAGTTGGTTCATAATCTCACTTCTCTGCTGCTGACGAAGTGAAAGCGACGGCGCGGTGGAATTGATCTTTAAAAGTTAGGACAACCGATAGGTGTGGGTGTCTTGATGCGAAGCGACTTAGGTCGCAAAAGTATTAAGGCAAAAACACCGAGTAATAGGTAGAGAAATCTACCGTCAGTGAATTTGCGAGTTAGTTGGATTGAACTGAAGAGTTTGATCCTGGCTCAGATTGAACGCTGGCGGCATGCCTTACACATGCAAGTCGAACGGCAGCACGGGAGCAATCCTGGTGGCGAGTGGCGAACGGGTGAGTAAAGTATCGGAACGTACCCTAGAGTGGGGGATAACTATCCGAAAGGATAGCTAATACCGCATATTCTATGAGTAGGAAAGCGGGGGATCTTCGGACCTCGCGCTCTGGGAGCGGCCGATATCAGATTAGCTAGTTGGTGGGGTAAAGGCCTACCAAGGCGACGATCTGTAGCGGGTCTGAGAGGATGATCCGCCACACTGGGACTGAGACACGGCCCAGACTCCTACGGGAGGCAGCAGTGGGGAATTTTGGACAATGGGGGCAACCCTGATCCAGCCATGCCGCGTGAGTGAAGAAGGCCTTCGGGTTGTAAAGCTCTTTCGGCCGGGAAGAAATCGCGCAGACTAATAATCTGTGTGGATGACGGTACCGGAATAAGAAGCACCGGCTAACTACGTGCCAGCAGCCGCGGTAATACGTAGGGTGCGAGCGTTAATCGGAATTACTGGGCGTAAAGCGTGCGCAGGCGGTTTTTTAAGACAGGCGTGAAATCCCCGGGCTCAACCTGGGAACTGCGCTTGTGACTGGAAGGCTAGAGTATGGCAGAGGGGGGTGGAATTCCACGTGTAGCAGTGAAATGCGTAGAGATGTGGAGGAACACCGATGGCGAAGGCAGCCCCCTGGGCCAATACTGACGCTCATGCACGAAAGCGTGGGGAGCAAACAGGATTAGATACCCTGGTAGTCCACGCCCTAAACGATGTCAACTAGTTGTTGGGTGGGTAAAACCATTTAGTAACGTAGCTAACGCGAGAAGTTTGACCGCCTGGGGAGTACGGCCGCAAGGTTAAAACTCAAAGGAATTGACGGGGACCCGCACAAGCGGTGGATGATGTGGATTAATTCGATGCAACGCGAAAAACCTTACCTACCCTTGACATGCCAGGAACTTGCCAGAGATGGCTTGGTGCCCGAAAGGGAGCCTGGACACAGGTGCTGCATGGCTGTCGTCAGCTCGTGTCGTGAGATGTTGGGTTAAGTCCCGCAACGAGCGCAACCCTTGTCGTTAATTGCCATCATTTAGTTGGGCACTTTAACGAGACTGCCGGTGACAAACCGGAGGAAGGTGGGGATGACGTCAAGTCCTCATGGCCCTTATGGGTAGGGCTTCACACGTCATACAATGGTCGGTACAGAGGGTTGCCAAGCCGCGAGGTGGAGCCAATCCCAGAAAGCCGATCGTAGTCCGGATTGTAGGCTGCAACTCGCCTGCATGAAGTCGGAATCGCTAGTAATCGCGGATCAGCATGTCGCGGTGAATACGTTCCCGGGTCTTGTACACACCGCCCGTCACACCATGGGAGCGGGTTCCGCCAGAAGTGGGTAGCCTAACCGCAAGGAGGGCGCTTACCACGGCGGGGTTCGTGACTGGGGTGAAGTCGTAACAAGGTAGCCGTAGGGGAACCTGCGGCTGGATCACCTCCTTTCTAGAGAAAGCATCCTGGCACCCACAACCTATCGGTTGTTCGAAAGTAGCAAACAGACGAGGGTCTGTAGCTCAGTCGGTTAGAGCACCGTCTTGATAAGGCGGGGGTCGTTGGTTCGATTCCAACCAGACCCACCAACTGGCATTTGGTAACACTGCGCACTTCGGCGTTGTCGCGCGGCTTGCATACGAGAGTATGCGGCGCCACGCTCCGCCTTGAATTGCTTGGTTACCAAAAGCCAGTGGAACGTCTATCAGATGAACGAGCAGTACTAGGCGCGAGGAAGGGCCGCATAGCAGCGCTATGCAACCGACCGAGCAACGACGTAATGCGAAGTTCAGCGGGGGATTAGCTCAGCTGGGAGAGCACCTGCTTTGCAAGCAGGGGGTCGTCGGTTCGATCCCGTCATCCTCCACCAGAGACCAGTGATAAGCAAAGGTGCTTATCACTGGCTTTTGAAAGAAAGCTACTGTTCTTTAACAAGTTGGAAGAAGGTTGTGTTGTTCCTTGATGAGAGGAATGACACGTTGTGATTGCATCTGATTGTTCATTACAGCTAATGGATGATCGGCACAAAGTTTATGAGTTGCCTGTAGCCGCTCTCGCAAGAGAGGACAAGGTTATAGGATCAAGCGACTAAGTGCATGTGGTGGATGCCTTGGCGATCACAGGCGATGAAGGACGTGTAAGCCTGCGAAAAGCTTCGGGGAGCTGGCAATAAAGCTTTGATCCGAAGATGTCCGAATGGGGAAACCCACCCGCAAGGGTATCGCTTACTGAATACATAGGTAAGCGAGGCGAACCCGGTGAACTGAAACATCTAAGTAGCCGGAGGAAAAGAAATCAACCGAGATTCCGTAAGTAGTGGCGAGCGAACACGGAAGAGCCTGCTAGTGATAGCGGAACTGTTAGGAGAACGGAATGGAAAGTCCGGCCGTAGTGGGTGATAGCCCCGTATTCGAAAACAGATCCGTGGTACTAAGTTAGCGAAAAGTAGGGCGGGGCACGTGAAACCTTGTCTGAACATGGGGGGACCATCCTCCAAGGCTAAATACTCGTGATCGACCGATAGTGAACTAGTACCGTGAGGGAAAGGCGAAAAGAACCCCGGGAGGGGAGTGAAATAGAACCTGAAACCGCATGCATACAAACAGTGGGAGCCTCCTTGAGGGGTGACTGCGTACCTTTTGTATAATGGGTCAGCGACTTACGTTGTGTTGCGAGCTTAACCGAATAGGGGAGGCGTAGCGAAAGCGAGTCTGATAAGGGCGTTTAGTAGCACGGCGTAGACCCGAAACCGGATGATCTATCCATGGCCAGGATGAAGGTGCCGTAACAGGTACTGGAGGTCCGAACCCACTAACGTTGAAAAGTTAGGGGATGAGCTGTGGATAGGGGTGAAAGGCTAAACAAATCCGGAAATAGCTGGTTCTCCCCGAAAACTATTTAGGTAGTGCGTCACATATCACTTCCGGGGGTAAAGCACTGTTATGGCTAGGGGGTCATCGCGACTTACCAAACCATGGCAAACTCTGAATACCGGAAAGTGCGAGTGTGGCAGACAGACAGTGGGTGCTAACGTCCATTGTCAAGAGGGAAACAACCCAGACCGCCAGCTAAGGTCCCAAAGACATGGTTAAGTGGGAAACGAAGTGGGAAGGCATAGACAGCTAGGAGGTTGGCTTAGAAGCAGCCATCCTTTAAAGAAAGCGTAATAGCTCACTAGTCGAGTCGTCCTGCGCGGAAGATGTAACGGGGCTCAAACCATGCACCGAAGCTGCGGATATCCGTAAGGATATGGTAGGGGAGCGTTCTGTAGGTCTGTGAAGGTGTCTTGTAAAGGATGCTGGAGATATCAGAAGTGCGAATGCTGACATGAGTAGCGATAAAGGGAGTGAAAAGCTCCCTCGCCGAAAGCCCAAGGTTTCCTACGCAACGTTCATCGGCGTAGGGTGAGTCGGCCCCTAAGGCGAGGCAGAAATGCGTAGTCGATGGGAAACAGGTCAATATTCCTGTACCGGCTCTAGATGCGATGTGGGGACGGAGAAGGTTAGGTCAGCCAACTGTTGGAATAGTTGGTTTAAGCGTGTAGGCGTGCCCCTTAGGCAAATCCGGGGGGCTAAGCTGAGGCGTGATGACGAGGCACTACGGTGCTGAAGTGATTGATACCAAGCTTCCAGGAAAAGCCACTAAGCTTCAGTCTAGAGACGACCGTACCGCAAACCGACACAGGTGGGCAGGATGAAAATTCTAAGGCGCTTGAGAGAACTCAGGAGAAGGAACTCGGCAAATTAACACCGTAACTTCGGGAGAAGGTGTGCCCCGGTAGGTTGTAGAGCCTCGCGCTCGAAGGCCGATGGGGTTGCAGTGAAATGGTGGCTGCGACTGTTTAATAAAAACACAGCACTCTGCAAACACGAAAGTGGACGTATAGGGTGTGACGCCTGCCCGGTGCTGGAAGATTAATTGATGGGGTGCAAGCTCTTGATCGAAGTCCCAGTAAACGGCGGCCGTAACTATAACGGTCCTAAGGTAGCGAAATTCCTTGTCGGGTAAGTTCCGACCTGCACGAATGGCGTAACGATGGCCACACTGTCTCCTCCTGAGACTCAGCGAAGTTGAAATGTTTGTGAAGATGCAATCTCCCCGCGGCAAGACGGAAAGACCCCATGAACCTTTACTGCAGCTTTGCATTGGACTTTGAACCGGTTTGTGTAGGATAGGTGGGAGGCTGTGAAACCGGGACGCTAGTTTCGGTGGAGCCAACCTTGAAATACCACCCTGATTTGTTTGAGGTTCTAACCTTGGCCAGTGAATCCTGGCCGGGGACCGTGCATGGTAGGCAGTTTGACTGGGGCGGTCTCCTCCCAAAAGGTAACGGAGGAGTACGAAGGTACGCTTAGGGCGGTCGGACATCGCCCATAAAGTGCAATGGCAAAAGCGTGCTTGACTGCGAGACCCACAAGTCGAGCAGGTGCGAAAGCAGGTCATAGTGATCCGGTGGTTCTGTATGGAAGGGCCATCGCTCAACGGATAAAAGGTACTCTGGGGATAACAGGCTGATACCGCCCAAGAGTTCATATCGACGGCGGTGTTTGGCACCTCGATGTCGGCTCATCTCATCCTGGGGCTGTAGCCGGTCCCAAGGGTATGGCTGTTCGCCATTTAAAGAGGTACGTGAGCTGGGTTTAAAACGTCGTGAGACAGTTTGGTCCCTATCTGCCGTGGGCGCTGGAAATTTGAGAGGGCCTGCTCCTAGTACGAGAGGACCGGAGTGGACATTCCTCTGGTGTACCGGTTATGACGCCAGTCGTATCGCCGGGTAGCTATGAATGGAAGAGATAAACGCTGAAAGCATCTAAGCGTGAAACTCGCCTCAAGATAAGATTTCCCGGGGCCTTGAGCCCCCTTAAGGGTCGTCGAAGACCACGACGTTGATAGGTCAGGTGTGGAAGCGCAGCAATGCGTTAAGCTAACTGATACTAATTGCCCGTGCGGCTTGATCCTATAACCTTGTTCATACAAGTAACTCTAAACAAGCAATCACAACACACAACCCCTTCCTCCTTGGCTTGATCACAAAATCAAGCACACAAGTTTCGCTTGGCGGCAATAGCCTTCTGGACCCACCCCTTCCCTTCCCGAACAGGACCGTGAAACAGAAACGCGCCGATGATAGTGAGCATCTCGCTCGCGAAAGTAGGTCACCGCCAGGCTCCCATTCCAAAAGACCCCTGCTAGCATCCTAGCCGGGGCCTTTTGCCGTCTACATTCCAAACACATCAGCACAGAGAAATTCCGCCCTAGTGGAAATGGTGGGGGCGCTCTGTGTTAGAATTCGCCCCGGCGGGTCTCCCCGCATTGCAGGATGGTTAACCTGGTCAGGTCCGGAAGGAAGCAGCCACAGCCGTTTTCTGCAAGTGCCGGGGGTTAGGCTCGCCACTTTCATTTTTGCTTTAGTGTGGGGCGCATGAGTTATCAGGTTCTCGCTCGAAAGTGGCGGCCGCGTAATTTTTCGACAGTTGTTGGCCAGGAACATGTCGTACGCGCCCTGACCCATGCGTTATCCCAACAAAGACTTCACCACGCTTATCTGTTTACCGGCACCCGCGGTGTCGGCAAGACGACTTTGGCCAGAATTCTGGCTAAATCACTCAACTGCGAAACCGGCATAACTCCGCTTCCTTGCGGTAAATGCTCGGCATGCCAGGAAATCGATGCCGGGCGCTTTGTCGATTTGCTTGAGGTTGATGCGGCAACCAACACCCGTGTCGACGAGATGCGGCAGCTTCTGGAAAATGCGGTCTATGCGCCGACCAGAGGACGATTCAAGGTGTATGTCATCGACGAAGTTCACATGTTGTCGACGTCGGCATTCAATGCGATGTTGAAAACTCTGGAAGAGCCACCTGAGCATGTGAAATTCATCCTTGCCACGACCGATCCGCAGAAAATCCCGGTTACGGTGCTTTCGCGTTGCCTGCAATTCAACTTGAAGCAGATGCCGGCGCTAGCGATTTCCTCTCATCTTGCACACATTCTGCAGGCAGAGGGAATTCCTTTCGATACTCCGGCGCTTTCGCTGCTTGCTCGTTCGGCCGCAGGCAGCATGCGGGACGCACTTTCCTTGCTTGATCAGGCGATTGCTCACGGTGCAGGGAACGTGGACGAGGCGCAGGTCAGGGCCATGCTGGGTAACGTCGACCAGGATTACCTGTTTTCAATCCTGGAGACGCTGCAGGAAGGCGATGCTTCCGGGCTTATGCAGCAGGCCTCTCTGCTTGCTGTAAGAAGCCTTTCGTTTAACGGGGCGTTGCAAGAGCTGGCTGCCTTGCTAACCCGGATTCAGGTCGTGCAGTGCGCACCAACGACAATCGACGACGACGACCCGGATCGGCAGCGGCTGCTGGCATTGGCGGAAATTCTTTCACCCGAGTATGTGCAACTCGCCTATCAGATCGTCAATGTCGGGCGGGCTGAACTGGCGCAGGCGCCCGATGAATACTCCGGGTTCGTTATGACCTTGTTGCGCCTGCATGTCTTTCGTCCGCGCAGTGTTGCCGAAGTGGTGGCTTCGGTTCGTGGCAATCCGCCGGCGCAGGCCAAGTCGGCGGTCAATGTGCCTCCTCCCGTCAGGGAGAAGCCGATCGCGTCTGCGCCGCGCGAAGCCACGCCAGCGAAGGCGGCGTATGCACCGGGGGACTGGCACGCCATCGTCGCCGAACTTCCGCTTTCCGGGTTGGCGAAGGAGCTCGCCTTGAACTGCGAATTGCGTGAGATTGGCGAGGGGCATTGTCTGTTACGTTTGGCCAGTTCGGCTGCGCATCTGCAGATGAAGCCGTCGCCGGAAAAGCTGCAACAGGCACTGAGCAGCTATTTTTCTCGGCAGCTCGTGCTGAAAATCGAACTTGGTGCGCCGAGTGTCGAGACCCCTGCCGTCACGGCAGGGCGTCAGCGCCAGGAGCGTCAAGAAGGCGCAGAACTGGCGATCGAAAAAGATTTCTTTATCCAAGACGCGATCGCAACGCTAGACGCGAAGATCGTCGATTCTTCCATTAAACCCATTGATTGACGGAGCTCGCTAATGATCAAAGGTGGTTTGGGCGGTCTGATGAAACAGGCCCAGATGATGCAGGAAAACATGAAGAAGGCGCAGGAGCAGCTGGCCCTGATCGAAGTTGAAGGACAGGCGGGGGCCGGGGTGGTCAAGGTCGTGATGACCTGCGCACACGATGTACGGCGAGTCAGCATCGATCCCTCGGTGATGGACGATCGCGAGATGCTCGAGGATCTCGTGGTGGCGGCGATCAATGACGCGGTGCGAAAGGGCGAGGCGCTTTCCCAAGAAAAAATGGCGGGCTTTACTGCCGGCCTCAATTTGCCGCCAGGACTGAAGTTGCCCTTCTGAGGTGAGCACCAACGGACTTGATGCGCTGATCGAGGCCCTGCGCTGCCTTCCCGGTATCGGGCCGAAATCTGCACAGCGTCTTGCCTATCATCTGATGCAACATGATCGTCCCGGGGCGGCTCGCCTCGGCGACGCGATCCGGCACGCCTTGAGTGCCATTCGTCACTGCCGCTCCTGTAATACCTTGACCGAGCAGGATGTCTGCGAGCGTTGTTCTTCCGCGAAGCGCGACAGAAGTCTGCTGTGCGTGGTTGAAACTCCGGTTGACATGAACATGATGGAACAGACCCTGGCCTATCCCGGGCTGTACTACGTCCTGATGGGCAGAATTTCGCCGCTGGATGGGCTGGGGGCGCGCCAGTTGCAGTTGGATCGCCTGCTGGCCAGGGCCAGTGACGGGGTGGTGAAAGAAGTGATTCTGGCTACCAACTACACCAATGAGGGTGAGGCGACTGCGCACTACATTACGGCAATGCTGAAATCCCGAGGGGTCAGCGTTACGCGGATCGCTCGTGGTGTCCCGGTCGGGGGAGAGCTGGAATTCGTCGATAGTGGCACGCTGGCCCAGTCGTTGCGTGAGCGTCGGGTCATTACAGAATGACGAGAGTCTGACAGGCGCTTTTATCAGGGGTTCCGTTGGCGTATAATTTAGCGTTTGTTTTTAAACCCATTCAATTCCTTTAGGGGTCAGCGTTATGAGCAATCAAGGAAAAGTGGACTGCGGGCGGCGGCGGCTGATCGTCGCCACTGCAGCCGTCGGCGGGGTGGGCGCGGTTGGCGCGCTCATCCCGTTCGTCTCCAGTTTGCTTCCGTCCGAACGTGCCAAGGCAGCAGGCGCACCGGTCGAAGTCGAAATCGGTAAATTGGCAGAAGGTCAGATGATGACCGTCGAATGGCGCGGCAAGCCGGTTTGGATCATCAACCGGACCAAGGACATGCTGGCAACCCTGCCGAAGCTGGACGACAAAGTGGCTGACCCGAAGTCCGAAGTGGCGTCCCAGCAACCGGCATATGCCGCAAATCCGACGCGTTCGGTCAAGGAAAATCTCCTGGTCGTGATCGGTATCTGTACCCACCTGGGGTGCTCGCCGAGCTCCAAGTTCAAGGCCGGAGCTGAAGAGGGGATGACTGCGGACTGGCTCGGCGGCTTCCTGTGCCCCTGTCACGGTTCGACGTTCGATTTCGCCGGTCGCGTCTTCAAGGCCAAGCCTGCGCCGACCAATCTCGAAATTCCGCCGCACGTGTATCTGACCGATACCCGTATCCTGATCGGCGACGACAAGAAGGGGGCATGACATGGCTGGGGGCACTTACGAGAAGTACAAGTCCGATGGTTCGCTGGCTGGCAACGTGCTGGAATGGGTTGACGCACGTTTCCCCGCAACCTCGATGTGGAAGGGACACCTTTCCGAATACTACGCGCCGAAGAATTTCAATTTCTGGTATTTCTTCGGCTCCCTGGCGCTGCTGGTCCTGGTCATTCAGATCGTCACCGGCATTTTCCTGGTCATGCACTACAAGCCGGATGCTGCACTGAACGCCGCTGGTGTTCCGGTGGCCTTCGCTTCGGTCGAATACATCATGCGCGACGTGCCGGGCGGCTGGATCATCCGCTACATGCACTCGACGGGGGCTTCGGCTTTCTTCATCGTGGTTTATATGCACATGTTCCGTGGCCTGATCTACGGTTCCTATCGCAAGCCGCGTGAACTGACCTGGCTGTTCGGCGTCGGCATCTTCCTGGTGCTGATGGGCGAAGCCTTCTTCGGTTATCTGCTCCCCTGGGGCCAGATGTCGTACTGGGGTGCGCAGGTGATCGTCAACCTGTTCGGTGCCATTCCGGTGATCGGTAACGACCTGTCGATCATCATTCGCGGCGATTTCATCGTCGGCGATGCGACCCTGAACCGCTTCTTCTCCTTCCACGTGATCGCTTTCCCGCTCGTGCTGATCGGTCTGGTCGCTGCCCACATCCTGGCGCTGCACGAAACCGGTTCGAACAACCCGGACGGCATCGACATCAAGGAAAAGAAGGACGAGCACGGCATTCCGCTCGACGGCATCCCCTTCCACCCGTATTACACGGTCAAGGACATCGTCGGCGTCGTGGTTTTCCTGATGGTCTTCTCCGCCGTGATGTTCTTCGCCCCGGAAGGTGGTGGCTACTTCCTGGAAACGCCGAACTTCTACCCGGCCGATCCGCTGAAGACGCCGCTGCACATCGCGCCGGTCTGGTATTTCACGCCGTACTACTCGATCCTGCGCGCCATGGTCTGGAACTTCTTCGGTCTTGACGCCAAGTTCTGGGGGGTTGTTGCGATGGGCGCTTCGGTTGTCGTCTTCGCCTTCCTGCCCTGGCTGGATCGCAGCCCGGTGCGGTCGATCCGCTATCGCGGTCCGATCACCAAGGCGATGATCACTCTGTTCGTGATCTGCTTCTTCATCCTTGGCTATCTCGGTACGCTGTCGCCGTCGCCGATGGGTGAGCTGGTATCGCAAATTTGCATGGTCTTCTATTTCGCCTTCTTCCTCGGCATGCCGTGGTGGTCCCGGATGGACAAGTTCAAGCCGGTTCCCGAACGCGTCACGATGAAGTGAGAGGATGCATAACATGAAAAAATTTCTCATCGCATTGCTCTTCGCGCCGGTCATGGCTTTTGCTGCCGGTGCGGCGCTTCACCTCGACAAGTGGCCGGGCTCGGTCAGCGACAAGGCAGCATTGCAGAATGGCGCCAAGCTGTTCGTCAATTACTGCCAGAGCTGCCACAGCGCCTCCTACATGCGCTACAAGAACCTGATGGACCTTGGCCTGACTGAATCCCAGGTCAAGGAAAACCTGATGTTCGCTGGCGAGAAGATTGGCGACCTGATGATGGTTGCTGCACGTTACGACGAGCAGAAGAAATGGTTCGGTGCGACGCCGCCGGATCTGACCATTGTCGCTCGTGCCCGTGGCGACGCTGGTGCTCCCAAGGCCGGTGCCGATTGGCTCTATACCTATCTGCGCACCTTCTACCGCGACGACGCCCGTCCGACCGGTTGGAACAACGTTGCCTTCAACGCGGTTGGCATGCCGCACGTCCTCTGGGAGCTGCAAGGCACCCAGGTGATGGATCACGAAACGCACGCGCTCAAGCTGGCCGTTCCCGGCAAGATGAGCCCGGCGGAGTACGACAAGGCGGTTTCCGATCTGGTTGGCTTCATGGTCTGGATGGGCGAGCCGCAACAGGAATACCGCCAGACGCTCGGCATTTTCGTGCTGATTTTCCTGGTCATTCTCTTCGTCGTTGCCTATGCGCTGAAGAAGGAATACTGGAAAGACATTCACTGATCCTTCCCGGATCTGCTGACGGCATCGTGGGTTTGACTTCGGTCGGCCCCCGGTGCCGAATCTCATTTGAGGGCTGTTAAACATGATGAACCTCTACTCGGGCACTACCTGCCCCTTCAGTCACCGTTGCCGCATCGTCCTTTACGAAAAGGGCATGGACTTCCAGGTCATTGACGTCAACCTGTTCTCCAAGGCCGATGAAATGGCCGCGATCAACCCGCACGGTCGCGTGCCGGTACTCGCCGAACGCGACCTCGTGCTGTTCGAACCGAACATCATCAACGAGTACATCGACGAGCGCTTCCCGCATCCGCAACTGATGCCGGCCGATCCGATCATGCGGGCGCGCGCCCGCCAGTTGTTGATCGGCATGGAGCGCGAAATCTTCTCGCACATGGAAGTCATCGAGAAGAACGGCAAGGCGGCCGACAAGGCCCGCCAGGAAATCAAGGCGCGCCTGACCGAGATCGTGCCGATCTTCAACAAGCAGAAGTTCATGCTCGGCGACGAGTTCTCCATGCTCGACGTTGCCATCGCCCCGCTGCTGTGGCGTCTCGACCACTACGGTATCGACCTCGGCAAGGCTGCCGCGCCGCTGATGAAGTACGCCGAACGGATCTTCAGCCGCCAGGGTTTCATCGACGCGCTGACGCCGTCGGAAAAGGCGATGCGCAAGTAAGCGATGGAACTGCCGTCCACCAAACCCTACCTGTTGCGTGCCATCTGGGAGTGGTGCTGCGATAACGGCTTCACGCCCTACATCGCGGTCCAGGTCAACGCGCGCACGCTGGTTCCGCGCGAGTTCGTCAAGGATGGCCAGATCGTCCTCAACCTGGGGCCGGGCGCCACCAACAAATTGCAGATGGGCAACGAACTGATCGAGTTCCAGGCCCGTTTCGGTGGCGTGGCGCGCGAGCTTTCGGTGCCGGTGGCGCAGGTTGCCGCCGTTTACGCGCGCGAGAACGGCGCCGGCATGGCCTTCGATGTCGACGAGGCCGACTCGCTCGCAGCGCCGTCGGCAAGTAAGCCACAGGCGGGTCCGGTTGCCGTCGACGAAGTACCCGAACCGCCGCCGGACGGTGGGCGGCCCAAGCTGCAGCGCGTCAAATAGGAACGTCGCCAGCGGCGAATGCACCAAAAGAGGGAAATTCACGGGCTGAATTTCCCTCTTTTTCATTCAAGCCATTGATTTTTCAGCTTGGCATGCGTGTTGCGTATAGCCTTTCGAGTTCAATGTCATGCCTGAAAAGAGGGCAGGTCGCGCTGTGATGTGAGTTCACTCAACGAGTCACGTTACGCTAGGCAGCGATGACCGTTTGGCACGGCCATGACGAACAAAGACCACAACGGAGGAGACCGTGAGCTACGCACAATACATCAAGGAAATCGGACGCGGCGCTGAAGGCGCGCGGGATCTGACGCGGGAGGAAGCCAGCCGGGTCTATGCCGCGATGCTCGACGGTGGCGTCCCCGACCTGGAACTGGGTGCCATCCTGATCGCGCTGCGGGTCAAGGGCGAATCGATCGAGGAGATGCTCGGTTTCCTCGACGCCAGCGACCAGCGCATGCATCGCCTGGTGATGCCGCACGGCCGGGTCAGGCCGGTGGTCCTGCCCAGCTACAACGGCGCCCGCAAGGAAGCCAACCTGACGCCGCTGCTGGCGCTCCTGCTGCAACGTTTCGGCGTGCCGGTGCTGGTGCACGGTCTGCTCGAAGGTTTCGGGCGGGTCAGCACGGCGCAGATTTTCCGCGAACTCGGTCACATGCCGGTCGGCTCGGTGCAGCAGGCGCAGCAGACGCTGAGCGCCGACGGCCTGGTCTTCCTGCCGCTCAACGCCTTCTCGCCCGGCCTGCACAACCTGCTCGCGCTACGCGGTCGGATGGGCGTGCGCAACAGCGCGCACAGCCTGGTCAAACTGATCAACCCCTTCCTCGGCGAAGCGGTGCTGGTCGCCCCGGCGACGCATCCCGACTACATCGACCTGATGCGCGCGCTGCTCCTGGAGCGTGGTCAGCGGGCGCTGCTGCTGCGCGGTACCGAAGGCGAACCCTACGCCAATCCGAAGCGCCGGCCACGCCTCGAACTGGTCAGCCAGGGACAGGTCGACATCCTGTTCGAGGCCGAGCACGACAGCCTGCGCGGCCTGCCCAACCTGCCCGAAGGGATCGATGCGACGAGCACCGCGCGCTGGATGCGGCGCGTTCTCGACAAGCAGTTGCCGCTGCCCAAGCCCCTGGCCAACCAGTTGGCCTGTCTGCTTTACGCCAGCGGTTACGCCGACGACCTCAACCAGGCCAAGGCCATCGTCGCCGTCGAGGCGACCGGCATGGCGATGGGCGGCAACTGAGATCCCGGGGCGCCCGTACGGTCGCCGCCGTTCGCCGCTTCCGTCCCGCAGCTTACTGCGAACACGCCTTAAGGACGCTCGCCGGCAGCCAGGCGGCGCTCGATGTCGTCGAGCACCGGTACCAGGTCGGCGACGCTGTCAATCAAATAATGCGCGCCGGCGGTGGTGAACTCCGGGGCGATGCGGGCGCGCAAGGCGGCCAGTTCGTCCGTGGTAGCCGCCGCGAATTCGGCCTCGGTGAGCCCGGCCGGGCTGCCGGAGAGCATCAGGCCGACCGTCCACATGCCGGCGTTGCGACCTTCGGCGATGCCCGGCAGGGTGTCGTCGACCTTCACGCAGTGGCTGACCTTGCCGATCTTCAGGTCGAGCACGCATTGCAGCGCCATCCACGGGCCGGGGCGGGCGCCGGCGGCGAGATCGTCGGCGCAGACCGTGCAGTCCGGCGTGTAGCCGTTGGCGGCGGCGGCGAGCATCAGCTTGTCCATGACCGGGCGCGGGTAGCCGGTGGTCGAGCCGATCTTCAGGCCGCGCTCGCGTAGCGCGGCGACCGTTTCCAGCGTGCCGGGAATCAGTGTCGCGTGTGCGCCGACGCGTTCGACCTGCAGCGGCAGGAAGGTGCGGTAGAGGTGGTCGATGTCGTCGTTGTTCATCGGCCGCCCGAATTTTGCCCGCCAGCGGGCGTCGACCGCCGGATCGCGGCCGAGCGCCTCGATGTGCTGCCACTTGCCCAGGCCCATCGGGCCGCGCGCTTCGGCCAGCGTCAGGTCAAAGTCGTAGGCGGCACGGAAGGCGTCGACGAAAATCTGGGTCGGCGCGAAGGAACCGAAATCGACCGTGGTCCCGGCCCAGTCGAAAATGACCGCTTCAAGTTGCTGTTGCATGGGATGTCTCCGTAAGGTGGCGGCGGTTCAGCCGGAAGTTTTTCCGGCCCGCGCGGCGGCGCAGGCGGCGAGGAATTCGGGGGCATAGGGGTCGAAATTGCCGCGCCGGCCCGGGGCGCTGGGCTGCGGATCGACGAAGGGCGCGGCGCCACGGATCAGTTCGCCGATCAGGCGGCCGACGCCGCCGGCGAAGCTGATTCCCGAGCCGTTACAGCCGCTGGCGACGTACAGCCCGGCGATCTTCGGCGCGGCGCCGACGACCAGTTGCCGGTCGGGCGTGTAGTTGCTCGGCCCGGTCAGGTAATGGGCAATGCCCAGCGTGTTCAGCGCCGGGAAGCAGGGCGCCAGCTCGTCGGCGCCTTCGGCCAGGTTGGCCCAGCCGTCGGCGTCGTCGGGGTCGAAGACGAAACCGGCGAGATCGGCCGGCAGCCTGCGGGCGTCGGCGACTGCCGGCTGGCGCTCGCGGATGCCGAAGAGCAGTGCCCCAACCTCTGGCCGGGCGTAGGCGCGGATCGCCGGCAGCAGAACGATGGCGCCGTCGCGCGGGAAGATCGGCGCCGGCTCGCTGATCCAGTACTGGCTGCGTACCGGCGCCATCGGTAGCGGCAGGCCGAGGTTGACGCTGAGGCGGTTGGCCCAGGCGCCGGCTGCGTTAACCATGACGCTGGCTGGGCGCTGCGTAGCGTCGGCCAGTTCGACGCCGCGTACTGCGCCGGCGTCGACGACGATGCGCGTCACTTCTGCGCTGGTGCTGCGCACGCCGCCCGCGATGGCAGCGCGTAGCAGGGCGGTGGCGAACAGGTAGGGTTCGACGTAGCACTCGTCGGGGAAGAGCACCGCGTGATCGAAGGATTCCGGCGCCAGCCAGGGGGCGCGGGCGAGCGCCTCGGCTTTGTCCAGCCAGCGGCTGGCGATGCCGTGCGCGGCGGCGCCTGCGGCACGCGCCTGCAGCACCGCCAGGTGACTGGCCGGTGCCGCGTGCAGGGCGCCGACCGTGCGCCGGCCAATGTCTTCGCCGAATTCCTGTTCGAGTTCGGCCATCGTGCGGAAAGTCTGGCGGGCCAGTGCGATTTGCCCGGGGTCGTCGCGCACCATGGTCACCAGCGCCGCCGCCCGGCTGGTCGCGCCAGCCGCCGGTTGCAGGCGTTCGAGGACGAGGACGCGCTCGCCGAGGCCGTGGCGGGCGAGTTCGTAGGCGACGGCGGCGCCGAAGATGCCGCCGCCGACGATCAGGATGTCGCGCTTGTTCATGCCAGCATGTCGCGCAGCGTTGCAGCCACGGCATCGACCACCTTGGCGACGTCCTGCGTCGTCAGCGCGCCGATGCAGCCGACGCGGAAGGTGTCGACCTCGGTCAGCTTGCCCGGGTAAAGGATGAAGCCCTTGTCGCGCACCGCCGCGTAGAAGGCCTTGAAGTCGTAGTTCGGGCTGGCCGGCGCGTGGAAGGTGGCGATGATCGGCGCCTGGTGCTCGGGCGCCAGGAAAGGCTTCAGGCCGAGTCCGGCCATGCCGTCGACCAGCGCAGCGCAATTGGCCGCGTAGCGGGCGTGGCGCACGCTCAGCCCGCCTTCCTCGGCGTATTGAGCGAGCGCTTCGTGCAGCGCGACGACGACGTGGGTCGGCGGCGTGAAGCGCCATTGCGTGGTCTTCTGCATGTAGATCCACTGGTCGTGCAGGTCCATCGCCAGCGAATGGCAGTTGCCGGCAGCAGCTTCCAGCGCGCTGCGGCGGACGATGACGAAGCCCATGCCGGGCACGCCTTCCAGGCACTTGCCGGAAGCGGCGACCAGCGCCGCAATCGGCGTCGTGCGCAGGTCGATGTCGAGAGCGGCGAAGGAGCTCATCGCGTCGACGATCAGCTCGCGCCCCTGGCGGGCGACGGCGGCGGCGATCTCGGCGAGCGGGTTGAGGATGCCGGTGCCGGTTTCGCAATGGACCTGGGCGACGTGGGTGATCGCCAGGTCGGCGGCGAGCGCCGCTTCGATGGCCGCCGGGTCGGCCGGCTGGTCTTCGGCGAAGCGCAGTTCGACGGCCTCGCGCCCGAGGTAGCCGAGGATTTTCAGGATGCGCGCGCAGTAGGCGCCGTTGTTCGGCACCAGCACCTTGCCCTGGCGCGGCACCAGCGTGCCCAGCGCGGCTTCCACCGAGAAGGTGCCGGAACCCTGCAGCGGCACGCAGACGTGGCTGTCTTCGCCATGGGCGATGGCGACCAGTTGCCGGCAGACGTCGGCGGTGATGCGGTTGAAGGCGGCGTCCCAGGAACCCCAGTCGTGCAGCATCGCCTGCTTGGTGCGCAGCGAGGTGGTCAGGGGGCCGGGGGTGAGCAGCAGCGGGTCACGGTCGACGGCGTACATGGCGGGTTTTTCTCCGGTAAATCAGCGTTGGCCCTGGCGCCAGGCCTGGTGGCGGCGGAAGAGCAGGTGGGTGACGAGCGAATAGAGCAGGCTGATCGCCGCCGAGGTGAGCACGATCAGCGTCGCCATCGCCGCCGCCGGGCCGAGTTCGCCGGCCTCGTCGAGGTTGAGGATGGCGACCGAGGCCGGCAGCGTATCCGGCGAGTAGAGGAAGACCAGCGCCGACACCGTGGTCATCGCGTTGATGAACAGGTAGCGGGCGATTTCCAGCACCGCCGGCAGGCAGACCGGTAGCGTCACCCGCCACAGCGTGACGAAGGGCGAGACCTTGAGCGAGGCGGAGACCGCCTCGAACTCGCGGTCGATGCCCTTGAGCGCGGTCAGCGCGGTCAGGTGGCAGGCCGTGTAGTAATGCACGATGTTGGCGACGACCATGATCGCCAGCGTCTGGTACAGCCCGTTCAACGGGTTGTCCGGCGCATTGAAGAAGAGGATGTAGCCGATGCCGAGCACCAGCCCGGGCACGCCCATCGGCAGCGCGGCCAGCGCGCGGACCAGCGGCCGCAGTCCGGCCGGGCCGCCCTGGCATTTCTCCAGCAACCAGGCGGTGAAGAAGACGAAGGGCGTGCCGAACAAGGCGGTCAGCCCGGCGATGCGCAGGCTGTTCAGCCAGGCGTCGAGGACGCCGGCTTCGGCCAGGCCGTAGATGTAGTGGTCGAGGCTGAGTTCGAGGTTGTACGGCCAGAAGCGGACCAGCGAGGTATAGCCGGCCATGCCCAGGATGCCGAGCATCGCCGTCGCCAGCAGCAGGCAGTAGAAGAGCAGCGGCAGGTCGCGCCGCCAGTCGGGGCGTGGCCGGTAGGGCACGGCGCGGGCGCTCAGCCCGGCCTGCTGGCGGCGCTGTACCCACCAGTCGATGGCGAAGGCGAGCAGTACCGGCAGCAGCAGGAGCAGCGCGACGACGGCGCCGCGCCCGAAATTGTGCTGACCGACGACCTGGACGTAGATTTCGACGGCGAGCACCGGGAAATTGCCGCCGATCACCTTGGGAATGCCGAACTCGCTGACCGAATAGGCGAAGACGACGAGCGCCGCGCTGATCAGCCCGTAGCGGGCGCCGGGCAAGGTCACCGTGACGAACTTGCGCCAGCGCGACGCCGACAGCGCATCGGCCGCTTCGTAGAGTCGGCCGTCGGCGGTGGCCAGGGCAACGACGAGGATCATCAGGGCGTGCGGGAAGCTGGCATAGACGGTGGCCATGACGATGCCCACCGGACCGTAAACTGAAGTTTCGCCAAGCCAGGCCTTGAGCACGCCCTGGGTGCCGAACCACTGGATGAAGGCGATCGCGCCGACCAGCGACGGGCCGAGCAGCGCCGACAGCCCGACGATCCGCCACAGCCCGCGCAGCGGCAGGCAGGCGCGCTCGATCGCGTAGGCATAGACGAAGGCCAGCGGCACGGTGATCGCAGTTACGGTGGCGGCAACCCACAGCGTGTTCCAGATCGCCGTCGCCATGCCCGGCGTCGCCGCGAATTCGGCAAAACGGAGCAGGCTGAAGGCGCCGCTGTCGTCGCGCACGGCGCCGAGGAGGACGGCGCCCAGCGGTAGTAACAGGAAAACCGCCAACGCCAGGGCGGCCAGCATCAACAAGGGGCCGCCCAGTTGCTCGCCGAGCGTGGACCGACGGCCGGGCGGCAGCGTGCTCAGACCGGCGACTCTCATGCCGCCTCCGGCAGCGGGCGCAGGTGTTCGGCCGGGATGCCGACGCGCAGCGTCGCCCCCGGGCGGATTTCGCGGCCGCCCAGGTAGTTGCTGGAAAACTGGGCGACCAGCGGGATGCCGTTGCCGGTTGCCGCGTGCAGGGTGACCAGCGAATAGGCACCGAGGAACTCGCACTTCAGGACATGGGCGTAGAAGCTGTTCTCGCCCTGGTCGAGCGTGTCGTGCAGGCGGATGTCCTCGGGCCGGACGTAGAAGCGCTGGCGGCTGCCTTCGCTGCTGTGGCCGGTGCAGCGCAGCAGCAGGTCGCCGATGCGGACGTGTTGCGGGCCGGCGCCGGTGGCGTCGAGCAGGTTGCCGCGGCCGATGAAGTCGGCGACGAAGTCGTTGCCCGGCGCCCGGTAGATTTCCTGGGGCCCGCCGATCTGCTGGATGCGCCCGCCGCGCATGACGACGATGCGGTCGGCCATGGCCAGCGCCTCTTCCTGGTCGTGGGTGACCATGATCGTCGTCACGCCAAGCCGGTTCTGCAGACTGCGGATTTCCGAGCGCAGGCGGACGCGTTCGATGGCGTCGAGCGCCGACAGCGGCTCGTCGAGCAGCAGCAGGTCGGGCGAGGTGGCGAGCGCGCGGGCCAGCGCGACGCGCTGCTGCTGGCCGCCGGAGAGTTGTGCCGGGAATTTGGGCTGGCTGCCCGGCAGGCCGACCAGCTCAAGCATCTCCTCGACCCGGTTGCGCACCAGCCGGCGGTCGGCGCGCCGGCTGTTCAGGCCGTAGGCGACGTTGTCGGCGACGCTGAGATTGGGGAACAGCGCGTAGGACTGGAAGACGATGCCGTAGTCGCGCAGCGCCGGCGACAGTTGCGAGATGTCGCGCCCGGCGTGCACGATGCGCCCTTCGTCCTGCCGTTCGAGACCGGCGATCGCCCGCAGCAGCGTGGTCTTGCCGCAGCCGGACGGGCCGAGCAGGACGAGGAACTCGCCGCGTTCGACGGCCAGCTCGATGCGCTCGAGCGCGACGAAAGCGCCGTAGCGCTTGGTCAGTTGGGTGATTTCCAGGTGGGCCATGGGCGCCTCGCGGTCAACGGTGAAACCGCCCGCCAGGCGGCGGGCGGCGGGGGCGGGGAATTACTTCTTCGGTTCCGACTTGGTCGAATAGCGCTTCTGCCATTCGGTCAGGATCGCGTCGCGGTTCTTGGCCATCCACTGGAAGTCGTTCTTGACCAGGCGCTGTTCGTAATCGTTCGGTACGTACTTCAGGCGGGTGGCGATGCCGGGCATGGCGACGACGGCGAAGTTCTTCGCGTAGAGTTCGTTGGCTTCGCGGGTGGTCGCCCAGTCGGCCAGCTTCTTCGCCGCTTCAAGCTGCGGCGTGCCGTGCACGATGGCGATCGATTCCATGTCCCAGCCGAGGCCTTCCTTGGGGAAGATGATGTCGATCGGCGCGCCCTTGCTGCGCACGACGTTGGCCCGGTATTCGAAGGCGATGCCGACCGGGAATTCACCGGCGCCGGCCATCACGCAGGGCTTGGAGCCGGAATGGGTATACACCGCGATGTTCTCGTGCAGCTTGTCCATGTAGTCCCAGCCGCCTTTTTCGCCGAACATCTGCAGCCAGGCGGTGACGTCGAGAAAGCCGGTGCCCGAGGAATTCGGGTTGGGCATGACGATCTTGCCCTTGAATTCCGGCTTGAGCAGGTCCTTCCAGCTTTCGATGCGGGGCAGACCCTGCTTCTGCATTTCGGCGACGTTGTAGCAGATTGCCGCGCCCCAGACGTCCATGCCGACCCAGGTCGGCGTCGCGCCGGCCGAGCGGAAGCGCGGGTTGAGTGCCTTCAGGTTGGCCGGGGCATACGGCTGCAGCATCTTCTCGCGGTCGAAGACGACCATGCTGGAGGCGGCGACGCCCATGATCACGTCGGCCACCGGCTTCGCCTTCTCGGCCAGCAGCTTGGCGGTAATGATGCCGGTCGAATCGCGCGTCCACTTGATTTCGATGTCCGGGTAGGACTTGTTGAAGGACTGCTGGTAGGCCTTCAACTGGTCGGTTTCCAGCGCCGTGTACACGTTGAGGACGGTCTTCTCGGCGTGCGCCGGGACGATGGCGGCGAGCGCCAGGCCGGCGACGGCGAAGCTGCGGATGAGGTGCTTGAGTTGCATGCGGATTTCCTCCGGGGGAAGGGGTGACGGGGTTTCCGGGATGCCGGGCTGTCATCGAACTGACATCGCGGCGCACTAGACTGGCTTTCATCTTAGTGACGGTTTATTGCAGATTGTTGACAATCTACAAAGCAACGATGAATTACAATGCCACTTTCGATTACCGCCCGACGGCCATGTCCGAAACCGCCCCCTCCCCTGTCGACAGCGTGCTCGCGCTGGTCCAGCGCACTTCTCTGACCCGCCTGGTCGGAGAGGCGCTGGAGAAAATGATCCTCGCCGGCGAACTGCCGCCCGGCAGCAAGCTCAACGAAATGGCGCTGGCCGAACGCCTCGGCGTGTCGCGCGGGCCGCTGCGCGAAGCCTTCCGCACCCTCGAAGAAAGCGGCCTGATCCGCCAGGAGAAGAACCGCGGCGCTTTCGTCCGCGAGATCGAGCTGGCCGAGGCCGCCGACATCTACGAGGTGCGCGCCGGCCTCGACGCCACCGCCGGGCGCCTGCTCGCCGAGCGCGTGACGCCCGAGCAACTGGCGGTGCTGCGCGAGTTCGCCGCCGGCATGCAGCGGGCGGCCGGCGCCAACGACGTCGATGCCTTCCACACGCTCAACCTCGCCTTTCACGACCGCATCGTCAACATGACCGGCAACGCCGCGCTGGTCGACGTCTATCGCCGGCTGGTCAAGCAACTGGCGCTGTTCCGCCGGCGCAACCTGCTGGCGCCGCGGGCGATTCCGCATTTCGCCGACGAGCACAGTGCGATCGTCAACCGCATCGCCGCCGGTGACGCCGCCGGCGCCGCCGAGGCGCTGCACGCGCACGCCCGCGGCGGGCGGGCGCGCATGCTGCGCGACGGCGAACTGGGGGGCGTTTCCGATGCCGCCTGAAGTCGACCGCAGCGAAGGCGACGTCAACCTCGGCGCCCGCCGCGCCGCCTGGCAGGAGGAGCATCTCGATGCGGCGACGCGCGAGTTGCTGGCCGAGGACGCGCGCTGGTTCCTCCACCAGTCGATGTCCACGCCCTGCCTCAACGCGCTGGCCGGCGCCCAGGGCAGTTGGCTGACCGACCTCGGCGGCCGGCGCATCCTCGATTTCCACGGCAACAGCCTGCACCAGGTCGGCTACGGCCACCCGAAGGTGGTCGCGGCGATCCAGGAAACGCTGGCGACCTTGCCCTTTTCGCCGCGTCGCTACGCCAACCGGCCGGCCGTCGAACTGGCCCGCCGCCTCTGTGAAGCGGCGCCGATGCCGGGGGCGCGGCTGCTGTTTGCGCCGGGCGGCACGGCCGCCATCGGCATGGCGCTCAAGCTGGCGCGGCTGGCCACCGGGCGGTTCAAGACGCTGTCGATGTGGGACGCCTTCCACGGCGCCTCGCTCGATGCCATCTCGCTCGGCGGCGAAGCCGTCTTCCGCCGCGGCATCGGCCCGCTGCTGCCCGGCGCCGAGCACGTGCCGCCGCACGACCCGGGCAACTGCGTGTTCGGTTGCGGTGGCCGGTGCGCGCTGCGCTGCGTCGATTACATCGACTACTGTCTGGCCAAGGAAGGCGACGTTGCCGCCGTCGTCGTCGAAACCGTGCGCTGCACCGACGTCCAGGTGCCGCCCGCCGATTACTACCAGCGCCTGCGCCGCATCTGCGACCGCCACGGCGCGCTGTTGATCCTCGACGAGATTCCCATCGCCCTCGGCCGCACCGGCCATCTGTACGCCGTCGAACGCTACGGCATCGAGCCGGACATGATCGTCATCGGCAAGGGCCTGGGCGGCGGCGCCCTGCCGCTGGCGGCGCTGATCGCCCGCGATGGGTTGAACGTCGGCCAGGACATCTCGCTCGGCCACTACACGCACGAGAAGAATCCGCTCGCCTGCGCCGCCGGGCTGGCGACGCTCGACGTGATCGCCGAGGAAAACCTGCTCGAACGCAGCCGCACGCTGGGCGCCGCGGCGCTGGCGCAATTGCGCGCGGCGACCGCCGACCTGCCGGCGGTGGTCGAAGTGCGCGGCGCCGGCCTCTTGCTCGGCATCGAGTTGAACGACGCCGACCTCGCCGAAGCGGTGCTCTACCGCTGCCTGAGCCAAGGCCTGTCGTTCAAGGTTGGCCAGGGCAAGGTGCTGGTGCTGGCGCCGCCGCTCAACGTCGCCGCCGCCGACCTTGACTGGGCGCTGGCTTGCGTGGTCGCCACGGTGCGGGCGGAAAGCGGTGGCTGAGGCCGGTTTGCCGCTCAATGTTCTGCTCGCCGTGCTGGCCGCGGCGCTGCTCCATGCCGGCTGGAACGCGCTGATCCGCGGCGCCGGCGACAAAGGCCTGTACACCGTGCTGCTGCATGCCAGCAGCGGCTTCCTGGCGATTTTCGCGCTGTTCTTCCTGGGCCTGCCGGCGCCGGCCAGCTGGCCTTACGTCGGCGCCTCGGCGCTGCTCCACACGTTGTACATCGCCTGGCTGATGCGCGCCTACGACGGCGGCCAACTGGCGGTCAGCTACACGCTGATGCGCGGCCTGCCGCCGCTGCTGGTGGCGCTGGTCTCGGCGCCGCTGCTCGGCGAGCCGCTGGGCAGCGCCGGCTGGCTGGGGATTGCGGCGATCTGCGGCGGTGTCCTCGGCATCGGTTTTGCCGGCGGGCTGACGCCGGGCCGGGCGCTCGCCCATCCGGCCAGCCGCGCCGCCGCGCTCAACGCGCTGGCGATTGCCGCCTACACCGTGGTCGATGGCATCGGCGCGCGTCAGTCCGGCAACCCGCTGGCCTACGCGTGCATGCTCTTCGTCGGCGAGCCGCTGCTCATCCTGCTCTGGCAGTACCGGCTGCGTGGTTCGCAGTTGCTCGCCTACTGCCGCAGTCACTGGCGGCTCGGCCTGCTCGGCGCCGCCTGTTCGACCAGCGCCTACGCGACCATCCTGTGGGCGATGACGCAGGCGCCGGTGGCGATGGTCGCCGCGCTGCGCGAAAGCTCGGTGGTTTTCGCAGTGCTGATCGGCAGCCTGTGGTTCAAGGAAGGGCGGCTGCGCCCTGGCCTGCTGGCCGGCGCTGGCGTGGTCTTGGGCATTTTCCTGCTGCGCACCTGAACCTCGGGCGGCGCTGGCGGTCTGTGACGGGTAAGATGACCCTCAGCCCGCCTCTGGAAAGCCCATGTCCCAAGCCATCATCCTCTTCGCCCACGGTGCCCGCGATCCCGAATGGGCTTCGCCGATGCGCCGGGTGCGCGCCGCCATCCTGGCCAATGCGCCGCAACTGGCGGTCGAACTCGCCTTCCTCGAATTCATGGCCCCCGACCTGCCGGCCTGCGTCGCCGAACTGGCCGGGCGCGGCGCGCGGCGCATCCTGATCCTGCCGATGTTCATCGCCCAGGGCGGGCACCTGAAACGCGAAGTCCCGGAAATCGTCGCCCATCTGCGCGCCGCCTGGCCGGCGATCGAGTTTTCGCTGGGGCGGGCGATCGGCGAGGAGGAGAGCGTCGTTCAGGCGATGGCCGCCGCGGCGCTCAATGCATCGACGGTAGCGGGTGCGTCCGCTTGAGGTGTTCGTAGGTTTCCATCAGCTCGATCACTCGCTGGTTCTCGCCAGCGGCGAGCGCCTGTTGCATGTTTTCGAGGATCATCGCGTGCAACTGGCAGACGCCTTCCGGCGTACAGAGCAGTACTTCGCTCAGTTCCGCGGCTATTGCCAGCGGCAGATGCTCGTGTTCGGCGATGGCTTCGATTTCGCCGCGATCAAGGTCGCAATAATCGAGAACGTCTTGCATGGACAACATGGGATCTCCTCCTGGCAGAAGCGGCGAGCGCCGTTGGTTTCTGTCTGTCCGCCTTGTCATCGTTGTCGGTGGAGGACTACTGCTTTAGTTATAGCAGCTTATTGCGGCCGGGCAAAGGTGCTCAGAAGGCCAGCGTTGCGCTCTCGTCCGTTGCCGCCTGACGCAGGCGCCGCAGCAGCGGGCGCAGGTCGAGCCGGGTCTGTTGGCGCAGCGCCTGGGCGCGCTTTTCCAGGTCGACGAAGGAAACCTGCACCGCTTGCGCGTCGCGGCCGAACACGATGGTGTTGCCGCTGGTGCATTCCGGCAACTGCAGGATCTGCCCGGAAAACGCCTCGGCGATGCGCTCGACGCTGCGCGCGAAACCCTTCTCGCGCAGCAGGTTGACGCAGAACAGGCCGTCGTCGTTGAGGTGGCTGCGGCAGGCCTGGTAGAAACCCGGGGTGTCGAGCATGCCGGGGCGGCCGTCGGCGCCGAAGCCGTCGGAGAGGATGAGGTCGAAGCGGCGTTTCGTGCTTTCCAGGTAGTCGGCGCCGCAGGCGATCTCGACATGCAGGCGGCGCGGGTCGTCGGGCAGGCGGAAGTACTGGCGGGCGACGAACTCGACCTGCGGGTTGATCTCGACGACGGTGATCCGGCAATCGGGGAAATTGCGGTACAGGAACTTCGCCAGCGAACCGGCGCCGAGGCCGATCAGCAGGACATTGCGCGGCCAGCGCGGGGCCTCGCGCAGGAGCAGCCCGGCCATCATGTCGCGGGTGTATTCGAGCAGCAGCGACCATGGCCGGGCGACGCGCATGGCGCCCTGGATCCAGTCGGAACCGAAATGCAGACAGCGAACCCCATCCTCCTCGCTGATGTCGATGGCGTGGCGGGGCGGTGTTGGGCGGGTTTTCATCGGGTTCGCAGGCGGGGTGGCGCCCCCAGGTGGAATCGAACCACCAATTCGCCCTTAGGAGGGGCGTGTTATATCCATTTAACTATGGAGGCATGCCGGTTTGGCGGGCAGGGGCGAATTGTACCGGCTGGCCGACCCTTGTGATAGATTGACCGGACGACAAATCACAAAAAATGGAGACGAAAATGAGGGGGGCTTTTTCCTGTCAACCAATCGCCCAGCAACTGATCATCGCGCTGGTCGGCGCGCTGCTGCTGGTGTTTACGTTAATGACCGTGATCGTCCAGTGGCGTTCCGACGGCGCCGCGTTGAGCGTCGCCGAGAACAACCTGGCGCACGAAGCAAAACTGATGGCGGGGACACTCGATTCGCTGTTCGAGGCGGTGCGCGACCGGGGTAATCGGCAGTCGGATTTCTTCCTGCGCAACCTCAACGGCACGCTGCAACCCGGTAGCGAACTGGTCCGTACCGGCGACGTCGATCTGCCGGTGGTCCGCCTCGGCAACGAGGTGCTCAACGGCAACGATCGCATTCTCAAGGCTTTCCAGGCGCTGACCGGCGACGAGGCGGCGCTGCTTTTCCTGCGCGATGGCAAGGTTTACCGCTTGGCCACGCTGTTGCGCGACAAGGACGGCAAGCCGATGCACGGCGTGCCGGTCAAGGCCGACGATCCGGTGACGCTGTCGCTGCTCGCCGGCAAGGATTACCAGGGGCTGGCGGTACGCGGCGGCAAGTACTACTTCAGCACCGTGCGCCAGTTGCGCGACGCCAGCGGCAAGGCCTGGGGCGCCGTTTCCGTGCGGGTTGCCCTGGAGGAGGAGCTGAAGCGCATCCGTGCCCAGTTCGGCAGCATCGTCGCCGGCACCACCGGTTACGTCTATATCGTGCGGCCGGTCGGCGACAAGGGCGACGGCGAGTTCGTGCTGCATCCGAAATTCCAGGAAAAGCTGCTCTCCGAAGTCGATGTGCCGGCAACGGCGAAAAACGCCGTCACCGAGATCCTCGCCCGCAAGAACGGCGCCTATCGCTACCTGATGCCGGACGGCAACGGTGGCGAGCGCGAGAAGATCGTCGTCGCTGCCACCTCGGAGTCCTGGGGATGGACGGTCGCCACCGGTAGCTGGCTCGACGAGTATCTCGAGGAAAGCCACGCCTTGCGCAACCTGGTCATCCTGATCAGCATCGTCGCCGCCCTGGTGCTCGCGGTGATCACTTTCTGGCTGGTTAATTCCCGGCTGCGCGGTTTGTCGCAACTGGTCGGCGAGGTTTCCCGGATCAGCTCGGGCGATCTCCGGGTCACCGTGCGCGACGCCGATCCGGCCAGCCGCAACGAGGTGCACGTGATCGCCAGCGCCTTCAACGAGATGGCGGCGAGCATGCGGCGGCTGGTCAGCGGCGCGGCGCAGACCTCGGGGCGGGTCGGCGATGCCGCGCACGCCTTGCAGTCCGCTGCCCAGAGCGCGCTGGAAAGCGCCGGCCAGGCGTCGCAGTCGGCGTCCGGCATCGCCGCCTCGGTCGAGCAGTTGTCGGTCAGCATTTCGCAGGTCGCCGACAATGCCAACCATGCGGCGCAGATTTCCGAGGATTCGAAGGCGGTCACCGCCAACGGCCGCCAGGTCGTCACCCGGACCATGCAGGAACTGGAGCGGGTGGCCGGCGACATCGGCGAGTCGGCGGTACTGATCGAATCGCTGGGCGAGCGCTCGAAGCAGATTTCCAGCGTCGTCGGCGTCATCCGCGAGATCGCCGAGCAGACCAACCTGCTCGCCCTCAACGCGGCGATCGAAGCGGCGCGGGCCGGCGAGCAGGGGCGCGGCTTCGCCGTCGTCGCCGACGAGGTGCGCAAGCTGGCCGAACGCACCGCGATGTTGACGCAGGAAATCTCGACGACGGTGACGGCGATCCTGAAGGAGACGGCCAACGCCGTCGAACGCATGCAGGCGGTCAGCGGCAACATGAGCAGCAGCGTCGGTCTGGCGCGCGAAGCCGGCGAAGCGCTCAACAGCATCGACGCGCGGGTCCAGGAGACGGTCGGCGTGGTCATGCACATCGCCGAAGGCACCCGCGAGCAGAGCGCCGCCAGCCAGGAAATTGCCCGTCTCGTCGAGCGCATCGCCCAGGCCGCCGAGGGCACCAACGAACGGGCGTTGGGCAACCGGCAGCGGGCGCAGGAACTGGAACACCTGGCCGACGAGCTGCAGGCACAACTTTCCCGTTTCACCACCTGAACGATTAGAATCCTGCCATTCCCATTACATCGGCGCCTCGCGGGGCGCCGTTTTCATTGCCGCCCATGCCCTACCTGAAACTTGCCGATGCCTGCCTCGCCTACGGTCACGTGCCGCTGCTCGATCACGCCGAATTCCAGCTCGATCCGGGCGAGCGGGTGGCCCTGATCGGCCGCAACGGCACCGGCAAGTCGTCGCTGCTCGCCGCGCTCGCCGCCGGCTCCGGCAAGGGCCGGCTCGATGACGGCGAGGTCTGGGTGCAGCCCGGCATCCGCGTCGGCTACGTGCCGCAGGAACCGCCTTTCGACCCGGCGCATTCGGTGTTCGAGGCGGTGATTTCCGGCATGGGCGAAACCTCGGCGCTGCTCGCCGAGTACCACGCGGTGTCGCACCGCCTGGGCGAAGGCGGCGATCACGAAGCGCTGCTGGCGCGCATGGCGCAACTGCAACAGGAACTGGAAGCGCGCGGCGCCTGGGCCTACGAGGCGCAGGCGGAGAAGGTCATCGCCCGCTTCGGGCTCGACCCCGAAGCCAGCGTCGGCAGCCTCTCCGGCGGCCAGAAGAAGCGCCTGGCGCTGGCCCAGGCGCTGGCTGTGGCGCCGGAGGTGCTGCTGCTCGACGAGCCGACCAACCACCTCGACATCGCCGCCATTGAATGGCTGGAAACGCTGTTGATCGAATCCGGCGTGACGCTTCTTTTCATCACCCACGACCGCTCCTTCCTCGACCGCGTCAGCACCCGCATCGTCGAGCTCGACCGTGGCCTGCTGGCCAGTTTTCCCGGCAATTTCACGCAGTACCAGCAGCGCAAGGAGGCGATGCTGCACGAGGAAGCGCTGGCCAACGCGCGCGCCGACAAGCTGCTCAAGGAAGAGGAAGTGTGGATCCGCAAGGGCGTCGAAGCGCGGCGCACGCGCGCGGTGTTCCGCGTCCAGCGCCTCGACCGCCTGCGCGCCGAACGCCAGGCGCGGCGCGAGCGCATGGGCCGCGTCAACCTGCAACTGGAAAGCGGCGATCGGAGCGGCAAGCTGGTTGCCGAGCTGGAGCATGTCAGCAAGTCCTGGGGGGCGCGGGCCATCGTCGGCGATTTCTCGACGCGCATCCAGCGCGGCGACAAGATCGGCCTGATCGGCCCCAACGGCGCCGGCAAGACGACGCTGCTGCGCCTCATCCTCGGCGAACTGGCGCCGGACGCGGGGACGGTACGGCAGGGGACGAAGCTGGAAATCGCCTACTTCGACCAGTTCCGCACCCAGCTCAATCCGGATTCGACGCTGGCCGACGTCATCTCGCCGGGTTCCGACTGGGTCGAGATCGCCGGCGCCCGCAAACACGTCATCGGCTACCTGGAAGACTTCCTGTTCGCGCCCGAGCGCGCCCGCTCGCCGGTCAGCTCGCTTTCCGGCGGCGAACGCAACCGTCTGCTGCTCGCCCGCCTGTTCGCCAAGCCGGCCAACGTGCTGGTCCTCGACGAGCCGACCAACGACCTCGACATCGATACCCTCGAACTGCTCGAACAACTCCTGCAGGACTACGACGGCACGCTGTTCCTGGTCAGTCACGACCGTACCTTCCTCGACAACGTCGTCACCCAGACCATTGCCGCCGAAGGCAATGGCGTCTGGAAGGAATACGCCGGCGGCTACAGCGACTGGGCGAACTACCAGGCGAGCCTGGCCAAGGCGCCGGCCGACAAGCCGAAAGCCGAGACCAAGGCGGCGAAACCGGTCGAAGCGGCGAAGACGAAGGCCGACAAGCTGAGCTGGAAGGAGCAGCGCGAACTGGAGGCGCTGCCGGAGAAGATCGCCGCGCTGGAAGCCGAACAGGCGAAGCTGACCGCATTGCTCGAAGACCCCGGCCTCTACCAGCGCGACGCGCAGGGGGCGCAGAACGCATCGGCGCGCCTGGCAACGATCGACGACGAACTGATGGCCTTGCTCGAACGCTGGGAAGCGCTCGAAGCGCGCGCCGGGAACCCGAACTGAAAGCGGAAATCGAAACGCCATGAACCTGCCCCGAACTTCCTGGCGTACGCCGCTGCTGATCCTGGTCATCGGCGGCCTGATCCTCACCCTGTCGATGGGCGTGCGCCACACCGCCGGCCTCTTCCTGCAGCCGATGACGATGGATCACGGCTGGAGCCGCGAGACCTTTTCCTTCGCCATCGCCATTCAGAACCTGGTCTGGGGGCTGGCCTCGCCGTTCGCCGGAGCCATCGCCGACCGCCATGGCGCCGGGCGCACCTTGCTCGGCGCGACGGTGCTCTACGTGCTCGGCCTGGTGCTGATGGCGCAGGCGAGTTCGCCGCTGAGTTTCGACCTGTCGGCCGGCGTGCTGATCGGCCTCGGCCTGTCGGGGACGACCTTTGCCGTGATCATGGGCGTCATCGGCCGCCATACGACGCCGGAGCGGCGCAGCCTGGCGCTCGGCATCGCCGGTGCCGGCGGCTCCTTCGGCCAGTTCGCGGTGCTGCCGATCGGCCAGGCGCTGATCAACGCCTACGGCTGGCAGAGCGCGCTGGTCCTGCTCGCCTGCGGCGTCGGGCTGATTGCGCCCTTGGCCTACGCCTTGGCCGACGGCCACAAGCCGGCCGCCGGCGGCGGCCAGTCGATCGGCGAGGCTCTGCGCGAGGCCACAACGCAGAAGAGCTTCCACTACCTGTTCTGGGGCTATTTCGTGTGCGGCTTCCAGACCGCCTTCATCATGCTCCACCTGCCGTCCTTCCTGGTCGACGGCGGCCTGAGCGCCAATGTCGGCATGACCGCGGTGGCGCTGATCGGCCTGTTCAACATCTTCGGCTCCTTCTTCTTCGGCTGGGCCGGCGGACGCGGCAGCAAGAAGGACCTGCTGGTGGTGATCTACGCGGTGCGCGCGGTGGCCATCCTGGTCTTCATGCTGCTGCCCTTGACGACGGTCACCGCCTGGGGCTTCGCGGCGGTGATGGGCATCCTCTGGCTGGGCACGGTGCCGCTGACCAACGGCCTGGTGGCGCAGATTTTCGGCCTGCGCTACATGTCGATGCTGACCGGCATCGTCTTCCTCGGCCACCAGCTCGGCAGCTTCCTCGGCGCCTGGCTGGGCGGACGGATTTTCGACGAGACCGGCTCCTACAGTCTGGCGTGGACGATTTCCATCGTTCTCTCGGTGCTGGCCGCGCTCTGCTCCTGGCCGGTCAACGAGAAGCCGCTGCTGCGGCCGACCGGCGCGTGAAGCCGCACTGGAAATCCGTGCTCGCCGGGGCTGGTATCGCCGCCCTGCTGATCCTGCTGGCGTTGATCTTCATGGCCTACCAGATGCCCGAGCTGCTGCTCGACTGGGCCAACCTCAATTATTGCGGCTGATCGCCGGTGCTGCGTGCCGGCACGCCGAGATGCTGGCGAGTCGCCTCCGGGTTGAGGTTGAGCAGGGCGCCGATGTCGCGGTAGTCATCAGGCAGCGCCGGGTCGTCCCAGCCTTGCGCCGAATGGCGCGCCAGGCGGACCGCCAGCGAGACGTTGCGGACGCGCGGACTGTCGCTCTGGCTGTCGTCGATCAACAGGCTGAGCAATTCCGGCAGATGCCAGACCTTGCACAGGGCGAGCTGGATTTCCTGGAAAGTCAGGCCCAGCACCTGCTGCTGGGCGTCGGCGCTGCGCATCCCGGGGTTGGCCTGGAGCAGCGCCTGGATGCGCAGGCCGAGTGCCGGCGCGAAACACCAGACGAGGATTTCGGCGAGGTCGTGGAGCAGGGCGGCGATGCGCACTTCCTCCAGGTTCATGTCGTGGCGCCAGATTGCCCAGTCCTGCGCGTAGTCGGCGGCGCGCTGGGCGCGGCGGATGATGTGGAGGACGCCGAGCAGGGCGTGCGGGTCGCAGCCGTGCAGGGTGTTCTCGATCGTCGGCAGGGCGTCGAAGCGGCGGAAGAAGGGAAACAGGCCGGACATCATCACGGCGCCGGCGATGGTGGCGATGTCGTGTTGCAGCGAGCGGCCGCGGAAGGGCTGGATGTAGGCGAGGACGCGCACGGTCATGATCGGGTCGCGCAGAATCAGCTGGGCCAGTTCGCGGGCATCGAGGGTGTCGAGGTCGCTGCGCATTTCGTCGAGCCGGCGCCGGGTGGCGCGCAGGACCGGCAGGCTGTTGTTGCTGAACAGCAGCACCCAGGCATCGCGGTCGGGCAGGGGGGCGTCGATCATGCGCATCTCGCTCGGAGAACGGGCGGCGGGCCCGGATGCCAGGCAGTGTAAGGGCCGGGCCGACGGCGGGCAAGCCTGCTGCCATGCGATAATCGCCGCCTTCATTCATTCTCCCTTCCCGCCATGCGCTACCAGATCGTTCCCGTCACGCCCTTCGAGCAGAACTGCACGCTGTTCTGGTGCCAGCAGACCCGTCAGGCGGCGGTCATCGATCCCGGCGGCGATGTCGATCGCATTCTCGCCGCGCTGGCGGCGGAGCAACTGACGCTGGCCAAGGTGCTGGTGACGCACGGCCACATCGACCACGCCGGTGGCGTTGCCGCGCTGGTCGCGCGAACCGGCGTGCCGGTCGAGGGGCCGCACGCCGAGGACGCCTTCTGGATCGACGCCATGGGGCAGCAGAGCCGGATGTTCGGCTTCCCGGACACGGCGCCCTTCACGCCGGACCGCTGGCTGGTCGATGGCGACAAGGTGCGTTTCGGCGAGGTCGAACTCGACGTGTTGCACTGTCCCGGTCACACCCCCGGGCATGTCGTCTTCTTCCACGCGCCGAGCCGGCTGGCGCAGGTCGGCGACGTGCTGTTCCAGGGCTCGATCGGACGCACCGATTTTCCGCGCGGCGACCACGCGACCTTGATCGCTTCGATCAAGGACAAGCTGTTCCCGCTCGGCGACGACGTTGCCTTCATCCCCGGGCACGGACCGATGTCGATGCTGGGCGAGGAGCGTCGCTACAACCCCTTCCTCAGCGGCCGTTTCGGCTGATCAGGCGGCGACGTGGATGCGCCCTGCCCACTGCAGGGCCTGCATCTGGGCGTCGCGGAAGGCTTCCGGGGAAATCGCCAGTTCGTCGAGCAGGCCGGCGGCGATCTCGTGGTTGCGCCGGTCGGCGGCATCCAGCGCCCGCAGCAGCTTGCCGGCCGGGCCGGCGTGGTGGGCCAGGGCGTCGTTGATCGCCGGGGCCAGCGGCAACTGCTGCAGGATTTCCGGCATCGACATGTTGAGCAGGACGTCGAGCAGCGAAAAGCTGCCGATCATGAAGGCGCCGTCGCCGATCGCGCTGGCCGCCGTCTGCGCGGCGAGGGGCTGCATCAGGGTTTCCATGACGCGGCCGCGCACCGCCGCCTTGTAGAGCAGGGGATTGGGGTGCTGGTCGTTGTCCGGGTCGGCATAGACCAGCAATTGCAGCCAGCGCTGGAGCTGGCGGCGGCCGAGCATGTTGATCGCCTGGGCAAAACAGGTGATCGGCGTACGCGGCGCCATCGCTGCCGAATTGACCAAGCGAAGCAGGCTGTAGGAAAGCTTGCTCTCCTGGCGAAAGACTTCGTCGAGCTCGGCGGTGTCGGCATCCTGGGCGATCAGGGCGAGCAGCTTGAGCATCTTCTGGCGCGTTGTGTCGGCCTTGCGCCCGTTGCTGTTGCGCGTCAGCAGGTATTCGCCGGTGCTGAAAGTGCAGGCGTTGGCCAGTGCCCAATCGCGGTCGCTGTGCGTCTGCACTTCGGTGGCGACGATCACCGTGCGCGTCGCCAGGCCGAGCAGCGTGTACGGCGGCTGAACACGCGCCTGGCTGATCGGCAGCAACAGGTAATCCCAGGCGCCGCTGGCCGGCAGCTTGTGTTCCGGGGCGGCGATCAGGGCCAGCTTGCGCTTCATCTGGCGCAAGGCGGCTTCCAGTTCGCCGGCGTCTTCGCGGCAGGCGCGGAAGCAGGGGACGATGCGCTCGGCGCCGCCGGCGGCAAGCGGCGTGGCGGCGAGGAACCAGGGCTGACGGTGGTCGAAACCGTCGAACAGCGGGTGAGTCGGGATGCTTTGGCCGGTCGGGCAGGCCGTCGGGGCGTTGCTGTCGACGAAATAGGCGGCGTGACGGTCGCCGTGGTCGAGCAGGGGGTGGATGAAATCGTAGCCGGGCAGTGGCATGGTGTGCTTCTTGGTGGTCTTTTGCCGATGTTAGCAAATCTTTACCTGCAACAAGATGAAGCGGCACGCTGATTTTTCGATTTGGGCCGGGGGCGGCCTTGTGGGAAGATGCCGGCCATGATTCCCGATTACTGGGCCGAGGCGACCCGTGCGCTGGCTGCGCTCGATGCGCCGCTGGCCGCCCTGATCGAAACGCACGCCGGGGCCGCGTTGGCCTCGCGCGGGGACCCGTTCGCGACCCTGGCGCGCTCGGTGGTCGGTCAGCAGATTTCCGTGAAGGCCGCCGACGCGGTCTGGGGGCGCTTCGTCGAGCGCGTCGGCACGCTGTCGCCAGCGGCGGTGGCGGCCCTGGGGCGCGAGGGGCTGGCCGGCTGCGGCTTGTCGCAGCGCAAGATCGAATACCTGGCCGACCTCGCCGCGCATTTCCTCGACGGCCGCCTCGACCCCGCCGATTGGCATCGGCTCGACGACGAGACGCTGATCGTCGAACTGTGCCGGGTGCGCGGCATCGGCCGGTGGACGGCGGAAATGTTCCTGATCTTCAACCTGATGCGGCCGGATGTCTTCCCGCTCGACGACATCGGCCTGCAACGGGCGATCGCCCTGCATTACTTCGGCGGCGCCCGGCCTACCCGGCGCGAACTGGCGAGCGTCGGCGAACGCTGGCGTCCCTGGCGTTCGGTGGCGACCTGGTACCTGTGGCGCAGCCTCGATCCGGTGCCGGTCGAGTACTGACGCATTGCCCTTCTGACCTTTGGGGTAAAATGCGCGCCAACTTCAGAATCGAGTAGTCCATGAAAATCAGTTTCCTCGATTTCGAGCAGTCGATTGCCGAGCTCGAAGCCAAGATCGAACAATTGCGTTTCGTCCAGGATGATTCCGCGGTCGATATTTCGGAAGAAATCGGTCGTCTGGAAAAGAAGAGCGCCCAGTTGACCAAGGATGTCTATGCCAAGCTGACGCCTTGGCAGATCTCGCAGGTTGCCCGCCATCCGCAACGCCCGTATACGCTCGATTACCTGCAGCACATCTTCACCGATTTCGAAGAGCTCCACGGCGACCGTGCCTTTGCCGACGACCACGCGATCGTCGGCGGCCTGGCCCGCTTCAACGGTCAGCCGGTGATGGTGATCGGCCACCAGAAGGGCCGCGACACCAAGGAAAAGATCTACCGCAACTTCGGCATGCCGCGCCCGGAAGGCTATCGCAAGGCGCTGCGCCTGATGAAACTGGCCGAGAAGTTCGGCCTGCCGGTGATGACCTTCGTCGACACGCCCGGCGCCTACCCCGGCATCGGTGCCGAGGAGCGCGGCCAGTCCGAGGCGATCGGCCGCAACCTGTACGTGATGGCGGAACTGAAGGTGCCGGTGATCGTCACCATCATCGGCGAGGGCGGTTCCGGCGGCGCGCTGGCGATTGCCGTCGGCGACACCGTGCAGATGCTGCAATATTCGACCTACTCGGTGATCTCGCCGGAAGGCTGCGCCTCCATCCTCTGGAAGAGCGCCGACAAGGCGCCGGAAGCCGCCGAAACCATGGGCATCACCGCGCAGCGCCTGAAAACGCTGGGCCTGATCGATCGCATCGTCAACGAACCGCTCGGCGGTGCCCACCGCGACCATGTCGCGATGGCGGCCAACCTGAAGAAGGCCTTGCAGGATGCGCTCAAGCAGCTCACCGCGCTGCCGGTCGAAGCCTTGCTGGCGCAACGCTACGAGCGCCTGATGAGCTATGGCCGGTTCAAGGAACAGCCTGCCGACTGATCTGCTGCGGCGGGTCGGCGATTTTGCCGCCGCCCGCATCGCTCCCGGCGCGACCGTCCATCTCGGCCTCTCCGGCGGGCGCGATTCCATCGTCCTGCTCGATCTGCTGAGCCGCCTGCCGCTGGCCGGCCGGCTCGCGGCGATCCACGTCAATCATGGGCTGTCGCCACGGGCCGACGCCTGGGCCGATTTCTGCCGCGTCACCTGCGAGCGGCTTGGCGTGCCGCTGACTGTCGTTCCGGTGGTCGTCGACCGCGGTGCCGGCCAGGGGCTGGAGGCCGCCGCCCGCGCCGCCCGCTACGCAGCCTTTGCCGATTGCGCCGGGCCCGGTGGTGCGCTGCTGCTCGCCCAGCATCGCGGCGATCAGGCCGAGACCGTGCTTTTCAACCTGTTGCGCGGTAGCGGTGTCGCCGGCGCTGCCGGCATGCGCAGCGAGCGCGACAGCCACGGCCTGCGCCTGCTGCGTCCGCTGCTCGGCACGGCACGCGCCGAAATCGATGCCCATGCGCAGGCCCGCGGGCTTGCCTGGATCGACGACGAAAGCAACGACGACACGCAGTTGTCGCGCAACTTCCTGCGCCACCGCATCCTGCCCGAGCTGAACGTCCGCTTTCCCGGCGCCGAGGCGGCGCTTGCCCGGGCCGCCGGGCATTTCGCCGAGGCCGCCGAATTGCTCGACGCGCTGGCTGAAATCGACTGGCAGCGCGTCGCCGACGGCGAGGCGGCGCAACTGTCGCCGCTGCGCCAACTGGCGCCGGCGCGGATCAGGAACCTGCTGCGCTGGCGTCTGCAGCAACTGGGCTGGCAGCCGCCGGTGGCCGGCCGTCTCGACGAGTTCGTCCGCCAGTTGCTCGACGCCGCACCCGACCGTCATCCCGAACTACAACTGCCGGCCGGGCGGATGCGCTTGAGCCGGGCCCGGCTGCGCTGGTTGCCAGGCGGATAACAATTGCTTACCGCGCGCCTTTCCCCCGCCGGAAGCCTTCAGTTACAATCACCGGATCACTTCTTTGTAAACAGGCCATGATTACCGGATCCATTGTCGCCATCGTCACGCCCATGCACGAGGATGGCAGCCTCGATTTCAACGCCCTGCGCAACCTGGTCGACTTCCACGTCCAGGAAGGTAGCGACGGCATCGTCATTGTCGGTACCACCGGCGAATCCCCGACCGTCGACGTCGATGAGCACTGCGAACTGATCCGCGTGACGGTCGAGCACGCCGCCGGCCGCATTCCGGTGATCGCCGGTACCGGCGCCAATTCGACGGCGGAAGCCATCGAACTGACGCGTTTCGCCAAGAAGGCGGGCGCCGACATGGCGCTGTCGGTCGTGCCGTATTACAACAAGCCGACGCAGGAAGGCCTCTACCGCCACTTCAAGTCGATTGCCGAAGCCGTCGACCTGCCGGTCCTGCTCTACAACGTGCCCGGTCGCACCGTCGCCGACATGAGCAACGACACCATCCTGCGCCTCGCCGAGGTGCCCGGCATCGTCGGCGTCAAGGATGCGACCGGCAATCTGGATCGTGCCTGTGACCTGATCCAGCGTGCGCCGAAGGACTTCGCCCTGTACAGCGGCGACGACCTGAGCTGCGTGCTGTCGATCATGCTCGGCTTCCACGGCAACATCTCGGTCACCGCCAACGTCGCCCCGCGCCTGATGCATGAGATGTGCGTCGCCGCTGCCGCCGGCGATGTCGCGCGTGCCAAGGACATCCATTTCCGCCTGCTCGGCCTGCATCGCGACCTGTTCTGCGAAGCCAACCCGATTCCCATCAAGTGGGCGGTCAGCCGCATGGGCCTGATGCCCGAAGGCATTCGGCTGCCATTGACGCCGCTGGCGGAAGCCGGTCAGGCACGCGTCCTGGCGGCCATGCGCCAGGCCGGTATCGAGGTATGAAAGAAAGCATGAAGACAATGAATCATCGGATTTCCGGCCTCACCCTCTGTCTGGTCGCGGTTGCCGTGGCTGGCTGTAGCGGCAACATCATGCCGGAATCGCGCAAGATCGAATACAAGTCGGCGGCCAAGGTACCCACCCTCGAAGTGCCGCCGGATCTGACCCAGTTGAGTCGTGACGACCGCTACCTGGTGCCGGACGATGCCGGCAAGGGCTCGGCCACGTTCTCGGCCTACGCTGCCGAGCGCACGCCGGAAGCCCAGGCCGGGCAGTCGGTGGTGCTGCCCAAGGTGGATAAGGTGCGCGTCGAGCGTTCCGGCAGCCAGCGCTGGCTGGTCGTCAGCTCGGCACCGGATGCGCTGTGGGACCCGATCAAGGAGTTCTGGCAGGAAACCGGTTTCATCGTCAATATCGAACGTCCGGAAGCCGGCGTGATGGAAACCGACTGGGCGGAAAACCGCGCCAAGATTCCGTCCGACATCATCCGCAACACCCTGGGCCGTATCGTCGATTCCCTCTATTCCAGCGGCGAGCGCGACAAGTTCCGCACCCGCCTGGAACCGGGAGCGCAACCGGGCACGACCGAGATCTACATCAGCCACCGGGCGATGGAAGAGGTCTACACCTCGTCGGCCAAGGAAGACACCCGCTGGCAGCCGCGTGCCGCCGATCCGGAACTGGAAGCGGAAATGCTGCGCCGCCTGATGGTCCGTCTGGGCGCCGAGGAAAAACGTGCCGAAGCTGCGCTGACGACGGCCAAGACCGAGCCGCGGGCGCGTCTGACGCGGGCTGACGACGGCAGCGGCAAGCTTGAAGTCTTCGATCGTTTCGACCGCGCCTGGCGCCGTGTCGGCCTGGCGCTCGACCGTGTCGGGTTCACCGTCGAAGACCGCGATCGTTCGCGTGGCATCTATTTCGTCCGTTACGTCGATCCCGAGCGGGACAATGCCAGCAAGAAGAGCGACGGCCTGCTGTCGCGTCTGGCCTTCTGGAAGAGCGACGACAAGTCGGCGGTTTCGCGCGAACAGTTCCGTATCCATGTCGAGGATGGCGGCGGCAGTTCCACTGTCCAGATCCTGAGCAGCGAAGGCGGTACCGACAAGTCGGAGACGGCGAAGAAGATTCTGGGCTTGCTGCAACAGCAGCTGGAGTAGCCTGTACTTGTTGCGCGGCGGCATCGTCCGCTGCGCGCAGGACAATAAAAAACGGGGCCGAAGCCCCGTTTTTCGTTACCTGATCAGGAAGATTACTTCTTGACTTCTTCGGTAACGGCAGCCTTGGCGGCGTCAACAACGGCAGCAGCGGCCGGAGCGGCAGCAGCGTCAGCCGGGGCAGCGGCGGCCGGAGCGGCAGCAGCGTCAGCCGGGGCAGCAGCCGGAGCGGCAGCAGCCGGGGCAGCAGCTTGTTCTTGAGCCGGGGCCGGAGCGGCGGCAACCGGTTCTTCCTTTTTGCCGCAAGCGGTCAGGGCAAGGGCGAGCAGGGCGGCGGCGAGAATGGACTTATTCATGAGATTTCCTTATCGACAAGAAGCAATTAAATCCGAATAGATTTGTTCGGTCGGTTTACACCGAACCGCCGAAAATTATAGCGCAAAAAAAATGCTGCAGCGCGGCGCAATACGCAAATGTCACAGTCCGAGCGGTGTTTGCAGCAAGTTTTTCCGAGAGGCCTGCCAGATTTCTTCGAAACGTTCCAAATATGGCATTACGCCGAGGGTGTCGTCGATCAGCAGGACGCTGCGTGGCAGGTTTTTCTCCAGGCGGATAAGGGCGTGTCGCGCGTCGATGATGATCATCCCGTCGCGCAAGTGGGCCAGATCCGGTGGTGTCTGTCGCACTTCCACCCGGTGCATCCACGGGCTCAGCAGACGCAGCAGACGCGGGTTCTGGGTCTGGAAGTGCGCTCCTTCACGCAAGGCGATCCGCAGGGGCGGCTCCTTGGCGTTTACCAGGAGTTGGCTCAGGTGTTCCTGGCGGGCGCTGTTCTCCAGGCCCAGCCGCGTCAGGTCGTCGTCGTAGATGCAGAGCTGGCGCGTGACGAGCGGCAGCAGCCGGTCGACGGCGGTCAGGTAGTCGGTCCAGGATTCGATCAGTTCGCGAGCCATGGCGCCAAATATACCCGATTGATAGAATTCGCGCTTTTATGGAGGCGACCGTGCCGATCGGGAAAGTCGAATCGCTGGACCACGAAGCCCGCGGCATCGTTCGCGAGGACGGCAAGGCCATCTTCGTCGACGGGGCGTTGCCCGGGGAGACGGTCGAATACGCCAGTTTCCGGCGCAAGCCGAAGTACGAACTGGCGCACCTGGTGCAAGTGCTGAAACCGTCGGTCGCGCGGGTCGAGCCGGCCTGCCCGCATTTCGGCATCTGTGGTGGTTGCGCGATGCAGCACATGGAGCCGTCGGCGCAGATTGCCGCCAAGCAACGGGTGCTCGAAGACAGCCTGTGGCATATCGGCCGCGTCCGCGCCGAAACCATCCTGCCGCCGATCCACGGCGCCCCCTGGGGCTACCGGCACCGGGCGCGGCTGGGCGTGCGCAAGATCGAATCGCGCGGTGGCATGCTGATCGGCTTTCACGAATGGCGCAGCAGCTACATCGCCGACATCCACAGTTGCCTGGTGCTGCCGCCGCATGTTTCCGACCTGCTCATGCCGCTGCGTGAGCTGATCGGCGGGCTGAGCGTTGCCGACCGTCTGCCGCAGATCGAGGTCGCCGTCGGCGAACACTGCACGACGCTGGTTTTTCGCATTCTGGCGCCGCTGACGGCCGGTGACGAGCAAGCGGTGCGCGCCTTTGCCGACCGTCACGCCGTGGTGATCTACCTGCAGCCGAAGGGGCCGGACAGTGCGCAGCGCTTCCATCCGCTGCCCGGGCCGCGGCTTTCCTACACCTTGCCCGAATTCGGCCTCGAACTCGATTTCCGGCCGACCGACTTCACCCAGGTCAACCACGCGGTGAATCGCGTCATGGTCCGCCGCGCCCTGCGCCTGCTCGATCCGCAGTCGGGCGAGCGGATTGCCGACATGTTCTGCGGGCTGGGCAACTTCACGCTGCCGATCGCCCGCAGCGGCGCCGCGGTGGTCGGCATCGAAGGCAGTCCGGCACTGGTCGCCCGCGGCCGCGAGGCGGCAATCGCCAACGGCCTCGGCAAACAGGTCGAATTCGGCGTTGCCAACCTGTTCGAGTGCACCGAGCAATCGCTCGCCCGGCTCGGCCGTTTCGACAAGATGCTGATCGACCCGCCGCGCGAGGGCGCGCTCGAACTGTGCAAGGCGCTCGCTACCGATGCGCCACGCCGTCTGGTTTACGTCTCCTGCAACCCGGCGACGCTCGCCCGCGACGCCGGCGTGCTGGTCTCGCTCAAGGGCTACCGGCTGGCGGCGGCGGGTATCGTCAACATGTTCCCGCACACCGCCCACGTCGAGTCGATCGCCCTTTTCGAGCGGCCATGAAAAAGGGCGGCCGCAGCCGCCCTCGCCCCGCAGTGGGCCGAATTCAGTCGCGTTCGCCGGTCAGCGCCATGATCAACTGCAGCAGGCCGACGAAGACGTTGTAGACGTCGAGATAGACAGCCAGCGTGGCGGAGACGTAGTTGGTCTCGCCGCCCTGCACGATGCGGCTGATGTCGTACAGGATGTAGGCCGAGAAGATGCCGACGACGGCTGCAGAGATCGCCAGCGACAGCGCCGGAATCTGGAAGAAGATGTTGGCGACGATGGCCAGCAGGACCAGGATGACGCCGGCGAACAGGAACTTGCCCATGCCGGTGAAATCGCGCTTGCTGGTGGCGGCGACGGAGGACAGCACGAAGAAGATGGCGCCGGTACCGCCGGCCGCCAGCGCGATCATCGAACCGCCGTTGGAGAAGCCGAGCGCGAACTGCAGGATGCGCGACAGCATCAGGCCCATGAAGAAGGTGAAACCGAGCAGCAGGGCGACGCCGAGGCCGCGATCCTTGTTCTTCTCGATGCCCCACATGAAGCCGAAGGCGATGCCCATGAACAGCACGAAGGAAATCAGCGGGCTGCCGGCGAAGAACGAGAAGCCCATCTGGATGCCGGCGAGCGCGCCGAGCACGGTCGGCACCATCGATAGACCGAGCAGCATGTAGGTATTGCGCAGCACGCGGTTCTGCTGCGTTGCGTAAGTACCGGCACCCTGGCGGGCGACTTCGAAATTGGTGGTCATGGTCGGAAAAGCTCCGTTTCTGGTTGTGACGAGGGTTAAGACTAGCCGAGAGCGGGAGAAGTTTCAAATGCGATGATCATCGCCGCCCGCCAGCGGAGCGCTGTGCTATCATGCCGGCCGCTAACGGGTCTGTGGCAGAGCGGTTGAATGCACCGGTCTTGAAAACCGGCGTGGGGAAACCCATCGTGAGTTCGAATCTCACCGGACCCGCCACCCACCGACCGGAGCCGCCTTGCGCATCCTGCTCTATCTTCTCCTCGTCGGGGCCAGCGTTGCGCTCGCCTGGCACTATCCCTTCCTCTTCGAAATTCCCCTGCTCGCCGCGCTCGGCGGTGCCTGGCTGATCTTTTCGCCGCCCCGGGATTGATTCCTGCGGCTGGCCGGCGGTTGCCGCCCGGCCTATAATCGAAGCAAATAGTGACCGATTGGTCATTAATTATTCGGGGTGTCTCATGAAACCGAACCGCTTCATCAAGCCTCTGGCTTTTGTCCTCCTGGCAGCCTCCGCCGTTGCCGTCGCCCTTTATTTCACCCTGCAGCGTCCGACCGGCCTGCCCGCCGGCATTGTCGACGGCAACGGCCGGCTGGAGGCGACCGAAGTCGATGTCGCCAGCAAGCTGGCCGGGCGTCTGGGCGAGCTGCTGCCGCGCGAGGGCGATCGCGTCGAGGTTGGCGCGGTGGTCGGTCGGCTCGACGCCGACGAGCTGCAGGCCCAGTTGCGCGCCGCCCAGGCCCAGGTCGAGCAGGCGCGGCAGGCGCTGGCGCAGTCGCAGGCCGGCGTGCGCAAGTCGCGCTCGGACGTCAGTCTGGCCGGCAAGACGCTGCTGCGCTCGGAAGAACTGGTCGGCCGTGGCTTCATCAGCCGCAACAAGCTCGACAGCGACGCCACCGGCATGGAAGGCGCGCGCGCCGGCATGGCGCAGGCGCAGGGCAAGGTCGGCGAGGCCGAAGCGGCGGTGCTGGCGGCGCAGGCGCGGGTCGAGGCATTGCAGGCGACGCTCGCCGACAGCGAGCTGAAGGCGCCGGTCAGCGGCCGCGTCCTCTACCGCCTGGCCGAACCGGGCGAGGTGCTGGCGGCGGGCGGCAAGGCGCTGACCCTGGTCAATCTCGACGACATGTTCATGAGCATCTACCTGGCGACCGGAACCGCCGGCCAGGTGGCTTTGGGCGCCGAGGCGCGGATCGTTCTCGACGCCCTGCCCGGGCAGCCGATCCCGGCCAGCGTCGTGTTCGTCGCGCCGCAGGCGCAATTCACGCCGCGCGAGGTGGAAACGCGCAGCGAGCGGGAAAAGCTGATGTTCCGCGTCAAGCTGCGCGCCGATCCGGCCTGGCTGGCGGCGCACCGCGACCTGGCCAAGGGCGGCATGCCCGGCGTCGGCTACGTCCGGCTCGACCCTGGCGTCGCCTGGCCGGCTGCCCTGCAACCCGCCGCGGAGTAGGGCGCCATGGACGCCGCGCCGGTCGCCCGCCTGCAGGGCGTCAGCCTGCGCTACGCCGCCGTCGCCGCGCTCGACGCCGTCGACGTCAGCCTGCCGGCTGGCTGCATGGTCGGCCTGATCGGCCCCGACGGGGTCGGCAAGTCGTCGCTGCTGGCCCTGCTCGCCGGGGCGCGCAAGATCCAGTCGGGGCAGGTCGAGGTACTCGGCGGCAATATCGGCGACCGCCGCTTCCGTGCCGCCGCCCAGCCGCGCATCGCCTACATGCCGCAAGGCCTGGGCAAGAACCTGTACCCGACGCTGTCGGTGTTCGAGAACATCGATTTCTTCGGTCGCCTGTTCGGGCAGAGCAAAAACGAGCGTCTTCGGCGCATCGCCGAACTGCTTGCCGCCACCGGCCTGACGCCGTTTGCCGAGCGTCCGGCGGCCAAGCTCTCGGGCGGCATGAAGCAGAAGCTCGGCCTCTGTTGCGCGCTGATCCACGATCCCGACCTGCTCATCCTCGACGAACCGACGACCGGCGTCGATCCGCTGTCGCGCCGCCAGTTCTGGGAGCTGATCGACCGCATCCGCGCCCGTCGGCCGGGCATGAGCGTGCTCGTCGCCACCGCCTACATGGAGGAAGCCGAGCGTTTCGACTGGCTGGTGGCGATGGACGCCGGGCGCGTCATCGGCACCGGCGCGCCGGCCGAATTGCGCGCACGCACCGGCCAGGCGACGCTTGACGCCGCCTTCATCGCGCTGCTGCCCGAGGCGCGCCGCCAGGCGCACCGGGAACTGGTCATCCCGCCGCGCGTCGCCGATGGCGACGACTGGGCGATCGAAGCCGACGGCCTGGTCCAGCGTTTTGGCGAGTTCACCGCCGTCGACCGCGTCAGTTTCCGCATCGGCCGGGGCGAGATCTTCGGCTTCCTCGGCTCCAACGGCTGCGGCAAGACGACGACGATGAAGATGCTGACCGGCCTGCTGCCGCCCACGGAAGGGCAGGCCAAGCTGTTCGGCCGGCCGGTCGACGCGCGCGACCTGGAAACGCGCAAGCAGGTCGGCTACATGTCGCAGTCCTTCTCGCTCTACGGCGAGCTGACAGTGGCTGCGAACCTCGACCTGCACGCCCGCCTCTTCCACCTGCCCGACGCCCGCCGCATCGCCCGCATCGCCGAACTGAGCGAACGCTTCGGCCTTGCCGAGTACGCCGACCAGGCCGCCGCCGACCTGCCACTCGGCATCCGGCAGCGGCTGTCGCTGGCGGTGGCCGTGGTCCATGAACCGAAACTGCTGATCCTCGACGAGCCGACGTCCGGCGTCGACCCGGTCGCCCGCGACCAGTTCTGGGCGTTGCTGGTCGAACTGTCGCGCGGGCAGGGCGTCACCATCTTCATTTCGACCCACTTCATGAACGAGGCCGAACGTTGCGACCGCATCTCGCTGATGCACGCCGGCCGCGTCCTGGCCAGCGACACCCCGGCCGGCCTGGTCGCGCAGCGCGGCGCGGCGACACTGGAAGCCGCCTTCATCGACTACCTGGAAGAGGCCACCGGCGCCCGCGCGCCAGCCGCCGAAGAAGCGCCGTCCAAGGGCGACGCGGAAAGCGGGCCAAAAACCGTAGTCGATCGCAAGCCACGCAGTTTCTTCAGCGGGCGCCGGCTGTTCGGCTACGCCTACCGCGAAACCCTGGAACTGCGCCGCGACCCGATCCGCCTTGCCTTCGCCCTGCTCGGTTCGGCGCTGCTCATGCTGGTCCTTGGTTTCGGCATCTCGCTCGATGTCGAAGGCCTGCGCTTTGCCGCGCTCGACCGCGATCAGTCGCCGGAAAGCCGCGCCTACATCGAGAACATCGCCGGCTCGCGCTACTTCATCGAACGCCCGCCGATCCGCGACGACGCCGACCTCGACCGCCGCCTGCGCAACGGCGAACTGGCGCTGGCGGTGGATATCCCGCCCGGCTTCGGGCGCGACCTGCGGCGCGGCCACTGGCCGGAAGTCGGCCTCCAGGTCGACGGCGCCATGCCCTACCGCGGCGAAACCGTGCGCGGCTACGCCGAAGGCATGCACCTCCTCTACGTGCAGCGCCTGATCCTGGAAAACACCGGCGTCGCCAGCGCCTACCCGGTCAACATCGTCTCCCGCTTCCGTTACAACCAGGACGTCAAGAGCATCTACGCCATGGTGCCGGCGGTGATTCCCATCCTCCTCGTCTTCATTCCCGCCATCCTGATGGCACTCGGCGTGGTGCGCGAAAAGGAGCTCGGCTCGATCACCAACCTCTACGTGACGCCGGTAACGCGCCTCGAATTCCTGCTCGGCAAGCAACTGCCCTACATCGCCGTGTCGCTGATCAGCTTCCTGCTGCTCGTCGTCCAGTCGCAAGTCGTTTTCCAGGTGCCGATCAAGGGCAGCTTCGCCGCGCTCGCCGTCGGCGCCACGCTCTACGTCATCGCCACCACCGGCGTCGGCCTGCTCATCTCGACCTTCACCAAGACCCAGATCGCCGCGCTGTTCGGCACCGCGATCCTGACCATCCTGCCCACCGTCAGCTTTTCCGGGCTGACCACCCCGGTCGGCGCGCTCGAAGGCGCCAGTTACTGGATCGGCCAGTGCTTCCCGGCCAGCTACTTCCTGGTCATCAGCCGTGGCGTCTACACCAAGGCGCTCGGCTTCACCGACCTGCTGCCGCAGTTCCTCGCGCTGGCCGCCTTCATCCCGGTGCTCACCGCGCTCTCGGTGGCGCTGCTGAAGAAGCAGGAAAATTGACATGCGCCTGCCTAGCCTCGCCAACATCTACCGCCTCGGCCTCAAGGAACTGAAGAGCCTGTGGGCCGACAAGACCCTGCTCGTGCTCATCTGCTGGGCCTTCTCTGGCGCCATCTACACCGCCGCCACCGGCGTCTCGCAGGAACTGCACAACGCGCCGCTGGCCGTTGTCGACGAAGACCGTTCGCCGCTTTCGCAACGCCTCGTCGATGCCTTCTACCCGCCCTTCTTCCGGCCGCCGGAGCGCATCGAACTGGCCGCCATGGACCCCGGGCTGGACGCCGGTCGCTACAACTTCGCGCTGGTCATCCCCGCCAACTTCCAGCGCGACCTGCGCGCCGGCAAGGTGCCCGACCTGCAACTCAACATCGACGCGACGATCATGAGCCAGGCCTTCATCGGCGCCACCTATATCAAGCGCATCACGCTCGGCGAAATCAACGAATACCTCACCGGCACGCGCGACGAAAGCGCCGGCCCGGTGCGCCTCGTGACCCGCGTCCGCTTCAACCCCAACCTCAAGGGCTTCTGGTTCGGCGGCGTCATGGAGGCGATCAACAACGTCACCATGCTCACCATCATCCTGGTCGGCGCCGCCTTCATCCGCGAACGCGAGCACGGCACCATCGAGCACCTGCTGGTGATGCCGCTCACCCCGTTCGAGATCATGCTCGCCAAGATCTGGGCCAACGGGCTGGCCGTACTGCTCGGCGTCGCCTTCGCGCTAGCGGTGATGGTCGAGCGCGTGCTGCAGGTGCCGATCGCCGGCTCGCTGCCGCTCTTCCTCGCCGCCGCCGCCTGCTACCTGTTCGCCGCCGCGTCGATCGGCATCTTTCTTGGCACGCTCGCCCGTTCGATGCCGCAGTTCGGCCTCCTCGTCATCCTCTGCATCATCCCGCTGCTCATGCTCTCCGGCGGCATCTCGCCGCGTGAAAGCATGCCGCAGGCGGTGCAGGACCTGATGCTGGCTGCCCCAACCACCTACTTCGTCCGCCTCGCCCAGGGCATCCTCTACCGTGGCGCCGGCCTAGAGATCGTCTGGCGCGACCTTGCCGCGATGACCGCCATCGGCGCCGTCTTCTTCGTCATCGCGCTGGTCAGGTTCCGCGATGCGGTGACGCGGAATCAGGGGTGAGGCGCGTTTGCCGCCACGCGGCCGCCGCAGCCCGGAGCAACGGCCCGAGGAGCGCCATGAAAGCGGCATCAAGCTCCTGCTGACTGTTTCTCCAGCGGATGGCCAGGGCATTCTCCGAAGGTTTCGCCTTGCGGCCTGCCGAGTGATCCCCGAGCAGATGCGCAAGCACGCTCGGGTCGGTTTGCTTCTCCCGAACCCTCTCACCGTAATGCCTGGCGCGCATCAATCCACGGCCTTGTTTCATGCCATGCGATTGACTTCGGAAAAGCCCCCCTTACAATCCCCATAAGCATCGCCCGTCCGGCGGTCCACTCCAACGAGGTTTATCCGCCGATATGACTTTATGCCTTCTTCAAACTCGTCCGCGTCGGCGGATAGGCGCTATTCGTTAAGGGTCATGAACCTCTTTGCATCCCGCGCATCGTTCTTCGTGCTTGCCGTTGTTGCTGGCGTCGCGTGGTCGCTTGCTCTTCCTTTGTCTGGCGGCCTGGCTGGCGACGCGATAGCCTTGGTACTTGGCGCCGTATTCTTTGCCGCGTTCCAACTCACACATGGGGCTGTACGGTCGGTGTTCGTTTTGGTCGCCGTTGCCTCGGCCACGGGGGGGCTCGTTACGCTTGCCTGGTCTGCCGCATCTTGGCGCTTGGGATTTTGGTATCCGAGCCTTCCGCCATTCCTGCGCTGGCTGTTCAAGACCGACGGAGAGGCGTCCTACATCGCGGCCGACGGCGAGCTGTTCGTGCTGTTGTTTCTTGTCTTACTCGCGGCATTGCTGGTTTTTCCGACACTACGGTCGTCGTCAAAGGGGCGCGCGGCATGAAATGGCCCCTAATTCTGCGGTCCACGGACGCTGCGGCCTATGAGTGCCTTACCCATGCAGAAGCGGTGTCGGAGGTACGGTTTGTTCATGAGTGCGTTCAGTTCGTCCTTTGGCAGCTCACGCTATCCGTCTATTTACAACTCCGAGTCTCATCCCCAGCGGGCATCCTCTCGCCGTCTGATTCCGGCTTCTAAGACAGCATTTGCCAACTCATCGGACGAAAACTGGTGAAGGTCATTCGAATTGAAGGGGGGCAGTTGGAATTTGCTTTCTCCAATGGAACAACGCTTTTCGTGTCACTTCGACCGGAAGATGCTGTTGGTCCCGAGATTGCAATGCTGTCGAGCGCCAGCGACGCTGGTCTTATGGTGGAGCGCTATGGCGACTAGCCGCCCAAACCTGCAATCCACCGGACCTGCGCAAAAAAACAGCGCAGTCCGGTGATTTCCTGCGTTAGCTTTCATCCTTGGGGGGTCCGTGAGCAAAAACATTAGATGTCCTGTAAAAACCTGTAGCGGTTGGGTATGCGAGGTTGAAGATTCCCCAAATCAAACTTTTTTTGGCTGCGGCGAGTGTGGAACCGTTTGGTGGAAAAAAAGCGAGTTGGATCAAGCCATTTCGCAAGTCATTGAAAAATTCCCGTATAGGGCTCAAAGCTATCTGAATACAGATCAAGGTTGGACGGCACAGCCTTTCGAATTAGAAGACCCAGACTACGACCAAAAAGTAAGAAAGGAATGGGAAGGTGAGTGAGCCATCAGTCGTAATGAAATCTGGCGCTCAACCTCGCTCCTTTCAGTCGCTGGACGCTGCACGACAAAGCCGCGCAGCGCCGGTGACCTCGTTAGGCCAATACATGCACATGCGAAAAGCCACGTGCGCTCTACTGCTGATACTTGCATCCAGCTTCTCCTACGCCCTAAATGGAGAAGAACGAAAAGAGTTTCTTGACTCTATACGCCCTGCCGTAGAGCTGCAGGCAGGTCAATCCATTCGGTTCAAGGTGGACAAATTGAACATAGACTCCGAATGGGCCGTCCTGGTCGGCGGCCTTCTTGGGGAAGAGGGCAAGAGAATGGACTGGAGCAAGGCACAGAATTGCGACGAGAACCTGGACAAAATGCTATGGGTTGTCGCCCAAAAAATGGCCCAGGGCTGGCATGTTAAAGAGGTCTACATCTGCAGCCCTGAGCCTCCGTATTGGAACCTCAATCCAGAAGTGGCTTACAAACGACCATGCGGCATCTATGCAGGCTTGGACATTACCGGCTCCAGAACGGCCGAAGACGAATGCAAGGCATACCAGCGGAAGCACCGCGTTAAAAAGTAGAGCTAAGCTTTACCAAAAGTGATGCACAAGAGCAAATCCAAAAATTCCGCGCCTAACGGGTCGCTCAAGCGGACGCCGACACTGGCCATGGCTTCGCCATTTTCATGGCCGGTGTCGGTACCCTTCGCCCTATCGGGCTCCGGCGCCGCGTACCTTGGGCGCTGGGCGCATCGAATGATGCGTTACTGCGTTCTCTTGTTAATGTGGGCCCAGTGCGCAGGCGCGGTCGAGCCAGTTTTCTGGTCGGAGACGGAAACTGGGCTGGAGCAGACGATTTCGGCGCCACCTGGACTAATTCAGTTCGTCCTTCGCGAAGAGGATTCAAACGACAGACGAATCCTCCATGAGTGCATGCAAGAGGAGCACCTCAAGAAAGGACAAGAAGCGGCGCTATTCTCAGTTTCCCGTGTTTCACTGAATGGCGATAAGTCACCCGCTTACTTCGTTCGGCCTGCACTGAAGCCGTTCTGTATGGCGTTCTATGGAGCCCATCTCTTTCGCTATTGGTTTGTGAGCTCGTCGGTAGAAACGGGACGTCCTGTCTATCGAATGGTGTTCAAGGACGGTAGTGATGGTGTTGGCGTACTACCGACGAGCACCAATGGGTATAGCGACCTCCTCCATTACAGTTATAACGCGGTCTCGCAATATTGGGTCACGCTCGCGTTTAATGGGCATGAATACGAAGAGAAGGACTGCGTGAGAAAGGATTTTCAAGAGGACGGTACTCTCAAGAGCTTGCCTTGCCAGCCGGAATAGCGCGCCCAATCAGGCACTCTAGGCGACGTCCAAAAGGCTTGCGCCTTTTGTCTGCGCCTGAGCTTTGTCTACAAGGGCTTCCCCGTTTTCCGAAAGCGACGTTCTGAAGTTTTATCGTTTCATTCCTGATCCGAGGGACGCACACATGCACTTCGTCCTATTCGCCCGCCTTTTGCAGGGTACCGCTGAAACCCGGGAATTCGCGTCGCGCGTCTTCATGTCTCTTGGGCTTACACAAGTCGAAGAGCGAGAGAGTTCAAACTACCCTCCCGAGGCGTGCTATTTCATTGGCTACGCCGCCAACGCTTCCGTGAAGGTCTGTCGGTCGGATGATGAAGAGTTTCCGCAGTATCCCTTCTGGGTGGAGCTTGGCGACAGCCGCAGTCGAGTGCAGGCGGTGGAAACCCTTCCTCTGGAAGTCGCGCAATTCGTGGAGCCTCTGGTAAATGCCGGAATCCAACTGTTTCAACCGGCGGAAGCTTGGGGGACCGTGGGCTGGAAACCATCGGGAACGGTCTATGGCGGTGCCTAGCCGGCCGGTCGAGACGGACCGTCTGCCAGCGCTGCCGGCAGGTGCCCGCAGCGGCTTTGCCGCTCCGGAAGCCGCAAATCCGGCACCTTAGCCCTCAGGAGATATTCACTGTGTTTGGTCTCTTCAAGCAGAAGCAAGCGCCGCCGGAAGCGTCCGGACAGTTTCCTCCCGTGCCGGATTGGCAGCCGGAGATAGCGCAACCCCTTGAGCGCATCGTTGAACGCTTTCGTTTCTATAGCAACGGCTCGCGCGACTTTGCCGTCTTCGGCCATGGCACTGTGGTCATCCTCCCGGACGGTCTTGGCGATGCCGAGGCAGAGAAACACGCAAGGCAGGCGCTGCACAACGTCTTTCATGCGCACCCGGACATGCACCCGCGGCACATGAAGGACGGAAATATCCTCGTCCAGTACAAGCATGATGTCGCAAGTCTGGTGTTGTCCGACATTGCCGATGAGCACTGGGCCGAGATCAATCAACGGCACCTGGGGGCGCTCGCCACGTCGGAGGTCTTGATCACACCGCTCGGTCACAATAAGTTTGACGACTTTGGAAAGAAGGCACTGTTTGGGCGGTGCTACATGTTCATGGATGCTCAGTCACCCAATGTCGTTCGGGTTGAGCGCCATGCGCGCTGATCTGCCGCATGCTGCTGGCCGGGAGGGCGGCGAGCGCCTGGCGAGGGGCTTCGACGGCCTGCGCTGCGCCGTCAACTGAAGCGGCGTCAGCCGTTTTCCGGGCGCGGCGGTTCGGCCAGGCTGAGGCGGACCAGGTCGGCGACGCTGGCGACGCCCAGCTTGTCCATCATGCGCGCCTTGTGCACTTCGACGGTGCGCGGGCTGATCCCCAGTTCGGCGGCGATTTCCCGGTTGTGGCGGCCGGCGACGGTGTAGTCCATGACCTCGCGCTCGCGCGGGGTCAGCCTGGCCAGCAGCTTCTGCAGTTGCGACTGCCCCGTTTCGGCAATCGCCAGCGCCTGCTGGCGGGCGAATGCTTCGGCGATGCCGTTCAGCAGCTTGCGGTGGTCGAGCGGTTTTTCCAGGAAGTCGAGGGCCAGCGCGCGGAAGGCTTCGCGGGCCGAGGCGACGTCGCCGTGCCCGGTCATCATGATCACCGGCAGGATGCTGCCGATCCCGGCCAGCCGTTTCTGCAGCGCCAGTCCGTCCATGCCCGGCATGCGGATGTCGAGCAGGAGGCAGCCGCGCCAGTCCGGCTTGTAGGCGGCGAGAAAGCTTTCGGCGTCGGCGAAGACCGCGACCCGATAGTCGTTGACCGCCAGCAGCAGGCTCAACGCGTCGCGGACCGAGGCGTCGTCGTCGACGATGAATACGGTGAGGTTGTCGGTCATGGCTGGGTTTCGTGGGTCGGCAGAATGATCTTGAACACGCCGTGATCGGCGACTTCGCCCCAGAGTGTACCGCCGTGGGTTTCGACGATCGATTTGCTGATCACCAGACCGAGTCCGAGGCCGCTCGACTTGGTGGACTGGAAGGGTTCGAAGAGGCGGGCGGCGTCGCTGTCCGACAAACCGTTGCCGCTGTCCTCGACGACGATCTGCACCCGGCCGCCGGGCAGGGCGGTGGCGGCGAGGGTGACCGTCATCGGTCGCCGTTCGCCGGCTTGCGCGGCGTCGAAGGCGTTGGCCAGCAGGTTGCGCAGCACCACTTCGAGTTGCAGGCGGTCGGCCAGTAGATTGGCGGCGGGCAGCCCGGCAATGCGGAATTCGACGCCCAGTTTGCCTGCCTTTTCAAGGTAATAGGGCGTGGCCTGCTCGATCAGTGCCGCCAGCGGGATGTTTTCGAGCGTCGTCGCGCCGGTGCGGAAGAAGTCCCGCAGGCGGCGCACGACATTGCCGGCGCGTTCGGACTCGGTGAGCATGCCGGAGATCGCCAGATCGAGCCGCTCGCCGGTTTCGCCGCGCTCCCTCAGCATCCGGCATGCCGTCGCGTAGGCGTCGAGGGCGGTCAGCGGCTGGTTCAGTTCGTGCGCCAGGGCGCCGGCCATTTCGCCGGCGGCGGCCAGGCGCAGCGTCTGTTTCAGTTCTTCGCTGGTGCGTTTCTGCTCGTCCACCACGGCGCCGATGTAGAAGCCGATCAGCGCCATCGCCAGCGACAGGAGCTGCAGTTCGGCCAGCGGAACCCGGTCGTAGTCGAAGAGCTGGACGACGGCGAGTACCTCGACCTGCAGCAGCGAGGCGGAAATGATGGCGCCGGTCATGCCCTGGCGGGCCGATGCCCAGACGATGGGCAGGAAGAGCAGGTAAAAGAGCTTGAAGCCGCTGTGACCGCCGACGTCGAAGGCCAGCCAGAGCATCACGAAACTGAGCCCGACATAGCCCAGCGTCTCCCATTGGCTGAGCGCCGATTTGAGCAGGGCGACGCCGCGCTCGCTGCTCAGCCACCAGAACAGGGGCATGGCGACGGCGATGCCGACGCCGTCGCCGACCCAGAAACGGATTGCCGCATCCAGCCAGTCGCCCGCCGGCAGCAGGCCGAGCAGGCGCAGGCTGCTCAGATAGACGAGGCTGATCGAAAAGGTGCCGATGGCGATTGGCGCCAGCCAGTTGAGCAGCGAGGCGCGGTCGTCGAGCAGGTCGGACAGCGCCAGCCGGCGGCGCAGGAATTCGCCGAGCAGGACGTAGCCGCAGGCCAGGACCAGGGCGGAAAGGAGGCTCGTCCACCAGCTCAGGGGAACGCCGCGGACGATGAACTCGCTGAACACGACCGTGCCCAGCAGCGTCCACCGGCCCAGCTTGCCGCGTCGCAGCAGGAAAACCAGGCCGAGCGCCGGGGCCGGACTCCAGGGCGTGATGTTCAGTCCGTGCAGCGGGTGGATGAAGCTCGTCGCATCGAGCGCGACATAGGCAAGGACGAAGCCGATGTAGGTCAGGAGCGGGCTGCGGGCGAGCTGGGGCAGGCGGGGCAAGGTCATGCGTCAATTGTGCCGCATGCTTCCGTATACCGGTAATACGTGAAACCCGTAGCGGTTTCGACTAAGCGCCTCCCGAATTATGTCCGCACCGGCAGAGCGCTATAGTGCATGCAACCCGCCAAGTATCGTCACCATGCCAAGCTCAGTCATCTCCTCCACCGAAATCATCGCCGCCGTCATCTTCGCGGTGGCGGTCGTGCATACCTTTTCGACCAAGTTCTTCGCCCACCTGGCGCACATCCAGCCGCGCCATGCCGGGCTCTGGCATCTGCTGGGCGAAGTCGAGGTGGTGTTCGGCTTCTGGGCCTTCATCCTGGTCGCGACGCTGGTTTTCCTGTCCGGCAAGGACGCCGCCGTCGCCTACCTGGAAGGGCGCAACTTCACCGAGCCGATGTTCGTCTTCGTCATCATGGTGATCGCCGCCAGCCGCCCGATCCTGCATACGGTGATGGGCATCGTCCGCCTGCTGGCGGCGATGATTCCGATACCGCGCGCGGTTGCCGTGTTCTTCCTGTGCCTGTCGGCGGTGCCCTTGCTCGGCTCGTTCATCACCGAACCGGCCGCCATGACGCTGGCCGCGCTGATGCTGCGCGACAGCTATTTCAGCCAGGGCCTCAGCAACCGCCTCAAGTACGCGACGATCGGCATGCTCTTCGTCAATATCTCGATCGGCGGCACGCTGACCAATTTCGCCGCGCCGCCCGTCCTCATGGTGGCCGGCAAGTGGGGCTGGGACAGCCTGTTCATGTTCTCCCATTTCGGTTGGAAGGCGGCTTTCGCCGTCGTCTTGAACGCTGCCGCGCTGACCTGGTTCTTCCGCCGGGAACTGGCCGCCAAGGGCAAGCCCGATGGGACTGCCGGCAATGCCCGGATGCCCCGGACGGTGGCCGGCGTGCACCTGCTGTTCCTGGTCGGCGTCGTTCTCTTCGCCCATCATCCGGCGGTGTTCATGGGCATGTTCCTGTTCTTCCTCGGCTACACCGAGGCCTACAAGAGCTACCAGGACCGCCTGATCCTGCGCGAGGGCTTGCTGGTCGCCTTCTTCCTGGCCGGGCTGGTCGTCCTCGGTGGATTGCAGCAGTGGTGGTTGCAGGACACGCTCACCGGCGTCGAGCCGACCCTGCTGTATTTCCTGGCCACCGCGCTGACGGCGATCACCGACAACGCGGCGCTGACTTACCTGGCCTCGCTGGTCGAAGGCGTCTCGGCCGAGTTCAAGTACGCCATCGTTGCCGGCGCGGTGACCGGGGGCGGCCTGACCATCATCGCCAACGCCCCCAATCCGGCCGGCGTCGCCATCCTGAAGTCGAGTTTCGACGAGGAGTCGGTCAGCCCGCTCGGTTTGCTGCTCGCCGCGCTGCCGCCCACCTGCGTGGCGATTATCGCCTTCCAGGCGCTTTGAGCGATGCCTGCCGCCGGCCCGATCCTGCGTTCGCCCCACCTGCAGTGGCTGCTGGTGCAGGTGTTTCCCCGCCTGCGCACCTGGCCGGTACGGGAATGGCCGGCGCTGCTGGCGACGGTCCGGGGGGCGGAGTTCGATCGCATCGAACGCCTCGGCATCGTTGCCGCCGTTGTCCTGGTCAGCTACCTGCTGCGTCCCGCCGACGGCGCCGACGCGCCCCTGCCGGCCTTTCTTTCCCAATGGTTCTTCGCCTTGCCGCTGTTGCTGCTGACGGCGGGGCCGTTTTTCCTGCGTCGCATCCGTCGCGCTCTGGACGAGGCGGCCAGGGCAAGCCGCAGCTCGCCTGCGGTCGATCCGGAAAGGAAATGAGATGGGAAATCTGTCGGTCATGAAAGCACTGTCTCCCGCGCCCGCCAACGCGTTGCGCAAGCTCCTGATCCCGGTCAACGCGACCGCCGAGTGCCGCTGGCCGATCCAATACGCGATTCGCTGCGGCGCGGCGGGAACGACGCTGGAAGTCCATCTCCTGACCGTCATCGAGCTGCCCAGGCAGTGGGAGGTGCTGCGCTTCCATAGCGAGCAGGAAATCCGCCAGCGCTTCGAGGAGCGCGCCGCCATCTTCCTCGCCGAGGCTGCCGCCAGCCTCGCCGCGGCCGGTATTGCCGCTCACCGGCATTGCCGGGAAGATGAAACGGTGCGCGGCATCCTGAACTTCGCCGAAGAGCTGGGTTGCACGGAAATCGTCGTGCCGCGCCTGACCTTCCTCGGCCTGTTTGCCGACGGCCTAGCCCCGAAACTGACGGCCCGGAGGGCCCGCGTGCCGGTGGTACAGGTCACGGCGGACGGCGTGGCGCGGCCCTGAGCCGGCTGATTCCGTCCTTCCGGGCGGCGCGCCTGCCTCTTGGCGCATGATTCCCTCGACATCGTTCTGGCGGCTGATTATGCTTTTGGGCTTTCCGGCCGCGGGCGGAAGCGCCCGCTTGAGAGATCAAGCCTGAACTTCCGTTGCCCGGCCGGTACTGGAAATCAGCGGAGGAATTCGCCCATGCAGGCGAGAAACGAATGGCGGAAGCGACGGGCGGCGTGCGGGCTGCTTCTCGGGATTTTCGGGGCCAGCGCCCAGGCGGCGCCTTATCTGCAGATCGGCGAAGGTCATTTGGCCTATGTCTATCGCTGGCTGCTGCCCGACGGTACGGTCCTGAAGCAGGGGATGACCGACAAACGGGGGCGGGCCAGCCTGGTTGCCCGGCCGGGCGTCACCGACTATGTGCTGGAAACCCTGTGGGGCATCTATCGGGTCAAGGTGCCGGAACAATGCTGGAAGGCGAAAGCGGACCAGTTCGCGGCCTGTATCCAGGTATCCGAACGCGAGGATAGCGAGGCGCAGAAGCGCCAAGCGGCAGCCAGCGCCCGCGCGGCCGAGGCGCAACCGGCGTTGCGGCAGGCGCGTGCCGAATGGGTGGAGAAGGAGATTTCGCCGGCGCAGCAGGAGCAGGTGCTGCAGGAAGCCTTGCGCGAGCAGTATTCCTGGGTGAACACGCCGGCGGCGCGTTTTCCCGAATCGGACTTTGTCTGCCATCCGCTCGATCTGCCGCCGCCGTCGGCGGAAGCGGCGGAATGGTTCGATCTGGCGCTGGGCAAGCCGCGCGGGCAGGGGCAGGAGATGGCCTACGTCGAGGCGGCCACGCGGGGTCACTGGCGGGCCGCGGCGCGCCTGGCGAGTGCGGCGCTGGACGACGAAGACTGGGAGGCGGCGCAGCCGGTCATCGCCTGGTTGCTCAAGCACCAAATTCCCTCCGGCTACGCCAAGCTGGCCGAGCTGCTCGCCGCCACCTCGGCTTACGACGGCGCGCCGGTGGCGGAATCGACGCAGTCCATGGTCACTTCCCTGCGCTGGCGGGCGGCACAACTGGGCGACCCGGTGGCGCTGGCAGAGATGAGCCGCCATTTCGCGCGGCAAGGCAGGACGCAACTGGCGGACGACTTGCTGGCCTGCGCCCAGCGGCAGAATCCCGACATCCGCTGAGACGAACGGGAAGATGAACCCGGCCAAGGTCAACCGCGCCAGCGTGCGCAAATTCACCGACTTGCCCAATGTCGGGCCGGCGCTGGCGGCGGATTTGCGCTTGCTGGGTTACCCGTCGCCCGGCGAACTGGCCGGGCAGTGCCCGTTCGCGATGTACCGGCGCCTGTGCGACATCACCGGCCAGCGCCACGATCCCTGCGTGATCGACGTCTTCATGTCGGTCGTCGCGTTCGTCGATGGCGGGCCGCCGCGCCCCTGGTGGGAATTCACGGCGCGGCGCAAGGCCCGCCTGGCGACCTCGTCCTGAACCGACGCCCCTGTTCGTCCAGCCCAAACACCCGCGGCGCGTCGCATTGCGCATCAAGTCCGGCGGGAAAAGGGTGGGGAAAGGGGAAAAAGGGGCCTGGCTCGCTTTTTCGATTCCGTCCGCCTCGCCCAGGGCATCCTTTACCGTGGCGCCGGCCTCGACATCGTCTGGCAGGACCTTGCAGCGATGACCGCCATCGGTGCAATCTTCTTCGCCATTGCGCTGGCCAGGTTTCGCGATACGGTGACACGGAATCAAGACTGAGAAGGGCACGTCAAGCGGCCGCCGCCAGCCGCCAGCCGCGAGCAAGCACTTGACCAGCCGATGCCACCGATTACGACGAAGCGGCTGGAAGCGTGACAAGCCATGCATTCTCGAACGCTGCCTGAAGCAGTAAACGGGAGCCGTGGCCGGCTTCCAACTTTCCGAAACTCGTCAGCCCCATCCCCCTCGGATGGTGAGGCCCATGAAAGCCACGAATCGTCCCACCCACTCGACATAACGATCCGCCGTCCTTATGCTGTCGTGCATGTTCAAGCGGCCAGGGACAGTAGTGCAAAGAGGCTGCTGCAAGGAAGGTTTCGTGGTGTTTAAGCAACGCCCCCCTAAAAACTGCCAAGTCGTTGAAACAACATGAATCTGGTTTTTTATGCAGCCTATAAGACGGATTGTTTTCCGTTGGTTAGGTTCCACATTTAACGTTGGGCCTCTCAATCATCCCGTTCCGCTCATCTCCCACTATGAAATCAATCAGAGCTTTGCTTCTCGGCCTTGCCGCCGGCGTCTCGCCCTTTCTTCTTGCCGGGGTAGCAGTCCATTTCACGATGGGTATTGACCAAGCCATTGAGGCGATACGAGAGGGAAGGCTAAGCTACATTTCAGCCGCTGCATTTGTTCTCGTTGTCTGCATTCTGAGCGGAACGAAGGTGTATGCCGGCGTCACGGCCATCAAGACCGCTGTGCAATTCGATCAGAAGTAGGCTCCCCAATCTACTGGAGGAAACATGATTCCCAAGTTCGACCAATACCAAGAAGGCAGTGGCGCCGAATTGCTTTGCCCGTCATGCGGTTTCAACTACCTGCACCATGATCGAGTCGAAGTCTTCGAGTGTGGAGAGGACGCAACGCATGGCGTCCATGTGGTCGTCGCAGATGGAAGTGCAACCTTCGACACCTCGCTTGAGGGAAACCCCAGCGCAAGGAGGCACGGCCTCAAGATTCACTTTTGGTGCGAGGGCTGCAAGGCTAAGGCTGTGCTCTCCATTAGCCAGCACAAAGGGAACACCTACGTTGATTTCGAGTAGAGGCCCAACCCATCATTCCACCGGACCTGCGCAAAAAGCCGCGCAGGCCGGTGAATTCAGACGTTAGGTTTCTCAAGAAAGGATTTGCCATGTCTGTTTCAACAGATTTCCGTTCAGTCTATTTCCCGTATTGCATTCAAAAGCAAGCTGACGGTTCTTGGGTTGTCTTGAATCGCCAGTACAAACCTGTTGGGTTCAACACTGGCGAGTACATCAAGTACGAGGAGTTTCCGGTCTCAGCAAAGTTGCAGGGCATTGGCCCGGCTGTCGCAAACAAATTGGCCTACAGCGGCGAGGCATCAGGTGACCGGATTTATCTTTACAACGATGGTTGTGTACCAACAGACAGCAAAACAAATATGGCCGCCTATTTGAAGAAGCTAGAAATCCTTGCCAAACTAGGTCTCACAAGAGAAACCTAACACTGCGGTCAAGGCCGCTCCCTTCGGTCGCTGGACGCTGCGCGATAAACCGCCGCGCAGCGCCCCTTACCTATAACTACAAGGGCTTCCCCGTTTTCCGCAAGCGGCATTCTGAATTTTTATCGTTTCATTCCTGATCCTGTTTTCCTGCGATTCATCCATTCCTGCCGTGTCGGTGCGAGAAGGTGAAGGACTGCGGTACTACAACCGGTCATCTTGGGCTTTTGCCCGGACCCTGATGAAAGACGCGCGCGGGGGCCTCATTCGTTAGCCGAGAGTGACTTCCTCTCCTGGAGGTAATCAGGCTCTCCCCGCGCGGGTCCAACCCGCTTCACATCAACGCTGGCAGTGCTTCGCTGGTCTTGGGCTGCCAGCGATCAGCCGGTGATTCCTTTCCTGTTTTTCCCTACAGACGATTTTGTGGTTCAGGCAGTCTCTTCGATGCGTCGGAAATCGTCGCCGTAGTGCAATACCGCCCAGGCGAGCCGCAGGTTCTTGGCGGCAATGGCAACCGCCGCTTTCCAGTAACCCCGTCGTTCGGCCAGATTTCTGGCCCAGCGACTGAAGCGATCCTGCTTGTCGCCCAGTCCGGCGAGAACGGCGCGGGCGCCCATGACGAGCAGACTGCGCAAGTAGGCGTCGCCCGCCTTGGTGATCCTGCCCAAGCGGGCCTTGCCGCCACTGCTGCATTGGCCGGGAACGAGCCCGGCCCAGGCGGCGAGTTGCCGACCGTTCTTGAAGTCGTGACCGCCGCCCAGGCTGGCGACCAGGGCGCTGGCCGTGGTCGGGCCGATGCCGGGGAGTTGCATGAGTTGTCGGCTTCTGGCGTCCTGGCGGGCAGCCTGGGCAATGGCTTTGTCGTATTCCTCGATGCGTTCGTTGAGGCGGTCGGCGTGAGCCAGCAGGTCGCCGACACAGCGATTGGCCCAACCGGGAAGTGCTTCGAGATGGGCACCGATTTCCCGGCGCAGGCGTTCGACTTTCTGCGGCAGGACGATGCCGAATTCACTGATCAGGCCGCGCAAGCGGTTGTAGAGCGCGGTGCGCTCTTCGACAAAGCCTTGCCGGGTACGGTGCAGGCAGAGGATGGCTTGTTGATCGACATCCTTGACCGGCACGAAGCGCATGTTGGGCCGGGTGACGGCTTCGCAGATGGCGGCAGCGTCGGCCGCGTCGTTCTTGCCGCGTTTGCCGCTCATGCGGTACGGCGCCACGAACTTCGGGGCCATCAGTTTGACGGTGTGGCCGTAGCGCCTGAATTCCCTTGCCCAGTGGTGCGCGCCGGAACAGGCTTCCATGCCGATCAGGCAGGGCGGCAGGTAGGCAACCATTTCGAGCAGCTGGCTGCGCGCCACCTTGGGCTTGATGAAAACCGCTTTACCGCTCTGGTCAACGCCATGCAAAGCGAATACATTCTTGGCGAGATCGATGCCGACGGTGACAATATCCATGGACTTCCCCTTTCGAGCGAATGATTTGGTGTGGAAACTCAATCATGGCAGCTACCGCTGCCAGCGGCTTCCGCCGCTACCTCGGGACGGGGAAGTCCCTTTCATTCGTTAGGAGCCTGCATTGAATGACGCACCGCGCTTCGCCGAGGCTTTGACCTGCAAAGTCATATCGCATGTCTGGCGCGGGTATGGCTCGGCAATCTTCGTAGAGTTTGGCGCGCTTACTCAAGGCAGGAAGCGTAACGACAAGCCGGCACAACCGAACGGTGAACTCACGTTGATGATTGAATGGAGTTGGAGAATCGAGCGTCCGCGGTCGATTCTTGGCGGCTCTTGGAGCCCCGAACGTCGTTGGCCACTCATGTTTAAGCGCCTCCTCGGAAGTAGCGTTTCAAACGTCGAGTTCATCGGTCATCTTCCAGAGATTGTTGTGTCGCTGTCCAATGGCTTGCGAATCACGTCGTTCATGACTGCCGAAGGCCAGCCCAGTTGGGCAGTAATTTCGCGCACTCCTGCCATCGGAAGTCTTTGTGTCAAGCGAGGCAAGTTGCATGTTGAACCGCCTAGCTCCTAACATGGCGCTCGACCTCGCTCCCTTCGGTCGCTGGACGCTGCGCGATGAAGCCGCGCAGCGCCGGTCAGCTCTACGTTGGGCGTCATCAAGACCCACACGATCAGCCTCGGCTAATTGATGAAGAAGGTACTTCTTGTTCTCGGCGCAGTAGTTGCTCTTCTGGCGGCCTCGCTGGTTGTTTGCATCTGTCCCTGCACTCGCATTGAGACAAGTCGTCTTGTCAAACTCGACCCTTCGAGTCAGACCGTACAGTTCATTGTTCGCGGGTTCCGCGCCTGCCCTATTACATCCGAGGGTCCATTTCCAGGCTGGGTCGAGTCGGTGCAAATTCATCTCCCCGCGCCCGCATACGAACGGGCCACAACTTCTGGTGGCCGTTTCGAGTTCCCGAGAGATTTCAAGCCTGAGTTCGTTGAACAAGTCACCTCGGGTTACGTTGAGTTGGACCCCAAGCACAATGCTGCTCTTGTTGGTCTCGAGTACAGCCCAAATTTCGGCTGGCTTGCCCCTGTCAAAGGCACGTTTCCCTTAGCCACATCCAACGCTTCTAGTTCGGGCCGCTAAATGGTCTCATCTACTTCAGCCGTGACGCCCAATCGGGTAGCCAGAGGTTTCTCTCCCCCGGCCCCCACACCACCCACCGTGCGGGTCCGCAGTGGGCGGTTCAACGAGATGGCTCGCTCGACTAAGACGTGTAGCCCTGTGCCTTGCACCATAACCGCTTGATGCTCGGCACGCCCTGGCGCTGAAGCCAGTCATTGTTCAACGCTTGCTGCATTGCCGGCGTGCGTGCCATGTGCCAGTAGCTCTTGCTGCTGACGCCATGCTGGATCGCCGTCTTCAGGCTGACGCCCAAGGCCAGTAGGTGGCTGATCTTCGTGCGCGGCCAGCGCCATTGTTTCCAATAGCACATCCGGATGCGCCTTCTTAGCCACTCGTCCAGTTCCGGGATCGGCCGGTAGTACTCGCTGATGCCGAAGTAGCCCAGCCAGCCCCGCACGTACTGCCCCAGCTTGTGCAGCCGATATGCCATCGATACCCCATCGATACCCCCCAGCTTCTGCCGGTGAGTTCTTTCACCCGGTGCTTGAAGGCCACCAGCTTCTTGTCCAGCCAGCGGATCTTGCCACGGTTGATGGTGAAGCCCAGGAAGCCGCACTCGCTCATCTTCGCCACCTTGCTTTTGGCAGGGTTGAGCTTGAGCTTCAGTCGTCCTTCCAGGTAGCGCGTCAAACTTCGCATGACCCGTTCTCCGGCTTGCTGGCTTTTGACCAGGATGACCATGTCGTCGGCGTAACGGGCGAAGCGGTGGCCTCGTCGTTCGAGTTCATGATCGAGTTCGTTGAGCAGGATATTGGCCAGGAGCGGCGACAGCGGCCCGCCTTGCGGTGTGCCGATGGCGCTGGGCTCGATGTGCTCTCCGACCAGCACACCGGCGCGCAGGTAGCGGCCGATCAGGGCCAGCAGCGCCTTGTCGCGGATCGTTCGCCCGATGATGTTCATCAGCACGTCGTGATTGACGGTGTCGAAGAACTTGGCAAGATCGATGTCCACGGCAATGGCGTAGCCGTCCTTCACATACGCTTGTACCTGTTTGATCGCCTGGCGGGCATTGCGGCCCGGTCGACCAGCCCCGAAGGGGCGCAGGACAGCCGAAGGCTGGTCCCGCGTCAGCGGGATGCGCACAGCGCACAAAGCCGAAGCTCGACTCCGAGAAGTCTGGTTCGAAGATCGGCGTGAGCACTTGGGCGATGGCTTGCTGGATGACCCGGTCCATCACGGTCGGGATACCCAGCAGCCGTTTGCCGCCGTCGTCCTTGGGAATTTCTACCCGGCGGACGGCTTGCGGACGGTAACGCCCGGTTTCGAGTTGGCGGCGGGTGTCTTCCCAGTGCGCTCGCAGGTAGGCGGGAAAGTCTGCTATGGCGATGCCGTCGATGCCCGGCGCGCCTTGGTTGGCTTTCACGCGTTTCCATGCACTGCGCAGGTTGTCGCTGGAAAGGACTGCTGCCAGTAACTCGTTTGTTGCCACTCTTTTCGTCTCGTCTTGGTTCAAGGCTCGGTGCGACCCGCTCGCCGGCTTGCCTTCCCCGTCCGGGGAGATTGCGGCTGCGCCGAGATCAGGCCGTCTGCGCCTTGTGTTTCGTTGTTTGGTCCTTCGTCAGACTTCAACCTGCCCGGCTACTATGACCGCTGCTGACTTCTGCCGCGTCACCCCGGCCATTGGTGGCCGAGGCGCTGATTCGTTGTTGAGCGCCGCTGTCGCTTCGTTCGCCCTTGATGCGTGACTGCCCGCATCGGCGCCGGTCGTTTGGGACTGGCACGACCCGGCCACTTTCGCTCAACTTCCTTCTCCGCTCGCGCGGCAGACCTCCCCAGGTAAGAACGCGATGTGTCCGCGCACAAGCGCCGCATTTACCGTGCCGGTCGTACCGGTGGGCTTCGCTGTCATGTGCCAGCTCGCCTCGACCTGCTCGGCCTTCTATGCAGTTTCTGTCCGTCGCCTCGCACGTTTGCTCTCCGGCGTCCCGGCCATTCGCACAGCTCATGGCGTTCAGGCGGGTGAAAGCGAAGCCGTTCGCTTTCACAAACCCCGCCTTCACCCTCCAGACAACCCCTCGCAAGCTTGCCCTTGCCTTCAGCTAGTGGTTATTCTTATCGCATGCGACAAGATCGGTACTCCCACAGGGGACTTGCACCCCGTTACATCGCGCCCATGCTGGGCGCACACAATCCGGTCCAGCGGCAGTCGGCCAGCTGCGCTGTCCGACTGCCGCTGACCTCCGTCGTTAGCACTCAAAATATGAACCGACTACGCTTACTCCTCTCGCTCATTATCTTTGTTGTCTGTTGTCCGGCGATTGCAGCTTTATCAGATGGGTCTGCTGGTGCACACGATGACTACGAAGTAATACGTGCCGAATTCGGCGTCTTCAACCAAGGGAATTCCGGCAAGCCTGTGTTTGTGCCGGCCACAGTGGTGCCACTTACGCCAAATCAAGGTTATGGCTGGGTTATGTTTCTCCGCACTGCGAAAAAACGAATTAAGTGGCGAGAGGAATTCATTCTTCCAGCTAAGCCCAACACGTGGGGCGATCCTGAGCCGCTTGGAACGAGATCGGTGTCTACGGATGGGCGCATCTCAGTAACAGAGCGAGAGGTCTCACCCGATCAAGGGGTTATCTTCAATACTTGGGCAGTTGCCCCTGGCGACCCGAAAGGCCGTTATGTTATTCGTATATTCGTAGAAGGCTCTCTAGCAAAAGTCTTCGAGTTTGACGTGAAATGAGTGGTAACGATTAAGGTTAGATCGTGATCGCGAAGCGAGCCGCGATCTGAACCGGTTGTTGAACAAGCCCGGCTCCGTTTCTCTGGAAACAGCTTTTGTGGTCAGCCCGAAAACCGGACCGAAGCTCCGGCAGCGCTGCCGGGCAGCGCCGGATTCGGCGCCCCGGCCTGAAGGATCAGGCGATTTTCCCGCCTGACCGGGCGTTTTTCCCCGTTTTCCGGCCGAGCACGGCCGTGGCGTCGGCGGGCGCGTCGTTTTGCCGGGCGGCTGGGCTTACCCGGCCGTCTCCGTGGCTGCTTCAGTGTCTCGTCGCCGCTTTCCGGTGGGGCGATGCGTTGCCGGGAAAAGGGGCCAGGTTCGTCTTTATTCTTCCAGCCCGAAAACCCACGGCCCGTCGCGTTGCGCGGCGAGGCCGGCGAGCGCCTGCTGGCCGGCGGGGCTGAGCAGGTATTCGGCGAGGCGGTGGGCGCGGGCGCGGCGTTCCGGGTCGGCCGGGTGGCGCGGGCCGGGTTCGGCGGCGACGTAGACCCGGCGCATGCGTGGGTCGCCTCGGAGCAGCACGCGCAGGCCGGCGGCGGGCATCTTGCCGAAGGCGATCGGGATGTGGCCGACGACGACGTAGGCGTGCTGCGCGGCGGCGGCCTTGAGGATGCCTTGCGGCGATTCGTGGTCGTCGAAGCGCATCTGGTTGGCGCCCAGGCGTAGCCCGGCGGCGCGCAGCAGGCCGGCGACGATGGTGAAGCTGCCGGGATCGCGAAAGCCGATCATCGGCGCGTCGGCGGCGAGGATGCGGCGCAGCGCGTCGGTGCCGTCGCCGGCGTGGGCGATGTCGGCCGGGTCGCTGGCGGGGCCGACGAAGACGTGCTCGTTCTTCGCCCAGGCGCGCAGCGGCGCGGCGTAGCCGGCGGCCTGCAGGGCGTAGGTTTCGTCGCTGCCGTGCATCAGCAGCAGGTCGGCGTCGCCGTTGCGGAAGGCGGGGACGACGCCTTCCTTGGGCGCGGCGGCGACGGTTTCGATGGGCAGGCCGGTGGCCTGCGCGGCCTGTTCGGCGAGCGCCGGCCAGATGCCGCTGAGGACCAGCCCGCCGACTACGGCGACGCGCACCGGCGGTTCGGCGGCGACCGCCGGGGCCAGCGCGAGCAGGCCGAGCAGGGCGGCGAGCGCCGCCCGTCGCACCCGGGCCGGCATCATGCGGCGAGTGCCGCGCCGTAGCGGGCCTGCGCTTCGCTCCAACTGATGCGCACCGGCTGCGCCTTCATCGTCCGCCGGTTGATCATGCGCACCGACATCGCTTCCAGCCAGGTCCACCACTCTTCGCGCAGTTCGGCCGGGAAGCCGGTTTCGTGCATGGCGATGAACAGTTGTTCGATCCACACTTCGCGGCTGCGTTCGTCGACGGAGAACGGAAAGTGCCGGGTGCGGATGCAGCCGCCGCCGCGCGTCGCCGTGTAGTTGCGCGGTCCGCCGCAGGTCTCGACGACGAAGTCGGCGATCAGGCCGCACAGCTTCTCGAACTGCGCGTCGGGAACGTCGAACATGTGGCCGATCTCGCTGTGGCGCAGGCGGCCGTGGTGGTGGAAGACGAGTTCGCGCAGACCTGCCTCGCCGACGGTGGCGAGGACGCGGGCGCTGGGAAACTGCACCTCGGGCAGGTCGAGGTCGTGCGCCGCCGGCACCAGGCGGCCGACTTCGGGGCGGTGCGTGCCGCAGGCATGGACGGGTTGGGCGGCTTCCGGGGTCGGGCTGGCGGACGATTGGCACATGGTGTTCTCCTGGGAATGGAAGGATGGAATCAAGTGGAAAGGCAGGGGGCGACGACCAGTCGCCCGTCGGGCAGGCGCACCGGCGCGATGGCGACGCCGTACAGTTCGCTCAGGCGCGCGGCGGTGAGGACGTCGGCCGGCGCGCCGTCGGCGACGATGCGGCCGTGCTGGAGCAGGGCGACGCGGTCGGAACCGGCCAGCACATGGTCGGGGTGGTGGGTGGTCTTGAGGATGCCGTAGCCGTCTACGGCGAGCGAGTGCAGCAGGTCGAGCAGGGCGATCTGGTTGCCGTAATCGAGCCCGGTCGCCGGTTCGTCCATCACCAGCAGGCGGCTGCCCTGGGCCAGCGCCCGGGCGATCAGCGCCAGTTGCCGCTCGCCGCCGGAAATCTCGGTATAGGGCCGGGCGGCGAGATGTTCGATGCCGAGCCGGGCGATCGCCTGCTCGACGGCGTCGCGGTCGTCCCCGGAGAGCGCGGCGAACAGGCCGCTGGCCGGCAGCCGGCCGAGGCTGACGATCTGCCGCACGGTGTAGGGAAAGGGCGTGGCATGCACCTGCGGCACGTAGGCGAGCTTGCCCGCCAGTTCGCGGCGCGCGTAGGCGGCGAGCGGCCGGCCGTCGAGGCTGACGCGGCCGGCGGTCGGCGTCAGCAGGCCGAGCAGGATGCGCAGCAGCGTGCTCTTGCCGGCGCCGTTGGCGCCGAGCAGCGAGACCACTTCGCCGGGGCGCAGGGCGAGGCTGGCGCCGTCCAGCACGACGCGGCCCCGGTAGGCGTGCTCGATCGCCTGGCCGCAGAGCACGGGCGCGCCGTTCACAGCCACCCCCGGCGCACGCGGCCGAGAACCAGGACGAAGGCGACGACGCCGATCAGTTCGGTGACGATGCCGATCGGCACTTCGGTGGTCGCCACGGTGCGCGCCAGGCCGTCGGCGGCGAGCAGGAAGCAGGCGCCGAGCGCGGCGCTGGTCGGCAGCAGCACGGCGTTGCCGGGGCCGACCAGGAGGCGGGCGATGTGCGGCACGATCAGCCCGACCCAGCCGATGATGCCGGCCAGCGACACGGTCAGCGCCGAGATCAGCGTCGCCAGCGCGACGATGCCGAAGCGCAGGGCGCGCACCGGCACGCCGAGCGCGCGCGCCTCGTCGTCGCCCATGCTGAGCGCGTCGAGGCCGCGCCCGAGGGTGCCGAGGAGGAGCACGCCGACGCCGATCGGCACCGCCAGCACGCCGATCTGGCCGAGATCGGCGAGCGCCAGGCTGCCCATCAGCCAATGCACGATCGCCGGCAACTGGTTGTAGGGGTCGGCGGCGTACTTGACCATCGACAGCAGCGACGTGAACAGCGCGCCGGAAATCACGCCGCCGAGCACCATCATGATGATGCTGCCGTTGCCGAACAGCGTCGCGATGCCGACGCCGACGCCGACCGCGGCAACGCCCATGGCGAAGGCCAGCGCCTGGACCAGCGCCCAGGGCAGGTCGAGCAGGATGCCGAGGGCGGCGCCGAAGGCCGAACCGGCGAGCACGCCGAGCAGGCCGGGCGACACCAGCGGGTTGCGGAAGACGCCCTGGAAGGCGGCGCCGGCGCTGGCCAGCGCGCTGCCGACGAGGACGGCGGCGAGCACGCGCGGCAGGCGGATGCGGACGATCAGGTTGAACAGCGTGTCGTACTCGCGCGCCGGCAGTTCGACGAGGCCGAGCGCGGCGCCGAGGAAACGCAGGATGTCGGCGAGCGGCAGCGGGTAGCGGCCGATGCACAGGGCGAACAGCATCGCCGCGGCGACCGCTGTCAGCAGGCCGGGGCCGAGACGCGGCCAGGGCAGCGCGGCGGCGCGCATCAGCCGGCCTCCTGCAGGCTGAACTGGATCGGCACGACGACCCAGGCGGCGATCGCCTGCTCGCCCTGGCGGGCTGGCACGAAACGCCAGCGGCGCACGGCGTCGAGCGCCGCCGCGTCGAGCCGGTCGTGGCCGCAACTCTGCTGCAGCACGACTTCCTCGGGCTGGCCGGAAGGCAGCACGCGGACGCGCAGCAACACGCGCCCCGCCTCGCCGTAGCGGCGGCTGGTCGCCGGGTAGGCGGGCGCCGGGTTGCGCAGGTAGGCGGCGTTGAAGACGGGGGGCGAGGTGGGTTGCGGGCTGGGCTGTGATGCGGGCTGTGATGCGGCCGGGGCGGTGCTCGGGGAGGCGGCTTGTGACAAGGAGGGCGACGCGGTGGGCGATGTGGCCGCTTCCGGGCTGGCGGTGGCTGGAGCGTTGGCCGGGAGGCTTGGGGCAACGCTCCTGGCTGCGGCGCTGGTAGTGATTGCCGGTCGTTTTGCCGGCATTTTGTTGGCGCTCGGGGCGCGTTTTTCTCTGGGGCTGGGGGGCTGCGTGCGGGGCGTTGCGGGGGGGCTGCTGGTGACCCAGGTAAGCTGCAGTGGCCCCGGCGTCTTTGCCGCCAGCGGCCGGTCGGCGGTGATCGCCAGGCCGGTGCAGGCCAGCGTGTGGATCGCCGCCGAGACGGCGAACGCCGGCCAGCGCCGCGTCGGCTGTTCGCGGTAGGCTGGGCGCAGGCGGCAGAGCGCTGGGTTCATCGGCTTACTCGAACAGCCGGTCGATCTGCGCGTCGTCCGGGGCGACGGCGAAGAACAACTGGAGGAAGGCGCGCGTGTCGGCGTGCCGGGCGAAGCGGAAATCGCCCGGGTAGAAGACGCTCGCCAGCCATTGCGCACCGAGCGCGCGCATCAGCGACGGCGGCCGGTCCATCCAGTTGTGCGGCCATTTCGGCACCAGGTGCACGCGTCCGCTGCGGATCGCGCTGATCTGCTGCCAGCGCGGATCGCGGCGGACTTCGGCGAAGAAGTTGCGCTCGTGGGTGACGATCACCTCGGGGTCGAGGGCGATCACCTGTTCCAGGCTGATCCGCTCCATGCCCATGACGCTTTTCTGCGTGCAGCGATAAACGTTGTAGCCGCCGGCCAGCTCGATCGCCTCGGTGTGGAAGGAGCGGTTGCAGTCGGTGGCCAGGCCGTCCGGGCCTTCGGCGTAATAGACGCGCGGGCGTTTCGCTTCCGGCACGGCGTCGACGAAGCCGGCGAGCCGGGCGAGCGCCTGCTCGATGTAGCGGGCCTGCGCCTCGGCGGTCTGCTCGCGACCGAGCAGGCGGCCGGTGTAGCGCAGCGCCGCCGGCCAATCGGCGAGCCGGTCGAGTTTGACGAAGAGCACCGGGACGCCGGTCCTGGCGAAGGCGTCGGTGATCTTCTGGCGGTCGGCGAAGGCGTTCTGCCAGGCGAGCGCGATGTCGGGGCGCAGGCCGAGCACGGTTTCGGCGTTCATCTGGGCGCCGCTGCCGAAGCTGCCGCCGCCGACCGGCAGCGCGAGCAGACGGGGCGGGAAGAAGGCCTTGCCCGGCTCGGCGACGGCGAAGCTGAGGGCGACCATCTTGTCCGGCGCCAGCGCGTGCAGCAGCACGCTGAGCGGCGGCGCGGCGGCGAAGACGCGGTCGATGCGCTCCGGGACCTCGACCCGGCGACCGTTCATGTCGGTGACTTCGCGCGCCGCCGCCGGCAGGGCGGCGAGCAGCGCGAGGAGGGCGGCGGCGAGCTGGCGTTTCATCGCTGTTCCTCAGAAGCCCAGGTTGAGCGAGGCGAAGAGGGTGCGCGGCGCGCCGGGGAAGAAGATGCGGTTGCCGGCATTGACGTTGATTTCGCTGGTGCTGATCTGGCCGATGTACTTGCGGTCGAACAGGTTCATCACGCCGAGCGTCGCCGTCCACCGGCCCCAGCCGGTCTGCCGGCCGTAGCTGGCGGTGAGGTCGGCGAGCCAGTAGCCGGGCACGCGCTGGTCGTAGTTGCTGCTCGCCCAGCGCTTGCCGACGTACTGCGCCATCGGCGCCACGGTGAAGCCCTGGTAACGCCAGATGGCGCCCAGGTTGGCCATCCATTTCGGGACGTCGGGCAACTGTTTGCCTTCGACCGGCAACATGGCGCCGCCGACCGTCTGCATGTCCTCGACGAAACGCGAGCGGCTGTAGGAGAGCGCCGACACCAGTTGCAGCGTCGTCGTCGGCGACCAGCCGGCGGCCAACTGGAAGCCGAAGGCTTCGGTCTTGCCGACGTTCTGCGACCAGACGGTGTTGGTCGCCGGGTCGTAGGCGCTGACGCCCTTGTTCTTCGAGCGGCTGTAATAGACGGTCGGGTCGAGGTAGAAGCGGTCGTGGCGGATGCGCGCGCCGATGTCGATGGCGGTGGCGATTTCCGGCTTCAACTGGTCCCAGTACCACTGGCTGGTGAAGCCGGCCGGCGGCGTCTGGTTGAAGGCGTCGAAGGACGGGCCGCCGATGGTCTGGCCGGCATTGACGCGCAGTTCGACGAGCGGCGTCAATTGGTAGCTGGCGCCGAGCTGCGGCAGCCAGCGGCCGAAGCTGCGGCTGTCCACGCTGCGGGCGGCGAGAGGGGTGGCGCGGTCGGCGGCGGCGTCGGCCGAAACGTCCCAACTGGCGCCGTTGGTCGTGCTGGCGTCGTAGGCGGTGATGGCGGGCAGGGTTTCGCGAGCGTAGCGCAGGCTGCCGTTGAGTTTCAGGCGGTCGAACTGGCGCAGGGCGGTGAAATAGGTGCTGTGGAACTCGTGGCGGTCGGTCACTTCGGAGAGCAGCGCCCAGCGCTGGAAGACCAGCTTGCCGCCGACGATCTTGTAGAGCTTGCGGGTGGTCGGCGGGCCGGGCGGTTCGGTCGATGTCCAGCTATGGCCGAACTTGACCTCGGTGCCGGCCAGGCGGCTGGCGATCTCGGCGGTGGCGCCGTAGGTGCTGTGATCGAGCAGCCATTCCTGGACTTGCTGGGCGTTGGAACCCTCGTACAGGTACTTGCCCTTTTCCTTGGCGTAGAAAGGTTTGAAGCTGAGGCTGGTGTCGCCGCTGAAGGCGTAGCGGATGTTCGCCAGCAGGGCTTCGTTGCGGAATTTCTGGCGGTTGAAATCGTAGTAGTCGGAACGGTTGGGATCGACGCCGTAATCGGCGCGCCGGTAGGTCAACAGGTCGCGCGCCTCGGCGTAGGTGAGGCCGCGATAGTTGTGCTGTGCCTGGTCATTGCGCGCGTAGAGGACGTCGATGTCGAGCTTGCCGAGGTGCTGGCTGATGCCGAGTTCGATGTTTTCGCGGTCGCCCGGCGCTTCGCCGTGGCCGCGCCATTTGTCGGCCTGGGTGTGCGAGGCGGAGAAGAAGAAGGCGGTGCCGCTCGCCAGGCGGCCGCTGTCGGCGCGCAGGAAAGCGCGCTGGAAGCCGTCGCTGCCCAGACTCAGGCCGATCTCGCCGCCGGCCTTGGCCTGCGGCCAGCGCAGCTTGCTGTCGAGGGCGCCGGAGGTGTTGAAGAGGCCACCGCGGTCGGCGGCGATCGCGCCCTGCGCGAAATCGATCTGGCGCAGGTTTTCCTTGTCGAACAGGAAGAGGTAGCCGGGACCGGGGCCGGGGCCGCCGAGCGTGAGCCCCTCGACGGTGCCGGAGACGCCGTGGGTGCTGACTTCGCCGCGCACCCGCATGCCCTTCTGGCCGCCCTGCGAATTGTTCAGCCCCCAGGCGTCGACCGGCGTGACCTTGACGCCGGGCACTTCGGCGACGCTGGTGTAGGGATTGCTGCCGCCCGGCGTGTCGAACAGGCGCATCGCCTCGCGGTCGACCCGGTACTGTGTGGCTGGCGTCCCCGCTTCGGGCAGGACGACTTCGCTATCCGGGTTGCCGCGGGCGCTGACCTCCACCGTGTCGAGCACGGTGTCGGCATGGACGAAGGCGGACGCGAGCGCGCCCGTCAGCAAGATCGCCAAGCGGCGACGCTGGAACCCGGTGTTCCCTGAAGATTGCATGGCATTTCCCCTTGATTGATTTTCTGGTCCGGTCTTGTTATGTAGTCAAATACATAGCGACTGTTTTGGGGTAGCAATTGCCGTACCAGATAAAATCGCGGTTTAGCCGTGTAAATTCCCGTGTCTTTCGCTTCGCTGTGTAGTAACAAATACAACGATGTCGGGAGTTCGACAATCCATGTCGGGAAGCTGCGACGATTTGCCGGGGCGTTCGTCAGCGATATGCTGGCACGATCAAGGCGCCGGCTTCTGCCGTTGTGGTCGGAAAAATTGCCCTGCGAAAAGCGGGTCTTCCCAGTACCATTATTACTTTGGTGATAGTTGGTCGGGCTGCTTGTGGTAATGAAATCCGAATTCGCCGATGAGAAATCCGTCACCCGTACCCATCTGCTGGGGACGGTGGCGGTCATCGTCGTCTTGACCGTCGCGCTCGGCGCCTTCTTTTCCTGGAGCAGCCTGGCTCAGCACCGGCAGTCCCTGGATCGCCTGCAGCGGGCGGCGGCCGATACGCAGCGCCAGCACTTGGGCAGCGAGATGGCACGGGCGCTCGAACATATCGAGTTTGCCCGCTCGCGGACCGAGAGCGTCCTGCGCCAGAGCCTGCGCGGGCAGGTCGACAGCGCCTTGCAGGTGGTCGAGGCGATCCACGCCCGCGAGTCCGGGCGTCGGCCGCTTGCCGAGGTTCAACGCCTGATCGTCGAGGCGCTGCGGCCGGTGCGGTTCTTCGACGGGCGCGGCTATTACTTCATCGACGACATGCAGGGCAAGTTCATCCTGCTGCCGACCTCGCCCGGCCTGGAGGGGACGACCAAGCTCGACAACCAGGACGATCGGGGTCACTACATCATGCGCGGCCTGATCGCGGCGGCGCGCATGCCGAGCGGCGAGGGCTTTTCGCGCTATCGCTGGTATTCCCCGGAAAACCCGCGGCAGATGGCCGACAAGCTCGCCTACGTCCGCCATTTCGCGCCTTACGACTGGCTGATCGGGACCGGCGACTATACCCACAAGTGGGAGGAGTACCAGAAGCGGGAGGCGTTGGCGCGTCTGCGCGAACTGCATTTCGGCGAGAGCGGTCACGTCGCCGTGATCGACGGCGACGGGCGCATCCTGCTGGCGGAGGACCCCGCCAGCGAAGGCAAGCGTTACGGTGAGCTCTCGCCGCTGCAGGCGCAGGCCTGGACGGCCATTCTGGCGGCCCGGCAGGGCGGTCGGCAAACCGTCAATTACCTCTGGCAGGCCGGCGGCGAACCGGTGTCGCGCATGGCGCAGGTGAGGATGGACCAGCCCTGGGGCTGGACGGTGGTGGCGACGATCGACGAGGACGAGATGCAGCGGGCGCTGGCCGCCGAAGTGCAGCGCCATGTGCCGATCGACGGCGAAAAGCTCGGCGACCTGCTGCTCGCCCTCGGCCTGGCGCTGCTGCTCGGGCTGGCGGCTTCGTTCAGCTTTTCGCTGTGGTCGGGCAAGATATTCCGCCGCTATCACCGGCAGAACGCGGCTTATGCCCGCGAGCTGCAGGAAAGCGAGGCGTACAGCCGCATCCTGTTCGCCGGCTCGGTGGTGCCGATGGTCGTCATGGAACCGGACAGCGGGCGCTTCGTCGATTGCAACGACGCGGCGGTGCGCATTTACGGTTACGGCAGCCGCGACGAGGTGCTCGGCCTGACCCCGATTGCCGTTTCCGATACCACGCAGTACGACGGCACCGATTCGGCGGTCGCCGCCGCCCATCACATCGCCACCTGCCGGGCGCAGGGCAGCGTCGTCTTTCCCTGGCGGCACCGCCGCCTCGACGGTACGGTCTGGGATGCCGACGTCACCCTGTTCGAATTGCGGCACAACGAACGTCGCCTGATGCTGTTCCAGTTGCAGGACGTGACCGAGCGGCGCAACGCCGAAGCCGAACTGGCGCGCTATCGCGATCATCTCGAGCACGAGGTGGCCGCCCGCACCGAAGCGCTGACCGCGGCCAAGGACGCGGCCGAGGCCGCCAACGTGGCGAAGAGCGCTTTCCTGGCCAACATGTCGCACGAGATCCGCACGCCGCTCAACGCGATCACCGGCATGGCCCACCTGATCCGGCGCGACGGCGTCGGCGCCAAACAGGCCGACCGACTGGACAAGATCGACGCGGCGGGGCGTCATCTGCTGGACATCATCAATGCCGTGCTCGACCTGTCGAAGATCGAGGCCGGCAGGTTCGTTCTTGAAGAAACCGGGGTCGATGTCGCGGTCGTCCTCGACAACGTCGCGGCGATGGTGGTCGACCGCGCCCGCGAAAAGGGGCTGGCGTTGCGCATCGACGCCGCCAAGCTGCCGGCCGTGCAGGGCGACGCCGTGCGGCTGCAGCAGGCCTTGCTCAACTATGCCGCCAATGCCGTCAAGTTTACCGAGCACGGGCAGGTGACGATCCGCGCCCGCGTCGAGGACGAGACCGGCGACCGGGTACGGCTTCGTTTCGAGGTCGAGGACAGTGGCGTCGGCATCGCGCCGGAGGTCGTTCCCGAACTGTTCGCCATCTTCACCCAGGCCGACAACTCGGTGACCCGGCGCTACGGCGGGACCGGGCTGGGGCTGGCGATCACCCGCCGCATCGCCCGCCTGATGGGCGGCGACGCCGGCGTGGAGAGTATGCCGGGCGAGGGCAGTACCTTCTGGTTCACCGTCTGCCTGCCGAGGGCGCAGTCGCCCAGTCCGCCGGCCCCTACCCCGGGCGACAGCGCCGAGGCGCGGCTGGCGCGGGAATGTGCCGGCCGCCGCATCCTGCTGGTCGAGGATGAAATGGTCAATCGCGAGATCGCCCAGGAACTGCTCGAAGCGGTAAACCTGGTCGTCGATGTCGCCGAAGATGGTCTGGAAGCGCTGGAAAAAGCGGCATCGACACGCTACGACCTGATCCTGATGGACATGCAGATGCCGCACATGGACGGCCCGGAAGCGGCTCGCCGCATCCTGGCGCAGGCGGGCGGGCAGTTGCCGATCATCGCCATGACCGCCAACGTCTATGCCGAGGATCGCCTCCGCTGCAGCGAAGCCGGCATGGTCGATTTCATCGCCAAGCCGCTCAAGCCCGAGGTTTTCTTCACCGCGCTGCTGAACTGGCTGGGCCGCGGCAAGCCGGCCGCTTGAGCGTCAGGCCATGCTCGACAGCGCGGCCAGCAGGTCGCCGTTGTCGGACGGGCTGTCGCTGAGACCGGCGTCGATCAGGCCGCCCTGCGACTCGACATGGGTGACATAGCCGTGCGCGCGCAGGGTATGGGCCCAGTTGTCAGCGGTCTGGCGGGTGGGGTGCCACGGCCCCTGTTCGACGACGGGGCGGGCGGTGCCGTTGCGGTATTTGGTGACGACGCGGTACACGATTGCTGCCGGAGAAAACTGCGTTTGAATTAGCGCTCGGTCACGCTGGCGCGCTCTAGCCTCAGGCGGCGTTCTTGCCCTTCTGCCAGAGCACGTCGCCGCGGCCGCCGGCACGATTGAGGCTGCGCCCGAAGACGAACAGCAGGTCGGAGAGGCGGTTGATGTAGCGGCGGGCGGCATCGGACAGCGTTTCGGCGTGGTGCAGGGCGACCATCGCCCGCTCGGCGCGGCGGCAGACGGTGCGACTCAGGTGGGCGAGCGCCGCCGGCCGGGTGCCGCCGGGCAGGATGAATTCCTTGAGCATCGGCAGCTCGCTGTTGAAGGTTTCGGCCAGCACTTCGAGGCGCTCGACCTGGGCCTCCTTGATCACCGCCATGCCGGGCAGGCAGAGTTCGCCGCCGAGGTCGAAGAGGTCGTGCTGGATGTCGAGCAGGGCGCCGCGCACGGTGTCCGGCAGTTCTTCGCAGAGCAGCACGCCGAGGCTGGAATTGAGTTCGTCGACCTCGCCGATGGCGGCGATGCGCAGGCTGTCCTTGGTCGTCCGGCTGCCGTCGCCGAGTCCGGTGGTGCCGGCATCGCCGGTGCGGGTGACGATCTTCGACAGGCGATTGCCTTTGCGTTCATCGCCTTTGCGTTCGTTTTGTTCGTTGTTTTCCACGTCTGCCTTCTCCTTGGTGAACGGCGAATTATACTTTCCTGCCCCGCACAGACTGTCGCCGCCATGCCAAAGTTCGCAGCCAACCTCAGTTTCCTGTTCGCCGATGCATCTTTCCCCGAACGTTTCGCGCGTGCCGCGGCGGCCGGTTTCGCCGGCGTCGAGTACCTCTTTCCCTACGCCTGGCCGGCCGCCGGGATTGCCGGCTGGCTGCGCGACGCCGGGTTGCAGCAGGTGCTGTTCAATCTGCCGCCGGGCGACTGGGATGCCGGCGAGCGCGGCCTCGCCTGCCTGCCCGGCCGCGAGCGGGAATTCGCCGCCGGCGTCGACACGGCGCTCGCCTACGCCCAGGCGCTCGATTGCCGGCGCGTCCATTGCATGGCCGGCCTGCGCCCGGTCGGCGCCGACGACGCCGCGCTGACCGCTACCTACGTCGCCAACCTGCGCCATGCCGCCGACCGCTTCGCCGGCATCGGCGCGACGGTGCTGATCGAACCGATCAACAGCCGCATCGACATGCCCGGCTACTGGCTCGACGACGTCCGCCGGGCGCTCGCCCTGCTGGATTTGATCGACCGCCCCAACGTCCGCCTGCAGCTCGACCTCTACCACGCGCAGATCATCCAGGGCGACTTGGCGCGCTGCATCGAGGCCAACATCGAGCGTATCGGCCACGTCCAGATCGCCGACAACCCGGGGCGCCACGAGCCGGGTAGCGGCGAGATCAATTATCCCTTCCTGTTCGCGCTGCTCGACCGGCTCGGCTACGCCGGCTGGATCGGTTGCGAATACAAGCCGCTGACGACCACCGAGGCCGGCCTCGGCTGGCTGCCGCGATGAGCGGCTGGCGCGACGACCCGCGCGCCTTCCTGCGCCGCCTGTTCGACGTCGGGCTGGCGGCGGCCGATCCGGCGTGCTGCGTGCCGCCGGCGCTGGCCGCCATCGACCCGCCGGGACCGGGCGGCCGCTTGATTGTCGTCGGCGCCGGCAAGGCGTCGGCGGCGATGGCGAAGGCGGTCGAGGACCACTGGCCCGGCCCGCTCTCCGGGCTGGTCGTCACCCGCTACGGGCACGGCGTGCCCTGTTCGCGCATCGAAATCGTCGAGGCCGCGCACCCGGTGCCAGACGCGGCCGGCGAGGCGGCCGCGGCGCGCATTCTTGCTCTGCTCTCCGGGCTGAGCGCCAACGACCGCGTGCTGGCGCTGATTTCCGGCGGCGGCTCGGCGCTGCTGGCGGCACCGGCACCGGGTGTCACGCTGGCGCAGAAGCGGGCGCTCACTGACGCCCTGTTGCGCTCGGGGGCGCCGATCAACGAAATCAACTGCGTGCGCAAACAGCTCTCGGCGATCAAGGGCGGGCGCCTGGCGCTCGCCGCCTGGCCGGCACCGCTGCTGACGCTGGCGATTTCCGACGTACCCGGCGACGACCCGGCGGTGATCGCTTCCGGGCCGACGGTCGGCGACCCGACGACGGCGGCCGACGCCCTGCGCGTCCTCGACGCCTACGCGATTCCGCTCGCCGCGCCGCTGCGCGCCTGGCTGGCCAGCGGCGCCGCCGAGACGCCGAAGCCCGACGATCCGCGGCTGGCCGGCGCGACTTACCGCCTGCTCGCCTCGCCGCGTCAGATGCTCGAAGCAGCCGCCGCCGAAGCGCGGCGCTGCGGCCTCACGCCATTGATCCTCGGCGACGCGCTGGAAGGCGAGGCGCGCGAAGCCGGCCGGCTGCACGCCGGCATTGCGCTGGCCTGTGCTCGCCACGGTTTTCCGGCGGCGGCGCCCTGCGTCCTGCTGTCCGGCGGCGAGACGACGGTGACGGTGCGCGGCGCCGGCGGCCGCGGCGGACGCAACAGCGAATTCCTGCTCGGGCTGGCGCTGGCGCTCGGCGGCGCGCCCGGCATCCATGCGCTGGCCGCCGACAGCGACGGCATCGACGGTACCGAGGACAATGCCGGCGCCTTCGTCGCCCCCGATACGCCGGCCCGGGCCCGCGGGCTCGGCCTCGACGGCCAGGCCGCGCTGGCGGCCCACGACGCCTGGGGCTATTTTGCGGCGCTAGACGATTTGTTGCTGACCGGGCCGACGCGGACCAACGTCAATGACTTCCGCGCCATCCTGATCGCCTGAAGCGCTTTCAGACCACCCGGTTGCGGCCGCTGCGCTTGGCGGCGTAGAGCTTGCCGTCGCAGGCGGCGATCACTTCATGGACCAGTCGGCTATCGACGATCTCGTAGGAGCTCGGTGCCACTTCGCTGACGCCGAAGCTGGCGCTGAGCGGCAGTGGCGGGTCGTGCGGCACCGGGCAGGCGGCGATGCGCTGGCGCAGCTTTTCGGCCAGCAGGCGCGCCTGCGGCAGCTTGGTGGACGGGCAGACGAGCAGGAACTCCTCGCCGCCGTAGCGGAAGATCAGGTCGGACTGGCGCAGCGTGTCGCGGACGATGCCGGCCAGGTGTTCGAGCGCTAGGTCGCCGGTCTGGTGGCCGTAGCGATCGTTGAGATCCTTGAAGTGATCGATGTCGAACATGATCACCGAGAACGCCGACTCGGTCGCCTTGGCGATTTCCATCTGGTTGGCCAGCACGCGGTCGAGGAAGCGCCGGCTGAGGAAGCCGGTCAGCGTGTCCTTGCTGTAGACGCTCATGATGACGATGCTGTTGAGCAGCGAAATCTCGTTGCCGAGTTCGAGCGAATAGGTCTCCGCCTTCTTGAGGATGGCGTAAACCGGGCCGCTGGCCCCGGGCTGGACGATCAGTTCGTCGATTTCGGCGATGATGTGGTGCATCGCCTCATGCAGTTCGCGGATCTGGGCGATGTAGCTGCGATCGCGGATCAGGCGCGCGCCTTCGTCGTTGAGCCAGCAGCCGAACTGGCAGAGCGTCGGGTCGAGTTCCGGCATGCCTGACGGGTCGCGCATGCGGGTGGCTTCGATCAGCGTCGCCATCCATTCGAGATGGCTTTCGAAATAGCTGAGCAGGTTCTTGTCGTTGAGCGCGCGGATGTGGGAAAGCCGGAGGTGGTTGCGGGTGCCGAGCCGGTTGAGGAAGATTTCCAGGTACACCGAGGCGAAGTTTTCCTCCATTGCCTCGAACAGCGTCATGATCTGCTGGGCGTCGGCGATCGCGCCGTCTTCCAGTGCCAGCTTCAGCAACTGGTTGCGCAGCGTGCCGAACTGGTAGGAGAAAAGCATGAACGGCGTGTCGGTGGCGGCCAACTGGCGCATCATCGACTGGCAGCGGCCCTCGTCGTCGCAGCGCAGCGATTCGGCAAGGCAGGTCTTCAGGTTCGGCCAGTTGAGCGAGAAGCTCTCGGCAGCGACCATCTGGCTTTCCGGGATGCTGGGGCGCCGCTGCTCCAATGCTGCAAGCATCCGTTCGAGCAAAGCCCGGTTTGCCGGCGATCTCCATTCGGCCATGCGTGCTTTTCCAGTACTGAGTGGCGAAAGTGTTGTGCCTGAAATTATATCGGGCCGATCTATGCGGAAAGTAAAAATTTGCGCGTCCGGGCGCGGGTTTTCCCGATAGGTCTTTGCCTTTTTGCGCTTTAGAATTCGGGACATGATCCCCGACGATTTGCCCCGCTGCGATCCCGCCATCCTGCACCGTCGTCTGCGCAACGTGCTGCCGCCCCATTGCCTGCTGGTCGAGGCCGAGGATCTGCGCCCCTACGAATGCGACGGCCTCACCGCCTACCGCGAAATGCCGCTGGCGGTTTGCCTGCCGGAGAACGAGGGCCAAGTGGTCGACGTGCTGCGCACCTGCCACCAGCTCGGCGTGCCGGTGGTCGCCCGCGGCGCCGGCACCGGCCTGTCCGGCGGCGCGATGCCGCATGCCGACGGCGTCGTGCTGTCGCTGGCGCGCTTCAATCGCATCCTCAAGCTTGACCGCGACAGCCGGACCGCTGTCGTTCAGCCCGGCGTGCGCAACCTGGCCGTGTCGGAAGCGGCGGCGCCGTTCGGCCTCTACTACGCGCCCGACCCGTCGTCGCAGATTGCCTGCACGCTGGGCGGCAACGTCGCCGAGAACTCGGGCGGCGTGCATTGCCTGAAATACGGGCTGACCGTGCATAACGTGCTGCGCGTGCGTGTCGTCTCGATCGAGGGCGAAATCTTCGAGATCGGTTCCGGCGCGCCGGATGCGCCCGGCTACGACCTGCTCGCCCTGCTGATCGGTTCGGAAGGCCTGCTCGGCGTGGTCACCGAAGTGACGGTGAAGCTGGTGCCCAAGCCGGAACTGGCGCAGGTGGTGATGGCCTCGTTCGACGACGTCGCCCAGGCCGGCGACGCGGTCGCCGCGATCATCGCCGCCGGCATCATCCCGGCCGGGCTGGAGATGATGGACAAGCCGGCGACGGCCGCCGTCGAGCCCTTCGTCAAGGCCGGCTACGACCTCGACGCCGCCGCCATCCTGTTGTGCGAGTCAGACGGCACGCTCGAGGAGGTCGCCGAAGAAATCGCCCGCGTGCGCGCGGTGCTCACCGGTTGCGGTGCCCGCGATCTGCGCGTCTCGCAGTCGGAAGCCGAGCGCCTGCGTTTCTGGGCCGGGCGCAAGGCGGCCTTCCCGGCGGTCGGCCGGATCACGCCGGACTACTACTGCATGGACGGCACGATTCCGCGCAAACGCCTGGCCGAGATGCTGGCGGCGATCGCCGCCATGGAAACGAAATATGGCCTGCGCTGCGCCAACGTCTTCCACGCCGGCGACGGCAACCTGCATCCGCTGATCATGTACGACATGTCGCTGCCCGGCGACTGGGAGAAGGCCGAGGCTTTCGGCGCCGAAATCCTGGAACTGTCGGTGGCGCTCGGCGGTTCGATCACCGGCGAGCACGGTGTCGGTATCGAAAAGATCAACCAGATGTGCGTGCAGTACGCGACGCCCGAGCTGGAGACTTTTCACGCGGTCAAGGCGGCGTTCGACGAGAGGCGCCTGCTCAACCCGGAAAAGGCGATCCCCAGCCTGCGCCGCTGCGCCGAATACGGGCGCATGCACGTGCATCGCGGCGAACTGAAATTCCCCGACCTGGAGCGCTTCTGATGACGCTGGACGAAATCGTCGCCGCCATCCGCGCCGCCCACGCCGGGCACACCCCGCTGCGCCTGCGCGGCGCCGGCAGCAAGGATTTCTACGGCGGCCTGCTGGCCGGCCAGGTGCTCGACCTGAGCGGCCATCGCGGCATCGTCGATTACGAGCCGACCGAGCTTTACGTCACCGCGAAATGCGGCACGCCGCTTGCCGAGATCGAGGCCGCGCTCGCCGAACATGGCCAGATGCTGGCCTTCGAGCCGCCGCGTTTCGCCGGGGCGACGCTCGGCGGCTGCGTCGCCGCCGGCCTGTCCGGACCGCGCAGGATGCAGGCGGGGGCGGTGCGTGACTTCGTGCTCGGCGTCAAATTGGTCGACGGGCGAGGTCAGGTGCTGAATTTTGGCGGCCAGGTGATGAAGAACGTCGCCGGCTACGACGTTTCGCGGCTGATCGCCGGCAGCCTGGGCACGCTCGGCGCGATTGCCGAGGCAACGCTGAAGGTGCTGCCGAAACCGGTTGCCGAGACGACGCTGGAATTCGCCTGCGCCGCCGACGAGGCGGTGCGCCGGCTGAACGACTGGGGCGCGCAGCCACTGCCGGTGTCGGCCTCGTTCTGGTACGAGGGGCGGCTGTGGCTGCGCCTCTCCGGCGCGGCGGCGGCGGTCGACGCGGCGGCGCGCAAGCTGGGCGGCAAGGCCTTGGCGGACGCCGGGAGTATCTGGGAAGACATCCGCGAGCAGCGCCACGCCGCTTTCGTGGCGCCGCTACTGTGGCGCGTCGCCCTGCCATCCACCGCGCCGGCCCTGGCGGTCGACGGCCTGCGCGCAATCGAGTGGGGCGGCGCCCTGCGCTGGTACGCCGGCGAGGTGGATGCCGCGGCGATCCGCGCGGCGGCTGTCGCGGCCGGTGGCCACGCGACGCTGTACCGGGCGCCGGAATCGCTGCGCTGCCGCGTCGATCCGTTCACGCCGCTGGCTCCGGCGCTGCTCGCGCTGCACCGGCGGCTGAAGAAGGTCTTCGACCCGGCCGGCATCCTCAACCCCGGCCGGCTCTACGCGGAGTTCTGATGGACTGCCGGATCGCCGACGAATACCGCGACACGCACGCCGGCCGGGTGGCCGGCGAAATCCTGCGCAAGTGCGTGCATTGCGGTTTCTGCACCGCCACCTGCCCGACTTACCAACTCCTTGGCGACGAACTCGACGGGCCGCGCGGCCGCATCTACCTGATCAAGCAGGTGCTCGAAGGTCAGCCGGTCACCGCCAAGACCCGGCTTCACCTCGACCGCTGCCTGACCTGCCGTTCCTGCGAATCGACCTGCCCGTCCGGCGTCGAGTACGGCCACCTGCTCGATATCGGTCGCCAGCTCGTCGAGGACAAGCTGCAGCGACCGCTGCGCGAGGCCTTGCCGCGCGCGCTGCTGAAAACCGTGTTGCCCGAGCCGGCGCTGTTCGGGCCGGCGGTGGCGCTCGGTCGCGCGCTCAAGCCGCTGCTGCCGTCGGTGCTCGCCGACAAGCTGCCGCCGGCGTCTGCGGCGGCCCGGCCGTGGCCGGCGCCGGGTCGGCATCCGCGGCGCATGCTGGCGCTGGCCGGCTGCGTGCAGCCTTCGCTGGCGCCGAACATCAACGCGGCGACGGCGCGCGTGCTCGACCGCCTCGGCATCGAACTGTTCGAAGAAAAAAAGGCCGGCTGCTGCGGCGCCGTGCGCCATCACCTCAACGACCCGGCGGCGGCCCGGGCCGATATGCGGCGCAACATCGACGCCTGGTGGCCACATGTCGAAGCCGGGGTCGAGGCCATCGTCGTCACCGCCTCCGGTTGCGGCGTCCAGGTGCGCGATTATGGCCACCTGCTGGCCGACGATGCGGATTACGCCGAAAAAGCGGCACGGGTCAGCGCGCTGTGTCGCGACCCGTCGGAAGTGGTCGCCGCCGAAGGCGGTCGCTTGCGCGCCTTGCTGGCACCGGCCGAACGTGGCAAGCTCGCCTTTCAGGCACCGTGTACCCTGCAGCATGGGCTGAAAATCCGCGGTGTCGTCGAGAACCTGCTGGCGGCGGCCGGCTATCGGCTGACGCCGGTGGCGGATGCTCACCTGTGCTGCGGCTCGGCGGGCACGTATTCGATGCTGCAGCCGGCGCTGTCGCAACAGCTGCGCGCCAACAAGCTGGCGGCGCTGACCGCCGGCGGTCCGGCACTGATCGCCACCGCCAATATCGGTTGCCTGACACACTTGCAGGCCGGCGCGACGACGCCGGTCCGCCACTGGATAGAATTGATTGACGAGGCTTTGGGATGAGCAGCAAGGGGAATTCGGTGCCGGAAATCACGCGTTCGCTGGGGGCGGAAGACGCCGCCCGGGTGCGGCGCGTCCTTGAGGGCGGCATCAAGATTCCGCCCCAGCCGCGCGTTCTCGACGAGATGCGGCGGATGATGAACCGCCAGGAATACGATGTTCGCCGCCTGGCCAGGACCATCCAGCAGGACCCGGGGCTGAGCGCGATGCTGTTCAAGGTGGTCGGCAATGCGGCGTATCGCCAGCACCAGCCGTTCGATAGCATCGAGCAGATCCTGCACGCGGTCGGCGTCAAGCAGACCTTCAACCTGGTGCAGGCGATCGCCCTCATCGACGCCGGTACGCCGGCCGCCGACAAGCGCATCTACGAGGCCTTCTGGTCGCGTTCGCAGGCGGTCGGCCAACTGGCGATGCTGATTGCCGAGGAGCGCGTCGCCGTCTGCAACATCTTCGCCGACCAGGCCTATCTGGCCGGCATCTTCCACGCCTGCGGCGTGCCCTTGCTGCTGCAGCGCTTTCCCTCCTACGGCATGGAATTGCGGCTGGCGACGCCGGGGCACTGGGTGGACTGGCGGGAGGAGGATCGCAAGTTCAACACCGACCATGCCGTGGTCGGCTATCTGGTCGCCCGCCACTGGTGTCTGCCGGGGTTCATCTGCGACGCCATCCGCCACCAGCATGCCCTGGCCGACCTCGGCGACCACGAGGCGCGCAGCATGATCGCCATCCTGGCGCTGGCCATCGACATCCATGCCCGCGACCAGCGCATCCCCAATCCCGAATGGGATGAGGTGCGCAACGTGCTGCTGCCGGAACTCGGTCTCGACGATGACTCCCTGCCGGAGTTCATCGATGTCGTGCTGGAGCGCTTCAACAGCGCTGTCCACGTTTGATTCTGACCGCCGCGTTTCGTGCTAATCTTTCCGGCAAAAGGGAGGAATGATGGCGATAGCCATTGATGCCTGCGCGGCACAACATCAGGGCGACCGGCGCGAACAGCAGGATCGGGTGGCGATCCTGCCGCATCCGCGGAGCCGTGGCGTGGCCCTGGCCGTCGTCGCCGACGGCATGGGCGGCCACACCGGTGGCGCGCTGGCTGCCGAGCAGGTGATCCATACCTCGCGCAATAATCTCGATCATTTCGCGCCGAGCGAGGAAAGCGCCCGCTGGCTGCTGGAAAACAGCATGCGCGAGGCACATACGATGATCAAGGCGTCCCGTTTCATGAACGAGAAGGACCCGCACAGCACGGCGGTGATGTTGCTGCTGCAGCCGGGAAAGCTCAGCTGGGGCTATTGCGGCGACAGCCGTTTCTACGCCTACCGCGGTCGCCAGTTGCTGACGCGCACGGTCGATCATTCCTATGTCGAGCATCTGGTCGCGCAGGGCAAGATCACCCCGGCGCAGGCGCTGACCCATCCCAACCGCAATATCCTGGTGACCTCGCTCGGTGGCCAGGACGAACCCTTATTCACCTTCGGCGAAACCACCGACCTGCAGCCCGGCGACAGCTTCATGCTGTGCTCGGACGGGGTCTGGGGCTATTTCGATGAAGCGGAGCTGGGTGAGGCGCTGGCCGACAACACGGCGCGTCGGGCCTGCGAGACGATCATCGAACAAGCCCGGCAACGGGCGGCGGGAAGCGGCGACAACCTGTCGTTGGCGGTGATCCGCTTGCTCAAGCCGGCAGCGCCGGCCGGCTGAGACAACTCAGGATTTGCGACCGAGGCCGCCGAGGAGCGCGGCAACCACCCGCTTCGGCTTGTGCGGGTCGGTACTGACCGGTGCCTTCGGCGAATCCGGAATCTCGCCCTGCGGCTTGCTGGTCTCGTAAGGCTTGCTGAAATCGAAGCCGTCGGCGGCGATCATCGGGTTGCGCCGGGTGCGTTGCGGGCGTTCGCTACGTTCCGGACGCTCCGGACGGCTGGCGATCGGCGCCCGCGGCGGCGGGGCAGCGGGGCGCTTCTTCTTGTTGCCCGGGGGGTATTCGTATTCCGGTTCGGGTTCGAAGCCGGCCACTTCAATCTGTTCGATCGGCCGCTTGATCAGCTTCTCGATGTTGACCAGATAGACGACCTCGCGGGCGCTGACCAGCGAAATCGCGTTGCCGGTCTTGCCGGCGCGGCCGGTGCGGCCGATGCGGTGCACGTAGTCTTCCGGCGTGTGCGGCAGTTCGTAGTTGATCACGTAGGGCAGGTCGTCGACGTCGAGGCCGCGGGCGGCGACATCGGTGGCGATGAGGGCGTGCGTCTCGCCGGCCTTGAAGGCTTCCAGCGCCTTGATCCGGTCGAGCTGGCTCTTGTCGCCGTGGATGGCGTCGGCGTGGATACCGGCGCGCTGCAGTTCGCGGGTCAGCCGCGAGCAGCCCTGCTTGGTGCGCATGAAGACGATGCACTGGCGGATTTCGCCGGACTTCAGCAGCTTGGTCAGCAGGCCGCGCTTGCCGTATTCGGAAACCGGATGGACGCGGTGGGTGATGGTTTCGGACACCTGATTGCGGCGGGCGACTTCGACCAGCACCGGAGCCTTGAGCATGGTGTCGGCGAGCTTCTTGATCTCTTCCGAGAAGGTGGCCGAAAAGAGCAGGCTCTGCCGTTGCTGCGGCAGCATGTTGAGGATGCGGGTGACGTCGGGGATGAAGCCCATGTCGAGCATGCGGTCGGCTTCGTCGAGGACCAGCGCCTGCACCGAGTTGAAGCTGACGCTCTTCGATTCGACGTGGTCGAGCAGACGCCCCGGGGTGGCGACGAGGATTTCGACGCCCTTCTTCAGTTCGGCGATCTGCGGCTTGATGTTGACGCCGCCGAAGGCGCACATGGCGCGGATCGGCGTGTGCTTGCTGTAGTCCTTGACCGATTCGAACACCTGCATCGCCAGTTCGCGGGTCGGCGCCAGGATCAGCGCGCGCACCGGGTGCTTGGCCGGCGACGGGCTGCTGCTGGCGAAAGGCAGGATGCGCTGCAGGATGGGCAGGGTGAACGCGGCAGTCTTGCCGGTGCCGGTCTGCGCGCCGCCCATGATGTCCTGGCCGCCAATGACCAGCGGAATGGCCTTGGCCTGGATCGGGGTCGGCTTGCTGTAGCCCATGTCGGTCAGGGCGCGCAGCAGTTCGGGCGCCAGGCCGAGGTCGGCAAAAGTGATGTCGGCAGGTAATTCTGCGGCGGGTTGGGCGGATGCGGGATCGGCCAGAGTATTGATTTCGGACATGGGGCGGCATTATACGCGCGAAGGCGCCTGCCGATGCGATTGCGCTGCAATCGGCGGCTGGCGGGTCAGAGGTCGCTGACCAGCGCTTCGAGCCGGTCGCGGCTGATTGGCTTCACCAGGATGTCGTCGAAACCGGCGGCCAGGAAGGCTTCCCGCTCTTCGGGAAAGGCGTGGGCGGTGTAGGCGACGATGCGGACCGCTTGTTGCGCGTAACGCTGGCGCAAGGCCAGGCAGGTTTCCTCGCCGCTCAGTCCGGGCATGCTGATGTCGAGCAGGACCAGCTGGAAATCCCGTTTTTCCGCCAGCTCGAGCGCCGCCGCACCGGTTGCCGCTTCCTGTGTCTGCCAGCCGAGCTTGCGCAGCAGGGCGCTGGCGATGATGCGGTTGGTCGGGTGGTCGTCGACGATCAACGCGTTGCGCTCAGGCATTGCTGTCCCTTTCCGGCAGGTAGATGGTGAAGGTCGAACCGGCACCGGGCTGCGAGACCAGTTCGACCCGGCCGCCCATGTGTTCCGTCAGTTGTCTGACCAGCGCCAGCCCGAGGCCGGTGCCGCCGTGTTCGCGGGTGAGGAAGTTTTCCAGTTGCTTGAACTTTTCGAACACCACTTCCTGGTATTCGGGGGCGATGCCCGGCCCGGTGTCGCGTACCGAAATCGCCACCATGCCCTCGGCGCGTTGCGCGGTCAGCGTGACGCTGCCGGTTTCGGTGAATTTCACCGCGTTGCCGAGCAGGTTGTTGAGGATCTGGCGCAGCCGGTTGGGGTCGGCGTGCAGGAAGTTCGGCAGCCCGTCGGAGAGTTCCAGCGTCAGTGCCAGCCCCTTGGCTTCGGCGTTGGCCCGGTGCAGCACGATGACCGCTTCGAGGAAGCCGTGCAGCGGCAGTTCGCTGTACTGGAACTGCATTTCGCCGGCTTCGATCTTGGCCAGGTCGAGGATCTCGCTGACCAGCGCCAGCAGATGCTGGCCGCTCTGGTGAATGATGTTGGCGTATTCGGCCTGTTCGGTGTCGGCCAGCTCGCCGCGCAGCAGGTCGGCGAAACCGAGGATGCCGTTGAGCGGGGTGCGCAGTTCGTGCGAGACGGTGGCGAGGAAGGCGGTCTTCGCCTGGCTGGCTTCTTCGGCCTTCTGCCGGGCTTCGTCGAGGCGGCGGAAGGATTCCTCGACGGAATCGGCCATGGCGTTGAAGGAGCGCGCCATCTCGCCCATCTCGTCGGTGGCGCGGTCGTCCAGGCGGTGGCCGAGGTCGCCGTCGCGGAAGGCGCGGATGCCGGCGATCATCGACGTGATGCGGCCGGTGAGCAGGTTGGCGATCCAGATGGCGATGAAGATGACGACGGCGACCATCGCCAGCGTCGAGCCCCAGAGGCCGATCGCCGTCGTGCGCAGGCTGTCGGCGATGCCGTCGAGCAGGTCGCTGCGCTGCGCCTTGAACTGGCGGTCCTTCTCGGCGACCAGGGTGTTGATCTTGGCGGCGGTTTCGGTCGCCGCGGCGTGGAAGTCATCGACGTTGGCGCCGATCGTCACGAAACCGAAACCCTGCGGCGTTTTGCCGTACTGGCCGGTGTAGTAGGGGATGGCGGCGGCGGTGGTGAGTTTCCAGAGGTCGGAGAAGAAGATCACGAAGGAACCGGAACCGCCGTGTTCGGTGAGCGCGTTCCAGCCGTCGCATTGCGGCGAGAAGTTGAGGTAGCGGCAATCGAGGCCGAGCTGTCCGGCCTTGATCTGTTCCTTCGCCGGCTTGCGCTTGAGGCTCTGATCGTGGAAGGGGGCGATGCCGGCCAGGAATTCGTGCGCCGGCTTGCCGCTGGCCTGCCACTGGCCGTACAGCTCGCTGTCCAGCCAGGGCGGGACGGGGTCGCCGGTCTGCGGATCGTAGCCGGCGATCATGTAGTCGCGCGGGTGCGCGATGGCGCGGCTCTTGTGGTCCCAGATGAAGGCGTAGTTGCCCTTGATCGCGTCGATGATCGGCGTGTAGCGCTCGGCGGTGGGCATCAGCCGGTCGGTGAACTGGCGGATGTGGTCGTGGTCGAGGGCCAGCGTCACGTAACCGGTGATGCGGCCGTTGCGGACGACTGGCGTCGCCCAGCGGACGATGCCGCGGAAACGCTGGCCGACCGGGTTTTCGGTGCCGGCGTAGGCGGCCTTCTCCGGAGCGAACGGGGTGCCGATCTTCTCCAGCCGTTCCGGCAGGTAGGGGCCGATCAGGTCGGTGCGGACATAGGCGCCGATGACTTCGGAAACGTAGATTTCGCCGGGCTTGAGCTTCTCCAGTTCGGAGAAGTAGGTTTCCGCGCGGACGAAGGTGTTGCGCCGGTCGGCGACATTCTTCAACGCGCGCTCGGTGAGGTCGCCGACGGTGGCCTTGATCTTTTCGTTGCCGGCGAGATCGACGAAGCTCATCTCCACGAACAGCGGGCGCTGCTCGGGCTCGCCCAGGTATTCCGGCGCCCGGGCGTGGAAGTCGCGGGCGTTGTCGGGCAGGACCGGGCGCGTCACCTTGGCTTCGCGCGTCACCGCTTCGACCGGTTCCCAGGATTTGCCGTCCGGGGCCAGCTTCCACGCGCCGTGGCGGTACAGGGTGCGCTGGCGCTGGGTGAGGAAGCGGCGGAAGGCGGCCTCCGAGAGTTCGCTGTCGGCCGCCTGCAGGATGTCGTTGTCGCGGGCGTAGAGGAAGCGGGCGATGTTGCGGGCGGCGTCGGTGGTCAGCGTCTCGATCGCGTCGCGCGAGCGTTCGTCGAGGGCGCGGATCGAGTCATCGGTGACGGTCTTGCCGATTTCCTGGATGGTCTGCAGCGAAGTGTCGGCCATGCCGGCCGCCTTGACCGAAACCTCGGCGCCGAGCTGGCGTGCCGTGTACCAGGCGAACCAGGCGAGCAGCAGCAGGGGAATGACCTTGATCAGGACGAAGATCGCGATCAGCTTGCCGCGGATGCCGCGCAGGAATTTTGGCTGGCGATTCATCGCATCCCTCCCCCTCCGGCGGGTGGCGGCCGATCACGATTTGCCGTGTTCGGCCGTCGTTTCCTTGTTGTCCTTGGCGGTGGCCGGGGCGGCAGTGTCGCCTTCCTTGGCCGGCGCCGCTTCCGCTTCGGCGGGCGCGGCACGTTTCTTCTTGCTGCCCGGCGGTTCCGGCGGCGGCAATTGCGGGGCGATGGTCTCCAGCTTGTTCTCCCGCATGTACTCGTCCATCTCGCGCCAGCCCTCGTAGATGCTGGCTTTCGGCAACCAGCTGTAGATCGAGTAGCAGTCCTCGATCGCCCTTCCGGAATGGCGGCAGGCGCTGCCCACCGCCTTGCCTTCGGCTTCGTTCTTGGCGGTCTTGACGGCCGGGTCCTCGAGGCCGAGCTTGCCGGCAACCTGGTCGCAGCCGGGCAGCGCAATGACGGACAGGGCGAGGAACAAGGTGCGCAGATTCATGGCCGGATTTTCGCACAACTGTCACCAACTGTGAAAAATCGGCGGCCCGTCGGGGGGCTATAATTCGCGTCGTCTATTTGCTGGATGGGTCTGATGTCGCAAGTTCTTCGTTTACTGCTGGTCGCCGCTTGTGCGGTATCCCCCTTTTCGGTCGCTGCCGCCAAGCCGGCGCCGACCCCCGCTACCGTGCCGACCCTGGCGCACAATCTGGATGCCGCCAACGAGGCCCGGCTGACCGCCGTGATCGAACGCTTCCGCAAGGAGACCGGTGGCGAGATCAAACTGGTTCGCTTGCAGAAGGGCGAGAAGCCGGCAACCCTGAACCTGCTCAGCCGCTACCAGACCGAAGATGTCTTCAGTCAGCCGAAGGCCTTCGTGCCGCTTTACTCGATGATGAGCAAGGCAGGCGTCGCCCTGTCGGTGCAACTGTCGGAAATCCTCAAGCCGAGCGTCACTGACGGCAAGGGGCGCCTGGTCGCGCTGCCGGTCCTCTATTCGACGCCGCTGATGTTCTACAACAAGCTGGCTTTCCGCAAGGCCGGGCTCGACCCCGAGCAGCCGCCGAAGACCTGGTTCGAGATGCAGGGCTACCTCGACAAGCTGCAGTCGGCGGGTTACGACTGTCCTTACGCCTCGTCCTGGCCGACCTGGGTGCATATCGACAACGTCAGTGCGGTTTCCGGCGTGCCGGCGGTCGATGCCAAGAGCGGCCTGAAGTTCAACGGGCTACCGCAGGTCAAGCATGTGGCGATGATGGCGACCTGGAGCAAGGCGCGTTACTTCCGCCAGTACGGCAATGCCGACGAGGCGAGCGCGCGGTTCAAGGAAGGCGAATGCGCGATCATCACCACCGATTCGCGCGAATATGCCGACTTCCAGGATGCCCGTGGCGTCGAGCTGGGGGTGGCGCCGATGCCCTACCACGATGACGTCTATGGCGGCCGGCGGCCGACGCTGGTCGATGGTTCGTCGCTGTGGGTCGGTGCCGGCAAGCCGGCGGCCGAGTACAAGCAGGCGGCGAAGTTCGTCAATTACCTGCTGTCGCCGGAAATCCAGGTTGAACTGGTGCGCAATCACGGCGGCCTGCCGCTTACCGAAGCCGCCCGTCTGGCTTCGCTCAGCCGTTTGCTGCAGGATGGACGGCAGGCACTCGAGGCCGCCTACGTCTCGCTGCGCGGCCCGGGGGCGGGCGCGGTGGCGCAGGTCAGTCGTTCCGACAACACGCGCCTGATCGCCGACGAGGAACTCGCCGCCGTCTGGGCCGACCGCAAACCGGCCAAGGCGGCACTCGATACCGCCGTGATGCGCGGCAACTCGGTGCTCAAGGCGCAGCCGGTGCTGAAAAAGCAGCAGCCCTTCTGATGCATTTCCCGCCGCCGCGATACTTTGCGCATCGCGGCGGCGGCACGCTGGCCCCCGAGAACACGCTGGCCGGTATCCGGCTGGCGGCCCGACTCGGCTACCGGGCGGTCGAGTTCGACGTCATGCTTTCAGGGTCCGGCACGCCGCTGCTGATCCACGACGAAACCCTGGAGCGTACGACCAACGGCAGCGGTGTCGTCGCGATGACCGACGACGCGACGCTGTTTGCCCTCGACGCCGGCGGCGAACCCTTGCCCCGTCTCGTCAACGCCGCCCGCTTGTGCGGCGAACTCGGCTTGCTTGCCAACGTCGAGGTCAAACCGGCGGCCGGGTTCGAGCGGGAGACCGCGCAACGCGTGGCGGCCGAGGTCAAGGCCGCCTGGCCCGGTCTGCCGCCGCTGTTTTCGTCGTTTTCGCGCACGGCATTGCAGGTTCTGCAAGCGGAGCTGCCCGCTCTGCCGCGTGCCTGGCTGCTCGATGTGTTGCCCGACGACTGGCGGTCGGCGGCGCGGCAGTTGGGTGTCGTCGCGCTGCATCTCGACCTGGCGCTGGTGACGCCGGCACTGGTCCGCGAGTGCGCCGGGCTCGGGCTTGCCGTCCGAGCCTACACGCTGCAGACGCCGGCGCTGGCCGATTACCTGTTCGACATCGGCGTTGCCGGGGTGTTCGTCGATCCGCTCGACCGCTTCCGGCCGCCGCGGGATTGAGGGCCGGCTGTTTCCGGTTTGTATCCGCGCTGTTTTTGCTTACAAAGGCTTGCAAACGGCATGCTGCTTTCGTCGCCGAAAACGGGTTCAATGAGGGCCGTCGAACTTGAACAATTCACGGAGGAAAAAATGAAGACCGTCAAATCCCTGCTCCTGCTTACGCTGTCGCTTTCCCTGTCCGGCGTCGCTCTGGCCCAAAGCGAAACGTCGCGCGTCGATCAGCGGCAGGCCCGTCAGGAACAGCGCATCGACCAGGGGGTGGCGTCCGGTGCCCTGACCGATCGCGAGGCGGCGCGCCTCGAACGCGGCCAGGCGCGGGTCGAGCGGATCGAAACGCGGACCCAGGCCGACGGCGTGCAGACCCGGCGCGAACGTGTCCGCCTGGAGCGTGCCCAGGACGTGCAGAGCCGCCACATCGCGCGCCAGAAACACGACCGGCAGCACGACTACAACCACAACGGCATTCGCGACCGCCGCCGCTGAGCCGCTCCCGGTGCCTGCGACAAACCCGCCGTCCGGCGGGTTTTTCTTTTAAAATCGCGGATTCCGTATTTAGCGAGCCCATCGGGCAGAACCTTCATGAAAAGCGCCGAAATCCGCCAGAAATTCCTCGACTTCTTCGCCGCCAAGGGGCACCAGATCGTCGCCTCGTCGTCGCTCGTCCCGCACGACGACCCGACGCTGCTGTTCACCAACGCCGGCATGAACCAGTTCAAGGACGTCTTCCTCGGTTTCGACAAGCGCCCCTACAGCCGCGCGACTACCTCGCAGAAATGCGTGCGCGCCGGCGGCAAGCACAACGACCTCGAAAACGTCGGCTACACCGCGCGCCACCACACCTTCTTCGAGATGCTCGGCAATTTCAGCTTCGGCGACTACTTCAAGCGCGACGCGATCAAGTACGCCTGGGAACTGCTCACCGAGGTCTACGGCCTGCCCAAGGACAAGCTGATGGTCACGGTCTATGCCGAGGACGACGAGGCCTACGATATCTGGCACAAGGAAGTCGGCGTGCCGGCCGACAAGATCGTGCGCATCGGCGACAACAAGGGCGCCCGCTATGCTTCCGACAACTTCTGGATGATGGGCGATACCGGTCCCTGCGGGCCGTGCACGGAAATCTTCTACGATCACGGTGAACAGCACTGGGGCGGCCCCCCGGGATCGCCGGAAGAAGACGGCGACCGTTTCATCGAAATCTGGAACAACGTCTTCATGCAGTTCAACCGCGACGAGCAGGGCGTGATGCATCCGCTGCCCAAGCCGTCGGTGGACACCGGCATGGGTCTGGAGCGCATCTCCGCCGTGCTGCAGGGCGTGCATGCCAACTACGAGATCGACCTGTTCCAGGCGCTGATCGCCGCCGCCGCCCGCGAAACCAGCGACGCCGACATGGACTCGCCGTCGCTCAAGGTGCTCGCCGACCACATCCGCGCCTGCTCCTTCCTGATCGCCGACGGCGTCATTCCGGGCAACGAAGGCCGCGGCTACGTGCTGCGCCGCATCATCCGCCGCGCCATCCGCCACGGCTACAAGCTCGGCGCCCGCGCTGCCTTCTTCCACAAGATGGTGCCCGACCTGGTCGGCGAGATGGGCGTAGCCTATCCGGAACTCAAGGAAAACCAGGCCAAGGTCGTCGCCACGCTGAAGCAGGAAGAAGACCGCTTCTTCGCGACGATCGAGAACGGCATGGAAATCCTCGAAGGCGAACTTGCCGCGATGGCCGACAAGGGCGTTACGGTGTTCAACGGCGAAACCGCCTTCAAGCTGCACGACACCTACGGCTTCCCGCTCGACCTGACCGCCGACATCTGCCGCGAACGCAACGTGACCGTCGACGGCGCCGCCTTCGACGCCGCCATGGCCCGCCAGAAGGAACAGGCGCGTGCCGCCGGCAAGTTCAAGATGGCGGTCAACCTGGAATACGCGGGTACCGAAACGACCTTCCACGGCTACGAATCGCTCGAAGCCAAGGGCAAGGTGCTGGCGCTGTACAAGGACGGTGCGGCAGTCGCTGAGCTGCACGAAGGCGACCTCGGCGTCGTCGTTCTCGATCACACCCCGTTCTACGCCGAATCCGGCGGCCAGTGCGGCGACCGCGGCGAACTCAAGGGCGTCGGCGGCATCTTCGCGGTCGAAGACACGCTGAAGATCCAGGCCGCGGTGTTCGGCCACCACGGCATCCTGAAGACCGGCAAGCTGGCGCTCGGCCAGGAAGTCGGCGCCCGCGTCGATGCCGTCGCCCGCGCCGCCACCGCCCGCAACCACTCGGTCACCCACCTGATGCACAAGGCACTGCGCGAAGTGCTCGGCGCCCACGTCCAGCAGAAGGGCTCGCAGGTCGACCCGGACAAGACCCGTTTCGACTTCGCCCACAATTCGCCGCTGAGCGCCGAGGAAATCCGCGAGGTCGAGGAAATCGTCAACGCCGAGATCCTCGCCAACGCCGCCACCGACAGCCGCGTGATGGGTATCGAAGACGCCCAGAAGTCGGGCGCGATGATGCTCTTCGGCGAAAAGTACGGTGATGAAGTGCGCGTCGTCGCCATCGGTTCTTCCAAGGAACTGTGCGGCGGTACCCACGTCGCCCGCAGCGGCGACATCGGCCTGTTCAAGATCGTCTCGGAAGCCGGCGTCGCCGCCGGCGTGCGCCGCGTCGAAGCGATCACCGGCAGCAATGCGCTGGCCTACGTGCAGACCCAGGAAAGCCGCGTCGCCGGCATCTCGGCGCTGTTGAAGACGCAACCGGACGACATCGGCGAGCGCGTCGCCGGCATCCTCGACCATGTCCGCTCGCTGGAAAAGGAAGTCGCCCGTCTGAAATCCAAGCTGGCCGCTTCGCAGGGCGACGACCTGCTGGCGCAGGCGGTCGAGGTCAAGGGCGCCAAGCTGCTGGCGACCACGCTTGACGGCGCCGACGTCGCGACGCTGCGCGAGACGATGGACAAGCTGAAGGACAAGCTGAAGTCGGCGGCCATCGTGCTGGCTTCGGTGGCTGATGGCAAGGTGACGCTGATTGCCGGCGTCACCGCCGACCTGACCGGCAAGGTCAAGGCCGGCGAGCTGGTCAATCTGGTCGCCCAGCAGGTCGGCGGCAAGGGCGGCGGTCGGCCGGACATGGCGCAGGCCGGCGGCACCCAGCCGGAAAACCTGCCGGCGGCGCTGGCCTCGGTCCAGGCCTGGGTCGAAGGCAAGCTGTGACGCGGGCGTTGCTGCTGATCGCCGCGCTGGCTTGCGGGTCGGCGCTGGCGGGCGAACTCGACCGGACGCCGCTCGACGCGGTGACCGCCGACGGCCAGCCGGTCCGGCTGTTTCCGAACGGTCGCTGGGAGTATGTGGACCAGGCGAAGGCCGCAGCGGCGCAGAAAGTTGCCGCTGACTACCCGGAAAACCAGACCCGTCCGGTCGAATCGCAGGGCATCGTGTTCGGCGGCATCGGCCGCTACGTGATGCCGGGCGACAAGGATTACAACCGCGGTTCGTTGAATCCCAAGCTGCGCTGAGCGCTCAGCGCAGCAGTTCGCGGGACGGGGTTTCGCGGACGCATTCCCCGTCGATGACGTCACCGTCGGCGGCGCGGCTCCTCGCTGCCTCTGGCGCCGGCGCCGCTTCGCGCAGCGCCTTGCGCAGGGCGCGCGTCTTCCACCAGAACCAGCCGGCGAACAGCAGGCCGATCACTGCCGCCACCGCCAGTGCCACCAGCGAGAACATGACGCCCAGCACCAGCAGGCCGATGCTGAGTAGCGCAGTCAGCAGTTTGCCGGCGATGCCTTGCGGGGCACGCGCAAACCGGATGTCGGATGAAAAGGGGTTTGACGCTCTGGGCATGGGTGGGGATCGGCTTCGTTCGGAGTCGTCTATTGTCCCCCAAGTGGCCGGCTGCGTTGTGCTTCCAACGCGTCATTTTGTAATGGTGCGTGACATGACTTCGGAATATGCGGAAATGCTGACGCTTTTTCTATCAGAAAAAACCGCATAAATTGTTTATCGCATTTTGATTTGGGTCAATATCCGGAATACGCAGAGGGCTAGCATCGTCGTTTTCTACAACGACAAAGGGAGTGTTCATGTTCAAGCCAGTTCTTTCCTCCGCCCTGCTTGCCGCCGCACTGGCGGCTTCGATGCCGGCCCAGGCCGCCGATCAGGGGAGCTTCATGGTGCGGGCCCGCGCGGTTCATATCAACTTCGAAAACGACCAGAGCAACGCGGTCAAGACCCTGGATATCGCGGCGCAGAACCGCTGGATTCCGGAAGTCGACCTCAGCTACTTCTTCACGCCGAACATCGCTGCCGAACTGGTCCTGACCTATCCGCAGAAGGTCAAGGTTGACGCCGGATCGACCAAGATCGGCACGATCAAGGCGCTGCCGCCGTCGCTGATGCTGCAATACCACTTCACCAATTTCGGTGCCTTCAAGCCCTATGTCGGCCTTGGCTTGAACTACACGGTGTTCTATAACCGCGGCAATTTCGTCATTCCGGGGGCGGATGTCGAGCGGTCCAGCTTCGGTGTGGCAGCCCAGGTCGGCTTCGATTACGCGCTGGACAAGAACTGGTCGGTGAACATGGACGTCAAGTACATCCAGATGGATACCGACGTCAAGGTTGGCAATACCAAGCTCGGCAATCTCGATCTCAACCCGATCACCGCCGGTATCGGTGTCGGCTACCGCTTCTAAGCGTCAGCAGCCGGTTGGCAAAAGGGGCTTCGGCCCCTTTTTCATTTTTCCGACGCCAATGTGCCGGCCCATGCCAGCGCAGCGGTTTGCGCGCGGTTCAGGGCCTTGGCGCCGAGTTCGGGCTGTTGCGCGAGTTGTTCGGCCAGTCCCGTCAGGTCGCCGCTTTCGCTGCATTCGGTGATGCCCAGGAGTTTGGACAGGATGCCGTGGCCATCGCAGAGCGCGGCCTTGACGCTGTCGGCGATCGGCAGCGGGGTGACGATCTCGCGGATCGGCAGGCCGACCAGGGCGGGCATCAACGACATGATGCCGACCATGAAGGCCTGGTCGGCGAAGCCGCCATCGCCCGGCCGGATCTCTTCGGCGAGCAATTCCATCAGGCGGCCGCGGGTTGCCGCCATCAGCAGCAGGGCGTTGTTGTCGGTGTTGGGTTTGCCCGAGGCGAAGAGCAGCAGTTGCAGCCAGCGCTGCAACTGGCGCCGGCCGAGCAGGGTGATCGCCTGGTTGAGCGAGCTGACGTGCCCGGTCATGCCGCCGGCGACCGAGTTGCTCATGCGCAGCAGGTTGACGGTGAGGCCGGGTTCGGATTTGAGCGCCGCCTCGATCTTGCCGGTGTCGGCATCGGCAAGCAGCAGTCCCATCAGCTTCATCAGCGACAGTTGCGAGTGGTCGAGGCGACGACCGGCGATGATTGTCGGTCGGGCGAAGAAATAGCCCTGGAACAGGGAGAAACCCAGTTTCAGGCATTGTTCCATCTGTTCCCGCGAATCGACCTTCTCGGCGAGCAAGGTCTTGCCCTTGGGCCTCAATTGCAACGTCAGCTGCATCAACTGCACACGGTTGAGCGCCTGGATGTCGATCTTGATGATGTCGACCAGGGTCAGCAGCTCGTCGTACTCTGGCGTGAATTCGACGACATCGTCCAGGGCCAGCGCGAAACCGCCGGCTTTCAGCGCCCGGCAGCGGTCGATGACGGCCGGCGTGGGTTTGACCGTTTCGAGGATTTCCAGCACCACCGTGTGTCGGGGCAGGAGTTCGAGCATGTCGCTGAACAGGAATTCCTGGTCGACATTGATGAAGCCCCGGCAATTGCCGAGCGCCGCCTCGACGCCGAGTTCGGCGAAGGCATTGGCGATCACCGTTGCCGTTGCGGCGACGCCGTCGGTGACGGTGGCCGTGTTGTCCTGGCTGCCGCTGCGAAAGAGCAGTTCGTAAGCGTAGAGCCGCTGTTCGCGGTCGAGGATGGGCTGTCGCCCGAGAAACAGTTGTTCGGCGTCTACGCTCACGACGGGGCTCAGAAAGGAAGCGCGATACCCGGCCAGACGGCGCTCAGCGCCTGGCGGAAAGCTGCCTGGATGCGCGCCAGCGCGGCGGTGTCGTCGGCTTCGAAGCGCAGCACGACGACCGGTGTCGTGTTCGACGGGCGGGCCAGGCCGAAGCCATCCGGGTACTCGACGCGTACGCCGTCGATGGTGATCACTTCGCTGGCGCCATCGAACCGGCCTGCCGCTTTCAGCTTGTCGATCAGCGCGAAGGGTTCGCCTTCGGCCATCTTGATGTTGAGTTCCGGGGTCGACGGCGAATTCGGCAGGGTTTTCAGCGGCGCGTTGGCATCGGCCGCGCGGCTCAATATTTCGAGCAGGCGGGCGCCGGTGTACAAGCCGTCGTCGAAGCCGTACCAGCGTTCCTTGAAGAAGGTGTGGCCGGACATCTCACCGGCCAGCGGGGCGCCGGTTTCCTTGAGCTTGGCCTTGACCAGGGCGTGGCCGGTGTTCCACATCAGCGGCACGCCGCCGTGCTCCTTGATCCACGGGGCGAGCAGGCGCGTGCATTTGACGTCGTAGATCACCGTGCCGCCCGGCACGCGCGACAGCACGTCGGCGGCGAACAACATCAACTGGCGGTCCGGATAGATGATCTCGCCGTCCTTGGTGACGACGCCGAGGCGGTCGCCGTCGCCGTCGAAGGCGATGCCGATTTCAGCGTCGGTGTCCTTGAGCGCCTGGATGACGTCTTTCAGGTTTTCCGGCTTCGACGGGTCCGGGTGGTGATTGGGGAAGTTGCCGTCAACTTCGCAGTACAGCGGCACGATGTCGCAACCGAGGCGCTTGAACAGTTCCGGGGCAATCGCGCCGGCCACGCCGTTGCCGCAATCCATGACGATCTTCAGCGGCCGGGCCAGCTTGACGTCGCCGACGATCTTTTCGACATAGGCGCCGAGTACGTCGGCGCTGCGCTTCTGGCCGCTGCCGGTTTTCAGATTGCCGGCTTCGATGCGCTTCTTCAGATCCTGAATCGCGTCGAGCGCCAGCGTCGTGCCGGCGATGACCATCTTCAGCCCGTTGTAGTCCGGCGGGTTGTGGCTGCCGGTGACCGAGACGCAGGAGTGGCAGCCGAGTTCGTAGGCGGCGAAGTAGGTGACCGGGGTCGGCACGCAGCCGACGTCGATCGCGTCGCAGCCGGTGGAGACGATGCCGTCCATCAGCGCGCCGGCCAGTTCCGGGCCGGACAGGCGACCGTCGCGGCCGACGGCAATCGCCGTCTGGCCCTGTTCCAGCGCCAGCGAACCGAGCGCCTGGCCGACTTTCCGGACGACGTCGGCGGTCAGCGACTTGTTGACGATGCCCCGGATGTCGTAGGCCTTGAAGATTTCTGCGGGGAGCGGCTGGCTCATGGTTTTTGTCTATGACGTCTCGAAAAGGAAGAAGTGTAGAAGTCTTTGTGCCAGCCAGTCTAGGCGGCCCGGGAAACTGCCGCCGACGAAGCCGACATGGCCGCCGCCGGCCGGTTGTTCGAGGTGGACGCTGGGGGCTGCGTCAGCCTGGCTCGGCAGGTAGGACACCGGCAGAAAGGGATCGTTGCGCGGATTGACGGCGAGCGCCGGAACCGCGATCGATTTCAGATAGGCCTTGGCCGAGCTGCGTCGCCAGTAGTCGTCGGCGCCGGCAAAGCCATGGATCGGTCCGGTCACCGCGTCGTCGAATTCCCACAGCGTGTGTGCCCGGCGCATGCGCGCCTCGTCGAAGAGGCCGGGGAAGCGACGCAGGCGCTCGGCCGAAACCCGCTTCAGGGTGGACAGGAAGTGCGCGGTATAAACGCGGTTGAAGCCCTGCGCCAAGTGGTGGCCGCAGGCGGCGAGGTCGAGTGGCGCGCAGAAGGCGGCGACGCCGGTGACCACGTCGGCGGCCGCCGTGCCCTGTTCGCCGGCCCACTTGAGCAGCGCGTTGCCGCCCAGCGAGACGCCGGCGGCGTGCACCCGTCCGCCGTACTGCCCTTGGACGCGGCGCAGGATCCAGTCGATCTCGGCAGAGTCGCCGGAATGGTAAGCGCGCGGCTGGCGGTTGAGTTCGCCCGAACAGCCGCGGAAATGCGGCAGCACGCAGCGCCAGCCGGCGGCGCGGCAGGCGCGTGCGGTGGAGATCGCGTAATGGCTGCGCGAACTGCCCTCCAGACCATGGAACAGCACCAGCGTCGGTGCTGCACTTGCGGCGTCGACGAAATCGACGTCGATGAAGTCGTCGTCCGGTGTTTCCCAGCGTTCGCGGCGCAGCGGCAGCGGGCGCGGTTTGCGCAGCAGCGGCCACAGCGTCTGGGCGTGGCCGCCGGGCAGCCAGACTGGGGCGCGGTAGGGGCTCAATGCAAGGTGTGCGGGATGGCGTCGGCCATCGCCTGGTGGCCGTCGTCGGCCGCCGAGGCGTGGCGGCAGGCCAGCCGCCAGCCATGCGCGCCGCGGACATAGACGTGGGTGACGTGCAATGGCCCGTGCGGCGCCGGATCGTCGCCGACGAACAGGGTTTCGCTCAGGTGGTGTACCGCCATCACCGAGCCCTGCCAGCGGGCGACCGGTTCGCAATGGATACGCAGCCGGGTGCTGGCGAATATGGCGCGCCAGCTTTCGCGGATCAGCGGCACGCCGATCAGCCGGGCGCCGGTCGGATGGACGCAGACGCTTTCATCCTCTTCGCTCCAGCAGGTCATCAGCAGGTCGGCATCGCCACTGGCCAGCGCCTCGTAGAAGGCGTGCTCGACGTCGTCCGGCGAGGCCAGGGTGGTGGAAGGCGGGGTAGGCTGGCTCATGCTTGCATCCATTTCTGACAGGCAGCGAAAACCTGCGCCGGTAGCAGCCGGTTCAGGCAGTCGAGGTGGCCGAGCGGGCAGTCGCGCTTGAAGCACGGGCTGCAATCGAGTTGCAGGCTGAGGATGGCGGCGCGCTCCGAAAGCGGCGGCGTGAAGCCGGGCGACGACGAGCCGTAGAGGGCGACGATCGGCCGGTCGACAGCAGCGGCGACGTGCATCAGCCCGGAATCGTTGCAGACGACGAAATCGGCCAGTGCCAGCAGGTCCACTGCCTGGTCGAGGCGGGTGCTGCCGCACAGGTTGCGGCAGCAGCCGGGGGCGAGTGCGGCAATTTCCTCGGCAACTGCATGGTCCTTCGGCGAGCCGAACAGCCAGACGACGTAGCCGGCGTCGGCCAAAGCGCGCGCCAGAGCGGCGAAGTGCGCCGCCGGCCAGCGCTTGGCCGGGCCGTACTCGGCGCCCGGGCAGAAGGCGACCAGCTTGCCGGGACGGCTGATGGCGAGTTCGGAGAGCGTCCGCTGCTGGTCGTCGTCGGTCGAGCGCAGGCGCGGATGGGGGATCGGGCGGGGCAGGGCGGTGCCTGGTGCTGCGGCGAGTTGCGCGAAGCGCTCGACCATCAGCGGCAATGCTGCCTCATCGAGGTGGTGGCGGACGTTGATCAGGCCGTAGCGCGCTTCGCCGGTGAAGCCGACGCGTCGGGGAATGCCGGCGAAGAGCGGCAGCAGCGCCGATTTCAGCGAGTTGGGCAGGACCCAGGCAGCGTCGTAGCCGCGCCCGGCGAGTTCGCGCCCGAGGCGCCAGCGCGCCTTGAGCGAGAGTTCGCCGTGGGCGAAGGGGTTGTCGACGATGTCGTCGATCTCCGGCATGCGCCGCAGCACCGGCGCCACCCAGCGCGGGGCCAGGGCGTCGAGGCGCAGGCCGGGATGGTGTTCGCGCAGGCGCGCGAACAGCGGCTGCGCCATGATGGTGTCGCCGATCCAGGAAGGGGCGACGATCAGGGCCTTGTTCATGGAAAAACGGCGGGTTTCACACCCGCCGCCTCTGGCTCAGTGATGGCCCTTGGGCGCTTCGCCCGCGAAGGTGTAACGGGTGCCGCAATAGGGACAGACCGCTTCGCCGGTCTTCAGTACATCGAGGAAGACGCGCGGGTGCTGGCTCCACAGCGCGGAACCGGGCTGCGGACAATGCAGCGGCAGGTCGGCGGCGCTGACTTCGACGGTCTTGTTGTCGGACATCGTTTTCTCCCTGAGCTTGGATCAGACGTGGGCCAGCCAGTCGGCGTGCGCCGCCGAACGGCCATAAACCACGTCGAAATACTTTTCCTGCAGCGCCTTGGTGATCGGGCCGCGATGGCCGGGGCCGATCTGCCGGTTGTCGAGTTCGCGGATCGGCGTCACTTCGGCGGCGGTGCCGGTGAAGAAGGCTTCGTCGGCGCAATAGACTTCGTCGCGGGTGATGCGCTTCTCGATCACTTCGATGCCCAGTTCGCCGGCCAGCTGCATGACGGTGGCGCGCGTGATGCCTTCCAGGCAGGCGGTCAGGTCGGGCGTGTACAACTTGCCGTTCCTGACGATGAAGATGTTCTCGCCGGCGCCTTCGCAGACGTAACCTTCCGGGTCGAGCAGCAAAGCTTCGTCGTAGCCGTCGCCGGTGGCCTCGTTGTTGGCGAGGATCGAGTTCATGTAGTTGCCGGACGCCTTGGCGCGCACCATCGTGATGTTCACGTGGTGGCGGGTGTAGGACGAAGTCTTGATGCGGATGCCGCGCTGCATGCCTTCCTCGCCGAGGTAGGCGCCCCACGGCCAGGCGGCGATGATCACGTGCACCTTGGCACCCTTGGGCGAGACGCCCATCTTTTCCGAGCCGTAGAAGGCGAGCGGGCGCAGGTAGCCGGATTCGAGCTTGTTGGCGCGGATCACTTCCTTTTGTGCTTCGTTCAGTTCTTCGGCGGAAAAGGGCATCTGCATCTGGAAGATGTGCGCCGAGCGGAACAGGCGCTCGGTGTGTTCCTTGAGCCGGAAGATCGCGGTGCCGGATTCGGTCTTGTAGGCGCGCACGCCCTCGAAGACGCCCATGCCATAGTGCAGGGAATGGGTGAGGACGTGGGTGGTCGCTTCGCGCCAGGGCACGAGCTTGCCATCCTGCCAAATGAAACCGTCGCGATCCGACATGGACATGGTGGAATTCTCCGTGATGCACTCTTGAAAGCGTGGAATTTTAGCCGAAATCAGCGGCTAAAATAATGCTTTTGACGCAGGAAGCCTTGCATGATCTGGAAGCCGAACGTGACCGTTGCCGCCGTCGTTTATCGCGATGGCAGGTTTTTGCTGGTCGAGGAAGAAACCGAGAGCGGGCTCGCCTTCAATCAGCCGGCCGGTCATCTCGAGCCGGGCGAGGCGCTGATTGATGCGGTGGTGCGCGAGGCGCTCGAGGAAACCGCTTACGATTTCAAGCCGACGCATCTGCTCGGCGTCTACAACTGGCCGCACCCGACCAAGGATTTGACCTACCTGCGCTTTGCCTTCGCCGGCGAATTGCGCGGTCACGATCCCCGGCGCAAGCTCGACGACGGCATCGTCGGCGCCCGCTGGCTGACGCTCGACGAGGTCCGGGCAACGCAGGAGCGCCATCGCAGCCCGCTGATCCTGCGCTGCTGCGAGGACTACCTGGCCGGGCGGCGTTACCCGCTCGACCTGCTGGTGCATTACGGTTGATGTGGCGGCCTGCTCTCGCCGTGGCCTTTTTTCTGCTCTCCGGGGCGGCCATGGCGGACGAGACGGTGGTGGTCTGTTACGGTTACGATTGCACTGCGCAGGCCGAGATTCGTTATTCCCCCGGGCAGTTGGGGGATATCCGGCGTCTGCTGGCTTACGCTGGCGATCCGGCCAGCGAGCGCATCATTCTCGGTAAAGTCATTGGTCGCCTCTATCGCTGGGCCGGCGAACAGTCGGCGGTGCATGACGACCGTGGCGGCAACTACGCCGACGGCAACGAGCCGGGGAAGATGGATTGTATCGACCATTCGACGTCGACGACGCGCCTGCTTGGAATGCTGCAACGCCTCGGTTACCTGCGCTGGCATCGGGTGCTGGCGGCGGAGCCGCGTTACCTGCTGGGTCTGATCGCCAACCACTGGTCGGCGGTGATCGAGGAAAAGGGCGGCAGCCGCTATGTCGTCGATAGCTGGTTTGTGAACAACGGAGAACCGGCGGTGATCCTGCCGCTGGAAGAATGGAAGAAAGGGGCTGGGCCCGATGTCTAAAGGTACGGTAGTGGTCGGTTTGTCCGGCGGCGTCGATTCGTCGGTTGCCGCGCTGTTGTTGAAGCGCCAGGGCTGGAAGGTGATCGGCCTGTTCATGAAGAACTGGGAAGACGACGACAACGACGAGTACTGCTCGTCGCGCCAGGACCTGGTCGATGTGATGAGCGTCGCCGACGTCATCGGCATCGACGTCGAGGTGGTCAATTTCGCCGCCGAGTACCGCGAGCGCGTGTTTGCCGAGTTTCTGCGCGAATACCAGGCCGGGCGGACGCCGAACCCGGACATCCTGTGCAACTCGGAGATCAAGTTCAAGGCCTTCCTCGACCACGCCCTGCAGCTCGGCGCCGAGAAGATCGCCACCGGCCACTACGCCGGCGTGCGCGAATTCAACGGCGAATACCAGTTGCTGAAAGCCGAGGACGGCACCAAGGATCAGAGCTACTTCCTCTACCGCCTGAACCAGGCGCAGCTCTCGAAAACGCTGTTTCCGCTCGCCGACATCTACAAGCGCGAGGTGCGCAGGATTGCCGAGGCCGAAGGCCTGCACGTCGCCACCAAGAAGGATTCGACCGGCATCTGCTTCATCGGCGAGCGGCCGTTCAAGGAATTCCTCAGTCGCTACCTGCCGCCGAAGCAGGGTGAAATCCGCCGTCTCGACGACGGCAAGGTGCTGGGTAGCCACGACGGCCTGATGTATCACACCATCGGCCAGCGCAAGGGCCTGCACATCGGCGGCCTGAAGGAAAAAGGCCAGCCGGGCGGCGGCGATCACGACGCCTGGTTCGTTGCCGGCAAGGACATGGAAAAGAACGTGCTCTACGTCGTCCAGGGCCACGATCACCCGGCGTTGCTGCGCGACGATCTGGTCGCCGAGCAGTTGAGCTGGGTTTCAGGACGGGCGCCACACACAAACTGGGTTTATACCGCCAAACCGCGCTATCGCACGGCAGATCAACCTTGTCATGTCGAGGCGGTCGATGGCGAAACGTGCACTATTCGCTTCGCCGAACCGCAATGGGCGCTCACCCCCGGCCAGTCGGTGGTTCTCTACGAAAGCCGGGTCTGCCTGGGCGGCGGCGTCATCCGCTGAAGCGGCTCAGCCGGCGCGTCGGGGCGAATGCTCGATGACGTGGCAGAAAGCGTGCAACAGGTCGGGATCGAACTTCTCGGCGTCCGGGCCGGCCAGGATGTCGATGATTTCCCGGTGCGGCCGCCCCGGGTGATAGGGGCGGCTGGTCGCCAGCGCGTCGTAGTTGTCGGCCAGCGCCAGCACCCGCGCCGTCAGCGGGATGTCGGTATGGCGCAGGCCGTCCGGGTAGCCTGAGCCGTCGAAATTCTCGTGATGGTGGCGGACCAGCGCCGCCAGTTCCGGCGCCCGTTCGTCGTCGACGGCGCTGACGATGCGTTCGCCGATCAGCGTGTGCTGGCGCATCGTCTCCCTTTCCGCCGGCTCGAAGCGTCCCGGCTTGAGCAGGACGCGGTCGGGAATGCCGATCTTGCCGATGTCGTGCAGGCAGGCGCCGAGCGCCAGCAGGTCGAGCTCGTCGTCGCGCAGCGCGATATGGCGCCCCAGTTCAAGCGCCAGACAGGATACCCGGTCGGAGTGGCTACGCGTCTCCGGGTCGCGCTCGGCGAGGGCGATGCACAGGGAATTGAGTTTGCGGTTCATGGGGCTACCTGTCTCCGGAATGCCAGGTTGACCTCACCGCGGGACGCGAGTTCGAAAAAAAGGCGCCTGCCGGCGCCTTTGTTCCACTGTGCTTTCGGGATCAGACGACGGGAACGGTGTCGATGAACGACTGGCGCTGCATCAGTTTCTCGTAGAGGCGGGCCAGGTTCGGGTGGTCGGTCGTCCAGTCGAAGTCGGGGAAGCGCAGGCAGAGGTAGCCCAGGGCGGCGCCGACGGCGATGTCGGCGAGCGAGAAATGGGTACCCATGCAGTAGCTTTTCTCGCCGAGGTGAGTTTCCATGAAGCGCAGGGTGCGGGCGATCGCGTCGCGCTGGCGGGCGATCCAGTCCGGGCTCTGTTCGTTTGCCGGGCGCTGGCCTTCCATGACGGCGCTGACGGCGGCGTCGCACAGTCCGTCGGCCAGCGCCTCCCAGCGCTTGACCTCGGTGCGTTCGCGGTTGGGCGCCGGCAACAGCTTGTTGTTCGGCGTGATGTTGTCGATGTGCTCGACGATCACGCGGGAATCGAACAGTGCCGTGTCGTCGTCGAGCAGCAAAGTCGGAATGCGTCCCAGCGGATTGAGGTCGGGCACTGCGCTATCCGGACTCCTGGGGTGGTCGACGATGAACTCGTATTCCTTCTTCTTTTCCGCCAGTACGATCCGCACCTTGCGGGTGTAGGGGCTGGTGTGAGAACCGATCAGCTTCATTACAGGCTCTGGGATTGGGGTGAGGAATTATAGCGTATGGCGCAGGGTGAGGTCGGGCGGGTAAAATCGTTAACTTAACGATAAGGATGCTCCCATGGAATTCAACCCCCTGACCGCGCTTTCCCCGCTTGATGGCCGCTACGCCGGCAAGGTCGACGCGCTGCGCGAACACTTCTCCGAGTTCGGCCTGATCCGGGCCCGCCTCAAGGTCGAGATCGAATGGCTGAAGGCGCTCGCCGCCGAGCCGCATTTCACGGAAATCGCCGCCTTCTCGCCGGCCACCATCGGCGAACTCGACGCCCTGGTCGCCGGCTTCGGTCCGCAACAGGCGGCCGAGGTGAAGGCCATCGAGGCGACCACCAACCACGACGTGAAGGCGCTCGAATACTGGATCAAGGGCCAGACCAAAGGCAATGCCGAAGTGGTCAAGGTCAGCGAATTCATCCATTTCGCCTGCACCTCGGAAGACATCAACAACCTGTCGCACGCGCTGATGTGCCAGGGCGCCCGCGAACAGGCCATGCTGCCGACGCTGGACAAGCTGATCGAGCGCCTGCGCGAACTGGCCCACGCCTACGCCGACATCCCGATGATGAGCCGCACGCACGGCCAGCCGGCCACCCCGTCCACCATGGGCAAGGAAATGGCCAACACGGCTTACCGCCTGCAACGCGCCCGCGCCCGCATCGCCGGCGTCGAGCTGCTCGGCAAGATCAACGGTGCCGTCGGCAACTACAACGCCCATCTGGCGGCTTATCCGGGCTACGACTGGGAAGGTTTCGCCAAGAAGTTCGTCGAGTCGCTCGGCCTGACTTTCAACCCCTACACCATCCAGATCGAGCCGCACGACGCGCTGGCCGAGCTGTTCGACGCCTTCGCCCGGGCGAACAGCATCCTGGTCGATCTCGACCGCGACGTCTGGGGCTACATCTCGCTTGGTTTCTTCAAGCAGAAGGTCAAGGCCGGCGAAATCGGCTCGTCAACCATGCCGCACAAGGTCAATCCGATCGACTTCGAGAACTCGGAAGGCAACCTCGGCCTGGCCAACGCCGTCCTCAAGCACCTCGCCGAGAAGCTGCCGATCTCGCGCTGGCAGCGCGACCTGACCGATTCGACGGTGCTGCGTAACATGGGCGTCGGCCTCGGCTACACGCTGCTCGGCTACGACTCGCTGCTGAAGGGTCTGGGCAAGCTGGAAATCAACGCCGACCTGATGAAGGCTGACCTCGACGCCAACTGGGAACTGCTCGCCGAGCCGATTCAGACCGTCATGCGCCGCTACGCCGTGGCCAACGCCTACGAAAAGTTGAAGGAGCTGACCCGCGGCACCCGCGTCTCGCGCGACGGCATGCAGGCTTTCGTATCCACGCTGGACATCCCGGAAGCCGCCAAGGCTGAGCTGCTCAAGCTGACGCCGTGGGATTACACCGGCAAGGCAGCCGAACTGGCCAGGCGCATCTGATGGCCTGTCCCGACTGCGGCGGCGAACTCCCGGCCGGTGCCGCCGCCTGCCCGAATTGCGACACCCTGCGCCGCCTCGCCCGTCTGCGCGTGAGTAGCGGCGCACTCAAAGGCGGCGTCGGCGGCCTGGCGCTGGGGCTGCTGCTGGTCACCGTGCTGCTGGCCCAAGGCGAGCACGCGGTTTCCGTCAAGGCGCTGCTGCTCGCGCTGCCCCTCGTCCTCGCCGCGCTGGGCGCGGTGATCGGCTGGCGGCGCGCTTCTTCCTCTTCCTGATCCCGATTTCCATGTCTTTCGCCGAAAACCTCAAGAAACTCCCCGGTATCACCCACCTTGCTGCGCTCAACCTGCTCGACGCCGACGGCAATGTCGTCGCCAGCATCGAAAACAAGGCCGGCAGCCAGGGCTCGCTCGCCGTCTACAACCACCTCGCCCAGACTTACGGTTCGATCAACGCCGAAGCTGCGAAGAAGGGCATCGAAATTTTCGCCGAACATGGCGAGGACGAGCGCGCCAACCCCGGCAAGCACCCGAACATCGCCCGTCTGCTGCAGATCGAAGCCGGCGCGCCGGCCTTGCGGGTGAAGCACGTTTTCGCGGTGTGATCGTCGTGGCGCCGGCTTCGGCCGGGGCTCGACGTTCGCGGTGCGCGCCTGATCCCGGGATTTATTTCATAATGCCGTTTCGATAAATTTTATTCGGGAGTGGCAGCGTGGAATTTTGTGATCTACGGGGCAAGGTTTTTCTGGCAGCGTTTTCGGTGTTTTTTTCCTGCATGACGATTGGCTGTTCGTCGAAAACGGCGGAAGAAAAAGGCAAGGAAATGGCGTCAGAGAAAATCGACCTCGTCAAAGGGGTTGGTGCTGCGCTGGAAGAAAAAGGTGGTGCAGCGGCCGAATCCGTGACCAGCGGCCTTGGCAGTATCGTCAATGGGGTCAAGAAAGGCGTTGCGAAATCCGACAAGCGTATCGTCAGCGATGCATCGCTGGCGGCGGCCGGCTTTCAAGTGACGGCGGTCCAGGAAACGCCGCCGGGTACGGAACTCGAGAGTCGCGGCATCGACGCTTATCTCGTCGCCGAACGGAAAGTGGCGGGGCTTCTCAAGGTCACGGTGTACGACGTGCTGGACAAGGAAATCGGCAGGGCGAAGATCCCGTTTGCGCTGGATGCGGAGCAAGGGAAATATTTTCGTATTCCGCTGGAGCAGCAGATCGAATTCGGGAAGATTGAAAAGGTTTCCTTTGTGTTTCAGGCTTCCTGATTTTTCTTGCTGAGGCGCTGAACCCGGCCGTCAAAAAACCAAAGCCGACCGCCGGTCAACGGCGGAACCCGGCGCTTAATCAACCAAACACGCCCGCCCGTCAGGCGGGGAACCCGAGCCTGGAAACCGCTCAGTCCTCCGCCTCGCCAAAAACCCACTCCCGCTCGTCAGCCCGCAGGCGGAGGCGGTCGCCAGCAGTGTCGACCTGCAGTCCGGGATAGTCGAGGCTGAGCGCCGCGGTGAAATTGTTGCCGTTGCGGTAGCCGAGTTGCAGGCTGCCGGTTTGCGCCAGGACTTCCAGGCGGCCCTGGCAGGCCGGGCAGCGGGCGGCGAGGATGCCGTGTTCGCCGTCGAGCAGTTCGTCGCAGGCATCGAGCCAGGCCGACGGTGGTAGTTTGGCGCCGCAGAGCGGGCAGTTGGCGTCGCGTTTCATGCATGCTCCGGAAAGATGTCGTTGCCGTCAGCTTAGCGCGGAAGTTCGTTCGCCGGTGCCGCCGTCGCGCTGTCCGCCGATTGCCATTGGCCTATCGTTCGAATTCATTCAACGTTATCGTGAATATCGGTCAGCGAGCGCTCCATGCCGAGGCCGGCGGGCCGCGTATAATCGCCGGGGAACTTCGGGGGAGTAGTGGTTCGCTCAATCAATCATTTTCCTTCAACACAACGGAGATAACACGATGAAACGCAAGTTGCTGCTTGCCCTGGTCGCTACCGCGACTGTCGCCACCGCACACGCTCAGGTCAAGGTCGAAGACGCCATCAAGTGGCGCCAGTCGGCTTACGCCACGATGGGCTGGAGCATGGGCCGGATCAAGGCCAACCTCGAAGGCACTTACAACAAGGATGAGGTGGTCAAGGCCGCCAATGTCATCCAGGCGATCGCCAATTCCGGGATGGGCGCTCTCTATGTGCCGGGTAGCGACAAGGGCAAGGGCTGGGCCGAGACCCGCGTCAAGCCCGAGTTGTTTACCGATGGGCCCAAGGTCGGCAAGCTGGCCGGCGATTTCAACCAGGCCGCCAACGAGCTGGCCAAGGTGGCTGCCAGCGGCGACGCGGCGGCAGTCAAGACCGCTTTCGGCAAGGTCGGTAGCGCCTGCAAGGGCTGTCACGAAGATTTCCGCAAGGACAACAAGTAAGGGTTCCGGCGTTCTGAACGCAGGGATCGGGGCGCCGCGAGGCGCCCTTGTCGTTTGGTGCGATGGAAGATGAAAAGAGGTATGCAATGAACAGCAAGAAAATCCGGGTCTGGGATCTGCCGACCCGTTTGTTCCACTGGTTGCTGGTAGTGGCGGTGGTCGGCCTGGTGGTCACCGGCAAGGTCGGCGGCAACCTGATCGACTGGCATGGCCGGATCGGCGTCGGGTTGGCCGGCTTGATCGCCTTTCGCCTGGTCTGGGGCGTGCTTGGTTCGACCTACGCCCGCTTCGGCCAGTTCTTTCCGACCCCGGCGCGGATTACCGCCTACCTGCGGGGGGGGCATCGTGGGGTCGGCCACAATCCGCTGGGCGCCTTGTCGGTTTTTGCGTTGCTCGGCGTGCTGGCCGTCCAGTTGCTGACCGGTCTGGTGGCCAACGACGACATCGCCTTTGTCGGCCCGTTGTTCGACCTGGTCGGCCGCGACCTGAGCAATGTTGCCACCGGCTGGCACAAGGCCGTCGTCAACCTGCTGATCCTGCTGGTGGTGCTGCACCTGGCGGCGATTGTTTTCTATGCACGGGCGAAAAAGGACAACCTGGTCAAACCGATGCTGACCGGCTGGAAGGAAGTGAGCGAGGGTGAGGCGGCGCAAGGCGGCGGCTGGCTGGCGCTCGTCGTCGCCCTGGTCATTGCCGGGCTCGCCGTGTTCCTGGCCAGTGGCGTTTGGTTGCCGGAACCGCCGCCACCGCCGCCGGCCGTCGAAACGCCGGCTTGGTGAGGTCTTTCAGCAAAAAACTTCAACTGCGACCGGATCGCTGGTGCCTATAATGGTCCGAGTTCAACTCCAGCCGTCCGGAAGCCATGTCCTATCGCGTCATCGTCGCGTTGGCCAGCCTGTTGCTGATGTCGGTGTTTGCCGGTGTCGCCTGGTTCGGTTCGCGCCTGGCCGATGGACGGCTGGCGGATAGCCTGGAAAGCGAGGCCCGGCGCCTGAAGACGGCTTACGAGTTGTCGCAGGGCGAACTCGAACAGCAGATGATGGCGCTGGCCGGGATGATCGCCGCCGATCCGGAGACGATCCGCCTGATGCGCGCCGCCGCCGAGGCGGTGGCGGCCGAGGGCGGCGGTGCCGGCGGCGAGCAGGCGGCCGCCGTGCGTGCCGCACTGGCGGCGCACCGGCAGCAGCAGTGGCTTTACCTGCAGCGGGAGATCGGCGTCCGCCAGATGCAGTACCTGTTGCCCGATCTCCGCTCCTTTCTGCGTTTTCACGCGCCGGCGCAGTTCGGCGACAGCCTGGGCGAACTGCGTTATCTGTTGCGCAACGTCGAGGAGTTGCGGCAGGCGGCCAGTGGTTTCGAGACCGGCCGGGCGTTTGCCGGCATCCGCGGCGCGGCGCCGGTGATCGAGCGCTTGCCGGACGGGCAGGAAAATCTGGTCGGCGTGCTGGAAATCGGCATTGCTTTCGACGGTTACATCCAGCGTCTGAGCGAACGCACCGCGGTCGGCTTCGGCGTGCTGCTCGACCCGCAGGCGGTCACCGACGCGATGTGGGAGAACTACCGGCCGCTGGCGCCGGCGCAGCGGCCAGGGGACTGCTGCTACCTGCTGGCTGCCTCGCGCGGCGAGTTGGCGGAGTGGATGGCCGCCCGCGCCTTGCCCGAGTACGCCGGCAGCTTCCGCAGCGATCTGGTGCGCCACGATGGCCACGATTTCCAACTGATCCGTTTTCCGTTGCGCGATTACCCGGGGCGTCTCGACCCGGCGCGGCCGGCGATCGGTTCGGTGCTGATCTGGCAGGACGTCGGCAACATCATCGACGGTGCCCGCGAGTTCAAGCGCCGGGCGATCCAGAACCTGCTGCTCGCCTACGTCGTCACGCAATTGCTGCTGCTGTTCCTGGTCCGCGCTTCGCGGCGCGAATGGCAGAGTCAACTGGCCGGGCAGACGGCGCAGATCGGCGACCTGCTGCACCAGAACGAAGTGCTGCTGATGACCGCGGGCGAGGGCATCTTTGGTGTCGACAGCGAGCAGGTGGTGACCTTCATCAATCCGGCGGCGCAGAAAATGCTCGGCTATTCCCAGGAAGCGGTGGTCGGACAGCGGCTGCACGCGCTGATCCACCTGCGCGGCCCGGACGGTCAGCCTTGCGAGGAGGCGGCCTGCCCCGTGGCGCTGACGCTGGTTGACGGGCGGACGCGGACCCAGGAGGAGTGGTTGCGGCGCAGCGATGGCGGCATCTTCCCGGTGCGCATGACGGTGTCGCCGATCCGCGAGGGCCTGGGTTACGGCGGGGCGGTCGTCGTTTTTCACGACATCGGCGAGCTCAAGGAAAAGGAAGCGGCGCTGACCCGGCTGGCGCGTACCGACACCCTGACCGGGCTCAACAACCGCGGCTATTTCCTCGAGCTGCTCGGCATCGAGATCAGCCGCTGGCAGCGCAATGGACATGACGTGGCCTTGCTGATGATCGACCTCGACTGTTTCAAGCGGGTCAACGACACCTGGGGGCACGCCGTCGGCGACGAGGTGTTACGGCACTTTTCCGATGTTCTGCGCCGTTCGCTGCGCCGCGTCGATGTGGCCGGCCGCCTCGGCGGCGAGGAGTTTGCCGTCCTGCTGCCCGGCGACAATGCGGTCGCCGCGCTGGCTGCCGCCGATCGCCTGCGCCAGAACATTGCCAACGAGGCGGCGTTGACCAGTGCCGGCGAGATCGCGATCACGGTCAGTATCGGCGTCACCCTGTTCCGCGTCGGCGACTGCAGTCCCGAGCCGCCGTTGCGGCGCGCCGACCAGGCGCTCTACCGGGCCAAGCAGGCCGGTCGCAACCGGGTCGAAGCCGACTTCGCGGCCGCCCTCAGCCCTGGCGACGCTGCGCCAGCAGACCGCTGATCCAGCGTTTCTGCGCTTCCCGGCGGCGTTTGTCGGTGAGCCGTTCGATGATCCGCTCGCGCACCTCGGCAAAAGGCAGCAGGCCGCTGGGCAGGATTTCGTCGCAACGCAGGATGTGCAGGCCGACTTCCGATTCGAGGACGGCGCTGATGCCGTCTTCGGCCAGGGCGAAGGCCGCCGCTTCGAGTTCCGGGAACAGCTGGTTGCGGCGGACGACGCCAAGCAGCCCGCCTTCGAGCGCGGTCGGGCATTGCGAGTGGCGTAGCGCGGCGGCGGCGAACTTCTCGCGCTCGCTCGCCGTCGTCCGTAGCTTGTCGAGCGTCTTGCGGGCCTCGGCAGCCTGTTGCGGGGAGTTGTAAGTGATCAGGATGTGGCGCAGGCGGCGGGCTTCCGGCCGGTCGAAGGCGTCCGGGTGCAGGCGGTAGTAGATTTCCGCGTCGACCTCGCTGACCGGCGCCTCGGCGGCGGCCACCCGGTCGAGCACGGCTTCGACGCGCAGGTCTCGGGCGACGGCCTTTTCCAGCTCGGCCTCGTTGAGTCCGATGCGTTCGAGATCCTGGGCGAAGGCGTCGGCATCCGGATAGCGGCCGCGGATTTCGCCGATGCGGGTGCGCAGCGTCGGCTCCGGGACGACGACGTGAGTCGCCAGCGGACTGGCCAGAATGCGCTGCTCGATGCCGTCCTGACGCGTCGCCACCTCGCTGAGGCGGTTGCGTTCCGGGTCGCTGAGCGTTTCCGGCGCTTTTTGAAACAGTTCCCAGGCGAGTTTCAGTTCGAGATAGGCATGCAGCATGGTCTTATTCCCCGGAGGCTAGGGGTTCCAGTGTGGCTTCCGGGATCTGCAGCAGGCGTCCCGGCAGGCTGTCGAAATGGATGTGATAGGCGACGCCGCCCGGCGCATCGCGGACCACCTTGATGACTTCGCCGATCGCTCCGAGCTCGACCAGGACCTGGCCGTCGACCGCCAGTTGGCGGGCGCTGCGTACCTTTTCCCGGAATTCGAAGCGCGACGGCATCCACGCTTCCTCGCTGCCGATCAGCTCTTCCTCGCGGCAGCCGACGATCTTTCCCTGTTCGAGAAAGTTCACCGAGTAGATGATCTGGTCCTGCAGGAAGGTGCCGACGTCGACGACGACGCCGGTGCTGCCGCGGCGCACCAGCGGCTCGCCGGGGTCGAGCCCCGGGTAGGTGCCGTCGTTGCGCACGTTGCGGATCAGGCGCACGGTGTCGCCGTATTCCCAGCGCGGTCTCATTGCCGGAAGACCTTGTCCAGCGAGACGAAGGAGCTCATGCCGCCGTCCGGCTTGGCGACGTGCTGGAAGACGGCGAAGACCTTCTCGGTCAGCGCGTCGGAGACCGTGAAGTCCTGGTAGGCGCGTTCCAGCCAGAGGCGGTAGATGGCGCGCTGCTGTTCCTCTTCCGGCGGCAGGTTGGGCGCCTGGCGGGCGAGGTAGTCGTGGAAGCGCTGCAGGATGTGCAGGCGGTTCACATGGACCACCGAGGCGTCGTAGGGAATGCCGAAATAATCCAGGAAGTCTTCGGCGGAGACCAGGTCTTCCATGGCTTCGGCTAGGGTCAGGGTGTCTTCCATGATGCCTCCTCAGGCTGCAACAAGTTTCAAATCGGGAATGTTCTCTTCTTCATCCGCGTTGCCGCGGAAGGCGTCGACCACTTCGAGCAGCTTGCCGGCGCCGAGCTGGTCGCGGCTGTCGAGCGCGGCCAGCTTGCACAGGCGCTGGCGCGAATCGGCGATGCGGCCGAGGCGGAGCAGGACGACGCTCGCCGCCTTCAGCGCCAGCAGGTAGAAACGCAGCATGCCGAAGGAATTGGTGGCGGCCGCCGCCAGACGCGTTTCGTCGATGCGTTCCCAGGCCGGCAGGCCGAGCCGGCGGCCGGAAAGCTGCATGGCGAGTTCGGCGACCTGCAGGGCGTCTTCCAGGCGGTGCTGGTAGAAATAGTAGCGGTAGATGCCGACCAGCACGGTCAGGCTGTCGGGCGCCAGCAGGTGGGCACGCAGCAGCGCCAGTTCGGCGGTCGGCTCACCGTATTCGTTGGCCGCCTGGACGAGCAGCGCGGCGGCCTCGGCGGCCAGCGGCTCCTCGAAGTACAGCGTGTCGTCGGCGAAATCGAGCAGGTCCATGTCAGCGCATCGCCTCGCTCTCGCAGCACAGGTCGCCGGCGCTGCAGGTCTGGCAGTCGCCGGCGGCCGCCGGTGCCGGCTCGTGGCGCAGCGTCGCCAGTTCCTTTTCCAGCGTTTCGATGCGCTCGATCAGGCAGGCGATCGAGCGCGCCACCGGGTCGGGCAGCACGTTGTGTTCGAGATCAATGCCGCTACCGCTGCGCGCCGCGCGGGTATCGACGATGCGACCGGGAATGCCGACCACGGTGCGGTCGGCCGGGACGTTCTTGACCACCACCGAGTTGGCGCCGACGCGGACCCGTTCGCCGATCGTGATCGGCCCGAGGATCTTGGCTCCGGCGCCGACGACGACGCCGTTTTCCAGCGTCGGGTGGCGCTTGCCTTTGCGCCACGAGGTGCCGCCCAGCGTGACCCCGTGGTAGAGCGTGACGTCGTCGCCGACCTCGGCGGTTTCGCCGATCACCACGCAGGCGCCGTGATCGATGAAGAAGCGGCGGCCGATCGTCGCCCCCGGGTGGATGTTGACGTTGGTCAGCATGCGGGCGAAGAAGGAGAGGAAACGCGCCGCGTAGCGCCAGCCGCCGTGCCACAGGCGGTGGGCGATGCGATGGGCGAGAATGGCATGCAGGCCGGGATAGGTGGTCAGCACCTCGAGCGTCGAGCGGGCCGCCGGGTCGCGTTCGAAAACGCAGGCGAGGTCTTCACGGAGCGTGGCGCGCAGGCCCGGTGCGGGAACGGAGGGGGCGGTCATGGTCAGGGTGTCAGACATGGAGCGGGCTCCTGAGGGAGGCGAGCAGGCCGATCAGGTCGGTCGTCTCGGGCGGATGCTTGTGGCTGGCGACGAAGGCACGCACCTGCGGCAGCAGCGCCTGCGCCTGCGCTTCGTCGAGGTCGACGCCGAGGCCGGCATAGACCACCTGCACGGCGCGCGAGCCGGAATGCTTGCCGAGCACGATGCGGTGCGCCTGGCCGACTTCGCCGGGGTCGAAGCCCTGGTAGTTGTCCGGGTGCTTGAGCAGGCCATCGACGTGGATGCCGGCTTCGTGGGTGAAGGCGCCGGCGCCGACGACGCTCTTCTGCCAGGGTACGGCGCGCCCGGAAGCGCTGGCGACGAGGGCCGAGAGTTCGGGAAAGCCGCGCAGCTCGACACCGGTGGCCATGCCGTACAGTTTCTTCAGACCGAGCACGACCTCTTCCAGCGGCGCGTTGCCGGCGCGTTCGCCGAGCCCGTTGACCGTGGTATTGACGTGCGTGGCGCCGGCCTTGCAGGCGGCCAGCGTGTTGGCGGTGGCCAGCCCCATGTCGTCGTGCGCGTGCATCTCGATTTCGAGGCCGGTATTGGCGCGCAGCCGGGCGATCCGGTCGAAGGTGGCGAACGGTTCGAGGATGCCCAGGGTGTCGGCGAAGCGCAGGCGACGGGCGCCGCTGCGTTCGGCGACTTCGGCCAGCGCACAGAGGAAATCGGGGTCGGCGCGCGAGGCGTCCTCGCAGCCGACACCGACTTCGAGACCGAGGTCGCGGGCGGCGCCGATGTACTTCGGCAGTTCGCGCAGCAACCACTGGCGGTCGCGCTTCAGCTTGTAGGCGAGGTGCTGTTCGGAAGACGGCACCGAGATGTTGACCAGGTGGGCGCCAAGGCCACGGCAGGCGGCGATGTCGTCCGGATGCATGCGGCTCCACACCATCAGCTTCGCCTGCAGGCCGAGACCGGCAACGGCCCGGATCGACGCCCGCTCTTCCTCGCCCATCGCCGGGATGCCGACTTCCAGCTCGGGAACGCCGATGGCGTCGAGGCGGCGGGCGATGCTCAACTTCTCGTCGAGCGAGAAGGCAACCCCGGCGGATTGCTCGCCGTCGCGCAGCGTGGTGTCGTTGATGGTGATGAAGGGCTGGGTCATGGATGGCTCCTTGCTGCTTTATTAGCAAGCCCGGTGCCAGCTTTTATGTGTTTGATTTTTAGTGGTTATTTATTTCTTCCGCGCGACATTGTCAATGTCATGTCGTGATTCCTACACGGCGCCGGCGGCCAATGTGACGACGCCCCGGCCGGATACCCGGTCGGGGCGTCGGTGGGCGGCGCGCCTACAGCGAGTAGGGCGCGTGCAGCCAGTGACGGACCACTTCCAGGTCGCGCGGCGGCAGGTAGGCGAAGCCGTCCAGCGCATCCTCGGTGACCGCCTGCGCCACCCAGTGCGGGACCGCCTTGCTGGTCAGCATGTGGAAATACCAGGCCATCGGGAAGCCGACGCCGCGGTCGAACTGGGTCAGGGCCTGGTGCAGCTTGAGCTGGCGGGTCGCCGGATCGGCCTCGAAGGCCGGTGGCTCGCCGGCCAGGGTGGCGATCGGCTGGGCGCGGATGATCGGTTGCTGGTAGCGGTCGAGGTGCTCGCGGGTGGCGATCACCCAGTGGTTGCTGTAAGCGCTGGTCTGCCCGGCGCTGCTCTTGTTCCAGTCGTCGAACATGCGGTGGATCGGCGCCGGCTCCGGTTTCTGGACCAGCATGCGCTGCAGCAGGGCACCGATGTGCTGCAGGCGGCGGAAGGTGTAGAAGGGCAGGTCGAGCGGCTGCAGCTTGTGGTTGCCGCTGCGCGGATCGGTCAGTTCCTCGAGCGAGCCCGCCTCGCCGACAAACAGGCGGTGGGCGCGCATCTCCTGCAGGCTTTCGATTTCGAGCAGGAGGAAGTCTTCGTGGGCGTCGCCGACGCTGGCGGTCAGGTAATGGGTCTGACCGACCAGGCGGGTGGCGTAGTACTCGTGTCCGGCGTAGTCGTCGACCAGTTGATCGATGTCGCCGTCGCGGGCGTCGAGTTCCTGTTCGAGCCAGGTTTCGAGATTGTCGGAAACGCGTTCGCCATTGCCATCGACGACGCCGCCCAGGCGGTACCAGCCGCCGCGGGCGAAGGCGTGGCGGAATTTCCAGTCTTCCAGCGCCGTGTCGAGCGCCTTGACCAGCGCCGTCGGGCCGGCGCTGACCGTGGTCCTGGCGCAGGCGCCGGCAATCGCCGGCGACAGCGACTTGCAGTATTCGGTCCAGGCGGTGCTTTCCTTGCTCATGTTGTTTCCTCGGGGCTGACGGTGTTGGGGGGGGCGAGACGGGCGAGGGCGGCGGCCCGGACCTCGGGTTCCGGGTCTTCGCTCAGTGCGACCAGTTGTTCGAGCGGGACATTGTCGATGGCGGCCAGCCGCACCCACCATTCGGGGTCGCGCAGCAGGTCGACGGCGAGGCCGGGCAGGGCGCGTTCGGCAACCAGCGCGCGGACTTCCGGCTCCGGGTCGTCGGCCAGCAGGTGCAGGGCGAACGGTGGCAGGCGGCTGGCGACGACCTTGCGCACTTCGCGTTCCGGGTCCTTGGCCAGGCGCGAGAGCTGGCCGTGCGGCAGGCGGCGGGCGACGGTGGCGCGCACCAGGTAGTCGGCGTCGTCGATCAGCCGCGGCAGTTGCTCTTCCGGCAGGCGGGTGGCGACCGACAGGCGGACTTCGCGGTCGGGGTCGTCGGCCATGGCCGCCAACTGGTCTACCGGCAGGCGGCTGGCGACGACGCGGCGGACCACTTCATCGCTGTCGGCCTTGAGCCGGAAGATGCGGTCGACCGGGGCATGGCGGGCGGCGATGGCGCGCCGTTCCCAGAAGATGTCGTCGAGGTAGTGTTCGGCCTCGTCCGGGTTGCGGCGCAGGAAACGATCGATCTGCCGGCCGCTGTGGGCACGGATGCAGGCCTCGCCCGGCTGGCAGCGACCGGCCTCGAGAAAGGACGGATACAGCGGGCAATGGGCGCACAGACCGTTGGCAACGGCCTTCTGGGTTGGCGGCTCGGCCATGCTTGCGGCCTTATCCTGGCAGGAAGGGAGGCTTGCCGGGCGACCGGCAAGCCCCGGCCTCGCTCAGGCGGCGAGCGGTGCGTAGCTGAAGCAGCTCTTCGGGCAGACGCGGCCGCAGGCGCTGCAACCGATACAGTCGCCGAGATCCTTCAGCGTCATCTTGGCGGCGGCGCTTTCGTCCTCGTCGTCATCCTCGTCGGAGTCGATGAGGTTGAGCACGTCGCGCGGGCAGACCTTGTAGCAACGACCGCAGCCGATGCATTTTTCCTCGTCGAGGGCGGTCACGAATTGCGGAATCCAGGGGGTGCCGGCCCGGGTCAGCGCGGTGTAGTCAGCCATGCTACTTCCTTTCTAAGCAGTGTTCCGGCCGGTGGCTGCCGGCCGCGAGTGGTTGAATGATGTCATCTGCCAGACGGGCCGCCGGTTTTTCCGGCGGCGCCCGTTTGGCTCACGCAATCATGATGAGCAAATTTGGTGCCACTCATGAAAGCGTGTTTTTTCAAGGGTTTGTCGGGGTCTTGTGAGGAATACGACAGGTGGCTTGGCGGCTTCGCACGAATTCGGGGCGCAGATGCGACAACGCCGGCCTGACGCCCTGGCGGGCAACAGGCCGGCGTTGGCACGGCGTTTATTCGTCGCTGTCGCGGCTGGCGACGATCACGCCGTTGGCGACGGCGAGATCGCTGGTCGCTTCCAGGCAATGGCCGCTGATGCCGGTGATCAGGTAGATCAGGGCGGCCGGCGTGGTGGCGACCGGTTGCAGGCGCGGCGAGATGTCGTCTTCGCTGCACTCGGTGAAGATCAGTTCGCTGAAGGTGGCACGCAACACGCTGGCGCTGTCGCCACGGTCGACGGCAGCCACCACTTCGGCCAGGCGTTCGGGGGTCATGTCAGGCCTCCTCGGCGTCGAGCGCTTCGGCGTAGCGGGCGAGCGAGCCGGGGGCGATGCCCATGATCCGCGCCAGCCAGGGCGGCGGGTTGCTCAGGGCGCCCTGCAGTTCGCCGAGCACTGCGCGAGCCGGCCCACCCTTCGGTTTCTTCAGCGGATGGACGCCGGCGCGCACGACCTTGGCCGCCGCCGGGCCGCCGATCGATTGCAGGTACACGATCTGGCAGTCCTTGATCACCGCCGCGCGCGCCGCGTTGCGGTCTTCCGCGGCGTCGGCGTCGAGGCCGGAGCGGACGTCGATGAGGCGGATCGCGGTCGGCGAGAGCTGGTAGATCAGGAAGTTCTCGCAGGAGCCGAAGTGGCCGTCGAGGTTCTCGCCGCGGTTGGCGGCGATGGCGACCCGGATCGAACCGGGCAGATCGCCGTCCTGGTAGGGTTCCGGCGTCGGTTTGTCGCTGCCGCTGACGTCCTGGCCCCAGAGGATGCGGACGGTTTCCTTGAGCGCTTCCGGGCTGACGCCGACCGTGCAGTTCTCGTCGGCATGGTCGCCGGCGAGGATTTCGCGCAGGTCTTCGACAGTCAGGCTGGAGAGCTTGCTTTCGGTGATCGGCAGTTCGAGTTTATCGGCCAGCGCATTGACCAGGGCGCGCACCTCGAGACCTTCCAGGGTCCGGGCGGCCAGTGCGATACGGTAGGCGGCTTCGCGGGAAGCGACGGGTTGGCTCATGACTATCTCCTGGCGTGAAAGCGGGTAATGGAACGTCCGGCGGACCGGACGCTCGGTTGCCGGCTCTCAGGCGGGCGAAATGCAGCCGGAGGGGCAGACGTTCACGCACATCGGCGTGTCGTTTTCGCCCTCGCACTCGGTACAGGTGGCGGCGTCGATGGTGTAGAACACCTTGCCCTTCTTGATCGCCTTGGTCGGGCAGATCGGACGGCAATCGTCGCAGGCGGTGCACATGTCGGGATCGATATACATTGCCATGATGCTTCTCCTAATCTCAGTCTTCCGCCGCGCCCAGGCGCCTGGCCCGAACCGAAATGGGCAGGCGGGCGGGTTTGGCAATCGGGTCAACGTAGTAGCTGCCACCGTTTTCCAGCATGAGGACGCCACCCCACTTTTCTGCGGTGTCGAACTCGATGGATTCGATGGCAGCTTCCAGGTCGCGCTTGGGTAGGTAGAAAACCAGCCCGCCTGCGGCATTCTGGCGAATCATGATGTTGGCCATGAGGCACTCCGGTGGCGAGCCGGGCGACGCTAGCGCCGCCCGGCTCCTGGTGGCGGGTTAGCGCACCAGATCGTGGTTGTAGTCGGTGACACCCATTTCGCGGGTCTGGTCGTCGAGGCGTTCGAGAACCGCGTTGGTCAGGGTGGTCAGGACATACATGGCGCCTTCGTAACCCAGGGTCGTCATGCGATGCAGGTGGTGACGGTCGAAGATCGGGAAGCCGATGCGGATCAGCGGAACTTCGAACTCCTTGCCCTTATGCACCGTGTCGCGCTGGATGTACTTGCCGTAGCTGTTGCCGATCAGGAAGTCCGGCTTGTCGGTGAAGCACAGGCTGCGCAGGTGCCAGAGGTCGGCGCCCGGGTAGGCCTTGCCATTGACGCCGTAGGGCGAGCTGGCGAGCAGCTTTTCCATGGCCTTCGCCCACTTCTTGCTGCCGTTGTGGCAGACGACGTGGGTCGGCTCGATGCCGAACTCGAGGAGCAGCTTGACCATGCCCATCAGGAAGTCCGGATCGCCGTAGAGGGCCATCTTCTTGCCGTGCAGCCAGGCGTGCGAGTCGGTCATCATGTTGACCAGGCGACCGCGTTCGAGCTTGATCGAGGCCGGGATTTCCTTGCCGGTGGCTTCCGCAACCTTCATCAGGAACTCGTCGGTCCACTCGACACCCATCGGGATGTTGAGCTTCGGCACTTCGTGGTTCCAGGTCGTTTCGACGTACTTGCGGGTCTTGTCGCAACCGAGCGGCTGAACCAGGAAGGTGGTGATGGCGTTCGGCGCATCCTTGACTTCGTCGATCGTCGTGCCGCCGGCGTACATGCGGAACTCACCGTCGGCCGGGGTGTCGAGCACTTCTTCCGGATCGCAGAGCATCGTGTAATCGACGCCCATTTCCTTCAGGTAGCGCTTGATCACGCGGTAGTTGCCGAGGTAGGTCTCGAAGCCCGGGACGATGTTGATCTTGCCGTTGGAGCCGACGACCTTGCCTTCCATGCTGTTCAGCGTGAAGTACTTGAGGATGCCTTCTTCCATGTTGTCCCAGCCGGTGACGTGCGAGCCGACGAAAGACGGGGTGTGCGCGAAGGGAACCGGGAAGTCCTTGTCCAGGTGGCCTTCCTTCTTCGCGTTGTTGATGAAGGCGTTCAAGTCGTCACCGATGACTTCGGCGATGCAGGTGGTCGACATGGCGATCATCTCGGCACCGTAGAGCTTGGTGGCGTTGGCCAGACCTTCATGGACGTTCTTCTGGCCGCCGAAAACCGCGGCGTCTTCCGTCATCGAGTCGGCGATGAAGGCGATCGGTTCCTTGAAGTGACGGTTGAAGTAGGTACGGAAGTAGGCAACGCAACCTTGCGAGCCGTGGATGTACACCAGCGACTTCTTGAAGCCCAGGCCGCACAGGGCGGAACCGAGCGGCTGGCAGGCCTTGGCCGGATTGACGGTGAGCGCTTCGCGCTTGAAGTTCAGTTCCTGGTATTCCTGGGTGGTCGTCCAGTTGAAGATTTCCCAGACCTTTTCCTTGGAATGACCTTCCTCGAACTGAGCCTTCTTGTTGGTCAGGGTTGCCTTGTAATCGTCGTCACGGAACAAGGGGTAGCACGGCTTGATCTTATCTACGGTTTGCATCTTGATCTCCTTCGCCCGCACCACCTATCTGTGGATACGGGCGTAAGTTGTACGATTACTGCGGAATCAGGCGGCCTTCTTTTCGGCTTCCGAAGCATCCTTCTGCCACGGGGCCTTCATCAGGTTCCAGCACGGATTGTTCAGGGTCAGATCCATGTCCTTGGCGAAGATGGCGAAGCCGTCGCAGCCGTGGTACGGGCCCGAGTAATCCCAGGAGTGCAGCTGGCGGAACGGAATGCCCATCTTGTGGAAGACGTACTTTTCCTTGATCCCGGAGCCGATCAGGTCGGGCTTGCAGGCCTTGACGAACTCTTCGAACTCGTAGCCGGTGACGTCGTCGTAGATCAGGGTGGCGTCGCCCATGTCCTTGATCGTGCGGTCGTAGTCATCGTTGTGGGCGAATTCGTAGCCGGTGCCGACCACTTCCATGCCGAGGTCTTCGTAGGCGCCGACCACGTGACGCGGACGCAGACCGCCGACGTACAGCATGACCTTCTTGCCTTCCAGGCGCGGCTTGTACTTGGCGATCACCTCGTCCATCATCGGCGTGTACTTTTCGATGACGGCTTCGGCGCCAGCCTTGATCTTGTCGTCGAAGAAGGAAGCAATCTTGCGCAGCGATTCCTTGATCTTGGTCGGGCCGAAGAAGTTGTACTCGAGCCAAGGAATCCCGTACTTCTCTTCCATGTGGCGGGAGATGTAGTTCATCGAACGGTAGCAGTGCAGCAGGTTCAGCTTGACCTTCGGCGTGTTTTCCATTTCCGCCAGGGTGCCGTCGCCGGACCACTGGGCAACCACGCGCAGACCCATCTCTTCGAGCAGGATGCGCGAAGCCCAGGCGTCGCCGCCGATGTTGTAGTCGCCGAGGATGGCGACGTCGTACGGGGTGGTTTCGAAAGCCTGACCGTCACGGTTGGAGAGGATCCAGTCGCGCACCGAGTCGTTGGCGATGTGGTGACCCAGGGACTGAGAAACACCGCGGAAGCCTTCGCAGCGCACCGGCACGACCGGCTTGCCGATCTGGGCGGCGGCCTTCTTGGAGACGGCTTCGATGTCGTCACCGATGAGGCCGATCGGGCATTCCGACTGAACCGAGATGCCCTTGTTCAGCGGGAACAGGATTTCGATTTCGTCGATCAGCTTGGCCAGCTTCTTGTCGCCGCCGAAGACGATGTCGCGTTCCTGGAAGTCCGAGGTGATGTTCAGTTCGCAGAAGGCATCGACGCCGGTGGTGCCGACGTAGTAGTTGCGGCGACCGGCGCGGGCATACTGGCCGCAGCCGACGGGGCCGTGCGAGATCGAGATGATGTCCTTGATCGGACCCCAGACCACGCCCTTGGAACCGGCGTAGGCACAACCACGCATGGTCATGACGCCGGGCAGGGACTTGCGGTTGGAAGTGATGCACTTCTTCGACGACTCGAGTTCCTTGTCGTTGATCATCAAGTGCTTGGCCCGATCCTTCTTGGCCTTCTCGGGATAAACCTCCAGCACCTCGGCAATGAGGGCGGCCGATTCTTCGCGGGTGAGCGCTGCCATGGTGAAACTCCTTTCGTTGCGTCGGCATCTATCTGTGCACGACGCCACAGTGGGTATTGATGACTATTCGGTCTGCCGCCGTGGCGGCAGGACCGGGGCAACTGATCAGGCGGCCAGTTCGGCAGCGGTCTTGCCGACGATCGATTCGTCTTCCGCTTCCATGATGCCGAATTCCATCAGCAGGTCTTCCAGCTCTTCCATTTCGACCGGGGTCGGGATGACGAAGTTGGTGTTGTTGACGATCTTGTTGGCCAGGGCGCGGTACTCGTCGGACTGCTTGTGGCTCGGATCGTATTCAACGCAGGTCATGCGGCGGATTTCGGCGTGCTGCACGACGTTGTGACGCGGCACGAAGTGGATCATGGTGGTGCCGAGACGGGCGGCCAGGGCCATGATCAGTTCGTCTTCGCGGTCGGTGTTGCGGCTGTTGCAGATCAGGCCGGCCAGACGCACGCCACCGGAGTTGGCGTACTTGACGATGCCCTTGGCGATGTTGTTGGCGGCGTACATGGCCATCATTTCGCCGGAGCAGACGATGTAGATTTCTTGCGCCTTGTTTTCGCGGATCGGCATCGCGAAGCCACCGCAGACGACGTCGCCGAGCACGTCGTAGAACACGAAGTCGAGGTCTTCGTCGTAGGCGCCTTCTTCTTCCAGGAAGTTGATGGCGGTGATGACGCCGCGGCCGGCACAGCCGACGCCGGGTTCCGGACCGCCGGATTCAACGCACTTGACGCCGCCGAAACCGATCGACAGGACATCTTCCAGTTCCAGGTCTTCGACCGAGCCGGCTTCAGCGGCCAGGTGCATGACCGTGGTCTGGGCCTTGCTGTGCAGGATCAGGCGGGTCGAGTCAGCCTTCGGGTCGCAGCCGACGATCATGACCTTCTTGCCGGACTCGGCGAGAGCGGCAACCAGGTTCTGGGTGGTGGTGGACTTGCCGATGCCACCCTTGCCGTAGATGGCGCATTGACGCAGTTTTGCCATGGTGTAATCTCCTTGAACTGTCAGTCGATTTGAAAATGATTGGTGAGTGTCGCGACTGACCTTCTGCACGGAGCGTGCCAGGTTGACTGACAGAACCCAAATAGCTGATTATTAAATGGAAAATTTTTCCGGGCAGTTGCCCGAAGGGGCGCAGGTTTGCGACAAAGAGCGCGGCTTGTGTCGGGGTGACGACAAAGCGAGCCTGCCGCGCGAGGCACGACTGCCGATCAATCGCTGCAACCTGCCGGCGGTGGTGCTGGGCAGCCTGACCTACCAGCGTCATCCCTCGCCGCTACTGATCGACGGCGTCGCCGAACTGCACCACGACCTGTTTCGTCGCCTGGCGCTGGCCGGCGACGATGCCGAACGGCGCGGCGAAGTGTTCCGCGACTACCTGACCGTCCGTTTCCAGCTCGAATGGCCCGAGGAGATGGGCTATACCGGGCGGCGCAAGGGGCGCGCCAAGGCCAATTACGCGCGCATGATCCGCGGCTGGAGTTTCGATTCGGACAGCCGCGAAGGGGCGGTGCTGAAGGGCTGGGTCGAATCGCGCTTCGGCCTGCTGCCGCGCTGGCACGGGCTGCCGCTGCGCGACGCCGGCGGCGACAGCTGGCTGCGCTACATGGAAATGCGGGCCAGCGGCCTGTACGGGACGAACGCGCTGGAAGCCCAGTTCGACCTGGTCTACACCTACTGCCAGTACGAACTGGCGCGGCGCCACAACGGCGCCCGCCATGTCACCCTGTATCGCGGCGTCAATCGCGTCGCCGACTACGAAATCCTGCAGCGCGGCGCGGGCGGCCGCCACACCCTGCTGCTCAACAATCTCAGTTCCTTCACCTGCAGCCGCGAACGGGCCTGCGAGTTCGGTGACTACATCCTCGCCGTCGAGGTGCCGCTGACCAAGATCTTCTTCTACTGCGGCCTGCTGCCCGGCGTGCTGCAGGGCGAGGACGAATTCCTGGCGATCGGCGGCGTTGTCGACGTCACGCTGTCGACGCGCTGAAGCGCCGGCATTCAGTCGGCCGGGTGGGGGTCGGCGAGGCGGCCGGCAATCTCGGCAAAGGCGTCGATCTGCTTGAGGAAGCTGTCGACGACGCGTGGGTCGAAATGCGTGCCACGGCCCTCGCGGATGATGTCGACCACCCGCTCGAGCGGGAAGGGCGGCTTGTAGTGGCGGCGCGAGACCAGCGCGTCGAAGACGTCGGCGAGCGCCATCAAGCGTGCCGCCAGCGGGATTTCCTCGCCCTGCAGCTGGCGCGGGTAGCCCTTGCCGTTCCATTTCTCATGGTGGCAGCCGGCGATCTCGCGGGCGACCTCGAGGAAAGTCAGCGCGTAGTGGATTTCCGCCGGCGGCTGCGGCTGGCTGGCGTGCTCGGCCAGTACCCGATCGATCGCCTCGCCCAGCGCATCGGCGCCGATCTGTGCATGTTTCATCATGATCGCGAATTCCGGCGGCGGCAGCGGGCCGGGCTTGCACAGGATATCGTCGGGAATGCCGACCTTGCCGATGTCGTGCAGCGGCGCCGCCTTGGCGATCACTTTGCGGCGCAGCGGCGTCAGCATCGGCGCGAATTCGGGCTGGGCGGCGAGATCTTCCATCAGCAGTTCGATGTAGCAGCGCGTGCGCAGCAGGTGGTTGCCGGTCTCGTTGTCGCGCTTTTCGGCGAGCGTCGCCAGTGCGTGCAGGGCGACGTCGCGCAGCAGTTCGATCTCGCGGGTGCGCTGGGCGACGCCTTCTTCCAGTCGTTCGTTCTCGCGGGCCAGACGGTCGCGTGCCGCCTTCAATTCGAGCTGGGTGCGAATCCGTGCCTGCAGGATCGCCGGGCGGATCGGCTTGGCGATGTAGTTGACGGCGCCCTGCGCCAGGCCGACCGCCTCGTCGGCGTCGCTGTCCATCGCCGTGACGAAGATCACCGGGATATTCGCCGTCGCCGGGTTGGCGCGCAGTTGTTCGAGCGTCTGGTAGCCGTCCATGCCGGGCATCATGATGTCGAGCAGGATCAGGTCGGGAGCCGGGCTGCCGGCGGCGATGCGCAGCCCCCGTTCGCCCGAGGCGGCGACACGGACGCGGTAATCGTGTTCGAGCATGCCGGCGACCACCGCCAGATTGTCCGGGGTGTCGTCGACGACGAGAATCGTCGGGCGTTCTGCGACAGACATGGGTTTGCCCTCTCTGTTGGCGGCACCGGACGGGTGACCGCTTCTACGTCTTCTATTGCAGCGATGGTGCGCCTGCGATTTGGGCTTGTCCAGCTTGTCGCAAACCCGACAGGCCGCTGCCGGCGGCCGGCGCCGAAACCCGCGATGCGCCGCGGCTGCTGTCTGGGCGTGGATTTTGCATTGACCGTGCTACCCCCAATCACAGAGCAAAAACCATGACTCCCGAATTGCGTGAAAAACTGCTGGCCGGTCTGCGGGACGGCAGCATCGTTCCTTATCTGGGCCCCGGCGTCCTGGCCGATGTGCGCGATACGGCGACCGGCGCGGCGATGCCGGCCGACAGCGATTCGCTGATCATCGCCATGAACGGCGGCAAGCCGATGGCGCCCAAGCTGATGTACGAATTCCCGCGGGCGGCGATGAATGTCGAGCTCAAGCGCGGCCGCAGCACCGTCACCAAGTTCCTCAACCGGACTTACGGCGAAACGCAATGGACGCGCGCGGCTGTCCACGACTGGCTGAAGGAAATTGCGCCGAACTACGTGATCGACATCAACCGCGACACGCAACTGCAGGATTCCTATGCCGCCGTGCCGCACACGCTGATCGTCGGCATCGCCCGCATCGGCGGCACCGATTACCGCTACAAGCTCTACGCCTGGGATGGCAGCAGCTATGCGCCGACGACGACGATCGACCTGAGCCGGCCGGTGCTGTTCAAGCCGATGGGCACGCCGCGCCCGGAAGGCGTCTATATCGCTTCCGACGCCGATTACGTCGATTTCATCACCGAGCTGATGGGCGGCTTCTCGATTCCGCCGGCGGTCAAGGAGATGCGCAAGGGCAAGCAGTACCTGCTGCTCGGCATGCGTCTGAACCGCGACACCGAGCGCATGGTGATGGCCGACATCATCTGGTCGGCCGCCGAGCCGGCCGGCTGGGTGTTCATCAGCGAGCCGACGACCAAGGAGCGGCGCTATTGCAAGAAGATCGGCCTGGAAATCATCGAGGAAGACATCGTCGATTTCATCGGCGCTGCCGTCGCCGGTTGATTCAGGCGCTCGGCCCCGCCAGGCGGCGGTCGATCTCGGCGACGACTTCCGGGAAGTCGCCGGCGGTGACCGGCCGCGACAGGTAGTAGCCCTGCGCGTACTGGCAGCCGATGGCACTCAGGATCTGCAACTGGCCGAGGGTTTCGACGCCTTCGGCGACCACCTGCAGGCTGACGCTGCGCGCCATGGCGACGATGGCGATGACCAGCGAGTGGGCGTTGTTGCCGGTGGCCATGTCCTGGACGAAGGAGCGGTCGATCTTCAGCGTGTCGAGCGGGAAGCGGTTCAGGTAGGAAAGCGACGAGTAGCCGGTCCCGAAATCGTCGAGGTAGACGCGCACGCCGAGCGCCTGCACCGCCTGCAGCCAGGCCTGGGCTTCGCCGATGTTGGCGAGCAGGATGCCCTCGGTGATTTCCAGCGCCAGCCGGCTGGCCGGGATGCCGTGGCGGGCCAGCGCCTCGGCGACGGCGGCCGGCGGCAGGCCGTGCGGAATCTGGCGGCCGGAAACGTTGATCGACAGGTAATGGGGACGGCCGGCGCGCTGCCATTCGGCCAGTTGCCGGCAGGCGTCGTCGAGCACCCAGAGGCCGAGGCTGTCGATCAGCCCGGATTGCTCGACCACCGGGATGAAGCGGTCCGGCGGCACCAGGCCGCGCTCCGGGTGGCGCCAGCGGATCAGCGCCTCGGCGCCGGCGACGCGGCCGGCGGCAATATCGACGATGGGCTGGAAGAAGAGTTCGAACTGTTGCTCGCGCAGCGCCTGGCGCAGGTCGTTTTCCATGTGCCGGCGCTGTTCGGCGGCTTCGGCGAGAGCCGGGTCGAAGAACTCGCTGCGGTTGCCGCCGCTGGCCTTGGCCTTGTCGCAGGCCAGTTCGGCGTTACGCAGCAGGCTCGGGGCGTCGCTGCCATCGTCCGGGAAACGGGTGACGCCGAGGCTGGCGTGGATCTGGACCGGCGAGCCATCGACCAGGTAGGGCTGGCCGAGCGCCGCCATGATGCGTTCGGTGACCCGGCCGATGGTTTCGTCGTCGTGCAGCGCCAGCAGGATCACCGCGAAGATGTCGGCGGAGAGGCGGGCGAGCATGTCGTTGTGCTTGACCGTCGTCCCCAGGCGGCCGGCGACCGCGCGCAGGACTTCGTCGCCGGCGCTGACGCCGATGCCTTCGATGACCTGCCGGAAGCGGTCGAGGTCGATGTAGATCAGCGTGAAACCGGCGCTGGGCTGGCGATGTTGCTGGCGGATAGTGTTGGCGAGGTGTTGTTCGAGGCCGGCGCGGTTGGCCAGTCCGGTCAGCGGGTCGATCAGCGCCTGGCGGCGGGCGGTGGCTTCGGCGGCCTTGAGCTCGGAAATATCGTGGGCAATGCCTTGCAGCAGGTCCTCGCCGACCGGGCTGAGGACGATGTCGAGCCAGCAACGGCTGCCATCCGGGCGCTCCAGGCAGGCTTCGCGGGTACTGGGCTGGCGTGCGGCAAAGGCGTGGCCGAACAGTTCGGCGATGACCTCCGGCTTTTCCCAGTGCAGCGCGCCCAGGTGCATCGTGCCGGTGAACTGGTTGCTGTCGGCGATCCCGAACAGGCGGGCGAGCGCCGCGTTCCATGAGGCCAGTCGGCCGTCGCGGTTGACGATGAAAATGCCGCTTTCGGCGTTGTCGAAGATGGCGTGGTATTTCCGTTCGTCGATCTCGCGCTGCAGGCGCAGCGCGTGTTCCTCGTCCAGCGCATGTACCAGGCGGCCGGCCAGCGCATTGACGTCGCGGACCAGGCGGCCGATTTCGGTATTGCCGTGACCGGCCGGAATCTGCAGGCGGTCGCCGGCGGTCGGGTCCATCCGGTGCAGTTCGCTCGAGATGGCGCTGATCGGGTGGATGACGAAGAACAGCAGGGTGACCACCATGGCGCCGGCGATCAGCGTCAGTTGCCAGGTCAGCTGGACCGAGCGTTCGATGATTTCGGCGCGTACCTGGCCGGCGATCGCTTCCGGGTCGGGAACCAGGCGCACGCGGCCGATCACGTCGCCTTCGATGAACGGCGAATGGATGCTCCGCTCAAGGGCGTTGGCGGCGCCGGGGCGCGGCGTCTGGCGGCGCTGCAGGTCGATCAGCTGGTTGTCGCCCTCGTGGATGGTGACGCGCAGGACTTCGGTGTTGCTCAGCAGGCCGCTGGCAACCTCGCGGGCGAGCTCCTGGTCCTTGACGAAGCAGGCGACGCGCAGCGTGCTCTGCACGGTATCGAGCAACTGTTCGAGGCGGACCCGCGATTGCTCTTCCGCCGCGCTGCGCGCCGCCTGCACGGTATAGGCGAGGGTCGCGAAACCGACCAGCGCGAAGGCGAGGAGGGTGACGAGGATGGAGCGGAACAGGATGCCGTCACGGGTCAGCGCGGCTTTCATGGGTCGCCCTCGGCATGAATTCGAAAACGATGCGCATGCGTTCGTCGACCTGCTTGCGTTCGACGTAGGCAATGGCGCCCGGGATGCTGAGCAACTGCCGGATGACTTCGCTTTCCTCCCTGGTCTGCATTGGCGGCGCCGCCTTGCCCGAGAAATGCAGGCGGCTCCAGTAGGCGTTGATGCTCGCCGCGTCCTTGTTCACCAGTTGCTGGTAGAAGGCGTTGCGCAGCGGGCTGGTCGGCGGCTGGTCGATCGGCTGGGCGGGCAGGCCCGCCGCCAGCGCGCGGTAGCGGCCGAGGAAGATGTTGGTTACCTCTTCCCGGCTCAGTCTTTCCGTGGCCTGCCGGGCGGCCACGACGACCACCGGCTCGGCGTGCGCCGCCGGGCAGTTGGCGAGGAGCAGCAGGAGGAGTAGGAGGCGGGTCGGCATGCCGGTTCAGAAAACGAAATCGAGCGCGAGACTGAAGACGTTCAGGCTGCCGCCCCAGTCGTTTAGCGTGTAGCGTTGCGGAAAACGCGAATCGCGGTCGCCGCGGATCAGGTCCACCTGCGCCTTGAGTGCCAGGTTGCGCTGGAAGTCCCAGCGCGCGCCCAGGGTGTAGGTTTCCTGGTCGCTGTGGGTCTGCGCCATGAACTGGCGGATCGCCGATTGCAGCGCCGGGACGGTCGGCGTGGTCAGGCTGGCGGCGTGCGAGCGGCTGCGCGAGTAGCCGAGGTAGGGCGTCACCGGGCCGACCCGGTAGGCCAGCATCAGGTAACCGGCGCGGGTGTCCTCGTAGGCGGAGGTGTCGTAGCGGATGCTGCTGACCTGGCCCTGCACCTGCAGCCGCCCTTCGTCGTAGATCAGGCCGAGACTGTCGTAAGTCGCGTGGCGGCCCTCGATGTTGAGTTCAGGCGCCAGTGTCAGGATCGGGAAGCCAGCCACGGCGTCGAGCGGTTGCTGATGCTGGAAGCGGATCTTCGAGCGGCTGACGCGGAACTGCCAGGGGCCGTTGAGGTAGTCGAGGTAGGCGCCGGCCATGCGCGAACCGCGCAGATCCCAGGTGTGCGGCTTGACCACCGGCGTCTTCTCCGCCGCCCAGCCGGCGAACAGCTTGCCGCGCAGCAGGCCGTGACCGGTGTCGCCGGTCAGGCTGGCGTCGATGCCGTCGAAATAGGAAATGACGATCGGCCCGAAATAGTCGGCCGGCGGCCGCAGCATGGTGTTGGCGTAGCCGACCTGGCGGGCGTCCGCCTGCAGGTAGAACTCGGTGCCCATGCGGCCGGCTCGCAGCGTGAAATCCGGCGCCAGGTCGTGGCGCAGGAAGGCCAGGTTGAGCTCGGGGCGCCAGCTGCCATCGTAGCGATAGCGCACCAGGCCCTGCATGACGGCGCCGGTGCGCGGGCCGAGCGTCAGATTCGCCTGCAGGCCGAGCATGGTGTCGGTCTTGCCGCTCCAGTGCTTGCCCAACCCGTCGGGCTGCGAGAGATCGCGGACGAACTGGCTGTCGTTGCTGTCGCTGCGGGCGACGCCGAGCGTCCCGAAACCCTTGAACTCGAGCGCCGACCACGGCGAGACAGCCAGCGTTTCGTCGGCGAACGTCGGCCTGGCGACAGCCATGATGACGGCAAACAGGCAGGTGATCCGGAAGCGGTTGGGCATGGTCGGCCAATTCGCAGGTGCGAGGCAAGTCGTTCGTCAGGATTATGCACTTTGTCTGGCGGGTTTGGGTTTGCCGCGCGGGGATAAGCCGACAAGCGGTATGTCGGGAAGCCGACAGGCGGTCCGGTGCAACGTCCGGATTGCCTTGTCTGGCAAGGGATTGGGGTTCGGCAAGGAAATTGCTAGCAGTCTTGTACCGAGATGATTTAACTTCAGGGAAGGAAGAAAAAATGCCGATGGATCGTTACCAGTCCTTGTTTTTCAATGCCAATTTCTGCGAACCGGCGAGCCGGGCCGGCTGGGCCGCCTATCGCGGCGAACTGGTGCTGCAGGAAGGCGAAATCGCCGATGCCCAGGGTCGCCGCAAGCCGCCGCAACAAGTCATGAAGCAGGCCGTGCTGATGACGGTCGGCGATGAATTGAAGCTGCTGATCGGTTCGCTCGACGAACTGCAGTTCATGCCATCGCTGCTCGAAAAATACGGCGCCGACATCACGGCCGGCAGCAAGGTCGTGCTGTACACGGTCAATATCGACCAGCCCTTCGTGTTGACGATCAACGGCGCGCAGTTCGTCTTCATCCCGATGGTGCAGGGCATGGTGTGGACCGAGCTGTGCGAGACGCTGGGTCTGGAAAAGAGCGACTTCAAGGGCATGGGCGCCGCTGACAAGGTGGTCCGCGTCTACGAGGAACTGCTGGTCACCCCGTTCAAGTATCCGGAAATGGCGCTCGACGAGGCAATGGGCAAGACCAACGCCAACAAGCGCGAGAACCACGGCGCCATCTGATGCCCTGGCAGGCGGAAATGGTTCTCGGGGTGGCGGAAATGGACGCCACCCACCGCGCCTTCGTCGATCTGGCGGACGCCTTGCTGGCGGCCTCCGACGCCGAATTTCCGGCGCTCTTCGCGCAGTTGCGTGACGATACCCGGCAGCACTTCGAGAACGAGGACCGGCTGATGCAGGCCTGCCGTTTCCCGGCCACCGGCGAGCATCGTGCCGAGCATCTGCGGGTGCTCGGCGAACTCGCCTTCTTCGGGCGCGGGGTCGCCGCCGGCCGGCTGCGAGCCGCGCGCGAGTACGCGCGCAATCTGCCGGGCTGGTTCATGACTCACCTGCAGACCATGGACGCGGCGCTCGCCGCCCGGCTCAAGGCGCAAGGCGACTGAGCACGCCAGAATACGCATCCGGAAAAGGCGAAAGCCCCGTACCGGGGGAAGTACGAGGCTTTCAGGACGGTCTGGGGAGTTGGGGGAGAGGGAGGTGACCGTCAGGGCTGATGTCTGTTCAGCACATGAGTTCAGAATAAAGAGCCGTCCCAGCGGCGGCAAGTAACGGTTTGCAACAGCGCGTATCGGTCCGTGGTCGCCGCCGTTCTGCTCAGTTCTGCGGGCAGGTGCAGGCGATGACGGGAGCCCCGGCGTCGCGCCGCTGCACCGCCTTGAGCAGGAAGAGCAGGGCGCTGCCGACCAGCATCACCGCCGCCGCCAGATAGAGGCCGACCGCGTAGTCGCCGGCGCGGCCCGCCGCCAGCCAGCCGGTGAGCGCCGGGCCGAGAATCTGCGCCAGGCCGTAGGAAAGCGTCATCTTGCCCATCATCTTCGCCGGTCGCGTCGGGTAGTAGCGGCCGGCCATGGTCAGGACCAGGCTGACCATGCCGATGAAGGTACCGCCGAACAGCATTGCCCCGGCCAGTGCCGGCAGCAGGCCGCCGGCCAATGGCAGCAGGATGCCGACGATCTGCAGCAGCGCGGCGAGGATCAGCGCGTTAAGTTCGCCGGTGCGGCGGGCGATGAGATCCCAGACGATGCAGGCCGGCGCCGCCGCCAGGCCGAGCGCCAGAAAGACCAGCGTGCCGCTGCCGGAAAGGCCGGGCAGGCGATCGACGATGGCGACGATGAAAGTGGCGCTGACCACGTAGCCGACGCCGGCGCAGAAATAGGCGGCCATGAACAGACGCAGGAAGAGCGGCGACGGCGGGGTGTCTTCGAGTTTTTCGCCGCTGCGTGTGACGCCGCTGGTATCGGGCGGCGGCAGCCAGCGCAGCGCCGGCACGGCGAGCAGGGCGCCGAGCGCGGTCAGCGCGAACCACTGCTGGCGCCAGTCCAGCCACTGCTGCATCAGCGCCACGGCGGCGGCGCAGCCGGCGATGCCGAGCCCGATGCCGGCGAAGTGGATGCCCAGTTCGCTGCGGTGGTTATGGCGGATCAGCCAGTTGAGGATGAGGCCGGTGCCGAACAGCATCGCCGCCGCGCTGCTCAGGCCGGCGACGAAGCGCGACACCGCCCACAGCCAGGGTTCGCTGGTCAGCCCCATCAGTGCCGTACTGGCCACCGCCAGCAGCATGCCGAGGCGGAACAGGCGGTCCTTCAGCACCAGATCGCTGATCAGCGAAGCGAGCAGGGCGCCGCTCAGGTAGCCGCCGTAGTTGATCGCCGCCAGCCAGCCGGCGTCGGCGACGCCGAGTCCGGCCTGCTGCTGCATCAGCGGCAGCAGCGGCGTGTAGGCGAAACGGGCCACGCCAAGCGCCAGCAGCAGGCTGAAGATGCCGGCGCCCAGGACTTTCAGTCGTTGTCGTTGGTCGGTCATTATGGTTGTCTCCTCGGTTGGTGAAACAACGATAAACGGGCTAAGCTATCGCTACAATTGATTTGTTGAGATACAACCATTCGTTTTTGGAGATTTATTCATGGAGCTGCTCGCCCTCAGGACTTTCCAGGCGGTGGTCGAGGAAGGTGGGATCCTCGCCGCGGCGCGCAAGCTGAACACCGTGCAGTCCAACGTCACCGCGCGCATCCGTCGGCTGGAAGAGGAGCTCGGCGCCGAATTGTTCTTCCGCAAGGGGCGCGGGTTGGAACTGGCGCCGCCCGGCCGCGTCCTGCTCGACTACAGCCGCCGCCTGCTGATGCTGGAGCGGCAGACGGCGGCGGCGGTGCGCCAGGTCGGCGAGGCGACCGGCGAACTGCGCATCGGCGCCATGGAAACCTTCGCCGCGCTGCATCTGCCGCAGGCCTTGAAGGCGGTGCGCGCCGCCCACCCCGGCATCGAGCTGCGGGTATTCACCGATACCAGCGCCCGCCTGGCCGACCGGGTGATCCAGCACAAGCTCGATTGCGCCTTGATCGCCGGGCCGGTGATTCACCCGGAACTGGAGTTCAGCGAACTGCTGGTCGAGGAACTGGTGCAGGTCCATGCCGCCGGCCACGATCCGCTGCAGCAGCCGCTGATCCTGTTCCGTGAAGGTTGCGCCTACCGCACCCGGGCGCTTGCCTGGCAGCGCAGCCAGGGCCATGCGCTGGCCGACGCGATGGAGTTCGGCACCCTCGAAGGCATCCTCGGTTGCGTCGCGGTCGGCCTTGGCTGGACGCTGATGCCACGGCGCGTTGTCGAACAGTCGCCGCACGCGGCGGAGCTGGTGGTCGAAACCTTGCCGCCGGCAATCGCCGCTGTCCCAACCGGCATGATCCGCCTGCGCGAAGCGCCGCCGCTGGCAGCACTGGCGACGCTGGCCGGGGCGCTGACGGTGCCCTGAAAAGGCGAAAGCCCCGTACCGGGGGGAGTACGAGGCTTTCTGGACGGTCTGTTGGGGTCGGGGGGAGGGAGGTGACCGTCTGGGCTGATGTCTGCTCAGCACATGGGTTCAGAATACGGAGCCGGCCCGCCGGCGGCAAGTAACGGTTTGCAACAGCGCGTATCGGCCTGTGTTGCGGGTGCCGGCGATACCTCGCAACTGATGGACGAGGCAGCTCAGGCGGGCGCGCCGGCGAGGCGGATGAGGGCTTCGGCCTGCTTTTCGCAGCGTACCCGGGTCAGCTCGTCGAGGTTGCGCAGCCAGCGCCGGGGAATCGCCTCCAGCCCGTAGCGGGCGCCGGCCAGCATGCCGGCGATGGCGCCGGTGGTGTCGGCATCGCCGCCGCGATTGACGATGTCGATCAGGCAGTCCTCGAAGCACTCGGTGGCGAACAGCGACTGGAATACCGCCTGCACGGTATCGACGACGTAGCCGGAAGGGTTGTCGGCGTGCTTGCGGTCCCAGGCGTAGCAGGGAAAGTCGGCGACCAGGCGGGCGGCGCGTTCGCGTTCGACGGTCAGCGCGTCGCGCCCGGCGAGAAAATCCTGGACCATGAAGACCAGCGTCTCGCAGGCCGCGTCGGACACCGCATTGTGATGGGTGACGTGGGCCTGGGCGCGGCTGGCGGCGATCACCTGTTGCGGTGAGTGCCCGTAGCAGGCGAGCGCCACCGGCAGCACGCGCATGGCGGCGCCGTTGCCGGCGTCGTGTTCGGACGGCGGCGCCTCCGGGTTGCGGCTCTTGCGGAAGGTCACCAGGTTGCGGCGCACGGTGTTGCCGATGTCTACCGGCTTGCCGCGCATCCAGGCGTCGAAGGCGTCGGCGGCGGTCAGCGCGTCGACCGCGCCGGCGGCGAGGATGGCCTCGCCGAGCGCCAGCGACATCGTCGTGTCGTCGGTGACCTGGCCGGGTTTCAGGCGCAGCCAGCCGCCGCCCCGGATTTCGTCATGGACGCCGTATTGCTGGCGGATTTCCGCCGGGGTCATGAATTCGACGGTGGCGCCCAGGGCGTCGCCGATCGCCAGGCCGAGATAGGCGGCGATCGCCCGCTCGTGCAGCGGCGGGCGTTCCTGGGTGACGCGCCGACGGACCGGCGCGTTGCGGGCAATCAGTTCTCCGGACCAAAACATTTTGCGTGATCGGCGCAGACGCCGCAGGAAGGGGCAGGGCAGACATAAATGCCCTCGCGCGCGCAGAACTGGCGATAGAGGAATTTCTTCCACTTCATGTCGCCCGTGTTGGCGGCGGCGAGAGCCGGGAAATTGATGAGCATCAGCCGGCTCAGCTCGGCACGGTCGTTGAGGCCGAGATCCTGCCACAGGTGGTCGCGGCCGACGCAGGCGGCGGTCAGGATGTCCACCATCCAGGCGGCGCTGGCCAGGTCGGGGGCGAGGTGATCGCGTAGCAGGCGCTGCAGTTCCTCGGCTTCCGGCAGGTCGAGCCGGGAATCGGCCGCTGGCGGCAGCGGGCAGCCGGGGAAATAATCGCGCAGTAGCGCCGCGTGACGTTCGGCGCCAAGGCCGAGGTCGGCGGGCAGGCAACCTTCGCCGGCCGCCTGCCCGGCGAGCAGGCTGGCCAGCAAGGGCCGGTTCGGATCGTCACGCGCCACGGCGCCGGCCGGCGCGGCCAGCAGGCCGGCTTGCAGCAGCGAACGCCAGGGCAGACGATCCGGACCGTTCATCACCGACTCACTTGCTCGGGTACTCGATCAGCAGGTCCTCGTCGCGCAGCACCATCTGGCAGGCGAGACGCCACTGGGTCGGACACAGGTCGTCGACCAGCATCTTGTCGACTTCGGCCTGGGTGATCTTGCCCAGTTCGCGCAGCACGCGCACCTCGTGGTCGGTGAGCGGGGCGCCCATCGGGCTGCGCTTGGCATCGACCGACGAGACCTTGACCAGGCAGGTGCCGCAGTCGCCGTTCTCGCAGCCGAAATCGATCGGGATGTGGTGTTCCTTGGCCAGGGAAAGCACGGTCTGGGTACGGCTGCCGGCCACCGCATAAACGGTTTTGTCCTTGTGCAGCGGACTGCTGAAAGTGATGAGCGCCATTGTTGTTTCCTTCGGGTTGAGCGGGTTATCGGGGTTTCTCTGTTGTAGTCGGGGTGAAGCTTTGCTTTTAATCTTGTGCGGTGACTCAGGCGGGCTTGACGACGATTTCGCCGCCCAGGATCTGCGCCTGGCAGGCCAGTCGATGGCCGCGCGGGGCCAGGTTGTCCTTCAGCACCTGGTCCTCGAGAACGCTCGGCGGGGCGAGGTTTTCGCCGCCGGAAATCACCTTGGTCAGGCAGGTGCAGCATTCGCCTTCGCGGCAGCCGTAGGTGATGCCGGCGCCGACCTTCTCCGAGACTTCGATGAGCCGGGTGCCGGCCGGGACGGTGACGGCGACGCCGATGTCTTCGAAGGTGACTTTCGCTTTGGGCATTTTCTTCTCTCCAGATTCAGGCCAGTTCGGCCATGTCGATGACGCGGGTTTCGAGACGGCCGGTCAGGTGGCGCGCCAGTAGTTCGCCGAGGTCGCGGCAGGCCGCCAGCTCGCCGTTGTCGGGGACCAGCTTGATGCGCAGCCCTTCCACCGGCACGCGCAGCTTGAGGCCGCGCAGGCGGTCCTCGATCAGCCGTACCGCCTCGCCGCTCCAGCCGTAGGAACCGAAAGCGGCACCCAGCTTGCCCTTGACGTTGACCGTGGTCAGCGACGACAGCACGTCCCATACCGGCTTCACAGCGTCGCCGTTGATCGTCGGGCTGCCGAAGGCGAGCGCGTCGGCTTCCTCGATCAGGTCGGTGAATACGCCGGCCTCGCCGCCTTCGAGGTCATAGAGCGAGACGCGCACGCCGCCCAGGGCCTCGGCGCCGGCGGCGAGCGCCTCGGCCATGCGCCGCGTGTTGCCGTAGGCCGAGATATAGAAGACGAGCAGGGTCTTTTCCACCCGCGCCTCGTTGAACAGGCGCGGCGTCGCCAGCTCGCGGTAGCGGTGCACGTAGTCGCGCGGCTGCTGGCGCAGGATCGGCCCGTGCGCCGGGGCGATCGCCGTCAGTTCGAGCGGCTCGATCAGCGCCACCGCGTCGAGCACGTGCTCGCGGAAGGGGCGCATGATGTGGGCGTAGTAATACTCGAATGAAAAGCGGAAATCGCCGACCGCGTCGCTGAACAGGCGCGGATCGCAGAAGTGGCAGCCGAAGATGTCGCCGGAGAACAGGATGCCGTCCTCGACCAGGTAGGTGCACTGCGTGTCCGGCCAGTGCAGGTAAGGCGTGTGCAGGAAGCGTAGCGTGCGGCCGCCGAGATCGACGGTGTCGTCGGTGGTCACCGGGATGTACTCGGGCGGCTTGCCGCCGGCCGGCTTCAGCAGCGCCTTCAGCATCATCTGGGCGCGGCTAGACAGATAGACCCGTGCCTGCGGCGCGCGGCGCAGCAGTTCGGGCAGGGCGCCGCTGTGGTCCGGCTCCAGGTGGTTGAGGACGATGGTGGTGATTTCGTCGTAATCGGCGACCGACTCCAGACGGCGGAAGAAATCGTCGGAGAAACTCTCCTTGACCGTGTCGATCACCGCCACGCCGGTTTCCCCGCGCACCACGTAGGCGTTGTAGGTGGTCCCGTTGGCCGTCTTCAGGATGATGTCGAAACTGCGCAGGTGCGGGTCGAGGGCGCCCACCCAGTGGACGCCCGGCGCCAGCTCGACGGCGGAATCAGTGACTGCCGCAAGCGGCATGTTCCGCCTCGTCGTCGTGATCGTGGCTGCCGCAGCTGCCGTGTCCGTCGGGACCATGCACGCAGGCCTCGATGTTGCCTGCCGGCAGCTCGACGCCGTTCAGCCCGACCCAGGCGTTGACCGCCGCGGTGTCGAAGCCGACCATGCGCTCGTCGCCGATTTCCATCAGCGGGCGGCGGATCATCAGGGGATTTTCCAGCAGCAGTTGCAGCGCGTGCTCGAAGCTGATGTTCTCCGGCACCAACTGGCCACTCTTGATCGCCGGCGCGCTCGGGTTGAACCAGCGGGCCACCGGCAGCTTGGCGAGGAATTGCAGCAGGCGCTCGGCGGTCCACGGCTCGGTCTTCAGGTTCTTCGCCTGGACGGTATGGCCGGCAGCGGCGAGCAGGGTTTTCTGGCGCAGGTTGCCCTTGCAACCGGGCTTTTCGTAGAAGGTGATGGTGGCCATGCGGGTGGGTTCCTGGTTATGGAGTCAAAGGGGCCGTTGGGATTGGGATGAGTTGGTTTTTGTTTTTGGTAGTGCTTGATCAGTGCTTGTTCTGGTGGCTTGGGTTGCTGAAGCGCCGGCTTCCGCGCCTGACGGGCGAGCGTGTTTGGTTGCTGAACCGCTGGGTTCCGCCGCTGACCGGCGGGCGTACTTTTTCTTGCGTGGCCAAGAAAAAGTAGCCAAAAAGAAGGCCACCCCTAGGTCGGCGCCCGCTGCGCGGGTGCCCTGCGCTACTCGTCGTTGGCGGGGGCTGCGCAACTCGGGGCTTTGCCCCTCAGACAGTGCTCGCCCTTTATCCGCCAACGCCTGCGTTGCTCGGCGCCTCCCAATGGGCCCGGCAAACCGAGCGGAACGGAAATAAAAAAGGTTTAAACCTCGGCCAATCAGCAGAGACGCTTTTGGGGGCCCCCCTGAGAGGCGCTGAGCAACGCAGGCGTGCCGGGGGAAGTCGGCGAGGACTGTCTGAGGCCCGCAGGGCCGAGTTCCGCAGCCGCCCGGCGCGTCGAGTAGCGCAAGGGACCGGGCGTAGCCCGGCGCCGACCTGGGGGTGGCTTTTTCTTTGGCTACTTTCTTTTTTCCACAAAAAAGAAAGTACGCCCGCCGGTCAGCGGCGGAAAACGGCGCATCAAAAACCAAAGCCACCCGCCGGTCGCCAGCGAAAAACAGCGGTTCAGCAAACAACAACCGCGCTTGAGAAACCAAAGCCAATAGCCATTCCGAAACCGCAGAAACAGCCAAAGCCGACCAGGCCCAAACCCGGTCGGCCGCCAGCGGCGAAGAAGCTCTTACGCCGCGTCCCGCCACAATCCGAGCTCCTTCAGCTTCTCGATCGGGATGCCGGTCAGCGAACCGGGCGGGTTCAGGAACTCGCCCAGTTCATTGACGATGGCCATCTCGATCGGGCAGATCGCGGCGCATTGCGGGTCGGCGTGGTCGCCCAGACATTCGGTGCATTTGTCGGGCTCGATCAGGAAGTGCGGCTTGTCTTCGTAGATCGCGTCGTTCGGACAGACATCGACGCAAGCCCAGCAATTGACGCAGGATTCGGTTATCTGCAGTGCCATTTACGCCACCTTCAGAGTATCGGCTTGCGGCAGCAATTTGCCGGTCGCCGCGATTTCCTTGTACACCGCCATCACCGCTTCCTCGATCGGCTCCATCGCGTGTTCGCCGTTCGGCGCGATGCCGGCGGCTTCCAGCTTGGCCCAGGGCTCGTAACCGACCTTGGAGCAGAGCACGACCTCGCAGCCGGCGAGAATCCGGATGTTGCGGTCGAGCAGCGATTCCGTCCCGCCCGCTTCGACCAGGTCGCCGTCGCCGCAGGCGTCCATGCCGCCGCAGTACAGCTCGGTCTTGCGGTGGCTGATGAAGCGCACGCCTTCCGGCGAAGCCTCGTAGATCAGGAACTCGCGGGCATGACCAAAGTGCTCGGCGACCAGGCCGTTCTTGCCGGCCACCGCCATCAGCACCGGCCGCGAACCTTCCGGGATGTCGGTCGGCTTTGGCTTGGCGACGCCGCGTTCGGCTTCCAGCTTGTCGATGATCTCGTCGTGCACCTGCTTGCGGCGGACCATGGCGGCTTCGTAGTCGATGTCCATGACGTCGATCTTGTCCATCGTGAACTCGTCGCCGCGATCCTCGCCCAGCAGGCCGACCGCGTCGGCGCGGCACTGGCGGCAGTGGCGCATCATCGCCATGTCGCCGGCACAGGCGTCCTGCAGTTCCTGCAGCATTTCCTGGCTCGGTTCCGGCTGGCCCATGATGCCGTAGTAGGTGCCGTGCTCGGCCTCGGCGATCAGCGGCATGACGTTGTGCAGGAAGGCGCCCTTTTCCTTGACGATCTTCGAGACTTCCTTGAGGTGCTGGTCATTGACGCCGGGGATCAGCACCGAATTGACCTTCACCAGGATGCCGCGCTCGGTCAGCATCTGCAGACCCTTCTGCTGCTGCTCGATGAGGATCTTCGCGCCTTCGATGCCGAAGATGCGCTTGTTCTGCCAGTAGATCCACGGATAGATCTTGGCGCCGACTTCCGGATCGACACAGTTGATGGTGATCGTCACGTGGTCGATGTTGTGCTTGGCGATCTCGTTGACGTGTTCGGGCAGCGACAGCCCGTTGGTCGACACGCACAGCTTGATGTCCGGGGCCTTCTCGGAGAGCTGGCGGAAAGTGTCGAAAGTGCGGCCCGGGTTGGCCAAGGGGTCTCCCGGTCCGGCGATGCCGAGTACCGTCATCTGCGGAATCTCGGCGGCTACCGCGAGCACCTTCTTGATCGCCTGATCCGGCGTCAGCAGCTCGGAGACGACGCCCGGACGCGATTCGTTCGAGCAGTCGTACTTGCGGTTGCAGTAATTGCACTGGATGTTGCAGGCCGGCGCCACGGCGACGTGCATGCGGGCGAAGTAGTGGTGCGCCTGCTCGGAATAGCAGGGATGGTCCTGCACCTTGGCCCGGATGTGCTCCGGCAGGTGGGCCAGCCCGTCCGGCGCCGTGCCGCAACCGCTGGATGAGCAACCGCCGCCTTCGGCGGCCGGTGCGTTGTTGCTGATGACTGGAAGTTCCACGGTCTGCCTCCTGGAAATCGGTTCGCAGTCATTTCAGCAATCGCTGTGCCAGAGTCCTTTGTTCAGTTAAATCAATGCCTTGGGTATTTTGCTGGCGGTGCTTGTCGGGGCGGCTGTCGCAAAGTCGACAGCCGCCGGTACGTTTTAGCGAGTCGCTGCCGCGTAACGCAGGTTGACTTCGTTCCAGTTCACCACGTGCCACCAGTTGGTCGCGTAGTCGGCGCGCTTGTTCTGGTACTTCAGGTAGTAGGCGTGTTCCCAGACGTCGAGGGCGAGGATGGGCGTGCCGCGCTCGATGCCGGGCAGGTCCATCAGCGGGTTGTCCTGGTTGGGCGTCGAGGTCACCGCCAGCTTCTTGTCCGGAGTCACGATCAGCCACGCCCAGCCGGAGCCGAAGCGGGTCACGGCGGCCTGGTCGAAGCGCTTCTTCATCTCGTCGAGCGAGCCGAAGGCGGCGTTGATCGCCATTTCCAGGGCTGGCGACGGCTTGCCGCGCTGGCCTTCGGGCGCCATCAACTGCCAGAACAGTTCATGGTTGTAGTGGCCGCCGCCGTTGTTGCGCACCGCCGGGCCGAAGCGCGAAATCTGGCCCTGCAGCGCCGTCAGCGACAGGCCGGCAAGTTCGGGAACGGCCTTGACCTGGGCGTTCAGGTTGTTGACGTAGGCGGCGTGGTGGCGATCGTGGTGGATTTCCATCGTCGTCTTGTCGATGTAGGGCTCGAGCGCGTCGGCCGGGTAGGGCAGTGGGGCGAGGCTGAACTGGGCGGCGGCGATGCCCGGCAGGCAGGCCAGCGCGATGGCGGCGAAACGGGTCAGTGACATGATCTGGGTCTCCTTGGCGTGGGTTGTCCCCGGCATGCCGGGAACCATTCGGCATGCCGCCGGCCAGGAAGTTCCGCTGCGTCAGGGCGTCGCCGGCCACAAGGGCGCGCCGCCGGCGGCCAGGTGGCAGAGATAGACCCGGGTGTCGAATTCCAGCTGGTGGTAATCCGCTTCGATGTGGCAACACAGCGCGTAGAACGCCTTGTCGTGCTCGCCTTCCTTGAGGTGCGCCAGTTCGTGGGCGACGATCATGCGCAGGAATTCCGGCGGCGCCTCGCGAAACACCGCGGCGATGCGGATTTCGTGCTTGGTCTTGAGCTTGCCGCCCTGGACGCGGGCGATCCGCGTGTGCGTGCCGAGCGCCCGGCCGACCGCCTGCAGCTTGCCGTCGAACAGGATCTTGCTCGGCTGCGGCGCATTGCGCAGGTGTTCGGCGCGCAATGCCTGGACGTAGTCGTGCAGCGCCCGGTCGGTGCGGATCGCGTGCGCCGCCGGGTATTTACGGCGCAACGCTGCGCCCAGCCGTCCCTCGGCGAGCGGGCGGACGACCGGTTCGGTCAGGGCGGGCGGATAGCCGGCGAGGTAGACGGGGAGCGGAGTGGGCACGGGGAAGCTTCCGGAACAGGGCGGAATTGTCCTGGGAATCGAGGGAAATGGGTAGCGCGGTATTCGTCGTCCGGGCCCGGCATCGTATCTCGGCGCATTTTTCGGCGCGTCGGCAGGCGGCCCCGCTCGCGGTTAAACTGGCGGACACGTCGCCCGCGGCATTCTCCGGAGCCCCGCCATGGAATGGCAGCAAGTCCTCGATACCTTCTCGCGCATGCCCTCCGGGCAAAGGCAGGTCTGGTGGCTGGCGGCGGCTGGCCTGCTCGCCCTGATGCTTGCTCTGCTCTGGCTGGAAAGCCGCTGCTTCAAGCGTTCCGGGCGCGTCGCCGGCTGGCTCTTCGTGCGCCTGGTGTCGGCGCTGGCGGCCCCGCTGGTGCTTGCCGTGCTGATCGTCCCGGCGCGCAGCGTCGGCGGCCCGGAAGCGCTGGCGGTGTTCTACGTGGTCCTGCTCTTCGTCGCCCCGCCGCTCTGGTTCGGCAGCCACCTGCTGGCCGGCCGCTGGGCGAGGCCGGCGCTGACGGGTGGCGAGAGCCTGGCGCTGGCGGTCAGCGGACTGGCCATCCTGGCCATTCCCGGCACTGCCTTCTTCGCCGCCGAAGCGCCGCTCTACGCGGCCGCCCGCGAGATCGGCATGCAACGTACGCTACCCGCCGACAACCCCCCGCTGCGCCACACCGTGCAGCCGGTACAGCGCTACCACCTGCCCGGCGTCGGGCTGATCTACAGCCAGTCCCTGCTGGCGCCAGCCGATACCCGGCTGCTCGCCGTCGAACTGCGCCAGGGCGGGCTGTGGCCGGTCGATCAGGGCAGCGCCCATCCGGTTTACTGTACCAACGGCAACGACCTGCACCTCATGTGGTCGGCCAAAGAGGCGCCGCCCTACCTGCGGTTGCACTGGGAAAAGGGTTTCGCTGGTCGGCAGCGCTCGGAATTCACGCCGGCGCTGGATTTTGCCAACGCCCCGCCGGCCGCCGAATTCACCGTTGCCTTCCGGCCCGACGGCGTCGATCCGGTGGCGCCGATTCCCCGCCCGCGTGCCTACCTGATCCTCGAACAGCCCGGGCTGACGCCCTACACGCAGATGCTCGGCAGCCCGCCCGAAGCCGGCGAGAAACGCAGCACCGACTGCGTGCTGACCGGCTTCCAGCGCTGGACTCCCGGTGGCGACTGGCAAGTGCGGGCGATCGGGCTCAGCTTTCAACTGCCCAGTGGCGAATTGCTGCGCAGCCTGATCGAAAGGCCCGAGCCGGGCTGAGGAGAAGCGAAACCATGCCCGCCGCCCGCCGGACCCCCCTGAGTTGGCAGCGCCAGTTCTGGCTGGCGCTTTGCCTGTCCTTGGTCGCGCTGGCCGCCCGCGCCTTTGCGCCGCCGCCCTTCCAGGGCGACGTCCTCGACGAGACCGGCCGCCTTTCCGCCGAACAGCAAGCGACGCTCAGCCAGCGCATCGCCGAACTGCGCAGCCAGGACGGCATCTGGGCCGCCGTCTTCATCACCGGCAGCCTGCAGGGCGACAGCATCGAGATGGCGGCGGTCAAGACCTTCGAACAATGGCGCCTCGGCCGGGCCGACAAGGACAACGGCCTGCTCGTCATGGTCGCGCCCAACGAGCGCAAGATACGCATCGAAGTCGGCTACGGCCTGGAAGGTACGCTCACCGACGCGCTCAGCAAGCGCATCGTCAACGGCGTCTATCGGCCCGCCTTCCGCGACGACCGCTACGCCGAAGGCCTGCTCGCCGGCTTCGACGTCATGCGCCGGAGCATGCAGGGCGATCCCGCCGCCCTCGCCGAACTGACCGCCGGCAGCGCTGACGGCCAAGTCGCGGAGATCGACGGCGCGCTCTTTCTGCAGCGCCTCCTCGCCGTCTGCCTGGGCAACCTCTGCTTTCCCCTGATTTACTGGCTGCGCCGGCGGCGGCGTGCCGATGCGCAAAAAATCCGCGGTGCCTTCATCCTGTTCGCTTTCTTCGGCCTCTTCTTCGGCCTGTTCCTTGGCGTCTTCTCGCAAGCCTTCCCGGGCGATCCGGAAATCGTCTGGGCGCTGCTCGGCGCCAACGCCCTCTTCGCCCTCGTCTTCAGCCTGCCGCTGCTGTTCGGCGGCAGGGGGCGGGCTGGCGCCAGCGCTAGCGACGCCGGGCACTCCCGAGTTCGACAGTTAAACGCGCAAGCTGTTGTTTTATATGAACCGCAGTTCAAAAACGTGTACTACAAGAGAGAAAGTTGCTGTGGTTGCGTCGGTTTTTTCAATCTCAAAGCGGCAAAAACGCGGTCCTGTGTTTCGGAGAGGCGAGAAATGCCAGTGACTGGCCGTTCGGCCTGATTGATGCGAATCTGATGATGCTGAAGCTTCTGCAACTCCTGCAGCGCCCGCTCCGGCGACAGTTGCGCATCGGCGCTGCTCAATCGCTGTCGCATGACGCGGTAAAGGATCAAGGCAATGAAGCAGATGGCAGCGTGCGCCTTGATCCGCTCTGGCAGTCGATGAAACACCGGGCCAATCTCGATTTCCGATTTCAGCACCCGGAAGCCGCGCTCGATATCGGCGAGCGACTTGTAACGGTCAACCACGCACTGTGGCGACAAATCCGGCGTATTGGTTACCAGCAGCAATTTGCCATCCATCAGTTCAGCCAGCGCCAGGGCATCGGGGTCGATTTCGTAGGCAAAGAGCTCATTCTTCAAATCGACGCGAATGATATTGGCGAGATGCGCATCCTTGACCGCGTGATACAGCCGCGCCTTGGCGCCGCTGTCGGAGAGCTTTTTGCCACGGGCTTTCACCCCGGCATCCTGCGCATCGAGTTTGCCTACCCACGCGTTCGCCTGAGCTTCCAGCGCTTCGATTCGTTCGCGGCGCAATGCCTGGGCATCCTTGGCGACGTCAGGATCGTGGGCAACGACCAAGCGCAATCCACGCCACGGCAATTCGCTGACGATTTCCTGCTCAGCATCGACGCACTGCGCCTGAAAGCTGTCGAGCAGTTCGGCAAATTCGCTGTAGCGTCGTCCGGGAACGGCCAGCACAAATTCCAGTGGCTCACCGCTTTGCAGGCGGATCTCGGAGAGCGCCTCCAGGTTATCCAGCGACAGCAAGCCCCGATCTGCCACCAGCACCACCCTGCAAATCGACGGGAAGCGTTCGAGCACCGTCTTCAAGGTCGGCAACAAGGTGGGCGATTCCGCCGTGTTGCCGGCAAACACCTCGTGATAAATCGGCAGGCCATCGCCCGTTTGCACCACTCCCAGCATGACCTGACGGGCGATGAGGCCTTCCTTGGCCATGCCGAACTGGCGGACATCGCCTTCCTGGTCAGAGGTACCTTCCGTGCGAATGGTGGTCATGTCGTAGAACACCACCGACAATTCCTGATCGATCAAGGGGCGCAGCAAGTTGGCGACCATAGCATCGACTTCAGTTTGATGATCGACCAGGGCATCCATACTGCGCAGCAGATGCTGATGGGTGATCGATTCCACCTCAACGTCCGGCATCGCTACCGTCTCCAGCCAGCGCAAGATACCGAGCTTCGACTCCGGATCACACAGGCGATTGAACACCATGACCCGAATCAGCGCTTCGACATCGATGCTGTGCCGGGTCTTGCGGAACACGCGGCGCAGTTCGCCAAAGCCCAGCGATTCCCACAGTTCGTTGAGTGCCCAGACGTTGCCGAGCGCACGCGCCGATTCGAACTCGACTGCGGGCAATGGAGCATTCAGGAAATCCGGCCGACCGGTGACCTTGAGCAGGCCAGAGATGACGGAATCCAGGCTGTCGGTCAGTTGATCCAGGCGACCGAGCGTGACCAGGGTGCGATGCTTGGCCTTGCCAGCGTCGTCACGGAAGGCTTCGACAAGCTGGAGATACTGGCGCGGACCGGAACGAGTGATCTTGAGGAACATGCCAATACTTTACCAGCACGGCAATGCTTGTCAAATATAGCTATTAAAACCAGCGACGTGCCACTACACGACTTTTTGGAAAATCGCCTTGAAACCCGCATGGCTGCGTGGGCAACTGCTCGAAAATGGCCTTTTTTGGGCTCGAACTGTCGAACTCGGGGGCACTGGCACGTCAGTTCGTCGTCATCCTCTTGGGATTCCGGGTCCGGCGATTCCTCGTCGTCGGGCGGGGGAAGTTCAGGCGGCGGCGGGGCGTCGGGGGATTATTGACGCCAGGGCTTTCGGTCGGCGGCACGGAAAGCTCAGTCAACCGAGTTGCTCCCAGTAACCGCTATTGTTTGGACAGCATCCGGCCAACAACAGCCTCTCGTTACTTCCCGAAAGCCGTCATCTAAATGGCCGCTGCACTCCGAAAGCTGCCTGATAGCCAATTCGTGCTCGTCGGCCTTTGCTGTCATTCGCAATTCTGGCAGCACCGTCTGCTGTCGCGCAATTATCGGTCGTAAACTTTGCAGTTCTTCCAATTGCGTCTGGCCTAAAACCAAACGTCTTCAATAGACGTGAATATAGGAAACGCGCCCCTCGGCTCATTTTCCTAACGCAATTCTGGCCTGAAGATCTTCAAGCGGGAAACCCGGTGGAGTCGGCTTGAAATCCTTTGATTCCTTTTGTAGTCCATATCCCTTACGCTGATGCGTTCTAAGGGCTTTCAAGTTCAAACTCATGGTCAGAAACGTGAGGTTATCTCCTCCTTTAATCCGGAGCGGGTTCATGCTGTCCGATTTCGATGGGCTGACAATACGAGAATCTCCAAAGCGTGAGTCATTGACCTGAACCACGTAGCAATGAAGGTCTCTTGCCGCGGATTCGACAATGTTGGAGAAGTAGTTGATGTCGCGGTTAAATTCGGAGGCGACGATGAAATCAACCTTACCCTTAAACAAGGATCGATCTTCAATCGAAGCTAACTCGTAGCAGTTGTATATTGCAAAGCTTGATCCGCGCCATCTGAATAGGTGGTAAGGGTTCTTCTTGGCTGGTAGCTTTAGTCCTTCATTGGTTAGGATGAACTGTTCCTCTGGCGAATAGAAGCGTTTCAATCGCCTGACTGGCACGCATGTCCAATGTCCTGCGCCAGACCGGAAGGGCAAAGCAGCAAGAACTTCATTCAGCGCTTGGCTATTGCTGTTGATTCTGTGCTCAAGACCGCAGATTACCCCAATACGATGTTTTCGCGCCCACGCCACCAACATCGCTTCCCAAGCATGCGGCACACTGACCTCCGGAAAGATCACAAGGTCAATCCGCCTCTTGTCCATTCTCCGATAGCTAGAAATTTCATTCAACAGGTTTGAGATTAGTTTCAGTCTGGCAATGCTGAGATTTGGTTTTCCTAGATAGCTCGCTTCGATATCGGCAAAACAAACGGGAATGTTCGCAAGCGCAATCTGAATGCTGCTGTGAAGGTTAGGAGCATCTGCTCCCGTCGTGATCACGTCAAATTTTGCCATATTGATTATTCCTCGTTGATCGAAGGTTCCGACCAATCCACACCGGTAATGGAACGCCGATTGATGCGTTCAAAAATGTCCGATGCCACCTTGAATTCAGTTTTTCTTTTTAGCGAAATATCGCCGCTATACGCCAATAGCATGCATTCATCGAAGTTAACAAATCTTGGTGAATACTGAATCTTGAGTGGATCTAGCTTTACGGAAGATGAGGGCGCGCGGACGCTAAGGGGACCCGTGTATGTCGTAAAGTTCAGCAGTGGGCGGCGCACAAAATGGTGTCGTATTAGGTTGGAACGCCGCAACGTTTCAGAGTGAACCCCGTTCACCAATTCAGATAAGCCAAAATCTTCAGAGCAAACAGAGTTTGCCATTGCCAGGGAAAGTTCTAGATGTAGCTTGAGATCGTTCGTGAGTTGCTCTGTCACCTCCGATTTTTCGCAGCGGACAAGCAATATCTCAGAACTGAGTTGCTTGCTGAATGCCTTGAGAGTTGGCTGGTCGCCTGTAATGCCCAGCAAGGTAAATACCCTCTCCCATAAATCGAAGAACTCGATGGCACTTCGCCCCTTGAAAAACTTCTGCAGACCACGGCTGACCTTGCGATCTGCTGGGTCATCAGTCTGTAGATGGAGGATTGTTTGCCTTGCCAAATGCTTGGCTAATTCATAACGGTTTTCGGCTACCCCCTTGACGCTTCTAAACTTATTCACTGATCCTTCGTACAGAAGCTCATAAGCAACCTCTTCCATTGAGTTGTCGGCCTCGTCCACCGGCAATAGCAGAAAATCGCTCCCGTTTTCCTCCAACTTTTTCTGAAATTTCTCCAGACCGGCGATCGAATGGCGCGCATCGAAAAACTGAAGGATGCACTTCGATTGCTGAAGCATCAGCCCCGCTCGCTCCCGGATGGCATACGCTCCATTACCGGTATCATGAAGAATCTCGGTGCGAACTAGCAAATCTGACATGAAACCACCGACGGGATCGCCATTGTTCTCTTCTGCCGGATCGCGTGGATGAGGAACAACCAATAGGATGTCGTCAACATAGCGTCCGTAGTAGGCTGGACGAACTGCTTTTATAACTGCTGAATCAAATGCCAGCAGATACCAATTAGCGAGAACCAGCGACGAACACAGTCCAATCGGCAGACCTATCACATCCGGGCCAATATCGGGGTGTGTAAGACTGAGCATAGGCGCAATGGATTTGCGATATGCCATACCAATTTCTTCAACACACTTTAGGAGTGGATGCAGTTTATTGGTACTGCTTTCTCCATTTTCGGCCTCCATTTTCAATGCTGACTGAACCTCAGCAAAGTCGATGTTGACTCTGTAAAAATACTCCTGAACATCAAGGCCCAGTATCGCAACATTACGCTGCTCATCCATAAGCATCTGCTTGGCTCGACGTATTCCTGTGTCGCGCCAGCGTGCGTATTGCTCGTGATACTTTGCGAACAACGCGATGGAGTTATCTTCATCGTTCTGTAGGTTGCTTGAAAGACGAGATCCACAGCATTCCGTACCGAGCATTCGATCCAGTATTCGTCCTTCGAGCATGATCCACAACACTGCAATCAGGTGAAGCTCGATGGGGCCATCGAAAAAGTAGTTGATTCGATCAACCTCAATTTCCGATGCTGTCGTCACGTTGGTTATGAAGCGACCCTGTTGTGGTTGCCCATCTAAGCGGTCTTGAGGTCCTGGCTTAAGCTTCTTAGGAACTAGACGGAACCCGACACTCTCTAGCCAGCGACGAAATTGACGTTCTTTCACAGGAGATTTGGCATTAACCACCTTAAGCACTGATGCCAACTTAGAATCGAAAGATCCTTCACACTCGAATGCGGCAAGACGTGCGCGCAACCGGAGGTCAGTTTTGTCGTAATAGACGAGACTTTTTAGTTTTCTGTAAGCCAGATCAATTTGATCTTTTGTCACGCGCACGCTAGGCCACCCTGACCATAAGTGAAATTGCATAGCATCTTACTAGATTACATCCCACCTGATGCCCTGATCATCTGACTTGAGCGTCACATCCAGATGTCGGGTTCAGGCACTCAAGCAGACCTTGAGGGGCGTCGCGTGATAGTCCCCTACGGCCGAGTTGCTGTAGTTCAGAAATCGTTCAGTACGACTGCTCGACACAGTTACCTGCCGTTGGTCACGCGAATAAACCAACGACCGGATTGGGTCGGTAGCTGCCATATAAACAGCAACCGATCGCCATCAGGCAGAGTTCGGCCACGAGCAGCCCCTCAGGAAATCGCCACATTGGGGACGTTGGCTATGTCCGTATGATTGCTGATTGATTGGGAGACCTGCATCGGATAATCTCCATGCCATTCAGAACCTTACGGGTGATCCAATCGTGTCCGCATTATTAGCGAAGTAATCGGGCCGCGGCCGCAAATCGCCCCGAAGTAAGTCAACGTCACCCGCATACGAATCAATCACTTGAGATGACTTACTTGAGAGCAATGACCCGGGCGTTTCTGCTCGTGAATAACTGTTAGGCAGGCTGCCCAGTGAAATATTTGCTCTGATTCTTTTTAACCTGGATATCCATAGCATGGAGCGGCGATATGGAATTAGAAATCAAAGCCAAGTTGCAACAGATGTACGAGGCCGAACTAAAGGAACATCCGCCGCTCCCGCCGTGGCTGTTCATCCCGGGAGCTGACCGCTATGACATTGCATGGCGCATGGGCGCTGGTGAAGATCAGATCATGAAACTCGCCGCTTACTTTATGTTCTGCGGCCCCGAGGCACTTGCCCGTTACCGTGCAGCATATCCGGAGCCTAAGGGCTGGGAGGGGTGGTATGACGAATAGGCTTAAATTCAAAGGCAAGGAACAACAAAACCGTTGGCTCACACCGCCTAATATCACAATCCACCGGACCTTCGGCAAGCTGCGCTTGCCTTCGTCCGCTGATTTTAACGTTGGGCATCTTCAGCATTATGACTAGCAACTTTGCGCTATTCGGAATTGCTCTAGCCATCGGCGCAATACCGCTCGCGATCAAGTCAATGCGGCGTATTCGTCTCTATCGTCAGGCGCAAGATTGGCCAAAGGTGCCGGCTACGATAACCGAGTCGTCAGTCCGAGAAGAAACTGATAGCGATGGAACTTCCTACCTTCCCGAGTTTTCGTATCGGTACTCGGTCGCTGGCAGCGAATACTGTTCAACGGTTCACACAGAAGGCCTACCGTTTCCATGCACGGAAGACGCCGCACGGCAGATGGTGAAACAATTTGCTGCTGGAAGCGCAGTCCAAGTGGCGGTCAATCCGACCAACCCGGCCATCGCGGTTCTCGACACGGGTTTCCCCAAGCCTTGGTACGTTCTAATGATCGCCAGCATTGTTGCTTTCGTCGTCGGCACGTCGATCACACTCATTGAAGCCATTTTCGCGAAATGACACCCAAGCCGGCGCTCAACCTCGCTCCCTTTGGTCGCTGGACGCTGCGCAATAAAACCTCGCAGCGCCGGTTAGCTCTACGTTCCTGAACGTCCGTTTCTCCAATTAGCCAACTTCCGCTCTGGGTCGTTTCAAGTCGTTCGTTGGTCGGAAAAACGCAATCCCGTTGCACCGAACCGCTGGCTAGCCGGTTTCACCTTACCGTTGATCAGCGCTCCGTTGTCGGCGGTTCCTGCTGCCCGCTGCCGGAAGTTGTGCCGTCGCCACCCGTCAGTTCCTCCCGATACCCCCGGCACGCCTCGCGCAGGACGTGCAGGTGTTGCTGGTAGTTGCGGCAGCCCTTGCATATGGCGAGGTGGAGGCGGAGTTCGAGGCGTTCGGCGAGGCCGAGGTCGCGGTCTTGGGCTTCCGACATGCGGTGGGTGGCGTCCTTGCAGTTCAGCATGGCCGTTCTCCGGCGAGGAACCAGCCTTTTTCCAGGCAGCCGCGCAGGGCGCTGCGGGCGCGGTGCAGGATGACGTGGCAGTTGCTGGTGCTGATGCCGGCGGCGGCGCACACCTCGCCGGTATCGAGTTCGAGGAATTCGCGCATCATGAAGACGCGCGCGGTGTTCTTGGGCAGGTGGGTCAGGCAGGCATCGAAGACGGCCCAGAAGTGCTTGTCGCGCAGCGAGGCTTCCGGGTCGCCCCAGGCGGCCGGGCGGTGCGCCGGGTGCCAGTGGGCGTTTTCCTTGAACAGGGTGTCGAAGGCCTGGTCCAGGCTGTCCTCGTCGTCGCCGAAGGCGGAGATCGGCGTCGTCCGCGACTGCTGGCGGATCAGGTTGACGATCTTGTGGCGCAGGATGCCGAAGACCCAGGTCTTCAGCGCCGAGCGGCCGGCAAAATCCTTGCCGCCGGTGAGGGCGGCGGTCAGCGCGTCCTGGACGGCGTCTTCGGCGAGCGCGGCGTCGCGCAACTGGAGTTGGGCGAAGGCGAGCATGTCGTGGCGGACCTGTTCGACGAAGGCGTCGTCGATGATGGCGGCGGTGGCGATGGCGGGCTCCCTGGCCGGACGCGGATGCGCCCCATGGTAGCTCAAGCGGTGTTCCCCGTCGTCCGCCGGCGCAGCCAGTGGTCGACCGACAGGCGGCCGGGGCCGAGCAGCAGCAAGGGCAGCAGCATGGCGAGGAAGATCGCCGGCAGCTTGTAGTTGCCGTGGCCGTCGTCGCTGATCGCGTAGCCCTGCAGCAGTTCGCCCAGCGTCTGCCAGCTTGCCGGCCAATGCACGCTGAGGATGGCAACGACGGTGAGGACGATCAGCGACAGCGAGAAGAAGCGGGTGGCCAGGCCGAGGATCAGCGCGATGCCGCCGATCAGCTCGAACCAGGTGGCCATCTGCCAGCTTAGCTCGACCGGCACGAGGTTGAACGGGAAGGGGAAACGTTCCTGGATGTCGGCAAACCAGTTTTCGCCGAGGAATTTGGCCTGGCCGGCTTCGAAGTACTCCCAGCCGAGGACGACGCGCAGCGAGAGCAGCCCTAGCCAGAGGCCGATCAGGTCGAGCCCGTCGAGCAGGCGGTGGGCGAGGGCGGTGAGGGTGTGGCGCATGGTCGGGCTCCGTAGGGGTTTGATCCTTGGTCGGAGCCGGGGGGCAAAAACTTACAGCGTGCCGAGCACGATGCCTTGCCGGCGCAGGTCGGCGAGCAGTTCGACGGCGAAATCGACCAGTCGCCCGGGGGCGGCGTGCTGCAGTTCGGCGGCGATCTGCCGCGCGGCGGTCTCGCCGCTCTGCGGGGTTGCGGCCAGCAGCGCGAGCAGGCGGGCGGTGACCGGGTTGGTTTCGCTGAAGCGGACGATGTCGTCGGCGTCGCGATGGACCAGCAGGTGCGTCGTTAGCGGCCGGCGCGGGCGCCAGTCAGGGCCGATGCGGTGCACCGGCCAGGCGTAGGCGAGGTTGAACAGCACCGGGTTGAGGACGACCGTGCCGTGGCGCAAGTCGCCGGCCGGATCGTGCGGCGGAATCGCCGCGTCGGCGATATCGGCGGCCAGTTCCACCCACTCGTAATGCGCCAGTTCCGGCAGCCAGCGCGGCAGGCGCAGGCCGGGCGTGTCGGCCAGGAAACGCATGAACTCGCGCGGGATTTCGCGGAACCACGGCGTGTGCAGAGGCCAGTCACGGCGGAAGCGGCGACCCAGGCGTAGCCAGCGTGCCTCGCCGAGGATCGCGCGGCAGACCGGGAAGGCGCTGTCGATGAAGCCCTGCAGGTTGTTGCCGACCAGTTCGCGGTATACGCCCATGCCGCGTGCCGGCACGCCGGGCGGGCGGGGGGCGCGTTGCGGGTCGCGTAGGTGGTGGGCGAAGGCTTGCTGGAAGGTCTGGAATTCCATGTTCAGGCTGCCTTGCGCTGCTTCGCCGCGGCTTGCAGCCGGGCGATGGTGTCGACCTCGGCGCTCAGGGCCGCCAGATCGGGGAAATTGAAGTCGCGTTCGAGGCAGGTCGGCACCTCGCCGCCGATGCGCGCGTAGGCGTCGGCGAGCAGCGCCCACACCGGGTCGATCACCGGCGCGCCGTGGGTGTCGATGATCAGCCCGTCCGGCTCGACGTAATGGCCGGCGACATGGACGTAGCAGGTGCGCGCCAGCGGCAGCGCGGCAAGGAATTCGTGCGCGTCGAAACCGAAGTTGCGGCTATTGACGTAGATGTTGTTGACGTCGAGGTGGAGCAGGCAGTCGGCGGCCTCGACCACGGCGGTGATGAACTCGGCGGCGTTCATCTCGGCACCGGGCGGCTCGACGTAGGTCGAGGCGTTCTCGATGCCGATCTGCCGGCCGAGGATGTCCTGCGCGCGCCGGATGCGCTCGGCGGTCCAGCGCACGGCGGCTGCGGTCTGCGGGATCGGCAGCAGGTCGTAGAGCTGGCGGTCGTCGGCGCACCAGGAGAGGTGTTCGGTGTACAGCGTTATCCCGTGTTCGCGCATGAAATCGCGGATGCGGTAAAGCAGCGCCTCGTCGAGCGGCCCGCTGCCGCCCAGCGACAGCGACAGGCCGTGGCAGACGAAGGGGTAGCGCTCGGTGAATTCGCGCAGTTGCCGCGCCGAACGGCCGCCCATGCCGGCCCAGTTCTCGGGCGCCAGTTCGAAGAAATCGATGGCCGCCGGCACGCCGGCCTGCAGCGGGGCGATCAGTTCGCGCCGGAAACCGAGGCCGGCGCCGCGTGGCGGGCGGGCGTCCATCAGGCTTCTCCGCGCGCCGGGTAGTCCTTGGCGACGACGAAGTCGATGGCGCCGAGCATGTCCTTGAAGTGCGGCCGGGCGAAGGGCATGGTCTGGACGTTGGCCCAGTAAAGGGTGAGGTCGGGGCGGATCAGGAAGACGCCGGGTTCGGAAAAGCGCGCCGGTTCCTCGACGCCGGTCGAGGTCAGGCCGCGGCCGGTGGAAATGTACAGACCCCAGGCGCGGGCGTCGGCTTCGCTCAGGCCGTAGCCGAGATCGAGCCGGTCGAGCGACCATTCCTCGGCGGCGCGGCGGGCGCGTTCTTCGGTGTCCGATGAAAGCACCTTGACGACCACGCCGCGGGCGGTGAATTCGTCGTACAGGCGGTTCAGCTCAGTCAGGTAGGCGCGGCACAGCGGGCAGTGGTAGCCGCGGTAGAAGACGAGCAGCGTGAAGCTCGGCGCTTCACCGGCGGCGAGCGAGAGGCGCTGACCGGAGAGTTGCGGCACGGCGAGCGCCGGCACCGGCCGGCGGGGGGTCAGGGATTGCGGCATGCGGCGTTTCCTTGGTGAAAGGGCCGGCGAGTGTCGCCGGCCCGGTGTGGCGGTGTCTTACTTGTTGGCCCCGCACTTGGCTTCGCCGCACTTGCCGTCCGCCTTCTTGTCGGCAGGCTTCTTGTCTGCGCCGCACTTGGCATCCGTTTTCTTGTCGGCGCCACACTTGGCGTCCTTCGCCTTCTTCTCCGCGCCGCACTTGGCTTCGCCGCATTTGCCATCCTTGCCCTTGGTATCGGCCTGCGCCAGCTGGTAGCCGGCCGACAACTGCTTGGCGGCGAAGGGGTTGTCGGCAGCGTGGGCAATCGGGGTCAGGGCGACGGCGGCAAAGGCGGAACCGATGGCCAGCGAGGTGAGGGTCTGCTTTTTCATGATGATCTCCGTTGAGTTGGGGGTGAGGGCAGAAAGCCTGCCTGTTGCTTGGTCGGCGCGGCGGCCGGGTTTCTTACAGAAGATTTCAGAAAAGTGTGGTCATTCGGACCCGGGAATCCGGCAAACGTTCGACGCTGCGCGCCACTTCACAGCGGGCTTGCGTCCCCGAGTTCGACAGTTCGAGCCCAAAAAAGGCCATTTTCGAGCAGTTGCCCACGCAGCCATGCGGGTTTCAAGGCGATTTTCCAAAAAGTCGTGTAGTGGCACGTCGCTGGTTTTAATAGCTATATTTGACAAGCATTGCCGTGCTGGTAAAGTATTGGCATGTTCCTCAAGATCACTCGTTCCGGTCCGCGCCAGTATCTCCAGCTTGTCGAAGCCTTCCGTGACGACGCTGGCAAGGCCAAGCATCGCACCCTGGTCACGCTCGGTCGCCTGGATCAACTGACCGACAGCCTGGATTCCGTCATCTCTGGCCTGCTCAAGGTCACCGGTCGGCCGGATTTCCTGAATGCTCCATTGCCCGCAGTCGAGTTCGAATCGGCGCGTGCGCTCGGCAACGTCTGGGCACTCAACGAACTGTGGGAATCGCTGGGCTTTGGCGAACTGCGCCGCGTGTTCCGCAAGACCCGGCACAGCATCGATGTCGAAGCGCTGATTCGGGTCATGGTGTTCAATCGCCTGTGTGATCCGGAGTCGAAGCTCGGTATCTTGCGCTGGCTGGAGACGGTAGCGATGCCGGACGTTGAGGTGGAATCGATCACCCATCAGCATCTGCTGCGCAGTATGGATGCCCTGGTCGATCATCAAACTGAAGTCGATGCTATGGTCGCCAACTTGCTGCGCCCCTTGATCGATCAGGAATTGTCGGTGGTGTTCTACGACATGACCACCATTCGCACGGAAGGTACCTCTGACCAGGAAGGCGATGTCCGCCAGTTCGGCATGGCCAAGGAAGGCCTCATCGCCCGTCAGGTCATGCTGGGAGTGGTGCAAACGGGCGATGGCCTGCCGATTTATCACGAGGTGTTTGCCGGCAACACGGCGGAATCGCCCACCTTGTTGCCGACCTTGAAGACGGTGCTCGAACGCTTCCCGTCGATTTGCAGGGTGGTGCTGGTGGCAGATCGGGGCTTGCTGTCGCTGGATAACCTGGAGGCGCTCTCCGAGATCCGCCTGCAAAGCGGTGAGCCACTGGAATTTGTGCTGGCCGTTCCCGGACGACGCTACAGCGAATTTGCCGAACTGCTCGACAGCTTTCAGGCGCAGTGCGTCGATGCTGAGCAGGAAATCGTCAGCGAATTGCCGTGGCGTGGATTGCGCTTGGTCGTTGCCCACGATCCTGACGTCGCCAAGGATGCCCAGGCATTGCGCCGCGAACGAATCGAAGCGCTGGAAGCTCAGGCGAACGCGTGGGTAGGCAAACTCGATGCGCAGGATGCCGGGGTGAAAGCCCGTGGCAAAAAGCTCTCCGACAGCGGCGCCAAGGCGCGGCTGTATCACGCGGTCAAGGATGCGCATCTCGCCAATATCATTCGCGTCGATTTGAAGAATGAGCTCTTTGCCTACGAAATCGACCCCGATGCCCTGGCGCTGGCTGAACTGATGGATGGCAAATTGCTGCTGGTAACCAATACGCCGGATTTGTCGCCACAGTGCGTGGTTGACCGTTACAAGTCGCTCGCCGATATCGAGCGCGGCTTCCGGGTGCTGAAATCGGAAATCGAGATTGGCCCGGTGTTTCATCGACTGCCAGAGCGGATCAAGGCGCACGCTGCCATCTGCTTCATTGCCTTGATCCTTTACCGCGTCATGCGACAGCGATTGAGCAGCGCCGATGCGCAACTGTCGCCGGAGCGGGCGCTGCAGGAGTTGCAGAAGCTTCAGCATCATCAGATTCGCATCAATCAGGCCGAACGGCCAGTCACTGGCATTTCTCGCCTCTCCGAAACACAGGACCGCGTTTTTGCCGCTTTGAGATTGAAAAAACCGACGCAACCACAGCAACTTTCTCTCTTGTAGTACACGTTTTTGAACTGCGGTTCATATAAAACAACAGCTTGCGCGTTTAACTGTCGAACTCGGGTGCGTCGAGTCTGCGGTCAGCGTGCGCATGCGCCGTGCCGAGGAAGGTAACTTCGGCGATTGCGCACCGGCGGGCAAAGGGCATCAAGATGGCGCTGAAACTGGCGCGCGAAATATAGGCGGATGTAGGAGACGGCGATGACACTGAAACTGCGCAAATGGGATGTGGTCGAGGAACTGAAGACCGACGAGGACATGGCGTTTTGCCTAGAAGCGGCCATGGAAGAAGCCGGCGATGATGCGGCCTTCATCGCCAAGGTTCTCGGCGATATCGCCCGGGCCAGAGGCATGACGCAACTCGCCCGCGATACCGGCATCGGACGCGAAAGCGTTTACAAGGCGCTCTCCGGCGAAGGTAGCCCCTGTTTTGCCACCATCCTCAAGGTCGTCCCCGCCCTTGGCGTAAGACTGCACGCCGCGCCGCTATCCGCTCCGGTCAAGCAGGCACGGCAATCCCAAAAAGACTACCGGGGAGTTGGTTCCGGTACGATGAATGTCGTGCTTTGGTGAGTTAATCGGGGGGGCAACGGGCCATGGCCGTCTCCTGAACTCAACTTCAGCTTGGAGCCTTGTTATTCCATATGGTTCATTGCACGATCCGGGCATGAAGAGATTTTTCTACAGCGTCGTGGGTCTCCCCAGGTAATCCACATCAGGAGTTTTATGCTAAGTCACCATCCTCGATTCCACAGAGGTGCATCGTCTGGCCTTGTTTACAAACTCGGTGGCCTGCCTTGGGGCTTGCCTGAGCGGTTGTGGCCGATATGTGAAGAATGTGGGCGCCCTATGAGTCATCTGGGGCAATTCCCGGCCCGCTCGCCAGAGCCGAATGCGCCCGTGTTGCCAATTGGGGAGGACGAAGTGCTGTTCCTCTTCAAGTGTGAATGGGGTAGCGTGTGCAGCTTCTGGGATTTTGCCGATGGCGCAAACCGGGTTTTCAGCCTGCCGCGCAAGGAATTGGGTGATGTGCCCACGCAACCGCCAGCCGTCCAGGCGCAAGAGGACGGGGAAGAACTCAGAATCTTGCCCGAACTGGGTATCGCCTGTTGGCTGGCGCAAGACGATGGCGCCCCCGTCGAGCTGGAGGATGCCTTCTACGATTATGGCCGCCACAATGACCTGCCCGACGATATCGCCTATCCCCACGATTGGGCATATGAGTGGCTCACCAAATTTGGCGGCGTTCCCTACTGGACGGCCAATGGCGCACTAGGCCAGCCATCAATTCCGCCGGGGCGCATGCTGCTGCAAATCGATAACTGGGTGACGATGGATGATGGCAGCCAAGCTGTCGAAGTCGCCAACTTCTGCTCCGATGGCACTGCCTATGTTTTCATCGACCGCACACAATCGCCCCCCGCGTTTTCGATGATTATCAACCGTTGAAATGGTGTCGCCATGACCGCAGATTCCTGCTGGATCAATGACGAACCATGCTTCCAGCGCGTTGGCTGCGCCCGGGAGTAGCGATTCAATCCGGCCCCGGACTGAGCCGGGCGACAAAGTGGGCGCTGGCGACGAGACCGAACTGGGTGGCGTCGAAGGGCATGGCGGCTTTCGCAAATGGGCGGAGTATCGCCAGGCGGCGCCGGCCGCTCATGGAAGAAATTGCGCGCTTCAGCGCCGGCTGGCGTATTGCCCCGGGGTAGCGGCGACGCGTTCGCGGAAGCTACCGAGTAAGTGGCTCTGCTCGGCAAAACCGGTGGACAGCGCGGCATCGCAGATCGGCGAGCAGGTGGCCGAGGGCGGCGGCGAATGGCGCCGGCTCGGGGCTGTCGTGGCTGGCCGCGAAAACCAGGTCGAAACGCTCGTAGGCGAGCGGATCGCGGGCGAGCTGCCAGGGGCGCTTGGCGAAGGTAGTGCCGGCGGTGCGCGTCGCCAGGAAATCGGCCATCCAGGCAGCGTCGAGGTAGAGCATGGGGTAGCCCCTGGTGGCGCGGTCTTCCGGGTTGCTGGTGTGCGCCTGAGCGGGCGGGATGACGACCAGATCGCCGGGCGCCAGCCGGTGGAAAACCCGCTGTGGCCGGCGTCGCCCACGCCGATCGACCATTCGGCGTGGGCCTGCGGCCGCTAGCCGGCCTGCGAGTCGGCGGCGCTGTGCGCTTCGACGAAAGGCCGCGCGGGCGAGCGGTGAAAGCGCGGCAGCTTTCGCGTTGTCGCTTGAAGCGCTGGCGTGGCGGCGGAATTCATGAGGCGATTCGCTCAGGGATGGCGGTCGTCTGTCGAACCGCCCCCCGAATGCCGGGGGGGGCGGCTTCGGCATTGTCGTGAATGCAACAAGCGGTGGTGTTGCAGCTTGTTGATTTTCCATTGATTTTTCGTGGCGCCGGTTTTGCTTGCTTGAAAGTCATGAAAACCCATCTCGACTGGTCGGCCTACGACACCTACGGCGTCGGCGATGCCTACGCCGGCATTCCCGCGACCGGCGGCAACTACGCCAAGGCGGTTGCCGTCTGCATGAACAACCACCAGTGCCAGCGCGACGGCAAGGGCGTGATGTGCCCGAGCTTTCGCATCACGCACGACCCGGCGCATTCGACCGGCGCGCGGGTCAAGGCGTTCAAGGCGGCGCTCAACGGTGAGCTCGGCGACGACCCCTTCGCCCACCCCGAGCTCGCGGCGGCGATGGACCTCTGCGTGTCGTGCAAGGGCTGCAAGAAGGAATGCCCGAGCGCGGTCGACATGACGCTGATCAAGACCGAATACCTGGCGCAGAAGAACGAGCGCCAGGGCGTACCGCGCCGCGCCCGGCTGTTCGGCGCGCTGCCGCGCTGGCTGCACGAATGGCGGCCGACGCTGCAGGCGCTGGTGCGGCTGCGCAACGCTTCGCCCTGGGTGGCGAAGCTCGCCGAGCGCCGGCTCGGTATCTCGGCGCGGCGGCCGATTCCGCAGATCGTCGCCGCCGGCTTCAAGGCCGACGCGGCGCCGGCAACCGGCGAACGCGGCAAGGTCGTGCTCTTCGTCGATACCTTCACCCATTACTACACGCCGGAAATCGCCGCCGCCGCGCTGAAAGTGTTGCGCGCCGGCGGTTACGCGGTCGAGGTGCTCGAACCGGTGGCCGACGATGGCGAACGCGAACGCCCGCTGTGCTGCGGCCGCACCTACCTGTCGCAAGGCATGGTCGAGGAAGCCAGGGGCGAAGCGCGCCGGGTGATGGCCGCGCTGGCCCCGGCGCTGGCTGCCGGCACGCCGATTGTTGGTCTCGAACCGTCCTGCCTGCTGGCGCTGCGCGACGAGTTCTACAGCCTCGGCCTCGGCCCCGACGTCGGCCAGCTCTCGAAACAGGCCTTCCTGTTCGAGGAATTCCTGATGCGCGAAGGCAACAAGGGCCTGAAGCTCAAGCTCAAGCCGATTCCCGGCGGCCGTGCGCTGGTGCATGGGCACTGCCACCAGAAGGCTTTCGGGGCGATGAAGTCAGTCAGGAAGGTACTCGGCTGGATTCCGGAATTCGAATTCGAGATCATCGACGCCAGTTGCTGCGGCATGTCCGGCAGCTTCGGCCTGGAAGCCGAACACCACGACGCATCGCTGGCCATGGCCGAACTCGCGCTGCTGCCGGCGATCTGCGCCGCCGGCGCCGATACCGTGATCGTCGCCGACGGCTTCTCCTGTCGCCACCAGATCGCCGACGGCAGCGGCCGCCAGGCGGTGCATGTGGCGGTGCTGCTGGCGCGCGCGCTGGACGGCTGAGGGACGTTCAGGGGGCGGCGGTGCGCCGGTAGATGCCGCCGTCGGTCAGCGTGAAGCCATGCTTGCGCATCAGTTGAATGGCACCGCCTTCCGGGTGGCAGGAAGAGAACCCGCCGAGGTTGAGGCCGGCGCGCATGATCCAGCCGCCCTCGGTGAACAGCGCGGCGTAGGAGAGCAGGCGGCTGCCGGTTTCCGGATCGACGACGGTGACGGTGATCTTCTTGATCGGAATCGCGGCGTTCAGTCGCCGGGTCACGGTCTGGCGCTGGTCCTCGATGGCCTGCTGTGCCGTCTGCAGGCTCGGGCTGATCGAGTAGTGCTCGGCCTTCCGGCATTCGTTGGCGAACTGCGCGCGGCCGATGATCTCGTCGCCGAAGGGCAGCGCCAGGATCAGCGCCAGCACCGCCCAGTGCTGCCAGCCCGATTGGCGCAGGCCGAGCCGATTGCCGAGCATCCGGGCAAGGCTGGAGGAAAGGTAGAGGTAGGTGGCAAACAGGGCGAGGACGAGCAGGCCGATCATGGCGCCGGATTCCCGAGAGCGAAGGATGCCGGCATTTTAACCGCGCTGCCGGCGGGCGCTGCCGTCTCGTCCCTCAGGGCAAGGCGTGGGCGACGAGCGGCCCGCTTGCCGCCGCGACCGGCAGGCGCAGCGTCGCGTAGCCGCGATAGTTGCCGGCCTTGGCCTCGTCGCTGAACCAGACCAGCCATTCGCGCCGGCCGTCGGCGGCGACGACGTCGGCGATGACCTCGAAGCGGTAGCGCCAGTCTTCGGTCTCCAATGTCACCGCGTGCGTTTCGACCTGCGGCACGGCGTTGCCGATGGCGGCGAGCGTGAAGTTGTCGCCCAGGCGCGGCCGCAGCGACGACGGGAAGCTGCGCAGGTCCAGGCGCTGCAGCAGTTCGCGGCCATAGGACGGCGGCTGCGCCGCCGTCGGCGCCAGTGTGCTGGCCTGGCCGAGCAGCGCCAGCGCATCGCACACCAGGTAGGCCTGGGCGATGCCGCGATTGTTGACCGCTTCGTCGACCGTGCCGCTGCGCTGTTCGGCCAGGTAGCCGTGACAATCGCGCACCGTGCGGCCGCTCGAAAAGCGCAGCGGCGGCCGGACGGCGCTCATCGTCTGCGCCTCGTTCGCCCAGGCCTGGCGCAATCCGGCGTTGAAGACTTCGCGCTCGCCGGGCTTGCCTGGCACGGCGGCGCAGGCGGCAACGAGGAGCAGGATGGGGAGGAGGCGCTTCACTTGGCGATTTTCTCCAACAGAGTGGCTTCCAGTCCGCGCCGGGTCGGGTAGGCATCGCCGAAAGCCCGCAGCAGCTTGACGGCTTCGGCCCAGTCCTGGCTACTGACGGCTTTCCAGAATTTCGGGGTCTTGGCGCTGAGGTCGCCGTACTGGAAGGATACCGAGGCGATGACGGTTTGTGCCTCCGCCGGCAGCGAATAGAAGTCGGTTTTTGCCGTGTTGTCGATGGCGGCCGCGTAGCGGCGCTTCAGCTTGTCGACTTCCTTGGCCTTCACCGCTTTGTCGATCTCGCTCGCTTCCGCCGCCGAGATGGTCAGGCTCTTGGCGCTCAGCGCATCGGTCGCCGCCTTGGCGGTCTTGCCGAGATAGGGCTTGAGCTTGGTGACCAGCTCGGCGGACAGGCCGAGGTTGTTCAGGTCCGATTCGTTGCGCTGGCCGATGTCGAAACCCGTTGCCACCGTCACCCCGCTCTTGCTGACCTCGCTGGCGGGAACGTAAGCCTCGGTGACGCTCCCGCCTTCGCGGTCGCTGATGAATTTGTAGTCGATCTGGTTTGCCATGTCTTGTCCTTGTGCCGGTGAAGGGGGAATTGATCGCCCGGTATTCTATGGCCAAGCCGGTGGCATATGACAAAGAATTTTACCGTTGGGGGGTCATGGCGCTCAGCCGCGCTCCAGAGGGGGAACGCATTCGTGTCCGATTCCGTCCGCTTGCGGTCCCGTTCCGGTCTGTCGTCCTGCCGTGCCCTTGCCTAAGCTTCGTCTCCAGGGAAACCGTCACGGGAGACGATCATGGAACGCGAAGTCCTGTTGTTGTTGCCGCTGCCGGCCGGGGTCGATGCCGATTCGGCACTGCTGCGGCGGCTGTTCGAGCGCTGGTGGCAGGGCGCGGCGGCGGTGGCGCTGGGCGCTGCCGACGGCTGGCCGGTGCCGGTCGAGCGCCGCTTTGCCGGGGCCGGCGTGCCGCTGGCGCTGCGCTTCTGGTTGTGGCGGCGGCGGGCGTCGCGGGTGATCGTGGCCGGCGTCGGCGCCGCCGGGCTGGTGGCCGAATTGCGCCGCCTGGGCTGGGCCGCCGAGCTGCCGGGCGGCGCTTCGTGCGACACTGGCACGGCGGGCGCGGCGGGGCTGCTGCGTCCGGCCTGATCGGGAGTTTTGCCATGGACATGCTGTTCATCCTGCATCCGCAACACACGGCCTTCGATTTCGCCGGGCCGGCCGAGGTCATCCACATGGCGGCGCAGGCCGGCGCGCCGTTCCGCCTGCGCGTGGCGGGGCCGCAAGCGGAGTGCGTCAATTCGCTGGGCGTGGTCAATCGCGTCGATCCGCTGCCGCAGACGCTGGCCGACGACACGCTGGTCTTCCTGCTCGGTACCGAGGACGAGCCGCGCGATTACGCGACGCCGGCGGCGCGGGCCATCATCGACTGGCTGCACGCGCATTTCGAGCCGAGCCGCCACCGGCTCGCCTGCATCTGCTCGGGTTCGCTGCTGGCGGCGCGCGCCGGCCTGCTCGACGGCCGCCAGTGCACGACGCACCACGCGCTGATCGCCATGCTGCGCGACTGGGCGCCGCGCGCGCAGGTGCTGGAGAACCGGATGTTCGTCGAGGATGGGCCGCTGTTCACCTCGGCCGGCATCGCCGGCGGTGTCGACCTGGCGCTGGCCATCGTCGAGCGCTTTGCCGGCGGGCCGCTGGCGACGCAGGTGGCGCGGCGCATGGTGATCTATTTGCGGCGTACCGGCGCCGACCCGCAACTGTCGCCGTGGCTGGCCCATCGCAACCACCTGCATCCGGCGGTACACAAAGCGCAGGATCTGATCGCCCGCGACCCGGCGGCCGATCTCGGCGTGGCCGAAATCGCGGCGCAGGTGCATGTCAGCCCGCGCCACCTGAGCCGGCTCTTCCGCAACGAGGCGGGAATCGGCATCCTCGACTACCGCCACGGCCTGCGCGTCGAACTGGCGCGGCAGTTGATCGGCCAGGGGCAGAGCGTCGAGCGCGCCGCCGCAGGGGCGGGCTTTGCCTCGGCGCGCGATCTGCGCCGGGTCTGGAAGCAGCACGCGACGGGAACGCCGGCGCAGGGGGTAGCCTGAGGTCCGTTCATCCCTACCGCCGCACGCCGCTGCCGGCTGCGGCGAAGCCCCGGCTCGGGGCGATCCTCGCTTGTCTGGCCGGCCTGCTGGCCTCCCCGTTCATCGGCTTCGCCGGGGTTGGGCGGGTCGGCGAGGCGGGCCTGCTACTCGGCCTCGGTCTGGCGCTGCTGCCGCTTGCCGGACTGGCGGCGCTCGCCTGGCGATACCAGCGGGGCCGCCGCCGGCTGCCGCCCGCACTGGTGGCCGAGTGGGGGCAGGGCAGATTGGTGCCGGCAGCGGGCGGGCCGGCCGTGACGGCGCCCTGGCGTTGCGCCAGGGGGCGGGACTGGATCGAGGTGCGCAACGACGGCGTGCTGGTTGCGCGCCACGTGCTGCTGGGCCTGCCCGGCGTCGCCGAGGCGACGGCAAAACTGTGGATGGCCGGCGAGATCGGCGAGTTTTTCGTCAACTGGGCGGCAGTCAGCGAGTGGCGGGTCGAAGAAGACAGCGACGGTCCGGATCGTCATGTCCTGAGCCTGGGGGCCGGGGGCGGAATACATCTGCGCCGCTTTGGCACGCCGGCGGAGGAGGTCGGCGTGCTCGACGCGGTGCGCAGCATCGGCGGTTTGCCGGTCCGTCTGCGCTGCGATCTGGATGATGCGTGAGGCGGCTCCGGCAGCGGCTGGGGCGATACCGGCTGCCGGGCGCCATGGCGGCAGGCCTATTCGCCTTCGCCGACCGCTTCGCGGGAAGTGGAAAGGAAGCCGCGCCCCTGCGCGAAATAGATGTACACCGGTTTTTCGTTGCGCAATACGTCGAGCACGCTCTGGAACATCGCCGAAGGCAGGTGCATGGCGATGATGCCGCCGCTTTCGCTGTCGTTTTCGAACTGCATGCCGGGGTCGTTGAAGCGGAGGTAGGCGGCGACCTTGTCATCCGCGCCGTAGAGCGTGATCTGTGCGCGGTTGGTCTGGTAGCCGTCGGGGCTGCCGTAGAACAGGATGTGGTAGTTGCGGATTTCCTTGGACATTTTGGGTCTCCTGATTTGGGGCACCGGCCGCGCCGCGGCTGACGCATCACGGCCCGCGCGGGTCTGGAAAAATCTCGAACGGGTGCTGCCTGCCGGGCAATGCGGGCCACCTCCTTTCCGAGTCATTTGCGGGTAATGACGTCGTTCTAGACGATGGCGGCACGATGTCAAGCATGACATCGTGCTGGTGCTTGCCGCTCAGGCGTCGAAATGCAGTGCCAGGCTGGCGAGGGCTTTGGGCAACGGCAGGTTTTCCTCGGCTTCGAGGATGCCGGGCACCGGGTGCGGGTATTCGAAGAAGACGCCGTAGGTGCCGGGACGCTGGCCGTGCAGATAGACGTGGGCGCGCAGGCTGCTGAGTTCGCTGTGGCGCAGGGTGACGATGTCGGGGTCGGCGCCGTTGTCGGGGGCGATGTCGCAGGCTTCGCCGAACTGCTCGTCGAGGCTGACCAGCAGGCGGCGCAGGGAACGGCTCTTGGGTAGCGACCAGGGATTGGTGTTCATCGCAGCAGCTCCGGTTTGATTTGTTCCAGCCAGGTGTCGATGCGGCTTTCGCTGAGGTTCGCCTGCCAGTGCTGGTCGAGCGCCAGGCCGAGGAAATGGCCGTCGGCGACGGCCTGCGAGGCCTTGAACTCGTAGCCGGCGACCGGCCAGCGGCCGACGACGCGGGCGCCGCGGGCGACGAAGGCGTCGTGCAGGAGACCGATCGCGTCGACGAATTCGTTCGGGTACTTCTGCTGGTCGCCGAGGCCGAAGATGGCGATGGTCTTGCCGGAGAGGTCGGCGTCGGCCAGTTGCGGCAGGAATTCCTCCCAGCTCGGCTGGCTCAGTCCGGTCAACGCGCCGGGCAGCTCGCCGTCGCCGAGCGTCGGGCTGCCGACGATCAGGCGCTCGTAGGCGAGGAAGTCGGCGAGCGCGCTGCGCCCGATATTGACCGGGGCGGCGGCGGCCGCCCCGAGTTTTTTGGCGATCTGCTTCGCCACCAGCCGGGTGCGGCCGGTGTCGGTGCCGAAGAAGATGCCGATCTGCTCCATGCTCAGGCGCTCACCGCGAGTTCCTGGGTCAGCTCTTCCGGCAGCACGCCGACCGGGTCGCCGAGGGTGCCGTCGGGGCCGTTCTCGAAGCGCACCAGGTAGATTTCCTGGTCGGGGTCGGCTTCGACGTGGCCGAACTGCACCACCACGCCGCGCGAGCCGGCGGCGGCGATCAGGCCTTCTTCCTCTTCGACGCCGGGCATCCCGCCGTCGTTGAGGATGTCGGTGGCGGCATAGACGAGGTCGCCGATTTCGTACTGGACGAGAGCCATGATGTCAGGCCCAGACGTCGGCGGGGGCCTTCAGGCGTTCGACCGGCTGGTCGAACATCAGGTCCTCGTCGATGATGGTGCCGACGTCGGCCGGCTTGACGCCGACGTACATCGTGCCTTCCGGGTAGACGATGACGGTCGGGCCGAGATGGCAGGGGCCGAGGCAGCCGGTGTTGGTGAGCAGGAAGCCCGAATTCCACAGGTTGCGGGCCGTGAACTCGTCGGAGAAGGCCTGCCAGGTGGCGGCGCAGCCCTTGTCCTGGCAGGAACCGCGCGGGTGGCCGGCGGGGCGGCCCTGGACGCAGACGAGTACGTGTTTCTTGGGTCTTGGCATGAGATTCTCCTTGTCGATGGAGAATCTTTAGCAAGGGTGGTGCCAGCTGTTAGTCCTTGTTTTTCAACGGGATGCGGCTGGGCGCCTGTGTCGGGTTAACGACAAAGCCGCGTCTGCCGTCGTCTCAGTGGTTGCCGTGCTTCTCGCGCACCATCGCGTCGAGGGCGTCGATCACCCCGTCGCTGCCGTCTTCGACCCGCTCGAAGGCGCCGTGCAGCTTCTCCTGGATTGCGTAGTCGGTTTCCCAGCCCGTCGCCAGCAGTTCCATCGCCCGGTGCATGTTCTGGTGCACGTTGCGGTGCGGGTCGCCGATGCGGCGGAAGCTGCCGACGTTGCCGAAGATGGCGAGGGTTTCGGCGCTGCCCAGCCATTTGCCGAGGCGGCAGGACTGTTCGTTGACCTCGACCGCTCTCGCGTTGTCCGAGTTGACGCCGTGGCTGATCGCCAGGTAGCCGTTCTGCTTGTAGATGAAGTGGTCGACCTTGGCCAGCGCCGCAAAGCTGACGTCGTGGATGTAGTGGATCTGTTCCAGCGCGCTGGCGGAGGCGGTGGCGACGTCGGCGAAGCGGGCGTCGAAGTCGCCGATGGTGCCGCGCGATTCGGAAGCGATGCCGCGCATGTCGCCGGCGTTGGCCAGCATGCGCTCGGCGTCGTTCTGCAGCGTCTTCATGATGCCGGAGATCGCCGTCGACGCCTTGATCGTGTCTTCCGCCAGCTTGCGCACCTCGTCGGCGACGACGGCGAAACCGCGACCGTGTTCGCCGGCGCGGGCGGCCTCGATGGCGGCGTTGAGGGCAAGCAGGTTGGTCTGGTCGGCGATGCTGGCGATCAGCGTCACCGAACGGGCGATTTCCTCGCGGTGGGCGTTGAATTCGACGATCGCGTGGCCGGTGTCCTCGATCTTGTCGACCAGGCGGTTCATCGCCGCCACTACCGCGTCGATCGCCGCGCTGCTTTCCTGGGCGGCGTCGGCGTTGGCGGTGGACAGGCGGGTCAGCGCATCGGTGGCGGCGACGATGCCGAGCATGTCGTTCTGGATCGTCCGCATGTTCTTCAGCAGGTTCTCCTCGTTCAACTGGCCGAGGCGGGAGAGCAGGTTGTTGCGCATTTCCTGGTGGTAGTTGCGCATCAGGATGGCCAGCGATTGCTTGCCCTGGTTGACCGCCTCGCGGAAGACGCCGTGCAGGCCCTGGCTGGCAATCGTCGCGTCGAAGCGGTTCTCGCTCGCCGCCTTGAGCGCTTCGCGCTGCTTGCCGAAGCAGTTCTCCATCTGGTCGAGCATGGCGTTGACGTTGCGACAGACGCTGCCCAGTTCGTCGCGTCGGCCGGTGTCGGGAATCCGCTGACCGATCACGCCCTGGGCGATTTCGCTGGCGACGCGGGAAATGTGGTTGAGCGGGGTCAGCGCGACGCGCAGCTTGTGCAGGTAGAACAGGCCGCTGCCGATGCCGAAGGCCATCAGGCAGGCGAACCACAGCCAGTCGATGGTCAGCCAGCCGTGGGTGGCCATGCCGATCAGGCCGGCGACGAAGAGGAGGACGTTGAGAAAGACGACTTCGACGACGGCGCTGGTGATGAAGGGCGAACGCTGCATGGGCTTTCCTGGCGGATGGTGAGACGGGGCAAGACGGGATTCTTGCCGGCGAATGTTACGGCATGATGCGGCGGCCGTGCCAGCACGGCCGCGCCGCTGCGCTCAGAACTGCTTGACCTCGATGTTCAGGGTCTGGATGCGGTAGGCAATCTGCCGCGGCGTCATGCCCAGGATGCGCGCCGCCTTGGCCTGTACCCAGCCCGCCTGTTCGAGCGCGGCGATCACCCGTTCGCGTTCCGACAGCGAGGGATCGGCCAGGTCAACCTCGTCCACCGGGGGCGGTGCCGCTGGCGCGCTGGCGAACGGCGCCGGTCCGCCGTTGCGCAGCGGCCGCCCGGAGCTGCGCTCGCGGCTGCTCGGGAAGCGGATCAGGTCGACGTCGATGCGGCCGTCCTCGGAGAGCACGGCGGCGCGTTCCAGGCAGTTCTCCAGCTCGCGCACGTTGCCCGGCCAGTCGTGGCTGGCCAGCCGGCGCTGCGCCATGTCGGTGAGGATCAGCTTGCGCTTCTGGTCGTTGCCGATCTTGCCCAGCAGGTGGCGGGCGATGTCCGGGATGTCCTCGATCCGCTCGCGCAGCGGCGGCAGGAAGAGCGGCATGACGTTGAGGCGGTAGAACAGATCCTCGCGGAAATCGCCCATTTCAACGGCGGTTTCCAGATCGCGGTGGGTGGCGGCGATGATGCGCACGTTGACCTTGATCGTCTTGCTGCCGCCGACCCGCTCGAACTCGCCTTCCTGCAGGATGCGCAGCAGCTTGGCCTGGAAGGCGGCGGAAACTTCGCCGATTTCGTCGAGGAACAGGGTGCCGCCGTTGGCCTGCTCGAAGCGGCCCTTGCGCGCTTCCACCGCGCCGGTGAAGGCGCCGCGCTCGTGGCCGAAGAGTTCGGATTCGAGCAGGTTCTCGGGCAGCGCCGCGCAGTTGAGCTTGACCAGCATGTTGCGGGCGCGCGGCGAGTTGTAGTGGATGGCGTTGGCGATCAGTTCCTTGCCGGTGCCGGTCTCGCCGCGGATCAGCACGGTGGTGTTCCACTTGGCGACCATGCGCGCCTGGTCGAAGACCCGGCGCATCACCGCCGAATGGCCGACCATGCTGTCGAAGCCGTGCTGGTGGCGGACGGTGCGGCGGAGCAGGTCGCGTTCTTCGAGCAGCGTCGATTTTTCCTGGGCGACGTCCATCGCCAGCCGCAGGTTCTGGCCGATCAGGTTGGCGACCATCTCGACGAACTGGGCGCGTTCCTCGAGCAGCCCGTCTTCCGGCGCTTCCGGCTGGACCGCGAGGACGCCCTGCAGGTTGCCGCCGACCTTGATCGGCACGGCGATGAAGGGCAGTTCCGGTTCGTAGATGCGCATCCGGTTGAGGAAGCGCGGCTCGTCGGCGACGCGCATCAGCTTGATGCTGCGCGGCCGTTCCAGGATCAGGCCGATGATGCCTTCGCCCGGTCCGTACTGTGCAGCGTCGGCGTCCGGACCGTCGGGGTTGTAGATGGTATGCACGGCGAGCTTGCCGCTCTCGGCATCGACGACGCCGATCAGGCCGCGCGTCAGCCCGGCTTCCTCGTGCAGCACGCGCAGCACTTCGCGCAGCGATTCGCGGAAATTCAGCGACCGGCTCAGTTCCCGGCTCACCGCGTAAAGTGCGGAAAGGAGCAGGATGTTGAGCTCGTGCGTGCGGCAGAAGCCGCCGCCCGGGGGGCATTCGTCGGCGCTGTGGATCGTGTGGTGTTCCTGCATGCTCATGGTCCTGGTCAGATCGGGTCGCCGTCGACGCGGAATTCGACGATGGCGGCGCAACCGCCGCTCGGGCTCTCGTCGAGATCGATGATGCCGCCGTGGTCGGCGACTACCTGCTGGGCGCGCGACAGGCCGGTGCCGATGTGCTTGCCGCTGCCGTTCTTGGCCGTGAAGAAAGGTTCGAACGCCTTGTGCCGCCACTCCATCGGGATGCCGGGGCCGCTGTCGAGGACGGAGACGCGGATGCAGTCGTCGATCACCTCGCTCTTGATCAGCAGTTCGCGGCGCGGCCAGCCCTTGACGTTCATTGCCTCGATCGCGTTCTCGACCAATGCCTTGAACAGCATGCGCAACTGCAGCGGCCGCCCGCGCAGCGGCGGCAGCACCGCCGACGGCTGCCAGTCGACGGTGATGCCGGCCTTGAGCAGGCGCGCCGTACACACTTCGAGAACGTCGCGCAGGATTTCGTTGAGATTGACCCGCACCACAATCTCCTGCGGGCTTTGCGGAATCACCTGGCGCAGCGACTCGACGTGCTCGCGGCTGGTTTCCAGCACGTGGCGCAGCATTTCGGCGCTGCCCGGGTCGCGCCGCTGCAGCACGGCGATCGCCGAGGCCATCACGTTGAGCGGCTCCTCGAGGCGGAAGACGGCGGCCGACAGGCCCTCGCGGATCGCCGCCGTGCGTTCCTCGTCGGCCAGCGACGCCTTCAACGCGGCGCCGTGGGCGCGTTCCTGTTCCTCGCGCAGGTTGGTGATGTCGGAAATCACCAGCAGCAGGCCGGACTGGCCGGCGGCGCAGAAATAGCTGTCGGCGCAGTCGTTGTGCATCTCGATCGCCGAGGCGCTGACCGACAGCCAACGGGCGCGGCCGATCGGGCTGTCGAGGCGCATCTCGCGGTTGCTGAACTCGCAGCGCCGGATGTCGCCGGCCAGCGCCTCGTACCATTCCGGCGCCAGCGCGTCGAGCAGGCGGTGCGCCGGTTCCTTGGCGCGCATGTCGGTGACCAGCTTCTTGTACTCCTGGTTGTCGAGGACGACGCGGCCGGCCGGGTCGAGCAGCGCGAAGGCGACCGGCGCCGCATCGACCACCGATTCGATCAGGTGCTTGTGGTTGCGCAGCGAACGTTCGAGGCGGTGCAGCTCGGTGACGTCGCGGTGCATGCCGAGGAAATGGGTGATTTCGCCGGCGGCGTTGTGCACCGGCGTGATCGACACTTCGGCGAGGTAGGTGCCGCCGCACTTGCGCTTGTTGAGCAGCTTGCCCGACCAAGGCTGGTGCGCCTTCAGCGCGCTCCACATCTCCTGGTAGAGCTCGCGCGGCGTGGTGTGGTTGGAGAGAACCGATTCGTTGAGGCCGATGATTTCCTCGGTGCCGTAGCCGGTGATCCGGCTGAAGCTCTCGTTGGCATAGAGGATGCGCGCGCTGGTATCGGTGATCGAGATCGCCAGATCGGCCTGGCTGACCGCCTGGCGATAGACATCGGGCGGCAGGACATCCTTCAGGGCCTGAAGGCTGGGTATCTCGGGTTGAGTCTGGGCCGGCATGGGGTGCTCCGCAGGGTGCGTCAAAAACGATGACGTGCTCCAAGCAGGTTTCATGCCGTTGCTTGCGGATTTTCGGAAATGCACGGTTTGTCGCGGCCTGGGCGGGAATTCGACAAATTTTCTGTGGCCTTTGCGACAAAGTGTTGCGGAAAAAATGCACCACTTTGGTGTGTCGTCGGAGAAAAGGCCGCAGAATGGCCCCCGCCGGGCCTTGGCGACGGATGGCACGGCTTATGCAGTATCGGCGGTGATCTTCCTTTCGAGACTTCCGTCCATGAGCGAAATCCTGTTACTGCTGCTGTCCACCGCGTTGGTCAATAACGTGGTGCTGATCAAGTTCCTCGGCCTCTGCCCGGTGATGGGCGTGTCGAAAAGCGTCGATAGCGCGCTCGGCATGGGGTTGGCGACGACCTTCGTCCTGGTGCTGGCCAGCGCCGCCTCCTGGATGATCGACAACTGGCTGCTGCAGCCGCTCGGTCTGGGTTACCTGCGCATCCTCGCCTTCATCCTGGTGATCGCCGCGCTGGTGCAATTCACCGAGATGTTCATCAAGAAGTCGAGCCCCGCCCTCTACCAGTCGCTCGGCATCTACCTGCCGCTGATCACCACCAACTGCGCCGTGCTCGGCGTCGCGCTGCTCAACGTGCAGCAGCAGTACAGCCTGTTCAAGAGCCTGCTCTACGGCTTCGGCTCGGCGGTCGGCTTCACGCTGGTCCTGCTCATCTTCGCCGGCCTGCGCGAACGCGTCGCGCTGGCCCGCGTCCCCGCCGCTTTCGGCGGGGCGCCCATCGCCTTCGTCACGATCAGCCTGCTGGCGCTGGCGTTCATGGGTTTTTCCGGATTCAACGTCTAAGGGAGAGCACAAGATGATTGCTGCCATTCTCAGTCTTACCCTGCTTGGTGCCGCTTTCGGCATCATTCTCGGCATCGCCAACAAGTTGCTGGCGGTCGAGGGCAACCCGGTGGTCGACGAACTGATCGCCCTGATGCCCGGCTCCAACTGCGGCCAGTGCGGCTTCCCCGGCTGTTCCGGGGCGGCGTCGGCGATTGTCGACGGGACGGCGGCGCCGACCTGCTGCCCGCCCGGCGGCAAGGCGCTGGCGACGGCGATCGCCGCGCGGCTCGGGCTGACCGTCGATCTCTCGGCGCTCGGCGACGACGGCCCGAAGATCGCCGTGGTCGCCGAGGAACTGTGCATCGGCTGCTGCCGCTGCTCCAAGGTCTGCCCGACCGACGCCATCATCGGCGCCGCCAAGCAGGTGCACAACGTCTTCCGCGAGGCCTGCACGGGCTGCTCCAGTTGCATCGAGAAATGCCCGACCGACGCCCTGGTGATGCAGCCGGTGCCGGTCACCCTGCAACACTGGGTCATGCCCAAGCCGCTGGCCGCCTGAGGAATTCACCATGGGATTCATGAACCTGTTCAAGCATTTCCTGGGCAAGGACTGGGGCGTCCATCCGGACGACCACAAGCATCCCGCCTGCGCGTCGCCGATCCGCAAGCTGCCGGTGCCGCCCCGCCTGCACCTGATGCTGTCGCAGCACGTCGGTGCGCCGGCGCGGCCGGTGGTCGTCGTCGGCCAGAAGGTGAGCAAGGGCGAGCTGATCGCCGCCGCTCAGGGCAACATCTCGGCGCCGGTGCATGCCTCGACCTCGGGCGTCATCGCCGCCATCAGCGACGTCACCGCGCCGCACACCTCCGGGTTGACCGGCATGGCGATCTCCATCGACAGCGACGGCGAGGACCGCTGGCTGGAGGTCGAGCCGACCGCCGATCCCTTCGCCCTGGCCCCCGAGGAAATCGCCAACCGGGTCGCGGCGGCCGGCATCGTCGGCCTCGGCGGCGCCACCTTCCCGTCGTCGGTCAAGCTCAACCTCGGCCGCCGCTCGAAGATCGACACGCTGATCATGAACGGCAGCGAGTGCGAACCCTACCTCTCCTGCGACGACCGCGTGATGCGCGAACGGGCCGCGGAAGTCGTCACCGGCATCCGCCTGATGCTCATTGCCACCGGCGCCGGCCGCGCCCTGGTCGGCATCGAGGACAACAAGCCGGAAGCCATCGCCGCCATGCAGGAGGCCGCCGCCGCGCACCAGACGGTGACCATCGTGCCGGTACCGGCGCGCTATCCGATGGGCTCCGACCGCCAGTTGATCGTCGAGCTGACCGGCCGCGAGGTGCCGTCCGACGCCCGTGCCGCCGACGTCGGCGTGATCGTCCATAACGTCGGCACCGCCTACGCGGTGCAGCAGGCGGTCTGCCTCGGCCGGCCGCTGGTCAGCCGGGTGATGACCCTCAATGGCGGCGCGGCGGCGATGCCGGGCAACTACGAAGTACCGCTGGGTACCCTGGTCAGCGACCTGATCGCCTTCACCGGCGGCCTCAAGGGCGAATGCGCCAAGCTGGTGATGGGCGGGCCGATGATGGGTTCGCTGCTGCCCCATACCCGGGTGCCGGTGATCAAGGGCACCAGCGGCATCCTCCTGCTCGACGCCCGGGAAGCCGCGGCCAGCGAAGCGGAGAACTGCATCCGCTGCGGCAGTTGCGTGAAAGCCTGCCCGATGGGCCTGCTGCCGCTCGAAATGAGCGCCCGCATCCGCAACGGCGACATGGACGCCGCCGCCGATCTCGGCCTCGCCGACTGCATCGCCTGCGGTTGCTGCGCCTACGTTTGCCCGTCGCACATTCCGCTGGTCCAGTACTTCTACCATGCCAAGGGCGATCTCTACGCCCGCGAGCGGACCAAGCTGCGCACCGAGGCGACCAAGAAACTGGCCCAGCAGCGCCAGGCGCGCCTGGAGCGCGAAGCCCGCGAGAAGGCCGAAGCTGCCGCCAAGCGCAAGGCCGAACGCGCGGCGGCGGCGGAAGCCGCCAAGGCCGCTGCCGCGGAAGCCGCCAAACAAGGAGAAATCGCATGAAACAGGCAACTCTGAACGCGGCGCCGCTCGCCTCGCCGCACGCCCACGGCGGCGGCTCGGTCAGCCGGACGATGTTCCGGGTCCAGCTTGCGCTGCTGCCGGCGACGATCTACGGCTTCTGGCTGTTCGGCTGGCCGTCGTTCTTCCTGTGGCTGCTGACCATCCTCTCCTGCCTCGGCTTCGAAGCCTTTGCGCTGAAGCTGACCGGCAGCCAGCGCATCCGGGCGACGCTGGGCGACGGCTCGGCGCTGCTCACCGGCTGGCTGCTGGCGATGACGCTGCCGCCCTGGGCGCCGTGGTGGGTGGCGGTGGTCGGCGGTTTCATCGCCATCGTCGTCGCCAAGCAGGTGTTCGGCGGCGTCGGCCAGAACGTCTTCAATCCGGCGATGGTCGCCCGCGTCGCGCTGCTCGTTTCCTTCCCGCTGCCGCTGACGCAGTGGGTGCTGCCGCTGTCGGCGACGGCGGCGGGCGGGCCGGATTTCGTGCTGTCGCTGCAGATGTTCCTCGGCAACCAGCCGATCCCCGACGCGATGGCCAGTGCCTCGCTGCTCGGCTACGCCAAGACCGAACTGTCGCGCGGCGTCGATCTGCTGCAGGCGTTGAACGCCGGGCACGCCCCGGCGCTCTCCTGGGTCGGTTCGCGGCCGGGCAGCCTCGGCGAATCGGCGTCGCTGCTGATCGCCGCCGGCGGCATCTACCTGATCGCCTGCGGCATCATCTCCTGGCACATTCCGCTCGCGGTGATCGCCGGCATCGCCGTGCCGGCGGCCATCGGCCACGGCATCGACCCGGCCCGCTACCTCGACGCCCCGGCCCACCTGTTGTCCGGCGCGGCCATGCTGGGCGCCTTCTTCATCGCTACCGACTACGTCACCTCGCCCAACACGCGGGCCGGGCAACTGGTCTTCGGCGTCGGCGTCGGCCTGCTCACCTGGATCATCCGCACCTGGGGCGGTTACCCGGAAGGGATGGCCTTCGCCGTCCTGCTGATGAACGCCCTGACGCCGGTCATCGACCGCTTCGCCAAGCCGCGCATCCTCGGCCGCGACCGCAAGGGCAAGCCGCTGGCCATCGCCGAGAAATAAGGGAGCATGCACATGAATTTCGAGTCATTCCGGGAAAAGATGTTCTACCAGCCGGTGTTGCTCGGCGTCTTCTCGCTGCTGGCGAGCGGCGCCCTGGCCTGGGCGTCGAGCGCAACCAGCGGGGCGATCGCCGAGGCGGAAGCGCGCGACCTGCGCAACTCGCTGTCGGAAGTGCTGCCGGCCGGCTTCGCCGACAACGACTTCCTCAACGACAAGCTGGAAATCGAGCGTGGCGGCAAGCCGTTGGTGATCTACCGCGCCCGCCGCGAGGGCGTCGTCAAAGGTGCCGTGTTCACCGTTGCCGAGCGCGGCTACGCGGCCGACATCGTCGTCCTGATGGCGGTCGACAGCGACGGCCGGATGCTCGGCGCACGCGTCCTCAAGCATGCCGAAACCCCCGGCCTGGGCGACAAGATCGAATTGTCGAAAGCCCCCTGGATCAAGAGCTTCGACGGCAAGTCGCTGGGCGATCCGCCGGCCGAACGCTGGGGCGTCAAGAAGGACGGCGGCGTCTTCGACCAGTTCGCCGGCGCGACGATCACCCCGCGTGCCGTGGTCAAGGCGGTGAAGGGCGGTCTGCTCTTCTTCGCCGAACATCGTGCGCAAATTCTCGGAGAAAAATCATGAGCCAGAACTTCGGTCAGCTCTTCAAGGACGGGCTGTGGGAACAGAACGTCGTCTTCGCCCAGATGCTGGCGCTGTGCCCAACCATGGCGGTGACCACCAGCGGCACCAACGGCCTCGGCATGGGGCTGGCGAGTACCGCCGTGCTGGTGGTGTCGAACGTGCTGGTCTCGATGATCCGCCAGACGGTCAGTTCGCAGGTGCGGATTCCGGTCTTCGTCGTCCTCATCGCCACCCTGGTGACCGTGGTGGACATGGCGATCAACGCCTGGATGCACGATCTGTACAAGGTGCTCGGCCTGTTCATCGCGCTGATCGTCGTCAATTGCGCGATCCTCGGCCGGGCCGAAGCCTTCGCCGTCAAGAACGGGGTCGCCGCGTCGGCGGTCGATGGTCTGGCGATGGGCCTCGGTTTCACCGGGGCGTTGACCTTCATCGGCCTGATCCGCGAATTCCTCGGCGCCGGCACGCTGTTCGCCCAGGCCTCGAACCTGCTCGGGCCGTCGTTCGCCTTCCTCGAAATGAAACTGACCGGCTTCGACGGCGCCCTGCTGATGATCCTGCCGCCGGGCGGTTTCGCCATCCTCGGCTTCCTGCTGGCCGGCAAGCGGGTGCTCGACAACCGCCTGGCCAGCCGTGCCGTGCCGGCCGCCGAGCCGCTCGCCACCTGAAGGAGCTTGCCATGCAGATAGGTGTTGCCTATTCCGAACCGGGCCGCCAGGTCTGGATGAACATCGAAGTGCCGGATACCTCGACGGTCAACGAGGCGATCGAGCGTTCCGGCATCCTCAACCAGTTTCCCCAGATCGACCTGAGCAGCCAGAAAGTCGGCGTCTTCGGTCGCCTGGTGAAGCTCGACGCAGCGCTGAAGCCGGGCGACCGGGTCGAGATTTACCGGGGAATCATTGCCGACCCCGAAACCGTTCCCCGTAAGGACATGGACCAGGACGATTGAATCAAATGCCAATAAAAATGACAACGGTGCGCGAAGTCGCACCCGGTGAACAGCGCGTCGCTCTCGTCCCCGAGACGGCAAAGAAGTTTCTCGCCCTGGGCGTGAAGCTGTGCATGGAACAGAGCTCGGGGATCGCCAGCCACCTGCTCGACAGCGACTACCCGGAAGTCGAGTGCGTGCCGGGCGTGGCGCAGGCCTACGCCAACGCCGACGTGATCCTGCGGGTGACGCCGCCGTCGCTCGACGAGATTGCGGCGATGCCGGAAGGCGCGGTGCTGATCGGGCTGCTGAAGCCGTATGAGTCGAAGGAACGGCTGGCGGCACTGAACGCCCGCAAGATCACCGCCTTCTCGCTCGAACTGCTGCCGCGCATCTCGCGCGCCCAGAGCATGGACGCGCTGTCCAGCCAGGGCGCCTGTTCCGGCTACCAGTGCGGGTTGATCGCCGCCGCCCGGTGCACCAAGTTCTTCCCGATGCTGACCACCGCCGCCGGTACCATCCGCCCGGCGCGCGTGCTCGTCATCGGCGCCGGGGTGGCAGGTTTGCAAGCCATCGCCACCTGCAAGCGCCTCGGTGCCATGGTCGAAGCCTACGACGTGCGCGCCGCGGCGCGCGAGCAGATCGAATCGCTCGGCGCCAAGTTCGTCGATACCGGCGTTTCCGCCGACGGCGCCGGCGGTTACGCCCGCGAGCTGACCGCCGAGGAAAAGGCGGCGCAGGCCGAGAAGCTGGCCAAGGCGGTCGCCGCCGCCGACGTCGTGATCACGACGGCGGCGATTCCCGGCAAGAAGGCGCCGGTGATCGTCACCAAGGAGATGGTCGGGCGCATGAAGTACGGCGCCATCATCGTCGACATGGCCGCCGAATCCGGCGGCAACTGCGAGCTGACGCAGCCGGGCGAACACGTCATCGCCAACGACGTGAACATCCACGGCCCGCTCAACCTGCCGTCGCGCATGCCGACGCACGCCTCCGAGCTGTACGCCAAGAACATCTACAACTTCCTCTCGCCGTGGATCAAGGACGGCGCCCTGAACATCGACTGGAGCGACGAGGTCGTCGCCGGCACCGTGCTGTGCCGCGACGGCGCCACCGTCCATGCCACGGTCAAGCAAATCCTGGGAGACGCCTGATGGACGGTCTGCTCGCGTTGTACATCTTCATGCTCGCCGCCTTCACCGGCTACGAGATCATCGCCAAGGTGCCGGTGATCCTGCACACGCCGCTGATGTCGGGGTCCAACTTCGTCCACGGCGTGGTCGTCGTCGGCGCGATGATCGCGCTCGGCCACGCCGAGACGCCGCTCGAACAGGCCATCGGCTTCTTCGCCGTGGCCCTGGGCGCCGCCAATGCGGCCGGCGGTTACGTGGTTACCGAACGCATGCTCGGCATGTTCAAGAAGAAGGAGGGCTGAGTCATGCCGATCACCGTTCAAGGCGCCTGGTTCGCCGGCGCCCTGCTGTTCATCTTCGGTTTGAAGGGCATGAGCTCGCCGGCCAGCGCCCGCAAGGGCATCGTCATCGCCGGTTACGGCATGCTGATCGCCATCGCCGGCACCTTCCTCATCCCCGGCCTGCACAACCTCGGCCTGATCGCCCTGGCCCTGGCGCTCGGCGGCGGCGCCGCCTGGATTTCCGGGCAGAAGGTCAAGATGACCGACATGCCGCAGATGGTCGCCATCTACAACGGCATGGGTGGCGGCGCGGCGGCGGCGATTGCCGCCATCGAGTTCGCCCGCGGCGACGCCCAGGGCCTGGTGACGACGACGCTCGCCGTGCTCGGCGCGCTGATCGGCGCCGTCTCCTTCACCGGCTCCTGCGTCGCCTGGGCCAAGCTGCAGGGCGTGCTCAAGAAGGCTTACCGGCTGCCGGCGCAGAACGCGGTCAATGTCACGCTGGCGGCGGTCGCCATCGGCCTCGGCCTGACCATGATCGCCCTGGCGCCGGCGCCGGCGCAGCCGCAGTTGATCATCGGCTTCTTCGTCGTCGCGCTGCTGCTCGGCCTGATCGTCACCCTGCCGATCGGCGGCGCCGACATGCCGGTGGTGATCTCGCTGTTCAACGCCTTCACCGGCCTGGCGGTCGGCTTCGAGGGCTACGTGCTCGGCAACCCGGCGCTGATCATCGCCGGCATCGTCGTCGGCGCTGCCGGCACGCTGCTCACGCAGTTGATGGCCAAGGCGATGAACCGACCGCTGTCCAACATCCTGTTCACGCCGATGGTCGCTTCCGGCCCGGGCGAGGCGATCAGCGGTTCGATGAAGGAATTGTCCGGTCTGGATGCGGCGGCGATGATGCGCTACGCCAGCAAGGTGATCATCGTTCCCGGCTACGGCATGGCGGTGGCGCATGCCCAGCACAAGGTCTGGGAAATGACCGAGATCCTGGAGGAAGCCGGGGTCGAGGTGAAGTTCGCGATCCACCCGGTGGCCGGGCGCATGCCGGGGCACATGAACGTGCTGCTGGCGGAAGCCGGCGTGCCTTACGACAAGATCTTCGACCTCGAGGAAATCAACGGCGAGTTCGGCCAGGCCGACGTGGCGCTGGTGATCGGCGCCAACGACGTGGTCAATCCGAGCGCGCGTACCGACAAGACCAGCCCGATCTACGGCATGCCGATCCTCGACGCCGACAAGGCGCAGAACGTCATCGTCATCAAGCGCGGCAAGGGTACGGGTTATTCCGGTGTTGAAAACGCGCTCTTCTACACCGACAATTGCCGCATGCTCTACGGCGACGCCCAGCCGATGGCCGGCGAAATCATCCAGCACCTGAAAACCATGGGGTGATCCGCGTTGCTTCGAACATCTTCATAACTTCCGAGAACAGCCCATGTATCGCCTACTTGCCCTGCTTTTCCTGTTTCCGGTCACGGCGTTCGCCGCTGGCGACCTGCCGACCGTGGGCGGGATTCCCGTCGATTTCATCCTCTTTGCCCTGACCCTGCTCGGCGTTGCGCTCTTCCACAATGCCACGCTCTACGTCGCGCTGACCGGCCTGGTGACGATCAGCCTGTACAAGATGGTGTTCACCGGTTTCAAGACCGGCGTCGGTCTGGCCGGTTTCGTCGGCCATCTCGGCCATGAATGGGTCACCGTCGCCAACCTGTTCTGCCTGCTCACCGGCTTCGCGCTGCTCGCCCGGCATTTCGAGAAGAGCCACGTGCCGGTGGTCCTGCCGAAGTTCCTGCCGGCCGACTGGCGGGGCGGTTTCGTGATGCTGGTGATGGTGTTCGTGATCTCCAGCTTCCTCGACAACATCGCCGCTGCGCTGATCGGCGGCGCCATGGCGCACCAGTTGTTCCGCGGCAAGGTGCATATCGGCTACCTGGCGGCGATCGTCGCCGCGTCGAACGCCGGCGGTTCCGGTTCGGTGGTCGGCGACACGACGACGACGATGATGTGGATCGACGGCGTCAGCCCGATCATCGTCCTGGACGCCTACGCTGCGGCCGTCGTCGCCCTGCTCATCGTCGGTTACTTCGGTGCCAAGCAGCAACACGCCTATTCGCCGATCATCAAGGGCGGCCATGCCCATACCCACATCGACTGGGGGCGTCTGTTCATCGTCGCCCTGATGCTGGTCTTTGCCGTTGCCACCAACGTCACGATCAACGTCAACGCGCCGGAGATGGCCAACCATTTCCCCTTCATCGGCGTTGCCGTCTGGGTGGCGATCATCCTGACCATCCCGGTGCGCCGCCACGACTGGGAACTGCTGCCGGAAACGGTGAAGGGGACGGTCTTCCTGCTCTCGCTGGTGCTCTGCGCCTCGATGATGCCGGTCGAGCAACTGCCGCCGGCCTCGTGGCAGTCGGCCTTCGTTCTCGGCTTCGTGTCGGCGGTCTTCGACAACATCCCGCTGACCGCGCTGGCCTTGCGCCAGGGCGGCTTCGACTGGGGCTTCCTGGCCTACGCCGTCGGTTTCGGCGGTTCGATGCTGTGGTTCGGCTCGTCGGCCGGGGTGGCGCTCTCCAACATGTACCCGGAAGCCAAGTCGGCCGGTCGCTGGCTGAAGTACGGCTGGCACGTCGCCGTCGCCTATGTTGCCGGCTTCATGGTCATGCTTGTCCTTCTCGGCTGGCATCCGGATGCCGGCCACAAGCCGGCACCCGCCACGCCGGCGGCGGTCGAAGCGCCGGTGGCGCCCGCTCACTGAGCGCCGCAGCCAATCACCAAAGGCGGCCCTGGCCGCCTTTTTCGTTTCTGTTTGACAAAAGTCATAGCCGGCCAGACGGCCGGTGCTAGATTGTCCCGTTGGAGCATCAAATAAAAAAACCGGCGCGCCAGACGTGCCAACAGGGGAACGCATGCACACAAGAAAAGCCCTCCCGGCGCTGACGCTGGGGGCGATCGGTGTCGTCTTCGGCGATATCGGGACCAGTCCGCTCTATGCGCTGAAGGAAATCTTCAACGGCCACCACCCGATTCCGGTGACGCCGGAAAACATCCTCGGCATCCTGTCAATGATCTTCTGGTCGATCATGCTGCTGGTGGCGTTCAAGTACGTGCTGCTGATCATGCGCGCCGACAACCGCGGCGAGGGCGGTTCGCTCGCCCTGCTGGCACTGGTCACCGAGCGCGCCCGGAATCCGCGCCTGGCCTGGGTGATCACCTTGCTCGGCATCTTCGCGGCGGCGCTATTCTACGGCGACAGCATGATCACGCCGGCGATCTCGGTGCTGTCGGCGGTCGAGGGGATCGAACTGGTGACGCCGACGCTCAAGCCCTACGTGATCCCGGTCACGCTGCTGATCCTGACCGCGCTGTTCTTCATCCAGAAACGGGGCACCGGCACCGTCGGGCTCTACTTCGGTCCGGTCATGGCCTGCTGGTTCGCCGTTCTCGGCGCCCTCGGCATCCTGCACATCGTCAATCACCCGGGCGTGCTGGCCGCGCTCAATCCGGCCTACGCGCTGAGTTTCATCCACGAACATCCGAAGCTCGCCTTCCTCGCGCTCGGTTCGGTGGTGCTGGCGGTGACCGGCGGCGAGGCGCTGTATACCGACATGGGGCACTTCGGGCGCTTTCCGATCCGCCTGGCCTGGTTTGCTTTCGTGATGCCGGCGCTGGTGCTCAATTATTTCGGCCAGGGGGCGCTGCTGCTGGCCGAACCGGCGGCGATCCAGAATCCCTTCTTCCACCTGGCGCCGGACTGGGCGCTGATCCCGATGCTCGGCCTGGCCACGCTGGCGACGGTGATCGCTTCGCAGGCGGTGATTTCCGGCGCCTTCTCGGTGGCCCGCCAGTCGGTGCAGATGGGCCTGCTGCCCCGGATGCAGATCGTCCACACCTCGGGCATGGAAGAGGGGCAGATCTACGTTCCCTTCACCAACTGGAGCCTCTACCTGGCGGTGGTGGCGTTGGTCATCGGCTTCAAGTCCTCGTCCAACCTGGCCGCCGCCTACGGCATCGCGGTCACCGGGACGATGCTGATCGACACCATCCTGGTCGCCTTCGTGATGCTCCTGATGTGGCGCTGGCACTGGGCGGCGGTGGCCATCGTCGGCCTGTTCTTCCTCGGCATCGATCTCGCCTTCTTTGCCGCCAACGCGATCAAGATTCCCGACGGCGGCTGGTTCCCAATCGCCATGGGCATCGTCTCCTTTACCGTGCTGACGACCTGGCGGCGCGGACGGCAACTGGTGGCGCAGGAAATGGCCAAGCAGAGCATTCCGATGGAAGACTTCATCGAGGCCATCGACGATGTGCACCGGGTCCAGGGGACGGCTGTCTTCCTGACCAGCTCCAAGGTCGGCGTGCCGGCGGCGCTGCTGCACAACCTCAAGCACAACCAGATCCTCCACGAGCGGGTGGTGCTGACCACGGTGCAGACGGCGGATACGCCCTACGTCAACGATTTCGAGCGGATCTACCTGCACCGCATGGGCAAGGGCTTCATGCGCGTGGTGATCCGCTACGGCTTCATGGAAAGTCCCGACGTGCCCGGCGCGCTCGACCAGTGCAAGCGCCTGGGCGAGCGTTTCGACCTGATGGAAACGACCTTTTACCTGTCCCGCGAGACCATCGTGCCGGCGCTGACCCAGCGCTTCACGCCGCTGCGTGCGCGCCTGTTCGCGCTGATGTCGAAGAACGCCACCAGCGCCAGCGATTTCTTCCACATTCCGACCAACCGGGTCGTCGAACTGGGGACACAACTGGTGATCTGATAGCGCCGGCGCGCTGCGCCGTTCCGACGCCAAGGCCAGCCGCCCGTCATGGGCGGCTTGTCGTTTTTGCGACAGAAATCCGCCTGGCATGCACCTTCGTTGTGCATAAAAATTATCGTAAGCGATTGATTGATTTAAATATTTTGCGGCCTATAATGCGCGGCTTTTTTCCTCGGAGAAGACCGTGTCCGCAATCCCGTCCCCGGCTACCGCCCTCGGTGCCAACCATGGCTATCGCTTTGCCGGCGACAGCGTTCATCTCAACGCCGAAGTGACGCTCGCCGCCAGCGATCTGCAGGACGGCAGCCACTGGTCGCTGCAGTTGTGGGCGAGCGGCGCCGGCTTTGCCGACCGCGCGCCGGCCGGCGTCAAGGTCGCCGAATTTCCGCTGCAGCCGCTGCCCGGCTGTTTCAATGTCGATGCCTGCGTCGCCGCCCTGCCGCCGGCCGGGCCAGACGCCTTCACCATGGCGCTGATGCTGGTTGCCGGCGATGCCGACGGCAGCGTCGAGGTGCGCGACCTGGCGATCTATCCGGCGCCGCAGTCTTTCGCCCAGCCGACGCTGGAAGGCGCCGTTGCCTGCCGGGTCGCCGACGGCACCGCCGAAATTTCCGTCGACCGCATCGCCAATCCGCGCTCCGCCGACAACCTCAGCGGCACCCTGGCCCTCGAGGTGTGGGCGCTGACGACGCCCTACGCCGGCGGCGCCTGGACCGGCACCCCGGTGGCCAGCCTGATCCTCGGCCGGCTGGCCGGTGGCGAGGCATGGACCGATTGCCGCTACACGGTGCCGGCAGTCGGCGCCAGCGACGCGGCGCTGACCGTGATGCTGCGCGAGTGGACGGCGGCCGGCTACCTGACGCGCGATTACCGCAATCTGCCGGTCGTAGCTGTCGCGGCATCCGCTGCCGCTGCTGCGACCACCGCTGACAGCGCTGCCATCGCCACCGCTGCCGCTGTCCCGTCGCTGGCGCCGGCACCGGCCGCGTCGCCGGCCAAGCCGGTGGCGAAGAAGGCCGCGGCGAAAGCGCCGGCTGCCGCGGTGCAGCCGGCCACGCTCTCGGTCAATGCGGCGAGCGTCGATGAACTGGCCGCGCTCAAGGGGCTCAGCCGCGCGGTCGCGGCCGCCATCGTCGCCGGTCGTCCTTACGCCAGCGTCGCCGACCTGCTGCGGGTCAAGGGGCTCGGTCCCAAGCTGCTGGAAAAGCTCGGCGCCAGCCTGCGCGTCTGAACGGGACGGGCTTGTCGTAAAGGCGACAAGCCCGTTTTTCTAGGTTTTTACGAAAAATCAGTGACTTGGCTGGTGGCACCCATCTTGCTGAGTAGTCTGCGGACTACCGGAGATGCGCATGAAAACCAGCGAAATCCAGGCCCTGCTCGACGAGCCCGCCTGCAGCCACAACCACAAGGAAAAGTCGGGCTGTGCCAAGCCCAAGCCCGGCGCCACGGCTGGCGGTTGCGCCTTCGACGGCGCCCAGATCGCGTTGCTGCCGATTGCCGACGTCGCCCACATCGTGCACGGGCCGATCGCCTGCGCCGGTTCCTCGTGGGACAACCGTGGCGCGCGCTCCTCGGGCGTCACCCTGTACAAGATCGGCATGACCACCGACCTGTCGGAAACCGACGTCGTCATGGGGCGCAGCGAGAAACGCCTGTTCCATGCGATCAAGCAGGCCGTCGACAGCTATGCGCCGGCCGCCGTCTTCATCTACAACACCTGCGTCACCGCACTGATCGGCGACGACATCGAGGCGGTCTGCAAGGCCGCCGCCGAGCGCTGGGGCGTGCCGGTGGTGCCGGTCGATGCGGCCGGTTTCTACGGTACCAAGAACCTCGGCAACCGGCTGGCCGGCGAGGCGATGTTCAAGCACGTCATCGGCACGCGCGAACCGGAACCGGCGAAGCCGCGCCCGGACGGCCTGCCGACCTATGACATCAACCTGATCGGCGAATACAACATCGCCGGCGAGTTCTGGCACGTCGCGCCGCTGTTCGACGAACTCGGCTACCGCATCCTGTGCACGCTGTCCGGCGACGCCCGCTTCCACGAAGTGCAGACCATGCATCGGGCGAAGGTGAACATGGTCGTCTGCGCCAAGGCGCTGCTCAACGTGGCGCGCAAGATGCAGGAAAACTACGGCCAGCCGTATTTCGAAGGCAGCTTCTACGGCGTCCAGGACGTCTCCAATGCGTTGCGCGATTTCGCCCGGCTGATCGGCGATCCCGAGCTGATCGCCCGTACCGAGGCGGTGATCGCCCGCGAGGAAGCCAAGGCGCACGCCGCCCTCGAACCCTGGCGCGCCCGCCTCAAGGACAAGCGCGTTCTGCTCTACACCGGCGGCGTCAAGTCGTGGTCGATCGTCTCGGCGCTGCAGGATCTCGGCATGAAGGTGGTCGCCACCGGTACCAAGAAATCGACCGAAGAGGACAAGGCGCGCATCCGCGAACTGATGGGCGAGGACACCAAGATGATCGACGACGGCAGCCCCAAGGCGCTGTTGTCGACCTATCACGAGTATCAGGCCGACATCCTGATCGCCGGCGGCCGCAACCTGTACACCGCACTGAAGGCGCGCATTCCCTTCCTCGACATCAACCAGGAACGCGAATTCGGCTATGCCGGCTACGCCGGCATGAGCGAACTCGCCCGCCAACTGGCGCTGTCGATGGAAAGCCCGGTGTGGGCCGCGGTCAGGAAACCGGCGCCGTGGGCGAAGGCGGTTTCGGGGACGGCGCTGGCGGCCTGAAGCGGCAGCGGCTTTCGTCAGGAATGCCGCATGCGCCGCGCTGGTGGCGGGTTGCTGCAGCAGACGGAGGGCGCCGTGGCACCCTCCGCTTAATCTTCTGAACGGAGGAGCCGAGGGATCAGAAGCGGTAGCTGCCGCTCACGTAGAAGAAGCGCTTTGGTGGGTCTTCCAGCGAATACATCGAACCCCAGTTGTCCGGTGCCTGGCGATCGAACAGGTTGGTCACGCCAGCCGCCACCGAGAACTGCGGGTTGATGCGGTAGCCGACCTTGAGGTCGGTCGTTCCGTAATCGCTGGAGAGGTTGAGGCCGCGTATCGTGTTGTGGGCGTTGTAGTAATTGAAGTAGTAACGCCCCTGCAGGTCTGCCGTCCAGCCGCCCTGCTCGAAACGGACTCCCATGCGCGCGATGTTGCCGGGTCTGCCGGTCAGCCGGTCGCCGGTTTCGTCGTTGCGGGCATCGATATGCTCGTAGCTGGCTTTCAGCGACCAGGCCTGGCTGATCTGCCAGGCGCCGCTCAACTCGATGCCTTTGATCGTGACCTTGCCGATATTGGTGTACACCGAACGCGATAGCACGCCGAAGGGATCGGTTGGCAATCGGGGCGCCGAAATGGTCGTGATCAAGTTCTTGCTGCGCGTTTCATAGGCGGACAGGTCGAGCTTGAAATTGCTCCCCGTAAACCCGGCTGCCAGTTCAAAACTGCGGCTTTCTTCGGGTTCCAGGGTGCTGTTCCCCAGGATCAGGAAGGTGCCGCGGCGGAAGGTGGCATATTGTTCGAGCACCGAGGGGGCGCGGAAGGCTTCGCCGTAACCGGCCCGGAATCGCCAGTTGCCGGGTGCGTACTGCACCGAGAGACGCGGCGTCGTCGCGTCGCCGAATTCGTTGAAACGGTCATGCCTGACGCCCGCGAGCAGGCTCCATTCGTGATTGAAACGGATGTCTCCCTGGGCAAGCACGTAGTTGTTGGTGCGATCGCCTTCCTGGCTCGTGTTGTTGATGATGTTGAGCTTGTCGTTCTGCTGGCCGAGGCCGAGCGTCAACGTGTGTTCGCCAATCGGCAGGATGTAGCGGCCGGCATACTGGGTTTGCGTGTAGTCGGTTTTTTCGATCAGCGGGTAGGCGCGGGTCGTCTTCGCATCGCTCTTTCCCCAGGCTGCGTCCAGGACGAGGAAGCCCGAGGCGATCTCGCCGGTGTAGTTGAGACTGGCGTAGTCGCGGTTTTCGCGTTCGTAAGCGTTGAAGCGGGTGAACGGTGCGCGGGTCAGTTCCCCCGGGCTGTCGTCGTCCTGCCGGGCACGCTCCAGATTCAGGCGCAGCTTGTGTCCTGGCGCCACCTGAAGGCCGCCCTGGTAGTTGACGTAGGTTTCGTCCACGCCCTTCAGGTCGGCGGCGTAGCTGCTGCGGTCAACGCGATAGTCGTCCCGGTTGCGCTGTTCGATGCTGATCCGGTGCGTCAGCATCTCGCCGCCGTATTCGAGCCGGGCTTTCCAGAGATCGGTTTCGCGCTGGCCGCCTTCGGCCTCGCCATAGGTGGCTGACAGGGCGCCGTGCAGGCCGCTGCCGAGCCTGGGTTGGCGGGTGATGACGTTGATCACGCCGCCGGAGGCGTCCGCGCCGTAGAGGGCCGACATCGGGCCGCGCACGATTTCGATCTGTTCGACGTCCTCGGTGCCGTAGAGGTTGATGTCGCGCGAGCCGTACTTCTGCGTGCGCCGCATGCCGTCGAACAGGATCAGCGTGCCGCTGCTGGTCATCCCGCGCATGCTGACCGTGCTGTTCAGCGAGGTGCCGCGAGTATCGACGCCAACCGCCTGGTCGAGCGTGTCGAGCAGCGAGACGCCGGCGCTGGCTTCGATATCGCGACGCTTGATCACCTGGACGCTGGCCTGGACGTCCTGGACGTCCTGGGCGTAGCTGGCGGCGGTGACGACGACGGTTGGCATGACGCCGGTTTCCTCGGCGGCGAGCGGGGCACTCAGCGCCAGCGGGATCGCGGCGCAGAGCGGGTGGAGACGTGGTCTGAATGGTGAGGGGATGGTTTTCATGAGGTCAGTGCTTGCATGGGAATGAATCAATCCGCGGGGCGGTGGAAAACGATAGGGCGAGCTTCCGCTTCTGCCTGGGAAGCCCTGTTGTGCTGGCGCGACAGCCAGCCAGCGGCGACCAGGCAGGCGAGCAGGGCGGCGATCGCCAAGGTCGGTGATACCGAGGCGACCCGTCGGCAGCCGATGAGCAGCAGTACGGTGGCGGCGCCGAGGCGCAGCAGCCCGGCCAGCCACGGCTGGTCGGCGCGCAGGTGGGCACCGACGCTGGCGCAGGCCGGGATCAGCACGATCATCGGGGTCAGCAGGGCGCCGAGCCCGAATACCAGGCCGAGCAGCGCGCCCTGAGCGGCCGACGGTCCGGCCGCGGCAGTCGCCAGCAGGGTGGCCAGCGGCGCGCAGGGAATCAGCGTCAGCGCGACGCCGAGCAGGAAAGGCGGGAAATTGGCGATTTTCTGCGGTCGACCGCAAGCGGCGTGGCTTTGCCGCGCCGGCGCCGCCAGCAGCAAGGCGGTCAGGCAGGCGACGCCGCCGATGACCAGGTTGCCGAGGCCGCCGGCCAGCCATTTGACGAAGCCGGCGCCGACCAGCCCGGCCAGTCCGCCGAGCGTCGAATAAGCCAGCAGGCGGCCGCCGAGGAAGAGTCCGGTATCGATCAACCCGGCCCGCCGGCCGCCGGCCTTGCCGAAGGCCAGCGTGCCGATGAACGGCAGACAGGTCGCGGCGCAGGCGGTCAGCCCGAGCGAAACACCGAGCAGGAAGACGGTCAGCAGCGATGTCGAGGTTTCAGCCGGCATGGGTTTCCCGCTGCGGCTTGCGCACGATGCGTATCGGCTTGACCTCGCCTTCCGGCGTTTCGCCGCGGACCCGTTTCTTGTAGTACTCGCGGGCCGACGAGAAGAGCGCTAGCGGTCCGAACTTGATGCGGATGACGCCGTCGTCGGGACAGAACTCGGCACAGCGTCCGCACAGCGTGCAGTCCTCGCTGAAGGCCCGCCGGCCGTGCTCGTGGTGAATTTCCGGGATGTCCATCGGACAGGCTTTGCTACAGATGCCGCACTTGTCGCACTTGGCATGTTCGATCTTGCTCAGGCGCAGCAGCGCGCCATGGCGGGCGACGGCGTTGAGCGCCAGCATCGGGCAGATGCGGCAGAACGGCTGGCGTACCGCCAGCGCCGCGGCGATGACGAAGCCGGCGAGCAGGTTGCCGACGATGCCCAAACCGAGGCTGAAGCCGTCGCCACCGGTACGGATTGCCAGCTCCTCGGGGTTGGCGGTGAGCAAGGTGGTGACGATGCGCGACGGGCAGATGTCGCAATAGGGGTTGCCGGCCGAATGCGGCGCGTAGCCGAGGCCGGCGAGCAAGGGAACGACGAAAACCAGGCCGAGCAATAGCAGCCATTTCACCGGCCGCAGCCAGCGCAGCTTGCCGGCCGGTACCGGCGTCATCCCGAAACCGAGGCGGCGGCCAAGACGGAACAGCCATTCCTGGACCGTCCCCAGCGGGCAGACCCAGGCGCAGAACGCCTTGCCGAGCACGAAGAAGAACAGCAGGAAGGTGCTGAAAGTGACGAAAACCGGGATCAGGACCTGCACGGTGATCTGCTGAGCTTTAGCCATCACCGCGCCGACCCGGTGATCCATCTGGTGCTGCAGCGGCACCAGCGCGCAGTAGCCACCGTTTGCGTTGTCGTAGGCACAGGAGAGCGCCGGCAGCGCGGTCGATACCTTCTGCGCGGCGTAGCTGCCGACGACCAGACCGCCATAGACGCTGATAGCGAAGGTCAGCAACTGCACCAGGAGGCGCAGCCGCGACAGCGTTGGAATGCGTTGCTTGAGCCAGTCACGCATGCTTTTTCTCCTTGCGGCGCAGGAGCGGTACGGCCAGGGCCATGCCCAGCGCGAACACCCCGGCGCCGAGCGCCAGGTTGCGTTCGCGCATCCGGTCCGGGTTGTAGACGTGGTTGTAGGTGGTCAGGTGGTGCTTGCCGCCGGCATCGTGCTCGACCGAGAGAACGAAGGCCTGGCGGGCATTCATGCCCTCCTTCTCGGTCAAGCGCTCGGCCATGAAATCGCGGGGAAAGCCGATTTCGGCAACGCCGTCGGCATCGGCAATGAATAGCTGGCGGCTACCGCCCTCGGTTTCCAGGGTCAGCCGGTGGCCGGGCAAGGGCTGATTGTCGTGACGTAGCAGGAAGCGCCAGCGGCTGCCCTCGCGCGTGCCGCCGTGCTCCTGCAGGCGCAACGGAACGATCTCGAGGCCGCCGCGCGGGGCGCGCAGCATCTCGGTAGGAACCTGCGGACGGGCCGGAAAAAAATAATAGGTGGTGGCGCGGACGACTTCATGCGCGTTTTCGCGCGTTGCCATGAACCACAGGTGGCCACCAGTGCCCATCTGCGCCTTGCTTACCGTCCAGCTGCCGCGCCCCGTGTCGAGGGCGACTGCGGCCGGGGCCTCGGGGGTCTGCAGAACAACACGGTCGAACTCGCCGCCGATCGCTTCGACCCGCATCCCGGGCGCCGCGCCGCGACTCATCGTCACCTGTAGCTGGGCATGGCGGGTCCAGCTTGTCGTCGAGACGGCGGCCGGCGCCGCGTGGTGTTCGCCATGGGCCAGCGAATGAGGGCTGTTGGCACTCAGGAGGAATGCCAGAAGCGTTGGGGCGAGAGCCTGATGTGGTGACATTGCGCGCGTCGATGAATTGCAGAGCGCGCAATGGTTACACAACGTCACAAAACTGCCGGTGCGACATATTGCCGCACTAAATATATGATTAAATTATTGTTTTGATTTATATCAAGCGGCTTTCCCCGATTCGGGAGAGGCGCGGCAAGATTTGCTCAACTGGGTGCACGGCATTTCCAGGATCAGTCGGTGGAGGAGCCTGGCGCTGCCCCCGGATTCCAACTTTCGGCCTTCGCGCTATCCGCCGTCGGCCCCTGCCGGTGGCCGACGATCTGCCGGTTCCACTTGTCGTTGGAAGCGCCGAGGATTTCCTGCAGACGGAAGAAGTATTTTTCGACCTGATCGGGCGGACTTGCCTCGTCGAGTACGAAAGCCGCCTCGCGCTGCAGATCCATCAGCGTGTAATAGGTCATGCGCTCGTGTATCCACAGTTCGGAAGGTTTGCGCAGGCCCTCGACCGAGGTCAGCACCCCGGTGCCGGCGGAGACCAGCAGAATGACGACGCTGATCGCCGCGGCGGACTCCGGGAATTTCAGTGACAGTCCGGCGAGCAGGGCCGACAGCGAAGTCAGCAGGAAAACCGCGTAACGCAGCCGGCGGTACAGGCGCTTGTGCTTCTCCGATTCCGCCTTGAAGACCTTCACCTTGTCGGCGAGCTGATCGAGCAGGAACTGACGTTTGTCCATGGCGTTTCCCTCCTTCCGTGGTAGCCGGCATGACCTTGGGCAGGCGGCCTGGCGGTTTGGTTCATTCGCCGTATTAGCCCTGTTGCCGCCGCGATTCCTCGATTTCCTTGTACCGTATCAATCGCCTTTTCGCCTCCGCGAACGACGTTATCCAGTCGAGCGTAGCCGGGTCCTTGTTTTCCGGGTGTGGCGCCATGAATTTCTGATGCAAGCGCATCATCAGAACCCTGGTCGCTTCTTCTTCGGAAATGTATGACTCATCCCAGGTGGTTCTATGGCTGACGGGCGAGTGGTCGCCATTGAACTCCTCGTAACGGATGCCGATTTGCACGCCGTTTGCCGTTTGCGCCAGGAAAAGTTCCCGCTTGAGCCCCTCGTCGGTGACGACCAGGCCAGTGGGGGCAGTCTGGAAGACAGGGTAATCGCGAAGAAAGGCGGCCTCGATCATCGCTTCGCGTTTGAACCAGCGCCAGATCCGGAAGACGATCAGCGCCAGCGCGCCGATCCCGAGATAAAACAGCTTTCTATCATGGATGAAAAGCGTCACCAGAGCAGCCAGCAGGAGCAACAACGCACCGCCAAGCAGATACATCAACCAGAAGCCCGAGTCTGCCGCCCGGAGCCCGATCCACATGCTTGTCAGCAGCCAGAACAAGAGGACACCGAATAAAACGCTTTCCAGGTTCATATGTTGGCGAAAGTAGAGATGGCAGGATTCTGACTGAAAAACCTGCTTCGGGTATGGTTTTGTCATTTTCTTGGTGGCTGCTTGTTGCTTGTTGATATTCCTCTTGGGTAAGCGGCAGTCATGCGGCATGATGCGATCATTTGCCGGCGCTCGCCGGTAGCCTTCAGGACAGTCATCGCCATGAATCGCGAATTCGCTCAACCCAATCTCGATGCCATCTTTCAACAAGCGATAGCGCTCCATCAGGCCGGGCGCCTGCCCGACGCGCTGGAGGCTTACCAGCATGTCATCGGCCAGCTCCGGCAATACGTCGAGGCTTTCCTCAACGCCGGCAGCCTGCTGGAACGATTCGGCCAGTTGAACGAGGCGCTGCAGAACTACGATGCGGCGATCGCGTTGCAGCCGGCGATTCCCGACAGTCACTGCCTGCGCGGCAACCTGCTGTTCCGGCTGCACCGCTTCGACGAGGCGCTGGCCGCCTACGAGCGGGCGATTTCCCTTTGCCCCGGCTTTCCCGAGGCCTACCTCAACCGCGGTCTGTTGCTGGCGCATCTGGGGCGCGTCGACGACGCCCTGGCGAGTTATGCGCGGGCGATCGAGAGCAAGCCCGATTACCTTGGCGCCCACCTCAATCGCGGCCAGTTGCTCAAGGAGCTGCGGCGTTTCGACGAGGCGCTGGCGAGCTACGAGCGCGCCTTGCGCATCGACCCGAACGCCGCCGACGTCTACAACAACCGCGGCATCCTGCTCGGCGAACTCCGCCAGCACGAGGCGGCGCTCGCCAGCTACCGGCAGGCCATCGCGCTGCGCCCCGAGCACGCCGATGCCCATGTCAATCTGGGCGTTCTCCTCGCCGAACTCGACCGGGTCAACGAAGCCCTCGCCAGTTACGACCGGGCCCTGGCGATCCGTCCCGATTACGCGATGGCCCTGAACAACAAGGCGATCCTGCTCAAGGAAACGCAGCGCTTTGACGAGGCGCTGACCTGTATCGAGCGGGCGATCCGCCTCCAACCCGATTTTGCCGACGCCCACTACATCCGCGCCGAACTGCTGCTGCTGGCCGGGGATTACGCCCGCGGCTGGGCGCTCTTCGAGGCGCGCTGGCAGAGCCGCTACCGGGCGACGACATCGCCGCGGTCCGCAACGCCGTTGTGGACCGGCCAGCCGCTGGCGGGAAAGACGCTGCTGATCGAACCGGAAGTCGGCTTCGGCGACCAGATCATGTTCGCGCGCTACGCCCGGCTTGCCGAACAGCAGGGCGCCCGGGTCCTGCTCCAGGCGTCGGCGCCGCTGTGCGAGCTGTTCGCCGGCCTGGGCGGGGCGATCGACGTGCGGGAAGAGGGCGATGCCGCGCCGGCGGCCGATTTCCGCTGCCCGATCATGAGCCTGCCGCATGCCCTGCAGACGACGGCGGACGGCATTCCGGCGGATTTTCCCTACCTGGGCGTCCCGCCGGTGCGCCAGACCGCCTGGCGCGAGCGGCTGGGCGCGGCGCGGGCGCCGCGCATCGGGCTGGTCTGGTCGGGCGCTGCGGACCGCTACCAGGACCGCAATCCGCGCACCGCCCGCAGCTTGCCGCTGGCCGCCCTGGCCCGGCTGCTGCGTTTGCCTTTTGCTTTCCATGCCCTGCAGAAGGAGATCGCGGCGGGCGACGCCGAAACCCTGGCCGCCTTCCCGGCGCTGACCAGCCATGCCGGCGAACTGAACGATTTCGCCGATACCGCCGCCCTGATCGGTGAAATGGACCTGGTCATCGCCGTCGATACGGCGGTCGCCCACCTGGCCGGCGCGCTCGGCAAGCCGCTGTGGGTGATGCTGCCCTGGGCAACCGACTACCGCTGGCAGGCGAGCGGCGAGACGACGCCGTGGTATCCCGCCGCCAGACTGTTCCGGCAAAGCCGGGCCGGGGACTGGGAAGGCGTCGTCGAGCGGGTGGGCGAGGCGCTGGCCGCGACTTTCGCCGCGAGCGAACAGTGAGCCTGTTCCCGTCGCGGCGCCCCGCCAGGCGGCCCGCTGCGCTCCCGGAAGCGCCGGGCCGATTTGCCGCCAGCGGTGAAGCGGCGAGGGAAAATCCGTGCCGACGCGAGGGGCGCCGATGAGCAGCCTCCAATCGCTCGTGCTGTCGCTGATTCACCTGCTGACCTTCGGCCTGTACGTCGCGAAATATGGTCGCTTGCGCCAGAACCGGAACTACGCCGGGGCAGGCAAGCCGCCGGTCGAGAAGATGCCGCTGGCGCGTCGGCTGACCAAGCTCGCCTTCGTCGCCAGCAGTTTGCTGGTACTGATCGGTTTCTGGGTCCGGGAGGCGCACTTCGGTTATCTCCCGGCGCCGCTGTCGCTCCGCGTCGGCGGCGTGCTGCTCTCGCTGGGCGCCTTCCTGCTCCTGAGCCGGTCGCTGAACCGCCTCGGCGAAAACTACTCGCCCCTGTTCGACACGCATCGCCCCTATTCCATCGTCGACAGCGGGCCCTACCGCCACATCCGTCACCCGGTCTATCTCTGCAACATGCTGATCATCGCCGGCTACGTGCTGGCCAGCGCTTCGCTGGTGGTGCTGCTGTTTTCCCTCTGGGGATGGGGCTACATGCTGCGCTCGATCAGCCGGGAAGAGGCGTTTCTGGCAAACGAGTTTGCTGAATACCGGGATTACCAGAAGCGTAGCTGGCGCATCCTGCCCTACCTGTATTAGCGGTGGCGTTCGGGGCGGGAAAGTGCGGACGATGAATTCGGGGTGAACGCGTGCCTCAGGTGAGGTTCAGGCAGGGACGCGCAGAATGCAGTCATGGCCGATGCATGCACCAGCGGCGTCGTCCCCGACAGAGCAGAACCAGAATACTCACTTTCACGGCGCCCTGGGCGCCCAAGGAGCACACCATGAAATTCCGCGACACCATATTCTTCCGCGAACTGCTTGCCGTCGTCGTCGGCAGTGGCCTGATGATCGCCAGCTTTACCTTCGTTGCCGTTCCCTACAGCCTGGGATCGGCCAATGTCGTCCTCCATCTGACCTGAGTCGCCAGCCGGCAGGCTCCCGCCAAGGCGGGAGCTGCAAGCGACGCGGTCGGCGGCGGAAAGGCGATTATTTCCTTGCTGTCTTGGCCGCGAGATGCGGGTCGACCGGCGGCACGACGCTGCTGCCCGGGGTCATCGGCAGGCGCGGCATCGTCTGTTGCGGGAAATTGCCGCCGAGACTGCCGAGGAAGGCGACCAGGTCCTTGACCTGCGCCGCTGACAGTTCCTTGTTCAACTGGGTCTTGGCCATCACGCGTACCGCTTCGTCGAGGCTCGCCACCTTGCCGTTATGCAGGTAGGGCGCCGTCAACGCGACATTGCGCAGGGTCGGCACCCGCCACAGATGGCGGTCGCTGTCCTTGCCGGTCACCGAGTGGCGGCCGGTGTCCGAGAGCAGGTCGTACTTCTTGTCGTACACGCTGCCGGCGATGTTGGGGAACTTCATGAAGAAACCTTCGCCGGCCGGCAGCGCCGGGCCGCTGAAATTGGCGCCCATGTGGCAGGCGTTGCAGCCGACTTCGGTAAAGGTTTGCATGCCGCGCAACTGCTGCGCGTCGAGCGCGTTCTTGTCGCCCCGCACATAGCGGTCGTACGGCGTATCCGGGTTGATCAGCGTGCGCTCGTAGGCGGCAATCGCCTGCGCGACATTGTCCATGCTGAGCGCTTCCCGGGCTTCGGGGAAGGCTTTCCTGAACAGCGGCAGATAGTCGGGAATGGCCTGCAGGCGGGCTATCGCGACCTTGGCGTCGCTCATGCCCATTTCGATCGGATTGGTGATCGGTCCCTTGGCCTGGTCTTCCAGCGTGGCGGCGCGGCCATCCCAGAACTGGCTGGAGAGGAAGGCGGCGTTCCAGACGCTGGGCGCGCTGCGTCCGCCGCGCGCGTCGTGCATGCCGATCGAGTTCGGCCGGTTGTCGTCGCCGCCCGCCATCACGTTGTGGCAGGAATTGCAGGACATCGTCCCGTGTTCGGAAAGGCGCGGGTCGAAGAACAGCATCTTGCCCAGTTCGACTTTCGCCTCGGTCTGCGGGTTGTTTGCCGGGCTCGGCGCCTGTTTCGGCAGCGCTTCCCATTGCTGGGCATGCGCGGCGAGGGGTAGTGCGAACGCACCATAGAGCATCAGGTTCAATACCGATTTTTTCATGGTTTTCACTCCTGCATCGTTTGTCTGAAAGGGGCAATGCCAGGTGCGGGCAACCTCCGGCCGAGATGTTTTTCGGTGGATTAGGCTTCAACAACAAAGCATTGCGCGGTCAACGATTGCATTTTGCATATGAACGGGGGGTGAATTTTTGCAGCCGTTTTTCGACATCTCGGAACCGGGGGCGAGCGCCTGGTTGGCCCTGGCGTCGAACCTGCCGCTTGTTGATTTGGCGTATTCCCCAGTGCGGATGATCTCGCCGGGCTGGCGTCAATCGCCGTCGTCAAACTCCACGCCATGCAGCGAAGGGCCCGGATTGCCGCCAGCGGAACTCGAAAAGTCGCGCTTTGCGGCTGCCAGCTTCACCCCGTACTGGCGTTCGAAGTCCCGGCGGCTGCGCCACTCCCTGAGCTGCAGGAAAAGCCCGAGCAGCAGTGCGGCCAGGCAGGACGCGCATTTCTGCGCTGGTGGTGGCGGTTCGGGACGGTTCATGGCGCGCCGCCGGGTGACCCGGTCAGGGGGCGGGCGTTGTTTCGGTCGGGCTTGTCGGTACGGCGAGTCGGGCAATGGCGCCCGCCTTGGCGACGAGCGCGCCGGCAATGAACAACTCGGTGACCGAGACGGCGAGCTCGAGTTTGAGGTCGGCCGTCAGGGAAGCGAAGGATGAGTTGATCTCCGCAAACAGGAAGGCGCGATACAGAACCCAGACCACGCTGGGCAGGGCTTTCGCTGCCAGCCACAGACCGAGCAGGGCGATGCCGACCCGGGCCAGTTCGTGGCCCCGCACCGACAGTCTGTTGTCATGCACGGTGCGGGGGACGATGGTGTGGGCGACGACCATGGGGCAAAACCAGAGCCATGCGGCGAAAAGCAGGAAAAGCCCACCGACGAAATAGCGGCCGTACTGAACCGAGGGGCTTGTCTCCAGCGTCGATGGAAAGGTGGTGAAGTAGGCGAGACTGGACAGGATCAGCCATACGGCAAACAGCCTGACAGCGGTACCGACGAGTTGTTGCGGAGTCATGAAATCCTCGGAAAAGGCAGGGACAGTTGAGCCCCGTGTTGCACGCAGGGGGCTGTACTGACCAATGTCGTAGTGATTTCAGCATCATATCCGGTTAAGCTGGACCGCATACTTCCGATCCGAAGGGGATATCTCATGCGCCACGGTCAACCACGAGCTAGCGCTTCATCCGGCGGCGATCTGGCGCAGTACGCCGATACCATTGCCCGGATGCAGCGGGCCCTGCATCGCATTTACGCCAACAAGAAGGCGATCAGCGAAAGTCTTCTGCGGTCTGCTGCCGCCTTGCGCACGATTTCGGCGGCAGGGGGCAGTCGTCGCAGCAATCCCGAGTCGTCGTCCTGCCGACGGCAAGGCAGCAGCGCCGGTCCGGCTGCTTGAGGCAGCAAATGGCACGGCGCGGCAGGTGACGCCGGCTACCTCCCCTACGCCTGAGTCGCAGAAACTCTGGACTATCCGCGCCGGAATGGCGGGGTACTGGCTGCCGCGGCCGATGCGCTGCGCTGGTGCATTGTTCGTCATCGGGTTTGTCGGGTTTGCGACAGATTAATGATTAGCAAGTTGTTGTTTTGATTGTGTTGTTTTCTTGGCGCGTTCATTGCTTTGAGGTGGGCAATCTCTGAGGAGCGATGCTCATATGGCCGAAATCATCCAATCGAAGAAGGCGCTGGCGGTGAATCCGTTGAAGGTGAGCCAGCCGGTCGGCGCGTCGCTGGCATTTCTCGGGCTCAACCGCAGCCTGCCGCTGATGCATGGCTCGCAGGGCTGCACGGCCTTCGGCAAAGTGTTCTTCGTGCGCCATTTCCGCGAGCCGATCCCGCTGCAGACGACGGCGATGGACCAGGTGTCGTCGATCATGGGCGCCGACGAGAACGTGGTCGAGGCCTTGCGTACGCTTTCCGACAAGAGCAAACCGGACATCATCGGCCTGGTGACGACCGGTCTCTCCGAGACGCAGGGCACCGATATCCTGCGCACGGTCAAGGAATTCCGCGCCGCCCACCCGGAATTCGACGGCGTGGCGGTGGTCCCGGTCAATACGCCGGATTACCTGGGCTGCCTGGAGAGCGGCTTCGCGCTGGCGGTCGAGGCGCTGATCCGGACGCTGGTGCCGGCGAGCGATTGCGCCGGGCGGCGGCCGAAGCAGGTCAATGTGCTGGCCTCGGCGATGCTGACGCCGGGCGACATCGAGGCGATCAAGGAGTGGATCGAGGCTTTCGGCCTGCGCCCGGTGGTGGTCCCGGACATCGGCGATTCGCTCGACGGCCACCTGGTCGAGGCCGAGTATTCGGCGCTCACCATCGGCGGCACGCCGCGCGTCGAGATCGAGGCGCTGGGCGAGTCGGCGGCGACCCTGGTGGTCGGGCCGTCGCTGGCCAAGGCCGCTGACATTCTCAAGGAACGCACCGGCGTTCCCGATTTCCGCTTCACCGGCCTGATGGGGCTCGACGATTGCGATGCCTTCACCCAGGCGCTGGCGGAGATTTCCGGGCGCGAGGTGCCGGCGAAGGTGGAGCGGCAGCGCGCCCAGTTGCAGGACGCGATGGTCGACAGCCATTTCATGCTCGGTTTCGCGCGCATCGCGCTCGCCGCCGATCCCGACCTGCTCGGCATGCAGGTGCGTTTCCTGAGCGGCATGGGCGCCGAGGTGGTGGCGGCGGTCAGCCCGCATCGTCACGAAAGCCTCGCCGCGCTGCCGCTCGCCAAGGTCATCGTCGGCGATCTGGAAGACATGGAAGTGGCGGCGCGCGCCGGCGGTGCGCAACTGGTGATCGCCAACTCGCACGCGGTGGATACCGCGCGCCGGCTCGCTCTGCCGCTGCTCCGGGCCGGCTTCCCGCAGTACGACACGATGGGCGGTTACGCCCGTACCTGGGTGGGTTACCGCGGTTCGCGGCAGGCCCTGTTCGATATCGCCAACCTGATGCTGGGACAACACCATGAACTCGAAGCCTATCGTTCTTTCTACTGGAGCGACGACCGCGATGGCGTCGGACAGCGCCATGTCGTCACGTCGTCTGCAACTGGTCTGGTCCATTAAGCAGGCGCCGCAGGCCGTGTTGCGCGTTGCCTTCGCCTCCACCGACCGGACCCGGGTCAACCAGCACTTCGGCGCCGCCGAGGGTTTCGCCGTCTATGACGTGACGCCGGACAAGGCGACGCTGGTCGGCGTCGCCGAATTCGCCGAGGAGGCGATGGACGGCAACGAGGACAAGCTGCTGGCCAAGGTCGGCTACCTGTCCGGCTGCGCCGCGGTCTATGTGATGGCGATCGGCGCCTCGGCGATCAAGAAGCTGCTGGCCGCCGGCATCCAGCCGATCCGCGTCGGCGAGGTCGATGCCATCGACGACCTGCTGGTCGAGATTTCCGGCGCCATGCGCGACGGCGGCGTGCCCTGGATCGATCGCGCGCTGGCCGCGCAACGCAAGGACAACGACCGCTTTGCGGCGATGGAAGACGAGGGGTGGCAGGGATGAGCGCGCTCCTTGAACACCGCGGCGTCGTGCAGCGGGTAGCCGACGGCAAGGCCGTCATCGCCATGGAAACGAGCGGCTGTTCGTCCTGCGGTCACGGCGGCAGTTGCGGCATCGGCAAGATGGCGGCGGGGCGCCCGGCGACCCTGCTGACGCTGCCGACGAGCGAGGAATTGCGGCCGGGCGACGTGGTCGCCGTCGTGCTGCCGCAAAGCCGCCTGACCACCTCGGCGCTGCTCGGCTACCTGTTTCCGGCGCTCGCCATGCTGATCGGCGCCGGGCTCGGCACCAGTTTCGACGGCAGCGACGGCGGCACGGCGATCGGCGCCATGCTCGGTTTCCTGATCGCCATCGTCCTCGCCCGCCTGGTCATCGGCCTGCTGCCCGGGCTGATGCCGGCACCGCAACTGCTGGCCCGGCCCCAACCCGCAAGAATTTCCCCCAAGGAGTTTCACCATGAGCACTGATCCGATTTTCGAGACCGACTTCATCAAGGAGATGGCGCGCCAGATGCGCGCGTTGGACACCTACGGCACCTACAGCGGCTGGACCGTCGAACAGATCCTCGACCCCTTCGTCCTGACCAAGGAACGCAAGGCGGGCATTCCGCTGATCGGCGACCCGGACGACGAGACGATCTCGCGCGTCAAGGCCTTCTACAACGCGATTGCCGTGCTGATCGAGAAGGAATGCAAGCTGCTGGCGGTGCCGCTGGTGCACCTGACGCACGAAGGTTTCGGCCGCGCCCTGATCACCGTCGGCAAGCTGGTCGCCGTCGACAAGACCTTGCGCGACGTGCATCGCTTCGGCTTCGCCAGCCTGTCCAAAATGAAGGACGAAGCCGACAAGCTGCTCGGCATCGCCCTCGAACGCATCGGCCAGTACCCGGTCGTTGCCGGCCTGTAAGGAGAGTGCCGTGAGCGACGAGGAACTTGCCGCCCTCGACAAGGAAGTGAAGAAGCTGAAGCGGATCGCTTCCGAGTGGGCCTCGCAGATGCACGATCTCGTGGAAGACCGCCTGCCGGCGGCCTACCAGGAGATTCCGGGCATCGCCCAGTGAACTTACGAAGCCTGCCAGGCCTGGGCCGAAGCCAACCAGCGGTTGGCGGCGGCGCAGAAGGCGCGGGCGGCGGCTTGAACGCAACTGGCGGAGCGACGATGACGGCGCCGTCCCCGGAGCTCGGCGAGTCGCTGTGCCGGGCGCTGCGCGAGCAGGTCGGCAAGCTCGGTCTGTCGATCGGCGACGAGCCGGTGTGGTCGGCCGCCAGCCTGGCGACCGAGCGCGACCCCTTCTCGCAGGCGGAGAGCGTCGTCGCCGTCTGGCGCGGCGGCGAGCGTTTCGGCAAGGCGACCTTCTTCCCGGACGGCCGGGTGTTTGCCGAGTACCAGGTGCTGCTGCCCCATCCCGGGCGGGCTGGCGCCTATGTGGATGCCGTGCAGGTCTGGGGGCGGGCGCCGGCGTGGCGCGGCGAAGCGGTTGTTGCGGAGTATCCGGCATGAGCATGGACACGCGTTTGATCCTCCTGCACAAGCAGGGTACCAGCGGCCGTTTGCGCTACCTCTGCCTGCCCGACGGCGTTGCCTTGTTTTCTCCCTTGCCGGCGCCGGCGGCGCTGCGCCCGGAAGACTGGTCGCCAACCTTGCAGGTGCATCCGAGCGCGCCGCTGCGCGAGGCGGAAACCCGGCTTGGCCTGGCCGAAGGGGCGATCGAGGCGGTGCCCGATTTTCACTGCTGGGTCGATACGCCGGCCGGCGATGTGGCGGTGCTGCTCGGCGGCTTCACCAGCATCGATCCGCCGTTCGCTGCCGCCGAGCGGCTGGGCGGTCGTTTCATCACGATTGCCGAGGCGCGCCCGCTGAGCGCCATCGAGCGCGACCTGATGCGGCGCGCCTACGAACACGTCCTGGGTTGATTGTCGCAAAACCGACACGCCTGGTGCGGCGCAACAATATATTGAATTCAATGGTTTGAGCTTGTTTCAGGGGATGGCACGGGGCTTGCAACGGATAGCTCATCCACCCCTGGGAGAATTGCCATGATCAATCTGACCCCCGCCGCCACGAAGGCTGTACAACGCTTCATCCGCGGTTCCGAAACGCCGGTCATCGGCCTGCGCCTGATGATCTCCGGCGGCGGCTGCTCCGGCCTGCAGTACGGCATGAAACTGGAGGCCGAAAAGGCCGAGGACGATTGGGAACTCGAGGTCGATGGCGTCAAGCTGCTGGTCGACCCGATGACCATGCCGATGATCGACAACGTCACCATCGACTTCGTCAACACCCTGACCCACACCGGCTTCAAGTTCGACAACCCCAACGCCAGCGCCCAGTGTTCCTGCGGCTCGTCGTTCTCGGTCTGAGGAAACAATCATGTGGGAATATTCTGACAAGGTCCGCGAGCACTTCTTCAACCCGCGCAACTCCGGTCCGCTGGAAGAAGCCAACGGCATCGGCGACGTCGGCTCGATCCAGTGCGGCGACGCGCTGCGCCTGATGCTCAAGGTCAACCCGGAAACCGAGGTGATCGAGGACGCGCACTTCCAGACCTTCGGCTGCGGCTCGGCCATCGCTTCGTCGTCGGCACTGACCGAGATGATCAAGGGCATGACGCTGGACGAGGCGCTCAAGGTTTCCAACCAGGATATCGCCGACTTCCTCGACGGTCTGCCGCCGGAAAAGATGCACTGCTCGGTGATGGGGCGCGAAGCCCTGCAGGCCGCCGTCGCCAACTACCGCGGCGAGGAATGGTCGGACGACCATGAAGAGGGCGCGCTGGTCTGCAAGTGCTTCGCCATCGACGCCGTGATGATCGAGGACGTGGTCAAGGCCAACAACCTCAACACCGTCGAACAGGTCACCTTCTACACCAAGGCGGGCGGCGGCTGCGCGGCCTGTCACGAAGGCATCGAGGAAATCCTCGCCAAGATCAAGGCCGAGCGCGCTGGCCCCGGCGAAGTCTCGCCGCCGCCGGGCCATCTGCCGGTGCTGCAGACGGAAGCCGCCAAGCCCGCCGCGGCGCCGAAGCCGGCCGCCAAGCTGTCGCTGGTGCAGAAGATCCGCAAGATCGAGGAAGTGCTGGAAGACGTCCGCCCGATGCTCCAGCGCGACCACGGCGACATCGAACTGGCCGACGTCCAGGGCAAGAAGATCTATGTCCACCTGAAGGGCGCCTGCTCCGGTTGCATGATGGAAGCGGCGACTCTCGGCGGCGTCCAGCAGAAGATGATCGAGGCCCTCGGCGAACTGGTGCAGGTACTGCCCGCCTCGCTGATGCCGGCCGAAGCGTAAGTTCAAAAAAAGACAACGATCCCCCGATCCCAACGGAAATTCTGACAAGGACTGCGCCATGACCCCGATCTATCTGGACAACAATGCGACGACGCGGGTCGATCCCGCCGTCGTCGAGGCCATGCTGCCTTTCTTCACCGAGCATTTCGGCAACGCCTCGTCGATCCATGCCTTTGGCAGCGAAGTCGGCAAGGCGCTGAAGAAGGCGCGCGGCCAGGTGCAGGCGCTGCTCGGCGCCGAGCACGACTCGGAAATCATCTTCACCTCCTGCGGCACCGAGTCCGACTCGACCGCCATCCTGTCGGCGCTCAAGGCGCAGCCGGAGCGCAACACGGTCATCACGACCAATGTCGAGCACCCGGCGATCCTGACGCTGTGCGACTGGCTGGAGAAGGAAGGCTACATCGTCCACAAGCTGAAAGTGGACAAGAAGGGCCGCATCGACATGGACGAGTACAAGTCGCTGCTACATGACCGCGTCGCCGTCGTCTCGGCGATGTGGGCCAACAACGAGACCGGCACCATCTTCCCGGTCGAGGAAATGGCCGAACTCGCCGCCGCCAAGGGCATCATGTTCCATACCGACGCGGTGCAGGCCGTGGGCAAGATTCCCATCGACCTGAAGAACAGCAAGATCGACATGCTCTCGCTGTCCGGCCACAAGCTGCACGCGCCGAAAGGCATCGGCGTCCTCTACCTGCGTCGCGGTTGCCGTTTCCGGCCGCTGCTGCGCGGCGGCCACCAGGAACGCGGTCGCCGGGCCGGCACCGAGAACTCGGCGTCCATCGTCGCCCTCGGCATGGCCTGCGAACAGGCGATGCAGCACATGGCCACCGAGAACACCGAAGTCCGCCGCCTGCGCGACAAGCTGGAACAGGGCCTGCTGTCCCAGATCACGCACTGCTTCCCGACCGGCGACGTCAGCAACCGCCTGCCCAACACCAGCAACATCGCTTTCGAATACATCGAAGGCGAAGCGATCCTGCTCCTGCTCAACAAAATGGGGATCGCCGCCAGTTCCGGCTCCGCCTGCACCTCGGGCTCGCTCGAACCGTCGCATGTGATGCGGGCGATGGGCATTCCCTACACCGCCGCCCACGGCACCATCCGCTTCTCGCTGTCGCGTTACAACACCGAAGCCGAAGTGGACCGGGTGATCGAAGCGGTACCACCGATCATCGCCCAGTTACGCAAGCTGTCGCCGTACTGGGGCGAAAAGGGCCCTTCCGCCAACCCGGAAGCGGCTTTTGCACCGACTTACGCGTAAGCGTTTACCGAGTCTCTCTCAGTGGTAACTTCAGGCCTCGGAAGCGATTCCGGGGCCTTTTTTTGGTGCGGGTTGGGGTTTTTTGAACTGCTGTGTTCTGCGCCTGGCGGGCGGGCGTGTTTGGTCGACTAAGCGCTGGGTTCTGCTGTTGCCCGGCGGGCGGCTTTGGTTTCTGATGCGCTGTTTTCCGCGCCTGACGCGCGGGCGTACTTTCTTCTTGCTTCGCCAAGAAGACAGTAGCCAAAGAAGAAGGCGACCCTAGGTCGGCGCCCGCTACGCGGGTTCCCTGCGCTACTCGTCGTTGGCGGGGGCTGCGCAACTCGGGGCTTTGCCCCTCAAACAGTGCTCGCCCTTTTTCCGCCAACGCCTGCGTTGCTCGGCGCCTCCCAAGGGGCCCGGCAAACCGAGCGCTGCTGAGAGAGTCATGATTTAAACCTTGGCCATTCTGCAGAGACGCCTTTTGGGGCCCCCTTGTGGAGCGCCGAGCAACGGAGAAGGGCCGCAAAAAGGGGGCAGGCTCAAATTATCTACAAGGGGCCCGGTACACCGAATGCAGTTTTTCGGATTTCGGGGCAGTCGACCGTGAGGGTCTCGTGGCGAAGGGTTTTGGCGTTGCATTGGATCGTGACTGGCTCCTATCGACCCATTGCTGCCCCTCTGCCAAGGAAAGCTGACGTTCAAGGTGCCCTGAGGCGTCAGCTCTAGCTGTCAAAGTTTGAGGATGTCAAGACCCTCTCATGCCAGGGTCCCCGAACGTATATGAATCACTCCTACGCCCCTGCGTCTAGAAACCGCCAGCTCTCATGCGAGCGAGTTCCTCCACGACCAGCGACATCGGCAATTCAAAGAAGTCGAAAAGTGCATAGAGTGGCGACAAGAGAGGATGAACGATCTCAGGCAAGTTTGAATCGATTACGTGGGCGTCAATGTACGTGTTCAAAGTAATCGCATCTTGGTGCGCTGCGCTGCTGTCCCAAACGTGGCGGTGGCCGTTCAGGCTGACCAAGGTTCGACCGGCGAGGCCTTCATAGGTAACCGATAACCTAATCGTTGTCGGTCCTTCAAAGAGGTTGGCCGCGAGCCGTCGGGCTTGTAGCAGCACTTCGCCGATCCTCCAGACTGGCAGGGTAATGTCAAAGACAGATGTCAATGGAATTGCGGCTTGTCCTGGGCGTTGAATGTCCCCTCCATCTTCCTGATAGCCACGCATAAGGAAGGCTAAGCCATCCGGATGAATCCGCCAGAAATCGGAATGTGCAGGATCCCTGCTTTCTGGCGGAGTTTGGACATCTCGACCCAGCCAGCATTCCACGACACCGTCGATTGGATATGGTTCGATCCCAACTCGCGTCGGATACCAGAACGGCGGCCACCCTGTGTGCCGAACAACGCTCGCCCTGAGCACTTCTGGAAATTGCGCTGGAGGGATCGGCTTGGGGTCACCGACTATCTCGTAGGCGATGCAGTAGCGCCCATGAGGGAAGCGTGCTCCCACCCCTTGCGGAAGGGCTTCAATGAGGCCATTCCAGCGCGTGCGGGCAGAGGTAATCCATTCGTCGAGCCGAGCCGGTTCAGGTGGTTGCTCCAATTGAGGAACGGCACCAGTGATCAGATCTCGGATTTGGTCGAACATTTCGTCTCGTCGATTCCGAAGGCATCGTCCTAGAAGATCGTCCCAGTCCTGTGCGCTTTGCGGCGTCTCGCTTCGCGGACCCGGCCTGCGAATATAGATGGTGTTGTTCTGAACGGTATTGCCATTTGGTCCGGCGCGCCGTGCCCGAACCGGCACTCGATGGCCGCCCGGAACGACGACGACCGGAAAGATAGCGCCTGCCGGATTTGCGACAAAGTGTACTGCGCAGTGGAACGGAGGGTCACAGTAATTGTGGACAATGCCATTTACCTGGTCCTGGCTGTAAGCATCGAACGTAGCCGGCCTGCCTTCCGCTTCCGCCACACCAGCATCGGTTTCGATCTGGCCAAGGATTATGAATCCACCACCATGGTTAGCGATGGCAAGCACAGCCTTCGCGAATGTCGCCTTATCATCGTTCGATCCCTGCAGATCAAGCCAATTCTTTACCTCGCAATCGAGATCCTCTCGAGGGGCGACCAGCAGGTCGGCGAGACGTTCGTGCGAAACAATCATGTTGCCTTCCGAATCAAAGGGGTCTGGCCAAGAAACACCGATAGCATAACCGCCGCGCAGCCGATTGTCCGCTTCAGAGCAAAGTGATCGACGGCCGCTCCTGGCCGAATGCTGTCAGCGCCTGCTGGTCAGAATATGATTCATCCACGAACAGGCGATGATTTCCGGGGGTTACTCCGCCACAAGTTTGTTTTTTTGCTCAAACGACAGGTCGACCGCAAGCGATTGGTTTTCCCCCGAAAAGTCCTGTCAACCGCAAACATTCGCGTCCGGTCGGTGTTCGGGGTCCCCCTGAGAGGCGCTGAGCAACGCAGGCGGTCCGGGGGAAGTCGGCTGGCGTTGTCTGAGCCGCGTAGCGGCGAGTTTAGCCAGCCGCCCGGACCGTCGAGTAGCGCAAGGGACCGGGCGCAGCCCGGCGCCGACCTGGGGGTGGCTTTTTCTTTGGCTGGCGGTTTCAAATCCCAAGTGCAACACTTCATAACCGGAGGAGTTGCATGACGAGAACGTATCAACAATTGAGTGCGGAAGAACGCGGCGTGGTAATGGCGATGAAGGAGCAGGCCAGTAGTGCGCGGGCGATAGCCAAGGTGCTTGGCAGATCGCCCAGCACCATCACGAGAGAACTTCGCCGCAACGGCTACCAGAGCGAAGAGGAGCAATGCGTCATGGGACGCCCCCGAGTGGCTGGCGGCTACGATGCAAACCGCGCCGGCAAGCGAGCCCGGCGGGTGCGACGTGCGGCCTGGCCGGTGCGCAAGCTCCACCGCCAAGGCGCCTTGTGGGCCGAGGTCAGGGCGTTGCTGGAACGCAAGCTCTCGCCCGAGCAGATTGCTGCCAAACTCAAGCAACGCCACCCTGAGCAGCCCCAATTGCAAGCCTCCCACGAAACCATCTACACCGCGATCTATGCCATGCCCAAGGGCGATCTTCGCCGCGAACTGGTCGTCCTGCTGCGCCAGGGGCGAGGCGCACGCAAGCCTCGCACGCGAGGCAAAGATCGGCGGGGATCGCTGCAGGACATGCTGAGCATCCACGTACGCCCGCCCGAGGCCAGCGACCGCTTGCTGCCTGGCCACTGGGAGGGCGACCTGATCAAGGGCAAGGCCAACGCTTCGGCTGTCGGCACCCTGGTGTGCCGCAAGTCGCTGTTTGCCATGCTGGTCAAGCTCGACGGCAGTACGGCGATCGATGCGCTCAACGGATTCACGCAGGCCTTCAGCGGGCTGCCGCCTGAGATCCGACAGACCCTCACCTATGACCAAGGCAAGGAGATGGCGCTGCACAAGAAGCTGGCCGAGAACACCGGCCTGAAAATTTACTTTTGTGATCCTCACAGCCCGTGGCAACGTGGCATCAATGAGCACACCAATGGTTTGCTGCGCCAATATTTGCCGAAGGGCACTGACCTGAGTGTCCACTCCCAGCGCGAACTCGATCACATGGCCTGGGAACTCAATATGCGGCCGAGAAAAACCCTGGGGTGGCGCTCTCCCGCCGAGGTGTTCTTCGATAACATCTTCATGGACAAAGCAGGGCTGATTCCAAATGTTGCACTCGGTCTTTGAAACCGCCGCTACTTTCTTTTTTCCACAAAAAAGAAAGTATGCCCGCGCGTCAGGCGCGGAAACCGGCGCTTCAAAAACCAAAGACACCCACCAGTACCCCCCCAAGAAAATCCAATGCCCCAAAAAACAAAACCCGGCCTGCCATCAGCAGACCGGGTCCAGAATTCCAGGCCGAAAAGGCCGTCAACTCAAACGCAGGCCCCGTCGTCGGTGACACCCTCGGCCGCCGTCTTCTTCGGCTTGATGAACTGTTCGCGCGAGACGCCCAGCCACATGACCAGCGGGCTGGCGACCAGCACCGACGAGTAGATGCCGAAGCAGATGCCGATGGTCAGCGCCAGCGAGAAGTAGTACAGCGTTTCGCCGCCGAAGATCAGCATCGACAGCACCATGATCTGGGTCGAGCCGTGGGTGATGATCGTCCGGGAAATCGTGCTGGTGATCGCGTGGTCGAGTACCTGCGGCGTGGTCATGCCGCGGACCTTCTTGAAGGTTTCGCGGACGCGGTCGAAGACGACCACCGATTCGTTGACCGAGTAGCCGAGCACGGCCAGCACCGCCGCCAGCACCGACAGCGAGAATTCCCACTGGAAGGCGGCGAAGAAGCCGAGGATGATCACCACGTCGTGCAGGTTGGCGATGATCGCCGAGACCGAGAAGCGCCATTCGAAGCGGAAGGCGAGGTAGAGCATGATGCCGGTGATCACCACGAGCAGTGCCATGGCGCCGTTCTCGGCGAGTTCCTTGCCGACCTGCGGGCCGACGAACTCGACGCGGCGCAGTTCGGCGCCCGGCGCGTCGGCGGACAGCGCCTGCATGACGCGTTCGCCCTGCTGCGCGCTGTTTTCGGCGCCGCGCAGCGGCAGGCGGATCATGACGTCCTGCGAGGAGCCGAAGTTCTGCACCGAGTAGTCGGTGAAACCGGTCCGGCTGAGCGCGCCGCGGATCTTCTCGAGGTCGGCGCTCTGCTGGTAGTTGACCTCGATCAGCGTGCCGCCGGTGAATTCCACCGACAGGTGCAGGCCCTTGGTGGCGAGGAAGAAAACGGCGGCCAGGAAGGTGAGCAACGAGATGATGTTGAACACCAGCGCATGGCGCATGAAGGGGATGTCTTTTTTGATGCGGAAGAATTCCATCGCCGTGTTTCCTTAATTCTGGCCGTTGGCCGCAGTGTTGCCCGGCTTCCAGATGGCGCCGATGGCGATCTTGGTCAGCTTCTTCTGACGGCCGTAGATCAGGTTGATCATGGCGCGCGAGACGACGACGGCGGAGAAGATCGAGGTCAGGATGCCCAGGCAATGCACCACGGCGAAACCGCGCACCGGACCGGAGCCGAAGATGAGCAGCGCGAGGCCGGCGATCAGCGTGGTGATGTTGGAGTCGAGAATGGTGCCGAAGGCGCGCTCGTAACCTTCCGAGAGCGCCGCTTGCGGCGGCATGCCGTTGCGCAGTTCCTCGCGGATGCGTTCGTTGATCAGCACGTTGGCGTCGATCGCCATGCCCAGCGTCAGCGCGATGGCGGCGATGCCGGGCAGGGTCAGCGTGGCCTGCAGCAGCGAGAGCAGGGCGACCAGCAGCAGCAGGTTGGCGGCCAGGGCGATCACCGAGACTAGGCCGACGACCTGGTAGTAGAGGATCATGAAGACGGCGATCGCCAGGAAGCCCCACATCGTCGACTGGAAGCCGCGCTTGATGTTCTCGGCGCCGAGCGATGGGCCGATGGTGCGTTCCTCGATGATGTCCATCGGTGCCGCCAGCGAGCCGGCGCGCAGCAGCAGGGCGACGTCGTTGGCTTCGCTGGTCGTCATGCGGCCGGAAATCTGCACCCGGCCGCCGCCGATTTCGGTACGAATGACCGGTGCCGTGACGACTTCGCCCTTGCCCTTCTCAATGAGCAGGATGGCCATGCGCTTGCCGACGTTGTCGCGGGTGACGTCCTTGAAGATGCGGGCGCCGGCGGCGTCGAGCGTCAGGTGCACGGCCGGTTCCTGGGTCTGGCCGTCGAAGCCGGGCTGGGCGTCGGTCAGGCGGTCGCCGGTGAGGACGACCTGTTTCTTGACCAGCAGCGGCGAGCCGCCGCGCTCGGTATAGAGCTCGGTGCCGAACGGCGGGTTGCCGGCGAGACCGGCTTCCAGCGCGCCCGTGCTGTCGTCGACCATGCGGATTTCCAGGGTCGCGGTGCGGCCGAGGATGTCCTTGGCCTTGGCCGTGTCCTGCACGCCCGGCAACTGGACGACGATGCGGTCGGCGCCCTGCTGCTGGATCACCGGTTCGGCGACGCCGAGTTCGTTGATCCGGTTGTGCAGGGTGTTGATGTTCTGCTTGATCGCGAATTCGGCGATCTTCTTCTGCGCTTCCGGCTTCAGCGTTGCCAGCAGGCGCAGGTCGTCGCCCTGACCGGCTTCGGCCAGCGCCAGGTCGTCGGCGTTGCTGCCCAGGACCTTGCTGGCGGCGGCGCGGGTTTCGGCGTCGCGGAACTTGATGACGATGCGCTCGCCGTCGCGGTTGATGCCGGCGTGGCGGATGTTCTTGTCGCGCAGCAGGCTGCGCAGGTCGGCGGCGGTCGAATCGAGGCGCTTGGTGACGGCACCCGGCATGTCGACCTGGAGCAGGAAATGCACGCCGCCGCGCAGGTCGAGGCCGAGGTACATCGGCAGCGCGTGCAGCGAGGTCAGCCATTGCGGCGAGGCGCTCAGCAGGTTGAGGGCGACGACGTATTGCGCTTCGGCGGCATCCGGATTGAAGGCGCGCTCGATGGTGTCCTTGGCCTTCAGCTGGGTGTCGGTGTCCTTGAAGCGGACCTTGACGCCGACGCTGTCGAGCTGCACGCCGTCATGGGCGATGCCGGCGCTGCGCAGCGCGTCCTCGACGCGGGTCTGGGTGGCGGCGTCGATCTTGAGCGTGACCTTGGCGCTGGAGACCTGGACGGCCGGCGATTCGCCAAAGAAATTGGGTAGGGTGTAGATGAAGCCGAAGACCAGCGCGATGGCGACGGTGACGTACTTCCAGAGGGGGTAGCGGTTCATGGCGGCTTTGCAGCGAGAAGGGCGGCCGCAGCCGCCCTTCGGGATGGATTACAGCGACTTCAGCGTGCCCTTGGGCAGGACGATGCCGATGGCCGGCTTCTGGACGACGACTTCGACGTCCTTGGCGATCTCGACGGTGGCGTAGGCATCGTCGACCTTGGTGATGCGACCGACGATACCGCCGCCGGTGACCACTTCGTCGCCCTTCTGCAGCGCGGCGAGCAGCGCCTTGTGTTCCTTGGCCTTCTTCATCTGCGGGCGGATCATCAGGAACCACAGCACGACGAACATCAGGATCATCGGCAACAGTTGCATGAAGCCCCCGGTCGGGTCGGCAGCGGCGCCGGCGGTCTGGGCGTGGGCAAGGCTAATCATGGGTTTACTCCGGGAATCGTGAAAATCGGAACGGGGGATTCTAACACTGGCCGGAGGATCGGTCGCGGGCGAAGCCGGTTGACCATTCGTCCAGTTTTTCCGCTTCGATGGCGGCGCGCATCTCGGCCATGATGGTCTGGTAGAAATGCAGGTTGTGGATGGTGTTCAACATGCCGCCGAGGATTTCGCCGTTGCGGAAGAGGTGGTGCAGGTAGCTGCGCGTGAAATTGCTGCAGGTGTAGCAGCTGCACGAGGGGTCGAGCGGGCCGGTGTCGGCGCGGTAACGGGCGTTCTTGATCTTGACGTCGCCGAAGCGGGTGAACAGGTGGCCGTTGCGCGCGTTGCGCGTCGGCATCACGCAGTCGAACATGTCGATGCCGTTCTTCACCCCGTTGACCAGGTCTTCCGGCGTGCCGACGCCCATCAGGTAGCGCGGCTTGTGGGTGGGCAGGCGCGGCGCGGTATGGGCGAGGACGCGCGCCATGTCGTCCTTGGGCTCGCCGACCGAGAGGCCGCCGATGGCCATGCCGTCGAAGCCGATGTCGCACAGGCCGGCGATCGATTCGTCGCGCAGGTCTTCGTACATGCCGCCCTGGACGATGCCGAACAGCGCGTTGGCGTTTTCCAGCCGGTCGTGCTCGTCGCGCGAGCGTTTGGCCCAGCGCATCGACATGCGCATCGATTTGGCTGCTTCGTCGTGGCTGGCCGGGTAGGGCGTGCATTCGTCGAAGATCATGACGATGTCGGAATTGAGCACCTTCTGGATCTGCATCGAGATTTCCGGCGACAGGAAAAGCTTCGCGCCGTCGTGCGGCGAGCTGAACTTGACGCCTTCCTCGGTGATCTTGCGTAGCGCCCCGAGCGAGAACACCTGGAAGCCGCCGGAGTCGGTGAGGATCGGTTTCTGCCAGTTCATGAAGTCGTGCAGGCCGTTGTGCGCCTTGACCACTTCCAGGCCGGGGCGCAGCCAGAGGTGGAAGGTGTTGCCCAGGCAAATCTGCGCGCCGATCTCGGCGAGCGCCAGCGGCGTCATTGCCTTGACCGTGCCGTAGGTGCCGACCGGCATGAAGACCGGCGTCTGGACGACGCCGTGGGCCAGCGTCAGGGTGCCGCGGCGGGCGCCGCCGTCGGTTTTCAGGAGTTCGAATTGCATGCGCGGATGGTCTCGTCGGGCGCCCGGGGGCAGGGGGCGTAGGGCAGGTCGCGGCCAAGGAAGGCCGTGCCCGGGATCGGGTTGAAGCTGACCGGCTCGGCGTCGCCGAAACCGAGGTCGGCATAGAGCTGGCGGGCGGCGGCGAATTCGGGCAGGACGTCGAGGCAGACGCGGCGATAGCCGGCGGCGCCGGCCAGCGTCAGCGCCCGTTCGACCAGGCGGCGGCCGAGGCCGGTGCCGCGGGCGGCTGGTCGGACGTAAACCCGCTTGAGTTCGCAACATTCGGCGTCGACCCGGCGCCAGGCGGCGCAACCGAGCACCGCACCGGCCTGCCGGGCAAGCAGCAGGCCGCCGTCGGGGGCTGCATACTTGCCCGGCAGGCCGGCGAATTCGGCGGCGTGGCCCTGGTAGTCGAGGCTGACGCTGGGAGAGGCGACGTACTCGCGGAAAATCGCCAGCACCGCTTCCCGGTCTTCCGGAAAGCAGGCGGCGTGGATCTCCTCGGCGGCGGTCATGGCTGGGCGCGTTCGAGCAGCATGGCGTCGCCGTAGCTGAAGAAGCGGTAGCGCTCCGCCACCGCGTGGGCGTAGGCGGCGCGGATCGCGTCGTAGCCGGCGAAGGCCGAGACGAGCATCATCAGCGTCGATTTCGGCAGGTGGAAGTTGGTGATCAGCCGGTTGACCGCCTTGAAGCGGTAGCCGGGGGTGATGAAGATGTCGGTTTCGCCGCTGCCGGCGTTGACGACGCCGTCGTCGGCGGCGGCCGATTCGAGCGTGCGCAGGCTGGTCGTGCCGACGGCGATGACCCGCCCGCCGGCCGCGCGGGTGGCGGCGATGGCGTTGGCGGTGGCCGCCGGCACCTCGTAGCGCTCGCTGTGCATGCGGTGGTCGGCGATTTTTTCGACGCGCACCGGCCGGTAGGTGCCGGCGCCGACGTGCAGGGTGACGAAAGCGGTATTGACGCCCTGGGCGCGCAGCGTCGCCAGCATCGCCTCGTCGAAATGCAGGCCGGCGGTCGGTGCGGCGACGGCGCCCGGCTCGCGGGCATAGACCGTCTGGTAGCGGGTTTCGTCGGCGCCCTCGGCGGGATGCTCGATGTAGGGCGGCAGCGGCAGCGCGCCGTACTGTTCGGCGACGGCCCAGAAATCGTCGCGGTTGACCAACTCGATGGCGAACAGGTCGCCGTCCTTGCCGGCGCGGCCGGTCATGCGCACGCTGAAGGCGTCGGCCAGGCGCAGCCGGCAGCCGGGTTTGGGCGCCTTGCTGGCGCGGATCTGGCACAGCGCGTGCGTCGCATCGACGATGCGTTCAAGCATGATCTCGACCTGGCCGCCGGTCTCCTTGATGCCGAAGAAGCGCGCCTTGATCACCTTGGTGTCGTTGAACACCAGCAGGTCGCCAGCGGCGAGCAGGCCCGGCAGGTCGGCGAAGCGGCGGTTGACGTGCGCTCCCCCGGCGACATGCAGCAGGCGGCTGCCGGTGCGCTCGGGCGCCGGGTGCTGGGCGATCAGTTCGGGGGGAGGGGGAAGTCGAAGTCGTCGACAGTCAGGGACATGACACCAACACGGCAGGCAAACAAAAACGGCTTTCCCAATGGAAAGCCGAACTTTCATCACTACCCCGTTCCGGCATCGTGCACAGGCGGGGCGTTTCTGGATCAGGCGGTACTATAGCAGAGGCTGTCCCGGCGAGGAATTTGCCGGGTCATGCTGCCGTGGCATCGTAGAGGTTTTGCCGGGCGAAGCGGCGACTGTAGCATCCGCGTCGACCTCCTCGCATGGTTCGCCTGGCTAGACGCTTGGTGACCGGAGCGGGTTGCTCGTCGGCAGCCAGGCGAAGAAAAATGCCGATAACGGAAGCCTTCGATGCTTGATGTCTATATAAATATTTATATAATCAGACCATGAAACCAGTAGAGTTTTGCGGTAACTCGATAGACGCACTGAGATCTTTTCCAGAAAGCGCCAAGCGTGAAGCTGGCTACCAGATAGACAAGGTTCAGCATGGTGAAGAGCCGGACGACTGGAAGCCTATGACGAGCATCGGCGGCGGGGTGAAGGAAATCCGCATCCGGGACGAGGCAGGTGCGTTCCGGGTGATCTACCTGGCAAAGCTGGCCGATGCCGTCTATGTACTGCATTGTTTTCAGAAGAAGACAGAGCAGACGAGCGAGCGTGATATCCGGCTGGCACGGAAACGATTCAAGGAACTGACGGAGGCAAGGAAATGAACGAGCAGCGATTCAACAGTGTTTGGGACGCGATCGAGGACACACCGCAGCAGGCGGCGAGCATGCGCGTTCGCTCCGAGCTGATGATGGCTTTGCAGCAGTGGCTCAAGTCCGAAGGATTGACCCAGGCTGCTGCGGCCGGTTTGTTCGGTGTGACCCAGCCCCGAGTTTCTGACTTGATGCGCGGGAGAATCAATCTGTTCTCGCTCGATACCCTGATTGATATGGCTGCCACGGCGGGACTTGCGCCCTCGGTGACGATCAGGAAGCCCAAAGCCGGAAAGAACGCAGCCCACCGGGAAGCGCTGGTGGCATGAGCGGGATGTTTGATCCTCCGCACCCCGGCGAAACCCTGCGCGATGACGTGCTACCCGCTCTGGGGCTGACTGTCACCGATGCGGCCGCACAACTGGGCCTTAGCCGTGCCCTCCTTTCCCACGTGCTGAATGGCCGCACAGCAATTTCCCCAACCATGGCGCTGCGTATCGAGGCTTGGCTGGGCGTTGAGAACGGCGGCAGCGCCGATGCCTGGCTCGCGCAGCAAACCGCATACGACCTTTGGCAAGCACGCCAAACTGGGGCGCCGACCGTTATCAAGGCAGTCATTCAACGCAGTGCCTGACCGAGCAAGCTGCCCCCGGGCCCGCGAACCGAAAAACGGGATTTCAAAACGGGATTTTTTTACCCGCCGGGGCTACAGGGAAAAATCTGTAGCCAGAAAAGCAAAAAGGCCAATTCCGGAGAATTGGCCTAACTGCTTGACTCTAATGCTTGGTGCCCCGAGCCAGACTCGAACTGGCACACCTTTCGGCGGCGGATTTTGAATCCGCTGCGTCTACCGATTCCGCCATCGGGGCGAATGGAGCGCGGATTATCCCTGAATCACTTCTTCGGTTCAAGCACTTCCGGGCAGGGGAAGGCCCGGGCCAGCGCGCCGGCGACCAGGGTGGCGGTGCCCATCGTCGTGTCGGGCGGCACGCGTTCGACGTGGATGACGACGGCCCGCACCAGGCGCAGCGACAGGTCGGGTTCGTTCTTGGGCAGGCAGAAGGCGTTGATGCGCAGGCCGACCTTGTCGGCGAGGTGGTCGCCGACCGAGTAGCCGTCGGCGAAGCCGGCGACGTAGGAAATGCAGCGACCGCTGCGCAGCGCGACGTAGGGGTCGCTGCTCTTGTCGCCGGCATAGAGCCTTTCGGCGGCCCGGCAATCGTCGAGTAGTTCCTTGGCGTTGTAGGCGTGGGCGTGGCCGGCGACGAAAAGGGCGAGGAGCAGGAGGAGGCGGGTCATGGGGTCTCGAACCAGGAAAGTTTGTCGTGCAGGCCGACGACGCTGCCGACGACGATCAACGCCGGCGGCTTGATGCCGGATTCTACGATGCATTGCGGCAGTTGCCCCAGCGTTGACAGCAGGGTGCGCTGGTCGGGCAGGGTACCGCGGCGGACGATGGCGGCCGGGGTGTCGGCGGGCAGGCCGTGGGCGATCATCTGCCGGCAGATTTCCGGGGCGCCGCCGACGCCCATGTAGAAGACGACGGTCTGGCCGGGGCGGGCGAGCGCCGGCCAGTCGAGGTCTATCGTGTGGTCCTTGAGGTGGCCGGTGACGAAGGTCACCGACTGGGCATGCTCGCGGTGGGTCAGCGGGAAGCCGGCGTAGGCGGCGCAGCCGGCGGCGGCGGTGACGCCGGGGACAACCTCGAAGGGAATGGCGGCGGCGTGCAGGATTTCCAGCTCCTCGCCGCCGCGCCCGAAGATGAAGGGGTCGCCGCCTTTCAGGCGGACCACCGCCAGACCTTCGCGGGCCAGATCGACCAGCAGGCGGTTGATTTCCTCCTGCTTCAGCGTGTGTTTCGCCGCCTTCTTGCCGACGTAGATCTGGCGTGCCCGGTCCGGAAACAGCGCGCGCACGCCGTCGCCGACCAGGTGGTCATAGACGATGGCGTCGGCGCTGCCGATCAGGCGGGCCGCCTTCAGGGTCAGCAGGTCGGGGTCGCCGGGGCCGGCGCCGACCAGCCAGACCTTGCCGCCGCTCACTGGCGGGTTTCGGCGATGCGCCGCTCGATGTGGGCGAGCGCTTCCTCGACCTGGTCGATCAGGATCAGGCAGAGGTCGCCGGGCTGCAGGCGGGCCAGCGCGGTGTCGATGGCGAGGAACTCGCCGGTGATCGCTTCGACATGACGGACCCGTGTCGACTTGGTGAGACCTTCGCGCAGCAGCGCGATCACCTCGCCGTCGGCGCGGCCGCGCTGGCAGGCGTCCTGATAGAGGACCGCTTCGTCGAAGGCTTCGCCGAGGATTTCGGTCTGTTGGCGGATGTCTTCGTCGCGCCGGTCGCCGGCGCCGCTGATGACGACCACCCGCTTGCCGGCCGGCATCGCCTCGACGGCACCGACCAGCGCCAGCATGGCGTCCGGGTTGTGGCCGTAGTCGGCGATCAGGGTAGCGCCCTGGTAATCGAAGACATTGAAGCGGCCGGGCGCCGTCAACGCATCGCTGACGAAGCCGGCCAGCGCCCGTTCGACGGTTTCCCAGGCATAGCCGAGGGCCCAGGCGGTGGCGACGGCGGCCATCACGTTCTCGATCTGGAAGCCGATCGTGCCGTTGCGCGTCAGCGGTACGCGCGACAGGGGAATGCGGTATTTGCGCCGGCCTTCGCCGCAGACGATGTCGCCCTGATCGACGTAGAGCACGCGTTTGCCCTGGGCGCGGTGGGTAGCCAGCACCGGGTGGGTCGGATCGAGGGCAAAGAAGCAGACGCGGCCCGGGCAATGCGGCGCCATCGCCGCCACCACGGGGTCGGCGGCGTTGAGCACGGCGGTGCCGGTGGGCGCGACGTTCTGGACGATGACGCGCTTGATCACCGCCAGGTCATGCACGGTGGTGATGTAGTTGAGGCCGAGGTGGTCGCCGAGGCCGAGGTTGGTGACCACGGCGACGTCGCACATGTCGAAGCCGAGCCCCTCGCGCAGCAGGCCGCCGCGCGCCGTTTCCAGCACCGCCGCGTTGACGTCGGGGTGCGCCAGCACGTTGCGGGCGCTGCGCGGGCCGGAGCAGTCGCCGCTGTCGATGCGCCGGTTCTGGACGTAGATGCCATCGGTGCTGGTCATGCCGACGCGCAGGCCGTTGGCTTCGAAGATGCGGCCGATCAGCCGGCTGGTGGTGGTCTTGCCGTTGGTACCGGTGACCGCGACGACCGGGATGCGGCCGCTATCGGGCTTACCGTCGGGGCCGTCGGGATACATCATGCCGACGATCGCCTCACCGACCGGGCGGCCCTTGCCGAACGAGGGATCGAGGTGCATGCGCAGGCCGGGCGCGGCATTGACTTCGACGATGCCGCCGCCTTGATCTTCGAGCGGCTTCAGCATGGTGTCGCAGACGACGTCGATGCCGGCGATGTCGAGGCCGACCGTCTGCGCGGCGGCGACGGCGGCGGCGGCGAGTTCCGGGTGCACGTCGTCGGTGACGTCGGTGGCGCTGCCGCCGGTGGACAGGTTGGCGTTGTTGCGCAGGACGACGCGGACGCCGCGCTCGGGCACCGAATCGGCGCTGTAGCCCTGTTCGGCGAGGCGGGCCAGGGCGATGTCGTCGAAGCGGATCTTGGTCAGCGAGGTGGCGTGGCCGTCCGAGCGGCGCGGGTCGCGGTTGACGATGTTGACCAGCTCGCGGACCGAGTGCGTGCCGTCGCCGATGACCAGCGGCGGATCGCGGCGGGCGGCGGCGATCAGCTTGTCGCCGATGACCAGCAGGCGGTAGTCGTGGCCGGGCAGGTAGCGCTCGACCATGATGTCGTCGCGGAACTCGATGGCGACGCGGTAGGCGCGGCGCACCTGCTCCTCGGTCGTCAGATTGACCGAGATGCCCTTGCCCTGGTTGCCGTCCTGCGGCTTGACCACCACCGGCAGGCCGATCTCCTGGGCAGCGGCCCAGGCGTCGTCCTCGTCGGCGACCGGGCGGCCGGTCGGCACGGCGACGCCGGCGGCGTGCAGCAGTTGCTTGGTCAGTTCCTTGTCCTGCGCGATCGACTCGGCGATGGCGCTGGTGTGGCTGGTTTCCGCGGCCTGGATGCGTTTCTGCTTGCTGCCCCAGCCGAACTGGACCAGGCTGCCCTGCGTCAGGCGGCGGTAGGGAATGCCGCGGGCGACGGCGGCGGCGACGATGGCGCCGGTTGACGGGCCGAGGCGGATGTCCTCGTCGAGCTCGCGCAGTTCCTTGAGGGTCGCGTCAAGGTCGAAGGGGGTGTCGTCGAGCGCTGCCCGGCAGAGCTGTTCGGCGCGCTCGAAGGCGAGCCGGCCGACATCCTCCTCGGTGTATTCGACGACCACCTGGTAGACGCCGTTTTCGACGGTCTGCGCCGTCCGGCTGAAGGTGACCGGGCAGCCGGCCTGGGCCTGCAGGCCGAGGGCAGCGAATTCCAGCGCGTGGGCCATCGAGACGGTGTCGAGGTGATCGGTCGGGATCAGCTCGCCGAGCTCCGGGAAACGGGCGCGCAGGCGGGTTTCGAAACCGGGCAGGTCGGCGATGGCGCGCTCGGCGCCGGTGCAGGTGACGATCGCCTGGATGGCGGTGTGGCGGCTCCACAGGTTGGGGCCGCGCAGGGCACGGATACGGGAAACGTCCATGGCTGCTTCCTTGGGGTCAGATACGGCTGGCGACGTTGGCCGACTTGCGGGCACGGCGCGGCAGCAGGGCAAAGGGATCGGCGAGGTCGAGACCGAAGGTCTTGATGCCGGTGATGATGACGTCCTGGGTCAGGCCGAGCGCCCAGCCGGCGGCGACGGCGGCCAGTACGTTGGCGATGGCTTCCGGGGCCTTGGTCTTGCCGATCGCCGGCACGTCGCCGAGGCGGCAGAGCCGGATTTCGTCGGGGCCGCTGCCGAGGCAGATGCGGCCTTCGCTGACATAGACGGCGCGTTTGCCGGTGTCGAGGTGGTCGTTGAGGGCGGGGGCGTCGGTACTGCCGGCGAAGAGGATGGCTTCGCCGTCGCACAGTTCGGCCAGTGCGGCCACCGCCGGGTCGTCGCCGTTGAGGATGCAGTAGCCGCCGCGCAGCACGACGTCGACCTGGGTGCGGTAGGTGGCACGCCAGGTCGTGTAATACTCGCCGCCGGTCGGCTGGATGTCCCAGCGCGAGAGGTCTTCGCCGTCGGGCAGGATGTTGGTGACGATGCCGACCGAGCAGCGGTCGTAGGGCAGGCCTTCGCCGAGGATGACGCGGCCGCCGTTCTCGATCACCGCCGCCTCGACGGCGCGGTTGAGCAGCAGCCGGCGAGCGCCGGCAAAGTTGGCGGCGTCCTGCTTCTGCACCCGGCGCCGACCGAGGAAGACGCCGTCGCTGCAGGCCAGGCCGACGGCGCGACCGGACAGGTGGAGAAGGTGGGCAACCAGGCGGGCGACCGGCGTCTTGCCGCGCGAACCGGCGACGCCGATCACCGGGATGCGGCCGCTCTGGTTGGCGCCGAACAGGTTGTCGACGATGGCGCGGCCGACCGGGCGCGGCTGGCCGACGCCGGGCTTGAGGTGCATGAGCAGGCTGGGGCCGGCATTGACTTCGACGATGGCGCCGCCCTGCGCGGCCAGCGGCTGGGAAATGTCCTTGCACACCAGGTCGACGCCGGCGATGTCGAGGCCGACGATGCGGGCGGCCAGCGCGCAGACGGCGGCGGTTTCCGGATGAACCTCATCGGTGCAGTCGAAAGCGTGGTTGGCGGTGCGCTGGATCAGCACCTCGCGGCCGGCGGCCGGGATTGCGTCGGCGTCCAGCCCCTGGCGTTCGAGTTCCATGCGCGCCGCCGAGTCGATGCGGATCACCGACAGCGGATGCAGTTCGGTCGGGCCGCGGCGCGGGTCGGTGTTGACCTGGCTGTCGATCAGTTCGCGCACGGTGGACTTGCCGTCGCCGGTGACGGTGATCATTTCGCTGCGGTTGGCGGCGACCAGCTTGTCGCCGACGATCAGCAGGCGGTGTTCGACGCCGGGGATGGAGCGCTCGACGAGGACGCCGGAACCTTCATCGACGGCGACCGACCAGGCTTTCTCGATCTCCTCGCGGCTGGAGAGGTCGATGAAGACGCCGCGCCCGTGGTTGCCGTCGACCGGCTTGATGCATACCGGCAGGCCGATGTCTTCGGCGGCTTCCCAGGCATCGGCGGCATCCTTGACTTCGCGGCCTTCGGGAATCGGCACCCCGCAGTCGGCGAGCAGCGACTTGGTGAGGTCCTTGTCGCGCGAGATGGTTTCGGCGATGGCGCTGGTGGCGTCGGTTTCGGCCGTCCAGATGCGGCGCATCGCGGCGCCGTAGCCGAGCTGCACCAGGTTGCCGTCGGCGAGCAGGCGGATCGCCGGGATGTCGCGGTCGTCGGCGGCATCGACGATGCTGGCGGTCGATGGGCCGAGGCAGCAGGAATCGACCATGTCGCGCAGTTCCTCGATGGCGGCGGCGATGTCGAAGGGCGTGTTGTCGATGCAGGCCATCACCAGGTCGCGGCCGAGGTGCAGCGCCTTGCGCGTGACATCGTTGTGCCAGGCGCGGATCACCACCTTGTACACACCGCGCTCGCTGGTTTCGCGAGCCTTGCCGAAACCGCCGGGGAGACCGGCGAGATTCTGCAGCTCCAAGGTCACGTGTTCGAGGACATGGCCGGGCCAGGTGCCTTCCTGGACGCGGCGCAGGAAGCCGCCGCGCTCTTCGTAGCTGCAGCGATGCTCGACCAGCGACGGCAGCAGGGCGACCAGGCGGTCGTAAAAGCCGGGAATGGTGTTGGAGGGGAAATCCTCCAGCTCGCCGATGTCGATCCAGGCTTCGAGCACCTGGCGATAGGTCCAGATGTTGGGGCCGCGCAGTGTGACGATGTCGCGGATGACGATGTTTTTCATGGTGTCGGACTCACAGGAAGCGGTCGAGCAGCCGCCGGCTGTGCCGGTCGAGCGCCGCGACGTCGCGAATCAGGAACTGGATGCCGTGGCTGTCGGCGATCAGCAGGCGGCCGCCGGGCAGGCGACGGATGTCTTCCTCGCCCTTGAGCAGCAGTTCGGCCGGGCCACGGTCGGTGCGCAACTGCCAGGTGCTCGGGCAGGCAAAACTGGAAACCTCGACGATGGCGTCGATCATCGGCATGAACTCGCGGCCGGCGAGTTCCTCCTCGATCAGCGCCCGTTCGGCTGCCGGCAGATCGGCCACGGCGTCGGCCCAGCCGACTTCGTGGCCGTCGCCGCTGAGCAGCGACAGGCCTTCGTCGGGGGCGGCGATGGGAAAGGCGCGCACCGGGACGACGCCTTCGTGGCGCTCGCCGGCGGCATCGATCAGCAAGAGCCGGCCGTAGGCGTCGCGTTGCAGGGAAAATCCGGAATGCGCCATGTTATGCCTCCGCGCCTTCGACGTTGCGCGCCTGCGCCTGATAGAGCTTGTAATAGTGCCCTTCGGCGGCGATCAATGCATCATGGGTGCCGGTTTCGACGACCTGGCCGCGATCCATCACCACCAGCCGGTCGGCCTTCCTGAGCGTGCTCAGGCGGTGGGCGATGGCGATCGTCGTGCGGCCGCGCACCAGGTTGTCGAGCGCCTTCTGGATTTCCTTTTCGGTCTCGGTGTCGACCGACGAGGTGGCTTCGTCGAGGATCAGGATCTTCGGGTCGATGAGCAGGGCGCGGGCGATCGAGATGCGTTGGCGCTCGCCGCCGGACAGCCCCTGGCCGCGCTCGCCGACCAGCGAATCGTAGCCCTGCGGCAGGCGCAGGATGAACTCGTGGGCATGCGCGGCGCGGGCGGCGGCGATGATTTCGGCGCGCGTCGCCTCCGGTTTGCCGTAGGCGATGTTCTCGGCGATGGTGCCGAAGAAGAGGAAGGGTTCCTGCAGCACCAGGCCGATGTGGCGGCGGTATTCGGCGACCGGCACGCTGCGCACGTCGACGCCGTCGATCAGCACGGCGCCCTCGCTGACGTCGTAGAAGCGGCAGATCAGGTTGACCAGCGTCGATTTACCCGAGCCGGAATGGCCGACCAGGCCGACCATCTCGCCCGGTGCTATGGTCAGGTCTACGCCCCGGGTGACGGCCCGGGTGCCGTAGCGGAAACTTGCCTGCTTGAGCGCAATGCGCCCTTCGACCCGGTCGAGATGGACCGGACGCGTCGGCTCCGGCACCGACGACACATGGTCGAGGATGTCGAAGATGCGCTTGGCGCCGGCGGCGGCCTTCTGCGTCACCGAGACGATGCGGCTCATCGAGTCGAGCCGGGTGTAGAAGCGGCCGATGTAGGCGAGGAAGGCGGTGAGCACGCCGACCGTGATGTCCTTGTGCGAGATCTGCCAGATGCCGAAGGCCCAGACGACGAGCAGGCCGATTTCGGTCATCAGGGTGACGGTCGGCCCGAACAGCGACCAGGTGCGGTTGAGCTTGTCGTTGAGCGCCAGGTTGTGCTTGTTGGCGTCGCGGAAGCGTTCGGCCTCGCGTTTTTCCTGGGCGAAGGCCTTGACCACGCGGATGCCGGGGATGGTATCCGCCAACACGTTGGTCACTTCGGCCCAGACCCGGTCGACCTTCTCGAAGCCGGTGCGCAGACGGTCGCGCACGGTGTGGATGAGCCAGGCGATGAAGGGCAGCGGCAGCAGCGTGACCAGCGCCAGCCAGGGGTTGATCGAGAACAGGATGGCCGAAGTCATGGCGATCATCAGCACATCGGTGGCGAAGTCGAGCAGGTGCAGCGACAGGAAGACGTTGATGCGGTCGGTTTCCGAACCGATGCGCGCCATCAGGTCGCCGGTGCGCTTGCCGCCGAAATACTCCAGCGACAGGCCGAGCAGGTGTTCGTAGGTGGCGGTGCGCAGGTCGCGGCCGATCCGTTCCGAAACCAGCGCCAGGATGTAGGTGCGCAGCCAGCCGAGGATCCAGGCCAGCATGGCAGCGCCGAACAGGCCGCCGAGGTAGAGCGTGACCAGGTCGCGGTCGATCGGCTGGCCGTTCTGGAACGGAATCAGGATCTCGTCCATCAGCGGCATGGTCAGGTAGGGCGGCACCAGGGTCGCTGCCGTCGACGCCAGGGTCAGCAGGAAGCCGGTGAGCAGGCGGCCCTTGTAGGGGCGGGCGAAGCGCCACAGGCGCAGCAGCGTCCACGTTGACGGGGCGACCGTTTCGGCGCGCGTGCAGATCGGGCATTCGTCTTCGCCCGGCGGCAGCGGTGCCTTGCACTTCGGGCAGAGGTCGTCGCCGCTACGTTCGATCGGCGTGCCGCTCAGCCGGCTGTCGCGCTGCAGCGCGAACTCGCCGCACAGGCGCAGCGCCGCCAGGTTGCGTCCCATCGTGTAGCGCCAGACGGCGTGTCGGGCATTGTCGTCGACCAGTTCCAGGGTGCCGACACCGGCGTGGTCGTGATGTTCGAGACGCAGGCCGGCAAGCAGCGGCCAGACGCCGCCCTTGGTGTCGGTTGCCGTCCACGCCAGCAGGCGGCGGGCGGTGAGGAGAAGCAGGCCGCGCGTGAAACGCAGTTGGCCGTCGAGATCGGTTTCCAGCCAGGCTTCGACGCGTTCGTCGGGCTCCAGATGTTGATTGACAGTGTTTTGCCAGGCGGCGGGGAGGGCGGGCTGGCGCTCGGGCGACGGAGCTTGCGGTTGCGGCATCAAAGGGCTTGGGGACAAGGTTTCAGCAATAACGCGGCGAATGGCGGACGGTTGACGGTGGCTGCCGTAAAATCGCGACTTTATCCAGTTGCGCGGTCGTCGTGTCGAAAATCGTCATCTTCAACAAGCCTTACGGCGTCCTCAGCCAGTTTACGCCGGAAGGGCGCTGGCGGGGGCTGGTCGACTACATTCCGCTCAAGGGCGTGTATGTCGCCGGGCGCCTCGATGCCGACAGCGAAGGCCTGTTGCTGCTCACCGACGACGGCCGCCTGCAGGCGCGCATTGCCGACCCGCGCCACAAGCTGGTGAAGACCTACTGGGCGCAGGTCGAGGGCGAACCGGGCGAGGCCGATCTCGACCGTCTGCGCGCCGGCATCCGCCTGTCCGATTTCACCGCGCTGCCGGCCGAGGTGCGCCGCATCGACGAACCGCCCGGCCTCTGGCCGCGCGATCCGCCGATCCGCTACCGGGCGGCGATTCCCACCAGCTGGCTGGAAATCCGCATCGCCGAGGGCAAGAACCGGCAGGTGCGGCGGATGGGCGCGGCGATCGGTTATCCTGTGCTGCGTCTGGTGCGGGCGGCGATCGGCCGGCTGACGCTGGCGGATCTCGGGCTCGGCGAGTGGCGCCAGCGCGAGGCGACGATTGATGATTTGCGAGGTTGAAGGAATGAAGAAACTCGGATTGGCCGGTGTCTGCGGCCTATTGCTGGCGGGGCTGGCGGGAGCGGGTGAGGCGATGCCGGTGATCGAGCTGAGCGCCGGTTTCCACCGCATCGAGGCCGAGGTGGCGGCCGAGGACCGCCACCGCCAGACTGGGCTGATGCACCGTGAGACGATGCCGGCGCAACGCGGCATGCTCTTCGTCTTCGCCCAGGCAAACACCCACTGCATGTGGATGCGCAACACCCTGCTGCCGCTCTCGGTCGCTTTCATCGACGGCGATGGTTACATCATCAACATCGAGGACATGGCGCCGAAAACCGAGGACAACCATTGCGCCAAGCAGCCGGCGCGTTACGCGCTGGAAATGAACCAGGGCTGGTTCGCCAAACGCGGCATCGCCCGCGGTACCCGCCTGCGCGGTCTCGAACGCGCGCCGACGCCGCGCTGATGCCGGTCCGGCTCGACTGGCGGGGCAGCCTGCCCGGCGCGGCGCGGCCGTGGCGCGACTGGCTGGCCGAACCGGCATCGCTGACCGCGCGCTGCCAGCGCCACTGCCGGGAATTCCGCGTCCGCGTCCTGGCCCAGGGGCGCGCCCCGGCCCTGGCCGACGAGACGGCGCACGGGCGGCCGCCGGTGCGCGAGGTGCTGCTCGAATGCGACGGGGTGCCGGTGATCTTCGCCGAAAGCGTGCTCGCGGGCAGCCGCTGCGGCCGCCTCGGCCGCTGGTTCGACCGTCTCGGCAGCCGTTCGCTCGGCTCGCTGCTCTTCATCCACCGCGGCTTCCGGCGCGGTGACATCGAATTCGTCCGTCTGCAGCCGCGCGACGCGCTGCACCGCCGCGTCTGCACGGCGCTTGGCCGGCCCCTGCCGGCGCTCTGGGCGCGCCGCTCGCGGCACTACCTCGATGGCGGCAACGTGCTGGTCAGCGAGGTCTTCCTGCCGGCACTGCGCGAACTGCGGCCGGTCGCTTAGCCGGGAATCCCGGTACGCGCCTGCGCTTCGGCGGCGGCCCGGGCGGCCGCCTTTTCCGCCTGCCGGCGCTTGAGGTCGGCGTTCATGTGGGCGTTGCGGCTGAGCGCGAAACTGAGGAAGAACTTGCACCAGATCGTCGATCCGGCAACCGCCATCCAGGTGTCGTATGCCATTTCCCCAGTCAGTACGCCGAGGATCACGGCCAGCGCGATGCTGCCGCAGATCAGGTTGATCGCCGCCTCGAAGGGGGCGTATTTTTCCGCGTTGGGCGGCGGTTCGCCGCGCTTGAGCGCAACTTCCGAGAAATCCTTGTTGATCGCGATGCGCCAGGCGCGGCGCAACCAGTAGAACGAAATCGGGAACAGGGCCAGGAACAGGATCCAGGTCATCGCGACGTGTACGTCAAAAACCATCATCAACCTCGATATTCGTCAAGCCGCGGCGAGCGCCGGGCACTCCGGGAAAAACCCCGCCGGGACGGCCGGCGGGGTTTCCGGGAGCTTACTTCAAACCCGCTCAGTGAGCGCCATTGACCAGCTTCGAGCCGCGCGGGATGCGCACCTGCTCGACCATGTGCTGGATGTGCTCGGGCGGTTCCTTGGTCATCTTGTCGACCACGAAGGCAACGATGAAGTTGACCAGAGCGCCGATCGCCCCGAAGGCTTCCGGCGTGATGCCGAAGAAGCTGTTGGCGCCGCCGATCATGTCGATGAACTCGGTGCCCTTGATGAAGAAGATACCCTTGTGCGCGAAGACGTAGAACAGGGTGACGAACAGACCGGCGAGCATGCCGGCGATGGCGCCTTCCTTGTTCATCTTCTTCGAGAAGATACCCATCATGATCGCCGGGAACAGCGAGGAAGCGGCGATACCGAAGGCCAGCGCAACCGTACCGGCGGCGAAGCCCGGCGGGTTGAGACCGAGGTAGCCGGAGACGACGATGGCGACCGCCATCGAGATCTTGCCGGCGAGCAGCTCGTTCTTTTCGCTGATGTCCGGGTTGAAGACGTTCTTCACCAGGTCGTGCGAGACCGCCGAGGAGATCGCCATCAGCAGGCCGGCAGCAGTCGACAGCGCGGCAGCCAGACCGCCGGCAGCGACCAGGGCGATGACCCAGTTCGGCAAGAGGGCGATTTCCGGGTTGGCGAGCACGATGATGTCGGCGTTGACCGTCAGCTCGTTACCCTTCCAGCCAGCGGCTTCGGCCTTGGCCTTGGCGTCGGCGTTCTTGGTCTTGTCGTTGTAGTACTGGATGCGGCCGTCGCCGTTCTTGTCCTCGAACTTGAGCAGACCGGTCTTTTCCCAGCGCTTCATCCACTCCGGACGCTTTTCGACTTCCAGGCTGGCTTCCGGGGCATAGAGGTCGCCCTTGGCCTTGACGATGTCGGCATTGACGACCATCTTGCCGTTGGCGTCGGTTTGCAGGCCGACCGCCGAGTTGACCGTGCCGTGCAGGTTCAGCTTGGCCATCGCGCCGACAGCCGGGGCGGTCGTGTACAGCAGGGCGATGAAGATCAGCGCCCAGCCGGCGGAGGAGCGCGCGTCCTTGACCGTCGGCACGGTGAAGAAGCGCATGATGACGTGCGGCAGACCGGCGGTACCGATCATCAGCGACATCGTGTACACGAACATGTTCAGCGTGCTGCCGGCCGTCGTCGTCGTGTATTGGCCGAAGCCGAGGTCGGTGACGACCTGGTCGAGGCGGGTCAGCAGGGCGACGTCGGTACCCGACATGCTCGAGCCGAGGCCCAGTTGCGGCAGCGGGTTGCCGGTCAGGTTGAGCGAGATGAAGAAGGCCGGCACCAGGTAGGCGGCGATCAGCACGATGTACTGCGCAACCTGCGTGTAGGTGATGCCCTTCATGCCGCCGAACACGGCGTAGAGGAAGACGATCGCCTGGCCGATGTAGATGCCGGTATCGCTCGAGACGCCGAGGAAGCGCGAGAAGGCGACGCCGACGCCGGTCATCTGGCCGATGATGTAGGTCAGCGAGGCGGTCAGCAGGCAGATCACCGCCACCGTCGATGCGGTCTGCGAGTAGAAGCGATCGCCGATGAACTGCGGCACCGTGAACTTGCCGAACTTCCGGAGGTACGGGGCAAGCAGCATCGCCAGCAGAACGTAGCCGCCGGTCCAGCCCATCAGGAACAGGCCGCCGCCGTAACCCATGTTGGCGATCAGGCCGGCCATCGAGATGAACGACGCAGCCGACATCCAGTCGGCGGCCGTCGCCATGCCGTTGGTGATCGGATGGACGCCGCCGCCGGCGGCGTAGAACTCGGCCGTGCTACCGGCGCGAGCCCAGATGGCGATGCCGATGTACAGCGCGAAGCTGGCACCGACCACCAGGTAGGTTGTGGTTTGAAGATCCATCGTTCTTCCCTCTCAGTCTTCGTGTACGTCGAATTCACGGTCGATATCACCCATCTTCTTCGCGTAGTAGAAGATCAGGATGATGAAGCCGTAGATCGATCCCTGATGGGCGAACCAGAAGCCCAGGGGGTAGCCGCCGAGTTTGATCGTGTTGAACACGTCGACGAACAGGATGCCTGCGCCGAACGAGATCAAAAACCAGACGATCAGGATCTTGGTCAGCAGACTAAGTACTGTTGACCAGTAGTCCTTGCCGCTTTTTTCCATTATTTGTCTCCTCCAGATGATTGGAATGGGGGGGCGGAACGCGGACGCTCCGACCACCCTGTTCTCGAGTTTGGGAGGGAAAACTTACGGCTGACTGACGATTCGTTAATTTTCGTGTAAGTATTCGCGTCAGCGGGGCGCGCACTGGGCGCCGGTGATGAGGACGGGCAGCGTGCTCGACTGGATCACCTTGCTGGCGACCGAACCGAGCAACAGGTTGGCGGTGGCGCCCAGGCCACGGCTGCCGATGATGATGCCGCGCGCCCTGACGGCACGGGCGAAGTCGCAGATCGCAGTTGCCGGATCGCCATGCATCAGCGCATGCAAAGGGACAGTCAGCCCGGCGCCGGACAAGGCGGCGCGGGCGCTCGCGGTAGCTCGCCAGCTACGCTCGGCCAGTTCGTGTTCGGCAGCTTCCTTGCTCAACCAGGGTTCGACGTGGAGCAGGGCGAGGCGACCCGAGGGCATGCCGCGGACCAGGCGGATGGCTTCCTCGACGGCGCGCTGGGCGTGCGTCGAGCCATCGCTGCAGAGCAGCCAGGTTTCCCCGTCGATCTCTGGCGCGACGGGGATGGGGGAAAGACAGAGGTGAACGACGCGTCCCTCGTCGTCGCGGACGACGGAACTCGGCGTGGGGATCGGCTCGGTTGGCATGGTGGAGGCTCCTTCAGGCATTTTGGCGGCGCGACATGAACAGGCTCAGGAGGACGGAACTCAGGATGATGCTGCCGACGATGCCCAGCGACCAGTGGATCGGCATGTGGAACCAGGGGGCGGCGAGCATCTTGCCGCCGATGAAGACGAGGACGATGGCGAGGCCGTATTTGAGCAGGTGGAAGCGGTCGGCCATGTCGGCGAGCAGGAAGTAGAGCGCCCGCAGGCCCATGATGGCAAAGATGTTCGAGGTGAAGACGATGAAGGGGTCGGTGGTCACCGCGAAGATGGCCGGAATGCTGTCGACCGCGAAAACGACATCGCTGGCTTCGATCAGGATCAGGACCAGGAACATCGGCGTCGCCCAGAGGACGCCGGCGCGCCGCACGAAGAAGGCTTCGCCCTGGAACTCCGGGGTGATGCGCAGGTGGTGGCGCAGCCAGCGCAGTAGCGGATTCTGTTCGAGGTCGGGCTGGGCTTCGGCGAGAACCAGCATCTTGATCCCGGTGACCACCAGGAAAGCGCCGAAGACGTAGAGCAGCCAGGCGAACTGGCCGACCAGCCAGACGCCGCCGAGGATCATGCCGGCACGCATGACGATGGCGCCGAGGACGCCGTAGAGCAGGACACGGCGCTGCAGCTCGGGCGGCACCGCAAAGTAGCCGAAGATCATGACGAAGACGAACATGTTGTCCACCGACAGCGACTGTTCGATCAGGTAGCCGGCCAGGAACTCCAGCGCCTTGCGCTCGGCGATCTCGGCGCCCAGGGTCTGGTTCAGGTACCACCAGAGCAGGCCGGCGAAGAGCATCGCCAGGCTGGCCCAGGCGGCGACCCAGGTGCCGGCTTCCCTGACCGATACCCGGTGCGAGCGGCGGCCGCCGAAAACGAAGAGATCCAGGGCCAGCATGGCCACGATGAAAGCGATGAAGCCGGCCCACATGCCGGGGGTGGCGAAACTGTCGGTGCTGATCGTCATGGACGGGAGGGGACCGGAGATTGAAGTGGCGACAGATTACGCCGGCCGGGCCGTCGATCAAGGCTGCGCATTCTTATCAACGTTCAGAAAAAACCGGCGCGCTCAAATAAGAAAAAGGCCCCCGCCGTGGCAGGGGCCTTGCAGTTGGCCGGAGGGCATCCGGCCGGAGTTGTTTTTCTTCTGACTTAGTGGCCGCTGGCGCCGGATGCACCGATACCGGTTTCCGAGCGGACTTCCTGGTCGAGGTAGGCTTCGCGTTCCTTCTTGGCCTGCGCGCTGTTGTCGAGGATCGAGAACAGCCAGATGCCGACGAAGCCGATGGTCATCGAGAACAGGGCCGGCGAGGTGTAGGGGAACCAGGCGGAACCCTTCGGGTTGCCGAGCGTGGCTTCCCAGATCGACGGCGAGACCACGGTCAGCGCAACCGAGGAGATCAGGCCGAGGAAGCCGCCGATCACCGCGCCGCGGGTCGTGCAGTTCTTCCACAACACCGACATGAAGAGCACCGGGAAGTTGGCCGAGGCAGCGATGGCGAAAGCCAGCGAGACCATGAAGGCGATGTTCTGCTTTTCGAAGGCGATACCCAGCACGACGGCGATGACGCCAAGAACGATCGTGGTGATCCGGGAAACGCGCAGTTCAGCAGCCGAATCGGCCTTGCCTTCCTTGAACACGGTGGCGTACAGGTCGTGCGACACGGCGGAAGCACCGGACAGCGTCAGACCGGCAACGACGGCGAGGATGGTGGCAAAGGCGACCGCGGAGATGAAGCCGAGGAAGATGTTGCCGCCGACCGCGTTGGCCAGGTGGATAGCCGCCATGTTGCCGCCGCCGAGCAGGGCGCCCTTGGCGTCCAGGAACTGCGGGTTGGTCAGCACGAAGGTGATGGCGCCGAAGCCGATGATGAAGGTCAGGATGTAGAAGTAGCCGATCCAGGTGGTCGCCCAGAAAACGGACTTGCGGGCTTCCTTGGCATCCGGCACGGTGAAGAAGCGCATCAGGATGTGCGGCAGACCGGCGGTACCGAACATCAGCGCCATGCCGAAGGAGATCGCCGAGATCGGGTCCTTGACGAAGTTGCCCGGGCCCATGATCGACAGACCCTTGGCGGCGGCTGCGGCGGCGACGCCTTCAGCGGTAGCGGCGGGATCGGTCTTCAGGGCTTCGGCCAGCAGGCCCTTGGCGGCCAGTTCGGTCTTGATCTTGACCGCTTCGGCGAACATCGCTTCCGGGCTGAAACCGAAGTGCAGCAGCACCATGAAGGCCATGAACGAGGCACCGCAGAGCAGCAGGATGGCCTTGATGATCTGTACCCAGGTCGTCGCGGTCATGCCGCCGAACAGCACGTACACCATCATCAGCGCGCCGACGATGACCACCGCCATCCAGTATTCGAGACCGAACAGCAGCTTGATTAGCTGGCCGGCACCGACCATCTGGGCGATCAGGTAGAAGGCGACGACGACCAGCGTGCCGGTGGCGGCGAAGGCGCGGATCGGGGTCTGCTTGAAGCGGTAGGCGGCGACGTCGGCGAAGGTGAACTTGCCGAGGTTGCGCAGGCGTTCCGCCATCAGGAAGGTGATGATCGGCCAGCCGACGAGGAAGCCGATCGAGAAGATCAGGCCGTCGTAGCCGTTGGCCATCACCGCGGCGGAAATACCGAGGAAGGACGCGGCCGACATGTAGTCGCCGGCGATCGCCAGGCCGTTCTGGAAGCCGGTGATGCCACCGCCGGCGGTGTAGAAGTCGGCCGCCGACTTGGTCTTGGCCGCTGCCCACTTGGTGATCCACAGCGTGAAGGCGACGAAGATCGCGAACATCGCGATGGCGGTCCAGTTGGTCGCCTGCTTCTCGGCCTGGCCGAGGTCGGCGCCGGCCGCGAAGGCCGTGCCGGCAACGGCGGCCAGGGCGAGCGCGCCGAGGAGTTGTTTGTGCTGCTTAACCATTGCTGGCCTCCTTGACGATTTCCGCCTTCAACTGGTCGAATTCGCCATTGGCGCGGCGCACGTAGATGCCGGTGATGACGACGGTGAACAGGATGACGCCGACGCCGATGGGAATGCCGATCGTGGATACGCCGGTGCTGTTCAGCGGCGTGGCCAGGAATTCCTTGTCGAACGCGATCAGCGCGATATAGCCGTAATAGACGATCAGCATGAGCAGGGTCATGACCCAGCCGTAGTTATTGCGGACCGATTTTAATTGCTGGTATTTTGGATTTGCCCGGATCCGGGCATAAACGTCTTGCGACATCGTCGACCTCCTCGTTTTGTTGTGGCGGTTACGGGATATGTAACGATTTAAATGATCGGCCCGCCACCTTACACAGAACTTAATGAAGTCAACTTAAGAAAAATCCGCAGGATGGCGCTTGTCGGCGTCAGTTGAGCGGCAGTTCGACGCGCACCGTCAGGCCGCCGCCCGGCGTGTCGTCGAGCGCGATCCGGCCATTGTGGTGGCGGACGATTTCGAGCGCGATCGCCAGTCCCAGGCCGCTGCCCGGAATCGACGTGGCGAGACGGCAGAAGGCCGCGAAGACGCGTTCCCGCTCGCTGGCGGGGATGCCCGGCCCGTTGTCGGCAACGCTCAGGCGGGCGCATTCGTCGTCGTGGGTGACGCTGATGTCGATCCGGCCATCGTCCGGGGTATAGCGGATGGCGTTGTCGATCAGGTTGGAGAGCAGCACGCGCAGGGCCTCCGGGTCGCCCACCAGCGCGGTCGGCATCTGCTCGGCGAGGCCGAGGTCGATTCCCTTGGTGGCGGCCAGGATGTCGCATTCGATGATGACGGTTTTCGCCAGTTCGAGCAGATCGACCGTTGTCATTGCCCGTTTGCCGGCAAATTGCGGGTCGAAGCGCGCCAGGTGCAGCAACTGGCTGACCAGGTGTGAGGCCCGGTCGACGCCGGCGCGCAGATTGCTCAGCGCTTCCTGGCGCACCAGCGGGTCGGCTTCGGTGCTGACCACCTGGGCATTGAGCTGCAGCGCGGTGAGCGGCGTGCGCAGTTCGTGGGCGGCATCGGCGATGAAGCGCTGGCGGGCGAGAAAGGCCAGATCAAGGCGTTGCAGCATGTCGTTGAGCGCATCGACGATGACCAGCATCTCGTCGGGGTAGGGCTCGCGGGGAATCGGCGACAGGAAACCGGGGACGCGTTCGCGGATTTCCTGGCGTAGCTGGCGCAGCGGCTGGAAGGCCTGGGCGGCGGCGATGGCGATGAAGCTGCCCATGATGACGACGAGCACCGTGAACGGGACGATCAGCGAACTACCGAACTCGCGGAACCACAGGGCGTGCGAATCGCTCGGATTGGCCACCTGGACGGTGCTGCCGCGATCCTCGATGACCACCGCGTGCCACTCCTGTTCCTGCCAGGTGAAAGTGCTGAAACCCGGTTTCTGGCGCGGTAGCGGCTGATCGGGGCGGGAGGCGAACAGCAGCTTGCCGTCCTTTCCCCAGACCTGGCTGATGATGCTCTGCTGGTGGTTGGAGAGATCGTAGATCTCGGGGTGCATGCCGTGGTGGCGCATCACCGCCCAGGCCACCTGTTCCAGCGACAGGTCGCGGCTGCGGCTGAACTCGTTCCAGGTCATCCGGTAAGTCAGCGCGGTGACGAAGGCGGCGGTGATGATCAGGGTCCCGATCTGCCAGGCGAGCAGGCGGGTGAGAACGGAGTTCACGCCGGCTCAACCAGCTTGAAACCGATGCCGCGGATGTTGCGGATCCATTCCTTGCCCAGTTTCTTGCGCAGGCGGTGCAATTGCACTTCGATCGAATTGCTGGCGATTTCCTCGCCCCAGCCATAGAGGCGTTCTTCGAGCTGGGTGATGCTGAGGACAACGCCGGGAACCTCGATCAGCGCCATCAGTAGGCGGAATTCGCGGTCCGACAGGTGAATTTCCTGGTCGGCCAGCCTCACCTGGCGCTTGCGCGGATCGACGCGCAGCGCGCCGAGGCACAGTTCGCTCTGCGTCCAGCCCTGGGTGCGGCGACGCAGCGCGAAGACCCGGGCGACCAGTTCCTCGAGTTCGAAAGGTTTGACCAGGTAATCGTCGGCGCCGGCGTTGAGGCCGCTGACCCGGTCGTCGAGGCCGCCGCGGGCAGTGATGATGAGAACCGGCAGGCGCTTGTTGCGGTGTTCCAGGCGGGCCAGGATGTCGATGCCGTCGACGTGCGGCAGGCCGAGATCGAGGATCAGCATCCCATAGTCGTGTGCCTGGATCGCGCCGACGACATCCAGACCGTCGCTGACCCAGTCCACGGAAAAATCGTGTTTGCGCAGGCTGGCCAGAATGGCCGAAGCGATCAGCGCGTCATCCTCGGCGAGCAGGATTCTCAAGGGCAATCACTCATTGGAAAAACGGCCCCCGGGATTTGTCCGGGGGCCGTTCGGATTGATGCGTGAGGCATCGAGAAAATGGATCAGCCGGCGAAGTTGGCTTCGACGAAGGACCAGTTGACCAGGTGGTTGAGGAAGGTTTCGACGAACTTCGGACGCAGGTTGCGGTAGTCGATGTAGTAGGCGTGTTCCCAGACGTCGACGCAGAGCAGGGCCTGGTCGCCGGTGGTCAGCGGGGTACCGGCGGCGCCCATGTTGACGATGTCGAGCGAGCCGTCGGCCTTCTTCACCAGCCAGGTCCAGCCGGAACCGAAGTTGCCGACGGCGGAGGTCTGGAAGGCGGCCTTGAAGGCGTCGAACGAGCCCCACTTGGCGTCGATGGCCGCGGCCAGCGCGCCGCTCGGCGCACCGCCGCCGTTCGGCTTCATGCAGTTCCAGAAGAAGCTGTGGTTCCAGACTTGGGCGGCGTTGTTGTAGATGCCGCCGGCCGGGGCCTTCTTGACGATGGCTTCGAGGTCGAGGGCTTCGTATTCGGTGCCCTTGATCAGGTTGTTCAGGTTAACCACGTAGGCGTTGTGGTGCTTGCTGTAGTGGTAGTCGAAGGTCTCGGCCGACATGTGCGGGGCGAGTGCGTCCTTGGCGTAGGGCAGAGCGGGCAGTTGGTGTTCCATTTAGTATTCTCCGTTGTTTGTCAGGGGTGATTTGAAAATTCTAGTCAGCTTCCGGCGGGGCGACAACCTGATCGACCGTTGCCGCCAGACCGCCGCGGGCCAGCCGGATCTGCAGCCGGTCGCCGGGGCGGACCGCCAGGCTGTCCTGCAGCGGCTTCCCGTCGGCATTGCTGACCAGCGCGTAGCCGCGTGCCAGCACTGCCTCGGGGTCCAGTTGTCTGAGACTGCCGGCGAGGTCATTTAGTTTCATTCGTCGTTCGGCGAGTTGCCCGCGGCTGGCTTGTTGCAGCCGATAGGCCAGTTGCGCCAGCGCGTTTTCGCGGTAGCCGGCCTGCGGGCGGCAGCCGGCGGCGCGGCGGGCCAGCGTGCTGAGCGCCAGACGCTGGCGCAGCAGGCCGGCGGCCTGGGCGCGCTGCAGGCGGTCGCTCAGGCGCGCCACGTGCTGGTGCTGGCGGAGCAGGGTCTGCGCCGGGTGAAGCAGGCGTGCCCGCAACCAGTCGAGGCTCTGCTGGTTATCGGCCAGTTGGCGTTGGCCGGCGCGCCGCAGGCGGCGTTGCAGTTCGTCGAGACGTGCCTGCAGCGCGCTGCGCTCGGGCGACAGCAGTTCGGCGGCGGCGGTCGGTGTCGGCGCGCGGCGGTCGGCGGCGAAGTCGGCGATGGTGAAATCGGTTTCGTGGCCGATGCCGGCGACCACCGGCAGCGGGCAGGCGACGATGGCGCGGGCGACCGCTTCTTCGTTGAAGGCCCAGAGGTCTTCGATACTGCCGCCGCCACGGCAGAGGATGACGGCATCGGCTCCGCTCCTGCCGGCGGCGGCCAGGGCGGCGGCGAGGCGTGCGGCGGCGCCGTCGCCCTGCACCGGCGCCGGGTGGATCTCGACGGCGAGGTAGGGGGCGCGCCGGTGCAGCGTGCTCAGCACGTCGCGCAGCGCCGCCGCCTGCAGGCTGGTGACGATGGCCAGGCGGCGCGGGTAGGCTGGCAGCGGGCGTTTGCGTTCGGCGGCGAAGAGACCTTCGCCGTCGAGTTGCGCCTTGAGCCGCAGGAAGCGTTCGTAGAGGTCGCCCTGGCCGGCACGGCGCAGCGATTCGACGGTGAGTTGAAACTCGCCGCGCGCTTCGTAGAAAGAAACCAGCGCGTTGGCTTCCACCTTCTGCCCGTTCTCCGGGCGCCAGCCCAGGAGCTGCGCCCGGTTGCGCCAGATCACGCAGCGCACCTGGGCATTGCCGTCCTTGAGCGAGAAATAGACGTGGCCGGAGGCTGCCCGCGTCAGGTTGGAAATTTCGCCGCCGACCCAGAGCAGCGGGAAGGCGGACTCCAGGCAGTCGCGCACCAGGCGGTTGAGCGCGCTGACGCTGAGCACGGAGTTATCGACAGGCAGCTGGGGGGAGGGCATGGCTGCATTCTACCTGCGGAAGTCTTTTCCCGGTAGGCGCTTGACATTTCTGTTGAATTTCAAGTTGTTGATTTTAGGTAATTTTTATTCTATGCCTCGTTTTGTGGCAGGGCAGGCGAAAGCCTTGTTTCTTGCGGGTTTGCGGCGACTGATGACAGCTCTTCCACAGACTTATCCACAGCTTTTGGGGATAAGCCGCGGCGGCCCCGGAAAATCGTCGTGCTTGCCCCTGCGGCGCCGGGGAGGCAGAATTGCGGACTGAATTTTCCCCAAGGACATCGTCAAGTGTTTGAAATCGTCAAAGCGGCCGGCTGGCCCATCTGGCCTCTGTTGCTGGCCTCGGTCATCTCCATGGCGCTGATCATCGAGCGCCTGATCAGCCTGCGCCGGGCGAAGATCGTGCCGGCGGGCCTGTTGCAGCGGGCGGTCGGGGAATTCCGGCGCGGTGCCGACAATGGCAAGCTGCTCGAAGAGCTGGACCGCCACTCGCCGCTCGGTCGCGTGCTGGCGGCAGGACTGCGCAACGTGAACAATTCCCGGGAAGTGATGAAGGAATCGATCGAGGAAGCCGGTTCGGCGGTTGCCCACGAGCTCAACCACTACCTGACGACGCTTGGTACCATCGCCTCGATCAGCCCGCTGATGGGGCTGTTCGGCACCGTCATCGGGATGATCGAGATCTTCGGTTCGCAGGCGCCGGGCACCGGCAACCCGCAGCAACTGGCGCACGGCATCTCGATCGCCCTGTACAACACCGGTTTCGGCATCTTCATCGCGATTCCCAGCCTGATCTTCTGGCGCCATTTCCGGGCGCTGGTCGATGGCTTCGTAGTCGAGATGGAGCAGCAGGCGGTACGCCTGGTCGAAGTGATGCACGGCGACCGGAAGTAAGCGATGAATTTCCAGCGCGGACGCGGCCGCGAAGAGCCGGAAATCAACCTGATCCCGATGATCGACGTGCTGTTGGTGATCATCATCTTCCTGATGCTGACGACCACTTACTCGAAGTTCTCCGGCCTCGAGATCAACCTGCCGATGGCCGACGTCGCCCAGGAAAATCAGCAGCCGAACGAGATCGATGTCGCGGTCACCGCCGCCGGTCAGATCCTGGTCAACAAGGCGCCGCTCGCCAGCGGCGAGATCGAGGCGATTTCGGCGGCGCTGCAGCAGGCGGCAGCCGGGCGCAAGGAACCGGTGATCGTCATCAACGCCGACGCCAAGGCGACCCACCAGCGCGTCATCGACGTCATGCAGGCCGCGCAGTCGGCGGGCTACCCGCACATCTCCTTCGCCACCCAGTCGCCCGAGTGATGCTCGCCGGCTGGTTGCAGCGACACTGGTACGAACGCCGGCTGATGCCGGCGTTCTGGCTTCTGCTGCCGCTGCTGCTGCCGCTCAACCGGCTTTTTGCCGGCGTTGCCGGCTGGCGGCGCCGGCAGGCGCGACCGCAGCGCTTGCCGGTGCCGGTCGTCGTCGTCGGCAACCTGACCGTCGGTGGCGCCGGCAAAACGCCGCTGACGCTGTGGCTGGCCGGCCAACTGGCGGCGCGCGGTTTTCGTCCCGGCATCGTCAGCCGCGGCTACGGCGCTGCAGCGGCCCAGCCGCGTCCGGTGCTGGCAGCGTCAACGCCGGCCGAAGTCGGCGACGAACCCTTGCTGCTCGCCCGGCGTAGCGGCGTGCCGGTGTGGGTCGGCCGCGACCGCGCCGCGGCCGGCCGGGCGCTGCTGGCGGCGCATCCGACGGTCGACCTGCTGCTTTGCGACGACGGCCTGCAGCATTACCGGCTGGCGCGCGACGTCGAGATCGCCGTCTTCGACCGGCGCGGCGCCGGCAACGGCTGGCGCCTGCCGCTGGGGCCGCTGCGCGAGCCGCTGACGCGGCTGGCCGAAGTCGATGCCGTGGTCGGCAACGATTTTGCCGCGGCCGACCTGGCCGGCGGCCGGCCGGCGTTCGCGATGACGCTGCGCGCCGGCGACTTCTACCGCCTCGACGATCCGGCAGTCCGCTGCGTCGCCGCCCAGTTGCGCGGCCGCCCGCTGCACGCGGTGGCCGGGATCGGCGATCCCGGGCGCTTTTTCCGGACGCTGGCCGGCCTCGGCCTGGACTGCGTGCCCCATCCCTTCCCCGATCATCACGCCTACGCGGCCGGCGACCTCGCTTTTGGCGACGACGCGGTGCTGCTGATGACCGAGAAGGATGCAGTAAAATGCGCCGGACTGACGGCGGCGGAGACCTGGGTTCTGCCCGTCGACGCCGATCTGCCGCCGGCATTGACCGATTTGATAGTGGAGAAACTCCGTGGACGCCCGATTGCTTGAAATACTCGTCTGCCCGATCTGCAAGGGCCCCCTCGACTACCGCAAGGCGGCGCAGGAACTGGTCTGCAAGCCGTGCAAGCTGGCCTACCCGATCCGCGACGACATCCCGGTCATGCTCGAGGACGAAGCGCGGCCGCTGGGCGCCGACGAAGCGTGATGACGCCGGCGTTCAAGATCGTCATCCCGGCGCGTTACGCGTCGAGCCGCCTGCCGGCCAAGCCGCTGCTCGATCTCGGCGGCAAGCCGATGGTCGTCCGCGTCGCCGAGCGGGCGCGGCTCGCCGGCGCCGAGGAGGTCTGGGTGGCGACCGACCATCCCGCGGTGCGCGCCGCCTGCGAAGCGCACGAAGTCGCCGCGCTGATGACGCGCACCGACCACGCCACCGGCACCGACCGTCTGGCCGAAGTGGTGGCACAGCGCGGCTGGAGCAACGACACCATCGTCGTCAACGTGCAGGGCGACGAGCCGCTGATCGAGCCGGCAGTCATCGTCCACACCGCGCGCCAGCTCGCCGCCAGTGGTGCCGACATTGCCACCGTTGCGCATCCGATCGCCGAGCCGGCCGATTTCTTCAATCCCAACGTGGTCAAGGTGGTCTGCCGCGCCGACGGCGATGCCGCCTATTTCTCGCGCGCCCCGATCCCCTATGCGCGCGACCATTTCGCCCGCGAGGGCGGCGGCGCCAGCCTGCCCGACGGCCTGCCGGCGCTGCGCCACGTCGGCCTCTACGCCTACCGCGCCAGTTTTCTGAAGGCCTACGCCGGGCTGGCGGTGGCGCCGACCGAGCAGTTCGAGGCACTCGAGCAACTGCGCGCCCTGTGGCACGGCTACCGGATCAGCGTCGCCCTGGTGGACGCGGCGCCGGCGCCCGGTGTCGATACGCCCGAGGACGCCGAGCGGATGCGCAAACTGTTTGACCGTGCCTGAATAAGCAGGTAATTTCGGCCGTCTAGAGAACGGCGCCGCAACAGCCGACAACAAGAATTTTCATACGTAACCAGAGGGACTTCTCAATGAAATTGATTCTTTTGGGCGCACCCGGCGCCGGCAAGGGTACGCAGGCCAAGTACATCTGCGAAAAATTCGGGATTCCGCAGATCTCGACCGGCGACATGCTGCGCGCCCAGGTCAAGGCCGGCACCCCGCTCGGCCTGGAAGCCAAGAAGCACATGGACGCCGGCGGCCTGGTCCCGGACGCCGTGATCATCGGCATGGTCAAGGATCGCCTGCAGCAGGACGACTGCCAGAACGGTTACCTGTTCGACGGCTTCCCGCGCACCATCCCGCAGGCGCAGGCGATGAAGGATGCCGGCGTGTCGATCGAGTTCGTTCTGGAAATCGACGTTCCGGACAGCGACATCATCGAACGCATGGCCGGTCGCCGCGCCCACCTGGCTTCGGGCCGTACCTACCACGTCAAGTTCAACCCGCCCAAGGTCGAGGGCAAGGACGACGTCACCGGCGAGGACCTGGTCCAGCGCGACGACGACAAGGAAGAAACGGTCAAGAAGCGGCTCGATGTCTACCACTCGCAGACCAAGCCGCTGGTCGATTTCTACGGCAAGTGGGCAGCCGAGGGCGATGCCGCGGCGCCGCAGGTGCGCAAGATCGCCGGTGTCGGCAGCGTGGACAACATCACCGCGGCGGTTTTCGACGCCCTGAAGTAAAACCATGGTGGCGAGGAACGCCTTCTACGCGCAGTCGGGAGGCGTCACCGCCGTCATCAACGCGACGGCGTGCGGCCTGATCCAGGAAGCACGCCGTTTGCGTCTGCAACATCCGGCGCGGATCGGCAAGGTCTACGCCGGCCACGACGGCATCCTCGGCGCACTCACCGAGGAACTGATCGACACCGATCTCGAGACCGACGCCGACATCGCCCGCCTGCGCTACGCGCCGGGTGGCGCCTTCGGTTCCAGCCGCTACCACCTCGGGCCGCTGGCCACGCACCGGCGCCATTTCGAACGGCTGATCGAGGTTTTCCGCGCCTACGACATCGGCTACGTCTTTTTGAACGGTGGCGACGGCAGCATGGGCGCCGCCTGGCACCTGTCGCAGACGCTGGCCGGGCTCGGCTACCCGGTGCAGGTGATCGGCATTCCGAAAACCGTCGACAACGACCTGGTGCTGACCGATACCTGTCCCGGTTTCGGTTCGGTCGCCAAGTACGTGGCGACTTCGATGCGCGAGGCCGGCTTCGACGTCGCCTCGATGGCGCGCACCTCGACCCGCGTCTTCATCCTCGAAGCGATGGGTCGCCACGCCGGCTGGATTGCCGCCGCCGCCGGCCTGGCCAGTGGCCACGAAGGCGAACCGCCGCACCTGCTGCTGTTTCCCGAGGTCCGTTTCGACGCCGAAGGTTTTCTCGCCCGCGTCGAAGCCTGCGTGCAGCGTTTCGGCTACTGCACCATAGCCGCCGCCGAAGGCCTGTGCGACGAAGGCGGCTGCGAGATCGGCGCGCTGCCGCAGAGCGAGTTGCCCAGCCATACCCGGGCCGGCGGCGTTGGTCGTTACATCGCCGAGCTGATCCATGCCCGGCTCGGTTACAAGTACCACCTGGCGCTCGCCGACTACCTGCAGCGGGCGGCGCGCCATCTTGCTTCCGGTACCGACGTCGAGCAGGCGCATGCGCTGGGCGTCGCCGCCGTCGAGCGGGCGCTGGCCGGGAAGAGCGACATCATGCTGACCCTGCGCCGCCTGGCCGACCGGCCCTACCGCTGGGAAATCGGCGAAGTGCCGCTGACCGCGGTGGCCAACCGGGAGCGGCGGATGCCGGCCGAATTCATTTCCGCCGACGGCTTCCATATCACCGACATCTGCCGGGCCTATCTTCAGCCGCTGATCGCGGGCGAGGACCCGCCGCCTTTCCGCGACGGTCTGCCCGACTACGTACACCTCGGCAATCATCGGGTTCCCCGGCGCTTGCAGGCTTTTGTGCCCTGAGGCATGCTCGCGGGGTGACGCCGTTTGCAATGTTTTGCATTTGGCGTGACGCTGAAAGGTAGAATCGGGCAACCATACAAATAACATGAAGGGCGACCCCAGGGATGAGCATTTCCGTTGAAGCGGTAAAAACCGGAATCCGGGCGGATTTGTTGCACCACGATCCCCTGCTTGACTGCCTGGTCGAACTGACCCGTATTCATGGGCGTCCTGGCACCCGGGCGGCATTGGTCGCCGGGCTACCGCTGGAAAAAGGCATCCTCTCGCCGTCGTTGTTCCCGCGTGCCGCCGCCCGCGCCGGTCTTTCCGCCAAGCTGTCGCGGCGGCCGCTGGAGCGGATCGATGCCGTGTTGCTGCCGGCCGTCCTCATGCTCAATGGCGAAGAGGCCTGCGTTCTGCTCGGTTGGGACGAAAGCGGCGAGAACGCCCGCCTGCTGTTCCCGGAAACCGGGCAGGGCACGGTCGTCCTCGGCCGGGTCGAACTCGCCGCACGCTATACCGGGATCGCCATCTTCGCCCGGCCGCATTTCCGCTTCGACAAGCGCACGCCGCAGGTCGGCGAGATCAAGCTGCGCCACTGGTTCTGGGGCGCCATGGCCGACCAGTGGCCGGTCTATCGCGACGTACTGGCCGCCGCGCTGCTGATCAACGTGATGGCGCTGACCATGCCGTTGTTCACGATGAACGTCTATGACCGGGTGGTGCCCAACCGGGCGATCGAGACGCTCTGGGTGCTGGCGCTCGGGGTCTCGCTGGTGATCGTCGTCGATCTCGTGCTGCGCACCCTGCGCGGTTATTTCATCGATCTCGCCAGCGCCCGCATCGACATGCAGTTGTCGGCCAAGATCATGGAACGCGTCCTCGGCGTGCGCATGGAAGCGCGGCCGGCGGCAGTCGGTTCCTTCGCCTCCAACCTGCGTTCCTTCGAATCGGTGCGCGACTTCATCACCTCGGCGACGGTCACCACCTTCATCGACCTGCCGTTCGCGCTGCTCTTCCTGCTCGTCATCGGCATCATCGCCTGGCCGCTGATCTTCCCGGTGCTGGTGGCGATGGTTCTGGTGACGGTGTACGCCTACGTGCTGCAGCACAAGATGCACGAGCTTTCGGAAACCACCTACCGCGCCGGCGCCTTGCGCAACGCGACGCTGATCGAGAGCCTGACGGCGCTGGAGACGATCAAGACGCAGGGCGCCGAAGGCGTCATGCAGAACAAGTGGGAAAAGTCGGTGGCCTTCGTCGCCCGCGTCAACAACCAGATGCGCTTCCTGTCGGCGGCGGCGACCAATGGCGCAATGGAAGTGCAGCAACTGGTCAACGTGGTGGTCGTCATCGTCGGCGTCTATCTGATCAGCGAAGGCATGCTCAGCATGGGCGGCCTGATCGCCTGCACCATGCTGTCGTCGCGGGCGGTGGCACCGCTCGGCCAGGTGGTCGGGCTGCTGATGCAGTATCACAATGCCAAGGTGGCGCTGACTTCGCTGGAGCAGGTCATGGCCAACCCGGTCGAGCGCCCGAACGACGCCAATTTCGTCCACCGGCCGGAATTGCGCGGCAACATCGAGTTCCGCGACGTCGCCTTCAACTATCCGAATACCCAGGTGGCGGCGCTGAAAAGCGTCAATTTCTCGATCCGCGAGGGCGAGAAGGTGGTTGTCATCGGCCGCGTCGGCTCCGGCAAGACGACCCTGCAGAAACTCCTGATGGGCCTTTACCAGACGACCGGCGGCGCGGTCAGCATCGACGGCGTCGATGTCCGCCAGCTCGATCCGGCCGACCTGCGCCGCAACATCGGTTACGTGCCGCAGGACGTGACCTTGTTCTACGGCACCATGCGCGACAACATTTCGATCGGTGCGCCCTTCGCCGACGACTCGGCGATCCTGGCGGCGGCCGAAGCGGGCGGCCTGACGGAATTCATCAACCGCCATCCGGACGGTTTCGAAATGATGATCGGCGAGCGCGGTGAATCGCTGTCCGGCGGCCAGCGCCAGGGCGTGGCGATCGCCCGTGCCTTCCTGATGGACCCGCCGATCCTGCTGCTCGACGAGCCGACCAGCGCGATGGACTTCTCGTCGGAGCAGCAGTTCAAGCAGCGCCTGAAGACGATCGCCGCGCACAAGACGGTGATCATCGTCACCCACCGCAACAGCCTGCTCGACCTCGCCACCCGCATCATCGTCATCGACGACGGCAAGGTGGTCGCCGACGGTCCGCGCGACCAGGTCGTCCAGGCGCTGCAAAGCGGCCGTATCGGGAGGGCGTCATGAGTCGCTTGAAAGCCTTCCTGAGCGCAGTTCATGCCTGGCTCGAGCGGGTGGCGCAGCGCGCCCGGCCGCGCGTCGAGCGCCTGCTCGGGCGCTTGCCCAACCGCGAGGAAATCGAGGTCGTCGATTTCGCCACCGACGCCGACCTCGCCATGCTGCGCCAGGAGCCGTTGCGGGCGCGGGTGTTGCTGCGCTCGATCATCTTCGTTTTCGTACTCTTCGTCGTCTGGGCGGCCTTCGCCCGGCTCGACGAGGTGACGCGCGGCGAAGGCCGGGTCATCCCGTCGCGCCAGGTGCAGGTGCTGCAGTCGATCGACGGCGGCCTGGTTTCGGACATCGAGGTGCGCGAAGGCGACATCGTCGAAGAGAACCAGTTGCTGATCAAGATCGACGAGACGCGCTTCGTTTCCTCGGTCAAGGAAAACCGCGCCCAGTACCTCGGTCTGTTGGCCAAGGCAGCGCGGCTGCGGGCGATTTCCGAGGGCAAGGATTTCGTGCCGCCGGCCGAAGTGACCAAGGAAGCGCCCGACATCGTTCTCCAGGAAAGCCAGCTCTTCCTCGCCCGCCGCAGCGAACTCGACGCCGCGGTATCGATCGCCCGCCAGCAACTGGCGCAACGTCAGCAGGAACTGAACGAGGCGACCGCCCGCCGGGCCCAGGCGTCGCAGGGCTTTGACCTGACCTCGCAGGAATTGGCGCAGACGCGGCCGCTGATCAATTCCGGCGCCGTTTCGGAAGTCGACCTGCTGCGTCTGGAGCGCGACGTTTCCCGCTATCGCGGCGAGCGCGACATGGCGTCGGCGCAGATCACGCGGACCCAGGCGGCAATCTCCGAGGCGCACCGCAAGATCGAGGAAGTTGAACTCAGCTTCCGCAACGAAGCCGGGCGCGAACTGTCGGAGACGATGACCAAGCTGAGCGGCCTGGCCGAGGGCAGCGTCGCCCTTTCCGACCGGGTCAAGCAGTCGTCGATCCGCTCGCCGGTGCGCGGCGTGGTCAAGCGGCTGCTGGTCAACACCGTCGGCGGCGTCGTCCAGCCGGGCAAGGACATGATCGAGATCGTTCCGCTTGAGGATGCGCTGCTCCTGGAAGCCCGCGTCCTGCCGCGCGACATCGCCTTCCTGCGGCCGGGGCAGCCGGCCATGGTGAAGTTCTCCGCCTACGATTTCGCCGTCTATGGCGGCCTCGAAGGAACGCTGGAGCACATCGGCGCCGATACCGTGACCGACGAGAAGGGCAACGCCTTTTACCTGGTCCGCGTGCGGACCAACAAGCCCGGCTTTGGCGACGCCAACCTGCCGATCATTCCCGGGATGGTCGCGGAAGTTGATATCCTGACCGGCAAGAAGAGCGTCCTGACCTACCTGCTCAAGCCTGTCCTGCGGGCGAAGAGCGTCGCCATGACGGAGCGTTGATGAACCATCTGATCGTAGACCGGGAAGCCCGGATGTTGCCCAACTGGCGCGATGCGATGCCGGCAGCGGCTGTCGTCTCGCGGCGGGCGACCGCCGGCGGCGACGGCAGCGGGGCCGGCATCCGCTGGTGCCGTCTGCGTACCGGGGAAAAACTGGCCGACGTCCTGCCGCATCTGCCGGCCGCCTTGCCCGGTTACCGGACGGTGATCCTGGCCGACGAGCCGAGTGATGCGCTGACGCTCGAGAGCCTGTCCGCTGGCGCTTCCGGCTGCTGCAATACGCACGCGGCGCCCGAAGTGCTGAAGCAGGTCGCGCTGGTGGTCACCAACGGCGGCCTGTGGGTCGGCCAGTCGCTGCTGCAGCAGGTCATCGGCAATACCACCCGGGCCCTGGCGCAGCGTGCCAAACCGGCGGCCGACGATCCGCTGCCCGGGCTTTCCGAGCGCGAGCAGCAGGTGGCCAGGCTGGTGGCCGCCGGGGCCAGCAACAAGGAAATCGCCGATCGCCTGCAGATCGCCGAACGCACCGTCAAGGCGCACCTCACCGCGATTTTCGAGAAGACCGGCGCCCGCGACCGGTTGCAGTTGTCGCTGCGCATCAACGGCGTCAACCTGTAGCCCGCAAACCCCCGCCGGGAGCGCCCTGGCGGGGATTTGCGACATGCCATTGACAACTGTACTTTTGTTCAATAGTCAAGCTCCTTGTCACTCCCTACACTGAAACTTCCCCCACAGTGTCTGGAGAACAAAAATGGCTGCTGTTATTGCAAAAGTTACGTCGATCAACGGCGAAGCCTTCGCCCGTGATGCGTCCGGTAAGCTGCGCCCACTCAAGGTCGGCGACGTTCTCTATGAAGGGGAAACGGTAGTTTCCGGCAACGGCGCGCAGGTCGTGCTGGCTATGAACGACGGGCGCAGCGTCACCGTTGGCGGCCAGCAGAGCGTGACCCTCGACGCCGAAGTGGCGGCGCTTGAAAAGCCCGACGCCAGCGACAGCGCGCTTGCCCATGACGGCAAGGCGCTCGCCCCGATCACCGCCGTCATCGCTCAGGGCAGCGACTTCGATGCCCTGCTCGAAGAAGAAGCCACCGCCGCCGGTGAGGCTGGTGCCGGTAACGAAGGGCACGGCTTCGTCGAATTCGCCCGTATCGTCGAGACCGTCGGCGGGCAGGCCTACCAGTTCTCCACCGAGCGGGTGGCGGCTGAAGACAGTTTCAACGGTGGCGACCTCAATCAGGAAAACGAAGCGCCTGCCGCGACCGATTACACGGTGACCACCGATGAAGACACGCCGGTTTCCGGTCGCGTGGTGGCAGTCGATCAGGATGGCGACCCGCTGACCTACACCAAGGGCAGTGACCCGCAGCACGGTACGGTGACGGTGAATGGCGACGGTACCTGGACCTACGTGCCGGCACCGGACTACAACGGCAGCGATCGCTTCACGGTGACGATCGACGACGGCAATGGCGGAATCGCGACGTCGACGGTGACGATCGGCGTGACGCCGGTCAACGATCCGCCGATCCCGGACGACCCGACCAACCCGAACTTCGATCCGACGACCGGCAACTACAGCGTGACGACCCAGGAAGACACGCCGGTCTCCGGTCGCGTGGTCGGCTCGGACAAGGACGGCGACACGCTGACCTACAGCAAGGCCAACGACCCGCAGCACGGCACGGTGACGGTCAATGGCGACGGCACCTGGACCTACGTGCCGGGCCCGGACTACAACGGAACTGACAGCTTCACGGTGACGATCGACGACGGCAACGGCGGAACCGCGACATCGACGGTGACGATCGGCGTGACGCCGGTGAACGACCCGCCGATCCCGGACGACCCGACCAACCCGAACTTCGACCCGACGACGGGCAACTACAACGTGACGACCCAGGAAGACACGCCGGTTTCCGGTCGCGTGGTCGGCTCGGACAAGGACGGCGACACGCTGACCTACGGCAAGGCCAACGACCCGCAACACGGCACGGTGACGGTCAATGGCGACGGCACCTGGACCTATGTCCCGGGCCCGGACTACAACGGAACTGACAGCTTCACGGTGACGATCGACGACGGCAACGGCGGAACGGCGACGTCGACGGTGACGATCGGCGTGACACCGGTCAACGACCCGAGCGTTCTGACCGCGGACACGAAGACGGTGTTCGAAGACGCGGTGGCGAGCGGCAATGTGCTGAGCAACGACAGCGACCTTGACGACACGCTGACGGTAGCGAGCTTCACGGTCAATGGCGCGACGGTGAATGCCGGCGAGACGGTGACGCTGGCGAACATCGGCAAGCTGACGATCGGCAGCGACGGGGAATACACCTTTACGCCGGTGGCGAACTGGAACGGTTCGGTGCCGCAAGTGACGTACACGACGAACACGGGCAGCACGAGCACGCTGGACATCACGGTGACGCCGCTCGACGACACGCCGGCGGCGAGCGACGACACGGCGCGGACGGACGAAGACCGCGCGGTGACGATCGACGTGCTGGCGAACGACCGCGACGTCGATGGCGACACGCTGACGATCACGCAAGTGAACGGAACGGCGATTGCGGTCGGCAGCCCGGTCGCGGTGGCGAACGGCGAAGTGCGACTGACGGCGGACGGCAAGCTGGAATTTGCGCCGGCGGCGAACTACCACGGTCCGGCGGACTTCACGTACACGGTGACCGACGGCCGGACGCCGGTGCAGGCGAACGTGCATGTGGACGTGACGCCGGTCAATGACGCGCCGGTGGCGAACGACGACCGGGTGACGGTGGTCGAAGACGAACCGAAGACGATCAACGTGCTGGGCAACGACAGCGACATCGACGGCGACAAGCTGACGATCACGCAGATCAACGGCACGGCGATCACGGTCGGCGTACCGCTGGCGGTGAGCAACGGCACGGTGACGGTGAATGGCGACGGGACGGTGACCTTCGATCCGGCCCCGGGGTACAACGGCGAAGCGATCTTCACCTACACGGTGAGCGACGGGACGGCGACGGACACGGCGACGGTGACGATCGACGTCGGCGGCGTCAATGACGCGCCGGTGGCCGCCCCGGATGCCGGGACGACGGATGAAGACACGGTGCTGAACGTGCCGGCGGCGAGCGGGGTGATCCTGGGCGCCGGTGCCGACACCGACGTCGATGGCGACAGCCTGCAAGTCTCGGGCGTTGCGTTCGGCGGCGCGCTGGGCAAGGTCGGCGAAGGCGTGGCGGGCCAGTGGGGCACGCTGACGCTGAACGCCGACGGCTCGTACCGCTACCAGCCGAACGACGCAGCACAAGGGCTGGACGACGGTGAAAGCCGGCAGGACGTGTTCTCGTACACGGTGAGCGATGCCGCGGGGCTGACGTTGACGACGACGCTGACGATCACGGTGACCGGGGTCAATGACGGCCCGGTGGCAGTGGATGACAGCAAGCAGATCCCGGAAGACACGCCGGTGACGCTGCCGGTGCTGGCGAACGACCTCGATGTCGATGGCGACACGCTGACGATCACGCAGATCAACGGCCAGCCGGTGACGGTCGGTCAGGTGGTGACGCTGACGACGCCGACCGGCGGCGCGATCGGGACGGTGACGGTGAATGCAGACGGGACGGTGACCTTCGATCCGGAAGCGAACTTCAACGGCCCGGTGGACTTCACCTACACGGTGACGGACGGCACGGCGAGCGACGTGGGCAACGTGCACCTGGTGGTGGACGACGTGAACGACCCGCCGGTCGCCCGAGACAACCTGGTGGAAGGCGACGAAGACACGCCGGTGACGTTCGACCCGAGGTCGAACGACTCGGACGACGACGGCGACCCGCTGACGATCACGGAAGTGAACGGAACGGCGATCGACGCCAACAATCCGGTGGTGGTGACGCAAGGCGTGATCGAGATGAACGCGGACGGCACGCTGAGCTTCACGCCGAACGCGAACTACAACGGGACGTTCACGTTCGACTACACGGTCGCCGACGGCCGCGGCGGTTCGGACACGGCAACCGTCGAGATGAAGATCAACGCGGTCAACGACCCGAGCGTTCTGACCGCGGACACGAAGACGGTGTTCGAAGACGCGGTGGCGAGCGGCAATGTGCTGAGCAACGACAGCGACCTTGACGACACGCTGACGGTAGCGAGCTTCACGGTCAATGGCGCGACGGTGAATGCCGGCGAGACGGTGACGCTGGCGAACATCGGCAAGCTGACGATCGGCAGCGACGGGGAATACACCTTTACGCCGGTGGCGAACTGGAACGGTTCGGTGCCGCAAGTGACGTACACGACGAACACGGGCAGCACGAGCACGCTGGACATCACGGTGACGCCGCTCGACGACACGCCGGCGGCGAGCGACGACACGGCGCGGACGGACGAAGACCGCGCGGTGACGATCGACGTGCTGGCGAACGACCGCGACGTCGATGGCGACACGCTGACGATCACGCAAGTGAACGGAACGGCGATTGCGGTCGGCAGCCCGGTCGCGGTGGCGAACGGCGAAGTGCGACTGACGGCGGACGGCAAGCTGGAATTTGCGCCGGCGGCGAACTACCACGGTCCGGCGGACTTCACGTACACGGTGACCGACGGCCGGACGCCGGTGCAGGCGAACGTGCATGTGGACGTGACGCCGGTCAATGACGCGCCGGTGGCGAACGACGACCGGGTGACGGTGGTCGAAGACGAACCGAAGACGATCAACGTGCTGGGCAACGACAGCGACATCGACGGCGACAAGCTGACGATCACGCAGATCAACGGCACGGCGATCACGGTCGGCGTACCGCTGGCGGTGAGCAACGGCACGGTGACGGTGAATGGCGACGGGACGGTGACCTTCGATCCGGCCCCGGGGTACAACGGCGAAGCGATCTTCACCTACACGGTGAGCGACGGGACGGCGACGGACACGGCGACGGTGACGATCGACGTCGGCGGCGTCAATGACGCGCCGGTGGCCGCCCCGGATGCCGGGACGACGGATGAAGACACGGTGCTGAACGTGCCGGCGGCGAGCGGGGTGATCCTGGGCGCCGGTGCCGACACCGACGTCGATGGCGACAGCCTGCAAGTCTCGGGCGTTGCGTTCGGCGGCGCGCTGGGCAAGGTCGGCGAAGGCGTGGCGGGCCAGTGGGGCACGCTGACGCTGAACGCCGACGGCTCGTACCGCTACCAGCCGAACGACGCAGCACAAGGGCTGGACGACGGTGAAAGCCGGCAGGACGTGTTCTCGTACACGGTGAGCGATGCCGCGGGGCTGACGTCGACGACGACGCTGACGATCACGGTGACCGGGGTCAATGACGGCCCGGTGGCAGTGGATGACAGCAAGCAGATCCCGGAAGACACGCCGGTGACGCTGCCGGTGCTGGCGAACGACCTCGATGTCGATGGCGACACGCTGACGATCACGCAGATCAACGGCCAGCCGGTGACGGTCGGTCAGGTGGTGACGCTGACGACGCCGACCGGCGGCGCGATCGGGACGGTGACGGTGAATGCAGACGGGACGGTGACCTTCGATCCGGAAGCGAACTTCAACGGTCCGGTGGACTTCACCTACACGGTGACGGACGGCACGGCGAGCGACGTGGGCAACGTGCACCTGGTGGTGGACGACGTGAACGACCCGCCGGTTGCCCGAGACAACCTGGTGGAAGGCGACGAAGACACGCCGGTGACGTTCGACCCGAGGTCGAACGACTCGGACGACGACGGCGACCCGCTGACGATCACGGAAGTGAACGGAACGGCGATCGACGCCAACAACCCGGTGGTGGTGACGCAAGGCGTGATCGAGATGAACGCGGACGGCACGCTGAGCTTCACGCCGAACGCGAACTACAACGGGACGTTCACGTTCGACTACACGGTCGCCGACGGCCGCGGCGGTTCGGACACGGCAACCGTCGAGATGAAGATCAACGCGGTCAACGACCCGAGCGTTCTGACCGCGGACACGAAGACGGTGTTCGAAGACGCGGTGGCGAGCGGCAATGTGCTGGCGAACGACAGCGACCTTGACGACACGCTGACGGTAGCGAGCTTCACGGTCAATGGCGCGACGGTGAATGCCGGCGAGACGGTGACGCTGGCGAACATCGGCAAGCTGACGATCGGCAGCGACGGGGAATACACCTTTACGCCGGTGGCGAACTGGAACGGTTCGGTGCCGCAAGTGACGTACACGACGAACACGGGCAGCACGAGCACGCTGGACATCACGGTGACGCCGCTCGACGACACGCCGGCGGCGAGCGACGACACGGCGCGGACGGACGAAGACCGCGCGGTGACGATCGACGTGCTGGCGAACGACCGCGACGTCGATGGCGACACGCTGACGATCACGCAAGTGAACGGAACGGCGATTGCGGTCGGCAGCCCGGTCGCGGTAGCGAACGGCGAAGTGCGGCTGACGGCGGACGGCAAGCTGGAATTTGCGCCGGCGGCGAACTACCACGGCCCGGCGGACTTCACGTACACGGTGACCGATGGTCGGACGCCGGTGCAGGCGAACGTGCATGTGGACGTGACGCCGGTCAATGACGCGCCGGTGGCGAACGACGACCGGGTGACGGTGGTAGAAGACGAACCGAAGACGATCAACGTGCTGGGCAACGACAGCGACATCGACGGCGACAAGCTGACGATCACGCAGATCAACGGCACGGCGATCACGGTCGGCGTACCGCTGGCGGTGAGCAACGGCACGGTGACGGTGAATGGCGACGGGACGGTGACCTTCAATCCGGCCCCGGGGTACAACGGCGACGCGATCTTCACCTACACGGTGAGCGACGGGACGGCGACGGACACGGCGACGGTGACGATCGACGTCGGCGGCGTCAATGACGCGCCGGTGGCGGCGCCGGATGCCGGGACGACGGACGAAGACACGCTGCTGAACGTGCCGGCGGCGAACGGGGTGATCCTGGGCGCCGGAGCGGACACCGACGTCGATGGCGACAGCCTGCAGGTGTCTGGTGTTGCGTTTGGCGGCGCGCTGGGCAAGGTCGGCGAAGGGGTGGCGGGCCAGTGGGGCACGCTGACGCTGAACGCCGACGGCTCGTACCGCTACCAGCCGAACGACGCGGCACAAGGGCTGGACGACGGCGAAAGCCGGCAGGACGTGTTCTCGTACACGGTGAGCGACGCCGCGGGGCTGACGTCGACGACGACGCTGACGATCACGGTGACCGGGGTCAATGACGGCCCGGTGGCGGTGGATGACAGCAAGCAGATCCCGGAAGACACGCCGGTGACGCTGCCGGTGCTGGCGAACGACCTCGATGTCGATGGCGACACGCTGACGATCACGCAGATCAACGGCCAGCCGGTGACGGTCGGTCAGGTGGTGACGCTGACGACGACGACGGGCGGCGCGATCGGGACGGTGACGGTGAATGCGGACGGGACGGTGACCTTCGATCCGGAAGCGAACTTCAACGGCCCGGTGGACTTCACCTACACGGTGACGGACGGCACGGCGAGCGACGTGGGCAACGTGCACCTGGTGGTGGACGACGTGAACGACCCGCCGGTCGCCCGAGACAACCTGGTGGAAGGCGACGAAGACACGCCGGTGACGTTCGACCCGAGGTCGAACGACTCGGACGACGACGGCGACCCGCTGACGATCACGGAAGTGAACGGAACGGCGATCGACGCCAACAATCCGGTGGTGGTGACGCAAGGCGTGATCGAGATGAACGCGGACGGCACGCTGAGCTTCACGCCGAACGCGAACTACAACGGGACGTTCACGTTCGACTACACGGTCTCTGACGGCCGCGGCGGTTCGGACACGGCAACCGTCGAGATGAAGATCAACCCGCTCGGCGATCCTCCCGTTATCACCGGGGATGATCTCGGTGCGGTGACCGAAGACGCCAGCAACCCGAACCTGAGCGACACCGGCACGCTGCTGGTGAGCGACGTCGATGGCGCGGACGAAGCGGTGTTCCAGACCACCGGCATCGTGGCCAGCGCGGGTGCGCTGGGCAGCCTGTCGATCACCGAAGCGGGCGTGTGGACCTACACGGTGCCGAACGCCGACGTGCAGTACCTGGGCGCCGGCGAAACCAAGGTCGAAACCTTCACGGTGAAGACCGCCGACGGCACCGAGCACGACGTGGTGATCACGATCACCGGCACCAATGACGGCGCCGAAGTGAGCGGCGACGACAAGGGTGCGGTAACCGAAGACACCTCGAACCCGAACCTGAGCGACACCGGCACGCTGCTGGTGAGCGACGTCGATGGCGCGGACGAAGCGGTGTTCCAGACCACCGGCATCGTGGCCAGCGCCGGTGCGCTGGGCAGCCTGTCGATCACCGAAGCGGGCGTGTGGACCTACACGGTACCGAACGCCGACGTGCAGTACCTGGGCGCCGGCGAAACCAAGGTCGAAACCTTCACGGTGAAGACGGCGGACGGCACCGAGCACGACGTGGTGATCACGATCACCGGCACCAATGACGGTGCCGAAGTGAGCGGCGACGACAAGGGGGCAGTGACCGAAGACGCCAGCAACCCGAACCTGACCGACACCGGCACGCTGCTGGTGAGCGACGTCGATGGGGCGGACGAAGCGGTGTTCCAGACGACGGGCATCGTGGCCAGCGCGGGTGCGCTGGGCAGCCTGTCGATCACCGAAGCGGGCGTGTGGACCTACACGGTACCGAACGCCGACGTGCAATACCTGGGCGCCGGCGAAACCAAGGTCGAAACCTTCACGGTGAAGACCGCCGACGGTACCGAGCACGACGTGGTGATCACGATCACCGGCACCAATGACGGTGCCGAAGTGAGCGGTGACGACAAGGGTGCGGTAACCGAAGACACCTCGAACCCGAACCTGACCGACACCGGCACGCTGCTGGTGAGCGACGTCGATGGGGCGGATGAAGCGGTGTTCCAGACCACCGGCATCGTGGCCAGCGCCGGTGCGCTGGGTAGCCTCTCCATTACCGAAGCGGGCGTGTGGACCTACACGGTACCGAACGCCGACGTGCAGTATCTGGGCGCCGGCGAAACCAAGGTCGAAACCTTCACGGTGAAGACCGCGGACGGCACCGAGCACGACGTGGTGATCACGATCACCGGCACCAATGACGGTGCCGAAGTGAGCGGCGACGACAAGGGGGCTGTGACCGAAGACGCCAGCAACCCGAACCTGACCGACACCGGCACGCTGCTGGTGAGCGACGTCGATGGGGCAGACGAAGCGGTGTTCCAGACGGCCGGCATCGTGGCCAGCGCCGGTGCGCTGGGCAGCCTGTCGATCACCGAAGCGGGCGTGTGGACCTACACGGTACCGAACGCCGACGTGCAATACCTGGGCGCCGGCGAAACCAAGGTCGAAACCTTCACGGTGAAGACCGCGGACGGCACCGAGCACGACGTGGTGATCACGATCACCGGCACCAATGACGGCGCCGAAGTGAGCGGCGACGACAAGGGTGCGGTGACCGAAGACGCCAGCAACCCGAATCTGAGCGACACCGGCACGCTGCTGGTGAGCGACGTCGATGGCGCGGACGAAGCGGTGTTCCAGACCACCGGCATCGTGGCCAGCGCCGGTGCGCTGGGCAGCCTGTCGATCACCGAAGCGGGCGTGTGGACCTACACGGTACCGAACGCCGACGTGCAGTACCTGGGCGCCGGCGAAACCAAGGTCGAGACCTTCACGGTGAAGACCGCCGACGGCACCGAGCACGACGTGGTGATCACGATCACCGGCACCAATGACGGTGCCGAAGTGAGCGGCGACGACAAGGGCGCGGTAACCGAAGACGCGTCGAACCCGAACCTGAGCGACACTGGCACGCTGCTGGTGAGCGACGTCGATGGCGCGGACGAAGCGGTGTTCCAGACGACCGGCATCGTGGCCAGTGCGGGTGCGCTGGGCAGCCTGTCGATCACCGAAGCGGGCGTGTGGACCTACACGGTACCGAACGCCGACGTGCAATACCTGGGCGCCGGCGAAACCAAGGTCGAAACCTTCACGGTGAAGACCGCGGACGGTACCGAGCACGACGTGGTGATCACGATCACCGGCACCAATGACGGCGCCGAAGTGAGCGGCGACGACAAGGGCGCGGTGACCGAAGACGCCAGCAACCCGAACCTGACCGACACCGGCACGCTGCTGGTGAGCGACGTCGATGGGGCGGACGAAGCGGTGTTCCAGACGACCGGCATCGTGGCCAGCGCGGGTGCGCTGGGCAGCCTGTCGATCACCGAAGCGGGCGTGTGGACCTACACGGTCCCGAACGCCGACGTGCAATACCTGGGCGCCGGCGAAACCAAGGTCGAAACCTTCACGGTGAAGACCGCGGACGGCACCGAGCACGACGTGGTGATCACGATCACCGGCACCAATGACGGTGCCGAAGTGAGCGGCGACGACAAGGGGGCAGTGACCGAAGACGCCAGCAACCCGAACCTGACCGACACCGGCACGCTGCTGGTGAGCGACGTCGATGGGGCGGACGAAGCGGTGTTCCAGACGACGGGCATCGTGGCCAGCGCGGGTGCGCTGGGCAGCCTGTCGATCACCGAAGCGGGCGTGTGGACCTACACGGTCCCGAACGCCGACGTGCAATACCTGGGCGCCGGCGAAACCAAGGTCGAAACCTTCACGGTGAAGACCGCCGACGGTACCGAGCACGACGTGGTGATCACGATCACCGGCACCAATGACGGTGCCGAAGTGAGCGGTGACGACAAGGGTGCGGTAACCGAAGACACCTCGAACCCGAACCTGAGCGACACCGGCACGCTGCTGGTGAGCGACGTCGATGGCGCGGACGAAGCGGTGTTCCAGACCACCGGCATCGTGGCCAGCGCGGGCGCGCTGGGCAGCCTGTCGATCACCGAAGCGGGCGTGTGGACCTACACGGTACCGAACGCCGACGTGCAGTATCTGGGCGCCGGCGAAACCAAGGTCGAAACCTTCACGGTGAAGACCGCGGACGGCACCGAGCACGACGTGGTGATCACGATCACCGGCACCAATGACGGTGCCGAAGTGAGCGGCGACGACAAGGGGGCTGTGACCGAAGACGCCAGCAACCCGAACCTGACCGACACCGGCACGCTGCTGGTGAGCGACGTCGATGGGGCAGACGAAGCGGTGTTCCAGACGGCCGGCATCGTGGCCAGCGCCGGTGCGCTGGGCAGCCTGTCGATCACCGAAGCGGGCGTGTGGACCTACACGGTACCGAACGCCGACGTGCAATACCTGGGCGCCGGCGAAACCAAGGTCGAAACCTTCACGGTGAAGACCGCGGACGGTACCGAGCACGACGTGGTGATCACGATCACCGGCACCAATGACGGTGCCGAAGTGAGCGGCGACGACAAGGGGGCAGTGACCGAAGACGCCAGCAACCCGAACCTGACCGACACCGGCACGCTGCTGGTGAGCGACGTCGATGGGGCGGACGAAGCGGTGTTCCAGACGACGGGCATCGTGGCCAGCGCGGGTGCGCTGGGCAGCCTGTCGATCACCGAAGCGGGCGTGTGGACCTACATGGTACCGAACGCCGACGTGCAGTATCTGGGCGCCGGCGAAACCAAGGTCGAAACCTTCACGGTGAAGACCGCCGACGGTACCGAGCACGACGTGGTGATCACGATCACCGGCACCAATGACATCCCCGATGTCCGTGGTGACGATCCGTCGATCCTCGGTGACCAGCTGCGCACGCCGGAAGACACGCCGCTGACCATCCTGCCGTCGGCCCTGCTGGCCAACGACAGCGATGTCGATGGCGATGCGCTGACGGTGGTCGGCGTCGATAGCGTGGCTCGCGATGCCGGTGGCAATCCGGTCGGTACCGTGACGGCGACCTTCGACGGCAATGGCAACGTGGTCAGCATCGAATTCACGCCGAACAAGGATTACAGCGGCGAGGCGACCTTCGATTACACCGTTTCCGACGGTCACGACACGGCGAGCGCGACGGTGACGGTGGAAGTGACGCCGGTTGCCGACACGCCGCTGGTGACGATCCAGGTTGGCGACGCGGTGACCAACAACGTCACCATCGACAACACCAACGTCCTGGCCGGCGCCGGCTTCACCGTCACCGCCTACAACCTGGACGGCAGCACCGGTACGGTCAGCGTCGTCAATAACGGCGGTTCCACCGGCAACGTGACCGGCTTCGGTGTCGATCAGGTGTCTTCCGGTGCCGATAGCGAAATCGGACACGCCGCAGGCGTTTCCGAAAAGGTCCGGGTGACCTTCGACGATCCGGTGTCGAGCGCGACGATCCAGCTTGCCTGGCTGCATTCCAGCGAACGCGCCAGCTACACGTTGTACGACAGCGCCGGCAACGTGATCGGCCAGGGCTCCATGAACGGTGTCACCGACGTGCTCGATTCGCCCTTCACGGTGGTCAGCGACAACGGTCAGCAGATCAGCTACATCGAATTCAGTGCCCCGCGCGCCGGCGACGATTACCTGATCCACTCGGTCACCTTCGCCCAGACCAAGAGCCATGATCTGACGATCACGGTGACGCCGCAGGACATCGACTACTCGGAAGATGTCGCGACGGTCACGGTGTCGGTACCGGCCGGGGTCACGCTGTCGCATGGGACGCAGAATCCTGACGGGACCTGGACCCTGCCGCTGGTCAGCGATGGTGCCTACACCGTCACCATCGACCCGGTGACCAAGGCGGTGCAGATTACCGGCCTGACGATGACGACGCCGGTCGAAATGACGCAGTCGATGACCGTGACGGTCACCGCGACGGCGCGCGACGGTTCGGATCTGGCCGACGGCTCCGCCTCGATCTCGACGGTGGGGCTGGTCACCAGCATCGCCACGGTATCCGAGGAAGGTCTGGCAGGCGGCAATCCCGACAACAGCGGCAGCCCGGACACCACCGATGCGGTGGTTGCCAGCGGCACGCTGGCGATCTCCGGCGACGGCGACCTCAGCATCACCTTCACGCCGCCGGCCGACCTGACGTCGAACGGTACGGCGCTGACCTGGGTCACTTCGACCGTCGGCGATGCCACCATCCTGACCGGTTCGGCCAATGGCCAGGACATCCTGACCGTGACGGTACAGCCGAATGGCGCCTACCAGGTCGAACTGAAGGGGGCGCTCGATCATCCGGTGACGGACCTCGAGGACATGCTGCGCCTGGATATCGGGGTGACGGTGAGCAACGGCGTCAACAGCACGACGACGCCGCTGACGGTGCTGGTCGAGGACGATTCGCCGGTGGCCGGGACGCTGACGCAGGATGTCGTGGTGACGCAGAACACCAACGTCATGATCATCCTCGACAACTCGGGCAGCATGAACGACACGGTCGGCTCGACGACCCGTCTGGCCTTGGCCAAGGCGGCGCTGATCAACCTCATCAACACCTACGACGGTTACGGTGAAGTGGCGGTCCAGTTGGTCACCTTCAGCACCGTTGCCAACATGTCGAGCGGCGTCTGGGTCAGTGCCAAGGATGCCATCGACCTGATCAATGCCGTCACGTCCACCAACAGCACCAACTACGACGCCGCGCTGGCGCAGGCGATCGAAGCGTGGGGCAACGCCGGCAAGCTGACGACGGTGCCGCCGGGCGGTACGCTGCAGAACGTGGCCTACTTCCTGACCGATGGCGCGCCGAATGCCAACGACGGCGACGTCAACGCGTTGCTCAACCAGGGAACCGCCAACGGTGGTGCCGATCAGGGTATCCAGTCCGGTGAAGAGTCGATCTGGACGCAGTTCCTGACTGCCAACAACATCAACTCGATCGCAGTCGGCGTCGGTTCCGGGCTGAGCACCACGCAGATGGCGCAGATCGATCCGGTGGCCTACAACGGGACGACGGGAAGCAACACCAACGCCATCCAGGTGCTCAACGAAAGCAACCTGTCGGCGGTGCTGCAGGCAACGGCGATCCCGGCCAGCTCCGGCAACCTGCTCACCGGTGCGACGCCGGGTGCGGTCGGGGCCGACGGTGGCCACCTAGTCAGCGTTGCGATCGGCGCGGTCGGCGACCGCAGCACCTACACCTGGGACACGGCGAACAACACCGTCTCCGTGGTCCGGGACGCTGGGGCAACGGGCAGCTACACCTGGGATGCGGCGACGCATGTGCTGACGATCACCACCGAACTGCAAGGCACCTTCACCGTTGATATGGACTCCGGCGACTACACCTACCGGCCGTCGGCAACGCTGACCGGTACGGTCCAGGAAGTCGTCGGGTTCACGCTGATCGACAACGATGGTGACCGTGCCAACGGCGAACTGACGATGAACATCTCCCGCAACGCGGGCGGTGAGGTCGACGGCAGCACCGGGAACGACACGCTTGACGGTACCACCGGCAACGACGTCATCAACGGCCTGGCCGGCAACGACATCGTCAACGGTGGCGACGGAGACGACAAGTTGTCGGGTGGCGCGGGCACCGACCAGCTCACGGGCGGTACCGGCAACGACATCCTGTCCGGCGGTGCCGGTGCCGACACCCTGGATGGTGGCGAAGGCAACGACATCATCTGGGGCGGCGCCGGTGGCGATACGCTGACCGGTGGCCTGGGTGCCGATACCTTCCAGTGGGTGCTGGGCGACCGCGGCAGTATCCAGTCGCCGGCGATCGACCGGGTGACCGACTTCAACGGTACCCAGGGCGACGTGCTCGACCTGCGCGATCTGCTGCAGGCGCCGGTCAACGCGTCGGCGGCCGATCTCGACAACTTCCTGCACTTCCAGTACTCGGGTGGCAACACGACGATCTACGTCAGCACCAGCGGGGCGTTCTCCAACGGCAACACGGCCGGTGGCCTGCCGAGCAACGTGTCCAGCAACGATGTCATGCAGATCGTGCTGGAAGGGGTCGATCTGGTCGGTGGCGGCAGCCCGTCGGATCAGCAGGTGATCCAGAACCTGTTGAACCAGGGGCGTCTGCTCACTGATTGATCTTCCGCGTCGTCAATAGCAAAAGGGGCTGGTCATCCAGCCCCTTTTTTTCGTCCGCCGGTTTCAGTCCAGGCTGGCGCGCAATCTCGCCAGGTCCGGAATCTCGATCTCCCGGCCGTGGACGACGATCAGTCCTTCGTCGCTCAGTTCGTGCAGGATGCGCGAGAAATGTTCCTGGGTCAGGTTGAGGCGCGAGGCGACGATGCCCTTGGTGGTCGGCAGGGCAAGCCGGGCCGCATTGCCGGTCGCCGCGCAGGGCGCCAGTTCGCGCAACAGGTAGGTGACGATGCGCTCCTTGCCGGAATGCAGCGAATAGCCTTCCAGGTCGTTGACCATCTGGTGCAGGCGGATCGCCATGCTGGCGAGCATCTTGCGCGCCAGCTTCGGGTCCTTGGCCAGTTCCTCGTCGACCGTGGTCTTGGCGATGTGCAGCAGGTGGGAGTCGGCGAGCGCCTGGGCGTCGACGATGTAGGGCGACTCCATGAACATCAGCGCCTCGCCGAAGCTCTGGCCGGGGCGGATCACCTCGACCACCTTTTCGTTGCCCTGGGCCGAGGTGAAGGCCAGCTTGATCTGGCCGGAGAGCAGCAGATGGAAGCCAAGGCAGGGGTCGCCGCGGTGGAACAGCAGACTGCCCTTGGCGGCGCGGATTTCCCGGCTGCCGCGGGCGATGCGGTCGATCTCCTCGGGCGACATGTTGGTGAACAGCGGCAGGTCGGCGAGCAGGGCGTGGATTTCGGGTCTGGGCAGGGTGGTCATCGTCGCTTCTTCATTGGGCAGCCAGATCAGGCGCGTTCGCCCTTCAGCTTGCGGTACAGGGTCTGCCGGCTGATGCCGAGCTGGCGGGCGGCGGCGCTCAGGTTGCCGGCGTGGTCGGCGACCGCCTGGTGGATGGCGGCGAGCGACAGGGCGGCAAGGTTGCGCTGGCCGGGTTCGTTGCCGGCGGCCGGGGGCTGGGGCGCGCGCTGCAGCGCATCGACCAGATCGTCGGGCAGGTGCGGCCAGTCGATCAGCGATTCGCCGGGGTCGAGCATGGCGCAGGCGGTGCGCAGCACGCTGGCCAGTTGCCGCAGGTTGCCCGGCCAGGCGTAGCCGGTGAGGCGGTGCTGCAGCGCCGGTTCGATGGCCAGCGGGGCGTCCGGGAAGAATTCGCCGAGCAGCTTGTCGCACAGCGCGGCGAAGTCGTTGCGCTCGCGCAGCGCCGGCAGGTTCAGTGTCAGGCCGTTGATCCGGTAATAGAGGTCGCTGCGGAACTGGCCGGCGGCGCTGGCTGCCGGCAGGTCGCGATGGGTGGCGCAGATCAGCGAGAAACGGACGTCGACCGCGACGCCACCACCGAGCGGCAGCACCTTGCGTTCCTGGAGGACGCGCAGCAGCCGGGTCTGCATCGCCAGCGGCATGTCGCCGATCTCGTCGAGGAACAGGGTGCCGCCTTCGGCTTCGCGCAGGCGGCCGATGTAGCCCTCCTTGCGGGCGCCGGTGAAGGCGCCGGGCTGGTAGCCGAAGAGTTCGGCTTCGATCAGGTTTTCCGGCAGCGCGGCGCAGTTGATGGCGACGAAGGGGCCGTTGCGCTGCGGCGAGGATTCGTGCACGGCGCGCGCGAACAACTCCTTGCCGACGCCGGATTCGCCGCTGAGCAGCAGCGGGATGTCCTTGCCGAGGATGCGCCGCGCCTTGTCGGCCGCCGCCCGCCAGCGCAGATCGCCGGTGTCGAGGGCGGTCAGCGCGTCGCTACGCGGCGGGGTAGCGTTCTTCGGAAGCGACAGGGCGCGCGGTTCGTGGCCGTCGAGCCGGGCGTAGATGGCCTGGCCGTCGTGGCGGTGGAGGCTGAGGAGCTGGCCGGGACGGCGCCGGCTGCGGGCGAGCAGGTCGTCGATCCGGGCGTCGAGGCTACGGAACAGCGGGGTGCCGCCGATGTCGGCCGTCGATAGGCCGAGCATGCGCAGCGCGTTGCGGTTGGCGCCGACGATCCAGCCGTCCTCGGAAAGGGCGACGATGCCCTCGGCGACGGTGCCGATGCCGGCCGGGTCCGGGTGCAGGTAGAGGCGCAGGTGGCGGCGGCAGGCATCGGCGACCAGCCGGTTCTCGATCATCCGGGCGGCGGTGTTGACCAGGCCCAGGGTGTGCGGATGACGGCTGCGCCGGTCGCCGGAAATATCGAGGATGCCAAGCAGTTCGCCGGTGGCGGAGACGATGGGCGCGGCGGCGCAGGTGAGGAAGGTGTTGCGTTCGAGGAAATGCTCGTCGCCGTGGATTTCGATACCGCTCGCTTCGGCCAGCGCCGTGCCGATGGCGTTGGTGCCGCGCTGCCGCTCGTCCCAGCAGGCGCCCGACATCAGCGCGACGCGCTCGGCCTTGCCGAGAAAATCGGTGTCGCCCAGGGTGTGCATGAGGACACCGTGATTGTCGGCAAGGACGACCAGGCTGTGACTGTGGCGCACCTGTTCGAACAGGTATTCCATGATCGGCCGCGAGTGGTTGAGCAGTTCGCGGTTGCGCCCCAGGGCGCGGCCCAGTTCGCCGGCCGTCAGATTGTCGGGGACGGCCAGGCGGCCGGTCGGCGTCAGGCCGGCGGCAAGGCTGCGCCGCCAGGAGCGGGCCAGGCGTTCGTCGATTTCGCTATCGGCAAAATTGCCGCCGTCGAGCAGCTTGAGTCTGGCCTGCCGCAACTGTGGGCCGGCTACGGGGGGATGGGCGTGCATCGGGGTTGTCTCCTTATCGGGTCGCGGCCCGTTTTTTGCCGAGTATAGGCCGCATGCCGGGCGATGCAAGTGTTGCGGGAGCAAATGTGCCAGCCTGTTCCAAATTGTTACACCTGTTGCCGCCTGCAACGTTCCAGCAAGGATTCCGGTGTTGTATTTCTGCTCGATAAAGCAATGAAATCAATCGCCTGGAATGCTGGCACGAGACTTGATATGGGGAGGCGGCCAATAGGCAAGCAATTTACCGATCCGTAAAAGACGAGGAGACAAAATGATCTACGCAGCCCCCGGCGCCGCTGGCGCAAAAATCGCCTACAAGGCCAAGTACGACAACTTCATCAACGGCCAATGGACCGCGCCGGTCAAGGGCCAGTACTTCGACGTGGTGACCCCGGTCAGCGGCAAGGTCTACACGCAAGCCGCCCGCTCCACCGCCGAAGACATCGAACTGGCGCTCGACGCCGCCCACGCCGCCTTCCCGAAGTGGGGCAAGACCGATGCCGCGACCCGCTCCAACATCCTCCTGAAGATTGCCGACCGCCTCGAACAGAACCTCGAACTGCTCGCCTACGCCGAGACCGTCGACAACGGCAAGCCGATCCGCGAAACGCTGGCTGCCGACATCCCGCTCGCCGTCGACCACTTCCGTTACTTCGCCGGTTGCCTGCGTTCGCAGGAAGGCGGCATCTCGGAAATCGACGAGAACACCATGGCCTACCACATCCATGAGCCGCTCGGCGTCGTCGGCCAGATCATCCCCTGGAACTTCCCGATCCTGATGGCCGCCTGGAAGCTCGCCCCGGCGCTCGGCGCCGGCAACTGCGTGGTCCTCAAGCCGGCCGAATCGACGCCGATCTCGATCCTGATCCTGGTCAACCTGATCGCCGACCTGCTGCCGCCGGGCGTGTTGAACATCGTCAATGGTCTCGGTCGCGAAGCCGGCATGCCGCTCGCCACCTCCAAGCGCATCGCCAAGATCGCCTTCACCGGCTCCACTGCCACCGGTCGCGTCATCGCCCAGGCCGCCGCCAACAACCTGATCCCGGCCACGCTGGAACTGGGCGGCAAATCGCCCAACGTCTTCTTCGCCGACATCATGGACAAGGACGACGGCTTCCTCGACAAGGCGATCGAAGGCATGGTCCTGTTCGCCTTCAACCAGGGCGAAGTGTGTACCTGCCCGAGCCGCGCGCTGATCCAGGAATCGATCTACGATGCCTTCATCGAACGCGTCATCAAGCGCGTCGCCGCGATCAAGCAGGGCAGCCCGCTCGACACCGAAACGATGATGGGCGCCCAGGCCTCGCAGATCCAGATGGACAAGATCGAGTCCTACCTCAAGCTGGGCAAGGAAGAAGGCGCCCAGGTGCTGATCGGTGGCGAACGTGCCCACCTCGGCGGCGACATCGAAGGCGGTTACTACATCCAGCCGACGCTGTTCAAGGGCCACAACAAGATGCGCATCTTCCAGGAAGAAATCTTCGGGCCGGTGCTCGCGGTGACCACCTTCAAGGACGAAGCCGACGCGCTGGCGATCGCCAACGACACCATCTACGGCCTCGGCGCCGGCGTCTGGAGCCGCAACGGCAACGTCGCCTACCGCATGGGTCGCGCCATCCAGGCCGGCCGCGTATGGACCAACTGCTACCACGCCTACCCGGCGCACGCCGCCTTCGGCGGCTACAAGGAATCCGGCATCGGCCGCGAGACCCACAAGGTCATGCTCGACCACTACCAGCAGACCAAGAACCTGCTGGTCAGCTACGCGGAACAGAAGCTGGGCTTCTTCTAAACCAGCCACCGACGCCCGCCTTGCGCGGGCGTTTTGCCAACTACCGGTCGGTCAGCGGGTTCAAGGGGAACGCCGCGCGGCCGGGTCATCATTTATGGAGAACAAGCAAGATGGCACAAAGTGCGTTTTTCATCCCCGCCGTCAACCTGATGGGCGAAGGCTGCCTCGAGACAGCCGTCCAGTCCCTGGGAGGGTACGGTTACCGGCGGGCGCTGATCGTCACCGACGCCTGGCTGGAGAAGGCCGGCGTCGCTGCCCGGGTAGCCGGTCTGCTGCAGGAGGCCGGGATCGCCACTGAAATCTTTGCCGGGGCCCAGGCCAATCCGACCATCGGCAACGTCGAGGCCGGCCTTGCCCAGTTGCGTGCCGCCGATTGCGACTGCGTCGTCTCGCTCGGCGGCGGTTCGCCGCACGACTGCGCCAAGGGCATCGCGCTGGTCGCCGCCAACGGCGGTAGCATCGCCGACTACGAGGGTGTCGACCGCTCGGCCAAGCCGCAGCTGCCGCTCATCGCGATCAACACGACGGCCGGCACGGCCAGCGAAATGACGCGCTTCTGCATCATCACCGACGAGGCGCGGCACATCAAGATGGCCATCGTCAACCGCCACGTGACGCCGCTGCTCTCGGTCAACGACCCGCTGCTGATGCTGGCCAAGCCGCCGGCGCTGACCGCGGCGACCGGCATGGATGCGCTGACGCATGCGGTCGAAGCCTACGTCTCCACCGCGGCGACGCCGATCACCGACGCCTGCGCCTTGAAGGCGGTGACGATGATCGCCGCCAACCTGCGGCAGGCGGTCGCCGACGGCCAGAATGTCGCCGCCCGCGAGGCCATGGCCTACGCCCAGTTCCTCGCCGGCATGGCGTTCAACAACGCCTCGCTCGGCTACGTCCATGCCATGGCGCACCAGCTCGGCGGCTTCTACAACCTGCCGCACGGCGTCTGCAACGCGGTGCTGCTGCCGCATGTCGAAGCTTTCAACGCGGCCGTCGTCCCCGAGCGTCTGGCCGATGTCGGCGCGGCAATGGGCGTCGCCCTCGATCATGCCGGCAGTGCCGAGAATGCCGCCCGCTGCCTCGACGCGATCCGCCGCCTGGCCGCCGATGTCGGCATCCCCAAGGGCTTGCTCGAACTCGGCGTCAAGGAGGCCGACATCCCGACCCTGGCCGCCAACGCGCTGAAGGACGCCTGCGGCCTGACCAATCCCCGGCGCGCCGACCAGGCCGACATCGAAGGCATCTTCCGCGCCGCCTTGTAAGTTTTCGCTGTAGTCTCTGCGTGCCCTTGCGGGCTTTTCCGGGGGCCTCGTGCCCCCGTTTTTTTGGAGAAAACCATGGTCGATCGCGTCACCGCCACCCCGGAAGCCCTGGCCCTGATCCAGCAACTGCAGGGCCAGTACGGCCCCGAGCTGATGTTCTACCAGTCCGGCGGCTGCTGCGACAACAGCAGCCCCAACTGCTACCTGCAGGGCGAGCTGACCATCGGCCCCTACGACGTCCATCTCGGCGAGATCGGCGGCGTGCCTTTCTACATCAGCGCTTCCCAGTACGAGTACTGGCAGCATACGCAACTGATCATCGACGTCTTCGACGGCCAGGGCGGCACCTTCTCGCTCGAATGCGGCAGCGGCAAGAGCTTCATCACCCGCTCGCGCCTGTTCACCGACGAAGAGGCGGCACAATTGCAGGGCGCCTGAGCGTGCCGGCGGTATACTGACCGCCTTCTACAGAACGGATCGACTTCATGGCCGCCAACGACACCGCCAGCATGGCGCTTTTCTGCGACTTCGAGAACATCGCGCTGGGCGTGCGCGACGCGCAGTACGAAAAATTCGACATCCGCCCGGTGCTCGAGCGGCTGCTCGCCAAGGGCAGCATCGTCGTCAAGAAAGCTTATTGCGACTGGGAACGCTACAAGGGTTTCAAGGCGGCGATGCACGAAGCCAACTTCGAGCTGATCGAAATCCCGCACGTCCGCCAGTCGGGCAAGAACTCCGCCGACATCCGCATGGTCGTCGATGCGCTCGACCTTTGCTACACCAAGGCGCACGTCAACACCTTCGTCATCATCTCCGGCGATTCCGACTTCTCGCCGCTGGTTTCCAAGCTGCGCGAGAACGCCAAGAAGGTCATCGGCGTCGGCGTCAAGCAGTCCTGCTCCGACCTGCTGGTTACCAATTGCGACGAATTCATCTATTACGACGACCTCGTCCGCGACCGCGAAGCCAGCCGTTCCGGACCGCGCCGCGAACGCGAGAAGCGCTCGCCGGAAGAGGAAGCCAAGCGCACCGCCAAGGTCGAGGAGCGCAAGGCCAAGGCCATCGAACTGGTGGCGGCGACCTTCGCCGACCTCATGGCCGACCGCGGCGAAGCCGAACGGATCTGGGCCTCGGTGCTCAAGGAAGTGGTGAAGCGGCGCAACCCAGGCTTCAGCGAGAGCTATTACGGCTTCCGCACCTTCGGCAACCTGCTTGAAGAAGCCGCCGGCCTCGGCCTGCTGGTGGTCGGTCGCGACGACAAGTCCGGCACCTACGTCACCCGTGCTCGCGCCCACGAAAGTGAAGCGCACGGCCTGGAAACGAGTGCCCCGGAAATTGCCGCCGAAGCTGTCGTGGCGCCTGCCGAAACAACCGAGTTGTCCGCTGCCGAAGCCACTTCCGTCCCGGAAAAGCCGGCCGAGGAAAAGCCGGCCGCGCGGCGCCGCGGCGGTCGTCGCACGCGCAAGGAAAACCGCGAGGAAGGCATCGCCATCGGCGAGGCGCCAGCCCCCGAAGCGCCTCCGGCCAGCGTTGCCGAGGAACGCGTAGCCGCACCGCTGGAAGTCGAGCCATCGGCCGTTGAGGAAGTGGCGGTAGTCGAAACGCCGAAGAAGGCTACGCGTGGCGGTCGCCGGACTTCGCGCAAACGCAGCGAGGCTGCCCCCGAAGCGCCCAGCGCCGCGCCGCTCCCGGAAGTTGCCAGCGAAGCGCCGGCCAGCGAGAAGAAACCGGCCCGCAAACCGGGTCGCAGCCGCAAGCCAAAGAAGGCCGAGGACGGCGCCGCCTGATCCTTGGCGTGAAACTCCCCCCGGTAGCGCCAGCGCTCAAGCTGGGGGAGCCAACCAAAGGGCTGCGCTTACCGGCGATTGCCGAAGATCGGCGAGCAATCCGCTCAGGGAAATGCTTGCCACCAGGGGGGATTGCGGCGCCGCCGGCGGCGCAATCAGATGACGCGCAGCAGCAGGGTGCGTAGTTCCTCGGCGCGGCGTTTGCCGTCGCGGGTCTGGACAATGGCGTGATACCAGGGGGCAAACTGTTGCCTGAGTTCCTCGTGACTTTTCGCGGCGTGGACGGCCTTGACGATATGAAGGTAGCCGAAGGGGCCGCAGAAGGTTCGCAAGGTGTTCTGGATGAAGTTGCGAGCCAGTTCAATGTCCTTGGCGTTAGGGGAGGCCGGTAGCGGCCGGAAGGCGTCGATTGCCGGCAGCGGCTCGCTGGGGGCTTCCTGCAAATCGCCGGCAGCGTTCTGCACCCCGCCGATTTCAATGAACCCGGATTCTTCAAGGAGACCCAGGGTGTGCTGCAGATCGTCGTTCTGCAGCAGTTCCCGCAACTCCTCGACGCTGCGTTTGCCATCGACCATGATCAGCACACGCCGCTGGCGGGGCGTCAGCCCGCCGGATTTCTGCGTCAACTCGGCCTGGCCCTTGTCTGTCTTGGCGAAAATTACGCCCATCAATCGTCTCCATCATATTGTTAATTAACTATTGTGGAACGAATTGTACAGAAAAAGAAAAGCCCGCCAATGGGCGGGCCTCTTCGGCAGGACGTCGGTGAAACGCTGGCCGTCAGGCTGCGGCTTGGACCGGAATCTTGTGACCGCGGCGGACGATGCGGTTCTGCGAGTCGACGTAGATCAGCGACGGCTCGTGTTTGGCGAGCTCGACTTCGGTATACGTGGCGAAGGTGGCGATGATCAGGATGTCGCCGGGCGCCGCGCGGCGCGCGGCGGAGCCGTTGACCGAGATGACGCCGGAGCCGCGTTCGGCGCGGATGGCGTAGGTCGTGAAACGTTCGCCATTGTTGACGTTCCAGATGTCGATCTGCTCGTATTCCTTGATGTCGGCTGCTTCCAGCAGGTCCTCGTCAATGGCGCACGAACCTTCGTAATGCAGATCGGCGTGCGTTGCCGTCACGCGATGCAGCTTGGATTTCAACAGGGTTCTCTGCATGGCTTTACTCATCCAGACAGTTGGGGGAAGCGAATTTTAACGGCATTACCCCTCGTGTCAACGATCTTTTTGCTGGGTTTACTGTTCCCGGAAGGTGCGGGCGAGGACGTTGCTGAGCGGTTGCACGATGTACTGGAGCAGCGTGCGCTCGCCGGTCCTGACGATGACCTCGGCGGGAATGCCGGGCTGGATTTGCAGGCCGAGCTGTTGCAGCGAGCTCACGCCGGCCGGGGTGAGCTGGATGTGGCTGTTGAAGTAGGGGAGGCCGGTGTGTTGATCGACCAGGCGGTCGCCGGCCAGGTAGACCAGCTTGCCTTCGACCACCGGCGTCGTCGTTGCCTTGAAGCCGGTGAAGCGGATGTCGGCGAGCTGTCCGGTGTGCACGGTGTCGACATCGGCGGGCGAGATGCGTGCTTCGATCAGCAGCGCGGCGCCGGTCGGCACGATGTCGAGGATCGGCGTTCCCGCCCGCAGTACGGCGCCCGTCGTGTTGACCTGCAGTCCCATGACCTGGCCGGCGACCGGGGCGCGAATGCTGGCGCGCTCGACGCGGTCGGCCAACGACAGTGACTTCTTGCGCATCTCGTCGAGGCGTTTCTGGATTTCGGTCAGGGCATCGACGTCCTGGGTCCGGAACTCCGCCTTGCGGAAATCGATCAGCATCCGGGTTTCCTGCTGCTGGACCTGCTGGTTGGCGATGTTGGCATCGTTTTCGGCAATCTCGGCCTGCAGTTCGGAAATCAGTCGTTCCGTCTGGTTCAGCTTGTGCCGGCTGATGAAGTTCTTGGCCACCAGACGTTGCAGGTCGGCGAGCTCGGATTCGAGCGAGCGCAGGGTGTCGTTCTTGCTGCCGTTGATCCGGGAGAGGCCGGCAATTTGTGATCCCGATTGCTGGATGCGTCCGTCGAGCACCCGCAGTTCGCCGCTGCGCGAGGCGCGGCGGGCGTTGAAGAGGGCGGTCTCGCTTTGCATCAGTTGGGCGATTTCCGGATCGGCGCTATCGAAATCTTCCGGGAAGGCGATGCTGCCGGCACCTTGCAGTTCCGCCTTGAGACGGGCTTCGCCGGCGCGCAGCGCCTGTGTCTGGCTGCGCGCGACGTCGAGATCGGCCTGGAACTGGGTCTGCTCCAGCGTGATCAGTAGCTGGTTGCGCTCGACATGCTCGCCTTCGCGGACGTGGATCTGGTGGATGATGCCGCCCTCGAGATGCTGCAGGGTCTTGCGGTCGAGTTCGACCTTGACCACGCCGGGGGCGACGACCGCACTGCCGATCGGCGCCAGGGCGGCCCAGCCGCCGAACAGGACGAAGGTGCTGACGATGACGAAAAAGCCGATGCGACGCGCGCGCCCTTCCTCGACGATGGCGTCGAGCGAGCGATCCTCACCCAGCACCAGGGCATTGCTGCGGAGTTCCTTGTGGGGGTGCATCTCAGACGACTTCCTTGAGCTTGGGCGGCGGCGCGTGACGATTCAGCTCGGCCAGGACGGCGTCGCGCGGACCGAACATCGACAGGCTGCCGTCGGCGAGGACCAGCAGCTTGTCGACGGCGGCCAGCACATTGGTCTTGTGGGTGATGATGAAGACGCTGGCGCCGTCGCGACGCAGCATCTGCAGGGTGTCGAGCAGGGCCATTTCGCCCTGGTGATCGAGGTTGGCGTTGGGCTCGTCGAGGACGACCAGACGGGGCGAACCGTAAATGGCGCGGGCGATCCCCAGGCGCTGGCGCTGGCCGCCGGAAAGGTTGGCGCCGCCGTTGCCGAGTCGGGTGTCGTAGCCCTGCGGCAGGCGCAGGATCATCTCGTGGATACCGGCATTGCGCGCCGCGGCGACGACCTTTTCCGGGTCACGGGCGCCGAAACGGGCGATGTTGTCGCCGACGCTGCCTTCGAACAGTTCGATGTCCTGCGGCAGGTAGCCGACATGCGGGCCGAGTTCGCTCTTGTTCCAGGTGAAGATGTCCGCGCCGTCGAGCCGGACGCCGCCCTTGGCACAGGGCCAGATGCCGAGCAGGGCGCGGGCCAGCGTCAACTTGCCGGCGGCGCTGGGGCCGATGATGCCGGTAATGGTGCCGGCGCGGACCTGCAAATGGATGTCGTGCAGCAGCACGGTGTTGCTGCCGGGCGCGGTGACCGTGATGTTGTCGACCAGCAGTTCGCCCTGTGGCGCCGGTAGCGACATTTCGCTTTCCACCAGGTGGTCGTTGTGCAGGCTGGCGTTCAGACGTTTGTACTGTTCCCTGGCCTGGGCGAACTGCTTCCAGATGCCGAGCACCTGGTCGATCGGTGCCAGGGCGCGGCCGAGCAGGATCGAGCCGGCGATCATCATGCCCGGCGAGATTTCCTGCTTGATCGCCAGGTAGGCGCCGAGGCCGAGGATCAGCGACTGGATGACGATGCGCAGGGTCTTGGCGAGCGCGGTCAGCATCGACGAGGTGTCGGCCGCCGCGTTCTGCTTGAGCATCGCGCTCTTGGTCCGGTTCAGCCAGCGCTGCCGGATGTGGCCGAGCATGCCCATGGCGGCGATCACTTCGCCGTTGCGATAAAGCCGGTTCAAGGAGGCGTTGGCCTCCTCGTATTCCTGGCTGGATTCCTTCAGCGGCTTGCGGGTGATGCGCTCGTTGGCGATCGTGATGCCGATCAGGATCAGCGCGCTGACCACGCCGGCGACGCCGATCCAGACGTGGAAGGCGAACATCACGATGAGGTAGAGGGGAACCCAGGGCGCATCGAAAAAGGCGAACAAGCCGTTGTTCGAGACGAATTGCCGGATGCCCTTGAGGTCGTGCAGGGGTTGTGCCCCGGACACCAGTCCGCCGGAAAACACCGCCTGCCGGTAGCCGACATCGAACAGCGGCGTCGCCAGCAGGATGTCGAGCCGGTTGCCGACGCGCCGCATGATGTCCTGACGCGCCCAGTCGAGCAAGCCCATGGCGGCCATGAAGACGAGCATCAGCAGGGTCAGGACATAAAGTGTCGGCAGGCTGCTGCCAACCACGACCCGGTCATAGACCTGCAGCATGTAGATGGCCGGCACCAGCATGGCCAGGTTGATGAACATGCTGAAGGCAGCGATGCTCAGGAAGCTGTTCTTGCAGAGCTTGAGCGCCTGTTCCAGGGTGGCGTGGGGATGCGGAAAATGCAGGGGCGGCAGGATGTGGCGGTTCATCCGTGGGCAGGCTCACGATACGGTTGCGAAAACCAAAAAAGGGGGCTTGCGCCCCCTGTGTCCGAGTTGCTTGGTTTCAACTCGCTGCAGCTTTGCTCAGAAGATCTGGGCGTTGAAGCACGGGATACTGTAGACCTCTTCGATGAAGTTGGTGTCGATGATGCTGTCGCTGGTCGGTGCGGCGCTGGCATCGACGAATTGCAGGTCCTCGAACCACCAGGCAGTCATCTTTTCGCCGGTGGCGTTGTTGGTGATGTCCATCGAGGCGCCGGTCCAGCTCTTCTTGACCGTGTAGTCGCTGGCATCGCCGACCAGGGTCAGCGTGTCCTTGCCCAGGCCGCCGTCGACGACGCTGCGGTCGGCAAAGCTGCCCAGCGTCAGTTTGTCGTCGCCCAGGCTCATGTAAACGCGACCCTGATTCTGGCCGACATAGACGGTATCGTTGCCGCAGCTGGCATCGACGACGCAGCTATTGGTGCCGATCCAGGCGGTGTCCTGGCCGTCGCCGAGGTTGGCGTGATTGGACGTGCCCTTGACCACCAGTTGGTCGTCACCGGAACCGAGGCAGGTGCTCTTCAGGTTGCCGTCGACCAGGAGATGGTCGTTGTCCCAGTAGCCGAGAACCGAGCAGTCAACGTTGCCCGAGATGTAGGCTTCGTTGTTGCCGCTACCCATGTTGATATGGTCGGCGTTGCCGTAGATCACGAAGCGGTCGTTGCCGCTGCCGGTGACCAGGCAGCCGGCGTCGCCGCCGGTGATGACATTGCCGGCGGCGACGCCGACGAGGACGGCGTTGTCGCCATCGCCCAGGCAGGCGTGCTTGAGGTCGCCGCCGGTCTTCACCGCATCGATGCCGCCGCAACCGATGACCGAGTCTGCATCGCCGCCGACGACGGCGCAGTTGTCGCCACTGCCGAGGTTGGCGTGCTTGAGGTTGCCATCGACGAAGAAGTGGTCGCTGCCATGGCCGCCGACCAGGCAGTCGGCATTGCCGCCGGCAATGATCTTGTTGTTGCCGTCGCCGACGCAGGCGTGCTTGAGGTCGCCATCGACGGTGACGGTGTCGTCGTTCTTGCCGGTGATGACGCAGTCGGCGCTACCGCCGACGGTGAGCGTGTTGTTGCCGTCGCCCAGATTGGCGTGGCCGAGGTTGCCGCCGACGGTGACTTCGTCGTCGCCGGCGCCGCAGGCGTTGACGACGCAGCCCAGGTTGCCGTCGACATTCAGGGTGTCGTTGCCGCTGCCGAGAAGAACGTGCTTGGCGTCGCCGCCGATGTCGATCTGGTCGTCACCGTTGCCGGCGTCCACGCAATCGACGCTGCCGACGATGGTGATGTTGTCGTTGCCGTCCCAGGTATGTACATAGTTGGCGTTGCCGCCGATCTTCAGCGTGTCGTTGCCTTTGCCCAGACAGACATTGCGGATGTCGCCGGGCAGGTCGTAGTTGGAATCGATGGTGTCGCGATCGATGAGGTCTGCCGCCATTGCCTGAACTCCTTAAAAATGCGCTTGGCGCGTGGTCAAAGTGATTTATGCACGGAGTTTATGGCAAAAGTGTATTTCTTTTGTAAAGAAATGCATGAAGCATCGTTGGTGATGCGGGGGGGCGGGTTCAGACCTCCAGGTTGTCGATCAGGCGGGTGCGGCCGAGCCGGCTGGCGGCGAGAATGACGAGCGGCTGCGCGGGCGTTTCCGGCGGCGCCAGGTCGTGGCGACGGCGGATGGCGATGTAGTCGGTCTGCCAGCCGGTGGCGGCCAGTTTTGCCACGGCAGCCTGCTCGAGAGCGGCGAAATCGGCGTTGCCGGCGCGCAGTTCGGCGGCGGTTTCGTTCAGCGTGCGGTAGAGGCGCGGCGCTTCGGCGCGCTCGGCCTCGCTCAGGTAGCCGTTGCGCGACGACAGTGCGAGGCCGTCTTCGGCGCGTACCGTCTCGCCGCCGACGATGGCGATCGGCAGCGCCAGTTGGCGGGTCATGTTGCGGATCACCATCAACTGCTGGTAGTCCTTCTTGCCGAACAGCGCGACCTGCGGCTGGACGCAGTTGAACAGCTTGCTGACGACGGTGGCGACGCCGCGGAAGTGGCCGGGCCGGAATTCGCCGTCGAGGATGTTCTGGATGCCCGGCGGCTCGATGAAGTATTCCTGCGCTTCTGGGTAGAGGTCGGCCTCGGTCGGCGCGAACAGGACGTCGACGCCAGCGGCGGCGAGCTTGTCGCAATCGGCCTGGAAGGTGCGCGGATACTTGTCGAAGTCCTCGTTCGGGCCGAACTGCAGGCGGTTGACGAAGATCGAGGCGACCACGGTGTCGCCGTGCGCGCGCGCCTGTTCCATCAGGCTGATGTGGCCGGCGTGCAGGTTGCCCATGGTCGGGACGAAGACGATGCGGCCGCGCTGGCGCAGGGCAGCGCGCAGGTCGGCGATGGCGGAATGGATTTGCATGGGGCTGGTCTGGGTTGGCCGGGGATCAGCCGGCGTAGGTGTGTTCCGGGCCGGGGTAGCTGCCGTCGCGGACGGCGGCGGCGGCGCGGCAGGCGGCGTCGTGCAGCGAACTGGCGCCGTCCATGAAGTTGCGGACGAACTTGGCTTTGCGGCCAGGCGGGATGTCGAAGGCGTCATGGACGACCATGACCTGGCCGGAGCAATCCTTGCCGGCGCCGATGCCGATGGTGATGAGGTGCAGCGCGGCGGTGACTTCGGCGGCCAGCGCGGCGGGGATCGCTTCCAGGACGATCATCGTCGCCCCGGCTTCCTGCAGTGCCAGCGCGTCGTCCTTCAGGCGCTGCGCGGCGGCTTCGCCCTTACCCTGCACCTTGTAGCCGCCGAGTACGTGCACCGACTGCGGCGTCAGACCGAGGTGGCCGCAGACCGGGATGCCGCGGCTGACCAGGAAGCGTACCGTCGCTGCCATCTCGGCACCGCCTTCGAGCTTGACCATCTGGGCGCCAGCCGCCATCAGCGCGACGGCGTTGCGGAAAGCCTGTTCGGGCGATTCCTGATAGCTGCCGAAAGGCATGTCGGCGAGGATGAAGGCGCGGTCGGAACCGCGCTTGACGGCGGCGGTGTGGTAGGCGATGTCGGCGACGGTCACCGGCAGCGTCGTGTCGTGGCCCTGGATGACGTTGCCCAGCGAATCGCCGATCAGCAGGCAGTCGATCCCGGCGCCGTCGAGCAGGCGCGCGAAGCTGGCGTCGTAGCAGGTGAACATGACGACTTTTTCGCCGGCCTGGTAAAGCTTGGCCAGATCGCCCTGGGTCGTGCGGCGGGTGACGGTTTGTGCGGACATGGGGGATTCGCTCCTATGAATCGGACGCCTAGGATACACAGCGGCGCCGCGGGTGCAATAGTCAGGCGTCGAGTCGCCGGATGCCCTGGCTGGCGACCGCCGGCAGCCACGCGGCGAGCGTGCCGCGGCCGGGGAGGCTGAGGGTCGGGTCGAGGTCGGCCAGCGGCAGCAGGACGAAGGCGCGCTGGTGCAGGCGCGGGTGCGGCAAGGTCAGGCGCGGCGTCGCGATGACCTGCTGGTCGTAGAGCAGCAGGTCGAGGTCGAGCGTGCGCGGGCCGTTGCGTTCGCCGCGGATGCGGCCGAACTGCTGCTCGATGGCGAGCAGTGCGTCGAGCAGGGCTTCCGGGGGCAGCGTGGTTTCGATGCGGGCGGCGGCATTGACGAAGTCCGGCTGACCGGCAAGGCCGACCGGCGCGCTCAGGTAGAGCGCCGAGCGGGCGAGCAGGCGGCTGTCCGGCAAGGCGTCGAGCGAGCTGAAGGCGGCACGCAGGGTGGACGCCGGGTCGCCGAGATTGGCGCCCAGGGCGATGTAGGCAATGGCCATCTCAGACTTCGGGTTCGGCAGCCGGTTTCTTGCGCTTGCGCCGGCGTTTCTTCTTGTCGCCGGCGGCTTCCGGCAACAGCATGTTGGCGCGGCCTTCGCCGTCGGCATGCTGGAAGGCCGTCCACCAGTCGCCGGTTTCACGCTCGATTTCGCCGGCTTCGGCACGCAGCAGCAGGAAGTCGTAACCGGCGCGGAAGCGCGGATGTTCGAGCAGCGCGTAGGGGCGCTTGCCGGTGCGCTGCTCGAAACGCGGCTGCAGGGCCCAGATTTCCTTGATGTCGCCGGCGATGCGGCGGGTGATCGCCAGCTTCTCGGCCTGCACGTCGAGCACCGTGTCCATCGCCTGGTAGAGCGCCGGAATCTTCGTTTCGCCGGCGGCCATGAGCTTTTCCCAGTGCGCCAGCACCTCGTGCCAGAGCAGGGTGGCGAACAGGAAGCCGGGCGAGCTGCTCTTGCCGCGGCGGATACGTTCGTCGGTGTTGGCCAGGGCGGCCATCACGAAACGTTCGCCCATCGGCTGTTCGAGGATCACGTCGAGCAGCGGCAGCAGGCCGTGGTGCAGGCCCTCGTCGCGTAACTGGGTGATGCATTTGACGGCGTGTCCGGAGGTCAAGAGCTTGAGCATCTCGTCGAACAGGCGGGCGGCCGGCACGTTTTCCAGCAGACCAGCCATCTCGCGGATCGGCTTCTTCGCCGCCGGGTCGATGGCGAGGCCGAGCTTGGCCGCCAGCCGGACGGCGCGCAGCATGCGCACCGGGTCTTCGCGGTAGCGGGCGCGCGGCTCGCCGATCATGCGCAGCGTCTTCGCCTTGAGGTCGCCGACGCCGTGGTGGTAGTCGATCACCGTTTCGGTGGTCGGGTCGTAGTACAGCGCGTTGGCGGTGAAGTCGCGGCGCGCCGCGTCTTCCGCCTGGCTGCCGAAGACGTTGTCGTGCAGCACGCGGCCGTGTTCGTCCTTCTTGGTGTTCTCGTCGAGTTGGCCGCGGAAGGTGGTGACCTCGATGGTCTCCTGGCCCATCATCACGTGGACGATCTGGAAGCGGCGGCCGATGATGCGCGAACGGCGGAAGGCGCGTTTGACTTCTTCCGGCGTGGCGTCGGTGGCGACGTCGAAATCCTTCGGCTCGGCGCCGATCAGCAGGTCGCGTACGGCGCCGCCGACGACGTAGGCCTTGAAGCCTTCGGCCTGCAGGGTTTCGCAGGTACGCCGGCTGCCGCTGGAGAGGCGGTCGCGGGTGATGCCGTGGCCGGAGACCGGGATGACCACCGGTTCGTTATGGCCGGCGCGGTTTTTCTTGCCGCTAAAGACGCGGGAAATGAGTTTGCGGATCACGAGTTCCTGGGGGGCAGGCGCATGGGGCGCGACGGAAAGACGGGGATTTTACCGCAAAGTGATGATTTTCCAGCCCATTTCGCTCGCGTAAGCACGCAGTCTGTCGTCCGGGTCGACGGCGACCGGCATTTTCACCTGGTTCATCAGCGGCAGGTCGTTGTGCGAGTCGCTGTAGAAGCTGGTGGTTTCGAAGCTGCCCCACCACAGGCCGAGCGCTTCCAGCCACTGTTCGACGCGGACGATCTTGCCCGCCTGGAACGACGGCGTGCCGGTCGAAGTGCCGAAGAAAGTGCCGTCCTTGAGGTCGGCGGCGGGGACCGTGCCGATCAGGTGCGGGATGCCGAATTCGCGGACGATGGGGCCGGTGACGAAGCTGTTGGTGGCGGTGACGACGGCGCACAGGTCGCCGGCGTCGAGGTGGTCGCGGACCAGGGCGCGCGCCTTGTCGCCGATGATCGGCCGGATGTGGCGGTCCATGAACTCCGCATGCCAGGCGTCGAGCTGCTGCCGCGAATGGCGGGTCAGCGGCGCCAGCTGGAATTCGAGGAAGGCGCCGATATCGAGCGTGCCGGCCTTGTAATGCTCGTAGAACTCGACGTTCTTGGCTTCCTGGACCTCGCGGTCGACGACGCCCTTGGCGATCAGGAACTGCGCCCATTCGAAATCGGAGTCGCCGGCGATCAGGGTGTTGTCCAGGTCAAAGAGGGCGAGATTCATGCGGGGCTTTCGTGGTTGAGCAGTTCGCGCAGCAAGGGCAGGGTGACGGCGCGTTTGTGTTCGAGGGTGTGCTGGTCGAGGGCGACGATGAAGGCGGACAGCCAGCGCATGTCGCGCGGCGCGTGGCGCAGCAGGTAATCGATCGCTTCCGGCGGCAGCTTCAGTGCCCGTTCGCGGGCCTGGGTGGCCAGCGCCGCCGCCTTTTCGGCGTCGCTCAGCGCCTGCAGGCGGTAGATCAGGCCGGAACCGAGGCGGGTGCGCAGGTCTTCGCGCAGCGCCAGGTGGGCGGGCGGCTGGGTGGCGGCGACGAGCAGCCGGCCGCCGGCCATCTTCAGCCGGTTGAACAGGTTGAACAGCGCCACCTGGCCTTCGCCGTCGAGGGCCTCGACGTTATCGACTGCCGCCAGCGTCGTTTCGCCGAGGCTGGCCAGCGCCGGGTCGGCCGCCGCGTCGAGGTAGTCGAAACCGCTCGCCTGCAGCAGGTGGCTGCGTCCGCAGCCGGCCCCGCCGTACAGGCAGAAGGCGGTGTCGGCGGGCGTCCCGGCCAGCCAGCCGGTCAGCGCGGCAACCGTCTCGGCGTTGGTGCCGGCGACGAAATTGTCCAGGCTGGGCGCGCTCTCCGGCAGCAGGTCGAGCAGCAACTGGCGCATTGCTCAGCCTTGCCCTTCTTCGCGCACGTAGGGCTCGCGCAGGTCGACCGGCTTGGCGGCGTTCTTGCGCAGGCGGATGTTGAGCATTTCGACGCCGACCGAGAAGGCCATCGCGAAATAGATGTAGCCCTTCGGCACGTGGTGGCCGAAACCGTCGGCGATCAGCACGACGCCGACGACGACCAGGAAAGACAGCGCCAGCATCTTGATCGTCGGGTGCTCGGAGACGAACTTGCCGATGGCGCCGGCGAACAGCATCATCAAGCCGACCGAGGCGACGACGGCGGCGATCATCACGCCTACCTCGCGCACCATGCCGACGGCGGTGATGATCGAGTCGAGCGAGAAGACGAGGTCGATCAGCATGATTTGCACGATCACCCCGGCAAAGCTGTTGGCGACCTTGCGCGACTCCTCGCCTTCCTCGCCTTCGAGTAGCTGGTGCACTTCGCCGGTGCTCTTCCAGATCAGGAACAGGCCGCCGCCGATCAGGATCAGGTCGCGCCCGGAGAAACCGGAACCGAACACCGTGAACACCGGCTCGGTCATGCCGACGATCCACGACAGCGCGAGCAGCAGGCCGATGCGCATGAACATGGCGAGGAAGAGGCCGAGCTTGCGCGCGAACTCCCGGGTTTCCTTGGGCAGCTTGTCGACGATGATCGAGATGAAGATGATGTTGTCGATGCCGAGCACCAGCTCCAGCGCGGTCAGCGTGAAGAAGGCGATCCAGATTTCGGGATTGAGCAGGAAGTCCATGACGGTTCCGGGTAAGGGTTATTGCCAGCGCAGCATCGCGTACTGTTTCTTGCCGCGGCGCAGGATGGTGAAGCGGCCGTAGAGGCGGTCGTCGCCGACGAGGCGGTGGTCGAGCGAGTCGGCCTTGTTGCCATTGATCGTCACGCTGCCGCCCTGGATGAAGGTGCGCGCTTCCGACTTCGACTTGGCCAGGCCGGCGGCGGCGAGGGCGTCGATCAGGCTGTCGGCGGCGCTGTCGAGCGTGATGCCGGGCATGCCGTCCTGGGCCAGTTGTTCGAGGTCGTTCTCGGTCAGGTCGGCGAGCTGGCCGGAGAACAGGCATTCGGTGATGCGCCGCGCCGCCATCAGTGCCACTTCGCCGTGCACCAGGCGGGTCGCTTCCTCGGCCAGGATGCGCTGGGCTTCGGGCTTGCCACCGCTCGCCTGGTCGGTCGCTTCGATTTCGTTGATGCGCGCCACCGGCAGGAAGGTGAAGAACTTGAGGAACTTGTAGACGTCGGCGTCGGCGGTGTTCAGCCAGAACTGGTAGAAGGCGTAGGGCGAGGTCTTCTTCGGGTCGAGCCAGATGGCGCCCGATTCGGTCTTGCCGAACTTGGTGCCGTCGGCCTTGGTGATCAGCGGCACGGTCATGCCGTAGACCTGGGTCTGGTGCAGGCGGCGGGTGAGGTCGGTGCCGGCGACGATATTGCCCCACTGGTCGGAACCGCCCACCTGCAGCTTGCAGCCGAATTGTTTGAACAGTTCGGCGAAGTCATAGCCCTGCAGCAGGCTGTAGGAAAACTCGGTGTAGGAAATCCCCTGGTCCTCGCGCACCAGGCGTTGCTGCACCGATTCCTTCTTGATCATCGCGTTGACCGAGAAGTGCTTGCCGATGTCGCGCAGGAATTCCAGGCAGTTCATGGCGCCGAACCAGTCGTGGTTGTTCGCCATCAGCGCCGCGTTGTCGCCGTCGAAGCTGAGGAAGGGTTCGACCTGGCCGCGGATCTTGCCGACCCAGGAAGCGATCACGTCCGGTGTGTTGAGCTTGCGCTCGGTCGCCTTGAAGCTCGGGTCGCCGATCATGCCGGTGGCGCCGCCGACCAGCGCGATCGGCTTGTGCCCGGCCTGCTGGAAGCGCTTGAGGATGAGTACCGGCACCAGGTGGCCGAGGTGCAGGCTGTCGGCGGTCGGATCGAAGCCGCAATACAGCGTGATCTTCTCCTCCTGCAGCATTTTGTCGAGCGTTTCCGCGTCGGTGAGCTGGGCGATCAGGCCGCGCTCATGCAGATCCTGAAGCAGGGGGGACTGGTACATCGGTGAAATCTCCATGGGAGGGGCGCCATGCCAATGGAACGGGCGCCGGAAAAACGGACGCAGGATTTTAGCAGAGCGGGCGGGGGGCGGCGGTTTTTCGCGCTTTGCCGTCGGCAATGGGAGATGGCGCGATCAGGTCCAGTCGATCTGCCCGAACAGCGCCAGCAGCTTCTCTCCCCGGGCCGGATTCACTTGCCGCAACCAGGCGAGGCGGCCTTGCAGGTAGGCGCGGAAATCCGGGTGTTGATCGCGGTTCTGTCCCCTTGGGCCGTGGCGGCGGCAGTTGGTGAGGATGGCTTTCAGCCGGTCGTACTCGGCGCGCGGCAGGTTGGGATGGCGGTTGATGAGCAGACCGGTCAGCGTCTGCGCCTGACTGGCCGGGCACAGGCGGGTCTTGCGCCAGTTCGGGGCAAAGCCTTCCTGAATGACGATTTCCTCGACCAGAAACTGGATGCGGCGGGCGCGGGGCGCATCGTCCACCGGCAGCGAAAAGGCGAGGTCGTCGACGTAACGGCTGAAGCCGCTGCGGCACTCGCGGGCCAGGCCGGCCAGGCGGAGATCCAGCCGCCAGGCGCAGAGGTTGGCCAGTGCCGGCGAGGTCGGTGCGCCTTGCGGCAGGTGGCGGGTGGCGAAGCGTCGCGCCCATGCCTGCGCCTGGCGGCGGCTTTCTAGGCTGGCATATTCGTCTTGCGGCAGTTGGCGCAAGACGCGCATCGGCGTCGCGTGCGTGCACAGTTGGGTCAGGCAGTGCGCGCTGGCCGCTGGGTAACCGAGGGTGCGGAACAGGGCAAAGACGCGCCCGGCCGGGATGCTGGCAAAGAAATCGCGCAGATCCATTTTCAGCAGCAAGGGCGAGGCGGCGTGGCGGCGGGCATTGTCGACCACCGACAGACCACGCACGCAGCCGGTCGCCGCCGCGTGTACCGGCACCTTGTCGAGAATGCCGTGCAGGATGCGGCGCTGGATGGCGCGCAGCGTTTCCTTGGGCGCCTCGATCAGGCGGGCGCCGCCGCTTGCCTTGCGCAGCCAGCGATAGCGGTAGTGATCCAGCTTCGGCTGGTTTGGCGATACCTGCCAGTTGCCGCAGAACCAGGCCAGCTCGTTGGGCAGCAGGCCGAGCCAGTCGGCCAGTTCGCCGGGCGTGGCGAGCGCCGGTAGGGAGCGCCCGGCGAGCGCTGCGGGCGGTTCGCCCATCGGCGGATGGAAAGCGAAATGGGCGCGGATGCGCGGACGGACGCACCAAGGCAGAAAAGCCTTGCGAAAGTGGCGGTAAGCCAGCACCGCTTCAAGCAAGGCGTCGTGCTGATGGGCGGTGAACGGCGCACCGAATTCCTGGTGTAGATGCAGGACCAGCAACGGCAACCAGCCTGGATTCTCGCCCAGCGCGTGGCGGCCTCGTTCGCGCAGACTGGCGGGGTCGGAGTCGCCGGCAAGGAAGGCGTGTACCAGCCCGCTGGCGACCGATCGCATGGCCCTGGCCGGCAGCAGGTCGTCCGGGGCGAAGTCGTCGGCGAAGTCGTCGGGATCGTTCATGTCGCGCCTGCGGGCGTGGCGCCCTTTCCAGCCTGTCGTGTCCTGCCTGAACCGTCCACGCCAGCGGCGTGTGAGGTTCAGGCGATGAAAAGTCCAACTGCGAGAAAACCGCCGGGGTAGCCCCGGCGTGGCCGGATTGCAGGCAACCCGAACCCGCCTGGAAAGGCGCGCCACGCGGCAAGCCTAGTGCAGCGCCGGGGTGAGCGTCAATGACGCGGTGCTAGCTTTGAGGCCGGGCTGGAACCGTCGCATCGCTTCCCGGAGCGCGTTGCACGCCGACCAGCGTCGCCTTCACGGTCGATGGCACGCTGATTGAAGCCTGGGCGTCGGCAAAAAGCTGCGAGGCCAAGAATGCTTCCGGCAAGCCGCCGGAAGTCGGTGCTCGCAACGCGACGGTGGATTTTCAAGGGCGAGGAGCGCAAGAACGACACGCACGCCTCGACGACCGATCCGGATGTTCGCCTGCTCGAGAAGTCCCGGGGCAATGAAACCAAGCGCTGTTTCATCGGCCGCGCCTTGATGGAAAGCCGGGATGGCTTGGCGGTCTTCGCAAGACCTGGGGCGCAATCCGTCCCGCGCTTGCCGAAAAACAGCCGAAATAATCCGCGCATCCCAGGTGCGGGAGAATGCAGCGCAATGACGATCCCGGAAAACGCTGGGTTTCAATTGAAGAATTTCGGAGCGGTCATAAAAACTCAATCTCTGAAATATATAGTCCGGGACGCAGCATTTCAGCTTCCTGGCTTAAGAGAACTGCAATTCGAGTTCATTGCGCCGGCTTTTCTCATGGATTAAACGATTCGCGGCGGCGATATTGGCAATCCATATTGCCAATATCGCCGCATCATGAATTAATAAACATTAAACGGGGTTAGTATCATGCGTTTGTTTTCATTGAAACCGATTCTCACCGCCATATTTCTCGCCGGCAGCGTGGCCGTACTCTCCGGTTGCATTGACGACGGTGACAGCAACAAAAAGCCCAAGGCGGTGTCGGTCAAGATCATCCACACCAACGATCACCACTCGTATCTCGACAGCAGCAGCTACGATCTCATGATCGACAACGTTGCGACGCGGGTCGACATGGGCGGTTTCGCCAGGCTTTCGACGATTATCGAACAGGAAAGAGACGATCACAGCATCGTGGTCAATAGCGGCGAGCTCAACGGTACGCTCTATTTTTCGCTTTTCAAGGGCGAGCCGGATTTCAAATTATTCAACGAACTCAAACTCGACGGTTACACCCTCGGCAACCACGAGTTTGACGAAGGCGATGCCAGGCTCGCCGAACTCATTGAGATGGCCAATTTCCCGATATTGTCTTCGAATATGTCGCCGGAGCCGGCTAGCCCCCTCTATGCGGTCAAGGACAAGATAAAACCCTACGTCATCAAGGAAATTGATGGCGAGAAAGTCGGCATTATCGGAATTCTCAAAGTCGAAAAGACCAAGAACTCTTCGCTGGTTTCCGACGATGTCACTTTCGCCGATGAAATCGAGACCGCCAAGAAAATGGTGGCCGAGCTTGAAGCCAAAGGCGTCAACAAGATCGTTCTGGTCAGCCACGTCGGTTACTACAACGACATTCTGTTCGCCCAGCAAGTGCCCGGTCTCGATGTCATCGTCGGCGGCGATACCCACTCCCTGCTTGGCGATACTTCGGAACTCGCCCAGATCGGCCTGGCGCCCATCTACGCCAACGACCAGACCGGTCCGTTTGCCGGTTACAGCCACGATGAGATCGCAAAAATGGATGGTCTGGGGAAATACCCGACCACGGTCACCGGCCCCAGCGGTGACCCGGTTTACGTGGTAACCGCGTGGAACTATGCCTACGCGCTAGGCGTGCTGAATGTCGACTTCGATGCCGAGGGCAAGGTGAAGAATGCCGATGGCAACATCATCATTCCTGTCGGCGACACATTCCAGCGCAAGAACGGCTCGGGGACATTCGTCCAGGTGGCCGAGGATGTAAAAGCCCAGATCATGGCCGCCATCGACGCTTCTCCCATCCTGACCGTGGCCGGCCTGAATTCCACGATTGATGCGCTCCTTGCGCCTTACCGGGTGAAACTGGAGGAAGCGAAGAACGAAGTGGTCGGCAGCATTACGGAAACGATGGCCAACACCCGAATTCCCACCCCGTTTGCCGCCGGTCAGACCCCAAGCGGAAGTTTCGCCGGACAGGTCGTTGCCGAAGCGTTCAGGAAAACCAATCCGGCGATCGATGTCGCCATCCAGAATGTCGGCGGGGTACGAGCCAACCTGCTCGCCGGCCCGATCACCATGGCGCAGGTGATCGAGGTTCTGCCTTTCTCCAACACGATCGTCATGATCAACATGAAAGGCTCCGACATCGTCAAGGTGCTCAACGAAGGCGCCTACTACTCGCTGCACTCGGGTTCCACCGGTGCCTTCCCGGTCGCCGCGGGTCTTCGCTACGATGTCTTCCTCAGCGGTGGCGAATACGAAGTGATCAAGAACGTGGAAGTACAGGACAGGAATACCGGCACTTGGTCAGCCATTGCCAACGACACCGTGTACACCGTTGCCACCAACTCCTTCACCGCCCAGGGCAAAGACAACTACCTGACTTTCAAGAGCGTGAGAGATGCGGACCCCACCGTTTTCGAGAATACCTACATTCTCTATTACGTACCCTTGGTGGATTACATCAAGGGCTTGCCCAACAGGCTGCTTCCTGCGCTCGACTTGACGACGTATTGCCTGAAATCGGTTACCCCATAAGTCAAACAAGGCCACCCCAGCAAAGCCGGACGAAAGTCCGGCTTTTTTCATGGTGTGCCAGGCATCTCCCTTGTCTTGCGTAAAAGGCTTAAAAATCCGCTGCCTCAGGGATGTCCCACTTGCCGACCTGGGCGCTGTCGGTCTGGTGGAACTGCCGGACCCAACTGACGAACTCGCGGAAGTCACTGTTTTCCACGGCCAGGCGGTTGCAGGCGTCCCAGTCGATTTCGCTGCGTTCCCGTGCCGGGATCAGGATTTCGCTTTCGCTGGGGGCGCCGGTGTCCAGGCGGATCAAGCCAATACCGTAAGACGCGCCGAGCAGTCGAAGCTCCTTCATCGCGCTTTCCTGGATGTCGGCGGCGACGAGATAACCCAGGTTCGCCCAGGACGAGTTGGACACCGCCTGGAACCAGGTTTCGCGGACGTTGGCGCGATTGATCAGCAACTTGACCTCGAACGACCAGAGGCGTGCCCGTTGTGCGCCGGCTTGCTGCACGCAGGCGCGGATTTCCTGATCCCAGTCTTCGCCCAGGTTTTCCAGGGCGACCAGATCGGGGAAAAGCCACTTGTTGCCGTTGGGGCCGTGGCGGTTGGTGGCGCGTTTCTCGTCGATGCGTTTGGGGTAAAGCTTCAGATCGCCATACAGGTAACGGCACAACAACGGGTAAAGATCGTGTTCGCTCAGTTTGCCGGGCTTGTTGGCCTGGGCCTGCTTTTCCACCTCAGCCACTTCCGCCGCCTCACTCGCCGCCGTCCAGTAATACTGGCGCGGGCGTCCCTCGGTCGTTCGAATCTGCGGCCAGCGCTTCTGGATCACCGGCCGATTCGAGCCGATCTCGGCGACCAGTTGCCAGAGAAAGGCCGCGTCGTCGCTCAAGTCCTGCTGGCTGTTCTTGCGCTTTTCCTCGCAAGCTTCGCGCTGGTTGGCAAATATCCACTCGGCAATCTGACGGGCGGTGAAGCGCTCATTCGGGTGCGCCTTGAGAAGGTCGGCTATGGTCTGGCGCAGGTTCATCTTGGCCATGCTCATTTCTCCGAAGAAGGCGGCGGGGCGGTGGGTTCAATCGTAACGCAGGGCTTCTGCGCCTGGCTCGGGGCGGAGTTGCCGGCGCGTTTTTCCGGGTAGGCCATGCTGATCACTTCGCTGCTGCGCAAGGTCAAGCGTGTTTCCGACGATTCGTCCTTGAACGCCAGCAACTGTTCTTCGCCGATGCGCGAAAGAATCGTCAGGCCTTGGATACGGCAGGTGGCATCGGGAGGCAGCGGTTTTTGCTTGGCGCACAGGGATGTCGTCAGTTGCGCGGCGATGCTTTGGCATCCGGTTGGTGTGACCAGCATCGTGGTGTTTTCCAGAGCGCCGAGTTTTAGCGTGCGCATGACGCTCTCCGACATGCTGCCAAGGCCACCAAGTGCGAACAGAAACAGGAAGAGCGGCAAAACGCCGAGCAGTAACGCCGATTTCCAGTTGTGAATGGCGGCGATGCCGACAGCGCAACTTACGGAAATGACCACCCAGTAGTTGAGCAGGCTCTCAAAGTCGCTTTCCCGCTGAAAAAGTGGAAACAGTTGAAACAGGAAGGTACTGATGCAGATCAGCAAGAGTGTCAGGAAGCCAAGAATCCATAGCCCGTGGGTATGGCCTCTGAATTTTCGGTAGCGCACTCTGGCCAGTAGTTTAGCCGGCCCGCCTTTCTCATAGCGCGCGGTGAAAATCACGACGCCAATCAAATAAAGGCCGCTGATCGTCAAAGTGGTCGTAACCAAGGGCCAGCCAAAAAAAGTGTGCGTCAGATCTAGATAAGCGGGGCCGAGTATCGCGAGCAAGGCGAGAAACTCAGCGACGTAGACATAGAGCAGAAAGCTCACGCGCGCCTTGCCCCTGAACTTTTGTCTGGCCGGCGTTTTTTCTTCATCGTCGAATATGCCCGAACCAGGATTGACGACTCGGTAACGCAGGCAAAGCTGTAGCGCAGCGCCAGGCAATCCTAAAAGGATCGCCAGAGAACCCAGCGTCAGCGTTCCCGCCATGGCAACACCCAGCAATATTCCAGTGATCGATTCAAGGCTAATGGCGGGGAGGTATTGAATGCGGAAGAAATACACCAGCATCAACAGCCCGCCCAGCGAGAAGGCGAGGGCGATCAGCGAACCGGCGAAATGCTCGCTGAATCGTTGTCTGGCCCACAGCAGGATTGTTCGAAGCTGGCCGATATGACGCGCATTTTTGGCAGTTTGCGTTTGCCGAATCGCTCGCCGGGGCGAATAACCGGCGCCGGCGTTGGCGGAAGGTTTGCGGTTCGGCAAGGGGGCGCTCATGGGGCCGGGTTCTTCTCAAACGACTTCAGTTAGGCAAGCGCCGCCGCTTCTTATCGAAAGGGCTGGATTCGAGCCAGTCGAGATGAGCCTCGGTAAATTGGGTGAGGCTGCTACGGATGTTCGCATCTTTGAAGATGCTGGCGAAGTTGTGCATGGGTTTGCTCGGTGATCGTTGGGCAGGCGGTTTGCGGTGCTGCCGAAGCTGTGTCAGCCGAGGATTTTGACACGGACGCGGTGCTGCTCAAAAGAATGTCAGTGGCGTTGAGATTGTCCGGCCGGGAAGTCATTCAGCCGTTGCCTGCTTGCCGCCAGGTTTTCTGCCGTCAGCCGCCCATCGGTCAACGCCGCTGCCGCGCCGTAAACCGCCCGGTAAACCTGGCGCGGGTCGTAGCTGACCAGGAGCAGATCGACGCCGGCGGCCAGCGCTTCGCTGGCCACTTTGCCGATGCCGAGGTCGTAGACCGCGCCCATGTTGAGGTCGTCGGTAACCAGCACGCCGTCGTAGCCCCAGTCCTTGCGCAGCAGGCGGACGACGGCCGGCGAGTGCGAGGCGGCGCGTTGCGGGTCGAGCGCTTCGAGCGTGACGTGGCCGAGCATCAGCGCGCTGCCGGCGTGGCCGGCGAGGCTGCGGAAGGGTAGCCAGTCGGCGGCGAGTTCGGCCGGCGTCTCGCTCAGCCGGGCCGGGTGCAGGTGGGTGTCGCGGTCGACCCGGCCGAGGCCGGGAAAATGCTTGAGCGTGCCGCGCACGCCGCTGGCGGCGAGGCCGTCGAGGTAGCCGGCGGCGATTTCGGTGACGCCTTCCGGATCGCTGCCGATGGCGCGCGCCGGGATGTCGCTGAACCTGTCGCCGGCAGGTCGGTCAGCCGGGCGCAGGTCGACCACCGGGCCGAAGTTGAGATTGACGCCGAGCCCGGCCAGTGCCTGGCCCTGACGCGCGCCGTAGGCCTGCGCGGCGCGGCCGGGATCGGGCTGGTCGACCACGCCGGCCAGCGGCGGCAGGCGTTCGAGCAGTGGCGACAGGTGATTGACCCGGCCCCCCTCCTGGTCGGCGGCGACGATCAGCGGCGGCAGGCCGGCCTGCGCGCGCAGCGCCTGCAGACCGGCGATCTCGGTGCGCACGTCGGCCAGGCTACGGCCGTGCACGTTGCGTCGGCCGACGTAGATGCCGCCGATCAAGCCTTTGGCCGCCAGTTCGCGGATTTCGTCGAGATCGGTGTAACCGACGATGAAATGCCCACCAACCGCGCGCATTGCCGGCCCGGCGGCGAGTACCGCCTGGCGTTGCCACTGGTAGTCGAGCGCCTGCCAGCCGAGCAGCAGCCCGATACCGACCAGCAGCACGCGGGCGATGCCCGGCAGCCGCCGCCAGCAGAGCAGGCCGAGCGGCGGCAGCACCCAGAGCAGCGCGCTTTCGACGTGGCGCAGGCCGAACAGCAGCGGGTGCTGGTAATACCAGGCCGAGGGCAGCAGCACCAACGGCCACAAATTGGCCGCCAGTGTCGCCGCGCCGGGCAGGCGGCGCGCCGGGGCGCCGCGCAGGGGCAGGGCGAGCGCCGCCATCAGGCCTGCTCCGTCTTGCCGGCCAGGCTGTGCCAATCGACGCGGCGGGTGGCGAGCATGATCGTGCCGAGTGCCGTGAAGAGGAGCAGGGCGCCCATCAGCAGCGCGTTGTCTTCCGAGAGCAGCACGCCGTACAGCACCCCATAGAGGCCGGTGAGGCCGCCGGCAAAGGCCAGCCCGCGCCTCGCGCCGCCCAGCGCGCCGGCCAGGTAGAAGCCGATCAGCGCGATGCAGGCGAGCGAGGACAGTCCGTAAGCCAGCGCGAACGACAGGTGTTCGGAGAGCGCGATGAGCAGCAGGAAGAAGAGCGCCAGCGCCAGCCCGACCAGCAGGTACTGCATCGGGTGGATCGGCGCGCGGCGCAGGATTTCGGTGAGAAAGAAGCCGGCAAAGGTGAGGACGATGAACAGGATGCCGTACTTCACCGCTCGCTCCGATTGCAGGTAAACATTCACCGGGTTGACGAAGTCGATCGACAGCGCCTCGCCCGAAGTCGGGTCCAGCGCGCGGTCGAAATCGCGGGCGAGGTGGGAAATCGCCCACTGCGCATCGAAGCCGTCGGCGCCGACGCTGCGCTCGCGCGGCAGGAAGCGGCCGCCGAAATTGGGGTGCGGCCAGTCCGACTTCAGGTGAATCCGGTTGCTCTGCGCGCTCGGCGTGATCGCCAGGCGGGTGGTGCCGGTCAGTTGCAGCGGAAAGCGCACGTCGAAACTGTGCGTCTTGCTCGGGTCGATGCGCCCCAGCGGCACGATCAGTTGCGGCATCTTCAGCGCCTCGCCGGTTTCCAGCCGGTTACCCGGCGTGACGAAACGGAAAGGCTTGCCGTTGATCGTCACCTCGGGATCGACATCGACCCCGCGCGGATCGGAAACGCCCACGACCAGCGTCGCCTCGGCATCGATCAGCGTGCGCTCCGGCGCGCTGGCGGCGAACGGCTCGATCACCAGCTTCGCCTGGTTGACCAGATCGAGATGGAACAGCCGCGCCTGGTAAATGCCGCGATGGCGGTTTTCCACCCGCGCCGAACCGTCGATGTTCAGGCTCTCGGCGGAGATCAACTGGCGCTGCGTCTCGATGCGCGACACCGTGCCGGTGATCTTGCCGCTGGCCGGATCGCGCGTCGGCTCCTGCACCCGCTCGCGGAATTCGAGCAGGATCACCGGCCCGACCAGCGTCTGTGCGCCGGCCGAACTGTTGGCGATGTTCTGCTGCACTTCGTGCTGGCGCTGACTGCGATCGCGAATCTGCCCCTCGATCAGCGCCAGCGGCACCAGCAGCAGGATGGACATGACGACAACGGCAATAATCTTGAACAGCAACTTGCGGTCCATGAAAGGCTCCCTGAGTGAATGACGGAGCCAGTCTCGCCGCCGCAAGTGAGGGCAGGGCGAAGTGGGGGCGGGGGATTGTGAAGCGGGGGTGAAGTGGGCGGTCGACCACCGCAAGCCGCAGCATCCCATGGCGCGGGAGTAAGCCAATGGAATGCTATGATCCCGCCCACTTGCCTCCCGGCTGTACGCTGAACGATGGCTTCACCCGCTTCCGAACCCGAAGACCGTGTCCAGGTGTGGACCGCCTTGGCCGAACTTTTCGTCGCGCGCGAATTGCAGGATTACGACTACCGAAGCATCGCGCAAACGCTGCGCGCGGCGGAGGTCGGCGCGGCGGAACTGGCGAACATCCTGCGCGACGAGGTGGCGCCCGCCTTCATGGGGAATTTCAGCGGGCTCAACCCGATGCCCGAGATGGAGGGGTGGTCCGAGGACGAAGTCCGTGCCAGGGTACCTGCTGCCATGGCGCGTTCCCGGAGATGGTGGCAACGGCTGTTCAGGCGCTTGCGCCCGGACCCGCTACGGCATCCGGTGCTGCAGGAGCGTTACCGGGTTCTTCTGGGATTGCTTGGCGACTAGCGGGGCGGATAATTTGAGCCCGGCCCCTTTTTCCTTCAAGCAAGGCGTGTACCAGTCCGCTGGCGACCGAACGCATGGCCCTGGCCGGCAGCATGTCGTCCGGGGCGAAGTCGTCGGGATCGTTCATGTCGCGCCTGCGGGCGTGGCGCCTTTTCCAGCCTGTCGTGTCCTGCCTGAACCGTCCACGCCAGCGGCGTGTGAGGTTCAGGCGATGAAAAGTCCAACTGCGAGAAAACCGCCGGGGTAACCCCAGCGTGGCGGGATTGCAGGCAACCCGAACCCGCCTGGAAAGGCGCGCCACGAGGCAAGCCTAGTGCGGCGCCAGGGGGAGCATCAATGACAAAATCCCGCGCTCAAGCGGTGTTGTGACGCAGAAGTTTTTCTGTCCGCACCGCCAAGCGAAGACCTGCAACAAACGAAGTGCAAATCGGGGCAATGGCGGGCCGTACCCAGTTCGCTAGGTGGATTTCAGGCGGTTTCTTTGCTCAAGACGGCGTGCCTGTTCTTGCGGCTCACGATTGACCTCATCGCCCGGTTTTTGCAACCAGGTGACCAAGGCCGCGTTGAAGAAAGTCAAACCCCAGAACATGAAGAATCCGGCCGAATAGACTGCAATCGGTTGCCAGGAAACCGGTTCGCCAAACAAGTAGAGCTGTTGCGGATCGATGATCGTGAAAAAGACCGCTTCACCGAAAATGGCGCTGAACAAAGAAGCACCAAGCAAGAAAATCCATTTCGCCATACTGACCTCCCGAGCCAACAAGGTGTGACAAAAGGTGTTGCACGCTGTGTTTGGACCATGCCGGGCTGCAAAGTTCAATTCCGGTCGCCCGCAGGCCGCCCCGGCGGGCGGCAGGGCGGCCGCGTTCATGCTTCCTCCGGATTGCTGCTCAGGCGATGCCAATTGACGTGGCGGGTGGCGAGCATGGTTGTGCCCTGCGCGGCGAAGAGCAGCAGGGCGCCCATCAGCAGCGCGTTGTCTTCCGAGCGCAGCACGCCGCCTAGCGCGCCGGCCAGGTAGAAGCCGATCAGGTTGAATGAATCATGCTTGCGAAGGGCCTTGTCAGAACCTGGGTTCAGCCAGCCAATGCAGTAGAAATTTGCATGTTGCGCCAATGCAACACCTGTTGCATCCATGCCGAAATATCACCTTGACCCCCGCCCCATCCCCCCGCGATACTTCCCCCACGTTTTGCCAACCGCATTTTTTGAAAGGAGTACGACATGCCTGCACGAGATCACGAGGTTTTCCAGCGCTGAGCCGCAGGCGAGTCGTCGCCCGGAACGCGCTGATCAGCGAATCCGGGCCGGGAAATGAACCCTGGCCGTCCGCCGGGGTTTTTTATGCCTTTTTGGCGGTTGACCGCAAAGTTTTCACCGCGGGCCGGATTCCATAGCAAAGCACTATTCTGGAATCCATCATGGGCATTCAATTAGAACTGAACAAGGGGCGCGTCCCGGTCAAGGTGTGGACGCGCGATATCGAAGCTTCGGCCATGCAGCAGTTGCTGAACGTGGCCAATCTGCCGATCGTGCATGGCCATGTCGCGGCCATGCCGGACGTGCATGCGGGCATCGGCGCCACCGTCGGCAGCGTCATTCCGACGCGGCAGGCGATCATTCCGGCGGCGGTCGGCGTGGACATCGGTTGCGGCATGAACGCGGTGCGCACGACGTTGCGTGCCGAGAATTTGCCGGACAATCTGCGCAGTTTGCGTCTGGGCATCGAAGGCAGCGTGCCTTGCGGCTTCGAACAGCACGCGGCGAGCCGGATGCGCGGCAGCGCCTTGCAGCGGGTCGGGCGGGTGCTCGACCAGCGGCTGGACGCGATTGTCGGCAAGCATCCGGGGCTGATGAAGATGCAGCGCCGGTTCAACGAAACCTGGCTGTGCCAGCTCGGCACGCTGGGCGGCGGCAATCACTTCATCGAGCTGTGCCTGGACGAGGCCGGCGCGGTGTGGGTGATGCTGCATTCCGGCTCGCGCGGCATCGGCAACGTCATCGGCCGCTATTTCATCGCCGCCGCGCAGAAGGACATGCAGCGTCACCGCATCCATCTGCCGGACCGCGACCTCGCCTATTTCAGCGAGGGCTCGGACCTGTTCGACGATTACGTCGAGGCGGTGGAGTGGGCGCAGGATTACGCGCTGCTCAACCGGCAGCAGATGCTGGCGGCGGTGGTCGAGGTGTTGAAGAAGCAGCTGCCGCCTTTCCGGCTGGAGAGCGAGGCGATCAACTGCCACCACAACTACGTGGCGCGCGAGCGGCATTTCGGCGAGAACCTGTTCATCACCCGCAAGGGCGCCATTTCGGCGCAGGCGGGCGAACTGGGCATCATCCCCGGCAGCATGGGGGCGCGTTCGTACATCGTGCGCGGGCTGGGCAATGCGCAGTCGTTTTGCTCGTGCGCGCACGGGGCGGGGCGGCGGATGAGCCGCAGCGCGGCCAAGCGGCGCTTTTCCCGTTTCGATCTGGAAGACCAGACGGCGGGCATCGAGTGTCGCAAGGATGGCGGGGTCGTCGATGAAATTCCGGCGGCGTACAAGGACATCGATCAGGTGATGGAGAACCAGCGCGATCTGGTGGAGGTGGTCCATACCCTGAAGCAGGTCCTGTGCGTGAAGGGGTGAGCGATGGCCAAGAAACTCGAACCGCTGATCCTGCCGCAAAGCCGGCCGCGCAACCCGCTGCTGGTGCCCGGCCTGACCCGCCGCGCCGGCCCGCACGGCAACACCCGCAAGGCCGCCCGCCAGCAGGCGCGGCAACGCACTCGAGAGATGCTCGATGCGTTGCTCGCCGGCGACGTGGCGGAGTTTGAAATCGATTGAAGGACAAGGCCGCGGCCGATCCGGTCGCGGCGCATTTTTTACCAAGGAGAAAACCATGACTGACCTTTCCCAGCCCCCGCTACGCACCTCATTCCCGAATGCACCTCCCGGAGTCATCCATGCAAAAAGCACTCGCCGACGAGATCGTCGCCTGTCTACAGGGCGAACGCACCGTCTACTCTTATTACCGTGACCGCTACGGCATCGGCCTGTTGCGGCACCACTGCCGCCAGCAGCCGGGGCGGCGTGCGCCGGTCGCCGCCTTGCGCCGTTCCGCCTACGCCGGCCTGCTCGAAAAACCGCGCCTGAAGCCCTTGCTCGCCCATTGCGGCGGCAGCCTCGACGAAGCCTGGCTCAACGCCGCCGATTACGATGCGGCGCAGACGCCTTTCATCCTCAACCTCGCCCAGTGGGGCAACGAGCGCCGCGGCGACTGGCGCTGGCAGCAAACCTCGCGGCCGGGCGTCAATCTTGTCCTGCAACTCAATTTCAGTGGCGAGCACCAGCGTCTTTTCGCGCCGCTCGGCGATGCCAAGCACCTGTTCACCTACTACGGCCACCCGGTTGCCCGCCAGCGTCACACGCTGGCCTGGGCGCGCATCGACATCGACTGGGCGAGCGGCAGCGCGCTGATCGAGGAAATCCAGAACGACTGGCTGCGCTACGCGGACGATCTGGAAGCCTGGCTGTTGCGGCAACAGCGGGCCGGAGCCGGCGACAGGGACGTCGTCAGGTACGGCTACCGCAAGCTGCCGTTACCGCTCGGCCAGTCGCTCGCCTACTGTCGCCACCTGCGCGAACGCTATCGCCCGATCTGGGCGGAAGCCATGCTATGGGCGGCGATTGCCTTCCTGCGCGAGGAAATCGGGGTCGCGCACATCTACTACCACAGCGAAGCGAGCGGTCGCCTGCTCAAGCGCATCGGCCACACGGCGCCGCCGCGCTCGCTGTACACCGAACTGCCGCGCCGCTTCTGCTTCCAGCCAACCGCCGACTGGCCGGATTTCCTGCTCGCCGACAAGGCCAACGTAGGACTGCGGCGGCAGAATCCGGCGGTGGAGATGTTTCGGTTGGCGGCGGAGTGACGGCCCTCTGCTCTGGAACCTGGTAGCGAGTGAGTTTCGTCGGCAACTCAGTGGCTGACGATTCTGCACGTCCCCAAAAGGCGTGTGCACCAAAGGGGCGATGCAGTTCGCTGTCTAGCTGTTTGATTTTCAGGCGAAATTACAAGGCGCCAGCAAACCGCCGAAGCGTCGTTTCGTCATTGGCAGGGGCGGTTTGCAAGTTCATGCCCAGCAACTCGGCGCGCACCTCGGCAAATGCCTTGAAGCACTTGCTGTCTTCGGCGGGTGCTTCGGTGGAAATCAGCGTGGCCTCGGGCAGCAGGCCCCTGGCCTGCAAACGGCGTAGTTTTGGCACCCACGAATCGGCGTGCTCGAAGACTTTGAACGGCTCGTCCTGTGCCAGGAAAAGTGGTTTGATGGCCCTGACCGGTTTGCCGTTGTCGAGCAGCACAAATGGAAAGCGCGCCCGGGTGTCGTCGTCGGCGATGGTGTGGGCCTGGAAGGGCTTGGCGAGCGGCAAAGTGCGCAACAACTGACCGATGCGTTTTTCCAGAACTTCCTCGCGGTGTTCCGGCGTCGCGAAATCGTGCTCGACGTAACGGCCAAACAGGCTCTCGAGTTCAAGCGCCGGGTCGGCGGTCAGAATCGCACGAGCCGGGGCAAAGCGCACGATCGCTTCGCGTGGATGGGTCAGCGCGGTGAACAACTGGCGGGCATTTTCGGCATCGGCGCGGGGGAAAACTTCGGTCTCCAGCATCGTTTTGACGCGCGCCAACTCCTGCTCGAAAAGCCCTAGAGCGCGAACGAACACGGCGCGGTCCAGGCGTTCGAAGAAACCGGTGATGCGCTTTGTCCGTCGGGCGTTTTGCAGACGGAAACCGAAAAAGCCGCGCTCCGGGCAAAGCAAGGCGACGCCCACGTTGGCGAACTCCCCTGTTTCTGCATAGGGAAGGAACTGCACGACAGCGTAGCGGCAAGCAAACTGGCTCATAGCGTCCTCCAGAAGTCAGGGGTTGCACAACGCGCCGCCAAGCTGCGGGCGGCTACCGGGTCGAATTGGCAGGGAATATCTTGCTCGTCGTTTTCCCACCGCCATTCGGGAGGGACATTATCGCAAGCCTCATCCCAGACGGAAAGCGCATCATTGAGCCGCGCCGCGTAACGAGCCTGTTCGGCCAGGTCTTTGAATACCGCGTCGTGCTGCCCGGCAAACAGATGGTGCGCCCAGAAATCCGCTGCTGAAAAAGCAGGGTCGAACGCCTGGTTGTGATCAATGACCACCAATTCCTTGTTGCCTGAATGCCATAGCAGATTTGGGTTGCCGCGCGTGCGGTCGCCGTTTTTCAGCCACCAGTCAAAAACCAGAATATCGCGCTGCAGGGTTTTATCGACAGCCGGCGCAGCGGCCAACTCCAGCCACTGGCAGCCTGCGGCGTTGCGCGAAGCGAACGCCGGGCCGTTGCCCAGTGGGCGCAAGTCGGGCGGACATTCGCGAATCAAGGCGGCCGGCACTTCGGCGATGCAGAAGGGCGGAATCGGCAGCCCGAAAGCCCGCCCGAGATTCCCGGCCAGCCACTCCGCCCATAAGCTGGCTCGTCCGCTGGCCCGACCTTTCACGAAATACAACTCGCCGTCGTCGCCCCGGCACAGGAAAGGTGAAGACAAACCCTGATCGGCCTGTTTGATGACTTCGACGATGGTTAGCGACATGAAAGCTCCGATCGGTAAAGCGCGTCAAGAGATGGCTACGGAGTTCTGGGGCGTCAAGGCTGCGGCAACCTGATCCAGGCTTCCCCACCACCCTCCGGGTGATTCGCAAACCCCGCTTCGCCACCATGCAATCTTGCCACCTCGCGCACCAGCGCCAGTCCCAGCCCGGTGCTTTTCTTGCCGGTCGCCGGGCGGGGCAGGGAGTAGAAGCGGTTGAAGAGTTGTGCCAGGGCGTAGTCGGGGGCGCCGGCGCCGTGGTCGCGCAGGCGGATTTCGGCGGTTTCTGCGGTTGTATGCAGAGTCAGCGAGATTTCGCCGCCGGCGGGTGAGAATTCGATGGCGTTGTCGAGCAGGTTGAGGACGGCCTGGCGCAGCAGAAAGGCGTCGCCGTTGAGGGTGACGCCCGGTTCGGCGTCGATGACGCAATGCACATTGCGCGCGGCGAGCGCCAGTTGGCGGTCGGCGACGGCGGTTTTCAGGAGTTCGGTGAGGTCGACCGCGGCCTTGGCGCCGGGCGCTTGCAGTTGTTCGACGCGGGCGAGTTGCAGCATGCGGTCGATGATGTCGCGCAGGCGCCCGGCCTGTTCGCCGATGCTGGCGGCGAAGCGGCGGCGGTCTTCTTCCGGTAGCTCGTCTTCGAGGATTTCGGCGGCGCCGATCACCGCGGTCAGCGGGCTTTTCATTTCGTGCGCCAGGTTCTGCACGTAGCGTTCGACGTACTGCTTGCCTTCGAGCTTTTCGCGCATCGTCGCCAGCGCCTGCGCCAGTTCGGAGAGTTGGCGGCCGCCGCCGCTGGGCGGTTCGGCTTTGCGCCCTTCGCTGACGGCGCGGGCGTAGTCGCGCAGGCGGTGGATCGACCAGCTGAGCCAGGCGGTGAACACCAGGCCGATCACCGCCGTTGCCAGCAGCAGCGTCAGGCCGGAGGCGCGCACGCGGTCGGTGGCGCGGTCGACGAAGGGGGCGATCGAGGTCATCGGCTTGGCCAGCGAGATGACGCCGATCAACTGGCCGTCGCGGCGCACCGGCGCGGCGACGTGCATCACCGAGGTGGTCGGATCGTCCGGCTTGTAGCGGCTCTGGCGGGCGCCGTATTCGCCGCGCAGCACGCGGGCGATGTCCTTCCATTGCGAGAAGTCAGTACCCTGCGCCTGACCGGCGGAGTCGTAGACGACGACGCCGCGCGCGTCGGTGAGATAGATGCGCAGGTCGACGCTGTCCTTCTTGATGCCGTAGATTTCGGCGCCCGGATGGCGTTGCAGCGCGGCGGCGACGGCCGTGGCGAAGGCGCCGTCATTGATCTGCCCGGCGGCGAGTTCGCGGGCGGCCAGTTCGGCGAGCAGGTTGGCGCTGTCGACCAGGCTTTCCTCGGTGGCCTGGCGGATGCTCGGCTCGCTTTCCTTGACGAAGGTGTACAGCACGAACCAGGCGGCCAGCCCGACGACCAGGAAATAGCCGAAGAACAGGCGGACCGAGATGTTCACGCTCAGGCGGCCAGGCTGTAGCCGAGGCCGCGATGGGTGAGGATGACCTCGTCGTCGCGCACCGCGCGCAGCTTGCCGCGCAGCGTCTTGATGTGGGTGTCGACGGTGCGCTCCAGGCTTTCGCCGTCGTCCTGCCACACCGCCGCCATGATCTGCGGGCGGCTCAGGATGCGCCCCGGGCGTTCGAGCAAGAGCGCTAGCAGCAGGTATTCGTAGCGGGTCAGCGCCAGCCAGTGGCCGTGGTAGGCGATGCGCAGACCGTCGCGGTCGACGGCGAATCTTTCCGGATTGGGCGCCGGGGCGCCGGAGTCGCCGTTCTGGCGCGGCTCCGGATGCAGGCGGCGCAGGATGGCGCGCACCCGCGAGGCGACCTCGCGCGGGCTGAACGGCTTGGTCACGTAGTCGTCGCCGCCCAGCTCGAGGCCGACGATGCGGTCGACCTCGTCGGAACGGGCGGTCAGGAACAGCACCGGCAGGTCGGACTCGCGGCGCAGCGCGCGGCAGACGTCGAAGCCGGTGATGTCGGGCAGGCCGACGTCGAGCACGACGAAATCGACGCCGCCCTGTTGCAGCCGCGCCAGCGCCTCGCCGCCCAGCGTGCAGCACTCGGTGGCAAAGCCCTCGGCGCGCAGCGCGTAGCTCAGCGTATCGGCGATGGCCGGTTCGTCGTCGACGATCAGGATTTTCATGATGGGGGGCAATGATACGGCATGGCGCCGGCGACGGGATTGACAGCGTTTCCGGCGCCCCGGACGATGGCGCTCCCGCTACTTGCCGCCATGCACATGATCGACCATCTCGACCACCTCGTCCTGACGACCGCCAACGAAGCCGCCTGCATCGATTTCTACACGCGGGTGCTGGGCATGTCGCTGGAGACCTTCGTCGGCGGCACGCCGCCGGTCGAGCGCAAGGCCTTCAAGTTCGGCCGGCAGAAGATCAACCTGCACCTCAAGGGCAAGGAATTCGAGCCCAAGGCGGCGCTGCCGACGCCCGGTTCGCTCGATCTCTGCTTCATGGCCAGCCGGCCGCTGGCGACGGTGATCGAACATCTGCAGGCCTGCGCCTGGCCGGTCGTCGAAGGCCCGGTCCGGCGCACCGGCGCCACAGGTCCGATCCGCTCGGTCTACGTGCGCGACCCCGACGCCAACCTGATCGAGATTTCCGAGCCGGTCGCCGGCTGAACTGCCGCTTCATCCTCGCTTCATCGTCGCCTCACCCGGCCCGGCGACAGTGGCGGCCTGAACCTTTCGGGAGTCCGCCATGCCAACAGTCATTTGCTCCGTCGTGCCGTCATCCGACTTTCCCGCCCGTCGGCGGGTGGGGGGCTGAAGCGATGTGGCTGCTTCTGCTCTATCCGCTGCTCTTCATCCTGCTTTGCGCCGCTTGCGCCAGCCTGGCCTGCCGTCTGCTCGGCGCTGGCCGTCTCGGCTGGCAGCCGGCGCTGCTCTACGGCGGCGGCGCCTTCCTGGTGATGCATGGCGGCTTCGTCTTCGGGCTGTGGCGCGGTGTCCTGCCGCTGCTCCTGCCCTTCATCGCCCTCGTTATCTGGGGCTGGTTCTTCTTCCTGCGCTGGCCGCGGCACGAGGCGGAAACCGTGGGGCTGGAAGCGGGCCTCTGTCGTTCGCTGCTTGCGGCCGGCCTGTACTTCGTCATCGGCTCGGGGATGCTGCTTTTCCTGTTCTCGCTGGATGGCTGGAATATCCCGGCGATCGACTGAAAGGTCCGGCCCACCGGTTCACGGATTGACTAGCGCCGCCAGGAAACGCTCGGCGGCGACGCTGGCCGGCCAGGGTTCCCAGGGGGTGCCGCCGTATTGGGCGAGCAGCGGGTCGTCAGTCAGTGGTCTGGCCTTGATGCCGAGTACGTTGCGCACTTCGGCGGCCGACCAACCGGCGACGTGCACCGCTTCGCTGGCGGCGGCGAGGCGGTCGGCTTCCTTGTGGCGGCGCTTTTCCTCGTCGCTCCAGGCGGGCAGGCCGTAGCGCAGGAAGACGGCCTGCGTCAGGCGTTCGGTCAGCGCCGCGAAGGCGTCGCCGAGGATGGGTTTGAGCGGCGAGATGGGGTCGAAGCCGATCAAGCCTTCTTCGGCGTCGTGCAGGAGTTCGCGCAGGGCGACGGCGGGGGCGAGCGGTTCGGGCGACATCTGGCGGCGCAGCGTCAGGACCAGGATGCTGTGCTGGGCGACCGACAGGGGACGCGGCCAGACCGAATGGCCGCCCCAGCGGAAGGTCCGCGCCAGGCCGATGGCCAGGTCGCGGTCGTCCCAGTCGAAGGGCGTGGGGTCGAGCAGGTCGAGCCGCTTTCCGGAGGGTTGGCGGACCCAGGCGCGGGGGGCTTGCTGACGGCTCATCTCGATGCGTGCGGCGGGGCGGTTTTTACGTTGGAGCAGCGACTTTAACACCGGCCGAGCCGGCTTCACCCTCGCTTCATGCTCTGCTCACCCGGCCGGTCGACAGTGGCGGCGTGTATTTCAGGAGACCGCCATGAACCGCAACGCCAAGATTCTGCTGCTCAATCCGCCGCATACCGCCATCGGCAGCCGGGTGCCCGACGACCATCTGCCGCCGCTCGGCCTGCTCTCCATCGGCGGGCCGCTGCTCGACGCCGGCTTTGCCGTCGAACTGCTCGACGCCGACTACGACCCGCTTTCGCCGGACGAGATCGTCCGCCGCGTGCGGGCGGCGGCGCCGCGCATCGTCATGGTCGGCCATGCCGGCTCGTCGACGGCGCACGCCACCATCCTTGAACTGGCGACCCGCATCAAGGCGGCGCTACCCGAGGTCTGCATCGTCTATGGCGGCGTCCATCCGACCTATCACTGGCGCGAGACGTTGACGCAGTGCCCGGCCATCGACCTGGTCGTGCGCGGCGAGGGCGAGCGCACGGCGCTGCTGCTGGCGCGCGCCATCGTCAGCCACGGCCTGGTAGGCACCGTGCCCGGCGTTGCTTTCCGCCAGGACGGGCGGGTGTGGGCGACGCGGCAGGCGAAGCCGATAGCGAATCTGGACGATTACCGCGTCGCCTGGGAGTTGATCGACTTCGCCCGCTATTCCTACTGGGGCGGCCGGCGGGCGGTGGTCGTGCAGTTCTCGCGCGGCTGCCCCTACCTGTGCAGTTATTGTGGCCAGCGTGGCTTCTGGCGCAGCTGGCGGCATCGCGATCCGGTCCGTTTTGCCCGCGAACTGGCCTGGCTGCACCGCGAACACGGGGTCGAGGTGATCAATTTCGCCGACGAACTGCCGACCGCCTCGCGCGCCGCCTGCCAGGCCTTCCTTGAGGCGCTGATCGCGGAAAACGTCAATCTCACCCTGGTCGGCTCGACGCGCGCCGGCGACATCGTGCGCGACGCCGACATCTTGCACCTCTACCGCCGCGCCGGGGTTATCCGCTTCCTGCTCGGCATCGAGAGCTACGATCCGGCGACACTGGAAGCCATCCGCAAGGACGCGACGCCGCGCGAGGACGCCGAGGCGATTCGCCTGCTGCGCCGCCACGGCATCGTTTCGATGGCGACCTACGTGGTCGGCTTCGGCGCGGAGACCGACCGCGATTACTGGCAGTCGTTGAAACATCTGCTGCGCTACGACCCGGACCAGATCCAGTTGCTCTACGCGACGCCGCACCAATGGACGCGTTTCTTCGAGACGGTCGCCCAGCGCGAGGTGGTGCAGACCGATACCCACCTGTGGGACTACAAGCACCAGGTGCTGTCAACGCCGGGCATGCCGCCCTGGCGCCTGCTGCTCTGGGTCAAGGGCATCGAGGTGGCGCTGCAACTGCGGCCGCGCGCGCTGCTGCGCACCTACTTCAGCCGCGACCCGGAATTCCGCCACGCGATGCGCTGGTACGTGCAGATGGGGCGCCGCGTCTGGTTGCGCGAGGTTGGCGAGTTCCTGTTCGGCAAGCGGCCGCGTTCGGGCGGACCGAGTCTGGCCGAGTTCGACCGGCGCCAGCGCGAACTGCCGCAAGGTTCGGTGCAAAATTCGGCGCATGGCGCGACGGTGGTCGCCTTGCCGGGCGGCCTGGACGAACGCCTGTCCGGCGCCTGAATGCGTGCCGCGCGCCGCTTGGGGCGTCGCTCAGGCGCGCGGGAAGCGGACGGGTTGCGGGCCGCGCTGCCTGGCCCTGATCACCACAGTGCTGGCCAGCTTGTCGTGCCAGCCCTGTTTCCTGCTGTCGAACCCCACCCACAGGAGGCCGAGCCCCAGCGGAACGATCGAGACGAAATAGGCCAGGTAGCGCCCGATACTTTGCGCGAGCGACAGGCTGGCGCCGGATTCGGCATCGACCACGCGCAGCGAGAGGACCGCCTTACCCGGTGTGGCTTGCCGTTGCGTCCAGAACCAGACCACCGCGGCAGCCGGTAGGACCCAGGAAATCAGGAAATCGGCCGGCCCGGCGAGCAGGGCTTCGCTGTCGAAGTATTCCCAGCCGTAGAAGGAAACGAGCAGCGGCAAGGTGATGACCACGATCAATAGCGAGTCGATGATGCTGGCGCCGACCCTGATCCAGAAACCCGCGTATTCGACATCCGTTTCGTCCATGGCAACCCCGTTCAGCGACTGGTGACAGCGCCGGAATGGCTTTGTCATGGCGCGATCCTGCCTTGAATCGGCAGTCACGGCAAGCTGCCCCCGCGGCCTCGCGGCAGCGGGGGCGCTTGGTTCAGCTCAGGTCGAAGCGGTCGGCGTTCATCACCTTGGTCCAGGCAGCGACGAAGTCGCGCACGAACTTCTCGCGGTTGTCGTCCTGGGCGTAGACCTCGGCGTAGGCGCGCAGCACCGAGTTTGAGCCGAAGACGAGATCGACGCGGCTGGCCGTCCAGCGGGTGGCGCCGCTTTGCCGGTCGACGATGGCGTAGCTGTTGCGGCCGGTCGGCTGCCAGGCGTAGGCCATGTCGGTCAGGTTGACGAAGAAGTCGTTGCTGAGCACGCCGACGCGCTCGGTGAACACGCCGTGCGCGCTGCCGCCGTGGTTGGCGCCGAGGACGCGCAGGCCGCCGACGAGCACGGTCATTTCGCAGGCGGTGAGGCGCAGCAACTGGGCGCGGTCGAGCAGCATTTCCTCCGGCGTCACGGCATAGGCCTGCTTCTGCCAGTTGCGGAAGCCATCGGCCAGCGGTTCGAGGACGGCGAAGGACTCGACGTCGGTCATTTCCTGGCTGGCGTCGCCGCGACCCGGGGCGAAGGGCACCGGGATGTCGAAGCCGGCGGCCCTGACCGCCTGTTCGACGCCGACGTTGCCGGCGAGCACGATGACGTCGGCGACGCTGGCGCCGGTTGCGCCGGCGATCCGCTCATAGACCGCGAGCACCTTCTCCAGTCGCGCCGGTTCGTTGCCTGCCCAGTCCTTTTGTGGGGCGAGGCGGATGCGGGCGCCGTTGGCACCGCCGCGCTTGTCGGAGCCGCGGAAGGTGCGGGCGCTGTCCCAGGCGGTGGCAACCATCTCGGCGAGCGACAGGCCGCTGGCGGCGATCTGTGCCTTGACGGCGGCGACATCGTAATCGGTACGGCCGGCCGGGACCGGGTCCTGCCAGATGAGGTCTTCCGCCGGCACGTCGGGGCCGATGTAGCGCGCCTTCGGGCCCATGTCGCGGTGGGTCAGCTTGAACCAGGCGCGGGCAAAGGTTTCCGAGAAGTAGGCCGGATCGTCGCGGAAGCGTTCGGCGATTTTGCGGTATTCCGGGTCGAACTTGAGCGCCATGTCGGCGTCGGTCATCATCGGCAGGCAACGGAGCGAGGCGTCTTCGACGTCGACCGGCTTGTCTTCTTCGGCGATGTTGATCGGTGCCCACTGGTGCGCGCCGGCCGGCGACTTGGTCAGCCACCAGTCGTACTTGAACAGCAGCTCGAAGTAGCCGTTGTCCCACTTTGTCGGGTGCGTCGTCCACGCGCCTTCGATGCCGCTGGTCACGGTGTCGCGGCCGATGCTGCGGCTGCTGTGGTTGTTCCAGCCCAGCCCTTGCTCATTGACGTCGGCCGCTTCCGGCGCGGCGCCGAGATTGGCGGCGCTGCCGTTACCGTGTGCCTTGCCGACGGTGTGACCACCGGCGGTGAGGGCAACGGTTTCCTCGTCGTCCATCGCCATGCGGGCGAAGGTGACGCGCATGTCCTGCGCCGTCTTCAGCGGGTCGGGCTGGCCGTCGACGCCTTCCGGGTTGACGTAGATGAGGCCCATCATCACCGCGGCGAGCGGGTTTTCCAGGTCGCGTTCGCCGGAATAGCGGCTGCCTTCGCTGCCGGTCGGCGCCAGCCACTGCTTTTCCGAGCCCCAGTAGATGTCCTTTTCCGGATGCCAGATGTCCTCGCGGCCGAAGGCGAAACCGAAGGTCTTCAAGCCCATCGACTCGTAGGCCATGTTGCCGGCGAGGATGATCAGGTCGGCCCAGGACAGCTTGTTGCCGTATTTCTTCTTGATCGGCCACAGCAGGCGGCGCGCCTTGTCGAGATTGACGTTGTCCGGCCACGAGTTGAGCGGCGCGAAACGCTGGTTGCCGGTGCCGCCGCCACCCCGCCCGTCGGCGATGCGGTAGGTGCCGGCCGAGTGCCAGGCCATGCGGATCATCAGGCCGCCGTAGTGGCCCCAGTCGGCCGGCCACCAGGGCTGGCTGTCGGTCATCAGCGCCTTGAGGTCGGCCTTCAGGGCGTCGACGTCAAGCTTCTTCACTTCCTCGCGGTAGTTGAAACCGGCGCCCAGCGGGTTGGTCTTGCTATCGTGCTGGTGCAGGATGTCGAGGTTGAGCGCCTTCGGCCACCAGGCCATGTTGGAATTGCCACTGGCGGTGTTGCCGCCGTGCATCACCGGGCATTGGCCGGTGGGCTTCGAGGTGTTTTCTTCCATGTTCGTCTCTCCTGACTGAATTTATCGGTCGCCGTTTGCAGCCTTGCATCGGCGATTTGGGGTGAACTCAGGTTAGCACCGCATGGCTTGATGGAAAGGGCTTTGGTCATGACTTTTGGCTATCGACTGTATTGGTTTTTCCCGCTTGCGCATGCCGATGTCGTGACGAATGCATGGCTGGCTGTCGCGAGTTTCGGGAAGCGGCTCCGTTTCGGGTAAAATCCGGTTTTTTCAGCAATTTGCCCCTGCCTACCATGACCCAGAATACCCCGCTTTCCTACCGCGACGCCGGTGTCGACATCGATGCCGGCGATGCGCTCGTCGACCGCATCAAGCCGCTGGCCAAGAAGACGCTGCGCGATGGCGTGCTCGGCGGCATCGGCGGCTTCGGCGCGCTGTTCGAAGTGCCCAAGCGCTATCAGGAGCCGGTGCTGGTGTCCGGCACCGACGGCGTCGGCACCAAGCTCAAGCTGGCCTTCCAGTTGAACCGCCACGACACCGTCGGCCAGGATCTGGTGGCGATGAGCGTCAACGACATCCTGGTGCAGGGCGCCGAATCGCTGTTCTTCCTCGACTACTTCGCCTGCGGCAAGCTCGATGTCGACACCGCCGCGTCCGTCGTCGGCGGTATCGCCAGGGGTTGCGAACTGGCCGGTTGCGCGCTGATCGGTGGCGAAACCGCCGAGATGCCGGGCATGTACCCGGCCGGCGAATACGACCTGGCCGGTTTCGCGGTCGGCGTCGTCGAGAAGTCGAAGATCATCGACGGCAAGTCGATTGGCGAAGGCGACGTGGTGCTCGGCCTGGCTTCCTCCGGCGCGCATTCCAACGGCTATTCGCTGGTGCGCAAGATCATCGAACGTTCCAACCCGGATATGAACGCGCCGTTCGACGGCGAACGTAGCCTCGCCGAGGTGGTGATGGCGCCGACCCGCATCTACGTCAAGCAGGTGCTGGCGACGATGCAGAAGGTGACGATCAAGGGCATGGCCCACATCACCGGCGGCGGCCTGCTCGAGAACGTGCCGCGCGTGCTGCCGGAAAACACCGTCGCCGAACTGCAGAAGGCCGCCTGGCCGCGGCCGAAGCTGTTCGACTGGATGCAGCAGGAAGGCCAGGTCGACGAGAAGGAAATGCACCGCACCTTCAACTGCGGCATCGGCATGGTCATCATCGTCTCGGCGGCCGAGGCGGACGCCGCCGAAGCCGAACTGAAGGCACAGGGCGAGGCGGTTTACCGCATCGGCCGGATTCGGGCACGGCAGGGTGACGAAGCGCAGACCCTGGTGGTCTGAGCGCCTGCGCCAGGCCGCGCTGTTCGGCGCCGGCCTCGGCCTGGCGGGGGCGGCGCTGGCGTTCGAGTTGCCGGCGGCGAGCGGCAACTCGATCGTCGACGGGCTGGCCAGTTTCTACAGCAGCCGTTTCCACGGTCGCAAGACCGCCACCGGCGAACGTTTCGACAAGAAGCAGCTCACCGCCGCCAGCAACCATTTCCCGCTCGGTAGCCACGTCGCGGTGCTGCGGCCGGCGAGCGGGCTGTGCGTCATCGTCCGCATCAACGACCGCATGCATCACCGGCAGCGCAGCGGGCGGGTCATCGACCTGTCGGCGGCCGCCGCCGATTACCTCGAAATGTTGAAGGAAGGCATCGTCCAGGTGCGTCTGGCGCATTTGCCGGATAACTGGCGCGAACGCGGGCCACAGGCCTGCGGCGAAGCTTTCACCGCCGCCAACCCGGCACCGCGCGGCGAACCCGGCTTGCTGGAACAGATCGAAAACGGCATTTCCCAAGGAATCACCCAGCCATGAAGCAGATGAAGCGGCGCGGCATCGTCGCGCTTTCCCTGGTCGGCCTGATCGGGCTCGGCTACTTTGCCTGGTCGGCCAACCGCGGCGGGCAGGCCGTTGCCGCGCCGGAACCGGCGGCCAAGGCGGCGCCGGCCGGCGGCCCGGCAAAGCCGGTGGCGGTCGAACTGGCCAAGGTAAAGGCGGTCGATTTCACCGACGAGACGAGCGCGGTCGGCACGCTGAAGGCCGCCGAATCGGTCGTGCTGCGTCCCGAGGTCAGCGGCCGCATCGCCCGCATCGGCTTTCGCGACGGCGCGCTGGTGCGGCGCGGCGACCTGCTGATCGGCCTCGACGCGACGATCCAGGAAGCCGAGCTGGCGCAGGCCAGGGCCAACGTCGAACTGGCGCGGACCAGCTTCCGGCGCAACCAGGAACTGCTGGCGAAGAAGTTCATCAGCCCGCAGGCGCTCGACGCCTCGGCGGCGACGCTCAAGGTGCAGGAGGCGGCGTTGCAACTGGCCACCGCCAAGGCCGCCAAGATGCGGCTGCTGGCGCCGTTTGCCGGCATCGTCGGGTTGCGCGACGTGAGCGTTGGCGGCTACGTCAAGGAAGGCGAGGAACTGGTCAACGTCGAGGACATCTCCAGCCTGCGCGCCGATTTCCGCCTCGCCGAAGCCTATTTCGGCCGCTTGCGGCCGGGCCTGGCGCTCGAACTTTCCAGCGACGCGCTGCCCGGCCAGACCTTCGCTGCGACGGTCGAGGCGATCGATCCGCAGATCGATCCGGCGGCGCGCTCGATCGCCATCCGCGCCCGCCTCGACAACCGCCAGGGCAAGCTGCGCCCGGGCATGTTCGTGCGCGTCCGCGTCGCCTTCGGCGAGCGTAAGGGCGTGCTGATGATTCCCGAGGAAGCGGTGCAACCGGGCGCCAAGCCGTCGGTGTTCCGCGTCGTCGATGGCAAGGCGGAAGTGGCGCCGGTCAGGCTCGGCCTGCGCCGCGACGCGCAGGTCGAGGTGGTCGAGGGACTGGCTGCCGGCGATTTGATCGTCACCGCCGGCCAGTTGAAGCTGCGCCCCGGCGCCCCGGTGAAGATGCCGCAAGCGGCGCAACCATGAGAATTTCCGAGATCTGCATCGAGCGGCCGGTCTTCGCGACCGTGCTGTCGCTCGTCATTATGCTGCTCGGCATCGTCTCCTACGACCGCCTGACGGTGCGCGAATACCCGAAGATCGACGAGCCGGTGGTCACCGTTTCGACCGATTACCGGGGCGCCTCCGCCGACATCATCGAGTCGCAGGTGACCAAGCCGCTCGAGGATTCGTTGGCCGGCATCGAGGGGGTCGAGGTCATCACCTCGATCTCGCGCGCCGAGCGCAGCCAGATTTCGGTTCGCTTCAAGCTCGAACGCGAGCCCGATTCGGCCGCCGCCGACGTCCGCGACCGCGTCTCGCGGGTGCGCAACCGGCTGCCCGACGAGGTCGACGAGCCGGTCATCGCCAAGGTCGAGGCCGACGCCAACCCGATCATCTGGCTCGCCTTTTCCTCCGACCAGCATTCGCCGCTGGAAGTCACCGACGTCGCCAACCGCTTCGTCAAGCCGCGCCTGCAGACGCTGCCCGGCGCCGCCGACGTGCGCGTCTTCGGCGAGCGCAAGTTCGCCATGCGCATCTGGCTGGACAAGCAGCGCCTCGCCGCCTACCGGGTCACCGCCGCCGACGTCGAGGACGCGCTGCGCAAGCAGAACGTCGAGGTGCCGGCCGGCCGCATCGAGAGCCGCGAGCGCGAATTCTCGGTGGTCGCCAGCACCGACCTGCAGACGCCGGAACAGTTCGCCGCCGTCATCCTGCGCAGCGTCGACGGTTATCCGGTGCGTCTCGGCGACGTCGCACGGGTCGCGATCGGCGCCGCCGCCGAGCGTACCTCGGTGCGCTTCAAGGGGCGTTCGGCGGTGTCGCTCGGCGTCATCAAGCAGGCCACCGCCAACCCGCTCGAACTGTCCAAGGCGCTGCGCGCCGAGATGCCGCGCATCGCCGCCGAACTGCCGCCGGGGATGACCGTCGACATCTCCTACGATTCGTCGATCTTCATCGACCGCTCGATCAAGTCGGTGTTCACCACCATCGGCGAGGCCATCGTGCTGGTCCTGGCGATCATCTTCTTCTTCCTGCGCAACCTGCGGGCGACGCTGATTCCGCTGGTGACCATCCCGGTCTCGCTGGTCGGCGCCTTCGCCATCATGTTCACGCTCGGCTTCTCGATCAACACGCTGACGCTGCTGGCGCTGGTGCTGGCGATCGGCCTCGTCGTCGACGATGCGATCGTCGTGCTGGAAAACATCTTCCGCCACATCGAGGAAGGCATGCCGCGCCGCGAGGCGGCGTTCAAGGGAGCGAAGGAGATCGGTTTTGCCGTGGTGGCGATGACGCTGACGCTGGCCGCCGTCTACGCGCCGGTCGCCTTCATGACCGGGCGCACCGGCAAGCTGTTCATCGAGTTCGCGCTGACCCTGGCCGGCGCCGTGCTGGTTTCCGGCTTCGTCGCGCTGACGCTGTCGCCGATGATGTGCTCGGTGCTGCTCCGGCACGAGGAAAAGCACTCGAAGGGCTTCGTCCTCGTCGAGAACTTCCTCAACTGGCTGAACGCCGGTTATCGCCGGGTGCTGAGCGCGGCCTTGCGGCAGCGCTGGATCGTCTTCATCGGCTTCGTCGTCGTCGCGCTCGCCTGCGGCGTCCTGCTCAAGGCGCTGAAATCCGAACTGGCGCCGGTCGAGGACCGCGGCGTCATCCTCGGCATGTTCAACGGGCCGGATGGCGCGACGCTCGACTACACGGAGAAGTATGCGCGGCAGATCGAGGAGATCTACAGCCGGACGCCGGACATCGAGCGTTATTTCGTCGTTTCCGGCAACCCGGTGGTCAACCAGGGGATCTCCTTCGTCGGCCTGACCGACTGGAGCGAGCGCCGGCGCAGTTCCTCCGACATCGCCAAGGAACTGTTCCCGAAGTTCGGCGCCGTGCCCGGCGTCATGGCCTTCCCGGTGACGCCGCCGTCGCTCGGCCAGAGCCCGCGCGAGAGGCCGATCAACTTCGTCATCGTCACCAGCGCGCCCTACGCCGAACTGCAGAAGGTGACCCAGGAGTTCCTCGGCGAACTGGCCAAGAACCCCGGGCTGACCAACGTCGATACCGACCTCAAGCTGAACAAGCCGGAACTCTCGGTCGCCGTGCGCCGTGACAAGGCGGCCGACATCGGCGTGCCGGTCGAGACCATCGGCCGCACCCTGGAAACCTTCCTCGGCGGTCGCCAGGTCACCCGCTTCAAGCGCGACGGCGAGCAGTACGACGTGATCGTCCAGGTCGCCGACGCCGACCGTGCCAACCCCGCCGACATCCGCGACATCTACGTGCGCGGCGGCGACGGCAGCATGCTCTCGCTCGACAACCTGCTCGACATCGGCGAAACCGTGGCGCCGCGCGAACTCAACCACTTCGGCCAGCGCCGGGCGGTGACGATCACCGCCAACCTGGCGCCCGGCTACACGATAGGCGAAGCGCTGACGGCGATGGACCAGCTCGCCGCGCAGGTGCTGAAGCCGGGCTATACCGTCGACTACAACGGCCAGTCGCGCGAGTTCCGGCAGTCGTCGGCGTCGCTGGCGCTGACCTTCGCGCTCGCTCTGGCCTTCATCTACCTGGTGCTGGCGGCGCAGTTCGAGAGCTTCCGCGATCCCTTCATCATCCTGCTCACCGTGCCGCTGTCGATGGCCGGCGCGTTGTTCGCGCTGTGGGCGACCAACGGCACGCTCAACGTCTACAGCCAGATCGGCCTGGTGACGCTGGTCGGGCTGATCACCAAGCACGGCATCCTGATCGTCGAATTCGCCAACCAGTTGCAGGAACAGGGGCGCGAGTTGCACGCGGCGGTGATCGAGGCCGCCGAACTGCGCCTGCGGCCGATCCTGATGACCACCGGCGCCATGGTGCTGGGCGCCGTACCGCTGGCGCTGGCGAGCGGCGCCGGCGCCGAATCGCGGCAGCAGATCGGCTGGGTGATCGTCGGCGGCCTGCTGCTCGGCACCTTCCTGACGCTATTCGTGGTGCCCGCCGTCTATACCCTGCTGGCGGCGCGCAAGGCCGCCTTGGCAAGCCAGGAGTGAGCATGGAAGAAAAACCGCTGGTCTTCATCGTCGACGACGATCCGGTCCTCCTCGACGTGCTCGACGCGGCACTCGCCGATGATTTTCGCCGCGAATCGTTCACCGCCGGCGAGGCCTGCTTGGCGCGGCTTGCCGAATGCCGGCCGGACATTGTCCTGCTCGACCTCAGCCTGCCCGGCATCGGCGGTTTCGAGGTCTGCCAGCGCCTGAAGGGCGACTGGGAAAGCCGCGACATCCCGATCCTCTTCATCTCCGCCAGCGACGACATCGACACCCGCCTGCTCTGCTACGAGGCGGGCGGCGAGGATTTCATCACCAAGCCCTTCGACCCCGCCGAATTGCTGCGCAAGGTGCGCGTCGCCGCCCGCATCCTCGACGAGAAGCGCGCCCTCCACGAACAGGCCGGCTACGCACAACGGACGGCGATGTCGGCGATGGTCAGCATGGGCGAGCTGGGCGTCGTTCTGCAGTTCCTCAGCAAGTCCTTCGCCTGCGGCAGCCAGGAAGAGCTCGGCGCCGCGCTGCTCGACGCGCTGCGCCAGTACGAGCTGAACGCCGCGCTGCAGTTGCGCCTGGGCGACGGCGCGCTGACCGTCAGCGACAACGGCCGCGAATTGCCGCTCGAAGTCTCGGTGCTCAACCACGTCCGCCATTCCGGCCGCATCTTCCAGTTCCGCAGCCGCTGCGTCTTCAACTACGGGCGGGTGACGGTGCTGATCAACGACATGCCGCTGGCCGACCCCGACCGCTGCGGCCGCATCCGCGACAACGTCGCGCTGCTCGCCGAGGGGGCGGACGCCCGGATGCGCTCGATCGAGGCCGAGGAACTGGCGCGTCACCGCCGCGCCGGCATCGAGGCGGCGCTGCCGCGCGTGCAATCGACGCTGGAATCGGTGCAGGCCAATTACCGGCGCAATTCGCTGGAGCTGACGCAGGCGATGATCGATTTCCAGGAAGCGCTCGGCAAGTCCTTCATCTCGCTCGGTCTCAGCGAGTCGCAGGAGCACTCGCTGACGACGCTGGCCGACGACGCCATGCAGCGCATGGTCGCCAGCCAGGACGCCAGCCTGCAGACGATCGGCGAACTGCAGGCGCTCGCCATCAGTCTGCGCGACGTGCTCAGGCGTTGAGGAAGCGGGCGACGCGGTCGGCGACCCGTTCGCTGAGTTGCGGCGCGACGCAGTCGAGGCTTTCCGCGGCGAACGAGTTGCCGAGCCAGGTGATCTGCCGCTTGGCCAGCTGGCGGGTGGCGAAGATGCCGCGCTCGCGCATCTCGCGGCGCGTGATCAGGCCGTCCTGAGCTTCCCAGACCTGGCGGTAGCCGACGCAGCGCATCGATGGCAAGCCGGCGTCGAGCCGGTATTTGCGGCGCAGTCCGGCGAGTTCTTCGTCGAGACCGGCGAGCAGCATCTCGTCGAAACGGCGGGCGATGCGTTCGTGCAGCACGGCGCGCTCGGACGGCAGCAGCGCCAGTTGCAGGAAATCGTAAGGCGGCTTCTCGGCGGCGCTCTCCTGCAGCAGTTCCGACATCGGCCGGCCGCTCGCCAGACAGACTTCGAGCGCGCGCTGGATGCGCTGGCTGTCGTTCGGCGCCAGGCGGGCGGCGGTGACCGGGTCGAGCCCGGCGAGCCGGGCATGCATCGCCGGCCAGCCGGCACGCGCCGCTTCGGCGTCGAGTTCGGCGCGCAGCGCGGCGTCGGCCTGCGGCAGTTCGGCCAGGCCATGGAGCAGGGCGCGGAAGTAGAGCATGGTGCCGCCGACCAGCACCGGCACGCGGCCGGCGGCGGTGATCTCGGCCATCGCGGCGAGGGCGTCGGCGCGGAAGCGGGCGGCCGAGTAGCGTTCTTCCGGCGTGATCAGGTCGATCAGACGGTGCGGGTAGCGGGCCAGCGTCGCGGCGTCCGGTTTGGCGGTGCCGATGTCCATGTCGATGAAGACCTGCGCCGAATCGACGCTGATCAGTTCGACGGGGAAGCGGTCGGCGAGCGCCATCGCGGCGGCGGTCTTGCCCGAGGCGGTCGGGCCCATGAGCAGGATGGCGGGCGGCAGATTCATGGCGGCGAATGCTAGCACGGCTGGGGGCTATAATCCCTGCACCATGTCTTCCCTTCTCACCCGTCGCCGCCTGCTCGCCGGCGGCCTGCTCGCCCCGACGCTCTGCCTGCCCGCGCTGGCCGGGCCGGCAGCGGTCGATCGCCTGCCCGGACTGAGCGCCCGCCACGCCTACGTCGGTAGCCTCGACGACACGCTGCTGGCGATCGACGCCGATCGCCCGGTGCAGATCGCCTCGATCAGCAAGCTGATCACCGCCTGGGTCGTGCTCAGTGCCGAACTGCCGCTGGGCGAGAGCATCCGCATCGAACAGGACGACGTCGTCCGCTCGGAATACACGCGCTCCAGCCTGGACGTCGGGACCCGCTGGCGGCGCGAGCAACTGCTCGAATGGCTGGTGGTGACTTCCGACAACCGGGCGGCAGCAGCGCTGGCGCGGACCTATCCCGGCGGTTGGGAGGAATTCCGCTACGCGATGCGGGCGCTGATGACGCAGGTGCAGTTGTTCAGCTTCGATTTCGGCGACGCCGCCGGCCTCTCGTCGACCAACCGCGCCAGCGCCCGCGATCTCGGCGTGCTGCTGGCGACCCTGGCGCAGATTCCGTATTTCCGGGACTTGTCGCGCAAGACGGCGGTGGGCGGCAAGCTGAACGTCAACCGCTTCGCCCATGACCGTTCGGTCGCGCTGCTCGCCGGCAAGACCGGCTTCACGTCGGCGGCCGGCTTCTGTCTGGCCGAGGCCGAGCAGTTCGGCGAGCGGGTCGTCGCCATGGTCGTCCTCAACGCCAACGACCGCGAGGCACGGGCCCGCGACATGGCCCGCCTGCGCAGCTACGCTCGGGAAAGACTGGGCACCGCCTGAGGCGGGTTCTGCCTCACGGCTGCACCATGTTGCGCAACATGGCTTCGGCGCTGGCCGCGCTGGCCGGCTTGCCGAAGTGGTAGCCCTGCATCAGGTCGCAACCCAGTTCGAGCAGGAATTCGGTCTGTCCCGCCTGTTCGACGCCTTCGGCGATGACTTCCTTCTGCAGGCTGGCGGCGATGGCGATGATGGCGCGGACGATGGCGACATCGTCGCTGTCGGCCGGCAGGTCGCGGACGAAGGACTGGTCGATCTTGATCCGGTCGAAGGGGAGCCGCTTCAGGTAGCCGAGGCTGGAGTAGCCGGTACCGAAGTCGTCCACCGACAGCTTGATGCCGATCGCTCGCAGTTGTTGAAGCACGTCGATGATGCGGTCGGTGTCGTGGATGAAGGCGCTCTCGGTGATTTCCAGTTCCAGCCAGCGCGCGTCGAGGCCGGTTTCGGCGAGGATGCGGGCGACCCGCTGCGGCAGGTCGGGCAGGCGCAACTGCACCGCCGACAGATTGACGGCGACCACCACCGGCGGTAGGCCCATGTCCTGCCAGCGACGATTCTGCTGGCAGGCTTCGCGCAGGACGCGCTCGCCGACCTGGTAGATCAGACTGCTTTCCTCGGCCACCGGGATGAAACGCGCCGGCGGGATGTCGCCGAGTTCCGGATGGCGCCAGCGGACCAGCGCCTCGAAGCCGATCAGGCGGCCGTTGCGGACGTCGGTCTGGGGCTGGTAATGGACAAAGATGTCGTCGCCGTAGAGGGCGCGGCGCAGGTTGTTTTCCAGCGTCACCCGTTCGGAAATGCGCAGGTTCATTTCCGGCGTGAAGAAACGGTAGGTGTTGCCGCCGGCCGCCTTGGCCTGGTACATCGCGGTGTCGGCGTTCTTCAGCAGGCTGCCGATGTCGTTGCCGTCGTGCGGGTAGGTGCAGATGCCGATGCTGGCACCGACGCGCAACTCGTGGCCGGCAACGATGAAGGGATGGCTGATGGCGTTGATCAGGCGCTGGGCGATCGTCGCCAGGCGCGCCGGTACTCCATGGCCGCGGATCAGGATGGCGAATTCGTCGCCACCCTGGCGGCTGATCGTGTCGCGTTCGTCGAGGCTGGCGCTGAGCCGCTGGGCGACCTGCAGCAGCAACTGGTCGCCGATGTCGTGGCCGAGCGTGTCGTTGATGTTCTTGAAATGGTCGAGGTCGAGGAACATCAGCGCCAGTTCCGCCTGGTTGCCGAGCGTTTCGGCAAGCGCGCTGGCCATGTGCTCGGTGAGCAGGGCGCGGTTGGGCAGGTCGGTCAGCAGGTCGTGTTCGGCCAGATGGCGGATGCGTTGCTGGTCTTCGCGCAACTGCGTGATGTCGCGGGCGACCCCGGCAACGCCGGCGATCACGCCGCGATCGTCGAACACCGGGGTGGCGATGTATTCGTAGTGGCGCTGACCGTCCTGCCCGGCATGCAGGCTGCCGGCCCGCTTCTGTTGACACTGCTGCAGCAGCGCTTCGGCGGAGAGGGCGGCGAGCGCCTGGCCGAGCGTCGTCGGCAGCCCGTTTTCCACCGGCTGGCCGAGGATCGAATCGACCGCCTTGCCGGACAGTGCCGCGTAGGCATCGTTGACCGCGATCAGCAGGCCCTGGCGGTCGCTCAGCCAGGCCGGGTCGGGCAGGCTGTCGAGCAGGGCGCGAGTGCGGCGGAAGGTGGTTTCGTAGGCGCGGGTCATGCCCTGGGCGATTTCCCGGGCGCGGTCGTAGGTGCGCATCCAGACGAAGATCCAGCCGGCGAGCACGGCGGCGAGCAGGGCGGCGCTCAGGCTGGCCCAGAAGACCTGCTGCCGCCAGTTGGTCAGGAAGTGCGCCGGCGCATGGCCGACGACGACGTAAAAGGGGTAGTCGCCGACGCGGCGGGCGACGTAGAGGCGTTCGATGCCATCGAGCGCCGACGGCGTGGTGAAGCTGGTGTGCTTGCCCTGGCGGCGGATCAGCTCGGCGATGCTGGGGTTGCTGACGATCTGGCCGATTTTCGCCGGTACCGCCGGGTAGCGGGCGATCAGGCGCTCCTGGTCGTCGAGCAGGGCGACGCTCTGGCCGCTGCCGAGGTCGAGGTTGGCAAAGAAGTTCTGGAAATGGTCGGTACGGATCGCCGCCTGGATCAGGCCGGCGAAATTGCCGTGGCTGTCCTCGATCCGCCGGCTCAGCGTGACCACCCAGTTATGGGTGATGCGGGCGTACAGCGGTTCGGAAATGACCAGCTTGCCGGACGGGTCGTCGCGGTTGCGCTGGAAATAGCCGCGGTCGTCGATGCGGGCCATCGCCGTCCGGCCGCTGGCGTCGAAGATGAAGCGGCCCTGGGCGTCGGCGACGCGCAGACTTTGCGATTCGCTGGCGATCAGTTGCAGGTGGCGGGCCAGACTGGCGTTGATGTCGATGGTGCCGACCGCGTTGCTGGTGCGCAGCGCGGACAGGTGCAACTGGCCGGCGAGCAGGATCGTGTCAACTTTGTCGATCGTGCTGCGGGCGTGATCTTCGAGGACGCGCGCAAGATTGTCCAGGTTGCGCAGGGCGAAATCGCTTTCGCGTTGGTGGGCGATGATCAGGCCGATCGCCAACAGTACGGCGTAGGTAAGGAAGGCCAGCGTTCCCAGTCCAAGCAGGGCAACGCGGCGCCAGTTATCCTGCTGGTGCGAAACCAGATTCTGGATTCGCGAAATAAGAAACTTCATCGATGCTCCGGGCGTGATGAACCTGGATTATCGACCGCGAAGAAACAATTTGTCGAGTTCGTCGAGCGACAGCGCGGTCCACGTCGGTCGGCCGTGGTTGCACTGGCCGGCGCGTTCGGTCTCTTCCATCTGCCGCAGCAGCGCGTTCATCTCGGGAATCGCCAGTTGCCGGCGGGCGCGCACCGCGCCATGGCAGGCCATGGTCGCCAGCAGTTCGTTGCGCCGCGCGGTGGCCAACTGGGTGATGCCGTGTTCGCGCAGGTCGGCGATCAGCGAGCGCGCCAGCGCCACCGGGTCGCCCGACTGGAGCAGCGCCGGCACGGCGCGCACGCCGAGCTGGCCGGGGCCGAGCGGGGCAATCCGGAAGCCGAGTTCGGCTAGCGCTTCCGCATGTTCCTCGACCGCCGCGACATCGAGCGGATCGGCCGAGAAGACGGCCGGGATCAGCAGGTTCTGGGTCGCTACCTGGCGGTTGTCGAAGGCGGTCTTCAGCTTTTCGTAGAGGATGCGCTCATGCGCCGCGTGCATGTCGACGACGATCAGTCCGCCGGCGTTCTGCGCCAGGATGTAGATGCCGTGCAGTTGCGCCAGTGCGTAGCCGAGCGGCGGGCCGTCGCGGTCGACCGGCACTTCCGGACGGAATTGCGGCGCATCGGCCGCGCTACTGCTACTGGTCGGCGCCAGGCGCTGGGCGGCCTGGGCGAAGGCCAGATAGGCCGTGGCGGCGGGCTCGGCAACGCCGAGGCTGGCCTGGTGGCGCAGCGGCGGCGGGAAGGCAGGGGCCGCTGATGCGGTGGCGGAGTACGGATTTTTCTCGGCGAAAACCGGGGTCTGTCCCCGGTTTTCGCTCGGGCCCGGCGTTTTTGCCACGGCCGGCGCCTGGATCGGCGTCGCCAGCGTGCGCTGGATGGCGTGGTAGACGAACTGGTGCACGGCGCGCGAGTCGCGGAAGCGGACTTCGGTCTTGGCCGGGTGGACGTTGACGTTGACCAGCCCGGGGTCGATCTCGAGGAACAGGCAGACGGCCGGCTGGCGGGCGCCGTGCAGGACGTCGCGGTAGGCTTCGCGCAGCGCGTGGCCGATGATCTTGTCGCGCACGAAGCGGCCGTTGACGAAGACGTTCTGGCCATCCTTGGCTTCGCCGGCGCGGGTCGGGTCGATGGCGAAACCGCTCAGAACGATCGGCCCGGCGGCGGCGTTGACCGAACGCGCGACGGCGACGAAGTCGTCGCCGACCACTTCGGCGATGCGCCGGGCGCGGTCGGCCGGGGCCAGTTGAAACAGACTGCGGCCGTTGTGCGTCAGGCTGATGGCGACGTCGGGCCGGGTCAGCGCCAGGCGGCGGACGGCATCGGCGCAGTGGGCGAACTCGGTGCTCTCCGACTTGAGGAATTTGCGCCGGGCCGGGGTGTTGTAATAGAGGTCGCGCATCTCGACCACGGTGCCGGCCATCAGCGCCGCCGGCTCGGGCTCTGCACCATTTTCGCCGCGCAGCTTCCAGGCGTGGCCGGCGCCCCTTTCGCGGCTGGTGATGGCGAGTCGGGCGACAGCGGCGACCGAGGCCAGCGCCTCGCCGCGAAAACCGAAGCTGGCGACGCGTTCGAGGTCGTCGAGGCTGGCGATCTTCGAGGTGGCGTGCCGGGTCAGCGCCAGCGCCAGCTCGTCCCTGGCAATCCCGCAGCCGTCGTCGGTGATGCGGATCAGCTTGACGCCGCCTTCCTCCAGATGCACCTGAATCGCCGTGCTGCCGGCGTCGAGGCTGTTTTCGAGCAGTTCCTTCAAGACCGAAGCGGGTCTTTCGACGACCTCGCCGGCGGCAATCTGGCTGATCAGGAGGTCGGGGAGGCGGGCGATGGTAGGCATGCCCGGATTATAATGCCGCCTCGTTCAAAGACCGGCCCGCGCATGGAACTGCTCACCCAATTCATCGACATCGTCCTCCACCTCGACGTTCACCTCGCTCTCCTGGTCCAGCAGTACGGCCTGTGGATCTACGCCATCCTCTTCTTCATCATCTTCGCCGAGACCGGTTTCGTCATCTTTCCCTTCCTGCCCGGCGATTCGCTGCTCTTCGTCGCCGGCGCGCTGGCCGCGCTCGGCCAGGGCGGCATGGACATCACCACCCTGTGCGCCGTCCTGCTCGCCGCCGCGGTGCTGGGCAACACGGTGAACTACCAGATCGGCCGCTTCCTCGGGCCGAAGGTCTTCCACTGGGAAAACTCGCGCATCTTCAACAAGGCGGCGCTGCAGAAGACGCACGCCTTCTACGAGATCCACGGCGGCAAGACGCTGATCATCTCGCGCTTCCTGCCGCTGTTCCGCAGCTTCGCCCCGTTCGTCGCCGGCATCGGAGCGATGTCCTGGGCCAAATTCACCTTCTTCAACCTGATCGGTGCCGCCGCCTGGGTGCTGTCGCTGTGCCTGGCCGGTTACTGGCTGGGCAACCTGCCCTGGGTCAAGCAGAACCTGTCGCTGCTGATCCTCGCCATCATCGCCGTCTCGTTGCTGCCGGCGGCGATCGGCTACCTGCAGCACCGGCGGAGCGCCTGATGCGCTGGCTGATCGTCGTCGTCCTCGCGCTGTCGCAGCTCGCCTGCGCGACCAAGCTGGGGCGCGACGGTCGCACCGAGACGACGGTCAACGCGCGCTACCTGCTGAAGACCGAGGTCGACCGCATCACCGACACCAGCCGGCGCGAGGTCGTCGCCGGCCTGCTGGCGATCGCCGACAAGCTGTACAAGCGCAACCCGCGCGAATGGAAGCAATCCGGCGCGGCCAGCCGCGAGGCGGCGGTGCAGCGTCTGCGTCAGCGGGTCAGTGCCGCCTGGCCGGAACTGCGCGGCCAGCGCGAACGCCTGGCGGCGAATCTGGCCTTCGCCGAGGAATTCGCCGGCGATCGCGTGGCGGCGCTGATGTTCGGCCTGCTGACCATGGTCGATGCGGCTTACGAACACAAGGACGATTTCTACGTCCTCGACAGCCTGGACGAGACCAAGCTGCACAACGCCGCGCGCAACATGGAAATCGCCATCTGGAAGCTGGGCCACGATCGCCGCGCCAGCGGCGAATTCTTCATCCTGTCGAACGAACTCGACCCCGGCAACCGCAACATCTCCTTCGAGCGCGAATTCGGCCGCATCATCGGCCTGCTCGACTTCATGGCGCAGATCGTCGCCGACCGCAACGGCCGCACGCTGTCGCGCGTCACCCAGTCGCTGGCGACCGCCATCTTCCTTCCCGTAGGTCTCTGAACATGAAAAAGATCGTCATCCTGATTTCCGGCCGCGGCAGCAACATGGAGGCATTGATCGCCGAACGCGACGGCGGCCGCCTGCCGGTCGACATCGCCGCCGTGATCAGCAACCGGCCGGCCGCCAAAGGCCTGGACACCGCCGCCGCCGCCGGCATCGCCACCCGCTGCCTCGACCACAAGGCCTACGCCGGGCGCGACGAGTTCGATGCCGCGCTCGCCGCCTGCATCGACGAATTTACGCCCGACCTGGTGATCCTCGCCGGCTTCATGCGCATCCTGACGCCGGCCTTCGTCCGTCACTACGAAGGTCGCCTGCTCAACATCCATCCCTCGCTGCTGCCGTCCTTTCCCGGCTTGCACACGCACCAGCGGGCGCTCGACGAGGGCGTGCGCATCCACGGCTGCACGGTGCACTTCGTCACCGCCGAACTCGACCACGGTCCGGTCGTCATCCAGGCCGCGGTGCCGGTGGTCGACGGCGACGACGAGGCGAGCCTGGCGGCGCGCGTGCTGCGCCAGGAACACCGCATCTACCCGCAGGCCGTGCGCTGGCTGGCCGAAGGCAGGGCGCGCCTGGTCGACGGCCGGGTCGTGTTCGATGCCTCGCTGGTTGACGACGCGGTACTGATCGCCCCCGGCCTGCGCTGATCCTAGATGCGCTACATTCTGGTCGTTGCCGTCGCCTTGTCCGTGCTGGTGCACGCCCTGGCCTTGTTCGGCATCGACTTCGGGATGTTCGGCGAACCGCCGGAAACGCCGCCGTTGCAGGCCGAGTTGCGGCGCCCGCCGCCGCTTCCGCCGCCACCTGCGCAGCCGGCTACGCCGCCGCCCGCGGCGAAGAAACCCCTTGTGCCGACCCCGGCGCCGGCGAGCGCGCCGCCGCCGGTCGTGCCGCCCAGTAGCGCCCCGGAAAACGCCTTGACGCCGGGCGAGCTGCTGCCGCCCGAGGTGACATCCTCGCCGGAGCCGCCAACTCCTGCCGTAACACCGCCGGTAGCCCCGGTGGCCCCGGTGCTGGCCGGCAGCGGCCGGCTGGCCTTCGTCGTCGTCAAGGATTCGCTCGGCATGCAGATCGGCCGCGCCGAGCATCGCTGGGAGTTTCCCGGCGACGGTACTTACCGTCTGCGAGCGATGATCGAGACCAGCGGCCTCGCCGCACTGTTCAAGCCGCTGCGCCAGGAACATGAAAGTCGCGGCCGGCTGGGGCCGGGCGGCTTGCAGCCGGAAAGCTTCCGCGTCCTGCGCAACGGCGTGTCGCGCGGCGAGGATGCCGATTTCGACTGGGCGACGCGCCAGGTCCGGCTGCAGCGCGACGGTAGCGTGCAGGCGCTGACGACCGGGAGCCAGGACCTGCTGTCGCTCAATTACCAGCTGGCCTACCTGGCGGCGCTGGAAAACGGCAGCAGCATCGGCGTCGTCACCGGCCGCAAGTACCAGCCCTACAGCCTCGATGCCTTCGGGGAAGAAACCATAGAAACGCCGGCCGGCAAGTTCCGCACCCTGCACCTGCGGGCCGCCGGCGACACCGTCACCGAAATCTGGATCGCCCTCGACCGCTGGCGACTCCCGGTTAAAATCCGTTTCACCGACAAGAAGGGCGACAGTTACGAATTGCGCGCCACCGAAATCGACGCCGCCCCGGAAAATAATCCTTGAAACCTCAGTTGACCGCTTGTCTCTCCTGGTGCCGCCGCATGAATGCCGACCGCCGCGTCTGCGCTACGACTTCCCCTTTGGGTGATGGCGCTACGCGGCCGCTGGCACGTCCGGACGGCTGCCCGGCTTTGTTGCTCCTCCTTGCAGGCATGAGCCTGCCGCGTCGTCGCTTCGCGCCGGCCATCCCGTCCAAACGCGCCATCGGCCGCGTCCAACTGAAGTTTCAAGGATCATGAAAGCCCGTTTCACACCCGCCCTGTTTGCCCACGCCGAGCAGTTGCTCGGCCAGTTGCTGCGTTTCGACCATCCGGCCGACGCCGTTGTTTCGCATTATTTCCGTGAGCACCGCCAGCTCGGCCACGCCGACCGCGCCTTCGTCGCCGAGACGGTGTTCGCCTTCCTGCGCCGTCGGCGCAGCCTGGACGCCCGCTGCGGCGAACGCCCCGACAACCGGCAGCGCCTGCTGGCGACGCTGGCCGTCGCCCGCGGCTGGAGCCAGCGCGAGCTGGCGCCGGTGCTGAAGGCGAGCGAGGAGGCCTGGCTGGCCGGCGTCAAGGCGGTGCGTGACGACGACCTGCCGCCGGCGGTGCGCTGCGACCTGCCGGACTGGCTGTACGAGCGCCTGCTCGCCCAGTACACCGACGAGGAAATCCGCGCCCTGGCCGCTGCCCTCAACCGGCCGGCGCCGCTCGATCTGCGCGTCAATACCCTGAAGACCGACCGTGAGCGCTTGCTCGCCCGGCTCGCCGCCGACGGTATCGGCGCCGCACACGGGCGCTGGTCGCCGCTGGCCGTGCGCCTGCGCGACAAGCCGGCGCTGGCGAAGACTCCGGCCTTCCTCGACGGCAGTTTCGAGGTCCAGGACGAGGGCAGCCAGTTGCTCGGCCTGCTGCTCGAGGCCAAGCGCGGCGAGATGGTCGTCGATTTCTGCGCCGGTGCCGGCGGCAAGACGCTGCTGCTCGGCGCGCAGATGAAGAACACCGGCCGTCTCTACGCCTTCGACGTTTCCGACAAGCGCTTGGCCAACCTGAAGCCGCGCCTGGCCCGTTCCGGGCTGTCCAATGTCCACCCGGTGCGCATCGAGCACGAGCGCGACCTGAAGGTCAAGCGCCTGGCCGGCAAGGCCGACCGCGTGCTGGTCGACGCGCCCTGTTCCGGGCTCGGCACGCTGCGCCGCAATCCCGACCTGAAATGGCGTCAGGACGCCGGCGCGGTCGCCGAACTGACCGCCAAGCAGGCCGCCATCCTGGCCTCGGCGGCAACCCTGGTACGGCCCGGCGGGCGCCTGGTGTACGCGACCTGCAGCCTGCTGCGCGAGGAAAACGCGGCAGTGGTCGAGGCCTTCCTCGCCGCCCATCCGGGCTTCGTCCTGGTGCCGGCGGACGGCGTGCTGGCGCGCTTCGGCATCGAACTGCCCGGCGCCATGCTGCAACTCTTGCCGCAGCAGCACGATACCGACGGTTTCTTCGCCGCCGTCATGGAGCGCCAGGCATGAACGATTCCGAAATCGCCTTCGGCAAGCTGATCGGTCACCTGCTCGAAGACTTCCACGAGCCCAGTTTCATCTGGCAGGTGGCGGCGCTGCTGAGCAGCCTCGGGCTGGCCTGGGGTATTGCCCGCTGGTGGCAGGCGAAGCATCCGCAGGAGGCGGGCTGGCATCTGCGCCAGGTCGGCAACCGGCTGGCTTTCCCGCTTTCCGGCATGCTGCTGACCGGCGTCGCGCTGCTGATCCTGAAGAATTTCTTCCCGGTCACCCTGCTCAAGCTGGCGCTCTCCCTGCTTGGCTCGATGGCGCTCGTGCGCGGCGTCGTCTTCGTGCTGCGCCAGGCCTTTCCCGGCGCCGGCTGGCTGGCCGCCTGGGAAAAGCTGATCGCCACCCTGGTCTGGGGCTGGCTGGCGCTCTACATCACCGATCTCGCGCCTTACGTGGTCGATGCGCTGGAGCAGGTCGATTTCAAGATCGGCAAGCAGCACCTCAACCTGTGGGTGATCTGCAGCGGCATCGTCACCGTCTTCCTGACCGTCGTCTTCGCCTTGTGGGTCGCCGGCGTCATCGAAGGGCGCCTGATGCGCATGCAGTCGCTCGACGGCAACCTGCGCATCGTCGGCGTGCGCGTCGCCAAGGCGCTGCTCACCGTGGTCGCCGTGCTGACCAGCCTGGCGCTGGTCGGCATCGACATGACGGCGCTCTCGGTGTTCACCGGGGCGCTCGGCGTCGGTCTCGGTTTCGGTCTGCAGAAGATCGCCAGCAACTACGTCTCCGGCTTCATCATCCTGCTCGACCGCTCGATCCGCATCGGCAACATCGTCCAGGTTGGCGCCGACAGCGGCACGGTCACCCAGATCACCACCCGCTACACGGTGTTGCGCCATGCCGGCGGTACCGAGTTCATCGTCCCCAACGAGACCCTGATCGGCAGCACGGTGCAGAACCAGACCTACTCCGACAACAGCATGCGTCTGGCGACGACGGTCGGCGTCGCCTACGACTGCGACCTCGAACTGGCGATGCGCCTGATGGTCGAATGCGCGCAGCGCCAGGAAAGGGTGCTCGCCGATCCGGCGCCGAGCGTGCTGCTCACCCAGTTCGCCGACAGCAGCATCAATCTCGAGCTGGGCTTCTGGGTCGCCGACCCGGAGAACGGCAAGATGAACGTCGTGTCGGTGATCAACCTCGACATTTGGCGCAGCTTCCGCCAGCACGGCGTGCAGATTCCCTTCCCGCAGCGCGAAGTCAGGCTGCTCGGCGGCGTTCCGCAGCAGGTTTCCTGATCCCCTTTGCCATGCCTTCGGGCTGGAATAATGTCGTTGACATTGCCGGTGGCGCGGCCTATTTTGCCTGGCTCTGAGAGGAACTTGGCGGAAAGGCGGGGGTTCGATGAAGGCAGCAAGTTCACTGGTCGGCATCCTGGTTGCGCTGGCGGCATCGACCGCGACGGCGCAGCAGGAAGACGCCGCAGGCAGCGCGCCGCCGCTGGTTGAAATCGCCGAAGCGCGCTGGTCGGCGGCGGTCGATCCGGGGTCGCGGCAGCCGGTCGCCCTCCCGAGCAATGCGCCGGCCCGCCGGCCGCTGGTGCTGTGGATGCGCCTGCGGGCGAGCGAGGCGGCGCTGGCCCGGCTCGAACAGGCGGGACGGCTGCCGATCCGCCACCGTTGGTTTCGCGAGAGTTTCGCCGGGGTGCAGGCCGAGGGGCAGACCGAGATGACCGATTCGATCGCCCTCAGCGCCGGCAGCCGCGAGCTGCTTGCCGCGCTGCGCCAGGAAGTCAGGGCGCGCGGCCATTTCGACTGGCGGACCTGGAGCGCCAAGGCGCGTCCCGGTCCCGGCCGGTGGAGCGTCGCCGTCGTCTATGCCGACCATACGCCGGTCCTGTGCGACGGCGGCAAGCCTTGTCGTTACTCGATCACGGTGAAATGAGATGACCCAGACCCCGCTCGTGAACACGGCATTGCGGCGCGCCATCGAAGAGGCCGACCTGTTGCTGGCCTACGCCGCCGAAAACGGCCTCGAACTCGACGAAGGCGTGCTGGCGACCATCGTTGCCGCCCGGCAACTGCCGGATGCGGCCACCGATGCGGCGGCGGTGGCGGCGACGACGCGTTTCTGGGAGGCCTACGGCAGCCTGGCCCGCGCTGTCCAGCCGGTGACTTCGGACAGCATCGAAGCGACGATGGGCCGCCAGGGGCGGCGCGGTGTCACTGGTCGTCTGCTCGACCGGCTCTTCGGCCCCAAATTGACGACGCACGCCGAGCGCAGCATCTATCGTTTCTCGCTGGGCTCCTTCGTGGTCCTCGTGCTGTTGCTGGCGGTGCAGATGTACTGGGTGATCGGCAACCGGCTCGAAGCCCAGGCGGCGCAACTGGTCGCCGAAGCCGAGCGGGTCGGCGAACGGCTGGCGACGCTGGGCAAGGCGCAGCTCGCCGACGACGACCGGGAACTCCTGAAACTCGAGGCGGCCGGTGAGCAGCTCAATCTCGATCTGGCGATCCGCGTCGCCGCCCTCGAACAGTGGAACGACATCTGGCGCGCGCTGGTGCCCGGCATCGCCCGGCGCAGCGCGGCGCTCGACGAGGCCGCCGGCAGTCCCTTCTCGACGATGCGCAAGGCCCGGCTGGAGGCCAGTCTGGCCAAGGAGTGCGTCGAACTCTACCTGCTGCCGCTGCTCTACGGCCTGCTCGGCAGTTGCCTGCACGTGCTGCGCACGCTGGCCGCCGGCATCGAGCGCCGTACCCACGTCGCCGGCCGCCTCTATCAGGTGCGCATCTACACCGGCGGACTGACCGGGCTGGTGATCGCCTGGTTCGGCGTCGGCGGCGATGCGACCAGTCCGCTCGCCTCGCTGACCCCGTTCGCGCTGGCCTTCCTTGCCGGCTACAGCGTCGAGCTGCTGTTCGCCTTCATGGACCGTCTGGTGTCGGCATTCGTCGGGCGCAGCGAGGCTTTGCCGGGGGCTGGCGGCAGCTCGCCGAAGTAAGCCGCAACAAGGGGTGTTGAGCGGCGGCCAGGGAGACGGTTTTTTACAATGTAAACGGATTGTGTTGTTAGTACCAACGGCATATACTCCCCGTAGAACTTTGATCTATCAGGACTTTTTATGCTGGCTGGGACGATGAACAAATTTCTCTTCCGGATCAGGACGCGCAACGGCGTCGTCGTCGACCATCTTTCCTTCTACGGGCGGGATGAGGACGAAGCGCGACGCAAGGTGGCGCAGATCTACAACCACTGCGAGGTGCTCGAATGCACGCAGCGGCGGGTCAGCATGAACGGCCGCCTGGGGACGGTCAATTACGAGAGTCTGGCGCTGCCGCTCAGCCTGTCGTGAGCGGCAGGCAGCCGCGTTCGGCCAGTTCGTCGAGCAGGCTGCGGTAGTCGTGGGCACCGGCGCTGGCGGCGTTGTGGCGGAAGACGTCCTGTTGTAGCGACGGGCTTTCGGCCACCGTCACATTTTCCGAAATCGCAATATCGAGGACGTCGTCGCCGTAGCGTTCGCACAGGCGCTGGCGCACGTCTTCGCTCATCCGCCGGCGGCGGTCGAAACGGGTCAGCAGGTAGAGCCGGGTGACGCGGCGCTTCATCACCGGTTCCAGGACTTCCAGCGTGCGCGTGATGTGCTCGGCGGCCTGCAGCGACAGGTAGTCGGTGGATACCGGGATGAGCAGCGTGTCGCAGGCGAAGATGGCGTTGAGCGCCAGGACGCCGATGTAGGGGCAGCAGTCGATCAGGCAGTGGCGGTCGGGATGGACCGCTTCCAGCGCGTCGAGGCCGTGGCGCAGCTTGTTGAGGACGGCCGGTCCCTTGCCGAAGATCGAGTCCACCTTGATCAACTGCTGGTGGGCTGGAATCAGTTGGCCAATGTGCTCCCACTCGACTTCGAGCGATTGCAGGGTCTGCTGGTCCTGGAAAAAGGCGAACAGGCTCTTCCCGGAGGCGAGCGGGATGTCGCCGTGAATACTGGAGAGATGGCCTTGCGGATCGAGATCGATGAGGAGCGGGGCGTTTCCCGAACGATGCAGGGCGGCCCCGAGGTTGAGCGCGGTGGTCGTTTTACCGACGCCGCCTTTCTGGTTGAAAATGGCGATTCGCATGGTGTGGCCGTTCTATACAAGGCGCTATTTTTCACTTAACATTCAGCTTTCTGCAACTCTTTCCGGATATTTTTGCCGGTCCGCGTTGCAATCGTTCCGGCGGCGATGGCCGCCGTTTTCGTTTTATGGGGTTTGCCTCATGTCGCATGTCATGAACACCTACGCCCGCCTGCCGGTGGCTTTCAGCCATGGCAAGGGCAGCCGGGTCACCGATACCGAGGGCCGCGAGTACCTGGACGCGCTCTCCGGAATCGCCGTCAATACCCTGGGCCACGCCCATCCCAAGCTGGTCGCGGCGATCGCCGAACAGGCCGGGCGCCTGATCCACACCTCCAACCTCTACGGCGTCACCGGCCAGGAAAAACTGGCCGACAAGCTGTGCGCGCTGTCCGGCATGCAGGAAGTGTTCTTCTGCAATTCCGGTTGCGAAGCCAACGAGGCGGCGATCAAGCTGGCGCGTTTCTACGGCCACAAGAAGGGCGTCGAGCTGCCGACCATCATCGTCATGGAAAAGTCCTTCCACGGGCGGACCATGGCGACCCTGTCGGCCACCGGCAACTACAAGGTGCAGGTCGGCTTCGAGCCGCTGGTCGCCGGCTTCGTCCGCGTTCCCTACGGCGATCTCGACGCCATCCGCGCGGTCGCCGAGCACAACCGCAACATCGTCGGCGTGATGCTGGAAGTGATCCAGGGCGAGGGCGGCATCCACCTGCGCGACGCGGCCTACTACCGCGGCGTGCGCGAGATCTGCGACGCCCACGAATGGCTGATGATCTGCGACGAAGTGCAGTGCGGCATGGGCCGCACCGGCAAGTGGTTCGGCTACCAGCAGGTCGGCGTCCAGCCGGACGTCGCGACGCTGGCCAAGGGCCTCGCTTCCGGCGTGCCGATCGGCGCCTGCATGGCCGGTGGCCGCGCCGCCGGGCTGTTCGGGCCGGGCAACCACGGCTCGACCTTCGGCGGCAACCCGCTCGCCTGCACGGCGGCGCTGACCACCCTCGACTGCATCGAGGAAGAAGGCCTGCTGGCCAACGCCGAACGCATCGGAGCGCTGATCCGCCAGGGCTTCGCCGAAGGCCTGGCCGGCACGGCTGGCGTCGTCGATATCCGCGGCCACGGCCTGATGATCGGCGTCGAGCTCGACCGTCCGTGCGGCGCGCTGGTCGCCCAGGGGCTGGCCGCCGGCCTGCTGATCAACGTCACCGGCGACACCGTGATCCGCCTGCTGCCGCCGCTCAACTTCAGCGAAGCCGACGCCCGCGAACTGGTGGCCCGCATGCTGCCGCTGATCAAGGCCTTCCTGGCGGGGTGAGACGATGGCGATCAAGCATTTCCTGCAATTCAAGGACTTCACCCGCGAAGAACACCAGTACGTCTTCGAGCGCACGCGCTGGATCAAGGACCAGTTCAAGTCCTACCAGAAGTACTGGCCGCTGACCGACCGCACGCTGGTGATGATCTTCGAGAAGGCGAGCACGCGCACCCGCCTGTCGTTCGAAGCCGGCGTGCAGCAGCTCGGCGGCTCGGCGATCTACCTGAATACCCGCGATTCCCAGCTCGGGCGCGGCGAGCCGGTCGAGGACGCGGCGCAGGTCATCTCGCGCATGAGCGACATCGTGATGATCCGCACCTTCGAGCAGGACATCATCGAACGCTTCGCCGCCAACTCGCGGGTGCCGGTGATCAACGGCCTGACCAACGAATACCACCCCTGCCAGATCCTCGCCGACATCTTCACCTACATCGAGCACCGCGGCTGCATCAGTGGCAAGACGGTGGCCTGGGTCGGCGACGCCAACAACATGTGCAACACCTGGCTGCAGGCCGCCGAAGTACTCGACTTCAAGGTCCATGTGTTAACGCCGCCCGGCTACGAATTGAACCCGGAGCTGATCGCTGGGGTCAACCCGTCGCGCTACGCGGTCTTCGCCGACCCGATGGACGCCTGCCGCGGTGCCGACCTGGTCACCACCGACGTATGGACGTCGATGGGCTACGAGGCCGAGAACGAAGCGCGCATGAAGGCCTTCGCCGACTGGTGCGTCAACGCCGAGATGATGGCGGTCGCCGATCCGAAGGCGCTGTTCATGCACTGCCTGCCGGCGCATCGCGGCGAGGAAGTGACGGCGGACGTCATCGACGGTCCGCAATCGGTGGTCTGGGACGAAGCGGAAAACCGCCTGCACGTCCAGAAGGCATTGATGGAATACCTGCTGCTCGGCCGTCTCAAGGTCTGAGCTGCATTGTCAAAACGTAACTGGAAAAGCAAATGAGCGACGTCAAGAAAGTGGTTCTCGCCTATTCGGGCGGTCTGGATACCTCGGTCATCCTCAAGTGGCTGCAGGACACCTATCAATGCGAAGTGGTGACCTTCACCGCCGACCTCGGTCAGGGCGAAGAGCTCGAGCCGGCGCGTGCCAAGGCGCTGAAGTTCGGCATCAAGCCGGAAAACATCTTCATCGACGACCTGCGCGAGGAATTCGTGCGCGACTTCGTCTTCCCGATGTTCCGCTGCAACACCGTTTATGAAGGCGAATACCTGCTCGGTACCTCGATCGCTCGCCCGCTGATCGCCAAGCGCCTGATCGACATCACCAACCTGACCGGCGCCGACGCCATCTCGCACGGCGCCACCGGCAAGGGCAACGACCAGGTCCGCTTCGAACTCGGCGCCTACGCGCTGAAGCCGGGCGTCAAGGTCATTGCGCCGTGGCGCGAATGGGACCTGCTGTCGCGCGAGAAGCTGCTCGCCTACGCCGAACGGCACGGCATCCCGGTCGAAATGAAGCACAAGCAGGGCGGTTCGCCGTACTCGATGGATGCCAACCTGCTGCACATCTCCTACGAAGGCCGTCACCTGGAAGACCCGGCGGCGGAAGCCGAGGAAAGCATGTGGCGGTGGACGGTATCGCCGGAAGCGGCGCCCGATGCGGCCGAATACCTCGACATCGAATACGAGAAGGGCGACATCGTTGCGCTCAACGGCGAACGCCTGAGCCCGGCCCAGGTGCTGACCAAGCTCAACCAGCTCGGCGGCAAGCACGGCATCGGCCGTCTCGACCTGGTCGAGAACCGCTACGTCGGCATGAAGTCGCGCGGCTGTTACGAAACCCCGGGCGGCACGATCATGCTGCGCGCCCACCGCGCCATCGAGTCGGTCACCCTCGACCGCGAAGTCGCCCACCTCAAGGACGACCTGATGCCGCGCTACGCCAGCCTGGTGTACAACGGCTACTGGTGGAGCCCGGAACGCGTCGCCCTGCAGACCCTGATCGACCACACCCAGCAGAACGTCAACGGCTTCGTCCGCCTCAAGCTGTACAAGGGCAACGTCATCGTCGTCGGCCGCGATTCGAAGACCGATTCGCTGTTCGACTCGACCATCGCCACCTTCGAGGACGACGCCGGCGCCTACGACCAGAAGGATGCCGGCGGCTTCATCAAGTTGAACGCGCTGCGCATGCGCATCGCCGCCAACCTGAAGGCGCGCAAGGGCGGTTGATCGGTGGAAGACACGCTGTTCGGCTTCAACGAGGAGCAGATCGCCGACTTCTTCTCGACCTGGGGAGTCGGTGCCTTCATCCTCTACATGCTGTTCATCATCGGCGAGATCGCCTGGCGGTCGAAGGCCGGCAAGACGGGGACCTTCGTCCTCTTCTTCGTCCTTTCCTTCGGCATGCTCGGCTTCATCGCCAAGTCAGTGATTCAAAAAATCTGGGGTATCTGAAATGTCGCAATACGACAACGTTTCCGTGGTCAAGCAGGCCAATGTTTATTTCGACGGCAAGTGCGTCAGCCATACCGTCATCCTCGCCGACGGCACCAAGAAGACGGTCGGCGTGATCCTGCCGGCCAGCCTGACCTTCAACACTGGCGCGCCGGAAATCATGGAAGGCGTCGGCGGTGCCTGCCGCGTCAAGCAGAAGGGCGAGAGCGAGTGGAAAACCTACGGCGCCGGTGAGTCGTTCAACGTGCCGGGCAATTCCAGCTTCGAGATCGCCTGCGACGAGCCCTATCACTACGTCTGCCACTTCGGTTGAGCCACCATGCCATCCTTTGACTTCACCTCCGAAGCCGACATGGTGGCATTGAAGAATGCCGTCGATGTCGCATCGCGCCAGATCGAAAATCGCTACGATTTCAAGGGCACCTCGGCCAAGGTCGAGTTGAACGAGAAGGACAAGGCGATCACGCTGTGGGGCGATTCCGAGTTCCAGCTCGACCAGATCAAGGACCTGCTTTTCCCGGCCATGGAAAAGAAGGAAAAGGACAGCGTCAAGCGGCTCGATATGCAGAAGATCCAGAGCGTTTCCGGCAACAAGTCGAAGCAGGAAATGAAGATCCGCGACGGCATCGACAGCGAACTCGCCAAGAAGATCGTCAAGCTGATCAAGGACGCCAAGCTCAAGGCGCAGGCCTCGATCCAGGGCGACGCGGTGCGCGTTTCCGGCAAGAAGATCGACGAGTTGCGCGAGGCGATCGCGCTGGTCCGCTCGAAGATCACCGACTTCCCGATCAAGGACGGCAACTACCGCGATTGATCGCCGGCAGCGGACCCGCACAGGGCGGCCTCGGCCGCCCGCTTGCGTTTACCGGCGCAGGTTGGCGATCCAGGCAGTGTAGAGCTGGTCGGACAGCGCGCGCATCGCCGGCAGGCGTTCGCCGACCTGGCCGTTCATGTCTTCCGGCGTCTGCACGCTCGGCAGGTCGCCGACGGCCAGTGCCTCGTCGGCCCACTGGTCGGCCCAGGTGGCGATCATCTCCGGCGTCATCTCGACGTGGCACTGCATGCCCAGGTGCGGGCCGAGCACGTACATCTGGTTGGCGCAGTAGGCGTTGGCGAACAGCCGGCTGGCGCCGGGCGGGATGCTGAAGGTCTCGCCGTGCCATTGGAAGACGGTGTTCGCCCGGCCGGCGAAGTCGCCCAGCCAGCGGCGGGCGATGGCGTTGTCCTCGGCCAGCGCCTCGCCCCAGCCGATTTCCTTGACCGGGTTCTTCGTCACCTGGCCGCCGAGCGCCTTGCTGATCAATTGGCCGCCCAGGCAATGGCCGATCACCGGAATGTCGCGGGCGACGGCGTCGCGGATCAGGGCGCAGATGGGTTCGATCCAGGGCAGCGGGTCATTGACGCTCATCGGCCCGCCCATGAAGCAGAGGCCGGCGAAATCTTCGCCGCTGGCGGGCACCGGTTCACCCTCGTCGACGGCGATCAATTTCCATGGAATCCCTTGTCGCTCAAGGAATATGGCAAAATAGCCCGGACCTTCGGTGGGGGAGTGACGAAAGATGGCAACGGGTTTCATGGCGGTACTCGCAAGGTGTTTCCGGATGCCGCATTTTACGCTGGCATGCCTGGGCTGTCTGAGCTCCGTTGCCCTGGCGCAGGAGGTCGGCCTGGCCGGGGTCATCGGCAGCAAGGCGCTGCTCATGATCAACGGCGCGCCGCCGCGGGCGGTGCCGGTCGGCAGCACGGTCAACGGGATCAAGGTGCTGTCGGTGCAGGGCGACCAGGCGGTGATCGAGATGGGCGGCCGCAAGCGTCCCTTGCGCGTCGGCCAGCATGCGGTCGGTGTCGCTGCCGACGGCGCCGGCGAGAAGATCGTCCTGACCGCCGACGGTCAGGGGCATTTCGTCACCCTCGGGACGATCAACGGCGCTTCCGTGCGCTTCCTGGTCGATACCGGGGCGAGCATGATCTCGCTTGGCGCCAGCGACGCGCGGCGCATGGGACTGGATTTCAACCGGGGTCAGAAGGGGGTTTCGCAGACCGCCAACGGCCAGACCACGATCAGCGTGGTCAAGCTGGACAGCGTGCGCGTCGGTGGCGTCACGCTGCACCAGGTTGACGCGGCGATCCACCAACATGACCTGCCGATTGCCCTGCTCGGGATGAGTTTCCTCAACCGGATGGAAATGCAGCGCGACGGCAGTACGATGACGCTGAAAAAGCGCTACTAGGAGAGAGAAACCATGCCACAACAGGCAAACGAGATCGCGCTGCTGCGCGAGGAACTGGAAATGCTGATGGGCGAACGTCAGGCGCTGCTGCGCGTGGTCGGCGCCAGCGCCGCGCTGATCGCTTCGCTCGACAGCAAGCGCCTGCCGGTGGCTGCCGTCGAGGCGGCGGACATGGTCGCCACCAGCATCAACGGCTTGAGCGAGGAAACCCTGCAGGATGCGCTGTCGGCGGTTCATGCCGAAATCGAGGAGGATTCGGCCGGCGCATGAGCATCGACCTGGAAAGCTTGCGGCGCAGCCTGCTGGAGAACCCACCGGCGGGCGAGGCGGTGGTCGAGGACGGCGCGGCGAGCGGCAAGCTGACGCCGGCCGCGGTGCTTTTTCCGATCGTCCGGCGCGCCGCCGGTCATACCGTGCTGCTCACGCAGCGCACCGCCCATCTGCGCGATCACGCCGGCCAGGTCAGTTTTCCCGGCGGGCGGGTCGAGGCGGCTGACGCTTCGCCGCTGGAAACCGCGCTCCGTGAAACCGAAGAGGAGATCGGCCTCGCCCGGCGTCACATCGAGGTCCTCGGCTACCTGCCGGAGTACCGCACCGGGACTGGGTTCTGCGTCGTGCCGGTGGTCGCCGCGGTAACCCCGCCCTTCGACCTGGCGCCCGATCCTTTCGAGGTCGCCGAAATTTTTGAAGTACCGCTTGCCTTCCTGCTCGACCACGCCAATCACCAGCGGCATTCGGTGCATCTGCGCGGCGCGCTGCGCCATTACTATGCCATGCCCTACGCCGGACATTTCATCTGGGGGGCGACCGCCGGCATGATCCGTTCGCTGAGCGAAAGGCTTGTGGTATCTTGACTCCGATACGAAGAAACATGGCAGTTGATTGCCGCCTTGCCCCATGAGCCTCCTTTCGCTGATCGCCGTTTTCCTGATCGAGCAGTTCAAGCCGCTGGACTACCGGCGCGTCGTTGCGACGCCGCTCGAGGCCTGGGCCGATTTCATCGAATCGCGCTTCAACGCCGGCGCCCGCCACCACGGGATCGGTGCCTGGCTGATCGCGGTCGCCCTGCCGGTGCTGCTGCTGGCCGGGCTGTATTACGCGTGCTACGCGGTGAGCCCGCTGCTCGCCTGGTTGCTCAATGTCGGCGTGCTCTACCTGACCATGGGCTTTCGCCAGTTCAGCCACCATTACACCGAAATCCAGCTGGCCTTGCGTCTGGGCGATCTCGAGCGCGCCCGCCAACTGCTCGGCGAATGGCAGGACCGGCCGACGCAGGGCTTGAGCGCGCGCGAGGTGGCGCGGCTGTCGATCGAGGGCGCGTTGGCCGCCTCGCACCGCCATGTCTTCGCCGTCCTGCTCTGGTTCGTGCTGCTGCCGGGGCCATGCGGCGCGCTGCTCTATCGCCTGGCGCTGATCGTGCGCGAGCGTTGGACAGTGCTCGGCGGCGCGGCGCATAATGAGTTCGTAACATTCGCCCGGCAGGCTTTCGCCCTGATCGACTGGTTGCCGTTACGGACGACGGCCTCGGCCTTCGCCGTCGTCGGCGATTTCGAGGATGCCGTGCATTGCTGGCGGACGCAGCCGGCACTGTGGCCGGACCGCGATCTCGGCATCGTGCTGGCAAGCGGGGCGGGGGCGCTCGGTGTGCAGTTGGGCGGCTCGGTGGTGGACGAAGGCGAGGTTTCCGACCGGGCCGAACTCGGCCTGGGCGAACCGGCCGACGTCGATTTCATGCAGAGCGCCGTCGGTCTCGTCTGGCGGGCGACGGTGTTGTGGGTGTTGTTGCTCTTTTTGTTGGGGCTGGCCAATCTGGCGGGCTGAAAATAATTTTTAAGAGGAGTTCTACATGAGCAGAGAAGTTGTTGTCCTGAGCGCAGTCCGTTCCCCGATTGGCGCCTTTGGCGGTTCCCTCGCCGATTTCGATACCAGCGAACTGGCCGGCATCGTGATGAAGGAAGCGATCGCCCGTTCCGGCGTCGATCCGCAACAGATCAACTACGTCACCGTCGGCACCACGATGCCGACCGACTCCCGTTATGCCTACGCTTCGCGCGTCGCCTCGATCCAGGCCGGCCTGCCGATGGAATCGGTGGCCATGCAGGTTTCCCGCCTGTGCGCTTCCGGCCTCCAGGGCATCGTCACCACCGCCCAGAACATCATGTTGAACGATGCCGACTACGGTATCGGCGGTGGCGTCGAAGTCATGTCGAAGGCCGCCTACCTGATGCCGACGCTGCGTTCCGGCGCGCGCATGGGCGACACCAAGGCGGTCAACTCGATGGTCGCCGTCCTCACCGACCCGTTTGGCGTCGGCCACATGGGCATCACCGCCGAAAACCTGGCGGAAAAGCATGGCATCACCCGTGAAGCGCAGGATGCCTTCGCCGTCGAATCGCAGCGTCGTGCCGCTGCCGCCATCGACGCCGGCTACTTCCAGTCGCAGATCGTTCCCATCGTCAAGCAGACGCGCAAGGGCGAAGTCGTCTTCGACACCGACGAGCACCCGAAGCGCGGCACGACGATGGAAAGCCTGGCCAAGATGAAGCCGGCGTTCAAGAAGGACGGTACGGTCACCGCCGGTAACGCTTCCGGCATCAACGACGGCGCTGCCTTCTTCGTGCTCGCCGCCGCCGACGTTGCCGCCAAGGCCGGCTACAAGGCGCGTGCCCGCATCGCCGGTTATGCCGTTGCCGGTGTGCCGAACGACATCATGGGCGAAGGCCCGATCCCGGCGACCAAGCTGGCGCTGAAGAAGGCCGGCCTGACGCTCGATCAGATGGACGTCATCGAATCGAACGAAGCCTTCGCCGCCCAGGCCCTCTCGGTGTCCAAGGTGCTCGGCCTCGACCCGGCGAAGACCAACCCGAACGGCGGTGCCATTGCTCTCGGCCACCCGGTCGGCTGCTCCGGCGCCTTCATCGCCACCAAGGCCCTTTATGAACTGGAACGCATCGGCGGCAAGTACGCGCTGGTCACCATGTGCATCGGCGGCGGCCAGGGCATTGCGGTCATCCTCGAACGCGCCTGACCGACCCGTTGCAACATCCTGAAAATCGCCGGCAGACGCCGGCGATTTTTTTTGCACCAGCTTGAATTGGCATGGCACCACATTGGGGCGGTACTTTGCGCTGCCTTTTGCCAACTCACTGATTCGATGCCATTTTGGGGCGTGGCATGGATTCTGCTGAAAGTTCTTCGAGAGCATCCTCAGTGACGAGTCCAACATGAACTTCTATAACGAGATGTATGACGCCAACGGCGGCGTCCGGGAGCACTACAAGGGATACGAGGCCTGGCTGCAGGCGACGCCGCCCGAGCGCATCGAGCGCAAGCGCGCCGAGGCCGACCTGGCCTTTCACCGCGTCGGCATCACCTTTGCCGTCTATGGCGAGGAGGCCGGCAAGGAGCGCCTGATTCCCTTCGACATCATTCCGCGCATCATCCCGGCGGCAGAGTGGAAGGCGCTGGAGCGCGGCATGCGCCAGCGGGTGCGGGCGCTCAACATGTTCCTGTGGGACATCTACCACGACCAGGAAATCCTCAAGGCCGGCAAGATCCCGGCCGAGCAGGTGCTCAACAATGCCCAGTACCGCGCCGTGATGCAGGGCGTCGATGTGCCCGCCGGCATCTATGCGCACATTGCCGGGGTCGACGTGGTGCGCGCCGGCGCCGGCGAGTTCTACGTGCTCGAAGACAACCTGCGCGTACCGTCGGGTGTTTCCTACATGCTCGAAGACCGCAAGATGATGATGCGGCTCTTCCCGGAGTTGTTCGCCCGGCACAAGGTGGCGCCGGTCCAGCACTACCCGGACATGCTGCTGGAAAAACTGCGCGCTGTCGCGCCGCAGGGCATCGCCGACCCGACGGTGGTCGTGCTGACCCCGGGCGCCTACAACAGCGCCTATTTCGAGCACAGCTTCCTGGCCCAGCAGATGGGCGTCGAGCTGGTCGAGGGGCGCGATCTCTTCGTCAAGAACGACACCGTGTACATGCGCACGACGCAGGGGCCGCAACGGGTCGACGTGATCTACCGGCGGATCGACGACGACTTCATGGACCCGCTCGCCTTCCGTGCCGATTCGGCGCTCGGCGTGCCCGGCATCCTGAAGGCCTACCAGGCCGGCAACGTCACCCTGTCGAACGCGATCGGCACCGGCGTCGCCGACGACAAGTCGATCTATCCCTACGTACCGGAGATGATCCGCTTCTACCTCGGCGAAGAGCCGCGCCTGAACAACGTGCCGACCTACATGTGCCGCAAGCCGGACGAGCTCGCCTACGTGCTCGATCACCTGGCCGAGCTGGTGGTCAAGGAAGTGCATGGTGCCGGCGGCTACGGCATGCTGGTCGGCCCGGCCTCCACCAAGGAGCAGATCGAGAAGTTCCGCCAGTTGCTGCTCGCCAAGCCGGAGGGCTACATCGCCCAGCCGACGCTGGCGCTGTCCAACTGCCCGACCTTCGTCGAGGCCGGCATCGCGCCGCGTCACCTCGACCTGCGCCCCTTCGTGCTGTCCTCGGGCAAGTGCGTGAACATGGTGCCCGGCGGCCTGACCCGGGTTGCGCTGACCGAGGGCTCGCTCGTCGTCAATTCGTCGCAGGGCGGCGGCACCAAGGATACCTGGGTTCTGGAGGATGAATCATGCTGAGCCGTACCGCCGATCACCTGTTCTGGATGTCGCGCTACATCGAGCGCGCCGAGAACCTTGCCCGCCTGCTCAACGTCACCTGGCAGATGTCGCTGGTGCCGCAGTCCGAAGGCGCAACCAACCAGAGCTGGGCCGCGATCATCGCCTTGAACAGCCTCGAGGAGGCCTACGCCGCCAAGTACGACACGGTCACCGGCGAGAACGTGCTGCGCTTCATGGTCAGCGACCCGGACAATTTCTCGTCGATCTTCAGCTGCCTGCGCCTGGCCCGCGAGAACGCGCACGCCGTGCGTGGCACGCTGACCACGGAAATGTGGGAGACGATGAACTCGACCTGGCTGGAAGCCCGTGAAAAGAGCTTCGAGCAGATTGCCAACGCCGGCATCGGCGAGTTCTTCGAGTGGGTCAAGATGCGTTCCTCGCTGTCGCGCGGCACCACGCTGGGCACCTTGCTGCAGGACGAGGCCTTCCACTTCATCCGTCTCGGCACGCTGCTCGAACGCGCCGACAACACGGCGCGCATTCTCGACGTCAAGTACCACGTGCTGCGTCCGCACGGCGAGGAAGAGGAGGCGACCGACTTCTACCAGTGGGGCGCGCTGCTCCGCTCGGTGTCCGGCTTCGAGGTCTATCGCAAGGTCTACCGCGACGTCATCACGCCGGAGCGGGTCGCCGAACTGCTCATCCTCAACAGCGACATGCCGCGCTCCCTGCGCTTTTGCCTCAGTGGCGTGGTCAAGAACCTGGAGCTAGTTGCCAACAGCCATTCCGGCGAGACCCTGCGCCAGGCCGGCCAGCTCTACTCGCAACTGCGTTACGGCCGCATCGACGACCTGCTGGAAGGCGGCCTGCACGAATGGCTGACCGACTTCATGGACCGCATCTACCTGATCGGCGACGGCATCAGCAAGGACTTCCTGGTGCCGATGAGCGAGGCGGCCTGAGTTTCGGCCGGCTTCACTGCCGGCCGAGCATCGCCAGCGCCAGCGCTTCGGCGACCTTGATTCCGTCCACGCCGGCCGACAGGATACCGCCGGCGTAGCCGGCGCCTTCGCCGGCCGGGTAGAGGCCGCGCGTGTTGATGCTCTGGTAGTCGTCGCCGCGCTTGATGCGCAGCGGCGACGAGGTGCGCGTCTCGACCCCGGTGAGCAGCGCGTCGGCCATCGCGAAGCCCTTGATCTGCCGGTCGAAGGCGGGGATCGCCTCGCGCAGCGCGTCGATCACGAAAGCCGGCGCGCATTGGGCGAGGTCGGTCAGGTGTACGCCCGGCTGGTACGACGGCTCGACGCTGCCGAGCGCGGTCGACGGGCGGCCGGCGAGGAAATCGCCGACCCGCTGCGCCGGCGCGTCGTAGCTGCTGCCGCCGGCGATGAAGGCCTGGCTTTCCCAGTGGCGCTGGAAGTCGATGCCGGCCAGCGGGTTCTGCCGGTAATCGCCGGGGAAGTCTTCCGGTTCGACATTGACCACCAGCGCCGAGTTGGCGTTGCGCTCGGCGCGCGAATACTGGCTCATGCCGTTGGTGACGACGCGCCCCGGTTCGGACGTCGCGGCGACCACCTGGCCGCCCGGGCACATGCAGAAGCTGTAGGCGGCGCGGCCGTTGGCGCAGTGATGCACCAGCTTGTAGTCGGCGGCGCCGAGTAGTTCGTTGCCGGCGTTGGGGCCGAAGCGGGCCTTGTCGATCAGCGTCTGCGGATGCTCGATGCGGAAACCGATGGCGAAGGGCTTGGCTTCGACATAGACGCCCTCGGCGTGCAGCATCTCGAAGGTGTCGCGGGCGCTGTGGCCGATCGCCAGCACGACGTGGCGGCTGGCGATGCGTTCGCCGCCAGCCAGTTCGACGCCGGTGACCTGGCGGTTCTCGGTGAACAGGCGCTCGACGCGGGCGCCGAAGCGGATTTCGCCGCCCAGTTCGCGGATCGTCGCGCGCATGTTCTCGACCATCTTGACCAGGCGGAAGGTGCCGATGTGCGGCTTGCTCAGGTAGAGGATCTCCTCCGGCGCGCCGGCCTTGACGAACTCGGTCATCACCTTGCGGCCGAGGAAATTCGGGTCCTTGATCTGGCTGTACAGCTTGCCGTCGGAGAAGGTGCCGGCGCCGCCCTCGCCGAACTGGACGTTGGATTCCGGGTCGAGCTGGTGCTTGCGCCACAGGCCCCAGGTGTCCTTGGTCCGCTCGCGCACCGCCTTGCCGCGCTCCAGCAGGATCGGCCGGAAGCCCATCTGCGCCAGCAGCAGCCCGGCCATCAGGCCGCACGGACCCATGCCGATGATCACCGGGCGCTCGTTCAGCCCGGCGGGGGCGTGGGCGACGAAGTGGTAATCCATGTCCGGCGTCGGCACGAGATGGCGGTCATCGGCCAGGCGGGCGGCGACGGCGGCCTCGTCGCGCAGTTCGACGTCGATCTGGTAGATGAGGACGATCGCCGATTTCTTGCGCGCGTCGTGGCTGCGCTTGACGATGCGGAAATCGAGCAACGCCGCGTCTTCGATCCCCAGGCGGGCGCACAGGGCGGGCCGCAGCGCGCCCGGCGGATGGTCGAGCGGCAGCTTGAGTTCGGTCAGGCGGAGCATGGTTTCAGCGCGTCTTGAACGGCTTGTGGCAGTCCTGGCAACTGGCGTACACCGCGTCGTAGGCGGTCTGGATGCGCGCCTGGTCCTTGCTCTGCGCGGCGGCCAGCAGTTCGTCGGTGCTCTTCAGGAAAATGTCGCGCTGCTGCGCGAAACGGTCCGGCTCCTGCCAGACCAGCGGCGTCGCCTTGGTCGGCGGGTAATTGGTGTCGGCGCCGAAATGCGCCCAGGGGCCGTCGCGCTTCTCGTGCAGCGCGCTGGCCAGGCGCAGGAACTTTTCTTCCTCGTAGCGTTTTCCGCGCAGCATCACGCCCATCGGCTCGAAGACCTTGATGATTTCCTTGAACGCGGTCTGCCGGGTCTTGACCGGCTGGCCGGGGCGGGTGTCCTCGGCTTCGCCGCAGGCGGCGAGGAGAAGGGCGGAAAGCAGGGCGGCGGTAAGGGTCCGGGAAAGACGCATGGCGGTACGGGGATGGCTTTGACGAAGGCCGGATTATACCCGCCGCCGGGCGTGCCGCCGGCCTACCAGGCGCGGGCGCCCTGCAGGTAGTTGCGCAGGGGCGCCGTGCGCGGCGTTGTCGACTCGCCGGACGCGGCGGCCGCTGCCGCCGGGGCTGCGCTCGGCACCCTGGCTGCCGGCAGCAGCAGGTCGCGCAACTGCAGGAGCTGGACCAGGAGTTCCTCGTCCTCGGCCGCTTCCTCGATTTCGGCCAGCCGCTGCCGGGCGTAGCCGGGGTCGCGGGTGAGGCGTTCGAGGTCGACGGTCTGGCCCAGCGTGCGCTTGACCTGCAGCTTGAAGCGGGCGAGTCGCTGCGCGGTTTCCATCGTCTTGTCCATGCGCTGTTCTCCTGTTCTGGTCTGGCAGTCCCGTTGGGGGCGGGGTGTTCGGAGATTAGCGAGATTCGTGCCGGTTGCGGCGCTGCAGCAAGGGGCCTGAAAAATCAGCGGTTTGCCGTAAAAACCCTTGTCTGGCAAAGGTCTTGACGAGTCACGATGGTGCGCGGAAGAGCCGCTTTCGGCTGTTTTTGGTGCGCTGCGAAACGGTGTTCAGAGCATGCCGCGCTCGCGGATGAAGGCGATGATCGTCGCCAGCCCCTCGCCGGTCTTCAGGTTGCTGAAAACGAAGGGGCGCTCGCCGCGCTGCGCCTTCGCGTCGTGTGCCATGACCTCCAGAGAGGCGCCGACCAGCGGCGCGAGGTCGATCTTGTTGATCACCAGCAGGTCGGACTTGGTGATGCCGGGGCCGCCCTTGCGCGGGATCTTCTCGCCGGCGGCGACGTCGATGACGTAGATGGTGAGGTCGGAGAGTTCCGGCGAGAAGGTCGCCGCCAGATTGTCGCCGCCGGATTCGACGAGGATCAGCTCGACGCCGGGAAAGGCACGCTGCAGGCGGTCGACGGCCTCGAGATTGATCGACGCATCCTCGCGGATCGCCGTGTGCGGGCAGCCGCCGGTTTCGACGCCGATGATGCGTTCCGGCGCCAGCGCCGAGTGATTGACCAGGAACTTGGCGTCCTCGGCGGTGTAGATGTCGTTGGTGACCACGGCCATGTCGATCTGTTCGCGCAGGGCCTGGCACAGCGCCAGGGTCAGGGCGGTCTTGCCGGAACCGACGGGGCCGCCGATGCCGACTCTGAGGGCTTGTTTGCTCATGTTTTTCCTAGGATCTGAAGAGACGGGAATACTGGGTTTCGTGGCGCGCGCTGGCGATCGCGAAGGCCGGCGTGAAGTTCGACCAGGCGGCTTCGGGCAGGGTCAGGGCGCTTTCCGCGATTGCCGGAAGACGGGCGCCGAGATCGGCGAGCAGGCGCTGGCCGGCGGCCTGGCCGAGCGGCACCGCCTTCAACGCGGCCATCACCTGGTTTTCCGCCCATGACCACAGGTAAGCGGTCAGTGCCGCTGCCGGGTCTAGCTTCCAGGCGGCGGCGATGCCGGCCCAGACGGTGGGAAAGGCGACTTCGGGCTGCGCTTCGACGACGGCGCCAACGCCGGCCAGCGACTCGTCGCGCAGGTCGCGCAGCAGGCGGCGCAGCGAAAAGCCCATCTGCGCCGTTTCGGCGCGCAGCTCGGCGGTTTCGCGGCTGGCCAGGAAATCGCCGTCGAGGCGCCGCACTTCGTCGGTGTCGCCGTTTGTCCAGGCCGTGATCAGCGCCGCCACCAGCGGCGCCTCGTAACGGCCGATGCCGTGCGCGAGCAGGTCGGCAAGCCAGCGGCCGGCGCCGGCCTCGTTGCTGATGACGCCGGATTCGACCGCCCATTCGAGTCCCTGCGAATAGGTGTAGGCGCCGACCGGCAGTGCCGGGCTGGCGAGTTGCAGCAGGCGGGCGAGTTGCAGCGAGGGCAGGGCGGGCGTCATGGCGGCATTGTCTCCCGGCTGCCGTCGCCGGCCAATACGCAGTTGTGCGCAGGCAGACCAGGGCGGTGTTGTGGAAGGCGGGAATGCCCTGTTCGGTGTCGGCGGCGATCTCGCCCGGCGACAGCGCGCCGAACTGCGGCGCGGCGCCGGCTTTGCGCTGCAGTTCCGCCAGTTCGAGGCTGGCACCGGCGGCGAAATGCAGGCGCCGGCCGGCGCAGTAGAAGGTGAGCGGCGGGCTGGCCGACCCGGCGCCGGGTCGGGTTGGCGACGCTGCTCCAGGGGCGTTTCGCGGTGGGGTGGGAAAAATCGAACCGGTAATTCTAAGTTATTGTTTCTGCGTTGCTATGCGGCAAATTGCCGCATCACCTGGTGCGACAATTTGTCACTTCTCCTGGCCGGAACCTTTCTCCAGAATCCGCCTCGCGCCGTTGTGGCGTGCTTTATCCGAGTGACCCGAGCGGCCCGTCTAGAGGCCTGCGGGTCAGGGGTGCCAAGAGGGGTTTGCCGATGTCTTTGTTTTTCCCGCAGGGCCGGGGGGCGCCGGGCGGGCTGCGGTCCGCGGGGGGCGTGGGCTCCGCCATTCTGGTGCACGGCATCCTGTTTGCGCTGATCGCCTTCGGGGCGACGCAGGGCGAGCGCATCATCGAAGCGGCGAAGCCGATCGCCGTGCGCCTGCTCAACGAGGCGGCGCCGACGCCGCCGCAACCGCTGCCGCCAGCACCGCCCAAGGTGACGCGGCCTACCGTCAAACCAGTAGCGCAGCCGGTGCTGGCCGCCGCGCCGGCGCCCGCTGCGACCAGCACTTTCGTCGTCGCCGAGCAGCCGGTCGCCACCCCGGCGCCGGTCCAGGCGCCGCCGGCCCCGGCCGCGCCGGCCCTGGTCGAGGCCCGTTTCGACGCCGATTACCTGTCCAACCCGAAGCCGCCGTACCCGGCCGCGTCGCGCCGTCTGGGCGAGACCGGCACCGTGCATCTGCGCGTCCATGTCAGCGCCAGCGGCGAGGCGATCAAGGTCCAGCTCAAGAAGAGCAGCGGCTTCGAGCGCCTCGACAACTCGGCGCTGGAAACCGTCGCCCGCTGGCGCTTCGTTCCCGCCCGCCGGGGCGACGAGGCGGTTGCCGCCTGGGTCGTCGTGCCAATCGTATTTGAGCTTTCTTAAAAAAGGAGTCCTCGATGGGGATCATGCATTTCTGGAACCAGGGCGACTGGGTGACCCACGGCATCGCCATCCTGCTGGCGATACTGTCGGTCCTCAGCTGGATGATCATCGGCAGCCGTTTCTTTGCCCAGTTGCGCGTCAACCGCGGCATCGAGCGCGCTTTCGACGCCTTCTGGGACGCGCCCAGCCTGGCCAGCGGCGTCGCCGCCATCGGCGAACAGGACAAGAGCGGCATCTTCGCCGGCATGGCACAGACCGCGGCGCAGGTGATGGAAGCGCACGAGCGGCGCCAGGGGCAGAGTATCGGCAGCGGTGTCTCGCACAGCGAAACGCTGACCCGGGCGCTGCGCAACTACATGGTGCACGCCCAGGCGCGCAACGAATCGGGGCTGACCCTGCTCGCCTCGGTCGGCTCCACCGCCCCCTTCATCGGCCTGTTCGGCACCGTCTGGGGCATCTACCACGCGCTGGTCGGCCTTTCCGGCGCCACCCAGGTGGTGCTCGACAAGGTCGCCGGGCCGGTCGGCGAAGCCCTGATCATGACCGCCGCCGGCCTCTTCGTGGCGATTCCCGCCGTGCTCGCCTACAACGCACTGAGCCGCGCCAACCGGCTGGTCACCGCCTACCTCGACGGCTTCGCCCACGACCTGCACGCCTACCTGACCACCGGCACCCGCATTACGCTGGCGCGGGCGGCCTGAGGAGCGCGCGATGTCCTTCGGTTCCTTCAACGAGGGCGGCAACGCCCCGATGGCCGACATCAACACGACCCCGCTGGTCGACGTCATGCTCGTCCTGCTGGTCATCTTCATCATCACCGCGCCGCTCTTCCACCAGGCGATCCCGATCGACCTGCCGCGCGTCAGCTCGACCAAGCTCGACGACAAGCCCGAGGTCATCCAGCTGGCGATCAACGCCGACGGCATCGCCTACTGGAACGGCGAGGCGGTACACCGCGACACCCTTGACGCCCGCTTCGCCGAAGCCAGCGTCCGCCAGCCCGAATTGCACCTGCGCGCCGACCGCGAGGCGCGCTACGAAGCCGTCGCCGACGTGATGGCGGCGGCGCAGCGCAACGGCATCGTCAAGATCGCCTTCGTCACCCAGCCCAAGGGCGAGGCGAAGTGAATCGAACAAACATTCCATAAAAAATACCAGGGGGTAGTTCATGAAATCCAGGCAGCGCCTGCTTGCCGTCGCCGTGGCGGCGGCTTTCGTTCAACCGGTATTCGGCGCCGACGACGGCGACCGGGTGCTGTCGCCGGTCAAGGCGGAGGCCGCGCGCGAGGTCGAAGTCCAGTCGCGCACCGAACTCGGCCGCCTGACCGAATACACGCCGCTCGCCGGGACCGTCGTCGAGCGCGAGGAACTGGAGACGGTGCGCTTCGTGGACTCCTTCCACGAACTGCTGCCGCGGGTGCCCGGCGTCAGCATGAGCCGCAACATGCGCTTTACCGACGGCGGCAAGAACTACACCGAGAACCGCATCGACGGCATGCGTGCCCGCAACAGCGGTACCTACGGTTTCGTGGACCAGGTGAACTCGGGCGACATCGAGCGCATCGAGTTCATCCGCGGGCCGGGGTCGGTGTTGAGCGGCAGCAACGCGATCGGCGGCACGATCAACGTGATCACCCGCGATCCCCCGGCCAAGCGCGAATACCAGGTGACCGGCGAAGCCTTCGAGGACGGCGGCTATCGCATGGGGCTCAGCGGTGGCGACCGCCTCAGCGACAGCCTCGGCTACTTCTTCAACATCAACCAGCTGGACCATGACGGCTGGCGCGACCATACCGACCAGAAGAAGACCTCGCTCAGCACCAAGTGGGTGTGGCGTCCGGACAGCAGCTCCAAGCTGGCGCTGCGCTACGAATACATCGACGACGACTACCAGAACGCCGGTTCGCTCGACGAAGCGCAATTCCGCGCCAACTGGCGGCAGGCCGAGCCGGACAGCTACCTGCGCACCGCGGTCAAGTATTCGACGCCGTCGCTGCACTACCGCAAGATGTTCGGCGACTTCGGCGAGCTCAATCTCTACGGCCAGCAGCGGCACACCGAGCAGACGGCGCGCTCCTCCGGGTTCAGCGGCGGCGGCTCGACGCTCGGCGATACGGACTCCGACGAAACCAATTTCCAGTTGATGTACAAGCACAACTTCAGCCTGGCCAAAACCTCGGTCACCGGCGGTTTCGATTACCTGGACACGGCCAGCGACAGCAAGAAATTCAAGGATCTCAGCCCCAAGAGCTTCCACTTCTCGCGCGGCGCGTTGACCGGGTACTCGAAGTCCTACGAAAAGAACAAGTCGCCCTTCCTGCAGGTCGAGTTCTCGCCGCTCGACCCGCTGCGTCTGACGCTGGGCGTGCGGCGCGACGACATCAGTTACCGGGTCGACGACAAGTTCAATGACAACAAGGACGGCAGCACCAGCTACGCGAAGACGGTGCGCAAGTTCGGCGCGGTATACGAAATCTCGCCGCAGACCCTGGTCTGGGCGAACGTTGCCGAGGGTTTCATGGGGCCCGGCGTCAGCACCCTGCTCGGCAGCGGCACGCCGGTACCGGCGACGCCGGCGGCGGCCTGGGCGTCCCGCTACATACCGGCCAACATGAACCTGAAGCCGGAAGAGTCGATGACCCACGAAATCGGCGTCCGTGGCAGCTTCGATTTCGGCCTCAAGTACGACACCGGCTATTACGAGACCGACTTCGAGAACCTGATCGTTTCCCAGGCTTGCATCCAGAACGTCGATTACTGCCGCACGCGCAACGTCAACGCCGCCAAGGCCAGCGCCCACGGTTTCGAGACGGCGCTTTCCTACGACATCAACAAGTACCTGGAAATCGGCCTGTCGCACACCTACGCCCGTTACCGCTATGGCGACTACAAGACGGCGACGACGGACTACACCGGCACCCGCCGCTACTACACGCCGCGCAACCACTACAACCTGCGCGTCGTGGTCAAGCCGGCCGCCGGCTGGCGGGTCGAAGTGGAAGGCGACCACATCGAGAGCTACTACACCAACCAGGCCAACAGCGACCGCTACAGCCGTCCCGACCTCTACAACCTGCGCGCCAGCTACAGCGCCAAGTCCTGGAGCGCCTGGCTGCACGTCCTCAACCTGATGGACACCAAGTACGCGGAACGGGTCGGCTCCACCGACGCCGGCGTGCGCAATTCCTATACGGAAGGCTACACGCCGCGCCTGGTCCGGGTCGGTATTTCCTACCAGTTCTGATGCAAAGCCGCATTTCTCTAGGTGAATTCATGTCGGAAAAGAACGTTCGGGATGGCGCAGCGAATGTGCCACGGGCAATCGCCCTTGTTGTGTTGGGGGTGTCCTGTCAATGGGCCTTGGCGCAGAGCGAGGACAAGCTCCTGGCGCCGGTCAGAACGACCGCCGACGCCGATCTGAGCGTTCAGGAAAAATCGGCGATCGAGACCTTCAGCCCGTATTCGCCGATGTCCGGGACGACGATCTCGCCCGAGGTCCTGGACACGGTGAAGTTCGTCGATCCCCGGCGCGAACTGCTCTGGCGCGTTCCCGGGATGACCATGATCCGCAACATCCGCATTCCCGACGGGAGCAAGAGCTACACCGACAAGCGGGTCGACGGGATGCGGGTGAATACCTACAGCACCGGCAACTTCAATGCGCTCGACGAGACCAGCCCGTCGGACGTCGAGCGGGTCGAAGTGATCACCGGCCCGGGCTCCGTGCTGAGCAGCAGCAACGCCTTCGGCGGAACGATCAACGTCATCACGCGCGATCCGCCGCGCGAACTGGAGCGCCGGATATCGCAGGAGATTGGCGCCTTCGACCTCTACCGCACAGATTATTCCCAGGGCGGGCCGCTGAATCGTGACCTCGGTTATTTCTTCAACCTGAATTACATGGATAACAAGGGCTGGCGGGAGAACGACAGCGCCTCGCAAAAGAAGGGCGCGTTGAGCGGGAAACTGGTCTATCGCCCGGACGAGTTCTCGAAACTGACCGCCCGTCTGGAATATCTGAACGATATCTCGCGCGATCCCGGATCGATTTCCGAACAGCAGTTTCACGACGACTGGCGCGAGGCTCTGGCGACCCAGTACAAGAAGACCGACACCACCTACGTCACGCCGTCGTTTCAATACAAGCGGCGGATCGGCGACAACGGCGAGTTGAACGTTTCGGCGCTGAATCGCGTGACGACCTCGAAAAGCCTCAGTGCCACCTCGGCCGCCGCGATGAGTGTGGGCGAGGGCGATACGACGGAGAACAGCATCCAGTCGATGTATCGCCACGACTTCTCGTTCGCCATGTCCACGCTGTATCTGGGCGTCGATACGACCTGGATGGATGCCAAATCCAAGAGTTTCAAGAACGCGACTTCCTATGCCCGCGCGCTGGACGGCGATTTTGCCAAGGGGGCGCTGAGCACCTCTACCGTGGGCACGGAAAAGCACACCTCGCCCTTCCTCCATTACGAGTTCTCGCCGCTCGACTCGCTCCGCCTGTCGATGGGAATCCGCAAGGACGACTTCGATCTCGAGACGGACAACAAGCTGGGCGACAAGGGCGACGGCCGCAAGAGCTTTTCCAAGCTGGTCCGCAAGTTCGGTGCCACCTACGAATTCGCCGGCGGTTATGTGCTCTGGGCGCGCGCCGCCGAAGGCTTTCTGGCGCCGAGCGTGAGCGACCTGCTGGGCACCGGCGGCGCCCCGAACAAAGCCACATACGTGCCGATGAACATGAGCCTCAAGCCGATCGAGTCGATGACCTACGAGCTGGGGCTGCGCGGCCAGTTGCTGGCGAAGCGCCTGCGCTTCGATACGGCGTATTTCGATACCGACATGAAGAACATGATCGTCCGCGAAGACTGCGCGCCGGCCGAGCCGTGCTACCAACGGAACGTCAATGCCGGCAAGGCCCGCCTGCACGGCCTGGAAACCTCCATTTCATTTGACGTCACGCGCTGGCTGGATACCGGGCTATCTCATACCTGGAGCATCGTCGAGTACAAGGACTACAAGACGCCGACCTACGACTACTCCGGGAATACCTGGAAAGGCGCGCCCGAGCACCACTTGAACTTGCGCGTCGGGGTCAAGCCCGTCGAAGGTCTGCGGGCGGAGCTGGAGTACGACCACATCGCGTCCTACTACCGCAACAACGAGAACGTCGGCGGCACCTACAAGCGACCGGACCTGTTCCACCTGCGCGTTGCCTACAAGACCAAAACCTGGAGCGCCTGGTTGCACGTCCTCAACCTGTTCGACAAGAAATACGCCGAACGGGCCTGGATGACCGCCGCCGGCAAGGCGACTTACGACGAAGGCTACAAACCGCTGACCCTGCGCGCCGGCGTCAGCTACAACTTCTGACGGGAGCGAAACGTGCGCATAGTGAAAGAATGGGTTCTGTTGTCGATGCTGCTCTGCGCGGCAAATGTGCCGGCGCAGGACAGCGGCGAGCGGCGCGGGCCGCCGCCCGGCGTCAGTCGCGGCGATTACGCCGGGCCGCGGCCGCCGGCCGATGCTTCCGACGAAGAAAAACGGGCCTTCTGGCGGGCGCGGGCGGCCGAGCGGCGCCAGGCCGAGGCGGCGCCGGTCGCTGCAGAAGCCGCTGCGCCGGCAGCCGAAAAGGCGCCGCCGGCGGCTGATGCTCGCCCGGGCAAGCCGGCAGCCGGCCAGGCAACGGCCGCTCGCGCCCAGGCGGTCGATCCGCATGCCGGGCACACGATGCCGATGGCCGCGCCGACGGCGTCGGCCGCCGCCGCCTCGGGCCGGCCGCGCGGCATGCGCGGCGGCGGCGACGGCGTGCTCTGGTTGAGCGACCAGGCACCGCGCCGCGACGGCGGCGGACGTCCGGGCGGCGCCCGTGGCGGCATGGCCGGCATGGGCGGGATGGCTGGCATGGACGACAGCGGCATGGGCGGCGCGCCCGGCCGCATCCCGAACAAGCGCCTGTGGCTGCGCAGCGGCAGCAACCCGCTGACCGCGGGCAGCGTGCCGGCGAGCGAGCCGGTGCTGCTGCTCGATGCGCAGCAGCAGGCGTCGTCGATCGACGTCGAAGCGCACGGCGGCCCCTACAACGTGACTTTCCCGATGCCCGAACCGGGCGTCTACAACGCCTATTTCGTGCGCCGCGCGGTCGATCAGGAAACCCTGGCGGTGACCGTCGCCAAGGCCGAGGTGATGCGTTCGGCCGGCCATGCGAAGGTCGAAGGCGAAGACCAACTGATGGTGCCGCGCACCGATTCCCGGGTGCCGGTCGAGATCGTCCGCGAGCGCAAGGATGGGGAAGGGCTGTTCACCCGCATCAACTACGGCGACACCATCCGCTTCCAGGTGCTGCGCGACGGCAAGCCGGTGCAGAACGCCCGCGTCAGCTTCACCAGCGGCCAGGGCTGGAGCAACAGCGTGCAGTCCGACGAGGACGGCCGCGCCGGCTTCGTCGTCATCCGCGACTATTTTCCCGACTGGCGCGAGTTCGACCGCCGCCACCGCGAAACCTTCGTGGTCAGCGCCAGTTTCCCGGTCGACCAGGCCGGCGAATGGCAGGGCAGTCCCTACCACAGCGTGCGCTACACGACGACGCTGGCCGGCGCCTACTATCCGGCGATCGAGGACTACGAGTCCTACGCCTGGGGGCTGGGCATCGCCGTCGTCGCGCTGCTCTTCTCGGGCACCGCGGTCTACCTCTACCGGCGCCGCCGCGTGCGGCCCTACCGCGAGGTGAGCTTCGATGAGTAAGCTGCGCGACGCGGTCAACAAGGTCGACCTGAAGCGTTTCCGCTTCTGGTTCCAGCTCGCCGCCTTCGTCCTCTTCGTCTATGGCGGTTACCTGGCGATCAACCTCGGCAACAGCCTGCCGATGTTCAGTTGCGGCTACCTGCGCGACGGCCGCGCCGGCGTCTGCTACCTGCTGCCGCTGCAGCACCAGCTGGCGCGGCCCTGGCCGCAACTGTTCAGCTATGCCGGGATCGCCGTGCTCACCGGCTTCGGCATTTTTGCGCTGTGGTTCATCGTCCTCAACAAGGGCTGGTGCGGCTTCGTCTGCCCGCTCGGCACCTTGCAAGACTGGCTGACCAGCCTGCGCCAGAAGCTCGGCATCCGCCAGTCGGGCTATACGCACGAACAGTTCCGCAAGCTGACCTGGATCAAGTACGTGCTGCTCGCGCTGCTGCTGCTGATTCCGCTCGGCATCGGCGGCGGCCTGTGGTCGCACGAGGTCGGCGCGCCGTTCTGCCAGATCTGCCCGGGGCGGATGGTGTTGCCGCTGTTCGTCGGCGACTTCTCGCAATGGACGATCGACTTCTCCAGCCCCGGCAAGATCGTCCTCACCGCGCTGGGCATGGGCATCACCGGCCTGTTCATCGTCGGCGCCTTCGTCAAGAAGCGCTTCTTCTGCTTCTTCTGCCCGATGAGCGCGCTGCATTACCTGCTCTCCAAGCCGGCGCTGCTGCGCCTGCGCAAGGACGGCAGCAAATGCACCCGCTGCGGCGACTGCTACACCGCCTGCGACATGGAAATCCGCGAAATCGCCGACGACGTGACGCGCAAGGAAATCATGACCGACGACTGCACGCTGTGCCTCAAATGCGTCGCCGCCTGCCCGGAAAAGGGCGCGCTGAAGGTCGATTTCGCCAACATCACCTTCTTCGAATCGACCGAGGAAGGTTTCATCAAGCGCATGAACAAGGGAATCCGCAAGTGAGTGAAATCCGCGAAGTGCCGCTCAAGCCGGCGTTCAACCAGAGCCGCCAGGCGCGCGAAGCCGAGGTCATGCTCAACCACATCGTCAACGATTTCATCGACAACCCGGCGGCGATGACTTACTTCTACGACCTCTTCCGCCACGCCTTCATTGAGGGCAAAGCGCTCGACCGCGACGGGCCGGGCATCGGCACCACCTGCATCCAGGTGCCGGAAGAGCTGATCTACGCTGCCGGCGGCACGCCGGTCCGCCTGTGCAACGGCGCCTACCATTACGATCAGGTCGGCGCCGACTTCATGCCGGCCAAGTCCTGCTCGCTGGTCAAGGCGACGCTCGGCCGCCTGCATTCGGAAAAGGCCGTGCCCGACGTCGGCAAGCTGGAGCTGATCGTCAATCCGACGACCTGCGACCAGAAGAAGAAGGCCGCCCAGATGATGGAAGGCATGGGCTACCAGGTCTACGACCTGGACCTGCCGAGCGCCAAGGACAACGAGGCGGCGCGCGAATACTGGCGGCGGGTGGTCAAGCAACTGGCGGCGCGCCTGCAGAAAGTCACCGGCAAGAAGCTGACCCGGCAGCGCCTGCGCGAGGCGATGGCCAAGACCTCGCGCGCCCAGGCGGCCTTCCGCACCCTGCACAATTTCCGCCGCAAGGCGCCGTCGCTGATCCTCGGCAAGGACGTCTTCCTCGTCACCAACGCCTATTTCTTCGACGACATCGAGCGCTGGAGCGCCGCCGTCGAGGCGCTCAACGCCGAACTCGCGCAGCGCGAGGCCGAGGCGTTCAGCGCCGTGCAGAAGAAGGCGCCGCGCATCGTGTTCACCGGCTCACCGCCGATCTTCCCCAACATCAAGCTGCCGCTGCTGATCGAAGAGGCGGGCGGCGTCGTCGTCGCCGACGAGACCTGCTCGGCCAACCGCATGCTCTACGACATGACGGCGGTCGACGAATGGCTGCTCAGCCACATGATCGAGAGCATCGCCGACAAGTACCTGAAGCCCTGTACCTGCCCGATCTTCACCCGCAACGACGACCGCATCCGGCGCTTGCTCGACCTCGTTTCCACCTTCAACGCCGACGGCGTCGTCTACCAGTCCTTCGCTGGCTGCCAGGTGTACGAGATGGAGCAGCGCAGCGTTGCCGAAGCGCTGAACAAGGCCGGCATCCCGATGCTTTACATCGAGACCGACTACAGCCCGGACGACATGGGCCAGCTATCGACCCGCGTCGAGGCCTTCCTCGAATCCATCAAGACCCGTAAAAGACAGGCTCGCGCATGACTTACTTCGCAGGCATCGACATCGGCTCCACCGCCATCAAGACCGTACTGATCAACGCGGGCGGCGAGATTGTCGGCATCCACGTTACCGACTCCGGCAGCCTCTTCCACAAGAACGCCAAGGAGGCGCTGCGCGTGCTGCTGGAGAAATCCGGCGTGGACCGGGCGCAACTGAAATACCTGATCGCCACCGGCTACGGCCGCAAGCTGTTCAAGGAAGCCGACGATTCGATTTCCGAGATCACCGCCAACGCCATCGGCGCCCACGAGACCGGCAAGGCCTACGGCGGCGTGCGCACCATCATCAACATCGGCGGCCAGGATTCGAAGGCGATCCAGATCGACGACAGCGGCAACGTCAGCAACTTCGTGATGAACGACAAATGCGCCGCCGGCACCGGCCGCTTCCTCGACGTCGCCGCGCGCAACCTCGACCTCGACCTGGAAGACCTCGGCGACATCCACTTCACCGGCAGCGGCGCGCCGCTGTCGATCAACAGCACCTGCACCGTCTTCGCCGAATCCGAGATCATCGGCCTGCTCGCCAACGGCCACGGCAAGGCCGAGATCGTCGCCGGCATCCACTATTCCATCGCCAAGCGCACGGTGCGCCTGGCCAAGCGGGTCGGCATCGAGGACCGCGTGTACATGGACGGCGGCCCGGCGCTCAACAAGGGGCTGGTGGCGGCGATTCAGGACGAGCTGCAGCGCGAGCTGGTGGTGCCGCAATACCCGCAGACGACCACCGCTTACGGCGCCGCCGTGCTGGCGCGCAGCGAGTTCCTCGCCGAACAGCAGGAAGGCCACTGACGATGCCGGTCGAGGCGGTGGCCATCGGCCTGCCGATGGCGCTCGGGCTGGGGCTGGTCTATGGGCTCGGCCCTTGTCTGATCAGTTGCCTGCCTTATCTCGGGCCGCTCTTCGTCAATGCCGACCAGGGCATCGTCCGTTCCTGGCGTATCCTGCTGCCGGTCTCGCTTGGCCGACTGACCGTCTATGGCGGCTTCGGCGCGGTCAGCGGCTGGTGGGGCGGCCGTTACGTCGGCGGCGTCAATGGCTGGGTCGTCCATCTGACGGTCGGCATTGCCCTGGTGCTGGTCGGCGTCGCGCTGCTCGGCCGGCGGCGCCCGGCTTGCGGCAGTTGCGCGCCAAAAGGTGAACAGAAAATCAGTTGGCGACCGCGTCAGGCGGCGGCCCAGGCGATGCCGTCCGGGCTCTACCTGATGGGCGTCGGCATGGCGCTGACGCCGTGCGCGCCGCAGGGCGCGGTACTGGTCGCGGCGGCGGCCAGCGGCACGGCGTGGAGCGGCGCCGCGCTCGGCCTGAGCTTTGGCCTCGGCGCCATCGCCGCGCCGTGGCTGGTGTATGGCACCGTCGTTGCCTACGTCGGCCAGCAACTGCGCGAACAACTGGGGCGCTGGCAACCGCGCATCGAAGCATTGAGCGCGTTCCTGTTGCTGGGAACGGGCCTCGTCCAGCTCTGGCAAGGGGCCAGCGCTGGCGGCATGGTTTGAAACGGGAGAAGAGAAAAACATGAACAAGGCTTGGATGGCCGGCCTGCTGGCCGTGCTGGCAGGGCAGGGCTGGGCGGCGGAACAGGTGTTGTCGACGGTCACCGTGACCGCCGACGCCGATGCGCTGGAGGAGCGACGCCAGGCGGTGACGCAGAAGGTGATCCTCAACCAGGCGGAAATCGCCAACCTCGGCGCGACGACGGTCAGCGAGGTGATCAGCAAGCTGCCCGGCATCGACGCCGGCAGCCAGGGCAGCGACGGCGGCCAGGGCATGCGGGCGCGCGGCATGGTGCGCGACTCGGTGCAACTGCTGATCGACGGCGAGCGGGTCGGCGGCAATTCGCGGATGGCGGCGGCCTCGGTCGGCCGCCTGCCGTCCGGCGAACTGGAGCGGGTCGAGATCCTGCGCGGTTCGTCGGCCGAATTCGGCGGCGGTGCCTCGGTCACGGTGAACCTGGTGATGAAGAAGACCGCGAAGAAGTCCGACACGACGCTCAAGCTCGCCACCGGCACGCGCGACGGCCGGGTCTTCGGCCAGAGCACGGTGACGCGGCGCGGCAATGCCGGCGAGTTCTCCTGGGTGCTGCCGCTGACCATCAACCACCACGTCATGGTCTCCAGCAGCGACAGCGACCGCCAGGCCTTCGCCGGCGGCGCCCGCAACGCCTGGGCGATGGACGAGAACGACGGCCGCTTCTCGATGAACGAGCTGGTCTTCAGTCCGCGCCTCAACTGGCGGCGCGGCGGCGACAGCTTTTCGATCTGGCCGACGCTGTTTCGCGGCGACACCCGGCGCTGGGGCGAAATGGAACGCTACAGCTACGCCGACCCGCTGGCCGGCACCGGACTCGCCGCCGACGGCAGCCGGTCCGACCGGGAAAGCGGCAAAACCCGCCTCTACCGCCTGCGCCTCGAAGGCGAGCGCAAGCTCGACGGCGGCAAGCTGAGCTCGCGCCTGGCCTGGATGAAAGGGCAGCGCGACACCGACACCCGGCGCAACTACCTGAGCGCCGGCGGCGTCCTGACGCCGACCCGCGACCGTCTCGAACGCGACGAGGACGAACTGAACGGCATGGTCCGCCTCGACCGTGGATTCGGTAGCCATGTCGTTTCCCTGGCGCTGGAAGGCGCCCGCCTAGAACGCGACGACCGCCAGGATTTGTCCGGCGCCGCCAGCCGCTACCGGACCGGCGAGCGGCAGACGATTGCCTGGGTGCAGGACGAATTTTCCCTGACGCCGCGTACCACGCTGACCCTCGGCCTGCGCGGCGAGCAGTTCCGCCTCGACGTGGAGGGCGACAGCCGCCGCCACGGCATCGTCGCCCCGTCGCTGGCGGTACGCTGGGAACCGTTGGAACGTTGGGTCTTGCGCAGTTCCATCGGCCGCGGCCTGAAGCTGCCGCGCCTCGACGAACTGAGCAACCGGCCGGTCCTCAGCCTGAGCGCCAACACGCCGCTCGAAGCCGACCAGCGCGGCAATCCCGACCTGCAGCCGGAGCGCAGCACCAACTTCGAAGTGGTGCTCGAACACTACCTGCCGGCCGACGCCGGCGTGCTCGGCTTCAATCTCTACGCTCGCCAGACCAGCGATTTCGTCGAACGCCGGGTGGCGCTCGAAGGCGCCCGCTGGGTCGACCGGCCGTACAACGAAGGCGACGCCGAGCACTGGGGCGCCGAACTCGATGCCAAGCTCAACCTCGCCAAGCTCGGTGTCGCGCCCGGCACCCTCAAGGGCCACCTGACCGTGCCGCGCAGCCGGGTGCACGACGAGCGCCTCGGCCTGACCCGGGAAGCCCGCGAATCGCCGCGCTACCAGCTGAGCCTTGGCTACGAGCGGCCGTTCGGCCAGCGCGTCACGGCCGGCCTCGACCTGCAGCATTTCGCCGAAGTGAAGACCAGCATCCCGGGCGAGCGCCAGGAGCGCACCGAGGACCGTACCGTTCTCGACCTGTTCGCCGTCTACCGCCTGCAGCCCGGCCTCAACCTGCGCTTCAACGCCAACAACCTGCTGCGCGCCGACACCTGCAAGCTCGCCCGCGCCCACAGCGGCGCCAATGACTGGCAACTGGAAACATGCAACGGCGCCGTCGCCAGCTACATGCTGACGTTGGAGGGGAGCTGGTAGGAAACACCGCCATCGGCGGGCGCTGCGCCGCATTCCCGCCGTGAAAGTTCCCAGGTGGTGTCGGGAAGCCTTTCCTTCCCGGCGCAAGCGCAGTCGCGCTACGTCGGGTTGCTCGGATTGAGCGAGTTACGAATGCGCCGGGCGACCTTGCTTCCAATTGCGCCGGGTTCGCGTAGAACCTGGCGCCAACTGGCGGGGGGCTGCAACAGGAGGCGCATCATGACCGAGGGGGGAGGATGGTCATGCAGCAGGCAATAATCGACGATTTCGCAATACCGGGTGTCCTTGCCAAGCGGATTGGCAACCAGGAAATCGCGCTCGAACAGCGTCAGGAAACGCTGTATCGGCTTGCGTAAAGGCCGGGGGCAAGCGCGCAGCGTTTCCACCACTTCCGGTGCCAGTGCATGATGCGGCCCGCCGCGGGCTATCAGTCTGGCCAGGTCGAGCAGTTTCATCAGCCTTAGCTGGCCCGTTTCGATCGGCGGGGTGCTCATCAACGAACACTGGATCAAGCTGTGCATGACCCGGTCGGCCAGCGCCAGGCGGGCGATCGGCAGTCCATCCAGCGTCGCAGGTTCGCAGCGCGCCAGCGCCCGGTCGTCCGGCAACAGGTCGCCGAACGACTTGCGCACGATGTGGCGATGCAGTTCCAGGCGCATCGGGCGCTCCGGGTGGTATAGCGGCGCGTAATGATGGGAGTCCTGCCAGTCGGTCGTTGCCGCCAGACTGTCCGTCCTGTAGCCCAGACGCGACAGAACGGCCAGGGCATCGGCCTGTTTCCTTGGCGATGGAACCCAGACATCGATGTCGCTCATCAATCGCGGGCGCGCCTGTCCTTCCGGTTCGCTCATCAAGGCCGCGCCTTTCAACCAGACCGGCAGGATGTCGGCCTCGGCAAAGGCAACATTGATTTCCTTCATCTGTGCCAGAAGCCCGGCCTGGCGTGTCGCCATCATCTGGCCCACCTCGACAAGGCAGTCCAGCATTGCTTCGGGTACGTTCTCCTGCAAGCCCCTGTCGATCAGTCGGGGGAGCAGTTCAGGCAGTACGAGATGGGTGTCCGCCAACTCGAACAGAATTGGCCAACGCGGGTCTTCGGGACTCACTTCCGGAATCGCATCATCGCTGGCGGGGGCCAGGATACGGCAAAGCAGCGAGTAGGCTTCCTTGCGCGTCACTGGCATTTCACCAGGCCTTCCAGTCCATTTGCTACGGCATCGAGGTCGCCATAGGTCAATTTGTAGGCGGGGAGCTTTTCGAGCATTTCCAGCAGGATTTCGGCATGTGCCATGTCCATGGTTTGCCTGGTGGTCACCCCGGCACTGATCAATTCGCAAAGGGTTTGCACGGGGGGGATCGGCGTGATCTCAAGCGTGGCCCCGGGGGAGAACCTGGGCAACAGGATGGCGCGCAATGATTGGCGCGCTTCTGTTGGAACGCGATTGCCGCCGATGGGCAGAAAACGCGCCTGCCGGTCGGCGTAAGGGACGACGGGCAGAGTGTCGATACTCGGGTAATGAGGGCGCAGCGTGGGCCAGCTTCCCGGTTTGAGGCCGATCGCCGACGGGAAGGGGTGGACCTCGAAGTCCTTGCCTTGGGACGGGCGTCCCAGCGCAACGATGTCGTCACCCAGATAGCCCCAGCCATGGGCGACCAGATAGGCCGTCAGGGTGCTTTTCCCGGCGCCCGAGACGCCCGGCAGCAAAAGGACGGACCCCGCCCGGGAAACCGCCGCCGCGTGCATGGTGGCAAACAGGCCTTGCTCGGCATAGGCAGGCTGGAGCAGGGCGGTGACCAGGCTGGAAATGGCAAAGCTTTCGTCACCGGTCCACAACACCGAGTCCCTGCTGGCCAGCCAGAAAGCTTCCCCGTCATGAATCCAGCGCAACGGGATCGGATTTTCGTTTTCGGCGGCAGCAATCATGCCGGAGAGCACGCCCCGCACCCTGGCCAGGGTATAGGGGTTGCCCGGGGCGCCGGTATCGCCTAAATCGACGCTGAAGGACTTCCCGCCCAGGCGAAGCGCCAGTTGCGAGACGACGACATGGTCCGGCAGGCGTTTGTCGGCCGGATGCCAGGTGCCACGGTCACGATCCGGGTCCCGCGCAACGCAGGGGCGTCGGGTGATCCGGTAGCCGCCCTGGATTTCTTCAAGCCAGCCTCTTGCCAGCCATTCGGTCAGGGTGCTTTCTACCGTCGCGGTGAGATCGTCGGGGGTGTCGTCGATCAGTTCGGCGCAAGCTGCGCTCAAACTGTCCAGATCGCGGATGCTTTCATCAAGCAGCAGCCAGAGAATGGCGGCCGTTGGATTGAGCACACCCAACTCGGCGCGTTCCTGATCGACCAGGACCAGATGCTCTTCCAGCAGCCTTGCGTAAAAGGCTTCCGATGCCGCGATACCCGTCATGAAACGGGCTCTAGCAGGTAAGGCTGCAGGCGCTTGCCTTGACGGACAATAGAGCCTGCGTCGCAGGGGCCGCGTAAGAGACCTTTTTGGCAATCCGCAACATTGCCTCTCTGCGTTTCAACGAAACCGTATCGCCTTGTGCCGTTTCGGAATGGGCCGCCGGCAAAGCGACGCCAGTGGCTTGTCGATGTTCGTTGGTCTGTTTCATGTTCTTTTCGGGCTTCTCTTGGAGTCAACGCTGTTCAGTTGAAATTTCTCCGAATTTACGGGGCGACGCGCACCATCCTGGCGAGCGTTTCGTCATGCATGAACCTGGACGGTTTGCGGATGGGCTCGCCGGAACGCTGTCCGCTCCGGGGGAAGGGGAGATCAAGCGCGGCGGACGGTCAGGATGCCGTTCTCGCCTGCATGGAAAACAGGGCCAGCGTCGCCGGTGCGGCATACGATGCCTTCTTGGCAATTTTTTTCAAGGCTTCGCGGCGCTTCAGCGAAACAGCGTCGCCGGGCTGCGCTTCTGCATCAGCCGCAAGCAGGTTGTTTTCGGCAGTTTGCTGGTGATCATGGGTGTTCTTCATTTTGTCTCCTTGAGGAATCTCGCCGGCGAAATCCCGTTGATTCCATTTTTCCGATGGCACGCCGCATCTCTCGCTTCATCGCTCGGGATGCCTCTTCTGTCACGGTTTCTTGTGGTTTTGGCGAGAGTCCGTGTGGTTGAGCGGCAGCATCTCCGGACGGCTCTCTTCATTCATTTCCTGCGGGCCAGGTGATCAGGATGCTCTTGCTTGCATGGAAAACAGGGCAAGCGTTGCGGGGGCAATATAGGATGCCTTTTGGCCGATCCTTTTCATGGCTTCGCGGCGCTGCAACGAAACGGTATCGCCTTGCTGCGGCGTTACCTGGTCCTCGGGAATCACATTTTCAGCAGTTTGCGCGTCGGTGTTCTTCATTTCGTTTCCTGTCGTTGTATCGGCTAAGCCGGCAGTTTCAGCGCGTGAAGCTGAAGTGCTGCGCAAACCAAAGCGCTTGCATTCTGGCGTGCCTGTGCCTCGCGCACAAGCGATTTTCAGCCCAGCCTGTCGTTGCGCAGGCTGTGCAAGATCTGCTTGATATTGCTCGCCGATTTCAGCGATGCAGCGTCGCATTCAGGTCGCGTTCATCACACCGGCGGCAGACTTGCCCGCATTCAACGCCTTGTGCGCTGCAAAAAAAGCTTCTCCGAACAATATTCCGCTCTTGCGAGCGAGCTAGCATGGGGCATTGCGCCCGCAGCCACCATCGAGAATGTCATGACCTCCCTGTCCCTGGTGCTCTGGATCGTCCTCGGCATCGCCCTCCAGTTGCTGCTCTGGCTGGCGGTCACGCTGCGCCACCACTGGCGCGATTATCGTGCGCTGGGCGTAGCCGGTATCCCTGCGGCAGCGTTCGCGGCGGTGCCGGACGAACAGCCGGCCAGCGCCGGCTGGTCCGGTTGGCGGGATTTCCGGGTGGTGGAGAAAACCGTCGAGGATGCGGCGCAGTCGGTTTGCTCCTTCCATCTGCAGCCGGTCGACGGCGTGGCCTTGCCCGAATTTCTGCCCGGTCAGTTCCTGACTTTCAAGCTCATCTTGGCGTCGGGCGAAGAGATCGTCCGCTGCTATTCGCTGTCGGACGCGCCGCGCCGCGATCGCTACCGGGTTTCGATCAAACGGGTCACGGGCGGGCGCGCATCGAACCATTTTCACGATCATGTGCAGCCCGGCACGCAGTTGCAGGTCCGCGCGCCGGCCGGCCATTTCCATCTCGACCGGAGCATGGAACCGGTGGTGCTGGTCGCTGGCGGCATCGGCATCACGCCGCTGCTGTCGATGCTCGCCTGGAGCCTGGCCGCCCAGCCCGGGCGTGAGGTCTGGCTGTTCCTGGGCGTGCGAAATGCGCGCGAGCTGATCGAGCCGGCCCGGCTGGCGGCGTTGGCCGCCGCGCATCCGAATTTCCGTCTGCATTACTGTTTCAGCGATCCGCTGCCGGAAGAACGCGAGGGCGTCGATTACCAGCACCGCGGGCGCTTGTCGGTGGCGCTGATGCGCCAGTTGCTGCCGCTCAAGGCCTGGCAATTCTACATCTGCGGCCCCTTGCCGATGATGGAGAGCGTGGTCGGCGACCTTGCCGCCTGGGGCGTGCCGGAATCGTCCATCCACTACGAAGCCTTCGGTCCGGCTTCGCTGCCGCGGCCGGCGGCGGCAGCAGCGGCCAGCGTGCCGGCCGGGCAAGAGATCGTCGTCAATTTCGCCCGCTCGGGCCGCCAGGCGGTATGGCAGGCGAGCTTCGGCAGCCTGCTGGAACTAGCCGAAGCGAACGGCGTGGCGGTCGATTCCGGCTGTCGCGCCGGCGCCTGCGGCAGTTGTCAGACGCGGGTCAGCGCCGGCGAGGTGAGTTACCGCCATCCGCCGGATTTCGATCTGCCGCCCGGGTATTGCCTGTTGTGCTCCGCGCTGCCGAAAACCAGCCTGACCCTGGAGGCCTGAATGACTGCGATGCTCACCACCAGTTCGCTCTGGCGCCGGCACATCCTGCCTTTTTCCCTGTTGCTCGGCCTGCTGGGCGCGGCCACCCTGGCCGGGGATTTCCTGCTGCACCGTTTCAACCTGGTCTGGGTCGGCCGCTATCTCGGCATTCCCGGCACCCTGCTGATCATCGGTTCGCTGGTCTATTCGCTGCGCAAGCGCAAGTACATCCTTTCCGGCAATCCCCGGACCCTGCTCAACCTGCACGAAATCACCGCCTGGCTGGGCTCGCTGATGGTGCTGCTGCACGCCGGCATCCATTTCAACGCCATCCTGCCCTGGCTGGCGACGGTGGCGATGGGCGTGAACGTGATCAGCGGCATGGTCGGCAAGCTGCTGCTGGGGCGGGCGCGCGAATACCTGGTCGGCCAGCGCGAGCAGCACGAACAGAGCGGCCTGGCGAAGGATGAAGTGGAGCGCGCCGTGTTCTGGGACGCCGTGACGCTCGATGCGATGAGCCGCTGGCGCAAGGTGCACATCCCGATCTTCATCGTCTTCGCCGTGCTGGCGCTGGGCCATATCTTCAGCATCTTCCTGTTCTGGGGCTGGAAATGAAGCGCATCGTCAAGATCATCCTGGCCCTCAACCTGCTGGTCGCTACCGTGCTGGTCTTCGTCTATCCGCACCTGATGCTGGCGCCGGGCAAGCTGATTCCGGGGCACGCCAAGCTGGAAAGCGATTGCTTCGCCTGTCACGCGCCGTTTTTCGGCAGCGCCTCTGAGCGCTGCGCGAGCTGCCACAAGCCGGAAGAGATCGGCCGCCTGACGACGACCGGCCAGCCGCTCGCCAAGCCGCTGACCAAGACAGCTTTCCACCAGAAGCTGGCGAGCAGCGATTGCGTTGCCTGCCACAGCGACCATGCCGGCGTGAAGCGCTTCCGCAGCAGCGGCCGTTTCGACCACAATCTGCTCGACCGGGCGACGCGCGGCGCGTGCCGCAGTTGCCACGAGGCGCCGCGCGACAAGCTGCACCGGCAGATCAGCGGCGAATGCAGCAGTTGCCACGGCCAGCAGAAATGGCGGCCGGCGACTTTCGATCACCGCGAGTACTTCGTGCTCGACCGCAAGCACAACGTCCAGTGCGCGACCTGTCACCTGGGCAGCGATTACCGCCGTTACACTTGCTACGGTTGCCATGAACATACGCAGGAAAACATCCGCCGCGAACATATCGAGGAAGGAATCCGCGACTACAGCAACTGCACCGAATGCCATCGCAGCGCCGACGAACACGACATCCGCGGTCGGGGCAAACATGGGGAATCGCGCCGCGAGGGGCGGCACGGAGATGACGATGATGATTGAAGGAAACCATGACTGAACGAAACACCAACGCGCCGGCCTCGCTGCAACGCTACGCCTGGCTGTCCATCGCCGCTGCCGTTTCCACCATCCTGCTCAAGGGCTGGGCCTGGCAGATGACCGGCTCGGTCGGCCTGCTGTCCGACGCCATCGAATCCTTCGTCAACCTGGCCGGTGCGCTGATGGCCTTGTGGATGCTGGCGCTGGCCGAAGCGCCGGCCGACGACAAGCACCCGCACGGCCATGGCAAGGCCGAGTATTTTTCCAGCGCCTTCGAGGGTTTCCTGATCCTGGTCGCCGCCGTCAGCATCGCCTACGCGGCGCTCAGTCGTCTGTTCGACCCGCAGCCGCTGGAATCGGTCAGCGTCGGTCTGGTCATTTCACTCTCAGCGTCGCTGATCAACCTCGCGGTGGCGCGGGTGCTGATGGCGGTCGGGCGGCGGCACAACTCGATCTCGCTGGAAGCCGACGCCCACCATCTGATGACCGACGTGTGGACCTCGGTCGGCGTCATCCTCGGCGTCGGCCTGGTCTGGCTCACCGGCTGGCTGTGGCTCGACCCGCTGCTGGCGGTGGCGGTGGCGATCAACATCCTGTGGACCGGCTACCAACTGGTGCGCCGTTCGGCCGACGGTCTGCTCGACGCCGCCTTGCCGGCCGAACAGGTGGCCGCCGTCGAAGCGCTGCTCGCCGGCTATCGCCAGCGCGGCTTGGCCTTCCACGCGCTGCGCACGCGGCAGTCGGGGGCGCGCGCCTTCATCACCCTGCACGTTCTGGTGCCCGGACAATGGACGGTGCAGCAGGGGCACGACCTGGTCGAGGAAATCGAGGCCGGCATCCGTGCCGCGGTGCCGCGCTCGCATGTGCTGACCCATCTCGAACCGATCGAGGACGCCGGCTCGCTGGCCGATCTCGAACTCGACCGCCCCTAGCCGGCACAGGAAGCGGCCGCCGCCGGGCCGCCGTCTCAGCGCTTGCGGAACTCGTGGATCTTCGGCACAGAACGGTGCGGGCCGTGGCCGGGGTCGTGCAGGTCGGCGTGCTCGGGCTCGTCGCCGTGGTGATGATGACCGCCGTGTGAACCATACGCACCGGATTCCGGCTGGAAGGATGCTTCCGTCTCGCTGATCGCGCAACCCAGCCCGCGCGCCATGTCGGCCAGCACGTGGTCGGTCTGGAAACGCAGCTTGCCGCCATTCGCGGTCGGCAGAATTTGTACCGGCACGTGCCGGTTGCCCAGGTGATAGGCGGCGCGGGCGAACAGCAGCGGGCTGTCGGCGACGGCCTCGATCAGCTTTTCCGGCGCGGCGAGGATTTCGACAACGGCCGAACCGTCTTCCGCCGCCAGCTTGTCGCCGCCGTGCAGATGGTCGCCGCGCTCAAGAAAAATGCCGGCTTCAACGCCGGAAGCCAGCGTCACTTTGAGCCGGCTGCGCTTTCTCTCGTCGTAGGCAAGGGCGACAGAATCGGTGGCGGGGGCGGTGGTGCGTCGGTTGAGGATGAGCATGAATTATTTGGGGCCAACGCCCTTGAAGTTGTCCGGATCGAAGTCGGCGAAATCGATCTTGCCGAAGTCGCGCGGCGGTTTGTAGGTACGGGTTTTCATGTTGTCCGGCGCCGAGGTGTGGAAGGACGACTCGTCAACGCGCACCAGTTGCCAGGTTTTGTCGCGGCGCGAATAGGCAAAATCGAAGCTGAAGGCCCAGCGCCAGTTGCTGCCGCCGTAGTGATGGACCGTGAATCGCCCTTTGCCTGCTTCGAGGCTTTCGTAGGGGTCACCAAAAATTCCGCCGCATTGCCGGCAAAACACCACCTTGTCGTTGCGCTTGACCACGTTGAGCCGGCCATCCGACTGGCGCAAGGCGATGAGCAGCGTGCGCTGGCCATCGTCTTCGGCGGCTTCGTGGATCAACAGAACATCGGGGCGACCGTCGTTGTCCAGGTCGGCGTTTTGCCAATCGAGCAACTGGGTGCCCTTAGGCAGCAGCGGGAGAAGCTCCGCCGGCGGTTTCTCCGGTTCGGCGTGCACAACGCCCAGCGGCAGGCAGGCGAGCCAGCCGAGGGCGATGCAGGGGAAGGACAAGCGCATGCTCAGAACAGGAAGTAGCGCTGCGCCAGCGGCAGTTCGGTGGCCGGTTCGCAGACCAGGTGCACGCCGTCGGCCTTGACCACGTAGGTTTCGGGATCGACGGTGATTTCCGGGGTGGCGCCGTTGTGCACCATGTCGGATTTCTTCAGCGTGCGCGTGCCGGAGACGGCGACTAGCGGTTTGGCAAGGCCCAGCGCCTTGATGGCCGGATTTTGCAGCGCCGCCTGCGAGACGAAGGTCACCGAGGTCTTCAGCGCCTTGCCGAAGCTGCCGAACATCGGCCGGTAGTGCACCGGCTGCGGCGTCGGGATCGAGGCGTTGGGGTCGCCCATCGCGGCAGCAGCGATCATGCCGCCCTTCAAAATCAGCGACGGTTTGACGCCGAAGAAGGCCGGCTTCCACAGCACCAGGTCGGCCAGCTTGCCGACTTCGATGGAGCCGACGGTGTGGGCGATGCCATGCGTCAGTGCCGGGTTGATGGTGTACTTGGCGATGTAGCGCTTGACGCGGAAGTTGTCGTGGCGGGCAGTGTCTTCCGGCAAGGTGCCGCGCTGGACCTTCATCTTGTGCGCCGCCTGCCAGGTGCGGATGATCACCTCGCCGACGCGGCCCATGGCCTGCGAGTCGGACGACATCATCGAGAAGACGCCCATGTCGTGCAGGATGTCTTCGGCGGCGATGGTCTCGCGGCGGATGCGCGATTCGGCAAAGGCGACGTCCTCGGCGATGCTCGAATCGAGGTGGTGGCAAACCATCAGCATGTCGAGGTGCTCGTCGATGGTGTTCACCGTGTACGGCATCGTCGGGTTGGTCGAGCTGGGCAGTACGTTGGCCAGACTGGTGGCCTTGATGATGTCCGGTGCGTGGCCGCCGCCGGCGCCTTCGGTGTGGAAGGTGTGGATGGTGCGGCCCTTGAAGGCGGCTATCGTCGCTTCGACGAAGCCCGATTCGTTCAGCGTATCGGTATGGATGGCGACCTGCACGTCCATCTCGTCGGCCACGCTCAAACAGCAGTCGATGGCGGCCGGCGTCGTGCCCCAGTCCTCGTGCAGCTTCAAGCCGATGGCGCCGGCCTCGACCTGCTCGCGCAGCGCTTCCGGCAGGCTGGCGTTGCCCTTGCCGAGGAAGCCGAGGTTCATCGGGAAGGCGTCGGCGGCTTCGAGCATGCGGAGGATGTGCCAGGGGCCGGGCGTGCAGGTCGTGGCGAAGGTGCCGGTGGCCGGCCCGGTGCCGCCGCCGATCATCGTCGTCACGCCCGAATACAAGGCCTCGTCGATCTGCTGCGGGCAGATGAAATGGATGTGGCTGTCGATGCCGCCAGCGGTGACGATCATGCCTTCGCCGGCAATCACCTCGGTGCCGGGACCGACCACGATGGTCACGCCGGGCTGGATGTCCGGGTTGCCGGCCTTGCCGATGGCGGCGATGCGGCCGTCCTTCAAGCCGATGTCGGCCTTGACGATGCCGGTCACGGCATCGACGATCAGCGCATTGGTGATCACGGTATCGACCGTTTCAGCGGAAACGCGCTGGCTCTGGCCCATGCCATCGCGGATGACCTTGCCGCCACCGAATTTCACTTCCTCGCCGTAGATCGTGTAGTCCTTCTCGACCTCGATGATGAGGTCGGTGTCAGCCAGACGGAGACGGTCGCCGGTCGTCGGGCCGAACATTTCGGCATAAGCCTGACGGGTAATCTTGTTTGCCATCACAGTGCTCCCTGAATCAGGCCGCGGAAACCATAGACCTTGCGCTCGCCGGCCAGCGTGACCAGTTGCACGGTGCGCGTCTGGCCCGGCTCGAAGCGCACGGCGGTGCCGGCAGCGATGTCGAGGCGGTAGCCGCGCGCCGCTTCACGGTCGAAGCTGAGGCCGGCGTTGGTTTCGTAGAAGTGGTAGTGCGAGCCGACCTGGATCGGGCGGTCGCCAGTGTTGGCGACGACCAGCGTGATCGTCGGGCGGCCGGCGTTGAGTTCAAGTTCGCCGGGTTCGGCGAGGAGTTCTCCGGGGATCATCGTGTTCTCCTCAAACAATCGGGTTATGGACCGTGACCAGCTTGGTGCCGTCCGGGAAGGTCGCTTCGACCTGGATTTCCGGGATCAGCTCCGCGATGCCGTCCATCACATCGGCGCGGGTCAGCACCTGGGTGCCGGCGTGCATCAGTTCGGCGACGGTTTTGCCTTCGCGGGCGCCTTCCATGATCGCGCAGGTGATCAGCGCGACGGCTTCCGGGTAGTTCAGCTTCAGGCCCTTGGCCAGCCGCCGCTCGGCGAGCAGACCGGCAGTAAAAATCAGCAGCTTGTCTTTCTCACGCGGTGTCAGTTCCATAACGACTCCTTCAGGTATTCCAGATTCGGGGCAGCACGGCCGGTCGGCCGCAGCAGGCCGGACGCAGGATTTTCCACAGTTCGGCGAACCACAGCCGGGCGGCTTCGCTGTTGTCGCCGAGGTAACGGGCAATCAGCAGGCCGGGCGGGGCGGTGATGCCGTGGCGGGCGCCATCGCTGGGCGTCAATGTACGCAGCGCTTCGAGCAGGGCGGCGGCCTGTTGCGGCAGTTCCGGAAAGCTGCATAGCAGCGTGCCGCACACCGTCGCGCCGGCCCAGCCAGCCGGGCTGGCGAGCATGGCGTCGCCGCCGGCGACGCTGCCGCGCTCGATCCACAGCGGTTTGCCGGCGCGCTCGATGCGGCAGTGCAGGTCAAAGCGCCCGTGGTCGAAGCGTTCGCCGGCCGCGGCGCGGCCCAGGCAGAGGATGTCCCAGCCGAGGTAGCGGCTGTCGGCGGCGAGCGTGACGCGGGTATCCATGCGGGCAATCGCGCCGTCGAAGACGATGCTCTCCTGCGGCAGCCATTCCAGCGTCGCGCCGGCAGCGACGTTCAGCGTCACCGTCTGCGACGCCGCGGCGCCGCCCGAGCGGTACCACTTGCCGGCGCCCGGCGTGGTGATCTGGGCGTGGCTGTCGCGGTCGACGGCGATGTCGATGGCCAGATGGTCGCCGCCGGCGATGCCGGAGGGCGGATGCAGCAGCAGCGTCTGGCAGACGGCGTCGCCTTCCGGGTAGAGCGCCTTCTGCACGCGCAGCGGGCCGCGGTGGCGGTTTTCGCGCAGTACGCTGCGGGCGCCCTGCCGGGCGAAGGCAAGGTGCAACTCGGCGTGCCAGGTGGCCGTGCTGTCCGCCTGGAAAACGGGGAGGCGCGAAGTCATGGGCGGATTATCCGGGAAGGGCTGGCGGCGGGGAATACGCAGGACTACGCATAATCCGTATAAGTCGATCGTGCGGTGGCGGGCCTAACCGGTACACTGTCGGCTTCGGCCGCGCATCGAGTTCCGAGCGGCGCCATTTCCAGCAAAGGTTTTCCATGTCCCCCATCCACGATCACGAACTGCTTCTCCTGCTGGCCGTCTCGGTTGCCGCCAAGCGCCGGCCGGCCGAACCGGCGACCATCGTTGCGGCGGTCGAATTGATTCAGGGCAGCCTGCCCAGCGCCGCCGAGTTCGCCGCCGCCTTTGCCAGCCTCGACGGCGCCGGCCTGGTTGCCGGTGGCGACGACGGCATCCGCCTGGCGCCGGCCGCCGAGCAACTGGTCGAAGCGCTGCCGCGGCGGGGCGACAGCGCGCTGCGCCTGGCTGCGCTGCGCGGCCTGCTCGCCGGCTACAACGCGGCGACACCGGAAATCCCCGTCGCCATCGATGCCGCGCCTTGGCAGTCCGCCATCCAGTCGCACCGCGCCGCCGCCGCCGGACCCGCCGCCAACCTGCTGATGCCCAAGCCGAAACCCGAAACCCAGTCGCGCCCTGGCCAGCGGGTGCGCAAGCCCATGCCGAAGTCCAAGTCAAGCAAGGCACGCCAGCGCTGAGTTGCCGGGAGGGAGGGCGTTTTTGAAACCGCCGTTTTTTCAACGCCCTGTTAGTGGCAGGCGACCGCTTCGGATGCCCCACCCAGACCGAGAGCCCGATATAGCGTCGCCAGATTGTTCAGCTGGCGGAACCGGTTCAGGAGCCGGGCGCGTTCGCTGACGCGTTGCCTGGCCTGGGCATCCAGCCACAACTGGACATCGGTCATGCCTGCCTTGAACCGTGACTGAGCAATCGCTTCGGCGCGTTTGGCCTGCTCGATTGCCTGGTCCAGCTTTTTCCCTTCGGCCATGAGCTGGGTGCGCGCCGACAGGCTGTCTTCGACTTCGGCCAGGGCGTTGTAGAGGCGCTGGCGGTAGTTGATCACGGCTTCTTCGTACTGGTTCTCGGAGACGCGGATGGCTAGTTGCGTCGTATTCCACTGGATAAAGGGCAGGCTCAGACCGACCCCTAGGGTTGCCGCCGGGTTTTGCAGCAGGTTGAGCAGTGTGTTGCTGCTTGTCCCCAATCCGCCGGTCAGGGAAAAGCTTGGGTAATAGGAGGTGCGGGTGTAATCGATGTGGGCCAGGCTGGCGCGCAGGCGAAATTCCGCGGCATGGAGATCCGGGCGGTTGGCCAGCATTTCGGCGGGCAGGCCGGCGGCAATCTCGGGCAGGGGCTGTTGTTCGATATCGCCGGGATCAACGATTGCGCTATCGGGCGGTTGATTCAGTAGCAGGGCCAGCGCGTGCCGGGTTTCGACCTGCTGCTGGACAAACTGGGTGCGCGTTGCTTCCTGGGACGACAAGTTGAGTTCGGCTTGCGCAACGTTCAGGCTGGAGGTCGCTCCGGCAGCATGACGGACGCGGGTCAGATCGAGCGTGCGTTGGGCATAGTCGATATCGGCAGTGCTCAGGGCCAGTAATTTGTTGAGATAGGCGAGTTGCCAGTACAACTGGCTGGCCGTACCTTCGAGCGAGATGGCCAGGGCTCGGCAATCGGCTTCGCTGGCTCGGGCTTCGAGATGGGTCGCCTGGCGCTGGCTGGCCAGTTTGCCCCAGAGGTCAAGCTCAAAGCTGAGCACAACGCTGGCGCCGCTCGCATTCTGGCTGGCATTGGGGTCGAAAGTATGGGTTCTTGTCGCGCTTGCGCCGGCGGCAACACTGGGGCTGCGGTTGGTGTCGATCTGGGCGGCAAGCAGTTGGGCCCGGCGGACACGCAGGGCGGCCGTGGCAAAGTCGTTGTTGTGGCGCAGCGCTTGCTCGATCAGCGCGGTCAATTTCGGGTCGGCGAAATTGATCCACCAGGTGTCCGGCGTCTGCTGGTTGCTGCTGGTTACCGTCGTCCAGCGGGCGGGTACTTGCGGTTCCGCAGGTGGCGAGGTCAAGGCCGAACATCCCGAGAACAGCAGACTCACCAGAAGGATTCTTTTCATCGGGGATATCTTTCAGACGCTCGACAAGGCTGCATGGGGATGCAGCAACGAGGCCTTGCGGGCCGGGAGGAAGCCGAAGGTGAGGCCAACCAGGCTGGAGCAGAAAAATGCCAGGGCGATGGATTGCCAGGTCAGGATCATTTTCCATTGGGTGACGGTGACAAACAGCGAAAAGACATAGTCGCCCAGGAACGAAAGCAGGATGCCGAGGGTGCCGCCAATCAGGCAAATGACCACGGCTTCGACGATGAATTGGCTGAGAATGTCCTTTTGCCGGGCGCCGACCGCCATGCGAATGCCGATTTCCCGTGTCCGTTCGCTGACCGAGACGAGCATGATGTTCATGACGCCGATGCCGCCGACCAGCAGGGCAATCGAGGCGACCAGCGAGAGCATCAGGGAAATCGAGCGCGTCGTCTGTTCGTAGGCCTGGGCCAGGGTGTCCATGTTGTTGGTGAAAAAATCCTTGTAGCCGTGTCGGTAGGCGAGCAGGGTGGCCAGGTTCTTTTCGGCCAGGTGGCTGTCCTGCCCCTCGCGGATGCGTACCGTGATGCTGTCGAAATGCTGAAAGCCGAACAGGCGGATGCCGGCGGTGCTGTAGGGCATCAGGACATTGGGACCGGAGGCGGAAAAGAGATCCTTGCTTTTCTGGCTGGTCACGCCGATCACGGTGCACGGCACGATACCGACGATGATGACCTGGCCGACCGGGTTTTCGCCCGCCTTGAAAAGTTCGCGACGGGCTTCCTGATCGATCACCACGACCTGCGATTGCCGTGTCATCTCGTCCGCACGGAAGGCCCGGCCTTCGGCCAGCTTGACGCCACGCACGGCAAAGAAGCTCTCGCCAACGCCGGTCACCATGCCGGTGCTGCTGGCATTGCCGTAGCGCAACGGAAAGCTGGCCATGGTCATCGGCGTTACGCTGTGTACGTAGGTTTGTTCGCGGATCGAATCGATGTCGCCGGGCAGCATGGTATGAATGCCCTCGGCCTGGCTGTCGCCCCAGCCGCTGCCGCGCCGCAGTTCGACGCGGTTGGAGACCAGCGGGCCGATGGTTTCCCGGATGTGGCGTTGCCCGCCTTCGCCGATGGCTTCGATCGAAACCACGGAGGCGATGCCGATTATGATGCCGAGCATCGTCAGCGCGGTACGCAGAGGTTGCGAAACCAGCGCCAGGCGCGCCATGTTGAAAGCTTCGGCAAGGTGCAGCAGCTTACTTCTGAATGCGCCTGGCGTTTGCGGCCGGGCTTGGTTCGGCTCGCGTTTTTTCTCGGCGAGCAGTGCTGGGGCGCGGACATTGGGGCGGTCGTTGACGATTGCTCCGTCGCGCAGTTCGATGATCCGTTCAGCGTAGGCGGCGACATTCATGTCGTGCGTAACGAGGATCACGGTATGTCCGCCGGCATGCAGATCAAGCAGGATCTGCAGCATTTCCTGCCCGGTTTCGCTGTCCAGTGCGCCGGTCGGTTCATCGGCCAGAATCACCTGTCCGCCATTGAGCATGGCGCGGGCGATGCTTACGCGCTGCTGCTGACCACCAGAAAGCTGGCTGGGCCGATGTTGCAGGCGCTCGCCCAGGCCAAGCTGGGCGAGCAACTGGCTGGCCTTGGCCAGGCGTTGATGACTCGGGGTGCCGGCGTAGATCGCCGGAATCTCGACATTCTCCAGGGCGGACAAGCCGGGCAACAGGTGGTATTGCTGGAAAATGAAGCCGAAATACTTGCAGCGCAGCCTGGCCAGTTCGTCGCTGCTCAAGCTCCCGGTGTCCTGTTTATTGGCGAAGTAACGGCCGGAACTGGGGCGATCAAGACAGCCGAGTATGTTCATCAGCGTCGACTTCCCCGAGCCGGATGCGCCGACAATCGCCACCATGGTGCCCGCATGGATGGTCAGGTTGATGTTTTTGAGGACGACGATGTCCTGGTCACCGACCTTGAACTGCTTGCCAATGTTCTTGAGTTGCAGGATGGGTTCGAGCATTGCTGGACGATCTAGTGGTCTGTTTCGCAAATGCCAGGACAGGAAAATGCGTCTTCAGTCCTTTGGCCGTGTGGCTCACCCTTGCCATGACTGCGCTTGGCGCCTTGCGCCGCACCGAAAGTCGGTATATTCATTTTGCCCCCTGGCTGGCGAAGTTGCTCACTAGGTGTTCCCAGTGCCGTCCTCGATGATCACTTCATCACCCTCGTTGAGGCCTTCGACCTGGATCCAGACCCGGTCATTGATGCCAGGAGCGACCATGCGCGAAGTAATCTCGCCATTCTTGTCGCGCACGCGTACCGGGTAATAACCGTTGGGCTGGGCCTGACCGAGGGCCGAGAGAGGCACGCACAAGACGTTCTTGACCTCGCTGAGGACGACGGTGACCTGTGCCGTCATGGCGATGCGCAGGCGATGGTTGGGGTTAGGAACGTCGAACAGGGCGTTATAGAAAATCGGGCCGACATTTTTTGTGTTGTCTTTCGCGAATTCCTGCGGCGCCGGTTCAATCTTGCTGACCTGGCCGAAATGCCGTTCGGCGGCATCACCGAGAATCGTGAAATAGGCCGTCTGGCCGGCTTGAATGTGGATGACGTCGGCCTCGGAAATCTGTGCCTTGACGGTCATGGTGTCAAGATTGGCCAGTTTCAGGATGACCGGTGCCTGTTGGGCGGCGACGACGGTCTGGCCTTCCTGGGTGACGATGGCGACGACATCGCCATCCATCGGCGCGGTGATTTGCGTGTATTGCAGATTGGTCGTTGCCGAATTGACCAGCGCTTTAGCCTGTTCGATCTGGGCGCTGAGCGAAGCGAAGCTGGCATTTAGCGACTGGAGCTGGGCTCTCGCCGATTCCACTTCCTGGTGGGAAGTCGCCTCGTGGCTCAGCATTTCCTGCTGGCGGAGCAGTGCCATCGCCGCCTGCCACTGGCTGGCCGCAATCGCCCGCCGCTGGGCTTCGAGGCTTTGCAGGCTGGCTTTGGCCGAGATCAGTTCATTCTGGGCCAGGGCCGGATCGATTTCGGCGAGCAATTGTCCTTTGACGACACGATCGCCGAGGCTGACTTTCAGCGACTTGAGTTGTCCGGAAACCCGTGCGCCGACATCGACTTGTTGCTGGGCTTGCAGATTGCCCGTGGTCATGACCGAGCTGACCAGATCCCGGCGCACGACAGTCGCTGTCAGGTAGGTTTGCTTTTTCGTCGCAGCGAAATAGGTCTGGAGTGCGAAACCGGCAAGCACTATCGCAACCAGCAGGGCGCCCAGCCAGCCCGCTTGCCGGGCATTGATTTTTTGCATGATTCGTTGAGACCTGTTTCTGTGACGGCGGCTAATCCGATTCACCCTGACCGCTTATCGATTCTGAAATCTCTGGTACCGACTGCCCGGAGCGAGAACAGAAAGCTCCGGAAAAGCTATTGTGCTGCAAGTTGCGCGGCTGGCCATCGTTGCGAGCAAAACGAAGGCGATTCCCCCTAACCAGGCGGGGGGAGAGGGAATCGCCTTGTCATCGTTTAGATGATCCGGTTTTGATTAGTCGTCATTCTGGCTGGAGCGCTTGCTGGATTTCTTCGCTTCGCGGTCATGACGGTTGTGCTTTTCCTCCTTCGCTTTGTGGTGGTGTTTGTTTGACGGAGGCGTGACGACCGGCGGGGGCGTGACAACCGGCGGGGGCGTGACAACCGGCGGGGGCGTGACAACCGGCGGAGGCGTGACAACCGGCGGAGGCGTGACGACCGGCGGGGGCGTGACAACCGGCGGAGGCGTGACGACCGGCGGCGGTGTGGGCACCGTGTGGCAAGCCGAGCAGTTGTCCATGGCCGGGTGAGGACTGGGCGGCGGTGGCGCGACGCAGGCGCCACAACTCGGGATGGCTAAGGCATTGCCGGCAAACAGAGTGCCAACGACAACCGGGGTAATCAAAGCGATGCCGCGAGCGATCTTGCGCAGCTTTGTTACCGTATCTTTACCTCTATTTTTCACTAATTTTCTCCTGTCCATATTGATAGTCGGCTTTGCAGCCCTTATGCGAAAAATACTTTCGCTTGGATGAAGTAGGCATAATGTATGCCAGTGGGAAAAAATACCACGTAATCAAATGGGATACTTATTGAATCTTGTACGAATTTGTAAATTCAGGCTGAATGGGCGTTATTGCTGTCGCTTTGTGGCGACGCGGCTTATGGGGTTTGCGTCTATTGTATTGAATTTATGGGATTTTTAATTGTCGTTGATTCTGCTTTTTTCAGATTGAACCGCACTTTGATGCAGCAAGGTTTTCGGCCTGGTTTGGGTAAGCGGATTGCATGGAATCGAGTCGTCGGTTTTGACCTTGCTGGGTAGCTTGTGCCGCAGGATGTCGATCGGGTTGGGGCAGGAGAGCATGCTGGCGGTGATGTGGCGATGCGCCCAGGCGTAGAAACATTGCCGCTCGCTTGTGCAGATCACTGCACGGCGCGCCAGCCCTGAATTTCGGGGCTGGTGGCGGAGCGGCAGGCGGGCTCGCTCCTCTTCGACAGCGCCGCCAGGCATGGCGCATGGCAGCCCTGCGTTGCCTCACCCGCGCGATCTCCTGATTTTGCCCGGCACGGATATCGTCGATGGGAAGCCAATGCGCCCACTTTGCCTGCGCAAAATCTGCCCATACACTGGCGTCGTCATTCAACCGTCCCGGGTCGTGCTTCCATGAATTCCCCCTCCCAACGCAGCGCCGCCGAACTTGCCCGATTCCCGCGCACCCCCTGTCTGGCCGGGAGCGATGTCGAAGCCAAGCGCGCCGAGTTGCTGCGCTATTTCCACGCCACCTTTGACCGCTATGAATCGCTGTTCGAGGTGCTGAGCTGCGACGAGGCGTATTACACAAAGCCGATCAGCCTGCGTCACCCGCTGATTTTCTACTTCGGCCACACCGCCACCTTCTTCATCAACAAGTTCCTGCTCGCCGGCCTGATCGACAAGCGCATCGACCCGCGCCTGGAATCCATGTTCGCCATCGGCGTCGATGAAATGAGCTGGGACGATCTCGACGACGCCCGCTACGACTGGCCGACGGTCGACGAGGTGCGCGCCTACCGCCGGCAGGCGCGGCAAGTCATCGATGGCGTCATCCGCCATACACCGCTGGCGCTGCCCATCGGCTGGAACGATCCGTTCTGGGCGGTGCTGATGGGGATCGAGCACGAACGCATCCACCTCGAAACCTCGTCCGTGCTGATGCGCCAGCATGCCCTGCGCTACGTCAAGCCGCACCCGGCCTGGGCGCCCTGCCGCGCCAGCGGCCCGGCGCCGGTCAATACGCTGGTCGATATTCCCGGCGGCCGGGTCGTGCTCGGTCGCGCCCTGAGCGATCCGTTCTACGGCTGGGACAACGAATACGGCCAGCACCAGGCGGATGTCGCGGCCTTCCAGGCGTCCCGCCATCTGGTCAGCAACGGCGAGTTCCGCGAGTTCGTCGATGCCGGCGCCTATGCCGACGACCGCTACTGGGACGAGGAGGGCGCCGCCTGGAAGCGCTTCGCCCAGGCGACCCATCCCACTTTCTGGGTGGCCGACGCCAGCGTGCCGGGCGGCTGGAAGCTGCGCCTGCTCGCCGAAGAAGTGACCATGCCCTGGGACTGGCCGGTGGAAACCAACTGCCTGGAAGCGCGCGCCTTCTGCCGCTGGAAAACCGAGCAGAGCGGCCTGCCGCTGCGTCTGCCGAGCGAGGACGAATGGCACCGCATCCACGAGCATGTGCAGCTCTCCGACGTGCCGCCCGACGCGCCGGCCAGCGCCAACCTGCATCTTGACCACTGGGCCTCGAGTTGCCCGGTGAACCGCTTCGCCCACGGCGAGTTGTTCGATGTCGTCGGCAATGTCTGGCAATGGTGCGAAACGCCGACCTATCCCTTCGACGGCTTCGCGGTGCATCCGATCTACGACGACTTCACCAGCCCGACCTTCGACGAGCGCCACAACATCATCAAGGGCGGCAGCTGGATCGCCACCGGCAACGAATCCCGCGCTGCCTCGCGCTACGCCTTCCGGCGCCACTTCTTCCAGCATGCCGGCTTCCGCTACGTGGCGAGCGAAATGCCGGTGACCAACCCGGTGTCCGCTTACGAAACCGACGCCATGGTCTCGCAGTACGCCGAATTCCATTACGGCGACCCGGCCTTCGGCGTGCCCAACTTCCCCCGGGCGATGGCCGAACTCGCCATCGCCGCGCATCGCCACCACGGCAACGGCGGGCAGGCGCGCGCCCTCGACCTCGGCTGCGCCACCGGCCGGGCCAGCTTCGAACTGGCGCGGGTGTTCGAGCAGGTCGTCGGCATCGACTTCTCGGCCCGCTTCATCCAGGTCGCCATCCGTCTGCAGGAAACCGGCACCGTGCGCTACACCCTGCCCGACGAAGGCGAGCTGGTCAGCTACCACGAGCGCCGCCTGGACCGCCTCGGCCTCGCCGAAACGGCCGGCCGGGTGGCGTTCTGGCAGGGCGACGCGTGCAACCTGAAGGACATCTTCGGCGGCTTCGACCTCATCCTCGCCGCCAACCTGATCGACCGTCTGTACGCCCCGCGCCGCTTCCTCGACAGCGTCGCCGCCCGCCTCAACCCCGGCGGCTTGCTGGTGCTGGCCTCGCCCTACACCTGGCTGGAGGAATACACCAAGCGCGACGAATGGATCGGCGGCTACAAGAAGGACGGCGAGTCCTACTCCACGCTCGACGGTCTGAAGGACGTCCTCGGCGCCAGCTTCACCCTCGTCGAAGGACCGCAAGCCGTCCCCTTCGTCATCCGCGAAACCCGCCGCAAGCACCAGCACACCCTGAGCGAGGTGACGGTATGGAAGCGCAACTCATGAGCAGCGGGGGCGACGCGTTCAGCCTGCCAGAGTGCCGCCGCCATCAGCGAGGCGCTTGGCGGTGGCGCGCATTGGCCGAGAGCAAGGCGCAACTGCCGGCCGATTAAGGGCCATGCTCGACGGCTACAGCAGTCAGTCCATCCGTGACGCCTGGCGCTGGTGCCGAAATCAATGCCGCGCTTGCCTGCGCCCTGTCCCCGGTGAGCGTCAAGCCAGGATCGTCAAAGCTCTGCAAGGACGCTTGCGATGGGCGCTGGCGTGACCGAAGTCGGCATCTGGAAGGGGTTGCCCTGAATCAATACGATGGCAGCGGTTGGTGCGGCCGCCAGGGCAAAAAGCAGTACCGCGACGAGGGCGGCACGCGGCTGATCGACATGAATTACGGCAATCGACAGCAGTGTCAGAAGACCGAGAAACGCCATGCCCAGCCATTTCAATGGGTTGACGTGGGTTTGGCTCAGAGCGATGCGCTGGTCCCGCAGATCTCGTATTTCAATGGCTTTTTGCAACATCAAAGCCTGCAGGTTGGCTCCGGCAACCTGCGCCACCGGCGGGCTGGCCAGTAGCGCCAACAATGCATCTTCCTTGAGCATGACCGAACGGCTGGTCTGGCGTTCTGCTAGCGCAGGCCATTCATCCACGATGGCGCGTGCGTAATCGGCAAGGCTGGTGCGTATCTGTTCCTTCACCGGTTGCCCCAACGTACCGCTCAAAGCGGCAATAGTGCGCAACGAGTCGGCCTCCCGGTAAACCGCATTCATCGCACGATCATGGGCGCTCCAGGTATCGTTGGCGAGGAAGGCCAGGGTCAGGCCGAACAACACCCCAATGATGTTGATGAAGGGTGGTGCGACCCCACGCAAGCTGTGCAGAGTGGCATGCCAAGGCTGATGTTGCATGGCTCGATGAATCAGGTACACCGCCGCAAAGGTTCCCACCACCGCCAGCAGGGCATAGCAGTATTGATCGTAGGTTTGCCAACTACCCATGAGAAGCTTCCAGCACAAAGATGCGAAGGATAATGGAAAGAGCGCTGGAAAGCGCCAGCACCAGTTGTCTTCCTGGTCGAGCGAATGCACGCAACGGGGTGGGTGCCGCCTGCCGATACCCGCTACCGGATTGGCTTGCGTTGCGTCCTTTGGGTGGGGCAGAGGAGGCTTTCGAGTCCCTCAGTGTGAAATCGCAGGCAGTTGCCCAGCGAATCGCGTGTACTTGACCGGCTTGAATCGACCCTAAGCGGCCATAGCCTACTTGGGAAAGCAGCCTTTCAGGCACGTTATAGGTAAGGGGCTGCCCGCTTGCGGGCAGCCCCGTCGGAGGCCGACGGGAATGTTCGACGTAACCGAAAAAGTTTGAGGAAACACAATTAGCCTCTCTCATCTTTTACGGTTGCTGCGCTAACCAAGCTTTCTAGATCCTCATTCGCGAGTTGGATAAGCGAAGGAATATCCTCTGGATGTTTTTCTCGTGCTAGAAAGACGATGGCACCCAGCGTTTTGTCGTTTTTATTGGCGACCTGATCCAGCAGGCTAAGAATATCTTGTAGTGCTGATGCACCAAATTTTCTTTCAATTTCGTGTACTCGGTCTCCGTGAGAGAGAGCATATTCTTTCGGATTTCTGGCCACGGTAACTATTCCTGCAGTGACGTCCAACGTGAAAGTGAGCGGACGCCGCAGGCGGTCCGCTCCAATGGCAGGTTAAACAGCAAGTTCCCCCCCCGCTCGGCCCAAGGCAACTTCAAGCATTTGCTCGGCGGACAGGTCTTTAGTCGTCGGCTTGCCGAAGTACTCATCCGGCCAAAAGATCAAATCGCTGAGGCGGTCGTCGCCAGTGTTTACACGCAAGCACTCGACCCAGTACTCGATTTGGAATTCGGTGCCATTCGCCTCGCAGACCAACTGAAGCATCTCCAGCATCTCGGCCTCAGTTGCGTCCGCGGGAAGTGCATGCCAATCGACCAGACACTTTTGGGCAAAGGTCTCCGGGTCGATAGACCCAAATGCGCCCACGACCTGCTGCGGGGAAATGATTCGACCTACCAGCAGCCCCAACTGTCGAAGTTCTGCGGTGTAACTCGCGCCTGCCTCGTGCAAGCTGTAGATGCACCGTGCGAGTTCCTGCGCGGCAGGCAGAGCTGGATGGTGCGCGACGGGATCAAGGAGGTGCGATCGCATCTTGCTGTTTAACAGTTATTCACGAGCAGAAACGTCCGGGTGATTGCTAATAATACGGACACGATTAGATCGCTCGTAAGGTTTTGAATGACATAGAGATTATCCGAAGGCGGTCTCCTTATCAATCAGCAATCATACGGACAGAGCCGATGTCCGGTATGAAGCAGATTCTTGAAGGTCCGCCCTTGGCCGTCTGCCGTCGTTCCTCGCGCTGTCTCTGATGATCATCCGCTCAGTTTTCCGTCGATCTCCGGCGAGTGAACGCAAACAGGCCGCCCACCGGGCGGCCTGCCAGTATTCCAGATACTTGCCGAGCGATCAGAAGTGGTATTCGGCGCGCACCATCGGCGTCTTGGCGAAGGCGCCGTCGCCGGCCGGGCCCTTGTGGTCGTTGCCGAACTTGTTGCGCCAGTACTGGTATTCCAGGCCGACGCGGAAGGTCTTGGCCTTGGCGCCGACCAGGCTGCTGGCGTCGTACATGATCATCGCGTCGATGTTGGTTTCCGGCTTGGTCGGGCCGCCGAACTCGTTCTTGCCCTTGGACGCGATGTAGTTCAGGTAGCCTTCGAAGGAGAGGGGCAGCGAGCCGAGCGGAATGCCCCAGGCGGCGTTGAGCATGGGGTGGGCGTCGTAGTGGTAGCGTTGCGGATGGGTGCGCGGGGCATTGCTTTCCCACAGTTGCAGGACGCTGACGTTGAGGAAGCCGGGGACGTCGAACATCACCGTCGGGCCGGCGACCAGCATGCGCTTGCGCGACTGGTAGCTGTCGCCCGACTTGTTGTTGTAGTCGAAGCCGGCGGTGAAACCGACGCCGCGCAGCGGGCCCCATTTGAACATTTCCGGCTTGCCGGCGATCTTGCCGAAGTCGAGGGTGTGGCGATAGACGACGTAGGCTTCGTGGGCGCCGCTGCTGCCGTTGAGCGAATCCTTGTCGTCGGAGAGCAGCATGTCAACGTTGAGGAAGTTGGTGCCGTACTTGTAGCCGCTGACGTGGCCGAAGTTGAAGATGTTCTTCTTGATGTCGTTCTTGTTGAACGGCTCGCCGAACTGGGTGCCGTAGCGCCAGCCGATGTAGGTGTCGCTCCAGTCGGCGGCGCTGGCGCCGGTAATGCCGACGGCGAGCAGGACGCTGGCGGCGACGATGGACTTCTTGGCAAACATGATTGAACCTCCGGGTTTGAATTGGCATGTGCGCGTTGGATGTTGCGGTGCAGCAGCCAAGCGATGGGCAAAATCTATCAGGAAGCCTCGCGCATATCCGGCATACCCGGTATCGCTAAAACCATATAGTCTGTTTCTTATATCCTGTTGAATATAATGGGATTGTCTCGTATGAAATATTCATTTTTCATGCACAGCACAGGGGCGTTTCCGGTCCCTTGGCACCAAATTGAGGCGCGTTTTTGCGCCAAATCCGGGAAAAAGCGCCCGCCGCGCACTCCGGCACCGGACCGAAAAATCCGGCTTTGTAAAAATTTCTTTTAAAACAGTGTGTTGCTGCTTGGCACGGCGATTGCCTAAGGACGGTCATTACAAACCGTTCAGGAGAACCCTTCATGTCCGTTCCGTTCAATGCCTGCCGTCGCCTTCTGCTTGCCGCCGGCCTCGCCTGCTTGACCGCGCCGGCGCTCGCCCAGGCGCCGCTGAAACTCAAGTTCACGCTCGACTGGCGTTTCGAAGGGCCGTCGGCGCCTTTCCTGATGGCCAAGGCCAAGGGTTACTTCGCCGCCGAAGGGCTCGATGTCGAGATCGATTCCGGTGCCGGTTCGGCCGGTGCCGTCACCCGCGTTGCCACCGGCGCCTACGAAATGGGCTTTGCCGACTTCAACGCGCTGGTCGAGCATGACGCGAAGACGCCGGGCTCGAAGATCCAGGCCGTCTACATGGTGTACAACGCGACGCCGGCCGCCGTCTTCGTGTTGAAGAAGTCGGGCATCACGAAGCCGGCCGATCTGGTGGGCAAGACCCTGGCGGCGCCGATCTTCGATGCCGGGCGCAAGGCCTGGCCGGCTTTCGCCAAGTCGAACAAGCTGGCGGTTGACGCCGTCAAGTGGCAGACCGTCGAACCGGCGCTGCGCGAGACCCTGCTGGCGCGCGGCGACGTCGATGGCATCACCGGTTTCTACTTCACCAGCCTGCTCAACCTCGAAGCGCGCGGCGTCAAGCCGGCCGACATCGTCGCCTTGAAGTACCCGGATTACGGCGTTTCGCTGTACGGCAACGCGATCATCGCCAGCCCGAAGATGCTCGCCGAGCAGCCCAAGGCGGTGGCCGGCCTGCTGCGCGCCTTCAACAAGGCGCTCAAGGAAACCATCGCCAACCCGGACGCCGCCATCGCCTACGTCAAGGAACGCGATCCGCTGATCAACGTCGCGCTGGAAACCCGCCGCCTCAAGCTGGCGCTCGAATCGAGCGTGATCACGGCGGAAGTCAAGGCGAACGGCCTCGGTGCCGTCACCACCGACCGCCTGCAGCGCTCGCTGGCCGAAACCGTCGAAGCCTATGGTCTGCCGACGACGCCGAAGGCCGCCGACCTGTTCAACGCCGCCTTCCTGCCGGCGGCCGCCGAGCGCGCGCTCAAATAAGGCGCCCCGGGCCGGCGGCAGCCGCCGCCGGTTGACGCTGTCACCGATAGGGAATCCGCATGTCTTTCGTCAAGTTCGAGAACGTCAGCCTGGCCTACGCGCCGGGCGGCGCCAACGCCATCGAGGATGTCAGCCTGGACATCCGCGAAGGCGAATTCGTCGCCGTCGTCGGTCCGTCCGGCTGCGGCAAATCCACGCTGATGAAGCTGGTCTCCGGCCTCAAGCCGCCGAGCAACGGTTACGTCTTCGTCGATGGCCGCGAGGTCGGCGGGCCGCTGAAGATCGTCGGCATGGCCTTCCAGGCCGCCAACCTGCTGCCCTGGCGCAACACGCTGGACAACGTGATGCTGCCGCTGGAGATCGTCGAGCCCTTTCGCAGCAACCTGAAGAAGGAAAAGGCGCAATACACCGCCGACGCCGAAGCGCTGCTCGCCCGCGTCGGGCTGGTCGGTTACGGCAGCAAGTTTCCCTGGGAACTGTCCGGCGGCATGCAGCAGCGGGCGTCGATCTGCCGCGCACTGATCCACCAGCCGCGCCTGCTGATGCTCGACGAGCCCTTCGGCGCGCTCGACGCCTTCACCCGCGAAGAACTCTGGTGCATGCTGCGCGACCTCTGGCAGGAGAAGCCGTTCACCGTCATCCTGGTGACTCACGACCTGCGCGAAGCGGTCTTCCTCGCCGATACCGTCTACGTGATGAGCAAGCGCCCGGGCCGCATCCTGGTGCGCAAGGAAATCGACCTGCCGCGTCCGCGCCCGCTCGACGTCACCTACACCGACAGCTTTGCCGCCTACGTGCACGAACTGCGCGACCACATCGGCCGCATCCGCGAATCCTGAGGAATCCCCATGGCCATCAAAACGTCCACCGCCATCAAGGCTGCGCCCTGGCTGCTTACCGTCGCCATCTTCCTGGTCTGGGAAATCATCTGCAGCGGCCTGAAGATTCCCGACTACCTGATGCCGGCGCCCAGCGCGATCTGGGCTTCCGGCCTCGAATACGCCGGGCCGATCATGATGCACGCGCTGCAGACGCTATGGACGACGCTCGCCGGCTTCGTCCTCGCCGTCGTCGTCGGCATGCTGCTCGGCCTCGCGGTCGGTGCTTCGCCGCTCATCTACAAGGCGACCTATCCGCTGCTGGTCGGTTTCAACAGCATTCCCAAGGTCGCCTTCGTGCCGGTGCTCGTCGTCTGGTTCGGCATCGGCACCATCCCGGCCATCCTCACCGCCTTCCTGATCTCCTTCTTCCCGGTCGTGGTCAACGTCGCCACCGGCCTGGCGACGCTGGAGCCGGAACTGGAAGACGTGCTGCGTTCGCTTGGCGCCCGCCGCTGGCAGATCCTGGTCAAGGTCGGCATCCCGCGTTCCTTGCCCTTCTTCTTCGCCTCGCTGAAGGTGGCGATCACGCTAGCCTTCGTCGGCTCGGTGATCTCGGAGACGGTGGCTTCCAACCTCGGCATCGGCTACCTGATGATGTCGGCCAGCTCGTCGATGAACATGCCGCTCGTCTTCGCCGGGCTGATCGTCATCGGCGTCATGGGTGTCGTCATGTACGAACTCTTCGCGCTGGCCGAGAAGCGCCTGACCGGCTGGGCGCACCGCAACCCGAACGCGCCGGGCTGAGCTTGGGCAACTGTCGCGACGACGGCGCCTGCGGGCGCCGTTTTTCATGGCCGGGCGGTGAACTCGCCGAAAATTGCCGGCGCGTTGGCGCGCACGATTTCGACGAAGCGGCGCAGGCGAGCCGGGTAGAAGCGGGCGTAGGGATAGACCAGGCTGATCGGCAGCGGCTGTGCCTGCCACTCGGGTGCCAGATGGACCAGGTCGCCGCGCGCGATGTCGTCGGCGAGCATCCAGGCCGAGGCGATGCCGGCGCCGACGCCGCGCAGCATGGCGCTGCGCAGGGCGTACAGGTTGTCGGTGCTGAAGCGCGGCGTGATCGGGAAACGCCGCTTCTTGCCGCTGCTGACGTGGTTCAGCGCTACCTCGTTGCGGTAATAGGTGCGCAGCGCCAGCCAGGGCAGATCGGCCAGTTCGCCGGCGTCGACCGGCAGCGGTCGGCCGGCGAGGACGGCCGGTGCGGCGACGGCAATGCGATGCACCTCGCCGAGGCGGATCGCCACCAGGCCCGGATCGCCGATCTCGCCGACCTGGATCGCGCAGTCGATGCCGGCGGCGATGTAGTCCTGGATGCTGCGGTCGTCGTGCAGCAGCCATTCGACGGTCATCCCCGGATAGCGCCCGAGGTATTCGGCGAGCGGGGCGATCAGCCGGTCCTGCCCGAAGGCGTGCGGGACGATGACGCGCAGCGTGCCTTCCGGCGCGTCGTCGGCGCCGCGCAGCTCGGACTCGAACGAAGCCCAGCTGGCGAGCAGTTCGCGGGCACGTTCGTAGCAGCGCTCGCCGTCCTGGGTCAGGCCCATGTGGTGCGTCGTCCGTTGCAGCAGGCGCACGCCGAGCGAGCGTTCGAGCGCCTGCAGGCGGCGGCTGATCGTCGGCTGCGTGGTTCCCATCTGCTCGGCGGCGGCCGACAGGCTGCCGGCTTCGACGATGCGGACGAAGGTCTGCATCAGTTCGATGCGGTCGCCGCTGGCGAGCGGCGCTGGCTGGGCTGGTTTTGTCATGCGATCAATGTATAACAAATCTGCATTTCAATGCACTACACAATCTATTTGTGAATGATCAACATGTCGTCTCGTCATCCCTGAAACCGAGTCCATCATGTCCGCTTCCCCGAACTCCCCCGCCGCCGGCCTGACGCCGCTACTGATCCTGTTGCTGGCAATGAGTGCCGGCCTGTCGGTCGCCTCCTTGTACTACAGCCAGCCCATGCTCGGCGTGCTGGGCGCCGACATCGGCGCTTCCAGCCGCAGCATCGGCCTGGTGCCGACGCTGACCCAGCTCGGCTACGCCCTCGGCATCCTGCTGCTGGCGCCGCTCGGCGACCGCTACGACCGGCGGAGCATCATCCTGGTCAAGAGCGGCGTGCTCTTGCTGGCGCTGCTGGCGGCCGGGCTGGCGCCATCGATCCACTTGCTGCTGCTGGCCAGCCTGATCGTCGGCCTCGCCGCCACGCTGGCGCAGGACATCGTGCCGGCCGCCGCCGCGCTGGCTTCCGCCGAACAGCGCGGCCGTGTCGTCGGCACCGTGATGACCGGGCTGTTGCTCGGCATCCTGCTGTCGCGCGTGGTCAGCGGCGTGGTCGCCGAACTGTTCGGCTGGCGCAGCATGTTCGTGATTGCCGCGCTGAGCATCCTGGCCGTCGTCTACACCGCCTGGCGCCACATGCAGGCGGCGCGGCCGGCGACCAACCTGAGCTACGGCGCCTTGCTCGCGTCGCTGCTCGGCCTGTGGCGCGCCCATCCGCCGCTGCGCCGCGCGGCGCTGGCGCAGGGGCTGCTGGCGCTCAGCTTCAGTGCCTTCTGGTTGACGCTGGCGGTCATGCTGCACGGCGAGCCCTTCCATCTCGGCAGCGCCGCCGCCGGTGCTTTCGGCCTGGCTGGCGCGGCCGGCGCGCTGGTCGCGCCGCTTGCCGGGCACCTGGCGGATCGGCGCGGCCCCGGCTTGGTGACGCGCCTGGGGGCGGCGCTGACGGCGCTCGCCTTTGCCGGCCTGACCGCCGCCTGGCTGTGGGCGCCGAGCGGGGCCCAACTGACGCTGCTGGCCATCGGCACGGTGCTCTTCGACCTCGGCGTGCAGGCGACGCTGATCGCCCATCAGACGCAGGTTTACCAGATCGATCCGGGCGCCCGCAGCCGGCTCAACGCGGTGCTCTTCGTCGGGATGTTCTCCGGCATGGCGAGCGGCGCGGTCCTCGGCAGCCTGTTGCTGGCCAGTTGGGGCTGGGCGGCGGTGATGGGGATGGCGACGCTGAGCGCCGCTGGCGCGCTGTGGGTGCGTCTGCGCGCGGCATGAAGCCGGTGTCGATGCCGAGTCTTTGCGGCGCCGCCGCCGGGCCGGGGGGGCCTGGTTTTACGGGCGCGGCGGGTCGCGCCTGATCTCGACGTCGTCGGTGTAGCGGTCGGCCGCCGCGCCGCAGGGTGCCGGACGGCGCAGCGGCAGGCCGGGGCCGGTGGTGAGCAGGGCCAGCCGCTGCTGCGCCTGGGCGATTTCCAGTGAGCGCTCGGCGATGATGATGCCATCGTCCTGGAAATACAGGGTGACGTCGGTCAGGTGGGCGCGGCCGGCCGGTCGGTACGGCGTAGAGAATTTCGGCACCTGGGCCAGCGCTTCGTGCCAGCGCGGGTTCGCCTCGGCGAATTGCCAGCGCACGCGCAGCGGCCCGCTCAGTTCGTTGATCGCAAATGCCGAGTAATTGCGGCTGGTACAGGCGCCATCGGCGCTTTCGCTGGTGAAGGCGTGGTCGCCGAGGTTGACCGCCTGGCCGTCGATTTCCAGCCGGGCCAGGGGCAGGGTGTGCAGATTGGCGAGATGGAAGGCGACGAGCGGGATTTTCCGTCCCCACTGATCCATCGCCTGCGAACCGGAAAGGCGCAGCGCCGGCGTCACTTCGACCCGGTCGGCGTAGTGGAAGTAGAGGTAGGTCAGCAGCGCTGCCTCATCGCTTGCGCTCGGCTGTCTGCCGTTGAATAGTTTCGGAATTTCCGGGTAAGGCGCGGCGACGACTACCGGCAGTCGGGTTGCCAGCGTATTTCCCGGGTGACCGTAATGCACGGCGAGGCTGTCGAAATCGGCCACCAGACGGCTGCCGGCGTAGGGCCATAGTCGGTCGAGGTCGTCGTTGTTCCAGACGTAACGCGTCAGGCGGGCAAAGCTTTCCGGCTGCGCGCCGGGCAGTTCGCCTGAAAAGGTTGAACTGCCGGAAGTGGTTTCCGGGTCCAGCCACAGGCTGCGCCCGGAAAGATTGATATGAACTTCCTCGATGTTCGGGTGCGCCTGGTGGAAACGGTGGCGGCGGATCTCATCGAAGAGGCCGTACAGCCACAGGCATGCCAGTACAGCCAGCGGCGGTCCCCAGATCGACCAGTAGGCCTTGGCCGGCGCCCGGCGTCTGAAATAGACGATCGACATCAGCAGGGCGATCAGGCCCAGCGGGGCGAGAACCACCATGGCGACGCCGACCGCCAGGTAGACGCCGGCCACGTTGTCGCCGCTGAAGAGCAGCAGCATGCCAAGCATGACCAGCGCCATCAGCCCGCCGACAATGGCGGCGCCGAGATGGGGTTTCATGGCGCTTCCCGCTGTTCGTCGCCGGCCTGCGCGTCGGCCAGCCAGGCGAGCAGGATGCCTTGCAGGAAGAGCACCTGGGCGGCGAGTTCCAGGCATTCCTCGATGGTCTGTAGCAGGCGCTGGCCGGCGAGGTCGAGGCGGTGGATGTCCCAGGCGTCGACCAGTACGGCCAGCGCGGCGACGCCGACGCCGGCCAGGAAGCGGCGGCGGGCCGCTGGATGCTGGCGCCAGAGCGGCAGCAGCCAGGGCAGGACGAGCAGGCCGCCGAGCATGTAGAGCAGCAGGACGAAGTCGCCCGGGCCGAGCGGCAGGAAGGGCAGGCTGATGGCGTGTGGTGCCAGGAACTGGTCGCGAATCCGCTCGTGGATGGCGAAGCGGTCGTCCAGGCAGAGGAACAGGAAACCGGCACCGAGCACCAGCCAGCGCCGCGCCGGATCGGCGGCGCCGCGCAGATGGTGCATGGCGGCGGCGGCCCAGGCGGCGAGGGCGCAGGTGTACATCACCGCGACTTCGAGCGAGGTCATCGGCGTGTCCTCGCTGGCGATCCACTTCCAGTATTCCGGCCAGCGACCGGCGATGAGGATTGCTGTCATCGACAGCGGCAGGAGGCTGCTGGCGAGCAGCAGGGTGCGGCGCAGGCGGCGGGTGACGTCGTTCATGCTTGGGCGAGTTCGATCAGATGCTTGACCCAGGCCTCGGCGCCGCGCGCCATGGCCTCGTTCGAATACCAGGCGGTGTGCCCGGTCTGCAGGATGCGGCCGGCTTCCAGCCCGGCCAGCTGGGCGGCGCAAAAGACCCGCTCGTCGACCGCGTAACCGGCCAGGTGGCCGCTGGCGATGGCGGCGCGGACCGCGTCGTGGTCTACCAGTTGCGGGCGCGAGGGGTTGATCAGGTAGCCGCCGGCCGGCATCGCCCGCAATTGCTCGCTGCCGATCAGCGGCGGTGCGCCGCGCGCGACGCTGGCCGCCAGCATCACCACCGGGCAGCAGGCCAGCAGCTCGCCGAGCGCCATCGCGCGCCAGCCGTCCGCCGCCGGCACGGCCGGGTCGCAGTAGTGGATGTCCATGCCGAAGGCGGCGGCCAGGTGCGCGATGCGCCGGCCGATGCGGCCGAGACCGACGATGCCGAGCTTCTTGCCGGCCAGTTCCCAGCCACGCAGCGAGATCGAATCGGGCAGCTCGCCGCGCACCACCCGGTCGCTCAGGTGGAGTCGGCGCGACAGCCCGAGCAGCATCGCCAGAGCGTGCTCGGCAACGCTCTGCGCCGAATAGTCGGGGAGCAGGCGGACGTCGACCTGACGTCGGGCCAGTGCCTGGCGGTCCAGCCATTCGTCGCCGGTCGCATAGACGGCGAGGCCGCGCAGGCGCGGCAGGCGGTCCACCAGAGCGGCGTGGAAATCCTTGCAGGCGCGCCGGGTCAGGCCGACGACCTCGGCCTGCGCGCATTGTTCGACAAGGTCGGCGTCGGACAGCAGCTCCGGCGTCGTCCGGTAAGCGACGGCGGCCACCGCCTCCAGCCGGCGGGCGAGCGTCTCGGGCAGGCTGGCGCGGCCGCGGGCGGAAAACAGCACGAGGTTTTTCTTGCGCATGGCGGCCTCAGCGGCAATTTGGCTTGCCGGCGGGCCAGATCGCCTTGCCCTGGCCGTCGAGCAGGACCGCTTGCGTGCCGCAACGCCAGCCGCCGTGCACCAGCAGCTTGCCCCGCTCGTCAATCAGGCCGAGATTGCCCTGCAGGACGACCGCGGCGCGCCCTTCGCTGAAGTTGCTGGCGGCTTCGTAGCGCGGCGGAATCACCAGCTTGCCCCGGGTGTCGATGAAACCGATGCGCTGTATCGCCTCGGGCTGGCGCGGTCCGGCCGGCAGCGTCTTGACCACCATGGCCAGACCGCCGCTCACCGGCTCGATCTCGTCGTAGGGCAGCGGGCCGACCAGGCGCCCGTCGCTGCTGGCGAGATAGCGCTGCTCCCGGTAGTGGCGGGTGAGTACCGTCCAGCCTTCGGCAAAATCGTGCAAGGCTTCGCCGCGCAGTTGCAGGCGCTGCTGCCAGTCGAAACCGCGATAGGTGAGCAGCGGATCGCTTTCGCCCTCGATCTTGGTTTCCGTCTTTTGCCATGCAGCTGCCGTTTCCTCCGGCCAGGCGAGCGGTTGCGATGGGGTCGAGATGCTGCCGTCGCCGCGCACGTTGGCGGGCTCGTCGGCGACGGTTTCCCGCGCGTAGCCTGCGGGCGAGAGTTCGCTGAGACGGTATCTGCCCGGCGCCAGAACCCAGCGGCCGGTGCTGTCCAGGATGCCCGTCAGGGTCTGCGGTTGGGCCAGGAACCAGCCGTCGCCGAGGGCGCGGATGTTGGCCTGCGCCGGGGCGATGAACTGGCTGCCGTCGGGCCTGAACAGGCCGCGGTAGGTTTCGCCGCCGGCGTGTTCCTCGACTTCGATCAGCGCTTCTTCAGCGTCCCGGAAAACATCGAGGCTGTCGTAGCGCGGCGCCAGTAGCTCCTTGCCGTCCGCTGCCAGCAGGCCGACGACGCCACGCTGCCGGTAGGCGAGTTCGCTCGGCAGCTGGTAGCGCCAACCGAGGAAGTTTTCACCGTGCCACAAGGGTTCCGGCTGATCTCTGGCGCTCGGCGGCAGCACCCAGCGGAGTTCGCTGTCGAGCAGTCCCCAGCCGCTTTTCAGGCGCGCCGGAACGAGACCGGCAATGGCGGTGTCGCCCAGATCTTCGATGCCTTCCGGGCCGGCTACGTCGGTTACGCCGTCGTCGCCAAGGCGCAGGAAGCGGGTTTCGCCGTCGGCATCGTGGTAAGCCAGCAGACCATTGCCCAGGCGCTGGTATTGTTGTCCTTCGGGCAGCGGCCAGCTGCGGCCGCGGCTGTCGATGGCCAGTCGCTGGTCGTCGCTGCTGGCCAGGGCAAGGCCGTCGATGAAGTCGCCGAGGCTGTCGTAGCGCGGCGGGATCGCCCATGCGCCAGCGGCCGTGATGGCGCCGAACTTGTCGTTGGCTTTCATGACCAGCGGCCCGCGCAGCGGCAGGCTGCCGTTGTAGTCCCGGCCACTATCGCGGTCGTATTGCCAGTCCGGCTTGCTGATGATGGCGCCGTCGGCCGTGACGATGCCGGGCGTCTCGTAGCTCTTGTGTACGCGGGCGACAGGCAGCTCGCTCAGGGCGCGGCGGGGATGCTGCTCGTCGGTGATCAGGTCGATGCCGTCGAATTGACCGGCGAAGGCGGGCGAGCTGTCGGTCAATTGCACCTTGTCCGGGGTCAGCAGCGCGAAGCGGACGCCGTCCAGGTAGCTGTCGGGCTTGGGATAACGGCGCTGCACGAGCAAGCGGTCGGCCTGGGCGCTGACCTGTATCGAAACCACGGTGTCGTCCTCGGCGCCGGTTGTCTCCGGCAGCGGCGGGCTGAGGTCGAGGGCGAATTGCTGGCCAGCGGCGTGGAAGACCCAGACCTGGCTCTTGCAGGCGCTGATCACCAGCCAGTCGCCGTGTTGTTCGGAATTCGGCCACTGGCACTGCAGGACCAAGCGCTCCTTACCCTGGCGGTCAAAAATGTGGCGCGTCGAGCCTTCGACTTCGGGCATCGCCAGGTACATTCCGTTGGGCAGGGCGTCGATGCGCTCGAACTGGGCCGGGACGATAAATTTCCCCGTCTCGTCGATCACGCCATAGCTTTTCCCGACGCGCACCGTGGCTTGACCGCGGTTGAAGTCCGAGCTTGCGGAAAAACGGGTATCGACAATCTCCCGGCCTTGCCCATCGATCAGGCGATAGCGGGTTTCGTCGTTTTCCTTTTCCTCGCTGAAACAGGCCTGGCGGCCGCAGTGCTCGCGGGCTGCAGAATCGCTGGCGAGTGCCTGGCGGCGGCCATCGCCATGGTGCAGTTCCGGGGCGAATTTCTGCGTCGCCTTGAAGTGGCCGGGCCAGACCTGGGTGCCGATGTCGAGGTCGTCGGCGAAGCGATGGACGATACGGCCCTGGCGGTCGAGCAGTTCCTGTCGCCACGCCTTGGTACGGGCCAGCGCCAAGCCGTTCGCGTAAGGCTCGATGAGCATGTAGCCGGGCGGCACGATCCAGCGTCCGTTGCGGTCGATGACGCCGTTCTGTCCATCTTCATTCTCGACGACGGCGAGTCCTTCGCTGAAGTGGCTGGCTTCCCGGTAGGCCGGGGCGATCGCCCAGCGTCCGGTGCTGTCGATGTAACCCCATTTCCCGTCGACGGCGGCCGGCGCCAGGCCTTCGCTGAAGCCTTGGGTTTCGTCGAAGGTCGGTGGGATCACCGGCCGGCCTTGCCGGTCGAGGTAGCCCCAGGCGCCAGCGATCGAGAACGCGGCGAGACCTTCGCTGTACGGACAGAGATCGGCGATGGCGGAATATTCGGTCAGCGGTAGCTTGCAGGCGTATTCGGCGTGGAGCGGGAAGGCGGCGCAGAGGGCCAGGACGGAAACGAGACGGGCAACGGGGAGGGGGCGCATGGGGAAGGGGCGGAAATCAGAAACGGCCGATCTGGCAGTTGGGAATGAATCGATCGCGGGCGGCTTGCTGGATTCGGCGGACGGCCAGCAGCACGGCTGCGGGAGTGTCGGCGGCACTCACTGCCGCCAGCCTGGCGGCGGCGTCGGCTGGCGCCGGCGTTTCTTCCTGGCACAGGCGGGCCGCCGCCTGGCATACCGCCTGTGCCTCGCCGCCTGCGGCGGCGGGGTCGTTGACATTGATCCTGAAGCCTTCGCTATCGCCGCTGTCGCGCTGGCGCAGTTGGGCCAGTAGTTCGTCCACGGGCGGCGCCTGCCGGGCCAGGGGCTTGCCTGCGGCGTCGCGCCAGATGATCTCTTCGGGATGGCTGAGGCCGAGCTGGCAGTGGGCCAGATGGACGACCTCCAGGCCGGCCACCTTTTCCAGCGCGGCGCGGCTGAGCGGCGGGGTGACGTCCGCATAGGCGTAGTAGGCGGCGTCGGGCTGGCGGTAACGCACCAGACCGTCCGGCGTGGCGGCCAGCAATTGGAAGGCAGCTTGTGCCGCTGGCGGCGTCTTCGCCTTCGCCGTCGCCGGTACGGCGGTGAAAGTGAACGGTTTCAGCCATTGGGCGAAGCGGCCTTGCACGGCCGCGAAGATCTGGCGCGCGGTTTTCGCAGGCGGCTTGGCGAAGGTCTTGAGCGCCGGACGGAAAGCGACCTGCTGCCAGAGTCGGCTGACGTCTTCCGCCAGCGCCTTGCGCAGCGGTTCGGGGCGGATGGTGGCGGTGTTCTGGCGTCGCTCTTCGGCCGCACGCCGCGGCAGCAGCGTCGGGTCGGCGTGGGCGGCGCAGGCCAGAAAGATTTCGCTGCCGGCCGGCCAGGCTTCGAGTGACAGGTCTTCGCGCAGACGCGATTCGATGCCGGCCTTCCAGGCGTCGAAATCGTCCCGCGGCGTGGCGCGACTGGCGACGACGCTGCCGTCCGCGGCCAGCAGGCGGGTTTCGTAAGTGAAATGGAGGCCGGTCTGGCAATCGATCAGCCGCTGTTCGGATTCATGCTGGCCCAGCGCGTTTTCCTGCGCCGACCACTTTTCCTTGTTGTGGCCGGGATAACGCGAGGCCGATTCGAGCAGGCCGTCCGGGCGCAGCTTGAGCGCCTTGAGATGTACGGCGTGCGCGGTATCGCGCGAATACATCGGGAAATTCAGCCATTCGCTCGAATCCGCATGGGCGGGGATCGACAGCAGGCAGGCGGGCAGGATTGCCAGGAAGCCCGGCCAGGCCCGGGAGATGCGGCGGGGAGACGGCCTGAAACCCCGGGGATGCGAATTTTCGGATGTCATGAGGTTTCTTGGGATTTCCATGTCATGGATTTTCGGAAAGGCGGTGATTCTGTCCATGCCGGATGAAAATCGCAATGAATATTTGCCTTGCCGCGACAGTATTCCACCTGGATCGAATTTCCCGCCTTGGGCCGGATTTCCATGCCTTAGTGCTGGAGTCGGCGCCGCTTGCTGCCTGACCAAACGCCGTATCGCCGCTTGCCAGATGTGATCGGTACGGCGTGAGCGGTCGGTTTTGAAAGGGGGAATTCATCGGCGAAGAGGGTGTATTCTTATGGAATCATCCACTTGGTCAGAATTCAGGGGTGGTATCCCGATGGTTTTCGGAAAGCCGACGCTGCGTTTGTCGATCCTGACCGCGGTCATATGGACTGTCGTGCTGCTCCTTTCGCTCGCCTGGAATCTGCACCAGGTCAGCAACCAGGCGATGTCGATGGCCTATGCCGAAGCGCGCGCCAACCTCAACAAGGACATCACCTTCCGCCGCTGGGCGACGCATCACGGCGGCGTTTATGTGCCGCTCACCGAAACCCAGAAATCGGTGCCCTGGCTGTCGCATGTGCCCGGCCGCGACGTCACGACGACCGACGGTCGCCAGCTGACCCTGCTCAATCCGGCGTCGATGCTGCGCCAGATGATGGATCTGTATGCCGAGTCGTATGGCATCCGCGGGCGGATCACCGGCCTCAAGTACCTCAATCCCGGCAATGCGCCGGACGACTGGGAGCGCCGGCAGCTCGAAGCCTTCAGCCGCGGCGAGCGGAACGAGATCTGGGAAACCACCGAAATCGAAGGACAGCCTTACCTGCGCTACCTGCGCGCCATGTACATGGAAGATGGCTGCGAGAAATGCCACGCCATCCTCGGTTACAAGAAGGGCGACATGCGCGGCGCGACCGGGCTCAACCTGCCGCTGGCGCCCTATCTGGAGCGGATCGCCGAATCGCGCTGGCAGCTCGGCCTGAGTCATGCCCTGATCTGGCTGCTCGGCCTGGCCGGCATCGTCTTCGGCGCCCGGATGTCGGCCCGCTGGGAGCGGGAGCGGGAGACGGCGCGGCAGGAACTGCTGCAGCATCGCGATCGCCTGGAAACGCAGGTCCGCGAGCGCACGGCGGCGCTTTCCGTGGCCAAGGAAGCGGCCGAGGCGGCGAGCCGGGCGAAGAGCTCGTTTCTCGCCAACATGAGCCACGAATTGCGCACGCCGATGAACGGCATCATGGGCATGCTCGACCTCGCCCTCAAACGGAGCAGTGACGACAAGGTCCGCGAACAATTGCTCAAGGCCAGGCAGTCGTCGAAGATCCTGCTCGGGGTGATCAACGACATCCTCGACCTGTCGAAGATCGAAGCCGAGCGCCTGGTGCTGGAGAACATCGAGTTCAGGCTCGGCGAAGTGCTGGAGAACATTACCAGCCTGATGGCCGAGCGGGTCGCCGAAAAAGGCCTGCAGTTGCGCATCGAAATGGCCGACGGCCTGGCCGGGCAGGCCTTCCGGGGCGATCCGCTGCGCCTCGGCCAGGTGTTGCTGAACCTGACCGGCAATGCGGTCAAATTCACGGCCAGCGGCGGCGTCACCCTGCGCGTTCGCCCGCTTGCCGAAGACGCCGAGCGGATGCAGCTACGCTTCGAAGTCGCAGATACCGGCATCGGCATATCGCCGGCCGAGCAGCAACGCCTGTTCGAAGCCTTCGAACAGGCTGACAGCTCGATGACCCGCAAGTACGGCGGTTCCGGGCTGGGGCTGGCGATCTGCAAGCAACTGGTGCGCCTGATGGGGGGCGAGGTCGGCGTAGAAAGCGTGCCCGGCCAGGGCAGCACCTTCCGCTTTTCGGCATGGCTGGCAAAGTGCGCAAGCCATGTCGCGCCGGCCGCCGAAGCAGCAGCCGGCGTGCCGGAGGCGGCGGCGCACTGGCGGGATTTTGCCGGCGTGCGGGTGCTGCTGGCGGAAGACGAGCCGATCAACCAGGAGGTGTCGCGCTGCCTGCTCGAAGACGCCGGTTTCGTCGTCGATCTCGCCGGCGACGGGCGGATCGCCGTCGAACTGGCGAGCCGCCGTCCCTACGGGCTGATCCTGATGGACATGCAGATGCCCAACCTGAACGGCCTCGACGCCACCCGGATCATCCGCAAGGGCGAGATGAACCGGCATACGCCGATCCTGGCGATGACCGCCAATGCCTTCGACGAAGACCGCAAGACCTGCCTCGACGCCGGTATGGACGACCACATCAGCAAACCGGTCGACCCCGAGCGCCTGTTCCTCACCCTGGCCCACTGGCTGACGCGGAGTTGCCGGGAGTAGCGATCTTGCTGCCGGCCTTTCCGGCTCCGATAGAAGCCGGCGATGGGCAGGCAATCGTCGCGCCGCTGGCGCGACAATTCGCAGCTTGGCTAACCGCTCAGCTTCGCGGTGCGACCCTTTCCCCCAGCACATGCGTCGCCGTCACGCAGCGTTCGTCGCCGAGGATCATCAGCGCGAACAGCGTGGCCGCCAGTTCGTCGGTGTTCTCCAGGCGGAAGTCGAGTTCCGGCGTCGCGCGCGGGTTGAGGACGATGAAGTCGGCTTCCCTGCCGGGGGCGAAGTTGCCGATGCAGTCGTCGAGGTAGAGCGCGCGGGCGCCGCCCAGGGTGGCGAGGAACCAGGCGCGCAGCGGCGGCAGCGGGCGGCGGTGGACTTGCGAGACCTTGTAGGCTTCGTCGAGCGTGCGCAGCATGCTGAACGAGGTGCCGCCGCCGACGTCGGTGGCGAGGCCGACGCGGATGCCGCTAGCGACGGCGGCGGCGTGGTTGAAGAAGCCGCTGCCGAGGAAGAGGTTGGAGGTCGGGCAGAAGGCGGCGGCCGTGCCGGTTTCCGCCATGCGCGCGGTTTCGGCCGGCGACAGGTGGATGCAGTGGCCGTAGATGCTGCGCGGGCCGAGCAAGCCGTGGCGGTCGTAGACGTCGAGGTAGTCGCGCGCCTCGGGGAACAGCGACTTGACCCAGGCGATCTCGTCGAGGTTTTCGGCCAGGTGCGATTGCACGTGCAGGTCCGGTTTGCTCCGGTAAAGCTCGCCGGCCAGGCTGAGTTGCGCCGCGGTCGAAGTCGGCGCGAAGCGCGGCGTCACGCAGTAGCGCAGCCGGCCTTTGCCGTGCCAGCGCTCGATCAGCGCCAGGCAGTCGCGCTCGGCGTCGGCGACGGTGTCGCACAGCGCGGGCGGCGCGTGGCGGTCCATCATGACCTTGCCGGTCAACATGCGCAGCCGGCGTTTTTCGGCGCCGGCCATGAAGGCGTCGACCGAGCCGGCATGCACGGTCGAGAAGACGGCGGCGGTGGTCGTGCCGTGGGCGAGCAGGCGGTCGAGGAAGTAATCGGCGGTTCTGGCGGCGACTTCCGGATCAGCGAAGGCGGTTTCGGCCGGGAAGGTGTAGTCGTTGAGCCAGTCGAGCAGTTGCCGGCCGAAGGAGGCGATCACCGCCGATTGCGGGTAGTGGCAGTGGGTGTCGACCAGGCCGGGCAGGATCAGTTGGTTGCCGTAGTCGATGACCGTGGCGGCGGCGCGTTCGGCCGGCGCGATGCCGGCCTCGACCGTGGCGCGCGGGCCGGCGGCGGCGATGCGGCCGGCGACGATCCACAGCGCGCCGTCGGGGAAGTACTCGTAGCTGTCGGCGGCGTCCTGCTCGCCGGGGTCGGCGAGGAAGTGGAGGACGCGGCCGAAGACCAGTTGATTGCGGGTGGCGTTCATGTCAGTGCGCGGTGTCGGCCAGTTGCCGGGCCAGCCGGTTGTGTTCGGCAACCAGCGGCGGCAGGTCGAGCGGCAGCAAGTGGCCGTCGGCGACCACCGCCTTGCCGTTGATGATCGAATGGCGCACCGTTTGCGGCGTGCAGAAGACCAGCGCGGCGACCGGGTCGTGCACGGCGGCGCCGGCCAGGTCGAGGCCGCCGGTCGGGAAGGCGACGAGGTCGGCGCTCATGCCCGGGGCCAGCGCGCCGATGTCGTCGCGGTTGAGCACTTTGGCGCCGCCCAGCGTCGCCAGTTCCAGCGCCTGGCGGGCGCTCATTGCGGCGGGGCCATGGCCGACGCGGGCGAGCAGCATTGCCTGGCGCGCTTCGCCGAGCAGGTGGGCGGCGTCGTTCGAGGCGCAGCCGTTGACGCCGAGGCCAACATTGACGCCGGCCGCGCGCAGCGCCGGGATCGGCGCGATGCCGGAGGCCAGGCGCATGTTCGAGCACGGGCAGTGGGCGACGCCGGTGCCGCTGCGCGCAAAGAGCGCTATGCCCGGCGTGTCGAGCTTGACGCAGTGGGCGTGCCAGACGTCGTGGCCGACCCAGCCGAGCGATTCGGCGTATTCGGCCGGCGTCATGCCGAACTTCTCGCGGCTGTAGGCGACGTCGTTGTCGTTTTCGGCGAGATGCGTATGCAGCGAAATACCATAACTGCGCCCGTAGCTGCGCGCCAGTTCGGCGGCGTCGCGCATCAGTTCGCGGCTGACCGAGAACGGCGAGCAGGGGGCGACGACGATGCGCTGCATGGCGTGGCGCTTCGGGTCGTGCCAGGTTTCGATCAGGCGCTGGGTGTCCTTGAGGATGGCCGCTTCGTTTTCGACAAGGCGATCCGGCGGCAGGCCGCCCTGGCTTTCGCCGACGCTCATGCTGCCGCGCGCGGCGTGGAAACGCATGCCGATGGTCGCGGCGGCTTCGATGCTGTCGTCGAGGCGGCTGCCGTTCGGGTAGAGGTAGAGATGATCGCTCGACGTGGTGCAGCCGGAGAGGATCAGCTCGGCCATCGCGGTCAGCGTCGACACGCGGATCATTTCCGGCGTCAGCCCGGCCCAGATCGGGTACAGCCGGCGCAGCCAGCCGAACAGCTCGGCGTCCTGCGCGCCGGGGATGGCGCGGGTCAGGCTCTGGTACATGTGGTGGTGGGTGTTCACCAGGCCGGGCAGGGCGACCGTGCCGGCCAGAGAAATCACCCGGTCGGCGTCGCTTGGCAGTTGATCGCCGGGGCCGACCGCCTCGATCACCCCGTCGCGGATGAAGACGCCGCCGCCGGGAATTTCGCGGCGGGCAGCGTCCATCGTAACGAGGACGTCGGCGTCCTTGAGGAGCAGGGTGGTCATCGCAAACTCAGGGCAGGAAGGGTTTGCCGAGCGAGGCCGGCAGGTTCAGTTGCAGCAGTTTGCGGTCGCGCGAGATCAGCACCAGGACGACGATGGTCGCCAGGTAAGGCAGCGCCGCCAGCACCTGCACCGGCACCTCGATGCCGAGGCCTTGGGCGTGGAACTGCAGGATGGTGACGAAGCCGAACAGGTAGGCGCCGAGCATCAGCCGGGTCGGCTTCCAGGTGGCGAAGACGACCAGCGCGACGGCGATCCAGCCGCGCCCGGCGCTCATGTTCTGGACCCACAACGGCGTATAGACCGTACTCAGGTAGGCGCCGGCGATGCCGGCCATGGCGCCGCCGAAGATCACCGCGCCGTAGCGGATGGCGATCACCGGGTAGCCGATGGCGTGGGCGGCGTCCGGCGCTTCGCCGACCGCCTTGAGCAGCAGGCCGAGGCGGGTTTTTGCCAGGGTCCAGGCGACCAGCGCGAAGGCGACGAGCGACAGGTAAACCACCCAGTCCTGCTTGAACAGCGCCGGGCCGAGCAGCGGGATGTCGCTGAGCAGCGGGATGGCAATCGGCTGCAGCCCGGGCAGGCTGTAGCTGACGTAGTGCTGGCCGATGAAAGCGGAGAGGCCGATGCCGAAGATGGTCAGGGCCAGCCCGCAGGCGGCCTGGTTGGCGGCCAGTGACAGGGCGAAGAAACCGAACACGGCGGCCGCCGCGGCGCCGGCCAGGGCGCCGGCCGGCAGCCCGGCGACGACACCGAGGCCGGTTTCGGCGGCGGCGGCGAAGCCGGCAATGGCGCCGATCAGCATCATGCCTTCGACGCCGAGGTTGATGACGCCGCTGCGTTCGGCGACCAGTTCGCCGAGGCCGGCGAAGATCAGCGGGGTGGCGGCGGCGAGGGTGCCGGCGAGGATCAGGGGCAGGTAGTCGAGCATCGCGGTCTCCGGTCAGCGGGCGCGGCGGCGCAGGCGGTTGTCGATGAAGGCGTCGGCGCCGAGCAGGAAGAAGAGCAGCATGCCCTGGAAGATGCCGGTGATCGCCGCCGGCATCTGCAGGCTCAGTTGCGCCGCTTCGCCGCCCAGGTAGATCAGCGCCATCAGGCTGCCGGCGAGCACGATGCCGAGCGGGTGCAGGCGGCCGAGGTAGGCGACGATGATCGCCGCGAAGCCGTAGCCGGGCGAGATGTTGAGGTTCAACTGGCCGACCGGCCCGGCGATCTCGCCGACCCCGGCGAGGCCGGCGGTCATCCCGGAAATGACCAGGCTGAACCACACCGTCTGCTTGGTCGGAAAACCGGCGTAACGCGCGGCGGCCGGCGCCTGGCCACCGACTTCGAGGCGGTAGGCGAGAAAGCTCCGGGCGTTGAACAGCCAGAAGGCGAGCACCGCGAAAATGACGATCCACAGCGAACTGTTGATCCGCAAACCCTCGGCCAGCAGGCCGAACAGCGCCGCGTCGCCGAACATCACCGATTGCGGGAAGTTCATCCCCTCCGGGTCGCGCCACGGGCCGTGCATCAGGTACGACAGCAGGTGGCTGGCGACGTAGGTCAGCATCAGCGTGGTCAGCGTTTCCTCGGCGTTGAAGCGCGTCTTGAGCAGCGCCGGGATGGCGCCCCACAGCGCGCCGCCGATGGCGCCGGCGACGACCATCGCCGGCAGCACCCAGGCGCCGCCGGTGTCGCCGTAGGCGATGCCGATGCCGCCGCCGCACAGCGCGCCGACGATCAACTGGCCTTCGGCGCCGATGTTGTAGATGCGCGCCTTGAAGCCGATGGCCAGGCCCTGGGCGATGAGGATCAGCGGGCAGGCCTTGATCAGCAGTTCGCTCCAGCCGTAGCCGGTGGTCAGCGGTTCGACGAAGAAGACATGGAAGGATTCGAGCGGCGATTTGCCGAGCGCCTCGAACAGCAGCGAGCCGACCAGCAGCGTGGCGGCGATGGCGATCAGCGGCGCCGTCCAGCGCATGACTTGCGACGGCTGGGCGCGGGGTTCAAGCAGGTGCATGGCTGGTCTCCGCTGCGTTGCCTTCGTTGAACAGGCCGGCCATCTGCAGGCCGACCGACTCGGCATCGGCCTGCTCGCGCGGCTGCGGCGCCGACAGGCGACCGGCGGCGAGGACGGCGATGCGGTCGCTGATTTCGAACAACTCTTCAAGCTCCTCGGAAATGACCAGGATGGCGACGCCGGTGCGCGAAAGGTCGAGCAGCGTCTGGCGCAGGAAGGCCGAGGCGCCGACATCGACGCCCCAGGTCGGCTGGGCGACGATCATCAGCTTGGGCGCCAGCATGATCTCGCGGCCGACGATGAATTTCTGCAGGTTGCCGCCCGACAGCGAGCGGGCGGCGGCGCCCGGCCCGCCGCAGCGGACGTCGAAGCGGGCGATGCACTGTTCGGCGAAGGCCTGCGCTTTGTCGAAGGCGACCAGCCCCCAGCGTTTCATGCCCTGGCGGTGGCCAGTGAGCAGCGCATTGCGATCCAGCGGCAGCGCCGGTACCGCGCCGCGCCCCAGCCGCTCCTCGGGGACGAAGACCAGCCCCCGGTCGCGCCGCCGGCCGGCGTCGAGATGGCCGATGGCTTCGCCGGCCAGCCAGATGGCTTCGCGGTCCACCGTCGTCTCGCCGGACAGCGCGGCCAGCAGTTCGGCCTGGCCGTTGCCGGAAATACCGGCGATGCCGACGATTTCGCCAGCGTTCACGGTCAGCGAGACGTTGTGCAGCGAAGTGCCGAAAGGATCGTCGGAAGCGAGGCTGAGGCGCTCGACCTGCAGTACCGGATGGACCGGGCCGTGGTAGGGCGGCGCCTCGCAGACCGGCAGTTCGCGGCCGATCATCAGGCGCGCCAGCGAGGCCGGCGTTTCCTCGCGCGGGATCGCGTCGCCGGTCACCTTGCCGCCGCGCATGATCGTCGCGCTGTCGCACAGCGACTTTATTTCGTGCAGCTTGTGGCTGATGTAGAGAATGGAGACGCCTTCGGACGCCAGTCGGCGCAAGGTCTCGAACAGCTTCTGTACCGCCTGCGGGGTGAGCACCGAGGTCGGCTCGTCGAGGATCAAGAGCTTCGGGTCCTGCAGCAGGCAGCGGACGATCTCGACCCGCTGCCGTTCGCCGACCGACAGGCTATGCACCAGCCGGTGCGGGTCGAGCGGCAGGCCGTAGCGCTCGGAAACTTCCTTGACCCGCACCGCCAGCCCGGCGAGGTCGAAGGGTTCATCGAGGACCAGCGCGATGTTCTCGACCACGCTCAGCGTCTCGAACAGCGAGAAATGCTGGAACACCATGCCGATGCCCAGCTTGCGCGCCTGCGCCGGGTTGGCAATGACGACCTGGCGGCCGTCCCAGAGCATTTCGCCGCTGTCGGCCTTGACCACGCCGTAGATGATCTTCATCAGCGTGCTTTTGCCGGCGCCGTTCTCGCCCAGGATGGCGTGGATTTCACCGGGCATCACGGTCAGGCTGATATCGTCGTTGGCGACGACGCTCGGGTAGCGCTTGCTGATGTGCAACAGCTTCAGGCGGGGTTCGGGCGGGCTCATGCTTACTCCGGCTGGTCGGGACGGACGGGGGATGCGCTCAGGCGCGGACGGCCGGCCTGGTGCAGCAGTTGGCGTGCATGATGCAGGCTGAGCAGTTCGGCGGCAACCGCCAGGGCGATCGCCGCCGGCTCCTTGCCGACGATGCCGGGGATGCCGATCGGGCAGGTCAGTTCGCCGAGGCGCTCGCGGGCGAGGCCGCGGTCGACGAAACGGCGCTCGAAACCGGCGCGCTTGCTGCGCGAGCCGATCAGCCCGAAGTAGGCGAAATCGCGGCGGCGGAAGATCGCCTCGCAGAGCGAGAAATCGAGCGCGTGGCTGTGCGTCATGACGACGAAGAAAGTGCCGGCCGGCGCCTGCGTTACTTCGCTTTCCGGCAGGTCGGTGGCGCGCAGGTCGAGGCCGGCAGTGTCGAACCCGGCAAAAGCCTCGTCGCGCGTGTCGATCCAGGTGATGGCGGCGCCGAGCGGCTGCAACTGGCGGACCAGCGCGCGGCCGACGTGGCCGGCGCCGAAAATCCACACCGGGAAGGCGTTGCCGGCGATGTCCTGCACGAAATGCCAGTCCTCCGGCCCGCCGAGCAAGGCGGTGGCGCAGGCGGAGGCGCCGGTCTGCCAGGTCGATGCGCTGTCACCGGCGGCCAGCCGGCGTTGCAGGCGGGCACCGCCGGCCAGCGCGGCGCTGCGCTGTGCCCAGGCGGCGGCTGCACTGGCGGGGATTTTCTCGTAGGCGAGCCAGACGACACCGCCGCAACACTGGCCGAGCCCGGCGCCGAGCGCGTAGCGCACCACCTGCGGCCGGCCGCCGCCGGCCAGCAGACGGTCGGCGTGGGCGGTTGCCTGCCATTCGAGGTGGCCGCCGCCGATGGTCAGTTCGGTATCGCTGGCGCCGACCAGCATGGTCGTCCCGGCGTCGCGCGGCGCCGAGCCCTGGATGGCGGCGACGGTGACCAGCACGACGTCCTCGCCGGCGGCGAGGCGGGCGGCCAGCGGCGCGACCCAGTCGGCGGCCATCTCAGCGTGCTCCGCCAGCGAGTGCGCGCAGGATCGCTTCCGGCGTCGCCGGAGCGTCGAGCCGCAAGGGCTGGCCGGCCGGCAAGGCAGCAGCGACCGCGTCGCGCAGCGCCTGGTAGACCGAGAGGGCGAGCATGAACGGCGGTTCGCCGACCGCCTTCGAGCGGTGGATGCTGTCCTCGACGTTGGCGTTGTCGTAGAGGCGGACGTTGAAGACGTCCGGCAGGTCGCTGGCGGTCGGGATCTTGTAGGTCGACGGGGCGTGGCTCATCAGCTTGCCGTCCGGGCGCCACCACAGTTCCTCGCTGGTCAGCCAGCCCATGCCCTGGACGAAGCCGCCTTCGATCTGGCCGATGTCGAGCGCCGGATTGATCGAGCGGCCGGCGTCGTGGAGGATGTCCACGCGCAGCACGCGGCTCTCGCCGGTCAGCGTGTCGATCGCCACCTCGCTGCAGGCGGCGCCGTAGGCGAAGTAGTAGAAGGGGCGGCCGAGCTTGGTCACCGGGTCGAAATGGATTTTCGGCGTCTTGTAGAAACCGGCGTCCCACAACTGGATGCGGGCGCGGTAGGCGCGCATGATCAGGTCGGCGAAGGCTTCGTCGAAGGCGCTGCCGGCGCGTACCCGGCCATCGGCAAATTGCACGTCGGCGGCGGCGACCGCGCCGTTGGTCAGTTCGACGACGAAGGCGGCCAGCCGCGCCTTGATGTTGTTGCACGCCGCCTGCGCCGCCTTGCCGTTGAGGTCGGTGCCGCTCGACGCGGCGGTGGCCGAGGTGTTGGCAACGCGCCGGGTGTCGGTGGACGACAGGCGGACGTCGGCGAAGGGCAGGCCGAATTCGTGGGCGACGATCTGGCGTACCTTGGTGTACAAACCCTGGCCCATCTCGGTGCCGCCGTGCGAGACGAGCACGCTGCCGTCGGTATAGACATGGACCAGCGCGCCGGCCTGGTTGTAGTGCGTGGCGTTGAACGAGATGCCGAACTTGACCGGGGTCAGCGCGATGCCGCGCTTCAATACCGGGCTGCCGGCGTTGAAGGCGGCAATCGCGGCGCGGCGGGCGGTGTAGGCGCAATCGCGTTCGAGTTCGGCGACCAGCGCCGGGGCGACGTTGTCTTCGATCGTCGTGCCGTAGGGGGTCAGCGAACGGGCGCCCGGTTCGACGTCGTAGAAGTTGACGCGGCGGACGGCCAGCGGGTCGCGGCCGAGGTGGCGGGCAATGTCGTCGAGCACGTTCTCGATGACGAACATCCCCTGCGGCCCGCCGAAACCGCGAAACGCCGTGTTGGAGACGCGGTTGGTCTTGCAGCGCAGGCTCTTCAGGGCGAGCGCGTCGAGGTAGTAGGCGTTGTCGACGTGGCAGATCGTGCGGTCGTTGACCGGCCCCGAGAGGTCGGCCGAGTGGCCGCAGTCGGAGGCGAATTCAAGGCGCAGGCCGAGCAGGCGGCCGGCCTCGTCGAAGGCGCTTTCCCACTGGTAGCGGTAGGGGTGGCGCTTGCCGGTGGCGACCATGTCGTCGTCGCGGTCGAGGCGCAGTTTGACCGGTTTGCCGGTGTTGACCGCGAGCAGGGCGGCGAGGCAGGCCCATTGCGCCGACTGCGATTCCTTGCCGCCGAAGGCGCCGCCCATGCGCCGGCATTCGACGCTGACGCGGTGGGCGCGCCAGCCCAGACAGTGGGCGACCATCTGCTGCATTTCGGTCGGGTGCTGGGTCGAACAGAGGACGTGCAGCGTGCCGTCGTCGCCCGGCTGGGCATAGGAAATCTGCCCTTCGAGGTAGAAATGCTCCTGGCCGCCGAGCATGGCGCTGCCGCTCAGCCGGTGCGGCGCGTCGGTGAAGGCGGCATCGACGGCGCCGCGCTGCATGGAAAACGGCGGCAGCACCCAGGATTCGGCGGCAATCGCCGCGTCCATGTCGAGGACGGGTGGCTCGCTGGCGTAGTCGATCTTCGCCAGACGCACCGCCCGGCGGGCGATGTCGCGCGTCTCGGCGGCGACGACGAAGACCGGTTGGCCATGAAAACGGATTTCGCCGTCGGCGAGGATGGGGTCGTCGTGCAGGATCGGCCCGCAGTTGTTGTCGCCGGGAATGTCGGCGGCGGTGAGCACGGCGCGCACGCCGGGACAGGCGCGGACGGCGCTGAGGTCCATGCTGCGGATGCGGCCACGGGCGATGGTCGATAAACCGGGCGCCGCGTGCAGCGTGCCGGCGGCTTGCGGCAGGTCGTCGACGTAGTGGGCGCGGCCGCTGACGTGCAGGCGGGCGCTTTCGTGCGGCAGCGGGCGGCCGATCAGCGAGGCGCTCATGGCTGATCCTCCGGGGCAATCGGCGCCAGCGCGGCGAGGCGCACCGGCGCGTCGGCGGCGCCCGAGGTTTCCAGCCAGAAGCGTTGCAGCAGGTTGGCGGCAACGCTCAGCCGGTAGGCGCTGCTCGCGCGCACGTCGGTGAAGGGGGCGAAGTCGCTGCTCAGCGCGTCCATCGCCCGGCGCACGGCGGCGGCGTCCCAGGGCCGGCCGAGCAGCGCCGCTTCGGCGCCGGCCGCCCGTTTCGGGGTCGCGGCCATGCCGCCGAAGGCGAGGCGGGCGCGGCGGATGCAGCCTTCGTCGTCGACATGAACGGCCAGCCCGCAGGCGACCGCCGAGATGTCCTGGTCGAGCCGCTTGGCCACCTTGTAGCTGCGGAAATGGCGTTGCAGTCTGGCGGCCGGCGCATCGAGGACGAGCGCGCGGACGAATTCGCCGGTCTGCAGCGCCGTCTTCTGGTAATCGAGGTAGAAATCCTCCAGCGCCATTTCGCGCGTCGCCGCGCCGCGCTGCAGCACGATGCGCGCGCCGAGAGCGATCAGCGCCGGCATCGAATCGCCGATCGGCGAGCCGTTGGCGACGTTGCCGCCGAGCGTGCCGGCGTTCTTGACCGGCGTCGAGGCAAAGCGCCGGGCGAGTTCGGCCCATTGCGGCTCGAAGGCGGTGAGCGCTGCGAAGGCATCGGTCAGCGTGGCGCCGGCACCGATTTCCAGCCGGCCGGGGCCGATCTGGATGCGCTTGAGTTCGGCGACGGCGCCGGTCAGGATCAGTTCGCCGAGGTCGCGCCCCTGCTTGGTCACCCACAGGCCGACGTCGGTGCCGCCGGCGACCAGCCGGGCGTTCGGCAGCCGCTCGCGCAACTCGGCCAGTTCGGCCAGCGTGCGCGGGCTGTGGCTGCGCCGACCGTCGCCGAGGTAATCGAGCGGCGGCAGGTCGGCCAGTGTTTTCAAGGCAGCGATCACCGGCAGGCGGTCGAGGCGGCGGCGCGGCAGCGCGTAGGCGTCGCGCGCGGCATCGACGATGGGGCGGTAGCCGGTGCAGCGGCACAGGTTGCCGGACAGCGTGTGGTCGATCTCGTCGCGTTCCGGGCAAGCTTCCTGGTTTTCATAGAGGGCGAACAGCGACATGGCGAAGCCCGGCGTGCAGAAACCGCATTGCGAACCGTGCCGGTCGACCAGCGCCTGCTGCACCGGGTGCAGTTGTTCGCCGGCCGCCAGATCCTCGACCGTGAACAGCGCCTTGCCGTCGAGCGAAGGCAGGAACTGGATGCAGGCATTGACCGCGCGCAGGCGCAGTTCCTCGGCACCGGGCGCGCCGACCAGTTCGCCGATCACCACCGTGCACGCGCCGCAGTCGCCCTCCGCGCAGCCTTCCTTGGTGCCGGTCTGCTGCAGGTCCTCGCGCAGGTACTGGAGCACCGTGCGCGTCGGCGCCGGCCCTTGCACCGACTGGATGGCACCGCGGAAATAGAACTGGATCGGACGTTCGGACATGGACGGAAAGTTCGTTGATGGCATGGACCGAAATTAGCACAGGGCAAACGCGCCGGGCAGCACCCGCCATGGATAAGGACTATGCGCCCTGGCTTATGGTTCGCCAGAATCCGGCGTGCGCCGCCGCCGCCTCGTCTTCCAGGCAGGGGCCGACGACCTCGATAGGGCGCTGGCCGCGGGCGAAGACCTCGCGGCAGGGCAGGGCGAAGGTCGGGTTTTCCGGGTGGTCGCCGGTCAGCGTCAGCAGGCGGTGTTCGGACAGCGCATAAACGACGCGGCCGATGCCGCACCAGTAGATCGCCCCGGCGCACATGGCGCAGGGCTCGGCGCTCGAATACAGCGTGCACCGGGCCAGTTGCGCCGGCGTCAATAGGCGGGCGGCGCGGGCGGCAGCGACCAGTTCGGCGTGGCGGGTAGGGTCGCCTTCGGGCGGCAGGGAATCGTTGCCGGCCTCGGCCACGATGTGGTCGTGCTCATCGACGACGATGGCGGCAAACGGATGCTTGCCGGCCTCCCGCACCTGGCGGGAGAGGGTAATGCAATGCTGCAGGAAACGGGTATCCTTGCCGTCGGGCTGGGGGAGCATGTGGAACCTCCGGTCAGTGTTGCCCGGCATTATCCGGTGCGCGGCGGCAGCCTGATGACAGTAGCGAGCAATACTGTTCATAACGTTGGCAGGATAGGTTGCCGCGGCGCGCGTTGCTAGAGTGAAGGCGACCCAACAGACCCCGCAAAGGAGAATTCCGCATGCTTCCGAAAAGCCTCAAGACATTTGCCGCCGCAGGCCTGCTCGCGCTGACCTGCATCACCGGCGCGTCGGCCGCCGAGCCGCTCAAGGCCGGTTTCGTCTACATCGGCCCGACCGGCGACCACGGCTGGACCTACGCCCACGACGTCGGCCGCAAGAACGTCGAAGCGCAGTCCGGCGGCAAGGTGAAGACCACCTATGTCGAAAACGTCCCGGAAACCGCCGATGCCGAGCGCGTCTTCCGCGACATGGCGCAGAAAGGCCACAAGGTCGTCTTCGCCACGTCCTTCGGTTACATGAACCAGATGGTCAAGGTCGCCAAGGCCTTCCCCAACACCGTCTTCATGCACGCCACCGGCTACAAGACCGGCAAGAACCTCGGCGTCTACGACGTGCGCACCTACGAGGGCGCCTACATGCTCGGCGTCGTCGCCGGCAAGATGAGCAAGGGCAACAAGCTCGGCGTCGTCGCCTCCATCCCCATCCCGGAAGTCATCCGCAACATCAACGCCTTCACCCTCGGCGCGCGCAGCGTCAACCCGGCGATCACCACCCGCGCCATCTGGGTCAATAGCTGGTTCGACCCGGGCAAGGAACGCGAAGCGGCGCTGGCGCTGATCGCCCAGGGCTGCGACGTGCTGATGCAGAACACCGATTCCCCGGCCGTCGTCCAGACCGCCCAGGAAAAGGGCGTCCTCGCCTTCGGCTGGGATTCCGACATGAGCAAATTCGGCGCCAAGGCCCAGCTCGCCGCGTCGATCCTGCACTGGGGCGTGATCTACAAGAAGACCCTCGACGACGTCGCCGCCGGCACCTGGAAGAGCGGCGACATCTGGTGGGGCGTCAAGGAAGGCGCGGTCAACATCGACAACTTCGGCCCGGCCGTCCCGGCCGCAGTCAAGAAGCTCGCCGAAGAACGCCGCGACGCCCTCAAGGCCGGCACCCTCCACCCCTTCAGCGGCCCGCTCAAGGACCAGACCGGCAAGCTCGTCCTCGCCGCCGGCAAGACCTACACCGACCCGGAACTGAAGCAGATGAACTTCTACGTCGAAGGCGTCGAAGGGGCGATTCCGAAGTAAGCGGGAAGTGTTTGCTGCCGGTGGCTGCCGGCGAAAAAGCAAATGCCCCCGGCCTTGGTCGGGGGCTTTGTTAATTGGCGAGAAGATCGGCTTCCTGCCAGATGAGCTCTTGTTCCAGAACTTGGATGAAGCGCTGAGCATTGAATCCGTTTGGGTACAAGGTTGCCAGAGTTCGTCCTTCGGCCGAAAAAATTTCGTCTGGTATTCCACTACCTGTTCTCATTATGCCAAGCGGGTCGGTCAGCAATTGGAGGTCGTCCCGAAGCGCGATCAGGATTTCTTCGATCGATACTTTCAGAAAACCCTCGAATCGCTCGTGATCAAGTTCGATCGAGGTGTCGGCAATGATCCCATATACGGGACAGCGCCCAGGCAGCCCCAGGTTTAATTCCCCCTCATGTGGCGTCTCAAGCATTTGATTGATGGCCGCGACCTTGCGTCGTAACTGTTGCCCGGCTTTGCGTAAGCTTGTTTTGCCATGGAGCCATGCTTCGCGAGTGCTCCTTCGCCTGAACGACGATTTGACCTCGACGATGAAAACAAGATCGTCACGGGTACAAATCAGGTCGATTTCGCCAACTTCCGGGTAGCTTGTCGGGTTGGGATGAAATCCTTGAACTACCTTGAAACCCCGCTGTTCGAAGCATTTGCCAAGCCTTGCCTCGATGCGGCGCGTTTCTTTTTGGGCCTCGGCGCGCCGGGTCCCCAGGCGACGCAGATTGTTGATGGCTGCCGTGGCATTGTTTTGTTGTCCAGTTATCCAGGGTAACTGAACGAAATACCTGCCCAACTTCAGAAATGGACGTTCGAGTATTTCGGGAATCGGCCCGGAAGAGTCGCTACGCAGGCGAGCAGCCAGGCTTTCCCAGTCGCTCGTCCAGAAATCCAGGATCGAGGCCGCCATCGGCAAGCTGCCCACGGGGTGTTTTTGGGAAACCGTCCAGCCGACTATCGACTGGATTTTCTGCTGTCGTTCCGACCAGGTCAGTGGAAAACGAATCTGCATCCCATCGATCAAACCCTGAAAAGCGAGTTCGCTCAGCGCGGCAATTGAGTTTCCGGATTTTTCGAACAGCTGCCGATATTCAGATAAAAATTCCTGCTGAAAAATGCGGAGGTGAGTTCCAGCGAGAGTAGCGCCTGAAAGAGGTCAACGCGTTCTCCTGACTCAAGCAGTACCGCGTCATCGATTCCGTAGACTTCCTCGAGTTCCAGCCGGGTTCGCAGTGCACGAATATAAGCCAGTTGGTTGGCTTGGTGGTTTTCTGTCTTTCCGAGCGGCTGGTCGGAAATTTTCGATGAATAAAAATCTTGCAGCGCTCGGTAAAACCAGTAGCCGTGAAATTGGAGCAGGCGTTGCCCATCTCGCTCCCAGCGGGCTCGGAGCGACGGATCAATGATTTCAATCTCCAGTCGATCACCTTGACGGACAAACTGAACTGCGTCGTCGTAGCTGTGTGCGTCGACCGAACGGGAGATGAATTCATTCATTTCGACCTGTGCCGCCATCAAGGCTGAGAATGCTTGCAGTATGTCGAATCGGGGTGGTAATCCCGATCTTCCCGGAAACAGGAAGGGGGCCATGTGTTCGGCCATCGACAAACCAATCTGTTTATCGCTCAGTCGGATTTTTGTGGCTGACGAGCTTTTCAGCTTCCAGGCAATCAAATCCGTCAGCGCGTACCAGATATTTTCATCGCTCGTCTCCAGTTCAGAACGGGTTGGTTTTTCCGGGATCAAGTATTCGAAGGCATACAAGCTGGCGTAAATCAGGAGCTCGAAGGGGGAAAGATCAGCGAGTTTTGCCTGCCATTTGTCAATCTCCTGTTGGCGCACCTCGCAGGCGTCAACAAAAATATCAACGATCAAGCACTGCTCTTGGATTTCAGGAGCGATGTTCGCAATCTCCCGAAGCTCTGCCAGTCGGCCTTGTTTGGGGTGGTATGCCATGCGGGCATATCGTATTGCTCTGCTGAGTGCGTTGGGCCGGGATTGAGCTATGGACAACAGTAGAAGAGGTGCGCTGACTCGTTCCTGGTTGAGATAGCGAGCCAGCGCCAGCAGCATGACCTCTGCCTCCCAAATATCTGCTGGCAATTGCTTCAGAAAAGCAGCGCTCCAGAACTCGGCATCACGCTCTGCCTGTGTCAGCTTGCGTTTGCCTCGGAGAGATGGTTTTCCGTCGAGGTAATATTCCGCTACTCGAATGGCGGCTTCGCCTTCCGATATTCCCGAAACCATCAACTCGCGACTGCGTTCTTGATATGGGTTCAATCTGGCGCTCGATGTCACGTGTGATCGCTAGAGCTCATCCGCCAGCAGATCCGGGCGATGGGCTGCCAGCCATTGCCGGGTGTGGCCAAGGAGTGCTTCTGCCTGGTGCAGGCATTCCCGGAGCGCGGCGTCGGTGACGGGGTCGCCCTCGTAGTCGTTGAGGTTGCGCTGTTTGCGCAGGGCGTCCAGGACGATGACCGTGTCAGTGGTGACTTCCAGCGTTTTTGGCAGCGTTTGCAGGGCGGTTTGATGGTGGCCGGGCTGGCTGGTTGCCGTGCGGTAGCCCTTGGCCCACAGGCCGATCATGGCGCATTGCATGATGGTCTTGTAGGCGGCATCGAAACGGTTGTCGTTGCTCAGTTCACGCAGGCCGGCGTCGGCCAGGTTGCGCTCGGCCGAGGCAAGCAGGCGCAGGACGCCGCTGGCTGTGGCTTCAAACGCCTGCAGGCGATGGATTGCCAGCAAATTTTCCAAGGTCATGGGCGTTTCCGATCACGAAAAGTTGGGGGCCGACGAGGATATTCTGCACGAAGCCATCACCGGTTTCGATGCGCCGCACGAACTCGGTAGCCGAGTAAAGCACCGGGTTGATTTCGCGTTGCAGGATCTCCTGTGCAGGATGCAGTGCCTTGATGGCGTCGGCAAAGCGGCAATCAGCAATCAGCAGCAGGTCGATGTCGCTGCGGGCGTTTTCCTCGCCACGCGCCAGCGAGCCGAAGACCAGCGCCAGTTCCGGTTGCGGCTGCAATTGGCGCAAGGCGTCGGCCAGAATGTCAACCAGGCCGCTGGTTTTACGGAACAGGCCTGCCAGTTCGGCAAAAACCGGACATTCCCGATTGGCTTGGTAGCGCACCTGGTTGCCCTGCTTCTCACGTAGCAGAAGGCCGACTTCGGCCAGCCTGGCTAACTCCTTGTGCAGCGTGCCGGCGCTGGTGCCGGTCAGACGCGCCAGTTCGCGGACGTGGTAACTGCTTTCCGGGTGCAGCAGCAACTGCCCCAGCACTCGCTGTCGGTAGGTCCCGAAAAGAAGATCAAGCAGCACGGGAATTCAAGTGTAGTCATTAATGCTTCGATTGTAGTCGAAAGAGCTTCGTTGTGGCTGGGGCTGCGTGTGTTTATCAAGCATTCAATTCAGCTGCTGTCACTGTCGCCACACCGTGGAAAGTGCCGTCGGTGGGATGCTGGCGTCGGGGTCGGCCAGCAGGTCGCCTAGCGTGTAGCTGTCGAGGACCAGGAACATCGCCTGCAGGGCTTCGTGCAGCACGCCCTTGACCCGGCAGATGCCGTCGATGCGGCAGGGGTAGGTGGTGCCGAAGCAGTCGGCCATCGCGAAGTCGGTTTCGGTCTGGCGCAGCACTTCGCCCAGGCCGATTTCGGCCGGCGGGCGCGCCAGGCGCAGGCCGCCGCCCTTGCCGCGCACCGTCTGCACGTAGCCGCAGCGGCCGAGGTGGAGGACGACCTTCATCAGGTGGCTTTCCGAAATCTCGTGCCAGGCGGCGATCTCGCCGATGCTGATCAGCCCGCTCGGGCGCTCGCCGAGGTAGAGCAGGACGCGCAGGCTGTAGTCGGAAAAGGTGCTGAGTCGCATGCCGGCTCCATAAGGGGAATTTTTGATGTTGATTATAGGGAGGCGAGCCGTTACCATAAAGCGGAATTTTAAATTCCACTTATGATTTCCTCGTCTGGCGGGGAGTTTTCAGGCAGCGCAGAAATGGCCCACCCCACCCCGAGAAAAGTCATCGACATCCGGCCGGCCGGCGATCCCGAGGCCAAGGTCTACCCGCGTTCGGTGGACGGGCCGTTCACCCGCTGGCGCTGGTTCTTCGTCTGGCTGACGCAGGCGGTTTTCTACGGCATCTGCTGGCTGCCCTGGGACGGCCGGCAGGCGGTGCTGTTCGATCTCGACGCCCGCAAGTTCCATCTCTTCGGCCTGGTGCTGTGGCCGCAGGACACGATCTACCTGGTGATCCTGATGATCGTCGGCGCGCTGGCGCTGTTCCTGTTCACCGCCGTCGCCGGCCGCCTGTGGTGCGGCTACAGTTGCCCGCAGACGGTCTACACGGAAATTTTCCTCTGGCTGGAGAAGCTGATCGAGGGCGACCGCGCCCGCCGCATCAAGCTCGACGCCCAGCCGTGGAGCGCCCGCAAGCTGGCGATCAAGGGCGGCAAGCACCTGGCCTGGGGGCTGTTCGCGTTGTGGACCGGCATCACCTTCGTCGGCTACTTCGTGCCGATCCGCGAGCTGGTCGGCGAGTTGGCGAGTTTTTCCGCCGGGCCGTGGGCGAGCTTCTGGGTTGTCTTCTACGCTTTCGCCACCTACGGCAACGCCGGTTTCCTGCGCGAGCAGATGTGCCGGCAGATCTGCCCGTATGCCCGCTTCCAGTTCGTCATGTTCGACCCGGACACGCTGATCATCGCCTACGACAGCCAGCGCGGCGACGCCCGCGGCGCCCGCCCCAAGGGCGCCGATCCCAAGGCGCTCGGGCTGGGCGACTGCGTCGATTGCGGCATCTGCGTGCAGGTCTGCCCGACCGGCATCGACATCCGCGACGGCCTGCAGAACGAGTGCATCGGCTGCGCCGCCTGCATCGACGCCTGCGACCAGGTGATGGACAAGATGAACTACCCGCGCGGGCTGATCCGCTATTCGACGGAGAACGCCATCGCCCAGCGCCTCACGCCGGCCACCGTGCTGCGCCGGGCGCTGCGCCCGCGCGTGCTGATCTACGCGACGCTGCTGGTCGGGCTGACGCTGGCCATGGCCTGGTCGCTGGCGCACCGGGCGCCGCTGCGCATCAATGTCGAGAAGGACCGCAACACACTGGCCCGCGAGGCCGACGACGGCACCATCGAAAACATCTACCGGCTGCAAATCCTCAACACCGGCGACGACGCCCGTCGGCTGCGCATCGCCGTCAGCGGCGAGGCGCCGCTGGCCGTCGCCGGCGATACCGCGCTGCAGGTGCCGGGCGGCGAAAGCGGCGCCGCCACCGTCGTCGTTCGCGCCGAACCGGGCAGCCTGGCGGCCGGCGCCCACCGCATCGTCTTCGTCGTAGACGACGGCGCCGAACCGGCGGTCAGCGGCAGCGCCGACGCCCGCTTCTGGATGCCCTGACGGCGGGCCGTGGTTCAGCCGGCCAGCGCCGCCCCGGGGATCTTGCCGGGTAACGATGCCGGGTCGGTTGCGAAATCGCAGGCAGCAGAGCACCGAATCGACCCGTTGCTGTCATTGAATCGGCCCGGGAATTGAGGCTCTATTTCTTGAGAGAATGGAGTCATGAGCAAGACGAACAAATGTTCCCCGTAAGTCAGAGAGCGTGCCGTACGGCTGGTACAGGAAGCGCATAAGGATCGGTCATCGCTATGGGCAGCCGTTGAGTCGATAGCGCCGATGATTGGCTGTTCAACGGTGACGTTGCACGATTGGGTCAAGAAACATGAAATCGACACTGGCGTGCGCGATGGCATTCCGACCGCCGAACGTGAGCGCATCAAGGCGCTGGAACGCGAAGTCAAGGAACTGCGCGAGGCCAACGAGATACTGCGACTGGTCAGTGCGTTTTTCGCGCAGGCGGAGCTCGACCGCCTCAAGAAGGAGTGAGGTCGTTCATCGACCAGCACCGAGAGCGTTTCGGGGGCGGGCCGTCCGCTTACTGGCGCCATGCAGCACGCCAGCGTGATCCCGCGTTGCTCAGTACTCGGGCTCGCAGGGACGCCTCTTCCTGATTCCGCACATTCAGCGCGTCTGGCAGGCCAACTTTCCGGTGTATGGTGCCAACAGGGTTTGGCGGCAATTGCAGCGGGAAGGGATTCAGGTGGTGCGTTGTACCGTTGAGTGCCTGATGCGCCGGCAGGGTCTGCGCGGCGTGAGGCGCGGGAAGGTGGTGCGAACCACCTTCGGCGACGCCGCGGCACCGTGCCCGTTGGATCGAGTCAATCGGCAGTTCAAGGTGGACCGGCCGAATCAGTTATGGGTTTCGGATTTCCCCTACGTTTCTACTTGGGCAGGATTCGTCTATGTCGCCTTCGTGATTGATGCCTTTGCTCGCCGGATTGTCGGTTGGCGGGTCGGTCGTTCAATGCGCACCGACTTTGTTCTAGATGCCCTGGAACATGCGGTCCGAGTGTCGATGCCCTGAGTGCATTGCAGGGCTATGAGGGTAAGAAAAAACTACTTTGCCATAAAAATATTTAAGTGGATTTTTCTTTATGCTGAGTTGACAGGGGGAAGGTGTCTATAGGCATTTTTTTAGGTTCGGGCCATCATCGATTTTAAGCGCCTCGCCCTTGCCGAGCACCATCTTGATATTCCTCAACCACGCCTCTCCCTCTCCTGTGCAGCTAAGTGAAGCTTGCAAGTGCCCTTCTTCTTTCATGCTGATTTGCTTGACCGTGCAATTGGATTCACCAAACTCGATTAATTGAGCAGTGATCACTGCTCCACCCTCAGGAGCGCCGAGTCTTGTACTTGGCTTTAGATTCCACGCTTTACAGCTCTTGGCTGTTCCCCATACCCCATGATAGTGAGCGGGAATGATAGTGTCGGCAATCGCGATGTTGGCAGCAAGCAGCATCGCGAGCGCGACTGCTTCAATTCGAGTATGGCGCCAATTCAATTTAATACTCCAGAAAATTTATGTTTGTGATGCCTTCTGCTACTCATTGCTATCCAATAAAAAATATGGATATGCCTTTTTTGGTCTGATGGAATTAACCTAACAAGGTCTTAAACCCGCACAAAAAAGGTATCAAGATAAACTAAGACGTATTTGCCCGTTCCCAACTTGCTTGAGTCTCAATCCATGTGGATTTTTTGAATGAAGCGCAAAAACGCTTAAGTTGGCAAAAAAACTTGAGCCCTTAAGCCGATAAAACCTTGGCAATGCGACGAGCCAGAGAGTATTTGAACTCAATAAATATTGCAATGCCATTTTTTGGCAATCAATCCATGCTCCCTATGCGAAGGATCGTTCAACTATCCAGCGCAGGGGCATCACGGCAAAGGTGTGCAGTTCACTGCGTTTGACGTTTTGCGCCTTGGCACCGAGCGGTTTGCCGACGGCCTGGGCAAATGACCGACCGACATAGCCGCCATCGGCCAATACCCGCTGAACGGCTTGTAAATCAGCCGCGCAACGACCGAGGGCAAGCAAGGCCCCTTTGTGCTCTGTCACATTGGCCGTCGTGACGGCGATCGCGTGAGGCAAGCCTGGGCTATCGACCGCAATATGGCGCTTGATTCCCGTTGGTTTTCCTATCCTGAATTCAGGAAGGCAAACGGGAGCGGATCATGGACGCGAAATCATTCCGTGGCTGGCTAGGCCAGTTGGGCGAGCTGTCGGATCGGCAGCGTGAGCAATTGCAGCATCGGCTGCTTGGTGGCGAATCAAGTGATGATGCCTGTGAGTGGATCAATCGACGGGCCCAGGAGAGCTTGGCCGGTCCGCATTGCTGGGCGGCCCACGGGCAGGGCTGGGGCCGTGAGTTGGGGATGCAACGCTAGCGATGCTGCGATTGCCGCCGCACCTTCAATGCCCTGACCGGCTCCCTGCTGGCCGGGCTGAAATGTCGTGCGGCATGTGTGGTTTGCACGAAGGCGATGATCGACGGCTGTAAGCCAAGCCTTCAGTTTATGGATGGCGGAGTCCGAATTATTGTGGATGCAACCGGTTACCGGTCTGTTCAGGCCGAGTTGTGTGAATTGGCTATCTGGCTGTTTCCAAAGCACGGCGGCCGTCCGGATGACCGCTCGTCTGAATGCTGGAACGGCGGCGGTTGGCCGATTGCTGCCTGCCGTCGTCTGGTCAGATGAAATGAAACCGCGTGGTCGACTCAGTCGAGATTCCGCAGTCTGTCGGCCGGATCGTCGTCCGCGCCGGTCGCCGGGCACACGGCAGCGCCGGTTTTCCCGGCAGCCCAAGAAGGGTTGTCGATACCGGGCAAGTCTGATGCAATCTATGTATTTGTCATCGCAAATGCCCTGAAACCCCGCTGCCGCCGGGCCTCCTGGCCCTCCCCGGGGCCTGCGTTGCGGCTCGGGCGATCGCTCCCCGGCGCGATAGCGGAGTATGATTGGGGAAACAAGCTGGAATCAGGGAGCGAATCGCAAATGCGGATAAAAAAACCATTTGGCATTCTGGCGTTGGCGCTGTTCCTGAGCGCTCCCGCCGCGGCCGGGCCGTTGCCGCCGATCCTGATCGCCCATGTCGCGCCGACCACCGGCCGCTTTGCCCTGCATGCCGAAGCCGACCGGCGCGGCGCCGAGATGGCGATCGAGGATTTCAACCTGCAGGGCGGTGTGCTGGGCCGGGAAATCGTCCTGATTTCGAGCAATCCGACGATGGATGCCAAAAAGTCCGCTGAGGTGGCGGAGACGCTGATCACCCGCAACAAGGTCGGCTTCATGGTCGGCGCCATCGCCTCCAACGTCGCGGCAAGCATGTCGGCGGTGGCGCAGAAACACGGCGTGATCTTCATCAACACCAATTCCTCATCGCCTTCCGAAGCGCTGGAAAACGCGCATCGCAGCAAGTTCGTGTTCGATGCCAGCGGCGCCAATTTCAACCGGGCCCTGCTCAAGTACGCGCTCAAGGACCGCAAATCGAAGCGCGTCCTGCAATTGATCGAGGACAACGCGGCTGGTCACAGCAATGCCGAAGCGATGCGCCCCTACATCGCCGAATACGGCGGGCAATTGGTGGGCGAGGTGCTGGCGCCGGAAAACCTGAGCGATCCCAGCGAAGTGCTGAACAAGGTGGCGGCGATCCCGGCTGATGTGGTCACCGTGGTGATCAGCGGCGACAACCAGATCAAGCTGTTTTCCCGGATCGACCCCAGGGTGCTCGAACGGCAGTTCTGGATCGTCGGCGAAGTGGACTGGGAAGAGCTCTACCCGGCGCCGGGCACGCCGCGTCCACTGTTCGGCACGACCTGGGCCTGGAATCTCGATACGCCGGGCAGCCAGGCTTTCGTCGAGCGTTACCGCAAGCGCTACGGTCACACCCGGCTCGACTGGCCGGGCGACGTCACGCACGCCGCCTATCTGGCCACCCGCGCCCTGCTCGAAGCCATCGCCAGGGCCGGCACCACCGACAACCACGCCGTCATCGCGCAACTGGAGCAATACCGGGCCGAACCGAGGGCGCGCATGCAGCACGACGCCGCCTACATGGACCCGGTCAGCCATCACTTGCAGCAGACCATCTACATCGCGCGCTGGAAGCCCGATCCGGCAAAGCCCGAGCGCGGCATCGAGATCGTCGGCCGTGTCAGTCCGGAACAGGCGCGGCATGCGCCGGAAAAAAACACCCGGTTGGAATCCCTGGCCGAAACACCGCGCTATTCACCCTGAACCATGACCGGGAAATTTGGCCTGATCGGCCGCATCGCGTTGCTGGTAGTGCTTGTTGAAATCGTCGTCTTCGGTGTTCTCGGCGGGTTCTACGTCAGCCGTTTCAGCAGCGCCCTCGACGAGAGGATGATCGCCGGCCTGCGCAACGTCGGCCGCATGCTGGCGAGCGAGAGCTTGCCGATCAGCTCGTTGTCGCAGGAACGCCTGATCGCCGACCTGGTTGGCGCCCCCTACCTCGAAGGCCTGGCCATTGGTGGCAACGGCCGCGTCATCGTGGCCACCGACAGCGCCTTGCTCGGCCGGGACGCCGCATCGCTGCCGGGGATCGACCCGCGCTGGCTGGCCGCCGAGGCGCCGGACGAACAATGGATCGCCGCCGGCGACCGCCTGACCAGCGTCCAGCGCCTGCGCGGGGAATCCGCCAGCGCCCCGCTGTACACGGCGATCATCGCCGTCAGTACCGAGGCGGTATCGGCGCGCAAGCAGTCGATCATCCTGCTCGGCGTGATCGGTTCGCTGTTCTTCATCGTCCTCAGTTCGGCCGTGCTGATCGTCGTCGCCCAGCGTTTCATCGGCCGCCGGGTCGGCGCGACGCTGGCCGTCCTCAAGCGCGTCGAGGAAGGGGCGCTCGACGAGCGCATTCCCGTCACCAGCGAGGACGAGCTGGGCGAACTGCAGCGCGGCACCAACTCGATGATCGCCCGGGTGCGGGAGATTCTGGACGAACTCCGGGCGTCGCGCGAAGCGCTGGCGGGCAGCGAGGAGCGCATGGCGCTGGCTCTGCAGGGCGCCAACGACGGCATCTGGGACTGGGACCTGGTCAGCGGCGAGGTCTATTTCTCGCCGCGCTGGAAGTCGATGCTGGGCTACGGCGAACACGAACTGGCGGACGAGTTCGCCACCTGGGAAAGGCTGACCGACGCCGAGGGCCGGGAACGGACGATGCGCCTGATCGACGACGTGCTGAGCGGCCGGGCCAGGGTCTTCGACATCGAATTCCGCATGCGCCACAAGGACGGGCAGTGGGTGGACATCCGTTCCCGCGCCTTTCTCCAGCGGGGCGGCGACGGCAAGCCGCTGCGCCTGGTCGGCACGCACGTCGACATCAGCGAGCGCAAGCGGGCGGAGGCCGAGCTCGACGCCCACCGCCATCACCTGGAATCGCTGGTCAAGGCGCGCACCGCCGAACTCGAAGTGGCCAGGGACATCGCCGAGGCGGCAAGCCGGGCCAAGAGCACCTTCCTCGCCAACATGAGCCACGAGCTGCGCACGCCGATGAACGCCATCATGGGCATGACGGCGATCGCCCTGCGCCACGCCGAGGACGCCAAGCTTCGCGACCAGCTGGAGAAGATCGACTCGGCGTCGCGCCATCTGCTGCACGTCATCAACGACATTCTCGACATCTCGAAGATCGAGGCCGAGCGCCTTATTTTGGAGCGCACCCGGTTCCGGCTCGGCGAGCCGGTGGAAAACCTGTTGAGCCTGATCGGCCACAAGGTGACGGAAAAGGGGCTGCGCCTCGATGTCGATCTGGCGCCGGGTCTCGCCGGCCGCCATGTGGTCGGCGACTCGGTGCGCCTGGGCCAGGTGCTGATCAACCTGATGGCCAACGCGATCAAATTCACCCAGAGCGGTGCCATCATCCTGCGCAGCCGGGTTCTGGAAGAAACCCGGAATGAACTGCTGCTGCACTGGGAGGTCGTCGATACCGGCATCGGCATCGCGGCCGATGACCAGAGAAGGCTGTTCAACGCCTTCGAGCAGACCGACAGCTCGATGACCCGCAAATACGGCGGCACCGGCCTCGGGCTGGCGATCAGCCGGCGGCTGGTGAAGATGATGGGCGGCGAAATCGGCGTCGAAAGCGCGCTCGGTCGGGGCAGCCGCTTCTGGTTCACGGTCCGCCTGGAAAAGGCCAGCGACGTGGCGGTCGAGGCGGCGCCGAGCGGCGAGGTGCTTTCCGCCGAAGCCCGTCTGCTGAAGGACTACGCCGGCGTGCGTATCCTGCTGGCCGAGGATGAGCCGATCAACCAGGAAGTCTCGCTCGGCCTGCTCGGCGATGCCGGCCTGACGGTCGATCTGGCGGAAGACGGCCAGAAGGCGGTGACGCTGGCCGGCGAGCGCCGCTACGACCTGATCCTGATGGACATGCAGATGCCGAACCTGAACGGCCTGGATGCGACGCGGGCGATCCGCGCCGGTGGCCCGAACGCGGCGACGCCGATCCTGGCGATGACCGCCAATGCTTTCGACGAGGATCGCCAGGTCTGTCTCAATGCCGGCATGAACGACCACATCGCCAAGCCGATCGACCCCGATCACCTGTACATGACGCTGCTGCACTGGCTGGCGAAGCGCGGCGCCTGAAGCGGGACGCCCCGGCGCCGGCCGGCTGAACGCGGGGCGGCGGCGAACTGCCTCCCAGTTGCGTCAGGCGCTGGCGGCCGGCAGCGTCAGCTGCACCGCCGGCACGATCGCCGTTTCCTCGCAGTTGTTGCCCGGGCCGCTGCGGTCGATGACGAGGAAGTCGGAAACTTCGTTGAGCGCCAGCAGCGGGTGGTGCCAGGTGCCGGGCGCGTAATTGACGCCCGCGCCGGGTTGGGCGAGGAAGGCGCGCAGATCGTCGGGGCCGGGCGGCGGGCCGGGCGGTGCGACGACGATCAGGTAGGGTTGGTTGCCGAGCGGCATGAAGGCTTGCGAGCCGAGCGGATGGCGCTCCAGCATTTCAATGGCGAAGGGCAGGGCGCGTGGCTGGCCACGGAAGAGGCTGACGATCAGCTTGCCGTCCGGGCCGGGGACCAGTTCGGCGAGGTCGTGGTAGCGCTCGGTGTTGCCGCCGTTGATGGGAAAGCGCCGCTGCGCGGCGGCGACCGCGATGACCTCGCCGAAAGGGGCGAAAGCGGCCGCGGTGAGCGGTTCGGGAAGCAGTTTTTTCACCGCGCCACCTTGCCCCACAGGCGCAGCCTTGAAACGCCGCCGTCCGGGATGATGTTCAGCCGCACGTGCGTCACCGGGCCGAGGTCGGCCAGGCCTTCGAAGCTGTGGATGGCGTCCATGCTCAGTTTCTGCTCGCCGAGCAGCACCGGCCAGAACATGCTCTGGGTGATCACCGACTGGTCGGTGCCGCCGTCCATGCGCGCTGCCTGGATCGAGCAGCGGTCGGGGAAATTGCCCTTGAAGTGGGCGGTGTCAACTTCGACCCGCTCGATGATGCCGGGCGCGCCCAGTTGCAGGATGCACCAGTCGTTGCCCGGTTCGCGGCGGCGGCGGGTTTCCCAGCCGTCGCCCATGTTGATGCCGCGGCCGGGGGCGATCAGGTTGGCCGCCGAGCCGAAGTGGGCGTCGTTCCACGCGACGGCGCGGCCGCCGTTTTCCAGTGCGACGAGGTCGTAGATGCGGTCCGGCTCGCTGGCATCGAAGACGCCGACCGGCTGGCCGTAGGCGCGCAGACGGGCGATGCCGCCGTCCGGGTACATGTTGATGCGCAGGTGGCTCCAGGTGTCGGCGCTGTCGACGGCGAGCAGGTGGTGGCTGTTGCCGCTCAGCGTGGTCGACGGCAGGATGCGCTTCCAGCGGGCCTTGGCCAGGACTTCGGGGTCGTCGGATTCGCAGTCGGTGGCGTCGATCGAGACGGCCGGCGCGAAGTTGCCGGTGAAGTGGCTGGTATCGACGTCGAAGCCGCGCAGGATGCCGCGCCGGCCGAGCTTGACCAGGCTCCAGTCGTAGCCGGTGGTGCGCTTGCGGCGGGTTTCCCAGCCGTCCATCCACTTGCCGTTGGCGTCGTACTTGCCGGGCACGAAGACCGCCGGCTCGGGGTTGAGCATGCGTTCGAGCGGGGCGAAGAACTCGTCGGTGGCGAACAGCGCGCGGGCGCCGATGCGGGTATCGGCGAGGTTGACCGAACGCTTGGCCCAGTCGGGCAGGTCGGCGGCGGCGGAAACGATGGGGGCGGCGTGGATCATTATTTTTGGTCCTGGCGGTAGGGATGGGTCGCCTGCCAGTGGCGGGCGATGTCGAGGCGACGGCAGACCCAGACGCGGTCGTGCCGTTCGATGTAATCGAGGAAGCGCTGCAGCGCAAGGAAGCGGCCGGGGCGGCCGAGCAGGCGGCAGTGCATGCCGATCGAGAGCATCTTCGGCGCTTCGTCGCCTTCGGCGTAGAGCACGTCGAAGCTGTCCTTCAGGTACTGGAAGAACGGGTCGCCGTGGCTGAAGCCCTGCGGCAGGCAGAAGCGCATGTCGTTGGTGTCGAGCGTGTACGGCACGATCAGGTGCGGCACCGTGCTGCCGTCGGTCTTGGTGACTTCGGTCCAGAACGGCAGGTCGTCGCCGTAGTAATCGCTGTCGTAGAGGAGGCGCCCGTCGTCGGCGACCAGACGGCGGGTGTTCGGCGAATCGCGGCCGGTGTACCAGCCGAGCGGGCGACTGCCGGTCATCTGCTCGATGACTTCCAGCGCCAGGCGCATGTGTTCGCGCTCGGTCGCTTCGTCCATCGTCTGGTAGTGAATCCAGCGCCAGCCGTGGCAGGCGATCTCGTGGCCGAGTTCGACGAAGGCGGCGGTGACTTCCGGGCTGCGCTGCAGCGCCATGCCGACGCCGAACACGGTGAGCGGCAGGCCGCGTTTCTCGAATTCCTTGAGGATGCGCCAGACGCCGGTGCGCGAGCCGTATTCGTAGATCGACTCCATCGACAGGTGGCGGTCCGGGTAGCTGGCCGGGTTGAACATCTCGGAAAGGAACTGCTCGGAGCCGGCGTCGCCGTGCAGCACGCAGTTCTCGCCGCCTTCCTCGTAGTTGAGGACGAACTGGACGGCGATGCGGGCTTTACCCGGCCATTGGGCGTGCGGCGGCTGGCGGCCGTAGCCGGCGAGGTCGCGCGGGTAGGGGGCGGTCGGTGACATGTCAGGCACTCCGGGTCAGATGCTGGAAACGGCCGGCGAAGGGCTTCGCCGGCGGCAGGGCGTAATCGCCGTGCTTGCTGGTGTGCAGGCCGAGGCCAACGAGCGCTTCGGCGAACTTGACGGCGGCGGTGACGCCGTCGATCACCGGGATGCCGAGCGCTTCGCCCATCGCCCCGGCGTAGTCGGCCATGCCGCCGCAGCCGAGGACGATGGCGCCGGCGCCGTCTTCGTCGCGGGCGCGGCGCGCTTCGGCGAGCAGGACGCCGCTGCAGGCGGCGCCGTCTTCCAGATCGAGCACCGGGATTTCGGCGGCGCGCACGCGCTGGCACTGGTGGGCGTAGCCGTAGGCGGCGAGCAGGTGTTCGGCGATGACGACGGTGCGCTGCAAGGTCGTCACCACCGAAAAGCGGGTGGCGAGCATGGCGGCGACCTGGAAGGCGGCCTGGGCGATGCCGAGCACCGGCGCCCGGGTCAGTTCGCGGGCGGCGGCCAGACCGGGGTCGCCGAAGCAGGCGATGACGTAGGCGTCGGCGCCGGCTGCTTCGCCGCGCAGGATTTCCTCGCAGACGCCGACCGCGGCGATCGCCTCGTCGAAATGGCTTTCGATGGAAACCGGGCCGTCGGCCGGGTTGACCGCAACGATCTGCGTACCCGGCGCGGCGACGCTTTGCGCGGCGGCGCCGATGCTGGCGGTCATCGCGGCGGAGGTGTTGGGGTTGATGACGTGGATGCGCATCGCCGGCCTCAAGGCTTGGCGGCCGAGCCGCCGATGAATTCGCGCAGGACCGCCTGCAGGTCGGGCGTTTCCTGTTCCCAGCGCAGGCTGCGCTCGATGGTGGTCAGGTGCTCGGCCATCCAGTCGGCGGCTTCGGCGAAGGCGCCGCGGGCGATCAGGTCGATGATCTGCTCGTGTTCGGAATGCCGGCAGGTGACCGAGATCGGCGAACCGTAGGTGGCGATGATCAGCGAACTGCGCGCGATCAGGCGGGCGACCAGTTCGCTCAGCACGGCGTTGCCGGCGAGGCCGATCAGGCGGATGTGGAATTCGCCGGAGAGTCGGATCGCGGCGGCGCGGTCGCCCTTCAGTTGGGCTTCGTCCTCGGCCGCGTTGATTGCCTTCAGCGCTTCAAGGTCGGCGGCGCTGACCTTGCCAGCCATCTCGGCCAGGGCGCCGCATTCGAGAATGCGTCGGGTGGCGAAAATGTCGCGCGCTTCCGGCACCGAGGGTTCGGCGATCTGCGCGCCGCGATTCGGGCGGATCTCGATCAGGCCTTCGTAGGCCAGCCGCTGCAGCACCTTGCGGATGATCGTCCGGCTGGCGCCGAAGGTCTCGGCCAGCGTGTCTTCCGGCAGGCGGGTGCCGGGCAGCAGGCGCGAGTCGCAGATGGCGGCGTGCAGATGCTGGTAGATGATCTCGTCGCGCTCCTGGGCAGCGTCCTTGGTGGGTTCGGTCTTGGTCATGTACGGCGTTTCCTGGCTGGCTCGGTGGCTTACTTTTGGTGCAGTCTTGTTCAGAGTTGCACCAAATGTGTAACTGATTTGTCAACAAAATTGTATACAACTAATTAATAGTTGTGCAACAAAATTGTTTTCTATCGAATACAAGTTGCTGTTTTTGCACGCTTGCCGCTTTCGTTGGTCGATCTGTCGGTCGCTGCCGCTAGAATTTGGCACGGCGATTGCTCTGGGTTTCTGGACAAAACCGGTTCTGTTTGTTGCTAACCGGATTTGAAATTGTATACAACAGTACCTGAAACCCCTGCCTTTTCCTAGAAAGGAAATCCCATGAACAATATAAAGCCGGCCGAATACAGCGATCGCCTCTACAACGAGGACCTTGCCGCGTTGAAGGACAAGAACTGGAACTGGTACAACATCTTCGCCTTCTGGATGTCGGATGTGCATAGCGTTGGCGGCTACGTCTTTGCCGGCAGCCTGTTTGCCCTCGGGCTGGGCAGCTGGCAGGTGCTGGTATCGCTGCTGGTCGGCATCGTCCTGGTCAACATCCTGTGCAATCTGGTCGCCCGGCCCAGCCAGATGGCCGGCATTCCCTACCCGGTCGCCTGCCGCATGTCCTTCGGCATCTGGGGGGCCAACATCCCGGCCATCATCCGCGGCCTGATCGCGGTTGCCTGGTACGGCATCCAGACCTTCCTTGCCTCGTCGGCGCTGAGCATCGTCCTGCTGCGCTTCTTCCCCGGGCTGGAAAGCCTGATGCACAGCCAGTTCCTCGGCCTTTCCTACCTCGGCTGGGTCGGCTTCATGACCATGTGGGTGCTGCAGGCCGCCGTGTTCTGGCACGGCATGGAAGCGATCAAGCGCTTCATCGACTGGGCCGGTCCGGCGGTCTACGTCGTGATGTTCGCGCTGGCCGCCTGGATCGTCTGGAAAGCCGGCCCGGAAAACATCTCGCTCAACCTGGGTGAAGTGAAGTACAGCGGCCTCGAATCGCTGGGCATGATGATCACCGCCATCGCCCTGGTCGTCTCCTACTTCTCCGGCCCGATGCTCAACTTCGGCGACTTCTCGCGCTACGGGCGGACCATGGAAGAAGTGAAGCGCGGCAACTTCTGGGGGCTGCCGGTCAACTTCCTCGCCTTTTCGGTCGTCACCGTGGTCATCACCTCCGGCACCATCCCGGTTTTCGGTCACATGATCACCGACCCGATCGAAACCGTCAGCCGCATCGACAACACCACCGCCGCCGTGCTCGGTGCCTTCACCTTCGTCACCGCGACCATCGGCATCAACATCGTCGCCAACTTCGTCTCGCCGGCTTTCGACTTCTCCAACGTCGCGCCCAAGTACATCAGCTTCCGTACCGGCGGTTTCATCGCCGCCGTCGCGTCGATCTTCATCACCCCGTGGAACCTGTTCAACTCGCCGGAAGTGATCCACTACACGCTCGACATGCTGGCCGCCTTCATCGGCCCCTTGTTCGGCATCCTGCTGGTCGATTTCTACCTGGTGCGCAAGCAGGAAATCGTCGTCGAACGACCTGTACACGGAAAGCCCGGACGGCGCCTACTGGTACGACAAGGGCGTGAACAAGCGCGCGGTCTACGCGCTGATTCCGGCAGTTTTGATCGGCATCGCCATCACGCTGTCCGGCGTCAAGGCGGTGGCCGACTTCAACTGGTTCATCGGCTGCCTGCTCGGCGGGGTGTTCTACAGCGCCCTGATGAGCCGCCGCCCGGTGCTGGCCGGGGCGAGCGCCTGATACGCTTTGTGCTCAAGCAATGGGGCCGACCTGCGGGTCGGCCTTTTTACGTTTACCGGCTGGGCGCCGCACATTGAAGCGTGGATGTAGCAAATGCGCTGGCAATGTCCGTAATTTCAGTCATTAAGCGTTTAGTGTCCAGGATTGCGGACATTGCCTTTGACTCAAGCGGCTCTGCGCAGTATTTCTCCGTGGAGGTAAGGAGTGATGAAGATGGTAATAAAAAATGACTGCGGTAATGATTTTTGGTTGTTTATATCAGGGCTTGAGGCGTATTTAAATTGTTATGTTTTTTTATCCGTTGTGTTTTAACGAATTGTGTGCGGTGTTTGTCGAAATTTAATTTCTATGGCTACCGAGCGATTAGGCTTCGTGGCGAAAACCCATCAAAATATAGGATCTTGCTTCATTCTGGAGTATGTAATATTAACATCTAGTTTATATCTGTTTTTTACAACGTCGGTTATTAATTGGTGGAACCATTTTGGTGCTTCCGGACTTACTCTGATCGATTGGATTAGCTCTGATAAGTTGACGTCTATGTAACTTCCTGGCTCGTCGCGTTGCTCCATAATATTTGACATTGGTTGATATTTGATAAGTCTGATTTCCTGTTCGAAAGAATAGAATTTCGATTTGTGAAGATAAGGTGATAGCAAATGTTTTTTTGAGAAGTGCTCATTTTCGTGGTCAATATAGCTTACATCTGATAGGTAGGCCTTTGAGCCATCCGCGATCATCACGGAGCGCGCTAGTGCATTAACTGATGATTCTATGCAAATCGCATTTGCTGAGCCTCCATATATTTTCCACATAGCCATGCTTTCTTGGTCATTCCTGTGCCAACAGCAAACATCGAGCCAATCTCTTTGTCGGTTGAATACGTCACGGTACCTTGATCGATCATATTCGCCAAAAACAGTCTTAACTAAACCTGAATAAATTTTCTGTTTTATGATTGTGTTTTCGCGGCTTTCTTTTTCCAGCTCTTCAGGTGATATTTTTTCGGCTCTTGGCAACAGTCTGTTTACTACAAAGTCTAGAATTTCCGCTGTGCCATTTAATATTAGAGCATCAATATGTGTGAGGCCGCCCTCCAAACGGTCTTCAAAATTCGATATTTTCGACAGGAACAACTTCGATGTTTCAAGTAAGTGCAAAAATTTTGGGAGGTCCATGTAACGTTGGATGTTTGTCTCTGCATCGAGTGTTTCGGCAACCTCTACAAAGTTTTCTTGAATGCCGACCATTGATTTGCTCCAAAATAAATCGTAATGAAACTTGGCGGGCTACGACTGTTATTCGTGGCTTCCGTGGTGACCAAAAATCCTGGCCCAATCCCGTTTTTGAGTATTTTGAACATACTATGCTTTTGCTCTGTCTTCCAGAATAAATCAGCCAAGCAACAACAGCGATCACGATGTTAGGGGACAGACCACGGTTTTTGTTTCTGATCCGTTGCTCTCAGAAATCGTGCTTTTCGGGAGCTTGGCGATGCTGTCCAGTACATCCGGATGGCGCTTGTACAAGCTGAGGCTGGCCAAGGGGCTCAAGGCTTCCGCCGCTACATTCATTGCCGCTTCCCTTCCAGTCGCCGGGTGCCCGCATCCGCCAGCAGTAGTTTCATTTGCTGGATGGCGGTTTGGTTGAGCAGTGCCAGCCGTTCGGCCTGCGCCAGCTTCTGGTGGATGAAGTGGGCGTTGAGCGTTTCCAGGTTGGCCAGGCAGACCAGTTGTGCGGCATTGGCTTCGTCGCGGATGTTGCCCTTGTTGCCGGGGTTTTCGTCACGCCATTGTTTGGCGGTTTTGCCGAACAGTGCCATGTTCAGCAAGTCCGCCTCGCTGGCGTAAATGAGGCTGGTCTGCTGTGGCGTCAGTTGTGGCGGAATCAGTTCGGCCTTGATGGCGTCGGTGTGGATGCGGTAGTTGATCCTGGCCAGATTGCGGCGAATGTCCCAGCCGAGTTGCTGGAATTCCGTCTCCTTGAGGCGCTGGAATTCCTTGATCAGGTAAATCTTGAATTCGGCGCTGATCCACATGCCGAATTCAAAGGCGATGTCCTTGTGGGCGTAGGTGCCGCCATAGCGTCCGGCCTTGGCCACCAGGCCGATGGCATTGGTTTGGGCTACCCATTCCTTGACGCTGAGCTTGTAGTTGTTTAGCCCGGCCTGTCTTTCAATTGCGGCGAATCCGCCATAATTAAAAGCGGGGTTGTGCACTTGCTCCCAGATGCCCAGAAACTCCACGGTATTGCGGTTGCGCAGCCAGTCGGAGATGAAGAAATCGCCATCTTTGGCCTTGAGCATGTCGGTCAGCGAGATGAAGTCCATGTCGTTTTCGGCATAGACGGTGATTGACGTGCCTTTCACGTCGATCTTGGCCATGTTCATTCTCCCTTCTGAGCCGCCAGGCGGTGGATAAGACTTCGTCATTATGCCTGAGGCCTCCGCAAGTGCTTTCGTGCCAATGCGGCGCTGGATGGCTGCGTATCGTCGAACCGGGCAGCGACCGGCTAATCCCGCCGCTCCCCTATAATCCCCCCTTTCCCCAACTCAGGACCGCACCATGGAAAACGCCCCCGCCAGCCCTTATCGTGACGACATCGTGATTTCCTGGCCGGAGCTGCATCGGGATACCCGCTTGCTCTGCCATCAACTGGTCGAGAAGGGGCCGTTCAAGGGGATCATTGCGATTGCCCGGGGCGGGTTGATTCCGGCGGCGCTGGTGGCGCGGGAGCTGGAAATCCGGCTGGTCGATACGATCTGCGCTTCCAGCTATGAAGCCGCCGACGACGACAGCGCGCAGACGATGCGCAAGGAAGTGAAGATTCTCAAGGGCGTGGAAGGCGATGGCGAGGGCTATCTGCTGATCGACGATCTGGTCGATACCGGCAACACCGCGCGCGTCATCCGCAAGCTGCTGCCCAAGGCCTTCTTCGCGACGATTTACGCCAAGCCGCAGGGGCTTGAGGTGGTCGATCTGTGCGTCAAGCAGTTTGCCCAGGACAAGTGGATCTACTTCCCCTGGGACATCGACTACCAGTTCGTCGCGCCGATCAAGAAGAAGCTCGACAAGGCCTGATGAAATAATAGGGGACAGACCACGGTTTTATTTGCGGTCCATTGTTCTCAGAAGCCGTGCTCTCCGAGAAGGTGGCGATGCAGGTCAGTACATTCAGATTGCGCCTGTGCAAGCTGAGGCTGGCCAAGGGGCTCAAGGCTTCCGCCGCTACATTCATGGCTTTTTCCCTTCCAGTCGTCGGGTGCCCGCATCCGCCAGCAGTAGTTTCATTTGCTGGATGGCGGTCTGGTTGAGCAGTGCCAGCCGTTCGGCCTGCGCCAGCTTCTGGTGGATGAAGTGGGCGTTGAGCGTTTCCAGGTTGGCCAGGCAGACCAGTTGTGCGGCATTGGCTTCGTCGCGGATGTTGCCCTTGTTGCCGGGGTTTTCGTCACGCCATTGTTTGGCGGTTTTGCCGAACAGTGCCATGTTCAGCAAGTCCGCCTCGCTGGCGTAAATGAGGCTGGTCTGCTGTGGCGTCAGTTGTGGCGGAATCAGTTCGGCCTTGATGGCGTCGGTGTGGATGCGGTAGTTGATCCTGGCCAGATTGCGGCGAATGTCCCAGCCGAGTTGCTGGAATTCCGTCTCCTTGAGGCGCTGGAATTCCTTGATCAGGTAAATCTTGAATTCGGCGCTGATCCACATGCCGAATTCAAAGGCGATGTCCTTGTGGGCGTAGGTGCCGCCATAGCGTCCGGCCTTGGCCACCAGGCCGATGGCATTGGTTTGGGCTACCCATTCCTTGACGCTGAGCTTGTAGTTGTTGAGCCCGGCCTGTCTTTCAATTGCGGCGAATCCGCCATAATTAAAAGCGGGGTTGTGCACTTGCTCCCAGATGCCCAGAAACTCCACGGTATTGCGGTTGCGCAGCCAGTCGGAGATGAAGAAATCGCCATCTTTGGCCTTGAGCATGTCGGTCAGCGAGATGAAGTCCATGTCGTTTTCGGCATAGACGGTGATTGACGTGCCTTTCACGTCGATCTTGGCCATGTTCATTCTCCCTTCTGAGCCGCCAGGCGGTGGATAAGACTTCGTCATTATGCCTGAGGCCTCCGCAAGTGCTTTCGTGCCAATGCGGCGCTGGATGGCTGCGTATCGTCGAACCGGGCAGCGACCGGCTAATCCCGCCGCTCCCCTATAATCCCCCCTTTCCCCAACTCAGGACCGCACCATGGAAAACGCCCCCGCCAGCCCTTATCGTGACGACATCGTGATTTCCTGGCCGGAGCTGCATCGGGATACCCGCTTGCTCTGCCATCAACTGGTCGAGAAGGGGCCGTTCAAGGGGATTATTGCGATTGCTCGGGGCGGGTTGATTCCGGCGGCGCTGGTGGCGCGGGAGCTGGAAATCCGGCTGGTCGATACGATCTGTGCGTCCAGTTATGAAGCCGCCGACGACGACAGTGCGCAGACCATGCGCAAGGAAGTGAAGATACTCAAGGGGGTGGAAGGCGATGGCGAGGGCTATCTGCTGATCGACGATCTGGTCGATACCGGCAACACCGCCCGCGTCATCCGCAAGCTGCAGCCCAAGGCCTTCTTCGCGACGATCTACGCCAAGCCGCAGGGGCTTGAGGTGGTCGATCTGTGCGTCAAGCAGTTTGCCCAGGACAAGTGGATCTACTTCCCCTGGGACATCGATTACCAGTTCGTCGCACCGATCAAGAAGAAGCTCGACAAGGCCTGATCAGCGATAGCCGCCGCCGGCCCAGGCGGCGATTTTCTGGCGCTCGGCATCGGTCATCGCGGTGACGTTGCCGAGCGGCATGGCCTTTAGTTGTACCGTCTGCGCCAGAATGCGCGGGCCGAGGGCGCGGATTTGCGCCGGGGTGTCGAGGACGACGCCGGCCGGCGCTGCCGGCATCAGCGTTGGCGTGGCCGAGTGGCAGGCGACGCAGCGGGCGGTGAGCACCGGTTGAATTTCCGCCACGCTGGGTGCGCCGTTGGCGGAAACGGCGAGCGGCGCCGGGGCCAGCCAGACGAAGACGCCGAGCAGCAGGGCGCCACCCGCCGCCGGATACTGCCAGGCAAAGACGCCCTTGTGGCGCAGGTTGAAGAAGTGGCGGATCAGTACCGCGGCGAGCAGGATCAGCGCCAGCACCAGCCAGGCCTGCGGGTGGTTGTAGGTGAAGGCGTAGTGGTTGGAGATCATGCAGAACAGCACCGGCAGCGTCAGGTAGTTGTTGTGCACGCTGCGCTGTTTTGCGCGCAGGCCGTGGATCGGGTCCGGCGTTTCGCCGCGCTGCATCATGGCGATGGTTTTCTTCTGGCCGGGAATGATCCAGAAGAAGACGTTGGCGCTCATCGTCGTGGCGATCATCGCGCCGATATGCAGGAAGGCGGCGCGGCCGGAGAGCAGGTGGGTCAGCCCCCAGGCGACGGCGACGACAAAGGCGAAGTAGAGCGCCGCGAAGACCAGCAGGTTGCGGCGCAGCAGGACGCGGCAGAGCACGTCATAGACCAGCCAGCCGACGACCAGCGTGGCCAGGCCGATGCCGATGGCGGCGGCGGGCGACAGGTCGGCCTTGGCCGGATCGACCATGTAGCTGGCGGCCTGCGTGTAATAGAGCACGCCGAGCAGGAAGAAGCCGGTCAGGAAGGTCGAGTACGACTCCCATTTGAACCAGTGCAGTTCGCTCGGCAAATGGGCCGGCGCGACCAGGTATTTCTGCGGGTTGTAGAAACCGCCGCCATGCACGGCCCACAGTTCGCCGCCGACGCCTTTTTCCTTCAGCGCGGGGTCAGTCGGCGGCTTCAGCGAGTTGTCGAGCCAGACGAAGTAGAACGAGGAGCCGATCCAGGCGATGCCGACGATCAGGTGCAGCCAGCGCAGCAGCAGCGAGCCGACTTCGATCAGGTAGTTGAAGTCCATCAGCTGCCCCGGTAGGTGGAATAGGCCCAGGGCGAGACGAGCAGCGGCACGTGGTAGTGGCCGTTCGCGTCGGCGACGCCGAAGCGCAGCGTGATGCGGTCGAGGAAGGGCGGCTCGGGCAGTTCGGCGCCGGCGGCGCGGAAGTAGGCGGCGGCGTCGAAGACCAGTTCGTAGATACCCGGCAGCAGGTCGGCGCCGCTCAGCAGCGGGGCGTCGGTGCGGCCGTCGGCGTTGGTCGTGCCGCTGGCGAGGACGACTGGCGTCGCGCCGTCGAGGCGGCTCAGGGTGTAGGCCATGCCGGCGGCCGGGCGGCCGCTGGCGGTGTCGAGTACGTGGGTGGAGAGGCGTCCCATGGCGGGTTTCCGGCAGCGTTGACGATGCGTCGATTATAGAAAGGCACGGGCTGTGGCGGGTTTATAAAGGCTATCGGGTTTTTCGGATGTCGCGCCGCCGGGGGCGGGGGAATATCTGCCGACAGGCAAGACCATTATGCGAATGGCGCGGCTTGCTGGCCGTCGGGCGAGTCCGTAAGCTAGTTTTCAGACCGATCTCACGGATGAAACGATGACCTTGCACTTACCTCTCGCCAGCCTTTCGCAACTTGACCGGACAGGCTTCGATGCCGCCGTCGGCGCCGTGTTCGAGCATTCGCCCTGGGTCATGGCGCGGGTCTGGGAACGGCGTCCGTTTGCCGACCGCGCCGCCTTGCGCGCCGCGATGCAGGCGACGCTGGCCAGTGCGGGGCGTGATGAAGTGCTGGCGCTGATCCTCGCCCACCCGGAACTGGCCAGCAAGGCGGCGCTGCGCGGCGAACTGACCGCCGATTCGGCGCGCGAGCAGGCCGGCGCCGGGCTTTCCGCGTGCAGTCCGGAAGAACTGGCGGAAATCCGCCGCCTCAACGACGCCTACCGCGCCCGCTTCGGCTGGCCTTTCATCATTGCCGTGCGCGGGCTGACCCGCCAGGACATCATCGCCGCCATGCGCCGCCGTCTGGCGCGCAGTGCCGACGAAGAATTTGCCGAGGCACAGGCGCAAATCCTGCGCATCGCCGACCTGCGCCTCGACGCGCTGCTCGCCTGAGCCAGCCTCAGGCGCGCAGGCGCTGGCGGCCCGCCGGCTCGGCGCTCGGCGGATTGATCCGCTGACGGATCACTTCCCCAATCTGCTCGCGGAACCAGCGGCATTCCTCGGCGTGGTGCGTGCGGTCGTGCCAGAGCAGGTAGAACTGCATCTTCGGAAATTCGACCGGCGATTCGGCGTAGCAGAGGTCGCCCAGCGCGCAGCAGTGTTCGGCGAAGATGCGCGGCGCCGAAAAGATCAGGTCGGCCTGCTGCAGCACGTAGGGCACCAGGTTGAAGTAGGGCACGCTGGCAACGACGTTGCGCTTGATCCGGTCGCGCGCTAGTTGCATGTCGATGACGCCGCGCTGGCCGACGGCGTAGGGCGTCGGCACCAGGTGTTCGGCGTTCTGGTAGTCGTCGGCGGTGAGCCGGTGGCCGGCCAGTGGATGGCGCTTGCGCATCAGACAGACGACGTCGTCTTCGAATAGCGGCGCCAGGCGCAGGTGCTCGGGCGGCTGCGGCCAGTTGCCGATGACGATGTCGAGTTCGCCGGTTTCCAGCGCCTTGGCATAGTCGTGTTCCGGCCCGAAGGAGTGCAGCACGACCTGCGAATGCGGCGCGTGCTGGCGCAGGTGGGCGACGATGTTGCCGATCAGGATCGCGTTCAGGTAGTCCGGCGTGGCGATGTTGAAGACGCGCTTGGTCTTCATCGGGTCGAAACGCACCTGTTGCAGGCCGATGGCCTCAATCTGGGCGAGCGCGATCTTGACCGGTTCAAGCAGCGACTGGCCGCGCTCGGTCGGCGTCATGCCGTTACGGCTGCGCACCAGCAACTGGTCGCCGGTGATGTCGCGCAGCCGGCGCAGGGCGGTGCTCACCGCCGGTTGCGACTGATTCAGGCGGCGGGCGGCGTTGGAGACGCTGCATTCGGTGAGCAGGGCATGCAGCACTTGCAGCAGATGCACGTCGATGGATTCCCAGGAACAACTCGCGGCCATGCTTTTCCCCTTGTCGAAATTGTTGTCGGATTCTCCTAGCAATAAACGCGCCTTTGCCGACGCGAGGTAAAACGGCCATTTTCGGTACTTCGGTGCACCGCTTTCGCGCATCGGGTAGGTGCCGCGCACCGGGGAAAGGCGCAAGCGGACTAGCGCAGCGGCGGGATTCCTGAAATCAATGCAACCAGGGTGACTTGCCGGTCCGTCTGGGTCTTGCCGAAGACGGCGCGCAACTGGGTTTTCACGGTCGGCAGCTTGACTCCCTGGGCCGCGGCGTACTCCTCCAGCGTCTCGCCATGGCACAAAGCCCGCGCCAGCCTCGCCTCGGCCGCCGACAGGCCGAACATCGACATCAACTGGCGGGCGCTGGCGATGCGCCGTCGGTCGAGCGGGAACACCAGGCAGGCGACGTTCCGAGTCTGCCCGGGTAAAGGCCGCTCGCCGTGTCGGCTCGGTTCCAGCAGGATCGTGTAACGTGCCTGCGTAGGTGCGCCGCTCGGGCAAATCAGGGTTTCCGCCCGATCCTCCCGCGCCACCCGCGCAATCGCCTTCATCAACAAGCCGTTGAACCCGGGGTCGCCCGCCCCGAAATGGCCATGGCGAATCTCGATGGCACCGCCGCGCTGTAGGAAATTGGTCGAGCGCTCATCGATATCGAGAACCAGCCCGCCCGGCGAAACCAGCAATGCCGCCACATAGGGCGAGAACAAGGCGCTCGCCCCATGATCGACATACTGCCGAATCACCCGGCAATGCTGCAGGAAATCGAGATATTCCGTCGTCCCGAAATTGTTCTCGTGAAGAAACGTGCAATCGGCACACACCCACGCCTGATGCGCACCCAGCGAACAGTTGGGGCGAACGTGCCGACAGCTCGGCGCTTCCCCTGCCTGAGCCGCATCGAATCCTTCCTTGGTTCTTGTATTGGGCGCTAGCCCATCTTCCGGCTGCTCAATTTTGCGTTCCCCCGCGTCATCAGACGCCGCTGATTAAAGACCCCCGCGATGCGACATCAGCGTATCACGATCATCCGTATGGATGATGCATTTGGGGTATGGCGAGGGGTAGGCTGGTTAACGTGTCGTGCTAGTGGTTCTGGTTAATAGAGGGGGGAATTATGGAATTGAAAACTGAACTTTCTACAAGCACCGCCAATACATTCACCGCGTATGCCCCCCCGCTGCTTTGGGGTGTATGGACAAATATTTTGAGTCATGGCGGAGTTGTATCCAAAAAAATTGCTTACGCCCCGATTGGGGAAACGGTTGTTATGGGAAAAGTTCGCTATTACAGAAATAAAGACAAGCAAGTTGAGGAAGAATTCAAAGATGAAGTGATCATAACTACTGCGGATGTGTGGGCAAATATCGAGGTTTGTTTTAAAGGGGTGGTGACCGGATCAACAGTTGAGGGAACCATCGAGTAAGGGAAACTCTGCACAAGTAGCCGTCATGCATCGCAATTTGTGAAAATGACGGCATTGTCATTGAGTTGATGAGACAGATGAAACCGATGAAGCAACTGAGCCTGGCCGAGATGGGTTTTTTGCCGAAAGCTGGCAAGCAAACCCGCAAGGCAGTGTTCCTTGCAGAGATGGAAACGGTGGTTCCGTGGTCGCGTCTTGAGTCGCTGATCGAGCCGTTCTACCCGAAGAAGGGAAACGGCCGCCCGCCGGTGCCGCTGTGCACGATGCTGCGGATTCACTTCATGCACCAGTGGTTTGGTTACTCTGACCCGGCGATGGAAGAAGCGCTGCACGATGTGCCGCTGCTGCGCCAGTTTTCCGGGCTGGATGCCTTCGAGGATGTGATCCCAGACGAAAGCACCATTCTTCGCTTCCGGCATCTGCTGGAGAAGCATGATCTGGCGGTAGCGATCTTTGCCGAGGTCAATGGTGTGCTATCGGAGAAAGGCCTGTCGATGAAGCGTGGCACGGTGGTTGATGCGACGCTGATTGCAGCACCGAGTTCGACGAAGAACGAAGACAAGAAGCGTGATCCGGAAATGACGCAGACCAAGAAGGGCAATCAGTGGCACTTCGGTATGAAGGCGCACATTGGCGTCGATGCCGACAGCGGTTTGATTCATACCGTGGAATGCACGACGGCCAAGGTCGCCGACATTGCGATGATGGAGAAGTGCCTGCACGGGGAAGAAGCCATTGCGCTCGGTGATCGCGGCTATCACAAGAAGAACCGGACGATTGACGCGTTCCAGAAGGAAGGCAATCTGTCTGTTCTGACGCCGACCAAGAAACCGGCTGGCGGAGCGCTGACCGAGGGTCAGAAGGCGTTCAACCGGATGCTCTCGTCGGTGCGGGCAATTGTCGAACTCCCGTTCCGTGTGGTGAAGCGCCAGTTTGGCTTTGTGAAGGTTCGTTACCGTGGTCTGGCAAAGAAGACGGGGCAGATCGTGATGCTGTTTGCGCTGGCCAATTTGTGGATGGCTCGCAAGCGATTGTTGCCTTTGGTGGGCGAGGTGCGCCCGTGAAACGTGAAATGCAGGGAAACCTCCCTGGATTTCACGGTCAACGGTCAAAAGTCGCCTGATTTTCATCTTTTTTATGACGGCCTGCGCGGAAATTGCCGGTTGTGCAGAGAATCCTTAGTGCAATGACCCTGGGCTCGTAACTGAGTACGCGAGTGTTTTGGCTACCTGTTTAATAAACAAACGAAGGAGCATTACAATGGGATTCAGAATTAAAATTGGTGGTTTTGAGATCAAAGGAGATACTCCTGACGAAACACTTAAGAAAGCAGTAGAACGAGCTCAAGAAACATCGAAGCTCGCCTTGACAGCTCTAAAAAGCGGCAATCTTGAAGATTACAAGAGGCTCGCCGGGAATCTAGTGCTGAACAACAATCTAGCAACCGTTGGAGCAAAAAAAGCCGCCCAAGAGATATTTCCGAACATCCCCGCCGACAAGCTGGAACAGGTAGTTGGTGCAGGAGTTATAACTTTATTAGGGACTCAAGACCTAACTTTGACGGTATTGTCGGTTGCGCAGGAATACCTTGCTATTTATCCAAATTTGGATGCAGAAGAACACGCGCCGCCTATTGCTCCAACTATCGGAGCTCCGACCAGGCCGCAAAAAATATATAGTGCTAATTGCTTAAAACTCTGGAAATATGCTCATCCAGATGGCCGTGCCGACGTGTGGGCTGGTTTTAATAAGCTCCCTGTTCTAACTGACTCTAACGGCAACAAGACGGTATGGCCTACCGTTGATCTCTTGGCAGGTGACATTGTAGAAATGACCTCTGAGCTTGATCCTATGGCAGAAGAGCCCTACACAGTGAAGAGCAGCAGAGCAACTTTTACGGGGACAAGCAGAAACACCCCCGGTATTGGCACTGACCAAGTGACTCTTCTGATTAAGTTCTCGACGATAGTTTGATGCCCCCCCCCGAGTTCGGCAGTTCGAGCCTAAAAAAAAGGCCATTTTCGAGAAGTTGTCCGCGCAGTCACGTGGAGTTCCCTGGATTTAGTGGAGAGGGAAAAAATATCCTATCCTCATCTCATGGGAGGGGCTGTATTGACCCAATAAAACTAGCCAGTTCCGCCGTCTGCGGGTTGGCGAACAGTTCCTGCGGGTCGCCGGCTTCGTGGATGCGGCCCTGGTACATGAACACCAGTTTGTCGCCGACTTCGCGCGCGAAGCGCATTTCGTGGGTCACCATGATCAGCGTGATGCCTTCGGCGGCGAGGTTCTTGACCACGGCGAGCACTTCGTTGACCAGTTCCGGGTCGAGCGCTGAGGTGATTTCGTCGCAGAGCAGGACGCGCGGCTGCATGGCCAGCGCGCGGGCAATCGCTACGCGCTGCTGCTGGCCGCCGGAGAGCTGGTCGGGGTAGGCGTCGAACTTGTCCTGCAGGCCGACCTTGAGCAGCATCGCCTTGGCCAGGTCGCGGGATTCGGATTCGGGCATCTTCTTCACGACGCGGGTGGCGAGCATGACGTTCTGGCCGGCGGTCAGGTGCGGGAAGAGGTTGAACTGCTGGAAGACCATGCCGACCTTCTGGCGCAGCGCGCGCAGGTCGGTTTCGTGCGGGTGGATGCGTTCGCCGTCGACTTCGATGCAGCCGTCGTCGAAGCTTTCCAGGCCGTTGATGGTGCGCAGCAGCGTGCTCTTGCCGGAGCCGCTGCGGCCGATCAGGGCGATCACCTGGCCTTCCTCGATATCGAGGTCGATGCCGCGCAGCACGTGGTTGCTGCCGAAATGCTTGTGCAGGGCGTCAATGCGCACGAGAGCCATGGATTTTCCTTTCGAGGATGCGGGAGTAGGCGGAGAGCGGGTAGCACAGGGCGAAGTAGCCGAGCGCGACGAGGCCGAAGACGAGGAAGGGCTGGTAGGTGGCGTTGGCGAGCATGGAGCCGGTCTTGGTCAGCTCGACGAAGCCAATGATCGAGGTGACGGCGGTGCCCTTGACCACCTGCACCGAGAAGCCGACGGTCGGCGCGATGGCGATGCGCAGCGCCTGCGGCAGGATCACGTAGCGCATCTGCTCGACGTGGGTCAGCGCCAGGCTGGCCGAGGCTTCCCACTGGCCTTTCGGGATCGATTCGACGCAGCCGCGCCAGATTTCGCCGAGGTAGGCGCTGGTGAACAGCGTCAGGCCGATGGCGGCGGCGATCCACGGCGAAATTTCGAGGCCGATCAGGCTGCCGCCGAAGAAGATGATGAACAACTGCATGAGCAGCGGCGTGCCCTGGAAGACCTCGATATAGCCCTTGGCCAGCCGGCGCGGCAGCGGGGCCTTGGCGATGCGGGCGAAGAGCACGGCCAGGCCGGCGATGCCGCCGAGGACGAAGGCGGTCAGCGAGAGGCCGACGGTCCACAACGCGCCGTCGAGCAGGTTGCGGGCGATGTCCCAGGTCGAGATGTCGTTCATTTCGTTCTCCGGGCGATCAGTCGTTGTCCGGCCTGGATCAGCACCTGACGGACGGCGATGGCGAGCAGAAAGTAGATCGCGGTGACGACGAAGTAGGTTTCGAAGGCGCGGAAGTTGCGCGACTGGATGAAGTTGGCGGCGAAGGTCAGTTCCTCGGCGGCGATCTGCGAACAGACCGAGGTGCCGAGCATGACGATCACCACCTGGCTGCAGATGGCCGGCCACACCTTGAGCAGCGCCGGCGGCAGGACGACGTGGCGGAAGATCTGCGCCCGGCTCATGGCCAGCGACTGCGCCGCTTCAATCTGCCCCTTGGGCGTCGCTTCGATGCCGGCGCGGATGATCTCGGTGGTGTAGGCGCCGAGATTGACGACGACGGCGAGGATCGCCGCCTGCCATTCGTTGATCTGCACGCCGAGCGAGGGCAGGCCGAAGAAGATGAAGAACAACTGGACGAGGAAGGGGGTGTTGCGGATCGCCTCGACATAGACCGCGAACAGCCGGTCGAAGGGGGCGAGCTTCCAGGCCCGCGACACCGCGCCGAGGATGCCGACGGCGAGCCCGCAGACGGTGCCGATGGCAGTCAGCGCCAGCGTCTTCAGGGTGCCGTCGACGAGTACCTCGCGGTATTCGAGCACGGAAGCGAAATCGAATGCGTAAGCCATCGGCTATCCTCCGGCGCCGCCCGCGGGCGGCGCCCAGTGGGTTATCAGAGACCGGCCGGCAGCGGGGCCTGCAGCCAGCGTTGCGAAACCTGGTTGAGTTCGCCGTTGGCCTTGAGCTTGCCGACGATCTCGTTGACCTTGGCCAGCATGGCAGCTTCGCCCTTGTTCACGCCGACGTAGCAGGGCGAGTTCTTGATCAGGAACTTGGTGTCCAGGCGGCGGATCTTGGTGCGCTCATTGACCGCGGCGGCAACGACGTTGCCGGTGGCGATCAGTTGAACCTGGCCGGAGAGGTAGGCCGAGATGGTCGCGTTGTTGTCCTCGAAACGCTTGATCGTCGCGCTGGCCGGGGCGATCTTGCTGAATTCCAGGTCTTCGACCGAGCCGCGGGTGACGCCGACGGTCTTGCCGGCGGTGTCGGCGGCCGCCTTGATGGCGGCGTCGGCCGGCCCGAAGATGCCGTTGAAGAACGGGGCGTAGGCGATCGAGAAGTCGATCACCTTCTCGCGGTCCGGGTTCTTGCCCAGGCTGGAGATGACCAGGTCGGCCTTGCCGGTGGTCAGGTAGGGAATGCGGTTGGTGCTGCTGACCGGGATGATTTCCACCTTGAGCTTGAGTTCGCGGCCGATCAGGTTGGCGACGTCGATGTCGTAGCCGCGCGGCTTGAGGTCGGGGCCGACGGTGCCGAAGGGCGGGAAGTCCTGCGGCACGGCGACGCGCAGCACGCCGCTCTTCATGGCGTCGGCGAGGACGTCGGCCTGGGCGAGGCCGATGCCGCCGGCGAGCAACGAGGCGGCGACGAGGGACTTGAGGAATTGACGTTTCTGCATGGCGAGGCTCCTGGATGGGTGGGAAATCAGGGTTGGACGAAACGGATGCCGACGCGGCCGGCGGCGGAAAGCAGGTGCTGCTGCATCGCCTTGCGCGCGCTGGCGGCATTGCCGGCGGCGACGGCGGCGAGGATGGCGGCGTGTTCGTCGGCCGGCTGCCAGATGTGGCTGCTGTCGGCGAAGGGCAGGCGCAGGCTGTAGGCGAGCTGGGCCTGGAAATGCTGGGTGATCGCCGCCAGCGCCGGGTTGCCGGAAAGCTCGGCGAGCGCCAGGTGGAAGCGCAAGTCGCAGTCGGCGGCGGTGACCAGGTCGCTGGCGCCGAGCGCGCGCTGCATCTCGCTCTGGCACTCGCGCAGTGCGGCGATGCCGTCGGCGTCGCGGCGGCGGGCGGCGAGGGCGGCGTTGGCCGGCTCGATGACGAAACGCATCTGGAAGATGGCGTCCGGCGGCATCGCGTTCGGTCCGCTCGGCAGGTTGGCAAGGTCGGCCGGCGCGCCGGCGGTGACGAAAACCCCCTTGCCGGCGAAGGAGCGCAGCAGGCCGAGGGCTTCCAGCATGGAGATCGCCTCGCGCAAGGAGGCGCGGCTGATGCCCAGGCTCTCGGCCAGTTCGCGCTGGCCGGGCAGGGCGGCGCCGGGCGCGTAATCGCCGTCGAGAATGCGGCGTTGCAGGGTTTGGGCGGCGATGTTGGAGACGCTTGGCATGGGTTTCTTCCGTTCAGACCGGTCAGACCGGTTAAGGCTTGATAGCATGTGGCGTGCCAGGTGATTCCTGCGCCGGGTTTGCATTGTTTGTTATTGTTTTTAAAGATAATGTTCATTGCGCGGCGGATATCCGGCGTGCCGTCGTGATGCCCCAATCCGGGGAGCGTTACTGTATCGGCGGTTCAGGATGGTGCGTTGTCCAAGCGTGCCGATGGCTTTCGGGGAAAGCACTTTCTCGTCCTGGTTATGGTGTTGTTTATTCCGTTGTCACATGACGCCATCTTCGCTATCCTTCCGGCTTCCCATTTAGCCGTCACCGCTATGTCCATCGACCTCGTGCGCAACCTGTTCTCGAGCGACACGCGCCTGTACGCGCTGTCCTGGCGGGACGAGGGAATGCCGCAACTGGAAGTCGAATGCTGGTGGGGGCGGGAGAGCCTGTCGGGCGGATTCGAGTACGTCATCGACCTCGTCTCGCCGGACGCCCGGCTCGGCCAGTCGCGTTTCCTCGGCAAGGCGCTGGCACTCGACGTCCGACTGGCCGACAGCAGCACCTTCAAGCGTCACGGCTACGTGCGCTGGGCGGCGACGCTCGACGCCGACGGCGGTTTCGGCCGTTACCGGCTGATCGTCATCCCCTGGCTCTGGCTCACCTCGCGCGGCCGTCACCACCGGGTCTTCCAGGAACGCACCGTGGTCAACATCGTCGACACCGTGTTCGCCGATTACGCCGACGTCGCCGCCTGGCAATGGGCGGACGAAGTCGCCGGTTTCCTCGCCGACACCCGGCCGCGCAGCTACTGCGTGCAGTACAACGAATCCGACTACCAGTTCGTCTCCCGCCTGCTCGCCGAGGAAGGCCTGGGCTGGCGCGTCGAAGCCGACGACGCGGCGCCCGGCGGCCACCGCCTGACGATCTTCGCCGACAGCCGCCTGCTGCCGCAGGACCCGGTGTCCGCCAGCGGACTGCGCTACCACCGCAGCGATTCGCAGGAAGCCCAGGACGCCATCCTCGCCTTCGGCGAACACCGCCGCCTGCTTGCCGCCAAAACCACGCTGCTGTCGCACGACTACAAGGCCAAGCGCGCCATCGCCGCCAGCGTGCCGACGGCGCAACCGATCGGCGGCGCCAACGCGCCGGCCCTCGAGAACTACGACGACGCCGGCCCCTACGCCTTCGCCAGCCTGGCCGAAGCCGAACGCTACGGGCGGCTGGCGATGGAAGCACGCGAAGCCCGCTACCTGACCTGGCTCGGCCGCGGCAGCGTGCGCAGCCTCTCCGCCGGCACCTGGATCGCCATCGGCGACCTACCGCGTGCCGGCGATCACCGCTACCTGGTCTGCGAGGTGAACCACGCCGGCATCAACAACCTGACCGCCGCCGCCATGGCCCGCCTCGCCGAACGCCTGCGCCTCCCGCAGAACCTCGGCCAGGACGACCCGCTCTCCGGTGGCGACACCGTCGAACCGGTCGCCGCCCCCGAACGCCTCCCTGCCGAACTCCTCGAACTCGCCCGCGAACGCGGCTACGGCAACGCCTTCACCGGCCTGCACGCCGACCTCCCCTGGCGGCCGGCGCTCACCGACGACACCGGCCTGCGCCTCAACCCGCGCCCCACCGCCCCCGGCCCGATGACCGCCACCGTCGTCGGCCCCAACGGCGAGCAGAGCCCGAACGGCGCCGACGAAATCTGGTGCGACCGCTACGGCCGGATCAAGATCCGCTTCCCCTGGCAACAAGCCGAACGGCCGGACGACCGCGACAGCTGCTGGATGCGCGTCCTGCAACGCCAGGCCGGCCCCGGCATGGGCTGGCAATGGCTGCCACGGATCGGCCAGGAAGTGCTGATCGACTTCCTGAACGGCGACATGGACCGTCCCTACGTCCTCGGCGCCCTCTACAACGGCAAGGGCGCCGGCGGCGTCCCCGCCACCCCGGGCGGCCGCCCGGGCGAAAGCGACGCCAGCGTCTTCGACCCCGCCACCGACCACCGCCCGGCCGGCCAGGGCAACCTCGCCGGCGGCAACAGCCCCGCCTGGCACGGCGGCGCCAGCCACAGCCACCGCCACCCGGCCGCGCTCGGCGGCTTCAAGAGCAAGGAATTCGGCGGCCAGGGGTTCAATCAATTGGTGATGGACGACAGCGACCGCCAGCAACGCATCCAGCTCAAGAGCACCCAGCACAGCAGCGAACTCAACCTCGGCCACCTCATCCACCAGGCCGACAACTACCGCGGCAGCTTCCGTGGCACCGGTGTCGAACTGCGCACCGACGCCTGGGGCGCGCTGCGCGGCGGGCGCGGCGTACTGATGAGCACCTGGCCGCTCGCCACCCCCGGCACCCCGGCCGGCGACTTCGCCCCCGGCATGGCCCTGCTCAGACAAGCCGACACCCTGGCCCGCACCCTCAGCCAGGCCGCCAAGACCCACCGCACCGTCGAACTGTCCAGCGCCATCGGCAGCACCAGCGCCGAACAAAGCGCCATCGACCAACAAGCCGCACCGATCAAGGCCCTGCACACCGTCGCCAGCGGCATGGTCGACGCCAAAGACGAAAGCCAGGCCAGCGCCGACGCCCAGGCCAAGACCACGACGGCCGACACCGACAAACGCCCGCACCCGACAGACCCGGCGATCCTGCAAGCCGCCCGCGCCAACTTCGCCCACGTCGCCGGGCAGAACCTGCAATACGCCAACGACGAAACCACCACCTTCGAGAGCGGCGAAGACAGCAACCTCGCCATCGCCGGCAAGGCCAGAATCCACACCGGCCAAGCCATCGGCCTGGTGGCCGGCGCCATCCGCCCCGGCGAAGGCAACACCGGCATCAAACTGATCGCCGCCAAAGACGACATCGACCTGCAGGCGCAGAGCGACGAAATGAAGTTCCAGGCCAAGCAGGAGCTGAAGATCGTCTCGGCGAATGCCCACGTCGACTTCGCAGCGGCGAAGAAGATTCATCTGGCGGTGAAAGGCGGTGCTTCAATCACCATCGACGGCGGCATCACCGTGCAGTGTCCGGGGACGATTACGGTGCATGCGAGCAAGAAGAAGTTCAGTGGGCCGGAGGGGATCGGCTATGCCTTGCCCGAATTTGTGCAAACCGGCAATTTCAAGCGCCAGTACATCATTCACCGTGCCACCGACGGCGAACCGATTGCCCGCCAGAAATACCGCATCAGCCTGAGCGACGGTCGCGTCGTCGAGGGGATCAGCAATGAGCAGGGCGAAACCGAACTGGTCGAGTCCGACGCCTTGCTGATCACGACCATCGCCTTACTTTCGGATTGAACCTATGGAAAATTCGGCGGACATCCTTTCAAGCGATCTGACTGTATGCGAAGGCATGCACCAGTCTCACGTCTATCTCTCCCATTTGCCGGGCATCATCATTTTCGTGCACGGCGTCAATTCCGATGGGGAATGGTATGAGCAAACCGAGGAGGGATTGATCGACGGTCTGAATCGCCGACTCGGCCTGCATCGCTCGCCGAATCCCGAGGGGAAATTGAAAATGGCTACCTACGAACCGGAAATCGAACCCGGCGGAAAACTGAATCGTTCCCTGAATGGCAAGAATTTCGTCAAGGATGCCGAGCGCTCGCCCGTCATCCGTTTCCGTTGGGGCTACAAACTTGCGGGCAAGCCCAAGAGCGACACCGATGCCATCGATGAAAACAAGGAATACAAGCAGAGCGGCTTCATCTGGCTCAACGAAATGGATGCCTGGGGCGGCGGTCCTTTCCAGAACGGAACGAGCGCCTTGCCCTACATGTGGGGCGTCGGTATGGACGACCGGGTGTTCTGGTGGCTCTACCTCAACATGTTTCCGGTTGATGGCCGGGAAGTCTATGCCTGCCCGCCGCGCGCCTATTACGCGCATGCCTCGCACCGCCTCAAGGAACTGATCAAGGCGATTCGCAAGAAGCAGGCCGATTGCCCGATCACCGTCATCTGCCACAGCCAGGGCAACATGATTACGCTGGGGGCTGCGATGCTCGGCCTTAAGGAGGATGAATCCTTCATCGCCGATACCTACATCATGAGCAATCCGCCTTACAACCTGGAGTCGCCCGCTACGGAAGAATTCGTCGTCGCCAAGCAACCTGGCGGCTTCGGCGAATTCGGCCATGTCACGGCTACGGCTCGCAAGGATACCTTCAAGCGCTTTCTCGATGGGGTGGCCAAAAGGGCTGGCAAGGGCCAGTCACTGGAAGAGATCAACCGGATCATGGGCTGCAAGGATGTCGAAAGCCAGACCCCCTTGTTCCAGATGGAAAAGTTTCCGGACAAGGACGCTGCCCGTCGCAAACCCGAACCCGGAAAGGATCGCGACAATCGGGGCAAAGTCTTCCTGTACTGCAATCCGCACGACCAGTTGATCGGCGTCACCCCGATCCAGGGCATCGGCTGGAAAGGCTTGCGCGATGAGGACATCGATGCTGTGAAGGGGGACGGCAAGATTTACCAGCGGGTCTGGGCGCAGGCCGGAGGCAATCAATCGCCGCCCTTTGCCGTCGGTTGCGAAGCCTGGCAGCGCTACCACTACATCAAGCACAACCACGACCCCAACCAGTTCTGGAACCCCAAGCCGCCGAACATGCGTTACGTGCTCAGCCTGAACCACAATCAGGGCTTTGTTTCCCGCATCCTGACCGTGTTGAGCTCGATCTTCATCTGGCCGGCGTCGCGCATGATTGATCTCCCGATCAACACCCCTCCCGAAAAGGACAGGGAGGTTCCGATTACCGCTCCAGTGCTGCCCAAGCCGGTAACGCCGCGTTCCGTACGCTACGGCGATACATCAGTCCAGTTCGACGAAGGCAAGGATCCTGTCTCCAACGCGCTGGACAAGACAAACCGGGAAAAATGGCAGGACATCCTGCCGGAAAAGATGGACGAGAAAACTGAACCGAAGGGGGATGGGAAGACTGAGGCCCAATGGGAATTCGAAACCCGGGCCCGCCTCGAAGCCGCCAAGCGGCGTGGCGAAATCGGCGATACCCCGGAAGACGAGCGGGCGATGATGAAACGCTACCTCTCGGAAAATCCCAACGCCACCGACCACGGCACGATCCTGACCAACCCCGAACATTCGGCGGAGGTCGTGGCCTACGATGTCGCGGTTGGCTTCGTTGATCCGTGCAAGATTACGGCGGAAGACATGGCTGAATTCCGAAGCTTTGCCCACTGGATGTATATGGAAGATTCAAGACTGGATGCGGAAGGCTTTAAACATTATTGGAAACTTGGCTTGTTCAAAAGCCACCAAGTTCAATACACATACAACCACGAGCACATGGTGGCCAACACCGATATCTCGAACGAACGTAAACAGAATTTCTTTGGACTGCTGCGATGAAGAGCCGCCGCCAATTCCTGACCGGAGCCCTAAGCATGGGATTACTTGACTTCCTAGGATTCAACCGTCCCGCGCGCGCCGCCGCAGAGTCGGCGCCTGCCTCCGCTAAGCCGGACTGGCCGACAGGGGCGGTTGCTCAACTGGTTGGTGCCAGTACGATTTCGCCGCTGTTTGATCCCGGCTACCCGCTCGACCATTTTCTGCCGACACTGCTTGCCTTAAAGCCGGACGAGGCGCCTCCAAAAATCTACAAGGGGATTACGGGATCACGTCATATGCCCAAGTATCAGGCTGAAGAAAACCTGCTTACTACTTTGACCGTCAGTTTCTCCTTTACTGTTAGCTACTACAACCAGACGGCCTATGGCGGCTATCACCAGTTTCTATGGAACGACGTGAGGATGAAGCAGTTGCACATCGTCGCTGGATTCACTGCAGAGCGCACGCCAGAGAAAGCCTGGGAGCTTTGGCATACCGCCTATCTCGCCTTCGGCGAAGACACCCGCCCCGGCAGCTTCACCCTGGCCTCCGGCAACGCCGGATGGACCACGCTGGAAGCCGGGTTGGGGAAGATCGCGACACCGGAGGCCAAGGTCATCTGGCTGGGCACCGTCGATGCGCCGAGCTGGCCGAAGGATGAGTTGCCGAACGAGGCAGCAGTGCTGCTGATGTTGGCGCATCCGGGCTTTGTCAGCGGGCGCTCGGCGCTGGCTTACTTCACCGCGCCGGCTGTCGTGCCGGTGAAGTCGGTGGACAAGGTCAAGGGCGAGTCGGCGCGCGTCACCGCCTTGCGCCTGGCGGTCGAGCAGGCCTGCGCCAGCGCAGGCATCGCGCCGTCGGCGATCGGCACCGTCGCCCGCGATTGCGGTCGTTACACGCCGGCTGCGGCACAGCGCCTGGCCGATACCGGCGCCGCGCTGCACGACCTGCTGCCGGATTACGACCTGCATCGTGACGCCATCGACCTGCCGGCGGTGTTCGATGAGCTGGGCGCCAACACCGTCAGCTACACCCTGCTGCTCGCCGCCTATGCCGCCAACCAGCGCCGCCATCCGGTGCTCTATATCTCCAGTCGCGATCCCGACGCCGGTCGCGCCATGCTGATCCTGCCCAACCCGCAGCCGGCTGAAATTCAGGACCCCGCCCGCATCGACCGCGAGGCCAACAGCCGCGGGCAATGGTATCGCCCCTGGTGGGGGCAGCGGCTTGATGGCAAGAAGGATTTTTGAGACGAGAGATGAATGTCTGCATGAAGAATCAGCATTTCAAAACACTGTCGCTCGCGCTGGCTGCGTTCGCTCTGAGCGCCTGCGTGGCCTTGGCGCCCAAGCCGTCGCCCGGTTTTGTCTTGTCCGATTACCGTGCGTTGCGCCAGCCATCTGGCCCGGACCCGTCGGTTTGCGCCCATCGCTACGCGCTCAGGAGCGAAAGCAAGGATGTGCCCGTTGCCGGAATACGCTACCGGATCAAGACTGATGACGGACAAGTCGTCGAAGGCGTGACCGACGAGAAGAGTGAGACGGCGGTTTTTCAGGGGGCGTGTGGAACGCGCATCTCCTTGTATCTGGCGACCACCGGCATTAGCTGGATCAAACCGGAAACCGCTCCTTGAGCCTGCGCCCGATGCAAGCCTTCGCCAACTTCGCGCTGTTGCCCCGGAAAGTTTATGGCGTCGCCGCTGTCGCGCGCCAGATTCCATGGAAATGAAGAGCCGCCGCCAATTCCTGACCGGAGCCCTGAGCATGGGATTACTCGATTTCCTCGGATTCAACCGCTTGGCGCTTGCCGCTGCAAAATCGGCGCCTGCCGCCGTCAAGCCGGACTGGCCGACAGGAGCGGTTGCTCAACTGGTTGGTGCCAGTTTGATATCGCCTCTGCTGGCCCCCAGATACCCGCTGGACCACTATCTTCCAACCGTGCTTGCCCTCAAACCTGATGACGCACCCCCAAAAACCTACAAAGGGGTAACGGGTGAAGGTTTGCCGCGTTATCGTTTCGACGAAAATCTACTCGATGAACTGACTGCCAGCTTTTCCTTTACCGTCAGCTATTACAACGAGACAGCTCGCGGCGGCTATCACCAGTTCCTGTGGAACGAGGTGCGGATGAAGCAGTTGCACATCGTCGCTGGATTCACTGCAGAGCGTACGCCGGAGGAAGCCTGGGATCTGTGGCGAAGAGCCTATCAGTCCTTCGGAGTGGACACCCGCCCCGGCAGCTTCACCCTGGCCTCCGGCAACGCCGGATGGAGCACGCTGGAAGCCGGGCTGGGCAAGATCGCGACGCCGGAGGCCAAGGTCATCTGGCTGGGCACCGTCGATTCGCCGAGCTGGCCGAAGGATGAATTGCCGAACGAGGCCGCGGTGCTGCTGATGTTGGCGCATCCGGGCTTTGTCAGCGGGCGTTCGGCGCTGGCTTACTTCACCGCGCCGGCTGTCGTCCCGGTGAAGTCGGTGGACAAGGTCAAGGGCGAGTCGGCGCGCGTCACTGCCTTGCGCCTGGCGGTCGAGCAGGCCTGCGCCAGCGCCGGCATCGCGCCGTCGGCGATCGGTACCGTCGCCCGCGATTGCGGTCGTTACACGCCGGCTGCGGCGCAGCGCCTAGCCGACACTGGCGCCGCGCTGCACGACCTGCTGCCGGATTACGACCTGCACCGCGACGCCATCGACCTGCCGGCGGTGTTCGATGAGCTGGGCGCCAACACCGTCAGCTACACCCTGCTGCTCGCCGCCTACGCCGCCAACCAGCGCCGCCACCCGGTGCTCTATATCTCCAGTCGCGATCCTGACGCCGGTCGCGCCATGCTGATCCTGCCCAACACGCAGCCAGCGGAAATTCAGGACCCCGCCCGCATCGACCGCGAGGCCAACAGCCGCGGGCAGTGGTATCGCCCCTGGTGGGGACAGCGGCTCGACGGGAAGAAGGATTTCTGATTTGCCATCTGGTATTTTCTGGCTGGCCCCGTTGTTGATCGTCCGTAATCGGCGGTGCCCGTCCGCCCACGGGCACGATGACCGCCATCGATGCCAACCCCGGCGGCAAGAGTCGTCCAGTCGGCGTCGAGGAAATCTGGTCCGACCGTTCCGGCTGGGTCAATGCAAGCCCGGAGTGCTGAAATGAGCAAATTCGACCAAGACTATTTCTTCGTCTTGAAGGAGAGGGATGAGCGACTTCCGTTCATGACCCCGGACGATGACACGTCACGGAAACCCTATACGTCGGAGTTGTTGCCCCTGCATACCAAGCCACTGGTTTTCCACAACGGATCGCTGGAATATCAGCAACAAAACCGCATTCTTCCTTCCGACCCTCCACCAGAGCTGCTTTTTCACGGATCAGACATCCTGGTCAAAGATTCACTCCGCGACAAGCTTCTGTCGCTTGAGATACCCAATCTCGCCATACAACCCGCCATCTATATCGACCACAACAATAAGTGGCATGAGGATCGCTGGTACCTGACATTTCTGGAGCGCTTCGACTGCTGGGACCGGAACTCCTCTAGCTACCACAATCGGGATTTTGAACCGGACGAAGAGCCCGCATACAAGGTTCGTCGTTATTCCCTGAATGATGAACTGCTGGAGAGAACGCCAATCGCTGCCCGGCGGCTCTTCAAAATGGGCGGAACTACGGTGGGCTTCGTCGTTGTTCACGTCTCCATCGCCGCTCACTTCCGCCTCAGCGGTGCCGTGCTCGTGCCTATCGCCGAATATGGCGTGTCGCATCCCTGATTGCTGCGGTTTGCCCTCGGTGAATACAGTGCCAACCAAAAAAACGGGGCGTCCCGCAGGGCGCCCCGAAAAGATGCAGAAGCATCTCACGCAAGAAAAGCAGGCCCGACGCGCCGCTGTTGCAGCGCGTCGGGGTGGGGTCAGAAGCTGTGCTTCATCCCCATGGCGAAACCCTTGACGCCGACGCCGCTGAGGCCGAGCGAGTTGCCCATCGGGTTGATGGTGAAGCCGGCGTTGTCGTCGTTCCGGATCTGCGCGTAGTCGGCGTACAGTTCGGTCCGCTTGGACAGCGAATAGCGGGCGCCGATTGCCCATTTGCGGGCGTTGGCGTCGTTCAGCGTGCGGTCCTTGACCTGGCCGTAGCTGGCCAGCGCCTTCAGCTTGCCGAAGGGCATCTCGGCGCCGACGAACCAGTTGCGGCGGTCGTATTCCTGACCGGCGGCGAGGCCGCCCAGGTTCTGGTTGCCCGGGGTGGCGGCGTCGAGGTCGATGTTGCCGCCGATCAGCGAGTTCGGGTCGCCCTTGATGACGTCGTAGACGCCGGAGACCTTGATCGGCCCGAAATCGTAGGAGGCGCCGCCGGTCAGCACGTAGAGGCGGCTGTTGGAGTAGCCGACGGCCTTCGTGGTTTCGTAGTCGAGGTTGACGCTGAGCGGGCCGTTGGCGTAGATCAGGTTGGCGGAGAACAGGCGGTCGTCGCCGTTGTTGCCGCCGTTGGCGACGCCGCCGACGGTATGGACGCCGTTCAGGCTGCCTTCGTTGCCCTGGGTGTTGGTCGCCGTCGCCAGGATCAGGGTGAAGCCGTTGAAGGCCGGCGAGACGTAGGCCACAGCGTTGGACGCGCGGTCGTACTGGGTGGTCATCGAGGCGAAGTTGCCGACCGAGTAGTTGCCGAACGGGTTGTACTTGCCGTAAATGCCGTAGCGCAGGCCGTCGAGGTAGCCGGCGACGACGGTGCCGAAGCCGCCGGTGACGCCGATGAACTGGTGCCCGGCCTGGGTCGGGCCGGTGCCGATGTCGGGATTGATCCGGTACTGCAGGTCGAACAGCGCCTTGACGCCGTTGCCGAGGTCTTCCGTGCCCTTGAAGCCGATGTGGCTCTGCGAGCCGGCGCTCTGCACGGCGTTCTGCGACTTGCTCGGGGCGACCGCGCCGTTGTCGCCGCTGCGGTGCATCCAGCCCATATCGACGTTGCCGTAGACGGTGACATTGCTCTGGGCCAGGGCGCCCGCCGAAGCGGCGGCCGCGATGGCCAGCGCGATGATTTTTTTGGTCATGGATTGTCTCCAGGTGATTTGCATTGATGTGTGCCGTGCGGGCTCCCGACCCGCCGGCATTCCCCCGTTGCCATCGCCAGGCGATGGTGTGGCGCGGCCTTTAGTGCGAAGTACGTGCCAGCCGGCGCCGGGCTTGGTTGCATCGGCGAAAAGCCTTGCCAGGACTTGGTTTCGGCGATTGAGGCGGGGCTGTTGGCGAGTCGGGTGCTGGCGCCGGTCGCTCATTTTCTGGACAGGTGTTCAAGGATGGAGCGCAACGGAGCAGCCTGTTTCCGCCGGCCGCCGACAAAAAAGCCGGCCACGCGGGCCGGCTGTGCGGGAGCGCTGGTGCCTTATTCGCGGTAGAAGCCGACGCCGATCAGGCTGTCGCCTTCGCGGCGGATGAAGGTGCGCTTCTTTTCGACGGCGTTGGTGACCGGGTTGCGCCACACGTAATCGACCGTGCCTTCGCCCTTGGTTTTGGCCAGGTCGAGCATTTCGCGGATCAGCGGCTTGCCTTCGACGTCGTGCAGGTCGCTGGCGTCGCTGCCGGTCCATTTCGGGTTCATGCCGTGCGCTTCGAACTTGCCGCTGCCCAGGTTGACGGCGAAGACGTAGAGGTCGTCATGGACGAAGCGGCCCTTGGGGTCGTTGAAGCTGCCCAGGGCGGCGGCCAGGCCGCGCTGGCGGATTTCGGCGCTGGCGGTGTCGAGCAGCTTACGCGCATCGTCGGCGCCGGCGCGCACGGCGTAGTAGCCGACGCCGAGGATGTAGTCACCCTGGCGGTGCAGCCAGGCGAACTTGGGTTCGACGCGGTTGCTCTTGCGGTTGAGCCAGACGTAGCCGATGCGCGCTTCCGGCTGCTTTTCGGTGACCGCGATCATTTCGCGGAACAGCGGCAGGCCGGCGGCGTTGACGCTGTCGAGGACCTTGAGGCCGATCAGGCTGTCCGGCGCGGCGCCGTTGGCGACGTAGGTGCCCTGGCGGTCGATCACGTAGACATAGAGGTCCTTCCTGACGAACTGGCCTTTCGGATCGCTGAAGGCGGCCCAGGCTTTCTCCGGGCCGTTGGCCTTGAGGTAGGCGACGGCCTCGTTGAACAGGGCGCGGGCTTCGCGCGGCGTCGCGTGGTCGGCGGCTGCGGCCAGGGTCGAGGCGGCGGCGAGCAGCAGGGCGCCCAGGCAGCGGGCGAGTGACGATGACTTCATTGTGGTCTCCGGGTGTGGTGGATGGTTATGGATTCAGGCGCCGAGCGCGTGATGGATATCCACCAGGCCGTGCCGGGCGGCCAGGTGGAGCAGTTTGAAATCGTTGTCGGCGTCGAGCTTCTGGCGGATCAGCGTGAGGTAGTTGAGAACCGTCTTCGGGCTCAGGTGCATCGAGCTGGCGATGCCGCTGGCCGATTCGCCATGCACCAGCATGCGCAGCACCTCGAATTCGCGCGGCGTCAGGTGGGCCAGCGCGCCGTCGCCGTCGATCGCCTCGGCGGCCAGGACCTGGGCGATTTCCGGGGAAAAGACGCGTTTGCCGGCGGCGATGCGGCGGATGCCGTCGATTACCTCGGCCGGTTCGCTGTACTTGGTCAGGTAGCCGAGGGCGCCGCTGCGCAGCGCCTGGGTGACGTGGCCGGCGCCTTCGTGCATGGACAGGACCAGCACCTTGAGCGCCGGCTGGCGGGCGAGCATGCCGCGGATCGCCTCGATGCCGCTGCTGCCGCGCAGGCTGAGGTCGACCAGGGCGACATCGGCGACGGTGCGCAGGGCCAGCGCGTTCGCCTCGTCGGCGCTCGCTGCCTCGCCGACCACCTGCAGCCCGGGCTCGGCGTCGAGCAGGCGGCGGTAGCCGTTTCTGACCACGGCGTGGTCGTCAACCAGAATGATGCGGATCATCTTGTTCTTCCTCCTTCGTCTCTTCCTCTTGCAGCGGCAGGCTGACCTGCAACTGCACCCCGCGCCCCGGCCCGCCCGCCACCTGCAGGCGGCCGCCGACCATGTCCAGGCGCTCGACCATGCCGAGCAGGCCGCCCTGATGCGCCGGGCGGTCGGCCGGCAGCCCCTGGCCGTCGTCCTCGATGCACAGCAGCAGCTCCGCCGCCCGGCGTTCGATGCCGACCCGGCAATGGCGGGCGCCGCTGTGGCGCACGACATTGGTCAGCGCCTCCTGCACCACCCGGTACAGCGCCAGGCTGGCCGCCTCGGCCAGCGCCGGCAGGGCGCCGGCCAGCTCAAGCCGGAACTCGATCCCCGTCCCCCGTTGCTGCCAGTTGCCGACCAGCTCGCGCAGGGCGCCGGCCAGGCCGCCGGCTTCCAGCCCGTGCGGTCGCAACTGGCCGAGCATGGCGCGCAACTGCAGGCCGCTGGTACGGACGTCGCGGCGCAGTTCGCGGGCGCATTCGGCGAGCTGTTCGCCGCTCAACTGGCCGGCGTGGCGCTCCAGGTAAGCGGTGGTGATGCCGATGGCGGTCAGCGTCTGCCCCATCTCATCGTGCAATTCCCTTGCCAGGGTCTTGCGCTCGGCTTCCTGCACCTCGATCAACTGGCGGGCGAGCTGGCGCTGGGCGGCGCGCGCGGCGCCCAGGGCGGCGGCGAGATCGTCGATGGCACCGGCGACGCGGCTGAATTCGCGCAGCGCGAAGGCCGGCAGGCGCGCCGCTTCCTCGCCGCGCGCCAGCCGCTGCAGACCGGCCTCCAGTTCGCGCACCGGACTCAGCGCGCGGTGCGCCGCCCACCAGGCGACGAGCAGGGTTGCTCCAGAATAGAGCAACAGGGTGATGCAAAGTCGAACAGTGTCGTCCAGCCGCTCGTCGATCTCCGAATCCGGGTTGGCGGCGATGTACAGCGTCTGCCCGCCGATGTGCACGGTGCGCGGCGTCGGCCGCGCCGCTTCGGGGGCGAGCAGGGCGGCCAGCCAACTGCGTGCGGCCGGCGGCTGCGCCGTCGCCTCGATGCTGAGGTGGCGCAGCGGCGCATCGCGCAGCAGCGCCTGCAGTTGCTCGGCGCTGGTCCCCGGCTGGCTGGCGGCGACCAGGATGTCCACCAGGTGGGTCGAGGCGGCGACTTCGGCGTCGAGATCGCCGCGCAGCGACTGCAGGTGGATGGCGACGGCCACCAGCAACAGGCCGCCGAGCAGGGCGCCGAGATAGTCCACCAGTCGTCGTCTGAGATCCATTGCGCCCCCTTCTTATTGTCATGGGCGAGGCTGAGCAGGTTTCGTACCGAGCGCGCGGAAGGTCGGGAATTTTTCCCGGTTTGCCCGGGAGCTTCTCCCGGGACGGGGGGCAAAAGCGCTTCCTATACTCGGCTCGCCTGTCGCAATGGACAGGCCGCCCCCGATCCATCGGGAAGCAGACGACACCTTTCAGGAGACAAAAAAGATGGCAACAACCCGGTTCAATCCCCGTCCGACCCTCATCGCCGCCCTCGTCGCCGCCACCCTTTGCGCCCCGGCGATGGCCGGCAGCAAGGTGAGCTGGGAAGACATTCTCAACGACGACAAGACCACCCAGGACGTGCTGTCCTACGGCCTCGGCCTGAAGGCGCAGCGCTTCAGCCCGCTGACCAGGGTCAACACGAAGAACGTCGAGCACCTGGTGCCGGCCTGGAGTTTCTCCTTCGGCGGCGAAAAGCAGCGCGGCCAGGAAGCGCAGGCGCTGGTCCATGATGGCGTGATCTACGTCACCGCCTCCTACTCGCGCATCTTCGCCATCGATGCCCGCAGCGGCAAGCGCCTGTGGGAATACGAGGCCCGCCTGCCCGACGACATCCGCCCCTGTTGCGACGTGATCAACCGCGGCGCCGCCATCTACGGCGACAAGATCTACTTCGGCACGCTCGACGCCGCCATCGTCGCCCTCAACAAGGACACCGGCAAGGTCGTCTGGCGCAAGAAGTTCGGCGACCACAAGGTCGGCTACACGATGACCGGCGCCCCCTTCGTGGTCAAGGACCAGAAGAGCGGCAAGGTGCTGCTGGTGCATGGCTCGTCGGGCGACGAGTTCGGCGTCGTCGGCTGGCTGTTCGCGCGCGATCCGGATACCGGTGAGGAAGTCTGGGCGCGGCCGATGGTCGAAGGCCACATGGGCCGCCTGAACGGCAAGGAAAGCACGCCGACCGGCGACAAGAACGCGCCCTCGTGGCCGCGCGACAAGGACGGCAAGCTGGTCGAAGCCTGGCATCAGGGCGGCGGCGCGCCGTGGCAGACGGCCAGCTACGACGTGGACAAGAACATGGTGGTGATCGGCGCCGGCAACCCGGCGCCGTGGAACACCTGGCACCGGACCAAGGAAGGCGACGATCCGCGCCACTGGGACAGCCTGTTCACCTCCGGCCAGGCTTATGTCGACGCCAGCACCGGCGAACTCAAGGGCTTCTTCCAGCACACCCCGAACGATGCCTGGGACTTCTCCGGCAACAACTCGGTGGTGCTCTTCGAATACAAGGACCCGAAGACCGGCAAGCCGGTCAAGGCCTCGGCGCACGCCGACCGCAACGGCTTCTTCTTCGTCACCGACCGCGAGAAGCTGACCAACGGCGCTGGCTACCCGAACAAGCCGACCTCGCTGATCGGCGCCTGGCCCTTCGTTGATGGCATCACCTGGGCCAAGGGCTTCGACCTCAAGACCGGCAAGCCGATCGAGAACGACAACCGCCCGCCCAAGGTCAAGGACGGCGCCGAGAAGGGCGATTCGATCTTCGTCTCGCCGCCTTTCCTGGGCGGCACCAACTGGATGCCGATGAGCTACAGCCCGCAGACCGAGCTGTTCTACATCCCGGCTAACCACTGGGCGATGGACTACTGGACCGAGAAGCTGACCTACAAGGCCGGCTCCGCCTATCTCGGCCAGGGCTTCCGCATCAAGCGCCTGTTCGACGACCACGTCGGCATCCTGCGCGCCATCGATCCGAAGACCGGCAAGATCGCCTGGGAGCACAAGGAGAAGTTCCCGCTCTGGGCCGGCACCCTGACCACCGCCGGTGGCCTGTTGTTCACCGGGACCTCGGACGGCTACGTCAAGGCTTTCGACGCCAGCAACGGCAAGGAGCTGTGGAAGTTCCAGACCGGTTCCGGCGTGGTTTCGGTGCCGATCACCTGGGAAATGGACGGCGAGCAATACCTCGGCATCCAGTCCGGCTATGGCGGCGCGGTGCCGCTGTGGGGCGGCGACATGGCCGACCTGACCAAGCAGGTGACGCAGGGCGGCTCGATGTGGGTGTTCAAGCTGCCGAAATCGCTGAAGAACTGAGTTGGCGGCCATCCCTGCATGGGCGGGGATGGCTTTTTTCCTGACGATCGGAAACGCGATGTCACTTCGTACCCTGTTTCTCGCCTTGCTGCTCAGTCCCCTGGCCGCCGCTGCCGCCGAGCCGGTCGAGCCGCTGGTCATCAACGGCTGCGGCATCTGGCCGCATGCGCGCTGTGCCGGCGCCGACCTGCGCCACGCCAACCTGGCCGGGCGCAACCTGGCCGGTGCCGACCTGCGCGGGGCGCAACTGGTGCGCGCCGACCTGCGTGGCGCCAACCTGGCCGGTGCCAATCTCGACGGTGCCGACCTGACCGCCGCCCAGCTTGGCAAGGCCAGCGCGCCGACGGCGACCTTCCGTGGCGCCCGGCTGGTCGGCGCCGATCTCGAGTTCGCCCGGCTGTTCCGCGCCGACTTTTCCGGTGCCGACCTGAGCGCCGCCAATCTCGAAGCGGCCAAGGTCAATTTTGCCTGGTTCGTCGGTGCCCGCCTGATCAATGCCAACCTGCAGGAAAGCAAGTTCTTCGCGGTGAATTTCCGCCACGCCGACCTGAGCGGCGCCTTCCGCCGCTTCACGGTCTTCCAGGATGCCGACTTCGAGGCCTGCACGGCCTGCCCGACCGATTGGTGACGCCGATGCCGCTGCTCGTTTCCCTGTTTCTCCTCGTTTTCCTGGCCGCGCCGGCGCTGGCCGGCGAGGTCGCCGTCGCGCCCGAAGTCGATGCCTCGGCCTTGCCGCCGCTCGGTACGCAGTGGCTGACGACCAATCCCTATCGCGGCAACGCGGCGGCCGTCGATCTCGGTCGCCTCGCCTACAACCAGGCCTGCGCCCGCTGCCACGGCGCCGACGCGGCGACCCGGGCGGCGCCGGCGCCCGACCTGCGCAACCTGGACCGCTACTGCCGGCGCATCGCCGACGCCGAGCTCCAGGCCGCCTGCCTGCGCGACAACGACGACTATTTCGCGCACAGCGTCCGCCACGGCAAGGTCATCGTCGGCGTCACCCACATGCCGCCCTGGCAAGGCGTGCTCAAGCAGGAGCTGGCCTGGGCGATCCAGGTCTTCATCGAAGCCCAGGCGCGCGGAGCGCGCCAATGAGGCGCTAGTCGTCGGCGCAAGAAAAACGGCGCCCGGGCCGTAGCCGGGGCGCCGCTGTTGCCGGGCGTCGCTGTTCAGCGCTTGTGCAGCTTGAATACCCAGACCGAACCGCCCTGTTCGAGGAAGTTCACGCGCTTGGCGACATCGCCGCCCCAGAGCGGCACGGCGCCGCCCCAGCCGGTGGTGACGGCGAGCATCTGTTCCCCGTCCTGTTCCCAGGTGACCGGCGGTGCGACGATGCCGGTGCCGACCTGGAAGGACCAGATTTCCTTGCCCGTCTTCGCATCGACGCCCTTCAGGTAGCCCTCCGGCGTGCCATAGAAGACCAGACCGCCGGCGGTGGCCAGCGCGCCACCCCAGAGCGGGGCGTAGTTCTTGTTCTCCCAGACGATCTTGCCGGTGGCCGGATCGACCGCGCGCATGACGCCGATGTAGTCGTCGTGGATGGCCTTGATGGTGAAGCCGGCGCCCAGGTAGGCAGCGCCCTTTTTGTAGGAGACCGGTTCGTTCCAGATGTCCATCGACCACTCGTTGGCCGGCACGTAGAAGAGGCCGGTCTGCGGGCTGTAGGCCATCTGCTGCTGGTTCTTGCCGCCGAGGAAGGACGGCGCCGAGAAGACGACCTTGCCCTTCTTGCCATCGACGCCGGCCGCCGGATCGCCCGGACGCCCTTCGTCGATGTAGTTCGGCCGGCCGGTTTCCAGGTTGATGCTGCTCGCCCAGGTGATCTTCTTGACGAAGGGGAAGGCGTTCAGCAGCTTGCCGTTGGTCCGGTCGTTGACGAAGAAGAAGCCGTTGCGGTCGGCCTTGCCGCCGGCCTTGACGAGCTTGCCGGTCTTCGGGTCCTTGTAGTCGAAGGAGACGAACTCGTTGACGCCGTCGAAGTCCCAGCCGTCGTGCGGGGTGTTCTGGTAGTGCCAGACGATCTTGCCGGTGTTGACGTCGATGGCGACGGTGGACGAGGAGAAGAGGTTGTCGCCCGGGCGCAGGTGGCTGTTCCACGGGGCCGGGTTGCCGGTGCCGGCGAAGATCAGGTTGGTTTCCGGATCGTAGGTGGCGCCGTTCCAGGTGGCGGCGCCGCCGGTCTTCCACAGGTCGCCGGTCCAGGTGGCGTTGAGGGTGCCGGAGATGCCGTTCTCGATTTCCTTGCCTTCGGCGTCGTAGCGGTAGCCCATGTGGCCTTCGACGGTCGGGCGCGTCCACAGCAGCTTGCCGGTCAGCGGGTCGCGGGCGTCGATGCGGCCGACGGCGCCGAATTCGCCGCCGGAAACGCCGGTGATCAGCTTGCCCTTGGCGATGATCGGCGCCGCGGTGGCCGAGTAGCCGGCGGCGTAGTCGCCGATCTTCTGCTTCCAGGCGACCTTGCCGGTCTCCTGATTCATCGCCACCAGTTGCGCGTCGAGCGTGGCGAAGATGACCAGGTCGCCGTACAGCGCGGCACCGCGGTTGATCACGTCGCAACAGGGCATGATGCCGTCGGGCAGGCGGTGCTCGTACTTCCACAGCTTCTTGCCGGTCTTCGCGTCGAAGGCGAACAGGCGGCTGTAGGAAGCGGTGACGAACATCCGGCCGTTGTGGATCACCGGCTGCGACTCCTGGCCGCGCTGCTTCTCGCCGCCGAAGGACATCGACCAGGCGGGGACCAGGTTCTTCACCGAGTCGGTGTTGATCTGCGTCATCGGGCTGAAGCGCTGGCCCTGGGTGCCGAGACCGAAGCTGACGACGTCGCCGACGGTTTTCGCGTCGTTGAGAATGTCGGCATCGCTGACCGTGGCGCCGGCCGGGCTGCCGGCGACGGTGAGCGTCGCCGCGAGGGCGAGCCCGAGCAGGTGCCGGGGAAGTTTGTGACTGTGCATGGAACGTCTCCTTGGTTGTGCGTTGATTCCGTCGCCGCCGTGTACCTTTCCCGGGACCGGTCGGCGACGAAGCTAGCCGACTGCAAGCCCTGTGCCATCGTCCCCGCTGCCGGCTGCAAGCGCCCGGCAGCAAGGCCGGCGGGAACGCCGCCGCGTTGCGGGCGGCGCTCTGGCGGCTGCTGAAAATGCACACACCTGCTCAAAACTTGCACAGCCTGCGTGCTGCGGGAGATCGTTCAGTTACGGGGGAGGCGGCGTGGATTGGCCGCGCGCCGGAAGCCGCGCCCGGCCAGGTGCAGTTCCCGGCGGAGCGGGCTCAGTCGGCCGGCACGCCCGGTAGCCACTGGCCGAGCGTCGTCTTGAGCTGGCCGAAATTGACCGGTTTGGGCAGGAAATCGTCCATCCCGGCATCCCGGCATTTCTGCCGGTCCTCCTCGAAGGCGCCGGCGGTCAGGGCGACGATCGGCACCGGCTGGCGCTGCGCCTCGCGCTCCCAGTCCCGGATCGCCCGGGTCGCTTCGAAGCCGTCCATCACCGGCATCTGGCAATCCATCAGCAGCAGGTCGAAGTGCTTGCCGGCGCGCACCAGGGCCAGCGCTTCCGCGCCGTTGCCGGCGCTGACGAAGTCCAGCCCGAGCTTGTGCAGCAGGGCTTCGATGACCTTGCGGTTGGTCGGGTTGTCCTCGACGACGAGGATGCGGACGGCGCCGTTGGCGGCCGTGGCATCGGCGTGCTCGGCGAGTGCCGGCGGCGCAGTTGCTGCCGTCGGCGGCAGCCGGCTTTCTTCGCCGCTGGCGCCCAGTCCGGCGCGGATCGTGAACCAGAAGCGGGAGCCTTCGCCGCTGCGGCTGCTGACGCCGACTTCCCCGCCTGCGAGGCGGGCCAGGCTGCTGACGATGGAGAGGCCGAGGCCGGTGCCGCCGTACTTGCGCGTGGTCGAGCCGTCGGCCTGCGAGAAGGGCTGGAAGAGCAGCGCCTGCTTGTCCTCGGGGATGCCGATGCCGCTGTCGATGACGGCGAATTCGAGCAGGGCGCCGTGGTCGTCGCGGCTGACTTCGCGGCCTTCGATGCGGATTTCGCCGTGGTCGGTGAACTTGATCGCGTTGCTGACCAGGTTGGAGAGCATCTGCCGGATGCGCACGGCGTCGGCGAGGTAGTGCTGCGGCGGCCCGTTCCAGCCTACCGTCACCGGCAGTTGCTTGCGTTGGGCGGTGTCGGCGAAGAGGCGGACGGTCTCGGCGATCAACTGCTGCGGCGCGAAGTCGATCCGTTCGAGTTCGACCTTGCCGGCTTCGACCTTGGACAGGTCGAGGATGTCGTTGAGCAGCGAGAGCAGCGTTTGCCCGGAGTTGAGGATGGTACGGACGTACTCCTGGCGTTCCTCGTCGGAAAGGTCGGGCATCTGCAGCAATTGCGCCATGCCGAGGACGCCGTTCAGTGGCGTCCGGATCTCGTGCGACATCATCGCCAGGAACTGGCTCTTCGCCCGGCTCGCCGCCTCGGCCGACTGCTGCATCTTCTTGAGGTGGGAAATGTCCATGTAGAAGCCAACCACGTGGTTGGTCGGCGTCCGCCGTTCGACGATGCGCAGCCAGCGGTCGCCGCCCAGGGCTTCCTCGATGTCGGTGGTACCCGCGGCGTGGGCGGCCAGGCGTTCGGCCAGCCAGCGTTCGCGGCGGCCGACCGCCTCCGGGTACACGCCGCTCTCGGCGGCGCAGCGCATGATCACCGCGAAACGGGCGCCGGGAACGACCGCGTCACGGCAGGCGGCGTAGAGGTTGCGGTACTTCTCGTTGCAGATGACCAGGCAGTCGTTCTCGTCGAAGACGACGAAGGCTTCGTCGATGGTCTCGATCGCCGTGCGCAGCGTGTGCGCGCTTTCCAGCAGCGACTGTTCGGCCCGTTGCAGTTCGTCGGAGACGGCGCGCTGGATCCTGAGGTTTTCGAGGTAACCGTTGAAGCCCTGGATCAGTGCCGCGATCTCGTCCTGCTTGGCCGGCTCGGGCAGCGGGGCGAGCGTCGCCTCGGGGTTCTCGCGCAGGCGCTGGAACTGTTCCGAGACGGCGCGCAGCGGGCTGACCACGGTGCGGGCGAAGAAGCGGGCGAGCAGGGCGACGCCGCCCAGGCCGATGAGGAGCAGGAAACCCGCCGCGGTGGCCAGTCGGTTGACCGGCGCGGTATGCAGGGCGAGCGGCGTGGACAGCACCAGATAGGCGCCGATGCCTTCGAGCGGCCGCTTGGTCAGGATCACCTCCTGGCCGTCCAGGCGTAGCTGCTGGGTGGCCGGGCCTTCCCGGATCTGCTTGAGCAGCGCCGGGTCCATCGGGGCGCCGAGCAGCGCGCGTTCGGGGTGGTACATCAGGCGGCCCTGCGGGTTGACCAGCATCAGTTGCAGCCCGGCCAGCGCATTGTCGGCGGAGAAATACTCGCGTACCACGTCGTCGTTGAGGTTGATCAGCAGCAGGCCCACCGTGTCGGTGGTGCCGGTTTCCGGGGAGAAGTGGCGGATCAGCCGGGTGACCGTGATCACCTTCTTCTGCGCCGACGCGGTGTTGATGTTGTCCTCGATCCCGCGCCAGACCACCGCGCTGTCCGCTGCCGAGGTTTCCGCCATCATCCGGCGCATCGCTTCCGTTTTGAGGCCGCTGACGTTGAGCGTCTCGCCGACGTGGAAGTGCTCGCCCTGCGTCGAGAAGAGATCGATCGAGACCAGGCCCTTGACGCGGACGAACCCGTTCAGGATGTAGCCGATCTGCGCCTTGGTGTTGAGCGTTTCGTAGCTGTTCGCCGAACCCTGGTCGGCGTCGCGCAGCGCGCCGGCGATCGCCTCGTTGCCGACGATGCTCGCCGCCAGATCCTCGACCTGGTTGCGGTAGAGGCGCAGGTAGCCCGCCGTGTCGGTCATCAGGCGCTGGTTGTATTCGCCGGCCTGGGTGATGACGATGTCGCGCGCAATCTGGAAGGCGGCCAGCCCGAAGATCAGCAGGGGAACGACGCCGGCGGCGAGCAGGTAGCCCACCAGCTTGGCGGTGATGTTGAAGTGAGGCTTGGAAATCACGACTTGGGATCGCCGGTACGAGGCACGGCCTTGCTTAGTTGAGGGTGGCGGTGGTGACCAGGCGGGTGTCGATCAGCATCAGCGCCGGCACGGTATCGCCCTTGATCAGGCGGGTGGCGAGAAGGACGCCCTGAAACCCCTGTTCGGCGGCCTGCTGGTCGACGGTGACCGCGAGGCGCCCGGCCCGCACTTCGGCGACGGCTTCCTCCAGGGCATCGTAGGAGGCGACCTTGACCTGGCTGCGCTGCGTTTCCTGCAGGCACTTAAGGGCGCCGAGCGCCATCATGTCGTTGGCCGCGAAAAGCAGGCGGATCTCGGGGTGGCGGGCGAACATCTGCTTGGTCACGGCATAGCCTTCGTCGATCTTCCAGTTGGCGCTCTCGCTGGCGACCAGGCGGATGTTCGGGTTGTCGGCGAAGGCGCGGCGGGCACCTTCCATCCGCTGGCGGGCGTTGTCGGCGCTGCGGATGCCTTCGAGGATAGCGGCCTGGGTGGCGGCCGGCGCGCCGTCGGCGATGAAAGCGGCCGAACGGTAGGCGGCTTTTTCGTTGTCGACGCTGATGAAGGGAATCTCCTTGCCGCCGGCCTGGCGGATCGCCTCGGCGTCCAGGCGGTTGTCGATGTTGACCAGCTTGATGCCGGCGTCGCCGGCCTTCTTCAGTACCGGCACCAGGCGCTGCGAATCGCCGGGGGCGATGACGATGGCGTCCACGCCGGCGGCGATCAGGTCCTCGACGATCTGGATCTGCTGTTCGATCGAGGTTTCCTGGGCGGCGGTCTTCACCACCAGTTCGATGTTCAGTTCCTGCTCGGCGCGCCGTGCGCCTTTCTCCATTTCGATGAAGAAGGGATTGGTCAGCGTCTTCATCACGAAGCCGACCTTCTTCCTGGCCGGGACCGGCGCCGTCTGGCTGGCCGGGGCGTTGGCGCTGCTGACCGTGGACAGAGAGGGGCCGCTGCTGTCGCTGCAGGCGACAAGTCCGAAAAATGGCAGAACGATGGCTAAATGACGCAAGAGTTTCACGATCTACCTCTCTGGCAAAATTGATACCTTAGCACCGATTTGCCACCGGCAGGCGATGCGGGCCGCTTTGCCGTCTGCTGCGAATGGCAACAACTGCTCCAGACTTGAACAGTTTGCCCGTGTCGCCGCCGGGACAAGCTGGCCGGGCCGGCCTTTGCGGATTGGCACGCCACTTGCAGTCTCATTGCCCATAACAGCCCGCAGGGCGAAGTGGAGTGAGACATGAATCCGATCACAGGCCTGGCCGCCATCATCCTGGCGGTGCTGCTGACCGTCCGGCCCGCGCTGGCCGGGCAGGAAGACGTCGACCCGCTGGGGTCGGCGCGCTGGGGCGACATGCGTTACCTGTTCCCGGAACAGGCGACGTTGCGCTTCGACCCGCGGGTCCGCGTGCTGGCGCCGGAAGTCGCCGAGAACCCGATGCAGGTGCCGGTCACCGTGGACGCCAGCGAACTCGGCCCGGTCAGTGAGGTGATGGTGTTCGCCGACTTCAACCCGATCGTCGAGGTGCTGCGCTTCTATCCGCAGGCAGCGCCGGCCTGGCTGGGCTTTCGCATCAAGCTGCAGCAGTCGTCGCCGGTGCGGGCGGCGGCGCGTACCGCCGACGGCGTCTGGCATGTCGGCGGTGCCTGGGTGACGACGGTTGGCGGCGGCTGCACCGCGCCCTCGGCCAAGGCCGCGGCGCCGGACTGGCAGGCGCGCCTCAACCAGGTCAGCGGCCGGCAGTGGGAAAGCGGCGCGCAGGCCGGCCGGGTCCGCCTGCGCATCGAACATCCGATGGACACCGGGCTGGTCGCCGGGATTCCCGCCTTCCACCTGGAGCAGGTCGAACTGCTGGCCGACGGCCGTTCGCTGATGCGCCTGCAACTGCACGAGCCGGTCAGCGAGAACCCGGTGTTCACCCTCAAGCGCGGCGCCGCCGACGGGCCGGTCGAGGTGCGCGGCCACGACAACAACGGCAATGCCTTCCAGGCGAGGATAGAACCATGAAGCGCTGGCTGCCCCTGGCTTTCCTGGGCGTCGCGCTGGCTGCCGCCGGCGCCGATTTCGACTATCGCCTGAGCGCCGAGCGCGTCGCCGACGACGTCCATGTCTTCGTCGGCAAGACCGAGGATTTCACCCCGGCCAACGGCGGCAACATCGTCAACACCGGCTTCATCGTCGCTCCCGGCGGCATCGTCGTCATCGACAGTGGCCCGTCGCGCCGCTACGGCGAGCAGATGCGGCGGGCGATTGCCGCGGTGGCTGGGCGGCCGCTGGCGCTGGTCATCAACACCCACCATCACCCCGACCATTTCCTCGGCAACCAGGCTTTTGCCGACGTGCCGTTGGCGGCGCTGCCCGCCACCATCGAAGGCATCGTCAGCGACGGCAATGCTTTTGCCGAGAACCTTTACCGCCTGACCGGCGACTGGATGGCCGGCACCGAGGTGCTCGTGCCCAAACAGGCGCTGGCCGGCGGCCGCCAGGAGATCGCCGGGCGCCGCCTGCGCCTGCTGGCGCTCGACGGCCACACCGGGGCCGACCTGGCGATCTACGACGAGGCGAGCGGCGTGCTGTTCACCGGCGACCTCGGCTTCTTCGGCCGGGCGCCGACGACGCCGCACGCCGACGTGAGCCGCTGGCTGGCGGCGCTCGACACGCTGGAGGCGATCACCCGCGAGCCCGGTTTCCACGCCGTTGTCCCCGGGCACGGCCCGGTGGCGCGCGACGCGGCGCCGCTACGGCAGACCCGTGCCTGGCTGAACTGGTTGCAGATGGCGCTGCGCCGCTCGGCGGAAGGCGGGCTGGACATGAACGAGACGATGGCCCAGCCGCTGCCCGCCGAGTTCGCCGGCCTGCCGGTGGCGGCCAGCGAATACCGGCGCTCGGTCGGCCACCTGTTCCCGGCCATCGAACGGGAGGCGCTCGGTGCGCCGCGCTGAGCTGACGGGCGCGCTGCGCAGCCATCCGTCGCGGCCGGCACGCCGGCTGGGCGTGCTGATGCTGCTCTCGGTGCTGCTGCACGGCGGCCTCTTCCTGTTCATGGCGAAGGGTCGGCCGGCCTCGCCGCAGCCGTTGCCGACGATCGTCGCCACGCTGCGCCTGGCGCCGCCGTCGAACAACGTGGCGTCACCGGCGGCCAGCGCGCCGGCGACGCCGCTCCCGCAGGTCCGGCGCTTGCCGGCGGCCGCGGCGAACCCCCGGGTTCCGCGGTCGCAGGCGAGCGCCAGGCCGGCCAACGACGCGTCGCCGGCAACGCGCCCGGCCGCCGTGCCGGCGGCCGGCGTCAGCAGCGACACGGCGACGGGGCCGGCGCTTGCCGCCCCCGCCGTCGCCGCGGCCGAGGCAACGCTCGGCAGCGTGCCGTCAGCCGCCCCCTCGGCGCCGCCGGCGGCAGCGCTGGCCGCTTACCGCCAGCGTCTCGCCGAGCTGTTCGCGCAGCAGCGCAGCTATCCCCGCCTGGCGGCGATGCGCGGCTGGGAGGGCGAGGTCCGTCTGCGCCTGCGCGTCGCCCGGCGCGGCAACCTGGTCGCCGTCGACGTCGAGCGGTCGAGCGGCTTCGACGTCCTCGACCAGCACGCCCGCGCGCTGCTCGCTTCCATCGGCGACCTGCCGCCGCCGCCGGGCGATGGCGGCGAAATCCAGGTCGTCGTGCCGATCAATTACAAACTCGATAGAACCACCTGAGGAAGCCCCGATGTCCCGCCGTCTCACGCTCTCACCGCTTGCCCTGGCGCTCGCCGCCGCCTTCGCCCCGGCCGCTGCCGCCGAATCCGTGGTCGAACTGCCGGCCGTCGAGGTGGTCGGCAATTCGCCGCTCGCCGGCATCGGCATCCCGCGCCTGCAGGTACCGGCCAACGTGCAGGTGGTCGGCGAGCGTGATCTGGCGCAATCGGCGGCGCTCAACCTGCCGGGGCTGATGGGCCGCCAGCTGGCCGGCGTGACGATCAACGAGGTGCAGGGCAACCCTTTCCAGCAGGACGTCAATTACCGCGGCTTCACCGCCTCGCCGCTGCTCGGCACCGCCCAGGGGCTGTCGGTCTATCTCGATGGCGTGCGCGTCAATGAGCCCTTCGGCGACACCGTCAACTGGGACCTGCTGCCGCAGGCGGCGCTCGCCGGCATGGAAGTGGTGCCCGGCTCCAACCCGCTGTTCGGCCTCAACACCCTGGGCGGCGCGCTCGCCCTGCGCACGCGCAATGGCTTCGATCATCCGGGGACGACGCTCGAGGCGATGGCCGGCAGCTTCGGCCGGCGCACGCTGGGATTTTCGTCCGGCGGCCAGCGCGACAGCCTGGGCTGGTACGTCGCCGGCGACGGTTTCGCCGAGGACGGCTGGCGCGATTTCTCCAAATCCGACGCCGGCCGTTTCTTCGTCAAGCTGTCCCAGCGCAGCGCTGCCGGCGAACTCGACTTCAGCCTGCTGCGGGCGCGTACCAGGATGACCGGCAACGGCCTGCTGCCGCAGTCGATGTACGAAGCAGACCGGGCGCAGGTGTTCACCCACCCCGACCAGACGCGCAACGATCTCCTCCACCTCGCCCTGGTCGGGCGTCTCTGGCTGAACGGCGAGCAGAGCCTGTCGGGCAACGTCTACCACCGGCGCAACACGACGCGGACGCTGAACGGCGACGCCAACGACGAATTCGAGGACAGTCCCTTCGATGGCGTTTCCGACGAGGAATCCGGCGCCAACAACCGGACCCGCACCCGGCAGCGCGGCGAAGGGCTGGCGCTGCAGTGGAACCTGAACGGCGCCCGCCAGCAGATGACGGTCGGCGCGTCGTGGGACCGCGCCCGCATCCGTTTCCGGCAGACGCAGCAGCTTGGCGTGATCGACCCGACGCGCGGCGTCGGCGACCTCGAAGACGAGGAAGTCGAGAACGCGATCCGCGGCACCACCGAGACCCTCAGCCTCTTCGTCACCGACACTGTCGCTCTCAGCCCGGTTCTTCACCTGACCGCGTCGGCGCGCTACAACGCCAGCCACGTCACCACCTTCGACCAGCTCAACCGCGTCGCCCCCAACCTCGACGGCGATCACCGCTACCGCAAGCTCAACCCGGCGCTCGGCCTGACCTGGCAGGTGCTGCCGGCGCTCAACGCCTACGCCGGCTTCAGCCAGGGCAACCGGGTGCCGACGCCGATCGAGCTGGGCTGCGCCGACCCGGCCAATCCCTGCACGCTGCCCAACGCGATGGCCGCCGACCCCTATCTCAAGCAGGTCGTCGCCCGCACCCTGGAGGCCGGGCTGCGCGGCAAGCTGGCCGGCGGCATCGGCTGGAATGCCGGCGTCTTCCGCACTGTCGCCGACGACGACATCCTGTTCGTCGGCACCTCGACCAGCGCCGGCTACTTCACCAACTTCGGCCGCACCCGGCGCCAGGGCGTCGAGCTCGGCATCGACGGCCGGCACGGCAAGTTCGACTGGTTCGCCAGCTACAGCTGGCTGCACGCCACCTTCGGCTCGGCCGCCTGCCTGCTCGCCGAGAACAACAGCTCGCGCGGCACTTCTGCCGCATGTACGGCGAACGGACAGGACGACGAGATCGAGGTGCGCAAGGGCGACCGCCTGCCCGGGCTGCCGGCGCACAGCCTCAAGCTCGGCCTGAGCTGGCAGGCCGCCGACTGGCTGCGCCTGGGCGGCGACCTGCAGGCCTTCTCCGGGCAGTACGCGCGCGGCAACGAGAACAACGCGCACCGCGCCGGCAGCGCCACCGACGCCTTCGGCAACACGCGGGTCTTCAGCGGCAGCGGCCGCCTGCCCGGCTACGCCATCCTCAACCTCAACGCCGAGGCCCGCCTGGGCGGCGGCTGGGAGGTCTTCGCGCGGGTCGACAACGTCTTCGACAAGCGCTACGCGACGGCCGCCGCGCTGGCCGAAAACCCGTTTGCCGCCAACGGTGCCTTCCAGGTCGACGCCGCCGACTGGCGGCGCGAGACCTTCGTCGCGCCGGGCGCGCCGCGCGCCGGCTGGCTCGGCGTGCGCTACCGCTTCGCCGGGGTGTGAACGCGATGCGCCCGCTACGCCTGCACACCCGCATCAGCCTGGTCCTCACCGGCTTGGCCGGCAGCCTCTGCGCGGTCCTCGTCGGCCTCTGGCTGCACGGCGCGCGGCAGGGCATCCACGAAGAAATCGAGGCCGCCAACCGGGTTTCCGGGCAGTGGCTGGCGGCCCTCGTCGAACGCCTGCCGGCGAACGCCGCCGAGCTGCAGGCGGCGCTCGCGCCGCTCGGCCGTATCCGCGCCAACGAACTGCAACTGCTCGATGCCGGTGGCCGCCTGCATTACCGCTCGCCGCCGCCGACCTACAAGGCCGGGCGGCAGGCGCCGGACTGGTTCGCCGAACTGTTGCGGCCGCAGATCGCGCCGCGCCTGCTGGCGGTCGGCGAGCTGCGCCTGGTCCTGGTGCCCGACGCGTCGCGCGCGGTGATCGACGCCTGGGACGAGCTTTGCGCCGTCGCCGGTTGGGCGCTCGGCCTGCTTGGCTTGCTCTTCGTCGTCGTCCGCCGCGCGCTGGACCGCGCCTTGCAGCCGCTGGACGAGGTGATGCGGGCGCTGCAGCGGATCGGTTACGGGCGCTTCGACCTCCGTCTGCCGGTCTTCCCGGTGCCTGAGCTGGCCAGCCTGTCGAATGCCTTCAACGGCATGGCCGACCGCCTGCGGGCGGCGGTCGACGACAACGTCCGCCTGGAAACCGAGCGCGAGCTGGCGCAGCGCCTGCAGGCCCGGCTGGAGGAGGAGCGGCGGCAGATCGCCCGCGAACTGCACGACGAGATGGCGCAAGGCATCACCGCCGTGCGCGCGCTGGCCGGCGCCGTCGTCCAGCGCACGGCGGAACAGCCGGCGCTGCAGGCACCGGCGCAGCACATCCTGGCGGTGACCGGCGAACTGCAGGACGGCGTCCGCCGCATCCTGCACCGTCTGCGGCCGCTGCCCGGCGGCGAGCTGGCGGTGCGGCTGAACGACTATTGCGCCAGTTGGCGGCGCCAGCACGAGACGGTGGCGCTGCAACTGCGCGTCGCGCTCGCCGGCCACGAGCCGGACGACGCGCTGGCCGCGGCGGCGCTGCGCATCGTCCAGGAAGGGCTGACCAATGTCGCCCGGCACGCCGCCGCCAGCGAGGTCGAGCTGAGCGTCAGCGGCGGCGACGGCGTCCTGCGTATCGCGCTGCTCGACAACGGGCGCGGCGCCGGCGGGCGCTCCGCCGCCGCCGGCTGCGGCCTCGGTCTGACCGGTATGGGCGAGCGGGTGGCCGGCCTCGGCGGCAGCCTGCATTTCTTCACCCCGGCCGGCGGCGGCTTCGGCCTGGTCGCGACGCTGCCGCTTTTTTCCCTGGAGGAAGCATGAACCCATCCCTGAAAAACGTCCGCGTCGTGCTCGCCGACGATCACGCGGTGGTCCGCCTCGGTTTCCGGCTCTTGCTCGAAGGGGCCGGAGCGCTGGTGGTTGGCGAGGCGGCCGACGGCGAAGGCGCGCTGCGCCTGCACGCCGAAATGGCGCCCGACCTGCTGGTGATGGATGTGTCGATGCCGGGCGGCGGCGGCCTGCTCGCCCTCGAACGCCTGCGCGCCCGCGACCCGGCGGCGCGCATCCTGATGCTCTCGGCGCATCACGACGAGATCGTGCCGGTGCGTGCGCTGCGCCTGGGCGCCAACGGCTACCTGTGCAAGCGGGCGGCGCCGGCCGAGTTCCTGCGCGCCGTCGCCCAGGTGGCGGCCGGGCGCCGCTACCTCGATCCGGAGCTGGCGCAGCAGGTGGCGCTGGCCCAGCTTTCCGGCACGGCGCAGCCGCTGGAGACGCTGACCGAGAAGGAACTGGCGGTCTTCCTCAAACTCGCCGCCGGGCAGACGGTCAACGACGTGGCCGGCGACTTTCACGTCAGCCCGAGCACGGTCGGCACCCACCTCTACCACATCAAGCAGAAGCTGAACCTGCGCAACCCGGCGGAGATCACGCTGCTGGCGGTGCGCAACGGGCTGATCGAGGCCTGAGACGGGGGCGAATCATGATTTTCATGAGGCCGCGCTGGCGAACTCCGGGACGGCAGGCCGGCGGCGGCTGGGAATAATGAACCGGAGACGGGCCGCCACGGTCCGCCCAACCATAAACCAGGAGAGAGACTGATGAACTGCCGCCCGACCCCCATCGCCGCCTGTCTGGCGCTTGCTTTCGCCGTGCCGGCCGCGGCTGCCGACGACGCCGTGCGGCTCGACCCGCTGGTCATCACCGGCAGCCGCGTCGAGCAGAATACTTTCGACCTGCCGGCGGCGATCGACGTCGTCGATGTGGCGAGCGTCGGCGCGACGCAGGCCCGGGTCAATGCCTCGGAAGCGCTGGCCGGGGTGCCGGGGATCGTCGTCCAGAACCGCCAGAACTACGCCCAGGACCTGCAGATTTCGTCGCGCGGCTTCGGCGCCCGTACCGCCTTCGGGGTGCGCGGCATCCGTCTGGTCGCCGACGGTATCCCGGCGTCGATGCCGGACGGGCAGGGGCAGGCGGCGACCTTCAACCTCGACCGCGCCGAGCGCATCGAGGTCATGCGCGGTCCCTTGTCGGCGATCTACGGCAACGCGGCGGGCGGCGTCATCCAGTTGTTCACGCCGGACGGCAAGGGCCGGCCGAGCGTCGAGGGACGCTTCAGCGCCGGCAGCGACAGCAGCTGGAAAACCGACCTGGCGAGTCAGGGCGAGGTCGGCGGCGTTTCCTACGTGGTCGATACCTCGCGCTTCGTCTCCGACGGCTACCGCGACCACAGCGAAGTCCGGCGCGACCAGTCGCTGGTCAAGCTGGGCGTTTCGCCGAGTCAGGACGGGCGGCTGACTTTCGTCGCCAGCAGCTTCCGCCAGGTGGCCGACGACCCGCTCGGCCTCGACTGGGCGAGCGCCCGCAGCAAGCCGACCAGCGTCGTGCCGGCGGCGCTCGCCTTCGATACGCGCAAGCGGATCAGCCAGCAGCAGGGCGGCCTCAACTACGAGCACCGCTTCGGCGACGACAGCCTGCAGTTGGCGGCCTACGCCGGGCAGCGTTCGGTGATCCAGTACCAGTCGATTCCGCTCGGTCCGCAGGGCAACCCGCGCCATTCCGGCGGCGTCATCGATTTCGAGCGCAGCTATGCCGGCGCCTCGGCGCGCTGGATCGCCCGCCGCGAGGTCGGTGGCGGCCGACTGACGACGACCCTGGGGGCCGATTACGAGCGTTCGGTCGACGACCGCCAGGGTTTCGAGAACTTTGTCGGCGCGACGCTCGGCGTCAAGGGCGCCTTGCGCCGTGACGAAACCGACCGCGTGGCGGCGAGCGGCGTCTACGTGCAGAGCCAGTGGCAGGGCGAGCGCTGGAACTTCAGCGGCGGCCTGCGCCACAGCCGCGTCGCGTTCAAGGTCAGCGACCACTACATCGCCGGCGTCAACGGCGACGACAGCGGTTCGGTCGATTACCGGAAGACGACGCCGACGCTGGCCGCGATGTACGCGCTGACCCCGGCGGTCAATCTCTACGCCAGCGTCGCCCGCGGCTTCGAGACGCCGTCACTGAACGAATTGTTCTATTCCGGTCCGGGCGCGACCTTCAGCTTCGACCTCAAGCCGGCCACCAGCACCCACCTCGAAGCCGGCGTCAAAGCCATGCTCGGCGACAACGCGCGGCTCGACGTCGCGCTGTTCGAAGTGCGCACCAAGGACGAACTGGTCGTCGCCGCTTCCGCCGGCGGCCGTACCAGCTACATCAACGCCAGCCGGACGCTGCGCCGCGGCATCGAAGCCTCGCTCGACGCCCACTGGGCTGGCGGCTTCTCCGGCCGGCTCGCCTACACCGGCCTGCGCGCCGAGTTCGACAAGGCCTATACCGGCAACAGCGGCGTCGTCGCTGCCGGCAACCGCCTGCCCGGCGTGCCGTCTTCGCAACTGTTCGGCGAACTGGCCTGGAAACACGCGGCGAGCGGCTTCCAGGCGGCGATCGAAGGCGTCGCGCGCAGCCGCGTTTACGTCGATGACATGAACGCGGCGCGCTCGGCGCCCGGCTACGCGATCGCCAACCTGCGCTTCGCCGTCGATCGCAACTACGGCGGGCTGTCGGCCGGCGCCTTCCTGCGCATCGACAACCTGTTCGACCGCGAGTACATCGGTTCGGTGGTGGTCGGCGACGGCAACGGCCGCTATTACGAACCGGCGCCCGGCCGCGGCTGGCTGGCCGGGGTGAGCCTGAAGCACCAGTTCTGAGCGCGGCTCAGACGACGCCCTGGGCGAGCATCGCGTCGGCGACCTTGACGAAGCCGGCGACGTTGGCGCCATCGACGTAGCTGACCTTGCCGGCGGCATTGCGGCCGTGGCGCAGGCAGGTGTCGTGGATGTCGACCATGATCCGGTGCAGCCGGGCGTCGACTTCCTCGCGCGGCCAGGAGAGGCGCATCGCGTTCTGGCTCATTTCCAGGCCCGAGGTGGCGACGCCGCCGGCGTTGCTCGCCTTGCCCGGGGCGTAGAGCACGTCGCTCGCTTCGAACAGCTTCACCGCTGCGGCGGTCAACGGCATGTTGGCGCCTTCGGCGACGCAGATCGCGCCGTTGGCGAGCAGGGTACGGGCATCGTCGGCGTCGAGTTCGTTCTGCGTCGCGCAGGGCAGGGCGACGTCAACCGGCACCCGCCACGGCTTTTCGCCAGGCAGGAAGCTGGCGCCGACGCGTGCCGCGTAGTCGCTGACGCGGCCGTAGCGGTGGTTCTTTACGTCCATCAGTTCGGCGAGTTTTTCGCCGCTGAAACCGTCCTCGTCGACCACCGTGCCGCTTGAATCGGAGACGGTGACGACGCGGGCGCCGAGCGCCATCGCCTTCTCGACCGCGTACTGGGCGACGTTGCCGGCGCCGGAGACACTGACGCGCAGCCCGTCGAAACTGCGGCCGCGCTGCTTGAGCATTTCCTCGGCGAAATAGACGGTGCCGTAGCCGGTCGCCTCCGGACGGATCAGCGAACCGCCGAAGCTCAGGCCCTTGCCGGTGAACACGCAGTCGGCGCGGTTCGACAGTTTCTTCATCATGCCCGCCATGAAGCCGACCTCGCGGCCGCCGACGCCGATGTCGCCGGCCGGCACGTCGGTGTCGCTGCCGATGTGGCGGAACAGCTCGCTGACGAAAGCCTGGCAGAAGCGCATCACCTCACCCGGGCTGCGGCCTTTCGGATCGAAATCGGAACCCCCCTTGCCGCCGCCCATCGGCAGCGTGGTCAGCGCGTTCTTGAAAGTCTGCTCGAAGGCGAGGAACTTGAGGATCGACAGGTTGACCGAGGGGTGGAAGCGGATGCCGCCCTTGTAGGGGCCGATCGCCGACGAGTGCTGGATGCGGTAGCCGCGATTGACGCGCACCTCGCCGTGATCGTCCACCCAGGAGACGCGGAAGGTGAGTACCCGCTCCGGCTCGACCAGGCGGTCGAGCAGGCCGTGCTCGGCGTAGCGGGGATGGTCCTGGATGAACGGCCAGAGGCTTTCGATGACCTCGGCGACGGCCTGGTGGAACTCCGGTTGCCCGGGGTTTCGTGCGGCAACATCCTGGTTGAATTCTGCGAATGACTTGTAGCGCACGCGGCGGGCTCCCTTTGTTCTTGTTGATCAGTGTGCTGCGGTCGAGGCCGGCTGGATGACTTCGACCACGGTCAGCCGGCGGCTGTTGCCGCCGGGAAAGTCCCAGTCGATTTCATGGCCGACGCCGAGGCCGATCAGCGCGGCGCCGACCGGGGCGAAAACGGAGACCTTGCTGGCCGCCGGGTCGGCCTCGTCGGGATAGACGATCTCGACCTGGCGGCTGTTGCCGGTTTCCTGTTCGGTATAGCGGACGCGCGACCCCATCGTGACGATGTCGGCTGGTATTGATTCGTCGGGGATAACAATGGCGCGCTCAAGCTCGTCGCGCAGATCGTCGGGCGGCTGGATTGCCATCAGGCGAACGAAATCGCTCTCCCTGATGATCAGGTTGTTCTGCTGCATTTATCTGAATTTTCTGGTGATTTTTGTTGATCGGTTTTTTGTGTCGTGGGATTGCGGATGGTAGAAGGAAGTCCAAGGCTTGATAAGCCGGCGACTTTGCACAAGACTGTTTCCTTTTTAATAACAATTGGAGTGCGCGTGCACGACATCAACGACATGCTGCTGTTCGCCCAGGTGGTCAAGGCGCGCAGTTTTTCCGGGGCGGCATTGCGCCTGGGAATTTCCAAGTCGCGCGTCAGCAAGTCGGTGGCGCGGCTCGAGGCGGCGCTCGGCGTTCGCCTGCTGCAGCGCAGTACGCGCCGGCTCAGCCTGACCGAGGTCGGCGAGGCCTACTTCGAGCATTGCGACCGCATCGTCGACGAAATGGCGCAGGCCGAAAACACCATCGGCAGCCTGCACCGCGAGCCGCGCGGCAAGCTGCGCTTCAGTGCGCCGGTCGCCTTCAGCACGCTGCACGTGGCGCCGGCGCTGGCCGATTTCATGCTGCAGTACCCGGAACTGTCGGTGGACATGACGATCAGCGACCGCCTGGTCAATCTGGTGGACGAGGGCTACGACCTGGCGCTGCGCATCGCGCCGGTGCCCGGCGACAACCTGGTCGCCCGCCGGCTGGCGCCGATCCGTCGCAAGATCTGCGGCAGTCCGGCCTACCTGGCGCGCTGGGGCGTGCCGGAAAAGCCGGAGGACCTGGCCAGGCACAACTGCCTCGACTACACCTACTTAACGACGCAGGGCTTCTGGCACCTGCGCGGCCCCGGCGGCGACATCTCGGTGCCGGTGGCGGGCAGCCTGCGCATCAACGACGACGAGGCGCTATCGCAGGCGGTGCTGGGCGGGCTGGGGCTGGCGCTGCTGCCGACCTTCATCGTCGGCAGCGAGTTGCAGGCCGGGCGCCTGGTCGAGGTGCTGCCCGGTTACGTGCCGGTCGAGCGTTTCATCTACGCGGTGCATCTGCCGAACCGGCACCTGCCGCTGAAGGTGCGGGCCTTCATCGACTTCCTGCAGCAGCGCTTCGGCGACGAGCCGGAATGGGATCGCCCGGCATCGCCGGGCAGCGCGCGCCGCTGGCTCGGGCTGAGCCGTTGAGGCTCAGCAGCGGTGGGTCATCAGCGCCTTCAGGCCGCTGACGTTGAGGATGCGGATGTGCTTCTGCTGGACCGCGATGTAGCCTTCTTCCTGGAACTTCGAGAAGGCGCGCGACACGGTTTCCAGCTTGAGGCCGAGGTAGCTGCCGATTTCCTCGCGCGTCATGCGCAGGTAGAACTCGGCGTGCGAGAAGCCGCGCGCCGTGAAGCGCTGCGACAGGTTGAGCAGGAAGGCGGCCAGCCGCTCTTCGGCGCGCATCGTGCCGAGCAGCATCATGACGCCGTGGTCGCGGACGATCTCGCGGCTCATCACCTTGTGGAAGTGATGCTGCAGGTTGTGGATCTCGCGCGACAGGCTTTCCAGGCGGTTGAACGGGATCGCGCAGATCTCGCTGTCTTCCAGCGCGATGGCGTTGCAGGTGTGGTGTTCGGTGCTGATGCCGTCCAGGCCGAGCAGTTCGCCGGCCATCTGGAAGCCGGTGACCTGGTCGCGGCCATCCTCAAGCAGCACGTCGGTCTTGAAGAAACCGCTGCGGATCGCGTAGATCGAGTCGAAGGCTTCGCCGGCGCGGTACAGGTGATCGCCGCGCTTGATCCGGCGCCGGGTCGAAATCAGGTCGTCGAGCCGCTCCAGTTCCTCAAGGCTTAGGCCGAAAGGCAGACAGAGTTCGCGCAGGTTGCAGTTGGAGCACGCTGTCTTGATGACGGTCAGCGTCATCTCCTGATTCAGCGGGATCGGGCTGGGCATTGGCAACCTGCGTCGGCTTGATCCATGTCAACCGGAAATGCGATCCATCCCCACATAATCGGGCCAAAACTTGGCGCCATGTTCAATGAATTTCGCAACTGAAAACCTCGTCTTTGACCCACAGATCATTCGCCGTTTCGACGTAAACGGCCCACGCTACACGTCGTATCCCACTGCCGACCGCTTCGTCGAGGCTTTCGACGCCGAGGCTGCCGCTCTCTGGCTCAGCAAGCGCAACATCGGCGGGATCAGCCGACCGCTCTCATTATACTTCCACATCCCCTTCTGCAACACCATCTGTTATTACTGTGCCTGCAACAAGATCATCACCAAGGATCACGGGCGCAGCGCCAAGTACCTGAAGTACCTGGGCAAGGAGCTGGCGCTGCAGAGCGCCGCACTTGAGGGTAGCGGGGGCGAGCACGAGGTCATCCAGCTGCACTGGGGCGGTGGTACGCCGACTTTCCTGTCGCACGACGAGATGCGCCAACTGATGGCGGAGACGCGCCGGCACTTCAAGCTGCTCGACGGCGGCGAGTATTCGATCGAGGTCGACCCGCGCAAGGTCGATACGGCAACCGTGGCGCTGCTCGGCGAACTCGGTTTCAACCGGATGAGCGTCGGCGTCCAGGATTTCGACGAGCGCGTGCAGGTCGCGGTCAACCGCGTGCAGACCGAGGAAGAAACGGCGAACGTGATCGCCGCGGCGCGTGCCAACGGTTTCAAGTCGGTGTCGATCGACCTCATCTACGGTCTGCCTTTCCAGAGCGTGATGGGTTTCAACCGGACGCTGGAGCGCGTCCTGGCGATGGACCCGGACCGCCTGTCGATCTACAACTACGCGCACCTGCCCGGGCTGTTCAAGCCGCAACGGCGGATCGCCGACGCCGACCTGCCGAACGCCGACACCAAGCTGCAGATCCTGGCCCTGGCGATCAAGAAGCTGACCGACGCCGGTTACGTCTTCATCGGCATGGACCACTTCGCCAAGCCCGACGACGAACTGGCGGTGGCGCAGCGCCAGGGGCGCCTGCATCGCAACTTCCAGGGCTATTCGACCTACGCCGACTGCGACATGCTGTCCTTCGGCATCTCGTCGATCAGCAAGGTCGGTCCCACTTACTACCAGAACGTCAAGACGCTCGACGAGTACTACGACCGGCTCGACGCGCCGATGCTGCCGGTGGTGCGCGGCATCGAGCTGACCGCCGACGATATCCTGCGGCGTTCGATCATCCAGGCGCTGATGTGCCATTTCGAGCTGTCGATCGAGAGCATCGAGAGTTCGCACCTGATCGACTTCCACAAGTATTTCGCGGCCGAGATCGAGGATCTGCGCGAGATGGAGCGCGGCGGTCTGCTGAAGATCGAACGCGAGTGGATCACCGTGCTGCCGCCGGGGCGCATGCTGGTCCGCGTCATCGCCATGGCCTTCGACCGCTACCTGCGCGCCGACCGTCAGCGGACGCGTTACTCCAAGGTGATCTGAGCGGCGTGCCAGGAAGGGCCGGGGCGGGTTACACTGCGGTCTTTCCTGTCGCAAGCCTTGCCCCATGCCTGATTCCGGCTTCCTGGCACTGTTTCTCGTTGGTCTGCTCGGTGGTGCGCACTGCGTCGGCATGTGCGGCGGCATCGTCGGCGCACTGGCGATGGGCAGCCCGGCCCGCTGGTCGATGCACCTTGCCTACAACGGCGGCCGCATCCTCTCCTATGCCATTGCCGGGGCAATTGCCGGGGCGCTCGGCGCCGCCGGGCTGGGGCTCGAAGGACAGGTGCCGGCGCGGCTGATCCTCTACTTGTTCGCCAACCTGATGCTGGTCGCGCTCGGCCTCTATCTGATCGGCGTCACCCGCGCGCTGGCCTTCACCGAACGGCTCGGCCAGTCGCTGTGGCGGCGGCTGCAGCCGCTGACCCGGCGTTTCCTGCCGGCGACGCGGGTCGCTCAGGCCTTTCCGCTTGGCATGCTGTGGGGCTGGCTGCCCTGCGGTCTGGTCTACAGCGCGCTGGCCAGCGCGCTCTCGGCCGGTTCGGCGCAGCGCGGCGCCCTGCTGATGCTGGCTTTCGGCGCCGGCACCCTGCCCAATCTGCTGCTCGCCGGCATCCTGCTGGCGCGGCTCAACGAATTCGTGCGCCGGCCGGCGGTGCGCTGGACTTCCGGGCTGCTGGTGCTCGGCTTCGGCGTCTATGGCCTGTTCGGTCTGCCCCATCTACTGGAGGCGAGCTGACATGGAAGCTGACCAGGCCGAGCGGGTCGTCGAGTTTGCGATTGGCGGCATGACCTGCGCCGCCTGTTCGACGCGCCTGGAAAAGGTGCTGAACCGGCAACCCGGCATGCAGGCCAACGTCAATCTTGCCGCCGAGCGGGCGCGCGTGCGCCTGAGCGGGGTCGGCGCCGAGGCGGTGATTGCTGCGGTGGCGAAGGCCGGGTTCAGTGCGGCGGTCGTAGACGCCGGCACCCGCGAGCGGGAAAAGGCGGAAAAACAACGCATCTACCACAGCGAGATCCGCCGTTTCTGGATCGCCGTGGCGCTGAGCCTGCCGCTGGTCGGCCAGATGCTGTTCATGTTCGGCGAACACGGCATGCACAACGAACTGCCGCGCTGGCTGCAGTTCGCGCTGGCGACGCCGGTGCAGTTCTGGATCGGCTGGCGTTTCTACGACGGCGCCTGGAAGGCGCTGCGCGGCGGCGGCGCCAACATGGACGTGCTGGTCGCGCTCGGTACCAGCATGGCCTGGGGTTTCTCGACCGTCGTGACTTTCCTCGGCATGAGCGGGCAGCATGTCTATTTCGAGGGCGGGGCGGCGGTGATCACCCTGGTCCTGCTCGGCAAGCTGCTCGAGGCGCGGGCCAAGGCACGGACCTCGGAGGCGATCGAGTCGCTGATCCGCCTGCGCCCGAAGACGGCGCGCGTCGAACGCGACGGCCAGTGGCTCGAACTGCCGGTCGATGCGCTGATGCCGGGCGACGTCTTCCTGGTCCGCCCGGGCGAGAGCGTGCCGGTCGACGGCGCGGTGATCGACGGCGAATCGAGCGTCGACGAGGCGATGCTCACCGGCGAGAGCATGCCGGTCGGCAAGCGCAGCGGCGACAAGGTTTTTGCGGCCACCGCCAACGGCAGCGGCAGTCTGCGTTGCCGCGCCACCGGCGTCGGCGAGCAGACGCTGCTCGCCGGCATCATCCGCCTGGTCGGCGAGGCGCAGGGCTCGAAGGCGCCGGTGCAGCGGCTGGCCGACCGGATTTCCGGGATCTTCGTGCCGGTGGTGTGCAGCATCGCACTGGCGACCTTTGCCGGCTGGTGGTGGATCGGCGGCGATTTCGCGACGGCGCTGGTCAATGCCGTCGCCGTCCTGGTCATCGCCTGTCCGTGCGCGCTCGGCCTGGCGACGCCGACGGCGATCATGGTCGGCACCGGGCAGGGCGCCCGCGCCGGCATCCTGGTGCGCAACGCCGAGGCGCTCGAACGGGCCGAGAAGATCGCCGTGCTGGCGCTCGACAAGACCGGCACGCTGACCGCCGGCCAGCCGCAGGTGACCGACCTGCTGCCTTTCGGCATCGGCCGCGAGGAAGCGCTGCAACTGGCGGCGGCGCTCGAACACCATTCCGAACACCCGTTGGCGCGGGCGGTGATCGCTGCCGCCGACGGCCTCGAACTGCCGGCGGTGAGCGGTTTTGCGGCGACCGCCGGGCATGGCGTCAGTGGCGAGATCGGCGGTCGCCGTCTGCGCCTGGGGGCGCCCGGCTGGCTCGGCCTGGCCGCCGACGGCGCGGTCGCGGTGCTGCAGGGCGCCGGCAAGACGGTGATCGGGCTGGCCGAGATCGACGGTGACGAAAAAGTCACGCACATCCTGGCGCTGATCGCCATCGCCGATGCGCTGCGCCCGACCTCGCGCGAGGCGGTGGCCCGTCTGCGTCAGCGCGGCATCCAGGTGGTCATGCTGACCGGCGACAATCCGGCGACGGCGGCGGCAATCGCCGCTCAGGCCGGGATCGACGAATTCCGCGCTGGCATCCTGCCGGGCGACAAGGCGGCCGCGGTCAACGCGCTGAAGGCGGACGGCGGACTGGTGGCGATGGTCGGCGACGGCATCAACGACGCCCCGGCGCTGGCCGCGGCCGACGTCAGCTTCGCGATCGGCGCCGGTTCCGACGCGGCGATCGAGGCGGCCGACCTGACGCTGATCCGCAACGACCTGCTCGGCGTCGCCGACGCCATCGCGTTGTCGTCCGCAACGCTGGGCAAGATCCGGCAGAACCTGTTCTTCGCCTTCATCTACAACGTCCTCGGCATTCCGCTGGCGGCTTTCGGTTTCCTCAGCCCGGTGGTGGCGGGGGCGGCGATGGCGATGAGTTCGGTGTCGGTGGTGTCCAATTCGCTGTTGCTGCGGCGCTGGCGTCCGGCCGCCGGGCGGGGCGTTGAACGTCATGGGTAAACGCGGGGCCGACCTCTTTCGCGCTACGATGGATGCGGCGCAGGTGGGTATTTTCGTTCTGGCGCGCGGCCGTTTCCTCTACGTCAATCCCTACATGCGCAGGCTGTTCGGCTACGCCGAGGTCGATTTCATCGAGCGTCTCGGGCCGTACGACCTGGTCGTCGCCGAGCAGCACGAGCGGATCACCGAACAACTGGCCCGGCGGCCGGACGGCGGTGCCGTTGAAGCCAGCGAGTTTACCGGCCGGCGCCAGGACGGCAGCCTGTTCACCATGTCGGTGCTCGGCATGCCTTCGCGTTTCGACGGGCAGGTGGTCGCCGTCGGCACCGTCATTGACATCACCGACCGCAAGCAGGCCGAACAGCGCATCCGCGAACTGGCCGATTTCGACGCGCTGACCGGCCTGCCCAACCGGCGCCTGCTGCACGACCGCATCGAGCAGATGATCGCCGCCGCTGAACGGGACATGCACGGCGCCGCGCTGCTTTTCCTCGACATCGACCATTTCAAGCGGGTCAACGACTCGCTCGGCCACAGCGTCGGCGATGATTTGCTGTGCGCGCTGGCGCAGCGCTACGTCAAGGTGGTGCGGCGGATCGACACGCTGGCCCGCCTTGGCGGCGACGAGTTCATCATCCTGCTGCCCGAGGTGAACGCCGCAGCGGCGGCCGATGTCGCCCGTCGCGTCCTGGAGATTGCCGCTTCGCCGTTTTCGGTCGGCGGTCACGCGCTGACCGTCACCTCGTCGATCGGCATCGCCCTCTACCCGCAGGACGGCAAGGACATCGACACCCTGCTCAAGAACGCCGATACGGCGATGTACAAGGCCAAGGATCTCGGGCGCAACACTTTCCAGTTCTATTCCTCGGACATGAACATGGCGACGCTTGAGCGCCTGATGATGGAAAGCAGCCTGCGCCAGGCACTGACCGAGGAACAGTTCGTTCTCCATTACCAGCCGCTGGTCAGCCTGCAGAGCGGCGAGATCGTCGGCGTCGAGGCGCTGATCCGCTGGTTGCATCCCAATCTCGGCACCATCATGCCGGACCGCTTCATTGCCGTCGCCGAGGATAGCGGAATGATCAACCCGATCGGCGACTGGGTCCTGTTCGAAGCCTGCCGTCAGGCCCAGGCCTGGATTGCGGAAGGTTTGCTCTTGCGCACGATGGCGGTGAATGTGGCGCCGGTGCAGTTTCGCCAGGCCGGTTTCGTCGAAATGGTCGCCGGCGCGCTGAGCGCCACCGGGCTGGTCGCCGACTGCCTGGAACTCGAACTGACCGAACGCACCGTGATGCACGACGCCGAATTCACGCTCGGCACCCTGTCGGCGTTGAAGCGGATGGGGGTCAGCCTGGCGCTCGACGATTTCGGCACCGGCTATTCCTCGCTCGCCTACCTGAAGCGTTTCCCGGTCGGCAAGCTGAAGATCGACCGCTCTTTTGTCATGGACCTGGAAAACGACGCCGACGACCAGGCGATCGCCTCGACCATCGTCAGCATGGGGCGCAGCCTGCGCTTGACGGTACTGGCCGAAGGCGTGGAAACTCCGGAACAACTGGCGCTGCTGCGCAAAATGGGTTGCGGCATGGTGCAGGGCTTTCACTACAGCCGACCGCTGGCCGCCGCCGAGATGACCGAATTGCTGCGCCGCCAGCCTTTTCTCCACAGGGACTGAAGCATGGAAAACACTGAAATCCGGATCGGCGGCATGAGCTGCCAGGGCTGCGTCAAGAACATCACCGGCGTGCTCAGCGCTCTGCCCGGCGTCGCTTCGGCCGAGGTCTCGCTGGAAGCGGCGCAGGCGCGTGTCGCCTACGACCCGCAACAGGTCAGCCGGGCCGACCTGCTCGGCGCGATCGAAGACGCCGGTTTCGACGCCGAATAAAGCCGGCGATGACCGTGCCGCCCGAGGCCGATTGTCTGCTGCTTGCCCGGGCCTTGCCCGAATCCGACCTGCCGGCGACCCACGGTCTTCCCGAGCCGGCACGGTTGCCGGCGTTGTTGCGCTGTTTCACCGGGGTTTACGAGGCGGAGTACGCTCCGCCGCCGGAACTGCTGGCACACCATGGCGAGCACCCTGCGGTCAGGCAGGCAATCGCGGCGCACGCTGGCGGTGCCGGCAGCGAACCGCTGCTTCTCGTGCGCTTCTCCCATGCCCGCCTCGCCGACCTGCTGGCCATCCTTCTGCAGCAAGGTTTTGCCGGGTTTTCCCCGGTTTGCCGCCTGTCTTGAATCCCGATAGTTTTGTGTTCCGCGCGTTACGGCGCTGTTACCACTTGTAACGTAACCGCAAATGCGATAGATTCGCGTCTGCAATTAAGCAAGCCAGCCTGAAGCCAGCCAGCTTTTCCCCAACCTTATTGCCGTTGGGATGTCCTGGTCGCTTCCACCTGCTGGCAGCTCTCGTCCGGATGTCCCGCCGCGGCATCAATCCAGGATACGAGAGTGAAAAGAAAAGCTCAGGAAATCAAGCTGCCGGCCAGCTTCCGGACCTTGCCCCCGACCCGTTCGATGAAGAAGACCGGCATCGCGCTGGGGATTTCGACGACGATGCTGGCGCCGGTCGCCGCCTTCGCCACCGAACCGGCGAGCGAAGCCGAAATGGCGCCGGTGACCGTCGTCGAACGCGTCATCGACCACAATCCCTATGCCGAACCGGATGCCCCCTACAAGGCGCGCGTCTCCGGCGACGAGCGGCGCAAGCGACCGCTGGCCGAGACGCCGGCCAACATCAGCGTGCTGACCAAGACGCAGATCGAGGATTCGGGCTACACCGATCTGCGCGAAATCCTCGACGCGCAACCGGGGATCACGCTCGGCACCGGCGAAAACGGCAACGCCTTCGGCGACCGCTACATCATCCGCGGCCAGGAAGCGCGCAGCGACGTCTTCGTCGATGGTCTGCGCGACCCCGGGATGACCATTCGCGAAAGCTTCGCTGTCGAACAGGTGGAAATCTCCAAGGGGCCGAGTTCCAGCTTTGCCGGTCGCGGCACCGCCGGCGGCGCGATCAACTCGATCACCAAGCAGGCGACCACCGACTACGACTTCACCAAGCTGTCGGTCGGCCTGGGCACCGACGACCATCGCCGCGTCACCGTCGATACCAACTACGCGCTGACCGATACCGTCGCCGTCCGCGCCAACCTGCTCTACGGCTACGAAGAAGTGCCCGACCGCAGCCCGGCCGACCGCGAGCGCAAGGGCGTCGCGCTGTCCACGCTGATCAAGCCGAACGAGCGTTTCGACATCCTGCTCGACTACTACGGCTTCCGCGGCGAGGACCGCCCCGACCTCGGCGCCTATCTCTACGGCGCCTTGCCCAACCGCAAGCCGTTCAAGGACGCACCGGTCTATGCGCAGGACGAGGACTTCCTGAAGTCCGAGGTCGACACCTTCACGGCACGGCTGAAGTACCGCTTCAACGACAATGTCCGCCTGACCAACGCGACGCGCTGGGGCAAGTCGGAAAACGGCTATGTCGCCACCGGCGCCAGCTATGCCAGCGCCAGCAGCCTCAACCTGTCCACCCACCAGGGCTGGCAGGAGGTCGATTACTTCGCCAACCAGACCAACCTCTTCGTCGATACGGTGATCGGCGGCATGAAGCACGAGTGGAACCTCGGCCTCGAATACACCGACCATTCGGTGCTCAACGGCGTTTATCTGATGGATGGCGCCACCCGGGTCAGCAACGTTCCATTCAGCGCCATCGACGGCGGCGTTTCCCGCGCCAACATCCGCAAGGGCGACTGGGACATCGACTGGAACGTCAAGACGGTTTCCGCGTCGCTGATGGATACGGTCAACCTGACCGAGAAATGGACGGCTTTCGCCGGCGTCCGCTACGACCATTTCAAGTACGACATGAAGGCGTTCTGGAACCACGACAGCAGCAATGCGACGCCCAACGTGCTCGGCAACTTCAAGTATTCCGACTCGCTGTGGAACGGCCATCTCGGGCTGACCTACAAGTTCCGCCCGGACGCCAATGTCTACCTGACCTACTCGACGGCCAGCGACGTCAACGGCGGCGAGTCCGATGTCGGTACCGGCAGCGGCTACGGCGGCGTCGTCGTGCTGCCCAACGGAACGACCAACGGCTATATCGGCGCCTCGCCGGAAAAGACCGAAAACATCGAGCTGGGCACCAAGTGGAACCTGCTCGGCGGCAAGCTGTTGGCGACCGCCTCGCTGTTCCAGATCACCAAGTCGGAGGTCATGGAAGGCGCCGACTATGCGACGGTCGGCACCTTCAACACCGGCGAGAACCGCGTGCGCGGCATCGAGTTCGGCCTGGCCGGCAACCTGACCGACAAGCTGAGCGCCTTTGCCGGCGTCACCTTCATGGACTCGGAGGTGACCAAGTCGGCGAACCGGGAGAACAAGGGCAAGACGCTCAGCAACTTCGCCGACAAGACGGCGTCGGCACAGTTGCGCTACCAGGCGACGCCGGCCTTCGCCTTCGGTACCGCGGTCAAGTACGAGAGCAAGAAGTACGCGGGGCAACCGGACACTGCGGCCGGCTACGTCACGGCGGCGCAGGTCGCTGCGGGCAGCCAGCCGGCGTCGAACCTCGGCGCCTACACCCAACCGATTCCGGCCTACACGGTGTGGGACCTGTTCGCCGAGTACCGGGTGAACAAGGCGGCCAAGTTGCGCCTGAACGTCGGCAACGTCTTCGACAAGGATTACTACCTTGCCGGCTACCGTTCGGGCTCCTTCCTCTACAAGGGCGATGCCCGCAACGCCAGGCTGACGCTCAATTACGAGTTCTAAGCCAGGGCAAAAGGAAACGGGCGAATCTTCCGGGTTCGCCCGTTGGCATGCAATGCAAGAAAACCGACCGCCACTGACCGCCATTCCCGCCGAGATCCGCTGCGCGCAGGATTACGAAGCGATCGCCGGGCATTTTCTGGCCGCCGATCGTCTCGCCTACATCGCCGGTGGCTGCGGGCACGAGACGACGCTGGCGGCGAATCGCGCCGCCTTCGACGGCACCCGGATCTGGCCGCGCCTGCTGCGCGATGTCGGCCAGGGGCATACGGCGCTGGAGCTGTTCGGCCGCCGCCTGGCGCATCCGATTCTGCTGGCACCGCTCGCCTACCAGACGCTGGCCCACCGGCAGGGCGAAATCGACGTCGCGCGCGGTGCGGCGGCGAGCGACAGCGGCTTCGTGCTGAGCACGCTGGCCGGGCGGACACTGGAAGAGGTGGCGGCGCAGGCCGGCGCGGAGCGCTGGTTCCAGCTGTATTTCCAGGCCGAGCGCCGGCATACGCTAGACCTCGTCCGGCGCGCCGAGGCCGCCGCCTACCGGGTGCTGGTGGTGACGCTGGACACGGCGATCAAACTGCCCAGCCTGCGCGCCCAGCGCGCCGGTTTTGCGCTGCCGGCGGCGGTGGTCGCCGCCAATCTGACCGATTACCCGGCCGCGCCGCCGCCTGTCATCGAGCGCGGACAGAGCCGCGTCTTTCAGGGGGTGATGGCGCAGGCGCCGACGCTCGCCGACCTCGACTGGCTGCTTGGCGAGACGCGTCTGCCGGTGCTGGTCAAGGGTGTCCTGCATCCGCAGGATGCGGTGCTGCTCAAGGAACGCGGCGTTGCCGGGCTGATCGTCTCCAACCACGGCGGTCGCTCGCTCGACGGCGCGCCGGCCAGCCTCGCCGCGCTGCCGGCGATCCGCGCCGCCGTCGGCGACGCTTATCCGCTGTTGCTCGACAGCGGCATCCGCAGTGGCAGCGACGTCTTCAAGGCGCTGGCGCTGGGCGCCGACGCGGTGCTGGTCGGCCGCTTGCAGACCTACGCGCTGGCGGTTGCCGGGGCGCTCGGCGTTGCCCACCTGCTGCGCTTGCTGCGCGAGGAACTCGAAGTGTGCATGGCGCAGGCAGGCTGCGCGACGCTGGCCGACATCGGTGCGGCGATGATTTTCAAGGAAAAGGAAACGAGATGTTGATTCCGATCGAAGGAGTCCTGAGCAAGGACGAAGTCAGGCAGTTCCGCGAGTCGCTCGCTGTCGCGCCATGGGAAGACGGCCTGAAGACGGCCGGTACGCTGGCCCGCGCCGTCAAGCGCAACCAGCAACTGGCGGATGGCTCGCCGCTGGCGGTCGAGTTGGGTAACCGCATCCTCAGGCGACTCGGCAACAACCCGCTGTTCATCTCGGCGGCCTTGCCGGCGCGCATCTATCCGCCCAAGTTCAACCGCTACGCCGACGGCGGCACCTATGGCGCGCATGTCGATAGTGCGGTGATGCAGGTGCCGGGCACGTCGATTTCGGTGCGCAGCGACCTCTCGGCCACCCTGTTCCTCGCCGAGCCCGACGAGTACAACGGCGGCGAGCTGGAAATCGAGGGCCCCTTCGGCATCCAGGCGGCCAAGCTGGCGGCCGGCGACCTCGTCCTCTATCCGTCGAGCAGCCTGCACCGGGTGACGCCGGTGACGCGCGGTGCCCGCATCGCCTCCTTCATGTGGATCCAGAGCATGGTGCAGAACGACAGTTCGCGCACGCTGCTCTTCGATCTCGACCAGGCGATCCAGGGCATGACCGGCGTCGTGCCGGCCGACGACGAGCGTCTGCTCAAGCTGACCGCCGTCTATCACAACCTGCTGCGGCAGTGGGCAAACCCCTGATTTCAAGGAGAAACGCGTGCTCAAGCGACTGCTGCCCATCCTCGCCGTCCTGCTCGGCGCCGGCCTCGCCCAGGCCGAGGAGAAAGTCCTCAACCTCTATTCGGCGCGCCATTACCAGGCCGACGAAGCGCTCTACGACAACTTCACCAAACAGACCGGCATCCGCATCAACCGCATCGAAGGCAAGGCGCACGAGCTGATCGAGCGTATCCGCAACGAGGGCGCCAACAGCCCGGCCGACGTCTTCATCACCGTCGATGCCGCCAGCCTGGCGGTGGCCGACGCCTGGGGGCTGTTCGCGCCGGTCAGGTCGGCGGTGCTGGAAAGCCGGATTCCGGCGCACCTGCGCTCCGACACCTGGTTCGCCTTCTCGACGCGGGCGCGGATGATCATCTACAACAAGCGCAAGTTCAAGGCGGAAGACGTGCCGAGCTACGAAGCGCTGGCCGATCCGAAGCTGCAGGGACAGTATTGCAGCACGCCGGGCGGCCACGTCTACAACCTGACCCTGGTCGCCGCGCAGATCGCCCACCGCGGCGAGGCGGCGAGCGAGGCCTGGGCGCGCGGCCTGGTCGCCAACCTGGCGCGCAATCCGCGTGGCGGCGATACCGACCAGATCAAGTCGGTGGCCAGCGGCGAATGCGGCGTCGCCGTCTCCAACAGCTATTACCTGGTGCGGATGATGGCCTCCGAGCGGGTCGAGGAGCGCAATCTGATGAAACGCGTCGGCATCGTCTGGCCGAACCAGGACAGCTACGGCACCCACATCAACGTTTCCGGTGGCGGCATGGTGAAGACCACGAAACACCGCGAGGCGGCGCTGCGTTTCCTCGAATACCTGGCGAGCGACGAGGCACAGCGCTATTTCGCCAACGGCAACAACGAATGGCCGGCGGTGCCGACGGTCAAGGTGGCCAACGAGGAACTCGCAGCACTGGGCAGCTTCAAGGTGGACACGACGCCACTGCAGAACATCGCCAGGCAACTGCCGGCCGCCCAGAAACTGCTCGACCGCGTCGGTTACCGCTGAGCAAGGGCGCTTCGGGCAACAAAAACGGGAACCCGCGGGTTCCCGTTTTTGTTGGGCCGGTATCCGTCTCAGGCGGCGAGCAGGACCACCTTGCCCGGCTTGCCGCCCTTGTCCTGGGCTTCCTTCAGGCATTCGTGGGCGCATGAGGCGCAGCGGCCGCAATCGCGGGTGACGCCCAGTTCGCGGCGCAGGTCTTTCAGGGTGCGCGCGCCGTCGGCGGCAGCCTGGCGAATCTGGCGATCGGTGACGGCATGGCAGACACAGACGTACATGAAAGGCACCTCGAAAGGTAATGCGAACAATTCCTATTGTATGGTGTTGAGAACGAATGTCAATACCTACTTGGGCTTTGTTGCAGGCGCGACAAACTTCTCCTTGCGGGAAGCTTGTACGCAAATACGGTGCCAGTCGCCGGTCAACGAAAAAGCCGCGGACTGGCCGCGGCTTTGTGACGAGGTGGGCTGGGCTCAGCCTTCGCCCGGCTCCATGTGCGCCTGCAGGTAGTTCGGTAGGGTGACGTTGACGATCAGCGATTGCTGGGTTTCCAGCCAGTCGATCGCCTGTTCGCAGTGTTCGAGCAGGTCTTCGAGCAATTCGCGGCTGACGTAGTCCTGCGCTTCTTCGCACAGCGCGATCGCCTCGATCAGCAAGGGGCGCTGGATGGTCTGTTCGTACTTGAGGTCGCCAGCCAGGCACTCGACGACGTTCTCGCCGATCAGCAGCTTGCCGAGGTTCTGCAGGTTGGGCAGGCCTTCGAGGAAGAGGATGCGTTCGATCAGCTCGTCGGCTTCCTTCATGACGCGGATCGACTGCTTGTACTGGTAGTCGTTGAGCTTTTCCAGACCCCAGTTGCGGAACATCCGGGCGTGCAGGAAATATTGGTTGATCGAGGTCAGCTCGTTCTTGAGGACCTTGTTGAGGATTTCGATGACCTTCTTGTCGCCTTTCATGTCGCGCTCCTCAGGCCGGGCTGCCCGAGCCCATCTGGCTCTGCAGGTAGTTGGGCAGGCCGACCAGGTCGATCAGGCGCAACTGCTTTTCCAGGAAGTAGGCGTGGTCGACTTCGGTGTCTTCCAGCTGCGCCGCCAGCATGTCGCGGGAAACGTAGTCCTGGGCCTTCTCGCAGGCGGCGATCGCCTTCTTGAGGTCGCCATCGACCTTGTACTCGACGTCGAGGTCGGCCTTCAGCATGTCGGGAACGTTCTTGCCGATCTTCAGCGTGTCGCGCTTCGACAGGTCCGGCTTGCCTTCGAGGAAGAGGATGCGCTGGATCAGCGCGCGGGCGTGCTGGCGCTCGTGGTCGGATTCGTGGATCGATTTCTCGGCCAGTTCGTTGAGACCCATGTCGGCGTACATCTCGCCGTGGATCAGGTACTGGTTGACGGCGGTCAGTTCGCCGGCCAGCAGGTCATTGAGGATGTCGATGATTTTCTTGTCGCCCTTCATGGCATTTCTCCGCAAGTTAGGAAATGGCTGGCTGGCGTGACGCGGCTGGCTTGCCGTGTGCCGGATTGTATAGGTTGCGACCGCGCAAGTGCCGGTGGGTTCCCGGAAAATTTCGTAAAAACAATGAATTACGAAACGTTATCATTTGCGCTTCCGGCGCGGCGTTTCAGCGGGTGACCCAGATGTGACGGGCGACGCTGTGTTCCAGCGCCAGTTCGACCTCGTCGGCGAGGATCACGGTCATCGGTTTTTGCTGCAGCACGCGGATCGGTCGCGTTTCGGCGAGGCCGTAGGCGGTCAACTGCTCGCGCTGCAGCGGGTCGATTTCTTCGCCCAGCGCGGCCAGTTTGACTTCGCTGCCGGGCGGGATGAAGGCGAGCGGCAGGCGGGCGTCGTGTTGGTGGGGCATGGGTGGTTTCCTACCAGAGGGCGCGCAGCGCGAAGTTGAACAGGCCGCCGACGAAGAAGGCGAAGGGGACGACGATGGCGACCATCGCCGCGGCGACGCGGATACCCTGTTCCTTGACCATCATCAGCAGGCTGGCGAAGCAGGGGATGAACAGGGTGATGGTGATCATGCCGACGACGGCCTGGATCGGCGAGAGCTGGTCGGCCATGACGAACAGGCCGGTGGCGCCGAAATCGCGGCGCAGGAAGCCCATCACGAAGGCCGCCGAGGCTTCCTTGGGCAGGCCGAGCCAGCCGGTGACCAGCGGTTCGCCGGCCTCGACGATGGCGGGCAGGATGCCGAAGCGGTCGAGCGCGAACATCAGGAAGGTGCCGACCAGGAACAGCGGAATGACTTCGACGAGGTACCACTTGAGGCGGCCGCCGGTTTTCTTGAGGACGTTGCCGGCAATCGGCAGGCGCATCGGCGGCAGTTCTGTGACCAGCGGGATGCGCCGGCCGGGAATCAGGCGGGCGGCGAGGAAGCCGGAAAGCAGCAGGACGCCGACCATGGCCAGGGCCCAGACCAGCACCGCGGTGAAGGAAAAGCCGCCGAGCATGCCGAGGACGACGCCGAGCTGGGCCGAACAGGGAATGGCCAGCGCCAGCAGGAAGATGGTGATCAGGCGTTCGCGCGGCGAGTGCAGGATGCGCGTGGTCAGCGTCGCCATCGTCACGCAGCCGAGGCCGAGCACCATCGGCAGCACGGCGCGGCCGTTGAGGCCGATCATCGCGAACAGGCGGTTGGCGATCACCGTCAGGCGCGGCAGGTAGCCGGAGTCCTCGAGCACGCCGAAGGCGATGAAGAAGGTGGTGACGATGGGCAGGATCAGCGCCAGCGCGTAGGTCATGCCCATCGTCCACAGGCCGTACTGGCCGACCAGCAGGTCGCTGATCCAGGTGCCGCCGGCAGCGTTTTCGACGAGCTGGGTGAAGGCCGGGTTGAGGATGCCTTCGAAGAGGTCTTCCTCGAACAGCCCGACCAGCGTCGTTGCGCCGAAGACGCCGACGAACTGGTAGACCGCGTAGAGCACGCCGAGCAGGATGGGAATGCCCCAGACCGGATGGACGACGGCCTGGCCGACCCGTTGCGAGAGCAGCGGGCTGCTGTTCACGGCGCGTCGGGTGACCGCCGTTGCCAGCGCATCGGCGGCGGCGGTGCGTTCGCGGGCGAGCAGCGTCGGCAGGTCGCCGTCGGCATTGGCGCGGGCGGTCTGGCGCAGGTTTTCGAGGCGGGGGTAGTCGGCGCCGGCGCGTTCGCGCAGCCAGGCTTCGACTTCGTCGTCGTTGCCGAGGAAGAGGATGGCCAGGCCGCGGGCGGCGAGCACCGGGTGCGGCGCCAGCTCGGCGATCAGCGCGGCGGCGGCGGCGATGTCGCTTTCCAGTTCGGGATCGTAGTGCAACAGGCAGTCGGCGACCGCGGCCCGGGCCAGGCTGCCGCTCAGTTCGCCGATGCCTTCGCCGCCGGTGGCGACGGTGGCCAGCACCGGGATCGCCAGTTCCTCGGCGAGCGATTCGACGTCGACCATGACGCCGCGCGCCGTCGCTTCGTCGTGCATGTTCAGCGCCAGCACCATCGGCACCCCGAGCTCGGCTAGCAGGGCGGTCAGGGTCAGCGTCCGGCGCAGGTTCTTGGCGTCGCCGACCTGGATCAGGCTGCGGCTGGATTCGTTGAGCAGCGCCCGCACCGTCGCTCTTTCGTCGTCGCTGCGCGAGGGCAGGGCGAGGACGCCGGGGGTGTCGAGCAACTCCGTCTGGCTGTCGAAGCGGGCGCTGGCGCGGGTGACTTCGACGGTGGTGCCGGGGTAGTTCGAGACATTGACGTAAGCCCCGGTCAGGCGGTGGAAAAGTACCGATTTGCCGACGTTGGGATGGCCGACGAGAAGGACTGCGCGGGAGACTTGGGCGTTCATGGGAACGATTCTACTTTGTAATCGACAAACCACCCAAGCCAGACGGCATGGGCGATTGCGGGGTGTTGGCAGGGGGGAGTCGGCGCATCAGCGCGGTCCGTGCATGACGCTGGCGGCGGTCTCGCTCCACTCGTACAACTCGATGGTGGACGGGGGGCATTTGCTGCAGCCGCCGCCGCACGCCGTGCCGGCCGGCAGGCGGCGGATGCGGCCCTTGCGCTCAAGCATGCCGAGCATCGGGCGCAGGGCGTCGGTGTCGGCGTTGAGGGCGATCGCCATGTCGCTCAGGGCGGCACGGCGATGTTCGCGCAGGTAATGCTCGAGGCGGCTGACGATCATCGCGCTGCCGCCAGCATCGCCAGGTTTTCCCGCCGCCCGAAATGGCGCAGGGTGAAGAAGAAGCCGGCGAAGGCGACGCAAACCGTCGCCACCCAAGCCATTGAGGTGGCAGGATGGGCGGCGTAGGTGGCGAGCTGGTAGTAGATCGTCGCCGTGCCGTAAGCCAGGCCGCTGGTCCAGCCGGCGACGAAGAGCGTCCAGCGGGCGCCGCTTTCCTGGTAGACCGCCGCCGTTGCCGCCGTGCAGGGGAAATAGAGCAGGATGAACAGCAGGTAGGCGAAGGCGCCGGCCGCACCGTCGAAGCGGGCCGCCATGGCGGAGAAGGTGCTGCCGGCGACTTCCTGGTCTGCGGCGACCGCGGCCTGGTCGCTGACGTCGCCGATGCCCAGGCCGAGCGGATCGGCCCATTTGCCGAGGGCGTCGCCCAGGTTGGCGGGAATCGTCGCGAAAGCCTCGTCGAGCTTGGCGCCGAGGTCGAAGGGCTCCTCCTCGGCGGGGGCTTCGCCGGCCGCCGCGGCATCGCTCTCGGCGAGTGCCTGGTAGGCGGCGTCCAGGGTGCCGACGACGGCCTCCTTGGCCAGGATGCCGGTGAAGATGCCGACCGCCGCCGGCCAGTTTTCCTCGCGCATGCCGAGCGGCGAGAAGGCCGGGGCGATGCTGCGCCCGACTTCGGCGAGCAGCGACTTGTCGCTGTCCTCGTTGCCGAAGCTGCCGTCGGGGCCGACGGCGTTGAGGAAGTTCAGCACCAGCACCATCGGCACGATGATGCGGCCGGCGCGCACGATGAAGCTGTTCAGGCGTTCCCAGGTGGCGAGCAGCACGCCCTTCAGCGTCGGCAGGTGGTAGGGCGGCAGTTCCATGATGAAGGGCGTCGCTTCGCCCTTGAGCAGGGAGTTCTTGAGCATCAGGCCGGTCAGCACGGCGAGCGCGATGCCGGTCAGGTAGAGCGCGAAGACGACGTTCTGCGCGTTTTCCGGGAAGAAGGCGGCGCCGAACAGGACATAGACCGGCAGGCGGGCGCCGCAGGACATGAAGGGCGCCATGGCGATGGTCATCAGGCGGTCGCGACGATGTTCCAGGGTGCGCGTCGCCATGATCGCCGGCACGTTGCAGCCGAAACCGACGATCAGCGGCACGAAGGATTTGCCGGGCAGGCCGACCCAGCGCATGAAGCGGTCCATGACGAAGGCGGCGCGCGCCATGTAGCCGGAGCCCTCGAGCACCGACAGGAAGAGGTAGAGGAAGCCGATCACCGGGATGAAGGTGGCCACCGTCTGGATGCCGCCGCCGATGCCCTTGGCCAGCAGCACCGTCAGCCATTCCGGGGCGCCCAGGCTGCCGAGCAGTTCGGCGCCGCCGTCGACCAGCAGGGCGCCGGTGAATTGGTCGAAGAAGTCGATGAAGGCGCCGCCGATGTTGATGGTGAACATGAACATCAGGTACATCATGACCAGGAAGATCGGGATGCCGAGCGCCCGGTTGAGGACGACGCGGTCGATGCGGTCGGTGAGGTCGCGGGTGACCTCGCCGCTGTGCCTGACGCTGGCGTTGGCGATGCGGTTGGCAAGGCCGTAGCGGGCGTCGGCGATAAGGATGTCGAGATCGCCATTGAAGGCCTCTGCAGCCTCGGCGGCCTGGCGGGTGAGCTGGTCGCCGAGAATCTGGCGGGCCAGGTCGTCGCCTTCGAGGACGCGCACCGCCAGCCAGCGCGGCGAACTCGGGCTTACCGGCAGGCTCGCCGCGATGCTGGCGGCGAGCAGGTCGATGCAGCGGGCCAGCGGTTCGGCGTAGTCGACACGGGCGGTGGCTCGCGGCTGGTCGTCCGCCGCCCGGCTGATCGCCGCCTTCAGGGCGTCGATGCCGCTGCCGGTCGCGGCGATGATCGGCAGCACCGGGCAACCGAGTTGCCCGGCGAGTTCGTCGGCATCGACCTGCATCCCCTTGGCTTGCGCAACGTCGGTCATGTTGAGGACGAGGAGCAGGGGAACGCCCATCTCGACCAGTTGCGTCGTCAGGTAGAGATTGCGTTCGAGGTTCGAGGCATCGACGATGTTGATGATCAGGTCGGCTTCGCCGGCCTGCACGTAGTCGCGGGCGACGCGCTCGTCGAGCGAAATGTCGCGGTCGACGACGTCGAGCGAGTAGGTGCCGGGCAGGTCGATGACCTCGACCAACTGGTCGGCGAGCCGGTATTCGCCGCTCTTCTTCTCGACGGTGACGCCGGGCCAGTTGCCGACGCGCTGCCTGGCGCCGGTCAGCGCGTTGAACAGCGTGGTCTTGCCGCAGTTGGGGTTGCCGACCAGACCGATGGTGATTTTCGCTTTCATCACAGCTTCTCCACGTTCAGGCTGGCCGCTTCTTCCTTGCGCAGCGATAGGCTGCAACCGCGGACCTTGATTTCCACCGGGTCACCCATCGGCGCGACGCGGGTGATGCCGATTTCGACGCCGGGCGTCAGACCCATGCTCAACAGCTTGCGCCGATAGGCACCGCCGGCTTCGCCGTAGCCCGTCACTTTGGCGCGTTCGCCGACCTGAAGTTGTCCCAGAGTGGTCATGCGTGTTCTCCCCGATTCAGTTGCAAGCGTCGGCCAGCGGCGCGACCATGATCTTGTGCGCCATGCCGCCGCCCAGCGCGAAGCGGGTCTCGCCGCGCATGACGACGACGCCGCCGCCTTCGCGCTGGCGGACGATCAGCTCGGCGCCGACGTTCAGACCCATCTCGGTCAGGCGGCGGTCGAGGCCGCCGCCGCCCATCAGGGCGGCAACGCGGACATGCTGGCCGGCGCTGGCCATGCTTAAGGGGAAGGTCTTGACGTGGCTCATGGCGTTCATCCGGTCAGTGTTGAAGGGTCAGAATTCCCAGGCCAGGCCGACTTGCCCGAAGCTACGGTCGTTGCCCCGGCCAACGGCGCCCGAGACCTTGAAGCCGTCGAAAATTTCGTAGCGCAGGCCGATTGCCTTGTCCGGGCCGCTGTGTTCCTCGCCGAAGGTTTCGACGGTCAGTTGCAGGCCTTCGGTCAGCGGGAATTCGTAGCCGATGCCCCAGGTGCCGAGCGTTTCGCTATCGCCCTGCGCCCTGGTACGGGCGGCGCCGAGGTTGATGTGCAGGACCTGACCGTTTTCCAGGCGATAGGACGCCAGGGCGCTCGCCGAATAGCTGCGCTCGGTGAATTTCTCCGGCGTCTCGCGGTCGTTGATGCGGGTGCGGCCGTAATCGAAACGGGCACCCAGCGACCAGCCGGTTTCGTTCTGGTAGGGCACCCACTTGGCGCCGAAGCCGACGCCGCGGGCGCGGCTGTCGGGGTCGCTGGCGTGATCGGTGGCGCGGGCGACGCCGATTTCCATTTCGAGGTTTTCCAGGAAACCGAAGCCGAACAGCAGTTCGCCGCCGCGTACCTTGTCGTCCTTGCTCAGGACGCTTTCGATCTTCATGCCGCCCTTGTCCAGGGTGCCGGCGTCGTTGACGTTCATCGGCCCTTCGGCATGCGCCAGCGAGGTGATCAGGAGCCCACTGCCGATCAGGGCGGCGAGTCGGGCAGGGCGTTTTTGCAAGGCGTGGCGGAGCGGATTCATGGTGGTTTTCCGGTGGGTTTCAGTAGGTGTACATGGTAATCAGGGGGCGCTGGTTGCAGGCTGGGTGACGAAACCGATTTTGGCAAGACCGGCCCGGCGCGCCGCGCTCATCGTTTCGGCGACGCTTTCGTAACGGCTGTCGCGATCGGCCTTCAGGTGCAGTTCAACATTGGCATCCCGGGCGACGGCATCGCGGAAGCGGCTTTCCAGCGCCGCCGGATCGATCGCCTCGCTGCCGATGAAGATGCGGTTGTCGGCGGTGATCGAGACCTGCAGCGTCATCGGCTTTTCCGGCGTCGGCGTGCTCGAGGCGCGCGGCAGGTTGACCTTGACCGAGTGCGTCATCAGCGGCGCGGTAATCATGAAGATGATCAGCAGTACCAGCATCACGTCGACCAGCGGCGTCATGTTGATCTCGGCCGTCGGCATCTGGCTGCCGGTGCCGTTGAAGCTGCCCATCGCCATGTTATGCGGCCTCCGTCGCGGCGCGGGCGCGCATCGGGTGGATCTGGGCGCTGTTGGCGACCAGCGGCTTGCCGACGGTGAAGAAGGCGTGCAGGTCGTGGGCGAAGGCGTCGAGGTCGGCGAGGATGACGCGATTGACCCGGGTGAAGGTGTTGTAGGCGAATACGGCTGGCAGCGCGACGGCGAGGCCGGCGGCGGTCATGATCAGCGCTTCGCCAACCGGGCCGGCGATCTTTTCGAGCGCCGCCTGACCGCTGACGCCGATCGCCACCAGCGCGTGGTAAATGCCCCAGACGGTCCCGAACAGGCCGACGAAGGGCGCGGTGGCACCGGTGGTGGCGAGGAAGGTGAGGCCGTTTTCCATCCCCGACTGAGTGGTCAACAGTTGCTGGCGCAGCGCCCGTTCCATCTGCTCGGACGGATCGAAGCGCGAAGCCAGACGGTCGCTGACCGCCTCGCAGTCGACGTTGCAGCTATGCGCCTGGACGGCGAGCTGGGTGTAGGGGCTGTCGGCACCGGCCTGGCGCAGTCTTTCGATGCCCTCGCCGACGCTCTTCGCCGCCCAGAAAGCGCCGACCGCCCGCGCTGCCTGGCGCATGCGCCACCAGTCCCAGGTCTTGGCCAGGATCAGGTACCAGCTGGCGATCGACATGACGACGATCAGCACCGCCACCGCATGCGACACGGTGTCGCCCTGGGCCCACAGGTGGGCGAGGCCGAAGGCGTTTTCTTGAACGGTTTCCTGCATGCTTATTGCTCCAGTTTGAAGATGATGGGGACCAGGACCCAGCTCTGAACGGCGAGGTCGCCGCGTTTGGCCGGTATGAATTTCCAGTTGCGCACGGTTTTCAGCGCCGATTCGTCGAGTCGGGTGCTACCCGAGGAGCTGCGTACCTCGATCGCGTCGGCGGTGCCCAGTGGCGTCACCGAAACGCGCAGGACAACCTTGCCTTGCTCGCCCATGCGGCGCGCTAGCGGCGGGTAGGGCGGCGGCGGATTGCGCAGGTAATCGGCATCGAAGCGGGCCTGGCTGACGGCCGGCGCGGCGGGGGCGGGCGGCGCCGGTTCGAGCACCGGCGGCGGGGCGACCGGCGCCTGCTCGGCCGGGGCCTGGCTGGTCGTGGTTTCGAGCACCGGCGTTGGCGTCTTCGGTGTCGGCTGCGGTTTTTGCCGGATCGGCTCGGGTTTGGCCACCGGCTGCGGCTTGGCTTGCGGTGTCGCCTCGATCTGCGGCGCCGGCAGCAGATCGACCAGCAGGGGTGTTTCGATGATCTGCGGGGCGATGGTCTTGGCCGCCAGCACAACCAGCAGGACGGCGGCATGCAGGCCGACGACGATGGTCAGCAGGCTGCCGCGCCGGGGTGTCGAGGGATGACGAAGTGTGTGGCTCATGGCGATATTCAGGAAGTCCCGCGCTCGCCCAAAAAAACCCTTGGCTTGCTGGCATCTGGCGCGCTGGCTGTGGGGAAAGTCTTACAACGGAGAGAAAACTTATTTGGTCAGGATCAGCTTGTTTTCGCGGGTGACGCGCAACAGGTAGCGCTGGCCCGCGTGTTCGATTTCGACGGTGTTCGCGCCGCGCAGGATTTCCTTGCTCTCGAGCCGGAGGATGCCGCCGTTGTTGGGCACGGGGTTCGTTGGCGGCGTGGTCTTGGACGGGCTGTTCATATTGCGGCGGCGTGTTGAAGACGATGAGTGAATCTTATAGAAATACGAACGATTGTCAATACCATTCGTTTGTAGGGGCGCCGGAAGGCCTGCCCCGCGTTGCGAATCCGGAGGCTCACGGCGCAACCGTCCTGTCAGATTGACAAAGTCGTAGCGCGAGTCGGTCGCGTTCGCAGGCGATCCGCTCGCATTCGCGCTGGGCTGCACACAGGGTTTTGTCCAACTGCCAGACGCGCTGCGCGGCGGCCATCAGTTGCTGGTTGGCTTCGCGTGCTTCCATCAACTGCCGGCCGAGTTCAATGATGGCCTGGCCGGACTCGAGTCGATCGAGGCGTTCCCGAAGGGTCTTGCACTCGCTCTGAAGGGCATCGACGTGCTCGGCTTGTCCAGCCAGACGTGTCGCATGCAGCGTCAGGAGGCGCTTGCGCTGGCTGCGTGCCTGCTGCAGGGCGCGACGCAAGGCGCGGTTTTCGGCGAGCAGGGGGTGGTCCCCCGTATCTTCGTTCGCCGGCTCGCGTTCGAGGATGGCCCTGTTCTCAAGCGGCGCTAGCATGTGGGTTCTCCGGGGCACCGAGGCGCAGGCTGGCACGTTCGCACAGTTGCCGCGTGTTGTCGTCCATTTCCAGATCACAAAGCTGATCGAGCAGGCGCGCGGCATGTAGTGCCGAGTGGCGGCAGCCTGTTTCTTCATGAATCAGGAGCTGGCTCAGGATGGCTGCCCACAAGTTGCTGTTCGGCATCATTTTCTCCTCAGGCGGCGGCGATCATCAACCAGAGCAACAGGCCGGCGATCGCGGTATTGATCAACAGGGTATTCATGATGTGGCCTCGCTGTTCGGGATTGATCTCGTTACGTTTCAGGGGCGACCAACTGCACGCTCCGCTGGGCTCCGGAAAGGGCGGCGAGTTGTGTTCCATGGGATCTACATCCGGGGCGCGTAGTATTCGACAACGCGTTGCAGGTCGAGCGGGAAGGGGGCGGCGTCGGGTAGCTGCCGCAGGCGCGCGCTGTAGCTGGTGCTGTCGAAGGCGATCCATTCCGGGCGTTCCAGTGAAGGAACTTCCAGCGTGGCGCGTAGCAGACCGATCCTGCTGCCGGTTTCGGTCGGCCCGAAGGCGTCGCCAACGCGCAGCCGGATCGACGGTATCGTCACCCGTTTGCCGTTCAATTGGAAATGCCCATGGGCGAGCAATTGGCGAGCGGCCGGGATGGTTGGCGCGAAGCCGGCGCGGAAGACCAGATTGTCGAGACGGCGCTCGAGCAGTTCGATCAGCTTGTTGCCGGTGGTGCCGCGGTGTTTCTTGGCGTCGGCGACGGTGCGGCGCAACTGGCGCTCGGTGATGCCGTAGTTGTAGCGCAGCTTCTGCTTTTCCATCAGTTGCAGACCGAATTCCGACGGGCGGGCGGTGGTCTTGCGGGCGCCGTGCTGGCCGGGCGGTTGCGTGCGTTGTTGCGGCGATTTGCGCGACAGGCCGGGCAGGCTGACACCGAGAGCGCGCAAGACTTTGAGGCGGGGGCCGGTATAGCGGGACATAAGCACTCCAGACGTTTCGGGGAAACTGGCTGGCTTGCGGAAGAACGCTAGCTGGCTACTTGTTGCGAATTATTCGCGTTTGCGATTGCGCTGTCAAGGAATTCAGACTCGGGTCATCCAGGCGAAAAAAAAGCCAAGGTATTTCACCTTGGCTTTCATGGGATGGGTTGTGTTCAGCGGTCGGCGAACGGCTTCTTCTTGAACTTGCGCTCGCCGTCGAACTTGCGTTCTCCGCCACTGAATTTCCGCTCGCCGCCGAAGCTGCCGCCGGAACGGCCTTCGTCGGGGCGCAGGTTGATCGGCACGCCGCGGATGCGGGTACGCTTCAGTGCGTTGGAGGCTTCGGTGGGCATGCCCGCCGGCAATTCGACAGTGCTCGATTCTTCATAAAGGCCGATACGGCCGATGAAGCGGCTTTCGATGCCGGCTTCGTTGGCGATTGCACCGACGATGTCGCGGACTTCGACGCCGTGGTCACGGCCGACATCGATGCGGTAGCGCACCATGTCGCCGGCCGGCGCGGGCCGGGCCGGGCGTTCGGTACGCGGCGGGCGGTCCTCGAAGCGCGGGCGCTCGCTGCGTTCTTCGAAACGCGGCCGTTCGCTGCGTTCGCCACGTTCCTCGAAACGCGGCTTGCGTTCGCGGTCGGCGAAACTGGCCGGGCGGCGTTCGCCCTGTTCGTCGCGGAAGGGGCGCGGTGCCGGGTCTTCGCCGACGATCTGCAGCGGCTTGCTTTCCTGGGCCATCATGGCCAGCGCGGCGGCGACTTCCTCGGCACCGACCTCTTTTTCCTCGCATAGCTGCGAGACGATGTTGGCGAAGAAATCGAGGCCTTCGGCATCGAGGACTTCTGCAACCTTGGCCTTGAAGTCGGCGACCCGCTTGTTGGTGACGTCGGCACGGCTGGGCAGCGTCAGCGGTGCGATCGGCTGCCGGGTGGCGCGCTCGATGGTGCGCAGCATGCGGATTTCGCGCGGGGCGACGAAGAGAATCGCGTTGCCGGTGCGACCGGCGCGACCAGTGCGGCCGATGCGGTGCACGTAGGCTTCGGTGTCGTACGGAATGTCGTAGTTGATGACGTGGCTGACGCGCGGCACGTCGATGCCGCGGGCGGCAACGTCGGTGGCGATGACGATGTCGAGGGCGCCGGACTTCAACTGTTCGATGACACGTTCGCGCATTTGCTGGTTGAGGTCGCCGTTCAGCGCGGCAGCCGCGTAGCCGCGGGCGTTGAGCTTGTCGGCGAGTTCGACGGTGGCGGTCTTGGTGCGCACGAAGATGATGGCGGCGTCGAAGTCTTCTTCGACTTCGAGGATGCGGGTCAGCGCGTCGAGCTTGTGCATGCCGGAAACCTGCCAGTACACCTGGCGGATGGCGGCGACCGTGGCGGTGGCCGACTTGATCTTGATTTCCTTGGGATCGACCAGGTATTTCTGGGCGACGCGGCGGATCTGTTCCGGCATCGTCGCCGAGAACAGCGCGGTCTGGTGCTGTTCCGGGGTGCGCTCGAGAATCCATTCGACGTCGTCGATGAAGCCCATGCGCAGCATTTCGTCGGCTTCGTCGAGGACCAGGGTTTTCAGATTGTCGAGATTGAGCGTCTTGCGCTCCAGGTGGTCCATGACGCGGCCCGGCGTGCCGACGATGACGTGGGCGCCGCGCGCCAGTTGCTTCAACTGGATGGTGTAGCTTTGGCCGCCGTAGATCGGCAGCACGTGGAAGCCGGGCAGGTTCTTGGCGTAGCTCTGCAGCGCTTCGGCGACCTGGATCGCCAGTTCGCGCGTCGGCGTCAGGATCAGCGCCTGCGGCTTGCTCACCTTGATGTCGATGGTTTCCATCAAGGGCAGCGCGAAGGCGGCGGTCTTGCCGGTGCCGGTCTGCGCCATGCCGATCATGTCGCGGCCGTCGAGCAGGACGGGAATGCACTGGGCCTGGATGGGGGAGGGGGTTTCGTAACCGATTTCGCTCAGGGTCTTGAGCAGGGATTCGCTCAAGCCGAGTTCGGCAAAGCTGTCGACGGTAGACGTCATGATGCTGTTCCTTTCCGCGCTGCCGGTTCGCGACGGGCAGCGGTATTCGCCCGAATCGCGGGCGGCCTGGGTGACCCCGACGCAGCCATGCCGGGGAATAAATCAATGGGGTGAATCCTGCACAAGAACCTGAAAAACCGGGGGCTGCTCGGAGTTACTGCGGGCGATGCATCAACGCATTGAACTGATTATTCTACCTTTTTTTTGCCAGTGCTGCCAGTTCGGCGGCGCTGAAACCGGCCTGCAGGCGGGCTTTTTCGTTCATCGGAGTGGCCGGCCGCGGCGCCTTGTAGGTATGAAGCAGCTCGCGGTAGGTGGTTTCGGCGTCGCTTCCGCGCTGTTCGCAGAAGGTCCGGAACCAGCGGTCGCCGAGTCCGACGTGGCCGATTTCATCGCGCAGGATGATGTCGAGGGCGCGGGCGCTCGCCTCGTCGCCGTTCTCGGCCAGCCGGCGCTGGATCGGCGGCGTCGCGTCGAGGCCGCGTGCTTCGAGCAGGCGCGGTACCAGCGCCATGCGGGCGAGCGGGTCGTCGGCGGTTTTTTCGGCCATTTCCCAGAGGCCGGCATGGGCCGGGAAATCGCCGTAATCGTGGCCGTAGCTGGCGAGCCGGTCGCGTAGCAGCGAGAAGTGCTCGGCTTCCTCGGCGGCGACGCCGATCCAGTCGGCGTAATAGGCTTGCGGAAGGCCGCGGAAGCGGGCGGCGTGGTCGAGCGCCAGGTTGATCGCAGTGAATTCGATATGGACGATCGCGTGCAGCAGCCGGGCGCGCCCTTCCGGCGTCGTCGGGCTGCGTTGCGGCACGGCTTTCGGCGGCACGATCTCGGGCCGCGCCGGCCTGCCGCAGCGCAGTTCGAGCGGCGTCTCGTCCCGCCAGTCGAGCCGGCCGGCGCGCCAGTCGGCTGCGATGCCGGCAGTCAGCGCCAGCTTCTCGTCGATTTCCGTGGCCGCCAGTGCCGCGGCCAGGCGAGGGAACAGCGACCCGCTCACGGTGCCGGGTTGGTGTAGCGCAGGTGGATGGCGTCGATCGCTTCGAGCAGTTCGCCGTGCATCGGCGTCAGCGTTGCCGGCAGCGTTTCCTTGAGCTGGGCCAGCGACGAGGCGCCGATGATGGTGCTGGCGACGAACCAGCGCGAGCGGACGAAGCCGAGCGCCAGTTGCGTCGGTGTCAGGGCGTGGCTACGTGCCAGTTCGACGTAGGCGGCGACCGCCGGGGCGACGTTGGGCTTGGTGTAGCGCTGGCCGAAATTCGGCCATTGCGTGAGGCGGCCCGCTGCCGCCGGGGCGGCCAGATACTTGCCGGTCAGGTGGCCGAAGGCGAGCGGCGAGTAGGCGAGCAGGCCGACGCCTTCGCGGTGGCAGGTTTCCGTCATCGCCGTTTCGTGGGTGCGGTTGAGCAGGCTGTAGGCGTTCTGCGTCGACACGATGCGCGGCAGGCCGAACTGATCGGCGAGCCGGGTGAATTCCATGATGCCCCAGGGGTGTTCGTTCGAAACCGCGACATGCCGTACCTTGCCCTCGGCCACCAGTTCGGCCAAGGCTTCGAGCTGGGCGCGGATCGGCGTACATTCGCGTTCCTTGTCCGGGTGGTATTGCCATTGGCCGAACATCGGCTGGTTGCGCTCCGGCCAGTGCAATTGATAGAGGTCGATGTAGTCGGTCTGCAGGCGCTGCAGTGAGCCCTCGACTGCGGCGCGGATGTTGGCGCGGTCGAGCGCCAGCGGGCCGCCGCGGATCCAGTCGAGGTTGCGGCTGGGGCCGGCGACCTTGGTGGCGACGATGATCTTGTCCCGCGCCTGCCGCTTCAGCCAGCGGCCGACGATGCTTTCCGAGGCGCCGCAGGTCTCGGCGCGCGGCGGCACGGCATACATTTCGGCGGTGTCGATGAAATTGACGCCGTGTTCCAGCGCGTAATCGAGCTGGGCATGGGCGTCGGCTTCGCCGGTCTGCTCGCCGAAGGTCATCGTGCCGAGGCAGACGTCGGGAACGTTCAGTGAACTGCGCCCGAGCGGGCGGCAATGAAACAGGCTCATTATCTAAGGCTCCGTTAGCGTTGAGTCAGGGGCGGTCGGTGAGCACGCCGTAAATCAGCACATGGCGCTGCAGCACCGGGTCGTAGCTGGCGGGAACGATGGTCAGCCGATGCTCATCGGCTGACGCGCAGTGTTGCCGAACCCAGGTGGCGGCGGCATTCCTGGCCGACGGGAAATCGTCGAACAAGGCTGTCAGGTCGCTAGTCCTGACGGGCATGAACTCATTGCGCCGGCGATCGAGCAGGGTGTCGGTGTCGAGCATCTGCACGGCGTAGCCGTTGGCGGGGCGACGCAAGGGAAGGCGGGTGATGTCGTAGGGATCGCCGAAAGCGTTGTCGGGGAAATGCACTTATATATATGGTGTGAAATGGGTGTTCGGTGTTCAGGCAGGAATGTCGGGAACCAGCATCTGTTCCAGCAGGAGGATGCGGTCCTTGAGCACCAGCTTGCGTTTCTTCAGCCGGCGAACCAGTAGTTCGTCCGGTGGCGGATTCTCGATCAGATGGGTGATCACCAGGTCGAGGTCACGATGCTCTACCCGCAACTCGTTGAGCTGTAGCCGGATATCGCTGGTTTCCTCGTCGCTGAGCGGGTGGAGGGACATGGTGTGGCTCCTGACAGCATATGCGCTTTTGCTTAGAATAACCGAACCAAGAACAGGAGGAGAACATAATGCAGCACCACATCATCGTGTCGTTCGGCAAGGGTGAGGAATTCGAATACCGCCTGGCGGACGCCGGGGCTGCCGACGAGGCGCGCCAGTGGTTCGACCGCGAATTTGTCGCCCTGGAATGCGATGTGTCGACCCCGACCGGCAAGATTCTGGCAGTTGATCGAATCCTGAGCGTCGCCAAGTATGCCGGGATCGAACGCTTCCGCGAGCAGCCCGCGTGGGCCGAGCAATTCTCCCGCAGCACGGCGGCCATACTCGGGCGCGACCTGATTCGGGTCGATGTCGAGCAGTACAGCATCGGTTATTGATGAACAAGGCTTTCGTCCGCGAAAGCGAAGGGGATGACGACGAGGAGCTTCAGCCCGCCTTGCGCATCCCCCCGGGAACCCGCAATTACATCACCCCGGCCGGGCACGCCCGGCTGAAGGCTGAACTGGAACATCTGGTCAAACGCGAACGCCCGCACGTCGTTGAAATCGTCGCCTGGGCCGCCTCCAATGGCGACCGTTCGGAAAATGGTGACTATATCTATGGCAAGCGTCGTTTGCGCGAGATCGACAGACGTATCCGCTTCCTCACCAAGCGCCTGGATATCGCCGAGATTGTCGATCCGCTGCGGCAGGGTGAGAACGATCAGGTCTTCTTCGGTGCCACGGTGACGGTGGCCGATGCTGAAGGGGCGGAGAATACCTACACGATCGTCGGGATCGACGAGGCCGACGCCTCACGTGGTCGCATCAGCTGGATATCGCCGCTGGCCCGTGCCCTGATCAAGGCGCGCGAGGGGGACTCGATCCGTTTCCAGAGCCCGGTTGGCATCCGCGAAATCGACATCGTCGAAGTACGCTACGAAGCCCTCGGTTAAGTTTTTTCCCGAAACGTATTGACGCGAGGGATTTGATGTGTAGAATGCGCACCTTCCTTGCGGTGCCGGGGTTTTCGGCGGTGTGAGGCAGGCGGTGAGGTGAAAGAAATTTTGCTGAAGTGCTTGACGGAAGTGAGGAGTTGGTTCATAATCTCGCTTCTCTGCTGCTGACGAAGTGAAAGCGACGGCGCGGTGGAATTGATCTTTAAAAGTTAGGACAACCGATAGGTGTGGGTGTCTTGATGCGAAGCGACTTAGGTCGCAAAAGTATTAAGGCAAAAACACCGAGTAATAGGTAGAGAAATCTACCGTCAGTGAATTTGCGAGTTAGTTGGATTGAACTGAAGAGTTTGATCCTGGCTCAGATTGAACGCTGGCGGCATGCCTTACACATGCAAGTCGAACGGCAGCACGGGAGCAATCCTGGTGGCGAGTGGCGAACGGGTGAGTAAAGTATCGGAACGTACCCTAGAGTGGGGGATAACTATCCGAAAGGATAGCTAATACCGCATATTCTATGAGTAGGAAAGCGGGGGATCTTCGGACCTCGCGCTCTGGGAGCGGCCGATATCAGATTAGCTAGTTGGTGGGGTAAAGGCCTACCAAGGCGACGATCTGTAGCGGGTCTGAGAGGATGATCCGCCACACTGGGACTGAGACACGGCCCAGACTCCTACGGGAGGCAGCAGTGGGGAATTTTGGACAATGGGGGCAACCCTGATCCAGCCATGCCGCGTGAGTGAAGAAGGCCTTCGGGTTGTAAAGCTCTTTCGGCCGGGAAGAAATCGCGCAGACTAATAATCTGTGTGGATGACGGTACCGGAATAAGAAGCACCGGCTAACTACGTGCCAGCAGCCGCGGTAATACGTAGGGTGCGAGCGTTAATCGGAATTACTGGGCGTAAAGCGTGCGCAGGCGGTTTTTTAAGACAGGCGTGAAATCCCCGGGCTCAACCTGGGAACTGCGCTTGTGACTGGAAGGCTAGAGTATGGCAGAGGGGGGTGGAATTCCACGTGTAGCAGTGAAATGCGTAGAGATGTGGAGGAACACCGATGGCGAAGGCAGCCCCCTGGGCCAATACTGACGCTCATGCACGAAAGCGTGGGGAGCAAACAGGATTAGATACCCTGGTAGTCCACGCCCTAAACGATGTCAACTAGTTGTTGGGTGGGTAAAACCATTTAGTAACGTAGCTAACGCGAGAAGTTTGACCGCCTGGGGAGTACGGCCGCAAGGTTAAAACTCAAAGGAATTGACGGGGACCCGCACAAGCGGTGGATGATGTGGATTAATTCGATGCAACGCGAAAAACCTTACCTACCCTTGACATGCCAGGAACTTGCCAGAGATGGCTTGGTGCCCGAAAGGGAGCCTGGACACAGGTGCTGCATGGCTGTCGTCAGCTCGTGTCGTGAGATGTTGGGTTAAGTCCCGCAACGAGCGCAACCCTTGTCGTTAATTGCCATCATTTAGTTGGGCACTTTAACGAGACTGCCGGTGACAAACCGGAGGAAGGTGGGGATGACGTCAAGTCCTCATGGCCCTTATGGGTAGGGCTTCACACGTCATACAATGGTCGGTACAGAGGGTTGCCAAGCCGCGAGGTGGAGCCAATCCCAGAAAGCCGATCGTAGTCCGGATTGTAGGCTGCAACTCGCCTGCATGAAGTCGGAATCGCTAGTAATCGCGGATCAGCATGTCGCGGTGAATACGTTCCCGGGTCTTGTACACACCGCCCGTCACACCATGGGAGCGGGTTCCGCCAGAAGTGGGTAGCCTAACCGCAAGGAGGGCGCTTACCACGGCGGGGTTCGTGACTGGGGTGAAGTCGTAACAAGGTAGCCGTAGGGGAACCTGCGGCTGGATCACCTCCTTTCTAGAGAAAGCATCCTGGCACCCACAACCTATCGGTTGTTCGAAAGTAGCAAACAGACGAGGGTCTGTAGCTCAGTCGGTTAGAGCACCGTCTTGATAAGGCGGGGGTCGTTGGTTCGATTCCAACCAGACCCACCAACTGGCATTTGGTAACACTGCGCACTTCGGCGTTGTCGCGCGGCTTGCATACGAGAGTATGCGGCGCCACGCTCCGCCTTGAATTGCTTGGTTACCAAAAGCCAGTGGAACGTCTATCAGATGAACGAGCAGTACTAGGCGCGAGGAAGGGCCGCATAGCAGCGCTATGCAACCGACCGAGCAACGACGTAATGCGAAGTTCAGCGGGGGATTAGCTCAGCTGGGAGAGCACCTGCTTTGCAAGCAGGGGGTCGTCGGTTCGATCCCGTCATCCTCCACCAGAGACCAGTGATAAGCAAAGGTGCTTATCACTGGCTTTTGAAAGAAAGCTACTGTTCTTTAACAAGTTGGAAGAAGGTTGTGTTGTTCCTTGATGAGAGGAATGACACGTTGTGATTGCATCTGATTGTTCATTACAGCTAATGGATGATCGGCACAAAGTTTATGAGTTGCCTGTAGCCGCTCTCGCAAGAGAGGACAAGGTTATAGGATCAAGCGACTAAGTGCATGTGGTGGATGCCTTGGCGATCACAGGCGATGAAGGACGTGTAAGCCTGCGAAAAGCTTCGGGGAGCTGGCAATAAAGCTTTGATCCGAAGATGTCCGAATGGGGAAACCCACCCGCAAGGGTATCGCTTACTGAATACATAGGTAAGCGAGGCGAACCCGGTGAACTGAAACATCTAAGTAGCCGGAGGAAAAGAAATCAACCGAGATTCCGTAAGTAGTGGCGAGCGAACACGGAAGAGCCTGCTAGTGATAGCGGAACTGTTAGGAGAACGGAATGGAAAGTCCGGCCGTAGTGGGTGATAGCCCCGTATTCGAAAACAGATCCGTGGTACTAAGTTAGCGAAAAGTAGGGCGGGGCACGTGAAACCTTGTCTGAACATGGGGGGACCATCCTCCAAGGCTAAATACTCGTGATCGACCGATAGTGAACTAGTACCGTGAGGGAAAGGCGAAAAGAACCCCGGGAGGGGAGTGAAATAGAACCTGAAACCGCATGCATACAAACAGTGGGAGCCTCCTTGAGGGGTGACTGCGTACCTTTTGTATAATGGGTCAGCGACTTACGTTGTGTTGCGAGCTTAACCGAATAGGGGAGGCGTAGCGAAAGCGAGTCTGATAAGGGCGTTTAGTAGCACGGCGTAGACCCGAAACCGGATGATCTATCCATGGCCAGGATGAAGGTGCCGTAACAGGTACTGGAGGTCCGAACCCACTAACGTTGAAAAGTTAGGGGATGAGCTGTGGATAGGGGTGAAAGGCTAAACAAATCCGGAAATAGCTGGTTCTCCCCGAAAACTATTTAGGTAGTGCGTCACATATCACTTCCGGGGGTAAAGCACTGTTATGGCTAGGGGGTCATCGCGACTTACCAAACCATGGCAAACTCTGAATACCGGAAAGTGCGAGTGTGGCAGACAGACAGTGGGTGCTAACGTCCATTGTCAAGAGGGAAACAACCCAGACCGCCAGCTAAGGTCCCAAAGACATGGTTAAGTGGGAAACGAAGTGGGAAGGCATAGACAGCTAGGAGGTTGGCTTAGAAGCAGCCATCCTTTAAAGAAAGCGTAATAGCTCACTAGTCGAGTCGTCCTGCGCGGAAGATGTAACGGGGCTCAAACCATGCACCGAAGCTGCGGATATCCGTAAGGATATGGTAGGGGAGCGTTCTGTAGGTCTGTGAAGGTGTCTTGTAAAGGATGCTGGAGATATCAGAAGTGCGAATGCTGACATGAGTAGCGATAAAGGGAGTGAAAAGCTCCCTCGCCGAAAGCCCAAGGTTTCCTACGCAACGTTCATCGGCGTAGGGTGAGTCGGCCCCTAAGGCGAGGCAGAAATGCGTAGTCGATGGGAAACAGGTCAATATTCCTGTACCGGCTCTAGATGCGATGTGGGGACGGAGAAGGTTAGGTCAGCCAACTGTTGGAATAGTTGGTTTAAGCGTGTAGGCGTGCCCCTTAGGCAAATCCGGGGGGCTAAGCTGAGGCGTGATGACGAGGCACTACGGTGCTGAAGTGATTGATACCAAGCTTCCAGGAAAAGCCACTAAGCTTCAGTCTAGAGACGACCGTACCGCAAACCGACACAGGTGGGCAGGATGAAAATTCTAAGGCGCTTGAGAGAACTCAGGAGAAGGAACTCGGCAAATTAACACCGTAACTTCGGGAGAAGGTGTGCCCCGGTAGGTTGTAGAGCCTCGCGCTCGAAGGCCGATGGGGTTGCAGTGAAATGGTGGCTGCGACTGTTTAATAAAAACACAGCACTCTGCAAACACGAAAGTGGACGTATAGGGTGTGACGCCTGCCCGGTGCTGGAAGATTAATTGATGGGGTGCAAGCTCTTGATCGAAGTCCCAGTAAACGGCGGCCGTAACTATAACGGTCCTAAGGTAGCGAAATTCCTTGTCGGGTAAGTTCCGACCTGCACGAATGGCGTAACGATGGCCACACTGTCTCCTCCTGAGACTCAGCGAAGTTGAAATGTTTGTGAAGATGCAATCTCCCCGCGGCAAGACGGAAAGACCCCATGAACCTTTACTGCAGCTTTGCATTGGACTTTGAACCGGTTTGTGTAGGATAGGTGGGAGGCTGTGAAACCGGGACGCTAGTTTCGGTGGAGCCAACCTTGAAATACCACCCTGATTTGTTTGAGGTTCTAACCTTGGCCAGTGAATCCTGGCCGGGGACCGTGCATGGTAGGCAGTTTGACTGGGGCGGTCTCCTCCCAAAAGGTAACGGAGGAGTACGAAGGTACGCTTAGGGCGGTCGGACATCGCCCATAAAGTGCAATGGCAAAAGCGTGCTTGACTGCGAGACCCACAAGTCGAGCAGGTGCGAAAGCAGGTCATAGTGATCCGGTGGTTCTGTATGGAAGGGCCATCGCTCAACGGATAAAAGGTACTCTGGGGATAACAGGCTGATACCGCCCAAGAGTTCATATCGACGGCGGTGTTTGGCACCTCGATGTCGGCTCATCTCATCCTGGGGCTGTAGCCGGTCCCAAGGGTATGGCTGTTCGCCATTTAAAGAGGTACGTGAGCTGGGTTTAAAACGTCGTGAGACAGTTTGGTCCCTATCTGCCGTGGGCGCTGGAAATTTGAGAGGGCCTGCTCCTAGTACGAGAGGACCGGAGTGGACATTCCTCTGGTGTACCGGTTATGACGCCAGTCGTATCGCCGGGTAGCTATGAATGGAAGAGATAAACGCTGAAAGCATCTAAGCGTGAAACTCGCCTCAAGATAAGATTTCCCGGGGCCTTGAGCCCCCTTAAGGGTCGTCGAAGACCACGACGTTGATAGGTCAGGTGTGGAAGCGCAGCAATGCGTTAAGCTAACTGATACTAATTGCCCGTGCGGCTTGATCCTATAACCTTGTTCATACAAGTAACTCTAAACAAGCAATCACAACACACAACCCCTTCCTCCTTGGCTTGATCACAAAATCAAGCACACAAGTTTCGCTTGGCGGCAATAGCCTTCTGGACCCACCCCTTCCCTTCCCGAACAGGACCGTGAAACAGAAACGCGCCGATGATAGTGAGCATCTCGCTCGCGAAAGTAGGTCACCGCCAGGCTCCCAGTCCAAAAGACCCCTGCTAGCCATCTAGCCGGGGCCTTTTGCCGTCTACTCGCCGGGTAAATCAAAGAAAATTTGCGCTGGATGGCTTGAAATATGCTGGCTCGTCCCCAACTCCTGAGTACTTTTTGATACCTCGATTGGGAGTTTGACGCATGTCCGAATCAGCAACCGCCAGCCGCGAAACCCTCGGCTTCCAGACGGAAGTCAAGCAACTGCTGCACCTGATGATCCATTCCTTGTACAGCAACAAGGAAATCTTCCTGCGCGAACTGGTCTCCAACGCTTCCGACGCCTGCGACAAGTTGCGCTTCGAGGCGTTGAACAACGCCGCGCTCTATGGCGACGACAGCGAACTGAAGATCCGCATCGCCTTCGACAAGGCGGCGCGCACGATCACCATTTCCGACAACGCCATCGGTCTGAGCCGCGAAGAAGCGATCGCCCATCTCGGCACCATCGCCAAGTCCGGGACCAAGGAGTTCTTCTCGGCGCTGACCGGCGATCAGGCCAAGGATGCCCACTTGATCGGCCAGTTCGGCGTCGGTTTCTATTCTTCATTCATCGTTGCCGACAAGGTGACGGTGATTTCCCGTCGCGCCGGCCTGGACGCCGCTCAGGCGGTGCGCTGGGAGTCGGCCGGTGAGGGCGACTACACCGTCGAGATGGTCGACAAGGCCAGCCGCGGTACCGACGTCATCCTGCATCTGCGCGACGGTGAGGACGATTTCCTGAACAGCTGGAAACTCAAGTCGATCATCCGCAAGTACTCCGATCACATCACCCTGCCGATCGTCATGAAGAAGGAGGACTGGGACCAAGAGAAGGGTGAGCAGGTCGTCAGTGACGAAGACGAGACGGTCAATCAGGCCAATGCCCTGTGGGCGCGCAGCAAATCCGAGATCAGCGACGAGCAGTACACCGAGTTCTACAAGCATGTCGCGCACGATTTCGAGGACCCGTTGTGCTGGACCCACGCCAAGGTCGAGGGCAAGCAGGAATATACGCAACTGCTTTACGTCCCCTCGCGTGCACCGTTCGATCTCTGGGATCGCAATGCCCGCCACGGCATCAAGCTCTATGTCCGGCGCGTCTTCATCATGGACGACGCCGAGAAGCTGATGCCGCTCTACTTGCGCTTCGTGCGCGGCGTCGTCGATTCCGCCGATTTGCCGCTCAACGTTTCGCGCGAAATCCTGCAGGAATCCAAGGACATCGACAACATCCGCTCCGGTTGCACGCGCAAGGTACTGTCCCTGCTCGAGGGCATGGCCAATAGCGACGACGCGGCGGAAAAGGAGAAGTACGCCAAGTTCTGGGAAGCCTTTGGTGCCGTGCTCAAGGAAGGGATCGGCGAGGATTTTGCGAACAAGGACAAGATCGCCGGCCTGTTGCGCTTCGCCTCGACTCACGGCGACGGCGACAAGCAGGTGGTCTCGCTGGCGGACTACATCGGCCGCATGAAGGAAGGGCAGGAAAAGATCTACTACGTGACCGCCGACAGCTTCAACGCGGCGAAGAACAGCCCGCATCTGGAAATCTTCCGCAAGAAGGGAATCGAAGTCCTGCTGCTCTCCGACCGCGTCGATGAATGGGTGGTCGGTCACCTTACCGAGTTCGAGGGCAAGTCCCTGCAATCGGTGGCGAAGGGCGGACTCGACCTCGGCAAACTGGAAGACGAGGCGGAAAAGCAGGAAGCCGAGAAGGCGGCCGACGAGTTCAAGGACCTGCTCGACAAGATCAAGGGCGCGCTCGGCGAGCGGGTCAAGGAAGTGCGCATCACGCATCGCCTGACCGACTCGCCATCCTGCCTGGTCGCCGACGAGCACGATCCCTCCGGCAACCTGGCCCGCATGCTGAAGGCGGCCGGTCAGCCGATTCCCGCCGCGAAGCCGATCCTGGAAATCAACCCGCAGCACCCGGCGGTCCTCCGCCTGAAGTACGAGGAAAGCCGTTTCGACGACTGGGCGGCCCTGCTGTTCGAACAGGCCACTCTTGCCGAAGGCGGTCAGCTCGACGATCCGGCCGGCTTCGTCAAACGCATCAACGACCTGATGCTGGCGCTTTCCGGTAAATGAACGAACGGGGCTGCGGCCCCTTTTTTCCATGCACGCCAACGATCTCGAACTGCTGGTCCGGTGGACGATGCCTTATGGGAAGTACAAGGGCCGTCTGCTTGCCGATCTGCCCGGGCACTATCTGGCCTGGTTCGCCCGCGAAGGTTTCCCCGAGGGGGAACTCGGGCGCCTGCTCGCCCTGATGCATGAGCTTGATCACAACGGACTCAGCGGCTTGCTCGCACCGCTGCGCCAGAAGGGCGTAAAAGGACTTTAAAAGCAGAACCGGGGCATGTTTTTGGGCTATAGTCGCAAGCTGTTTTCCTGGCTCGGGCAGGCCCAAGAATGGATTCGACGCAAGAAAGCGCAGTACATGAGCATCGTCTTTCCCTGGCGGAGGTGCTCGAAATGGCCATCGCCGATGGCCTGGTCGACACCGAAGCGGCAGAGGCGCTGAAGACCGAGCGCAAGCTGCACGGCAACAAGGTTCATCCGCTGATCGTCATCGCCGATCAGAAGTGGCGCACCCCGGTGGCGCCGGTGAAGGTGCTGACGCTCGATGTGCTGACCGAATGGCTGGCGGCGCGTTGCGGTCTCGACTATTTCCATATCGATCCGCTGAAGATCGACTTCACCGGCATCGGCGAAGTGATGTCCAGTGCCTACGCCGGGCGTTTCGGCATCCTGCCGGTACAGGTGACGACGCGCGAGGTGGTGGTGGCGACGGCCGAGCCCTTCCTGCGCGAATGGGAGGGCGAACTGCGCCAGATCCTGCGCAAGGACATCCGTCGGGTGATGGCCAATCCCGAGGATATCGGCCGTTACCTGATCGAGTTCTTCAACCTCGCCCGCTCGGTCAAGAAGGCCTCTGCCAAGGGCGAAGTGACCAGTGGGCTGTCGAGTTTCGAGCAATTGGTCGAACTCGGCAAGGGCAACCGGCAATACGACGCCAACGACCAGCACATTGTCCATATCGTCGACTGGCTGTGGCAGTACGCATTCGACCAGCGGGCCTCCGACATCCACATCGAACCGCGGCGCGATCTCGGCATCGTCCGCTTCCGCATCGACGGCGTGCTGCATCAGGTGTACCAGATACCGATGACGGTGATGAACGCCATGACCAGCCGGATCAAGCTGCTCGGGCGCATGGACGTGATCGAGAAGCGGCGGCCTCAGGACGGGCGGATCAAGACTCGGACGCCGGGCGGCCAGGAAGTGGAGTTGCGCCTGTTCAACCCTGCCGACGGCGTTCGGCGAAAAGCTGGTGATGCGCATCTTCGATCCGGAAGTGCTGGTCCGCGATTTCCGCTCGCTCGGTTTTTCGCAGGACGACCAGGCGCGCTGGCAGCAGATGACGGCGCTGCCCAACGGCATCGTCCTGGTCACCGGGCCAACCGGCTCGGGTAAGACGACGACGCTGTACACAACCTTGAAGTATCTGGCGACGCCCGAAGTGAACGTGTGTACGATCGAGGACCCGATCGAAATGGTCGAGCCGGCGTTCAACCAGATGCAGGTGCATCCGGCAATCGGGCTCGATTTCGCCGATGGCGTGCGCGCCCTGATGCGGCAGGACCCGGACATCATCATGATCGGCGAAATCCGCGACCTGGCGACCGCCGAGATGGCGATCCAGGCGGCGCTGACCGGCCATCTGGTGCTGTCCACGCTGCACACCAACGATGCGCCGGCGGCGATCACGCGCCTGCTCGATCTCGGCGTGCCGGCCTACCTGATCAATTCGACGCTGCTCGGCGTCATGGCGCAGCGCCTGGTGCGCACCCTCTGTCCGCACTGCAAGAAAAGTCTGCCGATCAACGAGGAGGAGCGCGCCGCCTGGCGGGCGCTGGTGCAGCCCTGGAAGGCGGCGGAGCCGACCCATCTGTTCCATGCTGTCGGCTGCCTGGAATGCCGGATGACCGGCTACAGCGGGCGGGTAGGCGTTTATGAGATTCTCCTCAATTCGCCGGAGGTCAGGCGCCTGATCCGGCCCAACGTGGAAATTCCCAGGGTACGCGATCAATCCTTCCGCGAGGGCATGCGCCCGCTGCGCATTTCCGGCGCCTTGAAGGTCGCGCAGGGCATGACGACGATGGAAGAACTGATCAAGCAGGTGCCGCCCGCCGAGGAGCTCTGAGGCAGCGGCGCATTTTCTGCCGAAGCGGGCGAACCAGCCAGCATCGGCCGGGCTAGGCAGAAGCCGGTGGCAGGGGGATAATTGGCCATTCGGTATTGGGGGTGATATGGCAGTTGAATTGTTTAATGACGGCAAGCACATCGTCCACGCGTTCTACGATCTGGTAGACGATTCGCCGGGTGGGGCAGTGCAGTGCAACCAGTTCCTGGTCGTGGACAACGGTCACGGCGCGCTGATCGATCCCGGTGGCAACATGACCTACTCCGGTCTCCTGATGGACATGCAGAAGTATTTCTCGTCCAAGGATCTGGATTACATCCTGGCTTCCCATCCCGACCCGGACATCATCGCCTCGGTCAACAAGTGGTTCGTCGCTTCGCACTGCAAGGTGATGATTTCTGCGCTATGGACGCGTTTCGTGCCGCATTTCACCACCGGCAAGGATGTCTCCCACCGTATCGTCGGCATTCCCGATCAGGGTTCGGTGATCCGCCTTGGGCAATGCAATGTCCTGGCCCTGCCGGCGCACTTCATGCACGCCGAGGGCAACTTCCAGTTCTACGATCCGGTGGCCAAGATCCTGTTCACCGGTGACCTCGGTGCATCGTTGGTGCCGCACGAGATGGCTGCCGATGCGGTGACCGATTTCCACGGTCATGTGCGCTACATGGAAGGCTTCCACAAGCGCTACATCGTTTCGCGCAAGATCTGCCGCTTCTGGGCCAACATGGTCCGCCAGCTCGAGATCGAGCAGATCGTCCCGCAGCACGGCTCGCGTTTCGTCGGCCGGCGCGCCGTCGAGGACTTCATCAGCTGGGTCGAAAGCCTGGAATGCGGGGTGGACCTGATGACCCAGGGCAACTACCAGATTCCCCGCTGATCCCTTTTCAGCGCATGCCGGCCCGCTGCCGGATGGCCTCGATGTAGGCCTGCGCGTCCATCGCCGTTCCCTGGCGCTGGGCGCGCCAGATGGTTTCCCCCAGACATTCCAGCAACACGTGTTCGGCGTCGTGCGCGTCCATCCGCGCGCGCAGGCTGTCGAACGCCGCCTTGATCCCTGCCGGCTGGTCGATGCTCAACTGCTCATGGATCGCCAGGTGCAGCGAGAGGTGGAGGAAGGGGTTCATCTGTCCGCCGTCCGGGGTCCAGTCCTGGTTGAGCGCCGTCTCGGGATGGGCGAGGAGGGCGTGATACTCCGGATGGCGGGCGGCAATGTCGGCGGCGGCGATTTCGGCGCCGACCACCGGCAGGCGTTCGAGATGTTTTTTCCAGGCGGCGCAGAAAAACTGGCGCACCTGATCACGGCTGGGATTGAACATCGTTTTTCTCGTAAAGCAGGGTCAGGACGGCATTGCTGAACAGACGGTTGCCGTCGGCCAGCGGGAAGATCTGCCCGGTACCGTAAGCGCCGAGCAGGGGAACGTCGGGAAAATTCGCGGTGAAAGCCAGGCGATCGAGATCGTCGTTGCCATAGAACAGGGGGCCGCGGCCGAGACAGGAAAACATCAGCGCGAATGCCGGGTTCCTGCCGGCGGCGCGCGCTCCGCGCAACTGTTCGCCGATTTCCGCGGCGGCGGCTTGCGGCTGGCGGATTGCCCAGCGCAACTTGTCGCCGATCGCGCAAGGCGTGGCCACGGTCAGCGAGCCGTCCGCATTGCAGGCCAGGATGCCGGTGGCCGGCGAATTGTTGGCGGCGAGCAGGTGCAATCGGTGGAGCAGGGTGTGGTCCTGCCATTGTCCGGGGAGCGCCTGGCGCAGGCTGTCGATCGCTGTTTGCCCGTCCAGTTCGCGCAATTCATGACCGGTGGCGGCGGTGACGGTCATCGCTTCGCCCAGTTGCAACAGTCCCGGCGAGAGCAGTGCCGTTACCGGCAGGTCCGGCAGGGGCACGGTGCACCGGGCATCGGTGCAGGGGCGGGCATTGTTCCAGGTTTCGCCCTGGCTTTCGACGATGCCGGCCCGCCGTTGGCCGCTCTGCCAGTCGAGGGCCAGCCGCCCCTGGTTGCTCAACGAGAGCAGGGGCTCGCGGGGGCTGCCTGGCGGCTTCGGTAGATTGGAAAAAACCAGTGCCGCCGCGCCCGGTTGGTCGATTTGCCAGCCCTCTTCGGTGAGCAGGCCGCTTGCCGTGCCGCCGCTGATCTGCAGGCAGGCCGCGGCGCCGGCAGCGCAGCGCAGGGTTTCCGGCAGGAGACGGGCGAAATCGCGGGTCAGCAGCAGCAAGACGAATTCGGCACGCTGCAGGCCAGCCCGTTCCAGGGCACGCGAGATTGCTTCGCCGGCCAGTTCGGGGGCCGCGACAAATCCCTTCGCCTGACCGCTGGCGACGATCACGCCGTCTTGTCCTTGAATTCGCAGAGATCGTAGACGCAGCACGCGGCGCAGGCCGGCTGGCGTGCCTTGCAGATATAGCGGCCGTGCAGGATCAGCCAGTGATGGGCATCCTTGAGAAATTCCCGCGGCGTGACGCGGAGCAGCTTGTTTTCCACGTTGACGACGGTCTTGCCGGGGGCCAGGCCGGTCCGGTTGCCGAGACGGAAGATGTGCGTGTCCACGGCAATCGTTGGTTGGCCGAAAGCGGTGTTGAGGACGACATTGGCGGTTTTCCGGCCGACGCCGGGCAGCGCCTCGAGCGCGGCGCGATCGGCGGGAACCTCGCCGGCGTGTCGTTCGAGCAGGATGCGGCAGGTGGCAATGACGTTTTTCGCCTTGGTCCGGTAGAGACCGATCGTCTTGATGTAGTCGCGCAGGCCGTCCTCGCCGAGGGCGAGCATCGACGCGGCGTCGGGGGCAACCGGAAAGAGGCGGGCAGTCGCCTTGTTGACGCCGACATCGGTCGCCTGGGCGGAGAGGATAACGGCGATCAGGAGCTGAAACGGCGTTGCGTAGGCAAGCTCGGTGGTCGGCGCCGGATTGTTTTCGCGCAGGCGCTGATAGAACTGTTCGACGACGGATTTTTTCACGGGTTGGCTGCGTCTGGGATTGTCAGTCGGTGGCGAATGCGCGATATTGGCGGGCAATGCATTTTAACTGATGAAGAATAGAGCAAACGACGCAGATGCGCCTTAAGGTCAAGGAAGGGGCAGGCATCGGGAGATGGGCTGTTGCCGTCAAACGGAACGAAATTCGCGAGCCGTTGCGGGGGCTTGAAGCGCGGGCGGTGGGCATGAAGCGGTCTGCGCGCCATGTTGCGAGGCCGGCATGAAGAAGCTGCTGGCTTTCCTGATCCTGCTGGTGCTGGTGGTCGGTGCCGCCTGGTACTCGACGACGGAGCGCGGCAACGACAGCCTGCTGAACGAAGATTTCACGCTCCCCAACGACGGGGCGATGCAGGCCTTGCGCCCTCTGCCGTTACCCCGGCCTCAGGTGCCGCTACGGGTTTCGCTGGGTGAGCGCCTGTTCTTCGATACCCGCCTCTCGGCCGACAAGACGATAGCCTGCGCCACATGCCATCGCTTCGATCGCGGCGGCGCCGATGGGCAGCCGGTGTTGACCGGTATCGGAGGCGCCCACGGTCCGATCAATGCGCCGACCGTGTTCAACAGCGCCTACGCCTTCGCCCAGTTCTGGGATGGCCGGGCGGCCACGCTCGAGGAACAGGCGGCCGGGCCGGTGCACAATCCCCTCGAAATGGGATCGTCGTGGCGCGTCGTCCTTGAACGCCTGAATGCCGATCCGGCGATCCGGCGGGATTTTGCGCTGGCCTATGCGGACGGTCTGACGGCCGACAACGTCGCCAATGCGATTGCCACTTTCGAGCGCACCCTGATCACCCCGGACGCGCCCTTCGATCGCTATCTGGCGGGCGACCGGCGGGCCATGGGCCAGCTTGCCATCGACGGCTATGAACGCTTCCGCGACTATGGTTGCATCAGTTGCCATCAGGGGGTGCTGCTCGGCGGCAACATGTATCAGAAATTCGGCGTTCTCGGCGACTACTTCGCCAAGCGCACACTGACCACGGCCGATCTCGGGCGCTACAACGTCACCGGCCGTGAAGAGGACCGGCATGTCTTCAAGGTGCCGAGTCTGCGCAACGTCGCGTTGACCGCGCCCTATTTCCATGACGGTTCGACCGATTCGCTGGCGGTAGCGGTCACCATCATGGGCCGCTACCAGCTCGGTCGCGAGCTTTCCCAGGAGGATGTGGCGGCCATTGTCGCCTTTCTCGAAAGCCTGACCGGCAAGCAGCCCGTCGTGGGGCTGCCCCAATGAGCCTGAGCCTGGCCGAACTGCGGGCACACCGGGCGTGGAAGGTGATGTTGGTCGGCATCCTGACTGCCTTGTTGACCTGGCTCTTCTTCAAGGCCGACGAAGTTTCGTCGCAGGCCCACGATAACTACACGCGTACCCTGCGCCAGTTTCAGCGCTATGACGAACAACTGGCCTCCAAGGTCGTTGCCAGCCATGCCGGGCTGGTGCAGAACTACGATGGCATGGCCTTCTATCTGGCGCGCCTGCGGGAAACCGGCCAGGCGCTGAAATCCTTCCCGGCCTGGTTGGACGGGGCGCAGCGACAAACGATCGAACAGGGACTGCTGGCGCTGATTGCCGCCGAAGAAGCCAGAGCGCTCGATATCGACCGTTTTCAGCGCGCCAACGCCGTTCTGCGCAACTCCAAGCTGTATCTGCCGCGGGCGGCCGATGCCTTGCTGGCTGGCGAATCGTGGTCGAGCGCGGGCGCCTTTGCCGATTTCGTCCGGCACCTGGTCGGCATCAGCATGACACGCAATCCGGATGAGAGTGAATTGCGCCAGTTGCGCCGGGAGTTGCAGGCCCTGCGCAATGCCGGCGGACCGCCGGCGCTGGCCGGCATTCTCGTGCATGCCGAAGTGCTGATCGAACAAAGTCCGGTGGTGGCAACCCTGGTCAACCGGATCGTCAAGGCGCCGACGGCGGAACTCCACGACAAGTTGCTGCGCAGTTATCTGGAGGCCTATCGGACGGCCGTCGCCTCGGCTTCCTATCACCGCACGCTGCTCTACGCGATCGCCATGATGCTGCTCGGCTACGCGCTGTACGCGGTGTTTCGCATCGAGCGCGACCGGCGGGCCTTGCGCCTGGCCCATACCGACCTGGCGACGCGCTACGAGGCGCAGCGGCGCGCCGAGGGCGAGTTGCGGCTGTATGGCACGGTGTTCACCCACGCCACGGAAGGCATGGTGATCACCGATGCCGGTTCGCGCATCGTCGCCGTCAACCCGGCCTTCTGCGCGATCACCGGTTACTCGCCCGAAGATGTGATCGGCAAGACGCCGGCGCTGCTCAATTCCGGACGGCAGGGCGAGGATTTCTACCGCAACATGTGGCAGTCGCTGATCCAGATCGGCCAGTGGCAGGGCGAGATCTGGAACCGGCGCAAGGATGGCGGCATCTATCCGGAGTGGCTGTCGATCGCGGCGGTGCCCGACGAGCCCGGCGAATCCGGTCACTTCATCGGCGTCTTCACCGACATTTCGGAACGCAAGCAGAGCGAGGCGCGCATCCATCACCTGGCGCACCACGACGCGCTCACCGGCCTGCCCAACCGGCTGCTGCTGGAAGACCGGATCGAGCAGGGGATGCTCAAGTCGAAGCGCATGCAACGGCAGATGGGGATCATCTTCATCGATCTCGACCGCTTCAAAAACATCAACGATACCCTCGGCCACGCGGTCGGCGACGAACTGCTGATCCAGGCGGCGCAACGTGGGCTGAACGCCTTGCGCGAGACTGACACGCTGTGCCGGCAGGGCGGCGACGAATTCGTCGTCGTCCTGCCCGAGCTGGAAAGCGGTCAGGATGCGGCGCACGTCTGCAGCAAGCTGCTCAGCAGCTTCTGTCAGCCCTACCTGCTGGCCGGACACGAGCTGACGGTGAGCGGCAGCGCCGGCATCGCCCTCTACCCGGAAGACGGCGAAACCGCCTCCGAGCTGCTGCGCAAGGCCGACGCGGCGATGTACCGGGCCAAGGAGGAAGGGCGCAATACCTTCTGCTTCTTCTCGGCGGAGATCAGTACCGCGACGCTCGGCGACCTGCTGCTGGAAAACGACCTGTTCGGCGCCCTCGACCGCCAGGAACTACTGATGTACTACCAGCCCAAGGTCGATGCCGGCAGCGGCGAGATCGTCGGCGCCGAAGCCCTGATCCGCTGGCGGCATCACGAGCGCGGCCTGGTTTCGCCGGAGCAGTTCATCCGCCTGGCCGAGGAAAATGGCCTGATCAACGCGATCGGCGAATGGGCGATCCGCAACGTCTGCGCCCAGCAGCGCGCCTGGCTCGACGCCGGCCTGCTGGTGGTGCCGGTGGCGGTCAACATTTCCGCGCTGCAGTTCGCGCAGCAGGACTTGCCCAACATGCTGGCGCACGTCCTCGCCGATTACGGTTTGCCGCCGCAGTTGATCGAGCTCGAACTGACCGAATCCCTGCTCATGCGCAATTCGGCGCGCGCCGCGCTGGTCCTCGAAACCTTGCGCAAGATGCATGTGCAGGTGGCGCTCGACGATTTCGGCACCGGCTATTCCTCGCTCAGCTACCTGCGCCAGTTTCCCCTGCATGCGCTGAAGATCGACCGCAGCTTCGTCAGCCAGATCGACGAGAACGGCGAGCCGGTCCGCCTCGCTTCAGCCATCATCGCCATGGCGCACGAGTTGGACTTGGTGGTGATCGCCGAAGGCGTCGAGAACGAGGTGCAGGCGAATTACCTGGCGGCGCACGGCTGCGACCACTTCCAGGGCTACTTCTACGGCCGTCCGCAGGCCGTCGAGGATTTCGGCAAGCTACTGGCTACCCGCCAGCTCGGCAGCGTCGCCTGATCCGGCACGGCGGCCGGGGGCCGGCGAACCGTCCAGCCGGCGGGCGCGCAGTTGACCGCAACCGCCATCGACTTCCTGGCCGGCCGACTGGCGGACCGTGGTGCGAACGCCGCGGGCGTGCAGGTAATGCGCCAGTTCGGTGATGCGTTCGTTCGATGGCCGCTGGAAATCGAGAGCCGCCGTCGTGTTGTACGGAATCAGGTTGATCAGCGCGTACTTGCCGTGCAGCAGGCGGACGATGCCGTCCATCTCGGCGAAGCTGTCATTGACCCCGGCGAGCAGCGTCCATTGGTACTGGATCGGATAGCCGGTCAGGCGGGCGTAGTCCTCGCCCTGCGCCACCAGCTGTTCCGGCGCCATCTGCGGCGCGCGCGGCAGCAGGCGGGCGCGCAGGGCGGCGTCGGTGGTGTGCAGCGACAGCGCCAGCGCCGGACGCACCTTCTGCTGCGGCAGGCGCTCGAAGACGCGCGGGTCGCCGACCGTCGAAAAGACCAGGTTCTTGTGCCCGAGGCCGCCGGCGGTGCCGAGCAGGTCGATGGTTTCGAGCACGTTGTCGAGGTTGTGCGCCGGCTCGCCCATGCCCATGAAGACGACACGGCGCAAGGTCTGGCGGCGACGGGCGATGACCACCTGGGCCAGCATTTCGGCGCTGCTCACCTGGCGCAGCAGGCCGCTGCGGCCGGTCATGCAGAAAGTGCAGCCGACGGCGCAGCCGATCTGCGTCGAGATGCAGACGCCGTCGCGCGGCAGCAGTACGCTCTCGACGGTCTGCCCATCGGCCAGTTCGATCAACAGCCGGCTGCCGTCGCTGGCCGGATGCTCGGAGACGACGCGGGCCAGTCCGGCGAGTCGTTCGTCGAGTTCGGGCAGGGCCTGGCGCAGCGCCAGCGGCAGGTGGTTTTCCGCCGCCTGGCGGCGGCTGCCGGCGTCCAGCACCATGCCCTGCAGCCAGGCGCGCAGCAGTCGTGCCTCGTGCGTCGGCTTGGCGCCAAGGGCGCGCAGCCGGGCGCGGAAATCGTCCAGATGCACCGCGCCGGCCGTCAGGCGCCGGCTTCGGCGGTCGCTTCGTCAGCGACCGGCGGTTTGCGCCGGGCGCGTTCGGCGGCGCGGGCGTCCATCCAGTTCTTCCAGGCGATCAGGCAGCCGAGCAGGATGAAGGCGCCCGGCGGCAGGAGGCCGAGCAGGAAGCCGGGATAGCTTTCGGGCAGGATCTGGATCGGGCTCAGCGACGGGAAGACCATGTCGATGCCGCCGAGCAGCGTGCCGTTGCCGAGCAGTTCGCGCAGGCCGCCGAGCAGGCCCAGGGTCCACAGCATGCCGAGGCCCATGAAGACGCCGTCGAGCGTCGATTGCAGCGGCGGATTCTTGGCGGCGAAGGCTTCGACGCGGGCCAGCACGATGCAGTTGGTGACGATCAGCGGGATGAAGATGCCGAGGACCAGATACAGTTCGTGCAGGTTGGCGTTGAACAGCAGGTCGACGACGGTGACCAGCGCGGCGACGACGAGGATGAAAACCGGGATGCGGATTTCGTGCGGAATCAGGTTGCGCAGCGCGGCGACGGCGACGTTGGAGAGCGCCATGACCAGGATGGTGGCGAGCGACAGCATGATGCCGTTGACCGCGTTGGTGGTCACCGCCAGTAGCGGGCAGAGGCCGAGCACCTGGACCAGCGAGGTGTTCTGTTTCCACAGCCCGTTGTAGGCGATGGTGCGGAATTCGTCGCGCGTCATCGTTGCGTCTCCATCCTGAACAGCGCGGCGCCCTGGCTGTCCGCCCAGACGACCGCCTTGCGCACCGCCTTGGCGACGGCACGCGGGGTGACGGTGGCACCGGCGTGGTAATCGATCTCGCCGCCGTCCTTGCGTACCCGCCAGGCGCGTTCCGGCGTGTTGGCGAGCGAGCGGCCGGCAAACTGGCCGATCCACGGCTGCGCCTTGTTGCGGTCCTTCTTCGGTTCGACGTAGTCGCCCAGGCCGGGAGTTTCCTTGTGCTGGGTGACGCGCACGCCGGCCACGCTGCCGTCGGCGCGGACGGCGAGCAACAGGCGGATGCGGCCGGCGTAGCCGTCCGGCGCGACGGCCTCGAAGACCAGCGCGGCGGGTTGCCCGGCCTTGCGCGCGCGATAGACCTTGCTCGGTTCGTTCAGGCCCAGTTCCGGCGTCGGCGGCAGGGTCACGCTGTCGTCGAGCAGCGCATTGTCGTAGTCGGCGGACGGCAGCACCTCGTTGATCAGCTTCGTCTTCTCCTGCTGCGCCGAGGCTTCGATCGACGGCTTGGTCCACTGGTAGGCGGCGGAGAGCAGGCCGGTGAACACGATGACGAAGAGGAAGAGGATGGCGGCGGTGCGCAGCGCCATGTTGGTGGCGGTGAATTCGCGCGGCGTGCTGGTCATGGCCGCTCCTCCTTCATGCCGAAGATGCGCGGCTGGGTCAGGCGGTCGATCAGCGGCGCCGAGAGGTTCATCAGCAGCACCGCGAAGGCGACGCCGTCGGGGTAGCCGCCGAAGACGCGGACGATGTAGGCGAGCAGGCCGGCGCCGAAGCCGAAGATCAGCTTGCCGCGCACCGTCGTGCAGCCCGACACCGGGTCGGTGACGATGAAGAAGGCGCCGAGCATGGCGCCACCGGACAGCAGGTGGAACAGCGGGCTGGCGAAGCTCTCCGGCCGATACAGCCAGAGGCCGCCCGAAATCAGCACCATGGCGGCGAGGAAGGCGAGCGGCGCGTGCCAGGTGATGACCTTGCGCTGCCACAGCCAGAGGCCGCCGAGCAGGTAGGCGCCGGTCACCCATTCCCAGCCGCGGCCGGCGAAGTTGCCGTAGATATCCTGGTTTTCCAGCAGGTGGGCGACGTTGACCTGGCCTTCGCCCAGTTTCAGCGCCGTCTTCATGGCGTCGAGCGGCGTTGCGCCGGACAGGGCGTCGACGCGCGGGGCAAGGCCGAAGATGATGTTGAGCTGGTCGAGCAGCGGCAACTTGAGGCCGATGCTCGGCCACTGCGACATCAGCGCCGGGAACGAGACGATGCCGACGGCGAAGGCGACCATCGCCGGATTGAACGGGTTCTGCCCGAGACCGCCGTAAAGGTGCTTGGCGACGACGATGGCGAACAGCGTGCCGGTGGCGACCAGCCACCACGGCGCCAGCGGCGGGAAGGTGAGGGCGATCAGCCAGGCGGTGACGACGGCCGAACCGTCGGACAGGAAAAGCGCCAGCGGCTTCTCGCGCAGCTTGAGGATGGCGGCTTCGGCGAGCAGCGCGGTGAGCGAGGCGATCGCCAGCTGGACCAGGATCGCCGGGCCGACCAGCCAGAAGTAGACGGCAATGCCGGGGACCAGGGCAAGGCAGACCTGGGTCATCACCTGGCTGACGCTGGCATCCTTGAGCAGGTAGGGGGCGGGGGCGAACATCATTCGGTCCTGGAATCGGTGCTGGCGGCAGGCGCCTCGGCGACGCCGGCAGCGGCGCGGCGGGCTTCGATGGCGGCCATTTCCTGCGCCTGTTGCGGGGTCAGTTCGTCGGTATTCTTCGCCTGCACGGCTTCCCGCTGCGCTTTGGCGCGCGCCATCGCGGCGGCGATGGCGGCCTTCTTGGCGGCGGCGGGGTCGTCGCCGGCTGCTGCCGGCGTTTCGGCGGCGACCGTGCCGCCAGCCGCCGCCGCGGCTTCCGCCGCCTTCTTGGCGGCCTGGGCGGCAGCCGCCTTGGCCAGCTTCTCCGCCTTGTCGGTCTTTTCGCGCTCCTCGCGGAACTGCTTGAATTCGAAGCGCTGCTTGGCTTCCTCGGCCGCCTTCTTTTCACGCTCGCGGGCCCAGATCTCGCTCTTCGCGAAGCGGAAATACTGGACCAGCGGAATCCGCGACGGACAGACGAAGGAACAGCAGCCACATTCGATGCAGTCGAAGATGTGGTACTGCTGGGTCTTGCCGAAATCCTTGGCGCGCGAATGCCAGTACAGTTCGAACGGCTGCAGTTCGTGCGGGCAGGCGCGGGCGCAGGCGCCGCAGCGGATGCACGGCATTTCCGGCGCCTTCGGCGGGAACAGGCGCGCCGAATGGGCGATCAGGCAGTTGGTCGCCTTGATCACCGGGGCGTCGGCGTCGGGTACCAGGAAGCCCATCATCGGCCCGCCCATGACGACGCCGTCGGTATCCGGGTGCGGCTGGGCGAGGCGCATCACCTCGTCGATCGGCGCGCCGATCAGCACCTCGTAGTTGCGCGGCTGGCCGACGTTGCCGGTCAGCGTGACGATGCGCGAAATGACCGGTTCGCCGTGGGCGATGGCGCGCCAGGCGGTGTAGGCGGTGGCGACGTTGAAGCACTGCACGCCGAGGTCGGTCGACCGCTTGCTGGCCGGGACTTCCTTGCCGGTGAGGACGCGGATCAACTGCTTGGCGCCGCCGGCCGGGTAGCGCGTCGGGACGACGACCACCTCGAACGGCTCGGCCAGCGCCGCGACGGCGGCGCGCATGGCGGCGGCGGCTTCCGGCTTGTTGTCCTCGATGCCGATGAGGACCCGCGCCGGTTGCAGCAGGTCGCGGAAGATGCCGACGCCGCGGACGATTTCCTCGGCGCGTTCGCGCATCAGCAGGTCGTCGCAGGTGATGTAGGGTTCGCACTCGGCGCCGTTGATCACCAGTTCCTGCATCGGCACCGTGCGCGACGCGGTCAACTTGCCGTGGGTCGGGAAGACCGCACCGCCGAGACCGACGACGCCGCAGCGTTGCAGGTATTCGCGCACCGCTTCCGGCTCGGCGGCGGCGTAGTCGAACGGCTGGCGCTCGATCCATTCGTCGCGGCCGTCCGGCTCGATGACCACGCAATCCGCCGGCAGCCCCGACGGGTGCGGCATCTTGCCCGGGCCGACGGCAACCACGATCCCCGAGGTCGGGGCGTGCACCGCGGCCGAAATCCAGCCGTCGGCCTCGCCGATCATCTCACCCTTGCGCAGCCGCTGACCGACTTCCACCAGCGGCCGCGGCGTGCCGCCGATGCTCTGGTGGAGCGGCACGATCAGGCGCGACGGCAGCGGCGCCGGGGCGATCGGCTGCCGGTTCGAGATGTCCTTGTTGGTCGGCGGCTTGACGCCGCCGTTGAAGGAGAACAGCTTGCTCAGCATCAGGCGGCCTCCCTCTCCGGTGCGGCGGGACGGATGGCGACCACCGGGTATTTCCATTTCCAGTTATCCAGCGTTTCCTGCACCACTTCCATGTGGATGCATTCGACCGGGCAGGGCGGCAGGCACAGCTCGCAGCCGGTACATTGTTTGGCGATGATGGTGTGCAGTTGCTTGGCAGCGCCGACGATGGCATCGACCGGGCAGGCCTGGATGCACAGCGTGCAGCCGATGCAGGTGTTCTCGTCGATGCGGGCAACCTGCTTCGGCTTCTCTTCGGCCTCCAGCGCCTTGACTTCGCGGCCGAGCAGGTCGGCCAGGCGCTGCACGCCTTCCATGCCGCCCGGCGGGCACAGGTTGATGTCGGCCTCGCCCTTGGCGATCGCTTCGGCGTAGGGCTTGCAGCCGGGAAAGCCGCACTGGCCGCACTGCGTCTGCGGCAGGATGGCGTCGATCTTTTCGACCAGCGGGTCGCCGTCGACCTTGAACTTGATCGACGAGAAACCGAGCGCGGCGCCGAGCACGAGCGCGCCCAGGGCCATGATCGCAATGGCGAGCAGGATGTCCATTATTGGTACTTGTCCAGACCGGCGAAGCCCATGAAGGCCAGCGCCATCAGGCCGGCGGTGACGAGGGCGATGGCCGAGCCGCGGAAGTGGGTCGGCACGTCGGCGCCTTCGATGCGTTCGCGGATGCCGGCGAAGAGGATCAGCACCCCGGAAAAACCGACCGCGCTGCCGGCGCCGAAGAGCAGGGATTCAACGAAATCGTAGCCGTTGGCGATGTTGAGCAGCGGCACGCCGAGCACCGCGCAGTTGGTCGTGATCAGCGGCAGGTAGATGCCCAGCGTCTGCTGCAGCGTCGGCGAGGTCTTGGCGATGACCATCTCGGTGAGCTGGACGATGGCGGCGATGGTGACGATGAAGGACAGCGTGCGCAGGTATTCCAGCCCGAACGGCGTGAGCAGGAAGTGGTCGATGATGTAGCTCGAACCGGTGGCCAGCGTCAGTACGAAGGTGGTTGCGGCGCCCATCCCGTAAGCCGTTTCCAGTTTCTTGGAAACGCCCATGAAGGGGCACAGGCCAAGAATCTTGACGAGCACGACGTTGTTGACCAGCACCGCGCCGACGAGAAGAAAGAGGTAGTGGCTCATGGAAGGGGGAAGGAGCGAAGGCGGCTATTATCGGAGTTTGCGGGGCCGCGAACAACCGCGCGCCGGGCAGGGAGATTTATGCAGTGATGGGTTTTTTCTCGGCCAGCGCGCGGGCGACGGACTGGCCCATTTCGGCCACCAATTCCGGTCCGCGATAGATGAAACCGCTGTACACCTGGACCAGGCTAGCTCCGGCACGGATTTTCTCGGCGGCATCCTCCCCCTTGAGAATGCCACCGACACCGATGATCGGTACTTCGCCGGCCAGCGCCTTCGCCAGCTTGTGTTGCACGTCGGTCGACTTGCGGAACACCGGCGCCCCGGACAGACCGCCGCCTTCGTTGCCGTTCGGCAGGTGATCGACGCCCTCGCGGGAGAGCGTGGTGTTGGTCGCGATGACGCCGTCGAAACGGTGCCGGCGCAGCGCGTCGGCGATCGTCGCGATCTGCGTGTCGTCGAGGTCGGGCGCGATCTTCAGCGCCATCGGCACATAGCGGCCGTGCTGCTCGGCGAGCGCCTGCTGGCGTGCCTTCAGTTGCGCCAGCAGGTCGTCGAGCGCTTCGTCCTTCTGCAGTTCGCGCAGGTTGCGGGTGTTCGGCGACGAGATGTTGACGGCGACGTAGCTGGCGTCGCCATAGACCTTGTCGAGACAGATCAGGTAGTCGTCGGCCGCCTTCTCGATCGGCGTCGTCGCGTTCTTGCCGATGTTGATGCCGAGGATGCCGCCGTTCTTCGGGAAGCGGGCGGCCCGCACGTTGGCGAGCAGCGCGTCGACGCCGGCGTTGTTGAAACCCATCCGGTTGACGATGGCCTGCGCCTGCGGAATGCGGAACAGGCGCGGCTTCGGGTTGCCGTCCTGAGGGCGCGGGGTGATCGTGCCGATCTCGATGAAGCCGAAACCGAGCCCGGCCAGCGCATCGATATGGGCGCCGTTCTTGTCCAGCCCGGCAGCGAGGCCGACCGGATTCGGGAAGCGTAGCCCCATCACCTCGACCGGGCAGGCGGGCGCCGGCTTCGCCAGCAGGCCGAGGAGGCCGGCGGACTCCAGGAAGGACATGCCGGTGAGGCCGATGCCGTGCGCCGTTTCGGCGTCCAGCGCGAAAAAGAACTTGCGGATGAGCGGATAGAGCATGGTGGCCGGCATTTTAACGTAAATGACGGATTTCGCGGCCGTTCGCCTCTATCTTTCGTGATATGGATCAGCCCGCCCACCAGCGCAGCGCGTGCAGTACCGCCATGCCGACGATGAAGGGTAGCCAGGGGTTGCGCCAGCGCAGCGCGGTCGCCGCCGCGGCCAGGCCGGCGGCGAGCTTGGCGTTGAACGGGGCGAGCTGGCCGCCGACGACCAGCAGGTCGGGGGCGACGATTGCCGCCAGGGCCGCTGCCGGGGCGTAGCGCAGGGCGCGCTGGACGGTGGCGGGCAGGCTGACGCGGTTGCCGAGGACGATGAAGCTTGCCCGCGGCAAGGTCGTCGCCAGGCCGATGACGATGAAGATCAGCCACAGGTCGGCATCGTTCATCGGCGGCCTCGCCGGTGTTCGAGGTTTTCCGCCAGGAAGCCGGCGGCGATGCCGGCGACGATGGCGACGACGGTGCCGAGCCGCAGCGGCATGCCGCGCAAGAGCGTCGCCGCGCCGCCGCCGACGAGCGCCGCGACCAGCATCGGCCGGACGCGCGACATCGGCACCAGCAGCACGATCAGGGCGATGCTCGCCATGAATTCCAGCGACCAGTCTTTCGGCACCACCGTCGCGGCGTGGATACCGAGCAGCGTGAACGCCTGCCACAGCAGCCACGACCACAGCGACGGCGCCAGATAGTAGCCGAGCCGCCAGCGCGGGTCGTCGGCCTTCTGCAGGCCGTCGGCGCAGGCGGCGAAGACGCCGTCGGTGAGCAGGTGGCCGGACAGCCAGCGGGCCGCCGGGCCGACGCCGCGGAAGGCGGGGGCGAGGGCGGCGCTGAAGATGACGAAACGCAGGTTGAGGGCCAGCGCGGTGAAGAAGATCAGCCAGACCGGTGCGCCGGCGACGATCAGCGGCAGCGTACCGAGTTGGGCGGTGCCGGCGAAGACGATCAGGTTCATGCCCATCGCCTCGACCGGCGAGAAGCCGGCGCTGCGCATCGCCATGCCCATGACCAGCGCCCACGGCACCAGGCCGACCGAGAACGGCAGGAAAACGGCGAAACCGGCGCGGGCGCCGGCGAGGAAGGGAGAAGTTGCGGTTGCGGACATGCGAGCGAAGATACAACAGCCGGCAAACAATTTGTAACAGCGGGGCGCTGCCCGCCCCGGCTAAACTGTCGGCCATGCGTGCCCTGACCAGAATTTTCCCGGTTTTACTCGTTTTGACCGCCCAGGCGGCGGCAGCGGTCGACCTGGCCGATCCGCTGGCCACCGAGGCACTGCTGCCCCTGCGTCAGGCATCGGCGCTGGCCGCTCGCGTTGGCGCCGCGCCTTGCGCCGACACACTGCCGGAAACGCCGCTGACGGCGCAGGCCGCCGTCGATCTCGCCCTCTGTCGCCACCCGCAGACCCGCGAACTGTGGGCCAACGCGCGGGCGCAGGCGGCGCAGGTCGGAGTCGCCCGGGCGGCCTGGCTGCCGACGCTCGACGCCCGCGCTGCCACGGCGCGTAATTTCAACGAGGGCAGCCGGTACAACTCGAGCAGCGCGGCGCTCGATTTCTCCTGGCTGCTGTTCGACGCCGGCCGGCGCAGCGCTGCCGAGGAAAACGCCAGCCAGTTGCTGGAAGTCGCGCTGGCGACCCGCGATGCCAGCGTGCAGGCGCTGTTCCTCGCCGCCCTGCAAGGCTATTACGGCGCCCAGGCGGCACAGGCGGCGGTGCAGGCGACGCTGGACAGCGAAACCGCCGCCCGCGCCAGCCTGGAGGCCGCCGAACTGCGCTACAAGGTCGGCGTCGCCACGCCGGCCGACCGCCTGCAGGCGCAGACCGCGCTGTCGCAGGCGCGGCTGGCCCGGCAGCGGGCGGCCGGCGAAGCGCGCAACGCGCTGGGCGGGCTGGCCAACGCGCTGGGCTTCCCGGCGCAGACGCCGCTGCAACTGGCGCCGCCGGCCGAAATCGGCGAAACCGCCGCCTTCCGCGACGAGGTCGAGGCGCTGATCGGCAGTGCCGTCGACCGTCGTCCCGACCTCAAGGCGGCCGAAGCGCAGGTGCGCGCCGCCGCCGCCGCGGTCGACGCCGCCCGCGCCCAGGGCCGGCCGACGCTCGGCCTGTCGGCCGGGCCGGACTGGCAGCGGTTGGCGGGGACGACGACGCACGGCGGCAGCATCGGCTTGACCTTGAACGTGCCGCTGTTCTCCGGTTTCGACACCACCTACCGCGTGCGCGCCGCCGAGGCGCAGCAGGAAGCACGCGTCGCCCAGCGCGACCGCCTGCGCAACCAGGTTTCGCTCGACGTCTGGCAGGCTTACCAGAACCTGGCGACGGCGACCGAGACATTGCAGACGACGCGCGACCTGCTGGCCAGCGCCGAACAGGCCGACCGCGTCGCGCGCGGCCGCTACCGCGCCGGCGTCGGCAACCTGCTCGACCTGCTCAACGCCCAGAGCGCGCTGGCCGACGCCCGGGTCCAGCGCATCCGCGCCGAACTCGACTGGAACATTTACCGCGCCACCCTGGCCCAGGCCATGGGGGCGCTCGACGACACGCTGCTGCGGGCGGCGGAGGAAAGACGATGAACAGGAAGACAGGCCGGCTGTTGTTCGGCGCGCTGCTGATCGCCGCGCTTGGCGGCGGCGCTTACTGGTATTTCGCCGGCGGCGCCGGCCAGACGCCGGAGCAGCGTTACCGGACGGCGGAGATCGGTCGCGGCGACGTCACCCAGACGGTGTCGGCCAACGGCACGCTGAACCCGGTGGTGCTGATCAGCGTCGGTACCCAGGTCTCGGGAACGGTGAAGAAGCTCTACGTCGATTTCAACGACAAGGTCACCGCCGGCCAACCGCTGCTCGAACTCGACGACGCGCTGGTCTCGGCGAGCGAGCGGCAGAGCGCGGCCAGCGTCAGCAGCGCGCGGGCGACGCTGGAGCTGGCGACGGCCAACGAGGCGCGGATGAAGGCGCTGCTCGCCGAAGAATACGTCTCGAAGCAGGAATACGACCAGGCGGCGCAGGCGCTCAAGGCGGCGCGCGCGCAACTGGCGCTGAGCCAGGCGCAGAACGCCCGCGACCGGGCCAACCTGGGGTTCACGACGATCCGCTCGCCGGTCGACGGCGTCGTCATCGACCGCGTCGTCGACCTCGGCCAGACGGTGGCGGCCAGCTTCCAGACGCCGACGCTGATCAAGATCGCCAAGGACCTGTCGGAGATGCGCATCGACACCAGCTTCGCCGAAGCCGACATCGGCGCCATCCGCGAGGGGCAGAAGGCGCGCTTCACGGTCGATGCCTTCCCCGACCGCAAGTTCGAGGGCGTCGTCCAGCAGATCCGCCTCAACCCGACGACGCAGCAGAACGTCGTCACCTACAACGTGCGTATTTCGGTCGCCAACCCCGAACTGATCCTGCTGCCGGGGATGACCGCCTACGTGACGATCGGCGTCCAGCGCCGGGAAAAGGCCCTGCTGGTGCCCAACGCCGCGCTGCGCTTCAAGCCGGCGGATGCCGCTCCCGCCAAGGCGCAAGGCGGCCGGCCACCGTCCGGCATGGCGCCGGGCATGGGCGCCGGGGCCGACGGCGGCGGTGCCAAGTCCGGCAACGCCAAGGGACGCAAGCGCGACGGCCAGCAGGCCACGGTTTACGTGCTGGCCGACGGCAAGCTGCAGCCGGTGGCGCTGCAGCTCGGCATCACCGACAGCCGCAACACCGAGGTGCTGGGCGGCGAGCTGGCCGCCGGGGCACAGGTCGTCGTCGGCGAGAACGGGGGCGGCGGCGGCAAGTCGCCGTCGTCGGTCGGCATGCGGATGTTCTGATGGCCGGCGACGTCATCCGCGTGCTCGGTCTGGGCAAGTCCTACCCGACCGCGGCCGGCGAGTTTCCGGCGCTGCGCGGCGTCGACCTGGCGATTGCGGCGGGCGAGTACATCGCGATCATGGGACCGTCCGGTTCAGGCAAGTCGACCTTCATGAACCTGCTCGGTTGCCTCGACACGCCGAGCGTCGGCGAGTATTTCCTGGCCGGCGAGAACGTCGCGACGCTGGACAAGGACGCGCTCGCCGTCCTGCGCAACCGGACGCTCGGTTTCGTCTTCCAGGGCTTCAACCTGCTGCCGCGCATGAGCCTGCAGGACAACGTCGCGCTGCCGCTGGTCTATGCCGGCGTCGACAAGGCGACCCGGCGGGCGCGGGCGCGTACCCTGCTCGAACGGGTCGGCCTCGGCCAGTACGCCGAGTCGCTGCCCAACCGGATTTCCGGCGGTCAGCAGCAGCGGGTGGCGATCGCCCGCGCGCTGGTCAACGCGCCGCGCCTGATCCTCGCCGACGAGCCGACCGGCAACCTCGACAGCCACACCAGCGAGGAAATCATGCGCCTGTTCGGCGAACTCAACGGCGACGGCATCACCATCGTCCTGGTCACCCACGAACCCGACATCGCGGCGCACGCCAAGCGCCAGGTGCGCTTCCTCGACGGCCGCATCGTCAGCGATCACCTCACCGGAGTTGGTCCATGATCCATCCGATGCTCGGCGAAGCCTGGCTGGCGATGGGCGCCAACCGCCTGCGCACGGCGCTGACCATGCTCGGCATGGTGATCGGCGTCGGTGCCGTGGTGATCATGCTGGCCATCGGCCAGGGCGCGCAGTACGCGGTGCAGCAGACGATCAGCACGATGGGCGCCAACCTGTTCATCGTCCTTTCCGGCTCCTTCACCACGTCCGGCGTGCGCAGCGGCAGCGGCGGCGGGCCGACGCTGAGCGTCGCCGACGCCGAGGCGATCGCCGAACTCGACGGCGTCGTCAACGTCGCGCCGACCCACCAGGGAACGCGGCAACTGGTCTATGGCGCGCAGAACTGGAGCAGCCAGGTGATCGGCACCACGCCGGCCTACCTCGATGCGCGCGCCTGGAGCGTCGTCAATGGCGGCGCCTTCGGCGATTCCGACGTGCGCTCGGCGACGCGGGTGGCGCTGATCGGCAAGACCGTCGCCGAGAACCTGTTCGGCGACGAGGACCCGGTCGGCAAGACGCTGCGCATCCAGCAGAGTCCCTTCGTCGTCGTCGGCGTGCTCGGCGCCAAGGGCCAGAACCTCGACGGCCGCGACCAGGACGACAGCGTGATCATTCCGCTCAGCACCGCCCAGCGCAAGGTCTTCGGCACGCCCTTCCTGGGTTCGGTGCGGATGATCATGGTGCAGGCGGATTCGGCCGACAGCATGGAGCGCGTGATGGACGCGACGACCGCGCTGCTGCGCCAGCGCCACCGCCTGCGCGACGACATGCCCGACGATTTCTACATGCGCAACCTGTCGGCGGCGGCCGAATCGGAAGCGGCGACGACGCGGACGATGTCGGTCCTGCTCGGGGCGATCGCCTCGATTTCGCTGATCGTCGGCGGCATCGGCATCATGAACATCATGCTTGTCTCAGTGACCGAGCGGACGCGCGAGATCGGCATCCGGATGGCGATCGGTGCCCGGCGCAAGGACATCCTCAGCCAGTTCCTGCTCGAATCGGTGATGATTTCCTTCGCCGGCTGCCTGCTCGGCCTGCTGCTCGGCATCGGCATCGCGCTGGCGATCAACGCCTTCACCGGCATGGTCGTCGTCATTTCCGGCAGCGCCGCCCTGCTCGCCTTCGCGGTGGCGGCCGGGGTCGGCATCTTCTTCGGCTGGTACCCGGCGCAGAAGGCGGCGCGCCTCGATCCGATCGAAGCCTTGCGCTACCAGTAAACCTAGAACCCTCAGTTGACCGCTTACCTCTCTTTGTGCCGTCGCACGAATGCTGACCCGGTACCTACGATTCGACTCACCGTTAGGTGATGGCGCTACGCGCCCGCGTTCAACCGAGGTTTCAAGGGTGACTCAGCGCACGCGCGGCCGGTTGGCGAGCTCGTCCGGGTTGTCGTCGCCGGCCGGGAAGTGCTGCGCGAGCAGCGCCGTCGTCCGGTCGACGGCGAGGTGCAGGCCGTTGGCGTAGCGGCCGGCGGCGAACTCGATTTCCACGGCGCGGCAGATGGCGTCCCATTCTGCCTGCGCGACGCAGGCGGCGATGCCGCGGTCGGCGAGGATTTCCAGTTGGCGGTCGAGCAGTTGCACGTAAATCAGGATGCCGGTCGCCTCGCGCGTCTGATCGACGCCGTACTGCCGGAACAGTTCTTCGGCGCGCTGCCGGCTGTCGAGGTCGCGGCGTAGCGCCGACCAGGGCAGCGTGCTGTCGACGGCGACACAGATTTCGCCGCGATGCCGCCGTTCGGAAGCGGCGATGCTCGCCGTCAGCGCGTCGAGTTCGGCCGGTCCGAGGGCGCGGCGCAGTAGCCAGGACGGTGCGCTCAGATGACGCAGGGCATGCCAGAGTCGCATTTCACCACCTCCCCGAGGCGCCGCCGCCACCGAAACTGCCGCCGCCGCCCGAGAATCCGCCACCGCCGGAAAAGCCACCGCCGCCGCGCCAGTTGCCACCGCGCCCGACGCGCAGGAAAGAGGCAAGGAAGGTGACGACGATGGCGATCAGGCCGGCGCCGAGCGAACCAAAAGTCAGCCAGGCCAGCCAGCCGGCGAGGAGCGAAACCGCCAGCGAACCGAGCAGGCCGAAGATGGCACGGGCGATGCTGGCCACAAAGATGGCGACGAAGAGCAGGGTGTTGCTGTCGAAGCTGCTGTCACCTTTGTCATGCTTGGTCACCGGTGGCGGCAGGGTTTCGCCGCTGATCAGGCGGCCCAGCGCATCGACCGCGGCGTTGAGGCCGCCGGCGAAGTCGCCCTGGCGGAAACGCGGCGCCATCTGTTCGTCGATGATGCGGCGGGCGATGGCGTCGGGAATTGCTCCTTCCAGCCCGTAACCGACCTCGATGCGCATCGCCCGGTCGTCGCGGGCGACGATGACGATGACGCCGTCGTTAACGCCGCGGCGGCCGATCTTCCAGGCTTCGGCGAGGCGGATGCCGTATTGTTCGATGCTTTCCGGTTGCGTCGTCGGCACGATCAGGACGACGACCTGGGCACCCTTTTCGGTTTCCAGGCGGGCCAGGCGTTCGTTCAGCGCGCTGCGCTCGACGGCGCTCAAGGTCGCCGTCGTGTCGACGACGCGTCCGTTCAGCGCCGGCAGCGCGAGCGGCCCGGCGCTCCAGCCGGTGAGCGGCAGCAGCGCGAACAGGCAGATGAGGAGCCAGCGGCGCAGCGACAATTTACTTGTTGTCGAACTTGACGGCTGGCGCGTCGGCAATCGCTTTTTCGTTGTCGACGCTGAAGTTGGCCTTCGGCTTCCAGCCCATGACCATCGCCGTCAGGTTGTTCGGGAAGGTGCGCACCGAGATGTTGTAGATGCGTACCGCGTCGATGTAGCGGTTGCGGGCGACGGTGACGCGGTTCTCGGTACCTTCGAGCTGCGCCTGCAGGTCGCGGAAATTGGCGTCGGCCTTCAGTTGCGGATAGTTTTCGGCGACCACCAGCAGGCGGGCCAGGGCGCTGCTCATCTCGGCCTGTACCTGCTGGAACTTGGCGAAGGCGGCTTCGTCGTTGATCAGTTCCGGCGTCGCCTTGATCCCGCCGACGGCGGCGCGGGCCTCGGTGACGCGGATCAGCACTTCCTTCTCGTGGGCGGCGTAGCCCTGGACGGTGGCGACCAGGTTGGGCACCAGGTCGGCACGCCGCTTGTACTGGTTGAGGACTTCCGACCAGGCGGCATTGACGCCTTCGTCGTTGATCTGGATCTGGTTGTAGCCACAGCCGGAGAGCAGGGCGGTGATGACGGCGAGCAGGGCAAGGATGCGCAGGCGCATGGTGGGGACTCCTGGGGGATTCAGTGGTGGATTGAGGCGGCGTTCACGCGTCGCCGACCTGGGCGGTGGCCCAGCTCAGCGCCTCGCGGTAACAGGCGACTAGGCGGGCCGGCCGGATCTGTAGGGCGCCGGCGAGGATCACCGCCTGGTCGAGCCGGCAGCGTTCGAGCATGATCGCCAGTTGCAGCGGCGGCGCGTGTGGCCCTTCGTTGCGCAGCAGCGCGGCGGCGACCGCTTCCGGCAACTGGATGCGGGCGAGGATTTCGCTCAGCGGCCGTTCGAGCAGGCAGTCGATCAGCGACAGCAGGCCGACCAGGAAGGCTTCGTCGGCGGCCTGTCCGCTGTCGCGGGCGAGGCCGGCAAGCAGCGCAGCGCGGCCCATGGCCAGCATGAGCAGGGTGCCGTCGCGGCCGTTGTCGCCGTCCATCCGGAACATCGCCAGCGACAGCCAGCGGTACAGCGCGTCGCGGCCGAGCAGGGTGATCGCCTCCTCGATTCCGGCCACCTGGCGCGGCAGGCCGTAGAGCGGCGAGTTGGCCATTTCCAGCAGCTTGACGACCACTGCGGGGTCGCGCATGGCGGTGGCGGCGATCGCCTTCAGCGGCGCGTCGGCGCGGATCTGGTTGAGCATGTCGATGACCACCAGCCGGCTTTCGCTGATCCGGTCGGCGCTTGCCGCCTGATCCCGGCTGGCGGCGAAACCGCCGCTGCAATAGGTGATGCCGAGGCGCTGGCAGAGCCGGAATTCGTCCCAGGATTCGATACCGTCGGCGAGCAACCTGACGCCGGGGCGCCGCCGGGCGAGCGCCTGCAGCCGCTGTTCGAGCGCGGCCAGCGGCACTTCGTGGAATTCGAGCAGGAACAGGTCGACCGGCAGTTCGGCCTGGGCGTCCACCTGCCAGGGCAGGTAGGCGGCGACCCGGCCGCCGGCGACGTGGATGGCGTCGATCAGGGCGCGCGGGTCGGCACAGGCGGCAAGGTCGGTGATCAGCAGGTGGCTGTGGGCGGCGAGCAGCGGCCTGAAGTCGGCGTCGGCCCACTGGGCGGCGCTCAGGGGGATCAGCAGCGGGCGCTGTGCGGCGGCCGGGCGGACGTTTTCGTGCACCAGGCCGGCATGCAGCAGGGCAGCGCTGATCGCCGTATCGCCGTCGAGGGCGCGCGGCAGCAGCCGGTAGCCGGCGATCCGGCGGTCGGCGCCGATCAGTTCCTGCCAGGCGAAGAGGAGGCGCGGCGCCGCCGCTGCCGGAGGCGTTGCCTCGACCTTGGGGGCGGTGGCTTTGGCGGCGGGCGGGCTGCCCAGACGAGCGAAGAGTTTCTTGAACAAGGGGATGGGCAAGGCGGGTTGATCTGCCTGGCATCATAGGCCAGACGACGGCTTTCGGGAATGCCGGCAGCCTTGCCCTTACGCCGGCAGGCGCGCCCAGTTGCCGTCGCGGTAGCCTTCGATCGGCCGGAAGCGCGTCTTGTAGGCCATCTTGCTGCTTTCCGCGATCCAGTAGCCGAGATACAGGTAGGGCAGGCCGAGCGCCTGGGTCTGCCGGGCCTGCCAGAGGATGTTGAAGGTGCCGTAGCTGGCGCCGGGGACGTCGGGGTCGAAGAAGGTGTAAACCGACGACAGGCCGTCGTCGAGGACGTCGATGACGCTGACCATGCGAACGCTTCCGTTGTCCGAGAATTCGATCAGGCGGCTGTCGACGTGGCTTTGCAGCAGGAACTGGGCGTACTGCTCGCGGCTGTCCTCGTCCATGCCGCCGCCCGGGTGGCGGCTGTCCTGGTAGCGGCAGTAGAGGTCGAAATGCTCGGGCTCGAAACGCAGCGGCAGTTCGCGGACCTGCAGCCCGGCGTGCTGCTTCCAGGCGCGGCGCTGGCTGCGCGTCGGGCGCAGTTCGGCGACCGGCAGGCGGACCGGCACGCAGGCGCGGCAGCAGTCGCAGTGCGGCCGGTAGGTGAACAGGCCGCTGCGCCGGAAACCGGTGCGGATCAGCACGGCGTAGATCTGGCTGTCGATCAGGTGGGCGGGCGTCGCCACCTGCGAGCGCGCCTCGCGCTCCGGCAGGTAGCTGCAGGGATAGCGCGAGGTGGCGTAGAACTGGAGCAGCGAGAAGGGCAGGTCGGCGTCGTCGGGCTGGGACATGGCGGTCATCCAACGTTCGCCAGGTTGGCCGTCGTCCAGCGGCTGCCGGCCTCTCCGCTCACCAGGTCGGCGAGACGGGACAGGAAGTCGGCGCGCGGGATTTCGCGGGCTCCCAGCGAAGCGAGATGGGGCGTGTACATCTGGCAGTCGATCATACCGAAGTCATGGGTGCGGAGGTGGCGGATCAGGTGGGCAAAGGCAAATTTCGAGGCGTTGTCGCGGCGGGAAAACATCGATTCGCCGTAGAACATGCGGCCGATGGCCAGGCCGTAGAGTCCGCCGACCAGCTTGCCGTCTTCCCAGGTTTCGACCGAATGCGCCCAGCCGAGTTCATGCAGGCGGACGTAGGCGGCCATCATGTCGGCGCTGATCCAGGTGCCGTCCTGGCCGGGGCGCGGGGTGGCGGCGCAGCCGGCGATGACGCCGCGGAAATCGCTGTCGAAGGCGACTCGCAGCGGCCCGCTGCGCAGCAGCCGGCGCAGCGAGCGCGACAGGCGGAATTCGTCGGGGAACATCACCATGCGCGGGTCGGGGCTGTACCACAGGGGGTGGCCCTCGACCGTGCCCCAGGGAAAGATGCCGCGCCGATAGGCGTCGAGCAGCCGCGTTGCCGACAGCCCGCCGCCGACGGCCAGCAATCCCCCCGCCTCGGCGCTGGCCGCTTCGACCGGCGGGAAGTGAGCGTGCGGGCCGAGAAAGGGGATCATCCGGGTCAGGCCGGCGAGGCGGCGGCTTGCTGTTCGAGGCGGCGTTCGCAACCGGGGTCGTCGCCGCAGGCTTCGTGTTTCTTGAAGGCGATGACGTGGTCGGCGTCGAGGCGGATGCCGATCTGTTCGCCCAGCGCATGGTTGTGGTGCGAGGGAACCAGCGACAGCACCTCGCTGCCGCTGGCGAGGCGCAGGGTGTACAGGATTTCGGCGCCGCGGAAAGCCTTGTGCAGGACCTCGGCGCGGACTGGGCTGGCATCGTCGTGAACCACGTCGTCGGGGCGCAGCAGGATGTCGACCCGGCAGCCGTCCTCGCAATGGGCACAGCTTTCGTGGCATTCGACCGGTGTGTCGGAAAGCAGCGTGCCCAGTTCCATGCGCACGCTGTTGCCGCTGCCGACGACGCCGGGCAGCAGCACGCCCTGGCCGATGAAGTCGGCGACGAAGCGGTTGGCCGGGCGGTGGTATAGGTTGTACGGCGTATCCCATTGCTGGATGCGGCCGTTGTACATGACGCCGATCTCATCGGCGATGGCGAAGGCTTCGTTCTGGTCGTGGGTGACCATGATCGCGGTCGATCCCTCGCGCTTGAGGATTTCCCGGACTTCGAACGAGAGACGCTCGCGCAGGCCGACGTCGAGGTTGGAGAAGGGTTCGTCGAGCAGGATCAGTTCCGGACGCGGCGCCAGTGCCCGGGCCAGGGCGACGCGTTGTTGCTGGCCGCCGGAGAGTTCGTGCGGGTATTTGTCGCCGAGGCCGGCCAGGCCGACGGTGGCCAGCATCTGGCGCACGCGCAGGCTGGCCGCTTCGTCACGGCGCCGGTCGAGACCGAAGGCGATGTTTTCCCCGATGCTGAGGTGGGGGAAGAGCGCGTAATCCTGGAAGACCATGCCGATCCGGCGTTTTTCCGGGGCGACGTGCTGGCCCGGGCGGCTGACGACCTGGTCATGGATGCGGATTTCGCCGCCGACGATTTCCTCGAAACCGGCGATGCAGCGCAGCAGGGTCGTCTTGCCGCAGCCCGAGGGGCCGAGCAGACAGGCGATGCTGCCGGTTTCGAGACGGAAACCGACACCGTCGACTACCGGGTGTTTGCCGTAGCGCTGAAGAATGTGGGTTAATTCGAGCTGTGCCATGGTGCTCGATTATAATTCGCATTCATGAACTCGCGCTCAAGCTTCCTTCTTCCGCGGCTGTCGCCGCTCCTCATCGTTGGTCTCGTCGTCGCAGCGCTTGCCGCCATGCCGGTGAGCAGCGTCGGCCTCAACCTGTTCGTCGGCGGCACCAGCGAAACCTGGGCCCACCTGGTGGCGACGGTGCTGACCGAGTACGTCACCAATTCGTTGTGGCTGTGCCTGGGCGTTGGTGTCGGGGTCGCCCTGGTCGGCGTGACGACCGCCTGGCTGACGGCGATGCACGATTTTCCCGGGCGCCGCGTCTTCGAATGGGCGTTGGTTCTGCCGTTGGCGGTTCCGGCTTATGTCATGGCATATGTCTATACCGACTTCCTGCAGTTCGTCGGTCCGCTGCAGACCGCTCTGCGCGAGACTTTCGGCTGGGAACACGGCGATTACTGGTTCCCCGACATTCGTACGCTACCTGGCGCGGTGTTGATGTTCGTCAGCGTTCTCTATCCTTATGTCTATCTGCTGGCACGCAGCGCCTTCCTGGAGCGGGCGAGCGGCATGCTCGAGGCGGCCAGGACCTTGGGCATGGGGCCGTGGCGCGCTTTCTTTTCGGTTTCACTGCCGCTGGCCCGGCCGGCGATCGCCGCCGGTATCGCGCTGGCCCTGATGGAAACATTGGCCGACTATGGAACGGTGGCCTATTTTGCGGTCAATACCTTCACCACAGGCATCTACCGCGCCTGGTTCTCGCTCGGCGACCGCATTGCGGCGGCCCAACTGGCGGCCATGTTGCTCGGTTTCGTGCTGCTGCTGCTGATGGTCGAGCGGGTGTCGCGCGGGCGTGCCCGCTATCACGATACGACCGGGCGCAATCGTCCGCTGGCCGGCATGCGCCTGAGCGGTGCCCGGGCGCTGCTGGCTTCCGGTTTGTGCCTGCTGCCATTGCTGCTTGGCTTCCTGTTGCCCGCCGGCTTGCTGTTGAAGATGGCTCTGGCCGAAGGCGATGCCCAGTTTGGCGAACGTTTCCTGGTCCTCTCGCGCAACAGTTTCGTATTGGCAGGAACGACCGCACTGATCGGCGTCCTGTTGGCGCTGCTGCTGGCGTACGGGGCACGTCTGGCCAAGGGCGGATTGGCGGCCGGGCTGAATCGTCTGGTCGGTCTCGGCTATGCGGTGCCGGGGGCGGTGATCGCGGTCGGCGTGCTGATCCCGGTGACGCGCCTTGATCAATGGCTGGCCGGTCAGTGGGAGAGCTGGTTCGGCAGCAATCCGGGCCTGCTGCTGACCGGCGGCATCGCCGCCCTGATCTACGCCTATCTCGTACGTTTCCTGGCGGTGGCGCTGCATACCGTGGAGTCCGGGCTGGGCAAGATCACGTCCAGCATGGACGATGCCGCCCGCAGTCTCGGGCTCGGTCAGGGAGAAAGCCTGCGCCGGGTGCATGCGCCGCTGCTGCGCGGCAGTCTGCTGACCGCCGGCCTGCTCGTATTCGTCAACGTGATGAAGGAGTTGCCGGCAACGTTGGTAATGCGCCCGTTCAATTTCGACACGCTGGCGACGCAGGCCTATACCCTGGCTTCCGACGAGCGGCTGGCGGAAGCGTCCACCGCTTCGCTGGCCATCGTCGCCGTCGGTATCCTGCCGCTGATCCTGCTGTCCCGCCAGATTGCGTCAAGTCGTCGCCGTTGAGCGGCTCACTTGTCGGAGATCGTCTCTGGCGGTGAGGGATCGGTCTTTTCCCAGGCGCCGCCGGAGCGTTCGAAATCCAGCGCCAGAACGTTGGTATCTACGCCATAGACGCCCTTCAGGTCTACTTGTTCGATGGCGTCCTTCGGTTGCGAGGTGATGAATCTGACCATGTTGTCATGGCGGGTTTCCGTTGCCGTTGGCTCGCTCGGCTTACTTTGCGGCGAGTCGAATTCGAGCAGTGGCATGTCCAGGACCGGTTTTTTTCCCGAAGACAATTCCTTGGCGCGTTCGTAGATCGCGGGCGGGATATTCAGGTCGGCTGGAATCTTGGCATTGTTGGCCAACAGCAGGGCGACGATTTCCGTGTGGCCGGCACGCATCGCCAGGCGTAGCGGTGCTCCATTGCCTTCTGCGGTCGGTGCTTCAAGATCGGCGCCACGCCTGATCAATTCGCGAACGATCGGGGTGTTGCCGATGAAGCACGCGGTACGCAGCGGTAGACCACGATAGCCGTGGATATCAGGCGTTTCGATGTCGGCGTTGTCATCAAGCGCGGAGGCGACCCGGTGCAAACTGTTGGCACGGATCGCCTCGATTAATGCGTTTGCTGCACCAAGGTGGTTGGATCCCATGACTCATTCTCCTGTGCTGCCGGAGATTCTAGGGGATGGCAGCCGCTTTGGCGAGAGGGAAGAAGGAATGCCCGCTTACTTGAAACCGACCCGGTCGAAAATCATTTGTGCCTTGACCTGATACATTGCCAGGCTATTGACCGGCAGTTTGTCCGCCTTGAATTTGCCGAGCTTGTTCAGCGCCGGGTTGTCGACCTTGACCGATTCGACGACCGGCCATTCGTTGTTGCCGTCGGCAAAATAGCGTTGTGCCGAATCCGAAGCCAGATATTCCAGGAACTTGATCGCCGCCGCCTTGTTCGGTGCGTGCTTCAGGATGCCGCCGCCGGAAACGTTGATGTGGGTGCCGGTCGTTGCCTGGTTGGGCCAGACGACGCCGACCTGCTCCATGATCTTCTGGTCGGACGCCTTGTCCGAACGCATCAGGCGGGCGACGTAATAGCTGTTGGAAATGGCGACGCCGCATTCGCCAGCGGCAACCGCCTTGATCTGGTCGGTATCGCCGCCCTTCGGGCTACGGGCAAAATTGGCGACCATGCCGCGTGCCAGTTCTTCGGCCCTGGCCTCGCCGTCATGCGCGATCACCGAGGCGAGCAATGACAGATTGTAGGGGTGCGAGCCCGAACGCGAGCAGAATTTCCCCTTCAATTTCGGATTGGCGAGGTCGCTGTAATTCTCTACATCGGTCGCCGGGATGCGGGTCTTGTTATAGACGATGACGCGGGCGCGGGTGGAAAAGGCCGCCCATTCCGCAGTACGCAAATGGGCCGGGATGCGCTTGTCCAGAATGGGCGAACTGAGCGGTGCGAACAGGCCCATTTCGCGAGCCTTGGCGAGGCGTGAGGCGTCGACGGTCAGCAGGACGTCGGCTGGACTGTTGGCACCTTCGTTGCGAATGCGTTCGAGCAATTCGTCTTCCTTGCCTTCGATGCGGTTGATCTTGATGCCGGTTTGCTTGGTGAAATCCGCGTAAAGCGCATCGTCGGTCTGGTAATGCCGGGCCGAATACAGATTGAGCACTTTGTCCTGAGCCAGTGCCGGCTGCAGCGCGGCAGCAATGGACAAGGCGATGAGCGAAGCTTTCATCTTCATGGGATCTCCGATGTTTTGCGTCTAAGAATTGTTCTAGTTTATAACAAAATTTGTTAATGAGAAATATTACCGATTGCTGGCCAAAAAAACGGCCAAACGGCCGTTGTTGCGATCAGCGTGCTTCGATGATTCTTCTGGCGCCGTTGAAACGGCTCTGCCAATAACTGTTGTTCATGTTCTCGACCCGAACTTCGGAACCAGCACGCGGCGCATGCATGAAGTGATTGTCGCCGAGGTAGATACCGACATGCGAAAAGGTACGGCGCATGGTGTTGAAGAAAACCAGATCACCGGGCTGCAACTGGCTGGCGTCGATCTGTTCGCCAACCTGGCTTTGTTCGCGCGCGGTACGCGGTAGGTAGGTGCCGATGCTTTCCTTGAACACCATCTGGACGAAACTGCTGCAGTCCAGGCCATTCTCCACGCTGTTGCCACCCATCTTGTAGCGCACGCCAACCAGCTTGAGGCCTTCCAGGATGACATCCTGCGTGACGTTGGTGTAACGTTCGACGAAGGACATCGGGGTTTCCGGCGAACGCGTGGTTTCGGCCGCGCCAACCGGGCAGGCGCCGGTCAGGAAAAGTGCGGAGCCAAGCAGCAGGGATGTGATTTGTCGATACATGGGCGCGTAATCTATTTGAAATCTGCCGGTGTGTAAAGTCCATTGGTCCTGCTGGTGAGTAGAAATGAAACTATGTTCATAATCCGTAATTATGAATACAATCCCAACCCCAAAGCGTGAGGAGACAGGTCGCCATGGATTCGTTCAAAGCATTGTTGATTGAAGAGAGCGAAGGCAAGGTCGCCAATCGCTTCGTCAATATGACGGTCGCCGACCTCGATGCCGGTGATGTGCTGATCCGGGTCGCCTACTCGAGCGTCAATTTCAAGGATGCGTTGGCCGCCACCGGAACCGGCAAGATCATCCGGCGTTTTCCCTGTGTCGGTGGTATCGATCTTTCCGGCACTGTCGTCGCCAGCGACGACGCGCGCTTCAAACCGGGCGATCCGGTCATTGCGACCAGCTTCGACATCGGCGTCGCGCATCATGGCGGTTACGCCGAGATGGCCCGGGTACCCGCCGACTGGGTGGTGCCGCTGCCGGCCGGAATGTCGCTTTACGAGGCGATGGTGCTCGGCACGGCGGGCTTCACCGCGGCCCTCGGCGTTGTCCGCATGGAAGAAAACGGGCTGACGCCAGCCAAGGGGCCGGTGATCGTTACCGGCGCGACTGGTGGTGTCGGCAGTCTGGCCATCGACATGCTGGCGCAGCGCGGTTATCACGTCGTGGCGCTGACCGGCAAGGAAAGCGAAGCGGACTACCTGCGTAGCCTCGGCGCGGCCGAGGTGATGCTGCGCCAGAACCTGGACCTGAGCAAGATCAGGCCGCTTGACCGGGCGCGCTGGGCAGGCGCCGTAGACAATCTGGGCGGCGACGTACTGGCCTGGATCGCCAGTACGATGGAGCAGGGCGGAACCATCGCCAGTATTGGTTTGGCCGCCAGCATGAAGCTGAATACCTCGGTGGCGCCGTTCATCCTGCGCGGGGTTTCGCTGCTTGGCATCGACTCGGGCTACATCCGCGAGCCCTATCGCCATGGCGTCTGGCAGCGCCTGGCAAGCGATTTGCGCCCGCCGCACCTGCTGGAGATGGCGAGGACGATCAGTTTTTCGCAGTTGCCGGAGACTTTCGAGCAATACATCGCCGGCAAGGCGAAGGGGCGGGTCGTCGTCGAATTGGCCGGAGGCTGACATGGCTGCCTTGCCGCGCATTCTCATCGTCGATGATTCGAAAGTGGTGCGGACCTCGCTGGCCCAGCACATGCGCGATCATTACGAGGTGCGGGAGGAGGCCGATGGCGAGGCCGCCTGGCAGACGCTGGTCCTCGATCAGTCGATCCGGGCGGTGGTCTCCGACATCCAGATGCCGAAGATGAACGGCTACCAGTTGCTTGAGCGTTTGCGCTCGTCGCGCTTGCGGCGTCTGCAGCAAATGCCCTGCATCCTGGTGACCGGTGAGGAAACCGAAGAAGAAAGAGGCAAGGCGCGCGGTCTGGGGGCTTCCGATTTCCTGCCCAAGAGCAGCGGCGCCAGCGAGGTCTTGGCCCGCTTGGGCAACCTGCTGGCCTTGCAGCAGGCCCAGGAAAGCCTGGATAGCGGTCGCGAGCAGATGGTCCAGAACCCGGCGACTGGCCTGTTCACCCGCCGTTACCTTGAGTTGCAGGTGGCCCAGGCGCTGTCGCATTCGGCGCGGCATGGCATGGACGTCAGCATGATGGTGCTGGGCTTTGATGGTTATGACCGGCTGTGCGACAAGATGGGCCCGGAAATGGCCGAGGAGGTCGGCAATCGCTTCGCCCGGATGCTGGCCGGCAAGGTCCGCCAGGAGGACAGTCTGGGGCATGTGGCGGCGGGGCAGTTTGCTGTCGTTTCGCCGGGAACGGCGGCCAATTTCTGCGCCTGTTTTGCCGAGCGGGTCCGCCAGGCAGTGGAGGTGGCGCGGCTGTCCGTGCACGGCGAGGCGTTGGCGCTGACGGTCAGCATCGGTCTGGCGAGCGTGCCGGTGGATGTCGTGAGTTCCGCCGGTGCCCTGCTGGAGCTTGCGACGCAGCGCATGCAGCAGGCGATGGCGGCAGGTGGCAACCGGGTCGAGGCCGGTGGCGTGTTGCCGGCGACGCGGCCGATTTCCCTGCCGCATGCGCTGGAATTGCTGCGTGCCAACCGGCCGGCGCCGGTCGTGCCGCATCTCGATGCCTTGCTGGGGCAACTGATGCCCCTGCTCGTGCTGATCGACAAGGAACTCGACTTGACGCTCCCGATCGGGGAGCTCGAGCGTTATCTGGGCGAACGGAACAGTAAAAACCAATAATCCGTTCTTTTATTTTGTGCAGGAACCATTAGCTAGCTAGAGGGAGCTTTATGACGACTTACAAGGAGTTTCACCAGTATTCGATCGAGAAGCCGGACGCGTTCTGGACCGAACAGGCCCAGCTCATCGACTGGAAGGAACCGTTCACCCAGGTCTGCGATTTTTCGCGGCCGCCGTTTGCCAAGTGGTTTGTTGGCGGCAAGACCAATCTGTGCCACAACGCGATTGACCGCCACGCTGCGAAGCGTCCGGATGATCGCGCGCTGATCTACATCTCGACCGAGACCAACGAAGAGAAGATCTACTCCTTCGCCGAACTGCAGGCCGAGGTCGAGCGCATGGCGGCGATCTACCTGAGCCTCGGCGTCAAGAAGGGCGACCGCGTCCTGATCTACATGCCGATGATCCCGCAGGCGGCGTTCGCGATGTTCGCGGCGGCCCGTATCGGCGCCATCCACTCGGTGGTTTTCGGCGGTTTTGCTTCCGGTTCGCTGGCTACCCGCATCGACGACGCCAAGCCGACCCTGATCGTTTCCTCCGACGCCGGCATGCGCGGCGGCAAGGCGGTGCCCTACAAGCACCTGCTCGATGAAGCGATCGAGATCGCCGAGCACAAGCCGACCAAGGTGCTGATGGTCGACCGTGGCCTGGACAAGGGCTTCAACAAGGTTGCCGGGCGCGACGTCGATTACGCGGCGCTGCGCGAGCAGCTGATGAACGCGCGTGTCGAGTGTGAATGGCTGGAATCGTCCGAGCCTTCGTACATCCTCTACACCTCCGGTACCACCGGCAAGCCGAAGGGCGTGCAGCGCGACACCGGCGGTTACGCCGTGGCGCTGGCTTCGTCGATGAAGCACATCTACTGCGGCGGCGAGGGCGAAACCTATTTCTCCACCTCCGACATCGGTTGGGTGGTCGGTCACTCCTACATCATCTACGGCCCGCTGATCGCCGGCATGGCGACGATCATGTACGAAGGCACGCCGCTGCGCCCCGATCCGGGCATCTGGTGGCAGATCGTCGAGAAGTACAAGGTCAACGTCATGTTCTCGGCGCCGACCGCCGCCCGCGTGCTGAAGAAGCAGGACCCGGCGTACATGCACAAGTACGACCTGTCGTCCTTGAAGCACATCTTCATGGCCGGCGAGCCGCTCGACCAGCCGACCCACGAGTGGTTCCAGAACGAACTGCAGAAGCCGGTCATCGACAACTACTGGCAGACCGAAACCGGCTGGCCGATGCTGGCCGCGCTGCATGGCATCGAGAAGACGCCGATCAAGTTCGGCTCGCCGTCCTTCCCGGTCTACGGCTACAACCTCAAGATCTTCCGCGAGGACGGTTCCGAGTGCGGTGCCAACGAGAAGGGCATCGCCGCGGTGATTCCGCCGCTGCCGCCCGGCTGCCTGTCCACCGTCTGGGGCCAGGACGACCGTTTCGTGTTGACCTACTTCACGCTGTTCAAGGATCCGCTGGTCTATTCGTCCTACGACTGGGCGATCAAGGATGACGATGGTTACTTCACCATCCTCGGCCGCACCGACGACGTAATCAACGTCGCCGGTCACCGCCTGGGCACCCGCGAAATCGAGGAAGCGATCCAGAACCACGCCGCCATCGCCGAAGTCGCCGTCGTTGGTGTCGAGGACAAGCTGAAGGGGCAGATGCCGATGGCCTTCGCCGTGGTCAAGGACGCATCCAGGATCGCCACGCCGGAACTGGTCAAGGCGCTGGAGAAGGAAGTCTTCGGCACCGTCGACGGCATTCTCGGCGCCATCGCCCGGCCGGCCCGCGTGCATTTCGTCGTCGGCCTGCCCAAGACCCGCTCCGGCAAGATGCTGCGCCGCTCGCTGCAGGCACTGGCCGAAGGGCGCGATCCGGGCGATCTGACGACGATCGAGGATCCGTCGACGCTGGAAAACATCAAGAAGCTGCTGGCCGGCTGATCGCTCGCTGTCCGAAAAAAACCGCCGGCAGTTGCCGGCGGTTTTTTTTGTAAGAATCCCCGCTGATATCGGGTGCTAGAATCGCCGCCTGACAGAACGGACAGATTCCATCGAATGATTTACGAAACTGTGGCGGCCGTCGATCTTGGATCGAACAGTTTTCGGCTGCAGGTTGGGCGCGTGGTCGACGACCAGATTTACCCGCTGGACTCGCTCAAGGAGCCGGTACGTCTGGCTTCCGGGTTGACCGAAGACAAGTTGCTGGATGCCCCCTCGCAGGAACGTGCGCTGAGCGCCTTGCGCCGTTTCGGCGAACGCCTGCGTGGCCTTGACCGCGGCGCAGTGCGGGCGGTGGCCACCAACACCCTGCGGGTGGCCAAGAACGTCGGCGAATTCCTGCCTTATGCAGAAGAGGCCCTGGGTTTTCCGATCGAAGTCATTGCCGGTCGCGAGGAAGCCCGTCTGATCTACATCGGCGCTTCACATTCGCTGCCGACCGCCAACCACAAACGTCTGGTTGTCGATATCGGTGGCGGTTCGACCGAGTTCATCATCGGCAAGCGCCACGACCCGCAACTCATGGAATCGCTGTACATGGGCTGCGTCAGTTTCACGCTGAAGTATTTCCCCGGCGGACGCATCGACAAGCGCCGCCTGCGCGAGGCGCAGGCGGCGGCGGCCAAGGAGATCGAACTGATTGCCCATGATTTCCAGAAGCTGGGCTGGAAGGAGGCCGTGGGCTCATCCGGGTCGGCGCGGGCGATTGCCGACATTCTGGAAATGAACGAACTGAATCCCGGCAACGTTGGCGGGATCACCCGGGAAGGGCTGGACCGTCTGTGTGCCTTGCTGGTCAAGGCTGGCTCCGCCGAAAACCTCGACCTCAAAGGGGTCAAGGGCGACCGGATGCCGGTGCTGCCGGGCGGGATAGCGATCATGGCGGCAGTGTTCGAGGAACTCGACATCGACTGCATGACCTACGCCGACGGCGCCTTGCGTCTGGGCGTCCTGTACGACCTGCTCGGGCGTTTTCACCAGCACGACATGCGCGACGCGACCGTCGCCAACTTCCGCAAGCGCTACCAGGTGGAACGCGACCAGGTGGAGCGCGTCGAGGCGGTCGCACTGTCGGCGCTGACGCAGTTGTCCGGCGGCGCCCCCGAGGAGGCCGACATCCAGTACCTGTCCTGGGCCTGCCGGCTGCACGAAATCGGCATTTCGGTGGCGCACAATGCCTATCACAAGCATGGTGCCTACATCCTGACCTATGCCGATATGCCCGGTTTCTCCAAAAAGGACCAGGCGCGCCTGGCGCTACTGGTGCTCGGTCATCGCGGCAAGCTGGAAAAGCTTGCTGAAGTTCCGGCCGCTGACGGCGTCTGGCGCCTGATATTCTGTCTGCGGTTGGCGGTCGCCCTGCACCGTACCCGCGATGACCGGCAACTCCCGGCCTGGCGGGTGTCGGCCACCGAGCGCGGCTTTGCGCTGGTCCTGCCCGGCAAGTGGCTGGCGAAGAATCCCTGGACGGCTGCGGCGTTGGCGGAAGAAGCGCTGATCTGGAAACAGATCGGGCGCGAGTGCGTGGTGCGCCCCCTGGATTGAAATCGGCTCCCGGCGGTTTGCCGCTCAGCCGGCGACGATATGCTGGGCGATGCGCCGCTTGAGGTCGGCCGGGTCGTTGTCGAAGCGATCGTAGTGCATCAGCGACAAACCGAAGACGCAGGCATAAAGCAGTAGGCTGCGGCTTTTGGCGCTGGCTTCCGTCATCCCGGAGGCGACGAACAGGCGGCGGGTGCATTCCAGGCGGTAGAGATCGACAGCCTCGACGACGGCCGCGGCGCGACTGTCGTGGCGGGCCCAGTCGCGGACGGCCAGCTCGATCGACATCCCCTTGCGATTGCGGTTGGCGCCGTACAGTTCGATCGCGTAATGGAGCTGTTCCAGCTCCTGGCCCGACTGTACGGCCGTGGTTTTCTCGATGTCGCGGATGCGCCCTTCGCGCCAGCGTTCCAGCACCGCATCGAGCAGCGCTTGACGATCCCTGAAGTGCCAGTAGAAACTCCCCTTGGTGACGCCGCAGCGTTTCGCCAGAACTTCCACCCGCAAGCCGGCGACGCCCTCCTTGGCGAGGACGTCGGTGGCGACGTCGATCCAGCATTCAGGATCGAGCTGGGTGCGGCCGGCGACCGTCTTGCCGCTGGCACGAAGACCTTTGTTCTTGATCGGGGACTTGACAGCTTGATTTTCCATACGCTACCGTATGCTTTTCCATACGACACAGTATGGAGATTGTCCGGTTTGCCAAGTCGTCTGTCAAACGGCGAAGATCAATAAAAAATACTGACCGAAATACATAGGAGAAAACAGTGAAAATTCTTGTTCCCGTCAAACGGGTGGTGGACTACAACGTCAAGGTGCGGGTCAAGGCCGATGCTAGCGGTGTCGATCTGGCCAACGTCAAGATGAGCATGAACCCCTTCGACGAAATTGCCGTCGAAGAAGCGGTGCGGCTCAAGGAGGCCGGTATCGCGACCGAAGTCGTCGCCGTTTCCTGTGGTCCCGCGGCCTGCCAGGAAACCCTGCGCACGGCGATGGCCATCGGTGCCGACCGCGGTATCCTGGTCGAGACCGATGTCGAATTGCAGCCGCTGGCCGTCGCCAAGTTGCTGAAAGCCCTCTGCGACCGCGAGCAGCCGCAACTGGTCGTTTGCGGCAAGCAGGCGATCGACGACGATGCCAATCAGACCGGCCAGATGCTGGCTGCGCTGAGCGGCTGGCCGCAGGCGACCTTTGCTTCCAAGGTCGTGATTGCCGACGGCAAGGCGACGGTCACCCGCGAAATCGACGGTGGCCTGGAAACCCTTCAGTTGTCGCTACCGGCGGTGGTGACCACCGATCTGCGTCTGAACGAGCCGCGCTATGCGACCCTGCCGAACATCATGAAGGCCAAGAAGAAGCCGCTCGATACCGTCAAGCCGGATGCGCTTGGTGTCGATGTCGCACCGCGCCTGAAAACCCTGAAGGTCGTCGAGCCGGCGAAGCGCTCGGCCGGCGTCAAGGTTGCCGACGTGGCAGAACTGGTCAACAAACTCAAGAACGAAGCAAAGGTGATCTGAGATGAGTATTCTTGTTATTGCCGAACACGATCAGCAAACGATCAAGTCTGCCACCTTGAACACCGTTGCCGCCGCCGCCAAGATCGGTGGTGATGTCCATCTGCTGGTCGCCGGCAGCGCCTGTTCCGGAGCGGTGGCCCAAGCGGCTGCGCTGCAGGGCGTGACCAAGGTGTTGGCGGTAGATGCTGCGCAATACGAAGCCCAGACGGCGGAAAATCTGGCGGCGCTGGTGCTCGCCAATGCTTCGTCGTACACCCACATCCTGGCGCCGGCGACCACTTTCGGCAAGAACCTGCTGCCGCGCGTTGCCGCCTTGCTCGATGTCGCGCAGATATCCGAAATCACCGCGGTGGAGTCCGTCGACACCTTCGTCCGTCCGATCTATGCCGGAAACGCGATGGCGACGGTGCAGAGCCAGGACCCGGTCAAGGTGATCACCGTTCGTACGACGGCCTTCGATCCGCTCGGCAACGGGGCTGCTGCTCCCGTTGAAAGCCTGGCTGCTGCCGCAGACACCGGTCTGACCGTGCTGCAGGGGCGCGAACTGACCAAGTCCGAGCGTCCCGAACTGGGGGCAGCGAAGATCATCGTTTCCGGTGGTCGCGGTCTGGGCAGCGGCGAGAATTATCATCGTCTGCTCGAGCCGCTCGCAGACAAGCTCGGTGCTGCGCTCGGCGCCAGCCGGGCGGCGGTCGATGCCGGTTTTGTCCCGAACGATTATCAGGTCGGTCAAACCGGCAAGGTTGTTGCCCCGCAGCTCTATGTCGCCATTGGTATTTCCGGCGCCATCCAGCACCTGGCCGGCATGAAGGACTCCAAGGTGATCGTGGCGATCAACAAGGATCCGGATGCGCCGATTTTCCAGGTTGCCGATTACGGCTTGGTCGCCGATCTGTTCGAAACGGTTCCGCAACTCGAGAATAGTCTCGGCTAGAATGAGTCGGTGAATCTCACCGACGACCTTTTGGGCGAAATGTGGTACTGGGCGGCTTGGGCTGCCTGGGTGCCGCTTTTCGCCCTCAGTGTTTGGCGCGCTCCGTGGAAGCGCCTGGCTGCTTCCGAGCAGTCCAACCTATGGCTGGGCATGATCGTGTTGTTGGTGCTGGTCTGGAGCATGAAGGCGGGGGTCAAGCCTGGGCTGGCGCTGCATCTGCTCGGTGCTAACGTCTTCACCCTGGCGTTCGGCCCGCATCTGGCATTCATCGGGCTGTCTCTTGTTACTTTTGGTATTACCCTGAACGGTGGTGCCGGAATTCTGGCTTTTGCCGTCAATGCCTTGCTGCTGGCCGGGCTCAGCGTACTGGTCAGCAGCCAGTTGTTTCAGCGGCTGTCCCGTGTTTTGCCCAAGCATTTCTTCGTTTTCATCTTCGTGAATGCCTTTCTCGGTGCCGGGGTCGTCATCCTGAGCGTCGGACTCGTTTCAAGCCTTTTGCTCGGGATGGCGGGGGCTTATTCCTGGGGCTATCTTTTCGAAGAGCATTTTCCGTATTATCTCCTCCTGGCATTTTCTGAGTCTTGGTTGTCAGGAATGGTGGTCACGTTGTTCGTGGTTTATCGGCCGCAATGGGTGGTGTCTTTCGACGATTCGAGCTATCTTTCCGGCAAATAGTTGATACAATCCGCTTATTTGATCGTCATCTGGGGGCATTGTTGAATCAGCAGGGATTTCGGATAACGCTGGGCTTGCTGTGCTTGGTCGTGCACAGTGGCGCGATGGCGATTGGGCTGGGTGAACTGCATGGCCAGCCCGCGCTGGGCAATCGCCTGGAGTTGTCAATCAGCATTCTTGGGCAAGAGAAGGAAAACCTGGACCCAAGCTGTTTTCGCTTGGTGCGACCGGGTGGCGGTGACGATCTGCCTTGGTTGAAACAGGCTGATTTGCGCGTCGTGGCGGGCAAGCCGCCGCAGCTGAAAATAACTTCGCATCAGGTGCAGCGTGATCCGGTAGTGCGGCTTGCTGTTCATCTGGCTTGCGGGCACGAAGTCTATCGGGAATACACCATCCTGGCTTCGCCCGATGTCGATGCGCGTCAGGAGGGTGCGGCCAAGGTTGCTGCTATCGCCGATGCCAAACAACCGGCTCCGGTGCGCAGAGCCGTCAAGCCTTCGGCGAACATGCCGGCGTCGCGTCAGGTGGCGCGTAGTGATGTTTCTGCTCCGCTTGCTGCTAATCCCAGGGAGAGCGCGCCGCTGGGAGGGGATCAGCTTCTGGTTTCGGCAGCCGACATCGGCGGTGATCTTCCTTTGCGTGTTTCGCCTTTGTTGCGCGAGCAGTCGCGGGAGGCCAGCGATACCCAGCGTGAAATGCTTCGGCTTGAGTTTCGCATGTTGCAGGCGCTGCATGAGCAAGCCGGTGGACAACTCGAAATGGCCGAGAAGTTGCGGGCCATGGAGAGTGCGCTAGCCGAGCTTCAGGGGCGCGCCCTGTCGCTGACGGAAAGTGCTTCCGAAAACAAGTCTGCAGTTCCCCCCGTATCTAATCAGGCGCCTACTCCCAGAAAGGCTGTTGAAGAGGACTCGGGCTGGTGGTTTTACGGGTTGTTGCTGGGTGTCGTGCTGGCACTGGGTGCCTGGCTTTTCCTCAGAGGCAGGCAAGGGCGGCGGGCGCAGGAAGAGGTTTTCCCTAGTGCCGCCTCCGAACAGTTGATCGACGCACCGCGCAAGGGAGAGCTCGACGACGTAAAGCGCAAGGTTGATCTGCCCCTGGAGGCGCCGGTTTCCGGAAGTTCGCAGAAGGTTGATGTGGAATTGGCAGGTGCTACTGGTGCCGCGCCGGTGGTTGCGGAGAGGCCGCAGCCGCGGGCGCTGCCGGGCGATTCCGTGCTTTCCATCAATGCGACGACGCTTGACGAGCACTTCGAGGCCAATCCGGTCATGGAGTTGGCTGACATCATGCTTTCCTTTGGTCGTGTCAAGGGAGCGGCGCAGGCATTGCAGGAATACATCGACAACAATCCGCAAGAGGCTTTGCAGCCTTGGATACGGTTGATGGATGTCTACCGCATGGCTGGCATGCGTGAGGAATTCGAGGCTGTTTCCCGTAATCTCAATCAGCATTTCAACGTCGAGGTCCAGTCCTGGAGCGATGGCAAGGAAGCAACTGAAGTTGATCTCATGCTGGACGGTGACGGGGCGGCGGCGGCATCGGGGGCGCCGGTCCGGCCTCAGGCTCTGGAAGAAATGCCGCGGATCATCGGCAGCGTTGTCAAGATGTGGGACCGGGAGGATGTCGTCGGTTATCTTTACGAGCTCCTGCGCGATAATCGGGGCGGTCAGCGGCAGGGCTTCTCCTTGCCGGTTGTCGAGGATATTCTGTTCCTGATTGAGCTCAAGGAAACCGCGAACCGGATGGAGAAGGAAGGTGCCCGCGGGCTTTGAGTTGCGCTGGCTCGGGAAAACCGGCATTTCATGCCGGTTTTTTTTTGGTCTTGATTTTCTGAAATTTCGCCGCTTCTGTGTTTTACAGTTCCGGGATAGCTGTTATCATGGCAGGCTTTCCACCTTGCCCTACCGTTACGCATGATGGGGGGTTTATCCCAAAAGGAGTTTGCATGCGCCATTATGAAATCTGTTTTATCGTCCATCCGGACCAGAGTGAACAAGTGCCCGGCATGGTCGAGCGCTATCGTTCCATTGTTACCGCCAAGGGCGGTTCGGTGCATCGTCTGGAAGATTGGGGGCGTCGTCAACTGGCCTATCCGATCCAGAAAATTCACAAGGCTCACTACGTGCTGATGAATATCGAGTGCGATGGTGAGACCCTCGCCGAGCTCGAGCATTCCTTCCGTTTCAATGATGCTGTCCTGCGTCATCTGACCGTTAAGATGAAGGCTGCCGTGACTTCCCCTTCGCCGATGATGAAGGAAGAGAAGTCGAAGTCGCTGCTCGCCGGCGATGCTGAAGCGGTTGTCGAAGCCGCTGCCTGATCGCGGATTGCACGGGGAATAGCGCACTGAATCAGATCACCCTGTCCGGATGCCTGGTTGAACGCAAGCGTTTGCGTTACACACCGAGCGGAGTTCCGGTCAGCGAAGCCAGGATAAGCCACCAATCGACGCTCACCGAGAACGGTAGCGAAAGGCGGGTGGAGGTCGAGATGGCAGTAATCGCTTTGGGTGAATCGGCGCGCTGGCTGGAAGCAGCCCCGCTTGGCAGCACCATCGGAATCCACGGATTCCTGGCTGCTCGGGGTAAAAACAGCAGATCCTCGGTGATACACGCCAACACTATCGAATATTTGGAAGGAAACGAAAATGGCACGATTCTTCAAGAAGAAGATTGATGACAAGAAAAAGCGTCGCGGCAACAGCCTGTTCAAGCGTCGCAAGTTCTGCCGCTTCACTGCAGAAAAGGTCGAACAGATCGACTACAAGGACGTCAACGTCCTCAAGGAATACATCCAGGAAAACGCCAAGATCATGCCGGCTCGCCTGACCGGCACCAAGGCCGGCTATCAGCGCCAGCTGGGCACCGCGATCAAGCGCGCCCGCTTCCTGGCCCTGCTGCCCTACACCGACAACCATCAATAATTTTCGGGGAGACGAAACATGCAAATCATTCTGCTCGAGAAGGTTGTCAACCTGGGTAACCTCGGCGATGTGGTCAAGGTCAAGGACGGTTACGCCCGTAATTTCCTGATCCCGCAACGCATGGCCAAGCGTGCCACGCCGGCTGCCATGGCTGAATTCGAAGCGCGTCGCGCCGAACTGGAAAAGGCTGCTGCCGAAAAGCTGGCTGCCGCCCAGGGCGTTGCCGACAAGATGAACGGTACCGCCGTCTCGGTCGCCCGCAAGGCCGGCATGGATGGTCGCCTGTTCGGCTCGGTTGGCAATGCCGACATCGCCGAAGCCCTCAAGGCTGCTGGTTTCGATGTCGACAAGGCTGCCATCCGCATGCCGGAAGGCCCGCTCAAGGCGATCGGCGAATTCCCGATCGACGTTGCGCTGCACACCGATGTCGTGGCCAACATCACGGTCGCCGTGGTTGCCGAGTAAGACGCTTTAACTTACGCTTCAAGGCCTCGCAATTGCGAGGCCTTTTTAATTTGCAGGGCACCATGAACCAGCGACAGAACAAGTCCCGGGCCGCCGATCCCGTACTCGATACCTTGCGCGTCCCGCCGCATTCGATCGAGGCGGAGCAATCGATTCTTGGTGGCCTGCTGCTCGACAACAATGCCTGGGATCGCATTGGCGATCAGGTCGCCGAGAGCGATTTCTATCGCGATGAGCACCGGCGGATTTTCCGGCAAATCCGCAACTTGCTTGAAAAGGCAAAGCCAGCCGACGTGGTGACGGTTGCCGAGGCACTGGATGCCGCCGGCGAAAACGATCAGACCGGCGGTCTCGCCTATCTCGGCGAACTGGCGGCAAACACGCCGTCGGCGGCCAATATCCGGCGTTACGCGGAAATTGTCCGCGAGCGTGCCGTGCTCAGGCAACTGGTGGCCACGGCCGATGAAATCGCGTCCGATGCCCTGAATCCGCTGGGTCGGGATGCGGCTTCGCTGCTTGACGAAGCCGAGTCCAAGATCTTCAAGATCGCCGAAGCCGGTGCCGGTCACGCCGAAGGTTTCGTACATATCAACCCGCTGCTGACTCAGGTTGTCGAGCGTATCCAGGAACTGCACGATCGTGACAACCCCTCCGACATCACTGGCGTGCCGACCGGTTTCGTCGATCTCGACCAGAAGACCTCGGGCTTTCAGCCGGGCGACCTGATCATCGTCGCTGGTCGCCCGTCCATGGGTAAAACGGCTTTCGCGCTCAATATCGCGGAGAATGTCGCGGTCGATAGTGGTTTGCCGGTTGGTGTGTTCTCCATGGAAATGGGCGGGGCGCAGCTGGCGATGCGGATGCTGGCTTCGATCGGCCGGCTCAATTCGCAAAGTCTGAGAACCGGGCGGATGAGCGACGACGAGTGGTCGCGTCTGTCGTTTGCCCTCGGCAAGCTGCACGAAGCACCGATCTACATCGACGAGACCGGTGGTCTGAGCCCGGCCAACCTGCGCGCCCGGGCGCGTCGGCTGGCGCGCCAGTACGGCGGCAAGCTCGGCCTGCTGGTGATCGACTACATCCAGCTAATGAGCGGCAACAAGGCGGGCGAGAACCGCGCCACCGAAGTCTCGGAAATCTCGCGCTCGATCAAGTCACTGGCCAAGGAACTGCAGGTGCCGATCGTCGCCCTTTCGCAGTTGTCACGGAAGGTCGAGGAACGTACCGACAAGCGGCCGATGATGTCCGACTTGCGCGAATCCGGCGCCATCGAGCAGGATGCCGACGTGATCCTGATGATGTACCGCGACGAATACTACAAGCCCGACTCGCCGGACAAGGGACTGGCCGAAGTGATCATCGGCAAGCAGCGTAACGGCCCCACCGGCACCGTACGCCTCGCCTTCCTCGGCGAATACACCCGCTTTGAAAACCTCGCGTCGGGCGGTTTCCAAGACGCCCGAGACTAGGTTCGAGGTTTCGGCGCCAGCCAAAACCTCGCGTCGGGCGGTTTCCAAGACGCACGGGACTAAGTTCGAGGTTTCGGCGCCAGCCAAAACCTCGCGTCGGGCGGTTTCCAAGACGCACGAGACTAAGTCCGAGGTTTCGGCACCAGCCAAAACCTCGCGTCGTCGGTAGTCGCTGCCCCGTATTCCTACAGCACGACTTGACGTGTGCTGATCCGGATTGACGAGTTGTTCGGGTTGAGCGCGTCGATGTTCTGCGTGCCGACGCGCAGTTGTGGGAGGACGAAGAAGGGCAGGGAGTGCGACATGCCGGCGATCTGCAGGTCGTTGCCGGTATGAAATCCTGCCCAGTTCATTTCCCAGACGCCGAACAGGACCCGTCGCAGCGATGCCAGTTGGCCGCTGCTGTCCCGGAGGGCTTCGTAAGCGACCGCCCGCCGGACATCGCTGGGGTCGGCCGGAATCCAGCCGTAGCCGGGCAAGTAGAACTCCGCCCGGACATGCTGGGCGCGCGTGGCGTCTTCGCTACGCAGGCCGAGCGAGGGGAACAGCCGCGAGCGGCCGATCCGGATGCCATAGACGCAGCGCGCCGGGATGCCGATGGCCCGGCAGACGGCGACGAACAAGCCGTTGATGTCGGCAGAGCGGCCGCCGTACTGGCCCGAGATCAACTGCCGGTGAATATCACCATTGCCACAGCCGGGCAGGGATGGGTCGTAGATCGCGTTTTCGCAAATCCAGTCGTAAATGGCCTTGATTTGAGCCAGCGGGTCCTTGATCCGTCCGACGATGCGTTCGCCCAACTGGCGGGCCAGACCATCGTTGGGAATCAGCGTGCTGGCCTGCAGGTTCTGGCGCAGGATGTCATCGCGCTCCGGTGCGACGCTGCGCCGGGTGATGTCGAAGTGCCGGTCGGCCGTGCTGACCTGCGTGACGAGGCGCAGCGAGGCATTACCCGCATCGTTCCATTCACAACGCAGCATTTCCAGAGTGCCTTCGGGTCTGCGTTGCAGGCTGATGTTGCGGGCATCGGTCTGCCAATTGTGACCGAGCATTCTCTGATAGAGACTGTCCTGGCTCGATGGCAGGGGAAGCCAGAGGCTGGCGGTTTGCCCCGGCGCATGCAGCGTCAGCGTCGTGACGATTTCGTAGGTCTGCCAATCGGTCGGGGCTTCCTGGGCGCGAACCGGTGGCAGGCGTGAAGTCGAGGTGCCTTCCGTCGGAGCGTCGATCAGTGGTGTGGCGGCACTATGTACGGCCGGACGCGAAGTCTCGGCGAAATTGGCGCGTGACGAACGAGCACTTTTCTTCTTGCTGGTTTTCCGGGTGGATTTTTTCGAGGCAGTTTTATGTTGGGTCTTTTTCTTTGCCGCCAGGGCATCGCCGGTAAAGAGCGAGAACAGTGCGGATGCGGCCAGAAAGTCTCTGCGTTTCAAGGCGAACCTCGGGAAAAAATCAAGGTTGAAATGAAAAGGCCGTGTCAGACACGGCCTTGCCAAAGTGCCGCCGACTATAGCACGTCGGCTGCGTGATCAGCCAGACGCGAGCGTTCGCCTCTTTGTAACGTGATGTGACCGGAATGCGGCCAGCCCTTGAAGCGATCGACGACGTAGGTCAGGCCGGAGCTGCCCTCGGTCAGGTAGGGCGTGTCGATCTGCGCGATGTTGCCCAGGCAGATCACCTTGGTGCCGGGGCCGGCGCGGGTGACCAGCGTCTTCATCTGCTTCGGTGTCAGGTTCTGCGCTTCGTCGATGATCAGGTACTTCTTCAGGAAGGTACGGCCGCGCATGAAGTTCAGCGACTTGACCTTGATCTTCGAACGGATGATGTCGTGCGTCGCCGCCTTGCCCCAGTCACCGCCATAGGGGCTGCTGTCGTCGGTATTGGTCAGGACTTCGAGGTTGTCCTCGAGCGCGCCCATCCACGGCGCCATCTTTTCCTCCTCGCTGCCGGGCAGGAAGCCGATGTCCTCGCCGACCGGCACGGTGACGCGGGTCATGATGATCTCGGCGAACTGTTTGCTTTCCAGCGTCTGGGTCAGGCCGGCGGCCAGGGTCAGCAGCGTCTTGCCAGTGCCGGCCTGGCCGAGCAGGGTGACGAAATCGATCTCCGGATTCATCAGCAGGTTGAGCGCGAAGTTCTGCTCGCGGTTGCGGGCCGTGATCCCCCAGATCGCGTTTTTCGGATGGGTATAGTCGACCAGGGTTTCCAGCACCGCGCTCTTGCCAGCGGTTTCCTTGACGATCGCCGCGAAGCCGTCCTTCTCCAGCCAGACGAATTCGTTGACCAGAAACTGCGGGCAAAGCGGACCATTGACCCGGTAATAGGTCTTGGTGTCCTTCTTCCAGGATTCCATGCCCTTGCCATGCTTTTCCCAGAAGTTGTCGGGCAGGGCGCGAGTGCCGGAGTAGAGGATGTCGGTGTCCTCGAGCACCTTGTCGTTGAAGTAGTCCTCGGCCAGCAGGTTCAGCGCCCGCGACTTGATGCGCATGTTGATGTCTTTCGACACCAGGATCACCGGGCGCTTGGGGAATTTCTTCTGGAGGTGGATGACGACCGACAGGATCTGGTTGTCCACCTTGGAGGTCGGCAGGCCTTGCGGCAGTTCGGTGCTGATCGCCTCGGTCTGCAGGTAGAGGCGGCCGCTGGCCAGCTTGGCCGACGGCCCGTAGAGGGCGATCCCCTCGTCGATATCGACGTCGTCGTGGGCCAGCATCTCGTCCAGCATGCGCGAGGCCTGGCGAGCGTTGCGGGCGATTTCCGACATCCCCTTCTTGTGGTTGTCGAGCTCTTCCAGGGTCATGATCGGCAGGAAGATGTCGTGCTCCTCGAAGCGGAACAGACAGCTCGGATCGTGCATCAGGACATTGGTGTCGAGCACGAAGATCTTGGTCATTGCGGGCTTCTTGGCGGCGGGTTGGCGCGGCATGGGGGTCTCGCGGGGACGGTTGGAAATCAGAGGGTGTGGACGAAGTCGAGCACTTCCTGAGCATGGCCGGCGACCTTGACGCCGCGCCACTCGCGGCGCAGCACGCCGTTGCGATCAATGACGAAGGTGCTGCGCTCGATGCCGCGGCATTGCTTGCCGTACATCATCTTCTGCTTGATCACGCCGAACAGGTTGCAGACGGCTTCGTCGGCGTCGGAGCCGAGCTCGAACGGGAAGGATTGCTTGGCCTTGAAGTTCTCGTGCGACTTCAGGCTGTCGCGGGAAACGCCGAGGACGACTGCGTCGGCGGCGGCGAACTGGGTGTGCAGGTCGCGGAAGTTCTGCCCTTCCGTGGTGCAGCCGGGCGTGCTGTCCTTGGGGTAGAAATAGATGACGACGATGCGGCCGGCCTGGTCGGCGAGCCGGAAGGTGGTGCCGCTGGTGGCGGGCAGGGTGAGGTCGGGGACCGGGGTGTCGAGCATGGTGGCTTCCTGTGGTTGTTTTGGGCCATTGTGTTCGGAGCCCGCTGGCCCGGTCAAGCCTTTGTTATACACTGGCGGCCATGGGAAAACTGCCTGCCTGCCTGCTTTTCTGCCTGGGTCTCGCGGCCTGTGGCGAGTCGTGGAACACGCCCTATCCGGCCGCCGATGCCGGCCGCGAAATCCTCTACACCGCCTTCACCGACCGCCCCAAGCACCTCGACCCCGCCCAGTCCTACACCGAGGACGAGGCCGCCTTCACCGGCCAGATCTACGAACCGCCGCTGCAGTACCACTACCTGCGGCGCCCCTATCAGTTGATCCCGGCAACCGTCGAAGCGGTGCCGCATCCGCGCTACCTGGCGGCCGACGGCAGCCGCCTGCCGGACGATGCGCCGGACGCGGCGATCGCCGAAAGCGTCTATGAGCTGACCCTGCAGCAGGGCATCCGTTACCAGCCGCATCCGGCTTTCGCACAGGACGCCACCGGGCAGCCGCGCTTCCTGGGGGCCGAGGCGGCGGCCGGTCGGCAGAGCATCGCCGATTTTCCGGCGACGGCCAGCCGCGAACTGAGCGCCGACGACTACATCTACCAGATCAAGCGCCTCGCCCATCCGCGCCTGCATTCGCCGATCTACGGCATGATGGCCGACAAGATCGTCGGCTTGCGCGAACTCGGCGAACGCCTGCGGGCAGCGGCCAAGGACCTGCCGGGCGACGCCTGGCTCGATCTCGACGCCTTCGCCCTGAGCGGCGTCGAACGCGTCGATGCGCGGACCTGGCGCATCCGTATCCGTGGCAAGTATCCGCAGTTTTCTTACTGGCTGGCGATGCCCTTCTTTGCGCCGGTGCCGCGCGAGGTCGATCGCTTCTACGCCCAGCCCGGCATGCGCGAGAAGAACCTGACGCTCGACTGGTGGCCGGTCGGCACCGGCCCCTACATGCTGACCGAGAACGACCCGAACCGGCGCATGGTGCTGGCCCGTAACCCGAATTTCCGCGGCGAACCCTATCCCTGCGACGGCGAAGCCGAAGACGCCGGCGCCGGTCTGCTCGCCGATTGCGGCAAGAGCATGCCCTTCATCGAGCAGGCGGTCTTCACCCGCGAGAAGGAGGCGATTCCCTACTGGAACAAGTTCCTGCAGGGCTACTACGACGCTTCCGGGATTTCCTCGGACAGCTTCGACCAGGCGGTTCGCGTCAACGTCGGCGGCGACGTCGCGCTGTCCGACGAGATGCGCGACAAGGGCATCCGCCTCCTGACCTCGGTGCGGCCGTCGACCTTCTACATGGGATTCAACCTGCAGGACCCGGTGGTCGGCGGGCTCGGCGAGCGGGCGGCGAAGTTGCGCCGGGCAGTGTCGATCGTCATCGACCAGGAGGAGTTCATCTCGATTTTCCAGAACGGTCGCGGCATCGCCGCCCAGGGGCCGCTGCCGCCCGGCATCTTCGGCTACGAAGCGGGCGAGGCGGGAATCAACCGCGTCGTCTATGACTGGGTCGAAGGCCAGGCGCGGCGCAAGTCGGCGGCTGTCGCCAAACAGTTGCTCGCCGAAGCCGGCTATCCGAACGGTCGCGACGCCAGGACCGGCGAGCCGCTGGTCCTCAACCTCGACACCACCGGCGGCGGGATGGGCGAGAAATCGCGTCTCGACTGGCTGACCCGGCAATTCGCCAAGATCGACGTGCAACTGGTGGTGCGCGCCACCGACTTCAACCGCTTCCAGGATAAGCTGCGGCGCGGCGCCGTCCAGCTTTATTACCTGGGCTGGAACGCCGACTACCCCGATCCGGAGAACTTCATGTTCCTGCTGCACGGTCCGGAAGCGCGCCTCAAGGGCGGCGAGAACTCGTCGAACTACGAGAATCCGGAATACGACCGTCTGTTCCAGCAGATGAAGAACATGGAGAACTCGCCCGAGCGCCTGGCCATCATCCGGCGCATGAACGACATCCTGCGCCAGGATGCGCCCTGGGTCTTCGGGCTGCACCCCAAGAGCTACACGCTGACCCACCGCTGGCTGAAGAACCGCAAACCGAGCGATGTCGGCAACAACACGCTGAAGTACCAGCGGATCGACGCCGTCAACCGGGCGCAGGCGCGGCGCGAGTGGAATGCGCCGGTGCGCTGGCCGCTGCTGGTGGCGCTCGGGTTGCTGTTGCTGGCGGTGGTGCCGGCCTTGATCGGTTACCGGCGGCGCGAACGGGCGGCGGTCAGGTCGGCCGACTGAAGGCGGCGATTTCCCGCGGGTGCTCGACGATGCGGTCGGCGCCCCAGGCCTCGATCGGGCGCTCGACGCCGAGGTAGCCCCAGCGCACGGCGACTGTGGCGCAGCCGGCGGCCTGGCCGGCGACGATGTCGCGCTGGTCGTCGCCGACGTAGAGGGTGGCGGCCGGCGCCACCCCGAGCAGTTCGCAGGCGTGCAGCAGGGGCAGCGGCGACGGTTTGGCGGCGGCCGTCGTGTCGCCGCTGACGACGCAGGTGGTGCGCGGCGCCAGGCCGAGCAGGCGGACCAGCGGGTCGGTGTAGCGCATCCGCTTGTTGGTGACGATGCCCCAGCGCAGCCCGTTCTCCTCAAGCCGGTCGAGCAGGTCGGCAATGCCGGCGAAGAGTTGCGTGTCGACGCACAGGCGGGTTTCGTAGTGGGCCAGGAAGCGCGCCGCAAGAGCGGCATAGTCAGGGTGCTCGGGGCTCATGCCGAAGCCCTTGAACAACATGCCGCGCACGCCCTGCGAGGTGAACGGGCGCAGTTCGGCGAGCGGCTGCGGCGCCCAGCCTTCCTCGAGCAGCAGGCGATTGACGCAGGCGGCGAGGTCGGGGGCGGTGTCGGCGAGCGTGCCGTCGAGGTCGAAAAGGACGGCCCGGGGAGCGGCCTCAGGCATTGCGCTGGGCGCGCAGCAGATAATTGACGCTGGTGTCGCGGCCGAGGCTGTAATCCCGGGTCAGCGGGTTGTAGCTCATGCCGAGGATTTCCTGCGGTTCCAGGTTGCCCATCTTGGCCCAGCGGGTGAGTTCCGACGGCTTGATGAACTTGGCGTAGTCGTGGGTGCCCTTGGGCAGCAGCTTGAGCAGGTATTCGGCGCCGATCACCGCGAACAGGTAGGCCTTCGGGTTGCGGTTGAGCGTCGAGAAGAACACCTGGCCGCCGGGTTTGACCAGGCGGGCGCAGGCGGTGATGGTGCTCGAAGGATTGGGCACGTGTTCGAGCATTTCCAGGCAGGTGACCGTGTCGAAGGCGCCGGGCATCTGTTCGGCCAGTTCCTCGGCGGAAATCTGCCGGTAATCGACCTTCTGCCCGCTCTCCAGCAGGTGCAGGCGGGCGACGCCAAGCGGCTTTTCCGAGAGGTCGATGCCGGTGACCTCGGCGCCCAGCGCAGCCATGCCTTCCGAGAGCAGGCCGCCGCCGCAGCCGACATCGAGCACCCGCTTGCCGCGCAATCCGACGCAGCGGTCGATCCAGCCCAGGCGCAGAGGGTTGATGTCGTGCAAAGGTTTGAATTCGCTGTTCGGGTCCCACCAGCGGTGGGCCAGGTCGCCAAATTTCTGCAGTTCGCTGGGGTCGGCGTTGAGCATGGTCGGTTTCGCAAGGCTGAAAAAGAAAAGGCCCTGCCGAAGCAGGGCCTGCATTGTAGCAGCGGCGGATTACTTGGTGCCGATGACTTCGATGTCGACGCGGCGATCGGCCTGCAGGCAATCGATCAGCGACTTCGACTTCTTCTCGCTCTTGCCGCACTTGTCGCCGGTGACCGGCTGGGTTTCGCCCTTGCCTTCGGTGTAGACGCGGTTGGCTTCGATGCCCTTGGCAACCAGGTATTCCTTGACCGCGGCAGCGCGCTTCTCGGACAGCTTCTGGTTGTAGGCGGCACCACCGATGCGGTCGGTGTGGCCGACGGCGAGGATTACTTCGAGCTTGATCTGGCCAGCCTTGGCGACCAGCTCGTCGAGCTTGGCCTTGCCTTCCGGACGCAGGACAGCCTTGTTGAAGTCGAACAGCGCGTCAGCGGCGACGGTGACCTTCTCGCCGGTCGGCTTGACGCCAGCGACAGCAGCCGGCGTGGTGGCCGGAGCGGCGATCGGCTTGCCTTCGCAGGCGGCCTTCGGCAGCAGGTCGCGGTCGCATTCGCAACCGGCCTTGTCGGCGGCGGCGGCGGCCGGGGTCCAGTAACCGGTGCGCCAGCAGAGGCCGAAACCGCTCTTGGCGACGACGTCGCGCTGGTCGATGACATAGACACGTTCCTGAGCGACGGCGGCAAAGCCGATACCTGCCAGCAGGGCAACAGCCAGGGATTTCTTGGCGATATTCTTGATCATGGTCTTCCCTCGTTGAAGAAATTGGAAATTTCAGCGGTTTGCATCAGGGTGCAAGCGCTTTCCCCGTGCAGACTTCCGCTTTATTCTGCCATAGCGCGGCGGATGCATCCAAGCGAAATTCCTTGCCAACCCGTAAAGTTTTGTGCTCTAGCAGACACTTCCCGGCCACCCAGACATGGCTGACCTGTTCGCGGCCGGCGACATTGACCAGGTGCGACAGCGGATCGTAGCAGGGCTGGCATTCAAGATCGGCCAGCGAGACCGCGCACAGGTCTGCCTGCTTGCCGCGGGCGATGGAGCCGGTAATGCTGTCCAGGCCCAGCGCTCGCGCGCCATTCAGGGTCGCCATGCGCAGCGCCGTCGCCGCTGGCAGGGCAGCGGCATCGCCGCTGCTGCCCTTGGCCAGCAGCGCCGCCAGGCGCATTTCGCCGAACAGGTCGAGGCGATTGTTGCTGGCGGCACCATCGGTGCCGAGACCGATGTTGATGCCGGCGGCGTGCATTTCGGCAATGCGGGCGATGCCGCTGGCAAGCTTCAGGTTGGAGGTCGGGCAGTGGGCGATGCTGCAGCCGGCGTCGGCGAGCAGCCGGATTTCGCTGTCGTCGAGATGGACGGCGTGCACGCCGATGAAGCCGGGGCCCAGCTGGGCCAGCGCCTGCAGGCGGGCGAGCGGGCGCTGGCCGTGCTGCTGCAGGCCATCGGCGACCTCCTGCCGGGTTTCGTGGATATGGCAGTGGATAGGCAGGTCGAGTTGTTCGGCCAGCGTGGCAATACGCTGGAAAGTGCGGTCGGCAACGGTATACGGCGCGTGCGGTGCCAGGCAGAAGCTGAGCAGTGGGTTGTCGCGGCAGGCTTCGCGGGCGGCGAGGCCCTTGGCGATGTAGTCGTCGGCGTCGCTGGCGTAGTTGCCGGGGAATTCCAGCGTGGTGATGCCGAGCGCGGCGCGCATGCCGAATTCCGTGGCGGCTTGCGCGGCGGCTTCGGGGAAGAAGTACATGTCGTTGAAGCAGGTGATGCCGCCGCGCAGCATTTCGGCGCAGGCCAGCCGCGTGCCGTCGAGGACGAAGGCGGATGAAACCAGCGCTCCTTCCGCCGGCCAGATATGGCGTTGCAGCCATTCCATCAGCGGCAGGTCGTCGGCGATGCCGCGCAGCAGCGTCATCGCGGCGTGCGTGTGGAGGTTGATCAGGCCGGGGATCAGGATGTGCTGTTCGAGGCGGTGCTGCTCGGCAGCCTGGTAACGCTGGCGGGCTTCGGCGGCTGGCAGGATGTCCAGGATGCGTCCGCCGCGTACCGCGACCGCGTGGTTGTGCAGGATTGCGTCGGTTTCTACCGTGGCGATCCAGCGGGCTTCGATCAGCAGGTCGATTTTTTCGGGTGTCGGTGTCATGGAAATGGGCAGCAGTGGGCCGGTGGCGGCGTGGTAAAATAGCAAATTACCTGTGTTACAACCAAACATAGTGCCGGCCAGCCCGGCGCGGATACCAGAGACATGGACCAATTCGCCAAAGAAACCCTGCCGATCAGCCTCGAAGACGAGATGCGGCGTTCCTATCTCGATTACGCGATGAGCGTGATCGTTGGCCGGGCGCTGCCGGATGCGCGCGACGGCCTGAAGCCGGTGCATCGCCGCGTGCTTTACGCGATGCACGAGACGAACAACGTCTGGAACCGTCCTTTCGTCAAGTGCGCCCGCGTCGTCGGCGAGGTCATGGGTAAATATCACCCGCACGGCGATTCGGCGATCTACGACACGCTGGTGCGCATGGCGCAGGATTTTTCGTTGCGCTACACGCTGGTCGACGGTCAGGGTAACTTTGGCTCGATCGACGGCGACAATGCGGCGGCCATGCGTTATACCGAATGTCGCCTGGATCGCATCGCTTCCGATCTGACCGCCGATATCGACAAGGAAACGGTCGACTTCGAGCCGAACTACGACGGCAAGGAGCTGGAGCCGTCGGTGTTGCCGACCCGCATTCCCAACCTGCTGATCAACGGTTCGGCCGGTATCGCCGTTGGCATGGCGACCAATGTGCCGCCGCACAACCTCAATGAAGTCGTCGCCGGCTGCCTGGCCTTGCTGGAAAACCCGGCGCTGTCGATCGACGACCTGATCGAGTACATCCCGGCGCCCGACTTTCCGACCGCCGGCCTGATCTACGGCGTGATGGGCGTGCGCGAAGGCTACAGGACCGGCCGCGGCCGCGTCGTCATGCGCGCCCGCACCCATTTCGAGGACATCGGCAAGGGCGACCGCCAGGCGCTGATCGTCGACGAGATTCCGTATCAGGTTAACAAGAAGTCGCTGATCGAGAAGATCGCCGAGCTGGTCAACGAGAAGAAGATCGAAGGCATCTCCGACATCCGCGATGAATCCGACAAGTCGGGCATGCGCATCGTCATCGAGCTGAAGCGCGGCGAGGTCGGCGAGGTCATCCTCAACAACCTGTACAAACAGACGCAGTTGCAGGACACCTTCGGCATGAACATGGTGGCGCTGGTCGATGGTCAGCCACGCTTGCTGAACCTGAAGCAGGCGCTGGAGTGCTTCCTGTCGCACCGGCGCGAAGTGGTGACGCGGCGCACGGTGTTCGAACTCAGGAAGGCGCGCGAACGCGGCCACATCCTCGAAGGTCTGGCCGTCGCGCTGTCCAACGTCGACGAAATCATCGCTCTGATCAAGGCGGCGCCGACGCCGGCCGACGCCAAGATCGGCCTGATGGGGCGCCAGTGGCGCAGCCCGGTGGTCGAGGAAATGCTGGTCCGGGCAGCCTCCGACGTTTCGCGCCCGGACGGCCTGCTGCCGGAATTCGGCTTGTCCGAACAGGGCTATCGCCTGTCCGACGCGCAGGCTCAGGCCATCCTCGAACTGCGCCTGCAGCGCCTGACCGGTCTGGAGCAGGACAAGATCGTCAGCGAGTACAAGGAGGTCATGGCCAAGATCCTCGACCTGCTCGACATCCTGGCCCGCCCGGAGCGCATTACCGAAATCATCGTCAATGAACTGACGGCGATCCGCGACCAGTTCGGCGACGAGCGCCGCTCGGAAATCGTGCTGCACACGCAGGAACTCGGCATCGAGGACTTCATCACGCCGCAGGACATGGTCGTCACCCTGTCGCACGGCGGCTACATCAAGGCCCAGCCGCTCGCCGACTACCGCGCGCAGAAGCGCGGCGGGCGCGGCAAGCAGGCGGCGGCGATCAAAGACGAGGATTTCGTCGACCACCTGTTCGTCGCCAACACCCACGACTACATCCTGTGCTTCTCCAACCGGGGTCGCTGCTACTGGCTCAAGGTCTATGAAGCGCCGCAGGGCAGCCGGACCAGCCGCGGCAAGCCGATCGTCAACCTGTTCCCGCTGGAAGAAGGCGAGCGCATCAACGCCGTGCTGCCGGTCAAGGAATTCGCCGACGACAAGTTCATCTTCATGGCCACCCGCGACGGCACGGTCAAGAAGACGCCGCTGTCCGACTTCTCCAACCCGCGCAAGGCCGGCATCATCGCCGTCGATCTGCTCGACGACGACTACCTGATCGGTGTCGAACTGACCACCGGCCAGAGCGACATCGTGCTCGTTTCCAACGCCGGCAAGGCGGTCTGGTTCGACGAGGAAGACGTCCGGCCGATGGGCCGTGGTGCCCGCGGCGTGCGCGGCATGAAGCTGCAGGAAGGGCAGACCGTCATCTCGCTGCTGGTCGCCGAGGATGACCAGCAGACGGTGCTGGTCGCCACCGAGAACGGCTTCGGCAAGCGCACCGTGCTCGCCGACTTCCGTCACTCCGGGCGCGGCACGCAGGGCGTCAAGGCGATTGCCGATTCCGAGCGCAACGGCGTGGTGGTCGGTGCCAAGCTGGTCGGCGACGACGACGAGGTGATGCTGATCACCACCGGCGGCGTGCTGATCCGCACCCGCGTCTCGGAAATCCGCGGCATGGGCCGGGCGACGCAGGGCGTCACCTTGATCTCGCTCGACGAAGGCGAGAAGCTGGCGGGCCTGGAGAAGGTTGCCGAGTCGGTGGCCGACCCGGTGGCGGAAAGCGAAGGGGAAGCCGATGCGGCTGGCGAAAGCGCCGCGCCGGCAGCCGAAGATCAAGGTGGAGAAGCATAAATGACGCGTATCTGGAATTTCAGCGCCGGTCCGGCTGCACTTCCCGAAGAGGTCCTGCGCCAGGCGCAGGAAGAGCTGCTCGACTGGCAGGGCGCCGGCTGCAGCGTCATGGAAATGAGCCATCGAGGCAAGGAATTCATGTCCATCCTGGCGCAGGCCGAAGCCGACCTGCGCGAGCTGATGGGCATTCCCGAGCAGTACAAGGTGCTGTTCCTGCAGGGCGGGGCGACGCAGCAGTTTGCGCAGATTCCGATGAACCTGCTGGCCGGCCGCTCGGCCGACTACATCGTCACCGGCTCGTGGTCGAAGAAGGCGGTCAAGGAAGCGCAGCGTATCGGTAATGTCCGCGTCGCGGCGACGACCGAGGACAGCGGCTTCACCCGCCTGCCGACGGCCGAGGAGATCAAGCTCGATCCCTTCGCCGCCTACCTGCACGTGTGCACCAACGAGACCATCCACGGCGTCGAGATTCCCGCCGAGCGCATCGCCGACACCGGCGTGCCGCTGGTTGCCGACATGTCGTCGCACATCCTGTCGCGCCCGGTCAATGTCGAGAAGTTCGGCCTGATCTACGCCGGTGCGCAGAAGAACATCGGCCCCTCGGGCGTGACGCTGGTCATCGTTCATCGTGACCTGCTCGGCATGGCGCCGCTCAACATCCCGACCGTGATGGATTACGCGGTGATGGCCGAGAACGGCTCGATGCTCAACACGCCGCCGACCTTCGGCATCTACATCGCCGGCCTGGTTTTCCAGTGGCTGAAGAAGCAGGGCGGTCTGGCCGGCATCGACGCGATCAACGCCGAAAAGGCGCGCATTCTCTACGAGTGCATCGACAATTCCGGCGGTTTCTATACCAACCCGGTCGATCCCGATTGCCGTTCGCGGATGAACGTTCCGTTCGTGTTGGCCGATGCCGCGCTCGACGCGCCTTTCCTGGCGGCGGCCAAGGATGCCGGCGTGCTCGGCCTGAAGGGCCACAAGTCGGTCGGCGGCATGCGCGCCTCGATCTACAACGCCGTCTCGCTCGACGCGGTCAAGGCGCTGGTCGGTTTCATGAACGATTTCGCCAAGCGGAACGGGTGAGCGCATGAGCGACGATCTCTCGAAAGCTCTGGCCGGCGTGCGCGCCGACATCGACCGCATCGACGGCGACATCCTGCGCCTCTTGAACGAACGTGCCCGCTGCGCCCAGCGCGTCGGCGAGATCAAGGCCGAATTCGGCGACGCCGGTTTCATCTACCGGCCGGAGCGCGAGGCGCAGGTGCTGCGCCGTTTGCAGGACAGCAACCCTGGGCCGCTGCCGAACGAGAACATCACCTTCTTCTTCCGCGAGGTGATGTCGGCCTGCCTGTCGCTCGAACAGCCGCTCGGCATCGCTTTCCTCGGCCCGCTCGGCACCTTCTCGGAATCGGCGGCGACCAAGCATTTCGGCCATGCCGGCCGCCTGCTGCCGCAATCTTCGATCGACGATGTCTTCCGCGAAGTCGAGTCCGGTCATGCCCATTATGCCGTCGTGCCGGTCGAGAATTCGACCGAAGGCGCGGTCGGTCGGACGATGGACCTGCTGCTCGGCACGCCGCTGAAGATCTGCGGCGAGGTCGTGCTGCGCATCCACCAGAACCTGCTGTCGAAGGAAACAGAGCTCAAGGCGATCAGCCGCGTCTATTCGCACGCTCAGTCGCTGGCGCAGTGCCACGAATGGCTCAACCGCATGCTGCCGCAGGCGCAGCGCATTTCGGTCGGCAGCAACGCGCAGGCGGCGCAGAAGGCCGCCGAGGAAGCCGGTTCGGCGGCGATCGCCGGCGAGGCCGCGGCCGCCCGTTACGACCTGCCGCGGCTGGCCGAGAACATCGAGGACGAGCCGAACAACACCACCCGTTTCCTGGTCCTCGGCAAGCACGACGCCGGGATTTCCGGGCGCGACAAGACCTCGCTGATCATGTCGGCGCCCAATCGCACCGGCGCCCTGCACGAATTGCTGGCACCGCTGTCCGCCGCCGGCGTCTCGATGTGCCGGCTGGAGTCGCGGCCGGCGCGCAATGCGCTGTGGGAATACGTCTTCTACGTCGATGTCGATGGCCATCGCGACGAGCCGGCGGTCAAGGCCGCGCTCGAACAGTTGGCCGGCAACGCCGCCTACCTGAAAATCCTCGGCTCCTACCCGGTCGCCGTTTTCTGAGGAATCCCGATGTCCCTCACCGAACAAGCCCTCGCCTACGTCCGCGCCATCTCGCCCTACCAGCCGGGCAAGCCGATCACCGAACTGGCCCGCGAGATGGGCATTCCGGTGGATAGCATCGTCAAGCTCGCCTCCAACGAGAACCCGCTCGGCATGAGCCCGCAGGCCAGGCAGGCGGTGGAAGCGGCGCTTGCCGGCGTCGAGCGCTATCCGGACCAGTTCGAGCTGATCGCCAAGCTGGCGGCACGCTGCGGCGTCGCGCAGAACCAGGTGGTGCTTGGTAACGGCTCGAACGACGTGCTCGACCTGGTTGCCCGCGCCTTTCTCGCCCAGGGCCGTTCGGCGGTGTTCGCCCAGCATGCTTTCGCCGTCTATCCGCTGGCCACGCTGTCGATTGGCGGCGAGCTGATCTGCGTGCCGGCGAAGGATTTCGGCCACGACCTCGAGGCGATGCTCGCCGCGATCCGTCCGGACACCCGCGTCGTCTGGATCGCCAACCCGAACAACCCGACCGGCAACTTCCTGCCCTATCCGGAAGTGCGCGCCTTCCTGGAAAAGGTGCCAGCCGATGTCGTCGTCGTCCTCGACGAAGCCTATAACGAGTACATCCCGCCCGAAGCGCGCGTCGATACCGCCGCCTGGGTCGCCGAATTCCCGAACCTGGTGGTCTGCCGCACCTTCTCCAAGATCTACGGCCTGGCTGGGCTGCGCATCGGCTACGGCGTCACTTCGGCGGCCGTCGCCGACCTGATGAACCGCGTCCGCCAGCCGTTCAACGTCAACAACCTGGCGCTCGCCGGCGCGCTCGCCGCGCTCGACGACGACGAATTCCTGCAAGCCAGCTACGAGCTCAACCGGCGCGGCATGGCGCAGATTGTTGGCGCGCTGGAAAAACTCGGCCTGGCCTACATCCCGTCCTACGGCAACTTCGTCACCTTCAAGGCCGGCGATGCCGCCGCGGTGAACCAGAAGCTGCTGCAGCAGGGCGTCATCGTCCGGCCGATCGGCGGCTACGGCATGCCCGAGTGGCTGCGCGTGACGATCGGCAGCGAAGCCGAGAACGCGCGCTTCATCGCGGCGCTGGAAAAGGCCCTGTAAATGGACGCCGGCCAGCCCGAGTTCGGCAAGATCGTCGTCTTCGGTACCGGCCTGATCGGCGGTTCCTTCGCGCTCGGCCTCAAGGCGGCCGGCGCCGTCGAGGAGGTGGTCGGCTTCGGCCGCACCCCGTTGACCTTGCGCGTGGCGCAGGAACTGGGCGTCATCGACCGCGCCGGGATCAACCCGGCGCACGAGATCGGCGACGCCGACATCGTGCTGGTAGCGACGCCGGTGGCGCAGATGCCGGAAATCTTCGCCCGCATCGCGCCTTATCTCGGGCCGAACACCATCGTCACCGACGGCGGTTCGACCAAGGGCGACGTCGTCGCCGCGGCGCGCGCCGCCTTCCGCGGCCACATCGGCAAGTTCGTGCCGGCGCATCCGATTGCCGGCGCTGAGAACAGCGGGCCGTCGGCCGCCCGGCAAGACCTCTATCAGGGCAAGAAGGTCGTCGTCACGCCGCTGCCCGAGAACAACGACGAGCGCCTCGACCGCGTCAAGCGCGCCTGGGCGCTGTGCGGCGCCGACATCTACGAGCTGACGCCGGAAATGCACGACCGCGTCTTCGCCGCCGTCAGCCACCTGCCGCACCTCCTGTCCTTCGCCCTGGTCCATGACCTGGCGGTGCGCGACGACGCCGAGCTGTTCTTCACCTTCGCCGCCTCCGGCTTCCGCGACTTCACGCGGATCGCCGCCAGTCACCCGGAAATGTGGCGCGACATCTGCCTCGCCAACCGCGAGGCGCTGCTCGGCGAACTCGACAGTTATCGCGCCCAGCTCGACGAGTTGCGCGACGCGCTGGCCCGCGCCGACGGCGAGCGTCTCGAAGACGTCTTCGGCATCGCCCGCCAGGCGCGCCGGGAGTGGGCGGGAAGCTGAACGTGCGGCGGCTGCGCGCGCTGCTCTGCGGGCTCGCGCTGCTGCTTGCCCTGCCGCTCGCCGCGGCGCCGCCGGAACTCCTGCTGGCCAACGTCTATCGCGACGACATCGACCCCGCCGCCTATCTGGTCAGCGAGAAGCTCGACGGCGTGCGCGCCGTCTGGGACGGCGAGACGCTGCGTTTTCGCAGCGGCAACCGGGTCAATGCGCCGGCCTGGTTCACCGATGCCCTGCCGAAAACGCCGATGGACGGCGAGTTGTGGCTGGGCCGTGGCCAGTTCGAGCGCCTCTCCGGCATCGTCCGCCGCGAACAGCCGGTCGATGCCGAGTGGCGGGAGGTCCGCTACATGATCTTCGAACTGCCCGGGGCGCCGGGGACTTTTGCCGAGCGGGCCGGGCGCATCCGTGCAATCGTCGCTGCCGCGGCCTTGCCCTGGCTGGTCGAAGTGGCGCAGGCAACGCTGGCCAGCCGGGAAGCGCTGCGCCAGCGGCTGGCGCAAACCGTCAAGGCCGGCGGTGAAGGCCTGATGCTGCATCGCGCCGACGCGCCCGGCGAAACCGGCCGTTCCGATACGCTGCTCAAGCTCAAGCCCTGGCTCGACGCCGAGGCCGTCGTCATTGCCCACCTGCCGGGCAAGGGCAAGTACGCCGGGCAGCTCGGCGCCTTGCGCGTGCGCCTGGCAGACGGTCGCGAATTCCGTCTCGGCACCGGTTTTTCCGATGCGCAACGCCGGAATCCGCCGCCGATCGGCAGCGTCGTCACCTACCGCTACCGCGAGCTGACCGGAAAAGGGCTGCCGCGCTTCGCCAGTTTCCTGCGCCTGCGTCAGGAATGACTGCGGCCTGAGTTAAAATCTCCCTTTTTACTGAACAGCGATAAGCATGATCCTCGTCACTGGCGGCGCCGGTTTCATCGGCAGTAATTTCGTTCTTGACTGGTGCGCGCAAAGCGACGAACCGGTCATCAATCTTGATGCCCTGACTTATGCGGGCAACCTGGAAAACCTGGTGGCGCTCGACGGGAATCCGGCGCATGTGTTCGTTCGCGGCGGGATCGGCGACTTTGACCTAGTTGCCAAGCTGCTGGCCGAGCACAAGCCGCGGGCGGTGGTCAATTTTGCTGCCGAATCGCACGTCGATCGCAGCATCCACGGTCCGGAGGATTTCATCCAGACCAACATCGTCGGTACTTTCCGCCTGCTGGAGGCGGTGCGCGCCCATTTCGGCGGACTGGGCGCGGAGGAAAAGACGGCCTTCCGCTTCCTGCACGTGTCGACCGACGAAGTCTATGGCTCGCTCGCCAGCGACGATCCGGCCTTCACCGAGACCAACCGTTACGAGCCGAACAGCCCGTACTCAGCGAGCAAGGCAGCCTCCGACCATCTGGTGCGCGCCTATCATCACACCTACGGCCTGCCGGTGCTGACCACCAACTGCTCGAACAACTACGGTCCCTACCATTTCCCGGAAAAGCTGATCCCGCTGGTTATCCACAACGCGCTCGCCGGCAAGCCGCTGCCGATCTACGGCGACGGCCGCCAGATCCGCGACTGGCTCTACGTCAAGGACCATTGCTGCGCGATCCGGCGCGTCCTGGAAGCCGGCCGCCTTGGCGAAACCTACAACGTTGGTGGCTGGAACGAGAAAACCAACCTCGAGGTCGTGCATACCTTGTGCGACATGCTCGACGAACTGCGCCCGCGCGCCGATGGCCAGTCCTACCGGACGCAGATCACTTTCGTCAGCGACCGCCCCGGCCACGACCGCCGCTACGCGATCGATGCGACGAAGCTGGAGCGCGAGCTGGGCTGGAAACCGGCCGAAACCTTCGCCACCGGCATCCGCAAGACGGTGCAGTGGTACCTGGACAACCCGGCCTGGGTGCAGAACGTCACCAGCGGTGCGTACAAGCAGTGGCTGGGCAAGCATTACGGAGAAAACGCATGAGTCAGCAGCGCAAGGGCATCATCCTCGCCGGCGGTTCCGGCACCCGGCTCTACCCGGTGACGCTGGCGGTTTCCAAGCAACTGCTGCCGATTCACGACAAGCCGATGATCTACTATCCGCTGAGCACGCTGATGCTCGCCGGCATCCGCGACATCCTGGTCATCTCGACGCCGCAGGACACGCCGCGCTTCCAGCAACTGCTCGGCGACGGCAGCCAGTGGGGGCTGAACCTGCAATACGCGGTGCAACCCAGCCCGGACGGCCTGGCGCAGGCCTTCATCATCGGCCGCGACTTCATCGGCGGCGGCGATTCAGCGCTGGTGCTCGGCGACAACATCTTCTACGGCCACGAGTTCGCCAACGACCTCGCCGCTGCCGGCGCGCAGCCTTCGGGGGCGACCGTCTTCGCCTATCACGTGCATGATCCGGAGCGTTACGGCGTCGTCGAATTCGACGCGGCGGGCCGGGCGGTCAGCCTCGAGGAAAAGCCGAAACAGCCCAAATCGAATTACGCGGTCACCGGCCTCTACTTCTACGACAACCAGGTGCTCGACATGGCGCGCGACCTCAAGCCGTCGGCGCGCGGCGAACTGGAAATCACCGACATCAACCGCCTCTACCTCGAACGCGACCAGCTCAGCGTCCAGGTCATGGGCCGCGGCCACGCCTGGCTCGATACCGGCACCCACGAAAGCCTGCTCGACGCCAGCCAGTTCATCGCCACGATCGAGAAACGCCAGGGGCTGAAGATCGCCTGTCCCGAGGAAATCGCCTTCCGCAAGGGCTGGGTCGATGCGGCGCAACTGGAAAAACTGGCGCAGCCGATGCTCAAGAATCCCTACGGCCAGTACCTGATCGGCCTGCTCGGCGAGCGGAGGTTCTGATGCAACTCGTCTCCACTTTGCTGCCCGGCGTGCTGCTGCTCGAACCGCGCGTCTTCGGCGACGAGCGCGGTTTCTTTTTCGAGAGTTTCAATCAGCGCGCCTTCGACGAAGTGGTCGGCGAGCACGTCGATTTCGTTCAGGACAACCACTCGAAAAGCCGGCGCGGTGTGCTGCGCGGCCTGCATTACCAGCTGCCGCCGAAAGCCCAGGGCAAGCTGGTGCGCGTCGTCGAAGGCGAGGTTTTCGACGTCGCGGTCGATCTGCGCCGCACCTCGGCGACCTACGGCCACTGGGCCGGTGCCCTGCTGTCCGCCGCCAACAAGCGGCAGATGTGGATACCGCCGGGCTTCGCCCACGGTTTCGTGACCCTGAGCGAAACCGCGGAGTTCCTCTACAAGACCACCGACTACTATGCGCCCGAGTACGAGCGCTGCATCCGCTGGAACGATCCGGCGCTGGCCATCGAATGGGGCTACAGCCGGGAACCGCAACTGTCGGCCAAGGACGCCGCGGCGCCGGGCTTTGCCGAGGCCGAAAAGGCTTTCTGAGGGCGGGGGCTTCGGACTTTGACGGTCCCCGGGTAAACTGGCGCATTTTTCACCCCGCCAGGTTCGCCATGGAATTCCTCGACCTTCCCCAACTGCTTTCCGCCGCCGGCAGCGTCCGCCTGCCCGGTTCGAAGAGCATTTCCAACCGCGTCCTGCTGCTCGCTGCGCTCGCCGAGGGCGAGACCGAGGTGCGCGACCTCCTGGCTTCCGATGACACCGAGCGCATGCTGGAAGCCCTGCAGACGCTTGGCGTCGGCGTCACGTCGCTGGGCGGCGAAGCCTGGAAGATCGCCGGTTGCGGCGGTCGTTTCCCGGTCCGCCAGGCGGAACTCTTTCTCGGCAACGCTGGCACTGCCTTCCGCCCACTTACCGCGGCGCTGGCGCTGGCCGGCGGCGACTATGTATTGAAGGGCGTCGCCCGCATGCATGAGCGGCCGATTGGCGACCTGGTCGACGGCCTGCGCCAGCTCGGCGCTGACGTCACCTACCTCGGCAACGACGGCTATCCGCCGCTGCAGTTGAAGCCGGCGACGATCCGTCCGGACGGCGCGGTCAAGGTGCGCGGCGACGTCTCCAGCCAGTTCCTGACCGGCCTGCTGATGGCCCTGCCGCTGACTGGCGAGACGGTCACGGTCGAGGTCGTCGGCGAGCTGATCTCCAAGCCCTACATCGAGATCACGCTGGCGACCATGGCCCGCTTCGGCGTCGTCGTCGAGCGCGACGGCTGGCAGCGCTTCACCGTCAAGGCCGGCAGCCGCTACGTGTCGCCGGGTACGGTGTATGTCGAGGGCGATGCCTCGTCGGCGTCCTATTTCCTGGCCCTCGGCGCCATTGGCGGCGGGCCGCTGCGCGTTGAGGGCGTGGGTGCCGATTCGATCCAGGGCGACGTGAAATTTGCCGAAGCGCTGGCGCAGATGGGCGCCATCATCGAAACCGGGCCGAACTGGATGACTGCACGCGCGCCGCAGGGCGGCCTGGTCGCCGTCGATCTCGATTGCAACCACATTCCCGATGCGGCGATGACGCTGGCCACCGCCGCGCTGTTTGCCCGGGGAACAACCACGCTGCGCAACATCGCCAGTTGGCGGGTCAAGGAAACCGACCGCATCGCGGCGATGGCGACCGAGCTGAGGAAGCTTGGCGCCGAAGTCGAGGAGGGCGCCGATTTCATCAGAATCACGCCGTTGACCGTCAGACCCGCGGCGATCGATACCTATGACGATCACCGCATGGCGATGTGCTTCTCGCTCGCCGCCTTCGCGACGCCGCTGCGCATCAACGATCCGAACTGCGTCGCCAAGACCTTCCCCGATTACTTCGCGCGCTTCGCTGCAGTGACTCGGGCGGCGCCGGTGATCGCCATCGACGGCCCGTCGGCTTCCGGCAAGGGGACGGTGGCGTCGCGCGTTGCCGCCGCGTTGGGTTTTGCCTACCTCGACTCCGGCGCGCTCTACCGGCTGACCGCGCTCGCCGCGCAGCGGGCGAACGTCGCCTGGGACGACGAAGCCGGCGTTGCCGACGTCGCCGCGAGGCTCGACGTCGTCTTCACTGGCGATGACATCCGCCTGGCCGGCGTGCTGGTTGGCGACGCCATCCGCACCGAAGTCATTTCGGCCGGCGCCTCGAAAGTCGCGGCCTTGCCGGCTGTGCGCGAAGCGCTGCTGTTCCGCCAGCGCGCTTTCAACACTGCGCCCGGCCTGGTCGGCGACGGTCGCGACATGGGCTCGGTGGTCTTCCCGCGGGCGCCGCTCAAGATATTCCTTACCGCCACTGCCGAGGCGCGCGCTGAACGGCGCTATAAGCAGTTGATCGAAAAAGGTTTCTCTGCTAATCTCCCGGACCTTCTGTCGGACCTGCAGCAACGTGACGCGCGCGATTCGCAGCGCAGCGTGGCGCCACTCAGGCAGGAGGCGGATGCCAGGCTGCTGGAAACCACCCATCTCACCATCGAACAGGCGGTGAAACAGGTGCTCGACTGGTACGCGGAAGCAAACTCGTAGTACGGCGTTGCCGGCCATGCCGGTCGGCAACTTGTTTTTCACCTCAACCCGCTGTGGGCTTTGTGGCTCGTGGCAAGGAACTCGCTCCGTAATGGAATCTTTTGCTCAACTTTTTGAAGAATCCCTGGCTCGCCAGGAAATGCGTCAAGGCGAAGTCATCACTGCAGAAGTGGTGCTCATCGATCACAATTTCGTTGTGGTCAATGCCGGCCTGAAATCCGAATCCTACGTTCCCGTAGAAGAATTCCTCAACGACCAGGGTGAAGTTGAAGTCGCCGTCGGCGATTTCGTCCAGGTCGCCATTGAAATGCTGGAAGACGGCTACGGTTCGACCCGTCTTTCCCGCGATCGCGCCAAGCGCATCGCCTCCTGGAACTTCCTCGAGCAAGCCCTCAACGACGGTGCCCTGGTTTCCGGCACCATCACCGGCAAGGTCAAGGGTGGTCTCACCGTCATGTCCAACGGCGTCCGTGCCTTCCTCCCGGGCTCGCTGGTCAACATGCGTCCGGTCAAGGACACCACGCCGTACGAAGGCAAGACCATGGAGTTCAAGGTCATCAAGCTTGACCGCAAGCGCAACAACGTCGTCCTGTCCCGTCGTGCCGTCCTCGAAGCGACCGCCGACAAGGATCGCGAAAAGCTGATGGAGAACCTCAAGGAAGGCGCTACCGTCAAGGGCGTCGTCAAGAACATCACCGACTACGGCGCATTCGTCAACCTGGGCGGCATCGATGGCCTGCTGCACATCACCAACCTGGCCTGGCGCCGCGTCCGTCACCCGAGCGAAGTGCTCAACGTCGGTGACGAAGTTACCGCCAAGATCCTCAAGTTCGACGCCGAGAAGAACCGCGTCTCGCTGGGCATGAAGCAACTGGGCGACGATCCGTGGGTCGGCATTGCCCGTCGCTACCCGGCCGGTACCCGCCTGTTCGGCAAGGTCACCAACCTGACCGACTACGGCGCTTTCGTCGAAATCGAACAGGGCATCGAAGGCCTGGTGCACGTCTCCGAAATGGACTGGACCAACAAGAACGTTCATCCGTCCAAGGTCGTTTCCCTCGGCGACGAAGTCGAAGTCATGATCCTCGAAATCGACGAAGAACGCCGTCGTATTTCGCTGGGCATGAAGCAGTGCCAGGCGAACCCGTGGGACGAGTTCGCGATGAACCACAAGAAGGGCGACAAGGTCAGGGGCGGTATCAAGTCGATCACCGACTTCGGTATCTTCATCGGCCTGCCCGGTGGCATCGACGGCCTGGTTCACCTGTCCGACCTGTCCTGGTCGGCGACCGGCGAAGAAGCGATCCGCAACTTCAAGAAGGGCGACGAAGTCGAGGCCGTCGTGCTCGGCATCGACGTCGAGAAAGAGCGCATCTCCCTGGGCATCAAGCAGCTCGACGGTGATCCGTACGCCAACTTCATCGCCACTCACGAGAAGAACAGCATCGTGCGCGGTATCGTCAAGACGGTCGACGCCCGTGGCGCCGTGGTCACGCTGGATGGCGAAAACGAAGCCTACCTGCGTGCCTCGGAGTTCTCCCGCGAGCGTACCGAAGACCTGTCGCAGCATCTGAAGGTCGGTGACGAGGTCGAAGCGATGATCATCAACGTCGATCGCAAGACCCGCGGCATCAACCTGTCGATCAAGGCCAAGGATCAAGCCGAACAGCACGAAGCGATGCAGAAGTTCTCTGCCGACACTTCCGCTGCGACCGGTACGACCAACCTGGGTGCGCTGCTCAAGGCCAAGCTGAACCAGCAAGGCTGATAGGCTGCGACATGACCAAATCCGAGCTCATCGTCCGGCTGGCGGAGCGTTTTCCGCAGTTGGTGGCGAAGGATGCCGATTTCGCAGTCAAGATGATTCTCGATGCGATGTCCGAAGCGCTGGTGCGCGGCGATCGCATCGAGATCCGCGGATTTGGCAGCTTCGCGCTCAACTACCGGCCGCCGCGCGTTGGACGTAACCCGAAATCCGGGGACAAGGTCAGTGTGCCGGCGAAGTGGGTTCCCCACTTCAAGGCCGGCAAGGAACTGCGCGAACGGGTCGATCAGTCGATCTGAAGCCGGGCTTGGCCCAATGTGGTAGATTCGGGGCAGTGAGTTTCACTGCCCCTTTTCATTGAATGTCATGACAGCCCTGACCTGGTTCCTGCGTTTCATCATCTTCGCTTTCCTGGTGGTCTTTGCCGTCCAGAATACGGCGCCGGTCACCCTGAGCCTGGCGCTCGACTACCAGTGGCAGGCGCCGCTGGTCATCGTGTTGCTGGTCTTCTTCGGTGGAGGGGCCTTGCTTGGCCTGCTCTCCCTGGTCGGCACGGTGTTCCGCCAGCGACGCGAAATCACCCGTCTCAAACGCGCCCTGCTCAAGGTCGAGCAGCCGCCGCTGCCGGATCTGCCTGCGCCGCAACAATGAATGAACTGTTCGAATACTGGCAGTTGCTGCTGGTCCCGGTGTTTTTTGCCATGGGCTGGGCTGCCGCCCGCGTGGACATGCGGCAGGTCGTGCACGAGTCGCGGACCTTGCCGCGTTCCTATTTCAAGGGCCTGAACTTCCTGCTCAACGAGCAGCCGGACAAGGCCATCGATTCCTTCCTAGAAGTCGCCAAGGTCGATTCGCAGACCGTCGAGCTGCATTTCGCGCTCGGCAACCTGTTTCGCCGGCGCGGCGAGACCGAGCGGGCGATCCGCATGCACCAGAACCTGCTGGAACTGCCGGACGTCGAAGACAAGCACCGCCTGCAGGCGATGGTCGAACTCGGTCAGGACTTCCTCAAGGCCGGCCTGCTCGACCGCGCCGAAGATATTTTCAACAAGCTGCTGGGTACCGCCCGCGAGGCCGACGCCAAGCGTTCGCTGCTCGAGATCTACCAGGTCGGCAAGGAGTGGCAGAAGGCGATCGAAATCGCCCGCGAACTGCCCGACGTCGCGACGCACAAGGACATCGCCGAATACTACTGCGAGCTGGCGGCGGGCGAGATCATGCGTTCGCGCCACGACTCGGCGCGCCAGTATCTCGAGGTGGCGATCCAGGAGAACCGCAAGTGCGTGCGCGCCAGCATCCTGCTCGGCGACCTGTTTGCCCAGGAGGGCAAGGCGGCGGAAGCGATCGACGTCTGGCAGGCGATCGAGCAGCAGGATCCCGCCTATCTGTCGCTGGTCGCCCAGCGCCTGCTCGATGCCTACCGCAAGCTGTCCCGGCTCGATGCCGGGGTAGCCCTGCTGCGCGGTTATCTCGAACACTATCCGTCGATCGACCTGCTCGAAGTCGTCTACCAGCTGGTCCTGGAAAACGAGGGCAACGAGGCGGCCTATCGCCTGGTGCGCGCCGAACTGCAGCGCAACCCGACGCTGGTCGGCCTCGAGCGGCTGATCGCCGCCCGTCTGCCGCTGGCGTCGCCGGAAGTGCGCGGCGACCTGGAACTGGGCAAGACCATCGTCCAGGGCTATACCCGGCGCCTGTCGCGCTATCGGTGCAATAATTGCGGCTTCAAGGCGCGTCAGTTCTACTGGCGTTGCCCGGCCTGCGGCGGTTGGGAGACCAGCCCGCCGCGGCGCAGCGAGGAATTCGATCAATCCCTGTAGGACTTCGATGCTGGAAAAACTCTCGCAGGTGCGCCTGCTCGTCGTCGGCGACGTCATGCTGGACCGCTACTGGTTCGGCGAAGTCAGCCGGATTTCACCGGAGGCGCCGGTGCCGGTGGTCAAGGTCGAGCGTATGGAAGAGCGCCTCGGCGGTGCCGCCAACGTCGCCCGCAATGCCGCCTCGCTCGGCGCGCGGACGACCCTGCTTTCGGTGGTCGGCGACGACGATGCCGGCCGGGCCTTGTCCCGCCTGCTTGGCGACAGCGACATCGCGGCCGACCTCAAGATCGACCGCCAGATCGACACCACGGTCAAGCTGCGCGTCATCGGTCGTCAGCAGCAACTGCTGCGCATCGACTTCGAGACCGCACCGTCGCACGAAGTTCTTGACGCCAAGCTCGCCGAATACGAGCGTCGCCTTGCCGATTGCGACATCGTCATCCTGTCCGACTACGGCAAGGGCGGTCTCACCCACATTGCCGAGATGATCCGCCTTGCCCGTGCCGCCGCCAAGCCGGTGCTGGTCGATCCGAAGGGCGACGAGTGGGCCAAGTACGCCGGGGCGACGGTGATCACCCCGAACCGTTCCGAGCTGCGCGACGTCGTCGGCCGCTGGTCTGGGGAAGACGTGCTGTTCGCCAAGGCCGAGAAGCTGCGCGGCGAACTCGGCCTGGAGGCCTTGCTGGTCACCCGCAGCGAGGAGGGCATGACCCTCTTCGCAGATGGCCAGACCTTCCACCAGGCGGCGCAGGCGCGCGAAGTCTTCGACGTTTCCGGCGCCGGCGACACCGTCATCGCCACCCTGGCCGTCATGCTTGCCGCCGGTGCCGACTGGGCCGAGGCCATCCGCATCGCCAACGTCGCCGCCGGCATCGTCGTCGGCAAGCTCGGCACCGCCGTCGTCACCCGCGACGAAATCGCGGGTGCCCTGTAAAGGAGAGAACATGTACACCATCGTCACCGGCGCCGCCGGGTTTATCGGTTCGAACATCGTCAAGGCTTTGAACGAGCGCGGCGTGACCAGGATCATCGCCGTCGACAACCTGAGCAAGGCGGAAAAGTTCAAGAACCTGCTCGATTGCGAGATCGCCGACTACATCGACAAGCAGGACTTCATCGCCCGCATCCAGGCCGGCCATTTCGACGGCGAGGTCGACGCCATCTTCCACGAGGGCGCCTGTTCCGACACCATGGAAACCGACGGCCGCTACATGATGGAGAACAACTTCCGTTACTCCAGCATCCTGCTCGACTGGTGCCTCGACCAGGACGTGCAGTTTCTCTACGCCTCGTCGGCGGCGACCTACGGCGCTTCCAGCGTGTTCAAGGAAGAGCGCCAGTACGAGGGGCCGCTCAACGTCTACGGTTACTCGAAGTTCCTGTTCGACCAGGTGGTCCGCCAGCGTCTGGCGCAGCAGCCGTCGTCGCAGATCGTCGGCTTCCGCTACTTCAACGTCTACGGCCCGCGCGAGAACCACAAGGGGCGGATGGCCTCGGTCGCCTTCCACAACTTCAACCAGTTCCGCGCCGACGGCAAGGTCAAGCTGTTCGAGGGCTCGCACGGCTACCCGGACGGCGGTCAGATGCGCGATTTCGTCTTCGTCGGCGACGTCGCCAAAGTGAATCTGTTTTTCCTCGACCATCCCGAAAAATCCGGCATCTTCAACCTCGGCTCCGGCCGCGCCCAGAGCTTCAACGATGTCGCCGTGGCCGCCGTCAACGGTTGCCGCAAAGCAAAATCGGAGGCACCGCTGGCGCTCGAGGAGCTGCGGGCACAGGGCTTGCTCGAATACATCGCCTTCCCCGAGGCGTTGAAGGGCAAGTACCAGGCATTCACGCAAGCCGATCTGACGAAGCTGCGCGACGCCGGCTACGAAGCGCCGATGGCGACGGTCGAGGAGGGCGTTTCCCAATACATCGACTGGTTGCATGCCCATGTATAAAACCCTGCAGGATTTTGTCGGAAACACGCCGCTGGTTCGCCTGCAGCGCATTCCCGGCGCCATCAACGAGGCGCGCGGCAATGTCATCCTGGCCAAGCTCGAAGGCAACAACCCGGCCGGTTCGGTCAAGGATCGCCCGGCGCTGTCGATGATCCAGCGCGCCGAAGCGCGCGGCGACATCAAGCCGGGCGACACGCTGATCGAGGCGACTTCCGGCAACACCGGCATCGCGCTGGCCATGGCGGCGGCGATCAAGGGCTACAGGATGATCCTGGTGATGCCCGAGAACCAGAGCATCGAGCGTCGCCAGAGCATGCGCGCCTACGGCGCCGAACTGGTGCTGACGCCCAAGGACGGCGGCATGGAACTGTGTCGCGACGTCGCCGAACGGATGCGCGACGAAGGCAAGGGCATCATCCTCGACCAGTTCGCCAACCCGGACAACCCGGTTGCCCACTACGAAGGCACAGGCCCGGAAATCTGGCGCGACACCGGCGGGCGCATCACCCATTTCGTTTCCAGCATGGGCACCACCGGCACCATCATGGGCACCAGCCGCTACCTCAAGGAAATGAACCCGGCGATCACCATCGTCGGCTGCCAGCCGGAAGAGGGCAGCCAGATTCCCGGCATCCGTAAGTGGCCGGAAGCCTACCTGCCGAAGATCTACGCGCCGACCAACGTCGACCGCATCGAATACGTCAGCCAGGCCGACGCCGAGGCGATGACCCGGCGGCTCGCCGTCGAGGAAGGCATCTTCGCCGGCATCTCGTCCGGCGGCGCGCTCGCCGTGGCGCTGCGCATCGCCGCCCAGGTGGAGCATGCGACCATCGTCTCGATCGTTTGCGACCGCGGCGACCGCTACCTGTTGACCGGTGTTTTCCCCGCATGAAGCCGGTCCTCGTCTTCGACATCGAGACCATTCCCGACGTTGCCGGCCTGCGTCGGATCAACGAGCTGCCGGGCGAACTGTCGGATGCCGAAGTCGCCGAACTCGCCTTCCAGCAGCGCCGGGCGAAGAACGGCAGCGATTTCCTGCCGCTGCACCTGCAGCGCATCGTCGCCATTTCCTGCGTGCTGCGCACGCTCGACGGTTTCCGCGTGTGGTCGCTGGCCGAGCCCGATCTCGACGAAGGCGCGATCATCCAGCGCTTCTTCGACGGCATCGAGAAATTCACGCCGCAGATCGTCTCCTGGAACGGCGGCGGCTTCGACCTGCCGGTGCTGCACTACCGCGGCATGCTGCACGGCGTCGCGGCGCCGCGCTACTGGGACATGGGCGACGGCGACTACGCCGACTCGCGCGACTTCAAGTGGAACAACTACATCAGCCGCTACCACACCCGTCACCTCGACCTGATGGACCTGCTGGCGATGTACAACGGTCGCGCCAATGCGCCGCTCGACGAACTGGCCAAGCTGTTCGGCTTCCCCGGCAAGCTCGGCATGGACGGCAGCAAGGTCTGGGACGCCTGGCAGGCCGGGCAGGCGGCCGACATCCGCGATTACTGCGAGACCGACGTGGTCAATACCTACCTCGTCTACAACCGTTTCCGGCGCATGCGCGGCGAGTTCACCGCCGACGAGGAGCGCGCCGAACAGGAATTCGTCAAGGCGCAACTGGCCCGGATCGACGCGCCGCACTGGCGCGAGTTTCTTGCCGCCTGGCAATGATCCCGCAGCGCAGCAAGCTATAATCGCGAAGCTTTTTTTCAAACCCAACGCAGAGAGAAAACAATGGCTCTTAACAACGTTCCCTCCGGCAAGTCCCTCCCCGACGACTTCAACGTGATCATCGAGATCACTGCCCATTCCGACCCGGTCAAGTACGAAGTCGACAAGGAAAGCGGCGCCATTTTCGTCGATCGCTTCATGTCCACGTCGATGCACTATCCGTGCAACTACGGCTACATCCCGCACACCATCGCCGGCGACGGCGATCCGGTCGACGTGCTGGTGATGAGCCCGTTCCCGCTGCCGCCGGGCGTTGTCGTCCGCTGCCGGCCGCTCGGCCAGCTGTCGATGACCGACGAAGGCGGCGAAGACGCCAAGCTGCTCGCCGTGCCGGTGTCCAAGCTGACCCCGCTGTACAACGACGTCAAGACCTACGAAGACACGCCGGAACTGCTGCGCCAGCAGATCGCGCACTTCTTCGAGCACTACAAGGACCTGGAGCCGGGCAAGTGGGTCAAGGTCAATGGCTGGCAAGGCATCGACGCCGCCCGCGAAGAAATCATGACCGGCATCCAGCGTTACAACGACGCGAAAGACAAGCCGAACTACTGAGATGCTGCGTATCGCCGTTGCCCAGTTCAACGCCGTCGTCGGTGACCTGACCGGCAACGTCGACCGCATCGTCGCCTGTGCCGCCGCGGCCAAGGCCCGCGGCGCGCAGGTGCTGCTGACGCCGGAACTGGCGTTGAGCGGCTATCCGCCGGAAGACCTGCTGCTGCGCCCGGATTTCTACCGTGCCTGCCAGCGGGCGCTCGACGACCTGGCCGCCCGTGTGGACGGGATTGCACTGGTCGTCGGCCATCCCGAAGAACATCAGGGTGCCTGCTACAACGCCGCGACGGTCATCGAAAACGGCCGCCCGCTTGCCGTTTACCGCAAGATGCGCCTGCCCAACTACGACGTCTTCGACGAGAAGCGCTATTTCGAGGCCGGACGCGAGGCCTGCGTCGTCGAACTCGGCGGCGTCCGCTGCGGTATCAACATCTGTGCCGACATCTGGGAAACCGGCGCCTTCGAAGCTGCCTGCCAGGCCGGCGCGGAAGTCGTGCTGGTGCTCAACGCCTCGCCCTGCCACCTGGAGAAGCACCAGGAGCGCGCCGAGGTGCTCGGCGAGCGGATTGCCGCCACCGGCATTCCCGCCATCTACTGCAATCTGGTCGGCGGCCAGGACGAACTGGTTTTCGACGGCGGCTCCTTCGCCCTCGATGCCCGTTGCCAGGTCGCCATGCGTCTGCCGCAGTTCGCCGAAGCGCTCGGCATCGTCGAGGTCGACGGGCCGCGCCTGCATTCCGCCGACCTCGTCGAACCCCTGTCGCTGGAAGCCGAGGCCTACTCGGCGCTGGTCATGGGCGTGCGCGACTACATCGGCAAGAGCGGCTTCAAGGGCGCGATCATCGGCCTCTCCGGCGGCATCGATTCGGCGCTGACGCTGTGCGTCGCCGTCGACGCGCTCGGCGCCGACAAGGTGCACGCGGTGATGATGCCGTCGCCCTACACGGCGCAGATGAGCCTCGACGACTCGCGCGAGATGATTCGCCAGTTGGGCTGCAGCTACGACGAGATCGCCATCGCGCCGGCGATGGCCACTTACGAAGCCATGCTGGCGCCGCTGTTCGACGGCCTGCCCAGCGACACCACCGAAGAGAACATCCAGGCGCGGATCCGCGGCAACCTGCTGATGGCGCTCTCCAACAAGACCGGCAAGCTGGTCCTGACCACCGGCAACAAGTCGGAGATGGCGGTCGGCTACTGCACGCTGTACGGCGACATGGCCGGTGGCTTCGCGGTGATCAAGGATGTCTACAAGACCCTGGTCTATCGTCTGTCACGCTACCGCAACACGCTGTGCAGCGGCGCGCCGGTGATCCCCGAGAACATCATCGTCCGCCCGCCGTCAGCCGAGCTGAAGCCGGACCAGAAGGACCAGGATTCGCTGCCCGAATACGAGGTGCTCGACGCCATCGTCCGCGCCTACATGGAAGAGGACCGCAGCCCGCGCGAGATCATCGCCGCCGGCCTGCCCGAAGCCGATGTCCGGCGCGTCGTTCGCCTGTTGCGCATCGCCGAATACAAGCGCCGCCAGGCGCCGGTCGGCATCCGCATCACGCCGCGCGGTTTCGGCAAGGACTGGCGCTATCCGATCACCAACCGTTATGCTGACGAATATTGAGCATCAACCGAGAAGAGGGAAACAGACATGAAAAAAATCGAAGCCATCATCAAGCCGTTCAAGCTCGACGAAGTGCGCGAGGCGCTGTCGGAAGTCGGCATCACCGGCCTGACGGTCACCGAAGTCAAGGGCTTCGGCCGCCAGAAGGGGCATACCGAGCTGTACCGTGGCGCCGAATACGTCGTCGATTTCCTGCCCAAGATCAAGATCGAGATCGTCGTTGCCGGTCCGCAGGTCGAGCCGGCGATCGACGCCATCGTCAAGGCGGCGCGCACCGGCAAGATCGGCGATGGCAAGATTTTCGTCACCAGCGTCGAACAGGTTGTCCGTATCCGTACCGGCGAGACCAACGAAGCGGCCATCTGATCGCCTGCCGGTAGGCCAGAGCTTGGAACGGGACGGCGCCAGCCGTCCCGTTTTTGTTTCCGGCTTGGTGCATGCCAAGCGGTTTGTCATGGTATTCCCGGCGATTTGCACCAAGTCTGAGCAAATCGTTTGACCGTCCCGGCAAAAGCGGGTAATTTCCTTCGCCTGAGGGGGTTCCCCTCATCCGTCAGTCAGGATTCTCCAACGATTCAGTGGCAAGCGGGATTTCATGTACATCATTCAGGTAGAGAGAAGATGTGACGGCAACTGCCGTCACCTATCCCCAATCTTCCCGGCATGCCGTGAGGCATGTGGCGATGACAGGGTCGGTATGTCCGGCCGTGTCATGTCCCTGAACTAAGGGCCAGAGTATGACGACGCGGCCAGCCTTCCTCGCAGTACCCGGAAGCGCTGTCGCGATCGGTGCGGTTTTTCAGACAAGACCCGATTCGGCACAGACCGACAAGCACCCGTTTTCCTCCTTTTCCGGTGACTGCCCTGGCGCATCCGCGTCTGGGTCGTGTCTTGCCGTCCGGAAAGTATTGCGGAGAAATAGCCTGTTCAATTTTTGTCAGTCTAAAGAGAGGGAGAAGTAATGTCTTCTGCATTGTGGTTGGCGTTGTTATGTGCGGGGTTGGCGGTCATCTACGGCTGGTTGTCCAGTCGTTCGATTCTTGCGTTGCCGGCGGGGAACGAGCGCATGCAGGAAATCGCCAAGGCGATCCAGGAAGGGGCGGCCGCCTACCTGAGTCGGCAGTACAAGACCATCGCGATGGTCGGCGTGGTGATGGCGGTGCTGATCGCCATTTTCCTCGGCATGCCGACGGCGGTCGGCTTCGTCATCGGCGCCACGTTGTCCGGTGCCGCCGGTTTCATCGGCATGAACGTTTCCGTCCGCGCCAATGTGCGTACCGCCGAAGCGGCACGCGGGGGCATTGCGCCGGCGCTTGACGTCGCCTTCAAGGGCGGGGCGATCACCGGCATGCTGGTGGTCGGCCTCGGGCTGTTCGGTATTGCCGGCTACTACGGCGGCATGCTGGCTTTCGGCCTGCCCCAGGACAGTGCGCTGCATGCGCTGATCGGTCTGGCTTTCGGTTCGTCGCTGATTTCCATTTTCGCCCGTCTCGGCGGCGGCATCTTCACCAAGGGGGCCGACGTCGGTGCCGACCTGGTCGGCAAGGTGGAAGCCGGGATTCCCGAGGACGATCCGCGCAACCCGGCGGTGATCGCCGACAACGTCGGTGACAACGTCGGCGACTGTGCCGGCATGGCGGCCGACCTGTTCGAGACCTATGTCGTGACCGTCGTCGCCACCATGGTGCTCGGTGCGCTGATGCTGAAGGCCTCGCCGGTGCTCGGCGATGCGCTGATCCTCTATCCGCTGGCGCTCGGTGCCGTCTCCATCATCGCCTCGATCGTCGGCTGCTACTTCGTCAAGACCTCCGACGGCGGCAAGATCATGGGGGCGCTGTACAAGGGCCTGATCGTCGCCGGCGTGCTGGCGCTGGCTTTCTATTACCCGGTGACCTCGTGGTTGATCGGCGCCGGTGACCCGGCGGCTGGTATCACCACCGCCAGCATGTTTGTCTGCGCCATCATCGGCCTGGTGCTGACGGCGGCGATGGTGTGGATCACCGAGTATTACACCGGCACCGAATATGCGCCGGTCAAGCACGTTGCGGCGGCTTGCCAGACCGGTCACGCGACCAACATCATCGCCGGCATCGGCGTCTCGATGAAGGCGACGGCGCTGCCGGTGCTTTCCGTCTGCGCCTCGATCTGGGCGGCCTACTCGGTCGGCGGCCTGTACGGGCTGGCGATCGCCGCCACTTCGATGCTGTCGATGGCCGGTATCGTCGTTGCGCTTGATGCTTACGGTCCGATCACCGACAACGCCGGTGGTATTGCCGAAATGGCCGAACTGCCGCCGGAAGTGCGCGCCGTCACCGATCCACTCGACGCCGTCGGCAATACCACCAAGGCGGTGACCAAGGGCTACGCCATCGGTTCCGCCGGCCTTGCCGCGCTGGTCCTCTTCGCCGACTACACGCACGCGCTGGAAGCGGCGACTGGCCAGGTATTCACCTTCGACCTGTCGAACCACATGGTGATCATCGGCCTCTTCGTCGGCGGTCTGATTCCCTACCTGTTTGGCGCGATGGCGATGGAAGCGGTCGGTCGTTCGGCCGGCGCCGTGGTCGTCGAGGTGCGTCGCCAGTTCAAGGAAATTCCCGGCATCATGGAAGGCACGGCCAAGCCCGATTACTCGCGCGCGGTCGACATGCTGACCGTCGCGGCGATCAAGGAAATGATGATCCCGTCGATCCTGCCGGTTGCCGTGCCCATCGTCGTCGGTCTGCTGCTCGGTCCGCAGGCGCTCGGCGGCCTGCTCGTCGGCACCATCGTCACCGGCCTCTTCGTGGCGATTTCGATGACTACCGGCGGCGGTGCCTGGGACAATGCCAAGAAGTACATCGAGGATGGCCACTTCGGCGGCAAGGGTTCCGATGCGCACAAGGCGGCGGTTACCGGCGATACCGTCGGCGATCCCTACAAGGATACGGCCGGCCCGGCGGTCAACCCGCTGATCAAGATCATCAACCTGGTCGCGCTGCTGATCGTGCCGCTGATCGTCTGATCGCCAGCTTTTCGGTTCAAGGAATGCGCCCTGCGGGGCGCATTTTTTCGTCAGCTTCTCGGCGCGCGCAGCAGCACCAGCAGGGCGCCTTCGCCGCCGTCCTGCGGTTTCGCCTGGCAGTAGGCGAGAACCTCGTGACGCTGGGCCAGCCAGCCGCGTACCAGCTGGCGCAGCACCGACAGCTTGTGCGGCGAGCCGTGGCCCTTGCCGTGCACGATGCGCAGGCAGCGCTTGCCCTGGTGCAGGCAGGTATGCAGGAAACCGGCGATCAGGTGACGCGCCTGCTCGCGGTTCAGGCCGTGCAGATCGATCTCGTCCTGCACCACCCAGCGTCCGCGGCGCAGGTCGCGCAGCACCGTCTGCGCCAGGCCGGGACGCAGGTAGGCTGCCTCGTCGCCGCCTTCGAGCCGGTCCTGCAGGGCGATCGGCGCGTGCAGGCTTTCATGTAGTACCGCCTGGTGGTCGGCCTGCGATTGTTCCGGCGCCGGCCGCGGCAGCGGCTTGGTGAGCGCCGCCAGGTTCCTGTCCGGCAGCGGGGCGACGCCGGCCATTGCCAGGACGAAGGCCGCCTGCTCGGGATCGTCGGGCAGGCGCCGGGGACGGGTATCGTCCTGCCAGCGGGCGGGCAACGCGCCGTCGTCGCGGGCGCCGGGACGACCCGGAGTGCCTTCCGGCTGCCGCCGGGGAGGGGCGATCCGCCGCGACGGCGGCCTCTCCAGGAGCACCCGGTTGGCGTCGGGCAGCGGCTGGACGCCGGCCACCGCCTGACGGAACAGCGACAGTTCGTCCGTTGCAGCGGCGCCAGATGCCGCGTCGCGCGGCGCAGGCGCCGGCGGTGCGGCGACCGGCGTCGCCGCACGCTGCCGCCAGGCGGCCCGCAGGCCGTCCTTCAAAGGCTTGGGGTCAGGCTTGGTGGCCAAGGTTGTCGAGGTAGCGCTCGGCATCGAGCGCCGCCATGCAACCGCTCGCTGCCGAGGTGCAGGCCTGCTTGTAGATCTGGTCCTGGACGTCGCCGGCGGCGAAGACGCCGGGGATGCTGGTCTGCGTCGCGTTGCCGCTGCGCCCGGCCTGGGTGACGATGTAGCCGTGGTCCATGTCGAGCTGGCCGGCGAAGATGTCGGTGTTCGGCTTGTGGCCGATGGCGATGAAGACGCCGTGTACGTTGACCTGCTTCACTTCACCGGACGGCACGTTCTTGATCGCCAGGCCGGTGACGCCGGAAGCGTCGCCGAGCACCGCGTCGAGCGTGCTGTTCCACAGGATGGTGACCTTGCCTTCCTTTTCCTTCTGGAACAGCTTGTCCTGCATGATCTTCTCGGCCTTGAACTTGTCGCGGCGGTGGATCAGCGTGACGTGGCTGGCGATGTTGGCCAGGTAGAGCGCTTCCTCGACCGCGGTGTTGCCGCCGCCGACGACGGCGACCGGCTTGTTGCGGTAGAAGAAGCCGTCGCAGGTGGCGCAGGCGGAGACGCCCTTGCCCATGAATTCCTGTTCGGACGGCAGGCCGAGGTACATCGCCGAGGCGCCGGTGGCGATGATCAGCGCGTCGCAGGTATAGGTGCCGCTATCGCCGACCAGCGTGAACGGCTTTTCGGTCAGCTTGGTGGTGTGGATGTGGTCGAAGATGATCTCGGTGTCGAAGCGGCGGGCGTGCGCCTCGAACTGGCTCATCAGTTCAGGGCCCTGGATGCCGTCGGCGGCGGCCGGCCAGTTGTCGACTTCGGTGGTGGTCATCAACTGGCCACCCTGGGCCATGCCGGTGATCAGCACCGGTTTCAGGTTGGCGCGGGCGGCGTAAACGGCGGCGGTGTAACCGGCCGGGCCGGAACCGAGAATGATCAGTGGGGTGTGACGGGTCGTCATTGGGGTCTCTGCCTTGGTATTGAATGGCGAAAATTATAGCCGCCTAATGGAGCGGCGTTTTATGGGCTAACGTAACCAATCTCTCAAACCGGTTTATAATTCTATGCTAACTGTATGACTTGAAATGATTTACACCATTCCGGGACTTTCCGGAAGCGGTTTAGGGAATGCAATGGCAAGACGAAACGAACCCAGTCCCATGCCCGACAAGATCGGTAGCCTGCTGCAGGAATCCCGCTGGCTGGGGGTTGGCGCGCTGGCGCTGTTCCTGATCATGGCGCTGTGGGGATTTCAGCGTACCGACCCCGGCTGGTCGCACGCGATCGGCAACGGCAGCCCGCAGAACCCGGCGGGCCGTGCCGGTGCCTGGGTCGCCGATCTGCTGCTCTACGTCTTCGGGCTTTCCGCCTGGTGGTGGGTGGTCCTGCTCGGCATGCTCGTCTGGTGGGGATTCCGCAAGCTGCACGCCGGCGGTCAGGGGGCGTCGCATTCGCCTTACCTGGCGGTGCCCGGCTTCATCGTCCTGCTGCTTGCCTGTTGCGCCCTGGAGGCGCTGCGTTTCCACACGCTCGACGTCCAGTTGCCGCTGGCGCCGGGCGGCATGATCGGCGTCGAGCTCAGCCGCTGGCTGGCCAACCTGTTCGGTTTCACCGGTGCGACGCTACTGCTGCTGGCGCTGATCGGCGTCGCCTGGAGCGCATTTTCCGGGATGTCGTGGATCTGGGCCTTCGAAAAGCTCGGTCTGCTGCTCGAGGCGCTGACCCTGTTCGTCTACGGCCGCGTCGATGCCTGGCGCGATCGGCGCATCGGCAAGGAAGTCGCACAGCGCCGCGAGGTCGTCGTCGAGGAGGAGAAGCGGCGGGTCGAACTGCACGAGCCGATCTTCATCGACACGCCGGCGTCGGAAGTGCCGGTGTCGAAGAAGGCGGAAGCCCGCGTCGAGCGCGAGAAGCAGGCGATGCTGTTCCCCGAGGCGATCGTCGGCGGCACGCTGCCGCCGCTGCACCTGCTCGACCCGGCGCCGCCGGCGACCGAGACGGTCAGCGCCGAAACCCTGGAATTCACTTCGCGCCTGATCGAACGCAAGCTTGCCGACTTCGGCGTCCAGGTCAAGGTGATCGCCGCCCTGCCGGGGCCGGTCGTCACCCGCTACGAAATCGAGCCGGCGATCGGCGTCAAGGGTGCGCAGATCGTCAACCTGGCGCGCGACCTGGCGCGCGCGCTGGCCATGGTGTCGATCCGCGTCGTCGAAACGGTGCCCGGCAAATCGTGCATGGCGCTCGAACTGCCGAATTCGAAGCGGCAGATGGTCAAGCTGTCCGAGATCATTTCGAGCAAGCCCTACAACGACATGGGCAGCCCGCTCACCGTCTGCCTCGGCAAGGACATCGGCGGTCTGCCGGTGGTCGCCGACCTGGCCCGCATGCCGCACCTGCTGGTCGCCGGCACCACCGGTTCGGGCAAGTCGGTCGGGGTCAACGCGATGATCCTGTCGATGCTCTACAAGTCCGAGCCGGAAAACGTCCGTCTCATCATGGTCGACCCGAAGATGCTCGAACTGTCGATCTACGAAGGCATCCCGCACCTGCTGGCGCCGGTCGTCACCGACATGAAGCAGGCGGCCAACGCGCTGCACTGGTGCGTCACCGAGATGGAAAAGCGCTACAAGCTGATGTCGGCGATGGGCGTGCGTAACATCGCCGGCCTCAACACCAAGATCAAGGACGCCGAAAAGCGCGGCGAGCACATCCCGAACCCGCTCAGCCTGACCCCGGAAGCGCCGGAGCCGCTCAAGCACATGCCCTACATCGTCGTCATCATCGACGAATTGGCCGACCTGATGATGGTGGTCGGCAAGAAGGTCGAGGAGCAGATCGCCCGTCTCGCCCAGAAGGCGCGCGCTTCCGGCATCCACCTGGTGCTGGCGACGCAGCGGCCGTCGGTCGACGTGATCACCGGCCTGATCAAGGCCAACATTCCGACCCGCATCGCCTTCCAGGTGTCGAGCAAGATCGATTCGCGCACCATCCTCGACCAGATGGGCGCCGAAGCGCTGCTCGGCCAGGGCGACATGCTTTATCTCGCGCCGGGTACCGGCTATCCGACCCGCGTCCATGGCGCCTTCGTTTCCGACGATGAAGTGCATCGCGTCGTCGAACACCTCAAGGCGAACGGCGCACCGGAATACGTCGAGGACATCCTGAGCGGCGCCGGCGGCGACGACGAAGGCGGCGGCGAGGCCGGCGAAGGTGGCGGCGACGCCGAGAGCGATCCGCTCTACGACCAGGCGGTCGACATCGTGCTGAAGAACCAGCGCGCCTCGATCTCGCTGGTGCAACGCCACCTGCGCATCGGCTACAACCGCTCGGCGCGGCTGATCGAGGCAATGGAAAACGCCGGCCTGGTGTCGGCGATGGACGGTCGCGGCGGTCGCGAAGTGCTGATGAAGAAGCCGGCCGAATGACGCGGCCGGCGCGACAAACCCTTACACATTGAAACAGCGCCGGCCGTCGGGCCGGCGTAAGCTGCGCCCATGAACCTCGCCCGGAAACTTCTCGCTACCGCCGCCTTCGTCGTGGCCCCGGCCTTCGCCCACGCCGGTGCCATAGACCAGTTGCGCGCCTTCCTCGACGACACCCGCAGCTACCGCGCCGACTTCGACCAGTCGGTGCTCGCCCGCAACGGCCGCAAGCCCCAGGAGTCCTCGGGCAAGCTGGCGATCCTGAGGCCGGGCAAGCTGCGCTGGGAAATCCTCAAGCCCTATCCGCAACTGGTGGTCGGCGACGGCGAAAAGATCTGGATCCACGATCCGGAGCTGCAGCAGGTCACCGTGCGGCCGGCCGGCGACGCGATCGGCGCCTCGCCGGCGGCGCTGCTCGCCGGCAGCAATGCGCTGGAAAAGAATTTCGTGCTCAGGGAAGGCGGCGAGCGCGACGGCCTTTCATGGGTCGAGGCGACGCCGAAGACCGCCGACAGCGGCTTCGAGAAAGTGCGCATCGGCCTGCTCGGCAAGGAAATGAAGGCGATGGAGTTGTTTGACAACTTCGGTCAGACGACGCTGATCCGGCTGCAGCGCAGCGAGCGCAACCCGCCCCTGCCGGCGACGCTGTTCCGCTTCACGCCTCCTCCCGGCGCCGACGTCATCGGTCAGTAGCCGGCGACGGCCCGGCCCCCCGGCAAACCGGCCGCTCATTCGCTGCCGATGCCGAGCCGCAGCCAGGCGGCGTCGATTTGCGCCGCGTTGTCGATCCATAGCGTTGGCAGCGACTTGCGTACCAGGCTGCCGTCGCGCTGCCGCACTTCCAGTTGCGGCTCGCACTTGGCATCGGTCGTGCGGCGCAGGCTGACAATATCCGCATGATCGAGCCGCAGCGGCGGCATGGGCCAGAACCAGAAACCCCGCGCCGCGCAGGTGGCGGTCGGCGAGACGACGATGCGCTCGACGAAATACTGGCTGGGGGCGAGAACCAGCAGCATCAATGCGCCGTAGCAGGCGAGCATGAGCCCGATGCCGCCGACACCGCCGCCAAGGAAGTCGGGGGCGCGGGAAATTAGCCGGTTGTTGAACAAGGCGACGCCGACGACAAGCAACAGCAGGCCAAGCGCCGCGTAGTTCAGAACCTCCGGTAGCGGTACGGTGACGACCAGGTCGGCAGCGGTGCTCGGGCAGACTGCCGTCATCGTCAGCGGGGCCGGTCAGCGTCCCGGTCTTGCCGGCCGGGGTGCGCGTTCAGCAGCCACCGAGCGTCAGCATCAACTCGCCTTGTGCGTTGTGCGGCTTGCTGCGGGTCGAGCGGCGGCGCTGGTAGCTGCCCTGGCTGTTCATGTCCCAGCCCTGCTGGTTGTCGGCGAGATAGAACTTGAGTCCCTCGGTGATCACGCGCTTCTTCAGCTTGGGGTCGAGCAAGGGGAAGCCGAGTTCGATGCGCTTGAAGAAGTTGCGGTCCATCCAGTCGGCCGACGAGAGATAGACGTTTTCCTTGCCGCCCGCGTAGAAGTACATCACGCGGTGGTGTTCGAGGAAGCGGCCGATGATCGAGCGGACGCGGATCTTGTCGGAGAGGCCGGGGACGCCGGGGCGCAGCATGCAGACGCCGCGGACGATCAGGTCCACGTCCACGCCGGCCTGCGAAGCTTCGTAAAGCGCGTGGATCACCTCGCGCTCGACCAGCGAGTTCATCTTGGCAACGATGCGCGCCTTCTGGCCGTTGCGCGCCGCTTCGGCCTCGGCCTGGATCGCCGCGACGACATTCTGCTGCAGCGTGAACGGTGCCTGCCAGAGGTGTTTCAGGGTGCGCGCCTTGCCCAGGCCGGTGAGCTGCTTGAAGACCTCGGAAACGTCGTGGGTGATTTCCTCGTTGGCGGTCATCAGCCCGAAGTCGGAGTAGAGGCGGGCGGTACGCGGGTGGTAATTGCCGGTGCCGAGGTGGGCGTAACGCTTGAGGCCGCTTTCCTCGCGGCGGACGATGAGCAGCGCCTTGGCGTGCACCTTGTAACCGACGACGCCGTAGACGACGTGGGCGCCGACCTGTTCGAGCTTGGTCGCCCAGCTGATGTTGGCTTCCTCGTCGAAGCGCGCCATCAGTTCGACAACCACGGTGACTTCCTTGCCGTTCTGGGCGGCGCGGACCAGCGACTCCATCAGCACCGAATCGGTGCCGGTGCGATACACCGTCATCTTGATCGCCACCACGTTGGGGTCGGTCGCCGCCTGGCTGAGCAGTTCGATGACCGGCGCGAACGACTGGTAGGGGTGGTGGAGCAGGATGTCACCCTTGCGGATGCTGTCGAAGATGTTGATTCCCTTGCCCAGGCCTTTCGGGGTGCCCGGGATGAAAGGGCGGAATTTCATGTCCGGGCGGTCTACCCAGTCCGGTACCTGCATCAGGCGAACCAGGTTGACCGGGCCATGCACGCGGTAGAGGTCGACCGGTTGCAGCGCGAATTGCGCGAGCAGGAATTCGGTGATCGCCGGCGAGCAGTTGTCGGCGACTTCGAGGCGCACGGCGTTGCCGAAATGGCGTTGCGGCAGTTCGCCCTGCAGCTTGGTGCGCAGGTTGGTGACTTCTTCCTCGTCGACGAAGAGATCGGAATTGCGCGTCGCCCGGAACTGGTAGCAGCCGAGCACCGTCATGCCCATGAACAACTCGCCGACGAACTCGTGCAGGATCGACGACAGGAAGACGAAGCCGTAGGCGCAGCCGGAAAGTTCCTCGGGGAGATGGATGACACGCGGCAGCACGCGCGGCGCCTGGACGATGGCGATGTTGGAACTGCGGCCGAAGGCGTCCTTGCCTTCGAGTTCGACGGCAAAATTGAGGCTCTTGTTGAGGACGCGCGGGAAGGGGTGGGACGGGTCGAGCCCGATCGGCGTCAGCACCGGCACCATCTCGCGGATGAAATAGTCGCGGATCCATTCCCGCTGCGCTTCGTTCCAGGTCGAGCGGCGCAGGAAGCGGATGCCCTGTTCGGCCAGTGCCGGCAGGATCACGTCGTTGAGATGCTGGTACTGCTCATGGACGATGGCGTGCGCTTCGGCAGCGACCAGGCGGAAAGTTTCCTGTGCCGTCTTGCCATCGATCGTCGTTACCGACGATTTGGCGCGAATCTGTTCCTTCAGCCCGGAGACGCGGATTTCGAAGAATTCGTCCATGTTGCTGGAGACGATGCACAGGAAACGCAGGCGTTCCAGAAGTGGCATCCGCTCGTCCTGGGCCTGGGCCATCACGCGGCGGTTGAAAGCGAGCAGGCCGAGTTCGCGGTTGAGGTAGTTGTCGGACGGGAAGCGAGGGGGCTGGTCGTTGTTGATCATGGCGCGCGATCCGGAAGGGGTTTCTCAAGTATAGGCTTCAAGGTGCTCATTTTGTTGCGTTAATGTTACCGCCAGATTAATCCTCAAAGCGTGCGGTCGAGGTATTGCCGGGTGCGAAATTCGGCGATGGCATAAGACTTTCGTGCTACCCCGGTGCAGGATAAAAGGGTATGCTGTCGGCTCTTTTTATGAATTCACAGTGTCATGAAAATCCTTCTGGTCGATGATTCGCGCGCGATCGCCATGATCACGACGGCACGCCTGGAATCCTTCGGTCACGAAGTGCGCCACGCAAACAACGGACAGAGGGCAATCGATATGTTCCGCAGCGAGTCTTTCGACCTCGTGCTGATGGATATCGAAATGCCAGGGATGAACGGTTTTGAGACGACGACCCGGATTCGCGGCCTGGAAGGGCATGAACCGTGGGCCTGGACGCCGATCATTTTCGTGACGGCAACCGATAGCGACACCAACCTGATCACGGCGATCGAGGCCGGTGGCGACGACTTCATTTCCAAGAGTTCTCCGGAAGGCGTGCTGCAGGCGAAGATGAAGGCAATGACGCGGATCGCCGCGCTTCGCTCGCGGCTGGCGCAGGCCAACGGCAAGCTGCAGGACCAGGCGAATCATGATGGTCTGACCGGGCTCTTCAACCGGCGGGCGATGGATCTGCGCATCGATACCCTGTGGGAAACCGCGGTCCAGAAGGGCAAGCCGTTCAGTCTGCTGATGATCGACGTCGATAATTTCAAGAAATACAACGATCACTACGGCCACCAGGCGGGAGATGATTGCCTGCGTTCCGTTGCCACGGCGATCGATCAGGTTGCCGTGCGGGCCGATGCCGATCGCCTGGCGCCGGGCGCCTTTGCCGCGCGCTACGGCGGTGAGGAGTTTTCGGTGGTGATTCCCGAAGCGTCGCCGGGCGTCCATGTCGGCATGGGCCTGTCGATCGTCGAGGCGGTGGCGGCGCTGAATCTGCCGCACGAGCGTAATGAAGCCTGGGGGCGGGTCACGGTATCGGTCGGTGCGGTCTGCGTGTCGCCGGCCAGCAGCATGGTCAAGGCGGTTTTTCGCGAGGCCGACGAACTGCTCTACAAGGCCAAGGCGAGCGGCCGTAATCGCTGCGAATCGAACTGACGGCGGAAGCCGGAAACGTCAGTCCTGGCGAAAATGGGTCAGCGGCGCGTGGCCGCTGGTACGAAAGGCTTCGCAACGCTCGACGAATTCCCGGGTGCTCTTCGGCATCGGCGTGCGGGCGCGGGTGATGTAGAAAATCAGGTCGCGGCCCTGGCGCAGCAACTGCAGGCCAACGGTGGTGTCGTGCACGACGCTGCAGTTGCAGTCGAGCGGATTCGGTGCAAGGGCGTCGAGGCGTTCGCCGGCAGTGACCATGATCGACCAGACGTCGAAGATGTCGGGGTCGGTGCGCAGCGTCTCGGTCTTGATCTTGGCCGCGCTGGCGAGATCGAGGATGACCGGTTCGGCCCCGGCGAAGGCCGGCAAGCGAGCCACGTTGTCGATCATGCAGCGGGCGATCCGGTCGATGTCGCGCATCGTCTGGCCGATCTTGATGTAGCGGCTTTCGTAGAAGTCCTCGAGCGGAATCGAGAAGGCGCGGAAGGGTTCGCCCCACAGCTCGTCGATGCCTTCCTCGCCACTGCGGTGCAGCACATTCCTGCCCAGTTCCATGGCTTCCAGCAGGCAGCGACCACATTCGCGCATCAGCGGATTGTCGCTGAGGATTTCAATGCCGCAGGCCTGCAGTTCGACCAGCTTGCGGAAAATGTCGGCGGCGCGATTGAACAACGCGCCGGCCAGCATCGCGCCCTTGATCCGGCGGCGGGCGGCATCGCTTTCTGCTTCGAAGGAAGCGCGCGCTTCGGCGAGCCGGGTGCCGGGAATGTTGAGGCCGTGCTCGGTATGGTTGAAGAGACGGCGGGTCAGCGCATCGATCAGGCGTTTCTTCGCCTCCAGCGTATCCGCTGGAACCTGGTAGGCCTTGATCCAGTAGCCGTCGTAGTAGACCCGCTCTTCCCCGTTGATGATGCGGCGTGAGCCTTCTTCGGGGGAGGCGTCGTGGACGGTCTGGCGATCGATTTGGGGGGCGTTGATCATGGGGGAGCAAGTATTACAAAAGGCAGAGTTGGAAACAAGAAGAACCTGCGGCTGCTTTACCACGACGAAACATATTTTTACCTTTGGTCACGGGCAGCCGGGCGGCGCGCTCGCTATGATCGTTCCAGGTCAACGCAGGAGCCCCCCTCATGAAAGCACTTTCCCCGCTCGTTTTCTCCCTCGCCCTGCTCGGCGTTTCCGCGGCGCAAGCCGGTACCACCGTCGATCTGGCGGCGGAGGCGTCGCGGCCGGCCGCCAACGACCAGGTGCAGGCGGTGGTCTATGTCGAGGCGCGCGGCGCCAATCCGGCCCTGCTGGCGCGCCAGGTCAACCAGGAAATCGCCGGCGCGCTGCAGTTGATCCGCGGCAAGGCCGGCGTTCAGGCGAAAAGCGGCAACCAGTCCACCTACCCGGTCTACGGTCGGGAGCAGAAGATCGAAGGCTGGCAGATGCGCAGCGAACTCGTCCTCGAGTCGCGCGATCTGGCGGCGGTTTCCGAATTGCTCGGCGAACTGCAGCAGCGCAAGCTGGCGGTCGGCCAGGTCAGCCAGATGCCGTCGCCGGAAACCCGGCGCAAGGTCGAGGACGAGGCGACGCGTGACGCCATCCGCGCCTTCCAGGCGCGTGCCGAAGTGATCGCCGCGGCGCTCGGCAAGCCGTGGAAGATCAAGCAACTGGTGGTGTCGCAGCAGGGGGGGGCGATGCCGGTGCCGGTCTTCCGGGCGGCCAAGGCGATGCTCGCGGATGCCGCGCCGGCGCCGCTGGAGGCCGGCGAAAGCCAGCTGACGACGACGGTCAGCGGCCAGATCGAGCTGGCCGATTAGGGCGTGTTCAGTGGCGCGAAAAGAGGTCGCGCAGCTTGCACAGCGAGGTGGTGATGTCGAAGCGTGGGTCGGACAGCGCCTCGCCGGCGAGGATGCGGGTGATCGCCAGTGTCGGGTCGGTTTCGCCGGTACGCAGCACCTCGCAACCGCGTAGCTTCATGTGGCGGATGAAGCCGTCGCCGGCACTGGCGCAGACGATGAGATCGACGCCGTCGAGCGGGTGCGGGCGGTCGTCGGCGAAGCTGTGCAGGATTTCCGTCTTGTCCAGTTCGATGAAGGCGGGCGCCGGCAATAGCTGGGTGCTCTGATGCCGGCTCAGGTCGTAGACCAGCCAGTGCCGGCATTGGCCGGCGTGGCCGCTGACTTCGAGGTGGTTCTTGGTGGCGATGGCGATTTTCATGGTCGACTTGTCGGGAAACCTACAGGCGCTTACAGCGCGGACAGGGTCACCGCCACATCGCGCGGGCCGGCGAAATACGGCGCGCTGCTGACCAGGATGCGACAGCCGGCGCGGGCGTAGGCCTCGGCGTTGCTGGCGTTGATACCACCTGCCGCAGCAATTCGCGTGCCCGGTAGCCGGCGCATCAGATCGCCGACCGCGTCGACCGGCCATTTCTCCAGTTGCAGGATGTCGGCGCCGGCCGCCGCCCAGGCTTGCGCTTCGGCAAGGTCGCCGACTTCGACGACGAGCGCCCGCTCCGGCCAGCGGCGGCGCAGGCGGGCGATGCTCGCGGCCGGCGTTGCGTCGAGGAAGACGCGATGCTCGGCGAAGACGAGCAGGGTTTCGGAGAGACTCAGCCGGTGCGGGCTGGCGCCGCCAGCGAGGACCGCCTTGACGGTCGCCGCCTTGGTGCCGGGGAAGTTCTTGCGCGTGCACACCACCGCGCAATCGGGGTCGCCACGGCGCGCGGCGGCGACGATGGCGGCCGTCGCGGTGGCGATTCCGGACAGGTATTCCATCAGCGTCTGGGCGGTTTTCCAGACGGCGTGCAGGCCGCTCGCCGGGCCTTCGAGGCTGAGGATGGTGGCGCCGGCGGCAAGCGGCGTGCCGCTGCCGGCCTGCGCGCCGGTCGCCGTCAGGCCGCGCAGTTCGCCGAGGCGGCGGGCTTCCTCGCTGCCGCAGACGACCATCTCGTAGCGGGCGCGAAAGTCGAGACGGCCGCGCCGCTCGCCGATCGCCAGTGCCAGCGTCGTCGCGTCGCCGGCCGGCACATCCTCGCCGAGCAGGCGTTCGAGTTCGTGGTCGGGCAAGGTGTAGGGATTCACGGCTTCACTCCATCAGGGCCACGGATTTGACCTGCGCATAGACCGGCCGGCCGGCGACGATGCCGAGCTGCTCGGCCGAGCGCCGGGTCAGGCGGGCGACCAGGCGGCTCTCGCCGACCGCGACGCGGACCAGCAGCAGGCCGGGATGTTCGTCCGGGCCGACGGCATCGACCGTCGCCGGCAGCACGTTCTGGATGCTGCTTGCTCCGGGTTCGTCGATCGCCAGCGAAACGTCGCGCGCCAGTACGCGCACGCGCACGCGGCGTCCCGGCGGCAGGTCGCGGGCGCGCGTCCACAGGCCGCCGCCGGGGAAGACGACGCGCATCAACTGCCAGGTCTCGTCGATGCTCTCGACCGTGGCGTCGAGGACGACGCCGACGTCCTCGCCGAGACGGATCGGCAGGTCGATGCGGGCCAGCGTCTCGGCCAGCGGGCCGGCGCTGACGACGCGGCCGCCGTCGAGGACGACCAGGTGGTCGGCCAGCCGGGCAACTTCGTCGGGCGCGTGGCTGACGTAGATGACCGGGATGTCGAGCTCGTCGTGCAGGCGTTCGAGGTAGGGCAGGATTTCCTGCTTGCGCTTCAAGTCGAGCGCCGCCAGCGGTTCGTCCATGAGCAGGATTTCCGGGCTGACGGCGAGCGCCCGGGCGATGCCGACGCGCTGCCGCTCGCCGCCGGACAGGCTGTCCGGTTTGCGTTGCAACAGGTGGCCGATGCCGAGCAATTCCACCGCCTGGTCGAGCGCCACCCGTCCGGCGCTGGCGCTCCGCTGGCGTCCGTACTCCAGATTGCCGAGCACCGACAGGTGCGGGAACAGGCTGGCCTCCTGGAAAACGTAGCCGATCGGCCGGCGGTGCGTCGGCAGCCAGCGGCCGGCGTCCTGCCAGGTGCGGCCGTTGAACACCAGGCGGCCGTGCGCCGCCCGTTCGAGACCGGCGATACAGCGCAGCAGCGTCGTCTTGCCGGAACCGGAGTGGCCGAACAGCGCGGTGACGCCGTTGCCGGGCAGGTTCAGGTTGACGTCGAGGGTGAAACCGGGCCAGTCGAGTTTGAAGCGGGCGGCGATTTCCGGCATCTCAGCCTCCCTTCCGGGCGCCCGGCCGCCAGACGTACATCGCCAGCAGCACGAGGAAGGAGAAGGCCAGCATGACGCCGGCCAGACGGTGGGCATCCATGTATTCCATGGCCTCGACGTGGTCGTAGATCTGTACCGACGCCACCCGGGTGACGCCGGGGATGTTGCCGCCGATCATCAGCACGACGCCGAACTCGCCGACGGTGTGGGCGAACGTGAGGATGCCGGCGGTAATGAAGCCGGGCAGCGCCAGCGGCACGGCGACGGTGAAGAAGGTATCGAGCGGCGAGGCGCGCAGGGTCGCCGCCACTTCCAGCGGCCGCTCGCCGATCGCCTCGAAAGCGCCCTGCAGCGGTTGCACCATGAACGGCAGCGAATAGAAGACCGAGGCGACGACCAGACCCCAGAAGGTGAAGGGCAGGGTGCCCAGGCCGAGCGACTGGGTGAGATGGCCGACCGGACCGTTCGGCCCCATCGCCAGCAGCAGGTAGAAACCCAGCACCGACGGCGGCAGCACCAGCGGCAGCGCGACGACGGCGCCCAGCGGGCCCTTCCACCAGGCCCGGCAGCGCGCCAGTCCCCAGGCGATCGGGGTGCCGATCACGAGCAGGATCAGCGTCGTGATGCCGGCCAGGCGGATGGTCAGCCAGATGGCCTGGAGGTCGGTGTCGGTCAGCATCGTTTCGGTTTGCTCAGCGCAGCGCGTAGCCGTAGGAAGTGATGATGGCGTGGGCGCGTGGCGTCTTCAGGTAATCCATGAACGCCCTGGCCGCCGGGTTGTCCCTGCCCTTGGCGAGGATCGCCGCGTCCTGCAGGATCGGCTCGTGCATCTCGCCGGGGACGATCCACGCCGAGCCGCCGGTCAGCTTGCCATCCTTGTACACCTGCGACAACGCGACGAAGCCGAGATCGGCGTTGCCGGTATGGACGAACTGCAGGGTCTGGGAAATGTTCTCGCCCTGGACGAATTTCGCTTGCACGGTGGCGAGCAGTTTCATCCTGTTCAGCGTTTCGACGGCGGCGGCGCCGTAAGGCGCGGTTTTCGGGTTGGCGATGGCCAGCTTGTTGAAACTGCCGCGCTTCAGGATCTGTCCCTTGGCGTCAACGAAGTCGGGCTTCGCCGACCACAGCACCAGCGTTCCGACAGCGTAGGTGAAGCGCGTGCCGGCGACGGCCTGGCCTTCCTTTTCGAGCCTGGCCGGGGTGGTGTCGTCGGCGGCCAGAAAGACCTCGAACGGCGCGCCGTTGACGATCTGGGCGTAGAACTTGCCGGTGGCGCCGAACGAAAGCACGGCCTTGTGACCGGTCTGCCGTTCGAATTCGGCGGCAATCTGCTGGACCGGCGCGGTGAAGTTGGCGGCGACGGCAACCTGGACTTCGGCAGCGTGCGCGCCGACAGCGGCGAGCAGGGCGACAAAGAGGGCGGAAAGGCGCTTCATGGGAGTTCTCCTGGAAGGGTGGGAAGGGGTCAGGCGTACTTGCAGAGGATCACGGACGAGGCCTTGAACACCGCGCAGGCGTGTTCGCCGACGGCCAGGCCGAGCTTTTCGACGCTGTCGTGGGTGACGACGGCGCACACCGACTTGCCGTTCTTCATCGCCAGCGTCACTTCGGAATTGACCGGGCCTTCGTGGATGCGGGTGATTTCGCCCCACAGGTGGTTGCGGGCGGTGGTTTTGACCGCCGGATCGTTGAGCAGCAACACCGACGACGACTTGACCAGCGCGTTGATTTCCATGCCGATGGCCAGCCCGAGGTTTTCCGCCGATTCGCCGGTGATCACGGCGACCAACTCGTTTTCGTCGTCGAGCTTGAGGCGGACCTCGAAATCGACATCGCCTTCGCGCAGGCCGACGACCTTGCCGGCGAACTGGTTGCGGGCGCTGGTCTTCATCGACATGCGCTTCAACAACTGGCTGAACTGCTGGAAATCGCTCGCCTGGCCATCGTTCATGCTCGCCGTCAGACGGTCGAGCGCCGCCTGGTATTCGGCTTCCAGCGCCCGGTAGAGGGCGATCACCTTGCGTCCGTAATCGGTCAACTGGGTGCCGCCGCCGTGCTTGCCGCCGGTCGAGCGCAGCACCAGCGGCTGCTCGGCCAGGTTGTTCATCGCATCGACCGCATCCCAGGCCGCCTTGTACGACAGCGGCACGGCTTTTGCTGCCTGCGAGATCGAACCCTGCAGGTCGATCGCTTCGAGCAGGCGGATGCGGGTGTCGCCCAGGTAGGTGCCGAGCGGACCGTCGAATTCGAGTTTGCTGCGCAGGCGGGGAAGGGCTTGATCCATTCTGTTATTTCTCTCGATATATAGCGTTTTCGAGTTTACCGGAAAATCCTTGGGGCGCTATGGTTGCAAGAGCATAAACGGCTTGGTTATATTGCCGACAAGCCGCGGCGATTACGCTAGTTGCCACGGTATATAGCGAAAAGCAGGCCAGCCTGGTCGATTACTCAGGAGAACGTCATGAATGTCAGCGCACGCAATGTTTTTAAAGGAAAAATCACCGCCTTGACCGATGGTGCCGTCAATGCGGAGGTCGAGCTCACCCTGGCGGGGGGCGACAAAATTGTCGCAATCGTCACAGAGGGCAGCGTCCAGTCGCTCGGCCTGGCGGTCGGCTCGGAAGCCGTTGCCTACGTCAAGGCGCCCTGGGTGATGTTGCTGTCGGGAGCGCCGGACGTCCGTTTCTCGGCGCGCAACCAGCTCAGCGGCACGGTCAGCGCGCTGACCAAGGGCGCCGTTAATACCGAGGTCGGCATCACGCTGGCTGGCGGCACCGTCGTCCATTCCGTGGTCACCAACGAAGCCGTGCTCGAACTCGGGCTCAAGCTCGGCGAACCGGCGACGGCGCTGATCAAGGCCAGTCACGTCGTTCTCGGCGTGCCTGCCTGAAGCAGCGGCACGCGCCAAGGGGCGGCCGCCAGGCCGCCTTTTTCGTTCACCAGCCGAGCGGGGCGCGGGCATTGCGGCGCAGCAGGACGAACAGGCCGCTGCTGACCAGCCCGAGCAGCAGCGAGACGGCGGCGGCGCGTTCGAAATCGCCGCTGGTCACCGCGTTGTAGATGTCGAGCGAGGCGGTCACCGTGCGCCCCTCGATGTTGCCGCCGAGCATCATGGTCATGCCGACTTCGCCCAGCGAGCGGCCGAGGGCGAGGATCAGGCCGCCAGCCAGCGCGTTGCGGATGTTGGGCAGCAGCACGTACCAGAAAATCTGCCACTCGTTCTTGCCCAAGGTGCGCGCCGCTTCCGGCAGGATTTTCGGCAGGCTCTCGAAGGCTGACTGCACCGGCTTGACGACCAGCGGCAGGCCGGCAATGAAGGCGGCGATCAGCAGCCCGGAAAAGGCGAACACCGGGGCGATGCCGAACCATTGCTGGAGCGGCTCGCCGAGCGGACCACGGCGGCCGAGCAGGAGGAGCAGCAGGAAACCGGTGGCCATCGGCGGAAATACCAGGGGTAGCGTCACCGCGATGTCGAGCAGGTTGCGCCCGCGCCAGCCCGGGCGCGCCAGCGCGTAGCCGAGGGCGAGGCCGCCGGCGGCGTGGAGCAGCGTGCCGACGAGCGCGACGCGGACGGTCAGCCACAGCATCTGCCGGTTGCCCGGCGTCGCGAAGAGATCGAGCAGCGGGGCGAGCGGCGAATCCACTCAGAGCCCGTTGCGCTTGAGGATGGCGCGGGCTTCGTCGCTATCGAGGAAGCGGCCGAGCGACTGCACCTCGGCGCGTTCGGCCCGCGCCCGGAGGACGCCGCCGACGATGCGGATCGGCGTGTAGAACGCGGCATCGATCTCCCGGTAGCCGCCGATCTTCGGCGCGATGGCGAGGGCTTCCGTCAGGTTGATGAAGCCGGCGTTGACGTCGCCGGAAATCAGATAGGCGGAAACCTGCGGCACGGTGGCGACGACCTGCAGGCGATCCTGCAGCGCTGCCGCGAGCTTGCTGCGCTCCAGGAATTCGCTGGCGGCGATGCCGTAGATCGCCGCCTTCGGGTTGGGCATGGCGATCCGGGCGAAGCGGGCGTCGGCGAGCTCGGCCGGGGCAAGCAGTTTGCCGCCGGTCGGCCAGGCGACGACCAGGCGGCCGCTGCCGAGCGGCAGGAAGCTGGCGAAGTCGAGACCGTTGACGCCGGCCAGGAAGCCGTGGTCGCCGAAGATGACAGCGATTTCGCCGCCCTGTTTGCTTTGCGCGACGATGTTGCCCATGTTGCCGTAGATCTGCTCGACGCCGATGCCGCTCTGTTTCTGGAAGGCGGCGCACAGTTCGCTGACCGGGCGCTTGTAGCCGGCGCCGGCGGCGATCAGCAGGTTCTGGGCAAAGGCGGGGAGGGCGGCGAAAAGGCCGGCGATCAGCAGCAGGCGACGGAAGAGACGCATGACGGTTCCTTGAAAAGTGAGGCGTGGGATTGGGGGCGGGAAGTCGGGGCGTCGCCGCAGATTCGGCCACGCTGCAGGCGGACGATACGTTCGGCGAGCTGACTGGCTTCGTCGAGGTCGTGGCTGACCAGGATCGCGTAATCGACCAGGGCGCTGGCGCGGACATCCTGCAGCAGCGCCTGCATCGAGCGGCGCAGTTGCGGGTCGAGCGCCGACAAGGGTTCGTCGAGCAACAGCAGGCGCGGCGCCGAGGCCAGCGTGCGGGCCAGCGCCAGGCGCTGTTTCTGGCCACCCGAGAGTTCAGCCGGATAGCGCTCGGCCAGCCTGTCGAGGCCGACCAGTTCGAGCAACTGTCCGGTCGGTAGCGCCCTGCTGTCCGGCCGGCGGGCGAAATCGATCTGGCGGCGGGCGCTCATGTGCGGAAACAGGCCAAGTTCCTGGAAGACGACGCCAACCCGGCGTAGCCGGGTCGGCAGGGATTTGCCCTGCCGGCTGTCGAGCCAGGTTTCGTTGTCGACGCGGATCGAGCCCTCGGCGGCGTTCTCCAGTCCGGCGAGCAGGCGCAGCAGGGTCGTCTTGCCTGCCCCGGACGGCCCCTGCAGGGCCAGCCACTGGCCGGGCGGCAGGCGCAGGCCGACCTCGAGCTGGGCGGCGCCGCAGGCGAAATTGAGCGGCTTGCGCAGCGTGAAGAATAGCTGGCGGGCGGCGGATTCAGCGCTCGGGATCGTCATGCGCTGCGTCCTCGGCGGTGCTGGCAGGCGGTCGTGCCGTCGCCAGCTCGATAATTTCGGCCGTCGCTCGCCCGCCGGCAGGCCGCCAGCCGCTGCAGCAGCCGTGGGCGCGGGCGGCGCCAAGGGAAATGTCGAAGGCGTCGTCGGTGGTGGGTTCGGGGGTTTTCGGCATGCGGGGCTCCGCGGCGTCAAAGGGGGCTTGGAGAGGTGGCGATCAGCCGTGGCTGGGCAGCATGTTTGGCGAAATGCATGGCAGCCCCTTGTTGTATTGCGCGGATGTTCTTTCTTCCGGCGCGGGTGGCACGGCGCCGATGCTCAGTCGGTGCGCCACGCCGTCGATTTCGGCGATCAGGCGCAGTTCGCCGCCGAGGCTGGCGACGTAGCGGCGCAGCGTCGACAGGCGCATGTCTTCCTGGTGCTCGATCTTGGCGACGCAGGGTTGGCTGACGCCGAGCTGGCCGGCGATTTCCACCTGCGAAATCCCCAGCCGGCGGCGCAGTTCGCCGATGCCGGCCAGGTCAGCGGGGAGCGTCGGGGTGAAGCGCATAGAAGTCTCCGTTCTTGCTGCCGGGGTCGGGCTGCGTGTTGCGCAGCACCAGCCAGCGCCCGTCGTGCAGGCGCCAGGCGGTCATTTCCTCGGCGAGGGCGACGGTTTCGTAAAACTCCTCGTCGTCGTCGCTGTTCAGCCGGGTCAGCGTGAATTGGTGGGTGATGAAGCAGGGGCGCGCGTCCTCGTCGTAGCCGATGGTCCGCTCGGCGAGCATTTCGTACTCGCGGTAGCGCCGGAAATACAGCGGCGCGTTGACGGCGTCGCGCCATTCGGCGGGCAGCAGGCGCAGCCAGTTGACCGCGGCCTCGTGGTCGTTGGAAAAACGGCGTTGCTGGTCCGGTTGTGGCAGATGCATCGTTGGTGCCTCGTTTGGAAATATAACAACATATATAGCGATTGCCGATCATTCAGCAAAAGTGATGCCAGGCGCTTTTTGGCTATCTCGCCGCTACGTCGTGTTGGATTCGTTACGATATGTTGTAGTGTATATAACGATTGTCGCGTATCCGCCAATGCCGATCAGAAAAATGCTCAGGCGGCGAACCAGTCGTTCAGTGCGGCGGGATCGGGCGGCAGTTCGCGGGCGATGCCGCCGGTGAAGTGGCGCCAGCTTTCCAGGTAGGCGGGGGAAGTGACGGTGAGCACCGGAATGCCGTTGCTCATCACCTGCAGCATTTCGGCGGCGAAGCCTTCGCCGTCGCATTCCAGCTTGGCGTAGCGGTTGAAGACCGCCAGGTCGGCGCCTTCGACGGCGATCCGCCGCAGCACCGAGGTGGCCTCGGCGAGCGCCGCGGTGTCGAGGGTGCAGGCGTTAGACTGGCTGCCGAGTTGCTGCGAGATCGGGTAGCGCTGGCCGCTTTCGATATCGACCAGGTGGTGCTGGCAACCGCCCTCGTCCGGCCGGCTTTCCTGGAGCAGGCCGCGTACCCGCACGCCGCGTCGGCGCAGGTCGGCGACGAAGTCGCGCAACGCCGTGTCGGCAGCGCCGCGCGCGCTGGCGACGATGGCGGCGATCGGTGGCAGTTCGGGGTCGGCGTCGGCGCTTGGCATCATGGCGCGATTTTACCCGGCGTTTCCCCATAAAATACGCGTTTTCTCCGCCGGCCCGGCCGGTCAAGTCTGGAATCCCGCATGACACAAATTCAGAAAGTGCCGACCGTCGGCTTCGTTTCCCTCGGCTGCCCGAAAGCCGGCTCCGACGCCGAACTCATCCTCACCCGGCTGCGCGCCGAGGGTTACGAAATCTCGCCCAGCTACGACGATTCCGACCTGGTCATCGTCAATACCTGCGGTTTCATCGACGCTGCCGTCGAGGAATCGCTCGACGCCATCGGCGAGGCACTGGCCGAGAACGGCAAGGTGATCGTCACCGGCTGCCTCGGCGCCAAGGGCGACATCGTCCACACGACGCACCCGTCGGTGCTCGCCATCACCGGTCCGCACGCGATGGAAGAGGTGATGGGCCACGTGCACCAGCACCTGCCGAAGCCGCACGACCCGTATTCCGACCTCGTGCCGCCGCAGGGCATCCGCCTGACGCCGGCGCACTTCGCCTACCTGAAGATTTCCGAAGGCTGCAACCACAGTTGCACCTTCTGCATCATCCCCTCGCTGCGCGGCCCGCTCGTCTCGCGCCCGGTCGGCGACGTGCTGGCCGAAGCCGAGAACCTGGCCCGCGCCGGGGTCAAGGAAATCCTCGTCATCTCGCAGGACACCAGCGCCTACGGCGTCGACCTCAAGTACCGCACCAGCTTCTGGGGCGGCCGGCCGGTGAAGACCCGCCTGAAGGAGTTGTGCGACGCGCTCGCCTCCTTCGGCATCTGGGTCCGCCTGCATTACGTCTACCCATATCCTTCGGTCGACGACGTCATCCCGCTGATGGCCGAAGGCAAGATACTGCCTTACCTCGACGTTCCCTTTCAGCACGCCAGCCCGAAGATCCTGAAGGCGATGAAGCGTCCCGGTTCGAGCGAGAACACGCTGGAGCGCATCGCCCGCTGGCGCGAAATCTGCCCGGAAATCGTCATCCGTTCGACCTTCATCACCGGCTTCCCGGGCGAGACCGACGAGGATTTCGATCAGCTGATCCAGTTCCTCGAAGACGCCAAGCTCGACCGCGTCGGCTGCTTCGCCTACTCGCCGGTCGAGGGCGCCACCGCCAACGAACTGCCCGGCCTGCCGCCGGAAGACGTGCGCGAGGACCGCCGGCGCTGGCTGATGCAGGTGCAGGAAGACATTTCCGCCGACAAGCTGGCGGCGAAGATCGACAGCGTCATCGAAGTGCTGGTCGACGAAGTCGACGACGAGGGGACGATCGCCCGCTCCAAGGCCGACGCGCCGGAAATCGACGGCGTGGTTTACCTCGACGGCTTCTTCGACGCCCAGCCCGGCGATTTCCTCAAGGTCCGCGTCATCGACGCCGACCACCACGACCTCTACGCCCAGCCGGCCTGATCAGGACCAGAAGACGCCCTCGGCGTCTTCGTCGAGCAGCGCCAGCAGGCGGCGCAGCTCGCGCTCCGGGCGGTGCGAGTACTGGCGCCAGGCCGAATGGCCGCCGAAGCTCGGCGCGTCGAGCAGCCAGGTGCCGGAACCGAGGTTGTAGCGGAAGCGCGCGATGTCGAGGTGGATCCACAGCCCGGCTTGCTGCGGCGCAGGCCGCGATTCGTAGAGGACGACGGCGTCGTCTTCGAAGCGCAGGTCGAGGCGGACGCTCTCCCGCAGCTCGGGTGGATAGCGTTGCTCGCAATAGGCGGAGAGGCGATTGCGGGCAAGGTGCTGGGCGAGGACGGGCAGAGGCATGGGCGGTTGGGCTCGGATATGAACGAATCATAGCGGCTCGGCCGCTGCCGGGAAAGCGTTTGACGGCTTGCCGTTGCCTGCCGAGAATGCGGTCTGGGCTGCCGGCGGCGGCAATCGACGGAAAATACGACGTGATGCAGGCTTTGCTCGACAACTTGCGCGAACTGCTGGGCCCGGAACGGGTGCTCGGCGAGCCGGCCGCCATGGCGCCGATGCTGACCGACTGGCGCGGCCGTTACCGCGGTCGCGCCCTGTGCGTGGTGCAGCCTGGCAGCAGTGCCGAAGTTGCCGCCGTCGTCCGTGCCTGCGTCGCCGCCGGCGCGCCGATCGTGCCGCAGGGCGGCAACACCAGCCTGTGCGGCGCGGCCACCCCGGACGACAGCGGGCGGGCGGTGGTGGTCAGCCTGTCCCGGATGAACCGCATCCTCGCCGTCGATCCGCAGAACAACACGATCACCGTCGAAGCCGGTTGCACGCTGGCCGCCGTCCAGGACGCGGCGCGCGCCGCTAACCGGCTCTTTCCGCTGGCGCTGGCGTCGGAAGGGACGTGCCAGATCGGCGGCAACCTGTCGACCAACGCCGGCGGCGTCCAGGTGCTGCGCTACGGCAACACCCGCGAACTGACGCTGGGCCTGCAGGTGGTGCTGCCCGGCGGCGAGCTGTGGGACGGCCTGCGCGGCCTGCGCAAGGACAACACCGGCTACGACCTCAAGCAGCTCTTCATCGGCGCCGAAGGCACGCTCGGCATCATCACCGCCGCCGTGCTCAAGCTCTTCCCGCTGCCGAAGACGCAGACCACCTGCTGGCTCAACGTGGCGACGCCGGTCGCCGCGGTCGAATTGCTGAACCGCGCGCGCAGCGCCTTCGACGCGCAACTGACCGCCTTCGAACTGGTTTCCGAAACCGCCCTCGGGCTCGTCCTGCGCCACATCCCCGGTGCCCGGCGGCCGGCGGCGGCCAGTCCCTGGTACGTGCTGGCCGAGTTCTCCGACGCCGAGCCAGCGGCGGTCGAGTCGTGGCTGGCCGACAGCCTGGCCAGCGGCGCCGTCGCCGACGGCACCGTCGCCGCCAGCGAAAGCCAGGCGCGGGCGCTGTGGGCGCTGCGCGAGGCCATCTCGGAAGCGCAGAAGATCGAAGGCGTCAGCATCAAGCACGACGTCGCCGTGCCGGTCTCGCGCATCCCGGATTTCCTCTGCCGTGCCGATGCCGCGCTGGCAGCGGCCTTTCCCGGCATCCGCGTGGTCGCCTTCGGCCATGTCGGCGACGGCAACCTGCACTACAACCTGTCGCAGCCGGATGCCGCCGACAACGCCGCCTTCCTGGCCAGCCAGCCGGACGTCAACCGCACCGTGCACGATACGGTGCATGCGCTGAACGGCACGATCTCCGCCGAGCACGGTATCGGCCAGTTGAAGCGCGAGGAAATCCTGCGCTACAAGCCGGCGGTGGAAATCGACCTGATGCGGACCATCAGGCAGGCGCTCGATCCGTTGGGGCTGATGAATCCGGGGAAACTGCCCGGGCCGCGCTGAGCGTTTCCTCCTGCTGCAGTTCCTCGCGGATCACCCGCATCAAGAGCTTGTCCAGCGTGTAGAAGCCGGTTTCGCAGCGCGATAGCTGCTCGATCGCGAAAGCCGCGCCGGTGCCGAAAGCCTCGCGGCGGATCGAGTCGTGGATCAGCCGCACGGTCTGGTAGGGAAAGCCGAAGATCACCTCGTGCCGGCCGACGATACCGCCCAGGCGCAGCGAGGTGATGTGCTCGCCATCGACGTCGAGCACCTCGGCGATGCGCCTTGCCGTGCCGGAGACTTCCGGCTTGTCGCGGAAATGCTGCTCGACGATTTCGACATCGGCGAACGGCGCGATGCGGCGCAGGATCTGCGCCGCCAGCAGCAGGAAGTTGATGCCCAGCGTGATGTTGGGCGACGACATGATGCGGATGTCGCGGCCGAGGTCGCGGATGTAATCCAGGATTTCCGGCGAGTAGCCGGAAATCGCCGTCACCACCATGATGCCGCGCTGGCGGACCGCTTCGCCGTAGGCAAGGATTGCCCGTGCATCGGAAAAATCGATGATGCCGTCGACCGGGTGGGCGTCCAGCCAGTCGCCGAAATTGCCGGCTTCCAGCTTCACCGCCGGCAGGTCGTCGATGCCTTCGGCGCTCGAGGCGCGCGCCACCCAGCACAGTTCGAAACGCGGATCTTCCCGCAGAACGCTGGCGACGGCCTGGCCGGCCTTGCCGTAACCAATGAGTCCGATTTTGACCATGGTTTCTCCTCCAAGTGCTGTTTGTCATCTCCTGGCCGCCACGATTGACGGGCGACGAAAAGCGTTGCGTCCCGGCGGGACGGCTTCTGTACGTTCTTTGACGCATCCTGGGCGCCGGCAAAAGGTGCGGCGCGCGCTGCTGGGCGACGGGCGGGAAAAAAATGGGGGGTTACACCCCCCAATGGAAAACCTCGTCGAAAAGGAATGGGGTTATGACCTAAGTTACAACTCCATTGGTGCTCAATATAATTGAGGCTTAAAATTCGCGCAATACTATTATTTGAAAGTGCCAGTTTTGAACGCGCTACGCAATCCGAATGAACAGCGGGTCATCGATGTCCTGCAACAGTTCCGCCTGATTTACGGGTCCATGCGCCGGCATTTCCGGCTGGTCGAAGAACGCTGCGGCATGTCCGGCTCGCAGATGTGGGTGCTGCAGGAAGTGCAGCGCAGCCCGGGCATCGGCATCGGCGAACTCGCCGAGCGGATGGGCGTTCACCAGTCCACCTGCAGCCAGTTGGTGGACAAGTTGGTGGCCAACGCCTGCCTCGACAAGCAGAAGAAAAAGGGCGATCAGCGCCGGGTTGGCCTGCAGTTGACCGAGCGCGGTCAAGAGGCCCTGGCCGCTTTGCCCGGCCCGGCCGAAGGCGTTGTTCCGGAGGCTCTGGCGGCAGTGCCGGAAGTCGTCCTGAAAACATTGCAGATCAATCTTGAAGAGCTGCTCCAGTACATCCCCGGCAAGGACGAGAAGTACGCCAACATGCCGCTGGCCGACATGGTCCGCAATACCGAAGGAGATTGAATTGCCGACATCCAAGCTAGTGTTGATCCTTGTTACCGTCCTGCTGCTCGGCGCTTGCGCCGAGCAGCCGCCAGCCAGCGAAGCCCCGTCCGGGGAAACCCGGCAGCCCGTGCGCAGCGAAGCAGTGAAGTCGGCCAGCAACCCGGCGCAGGAAGAAAAGGCCGCGATGGCCGCAGTCGATGTCGACAACAGCATCTTCTTCGCCTCGTCGGGCAACACGATCGACGCCGAAGGACGGCAGCGTCTGCTCGAACACGCCGCCCGCCTGAAAGCCGACCCGGAGCTGGTCGTCACCCTGGTCGGGCATGCCGACCACCTGGGCAGCCGTTCCTACAACCTGGCCATCGCCGAACAACGGATCAACGCCGTGGCCGCGGTGCTGCGCGGCGCCGGCATTCCGGTGACCCAGATCCGGCGCGAGGCGGTCGGCTCGGAAGAGGTCAGCCCGGCATGCCGCTCGCCGCAATGCCGCCGGCTGATGCGGCGGGTGCAGCTGGTTTACCCAAAATAAGCGCGCCGCTCAGTTGAGCGCGGTGCCCTCGCTGGCGGCGAAGATCGCCGCCACGTCGGCCGCCGTGAAGCGGTAGTCGCGGTTGCAGATATCGTCGCGGATCAGGATTTCGCCGTGTTCGGCGAGGATCGTCTCGGCGTCGGCGCGGCCGATGCCGCGGATCATGTCGCGCACCTTCTCCCAATCCTCCGGGCAGTGATAGACCACCGGCTGCGGGTCATAGACGCGCACACCGCCGGCCGCGATTTCCTCGTGGAAGAGCCGGCTCAGCAGTGCCTCGGTATCCAGCGTCAGCAATTCCGCCGTCTTCACCGTCGATGCCAGCTGGGTCACGCGCTGCCAGCCATCGGCGTCGTGCTTGTCCGCCTCCGGCATCTTCTGCAGGAACAGGCAGGCCGCGGCGCGCGGTGCCGCCGCGCAGAACAGCCGCGACGGCTGCTGCTCCGATTGCTCCAGGTAGTGTTCGAAAATCGCCGCGATGCTCTCGCCGACCAGCGGCACGTAGCTCTGGTACGGTTGGCGCGCGGTCGGCAGATCCAGGCTCATCAGCAACTGGCCACCCTGCTGCGCGCCGAGCAGTTCCGGCACCGGCGCCGGCAGCACCACCGGATTGCTGCGCGCCATGCCGCGCATCTGCAGCGCCTCGTTGCAATCCATCACCAGCAACTGGATCGGTCCGTTGCCGCGCAACTGCAGCGTCAGCCGGCCGGGCTGCTTCAACTGGCCGGCGATCAGCGCCGTCACCGCCGCCACTTCGCCGAGCAGTTGCGCCACCGTCGGCTGGTAATCGCGGCCCAGTTGCATCTGCTGCCAGGCCTCGTCCAGATGCACCACGGCACCGCGGATATCGAGCCCCTCGAACAGGAAGCGACGCACGCTGCCGCCGCTCATTTCAGTTTCTCCGCGTAGCTTTCCGGGCTGAAGCCGACCAGCAGTTCGCCGCCCAGATCGAGCACCGGCCGCTTGATCAGCGCCGGATACTGCGCCATCAACTGCAGCGCCTTCGCCTCGTCGACATCGCTGCGCTCTGCTTCGGACAGCTTCTTCCACATCAGGCCGCGGGTGTTGAGCAGCTTCTGCCAGCCGGCGCGCGCCGCCCAGTCGGGCAGGTTGGCGGCGGCGACGCCGGCCTTCTTGTAATCGACGAATTCGTAGGCGACGCCGTTCTCGCTCAGCCAGTTCATGGCCTTCTTCATCGTGTCGCAATTCTTGATGCCGAACAGGATCGGCTGGCTCGGGGATGCTGGGTTCATGTCCGGGACTCTGGCAGGTAAGGAAGCGGGCCGGGCCCGCGACAGGGCGCAATGATAGCAGCCCGCTCCCGGCTGCCGCAGCGCTCCCGCCGGCGGCAAAAAAGCCGGGAACTTCCGTTGCCAAGATGGCATCATGACATCTGGTTTTATCGTTTCTGAAGAACAACGGGGGCAACCCCATTTGAACCCTGGAGGAGCGAAAAATGAAGATCGAGGAAATGATCCGGGAAGTCCAGCAAGCCCTCGGCGTCGAAGTCGACGGCAAGGCCGGCCCGGAAACCTGGGGCGCCATCCACAGTCGCATCGTCAAGCCGAAAGCGCCGGCCCCGGCGGCCAGCATCGTCGTCTCACCGGTCGACCCGCGCAGCGAAAAGAACATCCTGACGCTGCTCCCCGAAGTCCAGCCGATGGCCCGCGCCCTGGTCCAGAAAGCCGCCCTGCACGGCATCAGCATCAAGGTGCTCAGCGGCCTGCGCAGCTACGCCGAACAGGACGCCCTCTACGCCAAGGGGCGCACCGCTCCCGGCCCGAAAGTCACCAACGCCCGCGCCGGCTACTCCAACCACAACTTCGGCATCGCCTTCGACATCGGCGTCTTCGAAGGCACCCGCTACCTCGGCGATTCCCCCAAGTACAAGGCGGTCGGCGCGCTCGGCATGGACCTCGGCCTGGAATGGGGCGGCAGCTGGAAAACCATCGTCGACCAGCCGCATTACCAGCTACGCCCCGCCTGGGCCGCCGACCTGCGCGAACGCGACATGCTGGCCGAACTGCGTGCCCGCACCAGCGCCGGGCGGCCGATTTTTGCCTGAACTGAAATCAGCCGGGTTCGATCCCGGCTATTTTTTTGTCCGGCGGCAGAGCAGCATGCGCGATCGACGCCAATTGATCATCGTCTGAAAGGGAAAGATTGGCGAAGACCGAGCGCTACCAACACATCCGCAGCATGCTCGGCGCCCGCCGCAGCGTCAGCCTGCGCGAACTGATGTCCCACTTCGAAGTCTCGCGGGCCACCATCTTCCGCGACATCGCCTTCCTCCGTAACCGCCTCGGCATGCCGGTCGACTTCGACCGCGAGCTCGGCGCCTATCGTCTGCTCGCCCCGCCTGGCAGCGCCGAACTGCCCGGCGTCTGGCTCAGCGCCGACGAAATCCATGCCCTGCTCAGCATGCAGCAACTGCTGGAAAACATCGACGCCAGCGGCATCCTGCGCGATCAGCTACAACCCCTGCGCCAGCGCCTGCTCGGCATGCTCGGCGCCGGCAGCCACACCGCCGAGGAAATCGCCAGGCGCATCCGCATCATCGCCGCCGCCCCGCGCCAATGCCACGCCGCCAGCTTCCAGACCGTTGCCGACGCGCTGCTTGCCCGCCGCCGCCTGGAAATCCGCTACCGCGCCCGGGCCAGCGCCGCCACCACGACCCGCGAAGTCTCCCCGCAACGCCTCGTCCACTACCGCGACAACTGGTATCTCGACGCCTGGTGCCACACCCGGCAAGCGCTGCGCAGCTTCGCCGTCGACGCCATCGAAAAGGCAAAAAACCTCGCCACCCCGGCGCAGGACATCGCCGACAGCGAACTCGACCGCCAACTCGTCGCCGGCTACGGCATCTTCGCCGGCAGCGACGTGCGCTGGGCGCGCCTGCGCTTCTCCGCCATGCGCGCCCGCTGGGTCGCCGGCGAACAATGGCACCCGCAACAGCAAGGCCAACTGCTCCCCGACGGCCGCTACGAACTGCGCCTGCCCTACAGCGCCGACCCGGAACTGCTCATGGACATCCTCAAATACGGCCCGGATTGCGAAGTCCTCGAACCCGAAACCCTGCGCCAGCGGGTGATCGGGCTGCTGGAGGAAACGCGGGGGATGTATCGGGGAGTCGCAGATGGTGAGACTGGGGGCGGGTAGGCTAGCGATCAACAGCAGGAAAGGAGAACGCCTTGGAAGATGACGAACAGCCGCAATGGGTAGCGCATGTCAGAAGCGATGGGCAGCGCTTGCAGTGGCACAGTCTGGATGAGCACTTGAACAAGGTGTCCGCCCTGGCCGCAGATTTCGCCGCCGAATTCGGCGCCGCGCCGTGGGCGGCGCTGGCCGGCATCTGGCACGACCTGGGCAAATACAGGGAGGGCTTCCAGCGCTACATCCGGCAGTGTGGCGATCCCGATGCGCACATCGAAGGCCGCGTCGCCGGTTCGGAGAAGACGCACTCGGCTGCCGGCGGCTTGTGGGCGCAGCAATATCTGACCGAAGTAGACAAACGTTCCGGCCCGGTCGTGGCGCGTGTGCTGGCCTATCTGATCGCCGGTCACCACGGCGGACTGGACAACTGGTTCGGCGGTCTGCACGAACGCTTCAATCGCGAAGATACGATTAGAGAAAAGTGCGATGCGTTGGCCGTGGCGATTCCCGCAGCCATCCTCAAGCCGTCTGCCGCTTTACCCGACCTGAACACAATCCACACCGATCAGAAAGACAACATTCCCGGCCGTTTCGCGCTGTGGGTACGCATGCTGTTTTCCTGCCTGGTCGATGCCGATTTTCTCGACACCGAGCGATTCATGTCGCAAGGCAAGGCTGAGGCGCGTAGCGGTTTCATGCCCGTTGACGAGCTGGAAAAGCGCTTGGCCGAACGGCTGGCGCTAATGGCTCAGGAGGTTGCAGCGCGCGGCGAAGCCGGGAGCCAGGTCAATCTGAAACGCGCCGAAGTCCTGCGCGCCTGCCTCGCCAAGGCCGAGTTGCCGCCCGGCGTGTTCAGCCTGACGGTGCCGACCGGCGGCGGCAAGACGCTGTCCAGCCTGGCTTTCGCGCTGCGCCATGCGGTGCGCCACGGTAAACGCCGGGTCATCTACGCGATTCCCTACACCAGCATCATCGAGCAAACGGCGGGCATCTTTCGCAGCATCTTCGGCGACGAAAACGTCATCGAGCATCACAGCAATGTCGAGGTGGACGACACGCAGGAAACCGCTCGCTCCCGTCTGGCCTGCGAAAACTGGGATGCACCGCTGATCGTCACGACCAACGTGCAGTTGCTGGAAAGCCTGTTTGCCAGCCGTACTTCGCGCTGCCGCAAGCTGCACAACCTGGTCGGCAGCGTCATCGTGCTCGACGAGGCGCAATTGCTGCCGGTGCCCTACCTGCAACCGGTGGTCGACGTGCTGCGCCTGCTGGTCAAGGATTACGGCGTGACGCTGGTGCTGTGCACCGCCACCCAGCCGACGCTGGAAAGCCGCAACGGTTTCGACCAGGCCCGCCAACTGCGCGGCTTCGCGGCCGGCGAAATCCGTGAAATCGTCGATGATGTGGCCGGGCTGTACGGCGCGCTGGAACGGGTCAGGGTCCATCTGCCGGCCGACCTGAAAACGCCCAGCAACTGGGAGCAGCTAGCGCCGCAAATCGCCGGGCACGATGCCGTGCTCGCCGTCGTCGGCCGCCGCGCCGATGCGCGCGAACTCTATACGCGGGTCAAGGCCGAAGACCGCACCGGCCTGTGGCATTTGTCCGGCCTGATGTGCGCCCAGCACCGCAGCGACACTATTGCCGACATCAAGCAGGCCTTGCTGGCCAGGCGACAGGCGCTGGTCGCCGGACAACGCCCGGCGCCGATCCGGGTGATCAGCACCCAACTGGTCGAGGCCGGCGTCGATATCGACTTCCCCGTCGTCTATCGCGCCTTGGCCGGGTTGGATTCCATCGCCCAAGCGGCCGGTCGTTGCAACCGCGAGGGCCGGCTGGCCAAGGGCGAAGTGCATGTCTTCGTGCCACCAAAATCGGCGCCGCCGGGGCTGCTGCGTATGGCTGAACGTGCGACGACAATTTTGTGGAGTGCGTTGCCGCCAGAAGCTGATCCGATGGGTGTTGAGCGCTTTTCCGAATATTTCCGCAACTTGTATCGGGATGGCGAACTGGATGAGAAAGGAATTCGCGGATTCCTCCATAGCCAAGGCCCGGATTTCGCTGTCAGCTTTGGGCGGGCAGCAAAGGAATTTCGCCTGATCGATAAAGATGAGGGGGCCACGGTCTTCGTCCGCTACAAACGCGACGAGAGCGACGAAGAAATCGACATGTGGCTGAACACCCTGAAAAAGGAAGGCCCGCAGCGCTGGCTGCTGCGCAAGCTGCAACGCTACGGCGTGAGCATCTACCAGCGCGACCTGCAGCGTCTTGAAGGGCAGGGCGACATCGAACCGCTGGGCGGCGATTTTCCGGGGCTGTACGTGCAGTCGTTCGGCAACGATGTGCTTTATGACCGGGTGCTGGGCATCAATGTGGATGGTGCGCCGGGCGATCCGGCTTTGCTGACTTTTTGAGGAGAGATGCGTGTCTGTGCAGCGATTCAAGGTCATTTACAAAATCACCTACCCGAACGGAAAGATCTACGTCGGGAAAGATTTGACCGACAGCATCAACTATTTCGGTAGTGCCAATGACGATTTGATCGCTCTCGACTTCACACGCGAGCAGCGGCGTGATTTCACAGTTCGCAAAGAAATTCTGTGGGAGTCGGCCGAAGCTAGCGATGCCGAGGTTAACGCACAGGAAACCCGTTTCATTCGCCAATTCAAGGCTAACGATCCAGCCATCGGCTACAACCGTTGGCCAAAGTTCAATGCTGTTTCCGATGGAGGATACGATGCTGAGGTATGCCATAGTGATTCTGCTCAGGAGGTTTCATGAACCGCTTCTGTCTTGAAGTATCAGGTGACTTCGCCTGCTTCACCCGACCGGAAATGAAGGTCGAACGGGTGTCCTACGACGTCATCACGCCATCGGCGGCGCGTTCGGTGTTCGAGGCCATTTTGTGGAAACCGGCGATTCGCTGGGAGGTGCGCCGCATCGAGGTCTTGAAGCCGATCAAATGGATCAGCGTGCGGCGTAACGAGGTGTCGGCCAAGGCTTCGGTGCGCAATGCCCAGACGGCGATGAATGCCGGGCAGGGCAATCTGGCGCTGTACATCGAGGACGACCGCCAGCAGCGGGCCGGGCTGTTTCTGCGCGATGTGGCTTATCGCCTGCATGCCGAACTGCTGCCGGTCGGCGACGATGCGCGGGCGAATCCGGCCAAGTACCGGGAAATGTTTCAACGCCGGGCGGAGAAAGGGCAGTGCGTCAATCAGCCCTATCTCGGTTGCCGCGAATTCGCCGCACGTTTCCGGCTGGTCACCGATCCGGACAGCGAGGTGCCCGCCCTGGCCGAAAGTCGCGATCTGGGCTGGATGATCTACGACATGGATTTTGCGGCGGTCAACGACCCGAAACCGCGCTTTTTCCGGGCCGATCTGCAAAACGGGGTTATCGACCTGACGCAAGCGCAGGTGACGACATGATCCTGCAAGCCCTTTACGACTACTACCAGCGCAAGGCCACCGATCCCGACCCGGCCCGCCGTCTGCCGGCCTTCGGGCTGGAGGACAAGGAAATTCCCTTCATCGTCGAGTTGACCGCCGAAGGCCGGCCGCTCGGCATTACAGATACTCGCCAGGGCGATGGCAAGAAGAAACAGGCGCGGCGTTACCAGGTGCCCAAAGGCGTCAAGCGTTCCTCCGGCGTGGCGGCCAACCTGCTGTGGGACACCGCCGAATACGCTTTGGGCGTCGATACCAAGGGCAAACCCGAACGAGTGGCCGAGCAGCATGCGGCTTTCCGGCAGCGGGTTGCGGAATTGCCCGAAGCGGCCCGTCAGGATGCCGGCATCCTGGCCTTGGAGAGCTTCTACGCCAACTTCGGACAAGCGGCGTTGGTCGCCGATCCGGCCTGGCCGGAAATCGTCGAAGGCAACCCCGTGGTCACTTTTCGTCTGCACAACGATGGTGACTTGATCTGCCAGCGCCCGGCAGTCATTGCCGGACGGGGTGATGTGGCCGAAGAAGGCGGTAAGCCGGCTTTCTGCCTGGTGACCGGCCAGCCGGCATCCGCCGAACGTCTGCATACGGTGATCAAGGGCGTCTGGGGCGCGCAAAGCTCCGGCGCCACGCTGGTTTCCTTCAACCTTGACGCCTTTGCCTCCTACAACAAGGAGCAGGGCGACAATGCGCCGGTCAGCCCGCTGGCGGCCTTTGCCTACACGACGGCGCTCAATCACCTGCTCGACCGCAATTCCCGCCAGCGCATCCAGGTCGGCGATGCTTCGACAGTGTTCTGGGCACAGAAGGACGATGCCGAAATCGAGGAAGGTTTCGCCGCCATCTTCGGCGAGCGCGACGATCCCGATCAGCGTGCTGAGCAGGTGCGCGCCTTGCTCGGCGCGGTGCAGTCCGGGCAGTTCGATGGCGGTCGGGGCGACAAGCTGTTTTACGTGCTGGGTCTGGCGCCCAACGCGGCGCGGGTTTCCGTCCGCTTCTGGCATGCCGCACCGCTGCACGAAATCGCCCGCCAGATCAGGCAGTGGTTCGCTGACCTGAAAGTCGCGCGCAGTGCAAAAGACCCGGAATACCCGAGCCTCTTCCGCCTGCTCGCCGCCTGCGCCCAGCAGGGCAAGGCCGACAACATTCCGCCCAACCTGGGCGGCGACATCATGCGGGCGATTCTCTCCGGCAGCCCGTTTCCGGCCACCTGGCTCAATGCGGCGGTGTTGCGTTGCCGCGCCGAGCAGAACGTCACCTACCTGCGCGCTGCCGCCATCAAGGCCAGCCTCAATCGTTTGCGACGCTTTCAACCGAATCAATCTCTCGACAAGGAGTTGTCCGACATGCTCGATTTAGAGAACACCAGTCCGGCCTATCGGCTGGGGCGCCTGTTTGCGGCGCTGGAAAAAATCCAGGAAGAGGCCAGCCCCGGCCTCAATGCGACCATTCGCGAACGCTATTACGGCGCCGCTTCCAGTACGCCGGTGGCAGTTTTCACCACCTTGCTGCGCCTCAAGAATCACCATCTGGCGAAGCTCACCAATCGTGGCCGCGCCACCAATTTCGAGCGTCTGCTCGGCGAAATCATGGGCGGCCTCAACGACTTCCCGAAACACCTGAGCCTGCCGGAGCAAGGCCGTTTCGCCCTCGGCTACTACCACCAGCGCCAGGACTTTTTCAGCAAATCCGAATCCAGCCAATCCATGCAATCCACCCAGGGAGAATCCAAATGAGCCTGAACAACCGCTACGACTTCGTCCTCGTTTTTGATGTGCGCGACGGCAACCCCAACGGCGACCCGGATGCCGGCAACCTGCCGCGTCTCGATGCCGAATCCGGTCATGGGCTGGTGACGGATGTTTCCCTGAAGCGCAAGGTGCGCAACTTTGTCGGGCTGGTCAAAGGCGAAACGCCGCCCTTCGATATCTACGTGAAGGAAAAGGCGGTTCTCAACCAGACCCACGAAAAAGCCTATGTCGCGGTGGGTGCCGAAGAAGAACTCAAGGGCGACAAGAAGCGCAAGGGCAGCGGCGATACCGTGGACAAGGCGCGGCAGTGGATGTGTGCCAATTTCTTCGACGTGCGCACTTTCGGCGCGGTGATGTCGACCGGCGTGAACTGCGGCCAGGTGCGCGGCCCGGTGCAACTGACTTTTGCCCGCTCAGTCGATCCGATCATCGCCCAGGAACATTCGATTACCCGCATGGCGGTGGCGACGGAAGCCGAGGCCGAGAAGCAGCAAGGCGACAACCGGACCATGGGCCGCAAGCACACCGTTCCTTACGGCATTTACGTCGCCCACGGCTTTGTTTCTTCTTTCCTCGCCAAGCAAACCGGCTTTGGCGAAGAAGACCTCGAATTGCTTTGGCAGGCGCTGGAGCAGATGTTCGAGCATGACCGCTCCGCAGCGCGTGGCGAAATGGCGACGCGCGGGCTATACGTCTTCAAGCACGATTCGGAATTGGGGAATGCGCATGCGCACTCGCTTTTCGACCGCATCAAGATCAAGCGCAAGGACGATGTGGACGTGCCGCGCAGTTTTGGCGATTACGAAGTCAGCGTTGACGAGGCCGGTTTGCCGGCCGGGGTCAGCCTGATCAAGCGGGTGTGATTTGAATCCGGGGGTTCTAGCGACAAATGAACTCCCGTTTTTAATCCTGCAAACACAGGCGAACTTCAGATGCTTACTTCACGCTATCTGTTTTTGATAAACCTTGATGAATCCACTCAAGGAAAGGCATTCCGGCCGTCAGAACTTCCCGATATTGATGCTGCTTATGTTGAATCATTTGGAAAGTGCGCGACTATCGAAATGCCTCAGGGCGTCATCTACATCGCAGGGCATGCAAGGTGTGGGCCGAAAATGTGGGCTCTTGCTTCGGGAGGAGAAGATAACCGGCCCAATGTGCCGTGGGCGGCATTTCGCGGTTTCGGTCAAGATGAAGCCGCCGGTTTGGCTTGGAGTTGGTTAGTTTTGCGTGGTGTAGCCTGATTTTGGGGTTTCAAGCTTTGACGTGGCTGGATATTCTTGCTCGTGCCTTGGCAATCGACTCATCGAAGTCAATAGCCTCCATTTCGCCGCGCTCGTACGCATCGCCCCGACGCTCCGCCTCTTCGACCCAGGACGCGAGAATTTCGTCGTCTTCGTCAAGGCTGATCAACAAGCGTTCTGCCAGTTTGGCGCGGTCGGCCCGCGCCAGTTGCAGGGCGGCGGCTTCGATGTCTTCAAGGGGGGAATTGATCATGGTGAGAACCTCCGGTAAGGCTTGGGCAATGCTAACCCAAGCAAGTTGCCAAATCCATCCAAGGGTATAAGCGATGTCAACCGAACCCCTTGATCCCATTCCCCTTTCCGCGCTCCAGCACTGGGCGTACTGCCCGCGCCAGTGCGCGCTGATTCACGTCGAACAGGTGTTCGAAGAGAACCTGTTCACCCAGCGCGGCCAGGCCTTGCACAAGCGGGTGGATGATCCCGGTTGCGAAGTGCGCGAAGGCTTGCGCAGCGAGCGGGCGCTGCCGCTGTTCAGCGACCGGCTCGGGCTGGTCGGCAAGGCCGATGTCGTCGAGTTCCTGCCGGACGGCACACCGTACCCGGTGGAGTACAAACACGGTTCGCGCCACAAACGGGCCGACATTGCCGCTTGCGACGACATTCAACTGGCGGCGCAGGCGCTGTGCCTGGAAGAGATGTTCGGGCGTCCGGTGCCGGAAGGCGCGCTGTATTACGCATCGTCCCGCCGTCGGCGGATTGTTGCGGTCGACCAGGGGTTGCGGGCCAAAACCCTGGCGGCGATTGCCGGCGTGCGCGACATGCTGGCTGCCGGCGTGACCCCGCCGCCGCTCGCCGACGATCACTGCCACGCGTGTTCGCTGCGCGACCTTTGCCAACCCGACGTACTTCAGGCGGACGCAGGCCGGGCATCGGTACTGGCGAGCCTGTTCGATCCGGAGGCCTGACATGCAGTTGCTCAACACCTTGTACGTGACGACGCCGGAAAGCTACGTCCATCTCGACAACAACACCGTGCGCCTCGACGTGGCGCACGAAACCAAGCTGCGTGTGCCCTTGCATCACCTTGGTGCGGTGGTTTGTTTCGGACAGGTTTCGGTATCGCTGCCGTTGATGCACAAGCTGGCCGATAGCGGCGTCAGCCTGGTGCTGCTCGATATGCACGGTCGTTTCAAGGCACGGTTGGAAGGGCCGGTTTCCGGCAATGTGCTGTTGCGCCAGGCGCAGCATCGCCTGGCCGGCGACCCGGCATTTGCCCTGAGCGTGGCGCGCAACTGCATTGCCGGCAAGGTGCGCAACTGTCGCCAGGTCTTGCTGCGCGGCGCGCGCGAGGCCAAGGGCGATGAGGATGCGGCGATCCTCACCCGGGGCGCCAACGACCTGGCCGCTGCGCTGCGCGCGCTGCCGACGGCGGGCGATCTCGATACCTTGCGCGGTATCGAAGGCGAAGCGGCGCGCCAGTATTTCGCCGCGCTCAATGCGTTGATCCGTGCGCCGGCCAGGGACAGCTTCCGCATGGATGGGCGCAGCCGGCGACCACCGCGCGACCGGATCAATGCGCTGCTTTCCTTCCTCTATTCCCTGTTGATGAACGATTGTCGCTCGGCCATCGAGGCCGCCGGGCTTGATCCGCAGATCGGCTTTCTGCATGCCGTGCGTCCGGGCCGCGCCGCGTTGGCGCTCGACCTGATGGAAGAGTTCCGCTACTTTGCCGACCGCCTGGCACTGTCGCTCATCAATCGCGGCCAGCTTGTCGCCAAGGATTTTGTCGAGCGCGAAGGCGGTGCCGTGCTGCTCGAAGGCGACGCGCGCAAGACCGTGCTGGTGGCCTATCAGGAACGCAAGCAGGAAGCCCTTTCCCACCCCTTGCTCGCCGAAAGCCTGCCGTTCGGGTTGCTGCCGCACGTGCAAGCCCGCCTGCTGGCGCGGACCTTGCGCGGCGATACCGAAGAATATCTTCCCTATCTGGTGCGCTGATGCTGGTCATCGTTTGCTACGACGTCAATACAGAAACCCGCGAAGGCCGCCGCCGTTTGCGCCGCGTCGCCAAATTGTGCGAAAGCACCGGCCAGCGCGTGCAGAAATCCGTCTTCGAATGTCAGATCGATCGCGCCCAGTTCGAAGCACTGGAACGCAGCCTGGTCGCCGAAATCAAGGCCGACGAGGACAACCTGCGTTTCTACCGCATCGCCGAACTGCGCGGCTACGAGGTGCGCGAACACGGCCACTTCCGCGCGACGGATTTCGACGGGCCACTGGTCCTGTGACCATGCGCGAACCCAAAGTGCCCGGCATTTACCCGCCAGGTTCGCGTTTCCCGCAATTGACTGAATCGGCGACGGATTTTTGCACTTCGCTGGATCGATTAAGATGTTGGTCGCTCACGGAAGACGAGGTTCGCGCAACACGGCGGATTTCTCCTTTCGCGCCTGAGGTTTACGGGCGATGAGCTTCGCTCCCCGGCAACGGGGGGCGTGGATTGAAACATGTTGAGCGATGCATAATACGTCCTCATCCGCGCTTCGCTCCCCGGCAACGGGGGGCGTGGATTGAAACGGGCCGCCGGCATCCTGTGCGACGAAGCAGGCGTGCTTCGCTCCCCGGCAACGGGGGGCGTGGATTGAAACGGACAGCGTCTGGACGGGGAAGTCCGGCGCGTAGGGGCTTCGCTCCCCGGCAACGGGGGGCGTGGATTGAAACAATTTGCTGGAAAAAGTTCGGCTGCTCGACTATGGCTTCGCTCCCCGGCAACGGGGGGCGTGGATTGAAACATCCGCTCATATTGATACAACGACGACGTTTGAATGCTTCGCTCCCCGGCAACGGGGGGCGTGGATTGAAACGAGCGGCTGAAGGAATTCGGCATCAAGTCGAAGAAGGCTTCGCTCCCCGGCAACGGGGGGCGTGGATTGAAACGCCACCAAGGCAGCCATGGACGCGGACTTGAGTCGCTTCGCTCCCCGGCAACGGGGGGCGTGGATTGAAACTACGTGTTCATAGCGTTCGTGGCCGTGGCCACGTGCTTCGCTCCCCGGCAACGGGGGGCGTGGATTGAAACGTCTTGAACTCCTCCATGCCGAGTTCGTCCATCTGCTTCGCTCCCCGGCAACGGGGGGCGTGGATTGAAACCCGATGTTCGACTGCGAGAAGTACCTCGCCGGGCAGGCTTCGCTCCCCGGCAACGGGGGGCGTGGATTGAAACAAGCTGACGGAGCGGCTGCAGTCCGAGGATCGAGGCTTCGCTCCCCGGCAACGGGGGGCGTGGATTGAAACCCCTGCACCCGTTTTATTACTATAAAAACCGCATGCTTCGCTCCCCGGCAACGGGGGGCGTGGATTGAAACCCGTTGAGCAGGATGGCGACCGACGTGATATCGTCGCTTCGCTCCCCGGCAACGGGGGGCGTGGATTGAAACGAACATCACACCGAAGTAGGTGTTGCCAGCGCTGACGCTTCGCTCCCCGGCAACGGGGGGCGTGGATTGAAACGTACACCGTGCTCAGGTCGAGCGTCGGCAGCGGAAGCTTCGCTCCCCGGCAACGGGGGGCGTGGATTGAAACATCACGCCGACGTTTGCCGCCGATGGCGTGTCCGGGCTTCGCTCCCCGGCAACGGGGGGCGTGGATTGAAACAATCACTGACGAATGTTATGTAAATATACATAAGGGCTTCGCTCCCCGGCAACGGGGGGCGTGGATTGAAACGCAGCGGCCGTCGTGGGTTAGTCGTTTTTGCCTCGCTTCGCTCCCCGGCAACGGGGGGCGTGGATTGAAACATATTTACCCCCGTTTCGGTAGTACGCCGTATTCGCTTCGCTCCCCGGCAACGGGGGGCGTGGATTGAAACATATTGAGCGAAGCATAATACGTCTTCATTCGCTGCTTCGCTCCCCGGCAACGGGGGGCGTGGATTGAAACAACCTGCTCGAAAAAGTTCGGCTGCTCGACTACGGCTTCGCTCCCCGGCAACGGGGGGCGTGGATTGAAACCAATAGACGACCATATCGGTCGGGTCGCCCTGCTCGCTTCGCTCCCCGGCAACGGGGGGCGTGGATTGAAACATCTGCCAGGCCGGACATCTCGAACTGACGGCCGAGCTTCGCTCCCCGGCAACGGGGGGCGTGGATTGAAACAAGTTGCAACGTCCCCTTGAAGCGCGCATGTGTGGCTTCGCTCCCCGGCAACGGGGGGCGTGGATTGAAACAATGCGGTCAGTTCCGCAGCCGTCGTTTCCATCAAGCTTCGCTCCCCGGCAACGGGGGGCGTGGATTGAAACCGTCAGAAGCTGTTCAACGTCGGCATCGGCACACGCTTCGCTCCCCGGCAACGGGGGGCGTGGATTGAAACAGGCCGTTTCTGGCTATGGCTTTCATCGGCTTGGGCTTCGCTCCCCGGCAACGGGGGGCGTGGATTGAAACTTCGTGTCCGGTGCCGGCCAACCCGGCAGTCGAGCGCTTCGCTCCCCGGCAACGGGGGGCGTGGATTGAAACTCAACATCGGCAGCGTTATTCGGCGGCGCTGGAAGCTTCGCTCCCCGGCAACGGGGGGCGTGGATTGAAACAACGTCGGCATCGGCACACAGATTCGGCTCGAAGTGCTTCGCTCCCCGGCAACGGGGGGCGTGGATTGAAACCGTTGAGCAGGATGGCGACCGACGTGATATCGTCGGCTTCGCTCCCCGGCAACGGGGGGCGTGGATTGAAACTTGGTCTGTTTGACCATATTTTGGGGGGATACCATGCTTCGCTCCCCGGCAACGGGGGGCGTGGATTGAAACGGCAATCACGATCTTGTACTCGTCGGCGCCCTGCGGCTTCGCTCCCCGGCAACGGGGGGCGTGGATTGAAACCGACCTCCCAGTCCTGCGGCATCGCGCCAGCCCCGGCTTCGCTCCCCGGCAACGGGGGGCGTGGATTGAAACAGGTCGATGTGGTGGATGACGCCTTCCTTGCCGGGCTTCGCTCCCCGGCAACGGGGGGCGTGGATTGAAACGGCAAGTCCGAAGACATCCGCAGCCGGATCGAACGGCTTCGCTCCCCGGCAACGGGGGGCGTGGATTGAAACGGCAGAGAGACGCCGATTGCCGCGGCTTTGAACGGCTTCGCTCCCCGGCAACGGGGGGCGTGGATTGAAACAGCACTGTGCATGTCCGAGAGCAGCGATGCCAGCGCTTCGCTCCCCGGCAACGGGGGGCGTGGATTGAAACTCCATCCTCCTGGCGCAAAGCGCCGTGCCGAACAGGCTTCGCTCCCCGGCAACGGGGGGCGTGGATTGAAACGGCTTTCGTCTTGGCTTCGAAGGCGGCGATCATGGCGCTTCGCTCCCCGGCAACGGGGGGCGTGGATTGAAACAACCTCAAGCCCAGCGAGGCCAGCCAGCAGACGCTGGCTTCGCTCCCCGGCAACGGGGGGCGTGGATTGAAACGAGGCAATGGCTTCGCAGCAGATGGCGGCGATCAAGCTTCGCTCCCCGGCAACGGGGGGCGTGGATTGAAACGCCAGCCTTGACGGCCTTGAGCCAGTAGGCAACTGGCTTCGCTCCCCGGCAACGGGGGGCGTGGATTGAAACGAAATACTTGATGCCGACGGGCGAGGCAAACGGCGGCTTCGCTCCCCGGCAACGGGGGGCGTGGATTGAAACCCTGCCCCAGTCTGCCCAAGCGCTTTCGAGGCGCTGCTTCGCTCCCCGGCAACGGGGGGCGTGGATTGAAACGGTCTCCTGGATCGACGCGTGGTGCGTCCATGCGAGGCTTCGCTCCCCGGCAACGGGGGGCGTGGATTGAAACCTCAAGGCGGAGCTCGATGCAGCGGTTGATCGGCGGCTTCGCTCCCCGGCAACGGGGGGCGTGGATTGAAACATGCGCAGCATCGGCAAGCCGAGCAGCGCGCCCTGTGCTTCGCTCCCCGGCAACGGGGGGCGTGGATTGAAACCGTGTCCGTCACGCCAAACCGACCATGTATGAGTGCTTCGCTCCCCGGCAACGGGGGGCGTGGATTGAAACGTCGCCGACCTGATGGGCGACGGCCCGCGCGCGAGCTTCGCTCCCCGGCAACGGGGGGCGTGGATTGAAACTGGCTGACGTGCGATGGTCGTGGGTGTTGCTCGGGGCTTCGCTCCCCGGCAACGGGGGGCGTGGATTGAAACTTCCAGCACGGTGATGACCGTCAAGTCGCCGACACGCTTCGCTCCCCGGCAACGGGGGGCGTGGATTGAAACCCACGATGGACCATCGCCACCCGTCACGTAGCGCGGCTTCGCTCCCCGGCAACGGGGGGCGTGGATTGAAACCGGCATCGAGACCACAATACGCAATATGCCCGGCGGCTTCGCTCCCCGGCAACGGGGGGCGTGGATTGAAACCGGGATCAGCAGGTACTCACGCTGCCCGGCCTTGAGCTTCGCTCCCCGGCAACGGGGGGCGTGGATTGAAACGACGAATGAGGCCGTGAATCGGCCAGGGACGGCCGCTTCGCTCCCCGGCAACGGGGGGCGTGGATTGAAACGTCGATGACGTGCGGACTCGCGACGACGTCTTCGGGCTTCGCTCCCCGGCAACGGGGGGCGTGGATTGAAACATGGCGCCCCCGCTATTCGCAGGGGGCGGGGGTACGGATGCTTCGCTCCCCGGCAACGGGGGGCGTGGATTGAAACGAAGCAACTGTCAGCCTGATGCTGCACGACCAGGGCTTCGCTCCCCGGCAACGGGGGGCGTGGATTGAAACGAATTCTTCCTCAACGGCCATGACAACCTCGATGAGCTTCGCTCCCCGGCAACGGGGGGCGTGGATTGAAACGTCAAGGGAGACGGGAAGGCCGCGGCCAAGGCATGCTTCGCTCCCCGGCAACGGGGGGCGTGGATTGAAACCGGCCGACGCCGGCGGACGCGAACAGCTCGAAGCGCTTCGCTCCCCGGCAACGGGGGGCGTGGATTGAAACCGCGATCCGTTCATCGATGACGTCAATTCGCCAGACGCTTCGCTCCCCGGCAACGGGGGGCGTGGATTGAAACCCACTTTGCATCGCGCTCGGCGTACTCGGCACGTTCGCTTCGCTCCCCGGCAACGGGGGGCGTGGATTGAAACCATTTTTTTTCCTCCTTATAGCCAGGATTTCTCCGCTTCGCTCCCCGGCAACGGGGGGCGTGGATTGAAACTCGGTCGGATAGACGAAGCGCATCTGGTGGACGGGGCTTCGCTCCCAGACAACGGGGATGTGGTTTGAAATGTGACGAGATTACCGATAAACCAAGCCATGGACGGTGTTGTGGTTTGGGTTTCGTGCAATTTGACCGGAACTCAACCCGCTTCGACTGGGCTGGTCCGGGTGCTCAGGTGGCGATGCAATTGGCCGAAGAAGGCTTCGGGGTTGATCGGTTTGGTCGTGAAGTCGTCCATGCCGGCCGCCAGGCAGCGTTCGCGGTCCTCGGCGAAGGCGTTGGCGGTCATGGCGATGATCAGGCAGCGCTCGCCGTCGGGGAGTTCGCGGATGCGGCGGGTGGCTTCCAGACCGTCCATGACCGGCATCTGCATGTCCATCAGGATCAGGTCGTAGGGGTGCAGACCGGCCAGGGTCAGCGCTTCCTGGCCGTTTTCGGCGGCGTCGATGCGGAAATGCAGATCTTCGAGGAGCATCCGGGTGATTTCCCGGTTGATCGGCTCGTCGTCCACCAGCAGGACGCGGGCGCCGGCGAATTCTTCGAGCAGGCGCTGTTCGGCTGCGGTATCGGGTTCGCTGCGGGCGATCCTTTCCTGGGCTGCCTTGTGCAGACGGGCGGTAAACCAGAAGGTGCTGCCTTTTCCCGGTTCGCTGCTGACCCCGGTTTCGCCGCCCATCGCGGCGGCGATCCGGGCGGTGATCGCCAGTCCCAGGCCGGTTCCGCCGTACTGGCGGGTAGTCGAGCCGTCGGCCTGTTCGAAAGGCTTGAACAGCCGCTGCTGGATTGCCGGGGGAATCCCGATGCCGGTGTCGCGGACTTCAAAGCGGATCAGGACCGCATCCGCCGTTTCCTCCTGCAGGCTGGCGGTCATGAAAATGCTGCCCTGCTCGGTGAATTTGACGGCGTTGGTGGCGTAGTTGAGCAGGCATTGCTGCAGGCGGGTGCGGTCGCCGCGCAGCAGGGGCGGCAGCTCGGGAAGCGCGAAGCTCAGGCGCAGATGTTTCTCCAGCGCCCGTTCCTGAAGCATGGAGGCGACGTTCTCGAAGATGCTGCCGAGGGGGAAGTTGTCTTCCTGCAGGATCAGCTTGTCGGCTTCGATCTTCGACAGGTCGAGAACCATGTTGATGACTTCGAGCAGGTGTTCGCCGGCGGCTTCCAGTTTGTCCAGGCGCGCCTCCTGCTGGGGTGCCAGGCCGGCGCGCCGGATCAGCGCGGCCATGCCGGCGATGGCGTTGAGCGGGGTGCGGATTTCGTGGCTCATGTTGGCCAGGAAGGTCGATTTTGCCCGGCTGGCTTCTTCGGCGATTTCCTTGGCTTGCGAGAGTTCCCGGGTGCGCTCGGCAACGCGCGCTTCGAGGCCGGCGTTGAGGTCGCGTAGCTGGTGTTCGCGTTCGAGAATGGCGGAGGCCATCTGGCCGATGTCGGTGGAAAGCGCGTTGAACTCCTTGATCCGGCCTTGCGGCCAGGAACTCACGGCATGGCCGTTGGCCACCGCGTGCGCTCGTTCGACGACCAGCGCCAGCGGCCGCAGCAGCCGGGCGGCGCCGTAGATGGCGAGAAGGGCGCCGATGATCAGCGAGGCGAGGAAGCCGGCGCAGACGATCAGGCTGGTCATGCGGATTTCCGGGTGTTCGAAGCCGGCCGGCAGGCGCGAGATGAAGGACCAGCCGAGCGCGTCGGAGCGCGCGCCGCCGACGTAATAGTCGTGGCCGTTGAAGCTGAAGCGGGTCGGGAACTGCTGCCCCTTCAACACGGCGTTGAGTACCGGCGAGTTGTAGATGTTGAGTTCGCCGGGGCGCATCACGGCTTCGGTGTCGGCGAGCAGTTCGCCGCGCTGGTCGACGACCCAGATGGCGCGCCGTTTGTCGGCGGGGTTGCGGTCGATGATGTTGAGCAGGTGCTCGATCGGGATCTCCGCCAGCAACACCTGCCCGCCGTCGAGGGGGGCGGCCAGTCCGACGGTGATGACGCCGCTCAGCGCGGAGAGGTACTTGTCGCTCCAGGTGGTGACGTGGCGCTGGCGGACTTCCCGGAACAGCGGGGTGCCGGAGAGGTCGCTGCCGACGATTTCGTCTTCGAGGTGCCGGTAGGCCGGGGTCAGCCCGGCGCTCAGCACTTCGCCCTGCGGGGAAATCAGGTAGAGGGCGCGGAACACCTTGCCGTCGGCCACCGCTTCGCCAATCAGGTTGCGTGGCGCGTCGGCATGGTGCAGGGCGCGGGCGACGAGTGCCAGTTGCTCCTGGCGGGCGAGCATCTGGATTTCGATGCGGTAGGCCAGCTCGCGCGCCTCGCTCTCGTTGCGCGTCCGGATTTCCTCTTCCATCTGCGGGATGCGGGTGAGCAGGAAGACGCTGCCGACGATCAGGAAAGTCAGCACCGAGGTGATGGTCAGCAGCAGGCCGAGGTAGACCGGCAGGCGCCATTCGCGTTGTCGCACGGCGGTCATGGCAGTTGCACCAGCTGGCCGTTGCGGATTTCGGTGAAGAAAACCTGCCGGGTGGCGTCGCCGCTGGCATCGAACTGGATCTGCTGCTGCACGCCGGTATACGGGGCGTGACGAAGCAAGGCTTCCTTCATGCTTTCGCGGGGTTCCTTGCGCTGCAGGGCGGCGATGACGACATTGGCGGCGTCGTAGGCGAGCAGCGAAAACGAGCCGAATTCGCGCTGGAAGCGCTGCTTGAAGTCTTCGCGGAAGCGGCGGTAGGCCGGGCTCTGGTCGTTGCGGTCGTAGGCGTGGGTCATCAGGAGGCCTTCGACGGCGCGTCCGCCCATCTCGCTCAGCGCTTCGCCGGAGGCGGCCCATTCCGAGGAACTGAGCGGCAGTCCGGGCGCCTGTCGCCGCGCCTGCTGGGCGAGGCGCGAGGTGTCGAGCGTGCTGGCGACGAAGATCAGGGCATCCGGTCGATGTTCGAGCAGTTTGCCGATGACGCCGGCGAAACGGGCACCGGCGACGGATTCGAAACCGGCGGTGGCGCTGATCTGCCCGCCCAGCCGGGTGAATTCCTCCCGGAAGCCGGCAATCCAGGTGTCGGAGAAGGGCGCGTTGGAGGCATCGAAGGCCAGCGCCGGCCGTCGTATCCCGCGCCCGTGGAGAACGCGCGCGTGCTGGATGGCCGCCTCGCGGGTCGTGCAATTGACGCGGAAGAATTGATCGTCCTTGCCCTGGAAATTGGTCGAGGCAACGGTCGGACTGATGAGGGTGATGCCGGCAGCGTCCATCATCGGTACCACCACCTTGGCCATCGAGCTGGTCACCGGGCCGATGATGACGTCGGGGTGCAATGCGATCAGCTCCGCGGCCGCCTTTTTGGCCTGGGCGCTATCCTGGCCGTCGTCGCGGACGATCAGTTCGATTTTCCGGCCATTGATGCCGCCGGCGGCGTTCTGCTGCTCGATGGCGAGGATCACGCCGTTGCGCACGCTTTCGCCAAAATCGCTGCCGCGGTCGGACAATCCGGCCAGCAAACCGATGCGGATCGGCGCTTCGGGCTGGCAAGCGGCCAGCAGGCATAGACCAGCCACCAGGAAAAGACTTGCTCTCACGTTTGTGCCTGCCCCTCCGCCGCACGCTGCTGCCTTGTATCGGGCAGCTTGATTTGGCGCTAGGCTAGTCAGTCAAGGGGGAGCTCGTCAACCCGTGACGCAAGGTTTTGTCTGTTGCACCGGAAACCCGAGAACTGCTTCTTCGGAAATCCGGCAAAAAAGACTGCCCGAACCGGCGGGCAGTCTTCTTGTTGCCGTCGTGCGCCGGCTGGCGCGGTAGATTACTGCCCGGCTTCGCACTTCTTCATGAACGAAGCCTTGGCGGCACCGGCCAGGGCCTTGCCGTTCTTGTCCACGGCCTTGGCTGAGCAAGCGGTCTTGGCGTCGCCCTTGTTTTCCGCCTGGCACTTCTTCATGAACGAGGCCTTGGCGGCGCCGGCCAGGGGCTTGCCGTCCTTGCTGACGGCCTTCGATTCGCAGTCCGCGGCTTGCGCGAAACAGAGGCTTGCGGAGAACAAGCCGGCCAGCAATCCCATAAGCAGTTTTTTCATCATGACCTCTCGGTAGTTGATCGTTAGCGCAACGCCGCGGCGGCTTCCTGCCGGCAGCGGCCTGAGAGTAGCATCGTTGCTGACGAAAGCAATATGCCGGTGTTTGGGCTTTCACGCTGCCGTGGCAAGATTGTCCGGTGCCTTTCCTGTTTTCATCCTTGCCCGGAGACTCCAATGTCCGCCTTGTTTAGCCCTTTTTTCCTGCGTGACCTGAGCTTGCCCAACCGCATCGGCATGCCGCCGATGTGTCAGTACTCGGCCTGCGAAGGCGTCGCCAACGACTGGCACGTGCAGCATTACGGCAGCCGGGCGGTGGGCGGGGTGGGGCTGGTGATCGTCGAGGCGACGGCGGTGTTGCCGGAAGGCCGGATCAGTCCGGGCGATCTCGGGCTCTGGCACGACGAGCAGGTCGAGGCGCTGGGACGCGTGGTGCGGCTGATCGAGGCGCAGGGGGCGGTGCCGGCGATCCAGCTGGCGCATGCCGGGCGCAAGGCGAGCGTCGGTCTCGGCTGGGAGGCGCAGCGCACGCTGGCGGCGGCGGAAGGCGGGTGGACGGCGGTGGCGCCTTCGCCGCTCGCCTTCGGTTCTTACGCGGCACCGCGGGCGCTGGACGCGGGCGGCATCTGGCGCGTCGTCGATGCCTTTGCGGCGGCGGCGCGGCGGGCGGTGCGGGCCGGTTTCCGGACGGTGGAGATTCACGCCGCGCACGGCTACCTGCTGCACCAGTTCCTGTCGCCCTTGTCCAACCTGCGTGACGACGGCTACGGCGGCGATTTCGCCGGCCGCACGCGGCTCGTGCGCGAGGTCGTGGCGGCGGTGCGGGCGGTGCTGCCGGCCGGCATGCCGCTGCTGATCCGGCTGTCGGCGACGGATTGGGTGGAAGGCGGCTGGGACGCGGCGCAGACGGTTGAACTCTGCCGCCTGCTCAAGGACGATGGCGTCGATCTGGTCGATGTATCGACCGGCGGCCTGGTGGCCGATGCGAAGATTCCCGCCGGGCCGGGCTTCCAGGTGCCGTTCGCGACACGCATCCGGAGCGAGGCCGGCCCGCCGGTGGCGGCGGTCGGCTTGATCACCGAGGCAGCCCAGGCCGAAGCCATCGTCGCCAATGGCGAGGCCGACCTCGTGCTGGTCGGCCGCGAAATCCTGCGCAATCCTTTCTGGCCGTTGCAGGCGGCGCAGGAGCTGGGCGCCGATGTGGCCTGGCCGAAGCAGTACCTGCGGGCGAAGCCGGGATAACGGGAAGAGGGGGATGTGATTGCTGGGTCCGCGCGGCATGGCGCGGACCTTGGTGCAGGCTTAGTGGTCGTTGGTGACGGGAACGTTTTCTACGCTAGTGCCGCTCAGGCTCCAGCCGCCAACGCCTTCCCAGGCGTCGTTAATGGCAAAGTGGGCATCGAAGGGTGCCAGATAGGCACCGATCGCCGGCGGCGCTACCGTGATGATGGCACTGCCTTGCAGGGAAACGATTTTGGTGTATTTGCCGAGACCGGTGTAGCGAATCTGGCCGGTCACGTTGCCGATCAGGACGTCGGACATCGGACCTTGAACGGCCTGCGTCTGGCGAGCTTGGCCGCTGACGGCGCCGGTGCTTGCGTTGACCAGCAAGGAAAAATGAAGGATCGGGGCGCCCGGGGTGCCGACATTGCCGGCGGTTCCATGGACGAGATATACACCTACCTTACCAACTGTGGTTGTCATCGTCATCTCCTTTTGAGGTTGACTGGATATGCGGAATGCATACCTTGGTGGACGATGCCATAGGAATAATTTCTTGGGAAGCGGTCTTTTGTTACGCCTGCGCCGCGGCAATGCCGCAATGCGCTCCGCCAACCCCTTGTCCTTCGGGTTTGCCGTGGCGGGCAGTCGTTGGCGTTGCTCGGCTCGGGAATTGAACAACTATGCCCAGCGCCTCGCGCCTTGCCGTCCAGTCCATCCCGCTACGGCAAACCGTGACACGCCCTAGCGGAACTCGAAAGCTTCCTGGTGGAAATCCCCGCGTGGCAGGCCCTTTTCCCGGAACAGGTGGGCGAGCGCTTCGCCCCAGCGGCGCGGGCCGCAGAACCAGACGCTGGTGCCGTCGCCGCGGCAGGCGGCGATTTCCTCGCCGGTGAACGGGCCGTCGCGCTCGCTCAGGCGCCGGTGCAGGCGGACGCCGGTACGGGCGCAGAGGGCGTCGAGCTGCTCCGGGAAGGGGCTGTCGCTGGCGCAGGAGTAGAAGAGATCGGCGTCGACGCGCTGGCCGCTGGCGGCAAGCGCCTGCAGGCGGGCGAGGAAGGGTGTGATGCCGATGCCGCCGGCGACCCAGATCTGACGGGATGAAGCCGATGCGAAGTCGAACTGGCCGTAAGGGCCTTCGAGGCGGATTGTCTGGCCGGCGGCGACGGTTTGCGGCAGTTTGCCGGTGAAATCGCCGAGCGCCTTGACGGCCAGCGTCAGGGTGCCGGTTTCGGCGCTCCAGGCCGAGGCGATGGTGAACGGGTGGGCGCCTTCGCCGCGCACGCCGAAATCGGCCAGCAGGAACTGGCCGGCCTGATGGCCGGGCCAGGAGGCGGCCGGACGGCAGACGATTTCCAGTACCTGGCCGTCGGCCTGGCGAACGTTTTCGACCTGCGCCGGATGCTGGCGCCGACGGCCGATGCGGCCGCTCAGCGAGAGCAGTGCCGGCACCACGCCGAGCGCGGCGACGGCCAGCGTCGCCCAGGCCAGCGGCGTCTGCCAGAATTCCTTGGGCATCAGCAGCAGGCCGTGGAAGGCGCCGCCCAGGAAGATCAGGCCGAAAGCTTTATGCACGACGCGGAACCAGTGATAGGGCAGACGCCGGAGCAGGGCGACGACGACCAGCGCCATCAGGATGTAGCCGGCCCATTCACCGACGTCCTTGGCCAGGTCGATCCACATGTCGGGCTCGCCGCGCGGTCCGCGCGGCCGGTTCGGCCCGGCGATCAGGCCGGCCTTGGCGAGTTTCTTCGGCAACCATTCCATTTGCCAGTGCAGCAGCACCAGGATGCCGGCGCCGATGCCGATGTTCCGGTGCAGGCGGTAGAGCTTGTCCAGCCCGCCGAAGCGGCTTTCCAGCCAGGGGGCGCGGGTGGCGAGCAGCATGCCGGCGCTCATCCACCACAGGGCGACGATGCCGGAGAGGATGATCAGGTTGCGCCGCCAGAACCAGGGGCCGCCCTGTTCGGCGGCCAGCAGGTCGGGCAGGGCAAAGGCGGCCCAGAGGCCGAGCGGCAACAGGCCGAGCAGCAAGCGCGGATGTTTCATTGTTTTTCTCCCTTTTCGTGATGCCCGGAGTTTACGCCGCGGGCAACGGACAGTCTGCCGGCTGTCGGTTTCGGGATGTAAGCAAATGCAAGCGATATTGCGAGGCGAGAGCTTCGCGAGCTGTGTATAATCCGCCCCGTCATTGGGGAGTAGCCGCTCTGCATCCGCCAGAGGCCTGCGTCAACAGACTTGTCCTTACCGGGCATGGCGCAGGCGGTTCCGTACTTGGCAAGACCTTTGACCATGTCGCTTTCCCGGGCCGGAGAAGCGACGTGGTCAATCGTCCTGATCCGGCCAGGTATCTTCAGATGGAAGCTTTCCTCATCTCCACGGGCATCGTCGCCCTGGCCGAAATCGGCGACAAGACGCAACTGCTCGCCTTCATCCTCGCCGCCAAGTTCCGCAAGCCGCTGCCGATCATCGTCGGCATCCTGGTCGCCACCATCGCCAACCACGCCTTTGCCGGCGCGCTCGGCGCCTGGATCACCTCGCTGGTGGCGCCGGGAACGATGCGCTGGGTGCTCGGCCTGTCCTTCATCGCGATGGCGGTGTGGACGCTGATTCCCGACAAGATGGACGACGACGAGGCGGCGCTGGCGCGTTACGGGGTGTTCGGGACGACGCTGATCGCCTTTTTCCTGGCCGAGATGGGCGACAAGACGCAGGTCGCGACGGTGGCGCTGGCCGCGCAGTATCAGGCGGTCGTCGCCGTCGTTGCCGGCACCACGCTGGGCATGATGATCGCCAACGTGCCGGCCGTGCTGCTCGGCGACCGCATCGCCAACCGGATTCCGGTGCGCGTCGTGCATGCGATCGCCGCCGCCATTTTCGCCGTGCTCGGCGTGGCAACCTTGCTCGGTGCGGGCAGTAGCCTGGGGTTCTAGGACAGGTGGGCGGCGAGCGCGAGCACGCCGCCTAGATTGATGGCGATGCCGGCAGCGAAACGGACCGGATGCTTCCGGAAAACGGTGGTGGCGAGGCGGGTCATGGCGGCTTCCTTCGGGATCGGTATGCCGTCATTGTCGGCAAGGCGTTACCGCCTCGCCAATTGGCAATGCCGATGCGCCGCATGCGCCGCGGCTATCGCCGTCAGCGCTTGAGTTTGGCGAAGGCGTTGGCCATCGCGTTGCCGGCCGGTGGCGGGGCGTTGTGGCGGGCCTGCTGTTTCGACAGCGGGGCGCCGCGCTGGCTGCCCGCATCGTGCTTCTTCGGCTCGTCGCCCATGCGCATGGTGAGTGCGATGCGCTGGCGGGCGAGGTCGACTTCCAGCACCTTGACCTTGACCACCTGGCCGGCCTTGACCACCGCGTGCGGGTCCTTGACGAAGGTGTTGGACAGCGCCGAGACGTGCACCAGGCCGTCCTGGTGCACGCCGATGTCGACGAAGGCGCCGAAGGCGGCGACGTTGGTCACCACGCCTTCGAGGATCATGCCCGGGCGCAGGTCCTTCACTTCCTCGACACCGTCGGCGAAGGTGGCGGTCTTGAACTCGGGGCGCGGGTCGCGGCCGGGTTTTTCCAGTTCCTTGAAGATGTCCTGAACGGTCGGCAGACCGAAGCGTTCGTCGGTGTATTTACTCGGGTTGAGGCCCTTGAGCGCCTGGCTGTTGCCGAGCAGTTCTTTGATCGGCTTCTTCAGGTCGACGATGATCTTTTCGACCAGCGGATAGGCTTCCGGGTGCACGGAAGACGCGTCGAGCGGGTTGTCGCCGTTCGGCACGCGCAGGAAGCCGGCGGCCTGTTCGAAAGTCTTGTCGCCGAGGCGCGGCACCTTCTTCAGCTCGTCGCGCGACTTGAAGGCGCCGTGGGCGTCGCGGTAGCCGACGATGTTGGCGGCCAGACTGCCGTTGAGGCCGGAGATGCGGGTGAGCAGCGGCACCGAAGCGGTGTTCACATCGACGCCGACAGCGTTGACGCAATCCTCGACCACGGCATCCAGGTTCTTCGCCAGCTTGGATTGGGAAACGTCGTGCTGGTACTGGCCGACGCCGATCGACTTCGGTTCGATCTTGACCAGTTCGGCGAGCGGGTCCTGCAGCCGGCGGGCAATCGACACGGCGCCGCGGATCGAGACGTCGAGGTCGGGGAATTCCTTGGCCGCCAGTTCCGAGGCCGAATAGACCGAGGCGCCGGCTTCCGAGACGACGATCTTCTGTAGCCGCGCTTCCGGGTACTTCTTCATCACGTCCTGCACCAGCTTGTCGGTCTCGCGGCTGGCGGTGCCGTTGCCGATGGCGACCAGGGTCACGCCGTGCGTCGAGGCGAGGCGGGCGATGGTCGAGATCGAGCCGCCCCAGTCGTTGCGCGGTTCGTGCGGGTAGATGGTGGCGGTGTCGAGCAGCTTGCCGGTGGCGTCGACGACGGCGATCTTGCAGCCGGTGCGGATGCCCGGGTCGATGCCCATGGTCACGTGCTGGCCGGCCGGCGCGGCGAGCAGCAGGTCCTTCAGGTTCTTGCCGAAGATGCGGATCGCTTCTTCCTCGGCGCGCTCGCGCAGTTCGTTGACCAGTTCGAGTTCGAGGTGGGTATAGACCTTGACCTTCCAGGTCCAGCGCACGGTGTCCTGCAGCCATTTGTCGGCCGGGCGGTTCTGGTGCTTGATGCCGAAACGGGCGGCGATGCGCTGTTCGCACGGGTTGGTGCCGGGCTTGACCGCGTCTTCGTTCAATTCGGAATCGAGCACCAGGGCGACATTCAGGAAACCTTCGTTGCGCCCGCGCAACAGGGCCAGCGCGCGGTGCGAGGGCATGTTGACGATGGACTCGGCGAAGTCGAACCAGTCGCGGAACTTGGCGCCTTCGCTTTCCTTGCCTTCGACGACGGTCGATTTGAGCAGGCCGTGTTCCTTCAGGTAATCGCGCAGCGTCTGCAGCAGTTGCGCGTCCTCGGCGAACTTCTCCATCAGGATCTGGCGGGCGCCGTCGAGCACCGCCTTGGTGTCGGCGAAGCCGGCGTCGGCGTTGAGGTATTTTTCGGCTTCGTCTTCCGGCGTCAGCTCGGGGTTTTCCAGGAGGCCGAGCGCCAGCGGTTCGATGCCGGCTTCGCGGGCGATCTGCGCCTTGGTCCGGCGCTTCTGCTTGTACGGCAGGTAGAGGTCTTCCAGGCGCTGCTTCGTTTCGGCGTTCTCGATCTCGCCGCGCAGTTCCGGCGTCAGCTTGCCCTGTTCCTCGATGCTGGCGAGCACCGCGCCCCGGCGGTCCTCCAGTTCGCGCAGGTAACCGAGGCGCTCTTCGAGGTTGCGCAGTTGCGTGTCGTCGAGTTCGCCGGTGACTTCCTTGCGGTAGCGGGCGATGAAGGGCACGGTGGCGCCTTCGTCGAGCAACTGGACGGCGGCCCTGACCTGGGCGGGGCGGACGTTGAGTTCGAGGGCGATGCGGTGTTCGATGGGAGCGAGCATGGGTGCGGCGGGACAGCGGAAAGGGGCGGCAATGATGCCGTAATCCCGAGGTGAATTACAACTCTTCACGGAGTGGTGTAGGATGCCAATTGATACATCCCAACTCAAGAGGAGAGAGCACATGCAAGTGAATACCTATCTGTTTGGTACCGTCGATGTGGCAGAAGACAAGGTCATCAGCTTTCCGAACGGCTTGATCGGTTTCGAAGACAAGAAGCAGTTCATGCTCGCTCACGAGGAAGGCAAGGCCGAACCGCAGAGCTTCACGCTGCAGTCGGTGGACGATGCGGCGCTGGCTTTCCAGATCATCGATCCGACCGCGCTCGGCTTCAATTACGAGCTCGAACTGACCGACGAGGAAAACGCGCTGCTGCAGTCGCCGGCCGCCGACGACGTGGCGGTGATGATCACCCTCTACAAGCAGGAAGAAGGCGGCGGCGTCGCCCCCAGCCTGCGCGCGCCGCTGATCATCAACCTCAAGGCCCGCGTCGGCCTGCAGAAGCTGCTGGCGCAGATGACCACCAACGTCACCCTGTCCAATCTGGTGAGCAAGGTCTGAGTCTTCCGCACGGACAACAAGCCGGCCTGCGCGCCGGCTTTTATTTTTTCTGCAGGCGGGCTAGGGCGTGTTCTCGGTAACTTGCGCCAGCCGCTGCTTGCTGTGAATCCGCCCTAGCGGGTCCTGCCGGTAGTAGTCGCGCAGCAGTGCGTAAAGTGCCGGGTATTCGGCGGCGACGACGTCGGGAATGCCGAAGAAGCATTCGCTGAGAACGGCGAAGAACTCCCCGGGCGCTTCGCTGGCGTAGGGGTCGATGATCGTCTCCTCGCCGCCATCGACGCGGGTGCAGAAATCGTCGTAAGCTGCGAACAACACCTGCTCCCAGCGCTCGACGCTGAGTCCCGAATTCAGCGCCGGCATGCCGTCCACTTCGCCGTTGAGCATGTCGAGCTTGTGCGCGAACTCGTGGATGACCACGTTGTAGTCGCCGCCGGCCATCTGCACGTCCTGCCAGGAGACGAGCAGCGGGCCGCCTTCCCAGGCTTCGCCGGAAAGTACGTCGGCGTAACGGTGCACGACGCCATCGTCGTCGGCGAACTCGCGCGGGACGACGAACTCGTCGGCATAGACGACGATGCCGACCCAGTCGCCGTAGGCGCCGAGGCCGAGTTCGAGCACCGGCAGGCAGCCCTGGGCGGCGATGGCGACGCAGATTTCGTCGCTCAGTTCGAGCCCGCCGGCGGCGGTGAATTCCTTGTCGGCCAGGAAGCGTTCGGCCAGCGCCCGCAGGCGGCGCGCTTCGCCGACGTCGAGCGCGGCGAGGAAGGGCTGGCCGGCCAGCGTCCGTTGCCACAGGGCGTCGGGAATCGCCGCCGGTCGGCGGCGGCGCAGCCAGTCGAACAGGCCCATCCGCCGCTCAGCCCTTCTTCATCGTCAGCCAGATGCCAGCAAAGATCAGCGCGATGCCGACATAGTGGTAGAGGTGCGGGATTTCGCCGAGGAAGACGACCGAGAGCAGGGTGCCGAACACCGGCATCAGGTGGATGAACAGGCTGGCCTTGCTGGCGCCGACTTCGGCGACGCCGCGGTTGTAGAAGATGTAGCCGACGAAGCTCGGGAAGATGCCGACGTAGGCGAGCGAAAGCAGCGAGCCGGCATGCACGTTGATCGTCCGCCCTTGCGCCACCTCCCACAGGTAGGCGGGAAACAGCGCGGCGAGGCCGACCAGCGTGAACGCGGCGAGCGCCAGCATCGGGTGCACGCCGGCCGGGCGCCAGGCCAGGCCGACGGTGTAGATGGCCCAGACGGCGACGGCGCCGAGCATCCAGAGGTCGCCGATGTTGAGGTTGAGATGGAGCAGCACGCCCAGTTCGCCGCGGGCGACGATGCCCAGCGCGCCGAGCAGCGAAACGAGGACGCCGGTCGCCGCCAGCGGCGTCAGCCGCTTGCCGAGGAAAGCCCAGGAAATGGCGATGGTGGCGACCGGGATGAAGGAGTTGAGCAGCACCGCGTTGGTCGCCGTCGTCGTCTGCAGCGCCAGGTAGGCAAAGGTGTTGTAGCCGCCGACGCCGAACAGGCCGAGGGCGAGCACCGGCCGCCAGCCTTTTTTCAGCAGCGGCCACTGCGCCTTGAGGTGCGGCAGCGCCAGCGGCAGCACCAGCAGGAAGGCGATCGCCCAGCGCCAGAAGGCCAGCGCCAGCGGCGGCACGTCGGCGCGGATGCCGCGACCGAGCACCATGTTGCCCGACCAGAAGAGCGCGGTCAGGGTCAGCAGGAGGTAGGGGTTGGTCAGGAATTTCGGCATGGTCGGCGGATTATGCCTTCAGACGGCTGCACTGTCGGCGCTTTCCCGATCGGCGTGGGGCAGGGTTTTCCTCTTTGACAGTTGCCCCCGACGCTTGCCACTATACGTTTGCCGAAGCCGATCTCGGCTTCTTCTTCCTCAGGAGATTCAGATGAAACGTATCGTTCTTGCTGCCGCTCTCGCTACTGTCTTTTCCACCGCCGCCGTGACGCCGGCGCTGGCCCAGGAAGCTTCGACCCTGAAGAAGGTCAAGGAAACCGGCAGCATCACGCTCGGTCACCGCGAATCGTCGATTCCGTTCTCTTACTACGACGACAAGCAGCAGGTCATCGGCTACTCGCACGAGCTGATGCTCAAGGTCGTCGACGCGGTCAAGAGCGAGCTGAAACTGGCCAAGCTCGACACCAAGCTGATGCCGGTCACTTCCGCCAACCGCATCACGCTGATCCAGAACGGCACCGTCGACATCGAATGCGGTTCGACTACCAACAACCTGGAGCGCCAGAAGCAGGTCGGCTTCTCGACCACCATCTTCGTCATCGGTACCCGTCTGATGACCAAGAAGACTTCCGGCATCGACGACTTCGCCGACCTCGCCGGCAAGAACGTCGTCACTACCGCCGGCACGACCTCCGAGCGTCTGATCCGCAAGATGAACGAAGAGAAGAAGATGGGCATGAACGTGATCTCGGCCAAGGACCATGGCGAGAGCTTCCTGACCCTGGAAACCGGCCGTGCCGTCGCCTTCATGATGGACGACGCGCTGCTCTACGGCGAAATGGCCAAGGCCAAGAAGCCGGGCGACTGGGCGGTGGTCGGCACGGCGCAGTCGAAGGAAGCCTACGGCTGCATGCTGCGCAAGGACGACCCCGAATTCAAGAAGGTGGTCGATGCCGCGCTGACCAAGGCGATGACTTCCGGCGATGCCGAGAAGATCTACAACAAGTGGTTCATGAACCCGATCCCGCCCAAGGGCCTGAACCTCAACATGCCGCTCTCGGCCGAAATGAAGGCCCTGTACAAGGCGCCGAACGACAAGGCGTTCGAGTAGTTCCCAGCACCACTTGCTGCTCGTCCCCCGGCGCGGGGGACGAGTGCCGGTCGCATCATCTTTGCCAGGCCTCGGCCGGAGTTCCTGGCTGCCTGGGAGGCAGGGTAAGCGGGCTTCCCGATCCGAGGGGGAAAAGTCATGAACTACCAATGGAACTGGCACGTCTTCCTGCAGCCGACGGCGGCGGGCGACGACATTTACCTGGGCTGGATGCTGTCCGGCCTGCAGATGACCGTGCTGCTCTCGCTGAGCGCCTGGCTCATCGCCCTCCTGCTCGGCGCCGTCATGGGTGTCCTGCGCACGGTGCCGAACAAGGCGCTGAGCGGCCTGGCCACCGCCTACGTCGAGTTGTTCCGCAACATCCCGCTGCTCGTGCAACTGTTCATCTGGTACTTCGTGCTGCCGGAACTGTTGCCGGTCTCGATCGGTGACGCCTACAAGCAGTCGCACCCGGTGTTCCAGCAATTCCTGGCGGCGATGGTCTGTCTCGGGCTGTTCACCAGCGCGCGGGTCGCCGAGCAGGTGCGTTCCGGCATCAACTCGCTGCCGCGCGGCCAGAAGAACGCCGGCCTGGCGCTCGGTCTCACCCTCGGCCAGACCTACCGCTTCGTCATGCTGCCGATGGCTTTCCGGCTGATCGTGCCGCCGCTGACCTCGGAGTTCCTCAACATCTTCAAGAACTCCGCCGTCTGCTCGACCATCGGCCTCCTCGAACTCGCCGCGCAAGGCCGTCAATTGGTCGATTACACGGCGCAGCCCTACGAATCCTTCATCGCCGTCACCGTCGCCTATGTCGCGATCAACATCATCGTCATGACGCTGATGAAGAAGCTCGAAGACAAGGTCCGCGTGCCGGGCTACATGGGAGGCAAGTAACATGGTCTACGAATTCGACTGGTCGTCGATCCCCGGGGCGCTGCCCTTCCTCTGGGACGGCATGAAGATCTCGCTGGAAATCACGCTGACGGCGATCGTCGTCGGCATCGTCTGGGGCACGCTGCTGGCGATGATGCGGCTGTCGTCGGTGAAACCGCTGTCGCTGTTCGCCGCCGGCTACGTGAACCTGTTCCGCGCCGTGCCGCTGGTCATGGTCCTGCTCTGGTTCTTCCTGATCGTCCCCAAGTTCATCGAGCAGTTGTTCAACTTGCCGCCCGGTGCCGATATGCGCCTGACCTCGGCGATGATCGGCTTCGCGCTGTTCGAGTCGGCCTACTACTCGGAGATCATCCGCGCCGGCATCCAGTCGGTGCCGAAGGGCCAGATGGCGGCCTGCCAGGCGCTGGGCATGACCTACGGCCAGGCGATGCGCCTGGTGATTCTGCCGCAGGCCTTCCGCAACATGCTGCCGCTGCTGCTGACCCAGGCCATCATCCTGTTCCAGGACACCTCGCTGGTCTACGTGTCCGCGCTGGCCGACTTCTTCGGCGCCGCCTACAAGGTTGGCGACCGCGACGGGCGGCTGGTCGAACTGCTGCTGTTCGCCGGTCTCGTCTATTTCGTCCTCTGCTTTGCCGCGTTGACGCTGGTCAAGCACCTGCAGAAAAAATACCACCCGGCCTGAAGCCGCGTACCCAGGAGATAGTCATGATCCAGATTTCCCATGTCAGCAAGAGCTACGGTTCGTTCGACGTGCTCAAGGACTGCAGCACCACCGTCAACAAGGGCGAGGTGATCGTCGTCTGCGGCCCGTCGGGCTCCGGCAAATCGACGCTGATCAAGTGCGTCAATGGCCTCGAACCCTTCCAGTCGGGCGAGATCATCGTCAACGGCACCTCGGTCGGCGACCCCAAGACCAACCTGTCGAAGCTGCGCGCCCACGTCGGGATGGTGTTCCAGAACTTCGAGCTGTTCCCACACATGAGCATCACCCAGAACCTGGCGATCGCCCAGGTCAAGGTGCTCGGCCGCAAGCAGGATGAGGCCATCGACAAGGGTCTCAAGCTGCTCGACCGGGTCGGTCTGAAGGCGCACGCGCACAAGTTCCCCGGCCAGCTGTCCGGCGGCCAGCAACAGCGCGTGGCGATCGCCCGGGCGCTGGCGATGGACCCGATCTGCATGCTGTTCGACGAGCCGACCTCGGCGCTCGACCCGGAAATGGTCAACGAAGTGCTCGACGTGATGACCGAACTGGCCAAGGAAGGCATGACCATGATGTGCGTGACGCACGAAATGGGCTTTGCCCGCCGCGTCGCCAACCGCGTCATCTTCATGGACCACGGCCAGATCGTCGAGGACGACGAGAAGGAAGCTTTCTTCGGCAACCCGCGTTCGGAACGGGCGCAGCAGTTCCTGGCCAAGATACTGCACCACTGACAAACCGCGCCCCGACCAGCGACCACACCGGAGACGACGCATGGGCAACCTGCCATCCTATCTTTCGCAGGAACACCTCGGTCCCTGGCAGACCTATCTGAGCCAGATCGAAGCGGTCGCGCCCTACATCGACGCGCCGCTGCGGCCGTGGATCGAAACCCTGCGCAGGCCGAAGCGCTCGCTGATCGTCGACGTCCCGCTGCGCCGCGACGACGGCGAGATCGTCCATTTCGAGGGCTATCGCGTGCACCACAACGTCTCGCGCGGGCCGGGCAAGGGCGGCGTCCGCTATCACCCCGACGTCACGCTGTCGGAAGTGATGGCGCTGGCGGCCTGGATGACGATCAAGAACGCCGTCGTCAACGTCCCCTACGGCGGCGCCAAGGGCGGCATCCGGATCGATCCGAAACAGTTGAGCCAGGCCGAACTGGAACGCCTGACCCGGCGCTACACCAGCGAGATCAACATCCTGATCGGGCCGGACAAGGACATTCCGGCGCCCGACATGAACACCAACGAGCAGGTGATGGCCTGGATGATGGACACCTACTCGATGAACCAGGGGCGGACCGCCACCGGCGTCGTCACCGGCAAGCCGCTCTCGCTGGGCGGCAGCCTGGGGCGTCAGGACGCCACCGGGCGCGGCGTTTTCGTCACCGCCCAGGCGGCGGCGGCCAAACTCGGTCTGGCGATCGCCGGCGCGCGCCTTGCCGTGCAGGGTTTCGGCAACGTCGGCGAGGCGGCGGCGCGCATCTTCCACGACGGCGGCGCGCGACTGGTGGCGGTGCAGGATGTCGGCGGTACGGTGTACAACCCGGCCGGCATCGACCCCCGCGCCCTGCGCGAGCATTTGCGCGCGGGCGGCCGGATCGGCGATTTCCCGGGAGCGACGCCGGTCGCGGCCGGCGAGTTCTGGTCGCTCGACTGCGACATCCTGGTGCCGGCCGCGGTCGAGGGCCAGATCACCGCCGCCAACGCCGGCGCCATCAGGGCGCGGATGATCGTCGAAGGTGCCAACGGTCCGACCACGCCGGAAGCCGACGCCATCCTCGGCGAACGGGGCGTCCTGGTGGTGCCGGACGTGCTGGCCAATGCCGGCGGGGTGACCGTCAGCTATTTCGAATGGGTGCAGGATTTTTCGAGCTTCTTCTGGACCGAGGACGAGATCAACGCACGCCTGACCCGGATCATGAGCGAGGCCTTCGATGCCGTCTGGCAGGTGGCGGCGGACAAGGGCCTGCCGCTACGCACTGCGGCCTTCGTCGTCGCCTGTCGGCGGGTGCTGGCGGCGCGGGCGGTGCGCGGCCTCTATCCGTAACGTCGATAGCGCAGCCGCCGTCCGGACTTTTTCTGTCAATCGACGGCTGCCAGACCTATAATCGCGGCCATGGTTTCCGTCGTCCATTCCGTCGCCGCTCACGGCGATTCCGAACAGTCCCTGGCCGTGCTGACGGCCGGCTTGCCGGAGGCCGATGCCCGGCGTCTCCGGGAAGCCGTCGATTTCGCCGCCCAGGTTTACGGCAACAGCCTGCTCGGCAGCGGCGAGGGCATCTGGGCGCACGCGCTCGGCATGGCGGTGATCATCGCCGGTCTCAGGCTCGATGCCGATTCGCGCATCGCCGCGCTGCTCTTCGCAGTGCCCGCGCAGGACGAGCACGGCGTCCTGCACATCGAGGAACGCTTCGGCAAGGCGGTCGCCAGCCTGGTCTATGGCATCTTCCGGCTCAATCGTCTGCGGCCGATCGCCAAGGGCTTCGTTGCCGTCGATCTCGAGGCCGGCGAGAGCAACCCGGCGGAAATGCGCGCCCAGGTCGAGGTCCTGCGCAAGATGCTGCTGGCCATGGTCGAGGACATCCGCGTCGTCCTCCTGCGCCTGGCCAGCCGGACGCAGACGCTGCGCCATTACGCGGCGCAGCCCGACGACCTGCGCGTGCAGGTGGCGCGCGAGACGCTGGAACTCTATTCGCCGCTCGCCAACCGGCTCGGCGTCTGGGAACTGAAGTGGGAGCTGGAGGACCTGTCGTTCCGCTTCATCCACCCCGACATCTACAAGACGATCGCCAAGCAGCTCGACGAAAAACGCAGCGAGCGCGAAGCCTTCATCGCCGACGCCGTCGCCCGCGTCCGCGCCGAGCTGGCCGAGGCCGGCATCGCCCACGCGGAGATCTACGGCCGGCCGAAGCACATCTACAGCATCTGGAACAAGATGCGCAAGAAGGGCGTCGGCTTCGCCGAGGTCTATGACGTGCGTGCCCTGCGCATCATCGTCGACGACGTCAAGGACTGCTATACCGCGCTCGGCATCGTGCACAACCTGTGGACGCCGATTTCCAAGGAATTCGACGACTACATCTCGAAGCCGAAGGGCAACAACTACCGCTCGCTGCATACCGCGGTCGAGTGTCCCGACGGGCGCAGCCTGGAAATCCAGATCCGCACCTGGGACATGCACAAGCACGCCGAGCTCGGCGTCGCCGCGCACTGGCGCTACAAGGAAGGCGCCAAGGCGCCGGGTGCCGATGCCTACGACGAGAAGATCGCCTGGCTGCGCCAGTTGCTGACCTGGAAGAACGAGGTCGCCGACAGCTCCGACTGGGTCAACCACTACAAGCAGGCGGCGCTCGACGAGACCATCTACGTGATGACGCCGCAGGGCCGCGTCGTCGACCTGCCGTCGGGGGCGACCGCCGTCGATTTCGCCTACCGCGTCCATACCGACCTCGGTCACCGCTGTCGCGGCGCCAAGATCAACGGCCAGTTGATTCCGCTCAACACGTCGCTGGAAACCGGGCAGCAGGTCGAGGTGCTGACCGCCAAGCAGGGCGGGCCGTCGCGCGACTGGCTCAATCCGGCACTCGGCTACATCCACACCAAGAGCGCGCGGATCAAGGTGCGCGCATGGTTCGCCAACCTGGCGCTGGAAGAGACGCTGGCCGAAGGGCGGGCGCTGGTGAGCAAGGAATTGCAGCGCGCCGGGCAGACCGGCGCCAACATCGACGAACTGGCGCGCCGCCTGGAGTTCGCCAAGGCCGACGACCTCTACATCGCCGCCGCCCGCGGCGAACTCAACCTGCGCCTGTTCCAGGCGGCGGCGCGCGGCGAAGCGGCGGCCGACACGCAACTGCCGGACGAAGTGCAGACGCGGGCGCCGCGCAAGCACAGCGACGGCAACCAGGGCATCCTGATCGTCGGCGTCGACAAGCTGCTGACCCAGCTCGCACGCTGCTGCAAGCCGGCGCCGCCGGACGAGATCCACGGCTTCATCACGCGCGGCAAGGGGATTTCGATCCACCGCGCCGATTGCCCGAACTTCGCCAACCTTGCCGCGCTGCACCCGGAGCGGGTGATCGAGACCGACTGGGGCAGCGAGACGACCGGCACCTTCGCCTGCGACATCGTCGTCGATGCGCACGACCGCCAGGGCCTGCTGCGCGACATCTCGGAAATCTTCACCCGCGAGAAGCTCAACGTCGTCGGCGTCAACACGCAGTCGCGCCAGGGCAACGCGCACATGAGCTTCACCGTCGAAATCGTCAATCTGCGCCAGTTGCAGCGCACCCTCGGCCTGATCCACGAGGTCGAAGGCGTTGTCGGCGTCCGTCGTGCCTGAATCCAGGGAGTCCCCGATGAAGGGAAACGTTGCTGCCATCGTCCTGATCACCGTCGGCGTCGTCGCCCTCGGCGCCAACCTGGACCTCTTTCACGTCAACATCTTTCAGTTGATCGGCACCTGGTGGCCGCTGATCCCGATCGGCGTCGGCATCACCATGCTGTTTTCCCGGGATGGCCGCCAGGATCGCTCCTGAGCGGCAGCGGTCAGCGCAGCAGCAGCGGCGCCGCGGCGTCGAGGTCGGCCTGGCGCAGCATGCCGAGCTTGCCGCCGATCACCTTGCCCTGGCGATCGATGAACAGCGTGTAGGGCAAACCGCCGCGCGCGTTGCCGAGGCCGGACATCAGCGCGTGCGCCTGTTCGCGGGCGAGATAGACCGGGTACTGGATCGGGAAGTCGCGGGCGAAGGCCTTGACCGCCGCCGCGTCGTCCTCGATGCCGATGCCGACGACGTCGATCTTGCCGGCGTGTTTTTTGGCGAAGCTGTTGAGCTCGGGAATCTCGGCCCGGCAGGGCGGACACCAGCGAGCCCAGAAATTGACCACCAACGGCTTGCCGCGGTAGCGGCTCATCGCCACCGGCCGGTCGTCGGCACTGGCCAGCGTGGCGCCGAAGAAGGGGGCGCTGTCCGGCGCCGGTTGGGCGGCGCTCAGGTTGGCGGCAAGGGCGAGGGCAAGGGCGGCGAGGAGTTTCTTCACGGGGCGCTCGGGGAAAATGGCCAGGGGCTGAATATTAGCATTCGTTAAATGAGCTGTCCGCCGACCTGCGGCAATTTGTCGCAGGTGGCGCCGGCAGGGCTGTGCCAGAATCGCCGCCGGTCCTGCCGGGAGGCTGCCGGTACGGCCATGCAGAAGGAAACAAGTGAACAGGAAGATACTTCTCGACCTCATCGGCATCCTGCTGATCCTGCTGGTCGTTGTCGTCGGCTACAAGCTGTCGCCGCTGCTGCTGCCGAAATCGGACCTGACGGTCCAGCCCGACGCCGCCTGCAACCTGCAGGAAGGCGCCTGTTCGGCAAGCTTGCCCGGCGGCGGGCGGGTCACGCTGAATATCGGCACGCGGCCGATCCCGCTGGTCAAGGCCTTCCCGGTGACGGTCGAGGCGAGCGGCGCCAGCCGTGTCGAGATCGATTTCGCCGGTGTCGACATGGACATGGGCTTCAACCGCCCGTCGCTGCAGGAGCGCGCGCCGGGCGTCTTCGCCGGCGAGGCGACGCTGCCCGTTTGCGTCACCGGCCGCATGAGCTGGCAGGCGACGGTGCTGGTCGATCTGCCCGGTTCGCGGGTAGCCATTCCCTTTCGTTTCGTGACCGGCTGACATGTCTGAACGCATCCTCGCCGCCATTGCCGCCGCGCTCGCCGCGCTGATCCTCGGTCTGCTGCTGTTCTGGCATCCCGATCCCGGCGCCCGGCCGGCGCCGCCGCCCAGCCCGCTGCCGGCGGGCGGCGATTTCACGCTACAGGGGGCGGCCGGGCCGGTCGCGCTGCACGACTACGCGGGCCGTCTCGTCCTCGTCTATTTCGGCTACACCTTCTGTCCCGACATCTGCCCGACGACGCTCAACACCGTGCTCGAGGCGCGCGCGCTGCTGACGCCGGAAGAGCGGCAGAAGGTCGCGCTGCTCTTCGTCTCGGTGGACCCGCAGCGCGATACGCCGGCCCACCTCAAGACCTATCTCGAATTCTTCGATCCCGGCTTCGTCGGCGTCACCGGCGACGCGCAACAGATCGCCGAGGTCGCCGCCCGCTACGGCGTGATCTACAAATTGCAGCCGGCGGGCGAGGGCGGCAACTACGCCGTCGATCACTCGGCGGAAACCTTCCTCGTCGGCCCCGACGGCCGCCTGCGCGCGCGCCTGGCGCACGGCACGACGTCGGCGCAGATGGTCGCGCTGATCCGTCAATACCTGAACTGAAACAAGGAGTCCTGCCATGAAACGCCTGTCCCTGCTGATCGCCGCCCTCGGCCTGTCGAGCGCCGTCCTTGCCGGCAGCGCCGACGACGTCGCCGTCGTCGATCCCTACATCCGCCTGGCGCCGCCCAACGCGACCGCCACCGGCGCCTTCATGCTGCTGAAGAATGCCGGCAAGGCGGAGGCTCGTCTGGTCAAGGCGGCGAACCCGGCGTCGCAGCTGAGCGAACTGCACACCCACATCAACGACAACGGCGTGATGCGCATGCGCCAGGTGGCCGAGATCGCCATTCCAGCCGGCGGCGAGACGGCGCTCAAGCCGGGCGGCCTGCACGTGATGATGATCAACATGAAGGCGCCGCTCAGTGAAGGTCAGATGGTGCCGGTCACGCTCGGTTTCGCCGACGGCAGCAGCAAGCAGGTCGAATTCAAGGTGACGCGGGCGATGCCGGCGGCAGCGCCGGCAGCGATGCCGATGAATCACGCGCACCACTGAGTCCCGGCGGCGGCACGGCGGCGCTTGCCGCGGTGCCGCCTGGCGCGTGCTGCGCTCAGGCGCGGACCGGGTGTTTGGCGAGTTTGCGCTGCAGGGTGCGGCGATGCATCTTCAGGGCGCGCGCGGTGGCCGAGACGTTGCCGTCGTTTTCCTTGAGCACGCGCTGGATGTGTTCCCATTCCAGGCGGTTGACCGACAGCGGCTCGTCCGGCGTGCTGTCGCTGGCGGATAGCTCGGCGTCGTCGAAGGCGCTGAGGATGGCCTCGATCTCGACCGGCTTGGCGAGGTACTGCGTGGCGCCGCGCTTGATCGCCTCGACCGCGGTGGCGATGCTGCCGTAGCCGGTGAGGACGACGATGCGCGCCTGCGGATTGATGTCCAGCAGTTGCGGAATCAGCGACAGCCCGGAAACGCCGGCCAGGTTGAGGTCGAGGACGATGCGCGACGGCTGGTGTTGCTGCGCCAGTTGCAGGGCTTCCTCGCTGTTGTGGGCGCCGATCGCGGTCTGCTGGCGGCGGCCCAGCGTGCGCAGCAGGATAGCGTTGAAGGTCGGGTCGTCGTCGATGATCAGGATCGGTGCGGTCATTTCTTTTCGATGGGTAGCAGGATGCGGGCGAGGGCGCCGCCGTCGGCGGGATTGCTCAGTTGCAGTTCGCCGCCGAGCTGGCCGATCGCCGAGCTGGTGAGCAGCAGGCCGACGCCGAAGCCGCCGGCGTGGTCGGGGAGTTTCTGGCGGCCGCAGAGGCGCAGTACCTCGTCCGGGAAGCCCGGGCCGCGGTCGCGGATTTCGATCTCGATGCGTTGCCGGTTCCACGCCAGGCCGATGTCGATCGGCGCCGGACTGGCGTTGGCGGCGTTGTTGAGCAGATTGAGCAGCGCCTGTTCGAGGCGTGGGTCGATCGCCAACTGGGGCGCCGCGTCCCGGTTGAGCACCTGCAGGCGGCAACTGGCGGCCGGGCGCAGGGCCTGCCACTGGCAGCGCAGTTCGTCCAGCCACTGGTCGACCGGCTGCGCGTGGCTGGCTTCCAGGCGCTCGGCGCCGGCCCGCCGCGACAGGCCGGTGATGATCGTCTTGCAGGCGGCGACCTGCTGCCGCAGCAGCCCGAGGTCGTCGCGGGCGTCGTCCGGCAGGCGCTCGTCGCCGGCCAGTTCGCCGAGGATCAACGCCATCGTCGCCAGCGGCGTTCCCAGTTCGTGGGCGGCGCCGGCGGCCAGGGTGCCCATCGCCGTGATCCGTTCGTCGCGCAGCGCCTGTTCGCGCGCGGTGGCGAGTTCGGCGTCGCGCTGGCGGATCAGCCGGGTCATGCGCAGGATGATCCAGGCGATCAGCAGCGCCGAGACGGTGAAGGTCAGCCACATGCCGATCAGGTGCAACTGCGTCGCCCGCGCCGCATCGGCGATCGGCAGGGGCAGGTAGTAGAGCATCAGCAGCGAGTAGGCGACGACCGCCGTGCCGCCGACCAGGAAGACCAGCCGTTGCGGCAGGCCGAGGGCGGCGATGGCGACCGGCGGCAGCAGCAGCGAAACCAGCGGATTGGTGGCGCCGCCGCTGAAGAACATCAGCGCGCTGAGGGCGACGATGTCGATCAGCAACTGGCTGCACAGTTCGTTGGCGCTGGCTTCCCGGCTGCGCGCCGCCTGCCACTGGCCGAAGCCGTTGAGCAGGGCGACGACGAGGAGGATCGCGAACATCACCGGGCGCGGCAGCTCGATGCCGATCAGCGGCGGGGCGACCACTACCAGCAGCGCCATCGCCGCCAGCATCGCCCAGCGCAGGGCGAACAGTCGGCGCAGGTTGAGCAGGTACTCCCTGCTGTCGGCAGTGGGGGCGATCAGTGGCATGCGCGGATTATCGGCGATTTGCCCGGCGCGGTGCGCGCCCGGTGGCTGCGGCGGATTGTCGCAGCCTGAGGCGTTCCGGCGCACTGACTTTTGCGGCGAAGCCTACTTATAATGGAAAAATTATCAGAGAGATAAAATATAAAAATGCCTTTTGCATTGCGCGACAATTTTCTGCTCGCCCTGTTCTATGCGTTGACCGGCTGGCTGGCGTTGCAGATTGCCGTACCACCGGGTTATGCGGCGCCCCTTTTTCCACCCGCCGGGATCGCCCTGGCGGCGCTGCTGGTGCGCGGCCCACGCTGTCTGCCCGGCGTTTTCGTCGGCGCTTTCGCCGTCCAGTCGCTGGCGGCAATGCAGAGCGGGCTGTCGAGCGCGGTCTGGCCGATGCTCCTCCTGCCGGCACTTGGCGCCACCGCGCAAGCCGGCTTCGGCTACCTGCTCGCCGGCCGTCTGCTCGGGCGCGATAACCCGCTCGACAGCCCGGACAGCATCGTCCGCTTCGTCTTCGTCGTCGCCCCGCTGTCGACGCTGATCAGCCCGACGCTGGGGACGGCGACGCTCTACCTGATGCAGGCGACCGCCTTCGCCGACCTGCCTTTCACCTGGGCCAACTGGTGGGCCGGCGACCTGCTCGGCATCCTCATCATGGTGCCGCTGCTGCTCGTCTTCTTCGGTCGTCCGGCCGACGAGTGGCGCTCGCGGCGGGCCACCGTCAGCGTGCCGATGCTGATCGCGCTGGCCGTGCTCGCCGCCAGCTTCGTCCAGATCCGGCATTGGGAAGAGAAGCGTCAGCAGGCGCAACTGAACCGGGATGCCGAACACCTGGCGAGCCTCGTCGGCAAACGGCTGGACGCCCAGCTCGACCAGGTACAGGCGCTCGAACGCCTGGCCACCGTGCATCCGGCGCTCGACGCCGGGGTCTGGCGCGACTTCGTCACGCCGCTGCTCGAACGCTATCCGGGAACGCAGAATTTCGGCTGGAGCCCGCTGGTGGCCGATGGCGAGCGCGATGCCTTCGAGGCCGCGGTGCGTGCCGGCGGCCATCCGGAGTTTGTCATCCTCGGCCGCGATCCGTCGGGCAAGACCTTTGTCGCCCAACGTCGCGACGAATACCTGCCGATCCTGCATGTCGAACCCCTGGCCAGCAATCGCAGCGTCCTCGGTCTCGACCCGCTGGTTCTCGAGCAGACCCGTGCCGCCGCCCGGCAAACCCGGGAGACCGGCAAGCCGGTGGCTTCGGGATCGATCCGCCTGGTCCAGGAAAGCGGCGAGCAGCGCGGCGTGGTGGTTTATCAGGCGGTGTTCGGCGCTCGGCCGGCGCGCCAGATCGGCATGGTTTCCGCCGTCTTTCGCATGGACGACGCGTTGAATTCGGCCCTGCGCGGCAAGATCGGGCAACTGCAGCTCTGCCTCAGCGATCTCGACCAGGGCGCCGGCCAGCGCCTCTACGGGCCGGCCGCATGCGCCGATGGCGCCTGGCCGGGGCGACGGCTGCACTGGCGCGACCGCATCGAGTTCGCCGGCCGCCACTGGCAACTGACGATTGCCGCCAGCGACGAGTACATGGTCGCCCTGCGCAACTGGAGCGTCTGGGCGACGCTCGCCGTCGGCCTGTTGTGCACGGCGGTGCTCGGCGCCTTCCTGCTGCTGACCAGTGGCCGCACCCGGCGCGTCGAGCGGCTGGTCGAGGAGCGCACCCGGCAACTCGCCGAAGCCGGGCGGCAGGTCGCGCAGCAGCAGGAGGAACTGGCGCAGGCGCAGCGCATCGCCCGTCTCGGCAGCTGGGAAATCCTGCCCGGCAGCGGCGAATGCCATTGCTCCGACGAGTTGCGCAAGGTACTGCGTTTGCCGCCGGGAGAAACGATCCGCCGCGATGGACTGATCGAGCGGATGCATCCGGATGACCGTCCCGTGCTGGCGCGGGCGCTGGATCAGGTGGCCGCGGCACCGGGGCGAGCGGATTTCGACTGCCGCCTGGACGGCAACGGGACGCTCGCCAGCACGCTGCATTTCCGCATCGAGAGCGACTGGGTCAAGGGGGCCGGCCTGCGCATCCGCGGTACCGCCCAGGACGTCACCGCGGCGCGGGTGGCCGAGGAGCACATTGCCTTCCTCGCTCATTACGACGTGCTGACCGGCCTGCCCAACCGCACCCAGTGGAACGAACGGGCGCATCTCGAACTGCGCAGCGCGGCGCTGCAGGGCGAGTGCCTGGCCGTGCTGTTCCTCGATCTCGACCATTTCAAGGCGGTCAACGATTCGCTCGGCCATCCGGTCGGCGATCAACTGCTGTCCGGTGCTGCCCGCCGCTTCGCCGGCTGCCTGCGCGATGGCGATTTCCTCGGTCGCCTCGGCGGCGACGAATTCGTCGTCCTGCTGCCCCGCCTCGAACGCCCGGAGGACGCCGCCGTCGTTGCCCGCAAGCTGATCGCCGCGCTGCAGGCGCCGATGCTGATCGAGGGGCATGAACTGACCGTGTCGACCAGTGTCGGCATCGCCGTCTTCCCGGAAGACGGCGAGGACGCCAGCACCCTGCTCAAGCATGCCGACGTCGCGATGTACTGCGCCAAGGACCAGGGGCGCAACACCTATCACTACTTCAAGCCGGAGATGGACGTCCACGCGCTCGAACGCCTGATGCTGGAAAACGCGCTGCGCCGCGCCATCGAACGCAACGAACTGGTCCTCCATTACCAGCCGCAGGTCGCCGCCGACGACGCCCGGGTGCTCGGTTGCGAGGCGCTGGTCCGTTGGCAGCACCCGGAACTGGGCATGTTGCAGCCCGGCCAGTTCATCAGCGTCGCCGAAGAAAGCGGCCTGATCGTCGCGCTCGGCGAATGGGTACTGGAGACCGCCTGCCGGCAGCTCGCCGCCTGGCAGGCCGCCGGCCGCGAGCTGGTGGTGGCGGTCAACATCTCGGCGCTGCAGTTCCGTCACAGCGGCTTCTTCGACAGCGTGCGCCGCATCCTGCGCGACACCGGCGTCGATCCCCGCCATCTCGAGCTCGAACTGACCGAGAGCGCGCTGATGCAGCCGACGCCGGAAGTCCTGGCGCGCATGCAGCAATTGCGCGACCTCGGCATCATGCTGGCGCTCGACGACTTCGGCACCGGCTACTCCAGCCTTTCCTACCTGAAGCGCCTGCCGATCCGCCGGCTCAAGCTCGACCGCAGCTTCGTCAAGGACCTGCCCGACGACGCCGAGGACGTGGCGATCGCCATGGCGACGCTGTCGCTGGCCCGCGACCTGGGCATGGACGTCGTCGCCGAAGGCGTCGAAAGCGAGGTGCAGTGGCGCTTCCTGGCCCAGCACGGCTGCCAGGTGATGCAGGGCTTCCTGTTCAGCCGCCCGTTGCCGGTGGACGCCTGGGAGCGCTGGCTGGCCGAGCGGCAGCCGGCCTAGCCGGCAAGCGCCGCGCTCAGTGCGGCGATCATCCAGGCGTGGTCGAGGACGCCGGCGCTTTCGCGGACGCTGTGCATCGCCCACATCGGCGCGCCGACGTTGACGCTGGGGATGCCGAGGCGGGCGGCGACGATCGGGCCGATCGTGCTGCCGCAGCCGAGGTCGCTGCGGTGGGCGTACTGCTGACAGGGGACGCCGGCGCGCTCGCAGATGGCGAGGAAACGGGCGGCGCTGGCGGCGTCGGTGGCGTAGCGCTGGTTGGCGTTGCGCTTGATCACCGGGCCGCCGTTGACCAGCACGCGGTGGCAGGGCTCGTAGGCGGCGGGAAAGTTCGGATGCCAGCCGTGCGCCATGTCGGCGCTGATGAAATAGCTGGCGGCGAGCATCCGTCGCTGGTCCTCGCCGTCCAGCCCGCAGGCGGCAGCGAGCCGCTGCAGGACGTCGCCGACGAAGCTGCCGCCGGCGCCGACGGCGCTTTCCGAGCCGACTTCCTCGTGGTCGAAGAGGGCGACCAGGCTGCTCGCCGCGTCGTCTTCCTGCGCCAGCAACGCGCTCAGCGCGGCGTGGCAGGAGGCCAGGTTGTCGAGCTGGCCGTTGGCGACGAATTCCCGGTTGGCGCCCCAGAAACTGCCCTTTTGCGTGTCGCAGGCGACCAGGTCCCAGGTCAGCAGCTGCCCCGGATCGACGCCCAGGGCGTCGGCCAGCGGCCGACGGAACTGGGTGTCGGCGCCGTCGCCGGTACTGCCGAGGAGGAGCGGCAGTTCGGTCTGCTTGTTGAACTTGAGGCCGTTCTCGTTGGCCTCGCGGTTCATGTGGATGGCCAGGTTGGGCAGGCGCAGCAGCGGCCGGTCGATGTGCAGCAGGCGGCTGACGATGGCGTCGCCGGCGCGCACCATGACCCGGCCGGCGAGGCCGAGGTCGCGGTCGGCGAAGGTGGCGAGCAGCGGTCCGCCATAGACTTCGACGCCGATCCGCACCAGGCCGGCGGCGTCTTCCGCCGGGCGCGGCTTGACGCGCAGGCCCGGCGAATCGGTGTGGGCGCCGATCAGCGTCAGGCCGCTCGTCGCCAGTGGCCGTTTGCCGAGGCGGAAGGCGAGCAGCGACGAGTCGCCGCGCGTCACGTAGTAGCGTCCGCCGCTAGCCAGTGTCCACCGTTCGCTTTCGTCGAGCCGCCGGTAGCCGGCGGCCTGCAGGCGCTGGCTGGCGCTGGCGACGGCGTGCCAGGGGCTGGGGCTGGCGTCGATGAAATCGAGCAGGTCCTGTGCCTGCTGGTGGCTGGCTTCGGGAATCGCGATCATCGGCGGGGTCCTTGCTGGGTGCAGGCGTTGACGATGATGTCGCCGATGCGCGGGTGGTAGAGCATGGCGAGATGGCCGACCGGCGGCAGGTCGGCGTTGTGGGCGCCGGGCAGCCGCTGGTTGGCCTGCGGCATCACGTAGTTGTCGGCCGGGTTGCACAGGGCGATCGTCGGCACGCCGGTCTTCTCGCCGCTCATGTCGCGCAGCCACAGCGAATCGGGCTCCATCTCGCGGGCGTTCTGGCCGATGCCGTAGCGGGCCAGTTCGCTGCCGGCGTTCGGCGTCGCCAGCGTGATCAGCGCCTGCACCTTGTCGTTGCCGTGGCGGGCGAGGTAGGAGCGGCAGACCAGGCCGCCCATGCTGTGGCCGACCAGGGTCAGGCGGCGGGCGCCACTCTCCCGGCAGACGGCTTCGATGCGCTCGCCGAGTTGCGGCACCATGCGGCCGAGACTGATGAAGGGCGGAAACAGGCTGACGCTGGCGACGGTGCAGCCGGCCGCTTCGAGGCGCCGGCGGAGCAGCCAGAAGACGCCGCGGCTGCAGCCGTAGCCATGCACCAGCAGGACCACCCGGCCGCCGCGGTCGAGGCGGTCGGCCGGCATCCACAAGGCTTCCAGCGGAACGACCAGGAGGAAGGTGAACAGGTAGGCAGCGTAGTCCTGCAGCATCAGCCACAGACGCCGGCCGACGTTGCGCGGGTAGCCGGGGCTGGCGTAACGGGCGGCCAGCCGCCAGGTACCGGCGTTGAGCAGGGCGCGGCTGACGAGCAGCACGGCAAACGCGGCGAGCAGCGCGTGGCGTGCCGGGAGGCCGAACAGGGCGCTGGCCAGGAAGTAATAGGTGGCCAGTTCGGCGGCCAGCCAGAGCAGTACGGAGATCGGTTGCATGCCCGGGCTCAGGTGGCTTCGGCCGCCGGCTTGGGCAGCCACAGGCAGGCGCCCTTCGATTCCTTGTCGATCGCAGCGAGCACGCGCTGGTGCTCGGCCAGCTCGGCGTCGCTCGCCCGCCGGACGAGCAGCGGCTTGCGCTGGCGCGCCTTGCCGTCGGCGCCGAGCAGTGCCGGCGGCGCCTCGTCGGGTTCGATCATCAGCGAGTTCTGGCCGCGCGTCATCGCCAGATAGACCTCGGCCAGCAGCTCGGTGTCGAGCAGCGCGCCGTGCAGGGTGCGGCTGGAGTTGTCGATCTCGTAGCGTTCGCACAACGCGTCGAGGCTGTTGCGCTTGCCCGGGTGCAGTTCCTTGGCTTCGCGCAGGGTGTCGATGACGCCGCGGCAGACGGTTTCGACCGGCACCCGGCCGAGGCGGTCGAGCTCGGCGTTGAGGAAGCCGAGGTCGAAGGGGGCGTTGTGGATGATCAGCTGGGCGCCGTTGATGAATTCCAGGAACTCGTCGGCGATGTCGGCGAACTTCGGCTTGTCGGCGAGGAATTCGAGGCTGATGCCGTGCACCGCCTGGGCGCCGGCGTCGATCTCGCGCTCCGGATTCATGTACTTGTGCAGGTGGCGGCCGGTGAGCCGGCGATTGACCAGCTCGATGCAGGCGACTTCGATGATGCGGTGACCGTCGCGGGGATTGAGGCCGGTGGTTTCGGTATCGAGGACGATCTGTCTCATGCCGTTTCCTTCAGTTCGTCGATGCCGCGATTGGCCAGCGCATCGGCGCGTTCGTTCTCGGGGTGGCCGGCGTGGCCCTTGACCCAGATCCATTCGAGCTGGTGGCGGCGCGCCTGTTCGTCGAGCTGCTGCCAGAGGTCGGCGTTCTTCACCGGCTTCTTGTCGGCGGTCTTCCAGCCGTTGCGCTTCCAGCCGTGGATCCATTCGCTGATGCCCTTCAGCACGTACTGCGAGTCGCTGTGTACGCGCGCCTTGACCGGCCGCTTCATGGCGTCGAGGGCGCGGATCACCGCCAGCAGCTCCATGCGGTTGTTGGTGGTGGCCGCTTCGCCGCCCCACAGCTCCTTCTCGTGGCCGCCGGCGCGCAGGATGGCGCCCCAGCCGCCGGGGCCGGGATTGCCGCGGCAGGCGCCGTCGGTATAGATGTTGACGATTTCAGTCGCCATGGCTTTCCTTTTGTGCGATTGGGCGCAGCGCCTTGCTGCGCAGGCTCTTCTGGCGCCAGTTGGGGGTGATCAGGCGCATGCCGTGTACGCGCTTGACGGCGCGCAGCATATAGACTGCGCCGGAATATTTCCACCAGCGGCGCCCGGCCAGCTCGGCGAAGCGCCAGCGCAGCAGCCATTTCTGCTGCTCGCAGGGCGGCGCGTAGCAGCCGAAACTGCCGCGATCGACGTCGAAGCCGAGCAGCTTCAGCCAGTCCTTCAGACGGATCGGCGACAGGTAGTTGCCGTCCCACGGAAAGCCGCGTTTCTGGCGCAGCCGTCGCTTGACGCCCCACAGCGAGAGCGGGTTGAAGCCAGTGACGATCAACTGGCCTTCGGGGATCAGGATGCGTTCGACTTCGCGCAGGATCTCGTGCGGGTCGGCGGCAAATTCCAGGATGTGCGGCAGGACGACGAGGTCGATGCTCTGGTTGGCGATCGGCAGCGCCGCCGGCGAGCAGCGCACCGCCACCGGGCTGCCGCCGCCGATTTTCTGGCGTAGCGCCATGCGGTTGGCGCGCAGCAGGTCGCATTGCGGCAGGCCGATCTGCAGCGCGTTGAAGCCGAAGATGTCGGAAACCGCCTCGTCGATCTGCGCCACTTCCCAGTCGAGCACGTAGCTGCCCTGCGGCGAGGCGAGCCAGGCGGCGAGTTCGGGATTTGACATCCGCTCGGACTGGTTCGATAGTTCCGGCATGTTCGAGATCTCGCTCATTCCTGCCTTCAAGGACAATTACATCTGGTTGCTGCGGCGCGACCGGCTGGCCTTCGTCGTCGATCCCGGCGATGCCGCGCCGGTCATGGCCCGCCTGGCGGCCGACGGACTGCGGCTGGCCGGCATCCTGATCACTCACCATCACGCCGATCACCAGGGCGGTGTCGCTGCCTTGGTCGAAGCGCAGCCTTGCCCGGTCTATGCGCCGGCCGAAGAGTCTATCACAGGCCGCACGCATCCCCTGCGCGGCGGCGAGCGGTTCGACGTGCTCGGCGTGGCGGTCGACGTGCTGGCCGTTCCCGGCCACACGCTGGGCCACCTGGCCTATCTCGCGCCGGGCGCGCTGTTCTGCGGCGACACCCTGTTCGGCGCCGGTTGCGGCCGCCTGTTCGAGGGCACGCCGGCGCAGATGCAGGCTGCGCTGGCGCGCATCGCCGCCTTGCCTGAAACGACGCAAATCTATTGCGCCCACGAATACACGTTGATGAATCTGCCTTTTGCCGCCGCCGTCGAACCCGGCAATCCGGCGCTCGACGAACGCATGCGCCGGGCGGCGGAACTGCGTCAGAGCGGGCTGGCGACAGTGCCGCTGACGCTGGCCGAGGAAAAGTCGACCAATCCCTTCCTGCGCTGGGCGCAGCCGGCGGTGATCGCCGCGGCGCTCGCGCACGGCGCGGCGGATGACTCGCCGGCTGCCGTCTTCGGCGCGCTGCGCGCCTGGCGCAACACTTTCTGACGGCGTGCCTGTCCGCTAAGCGGCGGGCGGCCGCTGGCGGATGCGGGCGGCGGCCTTCTTCATCGCGTCGAGGACGCGCGCCGCGTTGAACGGCTTGACGATGAAGCCGGTGGCGCCGTGATGGATCGCTTCCTGCACGGTTTCCGGGTCGGCGCTGCCGGTGATGACGATGAACTCGGTGGTCGGCTGGGCGTTCCTGATTTCCGCCATGGCGACCAGGCCGTTCTTTTCCGGCATCAGCACGTCCATGCAGACGATGGCGGGGCGCAGGCGTTCGGCCGCCTCGACGGCCTGCACGCCGTTGCGGGCTTCGCCGACGATCTCGTACTCGTCGCCGCGCAGCATGCTGCGCAGGATGGCGCGCATCATGTCGTTGTCGTCGACGATGAGGACGGAAAGCGCGTTCTTGTTCATGGCGGGCGGGTCAGAAACAGTACTTCATGAAATAGCCGAGGGCGGACAGGCTGATGAAAAGGGCGAAGAATCCCCAGAAAAACGCCCATTTCGTCGCCGCCGCGGCTTCCCGGTGGCGGCCGTGCTGGCGCATCTCGAATACCCGCTGCACTTCGCCCAGCGTCAGCAGGGCGCTGAAGATGAAGAAGATCATGCCGGTGAACAGGGCGATGATCGTCGTGTTGTTCAGCGTCGGGCAATAGCCGGTGGTCAGGTGGGCGAACGACAGCACGGCGTCGGTCTTCATCGCGTACATGCCGACCAGGAAGGCGAGCAGCGCGAAGCCGGCGATCAGCAGCGTGGTCGCCCACACCTGCCAGCGGCGCAGTTCCGCCAGGACTTCACGTATTTCCTCGAGCAGGCGCTTCATGGCCGTGTTCCGTCGTTACGCATCGTTGCGCTGTGCTAGATTTGGCGAAATTGAATTTGCCGAAGATTATCATGACCGCAGTCCGCTCGTCCGTCCTCAACAAGATCGCCCACTGGCGCACCCGTTTCGATACGCCGCCCAACCGGCGGCGCGGCAAATGGCTGGCGGGCGGCCTGTTGGCCCTGGTGCTGTTCGGTTTCTTCGCCGCGCCGCCGCTGCTCAAGAGCCTGCTGCTCAACAAGTTGGGCGAGGCGCTGCACCGCGAGGTCAGTATCGAGCGCATCGACGTCAATCCGCTGGCCCTGTCGGTGACCGTCGCCGGCGTTGCCGTGCGCGCGCCGGAAGGTGGCGAGGTGGCCGGTTTCGACGAGTTGTACGTCAATCTGTCGGCCAGTTCGCTGTTCAAGTTCGCCGCCGTCGTCGATGAAATCCGCCTGACCGGCCCGCGCCTGGCGGTGGTCAGGCTGGACGAGGGGCGCTACGACATCTCCGACCTCCTCGACGAATGGCTGAAGCCGGACGACGAGCCGGACAGCGGGGTGCCGCGCTTTTCGCTGAACAACATCCAGCTCAGCGGCGGCAAGCTGGTGCTCGACGACCGGCCGCGCGGTCGCGTCCATGCCGTGGAAGAGATCAAGCTCGCCCTGCCTTTCGTCTCCAGCCTGCCGTACCAGGCGGAGATCCTGGTTCAGCCGATGTTCTCCGCCCGTATCGACGGTTCCGAATTCCGCCTCGACGGCCAGGCGACGCCCTTCGCCGACGGCCGCGAGAGCGAGCTGAACCTGTTGCTCGACGGCTTCGACCTGGCGCAACTGCAACCCTATCTGCCGGCCGGCGTGCCGCTGCGGATCGGCGCCGCCAAACTGCATTCGCAGTTGCGCGTGCTGTTCCGGGAACTGACGGACGGCGCCAATTCCCTGACCCTGACCGGTCTGGCGCGCCTTGACGGGCTGGCGCTGAGCGATGACGGCGGCCGACCGCTGGTCGGCTGGAAATCGCTGGCGATCGATCTCGAACAGTTCGATCCGTTCAAGCGCAACCTGGTGCTGCGCAAGGTGACGCTCGACGGCGCCGAGCTCGACCTGGCGGTCGACGGGCGCGGCGATATCAACCTGCTGACCGTTGCCCAGCGGCTCGCCAAGCCGGCGCCAGCAGCGCCGACGGCAACGCCCGCGGCGCCGGCAGCGCCGTTCGCCTGGTCGCTGGCGGCTTTCGAATTGCGCGATTCCCGCGTCCGCTGGCAAGACGCTTCCGGCGCCCAGCCGGTGCGCGGCGAGATCGGCGCGCTGAGCGCCCGGGTCGGTGCCGTCGATCACCGTCTGGCGGCACCGCTGGAGATTGCCGAGCTCGGTTGGCAGATGGATTTCGGCACGCCGCTGAAGGTCGGCGCGGTGGCGCTGAAGGCGCTGCGTGTGGACCTCGCGGCGCAGCGTGTCGAGGTCGGCGAACTGGTCGTCAGCGGCGCGCGCATCGCCGCCGGCCTGGCCGCCGACGGCAGTTTCGCCTGGCTGACGCCACCGGCCCTGCGCAGTGCCGGCGAGGCGGGTGCGGCGCCGGCGCCGCGGCCGTGGCTGGCGCAGGTGGCGAAGCTCAAGGTCGACGACCTCGGTCTGCGTTTCGAAGACCAGTCGGTGCAGCCGGCGGCGGTACAGGAGATCAGCGGGCTGAGCCTGCAGGGCGAGCGCCTGGGCAACCTGCCGAACGAGAAGGGCCAACTGAGCTTGCAGGCGACGGTCAACGGCGAAGGCACGCTGGCCGTGGCCGGCGAAGTCCAGGCGGTGCCGCTGGCGGCCAACCTGAAGATCGACAGCAGCGGCATTCCGGTGCATGGCCTGCAGGGCTATTCCGGGCGTTACCTCAACGTCCGCCTGCAGCGCGGCCAGTTTTCGAACCAGGGCGAGGCTGTCGTCCGCGTCGACGGCGGTCGCTTGAAGGCGGCCTACAAGGGCTCGGCGACGATCGGCAACCTGCTGGCGGTGGACCCGGACAACAAGGCCGATTTCCTGAAGTGGAAATCGCTGCATTTCGGTGGCGTCGATTTCCGTCTCGATCCGCTGACGATCGACGTGCGCGAGATCGCGCTCGCCGATTTCTTCTCCCGCCTGATCCTCAACAAGGACGGTCGCCTCAACCTCGCCGACATCGTCCGCCGCAACGAAGCGGCGCCGGTTGTCGCCGATGCCACGCCAGCGACACCGCCAGCGACACCGCCAGCGAACCCGCCGCCAGCCGCCGCGCCGGCCGCGCCGCCGGTGCCGATCCGCATCGGCAAGGTGACGCTGAACAACGGCACGGTCAATTTCTCCGACTACTTCGTCAAGCCCAACTACACGGTCAACGTCGGCAAGCTGAACGGCCGCATCAACGGCCTGTCTTCGGCCGCGGGCACGCTCGCCGACATGGAGCTGCGCGGCACCTACGCCGGGTCGGCGCCGGTGCTGATCAGCGCCCGCCTCAACCCGCTGGCGGCGCAGTCCTACCTCGACCTCAAGGGCGAGGTGAAGGGCGTCGACATGACCGGCTTCTCGCCGTACTCCGGCAAGTACGCCGGCTACCTGATCGACAAGGGCAAGCTGTCGCTGAACGTCGCCTACAAGTTGGAGAACCGCCAGTTGAGCGCCGAGAACCGGCTGTTCATCGACCAGTTCACCTTCGGCGAGCGGGTCGATAGCCCGGATGCCACCAAGCTCCCGGTCAACCTGGCGCTGGCGCTGCTGCGCAACAACCGCGGCGAGATCGACATCAACCTGCCGATTTCCGGCTCGCTCGACGATCCGCAGTTCTCGGTCGGCGGGCTGGTGATCAAGGTCATCATCAACCTCTTCGTCAAGGCGGTGACTTCGCCGTTCGCGCTGATCGGCTCGATGTTCGGCGGCGGCGAGGAGATGTCCACGCTGGCCTTCGCGCCCGGGCGCACGCAGTTCGACGACGGCGCGCAAAAGAAGCTGGAGACGCTGGCCCGCGCCCTCACCGAGCGCGCCGCGCTGAAGCTGGAAATCGCCGGCTACGCCGATCCGGAAAGCGACCGCGACGGCGTCAAGCGGGTCGCCATCGAGCGGGCGATGCAGCGCGAGAAGTTCGCCGACCTGCAGAAGAAGGGCGGCGATGCCGAATCGGCCGACGCCGTGCGCATCGCGCCGGAGGAATACAAGACCTATCTGGTTCGCGTCTACAAGGCCGGCAAGTTCCCGAAGCCGCGCAACTTCATCGGCTTGCAGAAGGATCTGCCGGTCGAGGAAATGGAAAAACTGCTGCTCGCCAACCTGCCGGCCGGCGACGACGACCTGCACCTGCTCGCCCGACAGCGCGCCGAGAACGTCCAGACCTGGCTGATCGAGCAGGGCAAGGTGCCGGCCGAGCGCATCTTCCTGGTGCCGGGCAAGGCGAAGGCCGAGGCGCCGGCGGCCGCCGGCGGGCGCGTCGAATTCGCGTTGAGGTAGGGCGGTGAGCGAGGCGATGACGCTGGCGCTGCTGCTCGGCCTGATGACGGTGATCCTGCTGCAGGTCGCGCTGCTCTGGCGCGGCAGCCGGCCGGGCGAGGAAGCGGCCGCCCTGCGCACGCTGCAGGACGGACTGGACAAGGGGCTCGCCCGGGTCGAGCGCGAACTGCGCGAGGAACTGGCGCGCAGCCGTCGCGAGGACGCCGAGGAGGCCTTCCGCGACCGCGAGGAACGCGCCCAGTCGGCCAACCTGCTCGGCCAGGCGGTGAGCACCCAGATGGGCCAGCTCGGCACGCTGCAGGCGGAGCGCCTGGAAGCCTTCGCCCGCGAGTTGAGCCGTTTCTCGCTCGGCCTCGACGAACGTTTCGAACGCCTGAAGAGCGGTGTCGAAAGCCGGCTGACCGCGATGCAGGCGGACAACGCCGGCAAGCTCGAGGAAATGCGCCGCACCGTCGACGAGAAGCTGCACGCGACGCTCGAACAGCGCCTCGGCGAATCGTTCAAGCTGGTCAGCGAGCGCCTCGAACAGGTGCATCGCGGCCTCGGCGAAATGCAGAATCTGGCCGCCGGCGTCGGTGACCTCAAGCGCGTGCTGACCAACGTCAAGACCCGCGGCACCTGGGGCGAGGTACAACTGGCGGCACTCCTCGAACAACTGCTCACCGCCGGCCAGTACGCGGTCAACGTTGCCGTCCGTCCGGGCAGCGCCGAACGCGTCGATTTCGCCATCCGCCTGCCCGGGCGCGACGACGGCGCGACGGTCTGGCTGCCGATCGACGCCAAGTTCCCGGTCGAGGACTACCAGCGCCTGCTCGACGCGCAGGAGCCGGCGGCGATCGAGGAGGCGGCGAGGGCGATCGAGACGCGGCTGAAGAACGAGGCGAAGAGCATCCGCGACAAATACGTGGCGCCGCCGCACACCACCGACTTCGCGCTGCTCTACCTGCCGGTCGAGGGCCTGTACGCCGAGGCGCTGCGCCGGCCCGGGCTGGCCGAGACATTGCAGCGCGAGTACCGGGTCAGCCTGGCCGGCCCGACGACGCTGGCGGCGCTGCTCAACAGCCTGCAGATGGGCTTCCGGACGCTCGCCATCGAGCAGCGCTCGGCCGAGGTGTGGGCGGTGCTCGGCGCGGTCAAGAGCGAGTTCGGCAAGTTCGGCGAGGCGCTCGCCCATACCCGCAAGAAGCTGGAAGAGGCGAGCAACAGCATCGTCCGCGCCGAGACGCGGACGCGTCAGCTGACAAGAAAACTGAAGGACGTCGAGGCCTTGCCGGCCGGCGACGCGCAACAACTGATCGGGGGAGATGAGGATGGCGAAGACGCCTGAACTGGAAACGGCTTATCGGGCAACGACGTACCGGGTGTTCCTGCCCGCGGGACAGTTCGAGCTGCGCGTTGACCAGCCGTCGCCGCAACTGGCCGACTGGCTGGCGGCGGAGCGAGTGCCCGGCTTCGCGGTGATCACCGCGTTCAACCCGGGCGGGCGGCGGCTGCCCGACGACGACAACCTCGGCCGCCAGTCGGCGCTCGAGTGCGACCTGCTGGAAGGCAACTACGAGCCCTATTCGGCCGAAAACCGGCCCGATGACGCGGCGGCGCCGGTCGAGGAGAGCTGCTTCGTCCCCGACATCACGCGCGAGGACGCGCTGGCGCTGGCCGACGATTACGAACAGAATGCGATCCTCTGCGGGGGCGCGGACGGGATTCCCCGTCTGGCATGGACGGAAGAACTCGAATAATGACAGGCAGGATCGGCCGCTTCGAAATTCGCGGCGAACTGGGGCGGGGCGCGCAGAGCGTGGTTTACCGGGGCTTCGACCCGCAGTTGCAGCGCGAGGTGGCGATCAAGACCCTGCATTTCAGCAATCCCGACCCCGAGCAGAACCGGGTCCTGCTCGACGAAGCCCGCCTGGTCAGCAAGCTGCGTCACGCCAACATCGTGCCGATTTTCGACGCCGGCGAAGAAGGCGGCGACATCTACCTGGTGTTCGAGCTGGTGCCGGGGCAGAGTCTGGCCGATTTCCTGCGCACTGCCGGCGCCCTCTCGCCGGTCAAGGCAGTCAGCCTGCTGCGCCCGGTGCTCGACGCGATCGCTCAGGCGCACGCCAACGGCATCATCCACCGCGACCTCAAGCCGTCGAACATCCTGCTCGACGAGAACGGCATGCCGCGGGTCATGGATTTCGGCATCTCGGTCCGCATCAGTGGCCAGAGCGAGCGCCTCGACAAGCTGTCCGGGACGCCCGCCTACATGGCGCCGGAGTACATCCTGAAGCGCGAGGTCGGCGAACGTTCCGACATCTTCGCCGCCGGCCTGATCCTCTACGAGATGCTGGCCGGCCGCCGCGCCGTCCAGGGCAGCAGCCTGCAGGAGATGTTCCGGCGCATCGTCAGCGAGGATCTCCGCCTGCCGGAGCAGGTGCAGGTCGACGAACGCCTGGCCGGCATCCTCTACAAGGCGCTGGCGCGCGACCCGGCGCTGCGCTACCGCAACGTCGGCCAGTTCGCTGAAGCGCTCGACGCCTTCATCGAGCCGGAGGCGACGCTGCCCGCCGACGCCAGCGGTCAGGCGACGATCGATTTCCTGCTGCGCCGCATGCGTCACAAGAGCGATTTTCCGGCGCTCTCGGAATCGGTCGGCGCGATCAACCGCATCGCCAACAGCGAGACGGAAAGCGTCGGCCGCTTGTCGAACACCATCCTCAAGGACTTTGCGCTGACCAACAAGCTGCTGCGCCTGGTCAATTCCGCCTACTTTCGGCCGGCCGGCGGCGGCAACATCAGCACCGTGTCGCGGGCGGTGGTCGTGCTCGGTTTCGAGACGGTGCGCAACATCGCCATCTCGGTGCTGCTCTTCGAGCACCTGCAGAACAAGGGCAACCTCGGCCAGCTCAAGGAAGAGTTCCTGCGCGCCAACCTGGCCGGCATCCTCGCCCGCGATATCGGTGCCACGGCGCAGATGCGCGATCTCGAGCAGGTGTTCATCTGCGCGCTGTTCCACGGCCTGGGGCGGCTGCTGGCGCAATACCATTTTCCCGACGAAGCCGCCGAAATCCGCCGTGTCATGGCGCAGAAGGGCTTGCGCGAGGAACAGGCGGCGCAGCAGGTGCTCGGCATCTCGCTCGAAGAGCTGGGGGTGGCGATCGCTCACCAGTGGGGTTTCCCACCGCTGATCATCGGCGCCATGCGGCGCCTGCCGGCAGGCCGGGCGCGCAAGCCGGGCTCACAGGATGAACGCTTGCGGACCCTGGCCGGCATGGCCAACGAGTTGTGCGAGGTGATCGCCCAGTCCGCGCCGGAAAGTCGCGACCAGGAGTTCCGCAAGATCGTCACCCGTTTCAGCGAGGCGATCCCGCTCGACGACGGGCAGGTGATGCAGACGCTCCGGCGCTCGGTCGAGGAGGTCGCCGAGTTCGCGCGGATCGTCCATCTGAGCGTGCAGAACACCACCTTCGGCCGGCAGATGCGGCATTTCGCCAAGCTCGCGCAAACGCCGGGCGAAGCGGCGGGCGCCGGTCAGGCGGAGGAATCGCTCGGCAGCATCGCGCTCGGCGACGATGCCGTGCCGGGGACGGCCGACGACGGTGCCGTCGTCGGCGTCGATGCGCAGGCGGTGCTGACCGCCGGTATCCAGGACATCAGCAACACCCTGGTCGACGGTTTCAAGCTCAACGACATCCTGCGCATCATTCTGGAAACCATGTATCGGGCAATGGGTTTCAAGCGCGTCATCCTGTGCGTGCGCGATCCGCGCAGCAACAGCATGCAGGGGCGTTTCGGCTTCGGCCCGGAGGCCAGCGAACTGGCGCGCGGCTTCCGCTTTCCGCTCAGCTTCACGCCGGACATCTTCCACGCCGCGACCTCGAAGGGCGTCGATATCCTGATCCGCGACATCGACGATCCGAAGATCGCCCAGCGCGTTCCCGCCTGGTACCGCAGCCTGTTGCCGGCGCGCTCCTTCGTCGTTTTTCCGCTCAACCTGAAGGGCAACCCGGTGGCGCTGATCTACGCCGATTGCGACGAGGCGGACGGCATCCACATCCCGGAAAAGGAACTGTCGCTGCTGCGCACGCTGCGCAACCAGGCGGTGCTGGCGATCAAGCAGGGCGGATAGCAAAAGCCCGCCGGACGGCGGGCTGTCGAGGACGGTTCAGGCCGGTCTCACCAGAGCTGCCACCAGGCGGTCTTGCGTTCGAGACCGTCGGTGTAGAAATGGCTGTTCGGGAAGTTGTGCTTGAGCACCCGCTCGGCGTCGTCGCGCAATTCCTTCATTTCCAGCTTTTCGTAGGCGACGACGAGGATGTACAGCGCTTCCTCGATGGCCGGCGCCTGCGGGTAGGTCTCGACGGCGACCTGGGCGCGGTTGGCGGCGGCGATGTAGGCGCCGCGCTTGACGTAATAGCGGGCGACGTGGACTTCCAGCGAGGCCAGCGCATTGACCAGATAGTTCATGCGCTTGAGCGAATCCGGCGCGTACTTGCTGTCCGGGAAACGGGTGACCAACTCCTTGAACGATTCGAAGGCTTCGCGCGCCGCCTTGGGGTCGCGCTCGGTCAGGTCCTGGTTGCTGATGTGACCGACCAGGCCGAGATCCTCGTTGAAATTGACGAGGCCCTTCAGGTACATCGCGTAATCGACGGCGGGATGGTTCGGGTGCATCTTGATGAAGCGGTCGGCGGCGGCGAGTGCCGATCCCGGTTCGTTCGATTTCCAGTAGACGTAGGCCAGTTCCAGTTGCGCCTGCTGGGCGTAGCGACCGTAGGGGTAGCGGGCCTCCAGCTTTTCCAGCATCTTGACGGCGGTTTCCCACGAACCCTCGGTCTGCGCCTCGCGGGCGGCGGAATAGAGGCGGTTGGCGGACCAGCCGGCGGTTTCGTCATGTTCGGCCGGCAGCGAACTGCAACCGGCCAGTACGGCAGCGGCAAAGAGCGCCAGCAGCAAGCGAAGGCTGGCGGCGAATGCCGGGAATGCGGGTAAACTGCGGTTCATGAATGATCCTCTTGAAAACTCGGGCGATTATAGCCCAAGCGAGCCGCTCCAAATGACGGTTCCCGATGTCATGGGCGGTCGCCGGCTCGACCAGGCGCTCGCCGAAATGCTTCCCCAATACTCGCGCAACCGTCTGCAAACCTGGATTCGCGACGGTTGCGTCACGCTCGACGGCGAACCGGCCGGCGAACCCAAGCGCAAGCTGTTCGGCGGCGAACAACTGCTGCTCGAACTGCCCGACGACGAATTCCTCGGTGCCGAGCAGGCGGAAGACATTCCGCTCGCCATCGTCTACGAGGACGAGGCGCTGCTGGTGATCAACAAGCCGGCTGGGCTGGTCGTCCATCCGGGCAGCGGCAACCGCAACGGCACCCTGATGAACGCCTTGCTGCACCACGTGCCGGGTATCGGCGAAGTGCCGCGGGCCGGCATCGTGCATCGCCTGGACAAGGAAACCAGCGGCCTGCTGGTCGTCGCCAAGACACTGGAAGCGCAGACCGACCTGGTGCGGCAGTTGCAGGCGCGCACCGTCAAGCGCCAGTACCTGGCGGTTGCCGCCGGCGTGATCCGGCGCGACGGCGGTGTCGATACGCCGATCGGCCGTCACCCGGTGCATCGCATCAAGATGGCTGTGGTTCCCGAAAGCCGCGGCGGCAAGCCGGCGCTGACCTGGTACCGGGGGCTGGAAATCTATGCCCACAGCACCTTGATCGAATGCTCGCTGGAAACCGGGCGCACCCACCAGATCCGCGTGCACATGGCGTCGATCGGCCACCCCTTGCTCGGCGACCCGGTGTACGGCAAGCGCGATCCGCGGCTGCCGGCCTTTCCTCGCCAGGCCCTGCACGCGACCCGGCTCGGCCTGGTGCACCCGGTGAGCGGCCGGCAGATGCAGTGGGAAGTGCCGCTGCCGGAAGACATGCGCGAGCTGGTCGATCTCCTGCGCCATGGTTGATTTCCTGATTCCCGACTGGCCGGCTCCCGCCAACGTTCAGGCGCGGCAGACGCAGCGCGGCGGCGGCGTCAGCCCGGCGCCGTGGGCCAGCCTCAACCTCGGCGACCACGTCGGCGACGATCCGGCGCGGGTCGCCGCCAACCGCGCCCGGCTGCTCGCCGAACTGCCGGCGCCGCCGCTCTGGCTGCGCCAGGTGCATGGCACCGCCGTCGTCGATGCGGCGACATCCGCCGTCGATAGCGAGGCCGACGCCAGCTTTTCCCGCGTCGCCGGGGTCGTCTGCGCGGCGATGACCGCCGACTGTCTGCCGGTCCTCTTCTGCGACCGGGTCGGCAGCGTCGTCGCCGCCGCCCATGCCGGCTGGCGCGGACTGCTCGCCGGCGTGCTGGAGAGCACCCTGACGGCAATGGCGGTGGCGCCGGGCGAAGTGCTCGCCTGGCTGGGGCCGGCGATCGGTCCGGCATCCTTTGAAGTCGGCGCCGAGGTCCGCGCCGCCTTCGTCGCCCACGATCCGGCCAGCGCCGCTGCTTTCCGCGCGCACGGCGACGGCAAATGGCTCGCCGACCTCTACGCGCTGGCCCGGCAGCGTTTAACGGCGGCCGGCGTCGGCGGGGTGTTCGGTGGCGGCGCCTGCACCTTCGCCGACGGCGAGCGCTACTTCTCCTTCCGCCGCGACGGCGTCACCGGGCGCATGGCCAGCCTGATCTGGCTGGTCTGACTTGGCCTGGCGCTGTTGCTCGAGGAAAGCGCGGCGCTCGCGGCGCACCCTGCTGCCGGCGAAGTAGAGGATCAGCCCGCAGGGCAGGGCGCCGTAGAACAGGAAGGAGACGATGCCGGCAACGAGATTCGGCTCGCTGGCGGCGACCAGGACGGTGACATAGAGCCACCCGACGACGATGATCATGGCTAGGGACATGCACGGATTCTAAATCGAAAGCGGCCGTCCGGCAGCCGCTAATCGCCATGCTGCGGAAGCGCCGATTTATGCATTGACAGTGCCGGGACGGGTATGGAGAATCCAGAAGCTGAAGCCCACGACAACCAACGAGAAACGGCATTCCATGGCGCAAGGATCGGACAACACCCAGGCATTCCTGGCTTCAGCCATGCAGTTCCTGCAGGCCGGACAAGGCTACGCGCAGCAATTCATGGAGCAGTTCGGCAAGCAGGCCGGTGTCGCCGGCCAGGCCCCGGCGATCGACCCGCAGGCGCTGACGGCACTGCAAAAGGAATTCATGGATCGGCAGATGTCGCTATGGCAATCCATGCTCGCCAAACAGCAGGGACAGACGCCCGCCTTCGAGGTTCGCCCGGAACCCGGCGACCGCCGTTTCGCAGCGCCGGAATGGCGCGCAAGCCCGATCTACGATTACCTGCATCAGGCTTACCTGCTCAATGTCCAGTACCTGAACGAAATGGTCGAGAAGTTGCCGGCCGACGACGCCAAGGCGCGCGACAAGATGCGCTTCCTCGCCCGCCAGATGGCCGACGCGCTGGCGCCGACCAATTTTGCCGCGACCAACCCGGAATTCATCAAGCTGGCGCTGGAAACCAAGGGCCAGAGCATCACCGACGGCATCAACAACCTGCTCCGCGATTTCGAGAAGGGGCGCATCTCGATGACCGACGAATCGGTCTTCGAAGTCGGCCGTAACATCGCCACCACCGCCGGCGCCGTCGTCTTCGAGAACGAGGTGATGCAACTGATCCAGTACGCGCCGCTCACCGAAAAGGTCGGCAGCCGGCCGCTGCTGGTGGTACCGCCGTGCATCAACAAGTTCTACATCATGGACCTGCAGCCGGACAATTCGCTGATCCGCTACATGGTCGAACAGGGCAACACCGTTTTCCTCGTCTCCTGGCGCAACCCGAACGAAGCGCAGGGGCACCTCGGCTGGGACGACTACCTCGAACAGGGACCGATCCAGGCCCTGAGCGTGGTGCGCGAACTGACCAAGGTCAAGCAGGTCAATGCCCTCGGCTTCTGCGTCGGCGGCACCATCCTGACCTCGGCGCTGGCCGTGCTGAAGGCGCGCGGCGACGATAGCGTCGCTTCGCTGACCCTGCTCACCACGCTGCTCGATTTTTCCGACACCGGCGAGATCGGTCTCTTCATCGACGAACAGGCGCTGGCGACGCGCGAGGCGACGATCGGCCAGGGCGGCCTGCTGCCGGCGCGCGACCTGCAGAACACCTTCTCCTTCCTGCGCGCCAACGACCTGGTCTGGAACTACGTCCAGAACAACTACCTCAAGGGCCAGAAGCCGCAAGCCTTCGACCTGCTCTACTGGAACTCGGATTCGACCAACCTGCCGGGGCCGTTCGCCTGCTGGTACATGCGCCACATGTACCTCGACAACAGCCTGCGCGTGCCCGGCAAGCTCGCCATGTGCGGGGTCAAGGTCGATCTCGCTCAACTGGCGATGCCGGTCTACCTGCTGGCGACGCGCGAGGACCACATCGTGCCCTGGCAGTCCGCCTACCAGAGCACCCGCATTCTCGGCGGCCAGTGCCGCTTCGTTCTCGGGGCCTCCGGGCACATCGCCGGGGTGATCAACCCGGCGAGCAAGAACAAGCGCAGCTACTGGATCAACGACGATGTCAGCAGCGACGCCGCGACCTGGCTGGCCGCAGCGGCGGAAATGAAGGGTAGCTGGTGGACCGACTGGTCGACCTGGCTGCAGCAGCATTCCGGAGGACAGCGCGCCGCGCGCAAGATCGGCAATACCAAATACAAAGCCATCGAGCCGGCACCGGGCCGCTACGTTAAGGAACGTGCGGTCTGATTCCAATAAAACCCACGGAGGAGCAAAAAATGTTGCGAGTTGCACTGATTACCGGCGGCATGGGCGGTCTCGGCGAGGCCATCTGCATCAAGATGGCGGGGCTGGGCTACAAGGTGGTGACCACCCATTCGCCTGGCAATGCCAAGGTCGACGAGTGGCTGAAGAACATGAACAACATGGGCTACGGCTTCAAGGCCTATCCCTGCGACGTCACCGACTTCGAGTCGGCGAAGGCCTGCGTCGAAACGGTGAGCCGCGAGGTCGGGCCGATCGATGTGCTGGTCAACAACGCCGGCATCACCCGCGACATGACCTTCAAGAAGATGACCAAGGCCGACTGGGACGCCGTCATCTGCACCAACCTCGATTCCGTCTTCAACATGACCAAGCAGGTCATGGAAGGCATGGTCGAGCGCAAGTGGGGGCGCGTCATCAACGTCGCCTCGGTCAATGGCCAGAAGGGCGCCTTCGGCCAGACCAACTACTCGGCCGCCAAGGCCGGCATGCACGGCTTCACCAAGGCGCTGGCCCTCGAAGTCGCCCGCCAGGGTGTCACGGTAAATACCATTTCGCCCGGTTATATTGGCACCAAGATGGTCACCGCGATCCCGCAGGACATTCTCGACTCCAAGATCCTGCCGCAGATTCCGGTCAGCCGCCTGGGCAAGCCCGAAGAAATCGCCGGCCTCGTCGCCTACCTCGCTTCCGATGAAGCGGCGTTCGTGACCGGGGCCAACATCTCCATCAATGGCGGTCAGCACATGTACTGACCGGCGTTTTTAAACCCCGCTTCAACAAAAAAGGAAGGAAAAATCATGACGCAACGTGTCGCTCTCGTTACCGGTGCCATGGGTGGTCTCGGTACCGCCATCTGTCAACAACTGGCCAAGGCCGGTCACAAGGTGGTCGCCGCCTACCATCCCCAATTCGACAACAAGGACGCCTGGCTGGCCGAAATGTCCGCTGCCGGTTTCAACGATTTCGTCTGTGTCGCCGGCGACGTTTCCGTCCTCGAAGACTGCCAGAAGATGGTTGCCGAAGCCGAAGCCGCCTGCGGCCAGGTCGACATCCTGGTCAACAACGCCGGCATCACCCGCGACCGCATGTTCGCCAAGCTGGAAAAGGATGGCTGGGATGCCGTCATCTCGACCAACCTGACCTCGCTGTTCAACATGACCAAGCAGGTTTCCGCCAAGATGGCCGAACGTGGCTTTGGTCGCATCATCAACATCTCGTCGGTCAACGGCGTCAAGGGTCAAGCCGGCCAGACCAACTACTCGGCCGCCAAGGCCGGCGTCATCGGCTTCACCAAGGCACTGGCCGCGGAACTGGCCGCCAAGGGCGTCACCGTCAACGCGATCGCCCCGGGCTACGTGGCGACCAAGATGGTCATGGCGATCAAGCCGGAAGTGCTGGAAACCATCGTCGGTTCGGTGCCGATGAAGCGCCTGGCCAAGCCGGAAGAAATCGGCTTCGCCTGCGCCTATCTGTCGGACGAACTGTCCGGCTTCACCACCGGTGCGACGATCAACATCAACGGTGGCCTGTACTACCAATAAGCGGCAGATCGTCAGCGAAAAGGGCGCCTTGGGGCGCCCTTTTTTTCCGCTATAATGCTGCGCTGCACATAAATTCTTCTCTTGAGGCTCCAGCATGTCCGAACCGGTTCGCCTGATCAAGAAATACCCCAATCGCCGCCTCTACGATACCAAGACAAGCGCATACATCACGCTGGGGGATGTCAAGGAACTGGTGCTCAAGTTCGAACTGTTCAAGGTGCTCGATGCCAAGTCCGGCGAGGACCTGACCCGCAGCATCCTGCTGCAGATCATCCTGGAAGAGGAAACCGGCGGCGTGCCTTTGTTCTCCTGCGAACTGCTCTCCGGCTTCATCCGTTTCTACGGCAGCACCTCGCAGAGCATGCTCGGCAAGTTCCTCGAGAACAACATGAAGACCTTCGTCGATTTCCAGCAGAAGGTGCAGGAGCAGTCCCGTTCGCTGTACGGCAGCTCGGATACGGCGAGCGTGCAGGCCGATTTCTGGAACCAGTTCCTGACCTTCCAGCAACCGGCGATGCAGAACATGATGACCGCCTACATGGACCAGTCGAAAAAGATGTTCCAGTCGATGCAGGACCAGTTGCAGTCGCAGACGCGGACGATGTTCGGCGGCCTGGGAACGCCCGACATGCCGGAAAAGAAATAGCCGGGAACGCTTTCCCCGCCCAAAAGAAACGGCCGCAATTGCGGCCGTTCTGCTGTCGGGGGCTGGACGACGCTCAGGTACGCGGCCCGCGGTCGTCGCGCTTGCCCGGTCCGCGCTGCTTCATGTCGGCGAGCTGCTTCTGCTGTTCCGGCGTCAGCAGGCCCATGATCTGCCGCTCGGTCTGCAGGCGCGCCATCTCCATGTCGGCGCGCTGGCTGGCGATGCGGTCGACCACCTGCTTGGCCTTGGCTTCGCTGAAGTCGGGTGCGGCCTTGAGTGCGCGCAGTTCGTCTTCGGACTTGCGCAGCGACTTCATCTGCTCGCGCATCTTCGGCGCCTGGGCATGCATGATCTCGAAGATCTTGTCGTCCTGCGCTTCGCTCAGGTTGAGCCGGTGCAGGCCGCGCATCGCCATCATGCCGCCGCCGTGCATCATTTCGCCGTGTTTCATCGACGTGCCGCGCATGCCGCCGTCGCAGCCGCCCATGCCGCCCTGGAAGGCCATCGCGCTGAGCGGAACGGCGAGGGCAAGGGCGCTGGCGGCGAGGAAGCGTTTGCTGGTGATGTCGAAAAGGTTCTTCATGGTGGTTCTCCTGTCGGTGAGCCGGAAACGTTCCGGCGACAGGAGCAGGTTACGGAGATTGGCGTTAGCTGTCGTTTTCCAGATGTAAGGATTCATTTCAGTCGGCGAGCGGCGGGAAGGCGTCGAGCGCGCTGGCCAGGCTGGCCACCGTGCGCGCCGGCGCCTGCAGCTTGTCGAGACCGAAGAGGCCGAGGCGAAACGTTCTGAAACCCTCCGGCTCGTCGCACATCAGCGGCACGCCGGTGGCGCTCTGGATGCCCTGGGCGAGGAACTTGCGGCCGTTCTGAATCTCCGGGTCGGTGGTGTAGCTGACGACGACGCCCGGTGCCTGGAAGCCCTCGGCGGCGACGCTGGGGAAACCGCGTTCGACGAGCAGGGCGCGCGCCTGCCGGCCGAGTTCCCACTGTTCGACGCAGACCTGCGCGAAGCCGCGCGCCTCGGTCGCCTGCATCGCCTGGCAGACGGCGGCCAGGGCGTCGGTCGGCATCGTCGCGTGATAGGCGTGGCCGCCGTTCTCGTAGGTTTCCATGATCTGCAGCCATTTCTTCAGGTCGCAGGCAAAGCTGCTGCTGGTCGTCGCGTCGATGCGCGCCCGGGCGCGTTCGCCGAGGGCGATCAGGGCGCAGCACGAGGGGCCGCTCCAGCCCTTCTGCGGGGCGCTGATCAGGACGTCAACGTGGTTGGCGACGATGTCCACCCAGACCGTGCCGGAGGCGATGCAGTCGAGCACGAACAGGCCGTCGATGGCGCGCACCGCGGCGCCGACGGCGCGCAGGTAGTCGTCGGGCAGGATCATGCCCGACGAGGTTTCGACGTGCGGCGCGAACACCACTTCGGGGCGCTCGCGTTCGATGGTGGCGAGAACCTCAGCGAGCGGCGGCGGCGCGAACGGCGCCTGCGCCCCGCTGCCCTGCGGGCGCGCCTTGAGGACGATGCTCTCGGACGGGATGCGGCCCATGTCGAAGATCTGCGACCAGCGGAAGCTGAAGAAGCCGTTGCGGATCACCAGCACCTTGCGCTGCGTCGCGAACTGGCGGGCCACCGCTTCCATGCCGTAGGTGCCGCCGCCCGGGACGAGCACGCTGGCCTGGGCGTTGTAGGCTTTCTTGAGGATGCGCGAGATTTCCCGCATGACGCCCTGAAAACGCTGCGACATGTGGTTCAGCGCGCGGTCGGTGTAGACCACGGAGTATTCGAGCAGGCCGTCGGGATCGGGCTGGGGGAGCAGGGCGGGCACGGGGTTCTCCAGTTGGCGTTGAGCAGTTGGCGAGGATAACGCCGGCCGGCCGCGCCGGCTAGCCCGGCGTTTCCGCGTGCGGCCGGTCGCTGACGATGCTGCCGTCGACCAGTTCGACGATGCGGTCGCAGCGTGCGGCCAGCCGCGGGTCGTGGGTGACGATCAGAAAGCTGGTGCCTTCGCGCTGGTTGACCTCGCGCAGCAGCGCGAAGATGTCGTCGGCGGTATGGGTGTCGAGGTTGCCGGTCGGCTCGTCGGCGAGCACCAACGCCGGCCGCATGGCCAGCGCGCGGGCGATCGCCACGCGCTGCTGCTGGCCGCCGGAGAGCTTGCTGGCCGGGTAGTCGGCGCGCTCGGCGAGGCCGACGCTGGCGAGCAGCGCGGCGGCGCGCTCGCGCATCGCCGCGTCGGGGCGGCCGCGGTCGACGAGCAGCGGCATCATCACGTTCTCCAGCGCGGTGAACGCCGGGATCAGCAGGTGGTGCTGGAAGACGAAGCCGATGCGCTGGCCGCGCAGGCGGGTGATTTCGCACTCGGGCAGGGTGCTGGTTTCGTCGCCGTCGATGAACAGGTGGCCGCCGCTCGGCCGGTCGAGCAGGCCGATCAGGTTGAGCAGGGTGCTCTTGCCGGAGCCGGAGGGGCCGATCAGGGCGGCGAATTCACCGCGCTGCAGCGTGAGGTCGATGCCGTGCAGGACTTCCAGCTCGCTGTCGCCGCTCTGGTAGGACTTGCGGATGCCGCTCAGGCGGAGGACGGGGTCAGCCACGGATCGCCACCACCGGATCGAGCGCGGCGGCGCGCCGCGCCGGCATCAGCGCCGCCAGCACGCCGACCAGCGTGGCGCCGCCGGCGGCGATCAGCACCAGGCTGCCCGGCACCTCGATCATGAACATCGGCGTGCCGTCGGCATTGACCGCCAGCGTCCGCCACAGCGCGAGGAACAGGCTGGCCAGCAGCGAGCCGAGCAGCGAGCCGAGCAGGCCGACGATGCCGCCCTGCAGCAGGAAGGTACGCAGCAACTGGCCGCGGGTGGCGCCCATCGCGCGCAGGATGCCGATCTCGCGGGCGCGCTGGACGACCGAGACGACCAGCACGCTGGCGATGCCGAAGGCGGCCGAGAGGGCGACGAAGAAACGGATCACGTTGCTCGACACGCGCTGCGAGGTGAGCGCGGTGAAGAACTGGGCGTTGGTCTTGATCCAGCTGTCGGCGACCAGTCCGGTCTCGGCGGCGATGCGCTGGGCGAGCGCTTCGGCGCCGTACATGTCGTGCACCGCGAGGTCGATGCTGGAAACGCCGCCGACCAGGTCGAGCAGGCTCTGCGCGGTGCGCAGGCCGACATAGACGTTGCGCCCGTTGGCGGTCTTGTTGCCGAGATCGAAGAGGCCGGTGATGGTCAGCGTGTCGCCGGCGCCGCTGGCGGTGCTGATGCGCAGCTTGTCGCCGAGCGTGGCGCCGAGGTCGCGCGCCAGCTCGGTGCCGATCACCGCCTCGCCGGCGCGCACGCGCAAGGCGCCGGCGACGATCTTCTGGTCGAGTTCGATGACGCGGGTGTAATGCTCGGGTTCGATGCCGATCAGCGTGATCGACTTGTTGGCGTCGCCGCGCACGGCGAAGGCCGGGCCGGAGGCGACCGGCGAGACGGCGGCGACTTCCGGCAGCTTTTCCAGGCGGCCGCGCAGCGCCTGCCACTGGTCGATCGAGCGCAGCCGCTGCGCCTGGATCTGCACCAGCGCCTGCGCCGGGTCGCGCTGCGGGCGGGCGACTTCCTCCGCCGGCAGGATCACCAGATGCGCTTGCGAACTCAGCGTGCGCTTGACCAGATTGGCCTGCAGACCGGAGAGCAAGGCCGACATGAAGACGATGACGGCAACGCCGACCCCGACGCCGACGATGATCAGCAGGCTCTGCGTCCGCCCCTCGCGCAGGAAGCGCGTGGCGGCGATCCACTCGAAGGGCAGCCAGGGATGCATCGCTCAGCCCGGCAGTCTGGCCCGCACCCGGTCGCCGGCGGCGACGCGCGGATTGGTCGCCGGCACCACCCGGTCGCCGGCGGCCAGACCGGACAACACCTCGACCTCGCCGGCGCTGCGCAGGCCGGGCTGCAGCGGCTGACGCACGGCGCGGCCGTCGCGCACGACCAGTGCCCAGGCGTCGCCGGCATTGCCGCGCAGGCCTTCGAGCGGCAGCAGGACGGCCTGCGGGCGGCTGCCGGTGGCGATGTCGATCGATACCGTCATGTCCTGTTTGAGGTAGTCCGGCGGGTTGTCCACGCGCAGCCGCACTTCGACCGAGCCGCGCTGGGCGTCGACCACCGGGCCGATGAACGAGACGCGGGCCGGGAAATTGCGGTCCGGCCAGGCATCGGCGGAAACCGTCGCGGCCTGGTCGAGCGCCAGCAGGCGCAGGTTCTTCTCGTCGATCTGCACGATCAGTTCGGTGACGCCGGCCGGCGACAGGCTGAGCAGGGTCTTGCCCGGCTGCACGCTGTCGCCCGGTTCGACTTGGCGGGCGAGGATGGTGCCGGCGCGCGGGGCGACGATGCGGCTGTAGGCGAGCTTCGCTTCGGCGACGGCGAGGGCGGCGCGCGCCTGGTCGACGGCCGCTTCGGCGAGCTTGAAGTCGGCGCCGCCGCTGGCGTTGCTCTGCGCCTGCAGGCGGCTCGATTGGGCCTGGCTTTCGGCGACGGCCAGCGCGCGGCGCGCGTCGTCGAGCTGGTTGGGGCTGTAGAAACCCTTGGCGACCAGCGCCTCGACGCGCTCGAACTGGCGTTTCGCCTGGGTCAGGTTGGCTTCCGCCTGGCGGATCGCCTCGCGGGCCAGCGGTTCGCCGAGCAACTGCAACTGGCGCACGCGCAGCTCTGCCTGCGCCAGCTGGGCGCGCGCCTGGGCGGCGGCGGCCTGCAGTTCGCGCTGGTCGAGCTCGATCAACAGGTCGCCGGCGGCGACGCCCTGGCCTTCGACGACATGCACGGCGCGCACTTGCGCGCTGACCTGGGCGGCCAGTTCGCTGCGCTGCGGCGAGCGGACGCGGCCGCTGGCGACGACCGACTGGCGCATCTCGCCCTGGCGGACGACAACGACGTCGACCGCGCTGCCGAACAGCGGGCGCAGCAGGAAGACGGCGAGCAGCCCGAGCAGCAGCAACAGCGGCACGAGGATCAGCGGGCGGCGCAACGAGGCAAGGGAAAGGCGGGGCATGGCCGGAATCAGTGAAAGCTTATATGGCAGTCGCGCATGGTAACCGCAAACGCCTTCACCATGGGCCGGGGTTGTCGTCGCCGTAGCCGGCAAAACGCCGTTCGAGAAAATCGAGGAAGACGCGCACCTTGGCCGACAGCAGGTGGCGCTGCGGGTACACGGCGTGGATGTCGGCGGCGCTGCCTGCCCATTCCGGCAGGACGCGGACCAGGCGGCCGCTGCGCAGGTCGGCGGCGATGTCCCATTCCGAACGCAGGACGATGCCGTGTCCGGCCAGGGCCCAGTCGACGGCGATCTCGCCGTGGTTCACGGCGAGCGGGCTGCGCACCTTGACGGTGACCTGTTCCTTGCCGTCGGTCAGTTGCCAGTTGTTGTAGGCGCGTTCGTGTTCGCGGATGACGATGCAGTCGTGCTCGGCCAGTTCGCGCGGGGTCCGCGGTGTGCCGCGGACGGCAAGATAGGCCGGGGCGGCGCAGAGCAGGCGGCGGTTGGGGGCGATGCGGCGGGCCAGGATGCGCGCATCCGGCGGCGGCCCGAAGCGGATGCCGATGTCGATCGCGTGTTCGGTCAGGTCGAGGGCGCGGTCGGCGAGGTGGAGGATGATCTCGACATCCGGCCACTGGCGGACGAAATCGGAAATCGCCGGGCCGAGATGGCGCCGCCCGAAACCGAAGCCGGCATTGATGCGCAGCAGGCCTTGCGGTCGCTCGCGGCTGGCAGAGAGCGACCGTTCGAGACGTTCGATGTCGCGCAGGATGGCTTCGCCATCTTCCAGGTAACGCTCGCCTTCCGGCGTCAGGCTCAGGCGCCGCGTCGTCCGGTTGAGCAGGCGCACGCCGAGCCGGCGTTCCAGCGCCGCCAGGCGGCGGCTGACCGCCGGCGGCGTCACGCCGAGCGCCTGCGCCGCCGCCGCCAGGCTGGGCTGGCGGGCGAGCAGGCTGAAGAAGGCGAGGTCGGGGATGTCGGTCATTCGTTACCTGTACGCAATAATCAATTGATCGTTGCGCCATTGTATCGATGATGTGGATGAATATCATGGGTCGTCCCGTCACCCGCTCCTGCCCAAAATGCACCTGCTACCGTTCGCCGACCTCTTCCTCGCCCTCTGTCTCGGCGCCGCGCTCGGCTTCGTCGGCGGCCTGTTCGGCATTGGCGGCGGCATCGTCGCCATTCCGCTGTTCGTGCTGGCCTTCGCGATGGATCAGGCGACGGCGCAGGGGACGGCGCTGGTACTGATGGTGCCCAACCTGCTCATCGGCTGGTGGCGCTACAGCCAGAAGCACCCGGTCGGTTGGCGCGCGGCGCTCGCCATCGCCGCGCCGGCAACGTTGACCACCTGGGCCTTGGCGCGCTTTGCGACGGCGCTCGACGGGCACCTGCTTGGCCAGTTGTTCAGCGCCTTTCTCGGCCTGCTTGCGCTGCGCCTGCTGTGGCAGGGGCGGGGTGGCCGCCAGCCGGTCAGCGGGGCGCCGCTGCGGGCGGCTGCGCTGCCGCTGGTCGGCGTCGCCGGCGGCAGCAGCATGGGCCTGCTCGGCATCGGCGGCGGGCTCGTCGCCACGCCGCTGCTCTCCGGCTGGCTCGGCCAGCGCCAGACGGTGGCGCAGAGCCTGGCGCTGGCGCTGGTTGCGCCGAGTTCGCTGGTGGCGCTCGGCGCCTACGCCGGCGCCCAGCGCGTGGATTGGAGCCTCGGCCTGCCGATGGCGCTCGGCGGCACGCTCACCGTTGCCGCCGGCGTCGCGCTCGCCCACAAACTGCCGGAGCGGCGGATGCGCGCCGCCTTCGCCTGGATGCTGCTGGCCACTGCGCTGTGGCTGGCGCTCTGGCGCTGAGCGCTCAGCGCCAGCCCTCAAGCGCCATCTTGCGGCGCAGGAAGGCGATCTGCGTCTGCAGCGGCAACTGCTTGGGGCAGAAATCGTGGCAGCCGAGCAGGCTCATGCAGCCGAAGACGCCGTCGTCGTTGCCGATCAGTTCGTAGAAATCGGCATCGCTGCGCGTGTCGCGCGGGTCGAGGCGGAAGCGGGCGATCTTGTTGAGGCCGACGGCGCCGACGAAATCGCTCCGCATCTGGGCGGTGCCGCAGGCGGCGATGCAACAGCCGCATTCGATACAGCGGTCGAGCTCGTAGATCGCCTCGGCAAGCGCAGGTTCCATGCGCGCTTCGAGAGCGTCGAGGTTGACCGGCTGTGCCTGGGCGATCCAGGTCTGCAGGCGTTCGGCGGTGCCGCGCATCCACTTGCCGGTGTTTACCGAAAGGTCGCCGATCAGTTCGAAGAAGGGCAGCGGCGCCAGCACGATGCGCGGAGCGCAGTCGCGGGTCAGGGTGCGGCAGGCGAGCGCCGGCCGGCCGTCGACCAGCATCGCGCAACTGCCGCAGATGCCGGCGCGGCAGACGAAGTCGAACTGTAGCGAAGGGTCCTGGCTGGCGCGGATTTCGTTGAGGGCGATGAACAGCGTCATGCCGTCGCTTTCGTCGAGCGTGAAATCCTGCAGATAGGGCGCGATTTCCGGCGTCGCCGGGTTGTAGCGCAGGATCTGCACGGTCAGGCGGCGCGGCCGCGACGGGCGGGCGGAGTGGCGCAGCAGCGGGATCATGCGGGGTCTCCGAGGCGGGCGTTGGTGCCGCGCAGGTGTGGCGGCAGCAGGTCGCGGAAGGGCAGCAGGGCATCCTGCACGGTGTGGCGGTCGGCGCCGGCGAGGCGGGCGCGGATCGCGTTGACCTCGGCCTGGCGGGCGGCAGTCAGCGGGTGTTCGATGGCGTCGCGGGCGCCGTAGCCGCGCCAGCCGGGCGGCAGTTCCATGCGCGTGACGTCGAGCGCCTCGTAGGCCAGCGTCGGCAGCGTCAGTTCGGGGTCGGGCCAGGTGGCCAGCGTGCGTTTCAGCCAGTCGGCGTCGTTGCGCTGCGGGAAATCCTCGCGAAAATGGGCGCCGCGGCTTTCGGTGCGCTGCAGCGCGCCCCAGGCGACGCACAGCGCCAGTTTGAGCATCTTCTGCAGGCGCCAGGCCTGCGTCAGCTCCGGGTTGGCGCCCGGCCGGCTGTTGCGCAGGCCGATGTCGCGGCTGCGCCGCAGCAGGCTTTGCAGGGCGTCGACTGCGGTGTGCAGCGTATCGCCGTGGCGGACGATGCCGACGCGGGCGGTCATCGTCGCCTGCATCTCGCGCAGCAGCAGGGCCGCGTTTTCCTTGCCGCGGCTTTCGGCGATGCCGGCGAATTCGGTCTGCGCCCGCTCGAAGCAACGGCGGATCAGGGCGGTCGAGACAGTGAGTTCGCCGGCCGGCGTGGAGCAGAAATCGGCGATCGCCTCGCCGACGATCATCCCGGAAACCACCGTTTCGGCGACCGAATTGCCGCCCAGCCGGTTGAAGCCGTGCAGGTCCCAGCAGGCCGCTTCGCCGCAGGCGAACAGGCCCTTGAGGCCGCGCGCTGCGCCGTGCGCGTCGGTGCGGATGCCGCCCATCGAGTAATGCTGGGCCGGGCGCACCGGTATCCACTGTCTGGCCGGGTCGATGCCGAGGAAATACTGGCTGATTTCCTTCACTTCGCGCAGCTTGCGCTCGATGTGGGCGGCGCCGAGCAGCGTGATGTCCAGCCACAGGTGCTCGCCGAGCGGGTGGGCGACGCCCTTGCCGGCGCGGATGTGGGCTTCCATCCGGCGCGAGACGACGTCGCGCGACGCCAGTTCCTTCTTTTCCGGCTCGTAGTCGGGCATGAAGCGGTGGCCGTCGACATCGCGCAGCAACCCGCCGTCGCCGCGGCAGCCCTCGGTGACCAGGATGCCGGCGGGAAAGATCGCAGTCGGGTGGAACTGCACCGCCTCCATGTTGGCGAGCGGCACGACGCCGGTGTCGAGGGCGATGGCGGCGCCGATTCCCTCGTTGATCACGGCGTTGGTGGTGACCTGGTAGAGGCGGCCGAAACCGCCGCTGGCGATGCAGGTGGCGCGGGCGACGTAGGCGCTCAGGCGGCCGTTGGTCAGGTCGCGGACGATGGCGCCGTGGCAGCGCTCGCCGTCGTGGATCAGCGCCACCGCCTCGCGCCGCTCATGGACCGGGATGCCGGCGGCGATGCTCTGGTCGCTGACCGTGTACAGCATGGCGTGGCCGGTGCCGTCGGCGACGTAGCAGGTGCGCCACTGGCGGGTGCCGCCGAAATCGCGGGCGGTGATCAGGCCGTGGGCGGCGGCGTTTTCTTCGATCACGACCGGCTTGCCGTCGACGATCGCGGTCCGTGCGCCGGCCTCGACCCGGTTCCACGGCACGCCCCAGGCAGCCAGCTCGCGCACCGCCTTGGGCGCGACGTGGGCAAACAGGCGCGCCACTTCCTGGTCGCAGCCCCAGTCGCTGCCACGTACCGTGTCCTCGAAATGCACATCCTCGTTGTCGCCGGCACCGCGCGCCGCGTTCGCCAGGCTGGCCTGCATGCCGCCCTGGGCGGCGGCCGAGTGCGAGCGCTTGGGCGGCACCAGGCTGAGGACGATCACCTCGCGGCCGCGCTTCCGGGCTGCCAGCGCGGCGCGCAGCCCGGCCAGTCCGCCGCCGATGACGAGGACGTCGCTGTGGATGATTTCCATCGTCAGTGGCGGACGGCTTCGCCGGCGGGCGGCTGGTAGCGTTCGCCAGCGTGCGCGGCGTGGTTGCGGCCGAGGTCGACGTAGGCGAGCAGGGTGACCAGGCCGAGGCTGACGAAGAAGGCGGTGAATGCGTGGCGTACCCGGCGCAGGCGCTGGCGGCCGCGCGCCGGGTTGTCGCCGACAAACCAGCCCCACTTCAGCGCCAGGCGGTAGAGGCCGATGCCGCCATGCACTTCGGCGGTGAACAGCAGGGCGAGGTAGATCGGCCACATGCGGCCGCTCCACACGCGGTCCGCCGATTCGTAAGGGCCGATCAACGTCGGCTGGCTGAGCATGTCGTAAAGATGGATGGTGGTCAGGAAAAATAGGATGAAGCCGCTCACCACTTGCAACCACCACAGGCTGGTATCGACGTGGCGCAGGCGTTGACGGTGGGCACTAAAGGCGCTGTGCTGGCGGTAGCTGGCGGGAAACTTGCGTAGCGCCAGCCAGGCATGGACGATCAGCAGTCCGGTGACACCGGCCGCGACCAGCGAAACCAGCCACGGATGCGGGGTGCCGAACAGCCATTCGCCCTCGAAGAAGCGGGCGACACGGTAGAACATTTCCTCGCTGACCAGAATGCTGGCGACGAAAGCCATGTGGGCAACCAGGAAGAGCGCCAGGGCGAGGCCGGAAATCCCCTGCAGCAGGTCGAGCCGGGCCGGCCAGCGGCTGGCGGCGAGGGTTTGCCGCTGCTCCGGGTGACGTCGTCCGGCGGCGGGCTGGGCGAGGCTGCCCGGTTCGACCGGCAGCGACGGCGGTAAGGCGGACTTGGCGTACTGGCGCATGGCTGACTTCCTCTCGTTGGGGTTCCGCTGCTTGTCGTTATGGGACAAATCTAGCACGAAAGAGGTCTGGTTCCGTTAAAAAATTGTGCATTGCAGCAAACGCAATCTGCGGATTTGTAAAACGTTTCCGGATTGTTGCGCCGAACAATGCTGCGATGCACCACGGTGGGGCGGGGTGCCGCTGGCCGGCTTCTGTTAAGATGCCACGGGCTGCCGCCGCTTCCCCCTTTTCGTTCGCCCGACCATCACCTTGTCCACCCTCCAGGAAATCTTCTCCCCCGACGGCCCGTTCGCCCGCGCCATCGACGGCTATCGCGTGCGCCCGCAGCAGGTCGAGATGGCCGAGCGCATCGCGGCGGCGATCAAGGACAACGCGGTGTTCATCGCCGAAGCCGGCACCGGCACCGGCAAGACCTTCGCCTACCTGGTGCCGGCGCTCAAATCGCACGGCAAGGTGATCGTCTCCACCGGCACCAAGACGCTGCAGGATCAGCTCTACAACAAGGATCTGCCGATGGTGCGCGAGATCCTCAAGGCGCCGGTGCGTACCGCGCTGTTGAAGGGGCGCGCCAACTACGTCTGTCCCTATCATCTCAACCGCTCGCTTGCCGACGGCCGCTTCCTGAGCCGCGAGGACGCCGCCGACGCGCGCCGCATCGCCGCCTTCGCCAAGATCACGCAGACCGGCGACAAAGCCGAATGCAACGAGGTCAACGAGAATTCGCCGGTGTGGAACCACGCCACCTCGACGCGCGACAACTGCCTCGGCCAGGAATGCCCGGACTACAAGACCTGCTTCGTCATGCAGGCGCGCAAGGAGGCAATGGCCGCCGACCTGGTCGTCGTCAATCACCATCTCTTCTTCGCCGACGTGATGCTGCGCGACGAAGGCATGGCCGAACTGCTCCCCGCCTGCAACACGGTGATCTTCGACGAGGCGCACCAGTTGCCGGAAGTGGCGACGCTGTTCTTCGGCGACAGCCTGTCCACCGCGCAGGTGCTCGACCTCTGCCGCGACACGCGGGCCGAGGCGCTGACCCACGCCCGCGACTGCCTCGACCTGACGCCGCTGTCCAAGGCGGTGGAAAAGGCGGCGCGCGACCTGCGGCTGGCAGTCGGCGTCGATGCCGGCCGCTTCGCCGCCGCCCAGTTGCAGGAGAAGGCGGAATTCGCGCCGGCGCTGGCGGCGCTCGAAAGCGAACTCGAAAAATTCGTCGCCCTGCTCGAAACCCAGGCCAGCCGCGCCGAAGGCCTGGAAAAGTGCTGGCAGCGGGCAAGCGAGCTGCGCGAGCGGGTCAGCCGCTGGCGCAAGCCGGTCGACGCCGGTTTTGTTTACTGGGCCGAAGCCTTCACCCAGTCGCTGCAACTGAACGCGACGCCGCTCGACGTCGCCGGCATCTTCCGCAAGCAGATGGGCGGCCACCCGCGCGCCTGGATCTTCACCTCGGCAACGCTCGCCGTGCAGGGCAAGTTCCACCACTACTGCGCCGAACTGGGGCTTGGCGAGCCGGAGTCCGCCTGTTGGCACAGTCCCTTCGACTACGGCGAGCAGGCCGTGCTCTACGCGCCGCTCGGCATGCCCGACCCGAACGCCTTCCATTACACGGAAACGGTGGTCGACGCCGCCTGGCCGGCGGTCAAGGCCGCCAACGGCGGTGCCTTCTTCCTGTGCACCAGCCTGCGTGCGATGCGTCGCACGCACGAACTGCTCAAGGCGAAGATCGACGACGAAGGCCTCGAGCTGCCGCTGCTGGTTCAGGGCGAGGCGAGCAAGAACGAGCTGCTGCAGCGCTTCCGCTTCCTCGGCAACGCCATCCTGGTCGGCAGCCAGAGCTTCTGGGAAGGCGTCGACGTGCGCGGCGAGGCCTTGTCGCTGGTCGTCATCGACAAGATTCCCTTCGCGCCGCCCGACGATCCGGTGCTTTCGGCGCGCATCGACGAGATGAAGAAGCAGGGCCGCAACGCCTTCATCGAATACCAGTTGCCGCGTGCCGTGATCAACGTCAAGCAGGGCGCCGGCCGGTTGATCCGCGACGAATCCGACAAGGGCGTGCTGATGATCTGCGATCCACGACTCATATCAAAGCCGTACGGGCGCAAGGTCTGGCAAAGTCTGCCGGCGATGAAACGGACCCGCGAACTGCAGGTCGTCCTCGATTTTTTCGCCAACCGATGAAAACCACTTTCGACCAGCTCGCGGCGCGCCAGCCGCAACTCTTCTCCGCTGCCGACATCCGTGTCGACAAGGCGCAGCTCGAAGCCATGGCCGAGCTGGTCGGCGCCATCGAAACGGTGCTGGCCTTGCCCGCCTTTCGTGCCGAAGCGCTGGCCAGGGCGCCGGCCAGCGCCCGCGTGCCGACCGCCGCGCGCGGCGTCTTCATGGGCTACGACTTCCACCTGACGGCGGCCGGCCCGAAGCTGATCGAGATCAACACCAACGCCGGCGGCGGCCTGCTCAACGCCTATCTGCTCGCCGCCCACGGCCGCGCCGACGAAGGTGCCGCACTGCTCGCCGCGATCCTCGACATGTTCCTTGGCGAATGGCGGCTGGCCCGCGGCGACGCGCCGCTGCGCCGCATCGCCATCGTCGACGAGGCGCCGGCCGGGCAGTTCCTGGCGCCGGAATTCGAACTCTGCCGCGACCTCTTTGCCGTGAACGGCATCGCCGCCGTCATCGCCGATCCGGCCGATTTTGTTTACACCGACGGCGAACTCCGGCTGGCCGGCGAAGCGGTCGACCTGATCTACAACCGGCTGACCGATTTCTACCTCGAAGGCGAGTCCTGCCGCGCCATCCGTGCCGCCTGCCTGGCCGGCGCCGTGGTTCTGACGCCGCACCCGGCAGCACACGCGACGCACGCCGACAAGCGCCACCTGATGACCCTGTCCGACCCGGAAAAACTCGCCGCGCTCGGCGTCGACGCTGAAACGCAGCGCATCCTGCTGGCCGGCGTGCCGCGCACCATCGCGGTCGATCCGGCCGACGCCGAAGCGCTGTGGGCCGGGCGCAAGCGCTGGTTCTTCAAGCCGCCGGCCGGTTTCGGCAGCCGTGCCGCCTATCGCGGCGACAAGCTGACCAAGCGCGTTTTCGACGAAATCCTCGCCGGCCATTACATCGCCCAGGAAATCGCCCCGCCGTCGGAACACGCGGTGATCGTCGACGGTCAGCCGCAGACGATGAAGGCCGATTTCCGCTGCTTCGTCTATGACGGCCATATCCAGTGCGTCGCGGCTCGCCTCTACCAGGGGCAGACGACCAACTTCCGCACCCCGGGCGGCGGCTTCGCGCCGGTGTTCGCGGCCGCAGCGGCGGTCGATGGTTGAACCGGTGGTCCTCGAAACCGCTCGCCTGCGCCTGCGCCAGTGGCGGGCCGACGACCGCCAGCCGTTCGCCGCCATGTCGGCCGATCCGGCAGTCATGGCATGGTTTCCGGCGCCGCTCTCGGCAGCGGAGAGCGCGCACTTGGCGGAGCGTTGCGCGGCGCTGATCGACGAACGCGGCTGGGGGTTCTGGGCGGTCGAGGACAAGTCCGCCGCTGCGTTCATCGGTTTCGTCGGTCTGCATGTGCCGGCGCCGGAACTGCCGTTCTCGCCCTGCGTCGAGATCGGCTGGCGCCTGGCCCGCGAGTGCTGGGGGCAGGGGCTGGCGCGGGAAGCGGCGCAGGCGGCGCTGGAATTCGGCTTCCAGCGGCTTGGCCTGACCGAGATCGTCGCGTTCACAACGCTCGGCAACCGGCGCTCGCAGTCGCTGATGCAGCGTCTGGGCATGCGTCCGGCGGGCGAGTTCGATCATCCGCAGTTGCCGGCCGGGCACCCGCTGTTGCGGCACTGTCTCTACCGTCTGGCGCGCGCGGATTTCCTGGCCCGGGAGAAGTTGGCATGAGCGCCCCGGTTTTTGCCTGTACCCCGGAACCACCGTATCATGCGGTGATTTTCAGTTCCCGGCGCGCCGGGGGCGACGCTGGCTACGCCGCCATGGCCGACCGCATGCTCGAACTGGCGGCGCGTCAGCCCGGCTTTCTCGGCGTCGAGAGCGTGCGCGACGCGGACGGGTTCGGCATCACGGTTTCCTACTGGAGCGACGAGGCGGCGATCGCCGCCTGGCGCGAAAACGTTGACCACCTGGCGGCGCGTCAGGGCGGCCGCGCCGGTTGGTACGAAGCTTTCGCGGTCCGCGTCGCTCGCGTCGAGCGCGCCTATGGCTGGAATAACAAGGACAACAAGGAAATGGCGCGGTGAAGGTTTTTGGCATCGCCGGCTGGTCCGGTTCCGGCAAGACGACGCTGCTGGAAAAGCTGATTCCGGCGCTGATCGCGCGTGGCCTCAAGGTCTCGGTGATCAAGCACGCGCACCACGGTTTCGACATCGACAAACCGGGCAAGGATTCGTATCGCCACCGCGCGGCCGGCGCCGCCGAGGTCATGCTGGCCAGCGGTTCGCGCTGGGCATTGATGCACGAATGCCGGGACGAGCCGGAACCGGCGCTGTCTACGCTGCTCGCCCGGCTGACGCCGTGCGACCTGGTACTGGTCGAGGGCTTCAAGCAGGAACCGGTGCCCAAGCTGGAGGTCCACCGGCCGGCCAACGGCAAGCCGCCGCTCTTTGCCGAGCGCGACGACATCGTCGCCGTCGCCAGCGACGAGGCGATCGCCGCGCCGATACCGGTGCTGCCGCTCAACGACATTGCCGCAGTGGCCGATTTCATCATCCGCCACTGCCAACTCAAGGTTTGACCATGCTCAGTTACGAACAAGCGCTCGAACAACTGCTCGCCGCCGCCCGGCCGGTCGAGGAAATCCGGCATGTGCCGCTGACTGCCGCCGCCGGCCGCGTGCTGGCGCAGGCGCAGACGTCCACGGTCGACGTGCCGCCGCTCGACAATTCGGCGATGGACGGCTACGCCGTGCGCCTTGGCGATCTGCCGCAAGCCGGCATCACGCTGCCGGTCAGCCAGCGCATTCCCGCCGGCAGCGTCGGCAGCGAACTGCAGCCCGGCAGCGCCGCCCGCATCTTCACCGGCGCCCCGGTGCCGGCCGGCGCCGACGCGGTGATCATGCAGGAGCGCTGCGTCGCCGGCGACGGCGTCGTCACCGTCAAGCACCTGCCGCGCCTCGGCGAGAACATCCGCCGGCGCGGCGAGGACATCGCCGCTGGCAGCGAAATCCTGCCCGCCGGCGTCCGCCTGCGCGCCCAGGAAATCGCGCTCGCCGCCTCGGCCGGCCTGCCCGAACTGCCGGTGTATCGGCGCGTCCGCGTCGGCATCTTCTTCACCGGCGACGAGCTGGTGCAGCCGGGCGAGCCGCTGCCGCCCGGCGCCATCTACAACTCCAACCGCTATCTGTTGCGCACCCTGCTCGAAGGGCTGGGCTGCGAAGTGCGCGACCTGGGCAGCGTGCCCGATCGCCTCGACGCCACCCGCGACGCGCTGCGCCGCGCCGCCGCCGACAACGACCTGATCGTCACCAGCGGCGGCGTTTCGGTCGGCGAAGAGGACCACGTCAAGCCGGCGGTCGAAGCCGAAGGCCGGCTCGACATGTGGAAGATCGCGATCAAGCCGGGCAAGCCGCTGGCCTTCGGCGAAGTGCGCAAGCCGGAGGGAGGCAGCGCCTGGTTCCTCGGCCTGCCGGGCAACCCGGTCGCCGCCTTCGTCACCTGCGCGATGCTGGTGCGTCCCTTCATCCGGCGCCTGCAAGGCGTTGCCGACGTGCTGCCGAAAACCTTGCCGCTGACCGCCGACTACACCTGGAGCCGGCCGGATGGCCGCCTCGAATTCCTGCGCGGGCGGATCAACGCCGCCGGCCGCGTCGAGCTTTACCCGAATCAGGGCTCGGCCGTCGTCACTTCGCTGTGCTGGAGCGACGGGCTGGTCCTCAACCCGCCGGGACAGGCGGTTCAACCGGGCGACAGCGTCCGTTTCGTCACTTTTGCGGAGTTGCTGGCATGAGCGTGAACATCCTTTACTTCGCCAGCCTGCGCGAAGCCTTCGGCACTGCCGGCGAAGCCGTCGAGCTGCCGGCCGGCATCGCCACGGTTGGCGAGCTGCGCGACTGGCTGGTCGGGCAAGGCAGGGCAGAACTGGCCACCGCCAAGAACCTGCGCTGCGCCGTCAATCAGGAAATGGCCAAGGCCGACGCCCCCATCCGCGACGGCGACGAAATTGCCTTCTTCCCGCCGGTCACCGGCGGCTGACGAGATCGGGGCCGTGCGCGATCATCCGGATACGATCCTGGAACGCCTTCCTGATGAACTGGGTTCATTGCGGGAATCGGCCCTTGTCGAATGCAAACTGGCTGTCGGGCGCGATGGCAAGGGGCGTTTGCCAGAGGATTTCTGGCCGACCTATAGCGCCTTTGCCAATACCGAAGGCGGCATCATCCTGCTCGGTATCCGGGAGCGGCGGGAAGGATTTGAACTGGCCGGGATCGAGAGCCCGGCCAAAGTGCGTCGCGAGTTGTTCAATAACCTGAACAATCGGCAAAAGGTTAGCTGCAACCTGCTGACTGACGCCGATGTCGAGGAAATAGAGATCGCCGGCAAGACGCTGCTGGCGATTCGCGTGCCACGGGCGAGCCGGCAGCAGCGGCCGGTTCATCTGACGACCAATCCTTTCGGCAATACCTGGCGCCGCCTGAACGACGGCGACCGCGCGCTGGCCGACGAAGACATCAAGCGGATGCTGGCCGAGCAGGTCGAAGACAGCCGGGATACGCGCATCCTGCCAAATTTCGGTCTGCGCGATCTGAATGCGGACAGCCTCAAGGCCTACCGCAACATTTTTCGCGCCGACAAACCGGATCATCCCTGGCTAGCGCTCGACGATCAGGCTTTCCTGCAAAGGCTCGGCGGCTGGCGCGAAGACCGTACCAGCGGAGAAACCGGGCTGACTCAAGCCGGGCTGCTGATGTTCGGGCAGTGGCCGGCAATTGCCGAAGCCATGCCGCTGTATTTTGTCGATTACCAGGAACGCCCGCGTGACTACGCCGAAACCGTGCAATGGCTGGATCGGCTGGTGCCGGACGGCAGTTGGTCGGGTAACCTGTTCGATTTTTACCGCCGTGTGGTGATCAAGTTGACCGCTGAGGTAAAGGTGCCCTTCGTGCTGCAGGGTGACACGCGCCAGGACGATACGCCCACGCACAAGGCATTGCGAGAGGCGCTGGTCAATGCGCTGGTGCATGCCGACTACAGCGGACGCGTTTCCGTTCAGGTAGTCAAGGAACCCGCCGGTTTTACCTTCCGCAATCCGGGAGCCTTACGTATTTCGCCCAGCCAGGCCTTGCAGGGTGGTATCAGCGATTGCCGCAATCGCACGCTGCAGCAGATGTTCCTGATGATCGGCCTGGGCGAGCGTGCCGGTTCGGGCATGTCACGCATCGTTCACGGCTGGCAGGTGCTGGGTCACGGTTTGCAACTGCGTGAGCATTTCGATCCGCAGGAATACACCGTGCTGGAAATGCGCTGGTCTGATGAACTTCTGCAGGATGGTTCGGTAGAAAGTTCACCAGAAAGTTCACCAGAAAGTTCACCAGAAACGGGGCAACGGATTCTGGTGCTTCTGAAAGCGTCTCCGACCATGACGACCCAGGCACTGGGGGATCATTTGGGAATCGGCAAGCGGGCCGTGCTCAAGCAAATCGAAAAACTCAAGGTGCAAGGACGTTTGCGCCGCATCGGCCCGAACAAGGGCGGCCGCTGGGAAGTCTCCGGTGCCTGAAAAACAGTCAAGATAGAACAGAGAGCAAACATGTCCATCCAATGGTTCCCCGGTCACATGACCCAGGCCCGCAAGAAAGCGGGCGAGACGCTGGCCATGGCCGACGTCGTCGTCGAGGTACTCGACGCCCGCCTGCCGCAAGCCTCCAGCAACCCGATGATCCACCAGTTGCGCACCTTCCGGCAGCGCCCCTGTCTCAAGCTGCTGAACAAGGCAGACCTCGCCGACCCGGAAGCGACCAAGGCCTGGCTGGCCTATTTCGACGCGCAACCCGGCGTCAAGGCGGTCGCCATTTCGTGCAAGAGGGCCAGCGACGTCGCCCGGATTCCCGGCCTCGCCCAGAAGCTCGCGCCGCACCGCTGCGACGCCGTCAAGCCGCTGCGCCTGATGATCATGGGCATTCCCAACGTCGGCAAATCGACGCTGATGAACGCCCTGGTCAAGAAGAAGGTCGCCGCCGTCGGCGACCAGCCGGCGGTGACCAAGAGCCAGCAGCGCATCGACATCAGCTCGCGGCTGACCATCTACGATACGCCGGGCCTGCTGTGGCCGAAGATCGACCACCCGATCGACGGCCTGATGATGGCCGCCAGCCACTCGGTCGGCGTCAACGCCTATATCGACGACGAAGTCGCCACCTGGCTCGCCGGCTACCTGCTCGAGCACTACCCGGCGCTGCTCCAGGCCCGCTACGGCTTCGATCTGCAAAGCATGGACGCGGTCGCCGTCCTTGAGGGCATCGCCAGGAAACGCGGCTGCATCATCAAGGGCCGCAGCGGCGAACTCGATCTCGAAAAGGCCGCCGGCATCCTGCTCAACGACTACCGTACCGGCACCCTCGGCCGCATCAGCCTGGAAACCCCGACCCTGCGCGCCAGTCGCCAGGCCGAACTGGAAAAAGCCGCCAAGTCGGCGCTCACCGCCGAATCTTCGCCGGAAACCGCATCGACCGACGAAGACGCCGAGCACTAGGCCTTTTCCGAAAACCTGGTTATAATCCGCGCCTCTCGCCAGACGGCGGGACTTTTCCTCGATAGCTCAGTCGGTAGAGCGCCGGACTGTTAATCCGTAGGTCCCTGGTTCGAGCCCAGGTCGGGGAGCCATAAGATTGAAGCACTTAGCCCGCTGTTTAGTGGGCTTTTTGCTGTCTGAAGGCATTATTGCTGCATTGTTGCTGCAGTGTCCCGCGCGAGATTCGCTGCGGCATCGCTATACTCGATTTTAGGAGTCAGCGATTGCAACGATCACCAAACGGGGTGAATACTATCAAGAGGCGAGTTGCTTCGCGTAAAAAAAATTACAAATGACGTGCGCGTATGAGTGATACTTGTCGATATTCCATTGGATTATCGAGGGTACGCAATGAATCTTGCGGCGAGGCTTTGTCGCGTTGTAACGTCAGTCTTTTACCTGGTTTCTATCCCTGCGTCGAATGCCGCCGATTGCCTGATCGAACCCACCCAGATTGTTGAATTGGCCAGTCCGGTGACCGGCTTGCTGGATAAGGTGATGGTTCAGCGGGCGGATCGCGTCAGCAAGGGGCAGGTTTTGGCGACACTTGAATCGCGTGCCGAACAGGCCGCCAGCGAACTGGCCCGCTTCAAGTCCCAGCAAGTTGGGCCCAGCCAGATGGCGGAAAGCAAGATTGAGTTTGCCAAGCGCAAATTCGCGCGCCGCCAGGCGATGAGCAACGAGAAGCTGATGGCGGTCCAGGACAAGGATGACGCCGAAGCCGAGTTGCGCCTGGCCGAAGCGGAGCTCAAGCTGGCCGCCGAAAATCGTCAGATCGCCAAGCTTGAGCATCAACAGCAAAGCAGCCTGCTCAACCTGCGGACCATACGCAGCCCTTTTGTCGGGGTGGTGGTTGATGTGCTGGCCCATCCCGGGGAAGTGGTCGAGCCGGGGGCAAGCAAAAAGGCCATCGTCAAAGTTGCCCAGCTTGATCCCTTGCGGGTTCAGGTCGTATTGCCCAAGGACGCTTTTGGCAAGCTGACTCCGGGGATGGCGGTTAACGTGGTGCCGGAGATTCCCGGCACGGGGCGTTACGCGGCCAAGGTCAAATCGGTGGATCGCTTGATAGACGCGGCTAGCGGCACCTTTGTCGTGCTCCTCGAATTACCCAATCCGAAGCTGGAGATTCCTGCCGGCGTCCGGTGCAAGGCCAATTTTCCTGCTGGAGTACAGCGGAAATAGCGCCTTCATGTGTTTCGGAACAACAGATACATCAATCAAACGTGGCGCTTGTTCGCCACGTTTTTCTGTAATCCAGCTTATCGGGCCGCTGTGACGGCCAATATCGTCAAAGGGAAGTGCCATGCGCAAGTCAGTTGAAAAAAATGATCGCCCGGATCGTGGCCGGAATTTGTCTCTTTCCCCCTTGATGCATGCCCTGTTAGGCGCCTTTCGTTCCGTCAGGCAAGTGCCGGCGAAGGTAGCGATACCTCATCAGCCTCAGGTGTCGGCCAACCAGTCGTCCATTCGTTTCGAGCCACTTGAGCCGCGCGTGCTGCTCTCGGGCGATGTCAATCCCGCCGCGTTGTCGATCAACGGAGCGATCTCCGTCCAGGGCGAGCAAGATCGCTACGAATTCACGGTGGAAGAAACGCGCCGGGTGGTGTTCGACAGCCTGACCAACCGCAGCGATATCAACTGGACTTTGAGCGGGCCCGCCGGTCAGGTGGCACGCAGCAGCTTCGCGCAATCCGATTTCGACAGCTCCGCCAAACCCGCCGTCGAGCTTGCGGCCGGTACCTATAGCCTGGTGGTCGACGCCGACCAGGACGGCTTGGGGGCTTATGCGTTGCGTCTTGTCAACGCAACCGCCGCTGCCGAGTTGACACTCGTTACCCTGACCCAGGGTACGCTCGATACCGCCAACGAGACCGCCGTCTATAAATTCACCGCCAGCGCTGGCGACAAGTTCTATTTCGACGGTGGCGCCCTGACCAGTACCGGTGCCTCGGGTACCAACAGTGTCAGATGGCGCCTGATCGATCCTTATGGCCGTCAGGAGGGCAATGTTGGCGACATCCGCTCGGACGTCGATACCTTTGCCCTTCAACGCAGCGGCGAATATCTGTTGCTGGTCGAGGGCGCGCCGGGCAATACCGGCAGTTGCGATTTCCAATTCAAGCTCGATCCCATCCACGACAGCCATGAGGCGCTGACGCTGGGACAGGAGACCACGGCGCAGATCGATCAGCCGGGCAAGACGGCCTATTTCACCTTCAGCCTGACGGATACGACGCCGTTGATTTTCGATACCCTCGGCAGTACCGACTACTATTGGTCATTGACCGGTCCCCAGGGCGTCGAGGCTGCGCGCCACGATGCCAGTTCGCGCGTATACGAACTGGATGGCAGCGAACGCTTTGTCCTGGCGGCGGGGACTTATACCCTGGCGGTGGATAAATCGTCCTCGTCAACGGGGACGCATGCCTTCCGCCTGCTGACGGCGGCGAACGCCCAATCATTGATCTGCAATACGGCCGTGACCGGTACGCTCGATCTGGCCAGCGGGGCGCGGATCTATCAAGTTGACGTCGATCAGGGCGACCAGATCTTCTTCGACGCCCAGAGTCTGGTTGGCGGTTCCGCCAACTGGCGTCTGCTTGATGGCCGTGGCGTGCGTGTCGGCGGTGGCAGCTTTAATGGCAACGCGCAGGTCGTCTCCGTTACCACCACAGGTCGCTATTGGCTGGTCATCGATGGCGAGGACAGCAATTCGCCTGCCGCTTCGGTAAATTTCAGCTTTTCGCTCAACAAGGTACCGGACATTGCGGCCAGCCTGACCCCTGGACAAACGGTCTCGGACAACATCGGTCTGGCGGGCCAATCCATCGTCTACAGCTTCGATCTGGCGACGGCAACGCAATTGCTGTTCGACAGCTTGAGCAATCGCAGCGATATCACCTGGACGCTCAGTGGTCCGCGCGGTGTCGAGGTGTTGACGCGCGCGCTTGCTCAGAGCGATGCCGGCAGTGTGCTGGCATTGCCGGCCGGTCGCTACCGGCTGACTGTGCGGGGCGTCAACGATGCGATCGGCGCCTATGCGTTCAATCTGCTCGATCTGGGCGCACCGCTCACCAGCGTTGCTACGGATACGCCCATCAAGGCGTCGTTGGCGGCGGGCAACAGCAGCGTGGCTTACGCGCTGACGGCGCAGCCGGGCGACGTGCTCGACTTCAAGGCCACGAGCGTCAGCGGTGGCACAGGTTATTGGCGCATCATCGATCAGTACGGACAGGACGTCGCCGGCAGCAACAACCTGGCGTCTAGTCGAACCGGTATCGCCCTGACCAAGGGCGGCAGCTATCGTCTGTTGATCGAAGGCGCCGTCAGCAATCCCGGTCCGCTCGACTTTGAAATCCAGTTCAATCTGGCCAGTCATCAAGAATTGCCGGCGCTGCCCATTGGCGACGCGCTGAGCCTGGCCACGCTGACCTCGGGCACTCTGGCCAGTTGGGATGCGACCAAGACCTTTCGTTTTTCGCTCGCCAACGACAGCCAACTGATCTTCGACAGCCAAAATCCGCTCGCCAGCAGCGCCGTGTGGACCCTGGTCGGCCCGCGCGGTGTCGAAGTCAATCAGCAATTGCTTTACGCCAGCGACGCCGATTCGCGCAATGCGATGCTGACCCTGCCGGCCGGCGATTACGCGCTGACCATCAAGGGAGCTTCGAGCAGTAGCTACTACGCACAAAGCGGCAGCTATGCCTTCCAACTGCTCGATGCCGCTTCGATGCCCAGTCTGACGCTGGACACTGCCACCACTGTGACGCGCAATCCGAGCAACGGTACGCTGGCCTATCGCGTGGCGGCTACCGCGGGTGTGCCTTTGGTCCTGAATTCGACGAGCACGGGCGGCTATTCGTATTGGCGTCTGGTCGATCCCTTTGGCAACCCGGTTGCGGGCAGTACCAGCGATCACTACGGCACCACCTACCAGATCGCTGTCACCGGCACCTATACCCTGATCAACGAAGGAGGCTACAACGCTTCGGGAAGTACTGATGTCAGCTTCACGCTGGGCAGCCAGAAGCGCGATGTGCAAGCACTGGTCTTTAACGAAGTGGTCAGCGGCAGCGTGGACGACTGCGCGCAGTTGCGCCAGTACGACTTCACCCTCGCCGAGGCCAGCGTGCTGGCGTTCGATGCCCTCGACAATTCGTCCGATGCAGCCAAGGCGCAATTCCTGCTGCGCGGACCGAACGGCAACGTGGTGAGCTGGTCCAGCCTGAATTCCGATCTCACTTTCGGTCGAGCCTTGCCGGCAGGAAAGTACTCCCTGATCGTCCGGACTACACAGAACGCGGCGACTAACTACCGCTTCCGCCTCTTGAACCGCGAGGCGGCCAGTGTACTGACTCCGGGCGTGGCGATTGACGCTCAACTGCCGGCCGGCGAGTCGCGCCTGTATCGATTAAATGCCAACGCCAACGACCACTATTATTTCGATGGCCGCAACAACTATTCGGGCAGCAACGAAGCCTGTACCTGGACCTTGTTCGATCCCCGGGGTTCGGCCGTTGCTTCAGGCAGAACGTCTGACGATTTCTTGGACCTTACCCTGGCCCGCAGCGGCGAATATCTGCTCCTGATAGCACCGACCGTCAATGGCAACTACTCGCCGGTCAATACCCCGCGCACGGCTAAATTCACCCTGTGGCAATACCAGACCACCAACGGGGCAATGGTGCTCGATCAGGATGTCCACGGTGCCATTGCCCAGCCGGCCGCGACGGTCGCCTACAGTTTTACCCTGACTGCGCCCCAGCGCATCGTAGTGGATGCTTGGGGTAACAGTGGTGTCTCGTGGAGTCTGAGCGGGCCACGCGGCAGTGAAGCCAGCAGCAACACCTTCAACGGTACGCCGCGTTTCTTCGATCTACCCGCGGGCGAATATCGTTTCGTCGTCGCCGGCAACGGTCTTAACTACGGCGCTTATGACTTCCGCATCGGGCTGGTGGCCACGGTGTCGACCATGACGCTCGACACGCCGGTGACGATCACCACCGACACCTCCCCCGAGTATCGGCAGTTCCATCTGAGCCAGGCGACCCGCATGGGCTTCGACGATATCGGGCAGAATCCGGGCGGCAATTGGAGCCTCTACACGATCGCTGGGCAGCAAGTGAAATATGGCTGGATCGGTAACGATTCCAGTATGTCCACCTTGGCAGCAGGCGACTATCTGTTGCGCGTGAATGGCGCGTTGACCCTGAACCAGTCCTTTGATGTGGCCTTGCGCACGGAAACCAGTCAGACGATGGCGCTGCCCTTCGACAGCAAGGTGGTGGCAACGCTGGGCGTGCCGGGGCAAACCATCGATTACCAGTTCGATGTCACCGCCCCCACGACCGCCCTGTTCGAGATATTCGGCAACGGCGATGTTGTCAGTTGGACGCTTACCGGTCCCAACGGCAGCGTCAGCAGCGGCGATACCCTACAGACAACGTATCAGACGCTTCGTTTCGCCGCGGCTGGCAGCTACACGCTGCATGTCTATTCGCCGACCTATCAGACGGGTAGTGGCGCATTCCGCTTGCGCACCATGGACACGCTGGCGGTTCGTTCCCAGGGCGGCGAACAGACACTGACTTTCGGTGGTGACACGCGCGTCGGTGTTATCGCCTTCGACGCCAACGGCGGCGACTATTTCAGTTATCAGTTCCAGCATCAGACGAGTTCGTCGCGCACCCAGTATGCGCTATACGACGCGCTAGGCAATTGCCTTTGGGGACCGTACTACACTAACGGCAACGACACCCGGCAACTCGCCAGCGCCGGTACCTACTATCTGGTCGTCAATGCCCTGGATCCGGAGCCAGTCACCCTCAACTTTGTCACCGCCTGTGCCGCCCAGGGGCGCGAGCAGGCGCTGACTATGGGGCAGGACAGCCTTGGTCGCCTGCCGGTCAAGGACTTCAAGGATGGCTGGAATTTCTCCGTCGCTGCCAATGCCAATTTCATGCTCGATGGGCTGGCAGGGGCTGATCTCAGTTGGACACTGGTCGATAGTTACGGTGCGACGGTGGTCTCAGGCAATCTGGCCAACTCCAGCGTCTTCCAACTGAAGGCTGGCGACTATCGCGTCATCGTGGCTGCCAGTCCGACCTCGAGCTTCATACCCGGCGACTATGGGTTCCGTTTGCTCAGTCTTGTTGGCGCCGAACCACTTGCTGTCGATACGCTGCTCGGCGGCACGCTGGCAGCCCATCGCGCGGTGGCTTTCCCCTTGGCGCTGACCGGTGCCGGGCTGTGGTCGGTGCAGACCGAACTGACGGTTGCCGCAGGGCAGGTGTCGATCTACGATACTTGGGGCAATCCGGTGTCGGTCTCCTCCGATCCCAATGGCGCCATGGAGTTGACGGCCGGACATTACTTTGTTGTCGTCGATAGCGCTGCCGTCACGACGCTGGATTACCACCTGAAAGTCGTCCCGGTCAGCGAACGCCAGGGGGGCAATGTCCAAGTCGGCGCCATCCTCGCCGGGACGCTCGCTGCCGGGGAGTATCTGAGCTATCGTCTCAGCCTCACCGACGCGACTCGCCTGATGGTCCTGAACGCCGGCTCGGACGCCAGCCTGCGGTGGCGCCTGACCCCGGTGGGCGAAGTGGCGACCGGCGGTTGGCAGGCTTTCCCCGGTCAGCGCCAGGATAGCGCCATCGATTTGATCGATACCGGCGACTATTGGCTGACCTTGGCCAGCACGTCCCCAAGTGGTGGCGCGTTCCGCGTTCAGCTGTTCGATGCCGACGCGGTGGCGGTTGTCAATGCAGCGCCGCTAGCCGCCCAACTGGCCGACGATCGCGACTGCATCGGCTATGCCCTCAGCGTCAGCCAGCCGGGCCGTCTGGCGGTGAACCTCACCACCGCCGAGGCGGACAAACTCGCCTGGTCCCTCTACGATGCGGATGGCAATGTCGTCCATGCCTCGGCGCTCGGCAATCCGGGTCTTACTGACGAATTGAGCGAAGGCAGCTATCTGCTCATGCTCTTTGGCCTGGGCAGCGGCCAGCCGCTCGATTACCACTTGGCGGTCGAGTCCTACACGCCGCCGGCCGTGGCGCTTGCCCAGATCGTGAGCGGCAATCTGGTCGGTTCGACGGCCGAGTATCGTTTCTCGCTCTCCCAGGAGACAACGCTGTGTTTCGACGCGCTCGCCGCCGACACGGGGCTTCGCTATGAAATTCTGAACGACCAAGGCGGGGCCATGTTCGAGGGCGGGGTCAGCGATGACTCCGGCCCCGGTTTCAATAACCACGCGTGGGACGTCGATAATTTTGTATCGGGCAGGCGTCTGTTTGCCGGAGAGTATCGCGTGCGTGTCTCGCGACCGGACGCCGCGCCGGACAATGCCGCGTTCAGCTTCCGCCTGCTGGCGGTGGATCAAGAGGGCGACGGCACACTGACTTACGATCAAGCGCGCACCGAATCGTTGACGGCGGGTACGGGGACCACGATCCACCATATCGACGCTCGTCAGGGCGATTACCTTTCGGTGGCCTTGACCCAGATCAGCGCCGGCCTCATCCGGGCACGCTTGTTCGATGGCAACGGAAATGAGGTGGCTTACGGTACCGGCTCCGCGGGCGAGCAAATTGTCTTTGCCAGTCACCATGTCACCGAGGGCGGACGCTATACGCTGTTGATCGATGGCGATATCGGCAATCCGGCCACGGTCGGCTTTGACCTCGAAGTCAGTCTGGTTGACCGCAATGACACCCGTCCAGAAGGCGAAACGCTGACCCTGGCGCAGTCGGTCCAGGTTGAAGTCGATGCTGGGGTGACGACCACCTTCCGGTTTGAACTCGACCGTGCGACCCGAGTGGCCATTTCCGGCGTGTCGGCAAATGGCGGGTTGGCTTGGCAGTTGTCCGGTGCCGAATCGGGCGTCGGTGGAGGCTATTTTGGTGATGGTACCGAAACCCGCTATTACCAGTTGCCCGCGGGCGCTTATGCCCTGACGTTGGACAACAGCACCGGCACCGATAGCGACCAGATCGATTTTCGCATCGATACCGACACCGACGCCCGCGTTCTGACCGTTGGCGAAACTGCTGACGGTGGCGATGCCGGCTGGTTCAAATTCGATCTGGCGGCTGGCGATACGGTTACTTGCGGCCTCGAAGGCGATAGCGAATGGCTGGTCGTGGCGCCGGATGGCAGTGAGACCACCATCAGAAGTGCTCAAGAAGATTTCCGGACATTCGTGTCCAGGGTTGCGGGCAGCTATTATCTGTTGTGCCTCGCCGATGCCGGTCGTGGGGGCGGCACAACGTCCAAACTCCATCTGCGAGCCGTAGCCGATCAGACGTTGGCGTACACCATCGGCAGTGATGTCGTCGAACACCTCGATGTCAGTCATCGCGACCGCTACGAGTTCACGCTGACTCAGGCGGGGCAGTTCCTGCTCGACTTGTCGAGGATGACGCGGCTGTTGGGTTCGGAGAGCGGGTACGAAAATATCGACTGGTCCTTGCAGCGCGACGGGGAGAGGGTTGCCAGCGGCGAGTTCAATACCTATGACAGCGAAAATCCGCTCTTAGGTCTCGCTGCCGGGCATTACACACTGAGTTTCTCGATCCGCTTCAGAAACAACAGCGAGGGGGTGGCCAGCCATACCGACGAGTATGAGTATGCCTTCGCGCTGAGGGATTTGGCCGCGGCGACGACCTTCGCCAGTGGTTCGGCCATCGATGTCGTATTCCCGGCCGGTCAGACGGCGGTTTTTCGGGTGGCGGCCGCAGCCGGCGACAGCTTTGTTTTCCATCCGGACACTGCGAACGTAAGCGGTAGCTGGCGTTTGGTCGATGCCTCGTTGCATGTCTTGGCTCAGGCCGATCTGAGCGAGGAGCGGCGCTTCCTGAATCTGCCCGGCCCCTGCTATTTGCTTTGGGATACCGTTCCCGATGCCGACGAGGCGACCGGCCGTTTCAGCGTCGACGTGCGCACGCCGGTCCCGGCTATCGCGCTGGCCGCGCTGGGAACGACGCAAAGCGGCGTGCTGGGCGCCGATGACACCTTGCGTTATCGCTTCCATGTCGATGGCGCGACACAGCTGCTGGTCGATGTCATGGCCTCGGCCGAGGTCGGCTCCTGGATGCTTCTGGATGCCGCCGGACAACAAGTGGGGATGGGCGCTTTCGACAGCCGCTTCGGTGGGCAAATTCCGATCGCAGCAGCCGGCGACTACACGCTGGTACTGATCGGTAACAACAATGCCGGCGCGCAGATCGACAGCCGCATCGCCGATCTGGCCGCCAATGGCTTGTCTGGCGGTGCCGACGGCTTGGTGACGACAACCTTGACGCCCGCCAGCGTCGCCATCGTCAAATGCGAAGTGAATGGGGGCCAGAGTCTCGTCTTCCGTCCAGAGGATCTTGGCGGTGCGAGCGGACAACTTCGCATCGTCGATGCCAACGGCAATGAGGTCGCCCGTGCCGACGACTTCAATCAATCGCGGGTGCTGCGCAATCTGCCTGCTGGCACCTATTACGCGCTGCTGGCTGTCGATGCCCAAGGGAGCGCGGTTGCCGCAAGTCTGACCTTCCGGGCCGTGACCGCCGCCCCGGCCGAAAGCCTGACCCTGGGTGCCGACACCCCGACCACCCTCGATGCGGCCGGCAGCCAGCGCTTCAGTTTTGAACTTGATCGCGCCACCTTGTTGTGGCTCGATTGTCTCGACAACTTCGCGGGACATTGGTCCTTGCGGAACGAGCAGGGGCAAACCCTGCTCACGGGCGACATCCAGAATGGTCTGGGCAGTGCCATTCCGGTGGCCAGGGCCGGCCGGTATGTGCTGACGCTGAATTCGGGCGATACTTTGCCGTTGGGGGGCAACCCGACGATACGGCTAGAAGATCTGAATCTGGTCGGCACCGCCGTTGATCGCGGAAGCCAGATTGCCGACACCCTGACGCCCGGCAGCGCTTCGCGCACCTATCGGTTCGACGCCGACAGCGGGCGCGTGTTCCGCTTCCTGTCTTATGGCACCGACGCTGCCGAGCTGCGCTGGCGCTTGTATTCGAGCAACGGCAGCCTGATCGCCTCGGGCGATGCCGCCGCCGACAGCGCCAGCATCAACCTCGATGCCAGTGTCGGGCGCAACTGCTATCTGGTCATCGACGGTAGCGCCGCCAATGCGGCCACGGTGAATTACCGTTTTGCCGCCAGCGCCAACAGCATCGCTTTCGATACGGCCTACAGCGGCAAGGCCGGCTACTACCAATCCACCTACTACTCCTTGCATCTCGATCAGCCGGGAACGCTGCTGTTCGATACCACCCAGACGTCAGGCGATTGGAATTACAGCTACGTCAGCTGGGTGTTGACCGACGAGGCGGGACATCAGTATTTCTCCAGTTCCATGGACGGCCGCGATCCGGTGACTGTCTTGCCGGCGGGGAACTACACGCTACAGCTTTATGGAACCTATCAGTACGGGACGCTGACCTATCAGTTTCAGGTTTCCCGGCTCGATGCCGGAAGCCCGCTGAGCTTGGGGATGGCGGTATCCGATACCCTGACACCGGGGTCGTCGAGCAAGGTGTATCAGTTTGATGGCTCGGCTGGCGATCAAGTGTTCTTCCGTAACCTGAGTTCGATGTCAGGTTCGTGGCGCTTGTTCGGGCCCGATGGGAGCCTGGTATTCGACACCTATTTAAGCAACAGGGACGCGCTGCTGTTGACCGAGACTGGAGCCTACATGCTCGTGGTCGGAGGCGACAACCGCCTTCAGTCGCCCACTACCGCCTCGTTCATCGTCTATCGCGCGACGGACATGGGCGCCTTGACGCTCAACACCACCCAGGCGGCGAACTTGGCGGGAAATTCGGCGCTCTCGTATTCGATGCATCTCGACCAGGCGGCGATTCTGGCTTTCGACAACCTCTCGACCGCCGGCAATCTCAAGTGGCGTCTGAGCAGTTCGACTGGGGTGGTCTACGAGAGGAATACCACCAGTTCCGACTTCTCCGGCCGCTTAGCGGCCGGCGACTATGTGCTGACGCTCTCCACCTCGAATGCCACGGCCGCCGACTACGCCTTCCGTGTGCTGGATGCCACCACTGCGACACCGGTGGCGGTGGGTACGCCGGTCACCGCGGCTGTCGCGCCGGTCAACGGCGTGGCGCTCTACAGCTTCGATGCCCAGGCCGGCGAGCGCTATTACCTGGATGTGTTGGCGGCAACCTCGTTTGATCGCCTCGATCCCCCCATGTGGACGCTGCTCGATCCGCAGGGCAACAAGGTGTTCGATCACTACGGCATGGGTTCGTATTCGAGTGACGGTACGGCGCTGGATCCTGCCACTGGCACCTACAAGACCCGCTACAAGCTCAACGGCTACGACCAGGAACCGGTAGCATTTACCGTTAGCGGTACCTATACCCTGGTCATTGAAGGCGACAACACGCGGACTGCCGCGATACCGCCGCTCAGCTTCAACGTCGTCAAGGTGCCGGACAGTCCCGTGGTCGTGCTCGATTCGCTGCTGGTGGTGCCCGCGCCTGACTTGTCGCTCAACAGCGTGGTGCTGAACCCGGCCAGCAACGTCAAGACCGGCGATTCGGTGCAGGTGAACTGGGTGGTGGAGAACCGCGGCGTGATACCCGCTTCGGGGTCCTGGAACGACCGCATCGTGGTGCGCAATCTGGATACCGGCAAGGTCGTGACCACGGTCACCGTTCCCTACGATGCTGCCAGCCAAGGCGCGCTCGGCAGCAACGAGTCGCGCAGCTTGAGCGCCCAGATCCAGTTGCCGCCGGGCGAGGCGGCGGCGGGGCGCTTGTCATTCATCGTCATGACCGATGCCGACAACGTGCTGCGCGAAAGCAATGCCAGCGGCACCGGCGAAGGCAACAACGCGGGCTCGGCCGACCTCACCGTTACCTTGACGCCCTATGCCGACCTGACGGTGGAGAACCTGACCCTGACGCCCGCCGGCAACTACCAGCCGGGGCAGACCGTGGACGTGGCGTGGACCGTGGCCAACCGGGGCAATGCGGCCACGGCGCAGGGCTGGAGCGAACGTCTCGAAGTGCGCAATCTGTCCACCGGTACCCTGGTCGCGAGCTATGACCTGAGCGACACCGTTGCGCTGGCCATCGACGGCACGCGCAGCCGCGCCACGAGCATCGTCTGGCCGAGCGACGCCTCGGCTTCCGGGCGCTTCTCGATCCGCGTCGTAGTTGACGTCGCCGACGAAGTGGTGGAAGCCAATGCGGCCGGCAGCGGCGAAACCAACAATGCGGAAGAGAAGCGCCAGTCCGTCGGGCCGGACTTCCAGATCCGCAATCTCAAGGTGGAAACGACCGACATCCAGGCCGGCGGTCTGGTGACACTGAGCTGGGAGGACTGGAACCTGGGCAGCAGCAGCGCGACCAGCGCCTACTACGATCGCATCGTGGTCAGGAATACGGCGGGCAACCTGGTGCTGCTCGACACCGATCTGGCCTGCGCCGCCTCGGACATTGCGGCCAACGGCCATGTTGCGCGCAGCTTCACTTTCCGTCTGCCCGAAGGCTTGAAGGGCAGCGGCAACATCGCCATCAGCGTCACCGCCGACCAGAACGCGGCGGGCATCGGCACCTACTACGAAGCCAATCTGAGCAACGATGCCGAAGCCAACAATACGGCGTCGGCCAACGCCAGTTCCGCGGCCAAGGACTATGCCGATCTGGCGCTCAGCGACGTCTCGATGCCGTCGACCGGCGCCAGCGGCGGTTCGGTCGAGGTCAGCTGGAAGGTCAGCAACAGCGGCAAGGTGGCCACCGGCGCGGCCTGGGACGATCAGGTCATCCTCAGCACCGACGCCATCATCGGCAATGCCGACGATGTGGTGATTGGCACCGTGCGTCATAGCGGTGCGCTGGCCGTCAATGGCTTCTACACGCAGACAGCCACGGTGCAGATTCCGGCGCGGCCGAGCGGTCGCTATTACCTGGCGATCAAGACCGATGCAGGCGCCGAGGTGCTTGAACCGGATACCCGCGCCGATAACCTCAGCGCTGCCCGGACCCTTGATCTGACCAAGGCCTACGCCGACCTCAATGTGCTCTCGGTCAGCGTGCCGGCCAATGCCCAGGGTGGCGAAAGTGTTCTGGTCACCTGGGAAGTGCGCAACGACGGTACTGCGATCACCGACTTGTCGTTCTGGAATGATCGCGTCACCTTGTCGAAAGACGCCACGCCGAGCACCGACGATATCGTGCTTTCGGGTTCGGTGACTCACGCCGGCTTGCTGGCGCCGGGGCAAAGCTATACCGGCCGCGCCACCGTGACCTTGCCGCGCGACTTGTCCGGCGACTACTACGTTCTGGTCGACGCCAATCTCAATCGCAGCGTCGGCGAGGACGGCCACACCGCCAACAACCTGATGTCGGCGGCGCTACACGTCGACTCGATGCTGACTGCGGACCTGACGGTGAGCGATGTGCAGGGGCCGGCGGTCGTGCGTCCCGGACAAAGCGTCGCGCTCACGTACACGCAAAGCAATGGCGGTACCGCCGCCGCGACTGGGCCCTGGCGCGATCGGATCTATGTGCAGGATGGCAATGGCGACCTTCGCCAGGTCGGCGAAGTCTTCAACACCGACAACCTGGCGGTAGGTGCGAGCCTGACCCGTAGTGTCAGCTTCACGCTCTCCGGCTCGATGCCGGAGGGCGACTACCACTGGCTGGTCAAGACCGATACCGACAATGTCGTGTACGAGCGTGACCAAGAAACCAACAACCAGGCCACGTCAGCCGCCAGCGTGCGCGTGGCGAAGGTGGATCTCGCCGTCACCGCCATCAGTGGGCCGGCAACGCTGGTTTCTGGTAGCAGCGCGCATGTCACCTGGACCATCACCAACCAGGGCGGCGAAGCGGCCGGCAACTGGCTGGACCGCGTCTTCATCGTCAAGAGCGGCGTGACCCGGCAGGTCGGCGAATTCGCCCATGCCGGGCCGCTGGCGGCCGGCGCCAGCTATGGTGGCGAGCTCGATATCGACATTCCGCTCGACTACTCGGGCGAGTACGAAATCGTCGTCGTCGCCGACGCCAGCAGCGTGCTGGCCGATCACGACCGGACCGACAACCAGTCGGCGAGAACTATGACCGTCGATCTGGCGGCTTATGCCGATCTGGCGGTGACGGTCAATTCGGCCACCGATCAGGTCATCCACGATCCGGCGACCATCACTGTCGACTGGACGGTGAAGAATCAGGGCACTGGGGCAGGGCAGACCGACAGTTGGGTCGACCGTGTCGTGCTGTCCACCGATGACATCTATGGCAACAACGACGACAAGGTGGTCGGCGAATACGCCCACGTTGGTGCTCTGGCCAAGGACGGCTCCTACACGCGCAGCGAGCAGATCCTCTTGCCGCCAGCGACTTCGGGCCGCTACAAGCTGTTCGTCGTGACCGATGTCAAGGCGCAGGTGTTCGAGGCCGGCTCGGAGGCCAACAACGTCGGCCGCATCGCTCACGATGTCGATGTGATGCCGATTCCTTATGCCGACCTGCAAGTCCAGTCGGTGACTACCCAGGGGGCCGCCGCCAGCGGCAAGTCGCTGACGGTGAACTGGACCGTCGCCAATAATGGCATCGGCATTACCAGCGTGACGGAGTGGACCGACCGTGTCTGGCTGAGCAGCAAGGCCGATGGTTCCGATGTGGTCAAGGAACTGGGCCAATTCACCCACATCGGTCATCTGGCGAAGGGGGATCAGTACGACCGCAGTTTGACGGTCACCCTGCCGGATGGCATACAGGGCGACTATTACATCAACGTCGAGACTGCCGATCAAGGCGGTCCCTACGAATTTGTCTACACCGGCAACAACACCGGTCGGACGCTGGCCGTGCCGGTCAGCTTGTCCGACTCGCCGGACCTGCGCGTCGAGAGCATCACGCTGCCGACCACGGCCCAAGAGGGGGCGCTGGTCGACATTGCCTGGACGGTGAGCAACCAGGGTGTCGTGGCCGCGACGGGCGTCTGGGTCGATACCGTCTGGCTGATACCGGCCAGTGGCACGGGCAACGCCGTCAATCTCGGCAGTTTCAGTTACGACCGTGGCTTGGGCTCCGGCAACAGCTACACGCGCACCGAACAGCTGAGGTTGCCGAACAAGATTCAAGGCCTTTACCGCATCAAGGTGGTCACCAATGCCAATCTTGGCACCGCAGGCGACCAGGTCTATGAGTACGGCGACGCCCGCACCAACAACGAGAAGCTGTCGGACAGCACGACCGACGTCTCGCTCAACGACCGTCCCGATCTGCGCGTCGGCAGCGACGCCAGCATTCCCGATCATGTCACGGCCGGCACCCGTGTCGGCATCCACTACACGGTGGCCAACATGGGGCCGGTGGCGGCGAGTGGTCACTGGACCGACAAGGTCTTCCTGTCGCTGGATGCCGAACTGAGCGCCGACGATCGACTGGTCGGCCAGTTCGCCAACGGCTCGGCCCTGGCACCGACCGAGAGCTATTCGATCGACTCGGGCATGATCGACATCCCCATCACCTACCGGGGCAATGCCTATCTGATCATCGTCGCCGACGGCAACTATCAGGTCGACGAATATCCGAACGAAGCCAACAACGTCAAGGCCATCCAGTTCTACGTCGATCCGGTGCCGTTTGCCGATCTGGTCACCAGCAATATCGTGGCGCCGGATCAGGCCGTGCATGGTGCTACGGTCCAAGTGGACTACAAGGTATCCAATCTCGGCAGCGACACCACACGCGGCATTTCGACCACCATCAACAGTTGGACCGACACCGTCTGGCTGGCCCGCGATGCGCGTCGTCCTGGCGCCAACAAGGGCGACATCCTGCTCGGCTCGTTCACACACACCGGTAATCTGGCCGTCGGCGAAGACTATCTGGGCAGCGTGCAGGTCGGGATTCCCGATGACATCTACTCGGGCAACTACTACCTGACGGTTTGGAGCGACACCTACGACGCCATCCTCGAAGATACGCTGGCCTCGAACATCAACCCCGACGATGCCACCCAGATCGACAACAACAACTACAAGGCACGGGCGATCGCCGTGCTGGGCATCACGCCGCCCGACCTGGTGGTCAGCCAGGTCACGGCGCCGCTGGAAGCCGATGCCGCCGGCAACTACAGCTTCACTTACACGGTAAAGAACATCGGCGACAAGTTCACCGGCAAGTGGTTGGATGTCGTCTATGTTGCCGACGACCCGGATCTGGACAAGGCCACGAGTATCTGGACCTTGGGCAGCTACAGTCAGGAGCGCAGCCTGAACAACGGTGAGAGCTACACGGTGAGCCAGACCCTGGCGCTCGATCCGGCAGTCAAGGGACGCTACCTCGTGGTCAAGGCCGACGCCAAGGCGGCGATCTATTATCGTTCGACCAGTGAAAGCGATATTGCCGAGGTCAGCGAAACCAATAACACCGGCGCGGCGGACTCGAACGTCAAGGCGCATCCGGCCGATCTGGTGGTCACGTCCATCGAGACCGAAGCGCAGAACTATTCCGGCGAGGAAACGACCATCACCTGGACGGTGAAGAATCAGGGCGAGGCGCTTTGGTCCGGCACCGGCGCCTGGCTGGATACGGTGTATATCAGCACCGATCCCACTTTCATCCCCCATCGCGTGACCAAGTTGGGCGACATCGTGCACTCCAATGTCGGCGGCCTGGCCGCGGGCGCCAGCTATACCACCTCGGCCAAGCTCAAGCTGCCGCCGGGGACGGACGGGCTGTATTACATCTATGTACTGACCGATTCGGCCCATGCCTGGAAGGACTTGTCGGAGAGCCTTTATCCGCAGCCCCACGCCAACGATGAAATGACCAATGGCGAAGCAATCTGGTCGCTGGAGGATCGCAAGAACTACTACGGGATCAGCGCCTACGAAGGGCTGCGCAACGACAACAACGTCGGCCAGGGGCAGCTCAACATCACCTATCGCGAGCCGGATCTTCAAGTCACCGAGATCAAAGTGTCGGACCCCAATCCCTACTCGGGCGATACCATCACGGTCTCCTGGACGGCGACCAACCTGGGAACGCGGGCGGTAAGGACCAACAGCTGGTGCGACGGAGTATATCTGTCGCGTGACGAGTCGCTGGATGGTAGCGACTATCCCCTGGTCGATCGGCCCTGGCCCATCGGCACGCTCTTACGTGTGTCCCCGGTAACGCTGTATGAGAACGATCAGCCCAAATACCTCGATCCAGGCGAGTCCTACACCTCGTCGGCGACTTTCCGCCTGCCCGAATCGATCAGCGGCAATTTCCATCTGTTCGTCAAGACCGATACCGCCACGACCTACGATTTCTATCACACCGAGCCGAGCACCATACGCGACGGCCTGGATACGGTCAGCGACGGTTTCATCCAGGACTCGGTCAAGGAATTCAAGGACGAAGGCAACAACATTGCCTCCATCGTTCTGCCCGTTGCCCTGAGGCAACCGCCCGATCTACAAGTCAGCGTCGTCACCGCGCCAGAGCGCATCTATGCCGGGCAGGCGCTGACGGTGGATTACACGGTGGTCAATCAGGGCGGCGACACGCCGCTTGCTCAGGGCAACTGGAGCGACCTGATCTATCTGTCCAAGGATCGCTTCCTCGATGTCAGCAAGGACCGCTACCTTGGCTACGCCATTCACGGCAGCGGACTGGCGGCAGGGGCCAGCTACGATGGCCACCTGACCGTCGACGTGCCGCGCGACATGGACGGTACCTACTACGTCTTCGTCGTTACCGACCCTGCGCGCGTCTGGGGCAAGGGCGAGTTCGGCGACGTGCGCGAATTCGGCAACGAGCAGAACAATGCCACCACCTCGGCGCAGCCCATCATCGTCGAAACGCCGCCGCCGGCCGACTTGCAGACCACGAGCGTCTCGTTGCCCGCCTCGGCCGAGATCGGTGATCCGATCGGCATCGAGTACACCATCAAGAACGACTCCATCAATACCGCCTACGGTCGGTGGACCGATGCCCTCTACCTGTCCAGCGACACCGGCTGGGACCTGGGCGACGTGCTGCTGGGCAAGGTCGAGTATGTCGGCGACCTGCTCGGCGGCGCCAGCTACAACGGCACGCTGACCGCCAAGCTGCCGCCGCTGAAGGACGGCCACTGGCATGTCATCGTGCGGCCGGACATCTACAACGAGGTGTTCGAAGGCCAGATCAGCTATACCGACACCGGCCTCAACCTGCCGCCCGGCGAAGCCAACAACCGTATCGCCTCGGCGGCGACGCTCGACGTGACGGTGCCGACGCTGACCGTAGGCAGCCCCTTGGCGACGACGCTTTCCGCCGACCAGCAGCGGCTCTACAAGCTCAGTGTCGCCAATGGCGAAACGCTGCGGGTCATCCTCGATTCGTCCGCCGCCACCGGAAACAACGAGCTTTACATCCGCTATGGCGACATCCCGACGACCTATGCCTTCGACGCCATGTACAGCAACCAGCTGGCGCCGGATCAGGAGGTGCTGATTCCCAGCACCCAGGCCGGGGATTACTACATCCTGGTGAAGGCCAGGAAGGGCTTCGAGACGCCGGTGACGGTACGTGCCGACCTGATGCCGCTGTCGATCACCGAAGTGACGCCCGACCAGGGAGGCACCGGCGACGACGAACATCGCTGGGTGACTGTCGATATCTACGGCACGCATTTCAAGGCCAATGCGCTGGTCAAGCTGTCGCGGCCAGGCATCTATGAAGTCGAGCCGGATCGCTGGCAAGTGCTGGACGCCACCCACATCCGCGCCGTCTTCGACCTGCGCAAGGTACCGCGCGGCCTGTACGACGTCACGGTGACCAATCCCGACGGCGCGACGGTGACCGAAGCGGCGCGCTACCTGGTGGAGCAGGGCGTCGAGATCGACGTGACCATCGGTGTTGGCGGCGAGCGCACGCTGATGCCGGGCGAGAACGGCAGCTATACGGTGTCGCTGCAAAGCCTGACCAATGTCGATACGCCCTACGTGCGCTTCGATTTCGGTGTGTCCGAGATGGGCAACAGCGAATATGTGATCCAAGGCCTGAACCTGCCTTATCTGATCTTCGGCACCAATGTCTCAGGCACGCCGACGGGCCAGACCACCGACACCGCCGGCAACACGCTGACTTACGGCGCAACGCCGACCACCGGCACTACGCGCAGCGACATTCCCTGGGCCAAGCTCGATGGCGTGCAGAACACCAGCGGTTACGATCTGGTGCCGGGCTATGCCTTCGATGTGGCCAACCAGGGCTTCGTCGGCATGACCTTCAACGTCCAGACCTGGCCGGGCCTGGCCGAATGGCTGGCCTACGACTTCCCCGGTTTCCGCGACAAGATGTACGCGCTGCATCCTGACTGGAAGGCGCAAGGCCTGCTGGACAACGGCCCGCAGGATCTCAACAAGATCTCCCAGGGGCTGACGAAGAAGTTCTTCGCCAGCATGGAAGATGGTCACCTGACCGATGAAGAAATCCTGGCTTTGCCCTTCCGCTTCAATGTCGTCGCGGCCGCCACGGCTTTGACGCGCGACGAGTTCATCGCCGATCAGACGGCCCATGCCAGGAAACTGCGCGCGGCCATTCTGGCCGATACCACGGCGCCGACGGCGTTGGCGGTACTGGCGGCCGACGAGCAGCAGTGGATCGCGGGCTGGCTGGGGGCGCTGGAGACCGCCGGTCTGCTGCGCCCGGCCGACGAAGCGCCGCCGATCCGCGACAGTGCGCTGGTACTGAGCCTCAACGCCACGCTGGCCTCGGGCATTCTGCTGGCCAAGGGCGGCGACAGCTATCGCACCCAGGCCGATATCCTCGGCTTCTTCAGCAAGGTGCAGCAGTGGTACGGCGATACGGCCAAATTTGCCGGCGATGCCAATGCCGCAAAGGACTCGATCGAGTACATAGAGATTCGTAGCACCAGCGAAGGGGGATCGGTCGAGATTCCCGTGCCCAACATGGCCGATCCGACCACGTTCGACATGAACGTGAGCCGGGACACCCAGTATCTCAACTTCAACATCTATGCCGGCGGCCTGACCGAACTCGAGTACCTGCGCCATATCGGCGTGCTCGATCAGAAGTTCCGTCCGGTGGCGGCGCAGTCGCTCAATCTGTTGAACTACCTGCAAGTGAAGGCGCAGCAGGCGCAAGGCGACAGCCTGATCAGTGTACGTGGGCCGCAGGGTTCGACCGTGGCGGCCGACGGCACGCCCTATGTGCCGGCCGATACGCCGCTGCCGTATACCGTGTCGTTTACCAATCCGAGCGATGCCGCGGTAGGCGAAGTGCGCATCGTGACGCAGCTCGATGCCGACATCAATCCGCGTTCCTTGCGCCTGTCCGACCTCAAGCTGGGCGACATCAACGTCCATATTCCGTCCGAGCGTTCGGTATTCCAGGGCGATTTCGACTTCACGGCCAGCAAGGGATTCATCCTGCGCGTCTCGGCTGGTATCGACGCCGAAACGCGGACGGCGACCTGGCTGCTGCAAGCCATCGATCCCGACAGCGGCGAAGTCCTGCACGACGCCTTGCGCGGTCTGCTGGCCCCGGCCAGCGACGGCAGCGCCGACGCCAAGCTGAAGCAGGGCTACGTCGCCTACACGGTCATGGTGGCGGATAACGCCCAGACCAACGCCACCCTGGTCAGCTCGGCGCGCATCTTCCTCGACGACGCGCCGCCGGTCGATAGCGGCGAAGTCGTGTGCACGCTCGACGCCCAGGCGCCGCAGACCACCGTGACGGCTAAGTCCCTGGGCAACGACGCCCAAGGTGCGCCCGTCTTCGACGTGACCTGGTCCGCCCAGGATGATGCCAGCGGCATTCGCTGCGTCACCGTCTACGTTGCCGACAATGGCGGCGACTTCAGGATCTGGCAGCGCCAGGTCGATCCCGGCCTGACACGCGCCTTGTTCACCGGCGTCGCCGGTCACCGTTACGAATTCCTCGCCGTGGCCACCGACAACGCCGGCAACCGCGAAGCGGCCATGATCGCCAACGCCGTGCTGCCGGACGACGGCGTGCGCCAGGCGATCCTCGATCAATTGGGCGTCAATGAAACGCTGACGCAGACGGCCGAGATGCCGCTGGCCAGCCATCGCGACTTCGCCGCCAACGCCCTGTTCGAGCAGGCGACGGCCGGTCTGGCCGGCGCGGTGGCCAAGAATTCGGTCAGCGACTTGTCGACCGTGCTGGCGCCTTTCGCCCTGCGCGGCTTCGCCGATGGCTTCGGCACCAGTGCCGCCGACATCGGTGCGCTGGCCATGGTCGAACTGCCCAACCAGACGATCCTGGTCAGTGCCGGCGCCCTGCGCAACGAAGTGTTCTGCTACGACGCCAAGGAAGGTGGCCATAGCACGACGCCCTTGTTCACCCTCGATGCGCCCATCCTCGACATGGCCGTCGATAGCGTTGGGCAACTGTGGGTCATGACCGGCGCCGAACTGTTGCAGGTCGATGCGACGAGCGGCGCCATCCTGCGCCGCCTGGCGGGGCCGACCGGCGATCCGCTCACCCACGCCCTGGCCATCCAGCCGGGCACGGGCGACATCTATGTCTCCTCGGGCAACGGCATCGAGATCTTCCATCCGAACGAAACCGATCCGACCCAGGCCTGGAAGCACTTCAGCAACACGCGCGTCGGCGATCTCGCTTTCGGACCCGACGGCCGGCTCTGGGCCGTGCGCTGGAGCGGCAGCGACATCACCGCCGCCCAGCCCGACGGCAGCACCGACATCATCAGCTTCCCGATGAGCGGGCGCACCACCGGTCACGCCGAACTCGAATACCGGCTGGCCGGTGTGGTCGACAGCATCGCCTTCGGTGCTGCGGGCAGTCAGCTCGACGGCGTCTTGGTCGCCTCCGCCCAGCCGCAGCAACGGGCCGTGGTCGCCGGTAGCACGGCGCCGCATCAGGCGGCGGTGTGGATGATCGAACTCAACTCCCAGCGCGTCCTGCAAGTCGCCACCGGCGGCACGCACGGCGAGGCCATCCTCACCACGGCCGACGGCCGCATCCTGGTCGGCGAAAGCGGCCGGGTCGATGAGATCGCGCCGCTCAAGGCGCCGACGGTCAAGGCCACCAGCGTGCCCGACGGTGCGCTGGTGCCGCTGCCGCTCAACCAGATTGCCATCGTCTTCGACCAGGAGATGTGGCAGGGCTCGGCCAATGATGCCGGCAGCGTGCTCAATGCCGCCAACTACACGCTCAAGGTGCTGGGCGCCAATGCCGGCGCCACCTTCACGCCCGAGAGCGTGCGCTGGGATGCGGCGAGCAAGACTGCCTATCTGACGCTACCCTCGTTGCCGCCAGCCCAGTACGAACTCGACATCAGCGGCAGCATCGAAAGCGCGGCCGAGATCAAGCTGGCGCAAAGCTACGCCACCACTTTCGTGGCACTGCTCGACATGACCAGCCAATTGAAGCTGGACTTCACCCATACGCGCGCCAATCGCGCCGACGGCACGGTGAGCTACGACGTCAGCATCACCAACATCGGCACCGACGACTTGCGCGGTCCGCTGATGCTGTTGCTCGATCCGGGCCGCTATTTCGCCGACGGCATCGAAGGCGCCACGCCCGGCACCGACAACCAGTCCGACCTCTGGCTGCTCAATCTGAGCGCCGGTCTGCAAGCGCAGGGCAACAAGCTCGCGGTCGGCGCGACGCTGGCCGATCAGACGGTGACGCTCGTGCCAGTGGCCAACTTCACCACCCGCGCCGGCATGGCCGATCTGGTCAAGGCCAACCTCGGCCACGGCGTCTATGCCATGCCGCAGGCCAACGTGGCGCCGCAACTCACCGTTGCCGGCAGCGACAGTGCCGGCGCCTACGCGCTACCGGCGGCCACCGCCGGTCAGGCCTGGACCGGCCAGATCGAAGCTGTCGATACCGATGGCACGCAGTTCTTCTGGGAGCTGGTGCAGGCGCCGGCCGGCGTGACGCTGACGCCGCCGACGACATACAGCCAGGACGATGTCGGCTATCACGCCATCGCTACCCTGAACTGGACGCCGACCGCGCGCGATCTGGCCAATACCGAGATCGTCGTGCGCGTGCAGGATAGTCGCGGCGGCGTGGCGACCAAGCATTACCAACTGGCGGTGGCCGGCGGCAACAACGCGCCGGTGCTCGATGTCCAGGACGACATCACCCTGAAGGAAGGCGAAACCCTGTCGCTGCCGCTGACGGCGGCCGACGCCGATGGCGACGCGCTGACCCTGACCGTGCGCAACCTGCCGGCCGGCGCCGTCTTCGACGCCGCGACGGGTCTGCTCACCTGGGTGCCGGGCTACGACCAGGCCGGCCGTTACGACAAAATCATCGTCGTCGCCAGCGATGGCAAGACCACGGTCAGCCGCAGCTTCGGCATCACGGTGGCGCAGGGCTACGCCAAGCCGGTGCTGGCCGCCGTGCCGGCCCAGACCTTGCGCGAAGGCGACAAGTACGGCCTGCAACTGGCGGGCAGCATGCCGGGCGGGCTGACGCAACTCGATGGCACGACGATCAAGCTCGACTACTCGGCGCCCTGGCTGCCGGGCGGCGCGACGCTGAATTCGGAGACGGGCTGGTTCGAGTGGACGCCGGATTACAACCAGCATGGCAATCTGCGCATGCCGGTGACGCTGACGGCCACCTACACGACGCCGGACGGCGATGAGATCAGCACCAGCGTCACCCAGGACATCGTTCTCAACATCCTCAACGCCAATGGCGCGCCGGTCTTCGAGCCAGCCCAGACCTGGAACGTGCTGGAAGGGCAGGCCTTGCGCATCAGCGTCTTCGCCTTCGATCCGGACAACCCCGATTTCGAGCCCAAGGTCAGGACGTCGCCGACAGCCCCGGCCACCGGGCCGGATACCACCGCGCCGACGGTGACTTACGAAGTCACGGGCCTGCCCGCGGGGGCCAGTTTCGATGCCGAGACCATGGAGATCGTCTGGACGCCGGGCTATCACCAGGCCGGCAGCTATTCGATCACGGTCAAGGCCACCGATACGGGCGACGGCACCGGTACCCCGGCGGTGAGCACGCTGGTCGTGCCCATCGTGGTCGTCAACGCCAACCAGGCCCCGGTGATCGGCGACATCGCCAACGCCATCATCGACAAGGGCGCGACGCTCGACATTCCGGTCGTCATCGGCGATGCCGACGGCAATCCGCTGACGGTCACGGTGGTCGGCTTGCCGCGCTTTGCCACGTACACCCAAAATCCGTCCGCCAACGGCAGCGCGACGGGCACCCTCCACTTCGCGCCGGGCGACAACGATCGCGGCGACTACACCATCACCGTGGTGGCGCAGGACGATGGCGACGGCGATGTTAACCAAGTGCTGACCCAGGCCAAGAGCTTCGTGCTGACGGTGAAGAGTCTTGCCGAAGCACCGGTGATCGCCGCGCCGACGCAGGTCGCGGCGGTGGCCGGTGAGCTGCTGTCGGTGGCCATCGACGTCAGCGATCTCGATCAGGATGCGCTGACTTTCTCGGCCAACGGCCTGCCCATCGGCGCCACGCTGACGCCGCTGGCGCAGTACGGCAAGGCGCTGCTGACCTGGACGCCGACGGCCGCCGACCTGGGCAGCCGCGATGTCGAAATCGTCGTCAGCGACAGCGGCCTGCCGCCGCAGAACGCCGGCTACGTCAATCCGGACAATCCGGTGGCCAATGTCAGCCGCCACACGCTGCGCATTGTCGTGCGCGAGTCCAATGCCGCGCCCGAAATGCTGGGCGTGCAGGTCAATGGCACGCAGGTCACCGACAGCAACGATGCCGCCACACCCATCGCTGTCAGCGCTACCGAAGGCGTGGCGCTGACCCTGGAACTGTTCGCCAAGGATGCCGATGCTGACCTGATCGACTGGGTGGCCGCCAACTTGCCGCGCAACATGACGCTCGAAGTGCCGAGCGCCGCCAACGGCAATCGTGTCCTGCTGCACTGGGTACCTGACTATTTCGCCGCCCAGGACAGCAATGCCGGCAGCGCCGGTGTCTGGCGCTTCAGTCTCACGGCCAGCGACGGCATGGCGCAGTTCGCGCGCAGCTTTGAAATCAAGGTCGCCAATGTCAACCAGACGCCGCGCATCCTGCCGCAGCCGCTGCAACTGGTGAGCGAGGGCGACACGCTGGGCTTCTCGCTGGTGGCCGGCGATCCCGATGGCGATGCCACCCAACTCTCGCTCATCCAGGACGAGAACACGCCAGCCGGCGTGAACTTCGATCCGGTCTCGGGCTACTTTGAATGGACGCCGGGCAAGGATGTCGTGAACAACCTGGCCGACGACAGCCAGGCCTTCACCTTCACCTTCAAGATCACCGACGGCAGCGCCAGCAGCACGCAGACCGTGCAAGTGCGCGTCCTCGACGTGAACCGTCCGCCGCAGATTGCGACTGTCAATCATGCCGTGCTGATCGGCCAGACGCTGAGCATGCCTGTGCAACTCGGCGGCAGCGCCAGCGGCAAGGCCATCGTGGTCAGCGACGCCGATGGCGACGCGCAGACCCAGGCGCTGACGGTGAGCTTCACCGGTCTGCCCGAAGGTGCGGTGTACGACGCCGCCACCCGGCGCCTGACCTGGACGCCCGGTCCGGGTCAGGCCGGCGACACCTGGGTGACTGCGCAAGTCTCGGACGGCCGCAACGCCGTCAGCCAGACCTTCATCCTGCGTGTGGTGGCCGATGCCGCCGACAACGCGCCGAGCATCCTGGTCGCCACCACCCCCAGCACGCCCGCGCTGCCGGGCCAGTTGATCGTCGCCAACGTGCGCGCCGATGCCTGGAGCGGTATCCAGAGCGTGGCCGTCGAAGTCCGCGGCGCCGGCATTGGCAGCGACACCTGGCAGTCCGTCGCCCTCGACGGCGCCGGGCGTCTGCGCCTGACGCCGACGGCTCCCGGCCTGATCGACGTGCGCGTCACCGCCACCGACCGCGATGGCTTCGTCGGCACGCAGGTTCACACCATCCGCGTCAAGGACCCCGCCGATACCAGTGCTCCGCAACTGGCCTGGCAAGGCGCGCTGACTGGCGCCACCGCGAGCAGCCGCCCGGTCGAAGTGGGTGCGCTGACCGCACTTTCGGCGCAGATCGCCGATCTTCAATTGATGGGTTACCAGTTGCAAATCGCCCCGGCCAACGGCTCGGGTAGCTGGCAGACGCTGAGCCGCCACGACTTCGCCGCTGAGACGGTAGCCGAACTCATCGGCCTGGGCGATCTCGACCCGGCCAAGTTCGCCAACGGCGTGTATAAGCTGCGCCTGAGCGCCTGGGATCTCGTCGGCCGCACCCGCGAAATCGAAGCCCTGGTCGTGATCGATACCGCCAGCAAGCACTTCGACATCCAGACCGTGACCGATGCCAGCTTCTCGCTCGGCGGTCATACCTTCGCGCTCCAGCGCAGCATCGATCTGACCGCTGAGACCAGCGGCGACTTCGGCAACTGGCAGCTGCCCGTGCTCGAAACCCGGCTCACCACCGACCAGCCGGCGCTGAGCGAGAGCGGCTTCACCGCCGCCTGGATGGACGGCGCCCGGGTCTGGCTGCAAGTGCCGGCCAGCTTCGGCACTGCCGGCAGCGTCGATCTGAGCTTCACGCTTGGCACCACGTCGGAGCGCCTGAGCAACGAGCCCGGCGCGCCCACCGTCTGGCATCCGGTGTTTGCCGGCGATCAGGGCTGGACGCTGACAGCAACGAGCGGCAGCGGCGAGCGCGCCGATTCGCTGATCCGCCAAGGCAATCACCTCTACGACCAGATCACCGGCCTGCCCTGGGTGCCGACCGGCTATACGCTGACTGCGCCCGACGGCACGCGCTACCGCCTCGACACCGACGGCCGCATCAGCAGCGTTGAGTTCGCCGACGGCGCGCAATGGATCGTCTCCGACGCCGCCATCGTCGCCGTCACCGGCAAGGCCAGCGAACGCGTGGACTTCATCCGCGACGCGCAGGGCCGCATCACGCGCGTCAGCGGTCCGGGCGCCAGCATCGCCTACAAGTATGACGAGAGCAACCGCCTGGTCCAGTCCCGCCGGCTCGACGCCGCCGACATGGGCACGCCCTACGCCTATGACCGCAATGGCCAGTTGCTCAGCGACACCATCAGCGCCAATCTCGGCGCCGCCGTCAATTGGGCCAGCGCCAACGCGTGGCAGGGCAGTCTCACCGCCGGCCAGACCACCAGCATCGCCTTCGCCGTGCGCGAATCCGAACTCGCTTCCAGCATCAAGACCTCCGGTGCCCAAGGCGCCATCATCGTCGCCCTGAGCATCGAAGGCGCGGGCAACGTCGAAGTAACCGGCAGCACGGTGGTCGGCGACACGCTGGTGAACGGCAAGCGCACCTTGCTGTTGCGCGTGACCGAAGCCGGCGTCAAGCTGATCCGCCTCTCGGGCGCGGGCAACGCCAGCGTGGCCGTCACCCTGGCCGGCGACCTCGATCGCGACGGCAGGATCGACGGCAACGACAGCCAGGCCTGGGATGCAGCCTTCACCAACGGCGCGGCCATCGGCGACCTTAACGGCGACGGCGTGGTGAACGCCGGCGATCGTCAAATCCTCTACGCCAACTACGGCTGGCGCGCCAACACCGCGCCGGTGACGGGTACGACCGCCGAAATCAAGACCCACGCCGACCTGTCGGTACAGGCCGCGCTCGACGCCATCGCCCACGATTTCGAAGGCGACCAGATCTTCTGGCGCGTGCTCGGCACCACGCACGGCACGGCGGTCTTCACGACCGACGGCGCCCACCTGATCTTCACGCCCGAAGCCGGCTACACCGGTCAGGCCACGATCACCGTCCAGGCCGACGACGGCTTCGCTACCGGTGCGCCCATCGAACTCAGCGTCAATGTCAGCAGCGCCAAACTGCTGGCCATCCATCTCGCGCCGCTGAGCAAGCTCAACGCCGGGCAGGCCGTGCGCATCAGAGCCACCGCCGACTTCGAGGACCAGAAGGGCGTCGATGTCTCGGCTGACGGACGCTATCTGACCATCGCCAGCGCCGCCGCCGAGGTGAGTGCCATGGGCTCGGTGGCTGGCGATACGCTGCATGTCGACGATGCCAACGATGTCGTCCATGCCGTCACCACCGGTGCCGGTCTGGTGATGGTCAGTCGCGTCGACCAGGACGGCCGTGTCGTCAAGGCCGTGGCGGCGGTCAATGTCGTCGATGCCGCCGATCTGACGCTTTACGCCGGCAGCGCCGTGGTCGGCAAGCCGACCATACAGCCCGACGTCTACCCCGGCACCCTGACGCTGACGCCGGGCGGCACCCGGCAGCTGAAAGTGCATTGGCTCGATCCGGATAGCGGCGCCTCGGTCGATATCCATAGCGCAAGCCAGACGATCGTCGCGGCCAAGGCCGGCTCGGTCGAGCAATACACCTACAGCACCGGCGAGACGATCGACTTCACCATCGACCCGGTGGCGGCGGTCTATAGCGGCACGCGCTACCTCAGCAGCGACGAGTCGATTGCCACGGTCGGCGCCGACGGTCTGATTACCGCCAAGCGTGCCGGCAGCGTGACGGTCTCCATCGTCCATCTGGCCAGCAGCGTCAATGGTCTCGATCAACTGACCGAACAAGTTATCGGCCAGACCGACATCAAGCTCACGGTGCAGGCCGCGCAACTGACCGACAACGATCCGACCTCGGCAACGCCCTCGGCCATCACTGTCATGCACGATGTCGGCGGCGTGGTCGCCACGGCAACCGGCGAGATGGTCATGATCGGCGCCGGTGCGCTGGCTGCCGATACGCCGGTAGCGATCGAACGCATCGCCGTCGATCAGGTCACCCAGGTGACCGGCATGAGCGATCTGCCGGCATCCAGCGTCCTGCAAACCATCGGCGCCTTCCGGCTCGATATCGGGGCCAGTGGCAGCAACTATCCGGTACAACTGGCCGTGCCCGTGCAAGGAGGCAACGGCTTGAACCCCGGCGACGAAGTGCTGTTCTTCCGCAAGGGCAGCGCGCTGCAAGCCGACGGCAGCTTCAAGGATATCTGGTGGCTGGTCGACAACGGCTTCATCGGTTCCGACGGCGTCGCTCGCACCGCCAGCCCGCCCTACAACGGCCTCGATGCCTCCGGGGAATACGTCGTTTGCGCCAAACTGCCAGGGGTCATCGCCGGTCCGTTTGAAGTCGTCGGCGACGGCGGTTCCTGCTTGATGATCGGTAACATCGGCATGACGTCATTCATGATGGATGTCGCCGTTACCGCGTCCATGATCGGCATCATCGCATCGTCCGCCACGACGGGTACCGCCGCAAACTACCACTTCGGCGTGCCCCAATTCGTCGACATACCTTTGCCCAAGGTGGATCCCAGTGATCGCTTCAAGCTGAATCTCGACGAAAAGATCCCGCCGGTGACGAATCCTTACGGCACCGTGGTGATACCCAACATTACTGCGGCTGAAGTCAGCGACGTGGGTACGCTCCAGATCACCATCGACAACCCGTCCCCCAAGGCATTCCTGGACAAGCTGGAAGTGAGGGTGGTGTTCGCCGATGGAACGACCCAGGATGTTCAGGAACTTCCGGGTACCGCCAGCGGCGTCGTCGTGGTCAAGCCGCCCAAGGGGGTGGCCATCGGTAGTGTGGGTTGGCAGGTGGTACGCAAGGTCTACACCCTGTCTCCCGGCGGCTTTGTGGTTCCGGACGCACCGCACGAATTCGCCGGCAACATCGTGCACCTGCAACCCAAGCCCTTGCTCGCCGCAACCATGACGCGCACCGGCATCGAGTTCGTGCGCCAAACCGATGGTGCCACGGTGGGCTCGGTGCGCTTGTTCGACCAACTGGGTAGCAACGATTTCGGCGGTTCCTATTTGGTTGGATCCAAGGTTCAGCCGGTGGTGTTCAGCGAAGACTTGTCCACGGTATTTGTGGGCGGCAACGGTGTGGTGTTCATGATCGACGCGCTTACCTATCGTCTGATCGACACCATCACCGTGCCGGCTGGCAAGGGTGTCGCGAGCTTGGCCATTGCCGGACAGCGCCTGATCATCGGCGAAGGCGCGCGCTACGGCGGACCTGGCCGCTTGCTGGTCATGGACATCGATCCGGGCAGCAAGAAGTTCAAGTCCGTCATTACGATCAAGGGAACCGGCATCGAGGCCATGCCCTATGGCGTGACCGGCATGGTCGTCGGCCCCGATGGCAATACCCTCATCGTTGCCGCGCCGAAACAGGCCTACGGTTTCCATTTGGGCGACGCCAAGAAGCGGGGCGATGTGCTGGTACTGGACCTGAAATCGCTCAGCATGAAGACCGGGGTCATCGGTGCGCCGGTGATTGCCCAGTTGCCGAGCGATGGCCTCAGCGGCAAACTGCCGCTGACGATCTCTGCCACGCAGGACGCGAACCGCTATCTGGTTTGCAGTGTCATGGATTACAGCCGTGGCTTGTCAACCCTGGAACTGACACGCGATGGCAACAACGGGATAGCCAGTGCCAAGATGAGCGCAATCCGGATGTTCCAGAACGGTGAGGATGTTCGCGTTGATCGACTCGATATCCAGCGCGCCTCCAGTGCCGTGCTCGTTGAAGTGGATGGCGTCGAATATGCCATTGTTTCGGACGACAACTGCCACTCGATGGACCCGTATTGGCAGGCCATGTATGAGGCGCCAATGTTCATCTATACGCCGCTCGGCGCTCCCATTGCCATTGGTGGGTCAGCGTCGGCCAAGAAGGTGAATGTCGGCGGCAAGCTGGGTGTTGTCAGAGACCCCTTTGGGGCAGCGGAGTACATAGGAGCGACATTGCCGATCGATGGCTATGGTTTTGTCAGTCTATCGGTGGCGCAGGGAGCGCAAGGCAAGGTGTTGCTCGGCCAACTTCAGGGCTGGTTCAGCGGCAACATCATGTCGCCGGGTGCCAATGTTCAGCTGGAAAGCCAGACGCACGCCTGGAATATCAAGGCACTGATCGACGCCGCCTTGGCGCAACCCGAAGAACAGCGGATGTCCAGGCACATCAAGCTGCCTCAGAACGCCGAACAACTGTTACCCCAGATCGGGCAAAATCAGGCTGGCACCTATTTCGACGCCAATCCGAATCAGGTGATCGAGCAACAGGTCTTCATCGTCGGAGACAAGGAAATTACCTCAGGCAGTGGTGAGTCCCGGGAAAGCGTCATCGACCTCAAGGTGACGGCTTCGGCTTCTCCCAATGTCACCACTGAGATTACGATAGACGTCGATGGTCCGGCAAAGCGCTTCCTGAAAGTTCTCGCTGGCAGTGCCGAACTCGATTCGAAGCCGCAGTTCACGCTCAATCCAGGGCAGGAATGGAAGCTGAAGATCGATGCGAAGACGCTGAAAGATATGTATGGACAAAACGGCTTCTCTGCGCTGACGGAAGACGAACTCTACGGGACTCAGGTCACTGTCACCGTCTGTAAGGGTTCGATGAAGACCGTTTATAAGTACCAGATCGTGCGCTGGGTGGACGCTACCGATGCCGTGGCTGCGCTCAAGATGGCCGATCCCGCGTATTTTGAAAAGGTAGTGCAGCCATACGGTCCGCTTGTTGGCGAGGTCGCCAATGTCAAGTCTGCCATGTTCGAAAATACTTTGGTTGATGGAACCGGTGGAGTGGTTCGTTCCAAGAAGGTGACCATGTACTTGCCCGATATCGACAAGTTGCACCTAATGTTTACCGGAAGTTCGAACGATGAGTTTAGTTACCAGAAGTTGGAAGACACCAAACTTGTAGCTGGTGATATCAGAACGGCGACGTGGACATTTGACCCACGGTTAGGTGGAGATGGATTCGATCAATTTAATACATCTTATTCAACTGATCAGTTGATTATTTCGACAGCATCTGGATTGAAAATTGGCACGCTCGACGTTAAGGGCAAGAAAACCAAACCGGTGGTAATGCGTCTTGGATTCGAAAGTATTAAGAGTAGCTTGACCGAACTTATTTCGACAAGCCTGAAACGAGCAAATCCCGACGCCAATGGGAAGCGGAATTGGGTTTATACAAGCGAAGATGGCACGGCATCATGGACTGCTTCTGAGCAATTCGAGAAGGAATTTGGAGTATTCCTTCAGTCCGAAGCAGATCGGGCCTTGCTTAAGGCCGATGCACCGCCAAACGCGCTTAAGGATGCGTTTAATCGGTACTTGGACAATCTTTGCATCGAAATACAAACGAAACTCGAACAGGATTATGCTGGTGTCGAGGGGATATCCTTCAACGGGCAGGGTCTCGTTGATGACGACAATCAGGACTCACCGATTCCGAAATTTGACAAAGAAGGACCGTACATCAAATGGGGGATGTACCTCGATGGGTATAGTCTTGGCGCTACGGTGCGTGATATGGAGTCCGGATCCTTCGCGAAACCTGATTGGTATGACGGTTTGCTGCAAGGGAATACCTATTTGCCTTTGGCCGCTGAGCAATCGGCGTTCACTCAAGCGCTGAACAATCTCGTAGTGACTACGGTGAGGATTGGGGTCGCAGCGTTTATTACTGGAGATAATCCTGCTGGCGAGTTTTCGGATACCGCTGAGCGGATTGCAGCTCACGAACTTGGTCACACATTGGGGTTGAATGACGACTATTTTGTTTTGGGCGTTCAATTTGTAAGTAAATCTCAAAATATCATGGGAAGCTGGAGCCGTAGTGACGGGCGGCTTCCATTTCTTGATGATCAGTTGGTGACCTTACGCGCGGCGCTTGGGAGCCAAACGAACGGCAGCATTATCAATACGATAAATTGGTATAGGTCACATATCTATCTACCAGAGTCTGGGTGGTCGCTAATTGTTAATGCGCCGGAAGTTGCTGATAGTTTCGACCCCGCCTGGGACGGACTAGGTCCGGATTTCGACAACAGCGCCTTCTACGGCAATACGGTCAGTCTCAAGTCGGTAACGGTAGCGCCCCTCGCTGCTTCGGGTGCCGCAGCCCTGTCCGCTTTCGACGCCAAGACCAACTGGGCGACCACCGGCAGCGTGCAATGGTCGGGCAACGATGCGCTGCTCGGTGAACAGACCAGCACGCAGACGCGCCTGAACCAGGCTTTCGTCCTCGGTCCGACGGACAAGTATCTGAGTTTCACGCTGGCCAACATCGGGCTGGACGATGTCGACAATGCTCCGGACGACGCCTTCGAGGCGGCGCTGCTCGACGCCAACAGCGGTGCATCCCTGCTCGGTACGACCGGGCTGACGCGCAACGATGCCTTCCTCAACCTGCAAGCCGATGGCAGCGAGCATATCGGCCAGACGGTGACCAGCAAGCGTAACGCCGATGGCAGCCGCACGTATCTGGTCGATCTGTCGGGCATTGCCGAGGGTACGGCGGTCAATCTGTCTTTCGATCTGATCGGCTTTGGCGCGGCTGGCAGCCAGGTCACGGTGCGCAACATTCGCCTGGGCGCGGAGGCAGCGAGCGAAGTGCCGCAGTTGCTGGATGACAGCGCCAGCACGGCCGAGGATCAGGCAGTCGACATCCGTGTTCTGGACAACGACATCAACGCCCAACTGGCGGGCTTCGCGCCCGCCGTGCTCACCGGCCCGAGCCACGGCACGGTGACGCTGAACGCCGACGGCAGCTTCCGTTACGTGCCGCAGGCCGACTGGAGCGGCAGCGACAGCTTCAGCTATCAGTTGAGCGATGGCTCGGTGGTGTCGAACGCCGCCACGGTCAACATCACCGTCACGCCGGTAAACGACGCCCCGGTGGCCGCCGACCTCAAGCTCATCACAACGGAAGATGTGTCACTGACCATCGACCTGCTGAGCGGCGCTCATGACGTCGACAGCACGGTCTTGACCGCCGAAGTGGTCGCCGGCCCGGCCCATGGCCAGTTGCAGCAAGGCAACGACGGCCAGTGGCACTACACGCCGGACGCCGACTGGTTCGGCACTGACAGCTTTACCTACCGGATCGGCGATGGCGAGTTGTTCTCCAACATCGCCACGGTGACGCTGACCGTGACGGCGGTGAATGATGCGCCGGTCGTCCCGCCGCTGAAGGCCGAGACGGATGAAGACCAGCCGCTGGTGCTGGATCTGCTGGCAGGCGTCGTCGATGTCGATGGCGACCTCTTGAGCGTCACCATCAAGCAAGGCCCGCTGCATGGCCAACTGACCGCAGGCGCGAACGGTCAATACACCTACACGCCCGACGCCAACTGGAACGGCAGCGAGCGCATCGACTACGAAGTCAGCGACGGCACCGTCTCGGTTTCGGCCAGCGTGGTCATCACCGTCAAGCCGGTGAACGACGCGCCGGTGGCGGCCGATCAGGCGGTGACGATGGACGAAGACGGTCAGGCGCAGATCGATGTGCTGGCCGGTGCGCAGGACGTCGATGGCGATACGCTCAGCGTTCGACTGGTCGCCGGTCCCACGCATGGTCGCGTCGAACTGGGCGCGGACGGCAGCTTCGTCTATCACCCGGCGGCCGATTACCACGGCGACGACAGCTTCACCTATGCATTGAACGACGGCCAGATCGACTCGAATATCGCCACGGTGCGCATCAGCATCGCGGCGGTGAACGACGCCCCGGCGGTGGCGCCGCGCACCCTTACGCTCGACGAAGACAGCCAGCTGGTGATCGATCTGCTGGCCGAGGCGACGGATGTCGATGGCGATGTCCTGAGCGCCAGCATCACCGCGATGCCCAAACATGGCAGCCTGACGCAGAACGCCGACGGCACCTGGACCTATGTACCGGCCGCCAACTGGAACGGCACCGATGTCGTCGAGTATGAAGTGAGCGACGGTCAGGTCAGCACGTCCGCGCGCCTGGAGCTGACCGTCAAGCCGGTCAATGACGCGCCGGTCATCACGCCGATCGCCACGACGCTGCTGGAAGACGGCAGTGTGGTCATCGATCTGCTCGGCGCCGCCAGCGATGTCGATGGCGACGCGCTGACCGTGACCGCCGGCACGCCCGGCCACGGCAGCCTGACGCAGAACGCCGACGGCACCTGGACTTATCGTCCGGCCGCCGACTATGCCGGCGACGACAGCTTCGACTGGCGCGTCAGCGACGGCAGCGCCAGCACCACGGGCGTGGTGCGTCTGACCATCACGGCGGTCAATGATGCGCCGGTGGCGGCTGACGACAGTTTCACGGTCGACGAAGACCGCAGCATCACGCTCGCCGTGATGAGCAACGACCACGACGCCGAAAGCGACGTGCTGACCCTGCGCCTGCTGAGCCAGCCGGCGCACGGCACGCTGGTGCACAACGCCGACGGCAGCTTCGTCTATACGCCGGCTGCCAACTGGAGCGGCGAAGACAGCTTTACCTATGTGGTGAGCGATGGCCAGGCCGACTCGAACATCGCCACCGCCCGGCTGATCGTCAATGCCGTCGCCGATGCGCCGACCCTGGTGCTGACCGGCAACGGCGGCGAGACGCGGGAACTGTTCCGCACCGGCTGGGAGAGTGCGGCCAATGCATCGAGCGACTCGACGCTGGTCAAGCAAAGCATGCTGGAAGGCTGGACGCTGCTCACCGCGCCCGATGCCAAGTCGGGCGGCGCCAACGGCTTTGAAATCTGGAGCACGGGCGACAAGATGGCCAACGCCTCGGGCCGGCTGACCACCGTCAGCGCCGGAACCGGCAACGGCAAGAACTGGCTGGAACTCAACAACGCCACCGGCAGCATGGCCCAGACGCTGGGCATAGCACGCAGCGTCAACACCGTGGCGGGCGCTACCTACACGCTGAGCCTGGATCTGGCCGGCCGCCTCGGCTACAGCGCGGACTACACCAAGATCGGCATTTACGTCGATGGCGTCAAGATCGGCAGCGACCAGAGCACCAGCGGCGCCAGCGCCCTCAACTGGCAGACGAGAAGCTTCCAGTTCGTCGGCAAGGGCGGCGCGCAGACGATACGCATCGTCTCGGAAGCGACCAGGTTCGATGCCAACGGACGCGGCATGATGATCGACGACATCGCCCTGAGCGTGGTCCAGCCGGCCAACACCGGCCTGGAAGACACGCCCATCCGGCTGTCGGCGATCAGTGCCGCGCTGACCGATACCGATGGTTCGGAAACCCTGGCCGTCACCGTCGAAGCCTTGCCGCTGGGCGCCACGCTCAGCGACGGCACGCGCAGCTTCACCGCCACGGCCGGCAAGACCACGGCCGATGTCAGCGGCTGGGATCTGGGCAAGCTGACGCTGTTGCCGCCGCAGGACTACCACGGCAGCTTCATGCTCACCGTGGCGGCCACCGCGACCGAGCAAGCCAATCAGGCCCAGGCCCGGACCGAAACCGCGCTCCAGGTGACGGTACTGCCGGTCAATGACATGCCGACGGCCAAGGACGAAACCGCCAGCCTCGACGAAGACGGCAGCGTGATCCTGAGGCCGCTGGCCAGTGGCGCCGATGTCGATGGCGATGCGCTGACGCTGCGCATCGTCAGCCAACCGGCCCACGGTGCGCTGGTCAAGAACGCCGACGGCAGCTACACCTACACCCCGACTGCGAACTGGAGCGGTGAAGACAGCTTCACCTACGTGGTGAACGACGGCAAGCAGGACTCGAACGTCGCCACCTTGCGCCTGATCGTCAATGCCGTGGCCGACGCCCCGATGCTGACGCTCACCGACAAGGGCGGTGCCAGTTGGGAGCTGTTCCGCACCGGCTGGGAGAGCGCGGCCAACGCATCGAGCAGCGACTCGACGCTGGTCAAGCAGAGCACGCTGGAAGGCTGGACCCTGCTCACCGCACCGGACGCCAAGTCGGGCGGCGCCAACGGCTTCGAAATCTGGAGCACCGGCGACAAGATGTCCAATGCCTCCAACCGGCAGGTAACGGTCAGCGCCGCCAGCGGCAACGGCAAGAACTGGCTGGAGCTCAACAACTCAACCGGCAGCATGGCCCAGACGCTGGGCATCGAACGCAGCGTGGACACCGTGGCCGGCGCCACCTACACGCTGAGCCTGGACTTGGCCGGCCGCCTCGGCTACACGGCGGACTACACCAGGATCGCCATCTACGTCGATGGCGTGAAGATCGGCGGCGATCAGAGCACCAGCGGCACCAACGCGCTCAACTGGCAGACCAGGAGCTTCCAGTTCGTCGGCAAGGGCGGCGCGCAAACGATACGCATCGTCTCGGAAGCGACCAAGTTCGACGCCAACGGCCGCGGCATGATGATCGACGACATCGTCCTGAGCGAGTCGCTGCCGGCCAACACCGGCTTCAAGAACACGGCCATCCCGTTGTCCACCATTGCCGCCACGCTCACCGACCAGGACGGTTCCGAGACGCTGAAACTCAGTATCGCCGACATCCCCGTCGGCGCCGTGCTCAGCGACGGCACGCGCAGCTTCACCGCCACGGCCGGCAACACTACCGCCGACGTCAACGGCTGGGATCTGGGCAAGCTGAGCCTCCAGCCGGCGCCCGACTACAGCGGCAGTTTCACGCTCAAGGTGGTGGCGACCTCGACCGAGCAGGCCAATCAGTCCCAGGCGACGAGCGAAGCCCGCATTGATGTTACGGTGCTGGCGGCCAACGGCGGTCCGCAAGTGAAGGGGGCAAACTATCAGGTGCAGTCGGGCAGCAGCGTGAGCATCGACTTTGCCAGCCTGGCCACGGACGCTGACGGCGATGCGCTGACCCTGACGCTGGGCGAGCCGGCGCACGGCAAGCTGACGCGCAACGCCGACGGCAGCTACCGCTACACCCCGGTAGCTGGCTTCAAGGGCAGCGACAGCTTCGTCTATTCGGTCAGCGACGGTCGGCGTACCGCACGCGCGACGATCGTGCTGACGGTGGCGGGCCGGCATGCGCTTGAGGTTGGCCGCCTGGGCGGGGGGCGCGATGATCGCGCATCGTGCCTGCAGGTCGAGTCGCTGCTGCCCGGTCGCATGTCAGCTCAAGCCTTGCCGACGCAAGGCGAAGGGCTTCTCGCGCAGGGCAAGGCCTTGGTTTCGTCGGTGGCTGCGGTGGACTGGAACGCGACCGCGCCCAGTCTCGGCCAGGTACAGGAATCAGCCTGGCTGAGCGACTACTTCATCGGACGCAGCGAGGACAAGCGCAGCCTGGCGGAAATCACCGGACTGCGGATCACTTGACTTGAGTAGTGGAGTCGTCGGGCAACGACTCCACAATTGCTTTCTTCGCTCTTCAGGTGTTGTGACGGTTGTTGTGCCTGGAGCCGTTTAACTATTGACCTTTTGCGGGGCGGGGGGCCTTGCCGAGGCGCAACGGCGGTCGCTTTCTCTGGTAGGGGCCCACGTAGGGGTTGAAAAGCCCAGAATTTAGGGAATCGATAGCCGGACTACCCAGTTCTCAGAACTGTCATTCTCGGCGAGCCAAGGATTCAAGCACTTAGCCCGCCTTTTGGCGGGCTTTTTACGTTTTGGCGGCAGTGTTGCTGCACTTCTGTTGCGCTTCCGTGTGGAAATTCCGTAAGCGCCCGGCAAACCCATCTGTAAATTGACGCGTTAGACCGCGAAGATCGTGTCCCCTTAAAAACGATGGTGGACACTTTCGATGGAAATCCAGAAGCCAAGTCGGCGCCGTAAGCGCCCGGCAAACCCATCTATAAATTGACGTGCTAGACCGCGAAGATCGTGTCCCCTTATAAACGATGGTGGACACTTTCGATGGAGATCAAGAAGCCAAGTCGGCGCAGGCGGCATCACCCGGAGGAATTCAAGCTGGCGGTGATTGAGGCGTGCTGCGAACCAGGCGCCTCGGTCGCCGGCATTGCCATGGCCAATGGCGTTAACGCCAATCAGGTCCGCCGCTGGATGCGTGAGCGCGGGATCGAACCACCGACGCGACGCGTAGCGATGCCTGTGCTCGAAGCGACGCCGGCACCGGCCTTCGTGCAATTGCCGATGGCCCCGGCCATGCCGACATTGGGAGATATCCGGATCGAAGTCCGCCGGGGCAACACCGCGATCAAGCTCGACTGGCCGGCCCAGGCCGCCGGCGATTGTGCCGCCTGGTTGATCGACTGGCTGCGATGATCCGGGTCGATGCCTTGTGGTTGTCGACCCGGCCGCTCGACATGCGTGCAGGAACGGAAACGATCCTGGCCCAGGTCGTGCGGACCTTCGGCGAGGCGCAGCCACACCATGCCTATCTCTTTGCCAACCGCCGCGGAACCCGTCTGAAGGTGCTGGTGCATGATGGCTACGGCGTCTGGCTGGCCAACCGTCGTCTGAACCAGGGACGGTTTCAACTTCGCGCCGGCGATGGCCGCGTCGCCCTGACCCGGGGGCAATTCGATGCGCTGATGCTTGGCCTGCCGTGGGAACGTCTGGCCGATGGCGGGGTGATCCGGGTTTTATGACCGTCCACCATTGGGGAAGTCCACGATAGTCAGTTCGTCTTGCTGGCGGCATGATGTCGGTCATGACCTTGCCCGCCAACCTCGATCAACTGACCGCCGACGAACTGCGCGAACTGGTTCGCCAGCAATCGGCAGTCATCACGCACAAGGATCGCGAACTCAACTGGCGCAAGATCAAGATCGACAAGCTGACGCATGAAGTCGCGTACTACAAGCGCCACTACTTCGGCATCAAGGCCGAACGCCTGCCGGTGGAACAGGGCCAGTTGTTCGAGGAAACCCTCGCCGCCGACATGGCGGCGATCACCGAAGAACTCGAGCAGCTTTCCGAATCGAAACCGAAGGGCCAGGCCAAGCGCCAGCCCTTGCCGCCGGAACTGCCGCGCACCGAAATCCGCCACGAACCGGACTCGACCACCTGTACCTGCGGCTGCCAGATGCAACGCATCGGCGAAGATATCGCCGAGAAGCTGGACTACACGCCAGGCACCTTTACGGTCGAACGCCACATCCGCGGCAAGTGGGCCTGCAAGCAATGTGAAACGCTGATCCAGGCCCCGGTGCCCGCCCAGGTGATCGACAAGGGCATTCCGACCGCCGGTCTGCTCGCCCATGTGCTGATCGCCAAGTACCTGGATCACCTGCCGCTGTACCGTCAGGAAGGGATCTTCGGCCGGGCCGGTCTGCCGATCCCGCAATCGACCCTGGCCGAGTGGGTCGGCCGGATGGGCGTCACCCTGCAACCCCTGGTCGATGCCCTGAAGGTCGAGATGCTGAGCTACCCAGTGCTGCATGCCGACGAAACCCCGGTGGCGATGCTCGACCCCGGCGCCGGCAAGACGCATCGGGCCTACCTGTGGTCCTACAGCATCGGCGCCTTCGAGCCGATCAAGGCCGTCATCTACGATTTCGCCGACAGCCGGGCCGGCAAGCATGCCCAGGAATTCCTCGACACCTGGCGCGGCACACTCGTCTGCGACGATTATGCAGGCTACAAGGCGCTGATTGCCGATGGCGTGACCGAAGCCGGCTGCATGGCGCATGCACGCCGGAAATTCTTCGATCTGCATGCCAACAATCAGAGCCAGATTGCCCAGCAGGCACTGGCCTACATTCAGAAGCTCTACCAGGTGGAGCGGGAAGTTGCCGAATTGAGCCCTGACGAACGGCAACGAATCCGTCAGGCGCAGGCCAAACCGATTCTCGATGAATTTCACGATTGGCTGCCCCGGCACCGATGCCAGGTACCCAACGGCTCATCGACGGCCAAAGCGATGGATTACAGCCTCAAACGCTGGACGGCGCTCGTCTATTACATCGACGACGGTCAGGTGCCGATCGACAACAACTGGATCGAGAACCGCATCCGCCCGATTGCCACGGGCCGGAAGAACTGGCTATTTGCCGGTAGTCTGCGTGCTGGCAAGCGGGCTGCCGCCATCATGAGCCTGATCCAGTCCGCCAAGCTCAATGGCCACGATCCCTTCCTCTACCTGAAAGACATCCTGTCTCGCCTGCCAACCCAGCCCAACAGCCGGATCGGCGAATTGCTCCCGCATCGCTGGCTGCCAGAATCCGCTGCCTGAGTCAGAAATCAAGCTGGGTTTGCCGGTGGCTTACGGTTGGGCGTCATAGGGCAACAATCCTCATTGCGCACTACGGAGATCGATGGCGCGAGCGACACGCGATAGCAGACGCTCAGCTTCCTCAATGGTGGCACCGGTACGCGCATGAAACTCGGCGGTATCGATTGCAGCAGGCCCATTGATGATTTCGTTCAGGGCGTTGTTGATGAGGACCAAGTCATTGAGGTCGAACATGAGTTGAAGTTGTGGGTGACGAGTGCTCATATGTTCCGACACGGAAACCAAACGCCGCGGACAACAACTGGCCCGATGTTTGGCACAACATGGTTTTCGTCGAGGGCGCCGACACTCACGTTCTCAATGACGCGCGAAGAATTGAAGTCGCGCCCCGCCACGTAGCCGACAGACGACAGCAACTCATTGGCATCCTGGATTGAGTGAGCTGTGACCCCAAGCCCGAAGCCAGTGTCAGTGGGGAACCAGTAGCGGACTAGCATGACGCCCAACGTTTGAGTTCAGGGACCTTGCGCGGCTTTATGCGCAAGGTCCCCTGCAACGAATGGTTGGGCGTCATTGCGAAAACGCCTCTTCGCATTTCTTGGCAATGGCACTGACGGCCGCGAGGTGACGCGACCGCAGGGAATGACTGACTCGCCCGGGGAGGTTGCCGCTCTCTGCAATGATTGATAGCGCGGCTAATAGCTCGTTGATGGCTTCCGACTTCAAGGGCGGTGGATTCCTATCCATTGGCCAGTACAAACCAATGACTTGCGCCTTCTCGTGATACGTGACGCAGATCTCTGGCTCCCTAGTTCCGTTGAGCACGAGCGATTTGGCAATCCTACGTAACGAGGGAGGCAGCATGCGGATGATGATCTCAGCCTCTTTACGGCTTAGCCCGTGTGTTGCGCCATTCTGCACGGTGACCTTCATTTTGATGACGCCCAACGTTTGACTTCAGGGGCCGCCGGAGCCCGAAGGGCGGAGGGAACCGGCAAGCAAAGCTTGCCGGCGGTCCCCTGGAAGGATGGGTTGGGCGTCACCGGTCGAGCGCGCTCAAGTGACTCTTTGATATCGGTCATGCGCGGACGATCTCCTGAGCGATGGCGTTCAATTTGTGTTCGGGCGGAACAATCTTCCGTTGACGCTCCATAGGCATTAGCCGCTCTGTGATGTCGTACCAGACTTCGTTTTCTTCGCATTCAACTCCAAGGTGAAGAAGATCGAGAACACCGACAAACTGAAAATTGACCTTTCCACCAAGCCCATTCTTGTACGAGTGCTGAGCTTTGCGTCCAACGTCTTTGGCAAGAGCCAGAGCGTGCCTAGCTGTCTCAGCCTGAACAATCACGATGCGTTCTTCGCACAGCCGTCGCTTGTTTGATGCGCCTTTGGTGACGACGCGATATTGAAACAGCAATTTCGCGGCGTACCGTTCAAGGGACTCTTGAGTAGTCGTCATAGCTGTGGTGACGCCCAACGTGGAGGTCACCGGCGCTTCGCGGCTTTATCGCGCAGCGTCCGGTGGACCGCAGGGTTAGCGAAGTAATCGGGTCGGCGCCGCAAATCGCCCCGAAGAAACACGCGGCGAGCGCGTTGTGGCAAGGTGGAAAGCGGTGCCGCGGAAGACCGGAGTAGCAATGGTGCATATTGCCCGCGGGTTAGCGTGGTCCTGGGTGACGTCATCGACATTGGTGAATTGGTCAGGCGGTTCGCAGCCGTCGGGCCAATATCCCGTTTGAGAGAGTGAGCAAGACGACGTACCCGATGCGGCACCACTTTCCGCAACGAATGATGGAGCAAGCCATGGCCCAACGCAATCGTGCAAGCCTCAACCTTAAACCGGGCAAGTCCCGAGCCGCCCTGACGATCACCCACCCCAACGCCGCCGGCATCGATATTGGCAGCGCCTCCCATTTCGTGGCTGTGCCGCCGGAGCGGGATGACGAACCGGTGCGAGAGTTTCCCAGTTTCACGGTCAACCTCAACGCCTTGGCCGACTGGCTGACCCGTTGTGGCGTGGATACCGTGGCGATGGAATCGACGGGCGTGTACTGGATTCCCCTGTTCGAACTGCTTGAGACGCGGGGCTTCACGGTGCTGCTGGTCAACGCCCGTCACGTCAAGAACGTCTCGGGGCGCAAATCCGACGTACTCGACTGCCAGTGGCTGCAACAACTCATGACCTATGGACTGCTCAGTGGGGCGTTTCGGCCGAACGATGAAGTCTGTGCCTTGCGTTCGCTGTGGCGTCAGCGCGGCATGCTCTTGAAGAGTCAGGGGCGGCATGTGCAGCACATGCAAAAGGCGCTGACCCAGATGAACATTCAGTTGAGCAACGTCATCTCGGATGTGGTGGGCGAAACCGGCCAGAAGATTCTGCGGGCTATCGTCGCCGGCGAGCGTGATGGTCGGGTGCTGGCCGCCATGAAGAACGTCCGCATTCGGGCCAGCGTTGATGAAATTGCCAAGAGTCTGCAAGGTAACTGGCGTGCCGAGCACCTGTTCGCACTCAAGCAAGCACTGGCGGCCTTCGATTTCATCGGTACCCAGCTGACCGAGTGCGACCGGGAGATCGAGGCGCAACTCGAAGGTTTGCAGGTTCATGACGGCGATCCGGCCAAAGGCAAGAAGCGGGGTCGTGCCCGCAACGCACCGAAGTTTGATCTGCGTACCCAACTCTTCCGGATGTGTGGTGTGGATCTGACGCGCATCGATGGCATCGACGTGACCACGGCGCTGGCGGTGATCTCCGAGACCGGCACGGACATGTCACGCTTTGCCACGGTCAAGCACTTCACATGTTGGCTGGGCCTCTGCCCGGGCACCAAGATTACTGGCGGCAAGGTCATGAGCGGCAAGACCAAGCGCTGCGCAAACCGGGCGGCCCAGGCCTTGCGGCTGGCCGCCGCGGCGCTGCGTAGTAGTCAGTCGGCTTTGGGCGCCTACTTCCGGCGGATGTGCGCTCGTATGGACAAGCCCAAGGCCGTGACCGCAGCAGCTCACAAGCTGGCCCGCCTGATTTATACGATCCTGACCAAGGGCGAGGAATACACCGATCAAGGACAGGATTACTACGAGGAACGCTACCGCCAACGGGTACTCCGCCATTTGGCGCAGCGTGCCGAAAAAATGGGTATGAAACTCGTTGCCTCCGAACAGCTCGCTTGAGTCACTCATTAAAATCAATCACTTGGGTGGTGTTTCTTGAGAGCGCAAGGACGCCCCCTACCGCAACCGCTAGAAGCTTTAGCCAGTTGTAGAGCCAAGCGAAAAGTTGAATTCGCGAAAGCACCATCCAGCCTTGCCACTCGACATTGGGGCCACAGCGCCAAATCATGACAACGGATGCGATCGCATGGGCAAGGTAAGTGGAAGCCGCGACAACAAGATACAGCGCAAAGATCGATGAGTGGCGAATGCCATCACCATCCCGATAGGAAAAGGGGAGGATGAACAGAAACAGCACGGCAAGAACGAACAGCAAAATCAGACCACCGACAAAGTGAAACTTCCAATAGGCCCAAGACAATCGCCCTTGCCCTTTCCAGTGGCGAAGAACAATGTCAAGGACGGTTTCTGTTGCAGTGCTGTCGGCGGCGGAGGTCATGGAAATTGCGCTCTAACGTTTGAATTCACAGGACTGCGCGGCTTTTCGCGCAGGTCCGGTGGAATGATTGGTTGGGCATCACTGACACTTAGACGAACCTTGTTAAACACTCTGATTTCGTAAGTGCCTTCGCCCCGAGTTCTAGAAGCCAACGTGTCCAAAGACCGTAAGAATCGCGTGGCTCAAGCGTGCGATCGGCGAAAGGTTCGACGACTACGTCGTGTAACCATGGGCCTGAAGGTGAGAAGGTGGCGGTTTCAGCCGGAACATTTACAACCAGTTGTCCAACCTCCATAGGCTCGGATTCGCCAATATCCCAACCGGACGCGAGGACAAGAAATGCCATCTCGTTTTCCGAGCCAGCTGTCTTGCGCAATTGCATGCAGAGGCCACGGGTCATTGGTGTGATGCCCAACGTGCTAAATCACCGGGCGGCAAAAAGCGCAGCTTTTTGACGGTCCGGTGGATTGGGATGTTAGTAAGCGTCGTTCCGGGGCCGTCTTGAATCAGATTTTGAGGTCGTGCAGGGCGAGGCTGATGGCGACGACATCGACAAATGAGGGATCGAAGGTGTCGCCGTACCATTCACACATTGACTGGTGTTCGGGGTGTTTGGGATCAGCCATGATGGCCACAAAGTCCTGGTAGCCAGGGGCGCCACCGACATCTTCAGGCGGTGCGGCATTGGCAGCTTTGAGAAGCATCGCACGGTGGCTTAATTCCGGGTCGCCTGGCAACTTCTTCTCGACCTTGATCCGGTGTTCCCAGTGATCGCCGAAGTCGTAGATGTACTTGAACGAGGTCATGCCGCCCAAGGCGGTCTTGAGCTGGATACGTGTCTCCGAGCGAACCGGCTCCCAATCGAATTCCGGATCGGGAATGCCGAAGCGCTCGCCACCAAAGTCGAATTCATGCAGGTGGTAGTCACACCAGTCGAAGGTGATTTGCAGGACCTGATGCAGATTGCCCAACGTGATCGATTCCGGCACCACGATGCGCCGCCAGATCGTGGGCTTGATCCAGGCCAATTCGATCTTCAATTGCAATAGATCGGGAATCTTCTTGGCTCTGGGTTTCTTCAGGGGAATGACGTTGCTCATTTCAGGCGGCTTTCTGCAAGGGGACGGCGTGATCGGCGTAGAGATTCCAAGGAAGCAGTTCATCAATCCGGTTGATCGGATGCTCGGCAATCCGGGTCAGGATCGTACGTAGGTAAGCCTCGGGATCGATCCCATTGAGTTTTGCACTGCCGATCAGGCAATACATGCTGGCCGCGCGCTCGCCGCCGACATCCGAGCCGCCGAACAGGTAGTTCTTTCGACCCAGGGCGACACCGCGTAATGCGCGTTCCGCTGCATTGTTGTCGATTTCGATCCGGCCATCGGCGGCATAGCGAATCAAGGCCGACCAATGGTTGAGTGCATAGCCAATCGCGTCAGCGAGGCCGGACTTGCGCGATACCCGCTGGTGCTGCGCCTCCAGCCACGCATGCAACGCGTTCAGCAGGGGAAGGGCTTGTGCTTGACGCGTTGTCTGCCGATCACCGGGGGATTGGCCACGGATCTGACTTTCGATGGCATACAGGCCGGCAATTCGGGAAATTGCCTCTGCCGCGATCGGTGAAGCCTGGGCCCGATAGACATCCACGAATTTACGCCGGACATGCGCCCAGCAGGCGGCTTCCTGAATCTCGCCGGTTTCATACAGAGCATCGAACCCGCCATAGGCATCGGCTTGCAGGATGCCGCGGAAGAATTTCAGATGCTCGCGGGGATGCTGTCCCTTGCGGTCTTCCGAGTAGGCAAACCAGACTGCCGGCGGATCATTGCTGCCTGCCGGGCGATCATCCCGGACATACGTCCACAGCCGTGCCGTCTTGGTTCGTCCTTTGCCAGGCGCAAGCACGGGTAACGGCGTGTCGTCCGCATGCACCTTGCTGCTCCCCAGAACATAGCGACGAATCGCTTCGACCAGCGGCGAGAGCAATTCGTGGCAATGGCCGACCCATTCGGCCAATAGCGCTCGATCCAGGTCCAGACCGCTGCGCGCATAAATTGCGCTTTGCCGATAGAGCGGCAAGTGATCGCAGAACTTCCCGACCAGTACGTGGGCCAGCAAGGCCGGGCCGGCAAATCCTCGGGGAATCGGACGGGCGGGCGCTGCTGCTTGGGCGATGTGATCACACCGGGTGCAGGCCAGCTTGGGGCGTACATGGCGAATGACCTTGAAGCTGGCTGGCACGTACTCGATCATTTCCGACACGTCTTCACCGAGGTGCTTGAATTGCCCGCCACAATCCGGGCAGCACTCTGCTTCCGGTGCATGCGTCACCGTCTCGCGCGGCAGAGTTTCTGGGAAAGGCTTGCGATTTCTGGTTCGCGGCTTGGCTGCCGGTTCATCCGGCAAGGATGACATCGGCGAAACCTTGGCAACCGGCAACGGTTCGAAAGCCAGCGCCAGATCAAGTTGCCCCAATTGCGTCTGGGTTTCCGATTTCTGCCCAAAGTGGAGGCGACGGTATTTGGCAACCAGCAACTTCAGATGCGCGTTCTCTTCCGTCAGTATTTCAACCTGCTGACGCAACCTGTAGACTTCGCTGGAAGCTTGGTTGGTAGCTGGGTAGGCTGACTTGGGCATGACCGAAGTCTACGGGAATTCCGGCACCGTGAACAGCCCCCACAGGCACCATTCATGCAGCCCGTTCTGGCTGCCAGGAGCGCGCCGGGCGCCGCCAGTCGATACCCTCCAGAAGCATGGACAGTTGAGCTTTGCTCAGGTGAACGCCCACCTCGGTGGCATTCGGCCAGATAAACCGGCCGCGCTCAAGCCGCTTGGCAAACAGGCACAAGCCATCGCCATCCCACCAGAGCAGTTTGACAAGATCGCCGCGTCGGCCACGAAACACAAAGACATGCCCGCTGAATGGATCGGCTGCCAGGTGTTCTTGTGCAATCGCCGCCAATCCGTCAAAGCCACGGCGCACCCGAGTTCGACAGTTCGAGCCCAAAAAAGGCCATTTTCGAGCAGTTGCCCACGCAGCCATGCGGGTTTCAAGGCGATTTTCCAAAAAGTCGTGTAGTGGCACGTCGCTGGTTTTAATAGCTATATTTGACAAGCATTGCCGTGCTGGTAAAGTATTGGCATGTTCCTCAAGATCACTCGTTCCGGTCCGCGCCAGTATCTCCAGCTTGTCGAAGCCTTCCGTGACGACGCTGGCAAGGCCAAGCATCGCACCCTGGTCACGCTCGGTCGCCTGGATCAACTGACCGACAGCCTGGATTCCGTCATCTCTGGCCTGCTCAAGGTCACCGGTCGGCCGGATTTCCTGAATGCTCCATTGCCCGCAGTCGAGTTCGAATCGGCGCGTGCGCTCGGCAACGTCTGGGCACTCAACGAACTGTGGGAATCGCTGGGCTTTGGCGAACTGCGCCGCGTGTTCCGCAAGACCCGGCACAGCATCGATGTCGAAGCGCTGATTCGGGTCATGGTGTTCAATCGCCTGTGTGATCCGGAGTCGAAGCTCGGTATCTTGCGCTGGCTGGAGACGGTAGCGATGCCGGACGTTGAGGTGGAATCGATCACCCATCAGCATCTGCTGCGCAGTATGGATGCCCTGGTCGATCATCAAACTGAAGTCGATGCTATGGTCGCCAACTTGCTGCGCCCCTTGATCGATCAGGAATTGTCGGTGGTGTTCTACGACATGACCACCATTCGCACGGAAGGTACCTCTGACCAGGAAGGCGATGTCCGCCAGTTCGGCATGGCCAAGGAAGGCCTCATCGCCCGTCAGGTCATGCTGGGAGTGGTGCAAACGGGCGATGGCCTGCCGATTTATCACGAGGTGTTTGCCGGCAACACGGCGGAATCGCCCACCTTGTTGCCGACCTTGAAGACGGTGCTCGAACGCTTCCCGTCGATTTGCAGGGTGGTGCTGGTGGCAGATCGGGGCTTGCTGTCGCTGGATAACCTGGAGGCGCTCTCCGAGATCCGCCTGCAAAGCGGTGAGCCACTGGAATTTGTGCTGGCCGTTCCCGGACGACGCTACAGCGAATTTGCCGAACTGCTCGACAGCTTTCAGGCGCAGTGCGTCGATGCTGAGCAGGAAATCGTCAGCGAATTGCCGTGGCGTGGATTGCGCTTGGTCGTTGCCCACGATCCTGACGTCGCCAAGGATGCCCAGGCATTGCGCCGCGAACGAATCGAAGCGCTGGAAGCTCAGGCGAACGCGTGGGTAGGCAAACTCGATGCGCAGGATGCCGGGGTGAAAGCCCGTGGCAAAAAGCTCTCCGACAGCGGCGCCAAGGCGCGGCTGTATCACGCGGTCAAGGATGCGCATCTCGCCAATATCATTCGCGTCGATTTGAAGAATGAGCTCTTTGCCTACGAAATCGACCCCGATGCCCTGGCGCTGGCTGAACTGATGGATGGCAAATTGCTGCTGGTAACCAATACGCCGGATTTGTCGCCACAGTGCGTGGTTGACCGTTACAAGTCGCTCGCCGATATCGAGCGCGGCTTCCGGGTGCTGAAATCGGAAATCGAGATTGGCCCGGTGTTTCATCGACTGCCAGAGCGGATCAAGGCGCACGCTGCCATCTGCTTCATTGCCTTGATCCTTTACCGCGTCATGCGACAGCGATTGAGCAGCGCCGATGCGCAACTGTCGCCGGAGCGGGCGCTGCAGGAGTTGCAGAAGCTTCAGCATCATCAGATTCGCATCAATCAGGCCGAACGGCCAGTCACTGGCATTTCTCGCCTCTCCGAAACACAGGACCGCGTTTTTGCCGCTTTGAGATTGAAAAAACCGACGCAACCACAGCAACTTTCTCTCTTGTAGTACACGTTTTTGAACTGCGGTTCATATAAAACAACAGCTTGCGCGTTTAACTGTCGAACTCGGGGGCGCATGTCAGTCATGCCGGCGGCGAGCCAGATTTGTGTTCCTGCGGGCAGTCCGATCATGCCCGGGTCGCCAGGCAATCCAGCACCAGATGCAGTGCCGAGGCCGTGACATCACCACAGACGCGAATGCTGGTCTGGCCGTGGATGATCTCGATGTACCCCGGTTGCGGGGAGTCTGCAGCTTTTGTGGCTATTGGCTTTCCTTGTGCCGGTCCTGCGATTACCGGCAGAAATAGCGGCTGTGTCCCGACAGCCTTGCCATCGCCGTGCCTATCAAATTGCCCGGCCCGGTATTGGCGTCGCCATTTGAACACCATGTTCGTGTTCAGCCCGTACCGCAGTGCCAGCTTTGCTACCGAGACTCCCGGTTCGCAGGCTTCCACGGCCAGTCGGCGCTTGAACTCAAGCGGATAATTGGGGCGGCCACGCCGCCCTCCGGTAACAATCCCTGCTGTGTCCAAAAAATGGTCCCCACTACTTTGTTTGGCGGACACCACTTTCTCTCTGTTTCAGACTACTTGCCAGACGGCCATGAAAGGACGCTTACGGATGTTAGCCATCGATGTGGCCAAAGGAACGTGGCATTCACCTTTCCAGGTACTTGGCCGCCAGTTTTGGGAAAAGTGCAGGGAGTTCTGGTTCTGACCACTCCTTTCCAGACGGCATTGCCAATTCACTTGAGAAGTCGCGCTCCAGCTCACCGCCACCTTTGGCAGCAAATGTTTTCAGTGCCACGTAGCCAAATGACTCTAGATCGAAATAGTCACGGCGCTGCAATTCGGCTAGCGAATCTGGATTGGCTAAGGCTCTCTCGAAAACTTCTCGCCCCTCTGAGATAAGCCAGTCTCGAAAATAGCGAAATCCATCATCTGAGCAGCCATCGTTCATGACGTAGGCGGCGCCCCACAAGTCCCATCGGTTTGCGCGAAGGATCAACTCGTCGTAGCTGCGCTGAAAATTTTGTATGGCCGCTAGATCAAGCGATGAAAGCTGAACCCCCAATGCTGATGGCCTGGCCTCTACATCAGTGCCAGCGGCGGTTTTAGCTGCGTGGATGATTGCCCAAAACTGTTGTTCTTCCATTTTCAGAGGCTTTCCTTGGTTGTCGGCAAAAGCGCTTCGATGGCCACTAAACATGACCACCATGGTAGTGGCAGCGATTGCGAGAAAGTGTCGGCGTGCGAACGTCATGAAGGCTAACGTTGAAAATCACCGGACGTAGGCAAGCGCAGCTTGCCGGAGGTCCGGTGGATTGTAGTGTTGGGCTCTGGTAGCACGCTACTCGCTGACATGACCGACACCTTGTTGAAATACGAAATACCTACGTGGACGAATAAGGTGAGGTGTATTTTGCTTCCACCATGCAGCAGCTTCAGGATGCGCCGCTTCAAGAACCTGAATTGCCGCTAGTGATTCGACCAAGTAGCCTGACTCTCGCACGAACTTTCCCGTCAGCCACGCAAACAAACAAGAAAGTACGTTACGTGGCCCTGAGAGCACCCCTGCGGTTGGAAACACTTTGGCAGCAGAGCCTTGCTGTACCAGCGGTAGCGATAGACCAACCCATTTTTGGCGAACCCACTCGGGAGCCTCGCCTGGTGGCGTCGAAGTTATGTGAAGGAAAAGTGGAGGTTCGCTCATGGGGCCCAACGTTGAAAATCACCGGACGGAGGCAAGCGCAGCTTGCCGGAGGTCCGGTGGATTGTGATGTTAGCCCGCATGGCCTGGCTTTCTGCGCGAATGAATAAGCTCTTTGCAGCGAGAAGATACACGGGCGTTTGTTTCAGCGAGATGGGATAGAACTTGTTCCATCTCATCACCATCGGTGAACGGATATACGTCAAGGTGAAGTGCAATTAGCAGTTTGCGATTATCAGTACCTTCGCGTAGCCACGTTTCAATAGTTCTGTGGATGCTGCCGCCGTTGTCATTTGTCTGCCACGTCAGCAGATCGAATAGTTCGGCAACAAGCTCAAAGGGAACTGTTCTTGGGATTTCGGAGAAGAGGATATTGGCCAAGTCTGGTTCCCCAAACTCGGTAACTACGGCAGCAGCAGTATCGAAGGACACCGAATACTGCTGATCATCGCGCTCTACGCAGATTGCGTCCAAAGCAGCAGAGATAACGGAGTGCATGGTATGCGGGCTAACGTTTGAATTCACCGGACTGCGCGGCTTTTCGCGCAGGTCCGGTGGAATGATGGGTTGGGCGGCTCGTTACCTATGGATGCAACGGCAACCATTAAGCTCGCTCTTTGGGTGCAGGGAAAAACTTCGTGATTAAGAAAGCATATATTCCGAGTGGTACAAAGATTGGAACGATATGTAGCATGAGCGGATAGCCACTGATGTACGCAGCTAACCACGAATTGATGAGCGGACGAACTCCCCACAAATACGCAGGCAGCCAGATAAAAAATAGCAGGACGATAGACAGACCGGCTCGATCATTTGCTTTTTTGGCAACTAAGTATTGCTGTTGATCCATTTAACCCTCCCAGCAAGAAAATGGAAAAGCACTAATGTACTAAGCTTGATTGAGTGCATTTGACGCAATTCAGACCTGAATATGCTGTGTCTCTAGCCGCCAAACGTGGAATTGAGCGGCCTGCGCGGCTTTTCGCGCAGGTCCGCTCGACTGAAAGGTTATGCGTCTCAGCTTCTCTTGGCATTGGCATATTGCCTCACCGCAATGACAGTAGCAAAAGATGCAAGTGCACCAACCAGACCCCATGGAACGATGAGCGCGAGGGACCAAGCCGAGTACTCTGATGCTTCAGCGCCAAGCCAAACAGGCGACCAGTAGAGCAAGTAAGCGAGTAGGAACGGCACTGCGATAGCAGCCGCCCAGCGGGCAAAGCGATTTTCGAGCCGCCCGGAAAACAGGGCAATGACTACGGAAAACGCCGCAATAACGAATGCGCCCGAAACAAACGACAGAGATTCCAGTAGCTCTAGCACTTGGACGTCTTGAGGCCAGGAGAGCGCCGCGGAAAGAGACGCATAACGTTAAATGTGGCACCTAATTGACGGGAAGCTATCCGTCATATAGGCTGGATAAAAAACCAGCATAATGTTGTTTCAGTGACTTGGCAGATTTTAGGGGGGGCGCGATGAACACCTTGAATCCTTCGTTGCAGAAGCCTCTTGGCACTACGGCCCCCAGGTTGCTTGACCGCGTGCGCGAGAAAATTCGCTTGAAGCACTACAGCTTGCGCACCGAAGAGGCTTATACCGACTGGATTAAACGATTTATTCTGCATCATGGCAAGCGCCATCCTGATGGGATGGGCGCTGTTGAGGTGGCGGCGTTTCTGACGCATCTTGCGGTGGCGGGAAAGGTGGCGGCGTCGACGCAGAATCAGGCCAAAAGCGCCTTGCTGTTCCTGTATCGCGAGGTTCTTGAAATCGATCTTCCGTGGCTGGATAACGTTGAGCGCGCCAAGGCGCCGAAACGTTTGCCCGTGGTGCTGACAAGGGATGAGGTGCATGCCGTCCTGGGGCGTTTGATCGGAAGGCATCGTCTGATCGATCGGCGGCTTGTTGTACGGCTTGGGGATGCGCATCATGGAGTGCTTGCGTCTCCGGGTGAAGGATATCGAGTTTTCGCGTCGGGAAATCCTCATTCGCGATGGCAAGGGCTTCAAGGATCGGGTCACCATGCTTCCCGCCTCCTCCATTGAACCGCTACAGGCGCATTTGCTGCGGGTTCGCGAACTGCATGAGCGCGATCTGGCTGATGCTGTGGCGCCGGTTTTCCTGCCTTATGCCCTGTCGCGGAAGTATCCGGGGGCCGGGCGTGAATGGGGGTGGCAGTACGTGTTTCCGGCCGCCGGGTTGTCGGAAGATCCGCGCACTGGCGAGGTTCGGCGCCATCATCTCCTCGATCAGGCATTCCAGCGTGCGATGAAGCAGGCCGTCCGGGAGGCTGGTCTTGCCAAGCCGGCGACGCCGCATACCTTGCGCCATTCCTTTGCCACCCACCTGCTGGAATCGGGTTACGACATCCGTACTGTGCAGGAACTGCTGGGGCACTCGGACGTGTTGACGACGATGATCTACACGCATGTGCTCAATCGGGGCGGGCGGGGCGTGGTGTCGCCGCTGGATGCGGTGCGCTGAGTGGATTTATTCGTTTGTTGCGCATACCATGCGCAGAGGAGATTGCCTGATGAAACCGATGCCCCAAACCTCGCCGGCCAAGCGCCCGGTCAATTTGTTGCTCAATGAAGGCAACGTCGAGCGGGCGCGGCAGTACACCGCCAACCTGTCGGCCACGGTTGATGCCTTGCTGGCCGAGTTCGTCGAGCGCGAGCGCCTGCGCCGCGATGAGCAGCGCCAGCACTATGCGGCGCTGGCCGAGGCGTGGAACCGCCTGGAGGCGTTGAATGGTTCGTTTGCCGACGAACATTCGACGCTATGAGCCAGTTCGACGTGCATCGCAACGCCGGGCGGCACGCGGCGCTGATTCCCTTTGTCGTGGTCGTGCAGTCGGCGGTCTTCGACGAGCGTCAACGCCGGGTCGTGGTACCGCTGGTGGCCAGCGACGTGGCGCAGCAGCAGGTGAGTTTGCCGGCGTCGCGAGTGACGCCGGAGTTTTTCGTCGAGGGGCGCAAGGTGATCCTGAATCCACTGGAAATCGTTTCCGTGCCGCTCGATGCGCTGGGGCCATGCGTTGCTTCGCTGGCTGGCGAGGGCGAGGCCATCGTTACCGCGCTGGATGAAGTGTTTTCGCGTGCCTGGGGTTGAGTTCATGAGCGATTTGTTTTCCACCACCGAAGTTGACCGTTCCGCCCCGCTGGCCGAACAGTTGCGCCCGCAGACCCCGGACGAGGTGATCGGCCAGCAGCATCTGCTCGGGCCGGGCAAGCCGCTGCGCCTGGCGTTTGCTTCAGGCCAGCCGCATTCGATGATCCTGTGGGGACCGCCGGGTGTCGGCAAGACGACGCTGGCGCGGATGATGGCGACGCAGTTCCAGTGCGAATTCATTGCGCTGTCGGCGGTGTTCTCCGGGATCAAGGAAGTGCGCGAGGCGGTGGCGCAGGCCGAGCTGTGGAAGGTGCAGGGGCGGCGGACGATCCTCTTCGTCGATGAAATCCACCGCTTCAACAAGGCGCAGCAGGACGGTTTTTTGCCCTTTGTCGAGAGTGGGCTGTTCACCTTCATCGGCGCGACCACGGAAAACCCGTCGTTCGAGCTGAATTCGGCGCTGCTGTCGCGGGCTTCGGTCCATGTGCTGAAGTCGCTCGACGAGGCCGAGATGGGGCAATTGTTCGATCGCGCCGGGGCGCAGGCGCTGGCCGATCTGGCGTTTGACGAGGCCGCGCGGACGCGCCTGATCGGCCTGGCCGACGGTGACGCACGGCGCCTGCTCAACCTGCTCGAACAGGTGCGCACGGCGGCGCGGGCGGCGGGGGTGACGACGGTCGACGGCGCTTTCATCGAAGCCGCCATGGCGCAGAGCCTGCGCCGTTTCGACAAGGGCGGTGACGCCTTCTACGACCAGATTTCGGCGCTGCACAAGTCGGTGCGCGGTTCCAGCCCGGACGGCGCGCTGTACTGGTTCTGTCGCATGCTCGACGGTGGCGCCGACCCGCGCTATCTGGCGCGGCGGATCATCCGCATGGCCTGGGAAGACATCGGCCTGGCCGACCCGCGCGCCATGCAGATCGCCAACGACGCGGCCGAAACCTACGAGCGCCTGGGTTCGCCCGAAGGCGAGCTGGCCCTGGCGCAGGCGGTGACTTACCTGGCGGTGGCGGCCAAGTCGAACGCCGGCTACAACGCCTACAACGCGGCGCGCGCCTTCGTTGCCAAGGACGGCTCAAAGCCGGTGCCGGTGCATCTCAGGAACGCGCCGACCAAACTGATGAAGGAACTCGGCTACGGCAAGGCCTACCGCTACGCGCACGACGAGCCGGAAGCCTACGCCGCCGGCGAGAGCTACCTGCCGGACGGCATGCCGGAGCCCGGCTGGTACGCGCCGACGCCGCGCGGCCTGGAAGGCAAGATCGGTGAGAAACTTGCCCACCTGCGCGATCTGGATCGCAAGGCGGGCAAGAAGTAGAAAGCGCTCAGTCGATCTTCTTGTGATCGATGTTGCCCTTGAACACCGGCTCGCCGTATTTCTCCGGGCGTTTCGTCTCGGTTTTGGCGGTGCCGTTGCCGGCCTTGATGTTGCGGTCCATCCACTTCAGCATGTCCACCCACATCGCCCGCTGGTCGCGCGGCGACGGCATCATCGTCGCGTTCGGCAGTTCGATGGTGACCACCGGCACGTTCTTGTGCAGGCCGCCGTAGTTGCCCAGCGAACCGGGATAGACGCCGAGGCGGTTGAGCGCCAGGCGGCCGAAGCGCAGCGGTTGCGGCGCCGGGCCGTCGTAGTCGAGCAGGTTGTAGGGGGCGTGGATGCTGATGATGACGTCCGGCTTGTAGTCGGCGATCTGCTTTTCCAGCCAGCGCGTCTCGATTTCCGAGCCGCCGGCCTCGCCGGGAAAGCGCCGCGGGTCGCGGCCGGTGCGTTCGATCCAGTATTTCTTGGCGTCGCTGTCCCAGTCCGGCGTCGGGAAGTTGCGGTTGAGATCGACGCCCTTGCTGTTGACCCGGGTCGACGGGCGGATCAGCAGGCCATCCGGGTTGGATGCCGGAATCATCCGCCAGTGGTATTTTTTGCCGGCGTCCTCGCCGATCCATTCGAGCCAGCGGAAGACGATGGAGACGGCGGTCAGTTCGTCGCCGTGGATGCCGCCGATGACCAGCACGCGCGGCGCCTTTTCAGGATGCTTGCCGACGGCCTTGATGTCGCGCCAGACCAGCGCCCGGCCGCCGGCGGTGCGTTCGCTGTCGGCAACGAAGTGCTGTTTGCGGCAGTGTCCGGCGTCGACGCTGTGCAGGCGGGCGCCGAGGTCGTCGCACCAGGTGTCGGTGACGCTGGCGGTGGTCGAAGCGGGGGTAGAGGTGGCAGGGGCGGGGTTGGCGGAAGCGGAAGCGATGCAGGCGGCGGCAAGACTCACGGAAAGCAGGGTTGGGATGAAATGGCGGGTCATGCGGTTTGAATATTTATGGGGGAGGCGTAATGATAACCGGGTCAGCCGGATTCTGGGCGTCGGCGTGTCGCGTATAATTACCGGCTGATTTGGCGCCGGCGGATTCCCCGGAATCCTTCGCCGCCTGGCTCTTCCCAGGAAAATACACATGCTCGACATCCAACAACTCCGTTCCAATCTCGATGCCGTTGTCGCCGGTCTGGCCAAGCGCGGCAAGCCGCTCGACTTCACCGCGTTCTCGGCGCTCGAAGCCGAGCGCAAGACGCTGCAGACGCGCACCCAGGACCTGCAGGCGCAGCGCAACAGCCTGTCCAAGCAGATCGGCATGTTGAAGGGGCAGGGCAAGGATGCCTCCGAAGTGATGGCTCAGGTCGGCGCCCTCGGCGACGAGCTGAAGGCTTCCGAAGCGCGCCTGACCGAACTGCTCGGCGAGTTCAACGCCATTCTCGCCGCACTGCCCAACATCCCCGACGAATCGGTGCCGGTCGGCGCCGACGAAACCGCCAACGTCGAGATCAAGCGCTGGGGTACGCCGCGCGTCTTCGACTTCCCGGTCAAGGATCACACCGACGTCGGCGAGGCACTCGGTCAGCTCGATTTCGCCACCGCCGCCAAGATTTCCGGCGCCCGTTTCTCGCTGCTGAAAGGCGGGCTCGCCCGCCTGCACCGCGCGCTCGCCCAGTTCATGCTCGATACGCATACCGCCGAGCACGGCTACACCGAGCTCTACGCGCCCTATCTGGTCAACGCTGCCAGCCTCTACGGCACCGGCCAGTTGCCCAAGTTCGAGGAAGACCTGTTCAAGATCCTGCGCGGCGAGCAGGACCCGCTCTATCTGATCCCGACCGCCGAAGTGCCGGTGACCAACATCGTCCGCGACGAGATCCTCGACGCCGCCGCGCTGCCGCTGCAGTTCGTCTGCCACACCCCGTGCTTCCGTTCCGAAGCCGGCTCGGGCGGCCGCGACGTGCGCGGCATGATCCGCCAGCACCAGTTCGACAAGGTCGAGCTGGTGCAGATCGTCCATCCGGAAAAATCGGCCGAAGCGCACGAAGCGCTCACCCGCCACGCCGAAGTCATCCTCGAGAAGCTGGAGCTGCCCTACCGCCGCGTCGTGCTGTGTACCGGCGACATGGGTTTCTCCGCCGCCAAGACCTACGACCTCGAAGTCTGGCTGCCGGCGCAGAACACCTACCGCGAGATCTCGTCCTGCTCCAACTTCGGCGCCTTCCAGGCCCGCCGCATGCAGGCGCGTTTCCGCAACGACAAGAACAAGCCGGAAATCTGCCACACGCTGAACGGCTCCGGCCTGGCGGTCGGCCGCACGCTGGTGGCGATCCTGGAGAATAACCAGCAGGCCGACGGCAGCGTTACAGTGCCCGTCGCGCTGCGTCCCTACATGGGTGGTCTGGAGCTGCTGACGCCGACGCGCTGATTGTTGCGGCGTCGGTTCAGCGTCTGAGCTTGATCCCAGGCGGCTCGCCGCGCGTGCCGCTGATCCCGATCTTGCCGTCCATCGGCGGGATGGTGGCGCTCAGCGGTGGCGCGTTGCGGACCAGGATGTCGTAATAACTGCGGATGTTCTCGACCATGATCACCGCTTCGCCGCCGCGCGCCCGGCCGGATTTGAGCCGGTTGTAATACTGCGGCTTGGCCAGCAGCGGCAGGATGCGCTTCATGTCGTACCAGGCGCCGGGGTCGGCATTCAACTGCTTGCCGATGGTTCGTGCCGCGTTGAGATGGCCGGGGCCGATGTTGTAGCCGGCGATTGCCAGCCAGGTGCGGTCGGGTTCCGGCATGTCGTGCGGCAGGCTGTTGCGGATCATGTTCAGGTAGCGGGCGCCGGCCAGGATGCTGTCGCGCGGGTCGAGGCGGTTGCTGACGCCAAGCCGGTCGGCGGTTTCCTCGGTCAGCATCATCAGGCCGCGGACATTGGTGTAGCTGGTGGCGAACGGGTCCCAGTGCGATTCCTGCCAGGCCAGCGCGGCGATCAACCGCCAGTCGATGCCGGTCAGCTGTTCGGCATCCAGGAAATGCTTGCGCAGGCGCGGTAGCGTGGTCTTGATGTGACCGAGGAATTTCTCCACGTCGTCCTGCTGCAGACGGCGGACATGGCCGAAATAGCGTTCCTCGAGGCGGGCCAGCGTGCCGTCGCTGCGGATTTTTTCAAGATAGGCCTCGATCCGCGCCTTCAGTTCCTGATTGGGAACCGGCCCCAGCCACCAGGCGATCGGTGCCGCGCTGCTCAGGGGCAGGGTGGCGCGCAGGCTGGGGACGTACTGGTTGGCGATGTCGGCGAACTTGCCGTCCATCGCGACATAGGAAATCTTCTGTTCGCCGAGCGCTTCGAGCAGGTCGATGACGTCGCCCTGGCCGACTTCGATCAGTTGCAGGCCAGGGATTTCCCCCATCAGGCGGCGGATGGTCGCCGCTTGTCGCGTCCCGGCCAGCGCATGCACGGTCTTGCCGGCCAGTTGCGCGAGCGAAGTCAGCGGTAGCGACGCCTCGTGCTGGGCAAGGACGTCATGGGTATTGAACAGCGTCGGACCGCTCTGCATTTCCGGGCTGATTCCCGGCGATAGCCAGGCGGCGGCGATGTGGTAGGAGCCGCTGAGCAACTGCCGGCTGATCTCCCCCGGGGAGAGGACGTGAAACTTGACCGGGACGCCCAGTTCCTCGGCCAGACCGCTGACCAGATCGTATTCCAGGCCGCTGATGTTGCCCGATTCGTCGAGCTGGTAGCTGAGCGGGCCGGGACGCGTCAATACGACCAGGTTCTGCTTGCCCGGCGCGGGGTAGGGAAGCGGTACCGGCCAGCCCCGCTCGCAGCCGCCGAGCAGCAGAGTGAGCAGAATTGCGACAAGGCTGTTAAACCGCGCCATAACTTGTGCTATTATCTCGGCCGCTGCGGAGAGGTGGCAGAGTGGTCGATTGTACCTGACTCGAAATCAGGCGTACTGCAAGGTACCGAGGGTTCGAATCCCTCCCTCTCCGCCAGCAAACGATTGACGATGGAATCAGTAATGCCGGCCCTTTTCAGGCTGGCTTTTTTTTCGTCTTTTTTCTCGTTCGGATACCTTGTTTCAACCATGAATTCCCCGTTTGGCAGAGATGTTGCGGCGATGTTACCGCAATGGCCTTGCCGGATTGGTAAGGAAATGCGCGATTTGTAAATCGGCGATGTCGCCGAGTCGCCTGGCGAATGCCGGCTATTGGCCCGGTCCCGGCCAGATCCAGCCGAGCAGGTAGAGCAGCATCAGGACGGTGCCGATGAAAAGCAGCGGAACGAGGATGAGGGAATCGAACATGCTTCGATTATCCCTGTTTCATTATTCCCCTTGAATTGTACGATGGTCGTACCGGCTCACTGGCTTGGCCGGGAGTGGCGCAACCATTTGAGCAGGGTTTCGAACAGCCGTTCCGGTGCCACCGGTTTGCCGAGGTGGTCGTTCATGCCGGCGGCCAGGCAGCGCAGGCGGTCTTCGGCAAAAGCGTTGGCGGTCATCGCGATGATCGGCGTCTCGCGGTTGAGCGATGCGGCGCGGATGGCGCGGGTCGCTTCGATGCCGTTCAGCGCCGGCATCTGCATGTCCATCAGGATCAGGGCATAGCTTTCGCGCTGTGCCAGTGCCACCGCTTCGTCGCCGTCTTCCGCGGTGTCGACGCAAAGTCCGCAATCCTCGAGCAGCCCCAGCGCGACTTCGCGGTTGATCGGTTCGTCCTCGGCGAGCAGGATGCGCGAGGCCAGGAATTCGCGGATGATCTGCTGTTCGGCCGAAGAGCCCGGCGTTTCGACTACCCGGGCGTTGTCGTCGTGGCGCAAGCGGGCGGTGAACCAGAAGGTGCTGCCCTGGCCGGCGACGCTGTTGACGCCGATTTCGCCACCCATCAGGTGCGCCAGCCGCTTGCTGATCGCCAGGCCGAGACCGCTGCCGCCGTATTTGCGGGTCATCGAGTTGTCGGCCTGCTCGAAGGCGGTGAACAGTCGCCGCTGCGCTTCCGGGGCGATGCCGATGCCCGTGTCCTCGACTTCGAAGCGCAGGGCCACGTTGCCGTCGACGACGTCGCCGGCCTGACAGCGCACGGTGACCTGGCCGTGGTGGGTGAATTTGATCGCGTTGCCGCTCAGGTTGAGCAGGACCTGACCCAGGCGCAAGGGGTCGCCGATCAGCGACAGGCTCCTGATCCGCTCGCTGACTTCGATGTGCAGCGCCAGCCCCTTTTCGGCGGCACGCAGGGCGGTCAGGCTGTGCAGGTTGTCGAGCACGCTGCCGAGCCGGAAATCGGTCTCCTCGAGCTTCATCCGGTCGGCTTCGATCCGGGAGATGTCGAGGATGTCGTTGATCACGTGCAGCAGGTGCTTCGAGGCGCCCTCGATCTTGCCCAGTTGCTCGCGCAACTGGCGGTCGCCGGTCTGGCGCAGGATCATGCTGGTCATGCCCATGATCGCGTTCATCGGCGTGCGCAGTTCGTGGCTCATGTTGGCGAGGAAGGTGCTCTTGGCGCGGCTGGCGTCCTCGGCGCTTTCCTTGGCCTGGATCAGGGCGGCGGTGCGTTCCTCGACCAGCGCTCCGAGATGGTCGCGGTGACGGTGCAGTTCCGCTTCCGTGCGTTTGCGTTCGCTGATGTCGCGGAAGGCGCTGACCGAACCGCCGGTTGCCCGGCCGACCGGGTCGCGGAGCGGCCGGGCGGCGATCTCGACGTCGACCAGGCTGCCGTTGCGATGCCGGAACAGCAGTTCGCCATGGAAGGCGCGGCCGTTGCGCACCGCCTCGAACAGCGGGCACTGGGCCAGCGGCAGCGGGTTGCTGCCGTGGTTGTGGAAGATGTCGTGGCCGATGGCGCCGATCACTTCCTTGGTCGAATAGCCGAGGATTTCGGTGAACGCCGGGTTGACCATCGTCACCCGGCCGCCGCGGTCGAGCACGTAGATACCGTCGGCGATCGTGTCGGTGATCGCGCGCAGCCGTTCCGCCTCGCGCGCCTGGCGTTGCCGCATGTGCCAGAGACGTGCGGTCAGCGCCGAAATGATCAGCAGGCCGAGGACGCTGACCAGGATCTGCCACTGGTAGCGCTGCCAGACGTCGCGCATGCGGAAATCGGCTTCCTCGTAAGGCGGCAGGCGCAGGGCGCGGGTCAACTGGTCGATGTTCTGGTAATCGCCGGGAATGGTGAAGCCGTGGATGCCCATCGTCTGCGCCACCGCCATGTCCGGCGTGATCAGCAGCAGCGCCCGGTTGATGCGCTTGACGACGTCTTCCGGCACCTTGGGCAGCGCGGCGAAGGCCCATTCGGGATAGAGCCGGGTCGAGGTGACGAAGGGGAAGCCGGCGAACTGCTGCCGGTTGATGACGCGCAGCGCGTCGGGCTGCAGCTTCCCTTCACGCGTCAGGCTTTCCAGGATGCCGGTGCGCACGAAGCCGACCTCGGCTTCGCCGGCCAGCACCGCGCGGATCACCTTGTCGTGGCTGCCGAAGGCGATCAGTTCGGCGTCATCGGGCAGTTCGATGCCGGCCAGGTGCAATTCGTAGGCCTGCGTCTGGTAGCCGCCGAGGAACATGGCGCCGGCGCCGGGTGTCGCCAGCCGGGTGCCGCGGATGTCCTGCAGGCTGCGGATGGCGCTGTCGCTGCGGGTGACGATGACGCCGCCGAGCTGGGCGGTGGCCAGGCCATTTTCCAGAGTCTGCAGGGTGGCCATGGCGCCGGAGAGGCGGTTGCCGTGGCGCAACTGGATGTAATGCGCCGGGTTGGTGAACACCAGGTCGATGCGCCCGGCGGCGATCGCCGCGTTCATCTCGGCGTGGTCCAGGTATTCGACGCGGACGACGTGGCCGGCGGTGGCGCCGCTCAGGTAGACGCCGAACATGTCGAACTTCTCGGCCATCACGGGTTTCGGGCGGTAGGCGAAGATGCCCAGGGTCAGGGTTTCTTCCGCCTGCCCGCACAGGGGCAGGGCGGCCAGGAACAGCGCCAGCCAGAATTTCATCGTTCTCCCGTTTCGCCGTTTCGGCTTGTCGATTCGCCTGAAGGCCTTGGTTTTGTAGGGGTATTGTAAGCCTGTTGGCTGCGCCGGGGTGTCCGTATAATCGGCCGACCATGATCGATACCCTGTTCCTGCCGCTGGCGCTCGCCTTCATCATGTTTTCGCTCGGCCTGGCGCTGCGCGCGGACGATTTTCGCAGCGTCGTCGTCCATTGGCGGGCGCTGCTCATCGGCCTCGCCGGCCAGATCCTGATGCTGCCGCTGCTGGCCGGTGGGCTCGGTGTCGGCCTCGGTCTGTCGCCGACCATGCTGCTCGGCCTGATGCTGATCGCCGCCAGTCCCGGTGGCGTCAGTTCCGCCTTCCTGACCCATCTGGCGCGCGGCAACACCGCGCTGTCGCTGGTCGTCTCGGCGCTCAGCAGCCTGCTCGCGGTGTTCAGCCTGCCGCTGGTGATCAACCTGCTGCTCGGCTGGCAGGCGAGCGCTGTAGACGCCGCGCCCTTCAGCCCGGGCGACATGCCGCTGGGCAAGCTGCTCGGTGGCGTCCTCGTCGTCACCACGCTGCCCATCGTCGTCGGCATGCTGCTGCGTCTGCGCTTCAAGCTGATCGGCGAGCGCGGCGAACGCATCGTCGGCCGGCTGGCGACCGGCTTCTTCGTCGCCATCGTCGTCGTCACCTTCGTTTCGCACCGCGCCACCATCATCGACGGATTCCCCGAAGTCGGCACCGCCACCGTTCTGCTCAACCTGCTGACCATGCTCGGCGGCGCCTTGCTCGCCTGGGCCGGCGGCCTGCAGCGCCGGGAAACGATCGCCATCAGCCTGGAATGCGGCCTGCAGAACGCCGGTCTCGGCATCTTCATCGCGCTGGCCGTCTTCCAGCGCCCGGAGCTGGCGGTGCCGAGCGTCGTCTACGCGCTGACGATGAACCTCGGCGCCTTCATCTTTCTCGCCATCGTCCGCGCCCAGCGCTCCCGCGCCGGCCTCGGCGCGGCCTGATGCCAAACCCGGAAAGCCTGTCGCTGTCAAGGTCTTGGCGTTTTCCGGAAAATCGGTAGAATGCGCGCCTCGCACACGGAAACGCGGCAGTAGCTCAGTTGGTAGAGCGATACCTTGCCAAGGTATAGGTCGAGAGTTCGAGACTCTTCTGCCGCTCCACAGCCTTTCCGTTCCGGCGTCCTTAGCTCAGTTGGTTAGAGCGCCACGTTGACATCGTGGAGGTCGATGGTTCGAATCCGTCAGGACGCACCACTGCGGTGGTTTTCCCACTTTTTCCCGATTTCTCCGCCGGCCGGGCTGCTACGATGCGCGCCATGAGTCTCTATCAGGACATCGCGGCGCGTACCGAAAAGCTGATCGGCGAGGGCATTCTGCGTCCGGGCGAGCGCCTGCCGTCGGTACGCCAGGCCTGCCGCACGCACGCGGTGAGCCCGATCACCGTGACCCAGGCCTATGCCTTGCTGGAAAGCCGCGGGCTGATCGAGGCGCGGCCGAAATCCGGCTATTTCGTGCGCGCTCGCCTCGGCCAGAAGCTGCCGGAACCGGCGATGACGCATCCGGCCGGCGGTGCCACCGAGTTGCAGGTCAGCGATTTCATCTTCCAGATCCTCGACAGCGTCCGCGATCCGGGCATCGTGCCGCTCGGCTCGAGCTTTCCGGCGGCAGCGCTGTTCCCCTTCGACAAGCTCGGGCGTTTCCTCGCCGGGGCCGCCCGCCGGCTCGATCCGCAGTCGACGCTGAGCGACCTGCCGCCGGGCAACGAGGAGTTGCGCCGGCAGATCGCGCTGCGCTACCTGGCGCAGGGCGCCTCGGTGTCGCCGCAGGAGATCGTCGTCACCGCCGGCGCGATGGAAGGCCTCAACCTCTGCCTGCAGGCGGTGACCCGGCCGGGCGACCTGATCGCCGTCGAGTCGCCGACCTTCTACGCCGGCCTGCAGGCGAGCGAGCGCCTCGACCTGCGCGTCATCGAGATTCCCAGCCATCCGCGCGAGGGCGTCAGCCTGGCGGCGCTCGAAGCGGCGCTGCGCCAGCATCCGGTGAAGGCCTGTCTGTTCATGCTCAACTTCGCCAACCCGACCGGCAGCCTGTTATCCGACCCGCGCAAGCAGGAACTGCTGCAACTGCTGCGCTGCCACCAGGTGCCGCTGATCGAGGACGACGTCTACGGCGAGCTCTATTTCGACCGCCAGGCGCCCTTGTGCAGCAAGGCCGCCGACAGCGACGGCCTGGTCATGCACGTCGCCTCGTTCTCCAAGTGCCTGGCGCCCGGCTACCGGCTCGGCTGGGTCGCCGCCGGCCGCTACGCCGAGGTGATCCGCCGGCAGAAACTGGCGACCAGCCTGGCGACCTCGGTGCCCGTGCAGATTGCGCTTGCCGATTACCTGCGCCAGGGCGGCTTCGACAAGCACCTGCGCCAGTTGCGGCGGCGTCTGGCCGAGCAGGAGGCGACGCTGGTCGCCGCCGTCGAGCGGCATTTCCCCGACGGTACCCGGCTGGCCCGGCCGCAGGGCGGCTATTTCCTGTGGCTCGAACTGCCGCCGCAGGTCGATGCGCTGCGCTTGCACCGCGAGGCGCTGGCGCGCGGCATCAGCGTCGCGCCGGGGCCGATCTTCTCGGCCAAGCGCGAGTTCGCCCACCACCTGCGGCTGAATTTCGGCCATCCGGTTGGCGACGCCCAGCTGGCGGCAGTGGCGACCCTGGGCCGCCTGGTCGCGGCCGCGCTGTAGCCGCAGCATCGCACTGATCAGAGCACAGGTTCTTATCGAAGTTGACCACTGAGTCGCATCAACTTGACCGGCTCGAATCGAGCCTAAGCGGAAATTGACTGTTTCAGAAAGCGGCAGTCGAACGCTCTGCTCGCGGGCCGCCCTGGAGCGAAGCCGTCGGTCTCCTCGAAGCGCGGCTTAGGCGTCACCTCGATGAACCTGTTTGGCGTTTGGTACCGACATGGTGCGGACCTTTACCAACTGAGCTTCGAAAGTAGTAGGAACCGCCAAAGATCATGGACCACCCGAATTTCTCGTCGATTTCCAACCGGCCTACGCCTCCGCGTTGCACGAAGTGGTGGAGGTCGTTTACTTCGTCCTTGTACTGCGGGTTCACGCCGTCCCCTGCGATATAGTAAAGAACGAACAGGGGGCAACATGGATCGCCATCGGGTAAGAATATGTCGCTGAAGGAATACGCGACGCACTGCCAGAGGAGATCCCTTGCTTTTGTGTCGTGTTTCTTCTTGTCAGTTGCATTGAAGATTTTCACTTCAACGACTGCGAACCCATCGTCAAAGCCTCGTTCGAGTAGGTGAGGTCGTGGCTGCAAAACAAGATCGTAATGGACGGATTCGCCACCGTGTTTGTGGCGTCCGCTCCAATGCTCGTGAACGAAGAAGTCGGTTCCGAGCGTTACGGAAAGTGTCTTTCGATACTGGGCTTCACTGTCGGCCATCTATGACGCCCAACGATGAAAGTAACCGGACGCCGCGCGGGGCGGGCAAAGGAAGCCTAAAGGCGGGTGTTCGGCGGTGCGGTTGACTGGACGGTTAGCCGTGATGGCCCACATGGTTTTTTCGCCAGTAAAGAAAGACCACATAAACAAGCACGAGCAAAATGCCAAGCCATGAAGGCGCCCACAGTTGCTGGGCAATGGAAGCTGGGATATCAAAGCCACTGCCTTCACGAACAGAGCAAACATGAATGCCCCGAATTGTGGTTTGTGAAAAATAGGTTGGAATGAACTGAGCACCGAGAATCAATGTTGCGACATGCGGTACAGCCAACAGACTGTAAGGCCGCCCCAATTTTGAGCCGGCAGCAGCAACAGCAAGGCCGACCAAGCCAATTGGAGCGAGCACAAAGAGGCCAGCAAGCCAAGGGTCATCGTCGCCTTGGGTACAGGTGCCAAAAAGCGGCCCCGCAATACCGATCAGCAAAGCCAGACTCAATAGCCAACCAAAGATAGTCCGTGCGCGCATGGCAAGACGACTAACAGCCATTTACGAGCAAAGATGCCAAAGGCATTGTCAGTAATACGGACACGATTGGATCGTCGCTAAGGTTTTGAATGACATGGAGATTATCCGATGTCGGTCTCTTCATCAACCAGCAATCATACGGACAGAGTCGATGTCCGGTATGAGGCTGGTTCTTGATGGTCTGCTCCTGGCCGGGTGCTGCCAGAGAGCTTCTGGTCACGATGACGATATTGCGTGGTCAGCCGGGATAAGTTTGGGCGGCCAACGCCATCGAGATTCCGCAGTAGCCGCCTAGAGCGTCGCCCAGCGGGCGAATTCGGCTCCGAACCGGGCGAGCAGCATCAGCGCCACCGGCACCGCCAGCACGAAACCGGCCAGCACGCGGCGGATGAACGGATGCGCCAGCGGCGCTTCGAGGAAGCAGTGGCAGATCAGCCACCCCTTGACCCAGACGATCGCGGCGACCAGCCAGGGCAGCGCCGGCGAGCCGTGCAGCCAGCGGCCGAGCAGCAGGCTGGCGAAGGTCAGGGCGAGCAGCGCCAGCCAGGCCAGGGTCGGCGCCAGCAGGCGCGGGGCGGGGGCGGTCTGGGTCATGGTTCAGGCGAGCACGTAGAAGAAGGGAAAAAGCACCAGCCAGATCAGGTCGGTGGCGTGCCAGTAGCTGGCCAGCGCCTCGAGCCCGCCGTGGTCGTCGGCGTCGTAGGCGCCGGCGAGGTGGCGGGCGAGCACCCAGAACATGCCGAGGATGCCCCAGAGCGCATGCACCAGGTGGTTGAAGGTCTGGTAGTAGTAGACGGTGAAGAAGATGCCGGATTCGCCGTTGATGCCTTGGGCGAGGTTCCAGCGGATCTCGAGGAACTTGGCCAGCGGGTAGCCGAGCGCGACCAGCAGGCCGCCGCTCAGCCCGTGCAGCGACTGCCGCCGGCGACCGGCGCGGATGGCCTACACCGAGCAGGCGATCAGGAAGCTGCTGCTGAGCATGAGCAGCGTGATTGCCGTGCCGGCGGTGCGCGACAGGCGCTCGGCGCCCTCGGCGAAAGTCTCGGGGAAATGCGCGCGGGCGACGAAGTAGACCGTGAACAGCACGAGAAACTCGACGAACTCGCAGCAGATGCCGACCCAGATTCCCTTGTCGCCGGGGATGCGTCCGCCCGGCGCGGCGTGTGTGGCGAGGGCCGCGCTTGCCATGATCTTGCGTTCCGGATTGCGATACCGCCATCGTGCCATCGCCGGCGGCGGCGCACAGGGACAGATGGCGCGAATGGCGATCGGTACAGGGGGCTGGTAGGTCAATCTGTGCCTATAACAAATCGCAGTTTCTGAATCTGTTCCTGTCTGGCGGCCGGTGGTCTACTGGCGGCCGTCAAACACCGAGGAGCGGGAGCATGAACAAGCCGGTCAGCAAGGTCAGGGAAGCCAAGCTGGAGTTGTATCGCAAGCACGGGAAGATCCACGCCCGCTCGGTCGAGGGCCGTTTCAACCGCTGGCGCTGGGGCATGGTCTGGTTCACCCAGGCGATCTTCTACGGCCTCTGCTGGCTGCCCTGGGAGAGCGCGAGCGGTTCGCGGCAGGCGGTGCTGTTCGACATCGCGCACGAAAAGCTCTACCTGTTCGACCTCGTGCTCTGGCCGCAGGATGCGCTGCTGCTCGCCTTCGCGCTGATCCTGGCGGCCACCGCGCTGTTCCTGACGACGGCGCTGGCCGGCCGGCTGTTCTGCGGCTTCGCCTGCCCGCAGACGGTGTACACGATGCTGTTCACCTGGATCGAGGCGCGCGTCGAAGGCGATCACCTCGCCCGCCTGAAGCTCGACCGCAGCCCGACCGGGCCGCGCAAGCTGGCGCTGCGCCTGACCAAGCACCTGCTGTGGGCGGCGCTGGCAGGGTGGACGGCGATCACCTTCGTCGGCTACTTCACGCCGATCCGCGAGCTGCTACCCAGCCTCGCGGCGCTGTCCACCGGCCCCTGGGAAGCCTTCTGGCTGATCTTCTACGCCGCCTTCACCTACGTCCAGGCCGGGCTGGCGCGCGAGGCGGTGTGCCAGCACATGTGTCCCTACTCGCGCTTTCAGGGTGTGATGTTCGACCCGGCCACGCGCAACGTCGCCTACGATCGCCAGCGCGGCGAACCGCGCGGCAGCCGCGGTGCCGGCCAGGGCGACTGCATCGATTGCGGCATCTGCGTCGAGGTCTGCCCGACCGGCATCGACATCCGCGACGGCCTGCAGTACCAGTGCATCAACTGCGGCCTCTGCATCGACGCCTGCGACCGGGTGATGGACCGGATCGGCGCGCCGCGCGGGTTGATCCGCTTCGCCTCCGAGAACGAGCTGAGCGGCCGTGCCGGTGCCGGCTGGCGGCAGCGGCCGCGCCTGGCGGTGTACGCCGGCGTTCTCGTCGTTATCGCCGGCCTTGCCGCGTGGACGCTGGCCGAGCGCTCGCTGCTGCGCGTCGACGTCCTGCGCGACCGCGGCGCGCTCGCCCGCGAAACCGCCGACGGCCGGATCGAGAACGCCTACACGCTGAAGCTGGTCAACATCGCCGACCGGCCGCGCCGCTTCACTGTTGCGGTCGCTGGCCCGCTCCCGCTGGAAATCGTCGGCGCCAGCGAGTTCGCGGTCGGTGCCGGCAGCCTGGTCCCGGTCGCGGTCACCGTCGCCGCGCCGGCCGGCGGGCAGCGCTCCGGCATCGTGCCGATCCGCTTCGCGGTCAGCGCCGTTGACGAGCCGGCGCTGCGCGTCGGCGAGGCGAGCAGCTTCGCGCTGCCATGAGCCGCCACGACGAACCGGCGCCGCCGCTCTGGCGGCGCGCCGACGGCCGGCCGCTGGCCTGCGTCGAGAAGATCCGCGTCCTCGACGACAACTACCGCGAACTGGCGCAGATGCTGCGCGACGCGCTCGCCGACGGCATCCTGCTCGGCTGCGCCGAGAGCGCGCTGCGGGCGGCGCTGCACGAACTGGTCGAGCGCGTCCGCCCGGACTTCTGAGGCGGGCGGATTGTGGTTAACCACAATTCGGAAAGCCACAATTCCGCAACAAACGCCTTGCCACCATACTCGCGGCCCATCGGTCGGGGATGGGGTTCCCGACATGTCCTTTAACATCGGGGGAATACAGTGAAGAAGATTTTTCAGAGCCTTTACGTCCAGGTGCTGATCGCCATCACGATCGGCGTCCTGCTCGGGCACTTCCATCCGGAAACCGGCGCGGCGATGAAGCCGCTGGGCGACGGATTCATCAAGCTGATCAAGATGATCATCGCGCCGATCATCTTCTGCACCATCGTCGTCGGCATCGCCGGCATGGAAGACATGAAGAAGGTCGGCAAGACCGGCGGCCTGGCCGTGCTCTATTTCGAGGTGGTCAGCTCGATCGCCCTCATCATCGGCCTCATCGTCGTCAATGTCTGGGCCCCCGGCGTCGGCATGAACGTCGATCCGGCCTCGCTCGACACATCGGCCATCGACAAGTACGCGGCGCCCGGCCAGATGCAGACGACGACGCAATTCCTGCTGAACATCATCCCGACCAGCGTCGTCGATGCCTTCGCCAAGGGCGACATGCTGCAGGTGCTGTTCTTCTCGGTTCTTTTCGGCTACGCGCTGCACGCCTTCGGCGAGCGCGGCAAGCCGGTCTTCGAGTTCATCGAGCGCCTGTCGCACGTCTTCTTCCGCATCGTCGGCGTCATCATGAAGGTCGCCCCGGTCGGTGCCTTCGGCGCCATGGCCTACACCATCGGCAAGCACGGCGTCGGCAGCCTGGCCCAGCTGGCCAGCCTGATGGGCGCCTTCTACCTGACCTGCGTGCTGTTCGTCTTCGGCGTCCTCGGCACGATTGCGATGGCGCACGGCTTCTCGATCTGGAAGCTGATCAAGTACATCAAGGAAGAGTTGTTCCTGGTGCTCGGCACCTCGTCGTCGGAATCGGCGCTGCCGCGCCTGATGGCGAAGATGGAAAACGCCGGCGCCCAGAAGTCGGTGGTCGGCCTGGTTGTCCCCACCGGCTACTCGTTCAACCTCGACGGCACCTCGATCTACCTGACGATGGCGGCGGTCTTCATCGCCCAGGCGACCAACACCCCGCTCGACCTGTCGCACCAGATCACCCTGCTGCTGATCCTGCTGCTCACCTCGAAGGGCGCCGCCGGCGTCACCGGCAGCGGCTTCATCGTGCTCGCGGCGACGCTCTCTGCCGTCGGTACCGTGCCGGTCGCTGGCCTGGCGCTGATCCTCGGCATCGACCGCTTCATGTCGGAAGCCCGCGCGCTGACCAACTTCGTCGGCAACAGCGTCGCCACGCTGGTCGTCGCCAAGTGGTGCGGCGCCCTCGACCAGGAACGGATGACTGCCGTGCTCAACAACGAAACGCTGGACGAGGCCGACCACCCGGAACTGGTCCTCGACGACGCGCCGGCGCCGGATATCGCGCACACGCCGCAGCCGGCCACCGCCCACCACTGAGCGGCCAACGATCTCCTCCAGCCCCCGTGCTGCTTGCGCCCCGTCCCTGCCGACGGGGCTTTTTTTCGCCCACCGCGGCAAGCCGGCTTGAGCCGGGCAGGGCTTAGGATTACATTGGCGATGACCGCCTGCGCGGTCATCCCGATGTCCTACGAGCGCCGCCGTGACTTCCAGCAACCATTCCCTGACGCCCGACGCCGCCGGCAACATCCAGTGGCTGGCCAGCCTCAGCCAGGATTTCGCCGCCTCGCTGTCGATGCCCGAGACGCTCGACAACGCCATCGCCCAGATCATGAGCTACCTCGAGGTCGAGGCGGCGTCGATCTTCCTGCTCGACCCCGGCGAGGCGACGCTGACCTGCCTGGCCTGCGCCGGTGCCGTCGATATCGGTGGCCTGACCGTCGCCAACGGCCAGGGTATCGTCGGTCGCGCGGTGAGCAGCGGCCAGCCGCAGCTGGTGCGCGACGTTGCCACCGACGGCGATTTTTCCGGGGCGATCGACGCCCTGACCGGTTTCCGCACCCGTTCCATCCTGTGCGCGCCGCTACAGGTCAAGGGCCGCATGCTGGGGGCGCTGGAAGTGATCAACAAGCGTGCCGCCGACGCCAACTTCGATGCCGGCGACTGCCAGCTGCTGCAGGCGCTGGCCGGCGTCGTCTCGCTCGCCATCCACAATGCGCGGATGGCCGAGGCGCTGCTCGAGCAGGAGCGGATGCGGCGCGACCTCGACCTCGCCCGGGAAATCCAGCGCGGCCTGTTGCCGCAGTCGCCGCCCGGTTTTCCGGTGTGCGCGATCAACCTGCCGGCGCTCGAGGTTTCCGGCGATTTCTACGACTTCTTTCCGCTGCCCGACGGCCGCATCGTCTGGGGCCTGGGCGACGTTTCGGGCAAGGGCATGAACGCGGCGCTACTGATGGCCAAGACGATCAGCCTGTTCCGCTGCCTGGGCAAGCGCGAGCCGGACATCGGCCGCCTGCTCGCCGACCTCAACGACGAGATCGCCGAAACCGCGTTGTTCGGCATGTTCGTCACCATGGTGCTGGGCACCTACGAGCCGGCGAGCGGCGCGGTGCGCCTGGTCAATGCCGGCCACCAGCCGCCGCTGTTGCGACGGCGCGACGGCAGTTACGCCGAGTTCGCCGCCGCCGGGCCGCCGCTCGGCGTGCTGCCCGGCATGAGCTACGAGGCGGTGACGCTGCAACTCGATGGCGGCCGCCTGTTCGTGTTTACCGACGGCGTCACCGAGGGCCTACGCGAGGACGGCAGCATGCTCGGCCTCGCCGGCCTGCAGGCGATCTTCGACGCCCACGCCGGCGCCGAAGCCGCCGCCCAGCTGGCGGCGGTGGCCGACACCCTGCAGGCCGGCGGGCGCCGTCTGCGCGACGACCTGACGCTGCTGGCGATTGCCCCGCCGCCCTTGCTCGACCGCGAATTCCCGGCCGAATCCGGCGTCCTCGCCGAGGTCCGGGCGACGCTGGAGGTGGCGCTGAACGGTGTCGGCCTCGCCGCCGAAGCGGTCGGCGAGCTGGTGCTGGCGGTCAACGAGGCCTGCATGAACATCATCCAGCACGGTTACGCCTACGCCGAAGGCCAGGTTTTCCGCTTGCGCCTGTGGCGCGATGCCGGCATGCTCCAGGTGCACCTGCTCGACCACGGCCGTCCGGCCAGGCTGGACGACCTCTGTCCGCGGGCGCTGGACGACCTGCGCCCGGGGGGGCTGGGGGTGCATTTCATGCGCCAGTTGAGCGACGGCATCGCCTACCTGCCGCCGCCGCCGGGCTACGATAATCTGTTGCAGATCAGCAAACGACTCAAGGCATGAGGGACAGGGTGGAAATCACGACGCGCAAGGCGGGGGAATACGACTGGCTGGGCATTTCCGGCGACGTGGATATGCACGCCGCGCCGCAGGTGCGCAAGGCGCTGCTCGACGCCTTGCAGGATAAGAACGGGCTTCTCGTCGATCTGGCCGAAGTCCGCTACATGGACAGTTCCGGCGTCGCCTGCCTGGTCGAGGCGTTCCAGACGGCGCGCCGCCAGGGCAGCCGTTTCGCGCTGCTGGCGGTGGCGCCGCCGGTCCTTGCGGTGTTGCGTCTGGCCCGGCTGGACAAGGTATTCACGCTCTACGCCACGGTGGACGAGGCGCTGGCCGGTGGCCGCTGAGTTCCTGAGCCAGCGCGTCGAGGCGCTCGGCCGCCGGACGGCGGCGGCGCTGGCCGAATTCGGCTATATCGCGGCGCTCCTTGTCGAGGCCTGCTACTGGCTGTTGCTCGGCCACTGGCGGCGGCAGCCGGTGCGCCTGCCGGCGGTTTTCCGCGAGGCGGTCGGGGTCGGCGTGGCGGCGATTCCGGTGGTCGGCCTGGCGGCCTTCGCCACCGGCATGATGCTGGCGATCCAGGGCGTCTACACGCTGCGCACCTTCGGCGCCGAGGAACAGGTGGTGATCGGCGTCGCCCTCTCGGTGGCGCGCGAGTTCGGGCCGCTGATCACCGGCATCTTCGTCGCCGGCCGCTCCGGCTCGGCGATCGCCGCGCGCATCGGCACCATGCAGATTTCGCAGGAGATCGACGCCCTGCGCGTGATCGGCATCAACCCGGTGCGCTACCTGGTGGCGCCGATCCTCGCCGCCATGCTGCTGACGCTGCCGGCGCTGACCGTGCTCGCCGACCTGCTGGCGCTGCTCGGCGCCGCGCTCTACTGCGCCGGCGACCTCAACCTGCCGGTCGGCATCTTCTTCGAGCGGACCTTCACCATCCTGCGCGTCGCCGACGTGCTCGATGGCCTGACCAAGAGCCTCTTGTTCGCCGTCGTCGTCACCCTGATCGGCGCCAGCAACGGTTTCTCGGTCACGGCGGGCGCCGAGGGCGTCGGCCGGGCGACGACGCGTTCGGTGGTGCTGTGCTGCATCGCCATCATCCTGGTGGACATGGTGTTCACCTTCTTCACCAGTCGCTGAACGATGAGCGCCGACGATTCCGCCTTCGAATACGCGATCGAGGTCGAGCACCTGGTCACCCACTACGGCGCGCGCAAGATTCTCGACGACATCAATTTCAGCGTCCGCCAGGGCGAGATCATGGTCATCATGGGCGGCAGCGGTTCCGGCAAGAGCACGCTGCTGCGCCACCTGCTCGGCCTGCACCGGCCGACCTCGGGCAGCATCCGCCTGCTCGGCCACGACATCACCCAACTGAGCGCCGACCAGATGTACGACCTGCGCAAGAACATGGGCGTTGCCTTCCAGGGCGGGGCGCTGTTCAACTCGATGACGGTCGGCGAGAACGTCGAACTGCCGCTGCGCGAACACACCCGGCTCGACGACAACACGATCCGCATCATGAGCCGGATGAAGCTCGAGGTGGTCAACCTCGCCGGCTTCGAGGACCTGATGCCGGCCGAGCTGTCCGGCGGCATGATCAAGCGCGCGGCACTGGCTAGGGCGATCGTCATGGACCCGCGCCTGCTCTTCTTCGACGAGCCGTCGGCCGGCCTCGACCCGGTGGTTTCGGCGGAACTCGACGAACTGATCCTGACCCTGCGCGACGCGATGAACATGACCATCGTCGTCGTCACCCACGAACTGGAAAGCGCCTTCAAGATCGCCGACCGCATCACCGTCCTCGACCAGGGACGCATCCTGATGTCGGACAGCGCGGCGGCGGTGCGCGCTTCCGACCACCCGCGCATCCGCGCGCTGCTCGACCGCACGCCGCGCAGCGACGCGGTGGACGCCGACGCCTACCTGGAACGACTGACCCGGGAGATTTTCCGAGCATGAAACGCGACAACGTCAATTACCTGCTGGTCGGCAGCTTCGTGCTGCTCATGGGCATCGTCCTGCTCTACGCGCTGTACCGGATCACCGGCCAGGCGGCGAGCGGGGCGCCCTTCGTCACCCATTTTCACAACGTCGCCGGGATCAAGGCCGGCTCGCCGGTGACCCTCGACGGCTACGCCATCGGCAACGTGGCGAGCATCGAGCCGGTGCGGCGCGATGGCCGCAACGCCTACCGGGTGACGCTGCAGTTACGCGAAGCGGTCGCCATCCCGGCCGACAGCCGGGCGCGCATCACAGCGCCGGGCATGCTGGCGGCGCCGCTGGTCGATATCCGCAGCGGTGCCAGCCAGGAGATGCTGGCGGCCGGCGCCGAACTGCCGGGCGAAGCCGGCGGCAGCCTCAGCGAGTCGGTCGCCGGGCTGGCCGGCGACCTGCGCGCCCTGGCCAACGACGGCATCCGGCCGCTGGTCGAGCAGATTGCCGGTCGCGTCAACCGCGTCGGCGGCAGTATCGAGGAAAACCTGCCGGCGACGCTGCGCGAACTGCGCTCGGCGATGACCCGCCTGAACGCCACGGCCGGCCGTGTCGACGACATGTTCTCGGCGCAGAACCGTCAGCACATGGAAGGCATGCTGAAGAACGGCCACGACGCCTCGCTGCGCATCGCCCAGCTGTCGCAGGAAATCCTCGGCGCCAGCCGCGAACTCGAAGGCCTGCTCAAGGACTCCCGGCTGATCGTCGCCGGCAGCGGCCAGGACCTGCAGCAGTCGCTGCGCCACGCCGACGCGCTGCTCCACCAGCTGGAAGCTGCCGGCCGCAACCTCAACGAATTCAGCCGCACCATCCGCAACAACCCGGCAGCGCTGATCCAGGGCCGGCCGCCGGTCGATGCCGCCACCGCCCAGGGAGAAAAACCGTGATCCGTCTGCTGGCCATCCTCGTCCTCCTCGCCGGCCTCGCCGCCTGCGGCGGCAATGTCGCGCCGGCGCCGCAGGAGCAGTTCTACCGCCTGCAGGCGGCGCCGCTCGCCGACGCCGGTGCCGCCGGCCTGGCGGTCGGTCGTTTCACTGCCGACAGCATCTACGCCGAGCGGCCGCTGGTCTACGGCGACCCGGGCGATCCGCATACCTCTCGTCAGTACCACTACCACCTGTGGCTCTACCCGCCGGCGCAACTGGTGCGCGACCACCTGGCGCAGACGCTGGGCGCCCGCCAGGCGGATTTCGCCGAACGGCGGATCGAGGGCCGGGTGCTGCGCTTCGACCGCGTCGGCCGGCAGGCCGTGGTCGAACTCGAACTGCGCGTCGTCCAGGGTCGGGAGGCGATCTTCGACCGGCGCTATGCGGCCGAGGAAACGGCCAGCGGCGACGGCCTGCGTGCCCACGTCGAAGCCAGCGAGCGGGCCCTCGCCACGATCTACGGCCGCTTCCTCGCCGATCTGCGCACCCGCCGCTGAGCAGCGGCGGCGACTTCTGCGATAATCCGTTGCCATGCTCGCCTTCCTCCTCCGCCGCCTGCTCTACGCGATCCCGATCCTGATCGGGGTGAACCTGATCACCTTCGCGCTCTTCTTCGTCGTCAACACGCCCGACGACATGGCCCGCATGCAGCTCGGCATCAAGCGTGTGACGCCGGAAGCGATCGCCCAGTGGAAGGCCGAGCGCGGCTACGACAAGCCGCTGTTCATCAACGGCGCGGCGCCCGGGCTGGCGACGCTGACCGACACCATCTTTTTCGAGAAGTCGGCCCGTCTCTTCGTCGGCGATTTCGGCCGCGCCGAGGACGGCCGCGACATCGCCCGCGAGATCGGCACGCGGATGGGGCCGTCGCTGGCCATCGCGCTGCCCACCTTCGTCCTCGGCCTGTTCGTGACGATCAGCCTGGCGCTCACCCTGGCCTTCTTCCGCGCCACCGCCTTCGACGTCTGGGGCGTCGTGCTGTGCGTCGCGGCGATGTCGATTTCCGGGCTGTTCTACATCATCGGCGGCCAGTACCTGTTCGCCAAGGTCTTTCGCCTGGTGCCGATTTCCGGCTACGGCGACGGGCTCGACGCCTGGCGCTTCCTGGTCCTGCCGGTGGCGATCGGCGTCGTCGCCGGGATCGGCGCCTCGGCCCGCTGGTACCGGACGATCTTCCTCGAGGAAGTCTCGAAGGACTACGTGCGCACCGCGCGCGCCAAGGGATTGAACGAGACCGTCGTCTTCTTCCGCCATATCCTGAGGAACGCGCTGATCCCGATCCTGACCGGCGTCGTCGTCGTCATCCCGACGCTGTTCATGGGCTCGCTGCTCACCGAATCCTTCTTCGGCATTCCCGGTCTCGGTAGCTACACGATCGACGCCATCCAGGCGCAGGATTTCGCCGTCGTGCGCTCGATGGTCTTCATCGGCTCGGTGCTCTACATCGTCGGCCTGATCCTGACCGACATTTCCTACACCCTGGTCGATCCGCGGATTCGCTTCTCATGATGGGCCTGCAGATCGTCGTCCTCTGGTCCGACCTGCTGGTCTGGCTGTTGCTGGTCTCCGGCGTCGCGATCAGCGTGCTGATCGCCCGCACGCCGCTGCTGCTCGCCGCCTGGCGGCGGGTCGGGCGCAGCCGCGCCGGCATGGCCTCGGCCACCGTGCTGCTGCTCTTCCTGGTCATCGGTTTGCTCGATTCGCTGCATTACCGGCCGGCGCTGGCCGGTGCGCCGGGCGACAAGGCGCAGTATTCGATCGAGGTGCTGTCGGCGCTCGACGCGCTGGCCGGTCCGCTGCGCACGGAAAACGAGAAGACCTATTCGGCGCCGCTGGCGACCCGGCTCTATGCCAAGGAGACGGTGGAGCGGCCGGGGCTCGGCACGCTGCGCGAATTCCCGCGTCTCAAGTTCGGCGGCGCCCACCTCGGCGAGCGCGAGGACGAGGCGATGGCCGACATCGCCTTCCGCGCCTCGCTTGGCGCGGCGCTCGGCGTTCTGGTCTGGCTGGCCGTGGCCGGCGCCAGCGCGGCGGCGGTCGGCGGCTGGCAGAAGATCCGCCGCCGCGAAACCGTCTTCGCCTGGGATGCCGTGCTGCTGACCTTGCTCGTCCTCTGCCTGACGCTCGGACCGCTGTTCGCGCTGGCCGGCCACTACCATGTCTTCGGTACCGACAAGGTCGGCCAGGACGTGCTCTACCAGATTCTCAAGAGCGTGCGCACGGCGCTGATCATCGGCCTGGTGACGACGCTGGTGATGCTGCCGGTGGCCGTGCTGCTCGGCATCGTCGCCGGCTATTTCCGGGGCTGGGTCGACGACCTGATCCAGTATGTGTACACCGTGCTCAATTCGATTCCCGGCGTGCTGCTGATCGCCGCCGCCGTGCTGATGATGCAGGTGATCATCGACACCCATCCGCAATGGTTTGCCACCGCCGCCGAGCGCGCCGACCTGCGCCTCTTGGCGCTCTGCTTCATCCTCGGCATCACCTCGTGGACCGGGCTGTGCCGGCTGCTGCGCGGCGAGACGCTGAAACTCAGGGAGCTCGAATACATCCAGGCGGCGCAGGCTTTCGGCGTTTCCAGCGGGCGCATCATCCTGCGCCATATCCTGCCCAACCTCATGCACATCGTCATCATCGCGCTGGTCATGGATTTCTCCGGCCTCGTGCTGGCCGAGGCGGTGCTTTCCTACGTCGGCATCGGCGTCGATCCGACGATGACCAGCTTCGGCACGATGATCAACAACGCGCGCATGGAACTCGGCCGCGAGCCGGTCGTCTGGTGGTCGCTGATCGCCGCCTTCGTCGCCATGTTCATCCTGGTGCTGGCCGCCAACCTGTTCGCCGACGCGGTGCGCGACGCTTTCGATCCGCGTGCCGCATGATCCTTGAGTCAACGCCGAGTCCGAGCCGATGTCCGAACTGATCCATCTCGCCGATTACAAGCGCCAGGGGCCGGAAGCTGTCCAGGCGCTGCTCGCCAGCGAACTGGCGCCGGGCGTCACGGTGCATGCCGCGGCCTGGGTGTTCGCCATGCCGGAAGCCGAGTTCGAGGCCAGCGATGCCGATCCGGACCGCATGGCCGAACTGCTGCACGAGGCCGGGCTGGCCTTCTTCAGCGGCAACGACGACCAGCCGCCCAACCTCGTCCTGCGCGACGCCGACCGCTTCCGCCGCCATTTCCGCCAACTGGCCTGTCGCGAGGCGGCGCTCACCGCGCTCGGTACCGGCATCCTGATCCGGCGCGATCCGGCGCGCTGCGTTTGAGTTCACCGTCACCGATTCCCGCCATGGCCGATACCCCCTTGCTCACCGTGACCGATCTGCGCCTCGGCTTCCTGGCCGGAGAAAGGCTGCTCTACGCGGTCGACGGCATTTCCTTCGCCATCGCCCGCGGCGAAACCTTCGCCCTGCTCGGCGAATCGGGCTGCGGCAAGTCGGCCACCGCGCAGGGCATCCTGCGCCTGCTGCCGACGGCGGGGCGGATCGCCGGCGGCTCGGTGCGCTTCGCCGGGAGCGAGCTGCTGGCCTTGCCGGAAGCCGAGATGCGGGCCTATCGCGGCGGGCGCATGGCGATGATCTTCCAGGAGCCGGCGACCAGCCTCAACCCGGTGCTCACCGTCGGCTGCCAGATCGGCGAGGTGCTCGAACGCCACCGCGGCCTGGCCGGCGCGGCGGCGCGCCAGCGCATGCTGGAACTGCTGCGCCAGGTCGGCATCGCCGATCCGGAGCGGCGCCTCGACGAATATCCCTTCCAGCTTTCGGGCGGCATGAAGCAGCGGGTGATGATCGCCATCGCGCTGGCCGGCGAGCCGCAACTGCTGATCGCCGACGAGCCGACGACGGCGCTCGACGTCACCGTGCAGGCGCAGATCCTCGACCTGCTGGCCGGCCTGCAGGCGGCGCGCGGCATGGGCATGCTGCTGATCACCCACGATCTCGGCGTGGTCGCCCGCATGGCGCAGCGCATCGGCGTCATGTACGCCGGCGAGCTGGTCGAGGTGGCGAGCCGCGAGGATTTCTTCACGACGCCGCGCCATCCCTACACCCAGGCGCTGTTCGCCGCGTTGCCCGAGGTCTCGCGGCGCGGCACGGCACTGACCACGATCCCCGGCCAGGTGCCGGCGCTGGCGGCGATGCCGGCCGGCTGCCGTTTCGCCGGGCGTTGTCCGCAAGTCATGCCGGTCTGCCGCGAGCGGTCGCCGGACTGGCGCGAAGCGGCGCCCGGGCACGCCGTGCGCTGCCACTGGCAGGGCAGCGCGTTGCCCGGCATGGCGCCGGCGGCGCTGGTCGCCGCCGAATCAGCGGTCGCCGCGCCCCTGCTCGAAGTGGCCGACCTGAAAGTACATTTCCCGATCCGCAAGGGCATCCTGCAGCGCGTCGTCGGCCACGTTCGCGCCGTCGACGGCGTTTCGCTGGCCATCGCGCCGGGCCGCACGCTGGCGCTGGTCGGCGAATCCGGCTGCGGCAAGACGACGGTGGGCAAGGCGCTGCTGCAACTGATCGCGCCGACCGCCGGTAGCGTCACCCTGGCCGGCCGCCAACTGGTCGGCGCCGACCGCCGCGCGCTGCGCGCCGCCCGCCAGCAGGCGCAGATGATCTTCCAGGACCCGTTCGCCTCGCTCAACCCGCGCCTGCGCATCGGCGAGATCATCGCCGAGGGAATTGCCGCGCTCGGCGTCGCCGGCGACCCGGCGGCGCTGGTGGCGGCGCTGTTGCAGCAGGTCGGCCTGCCGGCCGACGCGGCGCAGCGTTTCCCGCACGAGTTTTCCGGCGGCCAGCGCCAGCGCATCGCGATTGCCCGTGCGCTGGCGGTGCAGCCGCAACTGCTGGTCTGCGACGAACCGACCTCGGCGCTCGACGTCTCGGTGCAGGCGCAGATCCTCAACCTGCTGAAGACGCTGCAGGCGGAGCTGGGCGTCGCCTACCTGTTCATCACCCACAACTTCGCCGTCGTCGAATACCTGGCGCACGACATCGCGGTGATGTACCTCGGTCGCATCGTCGAACAGGGCAGGGCGGAAGAGGTGCTCGGCAAGCCGCGCCATCCCTACACGCAGGCGTTGCTGTCGGCAGTGCCGGTGCCGCGTCTCGACGCTGTCGGGCAGCGCATCGCGCTGGCCGGCGAGACGCCGTCGCCGGCCAAACCGCCGGTCGGCTGCCATTTCCATCCGCGCTGTTCGCGGGCGACTGAAGTCTGCCGTCTGCGCTACCCGGAAACCATCGCCGTTTCGGCGACGCACACGGTCGCCTGCGTACTGGCCGGTTGAGCGCCCTCCGCTACTTGCCGGAGCGCCCCTAGCGTTTCTTCTTCTTGCCGCCGCGCGGCGCCGGTTTCTGGCTGGTCTTGCTGCTGCGCGCCTTGCTTGCCTTGGCGCCGCCGGCTGAGCTCTTGCCGGCCGAGGATTTCTTGTCGCGGGCGCTGGCGCCCTTGCCCTTCTTCCCCTTCTTGCCCTTGGCCCGGGGTTCGGGGGCGATGATGGCCGGCGACGATTCCATGCCGAGCATGCGCTGCAGGCCTTCCTGGCTGCCATTGCCGGGAACCAGCAGCTTCGAGCCGGCGGCCAGGCGGACATTGCCGGGCAGGCCGTTGGCCTGGATCAGCTCGCGGCTGCTGACGCCGAGCTGGCTGGCGATGTCGTTGACCCGTTGCGGCGATTTCACCGCGTAGGCCTGCCACTGCGTCAGCGGCGCCTGGTGGCTGGCGAGGTTGGCGTTGAACAGGGCGATGCGGTCGGCTGGCAGGATCAGCGGCGTGTGCGCCTTGATGATCGGCCGGTTGTGCGAGGGATTGAGGTGGCGGAATTCCTCGACGCTCATGTTGGCCAGGCGGGCTGCCGTCTTCACGTCCATCGGCCGCGGCGCGGCGGCGGTGGCCAGGTAGGGCTCGTTGGGAATCAGCGGCAGGTTGAGGCGGGCGAAGGTTTCCGGGTTGCCGATGATGTTCTTCAGCGCCTGCAGCTTCGGCACGTAGTGCCGGGTTTCCTTGGGCATGCGCAGGTTCGGGTAGTCGGTCGGCAGGCCGCTCGCGGCGTTGCGCTCGACTGCCCGCTTGACCGCGCCTTCACCCCAGTTGTACGAGGCCAGCGCCAGGTGCCAGTCGCCGTGCATCTCGTAGATGGTCTGCAGGTAATCGAGGGCGGCATTGGTCGAGGCGAAGACGTCGCGCCGCTCGTCCTGCCACCAGTTCTGTTCCAGGTTGAAGCGGCGGCCGGTGGCCGGGATGAACTGCCACAGCCCGGAAGCGGCGGCCGGCGAATGGGCCATCGGGTTGAACGAACTCTCGACCATCGGCAGCAGCGCCAGTTCGGTCGGCATGCCGCGCTCTTCCAGCGCCTCGATGATGTGGTGCAGGTAGGGACGGCTGCGCTCGATCATCTGCCGCAGCATGCCGGGGCGCGCCATGTACCACTGCTGGTAATGGAGGACCAGGTCGTCGTTGAGGTCGGTCATCGCAAACCCGTTGCGCACCCGTTCCCAGAGGTCGGAAGAGCGCAGGGTGAGGTCGATGGTCAGCGGCAGTTCGTGCTGCGGACCGAGTTCCATGATGTTGAGGCCTTCGCCCAGGGGCGGGAAGGACGACGGAATCGAGGTCTGCAGACGCGGGTGAACTTCGAGGTCGGCGCTTGCGGCAAGCGGTATGACGAACGCGGCAATTCCCGCGCACACGCCGCAGAAGCGGCGGAGCAAGGGCGGGAAGAGGGAATGGGACATTGACCGGTGCTCCATGCGCGAACGGGTTCGGCAAAGGGCGCAATTATAACTGAGGTCAGAGTCAGGGGTTTTTTCGAAAACGTAAATTGGCGATTAGCGGTCGCCGCGACCCCAGCTAAACCAAAGTCTAATGGCCGGCCGTGGCCGGGAACGATAGCTTCGCCGTCCTGGGGTGCAGGCGACGCGCGTTCGCCTGGCCATTACCGGTGATTGGTGCCGCCGGCACGGATGTATTGCTGAGGGATTCGATGGTTTTCGATAATTTCGGGGGAGTTTCCCGCTTCGGCCAGTGGTCGTTGCGGCAGCGGTTTTCGCTGGCGATCTGGACGATCGTCGTGGTGATCGCGATCCAGGTGTATGGCATCCGCTTGCTCGGCAAGGCTGCCACCTTTCATTATCTCGAGCGCAACCACATGGAACTCGCCCTGCGGATCGACGCGGTGCTGGGGGCGGTGGAGCAGGCGGCAGGGAATGCCGCGACCATGCGCGTCGAAAATCTCGTCGGGATGTTGCGCGATGCCCGCGCTCTGGCCGTGCAGGCGGGAGACGAAACCTTCGCTGTGGAGAAGGCGGTGCTGGGCCTGTTCGGTTTCGCCCCGCTGATCGAGTTGCCGGCCAGGGACATCGCCGACGTGGACGGCATGCTGGCCATCCTCGCCGCCGATGCGGCGGCGAGCGGTCCCTTGTCGCGCGACCTGGCCGTCCGTTTGCGTCCGGGCATGGATGCAATGATGCGGAATTCCCGCGATTTCGCGCCGCTGACCTTTCGCGCTTCGCAGTTCATCAAGATCAACGCCGCGCTGTTGTCGTTTCTCTGTGCGCTGGCGCTGATCCTGACGGCGACGGGACTGCGCCGGCGCATCCTGCTACCGCTGGCGGCGGCGGTTGCCTCGGCGCAGCGGGTGGCCGCGGGCGACCTGAGCGAGAAGCGGGAGGTCGTCGGCAGTGACGAAGCGTCGCAGTTGATGCGCGCCCTGTCCGAAATGAACGCCAGCCTGGCCGGGCTGGTCAGCGCTGCGCGCCGCGATGCCGGGATGATCGCCGAGAGCGCGACGACGGTGCGCCAGCAATCGGAATCGGGCGCCGCCGGGATGGCGGCGCAGAACGACGCGGTGACCCGGATTTCGAGCACGATCGAGGAACTGGCGGTGAGCATTTCGGTGGTCGCCGAGCGAGCCGGCGAGGTCCGGCGCTGCTCGGCGGAAAGCCTGTCCTGTTCCCGCAGCGGCTGGGATCACCTGCAGTTGCTGGCTGCCGATGTTCAGGAAACGCAGCAGGCGGTCGCAGAGATCCGGGTCACCACGGAGGCCTTCATGCGCAATACCGGTTCGATCTCGACCCTGACACAGCAGGTGAAGGCGATTGCCGAGCAGACCAACCTGCTGGCCTTGAACGCGGCCATCGAGGCGGCGCGGGCCGGCGAGTCGGGCCGCGGTTTTGCCGTGGTGGCCGACGAAGTGCGCAAGCTGGCCGAGCAATCCCGGCGTTCGGGCGAGGACATCGAAAACCTGACCCGCCGGTTGTCCGAGAACTCGCAGTCGGTGTCCCGTTCGGTGGAACGCGGGGTCGAGACGCTCGGTAATGGCCAGGCATCGCTCGCCAACACGGTGCGGGCGCTGGAAACGGCGATCGGGCGCGTCGGCGAGGCGAGCCGCGGAATCGACGAGATCGAGTTGTCGGTGAAGGAGCAGGCGGTGGCCGGCAACGAGATTGCCCGCAACATGGAAAGCATCTCGGCGGCGCTGGAGGCGACGACGGCCAGCCTGGCCGTCAACCTGCAGGAGGCGCGGGGGCTGGACCGGCTTGCCGAACGACTGACCGCGTCGGTCGGCTCCTTCCGCATCTGATCGATGATGGCGGGCCGGGCGCAGCGCCCGGTGCGCGAGCCTGGGCGTTGGCCCGGTGGGGCCCGCATGCAGGCGGCTTTCCTTGGCCGCAAACCGATCAGTTTGCGGTTCATAATGGAGTTAGACTTATGCCATGCAAACCCGGATAACTTTTCTCGGATGGCTCGTGGCGCTGGCGCTGCTGCCGACGCTTGGTTGCGGCGGGGCGGATGGCGCTGCGCCGGGGCGCGTCGTGCGCGTCGGCCTGTACGAAAATCCGCCGAAAATCTTTGCCACGCCGCAGGGCAAGGCAGCCGGGCTGTTTGGCGAGTTGATCGAACCGATCGCCCGCGACGAACACTGGCAATTGCAGTACGTCCGCTGCGACTGGGTCAAGTGCCTCGAAGCCTTGCAGCAGGGCGAGATCGACCTGATGCCGGACGTTGCCTTTTCGGTCGAGCGGGCCAAGATCTTTTCGTTCCACAAGTTCTCGGTGGCGAGCAGTTGGTCGCAGGTCTATGCCCACCCCAAGCGCAGCATCCAGGCGCTGCCCGACCTTGCCGGGATGCGTATCGCCGTGCTCGACGGCGGCATCCAGGCGTCTTTCATCGCGCAGTTGCTCGATAACGGCGGGATTTTCCACCAGTTGGTCAAGGTCAAGTCGCTCGACGAAGGCTATCGCCTGGTCAGCGACGGAGAGGCCGATGCCGTAGTCACCAACAGTTTCTTCGCCGCGCGCAATGGCCAGCAGTATCGGCTGATCGAGACGCCGATCGTCTTTCTCCCGTCGACCCTGTATTTCGCCACCGCCAAGGGGCAGAACAGCGAGTTGCTCGACGCCATCGACAAGCACCTGGTGGATTGGCGGCGCGACGCCGGCTCGCCCTATTTCGACGCGCTGCACCGGGCGATGGCGATGCCGCCGGAAGTCCTGGCGCCGCGCTGGCTGCTGTGGTCGCTGGGGATCGGCGGCGGTGCGCTGCTGCTCCTGCTGGCGGCGAGTTTCCTGCTGCGCCGGCAGGTGGCGCTGCGCACCGGCGAACTGGAGGCGGAGCGCGCCAACCTGGAACTGCAGGTCAGCCAGCGCACCGCCGAATACGTCGCCGCCAAGGAGGAAGCCGAGCGTCTGACGCGGGTGAAGAGCGAATTCCTGGCCAACATGAGCCACGAAATCCGCACGCCGATGAACGCCGTCCTCGGCATGCTCTACCTGGCGCTGAAAAACGTCGAGTTGCCGCCGACCGTGCGCAACCAGCTGAGCAAGGCGCAGGGGGCGGCGCATTCGCTGCTCGGCATCATCAACGACATCCTCGATTTCTCGAAGATCGAAGCCGGCAAACTCGAAATGGAGGCGATCGAATTCGGCCTCGATACCGTGCTCGAGCGGCTTGCCGATGCCATCGGCTTCCAGGCCGAGCACAAGGGCGTCGAGTTCCTGATCCGCTACGATCCCGGCATCCCGTCGCGGCTGATCGGCGATCCGCTGCGCCTGGGCCAGATTCTGCTCAACCTGTGCGGCAATTCGGTCAAGTTCACCGAGCAGGGCGAGGTCGAACTGGCGTTTCGTTGCGTCAGCGCGAACGACGACGAGGTTACCCTGCAGGTCTGCGTGCGCGATTCCGGCATCGGCATGACGCCGGAAATCCAGCGCCGGCTGTTCGAGAAATTCACTCAGGCCGACCAGACCACCACCCGTCGCTTCGGCGGTACCGGGCTGGGGCTGGCGATCAGCAAGAACCTGGTCGAGATGATGCATGGCCGGATCTGGGTCGAGGATTCGCAGCCCGGCGTCGGCACGACGATCTGCTTCACCGTTCGCCTGCCGATCGCCCAGGCCGCCCAGGCGCACCAGCGGGCGCTGGTCGAGCAGGCCGGTCCGTTGCTGCAGGGCATCCGCGTGCTGGTGGTCGACGACAGCGAGGCCTCGCGCGAGATCATGGCCGAGATGCTGCGCTTCTTCCGGCTCGACGTCAGTATCGCCGCCAGCGGCGCGGCCGCCTTGACCGCCTTGCGTTCGGCAAGCAGCGCGCCCTACGACCTGGTGCTGATGGACTGGCACATGCCGGGCATGAATGGCGACGAAGCGACGCAGCGCATCCACAGCGATCTCTCGCTGCCGCGCCAGCCGAAAATCCTGATGGTCACCGCCTACGGCCGCGAGGATGTCTTCAAGCGCTCGGAACAGGCCGGCATCGACGCCTTCCTGATCAAGCCGGTGTCGCCGTTGACCCTGCTCGACACGATCCTGACCGTGCTCGGCCGCGGCCGCATTTTCGGTAGCGATGGCGGGCAGCCCGAGGACGGGCGGCGGCCGGGGACGCCGAACCTCGCAACCAGCGGCCAGTTGGCCGGCGCCCACCTGCTGCTGGTTGAAGACAACGAAATCAACCGCGAATTCGCCAGCGAATTGCTGCGCGGCGAAGGCATCGTCGTCGATACGGCGGAAAACGGTGAAATCGCGGTCAGCAAGGTCCGGCAGCAGGATTACGACGCAGTGCTGATGGACATCCAGATGCCGGTCCTGGACGGGCTGGACGCGGCGCGCCAGATCCGGGCGCTGCCGGACGAGAAATACTCTCGCCTGCCGATCATCGCCATGACCGCGCTGGCCATGGCCCAGGACGCCGAACAGAGCCAGGCGGCGGGGATGAACGATCACGTCACCAAGCCGATCTCGCCCGACCGGCTGATGGCGGTCCTCGCCAAATGGGTTGACCGCTCCGCCCGCCCCGTGCCGGCGCCGCTGGAAGCCGCGTCGTCGCAGGGCGAGATCCCGGACGACCTGCTGGCTCAGACGGCTTTCGACGCCCGCGAAGGGGTGCGCCGGATCGGCGGCAAGGTGGCCTCGTATCGCAAGCAATTGCGGCGTTTCCGCGAAAACTACGCGGATGCGGTGAGCCTGCTTCGGCAACGTCTGGCCGAAGACGGCACGGTCGCCGCCGAGGCCCATTGCCACGCGCTCAAGGGCGTTACCGGCAACCTCGGGGCGCACGCGCTGTACGAGAAATTCACCGCCATCGACGACCTGCTCAAGCGCGGCGTGACACCCGCCCCGGAACAGCTCGACGAGGTGGAGACGCTGCTGCTGCAGGCGATGCAGGCCATCGATTCGCTGACCGCGCTGGCCGCGCCGGTGCTTTCGCCGGCCGCCGCGCCGCTGACGCGCGACGCCCTGCGTGCCTTGCTCGATCGGCTGGCTAATGCGCTGGAGTACGATCTTGGCGCCGCCGAGCCGCTGCTCAACGAACTGCGCGCCGGGGTGGCGGGGACGCCGCTGGCGCCGGCGGTCGATGCCGTTGCCGCGCGCGTCGATGTCTTCGATATCGACAGTGCGGTCGCCCAGTTGAAGAAAATTGCCCTCGACGAGAGTTTGCCGTCATGACCCCCGCCGCCAGTGAAACGACCGGCCTGCGTCCGCGCATCCTGATCGTCGACGATGTTCCCGAGAACCTGCACGCGCTGATCGCCATTTTGCGCGACGACTATGCGATCGTCGCCGCCACCAACGGCGAAAAGGCGCTGGAACTGGCGCAGGCGCAGCCGCAGCCCGACCTTGTCCTGCTCGACATCAAGATGCCCGGCATGGATGGCTACTCGGTGCTTTCCGCGCTGAAGATCAACCCCGTCACCACCGAGATTCCGGTGATCTTCGTCACCGCGCTCGCCGAGGCGGCCGACGAGGCGCGCGGCTTTTCGCTGGGGGTGGCCGACTACATCACCAAGCCGGTCAATGCCGATTTGCTCAAGGCGCGGGTGCGCAACCAGCTGGAGTTGAGGCGCTACCGCAAGCACCCGGTGCTGTTCGACATCGCCGCCCACGCCGATCCGACGCATCCGCCGACCCTGCTCGTCGTCGATGACGTCCCGGAGAACATCCACGAACTGCTCGAAGCGCTCAAGGATGAATACACGATCATGGTCGCCAACAGCGGCGTCAAGGCGCTCGATGTCCTGCACGGCAACGTGCTGCCCGACCTGATCCTGCTCGACATCGTGATGCCGGAAATCGACGGCTACGAAACCTGTCGGCGCATCAAGGCCTTGCCGCAGGGCAACCGGATTCCGGTGATCTTCGTCACGGTGATCGACGCCACCGAGGAAAAGGTCCGCGGCTTCGATCTCGGCGCCGCCGACTACATCACCAAGCCCTTCGACATCGACGAGGTGCGGGCGCGCATCCGCAACCACCTCGAACTGGCGCGCCTGCGCCGCTTCCTCGAGGATCTGGTGGCCCAGCGCACGGCGTTGCTCCAGGTCAGCGAGGAGAAGTACCGCACCCTGGCCTACCGCGACCCGCTGACCGGTTTCGCCAATCGCGTCCTGTTCGCCGAGATGCTGCAGCATGCGATCCTGCATGCGGAAAACAGCCAGAGCCAGTTCGCGCTGCTCAACATCGATCTCGACAACTTCGCGATGATCAACGAGAGCCTCGGCCACAGCCTGGGCGACCAGTTGCTGATCGAGGTCGGTCAGCGCCTGCAAAGCCTGCTGCCGGAAAGCGACGCCATCGCCCGCACCGCCGGCGACGAGTTCAACGTCATCCTCGACTGCAGCGGCGAAGCGCCGGCGATCGATCTCCACGCCCAGCGGATGATCGACGCCCTGGCCACGCCCTTCGTGCTCAAGGGGCAGAGCGTCTATGTCGGCGCCAGCATCGGCATCGCCGTTTTTCCCGGCGATGGCGGTACTGTCGAAACCCTGCAGAGCAATGCCGATGTCGCCCTGCATCAGGCCAAGGTTCTGGGCCGGGGCGGTTTGCGTTTCTTCTCCCCGGAAATGGGGCTGCGCGCCAAGCAACGGTTGCAGCTCGAAGCGGAACTGCGCCAGGCGCTGGCCAACGGCGAGTTGCGCGTGCATTACCAGCCGCAGGTCGACCTGATCAGTGGCGAAATCGTCGGTCTCGAGGCCCTGGTCCGCTGGCAGCATCCCGAGCGCGGCCTGGTGTCGCCAGCGGAATTCATCCCGCTCGCCGAAGAAAGCGGGCTGGTGGTGCCGCTGGGCGATTACGTGCTGCGCGAAACCTGCCGGCAGATCAAGCAGTGGACGGACAGCGGGCTGGCGTCGCGGCAGGTCGCGGTCAATGTTTCGGCCGTCCAGTTGAGTCGCGGCCGGCTCGTCGAATCGGTCAGGGAGGTTCTGGCGGAAACCGGCATTCCCCCGCAACAGCTCGAACTCGAGATCACCGAGAGTTTCGTGATGGCGGACCGGGATCAGTCCTTCAAGGTGCTCGCCGAGCTCAAGGCGCTCGACATCCGCCTGTCGATCGACGATTTCGGCACCGGCTATTCCTCGCTCGGCTACCTGCAGCGGCTGGAAGTGGACAAGCTGAAGGTCGATATCTCCTTCGTCCGCGACATGACCACCAACCTCGGTAACGCGTCGATCGTCAAGGCGGTCATCGCCCTCGGTCACAGCCTCGGTCTCGAGGTCGTCGCGGAGGGCGTCGAGGAGAGCGGGCAGGCGCGCTACCTGCGCTCGCTGCGCTGCGACGTCATGCAGGGCTACCTGATCAGCCGGCCGCTGCCGGCGGACGAGATGACACGTTTCCTGAAGTCCTACGAGCCGGCGAAGATTCCGGTCGACAACGAGGCGATGTCCACGCTGCTGCTGGTCGATGACGAGCCGGGCATCCTCAGTTCGCTGTCCCGGCTGCTGCGCCGGGAAAATTACCGGATACTGACCGCCAGCAGTTGCGAGGCGGCGCTGCGGCAGCTGGCCGAACACCAGGTCGGGGTCATCATCATCGATCAGCGGATGCCCGGCATGAGCGGCACCGAACTGCTCGCCCGCGCCCGGACCATGCACCCGAAGACGGTGCGCATGGTGCTTTCCGGCTACACCGCGCTGGACAGTCTGACCGAGGCGATCAATCGCGGCGAAATCTACAAGTTCCTGACCAAGCCCTGGGACGATGCGGAAATGATCCATACCGTCCGCGACGCCTTCCGGCATTACAGCGAATCGATCGACACCGCGGCCAGCTGAGCACGCTTGCGGCGGCGCTCAGTGCCGCCCGCCATGGCGCTCGCCATTTTTCTCCCGGAACTCCCGGATCGTTTGCAGGAAGGCGTGCAGTAGCGGCGAGCTCTCGTCGCTGCGGTAGATGCAGCTGAGGTTGACGACGGCGTCGGGGGCGTTGGCCAGGCGGCGGTAGACGACGCCGGGGACGCTCAGGCTGCTGGCCGCTTCCGGGACCAGGCTGAGGCCGAAGCCGGCGGCGACCAGGGCGACGCTGGTCGGCGCATCGCCGACTTCCTGGGCGACCTGCGGTTCGAAGCCTTCACCGGCGCACAGCGCCCAGACCTTGTCGATGAAGCTGGGACGGGCGCCGCTCGGGAACAGGATGAGCGGCTGGCCGGCCAGCTCCTTGAGCAGGATCGCCGGCTTGGCGGCGAGCGGATGGGTCTCGTTGACGGCGACCATGATGCTTTCCAGCATCACCGGTTCGCTGGCGATGTCGGGCAGCGGCGCCAGCATGCGGTTGAAGCCGGCGATGATGCGGTGCTGGCGCAGGGCTTCGATCTGCTCCTTCTTGCTCATCTGGTGCAGGGCGATGCGCACGTTCGGGTGGCTGGCGCGGAAGGCGTGCAGCACCTTGGGAATGACGTCGAGGATGCCGGAGCCGAAGATGCCGATGTCCATCTTGCCGCGCTTGCCCTGGCCGGCCTCGCGGACGCGCTCGCCGGCCTGGGTCATCAGGTCGCGGATGTTGCGGGCGTCGCGCAGGAACATCTCGCCGGCCTCGGTCAGTTCGACGCCGCGCGCCGTGCGCAGGAAGAGCTGGGTGCCGAACTCCTCCTCCAGTTGCTGGATCTGCCGCGTCAGCGGCGGCTGCGAGATGTGCAGGCGGTTGGCGGCGCGGCCGATGTTGAGTTCTTCGGCGACGGCGATGAAGTACTTGAGTTGGCGGAATTCCATGCCGCGTGCTCCGTCAGCCGCCGTCCTTCTTCTTCAGGCGGTATTGCAGTTGCGGCCGGGTGATGCCGAGCGTGCGCGCGGCGCCGGCCAGGTTGCCGTCGGCGCGCTTGACGGCTTCGTCGATGAGGCGGGTTTCCAGGTCGTCGAAGGCGATGCCGCTGTCGAGGATGGCGGCGATCAGGTCGTTGCCGCCATCCGCCGTCGGTTTCTGTTCGAGGCTGCCGGCCTGGCTGATCCGGGTTTCGTGGAAATCGCCGGCGGCGACGTTGGCGAACAGGTGCTCGATCTCGATCCAGCCGCCGTTGGGGGCGAGGATGATGCCGCGTTCGATCATGTTCTCCAGTTCGCGCACGTTGCCCGGCCACTGGTAGCGCTTGATCGCCTGCATCGCCTTGTCGCTGACGCCGAGCAGCTTCTTCTCGTAGAGCGTGCAGAAGCGGGCGAGCATGGCGTCAATCAGCGGCGGGATGTCGGCGATGCGTTCGCGCAGCGGCGGAATCTGGATCGGGTAGACGCTCAGGCGGTAGTAGAGGTCGGAGCGGAAGCGGCCTTCCTTGACCGCGGTCTGCAGGTCGACGTTGGTGGCGGCGACCAGGCGGATGTTCAGCTTGCGCACGCGGTCGTCGCCCAGGCGCTCGATCTCGCCTTCCTGCAGCACGCGCAGCAGCTTGGCCTGGGCGGCGAGCGGCAGTTCGCCGATCTCGTCGAGGAACAGGGTGCCGCCGTCGGCGCGTTCGAACTTGCCCATGCGCGAGGTCTGCGCGCCGGTGAAAGCGCCTTTCTCGACGCCGAACAGTTCGGATTCGATCAGGTCGTTGGGCATCGCCGCGCAATTGACGGCGACGAACGGCCCCTGCTTGCGGTTGCTCATCTGGTGCAGGGTGCGCGCGAAGCGCTCCTTGCCGACACCGGTTTCGCCGAGCAGCAGGACGGTGACCTGGGTGCCGGAGGCGCGCGTGACGAGGTCGTAGGCGTGCTTGAAGCCGACCGAATTGCCGACCAGTTGCGGCGTCTGCACCTGCTGGGCGATGGTGGTGCGCAGGTAGTCGACCTGGTGACGCAGTTCGAGCAGGTGGTTGAGCATCGAGTCGGATTCGAAGTAGCCGGCGTGTTCGCTGGCGTCGTCCCATTCTTCCAGCGGCTTGCCGACGATGCGGCAGTTGTTGTGGCCGCAGGCGACGCATTCGACTTCCTTGAACAGGATGAAGCGGCCCATGAAGGCCGAGGTGTAGCCGGAGGCATAACCGATCTGCGACCAGCACACCGGTTCGTCGGAGCGGCCGAGTTCGCGCAGGTGGATGTCCTGCTCCCAGGAGTTCTCCCACAGGAATTCGCCGTAGAAGCTGCCTTTTTCGAAATCGATCGCCATCTCGACCGGCGTCACGCGCACCACGCCTTCCAGCATGTGCAATTGCGGGCCGGTGAAGAAGGCGTCCTGCAGCGACTGGTTGCCGCGGATGCGCTTGGCCAGCTCGGCGTCGCTGACGCCGGCGGCGTAGCCCATGCGGGTCAGCAGGCGGCGCGCGTGTTCCTTGCCGACCGAGCCGACCAGCTCGCGGCGCAAGGCGCCGAGGGCCGTGGTGTGCATCAGCACCATGCGGTTCTCGGCCAGCCAGATCGTCCCGTCCTTCTCGCAAAATTTGACCAGGTTGCGCAGGTCGTTCGATTCCGGGTATCGGATGATGGTCATTTTGTCTCTCTGTCCTGGGCTTGCCCGGTTGGGTCTGGCCTCTTCTTGTGAAGTGCTGGCGCCGGCAGAGGCGCCGTAATTTTCTCGAGATTATTTCACGGTTTCCCTTTTCGTGGGTCATATCGCAATACGTAATTCCGGTTTCGCCGCCAGACCTGCGCAATTGATCATTTGATTAATCAAAGGGAAATCGTTTCACTAGATCGTAACGATGCGCTGCAGCATTGCGCCGGTCGGTTTTCGCTGATTTCAATAAAAACAAAGCTTTGTCTCTCTGGCACGCTCCTTGATAAGAGAAGGTCCGGCAGCGATGTGCGCTGTGCGGATTTCAGGAGACAGAAAATGGGGCAGCAAGCGAAGCAGGGCAGCACGTTCGACGCCGGGCGTCGTTACGTCCGGGTCTGCAGGCGTCGTCCGGACGGATTCATCGAATTCGAGTTTGCGATCGGCGATCCGGAGCTGGCCGTCGAACTGATGTTGCCGGAATCCGCCTTCCACGAGTTTTGCCTGGCTAACGAGGTGATCGTGCTCGATCCGGCGACGTCGGAGCAGGGCGACTGGGTTTCCCGGTTGAACGACGCTTCGCGCCAGGGCTTTGAAGACGCAGTTTGACGAAGTTTCAAAAACCCCGTTCGCGGGAATAACGACAGGAGACAAACATGCAGATTGATCTGCGCACCGTGGCAATCAAACCTTTGCGCCACACCTTCGACCACCTGGTCGAACGCTTCGGCGACAAGCCGGCCAGCCGCTACCAGGAAGGCAGCTACAACATCCAGCAGGAACACATCTTCCACTACCGGCCGAGCTGGGACGCCGACAACGTGCTGTTCGACAAGAAGCGCACGAAGATCCGGATGCAGGACTGGTACGCGCTGAAGGACCCGCGCCAGTACTACTACGGCTCCTACACCATCGCCCGTGCCCGGCAGCAGGAAGCCGCCGAATCGAGCTTCGAGATGATCGAGGATCGCGGCCTGGCCGAACTGATTCCGGCCGAGCTGCGGCAGACCGCGCTCGACGTCCTGGTGCCGATGCGCCACGTCGAGTGGGGCGGCAACATGGGCAATTCCTACATCGCCGCCTATGGCTACGGCACGGTGATCACCCAGCCCTGCCTCTACCACGCGATGGATCACCTGGGCGTCGCCCAATACCTGACCCGCATCGGTCTCGTCCTCGACGGCCCGGACGCGCTGGAAACCGCCAAGAGCGCCTGGATGTCGTGCCCGAACTGGCAGCCGCTGCGCGAGCACGTCGAGAACCTGCTGGTGCTGCAGGACTGGTTCGAAATCTTCGTCGCCCAGAACCTGGTCCTCGAAGGCCTGCTCAACCCGCTGCTCTACGACCACCTCGACGCCGACTTCTCGGCCAAGGGCGGCACCGCGATCTCGATGATGACCCGCTTCATGGCCGAATGGTTGACCGAGACCGCCAAGTGGGTCGATGCCCAGATCAAGGTTGCCGCCGCCGAATCGCCGGAGAACAAGGCCGTTCTCAGCGACTGGGTCAAGCACTACCGCGCCGCCACGCTCGCCGCGCTGGCGCCGATCGCCGCCCGCGCCTTCGGCGAACCGTCCGCCGATGTCCTCGCCGACGTCACCGCCGAATTCAATGCCCGTTGCGCCAAGCTTGGCCTGGCCGTCTAGGAGTTTTCATGTCTACCGTATTCATCGCCTTTCAAACCAACGAGGACACCCGGCCGATCATCGAGTCGATCCTCGCCGACAACCCGCATGCCGTGCTCGACGAGCAGCCGGCCATGGTCAAGATCAACGCCGAGGGCCGCCTGGTGATCAAGCGCGAATCGATCGAAGAGCGCATCGGCCGCGATTTCGACCTGCAGGAGTTGCAGGTCAACCTGATCACGCTCTCCGGAAACATGGATGAGGACGACGACCAGTTGACGCTGGCCTGGAAAAACTGAGCAAGGAGAACTCTCATGGACATGAAAGCCACCAAGAAAAAGCTGGGCCTCAAGGAAAAGTACGCCCACATGACGCGCGGCCTTGGCTGGGAAACCAGCTACCAGCCGATGGACAAGGTGTTCCCGCAGGCTGCCTTCGAAGGCATCAAGATTCACGACTGGGACAAGTGGGAAGACCCCTTCCGCCTGACCATGGACGCCTACTGGAAGTACCAGGCCGAGAAGGAGCGCAAGCTCTACGCGGTGCTCGACGCCTTCGCCCAGAACAACGGTCACCTCGGCATCACCGACGCGCGCTACCTGAATGCGGTCAAGCTGTTCCTGACCGGGATTTCGCCGCTGGAGTATGTCGCCCACCGCGGCTTTGCCGCGGCCGGCCGCAACTTCCCCGGTGTCGGCCCGCGCGTCGCCTGCCTGATGCAGTCGATCGACGAGGTCCGCCATGCGCAGACGCAGATTCACGCGCTGTCCAACTACAACAAGTTCTACGAAGGTTTCCATGCCGGCGCCACGCATCAGATCGAACGCGTCTGGTACCTGTCGGTGCCCAAGTCCTTCTTCGACGACGCCTTCAGTGCCGGCCCCTTCGAATGGATGATCGCCATCGGCTTCTCCTTCGAATACGTGCTGACCAACCTGCTGTTCGTGCCCTTCATGTCGGGTGCCGCCTACAACGGCGACATGGCGACCGTCACCTTCGGCTTCTCGGCGCAGTCCGACGAAGCCCGGCACATGACGCTCGGCCTCGAATGCATCAAGTTCATGCTCGAACAGGACCCGGACAACCTGCCGATCGTCCAGAAGTGGATCGACAAGTGGGCCTGGCGCGGCATCCGCGTGCTCACCCTGGTCGGCATGATGATGGACTACATGCTGCCGAAGCGCGTGATGAGCTGGAAGGAAGCCTGGGAAATCTACTTCGAGCAGAACGGCGGCGCGCTGTTCAACGACCTCGCCAAGTACGGCATCAAGGTGCCGGAGTGCATCACCCAATGCACGGTCGACAAGGAACACATCTCGCACCAGGCCTGGGCCACCTTCTACCAGTACGCCCACGCCTCGGATTTCCATACCTGGCTGCCGAACGACGAGGAAATGGACTGGTTGTCGGCCAAGTACCCGAACACCTTCGACAAGTACTACCGGCCGCGCTTCACCCAGTGGCGCGAAATGGCCGACCGCGGCGAGCGTTTCTACAACAACACGCTGCCGATGCTGTGCCAGGTCTGCCAGATTCCGATGGTGTTCACCGAGCCGGACGACCCGACCAAGATCTGCTACCGCGAATCCGACTACCAGGGCGAGAAGTACCACACCTGTTCGGACGGCTGTAAGCACATCTTCGACGACGAACCGGAGAAGTACATCCAGGCCTGGCTGCCGGTGCACCAGATCTACCAGGGCAACTGCTTCCCGGAAGGCACCGACCCGACCGTCGAAGGTTTCGATCCGATGCTCAAGGTGCTCGAGTGGTACCACATCCAGAACGGCAAGGACAACATGGACTACGAAGGTTCCGGCGACCAGGCCAACTTCGCCGCCTGGCGCGGCATGGCAACGCAGAACACCTGATCGATCAGAAACGGGGGCCGGTGTGCCCCCGCTTACAACAAAAGGAGACAAACATGGCTGTCAAAGCCCTCTACGATTACAACTACCCGGCCGCCGATACCCAGGACAAGTTCCACGGCAACCAGCTGCTCTACGTCGGCTGGGACGACCACCTGATGTTCTGCGCCCCGTTCGCCTACTGCCTGCCGCCGGAGACGAAATTCTCCGAACTGGTCGACAAGCACCTGGCGCATTCCTACAGCCGTCACCCGGACTGGGCGCAGATCGATTTCGCCAAGGCTGTCTGGCTCAAGTCCGGCCAGCCCTTCCAGCCGGACATGAACAAGACGCTGGCCGAGCAGGGGCTCAAGCACAAGGATGTGCTGCGCCTGCAGACGCCGGGTCTGAACGGCAACGGCACGTATTTCTGAGCCGGGGGCGGCATGAGCTACGAACTGACCATCGAACCGCTGGGCCAGACGATCGAAGTCGAGGATGGCCAGACCATCCTCGACGCCGCCCTGCGCGCCGGCATCTACCTGCCGCACGCCTGCTGCCACGGCCTGTGCGCGACCTGCAAGGTGCAGGTCACCGACGGCGAAGTCGATCACGGCGAGGCATCGACCTTCGCGCTGATGGATTTCGAGCGCGAGGAAGGCAAGTGCCTGGCCTGCTGCGCCCGTCTCGAATCCGACGTGGTGATCGAAGCCGAGATCGAGGACGATCCCGACTCGCAGAACCTGCCGGTCGAGGACTACGCGGGCGAGGTGGTCAGGATCGAAGCGCTGACGCCGACCATTCGCGGCATCTGGATCAAGCTGGACCGGCCGCTGCAGTTCCAGGCCGGTCAATACATCAATCTGGAAGTCGAGGCCTTCCCCGGCCAGTCGCGCGCCTTCTCGCTGGCCAACGCGCCGGACGGCGGCGATGTCGTCGAACTCAACGTCCGCATCGTGCCGGGCGGCCAGGTCACCGCCTGGCTGCACCAGCAGTTGCAGGTCGGCGACCGGCTCAAGCTGAGCGGTCCGTACGGGCGCTTCTTCGTCAAGAAGTCGGCCAACGTCCCGCTCATCTTCATGGCCGGCGGTTCCGGCTTGTCCAGCCCGAAATCGATGATCGAGGAGCTGCTCGGTGAAGGCTGCACGCTGCCGATGACCCTCGTCTATGGCCAGCGCAACCGCGCCGAACTGTACTACGACGCCGAGTTCCGGGCCCTCGCCGAGCAGTACCCGAACTTCAGCTACGTGCCGGCGCTCTCCGACGAGCCGGCCGGGTCGGACTGGGACGGCGCGCGCGGTTTCGTGCACGAGGCAGCCAAGGCCCACTTCGCCAACGACTTCCGCGGCCACAAGGCCTACCTGTGCGGCCCGCCGGCGATGATCGAAGCCTGCGTCACGACGCTGATGCAGGGCCGGCTGTTCGAGCGCGACATCTACATGGAGAAGTTCTTCTCGGCGGCCGATGCCTCGCAGCAGTTGAAGAGTCCGCTGTTCAAGAACATCTGAGCGGGAGCGCGGCGATGATCTATTTCAACGTGCTGATCGAGGAAACCGGCGAAAGCTATCGCTGTTCGCCGGCCGAAACCCTGCTCGCCGGCATGGAGCGCCTCGGCAAGAAGGGCATTCCGGTCGGCTGCCGGGGCGGCGGCTGCGGCGTCTGCAAGGTCGAGATCACCTCGGGCAGCTACGCCAAGCGGGTGATGAGCCGGGACTACGTCAGCCTCGAGGACGAGGCGGCCGACCGGGTGCTGGCCTGCCGCGTGCGGCCGACCAGCGACATCACGCTGAAGGTGCTGGGCAAGATGGCGAAGAACGTCTGCCGCCTGTCGCCGGCCCAGCCGGGCGTGGCGGCGGTGCTGTGACGGTCGCCGTCAGGCCGGTAGCTTGCGGTTGAGTTCCTCGCTGGGAATCGCCTGCACCGAGCGGAAGGTCATCAGGATGTGCTCGGCGAGCAGGGCGGCGGCCCGGTCGGCGTCGCGGTTGATGGCGGCGTGCAGCAGGGCTTCGTGCTCGGCGTGCACGTCGCGGGGCAGCGGTTGCAGGTAGAGCGACAGGCGCCGGTAGCGTTCGGCCTGGTAGTAGAGGATGGAGAGGAAATGCTTGAGCCAGCGGGAAGGACAGGCGGCGATCAGAACCTCGTGGAAGATCCGGTTGCGTTCTTCCCATTCCTCGCGGACGTCGCTGCCGATGCGCTTTTCCTCGGCCTTGGCGAGGCGGTGGAAGGCGGCCACCAGGCTGGCTTCCCAGGCATCGTCGCCGATCGCGATCGACTGCCGGAGCGCTTCGCACTCGAGCATGACGCGGGTCCGGGTGATGTCGTCGAAATCCTCGAGCGACACCGGCGAGACGCGGAAGCCGCGCTGTCCCTGGCTGACCACCAGGGCGTCGGCGATGAGCAGGGAGAGCGCCTCGCGCAGCGTGCCGGCGCCGACCCCGTAGTTGTCCTTGAGGTGCTCGACGCGCAGCTTCTCGTCGGGCGCCAGCTTGCCTTCGATGATGTCCCGGCGCAGGGCGCGGTAAGCCGATTCGACCAGGGTCTTGGGCTCGGCGGACAAACCTTCGGCGGCGGCGCTGATGTTCATGGTGGGTGGCTGGGTGATCAAGGATGAAAAATTCTAACCCGCAAAGAAAATTTTCGGGTTAATTAAAAAATCTCGAGAAAATGCGTTGACATCGAGATTGGTTGTAAATATCGTTATAGTAAATCGATTGCAGGAATTTTTCGGTAATCACACACAAGAAAGAGGAGCAGACAAATGGCAATGACAGGTGTACTTCGTCCCGGGCACGCACAGATGCGGGTTCTCGACATTGACGAAAGCGTTGATTTCTACTCGAAGGTGCTGGGCTTGATCGAAACCGGTCGCGATGCCCAGGGCCGCGTTTATTTCAAGACCTGGGAAGAACGCGATCACCACAGCGTGATCCTGCGCCAGGCCGATACCGCCGGTATCGACTTCTTTGCCTTCAAGGTCGATAGCGATGCGACCCTGGCCAAGCTGGAGAAGGATCTCAACGCCTACGGCGTCGCCACCAAGCGCATCCCGGCCGGCGAATTGCTGGAAACCGGCGAGCGCGTGCGTTTCACCCTGCCGACGGGGCACGACATCGAGCTGTATGCGCACAAGACGACCATCGGCAACGACATGGGTGACCTCAATCCGGAAGCCTGGTGCGCCAACGCCGAAAAGGGCATCGCCCCGATCCGCCTCGATCATGCGCTGCTCTACGGTCCGGACATCGAGAAGGCGCAGGCCATCTTCCAGGACGTGCTGGGCTTCTTCCTGGTCGAGCACATCGCCCTCGACGACAACCAGGATCTGGCAATCTGGCTGTCCTGCTCGACCAAGGCGCACGATATCGCCTTCGTCCGCCACCCGGAGCCGGGCAAGCTGCACCACGTTTCCTTCCTGCTCGAAACCTGGGAGCAGGTTCTGCGCGCCGCCGACATCATGTCGATGAATCGCGTCTCGATCGACATCGGCCCGACCCGCCACGGCGTCACCCGCGGCACGACGATCTACGCCTTCGATCCGAACGGCAACCGCTTCGAGACCTTCTGCGGCGGCAACTATGCCTACCCCGATCAGAAGCCGACCAAGTGGACGATGGACGAAGTCGGCGCCGCCGTCTTCTACCACGACCGCAAGCTGAACGACCGCTTCCTGACGGTGGTGACCTGATGCAAGTCGCCGCCAGCCAGCCGGGCATCACCGCCGAGGCGGCCGCGGCCGCCTGCAGCGCGGCGGTGGCGCATGCCGTCGCCCGCGGCTGGCGGATCAACGTTGCCGTCGTCGACCGCGGCGGCAACCTGATGGCCTTCCTGCGCCAGCCGGGTGCCTTCATTCACTCGATCGGGATCGCCATCGACAAGGCCTACACCTCGGCCAGTTTCGGCTTTCCGACCAAGGCCTGGATGGGGGCGATCGGCCACGACGACGGGATGAAGCTCGGCTTCGCCAACCAGCCGCGCCTGATCGTCTTCGGCGGCGGCCTGCCGGTACCGGGCGAGGGCGGCGAGTGGATCGGCGGTATCGGCGTCTCCGGCGCTTCCGAGGCCGAGGACGAGGAATGCGCAAGGGCCGGCCTCAGCGCCATCGGCCTCGCCTGACAACAAGAAACCTACAAGGACCCATAGGGAATGAAACAGATACTGAACTTCATCAACGGCGAATTCGTCGCCACCGGCAAGCAGTTCCAGAAGCGCTCGCCGCTCGACAACAGCCTGATCGGCATGGTGCACGAGGCCGGCAAGGCCGAGGTCGACGCCGCCGTCGCCGCCGCCCGCGAAGCGCTCGACGGCCCCTGGGGCAGGATGACTGTGGTCGAGCGCACCGACCTCCTGAACAAGGTCGCCGACGAGATCAACCGCCGCTTCAACGAATTCCTCGACGCCGAGTGTGCCGATACCGGCAAGCCGAAGAGCCTCGCCTCGCACATCGACATCCCGCGCGGCGCCGCCAACTTCAAGATCTTCGCCGACGTGATCAAGAACGCGCCGACCGAGTTCTTCGAAATGGCGACGCCGGACGGCAAGGGCGCCATCAACTACGCGATGCGCCGGCCGGTCGGCGTGGTCGGCGTCGTCTGCCCGTGGAACCTGCCGCTCTTGCTGATGACCTGGAAGGTCGGCCCGGCACTCGCCTGCGGCAACACCGTCGTCGTCAAGCCGTCGGAAGAAACCCCGTCCACGGCGACCCTGCTCGGCGAAGTGATGAACGCCTGCGGCGTGCCGAAGGGCGTCTATAACGTGGTGCATGGTTTCGGCCCCGATTCGGCCGGCGAATTCCTGACCACCAACCAGGACGTCAGCGCCATCACCTTCACCGGCGAGACGCGCACCGGCGCCGCCATCATGAAAGCCGCCGCCGACGGTGCCCGGCCGGTGTCGCTGGAAATGGGCGGCAAGAACCCGGCCATCGTCTTCGCCGACGCCAACCTCGACGTCGCGATCGAGGCCACGCTGCGCTCCTGCTTCTCCAACTGCGGCCAGGTCTGCCTCGGCACCGAGCGCGTCTATGTCGAGCGCCCGCTGTTCGATACCTTCGTCGCACGCCTCAAGGAAGGCGCCGAGAAGCTCAAGCTCGGCGTACCGGGCGACGCTTCCGCCAACATGGGGCCGCTGATCAGCCAGGAACACCGCAACAAGGTGCTCTCCTACTACCGGAAGGCGGTGGACGAGGGCGCCACCGTCGTCACCGGCGGCGGCGTGCCCGAGATGCCGGGCGAACTGGCCAACGGCGCCTGGGTGCAGCCGACCATCTGGATCGGCCTCGACGAGAACGCCGCGGTGGTGCGCGAGGAAATCTTCGGGCCCTGTACGACGGTGATGCCGTTCGACAGCGAAGAGGAAGTCATCAAGCGCGCCAACGGTACCGACTACGGGCTGGCCGCGTCGGTGTTCACGCAGGACGTCAATCGTGCCCACCGCGTCGCTGGCCGCATCGAAGCTGGTCTGGTCTGGGTCAACAGCTGGTTCCTGCGCGACCTGCGCACGCCGTTCGGCGGCTCGAAGAACTCCGGCATCGGCCGCGAGGGCGGCGTGCATTCGCTCGAGTTCTATACCGAACTCAAGAACGTCTGCATCAAGCTGTAAGGCGCATCGGCATGTCCGCCAACTCTCCCGAAATCGGCCAGCGCATCGTCGCTGCCGGCATCGACACCAACTACCACGATGTCGGCGCTGTGTCCGACAATGGGGTGCCGGTGCTGCTGATCCACGGTTCCGGTCCGGGGGTCACCGCCTGGGCCAACTGGCGGCTGGTGTTGCCCGAACTGGGCAAGACCTGCCGCGCCATCGCGCCGGACATGGTCGGCTTCGGCTATACCGAGCGGCCGGCCGGCATCGCCTACGGGATCGATGGCTGGGTCGCGCACGCCATTGGCTTGCTCGACGCGCTGGGCATCGAACGGACCGACCTGATCGGCAATTCCTTCGGCGGCGCCATTGCGCTGGCGCTGGCCATCCGCCATCCGCAGCGGGTACGCCGGCTGGTGCTGATGGGCAGCGTCGGCGTGCCCTTCGCGATCACGCCGGAACTCGACGCGGTCTGGGGCTATCAGCCGTCGCTGGCGGCGATGCGGGGTCTGCTCGACATCTTCGCCCACGACCGCAGCCTGGTCACCGACGAACTGGCCGAACTGCGCTACCAGGCGAGCCTCCGCCCCGGCTTCCAGGAGTCGTTCGCGGCGATGTTCCCGGCGCCGCGCCAGCGCTGGGTCGATGCGATGGCCAGCGCCGAGGCGGACATCCGGGCGATCAAACACCAGACGCTGATCATCCACGGCCGCGACGACCGGGTCATCCCGCTGAGCAATTCACTGACCCTGAACCGCTGGATCGACGACTCGCAACTGCATGTCTTCGGCCGCTGCGGTCACTGGGTGCAGATCGAGCACAGCGCCGATTTCAACCATCTGGTCGGCCATTTCCTGGCCGGCTGATTCAAGGAAAAGACGATGGAACAAGCACAAATCACGCAACTGGGCGACGAGCTCTACGCGGCGCTGGTCGCCCGCCAGACGGTCAGTCCACTGACCTCGCGCGGTCTCGACATCACGATCGAGGACGCCTACTACATCCAGCAGCGCATGCTGGCCCGCCGCCTGGAAAACGGCGAGAAGGTGATCGGCAAGAAGATCGGCGTCACCAGCGCCGCGGTGATGAACCTGCTCGGCGTGCATCAGCCGGATTTCGGCTACCTGCTCGACGGCATGGTGTACAACGAGGGCGAATCGATCCCGATGGATACGCTGATCCAGCCCAAGGCCGAAGGCGAGATCGCCTTCCTGCTGAAGAAGGACCTGCAGGGGCCGGGCGTCACCGCTGCCGACGTGCTGGCGGCGACGGAAGGCGTCATGGCCTGCTTCGAGATCGTCGATTCGCGCATCCAGGACTGGAAGATCAAGATCCAGGACACCGTCGCCGACAACGCGTCCTGCGGCGTCTTCGTCCTCGGCGACCAGTTGGTCGACATCAGCAAGGTCAACCTGGGACTGTGCGGCATGGTGCTGGAAAAGAACGGCGAGATCGTCGTCACCGGCGCCGGGGCGGCGACCATGGGTCACCCGGTCAACGCCATGGTCTGGCTGGCCAATACCCTGGGCCGCCTGGGCATCGCGCTGAAGGCGGGCGACATCGTGCTGTCCGGCGCGATGGGCGCCATGGTGCCGGTGGTCAAGGGCGACAGCCTGCGCGTGACGATCGGCGGCATCGGCGGCTGCTCGGTGCGTTTCGTCTGAGGCCGGCGATGGATCTGCAGATCAACGGCAAGACCGCGCTGGTCACCGGCTCGACCGCCGGCATCGGCTTCGCCATCGCCGCCGAACTGGCGCGCGAGGGGGCGGTCGTGGTCATCAACGGCCGCCGCCAGGCCGGCGTCGATGCGGCGCTCGGCCGCCTGCGCGAGCAGGTGCCGGGCGCCCGCGTCAGCGGCGTCGCCGCCGACCTGGCGAGCGCCGAGGGTTGCGCGCAACTGTTCGCCGCCTGCCCGCAGGCCGAGATCGTCGTGAACAACCTCGGCATCTTCGACCCGGCCCCTTTCGAGGCGATTGCCGACAGCGAATGGCAGCGCTTCTTCGACACCAACGTGATGAGCGGCGTGCGCGTCGCCCGCCACTACCTGCCGGCGATGAAGGCCGCCAACTGGGGCCGCATCGTCTTCATCTCGAGCGAATCCGGCATCAACACGCCGGGCGAGATGGTGCATTACGGCATGACCAAGTCGGCCCAACTCGCCGTCTCCCGCGGCCTCGCGCAAAGCTGTGCCGGCACCGGCGTCACGGTCAATGCCGTGCTGCCCGGCCCGACCCGCTCCGAAGGCGTCGCCGACTTCTTCGGCAAGCTCGCCGCCGACGCCGGCATCGGTCTTGACGAGATGGAGCGTCGCTTCTTCGCCGAGGGCCGGCCGACTTCCATCCTCAAAAGAATGATCGCTCCCCCCGAAGTGGCGGCGCTGGTCGCCTACGTCTGCAGCGCGCGAGCGTCGGCGACGACCGGCGCGGCGCTGCGCGTCGAGGGCGGCGTCGTTTCCACCATGTGTTGACCCTGACAACAAGGACTATCCCCATGACCCAGAAAATCAAATGCGCCCTGATCGGTCCCGGCAACATCGGCACCGACCTGCTTTACAAACTGAAGCGCAGTCCCTTCCTCGAACCGGCCTGGATGGTCGGCATCGACCCCGAATCGGAAGGCCTCAAGCGGGCCGCCGAGATGGGTCTGAAAGTCACCGCCGAGGGCGTCGACGGCCTGCTGCCGCACGTCCTGGCCGACAATGTGCAGATCGCCTTCGACGCGACCAGCGCCTACGTGCACGCCGAGAACAGCCGCAAGCTCAACGAACTGGGCGTGCTGATGATCGACCTGACGCCGGCCGCCATCGGTCCCTACTGCGTGCCGCCGGTCAACCTGGCCGAGCACGTCGGCAAGCGCGAGATGAACGTCAACATGGTCACCTGCGGCGGCCAGGCGACGATCCCGATGGTCGCCGCGGTGTCCCGCGTGCAGCCGGTGGCCTACGGCGAGATCGTCGCCACGGTGTCCAGCAAGTCGGCCGGCCCGGGTACCCGCAAGAACATCGACGAATTCACCCGCACCACCGCCGGTGCCGTCGAGAAGGTCGGCGGCGCGAAGAAGGGCAAGGCGATCATCATCATCAACCCGGCCGAGCCGCCGCTGATCATGCGCGACACCGTGCATTGCCTGACCGAAACGGCGCCCGACCAGGCGGCGATCACCGAGTCGATCCACGCCATGATCAAGGAAGTCCAGAAGTACGTGCCGGGCTACCGCCTGGTCAACGGCCCGGTGTTCGACGGCAACCGCGTTTCCGTCTATCTGGAAGTGCAGGGCCTGGGCGACTTCCTGCCGACCTACGCCGGCAACCTGGACATCATGACCGCCGCCGGTGCCCGCACCGCCGAGATGTTCGCCGAAGAAATGATCAAGGGCACGCTCAAGCTCGCGCCGACCCAAGCTGCCTGAGGAGAAATGAAATGACACTGCAGGGCAAGAAAATCACCGTCCACGACATGACGCTGCGCGACGGCATGCATCCCAAGCGTCACCTGATGACCCTCGACCAGATGGTCAGCATCGCCACCGGCCTCGACGCCGCCGGCATCCCGCTGATCGAAGTCACCCACGGCGACGGCCTCGGCGGCTCGTCGGTCAACTACGGCTTCCCGGCGCACACCGACGAGGAATACCTCGGCGCGGTGATCCCGAAGATGAAGCAGGCCAAGGTTTCGGCGCTGCTGCTGCCGGGCATCGGCACCGTCGATCACCTGAAGATGGCGCGCGAACTGGGCGTCAACACCATCCGCGTCGCCACCCACTGCACCGAGGCCGACGTCTCCGAGCAGCACATCACGATGGCCCGGAAGCTCGACATGGACACCGTCGGCTTCCTGATGATGGCGCACATGAACAGCCCGGAAGGCCTGGTCAAGCAGGCGAAGCTGATGGAGTCCTACGGCGCCAACTGCATCTACGTCACCGACTCCGCCGGCCACCTGCTGCCGGAGACGGTCAAGGCCCGCCTTGGCGCGGTGCGCGCGGCGCTGAAGCCGGAAACCGAGCTCGGCTTCCACGGCCACCACAACCTGGCGATGGGCGTCGCCAACAGCATCGCGGCGATCGAAGTCGGCGCCAACCGGATCGACGCGGCGGCCGCCGGGCTGGGTGCCGGCGCCGGCAATACGCCGATGGAAGTCTTCATCGCCGTGTGCAGCCTGATGGGCATCGAGACCGGCGTCGATGTAGCGAAGATCACCGATGTCGCCGAAGACCTGGTGGTGCCGATCATGGACTTCCCGATCCGCATCGATCGCGACGCGCTGACCCTCGGTTACGCCGGCGTCTATGGCTCCTTCCTGTTGTTCGCCAAGCGCGCCTCGGTCAAGTACGGCGTGCCGGCGCGCGAAATCCTGGTCGAGCTGGGCCGGCGCGGCATGGTCGGCGGCCAGGAAGACATGATCGAAGACACCGCCATCACGATGGCCAGAGAACGGGGACTGCTCGCATGAAACTGAACCACAACACCATCGCCGAACTGGCGGAACTGCTCGAGAACGCCGAACTGCAGGCGCACGACGTGGTCAAGATCACCGACGCCCATCCCGAGATGGACTGGGACGACGCCTACGCGATCCAGGCCGAGATCCTGCGCCGCAAGCTGGCGCGCGGCAACCGCGTGGTCGGCCTGAAGTGCGGCCTGACCTCGCACGCCAAGATGAAACAGATGGGCGTCGAGACGCCGTGCTTCGGCTTCCTGGTCAACTACTTCACGGTCGCCGACGGCGGCGAGGTGAAGATCAAGGAACTGATCCATCCCAAGGTCGAGCCGGAAATCGTCTTCGTGTTGAAGAAGGCGCTGCGCGGCCCGGGCTGCCACGTCGGCGCGGTGCTGGCGGCAACCGATTTCGTGATGCCCGGCATCGAGGTCATCGATTCGCGCTACCGCGACTTCACGTTCGACCTGAAGAGCGTGATCGCCGACAACTGCTCGTCGTCGCGCTACGTGCTGGGCGGCATGGCGGTGCCGGTGGCCGGCCTCGACCTGCGCACATTGGGCGTGGTCATGGAGAAGAACGGCCAGATCGTCTCGATCGGCGCCGGTGCCGCGGTGCTCGGCCACCCGGCGGCGGCGGTCGCCATGCTGGCCAACCACCTCGGTGCGCGCGGCGAGGAAATCCCGGCCGGCACGATGATCCTCTCCGGCGGCATCACCGAAGCGGTGTCGGTCGCGGCCGGCGACCACGTCAACCTGCGCATCCAGTCGCTGGGTGGCGTCAGCCTCAAGTTCGCCTGATCCGGGAGGGAAACCGACATGCCTTTTGCCCAGATTTACCTGATCGAAGGTCGTAGCGACGAGCAGAAGAAATTGCTCATCGAGAAGGTCAGCGCCGCCATGGCCGAAGCGCTCGGCGCGCCGCTGGAGAACACCCGGGTGTGGATTCAGGACGTGCCGAAGGGGCAGTGGGGGATCGGCGGCAAGACCGCCAAGGATCTCGGCCGCTAGCCCGGCTCAAGGAAATCGCCCGTTTCCCGGAAGGCGTTTCCGGGGGGCGGGCGGAGGCCGCGGCGGCGCTCGGAACGCATACCGGTAGTGATACCTGAAGAGTATGGATTGATTGATCAAATGGTATTGGACGGTATTGGTCGATGTCGGCCATAGTCAATCCAGCATAAAAATATCGAGATTTTTTGCGGGGCGGCAGAACTGCCGCAACCAGCACGAAAACAAGTTGCAGAGGCGGGCCAAAAAATGGCGCGTTTCAAAGGAGGAGGTTTTATGGGGCGGATATCTGCCACTAGGCCATTGCCGTTGTCCACGGCGGTGGCGGTTGTATTGCTGGCGGCCTGCACGCAGGCGCCGGACATGTCGGGCATCGCCAGCGAGCGGGCGCGGCCGGTGCAGCGCTTCGACGTCAGCCAGGCCATCGCCGGCAACGGCAAGGTGCTGGTCGTCGGTACCCAGAGCGGCGTCGCGCTGATCTCGCGCGATCAGGGCAAGACCTGGGAACGGCAGGCGCTCGGCCACACTTCGCTGGTCAACATCGCGGTCTGCCGGGACCAGAGCTTCATCGCCATCGACCACTACCGCAAGCTGTGGCACGCCGATGCCGATGGCGGCAACTGGCAGTCGGTCGCCATCGAGCAGCCGCGCACGCCGCTCGCCGTCGCCTGCAGTCCGCAGGGCGGCTGGTGGGTGGTCGGCACCAACGCGACCATCGCCGGCAGCCAGGATCAAGGCAAGACCTGGCAGGTCACCGATCTCGGCGAAGACACCCAGATCACCACCCTGCAGTTCGTCGATGAGCAACGCGCCTTCGCTTTCGGCGAGTTCGGCCTGTCGCTCGCCTCCACCGACGGTGGCGCGACCTGGAAGAAGAATCCGGCGATTCCCGGCGATTTCTACCCCTACGCCGCGCTCTTCCGCGACACCGGCGAAGGCTGGGTGAGCGGCATTGCCGGCCAGATGATGCATACCCGCGACGGCGGCCAGACCTGGCAGAAGCAGGCCAACGCCACGCAAGCGCCGCTCAACCGCTTGTTCATGCATGAAGGCGTGCCCTTCGCGGTCGGCAACGGCGGCGTCGTCGCCCGCCTGGAAGGCGAGGTCTGGCGCAACGTGCCGTATCCCGACCCGCTACCGATGTTCCTCGGCGGCGGCGCTTCCATCGCCGGTCAGGCGGCGATCGTCGTCGGCGGCCCGGGCGGCCTGCTGCGCACGATCGGCACGGCCAACAACAAGTAGAACAGGGACAAGCATCATGGTCAGCCAACTCCGTCATTCCATCACGCATCGCCTGCACGTCGGCGAAGAGTGGATTTTCCGCAACCCGAAGATCGTCCTTTCGATCATCCTGGCAGTCACTTTCCTGTTCGGCCTGGCCCTGCCCAAGCTGCGCATCTTCACCGACTTCTCCGACCTGCTGCCGCAGAACCACGCCTACATCAAGGTCTATAACCGGCTGAAGGAAAACTTCGGCGGCGCCAACATGATCATCATGGCGGTCGAGGTCGAGCAGGGAACGATCTTCAACGACGACACGCTGGCGCTGATCCACGAGGCGACGCAGGGCGTCGACAACCTGCCCGGGGTCAACCACAACCTGGTTTCCAGCCTGACCCACCGCACCGCGCGCAAGGTCTTCCTCGACGACCAGGGCGGCTTCGCGTCCGAGTCCTACTATGACCCGCTGCAGCCGACGCGTACCGTCGCCGAGCTGGAACGCCTCAAGAACGACGTCATCGCCAGCCCGACGATCTACGGCCTGCTCGTCTCGCCCGACCTCAAGGCGGCGCTGATCAAGGCCCAGTTGAACGAGGCCGGCATCGACTACGCCGCCACCTTCGCCGCCCTCCAGGAAGTCCGCACCAAGCTGGAGAAGCCGGGCCACAAGATCTACGTCACCGGCAACCCGGTGCTCACCGGCTGGGTTTACACCTACCTCAACCAGATCGTCGAAATCCTCGCCTACACGCTGGTCCTGCTGGCGACCCTGCTGATCGTCTATTTCCGCCGCTTCTACGGCGTCGCGCTGCCCTTGCTGGGGATCGCGCTGTCGTCGATCTGGGGCCTCGGCTTCATGGCGATCATGGGCATCAACCTGGAGCCGCTGTCGCTGCCGATTCCCTTCCTGATTGCCGCCCGCGCCACTTCGCACGGGGTGCAACTGGTGGTCCGCTATTACGAGGAGCTGGCGCTGGTCAAGAACGGCCCGCAGGCGGCGCGCAACGCGCTCGACGCGCTGTTCCGGCCCGGCTCGCTGGCGATCATCGTCGACGCCGTCGGCATCGCCGTGCTGGTGCTGGGTGCCGCGCCGTTCAACCACAAGCTCGGTATCGCCGCCGGCTTCTGGGGCTTCGCGGTGATCTTCACGGTGCACTTCATGGTGCCGCTGGCACTGACCATCCTGCCGGCGCCGAAGAAGCACGAGAACGGCAACGAAGGTATCCGCCAGTTCCTCGGCAAGGCGATGGCGCTGACCGGCGGCACCGACGGCGGCGCCCGCTCGATCCTGATCCTGACGCTGATCGGCGCGATCGGCGCCACCTATCTGGTGGGCAAGGTGCAACTCGGCGAATCCGAGCCGGGCTCGCCGCTGCTCCACCGCAACCACGACTACAACGTGTCGACGACGGCGATCAACACCCGTTTCCCGGGTTCCGAGGAACTGCACGTCATCGCCCGCACCGACGAACCCGGCGGCATCAAGCGGCCGGAAGTGATGGGGGCGATCGAGCGCTTCCAGGCGCACATGCTGTCCGACCCGACGCTGGGCGGCACCAAGGCGATTCCCGGCGTCGTGCGCGTGGTCAACAAGCTGATCCACAACGACGATCCGCGCTGGATGCAGCTGCCGGACAGCCAGGACGAGATCGGCGGCCTGATGTTCACCTACATGGCCTCCAGCCCGATCCCCGGCGCCCTCAAGGAGTTCGTCAGCCCGGACGAGAACGAGGCCGACATGGTGTTCTATTACAAGGATCACCAGGCGGCGACGATCAACCGCATCGTCGCCTTGGCGGAAGAGGGCATCCGCAAGATCGAGGCCGAAGTGCCCGGCCTGCACATCGAACTGGGCGGCGGCATCATCGGCGTCACCGCCGCCGGCAACCAGGCGCTGCACACCGACCACATGATCATCATCCCGGCCGTCATGCTGCTCGCCTTCGTCATCGTCATGGCCTACTACAGCTCGCTGCACGCCGGCTGGCTGATGGTCCTGCCGATGCTGTTCGCCACCCTGATGACCTATGCCTTCATGGGCGCGCTCGACATCGGCATCAACGTCAATACGGTGCCGGTGATCGCCGTCGGCGTCGGCGTCGGCATCGACTACGCGGTCTATTTCATGGACCGCATCCGCGAGGAGTTCGCCGTCCTGCGCGACATCAAGCAGTCGGTGATCAACGCCGTCGCCACTACCGGCTACGCCGTCAGCTTCACCGCGGCGACCCTGATCGCCGGCGTCGTGATGTGGATCTTCATGTCCGACCTGCGCTTCCAGTCGGACGCCGCGATCCTGCTGTCCTTCATGCTCATCGTCAATGCGATCGCCGCCGTGCTGATCGTGCCGTCCTGGTGCGTCGTCTTCAAGCCGAAGTTCGTCACCGCGGTGCATTACGACGAGGACGGCGTCCTGGAAAACGACTAACAAAACCCGGCTAACCGGGGAACAGCAAAACCTTTGTTCACAACCAGATGGGGGATCAAAAACATGGAGACACTCAGTAACGGAGCATGGCAGCGCAGCCTGCTCGCGATCGCGGTGAGCTGCGCCTTCGCCAGTCCGGCGGCGGCCGACGACCTGCCGGCGATGGGCGAGGAAAGTTCGCCCTGGCAGGTCAACGTGACCTATGAAAACCATACCGTGCGTCGTGAAAACGCCGGTCTGGCCAAGTTCCGCAACACCCTGCAGGCCGAGCTCGACAAGGAGGTCGGCAACGGCTGGAAGGTGCACAGCATCGTGCGCGGCAGCTGGGACGGCGTCTATCGCATGAACAGCGACGAGTACGGGAACAAGGCGGGCGGTTCGATCATGTCGCAGACGTCGACGCCGGGCGGCTTGGTCGACGTTCCCTGGGGTTACGGCCTGGGCCATGCCGATGTTTCCGGTTTGCTCCAGTTTCTCGGTGCGCCGGCCGCCGTGGCCAATCAGAACACCTTCCTCGATCCGGCGGATCTGCTGGCGCGCAACCCCAATGCCGGGCTCCGCGTGCTGGGGGATCGTTGGCACAAGATCAATGGCGGCGTCTCCTTTGCCGTACCGGTCCGTCCTTGTGATGTAGACAAGCGCGGTTGCCGCGATTTTGGCGGTTACGGCAACCTCAAGCGTTCGGAGCTGGAAGCGCCGGAATTCAACGACCGTCTCGACTTCCTCCGCGAACTCTACGCCAAGAAGGATTTCGACCTCGGCGACGGCAAGAGCCTGTTCGTCAAGGTCGGTCGGCAGCAGGTGGTGTGGGGCCGCACCGACCTGTTCCGCGTCCTCGACGTGATCAACCCGGTCGATTTTTCGCGCAACAACATCTACGACGAACTGTCCGACATCCGCATCCCGATGTGGATCGCCCAGTTCGAGTACCGGATGGGCGCCAGCGACACGATGCAGGATCGCAACCTGCAGTTCGTCTGGAACTTCGACAAGTTCCGCCCGAACAACCTCGGTCAGTGCGGTTCGCCGAATTCGATTCTGGATGCGGGCTGCTTCTTCCGGGGCATGGCCAATCTCTGGGACAACGGTGGAACGGTCGCCAATTTTGCCCAGCCCCCGGCTGCCGCAGGTGGCGTTCCGGGACTCAATCTCGCCACCAATTTCGGTCCCGGCGTCATTGGCTTGCGTGATGTCCATCTGCCGGAATGGAGCCTGTCGAACACCCAGTTTGGTATGAAATACGAAGGTGTGACGATGGACGGCCTGTCCTTCTCGCTCAACGCCTTGACCTACCGTTCGCAACTGCCGTCGCTGCATGGTGGCAAGGGGGCAACCAATGCGTTTACCGGTCAGACCGCTTCCGCCTGGCCCTACCTGATTGCCTTCGACATGCATTTCCCCCGCGTCAACCTGATCGGCGGCTCGATGGACTTCCAGGTGCCGGCGGCCAATGCCGCGGTGCGCATCGAGGCGGCCTACACCGATGGCGAGGAGTTCGCCAACACCAATCGTCCCGAGCTGTATTCGAAGAACAACGTCTTCCGTTCGGTGATCGGCGTCGACCGGCCGACCTTCATCCCCTTCATCAGCGAAACGCAGGCGACGCTGATTTCCGGGCAGTTGTTCTACCAGCACATCTTCGACCATGAATGGAAGCGCGGTTCGCTTGGGCCGGTCGGCATGCCCGACTGGGAAGACAACGTGATCGGCACCCTGCTGATCAAGGCCTTCCTGAAGAACGGCATGATCAGCCCGCAGATCATTTTTGCCCGCGATTTCAAGGCCCGCGCAACGGCGATCGCACCGCAGGTCGAGATGCACCTGAGCAACGACCTGAAGATCACCATCGGCGCCAACTACAAGCTGGCCGAAGGCCGCAGCCGTTGGGAATTCGACGATTGCCGCGCCTGCAATCCGTTCCCGGCCTACACCGCAGGGGTGTATGCGGGAGACCCGATGCAAGCATTTTCCCGTGGTCTTGGCGGCCTCGAACCGCTCGGCCGCTTCCGCGCCGGTCCGATCGGTGCGGCATTCAAGGAAAACGACCTGTTCATCAAGCTGAACTACAAGTTCTGACCCCAACCGGAGGAGACATTTCATGAAAAAATCACTGCGTAAATTGCTGCCGCTGCTCTTCGCCGCCAGCTTCGGTACCGCCCAGGCGGCCACCGAAGCCGACGTCGAAACCACCTTCAACCCCTACAAGGCCGGCATGCCCGCCTTCGCCGGACTGAAGGCGGGGATGACGATCAACAAGGGCAACGTCAACCAGTTCAAGGACATCCTGGGCGCTGGCGTCTTCAAGCTGATCAAGGAAGGCATGTTCGAAATGAAGGTGGGGCCGACCACCCAGTTCAGCATTTCCAAGGCCTACGTCAACGCCACCCGCGCCAACCTCAACAAGACCCAGCTCGGCGCCAAGCCGGGCGACATGATCAGCGGCTACGTCGCCGGCCGGCCCTTCCCGGAAGAGCCGGACGCCAAGGACCCGCGCGCCGGCGAAAAACTCGCCTGGAACTACAAGTACGGCGTGAACTGGGGCGACGGCGCGATCATCTCGCCGTTCTACTGGAAGTACCGCAACATGCAGACCGGCAAGGTCGAGAAGGAAATCACCTGGGACTTCCATTTCCTCAACTTCATGCACCGGACCAAGGACGCGCCGATCCCGGAAATCACGCCCAACCCGTCGGGCATCTTTCGCGCCATCTACGTCAAGGCGCATGCGCCGGCCGACCTGAAGAATACGCAACTGCTGATCCAGCGTTTCGAGGACGATGCCAAGCTTGACGACGCCTACCTCTACCTTGGCTTCCAGCGCCGCGTGCGCCGCCTGGCGCAAGGGCAGGCGACCGACTCCTTCCTCGGTTCCGACCTGATGATCGAGGACTTCGAAGGCTACAACGGCCGCGTTTCCGACATGAAGTGGACCTACAAGGGCACCAGGAACGTCATGCTGCCGATGTGGAACCACAACGAGCTGAAGCTGGCCACCGACATGCCGGCCGAGTCCGATGGCTACAAGTACGTCGATTTCGCCGGCCAGGGCGGCTGCTTCGCCGAAGGTACCTGGCAGTTGCGCAAGGTCTATGTGCTCGAGGCGGTGCCGGTCAACCCGAACCATCCAGTCAGCAAGCGCGTCTTCTACATGGACGTGCAGTTGCAGAACCTGAACGGGGCCAACGAGATCTACGACCGCAAGGGCGAGCTGTGGAAGGTGTTCATGGTCGGCAAATCGCATGCCGATCAGCATCTGCCGATCAACAAGGGCGCCGGAATCGGCGTCGACGATGCGTTCTCGATGGTCAACGTCCAGTCCAAGCATTGCACGACCGGTCAGTTCAAGGGCCAGGTGGATCCGAAGAAGAACCCGCCCCGCCTGTTCCAGGTCCAAAACTTGCGCGGCGGAGACTGAGTCCGCCGTCACCCAACACCCCATGCCGGGTGTCTCTGCGGGAGGATGCCGAATCTGGCAACCACCACATTTTTCGGGGGCCGCGCGCCCCCGTTTTTTTTGACGGAGGTCTTCATGTCCGACGCGATACTTTCCGGAATGCGCGTGCTGATCACGCAATCCCGCGATTTCATGGGGCCGGCGCTGGGCGAGGTCTTCGCCGCCGCCGGCGCCGAGGTGCTGGCTGACGACAGTTCGCCGGTGCTCCCGGAAGCGGCCGCGCAGATCATCGCGGACGCCGGGCGGATCGATGCCCTGATCCTCAACCTGGCGCTGCCGGCGCCGTCTACCCGTGCCGAACAGGTCGGCGACGACGAGTGGCGCGCGGTGTTCCGGGTGCTGGTCAACCCGATGCAGCAACTGGTCAGGGCGGTGTTGCCGCAGATGATCGAACGGCGGGCGGGGAAGATCGTCCTCATGGGCAGCGCCGCGGCGCTGCGCGGCATGAGTGGCCGTACCAGCTACGCCGCGGCGCGCGGCGCCCAATTGGCCTACATCCAGGCGCTCGGCGTCGAGGTCGCGGGGCAGGGCATCCGGGTCAATGCCATCGCCCAGAACTTCGTCGACAACCCGACCTACTTCCCGCCGGAAGTCCAGGCCCGGCCCGAGTTCCAGGAAAGGCTGCGCTGGCAGGTGCCGCTCGGCCGGCTGGTGATGCCCCACGAGGACGCGTCGTTCGCCGCCTACCTGTGCAGCGCGGCGGCCAACTGTTTCGTCGGCCAGATCTTCCCCATGTGCGGCGGCTGGGTGCCGCGTTAGCAGCCTGTCGGACTTGATGGGTCGCAGCGAAAAAAGTGGGAGACGAGGACAGTTTTTCACGGGTTTCAAGCGAATAGTCGTTCTATTCGCGCAGAAACACGGGGAAAAATGAACCGTCTTCCCACTTTTTGCAGCCGACTTGGTCAAGCCCGACAGGCTGCTAGGGCGTCAGGCAGCGTCGGCGGCGAGCGCCTGCAGCGCCTGTTCGAGGCCGCCGCGGACGATGCGCAGGGGAATGCCGAGCATCAGGTTGAGCGGCAGCCCGTGGTTCTCGACGCTCATTCCGTCGCCATCGACCAGCCGCTCGCCAAGGTGCAGCAGGTCGCAGCCGAGATGGCCGGCCAGTCGGTCGGCCAGCGGCCGGTCGTCGTCCACGTAGGCGAGCACCGGCTTGCCGGCCGCCACCGCGTAGCCGACCTCGAATACCGTTCCCGAATCCGGCTCGAAACCGCGGAACGGGTTGAGGTTGGCGATCACCAGATCGGCGGCGGCGATCTGGGCGAGGTTGGCGCGGTAGATATCCGCTGCCGTGGTCGCTTCGTTATCGAGCGGAAGCAGTGCCCGGTGGCCGTGGCTGGCGACCAGCCGACGGGCGGCTTCGGCGTGGGCCAGGGCGTCGGGACGGAAGACATCGGGGCCGGCAAGATAGATCTGCATGGCGAATGACCTGATTTTTCTTGGATAGCCATCAATTTACCCCGGCTTACCCGGATTAACCCAGGCTGCGCGGAAAATTCACCGCTATCGACAACAACGATGAACAACCATGAGCTTTCCCGGACGCCCCCTCGCAATCTTCCTCCTCGCCTTCAACCTCGTCGCTTGCGCCCCGCTGGGCGGCCCTTCCGGACCGGGGGAGCGGCCGGACATGCCGCCGGGTCAGGATGCGGAAGATGGCGCGATGCCGATGGCCGATCCGTTCCAGGAAAAACTGGCGCGGCTGGCGGCGGCGCTCGCCCTGACCCCGGCACAACAGCCGCTTTGGGACGACTATCAGGAAACGCTCGGCGCCTTGCTCGCCGATCAGGCTCGCGGTAGCGCCCAGCGGGCCAGTCAGTCGGCGGTGCAGCAGATTGCCGGCAAACTCGACGTGGTACGCAATCGCCTGTCGGCCATGGAGGAAATCCAGGACGCCGCGACCAGGCTCTACCAGACGCTCGATCCACGCCAGCGCGAAGTCGCCGACCGCATGCTCGCTGCCACCGTTCCCTCGCTCGATGCCGGATGCGCCGCGCCGGGCACGAGGCGGGCACGGGGTGGGCGCCCGATGGGCGGTGGCGGTCCGGGGCGTGGCAACGGAGGGCCGGGTCAGGGCGGTGGCCCGATGTGGTGATCCCGGGGCGGCGGTCATCGGGCTGTCGTCAGCCTGCAACGTCAACGGGCTAGCATTTTCTGCCCGAAACTGGCCTGTTGAACGGAAAAATGGTGCAGCGCACAAAAAGCGCTTGACTCCATTCAGTCGATGTATAGAATTGAGTCATGCTGCATTGCACCATGTTGATGGTGTGAGTCCCGCAGGACTGTTTCAAGACCGATACGCCCCCAACCATCCAGGAGATTCATCATGATCAAGCCCGAAGAGTTCGCCAAGTCCGGCTTCAATTTCGCCCTGTTCTTCGCCAATACCGCTTTCGACGGTATCGAGCGTCTGGCCGTCCTCAACCTTGCCGCCTCGCGTTCGGCTTTCGAAGCCTTCGTCAGCAACGTCAACACGCTGCTCGGCGTCAAGGATTTCAAGTCCTTCGTCGAAGTCCAGAAGGATCTGGCCGCGCCGACGCTGGAAAAGGGTATCGAGTACTCGCGTAACGTGATCGCCATCGCCACCGATGCCAAGGAAAAGATCGCCAAGCAGGTCGAAACCCACGTCGCCGATACCAGCGCCAAGGTCTCCGGCATCGTCGAAAAGGCCCTGGAATCCGCTCCGGCCGGTTCCGAAGTTGCCGTCGCCGCGGTCAAGACCGCGATGAAGTCGGCCAACGAAGCGATGGACGGCCTGAACAAGGTTGCCAAGCAGGCTGCCGAAGTCGCCGAAGCCTCCGTCGCCGCCGCCACCGAAGCGACCATCAAGGCCGCCAACGTCGCCGCCCCGAAGGCCGCCGCCAAGAAGGTTGCCTGATCGGTAACCCCCAGCGGCGCGCCGGACATCGTCCGGCAGCGTTCGGCAAACCCCTGCGGGAAACCGCGGGGGTTTTTTTTATCTCACGAATACCCCTTCGCGCAGTGTGGTTTGATGTAGGTCAAATCAAGGGCATGTTTTTCGCTTATGGCATAGTCGGACTATTACCTTGGTGATAACCTCTGCCGCGCCATTCTTCCTGCATTTTTCCGGGGTATCGATGCGTTTTCCGCAAATCATCCGGGCGCTCAGTCTGGTGCGGCCCCTGGGGCTTGCCGGCGCGCTTTTTTCGCTGCTCATCCTGGCCGGTTACCTGCTCGGCCTCGAGGTGTTTTTCCGCCCCATGCACGGCGGCCCGGCGACCCATCCGCTGAGCGCCGTCGCGCTGCTCGCGCTCGGTCTCGGGGCTTTCTCCTGGCATCCGCGACAGGACAACCGGGCCGTGATGCTCGCCGGGGCGTTCGTCGTGGCGCTGATGTCCCTGCGCCTGCTCGAACTGGCGAGCGGCGCGACGCTGCTCGACTGGCTGACGCCGTTCGGCCGCCAACTGGCCGAACAGGCCGCCGCCGGCCATCCGATATCGACCGGCTTCAACACGGCACTGATGTGCCTGTGTTTCGGTCTTGCGCTGATCGCCATTGGCTGCAAGCGCTATGCCCTGGCCCAGCAGATGGCTTTTGTCGGTCTCGGTCTGCCGATGATTTCCTTCACCGGCTACGCTTACGGGATCGACAGATTCTATGGCCAGATGGCGATGACGACGGCGCTGGGCGGCAGCATGGTCGGTACCGCCATCCTCCTGTGCGGCGCCCATCGCAGTTTCCTGCGCTCGATCCTGAGTCCGTGGATCGGCGGCAAGGTGGCCCGCGTGCAGATCGTCCTCGGCTACATCGTTCCCTTCCTGATCGGCTACTGCCTGGCGTTGACCATCGCCAACAATCCGCTGCAGCAGTTCGGCCTGTTCTGCGTCCTGATCAGCGCTTTCATCTCCATCCTGGTCGCATTCACGGCGGTGATCCAGGAATCGATCGACCGCTCACGGCGCAGCGCCGAACGTCGGCTGGTCCTCGTCGCCACCCTGGATTCGCTGACCGGTCTGCCCAACCGCCGGCGTTTCTACGACCACGGCCAATGGCTGCTCGAACGCGTGCGCCGTACCGGCGAGAGCCTGTCGGCCCTGATCTTCGACATCGATTTCTTCAAGCAGATCAACGACACCTATGGCCATCCGACCGGCGATGCCGTGCTCGAGCGATTGGCCGTGGAAGCGCGCAGCATCCTCCGGCGACAGGATTTTCTGGCGCGCTACGGCGGCGAGGAGTTCGTCATCCTGCTGCCGGGAACCCAGCTCGCCGGCGCCGTCCAGTTGGGCGAGAAGCTGCGTGCCCACATCGCGGCGACCGAATTTCCCGGTGCCGACCGGGTCACGATTTCGCTCGGCTGCGCCGAATACCTCGCCGACGAATCCCTGCATGAGTTGGTGGCACGGGTCGATGTGGCGCTTTACCAGGCCAAGCGCAGCGGACGCAACCGGGTGGTGGCGGTCAGCGAAGCGCCGCCGGCGATGAATCCCGTCGAAAGCTGCCAGGCCGCCTGAGCGCGGCGTCAGTTGACCGGCTGGCCGCGGCCGAGCCGGTCGGCGATGTGCAGCAGGAAATCGACCACCACGCGCACCCGCGGCGCCCGGTAGCGGTCGGCGGTGTACACCAGCCAACTGCTGCCCTGGTAGCGGCCGAGCAATTGCCACTCGGGCAGCACGCGCAGCAGCGTGCCGTCGGCGACCTGGCGGCGGACGCTGAAGTCGGGCAGGCAGGCGATGCCCAGCCCGGCCTCGGCGGCTTCGCGGCGCATCTCGCTGTGGTTGCTGGCGTAGCGGCCGCGCACGTTGACCACCTGACGCTCGTTGCCGCTGACCAGGCACCATTCGTCGTCGCCCGGCAATTCGGCCAGGTGCAGGCAACTGTGCTGCGCCAGGTCGGCCGGCTGCTGCGGCGTGCCGGCGGCGGCCAGGTAGGCCGGCGTCGCGTAGAGCAGGGTGCGCACTTCCATGAACGGTCGCGCGACGTAGCCCGGCGGCGGATCGCCCAGGCGTAGGGCGATATCCACGCCTTCGGCAATCAGGTCGACGACCTGGTCGGTGACCTGCAGTTCGAGCGCCAGTTGCGGATGCGCCGCCAGCAGTTCCGGCAGGCGCGGATGGATCAGCTGGCGTAGCGCCGCCTTCGGCGCCGCCAGGCGGACCCGCCCCTCGACCCGGCTGGCGTGACCGGCCGCTCCGTCGCAGGCGGCGCGGGCGGCGTCGAGCATGACCCGGGCGTGGCGCACGACCTCCTGGCCGCCGGCGCTCAGGCGCAGCCGGCGCGTGCTGCGCTCCAATAGCGTCAGGCCGAGCGCCGCCTCGAGCCGGGCAATCTGCCGGCTGACCGCCGACGGTGTCGCGCCCTGCAGGCGGGCGGCGGCACTGAACGAACCGGTTTCGACGACATTGACCAGCACGGCGAGGTCGGGCAACAGCGGCAGGAGTTCATTTGTTCTCATGGAGCACAGATCATTTGCTTTGGCGATGGATTATCGCCGAAATCACCCCCTTTCATACTGGCGGCCAGACCTGATGAGGAGCGCACCATGTTTTTCCGCCGCCTGCCCCCCGAACCGCTCCTGCTGCTCATCGCCGCCATCTGGGGCAGCAGCTACAGCGTCGTCAAGACGGCGCTGCTGCACTACCCGGTGGCCGGCGTGATCGCCATCCGCTTCCTGCTCACCGCGCTGCTGCTCGGCCGTTACTGGCTGGCGCTGCCGGCGGCGCAACGGCGCGACACTTTCCTCGTCGCGCTGCCGACCAGCCTCGGCCTGCTCGCCATCTTCCTCGCCGAAACCGCCGGCGTCGCGCAGACCAGCGCCGGCAACGCGGCCTTCCTGGTCAGCCTTTGCCTGCTGCTGACGCCGCCGGTCGAGTGGGCGTGGTTCGGCAAGCGCCCCGGCGCCCGCCTGTGGCTGGCCGGCGCGCTGTCGCTGCTCGGCACCGCGCTGCTCACCGGCATCGGCCGCGGCAGCCTCAACCCGGGCGACCTGCTGATGCTGCTGGCGGCGCTGATCCGCGCTTTCCAGACCTGCCTGACGACGCGCCTGACCGCCGGCCGCGCCATCGACAGCATGGGCCTGACCGCGGCCCAGGGCCTGCTTGTCGGCGGCGGCGCGCTGGCCGTCGCCCCGTGCTTCGCCGGCGGCCTGCCGGCGCTGCCGACGAACCTGGAATTCTGGGGCGCCATCGCCTGGCTGACGCTGGCCTGCACGCTGTTCGCCTTCTGGGCGATGAACCGCGCCCTCGCCGCCGGCAGCCCGAGCAAGGTCGCCCTGCTGCTCGGCAGCGAACCGCTGTGGGGCGCGCTCTTCGCCGTCCTCTGGCTGGGCGAATCGCTGGCCGGCGAAGCCTGGCTCGGCGGCCTGATGATCGCCGGCGCGGCGCTGTGGCTGGTGTGGCCGACAGCGCAGCGGACGGCAGCGGCGGCGGGGTGAGCGGGACGGCTACCGCGGAGGTTCCGGGTGATCTGGCATAGGCGTTGTTAGGGAAATGCCTGACAAATTGGATTGCTCTCTTGGTTTGCTTGTTCTTGCCGGGAAAACGAATACAGTACGGGCTTTGGATTGACGCAGTACAGGACAAAGCCATGAGAATCGAATCCATACGCCTGAAGAACTACAAGGTGTTTCGCGATGTTCACCTTAAGGACATTCCGCCTTTCTTCGTGGTAGTCGGTGCCAATGGCTCGGGTAAGACAACGCTATTCGATGTGTTTGGCTTCCTGCACGATTGCCTGAAAGGTACCGTGCGCCAGGCCTTGGACAAGCGCGGCCGGTTCCGCGAGGTGCTGAGCCGTGACGCCGATGGCGACACCATCCTGATCGAAATCCAGTACCGCATGATGATTACCGGGGTGGAGCGCCTGGTTACGTATTCCATCGAGATTGGCGAGCAGGCGGGTTCGCCGGTCGTCAAGCGTGAGCTGTTGCGTTACAAGCGGGGGCGGTATGGGAGTCCATTCCATTTTCTCGATTTCTCGAACGGTGAGGGCTACGCCATCACCAACGAAGAGGATTTCAACCGGGCGGACGAAGAGCTTGAGCGGGAGATGCAGAAGGTTGCTGGCGATACGCTGGCTATCAAGGGCTTGGGTCAGTTCGAACGTTTCAAGGCGGCCAACGCTTTCCGTCAGTTGATTGAATCGTGGCATGTTTCGGACTTCCACATCAGCGCGGCGCGCGGCCGCAAGGAGGCGGCCGGGGATTCGGAGCACCTGTCGGAGACCGGCGACAACCTGCCGCGGGTGGCGCAGTACCTGTTTGAACAGCATCCGGAAACCTTTCAACGCATTCTGGATACGATGGCCCGCCGGGTGCCCGGCGTGGCCTCGGTGGAACCGCGCTTGATGGATGACGGCTACCTGACCCTGCGTTTCCAGGATGGCTCGTTCAAGACCCCTTTCCTGGATCGTTACGTGTCGGATGGCACGATCAAGATGTTTGCCTATCTGGTGCTGTTGCACGATCCCAGGCCGCATCCCTTGCTCTGTGTTGAGGAGCCGGAGAATCAACTTTACCCGCGCCTGATGGGCGAGCTGGCGGAAGAGTTCCGGCTCTACGCCAATCGGGGCGGGCAGGTGCTGGTGTCCACCCATTCGCCCGATTTCCTGAATGCGACGCGGCTTGACGAGGTGTGCTGGCTGGTTAAGCGCGGCGGTTGCACCGAAATCCGCCGGGCGCGTGACGATGCGCAGATTGCGGCCTACATGGCCGAGGGTGACCAGATGGGATTCCTCTGGAAGCAGGGCTTTTTTGAAGGGGCCGATCCGGAATGAAGGAGCTGGTCTTTCTCCTCGAAGAGGCGTCGGCCAAAGCCATGCTGGAGAGCCTGCTGCCGCGCATTTTGCACCCCGACATCCGGTATCGCTGTATCCCGTTTGAAGGCAAACAGGACCTTGAACGGCAAATGGGCAAGCGTTTGCGGGCTTATATCAATCCGCTATCGCGTTTCATCGTATTGCGCGATCAGGATAGTGCGCCGGATTGCAAGGATGTCAAAGCAAGGCTTGTCGAGCGCTGTCAACAGGCCGGGCAGGCCGGGAAAACCTTGGTGCGTATCGCTTGCAGGGAACTGGAATCCTTTTATCTGGCGGATTTGAACGCGGTGGAGCAGGCCTTGGACGTCAAGAATCTGTCCCGGCAGCAGGGCTCAGCCAAGTTTCGCTGCCCTGATCGGCTCGGCAGTCCGAGCAAGGTACTGGATGAGCTGACCGGTGGGCGATACCAGAAAGTCAGTGGTTCCGAGTCGATCGGGAAATTCCTGGCACCGGACAATGAGCGGTCTTCCAGCTTCAAGAACCTGATCAAGGGCATTCGGCGCATGGAGCGCGAACTGCTTGCTTTACCGGATATCGAGTAAAGCGATTTCGGCCGTGAGGCGTGGAAATGTTGGCGTGGGCAAGGTCGTCCTTGTTGCTCGGGATGTGAGCGGCATCGAATCCCTTTTGTCGCATTCGGCAAGCACAAAGAACAGTAACCGTCATTGATGCGACATGATTTGTGTCTTTAAAAATTATTGTTTTACAGAAAAATATTATTGCATTACGATGCTTCCAGAAGCTACCTTCAGGAGCATTCGATGACACAAGCGACCCTTTCCCCGGCCCCGTCCAATCTCCCTAAACTCGCTCGCCGTCTGGCTTCGGGATGTCTGCTGGCGATTGTCCTGTTGCCCTTGTCGGTCGTCTTCTACTGGATGTTGAGCGACGCCGGGACGCTGGCGGTGCGGGCCAATCTGGCGCCCGGTGCCGTGCAGGGAGAACTGCAGAGCTGGCAGCGCCTGCTCGGTTGCCTGTTGATGGAGGTGCCGCTGTGCTTGTTGCTGGTTGGCGTCTGGCAGGCGCGCAAGTGTTTCCTGCTGCTCGGCAGCGGCCGGGTATTCACCGCTGAGTCGATCGGCTATCTGCGCAGTTTTGCCGCCTGGTCGGTGGCTTCGGCGATTGCCAGGATTTTCTGCGATGCGGCGGCCTCGGTGGTGGTGACGCTGGCGAACCTGCCCGGGCAGCGCATGCTGGCGCTCGGGCTGGGCTCGGATCAGTTCTTCCTGTTGTTCTTCGCTGCGCTGGTATGGCTGATGGCCGGCGTCATCGGCGAGGGCCTGGCGCTGGCCGACGAAAACGCGTCATTCGTCTGACTGGCCGGGAACGCTCATGCCCATCGTTGTCCGCATCGACGTCATGCTCGCCAAACGCAAGGCAAGATCGAAGGATCTTGCCGAGTACGTGGGCATCACCGAAGCCAACATTTCCTTGCTCAAGCAGGGAAAGGTCAAGGGGGTGCGTTTCGAGACCCTGGAAAGGATTTGCGAATTCCTCGCCTGCCAGCCCGGCGACTTGCTCGTCCATGTTCCGGCGGGAACGGGGATTGACGAAGCGATGGAGTCTGGCGGCTGACGGGATTCGTCGTGAGGTCCCGGCTGTTTCCGGCCCTGGCGCTTTCGCTGTTGCTGCATCTGGCGCTGGCGATCGCTGTTCGTCCCCCACCAGCGCCCCGGGCGGCGCCGGTCGTGGTGTTGGCGGCGCGCTTGTCGCCGGCAGCACCGGTCGTCCGGGCCGATCCGCCGCCGGCGCCGGGCGAGTCGAAACGCGCAAGTCGGCAGCCTGCCGCCAGGCGCGCCCCGAGCGAAGCTGCGGCCGAACCCGAGAACCGCGTCGCGGTGACTCCGCCCAGCCCGGTTTCCCGCGATGCCATTCTCGCCGCAGCGCGGGAAATCGCCCGGAGCGAAGCGCAGGTCGATGGCCACGGCACGCCGCGACAGGCGGCGGCAATCGCCGATCGCGCCTTGTTGCCCGGCTTGGCAAAGGCGCTTGAGAACAAGGGCGCGGGAACGCGCGTTTCCCGCTACAGCAATGGCATGATCAAGGTCGAGAGCGCGGCCGGAAGCACCTACTGCCTGCAGCCTCCGCCGGCGATCCCGCAGGTCGGCGTGCCGCAGGCCAGCGTCGCGGTCACCTGTCCGTGAAGGTTGCGGCGGGGGGGACGAATGTCCCGGTGCCGGATTGTCGCATCGGCGATGCGACAATCTTCACCAGGCAGGATCAAGCGGCCAGGCAGAGCCGCGAATAGCCGACCCCGCCGCCCTTCTCGACGCGGATCTGCGCCGGAATCCTTTCCTTCATGCGCGGCCCGGCTGCAATGGCCAGTCAGTGCCCTCCGGACGCGGCAGGATCGATAACGCGCTGCGGCTTGGGCGCCAGCCAGATGGCGAAGGCGGCGACGATGAAGCTGAAGGCAACGATGGTCATCACCTGATTGGTGGCCAGCATCACCGCTTGCGCGTTGATCAGCCGGTCGATGTTCTGCAGCGTGGTTTCGCCAGCATTGCCCATGCCTGCGAAAAACCTTTGCAGCATCTGGTCGGAATCGCTGACGGCGACCAGCTCGGCGTGGTTGATCGTCGTCTGGTCGTCCCACAGGGTGGTGATCAACGAGGTGGCGAAAGCGCCCGCGAGGGTGCGCAGGAAGTTCATCAGTCCGGCGGCCGAAGCCATTTCCGGTTCGTCCACGCTGGCCATGGCCAACCCGGTCAGTGGAACGAAGAAGAAGGGTAGGCCCAGACCCATTGCCATCAGTGGCAGCGCGACTTCCCAGTAACCCATGTCCGTCGTTGCGACGGTCCGCCAGAGACAGACGATGCCCAGCCAGAGAACGCCCCAGAATACCAGTTTGCGTGGATCGACCCTGGCCGAGAGTCCCGCTGCGAGCGGCGCGACGAAGACCGCAAAAATCCCGGTCCAGGCTGTCGCCATCCCCGCCGTGGTCGAGGTGTAGCCCATGTAGGTCTGCAACCACTGCGGCGTCAGTACGTTGGCGCCAAAAAAGGCGGCGAAAGCCAGACTGATCGTCAGCACGCTCGCCGAGAAGCCGCGGTGACGGAAGACTCGCAGATCGACCACCGGGTGTTCTTCATGCAGCTCCCAGATCAGGAAAGTGACGAAGCCGATGGCGGCGACGATGCCGAGGACGACGATTTCCGTGGAGGCGAACCAGTCCAGGTTTTTTCCTTCGTCGAGCAGCAATTGCAGCGAACCGACCCAGACGATCAACAGGGCAAGCCCGATCCGGTCGATCGGATTGCGGACCAGGGGTTCTTCATGGCGCTTGAGCAACTTCCAGGCAATGAAGGCGCAGGCAAAGGCGATCGGTAGATTGATGTAGAAAATCCACGGCCAGGAATACTCGTCGCAGATGTAACCGCCAAGCATCGGGCCGAGTACGGGCGCGATCAGGGTCGTCATCGACCAGATGCCGACGGCTGCCGTGGCTTTTTCCTTCGGGAAAATCCGCAACAGCAGCGTCTGCGAGAGTGGCATCAGCGGGCCGCCGGCAAAGCCCTGGCAAATCCGGGCAAAGACCAGCATGCCGAGCGAGTTGGCCAGGCCGCAGAGGGCGGAAAAACCGCCGAACAAGGCCATGGCGATGGTAAAGACGCGAACCGCGCCGAAGCGGGCAGCAAGCCAGCCGGTCAGCGGTACGGTAATCGCCTCGGCGACGGCGTAGGAAGTAATCACCCAGGTACCCTGGCTGGTCGTGGCGCCCAGACCGCCGGCTATGGTCGGCACGGAAACGTTGGCGATGGTCATGTCGAGCACGGCAACAAAATTGGCCGCCGCCAGGATGATGGCCGCAAACCAGAGCATGCCGCCGCTCAGCGGCTGCTCGGTCGAAGGCGATGTGGTCGTCCGACTCATTTTGTTTCCTCAGTTGGCCAACTTGCTGGTGTCGATCCTGACCGCCATCGACAGACCTGCCTTCAAGGGATTATTTTGCAATTCGTCGGCGTTCAAGCGAATGCGGACGGGCAGGCGCTGCACCACCTTGATCCAGTTGCCGGTGGCGTTCTGCGCCGGAATCGCGGCAAAGGCGGCGCCGGATCCGGCAGAAAACCCTTCGACCACGCCGTGATAAGTCATCGCGCTGCCATAAATATCGGCTGTAACCGTGGCGATCTGTCCGATGCGGACATTTTCCAGTTGCCCTTCCTTGAAATTCGCATCGACGTGCATTTCCTGGATCGGTACCACCGAAAGCAGCGTCGTACCTGCCTGGACGCGTTGGCCCAGTTGCACCTGGCGCTTGGCGACGATGCCGTCGACCGGTGAGCGAATGACCGTGCGCTCCAGATCAATGGCGGCCTGATCGCGTTTGGCGCGGGCCAGGGCGATTTCCGGATTGGTTTCTTCATCGGCGCCGGCAATCAGAACGGCATTGGCCTCCTTCGAGCCGAGCGTCGCCGAACGATTGGCCTGGGCCTGGCTGGCACTCGCCTTGGCGGCGGCAAGATTGGCCTTGGCCGTGGCATAGGTGCTTTGCGCACGGGTCAGTTCGTCACCGGAAACCGAACCGGAGGCGATCAAGGCTTCGCGTCGCTTGAGGTCGATACTGGCGCGTTCAAAATCGGCTGCGGCAGACTCAAGCTGCGCGGCAGCGCGCTTTTCCTCGGCGTCGCGGGCGGCAACCTGGGCGCCCAGACCGAGGTCGTTGGCGACATAGCCTTTGACCCGGCGGATGGCGCGTCCCAGTTCGGCTTCGGCCTGGGCGAGGCTCAGCTTGGCGTCGGTCGGGTCAATGACCACGAGGATGTCGCCTTTCTTGACCGCCTGCGTATCCTTGACCCGCACTTCGGCGATGGTTCCGGAAACCGAAGGCGTGACCTGGGCGATTTCGACGGCGGCATAGGCGTTGTCCGTGGAGACAAAACGCGATCCATAGAAAATCCAGTACGCGGCGATCAGGGCGGCAATGATGGCGAGCGCGCCGCCGAAGCCGATCAGCAACTTGTTCCGGCGTTGGGTGATGGCGCTTCGGTCTTGAGTTTGTGCAGTGAGTTCTGACATGTCGGTAATCTCCGGGAGAAATCAGTTGTTCGTCTGGTAGCCGCCGCCGAGCGCGCGCGTCAGCGCGATATCGAGGCTGGCCGAGCGCGCTCTCAGGTCGGTCAGGGCGCGCAGATTGGTTAACAGGCTGTCTTCGGCGGAAAGCACTTCCAGGTAGCTGGAAAGTCCGCCTTCGTAACGATTGCGCGCCACCTGGTAGGCTTCGCCGGCGGCAGCGACGGCTAGCTCGCTCTTGTTCAGGCGGGCGCCCAGTGCTTTCTGGCTGACCGCTGAATCGGCGACGTTCTGCAGCGCTTGCGTCACCGTCTTGTTGTAGCTGGCGACTGCTTCTTCATAGCGTGCCCGCGCACCGCGCAGCTCGCCTTGCAGACGGCCGGCGTTGAAAATGGGCAGGGAAATCGCCGGGCCAACGCTGCCGATATTCGAACCGCCCTTGCTGAGCAGGTCGAGCCCCAGGGATTGCACGCCGATGAAGGCCGCCAGGTTGATGTTCGGATAGAAGCCGGCCTTCTTTTCGTCGATGCGCTTGGCACTGGCTTCGACCTGCAGGCGCGCGGCGACGATGTCCGGCCGCCGGCCGAGCAGATTGACCGCGAGTTCGGCCGGCAGGGCGAAGTGGTGAGCGAATTCGAATTGCGGCCGCGCGATCTCGAGACCGCGGTCGGGTCCGGCACCGAGCAAGGCAGCGAGACGATTCCGCTGCAAACCGATCTGCTCGTCAACCTGCAGCAAATCGCCCTCGGCGGCGGCCTGTCTGGCCTCGGCTTCGCGCAGGCTGCCGCGTGTTTCGAGACCGTTGGCGAAACGCTGGGCGAACAGTTCCGCCGTTCTGGTGCGAACTTTGAGCGCCTCGGCCAGCGTATCGCGCGTCGCGAAAAGATGGGCCAGTTCGGCATAGTCGCTGGCGATGCTGCTTGCCAGCGTCAGCCGAGCCTGGGCCAATTCCGCCTGGCTGGCCTGCAGTTCCGATGTCGCTGCGGCAAGCGCAGCGCGATTCTTGCCCCAGAAGTCGATTTCCCAGCTGAAATCGATCGTTGCCCGGCCGTAATCCTGCCAGCCATCCGGCGTCATGCTGCGCGGCGTCAGGTAGTTGTAGCTCTGCTTCTGTTCGGTAACCGAGCCGTTGGCCGAAACCTGCGGGTAGAGGGCTGCGTTGGAAACCTGCCGGCTGGACTCGGCGGCATGCAGGCGGGCAGCGGCCACCGCCATGTCCGGCGAGTTGGCGAGCCCCTCCTGGATCAACCTGTCCAGTTGCGAATCACCATAGCGTTGCCACCATTGCTCATCGGGCCAGGCGACCACGGGCGCCGACAAGGAAGACGCACTCTGGTACTGATCGACCGCTTTGATTGACTGGAGCGTCTGCCCCGAAGGGAGGGCGGCACAACCGGACAACGCTGCCGAAATGGCCACGGCGATCCATGTGCTTGATGAAAAGGCGCGGCGCGGCGGCGTAATTGCTTGAGAAGACATAAAGCACCTCGTAACTAAACTGTACGGTGCAGTCTAGTTATGGCTTGTCGCCAAGTCAAGCTATACTAGACAAACGAGTCTAGTTAAAGGATGGTCATGAGAACGAAAAGCGAAGCGAAGCGCCAAGGCATCCTTGATGCCGCTTCCGAGGTGTTTCGGGTGACCGGCTTCGAAGGCGCATCGATGTCGGATATTTGCGCCAAGGCCGGTTATTCCCGGGCGACGCTGTACAGCTATTTCCCTTCGAAGGAAGCCTTGTTTCTCGAAGTCATGCTTGCCGGAAGTCATGCCCAGGTCGAAGCGATTACCCGGGCGTTGGACCCGGGAACATCCAGTATCGAGGAAGCGCTTGTCCATTTTGGCAAGGACTTGCTGGCTTTCATCTACTCACCGGAAATTCTGGCTTTGCGTCGCCTGGCGATTGCGGAGGCGACGCGCTCGGATTTCGGGGAAATGTTCTATGCGCGTAGCCGCAAACAAGGTGAAGTCATCATTTCCGCTTTTCTGAAACAGGCGATGGACGCTGGAAAATTACGCCAGGCCGATCCTTCGATTGCCATGGCCCACCTGAGTGGCTTGCTGGAATCGGAACTGGAGGAAATGTTCTACCGCACCGAGATGAAACCCCTGGATCCACTGCGTCTCGACCGAATCGCCAGAAGCGCAGTCAGTGTCTTTATGGCGGCTTACGGCCCAATACCCTAGATCCGCAAGCGCGAATAGCCGACCCCGCCGCCCTTCTCGACGCGGATCTGCGCCGGAATCCGCTCTTTCATCCCGTCGACGTGGCTGATCACGCCGATCATTTTGCCGCTGGCGTTGAGTGTGTCGAGGGCGTTGAGGGCGATTTCCAGGGTGTCGGCATCTAGCGTGCCGAAGCCTTCGTCGAGGAACAGCGAGTCGATGCTGGTCTTGTGGCTGACCAGGTCGGAGAGGGCGAGCGCCAGCGCCAGGCTGACCAGGAAGCTTTCACCGCCGGACAGGGTGCGGGTGTCGCGGGCGACTTCGCCCTGCCAGCTGTCGACGATGTCGAGTTCGAGTTCGCCGCTGCTCTTGCGGCGCAGCAGGTAGCGGCCGTGCAGGCGGGCCAGGTGGCCGTTGGCGAGATGCAGCAGGTGGTCGAGGGTAAGGCCCTGGGCGAACTTGCGGAACTTGTCGCCCCTGGCCGAGCCGATCAGGCCGTCGAGGCGCTGCCAGAGGTCGGCGTCGGCGGTCTGCGCGGCGATTTCCTGGAACAGCGCCTGCTGGCTCTGCCGCGCCTCCTGGTCGCGGGCGAGCAGGGCGCGCCGGGCGCCGAGCTGTTCGCTGAGTTCGCGGCGCTGCAGGTCGAGTTGGGCGAGAGCGGTGTCGAGGTCGGCGAGCGGCGGTACTTCGGTTTGGCCGCTGGCGTTAGGCGTGTCGTCGCTGGCCGTCGCGACGGCGGGCGCGGCGTGCAGGCGGGCGAGCTTTTCGCGGGCGGCCTGGAGTAGCGCGTCAGCCTGCTGCTTGGTGGCTTGCCGGGTTTCCCGGGCTTGCTGCAGGCGCTGGCGCTCTTCCGGCTGCAACAGCGCAGCGGCGTAGGCGTCGAGGTCTTTGAACGGGCTGGCGGCGAGCGCCGTTTGCCAGGCGCGGGCGGCGTCGGCGAGGGTTTGCTGCTGCCGGGCGAGGTTGGCGTCGAGTTGTGCCTGCCGGCCCTGCAGCGCGGCGAGTTGCTGGCCGAGTTCGGCCAGGCGGGCGGCGCAGCGGGCGAGGGCGGCGGCGGGGTCGGCTTCGGTGGCAATGAATTCGGCGGCTGTTGCCGCAGGCGATGCCGTTTCAGCGGTCTTTTCCCCAAACTCGGCGCGCCGCTGTGCCGCTTGTTCGGCCCAGGTCGTGGCCTGGGTTTGCGCCGCGTCGGCGCGCTCCTGCTGCTGGACAAGCTGGGTGGCGAGTTCCTGGCGGTGGCGCTGGGTCTGTTGCCAGTGCTGCCATTCGGTCTCACGCTCGGCGAGCCAGGCGGCGGGGTCGGCGGGAATGTCGGCCAGGGTTTCCTTGAGCCGGGCGTCGAGTTCGGCCTGTTCGGCGACGATGCCCTGGCCGGCTTTGGCGATTTCCGCCTGGCGCAGCGCTGCGGTTTGCCCAGCCTGGATCAGCAGTTGCAGTTGGTTGCCGGCGGCGAGCAGGGCCTGGGCGGCGTCGGCGGCGGTTTTGGCGGCGGCGTTGACCGCCTGTTCGCCGCGTTCGGCGGCTTGCAGGCGGGCGGCGAGGGCGTTGAGCGACTGCTCGGCCTGGCTGCGGGCGGCGGCGAGGCTTGGTTCGTCCTGCCAGGCGTCGACCGGCAGCGTGCCGGCCGGTAGCGCGGCGAGCTGGGTCTGCCAGTCGTCGGCGAGGCGGGCGAGGTCGCGGGCGGTCTTCGTCTGTTGTTCCTGCAGCGCGGCGTGCGCGGTCTTCGCCTTGGTCTGCTCGTCGCGCAGTTGCTGGCCTTTTTCGACCAGCTCGGCGAGCGACTTCTGCGCCGCCAGCAACGCGGCCTCGGTGGCCGAGACGTCGAGCGCGGCGTAGTCGGCGATCGCCGGGTGCTCGTGCGCGCCGCACAGCGGGCAGGGCTGGCCCGGCTGCAACTGGCGGCGGTGGTCGGCGAGGCTGCGGATCAGGCGTTCCTGTTCGAGCAGCTTCTGCTTGTCGGCGACCTGGGCGCTCAGCACCTTGTGCTGCTCGCGCAGCGCGACCAGCCTGCTTTCCCGGGCGGCGATCTGCTGTTCGCCCTGCTGCAGTTGTTGCGCCTGCGCGCCTTGCTGGGCGGCGAGTTCGCGGCGCTGGCGGGCGAGCGCGTCGAGCTGCTGCCAGCGGTTGCCGGCGGCCTGCTCGCGCTGCCAGTGGGCGCGCAGCTCGGCCAGTGTCTGGCCAGCGAGGCGCTGGTTCTGTTCGGCGCGGCTGGTGTCGAGCGCGGCGTCGGCGGCGGTTTTTGCCTTCTGCGCGGCGTCGACCGTCAACTGCTGGGCGGCGCGTTGCCGTTCGTTGGTGCTCTGTTCCGCGGCGAGTTTCTGTTGCGCCTGCTGCTGGGCGGCGAGTTCGCGGGCCAGTCGGGCGCGCTGCTCGAACTGCTGGCGCCAGGCGCCGAGGCGTTCGCCAAGCTGGGCGCGCTGTGGGTGGGCGGCGCAGAAGTCGTCGATCTCCTTGGCGTCGCGCCGGCTTTGTTGCAGAGCCTGTTGCGCCTGCGCGGCGACGGCGGTGGCGTGGCTCGCGGCGGCGTCGTGGCCGGCCAGTTGTTCGGCCAGCAGGCGGCTACGTTCGCCGTGCAGCGCCTGACGTTCGGCGGCGGTCTGGCGGACGGTGGCCTCGGCCTGCTGCCATTGCTGATGCAGCGGGTGCAGCGCTGCGGCCGGTTCGCTGTCGGCCAGGCGCTTGAGTTCGGGCGCGGCGTCGGCCAGTGCGGCGTCGGCAGCCTGCTGGCGGGCGAGCGCGGCGGCGATTTCCTGTTCGGCCTGGGCCAGGTCGAGGCGCCACTGGCGCTGCGCCTGCGTGTGCGCGTGCTGGCGCTGGAGGTCGGCGAGTTGCGTTTCCAGCCCGGTGCTTTCCTGCTGCATCGCCGCGCGCTGCTCGTCGCTCATCAGTTCCATGCCGTCGGCGCGGGCCTTGAGCTGGGCCAGTTTGTCCCTGGCCTCGCGCGCCTGCTCGAAGACCTTGCGCGAAATCTCGCCGTAGATTTCGCTGCCGGTCAGTTCTTCGAGCAGTTCGGCGCGTTCGTTGGCGCTGGCGTTCAAAAAGGCCGCGAAGCCGCCCTGGGCGAGCAGCATCGACTTGGTGAAGCGCGGGAAATCGAGGCCGGTGATTTCGGCGATGCGCTTCAGCTTGTCGTTGGTCTGGGTGCTGAGGATGGTGCCGTCGCCGGCCGCGAGTTCGACTTTCGGCGCCTGCAGTGCGCCGTCGGCCTTGTCGCGGGCGCGGCGCTGGCTCCAGAAGGCGCGGTACACGGCGCCCTTGACCTCGAATTCGACCTCGGCCAGGCAGTCGGCGGTATGCCGCGTCATGATGTCGTTGTCGGCGGCCGAGATCGTCTTCAGGCGCGGCGTCTGGTGATAGAGGGCGAGGCAGATGGCGTCGAGCAGCGTCAACTTGCCGGCGCCGGTCGGCCCGGTGATCGCGAATAGCGCGTTGTCGGCGAACGGCGGCCGGGTGAAGTCGATGGTCCATTCGCCTTTCAGCGAATTGAGGTTCTTCAGGCGCAGGGAGAGGATCTTCATGGGGATTGGCTTCGCGCCTGGCTACGGGCTCCATCAAAGCGCCGATTTTACTGTTGGCGCCAGGGCGCCGGGGGGATTCGGCGAAAATTGAAGGGATTCAACGGCGGTTGACCAGTGCCACACCGCAAGCGGCAATTCCTATTCCCAGCCATTGGGCTGGACCGATTGCCTGGTCGAACAGCAACCAGGCACAAATGGCGGCCGAGACTGGAACGAGGTAGAAGAGGCCGGCGACGCGGCTGACTTCGCCATCACGGATCAAGATGACCAGCAGGCTCACTGCGCCAACCGAGACGACAACAGCCATCCAAAGCAGGGCAACAACGAATTCGCCAGTCCAGGCAATCGGCATGTCTTCGAGCGACAGCGAAGCGATCAGGCAGGCCGCGGCACAAACCGCGCACTGAATGGCGCCGCCCGAGAATGGATGCATCGTCTTGCAGCGGGATTTTTGATACAGGTTGCCTGCGCTTAACCCGAGTAGCCCCACGACCGACAGGATCACCGGCAGCATTGCTGTGGCTGGCTCGCCGATGCCTTCACGGAGCACCAGGAAGACGCCGCCCAGCCCCAACAAAAGGCCGGTCCAGCGGTGTTGGCCGATGCGTTCGCCGAGCAAGGCGGGCGCGGCGATGGCAATCAGGATGGGTTGCAGGGCAATGATCAGCGCCGAAGCTGCCGGCGCCAGCCCCAGTGCGATGCTGTAGAAGACGCCGGCCGAAAATACACCCACGGTCAGGAAACCGGCGCTGGCGATATCCCGGTATTCCCGAATCTGGCGCGGCCAAGGCGCAGCAAACATCTGGGCCAGGATTGCCAGCAGGCTTGCCGCGATGGCAAAGCGGAGTGCGAGAAAGGCGAAGGGTGGGGCGTGCGCCAGCCCGAGTCTGGCACCGACGAAGCCGGCGCCATACAGGGCAACAAAGGCCAGAGCGATTGGCTGGAAAGGCATGGCGGACCGATCAAGTGGATTGGCGTGCCGCCAGCCGGCAGGCCTGGGTTTTCCCGTCGTAGCCCCAGTTGCCGGCGGCGATTTCGCGGATGACCAGATAGCTGGCTTCGGGCAAAAGACCGCAGATTTCGCCCAGTAGCGCATGCAGGGCGGCAAGGAAGGCGGCCTTTTCTTCGGCGCTGTTGCTGCCGGCAGTGATGCAGACTTCGCCATGACAGGGCAGCAACGCCGCAGCGGGTTTGTCGCCGTTGATGAACCAGGCGTCCGCCGTACACTCGATGCGGACGGCGGTGACTTCGGCGCGTTTGTGCAGCAGTTGCTGCAGCAATGCGGTGCTGCGGCTGGCGAGTTGATGTTGGGTTTCGGCGGTGATCGTCCGGCCGAGGGTGAGGTGCAGGTAGGGCATTGCGTTCTCCTTGGGATGGGGTGCAGTGACTGTACGTTGGCTATCATTATTTTGAAAATTGATTAATATTGCTTATTAATGCGAATTCAAAATAGGATTGTGCGATGTCGCTTCGCCATCTCGACCTTGATGCCTTGCGCGCTTTTGTCGCGATTGTTGAACAGGGCGGTTTTTCCATCGCGGCGGAACAGCTTGGCCGGACACAATCCGCCGTCAGCCTGCAGATCAAGCGGCTCGAACAGACGCTGGGGCAGACCTTGTTGCAGCGAGTGCAAGGGCGCGTGGACGGTCCGACCGCCGAAGGCAACGCCTTGTTGGCTTATGCGCGGCAGATGCTGCGGCTCAATGACGAAGCCTGTGCGATCCTGGCCCGCAATGCCGCGACCGGCAGCCTGCGTATCGGTTTGCCCGAAGAATTGATGGAGCAGGTTTTTCCTGCCGCAATGCCGCTGTTCCGGGCGCGTTATCCAGGCTTGCGTTTATCCGTGCAGGCGGAAGCGTCGATAGTGCTCCGTGCCGCGCTGGCTGAAGGCAGGCTTGACGTGGCGATCTTCAAGGATTGCAGCAATGTCGCAGGCGGTGAGTTTGCGGTGCTGCGCGACGAGCCATTGTGCTGGGTGGCCGGCGAAGCCTACCGCGATACCTTGCACGCCGATGCCGGGGTTTTGCCTTTGGCGCTATTCGGTGAAAACTGCGTGTTTCGCATGGCGGCGACGGCTGCGCTGGCGCGCGCCGGCATCGCCTGGCAGGTGCATTATGCCGGCAGCAGCACGACCGGGTTGCGACATGCGTTACGCCACGGCCTGGGGCTGGGTGTCCTGCCCGAAAGCCTGCTGGGCGACGGGCTGCTGGCCGTTGATTCCTGTGCCGGTATCGCCTTGCCGGCTCTTCCGCGCTCCCGCTTGGTGGCGGCTTATGCTGGCGATAGCGTTGCGCCGGCCGCACATTGCCTGATTGGTGCGTTTGCCGAAAGTCTGCATCGACCGATGCGATGAGCTTTCATTCGCTGTCGCTCAGGGTGGCGACGATACTGCGGTAGCGCTCGCTCAGCGCCTGCCGCAGTTCGGCGTCGAGTTCCTCCTGCTGCAGGCGGCGGGCGAAGACTTCGTGCGGGTCGAGTTCGTCCAGCGTCTCGCTTGCTTCGGCGGCCAGCCGGGCGGCGGCGTTGCCGCGCTGGCGGCGGATGCGCAGGACTTCGACCGGCCAGCCTTCGGTCATCTGCTCGATGCGCGCCGGCAGGTCGGCGAGGTAGTCGTCCTCGGCGACGGTGACTTCCAGCCAGGTCGGCCGTTCCGGCGTGCCTTGCGCAGCGGCGGCGCCGATCTGCGCCGGCAGGTCGGCGAGCTTGCCGGCAATCGAAACCAGCCCCTGGAAGCGCGGCACCGGCAGCGGGGTCACCGCCTGCAGGCCGTCGGCGTTGAGGTCGACGAGCAGCATTTCCTTCTGCTGCTTCGCCTCGTCGAAGCCGAGCGCCAGCGGCGAGCCGCAGTAGCGGATGTGCTCCAGCCCGCCGACTTTCTGCGGTCGGTGGATGTGGCCGAGCGCGATGTAGTCGGCGGGCGGGAAGGCGGCGGTGGGGAAGGCTTCGAGCGCGCCGACGTAGATCTCGCGCACCGATTCGCTGGCGCTGGCGCCGACCGTGGTCAGGTGGCCGGTGGCGACGATGGGCAGGGTGACGCCGAGTTCGGCCATTGTTGCCCGGGCGGCGGCGTCGACCGCGCCGTAGTGCTGCTGGATCGCCTGCTGCAGCGACAACTGCTTGTCCTCGGCGCTCTGCCCGGCCTGGCTGTGCAGCACGTCGCGCGGGCGGACGAAGGGGACGGCGCTGACGATGCAGCCGGGCGCGCCGTCGCGCTGCGCCAGGACGATCACCTGGCTGCGCACGTCGTCGTGGGTGGCGGCGATCACCGTCGTCCCCAGGCGCGCCAGCAGCTCGCGGCTCTCGCCCAGCATTGCCGGCGAATCGTGGTTGCCGCCGAGCAGCAGCAGCGCGACGCCCGCCTCGTGCAAACGCACGACCAACTGGCTGTACAGCTCGCGGGCGTAGCTCGGCGGCGTGCCGGTGTCGAAGATGTCGCCGGCGATCAGCACCGCGTCGACGCCGTGTTCCGCCACCTGTTCGAGCAGCCAGCCGATCAGCGCCAGGTGCTCGGCCTGCCGGCTCTTGCCCATGAAATGCTGGCCGAGGTGCCAGTCGGAGGTGTGGAGGAGGCGCATGCGGGCTGGCGGGAGAAAAAGGAAGGCATTTTAAGCCCTGCCGCCCGCCGGGCGGACGCCAATGCCGCGGGCGCTAGCCGCGCCTGGTGCCACGCGGCAGCCAGGTGAGCAGTTTGTAATAGAGCTCGTCGGGATCGACCGGCTTGGCCAGGAAATCGTCCATGCCGGCGTCGAGGCAGTGCTGCCGGTCCTCGGCAAAGACATTGGCGGTCATGGCGATGATCGGCACGCCCTGCAGACGCGGATCCTGGCGGAGTTGGCGCGTTGCCGTCAGGCCGTCCACGTTGGGCATCTGCATGTCCATCAGGATCAGCGCGTAGTCGTTCTTTGCCGCCAGCAGCAGGGCTTCGGCGCCATCCTCGGCAGGGTCGATCTGCAGGCCGACATCGTCCAGCATGATCTGGGCGACTTCCCGGTTGATCGGATCGTCCTCGACGAGAAGGATGCGGCAGCCGGCGTAAGTTGCGCGCAGGAGGGCTTCGCTGTCGATGCCGGCGTGCTGTTCGGTGGCTGGCGTCTGGCGCTTGTCCTTGTGCAGGCAGGCGGTGAACCAGAAAGTGCTGCCCTTCTCCGGTTCGCTGCTGACGCCGACCTCGCCGCCCATCAGTGCGGCGATGCTTTTGGTGATCGAGAGGCCGAGCCCGGTGCCGCCATATTTGCGGGTGATGCTGTTGTCCACCTGTTCGAAGCTGGAAAACAGGCGGGGCAGGGCGGACGGCGGGATGCCGTGGCCGGTGTCGCTGACTTCGAAGCGCACCAGGACGTGGTCGTCGGTATTTTCGAGGAGGATGGCGCGCAGGGTGACACTGCCGTGGTCGGTGAATTTGACCGCGTTGTTGGCGTAGTTGAGCAGGGCCTGGCGCAAACGGGTCGGATCGCCAAGCAGGTTGTCGGGCACGGGATGGATCTCGGTGATCAGGCTCAGCCCCTTGAGATGGGCGCGATCGGCCATCATGGTGGCGACGCTGCTGAAGATTTCGTTGAGCTTGATCGGTGCCGTTTCCAGCGTGAACTTGCCGGCTTCGATCTTCGACAGATCGAGGATGGCGTTGATGATTTCCAGCAGGTGTTTGCTGGCGGCATCGATTTTTTCCAGGCGTTCCTTCTGCTCCGGCGTGACGCCCGAGCGCATCACCAGATGCACCATGCCGGTGATGGCGTTGAGCGGCGTGCGGATTTCATGGCTCATGCTGGCCAGGAAGGCGCTTTTCGCCTGGTTGGCGGCTTCGGCGGCTTCCTTGGCAACGCTCAGTTCGTGCGCCCGTTTCTTCTCGGTGATGTCGTTGACGATCCAGATGCTGCTTTCCTGCGGCGCGGCCGGATTCAGCGAATGGCCGGTGATTTCGGCCCAGAAACTGCTGCCGTCGGCCTTGACCAGGTTCAGCGTGTGGCTGAAATTCTCTCCGCACGCCAGTTGCCGGTAGGCCTCTTCGCCCAGCGCCAGGAAGGCGGCTTCCGCGGGGTAGAGTTGGCGGGTGCACAGGCCGAGCATGCTCCCCGGCGGATAGCCGAATATATCTTCGAAGCGCCGGTTGCAACTGACGATCCGGCGGTTCTGCAGGAGCACGATGCCGACCATCGCGTTATCGAGCAGCGCGGCCTTTTCTGCCAGCACTTCGGTCAGCATCTGCTCGTTGCGTCGGCGTTCGGTGATGTCGCGGCCGACCAGGACGCCGTAGTTGCGTTCGCCGACCAGCGCCAGCCGATACGAGATTTCCAGCCAGACGGCGCCCTGGGTCGAGGTGAAGGCGACGATTTGGGAATAGGCCGGCGATTCGCCGCCGCCAGCGCGTTCCATTTCGCGGTGCAGCACGGCCAGGACGTTTTCGGCATCGGTCAGGCCCAGCGACAGGAAGGGCTGGCCGACCAGGGTGTCGACCGGCCGGCCGAGCAACAGGCCGAGCGCGGCATTGGCATCGGTGACGCTGTCCTCGGGCAGGGCAATCAGGATGACGAAATCCGAGGTGTGGTCGAGCAGCGTCCGGAAGCGCTCCAGATGCTCGAGATTCTGCCGCAGTTGCGGATAGTAGCTCTTGCGGAACGAACGCCCGCTCAAGCCGACGATCATGTCCTTGAGCCTGGCTTCGTCATCGTTCATGTCAGAGAGCTTCGCCATAAATCGCCTTGATGTCGTCGACCGTCGCCCGCCGCGGGTTGGTCACCAGGCAGGCGTCCCTGACGGCATGGCTGGCCAGTTCGGGAATGTCGGCAGCGCGCACGCCGCGCCCCCCGAGACTGCCGAGAACGCCCAGCCGGGTACGCCTGGCGAGGATGGCGTCGGTGATGCGGCCGACCACCTCGCGCGGGCTCAGGCCACGGGAGTCGATGTCCATCGCGTCGGCGATCTGCCGGTAGCGTTCCGGCGCCGCTGCCGCATTGAAACGGATCACGTGTTCCAGCAGCAGCGCGTTGCATTCGCCGTGCGGCAGATCGAGATAACCACCGAGCGGATGGGCGAGGGCATGTACGGCGCCGAGGCTGGCATTGGAAAAGGCGATGCCGGCCTGCAGGCTGCCCAGCACCATGTTTTCCCGCGCCAGCATCAGCGTTGGCTGGCTGACGGCGGTTTCGATGTTGTGCCAGAGGAGCTTGATGGCGGCCAGCGCGTGCAGGTCGACAATCGGCGAACTGGCCGTCGATACATAGGCCTCGATGGCATGGGTCAGGGCGTCCAGACCGGTGCAGGCGGTCAGGTAGGGGTCCATGGTCAGCGTGGTCTCGGGATCGACCAGCGAAACGTCGGGCACCATGCTCTTGCTGATGATGGCCATCTTGTAGCGGCCCGGCGTGTTGACGATGATGCAGAACTGCGAGACGTCGGCAGCGGCACCGGCCGTGGTCGGAATGCAGATCAGCGGCGGGCCGGGGATGTTCACCCGGTTGACGCCTTCGAAGGCGGTGACGTTGCACAGGTTCGAATGGACGATGCCGATTCCCTTGGCGCAATCGATGACGCTGCCACCGCCGACGGCGACGATGACGTCGCAATGTTCCCGGCCATAGACGAGGGCGCCGGCCATGACTTCATGATCCTTGGGGTTGGGCGTCAGCGCCTGGAAGACCACCCAGGGAATGCCGGCCTTTTCCAGGTCGTCCTGTACCTCCTTCAGCCAGCCGGCGGCGATCACGCCGGGGTCGCTGACGATCAGTACCCGACGCGCACTGAAGTGCCGGGCATAGTCGCCGACCCGATGGCGGGCGCCGGCGCCGAAGATGAATTCGGGGACGACGAACTTGCGCATTTCATAATTTGCCATGGCCTTCGCATCTCCTCTCTACGGGATTGCCCGGCTTGAATCGCTGCGCTTGGGAGCGAATCGTTCGTTTCATTATGGCGCAGGTGGGCGCCGCCGGCGTTGCTTCTTTGCCCGATTGCAGCGCTCGCGCGCGGGGTGTTGCTTTCCTGAGCCCCTGGCGAGTGCGATGGATAAAAACACTCGCCGCGATCGGGCTGGCGGTCAGGTGGTCGGCGGCGAAGATTGGCAGGGTGACGCCAATCTCAAGCATTTTTGCCGTGGCGGCGGTGTCGACCTCATGTTCGTCTTCGGACCCCGATCCGGTCAGCGCCCGGTGCTCGGCCTGCCGGCGCTTGCCCATGAAAAAAGGCCGGCGCAGGGCCGGCCCGGTCTGGCGCGGGAGAATCGTTCAGACCTTGTACTGGGCGACGATCTGGCGCATCTGGTCGGCCAGTTGCAGCATCTCGTCGGAAGTGCTCGCCGTCGAGTGCGCGGCGGCGCTGTTTTCCTCGGTCATCTGGGCAATCTTTTCGACCTGCTGGGCGATGTCGGTGCTCGCCTGACCCTGTTCGCGGATCGCGCTGGTGATGTCGCTGATCATGCCGATCGTTTCTTGCGAACCGTCGCCGATCTTCTGCATGGCACCGTTCGCCTGCTGGGCGTAGCTGACGCCGGTCGCCACGGCGCCCTCGACGCTGTGGATGCTGGCCACCGCGGCCTGGGCGCCGGAGACCATCTGTTCGATCGTCGCGGCGATTTCCTGGGTGGATTGGCCGGTACGTTCGGCCAGCTTGCGCACTTCGTCGGCAACCACGGCAAAGCCGCGTCCCTGTTCGCCGGCACGCGCCGCCTCGATCGCCGCGTTGAGCGCGAGCAGGTTGGTCTGGTCGGCAATTTCCTTGATCACCGAGACGATGTTGCTGATCTTGCTGCTCTGCCGCTCAAGATCGGTAAGCTGCACGGAGGCACCTTGCACCGTGCTGGCGATGCCGTTGATCGAGGCCACCGTCTGGTCGATGATGCCTTCGCCTTCGCGGGCAAACTTGCCGGCGTTGCTGGCGAGCTGGCGGGTGTCTTCGGCGCGGTCGGCAACGTGGTTGACGCTGACCGTCATTTCCTCGACCGCGGCGGCCATGCCGGAAGCGGCCTCGCTCTGGTACTGGGAGGCCGAGGACATCTGGCGAGCGGCGGCCGATACCCGCTGGGCGGCACCGTTGACGCTGTCGGCCTGGCTCGAAATCTGGCGGAAGCTGTCGCGCAGCTTGCCGAGCAAAGCGTTGAACGCATGGCCGACCCGGGCCAGTTCGTCCTTGCCATCGACGTCGAGCTGGCGGGTGAAATCGCGTTCCTTCTCGATCTGGTCGAAGACCGCCACCAAGCGGCCGAGGCCGCCGGCAACGTGGCGATAGATCAGGTAGCCGATGCCGGCAACCAGCAGGCTGATGCCGACGATGGCGACGATCAGGTTGCGCAGCGCCGCGGCGTGGATGTCGTAGGCCTCCTTGGCGTTGGCGCTGGCCAGTTCCTGGCTGTACCTGGCGTGCTCGGTGAGCGCGTTCGACAGGCCGTTGACGGTTTCCGCCGCGTTGCGGGAAATCTCCGCCGCTTCCTCGCGCTTGCCCTGCAGTGCGGCGTTCATGTAGTTGCGGGCGAAGATTGCATAGGCCTCGGCAGTCTTCACGTCACGCGCCAGCAGTTCGCGGTCGCGGTCGGTCGAGGCCAGCTTTTCGTAATCGGCGAAGGCGGTATTCATCTCGCCAATCAGCGCGTTGAATTTCTGCACCGAGTTTTCCCGGCGGGCCGGGTCGACTTCGAGCAGGACATTGAGCAGGTAGGGACGCGCGCGCAGGAAGGCCACCTGCGCTTCTTCGAGTTTGAGGATGCTGGGCAGCAGAACCTCGTTGGTGTGCCGGATGCCGCCGTTGATGCTAGACATCTGGTACAGGCTGAATCCACCGAGGCCGATCAGGCCGGTAATGGACAGGGCGATCAGCAATACGATGCGAATGGCGATACTCATGTGTTCTCCGTTGCTAAGTTCAAGTGCTTGTTTTTGTCTATTGGGGATTTTACTTATTTTTACTTTCTTGATTAAATTTTCCACAATTACGATATGTGATATTTGTTTACTGCAATTGTCGATTTCTCCAGCGCCGCCGGCCGTCGTGTTCGCAGGCGGATTTCCCGGCATCGGCAAGCTGGTCTATGCTCTGCCTGGTGACTATCCCGATCCTGGAGAATGCGATGGGTAACAAGCTTGCGGCCGGGCTGCTGGTGCTCGCCGCCATGGGGGCAGTGCCGGCGCTGGCGGCCGATCTGAAGATTCTTGCTTTCGACGACAATTCCTGCCGTGCCTGGAAGCAGGCGGCCGACGATCCCGACCGGCGCGCCGCGCAGGTCGCCTGGGCACGCGGTTTCCTCAGCGGCCACAACTACGCCAACCAGAAGCAGCAGGTTACCGACGTCTCGGCCGGCACCGTCGAGCGCAACATCGAGCAGCATTGCCGCAAGAACCCGGAAGGTCTGTTCATCGACGCCGCTTACCGGATGAGCGACAGCATGTCCGGGCGCAACGCGCCGATCCGCAAGTAGTCAGTATCCCGATGTCTGCGGTTAGAATATGCCATTCGACATATACCTATCTTGGGGATGGCAATGGAATATCAGGTGCAGGACGAATCGGAACATTACGCGATGGTCACCTTGCGGGCGAAGGCGATGAGCCTGTTCTTCGCCGAGAAGCTGGAAGCGGTCGGTCTCGAATACCGGGACAGCCAGCGCAACAACGACGGCACGGTTTCCGTGCTGTGCCGGAAGACCGAAAAATACAAGGATTGAACGTTTGCCGGCGATGCCCGCCGGCGCGTTTTTTCACCCTTCTGGCGCTGGCGTGAGCTTGGCCGCTGTCTTCTTCGCCCTGCCGTTCCGTTCGCGCGGGCGCTTTCCAGCTACCGGGGCGGGCGCGCCGCCATGTCCGCGTCAGCGGTTTTCCCGGTGTCTTGCGATGCGCGTTCTGCTCTTCCTGTTCTGGTTGATCGCGCTGCCCGGCTGGGCCGCGTCCTACACGCCGCAGACCGTGCCCAATCCGCGGCTGGTCAACGGCAGCCACGTTGCCGATCCCGACCAGATCATTGGCGCCGAAAACCTGGCGCGAATCGATGCCCTGTTGCGGCAAGTGGAACAACGCAGCGGGGCGCAGGTGGCGGTGGTGGCGCTCGATTCGATCGGCAGCGCCGAGGTTTTCGATTTTGCCCAGCAATTGTTCGAGACCTGGGGCATCGGCCACGCCGGGCGTGAAGACGGGCTGCTCGTGCTGCTCGTGCGCGACCTGCGGGCGATCCGCCTGCATACCGGTTACGGACTCGAAGGCGTGTTGCCGGACGTGGTCTGCAAGCGCATCCAGCGCGAATTCATGGTGCCCGCCTTCCAGCGCGGCGATTTCGGCGGCGGTCTGCTCGCCGGTATCGTCGAGGTCGAGCGCATCCTGGCCGATCCGGCGCAGGTCCAGGCCCTGGCGGCGCTCCCGCAACCGGCCGAAGCGACGCCCTGGGAGGTGTTCCGCGTCGCCGCCTCGGCATTGGGCGGCGTCGCCCTGGTGCTGGCTTTCGGTTTCAAGTCGGCCAACGGCTACTTTTCCGGCGACGGCGCAGCGCAGGACAGCCCGCCCGCCGCCCTGCGCTGGTCGCGGCAAGCCTGGCTGGGCGGCTTCGCGCTCGGCCCGGCGCTGATCATCGTCGTCTGCAACCTGTTGCCGCTGGCCTCGCCGCTGCTCGTCTGCGGCGCCGCGCTGTACGGGTATTTCGCGTTGCTGGCGGCGTTCCAGGCCTGGCGGCAGCAGGTGGCGCTGCGCCAGCTGGCGGCCCGTGGCGAGTTTTTCGCCGCCGGCAGCCTGGTTTCCCGCGAGCAAGCCTTCTGGGGCTGGATGGCCGTCCTCTTTCCGCTGCCTTTCCTGTTCCACTATCTCTTTCAGCGGCAGCGCCGGACGCATTACCGCAATCATCCGCGTGCCTGTCCGAAATGCCGGGCGGCGATGCAGAAGCTCGACGAGGCGGCGGAGGACGAATTTCTCTCGCGCGCCCAGCAGATGGAGGAGACGCTGCAGTCGGCCGACCACGACGTCTGGCTGTGCCCGGCCTGCGGGGCGACGGCGACCTGGGCCTATCCGGGGACCGAGTCGAAGTACGAGAAATGTCCGTCGTGCAAATGCCTGGCCTACACGCTCGAATCCGACACCGTGCTGGAGAAGGCGAGCTACGAAAGCCAGGGGCGGGGCGAGACGGTCCATGTCTGCAAGTTCTGCGGCAAGCGCAAGACGACTTCCTATCGCATCCCCAAGCTGGTGCGGGAGAGTGCGGCGGCGGCGGGCAGCGCTTTGTCGTCGTCCTCGTCGTCCGGCGGCAGCAGTTGGGGCGGCGGCAGTTCCGGGGGTGGCGGCGCCGGCAGCAACTGGTGAGTCCGGCGGGCGGCCGATGGCAAGCGGCGGCGCGGGGCGGCGACGGCGTCGGGTATAATGCCCGCCTTTCCGCCACCGCCGAATTCTCCTCATGGCCGACATTCTTTGCCTCAAGGGCGACGCCGCCTTTTCCGCCTTCCGTCTGCAACGCCTGCTCGCCCGCCTGAATACGGCGGTGAGTGACATCGAGGCGGTTTCCGCCGACTACTGGCATGTGATTGCACAAAAGCGCGCGCTGTCCGCCGACGAGCGCGCCAAGCTGGCGAAGCTGCTGGAAGAAGTCCCCGCCGGCGAAGAGAAAGGCGAGCTGTTCCTGGTGGCGCCGCGCATCGGCACCATTTCGCCGTGGTCTTCGAAAGCTACCGACATCGCCTTCAACTGCGATCTGGAACCGGCGATCGAGCGCATCGAGCGCGTCGTCGCCTTCCACGTGGTTTTGAAGAAGAACCGCGCCCTGACTGCCGACGAGAAGAAGATCGTTTCCGGCCTGCTGCACGACCGCATGACGGAATCGGTGCTGCCCGGCTTCGACGCCGCCGGCGAACTGTTCCGCCATTTCGAGCCGAAGCCGCTGGCGACCGTCAACGTGCTGGCCGGCGGCAAGGCCGCGCTGGTCGAAGCCAACGGCACGCTGGGCCTGGCGCTCTCCGACGACGAAGTCGACTATCTGCTCGACATCTTCAGCAAGGCCGGCCGCAACCCGACCGACGTCGAACTGATGATGTTCGCGCAAGCCAACTCCGAACACTGCCGCCACAAGATCTTCAACGCCTCGTGGGTGATCGACGGGCAGAAGAAGGACAAGACGCTGTTCGGCATGATCCGCGAAACGCACCAGGCCAACCCGCAAGGCACGGTCATGGCCTACGCCGACAACGCCTCGATCATCGAAGGCGCGACCATCCAGCGTTTCTACCCGGATGCCGACCGCGGCTATTCGTACAAGGAAGAGCTGACGCACATCCTGACCAAGGTCGAGACGCACAACCACCCGACCGCGATTTCCCCGTTCCCCGGTGCCTCCACCGGCTCCGGCGGCGAAATCCGCGACGAAGGCGCCACCGGCAAGGGTTCCAAGCCGAAGGCCGGCCTCTGTGGTTTCTCGGTCTCCAACCTGAACCTGCCGGATGCGCCGCAGCCCTGGGAAAAGGCCTACGGCCGCCCGTCGCGCATCGCCTCCGCCCTCGACATCATGCTCGAAGGCCCGATCGGCGCCGCCGCCTTCAATAACGAATTCGGCCGTCCGAACCTGACCGGCTACTTCCGCACCTACGAGCAGGACGTCGCTGGCACCGTGCGCGGCTACCACAAGCCGATCATGATCGCCGGCGGCCTCGGTTCCATCCAGGCAGAGCAGTCGTTCAAGGAGGAAACCTTCCCGGTCGGCACGCTGTTCGTGCAACTGGGCGGCCCCGGCATGCTGATCGGCCTCGGTGGCGGTGCCGCCTCGTCGATGACCGCCGGCGTCAATGCCGAAGACCTCGACTTCGCCTCCGTCCAGCGCGGCAACCCGGAAATCCAGCGCCGCGCCCAGGAAGTCATCGACCGCTGCTGGCAACTGGGAAGCCCGAAAGGCGACGGGCAAACCCCGGGCGACGGCAACCCGATTCTCTCCGTGCATGACGTCGGTGCCGGCGGCGTGTCCAACGCCCTGCCGGAACTCGCCCATTCGGGCGGCGTCGGCGCCAAGTTCGACCTGCGCAAGGTGCCGACCCTGGAGCCGGGCATGTCGCCGGCCGAAATCTGGTCCAACGAATCGCAGGAACGTTACGTGCTGGCCATTCCGCCGAACCGCATCGGCGAATTCCAGGCCATGTGCGAGCGCGAGCGCTGCCCGTTTGCCGTGGTCGGCGAAGCCACCGGCGACGGCCACCTGACCGTCACCGACGCCCACTTCGGCGTCAATCCGGTCGACATGGAAATGGAAGCGCTGCTCGGCAAGCCGCCGCGCATGACGCGTGACGTGACGACCCAGCCGTCCACGTTCGTGCCCTTCGACGCCGTTTCGGTCGAACTGAAGGACGCCGCCTATCGCCTGATGCGTCTGCCGACCATCGCCGACAAGACTTTCCTGATCTCCATTGGCGACCGCTCGGTCGGCGGCATGACCGCGCGCGACCAGATGGTCGGCCCGTGGCAGGTGCCGGTGGCCGATGTCGCCGTGACGACGATGGGTTATCAAGGCTATCTCGGCGAAGCCTTCGCCATGGGCGAGCGCACGCCGCTTGCCGTGCTCGACGCGCCGGCTTCCGGCCGCATGGCCATCGGCGAGGCGCTGACCAACCTGGCCGCGGCAGACGTCGGCAGCCTGGACAAGGTCAAGCTGTCCGCCAACTGGATGGCGCCGTGCGGCGTGCCGGGCGAGGACGCCCGCCTGTACGCCACGGTCGAAGGCATTGCCGAGCTGTGCAAGCAGATCGGCGTGTCGATCCCGGTCGGCAAGGATTCGCTGTCGATGCGCACTGCCTGGGAAGAGGGCGGCGACAAGAAGCAGGTGGTTTCCCCGCTCTCCTTGATCGTTACCTCGTTCGCTGCGGTCGACGACGTGCGCAAGACGAAAACCCCGCTGCTCGCCAGCGAACAGGGCGAAACCGAACTGCTGCTGCTCGACCTTGGCAAGAACCGTCTCGGCGGCTCGGCGCTGGCGCAGGTCTACAACGCCACTGGCGACGATGCGCCGGATGTCGATGAACCGGCCAAGCTCAAGGGCCTGTTCGACGCCGTGCAGAAGCTCAACCGCGACGGCCTGCTGCTTGCCTACCACGACCGTTCCGACGGCGGCCTGTTCGTCGCTGCCTGCGAAATGGCCTTCGCCAGCCGCCGCGGCGTGTCGCTCGACCTCGACGGCCTGTGTTTCGACGGCGCCGCGCTCGACGTCGATGGCGCCGAGAAGCGCCCGGACCTGATGGCCGGCCGCGATTTCGAGAACATCGTCCGCGCCCTGTTCAACGAGGAACTCGGCGCGCTGATCCAGATCCGCCGTGCCGATCGTGCTGCGGTCACGCCGATCCTGCGTGCCTGTGGCGTGCCTTACCACTTCGTCGGCACGATGAACGAGTGGGACGAAATCCGCGTCACCCGCAACGCCAAGCGCGTGCTGCGCGAGAAGCGTGTTGACCTGCAGCGTGCCTGGTCGGAAACCAGTTTCCGCATGCAGGCGATGCGCGACAACCCGGACTGCGCGCAGCAGGAATTTGATCGCATCCTCGACGTCGCTGACCCCGGCCTGACGCCGAAGGTCACCTTCGATCCGCAGGAAGATTTCACCAAGGTCTATCTGGACATCAGCGGCCGCCCGCGCGTCGCCATCCTGCGCGAGCAGGGCGTCAACAGCCATTACGAAATGGCTGCCGCCTTCGACCGTGCCGGCTTCCAGTCGGTCGACGTGCATATGAGCGACATCCTCGCCGGTCGCGTCAGCCTCAAGGACTTCAAGGGCCTCGTTGCCTGCGGCGGCTTTTCCTACGGCGACGTGCTCGGCGCCGGCCAGGGCTGGGCCAAGACCATCCTGATGCACGACGGTTGCCGCGACGAATTCGCCGCCTTCTTCAACCGCAAGGACACCTTCGCACTGGGCGTCTGCAACGGCTGCCAGATGATGAGCGCGCTCAAGTCCATCATCCCCGGTGCCGAACACTGGCCTGCCTTCCGCCGCAACCAGGTCGAGCAGTTCGAGGCACGCTTCGTGATGACCGAGGTGCTCGATTCGCCGTCGATCTTCTTCGCCGGCATGGAAGGCTCGCAGATCCCTATCGTCGTTTCGCACGGCGAAGGCCGCGCCGTTTTCGACAAGGCGGACGACCAGGGCAAGTGCCTGTCCGCCGTGCGCTACGTCGACAACAAGGGCGAACCGACCGAGGTCTACCCGTACAACCCGAACGGTTCGCCGGGCGGCCTGACTGCGGTGACCACCGCCGACGGCCGGTTCACGATCATGATGCCGCACCCGGAGCGCGTTTTCCGTACCGTGCAGATGTCCTGGCATCCGGAAAACTGGGGAGAGGACAGCCCGTGGATGCGGATGTTCCGCAACGCCCGGCGCTGGGTAGGGTAATCCCGGAATTTTCGGCAAATCGGTTTGACCAGCGCCGCGCTTCTGCTACAATGCGCGGCTTCCGGAGAGGTGGATGAGCGGTTTAAGTCGCACGCCTGGAAAGCGTGTGTAGGTTAATAGCCTACCGCGGGTTCGAATCCCGCCCTCTCCGCCAGTCAAATAGCGTAAAGCCGCATCCTGCAAGGGTTTGCGGCTTTTTCGTTTCTGTCGTGTCACCATTTGTGTTACCGGGTGGATCGTCAGCAGCCAGACAACAAAAAGCCCGACACGCTGGCCGGGCTTCTGGGTGGTCAGGGTCGAGGACCAGAACGTCCTCAGCAGGTGGTCACGCTGGGGTTCAGCGGGCCGGGCGCTTCGGCGGCAGACGCGGGTGTTGATACGGCAGCAGGGCGGCGGCGGCCTCGAACCGAAGGCGGGAAGGCTCGCGGGGGTCGCTCATCAGGGCTTGCATGAATTCCAACGGGTCGTCGGTCGTCGGTCGGGGCGGCAGGTGCGCGAACCGATCCAGCCGGTTGACGTGGGCCTGCACATGCTTATCACGCGTCAGCCTGCTGGCCGTCACCTTCAGGCCCCTGCCATCTCGATAGCCGGCGGCCAGCGCGGCCTCGCGGGCGGGTAAGCCGGCCATCAGGCCTTCTGCGAACTTGCGTTTCTTGAATGTCAGCGGCATATCGGGGTCTGGTTAGCAAAAAGGCTCAGGGGGAACATAATAAATACGTGGGAGGCCGAGCGGCTTCCAGTATTTTATTCATAGGAAATGTACGTACCGCCCCCCGTGCCTTGTGGCACAAGGGTTCTGGCGGTCGGGTCACTTCTCGATCAATCGCTCTCGAAGGAAGCGGACAAGCTCAACGACGTGCAGCGTCTGGAAGCATGGCGGCTGGCCTCGGCGCTCATGGACGCTGAAGGGCAGGCCGGGGCGTTGCGGCTTCTGGACGAACACGCGGGCCTGCTGCGCCAAGTGCAGCGCGTGCCCGACATCATGCTGGCGGGGCATCACTGGCGGGCCTCCTTCCGGCGGATCAAACTGCGGGCGACAAGCTGGGCGGCAGCACGCTCGGGGCAGGCAATCGCGTATTGCGCTTCGAGAATAAAGTCGATTGCGTCGACGTTGGCGTCAAACATCCGGTCGATACTGGACTCAGGCACCATGCCGACAACTTTTCGTGCAACTTCGGCGAAGGCGTCCAGGTTGTCGGGGTTGCGTGCGGCGAGCATCGCAACCTCGGTGCCATAATCGGCGGCAAGTGTGGCAGCGAAGCGGTCGGCAAGTTCTTCAGCCAGCGCGGCGTAAAGCAGTTCGGTTCTGTAAAAGTTCATGGCGTTGTTCCTTTCAATTCGGCCATTGCTGCCGCGACCGCTTGCCGTATGGCAGCGCGGCAGGCTTCGAGTAGTTCGATACGTTCGGCATCGGTCAGGGTCATGGCGTCAGGCCTCCATCGGAAGTTTTGCCCAGCCCGTGAAGCGGGAGGGCGGCTGGTCGAGTTCGCGGGGCTGAACACAGACAAACACTGCCGCCTCGAACTCGACCACGTTGCCGGGGTCGTACGCGAACCCCGGCACCCACTCGCCGCTGTACCGCATCGCGCCCGCCGTCGCGTCGATACGCTTTTCCAGCGTGCCGATACGCTCGTTGATCTTGGCGAGTTCATCCTTGATCAGGTCGAGGCTCGCCAGAAAAACATCGCGGGTGACGGGCGCATTGGGGTCCACGCCTTCGGACTTCAACTGCTGCCCGACCATGCGAACCCGAAGGCCGGCACCGTTCAGAGCGTCGCGCTCGGTGCGGTCATTCGGTCGCATGGCCGGCCTCCAGGTCAAGGACGCGATGATGCAAGCGGGATATTTCCATATTGACGATTTCGAATCGAACCAGCATATCGACCAGCTTGGCGTGCGCGTTGAGCGGGATGCCCCGCTGGCCTAGGTCTTCAGAAACCTGAGCGCGGATCATCTCGGCGGCCGCGTCGGGATCGTCGGTGTATTTTTCAAGCGTGACCATTACGAACCCTCCACGATAACGGCCACCGCATCGCCGCCGATATGCCACGAACGTTCAGCCAACAAGCCCACGGAGCCGGTCTGAAACAGGGAAACCATTTCGGCGGGGCTGGTCGGGGAATCGCTCATCTGCACCGAAGCGTGACCGGCCGGGCGAACCTCCAAGCCGGCGTCGTACACAGCGCAGCGGCTGGCCGGGATGATCAGCAGCGGCTGGCTGTCGTCGTCGATCGCACAAACCCAGACGCCCGGCTTGAACTCGCCGCCTCGAATTCCGAAGTTCGGGCCGGCCTCAGCGCGGCAAGCCAGATCGGCGACAACACCTGCCGCAGCGATAGCCACATATCCCATGCTCGGGCCAGCGGCTTGCATGCCGGCGCGAAGGTCTATCAGCGGATCGCCGGAAGCCGGGACGGTGATCGCGTTGCTGTCGGTGAAATGCGCAGCCACACCGCGATTCACCGAGCGGACGGTTGACGCGCCCATCTCGCGGTCGATCAACGCCAGAACAGCGTCGGCGCCCGTCATCGCGAATTCTTTGGTCAAAACGAACATCGCGGTTGATTTGATCGGCACAACGTCGCCGAGATTCAAACCGGGCCGGCGTACCGCAATCGGGAAGCCTTCGGCGGTCTGGTCGGCAACATCGCCGGCGGCCAGCGTCACCCGGCGGGTGCCCGGCGGCAGCGTTACGCCGTAACGGGCGATTGCGTCCAGTGCGCTCTGCTCGGGGATGCTGGCAATCCAAGCGTCAGCCATTGCGCGCAGCGGGCCGTCGGCACCGTTCAGTTCTTCGGCGTAATTGTGCGCGACGGTTGCGGCCTTGGCGACCAGTTCGTTCCGGCTACCGGCCAGCGACTCAACTGCAGATCGCTGACGTTGTGCGTCAGGTTCGTTAAGCATTGCATGTGCGACTTCGAGAAAGCCGGCGGCGGCCTTGCGCTTGGTGGGCAGATCGCCGGTCAGGGCTTGCAAGGCGCCAGCGGCACGCAGGGCCATAGCTTGTTCAAGTGCATCCATTTGTCATTACTCCGTCAGGTTAAGGTGTGACCAGCATACCGACACTGATTGAATCAGACTATCAACTTCAATTTATTGATAGCGTCAGGCACGGTGGTCACATGCGGGATGTCCGGGTGCCGGTCGCGCAGGCGGTCGAGTTCTTGACTGGTCGCCTGATACCAAGCGACGGCGACCGATGCGGCAAGCTGGCGTTTGGCCGGGCCGTCGGTCTCGCGCCAGGCGTTGTACATCGCATCGGCCAGCAGATCGGGCAGCCGTCGGGCGTAGGCCAGCGCCAGGTCGTGCTCGGTCGCCGCCGTCGTTGTTGCGGGTTGATCGCGGCCCGCCCTCCAGGCGCGGACGGCAGCGACGTCGACCAGCGTTGCGCGGCCTCGCCCCCGGCCGCCCTTGCGGGCCACCGGGCAGCCCCGGCGGTCGATCCAGTAGCGGACGGTCGATTCCGGCAGGTCGAGGGCGACGGCAGCATCGGCCAGCTTGAGCACGTCGCCGCCCCCGGCAACCGTGTCGGGCTGGCTGTAATTTCCGGCAACCGGCTGTAAATTATGGGCGGTGGTCATAATTTATGGCCTCCCGCCGGTAAATTTATAAATCGCCTCAACCGTAGCAGGTGTAGCAACTGTAGCCGTAGCAAAGTCGCCAGTACTATGTTCACAGGGGGGTACTGCATACCCTGTGAACATATTTATGTTTAGAAATTGGACTTTCAAAAGAATTCCGCGCGTACACATGGCCCTCCTTTGACGGGTTTTGCTACGGCTACACTTGCTACTGTTGCTACGCTTCGCCCGGCTCATGATTTCACCCCCACCAGTGCGGGGTTAATTTTGATCATATGGCGCTTGCCGTCCCTCACCAGTTGAACGCGGTCGAGTTCGGCAAGCTCCCGGATTGCAGCGTCAATCCTTCCACCGTCACGCACCGGGCCGCGTTGCTGTGCATACCGCTTGTTGACTTCCGGCGTTCGCTGCTCGATCAGCCAGCCATCCAGCCGGGCCGCATCGGCCTGTTCCGGCGGTAGGGCAAGCTCCCCAAAGAATCGGCGGGCTTCATGCAGGTGCCACTCGGCAAGCCGGCTTGCGCCCTTGAAGGTTTCCAGCCCGATAGCTCCCCCGGTTCCGTGCTCGAACACATGGAACAGGCCAGCCAGCCGGGCCGCGTTGTCGGCGGTCTTGCTTGCCACGTCGCGCACGTCGTGAAGCTCGCCGCCAGCGGCAAGGCTTGATTCGATGCCGTTATAGAACTCGATCCACGCACGGCGGGCTTCAGGTGTTAAGGTCAGCACGGTGGGCTTCAGGCCGCCCGCCTCGTCGATTGGGGCCGGCTGGTTCAGCAGGTCGGCAATCCGTCGATTGAAGGCAGACAGCGCGGGCCATGCTGCCGGGGCCGCTGTGTAGCTCCGGCTCCCCTGTGTCGATTCCGGCCATGCAATCAGGAAGCGGGCCATAAAGCCGCTGCCACGCGCCAGAGCGCCCGCCCGGTCGTAGAACTCGCGCAAGGTCTGCTCCTGCACCTGTAGGGCCACCGTTAGCCGCGCACCGCGCACGGTGAAGCTGTCGGACGTTCGGCGGTCAATGGTCAGGCTGTTGCCGTCCCACAGCGTGTTAAGCGTCGCAAGGTTCCGCATAACGCTGTCGCGGTTCATGGAATGACCGCCGAACACGATGCCGGCCTCAGCAGACACCACACTGCCGGACGGCCAATTAGTCGCCAGCCCATAGCCCAAGGCTTCCGGCGTCACGTCAGCGTAGATCAGCCGTGGAACACTCGGGGGTTTCGGCTTGTTCTGCTCCAAAAAGAACAGGTCAAGCTCTGTCGCCACGGCGGGCTTGCCGCCCTTCGCCGCTTGCTTGATGCTCTCCCGGACGCCCGCCCGCTTGGCTTCCCATGCATCAAGGTCTGCCGTGTACTTTTGCTTGGCCGGCTTGGCGAGTTCGGCCTGCTCGGCCTCGAAGTCGCGGATTGCTCGGGTAAAGAAGCCGTCACAGGTCGATTTCCGTTCGCCGCTGTCAGCGATGGTCAGCAGGAACAGGCCGGTGGGGCCGTCCAGCTTGTCGTCGCGTCGTACGTTGACGTGCGCTTGCCCGGCAAGGGACACAGCGCCCAGCGCCGAACCAGCAACAAGCGCCACCGGTGCCCGCACGAATGCCTGCACCTCGGTCACAGCTTCGCAGATTCGGGCCGGCAAGGCGTCCAGCGGGTAGGGCTTCCGGTCGATTTTCGCCGTCAGCGGCAGGGGGGCGGGCCAGTCGGTAGGGGTGGTGGTCTGGGCAGGCCTTCCGCCCTTGCTCCCCAGCACATCCCGCTGAAGCAGGACGGCGTTTCGGATCGTCTGGCGCAGGTATTCCGGGCGGTCGTCCCACTTCTGGCGGTGCAGGGCACCCCGCAGCATCAGGCGTTCCATCCGGGCCATGTCACACCCTGTCCAGAAAGCCATCATCTGAGCCTGCCCAGCGTCGGCGCTGCTGGCGTTGTACTCCCCTGAACCGTTGGCGTCTGCCGGATAAGCCGCTGCCAGAACGGCCACGTTTTTGTTCCACAGGTCAGCGAAAGTCGCCGTCGTATTGGGGAACAGCGCGGCCTTGGTGCTTTGCGACCGCATCGCCAGGCGCAGCAGTTCGTCGTCGTCCTTTGGGCCGTTCCAGTCACGACGCGGGCCGTCCGTCCACTCGGCATCGTTATCCGTGCCAGAGCCAGCACGCGGCGGGAAGTAGGTCGGCACCAGCCACTGCCACACGTCCGCCGGCGGCGTATGTCCGGCGCTGCCAAGGGCGTTCATGCCTAGGCAGATGAAGCGGTCCTTGTGGTAAAGCTCAATTCCCAGCGATGCGTTGCGGCATCCATGCTCAGGCAGCGGGCCAGAACCCCAAATGTGCAAACCCTTACCGCTGGCCGATACTTCGACCGCACAGCCGGCCAGCCGTTGCACCAGCGTCAGGGCGAGCGGCGACCACTGGCCGTCGTCTTGCAGGCATCCGTCAATGTCGAGACACCAAAACGGGCCGTTGTTGGTCAGGACGAATCCGACCGCGCCCCCGCGTGCAGCGGCCTCGGCATAGGTTCCCCATGTTGCCGGGTCGGCCACAGAGGCAGGCGCCCCGGTTCTCGGGTTGATTGGGCGCTTGATCGTTTTGCCGGGGCGGGCCGGGTCAGGCGTCAGGCTGACAGAAACCCACTGGTGATAGGCCATCATCGGCGCGAAGGGCGCGGCGGTCACATTGTGGTTGCCTGCCTCGGCAGCGGTGGTACAATTTTCGGCGGGTACTGCGTCTCGAAGTAACACCTCCGCGCCCCCGCCCTGCCCGGCTGGGGCGCTCTCGTTTCGGTGGTCGCTCATCGCGCTGCCCCCATCTGCGCATCGCGCCATGCGGTCAGTTCGGCGGCATCAAAAACGATGCAGCGCGTCGATAGGCGGCGGGGTTTCGGGAAGTCGTGGCGCTCTTTAGCCCAGCGCCAGAGAGTGCAGCGGGCTACACCAAGATGTTGTGCGGCCTGTTTCGGGCGAAGTGATTGTGTTTGCATGATGCCTCCAAGGTTTTGCGACAACACCGCGTTGTCGCGTTGGAAGGCATTTGAGCGGGCAACTAAGACACAACCGGGTTGTGTCCTACCTGCCGTTATTTGGGGTTCACAATCCGGCTGACTGTTCTCGTCGTAAGGGGATGGAATTCCCGTGCGGTCTGTTTGACCGCGTCATAGTGGCCCGCTTTGACTAGTCGGGCGTGGAAGGCCCGTATCCGGGTATTTCTGATCGGGTCGTGGTCGTCAGCGTTGCCGGGTTTGTCTTTTCGGCGGTTGCTTTTCTCCACGCTTACTTCGCCCAATACGTCGAACAGCAGGGCCAGTCGCCCGAATCGGTAGGCCAATCCCGGATCGGCAGACTTCCCGTATGCCTCAAGGTGCAGGGCCATCTCCAGCAGTCGGGCGGCCGGTTCCAGTTGCAAAGGGTCGGTCGGCTCCAGGTACTGCTTACGCAGTTTTCCCTCGGTGGGGGTTTTCACGCGGTTGATCGGCAGGAGGTTCAGAACGTAATCGCGCACCATTGAACCGCCCGGCGCTTGTGCCAGCAGGTCATCCACGGGGACGCGGTGGGCTTTCAGAACGGCAATTGCCCGGTCTTTGTATCGGGTCAGCGTGCCGGCGGTAAGGTAGTCGTCAGCGTTGATTCGTTCGAGCCAGACGGTCATTCCGTCCGCGTCGATTTCCTCAACCTGTCGCCGGGCATGGCTTCGACCTACTTGATGCGTGGTCATCTTCGTGCGCTCCTTCGTTGCGCTCCTTCAATTTGGAGCCGCCCCCAGCGGGTGAAGGTTTCCCGCGTTCGTCTGGCCGGACTAGGGGGCGGCGTGCTCGGTTCAGGCAGGCAATACGGGCGGTTCGGCCTTGGAAGTGATCCGGTGAGAGATATGAAGGGTGCGAGGTTTCGTATCTGGGGTGACGTTGTATTCGAAATGGAACACCTTAGCCACCGAGCAGGAATCAGCCGGATACGCCATTTGCGTGCTTCGCGGTGCCGGGTCGGGTTCTATGATTTGGGAGTAATGAGTGTCCCGTGGGTCGGGGTCGCTAAGCACCGTTACTTCTCGGGGTTGAAATTCAGGCCCCGGATTTATAGTGTGAACGATGTAGGTGACCTGACTCTCAGAGGTGAGGTGGACGATGTGCTTCACGTGAATAACCTGAGGCGCTGGATCGGGTTTTATGACGTGCTTGATTCCCTTCCCCCGTGTCTCTGGGTCTGGATTAACGACAATCGTGGTCTGTTTCGGTGGCTGCATGGCGATGTCTCCAAAGGTCTGCGACAAACCCATGTTGTCGCATGAAGTCGCATGTTCTACGCAACCATGCCGTGTGTATATAGCCATAAACTCAGGTCGCCAGCCCGTCGCAGTAGTCCGCCCAGTCCTGCATCATCGCCCGGCGTTTCTCGAACAGATCGCCCCGACGATATGCGGCTTCCACCTTGTCGCCGATGGTGTGGGCCAGTGCCATTTCGGCCACGTCTCGCGGGTAGGGCGTCATCTCTGAGCACCAATCACGAAACGTTGACCGGAAACCGTGCTGTGTGATTGCGTCGCCTCGATCATCTGCCCACACCGTCGCCTTCTCATTCTGGCGACGGATGAAGGCCGTTAAGGTCATGTCGGATAGGGGCTTGCCGGGCCTCATGCCCGGGAACACGTAGGCGGCCGGCTCCGCGTCTGCCGGCTTCATCCGGGCCAGCAGCGCCAGTGCCTGCCGTGATAGCGGGATGCGGTGTTCGATACGAGCCTTCATGCGCTCGCCGGGAATCGCCCACGTGCTGGCCTCGAAGTCGATTTCCTGCCAGCGCGCCTCCCGGACTTCCCCCGACCGCGATGCGCACAATACGGCGAGTTCCAGCGCCCGGCTGCCCGTGGCATCACTCAGGCGTAGCGCCTTCATGAACTCGGCAATCTGCGTGTAAGGCAGGGCCGGGTGGTGCCGGACGCGGATAGCCTTCTTCGGCAGCATCGGCAGGCGGCGACGCAGGCGGGGTGCCCAGCTATCCGCGTCGTCGTCCTTGCGCCATCCCTTATCGTGGGCGAAGGCCAGCACGGCGACGATGCGGGTCAACACGCGGGTGGCTGTCTCGGACTTCTCCAGCCAGACCGGACGCAGGGCGGCTTCGGCGTGGTCGATGGTCACATCGCCTACCGGCAGGGTGGCGAACTTGGCGCAGTAGGTCGTCAGGGTGCTGCGCCACTGCTCAACGTGCTTGGGGTTGCTCCAGCCGTCGGCACGCCCGTCGACGTAAGCCGTCGCGGCATCGGCGAATGTGGTTACGCGGGCCGGCGCTTCGGCCTCCTTGACAGACAGCGGGTCGATGCCCTGTTTGACCAGTTTCCGGGCCTCGGTGGCCTTCTCGCGGGCCTGCGCAAGTGTGACCACAGAGCACGCCCCCAAGCCCATCATGCGGCGCTTTCCGCCCCCAATCTGATAGCGGTATTGCCAAGACGCACTGCCGGCCGGGGTGATCTTCAGGTATAGCCCATCGGCATCGGCGGTGGCACCGGGGGCGGCCTTGCGAATGAGGGATTCAACCTGCTTAACGGTCAGTGACATGATGGTTACTCCGGTTCTTGTGTCACCATCAGTGTAACCATTCGGCAGCGAGATTGATAGATACAACGTGAGACTAACAGACCTCGATTTTTGGCCTGAATGGCGCTAATTCACTGATTCATGGCCATAAATTACCGGGTTTCTGTTGTCTCATGAAGTTCGATATTGTCACAGTTATACGGACGCCCTCTCCGCCATTTTGTTCTATCATGTTGATTCCATTGCGGCGCAAGCCTTTCGGAGACAACGTGGTACAAAACAGTGGAACAAAATGGCCTAGGGACGGGGTTCAGAAGAGCTCCGTGCCTGTACTCCCTTCCCCCCACCTAGAAGACGCGTCAGGGTTGTCGGTTCGGTGACGTCGTGCCGGAGCAACTGTGTCCGCTTCCTGGCAAGCGGAACCCGCCCGGCGTCGGGCGGGGCGCGCGAAGAATTCGAAGAATACAATCAGCTTCTTCTGTGCCGGGGTGAAGGATGCGGGCGTCTCCCGCTTTACGGATGCCTCAGGGACAGGAACTCATCGATCAGCCGTGCCAGAAGCGTTTCTTCATCGTCCTCGCTCAAGCCGAGGAGTTCCGCCACCAGCTTCACCTTGCCGGGATTGACCTTGGTGCGAGGGGCGGGCGATGGCGGGACTTCTTCCGGAAGAGCTTCCCAGGGAGGAGTCTCCTGCGGGGGTGAGGGGAGCACTGGGTCGGGGTGGCTGGCTTCCGCCGCCGGCGAAGCGAGGGATGCCGTCGCCGCGGTCGGTTCGGGCTTTGCGGAGGCTTCGGAAAGGACTTCATCCAGGTCCTTCTTCGACATCTTCTCGCCGTCCGGCAATTGCTCGATCTGCTCGATCAGCGATTCCGCCCTGGCTTCGTTCTTCCTGGCCAGCTTTTCGAGTTGCACCGCTGCACCGGTGCTGGCTATCTTCCCCGCGTCGAGCAGGGCGGTGACTTTTTCCGACAGCTTGGCGGCTGCCGTTGCTTGCGCCAGCCAGGTCGGAGCGCGTCCAAAGTACTGGGCGGCCTCTTCCGGCGACGCGAATCGCTGCGCAATCGCCTCGATGGCCGTGGCCATGTCACGCGGTTCGAGTGCCGAGCGAACGCCTAAGCCGATGTTTTCGAAAACCCGCACCTCCAGCGCTTCCTCGTCGGTACACGTGCGAACGATGACCGGTATCTGGGTTTCGCCCGCTTGAATCGCCGCTTGGCGCCGCCGCTCGCCGGCTATGACCAGAAAGCGGTTGTTGGGGCCTGGGCGGACGATGATGGGATGGATGATGCCCAGCTTCTGGACCGCATTCGTCAGGCCTCTGAGTGTCTCCTCGTTGATGTTTTGGCGGACATGTTTGGGGTCGGGATCGACCATTGACACATCGACCATCTGGAATTGAAACGTGCTGTTCTTGAAGGCCATGGCGGGGAGGAAATTCGAGTATAACGAGGGGGCGGCATGTTCGTCGTTTTCGTCCCTTTTTTCAACCACTACCGGCTTGAGCCGTTCTCCGCGTCAGACAGGCGACTTTACACGGCAGCGCTGACGGCAGAAACTTCTCGTAAAACGCCTTCCTCTGCAATCCTGATCCATGAATACCGATATCGATTACAAAAACAACCCGCTGCATGGCGTCAGCCTGAAGCAACTGCTGACAGAAATTGTCGATCATTACGGCTTCGAGATTCTGTACGCCTATTTGAATATCAACTGCTTCAATAGCAATCCAAGCATTGATTCCAGCGTGAAATTTCTCAAGAAGACAGATTGGGCGCGGGAGAAAGTCGAAGCGTTCTATCTCTATCAATTCAAGAATCTGCCGCGAGCGTCTGCCGAGCAGTTCGAGTTGCCACCGCGGGATCGCATCGTTCCGCAGGATCAAAAGCCGGGCCAGCCCGCCGAATTGAGCTTGGAGGATGCCGAGAGATTGCGGGAAAAACGCGCCAGGAAAGCCGCTGAGCACGACCGGGATGCAGGCCACCGTAACGCCCCGAAACAGCGGGCGTCGAATCATCCGGGCGCGCCGGGGCGCGACAATGCCGACCCATGGGCGAAGTGGAGAAAGTAGGCCGGGTTTGCCGGCTGACTCTTCCGTATCGATAGAGAGCTTGCTGTAACGTGACAACCTCCAATCTGCAACGGCAACTGGGCTTCCTCAAGGAAATCGACCGGCTCAAGAGCATCGTTCGCCTGTCGCCGCTGATCGACCGCTCGCGCCGTGAAAACAGCGCCGAGCATTCGTGGCATCTCGCCCTGTATGCGCTGGTGCTCGCCGAACACGCCGCCGGGTCCGTCAACGTGCTGCGCGTCGTCAAGATGCTGCTGATCCACGACATCGTCGAGATCGATGCCGGCGATGTGCCTTTCCACGTACCGGCGACGCATGCCGGGCAGGCCGAGCGCGAACGCCTTGCCGCCGAACGCATCTTCGGCCTGCTGCCGGCGGCACAGGCCGCCGAGTTCCACGCACTGTGGCGGGAGTTCGAGGCGGCAGAAAGCGACGACGCCAGATTCGCCAAGGCCCTGGACCGTTTCCAGCCGATGCTGCACAACGCGGCGACCGATGGCGGTACCTGGGTGGAGTGCGAGGTGACGCTCGAACAGATCACGGCGCGCTGCCGGCCGCCGATCGAAGGCGGGGCGCCCGCGCTGTGGGAAGTCGCCGCCGGAATGGCCGAAGAACACTATCGCACTCGTCCGTCCCTGGATTGATTCAGCCGCAGCGGCACGGCTGCGGGCAGAATGCATCGCCGTGCTGCAGATCCCGGGATAGAGAACGGCGATGGCGAGCGTTCTCTCGTACTACCGATGCAGGCCACAAACAGAACGTCGCAGCGCTTCGTGAGCCGCCGTCCGACGTGCCGGCGAACGGGTTTCGCCTATGTTCTGCCAGGGTTACCGAGGGCGATCGCAGACATCCAAGATCATTTCCCGAAGCCAGCGATGTACCGGGTCCCCGTGAAGCCTCGGGTGCCAGAACAGTGATACGGTAATTTCGGGAGCGGGGAAGGGCAGGACAAACGAGTACATGCCGTCGCGCAGGTTTCCTGTGTGGCGTTCGGGGACGCTGGCGATCAAATCCGAGGTCCGCGCCAGCGCTACGGCAGTCGAGAATCCGCCCACCGTAGTGACGACATTGCGTCGCAGGCCTAGGAGGGTCAGTGCTTCGTCGACCGGGCCGTGCGGCACGCCGCGTCGCGAAAGGCCGATATGGCGGCCTGCGGCGAATGATGAAGGGCTGATCTCCGCGCCGCAGAGCGGGTGTTCGGCGCGTACTACACCGATGAAACGGTCGCGGAACAGCGCCTGCACGCGAATCTCGGGGGCGATGCCGCTGCCGAGGACACCGGTTTCCAGGTTGACCGTGCCCTCGCGCAGCGCGCTGCTGTCGCGGTTGTACTTCGGCAGGAAGCTCAAGCGGATGCCCGGCGCCGCCTCGGCGACGCGGGTTAGCAGCGACGGCCCGAAATTTTCGACGAAGCCGTCGCCGGTGCGCAGGGTGAAACTGCGTTCCAGTGTCGCCAGTTCGGGTTTCTTCGCCGGACGTAGCGCGGCTTCCGCATCATGCACCAATTCGCTCACCTTCTCCCGCAGCTCCAGCGCGCGCGGCGTGGGCACGAGCCCGCGTCCCGCACGGACCAGCAGCGGATCGCCGGTCGTTTCCCGGAGGCGCGCCAGGGCGCGGCTCATTGCCGAGGGGCTGAGCCGCAGGCGCTCGGCCGCGCGTGCCACGTTGCCTTCGGCCAGCAGCACGTCCAGCGTGAGGAGCAGGTTGAAATCGGGCCTTGACATGTGCGCACCATAGCATGGCTTCCAAACATATGGCGTTTCATGCATTGATTAACTGCAAACGGTGCGTCTTCCGCAATGTTGGCCGACTTTCTACCATCCAGATATCGAGTTCGAGGAGTCGAAAATGGAGTCGAAAGTCGTGCCCGGTTGGGCAAATCAAGAGGATGTCGGCGGGGGCTCCGCGCCCGGCGATCTGGCCACAGGCGAAAGGTGCAATGTCGTCTGGCGCGCCGAGAAGGGCCGGGTCGTTTGCGCCGTGAATTTTGCCGAGCTGGGCTTGCCGAAGGGGGCGAGCTTGGCGGCCGTGCGCGGCGTCGCCGGGGGAGTGTGTTTCGAGGCCGTGGCCCTGCGCAGCTACCGAGCCGAGTCCGCTGTGGTTTCGATCTGCTTGCGCTGCTTTACCCGCAGATTCCGCTGTCGGAACGGCAACCGACCCTGCAGAAAGCGGTGCAGGCCGTCGTGCCGGGCGGCATCTTCCAGAGTATCGCTGACGCTTCGTCGGACCTCACCGATGACTTTTGTGGCCCGCGAAATTCCGCGGGCTTACATGCGGCGGAGCGGCTGGTGTCTGTTGTCGAGCATGAACTGCCCATCGAGAGGGCGCACACCGTTGAGCGCATCGTCGCTCCTGCCGGCGGCCTCCGGGGGGCCATGGATCGGCTTGTGCGCGGCCGGAGCTTGTCATGAGCAAGCTTGATCGTTCGGTTGGCGCAAACGGACCGGAAAACATCGCCGCCCGCTGGGCGATCGCCAGCCTGTCGCTCGCCATGTTGCTGTCCTCGCTGGGTACCAGCATCGCGAACGTGGCTCTGCCGACGCTGGCGCGCTCCTTCGATGCATCTTTCCAGGCGGTCCAGTGGGTAGTGCTGGCTTACCTGCTCGCTGTCACCAGCACGATCATCGCTGTCGGCCGCCTGGGTGATGTCATCGGCCGGCGCCGGCTGCTGCTCGTCGGTCTCGCGTTGTTCACCGCGGCTTCCGTGCTGTGCGGCGCGGCGCCCGGCTTGAAGTGGCTGATTGCAGCGCGCACGCTCCAGGGCATGGGGGCGGCCATCATGATGGCGCTCTCCATGGCGTTGGTGGGCGACGCCATTCCCAAGGAACGCACCGGCCGCGCCATGGGCCTGCTGGGCACCATGTCCGCGGTGGGCACGGCGCTGGGGCCGACGCTGGGCGGTGTGCTCATCGCCGTCGGCGGCTGGCAGGCGATCTTCCTGATCAAGCTCCCGCTCGGCGTGGCTGCGCTCCTCCTGACGCTGCGTGTTCTGCCGGCCGATGCCAGGTCGGCCGGGGCCGAGCGCCCGCCGTTCGACAAGGTTGGCGTGGTCGTCCTGGCCATCACGCTCGCGGCCTATGCGCTGGCGATGACACTCGGCAAGGGGCGTTTCGGCGTCGCCAATGGTGCGCTTCTGCTCGCCGCCATCGTCGGCGGCATGTTGTTCCTGTGGGTCGAAACTCGGACCCAGGCGCCGCTCGTCAGGCCGGGTCTGTTCCGCCAGGGCACGCTTGCTTCCGGCTTTGCGATGAGTGCCCTGGTTACCGCGGTGGTCATGGCCACGCTGGTCGTGGGGCCGTTCTACCTCGCCAGCAGCTTCGCTCTGGATGCCGCGCGAGTGGGACTGGTGATGTCGACCGGCCCGCTGATGGCAGCCCTCTCGGGTATGCCAGCCGGGCGGCTGGTGGACTACTTGGGCGCACAACGGATGACCATTGCCGGTCTGGGGGCGATGGCGCTGGGCGCTTTCACGCTGCCGGTGCTGTCGGCCAGCGTGGGCCTGCCGGGGTATGTCGGTGCGCTGGCCATTGTCACGTCCGGCTATGCGCTGTTCCAGGCGGCGAACAACACGGCGGTTATGACCAGCGTCGGCGCTGATCAGCGCGGGGTCGTTTCCGGCCTGCTGAACCTGTCGCGCAACCTCGGGCTGATCACCGGCGCGTCCTTCATGGGCGCGGTGTTTGCCCTGGGGGCGGGGGCTTCCGACTTCACTTCGCTCGCTCCGCCGGCGGCCACCTCCGGCCTTGCGGCTGCCTTCACGGTCGCCGGTGGATTCGTGCTGGCCGCGCTGTTGATTGCCTTGCGCTCCACCGTCGCAACACGGTCACGGTGCGCGGAGTGATTCACCCCGCGATCTATTACGGCTTGCAACGGTGTTCACTACTCATCTTGCTGCAGAGTCGTCGCCGCCCGGTTTCTGCTCGATCTGGCAGCAGGGAAGGCCGGTATTAACTCGCGGCAACATCCGGTTCAAGTTGGCTGAGTGTCGTTGATCAATGCGTTGAGTCGCTGCAGCTTCTCGTCTACCGTGGCGCAGAGCCTCTGCAGGTCGGTCGCATTGGTCTTTTCTCCAGTGTGCAGGCAGTTCTCCAGATTCCCGGCTGCATTTGCAAGCCCGGTGGCGCCGAGTTGGGCTGCCACGCCCTTGAGCGAGTGGGCGACGCGCAACGCCGTTGCGCCATCTCCGGCAAGCAGCGCCGCCTGCACGCGTTCTGTGTCGCTGCCGTGGCTGTCGACCATTTCCCGCAACAAGCTCAGGTAACGGTCGCGCTTGCCGAGCAGCATCCGGATGCCTTCGGCGACATCCATGCCCGGTTCCGTGCTGAGCCGCGCATACAGTGCTTCGTCATCCATGCCGGCAGCCAGGGCTTCGCCGGCGCCGCCTCGTTCGCCCGGCACGGCCCGTGGCGCGCCGGCCGGTAGCCACTTCAGCAGAGTTGCGTAGAGTGCATCCGGATCGACCGGCTTGGCGACGAAATCGTTCATGCCCGCTTCGTTGCAAGCCTGGCGGTCCTCGATGAAGGCATTCGCTGTCATCGCAAGGATCGGTAGTTCATCGCGTCCGCGGCCCGCCAGGGCGCGGATGGCTCGCGTTGCCTCCAGTCCGTCCATTTCCGGCATCTGCATGTCCATGAGGATCAAGGCGTAATCACTGATACGCGCCATGTCGAGCGCGTGAACGCCGTCGGGGGCAGTATCCACGACAAGTCCCGCACTGCGCAGCAGTTCCAGCGCTACCTCGCGGTTGATCGGATTGTCTTCCGCAAGCAGGAGTCGGGTACCTTTATGGCGGCGGCGCAATTCCTCCTCACAACTCGTGCCGAAGGCCGACTGGGGTGTCTGCGTCACCGGTTGGCCGGCATCGAGCCAGGCGGTGAACCAGAAAGTGCTGCCCCGTTCCGGCGTGCTTTCCACACCGGCATCGCCGCCCATCAGACGGGCAAAGCGCCGGGTGATGGCGAGGCCCAGACCGGTTCCGCCGAATTTGCGCGTGGTCGAGGCGTCGGCTTGTTCGAAAGCCTGGAACAAGCGTGGCAGGGCCTCCGGGGCAATGCCGATACCCGTATCCTGTACTTCGAAACGTACGAGGTAGCGGCCATCGCGTTGATCCAGCAGGCTGGCACGTAAGGCGATGTTGCCTGCGGTGGTGAACTTCAGCGCATTGCCGGCATAGTTGAGCATGCCCTGGCGCAGGCGGGTGGAATCACCGCGCAGCCAGGCGGGCACGCCGTCGAGATCCATCGTCACGGCCAGGGCCTTGGCCCGGGCTTGCTCACCGATCAGCGAGCTGACCTCGTCGAGCAGGCCGGCGACCGAAAAATCCCGCATTTCAAGAACAATCTTGCCCGCTTCGATCTTCGATAGGTCAAGTATGTCGTTGATGATCGCCAGCAAGTGCTTTGCCGCACCGTCAATCTTGCCCAGCCAGTCGATATGGTGAGTCGTCGTGGCCTCCTGTCGCAGCAGATGGGTCAGTCCGATGATCGCATTCATCGGCGTCCGTATCTCATGGCTCATGTTGGCGAGAAATTCCGATTTCGACTGGTTGGCTGCCACGGCCTGCGCACGTGCTTCTTCCAGCTCCTTGGTACGCTCTGCCACCAGTTGTTCGAGGTGATGGCGGTGGGCGTCGAGTTCCTGGCCGAGGCGTTTCCTCTCGGTGATGTCATCCTTGATCGCCACATAATGGCTGACCTGACCGTCGGGCTGCCGAATCGGCGTCATGATGGCGAATTCCGTGTATTCGCTGCCGTCCTTGCGCCGGTTCAAAAACTCGCCCTTCCAGGTCTGCCCTATTTGCAAGGTTGCCCACAAGGACTGGAAAGTCTCCATCGGCGTCTTGCCCGACTGCAGGATGCGCGGATTCTTGCCGATGACTTCCTCGCGGGTGTAGCCGGTCTGCCGCAGGAATGCTTCGTTGACATACTCGATACGCGCTCGCACATCGGTAATGACAATGCTCTCCGGACTCTGCTCGACGGCCATCGACAGTTTGCGTACTGCGTCGGCCGCTTGTTCGGCCCGGTGCTGCGCCGCCTGCGCATCGTTCATCAGGTTGAGCGCCGCCAGGCGCGCCGCTTTTTGCTCTTCCAGTGCTGTTCCCAATGCCTCCTGGGCAGAGCGTCGGGCGGTGATGTCCTCGGCAAAGATCACGATGCCCCCGATACCGCCGTCGGCAGCACGCCAGGGGCGAACTTCCCAGTGGGTCCAGACTGTCATGCCGTCGCCGCGCACGAAAGGATCGCCGTCAGACCCAACCACCTCGCCGGCCAAGCCGCGCCGATGAGCCTCTTTCCACTCTTCCTTCAGGTTCGGGAAAATTTCGTAATGCGACTGGCCGATCACGTCCTGGCCGGCTTTATCAAAAAATGTCAGCCAGGACTGGCTGACGGCCAGATAGTGCATTCCACGGTCGAACAATGCCATCGCAAGAGGCGCATGGTCGACGAGCAGGCGTAGCCGAGCCTCGCTCTCACGCAAGGCATCGACAGCCTTCTTTTGTTCGGTGATGTCGAAGAAGGTGGTGAGAAAGCCATCGGACAATGCAATGCCCGAAACCAGCATGTTGCGTGTGCTGCCGTCCTTGCAGTTGATGCGATAAGCGTGTGGTTCGATGTCACCACCGGTTATGGCAGCGCGGTCGACGGCAGCACACCAGTGGGACCGGGTGCTGGCGCGATAGTCCGGGTCGGGATAGGCCAGCTGCCACCAGGACTCGATGTTCGGAACTTCGCTCCGGGTGTAGCCGAAGACCTGCTCGAAGCGTTTGTTCTGGGCGAGAATCCGCCCGTCATGTGCCACGTAGCTCAGCGGTAGTGGCGCAAGATCGAACAGCAGGCGAAAACGCTCCTCGCTTTCGCGTCGTTCGTAATCAGCCTGATTCAGCTGGGTACGCGCGCTGACAATCTCGGTGATCTGCAGGGCAGGTACTGGACTCCCCGGCGGCGCGTTCAGCGCCGCAATTTGCTGCCCGATACGGCGGCCCGCCCAGGCTCCACCCAGGACGCCAAGCAAGGTGGCGATGAGGATGGCGACTGCGATCTCGAGGGCCGTCCTGGTGTAAGCAGCCCAATGGATGCTGCGCGGGATTTCCAATACCACGGTCCACGGGGGAGATTCCGATCGGACGATGAAACGATGGTCCTCCGCCACATCGCGCGTACTGTCGAAGCCGGCTGGGGAGCGCCGCGCGATATCGGCTCCGGTGCTGTCCTGCAAGGCGACCGACCAACCGGTCGGCAAGGCCAGTTGATCGATACGTTTTTGAAACTGCGTGGTATCGAGGGTGCTGAGCATGAGCTGCGTCGGCTTGCCATCGCGCAATACAGGGACGGCGATCGCCACCAGCGGTAGATTGGCCACCGGCCCCAGTACGATGTCGCCGACCTGGGGGTGGCCCGTTTCGAGCGCAAGTTGTGCTGCACTACGTCCGTTGGGAATGGGGAGTTTTGGCAGTTGTGAACCGTATGCCAAGCGTGTGTTGAACAACATTTGCCGTTCGTGATCGGCGAAAATCACGTGAGTGCCGAAACTTTCATTGAAGTTCTGTGCCTCGGCGTAGAGGTCCGGCCAACGCGGTGGCTCGTCAATCAGCGGAGAAATGGCCAGCATGTTGAGCGCCTTGATGCGTGCGTCAAGGAAGCGCTGGGTGGACCATGCAATATTGTGCGCGAGGTTGGCTCCTTCGCGCAGGTGCTTTGCTTCAAGATCCTTGAGGTGGTGCCAGGCCAACACGATGGATAGCAGTAGCAGTGGTGCCAGGCAGAGCCAGATCAATCTGGTGAGGAAGGTGGAAAACGGCCTCGTCTTCATGGCTCGGCCTTTCGTCCAAGCGCTTCTGCAAACGAGATGTCGTAGGGTGGCGCGCGGCCCAGCTCCTTGTTCAGTGCGTTGATCGTTTCCTTCATGCGGATCATGTCGAGTTCGCGGCCAATGGTGGCGCGGTTGAACTGCTCAAGTTCTGCGAGGCGAAGATTCAGCTCTCGTTCGACCCGCTTGCGGTCGGTGATGTCGAGAGAAATGCGGCAGACATACTCGGCCCGGCCAAAATCATCCAGGACCGGGAAGATGTGTGACATGTAGATGCGCGGAACGCCATCTACCGGTACGACTTCCTCAATGGATTGCCGGGTCATCGTCGCCAAGACCTGCCGGTCGTTGGCCTGGAATACCCGCGCGAATTCTTCGGGATAGAGATCGAAATCGGTCTTGCCGACGATCTCGGCCTCGCTCATGTGGTGGATACGCTGCAAATTGGGGTTGGCCAAGGCGTAGCGACCGTCGAGGTGCTTGAGGGAGAGCGCCGAGGGCGAATGGCCAATGATGGCCTCCAGCCGATGATCGCGCTCGTGCAGCGCAAGCTCCGCCATTTTGCGCGCGGTGATGTCACGCGAGATGCCGAATATGCCGAAGACCTTTCCGTTGGTGTCGCGGATCGGCCCTTTGGTGGCGAGGAAAACTTTCGTTCCGTCGGCGGTGTGCAGCGTTTCCTCGTTGGTTTCGGTCTTGCCGGTGGCGATCACCCGGCGGCCGATCGCCATCAGCATCTGCGCCTGATCTGGCGGGAAGAGAGCACGGTCGTCCTGGCCCAGGATGTCGTTGGCGGATTTGCCGACGAAGCGGGCAGCCGCGTTGTTGAACAGCAGGTAGTGTCCTTCGATATCCTTGATGAAAATCGCGTCATCGGTGTTGTCGGCGAGCGCGGAAAGCATCGCTGGAACGCGTTGCAACTCGTGCGCCAGTTCAAGTTCTCGCCTGTGGGCTGCGGCGATCTGGCCGATGAGTCGCCGTACCAGCACATAGAGCAACAGGGATGTGACCGCAACGAAGAACCAGCCCTTGGCCATGCTGGCTTGCACCAGGGTTTCGGGATTGTCGAGCAATAGGCCCATCGCCCGGTCGGAGAGCAGAATCCACAGGCCGGCGAAAACGGCATAGGCCAGCACGATGCGTAAGGTGCCATGCTGGGTATTGTTGCCAGCTTCAATTTCGGCCATGGTCGTGGTTAGCGGTAGTTGATCCGATCCTGGAACCGGATGGAAAAGTGGGGCGTGCGACTTCCTTTGGGGAAAGGAGCTGCTCTACTCCGGTTGATTTGCATAGTGCCATGTAGAACAGTTTTGTAGTGTTTTGTTGCAACGGAACGAGCCTTGGATGAGGCGGGAATCGATTCCTTACAAGGTTTCGATCCCCGCCCGGATTTCATCCGCCCGGGTCTGCGTCGCATCGAGGCTGGCCGGGCTCATGGCGGCCAACTGGCGATAGACCATGCCCAGCCGGGGATTGGCCGCCAGTTGCTGGCGATGACGGGCGAAGAAATCCCAGTACAGCGCGTTGAACGGGCAGGCCCGCGCGCCGAGGCGCGCCTTCCGGTCGTAGGGGCAGGCCTTGCAGTAGTCGCCCATGCGGTCGATGTAGGCGGCGCTCGACACGTAGGGCTTGGTCGCCAGCTTGCCGCCGTCGGCGAACTGGCTCATGCCGAGGGTGTTGGGCAACTCCACCCATTCGAAGGCGTCGATGTGGACGCCGAGATACCAGGCATGCACGGCGGCCGGGTCGAGCCCGGCGAGCAGCGCGAAGTTGCCGATCAGCATCAGGCGCTGGATGTGGTGGGCGTAGGCGTGTTCCAGCGACTGGCCGATGGCGTGCGCCAGGCAGCGCATCTTTGTTTCGCCGTTCCAGAACCAGGACGGCAGCGGCCGTCGGTGGGCGAAGTGGTTCTGCGCCGCGTAGCCGGGCATGTTGGCCCAATAGACGCCGCGCACGTATTCGCGCCAGCCGAGAATCTGCCGGATGAAGCCTTCCGCCGCCGCCAGCGGGACCCGGCCGGCGGCATGCGCGGCGACCGCCTGGTCCACCACTTCGCGCGGGTTGAGCATCTTGGTGTTGAGCGCGAACGAGAGCAGCGAGTGGAACAGGCGCCAGGCACGGGAATTCAGCGCGTCCTGGAAATCGCCGAAATGCGGCAGCGCCTGATCGACGAAGACGGCGAGCTGGCTCAGGGCTTCGGCGCGGTTGAGCGGCCAGCGGAAATGCGCGGCGGCGGGCTCGCCAAAACTGGCGACGCCAGCCGCCTGGATCACCTGCCAGAGCACCGAGTGATCGTGCGTGCCGCGCCAGTCGGCGGGTTCCCGCGGCAGGCCGGGCCAGGCCTTGCGATTGTCGCGGTCGAAATTCCACTGGCCGCCGAGCGGCTTGCCCGGGCCGGCCAGCAGCACGCCGTGGCGCGTCCGCATCTGGCGATAGAAGTGCTCCATCAGCCATTGCCGGCGTCCGGCGAACAGCTGTGCCGCTTCGTCGCGGCCGCTGTAGAAGTGTTCGCTGTCGACCATCCGGGCGGGGATGGCGAGCTGCGCGGCGTAATCGGCGAGCTGGCGGTCGAGCCGCCATTCGTCGGGCGCCTGGTATTCGAAGGCGCTTGCCGCGTACTGCGCGATCAGCGCGTCCAGATTGGCCGGCAGCGACTGGCGGTTGGCCGGATCGTCGATCGTCAGGTAATGCACGCGATGGCCGGCCGCCCGCAGATGGCGGGCGAAGTCGCGCATCGCGGCAAAGATGGCGATGATCTTCTGGGCGTGATGGCGGACGTAGTCGGTTTCCTGACGAACCTCCATCAACACGTAGATCCGCGTTTCGTCGGGGCACGCCAACCAGCTGTGTCCGGGGTTGAGCTGGTCGCCCAGGATCAGGCGGAGGGTGGTCATGGCTTCTGGCGGCGCTGCCGGCGGCAGCGCTCGGAACAGTATTTGACCTCGGCCCAGACAGCGGCCCATTTCCGGCGCCAGGCGAAGGGGCGGCCGCAGCTCGGGCAGCGCTTTTGCGGCAGTGCGGATTGACGCGGCGCACGCATCGGGTTTCAGGGCGTTTCGCTGCGCGACTGCTCGACCCAGATCAACTGGTCGGTGGCAAAGCCCAGAGCGCGCGCCTTGCCGACCAGTTGCTCGCGCACTTCGGCGGGCAGCGTGCGGTCGCGGGCGAGAATCCACAGATAGTCGCGGCTCGGGCCGGCAACCAGCGACCAGCGATACTCCCGCTCGTCGAGCGCAATCACGTGATAGCCGCCGTAGAACGGGCCGAAGAACGAGACCTTCAGCGAAGCGGTACTGCGCTCACCGATGAACAGGGCGTGGCCGACGGCTTCCCGCCAGCTTTGCCGCCGGGCGTCGTAGCCGCGGTTGATGACCGTGACGCTGCCGTCCTCCTGCAAGCGATAGGTGGCATTGACGTCGCTCAGGCCGCGCTCGAAGGAATGATCGAGGCGGGCGATTTCGTACCACTTGCCGAGGTAGCGATCGAGATCGAAGCCGCTGACCGGCTGCACGCCTTCGGGGGGCTTGGTCGCGCAGGCGGTCAGCGTCAGGGCGAAAAGCAGGGCGAGGAAGACGGGGCGAAGGAGCGGCATGGGTGGGCTTCCGAAGGCGATGGCGGGAACAGGTTGTGCATGGTGTTTGGCTTTTTGTCCTGGACAATTGTAGAACAAAACATCGATAATTCACCGAGAAAACAAATTTCTCGTTGTTGAGGATTTTGTGTTCAGGACAAATTTGTTTTTGCCGGGAGCCGAAGATGACAGATTCCAACTCCGTTGCGCTGCCCCGTTCGGTCGCCTGGCTGGGCTACGGCGGCCTCTTGCCGTTTCTGGTGCTGGCGCCCGCCAGCCTGCTCGACGACCACCATGGCGCGTTTTGGGGCGATGCCCTGGTTGCCTACGGGGCGATCATCCTGAGTTTCGTCGGCGCCCTGCATTGGGGGCTGGCGATGAGTCTGCCCGACCTGAGCGATGGCCAGCGTTCGGCGTGGTTTGCCTGGAGCGTCGTGCCGGCCTTGCTGGCCTGGCCGGCACTCCTGCTTGCACCGCCGTTCGCCATGCCGCTGCTGGTGCTCGGTTTCCTTGCCCACTGCCTGCAGGACCGGCGGCTGGCCGGGCAGGCGAAGCTGGCGGACTGGTATCTGCCGCTGCGCTTGCGACTGACCAATGTCGCCGTCCTCTGCCTGGTCGTCGCCGGTCTGGCGGGCTATTTTTGATCAACGAAACCTCCGGAAGGTCGCGCCATGAACCTCTTTCAGCGTTTGCCCGGTTTTCCCCGCACGCCGGCCGGCAAGGAGCGTGTCGTCCTTCGCCTGCTGCCCAGGGCGTTTCTTCTCGGTAGCGTCCTGCTTGCCTTGCCATCGTTGCTGGCCCGGCTGCTGCTCGGGCCGGAGCAGGCACCGGCGGTGATGACCACCGACATCTACGTGATCAGCCTGATCATCCTGCACTGGACGGTGTTGCTCACCGTGGCGATTGCCGCGTTCACCGTCATGCTGATGAAGGGGCCGGCCTATGTTGCCGATGCCTACCCGTTGCAGGAAAGGGATGCAACGGAAGATCCGCCGCGCGCAACGCCACCCGGTCGCTGAGCTGCTCGGCAAGCGATTCCGTTAGCCGGCGACGGCGTGGCGGCGCTATCATCGGATCATGCAGGCGCCTGGCCGCGAGGCATCGGGACGATGCGCCTCTTGCCGCCCGCCAACCCGCCATTAAAAAACTTCCGGAACAAGGAGTCAGTCCCATGCTGCAACTCAAGGTCGGGCAGAAAATCATGGCCATCGTCGCCGTAGTCGGGGTGACGCTGGGGGTGTTGCTGCTGGTTTCCTATCTGGCGTTCAACTCGCTCGACAGCAAGCTGGAAACGGTCAAGCGCGAGGGCATTCCCTTTGCGCTGGCGGCAAAGGACATGCAGATGCAGGTGGTGCAGATCCAGCAATGGCTGACCGACATCTCGGCGACGCGCGGCCAGGACGGCCTCGACGACGGTTTCCGCGAAGCGGAGGCCGCCCACGCCCGCTTCATGGAAGACCTGGCGACGCTCGAGCGCAGCTATCAGGCGCGCGGCGACAGCGAAAAGCTCGCCCAGGCGCAGCAGATCCGCGCCAGCATGGCGACCTGGTACGAGGCCGGCAAAGGCATGGCGAAGGGCTACATCGATCAGGGCACGGCGGGCGGCAATGCCCGCATGGGCGAGTTCGACAAGGCGTCCACGGCGCTGCAGGCGGCGATGGAGCCGATCATCCGCCTGCACATGGATGAATCGGTCAGCGACATCGACGCGGCGCTGGCCGACGCGCAGCGGGTCGAGCTGACGACCTTGACCGGCATCCTGATCGCCATGGCGGTGCTGGTGGTTGGCGGGCTGGCGCTGGCGCGCAGCATCGCCCATCCATTGTCGGACCTTAGCCAGACCATGCTGCGCCTGGTCGACGAGCGCGATTTCACGATCCGTGTCGCGGTTGCCGGCGAAGACGAGGTGGCCGTCCTGGCGCGCAGCTTCAACCGCCTGCTGACGGCACTGCGGGAGACTTTTGCCGCTCTTGCCGACGGCGTGCATGAGGTCGACCGCACGGCCCGCACGCTGGCCGGCGACGCGGCGCAATCGGCAGCCAGCGCCGACGGCACCAGCGGGGCGATCGCGGCGATGGCGGCGGCGGTCGAGCAGATGTCGGTCGGTCTCGACCAGATGCGCGACAACGCCGGAACGGCGCGCGCCATCATCGATCGCGCCGATCAGCAGGCGCAGCAAGGGGGCGGCATCATCCACGAAGCGGTCGAAGACCTCGAGCGGATTTCCGGCGAAGTGCGCGAAGTGGCCGAATGCATCCTCTCGCTTGGTCAGCAGACCCAGGAAATTTCCAGCATCGTCGCCCTGATCCGCGACGTCGCCGATCAGACCAACCTGCTTGCCCTCAACGCCGCCATCGAGGCGGCGCGGGCCGGCGAGCAGGGGCGGGGCTTCGCCGTCGTCGCCGACGAAGTGCGCAAGCTGGCCGAACGGACGGCGACGGCGACGCGCGAGATTGAAGGCAAGATCAATTCGATCAAGAAAAACGCCGAGTTCGCCGCGCAGCAGATGCAGGTGGCGCTGCGCGACGCCGATCAGGGCACCGGACTGGGCGGCCAGGCCGGCGAGGCGATCGACACCATCCGCGACGCCGCCAAGGAAGCCGCCGTCGTCTTCGCCGACGTGGCGGGCGGCATTGCCGAACAGTCGGCCGCCGGGCAGACCATCGCCAGTGGCGTCGAGCAGGTGGCGCACACCGCGGAAGCCGGCTCGGCGGTGGCCAACGCCACCCTGGCCGCAACCCGCAGCCTGGAGGCCTGCTCGGCCGGGATGCGGCAGCGGATCGAACAGTTCCGGGTCTGAGCGCGCGACTATAATATTTCGCATCCGTGGGCCCGTCCGTTGTCATGCCGGACGTGGCTGCTCAACACCACCGATCCGGAGCGACCGATGCTGCGCGAAACCCGCCTCTCCTTGCTGCTGCTATCCCTTCTGCTGGCCAGCCCGCTCGCCGCTGCCCAGGCCTACAAGTGCCGGACGGCGGACGGTCGCACGGTGTTCTACGAGCGCCCCTGCGAAGGGGCCGAACGCACGCTGAAGGCGGTGCCCGGCGAAACGATCAGCGAGGAGCGCCAGGCCCAGGCGCGCGAGGCGCACCAGCGGCGCCAGCTTGAACTGCAGCGACTCGAGGAAGAAGCCGCCGCCAAGCCGCCGCTGACGGCGAACGCCGTGCCGCCGGCAACGGGGGAGGGGGCGAGCGCCGAGCAGCGCAAGGAATGCGGCGAACTGGCCCGCAATGCCCGCCTGACGGCCGCCCAGCAGGCCGCGCTGGGAGAAATCTGCGCCCGGCCGCCGCGCGATGCTGGCGGTTTCGCGTCCTGTCGCAAGCAGATTCTCGACACCATCGACGCCGACCGCAATGCGTTGATCGCCTCGACCTGCACCGGCGACCCCGAAGCCGGGCAACGCGTGCTGGCGGCGGCCCGCCCGGCGGGGCGCCAAAGCTCGCGTCCGTTGATCGTCTCGCCGCCGCCGCATCGGCCGCCGCAGAATCACCAGAACCCGCGCGACTGCAGCAAGGGCGGTTGCGGCGAGCCACCGGCCAAGCCGGCCGCGGCGCCGGCAATCAATCTCGGCGCGGGTGGGGGCAAGAACTGCCGCATGCAGGGCAACCAGATTCTCTGCAACTGAACGAAAGCTTTGGTTTTTGCCCTTGGCTGGCCTATCATGAAAACAGCCAGTTGTATTCCATCGTGTTGATTTTATGACGATTTCAGGGGTTTCTTCCGCTGTTTCGAGTTATCCGACCTACGGCGAACGCCCTGGCCGGGAAGAGACGCGGGCGATCGGCAAGGCGCGTGCCGACGAGGCCGCCGGCCAGTTGAGCACGGAAGACCTGGCGCTGGTCGATGAACTGAAGCAGACCGACCGCAAGGTGCGCCAGCACGAGATGGCGCACATGGCGGCCGGCGGCGGGATGATCACCTCCGGTGCCAGCTACACCTACGAACGCGGGCCCGACGGCCAGAGCTATGCGGTGGCCGGCGAGGTTGGTATCGACACCTCGACGGGCAAGACGCCGCAGGAAACCATCGAGCGGGCGCGGCGCATCCGCGCCGCGGCGATGGCGCCGGCCGACCCCTCCGGACAGGACCGGGCGGTGGCGGCGCAGGCCTCGCAGATGGAGCAGCAGGCCCGGGCAGAGCTGGCGCAGCAGCAGTTTTCCGGCAACGAAAATGGCGAGCCGGACAGTCAGCGGCAGCGTCTGCAGGCGGCTTATGGCAATCCGTCATCGACAGACCGCGGGCCGCGGCTGGATACTTACGCCTGAATCGCTTTCAGGGAGTTGTCATGATCGAAGCAATCGCCGCCCAGCTGGCGCGGGCGCGGCGCGTCCTGTTCATCACCGGCGCCGGCATTTCCGCCGATTCCGGCCTGCCCACCTATCGCGGCACCGGCGGCCTCTACGACGGTCGCCATACCGAGGAAGGCATCTCGATCGAGCGCGCGCTGTCCGGGCCGATGTTCCGCAGCCGCCCGGAAATCACCTGGAAATACCTGGCGCAGATCGAGGAAACCTGCCGCGGCGCGCAACCGAACGCGGCGCACGCCGCCATCGTTTACCTCGAACGCCGTCTGCCCTACGTGCTGACGCTGACCCAGAACGTCGACGGGCTGCACCGGGCGGCGGGCAGCGAGGAGGTGATCGAGATCCACGGCGGCCTGCACGAACTGTATTGCCCGCGCTGCGGTTTCGCCGAGGCGATCGAGACGCTGGCCGGTCGCCAGTTGCCGCCGCCCTGTCCGGATTGCGGGGCGATCCTGCGCCCGGCGGTGGTGCTGTTCGACGAGGCGCTGCCGGTGGCCGCGCTGGAACGGCTCGACGCGGCGCTCGACGAAGGCTTCGACATGGTGTTCACGATCGGCACCTCGGCGACCTTTCCCTACATCGTGCAGCCGGTGGTGATGGCCTTGCAGGACGGCGTGCCGACCGTCGAGATCAACCCGGTGCGCACGCCTTTGAGCGAGCACGTCGATTTCTACCTGCCGCTGGGCGCGGCGGCGGCGATGTCGGCGATCGTCGACGCCTTCGAGCGGACATGAAAAAAGCGCCCGGCGGGCGCTTTTTTCGGGGATGTCGGCGGGGAATCAGCCGCGCACCGATTCCGGCAGCTTTTCCTCGATCAGCTTGAGCAGCGGCAGGAAAACCTTGGGCGTGCCGGCGATGACGTTGCCGGTTTCCAGGTAGTTGGCTTCGCCGCGCAGGTCGCTGACCAGGCCGCCGGCTTCGGAAATCAGCAGGGCGCCGGCCGCCATGTCCCACGGTGCGAGGCCGAATTCCCAGAAGCCGTCGTAACGGCCGCAGGCGACGTAGGCGAGGTCGAGCGAGGCGGCGCCGGGGCGGCGCTGGCCTGCGGTCTTCTGCGCCAGCTCCTTGAAGATCGAGAGGTAGAGGTCGATCTTGTCGAATTCGCGGTAGGGGAAGCCGGTGCCGATCAGCGCTTCGCCGAGGCGGATGCGCTTGGAGACGCGGATGCGACGCTCGTTGAGGAAGGCGCCGCTGCCCTTGGAGGCGGTGAACAGCTCGTTGCGGTTGGGGTCGAAGATGACCGCGTGTTCCAGCACGTTGCCGCGCGCCAGCGCGATCGATACCGCGTATTGCGGCAGGCCGTGGATGAAGTTGGTGGTGCCGTCGAGCGGATCGATGATCCACTGGTATTCGCTGTCGCCGCCAGCCTTGGCCGGGGAGACGCCGGACTCCTCTGCTAGAATCCCGTACGCCGGATAGGCATCCACCAGGGTTTCGATGATCGCGGCTTCGGCGGCCTTGTCGACTTCGGTGACGAAATCGTTCGGTTGCTTGCTGGCGACCTTGAGCGAATCGAGGTCGTTGGAAGCGCGGTTGATGATCTGGCCGGCGCGACGCGCGGCCTTGACGGCGATATTGATGGCTGGATGCATGGCTTTGAAAGAGCGATCGGGCGTTCCGCGGCTGGTCGGCCGTCCGATTCAAATTTAGGAAAGCGCGAATTTTACACCATGAAACCGGAAGTCCTGCTGTCCCGTATCCGCATCGTGCTCTGTCGTCCCAGCCACCCGGGCAATATCGGCGCGGCGGCACGGGCGATGAAGACGATGGGCTTGTCCGACCTGCGCCTGGTGACGCCGAAGCAGTTTCCCGACCCGGAAGCCGACACCCGGGCGACGGGTGCCGTCGATCTGCTGCAGCAGGCTCGCGTCGTCGATACGCTGGCCGAGGCGCTGCAGGGGACGGTGCTGGCGGTGGCGCTGTCGGCGCGCCGGCGCGATCTCGGGCCGCCGGTCGGCACGCCGCGCGAGACCGTTGCCCGCTTGCTCGCCGCCGCGGCCGGGGGCGACGTCGCGCTGGTCTTCGGTAACGAGACCTCCGGCCTGGCCAACGAAGAAGTCCTGCAATGCCAGGCGGCGGTGACCATCCCGACCAACCCGGAATTCAGTTCGCTCAACCTCGGCGCCGCCGTCCAGCTCCTTTGCTACGAATGTCGCATGGCCGCCTTTGCCGGCGCCGCGCCGTTGACCGGCGACGGGGCAACGCCGTTCGCCTCGCCGCCGGCAACGCACGACGAGGTCGAAGGCTTCTACGGCCACCTGGAAGCGGTGATGACCGCCAGCGGCTTCTTCAACCCGCAGCAGCCGGGCCGCCTGCTGCCCAAGCTGCGCCGCCTGTTCGGCCGCGTCGGGCTGGAAAAGGACGAAGTCAACATCCTGCGGGGCATCCTGTCGGCAACGCAGAAGCCGACCGGGCACGGGCGCAAGGACTGAGTCCGGCGTGGCGGACGGTCGAGGAAGCGTCCGCTGACATTTGACGCAACGGGCTGGACCTGGCGTGTAACTGGCGCCAGTTTCCCGTCCGTCAACGCGGGCGGGCCGCGGCGCTCAACCCGGAATCTTCGCCAGGAAACGGTCGAGCTGGTTGGCGAAGGCCTGCCGGTCGGCCTGGCTGAAGGCCGCCGGGCCACCGGTTTCGATGCCGGCGGCGCGCAGGCCTTCCATGAAGTCGCGCATGTTCAGGCGTTCGCGGATGGTCGCCGTGGTGTACAACTCGCCACGCGGATTGAGTGCCTGCGCGCCGCGTTCGATGACCAATGCGGCGAGCGGGATGTCGGCAGTGATGACGAGATCGCCGGGCGCCACCTGGCTGACGATGTGGGCATCGGCAACGTCGAAACCATGGGCGACCTGGATGGCGCGGATGAATTTCGACGGCGGCGTGCGCAGCATCTGGTTGGCGACCAGCGTGGTGCGGATCTGTCGGCGCTCGGCGGCGCGGAAAATGATTTCCTTGATCACGCCGGGGCAGGCATCGGCATCGACCCAGATCTGGATTTCAGCCATGGAAGGCCCTCCAGGCAGCGAGCGCGAAGCAGGCGATCATCAGGTAGCCGGCCAGCCCGCCGTAGAGCATCTGGCGGTCGCCCTGGCGGCCGAGCGCCAGCATCTCGGTGACCGGTACGCGGCGGCCGTAGCGCGCCTGCCCGGCTTCGCCGACGCGCAGCGAAAAGAGGGCGGCGCCGACGCCGAGTGCGATCAGCAGCGGTACCGGTGTCGTCGTCCAGGCAATCCAGCCGAGCACGGTAAACAGGATGGCGAGGCTGAGGCCGCGCATGGCGAGCTGAACGGGTTTCATGCCGTGGTGGTCTCCGGTTCGTGGGCGGCGAGGAGGCTGGCAGCGAGCCCGTCGATGCCGGCGGTGTCGAGGCTGGCGGCGGGCAGCGGCTGGTGCGTCGCGGCGCCGTAGTCGCGGGCACGGGCGCGCGCATAGAGCGGATCGTAATGGTGTTCGAGCAGCGAATCGGTGAGGCCGGCGAAATCGCCGTCGTCGATCTGCCGGTGCCAGCCGGCGATGCGCGCTGCGCCGAGCAGCGGGTGGAGGGTGTCGAGGTTGGCCTTGAGCGCCGCGCCGTCGGCGGTGAAATAGTCATAGTCGCGCAGCAGGTAGGCGACGCGCGTCGCTCGCTCGGCGACGATGTCGCAGCAGGGGCCGGCCTGCATCGCCGCGAACAGCGCGGCAGGCAGGCGCAGGCTGCCGATCTTGCGCGATTCGGCTTCGATGAACAGCGGGCGGGCCGGATCGAAACGGCGTAGCGTGTCCCAGATTTGCGTCTCGAACCATTTCTGCGACGGTTGCGGCTGGCCGGGCAGGCGGCCGAGCACCGATCCCTTGTGGCAGGCCAGTCCTTCGAGGTCGAGCGTCTGCGCGCCGCGCGCCGCCAGCGCCTGTAGCACGCGCGTCTTGGCCGAGCCGGTGGGGCCGTCGAGAACGACATAACGGAAGCGGCCGGGCAGGGTTTCCAGGTCGTCGAGCACCTGCTGGCGGAAACGCTTGTAGCCGCCTTCGAGCTGGCAGGCGTCCCAGCCGACCGAGCGGAAGACGGTGGTCATCGCGCCCGAGCGCATGCCGCCGCGCCAGCAGACGATCAGCGGCCGCCAGTTCTTGGCGCGGTCGAGGAAGTGGTCGCGCAGGTGGCGGGCGATGTTTTCGGAAACGTAGGCGGCGCCAAGCTTCTTGGCGGTGAATGGCGACACCTGCTTGTACAGGGTGCCGATCTCGGCGCGTTGCGCGTCGTCGAGCACCGGACAGGAAATCGCGCCGGGCAGGTGGTCGTCGGCGAACTCCGCCGGCGAACGGACGTCAATGATGGTATCGAAGCCGGCCGCTTCGTCGAGTGTGGCGATCCCCTTGCGGGAGCGCTGAAATTCCTGGCCGGCGGTGGGCGCCTGCGACATCTTCCGTTATCCTTCGCGGCGTTCGAAAAAAAACGGCATTTTAACCAGCCTCGGTGCGGAATATGGAAAACCCAGACAATACCCCGGCCTTGCGCCTGACCAGCTTTGCCCACGGCGGCGGCTGCGGCTGCAAGATTTCGCCGGCCGTGCTCAACCAGATCCTGGCCCACGTCGGCCCCGGCGTGATTCCGCCGCAACTGCTGGTCGGCATCGAATCGTCCGACGACGCCGCCGTCTATCAGTTGAACGAGCGGCAGGCGATCGTCGCCACCACCGACTTCTTCACGCCCATCGTCGACGACCCCTACGACTTCGGCCGCATCGCCGCCACCAACGCGCTGTCCGACGTCTATGCCATGGGCGGCACGCCGATCCTGGCGCTGGCGCTGGTCGGCATGCCGCTCGACAAGCTGCCGCTGGAGGTCATCGGCCGCATCATCGAAGGCGGCGCCAGCGTCTGCCGGGAAGCCGGCATTCCGGTCGCCGGCGGCCATTCGATCGACGTCGTCGAACCGATCTACGGTCTGGTCGCGCTCGGCATCGTCGATCCGGCCAAGGTGCGCAAGAACGCCGCGGCGCAGGCCGGCGACGTGCTGGTCCTGGGCAAGCCGCTCGGCATCGGCGTCCTCTCGGCGGCGCTCAAGCAAGGCAAGCTTTCGGCCGACGGCTACGCCGAGATGCTGCGCTGGACGACGCTGCTCAACACGCCGGGACCGGCGCTGGCGGAAATCGACGGCGTGCATGCGCTGACCGACGTCACCGGTTTCGGGCTGGCCGGCCACCTGCTGGAAATCTGTCGCGGCTCTCGGCTCGGCGCTGAAGTGAATTTTGCCGAGCTGCCGCTGCTCGCCAGCGCCGTCGCCTTCGCCCGCGACGGCGTGGCCACCGGCGCGTCGACGCGCAACTGGCAGAGCTACGGCAGCGAAGTGACGCTGCCGGCCGATTTCCCGCTCTGGCAGCAGAAGTTGCTGACCGATCCGCAGACCTCCGGCGGCCTGCTGGTCAGTTGCGCGGCGGACGCGGTCGATGCCGTGCTCGCCTGTTTCCGGGAAAAGGGTTTTGCCGAAGCGACGGTGATCGGCCGCATGCTCGAGGGCAGCGGCCTGCGCGTCGGCTGAGCGCCGCTCGGGCGCCGCTTACGGCGTCAGCGCGCTGGCCATCGCTTCGCCCATGCGCACCGGGCGCGTCGGCGCCCAGTCCGGGTTGAAGGCGAGGCGGCCCTTGGGGAAGAGCAGGACGACCGTCGAGCCTAGCAGGAAACGGCCCATTTCCTGGCCACGGTCGAGGCGGACCAGGGTCTCGCCGTCGTAGCGCCATTCGCGCACGACGCCCGGGCGCGGCGGATTGACCGTGCCGTGCCAGACCGTCGCCATGCTGCCGACGATGGTGGCGCCGACCAGCACCAGCGCGAACGGGCCGGCGGCGGTATCGAAGATGCAGACGACGCGCTCGTTGCGCGCGAACAGCCCGGGCACGCCGCGCGCCGTCGTCGGATTGACCGAGAACAGCGCGCCCGGCACGTGGATCATGCGGCTCAGGCGGCCGGCGCAGGGCATGTGGATGCGGTGGTAATCGCGCGGGCTGAGGTAGAGCGTCGCGAAACTGCCGTTCTCGAACTGCGCCGCCAGCTCGCGGTCGCCGCCGAGCAGCGCGGTGGTCGAATAATTGTGGCCCTTGGCCTGGAAAATCTGGTCGCGCTCGATGGCGCCGAACTGGCTGATCGCGCCGTCGACCGGGCACAGGAAATCGGCCTCGGCCAGCGGCCGGGCGCCGTCTTTCAGCGGCCGGGTGAAGAATTCGTTGAAGCTCTTGTAGGCGGCCGGATCGGGATTGGCCGCCTCGTCCATGTTCACGCCGTAGCGCTGGATGAAGCGGCGGATCAGCGCGGTCGTCGCCTTGCCGGCTTCGGCACTGGCCAGGCGGCCGGCAAATCGGGTCAGCGCCAGCTTTGGCAGGAGGTACTGGGGCAGGACGGCGAGGCGATCGGACACATGACGAACCTGTGATGAAGAACCGGCGATTATACGGGCTCGCCGCGTGCTGCCCAAATATTGGGCTGAATCTGCGTTGAATCTGGGCTCAGTCGGGCAGATGCGGTCGCACCTGCTCGGCAAACAGCGTCAGCGCGCGGCGGTTGGCCTCCGGCTCGTAAGCGGCGGGTTTGAGGAGCAGCACGCAGGGGCCCAACTGCTCGCGCAGCGCCAGGCATTGCTCGACGCAGGCGGCCGGGTCGCCGACGATGGCGTTGTCGAGCAGCGCCGCGTCGTCGTAGGCGGTGGCCGGCTGGTGGAAGGGCTGCACCGGCTGGGCGGCGGGGATGCGCTGGATCGCCCGGCGCATGTTGGCGCCAAAATCGCGGATGAAGGGCAGGGCGGTGGCGCGCGCCTTGCCGTGCTCGGGATCGCAGAGGAAATAGCGGGCCAGCACGTAGGGCGGGCTGCGCTCCGGGCGCAGGGCGCGAAAGGCATCGAGCAACGCCTTGATCCGCGCCACCGGCGCCGCCGACGGCCCCATCAGCCCGTAACCGCGCTGCGCGGCGAGCGCCAGGCTGTCGTCCGCCAGGCTGGCCAGCCAGATCGGCGGCCGGCGCGGCGGCCGGGGAAAGACCGACAGATCGTCGTAACGGTAATGCGTGCCGTGGTGGTCGACGTTGGTCTCGGCAAAAATCTTCTCCAGCAGGTCCAGGCCTTCGAACATGCGCGCCCGGCTCTCGTCGTGGCTGACGCCGAAATGGCGGAACTGGTCGGGAAACGGCCCGCCCTTGCCGATCCCCAGCAACAGCCGGCCGCCCGACAAGGCATCGACGGTGGCGACGTCCTCGGCGACGCGCAGCGGATCGTGAAACGGCAGCAGCACGGTGCCGGCGCCCAGCCGGATGCGCTCGGTACGCGCCGCCAGATGGGCGAGCAGCGCAAAGATCGAGGCGCTGACGCTGAACGCGTTGAAATGGTGTTCGGTCAGCCAGACCTCGTCGAAACCCAGACGCTCGGCATGCAGCACGGTTTCCACCGACTCGTGCAGCGCCCGCGTCGAATCGCCGAACGGATTTTCGAAGTTGGCGAACAGCGCGTAGCCGCTCATGCCGCCACCGCCGGCTTGCGGAAGACGATCCACGTTCCTTCGTCATCGTGACGCACCTCGCCGGCAATCGCCAGTTCGCCAAGCAGGCGGGCGAAATGCTCGGGCGGGTTGCGCTGGCCGCGCTCCTTGCGGGCGCGGTTCCAATCGCCATCCGCCGCCTTCGCGGCGAGGATTTCCTCGCGCAGTTCCCGGTTGCCGAAACCGCCGCCGACCCAGGCCCACCCGCCGGGGCGCAGGACGCGATGGATTTCGCGCAGGCCGGCGGCCTGGTCTGTCCAGAAATAGATCGACCCCCGGCTGACCACCAGATCGACCGAATCGTCGGCAAAATCCAGTTGCTCGGCACAACCCGCGCGCGCCTCGACCCGCTCGCCAAGACCATGCTCGGCAATGTTCTCGAACGCCAGCGCCACGCACTCGGCCTGCGGATCGACCACCGTCACGCGCAACTCGCTGGCCTGCGCAATGCGGATGCCAAGCATCCCCGGCCCGCCCCCAAGATCAATGCAATGCCCCTGCCGCACCCCCGTGCGGCTGACAATCTGCCCGGCAATCACCGGATAAATCTTGCGAAACAGCCCCTTCATCGTGTTCTCGTTATAACTGCGCGCGTCGAAAACCTGCATGCCGGACTCCTGAAAATGAGCAGGCGCCGTTCGGAATAACAGCGCCATAGGGTTCGTCATCACCGGAAGCGAAGCCTGTGCCATGTGCATGAAGTAAATCAAGTCAATGACTTGGCGTTGATTTGTGCTTTCGCTATGTTGTGTTGTCTACAGCGAATGTTGGGTTTGTGTCGTGGTGTGGAAGCGGTGATGTAAGGGGGCGTATATGGCCGCGCGGACCTTGCGCAACTCATTCGGCATGGCTCAGAGAGCCGTTCCAGTTAGCAGTTCGGTCAGCTGACCGGTATCAGAGAATTTCCCGATATTGCCAACGCTCGAGGTACATATGTGGAGCAAAGTGGAACATGACCTTTGATTTAACCAAGCCTAAATGAACAAGCTTTTTTGCCTCGGCGCAATGATATGGTCAGTATCTCGAATCCGACCGGGCGCTTTTCTCTGGCTGCCATCGGCACCCACGATTTCAACTTCGTTGCGATCCATCAGAAAACCCAAGGCGTCTCGGTATACATCAGCCGATGCAGGTGAAAGATTGCATGTCGTCGCGAACATTTCGCCAAATGTGACGCCATCTGGATCTGGATATACGAGATGAGGTATCTGGCTCGCCAGGGCTTCAATGCTTAGTTGTTTCGCATCCTCATCGAAACAGAAACCTCTCTGCCCGGTGAAATCCTCATCATGCTTTGGCACATATCCCAAGGCCGTGAACATGTCCATGCCCGCACCACCATAGTGAATGAAATTGGTGTTTTTCTCCCAATGGATGCGCGTCATGACATCACGCGCACGTGCTTTCTGCGAAAAGTGTATGAGCCAGTAATCGCCATGCCCCTTGGCAGAGCGAATGAAGAACAGCGTGTAATATTTCGCTCCGCAACTTTCAACGAGATCCTTGTACAGACAGGATTGAATGAACAAACGCCAATCAGATTCTTTCTGTTTGATATCTTCGATTTTACGGCCTCGCAAGGCATCGGGAGTGCCGATCTTGTTTAGCAGGTTTTGCGTAACATTGCCATCATCGGAAACATAGTTCAGAAGGGCGTCAACTGCGAAAGTAAGAATTACCTCGCTACCAGGCAATTGACGAATAAGCTTGCGGATAAGCGTTGTTGGCACTTGGGAGTAGCCATACTGGTCGAGCAGGAAGATGGCCCGACTGGCGCGAGGACTTTTTTTGCGCACATGTTCGATTATTGCATCCGCTTGTGAATCGAAGTCTGCGTTTCGAAGATGGATATCGCTACCAAATCGGTGGCCATGCCCACGATTTTTCATCTCGTTCTGAAGAAGGGTTGCAGCCCCTTGGTCTTTCTCGATGAAGAAAAAATCGAGGTCGAGATTTACAGGCTTTTGGCGATTTCGATTCACTAGGAATTCGGCTTCCTTTGCCGCTTCCAGCATAATGAACGGCGAGCCTACGAGGATTTCCCCTGTGGCTGCATGCCGGTAAGCTCCCCCGCCCGCGAAACCATCAATTAGCGCTAATTTAAATTCTTCTTGGCGGGGGCTGGAAATTAGGGTCTGGATATATGCAGAGAGATATGCCCTAAGGATTTCATGTTTGGCAATGCTGTGCTGCTGAATATCTGGGTAGTTCTCTCCTGGCGCCCATTGATAGTGAACCTCGCTCACATGCCCCTCCCCATTTTTTCATCACCATTTAACTTAGAGCGAGGCAGGCATCTGGTCCCAAGTTCTACCGTTCAACTCCCGACCATTTTGCTTCTTTGCTCGCTTTTTGCCATCAGCTCCCCATCCTCCCCACTGCTTGAAGAAGAAGGCTACCTCTGCCTCTTCGCATTGTACGCGAATATCATCGGCCCATTCTTTTTGCATGGGTCTGGCTTTAGGACCTGATTCGCCTCCGACAATCACCCAGTGAATGTCTTTAAGGTTGATTTCGCCTAAATGCTCTAACAAAGGCTCAATCGAAAGAAAGCGAATTTTTGCACCTACGCTTCGGAGATGATCGATTCTTGGAAGGCCGTATTTTTGATCTTCCACCGATACTCCGAGCCATGCATTGGATGGCACGGGGCGCTGGGCGAAAAACTCAGCCATGCGATCAGCGCGTTTGGTCAAGATTTGGTAAGTGTGCTGAGGTGTATTCGCAATCGTCTCAAAGATTTTTTCGATGTAATCGAATGGAACATCCTCATGAAAAACGTCAGACATTGAGTTCACGAAGTAGACAGTTTTTGTCTTGCGTCGCAGTGGCTCCTCCAGACGGCTTGGTAGCAGAGTTAGTTCAAATCCGTTTTCGTATCCTCTTGTTCCCATGGCCTGTAGACGCATCGCCATAGATTCGGCATAGCAGTGCTTACATCCAGGAGAAATCTTGGAGCACCCGACTGTCGGATTCCAGGTCTGTTCTGTCCATTCGATGCGACTATTAGTAGCCATAACGCTCTTCCTTCAATACTTCCTAATACTTCCGACAACACGACCATACAGATTTAGGTCGCCTATTGGTCGTATCTCATCAAACTCATTGTTCGCGGGCTTCAAGTAGTAGCCGCGCTTGTCTTTTGCCAAATACTTCACCGTAAAGTCACCGTCCACCCTAGCGACGACGATATCGCCGATGCTGGCTGGAACACTTTTCTTCACTACAACAATGTCACCAGGCAACAGTCCGGCATCCTTCATGGAGTCACCCCGAATATCCATTAGCACCGTGACAGAAGGATTGTCGATCAAGTAAGCGTCGATCTCCAATCCTTCGACCGGAATATCGTTGGCTGGTTGCGGTATGCCGGCTCGAACCGAGTCAACGACGGGACGTTCAAAAAATAGTTTCCCTGGTTGTAGACGGCGATTCGGACTTGAGTCGAGATATCCCGCATCCTTCATTCGCGCAGCAAATGCTGCAACTGCGGAAGTGGTGTTCAAGCCTACGATAGCGGCAATCCCGCTAAACGAAGGAAGAACACGATGCTCGGCGTAATAGTCGCGCAGCTTTGCCAAATACTCTAGGTCACGATTCCTCATGACATCCTTATATCGTATATTCGCTCGATATTCAAGAGTATTTACGACTGATTGATCTTTTTCTCAACTCGAAAAGGCAGCGTCCCTCGGTACACTCCTTTTGTCCTTCATCTGGGCAAGGAGCGGTTATTGGCCCCAATAAGCGGTCGAGCGGCAGTTGGGGCATTTCCGTCGGATGCAGAGTGCCGCCCAGTTCACGTTCATCCATCACATTGAACGGCAGCTTCGCTCAAAAATCCGTCGCAGGATTATCGAGTTGACGAGCACCTCATCAGGGGCTTACAACCGCGTCCGCTCAACCAACATCTTCATCCCCATCACCCCAGCAAACCCGGCTTCGCCGCCCGGACAACCTGCGTCGCGATGAACCCGGCGAATGCCGTCAGGTCGTCGTTTGCGCTGGCTGATTCAAGGGCGCGCATGTATTCGTCGCGGTCGTCGACGCGGATGACCGTCCACGGGTAGCCGCCGCCGGCCAGCAGGAGGTTCATGGTGAATCGTGCTGTGCGGCCGTTGCCGTCCATGTACGGATGGACGAAGCCGAATAGCCAGTGGCCGAGTACGGCGCGCACGAAGGCATCGGTTTCGGCGGTCAGGCATTCGCACAGAGCCGTCATGCCGTCGAGGACGGCGTCGTGGTGTGGTGGCGAGTGCAGCGAGCCGCGCAGGAAGACGTGCTGGCGGCGATAGCCGACGAGGTCGGCGACGGTGAGGATGCCGGCATCGACCGATGGCCCGAAGAGTTTCTGGTACCAGGTCTGGTGCTGGGTGGCGAACAGCCGGGCCGAGAGGCCGGGGTCCGCGGTGCGCTGCGCGTAAGCCTGCGCTGCGGCATCGCGTACCAGTTCGAAGGCGTCCAGGTAGCCCCTGGCGGCCATCGCCGCCACCTGTTTTTGATCGGCCGCGTCGCTGACCGGGTCCCAGGCTTCATCGGCGACCTTGCGGATCAGTTCGGGGGTGACCCGGTAACGCTCGATGGACAGCGAGTGGTAGGCGTCGTCGGTGCGGATGGCTTGCACTCGGGCGAGGTAATCGGCGGGGCTGAGGTCGAGAACAGCGTTGTCCGGCCGGCAGGCGATCACGCTTTCCCGGTGTTGTTCCCACAGCGCGCGGATGCGGGCGTAGAGCGGCGAGTGCCCCGCTTGCCCGAGGGGGTAGATCGGTGTGGCGGAAAACGGGGTTTCGTCGGTCTTGAGCTGGATGCCCAGGCCGGCAAGCTGGCTTAGTACCGCGTCGGCGAAATCGCCTCGCTGGACTTGCCGGTACGCGGAAAGAATGCGGGCCAGGCCGGCGCGGTTAACGTCGACCAGCGCGGCCAGCGGGCCGGGGTCCTGCAACTGCGCCATGACGATCTGGATTTCGCGGCCGTGCGTGGCGAAATGGCGGGGCGGCAGGCTGACCAGGCAAAGCGGGATGCTCATGCAGCGCAGGCCGTCGACGGCCTGCGTCTGGCTTTCCGTCGGAAAGGTCGATTTGCCGGGGAACATGGCGATCGTGTGGCCGAAGGCAAGTTCCTGCACCTGGCTCTGGCTGGAGGCGAGCATGACGTTGACCGTGGCCGGGATCACGGTTTGCCGGGCGTGCCGCAGCAGCGAATGCTCGGCGGTCAGGCAATAGCCGGTGGCAAAGCGTTCGCCGAGATAGCGTGCCAGGTATTCCCAGAAGTTTGCGTAGAACGGGGTGGTGTCGCCGGCTTCAGCCGTCGGGTCGGAGACGAAATACCAGCCCTTGAGGATTTCGCGCAGATAGCCGGTTTCCAGCAGCAGCACGCGATTGGCGTTGGTCAGTTGCGGCCCGCGCACTACGCCCCGGTCGGCGCCGAGTACGCCGTGCAGTTCGCTCAGGGCGCGGGCGAGTTTTTGTCGGGGTGTGAGTCGAGGTCGCGCCATGGGTGAACTGCCGGGTTGTGATTGATCGCCATGTTTTGCTGAAAATAATCTACATGTTCAGTTGAAATTAATCAACATGTTTTGATTGATTTTATTCGCGATTCATCACGCCAGGCCGGTGCAGGCTATCAGTTTTCGCTCGGCAGAACTTCTCCACTCCCAGCGGCGATTCCCTCGGCTTTTGCCCACCGTTTGCGCCGCCTGCTGCTTACTGTGACACGCCCGAGGGGCTTCTCTCTAGCAGCAGCGGCGACGTGGCCGAGGCGGGAAGTAGTGCCTCGATGCGCCGGGCAAGCGCAAGCAGCCGGGTTTCCTGCCAGCGTCGACCGACGATCTGCAGGCCGACCGGCAAGCCGTCGATCACCCCGGCCGGCAGGCTGACGACGGGGCTGCCGGTGAGCGAGAACGGGGCGGTGAGGCCGATGCTGGCTTCGATGTAAGAGACCGCCTGGCCATCGACATCGATGTTCGGAGGAGGGCGAAAGCGGGCGGGCGGGAAAGCCGGGTAGGCCACGGTAGTGGCCACCGGGCAGAGCAGGGCGTCGTAATCGGCGAGGAAATTTTCCAGCGCGCCGATCAGGCGTTCGCGCCGGTCGAGCGCGGCGTTGTAGGCTGCCAGTCCGGCGCCGACGCCGGCGGTGAAGGCCCGGCTGAGCGTCAACTGCGCAGGCAGCAGGCGGCTGCCAAAGCGCAGGAAATGGCGTTCCAGCATCGACATGCCGAGGCCGATCTCGGCGCCGGCTACGGTACCGAAGCTTCGCCAGACATCGTCGATCGGAAAGTCAGCTGGCCAGGCGCGCTCAACGTGGTGCCCGGCGGCTTGCAGGCGGCCGATGGCGGCGGCCAGTCCGCTACGGGTCCGCTGACACAGCGGCAGGTTGCCGAATTGGTCCCACCAGGCGAGACGCAAGGGACGCTCGGGCAGCGGCGATGCGGCGACCGGTAGCGGGGCGACTTCGTGGTCGACGCCGTCCGGTCCGGCCAGAATGGGGAAGCCCAGTTCCAGGTCTGCCACCGAGCGGGCGAGCAGGCCGAAGGAAAGCAGGTGGCGGACGCTGCGCGGCTGGCCCGGCAGGTGGGGAATATGGCCGGTGCGCGGGATGCGGTTCTCGCTTGCCTTCAGGCCGGCGACGCCGCAGTAGGCGGCCGGGATGCGGATCGATCCGGCGATGTCGCTGCCGGCTTCGAGCAGGGAAAAGCCCATGGCAATGGCGGCGGCGCTGCCTCCCGAACTGCCGCCCGGCGTACGCTCCGGCGCCCAAGGGTTGCGCGTCGGGCCGAACAGCGGGCTCCAGCATTGCGGGTCGCCGGCCAGTTGCGACAGGTTGCTCTTGCCGAGCAGGATGGCGCCGGCGGCCCTGAGGCGGGCGACGACGGTGGCATCGGCTGTCGGCACATGATCGCGCAGGGGCGGGTGGCTGCTGGTGGTGCGCAGGCCGGCGGTGGCAAAGGCATCCTTGACCGAGATCGGCAGGCCGAACAAGGGCTGTTCGGCAGGAAAGCCATGCGTCGTCAGATATCGGTCGCAACGCGCTGCGCTGGCCCGGGCGCTGGCCAGATCGAGGGTAACGAGGGCGTTGATCGCCGGGTTATGGCGTTCGATGCGGGCGATGCATTCTTCCAGTAGCGTCGACGGCAGTGTTTCGCCCTGTCTGAGGGCGGTGAGGGCGGCGCTGGCGCTGGGCGGGAATTTCATTTTTTGGCTTTTTTCCCGGTTGACCGTGGAATCCCCGGCGTTCATGGCTTGACGGCAGCATTCAGGCGGGCGGCCATGCGGCGGAACATCGCGCCGGCGATCAGATGGTGCCAGGGTTTGACCAGCGCCAGGTACAGGCGGCCAAAACGGTTGTGCGGGCGGACGAGCGTGCAGCCCCAGAGAGCGCCGTCGTGGCAGAACATGCTGATGCGAAAGTCGAGATGCCGGTCGTCCTCGCCGAGGATGGCTTCAAGCTGATCGAGGTGAATGACGCGAAAGAGTCCGATGCGCTGGCCGACGACGTAGGGCGGGCCGACTTCGGCCAGCGTTCCGGTCTTCAGGCCGAACGGCGCGACGAGCCCGTTGCGCAGGCGCATCAGGGCATCAACCCAGGGTGGCGCGGCGTGGGCAAAGGCGTCGAGCAACTGGCTGGCGTCGGGCGCGCCGGCCAGCGGTACGCGCCGGCAATCCTGGAAGGGGTAGCGCTCGGCATCCTTGGCAAGACGGGAAATGGACGGCAGGGACATGGCAGGCTCCGGCAATGATGTTGGCGGGACTGTAGTCCAGGCGCGTCGCCAGCGTCTTGAACCGAAACGACATTGCCGGGCGTCATCCGCCGGCTCATCCGGCAAAGAGCCGGCCGATTTCCGCAGCGTTGAGGTGGTAGGGCCAGAGTTCCGGGTTGCCGTTACCCAGGCGCCGTCCGAGTTCGCCTGGCGTATGGCCGGTGTAGCGGCGGAAATCGCGGTGCAGGTGCGACTGGTCGGCGTAGCCGCCACCGTAGGCGGCATCGACCCAGTTCGGCGCTTGCCGCCGGCCGAATACGACCTCGCGCACGAGCCGGCTCCAGCGAAACTGCTGGCGGAATGCGCGCAGGCTTTGTCCGGTGCTGCTGCGGAAGCGGCGTTCAAATTGCCGCTCGCTCAGCGTGAAAGCCGCGGCAATCTCGGCCAGGGGGCGAAACAGCCACGCCTCTGGCAACTGCAGGTCGGGTTGGCGATGAGTGTGGGCGGCATGACAGCGGAGCAGTTGCCTTTCCAGTGTTTCCTGGCGCCGGGCGGCTTGAGTGTTCTCGCGCAGCCCGTCGCTCAGCGCTTCGGCCAATCCCGCCGGCAGCAGGTCTTCCAGCGCGACATTCCGGTCGAGTAGGCTGCCGGCAGAAGGCCCGAAGAGGCGAGGCAACAGTCCGGAGCGAACGGCGAGCAGCAGCATCTCGGTGTCCGGCTCGGCCCTGACGCGGTGAACGCCGGTTGTCGCACCCGCCAGGAAGACCACCGGCATCTGCTGCCAGCACCCATTCTCATCGGCGACGCTGAGCCCGCCGCTGGCCGAGCAGACCAGGGTCGGTTGCAAGGTCGCGGGCAACTGATACGGGCCTCCCGGCAGGCGAATCTGCAGCAACTCCCCGAACAGGGGGCGCAAGGCGGGCGTCAGGGGGGCCAGGTTGTGATGCATCGCCAGACTCGGAAAGGGGATATTTGCTACGCATTTTGAATGCAGTCCTGAGCGGCAGGCAAGTGATCCTCTTGTCAGGGCGCCATTCGGCCTGTATCTGCTTGGGCGGGCGAAATCGCCAAACCGCGGAACGGCGTCGGAAGCAAATCCGTCAGCGCGTCCTAGTCGGCAGGGGCGGTGTCTGTCGGGGTTGCTGTGGAGACCGTGTCGGTGGCCAGCGACCACCGTTCCCGCCGCCACTTCTCCCGCTCGCCGTTGGCGCAGAAGGTCCAGGCGACGATGCGGCTTTGTTTCTGGCCCTGGGTCATCGGCAGGATGCGCGATTCGACGACCTTGGCCTTTTTCAGCGCGGCTTCGATGTGCACCAGATTGTCGGCTTTCGAGAGCAGCGAGGTGAACCACAGCACGCGCTTGGGAATCTGCGTGCTTTGCTCGATCATCGATTTGACGAAGGCGCGTTCGCCGCCGTTGCACCAGAGTTCGGTGCCGCCGCCGCCGAAGTTGAGGCGCGGCTGGGTGCTGCCCTTTTTGGCGCCGGGTTTGCCCAGGTTGTTCCATTTGCGCTGGCTGACCGCCAGCACTTCGTCGGGCGAGTTGTGGAAGGGCGGGTTGCACAGCGAGACGTCGAAGCTTTCGCCGCTGCGCAGCAGGCCGGTGAAGATATTGTCCCAGACCGTTTGGTGGCGCAGTTCGATGCTGCCGGCGAGTTCCGGGTTCTTGGCGAGGATTTTCTGGGCGTTGGCGAGCGCCGCTTCGTCGATGTCGACGCCGAGGAAGGACCAGCCGTATTCGGCGTGGCCGATCAGCGGATAGACCAGGTTGGCGCCGGTGCCGATGTCGAGCGCGCGCACACCGGGGCCGGTCGGGACGGTTTTCTTGTTGCAGGTGGCGAGCAGGTCGGCCAGCGCGTGCAGGTAGTCGGCGCGGCCGGGGATGGGCGGGCACAGGTAGCCTTCCGGAATCTCCCAGCCCTTGACGCCGTAGTGGTGCATGAGTAGCGCGCGGTTGAGCGCCTTGACCGCCGCCGGGTTGGCGAAGTCGATGGTCGGCTCGCCGGCCGGCGTGGTCTTCAGGTATTTGGCGAGCGCGGCCGAGGTCGCGGTGAGGGCGGCGAGGTCGTAGCCGTCGGCATTCTTGTTGCGCGGGTGCATGGTGATTTTTCCGGGAACGGGGCGCGATTGTCCCACGTGTTGCAGGTGCGACAAAATCGTCGGCGCGCAAGCGCATGATTTTTCTGGTGTTTGGCGGGCGAGCGGCAAGGCATGAAACTGGCTTGACGAAGCGACAAGCCAATCTCCGGGGAATCCGCCGATGAAGTTGTCGATCGAACGCCGCCACATTGAACCGCTGCTCGAAGCCTTTCCGCGCCTGGTGCACTTGCGCGAGCAATTGCGTTTCGGCAACCGGGTCGAGGTTTCCTTCGCCCAACTGGAAGCCGCCGAACTGGACCTGTTGCAGGCGCAGTACGCGGCCGGCGACCGCGAGTTGCGCGCCCAGGCGGCACAGATTGCGACGCTGCGCGCGGCGCTGGCCGAGACCGGGCATCGCTTTGAAGCGGAGGAGCTGGAAATGGCGGTGCCGGCCATCGCGCGCTACCTGGCCGACGGCAGCGAACGCGGCTGGCTGTTTTCGGCGGCGATCACTGGCAAGCCGCTGGCCTGGGTGGTGGCGCGGCTCGATTACACGCCGCCGTCGGAGGAGGAAACGGGCAAGATTTTCCTCGAACTGCGGGCCAATTCGCGGGCGAAGATGGCGACGGCGACCTTGCGCATTTCCGGCCCCGACATCGCCGGCCACACGGTGGCCGAAATCCTCGCCGGCAAGGGCTTCGTCAAGGAAACGCCGGCCTTGCTCGCGGCTTACGAGGAGGGCGCGGCGCGCTATTTCGAGTGGCGGGCGCAGTACGGCGCGCAGTTTTCCGGCAGCGGCACCGGCTGGTTCGCCGAGAACCCGACGGCGACGCACCGCGACACCGATTATTCGCGCAAGGACCAGATCGTCCTCTCGTCCACCGGTTCGCCGGCGCGCCTGGTCAACGACGAGGGCATCCTCGGCGAGCGCGTGCTGGCGATGGACGCCACCGGTGACATCCTGGCCAAGTTCGTCCGCCGCGTGCAGCGCAACTCGCGCCTGTCCGGCAAGGAGGAGGCGGAAGTCGAGGAAACCCGCGACGGCATCGCCAAGGGCTTGTTCACCGAGCTGCCGGTGCATTTCTTCATCCTGATGTTCCACCTCGACCTGCACCATTACGTCTGGGTCCATGTGGACGACATCGCGCCCTACGCCTACCAGCCGGAACTCAAGGACAAGCTGGTGCTGCCGCCGGAGCAGACCGACCTGATCGACATCCTGACCGCCGAGATGGACGTGCTGATGGACGACATCGTTGCCGGCAAGTCGGGCGGCACGACGGTGCTCTGCGCCGGGCCACCGGGGGTGGGCAAGACGCTGACCGCCGAGGTGTACTCGGAAATCATCCGCCGCCCGCTCTACCGCGTGCATTCCGGCCAGCTCGGCCTGAACGTGGCGGAGATGGAGAAGACGCTGAAGGAAGTCCTGACCCGCGCCCAGCGTTGGGGCGCGGTGATGCTGATCGACGAGGCCGATGTGTACATCAAGCGGCGCGACGACAACATCACGATGAACGCCGTGGTCGGCGTCTTTCTGCGCGTGCTGGAGTATTTCAACGGGCTGCTGTTCCTGACGACCAACCGCGTTGATGACATCGACGAGGCGATCGTCTCGCGCTGCATCGCGCTGATCCGCTTCCATCCGCCGAGCCGCGACGACCGCCGGAAAATCTGGGGGGTGATGGCGGGGCAGTTCGGGCTGGCCGTCGACGCGGCGCTGCTCGAACGCCTGCCCGACATCTTCCCGCAGGCCTCCGGGCGCGACATCAAGGGACTGGCCAAGCTGGTCGCCAAGTACTGCAGCCAGAAACAGGTGGCGGCGGGCGAGGCGGTGTTCCGGCGCTGCTCGATGTTCCGGGCGCTGGAGCAGGCGGAGTAGCGTTGGCGGGCCGGGCTCAGGCCCCGGGTTTGCTCAACCAGCGCAGCAGGGTTTCGTACAGGTGGTCGGGGGCGACCGGTTTGCCGAGGTGGTCGTTCATCCCCGCGTCAAGGCAGGCCTGGCGATCTTCGGCAAAGGCATTGGCCGTCATCGCCAGGATCGGCGTATCGGCGTGGGCGGGCAGGGTGCGGATGGCGCGCGTCGCGTCGATGCCGTTCAGGCAGGGCATCTGCATGTCCATCAGGATCAGCGCGTATGAGTGTTGCCGGGCAAGGTCGACGGCCTGACTGCCATCGACGGCAATATCCACGCACAGCCCGACGTCTTCCAGCAGGCCGCAAGAGACTTCGCGGTTGATCGGCTCGTCTTCCGCCAGCAGGATGCGCTGGCCAGCGAATTCCGTCTGCAGGCGGGTTTCGGCCTGCGTCAGCGGCGGGCTGGCGGGCTGGCTCGGGGGCGGCAGGCGGGTTTCCGTGTCGTGCTGGAGGTTGACGGTAAACCAGAAGCTGCTGCCGCTGCCCGGCTGGCTGGTCACGCCGATTTCCCCGCCCATCATCTCGACCAGGCGCTTGCTGATGGCCAGCCCGAGTCCGGTGCCGCCATATTTGCGCGTCATCGAGCCATCGGCCTGTTCGAAGGCCGTGAACAGGCGTTGCTGGTCTTCTGGGGTGATCCCGATGCCGGTGTCGGCGACTTCGAAGCGCAGCCGGACGCGGTCGGGGAGATCGTCGATCCGCCGCAGGCGCAGGTCGATGCTGCCCCGCTCAGTGAATTTGACGGCGTTGCCGAGCAGGTTGAGAAGTACCTGACCGAGGCGCAAAGGATCGCCGATCAGCACCAGGCGGGCGATTTCCGGCGGCAGTTCGGTACGCAGCGCGATTCCTTTCTCCTTCGCCTTGTGATCAAGCAGGGAGATGATCTTTTCCAGGACTTCGCCGAGGCGGAAATGCGTCGTTTCCAGCGTCAAGCGTTCGGCCTCGATCTTGGAGATGTCGAGAATGTCGTTGATGACGGCGAGTAGATGCTGCGATGCCTGCTCGATCTTGCCCAGATAATCGCCGAGTTGCGGTTCGCTGCTGCGCCGCCTGGCCTGTGCCGCCATGCCCATGATGGCATTCATCGGCGTGCGCAGTTCATGGCTCATGTTGGCGAGGAAGGTGCTCTTGGCGCGACTTGCCGCCTCGGCCGCTTCCTTGGCCAGATTGAGGTCGCGGGTGCGCGATTCGACGATTTTTTCGAGCTGCTCCTGGTACTCGCGCAAGGTTTCCTCCGCCTTGCGCCGGCGCGTGATCATGCGGTTGGCGCCTTCCGCCAGTTCGCGGAATTCCGCGATGTCGAGCGAGGCGAGCGGCATCTCGGTCTGGTCGTCGGCGCTGCGACTGAAGAAACCGGAAAATTCCGCGATCATCGCCCGCGTCCGCACGTTCAGCCGGCCGGCCAACCCAAAGGCGGCCAACCAGAGCAGGAACAGGATGCCGCAGATCTTGGCGATGTTCCAGAGCAGCTCGTTGCGCGCCCGCTGGCGGGCTTCGGCAACCAGATTGTCGATATCGTCGATATAGACGCCGGTGCCGATGTACCACTTCCACATGGGCAGGCCGCGGGCATAACTGATCTTCGGCGCCGGGCGTTGTCCGTCGATCTTCGGCATCAGGTAATTGACGAAACCGCTGCCTTGTTGCGCCAGGCGAATCAGTTCCTGGACGATCATGACGCCGTTCGGGTCGCTTACCGCCAGCATGTTCTTGCCGGTGCCGGGGCCGGACAAGGCCACGCCGCTCCAGTCTCCGGCGAAAAGATAGGCGTCGCCGTCGTAGCGGATGCGGCGGATCCAGTCGAGTGCCTCACGCTGCAGATCGCCTTCGGTGTCCTCCAGGTATTCGCCGGTGCCGATCAACCAGTCAAAAGGGGCAAAGTGCTTCACATAGGCCAGCTTGGCGTGTTCCTTCCCCGGGGCGCCCGGTTTGCTCCAGGTGTAGGGGTAGAACCCCTCGCCATCCTTCCTGACCAGGTCCACCATGTCGCGGATGACCGGGGCGCCGCGGGTGTCGCGCAGGTCGAGCAGGTTTTTCTGCTCGAGTTCCGGGCAGGCGGCGCACAGCATTTCCATGCCATCGAGCCGGGTGGCGAAGTAGTAGCCGCGTCCGTCGAGAAAACGGATCGGGCGCAAGGCTTCGCGCACCATGTCCTGCAGTTCGGCGGGCGCCAGTTTGTTCTTGTAGCGGTCGTACAGGTGGGTGGCCAGGCGATGCGCTTCCAGCGTCCGCTCGCGAATGATGCGCCGCGTCCGCTCCTCGGTCTGGCCGCGCATGAACTCGAGATAGGCCGCCGCCGCGTTGACTTCCTGTTGCATGCGCGCCTTGCGCTCGGCGAGCAGACGCTCGCTCATCGCCGCGACATCGGCGTTGAAAGCGAGAATTTCCTGGGCGATCCACAGGCTGCCGATCAGCACGCAAGCCAGCGTCGATACCAGCAGCATGTTGGCGAGCAGAATCCGACTCAGGGTCTTGCGGGGTTTCATCGGTGCGGGAAAACGGTCGGGGTTCTTGGCAAAGTGGCAGCAGTTTAAGCACTAAAGACCATGTTTGCCACGCTGTTTTACCGGCGCGCCAGCCTGCCCGCCGAGGCCGCAGGCAGCGCCTCCCGGGGCTCCGGCAATGCCTTGTAGAATTGCCGGAGGCGGCTTCGTCACTGTTGCGGACCTTTCGGGCTGAATCCGTTTGGCGCGAGGGTACGGTCGCTAATTCCATTTGAATCGGGAGCTTCCATCCATGTTTCTCGCCATGAACCGTTTCCGCATCGCCCTCGGCAAGGAGGACGATTTCGTCGCCCACTGGCGCAACCGCAACAGCTACCTGCACGAGGTGCCGGGTTTCGTTTCCTTCAACCTGCTGCGCGGCGACAGCAACGACGAGCGCACGCTGTTCGCCTCGCACACGGTCTGGGAATCGGAGCAGGCCTTCGCCGACTGGACGAAGTCGGACGCCTTTCGCAAGGCGCACATGCAGGCCGGCCAGTCGCCGCGCGATTTCTATCTCGGCCCGCCGCAACTGGAACTGTTCGAAGCCGTGCTTTGATTAGGGCGTGTTCACGGTAAGCCGCCCGCTGCTTACTGTGACGCCCTAGTGTTCGCGGCCGTCGATGCGCGGCGCCAGCAGGAGCGGCACGTAGCGCCAGGCGAGCAGGCCAAAGGCGAGCAGCCAGCAGAGGGCGGCGGCGTCTATCCACAGCAGGTAGTGCGTCGGTGCCAGTTGCGGCAGCAGGGTGCGGATCGCCAGCGCCGCCAGCATCAGGTAGAGCACGCCGCGGTCGGCGGCGTCGAAGCTCACCTTGCGCCCGGTGTGTCCCTTGGCGATGCGCACGATCATCGCCGGGATGACGCAGCCCATCGCCCCGAAGGTGAACAGGTGGGTGGGCAGGGTGCCGACCCAGGCCGGGCCGAAGAAATATTCCCAGGCGTGCAGCAGCAATTGCCCGGCGATCGCCAGGTAGCCGACGAACATGATGCCGATGTCGATCCGGCGCAGCGCCCGCAGCGGCTGCCAGAACGGCAGGCGGACCAGGAGCAGGGCGGCGAGCGTCAGCGCCAGCCCGGCAGCCAGTGCGCCGGGCAGCCAGGGGGTGGCCACCAGCAGCAGGCCGAGCCCCTTGATCGCCAGGTCGAGCCGGGCGTCGCGCCGGATTTCGACCTGGAAGGCGGCGCGCATGAACTGGCTCAGCGTGCGTTCGAGCATGACCAGGAAGGCGAGCCGGAACAGGGCCAAGGTCATCATCGTGCCGGCGGTGAAATCGCCGTGCAGCAGCAGTGTCTTGGCGACGATGAAGACCGGCAGCAGGACGATGAAGAACAGGTTGTCGCGGTAGCTGTCCTGGTTGCGGTGGCGGATCAGCGTCCACAGCAGCAGGGCGACGATGCTGCCGAGGAAGAGCTGTTCGCCGAGCAGGCGCAGCGCCACCGGCCAGCCCGCGCCGAGCAGCAGGGCGGTGCGTTCGAGCAGCCAGGCAACGCTGAGGAAGATGAGCCGGCCGCCGTGGTGGCCGCGCACATTGACCCAGTTCTTGGTGGCGGTGAGCAGGAAGCCGCCGAGAATCGCCCAGCCGAAACCGTAGAACATCTCGTGGGCGTGCCAGCGCAGCGGGTCGACCGGACTCGCGGCAAGACCGGCATGGCCGCCGAAGACCAGCACCCAGGCGGCCGGCAGGAGGGCGCCGGCGAGCATGCCGAGGAGGAAGAAGGGGCGGAAGCCGACCCGCCAGAGAGGATGGGAAGCAAGGGACATGATGCGGGTACCGGTGGGGAAAGCGTCGCAACTTTACCAAGCGGCAGGGGGGCGTTCTTTGATTTATCCGATGGTGGCGAGCAGGCGCCGGGACATTGGCGTAAAATCCCCGACTTGCCCGTCGACGAGGGGAATGAATTGCGACGGGTTGTTTTCCAAGGATAAAGATGAAGCGTGTGGATGATTTCCGCTTGCGATTCGGCAAGCACGAGCTGGTTCCGATCATGATTGGCGGCATGGGCGTCGATATCTCGACTGCCGATCTGGCACTGGAGGCGGCCCGGCTTGGCGGTGTCGGCCATATCTCGGATGCGATGATCAACACCGTCTCCGATCGTCGCTACGACACCAAGCACGTCAAGGAAAAGCTTGCGCTGTACAAGTACAACGTGAACAACGAGGACAAGTCGTCGGTCAAGTTCGACCTCGGCCGCCTCGAAGAAGCCACCCGCCTGCACGTCGAGGCGACGATGACGCGCAAGCAGGGTAGCGGCATGGTCTTCATCAACTGCATGGAAAAGCTGACCATGAACGCGCCGCGCGAGACCCTCAAGGTCCGCATGTCGGCCGCGCTCGACGCCGGCATCGACGGCATCACGCTGGCCGCCGGCCTGCACCTCGGCTCGTTCGCGCTGATCGAGGATCACCCGCGCTTTCGCGATGCCAAGCTGGGCATCATCGTCTCGTCCGTGCGCGCCCTGCAACTCTTCCTGAAGAAAAGCGCGCGCACCAACCGCCTGCCCGATTTCATCGTCGTCGAAGGCCCGCTCGCCGGCGGTCACCTCGGCTTCGGCATGGACTGGGCGCAGTACGACCTGGCGACCATCGTCGCCGAGGTGATGCTCTACCTGAAGAACGAACATCTGGACATTCCGGTGATTCCGGCCGGCGGCATCTTCACCGGCACCGATGCGGCACAGTTCCTCGACGCCGGCGCCGCCGCCGTGCAGGTGGCGACGCGTTTCACAGTGGCCGAGGAATGCGGCCTGCCGGCAGCGGCCAAGCAGGAGTATTTCAAGGCGACCGAGGGCGACATCGAGGTCAACCAGATTTCGCCGACCGGTTACCCGATGCGCATGATCAAGTCCAGCCCCGGCATCGGCGACGGCATCCGCCCGAACTGCGAAGCCTACGGCTACCTGCTCGACGCCGCCGGCAAGTGTTCCTACATCACCGCCTACAACCGCGAAGTGGCGTTGCATCCGGAAGCGCGCAAGGTCAAGGTGATGGACAAGACCTGCCTGTGCACGCACATGCGCAATTTCGAAATCTGGACCTGCGGTCAATTGACCTGGCGTCTGAAGGACACCTCGCACAAGCTGGCCGACGGCAGCTACCAGATGCTGAGTGCCGAGCACATCTTCAAGGATTACCAGTTCAGTACCGACAACCAGATCGCCCTGCCGGCGGTCGTCCAGGCTTGAGGTTGGTCACTCCGGCGGCGCGCCGCCGGGTTCTCGAGTAACGAGCGGGCCGTTAGCCGGCCGGGAGATTTCGCCAGACATGTGCATGCTGAAACGCAGCAATCGATCAGGTGCCGGCCGCCGTGCCGCGGTTGTCCTGGCAGCCTGCCTGCAGGTGTTTGCTGCAGGCAGTGTCCAGGCGGAAGATACGGGGAATTTCACCCTTCGCGGTTTCGGTACCCTGGGCGCCGTGCGCACGACGACCGACGATGTCGAATTCGTCCGCGACCTGTCGCAGGCGCGCGGGGCCACCGACGAATGGACGGCGAAGACCGACAGCGTGCTCGGCCTGCAGGCCGACTGGCAGGCGACGCCGCAATGGCTGGTGGCGGTGCAGGCGATCAGCCGCTACGACCAGCAGCGCAGTTTCCGGCCCCAGTGGGCCTGGGCCTTCGTCAAGTACGAGCCGACGCCGAACCTCAGTCTGCGCGCCGGCCGCCTGGGCACCGAGTTCTTCATGCTGGCCGATTCGCGCTGGGTCGGTTATTCCTTCCTGACCGTGCGGCCGCCCGGCGATTATTTCTGGTATCTGCCGTTCTACAGCATCCATGGCGGCGATGTCGCGCTGACCCTGCCGGTCGGCGAAGGCATCGTCCGCGGCAAGGTGTTTTACGGCCTGTCGCGGGGAAGCATTCCGCTGAGCGACGAACAATGGGACATCCGCAACTCGCCGATGGCCGGCGGTTATCTGGAATATCAGTCCGGTCCCTGGCAGGTGCGCGGCAGCTACGCCAACATCCGCTTCGAGCACGATCTGCCGTTGGCGCCGGTGCTGGCGAGAAAGGGGCTGGCGCTGGCGGCGGCGGATGCCGACTACCTGAAGGCGCGTGGCACCCGGACCCACTACTACTCTTTCGGTGTCGTCTATGACCGCGGCCCCGTTCAGGCGCAGTTGATGGTCAATCACATCGAACAGGGTTCGCATGCCTTTGAAAGCTCGGATGCCGCCTATCTGTTATTCGGTTACCGGCTCGGCGACTGGACGCCCTACCTGGGCTATTCGGCGGTGCGTTCGCATCGGCGCGGCCTGTCGGCGAGCGCAGTGGTGAATTACGTGATGGCGGATTCCCATGCCGACCAGGATACCGTTTTTGCCGGGGTGCGCTGGGATCTTGCCCGCAACGTGGCGCTCAAGGCGCAGTGGGACGGCGTGCGTGGCTCGGCGTCGTCGCTCTTTCCCTACCGGCGCGACGACCGGGTAAACTGGGACGGGCGGATGAACGTCTTTTCGATGAGTCTGGACTTCGTTTTCTGAACGCATGATCGGACGCTGCCTGAGATTCCTGCTGATTACCGCACTCTGCCTGGGCTGCGGCGTGGCGATGGCCGAACTGGTCGTCGTCGTCAACGCGCGCAGCGGGGTGGCGGCGATGACGCGCAACGAAGTCATCAACATCTTTTTCGGGCGCAATCGCCAGTTCTTCAACGGCACCGAGGTGCAGCCGGTCGACCTGGTCGACGGCAACCCGCAACGCGCGCAGTTCTACCGGCTGCTGGTCGGCAAGGATCTGTCCGAAATCAACGCCTACTGGTCGCGGCAGATTTTCACCGGGCGCATGCAGGCGCCGCCGCGCGTCGATAGCTCCGAAGATGTTCTCAAATGGGTGGCGGCGCGCCCCGGCGGCATCGGTTTCGTCGAGTTGAGCCGGGCCGACGCACGCGTCCGCGTGGTCTACGAACTGAAGCCCTGAACGGCTTGCAGTCGGCTTCATAAAATCACAATATGGCAGCGGCAGACTGGCGTTGGCCACGCGCCGGCCGGTGACACGACGTCCCGGACCCATAACGATGAGGAGACCCGAAATGACTGCACGCCCCTTGCTTGAAATCATTGCCGACCGTCCGCTGGTGACGGCGGCACCGGAGACCACGGTACGCGACGCCTGCCGCCTGATGGCTGGAAAACGGATCGGCGCCCTGCTGATCGTCGACGGCGGGCGGACCGTCGGCATCTTCACCGAGCGCGACGCGCTCAACAAGGTGCTGGCCGGTGCGCTCGATCCCGACAGCACGCCGCTCTCCGCGGTGATGGTGCGCGACCCGCAGTGCATCGGCGCCGACAAGCCGCTGGCGTACGCCTTGCTGCTGATGGCCGAGGGCGGTTTCCGGCATGTGCCGGTGGTCGACGCCAGCGGCCGGGCGATCGGCATGGTTTCGGCGCGCGACGCGCTGGGTCGCGACCTGGTGCAACTCGAACACGATATCGAACGCCTGGAAGCGCTGGAGAACTCGATCGGCTACTGAGCCGGCTGGCCGCCGGGCCAGCCGAAGCGTTCGAGTAGGGCGGCGAACTCGCCGCCCGGCGCGGCATCGATGACAATCTCTCGGGCTTCGACGGGGTGCCGGAAGGCAAGGTGGGTGCACGCCAGCAGCAGCCGATGGCAGCCGAAGGCCTCGGCGAAGTAGCGGTTGTGGCGGCCCTTGCCGTGGGTCGCGTCACCGATGATCGGGTGGGCGATGTGCTTGAGGTGGCGGCGCAACTGGTGCTTGCGGCCGGTAACCGGGGTCAGTTCGAGCAGCGCGTAGCGGCTGCTCGGGTAGCGGTTGACGGCGACCGCTAGTTCGATCGTCGCCAGCCGCCGGTAGTGGGTCAGCGCCGGCTGCGCTTCCTGGCTGCTGCGCTCGCCCTGGAATTCGTAATCGTCGCGCTGCCGGGTCAGCGGGTGGTCTATGCTGCCGTTTTCCGGCGGATGGCCACGGACCACCGCCAGGTAACGCTTGGCAACCGTGCCGTCGGCGAACTGGCGGCCGAGCGCGCTGGCGATCTCTGCAGAAAGACCAAAGAGCAGCACGCCCGAAGTGCCGCGGTCGAGGCGGTGCGCCGGCCAGACTTTCCGGCCGATCTGGTCGCGCAGCAGCTGGATCGCGAAGCGCGTCTCGTGGCGGTCGATTTCCGAGCGATGGACGAGCAGGTTGGCCGGCTTGTCGATGACGACGATGTGCTCGTCGCGGAAAAGGATTGGTAGTTGCTCAGGCAAAGAAGCGTTGCCGGGCGGCGTCGGGCAGGTCCATGCCAGTGACGTGGGCGCGCTCGAGCAATTCCCAGTAGTAGCGGTAGGATGCGCGGTCGTGCAGCTTGCCGGCGTGCTGGATCGGGCCCCAGTCCTTGTCCTGGGCGGCGCTCAGGATTTCCGTGGCAGCTTCGACCTCGGAGAAGTCGGGACGCATCGCCTCGACGATCGGCCGGATCTGGTTCGGGTGGATGCTCCACATGCGCAGGTAGCCGAACTCGCGGCGGGCGCGCAGCGCGTCGTTGCGGATGGTCTCGATGTCCTTCAGTTCGGTGGTCACGTTGTGCGCGGGGACGACGCCGCTGGCCAGCGCGGCGGCGCTGATCTCGCACTTGGCGCGGGCGACCAGCGGATGCTCGAACTGGCCGGGGCTCTTCATTGCGCTGCCGGGGATCGCGCCGTGATGGCCGGAAACGAAATCCATCAGGCCGAAGTCGAGCGATTCGACGCCGGGCAGGGCGGCGATTTCCCAGACCTCGCGCAGCGCGCCGTGGGTCTCGATCAGCACATGCACCGGAATCCGCCGTTCGACGCCGCTGGCGCGCTCGATCTCGCGCAGCGCTTCGAGTTGCGTCTGGACATCGCCGACCCCGCAGGGTTTGGGCAGGGTGATGAAGGGCAGCCGGTTGCCGGCGCCGCCGACCAGGATTTCGAGGTCGGTCCGCCAGTGGCTATGGGTGACGTCGTGAATGCGTGCGCCGACGCGGTTGAACTGGTTGTCCGCGCTGTTGATGACCTCCACCACCATCGCGGCGTGTTCGCGTTCGGCGCCGGCGTGGGCACCGTCCTCGCAGTCGCAGGTGATGTCGAAGATCGGCCCGAGTTCCTGCTGCAGTTGCAGGGCCTTGCGCATCAGCTTTTCCGAGCCCGCGTAATGATCGACGGCGGGCAGGATGGGGAAGGGCTTTTCGCCCGCGAACAGGACGTGCTTGGGATGGCGCATGAAGGTCGTCGTACGAATGAAAAAGGCCGCGGTATTTTACCGCGGCCCTTGCTTGGTGCTGAAAGCGATTACAGCATGCCGGCAACGGCGGCGCGCTCGTCTTCCAGTTCCTTCAGGGTGATGGCGATTTTGCCCTTCGAGTATTCGTCGATTTCCAGGCCCTTGATCAGGGTGAAGGAACCGTTCTTGCACTCGCACGGCAGACCGAAGACCAGGCCTTCCGGGATGCCGTAGCCGTTGTCGGCCGGTGCCGGGATACCCATCGTGACCCACTCGGAAGAACCGAGCACCCAGTCACGGATGTGGTCGATCGCGGCGTTGGCGGCGGAAGCGGCGGACGACAGGCCACGGGCGTCGATGATCGCGGCGCCGCGCTTGCCGACGGTCGGCAGGAAGACGTCGTTGTTCCAGGCGGCGTCATTGATGATGTTCTTGACGCTGTCGCCGTTCGAGGTGACGAAGCGGTAGTCGGCGTACATCGACGGCGAGTGGTTGCCCCAGACGACCAGTTGCTTCAGCGACGAGACCGGGCGGCCGGACTTCTGGGCCAGTTGGGTCAGCGCGCGGTTGTGGTCGAGGCGCAGCATGCCGTGGTAGTTGTTCGGGTTGGTGCGGCCAACCTTGATCGCCGCCGAGCGGGCGATGTAGGCGTTGGTGTTGCAGGGGTTGCCGACGACCAGCACGCGGACGTCTTCCTTGGCGTTCTCGGCGATGGCCTTGCCCTGGACGGTGAAGATCGCGCCGTTGGCGGTCAGCAGATCGGCGCGTTCCATGCCGGGGCCGCGCGGACGGGCGCCGACCAGCAGGCAGACGTCGGCGTCCTTGAAGGCGACGTTCGGGTCGTCGGTGGCGACCATGCCGGCGAGCAGCGGGAAGGCGCAGTCGTCGAGTTCCATCATCACGCCTTGCACGGCCTTCTGGGCTTGCGGCAGGTCGAGCAGTTGCAGGATGACCGGCTGGTCCTTGCCGAGCATTTCGCCGGAAGCAATGCGGAACAGCAGGCTATAACCGATCTGACCGGCGGCGCCGGTCACGGCAACGCGCATGGGGGCTTTGGACATGTATCGCTCCTGAATATAAAGCAGCTTGGTTGAATTATTTGTCGATTCCGGGAGCCGACGGATGTTCCTTGCGTCGGATCGGCTAACGGAATTCGCGATGTTAGAAGCTCGAACTTACCGTGTCAATTGATTCATGTGTCTTATATAAGACAACTTTTGGTGGACGCTGTTGCCGAATTGTGCTGAAATCGAGGCCCATGACCCGAGAGACCCTGCGTTCCGTTGCCCGCGCATCCGCGCCGACCTTCAGCCCGTTGTACCGCCAGATCAAGGATTTTCTGATCGGCTGTCTCGAGCGTGGCGAGTGGCGTCCGGGCGACGTGATTCCCAGCGAGGGCGAGTTGGCGCAGCGCTTCAACGTCAGCCAGGGCACGGTGCGCAAGGCCATCGACGAGATGGCGGCGGAGAACCTGCTGGTCCGCCGGCAGGGCAAGGGGACCTTTGTTTCTACCCACAGCGACCCGCGCGCCTACTACCGCTTCCTGCGGCTGATGCCGAATGACGGTGTTGCCGTGCCTTCGGTCAGCGAGCCTTTTTACTGCCAGGTGGTGCCCGCGCAGCCCGAAGTGGCGTCGGTGTTCGGTCTGGCGCCGGGCAGCCCGGTGGTGCACATCAAGCGTTTGTTGCGTTTTGGTGGCGAAAAGGTGGTTTTCGACCAGATTTTCCTGCAGGCGGAGTTTTTTCCGGGGCTGACGCTCGACTTGCTGCGTGCCGGCGAGCGTTCGCTGTACAGCCTGCTGGAGAGTGACTTCGGTGTGCGCATGATCAGCGCCGAAGAACATCTGCGCGCCGTCGCGGCTGACGACGAGTGCGCGGCGCTGCTCGGTGTGCAGTGTGGCGAGCCCTTGCTGCTGGTCGAGCGGACCGCCTACACCTACGGCAATCGGCCGGTGGAATGGCGCAAGGGTCTGTACTGCACGCGCAATCATTATTACCGAAACGAGCTGGGGTGATGCCGAAACTGCTGCAAAGGCCGCCAACTGGCGCATCGGGGCTCGTTTGACTGTATAATTACGGTTCTTTTCAAACCACATACAAGCGGGAATCCGCACTCTTCGCGAGGGAATATCTTCATGGCAGAGATGATGATAAAGAAGGAGCGTCCAAGAAATTTGGACCTGGCTTCGCTGCGTAGTTACAAATTGCCGCTTCCGGGCAAGGTTTCGATCTTCCACCGGGTTAGCGGAGCGGGGCTGTTCCTGATGTTGCCGGTCATCCTCTGGCTCTTTCAGGCCAGTGTGACCTCGCCGGAGACTTTTGCGGTCTTTCAGGGGTTGGTGGCTTCCTGGCCGGTCAAGCTGGTTCTGGCTGGTCTGATCTGGGCCTATGCGCATCATTTCTGCGCCGGCATTCGCTTCCTGTTGATGGACGTCCATGTCGGCGTCGAAAAGCCGCAGGCACGCAAGTCCGCCGCTGCCGTGTTCGCGGTCAGCATTCCGCTGAGCATCATTCTGTGGGGGGTTCTGCTGTGATCAACCGTATCGTTGTCGGTGCCCATTACGGCCTCAAGGACTGGATCGCCCAGCGCGCAACGGCTGTCATCATGGCCGTCTATTCGGTCATTCTGGCGGTCGTGCTGCTGGTCTTCCGTCCGTCCACCTTTGAAGCCTGGCAGGCGGTTTTTGCCAATGGCGTCATCAAGTTCTTCACCTTCCTGTTCTTCGTCAGCCTGGTCTACCACGTCTGGATCGGCGTACGTGACATCTGGATGGACTACATCAAGTCGGTCGGCCTGCGCTTGACCCTGCATGTCCTGACCATTGCCGCGCTGGTGGGTTACGCCGCGTGGGCTGCTGCGATTCTCTGGAGGCTGTAAGCGTGAGTATTCCTGTTCTGAAATTCGATGCGGTCATCGTCGGTGCCGGTGGTGCCGGTCTGCGTTCCGCGATCCAGTTGTCCGAAGCCGGCCTGAAGACGGCCGTCCTGTCCAAGGTCTTCCCGACCCGTTCCCATACCGTCGCCGCCCAGGGTGGTGTTGCCGCCTCGCTCGGCAACTCCGAGGAAGATCACTGGCACTGGCACATGTACGATACCGTCAAGGGTTCCGACTGGCTCGGCGACCAGGACGCGATCGAATTCATGGTGCGCAAGGCCAACGAGTGCGTCGTCGAGCTCGAACACTACGGCATGCCGTTCGACCGTACCGACGATGGCAAGATCTATCAGCGTCCGTTCGGCGGCCACATGTCGAACTTCGGCGAGAAGCCGGTACGCCGCTCCTGTGCTGCCGCCGACCGTACCGGTCACGCCATGCTGCACGCGATGTACCAGCGCAACGTCAAGGCCAACACCCAGTTCTTCGTCGAATGGATGGCGCTCGACCTGATCCGTGATGCTGATGGTCATGTCGTCGGCGTCACGGCGATGGAAATGGAGACCGGCCAGGTCGTCATCTTCCACACCCGCGCCACCATTTTCGCCACCGGCGGTGCCGGCCGTATCTTCTACTCTTCGACCAACGCCTTCATCAACACCGGTGACGGCCTGGGCATGGCGGCGCGTGCCGGCATCCCGCTCGAAGACATGGAATTCTGGCAGTTCCACCCGACCGGCGTCGCCGGTGCCGGCGTGCTGATCACCGAAGGCGTCCGCGGCGAAGGCGGCATTCTGCGCAATGCCAACAAGGAACGCTTCATGGAGCGCTACGCGCCGAACGCCAAGGATCTGGCGTCGCGTGACGTGGTTTCCCGCGCCATGACCACCGAAATCAACGAAGGCCGCGGTTGTGGCGTCAACAAGGACTACGTCCTGCTCGACATCACCCACCTCGACCCGAACACCATCATGAAGCGTCTGCCGGGCATCCGCGAAATCGGTCTGCAGTTCGCCGGTGTCGATTGCATCAAGGAGCCGCTGCCGGTCGTGCCGACCTGCCATTACCAGATGGGCGGCATCCCGACGCATTACTCCGGTCGTGTCGTGGTCACCCAGAATGGCGACTACAACACCGTCGTGCCGGGCTTCTACGCCGCCGGTGAATGCGCCTGTGCTTCGGTGCATGGCGCCAACCGCCTCGGTACCAACTCGCTGCTCGACCTGCTGGTCTTCGGCAAGTCGGCCGGTGATTCCGCCGTGGAAGACCTCAAGGCCGGCAATGCGCATCGCGACCTGCCGAAGGATGCCGCCGAGAAGTCGTTGTCCCGCATCTCCGCCATCGACAACCGCAAGGGCGGTGCCAATGTGCACGAAACCCGTCTGGCGATGCAGCGCACGATGCAGAACCATGCCGGTGTGTTCCGTTTTGGCGACCTGCTCAAGAGTGGCGTCGAGAAGATCCTCGAAGTCGAGAAGGCAGCTCGCGAGCTCGAGATCAAGGACAAGTCGATGGCCTGGAACACGGCCCGTACCGAAGCCCTCGAAATGGAAAACCTGATCGAAGTGGCCAAGGCGACGATGCTCTCCGCCGAAGCCCGCAAGGAATCGCGCGGCGCTCACGTCCGCGACGATGCGCCGGATACTCCGGAATTCCCGAATGGCCGTAACGATGCCGAGTGGCTCAAGCACACGCTGTTCAATCCGGACGACAACTCGATCACCTACAAGCCGGTCACCATGCAGCCGCTGACCGTCGAACCCATCGCGCTGAAGACGCGTTCGTACTAACGGAGAAGAACATGAGCAAACGCATGGTTCAATTCAGCATCTACCGCTACGATCCGGACAAGGACGACGCGCCTTACATGCAGGACATCTCGGTCGAACTCGAGCCGACCGATCGCAAGCTGCTGGATGCGCTGACCAAGTTGAAGGCCAAGGACGACACGCTGTCCTATCGTCGTTCCTGCCGTGAAGGCGTCTGCGGTTCCGACGCCATGAACATCAACGGCAAGAACGGCCTGGCCTGTCTGACCGACATCGACGAACTGAAGCAGCCCATCGTGCTGCGTCCGCTGCCCGGCCTGCCGGTCATCCGCGACCTGATCGTCAACATGACCCAGTTCTTCAAGCAGTACCATTCGATCAAGCCCTACCTGATCAACAACGATCCGGCGCCGGAGCGCGAGCGCCTGCAGTCGCCGGAAGATCGCGAAGAGCTGAACGGTCTCTACGAGTGCATCCTGTGCGCCTGCTGCTCGACGTCGTGCCCGTCGTTCTGGTGGAACCCGGACAAGTTCGTCGGTCCGGCCGGTCTGCTCGCGGCCTACCGCTTCATCGCCGATACGCGCGACCAGGCGACCAACGAGCGTCTCGACAACCTCGATGATCCGTATCGCCTGTTCCGTTGCCACACCATCATGAACTGTGTTGACGTTTGCCCGAAGGGTCTGAACCCGACCAAGGCGATCGGCAAGATCAAGGACCTGATGGTTCGCCGCGCCGTCTGATGGAAAGAGCCGACTACGAACGCCTGCGCTGGCGTTGCATCCGCCGTGCCCTGCTCGAACTGGACATCGCGCTGACGCGTTTCCTGGATAACGGGTTCGCCAAGCTGTCGGAAGAGCAGCAGCAGGTGTTCGTGGAAATGGCCGACATGGAAGACCACGATCTCTGGTACCTGATCAGTGGTCAGACGGAATGCGAGGATCCGCGCTATCTGCCGATCCTGGCGGCGATACGCGAGAGTTAACAGAAACTTACAGCGGCCCCAAGTAAGTCTTAAGTAAGGTTGATGCACTAAGTTGTGACATTGACCAAATTTTGGCAGTGCAGTGATAACCAACACCTGACAAGGGAAAAACCATGACGACCGAACGCAAGGCAACCCTGAGCATCGACGGACTAGCACCTGTCGATTTCCCGATCATGACCCCGACGCATGGCAATGATTGCGTAGACATCCGCACCCTGGGCGGCAAGACGGGCTTGTTCACCTATGACTCCGGTTTCCTGTCGACCGCGAGCTGCCGTTCCAAGATCACTTTCATTGACGGTGACAAGGGCGAGCTGCTCTATCGCGGCTACCCGATCGAGCAACTGGCCGAGAACTGCAACTTCCTGGAAGTCGCCTATCTGCTGAAGAATGGTCAACTGCCGGATGCCGCCCAGAAGGTGAATTTCGAAAACACCATCAAGAAGCACACGATGGTGCACGACCAGCTCACCCGTTTCTACAACGGTTTCCGTCGCGATGCTCACCCGATGGCCGTCATGGTCGGTGTGGTCGGTGCCTTGTCCGCTTTCTATCACGAAGCGATGGACTACTCGGATGCCGAACACCGCAACATCAGCTTCAACCGCATCGTCGCCAAGCTGCCGACGATCGTCGCCATGGCGTACAAGTACAACCGCGGCATGCCGTTCATGTACCCGGACAACGAACTCGATTACACCGCCAACTTCATGCGCATGATGTTCGGCTCGCCGTGCGAGAAGTACGTGCCGAATCCGGTTCTGGTCCGTGCCCTGGACGTCATCTTCACGCTGCACGCCGACCACGAGCAGAATGCTTCGACGTCAACCGTCCGTCTCGCCGGTTCGTCGGGCGCCAACCCGTTCGCCTGCATCTCGGCCGGCATCGCCTGCCTGTGGGGCCCGGCGCACGGCGGTGCGAACGAAGCCTGCCTGCAAATGCTGGAAGAAATCGGCGACGTCTCGCGCGTCGGCGAGTACATCAAGCGTGCCAAGGACAAGAACGATTCCTTCAAGCTGATGGGCTTCGGTCACCGCGTCTACAAGAACTTCGACCCGCGCGCCAAGCTGATGCGCAAGGTGTGCAACGAAGTGCTGTCGGAACTGGGTCTGGAAAACGATCGCCTGTTCAAGCTGGCGATGGAACTGGAAAAGATCGCTTTGGAAGACGAATACTTCGTCGAGAAGAAGCTCTACCCGAACGTCAACTTCTACTCCGGCATCGTCCAGAAGGCGATTGGCATCCCGACCGAGATGTTCACCTGCATCTTCGCGCTGGCCCGTTCGGTCGGCTGGATGACGCAGTGGGAAGAAATGATCTCCGATCCGGAATACAAGATCGGCCGCCCGCGGCAGTTGTACGTCGGTGCAGCCAAGCGCGATGTGGTACCGCTTGCCCAACGCGGCTGATGCAATAAACGGGCGGCTGCGGGCCGCCCTTTTTTACATGCGGAGCATCACCGGTGCGCGCCAAACGCGCACCGCAGGAAAATAAAACCCATCCAGGGGACGCCTATGACTACGATGAATGACAAGTTCGACAGCTCGCTTTACTTTGGCGGTAACGCGCCCTTTGTCGAAGAAGTATACGAAAGCTACCTGAATGATCCGACTTCCGTTTCTCCGGAATGGCGGGATTATTTCGATCGCCTGGCCCAGATGCCGGGTTTCGTGGCGCGCGATGTGGCGCATGCGCCGGTCGTTGCTGCCTTCGCCGAACTGGCGAAAGAGGGCGGTTTCAAGCAAAGCGCGCCGGTTTCGTCTTCCACCGAGCATCGCAAGCAATCCGCGGTCGGCCAGTTGGTCACCGCCTATCGCTCGCTTGGCACCCGTTGGGCCGATCTCGATCCGCTCAAGCGCCTGCCGCGCCCGAAACTCGATGAACTGGAGCCGTCCTTCTACGGTTTCACCGACGCCGACCTGAAGCAGACCTTCAACGTCGGCTCGCTCAAGGGCCTGCCGGAAAACGCCAAGCTCAGCGACATTCTCGAAACGCTGAAGCAGACCTACTGCGGCACGATCGGCGTCGAGTACATGTACATGACCGACTACAACGAGAAGCGCTGGCTGCAGGAAAAGCTGGAGAACATCCGTTCCCGTCCGTCCTACACGGCCGAGCAGAAAAAGCGCTTGCTCGAGCGCCTGACCGCCGCCGAAACGCTCGAACGTTACCTGCATACCAAGTACGTCGGCCAGAAGCGCTTCTCGCTCGAAGGCGGCGAATCGCTGATCGTCGCCATGGACGAAGCGATCCGCACCGGCGGCGCCAATGGCGTTGACGAAGTGGTCGTCGGCATGGCCCACCGCGGTCGTTTGAACGTGCTGGTCAATACCCTGGGCAAGGCGCCGTCGATGCTCTTCGCCGAATTCGAAGGCAAGAAGAAGAGCGATCTCACCGCCGGCGACGTCAAGTATCACCTCGGTTACTCGTCCGACGTTGCCACCCCGGGCGGCCCCTGCCACCTGACGCTGGCCTTCAACCCGTCGCACCTGGAAATCGTCAACCCGGTGGTGGCTGGCTCTGTCTACGCGCGCCAGGTCCGGCGCGGCGAGGGCAGCAAGTCCAAGGTGCTGCCCATCCTGGTCCACGGCGACGCCGCCGTCGCCGGTCAGGGCGTCAACCAGGAAATGCTGAACTTCTCGCAGACCCGCGGCTACGGTGTCGGTGGCGTGCTGCACATCGTCGTCAACAACCAGGTCGGTTTCACCACTTCCGACCCGCGCGATTACCGCTCCGGTCACTACTGCACCGACATCTTCAAGATGGTCGATGCACCGATCTTCCACGTCAATGGTGACGATCCGGAAGCCGTCGCGCTGGTTACCCAACTGGCCATCGAGTACCGTCAGACCTTCCAGAAGGATGTCGTCGTCGACATCATCTGCTTCCGCAAGCTCGGCCACAACGAGCAGGACGAGCCGATGGTCACGCAGCCGCTGATGTACAAGATCATCGCCAAGCACCCGGGCACCCGCAAGCTCTACGGCGACAAGCTGATCGCCGAAGGCGTGTTGCCGAACGACGGTCCGGATCAGATGATCGCCGAATACCGCGCCCACCTGGACAAGGGCGAGTTGCTCTACAACCCGGTGCTGGCAGGGTACAAGCACCCGATGACGATCGATTGGACGCCGTTCCTGACCAAGGACTACATCGAGACCTGCGACACCACCGTGCCGAAGGCCGAACTGCAGCGCCTGGCGCAGCGTCTGTCGACGATGCCGGAAGGCTTCACGCTGCATTCGCGGGTCAAGAAGATCGTCGAGGATCGCGCGGCGATGGGCGAAGGCAAGCTGCCGGTTGACTGGGGTATGGCCGAGAATCTGGCCTATGCTTCGTTGCTGGTTTCCGGCTACGGCGTGCGTATTTCCGGTGAGGACGTTGGTCGCGGTACCTTCTTCCACCGTCACGCTGCCTTCCACGACCAGAATCGCACCAGCTGGGATGCCGGTACCTACCATCCGCTGAAGAACCTGCAGGAAAAGCAGGCCGGTTTCCAGTGCTACGATTCGGTACTGTCGGAAGAGGCCGTACTGGCGTTCGATTACGGTTATGCCTCGGCCAATCCGTATGAGCTGGTGATCTGGGAAGCCCAGTTCGGCGACTTCGTCAACGGCGCCCAGGTTGTCATCGACCAGTTCATCACCTCCGGTGAAGCCAAGTGGGGCCGCGCCTGCGGTCTGGTCATGCTGCTGCCGCACGGTTACGAAGGCCAGGGCCCGGAGCATTCCTCGGCCCGTCTCGAGCGCTTCATGAACCAGTGCGCCGAAATGAACATGGAAGTTTGCGTCCCGACCACGGCCGCCCAGGTTTTCCACATGCTGCGCCGGCAGGGCGTACGCATGCAGCGCAAGCCGTTGGTCGTGATGTCGCCGAAATCGCTGCTGCGCCACAAGGATGCCGCTTCGTCGCTCGACGAACTGGCCAACGGCGAATTCCAGCGCGTCATCGGCGAAGTCGATGAAATCGACGCCAAGAAGGTCAAGCGTGTTGTGCTGTGCTGCGGCAAGGTTTATTACGACCTGGTCAACGCACGTCGTGAGAAGCAGATCAAGGATATCGCCATCGTCCGTATCGAACAGCTTTATCCGTTCCCCTCGGGTTCGCTGGCCAAGGAATTGGCCAAGTATCCGAAGGCGACGGAAATCGTCTGGGCGCAGGAAGAACCGCGCAACCAGGGTGCCTGGTACTGGTTCGCCTCGCGTCATCATCTGGACAGCGGCCTCGACGCCAAGCAGAAGCTGCTGCTGGTTGCGCGTCCCGCCTCGCCGTCGCCGGCGGTGGGTTATCTGGCCAAGCACAACGAACAGCAGAAGGCACTGATCGAGTCCGCGCTGGGCAAGATCGACTACTAATAACGAAAGCAGAGTGGAGTCACCCATGAGCATCATTGAAGTCCAAGTTCCGCAACTGTCCGAGTCAGTCGCCGAAGGCACGCTGGCGTCCTGGAAGAAGAAGATCGGCGAAGCGGTTGCCCGCGACGAAATCCTGATCGACATCGAAACCGACAAGGTCGTCCTCGAAGTGCCGTCGCCGGCGGCTGGCGTTCTCGTCGAAATCATCAAGGCCGATGGCGATACCGTCGTCTCCGGTGAGCTGATCGCCAAGATCGACACCGCCGCCACTGCCGGCGCCGTCGCTCCGGCTGCCGAAGCGCCGAAGGCTGCCGCACCCGCCGCCGCCCCGGCGCCGGCTGCTGCCGCCCCGGCCGGTACTGCCAGCCCGTCGGCCCGCAAGATCCTCGACGAGAAGGGCATTGCTGCTGCCGACGTCGCCGGTTCCGGTCGTGGCGGTCGCGTCACCAAGGAAGATGCCGTCGCCGCCCAGGCCAAGCCGGTTGCCGCTGCTGGTCCGGTCGTCGCCGCCAAGTCTTCCGCCGCCTCGCTGCCGGTGCCGCCGTCCGGCGTCGCGCTGGGCGACCGCAGCGAAGAGCGCGTGCCGATGACCCGTCTGCGTGCCCGCATCGCTGAGCGCCTGCTCGAATCGCAATCGACCAACGCCATCCTGACCACGTTCAACGAAGTGAACATGGCCCCGGTCATGGCGCTGCGCAAGCAATATGGCGAGAAGTTCGAGAAGACCCACGGCGTCCGCCTCGGCTTCATGGGCTTCTTCGTCAAGGCTGCGGTTGCCGCGCTGCAGAAGTTCCCGATCCTGAACGCTTCGGTCGACGGTAACGACATCGTTTACCACGGCTACATCGACATCGGCATCGCCGTTGGTTCGCCGCGCGGCCTGGTTGTGCCGATCATCCGCAACGCCGACCAGATGTCGATCGCCGATATCGAAAAGAAGATCGCCGAATTCGGCAACAAGGCCAAGGACGGCAAACTGTCGATCGAAGACCTGACCGGCGGTACCTTCTCGATCTCCAACGGCGGCATCTTCGGTTCGATGATGTCAACGCCGATCATCAACCCGCCGCAGTCCGCGATCCTCGGCATCCACGCGACCAAGGACCGTGCCGTCGTCGAAAACGGCCAGGTCGTCGTGCGTCCGATCAACTACCTGGCGATGTCCTACGATCACCGCATCATCGACGGTCGCGAAGCCGTCCTCGGTCTGGTGACCATGAAGGAAGCGCTGGAAGATCCGGCCCGCCTGCTGCTCGGCGTCTAAATCAGCATCGCCGGCGCCAGTGTTCCCGCACGGGCGCTGGCGCCTTTGCACATCTGAAATCTGAAAGGTTGATCCATGTCCAAGCAATTTGACGTGCTCGTTATCGGTGGCGGTCCCGGCGGCTATGTCGCCGCCATCCGCGCCGCCCAGCTCGGCTTCAACACCGCCTGCGCCGAATCCAACGCCTACGCCGACCCGAAGGGCGAACCCCGCCTCGGCGGCACCTGCCTGAACGTCGGCTGCATCCCGTCGAAGGCGCTGCTGCGCTCTTCCGAACTGTACGAAGAAGCCAACCACAGCTTCGCCATGCACGGCATCTCGGCCAAGGGCGTTGCCATCGACGTGCCGACCATGGTCGGCCGCAAGAACACCATCGTCACCCAGCTGACCGGCGGCATCCGCGGTCTGTTCAAGAAGAACAAGGTGACCGGCCTGAACGGCCACGCCAGCTTCGCCGGCAAGGAAGGTGAACTGTACAAGGTCAAGGTCGGCGAAGAAGAAGTCCTGGCCAAGCACGTGATCATCGCCACCGGCTCCAAGCCGCGCCACCTCGACGGCATCCCGGTCGATAACAAGGTGATCTGCGACAACGTCGGCGCGCTCGATTTCGACGCCGCGCCGAAGCGCCTGGGCGTCATCGGCGCCGGCGTCATCGGTCTGGAAATGGGCTCGGTCTGGCGCCGTCTCGGCACCGACGTGACCGTCCTCGAAGCCGCCCCGGATTTCCTCCCCTTCGTTGATCAGGACATCGCCAAGGAAGCGCTCAAGCTGTTCATCAAGCAGGGCCTCAAGATCACCACCGGCATCAAGCTGGGCAAGGTCTCAGTCGCCAAGAAGGGCGTCACCGTCGAGTACGAAGACAAGGACGGCGCCAAGAAGCTCGAATGCGACAAGCTGATCGTCTCGGTCGGCCGCATTCCGAACACCGACGGTCTGAACGGTGATGCCGTCGGCCTCAAGATCAACGAGCGCGGTCAGGTCGAAGTCAACGGCCACTGCCAGACCAACCTGCCCAACGTCTGGGCGGTCGGCGACGTCGTGCGCGGTCCGATGCTGGCGCACAAGGCCTCCGAAGAAGGCGTCATGGTCGCCGAGCTGATCGCCGGCCAGTCCGGTCACTGCGACTTCAACACCATTCCGGGCGTCGTCTACACCCATCCGGAAATCGCCTGGGTCGGCAAGACCGAGCAGCAGCTCAAGGCCGAAGGCATCGCCTACAAGCCGGGCAAGGTGCCCTTCCTGGCCAGCGGCCGGGCGCTCGGCCACGGCGACGCCAGCGGCTTCGTCAAGGTCCTGGCCGATGCCAAGACCGACCGCATCCTCGGCGTGCACATCATCGGCAACAACGCCTCCGAACTGATCGCCGAAGCCGTCGTCACGATGGAATTCGCCGGCGCTTCCGAAGACCTCGGCCGCATCTGCCACGCCCACCCGACGCTGTCGGAAATCGTGCACGAAGCCGCGCTGGCCTGCGACAAGCGCTCGCTGCACTTCTAAGCAGTTTCGTTTCCTCTGACAAAGGCGGGATGTGCGAATAGCACATTCCGCTTTTTTTCATTGTTCCGGCAGCGACAGTGAATGATCGGTTGCAGTTTTCGCGTGTCGACCGTCAGGCGATGGCCGGGGACGACAGCCAGCGACGCGATCGCTGCAGTAGCAGGCCTGTCAGCAGGAGGCAGGCGGCATAGCCGGCAAGCAAGCCCCAGAACGTTGCGACGCCGTGAGCCAGCGGTTTGGCGACGCCAAGGAAACTGCCATGAATCAGCGAACCGAGCGAGATGGCGTACATCGCTAGGCGCCGTTGGTCCAGGCTGCTGCGGCTGTAGTGGCGGAGCAGCCTGGAATTCAGGCTCCACAGCGTGATCAGGATGACTTTCGTCCACAGCTTGGGATTGTCGAAATAGGGCATGCCCTTGAGTGCGACGCCGATGGCGATGATCAGCAGGCCGGAAAGCCACAGATGGAGCTCGCCGTTCAGGATCAACGGCCGGATCAATCGCCTTTCCGTCGCCATCCCCCGCAGACGGCACAGTGCCAGGAAGACTCCGGTGAGCGACGCGAACAGGGCGGCCAGGTGATAGAAAACCGCCAGGGTGACGAGGAGTTCCATGATCGATCCGCCGGGAACATGCGAAACCATGATTCAATCCGATTGCCATGACGCGCTGATGACGCTCATATTAATGCAGAGAGAACTGCGCTCCTGAAATGCAGAGAGAACTGCGCTCCTGAAATGCAGCAGGGGAGAGGCCGCCTTCTTGTCGTTGTCGCTGTTGAATAGAGCTTGTCCGCAAGCCTTGGCGGCAAAAACGCGCCGGCGCGCTTCATGGACTTGCCAAATATGGCTCCATCATTCACATTGGCAGGCGGGGCGGAGCAGCTTGCGGCGGGGCCTGGAGCAACAAAGCGGACAATCTGCGCTGCGCGATCCGCAACAGGAACCACCCCGACAACCGCAACAACTACATAGGTTTTCGCTTGGTGTTGGGTGTGTGAGTTCTCCATAGCAGGACGGCGCTGGTTCGGCAGATCGGCAGGTTTAAGGACCACCGACGGCCACCGGTGCTCAAGCTAGCTTGCGCCGCCCCGGATCGCGCGGGTTCGCCCGTCGGTCGAATAGCAAAACCGCCCCGCGTCCTGCCGCAAGGCACGGCGCTGGGTTTCTTGGTACAGGGGAACGCATGGCAAAGGGACAATTCGCTTTCGGGCATGGTCAATTGGCGCAGCAGCTAGCGATACGCTTGCGGCATCATTTCTCAGACGACAAGGCCGATGCCTCGCTGGTTATCGGAATTTTCGGTGAATGGGGCAGCGGCAAGAGCAATCTGCTGCAACTGGTGCACGAAGCGTTCAACGGCAAAGGAGAAAACGAAGCGGCTGATTCGGCACCTGTTGTCGTTGTCCCGTTCAATCCCTGGCGCTACGAAAAAGAAGAGCATCTGCTGGTTCCCTTGCTGAAAACCATGCAAAGGGAGGTCCTACGTTACGACGAAGCACATCAGTCCCGGCTGGAAAAGCTCGGGTGGACCAAGGAAAGCGCAAAGCGTATCGCCCGGTTTTTTGGCGTATCGGCACTGGCCTTTGCCAAGGCGCTCAAGGTTAGTGGCGAAATTCCCGGTGTGGGCTCTGCCGAGTTTTCCTTCAGCGATTTCATCGAAAAAGGGGCCGCGGCGTTCAAGGACAAACCCATTCCTCCCCAATTGCTCGACACCCTGGAAAGCTACTATTTCGAGTTCGAGCAAAAATTGCGCGACATTACCAGCGGCGCCAGTGGCGAAAAGCCAATCCATCTCCTCTTCCTCATTGACGATCTCGATCGCTGTCTGCCGGAAAAGGCGGTCGAGATGCTTGAATCGATCAAACTCTTCCTTGATGTCGAGGGCTGCGCCTTCGTGCTGGCGGTGGATGACGAAGTGGTCGAGCGCGGCATCATCCACCGCTATCGGGATTATGTGTTTCTGGGGGCGAATGGTGGCGGCGTCCACAAGCCGTTGGCCCAGATGCCGATTACCGGAGCGGAGTACCTAGAGAAGATCATTCATTTGCCGTTCCGTTTGCCTTTGCCCTCTAAGCGCGAAATTCGTGAATTTTTGAAAAATACGTACTGTGAGTTGTTTGGAGGGGCCCCTCTGTCAGAGGAAAATCGAACAGTGGGGCAAGAGACCCTCCAGATTGGACCGGAGGCCGAAAAACTTCTCCAACTGTTTGTGGATCATGTTCCACCGGTTCCCCGCAAACAGTCTCGTGTTGCTGAACTCTTGTTGTTGCAACTCGACATCGCCAAGGCTCGTGGTTGTGCACAGCGCATCAAGCTCCTGCCGCTGGCGAAATTGATTCTCTTCCAGCTATTTGCTCCGGATTTATATCGTTTCGGCAGGCGTAATAATGCTGGATTCATGAATAACCTGCAGGAGTGGGACAGCAAAGATCCCGACTGGGGGAGAAATATCCAGCATTTTGAAGAGAGTCTGGAAGCAAAGATCAAGGCGCTGCCGGATGAAACCTTGAGAATGAGCGAGCTTCGCCTGCTTGATCGACTCTATAAACCATTGATTCAGGTGCTGGAAAGTGCCGCGCAAAATCGTAGTGGGTTTGACCCGTTTCGGCTGATTCGCGAGATGCCATTTTCGAATGATGATCTTCAAAGCCTACCGCTCTACTATAGCTTCGTGCTGGAAGATATTGTGCTCGGATACATGGCTGTCACCGAAGTAGGCGGAGATGCTTTCAAAGGAACGGTGTCGGTACGACATACCCAGATGGTATCGAGACTAGTGAATCCCGCCGAGTTTCTTGATCTGTTGTTCAGTACATCTCCCGCCAATTGGCAGTCTGCGGTGTTGTTGCCAGAAATCGTCGGGAAGACGCTGGATGGAGCCGTTTTTTCTAGTGTACGTGCACGCTTGGACGAGAAGGCATTCGTGTCATTTCTGGAAAACCGGAAGTGGTTAAGTTTGCTGCTACCTTTGCTGAACGCCGAACAATTCAGTTGGTTTGCAAAAAAGTCCGATCTGGCGCATCTGCTTTCTGATGGCGAATGGGAAGAACGTGCGCTCTTGCTGAGAAGCATACGAGGCGAACAAAGACAAGAATTCCAAAAACAGGTTTCGTTGCTTCAGGAAGTTTTGCTTGTCAAGGCGCAGGCTGACAACCTGCCCATTTCGATTCGAGCGCGTGCCGGCCGTTTGCTTGGCGATTTAGGCTGGTTACCGGAAGATCTGGATTCAATGATCCAGATCAAGGCTGGCCCGTTTAAGCGAGGGGAAAAAAATAAAGAAGCCACCATCGACAACGACTACTGGATCGGTAAATACCCGGTCACCAATGCGCAGTTCCGGCGTTTTGTCGAAGCAGGGGGGTATCAGACCAAAGCTAATTGGTCGGACGAAGGCTGGGTTTGGCGGCAAAAGGACGAACTCTCATTTCCTCTCTATTGGGAGGACCGGAAATACGCCAGCCCGCTTTCACCGGTGGTGGGCGTCAGTTGCTACGAAGCCGAGGCTTACTGCCGGTGGAGCCAGTCGCAGATACGGGAAAATCCTCGTGCTTATGGTGTGCCGGCCGACCAAGCTGGTGCGCTGATCTGTCGTCTGCCCGGCAACGACGAATGGGAACGAGCAGCGCGTGGACAGGATGGAAGAAAGTATCCCTGGCCAGGTGAGTTTTCGGCCACCAAAGCGAATAGTGGAGAATCATGGGGGGCGGCGGATGGCGAAGACGTGAGGACAACGGTGGTCAACACCTTTCCGCAGGGAGAAAGTCCTGCCGGGCTTTTCGATTGCGCGGGGAATGTCTGGGAATGGACGGGTTCGCAAGCAGATGGCAAGGCTCGCTTTTTACGCGGCGGGGCCTGGAGTAGCAGCGCGATGGTCCTGCGCTGCGCAGTCCGCAACTGGTACCACCCCGACTTCCGCAACGACTACATCGGCTTTCGCTTAGCGTTGGGTGTGTGAGTTCTCCCTGGGTTTTCTGAATTCTATTTTCAGATTTCTGAACCAGAGTGGATATGGGCGATGACGCTAAAAGTGAGAGGAGAGCCGCCGTGCGGCGGCGGCAATAATTTTTATGTTCAGGATATTTGACGATCTGTTTCCGGCGGTGGTCGATTTCGCCAATCTTTACGCGGCCTGGGAAAAGGCTGCGCAGGGCAAGCGGCCCGCCGCGCGGCGGGCAGTTACGTTTCTATTTGCGCCTGAGTCACGATTTTCAGTTGCTGGATACGCGTCGCTTTGCGCATGCCTGCCATCTGGTGGAGGAGTGGGGCCGTCTTCTCGGTGCCTGGCGGGGCATGCTTGCAGAGCGTGCATCGTCGTTGGTGGCGGCGCCTGAACCGACCGACGACCCACCGGACCCGTTAATTTGCGAAAATAGCGGACCCGAGAACAACGACAACCGACGATGCCCCACAAGAAACTGAAAGTCTCCGCCACCGGCATGCTTGACGCCTACGATGCGCTGCTCGCCGAGCGTGGTTATGTCGCCGATGCGGCGCAGCGGAGGGCGGCGCAGGCCCTGCAGTCGCTCTATGTCAACCTGCTGTCGTTCAAGGTCGACCGGGGGAGCACGATCAAGCGTCTGCTGAAGCCGCCGAAGCCGCCGCGCGGCGTGTATTTCTGGGGTGGCGTCGGGCGCGGCAAGAGCTTCCTGATGGACTGTTTTTACGCTGCGGTGCCTTACCGGCGCAAGAAGCGGCTGCATTTCCATTCCTTCATGCAGCAGATCCATCGCGATCTCGACAAGTACAAGGGCGAGCCGGACCCGATGCTGAAGCTGGCTGCGGCGATCGCCCAGGACGTCCGGCTGCTCTGTTTCGACGAATTCCACGTCTCCGACATCGCCGACGCGATGATCCTCGGCCGCCTGCTCGAAGGCTTGTTCAGCCATGGTGTTATCCTGGTCATGACCTCGAATTACCCGCCGGACATGCTTTACCCCAACGGCCTGCACCGGGAGAGTTTCCTGCCGGCGATCGCCCTGCTCAAGAAGCATCTCGACGTGTTCGAGGTCGATGCCGGCGTCGATTACCGTCTGCGCGCGCTGGAGCAGGTCGAGATTTACCACCATCCGGCCGACGCCGCGGCCGAGCGCAAGATGCTCGACTATTTCCGCATGGTCGCTGGCGAGGATGGCGAGGAGGGCGGGGAAATCGAGGTGCTCGACCGGCAGATCGCCACCCTGCGCCGCGGCAACGGCGTCATCTGGTTCGATTTCCGCACCCTGTGCGGCGGTCCGCGCTCGCAGAACGACTACCTGGAAATTTCGCGCGGTTACCATACCGTGCTGCTATCGCACATCCCGCGGATGACCGTGCACCAGGCTTCGGAAGCCCGCCGCTTCACCTGGCTGGTGGACGTCTTCTACGACAACAAGGTCAAGCTGATCGCCACCGCCGATTGCGCCGCCGATGCGCTTTATACCGAGGGCACCCAGGCCAGCGAGTTCAAGCGTACAGTGAGCCGCCTGACCGAGATGAATTCCCGCGCCTATCTCGCCGAACCGCATATTGTCGCCCCTTGAGGAGAGCGCCATGAGACCCGCCCTGAAGTTCCTACTCGCCGTGTTCGTCACCTTGTGGGCCGGGATCGCCGCGGCGCAACTGGAAGTCATCGAACTCAGGAGCAAGACGGCCGACGAAGTCCTGCCCGTGCTGCTGCCGCTGGTCGAGCGCGGCGGTACCCTGAGCGGCTTGAACAACCAGTTGTTCCTGCGCGCCTCGCCGCGCAACCGGGAGGACATCAAGCGGGCGCTGGCGGCGATCGACAAGCCGGCGCGCCGGCTGATCATCCAGGTCGCTCACGACCGCAAGCGGATGAACGCCCAGCGCGAGGCGGAAGCCATCGGCCAGGTGGTGCTCGGCAGCAATAGCCGGGTCGAGGTCGAAGGCCGGGTCTGGGACACGCAGAGCCAGCGTGAGGAAAAGGCTGCGCAACGGGTGCAGACGGTCGAGGGCGGGCGGGCCTTCATCCAGGTCGGCCGTTCGCTGCCGGTACCGATGCGCATGGTGGCGGTCGGTCCGGGCGCCGCGGTGATCAACGAAGGTGTCGTCTATCGTGACATCGGCAGCGGTTTCTACGCGACGCCGCGGCTGGCCGGCGACCGCGTCACGCTGGAAATCTCGCAGCAGGCCGAACAGCTTGATGGCCGCCGTCCCGGCAGCATCGCCACGCAACGCCTGAGCACCACGGTCAGCGGCCGTCTCGGCGAATGGATCGAACTGGGCGGTACCGGCCAGCAAGCCGGCAGTCAGCGCGACGGTTCTTTCAGTGTCGGTACCGGGCAGACGCGCGAGCAGCGCGCGATCTGGCTGCGGGTCGAGGAAGTCGAATGAAAAACGGGCCGCAGATGCGGCCCGTTTGCTTTTTGCCGTTGTGGCGTCTCAGGCGGCAGCCTTGGTCGGCAGCGGGGTGACGACCGGCGCCGCGCCCTTGCTGATCAGGCCCAGCGGCTTGCCGAGCGGCAGCAGGGTGCGGCCGAAGAAGTTGTTCAGGAAGACGGCGCCGGCGGCGTAGAAGCCGAGCAGCGAAATGCCCAGTTCCGACCAGGCGGCAAGCGCCCCGAACAGTTCCTTGTTCACGCCGAGGATGGACAGCGCCAGCGACGGCAGCAGGACGTTGATCAGCACCAGGATGACGGCGAACACCTTGTTGGCTTCGAAGGCGGCGACCATGATGAAGAGCGAGAAGATGAAATAGCCGATGCAGGCGAAAGCGAGTTGTTTCGGGTCGGCATTGGCGCCGACGTCGCCCAGCCAGCCGAGGCTGATCGCCCAGTGCATGGCGACGGCGATCCAGAACAGGCCGTAGGCGCCGAGGACGATGGCGCCGAAATAGTTGTTCTTCTTGAAGTCGACCATCGACGCCCAGATCTGAGCGATCGAGCCGAGGAAGAGCGCCCACGGAATCAGGTAGGCGACGCCGCTGGTCCAGCCCATCTTGGCCGATGCGGCGACGAAGGTGACCATCGACAAACCGAATACCCCCAGCGCAGTGGGGTCGGACATGACGATCTTGGTTTCAGTGATTTGCTGTTGCATACGCGCTCCCTCGAATTGGTTTGGTTTTGTTGCACTGCGTCAAACGATCGTTTGGACGATCCGGGCTATTCTCGGTGGGTGCTTTCTTTTGCATATGATTTAAGTCAACACAAGGCGATTTATTTTAAAAATCATGTAGTTATGATTAATTAAATCTGTTATGCATGAGTTGATCGGTATTCTCCGGGCAAGCGGCGGGCCGTTTGCCCGTCGTTTACGGAAAAACAATTGCCGCGGCCAGCTCGCGCAGACTGGCCGCGAAATCAGGCTGGCTGGCGGCCAAATCAATCGGGGCCTGCCGGGGCGACTGGTTTTCAGCCGCCCAAGCAATACAATAGCGGTACTAAAACTATAAAAAGGAGCGGAAATGCGGTGGCTCAGGTTCGGTGCACGCTTGCCGGCACTGTTTTTTGCTGTTGCCGCGGCGACACCGGCAGCCGGGCAGCAGGCCGACGCGACGGCCTTGAGCCTTGAGGATCTGCTCGAGGTGACGATCGTCGGCGCGGCAAAATATCCGCAGAAGGGCAGCGAGGTCGCGGCCGCCGCCAGCGTCATCACGCGCGACGAGATCAAGGCTTTCGGCTGGCGGACGATAGACGAGGCGCTGGCCAGCCTGCCCGGCATCTATCTCTCCTATGACCGGCAATACAGCACCATCGGCACGCGTGGCATCGGCCTGCCCGGCGACTACCTGACGCGGGTCCTTGTCGCAGTCAATGGCAACCGCGTCAATGACACCCTCTACGATGGCGGAACGGTTGGCCGCGACTTGCCGATCGACATCGACCTGATCGAGCGCATCGAGTTCATCAGCGGTCCTGGCGGCGCTGTGTACGGCCAGAATGCGATGTTCGGCGTGGTCAACATCATTACCCGGGACGGTGCCAGCCTCGATGGTGGCGAAGCCTCGCTGGCCTGGGGGAAGCGGGGCGGGCAGCGCGAGGCCCGGGTCAGCTGGGGGCGCCGCCTGGACAACGGCATCGACGCCATGGTCTCGCTCTCCGGCCTGCGGGCTGATGGACAGACCCTGGGCATGGATTATCCCGGCGCCGGCCCGGGAGGCAGCGATCTGGCCGGCAGGGTTGCCGGCCAGGATGGCGAGCGCGACCGCGAGATCTTTGCCCGTCTCGCCCGCGGTCCTTGGTCGGCCGAGTTTGCCAGCGGCAAGCGGCGCAAGGCCGATCCGACGGCTTCCTTCTTTGGCGACGCGATGGCGAACGGGCAGTACCAGCGCGACCTCTACAGCCTGCTGCAGTTGCAGTACCGGCAGAGCTATCTGGATGACCGCCTGGAGGTCCTGGGGCGCCTGTTCCAGGGGCGTCAGCGCTATGACGGGATTTTCATCTATGGTGGCGTGCCCAACCTGTCCCGCGGCGAAAGCGACTGGTACGGCGGCGAACTGCGCCTGCTTCACACCGGCGTCGCCGGCCACAAGCTGATGCTGGGCGCCGAGTGGCAGAACAACCGGCGGATCGTGCAGAGCAACGACGACCCGGGAACGGTGGGGGTCGATACGCTGATCCGTGGCAGCGGCTTGCGCCGCGGTGTCTATTTCCAGGACGAATGGCAGTTCGCCGAGCGCTGGACGTCGATCCTCGGCCTGCGCGCCGACCGCAACGACGCTGCCGGCAACCAGATCAGCCCGCGTCTCGGCCTGATCTGGCAGGCTTCGCCGGCGAGCACGCTGAAACTGCTGTACGGGCGGGCCCATCGCGCGCCGAACGCCTACGAGCGCGATTACGACGATGCCGTCGCCCAGATCGCCAATCCCGGGCTGGGCGGCGAAACCGTCGATACTTACGAACTGGTTGCCGATCATCGGCTGGCCAGCGGCACCAGCCTGCGCACCTCGCTCTACCGCTGGCGTCTGCGCGACATCATCGCGCTGACCAGCGATCCGCTCAGTGGCCTGACGCAATACCGTTCCGGCGAACCGATCGAAGCACGCGGCGTCGAAGTGTCGATGGCCCGCCACTGGTCTTCCGGGATTCGTCTGCGCGGCAGCATTTCCTACCAGCACGTTGCTTACGAGGACGGGGGGGCGCTGGAGAATTCGCCGCGCTGGCTGGGCCGGCTCAATGTCGTCTATCCCTTGCCCTGGCATGGTCTGCGGCTGGGTTACGAGTACCGCGTCGAAAGCTCGCGGCGCACGCTCGACGGCACGAGCTTGGGCGGTTACAGCCTCTCGCATCTGAATCTCGGCGCCGAGGGCTGGATCCGCGGCGTCGACCTGTCGCTCGCGGTGCGCAACCTGTTCGACCGCCGTTACCGCCATCCCGCTGCCGACAGCAACTGGCAGGACGCCTTTGTCCAGGACGGACGCAGCATTCTGCTCAAGATGGATTTCCGCTTCTGATGCCTCGGTTGATCCACGCCCTTCTTGCCTTGACTCTCTGCCTGCCGGCGCCGTTCGCGCTCGGCCAGGGTTTTACCGAGTATCAGCTCAAGGCCGGCGTGCTGTACAACTTCATTGCTTTCACAACCTGGCCAGAACCCGTTTCCCGCGTGCTCAACCTGTGCATTTACGGCCCCGATCCTTTCGGTCGGGACATCGATTCCCTGCAAGGGCGCATGGTCGGCAGCAGCAGCCTGGCGATTCTGCGCGTCAGCAGCGTCGAGGCCCTCGATGCTTGTCAGGTGGTATTCGTCGGCCAGGCGGCCATCGGCAATCTGGCGCGCGTTGCCGAGCATCTGGGCAAGCGGCCGGTGCTGACGGTGGTCGAATCGGCGGGGAGCATTCCCCGTGGCGCCATCCTCAACATGGAAATGGTGCAGGGCAAGCTGGTGTTCCGGGCCAACCTCGGCGAGGCGCGCAGTCGTTCCCTGACCCTGAGCTCCAAATTGCTGCGTCTGGCCAGCGAGGTACTGCAATGAGCATGGAAGTGCGCCCGGCAATGCCCCTTGCCCAGCGACTGGCCGGGATCAATCGGCGCATCTTGGCGATTGTGCTCGGTTTGTTCGCGCTGATTGTCGTTGCCAGCAATTTCGTTCTCGGACTTTCCGCCTTGCTGCACGCGCAGCGCGGCCAGGCTGCGGTTCTGGCCGAGAATCTCAGCGCCAGCCTGGTATTTCGCAACGTTGACGACGCCGCATTGCTGCTGCGCTCACTCGAGCATGCGCCTCAGGTGCAGGCGGCCGTGGTCTACGACGATGCCGGACAGTCCTTCGCGAGTTACCGGAGCGTTGCCGTGGAAAAGCTGCCGGAGATGCCGGCAGTCGGCGAGAGCATCGATTATCTTGGCGCCCATGTCGAACTGCTGCAACCGATACAGTACAAGGGACAGTCGCTGGGCAGCCTTTACCTGCGTGCCAGCCTCGGCGCACTGTACTGGCAGATGCTGATCCAGGTACTGGTGATCGTCTGTGCGGCAACGCTTGCCTTGCTTTCCGGCCAGCATTTTCTGCGGCGCCTCAGTCGCAGCGCCTTGCATCCCCTGGCCGAGTTGACGCGCCTGATGGAGCAGGTCTCGCAGCGCGGCGACTTCGGCCTGCGCGCCGAGTCGAGCCGGATCCGGGAACTCGACACCCTGGCCGCCGGTTTCAACGTGATGCTCGACGAAATCCGCCAGCGTGACCAGAGCCTGCGCGAAAGCCGCGATTCCCTGGCACTGATGCTCAAGGAGCGAACCGTGGCGATGGAGCAGGCGCGCGTCGCCAGTTCCGCCAAGACCCGTTTTCTGGCCAACATGAGCCATGAAATACGGACTCCGCTCAACGCGATCATCGGCCTCACCGGCCTGATGCAACGGACGCCGCTCGATTTCGAACAGCGCGAGCGCTTGCGCAAGATCGAAGCCGCCGGGCAGCACCTGCTCACCGTGATCAACGACATCCTCGACCTGTCCAAGATCGAGGCCGGTCGCATGCAACTGGAGGAAACCGATTTCTCGCTCGACGACATCCTGTCCCAGGTGCGCACGCTGATCGCCGAGGCGGCGTACCGCAAGGGACTGACCGTCAGCACCGACGCCGGCGATGTGCCGCGCTGCCTGCGGGGCGATCCGACCCGTCTGCGCCAGGGCTTGCTCAACTTCGCCGGCAATGCGGTCAAATTCACCGAGCGCGGTGGCATCACCATCCGCAGCGTGCTCGTGGCGACCGAGGGCGCGGTGCTGCACGTCCGTTTCGAGGTCGAGGATAGCGGGATCGGTATTCCGCCGGAACGACAGGCGACGCTGTTCGAAGCCTTCGAGCAGGGCGATGCCTCGACGACTAGAAAGTATGGCGGCACCGGTCTTGGCCTGACCATCACCCGGCGCCTGGCGCAACTGATGGGAGGCGAGGTCGGCGTCGTCAGCGAGCCCGGCAAGGGAAGCCTGTTCTGGTTTTCGGCCAGGCTACGGGGCGGCGATCCGGCGGCGCTGGCCCGGGCTTTGCCGCAGTCGGCGGGGGCGGGTGATGAACTGTTGCAGCGCTTTGCCGGAGCCAGATTGCTGCTTGCCGAGGATAACGAGATCAACCGCGAAGTGGCGCTCGACATGCTCGAAGCGGTGGGCCTGAAAGGCGATGTCGCAGTCAATGGGCGCGAGGCCGTGGAAATGTTCCGGGCCGGCGATCACCACCTGATCCTGATGGACATGCAGATGCCGGAGATGGACGGCATCGAGGCGACCCGGGCGATTCGCCGCCTGCCCGGCGGCGCCGCGGTGCCGATCATCGCCATGACTGCCAACGCCTTCGAGGAAGACCGTCAACATTGCCTGGAAGCCGGCATGAGCGATTTCATCGCCAAGCCGGTCGCGCCGGAAACCCTGTATTCGGTTCTCCAGAAATGGTTGCCGGCAGCTGATATCCCCCCGGCGGCTGCGCCGGAAAAGCCGGCCACAGCCGCGGCCGGCGATGTTGGTCTGGACGCCAGGCTGGCCAGGATTGCCGACCTCGATCTGGACAAGGGACTGCAGGTCACACGCAACAAGCGCGATTTTCTGGCGCACCTGCTGCTCTCCTTCGTCCGTGTCCACGCCGACGATCCGGTACAACTGCGCCGGCTGCTTGCCGAGGGAAATCTGGCGGCGCTCGAGGCGCTGGCCCATTCGCTCAAGGGATCGCTGGCGACGATCGGAGTTGTCGGCATCAGTCTGCTTGCCGCCGAAGTGCAGTTTGCCGCGCGCAACGGCGATGCGGCAAAGGCAATTGCCTCGGCCGGCGTGCTCGGCGAGCGCCTGGTCCGCTTCGCTGGCGATGTCCACGCCGCGCTCGACGAGTGGGACGAGGCCGCCGCCAAAGCATGAAAAAACCCGGCCTGGGGCCGGGTTTCGCGTTCCTGCGCTACTGCGCTCAGGCGGCGTTGAGCGCCTGATCGAGATCGGCGATCAGGTCATCGACATGCTCGATGCCGACCGACAGGCGGATCATGTCTTCGGAAACGCCGGCCTTGGCCAGTTCTTCCGGCGACAGCTGGCGGTGCGTGGTCGACGCCGGGTGGCAGGCGAGCGTCTTGCAGTCGCCGATATTGACCAGGCGGGTGACCAGTTGCAGGGCATCCTGGAACTTGCCGCCGCCTTCGCGCCCACCGCAGTTCGTTCCTTTTACGCCGAAGTTGAGGATGCCGGAAGCGCGGCCGCCCATGTACTTCTGGACCAGCGCGTGGTCCTTGTGGTCGGGCAGGCCGGCGTAGTTGACCCAGCTGACCTTTGGATGGTTTTGCAGGAACTGGGCGATCTTCAGCGAGTTGTCGCAGATGCGGTCCATGCGCAGCGCCAGCGTTTCGATACCCTGCAGGATCAGGAAGGCGTTGAACGGGCTGATCGCGGCGCCCATGTTGCGCAGCGGCACGACGCGGGCGCGGCCGATATAGGCGGCGGCGCCGAGCGCTTCGGTATAGACGACGCCGTGATACGACACATCCGGCTCGTTGAGGCGCTTGAACTTCTGCTTGTGCTCGGCCCACGGGAACTTGCCGCTATCGACGATGATGCCGCCGATGGAGTTGCCGTGGCCGCCCAGGTACTTGGTCAGCGCATGGACGACGATGTCGGCGCCGTGCTCGAACGGGCGGCACAGGTAGGGCGACGGCACGGTGTTGTCGACGATGACCGGGACGCCGTGTTTGTGGGCGACCTCGGCGAGCTTCTCGAAATCGACGACGTTGCCGAGCGGGTTGCCGACCGATTCGCAGAAAACGGCCTTGGTTTTGGCGTCGATCAGTTTTTCGAAGGCATCCGGGTCGCGGTAGTCGGCGAAGCGCACTTCGATGCCGTACTGCGGTAGCGTGTGCGCGAACAGGTTGTAGGTGCCGCCGTACAGCGTGGACGAGGTGACGATGTTGTCGCCAGCCTCGGCGATCGTCTGGATCGAGGCGGTGATCGCCGCCATGCCGGAGGCCATGGCCAGCGCGGCAACGCCGCCTTCCATCGCGGCGACGCGCTTTTCCAGCACGTCCTGGGTCGGATTCATGATCCGCGTGTAGATGTTGCCAGCGACTTTGAGGTCGAACAGGTCGGCACCGTGCTGGGTGCTGTCGAAGGCGTAGGAGGTGGTCTGGTAGATCGGCACGGCGACTGCCTTGGTCGTCGGGTCCGGGCTGTAGCCGCCATGAACGGCGAGGGTTTCGATCTTCATCCGCGTGTCTCTCTTTTGTGTTTGAAAAAAAGTGAAGTTTACAGGAGCCCGGCTAGCTTAACCGGGCCTTCGGCGGGCTGCCAATAACATCGGCAGCTAAGCTTATGCCGGTTTCACGTGCGGTCGTCGAAGCCGTCGTCTTCCTGCAGCCGGCTGGCCGGTTTGAGCAGGAAACGGCCGGGATCGACGGCGTCCACCAGGTCGTTCTCCAGCGGCAGCGGCTCGCCTTCCAGGCGTGACAGCAGCAGGTCGGCCATCAGCGCCGACCAGACGATGCCGCGCGCGCCGAAGCCCTGCACGCACCACAGGCCGGGGTGGCGGGGCAGGGCCGGCAGGCGGGGCTGGCCCTTGAGCGCGGCGAGGTCGGGCAGCGGGCCGACGATGGGCAGGCGGTCGGGCGACATCGGCCGCACGCCGCAGCGGCCGGTGAGCGTCGCCGGGTCGATGGCGGTGGCGAAGCCGGGCAGGCTGCGCTGCAGGCGGGCCAGATTTTCGGCGTGGTCGGCCGGACGCAGCGCCAGATCGGCTTCGCCCGGCTGCAGCGTGGCGCCGGTCAGGCAGATGCCGTCGATGGCCGGCATCAGGTAGCCGTGGCGGCAGACGACGTGCGGCAGCGGCGCGATGCTGGCGGCCGGCAGGTGGCTGACCTGGCCGCGGGCGCCTTTCTGCGGCTGGCCGGCGAACTGCGCAAAATGCGTGGCGCCGGCACCGGCGGCCAGGATCACCACTGGCGCGCGGGCGATCTCGCTGCCGTCGGCGGCGAGCAGGCGCCAGCCGTCGTCCGTTCTTTCCAGGCGGTCGACGGCGACGCCGTAGCGCGTGGCGATGCGCTCCGGAAAAGCCGCCAGCGCGGCGCGGCAGACCGAGGCCGGATTGACCCAGCCGCCCTGCGGGAACCACCAGCCGCCGGTTTCCACCGGTCGGCCGAGGCGTTCGGCAACGGCGTCGGCGGCGGCGAACTGGAGCAGTTCGGGCGGCAGCTGTAGGCGCTCGACGACGCGGCGCTGGGTCGCTTCATGTGCCGCGTCGCGGCCGAGATGCAGCACGCCGCACGGCGACCAGCGGGCGTCGGGCAACGTCTGCAGGAGGGCGCGGGTGGCCAGGTAGCCGGCGCGGGTCAGGCGCGACAGACGGTTGTCGTCGGCGCTGGGCAGCGGCCGCAGCACCCCGGCTATGTTGTTGGAGGCGCCGGTGGCCGGCGTCGCCGCGCTTTCGATCACTTCGACCTGCCAGCCGGCGCCGGCCAGTGCGCTGGCCGTGGCGCAGCCGGCGATGCCGGCACCGATGACGATGGCGCGTCGTTCGGTCGGCGGGCGGTGGCGGTCGGGGCGGCGCGAGCGGAAACGGCCGTGCAGCATCTGCCGCTTGCCGGCGAAGCCGGGGCGCTTTTCCAGGTCGAACTCGGCGGCTTCCAGCGCCGCCCGGACGTGGCCGGCAACCGACCAGGTGGCCAGCGTGGCGCCCGGCGCAGCGAGGCGCGACAGCGCGCGGCACAGTTCCGGCGTCCACAGTTCGGGGTTCCTGGCCGGCGAGAAGCCGTCGAGGAAAAAGGCGTCGACCGAAGCGTCGAGCTGACGCAACTGCGTCGTCGCGTCGCCGAAGAACAGGGTCAGGATGACCTGCCGGTCGTCGAGGAAAAGGCGATGCACGCCCGGCGTCAGCAGCGGCCAGCGGGCCTGCAGTTGCGCCGCCAGTTCGGCGAACTCCGGCCAGGCGCGCTGGGCGATGGCGAGGTCGGCGGCGGAGAAGGGATGCTTCTCGAAGGAAACGAAATGCAGCCGCCGGCAGCGTTGCGGGTCGGCGCGCCAGGCCTGCCAGGTGGCGAGGAAGTTCAGCCCGAGGCCGAAGCCGGTTTCGAGGATGACGCAGCGGTCGCGTCCCTGCCAGCGCTGCGGCAGTTCGTTGCCGCCGAGAAAGACGTGGCGCGCCTGCGCCGGGCCGCCGTGGGCCGAGTGATAGACATCGCCGTAGGCGCTCGACCAGGGGGTGCCGTCGTCGGCGAATTCGAGCCGGGCGGGGCGCAGCGCTTCCACTAGTGGAGCAGGCCGGGCTTCTTGTCGCCAGCCGGCATGGCCGGCGTTTCCCCGGGTGCCGCCGGCGCGTAGTCGAGGGCGAGATCCCAGGCGGCCTGATCGGCCGCCGCACGCAGCATGGCGCACAGCGCCTGCATCAGTTCGGCGTTGAGGTTCAGGTTGAAGGCGCGTTCGCGACCTTCGCGCAAAGTCAGGCGAGCCAGGCCTTCACCCGCCTCGGCCAGCGTCGCCTCACTGGCCAGCAGTGGCGTCGAACCCAGCGGATAGAGCGGGTTGTCTTCCTTGAACGGCTGCTCGAAACTCGCCTGCGCCGCCTTGGCCGGCGCCTCGGACGCCGGCCGCGGCCGGGAAGCGAGATGCCCGGCGAGCATCGCCGTCAGGTGCGGCCACAATTCGCGCAGATAGCGCCGGGTGATCCACACCCGGTATTCCTCGTTCGCCTGCGTCGCCACGCGCAGGGTCAGGCGATCCTGAACGGCGTCGCGGGCAACCTGGAGCTGGCGGATCTGCATCAGTCGATCTTGCGCAACTGTTGATCGACGCCTCCAAGGCATGAGCGAGCGCAGGCGAGACAAGGCGCAGCCGGCCGCCGCATAGCAGCGCTATGCAAGGCCGGATGCAACGCCGTATCGCCAAGCGCAGCCATGCCTTACTCGGGACGCATTTGGGGGAAGAGAATCACATCGCGGATCGCCGGGCTGTCGGTGAGCAGCATGATCAGCCGGTCGATGCCGATGCCGCAGCCGCCGGTCGGCGGCAGGCCGTACTCGAGCGCGCGGATGTAGTCGGCGTCGTAGTACATCGCTTCCTCGTCGCCGGCATCCTTGGCCTTGGCCTGTTCCTGGAAGCGGGCGGCCTGGTCTTCCGGGTCGTTCAGTTCGGAGAAACCGTTGGCGATCTCGCGGCCGACGATGAACAGCTCGAAGCGTTCGGTGATTTCCGGGTTGCTGTCGGAGGCGCGAGCCAGCGGGCTGACTTCGACCGGGTAGTCGATGATGAAGGTCGGCTCCCAGCACTGCGCTTCGGCGCAGGCTTCGAATAGCTGCAGCTGCAGGCTGCCGAGGCCGCCCGGCTTGACCTTCTCGCCGAAGGCGACGATCTTGGCCTTGAGGAACTCGGCGTCGGCCAGTTGTTCGTCGGAGAACGACGGCTGTTCGCGCTGGATCGCCTGGGTGATGGTCAAGCGGTGGAAGGGCTTGGAGAGGTCGAGTTCGCGCCCCTGGTAGATGAAGACTTCCTTGCCCAGCGCTTCGCGCGCGGCGTGGCGGATCAGGCCTTCGGTGAAGTCCATCAGCGTGTGGTAGTTCGCATACGCCTCGTAGAACTCCATCATCGTGAATTCGGGATTGTGGCGCGGGCTCAAGCCTTCGTTGCGGAAGTTGCGGTTGACCTCGAAGACCTTCTCGAAGCCGCCGACGACCAGGCGCTTCAGGTACAACTCCGGCGCGATGCGCAGGAACTGCTGCATGTCGAGCGCGTTGTGGTGGGTGACGAAGGGCTTGGCCGCGGCGCCGCCGGGGATCGGGTGCATCATCGGCGTCTCGACTTCCATGAAGCCGTGGCCGCACATGTAGTTGCGGATCGACGAGACGATCGCCGAACGGGCGCGGAAGGTGAAGCGCGTTTCCTCGTTCATGATCAGGTTGACGTAGCGCTGGCGGTACTTCATTTCCTGGTCGGCCAGGCCATGGAACTTGTCCGGCAGCGGGCGCAGCGACTTGGTCAGCAGGCGGATTTCAGTGGCGGCGATGGTCAGCTCGCCGGTCTTGGTCTTCATCAAGGTGCCGACGACGCCGAGGATGTCGCCGAGGTCCCAGCCCTTGAAGGCGGCGTAGCTTTCCTCGCCGACCTTGTCGCGCGCGACATAGACCTGGATGCGGCCGGAAACATCCTGCAGCGTGGCGAACGAGGCCTTGCCCATGACCCGCTTCAACATCATGCGGCCGGCGACCTTGACCTCGACCGGCAGGCCTTCCAGTTCCTCGGCCGATTTCTCGCCGTAGCCGTCGTGCAGCTTCTGCGCCGTGTTCTCGCGCTGGAAGTCGTTCGGGAAGGCGACCCCACCCTGGCGCAGCTCGGCCAGCTTGGCGCGGCGCTCGGCGATGATGTGGTTCTCGTCTGGTTGCTGTTCGGCGTTGGACATCGGGGAATCCTTGGGGAAATCGGGGTTTGGCGCGGTGGCGCGCGAAAGGAAGGATTTTCGCTGATTCGGGGGGGAGGGACAAGGGAAAGGGGCGCTGTTTTGTGCCGCTGACTGGCGGAGGGGCTTGGTTATTTGGGCGGCGGGCTCGGCGCCTGAGGCGGCGGGGACGGCTTTGGTTCGGAGGCGCGGAACCCAGCGGTCAAAAAACCAAAGCCGCCCGCCGGTCAACGGCGGAACCCGGCGGAGGGGAAAGCAAAGTGGCTGGCCGGTCGCCAGGGCGGAAAACAGTGCTCCACCAAGCAATGCCATAATTCCGCCCCATGGAAATCCTGATCGAAATACTTCTCAAGGCTGGCCGCTCCGCCGTCGAGCTTTCCCTGTTCATCCTGCTGCCGGTGATGGTGGTGATGCTGTCGCTGATGCGCCTGCTCGAGGCGCGCGGGGCCCTCGACTGGGTGGTGGCGAAACTGGCGCCCTTGCTGAAACCCTTCGGCCTGACCGGGCTGGGCGTGTTCGCGGCGGTGCAGATCAATTTCGTCAGCTTCGCGGCGCCGATGGCGACGCTGACCATGATGGACCAGCGCGGTGCCTCGGACCGCCACATCGCGGCGACGCTGGCGATGGTCTTCGCGATGGCGCAGGCCAACGCGGCGCTGCCGATGATGACGATGGGCCTCGATATCGGCCTGACCCTGCTGTGGTCGCTGATCGGTGGCCTGGGCGCGGCGGCGGCGACCTGGTACCTGTTCGGACGCGGCCTGTCGGCGGCTGAGGGCGTCGTCAACGAACACCTCTCGCACCCGCTGGCGGAGAGCGCCAAGGGCGTGCTCGACGTGATCAACCGGGCCGGCGCCGAGGCCTTCAAGCTGGCGGTCGGGGCGATTCCGATGCTGGTGCTGTCGCTGGTGGTGGTCACTGCGCTGCGCACTTTCGGCGCGATCGACCTGCTGACGACCTTGCTGGCGCCGCTGCTCGATGCGCTGGCGATCGATCGAGCGCTGGTGCTGCCGGCGTTGACCAAGTACCTGGCCGGCGGCACGGCGATGATGGGGGTGATGGACGAGATGCTGCGCGCCGGTCAGGTCAGCGTCGAACTCCTGAACGCCAGCGCCGGTTTCCTGATCTCGCCTTTCGATCTGCCCGGCGTTGCCGTGCTGATCTCGGCCGGGCCGCGCGTTGCCAAGGTGTGGAAGCCGGCGGCGCTCGGCGCCTGCATCGGCATTGCGCTGCGCACCCTCGGTCACGCACTTGCCGCCTGATCCGGCCGGAAGGCGAACCGCCGGGGCGGGAGATCCTGCGGGGGCGGGAATGCGCTGGCGTAGCGGATTCGATTGACCGCCAGCGATGGCTCATTGATACTTGAAAATGACATTCACATTTTTCAGGAATCGACATGACCGGAACGCATCCGCTGCTGAACAATCTTCGCGCCCTTCTCGCCGACCCCGATGTGGGCAACATGAACCAGTTCAAGGCCGACGGCTGGTTCCAGCCGCTATGGATGCCCGGACAGACGCAGGCTCATCCCAGCGGTCAGGTGGCAATTTCGTTTTCCGCTGCCGAGGTCGATGGAATCGATCGGCCGGTCCTCTTCACCTATGTCGACGAACAGCAGGCGCGCCGGCTAAACCCGGAAGATGAACTGTTGAACTATCCCCTCGCCGTTGTTGCGATGCTGGCGCACCAGCAGGAAATGGACGTCGCCGTGGTCGATGGCGAGGCCAGCGAGGCGGTGACCCACGAGCAATTGATGCTGCTGCGCGAACTCATGCAACTGGAGAACGCTCCCCAGACCCGGAACGAAGCGGCGGACAATCAATTCCTGAAACAGCTCAATGTCTATGTGAAGCGTGCGCTCGATTACTGCGAGGCCGCCAGCGATGTTCGCAGCATGCACGTGTCGGCAATCGTCCCGGGTGGTGCGCCGATGCGTGCCGGCATCCTGTTGCGGGCGAGCAACGAGACGGCGCACCGGAACGCCTTGCTGGCCTTGTTCGAGAAGATGATGCAACCGGGCGACATGCTGACCTTCATCGACCCGCTTGCAGCCGATCATCGGGTCATGGTCGATGCGCTTGAAAAACAGGCGCCGACTTACCTGCGGCAGCAGGGTGGAGGCTGGTGGGGCCAGCTGATGCGTCGTTTCGAGCGCCCCCCGGTCACGCTGCTGACGATGGAACTCACGCCGGACGAGGCGTGACCGGCGTTGCCGGGCCGGGCGTGACGCCGGTTGCACGATAGAAGACCGCCAGCCAGACCGTGACCTGGTCGCTCGGCGTCCAGTCGACGCGATGCCGGCGATGCGGGGCGATGTCGATGCAATCGCCGGCCCGCAGATGGCGGGCGTCGGCTTCGTCGGCAAAGCGCAGTTTCGCTTCGCCCTGCAACAGAACCACCCATTCGCCGTCGTCCTGGTCGTACCAGAAGCCTTCCGGGCTGGCCTGGCCGGTCGAGACGATGCGCTCTATGCGTAGTCCCGGGCGCTGCAGAATTGTCGCGAATTGCTCGTCGGCCAGCGCGGCCGACGGCAATCCGGCGAACAGGTTGGCGGTTACCTGTCCGGTTTCAGGCGGGAATTTCGGCATCGATCAGCTTGAGCAGCGCGCGTTCCAGATGGGCGAAGTCGGCCGATTTCTGGCGTAGCAGGTCGATGTCCAGGTGCGCGGCAATTTTCTGCTGATGAACGGATTCCTTGTAGGCCATGCCCTTGGGCCTTTTCTCGCTCAACCATTCCTTGGCGCCTCGTATGTGCTCCGGCTGCTCAGGGAAAACAACCTGCTTGGGGATGTCGCTGAAGACTGCCCGGGTGGCGGCTTCGTCGTGCAGGAACAGGGTTTCGAATTCCTTGACCAGGAAGGCGAAGGCGATCGGCCAGTCGGGGCGCAGTAGAGCGGCGAGTCCTACCAGGTTGGTTGCTTCCCGGTAGGGGCAATCATGGCCTTTGGCGTCGAAATCCATGATCCAGAGGATGGGCGCACGCTCTTTGATTGCTGCCAGGAAAAAGTTCTTGAAGTTCTTGGCGACTGCCGGGTATTCGCCGCGCCGCTGCGTCGGGCGGAGGATGATGTCGTAACGGTTGTGCTGCTCAAGAATCTTGCGCACCAGTATCGGGGCGGCTTTTTCGTCCCCGTGGCCTTCGACGATGAGCAGCAGCGGACGCATCAGGCGTCCTCCGGCTGTAGTCCTTCCGCCGCCATGATCTGCTCCAGGCTGAGCAGGTGTTCCTTGATCGCTTCCTGCTGGCTGGCGCGGATTTTCGCGATGCGCGTTTCGCCGTCCTGCATCGTGACGACGCGGATGTTCTCGGTCGGGAAGAGGTCGACCAGATGCGGGCTGTGGCTGGTGATCAGAATCTGGGTGCGTTCCGAACACTCGCGGAAGGCGTCGGCCAGTACGGCGAGCAGCGCCGGGTTGATGGTCTGTTCCGGCTCTTCGATGACCATCAGCGAGGGATGCGGCGTTTGGTAAAGCGCGAGCAGGATGCCGAGGATGCGCAGGGTACCGTCGGAAATTTGCGAGGGGTCAAACAGATGCGCCTCGCCGCTGGTTTCGCGCACCTTGAAGCGGGGCAGGATGAAGCCGCCGACCGCCACTGGCGAAATGTCCTCCAGTTGCGGCATGACCACCTGCATCATCTCCCGCACCTGTTCCCAGGCTTGCTTGCCGCGGCTGGTCTTCTTCATGTTGCGCAGGATGGACGCCCAGTTGGCACCGTTTTCCTTGAGGATGGGGTCAGTGTCGGGCGGGGCAGGTTGGCGCAGGGTGTTGGGGTAGATGGCGGAGAAGCGGAAGTTGAGGATGAAGTCGCGGAGTGATGTGCCGCCAAAGTAGTTGGTGGCGATCAGTCTCTCGTTGAAAAACTGCTGTCCAAATGCAAGATTTTCAGGATGGATAAGAGTTTGATTTTCAAGTTGGAAAGGCTTTCCCTCAATTTCCATGTCTGGCTTGACTTCACCTGCTGCATTGCGTTCGAAGCGCATCCGGTGATGGCCTAACTCGATCAACTTTCCTTCGGGGTCGAATATCGGCGACATTGCTTGAAGCCATTCGCAACGTTCCCGCTCCACTCTATAGTTGCCTTCCCGCAAACTGGTCAGCGTCAGTTGATAGCGGGCAGTAAAGGCTTCGTCATCATCTTCGGCAAAACCAAAATCGAACGAAACCTGGTACGGCTTCCTTGGCGAATACTGCCGAATCAGCCCAATGCCGCCTCGTGTGCTGACGGCATGGTCCAGACCCTGGACGACCGCGTCGCGCAGGAAACGCAGGGCATCGGCCAGGTTGCTCTTGCCGACCCCGTTGCAGCCCACCAGTACCGTGACCGGTTGAATATCGGTCAGCGCAATGTCTGACAGACTCTTGTAGTGGCTGATACGGAGGTCGACCAAGCGCATGGTTTTCTCCTGATGTGGTCACACGCCCTGTTTCAGGCTGGCCTCGATGAAGGTGTCGAGGTCGCCGTCGAGTACGGCCTGGGTGTTACCGGTCTCATGGTTGGTGCGCAGGTCCTTGATTCGGCTCTGGTCGAGCACGTAAGAGCGGATCTGGTGGCCCCAGCCGATGTCGGACTTGGCGTCTTCCAGCTTTTGCTGCTCCGCCTGCTGCTTGCGCAGTTCGAACTCGTAGAGGCGGGCGCGCAGCATTTGCCAGGCTTCGTCGCGGTTGCGGTGCTGCGAACGGTCGTTCTGGCACTGCACGACGATGCCGGTCGGGACGTGGGTCAGACGCACGGCGGAGTCGGTCTTGTTGATGTGCTGACCGCCAGCGCCGGAGGCGCGGTAGGTGTCGGTACGCACGTCGGCCGGGTTGATGGCGATTTCGATGGAATCATCGACTTCCGGGAAGACGAAGACCGAGGTGAAGCTGGTATGGCGGCGGGCGTTGGAGTCGAACGGCGACTTGCGCACCAGACGGTGGATGCCGGTTTCCGTGCGCAGGGTGCCGTAAGCGTAGTCGCCGCTGAACTTGACGGTGGCGCTCTTGATGCCGGCGACGTCGCCTTCCGACTCTTCCATGACCTCGACGGTAAAGCCCTTCTTTTCGCCGAACTTCAGGTACATGCGCAGCAGCATGGCGGCCCAGTCTTGCGCTTCGGTGCCGCCGGCGCCGGCCTGGATTTCCAGGAAGCAGGGCATGGGGTCGGACGGGTTGCTGAACATGCGGCGGAATTCGAGGGCGGCGAGCTTCTTTTCCAGCTCGGCGTTGTCGGCCTCGACGGCGAGCAGGGTGTCGTCGTCGCCGTCTTCCTTGCCCATGGCGAACAACTCGCGACCGTCATTGACGCCGCTGTCCACGGCTTCGAGGACGAGCACGATGTCCTCCAGCGATTTCTTTTCCTTGCCCAGTTCCTGGGCACGTTTCGGATCGTCCCAGATCTTGGGATCTTCCATCTCCTGGTTGAGGAGGGTCAGGCGTTCGCGCTTGTGATCGTAGTCAAAGATACCTCCGTAACTCGTCGGCGCGCTGCGCCAGGTCGTCGAGTTTGTTGGCGATACTGTTGAGCTGTTCGGCTTCCATGTCGATTCAATTCATTCAAATGCAAAACGCGGATTATACATTGACCGGGTAGTGTGCCCGGCGCCACTCAGCGGTGAATCGCCGCACCAAGATGGGGCGCGATTTTGTCGTTTTTCCGCTGATGAGTCGCAAATTCGCTCGAATTCGCGGATTCTGTGGCTGGCAAGTATCTTGCTTAACAGTGTTTCGGATTAACCGAGATTTACGATTGTGAACGACCAGGCATCTTCCCCCGGCTTTCTTCCCGTACTGCGCAAACGCCGCGAATCGGTCTGGAACAGGATCGACAGCGAGCGCGTCTTGCAGGTCCTGGTCCATAACCTTGAAGGCATGGTTTTCCGCTGCGCCATCGACGATCAATGGACGATGCATTTCGTCAGCGACGGTAGCCGTGAGCTGACCGGCTATTGCCCGGACGAACTGGAATACAACAAGGTGGTGTCCTACGAGGCGATCACCCATCCGGAGGATCGTCTGCCGGTGCGTCAGCGGATCGTCGAAGCGATGAACGGCGTCGCCCGTTACCGGGTGCAGTACCGGATCGTGCACCGCGACGGTTCGGAAAAATGGGTGCTCGAACGCGGCGCCATCGTCCTCGACGAGCAGGGGCGGCGGGTGCTCGAAGGTTTCGTCGAAGACATCACCGACCAGGTTCTCAGCCAGCGCCAGCTAAGCGACGCCGAGCAGCGCTACCGCAGCATCTTCGAAGATTCCGTGGTCGGCATGTTCCAGACCTCGATCGACGGCCGCTACATCGCCGCCAACCGCGCGCTGGCCCAGCTCTACGGTTACGTCGGGGCTGCCGAACTGATCGCTGGCCTGTCCGACATCGCCGGCGATCTCTATGTCGAGCCAGGGCGCCGCGACGAGTTCGAGACGCTGATGCGTGAGCATGGCCGGGTCAGCGATTTCGAATCCGAGGTCTATCGCCGCGACGGCAGTCGCATCTGGATTTCCGAGCACGCCCACGTCGTCCGCAGCCCCAGTGGCGAGCCGCTGTATTACGAAGGCACGGTCGAGGACATCACCGCCCAGTACCACTATCGCCAGCAACTGGAGTACCAGGCGACGCACGACCCGCTGACCGGCCTGCCCAACCGCAACCTGTTGCAGGACCGCCTGCAGCAGGTGGTGCGTCTGGCCAGCCGGCGCGGTACCAAGGGCAGTCTGGCCTTTGTCGATGTCGATAACTTCAAGCTGGTCAACGACAGTCTCGGCCACGGCGCCGGCGACAAGCTGCTGGTCGAAGTCGCCCGCCGGCTCAAATCCTGCCTGCGCGATTCGGATACCGTCGCCCGTTACGGCGGCGACGAGTTCGTCCTCATCCTCGGCGACTACGACGGTCTCGCCGAGACCCTGCACATCCTGCACCGCATCCAGGACGCCATCGCCGAGCCGATCACGCTGGACGGCCAGGAGGTCCGCGTCAATTGCAGCATCGGCGTCAGCATCTTTCCCGACGACGGCGTCGACCTCGACGTCCTGCTGCGCCACGCCGACGCCGCGATGCACCACGCCAAGAAGCTGGGCAAGGGGCAGTTCCAGTTCTATACCGAAACCCTCAACGTCGAGGCCCGCGAGCGCCTGGCGCTCGATTCCGCCTTGCGCCGGGCGATCGAGGAAGAGGCGCTGAGTGTCGTCTATCAGCCGAAGGTCAACGCCCGTGGCCGCGCCTGCGGTTTCGAGGCGCTGGTGCGCTGGGAGAGCGCCGAATTCGGCAGCGTCTCGCCGGTGCGCTTCATTCCGCTGGCCGAGGAAAACGGCCTGATCGGCCAGCTCACCTGGTTCGTCCTGCGCCAGGCCTGTCAGCAGGCCGCCGCCTGGCGCGCTGCCGGTCATTCGGACCTGCGCATTGCCGTCAACATCTCGCCCAGCCTGTTCCGCGAGAAGGACCTCGCGGCGCTGGTCGGTGCCGTCCTCGAGGAAGCCGGGCTGCCTGCCGCCAACCTCGAACTGGAGATTACCGAGGGCATGCTGATGGGCGACGTCCAGCGCAGCCTGGCGGTGCTCGGCGAACTGAAGGCGATGGGCGTCGATATCGCGGTGGACGACTTCGGCACCGGCTATTCCTCGCTGGCCTACCTGAAGCGTTTCCCGATCGACATCCTCAAGGTGGACCGCTCCTTCGTCCTCGAATGCGACAGCGGCAACGGCGGGCTGGCCATTACCCGCGCCATCGTCTCGCTGGCACACAGCCTCAACTTGCGCGTCGTCGCCGAAGGGGTCGAGCAGCAGACCCAGCTCGCCGTGCTCAACGCGCTCGGCTGTCAGGAATTCCAGGGTTATTACTTCGCGCGGCCGATGCCGGCCGGACAGATCGCCGCCTACCTGGCCGGGCGCTGAAAAAAATGCCGGAATCCGCGCGTTGCGCGGAGTTCCGGCAAAGGCCGGCGTAGCGGTGCGCCGGCCGGGGGTTCAGCCCTTCTTCAGGCTGAGGATGCTCGATTTGCGGTATTCCTCGCTCGGGAAGACGCGGCCGCTCACCAGGGTCTCGAAAATATGCTCGAAGACGATGCCGGGCTGGCCTTTCTTGATCCCGGAACGGAAATAGGAATGGCCCTTGGGCGGGTCGTAGAGCGTATTCACGTCGTCGCAATCGATGGCGTAGACGTTCTTCGGCGTCCGGTCCATGTCTTCCGGTCCGGAGTGGCCGAGCCGGCGCGACGCCTCGCCGTTCTTCAGGTTGGAGACCTTGCTGGCGCGCAGCGCCAGGTCGTCGGAGGCGTAATAGACGACGACGTTGCGCGAGGCATGGCTGATCAGTTCGCCTTCCTCGCCCTTGTGCAGCGACTCGTTGAGGATGTCGGCAGCGACCATGAAGGTGTTGCGGAAGAGCAGCGGCAGGCCTTGCGGCTGGTCGTAGCGTTGCCAGTTGGACAACGTCTGGCGCAGCACCCGGTTGCCCATCGAATGCGCCAGCAGGTTGATCCGCTTCAGGCAGGGGTCGTCTTCCGGGTTGTATTCGAGCGAGTTGCGCCATTCCATGAAACGCTGCATCACCCGGGCGAAGGTGAAGGCGCTCTGGTCGGCGGCCTTCTGGTCGTCCCAGTAATCCTTGATGATGCCGAGGTCGGCGTCGCACGGCCAGACCAGCGGCAGCACCAGGACTTCGCCCGGCTTCTTCCTGTCGCTCAGCTTCTGCAACTCCTCGGTTGCCGCGAAGACATCCTCGGGCAGGTTGGCGAAGCCGTGGATATACACCAGCACCTGCCGAACTTTCGCCGTTTTCAGGGCTTTCAGCAGGTTCATGCTGCCGATTTCCTCGTATTTCCCCTTCTTGTGCCGGATGCAGCAGAAGAAGCTGCGGCTCGACGAATTGTTCTGCAGGTCGAATACGAAATCCTTGTTCAGTTCGGGTTCCGTGTTGACCGTCGGCATGCGGCTGGTGATGAACAGCATGAGGCTCCTCCTGTGGGTGTCGACGTACCGCCTCCGCGGGCGATTGCCGTCAAGCTTAGTAGCTGCATGGAATATGTCAATCGGTTTTTTCGGCGCTGCGAGCGAGGAAATGCTGCCGGCGTGCCGTTGTCCGGGGCGACTTCAGAAGCGGCGCATCAGCAGTTGCCGCCCGTCAATCTCGCTGTCGCGGATCGCATCGAAACCATGGTCCTTGAAGCGGCGTGATTTGACGGCCGAGACCAGGATGCGGCCGGATTTGAAATTGCTGGTCACCCAGTCAACCCGCGCCTTGATCATCGCCCGTCCCAGTCCCTGGCCGCGTCTTTCCAGCGCCACCGCCGACAGGTAGAGGATATGGGTCCGACTCGCCCAGTCGGCTGCCTTGACACCGCCGAAGGCGAGCACTTGTCCGTCCGCTTCGGCGATGAAGAACTGGCGGTAGAACAGCGGGTCCGCTGCCTGCAACTCCCGTTGCAAGCGCTCGGTACCGTAACGCAGGGGATCGCCGAAAGCATCGACGAGCAGGGCGATGCTGGCGTCGAGCCGCGCTGGACAGCCGGTGTCCAGGGGGGCGATGCGGATCCCGGCGAGGTCGCCGGCGGCTGCGTCAGGACTCGGCAAGTTGGCGCAGGCGCCATTGGTTTTCGGCGGCGCGGCAGGCAGCCTCGCGATTGAGCGCCGTCTGTTGGCGGCCGAAGGCATCGCGCTCGCCGTGATTGCGGCGGGCGGCTTCGATGCTGCGCAGGCAGCGCCAGCGATAACCGTGGCGGGTCCGGAACAGGCGCATCTCGTTCTTGGCATGATGCACGCGGCAGCAGTAGCAAAACAGCATCTCTGTCATCACAACCTCGCGGGAAAGGTCTCGTTGCCAGATCAGCTTGCCGCTCGCGTGTTACGGCAGCGTGAAGGCTGCGTTCCTGCCAGGGGAGCTTCAGCGCGCGGCGCCTTCCTTCATCGCCGCCAGCTTGACGTACAACGTGCTGCGGGCGATGCCCAGGGCGCGCGCGGCGCGCGAGACGTTGCCGTTGGCGCGGCTGATGGCGAGCTGGATCGCTTCCTGCTCGAGTTCCTCCAGGCGTCCGGGCAAGGCGGGCAGGGTGGCGGCGGGCGGAGCGGTCAGCATGTCGGCGGCGATGTGCGGCGGCAGCAGGCTGTCGTCGATGGCTTCGCCTTCGCTCAAGGCGAACATCGCTTCGAAGACGTTCTGCAGTTCGCGGATGTTGCCTGGCCAGCGGTAGCGCAACAGGGCTTCGACGACGCCCGGCGAGAGCCGCTTCGGCGGGCAGCCGTATTTGCGGGACAGGCGTTCGTTGAGATGGGCGATCACCGCCTCGATGTCGCCCGGGCGCTCGCGCAGGGCGGGCAGTTTCAGGCTGACCACGCACAGGCGGTGGAAGAGGTCCTCGCGGAAGCGTCCGGCCTCGACTTCGGCCAGCAGGTCGCGGTTGGTGGCGGCGACGATGCGCAGCGCAACCTTGCGTTCGCGGGTGTCGCCGAGGCGGACGACGATGCCGTCCTGCAGCACGCGCAGCAGGTGCGGTTGCATGTCGAGCGGCATTTCGCCGATTTCGTCGAGGAACAGGGTGCCGCCGTCGGCCTGCTCGAACTTGCCGGGCAGGCCGCCCTTGCGCGCGCCGGTGAAGGCGCCCTCGCTGTAGCCGAAGAGTTCGCTGGCCAGCAGTTCGCGGGTCAGGGCGCCGCAATTGACGGCGACGAAGGGGCCATCCGGACGGCTGCCCGAGCGATGCACGGCACGGGCGAACAATTCCTTGCCGGCGCCGGTTTCGCCGAGCAGCAGCACCGGCAGGTCGAGCGGGGCGATGCGCCGGGCGCGGCTCTTGGCCATGCGCAGGCTCTCGCTGCTGCCGATGATTTCGGCGAAGGGATCGGCGGCCTCGGCCGTCGCCGCTTTCGGAGGGGGCGGCGCGGCCGGCCGCGCCGCGGCGCCGAGCGGGATCACCAGCAGGGTGCCGAGTTCGCCGTCCTCGTCGCGGATCAGGCGCTGCCATTCCGGGCGCAGCCAGTCCGGGCGCTGCTGCCGGCGGTCGATTTCCGGCTGCGCCAGGTTCAGCCCCGGCACCTGGCCGCCGATCTCGAAGGGCAGGCGGACGCCGTGCTGTTCGCGGGCGCCCTGCACGCTGCCGGTGGTCTTCACCACCCGGCCGCGGTGATCGAAGAGGACGACGCAGTCGCTCGCGTAGCGGGAAAAATCGTCGATCGCCCGGGCCAGCAGGCGGCCGTGCAGGAGGCCGTCGTGGCGCGCCAGTTCGCCCTCGATCTGCTTGGCGGCGGCCATCACCAGGGCCAGGGTATGGCCGTGGAAGCTTTCCTTGACGCCGGAGACGTTGACCACGCCGAGCAGGGTGCGCGCCAGCGGGTCGAGGATGGGCGCCGCGGCGCAGGTCCAGCGCTTGACGTCCATGCAGAAGTGCTCGCTGGCGTAGATCTGCACCGGGGCGGCGGTGGCGATCGCGGTACCGATGGCGTTGGTGCCGATCACCGATTCGCGCCAGCAACCGCCGGTCGCCAGGTTGATGTCCTCGCCGGCGCTACGGGCCCGGGTTTCGCCGTTGAGGTCGATGATGGTGCCGCTCTGGTCGCACAGCATGATCAGGGTGCCGCATTCGCGCAGGATGTCGCGCAAGCCGTCGAGCACCGGGCGCGCCGCCGCGCACAGGTCGCGGTTCTGCCATTGCAACTGGCGCAGGCGTTCGCTGGCCGCGCCCGGCGCGCTGCGCAGCGCCGGGTCGACGGCTTCCGAGCGGCAGCGCTGCCAGGAATCGAGGACCACGTCGCGCACGCCGCCGCCGGACCACGGCCGATCCTGCAGAAAACGTTCCCAGGCGGTGGCGACGACGTTCTCGTCGCCAATCCGGGGAACCAGTGAGCCGCATTGGGAAAAAGGCATGGGGCGTCGATCTCGTTGGCTGTTGGTTTTTGATTAGGTGAAGCGATAAACCATTGCGTAACCCTAGTCGGCTTGTCGGGATATGTCAATAAATTCCTTATGGATCAATGGCTTGTGCGGCGCAGCACAGCGCCGGAAAAGTGTCCGGATTCCGGACACCGGCGTCCGTTCGTCGTGAAAACGGACAGTGGCGGACAGTCGGCGCGGGGGCCTGGGCGGCATCAGGTTGGTACTTTCAAGCCACTGATTCGCAAACGGATTTTCGCGTGGCGGACGGCCGTGTGCAGGGCCTGGCCCGGCCCTTGCCAAGAAGCTGGCGTGGGGAAGCCCCCCATGCACACACCAAATACAGGAGGCAACATGCAACAACAATCCACCGTCCAGGTGATGGGAATCGATGCCGGCGGCACGATGACCGACACCTTCTTTGTCCGCGCCGACGGCCGTTTTGTCGTCGGCAAGGCGCAAAGCAATCCGGGCGACGAGTCGCTCGCCATCTTCAACTCGTCGCAGGACGCGCTGGCGCACTGGAACCGCAGCGTCAACGACGTCTATCCGGAACTGGCGACCTGCGTCTATTCCGGCACCGCGATGTTGAACCGCATCCTGATGCGCAAGGGGCTCGACGTCGGCCTGATCTGCAACAAGGGTTTCGAGCAGATTCACTCGATGGGCCGCGCCCTGCAGAGCTACCTCGGCTACGCGCTGGAAGATCGCATCCACCTCAATACCCACCGCTACGACGAGCCGCTGGTGCCGGTCGCGCGGACTCGCGGCGTCACCGAACGCACCGACGTGCAGGGCAAGGTGGTCATCCCGCTGCGCGAGGACGAAGTGCGCCAGGCCATCCGCGAACTGGTCGAAGCCGGCTCGCAAGCCATCGTCATCTGCCTGCTCCAGTCGCACAAGAACGAAAGCAGCGAGCAGCGCGCCCGCGACGTGGCGAGGGACGAACTGCAGAAGCTCAAGGTCGATATCCCGGTCTTCGCCTCGGTCGATTACTACCCGTCGCGCAAGGAAAGCCACCGGATGAACACCACCATCCTCGAAGCCTACGGCGCCGAACCGTCGCGCCAGACGCTGAAGAAGGTCAGCGACCGCTTCAAGAAGCACGGCGCCAAGTTTGACCTGCGGGTGATGGCCACGCACGGCGGGACGATCAGCTGGAAGGCCAAGGAGCTGGCGCGCACCATCGTCTCCGGCCCGATCGGCGGCGTCATCGGTTCCAAGCTGCTGGGCGAGGCGCTCGGCGACGAGAACATCGCCTGTTCCGACATCGGCGGCACCAGCTTCGACGTGGCGCTGATCACCAAGGGCAACTTCGCGATCAAGTCCGACCCCGACATGGCCCGCCTGGTGTTGTCGCTGCCGCTGGTCGCCATGGATTCGGTCGGCGCCGGTGCCGGCAGCTTCGTCCGCCTCGATCCGTACAGCAAGTCGATCAAGCTCGGCCCGGACTCGGCCGGTTATCGCGTCGGCACCTGCTGGCCGGAAAGCGGGCTGGATACCGTGTCGGTCTCCGACTGCCACGTCGTGCTGGGCTACCTCAACCCGGACAACTTCCTGGGCGGCGCGATCAAGCTCGACGTGCAGCGCGCCCGCGACCACATCAAGGCGCAGATTGCCGACCCGCTCGGCCTGTCGGTCGAAGACGCGGCGGCCGGCGTCATCGAACTGCTCGATCTGACGTTGTCCGAATACCTGCGCGCCAACATCAGCGCCAAGGGCTACAACCCGGCCGAGTTCACCTGCTTCTCCTACGGCGGCGCCGGCCCCGTGCATACCTACGGCTACACCGAAGGCGTCGGCTTCAAGGACGTCGTGGTTCCGGCCTGGGCCGCCGGCTTCTCGGCCTTCGGCTGTGCCTGCGCCGACTTCGAGTACCGCTACGACAAGTCGGTCAACCTCGGCGTCGCCCAGCTCGCTGCCCCCGAAACCAAGGCGGCCGCCTGCCGGACGCTGCAGGAAGCCTGGGGCGAACTGGCGGTCAAGGTGATCGACGAGTTCGTGTTGAACGGCTACAAGCCCGCGGACGTCATCCTGATCCCCGGCTACAAGATGCAGTACATGGGCCAGTTGAACGACCTGGAAATCGTCTCGCCGGTGACCAGCGCCGCTACCGCCGCCGACTGGGACCAGATCGTCGATGCCTTCGAGACCACCTACGGTCGCGTATATGCCAACAGCGCGCGCTCGCCGGAACTCGGCTTCTCGATCACCGGCGCCATCCTGCGCGGCATGGTCGTCACGCAAAAGCCGGTGCTGCCGGAAGACCCCGACGCCGGCCCGACGCCGCCCAAGGAAGCCTACCTCGGCACGCGCCCGTTCTACCGCCACAAGCGCTGGGTCGATGCTGCGCTGTGGAAGATGGAAAGCCTGAAGGCCGGCAACCACATCGTCGGCCCCGCGATCATCGAATCCGACGCCACCACCTTCGTCGTGCCGGATGGTTTCGAGACCACGGTGGACAAGCATCGGCTGTTCCACCTCAAGGAAGTGAAATAAGGAGATCCACCATGAACATGATGAGCAAAAAGGAAATCGGTTTCGCCGACCTGCTGCAGAACGGCCAGACCCTGAAGCAGTACCGCGACGGCATCATCGAGCGGACCAAGGCCAGCGGCTGCTACAACGGCCTGGAAAAGCTGGAATTCCGCGACAGCGACCCGATCGGCTATGAAAAGCTGTTCTCCAAGCTGCGCGGCGGCCTGGTGCATGCCCGCGAAACCGCCAAGAAGATCGCCGCCAGCCCCATCGTCGAGCAGGAAGGCGAACTCTGCTTCACGCTCTACAACGCGGCCGGTGACTGCGTGCTGACCTCGACCGGGATCATCATCCACGTCGGCACCATGGGCGCGGCGATCAAATACATGATCGAGAACAACTGGGAAGCCAACCCCGGCATCAACCCGGGCGACATGTTCACCACCAACGACTGCGCCATCGGCAACGTCCACCCCTGCGACATCGCCACCATCGTGCCGATCTTCTGGGACGGCCGGCTGATCGGCTGGGTCGGCGGCGTCACCCACGTCATCGACACCGGCTCGGTGACGCCGGGTTCGATGTCCACCGGCCAGACCCAGCGCTTCGGCGACGGCTACATGATCACCTGCCGCAAGACCGGCATCAACGACGAGCCGCTGCGCGACTGGCTGCACGAATCGCAACGCTCGGTACGCACGCCGAAGTACTGGATTCTCGACGAGAAGACCCGCATCGCCGGCTGCCACATGATCCGCGAACTGGTCGAGGAAGTGATCCGCGCCGACGGCATCGAGGCCTACGAGAAGTTCGCCTTCGAAGTCATCGAGGAAGGCCGCCGCGGCCTGATGAGCCGGATCAAGGCGATGACCCTGCCTGGCAAGTACCGCAAGGTCTCGTTCGTCGATGTGCCGTACAAGCACGACGATGTGCAGGTCTCCAACGCCTTCGCCAAGCTCGACTCGATCATGCACTCGCCGTGCGAGATGACGATCAAACCGGACGGCAAGTGGCGGCTCGACTTCGAGGGCGCCAGCCGCTGGGGCTGGCATACCTTCAACGCCCACCAGGTCGCCTTCACCTCCGGCATCTGGGTGATGATGTGCCAGACCCTGGTCCCGACCCAGCGCATCAACGACGGCGCCTACTACGCCACCGAGTTCCGCCTGCCCAAGGGCACCTGGTGCAACCCGGACGACCGCCGCACCGGCCACGCCTATGCCTGGCACTTCCTGGTCTCCGGCTGGGCGGCGCTGTGGCGCGGTTTGAGCCAGTCCTACTTCAGCCGGGGTTACCTGGAAGAGGTCAATGCCGGCAACGCCAACACCTCGAACTGGCTGCAGGGCGGCGGCATCAACCAGGACGGCGAGATCCACGCGGTGAACAGCTTCGAGGCTTCGAGCTGCGGCACCGGCGCCTGCGCCGTCAAGGACGGCCTGAACCACGCCGCCGCGATCTGGAACCCGGAAGGCGACATGGGCGACATCGAGATCTGGGAAATGGCCGAGCCGCTCCTTTACCTCGGCCGCAACGTCAAGGCCAACTCCGGCGGCTACGGCAAGTATCGCGGCGGCTGCGGCTTCGAGACGCTGCGCATGGTGTGGAACGCCCAGGACTGGACGATGTTCTTCATGGGCAACGGCTTCATGAACAGCGACTGGGGCATGATGGGCGGCTATCCGTCGGCCACCGGCTACCGTTTTGAGGCGCACAAGACCGGGCTGGAAAACCGCATCGCCATCGGCGACTCGTTGCCGCTGGGCGCCGACCTCGACCCGTCCAACCCGGACTACGAGCGCCATCTCGACGCCACCGCCACGGTCAAGCGCGACAAGCAGTGCATCACCACCGAGGACTGCTACGCCAACCACGATCTCTACCTCAACTACCTGCGCGGCGGCCCCGGCTTCGGTGACCCGATCGATCGCGAGCCGAAGGCGATCGAGGCCGACCTCAACCAGAAGTTCCTGCTCCCCGAGTACGCCCAGAAGGTCTATGGCGCGGTGTTCAGCGAAGACAACGGCGTGTTCACCGTCGATGTCGTCAAGACCGCCGAACGGCGTACCCAGATCCGCAAGGAACGCCTGGCCCGCGCCCTGCCGACCCGCGAATGGATGAAGGCGGAACGCGAGCGCATCCTCAACAAGCACGCCTCGACCCAGGTCAAGCACATGTTCGCCACCAGCTTCGCGCTGTCCGAGAAGTTCACCAAGCAGTTCAAGGACTTCTGGCATCTGCCGGCCGACTGGCAACTGCTCGAGGACGAGCTGGACGTGCCGACCTACGGTTCCAAGCACCGCATGGACCTGTCGCTGCTGCCGGACGTCACCACCGTCGTCCAGGTCGAAGAGTAATCACCGAATCAAGGAGTCAGAAATGTCTACATACACCAACGAACAGGTCGCCCACCTCGTCGAGGGCACGCTGGACTGGGAAACCACCTTCCGCATGCTGTCGATGCCCAAGGACCACGGTCGCTTCGAGCAATACCTGGCGGCGCTGCAGGCCAAGGTCGATTTCCCGGACCGCATCATCCTGCCGCTCGGCCCGCACCTCTACATCGTGCAGCAGGTCCAGACCAAGAAGTGGGTGACCCAGTGCGACTGCGGCCATGTCTTCGGCGACTACCGCGAAAACTGGAAGCTCAACGCCCTGGTCTACGTGCGCCGCACCGAGGAGGCGATGACCGAGGTCTATCCCAAGCTGATGGCCCCGGACACCGAATGGCAGGTGTACCGCGAGTACTACTGCCCGCAATGCGGCGCCATGCACGACGTCGAGGCGCCGACCCCGTGGTACCCGGTGATCCATGACTTCGAGCCGGATATCGAAGCCTTCTACAAGGAATGGATGCACCTGCCGGTGCCGGAACGCGCCGACTAAGCGGCGCTGCCCCGGGGGCGGGTGATGGCCGCCCCTGGGGCTTTTTCGACGATTTCGGAGCAGCAACGCAATGAGCAAAGTCTATGAAAATGCCGCCGTCGCCCTCGACGGGCTGCTGTTCGACGGCATGACCCTGGCCGCCGGCGGCTTCGGCCTGTGCGGCATCCCGGAGAACCTGATCGGCGCGCTGCGCGAATCGGGGACCCGCAACCTGACCATCGTCGGCAACAACGCCGGCGTCGACGACTTCGGCATGGGGCCGCTGTTGAAGACGCGGCAGGTCAAGAAGGTGATCGCCTCGTATGTCGGCGAGAACAAGGAATTCGAACGCCAGGTGCTGGCCGGCGAGCTGGACCTGGAACTGGTGCCGCAAGGCACGCTGGCCGAGCGCCTGCGCGCCGGCGGCGCCGGCATCCCCGGCTTCTACACCCGGACGGCGGCCGGCACGCTGCTCGCCGAAGGCAAGGAGACGCGCCGCTTCGACGGCCGCGAGTACGTGCTGGAACCGGCGATCCGCGCCGACCTCGCCATCGTCAAGGCATGGAAGGGCGACCGCGACGGCAACCTGGTCTTTCGCAAGACGGCTCGCAACTTCAACCCGATGATCGCCACCTGCGGCCGCCTGACCGTGGCCGAGGTCGAGGAACTGGTCGAACCGGGCGAACTCGATCCCGACCACATCCATACGCCAGGCATCTACGTCGACCGCATCGTCCAGGGCGAGCGCTATGAGAAACGCATCGAGTTCCGCACCGTCGCCGGCGCCGCCGCGCCGGCCCGCGCCGACCCGGTACGCGACGCGATGGCCCGGCGGGCGGCGCGCGAACTGCGCGACGGTTACTACGTCAATCTCGGCATCGGCATCCCGACCCTGGTCGCCAACCACATCCCGGCCGGCATGCGCGTCACCCTGCAATCGGAGAACGGCCTGCTCGGCATCGGTCCCTTTCCGTCGCCCGATGCCATCGATGCCGACCTGATCAACGCCGGCAAGCAGACCATCAGCAGCCTGCCGGGCAGCAGCTTCTTTTCCAGCGCCGACTCCTTCGCGATGATCCGCGGCGGCCATATCGACCTCTCGATCCTCGGCGCGCTCGAAGTCTCGCAGTACGGCGATCTCGCCAACTGGATGGTGCCGGGCAAGATGGTCAAGGGACCGGGCGGCGCTATGGACCTGGTTTCCGGGGTCGGCCGCGTGATTGTGCTGATGGAGCACTGCGCCAGGGACGGTTCGCCGAAGATCCTGGCGCAATGCACGCTACCGCTGACCGGGCGCGGCGTCGTCAACATGATCATCACCGACCTCGCCGTGTTCGCCGTCGGCGACGATGGTTTGACCCTGCTCGAACTGCAGCCCGGCGCGACGCTCGCCGAGGTGCGCGACAAGACGGCCTGTCCGTTCGCCGTCGCGCCCGGGGTGTCCGAACTGGCGCCGGAGGAGGCTGCGGCATGATCGATCCGGACTATCGGCGCGGTCTCGCCATCCGCCGCCAGGTGATGGGGGCCGCCCATGTCGATCGGGCGCTCGGCGAAGTCAGCGACTTCGCCGCCCCGCTGCAGGAGTTCATCACCCGCAGCGCCTGGGGCGGCATCTGGAGCCGGCCGGGGCTCGACCTGAAAAGCCGCAGCCTGATCACCCTGGCCTTCCTCACCGCGCAGGGCCGCAGCCACGAACTGGCCGGCCACCTGCACGGCGCCCGCAACAACGGCGCCAGCACCGAGGAAATCCGCGAAGTCCTGCTGCAGGCCGTCGTCTATTGCGGCGTGCCGCTCGCCGCCGAAGCGCTGCGCGTGGCGGAAAGCGTGCTGCTGGCCGGTGAGGCGGGGTAGGGGCGGTCCTACTCCAGGTACTCGATCATCAACTGCGGAGTCTCGACGCCCATGTATTCGTTGACCGACAGCCGGTAGGCGGCGCGGGTGTTGTGGCCGGGCTGGCTGGCGAAGTTGAACTGGATCGCCTCGATCCGGCTGTTGCCCTTCTTCAGACGTAGCTTCAGGTGTTTTTCCTTGAGCACGCGCTGTTGCTCGACTTCGAACTCGTCGCAGAACAGTGGCGCCGGGAAGCCCTGGCCCCAGATTTCGTTTTCCAGCAGCTTGGCGGTTTCCAGGCTGATGTAGCCGCCTTCGAGCGGGCCGTCGGTTTCCAGCGTGCGGGTGAGGTCGGACGGGGCGAGGAGTTCGCCGGCGACTTCGGCGAAGAGCGCCTGGAAGCGCTCGAAATCGCCGGCTTTGATGGTGGCGCCGGCCGCCATCGCGTGGCCGCCGAAGCGGACGAGCAGGCCGGGGGCGCGCTTGGCGACGAGGTCGAGCGCATCGCGCAGGTGCAGGCCGGGGATCGAGCGGCCGGAGCCCTTGACGATGCCGCCCTCGCTTTGCGCGAAGGCGAACACCGGCCGGTGCAGCTTGTCCTTGATGCGCGAGGCGAGGATGCCGACGACGCCTTCGTGCCAGTCCGGGTCGAAGAGGGCGACGCCGGGCGCGGCGGCGTCGACGTCCATCGTTTCCAGCAGCGCCAGCGCCTGTTCCTGCATGCCGGACTCGATTTCGCGGCGTTCGCGGTTCAGGTTGTCGAGTTCCTGGGCGATGTTGAGCGCCCGCGCCGGGTCGTCGGTGAGCAGGCATTCGACGCCCAGGCGCATGTCGGCGAGCCGGCCGGCGGCGTTCAGGCGCGGCCCGATCAGGAAGCCGAGGTCGAAGGCGGTGGCCTTGCGCGCATCGCGCCCGGCGGCCTTGAACAGCGCCGCGATGCCCGGTTGCAGGCGGCCGGCGCGCATGCGCTTCAAACCCTGGCTGACCAGGATGCGGTTGTTGCGGTCGAGCTTGACGACGTCGGCGACGGTGCCGAGCGCGACCAGATCGAGCAGATCGGCGAAGTTGGGCTCGGGGCGCTCGGTGAAGTAAGCGCGCTGGCGCAGTTCAGCGCGCAACGCCAGCATCACGTAGAACATCACGCCGACGCCGGCGATGCACTTCGACGGGAAGTCGCAGCCGGGCTGGTTGGGATTGACGATGCAGTCGGCGTCAGGGAGTGATTCTCCGGGCAGGTGATGGTCGGTGATCAGCGTGGCGATGCCGTGCTGCTGGGCGCGGGCGACGCCTTCGAGGCTGGCGATGCCGTTGTCGACGGTGATGATCAGGTCGGGCGATTGCTGTGCGGCGACGTTGACGATCTCCGGCGACAGCCCGTAGCCGAGCTTGAAGCGGTCGGGCAGCAGGAAATCGACGTCGGCACCGAGCGCCTTCAGCGCGCGCATGCCGACGGCGGTGGCGGTGGCGCCGTCGCAGTCGTAGTCGCCGATGATCAGGAGCTTCGCTTCGGCCTCGATGGCGTCGGCGAGCAGGCTGGCGGCGTCGCCGGCGTGGGTCAGCGCGGCCGGCGGCAGCAGCGATTTCAGTTCGTAGTCGAGTTCGCTCTTGTCGGTGACGCCGCGCGCGGCGTAGAGGCGGGCGAGCAGGGGATGCAGGCCCTGCTGTTCGAGTTGCCAGACGGTGCGCGGCGGCGCGCTGCGGGTGACGATGCGGGTCAAGATGTTTTTCCTTGCGGCCCGGCCAGCGCCAGGGCGACTTGTTGCGGCGTGCGGCCGGATTTCCAGAACTTCCAGCGCTCGCCGGCGGCGAGCGTCCATTGCAGGCGTCCGTAGATGGTCGGTGCGACGATGACGAGCTTCCTGACGGTCTTGCCGAGACGCTTCTGGATCGGCGCCAGCCAGTCGGTGTCGAAGCGCTCGCAGGCGCGTCGCCAGCCGTCCGGGTCTTCGTAGAGCACGGTCGGCAGCAGCGTGTCGACGACGACCAGCGGCCGTTGCGCGCCGCTGTCGAGGACGGCGCCGGCGTCGGCCGGCAGCGCCTGCGCGGCAACGCCGGCGGCGCGGGCGAGGCCGCGCGCCAGCGGGTCGTCGGCAATAACCGCGTCCGGGCCGCTGGCCGGCGTTGCCGCCGGGCCGTTGCCCCACAGCCAGAGGCTGTTGATCGCCGGCTTGCCGGCAGCGGCGCGCGCGGCGTTGACCGGGTGCAGGTGGAGGAACATCTGCACCTCGTTCAGCCAGCGGTGCAGCGGTGAAGTCTTGTCGCTCAGGTCGCTGTCCATGCGCCGGCCGGCGACGGCGGAGAGCGGCGCGGCGACGTGCTCGGCCGGCTGATGCAAACGTAAATACCAGCGCCGCGGCGTCGCCGCGTGGAAGACGCCGATCTCGGCGAACTCGGTGTTGAGCGCGCCGACCAGCGCCTGCGCCTCGGCGGCGTCGATGTCGAAGGCGCCGGCGTCGGCAAGGACGATGCGTTCGTGGTGAAAGCGCAGGTGCACCGGGTCGGCGCATAGCCAGTGGCCGTCTTCCTCTGTGCAGCCGTCTTCGCCGAGGCGGCGGAAAGCGGCACTGCCGGCGTTGGCGATGCCGAACTGTTCGAGCAGGGCGGATTCGACGGCCAGCGGTTCGCCGCGGCTGAAGGCGGCGTGCCCGTCGAGCCAGGCGAAGGCCGGCGTGCTGAGGTCGGCGAGGGTTTGCGTGTCGCCCGGTTCGGGCCAGATCAGTTCGGGGACGAGCAGGGTGAGGCGCACGGCGAAACTCGGGGCAGGGGAAGCCGCGAGTTTACCACCGCGCGGCGGCCGGCCGGCTCAGTTCGCGGCGTCGTCGGCCGATTTGCCGCGGCGACCGCCGAGCATCAGCAAGAGGCGCAGGACGACGACGGCGGCGCCGGCACTGCCGAGCACCGTCGGCCAGCCCCAGGCGGGGAATAACGCAGCGGCGAGCGCCGCCAGAATCAGGAAGAGGAGGGCGAAATGCATGGCCGCATGGTAATCGCCCCTCGCTTCCGGTGACAATCCCGCACTACCGATCCGCCGCCGCGCCGCGTATCCTTGGCGTCCCCCGCAATCCTGCCCGCCGATGACGACCGAACTGACTCCGCGCAACGAACGCCTGCTCCTGCTGGTCCTGGCCGCCATCCAGTTCGGTCATATCCTCGATTTCATGATCATGATGCCGCTCGGGCCGATCCTGATGCGGGCCTTCGGCATCAACGCGGCGGAGTTCGGTTTCCTGGTTGCTTCCTACAGCTTCAGCGCGGCGGCGGCCGGCCTGCTCGGCGCCACCTTCGTCGACCGTTTCGAACGCAAGCGCCTGCTGCTCGTCGTCGTCGCGCTGTTCGGGCTGGCGACGCTGGCCTGCGCGCTGGCGCCGGGTTACGCCACGCTGCTCGTGGCGCGCGGGCTGGCCGGGACTTTCGGCGGCCTGCTCGGGGCGCTGGTGCAGACGATGGTCGGCGACGCCATCCCGTTTGCCCGTCGGGCCCAGGCGACCGGCGTCGTCGCCAGCGCCTTCTCGATTTCGACCATCGCCGGCGTGCCGCTGTCGCTGTGGCTGGCCAACCACCTCGGCTGGCACGCGCCCTTCGTGCTGGTGGCGGCGATTGCTGCCGTCTGTATCGCCGTCGGCCTGCGCTGCCTGCCGGAACTGCACGGCCATCTCGGCGCCCCGGCGCATCCGCTGGCGGCGGCCGGCGAAGTGCTCAAGGAAGGCAACCACCTGCGGGCGCTGCTGTTCTCGGCGCTGGTCATCTTCTCGGGATTCACCGTGATCCCGTACATCACGATCCAGGCGGTCGGCAACGTCGGCATCGCCCAGTCCGAGATCCCCCTCGTTTACCTGGTCGGTGGCGCCGCCACTTTCTTCAGCGCCCGCGCCATCGGCCGCTGGGCCGACCGCCGCGGCAAGGTGGCGGTCTATCGCTGGCTGGCCTTGGCGGCGCTGTTGCCGCTGCTGCTCGTCACCCACGCCGGACACTTGCCGCTGTGGGGCTGGCTGATCTGCTCGACCAGTTTCTTCGTGCTGATCTCGGGGCGCATGATTCCCGCCATGGCGATCGTCACCTCGGCCGCCCAGCCGCGCCTGCGCGGCACCTTCATGTCGCTCAACGGCACCGTGCAGGCATTGGCGATGGGGTTGGCGACGACGCTTGCCGGTGTTCTGGTCGAGGTCGATGCGGCGGGTCAGTTGCACGGTTACCCGCTGGTCGGCTACGTGGCGATCGGCGCCAATCTGCTGGGATTCGCCTGGGTCGGCCGGGTTGTCATGCATACCCGGGCTGCGGGCTGAAGCCGGGCAGGCTAAACTGCGTCACTTGCCTTCCCTGAGCTACACCAACCTACGGAGTTCCGTATGAGCCGTTCCTTCCTGACCGGCGCCGTCTTCGGCGCTGCCCTGCTGGGCGCCGCCTTGTTGCTGAACCCCTCAGCCGATCGCCATCGCGACAGGATCAAGGCGGCGCTCGCCGAGCGCAGTCAACTCAACGCCGTACTCGGTGTCGGCGCCTTGGTGGCCTTCGCTTCCAACTACCACAACCTTGGCGTCGCCTCCTACACCACGGCGGGCGAGCAGAACTTGTCGTTTGGCGTGCTCGGCATGGTCTTCGTCCTCGACTAGGCCCGATCCGGGACCAGCGCTCCATTCCGGGGGCGCGCAGCGTTTCAAGCGGTGCCGTTTCCCTTCGGGTTTTTCAAACGGCATAATGCGCATGGCAAATTTCCGGGCGGCGTCCTGCGCTGCCTGCAACCTTCGAAGCATTTACCGGAACTCCATGAAATCTTTTGGCGTATTGACCGCGTTCATCCGGGAGCGAGCGACGCGTTCGCTGCCGATCGTTTTCTCCTTCGTCATCCTTGCCGGTTGCGGCAACAAACACGAACCCGGTAGCCAGACGGGGGGGGCGGCGGAACGCGCCCCTGCCGAGCAAAGCGCACCGGCACCCGCCGACAGTCCGAGTCGTTACATGGCCTACGAGCACGCCATCAAGCTCGAGGTGGCCGAGGAGCGCGTCGCCGAAGTTCACCGGCAGGCCGAAGCCGCCTGTCTGGCGGCGGCGGCCGAACAATGCGTCATCCTCGAATCGCGCATCGGCACGGGGCGGGGCAGTTATGCGCAGATCACCCTGCGCGCCAAGGCGGCCGGCATCCGGCAACTGATGAGCGCCCTGAGCGCCCAAGGCAGGGTCGCCAGCCAGTCGACGACGGCGGAGGACCTGGCCGGCCCGCTCGAGGATTCGGCCAAGAAGCTGGCCATGCTGAACGACTATCGGAGCAAGCTCGAAGTCCTGCGCAACAAGGCGAGCGGCGATATCGACGCGATGATCACGGTGAACCGGGAACTGGCCCAGACGCAGGCACAAATCGAGGAAATCAGCGGCGCCCGCGCCCACGACCTGCAACGCGTGAATACCGAGGTGCTGCGCCTGTCGATATCGGCGACCGGTGTCACGTCGTCCTGGCGGCCGGTGCGCGATGCGCTGGACGAGTTCGTCGATAACCTGGCGCGCGGCTTGTCGGGCGCGATCACGGCGATTGCCTACCTCATTCCGTGGAGCATGCTCTTCCTGCTGCTCGGCTGGCTGCTCCGCCTGCTGTGGCGCCGAATCCGCAAGCCGGCGCCGAAAGCGGCGGCTTGAGCGTCGGCGCGTTAAACTGCCAGCCCTTTTTCCCCGGAGTCGAGCAATGAACGAGGCCGTTTACTGGATACTGCGCTGCCAGCACCGTGTGCTCACCGTGCCCGGCGACTGGCCTTTTCCTTTCGGCACGGCGGCGGATTTCGGCCTGCCGGCCGGCGGCCTGGCAGTCGGCGAAATCGGCGGCCGGCCCTGTCGGGCGCTCGATGTCGCCGACTGGCCGGCGATCGGCGCTGGCGAAGCGGTGCCCTTGCGGGCGCTGCACGGCCTGGCCGGGATGGAGGTGTTCGCTTTCGCCGGGCGGGCGACGCAACTGCTCGACTGGCAGGCCAACCACCGTCATTGCGGCAGTTGCGGTACGCCGACCGCGCGCCTCGGCGGGGAATTCGCGATGCGTTGCCCGGCCTGCGGGCTGGTCGTCTATCCCCGGCTGTCGCCGGCGGTGATGGTCCTGGTGCGCGACGGCGAGCGTCTGCTGCTGGCGCGCAGCCCGCATTTCAAGGAAGGCGTCTACAGCGCGCTGGCCGGTTTCGTCGAACCCGGGGAAACGCTGGAGCAATGCGCGGCGCGTGAGGTGCGCGAGGAGGTCGGGGTCGACATCGCCAGCCTGCGCTATTTCGCCAGCCAGCCGTGGCCTTTCCCGAACTCGCTGATGATAGCCTTCTTTGCCGATTACGCGGGCGGCGACATCGTTCCCCAGCCGGGCGAGATCGAGGACGCCGCCTGGTTCACGCCGGACGCGCTGCCGGCCTTGCCGGACCCGGTGAGTATCGCCCGCCGGCTGATCGACGCGGCGCTGGCTCCCGCCAATTTTCGCAACCTTATCCCGGAAGAGGCGGAGCGCTAATATAATTTTGCACCGATCATCACTCCTTCATTCATTCCAAACAGAGCCCGCTCATGAAGTGCAAATCCTTCCTGCCGCCTTTCCGCAGCCATCGTCTCCACGCAGCCTTGGCGCTGGCCATGCCCATGCTCGCCATGTCGGCGAACGTAAAAGCACAAAGCGGGCTGACCGACATTGGTGCTCTTGCTGGTGTTGACTATTCCTATGGCCAAGGTGTTTCTGCCGATGGGTCGGTAACCGTCGGTTATGTCGAGAGCGACAGTGGTGGATACGCTTTCCGCTGGACAGCGTCTGGTGGCATGAGCAGATTGGATAACATTGCTTCGCCGCATTATTCAGAGGCTTTGGGTGTCTCGGCGGATGGCTTGGTGATCGTCGGTGACTTTTCCAGTCCGGATTACAACGCGCAACGTCCTTTCCGCTGGACAGCAGGCACGGGCATGGTTGTACTGCCGGTTCTCTGGGATTCGGGACGCGCCGCCGCGACGGCCACCTCTGCTGACGGTTCGGTGGTGGTGGGTTATGGTTACACGGTTGAAGCTGCAGCAGAGCATGCCTTCCTCTGGAGCGCGGCAAACTGGAATACGGTCCAGGATCTTGGCACCTTGGGCGGGAAAGACTCATATGCTGCCGCTGTTTCCGCAGATGGCAGTGTGGTGGTCGGATCTTCCCAGCCTGCCGGCGGCAATGACTGGACCCAGCAGTACGCGTTTCGCTGGACAAGTGCCGGCGGCATGGTCAACCTCGGTGCTCTGGGTGGAAGCCGATCCAGCGCCCGAGGCGTTTCCGCCGATGGCAACGTGGTGGTCGGTGCCGCCACCACAGCCGGTGATGCAAGCGCGCACGCTTTCCGCTGGACCGCTGCTGGCGGCATGGCCGACCTCGGTACCCTGGGGGGAACCAACTCACGTGCCGCAGCCATCTCCGGCAATGGTTTGGTCATCGTCGGTGCAGCCAGCACCGACAGCGCAACCCGCGCTTTCCGCTGGACCCAGGCCACCGGCATGCAGAGCGTCGAAGACTGGTTGCGCGCCAGCGGTGTAACGGTGGCAAGCGACATAAGCTACGAAGCCACGGCTACCAACAGCGACGGCAGCGTTGTGGTGGGCTATCTCGAAAACGAGTCTGCTTTCATCGCCCGCGGTGCAGGGACTGGTCAGGAAGGGGGGCTGATCACCCTGGCCGACGTGCAGAACAGTCTTGCCGGTACCGCCAGGGCGAACAGCATGGCCTTGTCTTCCAACAATACACTCATTCACGGGGCGCACAGTCGCCCGCTGGCACGCCGTGTTGCGGCCGGCCAGAATACCTACTGGCTGGCCGGCGACTGGGGTCGCGACGACCACGGCGACCGCGATGGCGATCTCGGTCTCGCCGAATTCGGCATCGGGCGAAATTTCGGTCCGGCGCAGGTGAATATCTCGCTCGGCCAGACTTGGGCGAAGCAGCACCAGCTATTGAATGGCCAGACCAAAACCGACGGCAGCTATTTGCTGCTCGAAGCCCTTGTCCCCGTTTCCGGCAATATTTCGGCCACGCTGGGCGCTTACCGCAACTGGGGGGATGCCAAGCTGAAGCGCGGCTACATCAATGCCGGCGCGCAGGATTTCTCGCGGGCCAAGGCTGATATCGCCACATGGGGCGCACGCGCGCGGGTCGATCTGGAAAATGCCTATACGCTCGCCGGGGCTGCTTTCACACCGTACGCCGATCTCTCCTATGCGGAGGCAAAGCTCGATGCCTACACCGAAACCGGTGGCGGTTTTCCCGCCTACTTCGATGCACGCAAGGAGAAGGCGACTGATCTGCACCTCGGGGTGAATGTCACGAAACCGCTGACGCAGGGCATCAATCTGCTCGCTACGCTGGAAGCGGTGCACCGTTTCGAGAAGAACGGTCCGCATACCACGGGTCAGGTGCTCGGTCTCTTCGGCTTCGATTTGCCGGGCCAGAAGAACGACCAGGACTGGCTGCGCGTCGGGTTTGGCGTGGAAGGCAAGCTGGCCGGGGGAAATGCTTCACTGTCGCTGAATGCGACCACCCAAGGCGAAACAGCCAACTACTGGCTGGCCGCGAACTGGCAAAGATCGTTCTGAGAGGCTGTTCACGTCTTTCTTCCGGAAGCGCTGCGGGCAGCAAAACTGGACATCGCGCTTAGTCGTTTTTCATGAACGCCGGCAGTGGCATCGGCGGCGCTTTTGCCTGGCTGTGGCGGGCGGCGAAGGCGCGGATCGCCGCGATGCGTTGCTCGGTGTCCGGATGCGTCTGCAGCAGCGTCGGCCCGGACGGCATCGATTGCCGGCGGGCGACTTCCTCGAAGAAGGCGGCAGCGTCGCCGACATGGCCGTAGCGCTGCAGGACCGCCTGCAACGCGGCGGCATCGGCGGCTTCTTCCTGGGCGCGGCTGAACGACAGGATGGGCAGCATGCCGACGCCGCCCAGCCATTGCTGCAGGACGCCGTCGCCGACGCCGGAAAAGCTGGCCAGTGCCAGGGCGACGGCAAAGCCGCGACCGATGGCGACGACCGGGTCGCGGTGCTTGATATGGGCGATTTCGTGGGCCAGCACCATGGCCAGCGCGTTCTCGCTGGGCAGGGTGTCGATCAGTCCCTGAAAGACGACGATGTGGCCGCCCAGCGTCGCCATCGCGTTGACCGTGTCGGTGTCGGCGTAATGGACGGTCAGCGTCATTTCCGGCGGCAGCCGCAGGTCGGCCGCCAGCCCGTCGGCGAGCGCCTGCAGGTAGTCGCGCCGCTGGCGCTCGCCCGGCTTTGCCGGAGGCGCCGGCAGCCAGCGGCCGAGGCTGGCGGCGAGCGCCCGTTCCTGGGCGAACGGGATGTGCCGGGCAAGCTGGCCGGCGAGCAGCGACAGCGCGAGCACGGCGATCAGGATGACGGCGCTGATGCCGCCGACGAGCAGCGCGAAATCCTTCAGCGGATGCGTCGGGCTGACGTTGATGCCTTCCGGCACCTCGTGGTTTTCGTACTCGCTCATGCGCTCAGCGGCGCGTCCGGACGGCGGTGCCGTAGGCGAGAACCTCGACGGCGCCAATACCCTGGGCCGCATCCTTGTAGATCGACGCGGTTTCCAGACGCAGGTTCCAGATGCCGCTCGCCCCCTTGCGCCGCGCTTCTTCCTTCATGCGCAGGACGGCTTCGCGGCGGGCGCGTTCGAGTAGCGATTCGTAGGAACTGACGCGACCGCCGACCAGGTTGCGCAGGTTGGCGACGAAGCGCTTGAAGAAATCGACCGAGACGACGACGCTGCCGCAGACCAGGATGCCTTCCAGGCGCTCTTCGTCCGGGATGCGCCGTTCGGAAAAGACGAGGATGTCGCGCAGCGTCTTTTCGCGTTCGATGATCGACTTGAAATGCCGCTTTTCGGCGATCTGTCCGAAGACGAAGCCGAGCAGCAGCAGGACCAGGAATAGGATCAGGTCGAACATCGCGTCATTCCACGACGACGGCGGTGCCGTAGGCGAACAGTTCGGCGGCGCCGGCGGCGACCGACGAGGTCGAGAAGCGGACATTGACCACGGCGTTGGCGCCGATCGCCTTGGCCTGGTCGAGCATGCGCTGCAGCGCTTCCTCGCGCGATTCGGTGAGCAGTTCGGTGTAGCCCTTCAGTTCGCCGCCGAAGATGTTCTTCAGGCCGGCCATCAGGTCGCGGCCGACGTGCTTGGAGCGGACCGTGCTGCCGTTGACCAGGCCGAGGTGCTTGACGATGGTTTTGCCGGGAACGGTCTCGATATTGGTGACGATCATTGCGAATTTCCTCAACAGGTTGCTGGGCCGGGCTTTCCGGGTGCGTGTACCATAGCGGTTTTGTTGCGTTGCGGGAACACGCATGTCATTGCCCTACGAGTTGCTGATCGGCCTGCGCTACACGCGCGCCAAGCGTCGCAACCACTTCATTTCCTTCATCTCGATGATCTCGATGGCCGGCATCGGGCTCGGCGTCGCCGCGCTGATCGTCGTCCTCTCGGTGATGAACGGCTTCCAGAAGGAACTGCGCACGCGCATCCTCGGCGTCGCCTCGCACATCCAGGTCACCGGCATCGACGGTGGGCTCGACCACTGGCAGTCGATCGCCGCCGGTGTCGAGAAACATCCGGAAGTGCGGGCGACGGCGCCCTTCGTCCAGTCGCAGGGGATGTTCTCGGTTGACGGCGAGGTCAAGGGCGCGCTGATCCGCGGCATCGTCCCTGAACTCGAGGACCGCGTCGCCGACTTCCGCAGCACGATCAAGAGCGGCAGCCTCGACGACCTCAAGCCCGGCGAATTCGGCGTCGTCCTCGGCGCCGACCTGGCGCGCTCGCTGCACGTGTTCACCGGCGACAAGGTGACGCTGATCGCGCCGCAGGGCACGGTGACACCGGCCGGCGTGGTGCCGCGCGTGCGCTCGTTCAAGGTGGTCGGCATCTTCGAGGTCGGTATGTACGAGTACGACTCGGGGCTGGCGCTGATCCATCTGCAGGATGCGCAGCGCCTGTACCAGATGGGCGAGCAGGTGAGCGGCGTGCGCCTGAAGGTCGACGACCTGTTCAAGGCACCGCGCATCGCCCGCGAACTGGTCGCCTACATCAACGCCGACGCCTACATCCACGACTGGACCAAGAGCCACGCCAACTTCTTCCGCGCCGTGCAGATCGAGAAGACGATGATGTTCATCATCCTCTCGCTGATCGTCGCCGTCGCTGCCTTCAACCTGGTGTCCACGCTGGTCATGGCGGTCACCGACAAACAGGCCGACATCGCCATCCTGCGCACGCTCGGCGCCCGGCCGCGCTCGATCATGGCGGTGTTCATGATCCAGGGCGCGCTGGTCGGCTGCATCGGCCTGGCGCTCGGCGTCGCCGGCGGCGTCGCGCTGGCGCTCAACGTCGACGTCGTGGTGCCGGCGCTCGAGCGCCTGCTCGGCATCCAGTTCCTGGCCAAGGACGTCTATTACATTTCCGACCTGCCGTCCGAACTGCTGTGGAGCGACGTCTGGGGCGTCACCCTGATCGCCTTCGTGCTCTCGCTGCTGGCGACGCTCTACCCGAGCTGGCGGGCGGCGCGGGTCAATCCGGCGGAGGCGCTGCGCTATGAGTGAAATCATCCTGCAGGCCGAGGGCCTGGCCAAGACCTTCCGTGGCGGCGGGCTCGACGTGGCGGTGCTGGCCGGGATCGATCTGAGCGTTGCCGCCGGTACCACGCTGGCCGTGGTCGGCTCTTCCGGCTCCGGCAAGAGCACCCTGCTGCACCTGCTGGGCGGGCTCGACGCACCGAGCGCCGGTGCGGTGTCGCTGATGGGGCGCGATTTCTCGGCCTTGAACGAGGTCGATCGCGGCGACTGGCGCAACCGCCACCTCGGCTTCGTTTATCAGTTCCATCACCTGCTGCCTGAGTTCTCGGCGCTGGAGAACGTCGCCATGCCGCTGCTGATCCGCCGCAGCGAACGCGGCGCGGCGCTTGAACAGGCGGCGGCGATGCTCGCCGCGGTCGGTCTCGGTCACCGCCTGGAACACCGGCCGGGCGAGCTTTCCGGTGGCGAGCGCCAGCGTGCGGCAATCGCCCGCGCGCTGGTCAGTCGGCCGTCGTGCATCCTTGCCGATGAACCGACCGGCAATCTCGACAGTCATACCGCTGCCGGCGTCTTCGAACTGCTGCTCGAGCACGTGCGGCGTCAGGGCGCCAGCCTGGTCATGGTCACCCATGACCGCGGGCTGGCCGCCAGGGCCGATGCGATGATCGAACTGAACGACGGGAAATTGCTCTCCGCCTGATATTCATTTGACATTTTTCGGTCTCTGGCTATTCTGGTCGCGTCCGTAGCCTGGGGGTTGAAAAATGCGTGCCTTGTTCCTGCCGGCAGTGGCTTTGATGAATCGCCTGCATTTCCGCGCCAAGTTCATTTTTCTTGGCAGCGCGCTGGTGGTTGTCTTGCTGGTGCTGCTCTACACGCTCTACGACAACCTCAGCCGCGACATCCGGACCGCCGAGCACGAACTGGCCGGCCTGCAGATGCTCAAGCCGATGAACCGCGCGGTGCAGTTCATGCAGCAACATCGCGGGCTGTCGTCGGGCGTGCTCAATGGCAACGCGGCGATGCAGGAAAAGCGGGCGGCAGTGGCGAAGGAAGTCGAGCAGGCGCTGGAGGAAACCGAGGCGACCCTCAGCCCCGGGTTGCGGAACAGCCCGCGCTGGCAGGCGATCCGCGGCGAATGGACGGCAATCAGCCGCCAGGGGCTGAACTGGTCGGCCCCGGAAAATCTCGCAAGGCACAGCCGGACGATCGCCGGCATCCTCGGTTTCATGGTCGACCTGGCCGACGAAACCGAACTGACGCTGGACCCGGCGATCGATACCTACTATTTCATGGATACCGTCGTCGACAAGATGCCGGCCATGCTCGAGCCGCTCGGCATCATGCGCGCCCGGGGGACGGGAGCGCTCAGTTCGCAGGAGCTGACGCTCGATACGCGGCGCGAGATCGTCGCCCTGCTTGAACGCCTGAGCGGAACCTTGCGGGAGCAGAACGCCAACCTCGAAAAGACGATGAAGTACGCGCCGGAACTGCGCGCCGTGCTGGGCGGGCCGGGCAGCGAATTTGCCGCCGCCAGCGAGAAGGTGTTCAAGCTGGTGCGGGAAGAGATTCTCGAGGAACGCTTCCAGATCTCGGCCGCCGATTATTTCGCGCTGACGACGCAGGTCATCGACCTCGGCTACCGGATCATGTACGACACGCTGATCCCGCAGTTCGAGCAACAACTGGAGAAGCGCAAGGCGGACGCCCAGCGCGTCCTGCTGCTGCAGGGCGTGCTGGCGACCCTGGTGACGCTGCTCGTCGCCTATTTCGGGATTGGCACCTATTACTCGGTGATCGGCACGGTCGAAGTCTTTTCCGCCGGCGCCCGGCGCATGGCCGACGGCGACATGACGGTGCATTTCGCGACCGCCGGCAGTGACGAACTGCACGCTGCCGGGCGCGACCTCAACGACATGGCGGCGTCGATCCGGGCCTTGCTGGCGCGCATCCAGGACGACGTCGGCGAGCTGCGCAACGCCGCCGGCGAACTGGCGGGCTCGAGCCACCAGATCTCGCGCAGCGCCGGCGCGCAGAGCGATTCGGCGTCGAGCATGGCGGCCTCGGTCGAGGAAATGACCGTGGGCGTCGATCACATCGCCAGGAACGCCCAGGATGCCGAGTCCTATTCCCGCGAGTCGGACCGCGTCGCCGGCGAGGGCGGCGACACCGTGCGCCGGGTGGTCGCCGAAATCCAGGGCATCGCCGAGTCGGTCAATCATTCAGCGGCCAGCGTCGAGGCGCTCGGGCTGCAGTCCGACCGGATTTCGACCATCGTCGGCACGATCAAGGACATCGCCGACCAGACCAACCTGCTGGCGCTCAACGCCGCTATCGAGGCGGCGCGGGCCGGCGAGTCGGGGCGCGGCTTCGCCGTGGTCGCCGACGAGGTGCGCAAGCTGGCCGAGCGGACGGCGAAATCGACCCAGGAAATCGCCGGCATGATCGCCGCCATCCAGTCCGGGACGGCGACCGCGGTCGATAGCATGAAGCGCGGCGTGGCACGCGTCGGGCTCGGTGTCGTCGAGGCGCAGCGGGCCGGCGAGTCGATCGGCCTGGTCCAGGAGCATGCGCGGCGGGTGGTCGAGGCGGTGTCCGAGATCACCGTCGCCCTGCGCGAGCAGGCGGCGGCCAGCACCGAGATTGCCCGGAATGTCGAGCGCATCGCCCAGATGGCCGAAGAGAACAATGCCGCCGCCGGCAGCAACGCCCATACTGCCGACGGCCTGCGCCAACTGGCCGAGACGCTCAACGGCGAGGTCGGCCGCTTCCATACCTGAAACCGGCGCCGACGACGCGCGCGCCGGCGCCGGCCGGCGTATCATTTCTCCCTTTGACAACAACAGAAAGCAACCAGGGAGGAAGCTTCATGATTTTCGACATCGAGAACGAGACCTTGCCACGGGAAGAGCTCGAGGCCTTGCAGTTGCGCCGGCTGCGCAACACGGTCGAGCGCTGCTACGCGACGGTCAAGTTCTACCGCGAGGCGATGGATGAACTGGAGGTCAAGCCGCACCACATCCAATCGCTGGCCGATGCCCGTCTGCTGCCCTTCACCAAGAAGGAACAACTGCGCGACAACTATCCTTTCGGCATGTTCGCCGTGCCCACCGAGCAGGTCGTCCGCGTCCATGCCTCGTCCGGTACTACCGGCAAGCCGACCGTCGTCGGCTATACCCGCCGCGACATCGCCAACTGGGCGCAACTGGTTGCCCGCAGCCTGGCTTCCGCCGGTCTGCATCCCGGCGACCGCCTGCACAATGCCTACGGCTACGGCCTGTTCACCGGCGGCCTCGGCCTGCATTACGGCGCCGAGGAACTCGGTGTGCTGACCGTGCCGATGTCCGGCGGCCAGACCCAGAAGCAGGTCATGCTGCTCTCCGACTTCGAAGCCACCGCGCTGTGCTGCACGCCGTCCTACTCGCTGAACATCGCCGAGGAAGCCGAGAGCATCGGCATCGACCTGCGCAAGCTGCCGCTGCGCGTCGGTATTTTCGGCGCCGAGCCATGGACCGAGGAAATGCGCTACGAGATCGAGGCGCGCCTCGGGCTGGAAGCGATCGACATCTACGGGCTGTCCGAAGTCATGGGGCCGGGCGTCGGTGTCGAGTGCATCGAGGCGAAGAAGGGCCTGCACGTCTGGGAAGACCATTTCCTGGTCGAATGCGTGGACGTGACGACCGGGTTGCCGGTGCCGGACGGCGAGGAGGGCGAGATCGTGTTCACCTCGCTGACCAAGGAAGCCTTCCCGATCCTGCGTTACCGCACCCGCGACATTTCGGTGATCGACCGCACGCCGTGCAAGTGCGGCCGCACCCATGCGCGCATCCGGCGCATCTCCGGACGTTCCGACGACATGCTGATCATCCGCGGGGTCAACGTCTTCCCGACCCAGGTCGAGGCGGTGCTGATGCGTACCGAAACGCTGTCACCCTTCTACCAGATCGAAGTGTTCCGCGAAGGCTTCATGGATTCGATGGCGGTCAATGTCGAAGCCAGTCCGCCGCTGTTCGCCAAGGGCCAGGAGGCAATGGACCGTATTGCCGCCAAGGTGCAGAAGGACATCAAGGACTTCATCGGCGTTTCCTGCCAGGTCATCGTCAAACCGACCGGCGCCATCGAGCGTTCGATGGGCAAGGCGGTGCGCGTCATCGACCACCGCAAGAAGTCAGGCTGAAGCAGTTCGCCGGCGGCGCCGGTGCCAGTGGCGGACGAGGTAGAGCCGCCAGGCGCCGCGCGTCAGCAGGTAGCCGGCCAGCGCCAGGCCGTCGGCAAGGACGATCAGGCCGACGGCGAGCGGCCGGGCGACGGCCAGCATCCAGGTGTGCATGGCTTCCGTCCAGGCGCCGAATTCGGCGAAGCTGAACGCCGGCGGCAACAGGAAGCCGGCCGTATCGCCGATCAGCAGGCGGCCGGTCTGGTAGGCCAGCAGGTAGAGCGGGACGATGGTGAACGGGTTGCTGTAGAACGTCACCACCAGCGCCAGCGGCAGGTTGACGCGGAACAGGATGGCGCACAGCGCCGCGCCGGGCATCTGGAAAGGGCCGGGGATCAGACCGCAGAACAGCCCGGCGGCAATTGCCCCGGCCGCCGAGCGGCGGTTGAGGTGCCACAGCCGCGGGTGCAGCAGTGAATTCTCGAACGGCCGCAACCAGGGGTTGCGGCGTATCGTTTCGTGGTCCGGCAGATAATGTTTGAGCAGGCGGCGCATGGGCTGATTATCCTTGAAACCTCAGTTGGACGCGGCCGATGGTGCGTTTGGACGGGATGGCCGGCGCGAAGCGACGACGCGGCAGGCTCGTGCCTGCAAGGAGAAGCGACAAAGCCGGGCGCCCGTCCGGACGTGCCAGCGGCCGCGTAGCGCCATCACTCAACGAGTGAGCCGTATCGTGGGCATTGAGGTCGGCATTCATGCGGCTGCACAAGGAGAGATAAGCGGTCAACTGAGGTTTCAAGGATTATTGCAAAGGCCGGGCTCGTCGTCGGTAACGCTTCGTGTCATGATGTTGGCATGAAATCCGCCGCGCTTGCCTTCGCGCTGGGTGTGTTCCTGCTGCAGACCCAGGCGCTGCTGCCCGATCCCTTGCTGTGGTCGTTGTCGGCGCTTGTCCTGTGCCTGCCGGCCTGGCGCTGGCGCCGCTGGCCGGCGCAACTGTTGCTGCTGATCGGCGCCTGCGGCCTTGGTTTCGGCTGGGCGGCGTGGCGTGCCGAACTGCGCCTGGCCGACCAGCTGGACGCGGCGTGGGAGGGCAGGGACGTCGCGGTGGTCGGCGTGGTCGCCGGCCTGCCGCAGGATTTCGAGCGCGGCGTGCGTTTCGAGTTTGCCATCGAGCGCCGCCTCGATGCCGGCGCCATCGTCCCCGACCGCGTGCAACTGGCCTGGTACGACGACGGCGAGACGCGCCACCCGGTTAATCCCGGCGAGCGCTGGCAATTCACCGTTCGCCTCAAGCGGCCGCACGGCGCGGCCAATCCCGGCAGTTTCGACTACGAACTGTGGCTGCTCGAACGTGGCATCCGCGCCACCGGCTACGTGCGGCCGGCGCCGACGCAGCGTCTCGACGCTTTCGTCGCGCAGCCGGTGTATCTGGTCGAGCGGCTGCGGGCGGCGGTCCGCCAGCGTTTCGAAAGCGCTCTGCCGGCGGCTAGCCATCCCTGGCGCGGCATCCTGACGGCGCTCGCGGTGGGCGACCAGAAGGCGGTGGACGGCGAGCTGTGGACGGTCTTCAACCGCAGCGGCGTGACGCACGCGATGGCGATCAGCGGCCTGCACATCACCCTCGTCGCCGGTCTCTGCGGCGCGCTGCTGGCCGGGCTGTGGCGCCGCCTTCCCGGCCTGGCGCTGCGCTGGCCGGCGCAGAAGGTCGGCGTGCTGACGGCGGCGCTGGCGGCCTTTGCGTATACCGCGCTGGCCGGTTTCGGGGTGCCGGCGCAACGCACCCTGTACATGCTGCTGGTTGCTGTCGCGGCCATGCTTTCCGGACGCATCGTCGCGCCCGGCCGGGTGCTGGCGCTGGCCCTGGTCGTCGTTCTCGTCGTCGATCCCTGGGCGGTGCTGGCGCCGGGTTTCTGGTTGTCGTTCGGCGTCGTCGCCGCCTTGCTTCACGTCGGCGCGGCGCTGGTCGGTACCGGGCGCGGCTGGCGTGAGCGCCTGCGCGGCTGGGGAACGGTGCAGCTGGCGGCGACGCTCGCCTCGCTGCCGATCCTGCTGTTGGTGTTCGGCCAGTTTCCGCTGATTTCGCCGCTCGCCAACCTGGTCGCGATCCCGGTGATCAGCCTGCTGGTGACGCCGCTGGCGCTGCTCGCCGCGCTCCTGCCGTGGAATTTCCCGTTGCAGGCGGCGCACGCGGTGCTCGAGCCGCTGATGCAGTTCCTGTTCTGGTGCGCCGCCTGGCCATTGTGGCAGGTGCCGGCGCCGCATCCGGCGGCGGTGCTGCTGGCCGCCATCGGCGTCGTCGTCTGTCTGCTGCCGCGCGGCGTGCCCGGACGCTGGCTGGGGCTGGCCCTGCTCCTGCCGCTGTTGTTCTGGCCGGCGCCGGAAATTCCCGATGGCGAGGCGCGGGTCGATGTCCTCGACGTCGGCCAGGGGCTGGCGGTAATGGTGCGTACCCGCCAGCATCTGCTGGTCTACGACACCGGTCCGCGCTACGGCAGCGACGCCGATGCCGGGCTGCGGGTGGTGGTTCCCTATCTGCGCTGGCTCGGGGCGACGCGCATCGATCGCCTGCTGCTCACCCATGGCGACGCCGATCATGCTGGCGGTGCCGAATCGCTGCGCGCGGCGCTAGCGGTCGACGAGAGCATTTCGTCGGAGGCGGCGCTGGGGCGGCGTTGCGCCGCCGGCGAGACGTGGCGCTGGGACGGCGTCGATTTCGCGATCCTGCATCCGGCGCTTGAAGCCTATACCGACGACGGCCGGCACAATTCGTTGTCCTGCGTGCTGGCGGTGACGGTCGGCGGCGAGCGCCTGCTGCTGACCGGCGACATCGGCGCTCGCGAGGAGGCGGCAATGCTGGCGCGCGATGCCGCGGCGCTGCGCAGCACCGTCCTGCTGGCACCGCATCATGGCGCCAAAGGCTCGTCGACGGCCGAATTTCTTGCGGCGGTCGGGGCGGGCGAGGTGCTGTTTTCGGTCGGCCATCGCAACCGTTTCGGCCATCCGCGCCCCGAGGTGCTGGAACGCCACGCGGCGAGCGGCGCCCGCCTTTGGCGGACCGATCGTGACGGTGCCTTGCTCCTGACGCTGCGCCCGGCAAGCCGGGAAATTGCCGCCTGGCGCCAGCTACGCCAACGCTACTGGCAGGGACGGTGATACATTTAGCCAAGGAGGTAGGCGTGATGACGATAAAACAACGTAGCGTCCGTTGTCTCAGTCCTTCGGGGCTGCACCGGATGAGTTATTACGAATGGGGTGAGCGCGACAATCCGCGGGTGCTCGTCTGCGTCCATGGCCTGACCCGCAACGCGCGCGATTTCGATCGCCTGGCGCTGGCGCTGTCCGGGCATTACCGGGTCGTCTGTCCGGATGTCGTCGGTCGCGGCCTCAGCGGCTGGCTGCGCGATCCGGCCGCCTACGCGATTCCCCAGTACGTCGCCGACATGGTCACGCTGCTTGCCCGCCTCGACGTCGAGACCGTGCATTGGCTGGGCACCTCGATGGGCGGCTTGATCGGTATGGCGCTGGCGGCGCAGGAAAATTCGCCGGTGATGCGCCTGGTCCTGAACGATGTTGGACCGGCGATCACCCGTGCCGCGCTGCAACGCATTGCCGCCTATGTCGGTGCCGATCCGAGCTGGACCACGCTGGCCGAAGCGGTCGCCTACCTGCGCGAGATCAGCGCACCGTTCGGTGCGCTGAGCGAGGCGCAATGGGTCGAGTTGACCGAAAGCAGCATCCGTCAGCGTGCCGACGGCCGCTGGGGCTTCCGTTACGATCCGCGCATCGCCGGGCCGTTCCGGGCTGCCTTCGGCGACGGCGACATCGCGCTGTGGCCGCTTTACGAGGCGATCCGCTGTCCGACGCTGGCGATCCGCGGCAGTGAATCCGACCTGCTCGCGCGTGACGCCTGGCAGCGCATGGGCGAGTGCGGGCCGCGCGCGGAACTGGCCGAGATTCCCGGGGTCGGACATGCCCCGATATTCCTTTCCGACGACCAGATCGACGTCGTCCGCAATTTCCTCCTGCATGCATGAACACCATCGAGATCCCCGGCTATCGCATCGAAACCCTTGATATCCCCGCCGCCCGTTCCGGGCTGCCGACTCTGGTGCTGTTGCACGAAGGGCTGGGCTGCGTTGCCATGTGGCGCGATTTTCCGCAGCAACTGGCAGCGGCGACCGGTTGCCGGACCATCGTCTATTCGCGGCCGGGGTATGGCGCTTCCGATCCGCACCCGGCAGCGCGCCAGCCGGACTATATGCACCGCGAGGCGCAACACATCCTGCCGGCGCTGCTCGCGGCGATGGCGGTCGAGCGGCCGTTACTGGTCGGGCATAGCGACGGCGGCAGCATCGCCCTGATCTTCGCCGGCAGCTTTCCCGAACGGCCGGTGGGCGTGGTGGTCATGGCGCCGCACGAGTTCGTCGAGGAAGAAACCCTGGCCGGCATCCGCGCCGCCCGCGACATCTGGCACAACAGCGACTGGCCGCAGAAGCTGGCGCGTTACCACCGCGATGCGCCGCGGGTTTTCGCCGACTGGAACGACTGCTGGCTGGCGCCGGCCTTTCGCGACTGGAACATCGAGGCCTGCCTGCCGGCAATCCGCTGCCCGGTGCTGGCGATTCAGGGCGAGGACGACGAATACGCGACGATGCGCCAGATCGAGGCGATCGCCGAGCAGGTGCCGGAGACGCGCCTGCTCAGGCTGGCGCGCTGCGGACACACGCCGCAGCGCGACCAGCCGGCGGCCGTGCTGGCGGCAATCGCCGATTTCGTCAGTTGGCGGTGAACTGTTCGCGGGCGATCCGCCATTGCCCCTGGTCGCGGACCAGTTGCAACTGCTTGACGCCTTCGTCCTCGAAACGCTTCGACCGGTAGTTCATCGGGAAAGTCAGGGTGGCGCGATCCTTGCCGTCCATCTCGATCTCGGCGGCGCCGAAGCTGATGTCGATCAGGCCGGCCTGCTCGATGATGCGACGCCGGCTGGCCTGCCACTGGGCGGGACTTTCCGAGGTGCCCGCGTAGTCGGCGGCGTAGAACGAGAAATAGGCTTCGACGTCGCGATTGGCCCAGGCCTTGCGCCAGGCTTCGAGCGTACGCAGCAACTCGTCGCGGCTTTGCGCGGTGTTGTCGGCGACTGCCGCCGGCGCTGCAGCGACGGCCGTGATGCCGGCCGGCGTGACAACGGCGACGACCGGGGCGGCGCTGACCGTTTCTGTCGGCAGCGGCGCGGCCGCTTCCGTCGGTAATGGCGTAGCCGCTTCCGCCGGTGGCACCACTTCGATCGCCCCCGGCACCGGCAGGGCAGCCGTCGGCTGACTTTCAACGAATTGTTCCGGCGAAGGCGGCGTCGGTGCGCTCAGGTCACTATAAAGACTCATCAGCGCAACCGCGCAAAGTGCCCCGATAGAAACTGCCGCAATCAGGTAAGTGCTAAATCCCGTATTCCCCTTGTTCATGCTGGCTCCCTATTTATGTTCATGAATCGCAACATTATTCTGATCGACCTGCGAGAACCGATTCTTTCATGATAGATAAGAAGATTTGTAAAGAAAGGTGTATTACTTTTGTATAATTGTTGCCGGAAACGCTTGCAGCATCTGGGAATAGCGTTTGGCATTCTCGACATAATGGCTAGCCGAATGTTTTAAACGGGAAATTTCTTCTTCCGACAATTCGCGTACCACTTTTCCCGGTGAGCCGACGATCAGCACCCCATCCGGGAAAATCTTGCCTTCCGGAACCAGAGTATTGGCGCCGACGATGCTCGACCTGCCGATTACCGCCCGGTTGAGGATGACCGAGCCGATGCCGATCAGGCTGCTGTCGCCGACCGTGCAGCCATGCAGCATGACCAGGTGGCCGACGGTGACGTCGCTGCCGATGTGCATCGGCACGCCTTCATCGGTGTGCAGCACCGAACCGTCCTGAATGTTGCTGCGCTCGCCGATGTGAATCGGGTCGTTGTCGCCGCGCAAGGTGGCGTTCCACCAGATCGAAGCCTGGGCGCCGAGGCGGACGTCGCCGATGACCGTGGCGTTGGGGGCGATCCAGGTCTGGTCGCCGAGTTGCGGGATTTTTTCGCCGAGTTGATAGATGGGCATGGGGTTTTCTCCGGGTTGGGCAGGTTCGTCGGCCGATTTTCTCATGTTACGCTTCACCACCGAGCGGGCTGCGGGGCCGGCCAAGCAAAGAGACAGCATGCTATTTCCGAAACTCAAATCCGGACACTGGGTCCTCATCGTCATCGCCCTGCTGGTTGCCCTCGATTGGGCGATCCGCCGGCCGGACGGCCAGACCCGCCAGCTCAACGAAATCCTGGCCAGCCAGGGCAGCGCCGAGTTGCGCAGTTATCCCTATCGTTTCCAGGTGTTGCGCGTCGAGCACGGAATGGCGGTGCTGAGCACGCCGCGCAACGTCGAGGTGCCGGCGTTGCGGGCGCTCGGTGTGCTGCACCCGGAGGTCAACGTCAAGGACCCGAACGATCCGGCCTTCATCGCCGTCGAGAAACAACTGGCCCGGGTGCAGTCCGAGGCCGCCGAACTGGTCCGGGCCCAGCCCGGAATCAAGGGCGTGCGTTGGGAACTCGACCGTCAGTGGCTACGTCGTCAGGGCATCGAGGTGATGGAGCGCTGAAGGGCCGGCCTGTGGCATGATGCCGGGGTTGGCAGGCTTCCCCGGATTGCAGAATGGACGATTTTTCCAGTTTGACCGCCGCCGTGCGCGAATTCCGCGATGCGCGCGACTGGCAGCAGTTTCATACCTTGCGCAACCTGATCGTCTCGCTCAACCTGGAAGCCGGCGAGCTGCTCGAGCTGATGCAGTGGAAGAGCGACGCCGAGGTCGAGGCGCTGGCGAGCGAGCCGACGACGCGCGAGGCGCTGGCCGACGAATGCGCCGATGTCCTGCTCTACCTGCTGCTGATCGCCGAGCGCAGCGGCATCGACCTGGCGGCGGCGAGCCGCGCCAAGCTGCAGAAGAACGCCGCCAAGTACCCGGTCGACAAGGCGCGTGGCTCGCGCGCCAAATACACCGAACTCGGCTGAGGCGATGGCCGATTCCGGCTTCTACCGCGACCTGCCGGCCTTGCCGTCGTTCGCGGCGGCGATCGATACGCGCCATCACGTCGACCTGCCCGACGACTGGTGGGTGGTGATCGCCGACATCGTCGATTCGACCAAGGCGATCGCCGACGGCGCCTACAAGAAGGTCAATACCGTCGGCGTCGCCTGCATCGCGGCGATCGCCAACCTCGACCGCAGCATCGAACTGCCTTTCCTGTTCGGCGGCGATGGCGCCACCTTCGCCCTTCCCGAGCGCCTCTGTGCACCGGCGGTGATCGCCTTGCGCGGTGCTCAGCAACTGGCGGCCGACAGTTTCGGCCTGCACTTGCGCGCCGGCCTGGTCCGGGTCGGCGAACTGCGCCAGGCCGGGCACTGGGTGCGGGTGGCCAAGCTGGCGCTGTCGGAACAGATCAACCAGCCGTTCTTTTCCGGGCGCGGCTGGGAGGAGGCCGAGCGCCGGATCAAGCGTGGCGATCCCGGCGTGCAGCACGTCCGCCTGGGCGAGGGGCCGGCCAGCGCCAGTTTCGAGGGCTTCGAGTGCCGCTGGCAGAACGTGCCGAGCTTCCGCGACGTCAAGCTGGCGCTGATCGTCGTCGCCACGGCGCTCGATCCAGCGCTCAACCAGGCGACCTACGCCCGTCTTCTGGCGCGGATCGGCGAGATTTTCGGCGATCCCGGCAGCCATCACCCGCTGCACGCCGGGGCGCTGCAGTTGTCCTTCTCGCCCCAGGCGCTGGCCGGCGAGACGAAGGTGCGCAGCGCCGGGCGCGGCTTCCTTGCCGGTCTGGGCTACGCCTGTCGCCTGTGGCTGCAGAACCTGGCCGGCTGGTGGCTGTTCCGGCACGACCTCGACACGGCGTCGGTCGCCTGGAGCCGCTACCGCGACGATCTGGTCCGGCACAGCGATTTCCGCAAGTTCGACGGCGCCCTGCGCATGCTGCTCGATGCCGGCGAGACGCAGATCGCCGAACTCGCCGCCTGGCTCGACGGCGAGCGGGCGGCGGGTCGGCTGGCCTGGGGCATGCACCGGTCGCGCGAGGCGCTGATCACCTGTCTGGTCGAGTCGCACGCCGGCAAGCACCTGCATTTCGTCGACGGCAGCGACGGCGGTTACGCGCTGGCGGCGCGCCAGCTCAAGGCGCAACTCGGCGAGCGCCGCGCCTGAACCTCAGTTGCCGGGGTAGGCGGCGTCCAGGCTCTGCAGCAACTGCTCGTAGAAAGTATCGGGGACGATCGGCTTGGCGATGAAGGCGTTCATGCCGCAGGCGCGGCAGCGCTCGCGGTCCTCGACGAAGGCGTTGGCGGTCATGGCGACGATCGGCACGGCGGCGTAGCCGGGCAGGCGGCGGATGCGCCGGGTGGCTTCGAGGCCGTCGAGGTTGGGCATCTGCAGGTCCATCAGGATCAGGTCGTAATGGCCGGTGCTCGCCATCGCCACCGCCTGCAGGCCGTCCTCGGCGAGGTCGGCGGCGAGCCCGGCGTCGAGCAGCAGCATCTGGGCGATCTCGCGGTTGACCGGTTCGTCCTCGACCAGCAGCAGGCGGCGACGTCCATGCCGTGCCGCGAGGCCGGCTTCGATCTCGTCGATGCTGCCGGCGCTGGCAGTCGTACGCGCTGCGCCGCGCTGCAGCCAGGCGGTGAACCAGAAGGTGCTGCCCTGGCCCGGCTGGCTTTCGGCGCCAGCCTCGCCGCCCATCGCTTCGGCGATCTTGCGGGTGATCGCCAGCCCCAGTCCGGTGCCGCCGTACTTGCGCGAGGTCGAATGGTCGGCCTGTTCGAAGGCGTTGAACAGACGGTCGATCGCTTCCGGGGCGATGCCGATGCCGGTGTCGCTGACTTCGAAGCGGACCAGCGAAGCATCCTCCCGGGTGGCGACGACCCGCGCGCGCAGCAGGACGCTGCCGCGCTCGGTGAACTTGAGCGCGTTGCCGGCGTAGTTGAGCAGCGCCTGTTGCAAGCGCGTGCTGTCGCCGCGCAGCCAGCGCAGTGCCGCCGGGTATTCGCGGCGCAGTTCGATGCCCTTGGCTTCGGCGCGCTCCTGCAGCATCGAGCAGATGTTCTCGAACAGTTCGGGCAGGGCGAAAACACTGCTTTCCAGTTGCAGCTTGCCGGCTTCGATCTTCGACAGGTCGAGCACGTCGTTGATGATCTCCAGCAGGTGGCGGCTGGCCGCCTCCAGCTTGTCGAGGCGCGTCAGTTGCTCGTCGGGCAGTCCGGCGCGGCGGATCAGGTGGGCCATCCCGGAAATGGCGTTGAGCGGGGTGCGGATTTCATGGCTCATGTTGGCCAGGAAGGCGCTCTTGGCCAGCGTCGCGCACTCGGCGACGCGCCTTGCCTGGTCGAGTTCGGCGGTACGTTCGCTGACCCGCGCCTCGAGCTCCGCGTTCAGTTCGCGGATGCGGGCTTCGGCGGCTTTCTGGGCGGAAATGTCGGTATGCGTGCCGAGCATGCGCAGCGGCGTGCCGTCGGCCTGCCGCGACTGGATGCTGGCTTGCGAGAGCAGCCATTTCCACCGGCCGTCCGCGCAGCGCATGCGGAATTCGACCCGGTACTGGGGAATCCGGCCGGCCACGTAATCCTGGTAGGCCTGCAGCGTCGGGTTGCGGTCGGCCGGGTGGAGAAGCGCCTCCCAGCTCGTGAAATCGAGGTCGGCAAAGGTCTTGGGCGGATAGCCGAGCATTTCCGCATATTCGGGGCTGACCCGGACCCGGCCGCTGCGCATGTCGAGGTCGTAGAGGCCCTGGTTGGCGCCAGCCAGCGCCAGTCGCTGGCGTTCCTCGCTGTCGCTGAGCGCCTGCTGGGTATCCTGGAGCGCCCGTAGCGCGGCGAAGACCTCGGCAACCTCGAGGTTGCGGGCGGCCGGCAAGGGGGCGGCCGGCAGGCCGTTCGGGCGCATCGCCGCGAGCTGGCCGGAGACCGCCAGCAAGGGATCGATCAACTGCAGCTTGAGCAGGCGCAGCAGGGCGACCAGGACGAGCGAGAGCAGGGCGCAGAAGGCCAGCGCCTGCCACAGCATCTGCCGCGCCGACTGAGCGGCGCTGTCGGCCAGGCTGGTGCTGTAGGCGATCATGCTGCCCGAGGTTTCCTCCGCCGTTCGGATCAGTGCCGCCCGCCGGTTTTCCCAGGCGGCCTCGATCTCCGTTGCTTCGGCACGGTTTTCGCGCAGGGTGAGCAGGCGTTCGGCGACCTGGAAGCTTTCGGCCACCGCCGGTTCGCCACCGGCCAGGCCCTGCAGCGAAGGATGCCGGCTGAGCGCCTGGAAAGCGCGGCCGGCGGCCTGCCAGCTTTCCGGTTCCGGACTGCTGCTCAACTGGTCGCCGAGCAGGATCAGGCGCTCGATGTTGCTGACCAGGCGCACCTTTTCGCTCAAGCCGATGGCGGCCTGCCGGCGATGGTTCTCGGCCAGGCGCTGCAGTTCCAGCATCTGCCGGGCCAGCAGGACGCCGGCGGCGCACAGGATCAGGATCAGCAGCCCCAGGACGATCGCCGAGATGCGGCGCAGGCTGGGCGGCTGGCGTTCTGGCATGTCCGCTTACAGGATGCTGTAGGGGAAATGCCGCCGCGACAGCCGCTCGTGGGTGCCGTCGCGGATCAGGGCGTCGAGCGCGTTATCGACCTCGGTCTTGAGGCTGTCGTTGCCGGGGCGCAGGACCATGTGCACGTCGCCGCCGAGGCCGCTCTCGGACAATGGCGCGCCGATGTAGGCGAAGGCCTGACCCGCCTTGCCCTGCAGGAAATCGAGCGCCTGCTGCGTCGGCATCAGGGCAAGCGCGCACTGGTTCTGTCCGAGCAGCTTGAGCAGCTCCTGGTTGCCGTTCGCCGCCAGCGGTGGCGACTGGGTGTTTTCGCCCAGCCAGGTGAATTGCCGGGTACCGGCGATGGCGCAGGTGCTTTCCCGCTTGAGCAGCGTTGCCAGCGGCGCGCCACCGAGTTCGCGATGGCCGACCAGGCTCGATGTCGAGCGCCAGATGACGCGGCTGAAACGGACCAGCTTTTCGCGCTCCGGGGTACGCAGGGTGTTGGCGACGCCGAGGTCGAAACGGCCACCGCCGACGGCGGGAATCACTTCCGGGAAACGCAGCACCTCGATCTTGCAGTTGCGCTGCAAGCGCTGGCACAGCGCGTTCACCAGATCGACGTTGAAACCCTTCAGTACGCCCTTGTCGTCGCGATAGGCGAAAGGCGGGGCGGTATCGGTGATCGCCACCTGCAGGGTTTCCTCGGCCAGGGCGCCGGTGCCGGCAGACATCGCCAGCAGCGTCGCTGCCATCCGTACCATCCGTCCCGCCACGCCTTCACCCCCGACCGTTGATCGCACACCCGGCCGACTGTATTACTTAAAGTAATAGATGCGCAAGCAAACGATCTATACGCTTTCGGGCTGTCGCTAGACCGACTGGCTTTCCAGCGTGTGCCGGGCGCCGTCGCCCTGGGCGAGCAGCGAAGCCAGCGCCGGCAGGGTTTCGTGCAGGGTCTTTTCCAGCGTCCACGGCGGGTTGATGATGAACATGCCGCTGCCGTACATGCCGAAGCCGTCGCGCGGCGGTGCCTTGATTTCGAGCGTCGCGTTCAGCCAGCTCGGCGCGCCGAGGCGTTTCAGGCGCTCCGGCAACTGGCGCGATTCCGGCTTCAGCAGCAGCGGGTACCACAGCGCGTAGGTGCCGGTCGGGAAACGCTTCAGCGCTTCCTGCAGTGCCTTGATCACGTTGCTGTAGTCGGCCTTGGTCTCGTAGGAGGGATCGATCAGCACCAGCGCCCGGCGCGGCGGCGGCGGCAGCAACGCCTTGAGGCCGGCGAAGCCGTCGCCGGCGGTGATGTTGACCTGGCGGCCGGCGCCCTTGAAGCAGGCCTCGAGCAGCGGCACGTCGCTGCTGTGCATCTCGTACAGGCGCAGGCGGTCGGCATCGCGCAGCATCTGCCGGGCCAGCCAGGGCGAACCGGGATAGTGGCGGAGTTCGCCGTCCGGGTTGAGCATGCGCACGAAGTCGAGGTAGTCGGCGGCGGCCGGCGGCAGGCCGCTGGCGTTCCACAGGCGGCCGATGCCGTCGCGCCATTCGGCGAGCTTGCTGGCGTGCGCCGAGTCGAGCGCGTAGCGGCCGGCCCCGGCGTGGGTGTCGATGATCCAGAACGGTGCCGGCTTGTCGCCCATGTACTGGGCGATCTGCAGCAGGATCAGGTGTTTGAGCACGTCGGCGTGGTTGCCGGCGTGATAGGCGTGGCGGTAACTGAGCATGGCAGGCAGTATACTTCGTGCCCATGCCCATCTACGAAAGCATTTTCATCCTCGTCGCCGGCGCCCTCATCTGGTTCTGGCTCGATTCGCTGAAGGCACGCGAGATCGGCGTGCGCGCGGCGCAGGCCGCCTGCGCCGAAGAAGGCCTGCAATTCCTCGACGAAAGCGTCGTCGGCCGGCTCGAAGGCTTCGGCCGCGACGATGCCGGCCATCTCCGGCTGCGCCGCAGCTACCTGTTCGAATACAGCGACACCGGCGACAACCGCCGCCGCGGCAGCGTCAGCCTGCTCGGCCAGCAGATCGTCCTGCTGCATGTCCGCCCCCAACTCTACGTGGTTCCAAAAACGCATGAAACCTTGCATTGAAGACATCGAATTTCGCGGTATCCCGGCCCTGCGCGTGCACGGGCCGCAGGGCAGCAGCGCCGTCGTCAGCCGCCTGGGCGGCCAGGTCCTGTCGTGGACCACGCCCGACGGGCGCGAACGGCTCTACCTCTCCGAGCGTGCGGTGTTCGACGGTAGCGTGGCGATCCGCGGTGGCGTCCCGGTCTGCTTTCCGCAGTTCGCCGAGCGCGGCGACTTGCCCAAGCACGGTTTCGTGCGTACCCGGGAATGGGAGGTCAGCGCCCGGCGCAGCGGCGACGACTACGCGCTGGTCACCCTGGAAACCGCCGATGACGCGACGACGCGGGCGCTCTGGCCGCACCGCTTCCGCCTCGAACTGACGCTGATGATCGAGGCCGACCGCATCGACCTCGAACTCTGCGTCGCCAACACCGGCGAGTCGCCGTTCGAGTTCACCGCCGCGCTGCATACCTATCTGCGCGTCGTCCAGGTCGAGGATGTCGCCGTCGAAGGCCTCTACGGCCACGACTACCGGGACGCCGCCGACGGCGGCAAGCTCGTCCGCGACAGCGGCACCGAACTGCTGATCGAGAAGGAGACCGACCGCGTCTATCGCCACGTCCGCCGCCCGCAACTGCTGCGCGCCGGCAACCTCAGCCTGGGCATCCAGCAGCAGGGTTTCCCCGATACCGTGGTGTGGAACCCGTGGCTGGACAAGTGCGCGGCGCTTGCCGACATGCCGGACGACGACTGGCGGCACATGCTCTGCATCGAGGCCGCTGCCGCCGATGTGGCGCAGGAAGTCGGCGCCGGCGACGAATGGTACGGCCGCCAGACGCTGGTTGCCATGTAAGGGCTTGTCGCACATCCGACAGCGCTCGGCTTCGCTAACTGACTGACGAACAAGGGTTTCTGGCTGGTCCCTGTCTTGCTTCCAGTGAGACATGGATAGTCTGGAACTCTCGTCTCACACCGCGCCGGATGGCGGCCCGCGCATTCCGCCGGGGCTGCTCGACGGCTTCGTCGCGCACGAAGTGGCGCGCGGTACGCTGTTCGCGACGCCGGACGATCCCCGCGACCAGGTGCTGATCGTCGGCGAGGGCCGGCTGCGGGTCTATCTGGCCGGCGAGAACCGCGAACTGAGCCTGAGCTACCTGGAAGCCGGCGACATCTACACGACGCACACGCCGACCTATCTCGAAGCGGTGACGCCCTGCACCCTGTGGCTGATGGATACCCGCGCCTTTGCCCGCAAGCTGGCCAGCGACCCGGCGGTGACGCCGGCGATGATGCGCGTCCTCGGCCGGCTGCTCGCCAACGCCGTGCACCTGATCGAGGACCTCGCCTTCCGCGACGTGCCGGCACGGCTGGCGCGCTTCCTCTGCGGCCTCGTCGAACGGCGCGGGCGGCCGCTCGACGGCGGCATCTGGCTGGTGCCGCTCGAGCTCGGTACCGAGGATATCGCCAGCCTGCTCGGTTCGACCCGGCAGACGGTGTCGTCGCTGCTCAACCAGTGGGAGCGCGACGGCATCCTGCGCCGCCAGGGGCGGCGCGTCCTCTTCATCCACGCCCTCGACAGCCTGCGCCGGCTCGGCGCGAGCGCCTGAAAAACTGTCGGCCAGCCGACGGACGCGGCGGCGGGGCGGTCGCTACCATGTCGGCGTTCAAGACAGGGAGGGCAGGCGATGGCAACGAATCGGGAGGGCGGGGCGGATTGTTCCTGCCGCAAGGGCGGCGACCGTTACGTCAGTTTTGACGGCATCGATTGCGACGGCAACGCGCGGCGGCTGATGGAGTTCATCCTGCGCAATGTCGAAGCGCAAGGTGGAGACCATCCCTTCTGGAATTACTTCCTCGCCAAGCGCACGCCGAAAAGCGGGCCGGCGCCGGACGACCTGTTCCTGATCCACGCCCACATCAACCAGATCCGCGACTTCTTCGAGGCCTGCGGCGACGAGGCGGCGATGGCCCTGCTGCTCCAGGTCGAGGAAGAATGTTGCTGACGATGTCGTCCGCGCGTTGAACTTTTTCCGCCGGGCGATTTCCGATACGGCAAGCTTCGTTTATAGTCGATCCCATGAAATTGCCCCGGCGCCTCCTGGCGCGCCTTCTCCTGCTGATCGTCGCCGCTTCCGCCCTGTTCCCGGCGCAGTTGCCGCTGGCTTACGCGGCTGAAGCAGCGCCGGCGATGCATCACGCCGCCGCTGCCGGTCACGCCATGCCCATGGCGCACGACAGCGCCGCCGACGATTGCGGCGGCTGTCCGGGAGAGCAGGCGCCGATGCCCTGCGACGATGCGCAACACCTCTGCTGTCCCGGCCATCTGCCCGGCTATCCGCCGGCCGTCGTCGGCAACGCGCCCGCCGCGCCGCTCGCCACACCACTGATCGCCGACCGCCGCCTCGACGATTTCTCGTCGCGCGTCCCCGAAGGTCTCGAACGACCACCCAGATCCGTCACCGCCTGAGCGCCGGCGGCTGACCCGTTGATTTCCCTGTAGCCCGGCTCCTGCGAGCCGGAAACGGCATGTCGCCGGCTGTGTTCCATCCAGCCGGAGATTCCCCATGCGCTGTACTGCGCGAATCCTTGTCTTGCTGGCGCTGGTCCTGGTCGAACCGGTCCGCGCCGAACCCCTGGCCACCCTGCCGCAGGCCTTTGCCGCGGCCTGGGCCAGGCATCCCCTGATGCAATCGCTGCCGCTCCAGCGCAGCGCCGCCGCTGCCCGTCACGACGCCGCCGCGGCGTGGACGCCGGCGCCGGCGGCGCTCGAAATCGGCGGCCGCAGCGACCGCTTCAACCGCGACCGCGGCGCCGGGGAAGTCGAGCTCGGTCTCGCTGTTCCGCTCTGGCTGCCCGGCGAGCGCGGTGCCAGCCGGGCGCTGGCGGCGGCCGACAGCAGCCTGCTCGAAGGGCGGGCGGCCAGCCAGCGTCTGCAATTGGCCGGCGAGCTGCGCGCCGCCTGGTGGGACTGGCAACTGGCCCGCGATGAAGCGGCGCTCGCTGCGGCCACGGCGGCCAGCGCCGCCCGCCTGCGCGACGACGTCGCCCGCCGCGTCGCCGCCGGCGACCTGGCCCGTGCCGACCTGCACCAGGCGGCCGGCGCCCTGGCCGCGGCCGAGGCCGATCAGGCCGAGGCGGCGGTCCGGGTCGAAGCTGCCGCCGCCCGCCTGCAGTGGCTGACCGGCAGCGCCCCCGGCGCCGTCGAACTGCACCCGGAAAGCGAGCCGCCGGCCGGCGCCGACTGGCTGGCCGTCCATCCGGCGCTGGCCGAGCGCAACGCCCGCGCCGAGCAGGCGCGACAGACCCAGGAACTGGCCCGCGCGCGCAGCCGGGCCAACCCCGAGCTGACCGTCGCCACCCGGCGCGAACGCGGCGCCAGTGGCGAAGCCGCCGAGCGTTCCTGGTCGCTCGGCTTGCGCATCCCGCTTGCGTCCGGGCCGCAGCATACGGCGGCGATCGCCGAAGCCGGCGCCGGCCGGGTCGAGGCCGAGCTTGCCGCCGGGCGCGAAGGCGAGCGCCTGCAGCAGGCCGCGCAACTGGCGCGCAGCCAGTGGCAGGCGGCCGAACGCCGGCGCCAGGCGAGCGACGAGCGGGCGCGCCTGGCGCGCGAGACGCAGGCATTTTTCGACAAGGCTTTCCGCCTCGGAGAGAGCGACCTGCCGACGCGCCTGCGCATCGCCCAGGAATCCCTTGCCGCCGAACGCGCCGCCAGCCGCGCGCGCATCCAGCAGGCCGCCGCGCTGTCGGCCTATCGCCAGGCCCTTGGCCTGTTACCGGAATAAACATCATGAAGCTGAAAAAACTACTGATTGCGGGCGCCGCCGTTGCCGCGCTGCTGCCGGCCCAGGCTGCCGAAACCGTCGTCCCGCTGCCGGTCGTCGTCGCCGAGAGCGAGGCCTTCGAGATCGTCGGCCGGCTCGACGAAAATTCGCTGCTGCTTTATGTCAACCGGGCGCCGAGCAACGCGCCGCTGCTCGGTGCGACGCTGGCGGTCGAGGCCGGCGGTAAGGAAATCGCCGCCGCGTTCGACGCCGCCGCCGGCGCCTACCGGATCGCCGACGCCGCCTGGCTGCAGCCGCTGCGTGCGGTAGGCAAGCACAGCCTGGCGTTCACGCTGGTGGTTGGCGACGAAGCGGACCTGCTGGCCGGCGACCTGGTCGTCGAGGCCGCCGCGCCGACGGCCGGCCAGACACCCTGGCGGCTGTCGCCACTGGCCGGCGCCGCCTTGCTCGGCGGCCTAGGCTTGCTGGCGGGCGGTTTCGGCTGGCGCCGCTGGAAGCAGCGCCGGGGAGCTGCGGCATGAAGCGCGAACTCCTGATCGGTTGCCTGACGGCAGCGTTGGCGCTGCCGCTGGCGGCGCACGAGGGCCACGACCACGGCGACGAAAAGGCGGCCCTGCCCAATCTCGGCAACACGCCGCAGCGTTTGGCCGATGGCGTCGTTTTCCTGCCCAAGGCAGCGCAGCGCCAGCTCGGCGTGCGCACCGCACCGGTCGCCGCCGCCGACGTGGCACGAGCGCTCGAACTGCCCGGCCAGGTCGTGATCGACCCGCAGCGCGGCGGCCGCGTCCAGGCCATGCTCGCTGGGCGCATCGAGGCCGGCCCGCAGGGGCTGCCGGCGGTTGGCAGCCGGGTGCGCAAGGGCGAGGTGCTGGCCTGGGTGGTGCACGCCGCCGGCCAACTCGAGCGCGCCGACCTCGCCGCGCAACTGGCCGAAACGCAGGCGGCGCGGCAACTGGCGGAAAAGCGCCTGGCCCGCCTGCGCGAACTCGCCGACACCGTGCCCGGCAAGGAAATCGAGGCCGCCGAGAGCGAGCTGGCCAGCCTCAAGGGGCGAGTCGCCGCGCTCGGCCACGGGGTCAGCGGCCGCGATGCGCTGGTCGCCCCGGTCGCCGGTGTCGTTGCCGCGGCCAACGCGGTGGTCGGACAGGTCGTCGATGCGCGCGAGGTGGTGTTCGAGATCGTCGATCCCGACGGCCTGCAGATCGAGGCGCTGGCCTATGAGGCGCTGGCGCCCGACGAGGTGCTGGCGGCGGCGGTGGCCGTCGGCGAGCGCAGCGTCGACCTCGCTTTCCTCGGCGCCGCCCGCCGCCTGCGCGAGCAGGCGCTGCCGCTGCGCTTCGGCCAGCGCGGCGACGGCCTCGGCTTGCTGCTGCCGCTCGGCCAGCCGGTGAAAATCCAGGTCCAGCTGAAGGCGACCGCCAAGGGCTGGCCGGTGCCGCAGCGCGCGCTGGTGCGCAGCGCCGCCAACGTCGCCATGGTCTGGGTCAAGACCTCGCCCGAACGGTTTACACCGAAACCGGTGCGCAGCCAGCCGCTCGACGGCGGCCGCGTGCTCGTCACCGACGGCCTGACCGACGGCGACCGCGTCGTCGTCGACGGCGCGACGCTGATCAACCAGATCCGTTGAGCGAGGCCGCATCATGTTCCAGTGGTTATTGAACAACAGCCTGGCCAGCCGCCTGCCGGTCCTGGTCGTCGCCGTGCTGCTGATGGCCTACGGTGCCTTCGAGGCGCAGCGGTTGCCGGTCGACGTCTTTCCCGACCTCAACAAACCGACCGTGACGCTGATGACCGAAGCCGGCGGCATGGCCGCCGAGGAAGTCGAGCAACTGGTCAGCTTCCCGCTCGAGACGGCGCTCAACGGGCTGCCCGGCGTCGCCGGCGTGCGTTCGGTGTCGAGCCCCGGGCTGTCCATCGTCTATGTCGCCTTCGACTGGGAAGTCGATCTCTACCGCGCCCGGCAGATGGTCGCCGAGCGCCTGACCGCGCTGCAGGGCACGCTGCCGCCCGGTGTCGTGCCGCACCTGGGGCCGGTGTCGTCGATCATGGGCGAGGTGATGATGCTGGCGATCCCCTTGGCTGCAGAGGGCGGCAACGCCATGGCGGCGCGCGAGTACGCCGACTGGGTGCTCCGGCCGCGGCTGATGGCGGTCGCCGGCGTCGCCCAGGTCATCCCGATCGGCGGCGAGGTCCGCCAGTTCCAGGTGCAGCCGGATACGCAGCGCATGGCCGGGCTGGGGATCACGCTGGAGATGCTGGAAGGCGCGCTGCGCGGCTATTCGGCGAATACCTCGGGCGGTTTTCTGGAAGTGAACGGGCGCGAGTACCTGATCCGCCACATCGGCCGCAGCGCCAGCCTGGAAAACCTGCAGAATCTCGCGTTGACCGCCCGCAACGGCCAGGCGGTACTGCTCCGCCAGGTTGCTGCGGTCAATTTCGCCGCCGCCACCAAGCGCGGCGACGCCGGTTTCAACGGCGCGCCGGCGGTGATCCTGAGCCTCCAGAAGCAGCCGACCGCCGACACCGTCGACCTGACCCGCCGCCTGGAAAGCGCCCTGGCCGACATGCAGAAAAGCCTGCCGGCCGGCGTGTTGGCGCCGCAGGTGATCTTCCGCCAGGCCGATTTCATCCAGGCCTCGATCGACAACCTGCAGGCCAAGCTGCTGCTCGCCGCCTGTCTGGTCGCCGCGGTGCTCTTCTTCTTCCTCGGCAACCTGCGCACGATGCTGATCTCCTTGACCGCGATCCCGCTTTCCATCCTGATCGCGGTGCTGGTCTTCAAGTGGCTCGGCCTGTCGATCAACACGATGACGCTGGGCGGGCTGGCGATCGCCATCGGCGAGCTGGTCGACGACGCGGTGGTCGACGTCGAGAACATCCTGCGCCGGCTGCGCAACGCGGCGGCGCGCGGCACGCCGTACCAGCTCACCGAACTGGTCGTCGCCGCCTCGCTCGAAGTGCGCTCGGCGATCGTCTATGCGACGCTGATCATCGCCCTGGTCTTCGTCCCGCTGTTCGCGCTGCCGGGGATCGAGGGGCGGCTGTTCGTGCCGCTCGGCATCGCCTACATCGTCTCCATCCTGGCCTCCTTGCTGGTCTCGGTGACGGTGACGCCGGTGCTGTCGTGGTACCTGCTGCCGAAACTGGCGGCCGGCCGCCACGGCGATACGCGCCTGGTCGAATGGCTCAAGCGCCACTACCGGCGGGCGCTCGAAGCGGTGCTGCGGGCGCCGCGCCGGCCGGTGGCACTGGCCGCTGCCGCCGTCGCGCTCGCCGCCGTCGCCGTGCCTTTCTTCCCGACCACCTTCCTGCCGCCGTTCAACGAAGGCTCGATGACGGTGACGCTGCGCCTCAATCCGGGCATCACGCTGGCCGAATCGGTGCGCGTTGCCAGCCAGGCCGAACGCCTGCTGCTCGGCGTGCCGGAGGTCGAGCACATCGGCCGCCGTTCCGGCCGCGCCGAGCTTGACGAGCACGCCGAGGGCGTCCATGTCTCGGAGCTGGAAATCCGCCTCAAGCCCGGCGGGCGCAACAAGGAAGCGCTCTACGCCGACCTCCGCCAACGCCTGAAGGACTTGCCGGGCAGCCTCAACCTCGGCCAGCCGATCTCGCACCGGATCGACCACATGCTCTCGGGCGTGCGCGCCCAGGTGGCGATCAAGGTTTTCGGCGACGACCTCGACACCCTGCGCGCCCAGGCCGCGCTGCTGCAGCAACGCCTGCAGCGGATTGCCGGCGTCGCCGACCTGGAAATCGAGAAGCAGGTGCTGGCGCCGCAGATCAAGGTACAGGTCGATTTCGACGCGGCGGCGCGCTACGGGCTGTCGTCCGGCGAACTGCTGCGCAACCTGCAGATCCTGGTCGATGGCGAGAAGGTCACCCAGATCGTCGACGGCAACCGCCGTTTCGACCTGCTCGTCCGCCTGCCGGAAAGCGCGCGCGGCATCGACGGCCTGCGCGGGCTATTGATCGAGACGCCGGCCGGTCCGGTGCCGCTGGCCCAGCTGGCGCGCATCGAGGACGGCGACGGACCGAACCAGATCGTCCGCGACGATGGCCGGCGACGCATCGTCATCTCGCTCAACGCGCAGGGGCGGGCGTTGTCCGACGTCGTCGCCGACATCCGCGCGGTGATCGCCGAGCAGCCGCTGCCGGAAGGCTACTTCATCACCCTCGGCGGCCAGTTCCAGGCGCAGGAAGAGGCGGCACGGCTGATCGCGGTGCTCGCCAGCGGCTCGGCGATCCTCATCTTCCTGGTCCTCTACGGCCGCTATCGCTCGGCGCTGCTTGCCGCGCTGATCATGGCCAACGTGCCGCTGGCGCTGGTCGGCGCCGTCTTCGGCCTGTGGCTGTCCGGGCAGCCGCTGTCGATCGCGGCGCTGATCGGCTTCATCACGCTGGCCGGCATCTCGACCCGCAACGGCATCCTCAAGGTCAGCCACTGGTTGAACCTGATGCGCTTCGAGGGCGAGCAGTTCGACACCGCGATGATCGTCCGCGGTTCGCTCGAACGCCTGACGCCGGTGCTGATGACCGCGCTGGTTGCCGCCTTCGCGTTGGCGCCGCTGCTCTTCGAGGCCGAACAGCCGGGCACCGAGATCCTGCATCCGGTCGCCGTGGTGATCTTTTCCGGCCTGGTCGGCGCGACGCTGCTCGACACCTTCATCACCCCCGCGCTGTTCTGGCTGTTCGGGCGGCAAGCCGCCGAACGCCTGCAACGCGAGAATTTCAACGAAGCCCTCTGACTATTCATTACCAGGAGAAAACCATGAAACAACTGCTATCCATTTTCTGCCTTGCCGCCCTGTTGGCCGCCGGGCCGGTGGCCGCCCATGACATGCACGGCCAGCCGATGCACGGCGGCGTCGTCGCCGAAGCCGGCCACGCCCAGTTCGAGATCGTCGCCCGCGACGGGGTGCTGACCGTGTATGCCAGCAACCACGGGGAGCCGGTTGCCACGGCCGGCGCGACTGGCAAGCTGACGGTGCTGTCCGGTAGCGCCAAGCGCGAGATCGAACTGAAGCCGGCCGGCAACGACCTGCTGCAGGGGAAGGGCAGCCTCGCCGCCGGCGACAAGCTGCTGCTCAACGTCGTCTGGCCGGGCCAGAATCCGCTGACCGCGCGCGCCGTCGTCAAGTAAGGAGAAAATCATGTCGAACATCGAACGCCGCCGCCTGCTGCTGGCTTCGCTCGCCCTCGGCCTGCCCGGCCTGGCGCTGGCGGCACCGGCCAGGGTCCTGGTCGAGGTCTGGAAGAGCCCGTATTGCGGCTGCTGCAAGGATTGGGTGGCACACCTGGAAGGCGCCGGCTTTGCCGTCAGCGTGCACGAGGTCGGCGACCTCGACGGCGCCCGGCGCCAGCTGGGCATGCCCGAGCGCTACGCTTCCTGCCATACCGCGAAGGTGGCCGGCTACCTGCTCGAAGGCCATGTGCCGGCCGCCGACATCCGTCGCCTGCTGGCCGACAAGCCGAGCGCCATCGGCCTCGCCGTGCCGGGCATGCCGGTCGGCTCGCCGGGGATGGACGGCCCGGCCTACCAGGGCCGGCGCGATCCCTACGCGGTCCTGCTGGTGCGCCGGGACGCCAGCGCGAGCGTGTTCGCCAGCTACCGCTGAGCGGCGTCCAGCCACTTCAGCAGCATCGCGAACAGGTGCTCGGGGACGAAGGGCTTGGCGATGAAGTCGTTCATGCCCGCCGCCTCACAGCGCTGGCGATCCTCGGCGAAGGCGTTGGCGGTCATCGCCAGGATCGGCGTCAGTGCGTGGGCGGCCAGCCCGCGAATCCGGCGGGTGGCTTCGAGGCCGTCCATGCGCGGCATCTGCATGTCCATCAGGATCAGCCGGTAGTTGCCGCTGCCGGCGAGGTCGAGCGCTTCGCTGCCGTCGCCGGCGAGGTCGACGCAGAGGCCGACGTCTTCGAGCATGGCGAGGGTGATTTCCTGGTTGATCGGTTCGTCCTCGACCAGCAGGATCGAGGTGCCGGCGTGGCGGGCTTTCAGTTTGTCCTCGGCCGTGCTGTCGGGAGCGGACGCATTGCGCTGCAGGCTCGGGTTGCCCTTGCTCAGGCGGGCGGTGAACCAGAACGTGCTGCCGACGCCCGGTGTGCTGCTGACGCCGGCTTCACCGCCCATCAGCTCGGCAATCCGGCGGGTGATGGCGAGCCCCAGCCCGGTGCCGCCGTAACGCCGGGTCATCGAGTTGTCGGCCTGTTCGAAGGGCGTGAACAGACGGGGAACCACCGCTTCGTCGATGCCGATGCCGCTGTCTTCGACTGCGAAGCGGAGCAGCGCGCCGTCGGAGTTTTCCTCGAGCTGGCTGACGCGTAGCGTGATGCCGCCCTGTTCGGTGAACTTGATCGCGTTGGCGGCCAGGTTGAGCAGCGCTTGTTGCAGGCGGGTCGGGTCGCCGAGCAGGTGGCGGCAGAGCGGGCCGATGTCGCACTGGATGGCCAGCCCCTTGCCGCGCGCCCGCTCGTGCAGCAGCGAGGCGACGTTGCCGAGCAGGCTTTCCGGTTGCACCGGCAGGCGTTCGAGTTCGAAGCGCCCGGCTTCGATCTTCGACAGGTCGAGCACCGCGTTGAGGATTTCCAGCAGGTGCTGGCTGGCCGCTTCGAGTTTGCCGAGGCGGTCCATCTGGCGCGCTTCGAGGCCATTCTGGCGGATCAGGTGGGCGAGGCCGGTGATGGCGTTGAGCGGCGTCCGGATCTCGTGCGACATGTTGGCGAGGAAGGCGCTCTTGGCGATGCTGGCGGCCTCCGCCGCTTCCTTGGCCTGGGTCAGCTCGGCGGTGCGGGCGGCGACCAGCGATTCGAGCTCCTGCGAATAGCGTTGCAGCGCCTCCGCCTGTTTCAGTTCCTCGGTGATGTCGAGGCTGAGGCCGACCAGCGCGATCGGCTCGCCGCGGCCATTGCGCTTGACCGCCTTGATCACCTGCAGTTCGTGTACCAGCCCGTCGACGAACATCTGCTGCTCGTGCGAAACGACGACACCCTCGCAACGCAGCGCGGCGGCGTCGGAATCGAGGCACTGCTGGCAGTAGGCGGTGGGCAACAGCTCGCGGTAATGCGCGGCGGCGAGGAAGCGTTCCTCGCTGATCCCGGTCGAGTCGCAGAAGCACTTGTTGACGAAGACCAGGCGCCCCTTTTCGTCCTGCAGCCAGATGCCGATCGGCGCGTTGTCGAGGATCAGTTGCAGGGTTTCGCGCTCGCGGCGCAGCGCGCGCTCGGTTTCGAGCTTGTCCGAGATGTCGCGGGCAACGCCGAACAGGCCGATGAGGTGGCCGGCGTCGTCATGAATCGGGTACTTGCGGTTGTCCACCCAGCCGGTACTGCCATCCGGGCGGCGGAATTCCTGGACTTCGCTGGCGATCGCCTCGCCAGCGAAGACCTGCTTTTCCAGACGGTAGTAGATATCGGCGTAGTTCTCCGGAAAAACGTCGTAGTCGGTAAGACCGAGCAAGTCGGTCCAGTGTCGGCTGGGGTCGGTGATCCTTGTCAGCGTCTGGCTGGCGCCGGTGAAGACGTGGTTGCGGTCCTTGAAGTAGATGAAGTCGTCGGTGTTGTCCATCATCGCCCGGAAGTTCACCATCAGGCCGCCGACGTCGATCGGCGCGGCCAGCGCCCTGGCGTCGTCGAGGTAGACCTCGCGCAATGTCGGGTCGCTCGCCTCGGGGGCGACGCATTCGCCGCGGCAGCAGCGAATCCGGCCGTCGGCGTGGCGCAGGCGGATGTTGAAGCGGTAGGGGAGGGGCGTGTCGGCGGCAAACAGGCGGCTGACGATGTCGGCGTCGTCGAAATGGACGATACCGCCGGCGGCGAAACTGCCGGCCAGCAACGCTGCCTCGCTGAGGCCGAGCAGCTCTTCACAGGTCTGCGCCGCGAGCAGTAGCGGCGGCGAGCCGGCGCGCAGACGGATACGGCAGGTGGCGGGCTGTGGTTGGGGCATGGCCGTTCCTCCTCGGGACCGATCTTATACCGGGCTTTGTTGCGCGTCACCGACGTTTTGCGGGCCGGGTGGCGCCGGGGACAAGGGGTATAATCCGCCGTTTTGCGCCTTTCCGAAACGCCGTGAGCCAGCTCGAACAAGAAATTTCCCGTCGCCGCACTTTCGCCATCATTTCCCACCCCGACGCCGGTAAGACGACGCTGACCGAAAAGCTGCTGTGGTTCGGCGGCGCCATCCAGGTTGCCGGCGAAGTCCGCGCCCGCAAGGCCAGCCGCCATGCGACCTCGGACTGGATGGAGCTGGAAAAGCAGCGCGGCATCTCGGTGACCTCGTCGGTGATGCAGTTCCCGTACCGGGAATGCATGATCAACCTGCTCGACACGCCGGGCCACGAGGACTTCTCGGAAGACACCTACCGCACGCTGACCGCCGTCGACTCGGCGGTCATGGTGATCGACTCGGTCAACGGCGTCGAGGCGCAGACGATCAAGTTGTTGAACGTCTGCCGCATGCGCGACACGCCGATCCTGACCTTCATCAACAAGCTCGACCGCGAAGGCAAGGAGCCGATCGACCTGCTCGACGAAATCGAGTCCGTGCTCGGCATCCAGTGCGCGCCGATGACCTGGCCGATCGGCATGGGCAAGCGTTTTCGCGGCGTCTATCATCTCTACGACGACGCCATCGCCTTCTTCGATCCGCAGGCCGAGAAGGGCACGGCGGAAATGATCCAGGGCCTGGACAACCCGCGTCTCGACGAACTGATCGGCAGCCAGGCCGACGAGTTGCGCAGCGACATCGAACTGGTGCGCGGTGCTTCGCACCCCTTCGACGCCGAGGCCTATCTGTCGGGCAAGCAGTGTCCGGTGTTCTTCGGTTCAGCGGTCAACAACTTCGGCGTGCAGAGCCTGCTCGACGCCGTCGTCGACCTGTCACCGGCGCCCAAGGCGCGGCCGGCGGTGACGCGCAGCGTCGACGCTTTCGAGCCGAAATTCTCCGGCTTCGTGTTCAAGATCCAGGCCAACATGGACCCCAAGCACCGCGACCGCATCGCCTTCCTGCGCGTCTGTTCCGGCCGCTTCGACCGCGGCATGAAGGTCAGGCAGGTGGCGAGCGGCAAGACGCTGTCGATCAACAACGCGATCACCTTCATGGCGCGCGATCGGTTGACCGCCGACGAAGCCTGGTCGGGCGACATCATCGGCATTCCCAACCACGGCACGATCCGCCTCGGCGAGACCTTCACCGAGGGTGAAGACCTGCGCTTCACCGGCATTCCGTCGTTCGCGCCGGAACATTTCCGCCTGGCGCGCATCGCCAACCCGCTGAAGATCAAGCAGTTGCAGAAGGGCCTGCAGCAACTGGCGGAAGAGGGCGCGACGCAGCTGTTCCGCCCGCTGTCGGGTACCGACCTGATCCTCGGTGCGGTCGGCACGCTGCAGTTCGACGTCGTCGCCAGCCGGCTGGAAAACGAGTACGGCGTGCAGGTCATCTTCGAAAGCTACAATTGTTCGACGGCGCGCTGGATCCACGGCGACCCCGGCGAACTCAAGCAGTTGTCCGAGCGCTACAGCGCCAACGTCGCCCTCGACGGCGCCGATGATCCGGTCTACCTGGCGCCGAACAACGTGTACCTGAACATGGTCAAGGAAAAATACCCCAAGCTGCGTTTCGACGAAGCGCGCGAGGTGGCGTAAGCAGGAGCGAGAGATGAGCGTCCGCGTACAGACCGAAGATTTCGACGTCGGCGCCGAACTGGCGGCGTTGCGCGCGGGCGATGCCCGGGTCGGTGCGCTCGCTTCCTTCCTCGGCCTGGTGCGCGACATCAACGACGGCGCCAGCGTCTCCGGCATGACCCTGGAGCATTACCCGGGGATGACCGAGAAGGCGCTCGCACAGATCGTCGCCGAGGCGAAATCGCGCTGGGACATCTACGACGTGCTGGTCATCCACCGCGTCGGGCCGCTCGCCCCCTGCGACCAGATCGTGCTGGTCGCGGTGACCAGCGCGCATCGTGGCGAAGCCTTCGCCGCCTGCGAATTCATCATGGACTACCTGAAGACGAAAGCGCCGTTCTGGAAGAAGGAAGCGACGGCGGACGGCGGGCGCTGGGTGGACGCCCGCGACACCGACGACAGCGCGGCGGCGCGCTGGCAGCAGGCCTAACGGAAAGTCCGCTGCAGCCGGACCAGCGCGGCGACCGGCAGGGTAGCGATGGCCAGCCAGAAAAATACTTCGGCCGCCGCCAGCGTCAGCGGCGCCTGCAGGCCGCCTGACTGGCCGCCCAGCCCATGCAGCGCCAGCGCCCAGTCCGCCTGGATCGCCTGCGGTTGGCGGATGCGCTGGGCAGCGTAGAAATGCTGCAGGCCGACGGTGGCTAGCGCGATGCTGCTGGAAATGCCGAGCTGACGGACGATGTTCTTGACCTGGTAGGCGTGCGAGAAGACGTGTGCCGGCAGTTCGCTGAAGGTGCCGAAGGCGACCGGGCCGATATAGAAGGGCACGGCGACGCCGCAGACGAGAGCCGGCAGCAGCAGGAGCGGCCAGTCGGCGAGGTGTCCGGCCTGACTGAAGGCGAAGCAGGCGAGGGCGTAGAGGCCGAGGCCGGCGAGCATGAAGCTGCGCTGGCGCGCCAGCCGGCGGGCCGCCCAGGCGTGCACGATGGCGGCGGCGACGCTGCAGGCAGCGCTCAGGCCGAGGATCAGGGCGGTGCTGGTCAGCGACAGGCCGAGACCGTTGTGAAAGAAGATCGGCAGCAGAAAGCCGAGTGCGCCAAGCATGAAATAGCCCGAGAAATACAGGGCGATTCCCAGCAGGTAGCGCCATTGCAGCAAGCCCCGGTAATCGATCAATGGCCTTTCCTTGCGCCACTGCCGCCAGGCGAAGATGGTCAGCGCGATGATCGAGGCGAGGCCGATGGCGAAGACCAGGCGATGCGCCCCGGCGCCGGCCGCCGGGATTTCCTGGATCGCGTATTGCAGGCCGAAGATGCCGATCACCAGCCAGAGCAGCCAACCCCAGTGTTCCTCGCTGCGTTGTTCGGGGGCGACGGTGCTGTTGTCCAGATGCGGCCCGGCGATATCGGCGATCAGCAGGCAGAGCGGCAGCGCTACCCAGAACAGCGCCTGCCAGCCGAAAACGGCGAGCAGCACGGCGGCCACCACCGGGGCGACGGCGGAAGCGCCGAGCAGGCTGCCGATGAAGGCGAGCAGGCCGGCAAAACGCGCCGCCGCCGGCAGGCGGTTGATCGCCAGGCGTCCGGCGGTGAAGAAGGTGGCACCGCTGGCGCCCTGCAGCAGCCGGCCACAGGCAAACTGCCCGAAGCCGCCGGCGGTCGCCGCGAGGATGCCGCCGAGCGCGAAGACGCCCAGCGAAGCCAGGACGAAGCGGCGATAACCGAGGCGTTCGACCATCCATTGGTGCTTGTACAGCATGTAGATCGAGCTGACGCCGTACAGCGTGTAGGCCAGCGCGAATTGTTCGGGCGTCAGTCCGAGGCCGGCCATGATGTGGGTGGCGCCGAACATGACCAGCCCGGTTTCGAAGAACTCGATGCAGGTGATCGCAGCAATGCTGCGCAGCAGGCCGCGTACCTGCGGAGCGGGGAGGTTGGACATCGGTATCTGGCGGAGGAAAAACCGGACAGTTTAAGACCGGTTATTGAATGCATTAAATCGATTGATGTGATCTAGACTATCGATATGAACGATATCGACTACCAAGCCTTCCGCCGTCTCGATCTCAACCTGCTCGTTGCCTTCGACGCCCTGCTGCGCGAGGGCGGCGTCAGCCGCGCCGCCGCCCGGCTGTGCATCGGCCAGCCGGCGATGAGCCACGCCCTGGCGCGTCTGCGCGAGCTGTTCGAGGATGACATCCTGTATCGCGCCGGCGCCGGCATGCAGCCGACTGCCCGCGCTCTGGCCCTGGCGCCGCGCATCCGGCGCCTGCTTGCCGAAGTCCAGGCCGTCACCTGCAGTGCGGCGGATTTCGATCCGGCTCAGGTCGTTGGCGATTTCCGGCTGGCGCTCAACGATCCCCTTGAGGCCCTGTTGCTGCCCGGTCTGGTCGCCCGCATCCGGGAGCGGGCGCCGGGCCTCAGCCTGTCGGTGCGACCGATTCCCGCGTCGCGTCAGCTCGAGCATCTCGATGCCGGCAACATCAATCTCGCGGTCGGCCATTTTCCCAGCGTGCGCGAGGTTCATGAGGCGCAATTGCTGTTTCGCGCCGGGTTCTGTTGCGTCTTCAATCCGGCCCTGCTCGACATGCCGTCGCCGATCGGCCTCGCCGACCTGGTCCGGCATCCGCATATCCACACCAGCTATACCGGGGATGCGCCGGGGCTGACCGAGCGCCTGCTCGGCGAGGCCGGCCTGCAGCGCCACGTGGTGGCGCAGGCGGCGTCGCCACTGGCGATTCCCTTCGTGGTCAAGCAGAGTCCGCTGCTGGCGGTGGTTCCCGATCTGGTGGCGCGCTTGTTCGCGGCCCACGCCGATCTGGCGATCGAGCCGCTGGCGGTGGCCGGACTGGAACTACCGATTTCGCGCGTCACGCACCGGCGTGACCGGGGAGACCCGCTGACCGGCTTCGTCGCCGATCAGGTAGAGCAGGCGGCCACTGCCCTGTTCGGAGAAGCGGCCGCCGGCAGCCAGGTGTAAACCGCGTCAGGTCTTGAACTGGGCAACGGCTTGGTGCAGTTCGCCGGAGAGCTGGTGCAGGCGGCGCGCGGCGTCGGCAGTCTGGCGCACGGCAATGGCGCTTTCCTCGGACATCTGGGCGATCGTTTCGAGCTTCTGCGCGATGTCGTTGCTAGCCTGGCTCTGCTCGGAAATCGAATCGGAAATGCCGTTGACGACAAAGGTGACGCGCTGTGCGCCATCGCGGATGCGGTTGATCGAATCGCCGGCCTGGTTGGCCAACTGGACGCCGTTGCCGACCTTGGCGACGCCGTCCTGCATGCTGCTGACCGCGCTGCGCGTGCCGTTCTGGATCTTGGTCACCATGCCGGCGATTTCGGTCGTCGATAGACTGGTCCGCTCGGCCAACTTGCGCACTTCGTCGGCGACGACGGCGAAGCCGCGGCCCTGCTCGCCGGCGCGGGCCGCTTCGATGGCGGCGTTGAGGGCGAGCAGGTTGGTCTGGTCGGCGATCTCGCGGATGGTGTTGACGATCGAAGTGATCTGATCGGAGCTGCGGCCGAGGTCCTCGACGATTTGCGACGAGGATTGCACCGCCTCGGAAATCTTGCGCATTTCGGTGGCGGCGTTATGAATCACCGCGGCGCCTTCTTCCGAAATGTTGCCGGCCTCGCGCGAGATGCCGTGCGCTTCGGTGGCGTTTTCCTTGACCTGGTCGATGCTCACCGCCATCTGCTCGACCGAGGCGGCCATCGACGACGCGGCGTCGCTTTGCTGGCGGGCACGGTCGGCGACTTCGTCGGACGAACTGAGCAACTGGTCGGCGGCGCTGGCCAGATGCTGGGCGTTGCTGATGATGGTCGAGATCATCGCCCGCAGCGTGTCCTGCATGGCGCGGATGTCGGACAGCAGGTTTTCGCCCGGCGGGCAGTTGACCGGCGACGAGAGGTCGCCGGCGGCGATGCGCCGAGTGACGGCGGAGGCGGCCGAGGGGTCGCCACCGAGGGTCTTGATGATGTTGCGCGATACCAGGGTCAGCGAGACGGCGATGAAACCGCCGATGGCGAGGCCCCACAACAACAGGATGGCGGCGTCTTCGCGGAACCTGGCATCGACGTCGTCGATGTAGATGCCGGAACCAATGACCCAGCCCCAGGGTTTGAAACCCATGACGTAGGAAATCTTTGGTACGCCGTCCTCGTGGCCGGGTTTGGGCCACAGGTAATCGACGAAGCCGGCGCCCTGGTTGCGCACCACGGTATTGAATTCGAGGAACAGCAGCTTGCCGTTCTTGTCCTTGAGCTGGTCGAGTTTCTTGCCATCGAGTTCCGGCTTGATCGGGTGCATCACCATCAGATCGTCGAGATCGTTGATCCAGAAGTACTCGACCTGATCGTAGCGCATCGCCCGTACAGCGTCGGCGGCGGCCTTCTTGGCCTCGGCCTCGCTGAGGCGGCCGGCCACGGATTCGGCGTGGAAGTGGGCGACCAGCGCCTGGGTGGCCTCGACCAGGTTGCGTACCTTCGCCTGGCGGTCCTCGAGCATCCGTTGCTTGCCGCTGATCAGCAGGACGACGAACAGGATGATCAGGGCACCAATGGTGGCCAGCGTCATCGCGGTCAGCTTGCCGCGAAGTGTCATTGATTTTGCCATTTTTTCCTCTTGTGGGAATTGCTCTGCAAAGGGGAAACTAACATCCGCTAGTCCATGAGGCAATAGGGGTTATTGCGTAAAGTGCCGAACGGGACTTGAAAAGTGGCGGGGCGGACGCATCTGTGGGCTATCGAGAAATTACCGCGGGAGCACAGCATGCGATTTGACAAATTCACCACCATGTTCCAGCAGGCACTGGCGGAAGCGCAGAGCCTGGCCAATGGCAACGACCAGCAGTTCATCGAGCCGCAACACCTGCTGCTGGCGCTGCTCGAGCAGGACGATGGCGGCGCGACCTCGTTGCTGGCGCGCGCTGGGGTCAATGTGGCCAGCCTCAAGCGCGAGCTGACGCTGGCCCTGACCCGGCTGCCCAAGGTCGAAGGCCACGGCGGCGACGTCCAGGTCGGCCGCGATCTGGCCAATCTGCTGAACCTGACCGACAAGGAAGCGCAGAAGCGCGGCGACCAGTTCATCGCCAGCGAGATGTTCCTGCTCGCCCTGTGCGACGACAAGGGCGAGACCGGCCGTCTTGCCAGGCAGCACGGCCTGCAGAAGAAGGCGCTGGAAGCGGCGATCATGGCCGTGCGCGGCGGCCAGGGCATTGATTCACAGGAGGCCGAAGGTCAGCGCGAATCGCTGAAGAAATACTGCATCGACCTCACCGAGCGCGCCGCCCAGGGCAAGCTCGACCCGGTGATCGGCCGCGACGATGAAATCCGCCGCGCCATCCAGATACTGCAGCGCCGCACCAAGAACAACCCGGTGCTGATCGGCGAGCCGGGCGTCGGCAAGACCGCCATCGTCGAAGGCCTGGCGCAGCGCATCGTCAATGGCGAGGTGCCGGAAACGCTCAAGGGCAAGAAGGTGCTGGTCCTCGACATGGCCGGGCTGCTCGCCGGCGCCAAGTACCGCGGCGAGTTCGAGGAGCGTCTGAAAGCCGTGTTGAAGGAAGTGGCGCAGGACGAAGGCCGCATCATCCTGTTCATCGACGAGTTGCATACCATGGTCGGCGCTGGCAAGGCCGAGGGCGCCATCGACGCCGGCAACATGCTGAAGCCCGCGCTGGCGCGCGGCGAACTGCACTGCATCGGCGCGACGACGCTCGACGAATACCGCAAATACATCGAGAAGGACGCGGCGCTCGAACGCCGCTTCCAGAAGGTGCTGGTCGACGAGCCGAGCGTCGAATCGACGATCGCCATCCTGCGCGGCCTGCAGGAGAAGTACGAGCTGCACCACGGCGTGGACATCACCGACCCGGCCATCGTCGCCGCCGCCGAACTCAGCCACCGCTACATCACCGACCGCTTCCTGCCGGACAAGGCGATCGACCTGATCGACGAGGCCGCCGCGCGGATCAAGATGGAAATCGACTCCAAGCCGGAGTCGATGGATAAACTGGACCGCCGCATCATCCAGTTGAAGATCGAGCGCGAGGCGGTCAAGAAGGAGAAGGACGAAGCCTCGAAGAAGCGTTTCGCGCTGATCGAGGACGAGATCGCCAAGCTGACCAAGGAGTATTCCGACCTCGAGGAAATCTGGAAGGCGGAAAAGTCGGCCGTGCTTGGCACCGCGCAGATCAAGGAAGAGATCGACCACCTCAAGGCCGACATCGTCCGCCTGCAGCGCGAGGGCAAGCTGGAGCAGGTGGCCGAACTGCAATACGGCAAGCTGCCGCAACTGGAAGCCCAGTTGAAGGCGGCGGAAAAGGCCGGCGAGAGCGAGCCGAAGCAGAACAAGCTGCTGCGCACTCAGGTCGGCGCCGAGGAAATCGCCGAAGTCGTCAGTCGCGCCACCGGCATTCCGGTGAGCAAGATGATGCAGGGCGAGCGCGACAAGCTGCTCAAGATGGAAGAAAAGCTGCACAACCGCGTCGTCGGCCAGGACGAAGCGGTGCGCCTGGTCGCCGATGCGATCCGCCGTTCGCGCGCCGGCCTGTCCGATCCGAACCGGCCTTACGGCTCCTTCCTCTTCCTCGGCCCGACCGGCGTCGGCAAGACCGAGCTGTGCAAGGCATTGGCCGAATTCATGTTCGACGCCGAGGATCACCTGATCCGCATCGACATGAGCGAGTTCATGGAGAAGCACTCGGTCGCCCGCCTGATCGGCGCGCCGCCGGGCTACGTCGGTTACGAGGAAGGCGGCTACCTGACCGAGGCGGTGCGCCGCAAGCCGTATTCGGTGATCCTTCTCGACGAGGTCGAAAAGGCCCACCCGGACGTTTTCAACGTGCTCCTGCAGGTGCTCGACGACGGCCGCATGACCGACGGTCAGGGCCGCACCGTCGATTTCAAGAACACGGTGATCGTCATGACCTCGAACCTCGGCAGCCAGATGATCCAGCAGATGCAAGGCGACGATTACCAGTTGATCAAGCTGGCGGTGATGGGCGAGGTGAAGACCTATTTCCGCCCGGAATTCATCAACCGCATCGACGAGGTGGTGGTCTTCCACGCCCTCGACGAAAAGCATATCGCCGGCATCGCCAGGATCCAGCTCGGTTACCTGGAAAAGCGGCTGGCGCAGCTGGAGATGGGCATCGTCGTCGAGGACAGCGCACTGGCCGAACTGGCCAAGGCCGGCTTCGACCCGGTGTTCGGCGCCCGGCCGTTGAAGCGGGCGATCCAGCAGCAACTGGAAAACCCGTTGGCCAAGGCCATCCTCGAAGGGAAATTTGCCGCCAAGGACACCATCCGGGTGGCTTGCGACAACGGTGTGATGCGCTTCAGCCAAGGGTAAACGCAAACGGGCGGGCCATCAGGCCCGCCCGCTCCGCAGGAATGGCTATGCGTCAGCAATCGCCCTTTCTGGCGTGTCCCGGCGGACAGAACCCCGGACCGCGCTGATGCCGATGGCCGGTGTAGTATTTATGGCCGCGCGGGCCATGGTGTCTTTTCCAGTAGCGGGGTTCGCGCCACTCGTAGCCGTCCCAGTAATAGCCGCGATCGTCGCGCGAGCCGAACGTGACGGTGACACCGCCGGCCTGGACGCGGACGTTGCCGATATCGACCCGGATGTCGCTGGCGTTGCCGAACAGCGGCGTGGCGGCGAGCAGGGCCAGGATCAGGTATTTCTTCATCAGTTTTTCTCTCCGGAAATGCAGGAAGCGCATTGGCGGAGACTATAACGCCCGAGGCGTCAAAAAGATAACGCGAGAATCCCTGCCATGTCACAGAACTCCCTCGAAGACTGGCGCCAGCGGCGCCACGCCGAACTGGCCGGACCCGAGAGCTGGCTCGGACTGGTTGGCCTGTACTGGCTGGAGGACGAAATCTCCCGAGTCGGCAGCGCTGCCGATTGTGTCGTCCGGTTGCCTGCCGGGCCGTCGCATCTGGGCGATCTGCTGGTTCGCGACGGCGGCGTCGTCTGGCGCCCGGTCGGCGGGACCGAGCGTTCATTGGCGACCGACCGCGACGGCTTGCCGGATGTGGTCGAGCATCAGCAGTTGTCCTTTTTCGTCGTCGAGCGCGACGGCAAACTGGCGGCCCGGGTCCGTGACCGGGGCTGGGCACGGCAACGGCCTTTCACCGGTGTCGCGTATTTCCCGGAAGACCCGGACTGGGTCGTCGAAGCCGACTGGTTGCCGCTCGCAGCGCCGCTGACCCTGGAAGTACCGAATGTCAGCGGCGACCTGAAGCCGGTGACGGTAAGCTTCCAGGCGGTTTTCGAGCTTGCCGGCCAGCGCCTGGCATTGCTGCCGATGTCGGTTGGCGAGCACGAGGTCTTCTTCGTTTTCCGGGACCGCAGCAGTGGCCGAGACACCTATGGCGCTGGCCGTTTCCTGAAGGTGAAGCCGGCGGTGGACGGCAAGATCGTCCTCGATTTCAACCGCGCCTATAATCCGCCCTGCGCCTTCACGCCGTTTGCCACCTGCCCGCTGCCGCCGGCGGAAAACTGGCTGCCCCTGGCGGTCACGGCGGGCGAGAAACGCTGGCAGGGCGATCACTGAAGCCAGCCGCCGAGGATTGCTGTGCTGCATTGCAACATGCTAATATAAGCGGATGTTAATAGTCTTGTGGAGTCTGTCATGTTGCGTTTCGACATCGCCCCGGTCTGCTCGAATGCCTACCGCCTGCAGGCGACGATGAGTTTCGCCATCGCTGCGCTGTACCTGTTTACGCCCTATCAATGGGTCTCCATCCTGCTGGCGCTGGGTGGTTTGTTGCGCGGCTTCGTTTCGCCGCACAAATGTCTTTCCTACCTGGCTTTTGCTGGCGCAACCGGCAAGCTGGGCATCGCCAGGATGCAGAACGCCGGTTCCAAGATGTTTGCCGACAAGATTGCCGGCATCGCCGGCACCGCGATGTTCGTGACCTGGCTGCTCGGTTCCGGGGTCGGCGTAGTGCCGGCCTACGCCATCCTGATCTTCGCCTTCATCGACCTGGCGACCGGCTTCTGCGCCGCCTGCTGGGCCTACGGCGCCTGGTACAAATTCCGTCAAGCCTGACACATTGTCAGGGCAATGAAAAAGCGTGGGCGACCACGCTTTTTTCATTTTGTTGAGACGATTTCCCCATAGTAAAATCGCCACCCGAAAACCGACCATACGGTTTCAGCCGAAAACTATACATACAAGGCGCTACCCGACCGGGCGTGCCGTTGCGGATGAGGGTTGTACGATGTTCTGGAGCAACAATCGCCGAGTCAGCGAGCTTGAACGCTCGCTGGCCGAGGGGGCGCGCCGCGAAGCGGCGTTGTCCGACGAAATCGCCGCGCTCAAGCGCGACCTGGCGGCACAGACGGTGGCGCAGCGCGAGAAGGAGGCCGAGTGCGACACCCTGCGCGAGATCGTCCGCAATCTGGCCCTGTTCGGCGAATCGCTGGGCAGCTCGCAAGCCAGTCTGGGCGACATGGCCAATCTGCTGAAGCAGGAAAAACAGCAGGCCGTCCAGGCGGCTGAAGTCTCCCGGGCGAGCGGCCAGACGACCACCGAAATCGCCGCCAACCTGCACCGGCTGGCCGAGGATTCCGCCCAGGCCGCCCGCGAGGTCGACGTGCTGGCCCACCAGGCGAGCGAGATCGGCGCCATCGTCCAGCTGATCCACGAAATCGCCGACCAGACCAACCTGCTGGCACTCAATGCAGCGATCGAGGCAGCCCGCGCCGGCGAGGCCGGGCGCGGTTTCGCGGTTGTGGCCGACGAGGTGCGCAAGCTCGCCGAGCGTACCGCCAAGGCGACCAAGGATATCGATGGCCTGGTGACCGGCATCCGCCGCGATTCGAATTCCGCCAAGACGGCGATGGAAACCCTGGCCCACACCGCCGACGACTACAGCGAGCGCGGCAACCGGGCGACCGACGACATGAACCGGCTGATCGGCCTGTCGCAGAAGATGGAGCAGGTGATCGCCGGCAGTGCGCTGAAAAGCTTCGTCGAAGTGGCCAAGGTCGATCACCTGGTGTTCAAGTTCCGCATCTACCTCGGCTTGTTCGGCATCGAACAGGTCGATCCGGCGAACGTCGCCTCGCATACCACCTGCCGGCTCGGCAAGTGGTACTACGAAGGCGAGGGGCGCGACTGCTTCAGCCGTCTGGGCGGCTACCGCGAGATCGAGGCGCCGCACATCGACGTTCACCGTTACGGCATCGAAGCGCTGAAGGCACGGCTGGCCGGCGACTTCCCGGGCATGCTGCGCCATGTCCAGGCGATGGAAAGGGCGAGCATGCAGGTCCTCGACAGCCTGCAGCGGATGGCCGACGGCGCCGCCGACAGTCCGGATCTGCTCTGCCTTTCTCACTGATCCCGAACTCAGCAACGACAACCCGGCCGCGGCCGGGTTTTTTCATGGCCGGAAAAACTCCTCCAGTTCGGCGAAGACCGCGTGCTCGGCGTGGTGGCGCCGGACACTGGCGACATCTTCGAGCTTTTCCAGTTGCCGGATCATCTGCGGTAGCCGCTGGTCTTCATTGACCAGCAGCCAGATCCGGCTCTGCCGGCCGTCGCCGACCGGCAGGCAGAGGATGCCTTCGACGTTGTAGGCGCGGCGCGAGAAAAGGCCGACGACGTGCGACATCACCCCGGGGTGGTTGGCGACGTCGATCTGCAGCACGGCGCGCGCCAGGGCGCGGGATTCGTTGCGGCTCAGGGCGTTCATGCTTGGGCTCCGATCATGTCACGGTTGGCGGCGCCGGGCGGCACCATGGGATAAACCTTCTGTTGCGCGTCGATGCGGGCGTGGATCAGGCACGGGCCGGGGCGGGCGAAGGCCTCGGCGAGCGCCGCCAGCGGGTTGGCGGCGGCGTCGAGATCGACGGCGGCGATGCCGAAGGCGCGGGCGGCGGCGGTGAAGTCTGGCTGTACCTGGAAAGTCGAGGCGACCGGACCCTGGCCGTAGAACAGCGTCTGCTGCTGGTGCACCAGGCCGAGCGCGGCGTTGTCCAGGAGCACGATCTTGAGGTTGGCCTGCACCTCGGCGGCGGTGACCAGTTCCTGGATGTTCATCAGGATCGAGCCGTCGCCGGTGAAGCAGACCACTGTCCGCTCGGGGGCGGCGAGCGCGGCGCCGATCGCCGTCGGCACGCCGAAGCCCATCGTTCCCAGCCCGCCGGAAGTCAGCCACTGCCGGGGGCGGCGCAGCGGGTAGGCCTGCGCCACCCACATCTGGTGCTGGCCGACGTCGGTGACGACGATCGCCTCATCGTCCACACAGGCGGCGACGCAACGGATCAGCCCGAAGTGCGAGCGCGGGTCGGCCAGCCCGGGCAAGGGCTGCGGGTGCGCGGTTTTCAGCGCGTCGACGCGCTCGTTCCAGGCGCTCCGGGCATTCTCCGGGACCAGCGGCAGCAGGCGGGCGAGCGCTTCGCCGAGGTCGGCGACGATACCGACGTGGGCGGCCTTGATCTTGTCCAGTTCGGCGGCGTCGATGTCGATGTGGACGATCTTCGCCTGCGGGCAGAAGGCGGCGACCTTGCCGGTGGCGCGGTCGTCGAAGCGGGCGCCGACGGCAATCAGCAGGTCGCATTCCTCGAGCGCCAGGTTGGCGCAGGGGGCGCCGTGCATGCCCAGCATGCCGAGCGACAGCCGGTGATCGACCGGCATCGCGCCGAGCGCCATCAGCGTCATCACGGTCGGCAGATTGGCTTTTTCGGCCAGGTCGAGCGCCAGCCGCGAGGCACCGGCGTGGATGACACCGCCGCCGAGGTAGAGAATGGGGCGCCGTGCCGCGCCGATCAGCGCGGCCGCTTCGGTCAGCGCCATGCCGTCGGCCGGCGCCACCGGGCGGCGGCAGCCGGGTTCCGGCCAGTCGGCGATTTCGATGGCGCGGCTCTGCACGTCCTTGGGAATGTCGATCAGCACCGGCCCGGGGCGTCCGGAAGCGGCGATGGCGAAGGCGCGGGGAATCACCTCGAGCAGTTCCTCGGTCGAGGAAACCAGGAAGTTGTGCTTGGTGATCGGCAGCGACAAGCCGTAGACGTCGACTTCCTGGAAGGCGTCGGTGCCGATCATCGCCCGCGGCACCTGGCCGGTGATCGCCACCAGCGGGATCGAATCGAGCTTGGCGTCGGCGATCGCCGTCAGCAGGTTGGTCGCGCTCGGCCCGGAAGAGGCGAGGCAGACGGCGACTTCGCCGGAAACCCGGGCCATGCCCTGGGCAATGAAGCCGGCGCCCTGTTCGTGGCGGGGCAGGACGTGGCGGATCGTGGTCAACTCGCCGAGGGCGTCGTAGATCGGCAGGATGGCGCCGCCCGGGTAGCCGGTCAGCAGGCGCACGCCCTGGCGTTCGAGAAGACGCACGGTGAGCTGCGCGCCGGTGAGGGTTTCGGTCATTGAGAACTCCTTTCGGTTTCTGGCGATTCCGGGAGGCTCAACGAAAAACCCCGCCGGTTGCGCCGGCGGGGTTTGAGGGAAACTGTCTGCTGCTTACCCGATCCGCGACGGCGCGTGCGTGACGACACCTACGACGATGACGCGTACGACGACCGGCGATACTGCGCGGGCAGCAAACGGGAAGCGGGTCGGGGTGGCGGTCATCGACGTTGCGGGATGCGGAAAGTGGCTGAGCGGCGACTATCGCCGATTTTCCGGCGAAAAACAACAACGGGATGAATGGGGTTATTGCCCGGCCGATGCCGGTGAGCGTGCTTGCGGCAAGCATGCCTTGACCTGTGCGGCAAAAAGTGACAGATTCGATTCAAATAATAAATATTGGAGAAAGCAATGCGGCAACGTCTGCACTACATCCCGATTTCCGAGGCGGTCGAAGGCATGGTGCTGGGCGCCCCGCTGGCCATCGCCGATCACGGCGTGACCAACTTCACGCTGCCGGCCGGCAATCCGCTGACCGAAGGCAACCTGCACCAGATCGCCATGCGCCACGGTGAATTCGTCTGCATCCGCGAAGACGATCCACGCAGCGATGCCGAGCGCGACGCCGATCTGGTGAGGGAAAAGGCCCGTCTGGACCGCATCTTCGCCCATGCCGACCGCTCGCAGCCGGCGCTCGCCGCGCTGTATGCCGCGGTGCTGGCCTACCGGAGCCTGTGATGCCGCTGCACCTGAGTGAAAGCGATATCGTCCGCCGGTCGGCGCTGTTGCCGGCCTTTCCGACGGTGGTCAACGACCTGTTGCAGACGCTGGACGACGACAACGCGACGATCGGTGCGCTGATCCAGCTGGTCGGGCGCGATCCGGTGATCACCGCGCGCGTGCTGTCGATTGCCAATGCGGCGGCGATGGGCGGGCGCAACCAGCGTGACCTGCGCGACATGCAGGTCGCGGTCTCGCTGATCGGCCTCGCCAAGGTCAGGGAAATCGTGCTCGCCGTGGCGCTCGCCGAGTTTTCCCGGGAAAGCCGCATGGGCAGCCACTTCTGGGAACACAGCGTGGCAGTCGGCGTGGCCGCCCAGGAACTGGCCCGGATCGGCCACCTGTCGCAGGATTTTTCGCTGGTCTGCGGCTTGCTGCACGACATCGGCCAGCTCTGGATGGCGCGTTGCCATCCGCTGGAGTTCCAGCTGGTGCGCATGAGTCTGGAGCAGGACGAAGGGCTTGACATCATCGACGCCGAGCGCCGGGTGTTCGGCATCGATCATTGCACCATCGGCCGCCTGCTGGCGACCGCCTGGCGGCTGCCGGCGTCGGTGGTGGCGGCGATCGAGCATCACCACGACGTCCAGCCGCCGGCCGACAAGCTGGTCGCGGTGACCCATGTTGCGGAAGTCGTGGTCAATGCCCTCGACCTGGCCACGCACCAGAACTCGCGGGTCACCAACCTGGCCGAGAGCGCCTGCGAGCTGATCGGCCTGAACTGGAACGACGACCTCGGTTACCTGTTCGGACGCATCGAAGCGCGCAGCCACTACCTGACCCGCATTTTTTTCTGATCAGGCGGGCGGCGTTTCGCCATCGAGCAGCACCGGCCAGATCCGCCAGTGGCCGCAGGCCGAGCGGGCGCGCCGCTCGCTGGCGTGCCAGCCGCCGCCGTCGCACAGTCCGACGTCGGTTTCGGCGACGATGGCGACGCTGCCCGGTGTCGTGCCGACGGCGCGCGGGCCGCTCCAGCACTGGCAACTGGCGCAGCGCTTGCGGGCGACGGGCTGCAGCAACGTTCCGCTCATCGCCGAGCCGCTGTCGCTGACTGTCTGCCGACGGGGGCGTGTTCCATGGTCTCCTCCGGGTGGTTGGCGGGCCTGCCGCCATGGGATAATCGCGCACTTTTCCCAGGGGCTGCAATGGCGCTCAAATCCACCGTCTTCAAGGCCGAGCTGCAGGTGGCCGATCTCGACCGCGGCCACTTCGCTGATTACGCGCTGACCGTCGCCCGTCATCCTTCGGAAAACGACGAGCGGATGATGGTCCGCATCCTCGCCTTCGCGCTGCATGCCGGCCCCGATCTGGCTTTCGGCAAGGGGCTGTCGAGCGATGACGAATGCGCGCTGCAGGAGGTCGATCCTTCCGGCGTGCTGCAGACCTGGATCGAGGTCGGCCAACCCGACGAGACGCGCATCCGCAAGGGCTGTCACCGCGCCCGCCGGGCGGTGGTGCTGACCTACGGCGCCCGTTCGGTCGATGTCTGGTGGCAGCAGATTGCGCCGCAACTCGCGCGTTTCGACAATCTGACGGTACTGCGCCTGTCGGCCGAAGAAACCCAGGCCCTGGGGGCGCTGGCGTCGCGTTCGATGCAGCTCTCCTGCACGGTCCAGGAAGGCACGGTGTGGCTGGCGGCCGGAGAGCGTTCGCTGCAATTGCACCCCGATACACTGTTGAGTCCGAATGCTGGGTAGAATGCCGCGGTAATTTTTCCTTCTTCCTGAAATGAGGTTACCCAGTATGTCCAGTCAAGACGAAAACGAAACTCAGGGTGTGGTCTTCGGTGTTCTCGCCGGCGTCATCTTTGGTGTGATCGCGCTGGTTGCCGGTCTCGGCGTATGGAAGGCGAACCAGTCGCTGCCCGCCGTTGCGCTTGTTGCCGAAGGCGACATTGCGCCGGTCGGCGAGGCGCTGGCCAAAGTCTATTTTGCGGTTGGTTCGGCGGCGCTCGGCGACGGCGACCTGATGGTCGTCGCACGGACGGTCAACGCGCTGGCCGCCAAGAGTGAAGGCATCGTCCTGCTTTCCGGTTTCCATGACGCTTCAGGCGACCCGGCGCAGAATGCCGAACTGGCAAAACAGCGCGCGCTGGCGGTACGCGATGCCCTGGTGGCTGGCGGCGTGGCCAGCGACAAGGTCAAGATGCGGCGCCCGGAATCGACGCTGGGCAGCGGCAACGCCGAGGAAGGTCGGCGCGTCGAGATCCGCGTCCAGTAACGTCGGGCGCTTCGTCAGCGGCGGGCCGGCAGGCCCGCTTTTTTTAGCGGCGCAGGACGCGCCACAACAGATCGACGCCGGCGACGACCAGGTCGCCGATGTCGAGGTTGTTGAAGCGTTCGCGCTGTTCGCGTTCGAAACGCGATTTTTCCCGTTCGCGCATGACGATGGCGTCGCCGAGCATTTCGACATCGCGCCGGCTGCGCTGAACCTCAGCCTGGTCGAGCCGGTCCAGAGTCTTTTCGACGGCGGCCGGATCGAGAATGGCGATCGGCGCCCGGCAGTGGCGGCAGGCGTGGTCCTGGCGAATGTCGATCGGCGCACCGCAACCGGTACAGCGGACGATGCTGACCTTGCTCGCCAGTTCGTCGATTTCGGCGGATGACAACTGGCGGACGAAACCCTTTTCGACCATCAACTGGGCGAAGGTGGTGAAGCGCCCGTGTTTCTGCAAGCAGCGGTGGTAATTGAACTGTCCACCGTGCTTGGAGACGTCGAGGCCATGCAGCAGGCGATCGTTGCAACGCGGGCACTGCAGTACGTCGCTCAGTGGCTGGCGCGGTGCTTCCCGGTACTCGTGGATCAGGCGGAATAGTTCGATGACGCCGCCCGGCGTGATCTGCACGCTCTCGAATTCGTCGAACCAGACGCCGTGACACTGGAAGCAGAGGTCGAGGACGACCTCTCCATGCAGGTTGCGTTCGAAGCGCCGCTTTTCCATCGGCTGCCGGCAGGAGGGGCAGGGCGTCGGTTTCATCCACAGGCGGCGGTCGGCCGGACCGTTCCGAGGTTGAGAGTGACGCCTTTCTTCATCTTGCCGACAACGTGCATTTCGCAGGCCTTGCAGTCGAACTTGAGGATCAGCTTTTCGTTGCCGTTGATCAGCGTCATCGGGTCCGGCTTCAAGTGTTTCACCTCTTTAGGGCAGAGGTTGAAACTATAGCGCAGGCAGTGGCGGGTGATCATCAGCGAGACCATGCCTTTTTCATGGCCGGCCTCGTAGGCCTCTTCGATCAGCCGTACGCCGTGTTTTTCGTAGAAGGCGCGGGCCTTGGCGTTGAAGACGTTGCCGAGGTAGGTCAGTTCTTCCTGCGGGTAGGGCACCGGATCGGCAGCCGGCGCCGCGCGCGGCGGCCGTGGGTGGGTGGCGAGACGGGCGGCTTCGAGTTTTTCGGCGGCCTCGCGGCGCAGCGCATTGATCGCGCCGACCGGCAGGAACCAGGGCCGGGTCAGTTGCAGGTCGATGGCTTCGGCAACGAACATGGTGTTGCCGAACTTGCCGAGATTTTCCTTCAGCTTGCCCAGCGCGGCCTCCGGATTCTGTGCCAGTTCGCGGCCGATCCGCTCATCGCGGGGCAGGGCGACGGCCACGCTGACCTGATCCTCGTCGGTCAAGGTGAGTACGAAAGCGTCGGCCTGCTCGGCGAAAACCGCCTTGACGCTCACGCGCCGGTCGGCCGAGTCCTTTTCCAGCGCGCGCTCGAACTCCTGGTCGCGGTTGCGGAACAGCGTGGTGCCTTCGCTCAGCTCGGCCGGGATTTCCATCGGGAAGAGTTTCTTGCCCTCGACCCGGTTGATGCGCATCCCCTGGACGTCGCCGTGGGCGTCGTGGAAGCAGACGCCGTCACCGTTGTGGAAGGTTTCGGCGGTGTTGACCGTGAGCCAGCCGTCGCCGATTTCACTGACTTCGCCGATCGGCTCGCCGACGAAGGCCGGCGAATCGAAGGCGCCGATGTCGTCCTGGCGGTCGTTGGCGAAATAGTCGGTGTAGCCGCGGTTGAAGGTCTTTTCCGGCTGCGGCGTGAAGGTGAAGGTCGAGCGGCCACTGGAAGCACGCACGTAACGCGGGTCGGACGCGATGATCTCGTCGAGCAGCGTGCGGTAGTGGGCGGTGATGTTCTTGACGTAGGACAGGTCCTTCAACCGGCCCTCGATCTTGAACGAGGAGACGCCGGCATCGATCAGCGCGCGCAGGTTGTCCGACTGGTTGTTGTCCTTCATCGACAGCAGGTGCTGGTTCTCGGTGATCGTCTTGCCCTTGTCGTCGACCAGCGTGTAGGGCAGCCGGCAGGCCTGCGAACACTCGCCGCGGTTGGCGCTGCGCCCGGTGTGGGCATGGCTGATGTAGCACTGTCCGGAATAAGCGACACAGAGCGCGCCATGCACGAAGTACTCGAGCGACAGCGTCGTCGCGGCGGCGACCTGGCCGATTTCGGCGATGCTCATCTCGCGCGCCAGGACGATCTGCGAGAAGCCGGCATCTTCCAGGAACCTGGCCTTGGCCGGGTTGCGGATGTCGGTCTGGGTGCTCGCATGTAGTTGAATCGGCGGCAGATCGAGTTCGAGCAGGCCCAGGTCCTGGATGATCAGCGCATCGGCGCCGGCGTCGTACAACTGCCAGGCGAGTTGGCGGCTGGCTTCGAGTTCGCTGTCGTGCAGGATGGTGTTGAGCGTGACGAAGACCTTGGCCCGGAAACGGTGGGCGAAATCGCACAGGCGTCGGATTTCGCCGACATCGTTGCCGGCGCCGTAGCGGGCGCCGAAGGCCGGGCCGCCGATGTAGACGGCGTCGGCGCCGTGCTTGATGGCTTCGATGCCGAAGTCGGCGTTCTTGGCCGGGGCCAGGAGTTCTAGGGGGTGCTGGGGACGGGACATGTTCTTGTTTGCCGCAGGGCGTGGAGATTTGCAGGAGAGGAAGACAGCATGGCTTTTTCTGGGTTCCTCCTCGCCTCAGCGGTGATATTCATGGTCAATAGGTGAAACGGGGGGCGAGTTCCTCGATGTTGAATTCGCGCAGGATCGCTTCGGCCCGCTCGCGGGCGTTCTTGCGCGGCTTGCCGCGCTGGCTGGCGATGATCAGTTCGTTCTTCATCGAGTGCTCCCAGCCGACTAGTTCGGTGACGGTGACGTCGTAGCCGTGCGACTCCAGCAACAGGCAGCGCAGTACGTTGGTCAGGTGGCTACCCAGTTCGCGGGTATGGATCGGGTGCCGCCACAGTTCGGCGAGCGGCGTCCGCGCCAGCGATTCGGCCTTGCGTGCGCGCATTGTCGCGGCGACCTCGGCCTGGCAACAGGGCACCAGGACAATGTGGCGGGCTTGTCGTGACAAAGCGAAACGAATCGCGTCATCGGTCGCCGTATTGCAGGCGTGGAGGGCGGTAACGACGTCGACGGAGGGCGGCAGGTCGGTCGAAGCCTGGGCTTCCTCAACCGTGCTGGCGATGAAGCGCATCCGTGGAAAGCCCAGCCGCTGCGCCAGTTCGCGGGATTTCTCGACGAGTTCCGGGCGGCTTTCAATGCCGATGACCTCGCCGCTGGCACGGCTCTTGATATAGAGATCGTAAAGGATGAAGCCAAGGTAGGACTTGCCGGCGCCATGATCGACCAGGGATTCCATGCCATCGAGCAGGGGCTCGATGAACTGGGCGAGATGGTAGACCTGCTTGAGCTTGCGGCGGCTGTCCTGGTTGAGCTTGCCGTCGCGGGTCAGGATATGCAGTTCCTTGAGCAGTTCGATCGACTGCCCGGGGCGAATGTCCGGGATGGCGGCGCTGATGTTCTGTTTTTTCATGGAGGCAATTATCGCATTCAAACTTTGCCGACTTGCGTGTTAACCGGAACACGATCGCCTCGTTAATGGAAGCATGGTGCAACTGCACCGTATCTCACGGAGAAATGAATGGGCAGTCTGAGCAATGAATCCTTCGAGCAATTTCTGGATTCCCTGAAAAAGGCAGGTATCTCGATTTCCAACGAAGCCGAGTTGCGCGAGCGACTGGCCGAGGCACAGCGCTGGCGTTACGCTTTCCAGACGCTGGCAGCCAACGGCAAGAGCATCGGCATCTGTTTCGAGGACCACTCCGACGGCAGCAACCAGGCCGAAATCGAACGAGCCTTCGTCGAATTCCAGTTTTCCGAAAAGAGCAAGGCGGTTTTTTCCGCCAGCCTCAAGCACTGATTTTCAGCAGTAACCGCGACATGACAACAGACGGGCGCCACCAGGGCGCCCGTCTTGTTTTGCAACGGCCGATGCCGGCCGCTCCGCTCAGCGACTGATCGGCTTGTAGCGAATGCGCTTCGGCTTGGCGCCTTCTTCGCCCAGGCGGCGGCGCTTGTCTTCTTCGTATTCCTGGTAGTTGCCCGGGAAGAAGGTCCACTGCGATTCGCCTTCGGCGGCCAGGATGTGCGTGCAGATACGGTCGAGGAACCAGCGGTCGTGGGAGATCACCATGGCGCAGCCGGGGAACTCGAGCAGCGCATCTTCCAGCGCGCGCAGGGTCTCGACGTCGAGGTCGTTCGACGGTTCATCCAGGAGCAGGACATTGCCGCCGGACATCAGCGTCTTGGCCAGGTGCAGGCGGCCGCGTTCGCCGCCGGAGAGGTTGCCGACCAGCTTGCCCTGATCGCCGCCCTTGAAATTGAAGCGGCCGATGTAGGCGCGGCTGGGCATCTCGAACTTGCCGATCTGCAGGATGTCGCTGCCCTGGGCCAGTTCGTCGAACACCGTCTTGCTGCCGTCGAGGCAGTCGCGCGACTGGTCGACATAGGCAAGCTTGACCGTCTGGCCGATCTTCACTTCGCCCGAATCCGGCTGTTGCTGGCCGGTGATCATCTTGAATAGCGTCGATTTGCCGGCGCCGTTCGGGCCGATGATGCCGACGATGGCGCCGGGCGGGATGGCGAAGCTGACGTTGTCCATCAAGAGCTTGTCGCCGAAGCACTTGCTGACGTTGTTGAATTCGATGACCTGGTCGCCCAGGCGCTCGCCGACCGGAATGAAGATTTCCTGGGTCTCGTTGCGCTTCTGGTATTCGTGCGAGGACATTTCCTCGAAGCGGGCCAGGCGGGCCTTGGACTTGGCCTGGCGCGCCTTCGGATTGCTGCGCACCCATTCCAGTTCCTGCTTCATCGCCTTCATGTGGGCGTCGACCTGCTTGTTTTCCGTCTCCAGGCGGGCTTCCTTCTGCTCCAGCCAGGACGAGTAGTTACCCTTCCACGGAATGCCGTGGCCGCGGTCGAGTTCGAGAATCCACTCGGCGGCGTTGTCGAGGAAGTAGCGGTCGTGGGTGACGGCGACGACGGTACCGGGGAAGCGCACCAGGAACTGTTCCAGCCATTCGACCGATTCGGCGTCGAGGTGGTTGGTCGGCTCGTCGAGCAGCAGCATGTCGGGTTTCGACAACAGCAGCTTGGCCAGCGCCACGCGGCGCTTCTCGCCGCCGGACAGGACGCCGATCTTGGCGTCCCAGGGCGGCAGGCGCAGCGCGTCGGCGGCGATTTCCATCTGGTGTTCGGTGTCGGAGCCGGCAGTGGCGATGATCGCCTCGAGGCGGGCCTGTTCTTCGGCAAGTTTGTCGAAATCGGCTTCCGGGTCCGCGTAGGCGGCGTAGACCTCGTCTAGCTTGGCCTGCGCCTGCATGACTTCGCCGAGCGCCGATTCGACTTCTTCGCGCACGGTCTTGTCGGGGTCGAGTTGCGGTTCCTGCGGCAGGTAGCCGATCGAGACACCGGCCAGATGCTGGACCTCGCCGTCGTATTCCTTGTCGACGCCGGCCATGATCTTCAGCACGGTGGACTTGCCGGCACCGTTGAGACCGAGCAGGCCAATCTTGGCGCCGGGGAAGAAGGAAAGGGAAATATCCTTGATGATCTGCCGCTTGGGCGGAACAATCTTGCTCACGCGGAGCATACTCATCACATACTGAGCCATGAATCTGCCTGTAAAAAAAAGGGGGAAGTCCCGCAGTTTACGAGGCTTCCCCTTAAATGACCAGTTTTGTGTTCAGGCTGAGAGTGCGTTCAATATCGGTGGGCTGCTCCTTTCTGCCGACAAGGCGTTGATGTCACCACACAATTCGCCACCTTCGGCGATCACCAGTTTGCCGTAGCGGATTTTTCCGCTGACCCGGCCGGTGGCGTGGATGATCAGTTGAGAACGGGCGGTCAGTTCGCCATCGAAACTGCCGTGAATTTCGGCCACGTCGATACTGACCTTGCCGGAGAAAGCACCCTTGTCGGCGATGCGGATGACCCGGCTGTCCATTGTCGCCTCCACCCGTCCCTCAACGACCAGCATGTCGCAGTCCAGAATTTCCGCCCCTTTGAGCTTGACGTCCGGGCCGACAATGAGGCGGGCTCCCTTTTCTTTTTCGATGGATTGATCTTGCTGCGGCGCACTCACGGGATTGCTCGCGGCAGTGTTGGCTGTTGCGGAGGATGTCGTGATTTCCGGCTTGAGAGCTTCCGGGCGGTTCGTGCTGAGTGCTGCTGGGGTCGGGGTGCTGGTGATGCCGCTCTTGACATCCCTTCGGTTGATGCTGTCGTTTTGAATGCCTGACGCTGAGCTGGACTTGATGAACATGTATTCTCCTGGACGCTGGTTTCGGGGTTGCGGCTATCCCGTTGCGATAACTGTGCCAGCTTTGTAACTTCATTGGATTCATCATGTTACGAGAGGGTGTCGGCAATCTTGCCGATCATTTGTCGGTATATGGCGACAGATTTTTTGCGACTCTTCCAGAAGTCATTCAGGACAAGGGGATAGAATGTCGCTTGTTTCCGACATTTGCTTATGTTAATGATTCCATGGGGTTTTTTAGATGAGATGGCTCTCCTTCAGGCAGGGCTTGTTCGCCGGGTTCGTGATCGTGGTCTTGCTGCTGGGTGGGGTCGGAATTCACGGCTGGTTGTTGCTCGAAGGGATGGTTGCGCAAAGCCGCGAACGTAATGCCCAGGCTCTGCAGTTGAGCACCGCCGTGCAAGCTCTCGGCGAGCGAAGCGTCGATATCGAACGCAGTGCCCGGCAATACCTGGTGCTCGGCGATGCCTTGCTGCGCGAGCGTTTCGACGCCCATCTCGCGGGGGCGCTGGAGCAACTCGAGCGTATCGAGGCAACGCCCGTGGATGGATTGCTCGGTTTGTCCAGTCGTTGGCGGGAACAGGCCGGGCTGCTGCGCGACGGTATCGAGCAGACGCCGCCGCGGGGTAGTCTTGCCGATCAGCTTGATCGGCTGGCGGTGCTCAACGACGAAATACAAGCGCTGGCAAAGCGCTGGATCGATGGTGGCAACGAGCGCTTGCTGGATCAGCTCGAGCAGCGTCGGGTCGAACTCGGCAGCCGTCTGGCGCTTGCCCTGCTGGGGGCGGTGCTGGTCGCCATGGCCATGGGGTGGTGGCTGGTGCGGGCTGTGCAGCAACTGGAAAAGGCGATCGGGCGCTTGGGCGAAGGACGCTTCGACGCTCCCTTCGAGGTTTGCGGTCCGGCCGACCTGCGTCGACTCGGGCAGCGCCTGGATGGCTTGCGCACTCATCTGGCGGGACTGGAGGCGGATCGGGAACGGACGCTGCGTCACGTTTCGCATGAACTGAAAACGCCATTGACCGCGCTGAAGGAGGGTATCGCGCTGCTCGCCGAGGAAGTGCCCGGCCCCTTGAGCGAGGGCCAGCGCGAGGTGACCCGCATTCTCGGGCACAAGGTGGATAGCCTGCAGTGCCAGATCGAGAGTCTGTTGCGACTTAACGCGGCGGTGTTCGATGCGCGTCGCCTGAATCTGCTTCAGGTCGAAATGCGCCAGGTGCTGAACGAGGCGGCGCAGCGCCACGAATTACGCGGGCAGGCGCGCCAGGTGGGGGTTCAGGTCGAGGCCGGGGAAGGGCGGGCGCGTCTCGATCCGGGCAAGCTGGCGGTGATCCTCGACAACCTGCTGGCCAACGCTATCGATTTCAGTCCGCAGGGCGGTGTCGTCCGCTTGACGGCGGAGCGGCTCAAGGGCGGCTGGCGCATCGTCTGCCGCGATCAGGGACCTGGGGTGGCCGCCGAGGATGTCCAGCGCATCTTCGAGCCCTTCGTCCAGGGGCGTCGGCCGGCGCCGGTGGCCAGAGGAGGGAGCGGGGTCGGACTCTCCATCGTCAGGGAACTTGCCCAAGCCATGCGGGCTCGGATCAAACTTGTCGGCAGCGATATCGGTGCCGTCTTCCAATTGGATTTGCCGGATGAAAAATAGATTTTCGTACCTGATACTTGTTGTCGCGTTGTTGGCCGGATGTAGCAGTGCGCCGACGACGACGGTTTTTCCCTCGCCCGGCGAGCGTGCATCGGCGCTGGATGAGGCACTCGAGTATCGCCAGACACTGGCGGGCATGAGTGGCAACGAACTGGTCCGCGAACGGAGCGAGCTGGCGACGCGTGGCTCCGATCCGGAGGCGCAGATGCGGCTGGCTTTCCTGCTGCTGCAGCCCCGCCAGGGAAATGTCGAGTTGGCACGGGCGATTGCCTTGCTGGAGTCCATCCTGAAATCGTCCCGGCCGGGGGCGCAGGCCCTGCAGCCGCTGGCCCGGTTGCTGGCCGACCAGTTGAACGAACGGCAGCGTCTGGAGGGAGCGGTGGACCGGCAGGCCCAGCAATTGAAGGAGAGTCAGAAAAAGGTTCAGGAACTGCAGGAAAAGATCGATCGGCTCGCCGAGATTGAGCGCAGCCTGCCGCAGCGACCGGCGCTGCCCGCTGCGGGAGGGGCGCGGTGAGCCGCGCCGGCGCCGTTGGCGCGCATGTCCTGATCATCGATGACGACGAGGACATCCGCCGTCTGCTGACGATGCGCCTGCACGCGCGTGGCTTCCGGGTCACCCCGGCAACTTCGGCGGAGGAGGGGCTGGCCAGCATTGCCGTTGATCCGCCGCGGCTGGTGGTCAGCGATATCCGCTTGCCCGGGCGCGACGGCTTGTCGCTGTTCGAGGAGTTGCGGACGACGCGGCCGAGCCTGCCGGTGATCCTGCTGACTGCGCATGGCACCATTCCCGATGCGGTCGAGGCAACCTCGCGCGGCGTTTTCGGTTACCTGACCAAGCCTTTCGATAGCCAGACGCTGCTCGCCAAGATCGATCAGGCGCTGCTGGTTTCCGCTGCCCCCGAGGCGCAGCCGCTGCCGACGGACGACGGCCGCTGGCTGGAAGACATCGTTTATCGCAGCACCTGCATGGCCGAGTTGCTGGCCGATGCGCGGATGGTTGCCGCTTCCGACGCCAGCGTCCTGATCCGTGGCGAAAGCGGGACCGGCAAGGAAGTCCTGGCGCGCGCCATCCACCGCGCCAGCGCGCGCGCCCAGGGGCCATTCATCGCCATCAATTGCGGGGCGATTCCCGAGCCCTTGCTCGAATCGGAGCTCTTCGGCCATGTCCGGGGCGCCTTCACCGGTGCCGCCAGTGCCCGCAGTGGCCTGGTCCAGGCCGCCAACGGCGGCACCCTGTTCCTCGACGAAATCGGCGACATGCCGCTGGCGCTGCAGGTCAAGCTGCTGCGCGTCCTGCAGGAGCGGGTGGTGCGCCAGGTGGGTAGCACCAGCGCCGAGCCGGTCGACATCCGCCTTCTTTCGGCGACCCATCGTAACCTGGAGACGGCGATGGCGCAGGGGCAGTTCCGCGAGGATCTCTACTATCGGCTCGATGTCGTCTCGCTGACGCTGCCGCGGCTCGAGGAGCGACGCGAGGACATTCCGCTGCTGGCGGCGCACTTCCTGCGCAAGCTGGCCGAGAAATACGGCAAGCCGATCAGCGGCTTCGCACCGGATGCGCTGGAGGCGCTGGCGACCGCCGGCTGGCCGGGAAACGTCCGACAATTGCTGAACGTCGTCGAGCAGTGCTGCGCGCTGTGTTCGACGCCTCTGATCCCGGCCTCTCTGGTCCAGCGCTCGCTGCGGGTGCCGGTGATGGAAGCCTTGAGCTACGCCGAGGCCAAGCGGCGTTTCGAACGGGATTACCTGGTCCGGCTGCTCAAGCTGACCGATGGCAGTGTCGCCGACGCGGCGCGCATCGCCGATCGCAACCGCACCGAGTTCTACCGCCTGTTGCAGAAGTATGACCTGACGCCGGCGATGTTCCGCGGCGCGGAAACCGGCAATCCGCCGGAATGAGGCGAAAAAAAAGCACCGCAGTGGCGGTGCTTGCTTCGTTTTGGCGCGCCCGGAGCGATTCGAACGCCCGACCCCTTGGTTCGTAGCCAAGTACTCTATCCAACTGAGCTACGGGCGCGCTGTCTTACGAAGCTGGATTTTCCCCGGAAGGAAATCCATGTTTTCTGAATGGCGCGCCCGGAGCGATTCGAACGCCCGACCCCTTGGTTCGTAGCCAAGTACTCTATCCAACTGAGCTACGGGCGCGCTGTCAGAGCCGCGCATTATACGGGCGTGGAGCCAGATTGCAAGGGGTTTTCGCAGAAATGGCGGAGTTTGTCGCAAATGAAAAAACCCCGCCGGAGCGGGGTTTCGAATTGGTGGGTGCTGACGGGGTCGAACCGCCGACATTCGCCTTGTAAGGGCGACGCTCTACCAACTGAGCTAAGCACCCGTCTGCGCCTGGCGCAGAAGGAGCGGCAGTATATCAGTTAACTGCGTCCTTGAGGCCCTTGCCGGCGCGGAATTTCGGGGACTTGGCAGCCTTGATTTCCAGGCTCTTGCCGGTACGCGGATTGCGACCGGTACGTGCGGCGCGCTCGCCGACGTAGAAGGTGCCGAAACCGATCAGGTTGACGCTGTCGCCTTCCTTCAGTGCGCCCTTGATGGCGTCAACGGCGGCGTCCAGCGCACGGCCTGCAGCAGCCTTGGAAATATCGGCGGCAGCGGCGATCTGATCGATCAGTTCAGTCTTGTTCATGTAGGTCCCCTAGTGGAAGTTTGGAGTGGTGAAAATTCTGCGAGGGGCGATTTATATCCCCCCCGAAATCCTTGTGTCAAGCGGATTCTGAGCCGATCGACCGGGGTTTCGAGGGGGCTGCCGATGGCCTTTTTTTGCTGTCGGCAGCCGGCCTTTTAAAATCAATGGGTAAGGACCGTCTTGCTGACCGGGTCTTCGTTGCCGGCGGCCAGCCCGGGCGTTGCTTCTCCAGTGTCGGGCAAGGCCTGCGGCAGGCTTTCCAGGGCACGCTCGAGCACCTGGTCGATCCATTTCACCGGCACGATCTCGATGCGGTTCTTGAGATTTTCCGGCATTTCGGTCAGGTCCTTAGCGTTCTCTTCCGGGATCAGCGCCGTCTTCAGACCGCCGCGCACGGCTGCCAGCAGCTTCTCCTTGAGGCCGCCGATGGCCAGCACTTCGCCACGTAGCGTGATCTCGCCGGTCATGCACACGTCACAGCGCACCGGGATGCCAGTGTAGGACGAGACCAGCGCGGTGGTCATGGCGATGCCCGCCGAGGGGCCGTCCTTGGGCGTGGCGCCCTCGGGGACGTGGATGTGGATGTCGGTCTTCTCGAAGATCTCGTCCTTGATGCCAAGGCGGCGGGCGCGGGCGCGCACGACCGAGCGGGCAGCTTCGACCGATTCCTTCATGACGTCGCCGAGCGAGCCGGTGCGGATGATGTTGCCCTTGCCCGGCATGTTGGCGCACTCGATGGTCAGCAGTTCGCCGCCGACTTCGGTCCAGGCCAGACCGGTAACCTGGCCGACCTGGTTTTCCTTCTCGGCCATGCCGAAGGTGTAGCGGTGGACGCCAAGGTACTTGTCGAGATTGCGGGCGTTGACCGTGATCTTGCTGTCGCGCGACTTGAGTACCAGCGTCTTGACCACCTTGCGGCAGATCTTGGAGATTTCGCGTTCGAGCGCGCGCACGCCGGCTTCCCGGGTGTAGTAGCGGACGATGTCGCGGATCGCGCTTTCGGCGACGACCAACTCCGTTTTCTTGACGCCGTTGTTCTTCATCTGCTTGGGCAGCAGATAGCGCATCGCGATGTTGACCTTCTCGTCCTCGGTGTAGCCGGAGAGGCGGATCACTTCCATGCGGTCGAGCAGCGGCGCCGGGATGTTCAGCGTGTTGGCGGTGGCCACGAACATCACGTCGGAGAGGTCGAAATCGACTTCGACGTAATGGTCCTGGAAGGTGTTGTTCTGTTCCGGGTCGAGCACTTCGAGCAGCGCGGACGACGGGTCGCCGCGGAAATCCTGGCCGAGCTTGTCGACTTCGTCGAGCAGGAACAGCGGGTTACGGACACCGACCTTGGTCAGGCTGGAGAGGATCTTGCCCGGCATCGAGCCGATGTAGGTGCGGCGGTGGCCACGGATTTCGGCCTCGTCGCGAACGCCGCCGAGCGCCATGCGCACGAACTTGCGGTTGGTTGCCTTGGCGATCGACTGGCCGAGCGAGGTCTTGCCGACGCCCGGGGGGCCGACCAGGCAGAGGATCGGTGCCTTGACCTTGTCCACGCGCTGCTGCACGGCGAGGTATTCGACGATGCGTTCCTTGACCTTCTCCAGGCCGAAGTGGTCGGTGTCGAGGATCTTCTCGGCAGCACGCAAATCCTTGCTGATGCGCGTCTTCTTGCGCCACGGCAGGCCGATCAGCGTCTCGATGAAATTGCGCACGACAGTGGCTTCGGCCGACATCGGCGACATCAGGCGCAGCTTCTTCAGTTCGCCCTGGGCCTTGGCCAGCGCTTCCTTGCTCATGCCGGCGGCGGCGATCTTTTTGTCGAGTTCCTCGAGGTCGGCACCTTCCTCGCCTTCGCCGAGTTCCTTCTGGATCGCCTTGACCTGTTCGTTCAGGTAGTACTCGCGCTGGCTCTTTTCCATCTGCCGCTTGACGCGGCCGCGGATGCGCTTCTCGACCTGCAGGATGTCGATTTCGGATTCGAGCTGCGAGAGCAGGCGGTCGATGCGTTCGCGGACGTTGTCCATCTCCAGCACTTCCTGCTTCTGCTCGATCTTCAGCGGCAGGTGGGCGGCGATGGTGTCGGCCAGGCGGCCGGCATCCTCGATGCCGGTGATCGACGACAGGACTTCCGGCGGGATCTTCTTGTTCAGTTTGACGAACTGGTCGAACTGGGCGACGACGGCGCGGCGCATCGCCTCGATCTCGTGGTCTTCGGTGCCAGTCTGCTTGAGCGGCAGCGCGGTGGCCATGAACACCGAGGACTGGACGTCGATGGCTTCGATGCGGGCGCGCTGGGTGCCTTCGACCAGAACCTTGACGGTGCCGTCGGGCAGCTTGAGCATCTGCAGGATGTTGGCCAGGCAGCCGATGCTGTAGAGGTCTTCGGCCTCCGGCTCATCCTTGGCGGCCGACTTCTGGGCCACCAGCATGATCTGCTTGCCGGACTCCATGGCCATTTCGAGGGCCTTGATCGACTTCGGGCGGCCTACGAACAGCGGGATCACCATGTGCGGAAAGACCACGACGTCGCGCAGCGGCAGCAGCGGCAGTTCGAGGGTTTCCGGGAGCGTGTTGGGGTTCGACATCAGTGTGCCTTTGAAATGGGGTTGAGCCCCCTAGATGGGGGCGGGGAACCGGATTTCAAGAACCCCCGGCTCAGTTCGAGCCGGAGACCTTGGGCTGGTCGGCGTAGATCAGCAGCGGCGGCGTGTCGCCGGTGATCATGTTTTCGTCGATGACGACCTTTTCGACATTTTCCATGCCGGGGAGTTCGTACATCACGTCGAGCAGGGCATGTTCCATGATCGAGCGCAGACCGCGGGCGCCGGTCTTGCGCTCGAGCGCCTTCTTGGCAATGGCGGAGAGGGCGGCCGGGCGGATTTCCAGATCGACTTCTTCCATGTTGAACAGCTTCTGGTACTGCTTGACCAGGGCGTTCTTCGGTTCGGTCAGAATCTGGACGAGGGCGCTTTCTTCAAGCTCCTGCAGCGTTGCCACCACCGGCAGGCGGCCAATCAGTTCCGGGATCAGGCCGAACTTGATCAGGTCTTCCGGTTCGACGTCGAGCAGGATCTTGCCGACTTCCTTGCCGTCGTCCTTGCTCTTGACCTCGGCGCCGAAGCCGATGCCACCGCGTTCGGAGCGGTTGCGGATGACCTTTTCCAGGCCGGCGAAAGCGCCGCCGCAGATGAACAGGATGTTGGTGGTGTCGACCTGGACGAAGTCCTGGTTCGGATGCTTGCGTCCGCCCTGCGGCGGGATCGAGGCGGTGGTGCCTTCGATCAGCTTGAGCAGTGCCTGCTGCACGCCTTCGCCCGAGACGTCGCGGGTGATCGACGGATTGTCCGACTTGCGCGAAATCTTGTCGATTTCGTCGATGTAGACAATGCCCTGCTGCGCCTTCTCGACATCGTAATCGCACTTCTGCAGGAGCTTCTGGATGATGTTCTCGACGTCCTCGCCGACGTAGCCGGCTTCGGTCAGCGTGGTGGCGTCGGCCATCACGAAGGGAACGTTGAGCATGCGCGCCAGCGTCTGGGCGAGCAGGGTCTTGCCGGAGCCGGTCGGGCCGATCAGCAGGATGTTGCTCTTCGACAGTTCGACGTCGCCGGTGTTTTTCGCTGTATGGCGCAGGCGCTTGTAGTGGTTGTACACCGCTACCGCCAGGATACGCTTGGCGACTTCCTGGCCGATCACGTACTGGTCAAGGATGGCGCTGATCTCGCGCGGCGTCGGCAGGTCGGAGCGACCGGCCTTGGCCGATTCCTCCGGCAGTTCGTCGCGGACGATGTCATTGCACAGGGCGATGCATTCGTCGCAGATGAACACCGACGGACCGGCGATCAGTTTCTTGACTTCATGCTGGCTCTTGCCGCAGAAGGAGCAATAGAGCAGTTTTTCCTGGCCGTCCTTCGACATCCCTCTCTCCTTGATCAAACCGCGTCGCGGCGGGTCAGCACCTTGTCAATCAAACCATATTCCATGGCCTCGGCCGAGGACAGGAAATTGTCGCGGTCGGTATCCTTCTCGATCCGTTCCAGCGGCTGGCCGGTGTGCTCGGCCATGATGCGGTTCAACTTGTCCTTGATCGACAGGATTTCCCGGGCGTGGATCGCGATGTCCGAGGCCTGGCCCTGGAAGCCGCCGAGCGGCTGATGGATCATCACGCGCGAGTTGGGCAGCGCGAAACGCTTGCCCTTGGCGCCGGCGCACAACAGGAAGGCGCCCATCGAAGCCGCCTGACCGATGCACAGCGTCGATACATTCGGCTTGATGAATTGCATCGTGTCGTAGATCGACATGCCGGCGGTCACCGAGCCGCCAGGCGAATTGATGTAGAAATAGATGTCCTTGTCCGGGTTCTCGGCTTCCAGGAACAGGAGCTGGGCGACCACCAGGTTGGCGCTGGCGTCGTTGACCGGGCCAACAAGGAAAATCACCCGCTCCTTCAACAGGCGCGAATAGATGTCGTACGCACGTTCGCCGCGTCCGCTCTGCTCCACCACCATCGGGACCAGGCCCAAAGCCTGCGGGTCCCAGTTGCTTGCGTTGTCGATAATCATGTTGGCCCTTGTCTGTTGCATTTGATACGTCTGTCGGTTTTCTGACGAAGAACGGCTTACTGCTATTGCTGGCTCATCAGTTCATCGAAAGCGACGGCCTTGTCGGTGACCTTGGCCTTGCCAAGGACCCATTCAACGACGTTGTTCTCGATGGCGACGCCCTCGACATCGCTCAGGCGCTGCGGTTGAGCATAGTACCAACGGATCACTTCTTCCGGCTGTTCGTAGCTGGCGGCCATGTCTTCGACCATGGCGCGAACCTGCTCCGGCTTGGCCTGGAGGTTCTCCGTCTTCACCACTTCAGCAAGGATCAGGCCAAGCGTGACACGACGCTTGGCGTTCTCGGCGAACCACGCCGCTTGCAGCGGCATGTCCTTGGCCTTCATGCCGCGTTGTTCCATGTCCTGGCGGGCAGCCTGCATCAGGCGCTGGATTTCCATATCGACCAGCGCGTTCGGGATGGCGATCGGGTTGGCCTTGAGCAGGGCGTCCATGACCTGGTCCTTGAGGCGGGTCTCGATGCGACGCTTCACTTCGCGCTTCAGGTTGGCTTCGACTTCGGCGCGCATCTTCTCGACGTCGCCGTCGGCAACGCCCATCTGCTTGGCGAAATCGGCATCGACTTCCGGCAGGCGCGGTGCCTGAACCTGCTTGACGGTGATTTCGAACTGCACGGTCTGGCCGGCCAGATCCTTGGCGTGGTAATCCTCGGGGAAGGTCAGGTCGAAAGTCTTGGTTTCGCCAGCCTTGCTGCCTTCAACGGCCTTCTCGAAGTCGGGTAGCATCATGCCCTGGCCGAGGACGAAGGGGTAATCGGTGGCCGAGCCGCCGGCGAAGGCGACGCCGTCCTTCTTGCCGATGAAGTCGATGACGACGCGGTCTTCCTTCTCGGCGCCGCGCTCGGCGTTGTCGTAGCGGACGCGCTGCTTGCGCAGGATGTCGAGGGTCTTTTCGATTTCGGCGGCGCCGACTTCGAGCAGCGGACGTTCGATTTCAGCGGCCGACAGGTCGCCCGGGACGAATTCGGGATAGACCTCGAAGACGGCGGTGAATTCAATGTGCGTCGTGCTTTCGGTGCTCTTCGGTTCGAGGCGCGGATAGCCGGCGACCAGCAGCTTCTGCTCGGTCACGGCGGTGCCGAAGGCGCGGTCCAGTTGCTCGGACAGCACTTCATGACGAGCCTGGTCGCCGTACTGCTGCTTGACCATGGCGAACGGCACCTTGCCCGGACGGAAGCCCGGCACCTTCATGTTGCGGCCCATGCGCTTCAGACGCGGCTCCATTTCCTTCTCGACATCGGCGATGGCGATGGAGAGGTCGATGCGACGTTCGAGTTCGTTGGCTTGTGCGGTAGTAGCTTCCATGAATTTTCCTTGTGCTTGAGGCGCCAAAAAATAAAGCTGGTAATCATATCACGGCGAGCCGCCCAAGCATTGCGCCACGTGCGCCGAATCGCCGCTGCGGGAGATTTGAAAAAGCCTGTAGACAGCCGCGGCGACAGGCCTTACAATGCGCGCCTTCTTGCAGCGGCGGCTGTAGCTCAGTTGGTAGAGTCCCGGATTGTGATTCCGGTTGTCGTGGGTTCGAGCCCCATCAGTCGCCCCAGAATTCAAAAGCCCGTACATCGCAAGATGCACGGGCTTTTTCCGTTGGCGCGTCCGGACTCAGCGCTTGACCAGCAGGTCGACGCGTTGCGGCGGGTGGAAGGTGACGCCTTCCGGGGTCATGAAGGATTCGAACCTGGCCTTGACCGCGGCGTAGAGCTCCGGCGACAGCGCGTGGTCGGTGTGGGTGACGCGGATCATCCGGCGGTCGAACTGCTCGAAGCTCTCGAAATAGCTGCGGGTATTGAAGAACAACTGGCGTTCGAGCGCCAGCGGGCCTTGGTCAACGGCGCGGCAGAGCGCGGCGAAGGCGGCTTCGCGGACCGTCTTCTCGTCGTGGAAGAGGCGGAACACCTCGTTCATTTCGCCGGCGTAGACCGGTTCGGAGATCCAGGCCAGGCCGCCCGGTTTGAGGACGCGCGCGACTTCGGCCAGTGCCTGGTCCATCAGCTTAACCGGTACATGGTGCAGCGACTTCAGCATCAGCACGATGTCGAAGCTGCCGTCGGCGGCCGGAATCGCCTCGGCGCCGCCATGGATGAAACTGACCTTGGGCAGGTCGGTGATGGCGAGATTCTTCTCGTGCTGGATGGTATCCACCTCAAGGGCGACGATTTCGCTGATTCTGCCGGTTTCGGCTAGGGTGCGCGTCTTCTCGGCCCGGCCGCAGCCCAGTTCGAGGACGCGGGCGCCATCGAGCGGCAGGGTGTCGAGCATCAGCTTGACTTCGTTGACCAGGGTGTCTTGAGTGGGATCGGCGATACGCATGCTTGGCGATGAGGGAGGGTTGGCGAAGCGCTGGATTCTAACTGAAGGCGTCAGGGCACCCACCAGTAGCGGACGATGTGGAAGAAGACCGGCGCCGAGAAGCTGATCGAGTCGACGCGGTCGAGCATGCCGCCGTGTCCTTCGATCATCGAACCCCAGTCCTTGAGGCCGCGGTCGCGCTTGATCGCCGACAGCACGAGGCCGCCGAAGAAGCCGAAGAGGTTGATGCAGAGCGCGACCAACGCCGCCTGCCAGGGCGCGAACGGGGTGATCCACCAGAGCGCGGCGCCGAGCGCGGTCGAGGTGAGGACGCCGCCGAGCAGCCCCTCGACCGTCTTCGACGGCGAGATGCCGGGGGCCAGCGGATGGCGGCCGAGCAGCTTGCCCCAGATGTACTGGAAGACGTCGCTCGATTGCACGGTGAGGACCAGGAAGGCGATCAGTTGCAGGTTGCGTCCGGCGAAGTCGGGAATCTCCAGCGTCAGCAGCGCCGGCACGTGCGACACGCAATAGACGCAGATCATCAGCCCCCACTGCACCTTGGCCGCGCGTTCGAAGAAGCGTTTGGTATCCGCGCCGAGCGTCGCCGAAATGGGCAGCAGCAGGAAGGCATAGACCGGGATCAGGATCGAGAACAGGCCGTACCAGTCGACGGCGATCAGCGCGTACTGCAGCGGCAGGAAGAAAAAGAAGCTCCAGACCAGGGCGCCATGGTCGCCACTGCGCGTGTAGGTGACCGAGATGAACTCGCGCAGCGCCTGGAAGGAGATGAAGGCGAACAGCAGGATGACGCCGCCGCGGCCGATCCAGAAGGCGATGGCGAGGACGCCCACCATCACCCACCAGGCGTTGATGCGGGCGTTCAGGTTGGCGATCAGCGCACTGCCGGCGAGCGGGCCGCGCCAGGCCAGGGCGCCGCCGACGGTGCTGGCGAGCAGGAGGAAGGCGGCGACGCCAGCGAAGATCAGGCGCAGCGTCGAGGTCGGATCGAGGTCGGTCATGGTCATCATTCACTGGCCGGCGCCAGCGCCAGCAGGGCGTCGCGGCAACGCGACAGGAAGGCGCGGCGGGTCTCGCCGGCCTGCAGCCGGAGCGGCGGACCGAAGCTCAGGGAACACAGCAGCGGCACCGGAATCAGCGATCCCTTGGGCATGGCGCGGCCGAGGTTCTCGATCCACACCGGGACGAACTCGACCTCCGGCCTGGCCTGGGCCAGGTGGTGGATGCCGCTCTTGAACGGCAGCAGGCCGTCGCCCTGGTTGCGTGTGCCTTCCGGGAAGAGGATCAGCGATTCGCCGGCGGCCAGCGGCGCCAGCATGGTCGCCAGGGGATCGTCGTGTGGCCCCGGTCGGCGGTCGATCAGCACGCCGCGGAACACCCGCTGGATCAGGTAGCGGCGCAGACGGCCGCGCAGCCAGTAGTCGGCGCCGGCGACCGGGCGGGTCAGCGCGCGCAGCGCCCCCGGCAGGCAGGCCCAGATCAGCAGGAAATCGCCGTGGCTGCGATGGTTGGCGAAATAGATACGGGCCCCGGGCGAGGGCGCGTTGTCCAGCCAGACGGCGCGCACGCCCGTGACGGACTTGGCGAACTGGCACAGCGCGGCGGCGAGGAAGCGTTCGAGAGACATGCTCGTTCAGTGAAGTGACAGGAGAAGCACGGCGCTGCTGGCAGCGAGCAATTGTGCCGCAAATGCCTGGCCTTGGCGGAGGAGCAGGGCTCGGGCGCCGGCGACGCGTGGGGCGAGCGGCCGCTCGGCGTCGGCGACCGGCCAGCCGAGGCCGGTCAGCGCGGTGTCGAAGGCGGCGAGCGCGCTTGTCGCATCTTCGTCAGCCGCCTCGGCCCAGTGGGCGAAGAGCGGGCGGTCGAAAGCCAGGCGCAGCGCCCAATAGCCTTGAAGCAGGCCGAGCAGGACGCTGGCGGCGAGTGCTGCGGCGCTTGCCGCCGTGACCTGGGGCAACAGCAGGGCGGCCAGCGCGAGCAGCGCCAGCGGCCGGCTCCAGGCGTCGATGCGGCTGGCGGCGGCGCAGATGGCGCTGCCGATCGCGGCGAGCTGGCGGTCTGCCGGGCTCATGCGGGTTCGCTCCCGGCGGCATCGACTTGCGCCAGGCTCGCCCGCCAGCCGTCGTCGAGCGCGACCTGCGGGCGCCGCTCGCGGATCAGGCGGATCGCCTCTTCGGTGTCGGCAGCCAGGCCGCTCAGTTGCAGCCAGGCGGCGACCGCCGCTGCGCTGCGCGAATAGCCGAGGGCGCAGGCGACCAGGACCGGGCCGTCGGCCACCCGTCGGGCAATCTCGCGGGCCGCCGCGCCCAGGACTTCCGGCGCCGCCGGCACCAGGTCGAGGCAGGGCTGGACGTGGTGCGGCGTGGCGAGGCGCGGTGCCGGCAACTCCGCGCTGAGGTCGACCAGGGCGCCGAAGCCGCCGTCGGCATAGGCGGTCGCGTCGGGCATGCGCCCGAGCCAGACGGCGCCGGCGATATGCACCGGGGCGGGGTGGCGCCGCGTCCACCAGCGCGAATTGAGCCAGGCGGCGAACTGGTAGGGCGCGAACAGCCAGCGCGCAGCGAGGCTGTGGCCGCCGGCCTGCTTCTGGAATCCGGCGCTGCCCGCCCAGGCGTAGTTCCAGGCGACCAGCAGCAGCGCGAGCGCCGGCCAGGCGAGGAGCAGCGCCAGGCCGCCGAGGCCGATGGCGGCCGCCAGCAGGGCTGCCGCAGCGCCGCCATAGAGCGCTGCCAGCCGGAAGTGGCCGGCATCGGCGGCGCGCTGCAGCGGCGAGCGCAGGCCGCCTTCCGGCAGCAGCCAGAGGCAGAAGAGGCCGAGCGCGGCGCCGGTCGGGACGTCGATGAAATGGTGCTGCCAGGTGGTCAGCACGGAAATCCCGATGAGTAGCGCCCAGCCGTGCACCAGCAGGCGCCAGGGGCGGGCCAGCGGCAATTTGGCGAACTGGAACCAGATCAGGACGAGCAGGGCGATGTGCAGCGACGGCGCCTGGTTGTACGGCTGGTCGAAGGCGCTCAGGGCGGTGAACATGGCGCCGGCCAGGCCGTCGGTCGCTGGGCGGGCGAAGGCGAAGCGCAGCGGGAAGGCGAGAAAGCAGGCGACGGCGATCACTTGCGCGGCGAGCAGGCGCTGGCCGTGCCGGTCGACGGCGCGGGCGTCGCGGCAGCAGAGGAAGGACAGCCCGTAGAGGAGGTCGATCGACCAGTAGGGAACGATGGTCCAGGGCAGGAAGGGCAACTGCCTTTCCCAGGCGAAATACAGGCTGGCCACCGTCTCGCGGCTGGCCGCCAGCTGGTTCGCCTGACCGTAGCTGAGAAAGAAGAAAGGGCCGAGGAAGAGCAGCCAGAGCAGGCTGCGTTTCCAGGGCAGTGGCGGCTTGCCGTTCATGCCGGCCGGCGGCGGGCCAGCGAGACGGTGAAGATGCCCCAGGCGTCGATGCGCTGCTCGATCTTCTCGAAGCCGGCGTCGCTGACCAACTGGTCCATCTCCGCCTGGGTACGACGGCGCATCACCCAGGCCTCGCCGTCGCGGTGGCTGGTCAGCGCGCGGGCGATCAGTTCGAGCTGCGGATGCCAGGGCTGGCCGGTGTAGATCAGGTAGCCGCCCGGCGCGATGGCGTCGGCCATGCCGGCCAGCGAGGCGGCGACCCGGTCGTTGTCGGGGAACAGCTCGTAGAGCCCGGAGACGATGCCGAGCGTCGGCGCCGGCGTTACCGCCGCCACCGAGGTGCGGTCAAAGGCGTCGCCGCGCTCGAAGCGGGCGATGTCGCTCAGGCCCTTGGCGGCGATCAGGGCGCTCCCCTGGTCCACGTTGAGCGGGCTGAAATCGCGCAGCAGGACGGATTCCGGGCGCGGCGCGTCGGCCAGCGCTTCCAGCACGTAGCGGCCGTGGCCGGCGGCGATGTCGAGGATGCGCAGCGGCTGGCCCTCCGCCTGCAGGCGGCTGAGCGCCGCGCGCAGCAGTTCCTCGATGTTGAGCTTGCGCTGGCGGATGCCGCGCCAGCCGATGGCGTCGAGGTAGTTGCGGTCGATCAGTCGGCCGAGCGGGCCGCGGCCGGTCGGCGTGTTGCGGTAGACGTAGTCGAGGGTGCTGCCGGAATCGAAGCCGGTGCGGTGACCGAGCGCGACGCCGGCGGAGAGCAGGCCGCCGAGCTTCATGCCGAGGCGGTAGAAAGCCCAGTACAGGCCGCGCGGGCTGAACAGGGCGAGCGGGCGGGCAAGTGCCTGCGCCTCGTCGAAGGTCGGCCCCTGGCGGTGCGCCTGGCGCAGGTCGGGACGCGACCAGGGCAGCGAGAACTGGCGCAGGATGAAGCTGCGCGCCAGCGAAGTCGCGACGTGGCGATCCTTCTCGCCGAAGGTGTCGTGGTAGAAGCCGTCGAGGACGTGCTTCTCCTTGGCGCTCGTTCCCAGGCGCTCGAAGAATTCGTGTTGCGGCGCGTGATGCACGACCCAGTCGGCGCCGGAGACGAGGAGCTGGGTCGGCACGGTGATCGCCTGCGCGTCGGCGACGACGCGGTCGGCCGCCTCGTAGAGGGCGAGCAGGATGTTGACCGAGATCGGCCGCGAGATCTGCGGGTCGCTGTCGTAGGACGCCTGGCGCGCCGGGTCGTGGGTCAGGAACTTCGATTTGACGTAGCTGTTGACGAAGAAATTGCCGCGCAGCGCGCGCAGCAGGCGCAGTCCGGGGCGGGCGAAGGGGACGTAGAGCTTGACCTTGAACGCCGGCGAGGCGAGCACCAGGCAGCGCACGCGCGGCGCGTAGTCGTGGGCCCAGGTGCTGATCAGCACGGCGCCGACGCTTTGCGCCAGCACCGCCATGTCGCGCTCGGCCACGCCCCAGGTATCGCGGATGTGTTCGATGAAGGTCTGCACGTCGCGCACCGATTGCCCGAAGCTCGGCGAATCGCCGCGCGGCCCCGGCGAGTTGCCGTGGCCGCGGGCATCCCAGGCGTAGAAGTCGAAATCGGGTAGATCGAGTTCGTCGACCAGGTGGGCCATGCGCCCGCCGTGTTCGTGGCCGCGGTGGAAGAGGACGACGGCGCCGCGACGTTGCGGCGCGACGGCGGGCCAGCGGCGGTAGAAGAGGGCGCTGCCGTCGCTGCAGGGGACGTGGTGGTTTTCGGCGATTCGGGTCATGGGGTGATGGCGGCGATGCCGCTGCGGATACGGTTGACGATGTTCAGCGCGATGCCGGCGGCAGCCAGCGGCATCAGCCAGAAAACGGCTGCCGGCAGGCTGCCGGCGAGGCCGAGCCAGAAGCCCAGGCAGCCGAACAGGAAGGCGCGGTCGCTCTTGCCGAGCGGGCCGTCGTACTGGCGCGGGGCGCCGACCATCGGCCCGAGCGCGCCGGCCATTTCGGAGAGCGCGGCGAGGAAGACGACGGCGCCGATGCTCGCCCAGCCGAACGGCGGGACGAGGACGAAAGGCAGGTAGAGCGCGGCGTCGGAGACGACGTCGCTCAGTTCGTTGAGGTAGGCGCCGAGCGGTGTTTGCTGGCCGAACTCGCGGGCCAGCATGCCGTCCAGCGCGTTGAGCGCCATGCGCAGGAACATCCAGGCCGGCAAGAGCAGGAAGAGCTGCGGTGCGCTCGCGCCGAACAGGTAGAGAACGCCGCCGAGCAGCAGCGACAGCAGCATCGCCGCCACGGTGACGGTATTGGCGGTGACACCGAGTTGCGCCAGGCGGGTCGCGAGAGGACGCAGGAGATTCTGGAAAGCGGGCTTGAGCTGGTAGATCGAGATCATCGGAAGAGGTCCGGCTGGTGCGCCGGGATTGTACGTCAAAGGCATAGGACATTGGTTTTTCGATAATCGTCCGTACTTCACCGCCGGCCGGCCATTGGTTAAGCTGCCGCTTTTGCCCGGATTTTTGCCCATGTCGCAGCCCGAACTATTCTCCCGCCTGCAACCGTCCGTCGTCTGGCGGCATTTCGCCACGCTCTGCGCGACGCCACGCGCTTCCAAGGCCGAAGCCGCGCTACGCGACAGGCTGCTGGCCTGGGCGCGGGAGAGATCGCTCGCCGCCAGCGTCAACCGCGCCGGCAACCTGATTCTGAAGAAGCTGGCGACGCCCGGCTGCGAACATGCCCCGACCGTCGTCCTGCAGGCACACCTGGACATGGTCTGCCAGAAAAACGCCGACAGCGCCCACGACTTCTCCCGCGATCCTATCGTCCCCGAACTGCGCGACGGCTGGCTGGTCGCCGGTCAGACGACGCTGGGCGCCGACAACGGCATCGGCGTGGCGCTGATCCTTGCTGCGCTGGAAGACGAAACGCTGCGCCATGGCCCGCTGGAGGCGCTGCTCACGGTCGATGAGGAAGCCGGCATGGGTGGCGCCCGCGGCCTCGAACCAGGGCTGCTCGACGCGTCGCTGATGCTCAACCTCGATACCGAGGCCTGGGGCGAGTTCTACCTCGGCTGCGCCGGCGGGCTCGACGTCAACGTCCGCCGCGACGGCGATCACGAGCCGCTGCCGGCCGGCTGGACGGTGCGCCGGATCGCGCTGCGCGGCTTGCGCGGCGGCCATTCCGGCGTCGATATCCACGAGGAACGCGGCAACGCGATCAAGCTGCTGGTCGGTGTCCTGCACGACCTGGCCGGCGTCATGCCTTATCGTCTGGTCTCGCTGCACGGCGGTTCGGCGCGCAACGCGCTGCCGCGCGAGGCCTTCGCCGTGCTCGCCTTGCCTGACGCCGCTGGGCTCGATGCCTGGCTGGCGACGCAGCAGACGGCACTGTGCGAACTGCTGCGCGGCGTCGACGACGGTGTTGCGCTGGGCGCGGAAACGGCGACGGCCGATGCGGTGATGGCCGGTGAGGAACAATTCACCTGGCTCGCCTCGCTGCACGCCGCGCCGCACGGCGTCAAACGTGTCAGCCGGCAGGTGGCGGGCGTCGTCGAAACCTCGAACAACCTCGGCATCGTCGAGCTGACGCCGGCTGCCGGCTATTGCAATTTCATGGTCCGCTCGCTGGTCGACCGTGCCGCCGAGGCGCTCGCCGACGAGATCGTCAGCCTGTTCGCGCTGTCCGGCACCGCCGCCGAAAAATCCGGCCAGTATCCGGGCTGGCAGCCGAACCCGGAGTCGGCGCTGCTGCGCACCTGCCAGGCGGTGTTCAAACGCGATTTCGGCAGCGACTCCAAGGTCCAGGTGATCCACGCCGGCCTCGAATGCGGGCTGATCGGCGCCAAATACCCGGGCCTCGACATCGTTTCCTTTGGCCCCACCATCCACGGCGCGCACGCGCCCGGCGAGCGGGTCGAGGTGGCGTCGGTCGAGCGCTGCTGGCAGTTGCTGCGGGCGATCCTAGGCGAAATCGCCGGCGGCTGATCAGGCACTTGCCGGGCGCTGTTCGAGGTAGCCGGCCAGCGCTGCGAGACGTTTGGCGCTGGCGCCGTCGCTATCGACGAACATCGCCGTGAACAGCTTGCGGATGTTTTCCGGGCTGATTTCGGTCGTCGTCGGGTCGAAGCTGCTGCCGTCGGGCAGCGTCACCTGCTGGCCGCCCATGCCCTGGCGGGCCAGCGCGATCAGGTTCATGCCTTCGACCGCCGCGTAGTTGCCGGCGGCGACCATCTCGTCGTAGAGCGCCTTCTCGGCGGTCAACAGGTTGGCCATGGTGTTCACGAAGCCGCCGGCCTTCTGCTGGTAATCGACTTCATCGGCGGTCAGGGTTTGCGGGTCCTTGGCCCGGATTTCGGCCAGCCGCTTGTCGTTGGCCAGCAGGTATTCGGTGTCGGCGGCGCTTCGTTCGACGGCAGGTTTGCTTTTGATCTGCTCCAGCCGCGCTTCGACCCCGGCATCACTGGCGAGCAGCGCGCGGGCGGCGCTGGAGATGCTGACCTTGTCGGCAAGCGTTGCCGGGGGGGCGGCAGCGATTTGCCGCCCGGCGTCGGCGATTTTTCCGGATTGCCAGGCGCTGGAAAGGGAATTGATGCCGGTGACGATCATTTGGCGGGCTCCGTTGTCGTTGATGCGGAGCAATTGCAAACGGCATGCCAACGCCGATGCCGCGGCGACAAACCGCCTTACCGGCCGCGGATCGCCTCGCGCCGGGCGAAGCCGAGCTTGGCCGAGCGTTCCATCTTCTGCGCGAAGGCCGGGAAGTCGAGGCCGAGGCGGGCGCGCAGTTCCTTGGCGTGGTTGTGCAGCCAGCGCCAGCGCGGTTCGAAGTACTTTTCCTTGAACGCGTAGAGGATGTGGTTGCCGTCGTCGGGCACCGAGATGACGATCACCTGGTCGTCGAAGACATGCATCACCTCGCCGATCAGCCCGGCATAGCTCTCCTTGTCGCCGGCCAGGTTGACCACCAGCACGCCGTCACCGGAAAGTTTGGCGAAGGCGTTTTCGAAGAACTGGCGGTTGGCCAGTTCCGGCGCGTAGCCGCTGCGGTCGAAAGCATCGACCAGCAGCGCGTCGATGCCTTTCTCGGCCTGCGCGATGAACTCGGCGCCGTCGCCTGCGACGATCTGCAGGCGTTCGTCGTCCGGCGGTACGAAGAAGGCGTCGCGCAGCGCGATCACGTCGGGGTCGAGTTCGACGGCGGTGATGTGCACGCCGGGCAGCCGGCGGTGGCAGAACTTGACGATCGAACCGCCGCCCAGCCCGATCAGGACGATGCGTTTCGGGCGCGGGTGGAAGAGCAGGAAGCCCATCATTTTCTGCGTGTAGCGCAAGGCGAGGTCGTGCGGCGCCTTCAACGCCATCTCGCTCTGCATCAGGTGGACGCTGAAATAGAGGTAGCGCGATTTGCCGTCGTCGATGACGAAAGGCTTCAGGTAGCTTTCGTCGAGCAACTGCATGCGCAGTTCCCAGGCGGGCGTCCATTCCGGTTCGAGCATCAGCACCGTGCCGGTCTGGAGGTCGAACGGGCTGGGGAGTTCGTAGAGTTTCAAGCTGCCGCTTCAGTCGGGTAGATCGGCGGCATGCAGCAGGAAAACGTATTCGTCCCCGGCGGCGGTGTCGAGCCAGGTGAAGGGCAGGTCGGGGTAAGCGGCTTCGAGCGCAGCGCGGTTGTGGCCGATCTCGACGACGAGGATGCCGTCTTCGGTCAGATGTTTCTTTGCTTCGGCGAGGATGATGCGGGTGAAGTCGAGGCCATCGTCGCCAGAGCCGAGCGCCATTTCCGGCTCGTGCAGGTATTCCGGCGGCAGCGCGGCGACGGCTTCGGCGTCGACGTAGGGCGGGTTGGAAATGATCAGGTCGTAGCGTTTTCCGCCAAGCTTGGCGAAAGCGTCGGAGCGGACCGGGTGCACCCGGTCGGCGAGGCGGTAGTCGGCGATGTTGCGCTCGGCGACGGCGAGCGCGTCCTGCGACAGGTCGACGGCGTCGACCCGGGCGTTGGGGAAGTTCAGCGCCAGCTTGATCGCCAGGCAGCCGGAACCGGTGCACAGGTCGAGCGCGTTTTCCACGGCCCACGGGTCGGCGACCCACGGCGCCAGTTGTTCGTCGAGCAGTTCGGCGATGAAGGAGCGCGGCACGATGACGCGCTCGTCGACGTAGAAGCGGTCGTCGCCCAGCCAGGCCTCGTTGGTCAGGTAGGCGGCGGGCAGGCGGTCCTGGCAGCGGCGGCTGTAGAGGTCGAGCAGGCGGACGCGCTCGTCCGGCAGCAGGCGCGCGTCGAGGAAGGGTTCGAGGCGGTCGAGCGGCAGGTGCAGCGTGTGCAGCGTCAGGTAGACGGCCTCGTCCCAGGCGTTGTCGCTGCCGTGGCCGAAGAACAGGTGGGCGGCGTTGAAGCGGCTGACCGCGTAGCGGATGAAGTCGCGGACGGTGATCAGTTCGTGCTGGGCGTGAGCGGTCATGCGAGGAGGATTTTTTCCAGGATGCGGCGGTAGATCGCCGAGAGTTGCGCCGGGGCGTCGACGGCGATGCACTCGTCGATCTTGTGGCTGGTCGCGTTGGACGGGCCGATTTCCAGCAACTGGCCGCAGATCGGCGCGATGAAGCGGCCGTCCGAAGTGCCGCCGGTGGTCGACAGTTCGGTCTCGATGCCGCAAACGGCACGGATCGCCTCGACCGCCGTGTCAGCCAGCGGGCCGCGTCCGGTCAGGAAGGGGCGGGCGCCGAGCGTCCATTTGATCTCGTAGTCCAGGCCGTGCCGGTCGAGGATGGCGCACAGGCGCTGCTGCAGGCCTTCCGGCGTGCTGGCGGTGGAGAAACGGAAGTTGAACTTGATTTCCAGTTGGCCGGGAATGACGTTGGTCGCGCCGGTGCCGCCGTGGATGTTGGAGATCTGCCAGGTGGTCGGCGGGAAGTATTCGTTGCCCTGGTCCCACTCGGTCGCCGCCAGTTCGGCGATGGCCGGCGCCGCCTGGTGGATCGGGTTGCGGCCCTTTTCCGGGTAGGCGATGTGGCACTGGATGCCCTTGACGTTGAGCACGCCGGAGAGCGAGCCGCGGCGGCCGTTCTTGATCATGTCGCCGAGCGTGTTGACCGAGGTCGGTTCGCCGATGATGCAGTAGTCGAGCCGTTCGCCGCGCGCCTGCAGGGCTTCGGTGACGGCGACGGTGCCGTCGTTGGCGTCGCCTTCCTCGTCGGAGGTGAGCAGGAAGGCGAGCGAGCCGGGGTGTTCAGGGTGGGCGGCGACGAAGGCTTCGACGGCGGTGACGGCGGCGGCGACGCCGGTCTTCATGTCGGCGGCGCCGCGCCCGTAGAGCTTGCCGTCACGGATTTCCGGGGCAAATGGGGGGCTGGTCCATTTTTCCAGCGGGCCGGTCGGCACGACGTCGGTATGGCCGGCGAAGACGAACAGCGGCGCCGTATTGCCGCGGCGCGCCCAGAGGTTGCGGGTGCCGTTGCGGTCCAGCCATTCGAGGGAAAAGCCGACGGCGCTCAGACGCGCGCCGAGGATGTCCATGCAGCCGGCGTCGTCGGGCGTGACGGACGGGCACGCCATGAGTCGGCGTGCCAGTTCGAGAGTGGGGTCGGTCATCAGTGGGTTTCGTCGTCGTCGGCGAGACTGAGCTGGAATTCCTTGAACGAGGCACCGCCTTCGTCGGTGCTGTCGAATTCGAGCGAGATGTCGGGTTTCTTCTCGTCCTTGCCCGTGTTGGAATTGAACTCGGAGTTGTTGATCAGCCACGACAGGTTGGTCGGCGAATCGGCGTTGGCCAGCGCTTCGTCGAGGGTGATCGAGCCTTCGTGGTAGAGGCGGAAGAGATCCTGTTCGAAGGTCTGCGATCCCGGCGCCAGCGTCTGCTCCATCGCGTCCTTGATGCCCTGGACTTCGCCGCGCTCGATCAGTTCGCTGATGTGGCGGGTGTTGAGCATGATTTCGCAGGTCGGCAGGCGCTTGCCGTCCGGGTTGCGCACCAGGCGTTGCGAGACGATCGCGCGCAGCGCCACCGAGAGGTCGAGGAAGAGCGCCGGTCGGTTCTCCAGCGGGAAGAAGCTGATGATCCGGTTGAGCGCGTGGTAGGAGTTGTTGGCGTGCAGCGTCGCCAGGCACAGGTGGCCGGTCTGGGCATAGGAAATGGCTGCCTGCATGGTGTCGCGGTCGCGGATTTCGCCGATCAGGATGCAGTCCGGCGCCTGGCGCATCGCGTTCTTCAGCGCCGTGTTCCAGTCGTGCGTGTCCATGCCGATTTCGCGCTGGTTGACGATCGATTTCTTGTGCTTGAACAGGAATTCGATCGGGTCCTCGACGGTCAGGATGTGGCCGGCGCGCGTCGAGTTGCGGTGGTCGAGCATCGAGGCGATGGTCGTCGATTTGCCGGAACCGGTAGCGCCGACGATCAGGATCAGGCCGCGTTTCTCCATGATCAGCTCGCCGAGCAATGGCGGCATGCCGAGCGTGTCGAGCGGCGGGATGTTGCCGAGGATGAAGCGGACGACGATGCCGATCGAACCGCGCTGACGGAACAGGTTGATGCGGAAGTTGCCGACCTGCGGCACACCGAACGAGAGGTTCATCTCGTTGGTGGCCTCGAAGGTCTTGGCCTGATCCGGCGACATCAGCTCGTAGGCGATCTTTTCGATCATGTCGGGCAACATGATCTGCTGGTTGACCGGCATGGTCGTTCCCTGGATCTTGATGTGGATCGGGGTGCCGGCAGAAATGAAGATATCCGATGCCTGCTTTTCCGACATCAGCTGGAACAGTTTGTCGAGGATCATGGCAAGACCTCCGCGGGAGGAAAGTTAAGCGCGCAACAGTTCGTTGATGCTCGTCTTGGAGCGCGTCTGGGCGTCGACCTTCTTGACGATGATCGCGGCGTAAAGGCTGTAGCGGCCGTTGTCCTTGGGCAGCGAGCCGGAGATCACGACCGAACCCGGCGGGATGCGGCCGTAGCTGATTTCGCCGGTTTCGCGGTCGTAGATCGGCGTGCTCTGGCCGATGTACACGCCCATCGAGATCACCGAGTTCTCGCCGACGACGACGCCTTCGACGACTTCCGAACGGGCGCCGATGAAGCAGTTGTCCTCGATGATGACCGGGCCGGCCTGGATCGGTTCGAGCACGCCGCCGATGCCGACGCCGCCGGAGAGGTGCACGTTCTTGCCGATCTGCGCGCAGGAACCGACGGTGGCCCAGGTGTCGACCATCGTGCCTTCATCGACGAAGGCGCCGATATTGACGAAGGACGGCATCAGCACGACGTTCCTGGCGATGTGCGAACCCTTGCGGGCGAAGGCGCCCGGCACCACGCGGAAGCCGCCGGCCTTGAACTGTTCTTCGCTCCAGCCCTGGAACTTGGTGTCGACCTTGTCGTAGAAGCGCACGTCGCCAGCTTCCTGGACGCGGTTGTCGCGGGTGCGGAAGGAGAGCAGCACGGCCTTCTTGGCCCACTGGTTGACGACCCACTCGCCACCCACCTTCTCGGCGACGCGCAGCTTGCCGCTGTCCAGATCGCCGATCACGGATTCGATGATCCGGATCGCGTCGGTCGATTGGGTGGTCAGCTCGGTGCGCTTTTCCCAGAGTTCGTCGATGGTGGCTTGCAACGGATGGCTCATTTGGCGGTTCTCTCTTGGTTACAGTTGTTGTGTGAATTGAACGATGCGGCGGCTGGCTTCCAGGCATTCCTCCAGGCCGGCGACCAGGGCGATGCGAACGAAACCGGCACCCGGGTTGACGCCCTGGGAATCGCGGGCAAGGAAACTGCCGGGCAGGACTACGACATTATAGTGTTCGAGCAGGCCGCGGGCGAATTCGCTATCGGCAATCGGCGTTTTCGCCCAAAGATAAAAACTTGCGTCCGGCATGCCAGTGCCGAGCACCGAGGCGATCAGCGGCGTGCAGGCGGCGAATTTCTCGCGGTACTGGTTGCGGTTGTCGAGCACGTGCGCCTCGTCGTTCCAGGCGGCGACCGAGGCGGCCTGCACCGGGGGCGCCATGGCGCAGCCGTGGTAGGTGCGGTAGAGCAGGAAAGCCTTGAGCAGCTTCGCATCGCCGGCGACGAAGCCGGAACGCATGCCGGGCACGTTGGAACGCTTCGACAGGCTGGAGAACATCACCAGTCGGTCGAAATTGCGGCCGAGCAGCTTCGCCGCCTGAAGGCCGCCGATCGGCGGGTTGGCTTCGTCGAAATAAATTTCCGAATAGCATTCGTCGGAGGCGATGACGAAACCGTACTTGTCGGACAGCGCAAACAGCGTCTTCCAGTCGTCGAGCGACAAGACCTTGCCAGTCGGGTTGCCGGGAGAGCAGACGTAAAACAGCTGCACGCGCGCCCATTCTTCCGGCGTCAATTGCTCGTAGTCGAAGGCGAAGCCGTTTTCCGGCAGGTTGTTCAGGAAGCGCGGCTCGGCACCGGCCAGGTAAGCCGCGCCTTCGTAGATCTGGTAGAAGGGATTGGGGCTGACGACGATCGGGCTGCCCCGGCTCGGGTCGATCACTGCCTGGGCAAAGGAGAACAGCGCTTCGCGCGAGCCGTTGACCGGCAGGATTTCGCTTTCCGGATCGACGGCGATGTCGTAGCGGCGGGCGCACCAAGCGCTGATCGCCTGGCGCAGGGCCGGGATGCCCTGCGTCGTCGGGTAGTTGGCGAGGCCGCGCAGGTTGGCGTGCAGCGCGTCCATGATGAACTGCGGCGTCGCATGCTGCGGCTCGCCGATCGACAGCTTGATTTCCCGGTATTGCGGGTCCGGTGTGACGCCGGCGAACAGCGCGCGCAGCTTTTCGAAGGGGTAAGGCTGGAGTTGGTTCAGATGGGGATTCACTGGATCGATATTCGTGACGGCGAAGAGGAGCGATTATCGCCGAAAAATGTCGCCTTTCTCGCATAACGCCAAAAGTGGCATGCGGCTTACTGCTTTGGTGGCTTTGTTATTACCTTAGTAGTATTCTGCCTGCCAACGACAAAATAAGCGGACTGCCGTCCGACGATAAAAATGGAAGCATTGTCTGCGGATTCCCGGTCGGTCATCGATGCGCTGACGGCGCACGTTGCACTGATCGACGGCGAAGGGGAGATCGTTGCGGTCAATCTGGCCTGGCGACGGTTTTACGATGGCAACGGCTGTTGCCTGCCGGATTACGGCGTCGGCTGCAACTACCTGAAATTGTTGGCGCCGCTGGCGGAACAGGCGGGAGAAGGCGGCGCCTCCGACGACAGCGTGCTGGCCGGTGCCGTCGTCGCCGGCTTGCGCGGCGTGCTCGACGGCAGCCGGGAACGTTTCCAGCTCGAATACCCGTGCCACGCGCCGGACGAGCGCCGCTGGTTCCTGCTGACGGCGACGCCGTTCGCACCGGGGCACCGGATCCGGGCCGTCGTCTCGCACGAGAACATCACCGCCCTCAAACTGGCCGAGGAGAGGACGCGCCAGCAGGCGCTGCAGGTGGCGGCTTCCTTCTCCAGCATGGTCGAGGCGATCGCGCTTGCCATCGAGAAACGCGATCCCTACACCGCCGGGCATCAACGCCAGGTGGCCGCGCTGGCCAGCGAAATCGCCCGCGTCATGGGCTTGGGCGACGATTTCCGCCTGGGTCTGCATCTCGGGGCGAGCATCCACGACATCGGCAAGATTTCGGTGCCGGCCGAAATCCTCAACCGCCCCGGGGCGCTCAGCACGCCCGAATACGCGATCATCCGGCAGCATTCGCAGACCGGCTACGAGATTTTGTGCGGCATCGATTTTCCCTGGCCGATTGCCGACATGATCCTGCAGCACCACGAGCGTCTCGACGGCAGTGGTTATCCGCAGGGCCTGAAGGGGGACGAAATCTGCCTGGAGGCGAAGATCATCGCCGTCGCCGACGTTTTCGACGCGATCGTCTCGCATCGGCCTTACCGTCCGGGACGCAGCTTCGACGATGCGGTCCGGGAATTGCGCCGCGGCGCCGGGACGGTCTATGACGCCGGGGTCGTCGATGCCGGCCTGAGTTTCTTCGGCGAAGTCGGCGGCGACTGGTATCGGCAGCATCGCCACGGCCTCGCTGCGCTCCAATCGCTGGCCGCTTTCTGAGCCCGGCGATGCCGGAATGAGCGGCCGGGGCTTGGTGCTATCATACGGCCCCCGATGTGGCGGGCATCCTGGCCGCCCTAACCGCGCATGCGCCTGACCAAACTCAAACTCGCCGGCTTCAAGTCCTTCGTCGATCCCACCCAGGTTGCCCTGCCCGGGCAGCTGGTCGGCGTCGTCGGGCCGAACGGCTGCGGCAAGTCGAACATCATGGACGCGGTGCGCTGGGTGCTCGGCGAGTCGAAAGCTTCCGAGTTGCGCGGCGAGTCGATGATGGACGTCATCTTCAACGGCTCGACCAACCGCAAGCCGGTGTCGCGGGCTTCCGTCGAGCTGATCTTCGACAACCTGCTTGGCCGTGCGCTGGGGCAGTGGTCGCAGTACGCCGAGCTGTCGGTCAAGCGGGTGCTGACGCGCAGCGGCCAGTCGGATTACTTCATCAACAACCTGAAGGTCCGGCGCAAGGACATCACCGATCTCTTCCTCGGCACCGGGCTGGGGCCGCGCGCCTACGCCATCATCGGCCAGGGCATGATTTCGCGCATCATCGAGGCCAAGCCCGACGACCTGCGCGTCTTCCTCGAAGAAGCGGCCGGCGTCACCCGCTACAAGGAGCGGCGCAAGGAAACGAACGGCCGGCTCGAGGATACGCGCGAGAACCTGCTGCGCGTCGAGGACATCCGCGAGGAGCTCGGCCACCAGATCGAACGGCTGGCCTCGCAGGCCGAGGTTGCCCGCCGCTACCACGCGCTCAACGAACAACTGGTGCAGAAGCAGCAATTGCTCTGGCTGCTCAAGAAGCGCGAAGCCGACGCCGAGCGCCAGCGGCTGGCGCTCGAGGTGGAGCGGGCGACGACCGAACTCGAGGCGCAGAGCGCCGCGCTGCGCGAGACCGAGGCGCGCGCGGAGGCAACGCGGGAAGCTCACTTCGCCGCCGGCGACGCGCTGCACAACGCGCAGAGCTCGATGTACGCGGCCAACGCCGAAGTCGCCCGGCTCGAGGCGGAAATTCGCCATCGCCGCGAGTCGCGCAGTCAGCTCGAAGCGCGGTTGGTGCAACTGGAGGACGAGCTGGCGCGGTGGACGCAGAACGCCGAAAAGCTGGCCGAGGACCGCGAGAGGTGGGAGGAGCAGCAGGAAGTCACCCGCTTGCGCGTCGACGAGGCCGAGGAGCGCCTGCACGCCCAGATGAACCTGGCGCCGCAGGTCGAGGAGGACCACGCGCAGGCGCTCGACGAACTGCAGCGCCTCAAGACACGGACCGCCAACGGCGAGCAGAAGCTGGAAGTCGAGCTGACCAACAAGGCGCACGCGCAACGCTCGCTGCAGGCCTTGATTCAGCGGCGCGAGCGGTTGCGCGACGAGACCTTCGGCGAGGCGCCGGACGAACTGGAAGTCGCCGAGAAGGAAGAGGAACTGGAACTGCTGCGCGAGGAACTCGCCGGCGATCAGGAACACCTGCAGCAACTGCAGGAGGAAATTCCCCAACTGGAGGCCAGGCGCAAGGCGGCGCACGGCGAGCTGCAGCGCCTCGAGCGCGAGCTCGCCGCCGGCCAGGCGCGGCGCGCCGCGCTCGAACAGATGCAGGCGAAGACCGCCGGCAGCGGCAAGCTGCCGGAATGGCTGGAACGGCATGGTCTGGCCGAGGCTGTGGCGCTGTGGCAGAAGATCCATGTCGACGCCGGTTGGGAAGAGGCGGTCGAAGCGGTGTTGCGCGAACGCCTGTCGGCGATCGCCTGCGACGATCCGGCCAAACTCGACATCTGGTTGCATGACCGGCCGCAAGCGCGGCTTTCGGTGATGCTCGGCAATCTTGCGGAGCCGCCGACGGCAAGCGGGGAAACGCTGCTGGCCCGGGTGCGCTGCGACGATCCCGCGGTGCGCGCGGCACTCACCGACTGGCTGGGTGACATCGCCACCGCCGAAACGCTGGGCGAGGCGCTGGCGTTGCGCGAAACGCTGGCGCCCGGCGCCGTCATCGTCACCCGCGGCGGCGACCTGCTGACCCGCGGCAGCGTCACCTTCTTCGCGCCCGACCAGGGCGAGCACGGCCTGCTCGAACGCCAGCGCGAAATCGAAGCGCTGGCCGAGGGCATCGCGCTCGCCGAGGAAAAGAGCGAAAGTCTGCGCGAGCAGGCGGCGCTGCTCGACGAGCAGTACGCCGACAAGCAGGAAGAAATCGACGAGACCCGCCAGTACGTCACCGACCGCCAGCAGCGCGTGCACCACGTGCAACTGGAAGTGCTCAAGCTGACGCAGGCGCTGGCCCGCTACAACGAGCAGAAGGAACGCATCGCCGAGCAGCTCGCCGAACTGGCCGAGGAAGAAGAGGGCGAGCGCGAGCGGGAAATGGCCGCCGACGAGCGGATCGAGGAAATCCGCGACGGTCTCAACCGCATCCGCGTCCTGGTCGCCGGCGCCCAGGCCCGGCTCGACGAATGCGAACGCGCCGTGCGCGCCGAGCGCGAGAAGAACGCCGATTTCGACCGGGCATTGCGCGAGGCGCAGTTTTCGGCGCGCGAGGCCGAGGGCAAGCTGCAGGACATCTTCGCCCAGCAGGCGGTCGCCCAGCGCGAACTGAGCCGCATCGAGCGCGACCGCGCCGCCTGCGCCGAGCAGGTCGAGGCGGCGCCGGCCGACGTCATGGAAGAACAACTGCAGCAGGCGCTGGCCGCCCGCCAACTGGCCGAGCAGGAACTGGCGGCGAAGCGCGACGCCCTGGAAGCGGCGACCAACGCGCTGCGCGCGCTGGAAGAACAGCGGCTGAAGATCGAGCAGGGGCTGGAGCCGCTGCGCGCGAAGATCGGCGACCTCAAGCTGAAGGAGCAGGCGGCCTCGCTCAACGCCGAGCAGTTCGCCATGCAGCTCCTCGAAGCCGGCGCCGACGAAGCGGCGCTGCTGCCGCTGCTCGAAATGTTGGGAAACGCGGCGCGGCCGCCGGTGCTGCAGGGCGAGATCACCCGCCTCGGCAACGCCATCGCCGAACTCGGCGCGGTCAACCTGGCGGCGTTGCAGGAACTGGAAACGGCGAGCGAGCGCAAGGGTTACCTCGACATGCAGGCGGCCGACCTGACCGAGGCGATGGAAACCCTGGAAAACGCCATCCGCCGCATCGACCGCGAAACGCGCGATCTGCTGCAGAGCACCTTCGACACGGTCAACGGCCATTTCGGCCAGCTGTTCCCGGAACTCTTCGGTGGCGGCCGCGCCGAGCTGGTGATGACCGGCGAGGAAATCCTCGACGCCGGCGTGCAGGTAATCGCCCAGCCGCCGGGCAAGAAGAACTCGACCATCCACCTGCTGTCCGGCGGCGAGAAGGCGCTGACCGCGATCGCGCTGGTATTCTCGATGTTCCAGCTCAACCCGGCGCCCTTCTGTCTGCTCGACGAGGTCGATGCGCCGCTCGACGACTCCAACACCGAGCGTTTCTGCAGCATGGTCAAGAAAATGTCAGGGGCAACGCAGTTCCTGTTCATTTCCCATAATAAAATCGCGATGGAAATGGCCGAACAACTGGTCGGCGTCACCATGCAGGAAAGCGGCGTCTCGCGCGTGGTGGAAGTGGATATCGAAGAAGCCTTGAAGATGAGGGATGCATGACCGAACTCCAACTGGGAATGATCGGCCTGAGCGCGACCGTCGTGGTCGGCGTGTACGCGTACAACAAATGGCAGGAATATCGGCACCGCAAGGTCGCCGAAGCGATGCTCAAACCCGGGCACGACGATGTGCTGCTCAACGGCGGTGCCCGGCCGGCACGCCGTGAACGGCAGCCGGAACGGGCGCCGGAAAGACCGCTGGAGCGGGTGGAGCCGGCCTATGCGGCGCCGGTCGCCGAGGCGCCGGGGCGGCACGAAATGCCCTCGCAGAACGATCCGGAACCGCTTGTTTCGGTGGCGGACGAGCCTGACAACACGCCGGTCCCGGTATTCATGCCGGTGGAAGAGACGGAGCTGCCGCCGGTCTTTGCCGACCCCGTCGACGAACCCGTCCCGGACAGCCCGGTCGTCGACAGCGTCGCCGCGCCGGCGCCTGCCGAACGGACGGCGGCGGAGATTCCCCATGTTGCCCTGCCGCCGGAACTGCTCGATCCGCGGATCGAACTGATCGTCGCCATGGAGCTGGTCGAGTCGGTGTCGTCGCGCCAGATCCTCGGTTCGCAGCGCGAGACCCTGCGCCGCCTCGGCAAGCCGGTGCATTGGGTTGCCTTCGACGAGAGCCGCCGCAAATGGCTGCCGCTGCACAGCGACGAGGACATCCCGGTGCGCCGCCTGCGCGTCGGGTTGCCCCTGGTCAATCGCCTCGGGCCGGTGGCGGAGGGCGACCTCGCGCTGTTCAACGGCGCCATGCAGGCGCTGGCCGACGAACTGATGGCGGTGGCCGACCTGCCGTCGTCGCGTCCGCTCGACCAGGCGGCGGAGATCGACCGCTTCTGCGCCGCCGTCGACCTCGAGATCGGCCTCAACCTGGTCAGCCGCGGCATTCCCTTCCCCGGGACCAAGATCCGCGCGCTGGCCGAAGCCGCCGGCATGATCCTCGGTGTCGATGGCCTGTTCACCCGCTACGACGACGCCGGCCGCCCGCAGTTCAGCCTGCAGAACTACGAGAACACCCTGTTCTCCGGCGACAGCCTGCGCACCCTGACCACACACGGCATCACCTTCCTGCTCGACGTGCCGCGCGTCGAACACGGCGAAGCGGTGTTCGTGCAGATGGTCGCCCTGGCGCAACGTTTCGCCGAGGTGCTGCAGGGCACGCTGGTCGACGACAACCGCAACCCGCTCGGCGACAGCCAGCTCGATCACATCCGCCGCGAGTTCATCGGCAAGCCGCAGGCGACGATGCGCTCCTTCGGCCTGCCCGCCGGTTCGCCGCAAGCCCTGCGCCTGTTCTCGTGATGCCGGCAGCGGAAATCACGGCGCGCGCCGCCTGGCTGCGCGCCGAACTGGAACATCACAACCACGCCTACTACGTCCTCGACGCGCCGACCATTCCGGACGCCGATTACGACGCGCTGTTCCGCGAACTGCAGGCGCTGGAAGCTGAATATCCGGCGCTGGCGACGGCCGATTCGCCGACCCGGCGCGTCGGCGGCAAGCCGCTGGCGCAGTTCGCACCGGTGGTGCACGACGTGCCCATGCTGTCGATCCAGACCGAAACCGACACCGAGTCGAGCGGCGCGCTCAACTTCGACGCGCGCGTCCGCCGCGAGCTGGAACTGCCGGCCGACGCCCCGGCCATCGCCTACGCCGCCGAACTGAAGTTCGACGGCCTGGCCGTCAGCCTGCGCTACGAGAACGGCGTGCTGGTGCGCGGCGCGACGCGTGGCGACGGTGCGACCGGCGAGGACGTCACCCAGAACCTGCGCACCATCGGCCAGATTCCGCTGCGCCTGCGCGGCGAAGCGCCGCCGCTGCTGGAAGTACGCGGCGAGGTGTACATGCGGCGCGACGACCTCGAGCAATACAACGCGGCGGCCGCGGCGCGCGGCGAAAAGACCCTGGTCAATCCGCGCAACGCCGCCGCCGGCAGCGTTCGCCAGCTCGACCCGGCGATCGCCGCCAGCCGGCCGCTGAAATTCTTCGCCTACGGCATCGGCACGGTCGCCGGCTGGGATGAACCGTCAACCCACAGCGGCTTGCTCGATGCGCTGGCCGCCTTCGGCCTGCCGGTCTGCGAGCATCGCGCGGTATTGCAGGGCGGTACGGCGCTGGCCGGTTTTCATCAGCGCGTTGCCGAGTTGCGCGAGGATCTGCCGTTCGACATCGACGGCGTGGTGTACAAGGTCGACGACCGCGCACTGCAGCGCCGTCTCGGCTTCCGCTCGCGCGAGCCGCGCTGGGCGGTGGCGCACAAGTATCCGCCGCAGGAGGCGGCTACCGTGCTCGAGGCGATCGACATCCAGGTCGGCCGCACCGGCGCCCTGACGCCGGTGGCGCGCCTGCAGCCGGTGTTCGTCGGCGGCGTCACGGTGACCAACGCGACCCTGCACAACGCCGACGAGATCGAGCGCAAGGGCGGCATCTGCGTCGGCGACACGGTGATCGTCCGCCGCGCCGGCGACGTCATTCCGCAAATCGTCGGCATCGTCGCCGAACGCCGGCCGGCCGACGCCCGGCCCTTCGCCATGCCCGATGCCTGCCCGGTGTGCGGCGCGCACACGGTGCGCGAGCCGGGCGAGGCGGCGACCCGCTGCTCCGGCGGTTTCTCGTGCAGCGCCCAGCGTACCCAGGCGATCCTGCATTTTGCCGGCCGCCGCATGATGGACATCGAAGGCCTCGGCGATCGCTACGTCGAGCGCCTGGTCGAGTTCGGCTACATCCACGGCGTCGCCGACCTGTACAAGCTGACGCTGGGCGACCTGCTCGAGATGAAGCGGCGCGCCGACGAGAAGGACGCCGAGGCCAGTCTCGGCGCCCCCATCCCGTGCGGCGCCGATGGCGCTGCGGAGGCGAATCGCGGCAGCGCTCCGGAGGCGCCGAAGGCCGGCCAGACGCCGACGCGCTGGGCGGAGAACCTGCTCGCCGGCATCGCCGCCAGCAAAACGCCGAAGCTCGCCCGGCTGCTTTTCGCGCTCGGCATCCGTCATGTCGGCGAGAGCACCGCCAAGACGCTGGCCGACTGGCTCGGCAGTCTCGAACGCGTGCGCCGCGCGCCGGCGCCGCTGCTCGCCGTGCTGCCCGACATCGGCGCGACGGTGGCGGCGGCGATCGCCGATTTCTTCGCCGAGCAGCGCAACCTCGACGCCGTCGACGCCTTGCTCGCTGCCGGCGTGACGCCGGCCGACGAGCATCCGCCGCATCCCGGCCTGGCCGAACGCCTGGCCTGGGCCGACATCTACACGGCGCTGGCGGTGCCCAAGCTGACCGCCAAGCGCGCCGGCCAACTGGCCGTCGTCGTCGACGGCGCCGCGCTTGCCGACGGCAGCGTCGATGCTGCCGCGCTGTCGGTCGCCGGCCTGCCCGGCGAGGTGATCAGCGCCTTGTTCGCCTGGCTCAACGAGACCGGCAGGCGCGGTCTGCTCGCCGCCGTCGCCCATCGTCGCCAGGAACTGCTCGACGCGCTGCCGCAGGGCGTCGCGGCTGCCGCACCGGCGCCGCTGGCGGGCAAGACGCTGGTGCTGACCGGCACGCTGCCGACGCTGAAACGCGACGACGCCAAGGCGATGATCGAAGCGGCCGGCGGCAAGGTCGCCGGCTCTGTGTCGAAGAAGACAGACTATGTGGTCGCCGGCGAGGAAGCTGGCAGCAAGCTCGACAAGGCGCGCGAGCTGGGCGTCGCGGTGGTCGACGAAGCGGGTTTGCTGGAACTGTTGGATCGGGGAGCGGAAACATGAGAAAAGTCAGGAAAGCCGTCTTTGGCTGCGGCCGCCATGCCAAAGCATGGCTTAACGCCGGCTATGCCGGGTTAGCCTGTGCTGAAAACGGCTTTCAATGGAGTATGAAATGAAGAAAGTCAGGAAAGCCGTTTTTCCGGTGGCCGGGCTGGGAACGCGTTTCCTGCCGGCGACCAAGGCCAGTCCGAAGGAAATGCTGCCCATCGTCGACAAGCCGCTGATCCAGTACGCGGTCGAGGAAGCGGTGGCGGCGGGGATCACCGACATGATCTTCGTCACCGGCCGTTCGAAGCGGGCGATCGAGGATCACTTCGACAAGGCCTACGAGCTGGAAAGCGAACTGGCAATGCGCGGCAAGATGCAGATACTTGAATTCGTGCGCAACATGATTCCGAAGGAAATCAACTGCATCTACATTCGCCAGGCGGAAGCCCTGGGGCTTGGTCATGCGGTGCTGTGCGCGCGGCCGGTGATCGGTGACGAACCCTTTGCCGTCTTGCTCGCCGACGATCTGCTCGACGGGACGCCTTCGGTGATGAAGCAGATGGTTGATAAATACGACTATTACTGCTGTTCGGTGCTTGGCGTCCAGGATGTGCCGCGTGCCGACACGGCCAGTTACGGGATCGTCGACGCCCGCCCGGTGGCCGAGCGCCTGGAGCAGGTCAGCGCCATCGTCGAGAAGCCGACGCCCGATGTCGCGCCGTCCACCCTGGCCGTGGTCGGACGTTACATCCTGACGCCGCGCATTTTCGATCATCTGGAACGGGTGACTCCCGGTGCCGGCGGCGAGATTCAGCTGACCGACGGCATCGCTTCGCTGCTCGCCGAGGAACAGGTGCTGGCTTACCGTTACGATGGCGTGCGCTACGACTGCGGCTCCAAGCTCGGCTACCTGAAGGCGACGGTCGCTTTCGGTCGGCGCCACCCCGAAATTGGCACCGAATTTGCCGCCTATCTCGACGGCGAGCAGGGATGAGCGGCGCCAATCTCGACAGTTTCCTCGACTACTGGGAGAGCGAGGGCGAAGCGCTTGCCCGGCACGGCGACTACGACTGGATGGCGGCGCTGACGCCGGGGCGTCGGGTGCTGGAAATCGGCTGCGGGCCGGGTTTTTCGACGCTGGCGCTGGTCCAGCGCGGGTTGGCGGTGCTCGCCGTCGATGCCCAGTCGAGCTGTCTGGCGCTGGCCCGGCAACGTGCCGGGGAGCAGGCGCTGGCTGTGCTCGAAGCGGAAGTGACGGCGCTGAGCGCCGAACAGCGGGCGGCGATCGTCTCATTCGCGCCCGATACCGTCGTCTGCTGGCTGATGGGGGCGCCGGCGGCAATTACCGGGGCGAGCGCCGGCGACGGCGGCAAGGCGGTCGTCGCCTACCGCGAGCGCGTGCATCGGGCGGCGGCCGAGCTGGCGGTCGACCTGCCTTCGGTGACGGCGCTGCATCTCGTCGACCGGACGGCGATTCCCTGGCAGGCGAAGGATATCGGCCGCGACACGCTGCTCGGGTATCATCGCCAGAAAACCTTGGCCGGCCTGCCTTTCCAGGCGCAGCGCAAGGATGCGCTGTACCGCAAGCTGGAGGCCGCGGCCCCTTCCTTCAAACCGCATGCCGCCCTCAAGGGCGTCGTGCCCGTGCTGGCTTCGCTGCTGGCTTACCGGAGTTCCTGACATGCTGGCCATCATCGGCGGCAGCGGCCTGACGACGCTGTCCAATCTCGACGTTTCGCACCGTGAAGTGGTGCGCACCCCTTACGGCGAAGCTTCCGGGGCGCTGGTCTTCGGCCAGATCTGCGGCCGGCCGGCGGTTTTCCTGCCGCGCCACGGCTACGGCCATACCATTCCGCCGCACATGGTCAATTACCGCGCCAACCTGTGGGCCCTGCATCACCACCAGGTCAGCGGCATCATTTCCGTGGCCTCGGTCGGCAGCATCCGTCCCGACCTGCAGCCGGGCGACATCGTCCTGCCCGACCAGATCATCGATTACACCTGGGGCCGCAAATCCACGTTCTTCGACGGCGTCGGTGGCCCGGTGACCCATATCGACTTCACCGAACCCTACGATGCGGCGCTCGGCCAGCGTATTGCCGAGGCGGCGGCGGCATTGGGGATCGGCATCGCCATCGGTGGCGTCTACGCGGCGACGCAGGGGCCGCGACTCGAGACTGCGGCCGAGATCAACCGCCTGGAACGCGACGGGGCCGACCTGGTCGGCATGACCGGCATGCCGGAAGCGGCGCTGGCCCGCGAGCTGGGCGTGCCCTACGCGGCGATCAACGTCGTCGCCAACCATGCCGCCGGGCGCGGCAGCAGCGCCAACGGCATCCGTTTCGACAGCCTGGAACACGTGCTGCAGGAAGCCATGGGCCGGGTCAAGGCGATCATCGAACGGGTGGTCGGCTGCGAGAAGGCGTGCCTGCCGCTCGGCATGTCGGTGTGAAGCCCGCCGGGCTCACACCTTCAAGCGTTCCATCAGCTCGGTTTCCAGCCGGATGCGGCGGTTGGTGTCCGAGAGGTCGCCACCGCTGATCAGGAAGACGTCCTCGGCGCGCTCGCCGAGGGTGACGATCTTCGCCGTGTGCAGGTTGGCGCCGTGCTCGGCGAGCGTGCTGGCCACCGTGTACAGCAGGCCCGGGCGGTCGGCGGCGGTCAGCGAGAGGATGAAGTGCTTGCCCTTCTCGTCGCCGCTGATGCTGACTTCCGGCTTGATCGGGAAATGCCGGACCTGGCGCGACAGCCGGCCGGGCGAGGGAATCTCCGGCGGCAGTTCGCGGGTCAGGCGGTCTTCCAGCTCGTGTTCGATGTAGCTGAGCATTTCCCGGCTGTGGTCACGCCGCTCGACGTCGAGCAGGATGAAGCTGTCGAGCGCGTAGCCATGCTCGGTAGTGTGGATCTTGGCATCGACGATGCTGTAGCCGGCGCGAGCGAAAAAGCCGACCAGGCGCGCGAACAGGTCGCGCTGGTCGCGGGTGTAGACCATCACCTGCAGGCCGACGCCTTCCTGCCAGAGGCGGGCGCGGACGACCGGCTGGTTGTTGTGGATGCGGTAATGCAGCGAGCGCGTGTGCCAGGCGATTTCCTCGGCCGAGTGGCGCAGGAAATAGACCGTGTCGAGCTGTTTCCAGAGCCGCTCGTGCACGGTGTCGGAGAGTGCGAAGAAGCGCAGCAGGCGCATCGCTTCGGCCTGGCGGTCGGCGATGATGCCGTGGCTGACCGGGGTTTCGTCCTGCGCCAGGTAGTGCAGCGTCAGTTGGTAAAGGTCGGCGAGCAGTTTGCCTTTCCACTGGTTCCAGACCTTCGGGCTGGTGCCGCGGATGTCGGCGTGGGTCAGCAGGTAGAGCGCCTGCAGATGCCGGACGTCGCCGACCAGCGCGGCAAAACGGCCGATCACCGCGGGGTCGCCGAGGTCTTCCTTCTGGGCGATCTGCGACATCACCAGGTGATGGCGGACCAGCCAGACCACCAGCTCGGTGTCGGCTTCCGGCAGGCCGTGGTTGTCGCAGAATTCGCGGGCGTTGACGGTGCCTTTTTCGGAATGGTCGCCACCGCGTCCCTTGGCGATATCGTGGAAGAGGGCGGCGATGTAGAGCAGCCAGGGTTGTTCGAACTCGTTGATGGTGCGTGAACAGAGCGGGTATTCGTGGGCGAACTCGCTCATCGTGAACCGGCGCAGGTTGCGCAGCACCTGCAGGATGTGCTGGTTGACGGTGTAGACGTGGAACAGGTCGTGCTGCATCTGGCCGACGATGCGTCCGAAATTCGGCAGGTAGGCGCCGAGGATGTCGAGCTGGTTCATGCGCCGGAATTCGTGGATGACGCCGCGCTCGGCCTGCAGCAGGCCGAGGAACATGGCACGGTTGGCCGGGTCGGCGCGGAAGCCGTCGTCGATCCGTTCGCGGGCCAGCCACAGGGCGCGCAGCGTCGATGCCGTCATGCCTTGCAGTTCCGAGTTCTCCTGCATGATGCGGAAGGCGTCGAAGATCAGCTTCGGCTGGCGCTCGAACAGCTCCTCGTCGCAGATGTCGAGCAGGTTGCCGACGATCTGGAAATTGGCGTCGTAGGCTTGCGGGTGCTGCAGGTTTTCCGGGGCCAGCGCCGCGCCCATGTTCTGCAGGACGATGGTGTTGAGCAGCATCAGTCCCTTGGCGTTGCGGTAATACGCCTGCATCAGCTGTTCCGAGGCGCGCTTCGATTCGCTGTCCAGGTAGCCGTAACGGGCGGCCAGCGCGGACTGGTAGTCGAACAGCAGGCGATCCTCGCGGCGGCGGGCGACGAAATGCAGGCGGATGCGCAGGTGGCGCAGGAACTCCTCGAACTGCTTGCCGAAGGCGACGCCTTCCTGCGACATGACGCCGCCGTTGCCGAGTTCGTCCCAGGTGCCGCCGAAACCGGCCGCCTTGGCGATCCAGAAGATCACCTGCAGGTCGCGCAGGCCGCCCGGCGATTCCTTGAGGTTGGGCTCCAGGCTGTACGGTGTTTCGTTGTGCCGCAGGTAGCGGTCTTGCTGCTCGAGGCGTTTGGCTTCGAAAAAGCCGAGCGGGTCGAGGTTGCCGAACAGCCGCTTGCGGAAGGTGGCGAACAGTTTTTCACTGCCGGTCAGCAGGCGGGCTTCGAGCAGCGCGGTCTGCACCGTGATGTCGCGCGTCGCTTCGTCCAGGCATTCCGGGATGGTGCGGACGCTGTGGCCGATTTCCAGGCCGATGTCCCAGAAACAGCCGACCAGGCGTTCCAGCTTTTCCGCCGTGCTTGCGCTCGGCGCCTGCGGCAGCAGGATCAGCAGATCGATGTCGGAGGCCGGGTAGAGTTCGCCACGGCCGTAGCCGCCGACGGCGGCGAGGGCGATCGAGGCGGGAAAGCCGAAGCTTTCCCAGAGGCGGCGCAGGGTGTCGTCGACATCGGCGCAACGCTGCTTGAGCAGGGCCTCGGCATCGTTGTCGGCTTCGTAACGGGCCTGCAGCGTGGCCTGGCGGGTCCTGACCTCGTTGCGCAGCGTCGCGATGTCGAGGCTCATCAGGCGATCCAGTCGGGCTTCGGCCGGCAACCGGCCGACTGGGTGAGGATTTCGTAACCGTTGTCGGTGACCAGGATGGTGTGCTCCCATTGCGCCGACAGGCTGCGGTCCTTGGTGACGATGGTCCAGCCGTCGGACATTTCGCGGATCGCCGCCTTGCCGGCATTGATCATCGGCTCGATGGTGAAGGTCATGCCCGGTTCCAGCGCGATGCCGGTGCCGGTCTTGCCGTAGTGGACGACCTGCGGGTCTTCGTGAAACTTGCGACCGATGCCGTGGCCGCAGAATTCGCGGACCACCGAGTAACCGTTCTTCTCGGCGTGTTTCTGGATGATCGCGCCGATGTCGCCGAGGCGGGCGCCGGGGCGGACCACCGAAATTCCCAGCCACATGCATTCGAAGGTGATTTCGCACAGGCGCTTGGCCTGGATCGAGCCTTCGCCGACGATGAACATGCGGCTGGTGTCGCCGTGGTAGCCGTCCTTGATCGTCGTGATGTCGAGATTGACGATGTCGCCGTTCTTCAACACCCGGTCGCTGGGCACGCCGTGGCAGACCTGCTGGTTGATCGAGGTGCAGATCGATTTCGGGTACGGGTCGTAACCGGCCGGCGCGTAGTTGAGCGGGGCCGGAATGCAGCCCTGGACATTGACCATGTAGTCATGGCAGAGGCGGTCGAGTTCCTCGGTGGTGACGCCGGGTTTGACGAAAGCGTCGATGTAGTCGAGAACTTCTGCGGCCAGCCGGCCGGCGACGCGCATTTTCTCGATTTCCTCGGGCGTCTTCAGGGTGATGCTCATGGCTGTTCTGGGGGCTGGGGTAAAGGAACAAGGATAAATGATGGCCCCCGTTTCGCAAAGCTGGCACGCCAAAAATGGCATACTGCGCGGGTTTGACGGAGGGAATGGCGGATGAGCATCTTGTTGCTGGGCAAGGACGGCCAGTTGGGTTGGGAGCTGCAACGCTCGTTGGCGCCGCTGGCGCCGCTGGTCGCCTGCGGGCGCGGCGAGTGCGACCTTGGTGATGCGGCGGGCTTGCGCGCGCTGGTCGCGGCTTGCCGGCCGTCGGTGATCGTCAATGCGGCGGCTTACACGGCGGTGGATAAGGCGGAATCCGACGCCGCCACGGCCCATGCCGTCAACGCCGAGGCGCCGCGCCTCCTCGCCGAATGCGCCGCCGCCACCGATGCGCTGCTGATCCATTATTCGACCGATTACGTCTACGACGGCGGCAAGGCTTCGCCTTATGTCGAAAGCGACCCGGTGGCGCCGCAGAGCGTCTATGGGCGCAGCAAGCTGGCCGGGGAGGAGGGGGTGCGCGCCAGCGGCGCCCGTTCGCTGATCTTCCGGACCAGCTGGGTGTTCGGCGAGCACGGCGGTAATTTTGTCCGCACCATCCTGCGCCTGGCGCGCGAACGCGACAGCCTGTCGGTGGTCGACGACCAGCTCGGTTCGCCGACGCCGGCGGCGCTGATCGCCGATGTCACGGCCGCCGTCCTGCTGCGCCTTGACCTCGGTCGTCATCTCGCCAGCAGGGAGAGCCGGCTCTACCACCTGGCGGCCGCCAATCCGGTGAGCTGGTGCGAATTTGCCCGGTGCATCGTCGGGCTGGCCGGGGGGCGTGCCGGTGGGCTGCGTTTCGATGCCGCGGCCATCCGGCCGATCACCAGCGCGGAATATCCGACCCCGGCGCGGCGTCCGGCCAATTCACGCCTCGACTGCAGCCGGCTGGCCGGCGATTTCGGGCTGCATCAGCCGGACTGGCAGCCTTACCTGCAGCGCATGCTGGCGCAGATTGCCGGGAAATGACATTGGAGCTGCGGGTGGCTTTGGCTTGGGCGAATTCGCTGCTATAATCCTGCGGCTTTTCCGGGCCTGTCTCGGGAATGACGGCGGCGCGCACGGTGTGCGTCGTCAAATCCTCACATCCGCCGATTAAGGGTGTTCGTCAAAATCAAATAATGACGGACGTTTGCGGCGGGTGGCGGTTCAACCCTTAAAGGAGTTTTGCAATGTCCGTTACCATGCGCGAAATGCTGGAAGCCGGTGTCCACTTCGGCCACCAGACCCGTTTCTGGTCCCCCAAGATGGCCCCGTACATCTTCGGCGCCCGCAACAAGATTCATATCGTCAACCTCGAAAAGACCCTGGCCAAGTACAACGAAGCCATGGCTTTCGTGAAGAAGCTGTCGGCCAACCGCGGCAACATCCTGTTTGTCGGTACCAAGCGCCAGGCCCGCGAAATCGTCGCTGAAGAAGCGGCGCGCGCCGGTGCACCGTGTGTCGACCAGCGCTGGCTGGGCGGCATGCTGACCAACTTCAAGACGGTCAAGACCTCGATCAAGCGCCTCAAGGACATGGAACTGGCCGTCGAAGCCGGCGACCTGGAAAAAATGTCGAAGAAGGAAGCGCTGACCTTCCGTCGCGAACTGGAAAAGCTGCAGAAGTCGATCGGCGGCATCAAGGATATGGGCGGCCTGCCAGATGCCATCTTCGTCATCGACGTCGGCTACCACAAGATCGCCATCACCGAAGCCGAAAAGCTCGGTATCCCGGTGATCGGCGTAGTCGATACCAACCACTCCCCGGAAGGCGTTTCCTACGTCATCCCGGGTAACGACGACTCTTCCCGCGCCATCCAGCTTTACGCCCGCGGCGTTGCCGATGCGATCCTCGAAGGTCGCACCCTGGCCATTCAGGAAGTGGTTGCCGGCGGCGACGACGAATTCGTCGAAGTCGAAGAAGCTGCCGAATAAATAACGGTGTAACGGCGGAGCCCCAGGCTCCGCCTGTCTCATAAGCTCAGGAGAATCAAGTATGGCGGCAATTACCGCAAGCATGGTCGCGGAACTGCGCGGCAAGACCGATGCGCCGATGATGGAATGCAAGAAGGCGCTGACCGAAGCCGACGGCGACATGGCCAAGGCTGAAGAAATCCTTCGCGTCAAGCTGGGCAACAAGGCCTCCAAGGCGGCCACCCGGGTCGCCGCGGAAGGCATCGTGGCAATCAGCATCTCCGCTGACGGCAAGATCGGTGCGATCGTCGAAGTCAATTCGGAAACCGACTTCGTTGCCAAGAACGACGATTTCATCGCGCTCGCCAACGGCTCGGCGGCCCTCGTCGCGGCGCAGAATCCGGCCGACGTCGCTGCCCTGTCGGCGCTGCCGATGGGCGACGGTACCGTCGAATCGACCCGTGCCGCGCTGGTCGGCAAGATCGGTGAGAACATGACGATCCGCCGTTTCGTCCGTTGCGAAGCCAAGGGCAAGCTGGTTTCGTACATCCACGGCGGTGCCAAGGTTGGCGTGCTGGTCGACCTGGTCGGCGGCGACGAGCAACTGGGCAAGGATCTGGCGATGCATATCGCCGCCTCCAAGCCGAAGTCGCTGGATGTCTCGGGCGTTTCCGCCGAGTTGCTGGAAACCGAGCGCCGTGTCGCCATCGAGAAGGCGCGCGAAGCCGGCAAGCCGGAAGCGATGCTCGAGAAGATCGCCGAAGGTACCGTCCAGAAGTACCTGAAGGACGTGACCCTGCTCGGTCAGGTCTTCGTCAAGGCGGAAGACGGCAAGCAGACGATCGAGCAGTTGCTGAAGCAGAAGGGCGCTTCGGTCGCCAGCTTCACGCTGTACATGGTCGGCGAAGGCATCGAGAAGAAGGTTGACGATTTCGCTGCCGAAGTCGCTGCCCAGGCCGCTGCCGCGGCTGCCAAGAAGTAATCTGCCGCAAGGGAAAGCCGATGACCACACCCAAATACAAGCGCATCCTCCTCAAACTCTCCGGTGAGGCCCTGATGGGCACCGACGCCTACGGCATCAATCCGAAGGTGATCGGCGAAATCTGCGGCGAGATCAAGGCGGTTGCCGACCTGGGCGTGGAAATCGGCGTCGTGATCGGCGGTGGCAACATCTTCCGCGGCATGGCCGGCACGGCCACCGGGATGGATCGCGCCACCGCGGATTACATGGGCATGCTGGCCACGGTGATGAATGCCATGGCGCTGTCCGACGCGATGCGTCAAGTCGGCCTGAATGCCCGCGTGCAGTCGGCCCTGAATATCGAGCAGGTGGTCGAACCCTATATCCGCGGCAAGGCCATCCGCTACCTCGAAGAAGGCAAGGTGGTGATCTTCGGTGCCGGTACCGGCAACCCTTTCTTCACCACCGATACCGCCGCCGCGCTGCGTGGCTCGGAAATCGCTGCCGAGATCGTCCTCAAGGCGACCAAGGTCGACGGCATTTATACCGCCGATCCGAAAAAGGACCCGGCGGCGACCCGCTACGACAAGATCAGCTTCAACGATGCGATCTCGCAAAACCTCGCGGTGATGGATGCGACCGCGTTCGCACTGTGCCGCGACCAGAAACTGCCGATCAACGTGTTTTCCATCTTCAAGGCCGGCGCGCTCAAGCGCGTGGTCTGTGGCGAAGACGAAGGCACGCTGGTCTATTGCTGAGGGAGAGAGCAATGATTGCCGAACTCAAGAAAACCGCCGAAGCGAAGATGCAGAAGTCGCTTGAGGCGCTGAAGAACGACCTGCTGAAGATTCGTACCGGCCGTGCCCATACCGGCCTGATCGACCACGTCATGGTCGATTACTATGGTTCGCCGGTGCCGGTGAACCAGGTCGCCAACGTCACTCTGGTTCACGCTCGCACGCTGGGTGTCCAGCCGTGGGAAAAGAACATGCTGCAGAAGATCGAGAAGGCGATTCGCGATTCCGATCTCGGCCTCAATCCAGCCTCGCAGGGCGATCTGATCCGGGTGCCGATGCCAGCGCTGACCGAAGAACGGCGCAAGGAAATGATCAAGGTCGTCAAGCACGAGGGCGAGGGTGCCAAGGTGGCGATCCGCAACCTGCGCCGCGACGCCAATACCCATCTCAAGGATGCGCTGAAGAAGGGCGAAATTCCGGAAGATGCCGAGCGCAAGGCGCAGGACGATGTCCAGAAGCTGACCGACAAATACATTGCCGAAGTCGACAAGATGCTCGCCACGAAAGAGGCCGAGCTGATGCAGGTCTGAGTCGCGCCCGGGATGGCGTTTTTTTCCAGTTCGACGCGGGATCTGCCGCAAAGTACCGTCGTGCCGCGGCACCTTGCGGTGATCATGGATGGTAATGGCCGTTGGGCAAAGAAGCGCTTCCTGCCCCGCGTCGCCGGCCACGTCAAGGGCGTGGATGCCCTGCGCGACATGGTTCGCGTCTGTCTTGACCGGGGCATCCGTTATCTGACGGTGTTTGCCTTTTCGTCGGAGAACTGGCGGCGTCCTCAGGACGAGGTCAGTCTCCTGATGCAGTTGTTCGTCAAGGCGCTGCAGCAGGAAGTCGAGCGGATGAACCGCAACAACGTCCGTCTACGCGTTATCGGCGACCTCTCCCGTTTCGATCCCCTGTTGCGATCCCTGGTTGCCGAGGCTGAAGCAAAGACGGCGACGAATACCGCGCTCGACCTGACGATCGCCGCCAATTACGGCGGGCGCTGGGACATCATGCAGGCGCTCAACCGGCTTGCCGCCACCGACCCGTCGCGTGCCGGCGCCTGGACCGAGGCCGATCTGGAGCCTCACCTGGCGATGCATTTCGCGCCCGAGCCGGACCTTTTCATCCGCACCGGCGGCGAGGAGCGGATCAGCAATTTCCTGCTCTGGCAACTGGCCTACACCGAGTTCTACTTCACGCCGACCCTGTGGCCGGATTTCGACGCCGGCGAACTGGACAAGGCGATCACCTCCTACCAGCAGCGCGAGCGCCGTTTCGGGCGGACCAGCGAGCAGCTTACCGACACCGGCAATGCTTAAGACGCGCGTGATCACGGCGTTGGTGCTGGTCAGTCTGCTGCTGCCCAGCATGTTTTTGTTGCCACAGGCTGCCTGGGCGATCCTGGTGGCGCTCTTCATCGGTGTCGGCGCCTGGGAATGGGGGGCGCTGCTGGGCTGGCAAAGTTCCGCGCGCATCGCTCTCGGTGCCGGCGTGGCCTTGCTCTGTTCGACGCTGGCCTGGATCGATCCGCTGGCCGTCGGTGCTGCCGGCTTCCAGCCGGGGCAGACCTGGGTTTTCCTGCTGTATGGCGCGGCAGCGGTGTTCTGGCTGCTGCTGATACCGTTCTGGCTGCGTGGCAAGTGGGCGCTGCAAGGTATTACCGGCCTGTTGGTCGGGGCCGTCGTCCTGTTGCCGACCTGGCTGGCCATGGTCCAGCTGCGGGCTGCCTCGCCGCTGCTGTTGCTGGCGGCGTTTGCCGTCGCCTGGGTGGCCGACATCGCCGCCTATTTCGCCGGTCGCCGTTTCGGGCGCCGCAAGCTGGCACCGACGATCAGTCCGGGCAAGACCTGGGAAGGCGCGGCGGGCGCTGTGTTGGGCGTCCTTGTCTATGGTCTGTCGCTCGGCCACTATTTTCTCGCCGGCAGCCTGGCCTTGCCGCTCTGGGTGCTGGCCCTGCTGGCGGTGACCGCGGTCAGCATCGTCGGCGACTTGTTCGAATCTCTGCTCAAACGCAAGGCCGGCATCAAGGACAGCAGCAACGTCCTGCCCGGGCACGGCGGCGTGCTCGATCGCATCGACAGCCTGACCTCGACACTGCCGTTGATCGCACTTGTCTGGTTGCTGGTAATCTACCGCGGATGACCCAGAACATCACCGTCCTTGGATCGACCGGTTCGATCGGCAGCAGCACGCTCGACGTGATCCGACGTCACCCGGACCGTTATCGCGCCTTCGCGCTTTGTGCGCATACCCAGGTCGACGCCCTGTTCGAGCAGTGCCTGGAATTCCGCCCGGTTTTCGCCGTCATCCGCGATGCGGCGTTGGCTGCCGAACTGGCCGGGCGCTGCCGGGGTGCCGGTTTGTTGACCGAGGTCCGGCACGGGGTGGATGCCCTGGTCGAACTGTCGGCGTTGCCGGAAGTCGATGCCGTGATGGCGGCGATCGTCGGAGCCGCCGGTCTGGCGCCGACGCTGGCCGCAGCCCGCGCGGGCAAGCGGGTGATGCTGGCCAACAAGGAAGTGCTGGTCATGGCCGGCGAGCTGTTCATGCACGCCGTCCGCGATCATGGTGCGACCCTGCTGCCGGTCGATAGCGAACACAACGCGATCTTCCAGGCGCTGCCCGCCGATTTCCCGCGTGGCCTGGCCGCAGTCGGCGTCGAGCGCATCCTGCTCACGGCTTCCGGCGGCCCGTTCCGTAACGTGGCGCTGGCCGATCTCGGCGCGGTGACGCCGGAACAGGCCTGCGCCCATCCCAACTGGGTGATGGGGCGCAAGATTTCGGTCGATTCGGCGACCATGATGAACAAGGGGCTGGAAGTCATCGAGGCGCGCTGGCTGTTCGATGCGCCGCCGGAGATGATCCAGGTCGTCGTCCACCCGCAGAGCGTGATCCATTCCGCGGTCCAGTATGCCGATGGCTCGACGCTGGCCCAGCTCGGCAACCCCGACATGCGCACGCCGATCGCCTGTGCCATGGCCTGGCCAGAGCGTATCGCCGCCGGCGTCGCGCCACTCGACCTGTTCCAGGTCGGTCGACTCGACTTTTTCGCGCCCGATTTTGAGCGTTTCCGTTGCCTGCAACTCGCCTACGATGTCCTGTGCGAAGGTGGGACGGCGCCGGCCATCCTCAACGCGGCGAACGAGGTTTCGGTGGCCGCCTTCCTTGATCGGCGCTTACCCTTCCTCGGTATCGCCCGCCTCAACGAAGCCGTTCTCGCCGACTTGCCGGCCGGCCCCGAAGGCAGTCTCGACGATGTCATCGCCGCCGACGCCCGGGCGCGGCAACTGGCGGGCGAGATGGTCGCCGACGGGCGTTTCGCATGAACGATCTGCCGCTGACCCTGGCCGCCTTCGCGCTGGCGCTGGGCATCCTGATCGTTGTCCATGAATTCGGGCATTACCTCGTTGCGCGCTGGTGCGGCGTCAAGGTGTTGCGCTTCTCGATCGGGTTCGGCCCCGTCCTCTGGCAGCGGCGGCTCGGGCGCGATGCCACCGAGTGGGCGGTCAGCGCGCTGCCTCTGGGCGGCTACGTCAAGATGCTCGACGAGCGGGAAGGCGAAGTGGCCGCGGAAGAGCTGCCGCGCGCCTTCAACCGGCAGGGCGTCGGTCGGCGCAGCCTGATCGTCGCCGCCGGCCCGCTGGCCAATTTCCTGCTCGCCATCCTGCTCTACTGGGCGGTCTTTCTGCACGGTACCAACGAACTGCTGCCTGTCCTCGGCGCGCCGGCGGCGGCTACGCCCGCTGCCGCAGCAGGCATCCGGGCCGGCGACCAGGTGACGCGGATCGACGATGAGACGGTGGCGACCTGGGACGATTTCCGCTGGCAACTGCTGCAACTGGCCGCATCGCGCGCCCAAGTCACGCTCGATGTCGTCGATGCCGACGGGGTCGGCCGTACCCGTCTTCTACCGCTCGAGGTCGTGCGGGAAGAGGGCTGGGAGGGCGATCCATTGGTTCACCTCGGCCTGCGTTTCTATCGTCCCGACCTGCCGGCGGTCATCGGCCGCCTGGTCGATGGTGGTCCCGGCGCCCGCGCCGGGCTGCGGGAAGGCGACCGCGTGCTGGCCATCGACAGTCGTCCGCTCGCCAACTGGCAGGCGCTGGTCCTCACGGTCCGCGAGGCGGCCGGGCGCCGCCTGCGTTTCGACATCGAACGGCAGGGTGTCAGCTTGACGCTCGATGTCGTCCCGGACGAAGTTACGGAAGGCGGTCAGCGGATCGGTCGTATTGCCGTAGCGGTCGCCGAAACCCCGGAAAGCCGCCGCGAATTGCGTACTTTCGTGCGTTACGGCGTCATCGATGCGGGGCGCAAGGCCATTTTCGAGACCTGGGACAAGTCGGTTTTCAGTCTGGTCATGCTGGGCAAGATGCTGACTGGCGAGGTTTCCTGGAAAAACCTCTCGGGGCCGGTGACGATCGCCGATTACGCCGGGCAGACGGCGAAGCTTGGCATCGATTATTATGTCCGCTTCATGGCGCTGATCAGCATCAGCCTGGGGGTCCTCAACCTGCTGCCTGTCCCGGTGCTGGATGGCGGGCATTTGATGTATCATATGATTGAAGTCGTCAGGCGGAAGCCCCTCTCGGAGCGGGCAATGGCAATCGGGCAGCAGTTCGGTCTCGCCATTCTGTTCAGCTTGATGGCTTTCGCATTTTTTAACGACTTGAATCGCCTGTTCGGCGGCTAACGATGAAAAAATCCCTGTTGCCAGCCCTGATTGCCGGTCTGTTTGCCTTGCCCGCGATGGCCTTTTCCCCGTTCGTGGTCAAGGACATCCGTGTCGAAGGCATTCAGCGTACCGAGGCGGGGACGGTCTTCAGCTATCTACCGGTCAAGGTCGGCGAAACCTTTACCGACGAAAAAGCGGCGCAGGCCATCAAGTCCCTGTTCGCCACCGGTTTCTTCAAGGATGTGCGGATCGACGTCGAAGGCAACGTCATGGTCGTCGTCCTGCAGGAACGCCCGGCCATCGCCTCGCTCGATTTCGTCGGCATGAAGGAATTCGAGAAGGACGCCATCGTCAAGGCGCTCAAGGAAGTCGGCATCGCCACAGGCCGCATCTTCGACCGTTCGCTGCTCGACAAGGCGGAGCAGGAACTGAAGCGTCAATACCTGACCCGCGGCAAGTATGCCGCCCGGATCACGACGACGGTGACGCCGCTCGAACGCAATCGGGTCGGCGTCAATTTCACCGTCGTCGAAGGCGATGCCGCCAAGATTCGCCAGATCAACATCGTCGGCGCCAAGGCCTTTCCCGAGAAGGAACTGCAGTCGCTGTTCGAGTTGACCACGCCGGGTTGGCTGACCTGGTACACCAAGAACGACCAGTACTCCCGCCAGAAGCTTTCCGCCGATATCGAGAAGCTGCGTTCCTTCTACCTTGACCGCGGCTACATGGAATTCAACGTCGAGTCCACCCAGGTCTCGATCTCGCCGGACAAGCAGGACGTCTACATCACCCTCAACATTGTCGAGGGCGAGCGCTACAAGGTGGCTTCGGTCAAGCTGGCGGGCGATTTCACGATTGCCGAGGCGGAGTTGCGCAAGCTCGTCACGGTGCGTCCCGGCGATGTCTTCTCGCGGGAAAAGCTCAACGAATCGACCAAGGCGATCGTCGATCGCCTGGGCGTCGAGGGTTACGCTTTCGCCAACGTCAACGCTTCGCCTGACATCAATCGGGAAAAGCATCTGGTCGATTTCACCATCTTCGTCGATCCCGGTAAGCGGGTTTATGTCCGTCGCATAAATGTCACGGGCAATACCAAGACGCGCGACGAAGTCGTGCGTCGCGAAATCAGGCAGATGGAAAGTGCCTGGTACGATGCGCAGAAGGTTCAGTCCTCCAAGGAACGCATCGATCGTCTCGGTTTCTTCACCGAAGTCGCTGTCGAAACGCCTCCGGTGCAGGGAACGACCGACCAGCTCGACGTCAATGTGAACGTCACCGAGAAGCCGACCGGCAACCTGATGCTCGGTCTCGGGACTTCCAGCGCCGACAAGGTGATCCTCTCCGGGGCAATTTCCCAGAACAATTTCATGGGCAGCGGCAACAACGTCGGTCTGCAGGTCAATACCTCGAAATCCAACCGCACCTATTCGGTTTCCTACACCAATCCCTATTTCACGCCGGACGGTGTCAGCCAGGGCTTCGACGTCTATCACCGGACAACCGATACCAGTTCGACCGATCTCGCCTACTACAAGTCGCAATCCAGTGGTGGCGGCATCCGTTTCGGTTTCCCGATCGACGAGTACCAGTCCTTCTCCTTCGGCATTGCCGCCGATACGACGACAATCGACGTCTTCGACAGCAGTCCGAGCTATTACAAGAAGTATGTCGCGGATTTCGGCAAGACCAATATCTCGCTCCCGTTGACCCTGACCTGGGCCAAGGATACGAAGAACAGCTTCTTCTTCCCGACCAACGGAACCTACCAGCGCGCTGGTCTGGAAATTGGTCTGCCCGGTGGCGACCTGACCTATTACCGTGCCAATTACCAGATCCAGCATTTCCTGCCCGTGTCCAAACGCTTTACCCTGATGCTCAACGGTGATGTCGGCTATGCTCGCGGTTATGGTGGCAAGGAGTTGCCGTTCTTCAAGAACTACTACGCCGGTGGGGTGAACTCGGTACGCGGTTTCAAGACCAGTACGCTCGGGACTTCTGGTACGCTCGATGGCGACGATCGCGTCGGCGGCAACCGCAAGATCATCGGCAATGCCGAACTGCTCTGGAGTTTGCCGGGCTTCGAGAGGACGGCGCGGGTTGGTCTGTTCTTTGATGCCGGCCAGGTATACGCTGCGGGCGACAAGTTCGACCTCGGGGAGTTGCGTTATTCAACCGGTGTGACGGCGTCCTGGGTGTCGCCGATCGGACCGTTGAAATTCAGTATCGGTACGCCGCTGAACAAGAAGGATGACGATGAAAAGGAAGCCTTCCAGTTCCAGTTGGGTACCACTTTTTGATCCAGGAGTCTCATGTTGAAAGCCAGAACCTTTGCAGTCGCCTCCCTGATGTCCCTCTTGAGCGTCGGTGGGCTCGGAGCCGCCGAACTCAAGGTGGGTTACGTCGATACCCAGCGCATTTTCCGGGAGGCGCCGGCCGCCCAGAAGGCCGCCAAGAAGCTCGAAAGCGAGTTCTCCCGGCGTGACCAGGAATTGCAACGCATGGCCAAGCAGTTGCAGGGCCTGCAGGAATCCCTGGAAAAGAACGGGGTGACCATGGCTGAGCCGGAACGCCGTGGCAAGGAAAAGGAATTGGGCGACCTGTCGCGTGAATTCCAGCGCCGCCAGCGTGAGTTCCGCGAGGACCTCAACCTGCGCCAGAACGAGGAAAACGCTGCGATCATCGAGAAGGCCAACCGTGCGATCAAGCAGATTGCCGATGCCGACAAGTACGACCTGATCCTGCAGGACGTCGTCTGGGTCAGCCCGCGTCTGGATGTCACCGATCGCGTCATCAAGGCGCTGTCCGACGGCAAGTGATGCCGGATACCACAGCCCATTCGCTGACGCTAGCCGAGATCGCCGCCCAACTGGGCGGCGACTTGCTTGGGGACGGCGATATTCGCATCTTCCGGGTGGCGACTCTGGCGACGGCGGGAGAAGGTGAAATCGCCTTCCTGGCCAACCCGAAATACCGCGCCCAGTTGCGTTCATCGGGGGCTGCCGCAGTGATTCTGGGAGCGGATGCCGCGGCTGATTTTGCCGGGCCGCGCATCGTTGCCGGCAACCCCTATGCCTACTACGCGCGCGTTGCCTCGCTGCTCAATCCGCTGACGGCTGGCTTTTCCGGCGTTCATGCCAGCGCGGTGGTCGATTCGGCAGTACCGGCCAGCGTCGCCATCGGGCCGCTGGTCAGCATCGGTCGCGGCGTGACCCTGGGCGAGAATGTCATCGTCCATGCCGGTTGCGTGATCGGCGACGGGGTCAGCATCGGCAGCGGTAGCGTGCTCTATCCGAATGTCACCGTCTATCACGGCTGCCTGCTCGGCGAGCGGGTGATCGTCCATTCCGGTGCGGTGATCGGTGCCGACGGCTTTGGCTTCGCTCCCGAGGGAAAGCACTGGATCAAGATTCCGCAGACCGGTATCGTGCGCATCGGCAACGATGTCGAGATCGGCGCCAACACCACGATCGACCGTGGCGCCCTCGACGATACGGTGATCGGCGACGGCTGCAAGATCGACAACCTGGTGCAGGTCGCCCACAACTGTCAGATCGGCGCCAACAGCGTGCTGGCCGGTTGCGTCGGTATTGCCGGCAGCGCCACCTTGGGGGAGCACTGCGTGGTCGGTGGTGCCGGCATGATTGCCGGACATCTCGAACTGGCGGCGGGAACGACCGTCTCCGCTGGTACCTTGGTGATGAAGAGCATCAAGGAGGCCGGCCGCTACACTGGTGTCTTCCCGCTCGATAGCCACGACGACTGGGTGCGCAATGCGGCGCATATCCGGCGCCTGTCGAAGTTGGCGGAGCGGGTTTCCGAACTTGAGAGACTACTTAAAGAAAATAATATAAAGGACTGAAAAAATGGATATTCACCAGATTCTTGAGCACCTCCCGCACCGCTATCCCTTTCTGCTGGTCGATCGCGTCGTCGATCTCGTCCCGGGTAAGTCCATCCACGCCTACAAGAACGTCACCATCAACGAACCCTTTTTCGTCGGTCACTTTCCGCACCATCCGGTGATGCCCGGCGTGCTGATCATGGAAGCGCTGGCCCAGGCGGCCGGCATCCTGTCGTTCAAGACCATGGAAGAGAAACCGTCGCCGGACACCGTGTTCTATTTTGCCGGCATCGACGACGCGCGTTTCAAGCGGCCGGTGATGCCGGGCGATCGTCTTGACCTGCACGTCGAGATCGAGCGCCAGATGCGCGGCATCTGGAAGTATGTTGCCGAAGCCCGGGTCGATGGCCAGCTCGCCGCCTCGGCCAAGCTGATGTGCGCCAAGCGGGACCTCTGACATGATCCATCCGACCGCCATCGTCGATCCGGGCGCACGCCTCGGCGCCAATGTCGAAATCGGCGCCTATTCGATCATCGGGCCGCACGTCGAGATTGGTGACAACACTGTCGTCGGACCGCATGTCGTGATCACCGGCCACACCCGCATCGGTTGCGACAACCGCATCTTCCAGTTCTGCTCGCTGGGCGAAGTGCCGCAGGACAAGAAATACGCCGGCGAGCCGACCCGTCTTGAGATCGGCGACCGCAACACGATCCGCGAGTGCTGTACCTTCAACGTCGGCACCGTCCAGGATGCGGGTGTCACCCGTATCGGCGACGACAACTGGATCATGGCCTACGTGCATATCGCGCACGACTGCCAGGTCGGCAACAAGTGCACCTTCGCCAACAATGCCTCGCTCGCCGGCCATGTCGTCGTCGGTGACTGGGCCATCCTCGGCGGTTTCACCGGCGTGCATCAGTTCTGCCACATCGGTGCCCACGTCATGACCGCCGTCAGTTCCGTCATCCTGCAGGACGTCCCGCCTTACCTGATGGCCGCCGGCAACACCGCCCAGCCTTACGGCATCAACGTCGAAGGCCTGAAGCGGCGTGGTTTCGGTCCGGACGCCATCATGGCACTCAAGCGCGCCTACCGGACGATCTACAAATCCGGCCTGCTGCTCGAAGAAGCGAAGGCCAAGCTGGTCGAGGAGGCCACGACGCATCCGGAATTGCAGCTCTTCGTCGACTTCTTCGCGCAGTCCCGCCGCGGCATCATTCGTTGACATGACTTCCGTGGTCCGTATCGCACTGGTGGCAGGCGAGGCCTCCGGCGACCTTCTGGGCGCCCACCTGATCGCCGCGCTGAAAAACCGGCTGCCCGATGCCGTCTTTTTCGGCATCGGCGGTCCGCGCATGCAGGGGCAGGGGATGGACTGCTGGTGGCCGATGGGCAAGCTGTCGGTCATGGGCTACTGGGAGGCGCTCAAGCATTACCGGGAAATCGCCGGCATCCGGCGGAAACTGAAGAAGCGCCTGCTTGAGCAGCGGCCGGACATCTTCATCGGCATCGATGCGCCCGATTTCAACCTCGACCTGGAAGCCGACCTCAAGTCGGCCGGCATTCGGACCATCCACTACGTCAGCCCGTCGATCTGGGCCTGGCGGGGCAAGCGGATCAGGAAGATCGGCCGGGCCGTTTGCCGAGTGCTGGCGCTGTTCCCGATGGAGCCGCCGCTCTATCACCAGGCGGGGATTCCCGTCAGTTACGTCGGCCATCCGCTGGCCGACAGCATTCCCCTGGAAACCAGCCGCCAGGCGGTCCGCGAAAAGCTGGCCCTGCCGCGCGCCCTGCCGATCTTCGCGCTGCTGCCCGGCAGCCGCCAGGGCGAACTGGGCGCCATGGCCGATACCTTCGTGCAGACGGCGCGCCTGATCCGCGAGCGCTACCAGCCCGATGCCGTCTTCGTCGTGCCGCTGGCCACCCGCGAGACCCGGCTGCAGTTCGAAGCCGCCATCCATCGCTGCCAGGCGGCGGACATTCCCTTCCGCCTGCTCTTCGGCCACGCCCAGGATGCCGTCGGCGCCGCCGATGTCGCCCTCGTCGCCAGCGGTACGGCGACCCTGGAAGCGGCGCTGATCAAGCGGCCGATGGTGATCACCTACAAGATCGCCAAGTTCTCCTACTGGCTGATGAAGCGCATGGCCTACCTGCCTTACGTCGGCCTGCCCAACGTCCTTTGCGGCCGTTTCGTGGTGCCGGAAATCCTGCAGGACGAAGCGACCCCGGACAACCTCGCCGAAGCGCTCAACAAGCTTTACGAAGACGAAGAGGCAGCGACGGCGATCGAAGCGGCGTTCACCGACCTCCACCTGCAGTTGCGCCAGAACACCGCCGAGAAGGCGGCGCAGGCGGTGATCGAATGCCTGAACTGATCGTTCCCGAAGGCCTCGTCTGCGGCGTCGATGAAGCCGGGCGCGGACCGCTCGCCGGGCCGGTCGTCGCGGCCGCGGTGATCCTCGACCCGGCCAGGCCGATCCTCGGTCTCAACGATTCGAAGAAGCTCTCCGAACGGCGGCGCGCGGCGCTGGCCGTCGAAATCCGCGAGAAGGCGCTGGCCTGGGCGGTGGCCGAAGCCAGCGTCGAGGAAATCGACCGCCTCAACATCCTGCATGCCAGCCTGCTCGCCATGCAGCGCGCCGTCGCCGGGCTCGGCGTGGCGCCGGAGCGGGCACTGATCGACGGCAACCGCTGTCCGCGCCTGCCGATGCCTGCCGAGGCCGTGGTCAAGGGGGACGGCAAGATCGCCTCGATCGCTGCTGCTTCGATCCTCGCCAAGACCGTCCGCGACGCCGGCATGCTCGTCCTGCACGAGCAGTATCCGCACTATGGTTTCGACTGCCACATGGGCTACCCGACGCCGGCGCATTTCGCCGCCCTCGAAGCGCACGGCGCTTCGCCGGTGCATCGCCGGAGCTTCGCCCCGGTCGCCCGCCAACTGTCGCTGCTGTGAAGCTGATCCAGTCGCGCGACAACGCCTACTACAAGCAGCTCAAGCGGCTGGCCGAATCCGGCCGCGAGCGCAAGAAGCGCGGCCAGACCTTGCTCGATGGCCTGCATCTGGCGCAGGCCTGGGAGGCGCAGCGCGGCCCGCTGGCCGAACTGGTGGTCGCCGAATCGGCGCTGGCCGGCGGCGAGATCGCCGACTGGCTGGGCGGCCGCCACTGCACGGTGATCGGCGACGCCTTGATGCGCGAACTGGGCATTGTCGACACCCCGAGCGGCCTGCTCGCCGTCGTTGACACGCCGCAGCCGGCGGCGGCCGCCGATCCCGAGCGCGATGCTGTTCTCCTCGATGGCGTCCAGGACCCCGGCAACCTCGGCAGCATGCTGCGCAGTGCCGCTGCCGCCGGTGTTGGCCAGGTGCTGCTGTCCGCCGGCTGTGCCGCCGCCTGGTCGCCGAAAGTCCTGCGTGCCGGGCAGGGCGCGCATTTTGTCCTGAGCATCCATGAAGACCGGGAGCTCGCCGATTTCATGGACGCTTACCGGGGAACGACGCTGGCGACCACACTTGATCGGGCCACTTCGCTCTATGCAGCGCAATGGGCCGGGCCGCTCGCCTGGGTGTTCGGTGCCGAAGGACGGGGCGTCAGCCCGGCGCTGATCGAGCGCGCCGGTCTGCGCATCCGCATCCCGATGCCGGGCGCCGTCGAATCGCTCAATGTCGGCGCGGCAGCGGCCGTCTGCCTGTTTGAAATGGTGCGGCGGCGCGGTTAGCGCGAGGCTTTTTGTATGGTACCGTTGGCTTTGGCGGGATATACACGAAGCAGTGCAGGGGACATTGCCTTACCCGAAAAGGTCGTGGTTTTCGCTCGCACGCCTTACAAAGAGAAGTTGCCATGAACAACGATAACATCGCGATCGTCGGGATCGCCTTCCGTTTCCCCGGGGATATGTCCAACGAAACGGAATTCTGGCAGGCCCTTGCCGGCTGCCGTGATCTGGTCACCGAAATTCCCGCCAGCCGCTGGGCGACCGAGCGGCTGCAGCATCCCCAGCGCAATGAGCCGGGCCGCAGCATCACTTTCGCTGCCGGGGTGCTTTCCCGGATCGAAGAGTTCGATGCCGCCTTCTTCGGCATTTCGCCGCGCGAAGCGACCTGTCTCGATCCGCAGCAGCGCCTGCTGCTCGAACTGGCCTGGGAGGCGATGGAAAACGCCGGCACCCCGGCCAGCCACCTGGCCGGCAGCGATTGCGCGGTGTACGTCGGGATCTCCGGCATGGATTACGCCAACCGCTCGATGGACGATGTTGCCGTCCTTGGCGCCCATTCGATGACCGGCAACACCTTGAGCATCGCCGCCAACCGGCTTTCCTACGTCTTCGACCTGCATGGGCCGTCGCTGGCGGTCGATACCGCCTGCTCCTCGTCGCTGGTCGCGCTGCATCACGCCTGCACCGCCTTGCGCACCGGCGAGGCGTCGCTGGCCCTGGCCGGCGGCGTCAGCATCCTGCTTCATCCGCATCCCTTCATCGGCTTCACCAAGGCCTCGATGCTCTCTGCCGGTGGCCGCTGCAAGACCTTCGATGCCAGCGGCGATGGTTACGTCCGGGGCGAGGGCGGGGCGCTCCTGCTGCTCAAGCCGCTGTCCCAAGCGCTTGCCGACGGCGACCGGGTCCATGCCGTGATCCGCGGCTCCGGCGTCAATGCCGACGGCAGCCGCAAGACCGGGCTGACCATTCCCAGCATCGACGGTCAGGTCGAACTGATGCGCCAGGTGCTGGCCCGCCACGACCTCGACCCCGCCGCCATCGATTATCTGGAAGCCCACGGTACCGGCACCGCGATCGGCGATCCGATCGAGACCGCCGCCATCGGCGCCGTCTACGGCCAGGCGCGGGCCGCCGACGATCCCTTGCCGATCGGTTCGGTGAAGACCAACGTCGGCCACCTCGAGCCGGCTTCCGGCATGGCCGGGCTGGTCAAGGCGCTGCTCGTGCTCAAGCACCGCGAAGTGCCGCCGTCGCTGCACATGGAAACGCCCAATCCGAAGATCGACTTCGCGGGCTGGCATCTGCACGCGGTCAATGCGCCGTATTCGCTGGCCGAACGCGCCGCCCGCAAGCCGCTCATGGTCGGTGTCAATTCCTTCGGTTTCGGCGGCGCCAATGCCCATGTCGTGCTCGAAGAACACCGTCCGGCCGCCAGCGTCGCCAGCACGCCGGCGACGAGCGGTTTGCCGCTCGTCCTTTCCGCGCGCAGCGCGCCCGCCCTGCGTGCGCAGGCCGCTGCTTACGCGGCGCGCCTCGCCGAGCCGGTCGATGTCTACGATCTCGCCTGGTGTGCCGCGCACCGCCGCGACTGGCTCGAACACCGCCTGGCCGTGCGCATCGACGACCGGCAGTCGGCGGCACAGCTGCTCCAGCGCTACGCCGAAAACGGCGAAGCCGCCGGTGTCGTGGTCGACGAAGCGCCGACCGTCGCCGGCAAGCTGGCCTTCATCTACGCCGGCAACGGTTCGCAGTGGGTCGGCATGGGACAGATGCTGCTCGTCGAAAGCCCGCGCTTCCGGCAACTGATCGAGGAACTGGAAGCGCCGGTGCTGGCGCAATCGGGAATCTCCCTGCTCGCAGAACTGCAGGCCGGTGCCGAAACCGCCCGTCTCGACGATACCGGCGTCGCCCAGCCGACCTTGTTTGCACTGCAGTACGCCCTGACCGTGCTGCTGCGCGAGCAGGGCATCGTCGCCGATTGCACCGCCGGCCACAGCGTCGGCGAAATCGCCGCCGCCTGGGCGGCTGGTGCCTTGAGTCGGGACGAAGCGGTGCGCGTCATCTGCGCCCGCAGCGCCGCCCAGGCCCTGACGCGCGGCGCCGGCCGGATGGCTGCCGTCGCCATCGGCGAGGCGAGCCTGCGCCTCCTGCTGGCCGAGCACGGCCTGGACAGCATCGAGATCGCCGGCATCAACAGTCCGCAGAATCTCACCGTTTCCGGCCCGCTCGCCGCGCTCGAACAACTGTCGCCGCTGCTGCGCGCGCGCGGCGCCGCCTTCCGCCTGCTCGACCTCGACTACGCCTTCCACAGCGCGGCAATGGAAGCGACGCGCGAGATGCTGCTCGTGTCGCTGGCCGATTTCGCGCCGCGGCCGGCGCTTTCGGGAACGCAGTTCTTCTCGACGGTGACCGGGCAGGCCTGCGCCAGACCGCTCGATGCCGTTTATTGGTGGGACAACATCCGCCAGCCGGTGCGTTTCGCCGACGCCATCACGAGCCTGGCGGCCGCCGGCGCCAACGTCTTCGTCGAGATTTCCCCCAACGCCATCCTCCAGCGCTACCTCAAGGAATGCCTGGCGGCGGCCAAGCTCAAGGGGCGCTTGCTGCCTACGCTGCGCAAGAACGACGACGGCCTGGACCGGGTCGAGGAACTCGTCCTGCGCCTGCAACTGCTCGGCGGTGTCGACCGTCTGGGTGCGCTCTTCCCGGTGGCTGGGCGCTTCGTCGATCTACCGCTCTATCCCTGGCAGCGCGAACGTTTCTGGCAGGAGAATTCCGCCGAGGGTTACGGCCTGATCGCGCGCGACCGCGTTCATCCGCTGCTCGGCTGGGCGCTCAAGGAAGCGCCGGCCGCCTGGGAGAACCTGCTCGATCCGCGCGTCGACCGCTGGCTGGCCGACCACCGCGTCGGCGGTGCCGTCGTCCTGCCCGGCGCCGCCTACGTCGAGATGGCGCTGGCCGCGTCGCAGCAGTTCTACGGTGGCGACAGCATCGAGGTCGAACAGCTCGACATCATTTCGCCGGTGGTCTTCGACGAAGCCCACGCGCGCAGCATCCGCTTCGACCTCAATGCGCGCGACGGCAGTTTCCAGATCCGCAGCCGGCAACGGCTGAGCGACGACGAATGGTCGCTGCACGCCGCCGGCCGCCTGCTCGGCACGATGAGCGTGGCGCTGGCGACGCGTCCGGCGCTTGCCATCGACCCGGCCGCCGCCATCGATCACGACACCCACTACCGCCTGGCCGGCGAACTCGGCCTCGACTATGCCGGCGCCTTCCGCGGCCTGGCCAGTGCCAGCCACGACGACGCCCGGCTGAGCGGTGAGTTCGTCGCCGCCACGGAAGCCGACAACTGGCTGCTGGCGCCGGCCCGGCTCGACGTCTGCTTCCAGTCGCTGCTCGATTTCCACCGGCCGCAGATCGAATCCGGCAACGGCGTTCCCCTGCTGCCGGTCAAGGTCGGCCGCCTGCAACTGCGCCTTGGCGCCGGGCCGGTCGTCGCTTTCCGAACCAACCTGCGCAAGCGCAGCCTGCGCTCGGTGCTTGCCGACTTCGAACTGTTCGACGCCGCCGGCCAGTGCGTCGCCCGCCTTACCGGTTGCCGCTTCCGGGCGGCGGCGCTGCGCCGGGAAGGACGGACGGCGCCGGCCGCCTGGGAAATCGTGCCAACCCTGGCGGCGCACCCGTCGGCAACCCGCCAGGCGGCCTTCGCCGCCGGTACCGACTGGCCGGCAATTCTCAATCAGGCGCTGCTCGCCCAGGAACCCCGCCTGCAGCGTCAGTCGGCCATCGGCGAAGCCCTGCCGCTGCTCGACGCGCTGGTCACCGCCTACGCGTTGCAGGCGATGGCCGGATTGCTGCGCGATGCCCCGGAAAGCGCCGGGCGCTTCCTGGCCGGCGAGGGCTTTGCCAGCGAAGCGCAGCAGGCCCTGTTCACCTGGATGCGGGCTCTGCTGGAAAGTCAGGAACTGCTGCAGATCGATGACGGCGTTCCCGAACTCGACGCCGACGCCTTGCCGGCGCCGGCCGAAATCTGGCGTACCCTGCTTGCCGAGTACCCGGACAGCCTGGCCGAACTGATCCTGGTCGCCGCCGCCGGCAGCCGGCTGGCCGATGTCCTGGCCGGGCGCGCCGACGCCGGCGCGCTTGCCGCCGCGCTCGCGCGCAGCCCGCAATGGGAAACCCTGCACGACGATTCGCTGAGCTACCTGGCCAGCCGCGTCGCCTGCGAAACCCTGGTCGTCGAGGCGATGCGCCGACGCGACCCGGCGCGCCGCCTGCGCGTCCTGGAAATCGCCGCCGGCGCGACGACGATTCCGCGCCAGATCGCCGGCGCCATCGACGCCAGCGGCATCGACTACTGGATCGCCCATGCCGATCCGGAAATTCGCGACCGCCTGAGCCGCGATTACCAGGAGCGCGACTGGGTACAGGTCGCCGCGCTCGATGCCGAGGCCGCGCGTCTCGACGCCGCCGCCTTGCTGGGCGGTGATTTCGACCTCATCCTGCTGCGCCATGCCTTGACCGCCAGCGCCAATCCGCGCGCGCTGCTGGGCATGCTGCAGGGCGTGCTGGCCGAGGGCGGTCTGCTCGCCGTCAGCGAACGGGCGGCCGATCCGGCCGCCGGGCTGCTCGCCGCCGGCCGTCTGCTGCCCGGGGCCGGCGCCTGGCAGGCGCTGCTCGAAGGCAGCGGTTTTGCCACCTGCCGGCTCTGGTACGAACCGGCCGCCGCCGACCTCGCCGCCGGCAGCTACCTGTTGCTGGCCGAAGGCGGCGCGCGCGCTGGCGAGCCGATGCCCGAAGCGGCGCCCGCCGTCGCCGAACACTGGCTGCTGCTCGCCGCCGAACCGGCTGCCGCCGGCGTTGCCGGGCTGCAAGCCGCACTGGCCGCCAGCGGCAAGAGCGTGGAAGTCGCCAGCGAACTGCCGGCCACGGCCTGCCCGGCGCACGTCGTCTGGCTGCCGGCCGCTGTTTCGGCCGACGATACGGGACCGACGCTGGCCTTTTTCGAACTGGTCCATCAGCTTGCCGCGTGTAGTCCGGCGCCGCAACTGCACTTGCTGCTCGGCGGCGGGGCACCGGTCGATGGGCTGGCCGACGAACTGCCGGTACAAGCGGCGCTGGCCGCCGTCTGGGGACTGGCGCGCGTGGTCATGAACGAGATGCCAGGGTTCAAGCTGCAACTGATCGACAGCCCGCTGACTGGCGATGTCGCCGCGCTGTGCGCCGAACTGACGCAGCCCGATGGCGAAAGCGAAATCATCCTGCGCCCGTCGGGGCGCCAGGTGCTGCGCATGCGTGCGACGCAGGTCGCCGCGCCGCCGGCCGTAGCCGAAAGTGAATCCCGCTACCGCCTCGATTTCCGCATTCCCGGCCAGTTGCGCAACCTGCTCTGGCTGGAGGCGCCGGCCGTGACGCTCGGCGCCAAGGAGATCGAGGTCCGCCCGCAGGCGACCGGCCTCAATTTCCGCGACGTCATGTACGTCATGGGGCTCTTGCCCGACGAGGCGGTCGAGCACGGCTTCGCCGGCGCGAGCCTGGGGCTGGAGTTCGCCGGCGTGGTCAGCCGGGTCGGCAGCGAAGTCACCGGCTTCAGGCCCGGCGACGCGGTGATGGGCTTCGGTTCGGCCTGCTTCGCCAGCCACGTCGTCACCCGCGCGGATGCGCTGATGCCGATTCCCGACGGCTGGTCCTTCGCCGCCGCGGCGACGGTGCCGACCGTCTTCTTCACCGTCTATTACGCGCTCCACGAGCTGGCCCGCCTGCAGCCCGGCGAACGCGTGCTGATCCACGGCGCCGCCGGCGGCGTCGGCATCGCTGCCGTGCAACTGGCCCGGCATCTCGGCGCGGAGGTTTTCGCCACCGCCGGCAGCGACGAGAAGCGCCTCTTCGTCGAACTGCTCGGCGCCGACCACGTGCTCGATTCGCGCAGCCTGGCCTTCGCCGAGGACATCCTGGCGCTGACCGGCGGCGAGGGCGTCGATGTCGTCCTCAACTCGCTGGCCGGCGAAGCGATCCGCCGCAACTTGCAGATCCTGCGTCCCTTCGGGCGCTTCCTCGAACTCGGCAAGCGCGATTTCTTCGAGAATACGCCGATCGGCCTGCGCCCGTTCAAGGACAACATCAGCTATTTCGGCATTGACGCCGACCAGTTGCTGATCGCTCGCCCGGCGCTTGCCGCCCGCCTGTTCGGCGAAGTCATGGCGCTGTTCGGTGAGGGCGTACTGACGCCGCTGCCGGCACGCGTCTTCCCGGCGGAACAGGTGGTCGATGCCTTCCGCTACATGCAGCAGGCGCGGCAGATCGGCAAGGTCGTCGTCTCCTTTGAGGACGCCCGGGTCGATGCCCAGCCGCTGTTTGCGCAGCGCCACGTGGCGCAATTCGACGCGGACGGCAGTTACCTGCTGACCGGCGGCGTCGGCGGTTTCGGTCTCGAAACCGCCCGCTGGCTGGCCCGCCATGGCGCCGGCCAGCTCGTCCTGGTCAGCCGGCGCGGCGCCGAAACGCCGGGGGCCGAGGCCGTGCGCCAGGAACTGGAAGCGCTTGGTGCCCGCGTCCGCATTGTCGCCTGCGATGTCGCCGACCGGGCGGCAGTGGTGCAATTGCTGGCCGGTCTGGCCGACCTGCCGCCGCTGAAGGGGATCTTCCACGCGGCGATGGTGATCGACGACGCACTGCTCGGCAACCTCGACGCCCAGCGCGTCGCCCGCGTCCTCGAACCGAAGATCAAGGGCGCCTGGCACCTGCACGAACTGACGCGCGACTGTTCGCTCGAGCATTTCGTCCTCTATTCGTCGATCACCACCAGCATTGGCAACCCGGGGCAGGCTTCCTACGTCGCCGCCAACACCTGGCTCGAGGCGCTGGCCGTGCTACGTCGCCGCAGCGGCTTGCCGGCGACCTGCGTCGGCTGGGGGCCGATCGGCGATGCCGGTTACCTGACCCGCAACCAGGCGGTCAAGGACAGCCTCGCCAGCCGTCTTGGTGCGGCGCCGCTGGCGGTGGAAACGGCGCTCGCCATGCTCGGCGAAGTGCTCGCTGCCGGCAGTCCCAATCTGGCGCTGGCCGATTTCCACTGGCCGACGCTGGCGCGCCTGTTGCCGTCCAGTCACAGCCCGCGTTTCGCCGCGCTCTGGCGCAACGGCGACGAAGCGGCGAGCGGCCCGGAGAACCTCGAGGACTTCCGCAGCCTGATCGAAGGCAAGTCGCCGGAAGAGGTCAGGCAACTGGTGCGTTCGCTGGTCACCCAGGAAGTCGCGCAGACGCTGGCGATCAACCCCGAGCGCATCGACGCCGGCCGCTCGTTGCACGATCTCGGCCTCGATTCGCTGATGGGCGTCGAACTCGCCCTCGGCCTGGAAAAGCGCTTCGGCGTCCAGGTGCCGGCGATGATGCTGAACGAAGGGCCGACCGTCGACCGCGTCACCGAGCGCATCGTCGAGCGTCTCGGCGGCGGTGGCGAGAGCACCGATCTCGCCAGCACGGCGGCCGGCATGGCGGCGCAGCACGCGCCGGACATCGCGCCGGAAATCCTGCAGTCGGTGGTCAACGATCTGCAAAAGGAAGCCTGATCGATGGCGATTTTTTCAGTGGGGCGCAGCGACGCTGCCGCCGGACTCAAGGTGCCGGACAAGTTCTGCCGCATCGACAAGCTGCCCAGCTACACCAAGATCGCCCTGTTTCGTCTGGCGGCGCAGAAGCTGCGCATCGACGATCCCTATTTCATCTGTCACGAAGGCGTCGCCGGTGCGACGACGACGGTCGCCGGCCGTAGCCTGGTCAACTTTTCGAGCTACAACTACCTCGGCCTGTCCGGCGATCCCCGCGTCAGTGCCGCCGTCAAGGCGGCAATCGACCGTTACGGTACCTCGCTGGCGGCCGCCCCCCGGGTGGCCGGCGAGGTCGCCGTGGTGCGCGAACTGGAGACCGCGATCGCCGGACTGTACGGTGTCGACGACGCGGTGACCTTCGCCAGCGGCCACGCTACCAACGTCAACACCATCGGTTTCCTGTTCGGACCGAAGGACCTGATCGTTCACGACCAACTGGTCCATAACAGCGTGATCGAAGGTGTCCGTCTCTCGGGAGCGACGCGCCGCGCCTTTCCCCATAACGATCCCGCCGCGCTGGATCTCCTGCTCAGCGAAATCCGCGGCAACTTCGAGCGGGTGCTCGTGGTGATCGAAGGGCTCTACAGCATGGACGGCGATCTGCCGGCGCTGGCGAGCTTTGTCGAAATCAAGCAGCGGCACCGCGCTTTCCTGATGGTCGACGAGGCGCATTCGCTCGGCGTGCTCGGTGGCAGCGGCCGGGGGATTCGCGAACACTGCGGCGTGCCGGCCGGCGACGTCGATATCTGGATGGGCACCCTGAGCAAATCGTTTGCCGGTTGCGGCGGCTTCATCGCCGGCGAGCAGGCGCTGGTCGACCTGATCCGTTACGCGGCACCGGGCTACAACGCCAGCGTCGGCCTGGCGCCGGCCCTGGCGGCAGCGTCGCTGACGGCGATCCGGATCATGCGCGACGAGCCCTGGCGGCTCGATCAACTACGCGCGGCGGGCCGTCACTTCCTCGAACAGGCCCGGCAGCGCGGCTTGCATACCGGACTCTCCGAGGGCTACTGCGTCGTTCCGCTGATCACCGGCAGTTCGCTGAAGGCGGTCAGTCTCTCGAAAAAGCTCGCCTGGGCGGGAATCAACGTGCAGCCGATCATTCATCCGGCGGTCGAGGAGAAGCTGGCGCGCCTGCGTTTCTTCATCAGCCACGCCCACACGCCGGCCCAGATCGAGCACACACTCGACGAAATTTCCCGTTGCCGCTGAAATCATGAAGAAACCGATGTCCGTTCTTGCCGGCGATGTCCGGGAGAAACTCGTCAAACGCTTTGCCGCCCGCCGGGAAACCGGCGAAGTTCCGGCCGCGCCGAGCCTGCCCGCCGCGTCGCCGGATATCGACCAGTTCTGTCGCTTCGATGCCTTTCCGGCCTATCGGCAGATTCCGCCGTCGCTGAAATCCAGCCGCCCGGCGCTTGCCCCGGGGCAAGGCGAGGGCGATTTCGCGAGCTACGACTATCTGGGCCTGGCCGGCGACGCACGCGTCCAGGAAGCGGCCAAGCAGGCCGTCGATCGGTACGGCAGCTCGGTCTCGGCCAGTCGCCTGGTGGCCGGCGAGCGCCCCTTGTTGCGCGAACTCGAAGCGGCGCTGGCGGAAATCTACGCGGTGGACGACGCGCTGGTTTTCGTCAGCCGCTATGCCGGCAACGAAACGACGATCGGCCATCTGTTCGGCCCGCGGGATCTCGTCGTCCATGACCAGTTCTGTCATCTCAGCGTCCTTGAAGGCGCCCGTCTGGCCGGGGCGACGCGGCGCGCCTTTCCGCACAACGACTTGCCGGCCCTGGAAAGACTGCTCGCCGCGGCGCGCGGCGATTACGAGCGGGTGCTGATCGTCGCCGACGGGCTATCCCCGGTCGAAGGCGATATCTGCGACTTGCCTGGCCTGGTTGCCCTGAAACGGCGCTACCGGACCTTCCTGATGCTCGATGACGCCCACGCGCTGGGCGTGCTCGGCGAAGGCGGCCGCGGCAGCCGCGAGCACTGGGCGCTGGCCGGCGACGATGTCGACCTCTGGTCGGGCAGCCTCGGGCACGTACTGGCCGGGGCGGGCGGTTATATCGCCGGCAGCCGGGCGCTGATCGACCTGCTGAAATATTCGGCTCCGGGTTTCGTCTACAGCGTTGGCCTGGCGCCGGCGATGGCCGCCGCCGCGCGCGAGGCGCTGCGCATCCTGGGCAGCGAACCGGCGCGCCCCGCGCTGCTGCGGCAAAACGCCAGGCAGTTTCTCGCCGGCGTGCACGCCCTGGGTTTCGCTACCGGCGCCTGTGCCGGGCAGGCGGTGATTCCGCTCCTCCTCGGCGATTCCCGGACGGTCCTGGCTTTCTCCGAGCACTTGGCCAGCCGGGGAATCCGGGCACTGCCGCTGGTTTCCCCGGCGGTGGACGAGAGCCAGGCGCGCCTGGTCTTCTGCATTCACCATGGGCATGGCGCTGAGTTGCTGGAGCGGGCGCTGGCAGCGCTCGACAGCGCCCGGCAGCGGGCAGGCGAGAAGCCGTAGGCAGCACCCCGTAGTCTGCGGTTCGCCGGCATGCGCCGGAGGGCGGCGCTAATTCGTTGCAGCAGCGATTCGCCAGCCGGATCGCGCTGCATGAAAAATGCAAATATCATTGCCGAGTCCTTCCCCGGAGAGTGCAATGAACGATTACACGCTGCTGCATCACGGTGCCGTCGATGGCGTCACCGGTTCCTGCCACGAACTGCGCGCCCGGGATGGCACAGCCATTCTTGTCGACTGCGGGTTGTTTCAGGGGGCCGAGGTCTCCGCCGAGGGCGGTTCGGCCGGCACGCCGGCAATCGACTTTCCCGTAGACCACATCCGGGCCATCGTCATCACCCATGTGCACATCGATCATGTCGGCCGTCTGCCCTACCTGCTGGCGGCCGGATTTCGCGGCCCCATTCTGTGCAGCGAGGCGAGTGCCGAACTGCTGCCGTTGATGCTGGAGGATGCGATGAAGGTTGGCATGACGCCTGACCAACGCCTGATCCGGCGGATACTGGAACAAATCGCCGGCCAGTTGGTGGCGCTGCCCTACAAGCACTGGCATGCCTTGCTTCCCGGTTGGCAGATCAAGCTGCACTCGGCCGGACACATTCTCGGTTCCGCCTTCGTCGAAGTCCGCCTCAGCGGCGAACTGGCTACGGGTTCCGACAAAGGCGACTGGCGTATCGTCTTTTCCGGCGATCTCGGCGCTCCCCTCAGCGCGCTCTTGCCAGCACCCCGTTCGCCGTGGCGGGCCGACCTGCTGCTCCTCGAAAGCACCTACGGCGATCGCTTGCACGCCGACCGGAAGCAGCGTCGCCGGCAACTGAAGGAGACCATCGAACGCGCCCTGCGCAACCGGGGCAGCGTCCTCATTCCCGCCTTCAGCATCGGGCGTACCCAGGAAATCCTCTACGACCTGGAGCATGTCATCGCCAGCGCGAAAAAGCAGCCGGCGGAAACCGATTGGTCGGCGCTGGAGATCATCGTCGATTCCCCGCTGGCGGCGCGTCTGACGCAGGCACATATCCGCCTGCATCACCTGTGGGACGTCGAAGCCCGCCGCCGCACCGCCAGCGGTCGCCACCCCCTGGCCTTCGAACAGCTATATACGGTGGACGGTCACGACGAGCACCTGCAAACCGTCGCCTACCTGGCGCGTAGCGCCCGCCCGGCAGTCGTCATCGCCGCCGGCGGGATGTGCTCCGGCGGGCGCATCGTCAATTACCTGAAAGCCATGATCGGCGACGCCCGGCACGACATCGTCTTCGTCGGCTATCAGGCGGCCGGAACGCCCGGGTACGCCATCCAGCAATACGGACCGCGCGGCGGATATGTCGAATTCGACGGTGAGCGCCACACCATCCGCGCCGGCATTCACCGCATCGCGGCGTATTCCGCGCATGCCGACCAGGCCGATCTGCTGCGCTTCGTCGGGCGCATGCGCTACAAACCGGAGGAAATTCGTCTGGTCCATGGCGATCGCCGGGCCAAGCAGGTTCTGATGGAAAAACTGCACGCAAGATTTCCAGAGGCGCTGGTCCACATTCCCTAGCCGTCAGTTCGCTGGGCGAAACGGCTAAAATGCCTGACTCGCGTTCGGGCAGATGTGCATGCAGATGACAGTCATCAACAGGGTAGGGCGGGGCGCCACCGTCATTGTATTTTTGGCGATTTGCTGGCTGTCTGTCATGCCGAGCGAGATTGCTGCAGTGGATGGTTTCAACGACAAGGCCAAGCACGTCTTTGCCTTTCTGGTCCTGGCCTTGTGCATCTCCTTGTTCTGGCGGGCGTCACGGCCATTTGTCGCTGCGACGCTGATCGTTTATGGCGTCGCTATCGAACTCGTCCAGTTGTTCGTGCCAGGACGTAGTGCCAGCGTCTGGGATGTCCTGGCTGATGTGATCGGGATCGCCTGCGGTTTGTTGCTGGCAACCAGAAGGCTTGGCTAATTCCCCGAAAATCGTCTGATGGCCTTGGTTTTACGGCACTTTCCCGGCTGGCTGGCGAACATGTTGTGATATCTTTCGGTCATGGAATATGGTGCGGTGCAATATGTTTTCCTGCCTGATTTCGGAGGGGAAGATGGGGTTTGCGGGACGCATGTTGAATAGTCGGAATATTCGAAAGGAAATGGCAGGATGTGTGGGATCGTTGTCGCAGCGGCTGGCGGTTGTATCGTTTCGGTTCTGGTGGAAGGACTCAAAAAGTTGGAATACCGCGGTTACGATTCCGCGGGGCTCGCAGTCATCGCCGATGGCGAAATTGCCCGGGTACGCTCGGTGGGCCGGGTTGCCGAACTTGAAAAGGCGGCCGCCGAACTGAGCGCTTCGGTCGGCATTTCCCATACCCGTTGGGCCACCCACGGCGTTCCTTCCGAACGCAACGCGCATCCCCATGTTTCCGGGAAAATCGCGGTGGTCCATAACGGGATCATCGAGAACCACGAAGCCTTGCGCCAGGAACTGAGCGCGCTGGGCTACGTGTTCACTTCCGATACCGATACGGAAAGCATCGCTCACCTGATCGAGTTCGTCTTGCGTACCGAACCCGACCTTTTTGCGGCGGTGCAGCAGGCCTGCCAGCGACTGATCGGCGCCTACGCCATCGGCGTCATCGATCTCGATTTTCCGGAGCGCGTCATCGTCGCCCGCGAAGGCTCGCCCTTGCTGCTCGGAGTGTCCGACGCAGGCAACTATGCGGCGTCCGATGCCTCCGCGCTGCTGCAGGTGACCCGCAACATGATCTACCTGGAAAACGGCGATGTTGCCGAGCTGACGGCCAACTCGCTGCGGATCGTCAGCGGCAACGGCCAGCCCGTCGTCCGGCCGATCACGGTGTCCGAACTCTCCGCCGCCGCCGTTGAACTCGGTCATTACCAGCACTTCATGCAGAAGGAAATCTTCGAGCAGCCGGAAGCGCTGGCCAATACCCTGGAAATGATCGGTGGCAGCAAGACCATCCAGCCCGGCATCTTCGGGGCCGCAGCCGGGGAACTCCTTGCCGGTATCGATTCCGTGCTGATTCTCGCCTGTGGTACCAGCTCTCATTCGGGCATGACTGCCCGCTACTGGCTGGAAGGCCTCGCCGGCATCCCGTGTACCGTCGAGATCGCCAGCGAATACCGCTACCGGACCTCGGTGCCGAATCCGCGGCAGCTCGTCGTCGCCATCTCCCAGTCCGGTGAAACCGCCGATACGCTGGCGGCGCTCCAGTACGCGAAAAGCCAGGGCCAGCAGAATACGCTGGCAATCTGCAATGTTCCCGAATCCGCCATCGTTCGCGAATGCGCGCTGCGCTTCATTACCCGCGCCGGCCCGGAAATCGGTGTCGCCTCGACCAAGGCCTTCTCCACGCAACTGGTCGCGCTGTTCCTGCTCACCCTTGTCCTGGCCAAGGTCAAAGGCCGCTTGAGCAGCGAGGATGAAAGCTGCCATCTCGAGCAACTGCGCCATCTGCCGGTCGCCGTCGGCAAGGTGCTGACGCTGGAACCGGAAATTGCAGCCTGGGCGGCACGATTCGCCAACAAGAAGGATGCGCTCTTCCTGGGGCGTGGCCGGCACTATCCGATCGCGCTGGAAGGTGCCCTCAAGCTCAAGGAAATCTCCTACATCCACGCCGAGGCCTATCCGGCCGGGGAACTCAAGCATGGTCCGCTGGCGCTGGTGGATGCCGAGATGCCGGTGATTTCCGTTGCTCCCAACGACGAACTGCTGGAAAAGCTGAAATCCAACCTGCAGGAAGTGCGCGCCCGTGGTGGCGAACTGTATGTCTTTGCCGATGCCGGTTCCGAAATCGCCGAGAGCGACGGCGTGCATATCCTGCATCTGCCGGAGCACTACGGACAGCTTTCTCCCGTCCTGCATGTCATTCCCCTGCAACTGCTCTCCTACCATGCAGCGTTGGTCAAGGGGACGGACGTTGACAAGCCGAGGAATCTGGCGAAATCGGTGACCGTCGAATAAGGCGGGACCCGAAAAAATGAAAGGCTAGACGGTCTCAAGAGTCAAGTGCACCACTGACATCCCCGACACCGGATTCGTTCACCAAGAAAGCAAACGCCAGAAGTCCATCATGCGCAGTATCCTAGGGCTTCGAGAATTATGATTTTCGAGTGAAAAGGCCCTGGTGTCATGCCATGGCCCAAACTGCCTTGCTTTCACTTCATGTTCGGAGCCAGTGACTTAAATAATTCAATCGTTGCAAGTCTGCACTGGTTTGAGATTGTCGTTGGCTTTTCAGAAAATCGGGAAGGCGCTGGGTGGCAAGTCGCCACCAGTTTTTAATATAAAAAGGTAAAACCATGACCGAGTTGGGTGAGACCGGGTAGTTTGCGGCGAGTTTGGTCCGGGAGGGGAAGGCTTTCGACAGGATCAGACGAAGCTTGCTGATTCCGCTGTTCTCAATATCGATTTCCTTGGAAAGCTTTAGATTTGAGCGAGCATCGAAATCTTGCAGGATCAACAGAGAGGCGGTCTCGATAACATCGCTCATGTCCGTGTTCAAAACCAAGAGATGCTCTGGCCACTGTACAGGTTGGCTACCGTAATAGCGCTCTACTAGTTTGAGAGCCAGCAGGCAGGCACGGGTTTGTCCATGGGTCTCGGCGAGTCGCCAAAACAGCGGCCAGTTGATGTTGTGCAATTCCAGCAGAAAGGCAATATCACTGAACAGCAAGGGGCCGTTGTCAAACATGTGGTCGTTGACCGCATGAACAATCAAGTGCAGCAGAAGATCGGTAACCGAGAGAAAACCGATCGATTCGCCCGCCACTTCGCGATGAATGGCGCGAAGCCATAATTCAGGATCATCAGCTAGGTCAACTTGCTTGTCTTGTTGCTGAGGATGAAATAACCGCAGGTGCAGCTCAATACTGGTCTGCCCGGAAGGCGAAGCCAAGGGGGGCAAATGTTTATTGAGTTCAGCAACAGCCGAGGGGTCGCCCTGATACTCCGCTAGTCTCGATAGTCCGCTAGACAGGAGCACCTGATAAGCACGCAAGACTGATTCTTTCGGCACCAGAATGTCTAAATCACGTAACGGACGAAGCGCTGGATTCGGGTAGGCGTTAAACGCCAGAAAAGCCCCTTTCAGGGCGATATGCGGAATGCCGGCATTTTTCAAAATGCGGTGCGTGAGCAGCAGCTCACGCTGCATCACTAAGGCGCGCAAAGCCGCTCTCTTGAAGCTGGCAGCCAGCTCTGTTTTTACGGCCTCAGGAACTGGTAAATCGCTGCGCTCACGGGTCAGCCGCCAATGCAGAAGCGGGCCGAGCCGATGTTGGCGGACCATGTGGAGCAGAATCTCCCATTCTGGTAACTCAAGCGCCACAATTGCTCTGATTTCAATTTGGCGATGTGTGGAGAGCATGTCCAACAGCAGGCCTTGTAAATCAGGAAGAGTGTGTGTCATATCGACAGATTCCTTGAAGTGTTGATCTCAGCCCAAGTACCTTGGGCAACAATCCGTCCCTCTGCCAATTGAATCACCTGATCGGCGTGCTCCAAGGTTGGTAGTCTGTGGCCGATTATGACCACCGTCAGATTTCCATGCAGTTGTTCGATGGCCTCGCGCACGCGCGCCTCGTTGTTGAGGTCCAGGGCACTGGTGGCCTCGTCCAGAATCAACAGGCTGGGTCGCTGCAGCAAGGCGCGGGCAATGGCGATTCGCTGGCGCTCGCCTCCCGAAAGACGAACGCCGCCATCGCCCACCAGGGTATCGAGAGCTTGAGGCAGGTCAAACACGAAGTCTGCGGCAGCCTGCTGCAGGGCTTCGCGCAACTCAGCTATGCTGGCCCCCGGTGCAGCCCAGAGCAAGTTGTTGCGAATGCTGTCGTGAAACAGAAAGACTTCCTGAGGTACGTAGGCGACCGAACGACGCCAGAGCATGCGCTGCCCGCCATCGATCCGCACTCCATCGACCTCCAGATTCCCGGCGTCCGGTCGTAACAATCCCATCAACACATCGGCCAGCGTGCTCTTGCCCGCACCAGAAGGCCCAATAATTGCGGTAGTCGTCCGGACGGGGAAACGAACCGTAAGCGCGTCCAACGCGGGTTGCTCGCGGCCATCGTAACGCACGCTTATGTCTTTTAGCGTCAAAGCCTCCCGCAAAGGCAAGGTAAGGAGACCTTCCGGCGCCACAGGTTCTGCGGCCTGCCGACAGGCGCGGAGCAATTCATCGATCTCATCCAGGGCCGGCATGGCATGCAGCCAGTGGTGATAATGCTGATGCGCAGTCATGAATAAGGGAATCATCCGGGAAAACAGCAACACCAGCGTCAAAAGTTCTGGCAAGGGCATGGGCCACACGGTCAGACCCAAATAAAGGTAGATGCAGAGTAAAGCAGCCCCCCCTACCTGAAAGAAGGCCCGCGACAAACTGGTATCGGCAATAAAGCGTAGCTGCTGTTCACGCAGATGCCTCGTGGTCTTCAAAAAATAGGCCAGATGCCGGGATTCATTTCCCAATATCTTGGCTAGCTTGATTCCAGCCAGGCTCTCCTGCACGTTGCCCTGCAAAGCACGATTGGCACTGCCGAGATTTTGCCCAAGCATCAACGCCGCCCGCCGGTGCCGCGACAATAGCCCGAACACCAGGCCAGCGCTCATCAGGACGACGGCGGTCATGCTCCACGAAAGTACCAAGGCCGCAGACACATACGCCGCCAGCGTGGCCAGCGCCGCTAGCAGGCTCAGGCCGAAGTTGAGTCCTACCCCCACCCGGGAGACATCGGTCAGCAACAGGTTCGCGTGATCGGACTTGCGTCCGGCTACGATCCAGCGCCACTCCACCCCCAAAAGGGCAGCAAAACAGCGCTCTCGCATCCGGTCGGCGATCTGGTGTTGCAGGCTCGCTCCCAGACGTTCTCGGGCGTATTGCACAACGCTGCGTAAGCCGATCAATATTAGAAAGGCGACCAGCAAGCCCTCAACGGAAATCGGCAGGCCAGCTCTCGGCAGGGTCGTGAGCAAGTAAGTGACCAAAGGATTTTCACTATCGCTCCGTCCACCAAGCAGCCCCAGCAAGGGTACCAGCAGCAGGAGACCGATGCCCTCGGTCAAACTGGCCAGCACCATCAGGGCTAACAAGGCCATTGGCCAACCACGAGGTGCTTCCCGCAGCAGGCTTACGAAACGGGACGGCGCGTTCATGTCGAATCAGGCATGCCGAGCCCCGGCGATACGAAGCAACCCACCACCGTAAACTGGCCGAAACTTTCGCCCCCCGTCACCCGAATTCGCCCGGCCGCTACCCAGGCATGCGCCTTCATCTCGGCGGATTCCGGGTCGCGCATCAGGCCGAAGTACAGGGCATAGGGCACGTTGTACCAGCCAAGCAAAAGGCGGGCTACCACGGCCTGAGGAAAGCAGTTGGAGTCCCAGGGCGTGTAGCGGGCCGTCATGCGAACCAGTCGGCCAATTTGCAGTGCTCGGACCTCCTTGGCGGGGTCAAGTAGGGGCACCTGGGCTGAAATGCCGGCGTTCGCCCCCAAGCGCGGTGCAAGACGACGGAAAGAGATGGTGAAGATCAGGGCTTTGGCTATGCCCAGCAATAACCAAACCGGCACAAAGCCGATCTGGTTCAACAGCGGTTGGCGCAGAAAACTCTTCGCCTTGCGCAGCAAAAGCTTGAGCATGTAAATCTGCGACGGGTCAGCGTGCAGAAATGCTAACCAGTCCGTGGCTCTGCATATCCTCGACAAACCATTTCATATCGGCCTGGCAAGTGGGTTCATTTACCTCGAATTCGCCGCAAATGGCCTTAACGATGTCTGTTATCGAAGCGGGGGACTCCGGTAGTTCCCATACCCGTGAACCGACACCGCCGACGCCATAATGCTCAGCACGTTCGATGCTCATCATCACGGTGTCACCATCCATGTCGGTGGCGACCAGGTCGGGGTTACGGACAAAAAGACAAGTGGGATCAAAATCGGGCATGGCGTATATTGGGTTCAGGAATATCAAGCAGAAGTGTAGCATCTCGACCCTCTCAGCCCAATCCTACCCATATTCATGACTTCAGATTCCATTCAGATTGATTTCACCGGCCAGATTCATAATCTCGCCGATCTGCACAGGGAATTGGGAATCCCCGAGAAAAATGCTGAAGTAATTGTCGTGGCAGCCTGGCGGCGCTGGGGTGAGGCCTTGGTTGAACACCTGATCGGCGACTACGCCCTTGCCATCCGCGATGACGCGCGCCATCTCACCTACCTTGCCCGCGACCCGCTCGGCGTCAAACCGCTTTATTACCGCCTTGACCAAGGGCGGCTTACCTACGGCTTCAGCATCCCGGAACTGCAACGGCGTGCGGCACTGCCTTCAACCAAGGACCTGGATTGGGCCGCCGCCTACATGCTGCATCTCTCCTTCAGCCAAACCGAAACGGCTTACAAGGAGATCAAAAAGGTCGCCCCTGGCCATTGGCTGACCTGCGACGACAATGGCCGCATCAAGATCCAGCGTTATCACCACTGGCGCGACGACGCCCCCTTCACCACGAAGCGAGATCCGCGCTGGGTCGAGGCGTATCGTGAAGTGTTGGAAGAGGCTATTCGCTGCCGCATGGACCCGGATGCCCCCATGGGCACCGAGAACAGCGGCGGCATCGATTCCGCCACCATCACCGCCTACCTGGCCCATTTCCTCGGCGAGCCAGGCGACCGGCTATATAGCTTCGGCTTCGCCCTGTGCGAACAGGAACCCGCCTTCATCCTCGAAACCAGTCAGGCGCAGCATATCCGCCACAACTACCTCATCACCGCCCGCTGCGCTCCAGGCATCGTCGACAGTGTTGCGCACGGCTTCCCGATTCTGGGTTACCCCCAAGAACATGGTAATGCCAGCGGTCACATTCCCTTCCACGAGGAATGCCAACGGCGTGGTATCCGTAGTCTGTTCTCGGGTTTTGGGGGCGACGAGGTGGTGACCAACTCGGGCGGCCATTTGCGCCATGAACTCCTCGACGGACGGCATTACGCCGCCTTGTGGAATATTCTGCCGGGCGACCCGGTACGGCGCAGCCTGCGGCTGATCAAGGCGCTCGCCACCCCAAGCAGCAGGCCAAGCCACAACCCCAACTATCTCCGGGCCTGGCAGCAGCACTGGCCCAATCAGTTAGTGCGGCCCGAGGTGGTACAACGCCTGAACCTGTACGAGCAGTACATGGAAACCGCCATCTACGACGCCCCCTACCGACGGATTAACGACTTCATCCTTATGCATCACCTAAAGCGGATGCAGGTCACCGCCCGCCTGGAAGACTGCACGCTGATGGCGGCGGCCTATGGCGTCGATTACCGCTGGCCGCTGTGGGACGTGCGCCTGGTGCAGCAATACCTGTCCACTCCGAGTATCGAAAAGGTCGGCCCGAAGGGCGTCGGTCGCTACCTGCACCGCCGCGCCATCGATGCGGTGGTGCCCAAGCGGGTGGCCTGGAAGCCAAGCAAGGACATGGGCTATGCCCGCGTGTACCAGGACATGAAAGACACAGGAATCGTGACAATGGCCGAACAGGCGCGGCAACTTGAAAGTGGCCTGCATCCGGCGTTCGATGCCCTCATCGACCGCGACAAATGGCGTCGGCAGATTGCCCGCGCCCTACAAGGCCAAGCCGACGACGGGATTGCCTTCCAGTTCAGCCGTAGTGCGAATGCCATCGCCTGGCTCGACCGGTGGCTAAACGACGGCCCCGCATAGGCGAGGCATCGGACATTTTGTGGGAAGGTGCCGCCTGTCAGCGACCGCCGTATTGGAGCCACCAAATGATCGGCATATAGGAGCCAGGCTGTGACTGGCGTAATGGAGCCAGTGCGTGATCGGCGTATAGGCGCCACTGGATGATCGGCGTTATGGCGCCAGCGGCGATGAAGAGGTAAGCAACGGGCATTTCGGGATATCAACCACGACTCGTTACCCTCGGCGATTTTTTGCTGGAGGGTTGGTGAGCAGGAGGAGGTTCGAAATGCACCACTACCGACAGGCCCTGATGCGGATGCGTCAGGGGGATTCCGACCGCGACCTGGCCAAGAGCGGCCTCATGGGCCGGCGCACGGCGGCCGCGCTGCGGACACTGGCCGGCAGGGCTGGCTGGACAGCCAGCACCCCCGAGTTCGACAGTTCGAGCCCAAAAAAGGCCATTTTCGAGCAGTTGCCCACGCAGCCATGCGGGTTTCAAGGCGATTTTCCAAAAAGTCGTGTAGTGGCACGTCGCTGGTTTTAATAGCTATATTTGACAAGCATTGCCGTGCTGGTAAAGTATTGGCATGTTCCTCAAGATCACTCGTTCCGGTCCGCGCCAGTATCTCCAGCTTGTCGAAGCCTTCCGTGACGACGCTGGCAAGGCCAAGCATCGCACCCTGGTCACGCTCGGTCGCCTGGATCAACTGACCGACAGCCTGGATTCCGTCATCTCTGGCCTGCTCAAGGTCACCGGTCGGCCGGATTTCCTGAATGCTCCATTGCCCGCAGTCGAGTTCGAATCGGCGCGTGCGCTCGGCAACGTCTGGGCACTCAACGAACTGTGGGAATCGCTGGGCTTTGGCGAACTGCGCCGCGTGTTCCGCAAGACCCGGCACAGCATCGATGTCGAAGCGCTGATTCGGGTCATGGTGTTCAATCGCCTGTGTGATCCGGAGTCGAAGCTCGGTATCTTGCGCTGGCTGGAGACGGTAGCGATGCCGGACGTTGAGGTGGAATCGATCACCCATCAGCATCTGCTGCGCAGTATGGATGCCCTGGTCGATCATCAAACTGAAGTCGATGCTATGGTCGCCAACTTGCTGCGCCCCTTGATCGATCAGGAATTGTCGGTGGTGTTCTACGACATGACCACCATTCGCACGGAAGGTACCTCTGACCAGGAAGGCGATGTCCGCCAGTTCGGCATGGCCAAGGAAGGCCTCATCGCCCGTCAGGTCATGCTGGGAGTGGTGCAAACGGGCGATGGCCTGCCGATTTATCACGAGGTGTTTGCCGGCAACACGGCGGAATCGCCCACCTTGTTGCCGACCTTGAAGACGGTGCTCGAACGCTTCCCGTCGATTTGCAGGGTGGTGCTGGTGGCAGATCGGGGCTTGCTGTCGCTGGATAACCTGGAGGCGCTCTCCGAGATCCGCCTGCAAAGCGGTGAGCCACTGGAATTTGTGCTGGCCGTTCCCGGACGACGCTACAGCGAATTTGCCGAACTGCTCGACAGCTTTCAGGCGCAGTGCGTCGATGCTGAGCAGGAAATCGTCAGCGAATTGCCGTGGCGTGGATTGCGCTTGGTCGTTGCCCACGATCCTGACGTCGCCAAGGATGCCCAGGCATTGCGCCGCGAACGAATCGAAGCGCTGGAAGCTCAGGCGAACGCGTGGGTAGGCAAACTCGATGCGCAGGATGCCGGGGTGAAAGCCCGTGGCAAAAAGCTCTCCGACAGCGGCGCCAAGGCGCGGCTGTATCACGCGGTCAAGGATGCGCATCTCGCCAATATCATTCGCGTCGATTTGAAGAATGAGCTCTTTGCCTACGAAATCGACCCCGATGCCCTGGCGCTGGCTGAACTGATGGATGGCAAATTGCTGCTGGTAACCAATACGCCGGATTTGTCGCCACAGTGCGTGGTTGACCGTTACAAGTCGCTCGCCGATATCGAGCGCGGCTTCCGGGTGCTGAAATCGGAAATCGAGATTGGCCCGGTGTTTCATCGACTGCCAGAGCGGATCAAGGCGCACGCTGCCATCTGCTTCATTGCCTTGATCCTTTACCGCGTCATGCGACAGCGATTGAGCAGCGCCGATGCGCAACTGTCGCCGGAGCGGGCGCTGCAGGAGTTGCAGAAGCTTCAGCATCATCAGATTCGCATCAATCAGGCCGAACGGCCAGTCACTGGCATTTCTCGCCTCTCCGAAACACAGGACCGCGTTTTTGCCGCTTTGAGATTGAAAAAACCGACGCAACCACAGCAACTTTCTCTCTTGTAGTACACGTTTTTGAACTGCGGTTCATATAAAACAACAGCTTGCGCGTTTAACTGTCGAACTCGGGAGCACCCGTTGCCGGAAGACGCCAACATTGCCGACGCCCTGGCACCGCCAAAGCGGGCGAGCACCACCATTTCCCATCTGGAACCGCTGCGCGAGCAGATTGCCGCTTGGCACGCCCAGGGTGTTTCCGGCGTCGTCATTCTGGCCGCCCTGAAACGCGAGCATGGCTACACCGGCAGCTATTCGGCGGTCCGGCGCCTGCTGGCCACCTTGAAGCGGGAATCGCCGCCGGACACCACCATCCGGCTCGATTTCGCACCCGGCGAGGCGGCACAGGTCGATTTCGGCGCCGGGCCGATGCTTGGCCGATGCGGCCGGCGTGGTGTGCCGAACCTGGGCCTTCGTCATGACCCTGTGCTTCTCGCGGCACCAGTACGTCGAGTGTATGCCAAGGGTGACATCCTGGAAGTCGCATGCTGGGCCCATGCCCGCCGCAAGTTCTTCGAGATTCATCAAGCTCAGGGCTCACCGATCGCGGCCGAGGTGCTCAAGCGAATCGCCGCCTTGTATGCGATTGAAAGCAAGGTTCGCGGACAACCGCCAGATGTCAGATGCAAAGGGCGGGAATCCGCCAAGCCCCTCCTCGATGAATTCCATGCCTGGCTACTCGACACACGACGACAGCTCTCGAAGAAATCCGGCCTGGCGGATGCCATCGGCTGTGCCCTGAACCATTGGCAGGCATTGATCCGCTATGCCTCGGACGGGCGCATCGAGATCGACAACAATGCCGCTGAACGGGCGCTACGGGCGATAGCGCTCGGGCGAAAGAATTTCCTGTTTGCCGGTTCGGATGCCGGCGGTGATCGCGCTGCCGCGATTTACAGCCTGATTGGTTCGGCGAAACTCAACGACCTCGACCCGGAAGCTTATCTGCGCTTCGTCATCGAGCGAATTGCTGACTACCGAATCAGCCAACTCGACGACCTGCTGCCTTGGAATGTCGCGGACCAGATCGCCAAGACCGAGTTCGCTGTTACTGCCTGATTCCGATTACCTCGGAAAGACGGTGGTCGCCGGACGGTTACCCTTTCAGGAGAAGCTCAAGGAATACGGCATGACCTGCTCGATGAGCCGGAAGGGGAATTGCTGGGATAACGCACCAACGGAGAGCTGGTTCAAGAGCTTCAAGAACGAGCGGGTGCATGGCATTCGCTATGCCACTCATGCCAACCCGCAATCGCGGTCTGGAAGATTGAAAATAAATACACCGAGAAGCGTTGAGTTGGATGCTGATTCTGCCGCAGAGCGCAAAGAAGGCGACCATCCCCGAGGAACCGCAACCTACGTCCCCCCCCCCCACATTCAAGCAGTTAGGCATGATGGGGGCACATAAGGAGCAAAACTGGGTAACTCTTGTTCTACCTTGCCAGATTCGCCGACAGTCATCTGAATTCGTCATGCGATAAAATACAAAACATTGTTTTTAATGGTTTTAATGAGGCTTTAAATCACCATGACGGACTCAATATACCAAATGCATTCACGGCTTGGTCAAGTCGGCGCTCGGCCATTTTGACGACCATTTCACCCCCTATCGGCACTGTTTTCAACGCCGGACCCGCTCGGTTGAAGATGCAGCCAAACGCTACGTCCACGGCTTGTTTCAGTGTGACCGGCGCAACATGGAGCAGATGGCCGAGCAGGTGGCAGATAGCCACTACCAACGGCTCCATCACATGCAGAGCGAGTCAAACTGGTCACGCGCCGATGTCAGGCAACAACTGATCGCCGACGCCAATGCTCACTTCGGCCACGGCGCCGCCTTGGTCTTCGATGAGTCCGCCTTCGCGAAGAAAGGCGACAAGTCCGCCGGCGTGGCGCGCCAGTGGAATGGTCGTCTGGGCAAGACCGAGAACAGCCAGGTCGGCGTCTTTGCCGCCTTGGTGCGGGATCGTGCCTGCGCCTTGGTCGATGGTGAGCTGTTTGTGCCCGAGCATTGGTTTGATGACCTAGAGCGCTGCCGTGAGGCGGGCATGCCGGAAACGCTGGAATTCCGGACCAAAGGTGAAATTGCCTTGGCCCTGTTGTTGCGTTTGCGGCGTGAAGGACTGCGTTACAGCCATGTCGTGTTTGATGCTGGTTATGGCCACCTGCTCTAGTTGTTGAACAATCTGGATGACGAGGGCGAAACCTTTCTCGCTGCGATTCATGCCGGCCAGGGCATTTATCTGGAAAACCCGCAGCCGGCCCTCCCTGAGCGCACGTCACTCCGAGGCAAAGTGCCCAAGACCTTGCACGCACAAATCGAGGTACGGAGCGTCACCGACTGGGCGCATGCCCAACCGGAGAGTGCCTGGCGTCTTTTGGCGGTACGCCCCGGCGAGAAGGGGGTGGTCATCGCCGAGTATCTGGCCCGGCGGGTCTATGGTTGGGATGGCAAGACGACCACAGTACGCTGCTGGCATCTGCTGGTGCGCCGAGATCGACGGCCGCAAACTCAAGTTCTGTTTCGCCAATGCCAAGCCCCAGGCCTCGTTACGCCGACTGGCCCGCATGCAGGCCGATCGCCATTTCGTCGAACGGGCTTTCGAGGATGCCAAGAACATCTGCGGCATGGCCGACTATCAGGCCCGAGCTTGGCAGGCCTGTCATCACCACATGGCGCTGGTCATGATCGCCCTGATGTTCCTCGCCAAAGAGCGCTTGGTGTATCGGGAAATCACTGCCAGCATGCTCTCTTGCCATGACCTGATCGACATCCTGCGTCACAAATTACCCAGCAAAGTCAAAACAGATGACGACCTTGTCGCCATGATCGAGGAGCGCCACCAACGACGCCTGAAAGCCACGCAATCCGCCTATCAAAAACAGGCCGAATCCCTTGGCGCATCAAATTGAAGACCAATCTGAGAAAGTAGAACTATTGTCCCCTTATGTGTATTAAAATCCAGCAACCCTCCCCACCGCAAAGGCACTGATATGCAATCTTCCGCCGACCCGAGCCCCTGCACAGACCCACATAGTTCTGCAGCCGTTCATGAATATGCGCCCCCCACGGTCATAGTGTTGTTTGCCCCCTCGGTCACTTGCGGCAAACCAGGTGGCAATCCAACAGAGGGATCCCCATCCCCACCGTGGGGCCCCTCGTAGGAGCCCACAGCGCCGCGCCATCCGCGAAGCAGCCTAAAATTTAACAAGCAACAACCGTCCCGCCAAAGTCGGTTACATTCAGACGAAGACGATTTCGGCACCGGGAAAATCGTTACCGGGATTGAAGGTAAGCGCTTGTTGGCTGCACTTGTCTGATAACGAAGGTCCATTACATGCAAGCCGCTCAAAGCGGCTATGCGGGGGCGCTAACGCGGCCCCGAGCTCTTGGCGCCATCCTCGGCGCCCCATCGGTCACACGAGATTGAGCTGATCCAACCGCTCGTCCTCCTTCTCTTGATCTCGGATGCACTTCCGAATCACCTCTTCATCTCGCCCAACCGTCAACACAAAATAGCCTCTTACCCAGAAGCGCCGACCGACAAAGTTACGCCGCTGATCTGGCCCGCGAAATCGAACTGTATATCGTCAAAAAGTGACATGAGATCGAATGGATGTATGGTGGGAAGCAAGCCGAGATGACCTACAGTCTTCATCGTACATTCAATCGTGATCGGTTGTTTATCAACTCCGTTTAGGGGTGATCTGAATGCCCCTGCTCGTAATTTGCTAGCCAATCAAACCCAATTTCACTTGCGCCCAATTTGCCATGACCCTCTTCGACCAAACCAGCACCTTCGTCCGCAACCCCGATTTGATTGCCACCGACATGGATGGTGACACGGTCATGATGAGTATCGAACATGGCACATATTACGGCATCGGTGGAGTCGGTTCTCGTGTCTGGGAGTTGTTGGCGCAGCCCGTCTCCTTTCCTGAAATCACCAGCACGATCTGCACGGAATTCAAGGTTGACAAAAGCACCTGCCAAGCAGATATGGAGCGCTTCCTCGGCGAACTACACACACTTGGCCTGATCGACGCCCATCAGCCGTGATTTCGTTTCATCACTGATTTGGCCAAGGCGGCAAATTTCCGTCGTCTATCCAACAGCGCGCCCGAAGTTTGAGGCCCCCTCGGTTTTTCGTCTGCCAAAGGGGAGGGGATTTCATGCTACCAGTTATTCCTGTTGTTGCTCATTGATCCAGTTTTCCAGGAACCGAATCGGCGACCTGTAGCCGAGGGTCGAATGCTGCCGCTTCCGGTTGTAGAAGACCTCGATGTACTCGAAGCTGGCGGCCTTCATGTTGTGTCTTTGGTGGTAGTCGAATTTTGAAACCGCCTACGGGCTCGTGTTGTTTCACAAACCGTGCTCAAAAATCCCTCCCCCCGAATAATTTGCGGCGTTTCCGTCGCCCAACCCGTGTTGGCCTCCAACAGGAGCGGACCATACGGGGTCAATACCCAGTCCCAGGCTAAGGCGCGAATATCCGGAAAACGGCGATGGGCAGCATGTGAATGCCGCACCAATTCGGCCCAGTCCGGAAGGGGCGGCAGAGCGAGCGCCAAGGCTTCGATGCCTTTCATCCTAGTGCGGATCGCTACATCGTGCATCGGCAGAGCGGGTAAGGACAAAAGTACGCCGGCTTCCGGGCGGATGGGGAGGATGCAATAGACGGTATGACCGCGCTTGCTGGTGCCGGCCGGGATTTCCAGTGTAGCGCTCAGGCAGGTCGGCTCCGACAGGGCGGGATCGACCTCATCCGGCCACTGGCTGATGTAGCGCACGGTGATGACTTCCAAGTCGTAGGTAAGGGGCGCCAGCTGTGGATGATTTTCCAGGCACGGCTGGACCAGAGCCGTATCCAGCCTTAGCAGGGATTGCCAGGCGGCCTCGACAGCCAGCGTGTCCGGCAACGGTTTGCCGGCGAAGGTGTGGCCTTCGAAGCCCCGTTCGGTACGCCAGGCGGCGAAAGCGCCGCGCCCCTGGTTGCCGCTGTTCATCTTGCAGAAGACGCGCGGGTGCTCCCCCATGAGACTGGCCAACGTGGCGCTCCCGCCAGCCATCTGGGCCAGGGTGGGGACTACCGGTATACCGTCAGCGGTAAGCGACTCCGCGAGCGCGACCTTGTTCTGGATCAGGCGCAGCGATTCGGCCTTCCAGCCCAGTGGTGTGCTGCGCCAAGCGTGATAGGCCGAGGTTTCGCTATCGTAGACGTAATCGAGCGCTTGCTGCGTGTCTCGGTAAAGGTGGAGCTGGTAACTGGCATGTGGCGGAATGCACCAATTCAATGCCAGCTTCGCGACTCGCCAGCCCTGGCGGGCGCGCGAGATGCCTTCTTGTTCCGCAACGGCTAGGCCGAAGCGCCAGACGCTGCGCCAGCAGGCCGGCAGGGCAAACCACAAGACCCAGCGTAGCCACAGCCAGGCTTCGAGGGCCAGCCAGAGCGGGCGTGACCAGCGCATGCCACTTTGCCACCAGAACATCCGATGCAAGAGGATACGGCGATCCCGTCCCGGCCAGAGATAACGTAAGCCGATCAGGCCGTGGGGCCGCCTGCGCTGGAGGATTTCACGATGGATACCGCTGACCAGTCGGCGCAATCGTGCGGCGTTCATCGTCCGGCTTCAGAGCGGTTTGCCGGCGGCGTCCAGGTAGCCGAAGCGGCGCATGACCGGACCATGATCGGCGACGATGCGTTCGACCTGTTCGGGCGTCAGCTTGTCGCGCCAGCCGCCGCTTTTGCCTTGGCGGAAGAAGCGCTCGGTATGTTGCGGGCGTTCGCGGAAGCCTTTTTCCACCTCCTGGCGCGCCAGTTCGTGGAAATCGCTGAAGCGGATGGCTTTCTCGATTCGGGTTGGATCGGCGGGCAAGTCCAAAAAGGTCGTAGCGCGGGTAAAGGTAGTCATGGGGTCGCCCTGCATGTCCTCGTAGCGAATCGCCAGGCAATTCAGGTCGGGCGCATCCGCCCAGCTTAGTACATGCTCAGACCAAGTGAGGAGTATTTGCCGTACCTGTTTAGGCAAGGACTTGCGCGAACATGCGAGCGCCATTTTCGGGTCGCCCATGAGTTCGATGGCCTGATCGATACTGCAATGCCAGTGGTTGGCCGCGGAAGGTGCGACATCGAGTGGGTTTCTCAGGATGTACAGGGCGCCCAGCGTGGCTTCGTGGCTGATCAGCGGTTCGCCGTCCGTAGTGGAGATGTAGGCATCGTGAATCTTGTGGTAGCTGATCTCCTCTTCTCGCAAGGACCAGCGATAGACCTCCGGACGCAGGCGCTCGACCTCGTCGGGAGTCAGCTCGGCGGTATCGAAACCGAGTACTTCATCCAGCCAGCCGCGCGCGCCGGCAATACTGCCGGTCGAGAGGTCGTTGATGTCGACGGGTTGCGCGCCGTCTTCCACAAGATTGCGCATGAAGGTGCGAAACCAGGTGTTGCCGGATTTTGGGTAGGAGGCCAGCCAGTAAATACCGCCCATGGCTCAGGGGGTCTCGGCGATGTCGGTCAGGATGCGATCGATCAGGGCGTCCAATGCAAAGCCTTGCTCGGGGCGGGTGATTCGGACCAGACGAATCTTTCCCGCCAGTTTGCCGCAGAGCTTGAGATGCTCGGCTTTCAGGGCCATGCCCTTGAGAAAACGCACCCGATAGGTATTGGCGTGCAGCGGCTGTAGGCGGTCCATGCCGCCGATGGGTTCGAACCGGATCTCGGGTTGTTGGTGACTGCCGAGGATATAGATCCAGCGAATGGGCAGCGGCCGGTCGGTGAATCGGTCTGGCAACGGATAATTGAATTTCTCCAACTCGGGGCGGATGCGCCGCAGTTCCTGGGTGTCGATGTCGAGCCGGCTTGCCGTGTCCTGCCACAGCTTGATGCGAGGAAAGCCGGGCAGCGCGCGGCATTCGGCATCAACCGGCACGACATCGTCGGCCAGAATGTCGTGACCGCGTTTCAGGAACCCGGCCGCCAGCGTGGACTTGCCGGCTCCAGAGTGGCCGACGCAAACCATGCATTGGTCGCCGATGCGGATGGCGTTACCATGCAGAACGAGATGGCCGCGCTGGAAAAGTAGGGCCCCAAAGGCTGAACCGAGCAGAAAGACGCGCAGGCTGTCTTCATCAATCCCGGGGGCTGGGTCGATGAGGATTTCGTTGCCATGACTGACCAAAAAACGGGCGACATGGGGCACCTGCAACCAGAGCTGGGTTGGGGAGGTCCACAGGAAAGGCCCTAGCTGTTGGCCATCCGGGAGGCCATCGGGGGGCACTGCCTCGACTCGGATGCTGACATCGGGCAAATGGTTGCCCCCATCCAGAAAAGGCAGCTCTGGCAATAGCAGGGCGCTGTCAATTTTCAGGCTATAGGCGGTGTAGATCATTTAGTCGGGGGGGGCTGTTTCATATTTTTCGATTAAAGCGGCCCGCTGGTTGCGTCTCAGGGAAATTGCATCAACCCTGGCAGGGGGCGTTTTGTTCACTACGACAATGTCCCCGCTTGAATCCCAATCTGAAGCCATCGACATCATCCGTGAATTCCCTGTTTCTTGTCGAGGCCTCAATCAGATTCAATGCCGTAAAGCTGACACTCCATCCGCAATTGAGGTAGGTCGCATGGCTCCTCCCTATGTCGATTGGGGCATGGATTTTTTATTGAAGGATGCTTGAGAAGTTCTTGTGGAAGAAATCCACGTTGCGTCCCTCGGTGATTTCGTAGAGCGTCGGGCCACGATTCAAGCGTGCGCCGCCATCGCGGGTCAGCGGTTGCAGGACGATATTCGCCCAGCGCCGCGTTGACGCCGTGGTCATCAGGTCGAAGGGCAGCGACAGGTAAAACCCCTTGTCGAAGCTGCCTTCGCCGAACTGTGCCGCAGAGACGTTGGTGAAAGTCGCCCAGGCGCCCATGCGGACACCGTTGTCGAATTCCTTGGAAACGTCGAAAGTCACGCCCAGATCCTTGGCCAGGTAGCGACCGGCACTGAGTGTCAGATTCAGTCCGGGCGCCACGGTCGGCACGAAATTCCGGAAATAGGCGGAGGCATGGCCGGTCACGACCGAGTAATCGCGCAGGGAGAAGTTCTGTTTGAAGCCCCGTTGCTTGACCCAGTTGAGATTGAAACCCAGGGCCAGGTTGCTGTTCAGCGGACGATAGAGGATTTCGCCACCGACGCCGGCATACATCGATTCCAGGAAACCGCCGTAGGCCATGGCGTACCAGTCGCTGTTCAAGCGCTTGACGTGATTCAGTTGCAAGCGCGGCATGATCACGTCGGAACTGATCATGTACTCCCGCAGATAGGTCCGGACGCGGGGCAGGTTGCTCGGGGCCGTGTACGTGAACTTGTCGAAGTTGTTGTACAAGTTAAAGCTCATCAAGCCATCGATCCAGGTATTTTCCGAGAGACGCAACTGAGCATCGAGGTTGGCGGTTAATTGATACAGCACGAACGCATTCGGCCCGCCCAGATTCTGGTTGTAGCCGGGGGCGAAACCCCAGTCGAATTCGACTTCATCCTTTTTTGCGTACAGCTCCTCTTCACGCCGCGGCAGGGCATTGACCTGTTCGACGGTTCGCCTCAAATCGCCGAGGGAGGCGTCTTGTTGCAGGGTTTTGCGGAAGGTGTCGCGCTTGATCGAGGTTTCAACCACCGGCACGCCGCTGTGCGTTTCCGAAAGCGTGATCCAGTCGATATCGGCGGCGGCCTGAGCGTCGACGATACGGGCCGTACGGCCGAGTGCGGCAGCAGTGTAGAGATAGCGCTTGTGTTCGCCCCTGACGACCAGCTCCCGGTTGCGTCGAGTGATCTTTTGTACCTTGATCCCGGCATTGTCCTCAATCTGCCGAACGATCTCCGGCCAGTCGTTGGCGATCGCCGGACGGCTGTTGTCCGGACGGACCGGCACCGGCGCCGGATCGGAAACCTTGCGCGGCACGCCGCGGCGGGGACTGAAATCGCCGGTGAAGTTGATCCCGAAAAGGAGCGTGTTGCCGCGCTCCCAGCCGATATTGAAGGCTAGGTAGTCGCTGTGGCGGTAAGTCAGGCCGATATTGAAAGGCCTGTCCTGCTTGACGGTGGGGCCGCCGGTTTCATTCTTGTAGTTGTTGCCTTCGTATTCCAGCTTGAGGATCAGGGGTTTCCACGGTGTTTGCCACTGCACACCGGCAAACAGCGCGGCTGGGCCACGGAAGAAACTCGTGAGAGCGACCTTGCCCCCCTGGTCGCCACCGCTTGTGGGGCGGTTCCGGAAACCACTGTAAATCCAGCCCAGTGGGTTCTCGATATCGCCGCGTTTGCCCAGATAGCCCCAGCCCAAGCCAAGGCTGAAATCGAGGTCGTTCCAACGCTTGTTGGCGACGATGTATTCGCCGGAGAAAAGCCCGGTACCGCCGATGTCGCGCAAGCCGACGGAGATTTCCGGCAGATGCCGGCTTTCTTCGTTCAGCCGCACTTTCAGGTCGAAGCTTTTGTCCTTGTTGCTTTGCTTGCCGGTGGGATCGGCTTCATACTTGACTGTGGAAACGCTGGTGTAGCGATAAACCGCTTCAAGCCAGTCAAAAGGCTGCAGTGTCATGGCCAGACGGCCGTAGGGTTCGACCTTCGAGGTGCCGATTGCCACCGAGCCAGAAGGGAGCATCCGGGCTGAGGGCGTTTGCATCAAGCCGGCGCCACCAAAATCGCCGAGTGTCGGCGGCACCACGTTGGCGAGGCCGTTTGCGGAGTAGGCGGCGAGAACCGCCAGAAACAGGGCGCGCAGCGTCATTGGCCTGCTTCTTCCAGAGGCAAGGGGAAGGTGGCAATGAAATTTGCTAGATCGGCGTTCAGCCCACTTGCGTCCATGCCGTTGGAACCGGCAACGCGAACCAGAATAAAAGCGCCAGGTGCCAGTTGCGGTGAAGGTTCGTTGTTCCAGGCCGCGATACCGATGCGTGTGAGGTGGCCATCCGGCTGGATGACGTCGATCCAGTCCGGGTCGGCGGCAGGGTGGCGGGGGCAGGTCTGGAGCGCGTCGCTGGCGCGCATCAGCGGGGTGAAGGAAATCCGGCAATGCGCTTGTACTGCGCCTACCACCATGACCCAGGTCGGGCGGGCGGGGTAACGCACCACATCGCCGTTCTTCAGGAACTGGTTGTTCTGGCGTTGCAGTTCGATATCGATCGGGTCCATGCTCACCAGGCGGCGGCCGGAAACCGGTTGCGCGGTGATCCAGGTACGCAAACGCTGCAACAGGGCAACGGTTTCTCCTGCGGCGGGTTGCAAGCCGGCTGCGGTGAGATGAGAGCCTAGTTCGAACAACAAGCCCGCCTTGAGCTTGCGTTGCGCCAGCATGCTGTCCTGGTGCAACCAGGCGGCACCAGGCAAGTAGGCGTCGGCAAGCGCCCTGGCCGGCAAGACGAGGTCGAGCAGGCGGGAACCTTCGGGCAGGGTGTACTTTCCAGGATACTGGACTTTGCCCTGGATCCCGACTTCGATCTGGGGGGCGGCCTGAACCCAAGCTGCGCTCAGAGAGAGCAGGGCGGAAAGCAGACCGTGGCGCAGGAGTGACCAATTGCGCATCAACGCCCCCACCAGGATTTGAGCAAGGTGGTCCGGATACGCTGGACCGGCGTCAATTGCTGCTCGCTGCGCAGCACCTTGCCGTTGTCCGGATCGACCCAGAAATAATTGGTCGCCCGGAATCTGGCCGGCGGCTCAGCTACCAGATACTCCTCGACATACATGACGCGCGTTGAAACGCCGCCGATGTCGATGGCGGTGACCTGAGGCTGCGAATAGCGAGTCAGCAGGCGAACGCCGGCGTAGTAACCCGGCATCCAGTCGACAACACGAGCGGCCGTGGCGTTTTGCGGCAGGCGGTGCAGGCCGTGGGCGAAAGGATTGAAATTCTCCCAACGGCTGGCGGTAAGGTTCTGTGGCAATCCGGTGCTGCGCACGACCAAACCATCGCTCTCGACCAGAACTTGCTGCGATGAGGTTGCCCAGAAGCGCCGGTTATCCACGCTCCGGCCAAGCACCATGATGGCCGAGCCGAGTTCGGGGATCTCCAGCCAGAGCTTGGCGAAGGGAGTGGCGTCAATTTCAGCCTGTGCCGGAGTTTTGGCACTGCGGGAAGTGACAGCCTCGCCCAGCGTCTCGATGGTCGCTTGCCCCAGTTGGGTGCAGCCGGATAGACCGAGCAGCAACCCCGGTAGCAAAGCCAGAACAGCGAGGTTCATGGCCTTACTGACTGTCCCGGAATTCTCTAGCGCTGATCGTTCCGTAATAGAACGTCTGGACCGTCGGCAGCAATTGCGACAGGAAGCGGTTCCAAAGCACGATGCCAGCCGGACCGACGAAGACGACATCCTGCGGCTGTACCTCGAAATGCGACGCCAGCGCCATGGAAACCGGGGAGCGCGCGGAGAGTTGATAGACCTTGATCGGTGCCGGTACGTCGCCCACCGCACCGCGGATCACGTAGACGGCATCGCCGTTGGCCGTATCCTGGCGAATGCCGCCCGCCTGCCCGATGACGTCGGAGAGCGGCAGTGAGCTGGTCTTGAAGACCAAACTGCCGGGGCGGGTGACTTCGCCGAGGACATAGGCTTTGCGCCTGTCGTTGTAGGCCAAGTGAAGGTGGTCACCGGCCTTGAGGAAAACCTTGTCGAACTGGTTGGTCTGGCCACGGCTCAAGGCGTCGAGGTCGATCGGGTAATCCTTGCCGTCACGCTTCAGCGTCAACGCGGTAAGGTCCGCATCCTGGGTTTTGATGCCGGCATTGCCGATGGCGGCCAGCAAGGTGAGCGGTGCCTGGGTGATCGCTTGTTCCTGAGGGCGCTCAAAGGCGCCGGACAGGGTGACCTTGGCGCTGTTGACACGGATGACGTTGACGTCGACCTGGGGCATTTCGACCCATGCCGCAAGCTTCTTGGCCAAGGCGTCACGAATTTCGTTGATGGTTTTGCCGGCAACGGGCAGGGCGCCGACGAAGGGGAAGAACATCGTGCCGTCGTGGCGGATCTGGCGCCCGTTGGCTTCCGTCTGCTGCTGCTGACCGGCAGGGGCGCTCAGTTCAGGGTGGTCCCAGACGATCACTTGGAGGACATCGCCAACGCCAACCCGGTAAGGCGCCGGCTGATACTTCAGTAGCTCTTCCGGCAGGGCAGTCGAAACCGCCGGAACCGCTGTGGATTTCTGCACCGCGAGCAGCTTCGGGGTGATCGGAATGACTTCGATGTCCCCGTTATCCGCCGTCGGCGTACCGAGAAACGACGACGATCCAAAATGCTGCCCCGGCGCCAAGGCGCATCCAGCGAGGAGTAGGAAGGAAAATGCGGAAATAGCGAAGAGACGTTGATTGATCATCAGGAATACAAGAAGCAACCTCTGCGGCTGCCCGCAGAGGTATTTTTGAATTGCAGGAGGGTGAGTTTACCTGGTGCCAGTGGTGCCAGTGGTGCCAGTCGTGCCGGTACCACTACTGCCATTGCCGCCGCTGCTAGCGGCAAGGATCGCGACCAATGCCGCGGTGACGATGCCGACGGTGCCTGCGCTGACGCCGGCGGTACCGGCGGCGCCGAGGGAACCGGATTCGGTCAGCGCGGCTGCGACAGCGTCATCGGAAAGTTCGAAGAGACCGGCGGCGTCCTTCTGGCTGACCAGACCATACTTGCCAAGACATTGGTTGGTGACCGTCTGGCAGCCAGCATCAGCGCCCATGTCGGCGTTCAGCTTCGCCTTCAGGGCGGCACGCTTTTCCGGGGTCAGTGCCGGAGCTTGGGCAAAGGCGGTGGAGGTGGCGAAAACGGCGGCCACGAGCAAGGGGAGGATTTTACGCATAGGAGACTCCGTCAGGATGGTTGGAAAATGAATTCTAGGATAAATAGATGGAATACCCAAGCCTCAGGACTTGGTGTTCTTGTTGCTATGGTACTCGTACTGATAATAACCGTAACCGCCGTAACCGTAACGACCATACGCCGACGCGCGTTTTTCCAGGCCGTTGAAGATGGCGCCCTTGATCGCGATGCCATTCTGGGCAAAGCGGCGGACGGTGATGTCGATCTCGCGCGCCGGGTTGACGCCGAAGCGGGTGACGATCAGGCTGGTGCCCATTAAGCGCCCAACGATGGCGGCATCGGTCACCGCCAACAGTGGCGGGGTGTCGACAATCACTAAATCGAAGCGTCTGCTGGCTTCCTCAAGGAAAGCCTTGAAGTTCGGGTGCAGCAGCAACTCGGAGGGGTTGGGCGGAATCTGGCCGCGCGGGATAAAGCTCAGGCCAGGCACGTTGGTCGCGTGGACTGCCTGTTCGAAGCTGAAATCGCGTGCTAGCAGGCCGGAAAGGCCCTGGTTTTCGACGCCGGTGCCGAACATGCGGTGGAGGTGACCCTTGCGCATGTCCGCGTCGACCAACAGTACCTTCTGTCCGCTCTGGGCAATGATGGCTGCCAGGTTGGCGGAGACGAAGGATTTGCCGATGCCGGGGCTGGGGCCGGAAATCATGATCCGGTTGTTGGTGGCCTCCAGCATGGCGAAATGCAGGCTGGTACGCAGGCTGCGAAGCGCTTCCACGGCGAGGTCATGCGGGTGGGCTTCGGAAAGCAGCGGAACGTGATCGCTGGCGTTTTCCCCTCGTTTGCGCAGGCGTTTGATCGCTTCTTCGTAGTCGCGCTGGGTTTCGCTGAGCGGCACGGTGGCGTACACCGGCAGGCCAAGCTTTTCGATGTCTTCCGGATTTTCCACGCCACGGTTGAGGGCGCGCCGCGCCAGGACGAAGGCGGACGACAGCAAGGCACCGAGTAGGGTGCCGACGGCCAGGATCAAGGCCTTCTTGGGAGCGACCGGCGCCCGGGTATCCACCGCTGCTTCGTCGATGATGCGGGCGTTGCCGATGGTCCCGGCGCGGACTACATCCAGTTCCTGCATCTTGTTCAGCATACGCGAATAGATTTCCGTGCCGACCTGAACGTCTCGGGTCAGGCGGAGAATCTGCTGCTGATTTTCCGGCAGGTTGCGGATGTTGCCGGAAAGATATTCCCGCTTTTGGCTGAGTTCGCCAATTTTCTGCAGCAGCGCCTTGTAGGTGGGGTGTTGCTTGGTGAAGCGCCTATCTAGTTCGGCCTGCTGCATCTTCAATTCGGTCAACTGGCCGTCAAGGGCGATTGATTGCTGCAGCACGCCTTGCGTTTCGGCGTTGATGTCAACTGACGCGTATTTTTTCTTGTAAGTGTTCAGTTCGCTGCTGGCACGATCCAGATCTTCCTTGACCTTGGGCAGTTGCTCACGGAGAAAGACCAGACTGTTGGCTGCTTCCGCCGAGTTGCGCTCAATGTTCTGGCGCACGAACTGCTGGCTGATCTCGTTGAGAATCGTGGTGATCTTCTGCGGATTGATGCCGTCGAGGGCAAGATTAAGGATGCCGGAATCCTTGCCGCGCTCAGATACCTGGAGCATCTGCTGGTACCCGAGAATGGTCTCCAAGCGGGGCTTTTTGACAACGAAAAAGCCAGTCCCAACGCGGGCCTTGAATTCTTCCGCGAGCACAGAAAAGCCGTTCTGCTCGATCGTTTGCCCGACTTTGCCCCGCAACAGTTCGTTTTCGTCATCATCAAGCACGACAAATTCGTCTCTCGCCGTCAGGCGCAGCAGCAAGGGCTTATTCAGCAAGCTGGCTGGAATTTCAAATTGTTCCAGTAGCAGCTCTTCTCCTCCCCAAGCATAGGAATCAAGGCCCAACCAGGCTTCGTTGAGCGGTTTTTCGGTTGTTGGCGTGAAGCGGCGAGCAATCGTTTTGCCAATCAGCGGGAAATACCTGGGGGAAACGATCAGGTCCAGATGCAGTTCATCGACCGCCTTGCCAACCACGGTACGCGACTTGATCAGCTCGATTTCCGTCACTGCCTTGGACTCCCGCCCGAGGGCGGCGCCGAGGTCATCCAGACCGGTAAGGCCGCTGGACTTTTTTTCCACCTGGACGAGTGCGTTGGCCTTGTAGACCGGCGTAGACAGCAGGCCATAGGCCAGGCTGGCGGCCATAGAAGTCACGGTGGCGCCAATGATCAGCCATTTGTTGTCGATCAGCGTGCCAAGCATGCCGAGCAAGTCGATTTGATCGCCTTCCGGCGCTTCGGTTTTGAGCACAGTCTGATTTTGCATGTGTCGGTACAGGTCAGTTAACGTTTAATGCGGGCAGCCCAGGCGGCAACGCCTTCGGCGATCTGATCGTAGGCCAGGGCAAAGGCGGCTTCGCCACGACGATATGGGTCGGCGATCTCGCGTTCGTTTTGCCACTTGCCGAGCAGGAACACCTTACCCCGGGCTTCTGGCGCGATCGAGAGTATATGCTCAATGTGTGGTTTTTCCATAGCCAGAACGAGATCGACATGGTGCAGCATGTCTCGGGTCAACATGCGTGCCGCATGCTTGTCAGTGGCATGGCCGTGGGCTTTCAGCAGGCTGGCCGCCGTTGCTTCGACACCTTTGCCAACCAGCGCGCCTACGCCAGCCGAGGATATTTGATGCTTCGGTTCCGGGAGTGCTGCGCGCAGCAGTATCTCCGCGGTGGGGCTTCTGCAGATGTTGCCGACGCAGACTGTAAGGATTCGTTGAAACATTGGGGGGCTTTGACGAAAAACGGTCGATTGTACAACGATCTCGTTCGGAAACTAATTTTGCACTTAGGGCTTTATCCACTTTGCTTACCCGGCTACAATCCATTCATTTTTGAACAGGCGACTACATGATGACGGAGCGAAAGCAGGCTCTCCAAGAGGATGTGAGATTTCGCATCCTGCGCCTGTTGCAGGAAAATCCGCAGTTGTCTCAGCGCGAGCTAGCGCAAATTTTAGGGGTAAGTCTGGGCAAGGCGAATTTTTGCGTTCGGGCCCTAATAGACAAGGGCTTGATCAAGCTGCAGAATTTTCACGCCAGTCGCAATAAATTGGCTTATTCATATCTGTTGACGCCTGCTGGCATCGCTGAAAAGAGCGCGTTGACAGCTCGATTCCTAAATCGAAAGATGGTGGAATACGAGCAGCTAAAAATTGAGATCGAATCGCTAAAGCAAGAATGTCAGGGGGGCAATGAGTAGCTTTTCTACCTAATACTGGATGCTCCAAAAATGAATAATTTTTGATATTTTAAGCATCCTTGCCATTTAAGACCGCTTCGGTTATTTAATTCAAGAAATAATAAAAGTGATGAAATCAATCAGTGTCCTGCTTGTCTTCGGTACGCGCCCAGAGGCAATAAAAATGGCGCCGCTTGTAAAATTTTTGCAGGCAAATATAGAGAGTTTTGTTGTCCGCGTTGCGGTCACCGGACAGCATCGACAAATGCTGGATCAGGTGCTGGAATTGTTTGATATTAAACCGGATTTTGACTTGAATTTAATGAAACCAGGCCAAGATTTGTCCGATATAACCTCGGGGGTGTTGCTCGGGATGCGTGACATATTTTCGCTGTGGCGACCAGATGTAGTGCTAGTTCACGGGGATACTTCAACCACCTTTGCAACCAGTCTCGCGGCTTATTATCAAAGAATTGATGTTGGTCACGTCGAAGCAGGTTTGCGTACAGGAAATCTCTATTCTCCTTGGCCAGAGGAGGCTAACCGGAAACTAACAGGTGTCTTGGCCCGTTGGCATTTTGCGCCAACTGAAATTTCGAAACAGAATTTGCTTCGCGAAGGCGTTAATTTAGATGACATACATGTCACGGGGAATACTGTAATTGATGCTTTATTTCGAGTGATCGAAAAAATTCGCAGCAGTGATGTCATTAAAGACGCTTTTGCTCATAAATTTTCATTTATCAGAAATGACGCAAAACTAATATTGGTTACCGGGCATCGGCGGGAAAATTTCGGAGGAGGTTTTGAGCGAATATGCGAAGCTCTTGGTTCGATTGCTGCCGCATATCCAGATGTCGATATTGTTTATCCCGTTCATTTAAACCCTAACGTTCAGGAACCTGTAACTCGATTACTGAGAGGCTATACAAACGTTCATCTGATTGAGCCTCAGGATTACGAGCCGTTTGTATATTTGATGGATCGCAGCTACATCATACTAACCGATTCTGGTGGAATTCAAGAAGAGGCCCCCTCTCTCGGTAAACCTGTATTGGTAATGCGAGATACCACTGAGCGCCCAGAGGCCTTAGCTGCTGGTACCGTTTGCTTAGTTGGTACTGATTCTGAAAAAATATGTGCCGAGGTTACTAAGCTTATTAAAGATCCTCTTGCATATCAAAGCATGGCCATGGCGCACAATCCATATGGCGACGGTTATGCATGCCGGCGCATAGCTGAAGCATTAAAATTTTCTTTTTCTCTCTAAGGGCATTAGATCCATGAAGTTCAATACCATTTCCATCATCGGTCTAGGTTATATCGGCCTTCCCACCGCAGCTGTTTTTGCTTCGCGGAAAGTTAAGGTAATTGGTGTTGATGTAAATCAGCACGCAGTTGACACGATAAATCAAGGGAAAGTTCATATCATTGAGCCCGATCTGGAGGCTGTTGTTCGTGCTGGTGTACAAGATGGTTACTTGCGCGCAACTACGAAGCCTGAGGCAGCTGAAGCATTCCTAATCGCCGTGCCGACTCCTTTCAAGGAAGAATATTTGCCAGACATGAGCTATATCGAGTCTGCAGCAAAATCAATTGCTTCTGTTTTAAAACCGGGTGATCTTGTCATTCTTGAATCTACTTCTCCGGTAGGCGCCACCGAGCAGATGGCAACTTGGTTATCCGAAGCGCGACCAGATTTGACATTCCCGCAGACTCATGGAGAGGCATCGGATATTCGCGTAGCTCACTGTCCTGAGCGTGTACTACCAGGCCATGTTTTGCGAGAGCTTGTTCAAAATGATCGAGTGATTGGCGGCATGACAAAAAAATGTTCAGAAGTCGCCACGAAGCTATACAAAACTTTCGTTGAGGGCAATTGCGTCGTCACAAATGCACGTACCGCCGAAATGTGCAAATTAACGGAGAATAGCTATCGCGATGTTAATATTGCTTTTGCCAATGAACTTTCCGTTATTTGCGATAAGCTCGATATTGACGTTTGGGACTTGATCAATCTTGCTAATCGGCATCCTCGAGTTAATATACTTCAACCCAGCCCGGGGGTTGGAGGACACTGCATTGCGGTAGATCCATGGTTTATCGTAAGTAAAACGCCGAATGAGGCTCGCCTTATTCGGACAGCGCGAGAAGTAAATGACAGCAAGCCGGGATGGGTGATTGAAAAGGTAAAAATTGCTGTTGCCGAGCACTTGCAAGCTAATCCTGGAAAAACAGCGTCCGAGGTTGTCATTGCATGTTTGGGATTGGCATTTAAACCAAATATCGATGATTTAAGAGAAAGTCCCGCTCTCGCTATTACAAAGGAAATTTCAAATATCCATCCTGGGCCTGTTTGGGCTGTCGAGCCGAATATTGAACTTCTGCCCCAAAGCTGCATGAATTTATTTTCGCTGAAGAATCTAGATGAAGCGCTAAAAATGGCAGATGTGAAAGTGTTGCTAGTTGCGCATTCTGAATTTTCAGGATTAGCTAAACCTGAGTGCTATTTTGTCGATATTAATAATATAGCTTAACATGAAATAGTGTTGGGTTTGATTTATTGACTTTCATTGTTGATGCGGCGGATTATTTTCATCGTTCAACGATTAGGTAAAGTGGTTTGCTCAGAATAAGGTCGTGCATGAAACTAACTATAGTTGTAACCAATTCGTTACGAAAAGATCCAAGAGTTCAGAAATCGGTAAGAATGGCAGTGGATAATGGGATATCAACTTGTTTTGTCGGGGTGATAGATAGTAACTACAGGCCTGAATATTTTGAGGGTGTTAAGTTTGACGTCAGATTGGTTAAATATCCGAAGTACTTTTATTTCACTTGGTTATAGCTTGCCCGTAAAAATTTTCCGTGAAATTCACCGAAATGTTTTGATTGCACGGGAGATATATCGAAGTTCGCCAGATGTGATTCATGCGAACGATTTCGATACTCTTCCTGCTTCCTGGGTTGTTGCCAAATTAACCGGTGCGCGGGTTATTTACGATTCGCACCAAATATTTACAGAAAACGGGTCTATTGCAAAAAAGCCAGTAATAAAAAAGGTTGTTAAGTATGTTGAAGGATTTTTGGCGAGGCGGGTTTGTCATATGGTTAGCGTAAGTCATTCCGCTAGTGACCTATTGAGCAATTTTTACGGTATAAAAAAACCTACAGTAATTACAAATTGCCCTTATCGTGAACGGGTAGATAACTGCCAAAAAAGTGCTAAATTTGAAGTGCTCTATCAAGGGCAATATTATAGAGGGCGTGGTTACGAAAACTTCATTCTTTCGGCTAAATATATCAGCGAAGATATAGTTCTCGTTTTACGCGGCTACGGAGATTTGGAGGGCGAACTAAGAAGATTGGTTATTGAAAATAATCTTGAGCATAAGGTTCGTTTTGATTCTCCTGTTGAGATTCGTGAATTGATTTCTGCCGCATCGAAGTCGAATTTAGGTGTGGGTCTGCGACTGAACCGATAAGCGACAATTTTAAATATACCGTTTCGAATAAGTTGTTCGAATATATCGGGGCAGGGCTTCCTGTTCTGCTATCTGATCTTCCCGAACATCGCTTGTTGGTTGAGAAATATGGGTTTGGAGAGATTTTGGATAATATTGAGCCGAAAACAATTGCAGATGCGTTGGTTCGGTTAAGTAAAAAGGGGGGCGTTTTTGATCAGATGTTGGAAAAAGCCACCCAAGCAAGATGTTTTGTGTTGGGAAAATGAGGGGCGAAAATTTATTGAAATATACGATCGCTGTTTTGGCAGAGTAAATTGAGTACGCTAAAGTCCGTCTCTACCCTCGTTTGGCGGAACGGGGGCTTTGGCTATTTCTTTTTTGACGCAGCCTATATTAACTAGGTTATATCTTCCTAGCGAAATCGGTTTTTATGCATCGATTGTTGCTTATGTGAGCGTTCTTTTATACCATTTCTCACGGCGGATACGACCAGGCCATCGTAACAGCAGAATATAAGCGCGAGTCCGCAAATTTATTCGTGCTTTCAGTCGGGGTGTTAATTTTTGTATGTGCGCTGTTGTCGTTGTTTTTGCTGTTTTTGCTTTCACGAGGCGAAGATTTTTTGTATCTCGCACTGGTTGCTCTACTTTGGCGCTCGGGGCGGTAAATAATCTTATAGTTTCCTTATTGAATAGAGAGAGGGCTTACAGCGATATAGCTAGTGGTGTTTTCATTCGGCAGATATTCGTTTCTGTGCTCCAAGTTATATTGGGTCTCCTAGGATGGTCCGCATTGGGATTGTTGCTTTGCCAGATTTTGGTGCTGCTATTTCCAGTGTGTTTCTTTGGAATAAAGTCGGCATTGCAGGGCGTAGGCAGATATTGCAATTGGGTAGAACTGGTATTTGTTATGTTGCCAGTAAATTTAAATCTCAATTGATTTATTATGTACCTGCTGTTTTTATAGCTTCTGTTTCATATGCTATTTTGATTTTCTGTGTAAAGTACATATATGGGGTTGAGTTGCTTGGTTTTTACTCAATGGCATTTTCGATATTAATTCTTCCGATAACTATTATCGCTCATTCGGTTCATAAAGTTTATATGAGAATGGCTAGCGATGAATTCGCTAGAACTAAGTCATACAGAAAATCGCTGTTTTTTTTCAATAAAGGTATTGGCGGCGATTTCTGTCTTTATATATGTTTTGCTTTATATTTCAGCGGAAAAGTTTTCTGTTATATATTTTGGTGAAAAGTGGCTGGTGACGGGGAAGATAATTGCTTTGCTCTGTCCAATGTTTGCTGTAAGGTTTGTGTTCAACGGTTAATGGCCGTTATACGATTATCTGACCATCGCCAAAAAACCAATTTGGTTTTTCAAGTCGTGCTAATGTTTGCTCACCTTGCTGGTTGCAGCGGCCGCATTCGAGCTATCGCTCGGTTATGAGGTTTTTTTGAATGGAATCGTTGTTTCTTATTTGTTTTGCTATATTTTTCAAATATTTTATGTTTGCAAACCGTATTTGTTTTTAACTAAGAGCAAGGGGTTTGATTAAAAGAGGTGGTTTATTTGGGCGGCTTTTGGTCGGTTTGTCTGAATATAATATCTCTTAATAAAATTCGGATTGGGTCGCCATGCTAGATTTTCTATATAAGATTTTTGCGATACTTGTGTGCATTCCCATAGCTGTTCGTCAAGCATTAATTGAAAACTCTCTTACAGTGCTCTCTAGATTGAGGCATAAGTCTGTTTTGGTTTGGTCCACAATCTTATGCCTGATAAGTCATCCTGTTTTGAAAGGGAGAGCCTTCATATGGGAAGGCGCTACATTACAAAATGTACGGTTTGGTAAATATAGTTACTGCGCTCATCGTACAAGAATAAACTATGCAGAGATTGGGCGTTATGTTTCGATTGGGCCCGATTCTTTCATTGGGCTCGGTGTTCATCCATCAGGATTTGTTTCGACGTTTCCCGGGTTTTATTCGAAAAATAGGCATGCAATCAATTATTTTGTCGATGATTCTGTGAGAGAAAATGTCAAGACATATATAGGCAACGATGTGTGGATTGGTGCCGGAGTTATTATTCCAGGAGGGGTTACCATTGGTGATGGAGCCATTATTGCCGCAGGTTCCGTGGTTACAAAAGATGTTCCTCCTTACTCGATTATGGGCGGTGTGCCAGCGAAACTAATTCGAAGTCGATTTTCTCCAGATGTTGTCGATAAGCTGTTGAAAATTCAATGGTGGAACTTTACAGAGGAGCGATTGTTGGAGTGCGCACAACACTTTTCGTCCCCGGATATATTCTTGAGGATGATTTCAGATGCCGGTGGCTTTAATGAATAATATTGAGCGGAGCTTCAACAGCGATAGCCGGTTTTTGGGATTTCTCGTTGGGTTTTGGTTTGTCTCATGGAATTATTTCGCTATTGAAGGTGCTCTGCAGATCACATTGTATATTTTGGCTACAATTGCTAGTTTTGGGCTTGTTTTTTTGAATCGTCAGAAAGTTTCCGTCGGTTCTCTTGTTTTTGTACTTGCGATTAATTGTGTGTTTTTATTGAGTACGATTTACTTTTTGATCCAGGGTAGGGATTTAGAAGATTTCTTTCTTGATAATTATATTAGATTCTGTTTGTTCGGGTCTTTAGGCTTTTTGTTAGCGCAAATGGTGGAGGATTTCTTTTCTCTCCTTAAGTCGCTTTTGCTGTTTTCACTCTATGGAGTATTGTTGTCTGGAGTTATTGTTTATTCGGGTGATGAACGGGTTCTTTTGAACACCTATATGCAGTTGTCTTATTATTTGTTTTATGCGTTTGTTTTTGTTCCGATGTTTTTTTTGCTGAAAGGTAGATGGCTGCTTTTTTGGACTAGCTTTCTGATTTTCGGCGGTGTTTTGATTTTTCTTGGGACTCGGGGAGCGGTTGTTTCTTTTTTTGTCCTGGTGTGTTCGGTAATGTTTGTATTTAAGTATGGCAACTCAGTTAGAAACGGAATTTTTCTGTTATTCACATTGATTGCTGTGATTTTAATCGTGCAGCAGGTGGTTTTTTCGAACTTTAGTGTATTGGCGGATTTTTCCGATCTATTTTCCCATTCCAGACTGATGGCGCTTTTCAGTGATGACGCTATAGGAAGTGATTCGGGTCGAGGTGATTTTTATGGTGCTGTTTACGATGGAATAAAATCAAATCCTTTTTTTGGAGGAATTGGTGTTGATCGGTTTTATTTGGTGAGAGGGGGGTGGTAGAGAATTTAAATAGCTATGCACATAAGTATTTACCTCGAATTGCTGTCGCATTTTGGAATTGTTTTTGGTTTTGTTGCTATATTTTTTTCTCATTATTTGATTTATAAAACCTTGGTTGTTTCATACCGCGATAAAGTTGTTTTTGTGGTATTGGCGTCTTGCATTGGTATATGGTTTTTTCCACGGCTGTTTTCCTCTACCTATTTGGTTAGTCAAACTTTGGTAGTTGCTGGTTTGTGCGTTGCGGCATTCAGAACTAAGCGCAGGGTGATATTGTGAGGTTGATTTTTTTGGGTGGTATTTTATCTACTCCTAATAAGGGGTTGTTTCTGAAAAACTCTATTGGGCCAGTTTGGATATGCCGCCGATGTCTTGCAAATTGGGTTTGTTCAGGGATTTGATGCAAATTATCCGGGAGAGGTTTTTGTTTTAAATTTGCCTTATATCGGTTCCTTCCCGCGGCGATTTAAAAGAATATACCTCCCTGGTGAGGTGGGTGTTTTTTTTAGTAAAACGCGTTTGATTGGGGTTGGGTTTATTAATCTCGCCGTTTTTAAAGCGGTAGCGCGTTTTTTTTCCTCTTTTTTTGGTTTGTTGAAATACGGCTTCAAAGCAGATCACCTTGTTGTATATGCTGCTCACTTGCCTTTTGTTTGTTCTGCGATTTTGTTCTCTTACATGCGTAGGCGAGTACAACTCGCGATAATTGTTCCCGATCTTCCCGAGTTTATGAGTGATAAAACAGGGCTCATGGGGTTGTTAAAGAAAATTCAGGCATTTGTTTTTTATTTTCTTGTAAAGAGATTTGATAAATTTGTGGTGCTTACGGAGGCGATGTCTGAACGTATTGGGGGGAGGGGTGAGGCCTTTATTGTTGTTGAAGGAATCGCGCTACCAAGAATGGTGACGCAGAGAATAGGTGAGCGCCGATATATTCTATATACAGGCACTCTCGAGTTGCGTTATGGGATAAAGCTGCTAGTCGAAGCGTTTAATTTCGCTAATCCTACTAATTGTGAGCTCTGGATTTGTGGTGATGGTGATGGTAGAGATTTTGTTACTCAGAGCTCGGCGGAAAATAGTAAAATTGTTTTTCTCGGTCAATTAGAAAGAGAAAAAGTTCTACAGCTTCAGGAAGAGGCTCTTGTACTGATAAATCCAAGGCAGCCAATTGGCGAGTTTACGAAATATTCATTTCCCTCTAAAGTTATAGAATATATGAGTTCAGGTCGGCCCGTTTTGATGTACGACCTCCCCGGGGTGCCTCGCGAATATTCACCATACTACTTCCGTCCACGAGACCTGACTCTCGAATCATTAGCTGAGGTTATTCTTTATGTTTCCGAGGCAAGTGATAGTTTTTTAGATGATTTCGGCTTGGAGGCCAAGAAGTTTATCGATGAGCATAAATCTGCAAATGCGCAGGTTTCAGAGGGTTGTCCAATTTTTTTTCGGAGATAAAAATGATTAACAACGTTTTATTGATTACAGGTGGTACTGGTTCCTTCGGTAATGCTGTGCTTCGACGTTTTATTAATAGTGATATTTCAGAAATCCGAATCTTTAGCCGCGACGAAAAAAAACAGGACGACATGCGCAAGCGTTACAACAACGCCAAGCTGAAGTTCTACATTGGCGATGTTCGCGATCCGCACAGCGTTGCGCAGGCGATGCGTGGCGTGGATTACGTTTTCCATGCTGCGGCGCTGAAGCAGGTTCCTTCCTGCGAATTTCATCCCATGCAGGCGGTGCGTACCAATGTCTTGGGAACGGAAAATGTTCTGACGGCCGCCGTTGATGCCGGCGTCAAGCGCGTGGTTTGCCTGAGTACCGACAAGGCGGTTTATCCGATCAACGCCATGGGGATTTCCAAGGCGATGATGGAAAAGGTCATGGTGGCGTCCAGCCGTAATCTGGAAGGTACCGGGACGGTCATTTGCGGTACCCGTTACGGTAACGTGATGGCTTCTCGTGGTTCGGTGATTCCGTTATTCGTTGATCAGGTGCGCAACGGTCAGCCGATCACGATCACCGATCCGACGATGACCCGTTTCATGATGACGCTGGCCGATGCGGTTGACCTCGTCCTGTACGCTTTCGAACACGGCAACAACGGCGACATCTTCGTGCAGAAGGCGCCGGCGGCTACGGTTGATGTCTTGGCTCGCGCCGTTCTCGAATTGATGGGCAAGCCGGAACATCCGGTGAATGTCATGGGTACCCGCCACGGCGAGAAGCTTTACGAAGCGCTGCTGAGCCGCGAGGAAATGGCTTGTGCGGAAGATATGGGTGACTATTTCCGCGTGCCGCCGGACGGTCGCGATCTGAACTACTCGAAGTACGTGGATCAGGGCGAACAACGCCTGACGCAGACGGCGCACGGCGAGGACTACAACTCGCACAACACGACCCGGCTCGATGTCGAGGGGATGAAGAAGTTGCTGTTGAAGCTCGATTTCATGCAGAAGATTGCCCGCGGCGAGTACGCGGTTGCCGAGGAGTAATCCGATGAAGGTGCTGATCACTGGGGCGGCCGGCTTTGTCGGCCGGAACCTGCAGTTGTTCCTGGCGGAACGCAAGGATGTCGAGGTAGTTTCCTTCGAACGCGAGGACAGCCTGGATGACCTGCCGTCCAAATTGGCCGGTGTCGATTTCGTGTTTCACCTGGCTGGCGTCAATCGCCCGCAGGATCCGCAGGAGTTCGTGACCGGCAACACCGACCTGACGTCGGTACTGTGCGAAGCGGTCGGCCGTGCGGTGCGGGAAGGCGGCAAGGCGATCCCGGTGATTTACACCTCGTCGATCCAGGCGGATCGCGACAACCCTTACGGGCAGAGCAAGCTGGGGGCAGAGCAGGTCTTGCGCAGCGCCGGCCAGGCGTTCGGTTTTCCGGTTTATCTCTTCCGTCTGCCGAATGTTTTCGGTAAGTGGTGCCGGCCGAATTACAATTCGGCGGTGGCCACTTTCTGCCACAACATTGCCCGCGATCTGCCGATCCAGGTCAATGATCCGGCAGCGCCTGTCACCCTGGTTTATATCGATGATGTTGTCTCCCGTTTTCTCCAGTTGATGGACGGTGCCGATCCGCAACCGTCGCCGGAGGGTTTTGTCACGGTGGCGCCGCAGTACTCGACGACGGTTGGCGAGCTTGCCGGACTGATCCGTTCTTTCCGGGAGAGCCGCAATACGCTGATTACTGAGCGTGTTGGCACGGGCCTGGTGCGCGCTCTGTATTCCACCTATGTCAGCTATCTGCCGAAGGAGGCGTTCGCCTACCCGGTGACGCAACATGGCGACGCGCGGGGTGTCTTCGTCGAGATGCTCAAGACGCCGGATTGTGGCCAGTTTTCTTTCTTCACGGCACATCCGGGGATTACCCGCGGTGGGCATTATCACCACACGAAGACCGAGAAGTTCCTGGTCATCAAGGGTAAGGCGCGCTTCAAGTTCCGCCACATGCAGAGCGGCGAGTGTTACGAGCTGTTCACGTCCGGCGAGAAGTCGGAGATCGTCGAGACGGTTCCCGGTTGGACCCATGACATCACCAATGTCGGCGATGACGAGATGGTTGTCATGCTGTGGGCCAACGAAATCTTCGATCGCGAGCACCCGGATACTTTTTCCGCACCGCTCTGAACAAATCACTTTTCGAACGTATAACGATGAAAAAACTCAAAGTCATGACCGTGGTCGGTACCCGGCCGGAGATCATTCGCCTGTCGCGCGTGCTGGCCCGCCTCGACGAGCATTGCGAGCATGTGCTGGTGCATACCGGGCAGAATTACGATTACGAACTGAACCAGGTCTTTTTTGACGACCTGGGCGTGCGCAAGCCGGATCATTTCCTGAACAGCGCGAGCGGCAGCAGTGGCGCGGCGCATACCATCGGAAACCTGATCATCGCCGTGGACCAGGTGCTGGCTACCGAGAATCCGGAAGCGATGCTGGTGCTGGGCGATACCAACAGCTGCCTGGCAGTGATCCCGGCCAAGCGGCGCAAGATCCCGATTTTCCACATGGAAGCCGGCAATCGTTGTTTCGACCTGCGCGTGCCCGAGGAAACCAACCGCCGTATCGTCAACCACACGGCCGACATCAATTTGACCTACAGCACCATCGCCCGCGACTACTTGCTGCGCGAAGGTCTGGCGCCCGACCAGGTGATCAAGACCGGCAGCCCGATGTTCGAGGTCCTGAATCACTACCGGCCGCGGATCGAGGCGTCGGATGTGCTGCAGCGCCTGGAGCTGCAGCCGGAAGGCTACTTCGTGGTCAGTGCGCACCGCGAAGAGAACATCGAGTCGGAACGCTGCTTCTCCAAGCTGGTAGCGGTGCTCAACGCTGTGGCAGAGGACTACAACCTGCCGGTCATCGTGTCGAACGCATCCCCGGACGCAAAAGCGTGTCGATGCGACGGGCGCCAAGTTCCACCCGATGGTGCGCCTGCTCAAGCCGCTGGGCTTCCACGATTACGTCAAGCTGCAGCTTTCGGCCAAGGCGGTGTTGTCGGATAGCGGAACGATCAACGAGGAATCGTCGATCCTCAATTTCCCCGCGCTCAACCTGCGCGAAGCACACGAACGCCCGGAAGGCATGGAAGAAGCCGCCGTGATGATGGTGGGCCTGGAAGTCGAGCGCGTCCGCCAGGGGCTGTCCATCCTCCAGACACAGCCGCGCGGTGAAACCCGTGGCCTGCGTCTGGTCGAGGACTACAGCATGCCCAATGTCTCCGACAAGGTGCTGCGCATCATCCACAGCTATACCGATTACGTGAATCGGGTGGTCTGGAAGCGGTACTGAAAACGTGCGCGTTCTGTTGCTGACCCAATGGTTCGATCCTGAACCCGTTCCCAAAGGCTTGGCTTTTGCGCGAGAGTTGGTGCGCCAAGGGTGCGAGGTTGAGGTGGTGACGGGTTTCCCGAATTACCCGGGAGGCAAGCTGTATCAAGGTTATCGTGTTCGACCGATTCAACGGGAGGAAATCGATGGTGTGAAAATCACTCGGGTTCCGCTTTATCCGAGTCATGATTCTTCCGCTATTCGACGTATTGTCAATTACCTGAGTTTTTCAGCTTCCCTGTTGCTCTATACCCTTTTCGGTGCGCGTCGGGCTGACGTAATTTATGCTTATCATCCGCCGTTAACCGTCGGGGTTGCAGCCGGCATTGTCAGGTTGTTGCGACGTATCCCGGTGGTCTACGACATCCAGGATATGTGGCCTGACAGCTTGCGAGCATCAGGTATGTTGGGTAACGAGAAAATCCTGACGGTGGTGGAGCAAGTCTGCCAGTGGGTCTACCGCAAGGTGGACAAGATCGTCGTGCTATCTCCGGGCTTCCGGAATCTCCTGATCAGCCGCGGTGTTGATGAGCGCAAAATCGAGGTGATCTATAACTGGTGCGATGAGTCGTCGATATTCAACGCGGCGGAAATTGGCGAACGTACAAGTTCCCTGCCGGAAGGATTTAACATCCTGTTTGCCGGGACGATGGGCAAGGGGCAAGGGCTGGCATCCGTGCTTAGAGCTGCAGAGATCGTTAGGGATATGGCCCCCAGGATTCGTTTTATCTTTCTGGGAAGCGGCACCGAATGTGATGCACTAAAAGAACAGGCGCGAAGCAGGGGACTTGAGAATGTACTTTTCCTGCCGCGCGTGCCGATGGCAGAAGTCGGCGCAGTGTTGCAGGCTGCGGATGCTCTGCTGGTTCATCTAAAGGACGATGAGCTTTATCGCATCACGATTCCTTCCAAGACGCAGGCTTACATGGCAGCCGGGAAACCTATCCTGATGGCGGTGAGCGGTGACGCTGCCGATTTGGTGAATGTTGCAGGATGCGGGCTGACAGCGCTTTCCGAGAATCCGGACGCTATTGCTGCTGCAGCAATGGCGCTCGCAAAAATGTCGAGCAGTGAACTGGCTGCAATGGGCAAGCTCGGACAGGATTATTACTGGCGGGAGTTATCCTTGTCGGCAGGTGTTACGCGTTTCAAACAAATTTTTTCAGGTATTGCCCGAGACCGTCGTTGATCCGCGGGTTTGAAAGGAAGAGAGAATATGACGATTCTCGTATTGGCGCCGCATGCCGACGATGAGGTTTTGGGCATGGGGGGGACTATCGCCCGCTTTGCCAATCAGGGCAAAAGAGTGGTTGTTGCTGTCTTGACCGGGCATGGAGAGGATAAGCATCCTCTTTGGGAACCGGCAATGTGGGACCGCATTCGCGGGGAGGCAAAGGAAGCTTGTGCTGGGCTCGGAGTAGCGGATTTGCTTTTTCGAGAACTGCCCGCCGCTTGTCTGGATAACGTGCCAGCTTGGCAAATCAATCAGGTTGTGACCAGCGTTTTGAAGGAGGTTCAACCCGAAGAGCTCTACATACCGTTTTCCCACGATTTGCACCAAGATCATCATGCAATTGCATATGCAGCGACCGTCGCATGCCGGCCGTATCTCGAGATGGGGCGTCAAGTCAAGCGGGTATTGGCTTATGAAACTTTGTCCGAGACTCACCTTGCTCCTCCCTATCTTGCGCCTCCATTTCAACCGAACGTCTTCGTTGATATTTCCGATTCGCTGGAAAAAAAGCTCGATGCGATGAGGCGCTATGCTTCCCAGCTTCAAGCCGATCATCTGCCGCGTTCAATTGAGGCGTTGCGGGCCTTGGCACGTGTTCGTGGCACGCATATCGGCGTTGAGGCAGCCGAAGCTTTCGTTTTGCTAAGGGAGAGCATCTGATGTGCAATGGTTTTTGGGGGAGGTTCGGTAAGCGTGCCTGCGATCTAGCGCTGGCGCTTGGGATCGTGTTGCTTCTTTGGCCATTGTTGCTTGTCGTAGCTATATTGGTTCGTTTGAAACTCGGATCGCCGGTGATCTTTTCGCAAACTCGCCTTGGTCGAGGCGCCACAGAATTCAGGTTGTACAAGTTCCGCTCGATGACAGATGCTCGTGGTCCGGATGGAGAGCTTTTGCCGGATGAAGTCAGGCTGACACGCTTCGGACGTTTGTTGCGCAGTACGAGTCTCGACGAACTTCCGCAGATTGTTAACATCCTGAAGGGAGAAATGAGTTTTATCGGTCCCCGGGCAACACTTCCGGCGTACAAATCACAGCTTCTTGAGAAGTATCCGGAGAGATTTGATGCGACTCCTGGAATTACCAGTCTCCCTGCGATTCGTGGGCGGAATTCTTTGGATTGGGATCAGAAATTTTCTCTTGATGTCGAATATGTCCGGCGCTTCGGTTTCAGGATGGATCTGGAGATTTTTTTGAAGACAATTCCAGTCGTCCTGGGGCGAGAGGGGATTTCTATGCCAGGGCAGGCAACGGCAACTCGTTATGATCAGCATGCCAACAAGAAAAACTGATTTGGAGACTATTTGATGTATTTGGATCTCAAGGATAAAAAGGCGCTTCTTGACAAGGAAGAGGAAATCGGACAGCTTTTCCTGGACTCGTTCGGTAAACCGCTATCCCGCGATGAGTGGCGTTGGTTTTATATCGATAATCCAGTGGGTGAGCCATATGTCTCCCTTTTTTATGAAAACGGAAAATTGCTCGGGCACTATGCAGTTCTTCCCACACGCTTGAGTTTCCGAGGGAAATCTTTTGTTGCTTATCGTTCGATGACGACCATGGTTCATCCAGATGGCAGGGGGAAGGGCCTATTCACCGAGTTAGCCAAGCGGGTTTATTCGATGCTCGAGACCGACGGCGCATCGATGGTTTACGGTTTTCCGAACGCGAATTCGGCACCCGGTTTCATCCGGAATCTAGGCTGGACACTTTTGATTCCGGATGGGGTTTTTGATTTTTCCGGAGGTGAAATTCTGGACAACCAGGATTTGCAGAAGGCGCTGTTGAAGCCTGCCGAAATCGAATGGGATTCGCTCGACGAGGTACAGGCCAACTGGCGATTTTCCATGCCAGGCGCAAAGGTGGACAGAAAGCTGGGACTCGTTGTCAAGGAGTATCAAGGTGTCTGGAACCTTTTGCATATTAACCAGAATGGATTGAACTCGATAGAGCGACATCAGAAATACAGAGTTTTGCTTGATGGGAAATTTTCGGCTGAAAATTTCCTAACCCCCAACCTGTTTGAATATCAGTTTGGATTCCGTTTATTTGACGGTGCCTATCAAGGGGCCGACTTTCGGCGTGAATTTGTCATGTCGGATGTTTTCTAATCTCGGTTTTTAATCTGATGGCTAATTTGTTCGCTATTTATGGTGCTAACGGTTGTGGTCGCGGCATCATTCCGCTGGCCCGGGCACAGCTTGCGCAGGCAGGTATTCCGGCGGATCAGTTAGTGTTCGTTGATGACAACCCGCCGGCTCTGGAGGTTAACGGCCACCGCGTGCTGACTTTCGAGCAGTTCCTCGCTGAGGATTGTGTGGAGCGATATGCCTCATTAGCAATCGCCAACAGTCGTGTACGCGAGATGCTGGCGGGGCGTTGCATTGGAGCAGGTGTCCATTTCTGGAATATTCGTGCGGCCAATGTCGTCGAGATGGATGATGTGGCGCTTGGCGATGGGGCTATTCTGAGTCCGTTCGTGACCTTGACTTCCAATATTCGGATTGGCGTTCATTTCCAGGCGAATCTCTACAGCTACGTCGAGCACGATTGCGTGATCGGCGATTTTGTTACCTTTGCACCAGGCGTCAAGTGCAACGGTAATGTGCATATTCATGATCACGCTTACATCGGCTCTGGCGCAGTAATTCGTCAGGGGATTCCCGGCAAGCCCTTGGTAATTGGGCGTGCTGCAGTTGTTGGTATGGGTGCGGTGGTGACCAAGGATGTTCCGCCGGGTGTTACTGTGGTCGGTAATCCAGCCCGGCCGTTGATCAAGGATTGAGAAATGTTGAATACCCCGTTTTCCCCTTGGCCGAGCTTCACGCAGGAAGAGTCTGAAGCCGTTTCGCGTGTGCTACTTTCGAACAAGGTCAATTACTGGACCGGCCAGGAATGCCGCGAATTCGAGAAGGAGTTTGCGACCTGGTGCGGCAGCGAGTACGCAATTGCTCTGGCAAACGGTACGTTGGCACTTGATCTGGCACTGAGAGTCCTCGATATCGGTCCGGGCGACGAAGTGGTAGTGACCTCGCGCACCTTCCTGGCTTCGGCCTCCAGCATTGTGACGGCCGGGGCTGTGCCGGTTTTCGCCGATGTGGATCGCGATTCGCAGAATATTACGGCAGATACCGTTCGGGCGGTTCTGACACCGCGTACGCGGGCGATCATCTGTGTGCATTTGGCCGGTTGGCCGTGCGAGATGGATGAGATCATGGCGCTGGCCGATGAAAAGGGGCTGTACGTCATCGAAGATTGCGCCCAGGCGCATGGCGCGCGCTACAAGGGGCGGGCGGTTGGCTCGATAGGCCATTTCGGGGCATGGTCCTTCTGCCAGGACAAGATCATGACTACAGGTGGCGAGGGTGGCATGTTGACGATGAATCGGCGCGATTGGTGGAAGAAGGCTTGGTCGTACAAGGATCATGGCAAGTCCTGGGATGCTGTGTACGAGCGTCAACATCCGCCAGGTTTTCGCTGGGTACATGAGTCGTTTGGTACCAACTGGCGGATGACGGAGTTGCAAGGGGTGATTGGTCGCATACAGTTGGCGCGGATGCCTGAATGGCATACTGCTCGCACGACGAATGCCCATCGCTTGGTCAACGCGGCTGTGGCTTCTCCGGCGTTGCGGGTGCCTCTGCCAACTGCCGAGGTGGAACATGCATGGTACAAGTTCTACATGTTCGTTCGTCCCGAGATGCTGGGGGAGGGCTGGTCCCGTGATCGCATCATGGCGGAAATCAATGCGGCTGGCGTGCCGTGTTATTCCGGTTCATGCTCCGAGGTCTATCTGGAAAGAGCTTTTGACGAAACCGGCTGGCGGCCCGAGCCAGGTTTGCCGGTGGCACATGAACTTGGCGAGACGGCATTGATGATGCTGGTTCATCCCACCCTGCGCGACGCGGAGATCGATAAGGCCGGGCAGGTGTTGCGCGACGTCATGGCTCGTGCCATTTGCTGATTCGCAATCAGCAGCTTGCTTTCGAGCAAATGAAAGTTTGACAGTTCTTTACATTTGGGCTGCATGCTAGAATGCTAGCCCGAACGTAATTCATGAGCTCGGCTTTGGACACAAACGCAAAAATAGAAGGTGACCAGGTAGGCAGGTGCGGCGGGTTCTGTCATCCTTTGCTGAAGCTTTCCTGGGCACAAAAGCGCGGTCTGCAGGTTGCGGTTGATGTTGTATTGATCTGGTTGGCCTTGTGGCTCGGTCTTTTTGTCCGTTTCGACACGGCGTTTCCCATCGATCCCCTGGGGCGGCACGCCTGGCTGTTCCTTTTCGTGCCGCTATATACGATCCCGATTTTCGTTCTGACCGGGATGTATCGCGCAGTTGTTCGCTACTTTGGTGCGCGGGCCTTGTTGACGGTGTTCAAGGCGATTTTTCTTTCCGCTGCCATATTGGCGCTCGTCATCCTGTTGCGCGGGCATTCGCCGGCCTGGGTGGTGCCGCGTTCCCTGCCTATCCTGTACGGCGCATTTGCGCTCCTGATGATCGGCGGTGTCCGGGTTCTGATGCGTGTTCTCTTGAGCCAGACCGTTTCCACGCGCGTCGAGGTCAATCATGTCTCTGAGTTGCCGCGCGTAGCCATTTACGGCGCTGGCAGTGCGGGGCAGCAGCTATTGACTTCTCTGCGCATTGGCCGGGAGATGCAGCCGGTGGCTTTTGTCGATGACGATGGCGATCTGGTAGGCCGCGCCGTTGACGGGATACCGGTGTTTTCCGGCAACCAGATTGCCGAAATGATCAAACGCACTGGCGTCAAGGAAGTGCTGCTGGCGGTGCCTTCCGTCAGCCGCAACCGGCGGCGGGAAATTCTCAACGAGCTCGGCAAATTTCCCTTGCACGTGCGCACGGTGCCGGGGTTCATGGATCTGGCCAGTGGCAGGGTGAAGGTCAATGATTTCCAGGAAGTCGATATTTGCGATTTGCTGGGACGTGAGCCGGTGGCGCCGGATACCGCCCTGTTCGAGCATTGCATTCGTGGGCAGGTGGTTCTGGTCACCGGTGCCGGTGGTTCGATCGGTTCCGAACTTTGCCGCCAGGTGATGACCAGCGCGCCACGGATACTGGTGCTGTTTGAACATTCGGAATATTCGCTGTACGCCATTCACGGCGAGTTGGAGCGTTTGATCAAGGGGCGTTCACTGGATACGCGCCTGATCCCCATCCTGGGCTCGGTCGGAAACTTCGGGCGCTTGCTGGACGTGATGCAGACCTGGCAGGTCAATACGGTTTATCACGCTGCGGCTTACAAGCACGTGCCGATGGTCGAGTACAACGTGGCCGAGGGCTTCTTCAACAACACGATGGGTACCTTGCATACCGCGCAGGCGGCCATTGTCGCCGGCGTGCAGAATTTTGTCCTGGTTTCCACCGACAAGGCGGTGCGCCCGACGAACATCATGGGCTGTACCAAGCGCATGGCGGAACTGGTGCTGCAGGCGCTGGCGCGCGAGCCGCAGCCGGCGCTGTTCCGCGATTACGGTCAGGTCAAGGTACGCAATCAGACGCGGTTTACGATGGTGCGTTTCGGCAACGTGCTGGGCTCTTCCGGTTCTGTCATCCCGGTTTTTCGCGAGCAGCTGAAAAACGGTGGGCCGCTGACGGTGACCCATCCGGAGATCACGCGCTACTTCATGACCATTCCCGAAGCGGCGCAACTGGTGATCCAGGCGGGGTCGATGGGCGAGGGCGGCGACGTGTTCGTCCTCGACATGGGCGAACCGGTAAAGATCGTCGAACTGGCGGAAAAGAAGATCCGTCTTTCCGGGTTTACCGTGCGCAACGCCGAGAATCCCAACGGCGATATCGAGATTGTGTTCACCGGCCTGCGTCCCGGTGAAAAGCTCTACGAGGAGCTGTTGATTGGTGATGATGTTCTGCCGACTCAGCACCAGATGATCATGCGCGCCCAGGAGGCTTACATTTCCTGGGACGAGTTGAAGCAGAAGCTGCAATCGACCATTGATGCGATCAAGAGCGACGACTATCCCGTTGTCCGGGCGCGCATCCAGGAATTGGTGACCGGTTATCGTCCGGAAGCCCGCATCTGTGACCTGATCTACGCCGAGCGCCAGGCGCTGCCCAAGGTGGCTTGAGCGTCAATACGGTTTCCCGTTGCCGGGAAACCGTATTTTTCCTGTTTTCCCGCTCCTCAGCGCAGATTCAGTTCCTGCAGGATGGTGGCCGAGATTTCCTCGATCGACTTGGTCGAGGAATCCAGCCAGCGGATGCCTTCGCGGCGCATCATCTTTTCGGCCTCGGCGATCTCGTAGCGGCAGTTCGGTAGCGCGGCGTATTTGCTGCCGGCGCGGCGTTCTTCGCGGATCTGATGCAGGCGTTCGGGTTGGATGGTGAGGCCGAACAGCTTGCTGCGGTGCCTTTCCAGCGTGCCGGGCAGGCGGCCGCGGTCGAAGTCTTCCGGGATCAGCGGGAAGTTGGCGGCTTTCAGGCCGAACTGCATGGCCAGGTAGAGCGAGGTCGGCGTCTTGCCGCAGCGCGAGACGGCGACCAGGATGACGTCGGCCTCCTCGAGGTCGCGGTCGGTGATGCCGTCGTCGTGGGCCAGGGTGTAGTTGATCGCTTCGATCCGCTTCTTGTATTCCGAACTTTCCGCCGTGCCGTGCGAGCGACCGACGGTGTGGCTGGATTTGCGGCCGAGTTCGACTTCCAGCGGGGCGAGGAAAGTTTCGAAATAGGACAGGCAGAAGGCGTCGGCCTGGTGGATGATCGTCGCCAGGTCCTGGTTGACCAGCGTGGTGAAGACGATCGGCCGCATGCCGTCGGCTTCGCCTTGCGCGTTGATGCGCTGCAGCGTTTCCTGGGCTTTGTCGATGCTGTCCAGGAAGGGGACGCGGATCTGCCGGAATTCGACGTCCTCGAACTGGGTCAGCAGGCTGTGGCCGAGGGCTTCAGCGGTGAGGCCGGTGCCGTCGGAGATAAAGAATACGGTGCGTTTGATCGGATTGGGCATGATGGCGGGGGATTCTAGCCGCTGTTGCGCAGGCCGGCGGCGATGCCGTTGATGGTGATGTGGATGCCGCGGGCGACGCGCTCGTCGCCGTCGCCGGCACGGTGGCGCTTGAGCAGTTCGACCTGCAGGTGATTGAGCGGGTCCATGTAGGGCGCGCGCAGTTGCAGCGAACGCTTGAGCATCGGGTTGTCGGCGAGGAAATCGTCCTGTTCGAGGATGGCCAGCAGGTGGCGGCGGGTCAGTTGCCATTCGCCGACGATGCGGCCGAAGATGCGTTCGCGCAGCTCATTGTCGCCGACCAGTTCGGCATAGCGCGAGGCGATGGCGAGGTCGGTCTTGGCCAGCACCATATCCATGTTCGAGAGCAGGCTCTGGAAGAAGGGCCAGGACTTCAGCATGCGGCGCAGCGTCGCTAGACCGTCGGGGTTTTCCGCCAGCCAGCCGTCGACGGCGCTGCCGAAGCCGTACCAGCCGGGCAGCATGAGCCGGCATTGAGCCCACGAGAAGACCCAGGGAATCGCCCGCAGGTCCTCGATGCGCTCGGAGGCCTTGCGTGATGCCGGGCGGCTGCCAATGTTGAGCGAGGCGATTTCGGAAACCACCGTCGATTGCCGGAAGTAGGTGGTGAAGCCTGGGGTTTCATAGACCAGGCCGCGGTAGGCATTGAAGGCGCGCTGCGACAGTTCGTCCATCACGCCGTGGAACTGGCTGGCCGGTTCGACGCGGTTTTCGTGGTCGGTGAGGCTGGCTTCCAGGGTGGCGGCGAGCAGCACTTCGAGGTTGCGGCGGCCGGTGTCGGGGTTGCCGTACTTGGTCGAGATCACTTCGCCCTGTTCGGTCAGGCGGATCTGCCCGGAAACGGCGCCGGCCGGCTGGGCCAGGATCGCGTGGTAGGACGGACCGCCGCCGCGGCCGACCGAGCCGCCGCGGCCATGGAACAGGCGCAGGCGAATGCCGTGTTCGGCAAAGGTTTCGGCGAGCTGGATTTCAGCCTTGTAAAGCTCCCAGCCCGAGGTCAGGAAACCGCCGTCCTTGTTGCTGTCCGAGTAGCCGAGCATGACCTCGTGTTCGTCGCCGCGGGCGCTGACCAGGCGGCGGTAGGCGGGCAGCGCGAACAGCCAGTCCATGATGGCGGCGCTTTTCTGCAAGTCCTCGATGGTTTCGAAGAGCGGGATGATATTGACGTCGAGCGCCGGTTCCGGCCCCGGCCGCAGCAGCCCGGCCTCCTTGAGCAGCAGCGCCAGTTCGAGCAGGTCGGAGACGCCGTCGGTCTTCGAGATGATGCTGTTGGGCAGGGCGGCGCTGCCGTATTGCTCGCGCAGTTCGCGGGCGGCGAAGAAGATCGCCAGTTCGCCGCGGCTTTCCTCGTCGTAGTTGAGCCAGGGCGAATAGAGCGGGCGCGGCGAGGCGATTTCGGCGCACAGCAGGTCGATCCGCTCGTTTTCGGAAAGCGCCTCGTAGTCCGGGCAGCGGCCGGCGGCGGCGAGCAGCGCGGCGACGGTGCGGGCGTGCACTTCGGAATTCTGGCGCAGGTCGATCGGCGCCAGGTGGAAGCCGAACACCTGCACCGCGCGCAGCAGCCGGCGCAGGCGGCCGCCGGCGAGGCGGGCGCCGCCGTTGAGCTTGAGCGAGCTGGCGAGCACCTTCAGTTCGTGGCGCAGCTCGCCCGGGTTGGCGTAGGGCTCGGCCTGGCCGATCTCGTGGCGCACCGGCTCGACATGGTCGAGGGCGCGGGCGGTGGCGGCGAGGCGGGCGTAGATGCCGGACAGCGCGCGGCGATAGGGTTCGTCGATGCGTTGCGGCGAGCGGTCGGGCGATCGTTCGGCGAGCGCCCGCAGTTCCGGGGTGATGTCGACCAGCAGTTCGGAGAGCGGCAGCTCGCCGCCCAGTTCATGGACTTCGTCGAGGTAGTGGTTGATGACGGCGGCCGATTGCAGGCGCAGCGCCTCGCGCAGGATTTCGGCGGTGACGAAGGGGTTGCCGTCGCGGTCGCCGCCGATCCACGAGCCGACGCGGAAGAAGGGCGGCAGCGCCCAGCGCGTTTCCGGGTAGCGTTTCTGCAGTTGTTCGGTGGCCTGGATGTAGAGGCGCGGCAGTTCGCTGAAGAAGGTTTCCTTGAAATAGCTGATGCCGTTCTTGACCTCGTCGATCACCTTGAGCCGGGTCGGGCGCAGCATGCGCGACTGCCACAGGGTGAGGATGGCGTTGGCCAGCGCCAGTTCGTTGTCGGCTTCCTCTTCCGGCGTCAGTTGCAGACGTTCGCGCCGGTCGAGCAGGCGGGCGATGTCGCGATGATTGCGCAGCAGGCTCTGGCGCTGGACTTCCGTCGGGTGCGCGGTGAGCACCGGGGCGACCAGGGCGTGGGCGAAGAAGTCGGCGATGGCTTCCGGCGAGACCTTGGCCTCGGCCAGCGCGTCGAGCGCGAACAGCAGGCTGCCTTCGCGCGGCGGCGCGGCGAGCAGGTCGTGGGCGCGGCGGCGGCGGATGTGGTGCTCGTCCTCGGCAATGTTGGCCAGTTGCAGGAAGTAGCTGAAGGCGCGGACGACGGCCTGGGTGGTGTCGCGCGGCAGCGGATCGAGCAGCGCGGCGAGTTCGGCGCGGCTTGCCGGGTCGCCGTCGCGGGCGAAGCGGATGGCGGTCTGGCGGACCTTTTCGACGATCTCGAAGACGCCGTCGCCTTCCTGGTCGCGCACGGTATCGCCGAGCAGGCGGCCGAGCAGGCGGATATCGGTGCGCAGGGGTTCGTCCTTGCGCGGATCGGACGCGGAATCAGACATGGAAATTCCCGGGGAGAAGAAAACGAAACAGCGGCGATTGTAGCCAGTTGTCCGCCCTTGATGGGCGGTCAATGCCGCCGGGGCGGGCCCCGGCGGCGGTGTTGCTTAGTGGAAATGCACTTCGTCGTGGCCGGCGGCGGGCGCTTCGAGGTCGGCGCCGAGGCGGCGGGCCAGGAAGGTGACGCAGGTGATGATGGCGACGAAAATCCCCAGCCACATCAGGCCGACCGGGTTGATCGCCGCCTGCACGGCGCCGGCGGCAGCAGCAGCGGCCGCCGCGACCGGCTTGACGTAGGTCGGCACCATGCCCGGGAAGACGTAGGCCCACAGCATGTGCATGCCGCCGACGACGACGGCCATGCCGATCGAGTGCTTGAAGGTGAAGCGGAAGATTTCCGATTCACGGCCGACCATGCCGGTGGCGCCGGTGGCGACCGAGATCGACTGCGGCGAGATCATCTTGCCGCAGACGCCGCCGCAGGTGTTGGCGGACATCGTGATCACCGGGTCGATGCCGATCTTCTCGGCGGTGACCGCCTGCAGCTTGCCGAACAGCGCGTTGGTCGAGGTGTCGGAACCGGTCATGAAGACGCCCAGCCAGCCGAGCAGCGCGGCAAAGAACGGGAAGGCGACGCCGGTCGTGGCGACGGCGTAGCCGAGCGTGATGGCCATGCCGGAGAAGTTCATGATGTAGGCGAAGCCGAGGATGGTGGCGATGGTGACGATCGGCCATTTCAGCGTGACCAGCGTGTCGCGGGCGACGCCGCCGGCGGTCTTCAGCGAGGCGCCCATGACGACGATGGAGAAGAACCAGGCGAAGAGGATCGCCGTGCCGGCAGCCGACAGCACGTTGAACTTGTACACCGCGGCCTTCGCCTTGCCGGCCTGGTCGATCACCATCTGGTCGAGACCGGCGATCGGGAAAGCGAAGTTGAAGACGGTCTTGGTGATCTGGTCGAGCGCCTGATTGACCGGCTTGATGCCCCAGGCGCAGACGAACAGCGAGAGGATGATGAACGGTGCCCAGGCGCGGAAGATCTGCCCGCCGGTATAAAGCAGCTTGGCCTTGCCTTCGCGCTTCGGCTCGTCGGCGAAATGCCAGCTTTCCTTCGGGTGCCAGACCTTGAGAAAGGCGACCGTGCAGACGATCGAAGCGATCGAGGCGATCAGGTCGGGCAGCAGCGGCGCGGTGAGCGGCGAGTTGGCCGAGAAATACTGGGCGATGGCGAAGGAGCCGCCGCTGACCAGGCAGGCCGGCCAGACTTCCAGGCCCTTCTTCCAGCCGGCCATCAGGATGACCAGGTAGAGCGGCACCAGGAAGCTGAGGAAGGGCAGGGTGCGGCCGACCATCTGGCTGAGCGCCAGATCGGGAATGCCGGCCACCTGGCCGCCGACGACGATGGGAATGCCGATGGCGCCCCAGGCGACCGGCGCCGTGTTGGCGATCAGGCAGATCGACGCCGCGTACAGCGGGTTGAAGCCGAGGCCGGCGAGCATCGCCGCGGTGATCGCCACCGGCGTGCCGAAACCGGCCGCACCCTCGATGAAGGCACCGAAGGAGAAGGCGATCAGCAGCGCCTGCAGACGGCGGTCGTCGGAGATCGAGGCGAGCGAGTTCTTGATCACCTCGAACTGGCCGGTCTTCACCGACATGTTGTAGATGAAGAGCGCGGTGATGACGATCCAGCACACCGGGAAAAGGCCGAAGGCGCCGCCGTACAGCGTGGACAATGCGGCCAGGTCAACCGGCATGCCATAGACGAAGATGGCGATCAGGAAGGCGATGCCGGTACCGCCGAGGGCCGCGAAATGGCCCTTCATGCGTTTGATGGCGAGCGCCCAGAAGAGGAAGGCGATGGGCAGGGCCGCGACCAGCGCGGACAGGCCGATGTTGTCGAAAGGATCGACATTCATTTGCCAGGTCATACAATTATTCCTTATAACAAAAAGTAGTCAGGCAGCCGCCGCTTGAGTTGTCATTCACGGCGCTGTCAATTCGGGCATTGTCTCGACGCCGGGCGCGAGCTGGTACCTCGCTTCCGGCGTGTCTTTTCCCCCTCAGCAACCCATGATGTCCTCCTTGCGCGAGCACGCTTCGAGCAGGTAGGCGACCGAGCGGTAGGTGATACCGGTTTCGGCGGAGAGGCCGATCTCGCAGGTGCGATTGGTGGAAACGCCGCAGGCACAGCTGGCCAGCGCTTTTTCGTTGGCGCTGTCGTGCAGGTGGCGCAAGGCGTGGCGATTGAGTTCCGGCACGACGAAACCGCGGTCGCCGCCGAAACCGCAGCAGGTGATTTCCGACGGTTCGATCACCTGTTCGGCGCAGGCGGCGAGCAGGGCGCGCAGCTTGCCGTCGGCGCCGCTGCGTTTGACGCTGCAATTGACGTGCAGGGCGACCGGCGCGCTTTGCTTGCGGATGACCAGGCGTGGCAGCAGCGCGTCGTGGGCGAATTCGTGGAAGTCGTACAGCTTGAGCTTGCCGGCCAGGTGCGTGCGCATCCGTGCCGAGCAGGCGCTGGCGTCCATCACCACCGGCAGGCGGCCGTTATCGGAAGCTTTCATTAACGCGGCGCTGAGCTGGTCGGCCATGGCGTCGGCCTCGGCGGCCATCCCCTTGCTCGCCAGCATCTGGCCGCAGCACAGGCGGTCGAAACCTTCCGGCAGGATCGGCGCGTAGCCGGCGCGCAGCAGGAGTTGCTGGACGACGTCGCCGAGTTGCCCTTCGCCGTCGGCGGTCGGCCCGAAGATGCGGGCGCCGCAAGTCGGGAAATAGACCACCGGATCGCCCGCGCCGTGGCGCACCGCCGGCGCCCGGCCGGCGCGTGGCATCGGCACGCGCCAGGCCGGCCCGGCGAGGCGAGCGACGGTGTTTTCCCCGAGGACGGCCGCCGCCGCGTGGCCGGCCTTGAGGCCAAGCCGGGCGAGGCCGGTGAAGGCGCCGAAATGCTCGCCGCTCCAGGCGGCGGCCGCGCGGCCGAGGCCGCCGAGCTGGCGGCCGCGCAGGCGGCGGGTGAGGTCGCCGGTATTGATGCCGACCGGGCAGGCGGTCGAACAGAGGCCGCAGCCGGCGCAGGTGTCGAGGCCGAAGTAGGGGTAGTCGGCGGCCAGTTCGCCCGGCGCTTCGCCGGCGGCGGCGCGGCGCGCCAGTTCGCGGACGCCGACGATGCGCTGGCGCGGACTGAGCGTCAGCCGGTGCGACGGGCACAGCGGTTCGCAGAAACCGCACTCGATGCAGCGGTCGACCAGGTCTTCGGCGGCCGGCATCGGCTTCAGGTTGGCGAGGTGGGCGCGCGGGTCGTCGTTGATGATGACGCCCGGGTTGAGGCGGTTTTCCGGGTCGAACAGGGTCTTGATCCGGCGCATCAGCTCGGTCGCCTGCTTGCCCCATTCCATCTCGACGAAGGGCGCCATGTTGCGGCCGGTGCCGTGTTCGGCCTTGAGCGAGCCGTCGTACTTGTGCACCACCAGGGCGCAGACCTCGTCCATGAAGCGGGCGTAGCGCTCGATTTCGGCCGGATCGCCGAAATCCTGGGTGAACACGAAATGCAGGTTGCCCTCCAGCGCGTGGCCGAAGATGATTGCCTCGTCGTAACCGTGCTTGCCGAGCAGCGCCTGCAGGTCGAGCGTGGCGTCGGCGAGCGCCGGCACCGGGAAGGCGACGTCCTCGATCAGTACCGTGGTGCCCGGCCGGCGCACCGCGCCAACCGCCGGGAAGGTGCCCTTGCGCACCTTCCAGTACATCTCGCAGGTTGCCGGGTCGGTCGAGAAGGCGAGCGGCTCGAGCGTGGCAATGCCGTCCAGCGCCGCATGGACGGCGGCGATGCGGCTTTCCAGAACGGCGGCGTTTTCGGCGCGCACCTCGATCAGCAAGGCGGCGGCGCCGTCGCCCAGCGTGCGCATCACCGGCGGCAGGCCCGGCTTGTCCTCGACCGAGCGCAGCGCCGGGCGGTCGAGCAGCTCGACGGCGGCAACCGGTTGCGGCTTGAGCCGGATCACCGCTTCGCAGGCGCTGCGGATGTCCGGGAAGAAAACCAGCGCCGAGGCCTTGTACGGGTCTTCGGCGACGGTCTGGTAGGTGACCCGGGAAATGAAGCCGAGCGTGCCTTCGGAGCCGATCATCAGGTGGGCCAGGATGTCGATCGGGTCGCTGTAGTCGACCAGCGCGTTGAGGCTGTAGCCGGTGGTGTTCTTGATCTTGAACTTGCGCCGGATGCGCTCGGCGAGCGCGATATCGGCGCGTGTCTCGCGGCCGAGCCGGTCGAGTTCGCCGAGCAGCGCGCCGTGCGTGCTGCGGAAAGCGGCGATGCTGGCCGGGTCTTCGGTGTCGAGTCGGCTGCCGTCGGCGAACACGACGCGCAGGCCGGCCAATGTCTGGTAGCTGTTCTGCGCCGTGCCGCAGCACATGCCGGAAGAGTTGTTGGCGGCGATGCCGCCGATCTTGGCGGCGCCGATCGACGCCGGGTCGGGGCCGATCTTCCTGCCCAGCGGCGCCAGCCGGCGATTGACTTCGCCGCCGATCATGCCGGGGCCGACGCGGACCTGGCCGGCGTCGTCGCTCAGTTCGAAGCTGGCGAAACCCTCGCCGATCAGCGCCAGCACGCCGTCCGTGATGGCCTGGCCGGAGAGGCTGGTGCCGGCGGCGCGGAAGGTGACCGGCGTGGCGTGGCGATGGGCGGCGGCGAGCACGGCGCGGACTTCGTCTTCCGATTCGACGATGGCGATCACCTGCGGAATCAGCCGGTAGAAGCTGGCATCGGTACCGTAGGCGAGGCGGCGCAGTTCGTCGGTGATGACCTGGTGGGGCGGCATGCTGGCGGCGAGGGTCTGGATCAGGGCGTTCATTCTCTTCTGTCTTATAGAGGACTGGACGGGGCGAATTCGGGCGTTCCGGGCAAAAAAAAGCCCGGCCACCGAATCAATCGGCGGGCCGGGCAAGAGGGATCAGTTGCGGTCCTTGAGCAGGTCGCGCAGGCGCTTGGGGGCGGGCTGCAGCGGCGTGCGGACCGAAGTCCAGCCGCCCTGGCGGCGCGGCACCAGGAAACGCAGGCGGCTGCCCAGCCAGGAGACGGTGCGGTACAGCGCGGGCGAGCCATAGACCGCCGACCAGCCGCGCCAGATCGCCGACTGCAGCGCCGAATGGCCGGCGCCCTGGCCGCGCATCGCCGGGTTGGCGTGCGGTGCCGAGAAGGCCTCATTGCGCAGGCGGACCAGCAGTTCGGGAATCGGGATCTTCACCGGGCAGACTTCGCCGCAGGCGCCGCACAAGGACGACGCCGTGGTCAGGCCGGCGGTGGCGTCGAGCCCGAGCATGTGCGGCGAGACGATCTTGCCGATCGGGCCGGGATAGGTCGTGCCGTAGGCGTGGCCGCCGATGCGGGTATAGACCGGGCAGTGGTTCATGCAGGCGCCGCAGCGGATGCACTGCAGCGTCTTGCGCAACTGCTCGTCGGCGTAGGCCTGGCTGCGGCCGTTGTCGAGCAGCACCAGGTCGGACTTCCTCGGGACCGTCCTTCTCGCCGGGCTGGCGCGGCGAGGAGATCATGTTGAAGTAGGTCGAGATGTTCTGGCCGGTTGCCGAGCGGGTGAGCAGCGAGTAGAGCGGCGGCACGTGCTCGAGCTTCTCGACGATCTTCTCGATGCCGGTGATGGCGATGTGGATGGCCGGTGCCGTCGTGCACATGCGGCCGTTGCCCTCGTTTTCGACCAGGCACAGCGTGCCGGTTTCGGCGACGGCGAAATTGACGCCGGACAGCCCGATTTCGGCTTCCTGGAACTTGCGGCGCAGCACGTTGCGGCCGATCTGGATCAGCGCATCGACGTTGTCGGTGCTCATTTGCCCACTGCGGACGCCCGGCACCTTTTCGGCGAACAGGCGGGCGATTTCCTCCTTCGTCTTGTGGATCGCCGGCATGATGATGTGCGAGGGCTTCTCGCCGGCGAGTTGGACGATGTACTCGCCCATGTCCGACTCCAGCGCCTCGATGCCGGCCGCTTCGGCGGCGTGGTTCAGCTCGATTTCCTCGCTGACCATCGACTTGCCCTTGACCATCTTGGTCGCGCCGTGGCTCTGGATGATGCCGAGGATGATCGCGTTCGCCTCGTCCGGCGTTTCCGCCCAATGCACCTTGACGCCATTGCGCGTCAGGTTGGCTTCGAGTTGTTCGAGCAGGTCGGGCAGCTTGGCCAGGTTGTACTGGCGGATCGCTTCGCCCAGGCTGCGCAGGCTTTCCAGCTCCTCGGGGTCGGGGAACTGGGCGGCGCGCTTGCTCATCAGGAAGTCCATCGCGCCGCGGAAGCTCTGGCGCAGGAAAGGATTGTCGACGACTGCCTTGGAGCGGGCGCGGAAGCCTTCGGCCGGCTTGAAGTGCAAAGTGTGTTCGCTCATGCCTCGCCCTCCAGCAGCAGGACGATCAGTTCCTTCGGGCCGTGCGCGCCGTAGGCCAGCGTCTGCTGGATGTCGGCGGTCTTCGACGGGCCGGAAATGAGCAGCGAATTGGTCGGCAGGCCGTTCTTCCAGCCTTCCACCGCCATCGCCTCGAAGAAGGTGTTGTAGATTTTCGCCGCGTCGAGCAGCACGATGTGCACCGGCGGCACCAGCGACATCAGCCGCGGCTCCAGCGCGTTCGGCCAGAGGATCAGCGTGCCGGTTTCGGCGATGGCGGCGCGGGCGGCGGTCAGGCCGGCCGGCGTATCGTTGAACATCTCCGACTTCCAGGCCTCGATCGCCATGTCGTAGACGCTGCATTCGATGCCGCGCGGTGGCAGGGCGTCGAGCGCCGCGTCACCGTGCGGCGTGCCTTCGGCGACCAGCAGCTTGTCGATGGCGCGCGCCTTGAGCACGGCGTGCAGCGTCTCCGTCCAGTTGCCGGCGGTCACCGCATGCACTTCGGCGTGCGCCAGTTCGATGAAGTGGCGGAAGCGCCTGGCTTTCTCGGCGGCCGCTTCGAGCGGGCGATGCGCGGCGTACCAGTTGCCGACGTCGGGCAGCGGTTTGGCCGTTTGCGGCGCGTGCTGGCGCAGCTTGCCGAGGATGCGGTCGCGGGCGTTCATTGTTCACCTCCGGTGCGGCGCAGCAGGAAACTGGCGATGTGTTCGCCGGGCAGCGAGGGCTGTTTTCTGCCTTCCTGTTGGTCCTTCCAGGCGGCGTGGCCGAGGATGTTCATCAGGCAGCCGCAGTCGGCGCTGACGACGCGTTCGGCGCCCGTTGCCTTGAGCGCCTTGACCTTGTCCTCGACCATGGCGCCGGAGATTTCCGGTTGCTTGACCGAAAAGGTGCCGCCAAAGCCGCAGCATTCCGATTCGTGATCCTGCTGGACGACGCTGACCTTCTCCAGTCCGGCCAGCAGCTTGCGACCGGTGAGGTGGACGCCCATCTCGCGGCGCGCCGAGCACGAGGTGTGCAGGACGACCTTGCAGTCGCCGCCGCAATCCTGCGACTGGAAATCGAGGACCTCGACGAGGAACTGCGTCAGCTCGTAGACCCGCGCCGAAAGGCGCTCGGCAACCGCCTTGCGGCTCGGGTCGGCGGCGAACAGCGTCGGGTAGTGGTGCTTCATCATGCCGGCGCAAGAGCCGGAGGGAACGACGATCGGCCAGTCGTTGGGAAACAGCGTCAGTTGGTGGGCGGCAACGCGCCGGGCTTCTTCTTCGAAGCCGCTGCTGTAGGCCGGCTGGCCGCAGCAGGTCTGGTCTTCCGGGAAGTGCACGCGGATGCCCTGGCGTTCGAGCAGGGTGATGGCGTCGAGGCCGGCGCCGGGAAAGAACTGGTCGACGACGCAGGTCGCAAAGAAATAGACGTCGCTCGGCCGGCTTGTCTGGGTTGTCGGGTTTGTCATCCTCGCTCCGCGTTTTTATTTAATGGATAAATGGTAAGACCAGTTACGTTGCGGAATGGAAATTTAAGGTAAAACCGTGACTTGGTCAATGCATCAAGGCGATGGTCGAGGGAAATCCCTAAGCTTGCACTTTGTTTTTCGGCTGGTTAGAATTGCCCGGTCTTACCAATCATGGTGGTCTTACCAATGCCGAACAAGGTGCAGGTTCAGCGGATTTCCGATGTCGTCGCTTCGACGCTGGAACGCCGCATTCTCGAAGGCTCGCTGAAGCCGGGCGACCGCCTGCCGGCGGAGCGCGAACTGGCGCTCGAACTCGGCGTGTCGCGGCCGAGCCTGCGCGAGGCGATCCAGAAGCTGGCGTCCAAGGGCATGCTGCAGAGCCGACAGGGCGGCGGTACCTACGTCACGGCGGCGCTGGAGAAAAGTTTCTTCGATCCCTGGCAGGAAATGATGGGTTCCTACCCGAACCTGCGCGAGGACATGCTCGAATTCCGCCGCATGATCGAGGGGCAGGCCGCCGAATGGGCCGCCGAACGCGCCACCGAGGCCGACCTGCTGCGCCTCGACCAGGCCTTCGGCGCCTTGCAGACAGCCTTCCAGAGCGACGACACCGACAAGCGCTCGGCGGTCAACATCGCCTTTCACCAGGCGATCGGCGACGCCTCGCACAACGTGCTGATCGGCCACCTGTCGGCGGCGCTGCTGCGCCTGATGCACGACAACATCCGTCTCAATCTCGGCGAACTGAAGAGCGTGCCGGCCGCCAGCCGCCTGCTGCTCACCCAGCACGAGGCGATCTACCGCGCCATCCGCGACAGCAAGCCGCAGGCGGCGCGCGCCGCCGCCGAGACGCACATCGACTTCGTGCGCGAGACGCTGGCCCACTCGTTGCGCTCGGTCGCCCGCCGCGAAACCGCCGAACGGCGTCTGAATACCGATTTTTCGACCTCCTGATTTTTCTTTTTACAACTTCGACCCCACCGAAAGGACCATTCCTGATGGAAGCTCTTGTCATCCCCTTCGAAAAACTGCGCATGACCGACGTCGACCAGGTCGGCGGCAAGAACTCGTCGCTCGGCGAAATGATTTCGCAGCTCGCCGACACCGGCGTCCGCGTCCCCGGCGGCTTCGCCACGACGGCGCACGCCTACCGCGAGTTCCTGGCGCAGTCCGGCCTCGACAAGAAGATCAACGACACCCTCGACGCGCTCGACGTCGATGACGTCAATGCCCTGGTCAAGACCGGCGCCGAAATCCGCCAGTGGATTCTCGAAACGCCGTTCCCGATGGACCTGACCATCGCCATCACCGAGCAGTACCAGCGCCTGGTCGCCGAGTCGAACGCCGACATGTCCTTCGCCGTGCGCTCCTCGGCCACCGCCGAAGACCTGCCGGATGCATCCTTCGCCGGTCAGCAGGAAACCTTCCTGAACATCGTCGGCCTGGAAAACATCATGCACGCGATCAAGGAAGTCTTCGCCTCGCTGTATAACGACCGCGCCATCTCCTACCGCGTGCACAAGGGCTTCGTGCATGCCGACGTCGCGCTGTCGGCCGGCATCCAGCGCATGGTCCGCTCGGACAAGGGCGCCGCCGGCGTGATGTTCACGCTCGACACCGAATCCGGTTTCCGTGACGCCGTCTTCGTGACGTCTTCCTACGGCCTCGGCGAAACGGTGGTGCAGGGCGCCGTCAATCCGGACGAGTTCTACGTGCACAAGCCGATGCTCGAACTGGGCAAGAAGGCCGTGATCCGCCGCAACCTCGGCTCGAAGATGATCAAGATGACCTTCGCCGCCGAGAAGGTTGCCGGCAAGTTGACGATCACCGAAGAAGTGGAAGAATCGCTGCGCCACCAGTTCTCGATCAACGACGAAGAAGTCATGGAACTGGCCCGCTACGCCCAGATCATCGAAAAGCACTACGGTCGTCCGATGGACATCGAGTGGGGCAAGGACGGCGTCGACGGCAAGCTCTACATCCTGCAGGCCCGCCCGGAAACCGTGCAGTCGCAGGCGCACGCCGGCAAGCAGCAGAAGTTCAAGCTGAAGTCCTTCTCCAAGGTGCTCGCCTCCGGCCGCGCCATCGGCCAGAAGATCGGCGTCGGCCCGGTGCGCGTGGTCAAGGACCCGAAGGAAATGGACCAGGTCAAGCCGGGCGACGTGCTCGTCGCCGACATGACCGACCCGAACTGGGAACCGGTGATGAAGCGCGCTTCCGCGATCGTCACCAACCGCGGCGGCCGCACCTGCCACGCTGCGATCATCGCCCGCGAACTGGGCATCCCGGCCATCGTCGGTTGCGGTGACGCGACCGAAACGCTGACCGAAGGCGAAGTCGTCACCGTCTCCTGCACGGAAGGCGACACCGGCCACGTCTACCGCGGCAAGCTCGATTTCGAGATCACCACGCGCGACATCTCGGCCATGCCGGACGTCCCGGTCAAGGTCATGATGAACGTCGGCAACCCGGAACTGGCCTTCGAATTCTCGCAACTGCCGAACGCCGGCGTCGGTCTGGCCCGCGTCGAGTTCATCATCAACAACGTGATCGGCATCCACCCCAAGGCGATCCTCGACGTCGAACGCCTGCCGGCTTCCAAGCGCGAGGAAATCAAGCGCCGCGCCCGCGGCTACGCCAACCCGAAGGAATTCTTCGTCGAGAAGCTGGTCGAGGGCGTCGCCACCATCGCCGCCGCCTTCTGGCCGAACCCGGTGATCGTCCGCCTGTCCGACTTCAAGTCGAACGAGTACCGCAAGCTCCTGGGCGGCGAACTCTACGAGCCGGAAGAAGAAAACCCGATGCTCGGCTTCCGCGGCGCCTCGCGCTACATCGCCAAGACCTTCGAGGACTGCTTCGAGATGGAATGCCGCGCCATGAAGAAGGTGCGCGAGGAAATGGGCCTGACCAACGTGCAACTGATGGTGCCGTTTGTCCGCACCGTCGGCGAAGGCCAGGCCGTCGTCGACCTGCTCGCCGAACACGGTCTGAAGCAGGGCGAACACGACCTGAAGCTGATCATGATGTGCGAAATCCCGTCCAACGCGCTGCTCGCCGACGAATTCCTGCAGATCTTCGACGGCTTCTCGATCGGGTCCAATGACTTGACCCAGCTCACCCTCGGCCTCGACCGCGACTCTGGCCTCGTCGCCAACCTGTTCGACGAACGCGACCCGGCGGTCAAGAAGCTGCTCGCCATGGCCATCGCCTCGGCGAACAAGGCTGGCAAGTACATCGGCATTTGCGGCCAGGGCCCGTCCGACCACCCGGACCTCGCCGAATGGCTGATGGACCAGGGTATCAACTCGATCTCGCTGAACCCGGACACCGTCGTCGATACCTGGACGCGGTTGGCGACGCACAAGAAGGGCTGATCTTCGCGATCAAGCATGGTGTAAAAGAAAGGCCGGGAGCGATCCCGGCCTTTTGTTGTTCAGTCCGATTTTACGTTGAACAACAGGTGGTTCTGTTTCAGATTTCGAGATCAAAGAGGCGGCATAAGCACTTGGGGTGCTCGCAGTCTTGGCACTCAAAACCGTTATCGGACCCGACCTCGGTCTCAACGTCTGGCATGTCGTTGCCGATTCCAGAGATATCGTGCTCGATATCGAAAACGATGACTTGGCAGCCCTCGACGGGGCATTTGCGATAGTTGCTGAAGCTCATATTTGCTCCTCTGAGCGGTGGTTGATGAGCCTCCAAGTATCTTGTCACGACAAAATGGATGAAAACTGGGGTGTGGTGATCAGAGCGCTTCGAGCGGCTCGGAATTCAAGACAGTTGGGCGAAAGTTCATTTATTGCTATCCAGTCAGGCGGCTGACAGCCGCGATCAGCGCTTCAACTAGTTCGCACAACTCAGCGATGGTCGACTCCTCAATCTCAAGAAATCCCTCGTACTCGGCCAGATTCCGTTTCTGATGCGCACTGTCCAAAATGCGCCATTGCACGGCCGACCAGCCCAGTGTGTGGGGCAGGCACTGGAAGACGATATAGCGGTTTTCGCTGCGGTAGCCGTGCCAGCGCAGCGCGGCCAGGGCGGCGGCGTGGGCGGCGTTGTAGATTGAGGTGAAGCGGCCTTCGGCGGAGATGCTGGCGACTTGCGCGTCGTCGAAGCGAGTCCGTGCCATGTTCAGCAGACGGGCGACTTCGAGGTCGTTGCGTGCTTCGGCCTTTAGTTGGCCGATGCGAACCAGATTATCCAGCGCCGCTTGCGGCAAGGTTTCCTCCGATCAGGGGCAGGGTCGGCTGGGCGAGGATGCGATTGATGAAGGAATCCGGCTCGGCCAAGCGTTTTGCGTATTCGGATTGAGTATAGCAGCTAGGGTTGATCTTCCGCCCCAGTTGCCCTTCCAGCGGCAGGAGCAGGGTGAGGACTTCGTTCAGCGAGAGTTGCTCGCCGACCAGCAGCAGGTCGATGTCGCTTTGCGCGGTGTCGGTTTCCTTGGCCACGGAGCCGTAAATGAACGCGACGCTCAGGCGTGCCGCGATGGGTTGCAGGGCTTCGGCGATCAGCGGGCCAATGCCGAGCGTCTTGCGGGTCAGGGCGAGTAGTTCGCCATAGACCGGGCTGTCAGGATTGGCCTGAAAGCGGCGCTGGTTGCCGACGTGTTCCGAAAGCACCAGTCCGGCGTTGACCAGTCGATTCAGTTCGCGTTGCAGAGAGGCGCTGCCGAGCAGCGTCAGACGGCGCAGTTCGCTGAGATGGTAGCTGCGTTCCGGCTGACCAAACAGCCAGCGGAAAACGCGGGTCTGGCTATCGGTGAAGAGGGCGGTAGCAATCGACATTGCTAAATATTAGCACGAACATGCTAAATAATGGCATGAGCTGATTCCGGAATATCCTGCTGAGGATTTGTTCATGGAGTGTCGCGGACCGATTAATTGGTCAGCCGCTTGGTATTCCGAGCCAATCCGGGGCGCTGGCGCTACCTCACGACAACCAGCACCATCTGACGAAGTGCGTGTGGCCGTTCATGAACGGTCAGGCCGAGGTGTTGCCGCCCGCCCAGAGCGAATGATCCCCGATCAAAGTGGGCGCGCCATTGTTGCGCCGCAACAGCCTGCTGGTTTAAACTTCAGTGTATAAGAATTTTCTGATTTACGAGCCTGCCCGGACGCGGCGGCCCTTTTTCTTCGGAGAAAAGCATGTATTCCATTCACGTTGACGATACGCCGGTGATTACCGTTGCCGGCAGCCGTCATGAAGTCCGCTTCGCGGTCAACGGGTCGGAGATGAACCCGCTCGAAGGTTTCTACGCCACGCTCGCCGGTTGTGCGGCGGTTTATGCCAAGAAGGCCTGCAAGGAGATGGGGGTGTCGGCGGCGGGTATCGATATTTCGTGCAAGCCCTTTGCCGGTTCCCAGGGGCCGCTGTCGCTGGCCAGATTCCGGACCGAAGTCCGCTTTCCGGAGCATTTCTCGGCCGAGCAGCGGGCTGCGGTGCTCGAAGCGATTGCCGAGTGCGCGGTGAAGAAGATCGTCCAGGGTGGCAGCGAGATCGAGTTCACGGTCTTTGAGGCCTGAGACTTTCCGCCCGGATAGAAAAAAGCCGGGAAATTCCCGGCTTTTTTGTTGGGCCGATCAACTCGGCAGCAGGTTCTTGATCAGGCGTTCGGAAAGCTGGTCGTGGGTGAATTGCGGTTCGTTCGGCGGGTAGAGCGAGTCTTCGTCGAATTCGTAGCCGTGCTCGCGGGCGAGGCTACGCAGTTCCTTGAGTTTCTGGCAGGCCTTGAGGGCTTCGCCGAGGGCGGCGTCGGCCCTGGCTTTTTCGGAAAATGCCTTGATGTTGGCAACGGACATCGGGTTTTCTCCTGTGCGGTTGCAATAGTGGATGAGGTTGTTGCTCCGCTGGTTTGTGTCGGGTTGTTGACAGAAAACGCAGCTTTGAGCAACCGGAAAACCCTGTAAGCAATTTCCGCGCCGTTCAGCGGCCGAACGTGAAGTGCGGGCTGCCGTTCGGCCACAGGTGGCGATAGCGGTTTTCGCCGATCTTCTGTACCGCGCCGCAGCCTTCGTATTCCCAGCGCCGCCATTGCAGGCAGAGCTTGCCGTCGGCGATTCGCCACTTGCCCGAATCGGTGCCGCCGCTGGCGTTGCCGTAAAGGCTGCCGTTGGCGTCGAACTGCAACTGGACGCTCCCCCAGCGGAGGTTATCGGTGGCCAGGCGCTGGCCCTTGATCAGTTCGATCAATGTCGGTTCGTCGACATCGACGGGTGGCGGAGTTTCCTGGGCGGAGGCGCTGAGCGAGGCGGCGAAGAGCAGCAAGGCGAGATGGCGTGGCACGAAAGTCTCTTTCGGTCGGGTCGGGAATTCTCAGGTGACGGCCGGCGGCAGTTCGCCGAGGCAGGGGTGGCGCTCGATCCAGGGACGCAGCAGGCGTTCCTGCAGGGCGAGCACCGCTTCGTTCTGGCCGATGTGGCGGCCGTCGCCGGGCGTTGGCAGGCGGCGGCTGCCGGGCTGGTCGAAGCAGCGGTCGTGGATCAGGCAACTGTGCTGGAGATAGCCCCAGACCCGCTCGCCGAGAAACCACTGGTTGACGTTCGGGGTTTCCATGCGCTGCGAATCGTACTCGGCCAGCATGGCGGAGAGGTCGGGCAGGACGCCGGCGACGCCGCCCCAGAGGCCGGCGAGGATCAGGTCGGTATGCGTCCACCAGTCGCGGATGACGTGGAACCAGCGTTCCGAAGCCAGCCATTCGGCGACGGCATTGGCTTCGCGCAGGCTGAACACCGAATCGACGTCGCGCACCAGGAAACGTCCGACGCTCGGGTCGTTGGCGACCTGGAAGCGCCAGCACAGCTTCTGGCGCAGGCTCTGGCCGTCCGGCTGGCGAACCGCTTCGCCGCCGAGTTCGCCGATCAGCGCGATGAACTCGGCCGGTACCGTGGCGTCGTGGTAGAAGCGCAGGCGCCAGCCGGGGTAGAGGTCGGCGGCGAGCAGCAGGTTGCGCAGGCCGCCGCGCAGGTAGCGCGGCTGCTTGCCCCAGAGCGAGAAGGCGATCACCGACGACTTGCCCGGCTGGTCGGCCCAGGCCGCCGGGCTGCCGGCCGGCAATCGCCAGTCGTTTGCCGTCGGCCGGGTGGCCGCTGCCTTCAGTTGCAGCGCCCGGGTGCCGGCCTGGCGGGCGGCGGCGAGGTCGCCGAGGCCGAAGCAGGCGCTGGCCAGGGTGTCGTGGGCGACGATGTCGTCGGGGTGGCGAGCCAGCGTCCGTTGCGCCATGGCGACCGCCTCCGCGAAACGCTGCAGGCGCAGGTAGCAGACCGCCAGGTTGAGCGTCACGGCGGGGTTGGTTGTGCTGGCGAGGCGGGTTTCGAGGACGCTTGCCGCCGAGCGGTAGTCGCCGAGCAGGAAGAGGTAGTAGGCAAGCTGCAGGACTGCCGCTTCCGGCTTCTCCGGGCCGCTGGCGTTGATTTCGCCGACCAGCGTCTGGATCGCGTCGTTGCGTCGGTTTTCTTCCCAGGCCGTCTGGGCGACCGTGTTCCATTGCGGGGGAAGGCGCGGCATGGCAGCATTTCCGGTAGAAGCAATGGCGCGATTATCGCGGATTCGCGGCCGGCGTTGCCATTTTCCGGATGACGAATGATTCGCCCTGCCGATTTTTCCCTGACCCTGCCCAGCGAGCGCCGCGACTTCGTCGACTGGCACCGCGGCCGTGCGCCTTACGTCTTCTGGGTGCTCGATGTCGATCTGCCGGCGGTGCGCGGGCGGCTGGCGCTTGCCGCCGAACGTCTCGCCGGCCGCCTGCTGCCGGACTATTTCCGCCAGCCGCACGTGACGCTCGACCTGTGCGGTTTTCCCACCGCGCTTGCCACTGCCGACGACGAGTTCGACGCCGCCCATCTCGCTGCCTGCCTGCAGCGTCTGCAGGCAGCGGCCGTGCCGCCGCTGACGGTGGAAGTCGGCGGCCCGGCGAGCTTTGCCTCGGCCCCTTACCTGACGGTGGGCGACCGCGACGGCGGCATCCGCCGGCTACGCGCCGCGCTCGCCGGCGAGGCCGGCAACCGCCTGCTCGGCGACTATGTGCCGCACGTGACGATCGGCCTCTATGCCGGCGCCTGGCCGGTGGCCGAGGTGCTGGCCGCGACGGCCGGGGTGCCGGCAACGCCCCTGCTGCTGCAGCTCGAACGGGTCGGCCTGATGGCTTATGCACCGGCGGAAATCGGCGGCGCGCTCGATTACCTCGGCGATTACGATCTGCGCGACGGGGTTTTCCGCTGGCGGGGAAAGCCGCTGTTCTGATTTAACCTTGAAACCTCAGTTGGGCGCGGCCGCGTAGCGCCATCACCCAAAGGGTGAGTTCAATAGTAGACGCAGAGGTCAGCATTCATGCGGCTGCACCAGGAGAGATAAGCGGTCAACCGGGGTTTCAAGGTTCAGTGCGTCGCCTGGCGCACGCTGGCGAGCAGCGCGGCGGCGGCGCCGAAGAGGCCGCCGAAGACCCGATTGAGCAGGCGCTGTTGCCCCGGCTGGCGCAACAGGCGCAGGACGCGCGCGGCGAGCCCGGTGTAGCCGGCCATTACCACCAGGTCGACGGCGACCATGGTGGCCGCCATGGTCAGGTACTGCGGCAGCAGCGGGCGGGTCGATTCGAGGAATTGCGGCAGGACGGCGAGGATGAAGACGATCGCCTTCGGGTTGCTGGCGTTGACGACGAAGCCGCGCAGCACCAGTGCCAGCGGCCGGCCACGGCGGGCGTCGACGGTTTCGGCGGCGAGGTCGGCGGCCGGCGCCATCCATTGTTTCCAGCCGAGGTAGAGCAGGTAGGCGACGCCGAACCACTTGATCAGCGAGAACGCGAGTTCGGAAGCAGCGAGCAGGGCGCCGACGCCGGCGGCAACGATGGCAATCTGCAGCAGCAGCGCCAGTTGCAGGCCGATCGCGTTCCAGAAGCCGCGGCGGAAGCCGAAGCTGAGGCCGGACGACATCGAGGCGATGGCCCCGGCGCCGGGCGACAGGCTGATCGCCCAGCAGGCGACGAAGAAGGCAAACCAGGTTTGCAAAGACATGTTCGGTGAGATTTTTTGCGGAAAGCCTGAGGATAGCTGTTCCTGGTGCTCTGGGCGAGACTCGAACTCGCATGCCTTGCGGCACTACCCCCTCAAGATAGCGTGTCTACCAATTTCACCACCAGAGCTTTGCCGGTTTTGCCGGACAGGACGCGATGCGCCCGATCTTTCGTTGGTGCCCAGGAAGGGACTCGAACCCCCACGGAGTTACCCGCTAGTACCTGAAACTAGTGCGTCTACCAATTCCGCCACCTGGGCAGGCGTCGAAAGGGGGCGAATAGTAAGCCATGAAGCGCCGCTTGCCAAGGGGGGAGGGGAAAATTTTTCAAGCGGCCGGCGCAAGGCGGGGCGGGCAAAATGCGCGCGGCATCTTGCCCGCCCGTTTTCAGGCGGCGGCGCCGGCGGCCAGCGCGGCGATCGAGGTGATCGGCAGGTCGTGACGGGCGGCGTAGTCGCGCACCTGTTGGCCGCGCATCATGGTGCCGTCCGGGTTCATCAGTTCGCACAGGATGGCCGCCGGGCGCAGGCCGGCCAGTTCGGCGAGCAGCACCGAGCCTTCGGTGTGGCCGCGGCGGCCGGCGACGCGGCGGTCGTTGGCGCGCAGCGGGAAGATGTGGCCGGGGCGGACGAGGTCGGCGGCGCTGGCATGCTCGGCCACCGCCATCAGCACGGTGACCGTGCGGTCGGCGGCGGAAACGCCGGTGGTGACGCCGTGGCGGGCCTCGATCGAGACGGTGAAGGGTGTCGCGTGGCGGCTGGTGTTGTCGGCCACCATCGGCGGCAGCTCAAGGCGGTCGGCGATCGCGTTGTCGAGACAGAGGCAGACGATGCCGCTGCAGTCGTGGATGAAGCGGGTCATCCACGAGGCGGTGACGTGCTGCGCCGCCATCACGAGGTCGGCCTCGTTTTCGCGGTCGTCGTCATCGAGCAGGATCACCGGGCGGCCGGACCGGATGGCGGCGACGGCCGCGGCCAGCGAGCCGTCGAGATGCGGGGAAAGGGATTGCGTGGTATTCATGAAACGCTCCTGTGAAGATGGAAAAGAGGCGTTTCAGGGATGCAGAAAGCCGCAACGATCCCTCGCGGGATGGCTGCGGACATGGCTGCCTTCTTTCATCCGGACTGTGACCGTCGGCTTCGGCATCGCACCGAATCTGCTGACCCGCGGCTTCTTGCAAAGCCGCGGCGCTCGCGGGCTGGTACGCGTTCGCACGCGCACTTACTGCCGGTGGGGAGTTCCACCCCGCCCTGAAGACAGGCGCAGGATAGGCCGATTCGCCGGATCAGGCAAACCGGGGAGACGGCTCAGGGCAGGCGTCGCGTCTCGCCCTGGCGCAGCCACCAGACGCGGTTTGCCGGCAGTTGCCGGCGCTCCAGCGCGGCAGCGAGGTCGCGCGGCGGCTGGTCGACACTTTCCTGCGACAGCGCGAAGCTGCCCCAGTGCACGCCGACGACGTGCCCGGCGCCGAGGTCTTCGGCGATCTGCAGGGCATCGTCCGGGTTGGTGTGCTGGCGGCGCATGAATTCGCGCGGTTCGTAGGCGCCGATCGGTACCGCCAGCAGGTCGGGGGCGCCCAGGCGGCGGCGGATCTCCCGGAAATCCGGCGCATAGCCGGTATCGCCGGTGTACAGGAAGGTGCTGCGCGTGGCGCCGGCCGGCAGGTCGAGCCAGAAGCCGCCCCACAGCGTGGCGTTGGTGTCGAAGGGCGTGCGTTTGCTCCAGTGCTGGGCGGGCGTGAAATGGATCGTCAGGTCGTCCACCGCGACGCGGTCCCACCAGTTGACCTCGCGCACGCGGTCGATGCCGAGTTCGTCGAACCAGGCCTTGACGCCGAGCGGGACGATGAACTGCGGGCGGTCGCCGCGGGCGAGCAGGGCTTGCAGCGTGGCCTGGTCGAGGTGGTCGTAGTGGTTGTGCGAGATCAGCACGAGGTCGATGCGCGGCAGTCCGGCGACGCGCAGCGGCGGCGCCACCAGGCGGCGGGCCGCCAGCCAGGGGCTGGGGCCGGCGAAATCGGCGAGGTTGGGGTCGATCAGGATGTTGCGCCCGCCGGCCTGCAGCAGCAGTGTCGCATGGCCGAGCCAGGTGAGGCGCGGCGGGCCGCCGGGGGCGTCGAGCTGGGCGCGGTCGGGTGCCACCACCCAGCGCGCGGCGAAGGCGGCGTAACCGCCGGCGGGTTCGGCGGCCGGCTGGAAGTCGCCGCGCCAGCGCCGGACCAGGACTTCGTACCAGGGGGCGCCGCCGACGCGGGCCGCCGGGTCGTTGTTGACGAAGCCGGTCGGCCGGTGATGCGCCTTGTCCGGGTTGTAATGCGGATTGACCGTGCCGCAGGCGGCCAGCGTCGCCAGCAGCAACAGGCAGGCGAGCCGGCCGGACATGCTCAGAGGCTGCCGCCGCGCACCAGATTCATGACCTGACCGGCATCGAGCGTCTGCGCGCGCTGCTCGATCTGCGGCAGGTACTGGCTCTGCAATTGTTTGGCCGGGCCGAGCAGGCCCTGGAAGCTCTCCTGCAGCAATTGCGTGCTCATCTGCCGGCCGCCCGCGTAATAGCGCTTGGCGACCTGGCCGAGGGCGTAGGTGCTGGCGAACGAGAAGGCCATGCCGGTGGCGGCGCGGCCGATCTTGCCCGCGGTCTTGCCGACCATCTTGCCGAGCAGGCCGCCGAGCAGCTTGCGGCCGAACTGTTCGAGGTATTGCGAGGTCAGGCCGACGCCGACGGTGGCGAGGAATTCCTTGATGTGACCCTGATCGAGTTCGACGCCGTAGGCCTTGCCGATCCGGTAAACCATCTTCACCTGCAGCGGGATGATCGCCACCGAGGCCCACGACTGCGGCAGCAGTTCGAGGGCGCCGTTGAGGATCGAATAGTTGAGGATCGACTTGTCGAGTTCGGCCTCGTTGACCGTCGCCGCCGGTGCGGCGGGCGCGGCGGCGGGCGGCGGCATGGCGGCGGCCGCCGCCAGCGTGTCGGCCTGGGTGGCGAAGGCGCTGGCGTCGGCGTTGCCGTCGAGGCCGAGGCGCGTCTTCAGGTCGGCCAGGAAACGCTGTTCGGCGGCGCTCTGCACGCCGTCGGCGTCGCAGACGCAGACCGCCATCTCGTAGGCGAACTGGCGCTGGCCGAGTTCGCCCAGTGCCTGCACGGCGCCGTCCAGCGTTACCCGCTTGAACAGCACGTCCTGGTAGAGCCTGGGCAGTTCGGGGGCGGTGTCGCCCATCGATTCGGCGAAGCGGCGGATGTGTTCGCGTTCGCGGTTATCGTTGCTGCCGTCGGCGAAGGCGGCGAACAGGCTGATCGTCAGGATGGCGTTTTCCGGGGTCATGGATTTGTCTCTCGGGATGGGAATCGCGTCATTCTGCCGACGGCCCCGGGGTTTGGACAGTAGCCGTCTGTAACGATCTGTTGCCGGGTTTCAGGCGGCGAAGCTGGGCGGCATCTGGGCGGCGACGATCTCGCCGCGCGCGGTGGCGACGCCGTTGGCGTAAACGGTGGCTTCGACGATCACCTTGCGGCCGCGGATTTCCTTCACCTTGCCGCGGATTTCCAGTTCCGGCCCGAGCGGCGTCGGCTTCAGGTAATCGACGTGCAGCGACGCGGTGACGAAGCGGAACGGCGGTTCGCTGTCCATCGCCCGGTTTTCCTGGCGGTACATCGCGGCGGCGGCGGTACCGGTGCCGTGACAGTCGATCAGCGAGGCGAGCAGGCCGCCATAGACGAAACCGGGAATTGCCGTGTGTTCCGGGCGCGGCGCGTAGCGGGTGACGGTTTCGTCGCCGTCCCAATAGGTCTTGATCTGGTGGCCGTGTTCGTTGAGCTTGCCGCAGCCGTAGCAGTGGGCGACGTTTTCGGGGTAGTAGTCCTGGAAGGCGAGCATGCGTATCTCCGCGTGGGTTGATCAGGAAACGATGATAGTGCCCGGGCGGGCCCAAGGCGATTGCGCGGTCGGACAGCTTGCGTGCAAATTCCGCCAGGGGCGGTTCCTGCAGACGCTGACGGGGCGGGGCTTCTCGGGCAAAATGCCGGGAAGGAGGAAATCGGCATGGCCAATGACAGCATCGTTGATCGCTTGCGTTCCCTGATCGTTCCCGGGCAACGCCGCAGCTCGCTGACCGCGAAGGGGCTCGAACGCTTGCGCGCGCAACTGGGCGAATGTGCCGCCGGGCAGGGCGGCGAGGTGTCGGCGCGGACGCGCGCGGCGAAACTGGCGGAAACCTATCAGAGTCTCGACGATAGCGGCCGCCAGCAGTTCCTCAAGCTGATCGCCCTCGAATTCGGGCCGGCACCGGAGAAGGTCGCCGCCGCCCACACCGCCTACCAGGCGGCGGTCGGCACGCCCGGCCAGTGGAAGGCGGAAGCGGCGTTGCGGGCGGCGATGCGCTCGTCGCGCATCCGCATCATGACGCAGTTCAACGCGATACCGCAGGGCGTCAAGTTTCTCGTCGACCTGCGCGCCGACCTGCTGCGTTACCTGCACGACGACCGTGAGCTGGCGGTACTCGACCGCGAGTTGGAATCGCGCTTCAACGCCTGGTTCGATGTCGGCTTCCTCGAATTGCAGCGGCTGACCTGGAATTCGCCGGCGGCGCTGCTCGAGAAGCTGATCGCCTACGAGGCGGTGCACGAGATCAAATCCTGGGACGACCTGAAGAACCGGCTCGATGCCGACCGCCGGCTCTACGCCTTCTTCCATCCGCGCATGCCGGCCGAACCGCTGATCTTCGTCGAGGTCGCGCTGACCGACCACCTCGCCGGCAACGTCCAGGAACTGCTCGACGTCCATGCGCCGGTGTTCGACAACCGCAAGGCCGATACGGCGATCTTCTATTCGATTTCCAGCACCCAGGTCGGCCTGCGCGGCGTTTCCTTCGGCAATTTCCTGCTCAAGCGGGTGATCGACGACCTGAAGCGCGATTTTCCCAAGCTCGACAAGTTCGCCACGCTGTCGCCGATTCCGGCACTGGCCAGCTGGGTGCGGCACAACCCGCAGGTGCTCGGCGAGGTCGGCATCGACTTCAGCCTCGAACAACTGGCGGCCGGCGCCTGGGCCGAGGACAAGGAAATCGCCCGCCAGTTGCGCGAGCCGCTGCAGCGCCTGGCCGCCCGCTACCTGGCGACGGCCAAGCGCGGCGACGGCGACAACGCGCCGCCCTACGACCCGGTGTCGCGCTTCCATCTCGGCAACGGCGCCCGCATCGAACGTCTGAACTACCTGGCCGACACGGCGCCCAAGGGCTTCGCCCAGTCGTTCGGGATGATGGTCAATTACCGCTACGAACTCGACGACATCGAGGGCAATCTGGAGGCCTTCACCGGCAGCGGGCGGATCGCCATGTCGTCGTCGATCCGCCGCCTGGCGCGCGCCGACTGAGTGCCGTGCGGCCGGAAACGCCGACCCGCCACAGCCTGTTCGAAGATGCCCAGGCGTTGCTGGTGGCGCCTATGTTCGTCGCCTTCGCGGTGATGTTGCTGCAGCAGGCCGGCTTGCTCACCGGCGGCACGGTCGGCGTCGCCTTCCTGATCCACTATTTGTCCGGCTGGCCGATGGCCGGGGTGCTGTTCGTCGCCAACCTGCCGTTCTATCTTTTTGCCTGGCGGGCGATGGGCATGGTGTTCACGCTCAAGACTTTCTTCTGCGTCGGCCTGCTTTCGCTCTATACCGCGCTATTGCCGCTGGTCGTCTCGGTGGCCTGGGTCGATCGGCTGTTCGCCGCGGTGATGGGCGGTTTCCTGATCGGCGTCGGCCTGCTGATGATCGTCCGCCACCGGGCAAGCCTCGGCGGCCTCGGGGTGCTGGCGCTGTACCTGCAGCAGCGTCGCGGCTGGTCGGCGGGCAAGGTGCAGATGGCGGCCGATGCGGCGATCCTGCTCGCCGGCCTGGTGATCCGCGATCCGCTGACGGTGGGGCTGTCGATCGTCGGCGCGCTGGCGCTCAACCTGGTGCTGGCGGCCAACCACAAGGCTGGCCGCTATCTCGGGACCTGAGCCGGCGCTAGCAGCCTGTCGGACTTGACCAAGTCGGCTGCAAAAAGCGGGAAGACGGTTCATTTTTCCCCGTGTTTCTGCGCGAATAGAACGACTATTCGCTTGAAACCCGTGAAAAACTGCCCTCGTCTCCCACTTTTTTCGCTGCGACCCATCAAGTCCGACAGGCTGCTAGGCGGTCAGCTGTTTGGCGGCACGATGCATGCCGGCCAGACGGCGCATGCTGCCGAGCATGGCGCCGGCGGCGCGGGCGATGCGCTCGCCGGTGCTGGGTTCGAAACGGACGCGGGCGTCGCTGCCCAGGCTTTCGATGACGACCCGGCCGGCCACCCGCACGCGGTGGCTTTCGCCGGCGGCCAGCACGATGTCGCCGGCCTCGCCGGTGATGGTCATCCAGAGCACGCCGCGGGTGCAACGGACGACGATGCCGCGTGCCTCGGAAAGCCTAAGGGGGCAGTGTTCCCGCAAATAAACCTCGCCTTCGCCAAACTTGATCTTCATCTCGCATCTCCTTTCTGAATGCAGGCACAGTTTAGGGGCGGACGAATCGATGATACAGTCACACGGAAACGAAATTGTGACCGTCACAGTTCTCGGCATGAGAAACTGTGCTGGTGTTTTTCAATGACAACTGTGTTGGTGTGCCATGGCCATAGAACCCCTTCGTTACGAGAAACTCGCCGGCGAGCTGGCCGGCATGATCGGCGACGGCATCCTCAAGCACGGCGACCGCCTGCCGTCGGTGCGTCGTCTGTCGCAGGAACGCCGGCTGTCGGTGTCCACCGTGGTGCAGGCCATGCGCCAGCTCGAGGAACGCGGCCTGGTCGAGGCCCGGCCGCAATCCGGGTATTTCGTCCGGCCGCCGGCGATGGCGCGGCGCGAGCCGGAAGCGCGGGCGACGCCGGACGGGCCGATGCCGGTCGATATCTCGCAGCGCCTGGTGCACGTCCTGCAGGCCGGCGCGCAGCCCGGCGTGGCGCCGCTGTCGGCAGCGCTGCCGGCCAACGAGCTGTTGCCGATTGCCGCCCTGCATCGCCTCTACGCCGGTGTCGCGCGGCGCCATCCGCACCTGCTCGAAACCGGCAGCCACGTGCATATGGACCTGCCGCCACTGGTCCGCCAGTTGGTGCGCCGCTCGCTGGCCTGGGGCGGGCCGCTGGCGGCCGAGGAGTTCGTCATCACCAACTCCTGCACTGAAGCGCTCAACCTCTGCCTGCGCGCGGTGACCCGGCCGGGCGACACGGTGGCGGTCGAATCGCCGGCTTATTACCTGATGCTGCAACTGCTCGAGACATTGGGCCTGAAGGCGCTGGAAATTCCCTGCGACCCGCGCACCGGGATGTCGGTCGAGGCGCTCGAACTCGCCACCCGCAACGGCGGCGTCGCCGCCTGCCTGCTCGTCGCCAACGGCAGCAACCCGCTGGGCAGCGTCATGCCCGACGAGCGCAAGCGGCGCCTGGCGGCACTCATGGCTGCGCGTGGCATTCCGGTGATCGAGGACGACATCTACGGCGACCTGCATTTCGGCGACGAACGGCCGTGGCCGGTCAAGGCCTTCGACGACAGCGGCAACGTCATGCTCTGCGCGTCGTTTTCCAAGTGCCTGTCGCCGTCGCTGCGCATCGGCTTCATCGCCGCCGGCCGCCACAAGCCGGCGGTCGCCCTGCAGAAGACGATCACCAGCGGTGGCACCAACCCGTTGACGCAGATGGTGCTCGCCGAATACCTGGAGTCGGGCGCCGTCGACCGGCATCTGCACAGCCTGCGCCGGACCTACCGGCGCCAGGTGGAAAGCATGCAGGCGGCGGTTTCCCGCTATTTCCCGGCGGCCACCCGGATCGCCCAGCCGCAGGCCGGTTACGTGCTGTGGATCGAACTGCCGGAAGGCATCGACACCACCCAGCTGCACGGCCGGGCGCTGCGCGAGCGCCTGTCCTACGTGCCGGGCGAACTGTTCTCGCCCAGCGGCATGTACCGCAATTGCCTGCGCCTCAATTGCGGCAACCCGCACACGCCGGAGATCGACGACGCGGTGCGCCGCCTCGGTCGCATTTTCGGGGGTGGCGAAAGCGCCGCGAAGGAGGGCAGGGCGTGAACAACTACGGTATCATTGCCCCTTTTGCGGCGGCAGCCGTGCCGCTGCAGTGAACGTACTCGAAGGATTTTCTGCTCATGTTCGACGCAGTCCGCAACAACAAGAGGATCGTCCAGGGCTTCCTGGTGCTGATCATGCTGCCTTTTGCCTTCTTCGGCCTCGATTCGTATTTCAATGGCGGCGGCGCCGGTGCCGGTGTCGCCAAGGTCGGCGACGTCCAGATCAGCCAGCAGGAATACCAGCAGGCCGTGCGTGAGCAGCAGGAGCGCGTGCGCAGCCAGGTCGGCCAGGTCGATCCCAAGATGTTCGAGAACCCGGTGTTCCGCAAGGCGATTCTCGACGACCTGGTCAATCGCCGCCTGCTGCTGCTCGAAGCCGGCAAGCGCCGCCTGTACGTCAGCGACGAAGCGGTGCGCAACGCGATCGCCTCGATCGAGGCCTTCCATGAAAACGGCAAGTTCTCCAGTCAGCGCTACGAGGCGCTGCTGCGTGGCCAAAGCATGTTGCCGCAAAGCTTCGAGGCGCAGGTCCGGCAGGACATGACGCTGCAGCGCCTGGCCGGCAGCATCGGCCAGTCCGGCGTCCTGTCGACCACTGTCGGTGAGCGCGTTCTCGCGCTGCAGACCGAGCAGCGCGATGTCCAGGAAGTCCTGCTCGGCCTCGATGCCTACCGGGCCAAGGTGAAGTTGGCCGACGACGCGGCGCGCAAGTTCTACGACGAGAACGGCAAGCGCTTCGAGACGCCCGATCAGGCCCGCGCCGAATTCGTTGTCCTGACCCAGGACGGACTCGAGGTCAAGGTCGGCGACGACGAGATCAAGGCCTGGTACGACGGCCACAAGGATCGCTACCAGCAGCCCGAGGAGCGGCGTGCCAGCCACATCCTGATCGCCACCGAGGGCAAGGACAAGGCGCAGGCCCGGGCCAAGGCGGAACAGTTGCTGAAGGACGTGCAGAAGACGCCGGCCGCCTTCGCCGAGATCGCCAAGAAGAACTCCGACGACCCGGGCTCCGCCAGTCAGGGCGGCGACCTCGGTTTCTTCGGTCGCGGCATGATGGTCAAGCCGTTCGACGACGCGGTCTTCGCGCTCAAGGAAGGCGAGACCTCCGGCATCGTCGAATCCGATTTCGGTTTCCACATCATCCGCCTGGCGAGTGTCCGCGCCGCCCGCGAAAAGCCGCTGGCCGAAGTGCGCGGCGAGATCGAGAAGGAATTGAAGGCGGCGGCCGTTGGCCGCAAGTTCGCCGAAGCCGTCGAAGCGTTCAGCAACGCGGTCTACGAGCAATCCGACAGCCTGCAGCCGGCCGCCGACCAGTTCAAGCTGAAGATCCAGCAGAGCGGCTGGCTGGCTCGCCAGGCCGATCCGGCGAACGGCCCGCTGGCCAACGCCAAGCTGCTGGCGGCCCTGTTCTCGGACGACGCGATCAAGAACAAGCGCAATACCGAAGCCGTCGAGATCGCCCCCAACACGCTGGCCGCCGCGCGCATCGTCGAATACAAGCCGGCGGCGCTGCAGCCCTTCGACAGCGTCAAGGCCGAGATCGAGACCATGCTGCGCAACGAGGAAGCCTTCAAGCTGGCGGTTGCCGATGGCCAGGCCCGCCTCGCCGAACTGAAGAAGGGCGAGGACAAGCAGGCCTGGGGGGCCGCCAAGCGCGTCTCGCGCATGGATTCCAGCCGTCTGCCGCCGCCGGCGGTGCCCGCGGTGTTCCGCATGAATTCCGACAAGCTGCCGTCTTACGCCGGCGTCGAGATCCGTGGCACCGGCTACCTGCTCTACCGCCTGAACAAGGTCGAAGCCGGCGAGAAGCTCGACGACGTCCGTCGTCAGGGCCTGCTCGGCCAACTGCGCTCGCTGGCGGCGCAGGAAGACATGCAGATGTATGTGAGCGCGCTGCGCAGCCGCTACAAGGTGGAAATCAACGAGAAGGCGCTGAACAGCAGCGATCGCTGAGCGCTACCGGAAGCGCCTGGAAACAGGCGCAAAGACGCCAAAGCCCGCCGATTTCTCGGGGGGGCTTTTCCGTTAACGGCACACCGGGATATTCCCGCGTTTTCCCGCGGCTTGCCGCTTCATGGGCAAGCGCCGGGAGGCTTCACCGGCAGAGGTTTTCGTCGGCGCTAGCGCAAAGGCAAAGCCGACACCCAGTCATTCAACTGGCTGGCCCGCCGGTTATTGAGTTCGGAAACGCAAGCCAGGCGTCTCATCTCCAGGGCGCTGCCAATTGCGCCACCTGCCAAGGCCGCAGCCAATCCGCACTGGGTGTCGCGGTAGCTGGCGAAACGTTTGTTGGCTGTGGCGAGTTCGACCTTGGCCTGCCTGATGTGCCTGGGTGTTTCATCCCATTTCGAGAGCGTGCCGGCGGCCTTTTTCTCGGCTTGCCGTAATGCCTTCCGGCTGAGCTCGGCATTCTCTGCCAGGCAGTCCCGCCTTTCCGCCTGCGAGAAGGAACTGCATTCTTCGGATGCTTCCTGCGCCGCTTGAACGGCAAGTTCCGGCGCAGCGTCGGCCAGCAGCGGCAGGGCAAGAACGAAGGGCAAGGCAAGACTGCGTAATGCGGAGCGGAATCGGGGATCAAGCGGCCCTAGCGCTACTGGGCGGTGCGTTGCCCGGGGCCGGTCCGAAAAGCGCCAGCGATTTTCATCGGCAGTGAGAAGTTTCATGTGCATTGTTCCGGTGGCGTGTCGGGCTCAGCCCTGCAGCGCCTCGTAGGCGTCGTTGACCGAGAGGAAGACCCGGCCGGACAGTTCCTGGAGCAGCGCGGTGTCGCGCAGGCGGTCGTGCACCGGTCCCTTGATCTCGGCGAAGTTGAGGCGGATGGCGCGGGCGCCGAGTTCGCGGTCGAGGTCGTGCAGCACTTCCATTGCCGTCGCGTTGACGCGGTTGACCGCGCTCATGATCAGCACCACGTCGCGCAGTCCGTCGTTGCGTTCGATCTCGGCGAGCAGGCGGGCCTCGACGGCGTCCAGGTTGCCGAAGAACAGGCTTTCGTCGATGCGCAGGAAGAGGGCGTTGGGCAGGGTCTGTACGGCGTGCCGCTCGACATTGCGGAAATGCTCGCTGTCCGGAATCCGCCCGAGCACCGCGATGTGCGGCGTGCTGGCGCGGTAGAGCAGGGTCGCCAGCGAGAGCAGGATGCCCAGCCCGATGCCGGCTTCGAGGCCGAGCACGAAGACGCCGGCGCCGGTGCCGAGGGCGGCGATGCCGTCGGCGCGGTCGTAATGCCAGGCCTGGCGCAGGCCGCGCAGGTCGATCATGCTGAGCGCGGCGACGATGATGCTGGCCGCCAGCACCGCCAGCGGCAGGCGGGCGAACAGCGGGGCGGCGCCGATCACCACGGCGAGCATGGCGCAGGCGGCGACGATGCCGGCCAGCGGCGTCTGCGCGCCGGCCGCGACATTGACCGCCGAACGCGAGACGCCGCCGCCGACCGGCATGCCGCCGTGGAAGGCAGCGACCACGTTGGCGGCACCGAGACCGACCAGCTCGGCGTTGGCGTCGATGCGTTCGCGGCGGCGGATGGCCAGCGCCTGCGCCATCGAAATGTTCTGCACCATGCCGATCAGCGCCATCAAGGCGATCGGCACCGCCAGCCGTTTCAGGTCGCCGGCGTCGGGCAGGAACAAGAACGGTGCCGGCAGGCCTTCGACGATACTGCCGACGACGGCGACGCCGTGCTGGGTGTCGAGATTCCAGCCGACCACGGCGAGCGTCGCCAGCAGCACGACGAGCAGCGGCACCAGGCGGACGACGAAGGCGGCGGCGCCCGGCTTGATACCGACCTTGCCGAGCAGGCCGGCGAGGCTGCTGCGGGCGAAGGCGAGCACGGCGATGGCAGTCAGGCCGATGGCGGTGCTGACGTCGATGCGCCCTTCGGTGAACAGTGCACTGAGCACGGTTAATGCGTCGCTCGCCGCCGGGTGGGCGTTGAACAGGTATTTCAGTTGGCTGAAGACGATCAGCACCGCCGAGCCGGAAACGAAGCCGGCGATCACCGGCCGGCTCAACAGGCGGGCCAGGAAACCGAGGCGCAGCAGGCCGCAGCCAAGCAGGACCAGTCCCGAGGCGAGTGCCAGCGTTGCCGCCAGGGCGATGTATTCGGGCGAGCCGGGGGCGGCGATCGGCGTCAGCACCGAGTAGGTCATGATCGAAGTGATCGCCACCGGGCCGACCGCCTGCACCATGCTGCTGCCGAACAGCGCATAGGCGATCACCGGGAAGATCGCCACGTATAGCCCGGCCTGCGGCGGCAGGCCGGCGAGCAGCGCGTAGGCGAGGCTTTGCGGAATGACCAGGATGGTGACGATGACCCCGGCCAGCAGGTCGCTGGTCAGGTGTTGCCGGGGGTAGGGGCTGGCCCAGCGGGGCAGCAGGCGCATCAGTTTCTCCTGGCGGCAATGAAAAACGCCGACCGGGCGGAGCCGGGTCGGCGTTGCGTGCGGGGCTTGCGGTTCGGCCGCAAGGCCGGTCAGGCCGGCAGCGGGTCGGCGTTGCCCAGGGCGACGGTGTTCATGCCGCCATCGACGTACATGATCTCGCCGGTGATGCCGCTGGCCAGATCGGAGAGCATGAAGGCGGCGGCGTTGCCGACTTCCTCGATGGTCACGTTGCGGCGCAGCGGCGCGTTGTGCGAGTTGTAGGCGAGCAGCTTGCCGAAGTTGCCGATGCCGGAAGCGGCCAGCGTCTTGATCGGGCCGGCGGAAATGGCGTTGGCGCGGATGCCCTCGGGGCCGAGGCAGAAGGCGAGGTAGCGGGTGGCGGCTTCGAGGCTGGCCTTGGCAACACCCATCGTGTTGTAGTTGGGCATCGTCCGTTCGGCGCCGAGGTAGGTCAGCGCCAGTGCCGAACTCTTGCGGCCGCGCATCATCGGGCGGGCGGCCTTGACCAGCGCCGGGTAGCTGTAGGCGGAAATTTCGTGGGCGATGCGGAAGGATTCGCGGGAAATGCCGTCGAGGAAGTCGCCTTCGATGGCTTCGGTCGGTGCGTAGGCGATCGAATGGACGAGGCCGTCGAGGCCGTCCCAGCGCTTGCCGAGTTCGGCGAAGACGTTGTCGATCTGTTCGTCGCTGGTGACGTCGAGCGGAATCGTGATGTCGCTGCCGAACTCGGTGGCGAATTTCTTGATGCGGTCTTCGAAGCGTTCGGTCTGGTAGGTGAAGGCGAGTTGCGCGCCTTCGCGGTGGCAGGCCTTGGCGATGCCATAGGCAATGGAATGCTTGGACAACAGTCCGGTGATCAATATCTTCTTGTCGGCAAGAAAGCCCATGTCTTTATTCTCCCTCAGGGGTCAGGCGCGAGATTATAAACCGAGAAACCGCGGATCGCGGCTTCCCGGCGTTTTCCCGTCAGCATGACTACATGTTGGGATAGGTCGGCCCCTCGCCACCCTGCGGCACGACCCAGACGATGTTCTGCGTCGGGTCCTTGATGTCGCAGGTCTTGCAGTGCACGCAGTTCTGCGCGTTGATCTGCAAGCGCGGGGTGCCGGCGTCGTCGCGCAGGATTTCATAGACGCCGGCCGGACAGTAGCGTTGCTCGGGCGCGTCGTAGGTTGCTAGATTGATGGCGATCGGTACGCTGGCATCTTTCAACTGCAGGTGGCAGGGCTGGTCTTCCTCGTGGTTGGTGCTCGACAGGAAGACCGAGGACAGGCGGTCGAAGCTGACGACGCCATCCGGTTTCGGATAATCGATCTTCGGGCAGTCGGCCGCCGGCTTCAGCTTGGCGTGGTCGGGCACGGTGTGGCGCAGCGTCCAAGGCGCCTTGCCGCGCAGCAGCAACTGGTCGATGCCGAACATCAGCGAACCGAGCCACAGGCCCTTGCTCATCCACGGCTTGAAGTTGCGGGCGCGGTGCAGCTCGTCGTACAGCCAGCTTTGCCGGAAGGCTTCGGGATAAGCGACGAGTTCGTCGCGCAGGCGGCCTTCGCAAAGTGCCGCGAAGCAGGCTTCGGCGGCCAGTGCGCCGGTCTTGATCGCGCAGTGCGAGCCCTTGATGCGGGCGGCGTTGAGGAAGCCGGCGTCGTCGCCGATCAGCACGCCGCCGGGAAAGGTGGTTTTGGGCAGCGACTGCAGGCCACCGGCGGTCAGCGCCCGGGCGCCGTAGGCGATGCGCTTGCCGCCTGCGAGGAAACGACGGATTGCCGGATGCGTCTTGAAGCGCTGGAATTCCTCGTACGGTGACAGGTGCGGGTTTTCATAGCCGAGGCCGACGACGAAGCCGACGGCGACCTGGTTGTTCTCCAGGTGATAGAGGAAGCCGCCGCCGTAGGTGTCGGGCTGCATCGGCCAGCCGCCGCTGTGGATGACCAGGCCGCTCTGGTGCCTGGCCGGGTCGATTTCCCAGAGTTCCTTGAGGCCGATGCCGTAGGTCTGCGGGTCGGCCTCCTTGTTCAGGTCGAAATGCGCGATCAACTGCTTGCCGAGGTGGCCGCGACAACCTTCGGCGAAGAAGCTGTATTTGCCGTGCAGTTCCATGCCGGGCTGGAAGTTCGGGCCTTCCGAACCGTCGTGCAGGCGGCCCATGTCGCCGGTGGCAACGCCCTTGACCGCGCCGTTCTCGTCGAACAGCACTTCGGCGCCGGCAAAGCCGGGGTAAATCTCGACACCGAGCGCTTCGGCCTGGCCGCCCAGCCAGCGGCAGAGGTTGCCGAGCGAGATCACGTAGTTGCCGTCGTTGTGGAAACAGCCGGGGAGCAGGGCGTTCGGTATCTGCGTCGCGCCGGTTTCCGAGAGGATCAGGAAGCGGTCCTCGCTGACCGGGGCGTTGAGCGGGGCGCCGGTCGTCTGCCAGTCGGGCAGCAGTTCGGTGAGGGCGCGCGGGTCGATCACCGCGCCGGACAGGATGTGGGCGCCGATTTCGGCGCCTTTCTCGATCAGGCAGACCGAAAAGTCCTCGCCGTTCTCGCCGGCCAGTTGCTTCAGGCGGATCGCCGCCGCCAGTCCGGCCGGGCCGCCGCCGACGATGACCACGTCAAATTCCATGGCTTCGCGTTCCATGCTTGTCTCCTCGATTATTGTTGGCTTGTTTTCAATACGCTACAGTATGGAAAAGCTTTCTTCAATCCATTTTAAAACGATCGTTTCATGGACCATCGCAAAAAACTCATCCACACCACGACCCTGCCCATCCGCTGGGGCGACATGGACGCCTACGGGCACGTCAACAACACCGTCTATTTCCGCTACATGGAGCAGGCCCGGGTCGAGTGGATCGAGGACATGAAGGTCATGGTCCGCCCCGGCGGCGACGGTCCGGTGATCGTCAATGCGGCCTGTACCTTCCTGAAACCGATGAATTACCCGGGGACCGTCGAGGTGCGCACCTACGTCGGCACGGTCGGCCGTTCCAGCTGCCAGACCTACGTCGACATGCTGATCGACGGCGAGCTTTACGCCGAAGGCGCCGCCAAGGTGGTGTGGATGAACACCCAGACCGGCAAGTCGGTGCCTTTGCCGGATCACGTGCGGGCCTTGCTCGAAGCGGAGTAAACTCGGCGCCCAACGGGTAACGACGGGCAAGCACGGAATCGGCATGGGCAAGCGAAAAATCTGGGAAAGACTGCTCTCCAGCGAACGGCTGGGGGCCGGCAAGGCGCCGGGCACGGCGGAGCGCACCGCCTTCCAGCAGGATTACGACCGCATCGTCTTCACCTCGGCCTTCCGCCGGATGAAGGACAAGACACAGGTCTTTCCGCTGTCCAAGAGCGATTACGTGCGCACCCGCCTGACGCACAGTCTGGAAACCAGCTGTGTTGGCCGTTCGCTGGGTGCTGTCGTCGGCCGCGAGATCATTGCCCGGCACGGCCTGCATCACGTCGAATCGGGCGATTTCGGGGCGATCGTCGCCGCCGCCTGCCTGGCCCACGACATCGGCAATCCGCCCTTCGGCCATGCCGGCGAGGATGCGATCCGCGAGTGGTTCCGCAGTTCCGGCCTGCTCGACCGGCATCCCCTGACGCCGGCGCAGCGCGCCGATTTCGAGAAGTACGAGGGCAACGCGCAGGGCTTTCGCATCGTCTCGCGGCTGCAGAGCCCGGCCAATCCCGGCGGCCTGCAACTGACCAGCGCAGTGCTGGCGACCTTCACCAAGTATCCGCGGCCGTCGGCGCTCGACGGCGAACTCGACGGCAAGAGCGGCCGCAAGTTCGGCTTCTTTCAGCAGGACGCCGACAACTTCGCCCGCGTCGCCCACGCCACCGGACTGGTCGAGCGCATTCCCGGGCAGGCCTGGCGCCGCCACCCGCTGGCCTTCCTGGTCGAGGTCGCCGACGACACCTGCTACCTGATCGTCGATCTCGAAGATGCGGCGCGCCTCGGCTTCGTGCCCTACAAGGACGCCGAGTGCCTGCTCGGCGATCTCGCCGGTTCGTCGGTCAACGGCGGCCGCCTCGACCGCCTGCACGACCCGAAGGAACGCCTCGAATACCTGCGCGCCAAGGCGATCGGCCGCTTGCTGGAGGGGGCGGCGGCGGTCTTCCTGGAAAACGAGGCGGCCATCCTCGACGGCCGCTTCGACGACGAACTGCTCGACGCTTCGCCGGTCGGCGTGCCGCTGCAGGCGGTGCTGCGGGTGGCCAAGGAAACCATCTACACGGCGCGGCCGGCGCTGGAAATCGAAACCGCCGGTTTCGAGGTGCTCGGTGCGTTGCTGGCGCTGTTTACCCATGCCGTCGAAGCGGCGGCCGAGGTGCCTGGGCTGCACATGACAAAGCGCGAAGAGATGCTGCTGCGCCTGCTGCCGGCGCAGTTCCTCGGTCACGGCGGCAAACCCGATGCCGATCCCTACGTGCGTCTCTTGCAGGTGGCCGACTTCGTCGCCGGCATGACCGACTCCTACGCCGTCGACATGTACCGCAAGCTCAAGGGCTTCGACCTGCCGACCTGATCACTCGAAGATGGCGAGGAATTCGCTGCGCGCCCGCGCCAGTTCGGCGTGCGCGGCGCTGTCGCAGAGGCGTTCGCTGGTCCGGTAGAAACGGTCGAAAGCGGCCAGCACCGCCGCCTTGTTCAGGCGCTCGCGGCCGCCGGCCCGGCTTTCCGGCTGCGGCTGGTCGAGCGGCTTGAGCACCGCGTAGCGGGGAATGACCTGCTGTCCGCCCTGGTCCGAGGAGGCGGTGAGTGGGCCGGTCTTGACGAAGATTTTTCCTTCGTATTCGAAGCGGTCGCCGATGGCGAGATGCTGGAGTTTCATGCTGGGTCCTGTTGCGCGGTGCGCCGGATATTAGCAAGGCGTGTCGCGCCCGGGCGGGTTTTGATAGGATCGGCCGCTTTACCGAATCGAGGAGAGGGAATGTTCGGCAACAAGTACCGGCAGCAGGTCGGCGAACTCGAAGCGGCGCTTGCCGATTGTCACGCCCTGCACGCGGCGCTCCAGCGTTCGATGGCGATCGTCGAACTGATGCCCGATGGCACGCTGATCGACGCCAACGACAATTTCTGCCGGACCCTGGGCTACACGCTGTCCGAACTCAAGGGCCAGCATCACCGCCGCCTGTGCGATCCGGCCTACGCCGGCTCGCCGGAATTCGACACTTTCTGGGCTGCGCTGCGGCGCGGCGAGTTCTTCCGCGGCACCGTGCACCGCCGTCAGCGCGACGGTCGGGATGTCTGGCTGGAAGCCACCTACAACCCGGTTCTCGGGCCGGACGGCCGGGTGGTCAAGGTGGTCAAGTTCGCCACCGACGTCACGCCGCAGGTGATCGAGGCCGCCAGTCAGCGCGCCATGGTCGATGCCATCGAGCGTTCGATGGCGGTCATCGAATTCGCCACCGACGGCCGCATCCTGCGCGCCAACGACAATTTTTGCCGGGCCATGGGCTATTCGACCCGCGAACTGGCCGGCCAGCATCACCGGATCTTCTGTCCGGAGGATTTCGTGCGCGGGCCGGAGTACGCGCAGTTCTGGGCTCGCCTGGGGCGCGGCGAATTCTGTTCCGGGCAGTACCTGCGGCTTGACCGCCAGCGCCGCGAAGTCTGGCTGGAGGCCAGCTACAACCCGGTGTTCGGGCCGGACGGCCAGGTCGTCAAGGTGGTCAAGTTCGCCACCGACATCAGCGAGCGCATCCGTCGCCACATGGCCGAGCGCGAAGGGGCGGAAACCGCCTACAAGGTGGCGCTGGAAACGCGGGAGATTTCCCAGACCGGCGAGGGCATCATCCTCGACACCGTGGACAAGATGCAGCACATCGCCGGCATCGTCGACGAATCGGCGGCGCTGGTTGCCGTGCTTGGCGAACAGACGGCTCGTATCTCGTCGATCGTCGGCACCATCCGCGAGATCGCCGACCAGACCAACCTGCTGGCGCTCAACGCGGCGATCGAGGCGGCGCGCGCCGGCGAATCGGGGCGCGGTTTCGCGGTGGTGGCCGACGAGGTGCGCAAGCTGGCCGAGCGCACCGGCAAATCGACCGGAGAAATCGCCGCCATGATCCAGACCATCCAGAAGGAAACCGGTTCGGTGACGGCGAGCATGAACAACGGCCTGGCCGAGGTGCGCGCCGGCGTCGAACTGGCCAACAGCGCCGGCGCGGCGATCAAGCAGATGCGCGACGGGGCGACCCGGGTGGTCGATGTCGTCCAGGCTTTTTCGAGCACGATCCAGGATTGATCGACGCCGGGCTTGCCAATTTCCGGTAACTGTACAAAAATACAGTCATCGGAAATTGCCGGAGCCCCGCCATGAAACTCACCCCGCGTCAGCAGGAAATCCTCGACTTCATCAGGAATACCGTCGAAGTCCTCGGCGCGCCGCCGACCCGCGCCGAGATCGCCACCGCCTTCGGCTTCGCCTCGCCGAACGCCGCCGAGGACCACCTCAAGGCGCTGGCCAAGAAGGGCGCGATCAACCTCGAACCCGGCTCGGCGCGCGGCATCCGCCTCGTCGAACAGCTCGGCCTGCCGCTGATCGGCAGCGTCGCCGCCGGCTCGCCCATCCTCGCCGTCGAGAACGTGCAGGGGCGCTACAACTTCGACGCCAGCCTGTTCAACCCGCGCGCCGATTTCCTGTTGAAGGTGCGCGGTCTGTCGATGATCGACGCCGGCATCTTCGACGGCGACCTGATCGCCGTGCATAAGACCAATCAGGCACGCGACGGCGAGATCGTCGTCGCCCGTATCGACGAGGAAGTCACCGTCAAGCGCCTGGAACGCGGCAAGAACCAGATCCGCCTGATCGCCGAGAACCCGGATTTCGAACCGATCGTCATCAACCCCGGCGAAGTCGAATTCGCCATCGAGGGCGTCGCCGTCGGCCTGATCCGCGGAGCCGTCGCCAAGCTGTCATGAGCGCCCAACCGTCGCCGGTCGCTGTGTCGACCAAGCTGGCGGCGGTCCTGGCGCGCGGTGACATCTGGCGCGGCGATGCCTTGCCCGGCCTGCCGGCGGGCACCGTCGCCAGCGGCTACGCCGAACTCGACGCCGAACTGCCGGGCGGCGGCTGGCCGCGCGGCAATCTCACCGAAATCCTGAGCGACCGCGGCGGCATCGGCGAAATCAGCCTGCTGCTGCCGGCGCTGGCCCGCCTGTCGGGCGAGGGCGGTCGTCTGGCTCTGGTCGCGCCGCCCTGGCTGCCGCACGCGCCGGCCTGGGCGGCGGCCGGTGTGGCGCCGGAGCGCCTGCTGGTGATCCGTCCCGGCAAGCAGGCGGCCTGGTGCGTCGAGCAGTTGCTCAGATGCGGCGGTTTTGCCGGCCTGCTCGCCTGGCCGGACGCCGGCATCGACGCCCGGGTGCTGCGCCGCCTGCAGGTGGCGGCCGAGGGGCAGGCGGTTGTGGCGGTGCTGTGGCGGTCGACCGTGGACGCCGCGACGCCGTCGCCGGCTCCGCTGCGCCTGACGCTGACCGCCAGTGCCGACCGGCTGGCGTTGCGCATTCTGAAGCGACGCGGCCGGCCGGCGTCGCGCCTGTTGCAGATCGACATCCCCCGACCGGGAAGGAAAGCACGTGTTGTGGCTGGCCCTGCATTTTCCGCTGCTGACGCTGGAAGCCCTGCCATCGCGGCAGTCGCCTAGCGTCGTCACGGCCCGTGGCCGGGTGCTGGCCGCCGATCCGCTTGCCGCTGCCGCCGGCGTTCTGCCTGGCCAGAAATTGTCGACCGCGCTCGGCCTGCTGCCCGGGCTGCGCGCCAACGAGCGCGACCCGGCGCGCGAAGCCCGGGCGCTCGCCGATCTCGCCTGCTGGTCCGGGCGTTTCACGCCGACCGTCAGCCTGGCCTCGCCGGATGCGCTGCTGCTGGAAATCGGCGCCTGCCGGCGCTTGTTCGGCGGCGTCGCCGCCATCGTCGCGGCGGCGCTCGACGGCTGCCGGGCGCAGGGCTGGAGCGTCGCCTGGGCGGTCGCGCCGACACCGCTCGGCGCCCGCTGGCTGGCGCGCGCCGACGCGGCGGCCAGCTACGAGAGCCTGGCCGCGCTGCAGGCGGCGCTGGCCGATTTGCCGTGCACCGTGCCCGGCTGGCCGGTCGAGGTCGTCGCCCGTCTGGAAGCCTTCGGTCTGCGCCGTCTCGGCGAATTGACCGCGCCCGCCGGCCTGCGGCGGCGCATCGGCAACGGCCCGGTCGACGACCTGCTGCGCGCCCGCGGCGAACTGCCCGATCCGCAACGCGCTTTCGTCTTTCCCGAACGCTTCGCCGCCGGGCTGGAGCTGCCGTCGCGCGTCGATTTCGCCGAAGGCCTGGCCTTCGCCGCGCAGCGCCTGTTCGCCGCGCTGGCCGGCTGGCTGCAGGTGCGCCAGTCGCTGCTGCGCGCGTGCACGCTGCGCCTGACTCACGACGACGGCTCAAGCAGCGCGCTGCCGCTGCGCTTCGGCGAGCCTTGCGCCGACGAGAGCCGCTTCATGCGCCTGTTGCGCGAACACCTCGGCCGCCTGCAACTGGCGGCGCCGGTCGAGGCGCTGCATCTCGACGCCGACGAGGTCGTCGCCCGGCCCGCCGCCAGCGCCGGCCTGTTCGAGCAGGCGGCGAGCGGCGAGGGCGCCGCCGCCTGCCTCGAACGCCTGCGCGCCCGCCTGGGCGACACCGCCGTGCACAGCCTGGCGGTGCACGCCGAGCACCGCCCGGAATGCGCCACGCGCAACGCCGATCCGGCGGGCATTCTGGTCGCCAAAGCCGCGTCGACCGCAAGCCGCGCCATGCCACGCCCGCTCTGGCTGCTGCCGGTACCGCAGCCGCTGACCGAACGCGCCGACGGCCCGCACTGGCATGGTCCGCTGCAACTCGTGACGCGCGGCGAGCGCCTGGAAAGCGGCTGGTGGGACAGCGGCGAAAGCGCTGCGGTCGGCGACATCCGCCGCGACTACTTCGTCGCCCGCAACGGCGAGGGCCAATGGGCGTGGATTTTCCGCGACGCGCAGGGCTGGTATCTGCACGGGCTGTTTGCGTGAACTGCTGCCGCGTGGCCGGATAACACGATCCGGGCAAATCGCTACCGATGGTCACGGAGAAAAAATGCCTGAGGTGCTACGATGAACCTCATGACTGAACGACCGCAAAGCCTGGGTGAAGAAATCGCCAACAGCGTCAGCCACGGCGTGGCGCTGCTGGCGGCGATCACCGGCGTCCCCTTCTTGATCGCCTCGGCCCGCCATTTCGGCGTGGCCAACGTCGTCGGCGCCAGCGTGTTTGCGGCGACGATGGTTCTCCTTTACCTGACCTCGACGCTCTACCACGCCTTCCCGGCGGGCAAGCTGAAACGCCTGTTCCAGAAGCTGGATCACGGCGCCATCTACTGCTTCATTGCCGGCAGCTACACCCCGTTCGCGCTGGGCGCCCTGGCCGGTTCCTGGGGATGGACGCTGTTCGGCCTGGTCTGGTCGATGGCCGCCGCCGGCGTCGCCCTGAAGGCATTCAACCGGCTCTCCCATCCCTGGCTGTCCACCGGCTTGTATCTGGCCATGGGCTGGCTGGTGCTGATCGCGGCGGTGCCGCTGGTCGAGCACGTCTCGCTGCCCGGCGTCATCCTGCTCGTCGCCGGTGGCGTCGCCTACACCGCCGGTGTCGTCTTCTTCATGCTCGATTCCCGTGTCCGCTACGCACATGCCGTATGGCACGGTTTCGTCGCAACGGGCACCGGCTGCCACTTCTTCGCGGTGCTGCATTACGCGGCCTGAGCGGCTTCACCTCGTACCCGGCCGCCGGGAAACCCGGATAATGGCGGCCAATTCGTTTTGAACGCTGGGACGCCCGCATGGAAATCAAGGTCAATTTTCTCGACAAGCTTCGTCAGGAAGCCAAATTCGACGACTTCACGGTGATCGCCGACCAGTCGATCCGCTACAAGGGCGACGGCTCGGCGCCGGGGCCGTTCGACTACTTCCTCGCCTCGTCGGCCTTGTGCGCGGCCTACTTCGTCAAGCTCTACTGCGACACGCGCAACATCCCGACCGAGCACATCCGCCTGTCGCAGAACAATATCGTCGATCCGGAAAACCGCTACAAGCAGACCTTCAAGATCCAGGTCGAGCTGCCGCCGGACATTTCGGCCAAGGACCGGCTGGGCATTTTGCGCTCCATCGACCGGTGCACCGTCAAGAAGGTCGTGCAGACCGGCCCCGAGTTCGTCATCGAGGAAGTCGAGAATCTGGACGCCGACGCGCAGGCGCTGTTGACCGTCAGCGCGGACGCCGACACGCAGACCTTCATCGCCGGCAAGGACCTGCCGCTGGAACAGACCATCGCCAACATGTCCGGCCTGCTCGCCGGGCTGGGTATCAAGATCGAGATCGCCTCCTGGCGCAACCTGGTGCCCAACGTCTGGTCGCTGCACATCCGCGACGCGCATTCGCCGATGTGCTTCACCAACGGTAAGGGCGCCAGCAAGGAAAGCGCGCTGGCGTCCGCCCTGGGCGAATACATCGAGCGCCTGAGCTGCAACCATTTCTACAACGACCAGTACTGGGGCGAAGAATTCGCCAACGCGCCCTTCGTGCATTACCCGAACGAGCGCTGGTTCAAGCCGGGCAAGAAGGATGCGCTGCCCAAGGGCCTGCTCGACGACTACACGCTGGAAATCTACAACCCGGACGGCGAGCTGCGCGCCTCGCACCTGTTCGACACCAACTCCGGCAATACCGAACGCGGCGTCTGCGCGCTGCCCTACGTGCGCCAGTCGGACGGCGAGACGGTGTTTTTCCCGACCAACCTGATCGACAACCTGTTTCTCAGCAACGGCATGAGCGCCGGCAACACGCTGGCCGAAGCGCAGGTGCAGTGTCTGTCGGAAATCTTCGAGCGGGCCGTCAAACGCGAAATCCTCGAAGGCGAAATCGCGCTACCCGACGTGCCGGCCGAAGTGCTGGCCAAATATCCGGGCATCGTCGCCGGCATCGAGGAACTGGAGAAGCAGGGTTTCCCGGTGCTGGTCAAGGACGCCTCGCTCGGCGGCCAGTTCCCGGTGATGTGCGTGACCCTGATGAACCCGCGCACCGGCGGCGTCTTCGCCTCCTTCGGCGCGCATCCGAGCCTGCAAGTCGCGCTCGAACGCAGCCTCACCGAACTGCTGCAGGGGCGCAGCTTTGAAGGCCTGAACGACCTGCCGCGGCCGACCTTCGAGAGCAACGCCGTCACCGAGCCGAACAACTTCGTCGAGCATTTCATCGATTCGAGCGGCGTCGTGTCGTGGCGCTTCTTCAGCGCGAAGGCGGATTACGATTTCGTCGAATGGGACTTCTCGGGCCAGGGCGAGAATTCCAACGCCGATGAAGCCGCCACGCTGTTCGGCATCCTCGCCGAAATGGGCAAGGAGGTTTACGTCGCCGTCTACGACCAGTTGGGCGGCAGTTTCCACACTAAGGCCTGCCGCATCCTGGTGCCCGGTTACTCGGAAATCTACCCGGTCGACGACCTGATCTGGGACAACACCAACAAGGCGCTGGCCTTCCGTGAAGACATCCTCAACCTGCACCGCCTCGACGACGCCGGCCTGGAAGCCCTGCTGGAGCGCCTGGAAGAGAGCGAGCTCGACGACTACACCGACATCATCACGCTGATCGGCGTCGAATTCGACGAGAACACGGACTGGGGCCAGCTGACCATCCTCGAACTCAAGCTGCTGATCAACCTCGCGCTGCAGGATTTCGAAGCGGCCAAGGAACAGGTCGAGGCCTACCTGCAGTACAACGAAAACACCGCCGAGCGCGGCCTGTTCTACCAGGCGGTCAATGTGGTGCTGGAAGTGCTGCTTGACGACGAACTGGAACTGGAAGACTACGAGCCCAACTTCCGCCGCATGTTCGGCAACGAGCGCATGGACGCCGTGCTCGGCTCAGTCGATGGCAGCATCCGCTTCCACGGTCTAACGCCGACCAGCATGCAGCTGGAAGGCCTCGACCGTCACCAACGCCTGCTCGACAGCTACCGCAAGGCGCACGCGGCGCGGGCGAAGGCGGCGGGAGTAGGCTGATCGCCGGGAGTGGACGGCTCGGGGGCGCTTGAGGCTTGAGATCCGCAAAAGACCGGTAGCGACCGAGGTTGTGTGGAAACGCCCGGCGGTTTCAAAGACCGAGTGCAACATTTGGAATCAGCCCTGCTTTGTCCATGAAGATGTTATCGAAGAACACCTCGGCGGGAGAGCGCCACCCCAGGGTTTTTCTCGGCCGCATATTGAGTTCCCAGGCCATGTGATCGAGTTCGCGCTGGGAGTGGACACTCAGGTCAGTGCCCTTCGGCAAATATTGGCGCAGCAAACCATTGGTGTGCTCATTGATGCCACGTTGCCACGGGCTGTGAGGATCACAAAAGTAAATTTTCAGGCCGGTGTTCTCGGCCAGCTTCTTGTGCAGCGCCATCTCCTTGCCTTGGTCATAGGTGAGGGTCTGTCGGATCTCAGGCGGCAGCCCGCTGAAGGCCTGCGTGAATCCGTTGAGCGCATCGATCGCCGTACTGCCGTCGAGCTTGACCAGCATGGCAAACAGCGACTTGCGGCACACCAGGGTGCCGACAGCCGAAGCGTTGGCCTTGCCCTTGATCAGGTCGCCCTCCCAGTGGCCAGGCAGCAAGCGGTCGCTGGCCTCGGGCGGGCGTACGTGGATGCTCAGCATGTCCTGCAGCGATCCCCGCCGATCTTTGCCTCGCGTGCGAGGCTTGCGTGCGCCTCGCCCCTGGCGCAGCAGGACGACCAGTTCGCGGCGAAGATCGCCCTTGGGCATGGCATAGATCGCGGTGTAGATGGTTTCGTGGGAGGCTTGCAATTGGGGCTGCTCAGGGTGGCGTTGCTTGAGTTTGGCAGCAATCTGCTCGGGCGAGAGCTTGCGTTCCAGCAACGCCCTGACCTCGGCCCACAAGGCGCCTTGGCGGTGGAGCTTGCGCACCGGCCAGGCCGCACGTCGCACCCGCCGGGCTCGCTTGCCGGCGCGGTTTGCATCGTAGCCGCCAGCCACTCGGGGGCGTCCCATGACGCATTGCTCCTCTTCGCTCTGGTAGCCGTTGCGGCGAAGTTCTCTCGTGATGGTGCTGGGCGATCTGCCAAGCACCTTGGCTATCGCCCGCGCACTACTGGCCTGCTCCTTCATCGCCATTACCACGCCGCGTTCTTCCGCACTCAATTGTTGATACGTTCTCGTCATGCAACTCCTCCGGTTATGAAGTGTTGCACTTGGGATTTGAAACCGCCCCCCTAAATGTTGGCCCGACTTCTCACATAGTCGATGCACTTCAGCGTTGGTACAACGCGATTCAGGTCTTTTGGCAAATGAGCGATCTGGGCGAAGAACTCCTCGCACAAGGCTTCCAGCCGAGGGTTTTTCGCCAGATAGGCGGTCACAATGTGATCTGAACCGCTACTGAAACTGGTGAAAAAAACCGAGTCAGTAACCGGGTCCGGATTGAGGATTTGATCCAGGCCGCTGATCGTTTTGTATTGTTCCAAGATTGGTAGCAAGCGGGTCTGTAACTTCCCGAGAAGGTGTTCGATCACCCCGTCGATTTCTGAGTAACTGCGCACGACATAACCCTTGTCGGTTCCCTGGAAGGGACCGATCTCGTCCATCCATTTGGGTTGGCCTGCAGAGGTCGTAAAAGACAGCTTCACTTGATCAGGAGGCTTGTCTGGCCAGGCAATCGAGGAAACAAGGTTGGTGACCTCGTGAAAGCGACTTTCGACATTCAGGCAGAAGGGCACATTGAGAGGCCACATGTCGGTGCTGCCGATGTACAGCACATGCCATCCGTTGGGAAAAACGGCTTTGAAACTGCGATCGCTTTTTCTTGCCTTGAAGCCATGTTCGGCGAGAAAAGGGGTCAGGCGCTCGAAGACGATTTTTTCCAGGGCGGCACGCTTTGGCACGTCATCGTAATTTTTTTCCGCCCGCGAAGTCGGCGGCGTAGCCACCGTCAGACGCTGACCATTGGCCAGATAGACGACACCTTCCTGCGCGTCCATGACATTGAGTCCGAACAGGCGTGCCTGTCCGACCACAAACGGCAAGACGGCATCCAGCATTTCCGGATTGACCCCCAGTGCAAAGACCGCGGCGTCGGTCTTGCCGTCGAGTGGCCCGTCGCTCCAGGCCCATTCGGATTCCGGTATCTCTTCGGCCCGGGGCGAGCAGATGCAGGGGTAGCGTAGCGTCAGCCGCAGTGCCAGAAGACGAAATTTCTTGTGCTGCGCCGTTCGCTGCTGCAATTGATCGAGCTGCCGCGAGGCTGCTTCGAGAGTGGCAGGCACCGGAAGGTTTGCTGGTGTTTCCCAAACTTGAAGCACATAACTCATCGACTTGCTCTTTCAAGAAAATGGCCTGATCGCACATCAGGCCATGCCAGTCCCTGATGCCGCCAAAGCTGCTGCGAATAATTCGACAGCATACCTCGCGAGCCACCCGCTGGCTCTTTTTGGAGAGAGCTTGTAGCCGGAGGCGGAAGTCGGCCTCAAGCAAATTCAGCCGTTTCAAATCCCAGACGACCGCGCGCTGATTGACAGGCATCCCCAGCGCTGCCGATAATCCGGCCCCTCTGCAGGAGAGAGAGCGCTGGTTCGCCAGGCTCCGCCGAAGGCGCAAACTCCCATAATCGCTCAGGCATGCCGAACTGCAGACATGATTCGCCGGCTGGAGAGAAGTCGCGAGCGCGCCGCGCCCGCCGACTCACCGAAGGGGCAGGCTCTTGCGGGCCGAAACTCTCAGGTAAAAGGACAGGGGGAGAGGCGTCGCGGAAACACCCGTTGGGAGTTTCCGCTTTTTGACGGAATCCTCCCGATGTTCGACAGTCTCGCCCTCGTTTTTCAACCGCTCGCCAGCAAGCAGTTCGACCTCTTGCTGGTTGTCTACCTGGTCGCCATCGCCGCCGAGGCGATGTCCGGCGCGCTCGCCGCCGGCCGTCGCGACATGGATTTCTTCGGCGTTGCCGTCATCGCCTTCGTCACCGCGCTGGGCGGCGGCACGATCCGCGACGTCGTGCTCGGCCATTACCCGATCGGCTGGACCCAGCATCCCGAGTATGTCTACCTGGTCATCCTGGCGGGGCTGGCGACGACGCTGATCGCCCGCTTCATGCACCACATGAAGCGCCTCTTCCTGATGCTCGACGCGCTCGGCCTGGTCGCTTTCTCGCTGATCGGCTGCAGCGTCGCGCTACAGCTCGATTACCCGGTAGTGGTCGTGATCATGGCCGGCATGCTGACCGGGATTTCCGGCGGCGTGCTGCGCGACGTGCTGTGCAACCAGGTGCCGGTGGTCTTCTGCCGCGAGCTTTACGCCAGCGTTTCGCTGTTCGTCTGCGTGCTCTTCCTGGTGCTGCGCGGGCTCGGCTGGGACAGCGACCTGATCACGCTGATCTGTTTCGGCGCCGGTTTCGCCTTCCGCATGCTGGCGCTGCGCTTCGCCTGGAAGCTGCCGACCTTTTCCTACCAGCCGCGCTGGGACTGAAACGCGGGGTGGGCTAAAATGACTGTATGAAAATACAGTTGTTTGCCAGAGGCCCGCATTGACCGTCCCGTCCGCGCTCCCCGACTACGCCGAGCTGCACTGCCTGTCCAACTTCAGCTTCCTGCGTGGTGCTTCGCATCCGGAGGAGCTGGCGGCGCAGGCGGTGGCGCAGGGCTACGCGGCGCTGGCGCTGACCGACGAGTGCTCGCTGGCCGGCGTGGTGCGCGTGCATCAGGCGTTCCGGGCCCAAGGCGGGGCGACGCGTCTCATCATCGGCAGCGAGATGAGCACGGTCGACGGCCTGAAACTGGTCTTTCTGGCGCAGAACCGGGAGGGTTACGGCAACCTCTCGGCGCTGATCACGCTCGCCCGGCGGCGGGCGGAGAAGGGCGCCTATACCTTGCAGCGCCACGACCTGAACGCCATCTCACCGAATGGCGCGCTGCCTGATTGCCTGGTGCTGTGGGTGCCCGAGGCGACGCCTTCGGTCGCCGACGGGCGCTGGTTGGCCGAACGCTTTCCCGGACGTTGCTGGATCGCCGTCGAACTGCACGCCGGGCCGGACGACGCGGCCAGGCTCGCGGAACTGCAGGCGCTCGCTGCCGCCTGCGGCCTGCCGCTGGTGGCGGCGGGCGACGTGCACATGCACGTGCGGGCGCGGCGGCCGGTGCAGGACGTGCTGACCGCGCTGCGCCTGAAGACCTCGGTGTTCGAGGCCGGCCACGCGCTGTTCCCGAACGGCGAGCGCCACCTGCGTTCGCGTCTGCGGCTGGCGCGGCTCTATCCGCCCGAACTGCTGGCCGAGACGCTGCGTATCGCGGCCTTGTGCACGTTCTCGCTCGACGAGTTGCGCTACGAATATCCGGAGGAAATCGTCCCCGCTGGCCACACGCCAATCTCCTGGCTGCGCCACGAGACCGAGGCCGGACTGCGCCGACGCTACCCGGCGGGCGTGCCGGCGGCGGTGCGCGAGCGCATTGAGCACGAACTGCGGCTGATCGCCGAGCTGAGTTACGAAGCCTATTTCCTGACCGTCTACGACATCGTCTGTTTCGCCCGCGGCGCTGGCATCCTCTGCCAGGGGCGCGGTTCGGCGGCGAATTCGACGGTCTGTTTCGCGCTCGGCGTCACCGAGGTCGACCCGGCGCGTTCGGCGATGCTGTTCGAGCGCTTCGTCTCGAAAGAGCGCGGCGAGCCGCCCGATATCGACGTCGATTTCGAGCACGAGCGGCGCGCCGAGGTCATCGCCTACATCTACGGCAAGTACGGCCGCGAGCGCACGGCGCTGGCCGCCGCCGTCATCACCTACCGGACCAAGGGCGCGCTGCGCGACGCCGGCCGCGCGCTCGGCTTCGACATCGCCCGCATCGACGCGCTGACCGCTTCGCTCGCCTGGTGGGACAAACGCGAACAGATGCCGGAACGCTTCGCCGAGCAGGGGCTGGACCCGGCTTCGCCGCGCGTCGAGAAATGGCTGTGGCTGGCCGAGCAGCTGCGCGGCTTTCCCCGCCACCTGACCCAGCACGTCGGCGGCTTCGTCATGTCGCGCGGGCCGCTGGCGCGGCTGGTGCCGGTCGAGAACACGGCGATGGAAACGCGCACGGTGATCCAGTGGGACAAGGACGACCTCGACGCGGTCGGCCTGATGAAGGTCAACGTGCTGGCGCTCGGCATGCTGTCGGCGCTGCGCCGGATGCTGGCGATGATCGGGCCGCTGGCTTTGAACGAAATCCCCGAAGGCGACAAGGCGACCTACGACATGCTGTGCCGCGCCGACAGCATGGGCGTCTTCCAGGTCGAATCGCGGGCGCAGATGAGCATGCTGCCGCGCCTGAAGCCGCGCAACTATTACGACCTGGTGATCGAGGTTTCGCTGGTGCGCCCCGGGCCGATCCAGGGCGACATGGTCCATCCTTACCTGAAGCGGCGCCAGGGCAGGGAGGATATCGAGCGCATCACGCCGGCGATCGACGCGGTGCTGGCGCGCACCTGCGGCGTGCCGATCTTCCAGGAACAGGTGATGCAACTGGCCATCGTCGCCGCCGGCTTCACGCCCGGCGAGGCCGACGAGCTGCGGCGGGCGATGGCCGCCTGGCGGCGCAAGGGCAATCTAGCCCGCTACCAGGACAAGCTGCGCGCCGGCATGGCGCGCAACGGCGTGCCGGCCGCCTTCATCGAGCGCATCGTCGCCCAGATCCAGGGCTTCGGCGAATACGGCTTCCCCGAATCGCACGCCGCCAGCTTCGCGCTGCTGGTCTATGCCTCGGCCTGGGTCAAGCGCCACCACCCGGCGGCCTTCCTCTGCGGCTTGCTCAACAGCCAGCCGATGGGTTTCTATTCGCCGTCGATGTTGATCCAGGATGCCCGCCGCCACGGCGTCAGCGTGCTGCCGGCCGATGTCACGGCCAGCGACTGGGACAGCCGGATCGACGAGGGCGGCGCGGTGCGCCTTGGCCTGCGCGAGATCAAGGGACTGAGCCGGGAGGCGGCCGTGCGCATCGCCGACGCGCGGCGGCGGGCGGCGTTTGCCGATGTTGCCGACCTCGCGGCGCGCTGCGCCCTGGGCAAGCGCGATCTGGATCAGCTCGCTGCCGCCGATGCCTTGCGCGGCCTCGCCGGTCATCGCCGGCAGGCCGCCTGGGCGGTTGCCGACAGCGGCCAGCGGGCGATCCAGGGCGACCTCTTCGCCGGCCTGCCGGCGCCGGAAGCTGCGGTCGAACTGGCGGCGCCGACGCTGGCCGACAACCTGGTCGCCGATTACCAGCAGCTCGGCCACAGCCTGCGCCCGCACCCGCTGACGCTGCTGCGCGAACATCTCGCAGCGCGGCGCTTCCTCAGCGCCAGCGAACTGGCGCAACGCGGCGACCGCGCGCTGGTCCGCGTTGCCGGCATCGTCACCGGCCGCCAGCGGCCGGGCACGGCGACCGGCATCGTCTTCGTCACGCTGGAGGACGAAACCGGCTGGACCAACGTCGTCGTCAAGCCGGCGCTGGTCGAGAAACAGCGGCGCGAACTGCTCGCCGCACCGCTGCTCGGCGTCTACGGCCAACTGCAATGCGCCGACGGCGTCGTGCACCTGGTTGCCCAGCGCCTGGTCGACCTGTCGGCCTGGCTGGGGCGGCTGGAAACGCGCAGCCGGGATTTCCACTGAGCCGGCGCCAGCATTTTCCCGGTTATGATGCTGGCCACAGGGGAGGGGAAACGCGATGCGTCTTGAGGCTTGTCTACTCGCCGCGCTGCTCGGGGCGCCGGCACTATCCGCCGCCGCCGACGGGCCGTGGCTGCACTGCCGGCTGGAGCAGTCGAATACCGTCCAGGTCCTCGACTACGGACCGGCCGCCGACATCTACCGGGTGCCGGCGACCAACATCAACGACAATTTCCACTTCAAGGCCGTCGTCGTCGCGGCCGACGGCGTTGCCGAGTACGTCAAGATCTACGCCTATTACCAACGCCGCGGCCAGCCCATCCTGTTGCAGCAGGCAACCTACCGCGCGCCGACGGCCGACGGCCGTTCGCTGACCGGCGAACAGCGCCTCTATTCGCCCATCCTCGGGCGCGAACTGCAGTACGACTGCACCCTGACGAGTGTCCGCCCATGAGATCGCTGCTCCTGCTCGCCGCCTGCCTGCTGCCGCTTCCGGTGTGGGCCGATGACGGCACCGTCTCGGTCGCCTTCGTCGGCGACGTGATGCTCGACGACACGCCGGGCAAGGTGATCCGCCAGGGCCGCGACCCGCTGGCGCCGTTCGCCGCCATTCTCGCTAGCGCCGACCTGCGCATCGCCAACCTCGAATGCGTCGTTGCTCGCGGCGGCAAGGCGGAAGCCGACAAGCCCTATACCTTCCGCGCACCACCGCGCGTGCTGAAGCTGGTGAAACGCCATTTTGACGCCGTCGGCCTCGCCAACAACCATTCCGGCGATTACGGCCCGGCGGCCTTCGGCGAGATGCTCGGCCACCTCGAGCGGGCCGGTCTCGGCTACTTCGGCGGCGGGCGTACGCTGGCCGACGCCCATCGGCCGCTGATCGTCGAACGCAAGGGGCTGCGCATCGCGCTCCTCGGCTACAACGAATTCTTCCCGCGCAGCTTCGAGGCCGGCCATAACCAGCCGGGCATCGCCTGGAGCGAGGACGAGCAGGTGCTGCACGACATCCGCCAGGCGCGCCAGCGCGACCGGGCCGACCTGGTGATCCCGGTGATGCACTGGGGCTGGGAGCACGAAACGCGGGCCAGCGAGCGGCAGAAAGCGCTGGCGCGGCGGATGATCGACGCCGGTGCCGACGCCGTCGTCGGCGGCCATCCGCACGTCACCCAGGAAATCGAGATCTACCGCGGCAAGCCGGTGATCTACAGCCTCGGCAACTTCGTCTTCGACGGCTTCGACGACCCGCTCAACAACACCGGCTGGCTGCTGCGCCTGGAACTCGACAAGGCCGGCGTCGTCAGTTCGCGCATCGTCGTCGCCAAAATTGACCGCGAAGGCACGCCGCACCCGGCGCCGCAGGCCGCCAGCGCCTGCTGGGAACGCGGCCAGGCGGCGCCGGCGGATTGCCGCGGTCGCTGATTGCCGCAACCCGGGGATGGGCCGCGGACGGCACCGACGGACCGGCTTGGCGGCGTATTTCATTGGTGGTGTGTCACTTCTGGCGCACTTGGCGGAAATGAATTGCCATTTCTGGCGCATGGCTTTGCCGCCTATCCCTGCCGAGGCTCCGGGCGCCCTCGCAAAACTCAGCAGCAGTGAGGATTTCGGAGGTTTTTCCCGGAGCGTGGGAGACTGCGACAGGATGTCGCATCTGGGCATGCTTATTGCGGGTGGATTGCTGCTTTAAACGGCATTTTCCATCCAACAATCCAAAGGGAGAACGGTCATGGCGTGGAATCTTCTTTTCACTTCCGACATTGGTCTGCTCAGCCTGTTCACGATCCTCTTCATTCTCGTGATGGCGGTCTACCTCGGCGTTTACGCCGCCAAGCAAGCCAACAAGGATGGAAGTAACGCGTCGGCGAAGCCGCATCAAGGGGCACACTGACAACAGCAGCAAAATCAGGGGGGATTCGCCGGCGTTGGCCGGCGAATTTCATGCGGCCCGCAAAACAACAAGATCGGGCAGCGCCGGTTCTGCAAGGGCGGCGCAATTCTCATCCGGCAGCAAGACGCCGGCGGCGGTGTGCAGCGGAACGACACCCGACCAGACGGCGATGCCAAGATCGCCGGCATCGTCTTCGACACCCCAGTTACGGATTTTTGCCGCGGCTTCGTCCAGCGCCAGGCGCAGGACGCGGGTGCCGGCGAGTTCGGCCGGCGTCGGCGCGCGCACCAGCGACGAACGCCCGGGGCTGACGTGTTCGACGAAGGCGGTGAGGGCGGCGGCTTTGTCGTCGCTCGCCAGCACTTCGGCAAACTGCCCATAGACCGCCAGCGAGCGGTAATTCATCGAATGGTGGAAGGCCGAGCGCGCCAGCACCAGGCCGTCGACCAGCGCGATGCTGACGGCGCATTCGTCAGCCAGCAGGGCGTCCGCCATGCGCGCGTTGTTGGCGGCATGGACGTAGAGGTGGCGGTCGATCCGCCAGCAGGCGGTGGGCAGGCTATGGACGCTGCCCGCGTGCCGGAAGGCGACGTGGCAGATCAGTGCCGCATCGACGATGGCGGCAATGGCGGCGAAATCGTAATGGCCGCGCTGCGGCTTGCGGCGGATTTGCGTCCGCGGGCTGGGGGCGGTGGCTGGCATCGCTATCTCCTGAAAAAGTCCGGTCAGCATAGCCCGCCTGTGGCACCATCGATGGAGCCACAAATCCCCCGATTGATGGAGCCAGATGGCGCTCGATCTCCTTCTCGATGAACTGCGCCGGCCGGCCGTCGGCGAAGCGCGCCAGCAGCGCCTGTACCGCCTGCTCAAGCAGGCCATCGTCGCCGGCCGCCTTGGCGCCGGCCTGCGCTTGCCGGCCAGCCGTCGTCTGGCGGCCGATGTCGGCATGGCACGCAACGGCGTGTTGTTCGCCTACCAGCAACTGCTCGCCGAAGGCTTCCTGATCGCCGACCGCGGCGGCACCCGGGTGGCCAGGCTACCGGCCGCGCCGACGCTGGCGCCGTCCGCACCGGTGGCCGGTGTCCTGTCGCGGCGGGCGGCGGCGCTGTCGGCCAGCGCCCGCGGCGAGCCCACGCTGCCGTTCGCGCCCGGCGTCCCCGACCTCAACGCCTTTCCCTGGCCGCTCTGGTCGCGCCTGCTGCAGGACGCCTGGCGCGCGGTCGGCGCCCGTCATCTGGCTTACGCCGAAGTCGGCGGCGAACCGGCGCTGCGCCAGGCCGTCGCCAGTTTCCTCGGTGCCCGCCGCGGCGTTGCCTGCACGGCGGCGCAGGTCTTCATCCTGCCCGGCGCCCAGGCGGCGCTCGACGCTTGCGCCCGCCTGTTGGCCGATCCCGGCGACCTCGCTTGGGTCGAGGAACCGGGCTATCCGGTCGCCCGCAACACGCTGCTTGCCGCCGGGCTGACGGTGCAGCCGGTGCCGGTCGACGGGCAGGGCATGGCGGCGCCGGATGCGCTGTGGCGGGAACGGCCGCCGCGCCTGCTGCACTTGACGCCGTCGCACCAGTACCCGGGCGGCAGCGTGCTGGCGCTCGACCGGCGGCTGGCCTTCCTGGCCCGCCTGGTGCCCGGAGAGCACTGGCTGATCGAGGACGACTACGACAGCGAGTTCAACCACGCCCGGCCGCTGCCGGCGATCCAGGGGCTGCGCCCGGAAGCGCCGGTGGTCTATCTCGGTACCTTCAGCAAGCTGCTCTATCCCGGCCTGCGCATCGCCTACCTGGTACTGCCGCGCTGGGCCGTCAACAGTTTCGGGCAGGCGCTCGGCGAACTGCATCGCGGCGGCCAGGCGGTCGAGCAGCGGGCGCTGGCGCGTTTTCTCGACAGCGGCCGCTTGACCCGCCACCTGCGGGCGATGGCGCCGGTCTATCGGGAGCGTCAGCAGGTTCTACGAGCGGCGCTGGCGCAGCATTTTCCCGGCGCCCGCATCGCCGGTGGCGACGCCGGCCTGCACCTGGTACTGCATCTGCCGGGACGGGTGGCGGACGTGGCGATCGTCGCCGCGGCGGCCGGGCAGGGCGTCGCGGCGCGGGCGCTCAGCCGCTACAGCAGCGACGGCCGGGGCGACAACGGCCTGGTCCTCGGCTACGGCATGGCGGAGGCGGCGATCATTCCCGAACTGGTGCGCCGCCTTGCCGTCGCCAGCGCGCAGGCGGAAATGGCATGAGGCTTGCAGAGCAAGCTGCAACTTCATTGCCCGAGAGTCTTGCGCCATGTTCGTTCAAGCCGCCAACCCCTGGTCCGCCGCGGTTTCCGCGGTTTCCACGCTGAATCGCAGTACGGTGCTTACGGCAAGTGTCAGCCCGGCGCCGGCAAATGCTGCCGGCACGGTCAGCATTTCGCAAGCTGCCCGCGATCGTCTGGCGGCCGAGAGTGATGCTTTCACTTCGGCGCGCACGGCGACCTTCGATACCAACCAGGGATCGGTCGACATCGACATCGAAGCCTATTTCCAGCCGCCGCCCGGCGGTTTCACCGAACTGCCGCCACTGATGTTGCCGTCGCCGGCCAACATCCAGGCGCTGAGCGATTACGTGTCGCAGGAGATGCCGGGTTTCCTGGCCGCCAACGGCATTCCCGAAGCCCCGGCGAGCGTCAGCTACGACCGCCATGGGCAACTCCAGTTGCCGGCCGATTATCCCTACGCCGAGCAGTTCAAGGCGGCGCTGGCCGAAGAACCGGCGCTGGCGCGCAGCATGCAGACGGCGGCTGCGCTGACCTCGCATCAGGTCGAGATGCAGAAGAGCCTGCCTTTCCACGAGGAATACACCGCCGCCGCATCGTCGGCCGAGGCTGCTGCGGTGGTCGCCAAGTACGCCTGGCTGTTCGCCGACAACCGGCCGGCATCGCAGATCGCGCTGCAGTTTTCCGCCGACGGCCGGATGAGTTTGAGCGCCGACGGCAAGCCGGTCACCTGGCCGGGCGCCTGAGCGGCTGGCACAATGCGCGCATGTCGCGCCGCCGCTTTTTCCGTTCCCTATCCGCGATCGGTCTGATTGCCGTCATGCCGCGGGCGGTGCTGGCCGCTGCCACGGTCACCGAGCGCCTGCGCGCGCTGGAAGCGGCGGTCGGCGGCCGCCTCGGCGTACACATCATCGATACGGCAAACGGTGCCAGTTTCGGCTATCGCGCCGACGAGCGCTTCATGCTGCTCAGTTCGTTCAAGGCGCTCGCCGGCGCCTGCGTGCTGCAGCGGGTTGATGCCGGTATCGAGCGTCTCGATCGGCGCATCGTCTTCGAGCGCTCGCTCCTGCTGCCGTGGTCGCCGGTGACCGAGAAATTCGCCGACGGGCAGGGCATGACCCTGGGCGAACTGTGCGCGGCGACCATCGCCAGCAGCGACAACGCCGCCGCCAACCTGGTCCTCGACAGCTTTGCCGGGCCGGCGGCGCTGACCGCCTTCCTGCGTAGCAGCGGCGACGACGTCACCCGGCTCGACCGCCGCGAACCCGAACTGAACCAGCCCGGTGCCGATCCCGCCTTCGATACGACGACGCCCCGGGCGATGGCGGCGACGCTGCACCGGTTGCTGCTTGGCGACGTGCTGTCGCCGGTGTCGCGCCGGCAACTGCAGGACTGGCTGCTTGCCTGCGCCACCGGCGGGCGCCGGCTCAAGGCGGGGCTGCCGGCGGACTGGCGGATCGGCGACAAGACCGGCAGCAATCGCAGCGACGCCAACGATGTCGGCATCGTCTGGCCGCCCGGTCGGCCGCCGCTGCTGGTCGCCGCCTACCTGAGCGGTAGCCCGGCCGAGCCGGCGGCGCGCGAGGCCTGTCTGGCCGGGGTGGGGCGCGTTCTGGCCGAGCTTTCTGCAAATAGCTGACAAATTCAGTCGAGTATTCTAGAATTCACCCCCTTTCAATAGGGAGATAGCACCCCATGTTCCGGCACTTGCGTGAGGATATCCGCGCGGTCTTCGACCGCGATCCGGCGGCCCGCTCGTTCTGGGAAGTGCTCACCTGTTATCCGGGCATTCACGCGCTGATCCTGCATCGCGTCGCCCATTGGCTGTGGGGTCACCGGCTGCGCTGGCTGGCGCGGTTCACCGCGCACCTGGCGCGTTTCTTCACCGGCATCGAAATCCATCCCGGCGCCACCATCGGCCGTCGCTTCTTCATCGATCACGGCATGGGCGTCGTCATCGGCGAGACCGCCGAAATCGGCGACGACGTCACGCTCTACCACGGCGTCACCCTGGGCGGCACCTCATGGGCCCGGGGCAAGCGCCATCCGACGCTGGAGAACGGCGTCGTCGTCGGTGCCGGCGCCAAGGTGCTCGGTCCCATCGTCATCGCGGCGGGTGCCAAGGTCGGTTCCAACGCGGTCGTCACCAAGGCGGTGCCGGCGGGCGCCACCGCGGTCGGCAACCCGGCGCGCATCATCGATGCGCAGAGCAAGGAGCGCGAGGCGCAGGCGGAAAAGCTCGGCTTCTCGGCCTACGCCGTCGCCCGCGACCAGGACGATCCGCTGGCCAAGGCGATTCACGGTCTGCTCGACCACGCCGCCGAAACCGATCGGCGCCTGGCGTCGCTGCTCAAGGAACTCGACGCGCAGGGCGTCAAGTGCGACCAGGAAGTGCAGCAGAGCGACGATTTCGATCCGAAATACCTGAGCAAAATAGTTGACTAATTTTGTCTGGATTGGCTATAGTTGACCGCAATACTTGGTTATTAGTCGGGAGGCCGCAATGCGTTTGACCACCAAAGGGCGTTTTGCCGTGACAGCGATGATGGATCTCGCCTTGCGCGGCGGCGAAGGGCCGGTCGCCCTGGCCGGCGTCGCCGAGCGGCAGAGCATCTCGCTGTCCTACCTGGAGCAGCTATTCGGCAAGCTGCGTCGCTACAAGCTCGTCGATTCCGTGCGCGGCCCCGGCGGCGGCTACTGCATCGCCCGGCCGCTGGCGCTGGTGAGCGTCGCCGACATCATCCGTGCCGTCGATGAGAACCTCGACGCGACGCAGTGCGGCGGCAGCGAGAACTGTCTGGACGACCACCGCTGCATGACCCACGATCTGTGGACGACGCTCAATACCAAGATGTTCGAATACCTGGCCTCGGTGACCCTGGCCGACCTCGTCGAGCGGGAAAAGGCCAAGGCCGCCGCCCGCGGCGAATCGGTGATCGCCGATCAGCGTCCGCTCGGCCCGCACCCGCGCCGGACGATCCGCGACAAGACGGCAGTCGCCGCCTGATTCCGGCATGTTCGCCCCCGTCTACCTCGACCACAACGCGACCACCCCGCTCGATCCGGCGGTGCGGGCGGCCATGCTGCCGTGGCTCGACGGGCTGTGCGGCAATGCGTCGAGCCGCCATGAATACGGCCGGCGTGCCCGCCAGGCGATCGACGAGGCGCGCCAGCGCGTCGCCGCGGCGCTCGGCGCGCACCCGACCGAAGTGCTGTTCACCAGCGGCGGCAGCGAGGCCAACAATCTCTTCGTCAAGGGCGCCGCCGCCAGCCTGCGCCCCGGCGTCGTCGCGGTCAGTGCCATCGAGCATCCCTGCGTGCTCAAGCCGGCGGCGCAACTCGTCCGCCAGGGCTGGACGCTGCGCGAGATTGCCGTTGATGGAGCAGGGCGGATCGACGACGCAGACTTCGCCGCCGTGCTGCAATTGAAACCGAAGCTGGTCTCGGTGATGCTTGCCAACAACGAGACCGGCGTCGTCCAGGATGTCGCGGCCCTGGCCGCCGCGGCGCGCGCCGCCGGCGCCTGGACGCACAGCGACGCGGTGCAGGCTTTCGGCAAGCTGCCGATCGATTTCCGGATGCTCAACGCAGCCGGCCTGCACGCGCTGACCGTTTCGGCGCACAAGATCAACGGCCCCAAGGGGGCGGCGGCGCTGCTCGTCGACAAGCGCATCGAACTGCAGCCGCAGATTGCCGGCGGCGGTCACGAGCGCGGTCTGCGCTCGGGGACCGAGAACGTGCCGGCAATCGTCGGTTTCGGCGTCGCCGCGGAACTTGCGGCGCAGCGCGTTGCCCAATCGGCTGCGCGTCTGGCCGCCCTGAAGGATAGTCTCGAGCGCGGATTGACCGCTCTCGGGGCGAGCATTTTCGCGGTCGACGCGCGACGCCTGCCGAACACCAGCTACTTCGCGATCGCCGGCATCGACGGCGAAACCCTGGTCGGCAAGCTCGACCGGGAAGGTTTTGCCGTCGCCAGCGGCGCCGCCTGCTCCAGTGCCAACCCGGAACCCTCGCACGTGCTGCGGGCGATGGGCGTGGCGCCGGAAATCGCCCGTGGCGCGGTGCGCGTCAGCCTCGGTAACGACAACGGCGATGCCGATGTCGAACAATTCATCAATGCCTTGCGGGTCACGGTCGGACGCCTGCAGGGACTGACGGCGGTCACCGCCTGAACCGACCCAGTGAGAAAGACGATGAAACTGCCTATCTACCTCGATTACTCGGCCACCACCCCGGTCGATCCGCGCGTCGCCGAAAAGATGATTCCCTACCTGTGCGAGCATTTCGGCAATCCCGCATCGCGTTCGCACAGCTTCGGCTGGGTGGCCGAGGCAGCCGTCGAGGAGGCGCGCGAGGAGGTCGCCGCGCTGGTCGGTGCCGATCCCAAGGAAATCGTCTGGACTTCCGGTGCCACCGAATCGAACAATCTGGCAATCAAGGGCGCCGCCAACTTCTACGCCGCCACCAAGGGCAAGCACATCATCACGCTGAAGACCGAACACAAGGCGGTCCTCGACACCGTGCGCGAGATGGAGCGCCAGGGTTTCGAGGCGACCTACCTCGACGTCCAGGAAAACGGCCTGATCGACCTTGAGGTATTCAAGGCGGCGATCCGCCCGGATACCGTGCTTGCCTCGGTGATGTTCGTCAATAACGAAGTCGGCGTCGTTCAGCCGATCGCCGAACTCGGCGAAATCTGCCGCGCCAAGGGCGTCATCTTCCACGTCGATGCGGCGCAGGCGACCGGCAAGGTCGATATCGACCTGAGCCAGCTCAAGGTCAACCTGATGAGCTTCTCGGCACACAAGACCTACGGCCCGAAGGGCATCGGCGCGCTCTACGTGCGGCGCAAGCCGCGCATCCGGCTGGAGGCGCAGATGCACGGCGGCGGTCACGAGCGCGGTTTCCGCTCCGGCACGCTGGCCACGCACCAGATCGTCGGTATGGGCGAAGCCTTCCGTATCGCGCGCGAGGAAATGGTCGAAGAAAACAAGCGAGTCAAAGGCTTGCGCGATAAACTTCTGAAAGGACTTCAAGATATTGAAGCGACTTTCGTCAATGGCGACCTCGAACAGCGCGTCGCCCACAACCTCAACATCAGCTTCGCCTACGTCGAAGGCGAGTCGATGATCATGGCGATCAAGGACCTCGCGGTGTCGTCCGGTTCGGCCTGCACCTCGGCCAGCCTGGAGCCGTCCTACGTGCTGCGCGCGCTGGGGCGCGACGACGAACTGGCGCACAGCTCGATCCGTTTCTCCATCGGCCGCTTCACCACCGAAGAAGAAATCGACTATGCGGTCAAGCTGTTGCACGAGAAAATTCAGAAATTGCGTGACCTTTCCCCGCTGTGGGACATGTACAAGGAAGGTATCGATCTGAGTACCGTCCAGTGGGCCGCCCACTAACGAATTAACGGAGAAACAACATGAGCTATAGCGTAAAAGTCATTGATCACTATGAGAATCCTCGCAATGTCGGCTCGCTCGACAAGGACGATTCCGATGTCGGCACCGGGATGGTCGGCGCGCCGGCCTGCGGCGACGTGATGAAGCTGCAGATCAAGGTCAACAAGTCGGGCGTCATCGAGGACGCCAAGTTCAAGACCTACGGTTGCGGCTCGGCGATCGCCTCGTCGTCGCTGGTCACCGAGTGGGTCAAGGGCAAGACCGTCGATCAGGCGCTGGACATCAAAAATACCGACATTGCCGAGGAACTGGCGCTGCCGCCGGTTAAAATCCACTGCTCGATCCTGGCCGAGGACGCCATCAAGGCGGCCGTGGCCGACTACAAGAAGAAGCACGGAGAATAGAAAATGGCGATCACCTTGAGCGACAAGGCGGCGAAGCACGTCGCCGGTTTCCTGCAGAAACGCGGCAAGGGCATCGGCCTGCGCCTCGGCGTAAGGACCAGTGGCTGTTCCGGCATGGCCTACAAGCTGGAATTCGTCGACGAGGTCAATGAAGACGACCAGGTTTTCGACAGCAACGGGGTCAAGGTCATCGTCGATGCGAAGAGCCTGCCTTACCTCGACGGAATGGAACTGGACTTTGCCCGCGAAGGCCTGAACGAGGGGTTCAAGTTCAATAATCCCAACGTCAAGGATCAGTGTGGTTGTGGTGAGTCCTTCAACGTCTGATTCGGTTGGGAATGGCTCGGCGGGGCGGCGTTGAGCCCCGCTTGCCGTACTGACGTACTGTCTGCGCGGGGCTCGCCTTGCTCCGCCTTCGCTTTGCCGTTTGTCGCATCCTGATGCGTTGCCTTTCCGAGGTTTGTCTTTGGACCTGACCGCTGATTTCTTCTCCCTGTTCGACTTGCCGAAGACCTTCCGGCTCAACCTATCGGAGCTCGATTCGCGCTATCGCGACGTGCAGGCGCGGGTTCATCCTGACCGTTTCGCCAGCGCCCCGGAGACCGAGCGGCGGCTGTCGATGCAATGGGCGACGCGCGCCAACGAGGCGTACATGACGCTGAAAAAGCCGCTGGAGCGGGCGAAGTACCTGCTCGAACTGGCCGGCCACGACCTGCAGGCGGAAAGCAATACCGCGATGCCGGCCGATTTCCTGATGGAACAGATGGAATGGCGCGAGGCGGTGATGGAAGCGCGTGCCGGCGGCGATCATCACGAGCTGGAGCGGCTGTTCCAGCGCCTGACGGACGACATCGCCGGCCGCTACGAGGAAGTGGCGGGTCTGCTCGACGACGTCCAGGATTACACCGCCGTCACCGACCGGGTGCGGCGCCTGATGTTCCTGGAAAAACTGCTGTTTGAAATCGACGACGCGCTGGCGTCGCTGGAAGACTGAAAGAAAAGACCAATGGCCCTGTTCCAGATCGCCGAACCCGGCGAATCCGCCGCCCCGCACGAACACAAGCTCGCTGTCGGCATCGACCTCGGCACCACCAATTCGCTGGTCGCCACGGTGCGTTCCGGCATCGCCGTCTGCCTCAACGACGACCAGGGGCGGCCGCTGCTGCCGTCGGTCGTCCATTACCACGCCGACGGTTCGACCGAGGTCGGCCACGAGGCGCGGCGCAACCAGGCGCTCGACCCGAAGAACACCATCGTCTCGGTCAAGCGCTTCATGGGCCGTGGGCTGAAGGACATCGCCCATCTCGAATCGATGCCCTATGACTTCGTCGAAGCGCCGGGCATGGTCAGGCTGAAGACCCAGGCCGGCGTCAAGAGCCCGGTCGAGGTCTCGGCGGAAATCCTCAAGGTCCTGAAGGAGCGCGGCGAAACGGCGCTCGGCGGCGAACTGGTCGGGGCCGTGATCACCGTCCCGGCCTACTTCGACGACGCCCAGCGCCAGGCGACCAAGGACGCGGCGCGGCTGGCCGGTCTCAATGTGCTGCGCCTGCTGAACGAACCTACCGCCGCTGCCATCGCCTACGGCCTCGACAACGCGGCGGAGGGCGTCTATGCGGTCTATGACCTGGGCGGCGGCACCTTCGATATTTCCATTCTCAAGTTGACCAAGGGTGTTTTCGAGGTGATGGCCACCGGCGGCGATTCGGCGCTCGGCGGCGACGACTTCGACCACCGCATCTACTGCTGGGCGATCGAGCAGGCGAAGCTGCAGCCGCTTTCCGCCGAGGACGCGCGCCGGCTGATGATGAGCTGCCGCGAAGCCAAGGAATTCCTGACCAAGAACCCGGAAGCGCCGATCTCGCTGCGCCTGTCCACCGGCGAGAACATCGACCTGCGCCTCGACGTTGCCAGCTTTTCCGATATTTCCCGCACCCTGGTCTCGAAGACCCTGCAGCCGGTCAAGAAGGCGCTGCGCGACGCCGGCCTGCGCGTCGACGACATCAAGGGTGTGGTCATGGTCGGCGGCGCAACGCGCATGCCGCAGATCCAGAAGGCGGTCGGCGATTTCTTCCGCCAGGAACCGCTGACCAACCTCGACCCGGACAAGGTCGTCGCCCTCGGCGCCGCGACCCAGGCCAACCTGCTGGCCGGCAACAAGACCGGCCGCGACGACTGGCTGCTGCTCGACGTCATCCCGCTGTCGCTCGGCCTGGAAACGATGGGCGGGCTGACCGAGAAGGTGATCCCGCGCAATTCGACGATTCCCACCGCGCGCGCCCAGGAATTCACCACCTTCAAGGACGGCCAGACGGCGATGGCGATCCACGTCGTCCAGGGTGAGCGCGAGATGGTTGCCGACTGCCGCTCGCTGGCCCGTTTCGAACTGCGCGGCATTCCGGCCATGGTCGCCGGTGCGGCGCGCATTCGCGTCACCTTCCAGGTCGACGCCGACGGCCTGCTTTCGGTCACCGCCCGCGAGCAGACCACCGGCGTCGAATCGAGCATCACGGTGAAGCCGTCCTACGGCCTGTCCGACGACGAGATCGCCGGCATGCTGCAGGATTCGCTGGCGCACGCCAAGGACGACGCGATGGCCCGCGCCCTGCGCGAGGCGCAGGTCGAGGCAAAGCGGATGATCGAGGCGACCGCGGCGGCGCTGGCCGAGGACGCCCATCTGCTGAACGAAGCGGAGGCGACCAAGATCCGCAACGCCATCGCCAAGCTGCAGGAAGCGGCGGCCGGCGACAACCGCCGCCTGATCAACATCGCGATGGACGACCTCGGTTTCGAGACCCAGGAATTCGCCCATCGCCGCATGGACCAGAGCATCAAGAAAGTGCTGTCCGGCCGCAAGGTCAACGACATCGGCACGGGAGAGGAAGAATGACGCAAATCATCGTGCTGCCGCATGTCGAGCTGTGTCCGGACGGCGCCGTCATCGAGGCGCAGGCCGGCAAGTCGATCTGCGAGAACCTGCTGGCCAACGCCATCGAACTCGATCACGCCTGCGAGATGTCCTGCGCCTGCACCACCTGCCATGTCGTCGTCCGCGAGGGTTTCGCCTCGCTGGAGGAAGCCAGCGAAATCGAGGAAGACCTGCTGGACAAGGCCTGGGGGCTCGAACCCTGTTCGCGCCTGGGCTGTCAGGCGATCGTCGGCGAGACGCCGCTGGTCGTCGAGATTCCCAAGTACAGCATCAACATGGCGAAGGAGGGGCACCGCAAATGAAGTGGACCGACATCAACGACATCGCCATCGAGCTCGCCGACAGCCGGCCGGACACCGATCCGCTGAAGGTAAATTTCGTCGACCTGCGCAACTGGGTGCTGGCGCTGCCCGGCTTCGCCGACGATCCCAAGCACTGCGGCGAAAAGATCCTCGAAGCCATCCAGCAGGCCTGGATCGACGAAGTCGCCTGATCAGGCCGACTGCGGCGCCGGCAACGGGCAGCCGCGCAACTGTTCGCGCATCGTTTCCTCGGAGAGCAGGACCAGCATCGGTTGCGCGCCGCCGCCGTGCGTCGTCACCACCGAAGCCAGCACCGACGCCACGCCGACGTAGATGTTGGCGAGGTCGTTGATGTCGCTGGTCGGCACTTCGAGGATTTCGCCCAGGCGGTCGACCAGGATGCCGAAGTTGCCGCCCGACTCGCCGCGCACCACCACCACCTGTCGGCGGACGCCCGGCTGCTCGCTGTCCGGCAGGCCGAGCGCGGCGTGCAGGTTGTAGATCGGCAGCGTCGCGTTGCGGTGGATCAGCGCCCCGTACACCTGCTTCGGCGCGTTCGCCAGGCAGGCGACGCCGACCAGGTTGACCGCCTCGATCACCGCCGTCACCGGCAGTCCCAGCCAGTGGCCGGCGAGGTGGAAGGTGGCGATCTCGCGGATTTCGCCGTCGCTGGGCTGGCTGGTGCGGCGCATCGCCACTTCGCCTTCCGGCGCCGCGCTGCGCGCCTGCGCATCGTAGGCGCCGAGCGGAATGAAGACGAGCGCGGTGACCGCGTTGCGGTAGGCGTCGTCGGCGCCCTTGAACTCCCGGTAGCCGGCCGAGGGTCGGGCGCCGACCGCCATCACCTGGCCGTCGAGGGCGATCAGGCGGGCGCAGCCGCCGGCCTCGGGATGCAGCAGTTCGGCCGGTAGCGTCACCGCCTGGCCGACGCGGTAGCTGTCGTCGCTGGCGGCGATCACCTGGCCGTCGCCATCGACGAACAGCGCGACGCTGCCGGCCACCGCTTCGCCGGAAGCCTCGCGGGGCAGGGCGTCGCGCAGCATGTTGGCGAACTGCGGCGCGCCGTCGAAGACGATGGCGATGCCGCCGACCACACGCTCGTCGCCCGGCGCGCGAACGGCGGCGAGGTAGGTGTAGGTCGGCCGGCCGCCGTACAGGGCGCCGGCCGCGAACGGCGACACGGCGTAGGACTGGCTGTCGCGCAACGCCAGGCATTCGCCGACCCAGGGCGCCTCCAGCGTCTTGCCGACGAGGGCGCCGTAAGCCGGATTGGAGACGGCGACGACGACGCCCGCCGGGTCGAAGACCAGCAGGTTGTCGTAGACCGTGTACAGGCTGTTGATGTAGCGGATCACCTGTTCCAGCCCCTCGCGCCGGCCCTTGGCGGCGGGGTTGGCGAGCAAGGCGCGGATGCGGTCGTCGAGCGCCCACCAGCGGCAGTCGTTGGCCCGCTCGTAGAGGTTGCGGTCCATGATGTCGATCGCCAGCCCGGCGAAGAACTGGCTGTCGGCGAGCAGCGAGGAAAGTACCGTCGATTGCAGCTTGCCGATCGAGCGCGAGAAGACCTCGCGCATGTTCATGCCGATGCGGCTGATCTCGCGCAGCAGGATCTTCGAGAAGGCGCTGTTGACCACCGCCGAGGTGGCGACGCCGTGGCGTACGGTGCCGTTCCAGACGGCCCGGCTGAGGTCGCGCTGGATTGCCTCGGCCTTGCGCGGGATCGCCCGCAGCGGTTCGGAGAAGGCGCGGCCGCCCGACATCACCGAAGCGAGCAGCGCCGGATCGTCGATATCGAGCGCGTCGTCGTCCTGGATGTCGAAGGCCTGATCGACCGGCATCATCACCAGGCCGCGCCAGCCGGGGCCGAGATAGCCCTGGTAGCCCTTGGTGTCGCTGGCGAAGGCGAGGTAGGCGCGACCGGCGAAGCGCAGCCGCTGCATGCGCCCGGAGGCGACGCGCAGTTCGGCGCCGACCGGCACCTGCCAGCGGTCGCTGCTGGCGATCACGCAGCCGTCGGCGTCGAGCAGCGTCATCACGGCCGGGTCGTCATGCAGCGTCAGGCCGTGGAAGATGCGTTGCATCTCGTCGGCAAAGCGGAAGCAGAGGGCGAGCACGCCCAGAGTCTCGCCGTATTCGGAGCGGATCCGGTAGGCGTAGATCAGCGAACGTTCGCGTTCCGGGAACAGTTCGGAGTGTGTGTAGCTTTCGACGTAGGGGGCCGCGGTGCTTGCCGCCTCGCGCACCCAGGGGTCGCGGATGGCGCTGATGCGGTCGTTCTCGGCCAGCCGGACGAGAATCCGCCCGTGCTGGTCGAGCAGCACGATGTCGTCGTAGACCGAGTACTTGCGCACGTATTCCCGGAAGCGCTGCTGCATTGCCCAGAGATCTTCCGGGTTGGCGGCGAACTGGCGGATGGCGCCGTCGGTGGCGAGAAAACCGATGTCGGCGGTGCGCTCGAACAGGTTGCGGATCAGGATGTCGATCACTACCTGCGAACGCGCCTTCATTTCCTGTTCGCGCTTGGCCAGCGTCTGCTCGGCGAGGTTGTTGAGCAGTTCGCCGGTCAGGCTGGCGAAGGCTTCCCGGGTCTGGCCGATTTCCGCCGTCGTCCCGGACAACTGGCCGAGCAGGTTGAGGTTGTCCCAGATGGCCTGCAGCGACTGCAGCATTTCCCGGTATTCCTCGATCAGCGGCATGTGCGGCAGCAATGGCCGTACTGCGTCCTCGACCTCGATTCCCTTGTACTTGGCCACGCCTATCTCCCGCAGATTTCTGAAACGCTTTCAGCGAAGCAAGCGACATGCCTGTCGCTCGCCCGCCTCAGAGGGCAATTTCCGGCATTTTCCGGCACAGGAAAAGGGAATGATCTTTTTCGGGCACCGTCTTGGTGCATTCGTCCGCCTTGCCGTTACGCGGCGGCGGCACAGTCGTGGGACAATGCCGCCCATGAGTTCTTCCCCTTGCCAGGATACCCCCGGAATCAGTTGCCAGCGCTGCGACGCCTGTTGCTGCCAGCTTGAGGTCATGCTGATCTGCGACCGCGATATCCCGTCCCGCCTGATCGCCGACGATTGCTGGGGTGGGCAGGTGATGCGCCGCCTGGACGATGGCTGGTGCGCAGCGCTCGACCGCAACAGCATGCGTTGCAGCATCTACGAAGATCGCCCCGACATCTGCCGCGATTTCGCCATGGGCGACAGCGATTGCGTCGCTGTCCGCACCCAGTATTACAGCCCGCCCGCAACCCAGGAGCAGCCATGACCTACGAAGAACACCTCGACGAGGTGACGACGCTGATCACCGAAAAATACGATGTTGCCGACCAGGCCGCGATCAAGATGGTGATGCGTGCCCAGGCCGACGATTTCTTCAGCGGCCACGACGACAACCCGGCGATCTGCACGCTGGACCGCGCGCATCTCGACGCCCGGGCCGTCTACCAGAAGTACCGCTGAGCATGCGCTCGACCCGTGCCACCGCCGCCGTCGCCCGCCTCAATCAGCGCAGCGAGGGCCGGCATTACCTGATGGTGATGACCGGCAACGGCCTGTTCCGCTTGCGCGAACGCATCGACGGCAAGGACAGCGAGGTTTCGGAAGCGCTGCCGCTCGACGATTTCGTCCGCCTGGTCGATGCCACCGGCCCGCAGCCGGTGCGCCGCGTGACCAAGAGCGACGAGGCCTTCGCCCGCCAGTTGGCGCGCCGGAAAACCCCGGATGGCGATGACTGACGACAGCCTGCCGCGGCTCGGCCTTTTTCTCCGCGATCTCGGCCGGGCCCTGCACGTCAGCGGCGCGCCGGCGCAGGAACTGGAACGCCGCCTGAAGGCGGTCGGCGCCCGACTCGGCGTCCAGGTCGAAGGTTTCGCGGTGCTTACCTTCCTGGCCTTGACGCTGGTCGATGCGGACGGCGAGAGGCGGGTCGAGTTGCTGCGCCTGCCGCCCTACGACTACAACATGGCGCGCCTTATCGAACTGGAAGCGCTGTGCGCCGAAATCGATGGCAGCGCCAGACTCGCCGAGTACGAGCAGCGGCTGGCGGCGAGCATGGCATTGCCGGTGCCGTGGTCCGGCATTTCCTTCATTGCCCTCGGTTTTCTGCTCTCCGCCAGCGTCGCGCTGCTGTTGCGCGGCGGCTGGATGGAAATGCTGTGCGGCGGCGCAGTCGGTGCCGCCTTCGTCGGCGGGGTGCTGGCCTGCGCGCGTTTTCCCCGGCTCGGCCCGGCCGTGCCGGTCATCCTGTGCACGCTGGCGGCGTTGCTGGCGCAGGCGCTGGCCTGGTTCTTCCCGCAGCAGAATCCTTTCGTCTCGGCGGTCGCCGGCGTCGTTTTCCTGCTCCCCGGTTTCATGCTCACCGTCGCCATGTCGGAACTGGCGACGCAGAACTACCTGGCCGGCAGCGGCCGTCTGACCGGCGCCTTCCTGCAGCTCTTCCTGATGGGCGCCGGGCTGGCGATCGGCACCCAGATCGCCCAGACGCTCTACCCGGTGGCGGCGCAGGGCGTGGTCACGCCGCTGCCCGACTGGGTCATCTGGCCTGCGGTCGCCGTGCTCGGCGTTTCGCTGCTGGCGGTGCTGCAGGCGCCGTGGTCGGCGGTGCTTGTCTCGGCCGGCGGCTGCCTGCTCGCCTGGGCAGGCTATTCGCTGGCCGGCGCAGCGCTGGGCTATGTCGTCGGCGCCTTCTGCGGAGCCTTCGCGCTCGGCGTCGGCGGCCACCTCTACCACGCGCTGAGCGGGCGGCCGTCGCTGCTCGTGCAAAGCCCCGGACTGATCACGCTGGTGCCGGGGAGCATGGGTTTTCGCGGCGTGCACGCGCTGCTGGCGCAGGACAGCGCCGCCGGCATTTCCCTGCTCACGGAAATGCTGCTTACCGGCGCCGTGCTGGCGGTCGGCCTGCTGCTCGCCGACAACCTGGCGCCGCCGCTGTTGCAGCGCAAGGGCGGGGTCAGCGCTCGAACAGGTTGAGCAGCGCGTCCAGCCCGCCGAAATTGATCGCCACGTCGGCCTTGGCGCGCGTTGCCGGCTTGGCGTGGAAAGCCACCGAGAGGCCGGACTCGGCCATCATCAGCAGGTCGTTGGCGCCGTCGCCGACGGCGATCACCTGATCGCGGCGCAGCCCCAGCTCGTCGCGCAGGCGGCCGAGGTGATGGGCCTTGGCGGCGGCATCGACGATGTCGCCGACGACCCGGCCGGTCAGCTTGCCGCCGGAGATTTCCAGTTCGTTCGAGGTGGCGAAGTCGAAACCCAGTTCGATGCGCAGCCGCTCGGTGAAATAGGTGAAGCCGCCGGACAGGATGGCGGTGCGCAGGCCGGCGTTCTGCACGCCTTCGAGCAGCTCGCGGGCGCCGTCGGAAAGCAGCAGGCGCTCGCCGAAGACGCGCGCCAGCACGCGGGCATCGAGCCCGGCCATCAGCGCCAGGCGGCGGCGCAGGCTCTCGCGGTAATCGATCTCGCCGCGCATTGCCGCTTCGGTCACTTCCGACACCTCACGCTTCTTGCCGGCAAAATCGGCCAGTTCGTCGATGCATTCGATGGTGATCAGCGTCGAATCCATGTCGAAGCAGATCAGGCCGAAATCGGACAGCTTGCGCCCGGCCTCGACGAAGGCCCAGTCGAGCCGTTCCGCTTCGATCAGCGGAATCAGCGCATCGAACTCGGCCGTCCGCCGCGCCTCGCGCAGGCGCACCACCTGCGGCGGCAGCGGTTCGGCGGCCGTTGCGCCGGTGGCGCTCAGGATGCGGTCAAGCAGGAAAGTGGGCAGCGCGCCGCCCTGGATGATCAGGTTCATGGTTGGGGCTTGGGAAGTCATCTGTTCGCTTGATTCTCGTGATACGTCTTGCCCGACATCATCGTTCAGGCACAAAGCTGCTGCAACAGCGCCTGGCCCGCCGGCCAGTCGCCGAGATTGCTGCTGGCGTTGATGTGACCGGCAGCGCCGATTTCGACCAGGCGACTGCCCCACGCCGCAGCGCAAGCCGCCGCGTGTTCGGACGAGCCGTAGGGATCGTCGCTGCTGGACACGACGATGCTGGGAAAGGAAAACGGCTGCATGGGGAGCGGCGAGAAACCGCTTGCCTCGATTGGAAAAGCCGCGCCGTCGGGATCGGGCACCGCCACCAGCAAGACCGCCCGGATCGGCGCATGCGCCCGCGCCGCCCAGTGCGCCACGGCCAGGCAGGCCAGGCTGTGGGCGACCACGACCACCGACGGCCCCAGGCGCTGCACCGTGCTTTCCAGCGCCGACGTCCATTCGGCACAGACCGGGTTGTCCCAGTCGCGCTGCGCGATGCGCACGAAATCCGGGTTACCGCGCTCCCAGCGCGACTGCCAGTGTTCCGGGCCGGAATTGCCGATGCCGGGGAAGATGAGGAGGGTGGGCATGGGGATCAAGGGATGTTGGGGGAAAAGTGCTTTGAAATTGGTTTGACAGTCGTTGTCGATGCTTGCAGACTAGGCAGATGACTAGTTTTGGTGAGGTTGCTATGCATACATGGCCAGTTCAGGATGCGAAAGCGCGCTTCAGCGAGTTTCTGGACGCCTGCCTGCAGGAAGGCCCCCAGATGGTAACGCGAAGAGGCGCGGAAACGGCAGTGCTGGTGCCCGTCCAGGAATGGCGGCGTCTGCAGACGGCGGCACGTCCCTCCCTGAAACAATTGCTGCTCTCCGAGCAGGCTCGCGTTGACCTGATCGTCCCGGCGCGCGGGCTGGCAAAGCGCCGCACCGTCGAGCAAATGCCGTGACGGCCATCTACCTGCTGGATACGAACGTGGTTTCCGAACTGCGCAGGCCGCGCCCGCATGGCGGCGTGCTTGCCTGGCTCGAATCGCTGGACGACGCCCAGCTCTACCTGTCCGCCGTGACCCTGGGCGAGATCCAGGCCGGTATCGAGATAACGCGGGAACAAGACCCGGACAAGGCCAAGGAAATCGAGGCCTGGCTGGAACTGGTGGCGGGCGCCTACAACGTCCTGCCGATGGATGCAGTGGTTTTCAGGGCCTGGGCGAAATTGATGCACGGCAAGTCCGATACGCTTTACGAAGACGCGATGATCGCCGCGACGGCGAAAGTACACGGGCTGACGGTGGCGACAAGAAACGTGGTGGATTTCAATGTCTTTGGCGTTGAGGTGTTCAACCCATTTGCTTAGTTGTTGCTTCGACGTTACGGCCGATGATCCAGCCAGTAAGCCAGCCCCTGCGCATTCAGTTCGAGGTCGGTTGCCAGGACGTCGAGGATTTCGGCTTCGGGCAAGGTGCAGCCGTGCGTCCGCAGGTCGGCCAGTAGCGCGTCGGTGATGCCCTGCTTGATCTTCGCGTGTCGCTCGGCGCCAGCATTGGCGTGGGCTTCGGCAATCGCCACGTGGCTGTCGAGGCGCTGGCGCAAGGCCGCGGCCTGCGTCGCCACGTCGTGTACCTGGGCATAGTGGGTCAGGTACATCGCCGTCGGGGAAAAGCTCATCAGGCGGTCGATCGAGGCATGCATTTCGACGGGGTCGAACTGCGTCGGCGAGGTTGTCGGCAGGATGAACTGGCGGCCGTCGACGTCGAATTCGCGGTACGACAGGCCGAACATGTCGCCGGTGAAAATGCCGCCGCTCTTGCGGTCGACGACGCAGATGTGATGCTTGGCATGGCCCGGCGTATCGATGCAGAGCAATTCCCGGCCGCCGAGTTGCAAGCTGAGTCCTTCGTGGGCGTCGATGATCCGTTCGGCCGCGATCGGCAGGATTTCGCCATAGACCTGGTCGACATAGTCCTGGCCATAGACGGCGGTGACGCCGGCGACCAGCTTGGACGGCTCGGCCATGTGGCGGGAACCGCGCGGATGCACCACCAGCCTGGCGTTCGGCAGTTCGCGCATGAGCGTGCCGGCGCCGCCGGCGTGGTCGAGGTGGATGTGGGTCAGGATGATGTAATCGACGGCGTCGCGGCCCAGGCCGAGTTTTTCGAGCGCCGCCAGGACGTTGGGCAGCGAATCGTTGCTCCCGGTATCGATCAGGGCGACCCGCCCGTCGTCGACCAGCAGGTGTATCGCCGCCAGGATCGGCCGCACATAGCCCGCATCGAAAGCGTAGATGCCGTTCTTGTAATCGCGCCAGTCAAACATGCGTTCTCCTCGTTGGCTTTTTTAGTATTTGGGGGCCCCGATTATACTGGCGGGCCTTCGAATTTCCGCCCCCGCTCCGATGACGCATTTCCCCGCCGACGACGGCGAAAACATCCATCTTCATGTCTCCGGCGCAGGCTCGCCGCTGATCCTGCTGCACGGCTGGACGTCGAGTCATCAGGAGTGGACGCCGTTCCTCGCCGCGCTTGCCGCCCGGCACCGGGTTTATCGCTGGGACGCCCGCGGTCACGGCGGGCATGCGCTGGCCCATCCCGGTTCGGCGACGGTCGAGCGGATGGCCCGCGACCTGAAGAACCTGATCGACCGCTACAAGATCGCCAACGCGACGGCGGTCGGCCATTCGATGGGCGCCCTGACTCTGTGGCAATACCTGCGCGACCACGGTACGCACGGCCTGGGCAAGCTGTGCCTGATCGACCAATCGCCCAGGCTGCTCACCGACGACGACTGGGACCATGGCATCTATGGCAATTTCGGCGCCGACCGCAACCGGCAGCTGATCGACTGGCTGCGCGAGGATTTTGCCGAAGGTGTGCTGAAGCTGACGGCGCTCGGCCTCAACCAGCGCGCCCGACAGAAATACGAGGAAAACGCCAGCGGCTGGGAGCGCCTGCGCCAGGCCTTGCGCGGCCAGAACCCGGAACCGCTGATTCACTGCTGGCAAAGCCTGACTGCCGCCGACTACCGCGACGTGCTGGCGCGGATTTCATTGCCGACACTGCTCGTCTATGGCGGCCAGAGCAATTTCTACGGCGGCGAAACGGCGCGTTATGTCGCCGACACCATCCCCAACGCCATCCTCAACATCTACGAGGGCAGCGACCATTCGCCGCACCAGTGGCAACGCGAACGCTTCGTCCGCGAGTTGCTGGCATTCATCGACGGCAAGTGAGGTTTTTCCTTGCCGACGGTCAGCGCTCCAGGCGCGGCATGGCGAGCCCGGCGGGCAGCCAGCTCTGGATGGTGAATAGCGCGTCGTTGGCGTGGGCCACCAGTACGAGTTGCGCGTCCAGGGTGGGCTTGATCTGGGTCTGCATGTTGGGGATGTCGCGGTGTTTCTCGAACTTGGTCATGAACACGTGGTGCGCCTGATTGACCTGCATCAGCGTCTCGCGGCAGCGGTCGATGACCTGGAAGGTCATCGGTTCGATGCCGGTGAGGACGTTGTCGAGGAACTTCGTCTTGTTGGTGCAGTAGTGGTGCAGGGTTTCCAGCTCACGCGAAACGTTGTACAGCGACTCGGTGGTGCTCATGCCTGACTCTCCAGAAATGGCGAAAAAATGGAATTAGCCGATGCGCTCCGGCAGCACGTCGCGCAGCAGCACGGCGGCGTCGCGCAGCATCTTCTCGGTGGCGTCCCAGCCGACGCAGCCGTCGGTGACCGAGCAGCCGTATTTGAGCTGGGCGAGGTCGGCGGGGATCGGCTGGTTGCCGGGCTCGATGTTGGACTCGATCATCACGCCGAGGATCGACTTGTTGCCGGCGCGGATCTGGTTGACCACGTCGGCCATGACCAGCGGTTGCAGTTCCGGCTTCTTGGAGCTGTTGGCGTGCGAGCAGTCGACGACGATGTTGGTCGGCAGCTTGGCCTTGACCATCGCCTGTTCGGCGACGGCGACCGAGACGGTGTCGTAGTTCGGGCCGCTGTCGCCGCCACGCAGCACGACGTGGCCATAGGCGTTGCCGGTGGTGCGGACGATGGCGACGCGGCCTTCGTTGTTCAGACCGAGGAAGGAGTGCGGGCGCGAGGCGGAGAGGATGGCGTTGGTGGCCACGGTGAGGTCGCCGCTGGTCGCGTTCTTGAAGCCGACCGGCGTGGACAGGCCGGACGACATCTCGCGGTGCGTCTGCGATTCGGTGGTGCGGGCGCCGATCGCGGTCCACGTGATCAGGTCGCCGTAGTACTGCGGGCCGTAGGGATCGAGCGCCTCGGTGCCGGCGGGCAGGCCGAGTTCATTGACCTGGAGCAGGAAGTCGCGGGCCTTCTGCATGCCGACGTCGACCTGGAAGGAGTCGTCCATGAACGGATCGTTGATGTAACCCTTCCAGCCGACCGTAGTGCGCGGCTTCTCGAAATAGACGCGCATGATGATCTGCAGCGTGTCGCCGACTTCGTCGGCGAGCGCCTTCAGGCGGCGGGCGTAGTCCATGCCGGCGACCGGGTCGTGGATCGAGCAGGGGCCGACGACGACGAACAGGCGGTGGTCCTTGCGATCGAGGATGTTGCGCAGCAGGTCGCGGCCTGCGCTGACGGTGGCTTCGGCCTGGGCGGAAAGCGGCAGTTTCTGGTGGATTTCCGCCGGCGTCGGCATCGCGTCGAAGGCGGAAACGTTGATGTTTTCGAGGATCTGGGTCATTTGGTCAGCTCGCGTATCATGTCCTTGACCGCCGCAACCTTGTCCTGCAAGGCCGGGCAGTGGCGCAAAAGTGAAATCTTATCCTGTCCGGCCAGCTTATAGCTGCGGTTCTTCTGGATCAAATTGATGATCCTGATCGGTTCGATAGGCGGATTCTTCGAGAATTCCGGGGCGAACTGGATCGTCACCTGGTCGTTGCCGGCGTCGAGCTTCTGCACCAGCAGCGGCTTGACCAGCAGGCGCAGCCGGTGCGTGGCGACCAGCGCCTGCGCCTGCAGCGGTAGTTCGCCGAAGCGGTCGACCAGTTCTTCCTGCAGCGCGTCGATGTCGTCGTCGGCCTCGCAGTTGGCCAGGCGCTTGTACAGCGTCAGCCGCTCGTGCACGTCGGGGCAGTAGGCGTCGGGCAGCAGCGCCGGGGTGCGCAGGTTGATTTCGCCGCTGACACCGATCGGTTGCGTCAGGTCGGCGGTTTCCAGCACCTTGCCCTGTTTCAGGTGGGCGACGGCACGGTTGAGCATTTCGCTGAACATCGTGAAGCCGACTTCCTGCATCTCGCCCGACTGGTTGTCGCCGAGCACCTCGCCGGCGCCGCGGATTTCCAGGTCGTGCATGGCCAGGAAGAAGCCGGAACCGAGTTCCTCCATCATCTGGATCGCTTCCAGGCGCTGCTTCGCCTGCTTGGTCATCGCCTTCTCGTCCTGCACCAGCAGGTAGGCGTAGGCCTGGTGGTGCGAACGGCCGACCCGGCCGCGCAACTGGTGAAGCTGGGCGAGGCCGAATTTCTCGGAGCGGTTGATCAGGATGGTGTTGGCGTGCGGGTTGTCGATGCCGGTTTCGATGATCGTCGTGCACAGCAGCAGGTTGGCGCGCTGGCCGGTGAAGTCGCGCATCACCTTTTCCAGTTCGCGCTCGTTCATCTGGCCGTGACCGATGACGATGCGCGCTTCCGGCACCAGTTTTTCGAGCTTCTCACGCATGTTCTCGATGGTGTCGACCTCGTTGTGCAGGAAGTACACCTGGCCGCCGCGCTTCAATTCGCGCAGCACCGCTTCGCGGATGATGCCGTCGGAGAACTTGCTGACGAAGGTCTTGATCGCCAGGCGCTTCTGCGGTGCCGTGGCGATCACCGAGAAGTCGCGCAGGCCTTCCATCGACAGCGCCAGCGTGCGCGGGATCGGTGTCGCGGTCAGCGTCAGCACGTTGACCTCGGCGCGCATCGCCTTCAGCGTTTCCTTCTGGCGCACGCCGAAGCGGTGTTCCTCGTCGATGATGACCAGGCCCAGGCGATTGAATTTCACGTCCTTGCCGATCAGCTTGTGCGTGCCGATGATGATGTCGATCTTGCCCTCGGCCAGGTCCTGCAGCGCCTGCGCGGTTTCCTTGGCGGTCTTGAAGCGCGAGATTTCGGCGACCTTGACCGGCCAGTCGGCGAAACGGTCGACGAAGGTCTGGTAATGCTGTTCGCAGAGCAGCGTGGTCGGGCAGAGCACGGCCACCTGCTTGCCGCCGGCGACCGCGCAGAAGGCGGCGCGCAAGGCGACCTCGGTCTTGCCGAAGCCGACGTCGCCGCAGACCAGGCGGTCCATCGGCTTGCCCGACTTCATGTCGGCGATGACCGCGGCGATGGCCTGCGCCTGGTCGGCGGTTTCCTCGAAACCGAAGCCGTCGGCGAAGGCTTCGTAGTCGTTTTCCGAAAAATCGAAGGCGTGGCCCTGGCGAGCGGCGCGCGCGGCGTACAGCGCGAGCAGCTCGGCGGCGGTGTCGCGTGCCTGCTCGGCGGCCTTGCGCTTGGCTTTTTCCCATTGGCCGGAACCGAGCGTGTGCAGCGGCGCGGCGTCCGGTTCGGCGCCGGAATAACGCGAAATCACGTGCAGTTGCGCCACCGGCACGAAGAGCTTGGCGTCGTTGGCGTAGTGCAGTTCGAGGAATTCCTGCTCGCCGAGGCCGAGGTCCATCCGTACCAGACCGCGATAGCGGCCGATGCCGTGGCTTTCGTGCACCACCGGGTCGCCGACCTTGAGCTCGGTGAGGTCCTTCAGCCAGTTGTCGAAGCTCGCCTTGCGCGCCGCTTCGCGCCGGGTGCGGCGCGGGCTGCCGGCGAACAGCTCGGTTTCGCTGACGAAGGCGACCTGGTCGAGGGCAAAGCCCTGCTGCAAGGGGCCGACGGCCAGCGCCAGCGTTTCCTTGCCGCTGGCGAAGGCGGCAAAGTCGGCGCAGGCGGCGGGCTTGAGGCCGTGTTCGGCGAACATCGCGGCCAGCGTCTCGCGGCGGCCGGCGGTCTCGGCGAGCAGCAGCACGCGCCCGGGATAGCTGGCGAGATGGTTCTTCAAGGCGCCGAGCGGATCGTCGCTGCGCCGGTCGACGGCGATATTGGGCAGCTTGCCGGTGGCGGCGTTCCTGGCGTCCAGCGCCAGCCGGCCGTAAGATTTTGCCGCGACGAAGAAGGCTTCGTCGGTCAGGAACAGTTCTTCCGGCGCCAGCAGCGGCCGCGCCTTGTCGCCCTGCAGCAGGTTGTAGCGCGAGCGGGTGTCGTTCCAGAAGGCGGCGATGGCGGCCGGCGCGTCGCCGTGGGTGACGAAGATCGCGTCCTTGGGCAGGTAGTCGAACAGCGTCGCCGTCTCGTCGAAGAACAGTGGCAGGTAGTACTCGATGCCGGCGCTGGCGATGCCGGTCGAGATGTCCTTGTAGATGCCGGACTTGGCCGGGTCGCCCTCGAAACGCTCGCGGAAGGCCTGGCGGAAGTGGGTGCGGCCCTTGTCGTCGAGCGGGAATTCACGCGCCGGCAGCAGGCGGACTTCCGGCACCGGGTAGACGGTGCGCTGGGTGTCGACGTCGAAGGTCTTGATGCTCTCGACCTCGTCGTCGAACAGGTCGAGCCGGTAGGGCAGTTGCGAGCCCATCGGGAAGAGGTCGATCAGGCCGCCGCGGATCGAGTATTCGCCGGGCGACACCACCTGGGTGACGTTGGCGTAGCCGGCCAGCGTCACCTGGGCGCGGAACTTCTCGGCGTCGAGCGTCTGGCCCTTCTTGAACTCGAAGGTGTAGGCGGCCATGAATTCCGGCGGCGCCAGCCGATTGACCGCGGTTGCCGCCGGCACCAGCAGGATCTGCACCTCGCCCTGCAATGCCGCCCACAGCGTCGCCAGGCGTTCGGAAACGAGGTCCTGGTGCGGCGAGAAATGGTCGTAGGGCAGGGTTTCCCAGTCCGGCAGCAGGCGCACCTTGAGCTGCGGCGCGAACCAGGGGATTTCTTCCAGCAGGCGCTGCGCGTCGGCGGCACTGGCGGTGACCACGGCCAGCGTCCGGCCGGGGTGGGCGGCGGCCAGTCCGGCCAACGCCAGCGCATCGGCCGAGCCGGCAAGCGGTGCGAGATCGACGCGCTGCCCGGGTTTGGGTAGGGCGGGAAGTTGTATCAGGGAGGGGGCAGCGGACACGGCGGCAGGGTCAAACGACGGGGCTGGGATTATAGCCGTTGGCGCGCCCGCCCCCTACGGCGTCAGGCCAATCTCGCGCGCGGTGAGCGGGCCGATCACCGCCTGGCGCAGGCTGGCCGGCATCTCCGCCTGATCCTTGGCCAGCGGGATGCGGCCGCCCATGATTTCGGCCAGCCGCTGCGGCAGCAACGGTTGCCGCTCCGGTTCGGCGTAGCCGTCGGGGAAGACAGGCTGCAGGGTGCGCAAGTCGTATTTGTCGGTGGCGCCGAAGGTGTGCAGCATTTCGTGGGCGATGACGACGGCGTTCTGGCGCTGCTGGCGGCGGCTGGCAAAGGCGTGGATCAGGCCGAGCTGGCCCTTGCTGAGGCCGACCGAGTGATCGAGCCGTTCGTTGCTGTCCGGGTCGTGATAGAGGACGAAGAGGCGGATCTGCGGCGGTGGCCCGGCAATGTCGTCGTGTTTTGCCGCCCACCAGCGCAGCTTGAGGCTCCACAGCAGGTTGTCGAGGGCGCTGCCGCCGGCCGCCGGTAGCGGCGGCAAGGCCTGCTGCGCCGGGGCGACGCGGACGACGACCGGTTGCAGCACGCGTTTGCCGTGGCGCTGCATTTCCTGATCGATCCACTGGCCGATTTCTGCGAAGCTGTCGTTGTCCAGGGTTTTCAGGTAGTCCGCGGTTTTCGGCGATCCGTCGGCGGCGAGCGGGTAAAGCGCGACATGGACGGTGCGCTCCCAGGATGTCAGCCGGCTTTCCGCGCGCCAGGCGGCAAGAGCGACGGTGGCCAGGGCGAGAAGCAGGAACAGGATGCGGAATTTGCGGAACATGGGGATTTGCATGAGGGGGATGCGCAAGTCGAGGGCTGCATTATATGATCGCGCTATCGCGTTCAGACCATCTGCATTTTTGTTTCAATCACATGACCATCTTTGACGAAAAACGTGCCGGCCGCGAACGCCGCAGCAACCCGCATGGCACCCCGAAATACGGGGTCGAACGCCGCAACGGGGAACGGCGCCAGATCAGCCTGGAAGAGATCTCTTTCGTCGAATGGGCGACCAAGTTCGCCGAATACAAGAAACAGCTCAAGAAGTAGCCGGTCGCGGCAAGCGCTGCGCGAACCATTTCACCGCCGGTACGGCGGGATTGTCCTCGGCCGTCAGGCGCTGTGCTTCGAGCGGGCAGGACAGATACTTGAGCGCCCGTTGCCAGGCTTGCGACGAATTCTCTTCCGTCGTCGAGAACAGCATCAGCAGCGGCGCCGTCAGCAGTTCCAGCGCCTGCACGCCAGCCCGGTCGATCAGGCCGTCGCAGACGCAGAGCGCCAGGACCTGACGGTCGCGCTGGGCGGCCACGCGAACCGCCGCCGGCACCAGTTCATCCCGGGCGTGGATGGCGCAGGGCAGATGTTCCATGTCGCCGTCGCCGCGGATCAGGTCGAGGATGTCGAGCAGGCGACGGGTCAGGCGGGCGACGTCCTGCGTCGCGTCGGCAAACTGCACCTCGCGGCCGTTCAGCAGTTCCATCGCCAGCACGGCGTAGCCGTTCTGCTGGAAGGTCGTGCCGACGGCATCGTCAACCGCGACCCGGTGCGGCTTGGGCAGCAGCACCAGGCCTTTGGCATTGTCCGGCAGCGCCAGTTGGCCGTGCAGGCGGCCGGTCGGCGTATCGAGCAGGATGTCGCGTCTCATGCGGCGATCCTCACCGGCACGCGGCGGGCGCCGAAGGCCTGGCCCTGGCGGCCGAGTGTCGGCCCGAAGCGGCCAGCCAGCGCGCTGCCGCAGTGCGGACAACAGCCTTTGGCATCGAGCGCGTAGCGGCGGATCTCGTACCAGTCGCGGACGATCAGCGGTGCCTGGCAGTGCGCGCAGAAGGTGGTGCCGCCGTCGGTATCGTGCACGTTGCCGGTATAGACGTGTTGCAGGCCGGCGTCGCGGGCGATGCGGCGGGCCCGGGCGAGCGTCGCGGCCGGCGTCGGCGGCAACTGGTCCAGCTTCCAGTCGGGGTGGAAGGCGGTGAAGTGCAGTGGGACCTCGGCGCCGAGTTCGGCGTGAACCCATTTCGCCAGCGCGTCGATTTCGCCGTCGCTGTCGTTTTTGCCGGGGATCAGCAGGGTGGTGATTTCCAGCCAGCAATCCGTTTCATGGCGGATCAGCGTCAGCGTGTCGAGCACCGGTTGCAGCCGGCCGCCGCACAGGCTGCGGTAGAAGTCGTCGGTGAAGGCCTTGAGGTCGACGTTGGCGGCGTCCATCACGGCGAAGAATTCGCGCGCCGGCGCCGGGTGGATGTAGCCGGCGGTGACGGCAACGTTGCGCACGCCGGCGGCGCGGCAGGCCTGCGCGGTGTCGATGGCGTATTCGGCGAAGATCACCGGGTCGTTGTAGGTGTAGGCCACGGCGTCGGCGCCGTGGCGGCGCGCCGCTGCGGCGATGGCGGCGGGGGACGCGCTGTCCATCAGGCGGTCCATGTCCTTGGAGCGCGAGATGTCCCAGTTCTGGCAGAACTTGCAGGCGAGATTGCAGCCGGCGGTGCCGAAGGAGAGGATGCTGCTGCCCGGGTAGAAATGGTTGAGCGGCTTCTTCTCGATCGGGTCGATGCAGAAGCCCGACGAGCGCCCGTAAGTGGTCAGCTGCATCTGTCCGTCGACCATGCGGCGGACGAAGCAGGCGCCGCGCTGCCCTTCGTGCAACTGGCAGTCGCGCGGGCAGAGGTCGCACTGCAGCCGCCCGTCCGGCAAGGCGTGCCACCAGCGGCCGGGATGCGCCGATTCGGGATTCAGCATGGGTCTTCCTTCCATTTGCGCACCGCGTAGCGCGCCAGGCGGACGTCCGGCCCCCAGTAGCTGGCCGGCAGCCCGGCCTTCTGGCGCAGGCGGGCGAGGAAGTCGGCCGGCTCGGGCAGTTGTTCCCAGACCTGCGGCAGGAAGGTGGCGCGCCGGCTGCCGGCGGTGAGGATGACGCCGTCGACGCCGGGGTGCAACTGGCGGCAGGCGTCGGCTTCGGAGGCGACCGGCAGCGGCTCGGCCGGTGTCAGCAGCGAGACCTCGACGCGGGTACGCGCCAGTTCGCTCGCTACCAGCGGCGGGAAGCGCGGATCGCGCAGGGCGGCGGCGCGGGCGTTGGCGCGCACGTCGTCGAGCAATGGCCGGTGTGCTTCGAGGCTGCCGATGCAGCCGCGCAGTTCGCCGCCCTGGGTCAGGGTGACGAAGGTGGCGCCGGGTTCGTGCAGCGCTGCCAGGTCTGGTGCGGCGGGTGCCGGTTCGCCAAGCGCTTCGGCGATGGCGGCGCGGGCGTGGCGCAACAGGGCGTTGCCGAGTTCATCCATGATCGGCCTCGTGGAAGGCGAAGGCGGCGTAACCGACGACACGCTGGCGGTCGCCGGCGGTGTCGCCGGAGTTGCACAGGTCGAGCAGGGTCGGTCGCAGGCCGTGGCGTTGCGCGGCGAGCAGCAGACCGTTGACCGGGAAGGCACCACAGGCCTGGTGCGGGTCGATGTCCGTCGCCAGATCGAGGATGTGGCGGCAGGTCTCGCCGTCGACCTGTTGCGCCGTGGCGTAGGGCAGGAAATGCGACAAGTCGGAGCTGATGACGAGCAGCGTCTCCGGCCCGCCCCACAGCCGTTCGAGCACTTCGGCGACGGCCTCTGGCGACGCTTGGCCGACCGCCAGCGGCAGCAGGCTGAAGTCGTCGAGGGCGCGCTGCAGGAAGGGCAGATGAACCTCCAGCGAGTGTTCCCGGGCGTGCGCCGCATCGCTGACGACGACCTGCGGCAGACCGGCGAGCGCGGCGCGGGCGGCGACATCGATGCGCACTTCGCCGAGCGGCGTGGCGAAGGCTTCGCTGGCCGGCAGCGCCAACCCATGGACGGCGACGCGGTGGGTCGGCCCGAGCAGCACGACGCGGCGGATCGTCGCCCGCCACGGCGCCAGCGCCGCGTAGGCGCGGGCGGCGGTCGGCCCGGAATAGACGTAGCCGGCGTGCGGCACGATCAGCGCCTTGGGCTGCGCCATCGTCGATCCCGGCGCGGCGGCGAGCAGGCGGTCGACATCGGCCTGCAGGCTGGCCGCCGAGGCCGGGTAGAACATGCCGGCGACGGCCGGCGGGCGGATCGCGTTCATCATTCCTCCTTCACACCAGCAGCAGGCCGACGCCCATGCCGGCGCCGATCGCCAGCAGGCCGGGCAGCGCGTGGCGGGCCAGCGTCCGGCCGCCGATGCTGATCACCAGGCCGATCTTGAACACCAGGTTGGCGATCAGCGCCAGCGTCACGGCGATCACCGCGTCGGCGGCAAGCACGCGTTCGAGGTTGAACATGCGCAGCGTGGACAGCACGCTGGCGTCGGCGTCGGTCAGGCCGGAGACCAGGGCGACGATGTAGAGACCGCTGTTGCCGGCGATGTCCTGCAGCCAGGCGGCGGCGAGCAGGACGACGGCGTAGAGCAGGCCGAAGGAAACGGCGGTCTTCAGTTCGGTCGGGTTCTTCACTTCCGGCATCGGCAGTTCGCCGGCTTCGCTGAGGATCTTCCAGCCGTACAGCGACATGATCACGCCGGGCACGATGCCGCACGCAAAAATGACGGCAATCGGCCCGATCAGCCCGGGGGCGACGATGCTGGCGATGATGCCGAGGCGGATCATGACCATGACGTTGGCGATCAGGATAACGATCGCCGACATGCGTACCAGGTGGCCGTGTTCGGCGGCGTGCCGGGAGAACATCATGGTCGTCGCGGTTGACGACGCCAGGCCGCCGAAGATGCCGAGCACGGCGGCGCCGTGGCGGGCGCCGATGATGCGCAGGGCGAGGTAGCCGGCGAGCGCCAGGCCGGAAATCAGCACCACCATCCACCAGACCTGGCGCGGGTTGATCGCCGCGTAAGGGCCGAAGCTGGCGTTCGGCAGGATGGGCAGGATGACCAGCGAGAGCACGGCGAACTGCAGGATGGAATTGAGATCCTTCGGCGTCGTTCGTTCGCTGAACTGTTTCAGCTCGGCCTTGAAGTAGAGCAGCACCGTCGTCGTGATCGCCAGCATCACCGCCAGCGTCGCGTAATCCAGCCAGACCGCGGCGCCCAGGCCGTAGGTGACGATGATCGCCGCTTCCGAGGTGAAGCCGCGATACTGCTCTTCCTGCTGCGTGGAAAAATTGGAAGCGACCATCGATATCGCCAGCACTACCAGGCCGACCGCCAGTAGCCAGGGATTGCCGCTTTTCTCGCCGAGCATGGCGAACAGGCAGCCGAGCATGGCGACCAGTGAGAAGGTGCGCAGGCCGGCGGCGGAGTCCGGCCGCCGCTCCCGTTCCATGCCGATCAGCAGGCCGATGCCGAGCGCGGTGGCGAATGCTTCGACCGGTGCGGCCAGTTCGGGAGCGACGAAACTCATGCCCATCCTCTCTTTTGCGTGTTCTTCGCTAAAATTAAGCCATGCCCAGACATTACGCAATCGTTCCCGCTGCCGGCAGCGGCGCGCGCTTCGGCGCCGAGAAGCCGAAACAGTACCTCGACCTGCTCGGTCGGCCGCTGATTTTCCACACTTTGGCGGCGTTGACCGCCCATCCAGCGATCGAACGCGTCTGGGTGGTGCTGGCGCCGGATGACCCGTGGTGGCCACGTTACGACTGGTCGGCGCTCGGCGCCAAGCTGGAAACCGTGCGTTGCGGCGGTGCCACGCGCGCCGAAAGCGTCGGCAATGGCCTGCAGGCGGCGGCGACGGTAGCCGACGACGACTGGATCCTGGTCCATGATGCGGCGCGTCCCTGCCTCAGCCGGTCGATGCTCGACGCGTTGTGCGACGAGCTGGCCGACGATCCGGTCGGCGGTCTCCTCGCCGTGCCGGTCGCCGATACGCTGAAACGCGCCGACGCCGGCCAGCGCGTCGCCGCCACCGAGCCGCGCGACGGCCTGTGGCAGGCGCAGACGCCACAGATGTTCCGCTACGGTCGACTGGTCGAGGCCCTGGCAAAGCACAACGCGGTCACCGACGAAGCCGGCGCCATCGAGGCGCTGGGGTTGAAGCCGAAACTGGTGCGCGGCGATTCGACCAACCTGAAAGTCACTTTTCCGGCCGACCTGGCGCTGGCCGCGATGATCCTGAGAGGACGCAAATGAACATCCGGGTCGGGCAGGGCTACGACGTGCACAAGTTGGTCGAGGGGCGCAAGCTGATCCTCGGCGGCGTCGAGATCGATCATCCGACCGGGCTGCTCGGTCATTCCGACGCCGATGCGCTGCTCCATGCGATCACCGACGCGCTGCTCGGCGCCGTCGCGCTCGGCGACATCGGCCGCCATTTTCCCGATACCGACCCCCGCTACGCCGGCGCCGACAGCCGCGTCCTGCTGCGCGCCGCCGTCGCGCTGCTCGCCGAAAAAGGCTGGCGGACGGTGAACGTGGACGCGACGTTGATCGCCCAGAAGCCGAAGCTGGCACCGCACGCACCGGCCATGGTCGCCAACATCGCCGCCGATCTTGGCATCGGCGTCGATTGCGTCAACCTCAAGGGCAAGACCAACGAGAAACTCGGCTACCTCGGCCGCGAGGAAGCGATCGAGGCGCAGGCGATCGTCCTCGTCGTCCGTGGCGACTGAAACCGCCCGCGTTTTCTTCGCCCTCTGGCCGCCGGCCGCGCTGGCCGACGACCTCGCCGGGCTGGCCGGGCAACTGGCACCGACTTGCGGCGGCAGGCCGACACGCGCCGACACCGTTCATCTGACGCTGGCCTTCGTCGGCGACATTGACGCATCCCGCCTGCCCGATCTTGCCGCCGCCGCGCAGGGGTTGGCGCTGCCGCCGTTCGATCTGACGCTGGACCGCCTTGGCTACTGGCCGCACAACCGCATCGTCTGGGCCGGCTGCAACGCGCCGCCGGCAGCGCTGGGCGAACTGGCGGCGATCCTGCGCGCGCGGCTGATGGCGGCGGGGTTTGCGGTCAACCGGGGAGAAACCGGGTTCTTCCCGCATCTCACCTTGCTGCGCAAGGGCACGCGGGCACCGGCGGCCAGCCTGCTGGAACCGCCGGCGGCCTGGCGCTGTCAAGGCTTCGCCCTGGTCCGCTCGCAGCGCTCGGCGAGCGGGTCGCGTTATCGTGTCGTCCAGTCCTACCCTTTTCCGGAGAACCCCGCATGAATGCCCTGTTCGAACCGCTCAAGCTCGGTGCCCTGACCGTGCCCAACCGCGTTTTCATGGCGCCGCTGACGCGTTGTCGCGCCGAGCCCGGGCACGTTCCAGGCGCCCTGATCGCCGAGCACTACGCGCAGCGCGCCGGCGCCGGCCTGCTGATCGCCGAGGCGACGATGGTCATGGCCGGCAACAGCGCCTTCCAGAGCGAACCGGGGATTTACGACGCGGCGCAGGTCGACGGCTGGAAACGGGTGACCGACGCCGTGCACGCGGCGGGTGGCCGCATCTTCCTGCAACTCTGGCACGGCGGTCGCGCCTGCCACCCGCTGCTCAACGGCGGCGCGTTGCCGGTGGCGCCGAGTCCGCTCGCCATCACCAATGACGAGGTCCACACCCCGGAAGGCAAGAAGCCTTATGCCGTACCGCGCGAACTGCGCGACGATGAACTGCCTGGCATCGTCGACGCCTTCCGCCGGGCTGCGGAAAACGCGCTGCGCGCCGGTTTCGACGGGGTCGAGGTGCATGGCGCCAACGGCTACCTGCTCGACGAATTCCTGCGCGACGGCGCCAACCGGCGCAGCGGTCCCTACGGCGGTCCGCTGGCCAACCGCGCCCGATTGCTGCTGGAAGTGCTCGAAGCGACCTGCGCGGTGTGGGGCAGCGACCGGGTCGGTGTCCGCATCTCGCCGCTCAACAGCTACAACAGCATGATCGACAGCGATCCGGCCGGGCTGACCGCCTGGCTGGCCGGGCGCCTCAACGATTTTGGCCTGGCCTACCTGCACCTGATGCGCGCCGATTTTCTCGGCCAGCAGCAGGGCGACGTGATGACGCCGGCGCGCGCGGCGTACCGTGGCGTGTTGATCGGCAACATGGGCTACAGCGGTGCCGAGGCGGCGGCAGCGATCGCCGCCGGCCAGCTCGATGCGGTGGCTTTCGGCGTGCCCTTCATCGCCAACCCGGACCTGCCAGCCCGTCTGCGCAGCGGCGCGGCGCTCGCCAGCGCCAACCCGGCGACTTTCTATTCGCCGGGCGCGGCGGGGTACACCGACTATCCGGCCCTAGCCTGACTTGAGAACCAGCCGGGCGAGCAGGCCGCCGCCCGGGTTGGCCAGCAGTTCCAGCCGCCCGCCGTGCAGGCGGGCGATGCGCTCGACGATGGCGAGACCGAGGCCGGTGCCGGTGACGTCGGTGCGTGCCACTTCGAGCCGGGTGAAGGGGCGCTTCAGGCGCTCCAGTTCGCTTTCCGGGATGCCCGGGCCACGGTCGGTGACTTCGATGCGGATTTCGTCGCCGACCTCGCTGGCGCTCAGGCTGACCGCGCCGCCGCCGTATTTCCAGGCATTGTCGATCAGGTTGATCACCGCCCGGCTGACCGCCTTGGGGCGAATTTCGGCGCTGCTCACGCCGTCGAGGTCGACGTCCAGCGGCCGGCCAATGGCCGCCTGACGTTCGCCGATCGCCGCCAGCAGCGCGGCGAGGTCGGCGACTTCCGGCGCCTCGCCCGATTCGGCGCGGGCGTAATCCATGAACTGCGAGATCACCGATTCCATCTGCTCGATGTCGGCGACGATGCCCTGGCGCGCCGCTTCGTCGCTGACGCTCAACTCCGCTTCCAGGCGCAGGCGGGTGAGCGGCGTGCGCAGGTCGTGCGAGATGCCGGCGAGCACTTCCGAGCGATCCTTGTCGTGGCGTGCGAGGTCGCTGGCCATGGTGTTGAAGGCGGCGGCCAGCGCGCGCATTTCCTCGGCACCGTCTTCGGCCACCGGCGTCGGTGTCTGACCGCGGCCGACCGCCTGCGCCGAACGCGCCAGCGCCTTCAGCGGCCGGCTCAGGCGCGACGCGATCAGCCAGGCGACGACCAGCGCCAGACCCACCGCCAGCGCCGCCCAACTCAGCCAGCGTGCCGCGAAATCGCGCGTCACCCGCTCGCGCGGCAGGACCAGCCAGAATTCGTCCTCGTCCTTCGGGTCAAGACGGAAGCTGACCCAGAAACCGGGTTCGCCATTGACCTCGGCGGCGATCCGCGTCGTCGGGCCGAGGCGGGCGACGATCGTTTCCCGCATCAACTCGTGGAAGCGCGATTCCGGCATCGGCACCAGTTGATCCTGGTCCTCGGCGGGGAGCAGGCGGATGCCTTCGGTCGAGGCGAATTCGGCGAACAGGCGCGGACGTTTGTCCGGCGCGGCGGCGAAGATCGAGGCGCGGATCAGGTTGACCGCCGAGGTCGCCATCGCCGCCGATTCGCGGGCCCGCGGTTCGACGTCGATGTGGCTGAACAGCGCCAGCCAGCCGGCGGTGCTCGATAGCACCAGCAAGGCGAGCAGGAAGAAGGTGCGCGCCAGCAGCGAGCGCGGCATCAGCTTTCCCGGGCGGCGCCGTCCGGCATGAAGACGTAGCCGAAGCCCCAGACCGTCTGCAGGTAACGCGGTTGCGAAGGATCGTTCTCGATCAGCTTGCGCAGGCGCGACACCTGGACGTCGATGGCGCGGTCGAACGGTCCCTGTTCGCGGCCACGGGCCAGGGTCATCAATTTGTCGCGCGACAGCGGCTGCCGCGGATGCTGCAGCAGCACCTTGAGGACGGCGAATTCGCCGGTGGTCAGCGACAGGATTTCGTCGCCGCGTTTCAGCGTGCGGGCCGAGAAATCGACTTCGATGTTGCCGAAGCGGACGGCTTCCGGCGCTTCTTCCGGCGCCCCCGGCGGCACGTTGCCCTGGCGGCGCATCACGGCGTGGATGCGGGCGAGCAGTTCGCGCGGGTTGAAAGGCTTGGGCAGGTAGTCGTCGGCGCCCATTTCCAGACCGACGATACGATCGACTTCGTCGCCCTTGGCGGTGAGCATGATGATCGGCGTCCGGTCGCCCTGGCCGCGCAGCCGGCGGCAGATCGACAGGCCGTCCTCGCCGGGCAGCATGAGGTCGAGGACGATCAGGTGGTAATGCTCGCGGCTGCGCGTCTTTTCCATCTGCTGGGCATCGCCGACCGCCTTGACGACGAAGCCCTGTTCGCCGAGGTAGCGGGTCAGCAGGTCACGCAGGCGGGCGTCGTCATCGACGACGAGAATGTGCTGGTTGTTTTCGTTCATGCGGCAAGGATAAGGGGTGCGCCGGCTGGCAATGCGGGAAATGGTAACAAAGGATATCCCGGTCGGGCGCGGGAAACATTCGATTACAACTCGATCGATCCTTCGGGCGGCCCAAGTCGGACAATGGTTGCGTCTGGAAAACACTATAAAATGCTGCGCAAGATGAAAATCCGCCTGATCGTTCCGCTTCTCGCCATGCTGCTGTTGCCGGCAGGGCCAGCGGCTGCCGGCGACCATCGTTATGATTTTCCCTCCGACGACCGCCGGGAATTGCGTCGGCAGATGCGCGAGAACTGGCGCCAGGATGCTTACGACCGTCGGCAGCAGCGCGACGATCCCGGGCAGCGCTGGCAGGAGTGGCCGCGGGAAGAGCGGCAGCGCTTGCGCGACGAGATGCGCCAGCAGCATGAAAGGCAGGACCGGGACTGGCGCTACGAGCGGAGACATCGCCGCGACTGAACGCCGGCTGCCTCCGGTAGAATGTCGGCCCATGCAGATCCTGGCCCTTGAAACTTCGACCGAGCACGGTGGCTGTGCGCTGTGGCGCGATGGCGTCGTGCTCGAAAGCGCTTGCCCGGACGGGCGCTCGCACTCCGAAACCCTGTTGCCGCTGGTGCGCGAATTACTCGCCCGGGCCGGAACGACGGTCAATGCGCTCGACGGCATCGCCTTCGGCGTCGGCCCTGGGGCTTTCACCGGTTTGCGCGTTGCCTGCGGCGCCGCCCAGGGGCTGGCGCTGGCGGCCGATCTGCCGCTACTGCCGGTGACCAGCCTGGAATGCATGGCGGCAGCCAGCGGCGGCAGTCAGGTGCTGAGCTTGCTCGATGCACGCATGGGCGAGGTTTATGCGGCCGCCTACCGGAATGCTGATGCTTCGCCTGTCCTGATCGACGAGATTCGCGTCGTCCCGCCCGCCGAACTGACCTGGCAGGAGGCCGGGGCCGGCTGGCTGGCTTGCGGCAATGCCCTGGCGGCCTATCCCGTACTGGCCGAACGATTGATCTCCGCCGGTTTTTCGCTGCAGGCAGACGTACTGCCGCAAGCCGCCTGGGTTGCCCGGCTGGCGGCAGCGCGCCTGCAGGCCGGCGCCGGGGTCGATCCGGCACTGGCCGTGCCGCTGTACATCCGCGACAAAGTCGCGAAAACGGTTGCCGAACGTTTGCGCGAGGGGGGGCGGGCTTGACCGGCCTGACAGCGCTTGCCCTGGATTTTTTCCCCATGGGCGTTGCTGACCTCGACGCGGTGAGCGCGGTGGAGGCCACCCTGCAGGAGTTTCCCTGGACCCGGGGCAACTTCGCCGATTCGTTGCATGCCGGCTACAGTGCCTGGATCGCCAGCATCGGTGGCGAGGTGATCGGTTTTTCGGTGGTCATGCAGGTGCTCGACGAAGCGCATCTTCTCAACATCGGCATTGCGCCGCAGCATCAGGGGCGGGGCTTTGGTGCGCGCCTGTTGCGGCAGGCAATGACGAATGCCGCACAGAACGGAGCGCTCCGGATGTTTCTCGAGGTTCGTCCCGGCAATGCGCGAGCTGTCTCGTTGTATCGGCATTTCGGTTTTCACGAGATCGGCCGGCGCAAGGATTACTATCCGGCTCGCCAGGGCCGCGAGGATGCGCTGGTTTTCGAAAGGGAGTTGCCGGCATGCCACTGAGCCGTGAACAAATGCTGGTTGAAATGGGGATTTCGCCACTCTGGACCTTGCGCGAACCACTTTCTGCCGCCGCCGAGCCGCTGGCAATCGAAACGCCGGCGCCGGCGGCTGGCCCGTCTTCGGAAAATCCGGCGCAGACGGAGCCGGCAAGTGGCGTGGCTGAGTTCGACTGGCCAGCCTTGCTGGCGGGAATCCGCGATTGCCGGGCCTGCGAGCTCTGCAAGCAACGCCGCCAGGTCGTGCCGGGAATTGGCGACCACAACCCCGACTGGCTGTTCATCGGCGAAGGTCCGGGGGCCGAGGAAGATGCGCGCGGCGAACCTTTCGTCGGCCAGGCCGGCAGACTGCTCGACGCAATGCTGGATGCGCTGGGGATGACGCGCGGTACCAAGGTGTACATCGCCAACGCCGTCAAATGCCGGCCGCCCAACAACCGAACCCCGGAAGCGGCCGAGATGGCGGCCTGTCGTCCCTGGCTGGAACGGCAGATTGCGCTGCTCAAACCCAGGGTCATCGTTCTGCTCGGCAAGGCAGCCGCTCATACCATACTGGGCAACGACGGCGCCTTGGCGGGAATGCGCGGCAAGCGTTTCGAATACGCCGGCATCCCGGTCGCCGTGACTTATCATCCGGCATACCTGTTGCGCAGTCAGCTCGACAAGGCGAAGGCCTGGGAAGACCTGCTGTTCGCCAGGCGCCTGATCCCCTAGGGTAATACCCGGTTCCCCGATCCCCCCTTTGTTTCTAAGCTATGACGAACAACACGAAGAACAAGAAGGTGTTCGTCCATGTCGGATGCAATCGACGAGAACAAAGACGGGCAGGCGTGCAACCTGGATTACCTCTTGGTGAATCTGGGACGCAATCGAGCTGCAGCGGAACGGCTTATCCGCATTTTTCTGGAAAATTATCCTCAATTGGTTGCCCGCCTGGAGCGAGCTGCCACCGATCACGATATCCTGGCGATGCAGGATGCCGCGCATGACATCCGCAGCAGTTGCGTTCTGTTTTCCGCTCATCAGACGGTAGCGTTGGCGCGCGAGCTGGAATACATGCTCTATTGCCATCGCCGTGATGGCGTGCAGGTCGACTGGCTGGCACGCAGTACCCGCTTGCGGGATTCCATGGCTCTGGTCCATGCCGAACTGCTGAATTATCTGGAAGCGCAGGGCAGGCGGCCCTGATTTTCAGTAAACCAGGCCGTTCTGGACAGCAAAGCGGGTCAGGCCGGTCACGTCGCGGACGCCGATGCGCTGCATCAAACGGGCCCGGTGAAATTCCACGGTCTTTGGGCTGATTTCGAGTTGCCGGGCGATTTCCTTGGTCGTGCTGCCGCCGGCAACCAGACGCAGGATTTCGATCTGGCGCGTGGTCAGCCGCTCGCCGCGGTCGCCATCATTGCTGCCGGCGGGCTTGATCAGATCGCGGATCTTGGGTGACAGGAAGGAGCGGCCGGCGAGCACCGTCGCCAACGCCAACTGCAGTTCGTCGAGCAGGAAATCCTTGAGCAGGTAACCATTGACGCCGGCGTCCAGCGCCTGTTCGACGATTTCCCGTCGTTCGATGCTCGACAAGACGAGGATGCGCAACTCGCCGTCGTAGCTGCGCAGCATTTTAGCTACCTCGATACCCGAGGGGCCGGGCATGGCGATGTCGAGCAGCAGGACATCCGGTTGTCCGGCTGCAATCGCCGCCGGCACCTCGGCGCCGCTGGCGCATTCAGCTACGACGGTATAGCCGGGAAGGCTTTCGAGCAAGGCCCGGATACCGGCGCGAACCAGCAATTGATCATCGGCAAGTAGGATACGGACGCTTTTCATTTCATGAACAGCATAGGCGAAAGCAATGCTTTTGTGTTGCCGGGTTTGCGCGACATGTCGATTTCTAGCCGAAAGCCGGTAGCGTCAATTTGAAACGCAGGGCCAGCAGGCGCAGCAGCAGGACGACGCCCATCGCTACCCAGGCTGCGGCGACCGGTGTCATTCCCAGGGTTTGCAAGGCAATCAGCGACAAGGCGCCAAGCCAGGCCGCTGTCGCATACAGTTCGCCCTTGAGGAAGACGCTGGGGACATCGTTGCACAGGATATCGCGCAGTACGCCGCCGACAACGCCGGTGATGACGCCCATCAGGCTGGCCGCCAGCCATGGGGTATGCCATTGCAGCGCAACCTGGGTGCCGACGATGGTGAACAGCGCGAGGCCGATGGCGTCCGGAATCAGGAACAGGTTGGCCGGCAGGTGGCGGTGGCGGACGACGATGAAGGCGAGGATGGCGGTGCCCAGAGCGGCCACCAGGTAGGTTTGATCGACCACCCAGAAGACGTTGCGGTCGAGCAGGAGATCGCGTACGGTACCGCCGCCCAGTGCGGTGGCGACGGCAACCAGCAGGGCGCCGATCAGGTCCATCCGCTTGCGCGCCGAATCGAGCACGCCGGTCAGGGCATTGACGGCGACCGCTGCCATGCCCACCCAGTAGAGCAGGGTGTCCATGCTCATTGCGCTCAGCGCAGCTTTTCCTTCATTGCGCGTTGGGCCTCTCGTTTGCCTTCCTTCTCTTGCTGGTCGGCACGTTTGTCATGTTGCTTTTTGCCCTTGGCGAGACCGATTTCAAGTTTGATGCGGCCGCGGACGAAGTGCAGGTCGAGGGGGACCAGGGCGTAGCCGGCGCGCTCGACCTTGCCGATCAGCTTGCCGATCTCGCGGGCGTGCAGGAGCAGTTTGCGGGTGCGCACCGGGTCGTGCCGGTTGTGCGTGGAGGCGGTCGATAGCGGCGTGATGTGCATGCCGATCAGGAACAATTCGCCATGGCGGATGATCACGTAGGATTCCTTGATGTTCATCCGGGCGGCGCGGATCGCCTTGACCTCCCAGCCTTCGAGCACGATGCCGGCCTCGTACTTCTCTTCGACGAAGTAGTCGTGAAAGGCTTTTTTATTGACCGTGATGCTCATGCCGCCGCGCGTTCCTTTAAAATCCGCGATTCTACAGGATTACAGGAATACCGCTGCAGCATGGCCTTGGTCGAAAAAACTGTCTTGATCGAATACTCGGCGCTGCAGATGTTCGAACTGGTCGATCGTTGCGAGGACTATCCCGCTTTCCTGCCGTGGTGCAGCCGTACCGAGCTGAAGCAGCGGGACGAGCGGAAGACGATCGCTACCCTGCACATCAATTATCACGCCGTGAAGTCGAGCTTCACCACCGAGAACGACAAGGAAATCCCGACCTTGATGAAAATTCGTCTGGTTGATGGCCCGTTCCGTCGCCTCGAAGGGGCCTGGCATTTTCGTCCGCTCGCGGAGAACGCCTGCAAGATCGAGTTCCGCTTGCACTATGAGTTCTCCAGCAAGCTGTTCGAAAAGGTGATCGGTCCCGTGTTCAGCCATATTGCCAACACCTTTGTCGATGCCTTCGTGCGCCGCGCCGCACAGGTCTATGGAGCCGGTCATGGCCGATGAAATGATCAACGTCGAGGTCTGCTATCCCTTGCCGACACGCCAGGAGGTGGTCCGCCTGCGTCTGGCACCGGGTTCCACCTTGCAGCAGGCCGTCGAGGCTTCCGGGCTGCTGGCGAAATACCCGGAAATCGATCTTCAGAAAAACAAGTTCGGCATCTGGAATAAGCTTGCCAAGCTCGACGCTGCAATCCGCGATTTCGATCGCGTGGAGATCTACCGGCCGCTGCTCGCTGACCCGAAGGAAGTCCGCAAGCAGCGCGCCGCCGAAGGCAAAGTCATGAAAAAAGGCGCCGGGGATACCGACGCCTGATCGCGCTGAGCGTGACGCGCCTTACTTGCAGGCTTCCTGCATGATGCGGCGGGTCCGCTCGAGTTCCTGGCTACGCTTTGCATCATCCATGGTCTGCAGGTTTCCCTTGCTGTCCGCTTGGGAAATTTGCCGGTTGGATTGCAACATCCGGTAATTGTTGCGGGCGCGTTCGCAGGTGTCCCGTTTTTCGCGTGTCGCGGTTGCTTCCTTTTCGTCCTTTTCGGCCTTTTCCTTGGCTTCCTGCTGGCGTTTGCGGAATTCCAGCTCCTTCTCGGCGATGGTTTGCGGCGCATCGTTCTTGGCGCCTTGGGGCGTCTGATTTTGCGCTGGGGTTGCGTCACCGGTGCCGGTAACCACATTGGGTTGCTTGGTGCCAATGGAGCGGCTGTTTTTTGTCGAGCCCGGCGGCGGTGTGTCGGAAATCACGGTCTTGCCGGTGCTGTCTTTCCATTGATAGGTTTGCCCATGGGCAACGCTCGACATCAGGATGGGGGCAACCAACAGTGCGGCAAACAGGGCTTTGTTCATGATTGGCTCGTGAAGGCGTGGCTCGGATTTCTGTATAATACGATTTTGTGACCTTGGATCAAAGGCCATGCGACTTCTGCAAAAAGCCCTCACTTTCGACGACGTCCTGCTCGTCCCCGCCCATTCTCAAGTTCTTCCCCGTGACGTCAGTCTGTCCACCCGCCTGACCCGCGACATCACCCTGAATCTGCCGCTGCTTTCCGCCGCCATGGATACCGTGACGGAAGGTCGCCTGGCCATCGCCATGGCCCAGGAAGGCGGTATCGGCATCATCCACAAGAATCTCTCGTCCCGCGCCCAAGCCGCCGAAGTGGCCAAGGTCAAGCGTTTCGAGTCGGGTATCCTGCGCGACCCGTTTACTGTCACGCCGAACATGACGGTCCGCGACGTCATCGAGATCACCCGTCAGCACCGCATTTCCGGCCTGCCGGTGATCGACAAGTCGGGCAAGGTGGTCGGTATCGTCACCAATCGCGACCTGCGCTTCGAGACCAATCTCGACCAGCCGGTGAAGTCGATCATGACGCCGCGCAAGCGCCTGGTCACCGTTGGCGAGGACGCCAGCGTCGAGGAAGCCAAGGAGCTGATCCGCACGCATCGCCTGGAGCGCGTGCTGGTGGTCAATGACGCGTTCGAACTGCGCGGCCTGATCACCGTCAAGGACATCCTCAAGTCCACCGAGCACCCGCTCGCCAACAAGGACGCCAGCGGCCGCCTGCGCGCCGGTGCGGCGGTCGGTGTCGGTGCCGGGACCGAGGAACGCGTCGAACTGCTGGCCGAGGCCGGCGTCGATGTCGTCGTCGTCGATACCGCGCACGGTCATTCGCAGGGTGTGCTCGACCGCGTCAAGTGGGTCAAGAAGAACTACCCGCAGATTCAGGTCATCGGCGGCAACATCGCCACCGCCGACGCCGCGCTGGCGCTGGTCGATGCCGGCGCCGACGGCGTCAAGGTCGGCATCGGCCCCGGCTCGATCTGCACCACGCGCATTGTTGCCGGTGTCGGCGTGCCGCAGATCACCGCCATCCAGAACGTTTCCGAAGCGCTCAAGGGCAGCGGTGTGCCGATGATCGCCGACGGCGGCATCCGCTACTCCGGCGACATCGCCAAGGCGATTGCCGCCGGTGCCGACACGGTCATGCTCGGTGGCCTGTTCGCCGGCACCGAGGAAGCCCCGGGCGAGGTCGAGCTGTTCCAGGGCCGCTCGTACAAGTCCTACCGCGGCATGGGTTCGCTCGGCGCGATGCAGGCCGGCTCCTCGGATCGTTACTTCCAGGAGAACACCGGCAACGTCGACAAGTTCGTGCCGGAAGGTATCGAAGGTCGCGTCCCGTACAAGGGTTCGGTGCTCGCCGTGATCCACCAGCTGATGGGTGGCCTGCGCTCGTCGATGGGCTATCTGGGTACGCCGAGCATTGCCGATATGCACGAGAAGGCCTGTTTCGTCGAGATCACCTCGGCCGGCATCCGCGAGTCGCATGTGCACGACGTGCAGATCACCAAGGAAGCGCCGAACTATCACCTCGACTGATCGTTCCAGTGTCCAGAAGGGCGGCTAATTCAGCCGCCTTTTTCATTCAAGGTTGTGAACATGTCCCACCAGAAAATCCTCATCCTCGATTTCGGTTCCCAGGTCACCCAGCTGATCGCCCGCCGCGTGCGCGAAGCCAAGGTCTTCTGCGAGATCCATCCCTACGACGTCTCGGATGACTTCATCCGCAACTACGGCGCCAAAGGCATCATCTTGTCGGGCGGCCCGAATTCGGTCACCGAGGGCGATACGCCGCGCGCGCCGAAGATCGTTTTCGAACTGGGCATTCCGGTGCTCGGCATCTGCTACGGCATGCAGACCATGGCGCAGCAACTGGGCGGCCAGGTGATGACTGCCGAAGCCGCCGGCAAGGCGCGCGAATTCGGCTACTCGGAAGTGCGGGCGCACGGCCATACGGCGCTGTTGAAGGACATCGCCGATTTCACCACGGCCGAAGGCCACGGCATGCTCAAGGTGTGGATGAGCCACGGTGATTCGGTGATGGAACTGCCGCCCGGCTTCAAGACCATGGCGTCGACGCCGTCCTGCCCGATTGCGGCGATGGCCGACGAAAGCCGCGGTTTCTACGCCGTCCAGTTCCACCCGGAAGTCACTCACACGCTGCAGGGCAGGGGCATCCTCGAACGCTTCGTGCATGGCATCTGCGGTTGCGGTACCGACTGGGTGATGGGCGACTACATTGCCGAAGCCGTCGAAGCGATCCGCGCCCAGGTCGGCAGCGATGACGTCATCCTTGGCTTGTCCGGCGGCGTCGATTCCTCGGTGGCGGCGGCGCTCATCCACCGCGCGATCGGCGACCAGCTCACCTGCGTCTTCGTCGATCATGGCCTCTTGCGCCTGAACGAAGGCGACATGGTCATGGACATGTTCGCGCGCAATCTCGGCGTCAAGGTCATCCGCGTCGATGCGGTCGATGACTTCATGGGCAAGCTGGCCGGCGTCTCCGACCCGGAACAGAAGCGCAAGATCATCGGCAAGGAATTCGTCGAGGTCTTCCAGGCCGAATCGAAGAAGCTGGTGTCGGCCAAGTGGCTGGCCCAGGGCACGATCTACCCGGACGTGATCGAATCGGCCGGCAAGGGCAAGAAGGGCGCCCACACCATCAAGAGCCACCACAACGTCGGTGGCCTGCCGGAAGACATGCATCTGAAACTGCTCGAGCCGCTGCGCGAGCTGTTCAAGGACGAGGTCCGCGAACTCGGCGTGGCGCTTGGCCTGCCGCGCGAGATGGTCTATCGCCACCCGTTCCCGGGCCCGGGCCTGGGCGTGCGCATCCTCGGCGAAGTGACGTTGAAGGCCGCGCACCTGCTGCAACGCGCCGATGCGATCTTCATCGACGAACTGCGCGCCACCGTTGCCACCGAACGCGATGTCGCGGCTGGTGCCTGCACCGAGGCCGACATCGGCAAGACCTGGTACGACCTGACCAGCCAGGCCTTCGCGGTTTTCCTGCCGGTCAAGAGCGTCGGCGTCATGGGCGACGGCCGCACCTACGAGAACGTCGTCGCGCTACGCGCCGTCGTCACCAGCGACTTCATGACCGCCCACTGGGCGCATCTGCCGTACGAACTGCTCGGGCGCGTTTCCAACAGGATCATCAACGAAGTGCGCGGGCTGAACCGAGTAGTGTACGACGTCTCCGGCAAGCCGCCAGCGACGATCGAGTGGGAATGATCCCAAAGCTTCCGGCGACTATCGGTCGCCATCGGAAAACCCCTGAAACCCCCGGCAGATGCTGGGGGTTTTCTTTTATGCACTGTTGACCGTATTCGCATTCAGCCGGAAAACCGAAGCGATGTTTGGGCCAGTATTTGAAGAGTATTGGAGAGTCAGTTGATCTATTGCATAATCGTTTTTGAGCGAAGTGTATTTATTGCAATCGATTTCACGCAGTTTTAACCCGATAAATACCGAACCATTATTTGCATAATCGTTTTTGAGCAAACGAAAACAGTATTCCCTGGAGACGCCGCATGAGCGGATTACCGGCTGATTTGATTGGCGCTGCCTGGCTGGCGCAGACCTACGGCGTAATGCCGCTGGGCAAGCCGCCCGTGATCAGTCAGATCGGAGGGCGGCGTGCGACCCAGGTCGACAACGGCTTTCGTTCAGAGGTCTATACCGAGGCCATGCGGCCAGCGATGGAGCCAGCGGCACACCTGCAGTTTCACCTTCGTCACGAGGTGCCTCATCTGGAATTCCTCGCTCGCCTCTTCGAGCGAAGCGGTCCGGATTTCGTTCAGGCTTGGGTCATGGCGGAACCGACCGGCCAGTATGCCCGCCGCGCTGCCTTCATGTACGAATGGCTGACGGGTGAGACGCTGGCGGTGCCGGAACGTCTGGGGGGAAATTACGTCGATGCCATTGACGATGCCAAGCTGGTGGCAGCCTCACACGAGCGGGTCGTCAAGGTGCAGCGCTGGCGGGTGAATGACAACCTGCCGGGGACTCGGAGTTTTTGCCCCATGGTGGTCAAGACCGACGCGGTGAATCTGGCTGCCAGTCTCGACGTGCCGCGCCTGTTCGGGGAACTGACCGCTGAGTTTGGCGAAGACCTGCTGCTGCGGGCGGCAGTCTGGATGACGCTGCGAGAGAGCAAGGCCAGCTTCGCCATCGAAGGGGAAGGCGATCAGGCCGGGCGGGTGCAGCGTTTTGCGGAGGTGATGGCGCGGCGTACCGGTCAGGGAGATTTGCCGTTCAGCGATGTAGCATTGGCTGAGTTGCAGCAGGAAATCCTGGGCAGACGGACAACGATCTCCCATTTCGGGATGCGCCAGTCCCCGGTATTCGTTGGTGAGACAGTGCGCTATCAGGAGGTCGTGCACTACGTGGCGCCTCCGGCTGACGAGATCGCCGCGATGCTGGACGGGCTGCAGACATTCCTCGAAAGAACGCAAGGACAGTCGCCCACGATGCGTAGCGCCGTGGCGGCTTTCGGCTTCGTCTACATCCACCCGTTGGCCGACGGCAATGGTCGTGTGCATCGGTTTCTGGTCAACGACATCTTGCGCCGCGATGGCGTGATTCCGGCGCCGGTGATTCTGCCCGTATCCGCCGTCATCACGGACGACGCCGGGGAGCGGCGCGGCTATGACCGGGTGCTGGATGAGGTATCCAAGCCCTTGATACAGGCCGTTCGGGAGCAGGTCGTGTTCGAGCCGGTACGGACCACCTACCCGGATGGCGTGGTGTCGAATTTCGCCTTCCACGGTGCCGAACAGGCCAGACCGCTGTGGCGTTATCCCGATCTGGGACCTCATGTGGTTTTCCTCTCCAACGTCATCGGGCGAACCCTGACTGAACAGATGCGCGCAGAGTCACGTTACCTGCGCAGCCATGCCCGGGCACGCGCCGCGCTCAAGGAAGTGGTCGAGATGCCGGACCCGCAGGCGGACAGGGTGCTGCGCTCGATTGAACAGAACCGTGGCGAACTCAGCAATGTGCTTGCCAGGGAAATGCCAGTGTTGACGCAGCCCGGTGTGTGGGCGGAGATCGTCGAGGCCGTCAGCCGGGCGTTTCAGGATTAGGTCAGGAGTAGGCCACGGTGCGCATGTCAATCGCGCTACCAAGCCCGGATCACCGCTAACGCAAACGGCGCCCCGCAAGGCGCCGTTTTCATTTTCTGATCAGTGGCTTACTGCGCGATCGCCTCGATCGCGATATCGATGCGAACATCGTCGCCGACATAGGGTGCGTACTTGCCGGCGTTGAATTCGGAGCGCTTGATCACCGTCCAGGCGTTGGCGCCGATGGCGTTCTTCTTCAGCATCGGGTGCGGTGCCGCCTTGAAGTCGGTGACGGTCAGCGTTACCGGCTTGGTGACGCCCTTGATCGTCAGCTGGCCTTCGATCTTGGCCGGCTTGTCGCCTTCGAAAACGACTTTGGTCAACTTGAAGGTGGCGGTCGGGAACTTGGCGGTGTCGAGGAAATCCTCGCCCTGGATGTGCTCGTTGAAAGTGGCGTAGCCGGTATCGACGGATTTGGCGTCGATCACGATGTTGACCGTGCCGGTCTTGGCGGCGGCGTCATAGACGACCTTGCCGCTGGTGCTGTTGAAGCGCGAGAGCTGGGTCGAGTAGCCAAAGTGGCTGTACGAGAAGCGCGGGAAGGTGTGGGTGCCGTCGACCGTGTAGGTTTCCGGCGCGGCGAGGGCCGGGCTGGCGGCGGCGAGGGCGAGAACGAGGCTGGCGAGTTGCTTTTTCATGGGGTTTTCTCCTTGGGGTTGGGGGTTACCTGCCGCTGGCGGCGATACGGAACTTGAGGCGGACGTCGTTGGCGACGATGTCGAACTTGGCCCAGCTACCTTCGCCGATGGCGAAATCGGCGCGGCGCAGCGTGAAGGCGCCTTCGAAGATGCCGCTGGCGCCCTGCGCGGTGAAAGTGGCGGGAACGACGACATCCTGGGTGCGACCCTTGATCGTCAGCTTGCCGGCCACTTCGTAGCGATTGCCGCCGAGCGCCTTGACGCCGCTGGAAACGAAGCGGGCGACCGGGAAGGCGGCGGTGTTGAACCACGGCTTGCCGGCGACTTCGGCATCACCTTCCGGGGCACCGGTGTCGACGCTGGCCAGCTCGACGTCGAAGCTGACGCGGGCGGCGGTGGGCTTGGCCGGGTCGAAGGAGAGCTGGCCGGAAAACTTGCGGAACTGGCCGTCGACCGCGACGCCCATCTGCTGGTAGGTGAAGGCGACGCTGCTCTTGGCCGGCAGCACCTGGTTGTATTCGACGGCACCGGCACTTAGCGGCGACAGCGCGGCGAGCAGGGCGAGGGTGGTAATGGCGTGTTTCATGTCAGTTCTCCGTGGTGGGGCGGGCGGGCAGCATCCGGCTCAGGATGTCGTCGCGGTCGATGAAGTGGTGTTTGAGGGCGGCGGCGACGTGGCCGACGAGGATCAGGACGAAGAGCACGGCGAGCGTCGCATGCACGTTCTGCAGCAGATCGCCGAGCGCCTTGTCCTTGGCTAGCAGGTCGGGGATCGGCAGCAGGCCGAACCAGACGGTCTGGAAGCCCTTGGCCGAACTCATCAGCCAGCCGGATAGCGGCATCGCCAGCATCAGCCCGTAGAGCGCCAGGTGGCCGCCGTGCGCCGCCAGTTGCAGCGGCTTCGGCATGCCGGCCGGCAGCGGCGGCGGGCGGTGGCCGGCGCGCCAGGCAAGGCGGACGAGGACGAGCAGGAAGGCGGTGACGCCGGCCCACTTGTGCCAGGAATAGAGCTTCAGCTTCTCCGGCGACAGCGGCAGGTCCTGCATGTAGAAGCCGAGGGCGAGCAGGCCGATGATGAGGACGGCCAAGACCCAGTGCAGGGACTTGGCGGTGGCGGTGTAGTGGTTTTTCATGGTCAAGCTCTCGATTTGGGCAAAAACTGGTAGGCATCCATCGCCAGCACGTAGTCGTCGATGCCTGCGTGGAAACGTTCGACCTGCGCGTCGTCGCCGGCCGCGCCAAGGGCGACGAAGAGCGGCAGCAGGTGCTCTTCGGTCGGTTGCGCCTGAACGGCGCCGGGGGCTAGCCGGCGATAGTCGAGCAGGGCGTCGCGGTCGCCGGCAGCCAGATGCGCGTCCAGCCAGTCGGCGAATTCGTGCACGTAAGCGGGCGTCTGGCCACCAGCGGCGTAGGCGCGCTGGAAGTCGCGCAGGTTGTGGGTGATGTTGCCCGAGGCGACGACCAGGAAGCCGCGCCCGACCAGCGGCGCCAGCGCCCGGCCCAGTTGCCAGGCCTGCTGCGGTCCGCCCCGGCTCTGTAGCGACAGCGGGATGACCGGAATCTGCGCGTCCGGGAACATCAGCCGCAGCGGCACCCAGGCGCCGTGATCGAGCCCTCGCCCGTCGTCGATGTCGACCGCCAGGCCAGCGGCCGTCAGTGCGGCGGCGACTTCGCGGGTAGCTTCCGGACAGCCGCTGGCGGGGTAATTCAGCGCGTACAGTTCGCGTGGAAAGCCCCAGAAATCATGGATCGTTTCCAGCCGTTTTGCGCTGCCGACGGTGGCGACGGCGGTGTCCCAGTGCGGGCTGACGACGACGATCGCCCGCGGCAGCGGCAGCGTTGCCGCCTGCCGGGCCAGCGCGGCGCCGGCGGCGCCCGGCTGGAGCGCGAAAGTCGGCGCGCCGTGCGGTACGAAGAGGGTGGGAAGCGGTAAGGTCATGGCATGACTCCTGTGCGATGGACGTACTTTATTCGCCATCGTTCGCGCGAAATAGCCGACAATGTGGAAATAATTATTGCTGGAGTTGCAACAATGGACCGTCTCGACGCGATGCGCCTCTTCGTCCGGGTCGCCGAACTCGGCAGTTTTTCCGCCGTCGCCCAGCAGCTCGACGTCGCCCGCTCGGTGGTGACGCGCCAGATCGCCGGGCTGGAGAGCCGCCTTGGCGTCAAGCTGATGGCGCGCAGCACGCGACGCCTGTCACTGACCGCCGCCGGTGCGGCTTACCTGGAGAAATGCCGGGTCATCCTCAACCTGGTCGAAGCCGCCGAGAACGAGCTCACCGATGAGAATCAAGCGCCGCGCGGCCACTTGCGCGTCAGTGTGCCGCTCAGCTTCGGCCTCAAGCGGGTGGCGCCGTTACTGCTCGATTTCGCCCGCCGCTACCCGGAAGTGACGCTGGACATGGACTACAGCGACCGCCAGGTAAAGCTGATCGAGGAGGGCATCGACCTGTCGTTGCGCATCACCCGCCAGCTCGCCGGTGGCGACGTTGCTCGGCGCATCGGCAGCGTCCGCCTGCACGCGGTGGCGGCACCCGACTATCTGGCCCGCCACGGTCGGCCGCGCCATCCGGCAGAGCTGATCCACCACGAATGCCTGGGCTACGCGGCCGGCGGCAACGTGCAGCAATGGCAGTTCACGGTCGACGGTCAATTACAGGCATTTCCCGTGCGCAGCCGCATCCAGGCCAACAACGGCGACGTTCTGGTCGAGGCGGCGGCGCTGGGCATGGGCATCACGCTGCAGCCGGATTTCATCGTCGAGGCGGTGCTTGCCGCCGGCCGCGTCGAGACCGTGCTGGAGGATTTTCCGCAGCCGGAGCTCGGTATCTACGCGCTGCTCCCTGGCAACCGCCACATTCCGCACCGGGTTCGCGTGTTGATGGACTACCTGGCAGCCGGGCTCGGCTGAGCGGGTATACTTCGCGTCATCCCGTACCACATCGCTGATCATGACTTTGGATATCCCGCTCGACCTCCCGGCGCCCGGCCTTGGCGACGAGTATTTCATGCGCGAGGCGATTTCGCTGGCGCAGGCCGCCGAATGTCTGGGCGAAGTGCCGGTCGGCGCGGTCGTCGTCCTTGATGGAAAGATCGTCGGTCGCGGCTTCAACTCGCCGATCGGTGAGCATGACCCGACCGCCCACGCCGAGATTGCCGCCCTGCGCGATGCTGCCCGCAACCTCGGCAATTACCGTCTCCCCGGCTGCGCGCTCTACGTCACGCTTGAGCCCTGCGCGATGTGCGCCGGGGCGATCATGCATGCGCGGATCAGCCGGGTCATCTACGGCGCCCGCGATGCCAAGACCGGCGTCCATGGCAGCGTCGTCGACCTGTTCGGCGTCGAGCGCCTGAACCACCATGCGACGGTCGAGGGCGGCGTACTCGCCGACGAATGCAGCCGTCTGCTGTCTGCCTTCTTTGCCGGTCGCCGCCGGAAAGCGCAATGAAGCTGCTGGTTTCGGTCGCCCGCCAGGCGCTGCAGATCCTCGACGAGAATGGCGCTGTGTTGCGCGAATACCCGGTGTCGACCGCCAAGGCCGGGGTCGGCGAAATCTCCGGCAGCTTCCAGACGCCACGCGGCCGTCACCTCATCCGCGCCAAGATCGGTGCCGGCCAGCCGCTCAACACGGTTTTCGTCCGCCGTCGGCCGACCGGCGAAATCTGGACGCCGCAGCTCGCCGAGCAATTCCCCGGGCGTGACTGGATCCTCACCCGCATCCTCTGGCTCTCCGGCTGCCAGCCCGGCCACAACCGCCTCGGCTGCGTGGATACCATGCGCCGCTATGTCTATATCCATGGCTCGCCGGACAGCGCGGAAATGGGCGTTCCCGGTTCGCATGGCTGCGTGCGCATGCGCAATGCCGACATCGTCGAGCTGTTCGCCCTTGTGCCGTGCTACACCGAAGTTGAAATCCTTGAAGATTGAATAACTTGCCCGTCTGAGTTAAAGTTATTCTCGAAGAGTGTGATTGATCCATTGGTGTCGCGCAGCAGGACGGTCGAGGCGCGCGTGCCGTAATCCGCCGACTGCACGAAGACCGCCGAAAGCAGACGCTCCCAAGGCAAGGGCACGCCGGTGGCAGGCAAGCTTTCATCGGGCTCGATGGCCCGATCGGCGAGTAGCTCGAAGCAGGCATCGGGATCGGGCAGATGGCCGAGCGCTGCGGCAAAACGCTGACGGGCCTTGAGCAGCTTGGGCCAGGGCGTGTCGAGGCGATGGTTGGACAGCCCGTAGATGCCGGGCGCCAGCGGGCGCGGGCCGGCGTCGCGGTTGGACAGGTAGAGCAGCGTGTCCTGGTCGGCCAGCAGCAGGTTGAAGCCGGCGTAATCGTCGAGGGCGACGTTTGCTGCGTAGTTGGCGGGCGAACCGGTGGCCCGCAGGAATTCCGTCGTCAGGGCGCCGCGCGAGCGCCGGCCGGCCGGCTGGCCCGGTTCGCGGACATTGGTGACGGCGGCGAAGCGGCCGCCGCGCGTCGCCCCCAACCAAGTGCCACCGGCTTCGAGATCGCGGCCGCCGAGGATCTCCGGTTCCGCCGGCCAGAAGCCGGCGGAGGCGCTCGGTCGGGCATGAAACTCGTCACGGTTGGCAGCGACCAGCAGCGGGTAATCGGCATGCACCCGCCAGCCGACGACGATCAGGCACATGCCCGGCGCTCAGGCCGGATTGACGGCGACCGCCGAGACCGGTGCCCCTTCGCGCGAGCCGAGCCGCAGGTTGGCCGCGAAATTGGACTGCACGACGGCCAGCGCGACGTGACCGCCAGTCGCCGACGGCGCCGCGGTCATCACCTTGCCGGCCGCCTGTTCCAGGTTGTCGGGCGAGAACAGGTCGTCGCCGGCCTTGAGCGGGACGTCGGCGCTGAGGCGGTAGAGGTGGCGCTTGACCTTGCCCAGGTACTGGGTGCGGGCGACGACTTCCTGGCCCGGGTAGCAACCCTTGTGGAAGCTGACGCCGCCGATCTTCTCGAAGTCGGCCATCTGCGGCACGAATTCTTCCTTGGTCGCCAGCGTCACCAGTGGGAAGGCGGCCTGCACGTCGAGCCAGCGCCAGGCCGGCACGCCAGCCGGCCGCGCCTTGCCGCCAAGCTGTTGCCAGAGCGCCGGGGCTGCGCTGAGCGGGGCGGCGACGATGAAGCGCTGAGATTCGAGTTGCAGGACGGTGATGTCGCCGCTGACGGCGATCGCCAGTGGCGCTTCGGGCAAGGCCAGACCTGCATCGCCCAGCGCCTCGCCGGCTTGGGCGCCGGCCAGGCCGAGCAGTACCGTGTCGTCGCCGGCAGCGAGCTTGACCTTGTCGCGCAGCACGAACATCTGCAGGCGCTTGCGCGTGGCTTCCAGGAGGTCGGCGGCAAGCACCATGTCGTAGCGGCCGGCGTTGTGCCAGACGACGAAACTGGCCTGCATCCGCCCCTTGGCGGTGCACCAGCCGGCATGTTGCGCCTTGCCGTCGGCCAGATGATTGATGTCGTTGGTCAGTTGGTTGTGCAGGAAGCGTTGGGCATCTTCGCCTTCGGCGCTGAGCAGGGCGAGGTGGGTGAGGGGGACGAGAACGGTTTGCCGGCCGGCGGCGAGCAATTCGCCGGCAGCGTCGCCAAAGTCGAGAACGTCGGTCGCGTCGGCGGCGAAGTTCGCTTCGGCCGATTCGAGAAAGCTGCGCCAGTTGGGATTCATGGGGGCTCCTTGAGGTTTGGGCTATTATATCGCCCGTTTTGCCAGCCGCCCGATGCGCCTTGCCGTGCGGTTTCCGACCGGCAAGACCCGATTTCCGCCCGCGAGTTCCCATGCGTTTCGTGTTTCGCCTTGTCGCCCTGTTCCTGCTCGCCGCCGCTGCGCTCGCCGCCGCCTTCGTCTGGTGGGCGAACCGGCCGCTGAATTTGCCCGGAGAAGTCGTCGAATTCCGCGTGGCGCCGGGCAGCAGCCTGCACGGAACGATTCAGCAGATCAACGCGGCCGGCATCCCGCTGCAGGCCGATCTATTCAAACTGCTGGCCCGCTGGCAGGGCAAGGTCAATGCGATCAAGGCCGGCAGCTATGCCACCGAGAGCGGCGAGACGCCTTACTCCCTCCTCGTCAAGCTGGTCGAGGGCCGGGTCAGCCAGGCCAGCGTTACCCTGGTCGAAGGCTGGACCTTACGCCAGTTCCGGGCGCGGCTTGACGCCCATCCAGCGTTGCGCCATGACAGTAGCGCGCTCAGTGAGGCCGAGATCGGCGAACGTCTCGGCCTGCCCTGGCGGCAGCTCGAAGGCCGGCTGTTGCCGGACACCTATCTGTTCGACAAGGAATCCAGCGACCTCGAGGTGATCGCCCGGGCCGCCGCGGCGATGCAGAAGCAGCTCGGCGCAGCCTGGGCCGGACGCCCCGCCGGCCTGCCTTACCGTTCGCCGGACGAGGCGCTGGTCATGGCCTCGATCATCGAAAAGGAAACCGGACGCCCGGAAGACCGCCCCCATGTCGCTGCCGTCTTCATCAACCGCCTGCGCCAGGGTATGCGCCTGCAGACCGATCCGACGGTGATCTACGGCCTGGGCGAGAATTTCGACGGCAACCTGCGCAAGAGCCATCTGCAGACCGACACCCCGTACAATACCTACACCCGCGCCGGCCTGCCGCCGACGCCGATCGCGATGCCTGGCCCGGCCTCGCTGCGAGCCGCGTTCCAGCCGGCGGCCAGCGATGCCTTGTATTTCGTCGCGCGCGGTGACGGCAGCAGCCATTTTTCGCGGACGCTCGACGAGCACAACCGGGCGGTCAACCGTTATCAGCGAGGCGGCAAATGAGGGGCAAGTTCATCACTTTCGAAGGCATCGACGGTGCCGGCAAGAGCAGTCACGTCGAGTGGCTGGCCGAGTACCTGCGTCGCCAGGGGCACGTCGTCCAGGTGACGCGCGAGCCCGGTGGCACTCCGCTCGGCGAGCGCTTGCGGGAATTGCTGCTCAGCGAGGCCATGCACCTGGAGACGGAAACTCTGCTGATGTTCGCCGCTCGCCGCGAACATCTGGCCAGTCGTATCGAACCGGCGCTGGCACGCGGCGAATGGGTGATCTGCGACCGCTTCAGCGACGCCACCTGGGCCTATCAGGGCGGCGGTCGCGGGCTCGACAAGAGCAAGTTCCAGGTCCTGGAACACTGGGTCCATGAGCACCTGCAGCCCGACCTGACGCTACTCTTCGACCTGCCGCTGGAGGTTGCGCGCGAGCGCATCGTCCTGGCCAACCGGGTGCTCGACAAGTTCGAGCAGGAGCGGGCGGATTTCCACGAACGGGTGCGCCAGGCCTACCTCGACCGGGCGCACGCCCATGCCGGCCGGATGCGCGTGATCCAGGCCGACAATACGCTGGAAAATATTCGAGAAAAGCTTGAAGAAATCGTTTCAACGCTATGTTGATAAACGTTTTTGAACTCCATAAAGAAGTCTGGGCCAGCCTTATGGCGCGGCGCGATAGATTGCCCCATGCCTTGTTGATGATCGGCCAGAAAGGCCTCGGCAAGTACGCCCTGGCCCGCGAATTCGTCGCCTCGCTGTTGTGTGAGACGGGTTCGGCGGATGGTCGGGCGTGCGGTGCCTGCCTGGCGTGCAACTGGTTCACCCAGGGCAACCATCCCGACTTCCGCCTGTTGCAGCCCGATGCGCTGAGCGAGGAAGCGCCGGCCGAGGAGGGCAAGAAGAAGCCGAGCCAGCAGATCACCATCGATCAGGTACGCGAGCTCGACGAGTTTCTCGGCGTTGGCAGCCACCGTGGTGGTCTGAGCATTGTCTTGGTCAATCCGGCAGAGGCGATGAATCGGAACGCCGCGAACTCGATCTTGAAAACACTTGAAGAACCGCCACCAAATACCTTGTTTTTATTGGTTTCAAGTGATCCATCTCGTCTTCTTCCGACGATCCGCAGCCGTTGTCAGTCGATTCCTTTCGTCACGCCGTCACGCGAAACCGCGACACGCATTCTCGGTGCCGCCGGCCTGCGCGACGCCGAACGCTGGCTGGCGATCAGCGGCGGTTCGCCGCGGCTGGCCCTGGAACTGGCCGAATCCGGGCAGGTCGCCTGGCTCGACCGGCTGACGACGAATCTTGCTGCCGGCGGCAAGGCCGATGCGCTGGCTTGTGCAGCCGAACTCGACAAGGCGATCAAGGACAGCAAGGGCGGGTTGCAACTCAAGCAAATCGTCGAGGCCTTTCAGAAATGGACGATCGATCTGACGCTGGCCGGAAACGGCTTGCCAATCAGATATTTTCTGGCGCAGCAGCCCCAAATAACGGCGCTCGCTGCTATGATTCCGCCTGTGCGTCTGATCCATCAGTACCGGGACATGAACCAGCGTCGCCGCGAGGCAGAACAGCCTCTCAATGCACGATTGTTTCTGGAAAGTGTTTTTTTGGACTATCGAGCCATGTTTAGCCGTTGATCTAGGATGAGCGAAGTCAAACCCGTACCACAACGCCCCAGCGTCCTGTCGCTGAACATCAACTCGAAATCCGCCCTTTATGCCGCGTTCATGCCGCATCTGCGCAATGGCGGCATCTTCATTCCGACGACGCGCGTCTATGCGCTGGGTGACGAAGTCTTCATGCTTCTTTCGTTGATGGACGATCCGACCAAGCTGCCGATCGCCGGCTCGGTGATCTGGGTGACACCGGCCGGCGCCCAGAACGGCAGGGCACAGGGCATCGGTGTCCATTTCAACGACGACGAAAGCGGCCAGGAAGCGCGTCGCAAGATCGAAGGCCTGCTCGGCGGCGTCCTGCAATCGGCCCGGCCGACGCATACCCTGTAGCCGACCGATGCTGGTCGATTCCCACTGCCACCTGGATTTTCCGGGGCTGAACGAACGCTTGCCGGCGGTGCTGGCCGCAATGCGCGAAGCCGGGGTTGGCGCGGCGATGACGATCGGCGTCAATCTCGAAGACTTACCCGCGGTGCTGGCCATCGCGGAGCGGGCCGACAACCTTTATGCCTCGGTCGGCGTACACCCCGAATATACCGATTGCCAGGAACCCGATGTCGGCGCGCTGGTCGCCCTGGCGCAGCATCGCAAGGTACTGGCGATCGGCGAGACCGGTCTCGACTACTACTGGCACAAGGATCGTCCGGAATGGCAGCGGCAACGTTTCCGCACCCATATCCAGGCGGCGCGGGCCTGCGGCAAGCCGCTGGTCGTGCATACCCGGGAGTCGGCCGAAGACACCATACGACTCTTGCGCGAGGAAGGCGCGGAAGCGGTCGGCGGCGTCATGCACTGCTTCACCGAAAACTGGGAAATCGCCAGTCAGGCGCTGGACATCGGCTTCCACCTCTCCTTTTCGGGTATTGTCACCTTCAAGAATGCGACCGTTGTCAAAGAGGTCGCCAGCCGCTGTCCGCTGGATCGCTTACTGGTCGAAACCGACGCACCATATCTGGCGCCTGTGCCTTACCGAGGCAAACCAAACCAGCCCGCCTACGTTCGTTACGTGGCCGAGGAAATCGCCCGCTTGCGCGATCTCTCGCCCGAGGCGGTCGCCGACGCCAGCACCGAGAACTTCATCCGGCTGTTCAAACCGGACCTTCCTGAGCGATGGGATTCATGAAAAAACACCTGCTGACCCTGATGCTTGCCGCTGCGCCTTTCTGCGTCACGGCGGGCACCTATGACGACCTTGTGCATGGCGCGCAAATGGGCGACGCGGCGACGATCCGACCGCTGCTGGCGCGGGGTGCCTCGGTGGATACGACCGATGGCGAAGGCAATACCCTGCTGATGCTGGCGGCGCGGGACGGGCACGAGGAGTTGGTCAAGCTGCTGATCGATTACCGCGCCAAATTGAATGCGCGCAATGCTGCGGGTGATACCGCGCTGGCCATGGCGGCCTTGCGCGGGCAGCGCAAAATTGTCGAGATTCTGGTTGCGGCAGGGGCTTCGCAAACGGTTCCGGGATGGCCGCCACTGGTTTATGCGGCATTCGGCGGTCATCAGGAAATCGTGGCTCACCTGTTGGAAAAAGGGGCGGACATCAACGTCACCAGCGAGGGCGGCATGACCGCCTTGATGGCGGCCGCCCGCAACGGTCACCTGGCGATTGTGAGGGCCTTGCTGGCTGGTGGCGCCGATGCCGAGCGGCGCACCGATCGCGGGGATAGCGCCCTGGATATCGCACAACGCACCGGCAACAGCGAAATCGCAACCTTGCTCGCGGCGGCGCGCAAGGCTCGATAAGCCGCTAGTCGCTCAGGGCAGGGTGATGGTCAGGGTTGGCGCTCTTGGTGCCAGCTGGACGATGTTCTGGAATGGCGCCAGTTTTTCTTCGACCTGCTTGCCGGCGTGCCAGGCCATGCCGACGTAGGCAACGAGTCCGAAGAGTGCCAGTACCGAGTTGATCACCCAGAGCGGCACATCGCGCTTGATCGTGTTGCTGATGCTGTCGGGCGCTGCCCAATGCGGGGCGAAGGACGCAGCCCGGCCCTTGATGTGGGCGATTTGCTCGCCGAGCTGGGCCACCAGGTACTTCAGTTTTTCCGGTCCCTCGAGCAGGTAGCGGCCCTTGAATCCAGTCAGCAGGCACATGTGAAAGACTTCAAGCGCCTGGATCCGTGAAGCTCCGTTGTTGCGAGCGATTTCCAGGCGGTCGAAAAAGTGCTCGCCGGCCAGTTGATCACCGAACAATTCGAGCTGCAGCGGACGGCGCTCCCAAGTGTCGCGGATGTTCATCTTCGAGGTCAGTACCGCCTCATCGACCGCCGCGCACAGTGCGTACTTGGCGTCGAAAACGTCGTCGGCGCTGAAGTTCCGCTTGCGCGCCGTTCGTTCGAAGTCTTCGAGAAATTGCCGGATACTGGCCGAAAACGCGTTCGCATCGGTCGGTACGCTGCGACCGTGAAGCAGGATCAGCAAATAGAAGCCATCGTAGAGGAGGTTGACCAGGTTTTTTCCCTGGCTTTCCTGTTGCGGAAATTCCGCTTGCGGGACGCTGGTGGGTGGAAACGAGAGCAGGCTGGGGGCTGGATTCATGGCGTGACGGCAATCAGTTCGAGATTCAGTTCTCGGTAGCTTTCCGGTGCGTAGATCATCACCGACTGGGCTTTGAGCATTCGTTCATACAGGGCGCCATGGGCATCCAGCGCGAAATAACAGGCACCGGGACGCACCGGAATGGGAGCCGGTACTTGCGCGGCATGGCTCAGGCGAACCCCGGACATGGCGGAGAGGACCAGTTTTTCGACATCGTCCGGCGCGCCGACCTTGAGCCGTAGCGGCGCCGTTTCAATGATTTCCGATTGCGGATGGGCGGCGGATACGGAAATGTAGAAGGCCGTATCGCTGTTGATCCGTTCCGAATCGAGATGCCCGGCATAGAAGGCCGGCTTGGGCTGATTCAGGGCGATCGCGAAATAGCGCGTCGAAATGACGGTGTCGAGCAACTCGCGGACGATCGCGTCGAGGCGCCAGAAGCCTGGGCCGGGCTGCGCATGATCGTAGGTTGGCAGGTCGTTGAGGGTGTGAGTCTTGGAAAACGTCATCAAACCGCCAGCGAGACGCAGCAACTCCTGGAACAACCGCTCCGGTGCGGTTTCGGTATTGCGGAAAAGATGCGTCAGTGCCGCGCAGGCACTGCTCGCCGTGTGCAACAGCCAGAACGAGGCGATGTCACCGGAGCGGAATTCGATCACGTGGCGCGACGGTTCGCGGTGAAAACCGTACAACGCGTCGACCTTTGCCAGCAGGGCGTCGATCTGCCGGCGCAGCATGTGCAGCAGGCTAGGCGCGCTGCGCAGACTGAGCGACGGCGGCAGAAAGGATGGATCGATTTCGAATCCGTTACTGGCTGTGCGCTTGATTCGGGCGGCAGGCAAAGTCAGGTACTGGTCCCGTGGTTCGTTGGCCGACTTTACGCGGCAGATCTTGCTCAGTGTCGTTACCTCGGCTTCCGCGGCATCGGTGAATAGATCTGCTGCCTCCAGCGGTAGGGACAGGTAGCGAGCCTGGGTTGCGGTTTCCTGGCTTTCGGCGGCATTTCCACCATGGGGGTTGAGGTGATGCAGCGCCAGGAAAAACTCGATGCTTCCGTCTTCGGTCACGGCATCGGCTAGCGCCAGCGGTGGCGGAAGCTGGTCGATTTCCGGGGCGATCAGCGAGTCGCCGTTGGCGAACAGGACATCCACGCGGTTGAAGCGCAGAACGCCGTTCTTCAACGCGTCGCGATCGACCTCCAGTTCCCGGACACCCCAGGCGTAGGGGTTTGCAGTTAGCAGTACCTGTCTTGCCGTGGCATTCCAGTGCAGGTCCTGCAACTGAAAATGCTGGGGGCGAAGGAACAGCCCTTCGCCCCAGAGCAGTTGAGCTCCATTCATTCCATTTCCTTCCGGTCAACCATGACAGCGCACATCGGACAACGAGCGAACCGATTCGGCGCTGATGTCATTGACGAGAATTCCTTCGCTCAAGCTCAGGGCGCAAGCATGCGCCGTGGCGATGATGCCTTCGGAAACCGATTCCTGGGCATCAAGCGCAATTCGCCAGCGGTTGGGGGACGGCGAGCGATACATGCCGACGATGGCGAGGGTTTTGGCGTCCCCGGGGATTTTAAGACTAAGGTCATAAGATCTGCCTGGAATGAGTATGACCTCGCGAGTCGATATCAGCTCGTCGCCGAAAAGCGCGGCTTCCGATGTGCTTTCCGATAGTTCAGCGTAACTCAGGCTTCTCAGTCGCTCGGGGGAGCGAAGGACGTAGATCTTGGTTACCAGCGACATTGGAATGCCCTCACTGGTCTGGTTCAGTGTCTTGTCGGCCACCAGTTTTACGGAGATGTCGCGGGGGCGGTTGTCGCGCTTGATCAGTCCGCCGGCTTCGAGGACCGCACCAATCGCGGCGCCGGCAGCCTGCACGCCGGAGGTGGCGCAACCGGTCAGGGTCATGGATAGCAGCGTAACCGCAAGCAGAATGCCAGCAGCCGATATCTTGGAGCGATGCTTTTTATATTTGATGTCAAAAAACAACAATGGCATATATGCAAACGTGTTGATTTTTCCGGGATCGTTAATGTACTATGCCTCCCTGTTTCAGGCAAACCCATCGGCATTATGTGGCATGACAATTACAAGCCGGTATTTCAACATGGAGCAACCATGACCAGCCCCGCAAGGCTCTTTCTTTCAGTAACCCTTTGTGCCACAGCCATTTTCAGCGGGTGTGCGACAACATCACCCGCTTCCTCGGATGAGCAGTTTTCCGAGTTGATGATGCAGACCGAGATTCGGATTTCCGAATCGCTCGAGAGCGGCAACAAGGATGATGCCGTGCGCATCGTCAGCGGATTGGCGACGGCCAATCCGGGGCGCAAGGAGCCGTGGATCAGGATCGCCAAGATTCATTTTGACGCGACCGATTACGCTGAAGCCATCGTCGCCGCCGATGAAGCCCTGAAGATCGACAACAGTGACCGTACCGCCAAGAGTATCCGTGCGGTATCCGGCCTGCGGGTTGCCGCCCAGTCGCTGGCCGATCTGCGTAACGATGCCGAACTCAAGGGCAATGCCCGTGCCGATGCTACCGGCCTGGCGATGACCATGCGCGACATTCTGGGCGAAGACGTGCTGGTTCCCCCCGCCGAGCTGGAAGCCAGGAAGCGCCGCGAAGCCAGGGCGAAAAGAGAGGCAGCGCTTGCCTCGCGCCCCAGGAGCGTTCGGGCCGAACCGCCGCAGCCGACCAGGGAAGCCACGGCGACCGCAACGGGCAATCCTTTCGGAAATCTGAAGTAGAGGGTAGGGGGCACCGGTCGCCACGGACCGGTAAGCCGAGGCATTTTTCGATCCATCGGGAGATATTTGTGGCAAAGAAAGAAAGCGTCCAGAAGCGTCTGCAAAAGGTCAGGCCACCGCGTGTACAACTCACTTACGATGTCGAAATCGGCGATGCCGTCGAGGTCAAGGAAATCCCCTTCGTCGTCGGCGTACTGGGTGATTTCGCAGCCCAGAGCAAGGCCCCGCAGGGGCGGGTTCGCGACCGCAAGTTCGTCAATATCGACCTCGACAACTTCGACGATGTCATGACCGGCATGGCGCCGCGTGCCACGTATCGCGTCAAGAACCGGCTTTCCCCCGAGGGCGGAGAAATCGGCGTCAATCTCGAATTCCAGAAGTTCGAGGACTTTCGTCCGGAAGCCGTGGTGCAGCAGGTCGAGCCCCTGCGCAAGTTGCAGGAAGCCCGCTCCAAGCTGGCCGACCTGCGTAACAAACTGGCCGGCAACGAGAAACTCGAGGACCTGCTCAGCGACGTGCTGAGCAACACCGAGCAACTGCACGAACTGGACAGCGACGGGGGTGAAAAATGAGCATGCAGCAGGCAGTTGCCCAACCGGTTGCCCAGGCGCAGGCGGGAATCCTCGATCAAATCATCGCCGAAAGCCGCGTTGCCCAATCCGACCAGGAACGCCACCGGGCTCGCGATATCATCAGTGAGCTGGTTCGTCAGGTCTTGCAGGGCGAAGTGGTGGTGTCGGAAAACCTGGCGGCGTCGCTCGATGCCCGGGTTGCCGAACTGGACCGGCTGATTTCCGAGCAACTCAGCGAGGTCATGCATGCGCCGGAGTTCCAGGCGCTGGAAAGTGCCTGGACTGGCCTGCATTACCTGTGCAAGCAGACGTCGACCGGGGAGATGATGAAGATCAAGCTCCTCAATGTCGGCAAGCGTGAACTGGTCAAGGATTTCAAGACAGCGATCGACTTCGACCAGAGCGCGCTGTTCAAGAAAGTTTACGAAGAGGAGTTCGGCACCTTCGGTGGCGCTCCTTTCGGCGCCCTGATCGGTCAATACGAACTGAACCGCCAGGCCGAGGATATGTACTTCATCGAGCAGATGTCGCATATCGCGGCGGCAGCTCACGCGCCCTTCGTCGCGGCGGCGTCGCCGCAGCTTTTCGGGCTCGACAGTTTCACTGAACTGAGCAAGCCGCGCGATATGTCCAAGGTCTTCGATACCGTCGAATACGCCAAATGGAAGTCGTTCCGGGAGTCCGAGGATTCTCGCTATGTCGGGCTGGCGCTGCCGCGCTTCCTCGGGCGCTTGCCATTCAATCCGATCGACGGTGAAGTGACCGAGGGCTTCAACTTCGTCGAAGAAGTTAACGGGACGAATCACGACAAGTACCTCTGGTGCAACGCCGCCTTTGCCTTTGCCGCAAGACTCACCTCGGCTTTTGAAAACTACGGCTGGTGTGCCGCCATTCGTGGCGTCGAAGGAGGCGGTCTGGTCGAGGATCTGCCGACACATACCTTCCGGACGGATGATGGCGAGGTCGCGCTCAAGTGCCCGACCGAAGTTTCGATCACCGATCGGCGGGAAAAGGAATTGAGCGATCTCGGCTTCATTCCGCTGGTGCATTGCAAGAATACCGATTACGCAGCCTTCTTCGGTGCGCAATCGGCACAGCGGCCCAGGAAATACGACACCGATTCCGCCAATGCCAATGCCTCGCTGTCGGCGCAGTTGCAGTACATGTTCGCGGTGTCGCGCATTGCGCATTACATGAAATCGATGATGCGCGACAAGATCGGCAGCTTTGCCTCGGCGGCGAACGTGCAGAACTATCTGCAACGCTGGGTGGACCAGTACGTGACGGCGGACGATTCCGCCTCCCAGGAAACCAAGGCGCAATTCCCGTTGCGCGAAGCGTCGATCGAGGTGGCCGAAGTGGCAGGCCGTCCCGGCGTCTATCGGGCAGTAGCGTTCATCCGGCCGCATTTCCAGCTGGATGAGCTTTCAGTTTCATTGCGTTTGGTCGCAGAGTTGCCGCAGTCCGGCAAAGCCTGATCTGTCTTTGTTTTTAACCAAGGAGAAAGTAGGAAATGAAGGATATATACGTTGAGTTCAAGGGTAGCGACATCAAGGGCGATTCCCGCGATGCCAAGCACAAGGATCAGGTTGAAGTTTCGACCTGGAGCCACACGATGCGTCAGCCGAAGTCGGCGACCGCCTCGGGTTCTGGCGGCCATACCGCCGAGCGCGTCGAGCATGGCGAAATGTTCTTCACCAAGGACATCGACGGTTCCAGCCCGAAGCTGTACCAGGCCTGCTCCTCCGGCCTCGTCGTCAATGACGTGGTGATCTACTTCTACCGCGCCTTCGGCGGCAAGAACACGACCGGCACCCCGTCGGGCACGCAGAACCGCCACCAATACCTGAAGATCGAACTGAAGAACGTGATCATTGCGTCCGTTTCGCCGTCGGTCGACAGCGAGGACATCCCGTCCGAGACCTTCTCGCTCAAGTATTCGGCGATCAAGTGGACCTACGACGAGCTGAACATCGATGGCAACAAGTCCGGCAAGGTCAACATCCAAGGTGCCTGGAACCTGGCCACCAACACGCCGAGCCTGACCTGATCTCCGATTCGTGCACGAAATGGCGGAACTCGTTTCCGCCTTTTTTATGAACAAAGGTTTCGAGCCTTCCCTGTTCGACAAATTGTTCGACGACCGGCCGGTCGCCGCCGTCAGGCGGCGGCTGTCGATCGAGCAATTGAAGGACACCGTCGCTCGCGATCTGGAATCGCTGCTCAATACCCGAACCCTGATCGACGAAGCACAAGGCAGCGATTTTCCGCTTGCCAGTCGTTCGGTCGCGGCGTTTGGCATGGGGGATTTTGCCGGACTGAGTCTGGCCAGCGTATATGACCGGAAGCGCATCTGCAGCGCCATCGAACAGGCGATTTCCGCGCACGAACCGCGTCTGCGGGATGTCAGGGTGACCCTTGAACTGCATCGCAAGACGATCAACGCCTTGTATTTTTCGATCACCGCCGTACTGCAGGTGAAACCTGCCCAGGAGCCGGTCGCCTTCGATGCGCTGCTGCAGCCGACCAGCCTTCAATATTCGGTGCACCGCCAGAAACCTCGCCCAGGAATGTAATTGGAAGACCTGCTTCCCTACTACGAACGAGAACTCGCTTTTCTCCGCCAGCATTCCCGGCAGTTCGCCGAGCGTTACCCGAAGCTGGCGGCACAATTGCTGCTGTCCGGCGAGGGCTGCGACGATCCCCACGTCGAGCGGATGATCGAATCCTTCGCGTTGCTGACGGCGCGCGTCTCGAAAAAGCTCGAAGACAGCTATCCGCAGTTCACCGAGGCCCTGCTCAACGTCCTCTATCCGCATTACCTGCGCCCCTTCCCGAGCTGTTCGATCGCCCATTTCGACGATGGCGGCAATACCGACACGACGACGATCATTCCCCGCCATACCGAACTGCATTCGCGGCCGATCCGCGGCGCGGTCTGCAGGTTCCGCACGGCCTGGGCGCTCAAGCTGGCGGCGGTCGATCTCGACCAGCTCGTCTTCAATCCGATCGCCAGCGCACCGAGCGACATCCGCCTGCCGGTCGGCAGCAACGCACTTTTTTCCTTCTCGCTGGGCGTGCGCGGACACAACGCCGACGAAGGTTTTCAGCGCATCGGCAAGCTGCGCTTTTACATCGATGCCGAGCCGTCGGTCGCCTCGGCGCTGCGCGATGCGCTGTTCCTGCGTACGCTGAAGGTGTACGCGGCCGGCGATGACGAGCGCTGGCATGCCGTCGATCGGGGAATGATCGGCGAAGTCGGTTTCGCGGCCGACGAGGCGCTGATCGAGATGCCCGATACCGCGCACGACGCCTATCGTTATCTCACCGAATATTTCTGCTTTCCCGAGAAGTTCAATTTCTTCGAACTCGATCTCGGTAAATTGCCGTCACGCCTGCGCGGCGAGCGCAAGGTCCGCCTGCACATCGTCTTCGGCAATCTGCGGGCGGATAGCGATGCTTCGCGCCTGATGCAGACGCTGACCACGAAGAACCTGCGCCTGGGTTGCGTGCCGGTGGTCAATCTGTTTCCGCAACGCGGCGACCCGATCCGCGTCAGCCATCGCCTGTCGTCCTACCCGGTTGTCGCCGACGGGCGCCGCGCCTACGCCTACGAAGTCTATGCCATCGACTCGGTACGCCGCGTCAGGCAAACGCCGCAGGGTGAATCGATCACCGAGTTCCGACCCTTCTTCGCCCTGCGTCACGGCGAAACGCCGGAACAGAACGGCTATTACTGGTATGCCCAGCGCGACCCGATCGTTGCCGAAAGCAGCCCCGGCTACGAAACCTCGCTTGCCATCGTCGACGCCGATTTCGATCCGGTGCAGCCAAAGACCGATGTGCTCAGCCTGCAACTGACCTGCACCAACCGCGATCTGCCGACCATGATGTCGGTCGGCCTGCCTTCCGGCGACCTTTTTCTCGAAGGCGGTTCCGGCGTGCGCTCGATCCGTCTGCTGCGCAAGCCGACCGCGCCGCACCGCTTCGATCACCGGCGTGACGGGCAGTGGCGGATCATTTCGCATCTGTCGCTCAACCAGTTGTCGCTGACCGGCAACGGGCTGAAAGCCCTGCAGGAAATGCTGGCGCTCTACGACCTGCCACGCACGGCCGGTACCCGGCGGCAGATCGAAGGCGTGCTCGGCGTCGAACACCTGCAGCGTACCGTCTGGATGCCGGGCAAACCTTTCGCCTGCTTCATCCGTGGCCTGGAAATCCGCCTGACCATCGACGAATCGAGTTTCGCCGGCAGCGGTCTCGACGTCTTCACCCGCTGTGTCGACCGCTTTTTCGGGCTTTACGTCAGCCTCAACAGCTTCATTCAGCTGGTCGTCGTTTCCAAACGAACCGGAGAGGAGTTGATCCGATGCGCACCCCGCAACGGCGAATCGATCCTGGGCTGATCGAGCAGACCCGCGAGGCGCCGGAGCGCTTCGAGTTCTTCCAGCTCGTGCGCCTGTACGAGAACGTCTTCGCCCGGCAAGGCGGTGATGCCGTCAGCGAGCGCATCCGTTTCCGCAACTCGCTGCGTCTCGGCTTTGCCCCCAGCCAGGTCGACGCGATGCAGAGTCATGAGCGCCTCGACGAAGACGGCAACGCCACCGGCGAACTGGCGCAGGTCGAGATCACGCCCAGCTTCATGGGCATGCTCGGCGTCAATGGCACCTTGCCCGTTCATTACACCGAGCAGGTCATCGACCACGAACGTTTCAAGCGCGATACCTCGGGGCGGGCTTTCCTCGACCTGTTCACCAACCGCGCCGTCGGTCATTTCTACCGCGCCTGGAAAAAATACCGTCTGCCGATCCAGTACGAGACCAATCGCCGCAACCGCTTCCTGCCGCTGATCCTGGCGCTTGGCGGCATCGGCTTCGATGCCCTGCGCGAGCGTCTGAACGATGCGCCGGGCGCCATCGAGGACGAGTCGATCGCCTATTTCGCCACTTTGCTGCGGCAGCGGCCGGTATCCGGCGAGGCGATGGCGCGGGTGCTCAGTGCCTATTTCCGGACCCCGGTTCGTGTCGAGCAGTTCGTCGGCCGCTGGTACGTGGTGCCACGGGCGCAATGGACCACGTTGGGCGGCCAGAACTGCGCGCTGGGTGTCGATTCCCTGGTTGGCGAACGGGTCTGGCAGCGCAATCTGCGCATCCGCATCCACGTCGGGCCGATGGCGCACGAACAGTACATGGGCTTCATGCCGCGCGGCGAACTCGCCCATGCCCTGGAAAAGCTGCTCGAGCTGGCCACCGGCGGCCAGTTCGAATACGAAATCCGTCCCATCCTGCGCGCCCCGGACGTCAGGCCGGTCTCCCTGAGCGGCGGCCGCCTCGGCTACGACAGCTTCCTGATCAGCCGCCCCGAAACCCGCGACCGCAGCGATTGCCGCTACCTGACCCAGACCATTCATTAGCGATTCCCAGCGAAAGAAGCACCGATGAGCACCTCCCTGAAAACCCTGATCAGCAAACTCAACACCACCTGCCGCCAGGCCACTGAACGCGCCGCCGGCCTGTGCATGGCGCGCGGCAATTACGAAGTCGATTTCGAGCACCTGCTGCTGGCCCTGCTCGAACAGCAGGACAGCGACCTGACGACGATCCTGCGCCGCTGCAAGATCAGCCCGAGCGGCCTGGAGCGCGAGCTGCACGACGAAGTCGGCCGTTTCCGTAACGGCAACACGCGCACGCCGGTGTTCTCCACGCACATCATCAAGCTGTTTGAGCAGGCATGGCTGATCGCCTCGCTCGACACCCGCCTGCCGCGCATCCGCTCTGGACACCTGCTGCTGGCGCTGCTCACCGAGCCGGAACTCGCCCAACTGGCGACGCGCGGCGCCCACCTGTTGGCCAAGGTCCGGCTCGACGAACTCAAGCACAAGTTCGACGAAATCACCGAAGGTTCCGCCGAAGCCGCCGAAGTGACTGGCTTGTCCGGCAAACCGGCCGAGGAGGAGGGCGGCGACCCGCTGCAGGGCAGCGCGCCGCAGGCCGGCAAGACGCCGGCGCTCGACCAGTTCACCACCAACCTGACGCAGCGCGCGCGCGACGGCAAGGTCGACCCGGTGATCGGCCGCGACGCCGAAATCCGCCAGGCCATCGACATCCTGATGCGCCGCCGCCAGAACAACCCGATCCTCACCGGCGAAGCCGGCGTCGGCAAGACCGCCGTGGTCGAGGGCCTGGCCCTGCGCATTGCCGCCGGCGACGTGCCGCCGCCGCTTGCCGAGGTCGAACTGCACAGCCTCGACATGGGCCTGCTGCAGGCCGGCGCCAGCGTCAAGGGCGAGTTCGAGAACCGCCTGAAGAACGTCATCGACGAGGTCAAGAAAAGCCCGAAGCCGATCATCCTGTTCATCGACGAAGCCCACACCATGATCGGCGCCGGCGGCCAGTCCGGCCAGAACGACGCCGCCAACCTGCTCAAGCCGGCGCTGGCGCGCGGCGAACTGCGCACGGTGGCGGCCACCACCTGGGCCGAATACAAGAAGTACTTCGAGAAGGACGCGGCGCTTGCCCGCCGCTTCCAGGTGGTCAAGGTCGAAGAACCGTCCGAGCCGCTCGCCGCCGCCATGCTGCGCGGCATGGTGCCGTTGATGGAAAAGCACTTCGGCATCCGCGTCATGGACGAAGCAGTTACCGAAGCCGTCCGCCTGTCGCACCGCTACATCAGCGGCCGGCAACTGCCGGACAAGGCGATCGGCGTTCTCGACACCGCCTGCGCCAAGGTTGCCCTCGGCCAGAGCGCTAACCCGGCGCTGATCGACGAAACCGAGAAGCGCCTGCTGCGCGAGCGCGCCGAACTCGCCGCGCTCGAACGCGAAGCCGCCAGCGGTGCCTGGCACGACACGCGGATTGGCGAACTGAAGGCGCAGATTGCCGCGCTGGAAAGCGATCTGGCCATCCACCGCGCCCGCTTCGACGAAGAAAAGGCGCTCGTCGCCCGCATTCTCGAACTGCGTGCCGCGCTCGAAGCCGGCGAGCCGTCGCCCACGGCCGACGCGGAAAAGGTCAAGAAACCCGCGCGCCGCAGCAAGAAAGCCGGCACGCCAACCTCCGGCAATGCCGAACTCGACCAGGCGATGGCCCGCCTGCGCGAAATGCAGGGCGAAACGCCAATGGTGCCGCTGCAGGTCGACGGCCATGTCGTGGCCGAAATCGTCGCCGCCTGGACCGGCATTCCGCTCGGCAAGATGGTCAAGGACGAGATCAAGACCGTGCTCAATCTGCAGCCCCTGCTGCAGGAGCGGGTGATCGGCCAGGACCATGCGCTGGCGGCGATCGTGCAGCGGGTGCGCACGGCGCGGGCGAACCTGGAAGATCCGAACAAGCCCAAGGGCGTCTTCCTGTTCGTCGGGCCGTCCGGCGTCGGCAAGACCGAAACCGCGCTGGCGCTGGCCGACATCCTGTATGGCGGCGAGCGGAAGCTGGTCACCATCAACATGAGCGAGTACCAGGAAGCGCACAGCGTCTCCGGCCTCAAGGGCTCGCCGCCGGGCTACGTCGGCTACGGCGAGGGCGGGGTGCTGACCGAGGCGGTGCGCCGCAATCCGTACAGCGTCGTGCTGCTCGACGAAGTCGAGAAGGCGCACCCGGACGTGCTCGAGCTCTTCTTCCAGGTCTTCGACAAGGGCGTGCTCGACGACGCCGAAGGGCGCGAGATCGATTTCCGCAACACGCTGATCATTCTGACCAGCAACGTCGGCTCCAGCCAGATCATGCAGGCCTGCCTGAACAAGCCGGCGGAGGAACTGCCGGCTGCCGACGCGCTGGCCGAAGCGCTACGCCCGGTGCTCTACAAGTCGTTCAAGCCGGCCTTCCTCGGTCGCCTGAAGGTGGTGCCGTACTACCCGATTTCCGACGAGGTGCTGCTGCAGATCATCGAACTCAAGCTGCGCCGCATCCAGGCACGCATCGCCGCCAACCACAAGGCCGAGTTCAGCTGGGACGACAAGCTGGTCGAAGCAGTGCTGGCGCGCTGCACGGAAGTCGATTCCGGCGCCCGCAACGTCGATCACATCCTCAACGGCACGCTGCTGCCGGAGATCGCCGAAGCGGTGCTGACGCGCATGGCGGAAGGCACGGCGATCGGCCGTATCCGCGTCAGCGCGGCGAAGAACGGCAACTTCAAGTACAGCCTGGCGTCATGAATCGGCTCCTCGACCTGATCGGCGGCGCGGCGGGTTGGCGGCAAACCGACCGCCTGCTGACGCTGACCACCCCGGCCGGCCCCGACGCGCTGCTGGCGGAGACGGCGCACATCGAGGAAGCGCTCGGTCCGGTGGCCGGCCACGCCGGCTTTCGCATCGACCTCACCGTGCTCACCGCCGACGCCCACCAGTCGCTGACCGGGCTGCAAGGGCAGCCGGCGCGGCTGGAACTGCAGACCGCGCTGTCGCGCACCGCACACCGGCCCTTCCATGGCCACATCAGCGGCGTCGAACGGCTCGGCGCCAACGGCGGCTTTGCCCGCTACCGGCTGCGCATCGAACCCTGGCTCGCCTTTCTCGACCACAACACCGACAACTACCTGTTCCAGGACAAGAGCGTCATCGAGATCGTCGATGAACTCCTCGGCGACTGGCACGGCCGCGGCAAGCTGGTGCCGGCCTGGCGCTGGGACCTGACCGATGCGGCCGTCTACCCGAAGCGCGGGATGACCGTGCAGTACCAGGAAAGCGATCTCGCCTTCTTGAAACGCCTGCTGATCGAAGAAGGCCTGTTCTGCTGGTTCGAACACGCCCAGGAAGAGGGCGAGACGCTGGGCAAGCACACGCTGGTCATCGCCGACCACAACGGCGTCTTCGCCGACAACGCCCAGCCGCGCATCCGCTACACCCAGCCCGGCGCCACCTTGCCGGAAGACAGCGTGGACCGCTGGCTGGCGCGCGAGCGCATCGACACCGCAGAAAGCCTGAGCCAGAGCTGGGACTACCGCAGCCTCGCCGGTCGCCCGCAAAGCGCCTTGAGCGCGCGCGCCGCCGGCGCGCTGCCGGCCACCGCCGCCTGGCACGACCCCGGCCAGTACGCCTGGCAGAGCCAGGCCGACGGCGAACGCATGCTCGGCAACCTGCGCCAGGCGCTCGACGCCCGGCTCGCCCGGCAGAGCGCCGAAGGCAGCGTGCGCACGGCCATGCCCGGCAGCTTCTTCACGCTTGCTGATCATCCGGCCGGCGACGGCCGCTACCTGATCACCGCCGTCAGCCACCGCGCCCGCAATAACCTCAACGAGCGGGTACCGCAACTTAGCGAACTGCTCGGCCCGGCGCCGGACGAAACGCCGGAACACTTCGCCAAGCCGGCCGACCTCTACCGCAACCGCCTCGAAACCGTCGCCGCCGACCAGCCCTGGCGGGCGCTGATCGCCGACGCCCACGGCCGCCACATCGCCCCGCGGCCGACCGGGCGCGGCACGCTGACCGCCGTCGTCGTCGGCCCCGGCGACCCCACGCATACCGACCGCGACCTGCGCGTGCGCGTCCAGTTTCCCTGGCAACGCGGCAGCCAGGCCGGCGGCCGGCACAGCCACCCGACCGGCGCCGACAACGCCCCGGCCAGCGACGCGCTCGGCGTCTGGCTGCGCGTCGCCACCCCGGTTGCCGGCGCCAACTGGGGCGGCCACCTGACGCCGCGCCCCGGCCAGGAAGTCGTCGTCGCCTTCCAGAACGGCAACATCGACCGCCCGGTCATCGTCGGCACCGTCTACAACGGCCAGGGGCAGGGCGACGCCCAGGGCAACCGGATCGCCGGCAGCACTCTGAATGCCAGCGCCAACGCGCCGACCTTCTTCGCCGGCGAACAAGCCGAACCGCACAGCCACGGCGCCAGCCTGTCCGGGCTCAAGACCCAGCAACTGGCCAACACGCGCGACGGGCAGGGCGGCTACAACCAGCTCGTCTTCGACGACACCCCGGGCCAGGCGCGCATCGAACTATCCACCACCGAATACCAGAGCCGCCTGCAACTCGGTCACCTGCGCGAACAGGACGACAACGCCCGGCTCAACCACCGCGGCCACGGCGCCGACCTCGCCACCCAGGCCAGCGCCGCGCTACGCGCCGGCAGCGGCCTGCTGATCAGCGCCGACGTGAGGAACAACGCCAGCAGCACCCACCTCGACAGCCGCGAACCGATCGCCCAGACGGAAAACGCGCAGAGCCTCTCGCGCAGCCTGGCCGACGTCGCCGCCAAACAGAATGCCGCCCTCAAAGGCGACCCCGCCGCCGAGCAACTCCCGGCCCTCGACGCCCTCAAGCACAGCATCGAAGTCCTCGAAACCACCGACACCCGCGGCCCCGCCCAAGCCGCCGACGGCCCGATCAAGACCACGCGCGGCGGCGACGGCACCGTCCCGGCCTGGAGCGAACCGCGACTGCACTACGCCGCCCCGGCCGGCATCGCCCAACTGACGCCGAACAACCACTTCCTGTTTGCCGGCAAGAACCTCTCGATCGCCAGCGGCCAGGACAGCAACCTGATCGCCCAGGGCAACCAGAGCGTCGCCGTCAAGGACGGCATCGCCCTCTTCACCGTCGGCAAGGCCGGCAACCCCCAAAAGCCCAACCAGGAAACCGGCACCCACCTGCACGCCGCCAGCGGCAAGGTCAGCCTGCAAAGCCAGAGCGGCAAGACGATGGCCGCCGCCGACAAGAAAGTCACCTTCGCCAGCACCCACGCCAGCCTCATGGTCGGCGCCCCCAAACACGTCCTCGCCACCGCCCAGGGCGCCTATCTCAAACTCGAAGGCAGCAACATCCAGCTCCACGCCCCAGGCAAGGTCGAATTCAAGGCCAGCAGCAAGAGCTGGACAGGGCCGAAGAGTGATTCGAGTAGCTTGAGTCTGCCGAAGGCGGGGGATTTGAAGGGGTGTGCTTTGAAGCTGCTGTCAGCTACACAATCTGGTGCAGCAGGCGTCGATTTTTGAAATGACTGATGTGATACATAACGGCATGCTGTACAACTTTTGCCGCCAGTTGCAGCAATGCGATGTGTTGGTTGATCCCTACGCAGACGAAACATGGGCCGAGTGCCTCTCCAATGTACCGGCCGACGAATTACCGAGAGTGCAATTGCGTCACCCAATATTCGACAAGAACTCTCCGGAGGCGCCTTGGTTAATACGGGTGCCGCTCAAACACCTTGAGGTTCTTGAGAGGCTGAGTGTCCGTGCGCAAGAAGAGGCGGTTGATCCGTGCCGCCAAATCCGCTCGGTGTGTGGTTTTATTCAGAGCGAACTTCCCCTGGTGCGTCTAGCTTGCCTCTTGGAAAACCAATTGGCTGTGAAAGTCGAGCAACGAAGAATCTACTTCCGCTATTTCGACCCACGTGTGATGCATCACTTACCCGCCCTGCTGCCTCCAGAGCGCTTGGCGTTGAACGCCCTGACGGCATGGGGATACTTCACTTGGGAAGGCAACTGGGCGGAACATGCTTTCGCTGGCATTGCCAAAGATCACTTCCAGAACCGCGCTTTGAGTTTGACAAAAGACGAATGGCACCCTTTTGACGCAATTGAGCACTTCAATGCGACAGTCAGCGCTTTTCTGTGCGCTGGACTGGCCTGTCCGGTCAAGGAAACCGACAGCCTCCGGCGCTCCGTTCTATCGACACTGGCCTTGGGCATAAGAGAACCCAAGGACGTGGCTTGTTATCTCATCCGTTCTCTCCAATTGGGAGTCCCGGTTAACCAGCATCCCAATTGGGCAACAATTCAGAACCTGTTGCGTGATGGTGTCCCTCTCGCTGATGTACTTGACGAAAGTTGTCCGTCAGGCCAACAGGAAAGCACGCTGTAACGAACTCCCCTAAACCTGAGATACGACCTTTGACCTCCGCAACCATGAGTGCAAACAAAGACTGCAAATTCTGTAACAAGACAGGGCTGCGCATGCTGCCGCTGATCTATGCGGTGCTTTCCTCTGGCAGGCCGGAAGATCTGGCAGCTTTGCCAGCGCTGCCCGAGAAATTGGGTTCAGGTGTCACCGATATCAAATTGGGCGAGTCCTCCAAATATGCCGTACGTATTTTGCGAGAGGGCTATCTTTATGTGCTGCTGGAGCGTGCCAAGATCAAATACTGGACCGCTTACGCCATCCTTGAGGACGCCTTCCTGTATGCCTTTGACGCGGAAACCCCGCCGCAAGAGACGAAGCCATTCACTTGTGCGCGGTCGTCCTGTGGAATCGATGCATCAATGATCGATATCCCCAACGCGAAAGATGTCGCCAACGCTTGGCTTATGTTCACACCCAGCCCGCTGACGAAGGCCAAGCTAGCTGAATATAAAAGCAATGCGGAAACCTTTGCCAAGCAAGGAAAGCTGCAACATTTCAGCCCCGCCGGGTGGCTAGAAGGAAATACCCGTCAAAAACACACCCTTTTGGCAACCGAAGTGCCGAAAACTGTCCCGGAATATCTGCTTTACGGGCAATCGGGGGTGAGAAGCCGGAGTGGACTTGGCGAGCTGCTGACTAATCAATTGTTTCCTTCCTGCCAGGATGCCGTCGGTTTGCCGTTGGAGGGTGAAAAGAAAGTACCCAACATCCGACTTGAAGCGCTCAACAAGGACATGGTCAAGAAAGGCTATGGCGCGATCGCGCTTTATGACCATATTGGCATTGCGCAGTCGCTCAACGACTTCCGCAATGACTCATTCCAGCCGGTTGACACCTTTATGGGAAAGAAGGTTGAAACAAATGTAGACAACACCTACCGTTTTGATATCTACAACGCGATTGGCCAACTGCGTACCGCATCGGAAAAAGGTTTTCTGGAGGATGCGCAAAACTCCGTCGAACTGGCCGATGCCAAGCGCCGCGCCAAGGTTGAGCCAATCTTTCCGGACGACAGCGCTCAAATGCGCCGTTTCAAAATGCAAGCAAACAATGCTTACACCCATCCTTCCCGCGTCGACTGGGAGGCGAAAAATCCGGACAAGGTAGCGATGTTGGAGGCCGGGCGCGAGCGTGATGAAGAACGGCTGATCGAAAATGCAGGAAAACGAGCAGCGGCCGAGTGGGAAGAGGTCTACCTTCCGTTGCTCGATGAAAAAGAGATGGAAACCTTCATTGGTGATTTCCGCAAGCTTTCAAATCAGGCACGCAAGGATGCTGACATCCGTTCGCCACAGCATTTGAGCTGGTTGAAAAGCAGGCAGGTTCTGGCGGCATTCGATATTTACGATCCGAACAATCCCCCCTCGGGCGAAGCCTTGCGTGCCCAAGTGGTGGGGTGCATCTTCGGCATGGAAGCCTCGAAGGAAGCTGAAGCCGTATTGACCGACTGGGCTGCCGCTACCAGCATCACACGCCAAAACCTCCTAATGCGCGCCTTTACCCGCGATCAGAATTCGGTGAAAAAGCAGGCAGACATGGCCCTGGCCGAAGCAACGGCGCTGGCGGCGGGCATGACCCAACTATCCGCCGCGCCAGCTACCAAATGGGATAAGGCCACTAAAGGACTGGTCAGCGCCATCAAGAGCACCGATTCGGCGCTGGACGAATGGATGCGCAACCAAGGCCAGAGCAAGAACTACCTCAACCCCAAGCACCTTGCCAATGTCGAGGCACGTTTCTTCTACCTCGTATCCACGCTGACACGCTCCGTTGCCCGAAAAGGGGTGGGCAATAAACTGGACATAGCCTTCGCCACGCGCGCCAATGCGATCATGATTGGTTTTCTCGGCGATCTAGCCACGGAAATCGAGTACAAGACCTTGTGTGCTCAGATCAAACCGGAGGACTGGGAAGATCTGAAACGCAAACATGCAAACGCCGAAAAGCTCGAAAAAGCGTCAGCAGCCAGAAAAGATGCCCAGCAAAAACGCGCCTACCGGCAAGCCAAAAAAAGCAAGGCTGCGCTGGAAATGGCGGCGATTGATTTGATTACCGACGCCCAGCTTAAGGCCAAGCTGCAACTGGCCGAAGGCGCAAGACGTTTGGGGTGGAACGATCTGCAAAAGCAGATGGAAGCCAGCGCAGCACAGCATGCCAACTATAAAAAGGAGGTCGATGCTCTTAAGAAAAATCCACTGCCGCAAGATAGGGTTCCGTCTACGCCCAGTCCCACCAACAATTTCCATCAGGTACGTATCGGCGGCGTATTAGCCGCCATTGAAACCATTTCTCTGATGGGCAAAGTTAAAGAGCTGGATGGTTTCAATATTGCGCTGGCCGATGCGACAGCATCACTATTGAGTTTGGCAAGCATCGGCCTGGATATGATATACGCCTACACGAAATCGGTGCGGGAATTGCCGAACTACAACGCCGTCCATGGTGTTGAAAAAGGCTTGGATATTGTACGAGGCGGGTTCAAGCTGGCTGCGGGTGCCTGTGCGGCAATTGCGGGTTCCTTTACGGCTTATATAGATTGGAATGCGGCGGGCAATACCAAAGACCCGATTCAATACGGGATTCTTAGGTCAAGGGCAGTAGTTGGAGGTGCGAGCGCTATTAGCGGTTCACTTGCCGCGTTTTCCTATGCAGGCCCTTGGTTGGAACATCACGCTCAAAAAGCCGGGCGATCCAAGTGGGCTGCCGGGCAATTTGGCAAGTGGGGTGGCCGCGCACTAGCTTTCAATAAGCGCGTTTGGCTTCTCCGCACAGTTGCTTGGCTGGGCTGGGTAGGGGTTGTGATCACCGTGGTAGACCTAAGTTACGCTGGCTACCGCTGGTATATGGATACTACGGCCCTGCGTCGCTGGTGCGGTCGCAGCCTATTCCGCAAGGACAAATCTCGACAACCCTATCGCGATGAACAGGAAGAATTGAAAGAGCTTGCCAAGGCGCAGCATCCAGGCCAAGAGGTTGAATAAGCTGGACTCAGGACAGAAGCAGCACCATCACTCAACTACTCCTTGGTAGGGCCATGAGCATGAACGTTTCAACCAAGTTATTTACCATCGAAGGTCCATTGCAGGCGATTCGCATTGCGGCTGGCAAGCTCAATCTCATCGAAGACATGCAAAAAGGCGCGATCTTCACCGGGGTTGCAGCCGGGCTGGCCGGACAGGCAGGGGTGTTGGCCAATTCGGCCTCACTGGCAATGTATGACGGTGAAGATGTAGAGCATATCGTTTGCCTGATCAACGGCAAGCTGGCCATAGGCACATTTGAATGGCTGGAGGATGTTCACGTTGACGACGACGTAAAACTCGTGGTCTCTGAAATTGAAGATGGCCCGCTCTACATTCACGCTATTTTGCGCCAGAAAGATCAGTTACTTTGGCTACCATATGGTGTTGATCATACCAGATGGGGAGTGATCGTGAATGGGTTGAAAATATCAAGCCTCATTTATGGCCTTACGTGCGGAATGTTTGCAATATTCCATCTGATCAGTGATCGAGCATTATCATTCAAAAGCATTATTGAGGATTTTTTCCTCTGTTTCTTAATAATCGCTCTTGTCGGTTTCCTCAGTACACGGAGTTCCATGTCAGAAGGCCGACAGGCCGAGGCTATTTTCAAAGCACTTGATATACAAAACTATAAATCATTCAATATAACAAATTATTCACTCATGTTGGATTTTCAGGATAAAAACATAACTAATCGCCAAAACAAGGGTTACGTTTTCAAGTTTGCAGAGGCATTATTAGCACATAAGAACCGATTCAATTTATCTTGACTACGGATTTGGAATGAACGCAGTGTCCTCTCCAACTGGTCCACGCAGCCACTCCCATCGCTAAAACCGCGATTTTTTTGCCGTTCGACAGCCTCAAACACCATCGAACGCGTATTTTTCCGCCCGTCCCGGCGCTTCCGCCAAGGTATTTTCAGCATTCAAGCCGCAATTCGCCGGGGCAGGACGAGCGTTTTCCCGTCTAACTGCGGACAGTGTCTTTTGTGCTTGCCTTCCCGCGTTGTTGTCCGCTACCGCCGCAGGTAATACCCGACGAGCAAGCCGCCAAGCGCCGAGATGATTCTGGTCTTGCGCACCGGCGGCAACGCTTGCACGCTGGTTTTCCACACCTCGGCGGGCGTCTGCCCGGCAAGAAGAATTAAAAGAACTGGCTAAGGCACAACATCCTGGTCAGGAAGTGGAATCGCTTGATGATTCAAGAAAACCATCCGTCGCTGGCCAGATTCCTTCCTAAGGATCACTAAAGTGTCTGTTTCATCCGAGTTTTTTACCGTCGAAGGCCCGTTGCAAGCCGTACGTCTTGCTTCGGGAAAAATCAACTTACTCGAAGACATGCAGAACGGTGCGCTCTTCACTGGGATTGCAGCTGGGCTGGCCGGACAGGCAGGGGTATTGGCCAATTCGGCCTCGCTGGCAATGTACGACGGCGAAGATGTCGAACACTTGGCCTGCCTGCTCAACGGCAAGCTGGCGGTCGGTACATTTGAATGGCTGGAGGATATTCACGTTGACGATGACGTGAAGCTCGTGGTCTCGGAAATTGAAGATGGCCCACTCTACATTCACGCCATTTTGCGCAAGCGGGATCAGCTTCTCTGGTTGCCATATTCGGTGGGCCATACGCGCTGGGGATGGATCATGCACTCGGTAAAGTTGTGGGGAGGCCTGCTGGTTGGTGGGTGGTTGTTCTTGGGACTCATACTCTTATTTAGTGGCAAAGGACTTTCAGGAGCTGATTTCGTAACGAATATTGCTATTAGTTTTTCGATTTTTGGTTTGGTCAGCTTTCTCGGCACCAGGGATATGATGCCGCTGGGCGGCCAAGCTGAGGCTATCTTTAAAGCATTGAATATTCCGCACCATAGGCGATTCAGGATAAAGCCGTATTCGTTAATGATGGAAATCGGCATAGAGAATCGACAGCGGAAGGGTGGGGTATTCAGATTTGACAATGCTTTGTCCGCTCACAAGGAGCGATTCAACTTGCCTTGAACATTTTCAAGATGAATGCGTATTCCAACCAAGCTGGACAGTGATTCCACGGGAAGCTGGACACGCATTCCAGAGCAAGCTGGACAGTCGGCGCGTAGCGACGCGGGGTTGTTGGGGTTTTACACGGGTAATGGTGGCCGCTTTGCCCTGGGCAGGGCAAAGCTTCGGCGGTGCTCGGGGATGGTCTGGCGCCGCCCGGCTTGGGCTTCACTTGGCCGGTAGCCCGCTACCGGCACGGCGTTCCAGCCCGGCGCCGGATCGGACGCCATCCCACCCCGATCATCCGCCGCCCACCTCGCGCCCGCCTCGCGGACGAGATCAAGACCGTACTCAACCTGCAGCCCCTGCTGCAGGAGCGGGTGATTGGCCAGGACCATGCGCTGGCGGCGATCGTGCAGCGGGTGCGCACGGCGCGGGCGAACCTGGAAGATCCGAACAAGCCCAAGGGTGTCTTCCTGTTCGTCGGGCCGTCCGGCGTCGGCAAGACCGAAACCGCGCTGGCGCTGGCCGACATCCTGTATGGCGGCGAAAGGAAGCTGGTCACCATCAACATGAGCGAGTACCAGGAAGCGCACAGCGTCTCCGGCCTCAAGGGCTCGCCGCCGGGCTACGTCGGCTACGGCGAGGGCGGGGTGCTGACCGAGGCGGTGCGCCGCAATCCGTACAGCGTCGTGCTGCTCGACGAAGTCGAGAAGGCGCACCCGGATGTCCTCGAACTCTTCTTCCAGGTCTTCGACAAGGGCGTGCTCGACGACGCCGAAGGGCGCGAGATCGATTTTCGCAACACGCTGATCATCCTGACCAGCAACGTCGGCTCCAGCCAGATCATGCAGGCCTGCCTGAACAAGCCGACGGAAGAGCTGCCGGCTGCCGACGCGCTGGCCGAAGCGCTACGCCCGGTGCTCTACAAGTCGTTCAAGCCGGCCTTCGTCGGCCGCCTGAAGGTGGTGCCGTACTACCCGATTTCCGACGAGGTGCTGCTGCAGATCATCGAACTCAAGCTGCGCCGCATCCAGGCGCGTATCGCCGCCAACCACAAGGCCGAGTTCAGCTGGGACGACAAGCTGGTCGAAGCGGTGCTGGCGCGCTGCACGGAAGTCGATTCCGGCGCCCGTAACGTCGATCACATCCTCAACGGCACGCTGCTGCCGGAGATTGCCGAAGCGGTGCTGACGCGCATGGCAGAGGGCACGGCGATCGGTCGTATCCGTGTCAGCGCGGCGAAGAACGGCAACTTCAAGTACAGCCTGGCGTCATGAACCGCCTCCTCGACCTGATCGGCGGCGCGGCGGGTTGGCGGCAAACCGACCGCCTGCTGACGCTGACCACCCCGGCCGGCCCCGACGCGCTCTTGGCGGAGACAGCACACATCGACGAAGCGCTCGGTCCGGTGGCCGGCCACGCCGGCTTTCGCATCGACCTCACCGTGCTCACCGCCGACGCCCACCAGTCGCTGACCGGGCTGCAAGGGCAGCCGGCGCGGCTGGAACTGCAGACCGCGCTGTCGCGCACGGCACACCGGCCCTTCCATGGCCACATCAGCGGCGTCGAACGGCTCGGCGCCAACGGCGGCTTCGCCCGCTACCGGCTGCGCATCGAACCCTGGCTCGCCTTCCTCGGCCACAACACCGACAACTACCTGTTCCAGGACAAGAGCGTCATCGAGATCGTCGATGAACTCCTCGGCGACTGGCACGGCCGCGGCAAGCTGGTGCCGGCCTGGCGCTGGGACCTGACCGACGCGGCCATCTACCCGAAGCGCGGGATGACCGTGCAGTACCAGGAAAGCGATCTCGCCTTCTTGAAACGTCTGCTGATCGAAGAAGGCCTGTTCTGCTGGTTCGAACACGCCCAGGAAGAGGGCGAGACGCTGGGCAAGCACACGCTGGTCATCGCCGACCACAACGGCGCCTTCACCGACAACGCCCAGCCGCGCATCCGCTACACCCAGCCCGGTGCCACCTTGCCGGAAGACAGCGTGGACCGCTGGCTGGCGCGCGAGCGCATCGACACCGCGGAAAGCCTGAGCCAGAGCTGGGACTACCGCAGCCTCGCCGGCCGCCCGCAAAGCGCCTTGAGCGAGCGCGCCGCCGGCGCGTTGCCGGCCACCGCCGCCTGGCACGACCCCGGCCAGTACGCCTGGCAGAGCCAGGCCGACGGCGAACGCATGCTCGGCAACCTGCGCCAGGCGCTCGACGCCCGGCTCGCCCGGCAGACCGCCGAAGGCAGCGTGCGCACGGCCATGCCCGGCAGCGTCTTCACCCTCGCCGATCATCCGGCCGGCGACGGCCGCTACCTGATCACCGCCGTCAGCCACCGCGCCCGCAACAACCTCAACGAGCGGGTGCCGCAACTCACTGAACTGCTCGGCCCGGCGCCGGACGAAACGCCGGAGCACTTCGCCAAGCCAGCCGATCTCTACCGCAACCGCCTCGAAACCGTCGCCGCCGACCAGCCCTGGCGGGCGCTGATCGCCGACGCCCACGGCCGCCACATCGCCCCGCGGCCAACCGGGCGCGGCACGCTGACCGCCGTCGTCGTCGGCCCCGGCGACCCCACGCACACCGACCGCGATCTGCGCGTGCGCGTCCAGTTTCCCTGGCAACGCGGCAGCCAGGCCGGCGGCCGGCACAGCCACCCGACCGGCGCCGACAACGCCCCGGCCAGCGACGCGCTCGGCGTCTGGCTGCGCGTCGCCACCCCGGTCGCCGGCGCCAACTGGGGCGGCCACCTGACACCGCGCCCCGGCCAGGAAGTCGTCGTCGCCTTCCAGAACGGCAACATCGACCGCCCGGTCATCGTCGGCGCCGTCTACAACGGCCAGGGGCAGGGCGACGCCCAGGGCAACCGGATCGCCGGCAGCACGCTCAACGCCAGCGCCAACGCGCCGACCTTCTTCGCCGGCGAACAAGCCGAACCGCACAGCCACGGCGCCAGCCTGTCCGGGCTCAAGACCCAGCAACTGTCCAACACGCGCGACGGGCAGGGCGGCTACAACCAGCTCGTCTTCGACGACACCCCGGGCCAGGCGCGCATCGAACTATCCACCACCGAATACCAGAGCCGTCTGCAACTCGGTCACCTGCGCGAACAGGACGACAATGCCCGGCTCAACCACCGCGGCCACGGCGCCGACCTCGCCACCCTGGCCAGCGCCGCGCTGCGCGCCGGCAGCGGCCTGCTGATCAGCGCCGACGCCAGGAACAACGCCAGCAGCACTCACCTCGACAGCCGCGAACCGATCGCCCAGACGGAAAACGCGCTCAGCCTCTCGCGCAGCCTGGCCGAGGTCGCCGCCAAACAGAACGCCGCATTGAAAGGCGACCCCGCCGCCGAGCAGCTCCCGGCCCTCGACGCCCTCAAACACGGCATCGAAGTCCTCGAAACCACCGACACCCGCGGCCCCGCCCAAGCCGCCGACGGCCAGATCAAGACCACGCGCGGCGGCGACGGCACCGTCCCGGCCTGGAGCGAACCGCGACTGCACTACGCCGCCCCGGCCGGCATCGCCCAACTGACGCCGAACAACCACTTCCTGTTCGCCGGCAAGAACCTGTCGATCGCCAGCGGCCAGGACAGCAACCTGATCGCTCAGGGCAACCAGAGCGTCGCCGTCAAGGACGGCATCGCCCTCTTCACCGTCGGCAAGGCCGGCAACCCCAAGAAGCCCAACCAGGAAACCGGCACCCACCTGCACGCCGCCAGCGGCAAGGTCAGCCTGCAAAGCCAGAGCGGCAAGACGATGGCCGCCGCCGACAAGAAAGTCACCTTCGCCAGCACCCACGCCAGCCTCATGGTCGGCGCCCCCAAACACGTCCTCGCCACCGCCCAGGGCGCCTATCTCAAACTCGAAGGCAGCAACATCCAGCTCCACGCCCCAGGCAAGGTGGAATTCAAGGCCAGCAGCAAGAACTGGACGGGGCCGAAGAGCGATTCGAGTAGTTTGAGCTTGCCCGTCGTCGCGCCGTTCCCTAACTCGGTTTGCATTCCGTGCATGCTCAAGGCTGCGCGATCCGGTAGTGCATTTGCCGCGAAGGGCTGATATGGCGATTGATAAAATCCCGCTCGCCAATATTCGCGCCGTGACTGAAGCGTTTTTCCAGGAAGTGGTCTGCCCGGAAGATGGCACGCTGGCAGCGCTCATCGACCACTCCCTCGCACCGGAAATCGCGCTGCTGGATACCTGGCCCGGCGGGCGGCCCGACGCGTTCAATCTGCTGCATCAATTGAGCTGCGCCGAAGAGTGGGTTTCTCCGCTCCTGGTCGAGTTGCCGGCTAGTCCGGAAGGACAACGCCAGGTCATTGCCTACCTGCTGAAACAATGCAACGGGCGCCCGATGTTCAGTATCCTGGCCAGCCCGCTAACCTTTACTAAGCTTGCGGCACATCTCGTACACTTCACGCAAATCCGGCTGCCGCCCGACGACCAAGAATACCTGCTACGCTTTGCCGACACGCGGATCGTGCCAACGCTTGTTGAGGTACTCTCACCGGCACAAAGCAGCCGGATGTTCGGGCCGATTTATTTCTGGCGCTACCTTGATCGGGAAGGGAAGTGGACCGAAATCCCCAGTGGCGACACAATGGACATCGCCGACGGCCCGCTCCTTACGCTCACTGAGGCGCAACTCGATGCTTTCGAGCGTGCCACGATGCCGGACATGTTCATCGCCCAGTTGTGCCAAGAATTTCCCGAGTTTGCTGCGACGCAACCATCAGCCCGCCATCGTCTGGTCATTTACTGGATCAGCCGGGCCGAAGAAGCAGCCGGCGGACGGGCAGAACCCAGTGCGTGCCTGTCGTACTGCAAGGAAAGCCTTGTCGCAACTCAATAGGACAATATCCCATGACGACACGAAGCCTCGCTCCTCGCAGCCTGCTCGCTGCACTCTGCCTGACCTTGCTGGCCTGCGAACCGCAAGCCGGCCCTGAGCAAATCAGCGCGGCAGCGAAGTCAGAATCGTCGATAGCGGGTGTCATGGTCGATAGCGTCAATTACATGCACGACCGAGGCATGAAATACGCACTCTATGACATCAGCGATGGCGCAAAAAAGCCGGTCGGTGGCAGCATTGTTGATCCGCTGGGCAGTGGCGGTGCCAAGGAATGCTGTTTCAGCCTGCCCAGAGCCTGGCACGCCGGTATCAAACTCCGCGTGGAGTGGCAGGATTCGAATTACGAGCGCACCCATCCTGAGATTTACGTCAAGGAGCTCGAACTCCCCCGTTACGACCACCCGGCAGATGTCTATGTCGTGTTCTACCCTCTGCACGACGTGGAAGTCTTCGTATCACCGGCAGAGCCGGGACACCCGGAATGGGCCGGGAGGATCAAGGAAACCCCCTGGGATTTGTGCGTGGCCCAATATGGGAGAAGTGTGTGCAAACGGGCGATTCCCAAGCCAGGCTTGAGCCTTGAGGAGATGAAAGGATTTTGTCTCATCGATGGAATGGAACCTGAGCGATGTGAGCGAAGGCGCCAGTTTTGTATCGAGGATTACGAGGACGAAGAAATGTGTACTAATCTGGTTTGGGATAAGAAATGAACGTCCGATTTGCTGAACCTTGTCGCGATGATCCTCTGCTGCTCATAAATAAGGAGGTCGATATTGCCGACCAGAGCGAAGACCGGATACCTTCCCACCTTTGCCAAAACGACATCTTTCTCGGCTTCTTCTTTGACGGCACGAACAACAACAAATTTCGCGACACACCGGGTTATTCCCATAGTAACGTCGCCCGCCTCTACGAAGCCTTCATCGGCACCCCGGCCAAACAGAAGGAACCCAAGCTCAAACCAGCGATCATCAACGGCCGGAGCAAGGAACGTGAAGTGTTCGGCGACAAGGAATTTCTCCCCAAGGGCTTTCCGGTCGTGGATTTTCCGTACTACCGAAAAATCTACATTCCCGGTGTCGGCACGCCTTTCCCGGATGTTGGCGATAGCGGTAGCGGCGCCGATAAAACCCTCGGTCTCGGCATGGCCTTTCTCGGCGAAGCTCGTCTGTGCTGGGCGCAACTCCAGGTGTGCAATCAGATTCATGCCGCCCTGACTGGCAAGGCCATCCAGGACGATCTGTCATTCGTTGTGCCTATAGAAGGACTGGCATCGCATGCCCCCGAAGCCGTCGCCCGCCTCGCCAGCGATTACAACAAAGCACTGCATGAACGCCTGCCACCGATGGAGCAACAAGTCGCCAAGGCGTTCAATGAGCGCAAGCAACGCAAACCCGGCGTGCGCCGCGTGCGCCTTTCGGTTTTCGGGTTTTCGCGTGGCGCGGCCGAAGCCCGTGCTTTTGTGAACCGCATCGCCCTTCACTGGGGTAATTTCGTTGCCGGCATGCCGTTGAGCATCGACTTCCTGGGTATCTTCGATACGGTAGCGTCGGTCGGGATCGCCCAATCGGTGCCTGGTGCTGACGGTCATATGGAATGGGCTGCCGGCCACAACCTGGCGATTCCCGCGGCTGTCAAACGCTGCGCGCATCTGATTTCGGCCCATGAAGTGCGGGCTTCCTTCCCGCTTGACTCGGTCTGCGTTGCCGGGCGCCTGCCGGCCAATTGCAAGGAAATCGTCTATCCCGGTGTGCACTCCGATATTGGCGGCGGCTATAAACCCAGCGAACAAGGCCGATCATTGGGGGAAGGTGCGGCTGGCGATCAACTGAAGCTTTCACAAGTGCCGCTGGCGCAGATGTATCGCGAGGCACGGATGGCCGGGGTGCCGCTGGCACCGAAAGACAAGCTCATTGCGGCACGGGCCGAGAACTTTGCAATTGGCGACGCGTTGCGTTCCGATTTCAACGCCTACATCAATGCGACCCGCACGGGAAGAGTGCCGCCGACCAATGGCAAAGGCGATGCCGATTTTGCCCGCCTGTTTCCGACCGAAGAACAGCCGCGCCACACGCTCGATGCCTTGGTGAACACGCATTACGCTTATTTTTTGCAATGGCGCAAGGCGAAGCTGCGGCATGTTCACGAATTGCCCGGTTTGGCGCAAAACACCAACGCGGCTTGCAAGCAGGACATCGAGGACTTTCGCGGAGCCGACGAAGAGTTGGAGAAGGAGTTAAGCTTTCTCGAAAGCAAGGAACGCAACAAATTTGCCGAAATCGACGACCCGGCAATCGAGGCGGTACTGTCGCGTAGTGGACCAGTGCTACAAACCCTATCCGGGCTGGCGGGCGCCTTCCGACCCATCCTGTCAATCGCGGGCTCAAAGGCAGCCAACGAGCTTGACCGACGGGTGCGTGACACCATGAAGCAAAAACAGACGCAGTGGGATTTGACTTTGCGTAACCTCTGGATGGGTGACCCCATCCTTCAGGGCAAAGCGGCGACGGATGTTAATCGCTTGTTTGAGTGTTATGTCCATGATTCCCGTGCCTGGTTCAAGGCACTCATGAGTAAAGCGGAAAGCGACGATGCCAAGGCCAAACTCTTCAAGGCAGTGGCCGGTGTTGACGGGTACGAATTGGCTCCCGACGACGAGGATTGGTTTACACTCGGTGGCCGTGAGCAGGAAAAAGCGGCTCAGAAACGCATTCTGAACGAACGCTTGGCTGCGCAGCAAAAGGCGGGAGACATCGGCGGTGCCGCCAAAACCCGCGAGGCATTGGCCAACCTTGAAGCCTTCGGTCCGTTAATTCGCGGTGGCCGCGAGCCATACCGGATGTACGGCTACCTGCGCTTCCGCCGACTCTACCAGAATGGCACCCTGGATGCGGCCGCTTATGACAAGAGGCAAGTCCTGATTCAACAGAATGAGCGGTCGCGGACCAAGGACGACCGACTCGCCCAGGAAAATACCCGACACGAAAGCGAACGGAACAGGATTTTGGCCGAGGAGCGCCGGGTCATCCAGGAAGGGCGCGTGAAGGGGGCTCAGTTGGACGAGTATCTTTACGGTAGCAGGCAGGCGCTAGAGGCAGAGAACCGACGCCATGCAGAAAATGTGAGGACCATCGAAGGTAGCGCCTGATTGAGATAGCTCGACGTTTTGTTATGCCGACGCGGCTTGTCTCATTGACGGCGGGCAGCCGGCCCGGCTGGAACTGCAGACCGCGCTGTCGCGCACGGCACACCGGCCCTTCCACGGCCACATCAGCGGCGTCGAACGGCTCGGCGCCAACGGCGGCTTCGCCCGCTACCGGCTGCGCATCGAACCCTGGCTCGCCTTCCTCGACCACAACACCGACAACTACCTGTTCCAGGACAAGAGCGTCATCGAGATCGTCGATGAACTCCTCGGCGACTGGCACGGCCGCGGCAAGCTGGTGCCGGCCTGGCGCTGGGACCTGGCCGATGCGGCCGTCTACCCGAAGCGCGGGATGACCGTGCAGTACCAGGAAAGCGATCTCGCCTTCTTGAAACGCCTGCTGATCGAAGAAGGCCTGTTCTGCTGGTTCGAACACGCCCAGGAAGAGGGCGAGACGCTCGGCAAGCACACGCTGGTCATCGCCGACCACAACGGCGCCTTCACCGACAACGCCCAGCCGCGCATCCGCTACACCCAGCCCGGCGCCACCTTGCCGGAAGACAGCGTGGACCGCTGGCTGGCGCGCGAGCGCATCGACACCGCGGAAAGCCTGAGCCAGAGCTGGGACTACCGCAGCCTCGCCGGCCGTCCGCAAAGCGCCTTGAGCGAGCGCGCCGCCGGCGCGCTGCCGGCCACCGCCGCCTGGCACGACCCCGGCCAGTACGCCTGGCAGAGCCAGGCCGACGGCGAACGCATGCTCGGCAACCTGCGCCAGGCGCTCGACGCCCGGCTCGCCCGGCAAACCGCCGAAGGCAGCGTGCGCACGGCCATGCCCGGCAGCTTCTTCACGCTTGCCGATCATCCGGCCGGCGACGGCCGCTACCTGATCACCGCCGTCAGCCACCGCGCCCGCAACAACCTCAACGAGCGGGTACCGCAACTCAGCGAACTGCTCGGCCCGGCGCCGGACGACGAAGCTGCAGACAACTTCGCCAAGCCGGCCGACCTCTACCGCAACCGCCTCGAAACCGTCGCCGCCGACCAGCCCTGGCGGGCGCTGATCGCCGACGCCCACGGCCGCCACATCGCCCCGCGGCCAACCGGGCGCGGCACGCTGACCGCCGTCGTCGTCGGCCCCGGCGACCCCACGCACACCGACCGCGACCTGCGCGTGCGCGTCCAGTTTCCCTGGCAACGCGGCAGCCAGGCCGGCGGCCGGCACAGCCACCCGACCGGCGCCGACAACGCCCCGGCCAGCGACGCGCTCGGCGTCTGGTTGCGCGTCGCCACCCCGGTCGCCGGCGCCAACTGGGGCGGCCACCTGACGCCGCGCCCCGGCCAGGAAGTCGTCGTCGCCTTCCAGAACGGCAACATCGACCGCCCGGTCATCGTCGGCACCGTCTACAACGGCCAGGGGCAGGGCGACGCCCAGGGCAACCGGATCGCCGGCAGCACGCTGAATGCCAGCGCCAACGCGCCGACCTTCTTCGCCGGCGAACAAGCCGAACCGCACAGCCACGGCGCCAGCCTGTCCGGGCTCAAGAGCCAGCAGCTGGCCAACACGCGCGACGGGCAGGGCGGCTACAACCAACTCGTCTTCGACGACACTCCGGGCCAGGCGCGCATCGAACTATCCACCACCGAATACCAGAGCCGCCTGCAACTCGGTCACCTGCGCGAACAGGACGACAACGCCCGGCTCAACCACCGCGGCCACGGCGCCGACCTCGCCACCCAGGCCAGCGCCGCGCTGCGTGCCGGCAGCGGCCTGCTGATTAGCGCCGACGCCAGGAACAACGCCAGCAGCAGCCACCTCGACAGCCGCGAACCGATCGCCCAGACGGAAAACGCGCTCAGCCTCTCGCGCAGCCTGGCCGACGTCGCCGCCAAACAGAACGCCGCATTGAAGGGCGACCCCGCCGCCGAGCAACTCCCGGCCCTCGACGCCCTCAAGCACAGCATCGAAGTCCTCGAAACCACCGACACCCGCGGCCCGGCGCAAGCCGCCGACGGCCCGATCAAAACCACGCGCGGCGGCGACGGCACCGTCCCGGCCTGGAGCGAACCGCGACTGCACTACGCCGCCCCGGCCGGCATCGCCCAACTGACGCCGAACAACCACTTCCTGTTTGCCGGCAAGAACCTGTCGATCGCCAGCGGCCAGGACAGCAACCTGATCGCCCAGGGCAACCAGAGCATCGCCGTCAAGGACGGCATCGCGATCTTCACCGTCGGCAAGGCCGGCAACCCCAAGAAGCCCAACCAGGAAACCGGCACCCACCTGCACGCCGCCAGCGGCAAGGTCAGCCTGCAAAGCCAGAGCGGCAAGACGATGGCCGCCGCCGACAAGAAAGTCACCTTCGCCAGCACCCACGCCAGCCTCAATGTCGGCGCCCCCAGACACGTCCTCGCCACCGCCCTGGGCGCCTACCTGAAGCTCGAAGGCAGCAACATCCAGCTCCACGCCCCGGGCAAGGTGGAATTCAAGGCCAGCAGTAAGAGCTGGACGGGACCGAAGAGCGATTCGAGTAGCCTGAGCTTGCCGAAGGCGGGGGAACTGAAGGGTTGCGCAATGAAACTTCAATCTGCGACACAAAGCGGTGCCGCAGGTGTTGTGTATTGAGAGGCATGGAGGCCGTGGAAAGCCAAGCGCTTTACAACCACCTTCGAGCCCATCTGGGCGGACATGTCATTATTGATCCGCGTGCCAGTACAACATGGGCTGACTGTCTGCGTGACGAAGCGGCTGTTGGTTGCCGATCGGCTACCGTCGCGCACGAATACTATGGTGACGATACGGCATCCGCGCTCCACGTGCTCCATATTCCGCTCGAACGCTTTGATCTTATGGAAGAGCTCGCCGGGCTGGCACACCGCGAAGCTACCGACCCCGCCTGCAAGGCGCGTTCTGTCTGCGGTATCGTTGCCTGCTCGCTTCCACCAGAAGCCGTTGCAAAGAAGCTGTCCAGCGGCCTGACCGTTCGCGTTGGCCGCCAAAAAATCTATTTCCGCTATTTTGACCCGAGGGTCATGCATCATCTGGCGGACTTCATTCCTACGGGTATCCCTGATCTGGAACGCCTCGAAAGCTGGGCCTATTTCGATTGGGAGGGGCGCTTGGCAATCCATCGTTTCAATCGGGGTACAAACTGGCTGGAAGCCGCTTATCCGTTCCGGCTTTCGGAAGTGCAATGGCAACCTTTTGAAATCCTGCCTGCGTTCAACGCGACCATCGTGGCCTTCAAGCGAGCCGGCCTGAATCCCTCATGCAGCGAAACCGCACGACTGCGCTTGAAGGTGGCAGATGCCATCGGGCTAGGCCTGGCAGAGCCGGAAGATGTCGCGCTCTATCTCGTTCTCTCGTCTCAGGCGGAAACGCCGCCATGCCGACATGCGCGATGGTCGGAAGCCATTTCGCTCGTCAGTGCAGGCGTTCCTCTGGAAGAGGCGCTCGATGGACTGGGCATTGTGCCCAGCCGGAACTGACAATGCCCTCAATCATTCTGCGACCCCACAGCAAGCACCATGGCTAAAACTAAAGGCTGCAAATTCTGCGACAAGCGAGGGCTACGCTTTCTGCCCCTGGTCTACGCCGTCGTTACCGGAACCGACAAGACCGCACTTGGACAATTACCCGAGATTCAATCGAAGAAACTCGGTGCTGGCGTCACCGATCTGACCCTCGGTGAGCAAGCCCGATACGCGGTGCGCCTGACACCACCCGGTTATCTCTATAACCTGATCGAGCGCAAGGGGATCAAGTACTGGCAAAGCTATCTGGTACTGGAAGATTCGTTTTTGTACCAACTGACGAACAACGAACCGCTGCAAGTTACCCCGCAGTTCAACTGTGATCGGACTATTTGTGGCGTTGATGCCTCAATGATCGACATCCCCCAGGCTGACGAGGTTGATAGTGCCTGGCTGCTGTATTCCCCCAGTGCGAAGACTGCGGCGAAGCTGAATGAATACAAGCAGAACGCGGAAGCCTATACCGGCGAAGGCAGGATGCTGCATTTCAGTCCGGCAGGGTGGTTGACAGGAAATATCGAACAAAAGCACACCCTGCTAGCCGCCGAAGTGCTGAAAACCGTTGCCGAATACGTCCTCTTCACCCAGGCAGGCAACCCTTTTGGCACGCCGCTAGGCAACCTGCTGGAGCAGCAGATGATTCCAGCGAGCAAGGATGCCTTTGCCGGGGCGCCGCCCGATGCCAAGGGGCGTTATGGCGGGCGACTTGGTAGCCTGTACAACACGATGAAACGTGACGGCTACGGCGCATTGGTTCTCCACAACCCCATCGGCATCACGCAAACGCTAAACGACTTCCGCAACGCACCGCTGGAAAATCTGCAAGGGTATCTTGCCGCAACCGACCAGTACGGCGCCAGCAACCAGCGGCGCTTACAAATTTACGAAGCCATCGAAGAAATTCGTGCGGGTTTCGAGCAAGGGGTTGTGCAAAGTGTTTCGAGTTTCACCGAGCAGCACAAACAAGGCAGCGATCAATATTTCGAGCGCCAGAGAAACACGGCCCGCCAACTGCGAGCGATGGGTCGGATCAAGGAGGCCGAAGCCGTCGAGGCCGACATTGAAACAGGCCTGAAAACGCGGGAAGCAAACTATCGGCGCGCGATCGAGGAAGCCCGACGTGACGGGACGAAAAAGTGGAAGGAAAAATACGCATCGCGACTGGATACCGAGGAACAGGAACGTTTCAATCGCAATCTGAAGGAAAGAACGCAGCAGGCTTTTGCGCTAGCGGCAAAGCGGGTACAGGACCACCTGAAATGGTTCGAGTCGGAACGGTTACTTCAGGCGTTTGACCTGTACGACTCGAAAGACAAGGGCAGCGGTTACTCCTTTGCGCTCCAGTCGGCCATCTGTACCCTAGGCATGGCTGGTTGCGAAGCCAATCAGGACAAACTCGATGAATGGGTCAAGGCGCCAGCCATCGAGCGCAAAAATCTCTACATGCGCGGCTTCATGTTCAATCAGGAAGACCTGATCCAATCCGCCAAGCGGGAGTTTGCCGAGATTCAGGCCGCTTCCAGTGAAGTGGCCGTGGCTTCGGCGATTACGGCGGCACACATGCAGAAGATGACCAAGGGGCTGGTCAGCGGGTTCAAATCCATCGATTCAGCATTTGATGAGTGGGTTCGTAATCAGGGAAAAGAAGAGTTTTCCAGGCGCTGGGTGCAATCGAACGACGTCGGCCGCGCCATCGGGAAAGCCACCGGCAGCGCTGCCCTGCAAACCTATGGTGTGGAGATCCTGCTTTACCACAAGGTTTCTGAAATCACCCGAACGATCTTCCGCACGGGGGTAGGCGGCGAATTCGAAAAGAGACTGACCGCCAAACTTGCCGGTCTGCTGTTTTCGCGGCTGGGCGATCTCGCCGAAAAACTGGCTTTCGACGAACTCATGCTCAAGGTGCCGGCGGCTAGAAAGGCAGAAGGGTACAAAGGTCGCAGTGCAGAGCGCAACGAGGAATTGGATAAACGCAAGGCCAGCCGTAAGGCGGCCAAGATCGCTGAGCAGGTCGACGATTCATTGGCAGACCTGATTGCAGATGCGCGAAAGAAAGTGGATGAGAAGATCAAGCTCAGCCTGAAGGAACTGGAAGGTAACAAAAACCCGCCGACCAACAACTACCATCAGGTCCGCATCGGCGTATTGCTCGGAAGTATCGAAATGATCGGCTTGGGCGAAAAACTCAATCGCAACGGGGTGGACCTGCGCGACTGGGATGCCAAGGCTTGGTTGGAAATCAGCGGCTCGGTTGCAGCAATCGGCGGCGTCGTATTTGACACCTACTATTCCGCTGCCAAGTCGATCCGTGAAATCCTGCCCTACAAGGCAATTGCTCCTATAAACCACAGCGCGGACATTGTGCGCGGCGGGTTGAAGCTTGGGGCGGGGGGGTTTGGGTGTGCGGCGGGGGTAAGCGCAGTAATCCTTGATGGCATAAAAGTGTATGAAACAAAGGATTTTATGCTAAAGCTTATATACGGTGTTCGAGCGGGAACGGGCTTGGTCAGCGCCGGACTTACCCTTGTCATCGCTTATTCCTATAGTGAATCACTTTTGAAGCATGTGGCGACAAAGTATGCGTTGCGGAAGGCGACTCTTCAAACACTTCAAAAAGGCGTGGAGGTTGCCGCCAAATTGTCTTTGAGGGTGCGTCTGCTCGTTTGGGCTGCCCGGCTCAACTGGGCTGGCCTTGCACTGACCGCCGCCGAAATCGGTTACCTGTGCTTCAAGGACGACGACCTGCAAAACTGGTGTGAAATGTGCACTTTTCGCAAGGACAAGACCCACCAGAACTGGTTGGGCAGAATGGTGACCAATGACTACCATGACGATGCGCGCAAGGAACAGGAAGAATTGGACAAGGCAGCTCAAAGCATCGGCATTGGGCAGTAAGGGGAAATGATGAATCAAGCGCATGACGGACAGCCTTTCCTGATCGAAGGCAAACTCACCAACTTGCACTGGGAACTGGGTAGTGAAAACCTGCTGGCCAAAGTCAACAAGCACTACAAGGGCAATGCCGCAATCACTGGCGCTGGGGCTGCCGTCGGCGAGATGTTCGGTCAAGTCGCCAACGCGGCCATGCTCGCGATGTACGACGGCGAAGACACGCAGAACTTCATGTGCCTGATCGACGATCAGCCAGCTTGCGGGCAATTTGGCGGCGCGGAGCATTTGCCGGACGGTGGCAGGGTCAAGGCGGTTGTATCGCGCCGTGATGGGGTGCTGTATGTGCATGCAGCAATGGATCCTGAGCGGCTGCTCGTCTGGATCAATTACCCGCTGGGAACGCGGGCGGAGATGTGGGCAAATATTAGGCTTGGTTGGTATTTGTTCTTGGCTGGTGTTGTTTTCTTCTCTGTTATGACTTACTTCATCGGCCCTGCATTTGGAACCTATGCTGAAACGATTGCTGCATATACGGCAATCATGGCGGGGATATGCTCGATTATGGCCCTCTGGTCATTCAAAGACCTGAAAGCCATCGCCGGCCCGAGCACAGAATATTTTCGCCTGCTTGGTCTGGCTGACCCGGCAGGGGTCAATCTCAACAATCATATTTATTTCTATGAAAACTTGAGAGAGTGTCGGGCTCGCGGCGAGGAACCGCCAGCCAGTTGGTACAACTCAAGCCCGTACCAATACCGAAATATTTATTCTTTGAGCGCTGCTATCAAAGCCGGAAAAGCCAAACTACTGTCAGATGATGCTGCTTAGCAGCCATTTTTACCCTCGCCGCGTGGCCCGGCATTCCGCTTGGCAAGATGGGTGTCGGCGTTCGCGAGGTGGCCGCTTTGCCCTGGGCAGGGCAAAGCTTCGGCGGTGCTCGGGGAGGGTCTGGCGCCGCCCGACTTGGGCTTCACTTGGCCGGTAGCCCGCTACCGGCACGGCGTTCCAGCCCGGCGCCGGATCGGACGCCATCCCACCCCGATCATCCGCCGCCCACCTCGCGCGCGCCTCGCGGACGAGATCAAGACCGTACTCAACCTGCAGCCCCTGCTGCAGGAGCGGGTGATCGGTCAGGACCATGCGCTGGCGGCGATCGTGCAACGGGTGCGCACGGCGCGGGCGAACCTGGAGGATCCGAACAAGCCCAAGGGCGTCTTCCTGTTCGTCGGTCCGTCCGGCGTCGGCAAGACCGAAACCGCGCTGGCGCTGGCCGACATCCTGTACGGCGGCGAAAGGAAGCTGGTCACCATCAATATGAGTGTGTACCAGGAAGCGCACAGCGTCTCCGGCCTCAAGGGCTCGCCGCCGGGCTACGTCGGCTACGGCGAGGGTGGCGTGTTGACCGAGGCGGTGCGCCGCAATCCGTACAGCGTCGTGCTGCTCGACGAAGTCGAGAAGGCGCACCCGGACGTCCTCGAACTCTTCTTCCAGGTCTTCGACAAGGGCGCGCTCGACGACGCCGAAGGGCGCGAGATCGATTTCCGCAACACGCTGATCATCCTGACCAGCAACGTCGGCTCCAGCCAGATCATGCAGGCCTGCCTGAACAAGCCGGTGGAGGAACTGCCGGCTGCCGACGCGCTGGCCGAAGCGCTGCGCCCGGTGCTCTACAAGTCGTTCAAGCCGGCCTTCCTCGGCCGCCTGAAGGTGGTGCCGTACTACCCGATTTCCGACGAGGTGCTGCTGCAGATCATCGAACTCAAGCTGCGCCGCATCCAGGCGCGCATCGCCGCCAACCACAAGGCCGAGTTCAGCTGGGACGACAAGCTGGTCGAAGCGGTGCTGGCGCGCTGCACGGAAGTCGATTCCGGCGCCCGCAACGTCGATCACATCCTCAACGGCACGCTGCTGCCGGAGATTGCCGAAGCGTTGCTGCGGGACGATTTATAGATGGGCGCCGTGGGCTTACGGATATCTACCGCATGATCGCCGTAATGATGTCGACGTCCCTGCGCAGGGGCGGGTTTTCATTTGATTTCTGCTGACGCTTCGGCGATTTATTCATGGCGAGTTTTTTTGCCGGGGCCTTGCGGGCCATCTTGGTTTTCGTGGGTTTTGCTTCCCGTTTTGCTGTCTTCGCCTTTACCGGCCCCGCTGACGGCGGTTCCTCAAGAACGAGCAATGGGTTGCTCTGTGCCTTGGTGAGATCTTCTACGGATTCGTTCGGCAAGACCTCTGGCGGCGCAAGCTTTGCTGTACTTGTTGCGGGCCGCGTTTCGGTTTTGCTGATGGTGATCGGGGCGCTGGTGGCGACAGGAAGGATTGGCGGCGCCTCGTTAACCAAGATGAGCTCCTGGCCGTAGAAAAGGGCGGCGAGGAGCAGCAGGGTGCAGAGGCTGAGGAGTACGGTCGGTAGGGTCAAGCCCATGCCTTCACGCTTTTTTCTGGTCGGGTCGGTGACTAGGCGAGCGTATTCGGGATCGAGATCTTTCAGGATGCTCATGAAAATCGATTCATCATTTAATGAGTTGTAGGCAGACTTTGAAATTTTCCTGTTTCAAAGTTGCAAGATGCAGTCATTATATGAAAAACGCAAGTTCACGGCTTCATTCGTTTGTACTAAAATCCCGACTCCCAAAGGGCATGTCGCAGGCAGCCTGGTGGAAAAATCCCATCTATAGACCAACGGGCGGAGTCGGGCTTGGTTGTTGCAACGATCGCTGCATATTTCTTTCTGGTTGCGTTTGCCGCCGTACTTGTCGCTTTTCCCGCCTACCGTAGCCGCGTGACGGCGCTTTTCTGGGGAGCGCTCGACGCCGGTGTCGCGCCGGCGCAGCGTTTCGCCCGCGGCACCTGGGATGTTGTCGTTGGTTCGGGGCGTGCATTGAGTCAGGGTCGTCGGCGCATGCTGGCCTTTGTGGCCGGCAATCGCCTGCTGGTGTCGTTGACCTGCGTGGCGTTCGTATTGCCGACGCTGATCGCCTGGTGGTTCGGCGGATTGGCGCTGTTTTCGTTCAACGACGAGGATCAGTTGCCCGCCGTCGATCGCCAGATAGCCTTGCTGCTGGAGGGGGAGCAACTGGTGCCGCCGGCGCCATTGCCGCCGGAAGCTTTCACGACCCGCGAAGTCGAGATGGTCCGTCCCGATGCGGCGTACGCGAGCCGGGACTGGCTACGTCTCGACGAGGAGTTCCGGCAGCGCTTGCTGGTGGCGTTCAAGCTGATGAAGGAGCGCCACGGTTACGAAATGGTGCTGATCGAGGGGTATCGCTCGCCTGAGCGACAGGCGCAACTGGCAGCGCAGGGCAGTCACGTGACGCATGCCGGGGCCAACATGAGTTACCACCAGCACGGTCTCGCTGCCGACTCCGCTTTCCTGCGGGATGGGCGGATTGTCATTTCGGAACGCGACCCCTGGGCCATGCGCGGCTATGCGCTTTACGGCGAAATCGCCGAGCAGCTTGGCTTGACCTGGGGTGGGCGCTGGAGATTGCTGGATTACGGACATGTCGAGTTGCGCCGTGCTGGCGTGCTCCGGCGGGGGGCTGACTGATGTCAGTTCGGGAAAAACACGGGAGGAGGGGCTGATGAGCCAACCATTCATCTTGCTGGGTGACAAAACGGACCATGGCGGTGTCGTCATTTCGGCGTCGGAAACGAGCGACTGGAACGGGCGCGGCATTGCCCGCATTGGCGACAAGGTGACCTGCCCCAAGAAGGGACACGGTAGCGTGACGACCATTGTCACCGGCGATCCGACGGCGATCATCGATGGGCAGCCGGCCGCCAGGCATGGCGACAAGACCGCCTGCGGCGCGACCTTGCTGGCCAGCCAGTGGCAGACGACGGATTGAGGCAAGGCTGACAGGCATGCGCTCCGTTGTAGTCAAAACGCTTTTCGGCAGCTTTCTGGTTCTGGCGATCGTCTGGGCGCTGATCCTGGGTTGGTGGCAGTCGAACGACTTTTCCCCTTCGCAGGGGGAAATGGTGCTCTATCTGTTCGGGATTCCGCTGGCGCTGATCGTCGGCTACGTCCTGTTGCTGAGCTTCATCGAGCATCTGAAAAAGCCGGTGGAAATTGCAGCTCCGACAGCGCCCGATGCGCACAATGACGATCCGCTGGCGAGGGCCAGCGCGGCGAACGATGCCGCCGAGCGGAACTGGTCGTTGTCGCTGCTGGCGGGCCGGGTGGTGCTGGCAAGCGGAAAATCGGCGGAGGAGGCACTGGCCGCGCTCGATGAAGGTCGGCGGTTGGCGCCGAGTTCGCGCCTGCAGGACGACGAAGGTTTCCCGGCTTTCGTGGCGGAAGTGCCCGATCTCGATACGGATACGTTGTCGGAACACTTGCACGCAGCGCAGCCCGCACTTCTGCACACCGACGACTCGCCAGCCTTCCTGCGCGCGCTGGCCTTGCTCGACGGCGTGCTCGACGCCGCCCGCAACGATATTGAGCCGCTACGCGAGGCCTGCCAGGAGAAATTCCATCTGAGTGTTCTCTGCCTGTTGCCGGAAGCGTGGCAACCGGCCTTGATGCCGATGATTCGCCAATACCTCGGTGATCGTCTGGCCGTCGATCTGCCGGGCGTTGCCGTCGAAATCATGGTGCTGCAGGCGAAGCACGAAGTGGACGCGCTGCGTCAACTCGACGCGGCCATCGTTCGCTGCAACCGCGACCCGCTCGATGACGAGTTTCTTCTCGTGCTGGGCACGGTGTCGGCGGTCGACGAGGACTGCATCGCGCAGTGGGCGGGGCAGGGCAGGCTGTTTACCGCCGCTCGCCAGGAAGGCTCGATTCCCGGCGAGGGGGCCGTCGCCCTGCTGCTGACCCGGCAGGCGACGGTCGAGCGATTGCGGCGCGATAACGCGCTGACGATCAGCCGCCTCGTGCATGGCTGCCGGGACAAACGCCTGGATGCCGGCGGGCGGGTCGGCGGCAAATTGATCGGCGGCCTGTTCGAGCGTCTGCTCGAAACGACGGCGACCGAACCTGCCAGCATCAACGCCGTGCTGCTCGACACCGATCACCGGGCAGCCCACATGAGCGAAGCCCTGGAAGGACTGGGCGAAGGCATCGCCCATCTCGATCCGCTCAAGGATGTTTTGCCGATTGGCCTGGTCGCCGGCAGCCTGACGCCGATCGGCGGCCTGCTGGCGATTGCCGCCGCCGGCGCCAGAAGCCTTGCCGAAAATGCCCCCGTGGTCTGCCTGAGCAATCATCACGCGCTCGAGCGGGCCATGTTGATCGTTCGCCCGGCGCCCGCCGGCGAACCCGAAACTTCCACCTCCTGAATGCCTGAACGATGTATCGACTCCGATCCCTCCTGACCGATTCCCGCTTTCTTTCGATCGTCGGCATCGCCGCCCTGACGGCATTTTTCTTTCTCGGCGCCAGCACGCTGAAGGTGGCGCTGATTTGGGCAGCGATCGCCAGCGGCGTGCTGCTGGCGGTCTGGGGCGTCGTCTGGTGGGTGCGGCGCCGGCGCGCCCGGCAGGCCGGGGAGGCGATCGGCACCATGCTCGAGACCCCGGACGACAAGCTGCAGAAGAAGGGCGCTTCGGCATCCGCCGCCGAGATCGAGGCACTCAAGAAACGCATGCACGAAGCCATCCGGACGATCCGCGGTTCCAAACTGGGGCAAGTGTCCGGTGCCGAAGCGCTGTACGAACTACCGTGGTACATCACGATCGGCAACCCGGCCGCCGGCAAGAGCACGGCGATCGTCAATTCCGGCTTGAAGTTTCCTTTCGACGACGGCGGCAACGCGATCATCAAGGGCATCGGCGGCACCCGCAACTGCGACTGGTTTTTCACCACCGAGGGGATCCTGCTCGACACCGCCGGACGCTACTCGGTGCATGAGGAAGACCGCGAGGAATGGCTGGGCTTCCTGCAACTGCTCAAGAAGAACCGGCCGCATTCGCCGATCAACGGCATCATCGTAACCGTCAGCATCGGCGAACTGATCGGCAATTCGCCCGCCTTCGCCATCAGCCTGGCCAAGAACCTGCGCCAGCGTGTGCAGGAGCTGACGGAAAAGCTGGAAGTCTTCGCGCCGGTCTATGTGCTGTTCACCAAGGCCGACCTGATTCCCGGCTTCCACGACTTCTTCCTCGACCTGGAATGGACCGAGCGCGACCGCGTCTGGGGGGCGACGATTCCCTACGAGCAATCGACCGGCAACGAGTTGATCGCGCTGTTCGACCGTCATTTCGACGAGCTTTACGAGGGCCTGCGCGCGATGAGCGTGGCGCAGCTGTCGCGGGTTCAGGGCGAGAACACGATGCCCGGGCTGCTCATTTTCCCCTCCGAATTCGCAGCGATAAAGAACGCCTTGCGCGCTTTCGTCGCCACGCTGTTCGAGGACAATCCCTTCCAGTTCAAGCCGGTCTTCCGCGGTTTCTACATCACCTCGGCGACACAGAGCAACGACATCACGCCGATTTCCAGCGAGCGTGTGCAGAAGAGATTCGCCCTCCAGGGCGGCAGCAGCAGTGGGGTGCGCACTGCGATGACCCATGGCTACTTCCTCAAGGAACTGTTTTCCAAAGTCATTTTCCCGGATCGCAACCTGGTCCGGCGTCACACCACCCGTTTCAAGATGCGCCTGCGCCAGGCCGCCGTGCTTGGCGCCCTGGGCCTGCTTGGCCTGACGCTGGGCGGCTGGAGCTGGTCCTATCTCAACAACCGCAGCCTGCTGGAAAACGTCCAGCAGGACATCACCAAGGCGATCCGCCTGCAAGAAGGACGGATCGACCTGCAATCTCGCCTCGAAGCGATGGCGATCCTGCAGGACCGGCTGGTCCAGCTCGAACGCTTCAACGAGGAGCACCCGCTGTCGATCGGCCTCGGCCTTTACCAGGGCAGGGAAATGGCCGACAAGCTGCGGACCGAATATTTCCACGGCATCAACAGCATCATGCTGACGCCGGTGAAGGAAAACCTCGAAGCCTTCCTCATCGAGGTCAACCTGCCGGGCAATCAGCTCAGACGAACGGAAGCGGGCAACGCCGGGGCGGTCCAGCGGACTGCCGCCAGCGGCCCCTATCGCGATGCCATCCCGTCCGACGTCGAGGACGGCTATAACGCGCTGAAAACCTACCTGATGCTGTCCAGCCGCGAGCATGTGGACGCCGGTCACCTTTCCGACCAGATCACCCGTTTCTGGCGCGGCTGGCTGGAGGCCAACCGGGGGACGATGAGCCGCGAACAGATGATCCGTTCGGCGGGCAGCATCCTGTCCTTCCATCTCGAACACGCGAGCGACCCGCAATGGCCGTTGATCACGACCAACCTGGCGCTGGTCGATGAAGTGCGCGACAAGCTGCGCCGCGTCGTCCGCGGCATGCCGGCGGCGGAGCGGGTCTATGCCGAGATCAAGGCGCGGGCTTCGACCCGCTTTGCGCCGGTGACCGTCGCCAATATCGTCGGCCCCGACAACGCGGCACTGGTTACCGGCAGCAGCGTGGTCTCCGGCACCTTCACCGCCGAAGCCTGGCGCGATTACGTGCAAGGGGCGATCAAGCAAGCGGCGACCAACGCCCAGAAGAACGCCGACTGGGTGCTGATGACCTCGACCAGCGACGATCTGACGCTCGAGGGAAGTCCGGAGCAGATTCAGAAGACGCTGATCGCGATGTACAAGCAGGATTACGTCGAAGAATGGAAACGCTTCGTCCAGGGCGTCAGCGTCGCTTCATTCGCCTCCTTCCCTGAAGCCGTGGCGGCGATGGGACGGATCGGCGACCCGCAGAATTCGCCGATCGGTACCCTGGTCAAGGTGATTTTCGACCAGACCGCCTGGGACAATCCGTCGGTTGCCAACCTGGGGCTGGAACGCGCCCAGAAGGGTTTCGTCGAGTGGTTCAAACGCTCGATCCTGCGCATGTCGCCGAGCCGGGTCCAGGTCGATGTCAACGTTGCGGCGGCCAAGGGCATCCCGATGGGGCCGGTCGGCCAGGAGTTTGCCGGGGTGGCCCGGCTGGTCGTGCCGCGCGATGGCGGCGACCCGCTGATCGACACCTATCTCGGCCAGTTGTCGAAGCTTAGAACGCGCCTGAACCAGCTCAAGAACCAGGGCGATCCCGGCGCCGGGGCGCTGCGCCTGATGCGCGACACGATCAGCGGCAGCAACTCCGAACTGGCGGAAACCCTGCGTTTCGTCGACGAGCAGATGCTCACCGGCATTCCGGACAGCCAGCGCAACGTGCTGCGTCCCTTGCTGCTGCGCCCGCTGCTGCAGACCTACGCGGCGATCATCCGGCCCGCTTCGGAAGAACTGAACAAGACCTGGGTCGCTCAGGTCCAGGAACCTTTCAGCCGCAAGCTGGCGATCAAGTATCCGTTCTCGCCGCAAGCTGGAATCGAGGCCAGTCCCGGGGAAATCGCCCAGATTTTCGGGCCGGAAGGGGCGGTGGCGAAATTTGCCGAAACCACGCTGGGCGGTTTGGTGGAGCGCCGTGGCAACACGATTACGCCGCGTACCTGGGGCGACCTTGGTCTGGCGTTGCAGGCGGATTTCATGAGCGGCTTCTCGCGCTGGGTGGCACCGCTGGAAGGTGGCGTCGCCGCCGACAATCAGGGGGCTAATCAGGCGCAGACTGTCTTCATGCTGCGCCCGCAGCCGGCGGCAGGGACGATCAGTTACGTCGTCGAAGTCGACGGACAAAAGCTCAACTATCGCAACGGGGCGTCGCAGTGGGCCAACTTCATCTGGCCCAACCCTGCCGGGACGCCGGGGGCACGCATCCAGGCCACCACCTTCGACGGCGAGACGGTCGACATCATCAACATTCCGGGGCGTTTCGGCCTGGAAAAGATGATCAACTCGGCATCGCGCACCCGCCTGTCCGACGGTTCCTTCCGCCTGAAATGGGCCAACCGCGGGGTCGAGGTCAGCATCGATCTGCGCCTCCTGAGCAGTCCCCAGGCGCAGTCGGGGCGCTCGAACGACGGAGGAGGGGAGCGAGGCTGGAACGGCCTGAGCCTGCCGACGGTGATTGCCCAGGTTGAGCCGGTGGTTGCAACGGCCGCCAACGAAGTGGCAGCGCCTGTGTCGGCGGCGCCGGCCACGCCTGTACCTGCCGCGGCGGGAGGTGCGCAATGACTTCCGGTAGCAAGGGCGCGGTCTGCTTCGGCAAGATTCCGTCACGAGGGGATTTCATCAAGGGCGGCGGCCAGCACCAGTTGATCCAGGTGCTGGACAAATGGGTCACCCAGGCGATGGAGCAGTTGTCCGAAGACCCGCGCTGGAAAACCGCCTACGACAACGCGGTCGGTGTCGATTTCGTCTTCGCCGGGGCTCGCAGCCGGATTTCGGTGGTCGGTCACATCCGGCCGAGTACCGATGCCTCGGGCCGGCGTTTTCCCTTCATCACGGCCGGTACCATCGAGCGTGATGACGCGCTGGTTTTCCGTTGTGCGCCGGTGGCGCTGGTACAGATTTTCGGCGAACTGGCCGGCGTCTGCGAAGCCGGCCTGCAGGGCGCCGAACTGGCCAGCCTGCTGACGACGCTGGAAGGCATCGATGCGGCCGGCGAGTTTGCCCGATCGCTGCAAAACGACCCGCTGGGAAACTTCGTGCGCCGGACGACGCTGGAAATCCTTGCCGCGATGCTCGGCTTTGCCGACTGTTCGTCAGTGCGCCGCACCATCCTCGCCATTGGCCTGCTGATGCGTCCGCTGTTGGGGCAGGGCAACGCCGTGGTCGACAAGGAACTGGTGTTCGCCTTGCCCAAGGACGAACGCAACCGCAATCTGGTCGCCGGCTTGTGGATCTACCTGGTGACCGCCTTCCTGCGCAAATCCGGTGTCGAAGCCCAGTTCCTCATTCAGCGTGCGCCACAGGCGCCGCGTCTGGTCATCGGCTTCAACGGCAGTTCGGCCACGGCGCTGATTGCCGCGATATCGCCGGAATCGAGCGGCGAGCGGGTGATTTCCCTGGTCGATCCGGAGTGGGTCAACCAGCAACTTGCCGCTAGCCGGGAGTACGGCATCGCCAAGCTTTCCGCCTATCTTGAACAGCCCGCCATCACGCTGGAACTGACGATCCAGACGTTCCGCGAAGTCTATCTGGGAGAATGAGCGCATGAAATTCCGAACCATTGCGGCCAGCCTGGCGCTGGCTGCCTGCCTGCTGCCTTCGGCCCAGGCCACTCCGGGAGCCGTCATCGCCAGCGGCGTGGTCCCCGACGAAGCCGCCCGGGCGGCGATCCTCGGCAGGCTGCGCGAGGTGTTCGGCGCCGCCAACATCGTCGATCGGCTGGAAGTCGGCGGCGTCGTACCGCCGCCCAACTGGGCGGATTACATGGGCAAGCTGCTGACCGACAACCTCAAGGAAGTGCACAAGGGACAGATGCAGGTCACCGGCACCCGCGTCGCGCTGAAAGGTACGGTTGCCAACGAGGCATTGCGGCAACAGGTGGTGAGCAAGATCGCCCTCGCGCTCAATCCGACCTACACCGTCGACAACGCCCTGGTGGTCGCTGGTCCGGCCGCCCAGGAAGTGCTCGACCGGACGCTGTCGAACCGCATCGTCGAGTTTGAAAGCGGGGCGGCGACCCTCACTCCCAAAGGAATCGTCATCCTTGATGAGATGGTGGCAGCGATGAAACAGATCGGCATGCCCAAGGTGCAGATCATCGGCCACACCGACAGTTCCGGTAACCGCCAGGCCAATGTCAGCCTCAGCCTGGCCCGCGCCAACAGCGTGCGCGATTACCTGGTCAGCAAGGGGATTCCGGCTGAATCGCTGAGCGCCATGGGTTCCGGGCCGGATCATCCGGTAACCAGCAACGCGACGGCGGAGGGCAGGGCACGCAACCGCCGCATAGAGTTCCGGCAGACTGGCTAGGCAGCGCTCAGTCGAAGAGCGCCGGGCATTCAGGAGGCGCTGTCTGTGTCGTCCGGTAACATGGCGTTGACGCCGAGCAATTCCTCGACGTGAGACAGCGAGGCGTCGTCCTTGACGACGCTGCGCAGCCACTGGTGTAGCGGCATCGTTCCCCATTTGGCAGCCTTCTGCGCCAGATAGGCAACCGGGCTGTGCGGTTCGGTGCGGCGGAAATAGCCAGCGATCTCCTGCAGCAGATAGATTGCATGCTCGCGGGAGCGAATCGGCCCGGCCTGCTTCTCCCCGGGAATATCGCCAATGCTCGGTTCCGTCCTGCCGGGGGTGGCAAACATGGCTACCATCTCCTCAGTTTTCGAATCGACCTGGGTTTCCGGTGGCGTCGCGGGAAGATCGTTGCCGGCCTGCCGCCGGAAGAAGTGCATCATTTCCTGTAGCGCTTCGAGACTTGCTCCGAATGCCGGAGACTGTTCGCCAAGCAGCGGCTCGACAACCTCCTGCAGGCGCTTGATCGCGCCTTGCAGGCGTTCGGCGGCCTGCAACTGGGTCAGGAAATAGCTGCGCGGCGTATCCTTGAGGGCGGCTTCGAATACCTCCATCGTCAGCATGCCGGAGCGGGCCGCTTCCTCGGCGTACGCAGCATTGAGTTCGACGTTTTTTGCCACGTTGCGGGCGGTTTCCCGGTCAATGCTGGAAAACTGTCCTTTTTTCGATTTGGTCAGGGGAATTTCACGGATCAAGCGGGCGCTTTGATTGACCAGCCAGTCGAGTACGCCAACCCTGACGTCGTCGTCGGCATCTTCGGGCAGCGGATGGATCGACGCCCAGAAGTTTTCCGCCAGACCTGCCAGCAGCCAGTAGCCTTCGGCCAGACCATCGAGTCCGGCAGTTTTGCCACGCGCCTCGATCATCCAGGCCGCCAGGCGTAAATCTTTGGTTTTCGACGTGAGCAAGCGTTCGCCGAGACGGATCACCGCTGGCCAATCCGCCTCCTTGATTGTTGTTACCCATTCGCCTTGGGAAATCGACGGATCGTCGAAGCGCCGGGCTTCCTGAATCTCGTCGAACTCGGAAGAAAAAATCATGTCTTCGCCGCAAGGGCCGGCGGTACCTACCAGGGGACGCAGCAAGTTTCCAACTCCAGTGGTTAGCGCTTATGCGATCTCTCCGAGAGATTGCTGCATATGGCTAAATCATGCAAAGATGCCATTCTAATAAATCAGGGCGGGATTGTCAGAAGGTCATCGATGAAGCCGGTCAAGAATATTCGCGCATAATTTGTATTTATGCAAATTGGGTAATTTGCCGATCCAGCGCTAGGTTTCAGGTCGTTCGTCCTCATTCTGTAATCACGATGAGGGCGTGTCATAAATGATCGGGATCACCGTAGTATCCACGAAGGGTGGGGTGGGTAAAACCACGCTCAGCGCCAATCTTGGCGCGCTGTTGGCGGACCTTGGGGTCCGTGTCTTGCTGATCGATGCTGACGTACAGCCGTCGCTCACTCGCTATTACCCCATTTCGCAACGTGCAGAGTTCGGACTTTCCGAAATCATCAAGCGCGGCACCATTACCCCCGATTGCATTTCCCACATTGACCTCAAGGTGCCGGATGACAGCTTTGCGCTGAATCCGGACGGTTGTCTCGACATCGTGCTTGCGAACGCCCCGGAAGGGACGCTGCAGGATTGGCTAGCCCAGCGGATCGACCGCGCTATTCGCATCCGGAAAGCAGTGCGGAGTCCATACATCGATGAGGCTTACGACGTTGTTTTGATCGACACCCAGGGCGCCGTCGGTCACTTACAGGATGCCGCGGTGCTGGCCGCTGACGTGCTCCTGTCGCCCATCTCCCCGGACATTCTTTCCGCCAGGGAATTCACTAGCGGCACGCTCGAACTGCTAAAACGACTGGAGCCGAGCGCTGACATGGGCATCAGCGTCCCCCCGATGAAGGCCTTGATCTATCGCATGGAGCGTACTCGCGATTCGCGCGACATCGCGCAGTCGATCCGGCGTGAATACGTCAACTTGCGCGCACGTGTTGATGTGCTCGATGCCACCGTGCCGCATGCGGTGGCGTACAAGCAGGCTGCAACAGCCCAGCTCCCAGTCCACTGGTTGGATCCCGCGAAGGCCGGCGCAACCATGCATCAATTGGTCTGGGAACTCATTCCTTCGCTTGCGGGCAGCGTCGCTGCCTGCTGCGAGGGATTGATCGATGTCACGCAGTTCGCGAATGACCTTGATGACGCCGACGGGCGGGATCGTCATGAGTAGCAAGACCAAGCCTATCTATGTCCCGCACTCAATCCCCATCAGCGAGGCGATAAAAAACGTGAGCTCCAGAAACCGCATGACACTGCGCATCAAGGGCCAGACCGATCAGGAACTGGCGGCGAATATTGCCCAACGAGGTCCGGAAAGCACCGCTAAGGACTTGCGCCCTGGTGATGAACACGATGGTTCGTTCATGGTGCTGCCGATCGACCGCATCATGCCTTACGATCGTAATCCCAGAACGTCCGCAAACCCGAAGTACCACGAAATCAAGGCGTCAATTCGCGATCGTGGTGGCCTGCAGGGCAATCTCACCGTCACCAAGCGGCCCGGCAAGAGCAGCGAATACATGCTCTACATGGGCGGTAACACCCGCCTGCAGATTCTGCACGAACTCTACGCCGAAACCGGCGATAAGTGCTTCTATCAGGTCAACTGCGTCTATCACGCATGGAAGGGCGAGGCCGACATCATGGCCAGCCACCTGATCGAAAACGAAGCCCGCGGGGATACGCTTTTCATCGAAAAGGCGCGGGGTCTCGTCACTCTGGTCGCGGAAATCGAGAAAGACGAGGGGCGCACACTGAGCACTCGTGATGTCCAAGAAATGACCGCGAAGATGGGCATGATGGTCAATCAAGCCACAGTGTTGCTCTACAACTTCGCTATCGCCAATCTGGAAGCCATTGGACCTTGGCTAACCAAGGATAATGTCAGCCTAGTCAAACGGCGCTACACGCAATACGACGTGCTGGCCAAGGCATTAAATGTCAAAGGCGATTTCCAGAATCGTTTCTCTAGGGACGTCCAGCCTTTGCTGGCTGGCTTCGCTGAAGGTCTTAAGACCCGGACGTCCGAACTGAAGTCTCGCCCGGAAGGCGAAGACGCGAGCGTCGTAGCACTGCGCGGGGCGGTCCTGGATGAACTCTTGCTGAAGCTTGATACGTTGGCAGCCAGCGTTCTCGGATTGCAGCCAGATGCTGCAAAGCGGGTTTTCTCGGCACTGAGCAGCAAGGACGCTCTATCGGCCGAGGCCTTGCAAACGTTGCTCAGTGGCAACACAGCGCCTGCGCCTGCAAGCGCCCCAGCAAATGACGATGCGAAATCCCCTGTGGTCGGCAATGGTGCCAGTGCGGCGACTAAGCCGAAGCCCACCAAAATCATTACGACCGAAGCCGGCCTTGATCGTCGCAAGCCTGCAGCTACTCCGGCAACGGTTGTCGACGTGCCGCCGGCGTCTGATACGGATACGGGGACACTGGTGGAGCCGGAACCCGTTCGCCAGGCAGCAGCGGAGGATACTGCCGCTGTTCAATCGCTGAGCGAAATGACTGACGAGGCCATGCAACGCATTTCGCGTGACTTCGCTGACAAGCTGGTGAATTGGTGCAACCTCACACGCATTTCGCAGTGGTTGCGTTTTTCGGATGACACGAAGGTTCCCTACCTGTTCTGGCTGGACTTGCCGTCCGAGATTCTCGAATCTCGGCAAAATGGCATGTGGAATCTGCTTGATCCTGAGCTGGGCGAGCTGCAGCCGGATCAACTCGCGATTCGGGCGATAGCCTACCGCATGACGGCGCTGCTTTCTGGCCAGTTAGGTGGCGTAATCGTGACCAGTGACGGCAGGCCGACCTCGTATTTCCCGTTTGCATCCCGCCTGCCAGAAGACTCGACCTGGCGTCAGGCCGCGATGATTCCTTACGATTCCATGGACGTTCTCTACAACGTTTGGGATGACAACCTGGGCGGGGTAACAGGGAGGACGATGGACATGAGCCTGGGACAGGATGACCTCCTAATCGTGCTGCGCAATCCGCAATTGGTGGGTTCGTGGATGGCGTTTTGTGAGGCCTATGACCAGTGGGGGAAATGCCTGGATCAGTACCGTCGCGAGCGCGGCATCTCCAACGATCTGGTCGACCTCCAAGGTCAGCAGTAACGGCGGCGAACAACACTCACCAGAAGCGATCAGCTAAACCGCAGGACAGTTGGACAAAATCATGGACAGCATCCCCGTAAATGACTCAGAGGTTCGTTGGACGGTCCTCAAGTATTTCGTCGGCCTGATTGATCTTGGTGAGATCGAGCCGCTGCTGCAAAGCGGGATGACTGGAGACCTGCTGCAGGCGTTGCGCACGCGCAGCATGAGCGACATTGCTCGGATCGCGAAGGATTCGTCGATCGGAATCGAGATCAAGATCAACGCGCATCAGTTGAACACTGCATTTCTCCGACTCGACGACATCGTTCGGGACCAACAGCTCCTAGAATACTATGTGACCCATCAATTGCCGTCCTGGCTTTTGGCAAAGATGTTTCGCAAATCGATCAGCGAGCTCCGCGAAATGCGGGCAGCGCTATGCGGCCCTGACCACGAAACCGTGGGACGCCCCTCCATGCCGGATGTCAACGTGCGGGAACGTATTCATGCGGCGTGGGATGCAATTTGCAAGGCGCATCCGGAGCGCCAGCGCTTCTTCGAGTTGCACCAACTTTTCCCCGATCACCAGTTGAACCAACTCTGGTCGGTGGTCAATGAGTTCGGGGACATGACGCCGCCTGGCGCACGGTCAACCGCTCGCAGCGGTGGTGCTTGATGATGACGCACCGTTGGTACTGGCGAAAATGGCTCCCAGAGCGCCACGGCCAGCTTTGCCGCGTTCTCGTCACCGGCCGCATGAATTCCGCGCTGGTGGAATTTGCAGATGGGACCACAGTGGTTACCAGCCGCTACGCAGTGCGAAAAGTGCAGCCATGATCCCTTCTCGGTCTAACAATCCCTACGCAGCCATTGACGACCTATCGAGCGGCGGCGGCGAGTTTCATGCCCTGGACCAAGGCGTCAATCCAACGCTTCTCTTGGAGCTCTTCGGCCAGACGCCGATCGTTTTTCACCGCCTCTACATCGATGTCACCGGCAGCGTTACGGCTGCGCTGTGGCTGGCCTATGCGATCTACCATGTCTCTGAACGGGGCGCTGACGCCGAAGGTTGGTTTGTCAAGAGCCAACAGGAGTGGCTACTGGAAACGGGCCTGTCCAGGCGCGAGCAGGAGACCGCGCGCACCAGGTTGCGAGCCCTGAACCTGCTTGAAGAGCGCCGCGCGCCCAATGCGCCGCTCGCTTACCGCATCGTGCTGCCGCAATTGCACGCGGCCATGGAAGCGCACGCACAACGTCTCCATGCAGAGCGCCAGGCCATGCGTGCGGCAACTGGAAAATCTCTGGCACGATGAGAGTCTCGATCGCCATGGTTGCCCGCCGGCAGGATCCGCAACGCGGACCGCACGGCACCATGCCCATCAAGATTCAGACGCAACCGAACAGCGCGTCGGTCGCTGGCCACGCGGCCACCAGTCGCACGCGTATCGAGTCGGTACTTGCGCCAATCTCACAGCGCTTCATCCTCTATTACCCGGCGCTGCAGCGGATCACCGGTTCCGCCAACGCGGCCCTGATGTTGAGCCAGATGCTGTACTGGACCCGAAGGTACGTCAACGACCACCCAGAACGCGACGGGTGGTTTTGGCATACCGCTCGGGACTGGCGCAAGACAACAGGGCTGTCCCGGCATGAGCAGGACGCAGCCAGGGCTTACTTGCGTCAATGCGGCTGTGTCGAGGAGCGCCTGATGGGCGCACCGGCCCGGATGCACTACCGCGTGGATCTTGACGCACTCGGCAAGGCGATCGCCAAGTACGCGCACCGGGCGTTCAGCGCCTGGCATTGGAGCGATCGCACGACACTGGCGCTGCTCGGCCGCCCGGTGGCATTCCTGCGCGGCTTCGCCGACATCACGGGTTCCGTGACGGCAGCGCTCTACCTCTCTGAACTGTGTCAGAAGCTACGCACCGTTGAGCGTGATGCGATCAATGGCCACTTCACGCTCAACGGTCGCGATCGCGAACTGGATGCTGGCAACGGCTGGCTGGATCTTCCGCTGGGACAAAGTGCCGAAATGCTGGGGGTATCAGAAAAACGGCTGAGAACGGCAAGGCATATCATCAAGACGATGGGCATCGCCGACGAGTCGTCCAGCGGTGGCGTCCAGCCGAGGACGCTGACCCGCATCAATCTGGATCAACTGTCACGCCTGTTGTCTGCGAAACGTCAGCATGTGGTTCGCCAGCCGCTACCAGCCCAAGAATGCGATGACTTGGATAGCGACACCAGTGGTGAAGCGTCTGAAACAGGCGCTATTCTGCAACAAGCCTTTGATTTTTCAGGAATGGCGGATTCGTGCAATCCAGACCTTCCAAAACCGGCAAACTGGAATGGCGGAAACGTACATTCCAGACCTGCCGAAACCGGCAAACTAGACTTTCCGAAACCGGCAAACAAGCTTGCCGGTTTCGGCACATCTGTTAACGAAGTTAGTAAACAGATTGGTTTACCCCTACAACCACCTAGAGCAGATTCAACTGGTGTGGCCGCGCCTAGCGCCGCAGGTAGTAGTGGTTTGCCCATGGCAAAGGAAAGAGCAACTGCGCTTGATCTCAGTGCGATCGTTCTGCCTGACCTGCGTGACGATGAAACCGTATCGGCCTGCCAGATGCTGGCCACGCTTCCAGATACCAAGCTTGCGCAACGCGTTGTCGACGAGTGGGCGGCGCAACTGCGACTTGGCCGCATCCGCGTTCCCTTGAGCTACCTGGCCACCCTGGTCAGCAAGGCGAAGCAAGGGGCGTTTGTACCGGCGGCCGGTGTTGATGAGGCTTATCGCCGCGAGCGCCGTCAGCAACTCGACGAAGCACTCGCAAAGGCACGCCAGGTACCCGCCGAAATGCAAGTCGCGCAAAGACCCAGTGCCGCCGTACCTCGCGCAGGTATCCCGTCGTTCTTCCGCGAACAACTGAAGACGATCGGGATGATCGTAAAGGAAACGAAATGCGAGCAGTGAATGCTGTGCACATTCGGCACAATGAATACGGCGCAATCATTGTGCCGAATTTGCACAGTCAGGAGATGCAATGACCCCTGACCGTTTTTTTACCGAACTTCTGGATCGTTTTGAGGGCGACTACAGCGCAGTCGCTGTGCTGTCGGCGCTGCTCGGCCAGCAAGCCGATCTTGCCTTTGTGGCGCTCAGCTATCGCGAGCTTGCTGCAATGCTTGGCGACCGCGTCGTCTATCGCACCATTCCCAGGGCGATCAGAACCCTCCAGGAAGCTGGGCTGATCGAACTGAAAGAGCATCCTCAAACCACGACACGTTACCGCGTCGACGGTGATGCACTGCGCGCACTGCTGGCGCAACCAGCAGCACCCGCCAACATCATTCCCGGCATCACGCCGTTACCCGCCTTGTCGAGAATCTTCGGCGAGGTTCCATCCATGAACCAAGAAGGAGTTGTCGATGAGCAATGAAGCATCGGTACGCGCTCCGCGCCGGACGGCGCAGGTGCCGAGCCAACGCAAGAAAATCGATCCACCACCGATCGGCGCGGCCGAAACGGATTGGGGTCATATCGAGTTTCTCACCGAGCCGAAATCGCCCTTTGGCGATGGCTACTCGATCGAGAAGGAGCAGGCGGCGCTGGCCGACATGGATGCCATGGATGAGCCCGACAAGGATCCGCGCTGGGCTCGGTATGCGGCACTCCAGGAACGGAAGGAGCGGCTGGAAAAGGCGCGTCTGACGTACCGGCTGGATCAAGGGGCCAACGAGCAGGTGCAGTATATCGAGGCCAACCAGATTCGCAGTCTGGGCCGATTGGTCAATGAAGCAGAGGATTCCATGCTGCTGCATACCAAGGAGGCCTTCCGGCTGTTCATGGGGCGGCGCAAGGATCCGGACGGCAAGTATCAACCAATCATCGGCATCAAGTTCTGCGCTGCCGCGTTGCGCAGCTTCTGGGTGCAGACGGCTCACGACAACCCCTACGCCGATTGGGCGCTGCTGCGGGCGAGCCAGGGGCTGCAACAATTTGGCCAGGAACTGCAGCAACTGGCTGAAACACATCTCGGTAAGCTGCGCCAAATGGAAGCAAAGGGGCTGAGCTATTCGGTCCTGAAATCTGCCGATCCGAAGAGTGTGTCGCTGCAATTCACTAGCCCCTACGGCTACATGCTCGCCGAGCTGGTGGTCGACTACGACTATACCGTCCGGGTCATCAAGACAGCGGTGCGCAAAGGCCGCCTGACCGATGCGGAGGGCCATGACGTGATTCGCAACATCACGCGGCGGATTCGCGGCTGGTCCGAAGAAATCGCGCGTTTCAATCGTTTCCTGTGGCGCCCGGAATTGTCGCGTCTGTGCCGTGCCGACTTTCTTCCGTCGGCCGACGAGGAAGGGAAGAAGCGAGCCGAGGCCGTGACGGCGATCTTTGGTGCGGTGCCGGCCGATATCTTTGCTGGAAAGGTGCTGCCGCCGCATACCCGGCGACACACGCAATTGACTGAAGCAGAGCGGGCGTTGCTTGCCCGGGTCGGTGAAGAACTGGCGATGGCCGAGCAGGATACGGCCGAACCGGATGCAGCAACCGACGCTTTGGTTTGAGCGCAGTTATGGCGCAAGGAGCTGTGATGAAAAGGATGGATTTTGCGGCAACTGCACCTGTCGCTGGTGGGACAGCCAAGCCGCGTCAACACGTTGCTGACATAAAGGCCTTTACGGGTAGGGGGCGCGCGCGGCGGGCAAACGTCTGGATCGATCTGGTGACGCTGCGGGCCGAGCTCGACCAGATTCGTCAGGAGATGGACGAGCTCGTTGCCGCCTCGCGGGCAGTGCCAGGGTTCTCGTTCTATCTCACGATTCATCGGCGCCCCGATCCGGATCGGCGAATCCCCTATCGCCAGCATTCTGTCCGTTGGCGCGAGGTGGCTTCGACTCGCCATATGTCCTGGGACGAAATGCCGGAGCGCTTTGACCAGCAGTTGCCGACGCTGGCGCAGTGGTATCGCGATGCGACGGCATTGGCGATGCGACTCAATGCCGAAGAGTCAATCACTCGGTCTGCATTGCGGGCGGCTGAGCGTTACATGGAGTTGGCCCAGCAGTTCAAGTCCGCGAAGTCCTGAGCAACAAGTAGCTTTCTCCCGCCAGTGTGCTGCGCCACCACTGCTCGGGTTTTTCAATCGGCGCTACTGAAGGAGTATGCAATGTCCAATGTGTTCCAAGGGAAGGGCAATCTCGCCGCTGCGCCAACGCTCAAGACGGTTCGCATCGGCGGTGAGGACCGGAAGGTTGCCGAAATGCGGGTCTTTTTCGATGAGTACCAGTACGACGAGGCGGCCGGCGAGTACACCCAAAGCGGTGGGTTCTGGATGGCGGTGTCGATTTGGGACAAACGGGGCGAGGAAGCCGCACGTCTGCTGCGCCAAGGCATGCGGATCAAGGTTGAAGGTCGGCTGCGCGAGTTCGAGTACAAGGTCGAGGGGGCTGAGGAAAAGGTGCCGGGCTTCCAGATCATTGCGGACGACATCACGCTCTGTCTCAATCGCATCGAATCCATCACGGTCAAGCCGAAACGTGAAGCCGCCGAAAAGGCCGCTGCATGATCGCTATTGACGCCCGTCTGAACTAGAATTCCAACTCACACCACCGGGGCACCGTGCCGTTCCAGTCACCCGCACGTAAAACCATCGACCACCGGGAGTGAGTAGCATGAACCAAGATCCAAGCAACGATCCACGCGATCCGCAGTACGCCATCGATGATCGGGACAACCGTCGTCGCCAGGCGCTTACAGCAGTGCTGATAGAGCACTACTATCACCTCGCCAGCTATCTGGCACAGCATCCGGATGATGCCTCTGTCGTCCACATGGCGCATCAACTGATCGACCATCTGCGGGAGAGTCTCAATGGCCCGCTGGACGATGAACTCGATGTCTCTTGCTGGTGGACCTTGCAACAAGGCTCCTGCGAGCAACTCATTGACTACCTGAAGCGTAAGGCACGGGCGCTCGACCTTCTGAAGCCCTTGTTCATCTCGCTGACCCGGCTCGGCCTGTCCGTCCGGCACGAACCCAAACGCCTGTAATCCGCGCGAGCGGTCTGCCTCTTGCACCGACAGCGGCATTGAACCAGCCGCCTTTCCATGTCCTGCGCATTCCCAAGGCATGCCCTCGTCGGGCAACGCTACTTGCCTTTGCGGTCGCAATTTGTGATCTCAAGGGCATAACTCAATGATTCATTGACAAATCGCCCCACTCACCCAGGAGACGAGCATGAAGGAAGATGACACCGTAGATGAACAAGCTGTGCCTGTTTCAACCGAAGCACCCGCACAGATGATGCACATTCAACTTGAACAGCCATTGCCGGTCTATACGATTCGGGGCGTCGAAGTCATGCTGGATTCAGATCTGGCGGAACTGTATGGGGTGGAAACTCGCGTACTGGTCCAGGCTGTGAAACGTAACCCGGATCGCTTTCCCAAAGACTTTATGTATCAACTTGAAAAACATGATCTTGCCGTCTTGAGATCACAATCTGTGACCTCAAGTTTGGTGCACGGCGGTCGCCGCAGCTCGCCCTTCGTGTTTACTGAGCAGGGCGTGGCCATGCTTTCGTCGGTCCTCAACAGCAAGCGCGCGATCGACGTAAATATCCAGATCATGCGAGCGTTCGTGGCCATGAAGCGGGAGACCCTGTCGTTTTTCGATGAGCAGATGGATATCGCCTGGAAAAACGATGCCTTGCATGACCAATTGGCAACCGAGCATCGCCAGTTGCAATCTGTGGCCCGCTCTCGCCTAGAATACCTGCAGCGCGCAGACGAGCGGTATGGCGAGCTCGAAAGGATCGAGCGCCGGCAGAGCCTAGTGATTTCGCGCGTAGAACGCTGGATCACCGGCATGGAAGAGTTCGGGGCGTTGATGGTGGCCACCCGGCTACGTACCATCGATGCCCTGGTGCTGGGCTATCTATTGCGTCGGTGTTCGGTCTGGGACAGCACGCGTCTGGTCTGGGTGGAGGCGACGGTGCCCCATATTGCCTGCTCGCTCAACTGGCCGAGCATCCGCCAGGTGGAGGCCGCGATACGGCGCCTGGTCGCCGCCGGATTGATCCAGCGGGAAAAACGCAGCGCGCGGCGGATTTTCTACTTCGCTCGGGTTGACGAAGTCATCGCCAAGCTGCGAAGCATTTCTGAGGACGTCAGCACACCGGAAGCCTTGATTGCCGTCTCGGATTCGCTTTCTCCGCTGGCGCAGGCCTTGCGGCACTTGATCCCGCTGACCGGCAACGACACGCCAGATAGTGAGGTCGAGCGGATACGCCGGCTGCGCGGTGACGACGGCTTGACCCCCTTGACCCGGCCGTGGACAGTCGATCCGCGTCGAATCCTGCACTGAGAAACGGGAGGTCGGTCATGTACGTTCCCACCCCGATCGCGCCCGCGCGCCGCAAGGCAGTCCTGCGCGCCGTCAGCGACGGCCGGCGGCTTGGTATTGCGACCACTGCATTGGAATCGCCTGCAGGCGCCTTTCGCGCCCTGAATTCGCATTGGTTTGCACCACGTCGTCAGTGGGTGTTCCGTTGCCCGCTCGATGGCCAGCACCTGGCCCGCCAACTGGCCGACGCCTTCCCGACGGCCTACCTGGATCTCGACGACTTGCCGGCGGTGATCAAGGGCGCGCAAGCCACGCCGACGCCGGACTATTTCACCGAGATGCTGGACCTGCAGATTATTCCGCTGGATCAGCCCGGGCATCATGCGGTTTCCGGTGCCTACGACAGCTTCTTCATCGACGCGATGCGCTCGCTGCGCGGCCGGTTTCACAAGTACGCTCAAGCCTGGGATGTGGCAGGGTCCGTAGCGCAGATCCTTGATGCCCTGCAGCGCATTGCCGGCGTCGATCCGTTGCATGTTTTCGTGCACGAGCACGTCATGCACCTAGAGGATCTCGTCTCGAAGCCCAAGGCCGAGATGCCGATCAGCGTACCTGGTGCGCCGCCGGTATTCGGCGACGGTGCCGTGGAGGGTGAGGAGGAGGAGGGCAGCGGATTTCTGTCGAGCTGCGCTCGGCCGCTGGTGCATCTGCCGGTCGACGAGGCAATGCTGGCCAGGGCCGCAATCGATTGTAGCTTGATGGATCATCAGCCCGCCGGCGTGCGCCACTTCCTGGCGCGATCTTCCGCCTTACTGGCCGACGATATGGGCCTTGGCAAGAGCAGACAGGCTGTGGTGGCGTCGCGCCTGGCGGCCGGCGAGCACGGCAGGATCCTGGTGACGTGTCCGTCGTCACTACGCATCAACTGGGAGCGCGAGATTCACATGGTTTTCCCGAATGACGTGGTTGGCATGGTCGGCGACGATCGCATGAGCACGTTGCCGGCTTGCCGCTGGGTCATCGCCAACTTCGAGCGTCTGGGTGGCCTGGTCCGGGCGTCGATCGACTTCGAGGTGTTCACGGTCGACGAAGCGCACAACCTCAAGGAACACAACGCCGGCCGAACCCGAAATGCCTTCATCCTGGCTGAACGCATTCCGCGACGCTTCCTGCTCACCGGCACGCCGATTCTGAATCGCGAAATCGAGATGCACACGCTGCTGCGCCTCTCTGGTCATCCGATCGGTATGCTGGAGCTCAGGGAGTTCCGCAAGGCGTACAGCGGTGGCCCGGCGCAGCGCCAGGCGCTCGCCGAGGCGGTCGCTGACTGGATGCTGCGCCGGTCGAAGAAGGTGCTCAAGGGGCTCGGCAAGAAGACGCACCAGGTGCGTTACGTGACCCCGGCCGAAGGCCTCGACGAGTATCAGCGGATCCTCGCCGACATGAGCCTGCCCGTGATGCCAAAAATTACCAAGCTGCGCCAACATCTCGAGATCATCAAGACGGACTTCCTCATCGAGACTGTCCAGTCCCTGCAGACGGACGACAAGGTCATCATCTTCTGCGAGTTCATGCCGACCGTTGACTTTATGAAAGAGTCATTCAAGAATGCCGGCATAGACTGCGTTACGCTGGTGGGTAGTGACAACGGTAGCTCACGACAGCGTGCAGTGGATGCTTTCCAGCAGAATCCCGCCGTGCGGGTATTCATCGGAACATCCGCAGCGGCCGTCGGCATTACGCTGACTGCTGCGAACTATGTGATTTTAGCCTCGCAGCCGTGGACGCCAGCCATGCAGCGCCAGCGCGAGGACCGTGCCTATCGCAACGGACAGACGCGCGATGTCTTCGTGATCATTCCGGTGATACCAGGAACGATCGACGAGCAGGTTCTTGCCCTGCTGGGATCGAAGACCGAGATCGAGGAGTCCGTGGTCGAGAACGCGGTGCGTGCTCACCTTGCCCGTTGCCCACCGGCCCCGCGTCGGGGGGATCCTCCGTTACCGAGCACGCCAGTATCCCGAATGTCATCACATTGACCATCGAACTGGAGGATTGCAACGTGTCTGAACAACAACTCTCATTGGCCATCGTCATCCCGATCGGCCGCCACCCGGCCCTCTTTCCGCTGCACTGCGAGGCGCGTCATATCGAGCACGGCTGGGTGATCATCGACGCCGTCGACGGCAACCGCCGCCGGGTCCGCTGGTACGAATTCGAGGACGTGCCTGAGTGCGAATTCGCGGAGCGGTTCGGCGATGAGCCCGTTATCGATGCCCAGGATATTTCGCGATTCGAGGAATGGGTTGACGTCAGCACCCTGCGTCGTGTCGATGTCCGCCATCGCCCGAACGATTGGCAGGGTCTCCAACGCCTCGGTGCGTTGCGACAACCGCCGGAAATTCGGGCGGAGCTGGAGCGGCGGGCGAGAGAAGCCCGCGCGCAATTCAACCTTGACTGATATCAGGCCGCTACGCTTCTCTCTGCCGTGGGGGTTGCGGGCTTCACGATAGTTGCCAGGGATATCTGCAGATTCTGGCCAAGTTGCCCAAGGCGTTGATGAACGATGGTGCGGGCGGCTTGGTGGCTGGTATCGGTGGGTAGGGTGGCGGCTACGAAATCGATAACCAACGCGATCGCACGGGCGGCGGTCAACCGTCGCTGACCCGCCTTGGCCTGGCCGCAGGCCTCGGCGATCATTTCCCCGGCCCACAGGGGCATTACGTCCTGGCCGGCTGACCACTTCTTCATTCGGCCGTATGAGAAGAGGGCGGCGGTCTTCTTGTTGAGCTCCAGCTCAATGGCCAGGTCTGCCAACGAGTCGCGGTTCAGGGCGGCCTGCGCTTCCGCCAGCCAATGTCCAATCGGGTGTTTCGACGGCTTGGCCAAGCATGCCATGCAACCGAGATAGACTTCAGGGGTTTCCTGAAAACTGCCGAGGAAGCGCTCAATCAGGCTAGCACCGGTAATCGCATTCAGCAGACGTTCGGCAAATTCATACTCGGCAACCCCTATCCCAGGGGCGTGTTTGGACCACCAGTGGTCCTTGTCGCCCAAGAGGTTATGCCCACAGCAGCGGCATGGAACATTTCTGTCCAAGATGCGTGAGGTGACCAAGGTTGGGAGTCCCTCCATCAGCCGAAACAGGGACAGCATGTCGGGAAGGAGAGGCCCTTCCGGGGCGCTGCCATCGAGCTTGTCGAGCACGTCGATCGAGAGCCCCAGCTCGCTGGCCAGCACGGCTTTTGTGGTCGGGCTGCTCTTGTGCTTTCCTCGCACCAGGTTCTCCAGATTCTTGTACTGAGCGCCGGCTTCGTGCCGAACCTGTGCCTGGTGGCTGGCGTGGCCGGTGAGCAGGCGGACGAGAAACTCCGGGTCGGGGGATTGGGGAACGCCTGGCTCAAGGTCCAGCATCCGCCCGTAGGGACCAAGCGGCCGCAGCACCGTCACCGGCTGAAACGGCACCTGGAGCAATTCGCCGATAGTCTTGTTGGGCGAGAACTGTGTGGGGATAGAGAGGTTTTCCATGTGGCGGTACCGTCGGACATCTGCGCGGGGTGAGCATAGCGCACGTCCACTTCGGACGCTCAACTTCAACCCTCTGCAGAAAGGCAGGCACCATCATGCAAACGCGCATCTACGCTGATCCGAACAACCCGAATTGGCCGAGCCGCACTGGCGAACCGTCCGGTGGCGGACGCGGGAACAATCCGCCGGCGAAGAAGTAAAGCAACTCGGGGCAAGTTCCGGTGACGGGCTTGCCCCGGCTGATTAGCCGCCTTTGTTTTCATCGGCATGAGGCTTGGATGTCTTCTTGGTAGGGGCAGTGGCGCCGACCGGCTTTGACGCTCCAGGCTTCAGCTCCTTGATGCGTTCCTGGAGCATGGCAATTTCCCGCTGGCTGGCATCGAGACCAACCTGTTGCGCCTGCACGTGAACACGGGCGGTGCCTAGCTCCGCCGCCATGGCTTTGTGCTCGACCTTCAGGGTCTTCAGTTCCTCCCGGTCGCGCGCCTGGTCAGCCATTGCCGCCGCCAGGCTGGCTTCGGCGCCGGCCAACTTACGCTCAGCCTCTGCGGCCCGGGCGCCGTTCTCGCGGGCTTCGCGACGCGCGTCATCAAGATCCTTTTCCAGCCGCGGCATCGCTTCGAGGCGCAACTGGGCCTTGGCGAGCTCGGTGCGTGCCGCTTCGGCCGCGTGCCGTTCGCGCACCAGGTCGCCTTTGAGCAGCTCAACCTCAGCGGCGTGACGAAGTTCGCCCTCGGCCGCTTTCGCCTTGGCTTCATCAAGCCGGCCGGCGAGGTCGGCGCGTGCCATCTCCAGTTCGGCGATCTTTGTTTCGGCGGCATCGAGCGCGGCCGCCGTGCGCTCGCCTTCGGCAGTGATGTCCGCCAGCGCCTGTTGCGTATCGACCAACTCGGTGCGCACGGCGGCCTCAGCTTCGACGGAGGCCTGGCTGATCGCGGCCTGGATGCCGGCGAGCACGGACGTGGGGATGTTGATGTCGACCTTGTTCTCCTTCGGCTGACCGTCGTTCCACCCCTGCAGGTAGCGGGAGATGGTGGTGAGGCTGCCGACGTTGCCCAGGGCTTCCCGGACGTTGCGCAGAGACGGCTTGCGGCCGGACGCCTTGATTTCCGCTGCAGCGGCGGCGACCTGGTCATAGGTGATGGTGGGTTCGCGTCCGGCCATGGTGTGACTCCTTACGAAATGAAATGATATGGACGATATGATATGCAATGATATGTACAGAAGCAAGCGGAATTTTATGCCTGCGGGGTGTTGACGTCGGCGGCCGGGAGGCGTAGAAATAGAACCGCACTTGTTGTACGTTCGCTAGGCAACCTAGCAACGGTGACCAGTCAGCCCCTGCAACTGGTACAGCCTTCGGGCTCGGGGTTTCTTCTCAGCATCAACCATCCGAACGGGATATCCACCTCCGTCCGGGATGTGTGCGATCTCCCGTTTTCTTTTTTTCAGGAGATCGTCATGTCGAATCAACAACAATCCGCTTCCGTCGCCAACGAATACTTTGACCTGCACACCCGTGGGATCGGTTACCTCAACCGCACTCGCCGGGTTGAAACCAAGGGCAAGGGTGGTCGTCGCAGCGAGCCGTACCTGGCTTGCAGCATCAACGCGCTTCACGGCGCCGTGAGCGATCCGAGCACGTCGATGTTCGATTGCCGCGTCTCCGGTGCTGATGCCCAGGAAATCGTCGAGGTTCTCTCGCCGCTTGTGCTGGCGAAGGATCAGAACGACAGGAACATCAACAAGGTCGTGGTCGGTTTTGTCATCGGCGACACCTATGCCCACCTGTATGAACGCAAGGTGCGTGAAAACGGTCGGGACACCGGCACAACCGAAATGGCTTGCCTCATCAAGGGGCGGCTGCTTCAGATCACCTACGTCAAAGTGAACGATGAAGTTGTGTATCACAAGGACAAGGAAGGGAAGATCACCACCTCCCTGGCCCTTGGGGCATCGGACGACGAACCCCGTCGCACCGGTACCCACGATTAAAGCTTCAGCCTCGGCGTAATCAACAAGCGGATCCTTCTCTTTGAGAGGGGTCCGTTTTCCATTTCAGGGAGACGAAACGAGATGGGCAAGATTCATTGTAATGACTGATGTTTTGGGGCTTCGTGATGCCATTGGTGTTCGCAGCACGTCCTTTGAGATAAGCCCGAACGATTTCATCGAACTGATGAGATTCAGCCAACCTGGTTCGTATGAAGACCTTCTGGTTGCTTGCGATAACATCAAAGCAAAATATCCCAGTCGTGCTGATTACGAAAGTCTGGTTGTTCGACTCAACGAACTTGGCGATGAGCCGCGACAACCTTCTGACGAAGAGATTCGTCAGGCTCGGTTTGCTGCAGACTATTGTCTCAAGCAACGGGAGGATAAAGCTGCGGAAGCCAAACTACAGACGGATGCCTGGAATTTACTGCGGGAAATGGCGTCCCCGCGACTCATCCAGTACATGGTTGCTACCAGGTTTGATCAACTTGATATGTTCGCGTGGGATGCCCGAAGTGGGAAAATTCCGCCCCTTACACAGGAAGAGATTTCGGCAATCAAGCTCTATTACGATTCGATTCACCAGAATGGTTGTGAATTTCTTCGGCAACCTGAATACCGCTGAATATCGCGATGCTAAATAAAAGGAGTGAATCAATGCAAACCATTGAAACCCACGATGGTCGTCAGGTGGCGATGGAATCCTTTGAGCGTGTGCTAGCCGCACGTCGCTCGCAAGGCATTCCAACGCGTTTCGTAATTGATAATCCATCAAATGGGGACATTGCTGGACCAGATGGTGGATATGTTGAAGCCTTCGACGTTGATGAAGCCTGGAATAGGCGTGCAGCTGAATCAATTGGCGGAGGCGTTACGCCCGAGCAGTTGAAAGCAAACGGTTACCGTATTCGAGTTTATCTTGTCGATCTCATCTAGTTCGCCAGGCTAGGGGCGCGATGGACGCAAGCGGCGAATTCGAAGGGGTTTGTTTCCTCTTAACAGCAGTTCTCCCGCAAGGGAGTGCTGCCCAAAGCCTCCAGGCGACGGACGTTTTGGGCAGCATGAATTTCCAGCGTTTTGCGTGTGATCGCTAAAAACACGACGCCGCTTTGCGGTGGTGACCTGTCAGCCCCTGACACAGGTACGGCCCTCGGGCCTGGGGTTTTATTTTGAAATTTAGCAGCAATTCTCAAGAAAGAAGTTGCGACCTATGGGCATATGCCCTTTCTTTTAATTAGGAGATGAGCATGAAAACTGAAGATCATGTTATTGGTTACGAAGGCAAAGAATATCAAGTAAGGCTTGATATTTTTACCATGGATCAGTGCGAGGCAATTGATGTCTATGACCTTCCGTCTGATCTTTATTCCAGCGGCGGCTACCGTATCGAGGGTTTTGTCAACGGGACCCCGGCCGGAACGCGCTTCTACAGCGGTAATCTCGGCTCTGATTACTGGGGCGCGAGTTCCGATACCGTGGCCCGTGATTTTCTGCGGGGTTGGATTGCTTCCGAAGCTTAATTGAGGAGATAAAGATGCAGTATTTGATTGATGTGTTGCGCGTTGACTATGTAAATGGTCGCGTCGGTAATTTTCAAGAATGGGATAGTACGCATGATACGATCGAGGCCGCTAATGGTCGTATCGAAGCGCTTCGTGCCAATAAGCGAATTCACCAGATTGTGTTGCTTAGTTGGCAAGCGGGACGGGTTCAGCCGAATGCTCGTGTCAGGCAGGGAGACTCTTCGCGTAGCGTTGCGGGCGGAATTCCAACGCAGACGATAATTGTTCATTTGTTCCGGCCAATAATCCGGGAGATTTGGGCTAATTCTCCTCTTGCGCTTTCTGGCTATATTTTTGGTGATTGGCAGGCCAACGAATCGTCGGTGGGTATTAAACCGACAACGCAACCAGCGCCTGGCCATACCCTGAAGCCGGACATGGCGATTGAGGGAAAGCCAATCCATATCGTGGCTGGACTGCGTGCTGAATCGTTTGGTGAATATGCCAACAACGAGCCAATCACTGCGATGATTCGCGGTGAAGGGTGGAAGGACTTTCCGAAGGTGTATCCGATGGGACAGTAAAGCTATGTCTTGTCTCGTCAAACTCCCTGATGGAACATGGATTCGCGGAAGCAAGCGAGTGAAGCGAATTACCAATGCAACCATCTTTCCTCATCCAAGCGCCGCGAAAGCGGCATTGTCAAATAACGCGCGCTCCTGTATGACGTGCAACGGTGCCAGTATGTGAGGCACAACTGTGGTAAATTGCAGCCGTTTTTGCCATACCGGCAGTTCTCCCGCAAGGGAGTGCTGCCCAAAACCTCCAGGCTATGGACGTTTTGGACAGCATGAATTTCCAGCGTTTTGCGTGTGATCGCTAAAAACACGACGCCGCTTTGCGGTGGTGACCTGTCAGCCCCTGACACAGGTACGGCCTTCGGGCTTGGGGTTTTATTCAGATGGGAGCTCCCTGGTCGTTCAGATCCTTCCAAATCCCGATCCATAGCAACCCATGTGCTTGTGGACTTGGAATTCCACTCGCGCACTTTCAACAAAACCCGCCGGCCTCGAAAGAGGTTGGCGGTTTCACCCTCTCGCATCACCCAACCCCGCCGGGATAATCTTCCCGACGCGGCAGGTTCCCCGGCTTTTTCTCATGGAGAACCTGATGTCCATATCCATACCCGGAAAGTTGCGCATCAAGCGCATCAATGGGGCCAACGGCCCGTTTTGTGTCGGCGATCTCGAAACCGAGCTCGGGGAGTTCCGCGTCAAAGATGCGGTACTTGACCAGTTCGACGACGGGCTCTACGACGGGCTGTTCTGGATTCGACAGATATATCCCAAGGCATACACGTCATACGGCCGGATGGTCATCGAAATCCGTGCCGAATTGGCAGACCTGCAGATCGAAGGCCACGCTCGCGTCAATGCAGACAGCCGAGACCTGGTCGAGCCCGATCCCGCGAAGGAAGAATCGCCGCCGGTGGCGCCCGACTTCGTCGATCCGCCAAAGGTGAAACCTGCCGCTGCTGAAAAGCGGCAGCGTCCGTCCTCAAAGCCGCAAGCACCAGCGACCGATAACGCGGCCGATCAGTCCCTGTTCGGCGAGCTGTTTGACGCCGTTGCCGGCCGACAGCCCGTCAAGCTGGATCCGACGATCGACCGCATTCAGTTCCGCTTGCAGCGGGATCGTCTCAAGTCTTTGGGTTATAGCTTCAACGCCGGCTCGCAAAGCTGGCTGTTCAACCAGGCGTAGTTCAGAAAGCCCCTTCGCGGGCTTTCCCATGCATTGCAGTGAATGCATGGGAAAGCCTGTCCGCAGGTGGTTTTGAATCAGGTGGGCGACTGACCGACAGGTCGCGGCTTTTTGGCGCTTCGCGCTCATGTTTCGGCATCCTGGCCCTCGTTCTGGATGCCCCGCACCACTGAATCGGCGCGGAGGGGGCTTGATCAGACGATTGCTTTGTCCAAACAGAACCCGCGACGGGTTCCCCAAGCGTGCTTGCTGAAAGCGTGTTTGGGGAAATCGTCGCACCTTCGGGTGACCGAACGCCTGTCAGCCCCTGAAACAGGCAAGGAAGCATCGCTTCTCCGGGGTTTTTTGTTGTTTGCTGCCCATCGGGTCTCTCCCGGTGGGGAGTTCCGTGGGTTTCTTCTTTCTCTCAAAGGAGTCTACTCATGGCATTGATGTTTTCAAGACTGGCCCACAACTTCATCAAGAACGGGTATTTCCCGACGGATGAGGTGACGCTGGGGCGCATTGTCACCGCCCTGTCCACGGACGCCGCCGGCATCCGGATTTGCGATCCCTGCTGTGGCGAGGGGACTGCGCTGGCCGATCTCAAGCAGCACTTGGGTGAGGACGGTGCGGCTGTTCAGGCCTTTGGGGTCGAGTTTGATTCCGAGCGCGCCTGGCACGCAAAGACCCTGCTCGATACGGTATTGCACAGTGACATCCACGACGTCTCTTGCTCGCCGCGCGCGATGGGGCTCTTGTTTCTCAACCCGCCCTACGGCGATGTTGTGGCCGACAAGGGGCAGATCGGCGATCAGACCAAGCGCGAACGGCTGGAAAAGGTCTTTTTTCGTCGCGCGCTGGGCATGTTGCGCTACGGCGGCATCCTGGTTCTGATCGTCCCGCATTACGTGCTGGACGCTGAATTCTCGACCATGATCTCCCGCAACTTTGACCGGGTTCGCTGCTTCACCGCACCGGAAGCCCGCTTCAAACAAGTGGTGATCTTCGGCGTTCGCCGGCGCAACGCGGGTCGGGTTGACGCCGGTGTTGTCCAAACACTGGAGGCTTTCGGCCGAGGTGATCGCCTGGTCGAGGTGCTGCCTGAAATCTGGCCGGAAAGCCCTTACGTGGTTCCGGAAGCGGATTTTGCGGAAGCGGACTTTCGGTTCCATGCGGTCCGGATCGACGCGCCTCAGCTCGAAGCCGAGTTGATGCGGTTTCGCAGCAATACCTTGTGGCCCGGGTTTGGCATGCAGTTCGGCCAGGTGCAGCAGGCGCACCGTCGGCCGTTGCGCGCCATGCGTCCATGGCACCTGGCGTTGGCGCTCGCCGCAGGGCAAATCTGCGGTGAGGTGCGATCGCCAGATGGCAGGGTGCTGTTGGTCAAAGGGGATACCTACAAGGCTAAGCGCGAGCACGTCGATGTCACGACGCACGATGACGGCTCGGTGACCGAGACGCACACGCTGACAGACATTTTCGTGCCGGTGATTCGCGGCCTGGAGTTCACCCCGGGCGCGCGGTTGGGTTCCGTTGTTTCCATCAGCTAGGAGGCGACCATGGCAGATGAAAACCAGCTATTTGAAATTGGTTTTCTACGGTATGGGCACATGCATTTCGGTGAGTGGTGCCCACCGCAGCAGACCACGAAGAAGATCCGCGCACCAAGCGCCAAGGAAGCACTGAAGCTTGTCCGTCGCCGCTACCCGGGCGAGGGGTACAAGGTATTGAAGTAGGTCACGGCCAAGGGCTCGCGCAAGCGAGCGCCTGAGCCAACAACAAGGAAACGAGACACATGGAATATGCGATTTTCTATACTGGCCCGAACCAGCGCGAGTACATCGAGTTTCACGAAGGGGATGAAAAGAGCTTGGCCAGCTACCTGGATCTGCTTCAGGAATGCGGGGCGCACCGAATTTCGACACGGGCGCTCGATGATGAAGGAATTTTCGACCTGAGCCTGCCAGCCTCTTGACGGGGGTTGGCGGGGAGGTGATATCCTAGAACCGCTTCAGCAGTACCGTCGGCATGCAATGTGTCGGCGTCAAATCCAGTCAGCCCCTGTAACTGGAGCAGCCGCAAGGCTTGGGGTTCATTTAGCGCTTTACCACCCGAACGGGAGATTCCATTCCCGACCGGGGTGCGATCTCCCTTTTTTCTTTTCAGGAGATTGCAATGATCAACAAGACCCACGATCGAAAGACTCAAACCGCCCAAGGTGCCATGGACCAACTGGATGCAGCAATGCGTTCGATGGACGTCACCCAGTGGCAGTGCTTGGTATCTCGTATCACCAACCCGACCACGGCACGGATCATTGTTGATTTTCTCGACAGCGACCCGAAAGCCAAGCTCCAGTATGCGGGGATCTACGTTCGCGCCTGCGAGACCGTCCAGTTGTCTCGCATCCGCTACGCGAAGGCCAAACGGTGGGGAGAGCGTTTCGCACGCCTGATGTCCTGGCTGTCTGCAGGCACCAGCAAAGCTCGCCCGCACCAGGCTTCCAACGTTGAAATGAGCGCACGCAATTCGTCCGGTCAGCAATCGCAGACCTGGCCGGTGCTCAACATCAACTGATTTTCGCCAATCCTCAAACCCGTTCAGGGGGACAAGATCCCCCCGACCGGGCGGCTTGTCCCCAGAATTTACTGGAGCAAGCCATGTTTGTACTGACCGAAACCACCGCCACCGACGAGCAACGGATTGCCGCCCTGGGAACCACCGACGGCGCCTTGATTCGCGGCGTCTTGCGAGTCATGCGTGACGAGGTGTTCATGTTGACGCTCGATAGCCTCGACGACGTCATTTTTCGCATGGGTGCGGAGCAAGCCCGCGCCATCCTTTTCGGCCGGATTGCACGTCCCTATGTCGGCGTCGAGATCTTCCTCGGACAAGAGAGAGAGCTCGGCACTGACGGCAACTTCGCAGAACGGCCGCTGGTCATTGCGCGTTATCCGTCTCCGCAGGCCGCACTGCGTGCAGCAGAGCGTGCCAGTAACCGCCGGCCGGATGCGCTGGTGATGGCAAAAGCCAAGCCCTACCAACTGCCGATCTGATCGGTTTTCTCAGACCAAGCCCGTTGCAGTCGATCCGACAGGATCGGCCGCCACGGGCTTTTTTGCTGGAGTTCCTTCGATGCAAAGCTCACTTTTTTCTATCCGGGAATTCGCCGATGTGTTTGTTGATGCCGCAGTACGCGATACCAACGGTGATCTGGCGTTTCTCTCGATGTACGGCCGCGATACCGTGATCCTGCAGTTCCTGGCGTCCTTCAGCCTGCCAACCGGGCAGGGCGGCCGTCGGGACTTCACCTTGGTTCGAGGCCATGAGCAGCATTGCATTGCGTTGCCCGAGCCCGAGAAGCTGCAAAAGCTGACCGGGCGCCTGCCGCGTAATACGCTGTTCGGTAATCTGACTCACACCTGGTTGTATGGTGAAGGCGTGATCAAGCCGGATCGGGCAAATCGTCGGGCGTTGCTGTTGCGCCACGATGATTCCGAGTCCGTAGAGGCTTTCGATGATCGCATCTGGCTGCTATTGCGCGAGCTGTGCCCTGTTCCGTTACTCGACCACTGGCGCTGGCCATTGATGGCCGCCCTGGATGACGAGCTGGTGACTCCGTTGCAAACGACGGACACACCGCCAATCGGCAAGGTGGACGGTGCCGCGATCGCTCTGCCGGATGGGTTTGAGGAGATCGTGTCGATGGCCGTGGCCACTGGTGCGCTGACGCTCAACGAGGCGGATATGCCGGGCGATGCCGGGCAACGAGTTGCACGAGCTGCTCAAGCGGCGCTGCGCGCTCAAGCCGAGACCGACACCCGGGTGCCGTTGTTCGAGCTGGGACGAGTGGTTTGTACCCAGGGCATTCAGGATCTGATTGATGCCAATGTGGTCAACCCGATGCATCTCCTGCGTCGCCATGAACTGGGTGACTGGGGAGCCTCGTCGGACGGCTATCGAAATGACCAGGCGCTTCGTGATGGCTCGCGCATTTTTTCGGCCTATCCGATTGAGCCCGAGGAACCGTGCTCCGGTAGCGGTGGAAACACCATCTGGATCATCACCGAGGCGGATCGTTCGGTCACGACCTTGTTGTTGCCGAGTGAATACTGAAAACGTACCACCCATTTTCTAACCGCCGTCCATTCGGCATCCATCAATCACCCTCGCGGGAAGCACGCTTCCCATCGGGGAGGGTGTGACCCGCAAAACGCTGCGGAGCGAGCACCATGACCATCCTCAAACCTGCCGCTGTGTCGACCACACTGCCGGCCCCCGTCGAGATGTCTCTCGGCGATTTCGTATCCACCTTTGGCGAATCCTTGCTCGACGCAGTACGCGAACAGAATCCGCCGATTTATGACGGTCGGCCCCACCCGGGACGTGACCGTGTCCTCGATGGCCTTGCGCGCCGACCCTTTGAACCACAGCGCGACGTTGTGCAGGCCTGCGCGGCGCTGATGATCGATGCCGGTGACCCGTCGGCGATCATCAATGCCGAGATGGGTACCGGTAAGACGATCATGGCAATCGCGACAGCAGCCGTCATGCACGCCGAGGGCTACGAACGGGCGCTGATCATTTCGCCGCCGCACCTGGTCTATAAGTGGCGACGGGAGATCAAGCAAACGGTTTCCAATGCCCGGGTCTGGATCCTCAATGGTCCGGATACGCTGCGCAAACTGTTGGCCTTGCGAAGTTTGCGTGAGCGGCCGAGCGTGCCGGAGTTCTTCATCCTGGGCCGTGTCCGGATGCGCATGGGGTTTCACTGGAAGCCCTCGTTTGCCATCCGGCGGACGGTGTATCGCGACGAGATCGGTGGCTTGCACCATGCACGCTATGCGGCTTGTCCGGACTGCGGTGAATACTTGACCCACCAGCTGGTCGACGGCACGGATATCCCGTTGTCGCCAGACGTTGCGGCGGTCGAGCTCGATCGAGATCGACGTTCGTGCCCGGCGTGTGGCGCCAGGCTGTGGACCTTGTCCCGCAAGGGCAATGCCATGCGTTCGCGGCGTCAGATCGTGCTCGATGCCTTGAAGCAACTCCCGACGATCGGCGAGAAAACCGCTGATCGCCTGGTGGCAACCTTCGGGGAGTCGCTCCTGGGCGGCATGCTTGAAGACAACGTCTACGAGTTCATCAACCTGATGGATGAGAACGGCGAACTGGTGTTCAGTGATCGGCAGGCGGTCCGGATGGAGCGGGCGATGGCCAGCATGGAGTTTTCGATTGGCCAAGGGGATTACCAGGCGACCGAGTTCATCAAGCGCTATCTCCCTCACGGCTATTTCGGGCTGCTCGTGGTCGACGAAGGGCATGAGTACAAGAATCAAGGCTCAGCCCAAGGTCAGGCCATGGGCGTGCTGGCGCGCAAGTGTCGCAAGACCCTGCTGCTCACCGGTACGCTCATGGGGGGCTACGCCGACGACCTTTTCTTCTTGCTGTGGCGCCTGAATCCGAAGGCCATGATTGCTGATGGCTACCGGGTCAACGCCCGTCGCTCGCTCGGTACCGCATCGATGACCTTCATGCGGGACCATGGGGTGCTGAAGGACGTGTTCAAGGAAACCTCGGGAGAGGCCCATCGAACCGCCAAGGGGAAGCACGAAGCCAAGCGCACGGCAAAGGGCGCGGGGTTCGGCCCCAAGGGCATCATGCGCTACGTCCTACCGTGCACGGTCTTTCTCAAGCTCGCCGATATCGGCGCCGGCGTCCTGCCTGGTTACCGCGAGCATTTTGTCGAGGTAGAGATGACCGAGGCTCAGCAAGCGGCTTACGCGAAGCTCTCGATGTCACTCACCGCCGAGTTGCGGCATGCGTTGGCGAAGGGCGACCCCACGTTGCTCGGGGTGGTCCTGCAGGTGCTGTTGGCCTGGCCGGACTGTGCATTCCGTGATGAGCTGGTGAGGCATCCTCGCTCCAGGGCGACGCTGGCTTTCCAGCCGGCGGTGTTCAGCAACGACGAGTCGATGCCCAAGGAAGAGGCGCTGCTCGATCTGTGCAAGCGGGAGAAGCGGCGAGGTCGCAGGGTCTTGGCCTACTCGGTTTATACCGGGACGCGCGATACGACGACACGGCTGAAGGTGATGCTGGAACGTGCAGGTCTGCGCGTGGCCATCCTGCGCGCAAGCGTGGATGCCACAAAGCGGGAGGACTGGGTTGCTGACCAGGTCGATCGCGGCATCGATGTCTTGCTGACGAATCCGGAGCTCGTGAAAACCGGTCTCGACTTGCTCGAATTTCCGACGATCGCCTTCATGCAATCTGGCTACAACGTCTACACCTTGCAGCAAGCCGCCCGCCGGTCCTGGCGGATCGGTCAACAGGAAGACGTCGATGTGTATTTCTTCGGCCACCGGGGAACGGCACAGATGACGTGCCTGGAGCTGATGGCCAAGAAGATTGCGGTATCCCAATCCACTTCCGGCGACATGCCGGAATCCGGATTGGACATCCTCAATCAGAACGACGACTCGATCGAGGTCGCGCTGGCCAAGAAATTGGTCGCGTAGTTTCAGCATCATTTTTCAACCACGCAGCAGGGGAGCCCGGAAGGGCTTCCCCTGGGCATTTGGAGACCCCAGATGTATGAGCACGAAATCAGCAGCAGGGCGGAAGTTGTGATCGGACTGCTCAAGGAGGCACAGCAGCAGCACGACACCGCGCGCACGGAAACCGAACGGGAGTATTGGCGCGGCCGGCGTGACGGGCTGCAGTTCGCTCTGGAAACCATGAGCGGCCGCGAGTATCTCGGCGGCGAGTTGCACTGACAGCACGCCCAATTTTTCAATCACCACCCTTGCGGGGAGCGCCCGCAAGGGGTTCTCCGCATCTCTTTGGAGAATCGCATGAAAGCAGTATCCATTTTGAGTATGCGCACAAAGCGCGGTTCGCCCCATATCTGGGTCGAATCGATTGCCACCGGCCGGGCCGGCTTCGAGCCTGGCGTGCGCTTTGCTGTTGAACGGCATGGCAACGGGGTCTTGCTCCGTGTCGCCGAGGATGGTGAACGCCGGGTTTCCCGGAAGGTTCGCGGCCACAGCATCATGCCGGTGATCGATATCAACTCACGAAACGACCTGGCGCCGCTCGATGGCCATGAGTCCGCCCGGGTGGTTTTTGGTGACCGTCACATTTTCATTTCGCCGCTGGCCAGCGAACTGCGCCGGCGCCGCCGCTTGGTTCGCCTGCAGGCGCATCTGGCGAACGGCTGTCTCGAGACATCGAGCGTGGCAACCGGTGGTGGCGTGCTGTCTCATGCGCTGCATGCCGGGCTCCAGGATGTCGGGCTGCAGGCCATCTCGCTGCTGTCCAACGAGATCCGGGCTGACCTCGCGGAACACGCAATGATCCACAACGATGCCTTTGGCGACCAGACCATCATGGCCAACCTGCCCCTGCAGGAACTGGCCTTTGATGATGAAGTCGTCCGGCGCTTACCGGAGGTCGATATCGTCGATCTTGGCCTGCCCTGCAGCGGTGCTTCGAGGGCAGGGCGGACCAGCAACAAGATCGCCCTGCCTGAGCAACACCCGGCAGTCGGCCATCTCATCGCACCCGCGATCGCGCTGTTGGCCAAGCTCAACCCGGTGGCGTGCGTGATGGAAAACGTGGTCGCCTACGCGAGCAGTGCGTCTGCAGCCGTCCTTAGGGGTTATCTCGCTGATATGGGGTACGACGTCCATGAGCGTGAGCTACTGGGCACCAACTGGGGTGAACTGGAAGCCCGTCAGCGCTGGTTTCTGGTCGCTGTCACGAAGGGCATCCCGTTTGATTTCGACGCCCTGCAGCCCGGGGAATATCCCGAGCGGCGCCTGGCGGATGTCATGGACAACATCCCGCTGGACGATCCCTGCTGGAGCACCATGCAGTACCTCAAGGACAAAGAGGTGCGCGACCAGGAAGCAGGGAAGGGGTTCAGGATGCAGATTTTCGACGGCAGCGAGCGAAGCATCGCGACCCTGACCAAGGGGATTGCGAAGCGCCGATCAACGGACCCGTTTTTTCGTCATCCGCAGGATCCTGACTTGTTGCGTTTGCCTACCGTGAGGGAGCACGCGCGCCTGAAGGGGATTCCTGAGCATCTGGTGTCAGGATTGGGCCAGACCCTGGGGCACGAACTGTTGGGGCAGAGCATCGTTTATCGCCCTGTCCGGGCTATCGCCCAACTGCTTGGGGAATCCTTGTTGGCATTTCAGTTGGGGGTCATCGCGCCAGGCGGCCAGAAGTTCAAGGCTGCAGCATGACACAAGGCAGTTAGGAGAAGGCAACATGGAAATTCAACAATCAAGAAGCTTGGTCATTAATGCGCCCGAGTTCTTTCAGGACTCAGCATTCATGGCGTGGCTCAATAGTTAAGGCTGCCGCCTGAGAAGTGGCGTTACGAGAACGGCCACGTAAAACTGGCTCGTTACATTCAAAAACCCAAGCGGGGACACCCATCCCCGCAATGGGGATGCTCCGCGATTCACATGGAGTAGCAAAATGGTTCGGAAATATGATCAGGCGGTTGGATTTTCGCTCGGCGGATTCACCGTGGGGCATCGAGCGTCAGTTGGCTTCACCAAGGCAATCGCCACCATCGTCGGTATTAAGGACGACGGTGGCCGCCGCAAAGTGACCATTGAGTTTGTGGAACCTCAACCGGTGGATGAGCCGGAAGGCGCAACCGCAAAACGCTTTGAACTGGATTCTCGGGCAATCAAGTCCACTTGGTTCGAAGCGGAGACCGTCGTCTTCGAGAACTTGCTTGTAGGGCAATGATTTTCGGTCCCCTAACGACTTCATGGCGGATACCCGCCTTGCTAAAAAGCTGCATCGCAGCGCATCCCGTCTCGGGATGTAATTTCTGTAGTTTCAGCCGCCGTTCTCCACTCTGGGGTTCGGCGGCTTTTCCGTTCCTGACTTGGAAGGGCGGTCCCTACGAACTGAATACCAAGCGTGCCAGGAACGCGGTCGGCGAAGTGGTCGAGTACCTGGCCGCCGATAGCCTGCAAAGTTACCTCAAGGGGCTATATCGCGCCGCGCGAGATGTTCGAGACGGTGCTATGATGGTACGCATTGAGTACCGCATGTAACCATGACCGAACAATCACAACAGGAATATCTGAAAGCAGCCAAGGCCGCGCTTAACGTGGAATGGGATGCTCTCGCAGCACTGGCTGGAATAAAGCCCCGCGCCCTGAAAACGTACCGCATGCCAGAAACTTCCAAAGATCATAGGTCATTGCCTGACCTTGCTCGGCGGGCCATCGACAGCCTTCTAATCGCCCACCAAGAAAAGATTCAAAAGGCATCAAAAACCGCTTGACGCGGTACGCATTGCGTACCAGAATAGATTCGCTGAAATGAATTGTTGACGCTCCGACTGCGCCAGTTGCAGCCCAAGCTGTCCCCAGTTTACGCGACTAACTGAGGCGTAGGAAAAGAACATGCATAGGACGCAATCCAGGCGCCGACGTGAGCATTCAAACAGCGGTTGCGTGCGCAGGTTTTCTCGTGCTCTGTATTTCGCTTCGCGTTGGGGCTGGATTGAACTCCTCAACCCTTTTGACGGCAAATAACAAGCCGTTCGTTGGTCGGCGTTACGCAAGGCGGGAACCCGTGCGTAACGCCTAACCACCTCAAGCTGATTGGAGATTGACATGGCTATCAATACTTTACACCAAGAATCACAACCTGAATTCGCTCAGGTGGCACGCAGATGCGGGATGAAGGGAATCCGGATCGTAGCAACTGGCGTTGCGATGCTCGCTCTACTAGGTAATGCAATTGACCACTGGACTGTCGTGGTCGATGTCTGGTCGGCAGTGTGGGCTACCGTGGTCTGGGCGCTCTCGGTCGGCGGGTATTTTTGGGGGGGTATATCGATGGGTGGCTTGGCGCTGTGCGTGTCTGCCTGGGCCTCGTGCGTTGACGCGAAATTACGTCCTGAAAAAAGCCAGTCAAAGACCTTGTTGTTTTGGGTATGCGCGGTTACTTTGGTTTTGTGGGTTATGGCATCAATTACATTGCAATGGACATACGTGTCCTTTGATGATTTGAACACCAATCAGCAAATCGCTGTTGTCGCCATATATGCGCCTTATTTTTTAATTTATCTGATCATCCTTGGCCATATTCATAGTCCCGATGAGTCTGGCGAGCAACCAGGAAAATAATATATGAGAAAGCTGCTTTCCAAACCAAAAGAGGCTGGCCATGCGGCGTAGCGTTCTAGCCTTTATTGCATGGCTCATTCTGCTCGGGCCGGCTTTGCAGATCGGCAAGGTATTGCAGTCCCATATACATCCTGGCCCTGTGGTTAAAGTCAGATTCGAGGATGGCGCGGTGATGGATGGTCAGATGCGGTATCGGATTGATGGCTCTGAATGGGTAGTCAACGCCGCCGGCGTGGAGCGCAAAATCGACCCGGCACAAATGGTGGTTATCGAAAGCATTCCGCAGGCTGGCTTGCAAACTGAGCCGTTCAAGATTGCCATGATCTGGCCGGGGGTTCTGCCTCTCATTCTCTTGACACTTGGCTTGTTGGTGTCTGTGATGCCCAGAAACAAACTTGTGAACCCATAGGAAAAGGAAAGGAAGATGGCTCTTGAATGCAATCTCCAATTCGAGTCTGGCCCATTGCCGGTGCGCGATGATGGCGCCCTGGCGCTGGTCAAGCTGCGCCCCGAAGCGATGGCCGCTCGCGGCCTTGAATACTACGACCAGCCGGTAGTAGTGTCTCGCTGGAGCTGCAAGCTCAAGACGACGCTCGACCCGCTGCGCCTCAGCTACGAGGACGTGGCTGGCTGGATCGAAATCTAACCAGGAAAAGGAGCCAGTCATGATGAACGAAGCCCAAGGACGCAAGAAATTCGCTGCCTACTTCCTCGATCTGAAGGCTTCGATGGCGGCCGAAGGTGGCGCAGTCGGTAAATCGACTGAATGGGAGCGTTGCATCGAACACTGGATTGAAGAAGGCGAGGCGCCGGCCGATGCCACTAGCTGGAAGTGTCCGCGCTCGCTGGAAGCTGAACTGAAGAAATAGAACGGAAAAGAGGTCATGCTTGAAACCTCAATCCAATGGACATGCGACGGGTGTGGCGAAACGGAGATCTGGCACGAAATGAATGTCTCCAAAAAAGACGTTCGGGCAGCATTAAAAGAGAGCGGTTGGCAGTCTTTCGGCGTGCTCGACTACTGCCCCAAGTGTGTCAAAAACGGCAATGCCAAACGTCGGGAAACCGACATGAATCACTGATCAGGAAACGGATATGGCCTTTAAGCCCTTTGCAAAGCCGAGGCCCGCAGCAGAGAGTGAAGCCGAGGCTCAAAAGGAAGAACGTGAGCGGTTGGGCTTAATTGAGGCTCGCGTAGCGAAGGTTGCTGCCTTGAAGGCGCAATCGGCTTTGAATAATTGGGAGATAACCTTCGTCAATTCGATGCACTACTTGGCAACAACCTTCGGCATGACGGGCACGCTTGGCGAAAAGTTGGCAGACCTTACGCCTAGTCAGGTAGAGCAACTTGAGCGGCTTTGCGCGAAATATGGCGGCTAAATGGCACCGCTACCCGACACTAAGGAAAAGAACCATGGACTTTGAGCGCATTGCGCTAATTGCTGCCGGGGCATTCCTGGCGCTCGTGGCAGATTGGTGCCTCACGTTCTGGCGACGTGCAGAAAACCAGCGAGCCCAGCAGGAAGCCGAAGCGGTATTGAACCAACATGGGCTGTCGGCGCACCTGTATATGCCGGGAATCGGTATTGACGATCCGGTCCTTCATCACGCCCTTGATCGTGTCGCGTTTTCAGGGCGCATCGTTGTAGACCAGGGGGGCAGAGTGATTGGCAAACTGTTGCCAAAGGTTGAGAAGGGTCCGCATTTGCGACTCGTCGTGGATAATTCGAAGTAGATCGGGAAAGGAGCAGGTATGGACTACATGCAGGATGTTGAGCAGGCGCGGCAAGCGCTCGAAGCCGCGATGCAGGAACTCGAACCGCTACGGGCAAGCATGCCGGATGGCGCAGACAAATTGCGCATATTGAATGCGACGACGCATCTGGTAACCGCATCGTTGGCGCTCAACTTCCGCGCACCGGGCGTGCCGAGTCGTCTTGACTTCGTGACCAAATAACCAAGACAGGAAAAGGAAATCAAGTGGAACTAAATCAAATTGTAATGGCTGTCACCATTGCGGTCGTAATGGCGGTTGCGTTCGTCAAGGCGTATCTGTGGATGCGCGACGGCGGGGCTTATTACGCGCGGTATCCCGGCGCAAAGCTGCTTGATGATGCCGCTAAGCAGGGAAAATTGCCCGCTGGTGGGGCCGATACAATCATTGCGCGGATTGGCATGGCCAATGATCCTGCTGATGAACTAAAAAATCTGCGTCGCGAACTCAACCTCAAATAGATCCAGGCGTATAGGAAAAGGCGTCCAGATGTCCGTCCTGCGCGAAGCCAAGAGCAAACTCGAAAAGCTCGGAGTGGCGTGTATTTTGTCGCCGATGAGTCTTCCCCAAGGAATGACTGTTTCGCTTCACATCGGAGAAACGGAGCTTGCGGCTATCGCTGCGAACGTCGCGTTGACGCAGGGCGGGGTTAACGCTCACAGCGTTATCGAGGCTAATCAATTTGCTCAAGAAGTCGCCTTCTCGGCAGATGAATTTAAGCGGATGTAGGAAAAGATACCAGTGAGGCGGTTTTTTCGAGGGTGGCGTGCCATCTTGGAAAAAGCAGATATTGGGTGCAAAATGCCCATGCAATTTGAGTAGCACCGTCGTCACGCAATGTGCGACGTCTGAATCCGATCAGCCTCTGCGATCGGAGCGGCCGCAAGGCTTGAGGCTCATTTAGTTTTCACCCAGTCGGGAGACCACCTCCCGATCCGGGGTCGTGCGGTCTCCTTTTTTCTTTTCATGAAAGGAGACATCCCATGAAGTATCAAGAGTTCGATGTGCCGCCGCCCTTCGAGCACGCCGCGATCCGAAACAGGGTTGTGGTTAAGTCGTCTGGTTTGCCTCGTTGGTCGAACGGGCAGCAACCGCCGTCCATCGACGAAATTGTCGATGTGACGATAAATCGCATCGGACTGGCCAGAGTGATCGGGTACTTCGTCGAATCTGGCTACCTCGGTTTGCTGGTGAAACCTATCGATCCCCCTGCATGGTTCACTGCGCAGAACGGCTTTGATGCCACGGCGCATGTCTTTGGGGCAGAAATCCAGATCGGCGACTATGCCGAACCGGAATTGAACGCTCCAAGCCAGGCACAGTTGGCCGCTCTGCAACGGTTCGCCACCAGGAACGGGCGTCGTTGGAAAGTCATGCTGCTTCAAGCCTGGGGCAGTGGGGCCGACGAGAAGGAAACGGACGGCCCGCTGCTACGCCAAGTCCGAAATCAGTTTGGCTCGGACTGGCTGTGTACGGCCTGCAGGATCCGCCCGTAGTCATCGACCACGGGAATTTCAGTTCAACAACCCAGCACGGGGGATTTCGTTTCCCGTCAGGGTGCGATCTCCCTCTTTTTTATTCTCGAAAGGAGTTCGCATGTATTTTCAGAGCCAAGCGGAATATGTGGCTTACCACTCGCCTACTCAACGCGCTGAACGTGCAGCGCAGGCAGAGCGCCACCACTCGATGACCGTGGGCAGCGCACTGTTGTTGTTCAACGATGGTGACGTGAGCGGTGCGCGCCAGGTGCTGTTCGATGGCGGCATTTCTGACGAGGGCATCGCCGAGTACCTGCGTCAGTGGGGTGGGGAGTAGTTTCCGGCTGCCCTTGAATTGTCGTGGTTTGGAATATATATTGGATATATACCAACTACTTCGGAGCTACGACAATGTCTGCCAATCTTTTGTTGAAATTTCGCCAAAAAGACACGTCCTTCGGGGTTTCGCGAGAAACCCTGAAGGCGCTTTCCAAGGAGCTCGACATGGCTGAAACCGCTGTCGTACATATTGCCCTGGCGAACTTCGCCAAGGCGACCCTGCCGGCCTATGAGGCAGATGATGGTCCGCTGACGGAATCGGATATTGACCGGCTGAAACAGTCCGCTCTTACGAGGGCACCGAAAGGACGCCTGCTGAGCAAAAAGTCGTTGCTTGGTTGAGGGGGGAACTATGTGGCCAGTACCCGAGCCGGGCGATATCGTCTGGTGTCGTTTTCCGGAAAGACCACGTGATGTTCCTGGCCCCAAACCGAGACCGGCGTTAGTGCTCGAAGTCAGTCAGTATGAAGATGGCCACCTGTTAAAAGTGGCTTACGGCACGTCCAAGAAGGTCAACCAGCTAATGGCGGGTGAGTTCGCAATTTGCAAATTGACGAATCCGCTCGGGTATCAATTGGCTGGCCTTGCCCTCGATACCAAATTCGATCTCCGCACTGTGGTCGAGATTCCATGGGATGAACTGTTTTTTGCCGTCCCCCCACGGCCGGAACACGGGCAACACCCTAAGCTGGGCGTTTTGCACCCGAGTTTGGTCAAAGTAGTGGCCAGCGCATTGCGCGCGATTTCAAAGTAAGTCTCACACGACCGGCTCCCTCGCGGGGCCGGTCAAATTTCATATTTACCACCCTTGCGGGACTGTGCCCGCCAGGGTGCCGTTCCGCGTTAATTCTGGAGAAACCACCATGAATAACGAGCTTGAACGGATCATCGACAAGGTCAAGAAGTGTATGGCTCTGTCAACGTCGGACAATCCCAATGAGGCCGCCGCCGCGTTGCGCCAGGCGCAGGCCTTGATGCGAAAATATGGCCTCGACGAGGCTGGCCTTGTTGCTTCTGAGGTTGGCTCGGCCGACGTTGATTGTGCCTCTGACAATGGCACCAGGCCGCCGGCCTGGGAGTCGATGTTGGTGACGCTGGTGGGGAAGGCTTTCGGTTGTCAGGGGATGTTCCTACCTGGTGCGAAAGTGAACGGCCGTCGCGCCGGCGGCGTCTATCGCTATCTCGGGATCGCCGCGCAGGCCACCATGGCTGCGCATACGGCGACCGTGCTGTTGCGGCTATTGCGGACGTCTCGGCTGTCACATGCGAAGCAATTGCGCGACGAAGCGAAAGCGGAAGGCTGGAAGGCGACGAAAGCCGAAGAACGCTCTGCCGCCGATGCCTTTTGCTTGGGATGGCTGATGGCGGTTCAAAAGCAAGTAGTGGCATTCGCGAACCCGCCGGCGATCGAGCAGGCCATCCAACGCCAATTGATTGAGAAAACCAAGGGCCGAACCGCGAAGGCTGCGCCTGGCCGCATCAACCAGTTCGATCAATCGTCTGTAGCCGATGGCTGCAAAGCTGGCGGCGATGTGCGGTTGCATCGACCGGTGGAGGCTGCAGGTAATCCTCAGCGCGCTTTGTCATACCGTGGATAGGTGGGCAGCGAACTCGGCACCACCGCTCCATGCGGCTCTGGCAGCAATGCCTAAGGAGTCCAGGGATCGGTTGGTGCGCTGGGCGCTAACTGCGTCAAAGCGCGATCCTCGGGTGAGCCCTGCTTATCTCGACAAGCTGATGGCGCCGTCGGGGCCGGGCAGGGCGCGCTATCGTGGCGTCGTGTGTGTCGTTGATGGTGTCGTCTACTACCGGGAAAGTTCGCGGCCGTTTGACGACCACGGAAAGCCCGGCAGCCTGTTACTGCCCAAGTGGCGGAAATGGGCGGCAAAGGCATCCGTCCAACACAAGGCATCCCTGCAGACGCTGATCTATCCGCTGCCTGGCTACTGGGTGGAGTGGGAAGTCCTCGGTGCATGTGAGGTGCTGGGGATTGACTTCGAACACCTAGCTGACCACGAAGATGAAGCTGCGATATCTACTGCAGCGTCAAGCGCAACAAGCATTTGACCAACAACTAACACCTCGGAGGGGTTTAATCGCCCTTCTGGGCGAACCTCTCCGTGGCTTTTTTATGGAGAAACGAAATGGCCCATGAGGCTTACATTGTTGCCGAGCTCGAAGACGCAGGCGATGCTCCGTCCTATTGCGTGAGCTGCGAATGGAAAGGGTCGGCAAGTGAATTCCCGAGGATTTGCCATGTCCCGGGATCTAGAAATCATCAGCAAGGGGCGGTGCGTAAAATTGCTGGAAAGTGAGCTTGATGACATGCGAACCATCGGCTGTGGATGGTTTGCTTATGCCCAGCAGCGTCTGGACAAAAATCACGCCGAGACTTTGGTCTATTTCTCCCAGTACCCGGCATATGCATCACGTATTGCGGGGCTTGTCTCTCGCTAAACCAAATGGAAATTCAAATCAGGCCCAGCATTCCCCCTCGGGGAGGCTGGGCCTTTTTACTGCCGGAGCGTGGTGTCAATGAGGGAAATCAGGAGTGCGCTTCAAACCAGCAAACCCATGTTTGAGCAAAGTCCTCAATTTTGGCGATAGCATCGTCCGTGTGTCGTTCAATGCCGGACAAGACTAGGCGCTGGGCGGTGAGCTCGACGAGGATCGCATCCAGGAGCGGCGGAACATCAAGCTGCTGAGTCGCAACAGTGGGCAGGAGGCGTGCGATACGCGTGTGTCGATTTAGTACGCTGTCGCGCTCCTCTCGTAGGGTAAGTATGCCCTCTACCGTGCCTTTGAAAGCGAATTGGTATTTTGGAATCGGCCAACCTCGTTGGCGAAGGCGGTGTAGGAAGATGACCATTCCAGCACTGTACAAAAATACAGCATAGCGGGCAAGTTTAGGCAATCTCGATTGCGGAATGCGCGGACGCTATAGCAGCGAAAGACGGCGCTTGAAATTTGAGCAAGGCTCAGAGAACATTCCATTGGCAATCTATCAGCGGAACGAAATCGGAGATGGGATGGGGATGACAAAGGAAGAGGTGTTGGCGTTGGCTGAATGCATGATCTCCGCTGCGGGGTCTCGCAAGTACACCGAATTCCAGCTCGGCTATTTTGATGGCCTGGTTGGCGCTTGGTGTCAGAGTGGGCTGATCAGCATCCAAGAGATGCAGACCTTGCGTCGTAGAGTCAGAGAAAGCGTGCCTGTGGCGCGGCCGGCATGGTGGGATATCGCTACCCGCATTGGGCTATGAGTAGATTTCGACAAAGGAGAGTTTGTTGAGTAATTTAAATTTGCCGTACTTGAAGGTCGGGGTGCAACTTACATCCCAAGACGAGTTATTCCCGACCGGCCGTTGCTTTGGCATGGAAGATCATGAGCGCCATAAGGAACGTTTGGCGAATCAGCTTTTTACGATCGAGGATGACCTGCTTTATTCTTGTATCACCTACGGGGAGGGTGTTGAAAACCCCCTTGTTGCCGGATTTACCAAGTCAAAAAACGGTTTGGGCTACGCGTTACTGGCATTCTTCGCAAGCAGGGCACTAGGCTTGTATCGATTGCCATTTTGTCCGGATCGGGCCTTTGAATGGCCCGTTGGATACGGCGATACTGAATTACTTCGGGGTGTCTTGTCTCAACTTACCCCACCTCGCGTTGATGCGATATGTAATGAAGTTTCGCGGCTCTACGAGCACACCCAGCGAATGCTCAGAGAGGCTGGGGTGACAAGTGTTAATTTGAAGCGAAATATCAAGGATGAGAAGGGGGCTTTTGACAGAGGCGATGGTTACGCCGAACTGTTATTCAAGCTGAAAAGCGCTTGTGAAATAGCCGGGCGAGAAACATTGCGTATTGAAATGGATGTACTTAATAGCTACGGGGATGACGGCGGGTATTCGCATTACCCCGTTAGAATCGCGAAGTCGGTAGTGGCTGAAGATATTCTTTACTGCAGCAATCTAATTCGTTCCAGAAAGAGGGGTTACGACGGAGAGCCTACCAGTGCCGTCGAACCGGGTGAATGGGTAGTCATCAACCGGACTCATGATGGTGTTGTTGAGGTTCCGGTAGCGGACATTCAGCTCAATACAAAGGATTGGCTTGATCGATGGGAAAGGCGCTCCAAGGAAGCTGAGAGTGCCAAGCGATTCCTTGAACAGTGGGATCCGATAATCCTGAGAGGGGCTGGAACCTTGAACACCTACAGACCTTTCAATGGCGGGGTCGTAATGCGCAGTAGGGCGCGGATACGAGAGGCAATCCGAATACTTTGGACCGGCCAGCTACGCTCGTAAGCTGTCATCTTGGTTTTGCAAGGGTATGCCCTTGACGAACCACCGTGTTCTGGTACTGTTTGGTTGAAAACCAAACCCAAAATAAACCGGTTCGCGCATTGAACCCCAAGAGTACCAATGAACTACTTTGTCCGCGCCTACCTTCGGGCATCAACCAACGAGCAGGATGCCGAGCGCGCCCGGGGCGCGCTGGATCGATTTGCGGCCGAACGTGGCGTCACGATCTGCAACTACTACGTCGAGAACGAATCCGGGGCTCGCCTCGATCGCCCCGAGTTGTTCCGGCTGCTCTCGGATTGCCGGCCGAGCGACGTGCTCCTGGTCGAAGACATCGACCGACTGTCGCGCCTGGCCAGCGCTGACTGGGAAGCCCTCAAACGGACCATTCGCGAGCGCCAGGTGCGGGTGGTCGCGGTCAACGTGCCAACGACCTGGCAGCATCTGGCGCAGGCGCAAGGCGAGTTCGATGCGCGAATCTTCGGCGCGATCAATGACATGCTCCTGGACATGCTCGCCGCTTTCGCACGCCGCGACTACGAGCAGCGTCGCGAGCGCCAGGCTCAGGGAATCGCCAAAGCCAGGGGGCAGGGGAAATACCAGGGGCGGCAACCCAACCAAGAGCGCTACGACGCCATCAACCGAATGCTGGCCAGCAACAACTCCTGGAGCGTAGTTCAGCGAACGATCGGCTGCAGCCGGGCAACGATCAGCAAGGCCGTCAAGTTTGCCGCGGAACAGCGTTCCGAAACCTACTGCGAAATTCTGACAACATGAGCGAGCAGAATCGAGCGCTCGGAAGTCACCCACAAGGTGTAGTCGCCCCTCAACAAGGAAGAAGCGCATGCGCATCATAGGCCGCCGCAAGGAGCATCCCATCACTTTCTCGGCCTCGGCCGAGCTGTTGGCTGAGGGCGCGCGATTCAATGACGAAATCCACCGCCTTCCGACTGGCAACACGACCCATATCCCGAAGGGGCTCTACCGGTTCAAATCCTTTGAAGAGGCCAATCAACACCAGCAGGATTGCCTGATCGCCGGCATGGCAAAAATCGCCCTGGAGCGGATGTAATGGATGAATACAGCCGCCCGGCAACCATTGATGACCTCAAGTCGCTGATTGCCTCGCTGAATGACCAGGGCGCTGATTACCTGCTGATCGGTGGATATGCTTTGTTCGCGCACGGCTACCATCGAGCCACCACGGACATCGACGTTCTGGTGCCGGCGACTCAGGAGGCCGGGATCAAGATTCGCTCTGCGTTGATGGTACTGCCGGATCAGGCGGCGAAAGACATTGATCCGGCCTGGTTCGACGAAGGCGAGAATATCCGCGTGGCAGATGCCTTTGTGGTCGACGTCATGCTCAACGCTTGCGGCGAAACCTATGAAACCCTGAAGCAGTACGCCGAAACCGTCGATCTGGACGGTATTCCCGTTCGCACAATCAATCTGGAAGGCCTGCTGCGGACCAAGCAAACGATGCGTGAAAAGGACGTGTCCGACAGAATCGTCCTGGAGCGAGCGCTCGAAACGCTCAGGGAGCGCGTAAGCAAGCCGGATAATGATGATCGGTTTTGATTCTGGAGTAAGAGCACGTTATGCATCTGGCCCTTCTCTTTGGTGTTTTCCTTGGAGCCTACCTGATCTACATGATCTTCGTAGGCGGGGCGTCGAGCCTTTGCGCATTCGCGTCCAATCATCCCTATCGGTTTACCAGGGGAGTGATTGGTGCGATCGCCGGCTTCTTGGTCGCCTGGCTGTTTGGTCTTCCCTACGTCATCGAGATAACAAGTTCCAGTGCGCTCTGTTCCGTTGTGCTCGGGGAGATCGTCTGATGGCGTCAGCGCTGGCGATTTTGGTGATGGTCGTGATGGTACCGGTGGTGCTGTATCAGACGGCCTCGGTCCTCATTGGAACCTTGCGAAACGTCATTGTTGCCAGTCCCGGGTTCGCCGTGAAGGCATTCGCGTCGGGTTCGGTGATGGCAATCATTGGCTATCTGAAAGATGGCTTTGTGACGATCGAAATCGTGGTCTACGGATTTCTGGGATGCCTCTTGTATGCCCTGGTTCTCCTGATCAAATTCGACGGCAAATAGCCTACCAACGAAAGGGGAGGGTATGCAGCAGCATTGGAAAATCGCGGGAGCAATAGTCATTGGCTTCGCGATCAGCTTGCCGGCCGCCGGCCAGGATGGCTTCAAGGAACCGCGTTCCGATGCGGAGTGGAAGGCCTTTTGCGAAGCACCGGACTACAAGCAGAAGTTGCTGGCCATCGAGGACAAGGTGCAGCGTGAACGGGTGGCTGGCACCTGCCTGCGGGCACCCTGGCAGAAATTCGTGCCAAGCAAACCGAAAGCCTGGTGAGCGAGTATCCGCGCAGATGACCAGCAGTCGGCCGCATCGCGCTTGGGTTCGTCAGCCTTCCGGCCGGCGCCTTGATCTGGCCAATCCGACCCCTTTCGATTGGGAAGACAGGGATCTTGCGATCGGCCTTGCCCGGACCTTCCGCTGGGGCGGCCACTCGACCTGGCCGAGGCCGATGTCGGTTGCGCAACACAGCATCCTGGTGCTGGAGCTCCGACGCCAGATGTCGCCGACACCACTCGATCGTCAGGCCGCCTTGCGCGAACTCCTGCACGACGCGGAAGAGGGACTGATTGGTTTCGATCCGATCTCTCCGCTCAAACCAATCCTGGGCGATGCGTTTGAGGCCCTGATGGACCGTTTGACGCGAGTGGTTTTCCTGCGCTACGGGTTGCCGTGGTGGACGGAAGAGGAAAAAGCTAGACACAAGGAAGCCGACAGGTTGGCGGCCGCCAGCGAGGCGGTTCATGTGGCAGGGTGGTCGGCCGAGGAAGTCCGCGCAGTGCTCGGCATCAAAATCAAGCCGCTCGTCGAAGATCCGCTTGTCGTTCTGTACGGTGGCACGCCCTGGGAACCCTGGCCGGCGAGCGTTGCGGCCGATCGCTTTACGGCCGCATTGGCAAATCCATGAGGTAACACGATGGGACGCAGAAAACAGGACTCACTGGTCGAAGACATCGCCGAACTGGCAGCACGCTTTCATTGGGGCGTTGGTGTTGCCCTGGCCATTCTCAATTACCTGGTGCTACATCACTTTGCCGGCCTGCCTACGGTGGCCACCGTCACCCCGGGCGAGATTGGTGCGATGGTGACGAGCACGGTGTTTCGCTCAGCATCGCAGCTATTTCAATACCTCGCGCCGCTGCCATTTCTGGCTGGGGCTTTGGTTTCCGCGATCCGGCGCCGCCGCGCCGGCGAGCTGCATGATCAGGTAGCAGCCGATGGATCGGATAACGCGCTCGAGAAGATGACCTGGTTGGAATTCGAAGGTTTGGTCGCTGAGACATTCCGACGCAAAGGCTATCGCGTCCTGGAGAAGGGCGGCGACGGCCCGGACGGCGGTGTCGACCTCGTTGTGTATCTGGGCTCGGACAAGTACCTGGTGCAGTGCAAGCAGTGGAAAACTCGCCAAGTCGGGGTGGCGATCGTTCGGGAACTCTATGGTGTGATGACGGCCGAGCGCGCAGTCGGCGGTTTCGTAGTTGCTTCAGGTGATTTCACGCCGGATGCGAAAGCCTTTGCGATGGGACGCAGCATCGAGCTGGTCAACTCCCGCAAGCTACGGCACTTGGTCGGCGGTGAGTTGCCCGCCGCGCAGGCTTCAGCTACCGCCGCCGATCCCAAATGTCCAAAGTGCGGTAGTGCGATGGTGAAGCGGACTGCAAAGTCCGGCACATACGCGGGCAACCAGTTCTGGGGCTGCACGAAATTCCCCAGTTGCAAAGGGATTATCAATTTGGGCAAATCCGCTGAGTAGCGCTCAACGACAACGGCTCACGGGAACTCCACGAACACCTGGCCACACTCGCAGCACTGGATCTTGAGGCCTGGCTTTCCCCAAAGATTGGTATTGCAGCAGCAGGTGTATTTCGACCGGTTGCTCTTATTGGTGGCGGCGCCGGCAACCTCGCCAGGCGCCGGGGCACCGGCCGAGGCAGATGCTTGCACAAGCTGGACCCCGGATATCGCGGGAATGCTCGCACCGGCCGGCGGCAAGCTCGGCGACAGGCTGGCGACGTTACTTTGACTGACGGCCACTTCATCCGCCGGCGCAAAACGGTCGTACCAGGAGATTTGGTAATCCGTGGTCAGCAGCTCACAACAAACCTGCAGAAATCGTCCGCCATCGAGCGGATAGTCCGCGATGCAGTCGCCAGTTCGTTTCCCCCCAGGCTTGCCCGTGCTCGACGGCATCAAGCCCAGTGCTTCCATCTTGTCCGCCCACTCCCCGTTGTGATAGCGGCCCCGGCCAGGTGTGCCGAAATGGTGCTGCCAGAGGTGCACCATTTCGTGGGCCAGCGTCTGCATGATCTCGACGATCGGGACGACGGCGAAGTAACTGGGGTTGAGCGCGATTTCGTCGACGGTCTCACCGTTCCTGTTTCCGAAGCGATCGGCCGAGAAATAGCCATAGGTTCGCTTTTCCCGCTGTAGGGTAATCAGGCACTCCGGTAGCTGGCCACCGAAGAGGCGAGCGTTGAAAGTGTCATAGGCGAGCTGGAGCTCAGCGTAGGTTTTGACAGTTGGCTTCACGGGCAAATTGTATTGTGCAATACAAACCAAACCGGGAACAACACCCTATAGTCGATAGGTACTCAGTAGATGAGGCGGCAGATGCTGCTCCGCTCCTGTCCTGGAAGAGCAGGCCGTTGCGCAGCATAACCAGGACAGAGCATGATCGACAGCACGGGTTACTGTTTGTCGAGTTCAGTTCGTTGGGCGCAGGCCAAAACCTTTTCATTTTCTGGCTGACCGCAAAATGCTTTCAGTGCTGACCGCATCCGGACCTGGAAATCTTCAGTGGCCATTACTGCGGTCAATTCCTCGCGGCTTTCAAACGGCTTGCCACGCTCGACCTCAATATCGCTGATTGCTTGATACGCGGCCGGCGAAAAGGCGTAGAGCACAGATCGATCGATGGGTTCGGCGGCTGCACTTCCCAGCAGCCCCATCAGCAGCAGGCCGATAGCGGTGTTTTTCATGTTCATGGGTTTCTCCTTGAGTAAAAGTCAGTAAGTGTGGCTACGCCAAATAGGCTGTCCGGTGCTCAAAATGTAGTCAATCACCTCCATCCGTGACAGTTATTGGACTGCAGCATGACTATCCACAGGCTTATCCCCGGATTCTGTGGATAACCGCCTAATTGAATTCCCTGACCCCCTTGGCGACTCGGCAGCGCTCAACGTTGTCACGCATCAAATCGGCCACCGCCATGGGATCGTGAACCGCCTCAAGCACGATGTGAGGGGTACTGACGTCACTGGTGGTCAGGATGACGCGGCCGCAGCCAGCCAGGCGCTGCAGGAGCGGCAATTCGACGGAGATATCCTTGACCCGATAGAGTTCGCAGGCTTCCGAGCGCACGAAAATGATGCCCGAGCGTTCGGAGAGCCGCTGCGAGGTGAGTGTGTAGATGTGATTCCGGACCTGCAGGTAGCGAACCAGGGCGAGCAGCGCCGGCAGCAGCAGCCAGGCCAAGAGCAGGCAAACCAGGTAGTACCAAAATGACGCAACGTGGCCTTCGGTCTCCTGCCAGATCGGATACGAATCCGATTGGTGCTGAGCCGGGGTGTAATCGATGGGTTCCACCATGGTCGTCGCCCTTCCTATTGCGAAATCATCCCGTCCGGCGTGATCAGCACCGGCCACACGGTGATGCCGGCGGCGCCGGCCAATGCGTCGATTGATCCCGGCACCAGGCGCACGGCGCCGGCATGCGAACGCAGATTCTCGAGCGCGATCAAATCACGCACTGAGGCTACCAGGCAGGCTGCGCCCATCTTCTCCAGCGTGCCGCGGTTGAGGCTGAGCCAGTGCCGAGACAGTTGGTCGTCACCAACAATGCAGATCGGAACCCCGGGGCCGCCTGGAAGATTTGCACGCACGGCCGGGCCAAGAATCCCCGGTTTCGCCGCCGTCGTAACCACCGGAAAAATCAGGTGGGGCTGCAATTGTGGTTGCGGTGGCGCGGCTGGTTGCTCGGCCGGGCCATCGAGCTCGATCTCGTCGCCGAGCTCGGCCGCGATCGAGACGCCGCCGGCATCATGAATCACGACCGGCGCAGCACGCGCCGTCTGAGCGCCGGCCGGAATACTTGCGAAGCCCAAGAGAACCACACCAGTGAGACAAATCGCGCGGAGCATCACCATTTTCCCCATGTGACGGCGTAAAGGAATGTGCCTCGCTTTCGGCAGCAGGCATAGGGCCGCCACAGCGTGTAGGCATACGAATCGGTTGAGCTCGTTAACATGTCGCCATAGCCCGATAGCGACAGTGTGTCGTTTGCGCCGAATACGTGGCAGGACGATGTCGCGCTACTGGCGGCCTTCGGCGCCGCGAGTTGCCACAGCCCACCCATTTCACTGTTTTCTCGCGCCGCCGGCGGATCCCAGACAATTTGGCCGCTCCGAGAGGTCCGGCCGCCCGATTTGAGATAGCGGTAGATGTGAGGCTGGCCACTGTGCGTGACGATATCGGCGATCCGCTGCGACAGCACCGCTGCAACCTTGACGGGGTGTTGATGGGTGTGCCAGCCCGTGCGAGGCATGACGCTGCCCCAGGTGTTGAGCGGAAAGCTTCCGATTTCCCGCATGCCCGGCACCCACGACGCCGGATACAGCAGTTCGGCCGGGACAAAATCCCGCCAAACCGCAGCATCGGTGAAGCTCGAAAAGTAGGGCGTAAACGGCGTTACGGCGCGAGGGCAGGTAGCAAGGCCGAAGCCGCTCCCTGGATGGCCAATGGCGTCAGCATCGCGGTACTTGGCGGCCCTGTTGCGGCGATCGCCTTTGGTGAATGATCCCGCGCCGTCTCCGATAAATGCCTTCAGGAGTGTTGAGGCACCCACTGCGAGTGCCTTACCGGTTGGAATGCCGACTTCCGGCCAGGGATGATTGTCCAGATCCTGGTAGGTCGAGACGACGAGATCCGGGGCGAAGTGCGAGTAGCGCACCGTGGTCCGGATACGGCAATGATGCGAGCAGTAGAGAAAGAAGCAGACCCCGCTGACATGCCACTGGCTGCAGGATGGGAAAGTGACCGTTGCCTGAGTGAATAGCGCAGCGGTGTTGGTAACGTCGCCACCGACGCCGGATTTTCCGGAGCCGGTGACTTGGGCGAGGGCCATGCCGCCCATGGCCAGGCCAGCCAAGCAAGCGATCAGCTTTTTCATGGGCGTCCCCTCTGTTGCAGCCAGGTCATGTAGATCGACCGGGCGCGATCGACATCGAAGAGGCCGTAGACCGTTGCCTTGCCTTCGAACACGATCGCCGGTGTCTTCGTGATGCCGTACTCGGCCGCGCGCACTCGTGCGATCGCTGAGGCACGCAAGGCGTTCTGCTCCTGCGGCGTCAGCGCCTGCAGGCGGTTGGCAGCGACTGTCGTAGCCGCCGCTTCGTTGTCAGGCAAGCCCGCAGAGAGCGCATCCATGTTGCGGCGAAGCTGATCGACGACGTGCACAACCGCGATACCGGAACCGACGAAATTGGGCTGATTGCTCAGCTTGAAGACCTCTGCTGTCTGAGCGTGTGCGAGCAGAGATACAGCCGAAAGCCAAGCGGCGGTAACTATTTTGGATTTGGAGAGCATCACCGCACCAGACTACGAAAATCGGAACCCACTTTCTTCCAGAAGGCTTGATTGTGGAATTGCGGATTTGGATACTTGTCGCTTGTGGCCATGCAATACTCAGCACGTACGGTGCTGCCCGCCCCGGTATCGTTCTTGATTAGAACTAAATCGACGTGCATAGCCACATCAGCGTATCCGGGATACTTGACTTGGGTGGCAACGTCATAGCGGACTCCGGGTACTCGTCCGTGATTGAAGCCTGGCTGAGGGTACTTGGCCTTCGCGTACTGTTCTGGCGTTGGAAAGCGGTATTTGTTCATGGCGCGGTTGTAGGCCGCGTCAACGCTGGCCGGACCGGAAGCATTTGTTTGCTCACAGCGCTCTTGGTAGCCCTTGTTACGTTGCTCGGAGCCACCATCATCAATGGTGCCGGTGAATTCGCCGCTCTGCTTTTTCCTGGCGTAGTCCTCGTATTCCTTCTTGGCCTTGGCCTTGCACGCTTCTACGTTGGCGTCACCGGCACACTTGACCGAGTAAATCATGTCGTCCAGGAACTCCAGCGCGCATGCAGGCGGCGAGTTTAGAAGCACACCCAGCGAGAGCAGGGCGGCGAAGGTGTTGCGCTTCATGGGCAGTCCTTTCATTACCAGAGAATCAAGATCAGCAGCATCGTGACGACCATGCCGCGAACAATGTCGCCACTCATTTGGTGGAGCTCGACACGACCTTCCGTAAAGGCCGTCCAGGAACCAAAAACGACATAGGCCAACCAGGTCAGGAAGGCAGCGGCCGCCACCAAAGTCAGCATGCTTCTGGTGTCGCTCATGGTGCTACCTGAGCCACCAGCAAACCCGTCCAGGGGATTGGCGTAAACCGACACTGCGCCGGTCGACGGCGAGGCGAGAACGGATGGGCTCGTCAGCGACGCAGGCAGGGGTGTCGTGGCTGTGCTGCTCGTCGTTGCTGTCGAGGCGCCTCCAGACGGCTTTGCGGACAGCACTTCCGCGTAAGTCGTCGGCGTTGGCAAGCCGTAACCACCGAACTTGGCGATGTAGCTGGCGATGCTGGTGTTGTTGGCATCAGTGCCGATTACGCCGCCCTGCAGGAAGGCCTTCAGGCCGGGATTTTTGGCATTTCCGATGCCCAGGAGGTGATAGCCGGCCAGCAGCCCGCTGGCGGTGACTTCAACACCATTGACGGTTTGACCGACATACTTGTCCAGCCCGTAATACTGAATCGTCTGCCAGGCTTTGGTGTGGTAGGCGGTTACGGCGTTGGTTTGGGCCTGCGCGTTCGCCAGAAAATCGGCCTGACTGTTGATGCCATCCTTGCCGGTCCAGGCGCCAGAGGCCGTCTTGTAGCCCGCGTCCTGCAGCGCGCCCGAGCCCATCTGGTACAGCCCGGAATAGCCGTATTTATTCACCGCGTACTGGTTCATCGACGATTCACGCTGCGCGAGCGATCGCAAATAGTCCGCATAGGTGGTGCCCGCCCAGACTGCAGTTGCCACCAGCAACAGGCTCAACAATGCGTGTCGGCGAATCCAGTTGGATATTGATCTGGCCATCGCTTTGCTCCTCCGGTCGAAATCAGAGCCCTTTGCAGGCGTCGGGCATCTTGGGGTCCGCCACGCGCCCCTTCAGGACGTACTTCCGCTGCGTCTCGGCGTAACCCCAAACGGGATAGCAGAAGCCCCGGACCGCCGGCATGATCTCCGGCCAGGCGCCGGGTTTCGCAGGTTGCATGTGGACCTCGTCACCGTCCGCGCTGATCACTGTCCGCCAGCGGCCTTGCGCGTCACTGGTGACAACATGGGTGACCCGACCTTTCATGCCGTAGGCGCAACTGTTGCCCTCGATCACGATCACCTCGGTGCGGCCATCGCGGTTCAGGTCACGCAGGGTGACCACTGGCTCGCTCGCCTGTTTGCACTCGCTGTCCACCAACCCTTCCGGGCCGATAGCGATAGGGAGCAGGGCGGCGATCGCCTGTCGATCGGCGGGGCTGAGTACCTGGGCATTGGCCACGCCCTTGAACAGCAGGTCAGGCACCGATTGGGCCAGCGCCGGCAACGCCAGCGCAGCGAGAAGGAGTAATTTGCTGTGACGTAATTTCATGAAGGTTCTCCGCAACTGAATTACTGGACCATGGACGCATCAAGCACAGTGGACAGCACATCGATGGGCACGCGGCCGACCATGCGCTGCCCATTGCCCAATACGATCGTCGGCGTGTTCTGCACCTTGTGCTGATTGCCGAGCGCGACGAGCTGGCCGACTTTCGCCAGCGCTGGCTCGCACCCTTGATCGACCTTTGCAGGAATCGCCTCAGCGCCAGTCATGTAGGCATGCCACTTCGCCGCGCGGCGGTTCGCCGGCAAGCAGAGCGTCATCGCGACAGCGGGCGGCGAGGCCTCGGATATGATCGGCAGCGGGAAGTGGTAGATGGTCACATCGCTCAATTGAGCCAGGCTGCCATGTAGCTCGCGACATGCGGAGCATGCTGGATCTTCAAACACCGCAAGCTGACGCTTGCCGGACCCGTTCACCGTCTTGATGGCCAGATCAAACGGCAATTTCTTGAACTCGATCCTGGACACCTTTTCCAGGGTGGCTTGCGTCAGATCCTGACGCTGCTCGGTGTCGACCAGGCGGCCATCCACAATCACGAAACGGCCGCTGGCGTCGCTATAGAAGACATCAGTGCCCGACACAACTTCGAAGAGGCCGGGAATCGGTGTCGGGCTGACCGATGTCACCTCAATTTTTCCCTCGGTGTGGCGAGCGATACCTGCCCGAACACGGTCAAGGGTTGCGTCGGCAAGAACATGCGACGAAAACAACACGCCCACGACAAGGGCGAATACGGCACGCGGCAGCATCATGAAAGCTCCTGGGTTGAATCTTGGTTTGACGAATTCATGCTGGGCGACGACGGTCGCCGTGGCGCCCGGTGAGGGAACCGGAAACTCCGGCCCTTGGCGCCCGTAATCAAAAAGACAGGGAAGATTTCAGCGCCATTGACGCTTGAAACCTTCGCCTCACGCTGAAAACGGTGAGGCAAGCAGGCAGACCATTTTGGACCATGATCCGACGATGGCAGCGGCTTGTAGGACTCCATCATAGCGCCAACCATGACGACGTCAACCATTTCAATCTTGACCACTGGCATCCCCTTGTCCTATCCTGAATGTGCCTCAGTGCTGGGCGCATACTGTGCGCCGGCCCCGTTTATTTGAATGACGTTCCGCCATGTGGCTTTGGCCGCATTGATCGAGGCGGTGAAAATCCCCATCAACGCTTTGCGGAAATAATTCATCATGGACCTCCTGAAATTCCTGTTCTTCACGTTCAAACTGGCTTGGCAATTGCTGCTGGCCGCTGGAGCGTTCTTCCTGTGGCTGTTGTCGTTGCTGCCTGATGAAACTTCCGGTGATGAGGAAGAGTGGCACTCCTACCTTTCCGACAGAGGAAATGGGGGGCACGGGCCGATGCCAGGTGAAGTCAGAACGTACTACCGCCGTGATATGTAATCGGGTCGCTCGTTTGTCGGAGACTGTGTTCATCGCTTGCTGGCCGCTTTCTTCGCCATAGCCGTTCCGCTAGAACCGCTCTGTATGGCCGTTCTGACGGCTGTCTCTTTCATATCAGTCAAGCCACGCATGATGTTGTAACCAATCCACCCCATCATGCCGGACCAGACCATGGGGATACCGAGGTACATGCTCACCAGGACGGTATTGAGCGTGATGCGCTTGATGACGCCGTCAGCGCCGCCGGACTGCCATCCGTCGAAGAACTGACCAAAAACCGTAGCGGCGTCCGGATACATGGCCTTTAGAAGGTGGTCATCCATCACGCGTGCGATGAACCACATCAGCGGCCACATCTTGATCGTGAAGATCGCCAGGCCGCCCAGGAACATCACCTGCAGGCTGTAGCGGCCAATCACCACGATCAATGGCAGGAACATGTAGATCGTCATCAGGATCAGCGGCTGGGCCATGCTGACGAACTGGACGATCGGGTAAAGGGAGGCCCGGGCCTCAATCGCTTTCCCGGCGGTGCCGGCAATCCCCAGGATGTCGAGCGGCGCCTGGATCAGCCGATCCAACTCTCCGCGATCCTCGCCGATGATTGCCGTGGTATCGACCAGGGTTGGACGCTGCTTGGTGATTGCCAAGCGGATTACCGAGTCCTCAATGGTCGTAGGGTCCGTGCCCGGATAAATTGACGTCAGCGCTGTCGTGATCGACGTAGTGAAGGCACCGCCGCTGGTTACAAAGCCGGCCAGGATGTCCGACTTCAATTGCGCCCACCAGGTGTTGCACGCCGGCCGCCCAAAGTCGGGCGGCACCGTCGTGCCGGCGACATCGGCATCTGCGGTGGCGTCAACGGCGAATCCCTCGACGCCACGCGTCGCTGACAGCGTGTCGTAATAGCCAGGTTCGGTCTGGAAGAAATGCGAGCCAATCCACTCAACATCCGAGGGGCCAAACGTGCCGAGGACAGCCGTGCCGGCGGCCGTCACGGGATTGGTGTTCATGTAGTATTTCGAACGTGCTGCGGTGTAGCACTCGGCCGTGAAGCGCTGGACGTTCGCGCGCAACTTCGGATCGTTGATACTGGCCATACGGGCCATTTCTTCCATCTGCCGGAATCCCGCCATATCGTTGCCGATACCCGCCTTCGCTGCTTCGACAACGCCGGACGAGATGCCCATCACGAAATACCACCAGGCGGGGATTTCCACGGTTGCCGGCGCCCCGGCGAAGGCGTCGGTGTAGGAGCCTGCGGCCGCACTCGTCGCCGTCGTCGATGTCGTAACGGCGGTCGCGTCGGGTGTGTGGTTCAGACTGACCTGGCTGATGTTCAGCCCAGGGATCGTCGTGAAGCACATGGCCAGTACGAAGATCGCAACGCCGAGCTCAACCTCCATCACGCGGATCATCCAGCCGGCGTCAGCACCATCGGTCGACGCCTGCTTGTGCGCCTCGATCCATGTGCCGAGAATGAGAAAGATGAACGGCAGGTAGATGAGGCCGGTACCGACCAGGATGTCCTTGAAGATCGCGGCAAAACCCCAGCCATACATCGTGGTGAAGAGTTCAAGATAGCTTTGAACGGTCATGACAATCCTCGCTCATGCGGACCAGAGAAATACGCTCAGGCCGATCAGCGCCAGCCCCCAGAAGAACAAGCGATCGCGGGCGGCCAGCCAGGCCGCCTCGATGGCGCCCGTGAAGTGCGCCGCCTTCACGATGCTCTCCCACTTCCACCAGATGAGTGCCAGGCCGCCGAGCTGCAGCAGAAGCACCGCCGGGCGTGCCAGGTCGAGCCAGTAACGCACACGAACGGCCACCGTCTGCGGCGCATCACTGCGGATCAATAGCCCTGCTGTAAACAAGCCCACTGCGAGCAGGATCAGCATCAACGCAATACCGGCGCCGGCGAAGGTCAGGGCGGTGCGTTTGCGGGACTTGGGCACGGTGTTTTCGGCACGCGGTTGATCGGCGACCATCACTGCACCTTGCCGTTCGTCATCGGACGACTGTCCGCCGGCCGCGTCGCAGGAATGGCCGCCGAAGACGAGCGCGCCGCCTGGTAGGTTTGCAGCAGCGTGCCGGCCGAGGTGGATACCACTTCGCGACGCACCCGGGCCTCGTACATCAGGCTCTCGATCGCCTTGTTGAGGTCATCCAGCTTGGCATCAACGGCCGTAGTCACATTGTCAGAGACTGCGGCCGGAATGGTTTTGCCGGTGACGAGCATCTGACGGACCAACAAGGCACGATCCACCGTTCTAGCCAACGCAATTTCTTGCGACAAGCGACTGTAGGCGATCGCCTGTTCGGGCTTCGGCAAAGCACGTATCGCGTCCACTAGATCTCGGGTGATCAGCACGCCCGGCGCGGAGGCGGCCTCAAGAGCCGATGCCGTCGGCACGTTGGCCGACATGACCGTATTCAAATGACCTTGCGCTACTGGGATCTCTTCTTCGAATTTCTTGCTGAGCCCGATTCCTGACGAGGTGCCTTTTGGCGGGCAGTCCGGCCTATCGCAAGTCGCGATTTCGACGTCACCGACCGTATCGACCGCGAAATCCGATGCTGATTTAGGTGTGGGAAATGCCTTCGCCAAGCGGCTGTTGGTTGACGCATAGTTGGCCGTTGGGGATGCAGTCGTGGGCTGCATCATGGTCAGGTTATATGCACCAATGACTAGATCCGTCACGATCCGGACTGGATCTTGGTTGCTACCACCGACTTTGGTTCCGAAAATCCAGTTCACACCATAACGACCAGAATCGGACTGAACATCCTGCTTCGCACTGACGATACTGCCGCCCGAGGCAGCTTTTTCTTTCCACTGTTCGCCCATAGCCATCGTCACCCACTTGTCGTAGGGGTTCTTGCCGTCCTTGATTTGCGCTTCCATCTGCTCGCAGGACTCGAAGCTCACATTGACCAGGTCGCGGGCCTTCTGCAGGTAGGTCTGCAGGAGTTCGTAGAGGCCGGGCTGAGCACGCTGCAGGATGTACATCGGCAGAGCGGAAATCGCTGCCTGGATGGCATTCATCAGGACGCTGTCCACGTTCTTCAGGCCATTCAGGGTGTCCTGGATTGAGGCCTGAACATCGAATTTCCCGCAGGAGTAATTGAGTCGGCCGCTACCCGACAAACCCAAGCGCAGACGCATCGAATTCGGGTTGGGCGCCCGGGCGGCGGGATCGCTGCCGCCCAGGGAGTAATACAGCGACGAGCCCCGGCCGGATGAGGGCATGGTGACCGCCGCGTCGGCGACCATTGGCGACAGCAAAGCCAGTGCGATCAGGGTTGCACCAATGGACAGCTTGCGATTTCTCATGATTCAGATCCTTCTCCGGATTGCCGGATGAACGACGCGGCAATGAGCGCTGCGCGCTGGTTGCTCACCACGTCGGTTGGAATGAGTGCGTCGGCCGCCATCCGAAGATGGCACAACACCGGATGCCGGATGAAAGGGGCGGCCAGGCTGACTGGGGCGACTGTCAGCCTGCTGCGCCAGGCGCAGCGCCCGAGAAATTTCAGCAGGCTGGGCATGTCTCGGCGAGCCGCGAGGTCAACCCCATCAAGGACAACGACATCGGCGGCCGCTACTCGCTCGAAAAGGGCGGGCGCCTGCAGGTCGCAGTTGTATTCCTCTTGACGGGCGTACCGCAGGCGTATCTCGCCGCCGGCGAGGTCGGCGAGATCAACCAGTGCGGCCGACGGTGTGCGTAGGCTGAAATCCTGGCACCAGGTCGCCGCTGCGAGCGCCGTGATCGACGACGCCCCTGTTTCGGCGAAAACCAGATCGACGGCGCCGTAGCTTTCGAGTAACAGGTCGCCGAGTTGATCGGCGATCGTCCGGCAGGGTTGCAGCACTTCGGTCGAGATCATGCTCGGCGCCTCACGCATATTCACGCCGAGCGGCCAGTTTCTTCGCGACCACGTAAGCAGCCTGCAGCTCAGTGCAACCTTGTTCGTCCATGATCGCGCGCCGCTCGGCTTTTTCGTGCATCTCGGTCATCGCCAGTGCGATCGGCAGCGCCGGCGGGACGTTCCTGAACAACGCCTGCATGACGGACGAAATGACAACGCCTTCCGTGTATTTCGGCGGCTCTTTGGTCGCCGATTCCATCAAGCGGCGCTGCTCTTCGCTGAGGGTCTTGAACCGCGCGACATGCTCAATCTCGTCCGGCGGCATCGTCAGCAGCCACCACCATTCGCACATCGAGAGGATGCGCGCCACGTCATCCGGAAAGTCTTGCATGTTCTGGGTGGCGAGCCAGAACCACGCACCCAGCTTGCGCCACATCTTCGTGATCTTGACCACGTAGTCGGACAGAAGCGGGTTTTTCGTGATCAAGTGGCCTTCGTCGGTCAGGAAGATCAGCGGGCGCCCCTCGTAATGCGTCGCCTCGGCCAGGGCATGGACGTGGCTGACGAGCGACGTGTAAGCGACGGACAGTGCATCCTCGTAGCCCGACATGGCCAGCGTACCCATTTCGACGTGGATCACGTCCGCATCCGGCCAGCTTTCGCCATAGCCGTTGAACAACTTTCCCCGCAAGCCGTTGGAACAGAACACCATCATCGCCTGCCCCATGTCTTCGGCGCGGTCGCGACGTTGCGGCCCAAGGTGGGGCGAATCCCGCATTTCCATCAGTGCAGTTGCGACATCCTGAACCCGGGGATGCGGCTGGCCGGCGGCCTGTGCCTTGCGCGCGGCGCGAAATAGCGCCTGCTCAATCAGGTAACGGTCGGCGCGGCTCATTTTCTCGATTTCGCGCTTTTCGCCGCCGGTGATCATCAGGCTCGCCTGAATCACCATTTCGCCGAGCAGGTCGCGTTTCTCGTCCAGGTTGTTATCGTCGGCGTCAATGTCCGCTTCAATGGTCGAAATCAACGACTCGTCGACCGCATTGGCATCGCGCGCATCGACCGCCGATGCGGCGAGCCCCGGATCTTCGAGCAGCTTGTAGGCGTCAGCAAACGGCGGGAGACTCTCCTTGGAATCCGGCGTGAACCGCAGCTTGTGCACGGACAGCCCATGATCCTTGAAGTGGTCGCTCAAGAGCCCCATCGAATTGCCGGCATCGACGATCACCAGGCGCACGCGATAAATGGCCATCACCAGCATGCAGAGATAGTTCAGCAGCGCCGACTTGCCGGCGCCGGTGGGGCCGAAGATCAGCATGTGCGCGTTCTTCTTGCGGTCCCGCTTGTTCAGCGGATCGCAAAACAGCGGTTCGCCGCCACGGTTCCACAGCCAGAGGCCGGGATTGCCCGTGCCACGCGCCCGGCCGTACAACGGGAGCAGAGCGGCCACCTGTGAGACCCAGACCAGGCGCGATCGGCGCAGTTCGCGGGCATCGAACTCGGGCTCGAAATTCATGGGCAAACCGCGCATGAAAACATCGCAACCGACGAGCTCATGCCGAGGATCGATGAAGCGCAGCCCGGACGCCGTCAGCGACGCCGAAATTTCGGCAACCCGGTTGTTCAGATCCTGGTGATCCTCTCCGCGCACATAAAGGCACATGTAGAATGGATAGAGCTTGTCGCCCTTGCTCATCCATTTGAGCACCCGTTTCGATTCGTCGTGCGCAAGTTGCGCATCCGACGTGCGAGCGCGCGACGCCGACTGGATACTCTGCACCCGGGCACGAATCCGATCCTGCGGTGATATCACCAGGGTGCAGGACAGCATCGTGCCAGGCGGCATCCGGTCGAAACGGGCGAAGCGTTTGCTGCCATGCAGGCGCTCGGCCGTGAAATGACCGCCCTGGGGCGTTTCGCGAACTCCCTGCAGCGCCAGTGCGCGCATCGGCTTGCCGTTGAAAAGCCAGGTGCCGGTTTCCGGGTCTGAAACCGGCGGCGAGAGCAACAACAGGTCGCCCATGTCGGTCCCGAATGGCAACGGTGCCTCGTCGCCTTCCTGGTCATTGGGATAGGGACAGCGCTTCAGGATATCGCTGACCGTGGTCGCCAGGTCGCCGAACGGCCGGGGATTGAAGAACGGCAGCAGCCATGCATAGAAGTCTGGCGCCAGCATGACGCGCGAGCGGATACCTGCCTCGCGAAGGCCGGCAACCAAGCCGTTGGCGGCCTGGATCAGCGAAGTGCGCGGCGACCCAAAGTCGCCGCCGAAGTCGTGTTTCGGTGGATACCAGCGATAGATCGCCATCCGGACACGACGGAATTGACCGCGCCAGATGTTGTCCGACACCGACTCGTCACGGAAGAAGCCCTCCGGCTTGGCGACCGAGCGCAAATGCTCAGCCATTTCCTTGACGAACGACTGGGTGAATTGCGACGACAGCACTTCTTGCGCCCGGCGCCGCTGGCTATCGGCATCCCCTTGAGCACTCAGGATGTAGCGGGTCAACTGATCAATCAGGGGATCGAGACCGGTATCGTCATTGACGAAGAACTGGGCCACCCATTGCGCATCGTCCCATTCCGGCAAAGCCGACAAGGCGAGCTTGACCTTGTGCATGCAGGCTTCCATGAATGCGTCGTCCGAACCTTCGGTCGGGATCGGGTCCAGCTCGTACATCATGCCGCAGGAGATGCCGTCCTCGAGGAGAACCACGCCCTCACGGTCGCATTCCATCCACGGCAGCATATCGACGAAGGAGGGCGGCCGTTGGGCCATGGCGCGGCGCTGGGCCAGCGTCAAACCCGGTAGTTTTCCGGATGCTGCAACATCTGGCTGTTGCAGCGCTTGCGGCGCATCCGCTGGGCTGCCATCAGGCGCCACCTGGGGCGCCTTCTTGCCGCGATGCAACAGCGATTCGATCATGGTGTTGAGCATCAGCGCAGCCCGTCGAAGTTGCTGGAAGCCTCACCGGGCAGCAGATATTCCACCGAGTCGTACATCGGGAACATCGTCACGTAGCCGGGGATCGGGTATTTCCCCCTGGCTAGGTGCGGAAAGACCGTCATCAGGAGGTCCGGGTTGGCCACCCGGGCAAAACGCCGCTCGATCTGTTCCTGGGCGGCAAGCTTGCTCGGCCCCGGGTTGTAGTCGCTGGCGGCGCGCAACGGCAGCCGGTCCCGCGCATCCTTCGTCCCGGTACTGCCGGCGCGATCGTTATGGTTGCGGTAGATTTCTTCCATCGTGCCGCCGCTCTTCGGCAGCGGTGATTCGCGCGGCATGACCGTGCAGGCCGGCAGGATGCCCGTGAGCAGGGCGAGCAGCGACAAAACGCGAAGCGGTGACTTAATCGAAATCATGGTGGCGAGCCTTTCGTTGCGAGGAACGGTTGTCGGCATCGATGCGGTCGTAGTCGATACGGCGGGCATCGGGTTTCTTGTCGATCGGGATTTCCTGGTCGATGTTGACGACGACCTCGGCGCCGGCCAGGGTGAGGATCGCGTCGAACGAGTTGCCCATCCGCTTGGTCAGCCACTCGGTCACCTCGTTGGTGGCGCCGGATGCGGCTTTGCCGAGGATGTAGCGGTTCTGGTCGCCCGTCACCGTGCTGGTCGACGATGTGCCGCCATAGCCGGAACTTGAGGACACCGTCGTCTGTGCCATCGCGGCCGCTTCGCCTGCGAGTGACAACATCTTGAGGCCGATGGTATCGGTCAGGTAGGCCGGGGCATTGGTGATGAACTTGCCGGCAATGCAGGGGTTGCCGTAGCGATCGCTGATGTAGCCGAGCTTCGAGGTTTGAGCCAGGCCTTTGGAGGAACTTCCGCCTTCACCCATGCCCATGGTTGTGACGGCACCACCGTTGCGCTGGCTGACCGTCTGGATCGTGCCGTCTTTGAAGACGAAGGTCATTGACTGGATCAGGCCTTCGGAGCACTGCAGGTTCAGGTCGCCGATCGCGATCCCGGACATGATGATGCCGGACAGGTCGCGGGGCAGGTACTGGCCGCTGGCGGCGAGGTTTTCCGGGCCGATGATCAGTTTGAACTGCATCGGGTCATTGACCTTGCCGTCCACCGGGATGCGGCCGATGATCGCCGACATGGCGGTGGCACCGAGCAGCGTGGAGTTTTCCGGGATGGTGAAATAGCGCTTGGCTTCCTTCTTCTTGCCGTTGCCCGCACCGGTACCATCGAAGGGCGCCAGAGCGCTCGACGACGGCGGGGCGGTGGGCGTTGCCGTGCGGCCGCGTTCTTCGACACCAGCGGTTGCCCGAACCAGGGCGTCCCGGCCGTCAGTCCCCTTGCCGACACGAACACCGAGCGGCAGGACAGTGCGATAACCACCCGGTGCTGCTCCGGCCGTCCCCATCGCCGCGTCGCCCAGGGCGACACCACCGCTGGAGCCGCCCTGCAGGGCATCGAAGCCGAAGCCTTGCGGGAGTTGCGACACCAGGCTGCTGGGATCAAGCAGGCCGTGTTTCGATGGCGTGGCCGGGGCTTGGGCGGGCGCTGCCGGCGCCGGCACTTCGGTACGCAGTTCGTTGCGCAGTTCATCACGCAACTCGTCCTTCATCTGCCGGCGAGCCTGCTCGGTCTGCAGCCCTTGTGCGCGTAGCTGACGGTTCTCGTCGGTCACGCGCTGCATTTCCAGCCGGGCCGCAGCGATCTCGGCGGTCAGCGTCTTGAGGGACTCGGTCGGCGTGTCCGCATCGGCCGATTGCTGCGATTTGGGATTCTTCACCCCGCCCAGCAGACTGCCGCTGACGAGCCCGGGTTGACCGGCATCCGCTTCCTCGGCCGGCGGTTGCTGCGCCGGCACCGCTTCAAGCGGCGACTCCGTCAATGCGGGCGCCGGATCTTGACTCGCCTTCAGGGCAACGAAGCCAACTACGAGTAGCGCGATGACGGCCAGAAACGGAATCAGTTTGTTGGATTTGATCGCCGGCATGATTACGGCCTCGCAGCATCAAAGGGTTGTTCGGAAATGAGGCATACCGCCGTCGTGTCGGCTTCGCTGCCGGCCGGCGCCAGGATGTGATGCTGGGGTGTTGCTGCAACCCAGCGGCCGCGCAACAAGTCCATGTCGAGCTCAAGCTCGGATTGCCCACGATTCGTGAAGCGCACCGCCGTCACGTAGAGCCCAGCACTGCGCCAGGCGCCGATCGGCGTGGTCAGCACGGCGCTGGTCCGATAGAGGCCGGCAACCGGTTTGCTGCGGATATCGACCGCGCGTACCCCGGGCAGCGGTTTGACCAGACGCTGCGGGGCATAGAGTTGTTGGGAGCAATGACGCGTCAGTTGCACCAGGTCCGGTTCGTCCGGTTCATCCTCGTCGTCATCAGCCATGGCTGCGCGACGCGCGGGCGCCCGGCGCTCGTTGCGCGTCGCGATGCTGATCTCCATTTCACCGGGCACGCCCGCTTGATCGCGGACCTGGACATCGAGCGGGATCATTCCCTGGCCATCCAGTCCTTCGGCAATCACCCGCACGGTGGGTTGACCGCTTTGGCCAGTCAGGTAGAGGGTTGAGCCAATGACCTGGGCATTCAAACCAGCGGCATCCGGCGGAAGATGCAACGCGGCCTCCCACGGCAGGTAGACGCGACGCTCCTGCCCGGCGCTCAAGGCGACGCGCAGCGGCGACCGGTCATAGACCACCCGCTCGATGCCGGGAGCGACCGCCGGCTGTCCCGCCTGCAGGTCATCCGCTGGGGGGAAGGTTTCCAGCACGGGCGCTGCGCTTCGTTCGCCGCGGCCCTTTTTCCGGGAAGTCGAAACGACCTTGGCCGTAGGTTCGGCGACCGCTGCAGGGCGATCGGGCGGCAGCTCAGGTCCGGGTTCGCCGGCAATGGCATGCGATCCCACAGCAATCAGGATCAGGGCGATAGGACGTAGGGAAATCATCAGCGACTCCATCTCAACGGGGTTCCTGGGCATTCGGCAGCGCTGCTGCAGCCGGCGCTGCCGGTGTAGGCAAAGCTGTCGGGGCGGGTGCGGCGGCTTCTGGTGCGCCCGGCGCCGCGTTCGACGGGCTTGCAGGCGGTTCGCCAACCAGCGGTATCGCGTTGGTCACCGCTTTGGGCAGTACGGCGGGGATGGCGGCATTGGGTGCCATGACCTGTTCGACAACGATATCCCGCTCTTCCAGGCGCTCCGGTCGGCGGTTGCCAAAGCAGTCGATCGCCAGACCGAACGGGTTCTGTTCGCGGTTGACCTCATAGCGCACGATGCGCAAGGGGTACCGAATGTACGTGCGCTTGACGGCGACGCCGCGCGAGGTCTCCAGCAGTGCCGCGTCAAGCAAGACGGTCCAGGCGCCGCTGCCGTGATCGGTCACCCGGTTTGCGGCAAAGCCATAGCCGGGGATCTCCATGACGGCGCGCGTGCGCTGCGCCAGTTCGCCATTGCCCGCCTTGATCTTCAGGTCGGCATCGAGCTGGGCGCGGCAGGCGGGCGTGATGTAGGACTGCAGTGCGAAAATCTGCTTCGCGTAATCGGTGCCGCCATCATTGGGCCAGTTGTTGATCTGCTGCCAGATGTAATACCCGAAGGAGTAGACATTGGGTGCAGGCACCTGGGGCGTGCCGCCGATCTTGAGCGACGTGCCGTTGGAAAGGTCGGGCGGAATGTGCGCGGTCAATTCCGTTTCCTTGTAGCGCCAGCCGGCCAGGGCGGTCAGCGTGACGATCCCGAGGACACCGATTACGAAGCGTTGCGATCGTGCAATTGAGGCGGCCTGGGAGAGAGCGTTCTTGTAGCGGGACATATCCCCTTATCTCCGGAAGAAGTTGAAGCGACGGTCGGAGACATCGCGTGATTCGAGGCGACGGCCGACATCCCACTCGCCGACGTGGGTGATGTAGCGTGAGCGCCGCAGCCCCTTCTTCAACGCCCACTGGCGCATCGCGTGGACGTAGTAGAGGTCTGGGCGATTGCGTTTGACGACGGCCATCTTCTTGGCGACCAGCCACACCGATGCCAAGGGTCCGACCGTCGCCAGGAGGATGAAAAGAGGCAAACTCGGTTTCAGCAGCATGACCAGCCCAGCGACCGGCACCCAGATGGCGAACGCCAGCCCGATCACCCACAGCGCCTCGCTGTTGGAGAGACCGAGAAGAATCACCGGCTCGACGTTGACGCGATCGATCTCGGGCGCGGCATGCACGTCGATATCGGATAGCGGGTGGTTTTCGCTCATCTGGGGCACCCGATCACAAGACGGCTGCGGCTTCGGTCAGCAGGTAGACGATGATGACCAGGATGACAACGCCGACCACGGCATAGACTGCGACATCACTGAGCTCGGCACGGCCGACACGGAACTCGTTGAATTTGCCGATCGCGCCACCGGCGACGTTGATCAGCGCATACGCGGCGATCAGGAGACCCAGGAACAAGAAGCCGTTCTTGAAGTATTCCTTGGCGATCGAGATGTAGTCCCCCGTGGCCGTCCCGGTGGCCGGCGTGACAGCAGTCGGCAAGGCGGCCAGGACGGGGTTCGTCATGGTTGTGGCAAGCGCGGCGACGACGAAGGCCGCAAGACGAGCCTGCAGACGCGTCCGCGTGGATTGGTAGAGCTTCAGAAGCGTGGTCAGTGGGTTATGCATGGTGATTGCTCCAGTAAGGACGTGATCCCGCGTACTTGAGGTAGGCCGATGCCGTGCGGGAAGGCATCGGCCAGAAAATCAGACATTCAGGATGGAAACGACGAGCAGAACGAGCACCAGGACGCGCACCTTGAAGGCAAACATCTTGGGTGCTGGCATCCGACCAGCCAGGAAGTCATCCCCCAGCCGAAACACGATGTAGGCAGCCCACAGCAACAGCGCGGCCCCGGCAATCAGCCCGAGCAGCAGCGCGAAGTCACCCGGCAGGTATCCGCCAGATGTGCCGCCGACGGCGTTCTTGAAAGCGGTGGTTTGTGCGCTGTTCATGGGGATCGGTCAGCGACGGTAGTTGCCCTTGAGCGGCGGAATCGGGCGCGGCTGACGCGGAGCATCCAGGTGTTCCTGGATACCTTGCTGGATCAGCTCAAGATCACGGTCCAGCCAGTCGTAACGGAACTGCACCCGGGCTGCGCCCGGTGCCTGCTTGGAGGCATCAGCAACCTGGCGGCGCAGGTAGGTGATCTCCTGAGTCAAGTTGGCCAGACGTTCGCGCTCGACGTCGACCTTGTCCTGTACGCGCATTTCGGATTCGGCCCGGACGCGCTCGGCGCGCGGCGCGGGATCGGGGCGGTTTGCGTATGCCGTCACGGATTCCAGGCCAATGAAATCGCTTTCGTTGGCATGAAGCAGGCCGGTGAACGTAAGCGCCAACAATGCAGGCAGTGCATGACGGATGGAGCAGGACCGGGTTTGCATCGAGTTTTCTCCTTAAAGGTATTTTTTAAACGCAGCGACAGTGACGGAGAGCGACATCGCCACTAGCGCTGCGAACGTGAGAACCATCCACGCCGGATTGAAGCCACCGATCGGCCACGCCAGATACAGCGAGAAGCCAGCGGTCAGGAACCACGCGGTGTAGTGTTTGCTGTGGTGATAAACGAAGCTCGATTCGCGCCCACCGGACCACTTGCGTAAATCACGCTTGACCAAACCGTCGACCAGACCCAGTAGGCAGGCCATGGCAAATGCCGGCAGCGCAAAGAAGGCGACGCAGAGACGAACAGCGGTGTCCTGTGTCACGTAGAGCAGGATTTCGAGCACCCGGGCAATCTCGGCAAGAAGCCGCTTCAAGATCCGCTGCATCGGCTTGGCCGGTACCGTCTGTTCGGCATTCCTGGTGCGCTCAAAAAATGCTGGCGCGTTGAGTACGTCCCACGGTTTGGACACCAGGCGCACCATGTCTTTCGCAAATGCCACGGTGTTCGGCACCAGGACCGATTTTGGGAACAACTCGATATAGCCAAGATCCACGATCACCTGCGCCTGGGCATGCTCGATGGCCTTGCCTTTCCACCAGGTGTGATCGCCGATAAGTTCGATTGCGACTCCAAGGAACAACGATGTCACGATGGATGCAACAAATCCGATCAAGGCGGCAACGATGACGCTGACCGGTCCACGCGGCCGTGGGCGGCCGACCTGGCGTTGTGCCGGTGCGCTGTTCGCCGTTGCGGTGTTCGCAGCCATCAGGCCACCCCTTCGGTAGCGGATTCGACACCATCGGACGACGCCTCAGAAGCAACCGGATCGGCGGCATCGAGTGCCGGCGCGAGCGAGAAGTCGCCCAGGTCGACCAAGGCCGGCGAGCCGGCCAGGCCGATCGGCATGTCCTTGAGCCAATCGTTGTCCGATGCCCAGTTCTCGGAGGTGTGATAGCGAGCACGCATGGCATCGCCGATCGCGCGCAGCGACTCGGGCAGAAACTCGTCGTCATTGGCCGATACCGGCAGAGGTATCCGGATGTGATACAGGCGATTGCCTTCGAGCAACGCGAAGGCCTGGCCCTGCGGCTGCGCCATGATGTCGGCCGGCGTTAGCATCTCCGTCTGCGTGGTGCTGACCCGGTCCTCGTTGCGTGACACGAAGTCGACCGGCCCCTGGTCGGCCGAGCTATCGGTGACCCCCGAAACCGACGTCAAGCTGGTGATGTTGACCTTCGGCAATTGGTTGGTGAAAAACTCTGCCGTCTCGGCACTCTTCACGCGCAACATGACCAGGTGGTTGAAGTTGCCGAGCACCTGTTTGGCCTTGGCGGCATCGCCAAGCCGCGCCTCGATGTCGGGGATGGTCTGGGTGTACGCATGGATCCGGAAGCCCGAACCACCCATCTTGTTGACCATGGGCACGAATTCCGGGCCCACGAGCTCGTTCACTTCGTCAAGGTGGCAATCAACGGTGGGCAGAACGATCTTGCCTTCCGGATGATGGGGATCGAGGCCGGTCTTGTAGAGCTTGCCACCGACCGATACCAGGTCGGCCAGCATCGAGTTACCGACGGCGCTGGCCACGACCGGATCGGAGAGCGCATCCAGCCCGACGTAGACGATGCCCTTCTGGCGGATGATGCTCATCCAGTCGAAGATCGGCCGCTTGTCCGTGGTATCGAAATAGTCTGGCGAGATCAGCTTGCCAACGGCGCCAGTAGTGAGCTTTTCGAGGAAGGGGCCAAGGCTGGCCACGATCTTCTCGAAGAAGGTGCGCTCGTAGCGCACGGCAGACGCCAGCCCCTGCACCACTGGCTCGGGCAATTGCAATTCTTTCAGGACATGGACCAGGGCAATCAAGCGCGGCGTGCGGTCCTGCAGGGCGCGTGGCACAGCGTATTTCTTCTGCTGGATGGCTGCTTCAATCTGCTCGATTTTCTTCAGCCAGCCTTCCGGCCCGATCTTGGCCAGGACATGCTCGGAGTAGCGGACGAACAGCGGCTCGATGTCGGTGATGTCGCGCAGCAGCAGTTCGTAGGTGGGCACCATGCCGAGTGCTACCTGAGCCTGCGCGATCAGGTTGGTAAAGCGCCAGGCGAATTCCTTGAACGCTGCCGAGTTGCCGCCAGAGGGCAGGGCATTGGTTGCCCGGTTGGCGACTTCGGTGATGCGGGCAAAATTGCCGATGCCGTTGTAGCGCGCCGATAGTTCCGGGTAGCCCAGATGAAAAATGTAGAGCTGATCAAGGCGCCCGGCGCGTGCCGCTTCGGCGTAGACGCGCATCATCAAATCGGCGTCGCCCTTCGGGTCAATGACAATGACGCAATGCCCATCGCGGATATCCTGAGTCACCAGGAGCTCCATCAAGCGCGTCTTGCCGACGCGCGTGGTGCCGATGACAAGCGTGTGACCGACGCGGTGTTTTTGCGACAACGACACCGGTACTTCGTCCGGTTCGACGCCGTGGAGCAGGGGCGAGCCGCCCAGGTCGGGAATGTCGGCGATCGGGTTCCACCAGCGCGGCGCGACCAAGGCATTGCATACGCGTTCAAACCCGGGCAGTGGCGCGCGGGCGGCGCGCTTGACCAGCTTCCTGCAGGCTTTGGCGGTCAGCGTCCCCAAGGGACTCGGCGTCAGAAAATCGCGGGCGTCCGGCCGACGTGCATCGGTCAAGCGCTGGGTATGACGTTGCGTCCATTCAAACCCTTGCCCCATGTACAAGCGCTCGGGGATGCGCGGCAGCTTGTGCGGCGCAACGGAGGTGATCTTGAACTTGGTCAGGCCGACGGTGTAGCGCAGCACCTGGAAGCCCTGGGTGCCGCGATAGAGGGCGAAGCCTGTGGCGACGCCGGCAGCAGCCAGGCCAATCCCCGGCGACAGCATGAGTGCCCACGGCGCGGTCGCGGCAATGATGCCGATCGAACCGGCCGTCGCTGCGGAGTAGAGCTCGACGGGCGGGCGCAGCATGGCCTCGGTGACGCCGTATTTCATGCAGCCTCCCGTAGCATCGGAATGCGCCGGAAAACGGCCTTCGCATAGGCGGCGGCGCGCGCGGTATCGGTCGGATGGTGATAGCGGCCTGCTGCGACCATCCAGTCGCCGGCATCGCGGTAGTGGGTGGCCAGGATCGAGGCGCCGACCGCCAGGTTGTAGTGCGCGTCGAGCGCCTTCTCGAAGCTCTGCAGCTTGTCGCCATGCCAGCGCCAATTGACCTGCATCGGCCCGCAATCGACGTTCCTGATCCCGCGAGTGCGCACCCAATGACTCAACGCGCGCACGCCGTCGCCGTAGGTCGCGTAGCGATGCGGATTGCCGGCGACGTTGAGTGTCCACAGCCAGGGCAATACGCGCTCACCGAAGAGCATCTTCGATTCCTGCAGGGCGATGCCGTACAGCAGGCGGGGCGGTACACCGGCACGCAAAGCCGCGTCGCGATAGGCGGGCGGCACATCGAGCAGAAGCTGGCCACCGCGAGCCCGGGCGAGCGCTGGCAGCGCCATCGCCGCAAGCGTGCAGCCGGCGGCGGCGAGGAAGGCGCGGCGGCGAAGCGGAGAGGGATGGTCGAAGGCGTGCATCATGTCAGCGCAGGAAGACTTCCTGGCTCTTTGGCAACTTTGCCCCACCGAAATCGAGGAGCTTTTCGTTCGGATAAAGGCGCTTCGTGACTTGCCCGTAGGTCGCGGTCCAAGCCAGGACGCGCTCGGTATCAGCGCGCAGCGCCTTGGCGAAGAGCGTGGCGTAGCGAGTGCGTTCAGCGGCGGTCTGAGCGTGAATGCCGAGCACCTCGACCGGCGAGATGTTCGGCGACGAGAATGTCGCCCTGGGGCTGCCGGGCTGCATCAACTGACGTGCGCGCTGCACTTCCTCGACAGTCAGTCCCCAGACCCGTGCCTGCTCGATGTCCGATGCGGTTTGGGCATTCTGGGCCACGGCAACACCGCCCCGCTGGGTCCGGCCGATCTGGGTTGCGACAGGTTCGGCGGCACATGCCGCGCCAGCGATGAGTAGGGCGAGGACGGAGAGGGCACGCCGCATCACTGCGCCTTTCCGATCAGCGTGGACACTGAACCATCGGCATGCCGGACGGTGACGCGTTGCTCGGCAACCTGCACGCCGCCGATGACGCCGCCGCCGGGCAGGCGGTCACCGAGTGTCAGGAACTGGACCTTGCCGTCGCTGTCGCGCACGACCACGGACGGCTTGCCTCCCCAGCTATCAACCGAGAGCACCGCCGCTTTGGGCGCCGCCGACTGGGCCGCCGGCCTGGCGGCGCGACGATTCTGCTGCGCTGCCCGGCGCTCTTCCGCCTGGCGCGCAGCTTCGGCCGCCTTCTCGGCCTCAGCGTCGGCACGCAAGCGCAAGGTCGCGACGTCGGCCGCGATTGCGGTCTGCGCGTCGATCGAGAGAGTGACCTGCGCGGTGAGGTAGCGCACCATCGTTTCCAACCGATCCAGTCGCTCCACCACCGCATCCGGCACCTGAGCTACCGGTTCGGGAGCCGGCAAAGCCACGGGCTCGGGCCGGGTGATGGCGGTGAAGTAGCCGAATGCGGCAAGGACCACGACCAGAAGGACGAGCGAGCCAGCAATGGCACTGGTGCGTGACAGGCGGCGCTTAATCGGCGCCGGTGCGTCCGGGGAAGGGGAGGGTGTATTCATCATTGGGAGGCCTCGCTATTCGCGGCAGGGGGGGTAACTGCTGGGCAGGAGGAGCCATTGATATCGGCCTGCACCACAATTTCGCGGCCGAAGCGATCAACACACAGCCGGTAGTTGCTACCGCTCAGTACCTGGGCCAGCGTGCTGACCCGGGCGGGGCCGAGCTTGCGTTGCGACTCGGGGAGCGGCAACTGGAACAGGCGAGTGCTGTAGTCGTCTGCCGGGCGAATCGTGTAGCCGGTGCGCTGTAGCAAGTAACGCAGGGCATCACCGACGTTCTGGATCGCTTCGCGAGGAAACTTCAGTTGAACAACGACGGCCAGGGGATCAATTTCGGCGGTCTCGATGGCATCGGTGGTGGAGGTATAGCGACCGACGGTAATGGCGTCGCCATCCCTCGGCGCGGCGCTTGCGGCAACGGAAATCGAAAGAAGTGTTGCAGCCAGCATGAGATAACGACATAGCGGATGCGTCAGCATTTGGAAGCCTCGAATGTCATCAAAAAAACCCCCGGCGTGAGCCGGGGCCAAGGAGGGATGGACACACAACGTCCGTTCCAGTCACGGCGAGACAGTAGGTTTTTGCGACGCGGGCTTCCAGCGAAAAGGGGGAAAAAGATTTATGAGGCTTTTCGCTGGACAGAAATATTCTGTCGTGCTATGGCGACGGGATTTTGACGGCCGGTTCTGGATCGAGAAATTACGATGCGATATGGTTCGCAGTTCATGAACTGCGAACTGCCATGAGGCACGCGCGCCCTGCCGGACATGCCAGGCGCGGGCGGGACGCAACGTCACGCGGGTGGCGGAAATGCCCGCACGGCAAAGGAAACGGCTGGGGCAAGCCGGCGGCGGCTTGCCCTCTACAGGGGTACAGGCCCTATCTGAAAGGCCGCGCCAGCCCTATAAATCGGGGGCTGGCGCAAAGGGTTTTACTGGGAAGGGAGAGGCGAATTACAGGTAGAAAATCTACGGGTAGTTTCTGGTCCGCGCGGCGCGTACCAGAAACAAAAGGCACTGTCCAGCGAAAAGCCGTTATCGTTGATAACGCCTTTTCGCTGGACAGCAGAAGCAAGCCACGGACAATCCGCAGCACCCGTTGTGGCGTGGCGCAAATCAGATGACGAAAGGCTTGCAACCATCGGCACACACGGGCGTCTACGCATAGTGTTGTGCTGGAACGGCAATACGGTCGGTCAGTTGGCAGCTATAACTAACGTGATAGAATCATTTCATGGTCGGACTTCCCCCAATATCTCCCGAACACCAGCGCGAGCATTGTGCTGCAATGGATCGTATCGGTTGTCACCTTGACGCACTCGGCGAGCCCGGGTGGTTTGGTGTCATTTTGGAATGGCTCGACCACTACGCCGGGCTTGAGCAATATGTCTGGCCGGAAGACGATCCTGTCGTGTTGGTTCTTGGCCTGCTGCAGGACTACATCAAGCTGGAGCGCAAGCTCCGGCCGGGTGATTTTGCGCGCGAGCTCGCGGCACTGTCCTTTGTTGGACTGGCGGCACGGCACGTAGACGGAGGCAATCGCTGGGATCCATTGACCGAGAAGTTCGAGACATGGACCCGTGGCGAATACGTCAACGTGTGGGACGCCCTGGAATCCGGTTCGATCCGTGATATGACCCAGACCAGATTGGTGGTCAGGTTTACCAAGGCGAGCACACCCTCAATCTGAAGCAGTGATGTCGCTGCTCGCGGTTATTCTGGCCGCTGTATCGTTCGCTGCCGCCGGGTGGATTGCCTGGCGTTATCTGCGCCAAGCCACCGAACCGGCTGCCACACCCGCAGCGGTGACCGTGCTGCCGGCACCGGTGATACCTCGGTTGTCGGGAAGCGCAGATAGCTGGCTCAGGGTGCAACCTGGCGCAGTCCTGCTGCAGTATTGCCACGCACAGCGAACCATCGACGAAATCTATCGCCAGACGCGCCTGGCGCAGGATGTCTTCGAGCGTGACTTGCGCAATGCACTGGTCGCCTACGCCGAGTTCGTGCAATTGGCGCCCGCCTCGGAATCACATCACCACGCCCATCCCGGCGGACTTCTGGCGCATACACTGGAAGTGCTTTTGGCTGCTACAACGCTGCGCAATGGGTATCTGTTGCCGCTGGGCGCACCTACCGAAACCATTGATCGCCAGCGCGATCACTGGACCTACGCTGTGTTCTACGCGGCTTTGCTGCACGACATCGGCAAGATCATGACCGACTTGCGCCTGCATGTTCGCGACACACCCCAATCGCAGACGCGCCGCTGGCTGCCGCTATCCGGCCCCCTGACGCAATCGCATGCCACCGAATACCAGGTTGGCTTTGCGCCAACCGCTGAACGCGATTATCTGGCCCACAAGAAACTATCACTGATCTTGCTGCAAGCCATTGCTCCGGCCAATGCACTCGCTTTTCTTGGGCGAGAGAACTCGGTCCTGGAGGCGCTGAGTGCCTATCTGGGCGGCGAGGGCGCCAAACCTGGCACCAGCGCCTTCGAGGGCGTAAAGACACTTGGCGCAATCATCCGGCAGGCAGACCAGATGTCCGTTGCTCACAACCTGCAGAGCGGTCCGCGACAACGTTTCGCGACCGCCACGGCAGTGCCGCTCATCGAGCGGCTGATGAGCACAATCCGCAGTTTGCTGGCGCAAGGCACCGCCCTACCTCTGAATCGGGATGGCGCAGCAGGCTGGGTCTTTGATGGCGCAATCTACTTCGTGGCCAAGCGACTGGCCGACAAGGTCCGCGAGCAAATCCAGAAGGACGAACCCGAGGATGCGGCCGGCGTCCCCGGGCCGAACAAGAACGATCGGCTGTTCGACACCTGGCAGGATTATGGCGCAATCGATCTCAATCCCGTCACCGGCCAGGCCATCTGGCACGTCATGATCGAAGGCGAGGGCTACAGTCACGCCTTGTCGGTGTTGCGCTTCCCGTTGCATCGCCTGTACGACGATCCGGCTCGCTACCCGGCGGCCATGGCCGGTCGTATTGTTCTGGTCGAGAAAGGCGCCAGCAAAGTCAAGGTAGCGGCCGCCGAATTGGCAGGGGAGGGCAGTGCTGTCGCTGCGACCGCCGCGCCCATGGAATGGGATGCGCCGGCGAACGATGTACCTACGGCGCTACACCCTGCTGAAACACAGCTTCCACTCGTCTTGCCTGACGCAACGCCGACGCCGGCGCCGGCATCCAGATCGCCGAAGGATCGAGCGCGCGATGCGGACCCTGACGACGACCTGTATGAACCGCTTACCACTGAAGCAGTTACGAGCTCGGCGGCCTTGGCGCCACCGCCGAGCCCTCCAGGGCGACCTCGAGAACACGATGGTGATCGACCTGCCAAGGCAGTAGGCCGATCCAGGGAGATACAAGCGCCGCGCCCACCGCGAGCCGCTGAGAGCAAGAAGCTCGCGGTGATTGATGCCAAGCCGCAGAAAGCCGCCAGCACGCCGCGAAAGGATTCAAGTCCCCCCGAGGCGAAGCCGAGCTCGCCTGGTGATGATTTGCTCGACGAGTCGGACGCGATCGTGACGCATCGACGCAAGAAGCCGGCCGGCAATCGCGCAGCGCCGACAACCACGGTCGCGCCTTACGCCGTCGCGCCGAAACTGGTGCCCAGCGGGCCGACGGCCGAGCCGACGCCCCTGGCGATCGCTTTTATCGAATGGGTGCAACATGGGCTGGCCAGCGGCGGGCTGACGTACAACGAACCGGGCTCGCCGATCCATTTTTTACCGGCCGGTATGGCGCTGGTTTCACCACGGATCTTTCGGGACTACGCAGAGACGGTCGGCGAAAGCAGCAATGCGGTGCAACAACAAGTAATCGCCGCCGGCTGGAACGTCAAGGCTGCAGGAAACAGCAACATTCTGCACTTTGCCGTCGTCAAGCGTGACGGTGTTCGCGCAGGCAAGCTCAGCGCAGTGGTCATTGAACAGCCGGAACGCTGGGTCAATCCGCTGCCACCGATCAATGGCTGCATCGTGCCGTTTGATCTGTCGACCAATGCCTCGTAAAAATGACATTTGAACAAATACGTTGACAGTCCTCGCCTGTTTACGGCAATGTGACGGCGGAAGGACTGAACGGCCAAGGGTGTAGCTGTGAAGCGCGCATAATTTGTATTATGTTAAATTTAACGAAAAATTATGCACATAGAATTACTCGGGTTTGCGCGCCCCTACCTCAAGTTGTTGACTAACAATCTCCACAGGCCGAGTTGGTCCAACCTTTCGTCCTCTTGCTCCTGCTTCTTGATGTACTCCCTTACCACTGCCTCATCACGACCGACTGTCGAAACAAAGTACCCCCTTGCCCAGAAATGCTGCCCAACAAAGTTCCGCTTGCGCTCTCCATACACCCGTGCCAAGTGAATCGCGCTCTTGCCCTTAATGAAGCCAATCACCTGCGACACCGCATACTTCGGCGGTATCGCAATCATCATATGCACATGGTCAGGCATCAGATGCCCTTCCACAATCTCGCTCTCCTTCTGCGCCGCAAGCTTGCGGAACACTTCTCCGAGATGCTTACGCAGCTCCCCATACAACGTCTTTCGCCGACGCTTCGGGATGAATATCACGTGATATTTGCAGTCCCACGCCGTGTGGCTCAAACTTTCAAACTTGTCCATCTGGTTTCTTCCTTTCATGTGCTTGGCGGCTCACGATTGAAAGTTTCCACGATGGACAACCCCGAATACGTCAAACTTTTACTGCCTCCCTGGCAAAGCCGGGGGAACTCCCTTGGTTGTTAGCATTGACGCCGTTGGCCAGGGTAATCCCAGCCACCGAGGCGCTTGGCTCGCAGCAGGCTTCCACCACCGCCTGCTTGAACGCCTCCGGGTGATGCCGCCGCCGGCGAATTGGCTTCTGTATTTCCATTGATAGCGTCCACCATCGCTTTTAAGGGGACACTATCTTCGCGGCCTATCGGAGCAATTTGTAGGTGGGTTTGCCGGGGGCTTACAATTTCGAGGCCTCAATTTAGCCCCTTCGGTCTCAAGCTAGCCCCCTCGCTAGGATGAGGAAGATACGCAAACTATCCCCCTGCCGCAAAGCAGTCTCTTAGGCTGCAGGGGGATAGGATTACATCAGGCTGGCTTCTGTTGTTCCTTCGTTGTTTCAAGGTGAAGGATCCACTCCCCTACCCTATTTCTTTGACATTACCCCCAGTAGGTCAGAGGTTCGGCATTTCCAGCGTTCGCAGGATTGACTGCAGAAGTAAGAAGCGCACTCAGTTCCAGACACCCCACGCGAAAGATTACAGACCGTGAAGGACGGAAATGCGAATAACCGGCTTGTGGTGAAAGCCAGCTGGTCGGCCAGAATTGAATTTCGTTGTCGCTGAAAGAATTTCGAATTCTGGACTCATGCTCCTGCAGCCCGGTCGATAATCAACAGCGTCGATGTCGCTGAGGCAAAGAGCTTGCCCTCGGCGTCTAAAAGACGGGCTTCGGCAAAGGCAACTCGCCGCCCGATGGAAACGACGCTACCCTCTGCCCGCAAGGGCCCCGTGTTATGCGTTATTGCCTTGTGGTAGGTGGTTTTCAGTTCCAGAGTTGTGTAGGCCTGAGCCGCCGTCAATCTGGAATGAACGGCACATCCGCAAGCCGAGTCAAGCAAGGTTGCAGCATAGCCTCCATGGACAGTCCCAAGCGGGTTGTAGGCATGTTTGCCGGGTTTGCCGGCAAAGACGGCTTTGCCGACATCCACCTCAATGAGTTCGAAATCCAGTGACACCAAAATCCCTGGCTTGCGGCCGGAAGACATCAGTGCCCGCAACTGGTCGAGGCCATTGAGTCCGGCGCCGGTTTCTTCGATGAGGCTCATTTCAACACCTTTCGAGACAGAGAGCGATGCCCTGACCGCCGCCGATACACAGCGAGACGACAGCCTTCGATTGACCGGTGCGTTGCAAGGCATGTGCTGCCTTCGTAATCAGGATGGCGCCGCTTGCGCCAATGGGATGTCCATGAGCGATCGCACCACCATCGACATTGAGGCGCGCCGGATCGATGCCCAATTTGGCCTGTGCGACAAGTGCTACAGCAGCGAAAGCTTCATTGATCTCATAGCGATCGACGTCATCGACCCACCAGCCAGCTTGTGCGAGTGCCTTGTGGATCGCCGGGACCGGCCCCACTCCGAACATCCCCGGCTCGACGCCCACCACTGCCGCACTGCGGATCACGAGCATAGGACTCAGACCGAGTTCTTGTGCCAATTCACGCTCACAAACGATCATCGCGGCAGCACCAGCGTTAATTCCTGGAGCATTGCCGGCAGTGATTGTGCCGTCAGGGCGGAAGGCGGGCTTCAGTCGTGCGAGGGACGCCTCGGTGGTTTCCGGACGATTGCTTTCGTCGGATGCAAACAGTGTCGTCCCTTTTCGCGACTCAATGGCGAGAGGAGCGATCTCGGGGACAAAATAGCCCGCTTCTTTTGCCGCGGCAAAACGCTGCTGGCTGCGCGCAGCGTAGGCATCCTGGGCCTCGCGGGTCAGACCAAACTGCTGCACCAGATCTTCGGTGTGCCAACCGGAGTGCTGCGACGAGAAGGCATCGTGCAAGCCATCCAGAAGTATCGAGTCAACGGCCCCCGCATCGCCCATGCGAGCACCGAAGCGCATGGCGGGCATCAAATACGGCGCGCGATCCATATTTTCCATTCCGCCGGCGATCACGCAGCGGGACAAGCCGCTGGCAATTTCGGCAAATGCCGTGACCACCGCCTGAGCCCCGGAGCCGCAAACACGATTAACCGTCATGGCTGGCACATCAACCGGCAGGCCTCCGTGAATCGCCGCCTGCCGGGCAATGTTCATGCCGTTGCCAGCCTGGATCACATTGCCCATGATCACAGAATCGACAAGCGCCGGATCCAACCCGGCACGTTGAAGTGTCGCAGCGATGACATGAGCGCCTAGCGTGGCAGCCGGAACATCCTTTAATGCGCCTCCAAATGTGCCGATGGCACTGCGGACCGGAGAGCAGATAACGATTTCGTGGTTCATTTTCTTTCCTTATTTATCAGATGAGGTTCCCTGGTCCGTGACTTCAGACCAATTCTGTTCAGCTCACATCGGTGGCGGATTGGCAATCAGATCGGCATTGAAGGCATTGATTAGCGCATGTTCGCCGGGACCGGGATTCGCGCGAACCGGACGAACAGCCTCGACGACGACTTCAGGAACTTCAGTGGCCAAGCCTTGCATTGTTTCAGCGATGAAGGCATCAACCGGCATGGCACGGGGGTCACCACTTTTCTTGATGAGATCGGTATCGACCCAGGGCGGTGCAATTTCCTGCACGGTGACATTCGTGTCGCGCAGCATGAAGCGTTGCGACAGCGCGTACGAATGCAGGGCTGCCTTCGAAGCGGAATAAACCGCGCTCGGCGCAAGCGGCAGATAAGCCAGAATTGACGTGTTGTAGATAATCGTCGCTCGCGGTTGGCGCTTCAGGTGCTCGATCAGCACGGAGGTCAGAAGGATCGGGCCTAGCAGGTTGGTATCGACGATGCGGCGAGAAACGGCCTCATCGATATGGCCCCCGGCATCATCGAAAGGCATGATGCCAGCGTTGTTGATTAGCACATTGAGGGTCGGATAGCGGGCGATCAGGGTTGGTGCCACAACGTTGATGCTGACCGGATCGGCGACATCCAGTTCGATGGCTTCCATGCCGGGATTAGCAGAGCAAACCTCTTCAAGTAGCGCCTTGCGGCGCCCTGCGATGATGACTTTGTTGCCCAGTTGATGGAAGGCTTCGGCAAGTCCCCGGCCGATGCCGGATGCGCCACCTGTGATCAATATCGTGTTTTGTTCAAGTTTCAAGATGTGTCCTTTTGAGATGTGAAGCGGAATAAATCAAATTGTTCAGAGCTCAGGCCTTGCGCGTTCCCTTGACGAATGCACCGATCTGCGTGGCCGCAATTCCCGGATATTGGTGGTGCGGTCCGTGGCCGGCCTTCGGATAGGTGATCAGGTTCAGCGTCGGCAACTGACCGTTCAGGGCGTACCAGTTCTCGATCGGGAAGATGATGTCGTGATCGGCGCCGAGATGAAGGATGGGGGTCGTCGTGGTTTTCAAGACATGAAGCACTTCGTCCGACGGAAAGACCGGGTTCCGCGGTGTGTTACCGATCTGGGCGATGGCCCAATCGGCCGGAACGTCCGGACTTCTCTCAATCTTTTGCCCCATGATGCGATCGAATGAACGCTTGGAGGCAGCCCGACTGCCTTCGTCCTTCGGTTCAAAGAAAATGGTGGTGAAGTTATCCAGAGCGATGCCCGGCACGGCGGCAGCGTCATAGAAAAGTTGCTCGGCCGGCTTGACGAGCGTTCCGGGGGGCGTCGTGGCCAGCAATACGACGTGGCTGACGTTGGCGCCAAACATGGCCAGGAATATCTGCGCCACGATGCCGCCTATCGACCAGCCCGCGATCACGACATCCTTGAGGCCGAGTGCATCAACCAGATCCTTGGCATCCTTGACCATGGCGCCCGGGTTGTAGGTCTTCTCGCCAGTCGAAAGACCGAGTCCCGAGTAGTCGAAGGTGACAACCTGGAAGCCTTCCGCTGCCAAAGCATCGATGAAGGCCGGATCCCAGAGACCCAGCACGCCGCGAAAGCGATGGCAGAGCACAAAGGGCTTGCCTGTTCCCACAGAGCGGTAGGCGATTCGTCGACCATCAACTTCGACAAAACTCGTAACCGCGGTGGCCGCGCTATTGCCCTTAGCATGCTTGTCCCGGGGACGTGCGTTTGCCGGCAGTGAGACGGCAAGGGCTGCTGCCATGGCGGCGCCGGCCGTCAGTACCTGACGACGGGACACCGGCTCAGCGCCGCTGATTTCGCTATTGGTTGCAGATATGGCTGTCGTGTCAGCAGTCTTGGAACTATTCATGGCATGCTTCCTTTGTTGGTGTGAAAAGAGGTTTTGCTCTGGTTTTCGTGTTTACGCCAAAGCAGATCGCCAGCGTCAGCAGGGCAAGCCCCGCATAGCACAGGCTCAAAATTTTGAAGTCTTCGAGCATCAGGTTCTGATGCCCGACCAGCACGACCGTCAGGGCAACGCCAAGGACACTTCCGAACTGCCTTATCGCCTGGTTGACCGCGCTTCCAGCGCCGTATTGATGCGGCAGCAAAGTAGCGACTGCAGCGCCTGATAATGAAGGCATGGCCATGCCGACGCCGATGCCGGTAAGTAGCTGACTAGGCAACCAGTGCTGCAGATAGTGCGCATCGACACCGGGCACGGTGGCTTGCCAAAGCCCTCCCAGAGCGAGCATCAGGCACCCAGCGATGAGCAGTGGGCGATGCCCGGCTCGTGCGGCAATCTTGCCGGACAACATGGCGACGGGTACGACCATGAGCGGACCGGGCGTGATGGCCAGACCGGCTTGCGGCAGCGTGTAATGCCAGATGCCAGTCATGAAAAAGAAGAAACCAAAGAACATCATCGAGAAGGCCATCCCGAAAACCAGCGAGGCGAGGTTGACCGCCCGATAGCTCGGATTGGCGAACAGCCGCATGTCGAACGCGGGGTTCGGGTGGTGTCGTGCCCAGCGGGAGAATCCCCACAGCATGACGCCGCCGAAAATGCTGCCGCCCAATACCTGTGGGTGCCCCCAGCCCAGCGCCTCGACGCGAACGACGGCCCAGGTCAGGGTTGCCACGCCGACGATGAGCAGGCACACGCCGACCATGTCCAGCGGCGCGACCGGCTCCGTCCGGTGGGATTCGGTGAGGCGGGTCTGGGCGCGCCAGATCGACCATAGCGCCGGCGGCAGGTTGATGAAGAAGGCCCAGCGCCAGCCCAGATTGTCGACCAGCAGGGAACCCAGGCTTGGCCCGATGGCCGCGGCCAAGCCGCCCACCGCGCCCCACAGACTGACCGCAACGGCACGTTTTTCGATTGGAAAGGCTTCAAGCACGATAGCCAGCGACGCGGGAGTCAGCAGTGCAGCGCCAAAAGCTTGAAGTACGCGGGCAGCAACCAGCCAGTAGATGCCGGGCGCCAGGCCGCAGGCCAGGGAGCCCGCAAGAAAGAGAGCAACCCCGGCGGTGAAGATGCGCTTGCGGCCATGGCTGTCGGCAAGCTTGCCGGCCGGCACCAACATGGCCGCATAGACGACCGTGTAGGCATTTAGCACCCACGATGCATCTGCGGGGCTGCTCTCGGGAAAGCTCTGGCGCAGCCTTGAAAATGCCGCGAAGAGCACAGTCGAGTCGATCGAAACGAGAAATACCGCGACACATGCCGTGAAAAAGACCGGCCAGGGCGAAGAGGACGGTTGATTGGCCCGAGGAATGGCGATCACGGATGTGTCCTTTGGCGATGAATCAGCGGAGCCCGAAGTCTTTCCGGATACTTGCATCAACAGCGCCGGCCGGCATGAAACGCCGCAATTTGCTCAACAGCGCAGCCTGGCCTTTGGGCGGACGACGCATGCGCCACTTGCAACGGGCTGCCGCTACGATCGTCTTGGCGACTACGTCCGGCTCCGGCGCGCCATTGACGTTCTCGGCGATCTTGCGTGCGACGACGGTACGTTCGGCGTCATAAGCCTGAACCTTCGCGTTGGCCTGAGGAGCGTTAATGTCCAGACTGGTTTTGGTATATGCCGGCTCGACCAGCACCACCCGGATACCGAAATCGCGTACCTCGTGGTCGAGGGTCTCGGACAATCCCTCGACGGCATGCTTGGAAGCCGCGTAGATCCCCATGTACGGTGCCGGAATAAATCCCAGCACCGAGCTGACGTTGACGATCCGCCCCGAACGCTGTGCTCGCATCTGTGGCAACACCGCCTGCGTCGTCCGCAGTATCCCGAAGACGTTGGTATCGAACACCGACTGCGCCTCGGTAATCGACGTTTCCTCGAGCGAGCCGACCAGGGAGACCCCGGCGTTATTGACCAGCACGTCGATGCGCTTGGCATCGTCGATGACCGACTGAATTCCGCGCTTTACGGACGCTTCATCGCGCACATCCATTTCAACCAAGGTCACGCCGGGTATCGCCTGCGCTTTGCTCAGATTGCGCACGGTGCCGAATACCTTGTTTTGCTTGGCAAACAATTCTGCAGTGGTGCGCCCTATTCCTGAAGAGACTCCAGTTACGACAACAACTAAAGGAGATGACATAGAAATTCCTTTCATTTGCTATTCATTTCAATTCGACGAAGCTTATTAGCAAGTAACTTGCAAATCACAAGTCACATGCTACGAGTGTTACTTGCAAATTGCAAGCGACAGGGTTAAAATTTTTCCCATGGAGAAAAGCAATCCGAAAAACGCATGCCCCGAGGGCTCTCGCTCGACCTGCCCGATCGCCAACGTGCTGGACATCATTGGTGACAAATGGACGCTGCTTGTGGTCCGAGATTTGTTACTGTCGGATAAGCACCGCTATGGTGAATTTCAATCCTCACCGGAGGCAATACCAACCAATATCCTGGCTGAACGCTTAAAGCGCCTGGAGGCCGCAGGCCTCGTCAAAAAAGAGTTCTATCAGGACAATCCGCCGCGAGCTGAATACTTTCTCACGCGCAAAGGAGCCGATTTAGGACCCATATTGCAAGCGATGGGACAGTGGGGAAAACAATACATACCAGGCGTTATAGTTCCCGAGCGATTCAAGCAGCCAGAGATCAGGGACTAGCCTCGCGTCGTGGCAAGGCGCCCTTGCCGCTGTCGGCGACCGCGGCCGAAGCGGCAGGCTTGCATCGACTTGGTCGGCTAATGGTTTACACCAGCCGGGGCACCGGCTACTGGGGTCCTCCCAAACGCTTTGCTTCCCCTTCGGAAATCACTCTACTACGCTTGGTTGCTGCGTGACGGGGCGAATCGGGAGGTAAATTCGGTGAGCACGCCAGATTTCCTCCTCTGCTCAAAACGAATGCCATCTATGTTTATTGGTGACTCTTCAGTTCCAGATCCGTCAACGCGAAGTCAAATTTTTCGCCCAGCCGTTCAAGAGCGAATTCGATGAATCGACGAACGCGCGCCGGCTGGGCGCGCCGGCTTCCATAGTAGAGATAAACCCCCATATGGTCGGTCATGTGTTGAAGCAAGACGGGTCTGAGTCTTCCGGCACGGATATGGGGAGCGGCCGAGATGGCCGACAACTGCCCTATCGCCCGGCCATCCAGGACAGCCTGCAATTCGAGTTCGATGTCGTTGGTGGATAGCGCCGGGGGCAAGTCGCGCCTGACCACGTCACCATCGACTTTCAGATACCAGGGAAACACCTGGCCGGTTGCCGGATGACGGAATACGCTACAGCGATGCTCGGACAGGTCTTCCAGGCGCTGTGGCACGCCGTGGCGTTCCAGATAGGCCGGTGAGGCGCAGACAATCAACTGTACGGGAAAGAGCTTGCGAGCGATCAGCCCCTCTTCCGGAGGAGCGCCGATCCGGAATCCGACATCAGCACGTTCCAGCACCCAGTTGCCCACGTGATCATCCAGATGCAGGTCGGGTTGTATCTCCGGGTATTGCTGACAGAAGGCATCGACCAGCGGCCAAATCACCGGGACAAAACCTGAGCGGGGTGCGGCAATGTGCAAAGGACCGGCAATTTCATCCTTGGAGCTGCGCACGCGCTGTAGGGCGCGCTCCAGCATGGCTAACGCAGGCTGGGCGGCCTCTAGCAACTGCTGCCCTTCTTCGGTCAGTGAAATGCTTCGCGTTGTTCGATGTAGCAATCGAACGCCCAGATGTTGCTCCAGTTGCGCCATGGCCTGACTGGCCGCTTGCGGGCTCATGCCCTGCGCCGCTGCGGCCTTGCGCAGGCTACCCAACTCGACCGCCTTGGCAAAGGTTTCCATCGCGCGCAATTCGTTAATCGGCATGTGCTCTCCCCATCGACTAAATCACAGGTAATTATCAATTTTTTATTGCTACTGATGCAATGTTTATGCCGCTATTCAATAGACAGTAGGGCAATTAATCTTCAGTTCACCAAATCAACCCACCAAACAGCAGGAGAACAGCCATGCAATCCTCCGACCAGAACAAAACCGAACGCATCTCCCAAGGACGCAGGGATTTCATCACGAGCTCGATGTTGCTGGCCGCCATGTCTCTGGTGTCGGGTAACGTGACCGCGGCCACCAAAAATGCCCAGGCCAGCAAGGAAAGCATGCCGATGCGCCAGCTCGGTGCTCTTCCAGTCTCCGCTATTGGCCTGGGCTGCATGAACATGGCCTGGGGGTTCGCACCTCCCATTGCCAAAGCCGATGCCGTTCGCCTGATTCAGGAAGCCTATGAACAGGGGGTCACCTACTTCGATTCGGCTGAGGTCTACGGCCCCTATATCAGCGAGGAGTATGTCGGCGCGGCACTCAAACCGGTGCGCGACAAGGTGGTGATCGCCAGCAAGTTCGGCTTCGCCATCGACAATGCCGGACAGATTCGCGGCCTAAATAGCCGGCCGGAGCATATTCGCGAAGTGGTCGAAGCCTCCTTGAAGCGCCTCGACACGGATGTCATCGACCTGTTGTACCAACACCGTGTCGATCCCAAGGTGCCCATCGAAGACGTCGCCGGCACGGTCAAACAGTTGATCAAGGAAGGCAAGGTGAAGCATTTCGGCTTGTCCGAAGCGGGTGCTGCGACGATACGTCGAGCCCATACCGAGCAAACTGTAGCCGCCATCCAGAACGAATACTCCATCTGGTCACGTGATCCAGAGGGTGAGGTGCTGCCGCTTTGCGAAGAACTGGGCATCGGCTTGGTCGCCTGGGGACCTCTCGGCAAGGGTTATTTGACCGGGACCATCCCGGCCAGCGCCACCTTTGCCAAGGGGATTGATCTGCGCGCCAGCATGCCGCGCTTTACCCGCGAAGCGATGCTTGCCAACCGGCCCGTGGTCGCCTTATTGGAAAACGTTGCCCAACGTCACGGGGTATTGCCCGGCCAGATTGCACTGGCCTGGTTGCTCGCCCGCAAGCCGTGGATCGTTCCCATTCCTGGCACGACCAAGATCACCCATCTGCGTGAAAACGTTGCTGCGGCCCAGATCAAGCTGACCGCCAACGACTTGCAGGACATCGAGACAGGTTTCGCCAAACTCCAAGTCATTGGTGAGCGTGGGGCCGAAGCCGTGATGGCACTGATCGACGTGGGTGCCCGGGCTGGTACAGCGTCCGCAGGTGGACACGGCATTTCGCCGTTGCGCAATGAAGTGCCTTCTCGCTAGTCGATGTTGAAGGCAGAAGAAATCATCAACTTTTAAAAACAGGAGACTCAAATGAACAACGAAGTCGTAGTCATTATTGGAGCAGGCGGTATCGGACTCGCCATTGCCCGTCGTCAGGGTTTCGGAAAAACCATCCTGCTCGCAGATTTCAACGAAAAAACGCTGTCGACCGCAGCGAAATCTTTGGAAGAGGCCAGTTACACCGTTGCCACGCAAGTCGTCGATGTCTCGTCGCGAGCCTCGGTCCGCGCACTGGCCGATACGGCAGCAGCGCTGGGCAAGGTCGTAAATGTCGTCAACACCGCCGGCCTGTCACCCAACATGGCACCTGTCGCCCGGGTGCTGGAGGTCGATCTTTACGGTACGGCGGTCGTGTTTGAAGAATTCGAACGGGTCATTGCGCCAGCCGGCGCCGGCCTCGTCATCTCCAGCATGGCCGGCCACATGTTGCCGGCTTTGACGCAGGAGCAGGATCACGCGCTGGCTTTCACCCCCGCCGACGAATTGCTTGCCCTGCCCTTCCTGCAGCCCGACGCCGTTCCCAATTCGATGATCGGCTACATGATGGCCAAGCGCGCCAACAACCTCCGTGTTCAGGCAGCCGCCATTACGTGGGGAGCACGCGGCGCCCGCGTCAACTCGATCAGCCCGGGAATCATCGCAACGCCGCTCGCCCAACACGAATTGAATTCGCCGATCGGCGATGGCTATCGCGCCATGATTGCCGCCTCCCCTGTTGGGCGGATGGCACCGCCCGATGAAATTGCCATCGCCGCAGGCTATCTGCTTGGACCAGACGCGGGCTTCGTGACCGGCAGTGATCTGTTGATCGACGGCGGCGTCATCGCAGCAATGCGTGCCGGGAAATTACCTACCCCGGCCTGACAAGGGCCTCAAGCCAGGAATCGGTTCCTGAAGCCCAAAACGTGACAGTTGGAGGAATACCATGAGCAAACATCGAAATACATTTGATCCACAGAGTTATCGTCGTCGCGAATTGATGGCTGCCGGGATAGCCCTCGCTGTCACAGCGCTACCGACCAAGGCCTTTTCCGGTAGTTCTGCCAAGGCTGCACCCGAGATACCCAAACGCAAGCTCGGGGGACTCGAGGTATCGGCCATTGGTTTGGGCTGTATGACCATGAACGGAGGGCAGTACAACCCGCCGAAAGACACGCAGGAAATGGTTGCCTTGATTCATCGGGCGGTGGATCGAGGCGTTACGTATTTCGACACGGCCGAGGTCTACGGCCCCTTCGTCAATGAAGAACTGGTGAGCAAGGCCTTGGCACCGTTCAAGGGAAAGGTGGTCATCGGCACCAAGTTCGGCTTCGAGATCGACGCTAACGGGCGCCGTACCGGTGGCCTGAACAGCCGTCCTGAGCATATTCGCCAGGTCGTAGATGCTTCTTTGAAGCGCCTGAACATCGAAACCATCGACCTGCTTTACCAGCACCGTGTCGATCCAAAAGTGCCCATCGAGGATGTGGCTGGGGCAGTCAAGGACTTGATCGCCCAGGGCAAGGTCAAGCATTTCGGGCTTTCCGAGCCTGGCATGAAAACCCTGCGCCGGGCGCATGCCATCCACCCCGTAGCCGCTGTTCAGAACGAATACTCCCTGCTGTGGCGTGGGCCGGAACTAGAGGAACTTGCCATCTTCGAGGAATTGGGTATCGGCCTGGTCGCGTGGAGCCCGCTGGGCCTGGGTTTGCTGACCGGCAAGTTGGGCCCGAACTCGCGCTTTGATAGCCCGGGCTATACCGACTATCGCAGCTTCAACCCGCGCTTCACCCCGGAAAATCTGAAGGCCAACATGCCGCTGGTCGACATGCTGCAAACCTGGGCCAAGCGCAAGGAAGCAACACCAGCCCAGGTCGCGCTTGCCTGGTTGCTGGCCCAACGCCCGTGGATCGTGCCCATCCCTGGCACCACCAACCCGGCCCATCTCGACGAAGATCTTGGTGCGCTGTCTGTTCAGTTCTCTCCCGCCGAGTTGCGCCAATTCAATACTGAGCTTGCCGGCATCACCGTTCATGGCGTGCGTCTCCGCCCAGAACTTTTGGTTATGTCAGGCCAAGAAGCCCCCGCCAAGGAGTAACACTAGTGAAAACATTGATTGCCGCCGTCTCTACCGCTGGCTTGATTGCTGGCGCGGTGAACGCAGAAGAATCCCGTGACGTTCAAGTCACCCGTATCGGTACCCAAGCATCCGTGACTGGCCCAAGCGACTTCTTTTCCGGGAAAGTACGTATCGATGCCCCGTTCAAAGGCAGCGGACAAGCGCGCGTTAGCGGTGCCACCGTCACCTTCGAGCCTGGTGCACGAACCGCCTGGCATACCCATCCCTTGGGACAGACTTTGATCGTGACAGCCGGCGCAGGACGAGTTCAGCAATGGGGAAACCAGATACAGGAGATCCACCCCGGCGATACGGTCTGGATTCCCCCCGGGGTCAAGCATTGGCATGGTGCCTCCCCGACTGTTGCCATGAGCCATATTGCCATTGCCGAGGCACTCGATAGCCAGGTTGTGACGTGGATGGAAAAGGTCAGTGATGACCAATATGGCAATCGATAGACCGACCTGAAGAGCGAAAGGAAAAGATCATGAGCGAAGTTGTTGTTGTCATTGGCCCGGGTTCGATTGGACAAGCCATCGCCCGACGGGTCGGTACGGGTAAACAGGTTCTGCTGGCTGATCTGCGTGAAGAGAATGCGCAGGCCGCCGCCAAGACCTTGCTCGATGCCGGATTCGAAGTCAGTACCGCATCGGTGGATATTTCGTCACGCCAGTCGATCCATGCACTGGTTGAGCAAGCCCAGGCACTCGGTGACATTACCGGGCTGATTCATGCAGCAGGCGTCTCGCCGACCCAGGCATCCCCCGAAACTATTCTGCGGGTGGATCTCTACGGCACAGCCGTCATTTTGGAAGAGTTCGGCAATGTGATTGCCCGCGGCGGGTCTGGTGTGGTCATCGCCTCCCAATCCGGCCATCGTCTGCCGGCGCTCACCGAGGCACAAGACAAGGCCCTGGCACTTACCCCGGCCGATGAACTGCTGGCCCTGCCGATGCTGCAACCTGAGCAGGTGATCGATCCACTCAGAGCCTATCAACTCTCCAAGCGAGGCAATTCTCTGCGGGTCATGGCCGAGGCGGTTCGCTGGGGCAAACGTGGGGCCCGGATCAACACGATCAGCCCCGGCATCATCATCACGCCGCTCGCCCGCGACGAACTCTCCGGTCCACGTGGCCCTGGTTACCGACGGATGATCGACCTATGTGCGGTCGGCCGTGCCGGAACACCGGATGAAGTCGGCAACGTTGCCGCCTTGCTCATGGGGCCGGATGGCGCCTTCATTACCGGCAGCGATTTTCTGATGGATGGCGGAGTGACCGCCGCCTACTGGTTTGGCGACCTGGCACCCAGCCAATAAAACACACATCTGAAAAATTACCTTTCAGACATTAACGAGGAATCGAGATGGAAAATTTCACCTTCTTTAATCCAACGAAGATCGAATTCGGCACCGGCAAGGAGCAACTGATCGGCCAAATCCTGGCTGAACACGGTGCCAAAAAAGTGCTGCTGTGCTTTGGCAGCGACCGCATCAAGCGCGACGGACTGTTTGCGATCGTCAGCAAGAGCCTGAACGAGCATGCCGTGCAGTTCGTGGAATGCGGCGGCATCGTCAGCAACCCGGTCATTTCCAAGGTCCGTGAGGCCATTGCCCTGGCACGCACCCATCAGGTCGATGCGATCCTCAGCGTGGGTGGCGGTTCGGTGCTGGACAGTGCCAAAGCCATCGCGGCCGGGGCACGCTACGACGGTGACGTATGGGATCTTTTTATCGGCAAGGGCAGCATCCATGCCGCATTGCCAGTATTCGACATCCTGACGCTGGCAGCCACCGGCAGCGAGATGAACAACGGGGCCGTAGTCACCAACGAGGAAACCAAGGAAAAATTCGCCATCGGTTCGGTACATACCTTTCCCAAGGTGTCGATCGTCAATCCGGCACTCATGCAATCCGTGTCGCGTGACTATCTGGTGTACTCCGCTGCCGACATCATTGCGCATTCGATTGAAGGCTACTTTACCGCCAAGGAGCAACCCCGTTTCCACTCGCGCATGGTCGAAGCCATCATCAACACGGCGATCGAGACGACTGAAACCCTGCTCGAAAACCCCCAGGACTACCACGCCCGTGCCGAGTTTGCCTGGTCGGCCACGCAGGCGCTGAATGGCCTGATCTATGCTGGCACTGCCGGATTCAGCTACCCCAACCACATGATCGAACATTCCTTGTCGGCGCTCTTCAATGTGCCGCATGGCGCTGGTCTGTCGGTAATCATGCCCGCCTGGATGAAGTGGTATCACAGCCGCAACCCGGCACAGTTCCAACGGTTTGCAAAATACGTCTTTGGCCTGGACAGCGCTGAGCAGGGCATTGCTGCATTGGAGAAGTGGTTCGACAAGATCGGCACGCCGACCCGACTTTCACAACTGGGGATTACCGAAGCCGATTTGCCAAGAACCATCGAAAACGTCCTGGGTAATGCCCAGTGGTTTGGCATCGCCGACATTTACACCCGGGAGGTTGTAAGCACCATTCTCAACAAGGCCCTGCAATGAGTCTGAACGTACTGATTCTCGGGGCTGGCGGCCAGATTGCACAGGTTGCCAGCAACCTCTTTCTGGACACGACCGATGTCCATTTGACGCTGTATTTGCGTAACGCCAAGCGCCTGAGAGGTTTCGATGGAGAACGGGTTCGCGTCGTCGAAGGCGACGTGTTGGATTTGCCGACCTTGACGGCTGCAATGGTCGGGCAGGACGTGGTTTACGTCAATTTAGACGGCCCGTTAAAAAAACTAGCTCAGAACATCGTTGCCGCCATGAAGGAAACCGGCGTGCGCCGTGTCATCTTCGTCAGTTCAATGGGCATCTACGAGGAAGTGCCTGGCGAACCGTACCGCAGCGTTCTCGATCCTTACCGGGACGGAGCGGCAGTCATTGAGGCATCCGGTCTGGATTACACGATCATCCGCCCCGCCTGGCTGAACAACCGTGATGAGATTGCCTATGGCATTACGCGCAAGGGCGAATCATTCAAGGCCAAGGACGAGAGTGTTTCTCGCAAGAGCGTCGCTCATTTGATTGTTCAGCTAGCGACCACCCCTGGACTGGAAATCGGTGGCAGCTTAGGGGTTCATAAAGCAACAAATCAACACGGCTAATCGACATGAAAACAGCAATGCAAAAACGCAAACTCGGGAATAGCGGACTTGAAGTTTCGGCGCTCGGCTTGGGCTGTATGGGCATGAGCATGGCCTACGGCCCGCCGGCCGACAAGCAAGACATGATTTCCTTGATCCATCAAGCCGTGGATTGGGGTGTCAACTTCTTTGATACCGCGGAAATTTATGGCCCCTACATCAACGAGGAACTGCTCGGCGAGGCGCTTGCCCCTTTCAAGGGGAAGGTCGTCATTGCCACCAAATTCGGTATCCGATTCGATGGCATGCAACAGACGCAGTGCAGTCGGCCGGAGCAGATCCGTCTCAGCATTGAAGGCTCTCTGAAACGCTTAGGTGTTGAGGCCATCGATCTCTATTATCAGCACCGTGTCGATCCGGATGTCCCGATTGAGGATGTTGCCGGAACGGTCAAACAACTCATCGAAGCAGGCAAGGTCAAGCACTTTGGGATGTCGGAGGCCGGGGTGCAGACCATCCGCCGGGCCCATGCGGTGCAGCCCCTGACGGCAGTGCAGAGCGAATATTCCCTGTGGTGGCGCCGACCGGAAGAGGAACTGCTGCCCACCTTGGAGGAACTGGGGATCGGTTTCGTGCCCTTCAGTCCCTTGGGCAAGGGTTTCCTGACCGGCAAGATCGACGAGAACACCAAGTTCGAAGGCAGCGACTTCCGCAATATCGTGCCGCGCTTCTCCGAGGAAGCGCGCCGGGCCAATCGTTCCCTGGTGGACCTGCTCACCGGCATCGCCGTGGCCAAGGATGCTTCTCCCGCCCAGATCGCTCTGGCCTGGCTGCTGGCCAAGAAGCCCTGGATCGTACCCATTCCCGGCACCACCAAGACCCACCGCCTGGAGGAGAACCTGGGGGCTACCTGGGTTGAACTCTCCTTGGCCGAGTTGCAGCGGATCGAGGCCGCCGCCGGGCAAATCCGGATCGTGGGCGAACGCTATCCCGAAGCCCTGGAAAAACGAACGGGGCTGTAATTGTCCCGACACGGAAGGAGATGCAAATGTTGGAAGTTACCCTGAACAATGGCGTCCGCATGCCCATCCTCGGGTATGGCGTATTCCAGATTGCCGATGCGGCCGAGTGCGAGCGCTGCGTCGTGGAGGCAGTGCAGGCCGGTTATCGGCTGATTGATACCGCCGCCTCCTACAAGAACGAGGAAGCGGTTGGTCGGGGCATCAAATCCAGCGGCATCCCCCGAGACCAACTCTTCATCACCACCAAGCTGTGGGTGGAAGATGCGGGCTACGAACGCACCCGGGCTGCCATCGACAACTCCTTGCGCCGCCTTGGTCTGGAGTACCTGGACCTCTACCTGATTCATCAGCCGTATTCGGATGTGCACGGTGCCTGGCGGGCGATGGAAGAAGCCTACAAAGCGGGCAAGCTGCGCGCCATCGGGCTCAGCAATTTCCAGCCCGACCGGCTGATGGACATCGCTGCCTTCAATCAGATCACGCCTGCTGTAAATCAGATCGAGGTCAATCCCTTCCACCAGCAGACGGAAAGCGTCGATTTCATGGCTGGGCTGGGTGTGCAGCCGGAAGCCTGGGCCCCCTTTGCCGAAGGACGGAACAATCTATTTCAGAACGAGCAGTTGCTGGCCATTGCCAACCGGTATGGCAAGACGGTCGGCCAGGTGGTGCTGCGCTGGCTGGTGCAACGGGGCATCGTGGCCCTGGCCAAGTCGGTCCGCAAAGAGCGCATGCAGGAAAACCTGGCGGTATTCGACTTTGAGCTTTCCCCCGATGACTTGAGCCAGATTGCCCAACTGGAAACCGGGACCAGCAGCTTTTTCTCCCATCGTGACCCGGCCATCGTCAAATGGATGAGCGAGCGGCGACTGGATACCTGAGACAAAACTGGCTGATCAGACGAATGAACAACGACAAATCACTGTCGCCTACCAGAGATTCGAGCTCGACTCAGGCGCAAAGCTTCAAGGTGCTGGCCATCCTGAGCACCCTGATGTCCTTCGCGTCCATTTCCACAGACCTCTACCTGCCGGCATTGCCGGCCATGGGGGCTTCCCTGCATGCGGATGCGGGAGCGGTGGAGCTGACCATTTCCGGCTACCTGATCGGTTTCAGCATCGGTCAACTGTTCTGGGGACCGATTAGCGACCGATATGGCCGCCGCCTGCCCGTCGCCCTGGGGCTGCTGTTGTTCATCGTGGGTTCGGCGGGTTGCGCCCTGTCCACCAGCGTGCCGATGATGATCGGCTGGCGCCTGGTGCAGGCGGTGGGGGCCTGCGCCAATGTGGTGCTCTCCCGGGCCATGGTACGCGATCTCTATGCGGGCCATCAGGCTGCCCGGATGCTATCGGTGTTGATCACCGCCATGGCTGTCGCCCCTCTGATCGGCCCCAGCCTGGGGGGGCTGATCCTCCATGTAGCCTCGTGGCACGCCATCTTCTGGCTGCTGGTGGGGGTAGGCCTGCTCACCCTCTGGTCCCTGAAGGTTCTCCCGGAAACCTTGCCACCGGAACGGCGCAACGCCCAGTCCATCCTTTCGGCCTTTCTGGGCTACGCGCAACTGCTGCGCCATCCCAGACTGCTAGCCTATGCGGGAGTTGGCGGAAGCTTCTATGGCGGCATGTTTGCCTACGTCGCCGGCACCCCGGCGGCCTATATCTCCCATCATCAGGTATCGCCCCAGCGCTACGGCCTGCTCTTCGCTCTTGGCATTGTCGGCATCATGGTGGCGAACCAGCTCAACGCCCGCCTGGTGCGCCGCTTCGGCATCGACCGCCTGATTCGTTTCGGTGCGGGGCTGGCGACCATCTCCGGTGCTGTAGCCGCTCTCGATGCCTGGCATGACTGGGGCAGCCTCTGGGGGTTGGTGGTGCCGCTTTTCTTCTTTGCCTCGGCCACGGGCTTCATCGTCGCCAACGCCATCGTGGGCGCGCTGGAAAGCTACCCGGAGCGAGCCGGCTCCGTCTCGGCCCTGATAGGTGCCCTGCAGTACGGTACCGGAATTTTCGGTTCGGCCTGCGTCGGCCACTTCGCAAACGGCACGCCCTTCCCTATGGGGCTGACCATTGCAGGCTTCGGATTGGGCAGTCTTCTGTTCTGTTTGGGACTCCGATCAAAAAAGTAGCGCCCAAGCCTAAATCCCCTTCTTAAATGCCTGCATTGATGGGGAAGTTGTCTTACATCGTCGTATATCTGCATTCAAAGGCAGTGAGTTCGCAGGCCGACAAGGTCAAATCCGTGTTGTCGGTAAACCGGTTCACAGCAAGGTCGATAAATTTCTGCACCCGTAAAGATTTTCTCCGGCCGAACTAAGCATCACGGGGCGGTTTCAAATCCCAAGTGCAACACTTCATAACCGGAGGAGTTGCATGACGAGAACGTATCAACAATTGAGTGCGGAAGAACGCGGCGTGGTAATGGCGATGAAGGAGCAGGCCAGTAGTGCGCGGGCGATAGCCAAGGTGCTTGGCAGATCGCCCAGCACCATCACGAGAGAACTTCGCCGCAACGGCTACCAGAGCGAAGAGGAGCAATGCGTCATGGGACGCCCCCGAGTGGCTGGCGGCTACGATGCAAACCGCGCCGGCAAGCGAGCCCGGCGGGTGCGACGTGCGGCCTGGCCGGTGCGCAAGCTCCACCGCCAAGGCGCCTTGTGGGCCGAGGTCAGGGCGTTGCTGGAACGCAAGCTCTCGCCCGAGCAGATTGCTGCCAAACTCAAGCAACGCCACCCTGAGCAGCCCCAATTGCAAGCCTCCCACGAAACCATCTACACCGCGATCTATGCCATGCCCAAGGGCGATCTTCGCCGCGAACTGGTCGTCCTGCTGCGCCAGGGGCGAGGCGCACGCAAGCCTCGCACGCGAGGCAAAGATCGGCGGGGATCGCTGCAGGACATGCTGAGCATCCACGTACGCCCGCCCGAGGCCAGCGACCGCTTGCTGCCTGGCCACTGGGAGGGCGACCTGATCAAGGGCAAGGCCAACGCTTCGGCTGTCGGCACCCTGGTGTGCCGCAAGTCGCTGTTTGCCATGCTGGTCAAGCTCGACGGCAGTACGGCGATCGATGCGCTCAACGGATTCACGCAGGCCTTCAGCGGGCTGCCGCCTGAGATCCGACAGACCCTCACCTATGACCAAGGCAAGGAGATGGCGCTGCACAAGAAGCTGGCCGAGAACACCGGCCTGAAAATTTACTTTTGTGATCCTCACAGCCCGTGGCAACGTGGCATCAATGAGCACACCAATGGTTTGCTGCGCCAATATTTGCCGAAGGGCACTGACCTGAGTGTCCACTCCCAGCGCGAACTCGATCACATGGCCTGGGAACTCAATATGCGGCCGAGAAAAACCCTGGGGTGGCGCTCTCCCGCCGAGGTGTTCTTCGATAACATCTTCATGGACAAAGCAGGGCTGATTCCAAATGTTGCACTCGGTCTTTGAAACCGCCCGGATATTCATAGATTCGGCTTGCCCAATGGAGGAATTTCAGGCCTTGCCAACAAATGCCTGAATGAAGAGCGCTACATTCGAACGTACCAGTTTAGCGTCCTCGCTCGCGTCCGGTTTATCCAGACCCAGCATTACCCTAATGTGGGCACCACCGTGAAATATTGCCAGGAATTGGTCGGCAGCCTCATCAGGAGATGGGATCGATAGACTGCCTGCAGCATTGGCGGCGCGCAGATAGTCAGCGACCAGTCGAATCAGTTTTTCCGGCCCCTCCCGGTAGAACGCCGTACAGGCATCGACGTGTTCGCCCGCCGCGGCAAACATCATACGGAACGCCCCCACCACATCATCTGAACGCAGCAACTTCAGAAATGAGGTCCCGATCATCGTGAGCGCAGCTGCGGGGTTGTTCGGGTCCAGCGAGCCAGGAGGTAATGAGGCAAACACCACATCGGTACAACTGCCAACAGATGCCTCAAACAAAGCTTCCTTGGTCGGAAAGTAGCTGTAGATCGTCACCTTGGAGACGCCCGACAGTTTGGCGATGGCTTCGACGCTTGCCCGTCCGAAGCCGTGCTCGATGAACTGCCCCGCTGCCGCGTCCAAAACCCGCTTAACTCGCTCAGGGTCGCGCGGTCGTCCGCGCTTGGGAATATTCGTTTCCATTGTTTACTTGACCGTTCAGTAAATATCTGTAAATAATGTTTACCACACCGTTCAGTATATCAACCCGAATGCCCATGGAACACACAATTCGCACAGCCACAGTGGCATATCTCCAAAGTACCGCCCTCCTCTCCATCGCGCTTGCCTTGGGAGGATGCGTCAGCAATCCCGACGTACCGAAGCCGGGCACCTCGCTCAGCCAAGCCTTTCGCCATGCCGGAGAGCAGCGGTTGGACAATTCGTCCGCCAATCTTCAGTGGTGGCGGCATTTCGCGGACGAGCAACTGGCACAACTTGTGGAACGCTCAACCATCGCCAACCACGACATCCGGATTGCCGTAGAACGGGCAAGACAGGCCCGGGCTGGAACGACGGCAGCCGAATCACGGCTGTTTCCCAGCCTCGATCTGACCGCCTCCCGATCCGATAGCCGAACCGGTCTGCCAACAACAATCAAACAATCGATGCCGGACACCAAGGCAACGCGCGCCGGCGTCAACGTCGCCTGGGAGATTGATTTGTTCGGCGGCGCCAGGGCCGCGGCCAGCGCAGCGGAAAAAGATGCGGCAGCGGCCACGTACGGCGTTAACGGCGCTCAATTGATCACCGCGAGTGAAGTTGCGCGGCAATACTTCATTTGGCATGGTGCCCGGCACCGCCTGGAAGTTCTCGAATCCCTGCTGCAAACGCAACGCGACACCGAACGCCTGACACGCAGTCGCCACCGGGAAGGCATGGCGAGCGAATTCGATGTTGCCAGAGCCGCTGGCGAAACCTTGAGCATGGAAGCCGCACTGCCGCCATTGCGGACGCTGATGGCCGTCACCGAGAGTCGCATTGCCGTGCTCTCCGGCTCAGACGCCTCGATGCCGGTCCCGGAACTTCATGCGGCCGCCGAGCAATTTCACTGGCCTTCCCCAACAGCGCCACTCACCGGCCAAGCGGCGGACTTGCTAAGGCGCCGCCCGGATCTCCTGGCGGCCGAGCAACGGCTCTCGGCAGAGTCGTCGCGGCTGGCCGAGGCCAAAGCCAACCGTTTCCCGAAAATATTCCTGAGTCTCCTGTTCGGCACCCAGGAACTGACACTCAACGATGCGCTGAGCCTTTCGGCATCACGTTATTCCAACGTGGCAGCAGCTTTCGTGCTGCCAATATTCAACGCCGGACGCATCCAGGCCGGCATCGACGCCCAGTCGGCGCGCGAACGCGAATCCCTGCTCACTTATGAACAGGCCATCCTCGGCGCGATTGAGGATGTCGAAAACAGCCTTGCCGCGCTGACCGGCGAACGGCAACGCGTGAGTTCGCTGATGGCTGCGGCCATGGAACGGGAACGGGCGGTCACCCATGCCAGTTCCTTATTCCGCGAGGGGCAGATCGACCTCCTGCAATTGCTTGATGTCCAGCGGGCCCGGCTCGCCACCGAGCTGATGCTTGCCGAAAGCAAGGCGCAGCAGGCCGTGGACTACGTTCAACTCTACAAAGCACTGGGTGGCGGCTGGCAGGCAATGCCTGCACCGGCCAATGTCCCCATTGCGGCAAATTCATCTTCCGGAGTCGAACCATGATCGAGACATTCGAGTCAGCACGCGTCTCACGTCGATTGACGCTGCGCGCGGCAATCATCCTCGCTTTTGCCACGGGACTTGCCGCCTGCGGCGACAAGTCGCCACCACAACTCAAGCCGCACCCGGTCCTGGTCGTCACTGCGCATAACGTTTCCGGCGGATATCAACGAACCTTTACCGGCGTTGTCCGGGCGCGCTATGAGTCCGATCAGGGATTCCGGACCGGCGGCAAGGTCGCCGCCCGTTTGGTCGAAGTCGGGCAAAGCGTCGTCGCCGGGCAAGCCCTTGCCAGGCTCGACCCCGCTGATTACGAACTGGGGCTGCGCGCCGCTGAAGACCAACTCCAGGCGGCGCGGGTGGATGCCGAACAGGCGGCTTCGGACGAAGCGCGCTTCCGGCGCCTGCTTGCCGATCACTCGGTTTCCGTCGCTGACCACGAACGGCAAAAAGCCCGCTCGGATGCGGCAGCAGCACGCCAGGCGCAAGCCTCCCGTCAACTTGACCTGGCCCGCAATCGGATGAAGTACGCGACCCTCGTTGCCGAGTTTGATGGCGTCATTACTTCGGTTCGCTTCGAGGTTGGCCAGGTCGTTGCCGAAGGCCAGCCCGTCGTGACCATCGCCAAGCCTTCCGAACTGGAGGTGGTCGCCGATCTGCCCGAAGAACTTGCCGGCAACGCCCGCGCCATCTCGGCATCGGCAAGCTTGTGGGGTACCCCTGAGCTCATCCTTCCCCTCAAATTGCGGGAACTGTCGCCCGCTGCATCAGCCCAGACACGTACCTTTCGCGCCCGCTTCAGCATTCTCGACAAGTCGCCCGCCGCCCGCCAGGCCTTGCATCTCGGGGTGACGGCCAACCTCCATCTGGCAGCCGGGGATGGCGATCTGGCCGCTGTTCTGCCGGCCACTGCCGTCTGGAAGACCGACGGCAAGAGCATGGTCTGGCAGGTGGAAAACACCGGCAGCAAGATCGTTGCCCAACCGGTGGAAGTGATTCGCTATACGGACGAGGCCGTGCTGGTGCGCGGAATTGCTGATGGCGCCAAAGTCGTATCGGCGGGCGTCCAGAAGCTGACACCGGGGCTTGAGGTTGTTCCTGTCGAGCGTACGACCAGCGGCATGAACCTGAGCGTGCCGCCCGTTCAAGCAGCCAAGGCAGCGGGGAATTCGCTGTGAAGGAACTCAATCTTTCGAAATGGGCCGTCACCCACCAGGCCATGGTGCTCTTCATGATTCTGGGGGTACTCATCGCCGGCGTCTTCTCGTATACGCAGCTTGGGCGCTCGGAGGATCCGAACTTCAATGTTCCCCTGCTGACCGCAGTTGTCGTGTGGCCTGGCGCGACGGCGCAGGAGGTGCAGGATCAGGTAATGAACCGCATGGAGCGCCGACTGCGCGAGCTGAATGGCTTCGACTATGTGAAAACCTTCTCCCGCCAGGGCTATGGCGCCATTTCCCTGCGCATGAAAGGCGGCCTGCCCAAGCAGCAACTCACCGACGCCTGGTATCAGGCGCGCAAGAAGATCGGCGATTCCCGGCAAGAATTTCCCGACGGCGTGCGCGGCCCCTACTTCAATGACGAATTCAACGACGTGTACATGTCCCTCTATGCCGTGCAAGGCGATGGGCTGTCGATGGCCGAGTTGCTCGAGTACGCGGAGAAGATCAAGGTCGACCTGCAAAGCGTGCCGACCCTGAGCAAGGTCGACATCCTCGGCAAGCAAGCCGAAAAGGTCTACGTCGAACTCTCCAGCAAGCGACTTGCTGCATTGGGCATGACCCCGCAGGAGGTAATGGATGCCCTGGTCCGACAGAACCTGCTGAGCCCATCCGGCTCGCTCGATACCCGATCGGACCGCGTACTGGCCCGCGTTGACGGTGCCCTGCACAATGCCGCAGACGTGGCGAAAGTCAGCATTGAGGCGGGTGGCCGGCTTGTCCGGCTGTCCGATATTGCGACCGTGCGCGCCGGTTATGAAGACCCGCCGAGTTTTGTCATTCGGCACAACGGCCACCCGGTGCTGGTCCTCGCCACGACGATGACGCCGAACGCCAATATCCTGAAGGTCGGCAAGGCCGTTGACGAACGGATGGCGGAGATTCAGGCAGGCCTGCCAGCAGGGATTTCGGTGGAAAAGTATGCCGACCAACCGAAGGTGGTCGAGGAATCCGTGTGGGAGTTCGAGCGTTCGTTTCTGGAGGCGCTCGCCATCGTGCTGGCCGTTTCCTTTTTGTCGCTAGGTCGCCAAGCCGGGATCGTTGTTGCGGCTTCCGTGCCGCTGGTGCTGGGCATCGTCCTCTTCGTCATGTATCTGGCCGGCTGGAATCTGGACCGGATTTCGCTCGGCTCGCTGATCATCGCACTTGGCCTGCTGGTCGACGATGCGATCATTGCCGTCGAGATGATGGTTCTGAAGCTTGAACAGGACTGGGATCGGTTCGAAGCAGCAACCTTCGCCTACACCTCGACGGCCTTTCCCATGCTGACCGGCACCATGGTCACGGTGGCCGGCTTCATGCCTGTCGGCTTCGCCAAATCAATTTCCGGCGAATACGCTGGTGGGATCTTCTGGGTGGTCGGCGTGGCGCTGATTGCCTCCTGGTTCGTCGCCGTGATCTTTACCCCTTATCTCGGAATCAAGCTATTGCCAGCCAGCATGGCAAATGGCGCGCATGCCGACCCCTACGACAAGCCGATCTATCACCGTTTGAGCAAATGGGTGGATTGGTGCGTTACGCATCGCTGGAAGGTATTGCTTGCCACCGGCACCCTCTTCCTTCTGGCTGGCGCCGGGATGGGCCTGGTGCAGCAGCAATTTTTCCCAACCGCCTCACGCCCCGAGTTGATGGTCGAACTGCGCATGCAGGAGGGCGCCTCGTTCGAAGCGACGCAGGAGCAGGTCAAGCTATTCGAGAAAGTCCTCGCACAGGATGCGGACGCCCAGCATTTCACGGTCTATACCGGCAGCGGCACACCGCGCTTCTACCTTTCGATGGAACCGGAACTGCCCAACCCTGGCTACGCCCAGTTTGTCATCATGACCTCCGGCATCGAAGCACGGGAAGCCTTGCGCACCCGCCTGCTCGACTACTTTGCCAAGGACGAGGCGCAGCCGTTGGTGCGTGGTCGGGTGTTGCGCCTTGAGTTCGGCCCGCCAGTGGGCTTCCCGGTCCAGTTCCGCGTCATCGGCCCGGATCCCGATACCGTGCGCGGTATCGCCTACAAGGTGCGAGATATCGTAGGGAAAAGCCCTCTGGTGCGCGACACCCAACTCAACTGGAACGAACGCGTCCGAACACAGCATGTCCACGTCGATCAGGACAAGGCCCGTCTGTTGGGTCTGTCATCTGCCGATGTGTCGGCAACGCTACAGACCGTTCTGTCCGGCGCTCCGGTGACGCAAATTCGGCGAGGCGAGGACTTGATCGACGTGGTCCTGCGCGCCGATACCGGCGAACGCAAGACGCTGGAGAGCCTGGGCGACATCAATTTGTTCTCGCGCACCGGCGCCGTGGTCCCGCTGTCGCAGATCGCCCGCATCGAATCGACCTTCGAGGAGCCGGTCCTGTGGCGCTGGAACCGCAACATGGCGATCACCGTGCGCAGCGACCTGGCCGATGGCGTCCAGGGGCCCTATGCTACAGACAAGATCTGGCCATCCTTGCAGCCAGTGCTCGACAGCCTGCCCAGCGGCTACCGGATCGAGAAAGGTGGCGCCATCGAGGAAGCCGATAAGTCGAATCTTGCGCTATTGGCGATCTTCCCGGCAATGTTCCTGGTCATGCTCACCTTCCTGATGATGCAGCTACACAGCTTCTCCAGAATGTTCATGGTCTTCATGACCGCACCGTTGGGACTAATCGGCGTAGTACCGGCTTTGCTGATCTTCAATGCGCCGTTTGGTTTCGTCGCGCTGCTCGGCGTCATTGCCCTGGGCGGCATGATCATGCGTAACTCCGTCATCCTCGTCGATCAGATCGAGCAGGATATTGAATCAGGTGCTCAACCCTGGCGTGCCATCGTCGATGCCACGGTTCGTCGCACCCGCCCGGTCGTTCTGACGGCTGCCGCTGCTGTCCTCGCCATGATTCCCCTAACGCGTAGCGTCTTTTGGGGACCGATGGCAATTGCCATCATGGGAGGGCTGGTTGTGGCCACAGCCCTTACGCTCGGTTTCGTTCCGGCGTTGTATGCGGCGTGGTTCAAGGTGAAGAAGCTTTAAAACCCTAAATTTCTCGTCTCAAATTGCGAATGGCCGGTCTGGACTCAGAACCGGCCATGTTTTATTGATCAGCCCGCTAGCCACTTTGGCCGAGGAGCGGTAAGAGGGGCCGACCCTAGCCCCACTTCGTTTGACATTATTCCTCCTGATGTCATTAGCTCAGTCGCTGGGGCACTTCCCTCTCCATGTGTCCAATGACACGGCGGGAGATGGCATTCCCCTAATTAACGCCGAAGCCCAGGGTCGCCTCGATTTTTTCGATCGCCACCCGCAGTGCACGGGCATCGACCAATGCATGGTGTTGTCGGGGATCTGTGACGAAATATTGTACGAGGGTTTCCGTGAAGAGCGCCTCTGCTTCTTCTGATAAGGAGGGGATGACAACCAGCGTTAGGCGCAAATCAAAGTAATTCAGAATTCCCATTTCATGCGTTGGCGCGAGACCAAAACCGGAACGAACCATGGACAAGTCCCACCCGCTGTCCGAAATTAATATGGGATCATTAAACCGAGAGACCCAAGCGGCGAAGCGCTCTTTGAATTTTTCGCGTTGGATTTGACGAATTCCCCCTTCAAGCAAAGGGGGGGCCGAATTTTTGTGTAAACGGGGTTGAACTCAGTTCAGGGCGAAACGCTCCCCGAACTGGATGGTAAAACGGGTGAGTGCAGCTTTCCAATCCCGAATGGGCATTGTCCATTTCTTGCTGATTTTGCGTAGCGCCAGGCAGAAGAGTTTCAGCAGCGCTTCGTCGCTCGGGAATGAACCACGATTCTTGGTCAGCTTGCGCAGGCTCATCGAGATAGACGATGGGATAAATCGGGTCGAGCGGCCGCGATTGCCAAGCCTTCACTTCATCGCTGACCGCATCGGTGACGGAAAAAATCAGGCTGGGCGAGACCTCGGTGCCATACATCTCCTCCAGATGCGCCTGGATTTCACGCACTGTCATCCCGCGGGCGTAGAGCGACAGAATCTTGTCGTCAAAACCGGCCCAGCGGGTCTGGTGCTTGGGAATTAACTGCGGCTCAAAGCTGCCGTGCCGGTCGCGCGGCACCTCATTCGGCAACTCGCCGAATTCGCCCTTGAGCGTCTTCCGTCTCTTCCCGTTACGGGTGTTCCCCGCCTGATTGGCCACCGAGTCATGCTTGCCGTGGCCGAGATGTTCGGTCATCTCAGCTTCCAGCGCACGCTCCACGACCAGCTTGGTCAGGTGCTTGAGCAGCCCTTCTTCACCTATCAGGTCCTCTGGTTTCTTGTAGTTGGCCAGTAATCCAGCCAGCAGTTCTTCAGGTACGTCGTGCTTCTTCTTGCTCATCGTGACTCCAGACAAGTTGGCAGTCTCCTGCCAAAAGTCCGTTTACACAAAATTCTGCACACCCTCGGCGCTTGACCTGAACCGAGGCTACGCTCTTCGCCTGCTTTTTCAGACCCTTGTATTGCGCAACCGCCACTCTGGCCAGCGCCTCGTCGTGCTTGGCGCCGGGTTTGGGCAGATCCTTGAGCCGCTTGCCGTCGCCATCCTTGACGTAAGGCAGCAGAGATTCGTCAAAATTGACGATAAACTGTCGCGGCCCGAAATCGAGCAGCAAGCTGCCCTGCGCATCCAGCCCAAGATCGGGCACGGTGCGGTCGGCCAGTTGCTCGGCGCTGAGATTGCGCTCCTCGGCCAGCGTGGTCATCAACAGTCCCGCCCGCTCGTGAATGTCGTTAAAACGTGTTTGCTGGTGCAGTAGATGGAGGTACATCAGGGCGACATCGCTGCCGATCTGGAGCAGCATGTTCAGGGCGTCGTAGGCGCGCACCCGGTTCAGTCCGGCCCGCCACTGGCGCAAGGCGAGATTGAGCTGGCGCGCGGTTTCGTCGTTGCCGATCAAACCCTGGATTTCGAACATTCAGCGATCCTTGGACGCCGTATCGTTGTCCTGCCACCATTTGAAGAGCGTCTGTCCAAGCCGCGCCAGCGAATCCGCTGTGACGTTTGCCTGCAATACAGTCAGCCCGGCATAGGGTTCGTCGGCTTTGCTCAGCATGAGGAGCATCAGGCTCTCGGGCAGCAGCGCAAGCGGTATCGCGCCGCCTGCCTTCAACATCAGACGATGTCAGCGTTTGCCTGGCGATCGGGCGCAAGGTATTGTCAGGACAGAAGGCGACCGGCAGCATGCCCCGCATCGCCGCCTCTGGAAAACGCAACAGGCAATCCAGGGCCTCCTGCTTGGCACAACGGTTGCGGCAGAAAAGCCAGGCAAGCGGCATGGCCAGGGCATCGCTCTCGATCATTTCGACGAGCGGCAGCGGACGCTTGGTTTTTTCCTGGCTGATGGCGCGAATGACGGCCAATGCGCCAGTTTTATCAAATCGCTCAAGAATGCAGAGGACTTGCAAGCACGGTTCGCCAAAAGGATTTGGCCTCAGAAAATACTGCGACTGGGCATGGCGCAATACCTGTTCGGCCGGGTCATCCGGCAGGCTTAACAACGCGTAACTCAGATCGCACCAGATTGGCTCTGGGCGGGAAAAATCGTCGTCGGAAGCCTGCCGGCTGGCGATCACCTTGTTAGTCCTTGTTCTCTGAATAGCCAAAAAACGCCGCCCGAACCGGGGCAGGCCGTTTGCATTTATTTTGTGAAGCGGCACCCGATGGTCATATTCGAATAGTATATTAAGCCCGATTTTCGCCGATTCAGGCATCACTGGGCGCGCGGCGAAATAACTCATCCCTGCTCACTTTTCCGTCCCGAGAACAATCGCATGACCGCTTCGCTCATTTCCAGCAGCCAGACCGACTGGCAACGTCCCCCGGCCGAAATCGCTTATCGGGAAGAACTGGAAGCCCTGAGCGAGACGGACAAATCCCCCCGGCCACCGGGCTGGAAGATGTCGATGAAGGCCGTGCGCCGCTTCATCCTCGGCGGCGAGGACTGCTCGCCCAAGCTGGTTTGCCCGGCCTCCCTGGTCGAACGGGCGATGATCACCCTGGCCACGACGCGCGGCCTGCTCCTCATCGGCGAGCCCGGCACCGCCAAGAGCCTGCTCTCGGAACTGCTGGCGGCGGCAATCGCTGGCGATTCGACCCTGACCATACAAGGCGGCGCCTCGTTGACCGAAGACCAGATCAAATATGGCTGGAACTACGCCATGCTGGTCAATGACGGACCGAGCGAAAAGGCGCTGGTACCGGCGCCGCTTTATCAGGGCATGCGGCAGGGCAAGATCGTCCGCTTCGAGGAAATCACCCGCTGCCCGCTGGAAGTCCAGGATGCCCTGCTCGCCGTTCTTTCCGACCGCGTACTGGCGATTCCGGAATTGCCGGGCGACGCCGGCATGCTTTTCGCCCGCGAAGGTTTCAACCTGATCGCCACCGCCAACACGCGCGACCGCGGCGTCAATGACATGTCTGCCGCCCTCAAGCGCCGCTTCAATTTCGAAACCGTTTTTCCGATCCGCAACGCCGACGAGGAACTGGCCCTGGTCAAACGCGAAGCGACGCGCCTGCTGGCCCGCTCCGGCGTCCCGCAGGCGCCGGCCGACGATGTTCTCGAAGTGCTGGTTACCTGTTTCCGCGAATTGCGCGAAGGGGTTTCGGGCGACGGCACCGGCATGGAGCGCCTGTCTTCCGTGATGAGTACCGCCGAAGCGGTCAGCGTTGCCCATGCCGTGGGTGTGCGCGGCCATTTCCTGCGCGGCGACAGCGGCACGCCGGAAGATATCGTCGAATGCCTGGCCGGCACCGCGGCCAAGGACAGTGCCGACGACCTGAAGAAATTGCGCCGCTATCTCGATCAGCGCGCAGCCAAGCGCCAGGGCGCTGCCTGGCGGGCGTTCTACGCCGCGCGTCATCAGTTGCCGGGCTGAAAGCCGGATTCGTGTCTGCCGTGATCGGGGCCATGCCGCCCGCCAATCTGCACGTCCTCGGCGTGCGCCACCATTCGCCCGCCTGCGCCCGGCGGGTGCGCGACGGTATCCGCCGCCTGCGGCCGGCATATGTGCTGATCGAAGGCCCGGCCGACTTCAATCCGCACATTGACGATTTGCGTGGCGCTCACCACCTGCCCGTCGCGATCTACAGTTTTCATGCCGAGCCAGGATGCTCGCGCGCCTCCTATAGCCCATTCTGCGATTATTCGCCGGAATGGCTGGCCCTGCAGACGGCCTGGGAGACCGGCGCGACACCGCTGTTTTGCGACCTGCCCGCCTGGCATCCGGATTTCGGCGAACGCACCAATCGCTATGCCGATCCGCATGGGCTCGACGCCCGCGCCCGGGCCATCGACGAAAACCTCATGCAGACGCTCGGCGCCGAAGGCCGCGACGCCCTCTGGGACACGCTCGCCGAGCAGGCCGAGGCGGCCGAACTCGATGCCGTGCTGGCGACCTATTTCGAAGGCCTGCGCCCGGACGGTATCGAAGATCCCGCTGAAAACGGTCGGGAACGCTTCATGGGGCAGCACGCCGCCTGGGCCTTGCGCGAAGCCGGCGGCCGGCCCGTCGTGGTGGTCTGCGGCGGCTGGCACGGCAGCGCGATCCGCCGTCATGCCGGCGAGGCCGATGGCACGCGGCCGCTTGTGCCGCTGCCGCCGGAGGGCGCGCGGGTCGGCAGCTATCTCGTGCCCTACAGCTACGCCCGGCTCGATCGCTTCACCGGTTACGCGGCCGGCATGCCATCGCCGGCCTACTACGAAAAGGTTTTTGCCGACGGTCTGGAGAGCGCCGCCGACTGGGCCATGCGGAATATCGCCCAGGCGCTGCGCCAGGCCGGGCAGGTGCTGAGCACGGCCGATTTCATCGCCTGGCAAACCCATGCCCAGGCTCTGGCCCGCCTGCGCGGCCATCGCGCCCTGCTCCGTACCGATCTGCTCGATGCCGCCCTGGCCTGCATCGTCAAGGAGGCGCTCGATGTCCCGCCGGCCTGGACCGAGCCCGGCAAGGTCAGGCGCGGCGCCGAGCCCATCCTGATTGCCATGCTGCGCGCCCTGTCCGGCGAGCGTCAGGGGCAACTCGCTGCCGCCACCCGGCTGCCGCCGCTGATCGCCGATGTCGAGGCTCGCCTCGGTGCGCTCGACCTCCTGCCGGTCATCAAGCCCCGCAGCATCGAACTGGACTGGCATCAGGCGGAGGATCGGCCCGGGGCACACGCCCTCCACCAGCTGCGCATCCTCGGCCTGCCCGGCATCGTCCGCCGCCAGGGGCCGCAGCATACCGATGCCCGCGAACTGCGCGAAAGTTTCGATATCTACACCCATCCCGACTGGCAGGGCAGCCTGATCGAGGCCGCAATCTGGGGCGGCACCCTGCCCGCCGCTGCCGCCGCCCGATTGCAGGCGCGTGCTGCCGAGCAGCCGGGAAAGCTCGACGTTCTCGCCGAATGCGTCTCGGACGCCGCCTTTGCCGGCCTACTCGGCATCGGCGGCCAACTGACCGACGAACTGGTGGCCAGCATCGAAGCCAGCCACGAACTGGCCGCGCTCGGCACGACCGGCCTGCGCCTGGTGCAACTCTACCGTTACGGCGAAGTCTTCGGCGCGACGCTGCACGACAATCTGCGGCCGCTCTGCGCAAGCCTGTTCGAGCGCATGCTCTGGCTCATCGAAGGCGTCGGCGACGATACGGGGCTGGCGCCGATCCGCGCCGTGCAGGCCTGCCGCGATCTGCTGCGCCACGGCGACGGGCTGCAACTCGATGGCGGATTTGCCGGAGAAGTCTTTGCGCGCCGTCTGGCCGACCCTGAAACCCCGCCCGCCCTGGCCGGCGCTGCCCTCGGCTTTCTGCTCTCCAGCCCGAGCCCGGCGCCGCAGGCTTACCATCCGGCCGAACACATCCGGCGCCACGGCTTGCCGGAATCGCTCGGCGATTTCCTCGCCGGCCTCTTTGCCTTGGCCCGCGAGGAAATCGGCGCTGCCGCCGATACCCTGGGCGCCATCGACGATCTGGTCGCCGACTGGCCGCATGCCGATTTCCTGCGCGCCCTGCCCGCCCTGCGCGGCGCCTTCGCCTGGTTTCCGCCGCGCGAGCGCGAGCGCCTGGCCCGCAATATTCTCAAGAACGCCGGCCACTGCCCTGCCGAGGCAGAAATCCAGGCCTTCGCCTGGATGCGCCAGGGCAACAGCATCGCCGACCAGGCCGCCGCCATGGCCTGCGAACAGCGGGTTCGCCAACGTTTGAGCCGCTTCGGCCTCGAAACATCAACGCATTTGACGCAAGACGATTTGACGCAAAAAGAAAAGGGAGAATGACTTGGAACGTTACGAATTCAGCGACGGGAACTCCGATAAATTCTGGGAAGTTGCCGTCACCGGCAGCACCCTGAACGTGCGTTTCGGCCGCATCGGCACCCAGGGGCAATCCAAGGACAAGGATTTCGGCAGCCATGAGGCCGCCGAAAAGGAAAAGAACAAGCTCGTCAAGGAGAAGACCGGCAAGGGCTACCTCGCCTGCGGCAGCGCCTCGCCGGCGGCCGTAACCTCCGTCGCGGCCGCTGCCCCGAAAGCCGCCGCCGCGCCGCGCTCAACACCGGCCGCGCCGGCTGTCCCTGTTGCCGCACTTGAAGTCATCGAACCCCCGGTCGTCAGCCAACCGGTATTGCGGTCCCCGCCCGCCACGCCGGATGCCCGCCTGCTCGATGCTGCACCGCTGCCCACCCGCTCGCGACCCGGGCCGGCGCTGCCGGCGGCGGAGGCCGCCTGGGCCGATTTCGTGGCCGAAATCCGCGCCTATGTCGACAAGCCCAAGACCGACGCCCAGTTCAAGCACAAGAGCAAACTTGAAGCCATGCTCGCCGGTCCGCCCGATAAACTGCCGCTTGAGCAGGCCGCCGCCTGGTTCGGCGCGCTCGACGACGTCATCGCCAAGGAAATGGGCTACCGGGGCGACGAGGCCGCTCATGCCACCTATTTTGCCGTGGTGCAGAATTTTTCGACCTGGCTGCTTGCCGCACAGGGCGCGCTTTACCTTGTTCAACTCGTACCGGCCCTGAGCACCCAGTTCAGCGCCCGGCGCACCCACTACCGCGACAACGCCTGGGCCGATGCGGCCTGGCCCGCCATGCGCCAGGCCCTGGTCCAGGCGCCGGAGGCCGACTATCAGGCAGCGCTCGAATGGAGTCTTGCCGCCCTTGCCAGCCAGGGCGATCTCAAGCACGGCGCGACGTGGTGCTTCATGCTGGCCGACGACCGACCGGGGCAGCACCACGCCCTCCAACCGGCCAATATCCTGCGCCGCGCCGCCGAGGCCGGTCCGGACATGCTCCGCGAACAGACCTTTTTCCCGCTGCTCGCCGAAGCCGGCGCCAGTCTTGATCCGCGCTGGCTGAGCAGGCAAAACTATCACTTCTACTTTGCCTACAGCTTCGTCGCCCCTGGCTGCGCCGCCGCCACCGTGCTGGCCACGGCGGCCGATCAGGGCATTTCGCCGATCCCGACGCTCGACTGGCTACTCTTCTACGCCAGCGAGGAAGCCCGCACGACCATCGCCGGGGCCATGATCGACAGCCAGGAAAGCGACGCGCTCGCCGTCTTGCTGCCGCTTTCCTTCGACAAATGGATACGCCGGGCGCTCGACCGGGCGCTCGAAGTGCATCCGCGCTTCATGGCCCGCCAGTTGCTCGCGCTGTTCAATGCCGGCCGATCCGACCCGACGGTGCGGGTGCGCCTGCTCAAGCTCGTCCAGGAATACGGCAGCGAGACGCTGGGTGACTGGGTTGCCGACCTGAGCGAACGCGCCGTTGCCCAGCTTGATGTGCTGCTCTCCAGCGCCGCCCGGCTCGCCACGCCGGAAGAATTGCCGGAATTTCTCCGTCAGCCGCCTTGGCACAAGGCCAAGCGCAAGACCAGCGATGACCTGGTGCTGGCGCTCCTTCCCGAAGCCATGCCATTCACTTGCTCGCTGAGCGACGAAGAGCGCCAGTCCATCCTGCAACAGGCCACCACGCGACGGGGCAACTGGGCGGAACAGCTCGGCAAGGTCGGCGGCGTCGTGCATAGCATCCAGAACAGCGAAGCCGAACTACGCAAGAAACACCCGCACCTGCCCGAGCCGGAAACCCCGATTCCCCAAAAAACGGAGAGCGAGGCAGCGGTTGCTGCCTGGTTGGTCACGCGCATTCAGCAACTGCACGCCGCCAGCATCCGCATCTACTACAACCATCCGTATACCGACCTCTACCGGGCGCTCATCCATTTGCCCGAGGCCGTGGCACTGCGTCTTTGGGAACAGACCCAGCCCATGCGCGAACGGCTTTACGGCATTGAGGATACCGGCCAGGCCATGCTCGCCCGCTTTGGCGCGGCAATCCTGCCTGGTCTGCTGTCAGCCATCGAATCAGATCCGCTCGGCGGTCTGGAAATTGCCCGGACGGTCGGTTCGGCCGCGATTGCGCCGCTTGCCGCGCGCGCCATGTTCAAGCTCAAGAAAGCCAAGCAACTGGCCATCGACTGGTTGCTCGCCCATCCCCGGCACGCCCTTGTCGGCCTGATTCCCGACGCCGTCGGCAAGGCCGGCGCGGCACGGGATGCCGCCGAATTCGCGCTGCGCTGGCTGCTGGCCGGAAATCCCGAATTGCAAGCCGAACTCGACGCGGTGGTCGCCCTCTATGCTCGCCAGGACCCGCAAGTCGGCACCGCCGTCGCCCAGGTCATGGCCCGCGACCCGCTCGACCAGGTGCCGGCCAAGCCGCCCAAGCTGCCGGCCTGGTTCGTGCCGGGCAGCCTGAGCCGCCCGCAACTGAAATCCGGCGGCGCCCTGCCCGATGCGACGATGAACGCCGTCGCCGAAATGCTCGTTTTCAGCCCGGCCGACGAGCCCTATGTCGGCATCGCCCTTTTGCGCGAAACCTGCGATGCCGGCAGCCTCGCCGCCTTTGCCTGGGACCTGTTCTCGATCTGGCTGACCGAAGGTGCGGTCGGCAAGGAAAACTGGGCCTTGCGCGCCCTGGGCTGGCTCGGTGACGACGAAACCGCCCGCCGGCTGACGCCGATGATCCGCAAATGGCCGGGCGAAGCGGCCCATGCCCGCGCCGTCCAGGGGCTCGACGTGCTCGCCATGATCGGCAGCGATGTCGCGCTGATGCACCTCAACGGCATCGCCGAAAAGCTCAAGTTCAAGGGCCTGCAGGAAAAGGCCCGCGAGAAGATCGCCGCGCTGGCCGAGGCACGCGACCTGTCGCCCGAAGAACTGGCCGACCGCCTGGTGCCGGATTTCGATCTCGACGAACGCGGTGGCCTCGATCTCGAATTCGGGCCGCGCCGCTTCCGGGTCGGTTTCGACGAATTCCTCAAACCCTGGGTCAAGGACGAGAACGGCACCCGTCTCAAGGATCTGCCGAAACCCAACAAGAGCGACGATGCCGAGCTGGCGGCCGCGGCCACCAGCCGCTGGAGCACGCTCAAGAAGGACGTGCGCACGGTGGCCAGCCTGCAGATCGCCCGTCTCGAAGGCCTGCTCGCCACCAGCCGGCGCATTCCGCCGGCGGTGTTCCAAACCTTCTTCGTCCAGCATCCGCTCATCCGCAACCTGACCCAGCGTCTGGTCTGGGGCGTTTACAACGACCGCAGCCCGGCTACCGCCCCGCGCATCCTGTTCCGCATCACCGAGGACCTGGCCTGTGCCGACGCCCTCGACGACGCGCTCGACATCGATTTCAGCGACACCGCCAGCCACCTGATCGGCCTCGTCCATCCGCTGCAGATGTCGGGGGAACAGCGCGACGCCTGGGGCAACCTGTTCGGCGATTACGAAATCGCTCAGCCCTTCGCCCAGTTGGGGCGTGATGCCCACGCTCTGGCTGTCGACGAACTCGATGTTCTGGAACTGACGCGCTTTGCCGGCATCAAGGTCGACTCCAAGCGACTGCGCGGCTTCGCCACCGGCAGTTGGCGCCTGGGCTCGCCGCAGGACGGCGGCGGCATCTGGTGGATACAGCGCAAGGTGCAGTTCGCCGATGGCCGCCAGGGCTGGGCGCTGCTCGATTTCGCCGACGGCCTGATCGTCGGCGGCATGGAATACGAGGACTCGACCCAGACTTTGGGCAAAGTGACGCTCGACGACAACGACTGGCGCTGGAATCAGAAGCAACAGCACAAGTTTGCCGAGCTCGACCCGGTGACTGCCAGCGAAATCCTGCGCGATCTTGGCCGCCTGGCCGACATGGCCAAAACCTGAGTCCGGCGCCGGCCATGAATCCGCCCCTCGAAACCTCGCACCTCACCCGCTGGCGCCTGATTCTCGGCGAAGCGGCCGATGCCGCCTGCGGTGGCGGCCTCGATGCCGAAGCCCAGGCCATGGATGCCGCCATGGCCTGGCTCTACGGCCGCGATCCGGAACTCGCCGAGCGCGGCGTTTTCGAACGCCGCCAGGGCGGACGCGAGGCCTCGGCGCTGACCACGCCGGAGTGGATCAATGAGATCCACCGGCTGTTCCCGCAGGAAACCATCGAGCGCCTGGAGCGCGACGCCATCGAGCGCTTCGAAATCGACGACGTGGTGACCAATCCCGAAGTGCTGGCCCGGGCGCAACCCAACGAAACCCTGCTCAAGGCCGTGCTGCGCACCAAGCACCTGATGAATCCCGAGGTGCTGGCCATGGCGCGCAAGCTGGTCGAGGCCGTCGTCCGGCAGCTCATGGAAGCACTGGCCCGCGATCTGCAGCAGGCGTTTTCCGGCGTGCTCGACCGGCGCCGCCACACCCGCCTCAAGTTCGCCCGCAACCTCGATTTCCGGCGCACGCTCAAGGACAACCTGCGGCGCATCGACCCGGTTTCCGGGCGCATGGTCGTCGAGCGTCTGCATTTCTACGCGCGCAACCAGCGCAGCCTGCAACCCTGGCAGGTCATCCTGCTCGTCAACCAGTCGGGCTCGATGCTCGATTCGGTCATCCACTCAGCCGTTACCGCCGCCTGCCTGTGGGGCCTGCCGGGCATCCGCACACATCTGGTCGCCTTCGACACGGCGATCGTCGACCTCACCGACGACGCCAGCGACCCGGTGGAACTGCTCATGAAAGTGCAGCTCGGCGGCGGCACCGATATCCAGAAAGCCGTGGCCTACGCCGCCGAACTCATCGAACATCCGGCGCGCAGCATCGTCGTGCTGATTTCCGATTTCTACGAAGGCAGCAGCGAACACCTGCTGCTCTCCCGCGTACGCGCCCTGACCAGCCAGAAAACCTTGTTTCTCGGGCTGGCCGCGCTCGATTCCCGGGCCAATCCGGTGTACGACCGTGCCCTGGCCGCCCGCCTGGTGGCGGCCGGCGCCGAGGTCGGTGCCATGACCCCCGGCCATCTTGCCGCCTGGCTGGCCGAGAAAATCCGCAGTTGATGATGACACCGACCCGCACCGATCTCCTCGCCCTCACGCAGGACGGCCTGATCCAACTGGCGAACGCCGGGCTGGTCAAGCGCGGCTTGCGCGAACTGGCCGCCGGCCAGGGACCGCAACTGGCTGAAAGCGAAGATGGCACCGTCGAGGCCCGCTTTGCCGACGGCACGCTGACCCGCCTCGCCGCCGGCCGCAGTCCGGGTGATGCGACCTGCGCCTGCCCGGCCAGCGGCATGTGCCGGCATCGCGTCGCCCTCGTTCTTGCCTACCAAGCTGCCGCAGCAGGGCAACCCGACAGCGGGAATGCCGCCGCCGAGCCGGCACCGCCCACCGCCTGGAATCCGGCCGACTTCACCGAAGCCGGCGTCAACGCGCTTCTCTCGGCCAGCGGGCGCAACGAACTGGCCCGCCTGCTGCGCCAGCCGCTCGAAATCCATCTCGATCACGGCGCCGTGCCTTCGGCCCGCCTGCCCATGGCCACCGTCCGTTTCCTGGTCCCGGGCGAAATCGCCTACGCCCGCTGCGACTGCGCGCTCGGCCAGAACTGCGCGCACGTCGCGCTCGCCGTCCGGGCCTTTCGCCTCGGCCGCGAACAATCGGCCCAGCGGGTCTGGCTGGGCGAAGCCAGTGCCCAGCCGGCGCCCGCCCTCCTGGCCATCAACGAGACCTGCGATGCGCTGCTCGAACGCCTGTTGCGCGAAGGCATCACCGCCGGCCCCGGCCCCTACCTGCAAAGCATCGAGGCCGCCTTGCGCGCTGCCGAGCAGGCTGGCGCTACCTGGCTGACCCTGGCCCTGCAAGCGCTCGAAGCCCAGATCAACGCCTACGCCGGACGCAGCGCCCGTTACAGCGAAAGGGAAACCCTCGCCCTGGCCAGCGAACTGTTCGCCCGCCCGCGTGCCGACGGTGGACAAGGCGCCGGCCTGGCCTTCAGCCTGGGCATCGGCGAAGCCATGGAAACGGCCATGGCGCAAACCCGGCTGGTTTCGCTGGGCGCCCGCCTGCGCGGCAATCCGCAGGAAATTGTCGCCAGCATCCTGCTGGCTGATACCGACACCGGCTCGGCCCTGCTCCTCGACAAGACCTTCACGCCGAGAACGAGCGAAGAAACGCTCGACCCGGAGGCCCTGCCCGGACGCAGCCTGAGTCCCGGCCTCAGCGTGCGAGCCGTGGCCCGGGGGCAGTTGCTGACCGCCGTCGCCCGCCGCCGCGCCGACGGCAGCCTGGTCCTCGGTGCCGGACGCGGCGGCAAGACGGCCCTGATGCCGCATGCCGGGCGTTATGACGTGCCAGTGCCGATGGCGGTCAGCCATTTGCAGGCACTGACCGCGAGCCAGGCCGAACGGCCGCCGCTTTTCCTGCGCCCGCGCCATCGCGTGCGCGACATCCACGTTTTTCGCATCGAACGTTTTCTCGGCCAGGCCTGGGCGGCCGGCGCTCAGGTCTGGAAAGCTGCAGTCGAACTCGCCGACGATGGTGGCACGCTTTATCTGGAGCGCAGCCACGATGCCGGAGCCCCGCAGGCGATGAACATCCTGTTCGCCGCCGCCGAAGGGAAATACGGGCCGGTACGCCAGATCGCCGGCACCGTGCGCTTCGCGGGCGGCGTCGTGGTCTGCGACCCGTGGTCGCTGAGCGCCGACACCTTGATCGTGCCGGATGTGGACGGCGCCATTCATCCCGCCAATCCGCCGCAACTCGATCTCGATACCGCTACCTTCCCGCTCGCCGAGCAGGTCCTCGAATGGCTGGCCGAAGCCGTGCATCTGGGCCAGCGGCGCCTGCCCGCCGACTATGCCGGACGTGGCCAGGCGCTCGCCGAGCGTCTGCGCCAGGCCGGCTACCTCGAAGGCGCCGAACGCCTCGCCGCCTGGCTGCGGAATGACGCGGCGCCGGTCGATGCCTTTGGCCGCCTGGCCGTGTGGATGCAGGCGCTGTACGAGGAATAGCCGTCAGTGGAACAACAGCCGCCCGATCGGAATCAGGCACGAGAAGAAAAACAAGAAGGTGCAAAAGCAGGCGCTCTGGCGAGTGCTGGCAGTGTGCGCATCGGCACCCTGCTGTCGGCGCTGGAAATTCGCGAACGGGCGATGATGCCGGCCCTCGATAGCCTGCCCGGCGAACACCAGCCCCCCCTCGAAGCGCCGGTTGACATCAGCCGGATCAGTGCCGGCACCAGACGCACCCTGAGAAACTCCAGTGGCCTCCTCGACCTTCGAAGGTTCGCCATGTGTCTCACGGAGACGCAACCGCCGTCACTCTGTTGGCGTATATCCGAGGACGTAGAACTCGCGGGCGAATACTAGGCGCTCCACTATCGCATTGCGCACGATTCCCAGGGGCATGACCGTCTCCATGTCATCGGAGAAGTGCCGTTCAAATTCGCGCAGCACCAGCCGTGTGCGACCATTGCGCAGTTCTTCCGGCACGGCGATGCGGCCCTTCCAGATACAGTCTTCGATCGATATCAGCTGGGCGATCAGGCCTGGATCGAGGCGCGATTTCGCGCGCAAAGCGCTGGTTGACCGCTCGGTCATCGCCGCCGACGGCTGGTTCGCCTGCATGGCCTGCGTGGCGAACTGCAGCAGAACCTGATTCGACTGGTGCGGGACGGCATCGCCGCTCGCCTTGGCGCCCTCCTCCACGTCGCGCCAATCGAGATCGGTGTCGTACCCTGCCGCCTGGTTCTGCACCGCGACCTCGATGCGGTTATGCCCTGCCCCGGGCCCGAACAGCGCCTGGAGGAAAGGCGGCATCCCCGGCAGATAGGCCTGGCTGGAGCCGGCGCCGCGGCGCGGTGCCGGGCCATAGACGCTGAAGTCGAAAACGCCGTTGATTTCCCGCCAGTCGATGCGGCGCCTGGGCAGCAGCGAGGCGAAGGGGGCCTGAACGGGAACCGACAAGGCCATGCCGTCGATGGCGTGTGGCTGCAGGCGCGCCAGACTGAGGCGCACGAAGGGCATGTAGCTGTTGCCGGCCTCGATGCGCAGATCGGCAAACCATTGTTTCCGTTCGGCATCGAAATAGACCCGGTGGCCACAGACTGTGACGTCGCGCTGCGCTTCCGGCAACCAGGTGTCGAGCTTGCACACGGCATCCGGGAAGGCGGCGGCGGTAACTGCCGCACGGGGATGGTCGGAGTCGAAGATCGGATCCAGCCCCCACTGGCTGACCAGGTGTTCCAGTTCCGGGTGGGCGGCCAGGTCGGCGAGCGTCTTCTGGCTGCCATCGGCGGCGGCAACGATGACGCCCAGCAATTCGCCTTCGCCGGACGCGAACCAGGGACGCTCCAGGTAGATGCGCAGGCAGTTGCCCTGCCGCACAACACTGTGCGTTGCGCCGTTGTCGCTCGACGTCCAGGTCTGCGTAGGGACCTGATAGACGACCTTGGGCGACTGTGGACGACCCGAGGCACGCACGATCTGAGCTTGCGGATCGCCATCGACCCGCAGCAAGGGGGCACCGCATTCGGCGGAGATGGCCCCGTCCAACGTTTCGTCGTAATAGCCGGCCGGCAGCGTGAGGCGGTCGCGGACCCAGACCGGGCCGAGCCGCGTGATGTTATCGTCCTTTGCGGTCAATTCGGGAGGCAGGTACTCGCGAAAGCGGGAAGTGGCCAGAAGCCGGTACTGGATGAAGCGGAACTTGTGGTCGCCGAACTCGTGGCGCAGATGGACGCGCAGGCCCTCCTCGGTCGCTGTGCCGAGCAAGGCGTAGTCGAACTTGATCGGATCGGGCGAACCAACCGAAGGCTGGGCGATTTGCACCTCCTTTAGACGGGCGCTGACCTTGCGCCGCACCGGCTTGTCGGTTGCCTCGTCGTCTACCCATTCCATCCATTCGGCCAGAACCTCGAGTTGCGCAGTGCTGCGGGCGTGGTAGCGGACAAAGGTCTCGCGCGTGAAGTCGGCATAGGTCGCCAGGTCCGGCCGAGTCTGATGAAGGTTGGCAAAAGCGGGCGGACAGACCGGATGCTGGGTGGCGTGCACGAGTGTCAGCGTGCGGTCGGGGGTGATCATCCAGTGGGCGCCGAAGGTGGCGAGAAGGCCGGGGTTCGGCCACGGAGGATTGGCTCCCACCCACTCGGGCAGGGCCAGATGGTGGACCAGATCGGTACGCACGGCGCAGGCGTAGCGCACCGGCGCGATCTCGCCTTTGCGCAGAAAGACGGTCAGCGTGCGGGTCTTGCCGTCCCAGCACGGCGCCGACTTCCTGGCATTGTAGTCGTCGATGAAGCGGGGCGCGTCGATGGACTCGTCGGCCTCCGCCACTGCGATGCGGAAGCCATGGACATGCGGCCAGACATCGTGTGCTTCGGCAGTTCCGGTGAACGGCACGTACAGAACCAGTTCCTCGGTGTCGGTGATGTACTCGGCGAATACGCCGTCGTCCTTGTCGATTTCCATCGGCTCGGTGACGCCGGGTACATCGCGCAGAACCACCGCAGCGGCCAGCGGGTCGGGCAGATAGGGCGTTTTCAGGAAATCCTCGGTGTGAATCACGTACTGACCGGGCTCCAGGCGGAAGCCCTCGCCCGGCGGCGGATCGAGCTTGTCTTCCAGGGATACCCCGTTCTTTGCCGGCGTGATCAGATGCACCGGTGCGCCGCCATCGTAGAGCGTGCCGGCTTCGAGCCCGACGATGGTCTCGTAGGCAGTCTTTATGGCGGCCGGTCCGCCGGCGCTGCCGGCCGCATCGAACGCCTGCTCGAACATGCCGTGCTGCTCGGCCATGAACTGCGAGGTCTTGGGCGGCACCACGTGCCGCAGATTCAATGCCTGGTAGGTAAAGCCGCTGCTGGCCGGATTGTTGTCGGCATAGGGCGCGCCCTTCAGGTAGTCGGCGGCGCTCTGCGGCTTGTAGCTGCCGGCGTCTTCGGCGACGTCGGAACGGATGACCAGGCGTTCCAGCGACTCGCCTTCGGAGAGGCGCGCCTGCAAGGCCAGGGCCGGCGGGTCGAGCGGTTCGAGGCGGCGGTAGACGATCTCGTCGCTGGCCTGCTCCAGGTCGCCGATGTTTTTGTCGTTCCAGGCAAGGCCGTTGCCCGCCAGGTCGACGACACGCGCCCGGAGCCGGTAGCTGTTGCCAAAACGCAGGCGCGGCAGGCTATTCGGCTCAACCGCCGTGCTCGTCAGGACCTTGCCGGCGCCGATCGCCTGGTCGCCGTCATCGTGCGCTTCGGCACGCTCCTCCTGGATCAGGCCGTGCTCGTTTTTCGCCACGATGCGCTTGCCCGGTCTCGGCGCCACCAGCGACCAGCCCGTCCATTTGAATACGGCTTCGTGCAGATAGTGATCCTGGGTGCCGATGTTGTTGTCGACCGCGTCGGGACTTACCTGGGTAGTCGTCGAGGCACCACGTACATAGCCCTCGTCGCGAACCTGGTTACGCTGCTCGTCCGGGTCGAAGACGTTGCTGCGGTCGTCGGCGTAGCGGTAGCTGGCAATGCGTCGGCAGAGCCCGCGCCAGCGTTTCAGGTGCCCGTCGCGCACATCCACGCGATAGCCGCGCAGCACGTCTTCCGCATAGAGCAGCATGCCGTCCGACGTGCTGGGGTCGGCAAAGGCGTCATTCTTGACGTCGCTGGCGATCAGGTCGTCGGCAACCGTCGTGGCGCGGTCGTGGCGGATCACCGTCAGACCGCCGGAGCGCAAGGCCGGCGTGCTCTCGCGGTTGGCGTTGGTGGTGTAGGTCAGCTTGCCGGGCTGATTGAGGGCCTCCGGGTCGTTGGAGTTGGCGACTTTCTGGATGTGGGTCAGCATGCTGTTGGCGAAGTTGACCATCTTGTGCGCCGAACCGTCGGGATCGACCTGCACGAGGTTGAATGCGCTGGGTTCGAGCTTGTGTTTGCCGAGCTCGACGCTGCGCAGCACATCGCCGGCACCGGCAAGCGCGAGCAGGCCATCGTGATGGTCGCCGCCCGGTCGGGCGGCGACGACGAAACGGTTCGGCAAGAGGCGCCACGCGGTGCGCGGCAGGTGGTTTTCAACACCGGCCGGATCGCCATCGCTGCGCTTGAGAAGCAAGGACATCGCACCTTGCAGGCCGGCCGGGCCGGTCGCCTGCAACTTGGCGAGCAGTTTCCCGTCATCGTCGATGACCGCGTTGACGACCAGCCCCAGGCGGCGCATCATGCTTGGCGCATCGCCAAACGAAGCGACCAGCTTGTGGAAGTCGAAGCTCGGCGTCTTGATCAAGGCCTTGACGGCCTTGGGGTCAGAGTGCGAGCGATAGGCCTGTTGCGCTTCGGGCCGGGAATAGAAGCGGTTGGCCTGATACAGCGCGTAGGCGGCCGTGCTGCCGCCGAATTCGCCGCCGAGGTCGGCAGGCAGATCGGCCGGCAAGGTGCGGCGGCGATAGCCCTTGCTATTCTTGATCGGCTTGCCGTCGATGCCGCGCACCGATTCCGGCGCATGCCGGCTGTCCGACCCGAAATAGCTCCACCCGACCGTCTTGTCCACGCTACCGCCGGTGAGCAGATGGCCGATGCCGGGCGGCACGCCGCTCTTGTCGCTGTGCCCATATTCGCGTCCCAGACGGCCGCCGGACGCGGCGCCGATCATCGGCCCCAGCGGGCTGCTGTCGAGCGGGAAAAGCGGAGGCCGCTCCAGGCCGTTGCTGCGCGCCAGGTCGCCGTAGTGATCCTTCAGGAAACGCACCAGATGGCGAACCGGAAAGGAGCGCAGATTGTGGCGGCTGAGATCGGTAAACTTGAAAGCGTCAACCCACAGATCGGGAGTGAAGATGCGCGTCCACGTGGCGCTGTCGGGCCGGCTGGTCACGTTGAGAGCGTGCTCGTGGCCGTCGATGCGGATGCCGAACTCGATGCCTTGCAGGGTCTTTGGCCAGTCGATCATATCGCTGTAGCCATCGAGCCGCTGCTCGTCGGGCGAGGTCGGCGACAGGCGCGGCGAGACAACGATGGATACGCAGGGCCGGCCTTCCGCGTCGAAACCGTTGGGCAGCACGGTCCACACCAGTTTTTCCTTGATGGCCATTTTCTTTCTCCGGTTGTTCAGGCAAAGGCTTCGACGTAGTCGCGCCACGGGTAGCGCGTGTCGAGCGTGAGTGGCTCATCGGGCCCCATCAGGGCGGCGAACGGCGGGTCGCCATTGGAGCCCGCGAACTGGCGCTGGCAATGGATCGATACGCTGATCGAGAACAGGAAGAGGCTGACGGAGATGGTCAGGGTCGCCTCGCCGCAGCACTTGCCGGTATCGAACTGATAGCTCAGCGCGAGGTAGAGCTCCAGCGATGCCGAGATGATGCACAGCACCTCCACTTCGCCACCCAGCCGGAAATAGCCGGTCAGCGAGCAGGCGCTGTTTTCCATCCGGAAATAGATGCCGGCCATGACGTGCACGCCGCCGGAAGCGACCCCGAAATCGATGGCAATGGCCGCACCGAATTCGAAGGAGGCTTCCAGCACTTGCACGCCATGCGGATCGACGGTCAGGCCGAAAAAGCCGCCACCGCCGAACATGGCCACCGTAAGGCAGAAAGGCTGTTCGCGCGTGCAGAAATTGAAGCGTACCGACAGCGGCTGGCCGATGAAGGGCACGCAGAAGCCGGCGCCCAGCGACAGGTTGCTGAGGTTCAAGACACCGACCGAGAGGTTGGGGAGCGACAGGGAAAAGCTGGCGTCGATGCCTTTCTCAGAGATGTCCAGCGCCGGCGGATCGCTGAAGCCGTCCAGCGGGATCAGATCCTTGAGGGTCTCGACGAATTTCAGCGGCCCGAGGAAATGGATCGCGTCGAGGACCACGTCGACATCCATCTTCAGCGAGGAATCGGCGTTGAACTCGATCTTCTCGAAGGCCAAACCCATGAAGGCGTTCTTCTCCCCGAGCAGGATCAGGTCGAAGTGGCGCAATGCGCACTGCACCCTGGCCTTGACCTCGCCGCTGCTCTTCTTGACCTTGGCCTCGACCGCGATGATGAAGGCCTTCTTGTCGTTGGGCTTGAACAGGGTGCCGAGGCTGCCGTACAGCGAGGAGCCGGGCGCTGGCCAGGGTGCGATCTCCGGCTGCCAGGCAAAACGCACCGTGATCTGATCGCCGAACAGCGCCGTCAACAGGGCGATGAGTTCGTCGGATTTGGCGGTGATGGCGGCAAGCCCATTCAGGGCGTCGAGCACAGTCTTCTTCAGGGCTCCCTCGAACAGCGCGATGCCCGCCATCAGCGGCTGGAACGTGGCGAGCGCCGCATTGATCTTGTCCAGCAGTTGCTGCAGCGCCAGCGGGTTATCGAGCAGCGCCTTCAACTGGTCGGGAGGAACCAGCAGGCAACCGATCTGCTGGGCAAGGTCGGCGGCAGCATCGATCAAGTCCGGCAGCTTCTGGATATCGGCGACGATTTTCTGGACCTGCGCGATACGCGCGGCGAGCGGTTTGAGTTGCTGCGCAACGATGGTGTTGACCGTCGCCGACAGCCCGGCGTCCGGCAGTTCGGCGAGGCGCTGGCTGGTCGCCGCCAGCAGCGGCGCGAGCGCATCGGTCAGCGGCTTGAGCGCGTTGCTCAGGTCGGCGGGATTTTCGACTGCATTGGCTGCGGACTCGAAGGTGGCGGCGGCCGTATTGGCGGCGTTCTCGGCGGCGGTGATCAGGGACGCGATGCTCGCAGTCGCGACATCGAGCACGGCGATCTGCGCGGCGAGTTCGTGCATGGCCAGCGCAACCGCCTGCCGCAACGCACCTGCCACTGCACTCTGGGCAAGCGACGGCAGGGACCCGGCCAGGTCGTGCGTCTGGCCAAGGGTGGTGAATACCGTCTGGGCGACGCTTGCCGCCTCGGTGACGAACTTGGGCAGTTTGCCCAGGTTGCTGGAGTCGATGTTGAAGGCGCTGATCACCTCGCCCAGCGGAATGCAACCGAACAGCAAGGGGCTGAGCGACTTGAAGAAATCGCTGCCCTTGAACTGGCCACCGCCGAACTGGCCGACGTCACCGGAAATCGGTCCGGACAGGCGTGAAACGCCGGACGGCGCGAGGTTGGGCTGGACGAAACCGCCGGAACGGTTGCCCTGCTTGGAAAAGTCGAGGGCGCCGCCGCCCGGTTCGACGTCGAGGAACACCTCGCCGGCGTTGAATCCTTGCGCCTGACCGACATAGTCCCGGTTCCAGGTCACGGTGTTGCTGGCGTCGCCGCCGGCCAGGTAGGCCAGGCAGGGAATGCGCACCTCCGCCGAGGCGAAGGTCGGATACATCAGAGGGCCGTGCTGCGTGGCGGAATCAAAACGTAATTGCGCAACTTCGGCGCCGAAGGTGACATTAACCATCTCGAACGAGGTGTCGCCCGGCTTGTGGCTGGCGGCAAGCGCCACGCGCTGACGGCCAAAGGCCGCAGTGCGCCAGCTAAGGGCACCGGGGTCGAGGTAGGCTTTCTGCGCCTTCTTGAAATTGCCCTCGGCCAGCAAGCGCCCGGGGTCGCTGCCGGGGTTGGCGAGCGTATTGTCGATGAAGATCGCCGGCAGCTTGAATTTCACCTCGTTGCCGTCGAGGTCGGTGCCGACGTAGCTGAAAGCATAGGGGGCGATGCCTTGCGCTTGACCAGCGGCCGGCACCGCCGGCCAGAACAGCGACTGCAGCTTGTTATCGATATCGGTCAGGGCAGGATCGGCCAGGTTGGGCGTCACCCGCGTCAGGATGCGCACCCGCGCGAACGGGAACTCACGATGATAGTAGCGGCCATAAGGCGTGTCGCCAGCCAGATGCATGACCGGGAAGTCGCGCACCGGCTCGCGGATGATCATGAACATCCGCTGGCGCAGGTAGGCGGGGTTGCCTTGGTCCTTGGCATGATGGAACTTGCGCTCGCTGACCTTGACCAGCGATACACGGTGACCGAAAGGCAGCAGGTAGCCCTTGTACACCACCTTGACGTAATGGTCGCGTGCCTGGGTGGACTGGTGTACCCACTCCTCCACCGCCAGGCCGTCCGGTACTTTCCAGGCGCCGCGCACGTCCATCCAGCCGCCCAGGGCGGACAACATCAATCGTTTGCACTCGATCGGCTCGGTGTCGCCGCCGACCAGGCTGAAATTGCTCGACAGGTGGACGATGTTGAAGCGGTCGAAATCGTCCAGCGTGGCGCGGAAAGGTTCGTTGCTGTGTTCGGGTTGTTCGGTGTGCTTGGCATTGACGCGGTTGCTCCAGGCACCGTTGAAATAGGTTGGCGACGATTCCGGCCCGACCCGCGCCCAAATGGCACGAACTTCGGTGCCGGAACCCGGGCCTTCCAGCACCGCGCCGTTCTCGTAGGTGCCCAGCCTGCTATGCCAAATCGGCGTGCGGCCGGTTGCCGGAAAGGCGAACGCCTGCGGATCATGCACGAAGCGGCCGGACTCGTTGGGCGACAGCAGGAGGCGGAATGGCATCTCCAGCGCGGTTTCGGTTGCCGTCGGTTTGTGCGGGACCGGAGGCTGGATCAGAAAGCGCGTTGTCGGCGCGAAGGCCACCTGCAGACGGCTGGCGCGGATGGCGCTGACTGCGGCAATCGCCGTGCCGTAGAGCGGAGCGGAATGCTCCGGACGGGGCGATCGACCGGCGGCGCGCTGGGCATTCTGCGCCGTGGTCGGCAGGTGGGCGTTGAGCGTCTCGGCATTCAACTCGGCGCGGCGCAGCAGCAGGTTGGCCGCATCGGCGCCGTGGCGGGCAATCAACTGCTGGTTGCGCAGGGTATCGGCCAGCACCGCCGCCCGCTTGCTGACCGGGAACTTGCCGAATGACCGGCGCTGAGCGCCGAGCAGGCTCGACTTGCCGCCGACCACCAGCCGGACCACCGGCTGCCGTTGCGCATTGCGGGCGATGCTCAGCGGCAGATGGCGGCAGGCTTCGAGGATGCCGGCCAGGGTGTACTCGATCCGCACTATGCCGGCCTTGGCAAGGAGCTTCTCGTCGTAGATGAAGGCCACGCGGCTGCGGCCGGCGATGCGCGACTTGATCGGCGGATCGGCGAGCGTTTCGTTGCCGCCGGGTTCGGTTTTGGTTCCCGGCGGAACCGAGGCGTCGACATCCTTGACGTTCTGATCCGGCGTCTCGTAAAAGACCTGTTCGGCAATCGACTGCGGCGGAAAGCGCAGGACGATGTAGGCGCGGCCCCTGCCGCTCGGTATCAGGATCGGCATGCCCTTGCCGGCGGCCGGGACCTCGACGCGAAGGTTCACGAGGCCGATCTCCAGGCTGAGGAAGTCGGCGCTGCGTATTACCGGCGGGCCGAAGGCCACGCGCGTCGGCGTCACAACGCCAGGCACCGGCACGATCTGGATCGCGTTCGGATCGCTGCCAAGGAGAAAGCGCTTGTCACGGGCAAACTGGATCAGTTGCTCCGCCGTGGCCGGCTTGGTGTTGGGCGCATTGGAGGGTGAAAGCCCCTTCGTGTTCTTGGCCATTGTGATTCTCCTAACGAGGTAGCGCGAAAGGATCGCCCACCAAGTGTGTTCGGAGTGCCCTTACTGTCTGAGGTGGACACCAGGGAAGACTGACCGCAGCATGGTCAAATGACCGTCATTGAAGGCAAGGCACGGTGCGACCCAACTGTCGAGGTCAGAGCCCCGAGACGGCAGTGCCTTTACGCATGCCTGCATTAAGCGCTAGGGCATCCCCCCCGCAATGGTTCACTTGGCGTCACTGCAAGTACGTGAAAGCAAATAATGCCTTTGACGTATGTTAACTGCATTACCGCGAGGCAAAGGAATATTTGTGACCAATCGGTCAGTAAGATAGGTGCTTGGAACCATTTAGTGGGCACCTATGCCGAAAGCAACGACATTCCTCTTGTGGGCTGTGACGGTGAGATGCGTCACCAATAGGACGACCGGTAGATCGGCCGAAGCTGTCATTGCTAGGTGCTAGCCGTATGCGTCTGAGGTCATGGCTGTCCAGCGCGTTTCGCATGACGAATTCATCTTCAAGAAAACACCCGGATGATGCAATAACATTGATATTTAGCGGGATTTTTTCGGGAAAAATTGCGCAGGTTAAACAATAAAATTTCACCCTCCTGGCGACGACGCTCGCCTTCGTCCCCTCGTTGAAAGCAAGGCCTGTCATGCTGACCCACAACCCCAAGGCTCTCCGCACAAGTTATCCAGAACATCTGAAAGCTACCCTGAGCATTGAGGCAGCCGCGGAAACCGGCGCTTGGCTGTCGCATTGGCCTCGCCTGAATCGCCAACCGACGCCGCTTCTCGACTGGCCGGGACTGGCGGCTCGGCTTGGCATCGCCGGCTTGTCGATCAAGGACGAGTCACATCGTTCTGAACTGGCCAGTTTCAAAGCCCTGGGCGCGCCTGCCGCCCTGGTTCGCCTGTTACATCGGCTGATGCCGGCATGTTCGCCGCAAGGCTTGTTGAAGGGAGAGTATCGAAGCGTAGCGAACAAGCTGACGGTGATCAGCGCCAGCGCCGGAAATCACGGACGGGCACTTGCCGCCGCGGCGGAATCGATCGGCTGCGCGTGTGTCATCGTCCTGCACGCGCGGGTCAATGGCGAACGTGCAGCCGCAATTGCCGGGTATGGGGCAAGGATCGTCCGTGTCGCCGGCGATTACGATGCCTCGGTCGACGAAGCGGCAAGGCTGGCGCGGGAGAATGGCTGGCATGTCGTCGCGGATACGTCCTATCCGGGTTATGAGGCTGTTCCGCGCGACGTCATGCAGGGTTATGGGACCATTGCGGCAGAAGTGGTCGAGCAACTCAGCGAGCCCTACTCCCATGTCTTCCTGCAGGGCGGTGTCGGCGGATTGGCGGCCGGGCTTGCCAGTTACTTCTGGGAATACTACGGCGCGGCTCGACCGCGCCTGGTTTCGGTCGAGCCAGAGCGCGCCGATTGCCTCCTTCAAAGTGCATTGAAAGGCTGCCCCAGTCAAGCCAGCGGCGATGCCGATTCGCTGATGGCTGGCTTGGCCTGTGGCAAAGCTTCACCCCTGGCTTGGGAAATCATTTCTCTGGCTGTCGATGATTTCATGACCATCGGAGATGAAGAAGCGGTTTCGGCCATGCGCCTGCTGGCAGCAGGCTCGGCGGACGACATACCGGTCGTTGCCGGGGAATCGGGTGCCGCCGGATTGGCCGGTCTGCTCAACATTGCCCGGAGTCCGGCTGGTTTGGCTGCCATCGGACTGGGAGCGGATAGCCGTGTCTTGCTGATAAACACGGAAGGCGCAACGGCCCCGTCGATTTATCAGGAACTCGTCAAACAGTCGGCAACCCAGGTTGTCGAGCGGCAGCAGCAGTGGCTTGCGCTTGATGCCGCCAGACGACGATTGCCTTCCTTGCCGTCGGAGATCGCTGGCGAGAAGGCGTCGCCAGCCCCCTGACGATATCCAGCGCCCGGGCGACATTCTCGGCAGGTGCAAGACCGCCGATGACGGCGTTGATCTTCCCCTCCCGGTCGACAACGAAGCGGGGACTTTCGGCAAAGCCGTGATCGATATAACCAGGCGCCTTCTAAGCTGAGAGCAACTGAATCGTTCCCGGCGCCAGCGGCGGGCGTTAGATTTCGCTAAACACCGATCTGGAGTCCATCATGCCCTTGAGCGAAATCGTTCGTACCCTGAATTCCCCGCCGGCCGAGCGGCATCCGGACTATCTGTACCGCTCCGGCCTCGACCACCCCTTTGTCGCCGCCGAGGGGCGCGTCTTCATCCATTACGCCAACATCCGCCTGGAATCGAAATTCCTGCCCATCGTCGATACGGCAAGCGGCAAATCCCATGGCCATGCGTCAACCATCCAGGCCTTTGGCCTCTCCAACAACATTCCGATGTCGCCTGACGCCGTCTTCGTCCTGCCTACCGATGCCGAAGAGTTCGTCTACCTCGATCGCCTGGTCCGCACCCTGCACGCGCTCAACTACCTGACCCAGCCAGTACGCGGCAATCTGCTGCTGCGCGTCCATGCTCGCCACATCATCAGCGTTCCCGCCAATCACGGTCTGGCCTTCGAGGAAATCCTGCGCCCGTGCGGACTGTTTCCCGACCAGATCACGCTGGAAATCAATACCGACAACGTTGCCGACCCGGCGCACTTCATCCGCGCCGTCAACAGCTACCGCTCGCGCGGCTACGGTATCGCGGTCAGCCATTTTGGCCGCACGACCCTGGATTTCGACTTCCTGGCCGCGCTCCAACCCGACATCGTCAAGCTGGACAACCTGCTGCTCGCCTCCAGCCGGCCGCTCGACCGGATCATCGACAACATCCATGCCCTGCGGGCGCGCGTCCTGATCGAGGGCATCGACAGCGCCAAGCTGCGCCGCAACGCCAGTCACCTGGACATCGACCTGCTGCAGGCCCATGCCCCGATCGTCCGCCCGGTCGGCATCCGCATCGCGGCGGATGCCGGAAACTGGGCGCGGATCGATGCCGCTGCCTGAAGCTTACTCGGCCGCCGGCGTCGGCTTCAGGGCGGCCCGGATCGCCTCCTCGCCAAGATCCGGGCAAACCTTCTCGATGAAGGCGTGGGCATAGCTGCGCAGGTAGGTGCCGCGGCGCACCGCGAGGTGCGTGGTGTTGGCCGGAAAGAGGTGCGGCACCTCGATCAACTGCAGGTTGCGGTCCTGCTCCGGGTGGTAGGCGACCGAGGCGACGATGCCGACGCCCAGCCCGAGGCCGACATAGGTCTTGATGACGTCGGCGTCGATCGCCGAGAGCACGATATCGGGCACCACACCGGCGTCGGCGAACGCCGCATCGACGTGGGCGCGGCCGGTGAAGCCTTCGTGGTAGGTGATGACCGGATACTCGGCCAGCGCTTCGAGCGTCACCGGCCGGCAGTCGAGCAGCGGATGGCCGTCGGGAACGATGATCGCGTGGTGCCAGGAGTAATAGGGAAAGGATGCCAGTTCCGGCACCTTGTTGACCGCCTCGGTGGCGATCCCGATATCGGCCCGGCCACTGACCACCAGTTCGGCGATTTCCTGCGGGCTGCCCTGGAGCAGGGTCAGGTGCACCTTGGGATAGTCCGCCTTGAACCACTGGATGATCTTCGGCAGCGCGTAACGCGCCTGGGTGTGCGTCGTCGCCACGACGAAGTGGCCGGTCTCGCGGCTGGCGAACTGGTCGGCGATGCGGCGCAGATTCTGGGTGTCGAGCAGGATGCGCTCGACCACCCCGACCAGTTCCTTGCCCGGTTCGGTCAGGCCGAGCAGGCGCTTGCCGCGGCGGACGAAGATCTCGATGCCGAGTTCGTCCTCGAGGTCCTTGATGTGCTTGCTGACGCCCGGCTGCGAGGTATACAGCGCATTGGCCACCTCGGTCAGGTTGAACTCCTGACGCACCGTCTCGCGGACGATCCTCAGTTGCTGGAAATTCATGGTATCTCTCCCGTCGGACACGGGGTCCGCATCATCGATCAGCGAACTTTATGAGCATCTTGTTATGACGTGAAATAATAAAAAACGAATAACAAATCACAATCCAGAATAAAACATGGCGGTTTCAAAGACCGAGTGCAACATTTGGAATCAGCCCTGCTTTGTCCATGAAGATGTTATCGAAGAACACCTCGGCGGGAGAGCGCCACCCCAGGGTTTTTCTCGGCCGCATATTGAGTTCCCAGGCCATGTGATCGAGTTCGCGCTGGGAGTGGACACTCAGGTCAGTGCCCTTCGGCAAATATTGGCGCAGCAAACCATTGGTGTGCTCATTGATGCCACGTTGCCACGGGCTGTGAGGATCACAAAAGTAAATTTTCAGGCCGGTGTTCTCGGCCAGCTTCTTGTGCAGCGCCATCTCCTTGCCTTGGTCATAGGTGAGGGTCTGTCGGATCTCAGGCGGCAGCCCGCTGAAGGCCTGCGTGAATCCGTTGAGCGCATCGATCGCCGTACTGCCGTCGAGCTTGACCAGCATGGCAAACAGCGACTTGCGGCACACCAGGGTGCCGACAGCCGAAGCGTTGGCCTTGCCCTTGATCAGGTCGCCCTCCCAGTGGCCAGGCAGCAAGCGGTCGCTGGCCTCGGGCGGGCGTACGTGGATGCTCAGCATGTCCTGCAGCGATCCCCGCCGATCTTTGCCTCGCGTGCGAGGCTTGCGTGCGCCTCGCCCCTGGCGCAGCAGGACGACCAGTTCGCGGCGAAGATCGCCCTTGGGCATGGCATAGATCGCGGTGTAGATGGTTTCGTGGGAGGCTTGCAATTGGGGCTGCTCAGGGTGGCGTTGCTTGAGTTTGGCAGCAATCTGCTCGGGCGAGAGCTTGCGTTCCAGCAACGCCCTGACCTCGGCCCACAAGGCGCCTTGGCGGTGGAGCTTGCGCACCGGCCAGGCCGCACGTCGCACCCGCCGGGCTCGCTTGCCGGCGCGGTTTGCATCGTAGCCGCCAGCCACTCGGGGGCGTCCCATGACGCATTGCTCCTCTTCGCTCTGGTAGCCGTTGCGGCGAAGTTCTCTCGTGATGGTGCTGGGCGATCTGCCAAGCACCTTGGCTATCGCCCGCGCACTACTGGCCTGCTCCTTCATCGCCATTACCACGCCGCGTTCTTCCGCACTCAATTGTTGATACGTTCTCGTCATGCAACTCCTCCGGTTATGAAGTGTTGCACTTGGGATTTGAAACCGCCCATCAATCCGAACGATGGTCGCGAGTTCTTTGCACCCGGTAGCCATGGTGGCGCAAGAGGCGCACGGCGCCGTTGATCGAGCGTCTGACCTCCTCGGTTAGATCCACCGGCGGATCGGCCGGGCCGGCTCGACAGCAAGCTGATCATCAAGGGCGTGAACATCTTCCCCAGCGATATCAAGGCGATTGCCCACAAGGATCACGACCTGACCGGCGAATACAGGCTGATCGTCGAAATCGAACGGGTCACGGTCGACGCCACCACCACAACAGACTCCTGGGTCAGGCGCGAGGTGGCCAGACAGCGGTCCGGCATTGGGGGGGCGATTTCCTGAACATCGGCGCTGCCGGTCGTATCAACGTCGATTCCGGGCACGGTCGGTGGCCGGAGGGACTAGCGCTGTTCGAAAAGCTGCGCGCTGCAAGCCGGCGCTGAAGCGCCGCCGGCAAGAGCGGCGGGAAATTACTGCAGGTCTTCGTCGCTGAGCGTCGGCAGGTTCATGATCTCGATGCCCTCGTCGCGCAGGGCCTCGCATTCGTCCGGCGTTGCCTGACCGTGGATCGAGCGCTCCGGTGCTTCGTTGTAGTGGATCTTGCGGGCTTCATCGGCAAAGGCGCTGCCGACATCCTCGCTGTTCTCCATGATCGCCCGGACCAACTGCCGGTAGGCACTGGCGACCTGTTGCCCGGCCGGCATCAGTGCGGTTGCGGCACTTGTGCGCCCAGCGCCGGATGGCGGCGTGGCGGCCGGATCGGGGTGCGCCCCACCGATCGCGACGGCCGACGGCACACGGCGGACATCGGCACTGTCGCACTGCGGGCAGCGCACGATGTGCTTTTCGAGCTGCGCCTCGAAATCGTCGGCGCAGCGGAACCAGCCTTCAAAACGATGCGCGTTGTCGCAACTCAGGTCGTAGATGATCATTACAGGCCTTGGTGCCCGGGACGGGACTCGAACCCGTACACCTTTCGGCGAGAGATTTTAAGTCTCTTGTGTCTACCGATTTCACCACCCGGGCGGGTTTTCGATTATATCGGGGAGCCCGATACGAAAAAGGGAAAGCGCATCGCGCTTTCCCTTTTTGTGACTGGAGCGGCAGAAGAGTCTCGAACTCTCGACCTATACCTTGGCAAGGTATCGCTCTACCAACTGAGCTACTGCCGCAAAAACTTCTGGAGGCGCGGGCCGGAGTCGAACCGACCTACACGGATTTGCAATCCGGTGCATAACCGCTTTGCTACCGCGCCCCGCCTTCAAACTTCACCACATGGAAAAAGCCATCGGCTTTTCCCGGAAAATCTGGAGCGGCAGAAGAGTCTCGAACTCTCGACCTATACCTTGGCAAGGTATCGCTCTACCAACTGAGCTACTGCCGCGTCAAACAGAGCGCGCATTATAGACGCCCCAAGGATCTTGTCAACACTCTCCGCTATTTTTCCGCACTGCGCCGGGCGATTTCCGGCCACGCCATGCGCAGGTAATAGCCCATCGACCACAGCGTCAGCAGCGCCGCCAGCCAGATCAGCCACTCGCCGGCGAGCAGCGTGTTGTAGCCGGCCAGCGGTGCCTGGTAGAGCAGCAGCGGGATCGCCGCCATCTGGGCGGTGGTTTTTACCTTGCCCAGCATCGAGACGGCGACGCTCTTCGCAGCGCCGATCTTGGCCATCCATTCACGCAGGGCGGAAATGGTGATCTCGCGACCGATGATGATGGTGGCGATGATGGCATCCACTCTACCCAGTTGGACCAGCACGATCAGCGCTGCGGCGACCATCAGCTTGTCGGCGACCGGGTCGAGGAAGGCGCCGAAGGCCGAGGTCTGGTTGAGCTTGCGCGCCAGGTAGCCGTCGGCCCAGTCGGTCAGCGCGGCGGCGATGAAGATCAGCGTCGCCACCAGGTTGCGCTCCTGCGCCGTCGCCCATTCGGCCGGCAGGAAATAGATCGCGATCAGCAGCGGAATGGCGACGATGCGCAACCAGGTCAGCAGGATGGGAAGATTGAAAGGCATAGGCCGTCAGTGTAAGGCGGAATGGATCTTTTCGGCCAGTTCGCGGCCGATGCCGGAAATCTCGGCGAGTTGGTCAATACTCGCCTCGCGCACGCCGGCGAGGCCGCCGAAACGCGCGATCAGCGCCTTGCGCCGGGCCGGGCCGACGCCGGGCAGGCTTTCCAGCGTCGAGGTCTTGCGGCTTTTGGCGCGTTGCCCGCGGTGGCCGGTGATGGCGAAGCGGTGCGCTTCGTCGCGCACTTCCTGGATCAGGTGCAGTGCCGGGTGGTCGGACGGCAGGTTGAGCGGCGGCCGGCCGTCGGCTTCCGGGAAGATCAGGCTTTCCAGGCCGGGCTTGCGCTCCTCGCCCTTGGCGACGCCAATCATGTTGAGCTGGGTCAGGCCGAGGTCGGCGAGCGCCGCCCAGGCCGAGGCGACCTGCCCCTTGCCGCCGTCGATCAGGATCAGGTCGGGCGCCCTGCCCTCGCCGCTGGCCACGCCGTCGTAGCGCCGCGTCACCGCCTGGCGCATCGCCGCGTAATCGTCGCCGGGCGTGATGTCGCGGATGTTGAAGCGACGGTAGTCGCGCTTGCTCATCTGGTTGCCGTCGTAGACCACGCACGAGGCGACGGCGCTTTCGCCCATGGTGTGGCTGATGTCGAAGCATTCGATGCGGGCGATCGGCTCGGCGAGTTGCAGTGCTTCCTGCAGCGCGGCGAGGCGTTGCTCCTGCTGCGCCGTCGTCTGGTTGCGCGCCAGGATCGCCAGGCGGGCGTTCTGCAGCGCCATGTCGACCCAGGCCTTTTGCGTCAGGCTGCGCGCTTCGAGGATGGGCAGCGGACGGCCGGCGAGTTCGGCCAGGCTGGCGGCGGCTTCCTCGACCTCTTCAATCTCCGGCAGCGGCGAGACCAGCAGCCGACCGGGCGCCGGGTGCAGCTCGTAATGCTGGCGCAGGAAGGCGGTCAGTGCGTCGGCGGCGGTCGAGTCGCCGGCATTGCTCGGGAACAGCGGCCGGTCGCCGAGGTGGCGGCCGCCGCGCACCATCGCCAGGTTGACGCAGAGCTGGCCGGCTTCACGCACGGCGACGACGATATCGACGTCCTCGCCCTTGCTGCTCGAGACGAACTGCTTTTCCTGGACCTGGTGCAGCGACTGGATCTGGTCGCGGTAGATCGCCGCCAGTTCGAAGGCGAGTTTCTCGGCGGCCTTCTCCATCGCCGTGTTGAGGCGCTTGATCACTTCCTGCTGCTTGCCGGCAAGGAACATCGCTGCGTACTGGACGTCGGCGGCGTAGTCGTCGGGCGCGATGTAGCCGACACAGGGTCCGCTGCAGCGCTTGATCTGGTACAGCAGGCAGGGCCGCGAGCGGTTGGCGAAGACGCTGTCCTCGCAGGTGCGCAGGCGGAACATCTTCTGCAGCAGGTGGATGCTGTCGCGCACCGCCCACGACGACGGATAAGGCCCATAGTAGTCGGCCTTGCGGTCGGGGTTGCCGCGGTAGAAGCCGAGGCGCGGGAACTTGTCGCGCGTCAGCACGATGTAGGGATAGGACTTGTCGTCGCGGAACAGGATGTTGTAGCGCGGCGCCAGCGACTTGATCAGGTTGTTTTCCAGTAGCAGCGCTTCCGCCTCGGTGCGCGTTGCGGTCGTCTCGATGTGGTCGATCTGGCCGACCATATGGGCGATGCGCGGACTGGACAGGTTGTCGCGGAAGTAGGAAGCGACCCGCTTCTTCAGGTTCTTGGCCTTGCCGACGTAGAGCACGGCGCCGTCGGCGCCGATCATGCGGTATACGCCAGGCAATTCGGTCAGCGATGCGAGAAAGGATTTTGAATCGAAAGCCACGGTCAACCGGCGGAAAGGGCAAAAAACGGGGAGGAAGGCACGGGCCGCGATGTTAACATGCCGCCCATGCAGCTTCATTGGGACATTTTCTGCCGCGTCGTCGACAACTACGGCGATGTCGGCGTCTGCTGGCGACTCGCCCGACAACTGGCGGCCGAACACGGCAAGCGCGTGCGCCTGTGGGTGGACGACCTGGCAAGCCTGCAGCCGCTGTGCCCGGCCTGCGATCCGGCCCGGGCGACGCAGGCGCTGGCCGGCGTCGAGGTGCGCCGCTGGGCGGACGCTGCGACGGTCGACTGGTCCGGCGCAGCAAAAACCGCCGATGTCGTCGTCGAAGCCTTCGCCTGCGAGTTGCCGCCTGGCTACATCGCGGGCATGGCGCAGCGGCCGACACCGCCGGTCTGGCTCAACCTGGAGTACCTGAGCGCCGAGTCCTGGGTCGAATCCTGCCACGGCATGGCCTCGCCGCATCCGTCGCTGCCGCTGACCAAGCATTTCGTTTTTCCCGGTTTTTCGCCGTCGACCGCCGGCTTGCCGCGCGAGGCCGGACTGCCGGCAGCGCCGCCCGCACCGCTGCCGGCAATCCCGGAAATCAGCCTGTTCTGCTACGCTACGGCGCCGGTCGCCAGCCTGCTCGATGCCCTTGCCGCCTCGCCCCGGCCGCTGCACTGCCACGTTCCGCCCGGCCGGCCGCTGGCCGCGGTGCGCGCCTGCCTGGGCGGCGACGGCCCGTGGCAACTCGGCCTGGCACGCATCGAGCCGATTCCCTTCCTCGCCCAGGACGACTACGACGCGCTGCTGCGCCGCTGCGTGATCAACTTCGTGCGCGGCGAGGATTCCTTCGTCCGCGCCCAATGGGCCGCACGGCCTTTCGTCTGGCAGATCTACCGGCAGGACGACGACGCCCATCGGGTCAAGCTCGACGCCTTCCTCGATCGCTACTGCGCCAATCTCGCCGAGCCGGCCGCTGCCGCGCTGCGGGCGATGTTCCAAGCCTGGAACGCCGGTGCCGACTGCACCGCCGCCTGGGCGGATTTTCTCGGCCATTACGACGAAATCGCGGGCCATGCGGCGGCGTGGAATGCCGCGCTGCGCGAACAGCCCGATCTGGCGACGAATCTCGTCAAATTCTGCGCCGCGCAGGTATAATCTCGCGTTTTATTTTTCCGCTTTGGGATATCCCTCATGAAGACCGCTCAGGAACTCCGCTCCGGTAACGTGATCATGGTCGGCACTGAGCCGCTCGTGGTCCAGAAGACCGAATACAACAAGTCCGGCCGCAATGCCGCCGTCGTCAAGATGAAGCTCAAGAACCTGCTCTCCGGCAACCCGTCGGAAGCGGTTTACAAGGCTGACGACAAGTTCGAAGTCGTCGTCCTCGACAAGAAGGAAGTCACCTACTCCTACTTTGCCGATCCGATGTACGTGTTCATGGACGCCGAGTACAACCAGTACGAAGTCGAAGCCGAGAACATGGTCAACGCGCTCAAGTACCTCGAAGGCGACATGCCCTGCGAAGTCGTCTTCTACGATGGCAAGGCGATCTCGGTTGAAATGCCGAACTCGCTGGTCCGCGAAGTCATCTACACCGAGCCGGCGGTCAAGGGCGATACCTCGGGCAAGGTCATGAAGCCGGCCAAGATCTCCACCGGTTTCGAGCTGCCGGTCCCGGCCTTCGTCGAAATCGGCGACAAGATCGAAATCGATACGCGCACCGACGAATACCGCAGCCGCAGCAAGTAATTCCCGCTACAGCCGGAATCGCCAGGGGCAGCTTCGGCTGCCCTTGCCTTTTCGGCCCTGTCGCCAAAGCGACATGCTTTTCTGCCAGAATTCCCGTTCAACCAACCCGAACCGCGGACCCCACCATGAGCTACAAAGTCTTTGTCAACGGCCAGGAAGGCACCACCGGCCTGCAGATCAACGAATACCTCGCGCAGCGCGCCGATATCGAAATCCTCAAGATCGACGCCGACAAGCGCAAGGATCTCGCCGAGCGCAAGCGCCTGATCAACGCCTCCGACATCACCTTCCTCTGCCTGCCCGACGCGGCGGCCAAGGAATCGGCCAGCCTGGTGGACAACCCGAACACCTGCATCATCGACGCCTCGACCGCGCATCGCGTCAATCCCGATTGGGTCTTCGGCCTGCCCGAGCTGTGCCCAGAACAGCGCGCCAAGATCCGCGCCAGCAAGCGCATCGCCAACCCCGGCTGCCATGCCAGCGCCTTCATCCTGGCGCTGCGCCCGCTGGTCGCCGCCGGGCTGCTGCCGGCCGACACGCAGATTGCGGCCAATTCCATCACCGGTTACTCGGGTGGCGGCAAATCGATGATCGCCGACTACGAGGCCGCTGCCGCCAGCCCCACGCAACTGAAGGCGCCGCGCCCCTACGCGCTCGCCCTGGCCCACAAGCACCTGCCGGAAATGCAGGCCTATACCGGCCTGACCGTGGCGCCGATCTTCCAGCCCGTCGTCGGGCCGTTCTACAAAGGCCTGGCCGTCACCGCCTTCCTGCAACCGGGACAATTCACCCGCGCCGCGACGCCGGCCGACGTCCAGAAGATCATCGCCGACTACTACGCCGGCGAGCGCTTCATCAATGTCCTGCCGGTCGATCTCGACGCCACCACCGACGGCGGTTTCTTCGACGTCGAAGCCTGCAACGGTAGCAACCGCGTCAACATCGCCGTCTTCGGCAACGCCGAGCGCATGCTGGTGATCGCCCGTCTCGACAACCTGGGCAAGGGCGCTTCCGGCGCCGCCGTGCAGGCGATGAACGTGCATCTCGGCATTGAGGAAAGCGCTGGTTTGCTTTGATCGTCCTCAGCAAAGTCACCCTGCGTCGCGGCACGAAAGTGCTGCTCGACAAGACCACGGTCACCATCAACCCGGGCGAGAAGGTCGGCCTGGTCGGGCGTAACGGCGCCGGCAAGTCGACCTTGTTCGCGCTCCTCAGCGGCAAGCTGCACGAGGACGGCGGCGACTTCTCGATGCCCAGCCAGTGGCGCATGGGCCAGGTCGCCCAGGAAATGCCGGAAACTGACCAGTCGGCGACCGATTTCGTCATCGACGGCGACACGCCGCTGCTCGCCGCCCGCAACGAGGTTGCCGCCGCCGAGGCGAGCGATGACGGCATGCGCATGGCCGAGGCCTACATGGCGCTGCACGACGCCGGCGAGCACGACGCCGAGGCGCGCGCCCAGGCGCTGATCCTCGGTCTCGGCTTCAAGGTCTCCGAGCTTTATCAGCCGGTCAACAGCTTCTCCGGCGGCTGGCGCATGCGCCTGCAACTGGCGCGGGCGCTGATGTGCCCGTCGGACATCCTGCTCCTCGACGAGCCGACCAACCACCTCGACCTCGATGCCATGGTCTGGCTCGAAGCCTGGCTCAAGCGCTACCAGGGCACGCTGGTGATGATTAGCCACGACCGCGAGTTCCTCGACGCGATCACCCAGGTCACGCTGCACATCGACAACGCCAAGCTGGTCCGCTACGGCGGCAACTACAGCAAGTTCGAAGACATGCGCGCCGAGCAGATGGCGCTGCAGCAGGCGACGATGGCGCGCCAGGCGGACAAGATCGCCCACCTGCAATCCTTCATCAACCGCTTCAAGGCCAAGGCCAGCAAGGCCAAACAGGCGCAGAGCCGGGTCAAGGCGCTGGAGCGCATGGAAAAGATCGCGCCGGTGCTGGCCGACGCCGACTTCAGCTTCGAATTCCAGGAGCCGCAAAACCTGCCCAACCCGATGCTGTCGATGGTCGATGTCGCCATCGGCTACCCGCCACCCGCCGACGCGCCGGCCGGCACGCCGCCGACGACCATCGTCCGCAACATCAACCGCTCGGTGATGGCCGGCCAGCGCATCGGCATCCTCGGCGCCAACGGCCAGGGCAAATCGACGCTGGTCAAGACCATCGCCCGCGACCTCGGCGCCATCAGCGGCCAGGTCACCGAAGGCAAGGGCCTGAACATCGGCTACTTCGCGCAACAGGAACTCGACGTGCTGCGCCCGCAGGACACGCCGCTCGAACACATGATCCGCCTGGCCAAGGAAGCGATCGCCGCCGGCCGTAGCAACGTGCCGGGCCGCGAGCAGGAACTGCGCAACTTCCTCGGCAACTTCAATTTCGGCGGCGAGATGGTCAAGCAGGCGGTCGGCACCATGAGCGGCGGCGAGAAGGCGCGCCTGGTGCTGTGCATGCTGGTCTGGCAGCGGCCCAACCTGCTGCTCCTCGACGAACCGACCAACCACCTCGACCTCAACACGCGCGAGGCGCTCTCCGTCGCGCTCAACGAGTTCGAAGGCACGGTGATGCTGGTCAGCCACGACCGCGCCATGCTGCGCTCGGTCTGCGACGAGTTCTGGCTGGTCTCGCGCGGCGGCGTCGGTCCCTTCGACGGCGACCTCGACGACTACCAGCGCTACCTGCTCGACGAAGCCAAGCGCGCCCGCGAGGAAGCTTCGGCACTGCTCAAGGCGGCCTGAGGCCGGCGATGGCGACGACAGCGTTCACCGCCCTCGCCTGCCCACTCGACGGCGCGCCGCTGACACCGGTCGACGGCGGCTGGACCTGCCCGGCCGGCCACCGCTACGACCAGGCCGCGCAAGGCTACGTCAACCTGCTGCCGGTGCAGCACAAGCGCTCGCGCGATCCCGGCGACAGCAAGGAAATGGTCGCTGCCCGCCGCCGCTTTCTCGAAGCCGGCCATTACCGGCCGATCGCCGACCTCGCGGCGCGTGCCGCATTGGCCGACCTGCCGGCCGACGCTGCCTGCCTCGACGCCGGTTGCGGCGAAGGCTACTACCTGCGCCAGCTCGCCGCGGCAGCCGAAGCCGCCGGAAAAACCCCGGCGCTGCTCGGTCTCGATATCTCGAAATGGGCCGTCCAGGCGGCGGCCAAGGCGCAGCGCGGCACCGCAACCTGGGTGGTGGGCAGCAATGCCAATCTGCCGGTGCTGCCGGCGACGCTGGACCGCGTGCTGTGCCTGTTCGGCTTCCCGGTCTATCCGGAATTCGCCCGCGTCCTCAAACCGGGCGGCGCCCTGATCATGATCGACGCTGGCCCCGATCACCTGCGTGAACTGCGCGAAATCATCTACCCCAGCCTGAAGGCGCCCGCGCCACAGAGCAACGACGCGCCACCGGGATTTTCACTCGAGCACCGTGAATCGCTGTCTTACCGCATCGTGCTCGACGCCGCCGCACAAATTGCCGACCTGCTGGTCATGACCCCGCATTTCTATCGCGCCAGCCCGGCCGGCCGGGAGAAGGCGGCGCAACTCACCCGACTGGAACTGACGGTGGATGTGCGCTTGCAGATTCTGGGGAAATTACCGGCTTGAGCGGTATGCGCTACCCCGGCGCGAAAATGGCGCACGCTGGATCGCTTGCATCCAAGACTCGGGAGACCGTTAGAACGCCCAACTCGCTTTGGCCGAGGCAGAATGATTCAAGAGACCGCTACGGTACTCGGCGTCATAACGCACGCTGATTTCCGTTCCGCTCTTGGTCTTATGCATCAATCCCAAGCCGCCACGGGCCTGCCAAGGACTTTGATCGATCCCATGCGTGACGAACGATGTCTCTGATCTCCCCGCATATGCGGCCAGGATGGGAGCATTCTTGTTGATGACATCGTAAGCGACGCCGACATTAACGCTGACCCTGGTTGAATCGTTCAACTGGTAGTTCATTTTGCCGTTCACGCCTAAGCTCAACTCGTCCGAACTACGGTCAACGACATCGAGCAACAATGGCGAAACGGAAACCGAACCGGCTTCCCGATAGGCCCGATCCTTGATCCAGGTATAGTCGATACGGATTGACGGCAGGAAGCTCGTTTGCGCGTTGAGCTTGAAAGTTTTTTCCAGACCGATGCCAGCGCTGGCCGTCACACTGCGATAGCGGGAATCGGCCGTGCCGGAAGCGAATGAAATATGGCGGTGCCCCTTGGTTGTATTCTGGCCAAATCCAGCCAGATAGGTCAGTTCGGTGTTCGTATCCAGCTTGCGGCTGCCGTAGCCGAGCAATAGATAAGCATCAAGGGTCGCGCGATTGGGTGCAACCAACGAATTGCCCGTCACGTTACTGTTGGCATAGGCAAACGCAAGACCAAGTCAACTGACGGGAGAGATTGCCGTATCTGCGCCGAGCGCAATACCGCCGGTATTGGCGCTGTAGCCGGAGACGCCATGGCGATCATGCTGGTCGGCCCAGGAACCGAACGGCTTGATCCACATTTCCTTCTCGCCGATAAGCGCCTCGCCCGATGACAGGCCATTCAGGCCATCTTGACGCGCCTGCACGATGCGGTTGACTTGTCCCAGGACAGCCAGGGCGACGCGGGTCGATTCGCCGGTCAGCAGCGGCAGAGTCTGGCTGACGGCATGCGCAAGCTGGGTTTCCTGTCCATCGATGAAGCCGGTAAACATACCGGCGAGTAGGCTCGTTGGGTCGCGGGCAAGCTCACTATCGATCGCCCGCGCCGCACCAGTCGCTGCTCGCTTGCCGGCGTTGGCGACGATTTTCTGCAAGTTGACGGAAGCATCATGTCGAACGCTCAAATCGACGCTATTGCCATCCTTGATCGCGCCGAAATTGAACAAAAGAGAGTTATCCACAACGCCAAAAGTGCCATTGCTATTCAGCGCACCTGCACTGAGGATGTTCTCCAGCTTGCCAGTGGCGTTGAAACCAGCGCCAATAACATCCACGACGATATTGGCATTGTCAGGCAGCACTGCCGTCCCGACCACATTCAGCTTGCCAAAGGCGGTGGCGCTGGCGACCCTGGTAAGAAACGTACTAGCCGCGTCCATTGTTACGTTGTCGGTCACCGTGAGTGTTCCCACCAGATCACCCGGTGCCAGCGTCCCATTGACCGTGAGCGCGCCAGACAAGCTGCCGCTACCGCGCAGTGTGCCGCCGGCAGCAACGTTCACCGGGCTGAGCAAACTGCCGTTGACCACCAGCGTGCCGCCGTTGACGAAGGTGTTTCCGGCATAGGTATCTGCCCCGGTCAGCGTCAATGTGCCTGCACCCAGTTTTGTCAGGCCGCCGTCCAGCCCGGCACGATGGCCAATATCATTGCTGAAGACTGACGCATAGCCACCCGGGACATTCGCCTCGAAATCCTCTTCGAAAAGACCTGGCCCCTGAATCGCCTTGCCCACATCCAGAAGGCCGCGTCCCCATTCAACATCAGGATTCGCCGCTCTGGTTCCGGTGCTCAGGATGGTCACCCCCAGGTTTTTGTTGGTCATCCACGGAAACTGCTCGGCCACCAAGGCAACCGCCCCGGAGACGATAGGGGCTGCAATGGAAGTGCCATTCTGGTAAAAATAACCGCTATTGGAATCCCTGTCCGCACCGAGAATTCCTGTTGCGGAAAATGGCTGGCCGGCTATCTCGTCGCCCCCTGGGGCGGCAATGCAATACTCTTTGCTGACGCCGCAACGGTTCGAGTAAGAAGCCAGTGACATGCCGTCATTCGTCGTCGCCGCCACGACGATAAATCCGCCTTTGGCGCCAACGCTGGGGTCATAAAATGGCACGATCGATGGCGATGAAGGATTGGCTGCCGCTTCATTGCCAGTGGCAAAAACAAGCACGCTGCCGCGATCCAGTGCGGTTTTGATTGCGGAAATCACGATCGGAAGTTTGCTGGAGAAATTCTGATAATCGACTAACGGATCAATCGTTTCAGAAGTGAACGCCCAACTGTTATTGATCACCTTGGCCGATTGACCACTGACGTAATCCAGCGCCGCTGCAATATAGCGGGCACTGATGTTGTCATCGGGATAAAAATTCATCGCGCCAACGACCAAGCCGGCATTGTAGGCAACGCCATGCATGTTATAGCTACGGGTAGCACCATCCAGGCGAGCAGCCAGAATGCTGGCAACAAAAGTGCCGTGATTGACATGATCTTGCAGGAAGCTTGCAAAATCGCTGGTTCCCGAACGGTCGGAAATGGCGTCGTAACCCGCCACAATGGCGTTGGCAAACTCGACGTGACTCGGGTTCACGCCGCTATCCACCAGACCAGCCTTGATCCCCGCGCCGCTCAATCCCGCCCTGTAAGCCGGAAGGAGATTGATGGCAGAGAAGGCTGGCTGATTGTAAAACTCGGTACCAGGCGTGAATTCAGCCAGGGATGACGAGGCAAAAACGGATAGAACAAAGAATATGGGGAGTTTTTTCAATTCGAAGCTTCCGCAGTCTCTCAAAGGGTAGAGGAAAGAACGGACTCTCGCCGGCCCCTCCCTTATCAAACCGAGCAGGCGGTCGTCCCGCACACGGCTTTCCAACGTTGTTCATACCGGGGGGCAATTCCCGCCCAGTCAGTGCCATCAGCCTCGTTTCGACCTTCTTTACCGATTTATCCGCCCTGGCTTGCTTTTCTTGTTTGGCAGACAGGTAGGGGATTGTCCTTCAGCAGACGGGGATGCGCAATGTATGGCGATGCCCCGGCAAACCATGACAACGGCCTCGTGCCACCGGCAGCAAGTATTCGAAACGGCCATGCCGGACAGGTATGGATTTTTCGTACTTGCTGGTCATGGCTGGCAATCAGGCAAACAACCGGACAACATCGGCCTCGGCGGCACGAATGCCGACATTGAGCGACAGGGTGTTCAGGTTCTTTTCTTCGGCGGGTTAAATGCTGGCCAGCAGCAACGATCCTTTTTCGCGCGGATCAAGGTCGATACGTCGGACCGAGGCGAAGCCGGCTTCGTCCAGCCATGCGCGATAGTCGGATTCGCGGTGGATGCTGGTGCCGGTTTCGTACAGCAGGGTCAGTTTGAAAGCTGCCAGATAAGCGCCGGGCGGTTGATCGTCGAGGTATTCGTGGATGACCAGCAGGCCGCCGGGATTCAGGCTATCGTGGATGCGCCGGATGACTCGCCGGTTGTCCTCGGCGGTCTGGTTGTGCGCCACCGACAGATAGAAAACGAGATCGTGGCCTCCTCCCCAGTCATGCTCGAGAACACTGCCTGGCGTCAGCGCGATGCGCCCTGACAGGCCGTGCGCCGCGATCTCAGCCGGCGTGGCCTCAAGGGCGCTGGGAAAATCGACGATCCGAGCCATCAACTGCGGATAGTGCTCGCAGAAGTGGATGCTGTGCAGTCCGTGCGAACCGCCAAGATCCAGCAGCCGGCATTGCTCCGGGCGGACCGGGACAAGTCTGAGCAGGTCCGGTCCGAGATCCTGGGCAAAAGCCGCCATATAGGCAGCGAAAGTCTGGCCGAGCTGCGGTCGGGATTGCATCGCCTCCCACAGGGTCGTTTGCGGGCCACCGCGGCGCACTGCCGTCGCCAGCTCGCCCATCATCGGCCAGGCTTCGGCAGTCCACAGCAGACCCGGCGTGTAATCGACGGCGCCATGCGAGGTGAACCAGCGCTGAGTCATCGCCGTGTTGGCGTAGGCCTCATCGCGGCGCTCAAGATAGGCGATGCTCACCAGGAAATCAGCGAGCATCGCGATGCCGCGCGTCGACGACTGCAGCCGCCCGGCCAATTCGCCCGCCGTCAGCGGCCTTTCGGCCAGGGCTTCGAACAAGCCGAGCTGACCGGCCGAGATGATCGCTGCCGATTTCATCATCGGCAGGTACACATCAATCATCGGCAGATCGCCCCCAAGCGCGGGCTGCTGGCTTGGTGAGCTCATCCGAGCGCCACCTTGATTGCCGCCCGCAGCGCGGCATCGTCAGGTTCGGTATCCGGCGAGAAACGGCCGACCACCTGGCCGTCACGGCCTATCAGGAATTTCTCGAAATTCCACAGCACGTCGCTATCCCGCGCCGGCAAGAGTTTGTGGCCGGCAAGCTTTTCCCGGAAATCGCTGCCCGCCGGATAAACCGCAGCAGGTATCGCGGCGATCAGCTTGGTGTAGAGCGGATGGCGCGGCTCGCTGTTGATCTGCACCTTGGCAAACAGCGGAAAACTGACCCCGTAGGTGGTGCTGCAGAATGCCTGGATTTCCTCGGCCGAACCCGGTTCCTGGCCGGCAAAATCGTTGCAGGGGAAACCGAGCACCTGAAAATCCCGTGTCGCCAGGCTTTCATGCAGTTTTTCCAGAGCCGCGTATTGCGGCGTCAGACCACAGCGCGAAGCGATGTTGACGATCAGCAGCACCTGGCCGGCGTAATCGCGCAGGCTAGCGGGGCGGCCATCAAGGGTATTCAGGGGAATGTCGTAAAGGCTCTCGTTCATTTTCTTCTCCATGTTTTCAGGGCGCAGCTTGGAGTCCGGGCCAGACCTGTGCGTTCCATCGACTTTGACGGTATACACTCGTCCCTTGACGTTTTTTCCCTGCCATCATGCCTCAATCAATTGCCATCCCTATCAAGGAAATCGAATTCACCGCAATCCGCGCCCAGGGCGCCGGCGGGCAGAACGTCAACAAGGTGTCGAATGCTGTACACCTGCGCTTTGCCATTGCCGCCTCCTCCCTGCCGGAAGATGTTCGCAACCGGCTGCTGGCGCTCGACGACCGGCGGATCAGCAAGGACGGTGTACTGGTGATCAAGGCGCAGGAATACCGCAGCCTGGAGAAAAACCGCGCCGAGGCCCTGCGTCGTCTCGAAATGCTGGTGGCCGCAGCGAGCACGGTAGCCCGTCCGCGCCGACCAAGCAAACCGACCCAGGGCTCGGTACGCCGCCGCCAGGATGCCAAGCGGCGGCATTCAACGCTGAAGGCTTTACGCCGCGGCGGCACGGACGATTGATTCAGGCCAGCCGCGCCAGTACCTGCAGCGCTTCGCGATAAGCGTGCGGATCGGGATAGCTGACGGCATGTTCCGGCAACATCCGGTCGATCCGCTGAGCACGTACCGGATCAGCCTTCGGCTGCCAGCCGTCGAGCACCAACGCCACCGCGTCCGGCGCGTTGCACACGAGCAGCATGTCGCAGCCAGCGGCCCAGGCAGTTTCGACGCGGGCCAGCATGTCGCCGACGACGCCGGCACCGGCCATCGACAGATCGTCGGTGAAAACGACCCCGTCAAACTTAAAGTCGTTTCTTAAATAAGTTATCCATTTATTTGAAAATACAGCAGTATTGCAATCGAAGCATTCGTAGATAACGTGCGCCGCCATCACCGCATCGAGCGCCAGTTCGCGGTAGGGGCGCAGGTCGTCGGCCATCGCTGCGAGCGGCCGGTCGTCGACCGGCAGTTCGACGTGCGAGTCGGGAATGACGTAACCGTGGCCGGGAAAATGCTTGCCGCAAGTGCCCATGCCGCCGGCTTTCAGGCCCTCGCCGAGGGCGCCGGCGAGCGCTACGACGACCGTCGGGTCGCGGTGGAAGGCGCGGTCGCCGATCACCCGCGACGGACCGTAGTCGAGGTCAAGCACCGGCGTGAACGAGTAATCGACACCGCAGGCGCGCAGTTCGGCGGCGAGCACGAAACCGGCGGCGCGGGCGGCTGCCAGCGCGGCCACCGGATCGCTGTCATGCAACTGACCGAGGGCGCGCATCGGCGGCAGCCGGGTGAAGCCCTCGCGGAAGCGCTGCACCCTGCCCCCTTCGTGATCGACGGCGATCAGCAGGCGCGGCTCGCGCAGCGCGTGGATTTCGTCGCACAGCGCCGTGAGTTGGGCGCGGTCACGATAGTTGCGGGTAAACAGGATGATGCCGCCGACCAGCGGATGGCACAGGCGTTCGCGGTCGAGGTCGGTGAGTTCGGTGCCGGCGATGTCGATCATCAGCGGACCGGGCAGCTTGGTGCTCATGCTTGCTCCAGCAAAACGTAGGCGACGGCGTATTCGGCTTCGTCGCTGATTGAAAGGTGCGCGGTCAAGCGGCGGTTTTCGACGATTTCCGCCAGTTGACCGTGAAAATTGAACACCGGCTTGCCCAGTTCGTCATGGCTTATAGCGATGGCTGGCAGCAGCACCGGTGGCCGCACGCCGCTGCCGAAGGCCTTGGCAAAAGCCTCCTTAGCGGCGAAGCGCTTGGCCAGGAAGCGGCCCTTGTCGGCGGCCTTGGCGAAATCCGTCCGCTCTTCGGGCGCCAGCAGCCTCTCCAGCGACCTTTCGCCATGCCGTTCCCACATGCCGCGCAGGCGCGCGACGGCGACGATGTCGGTGCCGATGCCGACGATCATTCGGCTTCCGGATTCGCCGCGGCGGCGACCATCAGCGCCTTCATCTCGCGCACCGCCTCGCGCAGGCCGGTAAACACGGCGCGGCTGACGATGGCGTGGCCGATGTGCAGCTCGCGGATGCCGGCCAGCCGGGCGACCGGCTGGACGTTGTAGTAGTTGAGCGCGTGGCCGGCGTTGAAGCGCATGCCGAGCTGGCGGATGGCACGGCCGGCGGCGCGGATTTTCTGCAGTTCGGCCAGCACCGCCGGCGCCTCGGCATCGCGGCCTTTTTCGTAGAAAGCGTGGGCGTAGGGGCCGGTGTGGATTTCGCAGACGCTGGCGCCAATGCGTGCCGCAGCCTCGATCTGCGGGATTTCGGCGTCGATGAAGACGCTGGTGGTAATGCCGGCGTCGCGCAGCCGAGCGATCACGTCCTTGAGGCGGGCTTCCTGGCCGACGATGTCGAGGCCGCCTTCGGTAGTCACCTCGTGGCGCCCTTCCGGCACCAGCATGGCCATTTCCGGCCGGGTCGCGCAGGCGATGCCGACCATCTCGTCGGTCGCCGCCATTTCCAGGTTGAGCTTGATCTGCGTCGTTTCCTTGAGCCGGCGGACGTCGGCATCCTGGATGTGCCGGCGGTCCTCGCGCAGATGCACGGTGATGCCGTCGGCGCCGCCCAGATGCGCCTCGACAGCGCCCCAGACGGGATCGGGTTCGTAGGTGCGCCGGGCCTGGCGGACGGTGGCGATGTGGTCGATGTTGACGCCGAGTTCGATCATAGTTCCTGCAACTCCTTGAAAATCTTGCGGGTTTCCAGTTCCTGGCCGCCCAGGTAATAGCTCAGCAGCGTGCGCATCAGCGTCTTGGCCTCGCCGCGCGAACGCGGGTTGGAGAAATCGCCGGCGCCGAGATCAAGCAGACTGCTGCCGCGCACCACCTGGGCGTCGGCCTCGGCGTGCGCCAGGCGGACCGGGCCTTGCTCCATCCGGTAAGTGTAGAACGCATCGGCGGCAATCGGCTCGCCGGCGGCGTCGTGGTCGAGCATCAGGCCGTAGCCAAGCTCCTGCAGCAGCGCCTTCTCGAAGCTGCGCAGGTCGCCTTCGCGGGTTGCCACGTCGTTGTGCGCGGCGAGCCGCTGCAGGGTTTCGGCGTAGCGGGCAAACAGCGTCTGGTGCGCGTCCTCGCGCGGCAGCAGGTGCATCAGCAACTCGTTCAAGTAGTAACCGCAGAACAGCGCCTCGCCGCCGAGCAGCGGCTGGCCGCCGACCCATTCGGCCTTCATCAACGTCAACACCTCACCCTTGCCGGCCCAGCCGATTTCCAGCGGCTGGAAGCCCATCAGCAGGCCGCGGATCGCCGCCCGCGGCCGACGGGCGCCGCGCGCCAGAAGCGCCATGCGCCCGAAATCGCGGCTGAAGACCTCGACGATCAGGCTGGTTTCGCGAAACGGCATGCTGTGCAGCACGTAGGCGGGCTGGCCGTCGACCTTGCTGCGCAGACTCATGGCGAAATGGCCCGGATTAGTGGCTTACTCGTAGCCGAGGCTCTTGAGCAGGCGCTCGTCGTCGTTCCAGCCCGACTTCACCTTGACCCAGACTTCGAGATAGACCTTGCCGTCGAACAGCCGCTCCATGTCCTGGCGCGCCTCGCTGGCGATGCGCTTCAGCGATTCGCCGCCCTTGCCAATGACGATCGCCTTGTGGCTTTCGCGGTCGACAACGATGGCGGCGAAGATGCGGCGCAGGTTGCCCTCGACTTCGAATTTCTCGATCTCGACGGCGGTGGCGTAAGGCAGTTCGTCGCCGAGCAGGCGGAAGACCTTCTCGCGGATGTATTCGGCGGCAAGGAAACGCTCCGACTTGTCAGTCAGATCGTCTTCCGGGAACATCAGGCCCTCGTTCGGCAGGTGCTTGCGCGCCTCCTTGAGCAGGTCCTGCGTCTGCCGGCCCTTGGCGGCGCTGACCGGGACCACGGCGGTGTAGTCGAAATCGGCCGAGACCTCGGCGAGGAAAGGCAGCAGGGCTTCCCGGTTCTTCAGCAGGTCGGTCTTGTTGATGACCAGGATCACCGGCCGGTCCTTCGGTAGCAGGCGCACCACCGCCTTGTCCTTGGCGTCGTAGCGGCCGGCCTCGATGACGAAGAGGACGAGATCGACGTCGTTCAATGTCTGCGTCACGCCACGGTTCATCGCCCGGTTCAGCGCGTTCGAGAACTTGGTCTGGAAGCCCGGCGTATCGACGAAGACGAACTGGGCGTCGGCTTCGGTCAGGATGCCGGTGATGCGGTGCCGGGTGGTCTGCGCCTTGCGCGAGACGATGCTGATCTTCTCGCCGATCAGGTGGTTGAGCAGCGTCGACTTGCCGACATTGGGGCGGCCGACGATGGCGATGTAGCCGGAGCGGATTTCGGTCATGGATTGAGGGCTTTCAAGGCCGCTTCGGCGGCGTTCTGTTCGGCGATGCGGCGGCTGCTGCCGCACCCCTGGGACCGCAGCGCCGGCTGATCGATTTCGCAGGCAACAACGAAGGACTGTTCATGGGCGGCACCGCTGGTTTCCAGCAGCACATAGCGCGGCAGCGGTTTCTTGCGCCCCTGCAGGAACTCCTGCAACCGCGTCTTGGCGTCTTTCTGGAACTGCCCCGGCTTGAGTTCATCGATCATTGGCGCATACAGGCGGGAAATCGCGTTGCTCGCCACGTCGAAACCGGCGTCGAGATAAATCGCGCCGAAGATCGCTTCCAGCGCATCGGCGAGGATGGAGGGGCGCGTCGCGCCACCGCTTTTCAGTTCGCCTTCGCCCAGGCGCAGAAATTTGCCGATTTCCAGCTGCTGCGCCAGCAGGTGCAGGCTCTCCTGGCGCACCAGGTTGGCGCGCAGGCGCGACAGATCACCTTCGGGCAAGGTCGGAAAGCGATGATAGAGCGCCGCGGCGATGACGCAATCGAGGATGCCATCGCCGAGAAATTCCAGCCGTTCGTTATTGGGCGTGCCGAAACTGCGATGGGTCAGCGCCGTCCGCAACAACGCCGGATCGGCAAAGCGATGGCCGATCCGCTCGGCTACGGTCTGCAAGGTCATGCCTACTTGGCAGTCGACCCCTTGAATTCGATCAGCAGGCTGGTATTACCGAACAAGGGAATCTTTTTGTCGTAGGCGAATTCGATGACGAGTTGCCCGCGGCTGTTCTTGGTGATGTCGAGATTTTTCGAAGAGAAGGCCAGTTGGTCGACTTCGGCAAATTTCTCGAAGGAGTTGCGCAACTCGGGTACCGTCGCTTCCGGCTTGGCTTTCTCGACCACCGCCTTGATCCCGTTGAGAATCTTGTAATACTCGATGACCGAAGGAACGACCTTCATGCCCAGAACGGCCACGAGGATGAGGACGATGCCCCAAAGAATCAAACCGGTCAGTGCCACGCCGCGTTGATGTTTCATTACTCTCACCTTACCTGAACGAACCGATGCGGCTGAAATCGCTGAAATTCAGCCAGATGAAAAATGCCTTGCCGACGATGTTCTCTTCCGGCACAAAACCCCAGGCACGACTGTCGCGACTGTTGTCGCGATTGTCACCCATCATGAAGTAATGACCGTCCGGCACCTTGCAAGTCACGCCACTGGCATTGTAATTGCAATTATCCCGGTAGGGAAAGGACGATACGCCGGGGATGAAGGCCGGGGCATCGGCGTCGTTGAGCACGCGATGCTCGGCTTCGCCGAACTTTTCCGAAAACTGCTGCGAGTAGTACAGGCGCTCGGCGTGCAGGAAATCGGCTTCCGGCTTCATCGCTACCGGCTTGCCGTTGATGCGCAAATGCTTGTTGTGGTACTCGATGGTATCGCCCGGCAGCCCGACGACGCGCTTGATGTAGTCGAGCGACGGATCCTCCGGGTAGCGGAAGACCATGACATCGCCGCGCTGCGGATCGCCAACTTCGATCACCTTGGTGTTGATCACCGGCAGGCGGATGCCGTAGGCGTACTTGTTGACCAGGATGTAGTCGCCGACCAGCAGCGTCGGGATCATCGAGCCGGAGGGAATCTTGAACGGCTCGAAGAGGAAGGAACGGAGCACGAAGACGATCAGGATCACCGGGAAGAAATCGGCGCCCCACTCCACCCACAACGGCTGCTTGTCGTTGGCAGCACGCAGTTTGCGGAACTTGACGATATCGATTGCGTAGAGGATGCCGGTGACGACGGTCAGGACGAGGAGGATCAGGGCAAAGTTCATGCGTTATCTCAGTTATCGACGCGCAGCACGGCGAGGAAGGCTTCCTGCGGAATCTCGACCGAGCCGACCTGCTTCATGCGCTTCTTGCCGGCCTTCTGCTTTTCGAGCAGCTTCTTCTTGCGGGTGATGTCGCCGCCGTAGCACTTGGCGAGCACGTCCTTGCGCATCGCCTTGACGTTTTCGCGGGCGATGATGTGCGAGCCGATGGCGGCCTGGATGGCGACGTCGTACATCTGGCGCGGAATCAGCTCGCGCATCTTGGAGGCCAGTTCGCGGCCGCGGTATTGCGAATTGGAGCGGTGCACGATCAGCGACAGCGCATCGACCTTCTCACCGTTGATCAGGATGTCGAGCTTGACCACGTCGGCGGCGCGGTATTCCTTGAAATCGTAGTCGAGCGAGGCGTAGCCCTTGGAGCAGGATTTTAGCTTGTCGAAGAAATCCATGACCACTTCGGCCATCGGCATTTCATAGACCAGCTTCACCTGGCGGCCGTGATAGTGCATGTCGACCTGGTTGCCGCGCTTCTGGTTGCACAGCGTGATGACGTTGCCGAGGTAATCCTGCGGCACGAAGATGGTGGCGGTGATGATCGGCTCGCGCACCTCCTCGACCTTGCTGACTTCCGGCAGCTTGGCCGGATTCTCGACCTGGATCACCGAGCCGTCGCGCTGCACGACTTCGTAGACGACGGTCGGCGCCGTCGTGATCAGGTCCTGGTCGAACTCGCGCTCCAGGCGCTCCTGGACGATTTCCATGTGCAGCAGGCCGAGGAAGCCGCAGCGGAAGCCGAAGCCGAGCGCCTGCGAGACTTCCGGCTCGTACTGCAGCGAGGCATCGTTAAGCTTGAGCTTTTCCAGCGCTTCGCGCAGCGAATCGTACTGGTTCGACTCGACTGGGTAGAGACCGGCGAACACCTGCGGCTTGATTTCCTTGAAACCGGGCAGTGGTGCATCAGCCTTGCGGTCGGCCAGGGTGATCGTGTCGCCGACCTTGGCCGCCTTCAGCTCCTTGATTCCGGAGATCACGAAGCCGACCTCGCCGGCCTTCAGCGACGGGCGCTGCAGCGACTTCGGCGTGAACACGCCAACCTGCTCGCACAATTGGGTGGCGCCGGTGGCCATGAAATACAGCTTGTCTTTCGGCTTCATCTCGCCATCGACAACGCGCACCAGCATGACGACGCCGACGTAGTTGTCGAACCACGAGTCGATGATCAGCGCCTTCAGTGGCGCTTCCAGGTTGCCCTGGGGCGGCGGCACGCGGGCGATCACGGCTTCGAGGATGTCCTCGACGCCGAGTCCGGTCTTGGCCGAAGCAAGGACCGCGTCGGTGGCGTCGATGCCGATCACGTCCTCGATTTCCTGGCGGGCGGTATCGGGATCGGCCGACGGCAGGTCGATCTTGTTCAGCACCGGCAGCACTTCGACGTCGAGCTCGATCGCCGTGTAGCAGTTGGCCACCGTCTGCGCCTCGACGCCCTGCGAGGCATCGACGACCAGCAGCGCGCCCTCGCAGGCCGACAGCGAACGCGAGACTTCGTAGGAGAAGTTGACGTGTCCGGGCGTGTCGATCAGGTTCAGGTTGTACACCTTGCCGTCGCGCGCCTTGTACTGCAGCGCCGCCGTCTGTGCCTTGATGGTGATGCCACGCTCACGCTCGATATCCATCGAATCGAGCACCTGCGCCTCCATTTCGCGGTCGGACAGGCCGCCGCAGAGATGAATGATGCGATCGGCCAGGGTCGATTTGCCGTGGTCGATGTGGGCGATGATCGAAAAGTTGCGGATATGGTCCATTGCAGCCAGTAAAAAAGGGCGCGCTCGGCGCCCTTCAAGATTCGGAAGACCGTGAATTCTAGCGGATTCCGCTCAAATATTCACGGGTTTTGGCGGCGTCCAGGAAGTGGTGGCAAAGCTCGGTTTCACCGTGCAGCAACACCGGCACCTGTTCGTCGTAGCGGGCTTCGAGTTCGGGATCGGCATCGACGTCGATCACCCGGACGGTAGCACCGAACTCGTCGAGCAGAGGCGCCAGCGCTTCCTCCATGTCGTGGCAGAGGTGGCAGTAGCCACGGCCGAGCAGCGTCAGTTCAATGGCCATTGATTCCCCGGATGGTAACGAAATTCTGCATGCCGCCGCGCCGGATCAGCAAGGTGACCGCGCTCATCTTGTCGAATTGCGCCAGCAGGCGGTTGAATTGATCGACCGTCTTCACTTCCGTCGTCGTCCCGCGACCGATCACCGCAACGATGATGTCACCCGGCTGCAGGTCGGCGCGCGCTCCCGGCGCACGCACCTCCTCGATCAGCAAACCACCGGCGATGCCGGCCTCGCGACGTTGCTCGGCAGAAAGTTCTTTGAGCACCAGTCCGAGGCGGTTGCCCCCCTGGGCCGGCGCCTTGCCACTACGGGCGGGTTTTCCCGTTGCCGGTTCGTCGTCGGCGACCTTGGCAATGACCACGTTCAGGTCGCGCAGCTTGCCCTTGCGCCAGACCTGTACGACCGAGCGCGTCCCCGGCGGGGTCGCCGCCACCAGCCTTGGCAACTCGGCGGAAGCATTGATCGGCTTGCCATCGAAACGCAGGATCACGTCTCCCGTCTCGATGCCGGCCTTGGCGGCCGGCCCATCGGCGTCGACGGCATTGACGATGGCGCCCTGCGGGCGACTCAAGCCCAGAGATTCGGCCAGTTCCCGGCTGACTTCCTGAATCACCACGCCGAGACGCCCGCGGTTGACCTTGCCGGTGGCCCGCAATTGCTGCTGGATCTCCATCGCCACATCGATCGGAATGGCGAAGGAAACCCCCATGTAGCCACCGCTGCGACTGTAGATCTGCGAGTTGATGCCGATCACCTCACCCGCCATGTTGAACAGCGGACCGCCGGAATTGCCGGGATTGATCGCCACGTCGGTCTGGATGAAGGGAACGTAGTTTTCCTGCGGCAAGGCGCGCCCCTTGGCGGAAACGATCCCGGCCGTCACCGAGTTGTCGAATCCGAAGGGCGAACCGATCGCCACCACCCATTCGCCCACCCGCAGCTTCTCAGGATTGCCCAGCCGCACCACCGGCAAAGCATTGGCCTCGATCTTGATCAAGGCGACATCGCTGCGCTTGTCGGCGCCAACGGTGCGGGCCTTGAATTCGCGCTTGTCGGTAAGGCGGACGACAACCTCGTCGGCCCCCTCGATGACGTGCGCGTTGGTCAGAATATAGCCGTCGCCGCCGATGATGAACCCGGAGCCGAGCGAGCGGTTCTCGAATTCGCGTGGCACCGCCCCGGCGCCGGGAACTTTCGGGAAGAAGCGCCGGAAGAACTCGAAAGCGGGATCGCTTTCGTCGAGCGGAAATGGCGAGGTTGACGAGCGTGCGCGGGGCGCCTGCAGGGTGCTGATATTGACGACTGCCGCGCCCTGTTTTTCCGCAAGATCGGCGAAATCCGGCAACGACCGGTTTTGCGCCTGGACAGAACCGACCATCAGGCAACACGCCAGCAAGGCGACAAAGCGCTTCATCGACCGCAGTTCTCCTGCTTGGCCGGCAGGCGGGAAACGATGTACGGCGCCGATACTTCCCCAGCGCCGGGCGCTCGCCGGGCGAGAAACAGGAAGGCCAGCAGCAGCCCGCCAGCAGCGCCCAGCATCGCACCGCCGTCGCCCGCCAACTGTCCGCCGGCCAGCGCACCGGCGAACAGCGCGGCGAGCGGCACGCCATAGGCAAAATTGGCGCTGCGCCGCACGCCGCCCGGGGCAATGGCGATTGCCACGCGATCGCCGACAACGGCGCCGACGGTATTCCGCAGGCGGTAATGACGTGGTCCCGCGGCAAACATCTGGGTCAGGTTCTGGCCGCCGCAGCCACCTTCCTCATGGCAGCGGCCGCATCCCTGTTCAATTTCGACGTCGACCATGTCCACATCGAGCGAGCGGACGATGGCGTGGGCGATGTTCTCTTCCGCGACCATCGTCACCAGCGCCGGTCCGGCGCGATGTCCAGCAAGGGGCGCAACTTGGCGGCAACGGCCTCGCGGGCGCGAAAGATCCGCGAGCGTACCGTGCCGATCGGGCAATCCATCAGACCGGCGATTTCCTCGTAGGAACGCCCCTCGATTTCGCGCAGGACGATCGCCGTCCGCAGCTCCTCGGGCAGGGCATCCATCGCCGCGTTCACCGTTTCGCCAATCTGTTTCGACATCAGCAGGCTTTCCGGCGTATTGATGTCGCGCAGCAGCGCAGCATCCTCGAAGCCTTCGGCTTCGTCGGCGTCGAATTCGGTGCTGGTCGGCGCCCGCCGCCCCTGGGAAACCAGGTAATTCTTGGCCGTATTGATGCCGATCCGGTACAGCCAGGTGTAGAAAGCGCTGTCGCCGCGGAACGACGGCAGCGCTCGGTAGGCCTTGATGAAGGCTTCCTGCGCCACGTCCTCGACTTCGGCCGGATCGCGGATGAAGCGCGACAACAAGCGCCCCAGCTTGCGCTGGTACTTGCTCACCAATTGGTCGAAGGCAGTCTGGTCGCCGCCTTGCGCCCGTTCGACCAGCAACTGATCGACCTCGCGCTCGCTCATGGCCGTATTTCCCTGGGAAGTATTCTTGTCGGAGCGCAGTATAACGCAGCGCCGTAAACCCAATCTCCGACCGCGTGTGATTTTCTGTAACTGCATGAAGCGTTTCCTGCATGCTATATTGCGCGCCGGACCATTTTCCCGAATACCACCGTGCTCAACTTTGATGTGCTCATCATCGGCAGCGGCTTGGCCGGCCAATCCGCCGCGCTGCGGCTCGCCGGACACTGTCGGGTCGCGCTGATCAGCAAGCGCAAGCTCGAGGACTCCGCTTCCGGCTGGGCGCAGGGCGGCATCGCTGCGGTGCTCGACAACCAGGACTCGATCGAAGCGCACATCCGCGACACCTTCGTCGCCGGTGCCTGGCTCAACGACGAGAAGGCCACCCGCTTTGTGGTCGAGAACGGTCGCCACGCCATCGACTGGCTGATCGAGCAAGGCGTCCCCTTCACCAAGGATCAGTCCGGCTACCACCTGACCCGCGAAGGCGGACACAGCGCCCGCCGCGTCATCCACGTCGCCGATGCGACCGGCGCCGCAGTGCAGCAGACGCTGACGGAAAAGGTGCGCAGCAATCCAAACATCACGGTGCTCGAGGATCACATCGCGGTCGACCTGATCACCGGCAGCAAGATCGGCAACGGCGAGAACCGGTGCTACGGCGCCTACGTCCTCGATAACCTGAGCGGCGAAGTCCTCACCGTGGGCGCCCGCAACACGCTGATCGCCACTGGCGGCGCCGGCAAGGTCTATCTGTTCACGACCAATCCCGACACGTTCAACCGGTGACGGCATCGCGATGGCCTGGCGTGCCGGCTGCCGGGTCGCCAACATGGAATTCATCCAGTTCCATCCGACCTGCCTCTACCACCCCAACGCCAAATCCTTCCTGATTTCCGAGGCAGTGCGCGGCGAAGGCGGCCTGCTCAAGCTGCCGGACGGCACCCGCTTCATGCCGGAGCACGACGAGCGCTGCGAACTGGCGCCGCGCGACATCGTTGCCCGCGCCATCGACTTCGAAATGAAGAAACGCGGCCTTGACTGCGTCTATCTCGACATTTCGCACAAGGGCGAAGACTTCATCCGCGAGCACTTCCCGAACATTCACGCGCGCTGCCTGGAGCTGGGCATCGACATCACGCGCGAACCGATCCCGGTCGTCCCGGCAGCCCATTACACCTGTGGCGGCATCGTCTGCGACCTCAACGGCCGCACCGACGTCGAAGGGCTTTACGTTGCCGGCGAAGCCTCGTGCACCGGCCTGCACGGCGCCAACCGGCTGGCCTCGAACTCGCTGCTCGAATGCCTGGTCTTTTCAGAGGCCGCGGTTACCGACATGCTGGCGCAAACGCCCCGCGAACTGCCAGCTCTGCCGCAATGGGACGAAAGCCGGGTCATTGACGCCGACGAGGAAGTCGTCATCTCGCACAACTGGGACGAGTTGCGCCGCTTCATGTGGGATTACGTCGGCATCGTCCGCACCACCAAGCGCCTGCAACGTGCCGAACACCGGGTCCGCTTGCTGAAGCAGGAAATCCACGAGTTCTACTCGCATTTCCGCGTCAGCCACGACCTGATCGAGCTGCGCAACCTGGTGTTGACGGCCGAGTTGATCATCCGCTGTGCAATGCACCGCAAGGAAAGCCGGGGCCTGCACTATTCGCGAGACTTCCCGGAAATGGACAAGCGGGTGCATAACACGGTGCTCACTCCGTCGCGCTGGGAGAGCAACTAAAGACCGCGCGCCAGCGCAGAAAGACCCGCAGGCGGCGGAATTCGTCAGCCGAGGCACTATCCGCGGTGACCAGTACGACATGCGTTTTCCCGCTGCCGGACTCGCGCAGCCGAAACACGCACAAGACGGGATGAACCGTGGCGCCGGGCAGACAGACAGCTGGCCGGAACTCGGCATTTTCCGCCTCGCGCAGGGAAATCCCGCCATCGCGCTCAAGGCGCAACTGGCCTGGCAAGGCCCTCAGCCTGAACCAGACGATCACCTGCATCGGTAGCAGCAGCAGAATGCCGACCGACAGCCAGAAACGGCTCAGCGGCAATAGCGCCACAGCCACGAGCGCAGCCAGGGCGACGACCAGAAAAAGGCCCTGCGAAAATGAAGAACGGTGCAGCCCGATGATGATCGGCAACTGCACCGTCAAACTCCCTGGCGACCAGCGCCTCAGAGGCGCTTGAAGACCAGCGAACCGTTGGTACCGCCGAAGCCGAAGTTGTTCTTCAGCGCGATATCGATCTGCATCGGGCGGGCTGCATTGGCGCAGAAATCCAGATCGCACTCCGGATCCTGATTGAAGATATTGATCGTCGGCGGCGAGATCTGGTGATGGATCGCCAACACCGTGAACAAGGACTCAATGCCCCCCGCGCCACCGAGCAGGTGGCCGGTCATCGACTTGGTCGAATTGACGACGATCGATTTTGCGGCATCGCCGAAGGCCGCCTTGATCGCCTCGCATTCGTTCTTGTCGCCGAGCGGCGTCGAGGTGCCATGGGCATTGACGTACTGAACGTCGGCCGGCGTCACACCGGCATTCTTCAGCGCGTTGACCATCGAGCGACGCGGACCGTCCATGTTCGGGGCGGTGATGTGGTAGGCGTCGGCACTCATGCCGTAACCGGCCACTTCGGCGTAGATCTTCGCGCCACGGGCCTTGGCGTGTTCGTATTCCTCGAGCACCAGAACGCCGGCGCCCTCGCCCAGCACGAAGCCGTCGCGATCCTTGTCCCACGGACGGCTGGCGGTTGCCGGGTCGTCGTTGCGGGTGGACAGCGCACGGGCGGCACAGAAACCACCGAGGCCGAGCGGCGAGACGGTCGATTCGGCACCGCCGGCAACCATCACGTCGGCATCGCCGTACTCGATGATGCGCGCGGCTTCGCCGATCGAATGGGTGCCGGTGGTGCAGGCGGTGACGATCGACAGGTTCGGCCCCTTGAAGCCGAATTCGATCGACAGGTTGCCGGAGATCATGTTGATGATCGAACCGGGAACGAAGAACGGCGATACCTTGCGCACCCCGGCAGCATTGTACTCATCCTTGGTGGCCTCGATCAGCGGCAGGCCGCCGATGCCGGAACCGATGGCGACACCGACCCGTTCGAGATCGGCGACGCCTTCCTGGTCCAGTCCGGCATCGCGTACCGCCTGGATGCCGGCGGCCAGCCCGTAATGGATGAAAGTATCCATGCGCCGGGCATCCTTGGCGGAAATGTACTGGGTGATGTCGAAATTCCTGACCTCACCGGCAAACTGGACCGGGAAGGTGGAGGTATCGAATCGAGTGATCGGCGCGATACCGGTACGGCCGGCGATGATGTTCTGCCAGCCTTCTTCGACGCTGTTGCCGACCGGGGAAATCAGACCCAGGCCGGTAATGACGACTCTGCGACGTGCCAAGATGTGCACTCCGAAAGCAAAAGTAACAAGGCCGGCCTAGCGGGCCGGCCTTGTCGGGGTCAAACCGGAATTGGCTTACTGCTTGTTGGCGAGGATGTAATCGACAGCCTGCTGGACGGTCGTGATCTTCTCGGCCTGGTCGTCCGGAATTTCGCACTCGAATTCCTCTTCCAGCGCCATGACCAGCTCGACGGTGTCCAGCGAATCCGCGCCCAGATCGTCGACGAAGGAGGACTCGTTCTTGATGTCCGCTTCGTTCACACCCAGTTGTTCGGCGACGATCTTCTTGACGCGCTCTACGATGTTATCCATTCGAAAAACTCCTTCCCCCTCGGGGTACGAAAAAAAACGTTGAGATTCTACCAAAAGCCCCGGATTCGGGGAATCAATCCATGAACATGCCACCGTTGACATGCACCGTGGTACCGGTCACATAAGCGCCGGCCGGCGAGACCAGGAAGCCGACGGCACCGGCAACATCCTCCGGCGTGCCGGCCCGACCCAGTGGAATCGACGCCAGCATGGCCGCCTTCTGTTCTTCGGTCAAGGCATGCGTCATGTCGGTGGCGATGAAGCCGGGCGCGACGCAATTGACCGTGATGTTACGACTGCCCAGTTCGCGGGCGAGCGAGCGGGTCAACCCGGCAACCCCGGCCTTGGCTGCGCAGTAGTTGGCTTGCCCCGGATTGCCGGAGTGACCGACGACCGAGGAAATATTGACGATACGGCCGAAACGCGCCTTCATCATGCCGCGCATCAGCGCACGCGACAGCCGGAAAACCGCTTTCAGGTTGGTATCGATGACGGCATCCCATTCATCGTCGCCCATGCGCATCGCCAGATTGTCGCGGGTGATGCCGGCGTTGTTGACGAGGACGGTGATGGCGCCGAATTCCTTGGCCAGGTCGGCGAGCAAGGCATCGCTGGCGGCGCGGTCGGTGACGTTGAGGGCCACCCCGCGCCCGGCGATGCCGGCTTCGCCGAGATAGGCGGAAATCTGGCCGGCACCGGCCTCGCTGGTCGCGGTACCGATCACGGTCGCCCCCTGGCGGCCGAGCTCCAGCGCGATGGCACGGCCGATGCCGCGGGTGGCGCCGGTGACCAGAGCAATCTTGTCGTTCAGCATCTGTTCTTACTCCAGAGAGAGGCTGGCTTCGAGCGAGGCGAGATCGGCCAGAGCGACACCGGCGACGCCATCGGCGCAGCGCTTGGCCAGGCCGGCCAGCACCTTGCCGGGGCCGCACTCGGCCACCGTGGTGATTCCCATCGCCGCCATCTTCTGCACGGTCTCGACCCAGCGCACCGGGTTGTAGGCCTGGCGGACCAGCGCATCGCGAATGCGCAGCGGATCGTTCTCGATCTCGACGTTGACGTTGTTGATCACGGGAATCGACGGCTTCTTCAGGTTCAGCTCGGCCAGACGGGCCGCCAGCTTGTCCGCTGCCGGGCGGATCAGCGACGAGTGGAACGGTGCCGAGACCGGCAGTGCCTTCGCCAGCTTGGCGCCACGCGCTTTACAGGCGGCCATCGCCCGCTCCACCGCCGCCTTGTGGCCGGCGATCACGGTCTGGCCATTGGCGTTGAAATTGACCGGCTCGACGATCTCGCCCTGTGCCGCCTCGTCGCAAGCCGCGGCGATGCCGGCGTTATCGAGGCCGAGTACGGCGGCCATGGCACCGGTACCGAGCGGTACCGCTTCCTGCATCGCCGCGGCACGCAGGCGGACCAGCGGCACCGCGTCCTTGAAATCGATGACGCCGGCGGCAACCAGCGCCGAATATTCGCCCAGGCTATGACCCGCGAGTACGGCCGGGCGGCGACCGCCCTTCTCCAGCCACAGACGCCAGGCGGCGATGCCGGCGGTGAGCATGACCGGCTGGGTATTCACGGTCTGTGCCAACAACTCGGCAGGGCCGTCGGCAACCATCGTCCACAGGTCGTCGCCCAGGGCGGCCGAGGCCTCGTCAAAGGTGGCACGGACCACGCCGGCGTCGCCGTAGGCCGCCATCATGCCAACGCTCTGCGAGCCCTGGCCGGGAAATACGAAAGCAAAAGACATTGCTTGTCTCCTGTTATCAGAATTCGATCAGGGCGGCGCCCCAGGTGAAACCGCCGCCGACACCTTCGACCAGGACTTTCTGCCCGCGCTGGATGCGGCCGTCGCGGACCGCCTCGTCGAGCGCCAGCGGTACCGATGCCGCCGAGGTGTTGCCGTGCCGATCGACAGTGACGACGACCCGCTCGCGGTCGATGCCGAGCTTCCTGCCGGTCGCCTCGATGATGCGGATATTGGCCTGGTGCGGCACCAGCCAGTCGATCGCGGTGGTGGCGATGGCTGCCTTGGCGCAAACCTCTTCCGCCACTTCGGCCAGCACCTTGACGGCAAATTTGAAGACCGCCTGGCCATCCATGCGCAGGAAGGGGTCGCCGGTCACCTGCCCGCCGCAGATCTGGCCGGGAACGTTGAGGATGGCGAACTGGCTGCCGTCGGCATGCAACGCGGTCGCCATGACGCCGGGGCTATCCGAAGCTTCGAGTACCACGGCGCCGGCGCCGTCGCCGAACAACACACAGGTGCCGCGATCATTCCAGTCGAGAATGCGGGAAAAAACCTCGGCGCCGATCACCAGCGCCTTGCGATGGCTGCCGGAAGCGATGAATTTCTCGGCCACGCCCAGCGCATACGTGAAGCCGGCGCAAACCGCCTGAACATCGAAGGCGGCGGCCCCCTTGTTGCCGAGCTGCCCCTGGATGATGCAGGCAGTGCTGGGAAAGATGAAGTCCGGCGTTGACGTTGCGACGATGATCAAATCGATTTCTTCCGCGGCAACACCGGCCATCTCCAGTGCCCGCCGGGCAGCGATCAGGCCGAGCTGGCTTGCCGTCGTCCCCGCTTCCGCCAGATGGCGGCTGCGGATGCCGGTACGGGTGGCGATCCATTCGTCGCTGGTGTCAATGCCGCGCGCTGCCAGGTCGGTATTGCTGACGGGATTGCCCGGCAGGTAGCTGCCGGTGCCGATGACTCGTGCGTACATGCTCAGGCATTCTCCACTGCGACCATGCGGTCCGCGTTCGTTTGCGCCAGCCGTTCGCTGATGCGCTCCAGCACCCTGTTCTCGGCGGCATCGAAAGCGCGGGCGATGGCGTTTCCGAACGACAGCGTATCGGCGGAGCCGTGGCTCTTCACCGAAATACCCTTCAGGCCAAGCAGGATCGCGCCGTTGTAACGGCGGTGGTCGAAACGTTTCTTGAAATTGTTGAGTACCGAAATGGCGATCAGGGCGGCGATCTTGGTCAGCCAGTTGCGCTTGAACTCGCCACGCAGCGACGACGCCAGCATCTGGGCCAGCCCTTCGGAGGTCTTCAGGGCGACGTTGCCGACGAAGCCGTCGCAGACGATGACGTCCGCCTCGCCCTTGTAGATGCCATCGCCCTCGACATTGCCGATGAAGTTCAGACCAGAGTTGCGCAGCAGCTCGGCAGCCGCCTTGACCACTTCGTTGCCCTTGATTTCCTCTTCGCCGATGTTGAGGATACCCACCGTCGGCCGCTCCTTGTGCTCCATCGCGGCCACCAGCATGGCGCCCATGATGCCGAACTGCAGCAGATGTTCGGGGCCGCAATCGACGTTGGCGCCGAGGTCGAGCATGTGCGTGTGGCCATTGAGCGTCGGCAGCGGCGCGCAAATGGCCGGCCGGTCAATGCCCGGCAGCATCTTCAGCACGAAACGCGAAATCGCCATCAGCGCACCGGTGTTACCGGCCGAAACGCAGGCGTCAGCCTCGCCGGACTTGACGAGGTTGATCGCCACGCGCATCGACGAGTCCTTCTTGTTGCGCAGGGCGAGCGCCGGCGATTCGTCCATGCCGACGACTTCGGAGGCGTGCACGACGCGCAGACGGGAATCATCAGCGGCGGCACCGAGCAATGGGCGCAAGACTTCTTCCTGGCCGACCAGGAGAAGATTTGCCGCCGGATGCTCAGCGAGAAAACGGATGGCCGCAGGGACCGTCACCGACGGCCCGTGGTCACCCCCCATGCAATCGATGGCGATGCGGGTTGTCATGGCAAAAGAAAAGGCAGGCACTCCCGAAGGAGGCGCCTGCCCCTTACTTGACGATTACTCGCCCTTGCCCTTGAGGACCTTCTTGCCGCGGTAGAAACCGGTCGGGGAGATGTGGTGACGCAGGTGCGTCTCACCGGTCGTCGGCTCGACGGCGATCGGCGGGGTGGTCAGGAAATCGTGAGCGCGATGCATGCCACGCTTGGACGGGGACTTCTTGTTCTGTTGAACGGCCATTTCTTTACTCCAAAAAAATCAGTTCGGCTTGCCTTTAAGCCCGGACAGCGCTGCGAAGGGATTGACCCGCTCGCCAGCACCGGCCGCACCAGGCAGGCCACATTTTTCATGTCGTGGTGCAACCGGCAAGGACAAAAGAATTTCGTCCTCGACCAGCTCCAGCACATCCAGTTCCTTCTCCACCGGGAGGAAATCCCGGCTGTCGTCTTCCAGATCGTCTTGCGACAGGTCGGCATCAGCCGGAACGAGTTCCAGCAGACTATCGACCTCCAGTTCGAAAGGGATGGCTTCCAGACAACGCTGACACGCCAGCGGAATGTTTCCGCCAACCGTCAGACGCAGCAGCGGCTCGCCGTGATCGCCCTTGAAACCTTCCAGGCGCCAGACAACCTCACCCGACACTTCGGCGAGCAGGTCATGCAAGCGCCCCAATCCGACAACCGCCTGCGTTCCTTCGAGAACGCGCGCATCCCGGGCAAAGGCAAAAGCGTCGTTGATCCTTTTCAATCTAAATCTGTTGCGACTTAAACGGCGGATGATATTATTTTTGGCTCACCAAGTCAAAACAAAGTGTTGCCTCAAGAAGTCGCTGCAACACCTTGTCAAACAAAAACTTTCACGATGCCAACCCTAGTTCTCGCTTCAACATCGCCATATCGCCGCGAATTGCTCGGCCGTCTCGGCCTACCCTTTGTCGTTGCCAATCCACTCACCGACGAAAGCCCGCTTCCCGGCGAAACGCCGGAAGCTCTTGCCTTGCGCCTCGCCGAAGCGAAGGCCAGGGCTGTCGCCGACGCCTATCCGGACGCCCTGATCATCGGCAGCGACCAGGTCGCCACCGTCGACGGCAAAATCCACGGAAAACCGGGCGACCATGCGCGTGCCGTCACTCAATTGCGCGAACTTTCCGGCAAGACAGTCAATTTTTTCACTGGCCTGTGCCTCTACAACAGCCGCAGCGGCCGCAGCCAGATGCGCGGCGTGCCGACACTGGTGAGCTTTCGCCAGCTCACCGACCAGGAAATCGAGAATTACCTGCGCCGCGAGCCCGCCTACAACTGCGCCGGCTCAGCCAAATCCGAGGGGCTGGGGATCGCCCTGCTCGCCGGCCTGCAGGGCGACGACCCGAACGCACTGGTCGGTCTGCCGCTGATTGCGCTGTGCGACATGTTGCGCGATGAAGGCGTGGCGATCCTCTGATGACCGGCACCCTCTACCTGATCCCGGTGCCGCTTGGTCCGAATGCGCCGCAGGACGTCCTGCACCCCGCCGTACTGGCGACCTTGCGTCCCTTGCGCCACTTCGTCGTCGAACAGGCGAAGAGCGCGCGCGCCTTCCTGAAGGCCGCCGGTACCGACCTGCCACTGCAGGAACTGCAGCTCGCCGAACTCAACGAACACACTCGCCCGGCCGAACTCGAGCGCCTGCTGACCCCCTTGCGTGCCGGCCAGGATGTCGGGTTGCTCTCCGAAGCCGGCTGCCCGGCGGTGGCCGACCCGGGCGCCGACCTGGTGGCGCTGGCACAACGCGAGAACATCCGGGTCGCTCCCTTGATCGGCCCGTCATCCCTGCTGCTGGCACTGATGGCCTCCGGACTCAACGGTCAGCGCTTCGCCTTCCAGGGCTACCTGCCAGCCAAAGAGACCGAGCGCACCAAGGCGCTGCGCGAACTCGAGGCTGAATCGCGCAAGCATCGGCAGACGCAACTGTTCATCGAAACGCCCTACCGCAACCGTGCCATGTTCGACGCCATCCTGCAGACCTGCCAGGGTAACACCCGCCTGTGCGTCGCCACTGACCTCAGCCTGCCCGGCGAATCCATCCGCACACGAACGATCGCCGAGTGGAAAAAACAAACGCCGCCCGAAATCGAGCGGCGTCCGACGGTCTTCCTGCTGTTGGCCTGATCAGTACAGCGACGGCGCCGGCAGGCTGCTCGAAAAACCGCGCCAGAAGCTATTGACCGCGCCGGCACCAAGCTTCTTGGCAAAACGTTCGGCGATGTTTTCCTTGATCGTGTAATCGAGCACTTCCTCGACCTTGACCACGTCACGGGCGACGCTGTTGACCGTGCCGAAGTCGTCGGCCAAGCCCAGGCGGATGCTCTGCTCGCCAGTCCACATCAGGCCGGAGAACATTTCCGGGGTTTCCTTGAGGCGCTTGCCGCGCCCTTCACGGACAACGCTGATGAACTGTTCGTGGATGTTCGCCAGCAGGCTTCTGGCGTGCACCTTGTGCTCGTCGGCTTGCGGCGAGAAGGGGTCGAGAAAGCCCTTGTTCTCGCCTGCAGTCAGCAGGCGACGCTCGACACCGAGCTTCTCCATCGTCCCGGTGAAACCGAAACCGTCCATCAATACCCCGATCGAACCGACAACGCTGGCCTTGTTCACGTAGATGCGATCAGCGGCGGCGGCAACGTAATAGCCGCCGGAAGCGCAGACATCCTCGACCACCGCGTAGAGCGGCTTGTCCGGATACTTGGCGCGCTGCCGACGAATCTCGTCATTGACCATGCCAGCCTGCACCGGACTACCGCCGGGGCTGTTGATGCGCAATACGACCGCCTGCGAGTTCGGCGCGTCGAACGCCGCCTTCAGTGCCGAAATCAGGGTTTCCGCATTGGCTTCGGAATTGGCGGCAATGACACCTTGCAGGTCCACCATCGCCACATGCTTGTCGGCCACCTTGGCGCTATCCCATTCGACCAGCGCGATCAGGATGAAGGTCAGGTAACCGAAACCGAGCAATTTGAAGAAGATACCCCAGCGTCGCCTCGCCTTTTGCTCGTCGAGTGTTGCGAACGCGAGTTTTTCCAGGGTCTTGCGCTCCCAGCCGGGATCGTTGTCCGGGCGTTGGAGATTATCCATCGAAGTTTTCCAGCATTAAAAAGACGTCACCCTCGGACTCGAACACCGGCAGGGATTGCAGCCCCCTGCCCTCGCAGCGACCGCCGAGGCAGCGACCGCTATCCGGTGCATACAGCGCGCCATGAATGGCACAGATCAAGTATAACTTGGAATGATCGAAGAACTCGCCCGGCTGCCAGTCGAGTTCGGCCGGTACATGCCCGCATTCGTTGACATAGGCATAGACCCTGCCGCGATAACGGATCGCGAAAGCCGGTCGCTGCCGACCGTTGTGCTCGACGACAAAGCGCACGCCCTTGCCGCTATCCGCCAGCGCGCCGCTGGCACAGATCAGGCGTTGGCCCGCAGCCATGCGTCGAGTTCCGCAACGTCGTGCAGGCAGGCGCGCGGCGCGTGCTCCAGCAAATGCTCGTGCGGGTGCGCGCCGTAGGTAACGGCCAGCGCATCGACGCCGGCATTGCGCGCCATCAGCAGGTCGTGCGAGGTGTCGCCGATCATCACGGTTGCCGTCGGTAAAACACCGAATTCCTGCATCAGCTCCTCGAGCATCTGCGGATGCGGTTTGGAATGGCATTCATCGGCGCAGCGCGAGGCAGAAAAGTAGGGCCGCAAGCCGGAATGGTCGAGCGCCCGTTCCAGGCCAACCCGGCTCTTGCCGGTAGCCACGGCAAGAACGTGTCCAGCACCCTGCAGACGGGCCAGCAGTTCCGGCACGCCAGCGAACAGACTTAATTCGTGATCGCCGGAGAGGTAATGGTGGCGGTAGCGATCTACCATCGCCTGGTAGTTTTCCGGCGCCAGATCCGGCACCGCATGCCGCATCGCGTCGGCCAGCCCGAGGCCGATCACGTGCCGAGCCCGGGCATCGTCCGGCACCGGCAGGTCGAGATCCCGGCAAGCGCACTGGATGGCTCGGACGATGGCCGCTGCCGAATCGAGCAAGGTGCCGTCCCAGTCGAAAACCACGAGTTCGTATTTCATCGTTGCTCCAGGATCTGTTGCAGGTTGTCAGCGGCGAACTCCCGTGGCGCCGCCGCATCGAGCGCGCCGATGTAGTTGCGGATCCCATCCGGCAGCGGTGCCACACAGGTCAGCGGCGCCGCACTGAGCGGATGCCGGAAGACCATGCGCCAGGCGTGCAGGGCCATGCGTTTCAGCCCGGCCGGGCGCAGCCTCTTGTTGAGATTGAAGTCGCCGTATTTCTCGTCACCGAGGATGGGAAAGCCGAGATGCGCGAGATGGACGCGAATCTGGTGCGTGCGCCCGGTCTTCAATTGTGCCTCGAGCAGACTCGCCTCCGGCCAGCGCGCCAGCAGGCGGAACACGGTGTGCGACGCCTTGCCCTCGGCGGCCACCGACACCCGGCGCTCACCGCTTTCGGTCAGGTATTTGAGCAAGGGCGCCTTGACGTTCTGGGTCGTATTCATCCAGCGACCGCGGACCAATACCAGGTAGCGCTTGTCGGCGCCGGCCCCATGTTCGCGGAACATGTCATGCAGCACGGTCAATGCCAGGCGTTTCTTGCCGACCAGCAGGACACCCGAGGTCTCCCGGTCGAGCCGGTGCGCCAGTTCGAGGAACTTGGCCAGCGGCCGTTGCCGGCGCAAGGCCTCGATGACGCCGAAGCTGACGCCACTGCCGCCGTGCACGGCGATTCCCTCGGGCTTATCGATGACCAGCAACGCCTCGTCTTCGTAGATCACCGGAAGTTCGACACGCGTCTTGGCGATTTCGTCGATTTCATCCACCGGTCGTTCGGCGACCCGCATTGGCGGCAAGCGCAAAGTATCGCCGACCTGCAGGCGATAGGTCGCATCGACTCTTCCCTTGTTGATGCGGACCTCGCCGCTGCGCAGGATGCGGTACAGATGGCTCTTCGGAACCCCCTTGCAGTGCCGGACCAGATAGTTGTCCAGGCGCTGCCCGGCAGCCTCTTCGCCGATCACGACATGGGTGACCGAATTGTTACCTGCGCCATTCATTTTCTAATATACTGCCTGCGTTTTACGTCTCTGTTTGCAAGGGATGTCGAACCGTCAGACCGCCCGCCTCGCGCCTTTTGCGCGACTGCCGTGCGGCAGGCCACGAAGTCTCTCCCGTGCCACTTGCCCGGGACAAATTCGCGTAAAACGCCTGGTTAAGTTCACTCACCAAAAGTAGTGATGTTAATGGATTAGCTCGCCTTAAGCACGCACGGATCGCCCGTGGCAGGAATTCCAGATCGCGCATTTGATAAAAAGACTCGCGATATCCAACGATCAGCACATTCATCATCGCCATTGCCTCCACTTCATGACGCAACCCGATAACTGAACCTGTCGCTGCCTGCATGGGCGTTTCGCTGCGGTGTGCCGAAGGCGCGCTGGAGCCCGAAAACAATGAAACGCATGCTCTTCAATGCGACACAGGCGGAAGAACTCCGTGTCGCCATTGTCGATGGTCAGAAACTGATTGATCTCGACATTGAATCCGCCGCCAAGGAACAACGCAAAAGCAACATTTACAAGGGCGTCATCACTCGCATCGAACCCTCGCTCGAAGCCTGCTTCGTCGATTACGGTGCCGACCGCCACGGTTTCCTGCCGTTCAAGGAAGTTTCCCGCGCCTATTTCCAGCCGGGTGTCGAGGCCAACAAGGCCAAGATCAACGAGGCCCTCAAGGAAGGCCAGGAACTGATCGTCCAGGTCGACAAGGACGAGCGCGGCAACAAGGGTGCCGCGCTGACCACCTACATCTCGCTGGCCGGTCGCTATCTCGTGCTGATGCCGAACAACCCGCGCGGCGGTGGTGTTTCCCGACGCGTTGACGGCGACGAACGTGCCGAACTGCGCGAGATCATGGATCAGCTCGAAGTGCCGCAAGGCATGAGCCTGATCGCCCGTACTGCCGCCATCGGTCGCCAGGCCGAAGAGCTGCAGTGGGACTTGAACTACCTGCTGCAGCTGTGGAGCGCCATCGAAGGCGCCGCCCAGCAGCAATCCGGTGCCTTCCTGATCTATCTTGAAGGCTCGCTGGTCATCCGCGCCATCCGCGACTACTTCCAGCCGGACATCGGTGAAATCCTCATCGATACCGACGAAGTCTACGAGCAGGCGCGTGCCTTCATGGGCACCGTGATGCCGGGCAACGTCAATCGCGTCAAGCGTTACAGCGACGACGTGCCGCTCTTCTCGCGCTTCCAGATCGAACACCAGATCGAGACCGCCTTCGCCCGCCAGGTCAACCTGCCGTCCGGCGGCGCCATCGTCATCGACCATACCGAAGCCCTGGTCGCCGTCAACGTCAACTCCGGTCGCGCCACCAAGGGTGCCGACATCGAGGAAACCGCGCTCAAGACCAACCTCGAAGCCGCCGACGAACTGGCTCGCCAGTTGCGTCTGCGTGACCTGGGTGGCCTGATCGTCATCGACTTCATCGACATGGAGAACAGCAAGGCCCAGCGCGAAGTCGAAACCCGCCTGCGCGACGCCTTGCGTTTCGACCGCGCCCGCGTTCAGATGGGCAAGATCAGCCGCTTCGGCCTGATGGAACTGTCGCGCCAGCGCCTGCGTCCGGCGCTTGCCGAAACCAGCTACATCCCCTGCCCGCGCTGCACCGGCACCGGCCACATCCGGTTGACCGAATCGGCCGCACTGCACATCCTGCGCATCCTCGAAGAGGAGGCAATGAAGGAAAACACCGGCGCCGTCCATGTCCAGGTTCCGGTCGATGTCGCCACCTTCCTGCTCAACGAAAAGCGGACCGACATCCAGGCGATCGAACTGCGCCACAAGGTCACCATCCTGCTGATCCCGAACATCCATCTGGAAACGCCGGCCCACTCCATCACCCGTCTGCGTCACGACGACCTGAACAACGACGACCTGCGCGAACCGTCCTACAAGATGGTCGACATGCCGGCGGACGAAGCGGAAAAAACCGGCGCCCAGGCTGAAAGCGCCAAGCCCCGTCAGGAAGCGGCGATCAAGGGAATCTCCCCGGAACAGCCGGCCCCGGTCATCGCTGAGAAGCCCGAAGCGCCGGCGCCCGCCGCCGCACCGGCTCCGGCAACGGGCGGCTTGTTCGGCTGGATCAAGTCGCTTTTCGCGGCCCCCCCGGCCGCCCCGGCCCCCGTGGCGCCGAGCGAGCCGGCACGCAAACCCCGCGAAAGCCGGGGCAACGCCGAAAATCGCCGCGAACGCAGCGATGGCCGTCGTGGCAACAACCGCAATAACCGCCGCGACGAAGGCGATCGCCCCAGCCGTCCGGAACGTGCCGAGCGCCCTGCCCGTGAAGAGGCGGCAACCGCTGCCAACACCAACGAACCGCGCCAGGAACGTCGCCCGCGCAAGGAAAAGCGTGAGCGTCCGCAAAACGAGCCGAAGCCCGTCATCGAGCAGCTTGTGCCCAGCGAGACTGGTGAAGACAACATGCCGCCAGTTGCCTCGCCTACCGATGAGCAGGCCGGCAACCGTCGGCGCGGCCGGCGTGGTGGCCGTGGTCGGGGCGAACGCCGCAACGAGCAGGAAAATCAGGAAACCGGCCTGAATCCGGCCAACGAAACGGCAGAGGTTGCGGCAATCGATCCTGGTGCCGACAATGCGGCAACGGCACCGGTCGAAGTCCTGATTCCGGCAGCCGCCGTCGTTGCACCGGAAGCCATTGAGGTAGCCGTTGCTTCCCCGGCGGTTGCCGAGGAAATTGCGCCGGCAGCTCAGGAACCCGTCGCCGAGAGAGTTGTCGAGACGGTCGTCGCCGAACCCGTGGCTGAAACTGCCGAACCGGAGCCGGTAGTTGCCGCCCCCGCGGTCATCGCTGCCCCGGAAGTCGTTGCCGAACCTGAAATCGAGCCTATTGCCACGCCGGCGCCTGTCGCCGTACCGGCAAGCGAAACGCCGGCAGCCGTCGATCTCGACGCCGCGCTTTCCGAAAGCGGCCTGATCATGGTCCAGACCACATCGACGATCACGGTGGCTCCCACCGAGGCGCCGGTCAAGCTGGGTCGCCAGCGCAAGCCGAAGCCGATCGAAGCCCCCCAGGCTGAAACCCTGGTCATGGTCGAAACCCAGAAGCCGGACTGACAACAGCCGGTTACTGTGAGAAAGGGCGTCCTCGGACGCCCTTTTCAATTCTTGCTGCTCAGTGGAGCTTGCTTATCAGCTCGTTGACGATTCCCTGAGCCGCATCCTCGACCATGTCCAGAACCAGGTCAAAACCGTAGCCCAGGCCGTAATAGGGATCCGGCACCTCGTCATCGTCGAAATTCCGCGCGTAAGCCATGAACAGGCCGATCTTGCCTAGCTGCTCCGGCGCAGCCATCCGTTGCAGGTTGTCGAGATTGGTCTTGTCCATGGCCAGGATCAGGTCGAAGTAATCAAGATCCTGGCGCGCCACCTTGCGCGCCCGCAATTGCGACAGGTCATACCCGCGCGCCAGCGCCGCCCGCTGCGTCCTGGCGTCTGGCGCCTCGCCGACGTGGTAACCATGCGTTCCCGCTGAATCGACCTCGACCTTGTCGCCCAAGCGATTGTTCCGGATGTAGTGCCGCAACACCGCCTCGGCAGTCGGCGAACGGCAGATGTTGCCCATGCAGACGAGCAGCACGCGTAAGTTCATTTTCTGTTTTCTCCACCGGGGTCGTGCTGCACAGCGCCGAACACCTGCTCTTTGAGCCGGAACAGTTCGTCTCGTGCAGCCGCCGCTTTTTCGAATTCCAGGTTTTTCGCGCAATCGAGCATCTGCTTCTCGAGTCGCTTGATCTCCCTGGCGACGGTTTTTTCATCCATGGCTTCGTAGACCGCACGCTGTTGCGCCGCCTTGAGCTCGGTCTGTGCCGATTCTGCGTCGTACACGCCATCGATGATGTCCTTGATCTTCTTGGACACCCCGCGCGGCACAATGCCGTGCTGCTCATTGAACGCGATCTGCTTTTCCCGCCGCCGTTCCGTCTCGGCGATGGCTTTCTGCATGGATTGCGTAATCCTATCAGCGTAAAGGATGGCTGTGCCATGAATATGACGCGCGGCGCGGCCAATGGTCTGGATCAGCGAGCGTTCGGAACGCAGGAAGCCCTCCTTGTCGGCATCGAGGATGGCGACCAGCGAGACTTCCGGAATATCCAGCCCCTCGCGCAGCAGGTTGATGCCGACCAGCACGTCGAATTCGCCGAGACGCAGGTCGCGGATGATTTCGACGCGTTCGACGGTATCGATGTCGGAGTGCAGATAACGCACCTTGATTCCGTTGTCGGCCAGGAAATCGGTCAGGTCCTCGGCCATGCGTTTGGTCAACGTCGTCACCAGCACCCGCTCGGCGACGGCGACCCGCTTGTTGATTTCACCCAGAAGGTCATCAACCTGCGTCGTCGCCGGGCGCACCAGCACCTTCGGATCGATCAGTCCGGTCGGCCTCGCCACCTGCTCGACGACCTGACCAGCGTGCTGGTTCTCGTAGTCGGCGGGCGTCGCCGAGACAAAAACGGTCTGGCGCATGTGCGCCTCGAACTCGTCGAACTGCAGCGGTCGGTTGTCGAGCGCCGAGGGCAGACGGAAGCCGTAATCGACCAGATTTTCCTTGCGCGAGCGGTCGCCCTTGTACATGCCGCCGACCTGGCCGATGGTGACGTGCGATTCGTCGATGAACATGATCGCGTCGCGGGCCAGGTAGTCGATCAGGGTCGGCGGCGCCTCGCCGGCCTGGCGCCCGGAAAAATGCCGCGAGTAGTTTTCGATGCCCTTGCAGAAGCCGATCTGGTCGAGCATCTCGATGTCGAAGCGGGTACGCTGCTCGATCCGCTGCGCCTCGACCAGCTTCTGGTGCTGGTTGAAGAACTCGATGCGCTCGCGCAGCTCCGCCTTGATTGCCTGGATCGCCCGCACTACCGTGGCGCGCGGCGTCACGTAGTGCGACGCCGGGAAGACGGTGAAGCGCAAGGCCTTGTGGAAAAGCTGGCCGGTCAGCGGGTCGAAGAACTGCAGGTTCTCGATCTCGTCGTCGAACAGCGAGACGCGGATCGCGTGCTCGGCGTGTTCGGCGGGGAAGATGTCGATGAGATCGCCACGCACGCGGAAGGTGCCGCGGTGGAAGTCCATCTCGTTGCGCTCGTACTGCATGTCGGTCAGGCGCTTGACGATATCGCGCTGGTCCATGCGGTCGCCAACGCGCATGGTCAGGATCATGTTGTGGTACTCGTCGCGGTCGCCGATGCCGTAGATGCACGACACGGTGGCGACGATCACCACGTCGCGCCGCTCAATCAGGCTCTTCGTCGCGGAGAGGCGCATCTGCTCGATGTGGTCGTTGATCGAACTGTCCTTTTCGATGAACAGGTCGCGCGACGGCACGTAGGCTTCCGGCTGGTAGTAGTCGTAGTAGGAGACGAAGTACTCGACGGCGTTTTCCGGAAAAAACTCCTTGAACTCCGAGTACAACTGCGCCGCCAGCGTCTTGTTCGGCGCCAGGACCAGCGCCGGACGGCCGGTGCGGGCGATGACGTTGGCCATCGTGTAGGTCTTACCCGAACCGGTGACGCCGAGCAGAGTCTGGAAGGACAGGCCATCCTCGATCCCCTCGGCGAGCAGGCGGATCGCCTCGGGCTGGTCGCCGGCCGGCGGAAACGGCTGGTGCAAACGGTAGGGACTGCCGTCGAAACAGACGACGGGCGTGCTGCTGTTGGATTCGCTCATGATAAAATTCTGCGCTTGTCGTCGCGATGCTGGCATCGCGCGTTATTGTTGTTTCATCCTTCTATTATTCCACGGAGTCGCTGATGTCCTCTTCGATCTTCGCTGCGGTGGAAATGGCCCCGCGCGACCCGATCCTCGGTCTTAACGAAGCATTCAACGCCGATGCGCGTGACACCAAGGTCAACCTTGGCGTTGGCGTGTACTTCGACGACAACGGCAAGATTCCCCTGCTGGCCGCCGTCAAGGCTGCCGAAGAGGTCCGTCTGAAGGCAGCCCCGCCGCGCGGCTACCAGCCGATCGAAGGCCCGGCCGCCTACAACACCGCCGTCCAGAACCTGCTCTTCGGCAAGGACTCCGACCTGCTCGCCGCCGGCCGCGTCATCACCGCCCAAGCCATCGGTGGTACCGGCGCCCTGAAGATCGGCGCCGACTACCTGAAGCGCCTGAACCCGGACGCCAAGGTCTACATCAGCAACCCGTCCTGGGAAAACCACCGCGCGCTGTTCGAGGCCGCCGGCTTCGTCGTCGAGGACTACGCCTACTACGACGCCGCCACCCGCGGTGTGAACTTCGGCGGCATGAAGGCCGACCTGAACAAGATGGCCCCGGGCTCGGTCGTCCTGCTGCACGCCTGCTGCCACAACCCGACCGGCGCCGACATGAGCGACGCCCAGTGGGCCGAAGTCGTCGGCATCTGCCAGGAACGCGGCCTGGTGCCCTTCCTCGACATGGCCTATCAGGGCTTTGCCGACGGCATCGACGCCGACGCCGTGGCGATCCGCGCCTTCTCGGCCTCCGGTCTGCAGTTTTTCGCCTCCAGTTCGTTCTCCAAGAACTTCTCGCTCTACGGCGAGCGTGTCGGCGCCCTGTCGGTGGTCACCGCCAGCAAGGAAGAGTCGGCCCGCGTCATGTCGCAGGTCAAGCGCGTCATCCGCACCAACTACTCCAACCCGCCGACTCACGGCGGTGCGCTGGTTGCCGCGGTGCTCGCTTCCGGCGAACTGCGCGCTCAGTGGGAAGGCGAACTGGCCGGCATGCGCGACCGCATCCGCGCCATGCGTTCCGGCCTGGTTGAGGCGATCAAGGCAACCGGCTGTGCCCAGGACTTTTCCTTCGTCGCCCAGCAGCGTGGCATGTTCTCCTACACCGGCCTCACCGCCGCCCAGGTCGAGCGCCTGAAGGAAGAATTCGGTATTTATGCCGTGTTGACTGGCCGTATCTGTCTGGCGGCGCTAAACAGCAAGAATATCGACTACGTTGCCAAGGCAATCGCTGCCGTCACACGCTGAGCCACAAAAAAGGCGGGAAGACATCCCGCCACTCTCCCGAAAGCCCCCTTCTCTTGAAGGGGTTTTTCGTTTCAACTCAATTTATCGTCCGGCAGTCAGCGTCAGCTCCGGCAACTGCCCGGAAAGGACCAGCGGCACCCTGACCGTTGCCGCGGAAGTTTGTGCGGCCATGACCAGACGCCCATCCACGCTGCCATTGCGTTCTGCCGCGACCTGACCGATGGCGGAAATCGCGCCGGCCTCCAGCCGAATATCCCGGAACAGGATATTCTTTGGATCGACCAGCAGATTTGCCTCCAGGCTATCGAAACGGGTCGTCCCCGAGCGTACCGTGGCGCCAGCGCCGCGTCGCCCTGCCTCTCCGATATCCAGGCCATGGAGCGTGCCGCGCTGGGCCTTGAATTTCAATTGCGCGGTCGCCGATTGCCAAAGCGCAGACCACGAATCAGCCCGGCCGCTGACTGACAGTTCGCCGGAAAGCTCGCCTTCCAAACGGGCCATCGGCAGCAGACTCGAGGTAACCAGCGCCAGATCGATTCGCTCCAGTTGTCCGCTTCCCGTCATGCCCAGGCCGTTACCCCAGGACAACTCCCATTGTCCACGCAGCAGCCCCCCCAGGAAGTTCGTGTCGATATCACGCACCTGCAGGCGATCGGCGCTCAACAAACCCTTGGCCTGCATGGCCGAGAATTCGCCCTTCAGCCCCGGCAAAGGCCAGGCACGCCCTTCGATGGCCAAAGCAAGCCCACCCGCCGTCGGCGTCAGCTTGAGCAGCAGAGTGCGTTCCGGATTTTCCAGCACCCCGGCGTCGAAACTTCCCTGAGAAAAATCGAGACGACCATTCAGCGAAGAAAACACCAGACCACTCCCCGCTTTGACGGCGAGGTTTTCGAGCACCAACTGACGCAGCCCGGGCAAGCCCGTTTGCTGCAGCAACGGCGATGCGAGCAGCGGCGCCAGCGGCAAGTCCGCACCGCTTGCCGTCAATCGCTCGATTTGCCGGGCATCGCCGAAGAGGAATTGCCAAGGCTGGTCGATCGACACGCTGGCAATCCGGCCTTCGCCGATTTCCAGGCCACTGAGGAGCAGTTGCGGCCTGGGCAACAACTGCAGGGAAACCTTGCCGATGCTGACCGGTTGCTTGAGTACCTCGGCGGCGACCTTGGCGATGTCTTCCCGATGTCGATCGTAGGGATAGACAAGCGCCAGCAAGATAGCGAAGAAGAGAATGGCCAGCAAGCCGAACAACCAGCGGGACACCGGAACGGCAGAACGGGGCGCGCTCTCCGGGTCGCGCGCCGGCGACGGATCTTCATTTGGCGGGTCGGATTGCTGCGGCGCGGGGAGTACCGGCTTGCCGAAAGTCGAGAACTGGCTGGCGCGGCTCGGCATATCCTTGGCCGCCGGGCTCTTGCTGGTGCCAAAGGTGGAAAACTGGGAGATGGCCGAAACCTGTTCGCGGCGCGCGGGCTCCACCGGCTTTTCCCAGGCGGCGGCGGCGCCTTCCAGGGGAACGATGTAGCCGCCGCTCTCCAGTTCGCGGATCGCATTTTCGACCAGGCGAGCATTGCCGATCTTGTCGGAAAGCTCGGCGACCGTCAGCTTGCCATCCACCTGCACCAATACCATCCGCAAATTACGCTGGACGACGCGCGTACTTTGCCGGACGGCTTCATCTCCAATCGGGGTTTTTGCGTAGACCTGTCCGACATTCATGACCATGCTTTCAATCCAGAAACGACCTCGGCGACTTGACCCATCATGCTTCGACTCCTATAATGCGCGCTTCACTTCCCCGATAGCTCAGTCGGTAGAGCGCCGGACTGTTAATCCGTAGGTCCCTGGTTCGAGCCCAGGTCGGGGAGCCAAAAGCTACATCGAAAAGCCCAGCAATTTTGCTGGGCTTTTTGTTGGCCGGTTTGTAGTCCGGACAACGGCCACGATGATAGCATAAGCCTTGGATATGGCCGGGGTTTTTCCGCTTTTGGCGGTCGCATTACCGCTTGCCGACCCCCGTTGAGGCAATGATAATCGCGGCATGGAATCCGACACCCCCACCGTCCAACATCCGCCAGGCACCCTGATCGATCGCTACGGCCGGCATGTAAGCTATCTTCGCCTGTCGATCACCGATCGCTGCGATTTTCGCTGCACGTACTGCATGGCCGAAGAAATGACCTTCCTGCCGCGCAGCGAGGTCATGTCACTGGAAGAAGCGCTACGGGTTGCCGAGGCGTTTGTCGGACTGGGCGTCAGCAAACTGCGTTTGACCGGCGGCGAACCACTGGTACGCAAGAACGTGATGTGGCTGATTGAGCGGCTCGGGGCGCTGCCGGGACTCGACAACCTGGTGATGACGACCAATGGCTCGCAACTTGCGGGCTATGCCGATGCGCTCAAGTCGGCAGGGATCAAGCGCCTCAACATCAGCCTCGACAGCCTGAACCGGGAACGTTTCCGGAAAATCACCCGGATCGGCGATCTGGACAAGGTTCTGCGCGGCATTGCCGCAGCCGGCACAGCCGGATTCCGGCGAACCAAACTGAATACCGTGATGATGCGCGGCATCAACGATGACGAGTTCGTCGATCTCGTCCGCTTTGCCGTCGATAACGGACTCGACATTTCATTCATCGAAGAAATGCCGCTCGGGGAAATCGATGGCCGTAGCCAGACCTACATCTCGTCTGAAGAGACCCGGGCGCGTCTCGGCGAGCATTTCACCATCATTCCCAGCAGCGAAAACAGCGGCGGGCCGGCGCGCTACTGGCGCGTTGGCGGAAGCGAGACCCGTGTCGGCTTCATTTCTCCGCACAGCCACAATTTCTGTGATAGCTGTAATCGCGTACGGGTCACCGCCAAGGGGGAGCTTTATCCCTGCCTCGGCCAGAATGACGCGCTCAACCTGCTGCCGACGCTGCGCGACACCCCGGACGATGACTCGTCATTACGCCAAGCCATCGTCGACAGCATGGGAATCAAACCCTTCGGTCACGAATTCGCCGAGCAGATGCAAAACCCGAAAGTCATTCGCTTCATGTCGATGACCGGCGGCTGAGGTGCTTCAGGGGTAGATCTTGCAGAAGCCGATCCCGTTGACCGGTTCGCTGACCAAACCCAGCAGGGTAAAGAAAATCGACAGACCAATGACAAAGGCGGCCCACCGGGCCGCCTTTGGATGACGACTGACCAACGCCCGGCAGGGTTGGCAGAACGACATGGGTCTTGCCTTTACAGGCCGCGCAACGACCGCTTGCGCTCGATTTCGGTCAGGTAACGCTTGCGCAGTCGGATCGACTTCGGCGTCAGTTCAACCAACTCGTCCTCGGCGATGAATTCCACCGCCGCTTCCAGGCTGAGCTGCACCGGCGGCACCAGGCGCACGGCTTCGTCGGTACCGGAGGCGCGGACGTTGGTCAGTTGCTTGCCCTTGATCGGGTTGACGACCAGATCGTTCTCGCGGCTGTGGATGCCGATGATCATGCCTTCGTACAGCTTCTCACCCGGGCTGACGAACATGCGGCCGCGGTCCTGCAGCTTCCACAGCGCGTAGGCGACGGCTTCGCCGTTGTCCTGCGAGATCAACACGCCGTTGCGGCGCTCGGCGACGTTGCCTTCCTTGATCGGCGCGTAGTCGTCGAAAACGTGGCTCATCAGGCCGTTGCCGCGGGTCAGGTTCATGAATTCACCCTGGAAGCCGATCAAGCCACGGGCCGGAATGCGGTATTCGATACGGACACGCCCGCGACCGTCCGGCACCATGTCGAGCAGCTCGCCCTTGCGCATGCCAAGGCTTTCCATGACGCCACCCTGGGTATCTTCCTCGACGTCGACAGTGAGTTGTTCGTACGGCTCGCACTCGACGCCGTCGATGATCTTCTTGACCACGCGCGGACGACCGACGGCCAGTTCGTAGCCTTCGCGACGCATGTTTTCGAGCAGGATACCGAGGTGCAGTTCGCCGCGGCCGGCGACGTCGAAGACGTCGCCGTTCGGCGTGTCATGCACGCGCAGCGCCATGTTGGTCAGCAGTTCCTTGTGCAGGCGGTCGCGGATCTGGCGGCTGGTGACGAACTTGCCTTCGGTACCGGCGAGCGGGCTGGTGTTGACCATGAACTGCATCGACAGCGTCGGCTCGTCGATCTTCAGCAGCGGCAGGGATTCCGGGTTCTCCGGATCGGTCACGGTACAACCCAGCACGAGATCTTCAATACCGGTGATCTGAACGATGTCGCCAGCCAGGCCTTCTTCCAGTTCGATCTTGTTCAGTCCCTTGTAGCCAAGAACCTGACCGATCTTGGCCTTAATCGGGGTGCGCTCATGCTCGGCAGCCTCTTCCTCGGTACCGAACATGACCATGACGTTCTGGCCGGTCTTGACGCGGCCGCGGATGATCTTGCCGACGCCGATGCGACCGACGTAGGAGGAGTAATCGAGTGCGGAAATCTGCAGTTGCAGCGGCGCATTGACATCGGCGTCCGGCGCCGGCACGTGGCGCAGAATGGTGTCGAACAGCGGCTTCATGTTTTCGCGCGGCTGGTCGAGTTCGAGCGCCGACCAGCCGTTCAGGCCGGAAGCGTAGACGATGGGAAAATCGAGCTGCTCATCGGTGGCGCCGAGCTTGTCGAACAGGTCGAAGGTCAGGTTGACGGCGTTGTCCGGATCGGCGCCGTCGCGGTCGACCTTGTTGACCAGCACGATCGGACGCAGGCCCTGGGCCAGCGCCTTCTTGGTCACGAAACGGGTCTGCGGCATCGGGCCTTCGGCGGCGTCGACCAGCAGCACCACGCCATCGACCATGCCGAGCACGCGCTCGACTTCACCGCCGAAGTCCGCGTGACCCGGGGTATCGACGATGTTGATGTGGATGCCTTCGTATTCGACGGCGGTGTTCTTCGACAGGATGGTGATGCCGCGTTCCTTTTCCAGATCGTTCGAGTCCATCACGCACTCGACCAGTTGCTGGTGGGCGGCAAAAGTACCGGATTGGCGGAGAAGCTGGTCGACCAGCGTGGTCTTGCCATGGTCAACGTGAGCGATGATGGCGATGTTGCGGATGGGGCGTGCGGACATGGATATAGGAATAATCAGAAAAATCAAAGGCGTGATTCTACCACCCCATGTTGCGTCGCAGCATCCCTTGGCCCACTGTCCATGCAAGTTTTTGCTGGATTACTTGGTTTTGAAGTTGGTCACGCCGTCCCATTGGCCATCGACCGGCGGCTCCAGCATCAGGTGCGCGATGCGTTCGCGGTACAGGCGATACAACATTTCGTCCGGTTTCCGCTGCCGAAGGCCCTCGAGCAAGCGGTCCGCCTCCCCCCATTGCTGCCGGCGATAGGCGTCGAGCGCTGCCTGCCAGGATGCGAGCTCAGCGCGCAGGTCGTCGCCGATTTCGCTGGCCAGGCACCAGGGTTCGTAGATCGAAACCGCGGTCGCCTTACCCTTGACCCGCACCTTGTCGAGCTCCCGGAAAACGATCTCGGGACACAAGGCGCGCGTCTGCTCGCCGACCGCGATGCCGACCCCGTACTCCTTGGTGATGCCCTCGAGGCGCGCCCCAAGATTGACCGCATCGCCCATCACCGTATAGGACTGACGGACCGGCGAGCCCATGTCGCCGACCGTCATCGTGCCGCTGTTGATGCCGATGCCGATCTTCAGTACCGGCCAGCCGCGCGCCTGGAAAGGGGCGGCCAGCGCCTTGACTGCCTGCTGCATTTCGAGTGCGACGAGCACCGCGTGCCGGGCATGCTGCGGATCGGCAAGCGGGGCGCCCCAGAAGGCCATGATCGCGTCGCCGATGTACTTGTCGAGGGTGCCCCGATGGCGCCGGATCACCTCGGTCATCGCCCCGAGGTATTCGTTCATCAGCGCGGCCAGCTCCTGCGGGTCGAGACCCTCCGAAATGTTGGTGAAATTGCGCACATCGGAAAACAGCACCGTCATTTCCGCGTTGCGCCCGGCCATGCTGTACCCCTCGGGGTTGCGCGCCATTTCGACGACCAGTTCGGGGGGAACATACTGGCCGAACCGCTCGGTGAGCTGCCGTTTCGTCCGCGACTCCCAGAAATACCCCCAGGCGGCATTGAAACCGTAGGTGAAAAGGATGACCAGCGCCACCGAAGCGAAAGGCATGACCACGCCGTTCTGCCACAGGACGAGATTGGCAAGCAGCAGCGCGCCGAGCACGCCCAGGGTCAGCAAAGTCCCCCGCAACGGGGTCAGGAACGGCAGCAGGACGGCCAGACCGCCGCCGGCGACGATCAGTAGCAAGGCCTCGACGACCAGCGTATAGGCCGGCCTTTCCTTGACGGTGCCGTCGAGCACCCCGGCCAGCAGGTTGGCATGGATCTCGACGCCGGGATAGCTGCCGCCGACCGGCGTCGCCCGCAAATCCTTGAGCCCGGGCGCCGTTGTGCCGACCAGGACGATCTTTCCGAAAAGCAGCGCGGGATCGGCCCGTCCGGCAATCACATCCGCCGCCGAAACATAGGGAAAACTCCCCTCCTGCCCGCGATACGGCACCAGCGCCGCGCCATCGGCATCGACCGGAATACGCAGGATCTGCTGCTTTCCCAGGATATCGACCCACTCGACTGCAGCACTGGCTTCCGGGGCGAAGAGCCTGACTTTTTCACCCTCGGCCAACATCAGGCTCATCGCCAGCGCCAGCGTCGGCTGGAAAGACCCTGCGTAAGCCCCCAACAGGGGAACGCGCCGGGTAATCCCGTCGCTGTCCATCAGCGGGTTGAAATGCCCGCCGCTTGCCGCGGCCTCCTGAAAGGCTGCCAGATTGCCGCCAAATCCCGGCCAGACGGGGAATTGGCCGGGCGGCGGCAGCCCTTCCATCGCCAGCGGCGCCGGCAGACTGCTACCGGGTGAAGCCCCCGCCTGGTTCGAAAAATAGAAGCCGAGAACGACCGGACGTTCGCGCAACGACTCGGCGAACATCCGGTCGTAGTCGAGCCCCGCCCGCTGCCCGGCAAGTACGCGCTGATACTCGGCATTGCCACGCAGCGGACCGTGTGCCATGGCATCGAGGACAGGCAGGCCGGAACTATCGTCCGGCTCGGCAAAAACGATATCGAAGCCGATCACCGATGCCGCGTAATCATCGGCCAGACGGCGCACCAGTTCGGAAAGGACACTGCGCTTCCACGGCCAGCGCCCGAGTTCTCCCAGGCTTTTCTCGTCGATATCGACGATGACGATCCGCTCGTCCTGGGTATCAGGCATGAAGGCCCGGACACGGACATCGTAGAAATAATGGTCGAAAAGCGCGACCAGGGGAATGTGCCAGGACTGGACGACGTGCCCAAGAATCCAGAATGTGCAGACTATTCCGAATATCAACCGGGGCAGCAATCGTTTCATCGAAATATCAGGCTTTCCACAAAAAATGGCTTGGCTTGCGGTATTGCGCAAGCATTGCAGGGGGATACACTAACACGAGCCGGTTCGCGATACACTGAACCCGGAATCGACGTCGCCGGAGTTGGCGATGACAGCGTCCGAAACGATCTTGATTATTTTAAGAAATCAGCGAAATCAGTGATATGCAAAATACATCTTCAGCCAGCAATAACCTCTTGCAAATCATTGACGAAAAATGTGATTCAGCACATAGCGCGACACGCTCATATATTCAATATGGTTGTTTTATCAAATGGCGAAACAAAACCTGTGATAAACCAGTGAAATCCATCAATGGAAAACAATAACGACAAGACTTGCGAGGAGATTGGAATATACCGCGCGGAGAATGCCATGAACGACCTTGAAAAATCCCGTCGCCGACTCGAACTCCTATATGACGTAGGTATTTCCCTGAGCAGCGAAAAACATCTGCCGAAACTGCTGGAGAAAATCGTCCAGGCAGCAAAATGCATCACCAATGCCGATGGTGGGACGCTTTACCTGCTCTCCGAAGATGGCCGCAGCCTGCGCTACGAAATCGTCCGCACCGATTCGCTCGATCTGGCCTATGGCGGCAGTGCGCCCCTCCCGGCGCGCGGCATCTTTGCCGACCTGCCGCTGTATCGCGCCGATGGCTCGAACAACGACGCCATCGTCGCCGCCTACGCCGCGCTCAGCGCCAGCACCGTCAATATCGCCGATGCCTACCAGGTCAAGGATTTCGATTTCACCGGCCCGCGGGCTTTCGATGCGCGCATGGGTTACCGGTCGCGCTCCTTCCTGACGGTGCCGATGAAGAACCACGAGAACGAACTGATCGGCGTTCTCCAGTTGATCAACGCCATCGACCCCGAGACTGGCAAGACCACGGTTTTCCGCGACACCGACCAACGCCTGGTCGAGTCTCTGGCGTCGCAAGCGGCGGTCGCGCTCTCGAACCGACAATTGATGCACCAGATGGAATCGCTGTTCGAAGCGACCATCCGCATGATCAACACGGCGATCGCCAAGAAATCGGCATTCACCAACAGCCACTGCGTCAGGGTTCCCGAACTGACCATGCTGATCGCCGAGGCCGTCTGCGCCGACACCGAAGGCCCGCTCGCTGGCTGGACGCTCAACGATGCCGAACAGCACGAACTGCGCATCGCGGCGCTGATGCACGATTGCGGCAAGATCACCACGCCGGTGCACGTGATCGACAAATCGCGCAAACTGGAAACCATCTTCGATCGCATCGCGCTGATCGATGCGCGCTTCGAGGTCGTCCGACGGGACGCCAGGATTCGCATGCTGGAGGCGATCGCCGGCGGTGCCGACGCGGTCGCGGCGGAAGCGGAGCACGCGCGGCAATTGGCTGAAATGGCCGAAGACCAAGCCCTGCTGCAGCGCTCCAACCTGGGCAGCGAACGGATGAGCGACAGCGACGTCGCGCGGATCAAGGAAATCGCCCAAAAGTACCGCTGGTCCAGTGCCGACGGCGTCAGCCACCCCTTCCTCGATGAAGACGAGATCGTCAACCTGACCATCATCGCCGGCACCCTGACGGCACCGGAGCGGCAGATCATCAACGATCACATCGTCGCCACCATCAACATGCTGGAAGAACTTCCCTGGCCCAAGCACCTGACGAACGTTCCGGAAATCGCCGGCAATCACCACGAGCGGATGGACGGCCAGGGCTATCCGCGCGGCGTGCGGGCAGGCGAACTCAGCGTCCAGGCACGCATCCTAGCCATCGCCGACATTTTCGAAGCGCTCACCGCTTCCGATCGCCCCTACAAGACACCGATGAAAGTCAGCGAAGCGCTGTCCATCCTGGAGAAGTTCAAGCAGCGCGGCCACATCGACCCGGATATCTTCGACAGCTTCGTGCGCCAGCAGGTGCACAAGCGCTACGCCGAACTCTTCCTGACGCCAGAACAACAGGACTGAACGAAAGGAGGCGCCCGCCCCGAACGGGCAAGCGCCTCCCGACGCACAGCGTCACATCGAGCAGGCCGCGGTATTGCGCGAGGTGCCGAGCGTATTGCCGGAGGTGTTGTTGCGACAGATGCTGTCCGGCATCGACACGCGCACCCCACGCTCGGCAGGAACCGCTTCCGGCGCACTCACCGCGTCACGCACGTAACCGAACTGACCGGCTTCGAACTCCTGTTCGCCCGCCGTGTTAGTCACCCGGATGCGACCTTCGGCAACGTCAACATGAACCCCCGGCGGCGGCGTCGAGCCGTCGGCCGTACGAATGTCGGCACAACTGTTGCGGCCGTCTTCCTCGGCACAATCAAGCACGCCGTAGTGCGTACCCCGAATGCCGATGGTTGCCACCTTGGTCTTCAGGATGACCTTCTCCGGACTGCGCTTGCCGAGCAGACCGCTGACCGAGCGCAGGCCGCCCTTGATCAGCGCAACCGCCGACGAATCCTCGGCCGGGCTGTTCGCCTTGTAGCGGTAACGCTCGATCATCACCGTCGTGTTCGGTTTGATCACCATTTCCCCGCCGTCGACGAACTTGATGCGCGCGTAGGAACGATCCTCCGTCTGCAGGGTATCGCCTTCATGAACTTCCGAGCGAACCGCCAGCAAACGCGTATTGCCCTGCACCGGCTTCAGCACCAGGGTGCCGGCCAGATGCGTCACATGCGCCGCGAGTTCCGATGCCGCCGCCCACTGGGCGGCACCAGCCAGACAGAGCGCGAACAGTACCTTAATTGCACTGCGAAACGCGCCGTGCAGCAAAAGCGTTCTGACCATAGTTATCATCCAGGAAAAGGAAATCGCCAGTATTGACGAGGGTGCCGCCAAATTCGTTGCTGCCACCGCCTATCGTGCCGCCCGGCAGGGTCAGCCCGGGCTGCAGCCCCGGCATCGGGTTGAAATAGCTGCCCGGCACGAAACTACCGAACGCAGTGCTCCCCCCGACTGCCGGCGGCAGCGCCGGAGCGCCGCTGCCGATCGTGCTGACCAGGGTATTTTGCTGGGCCTGGGCCTGGCTGACTGCTGCCGGATCCGGCCCGGTCTGGCAAGACTGGCCATTGATGCAGGCGCCCGGCGCAAAAACGTCGGCACCGGTCACCGAACCGCCGAACAGGTTGATCGTGCCGCCGGTGCGAACCGGCCCGGTCAGGGTCAGCGCACCGTTGTTGTTTGCCGCCAGCGAAATATTGCCAGTGCCGGTACTGGTCACGCCGAAGGTGCCGACCGTCAGCGGACTATTGGCTGCCACGCTGATGTTGCCGCTGGCCCGGATACCGGGTGCCGCGGTGCCGATGACGGTGGCGCCGAAGTTCTCGACCGCCACGTCGCCAGCGACATCGGCCGAGCGGAACTCGAAATCGCCCGGCGCCGAGAAATTGTGGTTCTGGAAGGAGAGACCGCCGCTACGAACATTCGCCGTCAGCAGCCCGACCTGGTTGTAAGCGCTGTCCAGCGCCACCCCCTGCCCGGCATCGATGGCCAGCGACGGCGCGCTGATGCCGCCGAAACCGCTGATCCGCCCGCCGACATTGAGGACGAGCTGAGTTGCGGCCTGCAGCGTGGTGTAGGACGAGATGTTCGTATTCCGGAAAGCAAAGCCAATATCCGACGAATAAATGACCGCACCCTTGCCGGCAAGCTGACCGCCACTATTGGCGATGGTTTCCGTATAACCGTTGGCACCCGGCCGAAAGGTCGTCGATTTCAGGTTGTGCATCGAGAAACCTTGCAGCCCCATCAGTCCGGATATCTGCGTCGTGCCGTCGCCACGGGCGAGACCGATGGTGACGTCGCCGGCGAAGCTCGGGTGGACGGCAGCGTTGCTTTCGGTGCTGGTTGCTCCGTAGTTGAAGGTGATATTGCCGTTCTGGCGATTGAGCACGGTTTCGAACACCGCCTTGTTGCCGGTACGGGAAAAGCGGCCAACATCCCACTTGACGGCAAGCTCGTTACCACTGGGGCGGGTGATCTGGATTGATTCGCCCTGGGACGCATTGATTTCCCAGTCGTTCCAGGCGGCGGCAATCACCGGCACCTTCAGCGCACCCAAGGCGCTGGTCGAGTCCGAATACGCGCTCACGCCGTTGGGAACATTAACTATCTCCCCTGACGGCAACTGCAACTCGGTCTCGCCGAAAGAAATCACCCCATTGCTGGAAATACAAGCTTTGTTGTAGCTGGTACCGTAAAAGCTGAACTGGTAGCCGCTCGGAAAGCGATATTCGAAATAGTCGTCGTCGACGTACTGCTCAGGCGCACCAGCCGGCAGATTGATCGCCAGATTGCCGCCAACCGTCAGCACCACCGGCCCGGCGGTCGATTTCACCAAACCGTTGAGCGTCGTGTCACCCTTCGACGTCAGGTTGATCTGGCCTTGCGTCTGCAGACTGCCGTTGATCAACATCGTGCCGGTAGTCGCTGCGTTGTTGGCGAGAGGGGCGGTGGTTCCCGAATCCGGATTCCAGCCGGCAACGAACTGAAAACCGCCGTTCCCCGTATTCACGACGTTGGCGCCGGTACGCACGGTAAGGTTATTCTCGGCCAGCAGGCTGAGCTGGTTGCCGCTGTTGAAAGTCTGACCATCGACGACATCGATGTTGCCGGCGCCGCTGGCTCCGGAACCGGTCTCGACGACCACGTTGTTCTGCCCCAACTGGCTAACGAGGTCCTCCCAGTACAGCGTGTAGGCAGCACTTTCGCTGGCACCGGCGACGGCATAGGCTGCATCGAACTGACCATCGACCGCCAGTACCGCCCGGTCGCCGCGGCTGGCGATGGTGACGTCGCTCGGATCGAGCAGCAGCGTACCGGTCTTGCCGGCCGGAGCGCGGGTATCCACCTTGGCCAGGAAAGCCAGTCGCGACTTGCCGGAAACCTCGACCAGGCCACCATCACCGCCCTGCGTGCCGCCCCGCGCGGAAATCCGCCCGGCGGCCAGCGTGGTGCCGTCCGACCAGACGACGACCTCGCCGCCATTGCCATTTTCGGTGGCGTTGGCGCGGATTTCGGCGGCGCTGGCAAAGCGCGTCCGGGTGGCATTCCTGACTTCGGAATTGCCTCCCTGATAACCGCCGCCGACCAGCACCTGGCCGCCTGCCTGCTTGCCGGAAGCGTCGAGCAGACCGGCGGCGACATCCACCTCCTCGCCCTCGACGCTGATCCGGCCGCCGCGCGTGCCGGTAGCCAGCAACTCGCCGCCATCGACCGTCGCCTTGCGGGCGGCGCGCAGGAAGATGCGCCCGCCTTCACGCTCGACCGCCGAGACGTTGACCTTGCCGCTGTTGCGGACCAAGGCGCCGACGATGCCCACCTTGCCGGAAGCCGCCAGCAGCTCGCCGACATTGCTCGCCTCGCCTGCGCCGACGACTTCGACCTTGAGGCCGGGCAAGGCGGTATCGCCGATTTCGACCCGCTCGCCGGCCGCCAGCACGATCGCCCCACCCGCCGCGGCGATGCTGCCGCTGTTGCTGACCTTCGGGGCGACCAGATACACCTGCCCGCCATCGACCGTCCGGATCGTACCGGCGTTGTTCAGGGCCGCCGCGCCTGGCGTCCGGCGGAACTTCAGTTTGCCGGCGAGGAAGTTGCTGTCGCTCAGATTCAGCGTCGACGCCACCAGCCCGGCAACATCGATCACCGCATCCCTGCCGACCAGGATGCCGGCCGGATTGATCAGGAACACCCGGCCGTTCGACTGCAACTGGCCGAGCAGCTCGGAAGGATTGTTGCCGAGCACCCGGTTGAGTACGGCGCTGCTCGCCGATGGCTGGACGAAGCGGGTCGTCTCGTTGCGACCGATCGAAAAGGTCTGCCAGTTGATGATCGCGTTGGCCGAATTGGTCACTGTCAGCACGTTGCCGCTATTGACCATCGTTGCCTGCCCGGAAACCACCTGGCCCCCGGTCGGGTTGGCGTGGGCGGCACCGAAGCAGGAAGCGATCGCCAGCGCCAGCAGATTGAACCTGAAACTGCGTGTCATGATCGTCATCTCCTCAGAACGATGCCATCAGGCTGAAATGGCCGCGCATGTCGCCGGAATCGCGAGCCTCGGCGCCCTTGATGACGCGCGCCACGTCAAACCGGGCGCTCAGGTTCTTGCCCAGCACCAGACGCATGCCGACGCCGTAACTGCTGACCGATTTCCTGGGCTGGGATTCTCCGGCCAGCAGGTTGTTGCGCCCATAGGCGCCATCGACAAAAGCCAGCAGGCGCAGGTTGTGTCCGTCCGGATTGACCGAGAGATCGGGCGTATAGAACTCGAGATTGGCGAAAGCCCCCTTGTCCCGCGCCACCTCGCGCTCCAGGAAACCGCGCACGGCCTGGCTGCCGGCCAGCCCCAACTGTTCGTAGATGACCAACGGCTGTCCGCTGTACTGGAAATTGAGCGCGCCGCGAACCTGCCAGTCGCCAGGCAAGGCGTGCAAGCGGGAAAGGCTGCCGCGCAGGATGAAGTAATCGGCTGGCGCTCCCTTGCCACCGGTGGGGCTCGGTCGCGCATCGGCAAACGCCGAACTGCCACCGTTGTGACCACCGGGCAGGTTGGCACTCAGGCCTAGGCTGTATTCAAGGACATCGCCGGCACTGACGCGCTGCCCCGAGTAAGTCAGGGTCAGCGGCTTGACGACGAGATCGGTATTGGCCGAACCGCAACCGGCCCCGCCAAAGGCGCCGAGCGAACAATTGTTGTCGTAGTCGCGGTAATCCCAGGCCAGCGAAACGCGCGAGGAAAACTCGCCGCGCCGCGGCAGGATATGGGTGTAACGGAAGCCGAAGATGCTGCCCCGCCCACTGAAGGTGAGCGGCCCGGCCGTCGTCGTCGTACTGCCGGCATCGACGTCGGAATTCGCGTAGAACACATCGACGACGCCATTCCGCTCATAGAACGGGATGCGGTAGCTGACCGAGCCGACCGCCACCTGCTGCACCTTTTCCGGAGAAATCGCCAGGGCTGCCGTCAGTACGTGATCCAGATTGAACAGGTTGGCATGCTGCACGCCGACGCTCAGACGGGTGCGCCCGGTCTGCCGGGTACCGGTGTTGTCGAGACTGCCGAAGAAACGCAGCGGATTGCTTTCCTCGACCTTGACGCGGGCATCGACGAAACCCTCCTGCTGTCCCAGGCCGAGGATGACTTCCATCTGGCGGGCCGGATTCTCGTTGCTCAACTCGACCTGCTGCGAAATTTCCCGGGTATTCGGTACCGTTCCCTCGCGCAAGCCGGGGAGCGCCCGGCGCAGGTTGGCCTCGTTGAAGTGAGTCTGCGTTTCCGGCAGTCTGACCTGGCCGACCAGGGGTTCGATCACCTCGAAACGGACCGTACCCGCCGTCAGCTCCTGCTCCGGCGCGCGCACCTGAACCGCGGCATACCCCCGCTGCCGGTACGCCAACTCAAGCGCTTCCAGCGCCCGCTGAATCTGACCGAAATCCGCCTGCTCCCCGACATAGGGCGCCAGCAAACCATCCAGCTCCCCTGCCGACAACAGGGAATTCCCCTCGACCTGAAATTTCCTGATCGGAAAAGTATCTCCGGCCTGCGCCGAAAAGGCACAGGCGAGCAGAACTCCGGCCACTGCAAATTTATATGACATACCAACCCCATGCCATTGGATTATCGCATCATCATGCCCGGAATCGGTGCATTATCAATGCTTTATGAATTACCCCGCGGGCAAAAATACTAACAGAGAGAAGTTAAGAAAAGTTAACAAATTTCCGCATCCGCAATTATCCCGGCCGACCAGTTTTGCGGGAATCCGGGTAATTCCGACGCACTCACCCAAGCTGAGCGAAGAGTGTGATAATCCGCGGCGTCAAACTTTTCTGCGAACCGCGATGACCGGATTCATTCGCCGCAAGACGCCCGCTTCGGATCTTTATCCGCTGGCCCGCAGCATCCTCTTTGCCGGGCTTGCCAAGAACGAGCTCGGCATCGTCGAAAGCATGCTGCACACCCGGCAATACCAGGCCGGCGAAATCGTCTTCGACGAAGGCGACGACGGGCAGGCACTCTACATCGTGCGCCTCGGCAACATCGCGATCCGCACCGTCACTGCCTGGGAAACGCCGGTTGCCATCCTCGGCCCCGGCAATTTCTTCGGCGAAATGGCGCTGCTCGACCAGTCGCTGCGTTCGGCGCAGGCCAGAGCGCAGACCGAGAGCACCTTGAGCGCGTTGTACCGCGGCGATTTCGAGCGCCTGCTCGAAGCCCATTCGCGGATCGCCAGCCGGCTGACCCTGCAGCTCGCCCGCCAATTGGGCGCCCGCCTGCGCGGCATGCTGGAAGACGGCGGCAACCGCTGCGGCACGCCTCGCCATGACTGACTATCGTCCCGGCCCGCTGGCCTGGCTGGCGATCATCGCCGCCAGTTGCGGGCTGCTCCTGCTGCTGCAGAAGGCCTTGTGGCTGATCGTGCCGCTGCTGCTGGCGCTGATGATGTATTACCTGCTGACGCCGCTCAAGTCGCTGCTCGTGCTGCGCGGCTTCAGCCATGCGCTGGCCGCCCTGCTGGTCGGCCTGGCGGCGCTGCTGGCCATGCTGGTTGCCGGTTTCGCGCTGGTCGCCTGGCTGTCGGCCGGCGACAGCAACTGGACCGACAATGCGCTGCGCTACGTCGAGGGCGGCCTGCGCCTGATCATCGACACCCTGGCCAGCCTGGAACAGCGCTCCGCCCTGTTCGCACGGATCGGTGGTGCGCAGGCGATGACTCATCATATCGACCTGCTCGTCGAAGGTTTTGCCGCCCGCCACCTGCCCGGCTTCCTGATGGGCGTCGCCGCCTGGGCGCCGTCGGTGCTGCTGGCCCCCTTCATCACTTATTTCATGCTGCGCGACGGCTGGCATTTCAAGCGTTTTCTCGTCAGCGCCATCCCCAACGCCTTCTTCGAACGCGGTCTCGACCTGATCGCCCAGCTCGACCACACCGCCCGCCAGTATTTCGTCGGCCTGATCGAACTCACCGTCGTCGACACCGTCGTTCTCGGCGGCGGCCTCTGGTTGCTCGGCTTCGACCACGCGCTGATGCTGGCGCTGGTGGCGGCGGTGCTGGCCTGGATTCCCTACGTCGGCTCGATCGCCGGCTGCGCCCTGGTGCTGATGGTCGCCGCCACCGATTTCGCCGGCCAGCCCGCCATTGCCTACGGCGCAGTGATTCTCTTCATTGCCGTCCGCCTGCTCGACGATTTCGTCTTCATGCCGCAGACGATCGGCCGCAGCCTGCACATGCACCCGCTGCTCAGCGTGCTGATGCTGTTTGCCGGCGGCGCCCTGGCCGGCATTACCGGCCTGATGCTGGTCCTGCCGTTGACCGGCATCTGCTACGTACTGGGTCGGGCAGCCGGGCAAATCCTTGATGACGACCGCCTGCTCGCCCGCCACCGCCTGGCCATGCGCCTGCGTCGGCGGAGCGCCGCGGACGGACTCGACGAAGCGGCCTGAGCGATGCACCGTCCGATCGCCGCCTGCCTCCTGCTGCTCGCACTGGCGACAGCCGGATCGCCGCTGGCGGCAAGCGAGGATCGCCCGCCGCAGATCGCCGGCCGCAGCCAGCAAGTGACACTGGAATTCGCCGGTGCGGTGCGCCGTTATCTGCTCTATCTGCCGAGCAGCAGCCAGGCCGCTGCGCTGCCACTGGTCGTCGCCCTGCATGGCGGCGGCGGTCACGCCGAGTTCATGGCTGACGAAGAACGCTACGGTCTGATCGGCAAGGCCGAGCGCGCCGGCTTCGCGGTCGTCTTTCCCAATGGACACAGCCGCCTGCCGCGCGGCCGGCTAGCCACCTGGAACGCCGGCGGTTGTTGCGGCAACGCGCGCGACGCCGGCAGCGACGACGTCGGTTTCATCCGCGCCGTCGTCGCCGATGTGGCGCGGCGGACGGCGATCGACCGGCAGCGGATCTTCGCCACCGGCATGTCGAACGGCGGCATGATGGCCTACCGCCTGGCCTGCGAGGCCGCCGACCTGTTCCGTGCCGTCGCCGCCGTCGCCGGTACCGAGGCGGTCGCCGATTGCCGACCGGCGCGTCCGGTGCCAATCCTGCACATCCATGCCCGCGACGACAGCCACGTGCTGTTCGATGGTGGCGCTGGCGCCGACGCCTTCCGCGACCGGCGCCAAGTCATGGATTTCGTCCCGGTTCCGGAAACGATCAGCCGCTGGGTCCGGCGCAACGGCTGCCAGCCGGCGCCGCGGCGCATCCTCGAACGTCCTGGCGCCTGGTGCGAACGCTACGCCGGCTGCCGCGAAGCGGCTGCCGTGCAGCTTTGCGTGACGGCTGAAGGCGGACACTCCTGGCCCGGTGCGGCACGTGTCCGGCGCGGCAAGGGCGAAGCGTCGCAGGCGCTGGACGCCAACGACACGATCTGGGACTTTTTCATGGAAGTCACCGGAAACCAGGGCACGCGCTCCCCCTGATCGCCGGGAACCCGTCCTGCCGACTCAACCTTCCTTGTTGCGCATGAAGTCGGCGGTGTTGAAGAAGTTGTTCAGCAGCACCTTGCGCACGTCCTCGTCGATGCCGACGTCTTCCATCGCCAGCACCATGCAGGCCACCCACTGATCGCGCTCGAGCGTACCGATGGCAAAAGGCATGTGGCGCGCACGCAAGCGCGGATGGCCGAATTCCTGGGCGAACAGGTCGGGGCCGCCGAACCAGCCGGACAGGAACTTGAACAGCTTGTCGCGCGAACCGGCCAGGCTCTCCGGGTGCATCGCGCGCAGCTCCTTGAACTGGCCGACGCTATCCATCAATTGGTAGAAACGGTCGGCAAGCCGGCCGACCGTCGCTTCGCCACCGATTTTCTCGTAGATGGTGGTCTGTTGTGCTTCCATGCTTTCTCCCTGCTTCATCGTGGTGATCTTGTCTTGCGCGCCCCGGGCTGACGGGCGCCGCCCGTTGCCTGGCGAGGCCCGGTGCCGTTACGCGTCGCCGCTGCCGGCCGCGGCGCACTGCCTTTTCTTTCCTGTGCCGGGCGGCTGCTGGCCGCCGCCTTGAGCCCGGTGCCCGCCGGCTGCCAAGCCGGCACCAGCTGTTTCTTGCCATTGCCGATCAGGTCGGCGCGGCCCATTTCCTTCAAGGCTTCGCGCAGCAAGGGCCAGTTTTCCGGATCGTGGTAGCGCAGGAAGGCCTTGTGCAGCTTGCGCTGACGCGCGCCGCGCACGGCGCCGACGACTTCCCCGCCCTGGCGATGCAGCTTCTTCAGCGGATTTCTCTCGCTGTGATACATCGTCGTCGCCAGCGCCATCGGCGTCGGCAGGAAGGTCTGCACCTGATCGAGACGGAAGTTGTTCTTCTTCAGCCACAGCGCCAGGTTGACCATGTCGGCGTCGCTCGTCCCGGGGTGGGCGGCGATGAAGTACGGGATCAGGTACTGTTCCTTGCCGGCCTCGCGCGAGAAACGGTCGAACAACTGCTTGAAGCGGTCGTAGCTGCCGATGCCTGGCTTCATCATCTTCGACAGCGGGCCTTCCTCGGTGTGTTCCGGGGCGATCTTCAGGTAGCCGCCGACGTGGTGCTGGACCAGCTCCTTGATGTACTCAGGCGAACGCACCGCCAGGTCGTAACGCAAGCCGGAACCGATCAGCACCTTCTTGACGCCCTTCAGGCTGCGCGCCCGGCGGTAGAGCGAAATCAGCGGCGCGTGGTCGGTGCCGAGGTTGTCGCAGATGTCGGGATAGACGCAGGACAGCCGCCGGCAGGCCGCTTCGATCTTCGCGTCCTTGCACTTGAGGTGGTACATGTTGGCGGTCGGCCCACCAAGGTCGGAGACGATGCCGGTGAAGCCCGGCGTCTTGTCGCGCATCTCCTCGATCTCGCGGATCACCGAATCCTCGGAGCGGCTCTGGATGATGCGTCCTTCGTGCTCGGTGATCGAGCAGAAGGTACAGCCGCCGAAACAGCCGCGCATGATGTTGACCGAGAAGCGAATCATCTCCCAGGCCGGGATCTTCGCCTCGCCGTAGGCCGGATGCGGCTGGCGGGCGTAGGGCAACTCGTAGACGGCGTCGAGTTCCTCGGTGGAAAGCGGTACCGGCGGCGGGTTCAACCAGACGTCACGCTCGCCGTGCGCCTGGCGCAGCGCGCGGGCGTTGCCCGGGTTGGATTCGAGGTGGAAGGTACGCGAAGCGTGGGCGTAGAGCACCGGATCGTCCTTGACCTGCTCGTAGGCCGGCAGGCGGACGACGGTGTGGGCACGACGTTCGCGGCGGGCGGCCAGGCGTTCGCCGCGCGGCACGATGCGCACCGTCTGGCCTTCGGTAGCTGCGTCGGCACCGGCCTTGGCCAGCTCCATCGCATAGGGGTCGGCGTGCTTGACCAGCGCTCCGGGCGCATCGACCTCGGTCGAATCCATTTCGTCCCAGTCGCCGGACGGCAACCAGTCGCGCCCGACCATGAAGGCGGTGCCGCGCAGGTCGCGGATTTCGCCGATCTTCTCGCCCTTGGCCAGACGGTGCGCCAGTTCGACGATGGCGCGTTCGGCGTTGCCGAAGACCAGCAGGTCGGCTTTGGAATCTGGCAGTACCGAGCGGCGGACCTTGTCCGACCAGTAGTCGTAGTGCGCGATACGCCGCAGGCTGGCCTCGATCGAACCGATCACCACCGGCGTTCCCGAGAAGGCTTCGCGGCAGCGCTGGGCGTAGACCGTGACGGCACGATCCGGCCGCTTGTTGGCCTCGCCATTCGGCGTATAAGCGTCGTCCGAGCGCGGCTTGCGGTCCGAGGTGTAGCGGTTGACCATGGAATCCATGTTGCCGGCGGTGACGCCGAAGAACAGGTTGGGCTTGCCGAGCTTGCGAAAATCGGCCGCCGAATTCCAGTCCGGCTGGCTGATGATGCCGACCCGGAACCCCTGGGCTTCGAGCAGGCGTCCGATCAGCGCCATGCCGAAACTCGGGTGGTCGATGTAGGCGTCGCCGGTGATCAGGACGATGTCGCAGGAATCCCAGCCGAGCTGGTCCATTTCGGCGCGCGACATCGGCAGGAAGGGCGCCGGGCCGAAACGGTGCGCCCAGAATTTGCGCCAGGAAAACAGTGGGCGCGGATCGATATTAACTGTGGTGTTGAGCATGCAATATTTTACCTAAGTCAGAGGACGGCCATGGCATACTTGACCACTAAACCAATTGCCTGAAGCTTTGCCAGCGATGATGCAACTACCCACCCGCGAACAGTCCGGCGTTCTGGTCGTCTCCGTCAGCGGTCGCATAGACCACGCGTTCAGTGAAGAGTTCACCCGTTTGCTCGAACCCCTGCTGGCCAATTGCCGGCTCGGTCAGCCGCCGCTGCTGCTCGACTTTTCCGGCGTTGCCTATATCAGCAGTGCCGGCTTGCGCGTGCTGATGATGGCGTCCCGCCAGTCGAAAGCGCAGCAGGGCAGCTTCGCCATCGCCGCGCTGACGCCGCTGGTCCAGGAAGTGTTCACGATCAGCCGTTTCAACCTCATCGTCCCCTGCTACACCACGGTGGACGCCGCCTGCAAGGTGCTTGGACAATGAAGCAGGTCATTTTTTGGGGGACCCGCGGCTCGCTGCCCACTGCGCCGACCGGGCAGGTCATCCGCGAGAAGATCAGCGCCGCGCTGATCGCCGCCAACGGGCGCAGCTTCAAGAACCGCGAGGCGCTCGAACAGTTCGTCGCCAGCCTGCCGTTTACCGTCAACAACACCTTCGGCGGCAACTCTTCGTGCGTCGAGATCGTCACCGACGGCCCCGAACACCTGATCTGCGACATGGGCAGCGGCGCCCGGCCGCTCGGCCAGAGCAAGATCGCCCGCTACGGCGTGCCCAATCCGCAGACCTACCACATCTTCATCTCGCATCTGCACTGGGACCACCTGATGGGTTTCCCGTTCTTTGCGCCGATGTACATTCCCGGCAACCGCATCATCATCCACGGTTGCCACCAGCAACTCGAGGAAGCCGTGCGCATGCAGATGCGGGCGCCCTGCTTCCCGGTCGACTATTCGCAGGCCGGCGCCAGAATCGACTTCGACCTGATGACCCCGGACCAGCCGCACTTCATCGGCGGCGTCAATGTCACGCCCAAGCTGCAGCTGCATACCGGCGACTCCTACGGCTACCGCTTCGACAGCGTGGACAAATCGGTGGTCTACAGTACCGACTCCGAGCACAAGCTCGACGACCTCGTCTCCTTCGACTGTTTCGCGCGCTTCTTCGCCAAGGCCGACCTGGTCATTTTCGACGCCATGTATTCGCTTGCCGAAGCCACCTCGGTCAAGGCCGATTGGGGGCATTCGAGCAATGTCGTCGGCGTCGAGCTGTGCCAGGCCGCCGCTGCCAAACGCCTGGCCCTCTTCCACCACGAACCGGCGCATGACGACGCCCAGCTCTTCCGCCTGTTCGAGGAATCGATCCGCTTCGAGCAGATCACCCGCGGCGACCGGCCGCCGCTGGACATCGTTTCCGCTTACGACGGCCTGACCATCAACTTGTGAGCCGGGCCACCGCCGCCCTCGTCGCCCTGCTGCGCGCCGGGCGCGGACGGCTGTTTCCCGCCCTGCTGCTCTGCATCGGCGCGGTGCTCCTGAGCAATATCGAGCGGACACCGCTGCACGCGCTGCAACTCAATCAGTTCGACCGCTATCAGCGCCTGCTGCCGCGCGAGCGGCCAAGCGAGCCGGTGATCATCGTCGGCATCGACAGCCAGAGCCTGCTTGCCCACGGCCAGTGGCCGTGGCCGCGCGACGTGCTGGGACGCCTGCTCGAACGTATCCAGGCGGGAGACCCACTTGCCGTCGGCTTCGACTTCATCTTTGCCGAAGCCGACCAGCATGCACCGGCGCTGCTCGCCCAACGCCTGCCCGGGATCGACCCCGCCCTGCTCGACCGCCTGCCCGACCCCGACCGGCAGTTCGCCGCAGTCATCGGCCGGGCGCCGAGCGTCCTCGCCACGGTCGGCCTGCCCCAGGCGCTGGCCGGCGCCAGGCTGCCGCGCCATCCGCTACCGCAAATCGCCGTCGAACCGGGCGCCGACCGCCAGCTACCGCGCTTTGCCAGCGCCCTGTCCAGCCGCCCGGAACTGCAGGCGGCGGCGGGCGGCGAAGGCTTCATCAACGCCATGCCGGATGCCCAGAGCGGCGGCCACGACCGCGGCATCCTGCGCCGCGTGCCGACGCTGGCGCTGATCGACGAACAACCCTATCTCTCGCTACCGCTCGAGATGGTCAGACAGGCACTGGGCGGCGGCGCCGTCGCCATCGAAGCCGGCGGCAACGGCATGGCGGCACTCCGCCTCGGCGACTACCGGCTGCCCACCCAGGCCAACGGCGCACTGCTGCTGCATTTCGGGCGCGCCAGTTCGCATTACTACCTGTCGGCAGCCGACGTCCTGGCCGGCAAACACCCACCGGAAACCTTCGCCGGCCGGCTGGTGATCGTCGGCTTCAACAGCATCGGCCTCCAGGACCGCATCATCACGCCGCTCGGCGACAGCCTGCCCGGCGCCGACGTACACGTCCAGGTCATCGAGAGCCTGCTCGCCGGCGAAGCCCTGCGCCGGCCGGGCTGGATGCCGATGCTCGAACTGGCCGCCCTGCTCGCCGGCGGCCTGCTGCTGATCGGCACCGTGCCGGCCTTGCGGCCGCGCTACGCGGTGCTGGGTTTCACCGCCGTCGGCGGCAGCCTGCTGCTCGCCGGCCATCTTGCCTTCTTCAGCGGACGCTGGCTGGTCGACGGCAACACGCCGGTCCTGCTCCTCGGCCCGGTGTTCATGGCCCTGCTCGGCAATACCCTGATCCGCGCCGACGACCGACGCCAGGCGGCGGAACGGCAATTGCAGGCGAGTCGCGAACAGGCGGCGCGCATCGCCGGCGAACTCGACAGCGCACGGCGTATCCAGATGGGGCTGCTGCCCGACCCCGAACGCCTGTTCGCCGACGAACGACGCTTCGCCCTGGCCGCCATCCTGGAACCGGCGCAGGCGGTCGGCGGCGACTACTACGACTGCTTCATGCTCGATGCGCGCCGCCTCTGCATCGCCATCGGCGACGTTTCCGGCAAGGGCGTTCCCGCCAGCCTGTTCATGGCCATCTCGAAAACCCTGGGCAATACGCTGACCCGCCGCCACGACGATCTCGGCGCCGCGATCCGCGACCTCGAACACGAACTCGACCGCAACAACACGGCGCTGCTCTTCGTCACCGCCTTCATCGCCATTCTCGACACCGACGACGGCCGACTGGATTACGTCTGCGCCGGCCACGACGCGCCGATCATCAAGCGCAACGGCGAACTCCTGCCGCTGCCGACGGCGGAAATCTCAGGCCCGCCGCTCTGCGCGCTGGGCGATTATCCCTATGCCAGCGGCAGCCTCCGGCTGCAGCCGGGCGACCTGCTCTGCCTGTTCACCGACGGCGTCAGCGAGGCCACCCACGCCGGCCAGTTGTTCGGTCGTGGCGGTCTGGAAGCCTGCCTGGCCAGTGCACAATCGAGCGAACCCGGTATCGTCTGCCGGCAGATCCGCGACCGCGTCCGCCAGTTCGAAGCCGGCGAACCCGCCGCCGACGACCTGACCCTGCTGGTGCTGCGCTGGAACGGCCCGCCGCTCAGCGGATGCTGATCTCGACCCGGCGGTTGCGTGGCTCGTCGACTTCGTCGGCGGTCGGCACCAGCAATTCGCGTTCGCCGCGCCCGGCGACTTCCAGCTTCTCCGACGGCACCCCTTCGGCCACCAACTGGTCGCGTATCACCTCGGCGCGTTGCCGCGACAGCGGATCGTTCTCGGCCGGCGAGCCGACGCGGTCGGTATGGCCGATGACCATGACCTCGACCGCCGGCCGTTCGGCGATTTCCCGCTTGACGCCGACGAAGGCCTGCGCCGACGCCGGGGTCATCGTATCGGTACCGGTCTCGAAATAGACCGTGTAGCTGGTCGGCCGTGGCGGCAGGGCGCGCAGGGTCTCGCCATAGCGCACTTCAACCTGGGCAGCCTCGGTCACGGTCGGCCGGTTGATACCCAGGCGGCGGGCAGTCGCCGCATAAGGCTGCTCTAGAACGCGTTCGCCGCTGGCATCGCGGACGATCACCTTGCCCGGGCTGCCGTCCGCCGACGGCAGCAGGACCACGCGCTCGCTGGCGCAGGCGCCGAGCAACAGGCAAAGGACGACGAACGGCAGCGTCTTACTCATCGCTGCCTCCGATCACTTCGACCAGGAATTCGGTACCGCGCACGCCGAGCACCGAGGTCGGCGTATGGAAATCGACCGACTCCGGCGTCCGCTTGGCGATCTTGCCGGACGCCACCGACAGCGTCCCCTTGCGGATACCGACCGACATCCCGCCTTCCAGCGTAGAACTGTTGAAGGCGAACTTCTCGATGACGATCAGCGAATTCGGCCCCGCCGAAAGCAGCGTGTTGTCGCGCAAGGTGACACCGAGCGCACCATCGGCGCCGGTACGCAAGCGATCGGTCGCCAGCACCGGCGTCCCCACCGTCGCCGGCAGGCGCTCGCCGGCCCGTTCGATCGCCGCCTCGCCCCGGCTGATCTTGACCATGCCGGCGACTTCCGCCGCCGACGCCGCAGCGCAGGCCAGAAAAGCGACCATGAAAGCCAGCGCCCGATGTGCTCTAATCATCATCCCAAGCTCCTTCCTGAGTCATGAACACGCATTCTACGGATATTTCCGTCGCCCCGCGCCACGCCGCGCTGAGCGGGCTGCTCGCCGCGCTGGACGAGGCCTGCCGGCAACTGGCGATCGGCGAAGCGGAAGGCCTGCGCCTGCAACTGCTGGCAGAAGAACTGTTCATCAACACCGTCGACCATGGCCGCCCGGACGCCGAATCCAGCTGCGTCAGCCTGCGCCTGATCCGCCAGCAGGACGACATCGTGCTGCATTACGAGGACCGGGGCATGCCTTTTGACCCCTCGTCCTGTGCCCTGCCGGCAGCGATGCCCGAGCTTCCCGGCGGCATGGGCATCCGTCTGATCCGTGGCCTGACCCGCGAAGTGCGTTACCGCCGGGAAGGTGACCGCAACGTCGTCGAACTCTTCCTGCGCCCGGCCGGGAATCAGGCGCCCTGACGCAATGCCGCCAGCGGCGGCACACCAAGCAGGCTGCGCATGCCCAGCCAGCCGGCGAGCGTCGTAAACGCGGCGCAGCCGAGGGCGGCGAGCAGTGGAGAAACCAGCGAAAATTCGGGCGCCAGGTCGAACACCTGGTGTGCCAGCAACTGGCCGACCGCCGCCGCGCCGAGCGCCGCGATCAGGCCGGCGAGTCCGCCGACCGCCGCCAGCTCGACCAGCAAGGCGCCGCGCAACTGCTCACGGCGGGCGCCGAGCGCGCGCATCACCGCCAGCTCGAAGCGCCGCTCGTCGATCGCCGAGAGGAAGGCGGCGTAGAGCACGACGGCGCCGGCGGCGAGGGTGAACAGAAAAACCAGCTGGACGGCGCCGACGACCTGGCCGACGACGCCCTGAATCTGCGCCAGCACGGCGTCGATGTCGATCACCGTCAGGTTGGGAAAGGCCTCGACCAGTTGCGCCGCCGCCTGCCGCCGTTCGGCCGGCAGGTGGAAGCTGGTGATGTAGCTGGCCGGCGCGTCGTCGAGCACGCCGGGCGGCGTCAGGACGAAGAAATTGACGCGCATCGAATCCCAGTCGAGGCGGCGCAGGCTGGTCACCGCGACGCTCTTCTCGACACCGGCGACGCTGAACACCAAGCGGTCGCCGAGGACGATGCCGAGCGTCTTCGCCAGCCCGGCCTCGACCGAGGCTTGCTGGCCCGGGCCGGCGAACCAGCGACCGCCGGCGATCTCGTTGCCGGCCGGCAGCTCGCGCCGCCACGACAGGTTGAACTCGCGCTCGACCAGGCGCTGGGCGCGCTCGTCGTCGGGAAAGTCGGCGGCACTGACCGGGCGTTCGTTGATCCTGAGCAGCCGCGCCCGCACCATCGGCGCCAGCTCGGCGGCGATGCCCTGCCCGGCCAGCCAGTCGGCCAGCGCCTGGCGCTGCTCGGGCTGGATGTTGATGACGAAACGGTTGGGCGCATCGGCCGGCAAGGATTTCTGCCAGGCATCGACCAGTTCTAACCGGGTCACGCCGAGCAGCAGCAAGGCCATCAGGCCGATGCCCAGCGCCACGATCTTCAGCGTATTGGCGGCGCCGTGCCGGGCCAGCGTCGCCAGTCCCTGGCGCCAGCCGAAACCGGCGCCGCCGCGCAGTCGAACCGGCGATGCGGACAGCGCTCCAGGCGAGCAACCAGAACAGCGCCAGCGCGCCACTGAAGCCGCCGACGGCGAACAGGCCGAGGCGCAGGTCGCCGGCGGCGCGGACGATGAGCAGCGCCAGCAGCGCAAAGCCGAAGGCGTAGCCGAGCACGGCCAGCGGCGCCGGCGGCCCGAGCTCGCGGCGCAGCACGCGCAGCGTCGGCACCCGCGCCAGTTGCAGCAGCGGCGGTAGCGCGAAGCCGAAGAGCAGCACGCCGGCGACCAGCGCCCCTTCGCCGAGCGGGCCGGCGCCGGGCAACGGCAGCTCGCCGGCGATCAGCCCGGCCATTGCCGAGACCAGCGCGAAATGCGCGGCAAAGCCGAGGCCGGCGCCAAGCGCCGCGGCCAGCGCCGCCAGCCAGAAAAAGGACAGTGCATGAAGGCGCAGCAGCCGGCCCTGGGTCATGCCCAGGCAGCGCAGCACGGCGCAGGCGTCGAGGTGGCGCTGCATGTAGCGGCGGGCGGCGAGCGCCACGGCAATGGCCGAAAGGATCACGGTGAACAGCGTCGCCAGGCCCAGAAAGCGCTGCGCCTTGTCGAGCGCCTTGCGGATTTCCGGGCGGGCGTTTTCGATGCCTTCGAGGCGCTGCCCGCGCCCCAGCCGCGGCTCGGCCCAGGCCCGCCATTCCGCCAGCGCCGCCGCCTCGCCGGCGACCAGCAGGCGGTAGCGGACGCGCGCGCCGAACTGGACCAGGCCGCTGCCGGCGATGTCGTCGAGGTGCATCAGCAGGCGCGGCTGCATCGCGAAGACGTTGAAGCTGCGATCGGGTTCGCGGGTGAGCACGGCGCTCACCGGCAACTGCAACTGGCCGACACCGAGCGGCGCGCCGGGGGCGAGCGCGAGCAGGCTGAACAGGCGCTCGTCGGCCCAGGCGGTTTTTGGCTGCGGGCCGCCGTCGACCGCGAGATCCGGCTGGCCCGGCGCGGCGGCGGTGTGCAGGCGGCCGCGCAGCGGGTAACCGGCGCCGACCGCCTTGATCTCGACCAGTTCCGCCCGGCCATTGGCGAAAACCATGCTCGGGAAGACCAGCGTCTGCGTCGTGCGCAGGCCGCGGCGCCCGGCCTCGGCGGCAAGTTCGGCCGGCAGCGGCTGGTCGCCGGCGACCACCAGGTCGGCGCCGAGCATCTGCCGCGCCTCACCCTCAAGCCCCCGGCCGACCCGGTCGGCGAGGAAACCGACGGCGCTGACCGCGGCAACGGCGATGGTCAACGCCGCGAAGAGCAGGCGCAGCTCGCCGCCGCGCAGCTCGCGGCGCAGCATGCGCCAGGCCAGCGTCAGCGTCACTGCAGCTCCCGGATACGCTGCACGGCTTCCTCGACGCGGCGCACGGCGATCACTTCCATGCCCGGAATCGCCTGCCGCGGCCGGTTCGCCTCGGGGATCAGGGCGCGGGTGAAGCCGAGCTTGGCAGCTTCCTTCAAACGCTCCTGGCCGCGCGGCGCCGGGCGGATTTCACCCGCCAGGCCAACTTCACCAAACACTATAAGTTTCTCTGGCAATGCCTTGTTTTTCAATGAAGACGTGATCGCCATGATCACCGCCAGATCGCCCGCCGGCTCGCCGATCTTGACCCCGCCGACGGCATTGACGAAGACGTCCTGGTCGAAGCAGACGATGCCGGCGTGGCGGTGCAGCACCGCCAGCAACATCGCCAGTCGCTGCGCATCCAGCCCGACGGTCAGCCGGCGCGGGTTGCCGTGCGCGGTGTCGACCAGCGCCTGGATTTCCACCAGCAGCGGTCGCGTCCCCTCCTGCGTCACCATCACGCAGGAGCCGGCGACCTCCTGGCCGTGCTGCGACAGGAACATCGCCGACGGATTGCTGACACCCTTGAGGCCGCTCTCGGTCATCGCGAAGACGCCGAGTTCATTGACCGCGCCGAAGCGATTCTTGACCGCGCGCACCAGGCGGAAGCTCGAATGCGTGTCGCCCTCGAAATAGAGCACGGTATCGACCACGTGTTCGAGCACGCGCGGCCCGGCCAGCGCGCCCTCCTTGGTCACGTGGCCGACCAGGATGACGGTGATGCCGGTCTGCTTGGCCAGTCGCGTCAGTTGCGCCGCGCATTCGCGCACCTGGGCGACCGAGCCGGGGGCGCTGGAGAGCTGGTCCGACCACAGCGTCTGGATCGAATCGATCACCGCCACCTGCGGCATTTCCGCCTGCAGCGTGGCGAGGATGCGTTCCAGGTTGATCTCGGCCATCAGCGGCAGGCTGCCGCTATCGACGTTGAGGCGACGGGCGCGCAGCGCGACCTGCTGGCCGGATTCCTCGCCGCTGACGTAGATCACCTTGTGCGCCAGCGACAGGTGGGCCAGCGCCTGCAGCAGCAAGGTGCTTTTGCCGATGCCGGGGTCGCCGCCGATCAGCACGACGCCGCCGGCGACCAGACCGCCGCCGAGCGCCCGGTCGAACTCGCCGATGCCGGTCGGGATGCGGTCGGCCTCACGGGCTTCGATGTCGGCCAGGTTCTGCAGTTTCGCCGCCGGCGCCAGCGCCTCGAAGCGGTGGTTGCCGGGCTTCTCGGCGATCGTCTCGACCAGCGTGTTCCAGGCGTTGCAGCCCGGGCACTGGCCCTGCCATTTCGGGCTGGTCGCACCGCATTCGGTGCAGCTATAGAGCGTCTTGATCTTTGCCATTTATTGCCCGTCGACCGTGACCGGCACGCGCGGCGCGACAGCGCAGAAGAGTTCGTAGGAAATCGTGCCGGCGGCGGCGGCCACCGCGTCGGCCGGGACGTGACCGGCCTCGCCCGGCCCCCACAGCGTCACCGGACTGTCGATGCCGGCTTCGGGAATTTCAGTGAGGTCGCAGGCCAGCATGTCCATCGAGACCCGGCCCAGCGTGCGCGTCAGCTTGCCGGCGACGGCGATCGGCGTGCCGCTCGGCGCCGAGCGCGGGTAGCCGTCGGCGTAGCCGCAGGCGACGATGCCGATGCGCATTGCCCGCTCGGCGGTGAAGGTACCACCGTAGCCGACGCGTTCGCCGGCGGCGATCGACTGCACACCGATGATCCGGCTTTCCAGGCTCATCGCCGGCTGCAGCCCGAATTCGGCGGCGGACTGGTCGGCGAACGGGCTGGCGCCGTAGAGCATGATCCCCGGCCGCACCCAGTCGCCGTGCGCCAGCGGATGGCGCAGGATGGCGGCGGAATTGCCGAGACTGACCGGACCGTGCCAGTCGCTGGCCAGCGCCCGGAAGCGTTCGAGCTGCCAGAGCACGCCGCGCGCGCCGTCGGCTTCGGCGAAATGAGTCATCAGCGTCAGGTTGAGCGCCGGGATCTTCTTCAGGCTTTCCCAGGCCTGCGGCAGCGTCGCCGCGTCGAAGCCGAGGCGGTTCATGCCGCTGTTGATCTTCAGGTAGAGGCTGAGCGGGCGGTCGGCGCGGGCGTGCGCGGCGAGCATCTCGATCTGCTCGCGGCAATGGACGGCGCTGTGCAGGCCGTAGTCGACGACGCGGCGGGCGTCGGCCTCGCCGAAGATGCCCTCGAGCAGGAGGATCGGCTGGCGCACGCCGTGCTCGCGCAGGAGCACCGCGTTCTCGCATTCGAGCAGCGCGAAGCCGTCGGCCTCGTCGCGCAGCGCTTCGACGGCGTGCAACTGGCCGTGACCGTAGGCGTCGGCCTTGACCACCGCCCAGGCCCAGGCGTCGGGGGCACAGGCCTTGGCGATGCGGTAGTTTTCGAGAATGGCGGCGGGCCGGATGTGGGCGCGGATCGGTCGGGAGGTGTTCATGCAGCCTGTTCCTTGAGCTTGCGACGGGCGAAATCGATGAAGGTGGAAAGTAGCTTCGACTGGAAGCGATCCTGCGGATGCACCAGGTAGAGGTTGCGCTTGAGCGGCGGGTCGAGCGGAATGCCGAGCAGTTCGCCGAGGCGGATTTCTTTGGCGACGACGGCGCGCGATACGATGGCGAAACCCAGCCCGGTCAACACGACGCCCTTGAGCGCTTCCGGGCTGCCCAGCTCCATCTGCGTCTTGAGCGACTCGGGCTTGACGCCGTGGTCGCGGAAATAGGCGTCGGTGATCGCCCGTGTCCCGGAGCCCGGCTCGCGCGAAATGAATTCGTAGTCGGCAAGATCGGCCGGTTTCAGCGCCTTGAATTCGGCGAGCGGGTAATCGGGGACGCAGACAACCTGCAGTTCGTCCTCGCAGCAGATCTGGCTGCTCAACCCGGAAAGTTTGGCCGGCGCCTCGATCAGGCCGACGTCGAGGCTGTGCTCGGCGACCCGGCTCTCGATGCTTTCCGAATTGGCGACGATCAGCCGCGCCCGTACCTGCGGATAGAGCGCGTTGAACTCGCCGAGCACGCGCGGCAGCATGAACTCGGCGATCGTCGTGCTGGCGCCGACCAGCAGCGGCCCGCGCATCTCGCCGGTGAGCTCGCCGACGCGGGTGTCCATTTCGTCGGAAAGGGCGAGAATCCGCTGCGCGTATTCGAGCACCAGTTCGCCGGCCGGCGTCAGGTCGATGCTGCCGTGCCGGCGTTCGAACAGGCGCGTCGCGTACTGCTCCTCGAGTTGCCTGATCTGGAAGGTGACCGCCGGTTGCGTCATGAACAGCGCGTCGGCAGCGCGGGTGAAACTGCGGTGTTTGGCTACGGCATGAAAAACCTGTAGTCGCCGATCAGCCATGGTTCGGCTCCAGTCTGCGCAAAGACCGCTATTCAACCACACTCGCCCCCGGAATGAACAATCCCGCAAGCGACCCTGCAGTCGTTTGCGGGATTTTCGGGGACTTTCCGGGTTCCGGAACGCATGTCGTCATGCCGGAACCGGGAAGTCGATGCGGCTTACTGCAGGGGAGCGCCCTGCCCCGCCTGCTGCCTGGCCTGATCGCGCTGCTGCAGGAAAACCGCCTCGAAATCCACCGGCTGGATCATTACCGGCGAGAATCCGGCGCGGGTACTGAGGTCGGCAAGCATTTCCCGGGCATAGGGCAACAGGATGTTCGGACAGGCGACGCCGAGGATGGCGTCGCGCTGGTCGAGCTTGACGTTGCGGATGACGAAGGAACCGCCTTCGCTGACCACGCCCTTGAAAACCTCGGTCTCGCCTTGTTTGGCGGTGGCAACGACGGTCAGCACAACCTCGAAAACCTCGGCGCTGACCTGGCGACTGGCGCTGTTGATGTTCAGTCCGACGTCGTAACGGCGGCCATCCGAATAAACCTCCGGCGCATTGGCGACCTGGAAGGAAATGTCTTTCAGGTAGATACGCTCGATGCCGAACTGCGGCTGCAAATTACCCTGCTCCATCTGTGTTCCCCATTCTTGATGCAATTCATCGTCCGCGGAATGCGGACGATGTCTGGTAATACCGACGCACGAGGCGCCTCCGTGAATCAGCGATTCTTGAATGCCTTGAAGAAGTTGTCCATCATTTCATTCGGGAAACCGGCAGCATTCGACGGGCGCAGATCGTCCATGTTGGCATTGAACTGCTGCGTGGTTTCGCCCTTCTGCATGGCCTGGTGGGCATCCAGTTGATCGTCGATCGAGCGTTTGATGTTGTTCATGTTCTCGACCATCGAATTGACTGCTCCCTGAACGCCGCCGATGACCAGGCTGGCGTTGGTGGGACCAGAGATGTTGTAACCCGGCACGCCTTCGTTGAAGCTCGCCGTCGACGACGACTGCATGGTATTGCAGCTATCCAGGCTTTGCTGGATGGACGCGATGATTTCCTTGGGATCAAGCATGATTCACCTCCGTTAAATTCAACAACTCGTTAATAAAGCATCACCAATGCCGGCAGCGAAAGCCGCCGCCGGCCTACTTCGAAGGACAGTAAAACTGCGCCAGCGTCCTCGACCACAGCGGGAAATCGCTACTGGTTGCCTGGAATTCGAGCGAGACGGCACCCAGCGCGGTCTTGTAGCGCATGACCCGCTTGTCGTCGGCCAGGGTCAGCGGTTCGCCGGCGTCGAAGAAGCGGAAGATCGCCCACGGACCGGTGAATTCCATCTGCTGGGTACGGCCATCGACGGAACGCATGTGCAAACGGACCACCATGCTCGAACGCTGCGGCGACCAGTCGATCTTCTTCGGCGCCGACGCACCGTGCGCATAACGCAACTGCTCGCCACCGATGTCGAACAGGGCTTCGGTAACGCTCGCATCCATGTCGATGGCGCGGACGATGACCGAGAAGCCGAGCTGCCCGCTCTCGTTGAAGAAGTTGTCGCGGATCGAGCGGGCCAGTTCGTACGAACGGATGATGTTCGGATTGACCAGGCTGCCCGCCAGGCCGTCGACCCGCTTCGCCCGCCAGGGAACGTTCGAGGTATCGACGTATTGCGCCAGTTCTTCGTTGAAGTAGCTGTCGAGCACCCCGCGCGGCCCGAACAGCCGGCGGAAGTCCTCGGAGCCGACATCGCGGCCCGAACTGCGGACCAGCGGATAGCGGGAGACCGTTTGCGGGCAGACCGTCTTCGACGCCCCGGTCGCACCCTTGGTCAGTTCGGCGCTCGACTTCTGCGCCGTCGCGTTGCTGCCCGATTCGATCAGGTCGAGCATGATGCCGCGGATCGGCTCCGGTTGCCGCGCGGCGTCGGCACGCATGCGACGGAAGGCGTCGTATTCGGGCATCAACTGACCGACCTGCATGGCGCCGTTGACCACCGAAATCTGCCGGTAGAGCGGTTCGAACAACCGGCCGAGCGGGCTGGCCGCGGTCTCAACGCCGGAGTTCGGGGTCAGGGTGACGGCCATGCGGCGCAGCGAATTGAAATAGTCGTCGACGACATGCTCCGGCAAAACGCGGTAACGATAGTGCTGACCGCTGATTTCGCCGACGACGGCACGCCGTGTCCGCTCCAGGTTCAGTTTCTGGCGATCGATCCAGCTATCGACATCACCTTCGTAGTTGCCGGTCAGCGAGGTTTCCCGACCGATGAAACGGATCAGTTGGGCCAATGCCGACTGCGGGTCCATCATCGCCTTGGCCAGCCAGGCGGCATCGTCCATGCTGCTGTAGCGGCGAACCGTGATGTCGTTGATGAAGCCACGCCAGTGCTGGATGTAGTCCTGCAGGAACTGACGACGGGCCGCATCGGCCATGTCCTGCACGCTCTTCTCGACGTCGAAGGCGTTGCCCTTGTCACCGCTTTCGTCGCGCAATACCCAGTTTTCTTCCTCGAAGATATCGCGCGCACTCTTCATCAGCCGGGGCATGAAGACATCGTGGTAGCCGGCGCGGGTATACCAGCCGCTGATGATCGGCGAAGTGGTTGGCGTGTCGCTACGCAAGCGCAGCAACATCGGCGCGTTGAGACCGGCGGCACGCGATAGCGAGACATCCTCGACGCTCTCCGGCAAGGCCAGCGCCTTGACGTTGTCGATCACCCGGATCGAACTGGGCAGTCCGCTGGCCACCGCCCGCGCCTGGGTCAGCAAGGCCTGGTCAACCGGCGCTGCCGGCAGGAAGGGCGGCGAAAAGGCTGCCGCGACATGGCCCAGGAAAATACTTTTTTCTTCCTCACTGGAATTCGCCGGGGCGATCTTCTCCCAGCGCTTGTCGAACCAGCGCACCGCGATTTCCGAATTCCGGCGCTCCGGCTTGATCAGCATCAGGTACAGGCGCAGCGTCTCGTACACGTCACCAGTGCCGCCTTCCATCTCGCTCTTCAGCTGTACGGTGACGTATTTGAACATCTCCGGCATGAAGCTCTTGAACAGGTGGCGGCGATAGGTCTCGTAAGCGACGTTGCGAATCCGCGAATGCTCGAAGAAGGTCGAGGGAATCATCGAGAAGTTGGCGCCCAGTTGATTGCCGGCGTAGCGCATCTGACTGGAGACGTCCATCAGCGCGATATCGGCACTCGGCGTATCGGCCAGTTGCTGGGCCAGGCGCTTGCCTTCGCCGAACTGCGCCCAGATCAGGTCGATGTAGCTGCGCTGATCGAAATAGGTCAGCACCAGCCAGACCGACAGCAGGCAAAGGGCGACGACGCTGATCCCCCAGCGCACCATCCGCTTGCTCCGGGAAACCAGCGACTTGTCACCGAAACGCAGGATGTTGCGCTCCTCGATCGCCTGGCCGATCGGCGCCAGGAAGGTCTTGGCGAAAGAGCGGAAAGCCGGCGATTCGTTGGGCTCATCGAGCTGGACCAGGTTGACGTTTTCATCGGTAGCCATCAGGTAGACCGAGGTACCGAACCACATGCCGCGCAATTGTCCGCCCCGCACCGACGAGGCATGCATGCTCACCGACTTGACGAACTCCAGCAGCGGCGAACGCAGCCGGCCGAGGCTTTCGGTGAAGTGCAGCAGTTGCTGGCCTTCGCTGGCGTCAGCCATCTGCGGAATGATGAACTGCACGACGCGCTGGACGCGATGCTCGAAGCTTTCGTACCAGGCATCGACATTGCCTTCCGCCAGGGCTTCGAAACCCATGCCGCCGGCCAGCGTCTCGTCTTCGAGCGCAGCCAGCATGGCGCCGCCGCCCGGCAGGGTGTCGACGTGGGTGAGGACGATATAGACCGGCAACTCGGCGTCGAACCAGTCGGCGAGTTCGAGAACCCGGCCACGCAAGGTGTCGGCCAGCCGTTTGCGCTGTTCCGAGCTGGCCTTCAGCATCCAGTCGAGGTCGACGCAAAGCACCAGACCATCCAGGCCGGCCCCACCGCGCATGCGGCGGACCCCGGCGAGCAGCTTCTTCCAGGCACTGAAGCCGGACTCGCCGAGCGCTTCCCGCTCGGCCCACTGGCCGCTGCTATCGATCCAGACCGCCTTGTCGTTGACCCAGAAACCGCAATCCTCCGTCTGCCCCAGCGATTCGCCAAGGCGCGGCAGGCCCGCCACCTCGCCGGGCAAGGCATTCTGCCCGGTGTGGTTGAGCAAGCTGGTTTTCCCCGCCCCCGACGAACCGAGCAGCATGAACCAGGGCTGTTCGCGCAGATGCCCCTTGCGCAGGCGATAGGTCAGGCGACGGAAAAAGCCTTTCTGGCGATCGACCCAGATCTTGCGCAGGGTCAGTTCGAGGTCGGCGAGACGGCTGCTGATGCGGTCGTTCTCCACCGTCGGCGCCTTCTGTTTGCGGCGACGGAACAACGAAAGGAATTTGCCGAGCAACCAGCGCAGCAAGGGGTAGAACCCCCAGAACAACAGGAGTACCACCAGCAACTGCCGCAACCACAACCAGCCGAAGGGATGGTAGCGACCGATGGCGACCATCGGTCCGACCCACCAGACCACGGCGGCAAGAATCAAGGAGATGACGATGCGTAACGAACTTCTCAACATTTCTGATGCTCCCAACCCAGGGTCTCGCCAACGAGCGTCCCCGCGCTGATCAACTTACATGAACCCCGCCCCGTTCCCGGAGCGGAAATTGCTGCCTGCCGTCACCCCGTTCAACGGATGATTTCAGTCACCACGCGCCGGGTTGCCGCCACCTTCCACAAGACCTCGACCCGGCGATTCTTGAGGTTGGCCGCCGGATTGATCTCGGAAACGACCGGCGCCTTCTCGCCCATCCCGGATGCCGTCACCTGCCGCTGCGCCTTGCCGCCGGCGACCTGCTGCTGAATCAGCTTGGCCACTTCGCGGGCGCGCGCTTCGGAAAGCGCCTGGTTGGAGGGGAACTTGCTGGCCAGGATCGGCGTCAGGTCGGTGTGACCGATGATCTCGAGATCGCCCGGCCAGGGCGCGAACGCGGCGCCGAGGCGGGTCAGGTTGGGCAGGAACTCGGGCCGGATTTCCGCCTTGCCGGGTTCGAATGCCCCATCGGCGCGGAAGATCAGCAGCCAGCCGTTTTCCCGCCGCTCCGCCGTCAGCCAGCCTTCGGCAATCAGCTCCGGCAATGGCGGCGGCAGGGTCTCGGAGATGTTGATCTCACGCACCGGCGGTTCGTAAGCCGCCAGGGCCTCGCGCAACGGACTGCCGCGCATCGCGACATCGAAAACACCGGCCAGGTAAGCGATCGACAGTAGCGCGACGCCGATCAGGAAGAGCCGGAACGGCGTCAGCCAGCGCGGCTTGAACACCTTGGGCAAGCCCGAACGCAGGGCCAGGCCGTCCGGCGCGCGATCCCAGATCATGCGGTGCAGCTTGCTGCGCAAGTCCTGCAACAGCACGTCGCCGCGGTCGATGACCTGGTAGCGGCCCTGGAAACCGAGGCCGAGGATGACTTCATAGAGTTCGAGCAGGGCGATCGGTGGCCGTTCCTGGCTCATCGCCGTTTCCAGCTTGATGAAGCAGTCCTCGCCGCCCCAGGCGTCGCCGTGGAATTCGACGAGCAGGGATTTCTCGGGCAAGGGCAGATCCTGCTTGCGGCACGCCTCGTTGAGCAGTTCATCGATATGCGTGCACAACAGGTAGGAAGCATCGTCGATCCAGCGCGACTCCTCGCCGCTGCTCGCCAGCTTCTCCCGGAACATCCGCACTTCCAGGCCGAGTTGCCCGCGCAGCGAGGTGTCGAAGGTGATGCCCTGGTCTTCCAGGCGATGCAGCAGCAACAGCGGCGGAATCGCCGCCGAGATGTAGGGGTTCTGCCATTTCGACGCGGCGACGCCGGGCCGCGCGATGGCGTTGCGCATGCCCAGCATGGCCACCGCACCCACCGAACGATCGACCGGTTTTTCCTTGCTTACCGGCAGATCGACCGGCGCTTGCGGCGCCTCCTTGTCGTCGGTGTGTTCGAGCAGGTTGCCGAACGGCTGGGGATTGTCGGCGCCGCGCGGCATCGAGCTCGAGATGCGCTGGGCGATGTCGCCCAGGGCGCCCATCGATGAAACCCCACCGGAAGTCGGGATGTTGCGCAGCGCGCTCATGATTTCATTGATGCCCCTCATGCCACTTTCCCTTCACGCAGCCCCCAGGCCTCGAACTTCAGTTGCGGGAAATCGCCGACCACGCGCAGCGCCATCGCTGCCCCGCGCGTCGTTTCCTTCCAGTAGGGATCGACCGATTCGACTTCGAAATAGACGCTCTGCGCATAGAAAGGCAGATTGCGCGGCACCGCCGATACCGGCACCAGACGCGCGCCCGGCAATTGCAGATCGACCAGCTTGTTGATGTGCTCGACCGGGCCGAACTTGACCTGGGTCGGCAGCATGCGCCGCAGGTTGTCGCCCGGCATTGCCGAAGTGAAGGCGAAGACCATTTTCTGCAGCTTCCACTGCGGATCGTTGATGCAGAGGTACACCTGATCGCCGCGGTCCTCGAAGCGCAACGGGATCACCGGCGACTCGATGATCAGCGACAGGGCCCGGCGCAGCGCATGGGCCAGGGCGCTGAAACACGCCTGCAGATCATCGTGCTGGTAACGCCACTTCTGCGCGGCCAGCATCGGTTCGACGCTGGGCAGCACGGAAAGCCGGCCGAGCAGGCCGGTCAGCTCCAGATAGAGATCGGCCGGATGCAGGGGATCGTAGGCTTCCAGGTGATCCAGGCGCATCCGGTATTCGGAAATCGCCTGCGTCGCCAGCATCTCGATCAGGTCGGCGAGACCGCCGCCGCTGGCAAGCAGGCGCTGGCCGGCGGAAGCGCTGAGGCGATGCTGGAGCAGTCCCTGGAACTCGTTGCAAACGGCCAGCAGGCGGGTATGCGCCCGGACATCGAGCATCGCCGGGATGAAATCGCTGTCGAGGACGATGCCGCGGTTGCCCTGGCGCGCCGACAGGCGGGCGATCGGCTGGAAAGTTTCGCTGGCGCCGACGTGGTCCTCGCGGCACAGGCGGGTGCGCAACTGGCCGACCTGCATCTGGATGCGTAGCGGCGAACCTTCCGGGTCGAGACCGACGTTGGCATCCTGAACTTCGGCCTCGACCACCTTGTAACGGGCGGCAGATTCGGCTTCGCCGAAACCGACCGTGCTGTTGACCACGTCGCTGCGCACAGTGGCCAGGCAGATCTTGGTGCCGATTGGCGCATCCGAAAGATCGAGCGCTTCCGGAATGGCGTCGCAGGTCGGAATCGAGAACGGTGTGCCGTCGTCGAAAATTCCCCGCGCCCGGATGATGGCGAGCAAGCCCTGCTGCAACAGATCCTGGTCGATTTCCAGTTCGCTGAATCCCCAACCGAGGTTGGTGATCTGCGACAGGCGGCTGTTCACCTGGTGTTCGATGTAGCGTTCCTGTTGTTGAAAATGCTGCGCCTCAACCAGCAAGCCATCGGTCCAAACCACCCTGTTGATATTGTGTGTTGCCATGAAGAAGAGAACCCCTATTTACATGTGGGCTGATCGCCCGCACTGTTTTTCTTGACTTCCTGAATCTGGTTGCGGTCGATATTCAGCCAGTGGCAGCTATTGAGATCGGCCGGCGAATAAACTTTGAGAATGCCCTTGCCATTACCCCCCTGGTCCGAAAAATCGCCGGTCACCGTGATCCAGTAGGCATCCCCGTAGGGCATCGATTCCGTGATGTAGGCGACGCGGTCGGCAAGCAAGGTGACCTTCTGCGCCTTGCTCACCCGGGAATCCTGTTCGGCACAGGGCGCGCTCAGATCCATCGGCGGATTCCAGTCTTCGTGCTTGTGCAGATAGATGCACAGGCGCAGCGGTCGCGCGACGTCGCCTTCGAACTTGGCGTTGAGCTTGGGGCCACCGTGGATGGTCAGCGAGATGTTCCGTTTCTCGGGGATCAGCCGATCCGGCATGCCCCGGAACAGCACCCGCGTCGCATCGCCGATCGTACAGCCCTGGATGCCCGCTGCGAGGCAGGCAGCAATCAGTACAGCTTTCCAGGACATGGGATCAGATGACCAGAATCTTCAACTGACTGGGCACCAGGCGAACGCCCAGCGTATTCAAGGTGTTCGGCAGGTTGATGCTGGTCATCCGGGTGATCGGCGCGCCGCCGACCAGGAAGTTCAGCTTGGCCGTGCAATGGATGGAAAGCCCCTTGACGGTACCGGAGATGATGCCGCCGCAGGCGCCGGGTTCATCGCAGAAGGTGACCGGGATGATGGTCGCCAGGTTATGCACCGGGCCGCCGCAATAGAGGATATTCGGCACATTGGGGATGGCCATCGAACCGAAAGCCAGATTGGGATAGGGAATCGGAATGCACAAGGGCGGAGTCTTGCAGACATCGGCCGGAGAAATATCGATACCACCTGCGGAGCTATTGGCAAACATACGAGCCTCTTCCTAAAACAATATTGAACATCCCAAGCAACAGTCCAACCCGCCGCTTCCCCAAAATCACCCGAAATGCATCTGTGTACCGTCGATCTTCAGCAACGCGCTGGCCTGGATGGCGCCGAGGCGGGTATGCATGGTCAGACTCTGCTTGCCATCGAAGGCGATCGAAGTGGCATTGAGCATGCTGACCCCGCTGACATTGACCACCTGCGTCAACGCGTTCTGTACCGACAGTTCGGCGTTGAGCCGGAAGTTTTCCGCCTGCAGATCGAGATTCCGCTCGACCTCGACGACGATGTTGGCGGCCTTGAGGTGCAATTCGCCGCCGCCGAGGTTGACGTCGATCCGCTTGCCCTGTTGCCAGTCCCGTTCGAGAACGGCGAGGACATACCAGACACCGTTGATGCCAGTGACCAGTACCTGGTCGCCATCGAGCGGTTCGACCAGGCAACTGACGGCGACCCGCACCGGGCTCGAGCAATCACTTTCGAGTTGCCAGCCCTGCTCGCCGCGCCGGATCTTCGTCATGTAGCTGGCGCCGGGTATCAGGCTCAGGTAGTTGCCGCCCGCCTGGCGCTGGGCGACAGGGGAAACGGGGGCTTGGGAAACGGGCTCCAGCAGTTTCATTGCATACTCCTCGTGATACCCGGGCGACAGGTCTTCCACCAGTCCAGATCCTGCTGATCCTCGGGAATTTCAAAACGGGCCAGGTCGAGATCGGCGCCACGCCAGTCTTCCGGCTTCTGCCCCGTGACGTTGGCATCGACAAAGCGGGCGCCGTTGACGGTGGTCGCCTGCATCGTGCAGCCGCGCGCATCGAGGTCGCTACCGGTCATGCCGTTCAGGTCACAGGATTCCAGGCGGGCATTGCGCAGGGAGAGGTGGGAAACATCCTGTTCCCTGAACACGCACTCGCTCAGTACCGACCGATCGAAGGCGACGACGTACATGGCGTTGCCCTTGAAGACCAGGCCGTGAAGCTTGCCGTTGTCGAAATGGGCAACCTTCAGCACATTCGACAGAAAATCGCCGCCCTGAATTTCGCAAGCGGACCAGGCGGCTTGCTCGAAGTGGCAGGATTGATACGTCAGATGCCTGGCCTTGATCGACATCCAGCGGTTATTGATGCCCTGGCAACCGAGCCACTGCCCGCCGACAAAACTTGAATTGGCCGAGATCACCCGCTCCATCACGCACTCCTGCCAGCGCTGCTCGTGGACCTTGCTCTCGACCAGCGACAGGTCCCGGAGCAGCGAACTCTCGCAATGCAAGCTGGTCAGCGCCAGCGAAGACAGGGTCGTGAAGGAAATATCGCAGACCTTGAATTCCCAGGCGCCACCACGCACCGCGTTGACCATCTGGCGCGCCAGCCGGCATTCCTGCCACAGGCAGGTCTCCCAGGCACCGCTCTCCCAGTGACATTCGGTCGTCTGGGTGCGGCGAAACGTGGCGCTGGCGGCCGTGCATTCGTAGTAGCGGACGGTTCTCAGAACACAGCCGATGAACTGCGCACCGCTGAAATTGCAGCGCGTGAATAACAGGCCATCAAGCGTGACGCCGTCCCAGTACGTTCCGGAGAAATCGCAATCGACAAAATGCGTCCCGGCGGGCGGCGAAAGGAAACGCTTTCCGGCAAAACTCTTTTCCTTGATCGGCATGCCGCTGATCGAGGAAGGATCAAACGCGGGCATGCCGGTGAGGTTGTCGAACATCAGTCCTGCCTCCTTGGTACGTCAACGACCCGCCCCATCAGATTGTCCTTCCATTTTTTTTGCCAGTTCCTTTCACGCATCACGTAGCCGAGATTGGCGCCGATCAGGTTGCAGGAATGCACCTCGCTGGCACGCAGGTCGGCTCCGTAGAGGTTGGCGTCGCGCAGCGCGCTGCCCTGGATCCGGGTACCGGAAAAATCGGCATGCATCAGGTTGCCCTGGCGCAGGTCGCAGGCAATCCACTGGCTGCCCGCGGCCTTGAACGCATTCATCGTCGCCTCGACCCAGGTGCAGCTTTCGCAGATTCCGCCGTCGAACCTGGCGGCGCCAAGAAAGACCTTCTCGAACAGGCACTGCGTCCAGCGCGAACCGGAAAGCTCGCAGGCATCGGCCAGAACGGCGGTGGAAAACTGACTGTTGTCGAAAATGCTGCCGGCCAGCTTGCAGGCCACCCAGCTGGTCTTGCGCCACACCGAGTGGCTGATCTTCAGCGAGGGCAGCAGGCAATCGAGAAAGACATGGCCGTCGAGCGCGCTTTCTGCGAAGGACAGCGCGGGGAAATCGCATTTCTGCATCTGCACGCTGTCGAACGCCACTTTGGCAAAGCTCAGGTTGCTGCCCCGCGATTCGCTGAAGAAGGTCGTTTTCCACTGACTTTCCAGAACCGCGCTGGCGCCGAAATCGCATTCGATGAACTGCACCGTCGCCAGTTGCGTCGCTTTCCAGCGCGACTTGGTGAGGCTGCATTCGCTGAGGTGGCAGCTATCCAGCACCGCGTTCTCGAAACTGGCGCCATCGAATTTGCAGCCGAGAAACAGCATGTTGCGCAGATCGACGTCGAGGAAGCGACAACCGCTGAGATCGACATTGATCAGTTGCGAGCCTTGCCAACTCTGCCCCGAGAAGTCCATCCCGGAGAGATCGGTATTGCGGACGATCAGGTCGTCGCGACGCTTTTCCCGTGGCCAGGCCTCGAGCTGCCGGCGCCAGTCCATCTTGTCGGCCTCGGTCTCGGGCAGTCCTTCGCCGCGGATCAGCGCCCGGGTCTGCGCCTTGACCTGGGCGACATCCTGTTCCTTGGCCTTTTCACTAGCCTGTGCCGCGGCAGCAATCATGCCGTGGTAGTACTTCATGCGCTCCCGGACCCGCGCATAGGAACGCGCCGGCTGCGCGACGCGCGGATGATCTTCCGGCAGCAGCAGGTATTCCCAGGCCCAGCCGCGCCCTGCCGGCGGCAGCAGGACTTCGTCGCGCATGCCTTCAATCTGGTTGCAGCTGATATCTTCGCGCCGCCGGGCGACGACCGACAGGTAATTCAGCGGGTACGGCGTGCCGAACTCCGAGAGCGCCACCAGCAAGTGGTCGATTTCGTCGGCCAGCATGTCTTCGATGTCGAGCAGTCCGGAAAACAACACCGCACCGACATCGCGATCCGGGAAGAACCACAGGGTCTGGCGCTTGAGCGGCAGGGTCGCAAACTCCTGGCTGCCGGCCCGACGGTAGATCGCCTGCGCTTCCAGAGGCGGAATCTGCCCGACGAAGCCGGCACCGCCCTCGCCCACCCCGTGCAGCGAATAGGCGCAACTCGCCGGCCAGCTTTCGCCACGCGCCCACTGGTCGCGGGGCGCCATCTGGAAAAAGCGGCGGTCCATCGTTTCCGGCCAGCCAAGGTGCGAACGGTGATCGCTGTCGAGCGTCAGGTCCTTTTTCTTGCGCGAGACGTAGGCCGCGCGTTGCGTCCAGCGGGTATCGAGCGGCCCGGTCGCGGCCAGGAATTCGTGATCCTGGCCGTAACGATCCGGCAGGCGCAACAAGGGTTTGTCGCGCCGAGCCGCCGAGTCATGCCCCATCCCGACGGGGTTGGGCGAGAACTCGGCGCCGCCATAGGCATTGACGAAATCGAGGGCGATTTCCGCATCCGCCGCGGCTGCCTGGTCAGCCGGCAGATGACAGAGAATCTCCTTGTGGCAGTCGCCGACGGCGACCTGGACGCGCCACTGCCCTTCCGCCTCACCTTTCACCGGGCGCCGGGCGTGCCCGGCCATCATCCACTCGGCGAAGGCCTTGGGCATTGCCTCGTCGAGCGCCTTGAACGACATCGGCGCGCTTTCCATGGCGCTCCAGATTTCCGTCTCATGCGCCAGGATGCGTGGATCACTCAAGCGAAAGCCGAAACCGACGGTCACCCCGAGATGGGATGACCGTCCGAACTTGACCGGCGCCGTGAGGACGAGGAGTTGCTGCGGTTTCGAGAATTTCATGAGGCTTTCCGGGTACCGCCGTCCTACATGTAGATGCTGAGACCACGGATGGCGAGCTTGAGCAGCCCGATGTCCATGTCGACCGCGGTGATCTTGGCCCACAGGTTGGTCACCCGCGCTTCGACACCGGTCGCCTTGATGGCCAGCGAAGTCGCCTCGATCGTCACCCCCTTCAGCTCCAGGTGCATGCCGAAGGCGATCACCGCCATGCCGGTCAGGGCCAGGGCGATGCCGGTGGCGTCGATCGACATGCCGGTGATGCGGCCCCAGAGACCGGTCAGGTCGATACAGGCACCGGTGATGCGCAGCCAGACCAGCGTGATGTCGAGACGAACACCGGTCATCTGCGCCGAGATGCCGGTGACGCCGATCGATTCGCCAGTCAGCTTGAGCGTGATGCCGGTCATGTGGGTCTGGATGCCGGTAGCGACGATCTCGTTGCCGATGAAGGCGGTCTCGCTGCCGATCATCTTGATGTCCTGACCGATGAACTGGGCGTTGAGGCCCATCGCCTCGATGTTGGCACCGATGAAGGAAGCGCAGATACCGGTGAAGTTGAGCTGAGCACCAGTGAATAGCGCCCGCACGCCGGTGATGTCGATCAGCGCCGCCTGCATGACGATCTGCGTGGTCGAAGTCTGGGTGATGGTGCGCGTCACCATCATGTAGCGGTCCTGGCCGATGCTGGTCGCCGAATTGCGCTCGACCGTCTGCTGGTAATCACGCTCGGCGTGGATCATCACGCGTTCGGCGCCGCGCAGGTCGTCGAAGGTGATCGAGCTGGCGTTCTCCGGGCCGCCGTAGCTGAGCGAGCGGGATACCAGGCCGGTGTAACGGATGTCCTTGGGCAGGTCGTAGGGCGGCGGCAGGTCGCCGTTGTAGACGATACCGGTCATCAGCGGGCGATCGAGGTCGCCATCGACGTAGGTGATGATGACTTCCTGGCCGACCCGCGGCATGGCGATGACGCCCCAGCCCTTGCCGGCCCAGGCCTGCGAGACGCGCAGCCAGCACGAGGAGTCTTCTTCCTTGGTGGTGTAGCGGTCCCAGTGGAAATGCACGCGAATCCGGCTGAGTTCGTCGGTATGCACTTCGACACCTTCCGGACCGACCACCGTTGCGCTCTGGATGCCGGGAACGGTCGGCTTCTTGTAGCGGCGCAGCGGGTGGAACTCGACATCGTCGGGCAGCGCGGTGAAGGTGCACACTGCGCTTTCGCCCTTGGTGGTGCTATCGATGTCGTTGGTGTATTCGTACTTGGTGCTGAGGATGAAATAGCGGCGGTTGCGCGCGTTGTCCGGGTGCAGTTGCAGCGAGAAGGCTTCGCCCACCGTCACCCCCTTGGCGTTCGCCTTGCCGCTGAGGATGCGCGCTTCCGCCTGCCAGGCAAGCAGGCGCATCTTGGCCAGGAACTCGCCGCGCTGCGATTCGCCGTAACCGGCGGCGTAGTCGTAATGCTCGAGCTGGACGCCGGCCAGCGTGGCCTGGTCTTCCTGGGCATTGGTCTGCAGGACGTCGGTCGGCACATGGTAGTTGAAGTCGCGCAGGACGATGTTGTTCGGCCGCACCTTGCGGCTGCGCTGCAGGCGCTGCACGCTTTCGCGGTCGAGGATGGGGCGACCTTCCTCGCCGTCCGGGTTGAAGTCGAGCTGACCGTAGATGCCGGACTGGTCGACGAAAACCTGCGAATCGCTGATGACGACGGTGTGCTCGTCCTGGCCGTGACGGATGAAGTAGTAGATGCCTTCGTCTTCAAGCAGACGGCTGGCGAAGGCGAGATCGCTTTCCTTGAACTGAACGCAGTATTCGCGCTTGTCGTAGGTGCGCTTGAGGTCCATTTCGAACTTGGCGAAACCATAGCCGCGGAACACTTCTTCGACGATTTCCGGCGCCGACAGGTCCTGGAAAATCCGGCAGTTCTGGTTCTGGCCGAGGAAGGAGAGCCAGCTGCCGAGCTTCAGCTTGTAGGTGTATTGGTCGTCGCGCTGACCGGTATCGACACCTTCCAGCACATAGGCGTGGAAGGTCCGGGTATCGTTGCCCTTGTCGAGCGAGATGTCGACGGCGACGGTGTCACCGAGCAAACCGTCGAGATCGAGATCCGGACGTTTGCTGATGATTTCCAGCTCGTAGCTGGGCGTCCACGACATTTCTTCCTTGGCGGTGAAGCTGAGTGCCAGTGAATCGGCATCCAGTAATACGGGGCTTCTGATTTCAATCAAGCGCATGACGTAACCTCCTGTTGGTCGGCATCATTGGGTTCTGAAAGGTTTTCCGGCTCGCTCTCGCGATCCAGCAGTTCGAGGGAGAGGCCGCCATCGGCGACCACCCTTACCCTGCCGAGCGGCAAGCCGTCCCGCTTGGCAGCAAGCAACTCCTGAGCGAGCGACGGCAGCACGGTCGCCCGGATCAGGTCTTCGATGGCACGCCCGCGGTGCGGATGACCGGCTGCGGTATTGGCCACCCACTCGACGGCAGAGGTGTCGATTTCCAACGGAACGCCCTGTTCTTCCAGGCGCCCGGCGAGGCGTTCGAACTGATGCGCAGCGATCGACTGCAGCGCCGCCAGTCCGAGGGGATAGAACGGCAGAACCTGCATCCGGGCCAGCAGCGCCGGTGCGAAATGGCGTTGCAGGCTGCCCTGCGCCAGTTGCACCAGTTGCCCGTAGGTAGCCGGTTGTTCGCCCAGCGCGGCGACCTCGATTTCCTCGGCGCCGATGTTGCTGGTCATCAGGATCAGGCAGTTGCGGAAGCTGACCCGGCGTCCTTCGCCGTCTTCCATCCAGCCCCGGTCGAAGACCTGGTAGAAGACTTCGTGGACGTCGCGGTGGGCCTTGTCGAATTCGTCGAGCAGCACGACGCTGTAGGGTTTGCGCCGCACCGCCTCGGTCAGCACACCGCCCTTGCCGTAGCCGACGTATCCCGGCGGGGCGCCCTTCAGGGTGGCGGCGGTGTGCGCTTCCTGGAACTCGTTCATGTTGAACTGGATCAGGTTGTGCGAACCGCCGAACAGCAGTTCCGAGAGGGCAATCGCCGTTTCGGTCTTGCCGGTGCCGGTCGGCCCGGTCAGCATGAAGACGCCGAGCGGCCGCTGCGGGTCGTGGATACCGGCGCGCGCCACCTGCAGAGCCTTGCTCAGTGCGGCGATGCCGCCGGTCTGGCCGAAGACGCGCTTTTCCAGCCGCTCGCGCAGTTGCAGCGTGGCCTCGATGTCGTCGGTCACCATGTCGATATCGGGAATTCCCGTCCATTCGGAGAGGACGGCGGCGACCGTGCGCTGATCGACCCAGGGCTGAACCAGCGGCTTGCCCTGCTGCAGTTCGTCCAGTTCGCCGGTCAATGCGGCCAGCGCGCCGTTGCCTTCGGCGCCGGAGGGCTGGGCGAGCAGTTCGCCGACCTGACCGACCAGTTGCCGGGCTTGCGCAATCTGCTGTTCCAGCAATTCGGCCTTCGCCTGATGCTCGGCGCGCTTCTGCTTCAGCGCTTCGCGGTCGATACCGCAGTCGATCGCCAGCTTTTCGTCCTGCTCGGCCCAGGCCAGTTGCAGGTCCATCGCCACCACCGCCTGGCGTTCGCGTTCCAGTGCCGCCGGCGGCGCAACGCGGCTCATCGCGACGCGGGCGCAGGCGGTGTCGAGCAGGCTGATCGCCTTGTCCGGCAGATGACGGCTCGGCAGGTGGCGCTTCGACAGCTTGACGGCGGCGACCAGCGCGTCGTTGGTGATGCGTACGCCGTGGTGCTTGGAGAAACGCTCGGCGATCATGCGCAGCATGGTGATCGCCTCGTTCTCGCCGGGTTCGTCGACGACCACCGGCTGCATGCGGCGGGTCAACGCGGCATCGGGTTCGATGAACTGCTTGTATTCGCTCCAGGTGGTCGCCGCGACCATGCGCAACTTGCCGCGGGCCAGCATCGGCTTGAGCATGTTGACCGCGTCGCCGGTGCCCGCCTGGCCGCCGGCGCCGACCAGCGTGTGGGCTTCGTCGCAGAAAAGAATGATCGGCGTCGGCGATTTCTCGATCGCATCGACCACCGACTTGAGGCGCGCTTCGAACTCGCCCTTCATGCTGGCACCGGCCTGCAGACGGGCCAGGTCGAGCACCCAGACCTGCGCTTCGGCGAGCAGCCCCGGCACCATGCCGTCGGAAATGCGCTGGGCCAGCGCCTCGACGATCGCCGTCTTGCCGACGCCGGCCTCGCCGACCAGGATCGGATTGTTCTGGCGACGGCGCAGCAGGATGTCGATCACCTGGCGCAACTCGTTGTCGCGACCGATCACCGGGTCGAGTCCGCCCTGTTTGGCCTGTTCCGTCAGGTTGGTCGCCCAGCGCGCCAGGGCGTCGCTGTCGGCGGCCTGTTCGCCTTCGATGTCGAGCGGCACCTCCGGCGAACTCATCGGCCGATCGCGGGCTTCGCGCCAGCCGCGGCCGACCTGTTCGAAGACCCGGCTGGCATCCGGCCACTGGATCCGTTCGAACTGGGAGCTGATCCGGTACAGCGTCTGCCGCGTCTGGCTGTTTTCCAGCAGGCCGAGCAGGACGTGCCCGGAGCGGATATGCGGCGCCGGCGCGATCAGCTGGCTGGTCGCCAGCGCGCTTTCCATCGCCTGATCGAGACGCGAGGAAATATCGATGGCGCAGCCCTGACGGCGGGGAAAGCGCGCCAACTGGCGCTGCAACTGGCTGAGCAGGATGCCGGGGTCGCCCTTGAAATGGGAGAGCAGCTCGGAAATATCGCTTTGTTCCCGGCGCAGCACCGAGATCAGCCAGTGTTCGAGTTCGATGAACTCGTGCTCGCTCTGCTTGCACAACGCGGTTGCCTCGACGACCGCTTCATAGGCCAGGGTGCCAAGACGACCAAATAACCGCTCTCGATTCATTCAAATGACTCCGTCAAAGTAATTCGTATGGGTTATGGGTACAAATCGTCTTCAGTTCGTCAGACGGCTTGATCCAGGTGTTCTGTCCGATGCGCGTCTTGCCCAGCGCGGCGCGCAGGCTTGGCGAAGTCCGGACATCGACGTCGATGCGCGCATTGACCTGACCGCCGGTGTAGTCCTCGATCAGGCGGACCATGGTCTTCATCCGTTCGGAGGCGCGCTGGAACTGCGGGAAATCCTTGGCATCGACGGGACCGAGCCGGACGTGAATGGCCGACTGGGTGTCGAAGATGCGCCGCCCGACCCGCCACTGGCCGAGGCGCTTCTCACCGCTTTCGCCGCCGATCTCGATCCAGCGCCCATGGCGCGGCGTGACCTTGACGTCGATCGCGAAATAGCGGGCCAGGATCGTTTCCAGTGCCGTCAGGCTGCGCTCCGGGCGGATGTAGGCCCAGCTCTCGCCCAACCGGCAACGCGCGATGTGTGCCGCATAGGCCCGCTCGTTGCCTGCCATCCAGCCCGAGGTCAGGTTTTCCAGACGCTGCGAAAAACCGGCCCGCCTGGGATGCCCGTACAGACTGATGACCGGATGGGTATTCGCATACGCCCGGTAATCGAGCACCGCGAGATGGCCGCTCAACAGATTGAGGAAGGCTTCGAAGCCGGCGTTGCGTTCGAAGCTGCGCTCGTACTTGGCGTGCTCGGTAACGTGGATGGGGAGCGGACCGTAGGGGGCGAACAGCCCGAAGTGGCGCATGCGGATGCGCAGCACATCGTGTTCGGCGTCGCGGCCGCCCTTTTCCTTGGCCGGCTCGAGACGGACATCCTGCAGTTCGCTGCCGGAGAAATAGAGCTCCGCCGCCTGTTCGAGACGCAGCCATCCCTGATCCCAGCCCGGCCGCAGCCCGTAGCCATCGTTGGCGACCAGCGACTCGAGGCGACGCAGCAATTCGTGCAAGGTTTTCCGGTTGGAAATTCCCCGCCAGGACTCATCCGCTTTCAACTGGCGCGGCTTGCCATCGGAATCCACGTAGGCCATGGCTTCATGCAGTCGGTCGAGTTCGTCGGTCGACACCTGCATCAACCCCGCCCCCCGCTGCGTGACAAATTCGTGAAGACGTCACCCGGCTCACCGTCAAAGTCAATGTCAACCTCCAGTCCATCGTTCAAATTGACGCAATCGAGGAGCGCGTGACAGACGATCCGGGAAAACAGCCATGCCCCGCCATCAGGGTGATGCTTGGTATCGATGTTGAAACGCAGCCGGTTGGAACGCACCCAGGACATCGGCCCGGGAACCGGCGAGCGGGAATAGCCCATCTTGTTGCGAGCCCGGTCCAGACTGCTGATGCGCCGTTGATCGGCGAGCACGGCGGGATCGCTGGCCAGCCCCAGCCACAGATGCAGGGCGTTGACCAGATTGGTGTCGTCCCGGCTGCGCATGCGCAGGGGGTTGCTGCCGAGTAGTTGCACCGCCTCCCAGTGCCGCTCGGGCAACGGCTCATCGCGTGCTTCGCTGGGCAGGCGCAGGCATTCGATCTTGCCGATCTGGCTCGAAGTGGTCAGCGCAAACCCGGCCTGGTCGAGATGCTCCCGGTACCAGCCGCGATCGCTGACATAGCCGTCGATCTGCAGCGACTTGACGTCCTCCGGAATGCCGGTGTCCGGATCGAGGCCGATATTGACGAAGTGACGGATCGGCAACTGGTTCTTCAACGAGCCCTTGTTGACCGAGCCATAGGTGACGTACTGCTTGCGCGAACTGAAATGCCCTTCGTGGCCGTTCTGCGCATAACCGTTGCGCGGCGGCACCTGGGCCAGGCCGAGGCAGCGCCCGTTTTCCAGGATGGCGCGGCACTCGGTGACGTGATGGATGTCGTAGGCCAGCGGGCGCAGGCGGTCGACCAGCAGCCACTGATCGGTGCGATCCGGGTTATAGACAATCGGGTCGAAGGTCTTCGGATAGAGATTGATCACCGGCGTCGCGAACAGGCGGAAACACTGCGCGTTGATCCGGTTGATGATGTTGGCCGGCTCGCTCTTCAACAGGAAGCCGATATGGAACTTGCGATGCTCGCCGATGCGTTTGAACAGCTTGGCCAGCCCGGAAATCCGGACGCCGAGGAAGCGGCTCGGCTGGGCAAAATACTCGCGCAGCAGGCGCAGCCCGGGCAGCATGCTGGCCGATGACGGCAGCAGGCTTTCTTCCGGCGTGACGCCGACGATGGCCAGCGATTCCTTGCCGATTTCGATGTATTCCAGTGCCCCGCTGTCCTCGGCCCAGGCGAAGACCTTGAAGGCGTCGTGCAGCAAGCGCTTCTGGATGGCGTGACAGAGGGGAATGTCGCCGGCCAGGGTCAGTTCCAGGTAATCGGTCTTCAATTCCCCGAGCTTGGCCCGGCTCTGGCAGGAAAACTCCAGCGCGATGACCCCGGCGGCTTCCTGCGCCTGCGCCGCGATGCGCGGTGGCAGGTGACTGATGGTGGCGGCGCAGCGTACCTTGGAAATTTCCAGCGGTAACAATTGGATCGTCTGCCCGGTGGTAAAGCGCAGGACGTTGTTGTTGCCCGGCAGCCGGGCCTGGATGACGCTCCCCTTGTCCAGGGTGACGCCGCCCTGGCACTCGGGCGAGGCGAAATCGGGGGTGAAAGCCAGGGTGGCGATCGAGGGGGTCGATTCATCCCACAAGGGGGCGACGCGGGCGAGCATCTGGCGCGCGAACTCGGCATGCTCGACATCGAGCCTGGCCTGGATGCGGGCGGTCAGGAAAGAAACCCCTTCGAGCAGACGCTCGACGAACGGATCGCTGATCGTGTCCTCGTGCATCCCCAGTTGACCGGCGACCTGGGGATAGGCATCGGCGAAATACTGCCCGGCTTCGCGCAGGAAACGCAGCTCTTCGTTGTAGAGGTCGATGAAATTCGGGTTCACAAATTCGGCCTGCGGACGAGACGGACTGCGCCGTGACTGAAATCGACGGCTACGCGAAACGATAGATAGGCTGCGGCAAGCCCCTTCCCTTCGGCACTGATGTCGAACAGAACCGACTCGCGGAAGTGCTGGTCATTGGAAAGGGAGGTAGTGATCTGCAGCGAATGCGGATCGATCCGCGGTTCGAAGACCGGAATCATCCGCTTGAGATGCCGGACGACGGCATCGACATCGGAAACACTTGTGCTGCCGAAGGAAGCCATCGGCAGACCATAATTGAGCACCGACGACCAGGTCTGCGCTTCGCCGTCGACCGACGGACGTCTACTGCGCGCCGCATGGCGCAGCAATTGCAGCACCTCTTCCTGGATGGAATCGGCAACCGAGGCATGATTACCCGCCCCCCGACTGATCCGCTGGAACAGGTTGGGCGTGTAGGAGTGCTTGATCTGGCTGTGTGGTTTCATGTGCTGTTTTGGTGCCGACGAACACAGTTCGCCAGCACCAAATGCCGACTGAGGTTTAGACCGTTGCGTTCAGCTTCAGGTCATAGCCCGCCTTGATGACGGCGCCCATCGTGCCGTCATTGCGTTGCTCCTTGTACTCGACTTCGATGCGGGCGAAGTTGATCTTGATTTCATCAACCGGCAGCACCGTTTCGGTCACGCCGAACTTGGTGGCCATGTCGCCCGGCAGGTTGCCGACGGTGGTGAAAGACGAAACCAGGCAGTTGCTGAAGGTCACCGTCATGAAGTCGAGCTGGGTGCCACCGGACTTGCGGCAGATCAGCTTGGCTTGCGGAATGTGATCGCCGGTCGCGCACATCAGGAAGAGCTTCGGCGAGGCCTTGTTGGTGACCATGCGGAACTCGAAATCCTTCATTTCGACCTTGCCCGCACCGCCACCGCTACCGAAACCCCAACGACCGGAGTTTTCTTCAGCCCACTGCCAGCTCTGCAGCTGGATCAGGCCAGGATACTGCTGGTCGGGAGACTCACCCTCGACGCCGTCGATCTGCAGGAAATAGTCAACAAGTGCTTGTGCCATGATTGCTCCTAAGAATAGATGAATGGAACCGTGGGGTAACCGGGCGGACTAAAGGCTTCCAGATGCGGAAATCGTCAGCTCGCCCGGTGTTTCCTCACTGACTCGTCTGCTTGGCAGACGGCAGCTTGGAAACCAGCCGGAGGGACACGGTCAACCCCTCAAGTTGGTAATGCGGACGCAGGAAGAACTGAGCGCGGTAGTAACCCGGGTTGTCCGGGAGTTCGTCCACGATCACTTCGGCAGCAGACAGCGGGCGGCGCGACTTGGTCGCTTCGCTCGAGATCGTCGGGTCGCCGTCGACGTAGTTCATGATCCAGTCGTTGAGCCAGCGCTGCGTTTCTTCACGCGACTTGAACGAACCGATCTTGTCGCGGACGATGCACTTCAGGTAATGGGCGAAGCGGCAGGTGGCGAAGATGTAGGGCAGACGGGCCGACAGGTTGGCGTTGGCGGTGGCGTCGTCGTCTTCGTAGATGGCCGGCTTGTGCATGGTGCGGGCACCGATGAAGGCCGCCATGTCCGAGTTCTTGCGGAAAACCAGCGGCATGAAGCCGGCGTTCGACAATTCATGCTCGCGACGATCGGAAATCGCGATTTCGGTCGGGCAATACAGAAGCTTTTCGCCGTCCGAATTGGAATAGACGAAGTTCGGCAGGATTTCGACAGCGCCGCCCGATTCGACGCCGCGAATCTTGGTGCACCAGCCGTATTCGGAAAAGGCGCGGGTGATGTTGGCGGCCATCGCATAGGCGGAGTTGGCCCAGCAGAAATCCTTGTCGCTATCGGGATTGGTGGTTTCCTCGAAAGCGAATTCCGGCACCTCGTGGGTGTGCGCACCGTAGGGCAGACGCGCCAGGAAGCGCGGCAGGGTCAGCGACAGGTAACGCGAGTCGTTCGATTCGCGCAGACGGCGCCAGGCGGCATATTCGACGGCCTGGAAGATCTTCGAGATATCGCGCGGGTTGGCCAGCTCCGACCAGGAATCCATCTGCATGGTCCCTGGTGCCGCCGCCGAAATGAAGGGGGCGTGCGCCGAGGCGGCGATCTTCGCCATTTCGGTGAGCAGGGCGACATCGTGCGGGCTGTGATTGAATTCGTAGTCGCCGACGATGCAACCGAAGGGCTGGCCGCCGAACTGGCCGAATTCCTGTTCGTAGATCTTCTTGAAGATCGGGCTCTGGTCCCAGGCACCGCCCTTGTAGTGGCGCAGGGTGCGACCCAGTTCCTTCTTGCTGATGTTCATCACCCGGATGCGCAGATTGGCGCTGACCTCGGTATTCGAGACCAGGTAATGCAAGCCGCGCCAGGCGCCTTCCATCTTCTGCATTTCGGGGTGATGCAGGATCTTGGTCAGTTGCTTGGAAATCTTGGCGTCAATCTCGGCGACCAGCTCATCGACCGTTTTCAGCACGTCCTTGTAGACAACGACCTTGTCGCGCCGGACGAACTGCAGCAACGTGTTGACCGCGGTCTGCACCGCTTCGGCGGCCTCGTTGGTCCGGGGACGGAAGGATTTCTTCAGCAGCTCCTTGAGTTCGCTGTCATTCTCCAGGGTGACGACCTGGGTTGCATCGGCTTGGCTTTCGAATACGGTACTCATCGCGTTTACTCTTTCGTTCACTCGGGTTGCTTGTCTTGGGCAGCAGGCAGATCCTCTTCCGGTGCCTTCGGCCAATCGGCGTCATCGCGGACTTCCAGTTCCTTGCCGGTGTACTTGGTGTTGGTCAGGATCTGCTCGATCAGATCCTGGGCGGCCATCTTGCCGTCCATGTAGGTGGTCAGTTCCTTCAACTCGTTGCGCGCCTTGAGCAGCGCAGCCAGTTCCGGAATCCGCCGGGCGATCTCGCCGGGCTCGAAATCCTGCATCGAGTTGAAGGTCAGATTGACGTCGATCAGCGCACCGGGATCGTCGTCGGTCAGCGTGTCCTCGCAGTAGAAGGCGACTTTCGGCGCGATCTGCGCCATCCGCTTGTCGAAGGTTTCGTCATCGATATCGATGAAGTCCCGTTCTTCGATCGGCGCCAGGGATTCACGGTTTTCACCGGACAGGTCCGCCATCACCCCCACGACAAAAGGCAGCTCGACTTTCTTCTGCGAGCCGTAGATTTCAACGTCGTACTCGATCTGCACCCGGGGGGCACGTTGCTTTCCGATGAATTTCTGACCGTCGTAATGTTTAGCCACACCTACTCTCCGTCGATAAAAAGGTGAAAAATCAATTCGAAGCCGGCTTCACCAGCCGATCCAGAAGCCGGTCCGATTCGGAAAACAACTCCCGCATCAGCAGCTCAAAACTCATGTTGACCATCCGCTGCAGGCGCTGGATGAAGATCGGCGCCGGGTGGCCGCTTTCGTGTTCGTGGTAGTAGCGCTCCAGCGCCGCCAGCACGACGCGCACTTCCTCGCGCGAATGGATGGCGAATCCTTCACCGGCCAGACGCACGGCGCCGACCGTAGAGACCTCACCGGCCAGGGGTTCGTCGGTTTCGGCGCCGGCTTCGCTTTCAAGCGCCGCTACCGCTTGCTGCTGCGAATGCGAACTCAGCGGCGCCAGACGATGCGCCGCGTGACCGACTGCGCCAATCAGTTCGCTGAAATCACCGCCGGCGTCACCGGCCCGCTCGTCGAGACGGACGGCAATTTCTTCCAGACAGGCCTTGGCGCGGTTGAGCAATGCACAATTGAGGTCGGTGCGCGCCTGATCGGCACGCAAAGCGTCGCGCAGTTTCCCCTGCTCGCTTTCCGAGGCGTAACGCGAACCGGCGATATCCGGCAGCAGAGCGGCAACAGTCCAGGCCGCATCGCTCGTCAAGGGAAGTTTCCGGAAGGCAGCCAGGCTGCGCGAGGAGGTCAGCCAGTTCAACGCCGTAGCGTGCAGTTCGCCGCTCGGCAATTCGGCGTCCCCCTGGGGGTGGACAGCGTCTTCGGGAAGTTCGAGCAGTTCGAGGATGTAGCCGAGCGCATCGACCCAGGCGACCAGCCCACCAACTTCGGCGTTTGCACGCAAGCCCCAGACCGCGACCCGGAAATCGCGGGTTTCGCGCTTCAGTGCTTCACAGTCGTCGGCGATCCTGGCCCAGTCGAAGGGGTCTTTCCCCTTGCGCAATGGCGCATCGAAGTCCGCTTCGTGCTCGCTGATCAGTTGATCGATGATCAGAAAGCGCTCGTCGAACTCGAGATCGATATTTGAGTGTTCCCCTACCAACAATTCCAGCCCCTGGTTGCTACAAAGTCTCTGTTTCTGCTGGGGGGCTTATTTATGCTTTTTTTATATGCTTAATAATTGCCGCCAATATATCACCAGCATCTGTAAAAGGTATTTAGATTTGTAAACCCGCAACCACAGAGGGTTTACAAATCTCTACAGTGCAGACGCGCGAATAATGATAAGCGCATCCAGGCCGCCAAAACGCCAGCCCCATGCCTATGGAATTAATCAACCCGAACATCGACACGACTCGCTCGAGAAAGAGAGAATCTGGCCGGCACACCCTTGATCAATACGTGGTATAAACCTCGCCCAAAGCGATATAAGAGAGACCAGTTCCGTGCCGTTCGGCTTCTACATCATCATGGCTGCGCAGTTTTTCTCGGCGCTGGCCGACAACGCGCTGCTCATTGCCGCCATCTCGGCACTACGCGAGATGCATGCCCCGGAAGCCTACGAACCTTTGCTGAAAACCAGCTTCACGCTCTCGTACGTGGTGCTTGCCGCCTTCGTCGGCGCCTTTGCCGACTCGATGCCCAAAGGTCGGGTGATGCTGATCAGCAACAGCATCAAGATATTCGGCTGCACCCTGATGTTCTTCCACGTCCATCCGCTGTTCGCCTACGCCATCGTCGGTCTCGGTGCGGCGGCCTACTCGCCGGCCAAGTACGGCATCCTCACTGAATACCTGCCGCATCGCCTGCTGGTCGTCGCCAACGGCTGGATCGAAGGGCTCACGGTCGGCGCCATCATTCTCGGTGTCGTCATCGGCGGACTGCTGATCCAACCCGGTATTGCCGCACACCTGCTGGCATTCGACCTGCCGCTCATCGAAACCGGTCTCGACACGGCGGGCGAGGTTGCAATCACCGTCATCGTTCTGCTTTACGTGATCGCCGCCCTGTTCAACCTTTACGTGCCCGACACCGGCGTCGATCACAAGCCACTGAAGAAAAACCCCTTCTATCTGCTCCATGAGTTCGGTCACTGCCTGAGCCTGCTCTGGCGCGACCGTCTCGGCCAGATCTCGCTGGCCGTGACAACCCTGTTCTGGGGAGCCGGCGCAACCCTCCAGTTCATCGTCATCAAGTGGTCGGCCGTGGCTCTCGGCCTGGATCTCTCCAAGTCATCGATGCTCCAGGGCGTGGTCGCCTTCGGTGTTGCCGGCGGGGCAATTGTCGCCGCCCGCTTCATCACCTTGCGCAGGTCGCTCGGGGTCATTCCGCTGGGTATCGCCATGGGCATCATCGTGCTGGTGATGAACTTCGTCCACGACATCTGGCTGGCCATTCCGCTGCTGATCCTGATCGGTGGCCTGTCCGGCTTCTTCGTCGTACCGATGAACGCGCTGCTGCAACACCGCGGCCACATCCTGATGGGCGCCGGGCACTCGATCGCCGTCCAGAATTTCAACGAGAACCTGTCGATCCTGGTCATGACCGGCCTCTACTACGCGATGATCCGCGCCGACCTGTCGATCTACTGGATTCTCACGCTGTTCGGCCTGTCCGTCAGCGGTCTCATGTACCTGATCCGCGAGCGTCACCTGGCCAACCAGCGCGAACGCGACGACGTCATCCACCTCGACGATTCGGCACACTGATCCCCGGCGCCGGGCGTTCCTCCGAACGCCACGAGCCTCTTCCCGCCCGCCAACCGGGCGTCACCCACGGACTTGCCGACCCTGACATGCTTGCTACATTGTCGGTCGGCAAACCGACAAGCAGGCCGTGCCATGCCCGCGAACCCTCTCCCGGCAAGCCATTGAAAAGCGGAACGTTCTTTGCTTTCCGCTTTCGGGCAAATATTCATAACACGGGGCGGGGACGACAATGGCTGTTTACAAAGGAATCGAAATCGATGCGGCGCTGACCGGCATCATGCGCCACATGCAAGGCGTCGAGGATTATCGGGAAGTCTTGGGCAAACTTCAGGCGGCCTGGGACACCCTCGCCCTGCTCGGCCAACTGACCGGCGCCGCCACCGAGATGACGGGCACCCGCGAAGCTTTCGAGCGTCTGACCGGCGATCTCCTCAACCGCCTCGGTCAGGAAACCCGGCGCAAGGCGATTGCCGAACTACGCGCCAAGGCGCAGACCAGCATCGACATCCTGGTTCGCAACCTGTTCGAGCGCACCGCCGACATCGGCTTCCTGGCCGCCGACGACGACATCCGGGAGTTCCTGCAAGGCGACGGCGAAGATCGCGAACGGCTGGAAGCGCGCTTTCACGAATACGTACAAAAGTATTCCGTCTATGCCGACATCGTCCTCTTCCATGCCAACGGGCGGATCGCCGCCCGCCTGATGCCGGGCGCCAGCGAGGCCAGCGCGCACCCGCTGCTCGACGATGCCAGATCGACGGCCGGCGGTTTTGTCGAATACTACGGCCAGGCCGATTTCCTCGCTCCCGGTCAGCACCTGCTCTACGCCTACCGGGTCGAGGACACGGCCGGCGAGTGCCTCGGCGTCCTCGCCCTGCACTTCCGGCTGGAAGACGAAATGCGCGGCATCTTCGCCAACCTGATCGGCACGGGAGACGCGACGCTGCTGGCAAACTTCGACACGCAGGGCTGCGTGGTCGCCACTTCCTCGGCCCTGCAACTGCCTGCCGGCACCCTGCTCGATGAGAGCCTGCGCAACGCCCACGGCGAAGTCGTCCGGCTGGCCGGGCGGGAATACCTGGCGATCGCCTGTGCCGCCCACGCCTACCAGGGCTATCCCGGCCCCGGCTGGCGGGGACTGGCCATGATTCCCCTCGAATTCGCCTTTGAACGCCGCGACACTGAACTACTCCGGCACATCGACGCCAGCGTGCTGCAGACGATCGCCCACCACCCCAACCTGTTCAACGACGAACTGCGGCTGATCCCGCAACAGGCCGAGCGCATCCAGGAAGACCTCAACCGTTCGGTCTGGAATGGCTCGGTCCGTCAGGTGGACAACAACAGCGGCAACGCTTCATTCGCCAAAACGCTGCTCTGGGAAATCTCCAGCACCGGCCGCAAGACCCAGGCGGTGTTCGAGCAATCGATCGGCAACCTGCACGAAACCGTCGTCGCCGCGCTGCTCCAGAACGGCATCTCGCGCGCCGCCTTCGCCATCGACGTGATGGACCGCAACCTCTACGAGCGCGCCAACGACTGCCGCTGGTGGGCGCTCAACGCGACCTTCCGGCGCGTCCTGAGCGAAACCCACCTCAACCCCGACGACGCCACCCGTTGCAGCGAAATCCTCCGCTACATCAACGGCCTGTACACGGTTTACGCCAATCTCATCCTCTACGACGCCCACGGCCAGGTCATCGCCGTTTCCGACAGCAAACAGGCGGCCCTGTGCGGCACCCGCCTGCACGAGGAATGGGTCGGTCGCAGCCTCGCCCTCAACAACTCGCAAGGCTACGTCTGCTCGCATTTCGCGCCGACCCCGCTGTACGCCAACCGGCACACCTACATCTTTGCCGCCGCCATCCGCGACCCGCAGGACAGCCGCGTGGTCGGCGGCATCGGCATCGTCTTCGACGGCCAACCGCAGTTTGCCGCCATGCTCAACGACGCCCTGCCGCGCGATGCCGCCGGCCAACCGGTCGCCGGCACCTTTGCCCTGTTCGCCCAGCGTGACGGCAGGATCGTCGCCAGCAGCGATCCGCGTTTCGCCATCGGCAGCACCATCCCGCTCAACGAAACCCAGCGCAACCTCGGACGCGGCGGACGCATGGCCGACATCCTCACCCTCGACGACCAGTACTTCGCCCTCGGCACCGCCGTTTCCGGCGGCTACCGCGAATACAAGACCAGCGACGGCCACAGCGACGAAATCCTCGCCCTCTCGGCCTTTCCGCTCGGCAAGGTCAGCCCGGCCAGCGACATCGCCCGCAAGCCGGCCGCCGCAACCGTCGGCAACCGCGCCCGCCGCCTCGGCAACAGCGGCGACAGCATCGAGATCGCCACCTTCTTCATCGGCCGCCAATGGCTCGGCATTCCCGCGACCGACGTCGTCGAAGCCATCGATGCCGACGACCTTACCCCGGTATTCGGCGGTCGCAGCGACCTCGTCGCCGGCGTCAAGATGTACCGCGGCAACCTCATCTCGGTCGTCCATCTCGCCCGCCTGCTGCAACCCGGCGCGCCGATTCCCGAACGCGTCCGGCAGATCGTCGTCGTCCGCACCCAGGGCCGGACCTGCCTCGGCCTGTTGGTGGACGAACTGGGCGAAATCCCGGAAATCTCGCGCGACGAGATCAAGGCGGTCAACCACATGGCCGCCGCCGGCGCCGCCCTGACCGTCGGCATCGTCGAAGGCATGCGGCGCAGCGAAGACCGTCACGGGCTGCTTTCGATCATCGCCAGCGACCGCCTCTGCCAGCGCATCGGCTGCCATTGCGAAACACCGGAAACCCCACGCGCCATCGAACTGGCGATCGCCAGCCGGGCGGGACCGGCTTGAGGCATACTCGGGCACCGATCACCACGCCTGGGACCGCCCGATGATCCAACTACAAGCCTACGCCACCGTCACCCCCTACATCACCAAGGATGGCTCCGAGATCCGCGAACTGATGCACCCCAAGGTTCACGGCAACCGCAGCCAGAGCCTCGCCGAAGCCACCATCCAGCCCGGTTGCAAAACCGAACTGCACCGCCACGCGCAAACCGAAGAGCTTTATCACATCACCACCGGCCGCGGCCGCATGACCCTGGGCGACGAGACCTTTCCCGTCCAGCCCGGTGACACCGTCTGCATTCCGCCCGGCACAGCGCACTGCATCGAGGCCGTCGGCGAGGAGACGCTGAAGCTGCTGTGCTGCTGTTCGCCGGCTTACGATCATGCGGATACGGAATTGCTTCAGGGCTGAGCCGGAGAACGTGTCGATGTTTTGCGGAAATATCGACACCTTCCCTTGATATGTTGACGGCAACGACATGTTCCGAAACAAACTCCGGCAGCTCCCGAACTATTCCCCGCGGAGAATGCTGAATTCCCGGAACAAGCTCCCAGGCAATGGCACTGACAAACGCCACTGAATATTCATCGGTTTCTGCCCTTCCGCATGTTCCAGCATGACCGGACCACAAGCACGGTAAGGGGCCCCTTTCGTCGTCCGGACAAAAAGCTGGAAACGCCAGCCGTTATCGGGGCTTTCCAGGTAGCGACGTCCCGCCATTGTGTTCGGGCCGGCAGCGTTCTGCGACTGCCAATGGAACAATTCAGCGCTGATGGCATAGTCGTGATAAGCGATCTGCGCATGGTAGCCCTCGCTTTTATCGAGGGTCACAAACAGCAGTTCGACCTTGCGATCCTGCAATGCCAGGACGCCCGCCTGGAAAGGGGCGCGTTTGTTCGGCGTCAGCCAGCCGACGGCGGCAAGGATTTCGCGGATGCCGTAAGCACCATGCAGGCAAAGGGGAATATCTTCCAATCCGGGCACAGCACGCTGCCTCAACACGCTTCTGGCTTGCAACACCTCGCCGATTTCCTCCAGTTCGGCAAGATGCGCCGGGTGAGACCGCAATCTTTCAAGAAACGCTTCGCCAGTGCCCAATTGCTGCTGTTGCGCATCCACCTGGTAGGCAAGCATCTGCAGCAGGCGCTGCTCTCGTGCATCAACACATTGGTAAATCGCCGTCGGCTCGGCAATCCTGAGCAGCGTATCGAAACGTGCGGGGTCGTCGATATGTAACAAATCACCGAAGCGACGGCCGAAATAATCATCTTCATCCCCCGCCGGCATCGTCTGCAGGCCGGCATCGCGTTTGAGATTGGCCCAGCCCGAACGACCGCTACTACGGTAGATGTCATCCAGTTCAATTCCCTGTTCCCGCAGGAAAGTGGTCAGGCGGATATTGCTGCGCCCGCGCAAAGCGGCGAAAGCCTGCAACTCGGTGCGCAGTCGGCGCCAATTCTGCTGCACCAGCTTTCTCAGGCTGCGCAGCACTTGTTCTCGCGTCTGACGTTGCAACTGGATATGGCAGCCAGGCGGCAGTGTCCCGAAGCCTTTTTCGACCGATTCAATCAACTGACCGCGCGAAAGCCCGGTAATCGTCGACAACAGTCGATCGAAGCGGAATTCCTCCCGGTGGCGTCCGACGAAATCGAGGATCAGGCAACTTTCCTTGCCTTTGGCCAAGCGCAGCCCGCGGCCGATCTGTTGCTGGAACAGCACCGGGCTTTGGGTCGGACGAAGGAGCAACAGCGTATCGACCAGCGGCAGGTCCACGCCCTCGTTATAGAGGTCACAAGTAACGAGCGCCGCCACCTCGCCCCTGGCCAGCCTTTCCGGTGCGCGTCGCCGTTCTTCAAGAGGCGTATCGCCAACCACACACAAGGACTTGATGCCGGCTTGATTCAGCTTCGCCGTCATGAACTGCGCGTGGGCCACCGAAACGCAGAACAGCAGCGCCCGACCCCGGGTCAGATCGCCTGCCAGCCGGCGCCATTCGTTGAGTACCAGACGGGCGCGTGCATCGTTACCGGTCACCAGTTTATCTACCGCCGCAAGTTCCCCCGGCTGCTGCCAAGGCACTTCGGAAAAATCGGTCTCGTCATCACAGGCGTAGTACTCGAAGGGCGCCAGCAATTGTTGTTCGAGGGCATGCCAGAGCCGCAATTCAACGGCAGGTGAGCCATCCGGCCGATTGCTGAAATACCCAAGAATCGGCTTGCCATCGCTACGTTCCGGCGTCGCCGTCAGCCCCAGCAAGATGCGCGGGCGAACCGTGGTGACAAACGCGTCGAAACGGTCCGCCGCCAAGCGATGACACTCGTCCACCACGACAACGTACCAGTGTTCAGCACCGCAACGCGCAAGCAAATCCCGCACCGCTATGCTGTCGATGGTGGCAAAAAGGTGATCAAAACTTTGCGGAATCGCGCCCCCGAGCAGCAACTCACCGAAAGCGTGATCGCGTAGCACCTCACGGTAAGTCCGCAGGGCCTGTTTGAGGATTTCCTCGCGATGCGCGACGAACAGCAAGCGCGGCCGCCCACCTTCCTGCTGACAGATGCGCCGGTAGTCGAAGGCGGCCACCACGGTTTTACCGGTACCCGTCGCCGCCACCACCAGATTGCGCCAGCGGTCGTGTTCCCGCTCGACATGCAATTGATCGAGCATTTCCTGCTGATAGGCCTTGGGTTCAAGGTCGAAATAGGTCGGACGGGCGACAATGTCCTCGCCCGACTCGCGCTTGAGCGCCTCACCCAGCGCCAGGCGATGCGCCGGATTGGCCGGGTCATAGCGCTGGAATTCGCTGTCTTCCCAGAGCGTTTCAAAGTGTGCCCGGGCTCGTTCAAACAGGTCTGATTGCCCGCGCTCGGTAAATTTCACCGTCCATTCCAAACCACCCATCAAGGCAGCGCCAGACAGATTGGCGCTACCCACATAGGCGGCGCCGAATCCGGTCCGGCGCCTGAACAGCCACGCTTTGGCATGTAGCCGGGTCCGCCGGCCATCAAGGGAAACCCGGATTTCGCAGCCCGGCAGACGGGCCAGTTCATCGAGCGCCAGAATTTCGGTGGCGCCGGTGTAGGTCGTGGTCAGCACCCGCAGGCGAGTGCGCGGGAGACCGTCAGCTCCCTGAGCTGTGACCGACTGCAGGATATCAAGCAGCTTGCGCACCCCGGAATGGGTAATGAAACTGACCAGGATATCCACCTGATCGCAAGCTGCGAGTTCCCGACGCAACTCGGTCAATAGCGAGGGAGAACCTTTGCCCGCCGTGAACAACCACGGTAGTGCCAGGCCGGTTGCCGGTATCTCGGGTGGCACCGACTGCCGATAGATGGCCCGCAGCACCTGCGGTGGAGTGGCCAACATATCGACAACGGCGGCAGCAGTCTCAGGCTCAAGACGCTGGCGCAAGCTGACGAGCAGGGAATTGACCAGATCCAGCTGACCGAGGAGTTTTTCTTTTCCCTCCCCTTGCATGTCTTCCAGGATTCTCTTGAGTTGGAGTGCCAGGGCATCGGCCAGGCAAGCAGGCGCATCTTGTGCCGTGAGCGAATCGAGCAGCCGGCTCTCAGCGTCGGTCGTCCGGGAGAGCGTCTGCCATAGGGCCTCGGTGAGCAACTGATCATAGAGCCCCAGAGGTAGCGTCATGCCTGATTCCCGGATGATGAAAATGCCATTTTCACAATCACCGGAGCAAGCTGTCCACCTGAGTCATCTGCTCATGCTCGAAAGCCGGCGCGAAGTCATCGAGCTCCACCTGCCGCAAGCCCACTTCCGCACTGAGTGCCACCTGGCGCCAGTTCGCCAGCGCGGCATGTACTTCAGCCAGCACGGCGCGGGCCTGCGCCTCATCCAGCCCGAAATAGGCGGCACGCGCCAGCAACATGCCGACATCGGTGATCGGCCCATCCTGCTCGGACAGCCAGGTCTTCGATTCCCGGTCCTTGTCCGGAAACGGATTGATGTCGAAGGCCGGTGCCAGACGCCATTGGCCGTGTGCCACGTGCAGGAAGCCGTGGTTCTGCAGGTGGTCGTCCACGTTGCTGATCAGTAGATTGAAAACCAGCCGGCGCCAGAGTTGCCGAACATCCTGCGTTGGAGCATGGCCGTGGGCGCGGATGGCGTCGGCGATCTCGGTGTAGCTGCGATCTTCCTCGCGCGAAGCCTGCAGCAGCGACGCGGCGGATTGGTACGGGATGCGGCCATCCGCTGCGTCGCGATCGAAGCGGCCGATAACGGCCACCGGCACCTCACCCAGCAGGACGATCCGGGCCGGTGCCGCATCAATGCCCGCCAGTGCCGCCAGCTTCAAGGCGAGAACCTCGCCACGGGTAACACTGCGCGCATCGCCCACGCTCGGGAACTTGCCGATGGCGAGTCAACCGTCCTCGTCGATCAGCGTGCACTTCGGCCTCATGCCTCCCAGCGAGGTGCCCTTGCCCTGCAGATAACGCAAATCCTCGGCGGTTTCATCGCCGCGCTCCACCGCCCGGCTGGCCAGAAAGACTCGTTCCAGCTCGATAAGCGGTGGCGTGCTGCGCTGGCCGCCCGTCGTCGTCCGCTGCCAGGTGCCGTCCGGGTCACGCAGGCGCAACGCCCCAACCCGGCTGAAATCATCCACCGCGAGCAGATAGTCCAGTTCCGTCAGGGCTAGCAGTTGCGGATCGTTTTTGCGCCGCTTGGCGTGGTCGCGGGCGATGACGCGCCGTCCCCAGGCATCGGGCGCAGTGTCGGCGATGGCGCCATGAAAAACCGAATCATGGGGCGATGCCGCCTTGTGCGGCTGGTGTCCAGCCATCAGCTGCAGATCGGCCGAGACATTGAAACGCGCGCTGCTCGCCAGCCATTCCTCGCCATAGGCAAAGGCACTGTTCTCGCGCCGCCCCTGGCTGACATAGACGAGCGCCCCCACCGGTAGTCCGGCCTTGCCGATGCAAAGCTGGATCTGCCGGCGGATCGAGACGCCAGCCGCCATCACAGCGCGCCCGAGGGGGCAGGCTTGCTGCGTACCCGCTTGGGCAGGCGCTCGTCCATCAGGGTCAGGCCGATGTCGTCCGTGGCCGTATCCAGGAGGTTTTCCAGCGCCTGGATTTCGCCGAAGACATGCAAGGCGCGGGCGAAGAAATGGATGGGCACCCGCATATCGCCATTTTCCATGCGCCGCACGGTGGACAGGGACGCGCCCATGCGCTCTGCCAGCGAGGCCTGGGAAATATGCCGACGGCGGCGCGCCAGCGAAAGGTCGGCACCGAATTTTCGGATGGCCCGTTCGACGGGCAACGGTATGGGAGAGTCCATGTCAGGCATTCTGATGAGAGCAGTCATGCTGCGTAAAATCCTTCGATGGGATCAATTCTATATGCGCAGCAGAAAAGTTAAAATAAAAACCCCCAACAGATATCTTATGTTGGAATACAACTCCCAAAGGAGCATTAAACAAAATCCACCTTCAGACCCAAGGGATTGGCAAAAACCACCATAACCAAGGCTCTCCCGGGCTCACTGCATACTGTACCCCTGTTAGAATTGCCCCCTTTTGGCCGCCTTGAATTCCATGAGCAAACCCGCCGACAGCCCCAAGCACACCCCGATGATGCAGCAATATCTCGGGCTCAAGGCCAAGCACCCGAACACCCTGCTCTTCTACCGCATGGGCGATTTCTACGAGTTGTTCCATGAAGACGCGGAGAAAGCGGCGCGGCTGCTCGACATCACGCTGACCACGCGCGGGCAGTCGGCCGGGGTGCCGATCAAGATGGCGGGCGTGCCTTTCCATTCGCTGGAGCCCTACCTGGCGCGGCTGGTCAAGCTGGGCGAGTCGGCGGTGATCTGCGAGCAGATCGGCGATCCGGCAACCAGCAAGGGCCCGGTCGAGCGCGCCGTGTCGCGCATCGTGACGCCGGGGACGCTGACCGACGCGGCGCTGATCGACGACAAGCAGGATGTCTGGTTGCTCGCCGTGACCACCTTGCGCAACACCGCCGGCATCGCCCGGCTCAACCTGGCGAGCGGCGAATTCATCCTGATCGAGGTGGCGGCCGAGCAGATCCCGGCGACGCTGGAGCGCATCCGCCCGGCGGAAATCCTCTACCCGGAAAGCTGGACGCCCAACTTCGGCATCGACGTGGCGCGCACCCGCCAGCCGGACTGGTATTTCGATTTCGACTCGGCCAAGCGCCTGCTCTGCGAGCAGTTCGAGGTCGCCTCGCTCGCCGGTTTCGGCGCCGAAGGCCTGAAGCCGGCGATTGCCGCAGCCGGCGCCCTGCTCCAGTACGCGCAGGCGACGCAGTCGGGAAAATTGCCGCACCTGCGCGGGCTGACCGTCGAAATCGAAGGCGATTACCTCGGTCTCGACCTCGCCACCCGGCGCAACCTGGAACTAACCGAGACCCTGCGCGGCCAGCCCTCGCCGACGCTCTTTTCGCTGCTCGACAACTGCGTCACCAGCATGGGCTCGCGCCTCCTGCGCCACACGCTGCACCACCCGCTGCGCGCGCGCTCGATTCCCGCCGAACGCCATGGCGCGGTCGAGGCGTTGCTCGACGATTACGGGCGCCTGGCCGGTGCCGTCCGCAAGAGCCTGCGCGGCATCGCCGACATCGAGCGCATCGCCGGCCGCATTGCGCTGAGGAACGCCCGCCCGCGCGACCTCGCCAGCCTGCGCGAGTCGCTCGCCCGGCTGCCGGAACTGCGCGCGCCGCTGGCCGAGGCCAATTCCGACCTGCTGGCGCAGACCTGTGACGAACTGGCCGTGCCGGCCGAAACGCTCGACCTGCTGGTGCGCGCCATCGCCGCCGAACCGGGCGCCCAGGTGCGCGACGGCGGTGTCATCGCCCCGGGCTACGACGCCGACCTCGATGAACTGCGCTCGCTCAACGACAACTGCGGCGCCTTCCTGGTCGACATGGAAGTGCGCGAACGCGAGCGCACCGGCATCGCCAGCCTGAAGGTCGAGTACAACAAGGTGCATGGCTTCTACATCGAGGTCACGCACGCCAACGTCGACAAGATTCCCGACGACTACCGCCGCCGGCAGACGCTGAAGAACGCCGAGCGCTACATCACGCCGGAGCTGAAGGCTTTCGAGGACAAGGCGCTGTCGGCGCAGGAACGTTCGCTGGCGCGCGAGAAGCTGCTCTACGAACAGATTCTCGACGCGCTGCTGCCGGTGGTACCGATCCTGCAGACGATTGCCCGCGCCATCGCCCAGCTCGACCTGCTGGCCGGCTTCGCCGAGTCGGCCTTGAAACGCAACTGGTGCAAGCCGGAGTTCGTCGCCGACACCTGTCTGAGCATCGAAGGCGGCCGCCACCCGGTGGTCGAGAACGAATTGGCGCAAAGCGCCGAGACCTTCATCGCCAACGACTGCCGGCTCGCCGAAGAACGCCGGCTGCTCTTGATCACCGGCCCGAACATGGGCGGTAAATCGACCTACATGCGCCAGGTCGCGCTGATCGCCCTGCTCGCCCATATCGGTAGCTACGTGCCGGCGACGCGCTGCGTGCTCGGCCCGCTCGACCGCATCTTCACCCGCATCGGCGCCTCCGACGACCTCGCTTCCGGGCGCTCGACCTTCATGGTCGAGATGACCGAAGCCGCCGCCATCCTGCACCACGCAACGAACCAGAGCCTGGTGCTGATGGACGAGATCGGCCGCGGCACCTCGACGTTCGACGGCATGGCGCTGGCCTTCGCCATCCTGCGCCACCTGATCGACAAGAACCGCAGCCTGACGCTGTTCGCCACGCACTATTTCGAACTGACGCGGCTCTCGCACGAATATTCCGAGCTGGCCAACGTGCACCTCGGCGCCGTCGAACATGCGCACCGCATCGTCTTCATGCACGCCGTCGAGGAAGGCCCGGCCAACCAGAGCTACGGGATCCAGGTCGCGGCGCTGGCGGGAATTCCGGCCAGCGTCGTGCGCGCGGCAAAGAAGCAGTTGCGCGAATTCGAGCAGCGGGCAACGGTCGATCCGCTGCAACCCGATCTGTTCACGCAGGCCGCGCCGGAACCCGAAATTGCCGAACCGCACCCGGTACTCGGCCAGCTCGCCTCTATCGACCCGGACAGCCTGACCCCGCGCGAAGCGCTGGATGCGCTGTACGCATTGAAGGGCCTGCTGCGTTGAATCAGCGCCGGGTTATTGCCGGCTGGCGGCGCGGCGCCGTGCTGGGCGCGCTGCTCCTGCTCGCCGCCAGCGCTCACGCCGAACTCTGGCGTTTCGGGCTGATCGGCGACGTCCCCTATTCCGACAGCGAACGCGCCGAGCTGCCGAAGATGCTGGCGGCGATCGCCGACACGCACGTCGATTTCATCGCCCATGTCGGCGATTTCAAGCACGGCGCCGATCGTTGCGACGACGCTGTCTTCGAAGACCGCCGGCAACTGTTCGAGACCAGCCGGGTGCCTTTCGTCTTCATTCCCGGCGACAACGAATGGAGCGATTGCTGGCGCGTCAGCAACGGTTCTCATGCGGCGCTGGAACGCCTGGCCAAACTGCGCCGCCTGTTCTGGAGCGACGGCCTGTCGCTGGGGCAGCAAAAAATGGCGCTCGAACGCCAGTCAGGCGGCTACCCGGAACATGCGCGCTGGCGCCTGGGGCCGGTACTGTTCGTCAGCTTCAACCTGCCCGCCAACAACAACTGGGGGCTGACGCAGCAGCCATCGGCCGAATTCCTCGCCCGCAACCCTTTCGTGCTGGCCTGGCTGAAGGAGAATTTCGCGCTGGCGCGGCGCGAGACACTGCGCGGCATTGTCCTGATGTTCCAGGCCAACCCGGGCTTCACCCACCACGCCCAGGGCTTTGCGCACAGCGGCTTCCGCGATTTCCTGAACGCTTTGCGCGAGGAAACGCTGGATTTCCCGGGCGAAGTCGTTGTCGTCCACGGCGACACGCACATCAGCCGTATCGACAAGCCGCTACGCGATACTCGCGGCAAGCGGATCGCCAATTTCACCCGGGTCGAGACTTTCGGCTACCCGTTCATGGGTTGGTCGCGCGGCGTCATCGATACCGACGCGCCAGCGCTGTTCCGTTTCGAAACCCATCCCTGGCCACCGCGCCGCTGAGCGGCGCAGCAACCCACCGCCACCTCAGTGGCAGGTTTCGCCGTCTTCGTCGGCGTCGTGCACGTGGCCGTGCTCGACTTCATCGGCGCTGGCGGCGCGGATCGCCGTCACCGTGCAGGTGAACACCAGCGCACTGCCGGCCAGCGGATGGTTGCCGTCGAGCACGACCTTGTCGTCGGCGATATCGGTGACGCGGTAGATGACGAAATCGTCATCATCGCCTTCTTCCGGACCGCCTTCGAACTGCATGCCCACCTGCAGTTCCTTGGGGAAATCCTTGCGCGGTTCGATCTGCACCAGTTCCGGATCGTATTCGCCGAAAGCTTCGTCCGGCTGCAGCTTGACCTGGACCGACTCGCCGACCATCTTGCCCTGCAGGGCTTCCTCGATCTTCGGGAAGATGTCGTCGTAGCCACCGTGCAGGTAGATGATGGGATCACGGCCCTCGTCGACAACCTCGCCTTCGGGGTTGGTGACGTGGTAATCGAGAGTGATGACGGTATTCTTGGCGACCTGCAGGTTCATGAATCAAGTTCCTTCACGAGGCGCAGCACATCCAGTGCGTGGCCCTTGTAATTGACGTTGTACAACGCATGGCGGATGACGCCGTTGCGATCGATGACAAAGGTGGAACGGACGATGCCGAATTTCTTCTGCCCATCCACTTCCCGGGCTTGCCATACCCCGTATTGCTTGCAGACGCTGCCGTCGGCATCCGAGAGCAGGCGGGTGCCGATACCCTCTCGATCACGAAAATCCTGATGCTTCAGGCAGTCGTCGCGGTTGATGCCGAACAGCACGCAGCCCAGCCTTTCAAAATCCCCCTCGTGGTCGGAAAAATCGGTGACCTCGCGGGTACAACAGGGCGTGCAGTCCTTGGGATAAAAAAACAGGACGATGGTGTTGCGCTTGAGGTAGCCCGCCAGATCGACAGTCTCCATGTCGGCATCCGGCAAGGAAAATGTCGGGGCGCTATCGCCATTCTTGAGCAGCATGTCGTTCTCCTATAGCGCTCGGCGCGAGACTGCTGGAGACGATTCTAACTGAGCGATTTGCCCGTGGCTACTGGGTTTTTGGGGATTCGACCGGGGCGTTGGCAAGCGGTCGATCGGGGATCTGGACAAAGATTTCGTCCTGCTTCACCATGCCCAGTTCGAAGCGCGCCCGCTCCTCGATCGCCTCGTAACCCTGCTTCAGGTCACGAACTTCGGCGTCGAGGCCGGCGTTGCGGATTTCAAGCTGACGCGTTTCTTCCTTCTCGACCTTGAGCTGGCGGTCGTACTCCCATACCTTCAGCCATCCTCCCTTGCCCAGCCACAACGGGTACTGGAGGAGGACGATCAAGGCGAGGAGGCCGACCGTCAGCCAGCGCATGAACGCTTAACGCAGGTTGTAGAAGGTTTCGCGACCCGGGTAGGACGCGGTATCGCCGAGATCTTCCTCGATCCGGATCAGCTGGTTGTACTTGGCGATACGGTCCGAGCGCGACAACGAACCGGTCTTGATCTGGCCGGCGTTGAGGCCGACGGCGATGTCGGCGATGGTGCTGTCCTCGGTTTCGCCCGAGCGGTGCGAGATCACCGCGGTGTAACCGGCGCGCTTGGCCATTTCGACGGCGGCGAAGGTTTCCGACAGGGTGCCGATCTGGTTGATCTTGATCAGGATCGAGTTGGCGATGCCCTTCTGGATGCCTTCCTTGAAGATGCGGGTGTTGGTGACGAAGATATCGTCGCCGACGATCTGCACCTTGTCGCCGAGACGGTCGGTGAGCAGCTTCCAGCCGTCCCAGTCGGCTTCCGACATGCCGTCTTCGATGGAGACGATCGGGAAGCGGTCGACCAGGTTGGCCAGGTAATCGGTGAATTGTTCGGAAGTCAGTTGCAGACCTTCGCCGGACAGGTGATAGCGGCCTTCCTTGTAGAATTCGGAAGCGGCGCAATCGAGCGCCAGCAGCACATCCTGGCCGGGCACGTAGCCAGCGGCTTCGATCGCCTGCATGATGATTTCCAGCGCCTCGGCATGGCTGCCGAGGTTCGGCGCGAAACCGCCCTCATCGCCGACGGCGGTCGAATGACCGGCCTTGTCGAGCAACTTCTTCAGGCTATGGAAAACTTCGGCGCCACAGCGCAGGGCTTCGCGGAAGGTGTTGGAACCCACCGGCATGATCATGAATTCCTGGATATCCAGGCTGTTGTTGGCGTGCTCGCCGCCGTTGATGATGTTCATCATCGGCACCGGCATCTGCATCGGCGCCATGCCGCCGAAGTAGCGGTAGAGCGGCAGGCCGGATTCTTCGGCGGCGGCCTTGGCGACCGCCATCGAGACGGCGAGGATGGCGTTGGCGCCGAGACGCGACTTGTTGTCGGTACCGTCGAGCTCGATCATCGTCTGGTTGACGAAGGCCTGTTCCTGGGCGTCGAGACCGATGATCGCTTCCGAGATCTCGGTATTGATGTTCTCGACCGCCTGCATGACGCCCTTGCCGAGGTAGCGGCCCTTGTCGCCGTCACGCAGTTCGATGGCTTCGCGCGAGCCGGTGGAGGCGCCGGACGGCACCGCGGCGCGGCCCATGACGCCGCTTTCCAGCAGCACATCGGCCTCGACCGTGGGATTGCCGCGCGAATCCAGAATCTCGCGGGCGACGACATCAACGATAGAACTCATGTCTCTTCCTTATAAACAAAAGGTTACAGATACTTCATAAACAAAAACTTTAAATTTTCAGCTCTTCGAAACCGGCAGCCTTGGCAGCCCGATCGAGAGCGACCAGGGTCGCCAGCAGGCTTTCCATGCGCTCGAGCGGCCAGGAATTCGGGCCGTCGGAAAAGGCCTTTTCCGGGCAGGGATGGGTTTCCATGAACAGGCCGGCGATGCCCACGGCAACCGCCGCCCGCGCCAGCACCGGGACGAACTCGCGCTGGCCGCCGGAGACCGTGCCCTGCCCGCCCGGCAACTGCACCGAGTGGGTGGCGTCGAAGACGACCGGGCAGCCGGTGTCGCGCATGATCGCCAGCGAGCGCATGTCGGACACCAGGTTGTTGTAGCCGAAACTGGCGCCGCGTTCGCAGACCAGGATATTGTCGGCGCCGCCATTGACCTCGCGCGCCTTGGCGACGACGTTCTTCATGTCGCCCGGCGCCAGGAACTGGCCCTTCTTGATGTTCACCGGCTTGCCGCAGGCGGCCACGGCATGGATGAAATCGGTCTGCCGGCAGAGGAAGGCCGGCGTCTGCAGGACATCGACGACGCTCGCCACCTGGGCGACATCGGCTTCGCTGTGCACGTCGGTCAATACCGGCACGCCGATCTGGGCGCGAACGTTCTCCAGGATCTTCAGCCCGCCGTCGATGCCTGGTCCGCGCACCGAGGTGCCGGAGCTGCGGTTGGCCTTGTCGTACGACGCCTTGAAGATGTAGTTGATGCCGAGCCGGGCGCAGACTTCCTTCATGTGACCGGCGACATCGACGCACAACTGTTCCGATTCCGCCGTGCAGGGGCCGGCGATCAGGAAAAAAGGCTGGTCAAGACCAGCCTCGAATCCGCACAGCTTCATGCCGACTTGCCCAGCTTGCTGGTCAGCGCCGCCTGCACATACGACGTGAACAGCGGATGACCCTGACGCGGGTTGGACGTGAATTCCGGGTGGAACTGGCAGCCGACGAACCACGGATGGACGTCGGACGGCAGTTCGACCATCTCGCAGAGGTCGGTGCCCGGCGCACGGCCGGCGACGACCAGGCCCTTGGCTTCGAGCTGCGAGAGCAGCGTGTTGTTCACTTCATAGCGATGGCGGTGACGTTCGGTGATTTCCGCCTTGCCGTAGATCTGGCGGGCCAGCGTGCCTTCCTTGAGCCGGCAGACCTGACCGCCGAGGCGCATGGTGCCGCCGAGATCGGAATCCTCGCCGCGCTTCTCGACCTTGCCGGAAGCGTCCAGCCATTCGGTGATCAGGCCGATCACCGGGAACGGCGTGTCGGCGACGAATTCGGTCGAATGCGCATCCTTCATGCCGGCGACGTCGCGGGCGAACTCGACGACCGCCATCTGCATGCCGAGACAGATGCCGAGGTAAGGCACCTGGTGCTCGCGGGCGTAGCGGATCGCCGCGATCTTGCCTTCGGTACCGCGCCGGCCGAAACCGCCCGGCACCAGGATGGCGTCCATCGTTTCGAGGACGCCGGTGCCTTCCTTCTCGATGTTCTCGGAATCGATGTACTCGATATCGACCTTGCAGCGCGTATGGATGCCGGCGTGCTTGATCGCCTCGATCAGCGACTTGTAGGACTCGGTCAGATCGACGTACTTGCCGACGAAGGCGATGCGCACGCTGTTCAGCGGGTGCTCCATGGCATCGATCAGCTTTTCCCAGACCGACAGGTCGGCCGCCTTGGCCAGGATGCCGAGCTTGTGGCAAACGATCTCGTCGAGCATCTGCTCGTGCAGCATGCCGGGAATCTTGTAGATCGAATCGGCATCGAGACATTCGATGACCGCTTCCGGCATGACGTTGCAGAACAGCGCGATCTTCCGCCGCTCTTCCACCGGGATCGAGCGGTCGGCGCGGCAGAGCAGGATGTCCGGCTGGATGCCGATCTCGCGCAGTTCCTTGACCGAATGCTGGGTCGGCTTGGTTTTCAGTTCGCCGGCCGTCGGAATGTAGGGCAAGAGCGTCAGGTGCATGTAGCAGACGTTGTTGCGGCCTTCCTCGATGCCCATCTGGCGGATCGCTTCCAGGAAGGGCAGCGATTCGATGTCGCCGACCGTGCCGCCGACTTCGACGATGGCCACGTCGGCGCCTTCGGCACCGGCCTTGACCTTGCCCTTGATCTCGTCGGTGATGTGCGGGATGACCTGCACCGTCTTGCCGAGATATTCACCGCGACGCTCCTTCTTCAGCACCGTGTCGTAAATCTGACCGGTGGTGAAATTGTTGCGTTTGGCCATCTTGGCACTGGTGAAGCGCTCGTAATGCCCGAGATCGAGGTCGGTCTCGGCGCCGTCTTCCGTGACGAAAACTTCGCCATGCTGGAAGGGGCTCATCGTGCCGGGGTCGACGTTGATGTAGGGGTCGAGCTTGAGATGGGTAACCTTGATGCCGCGGGATTCCAGAATGGCCCCCAGCGACGCGGCGGCGATGCCTTTGCCCAAGGAGGACACGACACCACCCGTAACGAAAACGTATTTGGTCATGGAAAGACAGGCTGCGGGAAAGCAGAATGATAGCTGAAAATCCCCCGACAGCGAAAGCCGTCCGCCACCGTGAAAGCGACTCGGCTAGAATTGTCGCTTCCTGAAAAACCTCCCGGAAGTCCGCTCATGTCCCAATTTTCCTTTGACGTCGCCCTCGAAGATTTCGAAGCCAAGGTCCTCCAGGCATCGCTTGAAGTACCGGTGGTCGTCGACTTCTGGGCCCCCTGGTGCGGCCCCTGCCAGACGCTGAAGCCGATGCTGGAAAAGCTGGCCGAGGAATACCAGGGCCGTTTCCTGCTGGCCAAGGTCAACTCCGACGAGAACCCGGAACTGGCCGGCCACTTCGGCGTACGCAGCATTCCCTCGGTGAAGGTCGTCTATCAGGGCCAGTTGGTCGACGAATTCAACGGCGCCCTGCCCGAAGGCCAGGTCCGCGAATTCCTCGACCGCATCGCCCTGCCCGGCGGCAACGAGGCCGACCTGCGCGCTGAAGCCGCTGCCCTGGTCGGCGAAGGTCAACTGGAAGAAGCGCTGGCCAAATTGGTCGCCGCCAGCCAGGCCGACCCGCAGGACCAGGCGGTGCAGCTCGATGCCATCGATGTCCTGCTGCAGCTCGGTCGCAACGACGAAGCCGCCCAGTTGCTGGCTGGCGAGTACCCGAACGAACCCGCTCGCGCCACCGCCCTGCGCGCCCGCCTGGCGCTCGCCCAGGGCGCCGCCGACACCGCGCCGCTCGAAGCAAAGCTCGCCGCCAACCCGGACGACCACGCCAGCCGTCTCGAACTGGCCCGCGCCTACGCCGCCCAGAGCCGCTTCCGCGAAGCCCTCGAAGCGGCACTGGAAGTGGTCCGCCGCGACCGCTTCTTCGACGAGGGCGCCGGCCGCAAGACGCTGCTGCAGTTCTTCGAGGCGCTGTCCGGCGAACAATACGACGACCTCGTCCGCGAGTTCCGCCGCAAGCTGTCGGCCGCGCTCAACTGATCCGCCGCCGGACGTCGTGCAGCTTTTCTACACCGACGTCTTCGTCCTGCCGCTGCCGCCGGGCCATCGTTTCCCGATGGAAAAGTACGCCCGGCTACGCCAGGCGCTGCTCGACAGCGGCGAATTCCAGGCAAGCGATTTCCGGCTGCCGGCGGCCGCCAGCGATGACGAACTGGCACGCGCCCACGACCCGGCCTACATTACCCGGATCGCCAACGGGCGCCTCGACGAAGCGGCGCAGAAAGCCATCGGTTTTCCCTGGAGCGCGCAGATGGTCGAGCGTTCGCGTCGCTCGGCCGGCGCCACGCTCGCCGCCTGCCGGGCCGCGCTGGCGGCGGGCAACGGCGTCGCCGCCAACCTCGCCGGCGGCACCCACCACGCCTTTCGCGATCACGGCGAAGGTTTCTGCGTCTTCAACGATGCCGCCGTCGCCGCCCGCGCCATGCAAGCCGAGGGGCGCGCCGGGCGCGTCCTGATCGTCGACTGCGACGTTCATCAAGGCAATGGCACCGCCGCCATCCTCAAGGGCGACACCAGCGTATTCACCTTTTCCATCCACGGCGCGCGCAACTACCCCTTCACCAAGGAAGAAAGCGACCTCGACATCGAACTCCCGGACCGCTGCGGCGACGACGCCTACCTGCTGCAACTCGGCCACGGACTCGACACCGCCTTCGACCTCGCCCGCCCCGACCTCGTCATCTACCTGGCCGGCGCCGACCCTTATGCCGACGACCGCCTCGGCCGGTTGGCCCTGAGCATGGCCGGCCTGCGCGAGCGCGACCGCCAGGTCTACGCCCGCTGCCGCGAACGCGAGCTCCCGCTGGCAATCGCCATGGCCGGCGGCTACGCCCGCCAGATCGACGACACGGTCGCCATCCACGCGGCGACGATCCGCCTCGCCCGCGCCATGTGGGGCTAAAATCCCGCCATGGATACCGCCCGCGATCTCTACCTGAGCGCCACGCTGCGCCGCATCGAAGCCCACCACGCCGACCTGCCGCTGATGCAGCGCGCCGGGCTGGCAGCCGCCGATTTCGCCGGCGAACTGGCCGATCCGCGCAACCGCCCGGTCCTCATCCTCGCCGGTCCAGGCAACAACGGCGGCGATGCCTTCGTCGTCGGCAGTCGGCTGCGCGAGCGCTTCTTCGCCGTCCATCTCGTCTTCGCCGGCGATCCCGCCGCCCTGCCGGCCGATGCGGCGGCGGCGCGCGAGGCTTTCCTGGCCGGCGGCGGCAGCACGCTCAGTGAAATCCCCGAGATCGAGCCCTGGGGGCTGATCGTCGACGGCATCTTCGGCATCGGTCTCAGGCGCGCACCGGAGGGCCGCTACGCCGAGTGGATCGCCACCGCCAACCGGCTGGCGCAACGCGATGCCTGCCCGCTGCTCGCCCTCGACTGCCCGTCCGGCCTCGACGCCGACAGCGGCCGGCGCCCCGGCCCGTGCATCGCGGCGACCCACACGATCAGCTTCATCGCCGCCAAGCCGGGCCTATACACCGGCGACGGCCCCGACCATGGCGGCGAGATCCGCATCGCCACGCTCGATCTGTCGATCGACGAAGCCGACGGCCGGCGGGTGAGCCCGGCCGATTTCGCCGAACGCCTGCAGCCGCGCCGGCGCAACACGCACAAGGGAAGTTTCGGCAGCGTCGGCATCCTCGGCGGCGGCAAGTCGATGAGCGGCGCCGCGCTGCTCGCCGGCCGCGCCGCGCTCCGGCTGGGCAGCGGTCGCGTCTATCTCGGCCTGCTCGACCCGGACGCGCCGACCGTCGATCCGGTGCAGCCGGAACTGATGATCCGCCGCGTCGACACCCTGTTCCAGGCCGACTTGCAGGCGCTGGTCTGCGGCCCCGGCCTGGGTCACACCAGCGAAGCGGTGCAGTACGTCGAACAGGCGCTGAAATGTCCGCTGCCGCTGGTCCTCGACGCCGACGCGCTGAACATCCTGGCGGTCGATGGCCGGCTGGAAGGCAATCTGTACAACCGCATCGCGCCCGCCATCCTCACCCCGCACCCGGCGGAAGCGGCGCGCCTGCTCGGCAGTTCGGTGCGCGAGGTGCAGGACGACCGGATCGGCGCCGCCCGCGAAATGGCCGCGCGCTACGCCAGCCCGGTCGCCCTCAAGGGTTGCGGCACGGTGATCGCCGCCAGCGACGGGCGCTGGTGGATCAACACCACGGGCAACCCGGGCCTGGCCAGCGCCGGCATGGGCGATGTGCTGAGCGGCTTGATCGCCACCCTGCTGGCCCAGAACTGGTCGCCCGAACAGGCGCTGCTCGGCGCCGTCCACCTGCACGGCGCCGCCGCCGACGCGCTGGTCGCCGCCGGCCACGGCCCGGCCGGCCTCACCGCCAGCGAGGTGATCGACGCCGCGCGCCAGGTCTTCAACGGCTGGCTGGGCGGTCGCCAGGGCTGAGACGGTGCCCGCCGCGGCGGGCTTATGCAAACGGACTTTCTCCGGTAGAGTGCGCAAACCGGCCATGCCGTTTTCCGCCGCCCGCTGCCCTGGAGGTCCGACCATGCAACGCACCCTGCTCTCCCTCTTCGTTTCGGCCGCGCTGCTCGCTGCCGGCTGCACCAGCCTCGCCCCGAACCGAACCGTCCCGCTCGCCGAAACCCTTGCCAGTCACACCAGCGGCGGCCCGCTGGCGCTCGCCGAGGGACAGGTGCTGACGGACAACGACGCCGCCTTCGCCGCCAAGCTGGAGCTGATTGCCGGCGCCCGTGAAAGCCTCGATCTCGCCTACTACATCTTCGCCGACGACTACAGTTCGGCGGCGCTCACCCAGGCGCTGCTCGACGCCACCCGGCGCGGCGTCCGGGTTCGCCTGCTGCTCGACTATTTCAGCGCCTACGGCGATCTCGACCGCCTGAGCTGGCTTGAGCGCGAAGGCGCCGGCAAGCTCGAGGTCCGCCTCCACAACCGGCCGACCGCCGAGATCATCCGCGATGCCGCCTATCTGACCACCAGTTGCGCCGATGTCGGCGTCGCCGGCCAGCAATGCGACGACGCCAAGCAGCGCGCGATCGAGCAGCAGTTTGGCGCACTCGCCGCCGCCGGCAGCGACCCGGCGGAAACCACCGTCGCCGGCTCCGGCCTGTTCCTCTCCGGTCTCTACGGCAAGCATCCGCAACTGCTGGCCTACGCCATCAGCCGCGGCCAGGGCATCGATCCGCAGGCGCTCGCCGCCAGCGCCGGCAACGCCGACCCGGCGCAGGGCGAACGCCTGAAGGAACTCGGCAAGCTCTACTTCAAGGCCCGCTACAGCGGCGGCGTCGATGGCCTGAGCGCCCGCCTGAAGCTCGCCTTCGTCCGCCTCGCCTTCGCCGAGCAGGTCAACCCGGTGTTCGCGACGGTCGGCAGCTACCTGCCGCTGGCGCGCCAGAACAACAGCAGTGCGCAGCGGGACTGGGACTACCTGAGCGAATTCCTCCACCACAAGCTGCTGCTCGCCGACCGCCGCCAGCTCGTGCTCGGCGGGCGCAATGTCGAGGATGCCTACCACCTGCACCCGGGGCCGCTCTCCGCCAAATACAACTTCATGGACACCGACGTCCGGCTGCGCCTGACCGCCCCGGACGCGACACTCGCCGCCAGTTTCGACAATCTCTGGCAGTTGCCGATGAACGCGACGCTGGCCCAGGTGCGCCGCCATGCGCCGAACGAGCACCTGGCCAACTTCGCGGTTTTCGACACCGCCCAGGAAGCCTGCGCCAAGGGCAGCGACACCGCCTGCGTCGACCGTTACCTCGAGCGTCACCTGCACCCGCTGGAACAGCGCATGGAAACGATCGCCCGTCAGCACCGGGAGAACCTGCAGCGTTTCCGCAACGAATACCGCCCGGCAATCGCTGCCGCGCCGCGGCCGCTCGACGCCACGGCGGCGATCCATTACCTGCAGAACCTGCCGATGGTCGACGGCCAGCGCAGCTACGGCGCCCCGCTGCAGGACGAAGCGGCGCGCGGCAAGCAGATCCACGGCCTGTGGCGCTCGGCCTTGCAGGCGGTCTGTGACGGCGCCGGGACGACGCGCGAGGTCTACATCCACAACGCCTACTTCTTCCTGCCGGCCAACCTGCTGCGCGACATCGGCGCCGCCCTTGACGGCAGCCGCGCCTGCCCCGGCGTGACGCTGACGATGCTGACCAATTCGCTGGCCACCACCGATCTCAGCGTCGTCAACCTGCTCGCCGTCTGGCAGATGAAGGCGCTCGCCGATCACCTGCGCGAAACGGCGCCGGGCAGCGCTGCCGCCCGCCTGCGCTACTACGAGTACCTGCCGCAGGCCGACAAGCGCCTGTCGCTGCACAGCAAGGTGATGGTCTTCGGCGACGATGTCTTCATCGGCTCGGCCAACGCCGACGTGCGCAGCCTGATGATGGACAGCAACAACGGCGTCTTCATCCGCAACGCGCCCGTCTTCGCCGGCGGCTACCGGCAATGGCTGCGCGACATCGTCGCCGCGCCCGGCCGCGTCGCCGAACGCACGGCGGACCTCGGCAGCGAGCGCGACGCCCTGCTCGCCGCGATGGACACCCACCTCGACCAGTTGCTCGCCCGCTACGCTGGCGAACGCCTGAACGCCGAACAGCAGGCCAAGCTGCGGGCCGACGTGCGCGCCACGGCGCAACGGGTCTACGACCTGTCGCGCGGCATCCTGCGCGGCGAACGCGACGCGGCCGAACAGTTCAACGCGCTGTTCAAGGCAATCTGAAGCACTGCCGGCGGGGCCCAGGCGCCCGCCGGCAGTCTCAGTGCAGGCGGAGGTTCAACTCATCGATCGCCGCCGACCAGTCGGCATCATCGATGATCTCTTCCTTGAGAAAGCAGCGTTGCATCGGCGTCCAGAACGGCGCCCGGTAAAGCGCAACGTCGCCGGCCAGCGGCCGGTGGGCGGCGATGAAAGCCTCGATGGCGGGCGGCTCCGAGGGCAAGCCAAGCTGGTCGAACAACTGGGGCAGCGTGTGCATCGCATCCATGACGGGGCTCCTGTGACTTGACTGACCGCTGTTGGATCATCGGTACCGGGCGACGGTTCCCGGCTTTTGGCCGCTGCCGCCGGGCGTTACAATGCGCCACCCGCAACTTTCCCGCCCCTCCGCCATGCCCATCGAATTCGACTATCCGCTCGCCGCTGAAATCACCCGCAACGTTACCGCCGCCATCGCCGAGGATGTCGGCGCCGGCGACCTGACGGCGGCCCTCGTTCCCGGCGAACGCCAGGTCCGCGCCCGCGTCATCTCACGCGAGTCCGGCGTGCTGTGCGGCACCGCCTGGTTCGACGAATGCGTGCGCCGTCTCGACCCGACGGCCACGGTCACCTGGCAGGCCGCCGACGGCGAGCGCATCGGCGCCGACCAACTGCTGTGCACCATAGATGGCAACGGCCGCGCCCTGCTCACCGCCGAGCGCAGCGCGCTGAATTTCCTGCAATTGCTGTCGGCGGTGGCGAGCAAGGCGCGCATCTACGCCGATGCGATCGCCGGCACCCGGGCGCAAGTGGTGGATACGCGCAAGACCCTGCCCGGCCTGCGCGTCGCCCAGAAGTATGCGGTGCGTGCCGGCGGCGGCGGCAATCACCGGCTGGCGCTGTGGGACGCGATCCTGATCAAGGAAAACCATATCCACGCCGCCGGCGGCATCGCCCAGGCAATGGCCGCCGCACAAGAAGTCGCGGCAGCAGCGGCCGACCGCTGCAAGTTCATCCAGGTGGAAGTGGAAAACCTCGACGAACTGCGTCAGGCGCTGGACGCCGGCGCAACCATGATCCTGCTCGACAACTTCAGTTGCGCCCTGCTCCGCGAGGCGGTGGCGCTCAACGCCGGCCGCGCCATCCTCGAAGCCTCGGGCAACGTCAGCCTGGAGAGCATCCGGGAAATCGCCGAAACCGGCGTCGACCGCATCTCGGTCGGCGCACTGACCAAGGACGTCAAGGCGCTCGACCTGTCGATGCGTTTTATCGATTAAATGCTGTTACCATAACAAAAAGAAGACAAACATGAATCTCTTATGAACCTATTTATTGAGTGGGATCCGACTTACAACATCGGGCTGCAGGACATCGACGATCAGCACAAGGTCTTGGTCAACATCATCAACCAGATCTGGAGCGAATTCGTCAGCGGCACCACGGGCGTGGGCGGGCTTGCCAGCATCGCCGAGCTTGAGCAATACACGGTGACGCACTTCCAGGCGGAAGAAAACTTCATGCACAGTAACGCCTACAGCGATTTCAAGGCGCACAAGAGGCGGCATGAAGCTTTCGTCAAGCGAATTCACATGGAACGCCTGGCCATCGAGTCGGGCAACAGCGTTTCGATCAACCTAGTCAATTTTCTCAGGGACTGGCTACTCGATCACATCATGGTCGAAGACCGCGCTTACGCCGAGGAGTTCCAGCCAAAGAAACTCGATGAAAGCTTGGGCTGTTTCTTCTCTCGACTTTCCCGGCAGTAAAGACGCCGCCCAGTTCGCGCGGCGCTAACCGCAGCGCAACGGCTTGCGTACCACCAGATCGATCAGCGCGGCATGCCCTGCGTGGCCGCGCCCTTCCGCCATGACATCTTCGTGCTCGCACAGTTCGAGCAGCTCCCAAGCGGCTAAGCGCCCGAACTGGGCGCTCAGGAAGGCATTGGGCGCGGTACCTAAGCGGCAATATTGGCCGGCATCGCGATAGCGCGCCGACCAAAAGGCTTCGTGGTCGTAGCTCACACGCGGTCGACGACGAACTGCTTGATCGCCGCGACGTCCGGGTCCATGACCACGACGTGCTGCTCCAGATTCTCGATGCCGGCCAGTTCGGCCGGGCGCACCGGCTCGGTGCCCAGCGCCTCGCGGATGGTTTCCTCGAACTTGGCGGGCTGCGCGGTTTCCAGCACGATCATGGTCTGCCCCGGCTGGCGCTGTTCGAGTGCCACCTTGAGGCCGTCGGCGGTGTGCGTGTCGAGCATCACGTTGTAACGCCCCTGGGCGAAGCGGATCGTGTTGATGCGGTCGATGTGCGTGCTGCGCCCGGAGACGAAGCCGAACTTCGGCAGGTCCTTCCAGTAAACCGTGGTGCTGAGGTCGAAAGCCTGCCCTTGGTCGACGCGCGACCAGAGATCGCGGATCACCACCGGGTCGCGGCCGACCAGGTCGAAGACGAAGCGCTCGAAGTTGGAGGCCTTGGAAATATCCATCGACGGGCTCGACGTCACGCTGGTTTCCGCCGAGCTGCGCGGACGATAGACGCCAGTCCTGAAAAACTCGTCGAGCACGTCGTTCTCGTTGGTGGCGAGCACCAGCTTGGCGATCGGCAGGCCCATCTGGCGGGCGATGTGGCCTGCGCAGATGTTGCCGAAGTTGCCCGACGGAACGCAGAACGACACCGTCTCGTCGTTCGATTGGGTGGCCAGGAAATAGCCCTGGAAGTAATAGACGATCTGCGCCGCGACACGCGCCCAGTTGATCGAATTGACGGCGCCGATCTTGTACTGCTTCTTGAACGCGGCGTCGTTGGAAACGGCCTTGACGATGTCCTGGGCGTCGTCGAACATGCCGCGCACGGCGATGTTGAAGATGTTGGCGTCGGTCAGCGAGTACATCTGGGCGCGCTGGAAGGCGCTCATCTTGCCGTCCGGCGAGAGCATGAAGACCTTGACATTGTGCTTGCCGCGCATCGCGTACTCGGCCGCCGAGCCGGTATCGCCGGAGGTGGCGCCGAGGATGTTGATCGATTCGCCGCGCTGGTCGAGCACGTATTCGAAGAGGTTGCCGAGCAGTTGCATCGCCATGTCCTTGAAGGCGAGCGTCGGGCCGTTCGACAGTTCCTGCGTGTACAGGCCGTCTTCCAGTTTGGTCAGCGGCGTGATCTCGGCGGCGTTGCCGCCGTTACGGGTGAAGCGATAGACGTCGGCGGTGTAGGTCTTGGCGACGATGGCCTTGAGGTCGGCGGCCGGGATGTCGGTGATGAACTTGGAGAGGATCTCGAATGCCAGGTCGGCGTAGGAGAGCTGGCGCCAGGCGTCGAGTTCGACGCGCGTCACCTGCGGATAGGTTTCGGGCAGATAAAGCCCGCCGTCCGGCGCCAGCCCGCCGAGGAGGATGTCGCAGAAAGCCTGGGGCGCGGACTGGCCGCGGGTCGAGATGTAGCGCATGGCGTCGGAACCTGGAAAGCGGAAAAAACCGGGATTTTACCGCGTCGGGCGCGCGATACGCATGGCCATGATGAGGCGCAGCACGAACCAGCCGAGCGCGCTGCCAACCAGAAGGCCGGCCGGCATGGCGGCGTCAGCGATGAAAGCGAGGCCGGCGGCGAAGAACAGCAGGGCGCGCCAGCGCCCGCCGACCGCCAGGCAGTCGCGCATCGCGTCGCGCGCCGGCGTGCGCACGCCCGGGTGGCGCCAGACCGGCAGCAATTGCGTCAGCGCCCCGCTCACCAGCGGCAGCAGGAAAGCCGCCGCCCAGGCCGCCAGCGTCGGCCGCGCAGCGACCAGGCCGGCACCATGCAAGGCGCCGGCGAATAGACAGAGCAACCAGCCAGCCACCGCCGCCAGCAGCGCCGCGACGGCGCCGTCGCCGAGCAAGGCGGCAGCTTTGAAACGGCGCAGCCAGTGGGCGACCAGCCCGAGCGCGAGGACGACCAGGATCGCCGCGCCGGCCACCGCCAGTGGCCAGTACAGCGCGCTGCCGACGGCCAGCAGGAGAACGGCGGCGACTTGCGGCCACAGCCGGCGCCGCAGCCAGCCGGCGGCCTGGGGATCGGGCTGGCCGAGCGCGGTCGGCAGCAGCAGCGGCAGCGTGCCGAAAGCCGCCAGCCCGACCAGGCCCAGGGTATTGAGGTGCAGATGCAGGCGCCGCCAGCTCAGCCAGTGTTCCGGCCAGATCCCCATCGCCAGCACGGCGAGCAGCGCCGTCATCAGCAGCATCCCGGCCGCCGCGTACCAGCGCCAGCCGGGATGCGGCGTGCCGAGCGCGGCGCGCGCCCGGCGTACGATCCAGACGAGGAGCGCGGCGGCCAGTCCGAGATCGAGGCAAGCCGCAAGAAACACGGCCGGGTAAGGCAGGACACCGAAAAAACCGGCCACGGCGAGCCCGCCGCTGGCCAGCGCCAGCCATGGCAGCCGCCGGATGGCGGCCGGCGCGTCGCCGGTGCGCGTCAGCACCGGCACGAAATGGATCATCGCCGCGAAGATCAGCGGCACGATGCCGCCGGCGAAGGCCAGATGGGCCACCGCCGCCGGCGTGCCGACCCCGGCCGCGCCGGCCAGAGCGGCGAGCACGAGGCAGCACAGCGCGGCGACGGCGATCCGCGTCAACTGCCGAGCACCTTGAAATCGATGACGATGGCGCCCGGCTCGCGCTGGACGTAGGCAATCGACACCTGTTCGCCGTAACGCTGCTGCATCTGGGCGAGCAACGGCAACGGGTCGTGGTCGTTGCAGAAACGCATCGTCTCGCCGGGCATCAGCGACTCCAGCGCGCCAAAGATGGCGGCGTGGCGGAAACGCTTGGCGACGCCGCGCGCATCGAAGGGGTAAAGGGCTTCCGGAGTGGTGTGGTTGCAAACATGGACGGACTGCATGGTGGGGGCTCCTATCAGACTTGCCGGGATGGCAGGCGGATTGTCCGTGCGCAGCGGCAACCATTCTATGATCTAGATCGCCTTCGGCGGATGGATTCTCCGCCGAGGCGTCCACGACCGCCAGCCTCAGGCATGCCCTTCGCGCGGCGCCGCCGGCCAGCCCAGGCGCGCCTTCAGCGCCGGCCACCAGTCGCTGCCGCCGGGACCGACGACAACCGCGCTGCAGCGCTGGCCGGCGCTCAGCTCGATCCAGCCCCCTGCATCAAGGCGGAACAGCGTCTCGGCGGCAACGATGCACTCGCGCACCTGCAGGCGCTCGGCCAGCCACAGCGGCGGCTGGCGCAGGAGCAGCGAGCCCTCGAAGACGAACAGTTCGCTGCCGGCGTCGACCAGGATCTGCCGGGACTCGCCGGCGGCCAGTTGCAGGTTGAGGCTGGATTGGGATTGCATGAGGTTTCTCCCGTGACATGGACAAGGCCATGCTAGCCAAGCGCCGGCGATGAAAACAGACACAGGAAAGCCCTATCTGCTACGCAGCAGAATCGAAAAAGCAAAACTGCTACCATCGAAAAACCCGCCATCTGTATCTATCCGTCCCCCTGCCCCGCACCGATCATCCGGCCATGAGCGAAACCCCCGTTTACCGGCGCCTTGCCGGCCACTACCAGGAAAGCATCCGCAACGGCCAGCTCGTGCCGGGCGCGCGCTTCCCGTCGATGCGGGCGCTGATGGCGCAGCATCAGGTCAGCCTGTCGACAGCGATCAACCTGTGCCGCGAACTCGAGCGCGAAGGCTGGCTGGAGGCCCGCCCGCGCTCCGGCAACTTCGTCCGCCGGCCCGACCGCGACGCCGCGCTGCCGCTGCGCGAACCGCAACCCGGCAGCGGTCCCGACCCGGCGCAATACGTCGGCATCCACGCCCGCGTTTCCGAGTTCGTCGCCCTCTGCCGGCAGACTCCGGTGCGCATCAACCTGTCGCGCGCCCGCTGCTCGCCGGCGCTGTATCCCGGCGAAGCCCTGCGCCAGTGCGCCGCCCGCGTGCTGCGCCGGCATCCGGAAGTGCTGGTCACCGGCGGTTCGCACAACGGCCACCCGGAATTCCGCGCGACGCTGGCGCGGCGGGCACTGGCTGCCGGCATGCTGCTGGCGCCGGAGGAGATCGTCGTCACCCACGGCTGCATCGAGGCGCTCAATCTCGCCTTGCGCGCCGTGACCCGTCCCGGCGACGTGGTCGCGGTCGAATCGCCGACCTTCTTCGGCCTGCTGCAGATCCTCGAAAGCCTCGGCCTGCGCGCCCTGGAAGTACCGACCAGCCCGCAAACCGGGATTTCGCTGGAAGCGCTTGAACTGGCAATCCAGCAGGGCGAGCGGATCGCCGCGCTGGTCGTCGTGCCGCACCTGCAGAATCCGCTCGGCGCCTGCCTGCCGGACGAGCGCAAGGCGGCCCTGGTGCGCTTGTGCGCCGGTGCCGGCATTCCGCTGATCGAGGACGACACCTACAGCGCCCTTCACGACGCGGCGCCGCAGCGGGCGCTGAAATCCTGGGACGAATGCGGCAACGTCATGCACTGCGCCTCGCTGCACAAGGTCCTTGCCCCGGGCATGCGCCTCGGCTGGCTGACCGGCGGCCGCTGGCAGGCGCGGGTCGAGATGCTCAAGCACGCGCAGACGCATTTCAACGAGGAGCTGTCGCAGTTGGCCGCCGCCGAATACATCGCCTCGCCCGCCTACGACCGCCACCTCCGGCACCTACGCGCGGTCCTCGGCGAGCAGCGGCGGCGCATGCGTGCCGCGGTGATCGCCGCCTTTCCGCCGGGCACCCGGCTCAACGCGCCGCCCGGCGGCCTCACCCTGTGGGTCGAGTTGCCCGACGGCCGCTCGGCCCGTCGGCTGTTCGACGCGGCCCGCCCGGAAGGCATCCTGTTCGCGCCGGGCATGATGTTCTCCAATTCCGAGCGCTACAACGCCTTCCTGCGCCTGAACTGCGGCTGGCTGTACTCGGACGGCGTCGACCAGGCGCTGCGCCGGCTCGGCGAACTGGCGCACGCGACACCGCCGGCTTGACGCCGAGCGCATCGCGGGCGCAAAAAAGGGAGCCCGCAGGCTCCCCTTTGTGCAGCCGCGAACGGCTTACTGCAGTTCTTCCAGGCGGATGCGCTTGACCTGGCCCTTGACCGCGGCCAGCGCCTCGACCTTGGCGACCGCGGCGAGCGCAGCGCTCTCGCTGCAGACGTGGGTGAGGATGATGATGTCGGTCTCGCCCTCGCCTTCTTCCGGCTCGCGCTGCAGCATGGCGTCGATCGAGATGCCGTGGTCGGCGAGGATACGGGTGACGTCGGCGAGCACGCCGGCCTTGTCCTCGACGCGCAGGCGCAGGTAATTGCCGGTCTCGATCTCGCTCATCGGCAGGATCGGCAGGTTGGACATCGCGTTCGGCTGGAAAGCCAGATGCGGCACGCGGTGTTCCGGGTCGGCGGTGGCCAGGCGGGTGACATCGACCAGGTCGGCGATCACCGCCGAGGCGGTCGGCTCGGCGCCGGCGCCCTTGCCGTAGTAGAGCGTGGTGCCAACGGCGTCGCCCTTGACGACGACGGCGTTCATCGCGCCCTCGACGTTGGCGATCAGGCGCTTGGCCGGGATCAGCGTCGGGTGCACGCGCAGTTCGATGCCCTGCTCGCGGCGCTTGGCGATGCCGAGCAGCTTGATGCGGTAGCCGAGCTGTTCGGCGTACTTGATGTCGGAGGCTTCAAGCTTGGTGATGCCCTCGACGTGAGCCTTGTCGAACTGAACCGGGATGCCGTAGGCGATCGAGGCGATCAGCGTCGCCTTGTGCGCGGCGTCGACGCCTTCGATGTCGAAGGTCGGATCGGCCTCGGCATAACCCAGGCGCTGCGCCTCGGCGAGCACGTCGGCGAAGGACAGGCCCTTGTCGCGCATCTCGGAGAGGATGAAGTTGGTGGTGCCGTTGATGATGCCGGCGGCCCATTCGATGCGGTTGGCGGTGAGGCCTTCGCGCAGCGCCTTGATGATCGGGATGCCGCCGGCGACGGCAGCTTCGAAGGCGACCATGACGCCCTTGTCCTGGGCGGCGGTGAAGATCTCGGTGCCATGCACGGCGAGCAGCGCCTTGTTGGCGGTGACGACATGCTTGCCGGCGGCGATCGCCTGCATCACGACTTCCTTGGCAACACCGTAGCCGCCGATCAGTTCGACGATGATGTCGATTTCCGGATCGTTGACCAGGGCGAAGGCATCGTCGGTGACGCGGGCTTCGCCTGCGGTGACCTGCTTGGCCAGTTCGACGTTCTTGTCGGCCACGGCGGTAATTCGAATCGGCCGGCCGGCGCGGCGGGTGATTTCTTCCGCGTTGCGCTTGAGAACGGTCCAGGTGCCACCGCCGACGGTGCCGATGCCGATAAGGCCAACATTGATGGGTTTCATAGGTCAGTCTTTGTTGATGAGATGGTTGGTGTTGTGACGTTTGCGATAGTTTTCGAGGAAGCGCGCCAGGCGGCCGACCGCTTCCTTGAGGTCGTCCTCGTGCGGCAGGAAGACCAGGCGGAAGTGGTCCGGGTGCGGCCAGTTGAAGCCGGTCCCCTGGACCAGCAGCACCTTTTCTTCCTGCAGCAGTTCGGCGATGAACTGCTGGTCGTTCTTGATCGGGTAGATCTTGGGATCGAGCTTCGGGAACATGTACAGCGTCGCCTTCGGCTTGACGCAGGAAACCCCCGGAATCGCGTTGATCAGCTGGTGGGCGATGTCGCGCTGGCGGCGCATGCGCCCGCCCTCGCCGACCAGGTCGTCGATGCTCTGGTAACCGCCGAGCGCGGTCTGGATGCCGTGCTGGCCGGGCGCATTGGCGCACAGGCGCATCGAGGCGAGGATGTCGAGGCCTTCGATGTAGTCCTTGGCATGCCGCTTGTCGCCGGAAACCACCATCCAGCCGGCACGGTAACCGCAGGAGCGATAGTTCTTCGACAGGCCGTTGAAGGTGATGGTCAGCACGTCGTCCGACAATGCGGCAATCGAGGTGTGCTTGACGCCGTCGTAGAGCACCTTGTCGTAGACCTCGTCGGCGTAGATGATCAGGTGGTGCTCGCGGGCGATGGCGATGATCTCGTGCAGCAGGTCGTCCGGGTACAACGCACCGGTCGGATTGTTCGGGTTGATGATGACGATGGCGCGGGTGTTCTTGTTGATCTTGCTGCGGATGTCATCGAGATCAGGCAGCCAGCCTTTTTCCTCGTCGCACAGGTAATGCACCGGCTTGCCGCCGGACAGGCTGATCGCTGCCGTCCACAGCGGGTAGTCGGGCGCCGGCACCAGCACTTCGTCGCCGGCGTCGAGCAGCGCGTTCATCGCCATGACGATCAGTTCGGAAACGCCGTTGCCGACGTAGATATCCTCCAGCGTCACACCCTTGATCCCCTTCTGCTGGGTGTAATGCATGATCGCCTTGCGCGCCGCGAAGATGCCCTTCGAATCCGTGTAGCCGGCCGCGTTGGGCAGGTTGCGGATGATGTCCTGCTGGATTTCCTCGGGCGAATCGAAGCCGAAGGCGGCGAGGTTGCCGATGTTCAGCTTGATGATCTTGTGGCCTTCTTCCTCCATCTGCTTGGCCATCTGCAGCACGGGGCCGCGGATGTCATAGCAGACGTTGGCGAGTTTGGCGGATTTCTTGACGTGCTTCATGGCGATGTCCGGGTTGGCGAGGTTTGGGCCAAAGGTATAATCCTACTATTACGTTTGCTGCACCGCAAAGTGAAACTCCATACCACCAGCACTGCCGGACTCAACCTGTTCACCGCTTATGGCGACGACTACGTTGCGGTCAACCATGAAAAACACGAAACCAGCCTGATCGTGCTGCCGGACCGCCTGCTCGCCGGGTGGACCAGCGCCAGCGTCGGCAGCCTGCAGGAAGCCGACATGCAGGCCCTGCTCGGCCTTGGCGTCGAGGTCGTCCTGCTCGGCACCGGCAAGCGACTGCGCTTCCCGTCGCCAGCGCTGATGCGGCCCTTCGCGCCGGCCGGTATCGGCCTTGAAGTGATGGATCTGCAGGCTGCCTGCCGGACCTACAACATCCTCGCCAGCGAAGGCCGCAAGGTGGCGGCCGCCCTGCTCTTCGACTGATCGCCTAGCTGTCGCTCTTACCGAGCGTCGCCAGCAGCATCTCCATGATCCCGGCGGCATCGCGGGCCGCGTCGAAATCGGCCGGCGGGCCGAACAGGAAACCCTGCGCGGCATCGCACCCCATGTCGTGGAGCAGGGCAAGCTGCGTTGCCGTCTCGACCCCTTCGGCAACCACGCGGGCGCCAAGCCGGCGGCCGAAGGCGACCAGCGCCGCGACCAGTTCGTGGATCGCCCGGTTGCCGACGATTTCACTGATGAAGGAACGATCGATCTTGATCGTGTCCAGCGGCAACTGGGCCAGCAGGGCAAACGAGCAATAACCGGCACCGAAATCGTCGAGCGAGAAGCGGCAGCCGGCATCGGCCAGCCGCGAAAGGGTGTCCATCGCCTGCGGATTGCCGCCCAGCGCCAGCTCGGTCGACTCGAACGTGATGCTGTGCGGCGGGACACCGACGTCGGTCAGGGTATCGAGCAGGCGTTCGACGGCATCCGGATCGGCCAGTTGCCGTGGCGACAGGTCGACTACCAGTCCGAATTCCCCATTACCGCCCTTCAGCGCGGCAGCGGCCTCGGCCAGGGCGCGCCGGCCGAGTTCGGGCATGATGCCGATCGACTCGGCAACCTCGAGGAAACGCCCGGCGTCGAGCAGACCGAACTCGGGATGCTGAAAGCGCAACAGGGCTTCGACATACTCCACCTGGCCCGTGGACAGCGAAATCTCCGGCAGGTACAGCAGGCTGTAGCGCCAATTCTCCAGCCCGTCGCGCAACTCGCGCTCCATGTCGAAACGGCTGCAGCCGGGCAAGGCCGTCGGGCGGAAAAAGCGGCAGTTACCCCGGCCAGCCGCCTTGGCTTCGTATAAAGCGGTATCGGCAGCGGCCAGCAGTTCGTCCGGCCGCTCGGCGTCATCGGGATAGATGGCGATGCCGATGCTGGCGCCGATCTGCAGGCTGTGCCCGGAGAGACCGATGGGCGAGGCTATCTCTTCCAGCAGCTTGGTGCAGACGCTGCGCAGGCCGTCGATGCCTTCGTGTTCCTCGACCAGCAGCACGAACTCGTCGCCACCGCGACGGCTGACGGTATCGGTCTGACGCAGACACTGCAGCATGCGGCGTGCGGTCACCTGCAGCACTTGGTCGCCGACGGCATGCCCCCAGGTGTCATTGACCTCCTTGAACAGGTCGAGATCGAGATAGAGCACCGCGAGTTTGTGCCGATAGCGCTGGGCGCGGGCGATGGCGCGCTGCAGGCGGTCCTCGAACAGGACGCGGTTGGGCAGTCCGGTGAGGCTGTCGAAATGCGCCAGGCGACGAATCCGCTCCTCTTCCCGCTTGCGTTCGGTAATGTCCGAAATCAGCCCGACGTAACGCCGGGTTCGCCGCCCATCGCCATTGACGGCGACGATCGACAACCATTCCTCGTACAGGCTGCCATCGCGGCGACGGTTGGTGAGTTCGCCGGACCAGCGGCCGTGATGCAGCAGGCTGTCCCACATCGAGCGATAGAATTCCGGGCCATGCCGACCGGAAGACAGGACACGCGTCCGCCGACCAACGATGTCGCGCGGCCGGTAGCCAGTGAGCACGGTGAAAGCGGGATTGACGGCGAGCACCCGGGTTTCCTCGTCGGTCACCAGGATGCCTTCGTTGGCGGCCTCGAAAACCATTTGCGCCAGCTTGCGGTCGATCGTCCGCCCCCGGTGGCGGGCGCAACGCTGCAAGGCCTCCAGCAGTTGCGCCGGATCGAGCGGTAGCGTCAGATAAGCGTCGATCCCATCGCGGATGACGCGATCGAGCAAGGCAAGATCAGCCGCCGACGTGGTAACGATCACCGCGATATCCGGGTCCCATTGGCGAGCCTTTTCGCACAAGGCCAGGCCGTCTCCGTCCGGGAGCGTCTCGGCAACAAAAACGATGTCGGGTTCATCGGCCCCGCAACTGGCAAGAGCGCTGACCATGGAGTCGGCGAGCGAGGTCTCGCGCACGTGCAGGGCAACGCATTCGGTCAGCATCTGACGCCGGGCGCTATCGCCGTTGACGATCAGCACGCGCAGGGAAGCGAGATCAATGGAAAGTTCCGGCATCGCCGCAGTCACCACATACCGGGAAAAGCAGCGGTGGTCCCGCCGGAAAAACGGGGAAAGGAATCAGTCGCCAGACAGGACAAGGGAGCTTCCGGAAAGCATAAAACGAATCGCGGAATTTACCCGTAGCCAGCGAAAAAACCTATACAACCTAGGTCATACCCGCCTGCCGGCAGGGACTCCAGGCTTATATCAGGCCTTGCGGATTGTTCGATTGCCAGCGCCAGACATCCTCGCACATCGCCGCCAGATCGCGGGTTGCCCGCCAACCCAGCTGCGCTTCGGCATTGGCCGGATCGGCATAGCAACTGGCGATATCACCCGGGCGACGCGCAACAATCCGGTACGGCACCGGCCTCCCGCTTGCCTTCTCGAAGGCCCGGAGCATTTCCAGCACGCTGTAGCCGCGGCCGGTTCCCAGATTGACCGTCAGTTCGCCCGGTGCGCGCGCCAGGGCGTCAAGGGCCGCGAGATGACCGAGGGCCAGGTCGACAACGTGGATGTAGTCGCGCACGCCGGTGCCGTCAGGCGTCGGATAGTCGTTGCCGAAGACCGCCAGTTCCGGACGCAGACCGACGGCAACCTGGGAAATGAAGGGCATCAGGTTGTTGGGAATGCCGTTCGGACTTTCGCCGATCAGGCCGCTGAGATGGGCGCCAACCGGGTTGAAATAGCGCAGGATGGCGACGCGCCAGGCCGGATCGGCGCGCCGCAGGTCGCGCAGGACTTCCTCGATCATCAGCTTGCTGCGCCCGTAGGGATTGGTCGCCTGCAGCGGAAAGTCCTCGCGGATCGGCACCGCGTGCGGATCGCCATAGACCGTCGCCGACGAGCTGAAGACCAGCTTGCGCACGCCAGCTTCCACCATGGCGCGGAACAGGCACAGGCTGCCGCAGACGTTGTTGTCGTAATAGGCGAGCGGTTTTTCCACCGATTCGCCGACCGCCTTGAAACCGGCAAAATGAACCACCGAATCGATCGGATTTTCGGCAAACAGACGCGCCAGCAGGGCCTGATCGCGGACGTCGCCCTGCACGAAGGCCGGCCGCCGGCCGCTGATGGTTTCGATCCGGTCGAGCACGCGCAGGCTGCTGTTGCTGAGATTGTCGAGAATCAGCACCGATTCGCCACGGGCGAGCAGTTCGACGACGGTGTGCGAACCGATGTAGCCGGTTCCCCCGGTGAGCAGAATCATGATTTCTCCCTGAACGGTGATCTCATTCCGCCGACCGTCCATTCGCCCGTAGCCATTGCAGCAAGGCGGCAAACAGCAACCCCGGCGCCACCGGCTTGCCGAGGTGATCGTTCATGCCGGCGGCCAGACAGGCCTGACGATCTTCATCGTAAGCATTGGCGGTCATGGCCAGGATCGGCGTCCGCTGGTTCAGCGATCCGCCGCGGATCGCGGCGGCTGCCTCGATGCCGTTGCGGTTCGGCATCTGCATGTCCATCAGGATCAGGTCGTAGCGATTCTCGCTGGCCATGCGCACCGCCTCGTCGCCGTCGACGGCGAGATCGATGACCAACCCGACGTCTTCCAGCAAATCGCAAGCCACTTCGCGGTTGATCGGATCGTCCTCGGCCAGCAGGACGCGGGCACCGAGAAAGTCGCGGCGCAGCGCCAGCTCCGGCGATTCCGCGACGAGGCAGGCGCTACCATCGGCCTCGATGACCGGCTGCTTGTCGAGCTTCACGACGAACCAGAAACGACTGCCCCGACCGGGTTCGCTTTCGACGCCAATTTCACCGCCCATCAACTCGACCAGGCGCCGGCTGATCGCCAGCCCCAGCCCGGTTCCGCCAAAGCGCCGGGTCATCGAGGAATCCGCCTGCTCGAAAGGCGTGAACAAACGCGGCAGGGCTTCGGCGGCAATGCCAATGCCGGTGTCGCTGACTTCGCAGCGCAGGCGCAGTTGCGCTCCGCTATCCTCAAGCACCGCGAAACGCAGGCCGATACTGCCGACCTCGGTGAACTTGAGGGCGTTGCCGAGCAGATTGATCAGCACCTGCGACAACCGCAAGGGATCGCCCAGCAAGGCCTGTCGCGCGCCAGCCGGCAACGGCTCGACAAGCAACCGCAAACCTTTTTCCTCGGCCCGATGCGCCGTCACCCCCAGCGCGCTGTCGAGAATCTCGGTGAGACGGAACGGCCGCTTCTCGAGCGCCATGCGCTCGGCCTCGATCTTGGAAATATCGAGGATGCCGTTGATCAGGTCGAGCAGGTGCGCCGACGACTGCCTTGCCTTGGCCAGGCGTTCGCGATCCCGGGGATCGCCGGTCTTGCGCCAGACCAGCTCGATCATGCCCATGATGCCGTTCATCGGCGTGCGCAGTTCGTGACTCATGTTGGCCAGGAAGGCACTTTTCGCCCGGCTCGCCGACTCGGCTTCCGCCTTCGCCCGGACCAACTCGGCGGTCCGTTCGACGACCAGCGCTTCCAGATTGTCACGATGCGCCTGCAGCTCCTCCTGGACCCGCTTCAATTCGCTGACGTCGGTGATACCGCCGAGCAGGCCGGCGATCCGCCCGTCGGCATCGGCAAAGGTAGCCTTGTGGAAGATCACCTGGCGCCGCCCTCCGGGACCCATGATGCTCCATTCGTAGCTCTGCGTTCCCGGCTCGGCAAACAGGCGGCGGTCCATTTCGTCGTAGCGCTCGGCGATTTCCGCAGGCGCCATGTCGAACACGCTGTGACCGACGATCTCGTCGCGGCGCTTGCCGAGCAATTGCTCGAAAGCGCGATTGCAACCGCGATAACGGCCCCCGGCATCCTTGTAGAAGAAAGGAATCGGCAGGCATTCGATCAGCGTGTTGAGAAAAACCGCCTGATCGCCGAGTTGCCGCCAGGAACGGCGCAGCAACCAGGCCGCGCCCAAGGTGGCGAGGAAGAACACGAGCAGCAGGACCAGCGTGCGCTGCAACTCCCGCCGCCAATCGGCCATGAAGTCCTGCGGCGCCATCGCCACGGTCAACACGAAAGGCGTGTGCTGAATCCGGCGGAAGGCATAAACGCGCTCGATCCCGTCTGCCCCCGTATTGGCCAGAACGCCATCCGTAACGCCGGCGTCGAGCCGGGCCGCGAAGCCCTGTAGCAGAGACGAGGCCGCCGCACCGGCGCCCTCCCCTGACGGGGCCGGATGGGCGGTCAGCAGGCTCAGGTCGAGATAGCGGATTGCCGCCTCGCCATGGGTGCCCAGTTGCAGCGGCGCCAACTGGCGGGTGAAATGATCCAGCGTGACCGCCGCCGTCACGACGCCGGCAAACGCTCCGTCGGCACGCCGCCAGGAACGGGTGAAGGCAACCACGCGGATTTTCGACACCTTGCCGAGCACCGGCTCGGCCACGATCAACTGTTCGCCGGGCGCTGCCTGATGGGCGGCGAAGAACGGCCGGTCGGTCAGCGAGACCGGCGCCCGGCGGTCGACGCCTTTGCCCCAACGCAGGTACCCCTCGGCATCGCTGACGCGAAAGGCGTCGATCGCCCGGTGCCTCCCCAGATGCAGTTGCAGGACGTGCTCGATTCTCTCGTCGGACAACTGGCCTTCGCTTCCCAGCCACTCGAGCATATCGACGATACCGAGCAGGCTCAAATCGATGCGCCTGACCGAATCGCCGACCCCCAACTCAAGCACGGCGGCCAGATTGGCGGCATTTTCCCGGACCTGAGCCAGCACCCGTTGGCGACTGGTCTGCAAGCTGTTTGCGGCGATCGCGATCATCAGCAGATTCAGCAACAGCACCCCGAGCACCAGCAGCCGATAAAAACGCCGCCCACTGCCAGGAAGAAGCGCAGCCGGAACATTGGCGGAAAGATTACGGGAAAACATCAATGAAGCTGCAATGGCGGACAGTGAATGACGAGAACCGGAATTATCACATTTCCATCGGCTTTTACGTCGGCACTTGTCAGGAAACGCCGAATCGGGCGTTGCAACGAGCCTGGCGCGCCCGGAGGGACTCGAACCCCCGACCTATTGCTTAGAAGGCAATTGCTCTATCCAGTTGAGCTACGGGCGCGCGGGTTGCCGCCGGAAGAGGATGGTCGGGGCGGTGGGATTCGAACTCACGACCCTCTGCTCCCAAAGCAGATGCGCTACCAGACTGCGCTACGCCCCGACAAGGCTGCGGATTGTATCAGCGAGATCGCCGCGACGCCAGCAATGCAGCGAAAATAGCCGATTCATGACAGCGGCACATTGCGCTGCAGCAAGGCTTTTCCTTGCCTCACCCCGGGCTTTCTGATATTTAATCGCTTTTTTCGTCACTGGAAGCGCTCACAAAATGGCAGAAGACCTGCTTCACAAACATTTCACTCCTTACGAGCCGAAGGCTGGTGAGGATTACATGAGCAACAAGCAACTCAGTCATTTCCGGAAAATCCTGGAATCCCTGAAAAAGGAACTGAGCGAGGACATCGATCGCACGGTGCACACCATGCAGGACGAAGCGACGGTGTTCGCCGACCCCAACGACCGCGCCAGCCAGGAAACCGACATGGCGATCGAACTGCGCAATCGTGACCGCGAACGCAAGCTGATCAAGAAGATCGACGAAACCCTTGGCCGCATCGACGAGGGCGATTACGGGTTCTGCGACAAATGCGGCGTTGAAATCGGCATCAAGCGCCTCGAAGCACGCCCGACGGCAACGCTGTGCATCGACTGCAAGACGCTCGACGAACTGAAGGAAAAGCAGATGGCGAAATAATCGCCAATCGCTTTCAGCGCAGACTCACCTTGAGGTGAGTCGTCGCAGAAAACAGATGGCCGGGTGACACTGGCCAGCCGTTTTCACCCCCCGGGCAGAGCCGTCCGGGGCGACGAAAAAAGGGCACCTTGCGGTGCCCTTTGTCTTGCGGGAAGTACCGGATTACTGTGCTTCGGCGGCCGGTTGAGCAGCCGCTTCCTCGGCAACCGCCTTCATCGACAGCTTGACGCGGCCGCGGTCGTCGGTCTCGAGAACCTTGACGCGCACGACCTGACCTTCCTTGACGTAGTCTTCGACCTTGTTGACGCGCTCCTTGGCGATCTGCGAGATGTGCAACAGACCATCCTTGCCCGGCAGAACCGAAACGATCGCACCGAAGTCGAGGATCTTGAGCACGGTGCCTTCGTAGATCTTGCCGATCTCGACTTCCGCGGTGATCGCGTCGATCTTGGCGCGAGCGGCGGCGGCAGCCTCGCCCGAGGTGGCGGCGATGGTGATCGTGCCGTCGTCCTGGATGTCGATGGTGGTGCCGGTTTCCTCGGTGATGCTGCGGATCACGGCGCCGCCCTTGCCAATCACGTCACGGATCTTCTCCGGATTGATCTTGAAGGTGTACAGACGCGGTGCATAGGCCGACATCTCTTCACGCGGGCCGGCGGCAGCTTCCTGCATCAGGTTCAGGATGTGCAGGCGAGCGTCCTTGGCCTGAGCCAGTGCCACCTGCATGATTTCCTTGGTGATGCCCTGGATCTTGATGTCCATCTGCAGCGCGGTGATGCCGCTGGTCGAGCCGGCGACCTTGAAGTCCATGTCGCCGAGGTGATCTTCGTCGCCGAGGATGTCGGTGAGCACCGCGAAGCGGTTGCCGTCCTTGATCAGGCCCATGGCGATACCGGCGACGTGCGCCTTCAGCGGCACGCCGGCATCCATCAGCGCCAGGCAGCCGCCGCAGACCGAAGCCATCGACGAGGAGCCATTGGACTCGGTGATTTCGGAGACGACGCGCATCGAGTACGAGAAATCTTCCGGCTTCGGCAGCACGGCCAGCAGCGCGCGCTTGGCCAGGCGGCCGTGACCGATTTCACGACGCTTCGGGGTGCCGACGCGGCCGCATTCGCCGGTGGCGTACGGGGGCATGTTGTAGTGCAGCATGAAGCGGTCGCGGTATTCGCCGGCCAGCGCGTCGATGATCTGCTCGTCACGGTTGGTACCGAGCGTGGCGACGGCCAGGGCCTGCGTTTCACCACGGGTGAACAGGGCCGAGCCATGGGTGCGCGGCAGGACGCCGGAACGCATGGTGATCGGGCGCACGGTGCGGGTGTCGCGACCGTCGATGCGCGGGGCGCCCGACAGGATGCGACCGCGGACGATGCCGGCTTCGATTTCGAAGAACAGGTTGCCGACGGTGTTGGCATCCGGTGCGCCTTCTTCGCCGGTGCACAGCGCGGCGACGGCTTCAGCGGAAAGCGCCTTGACGGTCTGGCTACGGGCCTGCTTCGAGGTGATGCTGTAAGCCTCTTCGAGCTTGGCACCAACCAGGTCCTTCAGGCGGGCAACCAGGGCTTCGTCCTTGGCCGGCGCTTGCCAGTCCCATTCCGGCTTGCCGGCTTCCTCGACCAGTTCGTTGATGGCGTTGATCGCCTTCTGCATCTCGGTATGGCCAAACACCACGGCGCCGAGCATGACTTCTTCCGACAACTGGTCGGCTTCCGATTCGACCATCAGCACGGCGGCTTCGGTACCGGCGACGACGAGGTCGAGCTGGCTGTCCTTGAGCTGCGAGAGCGTCGGGCACAGCACGTACTGACCGTTGATGTAGCCGACGCGGGCGGCGCCGATCGGGCCGGCGAACGGAATGCCGGAGATAGCCAGGGCGGCGGAGGCACCGATCATCGCCGGGATGTCGGAATCGATTTCCGGGTTCAGCGAGATGACGGTGGCGACAACCTGGACTTCATTGTAGAAACCATCCGGGAACAGCGGACGGATCGGGCGGTCGATCAGGCGGCAGGTCAGCGTTTCCTTTTCCGAAGGACGGCCTTCGCGCTTGAAGAAACCACCGGGGATACGGCCGGCAGCGTAAACCTTTTCCTGATAATCGACGGTCAGCGGGAAGAAATCCTGACCGGGCTTGGCATTCTTGGCACCGACGACGGTCACCAGAACGACCGTCTCTTCCATCGAGACAACAACGGCGCCGCCGGCTTGGCGGGCGATTTCGCCGGTTTCCAGGGTCACCTGGTGTTCGCCGTAGGCGAAGGTCTTTTTCACGACATTAAACATTGACTTCCTTTCTCTCTCATCACATTAGACAACAATAACAACAACTTGCACGATACTGGATCAACAACGCCACGACAAAAAACAAAAAAGCGGCCGGGAAATTTCCGGGCCGCCTTCCTTTGCTTCAGCCGCGCTTACTTGCGCAGACCAAGCTTGGTGATCAGGTTGCGGTAGCGCTCGACATCGGAACCCTTCAGGTAATCGAGCAGCTTGCGACGCTGCGAAACCAGATGCAGCAGACCACGACGCGAGTGGTGATCCTTCTGGTGCTCCTTGAAGTGCGGCTGCAGATCGTTGATACGAGCGGTCAGCAGCGCGACCTGGACTTCCGGAGAGCCGGTATCGCCCTTGGCACGTGCGAATTCGGCAACGATGCCGGCTTTTTGTTCGGTGGTGATAGCCATTTCAAAACCTCTTGCCTGATGCGACGCAGCCCCGGTTTGATAGAGCGAACGCCTGTTGATGGGATTTCCCGGACACGGGAAGCGGCGGATTATAACAGATCAGTTTGCCAGCTGCACCAGTCTTTTCGGCCACAGGCGCCCGCCCGGACCGGGTTCGCCGACACCGATCAGGCAATCATCGGCATAGACGCGGATCTTGCCCGTCAGGCCAGCCGGCAGGTCGACCGGATTGCCATGACGGAAGCGCGACTCGGCCTCGCCGCTCAGGTTGACCCGTGGCAGGCTTTGCAACAGGGCATCCACCGGACTCAGCCAGGCCGGTCTTGCCGCTTCGTCCAGGGCTTCGAGTTCGGCCAGCGTCGCCGCACCGGCCAGCGTCAGATCGCCGACCCGGGTCCGCCGCAGCGCCGTCAGGTGGGCGCCGCAGCCGAGCGCGGCACCGATGTCGGCAGCCAGGACACGGATATAGGTACCTTTGCTGCAACTGACCGAGAGGCGCAATTCGTCGCCGGCAAAGGACAGCACGTCGAGCGCGTGGATCGTCACCGGCCGCGCGGCGCGCTCGACTTCGATACCCTGGCGGGCCAGCTCGTAGAGGGGCCGCCCATCGCGCTTCAGGGCGGAATGCATCGGCGGCACCTGCAGGATGTCGCCAGTGAAGGCCGGCAACACCCGCCGCAGGTCGGCTTCCTCAACCGCCACGGCATGCGTCGCGATCACCTTCCCTTCGGCATCGCCGGAATCGGTGACGACACCGAGACGCAAGGTCGCTTCGTAGGTCTTGTCGGCATCGAGCAGATCGGCGGAAAACTTGGTCGCCTCGCCAAAGCACAGCGGCAGGAGACCGGTCGCCAGCGGATCGAGGGTGCCGGTATGGCCGCCCTTGGCCGCCGAAAAGAGACGACGCGCCTTCTGTAGCGCGTCATTGGAAGTCAGGCCGAGCGCCTTGTCGAGCAGCAACACGCCGTTGACCTGGCGCCAGGTCCGTTTCACCTTCGGCTGCATCGCGCTCAGCGGTCGTCGTTGTCGTCCGCTTCGGCGGACACCGAATTGGCCTGATCGATCAGCTGGGACAGGTTCATCCCGCGCTCCAGCGAACTGTCGTAGATGAAATGCAGTTCGGGCAGCGTATGGATATGGATGCGCCGACCCAGTTCGCGGCGCAGGAAACCGGCGGCGCGCTTCAAGCCCTGCTCGACCTCGGCCAGATGCTCGGCGTTCAGGGTCGTGAAGAAGACCTTGGCGTGAGCGTAATCCGGCGTCAGTTCGACGGCGGTCAGGCTGACCATGCCGACGCGCGGGTCCTTAAGTTCGGTACGGATCAGGTCGGCGAGGTCGCGGCGCACCTGCTCCGCGACCCGATCGCTACGCTGAAATCCTCGGGGTCCCTGCTTCTTCATTACAGCGAACGCGCCACTTCCTGGATTTCGTACACTTCGAGCTGATCGCCTTCCTGAATGTCGTTATTGCCACGCAGGGAGAGACCGCACTCGAAATTGGAACGCACTTCCTTGACGTCGTCCTTGAAGCGCTTGAGCGAGTCGAGTTCGCCATCCCACTGCACCGTGTGGTTGCGGATCAGGCGGACGCGGGAATTGCGCTTGACGATGCCTTCCAGCACGTAACAGCCGGCGATCGCGCCAACCTTGGAGACGTGGAAGACCTGGCGGATCTCGACCATGCCGATCACCTGCTCGCGTTTTTCCGGCGACAGCATGCCCGACAAGGCGGCCTTGACTTCATCGACCGCGTCGTAGATCACGTTGTAGTAACGGATATCGACGCCGAAGCTCTCGGCCAGCTTGCGCGAACCAGCATCGGCCCGGATGTTGAAGCCGATGATGACAGCGCCCGAGGCTTGCGCCAGGTTGACGTCGGATTCGCTGATCGCACCGACCGCGCCGTGGATGATCTGGACGCGGACTTCTTCGTTGGACAGCTTGGCCAGCGTCTGCACCAGGGCTTCCTGGGAGCCTTGCACGTCGGCCTTGACGATCAGCGGCAGGGTCTTGACCTGGCCGTCTTCCATCTGCTGGAACATGTTTTCCAGCTTGGCCGCCTGCTGCTTGGCAAGCTTGACGTCGCGGAACTTGCCCTGACGGAACAAGGCGATTTCGCGCGCCTTCTTTTCGTCGGCGAGGACAATGGCTTCCTCGCCGGCCGCCGGCACATCCGACAGACCGAGAATTTCGACCGGAATCGACGGCCCGGCCTCGTTGATCGGCTTGCCGTTCTCGTCGAGCATGGCGCGCACCTTGCCGAAGACCTGACCGGCCAGCACGACGTCGCCGCGGCGCAGGGTGCCGGACTGGACCAGCATGGTCGCCACCGCACCGCGTCCCTTGTCGAGACGGGCTTCGATGATCAGGCCCTTGGCCGGCGCTTCCTTCTGCGCCGTCAGTTCGAGCACTTCAGCCTGCAGCAGGACTTGTTCGAGCAGTTCGTCGATGCCGGTACCCTTCTTGGCAGAAACCGGGCAGAACGGCGAATCGCCGCCGTATTCTTCCGGAATGACGCCTTCGGTGACCAGCTCCTGCTTGACGCGATCGGGGTTGGCATCCGGCTTGTCGATCTTGTTGACCGCCACCACCAGCGGCACACCGGCCGCCTTGGCGTGGTGGATCGCTTCCTTGGTCTGCGGCATCACGCCGTCATCGGCCGCCACCACCAGGATGACGATGTCGGTGGCCTTGGCTCCTCGCGCCCGCATCGCCGTGAAGGCTTCGTGACCCGGGGTGTCGAGGAAGGTGATCATGCCGCGATCGGTTTCGACGTGATAGGCGCCGATGTGCTGGGTGATGCCACCGGCTTCGCCCGCAGCAACCTTGGCGCGGCGGATGTAGTCGAGCAGCGAGGTCTTGCCGTGGTCGACGTGACCCATGACGGTGACCACCGGGGCCCGCGGTTCAAGCGGCACGTCCTTGTGTTCGCCGGTATCCTCGAGGAAGGCATCGGGATCGTCGAGCTTGGCGGCGAGCGCCTTGTGGCCCATTTCTTCGACGACGATCATCGCCGTTTCCTGGTCCAGCACCTGGTTGATGGTGACCATCGACCCCATCTTCATCATCGTCTTGATGACTTCAGTCGCCTTCACCGCCATCTTGTGCGCCAGGTCGGAGACCGAAATGGTTTCCGGCACGTGGACTTCACGGGTGATCGGCTCGGTCGGCGCCTGGAAGCTACCCTGGCCGTCATCGCCCTTGTGCGATTTCTTGTGACCGTGACGGTTGTCCTTCCAGCCGCTGCCGCTATCGGCGCCGCGGGTCTTCAGACCGCCCTTCTTCTTGCCATCATCGGCAGCGCGACCGCCCTTCTCGCCCTTCTTCGGCGCGTCGGGACGCTTGTGCAGGGTACCCTTTTCGCCTTCGGCGGTCTTGGCCTGAGCCGCCGCCTGCTGCTTGGCCTGCTCGGCAAGCTTGGCAGCCGCCGCCGCAGCTTCCGCCTGCTGGCGCATTTGCACCAACTGGGCTTCGCGGGCCTGCTTTTCGCGCAGTTCGCGTTCCTGAATCTCGCGCAGACGGCCGAAGCGACGCGCTTCTTCCTCACGCGCCTTGAGTTCCTTTTCGCCGATGATGGCTGCCCGGTCCAGCGGACGCCGGACAACGACGGTCTCGCTCGGCGCGGCCTCTTCGACGGACTCGGCGACCGGCTCGGCGTCAACCTGCACCACCGGCTCCGGCACGACTTCCGGTTCCGGCTCGGGTTCCGGCTCGGGCTCCGGCACGACTTCCGGTTCCGGCTCGACGACGACCGGCACGCTTTCCGGCAGCGACTCGATAACGAGCTCCTGCGGCAAGTCGCCGACCGACTCCAGGATTTCCTGGTCGTCGAGCACTTCGCCAGCGCTTTCACCCAGCGCGTCAGGCACGTCGCGCTTGACGAGAACGCGCTTCTTGCGCACTTCGACCTGCACCGTCCGGGCTCGACCATGAGCATCGGTCGCCTTGATTTCGGACGTCTGCTTGCGGGTCAGCGTGATCTTGTTCTTCGGCTGCGCATCGCCATGCGCACGGCGCAGATAATCGAGCAGACTGGACTTGTCCTGATCGGTCAATGTATCGCCACCGCCGGACTTACCGACACCAGCGCGATTGAGCTGCTCAAGCAGCGAATCGACCGGCATCTTCAGTTCAATGGCAAATTGTGAAACGGTTGTTGCGGACATACTTGCTACCTCCCCGCTCACTCGAACCAGTGAGCCCGAGCCTTGAGAATAAGTTCTTTGGCACGCGCTTCATCGATGCCGGCGATTTCCAGCAGTTCGTCGACCGCCAGTTCGGCGAGGTCGTCACGTGTCTTGATGTTGTGTTCGGCCAGCTTGGCCGCCAGTTCCTTGGTCATGCCTTCGAGACCAATCAGGTCCTCGGCGACGTTTTCGAGCTTCTCCTCGGTGGCGATGGCTTCCGTCAACAGGACGTTACGCGCACGATTGCGCAGCTCGTTGACGATGTCTTCGTCCAGCCCATCGATTTCGAGCATCTCGGCAAGCGGCACGTAGGCCACTTCTTCCAGGGTCGAGAAACCTTCCTCGATCAGCAGGTCGGCCAGTTCCTCGTCGATGTCCAGCTTTTCCATGAACACCACACGCGTCACCGCGTATTCGGCCTCGGCGCGCTTGGCCGATTCATCCTGGGTCATCAGGTTGATCGTCCAGCCGGTCAGTTCGGAAGCCAGGCGAACGTTCTGGCCGCTGCGACCGATGGCGATCGCCAGGTTGTCCTCGTTGACCACCACGTCCATGGCGTGCTTTTCCTCGTCGACGACGATCGACGTGACTTCGGCCGGCGACAGGGCGCCGATCACGAACTGCGCCGGATCGGCCGACCACAGCACGATGTCGATGTTCTCGCCGCCGATCTCGTTACGCACTGCGGTGACGCGCGAACCGCGCAGGCCAACACAGGTGCCGATCGGGTCGATGCGCGGATCGTTCGACTTGACGGCAATCTTGGCACGCATGCCGGGGTCGCGGGCGCAGGCCTTCAACTCCATCAGGCCATCCTCGATTTCCGGCACTTCGAGATCGAACAGTTTGATCACGAATTCGGGCGCGGTACGCGACAGGATGATCTGCGGGCCGCGTGCACCACGGTCGATGCGCAGCAGGTAGGCGCGGACGCGATCGCCGATGCGCAGGTTTTCCTTCGGGATCATCTGGTCGCGCGGCAGCAGGGCTTCGATCTTGCCGGCTTCGACGATGGCGTTGCCGCGCTCCATGCGCTTGATCGTGCCGGAAACGACGTGCTCCTTGCGCTCGAGGAAATCCTGCAGGATCTGCTCGCGTTCGGCGTCGCGGATTTTCTGCAGGATCACCTGCTTGGCGGCCTGCGCACCGATGCGGCCAAAATCGATCGGCTCCAGCGGCTCTTCCAGGTAATCGCCGGGTTCGATATCGGCATCGTCCTTGCAAGCTTCCGACAACGGAATCTGGAGGTATTCGTTGACGTACTCGTTCTCCGGCACCACCAGCCAGCGACGGAAAGTGTCATAACTACCGGTGGCACGATCGATGACGACACGGACTTCGGCTTCGTCGTGGATACGCTTCTTGGTCGCGGACGCGAGCGCCAGCTCAAGGGCACCGAAAACGATTTCCTTGTTGACGTTCTTTTCGCGGGCCAGGGCATCGACCAGCAGCAACAGTTCACGGCTCATGGGCTAAGACCTCCAGGGACTTCAGTCGAATTTGGGCACCAGACGTGCCTTTTCGATATTGTTGAATTCGAGTTCCACGTCTTCCTTCTCGAGGCGAAGACCAACCTTGCCGCTCTCACAGCCAAGCAGTTGACCCTGGAAGTTGCGGCGATTGTTGTGCGGGATGCGCAGCTTGATCTGGATCGACTGCCCAGCGAAGCGGGCGAAATCCGCTTCCTTCTTGACCACGCGGTCCATGCCCGGCGAGGAAATCTCGAGCCGGTCATAATCGATGTTCTCGACTTCGAAAACGCGCGACAACTGGTTCGAGACCTTGGCGCAATCTTCGACATCAATCCCGCCCTCCCTGGCCGGCGCGTCGATGAAAACGCGAATGGTCCTGCCGCGGGGCGACATCTCGACATCGACGAGCTCGTAGCCGAGGCCGGTCACAGTCGTTTCAAGCAGCGTATTCAAATCCATAGGCACAAATAAAAAATGGGCGAAACGCCCACCTCAGAAAAATAAGATGTCTGCAAAACTGCAGGAGAAACAAACCCGTGAATTATAACGGGTTTATTCCCTCCCGACAATTGCTTTCGCCGTCTTCCGGCGTCTGGCGGGCCTTCCCGCTCAGGGCTTCGGCGCGGCCTTGGGCGCCCCAACTTCGCGCATCAGCGCCTTGACCTCGCCCTCCTCGAGTTCGTGGCAACGACCGCGCTTCAACTGCGGCGGCAGCACGAAAGGACCGTAGCGGACGCGGATCAGCCGGCTGACCGTGCAGCCAACCGCCTCGAACATGCGCCGCACCTCGCGGTTGCGGCCCTCGAACAGGCTCACCCGGTACCACTTGTTCGCCCCTTCGCCACCGGCATCGGTCAGGCTGGCAAAGCTGGCCGGGCCATCCTCGAGCTCGACCCCTTTGAGCAACTGCTGCTGCGCCTCATCGGTCAACTCGCCGAGGACGCGCACGGCGTACTCGCGCACCAGTTCCGAACTCGGGTGCATCAACTTGTTGGCCAGCTCGCCGGAGGTGGTGAACAGCAGCAGGCCGGAGGTGTTGAAGTCGAGGCGGCCGACGGCGATCCAGCGCCCGCCGCGCATCCGCGGCAGGGCAGCGAACACCGACGGACGGCCATCCGGGTCGTCGCGCGAGACGATCTCGCCTTCCGGCTTGTGGTACATCAACACGCGCGGCGCACGGGCGCCGCTGCCGGTGAAGCGGATATTGATCAGGCGGCCGCCGACCTTGACCTTGTCGGTCGGAATGACCGACTGGCCGATGGTCGCCACCACGCCATTGACGCTGACCTTGCCCGAGGTGATCCATTCTTCCATCTCGCGCCGCGAGCCGACGCCGGCCTGGGCCAACACCTTCTGCAGGCGTTCCGGCTTGGCTTCGATCAGCGGCTTGCCGTTACGACCGATATTGCCACGATTGGCGCGCCCGGTCTGTGGCTTGCCCGGGCGCCGGGGCGCCGGCTTGACCGCCGGCTCGGCGGCTTCCGGCAGTTCACCACCGGCATCCGGCTCGCGCCCGGCGTGCGGCGGCTGGTTGCGCCCGGCACCACGACGCGGACGCGCGCCTGCCGGGGTCTCGTCGGCCCCGCCCGGGGCGCGGAAAGGAGTACGTTTATGGGTTTTCATGATTCAGCTCCAGTGTCTGGCTGATTTGCTCCAGCGGCGGCAGTTCGCTGACGCTACGCAGGCCCAGATCATCGAGAAATTTTTTGGTCGTGGCAAACAGCGCCGGTCGACCGGGGGTGTCGCGGTGGCCGACGACGTCGATCCAGCCACGCTCTTCAAGGGTTTTGACGACATTCGGGTTGACCGCGACGCCGCGGATCTCCTCGATGTCGCCACGCGTCACCGGTTGACGGTAGGCGATGATGGCCAGCGTCTCCAGCACGGCGCGCGAGTATTTCGGCGGCTTTTCCGGGTTCAACCGCTCGAGGTAGGGCAGGAATTCGGCGCGCGTCCGGAAACGCCAGCCGGACGCCAGTTGCACCAGCTCGACCGGGCGCTCGGCCCATTCGGCGCGAATCTGGTCGAGCAGCTTCCTGAGCGTTTCCGACGACAGCTCCTCGTCGAACAGCTTCTTCATGTCGTGCGTCGTCAGCGGCTCGCGGGTGGCGAGCAAAGCCGCTTCAAGCACTTTCTTGACCAGGCTCGCTGCCATCGCCCTCCTCCAGCATTGCCTCTTCCACCTCGCCGTCGCGCAGATTGACGTAGATCGGCGCAAAAGCCTCGGTCTGCGTGATGCGGATCAGCTTCTCCCGCCCCAGTTCGAGCATCGCCAGGAAATGCACGACTAGGCCGGGCGCCCCCATCGCCGGATCGAACAGCGTCTCGAACTGCACGAAACCGCCCTTTTCCTGCAAAGCCCGAAGGATGATGCCCATGTGCTCGCGCACCGACAACTCCTCGCGACTGATCTTGTGATTGCGTTTCAAGAGCGCCTGCCGGACGACCACCATCCAGGCGTCGCGCAGGTCGGCCGCCGACACTTCCGGCTGACGTTCGATCAGCGATTTCTCGACCAGCGTCTCGACCCAGAAGAACTCGCGCTCGGCCTGTGGCATCGCGTTCAGCCGCTGACCGGCAAGCTTCATCTGCTCGTATTCCATCAGACGGCGCACCAGTTCGGCACGCGGGTCCTCGGCCTCGTCATCGCCGGGCAGCTTGGGCCGCGGCAGCAGCATGCGCGACTTGATCTCGATCAGCATCGCCGCCATCACCAGATACTCGGCGGCAAGTTCGAGGTTGCTGGCGCGCATCGCCTCGACGTAATCGAGATACTGCCGGGTCAACGGCGCCATCGGAATGTCGAGGATATCGACGTTGGCCTTGCGGATCAGGTAGAGCAGCAGATCGAGCGGCCCCTCGAAGGCGTCGAGCATGATCTCGAGCGCATCCGGCGGGATGTAGAGGTCGAGCGGCAAGGTCTCGAGCGGCTCGCCGTAGATGCGGGCGACCGGTTCGAACAACGTCGCCTGCGGCAGATCGACCGCAAGATTCATGCGTTGACCGCCAGCCAGCGGATGCGGAACGACGCGCCGCCCATCAGTGATATTCCAGCCCCATCGCCTCGCGCACGTCGCGCATCGTCTCGCGCGCCAGTTCGCGCGCCTTCTCGCAACCGTCGGCGATGATGTTCTTGACCAGCACCGGGTCGTCGAGATACTGCTGGGCGCGCTCGCGCATCGGCGCCTGCTCGCGCAGGATGCCTTCGATCACCGGCTGCTTGCAGTCGATGCAGCCGATGCCGGCGGTACGGCAGCCTTGCGCCAGCGTCTCGCGCGTCGCCGCGTCGGTATACACCTGGTGCAGTTGCCAGACCGGGCAGCGTGCCGGATCGCCGGGATCGGTGCGACGCACGCGCTGGGTATCGGTCGGCATCGACTTGACCTTCTTGGCCACCGATTCCTCGGACTCACGCATGGTGATCGTGTTGTTGTACGACTTCGACATCTTCTGCCCGTCGAGCCCCGGCATCTTCGATTCTTCGGTCAGCAGGTAGCCCGGCTCAACCAGGATCATCTTGCCGGTGCCTTCCAGGAAACCGAACAGGCGTTCGCGGTCGATCGCCGACAGGTGCTGGATTTCGTTGAGCATCGCCTTGCCCTGCTCGAGCGCTTCCTTGTCGCCTTCCTGCTGGAAGCGCGTGCGCAATTCCTCGTAGAGGCGGGCCTTCTTGCCGCCCAGCTTCTTGACCGCGTCGCGCGCCTTGTCCTCGAAACCCGGTTCGCGGCCGTACATGTGGTTGAAGCGGCGCGCCAGTTCGCGGGTGAATTCGACGTGCGGAATCTGGTCCTCGCCGACCGGCACCTTGTCGGCGCGGTAGATCAGGATGTCGGCGCTCATCAGCAGCGGATAGCCGAGGAAACCGTAGGTCGTCAGGTCCTTGCCGGCCAGCTTTTCCTGCTGGTCCTTGTAGGTCGGCACCCGCTCGAGCCAGCCGAGCGGCGTCATCATCGACATCAGCAGATGCAGTTCGGCGTGCTCGGGCACCCGCGACTGGATGAACAGCGTCGCCTGATTGGGATCGACGCCAGCCGCCAGCCAGTCGATGACCATGTCCCAGGTCGCCTTCTCGATGCTCTGCGGGTTGTCGTAGTTGGTGGTCAGCGCGTGCCAGTCGGCGACGAAGAAAAGACAGGGATATTCGTGCTGCAGGCGGACCCAGTTCTTGAGGACGCCGTGGTAATGGCCGAGATGCAGCGCCCCGGTGGGACGCATGCCGGAAAGGACACGTTCTGCGTACATAGCGGTTGTCGTTTAGTAAAGACCGAAAAGGAATTCGATGGCGTGCGCCGTGAAGAGCACCAGAGGATTCATGATGTCGCCGAGGATACCGGTGAACAACAGGAGCAGCAAAATCGGGAAACCCCACGGCTCGATGCGCGAGAACTGCCAGGCCAGCCGGTGCGGCAGCAGGCTGACGGCGATCCGCCCGCCGTCGAGCGGCGGCAGCGGCAGCAGGTTGAGGACCATCAACACGCAGTTGATGATGATGCCGACCTCGGCCATGCGCGCCAGCGGCACCGCAAAGAAATCCGGCACCTGCCACGACAGCTTGAACATCAGCGCCCAGAAGCAGGCCATCACCAGGTTGGCGGCCGGCCCGGCAGCGGCGACCCAGAGCATGTCCTTCTTCGGCTGGCGCAGGCGGGTGAAATCGACCGGCACCGGCTTGGCGTAGCCGAACATGAAGTTCCCCGCCGAGAACAGCAGGATCGCCAGCGGAATCAGCACGGTGCCGACCGGGTCGATGTGACGCAGCGGATTGAGGCTGATGCGACCGAGCTGCCAGGCGGTCGGGTCGCCGAAATGGCGGGCCGCGTAACCGTGCGCCGCTTCATGCAGGGTGATCGCGAAGACCACCGGCAAGGCAGCGATGGCGATGGTCTGGATCAGCGCATTGATGTCGAGCATGTTCACTCCAGCCCAAAGGGCGCCAGCGGCCCGCGCCCGGCACGGATCAGCTCGGGAAAAGCACCGGTCAGGTTGACGACGCTGGTCGGCTCGATGCCGCAAGGGCCGCTGTCGAGGATCAGTTCGATCTGCTCGTCGAGCCGATCCTGGATTTCCCAACCTTCGGTCAGCGGCGCGTCGTCGCCGGGCAACTGCAAGGTGGTCGTCAGCAGGGGCTCGTTCAATTCCTCGAGCAGCGCCAGCGTCACCGGGTGGGCCGGCACCCGCAGGCCGATCGTCTTGCGCTTCGGATGCAACACGCGACGCGGCAACTCCTTGCTGCCTTCGAGAATGAACACGTAACAACCGGGCGTGGTCGCCTTGAGCAGACGGTACTGCGCGTTATCGACGCGAGCGTAGGTGGCGATCTCGGAAAGATCGCGCACCATCAAGGTCAGGTGATGACGATCGTCCATCTGCCGGATCAGGCGGATGCGATCCATCGCCTCCTTGTCGCCGAGATGGCAAGCCAGCGCGTACGAAGAATCGGTCGGCACGGCGACGATCGCACCATTGCGGATGAATTCCGCGGCCTGGACGAGCAGGCGCGGTTGCGGGGAATCAGGATGGATATTGACGACGCGGGCCATGGTTCAGTCGAAAAGACGCCACACCGGCTTGAGGTCCGGCGGCAGTTGAAAAGCCCGGCCGAGCTCGACATGACTTTCTTCCGGGCCATGAAAATCCGAGCCGCGCGAGGCGTGAAAGGCATAGTGCCGCGCCAGACGCGCGAAATGCAGAACATGGTCGGGTGAATGGCTGCCGCTCGAGACCTCGATCGCCTGACCGCCGAGATCCTTGAACTCGTCGAGAAACTTGCGCATGTCGCCACCCGACATCTTGTAACGCCCGGGATGCGCCACCACGGCGACGCCGCCGGCGGCACGAATCCAGCTCACCGCATCGACCAGCGTCGCCCAGCGGTGATCGACGTAGCCCGGCTTGCCCGGCGTCAGGTAATGCAGGAAGACCCCGGCAATGTCGCGGGCAATGCCGATCGACACCAGGTAACGGGCAAAATGGGCGCGCGAGATCAGGTCCGGATTGGTCACATAACCGAGCGCGCCTTCATAGACGCCGGGGATGCCGATTGCCGCCAGTGCCTCGCCCATCCGTCGGGCGCGTTCGACACGGCCGCTGCGCAGGCCTTCGAGGCCGCCGACGAGATCCGGGTGGACAGGGTCGAAGGCCAAGCCGACGATATGGATCGGCTTTTCCCGCCATTCGATCGAAATTTCCACACCATTGACGAAGCCCATGCCGGCCGCCGCCGCCGCTTCGGCGGCCTCGGCCAGGCCGCCGATGTCGTCGTGATCGGTCAGCGCCCAGCAATCGACACCGTTCGCCGCCGCCCGGCGGGCGACCTCCGCTGGCGGCAACAGGCCGTCGGAAACCGAGGAATGGCAATGGAAATCGAAATTGGCTGGGGTCACGGAAATCGGCAAAAAAGCAAACCGGGAGTTTATCACGAAGGCGGGAGTCGGCCGCCGTCCCTGGTGCGGCGCAACAAGTTGCTTGGACATCGATGTCCGGCTATAGTGCCAACCGTTCCACGGGAGAGCGCAGCACAGGCTGCCGCCGAAGGCGCAATTTCACCCGAAAACGCTCAGGCAAAAGGACCGCGGAACCAGTGGCAGGCCACTGAAACTCTGGAGAGCGATGACGGCCTACCCGGCTGCCATCCACCGATGGGGCAAATCTCTCAGGTATCGAGGACAGAGGGGTGAAACGCAAGATTCGTTCTTTCGTTTCACCCCTTTTCCGTTTCCAGAAACGGCTTTAACAAAAGCCAGCAAAGGATTGATATGCTGAAGAAAACAGTACTCAACGCCGCCCACCGCGCGCTTGGCGCCCGGATGGTCGATTTCGGCGGCTGGGACATGCCGGTCAACTACGGTTCGCAGATCGAGGAACACCACGCCGTGCGCAACGACTGCGGCATGTTCGACGTCTCGCACATGTGCCCGGTCGATCTGGTCGGCGCCGATTGCCGCCCTTTCCTCTCCCGCCTGGTCGCCAACGACGTCGCCAAGCTGACGGTTTCCGGCAAGGCGCTCTACGCTGCCATGTTGAACGATGCCGGCGGCGTCATCGACGACCTGATCATCTATTTCCTGACCGACACGCGTTTCCGCATCGTCGTCAATGCCGGCACCGCCGACAAGGACCTCGCCTGGATGCAGGCCAAGGCGGCCGAATGGCAGCTGGACGTGAGCATCACGCCGCGCCGCGACGGCGACAACGCGCTCGGCATCATCGCCGTGCAGGGCCCGAACGCCCGCACCAAGGTCTGGCAGGTGCTGCCCCAGGCCAAGGCCGCAACCGAAGGCCTGAAGCCCTTCTTCGCCGCCGAGGTCGACCAGTACTTCATCGCCAGCACCGGTTACACCGGCGAAGACGGTTACGAGATCATGCTGCCGGCCGACGAAGCCGAAACCATCTGGACCGCCCTCAAGGATGCGGGCGTCGCCCCCTGCGGTCTCGGCGCCCGCGACACGCTGCGCCTGGAAGCCGGCATGAACCTCTACGGCCAGGACATGGACGAGAGCGTCTCGCCGCTCGACGCCGGCCTGGCGTGGACCGTCGCCATGAAGGACGAACGCGACTTCGTCGGCCGTGCCGCACTGGCCACCAACGGTCAGCAGAAGCAGTTTCTCGGCTTGGTTTTGCTCGACAAGGGCGTACTGCGCGGCCACCAGAAAGTCATTACCAAACAAGGCGATGGTGAGATTACCTCAGGCAGTTTCTCACCAACGCTGCAGCAGTCCATCGCCCTTGCACGGCTGCCGCTCGGCGTTACCGTCGGCGACGAAGTCGAGGTCGACATCCGCGGCAAACTGCTCAAGGCCAAGGTCACCAAACCCGTTTTTGCCCGCAACGGCAAGACAGTTCAATAACCCCCATTCAGGAGAAAACCATGTCCAACGTCCCGTCCAACCTCAAGTATGCCGCCTCCCACGAATGGGTCCTGAAGAACGAAGACGGCTCCGTCACCGTCGGCATCACCGACCATGCGCAGGAAGCGCTGGGCGACCTGGTCTTCGTCGAACTGCCGGAAGTCGGCGCCCATTTCGCCAAGGAACAGGAAATCGCCGTCGTCGAATCGGTCAAGGCCGCCGCTGACGTCTATGCGCCGCTCGCCGGCACCGTCACCGAAGTCAACCAGGCCGCTGCCGACGCGCCGGAATCGGTGAACCAGGACGCCTACACCGCCTGGCTGTTCAAGATGACGCCGGACAACCTGGCCGACGTCGACGCGCTGCTCGACGCCGCCGCCTACCAGGCCGTCGCCGACGCCGCCTGAGAAGGACCGCCCATGCCGCTCAACCAAACGCTCTCTGTGCTTGAACAGCACGACGAGTTCATCGACCGTCACATCGGCCCCTGCGCTGCCGAGACTGACGAAATGCTGGCCGCCATCGGCGCCGCCAGCCTCGACCAGCTGATCGCCCAGACGGTGCCGGCGGCGATCCGTCTGCCGGCCGATCTGCCCTTGCCGGCGCCGCGCCGCGAACACGAGGCGCTCGCCGACCTGAAGGCGATCGCCGGCAAGAACACCATCGCCAAGTCCTGCCTCGGCATGGGCTACTACGACACGCTGACGCCCAAGGTGATCCTGCGTAACGTCATGGAAAACCCCGGCTGGTACACCGCCTACACGCCCTACCAGGCGGAAATCGCCCAGGGCCGCCTGGAAGCGCTGATGAACTTCCAGCAGATGGTGATCGACCTGACCGGCCTGGAGATCGCCAACGCCTCGCTGCTCGACGAAGCGACCGCCGCCGCCGAAGCGATGACGATGGCGCGCCGCGTCTCCAAATCGAAGTCGAACCGCTTCCTGGTCGACGCCGCCTGCTTCCCGCAGACCATTGACGTCGTCCGCACACGCGCCGGCTATTTCGGTTTCGAGGTCGTCGTCGCTGCCGCCGAAGCGGCGGACGGCGAATTCTTCGGCGCCCTGCTCCAGTATCCCGACGACAACGGCGAAGTGCGCGACCGCAGCGCCCTGATCGCCAGCCTCAAGGCCCGCGGCGCCACCGTCGCCGTCGCCTGCGACCTGATGGCGCTGGTGCTGCTCAAGCCGCCGGGCGCCATGGGCGCCGACATCGCGCTCGGTTCGAGCCAGCGTTTCGGCATCCCGATGGGTTTCGGCGGCCCGCACGCCGCCTTCTTCGCCACCCGCGAAGCCTTCGTCCGCTCGATGCCCGGCCGCATCATCGGCGTCTCCAAGGATGCCCGCGGCAACACCGCCTACCGCATGACGCTGCAGACGCGCGAACAGCACATCCGCCGCGAAAAGGCCAACTCCAACATCTGCACCTCGCAGGTGCTGCTCGCCAACATGGCCGGCATGTACGCCGTTTATCACGGCCCGCAGGGCCTGAAAACGATCGCAGCACGCATCCACCGGCTGACCGCGATCTTCGCCGAAGGCCTGAAGCGGACCGGCATCAAGCTGCTCACCGGGCAGTTCTTCGACACCGTCCATGTCGACCTCGGCGCCCGCGCCGAAAGCGTTTATCACGCCGCACTGGGTGCCGGCTACAACCTGCGTCGCGTCTCGGTTGGCGTCCTCGGCCTCTCCTTCGACGAGACGACGACGCGCGGTGACGTCGCCGAACTGTTCAAACTGATCACCCAGGTCACGCTCGACATGGCGACCCTCGACGCCCAGGTCGCAGCCGCCACGCCCGCCATGCCGGCGGCGCTGCTGCGCGGCGATGCGATTCTGTCGCATCCGGTGTTCAACACGCACCACACCGAGCACGAGATGCTGCGCTACCTGAAGTCGCTGCAGAACAAGGATCTGGCGCTCGACCACTCGATGATCTCGCTCGGCTCCTGCACGATGAAGCTGAACGCGACCAGCGAGATGATCCCGGTCACCTGGCCGGAATTCGGCGGCATTCACCCGTACGCCCCGCGCGAGCAGGTTGCCGGCTACCACGAGATGATCGGCGGCCTCACCGACTGGCTGAAGACCGTCACCGGCTTCGACGCCATCTGCATGCAGCCGAACTCCGGCGCCCAGGGCGAATACGCCGGCCTGGTGGCGATCGCCCGTTACCACGCCAGCCGCGGCGAAGCGCATCGCAAGGTCTGTCTGATCCCGAAATCGGCGCACGGCACCAACCCGGCCACCGCCCAGATGGCCGGCATGCAGGTTGTTGTCGTCGATTGCGACGACAACGGCAACGTCGATGTCGCCGACCTGCAGGCCAAGGCAGAGGAACACCAGGACGACCTCGCCTGCCTGATGATCACCTACCCGTCCACGCACGGCGTCTTCGAGGAAGCGATCAAGGACATCTGCGCCATCGTGCACGCCAACGGCGGCCAGGTGTACATGGACGGCGCCAACCTCAACGCTCAGGTCGGCCTGACTTCGCCCGGCTGCATCGGCGCCGACGTCAGCCACATGAACCTGCACAAGACCTTCGCCATCCCGCACGGCGGCGGCGGACCGGGCATGGGCCCGATCGGCCTCAAGGCCCACCTCGCCCCGTTCATGGCCAACCACGTGGTGGCCCCGATCGACGGCCCGCACGGCGGCCAGGGCGCGGTTTCCGCGGCGCCTTTCGGCTCCGCCTCGATCCTGCCGATTTCCTGGATGTACCTGGCTATGCTCGGCGGCGCAGGCGTCAAGAAGGCGACCCAGTTCGCCATCCTCAACGCCAACTACGTCGCCAGCCAGCTCAAGGACCACTACCCGGTGCTCTACGTTGGCAAGAACGGCCGCGTGGCACACGAGTGCATCCTCGACATCCGCCCGATCAAGGCCGCCACCGGCATCGCCGAGATCGACATCGCCAAGCGCCTGATGGACTACGGCTTCCACGCCCCGACGGTGTCCTTCCCGGTGGCCGGCACCATCATGGTCGAGCCGACCGAGTCGGAATCGAAGGCCGAACTGGATCGTTTCATCGAAGCCATGGTGGCGATCCGCGCGGAAATCCGCGAGATCGAGAACGGCACCTGGAGCGCCACCGACAACCCGCTGAAGAACGCGCCGCACACCCAGGCCGACCTCGTCGATGCCGAGTGGCGCCATCCCTACAGCCGGCAACAGGCGGTCTTCCCGCTACCCTGGGTAGCAGCCAACAAGTTCTGGCCAAGCGTCAATCGCATCGACGATGTGTACGGCGACCGCAACCTGAACTGCGCCTGCCCGCCGCTGTCTGCTTACCAGGACTGAAAACGCTCCCGGTAAAAACAAAAACGGCCTCGCAAGAGGCCGTTTTCAATTGCGAAAGAATGATTTCGTGTCAGCGCAACGCCTGACCATCCTTCTGGTACTGCGGCGAACGCGGGCCAAAAAGAATGCCGTTTGGCACACCGGCGCTCAGCAGCCGCGAACTCGTCATACCGGCGATCACGTGCCCTTGCTCGCTGACCGTTTCGATGATCTGCCGAACGACCGCCTTGACCAGCATGCCGATCAGACCGCCGCTATTGTTGTCGCTCTCGGCACTCGATGCCGTCGCCGAACCATGCCATAGCTGCGTGCCTGTACGCAGATCGACCAGCTTGGCCTCCGCCGTGACCCGCGTTTCGCTGGCAAGCACTTTGTAGGAGGTGCCGTAATCCTTGATGTTGATGTAGAGCGCCGCGTCGGCACCAAATATTTCGCGCAGCTTTGCTGGTGCCACTTCGTGGATATCTGCCGGCGCCGTCAGACCGTTGTGCCTGAAGGTTTCGTCGACCAGTGTGACCGGAAACACGTAATAGCCGGATTCGGCAAGCGGCGCCGTGGCATGGGAAAGCATGCTGTACGTCGCCTTGATGTCCGGAGACTGGTTGACCGGCGGCAGCACCAGTATCGACGCCGGCCTTGCCGCGCGAAACGCGGTGTAGTCGTAAGCCTGCTGTGTCGCACAACCGCCAAGCAGGGTCAGGGCAAGCGTCAGAAACGGCAAACGCAGCCGGGAAAGGGAACTGTGTTTCATCGCACGCTTTCCTGTTTCTGGTTTTTCTTGAGCAGGAAATCGAGATAGACCGAGCTTTCCGGAAAGCTCTGCTTCTCGGCCAGAAGATTCTGCTCGAACAGATCGGTGCGACCGGTCAGCCCGTACAGCATGCCGAGATGCGCCTGCAACCCCGGAGGGACATTGCGACCGCTCGCCTTGGCCTCTTCGCGAACCTTCTCGAGCTCGACGATCCCTTCCTCCGGCCCCTTGTCACCCTTGAAATGACTGTACTGGACTGCCTGAAAGCTCCCCCAGTGGTATAGCGGCTGGCGCTGCTGTGCGCAGCCCGCAAAGAGCACCGCGCTGGCGCACGCCAGCAGAAGCCATCCTTGGCTTGTCTTAACTTCCATTACCCCTCCTGCCGGAATCAATGAGCCGGACGCCAAGCGCCGCTTTCCACGCCCAGGACCAGACCATCGACCGCCTCCCGGATGGCAAGGTCGAGAACCTTGCCGTTCAGCGTCGAGTCATAGCTGGCCGTACCGCCAAAACCGATCACTTCACGATTCGACAGAGCATATTCGCCGGCACCGAAGGTTGAATAGATGACTTCCGATGTCTCGACATCGACCACGTTCAGCGCCACCTTCGCGTATGCCACCTGCTGCTTTCCACGACCGAGCAAACCGAAAAGCTGATGGTCGCCAATTTCTTTCCGGCCAAATTCGGTGACATCACCGGTGATGACGTAACGCGCGCCCTTCAGGGCTTGCTGCTTGCGGGAAATCTCCGCTTCCTGCTTGGTCTCGGTCAGGTTCTGGCGGTCAAGGACGGAAAAACGGTTGCTCTGTTGCAAGTGGGAAACCAGGATCGTCTTCGCCTGACTACCCAGACGATCGACGCCATCGGAGAAAACTCCGCGCATGAAGCTGGAGCGATTATCGAATTTGCCTACCGAAATCGGCTGGCGTTCGCCGACATATGGGCGCGCAGCGGCAGCGGTTTGCTGGGATTCGATCGCCCGCGACGTTTCGGTTGCGCATCCCGAGAGCATGGCGACCAAAGCCACAACAAAAATCACCAGGGCGTTTTTTTTCGAGTTCACCGTGATCTCCTTTAATTTCAAAAAAATTTGTCCAACGGGATAAACAACTTGCAAAATTCAATCCAAAGAAACGCCGCGATTGTCCGCCAATTCAGGAGATCCAGGCAAGAGAACCCTGCACGCACGAGACAAACATGGAATTTTTGAACCTGCTCAGGATGCCGAAAAGTTCGACTGAGACCCTCAACATGCATACCATGGAATACATTCGATATCCGGAAGACAAATGATTTCATCCCGATCTGATTTTTCCGGTCATGCCAAATGGCCGAACGTCCCCGCCTGTTATGAGTGGCTCTCGCTCGACCGGCGCGGGGACTGGCGATTGCAGGGAGAACGGGTGACGCACCGCGGCCTGATCGACTTTCTGAACCGGCAATACGCCAGTGACGAAGCGGGCCGTTGGTTCGTCCAGAACGGCCCGCAACGGGTTTACGTCGATCTTGCGGCAACGCCGTGGATATTCCATCGCGACGGCGCGGCCTTCGTCGCCCACACCGGTGCTTCGGCCGGTAAGATCAAAGCCGCGCTGCTCGACGACGACGGCAGCCTCTACCTCGACACCGCGCTCGGCATCGGCCTGCTCGACGACCGCGACCTGGCCGCTTTTCTCGAAGAGTGCCAGCCGAATGACGAAGCCAGCCTGCTACGGCTGATGACCGGCAGCGACAGTGAAATCCGCTGGCGCGACCTGTCGCTGCGTCACGTCGCGGCGGCCGAACTGGCGCAGCGCTACAGCTACATCCAGCAGCCGCGCCCGTAGATCGCTTCAGGACTCTCCCGGGTCTTCGTCGCTGGCCTGCAGCCACCACAGTAGATCCTCGCCTTGCAAGGGCGTCGGAATCATCTGGTTGCGCTTCCAGCGATAGACCGGACCGAACGGCAGGTAACGCGCCATCACCTGCCCCTGCTGGGTAACGCCGAAAAACGGCAGACCGGAACGGATCGCCGCGCGGATATCGTCGTGTGTCATGCGTTTGTCACCTTTTTTACAAACACCGTGAGTATCCCGCGCCGGAAGCTGACGGACAAGCCCCGCCGTTCATCGGGAAAATGGCGATGGCGGGCGGCTTTCCGGCAAAGCGCCGAACTCCGGACAACTGGCCCTTTTCTTGCTGCTTTTCTAGCTGCATGTCGCAGCCGCTCCCACAACCTCCACCGCCAAGCATCGACCACCATGACCCGAGCAACGATCGCCTCCTGGGCTAGCCGCCATATCGTCGATCCGATCGAGATCGACTGCGTCGTCACCCTGATGCTGAAGATTCTCGACGGCAAGTGCAAGATGAACGACGCCGACAAGAACGTTGCCATCGCGCTTTACGATGCCGTCGGTTGACGTCCGGGAAACCGTCTGGACGCAGCGAGCTGTCACGCACTGATCGAGGAAGCACGAACGGCCTGCGATGAGGCGCTGAGGATGCGCATCTACGAACAGCGCCTGCTTGCCGAAACGATGCTCTCGCGCCCGGTGATGAAAGCCTTCAAGTCCCGACTGCGCGAGGCCGGCATTCTGCAGCGCAGCAGCGACGATCACGCCGAAGTCTATTAGAACGGCGTCCTGGGCATGCCGAAGCGGCGAGCGCGGTATATGATGCATGCAACCCCATTGCCCGGACCCGCCTACCGGGGATCGTCATGCCGAAGAGCTCTCGCCTCGCCACCCTTTCCCGCCCGCTCTACGCGGCAGCCTTGCTGCTCGCGCTCAGCGCCTGCACCCCGCGGCTGCTCGCACCTTACGATGAAGTGACCGACCGCGCCGTCAGCGCGCTGCAACGCAAGACCGAGGCGCACCTGATTGCGCTCGAGGCAGCGACCGGCCCACCCGACTGCCGCTTCGAGCGACATCAACAGTTCTATACCGACGCCCGGATCGAGCTCAGCGCCCTCGCCGTGCGTACCGCCGCCATTCCCGGCAACGAACGGACCAGCGAGCAGACAGCGCTGCTCCAGCGCAGCCTGGAGAGCCTGCGGCAACTGCACCGGATCGATTGCCTCTCGCCGGAGCAGATCGCCATCCTGCGCATTCAGTTCAACAGCAGCTTCACCGCCATCCTCAAGCTGGAACTGGCGAAACGCCGCGGCGGGTAAACTTGCGTCATCTCCGGAGGAGCCTTCGATGAGTCTGAGCACAACGCAATTGAGCAAGGACATCCTGGCCGCATTGCGCGGCAGCCTGAGCGAGAAATGGCCGGAGATCCGCGAATATGGCGAGGCCGAAGCGAAGAAGCTGGCGCAGACCCTGGTCATGATCGAGACCCTGACGCTGTCGGGAAAGATCAACCCGGCGCAGGCGGCCCTCCATCTCGATATCCAGAAGAACGCGACCCGCAGCGTGCTGCTGACGCTCGAAGGCCTCGGCCTGCTCGCCGTCGAAGCCGCGCTCGACGCGGCGCTGGGCGTGATCCGCGAAACGGTCAACGGCGCGCTCGGCTTCACCCTGTTGTAACCCAACCATCCCGAGGAGACGATCATGGCAAAGACAATGGCGCCGTACTACCCGATCATCTATGTCCGCGGCTACGCGATGACCCCCGGCGAAATCGCCGATGCCGCGTCGATGCCCTACATGGGCTTCAACCAGGGCGCGACCAAGTTGCGGCAGGCCTGGGATGGGCGCGTCACCAAGCACATCTTCGAGTCGCCGCTGATCCGGCTGATGAAGGAATACGGCTACCGCGACTGTTTCGATGACGGCGCCGAGATCAACGGCAGCCTGCCGCCACGCAGCGTCGTCATCTACCGCTATTACGAGACGGCGGACAGCGACCTCGGCGACGGCAAGGTGCTGTCGATCCCCGAAGCGGCGCGCGGCCTGCAGGCCTTGATCCAGCGCGTGCGCCGCCAGGTCTGCGGCGACGACGGCGAACTGCTCGCCGCTTTCAAGGTGCACCTGGTCGCCCATTCGATGGGCGGACTGGTCGTCCGCGCCTTCCTGCAGAACGACGCGATCAGCACGCCGGACGACCGCGCGCTGGTCGCCAAGGTATTCACCTACGGCACGCCGCACAACGGGATCGAGATGGCGGGAATCAACGTGCCGGCGGTTCTCGGTCTGTGGGACATCAACAACTTCAACCGCCAGCGGATGGCCGAATACCTCGGCCTGCCCGGGAAGCCGGAGCGGGTCGACTCGCTGGACGGGAAATTCGACCCGCAGCGTTTCTTCTGCTTCGTCGGTACCAATCACCGCGACTACGCCGCTGCGCTCGGCGTTTCCCGCCTGCTGGCGGGCGAAATGAGCGACGGCCTGGTGAAGATCGAGAACGCCACCGTCAGCGGCACCCCGCGCGCCTTCGCCTATCGCAGCCACAGCGGCCCGTTCGGCGTCGTCAATTCGGAAGAGGGTTACCAGAACCTGGTCCGCTTCCTGTTCGGCGACCTGCGCGTCGATGGCAGCCTCGACGTCGACGTCCTGCCCCTACCGCCTTCCGTGCAGAAGGCCAAGGACGCCGGCAAACAGATTCGCTGCTCCTACTATTTCGAGGCGACGGTCGCGCCGCGCGGCAGTTTCAGCGCCAAACTCACCGAACGCCGCCGCGACACCTACAGCGCCGTCCTGCGCGGTTACGACGAACTGCTACGCCTCGACCGCGCCGGCATCGACGCGCCGCGCTCGCCCGCCCTGTTCTCGGCCTTTCTCGACAGCAAGCGGATCACCGTCGGCAAGACCCTCGTCTTTTCGCTGGAACTGGCGGTGTTGACCACCGGCTACACCATCGACGACAGTTTCTGGCTCGATCAGCACATCGAAGGCGAATACCTGTTCCGCGACACCCTGACCTTGAAGCTGACACTGGCGCAGGACGGCTTCCGGCTGCGCTACCTGAGCTCCGACGAAAACTGGAGCGAAGGCCAGGGCCGGCTGGTCGAACCCACGGGCGAGCAGTACCTGATCCCGCTCGCCTCGAGCAAGGGATTCCGCGGCCAGCTCCGCCTGAGCGTCGGCCGTTCCGACTGAGCGTTCAGCCGCCGACCGTCTCGCCGATCAGGTCGGCGATCAGTTGCGCAGTCATCCCGTGACGGTCGCGATCCGGGTTGTATTCGACGATTTCCAGGGCGCGCAAGCCGGGCTGCCCAGCCAGCCAGCGCCAGGCCGTGCGTACGTCGGCGGCAGGCAGGCCATCCGGCTCCGGGCTGCCGACGCCCGGTGCGAAGCGCGGATCGATGGCGTCAAGGTCGAGGCTGACGCCGAAGCCGGCCGGCGCACTGCCGACGATGCCGGCCGCCTCGTCGAGACAGGCGGCAAAACCGCGGCGGGCGATTTCCTCGCCATCGAAGATGCGCACGCCCTGGCGGCACAGGAAGTCGATTTCCTCCGGCTCGTAGCTGCGCGCCCCGAGGACAGCGCAATGCCCAGCGCTGAGCTGCGCCCCGGGCAGGCCGATGCTCACCAGACGGCGATCGCCCTGGCCGAGCAGGCAAGCCAGCGGCATGCCATGGACGGCGCCGGAATAGCTGCTCTCCGGCGTATGGCTGTCGAGGTGGGCATCGATCCACAACAAACCCAGTGGCTGCCCGATGCCGCGGGCGACGCCGCTCCAGGTGCCGACCGCCACCGAATGGTCGCCGCCGATGACCAGCGGAAACTGCCCCTGGCGCAGGGTACTTTCAACCTCGTCGGCGAGCGCCCTGCAGAGCGCGGCGATTCGCGCCGTGCGCGACAGCCGCTCGCCGTTCGGGGCAAACAGGGTGCGTCCCCAATCCAGCGCCGGGTGCCGGGCCAGCGTCTGCCAGGCCTGCGAATGATGGAAGGCGACCGGCCCGTCGGCACATGCCACGTCCTGGGCGCCAATACCGCTGGCGGCACCGATCACCCGCACCCGACGGTCGCCGCTCACCGTCTGGACTCCCGGACGCCGGCGAGCGTCATATCCTCACGCAGGGCAAGGAGCGCACAGCCAGCCACCGTAACCCCGTTCATCGCTTCTCCCGTTTCGTCCGACCTCTCGAGCGCCGTGCGGAACATTGTGCAGGAAGCCGAGGCCGGCGGTCCAGCCTGCCCCGGCGGCAAAACGCGGGCAACAAAAAAGCGCCCCGAGAGGCGCTTGTTTGTATCGTTGCTGGCGGAGACGGAGGGATTCGAACCCTCGATCCAGGTTTTGCCCGGATGCACCCTTAGCAGGGGTGTGCCTTCGACCACTCGGCCACGTCTCCAATCCGTTCAGCGACGAGGCGCGGATGATATAGCCTCCGCGCCCTTTGGTCAAACCTTTACTGGTCCAGACCGAAAGTGCGGTGCAGGACGCGCACGGCGAGTTCCAGATACTTTTCGTCGAGGACGACGGAAATCTTGATTTCCGAGGTGGAAATCATCTGGATGTTGATGCCTTCGTCGCCCAGCGCCTTGAACATCTTGGAAGCGACGCCCGGGTGCGAGCGCATGCCGACGCCGACCGCCGAAACCTTGCAGATCTTGTTGTCGCCGACGATCTCGCGGGCCCCCAGCTCGCCCTTGACCTTTTCCAGGATGGCCTGGGCCTTGGCGTACTCGCCGCGATTCACCGTGAAGGAGAAATCGGTCGTGCCGTCGTGGCCGACGTTCTGGATGATCATGTCGACGTCGATGTTGGCATCGGCAATCGAGCCCAGGATGCGGTAGGCGATGCCCGGGGTGTCCGGAACGCCCAGCATGGTCAGCTTGGCTTCGTCGCGGTTGAAGGCGATGCCGGAAATGATCGGTTGTTCCATGTTCTTGTCTTCCTCAACAGTGATCAGCGTACCCTCCCCTTCGTCCTCGAAGCTGGAAAGAACGCGCAGTTTGACCTTGTACTTGCCGGCGAATTCGACCGAGCGGATCTGCAGCACCTTGGAGCCGAGGCTGGCCATTTCCAGCATTTCCTCGAAGGTGATGGTGTCGAGCTTCTTCGCTTCCGGCACGACGCGCGGGTCGGTCGTGTAGACGCCGTTGACGTCGGTGTAGATCTGGCACTCGTCGGCCTTCAGCGCCGCCGCCAGGGCGACGCCGGAGGTATCGGAACCACCGCGGCCGAGCGTCGTGATGTTGCCGTCGGCATCGACGCCTTGGAAACCGGCAACGATGACGACCTTGCCGGCATCGAGATCGCGGCGGATGTTCTCTTCCTCGATCGACAGGATGCGCGCCTTGGTGAAGGTGCTGTCGGTCAGGACTTTGACCTGGCCGCCGGTGTAGCTGCGGGCATCGACGCCGATCGCCTTGAGGCCCATGGCGAGCAGGCCGGTGGTGACCTGTTCGCCGGTGCTGACGACGGCATCGAGTTCGCGGGGATCGGGCTGGGCTTGCATTTCCCGGGCCAGCGCGATCAGCTTGTTGGTTTCGCCGCTCATCGCCGAGACGACAACGACGATCTGATGTCCCTGCGCCTTGAAGCGGGCGATGCGCCGGGCGACATTCTTGATGCGCTCCGGGTTGGCGACGGAAGTACCGCCGTATTTCTGAACAATCAACGCCATGGATTCATCCGTAAAAACGTTGGAAACACGAAAAAAGAGGGCCGGATTTTACCCCAGCCCGCTCATTTCTAAAAGAAAGCGCTGATCAGAGATCGGCCAGCGCCCGCAGATGGGCGCCGACGCTGCGCGCCAGCGAAGTCATCACGTAGCCGCCCTCGAGCATCGAGACGATGCGTTTGCCGCACATTTCGGCGGCCAGCTTCTTCAGGTGCTCGGTACACCAGGCGAAATCCTTCTCGACCAGCTTGAGGCCGCCCATGTCGTCCTCGTAGTGGCCGTCGAAACCGGCCGAGATGAAGATCATCTGCGGCTGGAATTCCTTGAGCCGCGGTGTCCACACCTGCAGCACGGCGTCGCGGAATTCCTCGCCGCCACAACCGGCGGCCAGCGGCACGTTGCACATGTTGGCGGCCGGATTGTCGATACCGGCGTAAGGATAGAAAGGATGCTGGAAGATGCTGCACATCAGCACCTTGTCGTTGCCGGCAAAGCAATCCTCGGTGCCGTTGCCGTGGTGCACGTCGAAGTCGATGATGGCGACGCGTTCGAGACCGTGCACCTTGATCGCGTGCATGGCGGCAACGCCGATGTTGTTGAAGAAGCAAAACCCCATCGGGGTCGTGCGCTCGGCATGATGACCGGGAGGACGGACCGAGCAAAAGGCGTTCTCGCATTCGCCGCCAACCACCAGGTCCACCGCCAGGCAACCGGCACCGGCGGCCCGCAGCGCGGCCTGCCAGGTATGCGGGTTCATCGCTGTGTCGGGATCGAGATGGACAACACCCAGTTCGGGCGAGGCGCGCTTGATGCGTTCGAGATGCGACGCCGGGTGGACGCGCAACAACTGCTCGAAGGTGGCGAGCGGCGCGTCGTAGTAAACAAAATAGGCGTCGATGCCCTGAGCGATCAGATGATCGTTGATGGCAGTCAGGCGTTGCGGGCATTCCGGGTGATGCGTTCCCATGTCGTGCAACTGGCAGTCGCGATGGGTGATGAAGGCAGTTGTTGTCACTTGTTCTCTCTCTGCTGTTTTTGCGCCTGGGCAGCGCTCCTCTGTGGCTCATTATCATCTCATTCCGGCGACCGCTTCAAGCATTAGAATGGGCAATACCCCGCACCCCCTGACGGATTGAACGCATGCCCCACACAAAAACATCAGCGACGGCCGAGCACCCGCCGGACTTCGCGCCCATCCTCGCCGCCGCCAACCGGATCATCCTCGGCAAGGCGCAGGAAATCCGCCTCGCCGTTGCCTGCCTGCTGGCCGGCGGCCACCTGCTGATCGAGGATCTGCCGGGCCTCGGCAAGACCACGCTGGCGCACACGCTGGCCGCGCTGTTCGGGCTCGATTTCTCGCGCATCCAGTTCACCGCCGACCTGCTGCCGGCCGACATCACCGGCGTCTCGATCTACGACCGCGGGCAATCGACCTTCCGTTTCGTTCCCGGCCCGGTCTTCGCGCAGCTCGTGCTGGCCGACGAGATCAACCGGGCGACGCCGAAAACCCAGAGCGCGCTGCTCGAAGCGATGGAAGAAGGCCAGGTGACGAGCGAAGGCGAAACCCGCCGCCTGCCCCGCCCGTTCTTCGTCATCGCGACCCAGAACCCGGCGCACCAGATCGGCACCTTTCCGCTACCGGAATCGCAACTCGACCGCTTCCTGATGCGCATCGAACTCGGCTACCCCGGGCGCGACGCGGAGCGCGAACTGCTGCGCAGCGGCGGTCGCCGCCAGGCCGCGGAAAGTCTCGCCCCGCTGCTGGTGGCGACGCAGTTGCCGGCCCTGCAGGAAGCCGTTGCCGCCGTCCATGCCGCCGACCCGCTGATCGACTACGTGCAGGCGCTGGTCGAGGCCAGCCGGCAGAATCCGGCCTTCCGCCACGGCCTCTCGCCGCGCGCCGGACTGGCGCTGCTGGCGGCAGCCCGCGCCTGGGCCTGGCTGGCCGGCCGCGACATGGTGCTGCCCGACGACGTCCAGGCGGTCTTCCCGGCGGTCGCCCGCCATCGCCTGCTGGCAGCGCACGGCGACGGCATGGCCGCCGCCGGCGACATCGGCGCGCTGCTCGCCGGCGTCGCCATTCCCTGACCGCGATGCGCCTGCTCGACCGGCTGCAGGAATTCATATTCGGCAAGCGCAGCGACGGCGAGGCGCCGATCGTCCTCGACCGCCGGCGGATCTTCATCCTGCCCTCGCGCACCGGGCTGCTCTACGCGCTGGCCCTGCTCGTCATGCTGATCGGCGCCATCAACTACAACCTGGCACTCGGCCACGCGCTGGTCTTCCTGCTCGCCAGCCTCGGCCTGACCGGCATGGTGCACAGTTTCCGCAACCTGCACCGCCTGCGCCTGCTGCCGGGACGGGCCGCGCCGGTGCATGTCGGCGAGACGGCGGAGTTCGAGCTGACGCTCGAGAACGACCGCCCCTATGCGCGCCGCGCCCTGGTATTTACCGCCGTCGCCGGGCTGCCGGTGAATGCTGCGGTCGACGCCGACGGACGGACGACGGTCGCCGTACCGGTGCCGACGCAACGGCGCGGCTGGCTGGCGCTGCCGCCGGTACGCCTGGACACCCGCTACCCGCTCGGCCTGTTCACCGCCTGGAGCCAGCTACGGCCGGCGATGCGCTGCCTGGTCTACCCGAGCCCGATCTTCACCCCGTTGCCGGCCAGCCGCCCCTTGCCAAGCGGCAGCGCCCGCCATGGCGAGGGTGGCCAGGAGGATTTCGCCGGTTTCCGCGAACGCCAGCCGGCCGATTCGCTGCGCCACGTCGCCTGGAAGGCGAGCATCCGCCAGGGTGACGACCGGCCGCTGCTGATCAAGGAGTTCGCCGGCGGCAGCGACAGCGAACTGCGCCTCGACTGGGCGGCGACCGACCCCGCCCTGTCCGCCGAAACCCGGCTTTCGCTGCTCGCCGGCTGGGTGATCGACGCCGGCCAGCGCCAGCTTGCCTTCGCCCTCGCCCTGCCCGGCGTGGACATCCCGGCCGCCAGCGGCCGCGAGCAGCAACGCCGCTGTCTCGAAGCGCTCGCCCTGTATCCGGCATGAACCAGAAACGCGACGCCAGCCTCAGCCGCGAACAGCCGCCCTGGCTGTTTGCCGCCGCCATCGCCGCGACGGCGCCACACGCGCTGGCGCAACCGCTGTGGCTGACGGCATTCGCCGTCGTCCTCTTCGCCTGGGCTGGCTGGCTATGGTGGGAGGACCGCCGGCTGCCCGGGCGCTGGGTGGTACTGGCGCTGACCGTTGCCGGCAACCTGGCGATCCTCGCCGAATACCGGACCTTGTTCGGGCGCGAACCGGGAGTTGCCCTGCTGGTCATGTTCATGGCCCTCAAGCTGCTGGAAATGCGCCACCGGCGCGATGCCGTGGTCGTCGTCATGCTCGCCTATTTCCTGCTGCTGACGCATTACTTCCATTCCCAGGAAATCGCCGTCGGCCTCTGGCTGGTGGTTGCCCTGTGGCTGGTCACCGCCGCGCTGACCCGCCTTCACGCCGGCACCATCGAGCGCCGCGAGAACCTGCGTCTGGCGGCGACGCTGCTCCTCCAGGCACTACCGATGATGCTCGTCCTCTACCTGCTTTTTCCGCGCATCAGCGGTCCGCTCTGGGGCTTGCCGGAAGACGCCCATAGCGGCCGCACCGGACTGTCCGAGCGCATGAACCCGGGCAGCATCGCCGAACTGGTGAGCAGCGGCGAAGTCGCCTTCCGGGTCCGCTTCGACGGCGCCCCGCCGGCGCGTCACCTGCTCTACTGGCGCGGCCCGGTGCTGGAGAACTTCGACGGCACCACCTGGCAGCGTTCGGCCCGCCGCCTGCCCGAGGAAGTGGTGCAGGCCGACGGCCCGGAAATCGCCTACGAAACCACGCTGGAAGCCCACGGCCAGCGCTGGCTGCTGGCCCTCGACGCGCCGCTGGCGCTGCCCGAAGGCGCCAGCCGCGACGGGCGGCTGGCGGCGATCGCTGCGCGCCCCGTCGACAGCCGGCAGCGCTTCCGCCTGCGCGCCGCCACCGCTTTCCGTTTCAACCCGCAGGAAGCGCCGGCGACGCTGGCCGACAACCTCAGTCTGCCGACCGCAGGCAATCCCCGCGCCCGCGCCCTCGCCCGCGAGTGGCAGCGGCAAGCGCGCGCGCCGGAGGAGCTGGTCGATCTGGCGCTAGACCATTTCGCCCGGGAAGCCTTCCACTACACCTTGCGTCCGCCGCTGCTCGGGCGCGACCCCATCGACGATTTCCTGTTCCGCAGCCGGCGCGGCTTCTGCGAGCACTACGCCAGCAGCTTCGTCTTCCTGATGCGTGCCGCCGGCCTGCCGGCGCGCGTCGTCAGCGGCTACCAAGGCGGCGAGTTCAATCCGCTCGACGGCTACCTGGTCGTCCGCCAGTCGGAAGCCCACGCCTGGGCCGAGGTCTGGTTCGCCGGGCGCGGCTGGACGCGGGTCGACCCGACCGCGGCGGTCGCCCCGGAGCGCATCGAGCAAGGCATCGTCAGCGCCCTGCCGGCCGGCGAGCCCCTGCCCGCCTTCCTGCTCAACCGCGCCGATTGGCTGCGCGACCTGCGCCACCGCTGGGAAGCGGTGAATAACACCTGGAACCAGTACATCCTCGGCTACGACGGCGAGCGCCAGCGCCAGTTCCTGTCGCAACTGGGCTTCATCAACGTGGACTGGCGGCTGCTCGCCACCCTGCTCGGCCTTGCCGGCGGCGGCGTGCTGGCCGCCATCCTGCTGCTCAACCTGTGGCACCGGCCGCGCCTCGACGAAGCACGCCGGCTCTGGCTGCGTGCCCAGCGCCGAATCGGGTTAAACTGCGCGCCTCAGGAAACCCCGCTGGCATTTGCCGAGCGCGTGCGCAGGACCGATCCGGCGCTGGCCCCCGCTGTCGATGCGGTCGTCCGCCATTATCTGCTCGCCCGCTATGCCCGCACCGACCCCGAACACCTGGCGGCGCTGCGCGCCGCCGTCAATCGCCTGCCCCGACGGAGAATCGTTTGATCAAGACCCTGGCCGCCTGCGCCCTCACCGCCCTCACCGCCTTCAGCCAATGCGCGCTCGCCGCGCCCGGCAGCATTGCCGAACTGCCGGAAGCCGAAGTCTTCGCCCGCGACCTGGCGCAACGCCACGGTTTCGACGCCGACGAACTGCTCGCCCAGTTCGCCAAGGTCAAGCAGAACACCGGCGTGCTGTCGCTGATCGCCCCGCCGACGCTGCCGACGCAGCGCTCCTGGACGCGCTACCGCGCCCGCTTCGTCAACCCGCAGCGCATCGCCGGCGGCGTCGATTTCTGGCAGGAGCACGCGGCGACCCTGGCCCGCGCCCGGGCGCTCTACGGCGTCCCGGAAGAAGTGATCGTCGCCATCATCGGCGTCGAAACCGTCTATGGCCGCAACACCGGCGGCTTCAGCGTGCTCGAGGCGCTGGCGACACTGGCCTTCCAGTACCCGCGGCGAGCCGATTTCTTCCGCACCGAACTCGAACAGTTCCTGCTGCTCAGCCGCGAGAACAGCCTCGATCCGCTGACCGTGCGCGGCTCCTACGCCGGCGCGATCGGCATCCCGCAATTCATGCCCGGCAGCCAGCGGCGCTTTGCCGTGGATTTCGACCGGGACGGCCGCGTCGATCTGGCGAACAGCGTCGACGACGCGATCGGCAGCGTCGCCCGCTTCCTCGAGCAGCATGGCTGGCAGGCCGGCCAGCCGGTAGCCGTGCCGGCCAACCTGCCGGGAACGCCGGACGCCTCGCTGATCGAAGCCGGCATCCGCCCCAGCCTGCGGGCAAGCGAGCTGTTCGAGCGCGGCATCCTGGCCGAAGCGCCAGCCGACGCGACGGTGACGCTGGTCGACCTGGTGACGCCGGAAGCGCCGACCGAATACTGGCTGGGTTTCGAGAATTTCTACGTGATCACCCGCTACAACCGCTCGAGCTTTTACGCGATGTCGGTCTTCCAGTTGGCCGATGCCATCCGCCAGGCGCGCGCCGAGACGCAGACCGCGCTCAACCAGGCACGCTAGGCGCGCCTACAACACCGAGTCGCGCGTCACCTTGCCGCGCCGCATCATGCGGCGCAGGCGCTCGAGGCCTTCCAGCTGGATCTGCCGGACGCGCTCGCGGGTCAGGCCGAGATCGCCGGCGATCGCGTCGAGGGTGGCGATTTCGTTGCCGTTCAGGCCGTAACGGCGCTCGATCACCTGGCGCTGGCGTTCGCCCAACTCGCCCAACCAGCTTTCGAGCAGGACACCGACTTCGCTCGACTGCAGCAGCAGCTCCGGATCGGCCGCCCCGCTGTCGTCGGTGATGAACTCGGCCATCGTGTGATTGGGATCGATGTCGAGCGGCGCGTCGAGCGACGCGATGTGCTCGTTGAGCGACAGGATGCGGCGAATGTCGGCGACCGGCCGGTCGAGCAAGGTCGCCACCCGCTCGACGCTGGATTCGCGGCCGTCGGCAGCCTCCAGGTGGCGCATGGCGCGCAGCACGAGGTTGATTTCCTTGACCACATGCACCGGCAGACGGATGGTCCGCGCGTGGTTCATGATGCTGCGCTCGATGCTCTGGCGGATCCACCAGGTCGCGTAGGTCGAGAAGCGGAAACCACGCTCGGGGTCGAACTTTTCCAGCGCATGGATGAGACCGAGGTTGCCTTCCTCGATCAGGTCGAGAAAGGGAATGCCGCGATTCAGGTAATGCTTGGCGATATTCACCACCAAGCGCAGGTTGTGCTCGATCATCTGCTGGCGGGCGGCAAAATCGCCACGGCGCACCAGACGCGCCTTGGCCAGCTCCTCGTCCGGCGTCAGCAGCGGCTTGGCGCCGATCTCGTTGAGGTAGATCTGGGTGACATCCTCGATCAGGCTGCCTTCGGCCGACGGCAGATCGCCCAGCGCCTGCAGAAAGCCATCGCTTTCCGCGGCGCCGGTCAGCGCCGCTTCTTCTTCGTCGTCCTCATCGTGACTCATCTTTTCGGCAGGAAGGGCAGCGGATCGACCGGCTTGCCCTGCTTGCGGATTTCGAAATGCAGCTTGACGCTGTCGGTGCCGGTATCGCCCATCTCGGCGATCTTCTGGCCGCGCTTGACCGCCTGCCCTTCCTTGACCAGGATGCGCCGGTTATGGGCGTAGACGGAAAGGATGTCGGTGCTGTGCTTGACGATCACCAGCCGACCATAGCCCGCCAGCGCGTCGCCGACGTAGAGCACCTTGCCGTCACCCGCCGCCTGCACCGGATCGCCGGCCTTGCCGCCGAAATCGATTCCCTTGTTGCTGCTGCCGTTATAAGCCGACTTGACGGTCGCGGCGCTCGGCCACGCCCATTGCCCAGCCTCGGCTTCGGCTGCGGCTGGCGTTGCGGCCGGCGGCGTCGCCGGAGTCGCCGCTGGGGCGCCAGCCGGAGCCGCCGCCGGCAGATTGTTCAAACGGGCATGCGCTTCGTCCGAATACGGCTCCTTGCCACCGCGCGGCTCACTGATCGTCCCCTTTGCCGGCGCGGCCGGCGTGCCGCCCTTCGGTGCCGCATCGAGCGGCCGCGATTCGACACCGCTGTCGATACCGATCGGACTGGCTACCGATGCTGCCTGCCCGTTGGCGCTTGCCACTGCCGCCGCCGGGCGCAGCCGTAAAATCTGCCCTTCGCGCAAGGCCGAAGGGTTTTCGATATTGTTCAGCGCGGCAAGTTCGCCGTGGTCGAGACCGTTCTCCCGCGCGATGCGGTACAGGGTATCGCCGCGTTTGACCAGGTACTCCCCGGGACCGGCAGTACGACTCTGGGCCGTCGGCGAAGGGTTGGCGATCGGTGCTGGCGCCTGGGAACAGGCGGCAAGTGAAAGAAGGAGTGAAAACTGGAGAAGGGGTTTGATCATTGTGTTCCGGATAACAAAGGTACGAACCGGACCGGGTCCAGTCGCATCTCCGTAAAGCCGTTTGTTGTGTGTTCGACAAGGCAAAGATACTGCTCCTGCCCCCCGACAGGCAAGACCATTCGGCCGCCGGGCGCCAGTTGGCGAAGCAATTCCGGTGGAATAACCGGCCCGGCGGCAGCGACGATGATGCTGTCGAAGGGTGCGGCCTCCGGCAAACCGAAATTACCGTCGGCCAGCTTCAGACGCACGTTGAACTGCTGCAGCGTGCGCATGTTGGCCTTGGCTTTCTCGAGCAGGGGCCCGATCCGTTCAAGCGCGAAAACATCCTTGCTCAACTGCGCCAGCACCGCCGCCTGGTAGCCGCAACCGGCGCCGACTTCAAGCGTTTTGCCCAGGCCGGGACGGGCATTGAGCAGCAGCTCGATCATCCGGGCGACGATATAGGGCTGGGAAATCGTCTGCCCCATACCCAGCGGCAAGGCCGTATCCTCGTAGGCTCGGGAGGCCAGCGCCTCCTCGACGAAGGCGTGGCGCGGCACCGCCGCCATCGCCGCGAGGACTTTCTCGTTACGGATGCCCTTTTCGCGCAGGCGGTCGATCATCCGCGCACGCGTGCGCTGCGAAGTCATGCCGATGCCCTGCAAGGTGCGAACCGTCATTGCAACCACGCCCGGATCGTTGACAACTGACTGACCTGCGTCAGGTCGATCTGCAGCGGCGTGATCGAAACCCGCTTCTGTTCCACGGCATGGAAATCGGTCCCCGGCCCGGCATCGGCAGCGGCGCCAGCGGCACCGATCCAGTAAACCGTTTCCTTGCGCGGCGAGGTCATGCGCACAACCGGCTCCGCCTTGTGCCGGCGCCCGAGACGGGTCACTTCCCGGCCGGTCAACTGGTCATAGGGAATATCCGGCACATTGACATTCAACAGGACCGGCGCCTCGATCGGATTATCCAGATAATGCTCGACGAGCTCACGGGCAACCCGTCCCGCGGTGGCGAAATTCAATCCGTCGAAACTGGTCATCGACATGGCAATCGCCGGAATGCCGAGCAGATAACCTTCCATGGCCGCCGCAACGGTTCCCGAATAAATCGTATCGTCGCCCATATTGGCACCCGAATTGATTCCGGAAACGATGATATCCGGCAAGTAATCCAGCATTCCGGTTACCGCCAGATGCACACAATCGGTCGGCGTGCCATTGACGAAATAAAACCCGTTGGCCGCCTGTTTCAGCATCAGCGGCCGATCCAGCGTCAATGAATTACTGGCGCCACTCCGATTCTGCTCCGGCGCGACAACGACGATTTCACCCAGACCGGCCAGGGCATCCGCCAGCGCAGCCAGCCCCGGCGCAAAATAACCGTCGTCATTACTGAGCAGGATGCGCATCAGACCAACAGCGCATCCATGTCGCCGCCTTCCGCCAGCCAGGCTTCAACCCACTTCGGCTTGCGACCGCGGCCGGTCCATTCCTCGCCGCTCTGCGGGTGACGGTATTTGACCTTGACCTTGCCGCCGGTGGCGACACGGACTTTGGCTTCCTTACCCAGCAGTTCCTCGATGGCAAAACCACGGGCCTTGGCAAAGGCGCGAACTTCATTGAGGACATTCACCTTTTCGGCAGCTTCGCGCCGCTTCAATTCGGCGGGAATCTGCTGCTGAAGATCGCGCAGCTGGGCGAGAGTGAGTGTAGACAGATCCATGACAACCTCCTTGAACGAAGAATCCGAGATTATAAAGCAAAATCGGGAAGGGATTATTGAATAACCACCGGCCTGACAAAAATTCAATATTCATGCAGGAATATATCCATGAATCACCGTAAATGAATTTCACATCGGCGCGTGAATATCACCGCCATGACAGACCTCGACATGAGGCAATTCAGGATGCCAAATCGCTGCAAAAAACACCTGCCCGTAGTATCCTCAGGCCATATTCATGCTGCCGTTTCCGTTCAGCGCCGCCAAAAAACCGAACCGCCCCATCCCGCAGCCCATGAGCGACAAAATCCGCGACTACATCGAGCAGCAGTTCCTCATCGAATTCGACGAATCCTTTCCCGAAGACACCGACCTCTTCAAGGAAGGCGTCATGGATTCCTTCGGTTACGTCCAGATGTGCCGTTTCCTCGAAAGGGAATTCAATTTCCGTTTCCTGGAAAACGAGATGACCGGCAATGTCTTGACCAGCCTGACCCGCATCCGGGAATTTGTCCGGCAAAAGGGCGAACTGGCCGCTGCCGGCGCCGCGCCGGCTCCCTGAACCGCGCTTCCGATGTGCGGCATCGCCGGTTTCTTCCATCCCTCGCTGGCCAGCGAGGCCTACCCGGCCACCCTGCTCGCGATGTTGCGGGCCATTGCCCACCGCGGCCCGGACGCCACCGGCTATGTCCTGGATGAACACTGCGGTCTGGGCTCGACCCGGCTGTCGATCATCGACATTGCCGCCGGCGTGCAACCGCTTGCCGATCCAGGTGAGCGTTTCTGGCTCTGCTACAACGGCGAAATCTACAATTACCTCGAACTGCGCGCCGAACTGGAAGGACTGGGACGAAGCTTCCTCACCCACTCGGACACCGAAGTCCTGCTGCAGGCCTGGCTGCACTGGGGCCCGGCCTGTCTCTCGCGCTTCAACGGCGGTTTCGCCTTCGCCCTTTACGATCGGCAGCAGGATGAACTGATCCTGGCCCGCGACCGCTACGGCAAACGCCCGCTGTTTTATGCCCCGCAGGGTCGCGGCTGCTTGTTTGCCTCGGAAATGAAGGCATTCCTGCCCTTCCCCGGCTTTCGCTTCGAGCACGACCCGGCGCAACTGGCCTCCATCCTTGGCGTGTGGACGCCACTGCCAGCGCAGACCGGCTACGCCGGCATCCACAGTTTGCCGATGGGCCACTGGCTCAAACTCAAGGCCGAGCGAATCGAACTGTTCCGCTACGACACGCTGGATTTCCAGGGCACGACCACCGTCGCCAGCGCCGAAGAAGCGCAGGAACTGATCCGCCAACGCCTGCGCGCCAGCGTCGCCCTGCGCCTGCGCAGCGATGTCGAAGTCGGTGTTTATCTGAGCGGTGGCATCGATTCGGCCATCGTCGCCAGACTGGCCCAGGAAGCCAGTTCCCGTCCCTTGTTGACGTTCTCGGTGGAATTTGCCGACCGGCAGTACGACGAATCCACTGAACAGCAGGAAATGGCAAGTTTCCTGGGCAGTCGCCACCACGCCCTGCGCATCACCCACCAGGACATCGTCGACCATTTCCCGGCCGCCGCCTGGCATGCGGAAATTCCCGCCTTCCGCAGCGCTTTTGTGCCGATGTACCTGCTCTCCCGGCAAACCCGGGCCGCCGGCATCAAGGTGGTTCTTTCCGGTGAAGGCGCCGACGAGGCCTTCCTCGGCTACGACATCTTCAAGGAAACCCTGCTCCGCCGCGACTGGCAAAGCCTGGGCGACGAGCCTCGGCGCGCCCGGCTGGCCAGTCTCTACCCGCACCTGGAACATTACGGCCCGCAGGATCTGGCGGCGATTACCGGGCTCTATCAGCAATTTTCCGAAGAACGCTTGCCGGGGCTGTTCTCCCACGAGCTGCGTTTTCAGAACGGGCGCTTCTCGGCGCGCCTGATCAAGGAGGCCGGCGATCCCTTGCAGGCCATGGCGGCACTGGTTGCGGCGGAACCCGGCTATGCCGCGCTCGGCGCGGTCCCCAAGGCGCAATGGCTGGAGTTCCGCACGCTGCTTGCCGGCTATTTGCTGTCAACTCAGGGCGAACGGATGAGCCTCGCCCATGGGGTGGAAAACCGCTGCCCCTTCCTCGATCCGGCAGTGGTCGAACTGGCCAGTTCGATCAACCTGCGTTTCGACGACGGTTTTGCCGAGAAGTGGCAGTTGCGCCAGGCTTTCCGCGAAGATCTGCCGGCCAGCATCGTCAACAAGCGCAAATTCCCCTACCGCGCGCCGGACAGCGCGGCTTTCGTCGATTGCCGGCCGGACTACCTCGAACTGCTGCTGTCAGGCGATGAAGTGGCGAAGATTCCCTTCCTCGACGGCAAATTCGTCCGCGCCCTGAGCAAAAAGATCATGACCACGCCGGCAGCGGAAATCAGCACCAAGGAAAACCAGACCTTCATTTTCCTGCTTGGCATCGCGCTGCAGCATCGCTTTTTCGTCCAGCGGAGCGGTTTGCCGCAGCTTCCGGAAGTCGTTTCGCCGCTCGGCCGGGCGATCGATCTGCGAGCCCGCTGATCAGGCTTCCCAGGGGAATTTTCCGGACGCCGTGTAGCGACGGATGTTGTGCTGGATTTCCGGATCGCCGAACAGCGCCCGGTTGGCCTCCAGAGCGGCCGGTTTCAAGGCCTCAAGCTGACCGGCCAGGCCCGTCAGATAGGCCTTGTAACGCCCGATGGCCGGCCGGCTCAGCCGTTGCAGGCGCAACAGGTGGCGGCGCAGCAGGGCTTCCGCATCGTCATCGACGGCATCGACCAAGCCGGCCGCCAGCGCTTCGTCAACCGCGAAGGCGCGCGTCATCAGCGTCAGGTAATGGGCTTTCTGCAAGCCGATGCGGCGTACCAGAAAAGGCAGCACGCAGGCCGGAAAAATGCCGAACAGCATCTCCGACAAACCGAAGGCGGCACTGCGATCGGCCAGCACGATATCCGCAGCGGCAACAAAGCCCATCCCGCCCGCATTGACCCGGCCGCGAACCAGACTGATGCTGATGAAAGGCCCGCCGGCCAGGCGCTGCCAGAGCCGGTACAAGGGTTCCGGGTCGGCGACTTCGTCGCTCGCCGCGATGGCGCTGAAATCGCCGCCGGAGCAGAACACCTCGGGCGTCCCTTCGAGGACCAGGATACTGACCGGCGGCTGCCTCGCCTCGCTTTCGCAAAGGCCGACCACCGCCTCCAGTTCGGCGATCAACCGGGCATTGATCGCGTTTTGCGCTTCCGCTCGCTGGATGCGCACCCGACAAATCCCCTTGTCGAAAGAAACCGCCAGGGTCTGATAATCCATGCTCAATGTCCTTGCTGCGGCGCACCGATCACCAGCGCGCTGTCGATACCGCCAAAGCCGAAGGCCAGCTTCAGGGCATGGTGAAAATGGTGTTCCCGGGCCGCGCCACGCACCCAGTCGAATTCCGGAGCCAGCGGATCGTCGAGCTGCGCGCAGGGATGCAGCCGAGCGGCCTGCATCTGTAGCAGCACGGCCGCCGTCTCGACCGCCCCGGCGGCGCTCAGACCGTGGCCGATCAACGACTTGCTGGCATTGATCGCCGCCCCGTTCAGGCCCGCTGCCTGCAATGCCGCCAGTTCCGTCAGATCGCCGCGCGGTGTGCCGGTGCCGTGGGTATTGACGTAATCGATGTCGGCGGCGCGCAAGCCGGCCGCCGCCAGGGCTTCGCGAATGACCCGCAGCTCGCCGTCCAACGACGGCTCCGGCCCACGCTGCCCATTCGCTCCGTGCGCCCCGCCGAGCAGGCTGCCATAGCCGGGACGCCCCGCCGCAGCCCGACGGATGACCAGCGCCGCACAGGCTTCGCCGAACATGAAACCGTCGTGCGCCCGGTCGAAGGGGCGACAGGCCAGCCCTGGGCTGAGTGCGCCGAGCGCGCTGAGCGCCTGCAATTCGAAACAGGACAGATCCTGCAAGGCGCCGATGGCGATACAGGCCTCGACCCGGCCGCCACGCACCGCGTCGGCCGCCTGCAAAATCGCCAGCAGACCGCTGGCCGAAGCTCCGCCGACGCTGTAACTAAAACCGCGAATGGGAAATTCGGCGCAGCACAAGCCGCACAGATCGGTATCGAAACAGGTATAGCCGTGGCTGGGCAAGAGGTAGGCCATGCGCTCGGCGTAGGCTTGCTGGGTGAGCAGCAACTCGCGGGACTGCAGGTTGCTGCCGCCGACCACCAGGCCGATGCGTTCCGGCGCGACGTCGTCCAGACCGGCTTCCTGCCAGGCCTCGGCCAGCACTGCCACGGCGACCCGCCCGCCGAAACCGGTTACCCGGGCGACGCGGGGCGCCAGCAAAGCGGGCGGCTCGGCCAGTTCGGCCCCGCGAAACAGCGACTGGCCATCGGGCAACTGCCGACCCGGTCGCTGCAATGGCCCGAAAACCGGACGCGGCGCCAGCATTCCCTCGATCAGCGCCGTCTTGCCGTAACCGAAGGCCGTCGCCACGCCAATGCCGGTCACGACCGGTGCCTTCCCCGCCAAGCTGCAATCAGCCGACAAGTTTGGCCCGCAGCAGGTCGGCCAGCTCGCCCAGGTTGCGCGGGCCGAACAGCTGGACCATGGGCAGGTTGAGGCCGAGGGCCTCCATGCTCATGATCAGCACATCCTGGCGGGACACCGAATCGATGCCGATATCGACCATCGAATCTTCCGCCGTGATCGGCCGCTCGGCCATCGCCGGCTCGACGATCCGAATCTGTTCGATGATGATGGCTAAAATTGCGTCGCGCTCCAAACCCATTCTCCTTGTTTCGTTCTTGTCTCAGACCCAGCGGTATTCCCGGTGGTAGTCCTTCACCCGCGCCAGGACCAGCCGCTGGCCGGCCGCAAAGGCGGGCCAGGCGCCGGGGATCAGTTGATGATCGAGTTCGGCGTCGCGGGTGCCGAAACGAATCACCGCGCTACCCCGCAACAGGGTCTCATATTCTTCCATGGACAGGCGATATCGCTGATCCAGAGCCGCCCCGATAGCCATCCGGCGCAGCCGCGCCTGGCCTTCGGCACTGGCCACGCCGCTGTAGAACTCCGAGCAGCAACCCGAACCGTAGGAAAACATGCCGATCCGGCGGGCCTGACTGAAATCGCCAACTTCCAGCGTGCCGGCCAGGGCCAGCAGGACCGAGGCGCCCGCCGTATTGCCGACGCGCTGGCCGAAATGCAGGCTGCTCGCGACGCGCTGATTGAAGTCAGCTTCCGTTTCGGCCGGCGTCGCCTTGGCGATCTTGCGCATCAACTGGCGGTGCGCCCCCTTCGCCATGCCGCCGAACGGTGTGTGGAAGCACAGATAGTCGAAACTGCGGCGCAGATCGACGTCTTCGACGCGGCGCGCGTAGTCGCGATAAGCCTGCTCGCAGCAATCGAGATAGGCCATCAGCGACAGATCGGCATTGCCCGCCTCATTGTCGGGACCGGGGCGGCAGGTATCCATCACCTCGAAGGCGTGATTGCCGTAGGCCCCCGGATCGATGCGCCACAGGGCCGGCGTCTCGGAGACCAGGACGGCCACCGCCCCCGCCCCCGAAGTCGGCTCCGAGTAGGCCCATTCCTGGATGGCGCTGGCATCATCGAGCGCGAAGCGCGAAATGTCGCTGGCGATGACCAGGGCCTTGGCGCCGGGCGAGGTGCCGGAGAGGATGAAATTGATCGCCATCTGCAAGCCGGCGGTCCCGGAATAGCAGGCCTGCTTGATTTCGAACAGCCGGCAGTTCGCTTTCAACCCGAGGAGACCATGGACGTAGGTGCTCAGCGACTTGCCGAAATCGATGCCGGACTCGGTGCAGGTGATGACCATCTCGATCCTCCCCCGCTCCTCCTCCGACAATGCGGCGACCAGCGGCTGAGCGGCATTGACGGCGAAGCTGACCGGATCCTCGTAGGGCAGCGCCACCGCCTTTTCCTTCATCAGCAGGTTCTCGAAACGCGGCATGTCCAGACCGCGGTACCGGCACAGTTCGTGAACGTCGATGTAGGCGCTGCCCCCGTAGACATTGAGGGCCTCGATACCGGCAGCAATCACCCGCCTCTCCCCAGGCGCACGGGCAGGTTTTCCAGCCCCCGCGCATTGACCCGATCCAGACGCCAGCATGCCTCGCCCGCCAGTTCGATGCTGGGAAAGCGATCGAGCAAGGCGTCGAAGGCGATCTGTCCTTCCAGGCGGGCCAGACCGGCACCGATGCAGGTGTACGCACCGGCGCCGAAGGTGAAGTGATGATTCGGGCTGCGGCCGACGTCCAGTTGGTCCGGATCGACGAAACTGAGCGGGTCGCGGTTGACTGCGCCAATCAGGCCAAGGACCATGCAACCGGCGGGAATCACCTTATCGCCCACCGGGAAATCCTCGGTGGCGACGCGCAGGATCATGTTGCCGCCCGGCTCATAGCGCAGGAATTCTTCCACCGCCAGCGGCGTCAGGCTGCGGTCGGCGCGCAGCCTGACCAGTTGATCCGGATGGCGCAGCAGGGAAAGCATGCCGTTGCCGATCAAGGTCACCGTGGTCTCATGGCCGGCGATCAACATGGAAACCAGGTTCATCAAGGTTTCCTCCGGATTCAGGATGCCGGCATCGGAGGCGGCCAGCAAGGCAGCGATGATCCCCTCGCCCGGGTCCTTTCGCCGCTCGGCCAGGAAACCGGTCAGGTAGGCCTTGAACTCGTGCAGCGCCACCAGCGCTTCATGCCGGGTTTCCTGCGTGGTCATGATGTCGAGCACGCGGATCATCGAGGCGCTCCAGTTCCGGATGCTTTCGTCCATCTCGGCGGGGATGTCGAGCAGATTGCACAGTACCCGTAACGGCATTGGCGCGGCGAAACACTTGATCAGATCGACCTCGCCGCCGTCGCCCAGCGCTTCGAGCAAGCGGTCCGCCTCGGCCTTGATCATCGGCGCCATGGCAGCAATCGCGGCCGGCCTGAAGGCGTTTTCGAAGACGCCCCGCATGCGCGCATGATCGGCGCCATTGACGTTGATCATCTGCGGCTGGATTTCGGAGAACAACTGATAGGACTCGGGATTCCGCGCGCGCGCTTCCGGCGAAGCCCAACCGTCGCGCCACTTGCTGGTGTCGCGACCCATTTGCGGCGCCCGGGCCATCTTGGCGAACTCCTTGTGCCCCAGGACGAAGTAGATGTCCGAAGCCCGATCATGGTGCACGGCGCCAAGCTCACGCCACGCTTTCAACTGCGGATAGGGATCGGTGAGAAATGACTTGTCCTGCAGCGTTCCCCACCAGTTAATCTCGTCGACGATGGCATTCATTGCACTCTCCCTTTTTAGTTGAGACGTTTAGCATAAATGTGAAAAACCGGCATGACGGCATTGGCCAATGGATGATGGCCGATCGTGGTGTGAAAACCGCGTGCCGCGATTTGTTGCTGCATCAGATCCGTCTCGGCCCGCCCGAGGTGAACCTCGACGACCAACTGCCGGACCAGATTCCAGTTGGCCTCGCCCAGACCGGCCAGCACATCCTTCTCGGCGCCCTCGGTATCGATCTTGAGCAGGTCGATGCGGCTCAGTCCATGCTTGTCGATCTGGTTCGCCAGCGTATCGATCGAAGCCCGGACCGTGCGGGACGAGAACAAGCTCTCGAGCGACGCCGGGTCCGCCACGCTCCGTTCGCTGGCCCCGGTCTTCTCCAGTAGCTCCGCCACCTCCTGATCGGCGGGCGCGCCGAACAATATTTCCCGCATCCCCTTGACCAGTTCTTCCCGCACCGCGCCATGGCTTGAGGACAGCGCGGTGATGCCGGGAAAGTACTCGAACTCGATCTCCCCCGGCGTTGCCCCCAGCCCCATCGCGAAAGCCTGCCCCTTGCCGGCCAGGTTGCGCTCCAGGGCGGCAAAGGCTTCCGGCATCGGCTCATAGGCATAGACCTGAGCGGCTGGACAGAGATCGAGCAGATGCAGGGAAAAGAGGCCGATATTGGCGCCGACGTCCAGGAAAATGCCGTCCGGCGGCAGTTCGATGCCATGTCTGGCAAGATCGTCGTTGAAAATTTCGTGAACCGAAAAGTCCACTTCATAGGCATTGACGCAGTGGATTGGCCGGCCGTCGGGCAAGGTCGTGAGATTCGGGATTGAGGGCATTTTGTGTCCAATCATAGGGGCAAGTATCTATTTGGCAAACTGACGAGGATCATCCAGACCGGCCAGCAGGTGGTCTGCGAGTTGAAGCACGCCCGGTGCCTGCAGCAGGTGGTAATGGTCGCCTGGCAACTCGACCACCGACAGTTCGCCACGAACCCACTCCCGCCAGCCGTGGGTCGGCTCGACAGGGGCTGGCTGACTGGCGGTAAACAACAGCACGGCACCGGCATAGGGCGCCGGCTGGTAATTCCGGAGGGCCAGGGCATGGGTCTGGAAAATCTCCGACAGGTGGGCTTCTTGTTCCGCCGGCAGAACGACGTCAGCCCCTCGCATCGCCGCCAGATCCTCGGCAAAGCCCCGGGCCAGCGAGAGACCCGCCGGGCCTTCGGCTGTTTCCAGACGGTTCAGCAAGGCCGGCGTGTAGCTGTCGATCAGGGCCAGCAATTTCACCCGTTCGCCAGCCTGAGACAGTTGCTGCGCCATCTCGTAGGCCAGCACGCCGCCCAGCGACCAACCGGCAAGGTGATACGGCCCCGTCGCCTGCACCGTGCGCAGCGCGGCCAGCAGGCAGGCCGCCATGGCCGGCAGATCGGCGGGCGGCATGGCCCCGTCGAGGGCCGGCGATTGCAGGCCATAGATCGGACGGCGGGTCGCGAGGTGGTCGGCCAGTTGGCGATAACAACCGACCCCGCCACCCACCGGATGCAGGCAGAACAGTGGCGCACCGACCCCGGCGTGCAACGGCACGAGCACCGTGGCGGCCGCCGCTGCGGCTTCGCCGCGCAACAGTTGGGCTTGCTGACGCAGGCTGGGCGCGGCCAACAGCGCGGCCATCGACAACTGCAGGCCGAACTCGCGGCGCAGCGCCGCCAGCAAGCCGAGGGCGAGCAGCGAATGCCCGCCGCAGAGAAAGAAATCATCGCCTGGGGCAACGCTCGACAGACCCAGCAAGGAACACCAGATCCCGGCCAGTTGGCGTTCGGTCGGATCGGTCAGGACTTCTGGTCGGTCACCAGCAAGCGAGCCGGGCGCCGGCAAGGTCGAACGATCCAGTTTACCGCCCGCCGTCAGCGGCAAGGCATCGAGAAAGACGTAAGCGCCGGGAAGCATCGCCGCGGGCAGGCGGGCGGCAAGAAAGCGGCGCAGCGCGGCTTCGTCAGGCTGCCCATCGGGCACTGCGTAGACCACCAGGGCAGGCTCGCCCTTGTCCCGCTTGCGGGCCAGGACGACCACATCCCGCAGTCCGGCGGCACGCAGGGTGGCTTCGATTTCGCCCAGCTCGATGCGAAAGCCGCGTATCTTGAGCTGATAATCCCGGCGCCCGTGAAAGGCGATCAATCCCTGGCGGCCCGGAATGAAGCTGGCCAGGTCGCCGCTGCGGTAGAGGCGCCCCGCGCCCGAGGCAAAGGGATCGGCCAGGAAACTGCCGGCCGTCAGGGCCGGCTGCCCGTAGTAACCGAGCGCAACCCGCTCACCGCCGATGAACAGTTCGCCCGGCACGCCTTCCGGCAGCGGATTGCCATCCGGATCGAGGATATAGACCCGGCCGCCTGGCAAGGGGCGGCCAATCGGCAGCGGCCCGGCCGGGTCACTGGCCGGGACTTCATGAACGGTCGCGGTGATCGTCGTTTCGGTCGGCCCGTAGGCGTTCAGCAAGCGGGCGCCGGCCAGCGGGCTTTGCCGCCACAGACGGACCAGTTCCGGCGTCAGGGCTTCACCACCGACGATCAGCAAGCGTGGGCAATGGACACGCTCCCGCCCTTCCCTCGCCCAGGCCAGCAGCACATCGCGCAGATAGGCGGGCGGCAGGTCGGCGACGCTGATCGAGTGCGCATCCAAAACGGCGGCCAGCGTCTCGGCTGGCCAGATTTCCCGTTCCCGCATCAGCAGTTGGGCGCCACAGGCCAGACTGGGCAGGATTTGCTCGAGCGCGGCATCGACGTGCAGCGCCGCGAATTGCAATACCCGGTCCGCCGGGGTCAGTCGATAGTGCTCGATCACCGCCGCGCAATGGGTAGCCAGCGCCCGGTGGGCAACGGCAACACCCTTCGGCTGGCCGGTCAACCCCGAGGTGTAGATCAGGTAGGCCGCGCTGTCCGGGGCGACGGTGGACAGGGCGACTGGCGCCACCGCATCTTCGGCGACGGCGGGAAGTTGCTCGATCAACAGCACGGGCACGGTTTCGACCGGCAAACGCCGCCAGGTCGTCGCTTCGGCGATCACCAGAGCCGGCGCTGCATCTTGCAGGATCAAGGCCAGACGAGGGTCCGGACTGTCGGCATCGAGCGGCAACCAGATGGCCCCGGCCTGAAGGACGGCCAGCAGCGCAACGATACTGTCGGCGCCGCGCTCGAGCAGCACCCCGACCGGCTGACCGGGACGCACGCCCCAGTTGCTCAGGCAGAGTGCCAGCCCCTGGGCGCGCAGCAGCAGTTGCCGATAAGTCAGGCGCTGATCGCCGACGACCAGCGCCGTGGCGCTGGGTGTCCGGGCGGCTTGCCCGGCGATCCAGTCGATGACCGTGCCGGGCGCCATCGCCGGTGCCGGCGCGGCATTCCAGTCGACCAGCAGTTGCTGGCGCTCGGCCGCCGTCAGCATCTCCAGCCGGCCGAGCGGCGTTTCGACCTGGGCGCAGATCGAAGCGATCAACTGCTGGTAATGATCGAGCAGGCGTTCGATGCGCGATGCAGCAAAGCGGCCTTGATCGAAAACCGCCACCAGGCGTAGCGTTTCGCCATCCGGGTAGATTTCCAGCGCCAGCGGCACATCGCCTTCCTGGCGCAGCTCGGCGCAGTGGCTGAGCGGAATGCCGGCCAGGCTGGCGAGATCCTCGGGCACCAGGAAATTCTGCCAGGCGAACACTACGTCGAGCGGCGCCTGGCCCGGCAGCCGCCTTCCCGTCCCCTGGCTCGCCGGCGCTGCCGATGGCTGACACAAACCGGCAAACGGCCAGGCCGCATGATCCAGGCCGGCACTCAAGCGCGCCTGGACGGTGCGCAGGAACTCGCCGGCCGGCAGTTCGCCGCGCGGCCCGCAACGAATCGCCAGCAGATTGGCGAAATAGCCGATCGACTGCGCAAACCGCTGGGCCGACCGGCCCAGCGTCGGGACGCCGATCAGGATGTCCGTCTGCCCGGTATAGCGGTAAAGCAGGATATGCAGGGCACCGAGGAAAAAGGCCGAAAGGTCGATCCCCAGCGCCCGCGCCGAGGCGCGCGCGGCAAGGTTCAGGGCTTCCGGCAGGCGTCTTTCCAGACTGGCGCCGAGCAGCGCCTGCCCGGGTTCGGGGCGGCGGTCGGCGGGCAGGCCCAGGACGGGTAATTCGCCCGCCAGTTGCGCCTGCCAGTAGGCCAGATCGGTTTGCCCGGCCGGGCTGTGCAGATAATCCTGCTCCCAGCCGACGAACTCGGCGAAATCCGCCGCGACGGGCGGGGCCGGGCGGGGCCGGCCGGCCGCCAGACAGCCATAGCATTGCCAGAAATAGCGACTGAAATGCAATGCCGAAAGCCCGTCGAAGACAATATGGTGGACCAAGATGAGCAGGACATCCGGCTCGCCGCGCAGCAATTCGAAGCGAATCGGCCGCTCGCCGAAGAGATCGAAAGGACGCTGGCTGCGCGCCCGGAGAAAGGCTTCCGGCGGGACATCGGCGGGCACAGGCAGTTGCTTGAGCAAGACCGCAGCAGCGCTTTTCCTTGCCTGCCAGCGCGGCGCCGCCCCCTCCGTTACGCTCAGCTGCTGGTCGAGTATCGGCCAGGCGGCGAGCATTGCCTGGCAACTGCCTTCCAGTGCCCCCAGATCGACCGCCCCGAGCCGGAAAGCCAGGGGTACGTTATAAGCCGACGATGCCGGATAGAGCTGTTGCCAGAGTAACAAGCCCTGCTGGCCGGCGGAAAGCAGGCCGGCATCGAGTGCGCCTGGCACGGGCTGCGATACGTTTCCGGGCCGGCGCGCCCGGACTTCGGCCGCCAGGCTGCCCGGCGTCGGAAAATCCCGCAGATCGGCATGGCGCAATTGCACGCCGGTCGCCTCACCGATGCCGTAAATCAGGCGCAGGCCGGTCATCGAGTCGGCCCCGAGATCGCGGAATGGACGGTCCTCGGTCACCTGCTCCGGCGGCAGGCGCAATTCGTTGGCCAGCAGATCGAGAATCAGCGCCAGGATTTCCGGGGGACTGTCGGGGGTTGCGGCCAAGGGCTGAGCGTCGATAGCAGATGCGCCATTCGCGGCGGCCGGGGCCGGCAACCAGTAATGCTCGCGGGCAAAGGGATAGTCGGGCAGGACGAGGGGCGGCAGGCTGGGATCAGCCGGCGCCACGGACGCGCCGCTCGCCGTTGGAGACGGATCGGCAGTTGCTAGCTGAGCGAGCAGCTCCTGGCGAGTACTGGCGACCAGTTCGCAGCCGTAGCCGAGGTTTTCCCGGCGATATTGCAAGGTGGCGGCCAGACGGGCCAGCGACAGCTCGGGATGTTGCTCGACATAGTCGGCGAGCAAGGCCCGCCAGGCGGCCAGGCCTCGCGGATCGCGCGCCGACAGCGGAAAACGCTGCGCCCGGGGCGGCGCTTCCGGCGGCAGGACGATTGACGGCGCTTCTTCGAGGATCAGGTGCACGTTCGAGCCGCCGGCACCGAAGGAACTCACGGTGGCCCGCCGCGGCAGTTCCGCTCCGTCGATTTGCACCCGGGGCCAGGCGGCCAGTTGGCGCTGCAGGCGAAACGGCGTACCGGCGAAATCGAGGTGCGGATTGGACCGCGCCTCGCGCACGCCGGGCACCAGTTGCCGGTGTTGCAGTTGCAGCAGGACCTTGGTCAGTTGGGCCAGGCCGGAGGCGGCCTCGGCATGGCCCATGTTCGATTTCACCGAACCGATGGCGCAGGCGGCGGGAGGCAGGGAAAATTTGCCGAAGGCCCGGCTGAGCGCCCGGATTTCCAGTGCGTCGCCGAGCGCCGAACCATTGGCGGCGGCTTCGACATAGCCGATGCTGCGCGGATCGATGCCGGCACTTTGCAGATTTTCCTCGATCAGGCGGGCCTGGGCGTCGGCGCTGGGCACCCCGTAACCAGCCGAATGCCCGCCGTGATTTGCGGCGCTGCCCTTGATCACGGCGAGAATCGGATCGCCGTCGCGCACGGCATCGGCCAGCGGCTTCAACAATACCGCACCGACCCCTTCGGCCGGCAGGTAACCATCGCCATCGGCAAAGCTGCGGCTGTCGGCATGGCTGCCCAGCAAGCCGGCCCGGGCCAGCCCGATGTACTTGGCCGGATGCAGGCTGAGATTCACGCCACCGGCAATGGCCAGCCGGCATTCGCCGCGCTGCAGGCTATGCACCGCCAGATGGACGGCCTGCAGGCCGGAGGAACACATGTTGTCCACCGCGACGCTCGGCCCCTGGAGGTCGAAGAAGAAGGACACCCGGTTGGCCAGCGGGGCCGAGGAGGAAAGCGACACCAGGGTACGGCTCTCGGCATCGGTTTCAACCGCATGGTAGGGCTGATACATCGCCCCGACATAGACCCCGACCCGCGCCGCATAGCGCTCCTGCAACAGGCTGCGCGGATGCCCCGCCCGCTCGAGCAGATGCCAGACGGTCTGCAGGAACAAGCGTTCCTGCGGATCCATCAGGATCGCATCGCGCGGACTCAGGCCGAAGAATGCCGGATCGAAACAATCGACGTCGGAAAGAAAGCCGCCCCACTGGCAGTAACTGCTGCCCGGCTTGCCCTTCTCCGGCGAATACAGGCGGCTATGGTCCCAGCGCTCGGGCGGCACGGTGCTGACGCAATCCCGGCCTTCGCGCAAGACATCCCAGAACGCCTCGATGCTGTCGGCGCCCGGATAGCGGCCGGCAACGGCGAGCACGGCGACATCCGGGCCGGAGTTCGCCGTCGGCCCGCTGCTGGTGGGCGCCAACGATGCGGCACTGTCCGGTATCTGGCTGGCCGCTGCCGGCGGCGGCTCGGGATCACCGAGCAGCGCCGCGAGTTGGTGGCCATGCGAGGCAAGCAGCGCCGCCGCCAGTTGCGCCAGACTCGGGTATTCGAAAAGCAGGGTCCTGGCCAGCGGGCCGAGATCGCGCTCCAGCGCCTCGATCATCTGCATGGCGAGGACCGAGTCGATGCCATAACGATCCACCGTCTGCTGCGGGTCGATGTCTTCGGGTCGCAGGCCGATGATTTCGCCCAGTTGCCCGGCCAGCCAGGCCTGCGTTCTGGCCTTCAGGGCTGCGGGCTGAATCCCGGCGCCATCCGGTGACGGCAGGGTAGCGGCAGGGGCGCCGCGCTCCGCTTCCGTCGGCGTCTGCAACAGGCGACGCAGCCGCCCGGCTTCGCCGTCGAGCACCAGGACCTGGTCCTGCTCCACCGCCCAGGCCAGATCGAGGGCTTGCATGGCCCGCCCGGTACTGAGCGGCAGCAGCCCGCTGGCGGCGGTCATCGCCTCGATCTGCCCGGCGCTCAGACGCATGCCACCATCCTGCCAATAGGGCCAGTCGATGGCCAGGGTCCGTCCCTGGCGCAAGCCTTGCCGGCAAAGTTCGTTGCGCTGGCTGGCGAAGGCATCGAGCCAGGCGTTGGCGCAGGCGTAGTCGGCTTGCCCGGGATTGCCCAGGGCGCCGGTCGCCGAGGCGAACAGCAGCATGAAGTCGAGGGCGCAGCCGGCACTCGCCTGGTCGAGGTAATGCAGGCCGGCGACCTTGGGCGCCAGCACTTCGCGCATTTCCCCGGCGTTCTTGCGCAGCAGCAGTTTGTCCCGATTCAGGCCGGCCGCATGGACGATGCCGTTGAGCCGGCCGTAGGTTCGCTCGAGTTCGGCAATCAGCCCAGCCACCGCCGCAGCGTCGCCAACATCGACGGCCCGATGGATGACGTGGGCCGGCAAGTTTGACAGGCGGGCCGCCAGGACCTCGTTCGGCGCCTGCCGGCTGACCAGGCAGAGCACCGTGTCGCGCGCCCGGCGGGCAATTTCCTCGGCCAGGAGCAGGCCGACGCCGCCGCTGCCGCCGGTGATCAGGTAAACGCCACCCGCTTTCCAGGGCACACCTGCGCCGCCGGAAGGCAGCACTTCCTGCCATTGCCGCACCCAGCGCTGGCCGGCCGGACGCCGAACCTGGAGATCGTCGCTGCTTGATTCCTGATCCAGTATCCCGAGCAGTTCATCGCCGCTTGCCGAGCAGGCGAGCAGTTGGCAGCGCAACGCCGGGTGCTCCAGTTGGGCGCTGCGCAACAGTCCGGCCAGTCCCTCGAAGAGGCGCCCTTCCCCGCTTTCCGGCACCACCACCTGGAGCAAAGCCCGCGCCGGACGCTCGCGCAACAGATCCTGCAGCAAGCCAAGCAGCGCCACGGCGTAGCCGGTATAGCGCACATCCACCGGCGCCGGGCGTTGATCGAGAAGATGGCAGTCCGCCGGCGCCAGGGCAGCCAGCGCGCCGGCGTCCAATGCCGCCAGCGGTTCGCAAAAGACGAGCCGTCAACGTTCGGCCGGCGGCTGGCTGGCCGAACATGGCCGCGACTGCCAGTGCGGGGCAAACAGCAAGGGCGGCGTCGCCGACCCGCTTTCCGTCTCGGGCAGAATGCTGCGCCTTGCCGCCGGCGGCTCGATCGTGCTGGCCACGGCGCGAGCCGTCGTCGCCTCCGCTGCGCCCGGAATCCAGCAGCGCTGGCGGGCAAAAGGATAGGTCGGCAGGCTGATCTTGGGCGGCCGAGGCCCGGCCGGCCACAATACCGCCCAATCGACCGGCTGCCCCGCCGCCCACTGGCGGGCCAGGGCTGGCGCCGCGCCGGCCTGCGCGAGCGCTGGCGGACAATGGACGCGACCGGCCAGCCCACCGTCGGCGAGCAGTTGGGCATCCAGGCCGGCCAGCAAGTCCTGACGATCAGCGGCCAACAGCACGAGGCGTTGTTCAAAAGCCTCGCGCCCGGCTTGCAGCCCATTGGCCAACGCCGGCAGGGCAGCGTCGTCAAGCCGGGCAAGCGCCTCGCGCATCCGCCGCAGCACTTCCCGCAGCCCCTGCTCATCGCGCGCCGAGAAGGGAAAGACGCCGGGGTTGGCCAGGCTGAAGGTCGGCAACGGCGCGGCAAGCGGCGCGACATATTCCTCGATCAGCAGATGGGCATTGCTGCCGCCGGCGCCGAAGGACGACAAGCCGGCCAGCCGGGCGCCACCGACCGGGCGCGGCCAGGGCGCGAGTTGCTGCTGGACGACGAAAGGCGTGGCGGCGAAATCGATCCCCGGATTAAGCCGGGCGCTGTGCAGCGAAGGCACCAACTGGCCATGCTGCATCTGCAACAGCACCTTGCTCAGGCCGGCGATGCCGGCGGCGCTTTCGGCGTGGCCGATGTTCGATTTGACCGAACCGATGGCGCAATAGCCCCTGGCCTCGGTCCGGCTGCGGAAGGCCCGGGTCAGCGCGGCGATTTCAATCGGATCGCCGAGCCGGGTGCCGGTGCCGTGCGCCTCGATATAACTGATCGCTTCCGGCTCGATCTGGGCCCGGGCCAGCGCCCGCTCGATCACCGCGGTCTGGGCCTGCGGATTGGGCACCGCGTAGCCGTTGGTCTTGCCGCCGTGATTGAGCGCCGAGGCGCGGATCACCCCGTAAATCCGGTCGCCGTCAGCCACCGCCCGCGACAGCGGCTTGAGCAGCGCGGCGCCGACGCCTTCGCCCGGCACATAGCCGTCACCACCTTCACCGAAACTCTCGCAACGCCCCTGGCTCAACGTGAACCGCCCCTGGGCAAGGGCCAGGTATTTGTTCGGATGCAGGGTCAGATTGACCCCACCGGCCAGCGCCACGTCGCAACTGCCGGCGCGCAGGCTTTCGCAGGCCAGGTGGATGGCGGTCAGCGAGGACGAACACATGCTGTCCACGGCCAGACTGGGACCGTGAAAATTGCAGAAGTAGGAGACCCGGTTGGCAATCGACGCGGCGCTGCCGGAAAGGGCCAGCGGCTCGCCGCGCTGCGTGCTCTCGGCGCCGTACAACTGGTATTCCTCGTACATCACGCCGACAAAGACACCGACACTGGCGCCGGCCATCGGCGGCGCAGCGCGGCCCAGGCTGGCGCGGGTATAACCGGCATCCTCGAGGGTTTCCCAGGCACATTGCAGGAACAGGCGCTCCTGCGGATCGAGGTAGCCGGCTTCACGCGGCGCCATGTTGAAGAACAGCGGATCGAAACAGTCGTGATCGGCGATGAAACCGCCCCATTTGCTGTTGGTCTTGCCCGGCGTACCGCGCTGCGGATCGTAATAGCGGCTGTGATCCCAGCGGCTGAGCGGCACTTCGCTGATGGCGTCGTGCCCGGCCGCCAGATTGGCCCAGAATTCCTCGAGGTTGTCGGCGCCCGGGTAACGGCCGGCCAGACCGATGATGGCAATGCCTTCATCGGCGGCAAGGCTGGCCGAAGAACTGGCCGGCGCCGCCGCCCGGGCAATGTCGGTGGCTAGTGTTCCCGGCGGGCTGCCGCACAGCGTCGCCAGGCGTCCGGCATGGTTGGCCAGGAAATATTCAGCCAGCGCCGCCAGCGTCTGGTACTCGAAGAACAGGGTCTTCGGCAGGCTGCCGAAATCCTGCTCCAGACGTTCGGTCAGGCGGGTGATCATGATCGAATCGATGCCATAGGCTTCGAGCGCCGCCTCCGGCTCGATGGCTTCCACCGCCAGCGCCGCTTCGGCCGCCACCAGGCCGGCCAGGTAAGCCTGGGCCGCAGCCGCCAGGGGCGCCCCGGCCGGCACGCTCAGCGGCTGCGGGGCGAGCAGGCGCAGCGAAAAGCCGCGGACTTCGAGACAGATCCGGCCCTCGGCATCCGCCAGATCGAGATCGATCCGGCGAACCGCGCCCTGCCCCGGCAACAGGCGACCATGAACCCACATTTCCGCGCACGTCGGGCAATAGGAATGCAGCTGTTCGAGCACGAAAGGCAAGGCGGCGCGGGCCGCGCCGGGCCCATCGCCGGGCGCCGCGAAAAGCCCCAGGCAGGCCTGGAAGGCGCCATCGAGCAACACCGGGTGGATGCCGAAAATTTCGCTGCTTGCCGCCGCGGCCGGCAATTCGAGGTGGGCGAGGAACTCGTCGGCACCGAGGTGCAGTTCGCTGATCACCCGGAAAGCCGGACCGTAATCGAGACCGAGCGCCGCATAGCGCTCATACAACCAGTCCCGTCCCGCCGGATTCGGACAACGTTGACGCAAGCTGTCGATGGCCAGCGGCTGCGGCGCCGGCGCGCCGGTCAGCGGCCCGATCAGGCCCTGGACATGGACGACACCGCCCGGCGCGCTGCCGGCGCGAAGCTGGAAGCGGCTCGGCGCGCCGTCGCCGGCTGGTTCGTCGAGCAGGTCGAGGCGCATGACCAGCGCCCCGTCCCCCGCCGTCACCGCTTGCTGCCAGACGACCTGGGTCAGCGTCAGCGGCGCCGGGCCGTGTTGCAAAACATGGGCCTGGCGGGCGAGTTCGACGCTCAGCGCGCCCGGCAGGACGCGCTGGCCCTGGACCCGGTGGTCGCGCAGATAGAAAGCCTGGGCATCAAGCGTCACCAGCATCGCCCCCTCCGCCGTCCGGCGCACGAGCGCGGCGCTGGCCGGGAGCTGCGATGGCGTGGACGGGGTCGGGACCGACCCGATCCGGTAGGTATCGCGGGCAAACGGGTAGCTCGGCAGACTGAGTCGGCGGCGCGGCCCCCCGGCCAGCCCCGGCCAATCGACTTCGGCGCCGCGCACCCATTGCGCCGCCACTGCCGGCAAGGACCCGACGGCCGCGGGCAGGCCGCTTTCGACCCGGGCGCTGCATACCGAACACGCCTGCCCTGCCTGCCAGGCCTGCAACTCGGCGGCCAGTTCCGAGAGGCTGGAAACAACGACGGCCAAGCGATATTTCATCGCTTCCCGACCGACTTGCAGGGTCCACGCCAGGTCGGCCAGGTCGGCCTCGCCATGGCGGCCGCTCTGCACGGCGGCCAGCAATTGTTCGACCTGCTCGCCCAGTCGCACCTCATCGCGCGCCGACAGGGGCACGATGAGCGGCCGACCAAACTCGGGCTGGGGCTCGGCGGCGGCCGCCGGCAAATATTCCTCAAGTACGACGTGGGCATTCACCCCACCGAAGCCGAAACTGCTGACCCCGGCGCGGCGCGGCATTTCCTGCCCGGATTCATCGCGCAGCGCCGGCCACGGCTGGTTTTCACCGACGATGAAAAATGGGCTGCCGCCAAGATCGATGTAGGGATTCAGCGGGGTGCAATGCAGGCTGCGCACCAGCGTGCGGTGCCGCATCTGTAGCAGCACCTTGATGATGCCGGCCATGCCGGCCGCCAGTTCGAGATGGCCGATACTGCTCTTGACGGCGCCGATGCCGCAATGCGCGGTCGTCCCGGCCGGCACACCGAGGTCGCGGAAAGCCGACTTCAGGGCGTTGATTTCGACCGGGTCGCCGAGCGGCGTGCCGGTGCCGTGCGCTTCGATGTAGCCGACGCTGGCGGCCGCTACCCCGGCCCGTTGATAGGCCGCCTTGAGCACCGCCGACTGGGCGGCGGTATTCGGCGCGGTCAGCGAATTGGCCCGCCCGCCGTGATTGATGGCCGTCCCCCGGACCAGGCCGTAGATGTGGTCCCCGTCGCGCTGTGCGTCGGCCAGCCGGCGCAGGACGATCATGCCTATCCCCTCGCCCCGCGCGTAACCGTTGGCCTCGGCCGAAAAAGTATGGCAATGACCGTCCGGCGACAGCATGCCGGCCTTGGCGAAATTGATATGGGCTTCCGGCGTGACGATGGTATTGACGCCGCCGACCAGGGCCATTTCGCAATCGCCGTTGCGCATTGCCTGCAGGGCGCGGTGCAGCGCCACCAGGGAACTTGAGCAGGCGGTTTCGACCGGCTCGCTGGGACCGTGCCAATCGAGGAAATAGCTGACCCGGTTGGGGCCGACCGAAGGGACGGCACCGGTCGCGACATAGCCTTCGCCGCCGGTATCGGCACCGATCATTTCGCGGTAGCCGCTCGACGAGGTCGCCACGAACAGCCCGACCGCCCGGCCGGCCAGCGAGCGCGGCGCGTGCCCGGCGTCTTCCAATGCCTTCCAGGCGTGAGTGAGCAGCAGGCGCTGCTGCGGATCCATGAGCTTGGCTTCGCGCGGCGAAATGCCGAAAAACAGCGGATCGAACTCGAACACGCCGTCGATGAAGCCGGCCCAGCGGATGTTGGTCTTGGTCGGCTCCTTTTTCGGGTCGCCGTAGACTTCGCGCCAGTCCCAGCGCTCGGCCGGGATTTCGCTGATGCAGTCGCGGCCGTCCACCAGGTTCTGCCAGAAAGTCTCGAGATCGTCCGCCATCGGCAGGCGGCAACTGATACCAACGATGGCCACCGCAGCATCGGCGGCATCGCTCATCGGCTCGGGCAAGGGCAGCTCGCGCCGGGCCGGCGCCGGCCCGGCCGGGCGCGCGGCCGGCACGGCACGGAGTGGCGCCGGTTTTGCCGCGCTTGCCGCGGCTGGTGAACTGCTGGCGTTCTCCACGGAAACCGCCGCGAAGGCCGGGCTATCGGCGATATGCCGGGCCAGGCGGGCCAGCGTGGCGAATTCGAAAAAGTCCGCCGGGCTCAGGGCAAGGCCCAGTTCGGCATTGGTCCGGCTGGCAAAACCGGTCATGGTGATCGAATCGAAACCGTATTCGCCGAGTTCGGTATCGGCTTCGAGGACAGAAGGATCAACCTCCAGCACGCGGGCGGCGATATCGACCAGCGCGGCGAGCGCCCGGGCGACCCGATCCCGTGAGGCATCCGCGGGAAGTTCGGCAAGCGGCAGCACTGCCGGGGTGACAAGCGGCGCAATTTCAACGACCACCGCCGCCTTCGGCGCCGGCGCCGCGTCCGCCACCGTGCTGCTGGCGGGCTGAGCTGCCCCCTCGCCCGGCCAGTAACGGGTCCGCGCCAAGGGATAACCGGGCAGCGTGAGCCGCGCCGGGCGGCGGGCACCGTTCAGCAGGCTGGGCCAATCGACCAGCAAGCCGCGCACCCAGAGTTGCAGCAGGCTGTCGTGCTTGCCACGGGCCGGCAGGCTGGCCACGGCCCGGCGCATTTCCTCGTCGCCGTCGATGATGGCCAGGGTGTCGCGGTTGGCCTTGACCTGGCCGAGATGCATCCCCGGCTCGCTGCGCCCTTCGGCAAAAGCCAGCAGACGCTGGCGCAACTCGGCGTGACTGCTCGCCGCGAAGGCCAGCCGGTGTTCCATGGCGTTGCGCCCGACCTGCAGGGTCCAGGCGATTTCGGCCAACGCCATGCGGTCGTCGATGCCGGCCGCCAGTTGCCGCGCCGACTGCACCAATTGCTCGGCATTGCGCGCCGACAGCAGGATCAGCGCCGGCGTCACCGGATATTCGGCCGCCGCGGCCGGCGGCGGCAGGTATTCCTCGACCACCAGGTGGGCGTTGCTGCCGCCGAAGCCGAAACTGCTGACCCCGGCCCGGCGCGGCAATTCGCGCCCGGCGGCATCGCGCGGGCGAAGCCAGGGGCGGTTTTCGCGCACCACCTGGAAACGGCCGCCGGCCAGTTTCAGATAGGGATTGAGCGTCGTGCAATGCAGGGTGGACACCAGCGTGCCGTGCGCCATCTGCAGCAGCACCTTGCTCAGGCCGGCGACGCCGGCCGCCAGTTCGAGGTGGCCGATATTCGACTTCACCGAACCGATGCCGCAGGGCACCGTCGGCTGCGGCCCGTACACGGCCTCGGCCTCGCGATCGAGGTCGGCGAAAGCGGCGCCCAGCGCTTCCATCTCGATGGGATCGCCCAACGGCGTACCGGTGCCATGGGCTTCGATATAGCTCACCGTGCGCGGATCGACCCCGGCTCGCCGCCAGGTCTGGCGCAACAGTTCGGCCTGCGCCCGGGGATTGGGCGCGGTCAGCGAAGCGGCCCGGCCGCCATGGTTTTCCAGGCTGGCGCGGATGACGCCGAGGATACGATCGCCGTCGCGCTCGGCGGCGGCCAGCGGCTTCAGGAAAACCAGGCCGACGCCCTCGCCGCGCGCATAGCCATCGGCCTCCGCCGAAAAGGGTTTGCACCGCCCGTCCGGCGCCAGCATGCCGGCCTTGCTGAAACCGACGAAGGCCTCGGCCGACAACAGGGCATTGACGCCGCCGGCAATGGCGGTATCGCAACTGCCGCCGCGGATCGCCTCGATCGCCCGGTGAATGGCGACCAGGGCACTGGAACAGGCGGTTTCGACGGCGACGCTGGGACCGTGAAAGTCAAAGAAATAACTGATCCGGTTGGGCCCCAGCGAGGGCGCCAGACCGGTCATCGAATAGCCTTCGACGCCCATCCCGGCGGCAGCGGCGAGCCGCCCGTAACCGGTATCGGCGGTGCCGATGAAGACCCCGGTGCGCGAGCCGGCCAGGCTGCGCGGCGCGTAGCCGGCACCTTCGAGCAAACGCCAGGTCTGGGTCAGCAACAGGCGCTGCTGCGGGTCCATGGCGCGGGCTTCCGGGCCGGAGAGGCCGAAGAACCCCGGGTCGAATTCCGCCAGGCCGTCGATGAAGCCGCCCCACTTGATCATGCAGCGATTCGCCTGGGTCGCCGGGTCGCCCCACCAGTCGCGCCAGTCCCAACGCTCGGCCGGCACTTCGCTGATGCAGTCGCGACCGGCCAGCAGGTTTTCCCAGAACTGTTCGAGATCGGGCGCCTGCGGGAAGATGCCGCTCAGGCCGATGATGGCGATCGGCTCCGTGACGCCGGGCGGCACTGCCGTCGGCCGTGGCAGATCCGGCGCCGCGGGCGGCGGCGTCTCGAGCCGGGGTGGCAGCGGTGTTTCTGGCGGCGACACTTCCGGCAACGGCATTTGCCGCCCTGGCGCGGCGATCCCCAGACTTGCCGCGATGGCTACCCCGTGATCGGCGATCAGGCAAGCGCCAAGCCCGGCCAGGGTCGGATATTCGAAAAACAGGGTCGGCGTCAGTTCGAGCCCGAAGCGTTCGTTGAGGTCGTTGGCCAACTGGGTGAAGCTGATCGAATCGAAACCGTATTCGGTCAGTTCGACATCGGGGTCGAGATCGCTCTCGGCGACTTTGAGTTGCAGGCTGACACGCTGCATCAGGACGGCGAGCAGCGGCCCGCTCAGGGCCAGCCCGGCCGGCGGCGAAATGGCGGGGGCTGCTGCCGGCTGGTGGAGCGCCGCGACACGTTGGCGAAGCCGCGACGGATCGCCGGCCAGCACCATCCAGCGGGAATTGTCGCCGGCCAGTGCCCGGGCCAGGAGATCGAGGCCGGCAGCGCTATCGAGTTCGCCGAGTCCCGTGCTCTGGCGCATCAGCCGCAGGCTCGCAGCCGGCATGCGCATGCCGCCCTCGCGCCACAGCGGCCAGGCGATGGCGACGCTCCGCCCCTGGCACAAACCCGCCGCCCGGCGCGCTTCGCGGGCTTCGGCAAAACGCTCGAGACCGGCATTGGCCGTGGCGTAACCGGCTTGCCCGGGATTGCCGAAGACGCCGCTGAGCGAACTGAACAGGACCAGGAAATCGAGTTCGTCGTTGCCCAGGGCGCGATCCAGATTCAGCGCCCCTGCCAGTTTCGGCGCCAGGACGCGCGCCAGGTCGGCCTGACTTGTCTGGCGCAGGTTCTCGTCGCAAACGATACCGGCCGCGTGCACGATACCGTGCAGACGACCGTATTGCTGGCGCAAGTCGCCGATCAGCGCGCTCACGGCGGCGCCGTCGGTCAGGTCGGCAAGGCGGTAGTCGAGTTTCGCCCCGGCGGCTTGCCGGGTCGCCAGCCAGTCCGCTCGTTCGCCGGCCAGGGCAGAACGCCCGACCAGAATGACCCGGGCGGTCGGCGCGTGTTGAAGGATGTCGCCGACCAGCAGACGACCGAGGCCGCCCGCCCCGCCGGTGATCAGATAAACGCCATCGGCCCGCCAGGGCTGCGGTGGCGGGCCGGAGTCCGGCCCGGCCAGCGCCAGTTCGCGCCAGGCCGGCCGCAGCAGTCGCCCCGACTGCTGGCGAAACTCGCCGACATCGGGGTAGTCGGCGGCCCGCCGGAGCAGTGCCGCCAGCGCCTCGTTGTCCCCCGTGCTTTCGCTTTCGACAAGCTGGCCGCACAACCATGGATATTCCAGCCGTGCCGTCTGCAGCATGCCGCTCAAGCCACTCAGCAGGTCTTGGCCGGTGGCTTCGACGACGACTTGCAGCAAGATCGGCGACGCCGGGCGCGGCGCGCTGACGAGGTCCTGCAAGACTTGCAGCAGATGCCCGGCGGCGGCACCGAAGCGCTGTTCCGGGCTCGCCCCGGCGGTCGATAAAGCCTGGCATTGCCAGGCCGGCAGCAGGCTCGTCAGCGCCGCTGGATCAGCTGCCGTGCCAAGCAGGGCAAGACGTTGGGCAAAACTCGCCGCTGTCGGGCCGGCCGGCGGCAGTTCCTGCCAGTCGGCGGCGAACGGCAGCGTGCTGTCCGGCACTTCGCTCGCCGGCGCCAGACGGCGTGTGCTGAAGCCGTGCAGGCTGACCCGGCAAAGCCCGGCCGCGTCGAACAAATCGAGATCCAGCGAGCGCACCGGCCCGTGCTCGGTCGATGCTTCAGCATGCCGCACCTCGACCCACATGCGCGCCGTGCACGGGCCATGGATATCGACCCGGTCGAGGGCGAAAGGCAAGGCCGTTTCCGCTGCGGCCTGGCCCAGGCTGAGACCGATGGTCGCCTGGAAAGCGCCATCGAGCAGACTGGGGTGCAGCCCGAACTCGTCCAGGCTGGCGCCCAGGCTGTCGGGCAGGTGCAATTCGCCGAGCAATGTCGGCCGCCCCGCCGCATCGCGGCCGAGGCGCAGCGATTGCAGGACGCGATGGGCCGGCCCGTAGTCGATGCCGATGGCGGAGAAGGCCTGATAGATCTGGCTTGGCTCGAAGAGCTGCGACTCTGCCGGGTGCTGGCTGTCGATGCGGCGCACCGGTCGCTCGGAAATCTCCCGTGCCGCCAGGCGGGCCTGGGCGTGCACCTGGCGCTGACCGGCGGCATCCCGGCTGCTGATCTCGGCCCGCGGCCAGGCATCGCCCTCGGCCGGCAAACGGATTTCCAGGGTGACCGGCGCCGTCACCGCCAACGGCTTTTGCCAGATCATCTGGCGGATGCAGAAATCGCCCAGGCCCTGCGCTTTCGCCGCTCGGCGGACCAGCTCCAGGTAGGCGACGCCGGGCAGGACCGGGACGCCGTTAACCCGGTGGTCGGCGAGAAAGCACTCCTTGCCGGTCAATTCCAGATAATAACTACCGGCCTCGCCCGGGCGCAGATCCAGTCCGCCAGCCTGGGCGACGGGCTGCCCTGCCGGCAGCCAGAAACGCTGGCGCTGGAAGGGATAGGTCGGCAGAGCCAGACGTTGCGGCGGGGTCGGCCAGGCGGCCAGCCAATCGACGGCAGCGCCATCGACCCACTGGCGGGCCAGGTCGAGCGGCGGCAACTGGCCGGCGAGCAGCGTGTCCCGGGCGCTGGCGGTCGCCCGCGCCACCTCACCGAGGACGACCAGGCGCGCATCGCCGGCCAGATAGGCGGCCAGTTGCCCGGCCAGTTCGCCGGCATCGCTCGCCACGCAGGCCAGGCGCTGGCGCAAGGCATCGCGGCCGGTCTGCAACGTGAACACCAGGCTGGCGAATTGTTCCGCGCCCAACTCGGGCTGCTGGCGCAGCCAGGCCAACAGATTGGCCGCCACGGCCCGCAGCCCGGCTTGATTACGGGCCGACAGCGGGATCAGCGCCGGACCGGCGAGGCGCACCGCCGGCCGGCTGGCCGGACGATACTCTTCCAGCACCAGGTGGGCGTTGGCGCCGCCCGCCCCGAAGGAACTGACGGCAGCCCGCCGCGGCAGTTCCTGGCCGTCGATCTGCGGCCGCGGCCACGGCCGGGCCGCCGCCAACAACTCGAAAGGCGTGCCGGCCAGCTCGATCAGGGGATTCGGCTCGGCGCAATGCAGGCTCTGGTAACGCCGGCCATCCCCCATGCCGAGCACGACCTTGATCAGGCCGGCAATGCCGGCCGCCGTTTCGGCATGACCGATGTTCGACTTGACCGAACCGAGGCCGCAATGGGGCTGGCTGGGCGGCGGCAGGCCGCGTTCCCGGTAGAGTTCGGCAAAGGCCATTTTCAGGCCGGCGATTTCGATCGGATCGCCGAGCCGGGTGCCGGTACCGTGGCATTCGATCAAACCGACGCTGCGCGGGTCGATCGCCGCCTGGCGATGGGCCTCGATAATCAGTTCGGCCTGCGCCCGCGGATTCGGCGCGGTCAGCGAACTTGCCGCCCCGCCATGGTTCTCGGCCGAGCCACGGATCACCGCCAGGATGGGGTCGCCATCGCGCTCGGCGAGATCGAGGCGTTTCAACAAGATGGCGCCGACCCCGTCGGCCCGGGCATAACCGTCGGCACTGGCGGCAAAGCTCCGGCAACGCCCGCCCGGACTGAGCATGCCGACCTTGGCGAACATCAGGTGCTGGGTCGCCGTCAGCATCAGGTTGGCGCCGCCGGCGATGGCCATTTCGCAGCCTTCGTGGCGGATGCTCATGAGCGCCCGGTGTACCGCCACCAGGGAGCTTGAACAGGCGGTGTCGATGACCTGGCTGGGACCATGGATGTCGAGCAGGAAGGACAGCCGGTTGGGACAGAAAACATGGCCGAGGCCGGTCATCTGCACCGCCTCCATCAATCCCTGGCGATTCGCCAGATCAACGTAATCCTGCAGGTTGATGCCGAGGAAAACACCGACTTTGCGCCCGGCCAGCGCGCCCGGCGCGTAGCCGGCACTTTCGATCAGTTGCCAGACGCATTCGATGAACAGCCGGTGCTGAGGGTCCATCAGCTCGGCTTCCTTCGGCGAAATATTGAAGAAGGCGGCGTCGAACTGATCGTACCCGGGCACGAAACCGCCGTATTTCACATTGCTGTACGGCCCCTTTTTCGGATCGCCCCAGACGGCTCGCCAATCCCAGCGGCTGGCGGGGATTTCCTCGATACAGTCGCTACCCTGGCGCAGGTGCTCGCGGAAAGTCTCGAGATCGGGACTCATCGGGAATTTCCCGGCCATCGCGATGATCGCCACGGGGGCCGCGATGGGAACCTCCGCAGGAGCCGGCGCGTCGGCCGGCCGGGTATCAAGCGCCGCCTTGGCCGAAACCGCCCGTACCCCGTGACGCTGCAGCCAGGTGTCGATATGCGGCGGGCGCTGCGCCGCCATGGCCGACGGCTCAAGACGCGCTTCGTCCGGCCGGATGCGCGGAACGGGAGCGGCGGTCCCGGCCGCCATGGCCGGCATGGACGGGATGGCCGGCGCCTGGCCATAGTGGGCGGCAATCGCCGGGCCGTAGCGGCGGCGCAGGATGGCGCACAGTTCGTTGAGATGTTTGGCTTCGAAGAAGGTGGTGGGCGCAATCGAGATGCTGAGAAAACGCGAAATCCGGGCCATCAGTTCGGTGATGGCGATCGAATCCACGCCGTAATTGGCCAGGTTCTCCTGTGCATTGAAGCGCTCGGCCGGAACGCCCAGGGCGGCGATGGCCAGGCGCTCGACATCCTGTTCCAGACGCCGGTCGGCCGCCGTTGAACGGGGCAGCGGCAGGCTCGACGGGCGCCGCCGGGACGGCCGGACGCCTGGCCTTGACCTTGGCCCGCAGTTCCTGCTCGATCAGGTTGCGCATACCGTCGCGCAAGTCCTGCCCTGCTTTTTTGTCAGCGTCCATGTTCCAGTTCCAATTTCAATCGTTCAAAACCGCCAGATCGCCCGTCCATTAACGCCGGCAGTTAGGCAAAAACACCAATTGGGGCTTGCGGTCTCTCGTTATCTAAAGGTGGATGTAGGTACTTCTGCAGGGGTTTATCGACCGATGTACCCAAAATATATTCGATTGCGTCCTTGATATTCTTCGCCGCATTTGGCGCATCAGCTAAGCCACTAGTAATTGCAGCAACAATTACTAGTGCGCCAACAATGTTTGACCATGACGGACTCGGCGATAAAATTTCTTTCTTTGCTTCATGCAAATAGCCTTCGATTCGTGCTCGATCAGTCGGGGAGATCGAAGTCAGATTTCCTACGTCGGAGAGGGCGCTATCAATTAAATCGAGAACACGATCTGACTTTATATTTGACGGTTTAAAAACCTCATTGTCAGAATTTTCATGATTTGAAAGAAGTTCCCAGCAAATATTGGTCAGACCACGCAACCTCCCCAGATTAATGATTGTTTTGTGGAGAGATACGGGCTCTTCTCCAAAAAGCCCTTTGCTCTTTATGAGCCTTGAAAAATACGGAAGATAAAAGAGCACCTGGTTCGCTAGCGAAAGAGAGGTAGTCAGCGGCTTCCGAACACCTGCCATTCGTACCCGAAGCGCGATTAATGAAACCTGCTCGATCAGTTTCCCATCTGAATCCAAACGTTCCAAATCATGCCCAATTGCGCTATCCATCCTAAACATATACCTCTTGAGCGTAGCAAAATCTTCATCAAACGTTTTCAACGCTTCAAGTGCTCTTTCAGCAGTTGGCAAGGTCAGTGCACGCTGAAAGCCAAAGGTAAGAAGCTGCTCTTCATTGGCAGCTATCTCGATGAAAAACTGCTCAATATTTTCCAGGCGCTCTTTAAACGTATGAACTGTGTACCAATGCATAAAAATATCCTTAATGTCACTCAAATCAGTCGCGACAAGAAGAGCTTTCTAAAGTCCAAAAACTGTCACAACTGACTTTTCGGGAGTTTTTCGGGCCTCGCCCGATTACTTCTCTTGCCTGCCGGCCGCTTACTGCTCGAGCATGTCCCGATATTTGCGCATCTGGCCAAGCAGTTTCCAGAGATCCGCCTCCCACTGGTGGCGATAGGACTGGACGAAATACGCCTGGCCGATATCCGGCTGGTCGTTTTTCTTGGCCTGCAGGAAAGCCTGCAAACCCGGCGTCCGCCCGGCCAGTGCCCGGGCATAGGCGCGCACGAAGGAGCCCTGGTTCTTCAGGCCATCGCCCAAGCCGGCGGCGGTATTGATGAAGCCCATGAAAAGCAGGTTGTCGTGATTGCGCGGCACCGAGTGCAGGAAGAAATCGGGAATTTCGCCCTTCCATTCGAGCAACTGGCGATCGATGAAACCCAGATCCCGTTCGTAGCCGGTGGCGTAGATGATCATGTCGACCTCGACCGTGCTGCCATCCAGGAAGCGCACCTGCTTGCCCTCAAAAGCGGCGACATCACCCTTGGCGACGATGTCGCCATGGCCGACGTAATACAGCAACTGGGAATTCATCACCGGATGCGCGCCATCGAGCGGATAGTCGGGCTGCGGCAGGCCGTAGTCGGTACCGTCGAAACCGGCCAGCTGGAACACCTGTTCGATGTAGGCCAGGGTTTCTTCCTTGCTGCCGAACTTGCTGCCCAGTTCCATCATCCATTGCGGCGTCGGCTTGCCGGCGATGAACTTGGGCTGATAGTAGTAGCCGCGCCGGGTGCTGTGCCAGACGCCACTGGCGTGATGCACGGCATCGACCGCCAGGTCGCAGCCGGTGTTGCCGCCACCGATCACCAGCACGCGCTTGCCGCGCAACTGGTCGGGCGACTTGTAGGCGCCGGCATGGATGATTTCCCCGGTGAATTCGCCGGGATAGGGAATTTCCGGGTAACGCGGTTTGTTCTGCAAACCGTTGCAGACCACCACCAGCGAATAGCAGGCGCTCTGGCTCTCCCCCCAATACAGGCGCCAGCCACCATCCGCCGGTTCCAGACGGGTGATCTCGGCATTGAAGCGGGCATGCTCATAGACCCCGGCATGGCGCGCGAAGGCGCGGATGTAATCGAGCATCTGGCGGTGATTGGGATAGACCGGGTAGTCCTCGGGCATGGGAAAGTCCGGGACCTGGGTGTTGAACTTGGGCGAAATCAGGTGCAGGGACGGATAGGTCTTGCCGCAGGCGGCCGTGCCGTGCCAGACGCCGCCGAAATCGTCGGCGGCCTCGTAGAGATCGAAGTCGATGCCGCCCTCGATCAATTCACGACCGATACCAATGCCGGTCGGCCCGCCGCCGATGATGGCGATCTTGATGGGTAATGTCATACCGATTCCTCCACTGTGATGAACAAATCCGACAAGGCCTCAAGCTGTTCGCTGATCAGGCCCTCCAGGTACAGGCGCGGCCTGCCTTCCAGATCGACCACCTGGACCTGCACCGCCGGGCTCCCCTGCCCGACGGGTGCCAGCCAGATCCACACCTCATTCGCGGCCGGAGCCGCCAGCGCATGCCGCAAGCGTTCCAGGGCCAGCGGCAGACGCAGCCCGGTCCGGCCCTGTTGCTGATCATGGAAGGAGACCAGTTGCCAGACCGCTGCCAGCAAGCGCGGATCGATCGGCAATGCCGGCTCGCCGCCGGGATGGCGCCAGTGCCCACCGAGCCAGGCACCGCAACGGACCACCTGAAGCAGGCCGGAAGCGGGTACAGCCTGCCGGAAGGCGGCGCTGCAATCCTCCGGCGCACTCATCGCCGGCAGCACCGGCCAGCTTTCCTCGGCCCCGCTCGCCTCGCCGAACAGCAACTCGCCGACCTGACAGAGTTCGTCCCCGGCACCGTCAGCGCAAATCCGGTACAGCCAGTCGCCACCTTCCTGCCTCGGCAATACCGTCAGTTGGCGCGCGGTGCCGTTGAGCCGCAGAGGCCGGCCCCAGACCAGGTGACGCAGGCCGGTCACTGGCCGGCCGCTGGCCAGCTCGCCAGCCGCCCGCGCCATTTCCGGGTAGAAGAATCCCGGCGACAGGCGTTCGCCGGCGACCAGAAGCGGATTCAGCCAGGCCTCATCGCCCTGGAAGCTGCCGCTGAAACCGAATTCCGGCCGCTTCTCCAGCAGCGGATGGCTCGGCTGGGCCAGCGGCGCCGGGGCCGTCGCCTTCACCCAATGCCGGTCGCGGGCAAAGGGATAGCTGGGCAAGCGCAGGCGGCGGCGCTGGCCCGCCTGCGGCAGGCGCGCCCAGTCGATGTTGACGCCCTGGCACCAGACTTCCGCCAGGCGTTCGAGGCGACCGGCGGCCAGCCATTTGTCGAGCAGTTCGCGGGCATCGCCATCGCTGGCGAATACCGTCGCCGCCGGGTTTTCGCTGGCGCTGCGGAACACGCCCGACGCCGGCTCGCCGCTGGCCACCGCCCGCAACTGGCGAAGCAGCGCGGCGCGGTCGGCACAGACAAAGGCGGCCCGGAATTCGAAAGCGCTGCGGCCGAGTTGCAGGGTCGAGCAGAAATCGGCCACATCAAGCTCCGGCGCCGCCTCGACGAAAGCTGCCAGAGAAGCCGCCTGGGCCGCTAACTGGGCCTTGCCGCGGGCCGACAGAAGGCACAGGCTGGCCGTCGGCGAGCCGCTCGGCGGCGGTCGGCGCAGCGGATATTCCTCAAGCACCAGGTGGGCATTGGTGCCGCTGAAGCCGAAGGCGCTGACCGCCGCCCGCCGTGGCGTGCCGGGCGGCGCCGGCCAGGGGCGACGGGCGGTATTGACGTAGAAGGGCGAACCGGCCAGCGCCAGGTGTTCGTTCTGCTGCTGGAAATGGATGCTCGGCGGCAGTTCGCCGTGCTCGAGCGCCAGCATCGCCTTGATCGCCCCGGCCACGCCGGCCGCCGCCAGCAGATGGCCGACATTGCTTTTCACCGAACCGATGGCGACCTGGCCGACAGCTTCGAAGGGCGCGAAACCGGCGCGCAGGCCTTCAATTTCGATCGGATCGCCGAGCGGCGTGCCGGTGCCGTGTGTCTCGACCAGGCCAATGCTGGCCGGCGCAATCGCGAAGCGGCGATAGACGGCCTGCAGCAATTCGCCTTGGGCGACTGGATTGGGCGCCGTGATGCCATTGGTGCGGCCGTCCTGGTTCATGCCCCAGCCGCGGATCACCGCCCGGATCGGGTCGCCGTCGCGCTCGGCGTCGGCCAGCCGCTTGAGCAGCAGGACGCCGACCCCTTCACCGGGGACGAAACCGTTGGCCCGCTGGTCGAAGCTGTAGCAACGCCCGTCCGGCGACAGCATGCCGACCTTGCTGGTATCGATGTGCATTTTCGCGCCGAGCATGACGCAGGCGCCGCCCGCCAGCGCCAGGTCGCTGTTGCCCAGCAGCAGGCTGTTGCAGGCTTCGGCGATGGCGACCAGCGAAGTCGAGCAGGCGGTGTCGAGGGCGATGCAGGGGCCGCGCAGATCGAGCAGGTAGGCGATGCGCGCCGCCAGGATGGAAGAAGCGCTGCCGATCAGGCTATAGGCGTTGGTTTCGCTGATCAGCTCGCCATAGCCGCTATTGCCGCTGCCGACGAAAACGCCGCAACGGACGCCGGCCAGCCGCCGGGGATCGATCGCCGCATCCTCGATGGCCTGCCAGGCATGTTGCAGGAAAAGGCGTTGCTGCGGGTCCATCAACTCCGCTTCGCGGGCGGTGATGTTGAAGAAGGCGGCATCGAACAAGTCAATGTCGTCGATTGCCCCCATCCACTTGCTGTTGCTCTTGCCCGGCGCCTGCGGATCGGCGTCGTAATGGCGCGCGATATCCCAGCGGCTGGGCGGAATTTCACTGATGCAATCGCGCCCGTTGGCGATGTTCTCCCAGAACGCCGGCAGATCGCCGGCCATCGGGAAACGCCCGGCGGCGCCGATGATGGCGATCGCCTCCTGATTTGCCGGCCGGGCGGTTACGGCAATTTCAGGCGCCGCGGCGGGCGCTGGCGCGCTTTGCTCAACAGACGGCGCAGTGACCGGCGGCGTGGCCGGCAACAAAGCGCACACCGCGTCGAGCAAGGCGCCGACCGTCGGCTGGGCGTATACGCAGGTCGCCGGCAAGGCGATGCCGAGTTGCTGATTGAGTTTGCGGACCCAGGTCAGGGCCAGGATGGAATCCAGACCCAGTTCGAGGAAACCGTTGGCGTCACGGATCTCGCTGGCCGGCAGCAGCAGTTCTTCGGCCAGCGTACTCACCATGATCTGGCGCAGCGCCTGCCGTTGCTCGACGATGCTCGCTGCGCCAGGCGGCGGAACAGGCTCCACCAGCGGCGCAACGACGGCCTGCGGATTCGCCTCGCTTGCCGGCGTCGGCAACAGGCTCAGCACCCGTTCGAGCAGGCTGCCGACCGTCGGCTGGGCGTAGACGCTGGTCGCCGGCAGTTCGATGCCCAGTTCCCGGTTGAGCCGGCGGATCCAGGTCAGGGCCAGGATGGAATCGAGCCCCAGTTCGAGGAAGCCGGCAGAATCGCCGATCTCGCCCGGGGCAATCAGCAATTCCTCGGCCAGCGTCGTCACCAGCCGCTGCCGAATCGCCGCCCGATGCTCTGGCGCCTCGGGCGCTGGTCGCGGCGCGCTGGCCCCCGGCACTGCGCCAAAACTGCTGGCAATCCGCTCGAGGACGCGGGGATTGCCGATGAAGGTGGTTTCATGCATGGCCAGTTCCCTTGCCAGAACGGCTTCCAGTAGCTCACGCCAGGCGGCCGTGCTGGCGGCCTTGTCGGCCAGCAGTTGGGCGCGGCTGGCGCGGGCCAGACGGCGGGCCGCGGCCAGGGCCCGGGGCAGCACTTCGGCGGCGGGAAAAACCGGCAATGTCGGCAGGCGTTGGGCGAGCTCGCGGCCCTTGTACTGGCGCGCCGAGAACAGCACCTCGCGCCCCAGGTCGTCGCCCAGCCGCAGAGGAAAGACCAGTGTCGCGCCGGCCCCCGGGGTGAAGCCGTACCACAGGTAATTGCTGTGATAGACGCTGTCGGCCGCATACACGGCGCCATCGCAGAACATCCCGAGCGACCAGCCGGCACCGATGGCATGGCCCTGCATGGCGGCGATCACCGGCAGCGGGCAGGCGAAAGGCAGGCTGTAGATGCGTTGATCGGTAAAGTGGCTGTCGCCGCGCTGCAGGCTTTCCAGACCGTCGCGGGTGCCGCCGCAGGCGAAATAGCCGGCATGACCGGTGAGCACCACGACCTTGCAGGCCGGCGTCCGCTCGATCAGGCTGAAGGCTTCCTGCAGGCCGGCCATGAAGGCCGGGGTGAAGGTGTTCTTGTCCTGGCGCTCCAGCATCTGCAGCACGGCGACGCCGTCGGCGAACAAGTCGAGTTGCATCACCGGCGAGCTCAGGGCCAGGCGCTGCCCCGCCCCGGGCGTGAGCGGCGCGGCCAACTCGGCCGCACTGGCGGCAGTGAAATCGAGCTCCCAGGGCGCGGCTGGCGGCAAATCCCTTGGCGCCTGGGGCCCCTGGCGCATGTGCCGTTTCAGTTCGAGCAGGGCCGGCCGCGGCGCGGCGGCGAGTTGCTGCGCCAATTCCCGGGCCGCCGCCAGCACTTGGTCGGCGGCCAGCCGCAGCGGACCGCCGTTCAATTCGCGACCGCTCGCGCCGCGGCCATCGCCCACCAGCCGGTCGGCCGCCGCCTGGCCGAAGCGTCGGCGCAGCAGGTCCGCCGCCACGGGAGGCGCGGCACCGTAGTGAGCGTTTTCGGCGAGCACGAGGAAATCGGCATGGGCCGCCAGCCCGAGCCCGACACCCTGGGCAGCGGACAGCGCCGCAACCACCGGCAAGGGGCAAGTCAAGGGCGCGCTCAGCGCGGCGCTCACCGTCATCGTCAGCGGCGCCTGCCAGTCGCCACTCAACAAGACGACGCGCAACGTCGGGTCAGCGCCAGCGGCATCGAGTGCTTCGGCCAGTTCGCCGAGCAAACCCTGATTCCAGGGACCGATGATCCGCCAGTGCCGCACGCCGTCCTCCGTCCCCAGGCAAAGCAGAGCGGAAGGAGCGGGCGATGCAATAGGCGCGGGCGTGCCGGCGAGGGGCGCCAGAACCACCCGCGCCGCCGGCCGGGAGGTGGCGCCGTCGCGGCAGGCCAGACTGGCCGGGTCGCCCAGGCGGATTGAGCGGCGCCGGCTGTCGATGGCGTCCGGCGCCGCGGTGGCTGGCGCGGGGATGCGCGGGGCGACTGAGGTTTCGCTGCTGGCCGGCGGCGTCACCCAATAGCGCTGACGGGCAAAAGGATAGGTCGGCAAGGCGACTCGCCGGCCGCGGCCGCTCGGGAATTGTTCGACCAGCAGTTCGTCGCAACCGGCCAGGAAGAGCCGGCCCAGTTCGTCGAGGAGCGTCCGGTAACTTGCCGCAGCCGCCTGCCGGGCGTTGGCCAGGCGCGCCGCCAGCGTCTGCGCCGCGGCCTGTTCGGCGGCGCCCGGTGCCCCGGCCCGCTCGCCGCCGAGCGCACCGGAATCGGCCTGACCAGCCAGCCAGCCGGCCAGACGGGTTTGCAGCTCGGCCGGCTCAGCGGCGACCACGACCAGGCGCTGGGCGAAATGCCGACGGCCGACGCAGAGGGTGTAGGCGATGGCCGCGCAGTCTGCCTTTGGCTCACTCGTCAGGTAAGCCAATAAGGCCTCGGCCTGTTGCCGCAACTGCGTGGCGGAACGCGCGGAAAGTGGCAGCAGCCAGGCCGGGGCGGTATCCGGCACGGCGGCAGGCAGCGGTGCTTCCTCGACCACCAGGTGGGCGTTGGTGCCGCCGAAGCCGAAGGCGCTGATCGCCGCTTGCCGGGGCCGGCCCGGCGCCAGCGGCCAGGGCTGCGGCTGGCGGTTGAGGAAGAAGGGACTGGCGGCCAGCGGCAGTTCCGGATGGGCCGGCTCGGCATGCAGGGTGGGCGGAATCTTCTCGTGCTGCAGGGCGAGCAAGACCTTGATCAGACCGGCCACCCCGGCCGCCGTCGTGGCGTGGCCGAGATTGGATTTGATCGAGCCCAGGGCGCACTGCCCAGGCGGCGGATTTGCGCTCTGGAAGACCCGGCTCAGGGCGGCAAATTCGATCGGGTCGCCGAGCGAGGTGCCCGTGCCGTGGGCTTCGACCAGGCCGATTCGGCTCGGATCGATGCCGTATTGCCGGTAGACGTCGCGGATCAATTGTTCCTGCGACAAGGCGCTGGGCGCCGTAATGCCGTTGGTCGCCCCATCCTGGTTGATGCCGGTTGCCACGATCAGGCCGTGGATGCTGTCGCCGTCGGCCAGCGCCTGCGACAAGGGACGGAGCAGCACGGCACCGACCGCCTCACCGGGAACAATGCCGTCCGCATCGGCACCGAAAGCGGCGCAACGGCCGCTCGGCGAGAGCATCCGGGCCTGGTTGGCGTAGCGATAGAAACGCGGCGACGACTGGATGAAGACGCCGCCCGCCAGGGCCATTTCGGAGTCGCCCTGCCACAGGCTGTGACAGGCCAGGTGCACCGCCACCAGCGAACTCGAGCAGGCGGTATCGACAGCGATGGCCGGCCCTTTGAGATTGAGGTGATAGGCAATGCGGGCCGGAATCAGCGAGCAGGTATTGCCCCAGAACGCCTGGCCCGGCGGCTGGTCCTGGAACAGTTCCTGGTAATCGCCATGGGCGCAGCCGACGAAGACGCCGCAGCGCCGCCCCTCGATCGCCGCCCCGGCATGCCCGGCATGTTCCAGGGTGTGCCAGGCCTCTTCGAGGAAAAGGCGCTGCTGCGGGTCCATGTAGGTGGCTTCGAGGCCGGAGATATTGAAGAAGCGGGCGTCGAACTGCTCGATACCATCGATGAAACTGCCGTGATTGCACCAACTGTCCGGCGCCGCATCGCGGTAGAACGCCGCCAGGTCGAAACGGCTGACCGGGCGCACCAGATCGTCGCCGGCCAGCAGGTGTTGCCACAACTGCTGGGCGTCGTCGGAAGCGGCAAAACGACCGCTGAAGCCGACGATGGCAATCGGCTCGCGGCTGACCGGGGCCGAGTGTTCGAGCCGCGCCGGCGCGGCAGCAATCGGCGGGAGCGGACTGAGCGAACGTCGATCAGCGACCAGCGCGGCGGCCAGTGCCGCGCCGCCCTGGCGCTCGAGAAAGGCGGCCAGTTGCTGCACGCTCGGGTAATCGAAAAGATCGGTTTGCGCCAGGCGCACGCCGAGGCCCTGGCGCAGGCGGTCGACCAGCTCGGCGCCGAGAATCGAATCAAGGCCGTAATCGGCAAAGGGCTGCGTCGCATCGATGCTGCCGGGTGCGACATTGAGGGTCGCCGCCAAGGCTTCGATAATCCAGCGACCCGCGCCTTCGCCGCCGATCTCGGCCGGGCTCGCCGCTACTTGCCGGGGTGCTGACGGTGCCAGCTCGCTGGCGCCCGGCGCCGGCCGGGCAAATGCTGCGCCGGGCCGTTCCGCCGCCAGCACCTGCTGCCCGAGCGCGTGCTCGGCCGCACTGCTGCCGCCGACCCAGCGCAGGCCGACAGTTTCAATCAGGCGCCGCCAACTGGCCGGGGTCAGGGCCGGCGAACCGGAAATGCGCCATTCGGGATCGGTAAACCGCCACCAGCCGTCGAGCAGCCCGAAAGTCAGATGGGTGAACAGGGTCGCGCAACTGGTTTCATTGACCAGCAACAGGCCGCCGGGCGCCAGCAAGTCGCGCACGTTGGCCAGGGTCTGGCGCATCTCGCGGGTCGCGTGCAGGACATTGGCGGCAATCACCAGGTCGTAGGCGCCGGGCTCGACATCCTGGCCGGCCAGCGGTTTTTCGACGTCGAACAGGGCGGTGCGCAGTTCCGGATGGCTCGCCCGGAAATGGCGCTCGCCATGAATCAGGAAGGCCCGCGAAAGGTCGGTGTAACGGTATTCGGCAATCGCTTCCCGGTACGGCGCCAGGGCCGCCAGCACGGCCTGGCTGGTGGCGCCGGTGCCGGCACCGATTTCCAGGAGGCGCAGGCCGCTGCCCGCCTTGGCGGCGCGGCGCTGACTGACGAAAGCCGCCGCGGCCTGGGCCAGGGTCGCGTTGAAGCGGGCAGCGACGGCATTCTGTTTGTAGACCGCTTCGACCCGTTCCATGCGCCCGGCCGGGAACATGACGCTGGTCGCGGCTTGACGGTTGGCGAGGATGTCCGGCAAGGCGCGCAGCACCGTGTCGACCAGGCGAATCTGGGCGAGCGGTCCGCCGGTCGTTGCGACGCGCGCCTGATAGGCGGCCCATTCGGCCCAGGCGGCCGGGGCATCGCCAACCGGAAGCTTGCCGTGCGAGGCCAGCAGCGCATTGAGCGCCGACTGCCAGCGCTGCCAGTCGGTGCCGACCTCGATGCCCGGCAAACAGGCGGCGAGCAGGCGGGCCAGCTGTTGCTCGAGTTCGTCATGCGCCTGCTGCAGCGCTTCCCGGCCGGGCGGCTCGGCAGCCAGGGCGCGGACCAGCGAGGAACCGGCCTCGTCCAGCGACGGCAACCAGTAGCGCTGGCGGGCAAAAGGATAGGTCGGCGCGCTGATGATGCGGCTTGGCCGCGAGCGCGGCAGACGTCGCCAGTCGATATCCAGCCCCTGCACCCAGAGGCCGAGTACGCGTTCGATCTGGCCGGTGGCCAGCCAGCGTTCGATCATCTCGAGCAAACCGGGTTCGCCCGCCAGCAGGCCGAGGGTGGCGCGCTGGGCACTCGCCGATCCCCGGCAGACACCGGCCACCGCTTCGCCCTGCCCGGCCTGCAGCCAGGCTTGCAGGGCGGCGAGCAATTCGGCCGTACTGCTGGCCGGGATCGCCAGACGCTGCTCCATGGCCTCGCGACCGATTTGCAGGGTCCAGGCCAGATCGGCCAGCTCCAGCCCGCTCGCGGCGGCCGGGGTTGGCGCGCGAATCCCGGCCGCCACCGGCTCGTCGAGCGCCTCGGCAATCTGGCCGATGCTCGCCAGGCCGGCAAAGTCGGCGATGCTCAAGGGCTGCCTGAAACGCTGTTCCAGCGCCCGGTACAGGGCATGGCGGTGGATCGGCTCGAAGCCGTAGGCGTCCAGCGCTTCATCGACATCGAGTTCGCTGGCATCGACGGCGAGAATCTCAGCGACCAGGCCCCGGACCTCGTGCCTCGCCGACGACGCCCGGTCCTGCGGCGCTTGACTGGTGGCGAGCAGGAAATCGTGCAGGCCCTGGGCGATTTCCCGCAGGCGCTCGTCGTCGCGGGCCGAAAGAATGATCGCCTGCGGCATCGACGCGGCCGCTGCGAGCGGCTCGGCCGGCTGCGGGAAGGACGGTGTCGGCCATTCCTCGACGATCAGATGCGCGTTGGCGCCGCCCGCCCCGAAGGACGAGACGCCGGCCAGCCGCGGCGCCCCGGCAAGCGGCGGCAGCCAGGCGGAAAGCTCGCGCTGCAGGCGGAACGGCGTCGCGGAGAAATCGAGATTGGGATTGATGGTTTCGGCGTGCAGGCTGGGCACCAACTGCCGATGCCGCATTTGCAGCAGCACCTTGGTCAGGCCGGCGATGCCGGCGGCGGCTTCGAGATGGCCGATCCCCGATTTCACCGAACCGAGCGCGCACTGCCCGGCCGGCAGCCCGGCGCCGAAAGCCTGGACCAGGCCGTTGAACTCGATCGGATCGCCCAGTTCGGTCCCCGTGCCGTGGGCCTCGAGATAGCTGATCGCCCGGCTGTCGACCCCGGCCTGGCGCAGCGCGGCCTGCACCACGGCAGCCTGGGCGAGCGGGTCGGGCACCGTGTAGCCGGCGGTCCGTCCGCCATGGTTGACGGCGCTGCCGCGAATCAGCCCATGGATGCGGTCGCCGTCGGCGAGCGCCCGCGACAGCGGCTTCAAGAGCAGGCAACCGACCCCCTCGCCCGGCACGAAACCCTTGCCGGCCGCGCCGAAACTGCGGCAATGGCCGTCCGGGCTGAGCATGCGCGCGGCACACAGGGCGGCGTAATTGTCCGGGTGCAGATAAAGATTGACGCCGCCGGCCAGCGCCACTTCGCACTCGCCGCGGCGCAGATGGGCGCAGGCCTCGTGAATGGCGGTCAGGGACGAGGAGCACATGGTATCGACCGGCAGGCTGGGGCCCTTCAGGTCCAGGCAATAGGAGACCCGGTTGGCGACGCTGGCGAAGGATGTCGTCGGCCGGACCCGGGCGCCGTTCTCGCTTTCCCAGGCCCCATGCAACTCGTAACCGGTCTTGCTGACACCGACGAAGACACCGACCTTCGACGCATGCTGGCTGGCGAAACGGTGCCGGGTGTAGCCGGCATCCTCGCAAGCCGCCCAGGCCTGCATCAGGAACAGGCGTTCCTGCGGGTCCATGGCCGCCGCCTCGCGTGCCGAGATGCGGAAAAAGGCCGGATCGAAATCGGCAAAGCCGTCGAGGAAGCCGCCCCGCCGGGCATAGCTCAGGCCACGGGCGACTGCGCGGTCCGGGTCGGGATCGTGAAAATCGTCCACCGCCCAGCGCTCGGCCGGTATCTCGCCAATGCTCTCCCGCCCGGCCACCAGGTTGGCCCAGAATTGCGTCAGGGTCGGCGCTTCCGGATAAGCCCCGCTGATGCCGATCACGGCGATGGGTTCAGACGGCCCGAGGCCGGCCACGGCGGTATCCACGGGGACGCTGGCCGGCGCTGGGCTACCCTCTACCAGGGTGTCGACTTCGCTCAGCCCGAGCCAGCGCCGGCAAGCCGCGTCGTGCCGTTCGGCAAGGTGCGCGGCAACCTGGGCCAGGGTCCGGTATTCGAAGAACAGGGTTTTCGACAGGCTGCCGAAATGCTCGCCCAGGGCCTGGTTGAGCTTGTTGATCATGAGCGAGTCGATGCCGTAATTTTCCAGCGGCTCATCCAGCAGGATCTGCGCCGCCGACAAACCGGCGATCTGCCCGAGCAAGCCGCCAAGGGCCACGCCTACGCGATGCCGCAGGAGATCGGCGGCGTGATTTCCGGCTTCCGCTAACCGAGCCGGCGGTGTTGGCACGCTGGCGCCAGCGGCGATCCCGGCAGCCTGCTCGAAAAACGCCCGAATTCGCCGGCCATCCCCGGCCACCACGGCGACTTCGGGCAAGCCGCTGTGCCAGCAGGCGTCGAGCGCCGCCAGGCCGGCCGCCGTGGTCAGCGGCCGTTGCCCCATGCGTTCGAAAAAGGCCTGCTCGCCGGCCGCACTGACGCGCATCCCGCCGTCCCGCCAGAGCGGCCAGTCGATGGCCTGCACCGGGGCGCCGCGCCAGTGGGCGAAGGCATCGAGAAAGCCGTTGGCCGCCGCATAGTCGGTCTGGCCGGCATTACCGACCGCCCCGGCCAGCGAGGAATAAAGGAGAAAACAGTCGAGGCTCAGGCCCCGGCAAGCGCTGTCCAGGGCGAGAACTCCCGCCACCTTGGGCGCCAGGACGGCCGCCAGTTCCTGCGGGGTCTTGCGGATTAAGGCGCTGTCACGGTGAATTCCGGCACAGTGGATGACCCCGTGCAGCGCCCCGTGCTGGTGCAGGATATCCTGCACCACGGCAGCGACCGCCGCGCCATCGCTGATCTCGACTTGCCGGTAATCGACGACCGCGCCGGATTGGCGCAAATCATCCAGCGCCTGTTGGCGGGCGCTATCGAGCCCCCCGCTGCCCAGCAGAATCAAAGTCGCGCCCGGTGCCTGGGTGACGATCTCGGCCGCCAGCAGCCGGCCGAGCGCGCCCAGGCCGCCGCTGATCAGATAGACTCCAGCGGCCCGCCAAGCCCGGCGGCCCGCCAAGCCCGGCGGCAACTCACGCCATCCCCGGACCTCTCGCCGGCCCGCCCGATAGCGAACCTGGCACGCCTGCGCCTGACCGGCTTCGGCCGCCAGATGCGCCAGCACTTCGTTGGCCGCCATGGCGCCGGGCAGCGCGACGACCTGCCCGACCAGGCGCGGATTTTCCGCCGAGGCGCTGGCCAGCAAGGCGCCCAGACCGGCATGAACACTGCGTTCGTCGTCGGCCGGCACGAGCAATTGCAGCAGCAATGGAGCATCCAGGCCGGCCCGCATTTCGCCTTGCAGGGTTTGCAGCAGCAGATTGGCCAGCGCCTGGTAGCGTTCTCCCAGATCGCCGTTCAGGCGTGGCACGGCGATCAGGCCGGGGGTGCCTTCCGGCAACGCGAATTCGCAGGGCATGATCAGGCGCCGGGCGACGGCCGAAGCGGCAGCGCCGACCGGCAAGGGTATTTCCTGCCAGTCGGGCGTCAGCAGCACGGTCTCGTCAGGCGCGGCGGCGGCCGGCTCCGCCCCCATGGGCAACCAATAACGGGTTGCCGCGAAATCTTGCGCCGCCAGGGGCTGACGCCGCGGCGGGAGCGTCCCGGTGACGTATTCCTCGAGCACGACGTGGGCATTGCTGCCGCCGAAACCGAAGCTGCTGACCCCGGCCCGCCGCGGCAGACGCTGGCCCTGCGCGTCGACCGGCGACGGCCAGGGCTGGCGTTCGCGCACCAGGTAGAAGGGACTTCCCGACAACTCGATATAGGGATTGATTTCGGCGCAATGCAGGCTGGGCGGCAAGGTTTCGGCCCGCAGGGCAAGCAGCACCTTGAGGACGCCGGCCAGGCCGGCCGCGGCTTCGAGGTGGCCGATATTCGATTTGACCGAGCCCAGCCCGATATGCGGCGTCGAAACGCCCTCTTCGAGCTGGGCATAGGCCAGGCGCAGGCCGTTGATTTCGACGGGATCGCCGAGGCTGGTGCCCGTGCCATGGGCTTCGATGTAACCGATCGAAGCCGGCGGGATACCGGCCATCGCCTGGCAGATCAGCGCGGCCTGGGCCTTGGTGTTGGGCGCAGTCAGCGAACCGGCATGACCGCCGTGATTCTCGGCGCCGCTGGCCAGCAGGCCGAGAATCCGGTCACCGTCCGCTTCGGCTGCGCTGCGTCCCTTGAGCAGCAACGCGATGACGCCCTCGCCCCGGACATAGCCGTCCGCCTCCCGGGAAAAGGTCTTGCAGCGCCCGCTCGGGCTCAGCATGCCGGCCTGCCAGGGGCCGGTGTAGCCTTCGATGGCCAGCGCCAGATTGACCCCGGCAACCAGCGCCATACGACAACGGCCGCTGCGGATGGCCTCGGCGGCACGCAACAGGGCGACCAGCGAACTGGAACAGGCGGTATCGATCGCCTCGCTCGGGCCATGCAGGTCGAGCTGCCAGGATATCCGGTTGGCGACCATGGCCAGGGAGTTGCCGGTCGCCACATAGCCGTCGCTGTCGACCCCATGGGCCTGCAACAGGCTGCCATAGTCGCGACCGCTGACGCCGACGAAAACGCCGGTTTCCGGCGGCAGTTCGTCAGGCCGGTAACCGGCGTTTTCGAGGGTCCGCCAGACGGTTTCCAGGAGCAGGCGTTGTTGCGGGTCCATGCGCTCGGCCTCGTGCGGCGAGGTCTTGAAAAAGGCCGCATCGAAACAGTCGATATCGCGCAGGAAACCGCCCTGCAGCGGGAAGCCGGCGGCCAGCAGGCGTTGCCGATAAGCCGCGGGATAGCGTTCGAGCGGCAGCTCGCCGACCAGGTCGTCGCCGGCCAGCAAATGCGCGAAGAAATCCGCCGCATCGCGGCAACCCGGCAAGCGCGCCGCCAGACCGATCACGGCAATGCCGGCGGACGGCTGGCTGGGCGAAACCGCCGGAACGGCGAGGCTGGCCGGTAACGATTGCCGGAATGCCGGAGCGGCCGACGGCGAATCCGCAAGCGCGGACGCCGCGCCAGGCGCGACGCCGGCTTCGTCCAAGGGCGGCAGGCGCAGGGCCAGCCAGCCGGCCAGGGCCTCGATATGCTCGCATTCGTAGAAAATCGCCGGAGTCAGGCTGCAGCCGTAGCGGCCATTGATTTCATTGGCCAGGCGAGTCAGCGAAATCGAGTCGAAGCCCAGATCGTAGAAAGGCGAACGGGGGCTGATGTCGTCGATCCCGAATTTCAGCAGTTGCCCGACCAATTGCCGCAGATCGAGGCAATAGCCTGCCTTGGCCACCGCGTTTTTCGCCGAATCTGCAGCAGACTCTGCCGCCATAGTGTCCGATGCCTCGAGCGCCAATGTCCGGCGCGATGCCGGCACCATGACTGCGGCGATGGCCTGGCCGACTGGCGCCTGCGCCGGCTGGCGCCGCTGCAGGCGGCTGGCCGAAGCCAAAGCCAGACCGAGCAAGGCGGCCACCAGCCGGCCGCCGGCATCGAGGAAGAAGGCATCCCACTGGCCGGGCAGCGCCGCCGGTCGCAACAGCAACTGGCTGGCCTCACCCTCGGCCAGATGGAGCCGACCGAGGCCCGCCAGCGTCCCTCGGCTGGCCGACGTTTCGCACAGCAGCAAGGCCTGCCAGAGGGCGCCGAGCAGGCGCGGCGGCAACAGCAGTTCGCGCTTGAACCAGTCCTGCTGCGGATGATGCTCGCGCAACTGGCAGAGCACCCCGCCCTGCGGCAGATGGCGTACCGTTTCCACGACCTCGAGATAAGGCGAGAAGCGCCATTGGGAAGCAGCCAATTGCGCGTAAAACTGTTCGCCGCTCAGTGCCTCGCCGGCCACCCGCAGCGCCTCCGGCCCGGGCCCGGCAGGAAGCGCGCCCCCCGGCGCCTGCACGCGGCAACCGGCAAAAGGCTGACTGAGGCCGGAAGCCAGTTCCACCGTCAGCTCGATTTGCCCTCCTTCTTCCGGCGCCACGAGCGTCGCCGATAGCGTGCTTACCGCCGACCAATCGACCGCCTCGCCGACTTCCAGGTTGACCAGGCAAAAACCCGGCGCGCAACCGGCCAGACGAGCCACCGCCGCCATCATTTCGATCACCGCGGTCGGCAGCAAGCGGGGCTGGCGGGCCTCGGTGTAGACGTAATCGAGCAATTCGTTGAGGTAGATCGGCGTCCGGTAACGCAGCCCCTGCAAGTCGGAATGGTTGCTGCCGACGAAGGGATGCAGTTTCCGGGCGGCGCCGAGCGGATGGACGACCGACGGCGCATCCGGGTACTCCTGGTACCAGCAGCGCTGTTTCTCGAAGGGATAGGCCGGCAGCGACAGGCGACGCGGCCGCTCGGTGCCGTACAGTGCCGGCCAGGCGATGCTGACGCCCTGACTCCACCACGCCGCCAACTGCGCCAACTGAGCCTGGGCCAGGGCTTGTGCGAGTTGCGCCGGCTCGACCTGCGGGTCGCAATCGAGAATGCTCGGCGTATGGAACAGGGGCGCCTCGCTGACACCCGCCTCGGCCGTCAGGAAAGCGCGCAGGCGCTGCAGCAGTTGCGCCTGGTCGGTGGCGACCAGTGCCAGGCGACAGGGCAGTTCGTTGCGCCCGACCTGCAGGGTCCACGCCAGATCGGCCAGCGGCAGGCCCGGCTGCGCTTCGAGATGGGCACAGAAACGCTCGACCACGGCCCGCAGCCGGTCGACATTCATCGCCGAGAAAACGAACAAGGCCGCTTCGCCGGCCCGCGCCGGCGAAGGCGCCGGCCGGTATTCCTCGAGGATGATATGGGCGTTCATGCCGCCCGCGCCAATCGAGGTGACCCCGGCCCGTCGTGGCCATTCCTGCCCGGCGGCATCCTTCTTGCGCGGCCAGTCGCTCAATTCCCGCTGCACGTAGAACGGCGTCCGGGCGAAGGGGATGTTGGGATTCAGGGTCGCCGCGTGCAGCGACGGCACCAGTTTGCCGTGCTGCATCTGCAACAGCACCTTGACGATGCCTGGCAAGGCGGCGGCACCGAGCAGATGGGCGACGTTCGACTTGACGGTACCGAGCGGGCAGACCTGGGGCTGGCTGAAGTAAGGGCCATAGGCCTCGCTCAGGGCCTTGACCTCGATCGGGTCGCCGAGCGCCGTGCCGGAACCATGGCCCTCGATGTAGCCGATGCTGGCCGGCTCGATACCGCTGTCCTGCAGGGCCTTTTCGATGGCCACCGCCTGCTGGCGGGGATTCGGCACGGTGAAGCCGTTGCGCACCCCGGCATTGCTCACGGCGCTGCCCTTGATCACGCCATAGATGTGGTCGCCATCGCGCTCGGCATCGGCCAGCCGCTTCATGACCAGGGCGCCGACGCCTTCGCCGAGAATCGTTCCTTCGGCGCCGACGCCATAACCCCGGATCACTTCCGCGCTCTTGCTGGTGAAATGTTCCTGCGAGGTGGCAATCAGTTTCTGCGGGTGGAGCAGCAGGCTGATGCCGCCGGCCAGCGCCATCCGGCTGCGCCCGCTGCGCAGCATGTGCACGGCTTCATGGACGCAGGTGGCGGCGGCCGAACACATGGTGTCGAGGAAATACGACGGTCCGGTGAAGCCGTAGTAATACGACACCATGTTCGGCACCGTGCCGGTGTAACTGCCGCTGGCCAGCGAACCCCGCTGCAGCATGTTCTGGAAGCCGTACAGGTTGTAGTCGTTGGTCATCGAACCGACGATCACCGCGACATCGCCGCCGTAATCGCGCTGCAGGGTTTCCCGCGAATAGCCGGCATCCTCGAAGGCCTCGACGCAGGATTGCAGGAAAAGCCGGACCTCGGGCGACATCAGTTCGGCTTCGGCCTGGGAAATGCGGAAATAGCGGGGATCGAAGAGATCGATGCCATTCATGAAGGCGCCGGTCTGGACCACCGTCTTGCCCAGCACGTCGCGTTCCGGATGAACCAGCGCCTCGTGGTTCCAGCGTTCCGCCGGGTAGCGCCGGAAGCCGTGCAAGCCCTGCTCCAGCATCTGCCAGAAACTTTCCTGGTCGTCGGCCCCGGCGACATGCAGGGAAAGCCCGACGATGGCGACGTCGTGCTCGCCGAGCGCCGAGGATTCGACCGGGCTGGCGGCGGCGCTTTCGGGGATTTCGTCGATCGTGCCGGCCGGCGCGTCATGCCCGCCGAGCAGCGCGCTGAGCGCCGGACCGTGGCTTTCCAGCAAATGACCGGCGACGCCGTCGAGATCGACATATTCGAAAAACAGGGTTTTCGCCAGCGGACCGAGGGAAGCCTCCATCCGGTTGGTCATTTCGACGATCACGATGGAATCCAGGCCGTACTCCGCCAGTTGGCGATTGGCCCGGATGCGCGCCGGGTCCATCTGGATCAGTTCGCCCAACAGGTCTTTCAGCCAGTCGATGACCTGCGGGCGCAGCGACTCCAGGGCAAGGACCCGACGATCCTGCCCCTCGGCGGTCTGCGCCTTTGCCGCGGGCGCCGGTTCCGGCAAAGCGGCGCCATAGTCGGCAAGAACCTGGTGCAGGCGGGCCGGTAGCCCGTATTGCAGGGTCACCCGGGCCGGCGCCGGCGCATTGAGCAGGCGCCCGAAAGCCGCCAGGGCAAGATCCGTAGGCAAGGGCAAGCTGCCGAAACGGCGCTGCAGGGCCGCGCCCGTCACCGCGTTGACGCTCATTCCGCCTTCCGCCCACAGCGGCCAGGCCACGGCCAGCGTCCGCCCGTGGCCTTGACCGAGCGCGACCTGGCGCTGGCGCCTGGCGGCCCAGGCATCCATCAATGCATTGGCCGCGGCATAGCCGCTCTGTCCGGGGTTGCCGAAGGTGGCGGCGATGGAAGAACAGACGACGAAGAAATCGAGTTGGCAATCCCGGGTGGCCGCATCGATATTGAGCAGGCCCGCCACCTTGGGCGCGAATACCGCATCGACATCCGCTGCCTGCTGCTGCAGCACATAAGCGTCACGCAGGACGCCGGCGGCATGAATGATGCCGCGCAAGGGTCCGATTTCACGCTCGATCCAGTCCACCGTTTGCGCCACCTGTCCGGCCTCGGCGACGTCGCAGCGACGATAATGGACGCTCGCCCCGACCGGCAGTTCCGGCCCGGCTTCCGCCTTTCGGCCGGAAACAACAATCCGGCGCACACCGCGGGCCGCCAGCCAGGCCGCGAAATGCCGACCGAGCCCGCCCTGCCCGCCGCTGATCCAGACGACGCCATCGGCGGCTGGCAGGTGACCAGGCTCTTCCGCTAGCGCGATGGCCTGCGGACGGCAAACGCTGCGCTGGTCGGCGGCGTCGTAACGCAGCTCGCTGAAGCTGTCCGCGCGCCCGGCTTCGCCACCGACGATCCTGGCCAGGCGTTCGGCGGTGAGCGGCCCATCGATACTGAGCACCGCCCCGGAAAATTTCGGCTGCTCGGCGGCCATGCTGCGCAACAGGGCGGCCAGGGCCGCGCCGGGCAATTCGTCGGTCCCGGCCGGCAGGAGCAGCAGCCACTGCTGGCGGGTCTTGCCGCGTTCGGCCAGGCGCGCCTGCAAGTCGTCGTGGAGTACGCCGAACCAGACCCGGGCAGCCTTGCCGGGATCGTCCAGGGCCGGCAGCACGCTGACCGGCAGAGCACTCAGGGCGGCGAGTTGATCGGCCAGCCCGGCCAGGGACGGTGCCAGCAGCAAGCGCGTCTGGCAGGTCGCTCGCGGTGTCGCCGCCGGCAATGGGCAGGCGACCCACTGTGGCGTCGACAGCAGCAGTTCGGGAACATCGGCTTGGGCCGACATCAGGCGCAACGCCAGTTCATGAAAGCGCAGACAGACCTTGCCGGCGCCGTCGCAGAGCGCAATGTCGAAGCGGCGCAGGCTGCCGTCGCCATTTCCGGGAATCGGGGTGAGCAAAGCCCACATCGATTCCGTACATGCCGCGCGCACGTCAACCCGGCGACAGGCAAAGGGCACGGCCGCGCCGGCCAAGACCTGGCCGTCTTCCTCAAGCCCGATCCAGGCCTGGATGGCGCCATCGAGCAGAAGCGGATGCAGCAGGAAACTGCCCAGACTGGCGCGCAACAGGCGCGGCAATTTGAGGCTGACCAGCAGATAGCCGGCACCACGGTAAATGCCGGTGACAGTATGGAAGTTGGGCCCGTGCTGCATGCCGGTGGCCTGCAGACGGGCGTAAAGCGCCTCGGGCGCCAGGCGGCGGCTTGCCCGCTCCCGCCAGTCGGTGAGATCGAGAATCTCGCTTGCGCCCGAGGTCGCCGGCTCGATATGGCCCTGGGCATTGATGCCCGAGCCGCCCTGGTTTTCGATGGCAAAAGCCAGTTGCTCGGGGGCCGATGCCGGCGGCTGCAGACGGATGCCCACTATCACGGGCGATTCGCCAGCCGGCAACGGCCGGCTCCAGACCAGATTGTCGATATGCAGACAACAGGCGCTTTCGCCTTCCCGGCCCGTGGCCAGGGCCCAGGCGGCGCGCGCCATTTCGAGACAGGCCACGCCAGGCAGGATCTGCACGCCGCCGACCCGATGACCGGCCCAGAAAAACTCGCTGCCGGTGAAACTCGCCTGATAGGCCTGGCGGCCCAGTTGCGAGACATTGCGCTGCACCAGCGGATGCATGAAGGGTTCCGGATCCTTGGCGCCGAGCGAGAGATCCATCCAGTGCCGCTCGCGGGCAAAGACATAGCTCGGCGCGTGGATGCGCCGGGGCAAGGCCGCCGCGTAGAGCGAGCGCCAATCCACCGCGGCACCGGCCAACCACTGTTCGGCTAGCGGCTCAGCCGGGGACTCGGCGGCGTCTTCAGTCCTTGCCGTGGCGCGCCAGACCCTGGGGTCACCGATGCCCGCGAGGCAAGCGGCCAGCGCGGCGACCAGATCGGCGCGATCATCGACCCGCAACAGCAGGCGACAAGCCATCGCCTCGCGGGCACTTTGCAAGGTCCAGGCGAGATCGGCCAGACGGACGTCATGGGCGGCGACAAAATCGGCCAAGGCCGCCACATTGGCCAGCAGGCGCGACTCGTCGCGGGCCGACAGTGGCAGCCAGAAGGGACCGTCGAACTCGCCGGATGCGGGAAGCGGCGGCGCTTCTTCGAGCAGGACATGGGCGTTGCTGCCGCCGAAACCGAAAGCGCTGATCCCGGCCCGGCGGGGCTGCGCCGCCTGCTGTGGCCAGGCCCTCAGCGTGCTCTGGATGTGGAAGGGACTGCCGGCCAGATCGATCAGCGAATTCAACCGGGCAAAATTGGCATTGGCCGGCAAGGCCTGATGGCCCAGGGCGGCGATCACCTTGACCAGGCCGGCGACGCCGGCGGCCCCTTCAAGATGGCCGATATTGGTTTTCACCGAGCCGATGCCACAACTGGCGGCGATCGGCGCCCGGCCCGCTTCGCGGTAAAGCTCGGCGAAGGCCTGCTTGAGACCGGCGATTTCGATCGGATCGCCGAGCGGCGTTCCCGTGCCGTGGGCTTCGATATAACTGATGCTGTCCGGCGCCACGCCGGCTTCGCGGATCACCCCGGCAATCAGTTCGGCCTGGGCCTGCGGATTGGTCACGGTCAGGGAGTTGGTCCGCCCGCCGTGATTGACGCCGATACCGCGAATGACGCCGTGAATCGGATCGCCATCGGCCTGGGCTTGCGCCAGGGGCTTGAGCAGCAGCATGGCGCCGCCCTCGCCGCGCACATAGCCGTCCGCTCCCTCGTCGAAGGCCTGGCTCTGACCGCTGCGCGACAACATGCCGTTTTTCGAGAAGGCGACGAAATGGTTGGGCGACCAGATCAGGTTCACCCCGCCGGCCAGGGCCAGCTCGCATTCGCCGCTCTGCAACGCACGTACCGCCTCGTAGACGGAGGTCAGCGAAGCGGCGCAGGCCGTGTCATTGGCGATGCTCGGACCGCGCAGGTCGAAAAAATGGGAAACCCGGTTGGCGATGATCGAGAAGGCAATCCCGGTCGGCGTATAGGCATCGACCTGGGCCAGGTGCTTTTCCAGCAACTCGGCGTAATCCCAGTGGCAGACGCCCATATAGACGCCGGTCCGGGAACCGGCCAGGGCACTGGCTCGGTAGCCGCCATCCTCGATCGCCTGCCAGGCGAGTTCGAGGGCGAAGCGTTGCTGCGGGTCCATCCAGGCGGCTTCGCGCGGCGAGATATTGAAGAAGGCGGCATCGAAGCAATCGGCGTCCTCGACGAAACCGCCCCAGATGCTGCTCGTCTTGTTGCCCTGGGCCGGATTGCCGCGCAGTGCCGCCTTATCCCAGCGCCGGGCCGGCACTTCGCTGATCAGCGAGCGGCCGGCCGCCAGATGCGACCAGAATTCGTCAAGCGATCCGGCGCCCGGCAAGCGTAGCCCGACGCCGATAATGGCGATGGCTTCCCGAGCGACCGCAAGGCTCATGTCTTCACCGCCCGGGCGCCTGCAGCAGGGCGAAACGGCGACGCAACAGGGCGGCCGTCTCGCTCATCAGGTGCTTGGCCAGACGATCGACATGACGCGCCCGCCAGGAGGCCAGTTCGCCGCCGGCCACCCATTGATTGAAGGCGCCGAGCGCCGGGCCGCAATGAATCTGGAAATCGACCTTGTGGGCGAGATCGCCGGTCAGCGCCCAGCGACTGGCGTCGCGGAAGTAACGGCGGAAGATGATCGCCATCCGGTGCTTCGGGCTGCGTTCGGCGCGCTCCAGCTCGGCGGCGGGCGCCTCCGCCCGCCATTCTTCGAAGACCGCTTCCAGGCTGCGCTGGAAATAGCGCTCTTCGAGCTGCTGGCGGGTCCTGGCATCGAGTTCGTCAATCGACTCGTGCTGCCGATAGAGGGCGACCAGCTTGTTGGCGCGGGCGGGAAAGAAAATTCCCTTCTTCAGCACCTGGACCTGGGAGCCCATTTCAAACATTTCGCCGGAGGGCGCGTAATCGGTGTCGTAGACCTGCATGTCCTGCAGCAGATCCTTGACCACCTCGCTGGTCCCTGCCTCGACGGTACATTGGTTGATCGAACCGGTCAGGATGAAATCGACTCCCATGACGAAAGCCGCCGCCGCTGCTTCCGGCGTACCGATGCCGCCGGCGGCGCCAACGTGCAGGGGATGAGCCGGATAATTCGGCTGCAGCGCATCGCGCACCCGCAGAACGGCCGGAATCAGCGTAAACGGCATGCCCTGGTCGGTATGCCCGCCCGAATCCGCCTCGACACAAAGCGCATCGGCCATCGGCACCCGCCCCAGCAAGGCGGCTTCCTCGGGAGTGATGGCGCCGCTGAGCAGCAATTTGTCGACCAGACGCGCTGGGGCCGGCGCGAAGAACAGGGCGCCGACATCGGGCCGGGAAACCTTGGCAATGATCCGGTTGCGCGCCACCACCCGGCCATCGCCCTCGTCCACCAGGCCCTTGGCGCGATAGCGCACGAGCGCCGGCGTCACCTCCATGAAGGCCGAGGCCTCGATGGTGCGCACGCCATGGATCAGCAAGAGCTCGGCCAACTGATCCTCGAGCGCCGGGTAATGGGTGTGGGCGATGAAATTGACGCCATAGGGCGCGCCGGGCGGGATACTTTCCTGGATACGGACGATGGCATCCTCGATGTCGCGCAAGGGCAGGCCACCGACGCCAAAGAAACCGAGCAGGCCGCTGCGGGCCAATGCCACCACCATCTCGACCGAGGAAATGCCGCGGTACATGCCACCGGCCAGGTAGGCATATTTCAGATTGAAACGTTCGCAGAAAGCGGCGGAACCCAGTGAGGCAGCGGTAAATGGCGTTTCCGCCGAGACCGCCGGGATGTCGGGCGAAGCCGGCGCGAGGGCTGCGCCGATCAGTGACGGTGCGTCCCTGTCCTGCGTATCATCGACAGACAACGGCCCACCCTCGCTCAGGGTGCGGCGTACCATCGGTTTGACCACCGCAACGCCGGCCGGTCCGATTTCCTCGAAATCGTTGATCTCCAGGCCCTTGCCGAGCAGGTAGCGCAGACTCGCCGCCCAGCGGACCGGCGCCGTGATCTGCTCGACCATGGCCTCGCGGATCCGGGCCGGGTCATGCGGGCGACCGCTGACATTGGCAATCACCGGAATCTGCGGCGCCGCGAAATCGACGTCGCGGACAAATTCGCGAAATTCCGCCTGGGCCGCTGCCATGAACGGGGTGTGAAAAGCCCCGCTGACCTGCAGGACTTTGTAGAAACCTGCCCCGGCGGCCATGAACAGCGGCTCGGCCTCGACCACCGCCGCCCGCCGTCCGGAAAGCACGATCTGCAAGGGCGTATTGACGTTGGCGGCATAGACATCGGCGATCCCATGCTGCGCCAGGACCGCCTGTACCTGCGCCTCACTGAGGCCAAGCACCGCTGCCATGCCGCCGCCGCTGGCCTCGCTCATCAATTGGCCGCGTTTATTGACCAGGCGCAATGCGCTTTCGAAATCGAGCACGCCGGCCGCGAACAGCGCGACATATTCGGCGACGCTATGACCGAGCAGGAAATCCGGTCGAGTCCCGTCGGCAGTACGCTGCAGATAGCCCAGCGCATTGACCACGAACAGCGCCGGCTGGGTGAATTCGGTCTGGGTCAGGCGTTCGATCGGGCCATTCAGACAAAGCTCGGCCAGCGAATAACCGAGAACCGCATCGGCGCTGCGCAACAGTGCCGGGTAGGCGCCGAACAGTTCGGCCCCCATGCCGATGCGCTGGGCGCCCTGACCGGGGAACATGAAGGCCTTCATGATCTTTCCTCCAGGTCACGGCCCTGGCGTTCCCATTCCACCCGGCCGAGATCGAGCTTGATGACGCGATCCGCCAGGTGCCAGAAACGATCATCGTGGGTCACCGCAACCACGGTTTTCCCCCTCGCCTTCAGTTCGGGCAGGATGCGGGTATAGAAGTAACGGCGGAAATGAATGTCCTGTTCGGCCGACCATTCATCGAAGATGTAAATCGGCCGGTCTTCGAGCAGTGCCGCGATGAGCGCCAGACGCTTGCGCTGGCCGGTCGACAGGTTGAGGTCGGAAAAACGGCCATCGACGTAGCGCACCTTGCCGGCCAGTCCCATTTCCCCGATCAGCCGCTCGACTTCCCCGACATCGACCTGTTCCAGACCATAGAGCCGGTCGAAGAGATGGAAATCGGCAAAGATGGCTGAAAACAGTTCGCGGAAACCGCCTATCGCCTCGCCTTGCAGGGCCACGCCATCGACCAGGATGTCGCCCCGATCAGCCGGGTAGAGCGCGGTCATCAGGCGTAGCGTGGTGGATTTTCCGCTGCCATTGCCTCCCACCAGGAAAAGGATTTCCCCCTGATTGATGGTCATGTCCAGGGGACCGGCGGTAAACACCGGCTGCCCGGCCTTGTCGCGATAACTGAAAGACAAATCGCGGTAAACAATGCGCTGAAAGTCGCGGTATTGGGAAACCAGAGCCTGCGCCCGGCACGGCTCGATGGTCGGTCCGGCATCAAGCTGCTGCTCGATCGCGAAAATGGCGTTCAAGCCGACATCGGCCCGCACGAACATCGGCGACTGAGCGACGATTCTGGTCAGCGGCCCCATGCAGAACAACAGGGTTGGCACCAGTTGGAAAACGATGGTGTTGTGGTGCTCGATGAACATCGGGAAAATGAAACCGACAACCCCAAGCATGAAATAGACGACAAAACCGCCGAGCAGGATCATCTCCGCCCAGTGCTCGCCGGAACGGGTCAGCAGCGCCTGCCCGGCCTGGGATATCTGGCGATAGGCCAGAAAGACCGCATTGCTGCGCCGGTTGTTGAGGCGCAACTCCTTGCTGCCGTCGATGATGTCGACGATGGCGTCGAGCATCTGGGCCTGGCGCCCGGACAAGCGCTTCAAGGTTTGACGGAAATTCTCGTTGATCCGCAAGTAGCCGAAAATCCCCAGCATCACGGCAACACCGAACACCCCCAGGGCAGGCAGCGATAGATAGCCGAGATAGATCAGCGAAACACTCATCAGGACGGCCTGCTGAAAACTCTCGATCAAGAGCGGAAAGGTCACCGACAGATGATTCGTTTCCTGCGACACCATGGTGTACAGATGGCCGCGCCCCAGCTTGTCGATGGTCGGCAGTTCGGTACGCCGCAACTTGGCCACGACACTCAAGCGCAAGTCACGCAACAAGCCTTCGATGATGCCGTTGGAGAGTAGCAGCGAGCGCTTGTCACACAGGTAATAAAGAGCGAATGCCAGGACGAAGGCGACCCACAACCAGATTCCCGGACGTTCGCCGTCGGCCACCAAGCCGGCCACCTGATTGACGACGACAACCAGAAAGGCATTGGCGAAGCCGGCTACCGTGGTCATCAGCGCCATGCGGCGCAAATCCCGATGGCTGGCACGTTTGATGAACTCGACCAAGACCATGCTAGGCCGCCCCTGCCCCGAGATCCGTCGGCATCACCCGGCCCAGGTCAAGACTGACACTACGGTCGCACATGTGCCAGAAACGGTCGTCATGGGTGACCACGACAACCGTTTTGCCACGTTGTTTCAGCTCCGGCAGGATCTCGGTATAGAAGGCGGTGCGGAAGTATGCATCCTGATCGGCAGCCCACTCGTCGAAAAAATAAATTTCCCGGTCCTCAAGCAGGGCGACGATCATCGCCAGACGCTTGCGCTGGCCGGTGGACAGATCCTGGGTGGAAAAACGTCCCGCCTCGTAAGCGACCTTGTCGCTCAATTCCATCCGTTCGATCAAGGCCAGCACCTGCTCGGGAGCGACGTGCTCCATGCCATGCAGACGGTCGAACAGGTGAAAATCGGGAAAAACACAGGCAAACAGTTCGCGGTAAGCCTGCATGGCCGAGGGTTCGACTGGCGTCCCGTCAACCAGAATGCGGCCGCTATCGACCGGATACAGCCCGCACATCAGCTTCAGCGCCGTCGATTTTCCGCTGCCGTTACCGCCGAGTAGAAAAAGCAGTTCCCCCCGCTGCAGTTGCAGATCCCAGGGGCCAGTGCAAAAACTCGCCGCGCCATCGGCATCACGGTAGGCAAAGCCGATGCCGGCGAAGTCGATGCGCTTGAAGCCGCTGAAGCGCGATGGCAAACCGGCTTGCTGGCGGGGCTGGCGAACAATGCTGTTATCCAGCATTTCCTCCAGCCGGAAAGCATGACCGAGCCCGATGCTGGCCCGCGAAAACAGCGGCGCCGCCGAAGTCAGCGCGGTCACCGGACCGACGCAGAAAATCGCGGCAGCGGCAATCTTGTAGATGACATCCGTATACCCGGCAAAAAAGCCGGGCAGCACGAAGATCACCACCCCGAGCAAGCCATACAGGAAGGCGTTGCTGAACAACAGGAGGACCACCCACTTGCCGCCGATACCGACCACCAAATGCCGCAGTTCATCGACGATCTGGGTATAACGGGCAAACAATGCCTCGTTCTTGCTCCCATTGAGCCGGATTTCCTGGAAGCCTTCGGTGAAATGGGTCAGCGATTCGAGCATCGCCCCCTCCTGGGCGTGCACTGAAGTCATCGCCCGATTCAATGCCTCGCGCCGGGTATAGAAAAAAAGCAGGGACATTGCCGTTACCAAACTGACGACAACGAATGAAATCATTGACAGCGTGGCGATATAAAACAGGCAGAAAACCAGCAAGAACAAGCTTTGCGAGGCAGAAACCAGCAAGGGAAAATTCTGCGAAAGATGATTGGTTTCCTGAGCGACAATGGCATATAACTGCCCTCGTCCCAGCCCCTCCAAAGTCCGCAACTCGGAACGCCGGATCTTGTCGGCCAGACGTAGACGCAACTCCCCCAGCCGCTGCTGCATGAAATCGTTGGCCCGGCGCAAGGAAGCACGGTTGGTCAGGGTATAGATGGCAAAAGCAAGCACGTAAAGAATCAGCAGGCGCGCCCCGACGCCCTCGCCAAGAGCGGCCTCCTCGGCTGCCGTATTGATCAGGCCGATCAATGCGGCATTAGCCAAACCGGCCAGGCAGGTTACATAGAGCGCCCCTGTCAGCCCTCCCGGCCGACCCGTCTGAAGCAAACGCAGGATGTTCAGTTTATGTCCTTCTTATATTGGGAACCCGACCAGAACCGAGGAACCGAACGCCACTCGAATTCCGGTCAGAGTATAAATGACTTGGCACGCCAAATTCATACAGTTCGATGAAACGCCAGGCAATCCCAAATCACTGCTGCCAGCCAGGAAATCCGGAAAACATTTCAGGGACAAGTGGAAACGATCTCATGAATTTCCGGCCATCGAGGTAAAGTCGCTCACCTCTCGTTGCCTCCACTGCCCGCATGCTTGCAATGCCCTTCCGATGAACACGCCCCAAACTTCCGAAATTGTCTCCGTCCTGCATCAGAGCACGCTCGCCTGGGAAAAAATCGGGCAAAACGCCCCCCCATTGCTTGCCGGGGAATGCCATGTCTGGTCATTCGCCCTATCCCAGTCTCAAGAACGGCAACAGCAGCTCGAGCAGATACTGTCGGCGGCGGAAAAACAACGGGCGGCGGCCTTCCTTCGCCAGCCGCCACGACAGCAGTTCATCATCTGCCGCAGTGTCTTGCGCCTGTTGCTCGGCGCCTATCTGGCCCAGCCTCCCGCCAACTTTCAGTTCAAGCAGAACCAATTTGGCAAGCCGTCGCTGCAGGAGCCTGGCGCCAACTTGCACTTCAATATCAGCCACTCCGGCGAACGCGGCTTGATTGCCATTGCGCGCAATTTTGAAGTCGGCGTCGACATCGAATGTCAGCGGACGCCACATGATGCCAGCGGAATCGCCCGCATGATTTTTTCGCAGCAGGACTTGGGAGAATGGTTGTGTCTGCCTGAAGAAGCAAAGACAGGGGCCTTCTACCGCGCCTGGACGCGAAAGGAAGCGCTTTCCAAGGCGATGGGCCATGGTCTCGCACTCGACTTCCCCGGCCTTGGCGTCAGCTTTTTGCCGAACCACTCGCCAGCCATACTGGCAATGAACCCGGATCGGGGATCTCTCCAGGACTGGTGCCTGGCAGATATTCCGACAGACCCCGGCTACTTTGCAGCATTGGCCGGAGCGACACGCGAGTTGCGGCTGGCACTCTGGACCTTGGTGGATTGATGACGACTATTTTATGGATTTCATTGAGGGCGAAGAGGATGGCGCCTCAGGAACCGCAGCGCCTGCCGACTCCAGATTCAGCAATAAAGGCAACCCATTCTGCCCCCCCCCCACGAAAATCATTTTCGTATTGGGTGATTTGGCCAATTCCTCCGTCGCTTCGATGCCCCGCCATTTCAGAATCGACATCCTGGCGACCCGCTCGAAATCCTTGATTCCCTGAGCTTCGATCAACTTGCGTTTTTTTTCCTCTTCCTCGCCCTGCAAACGGAAACTGTACGATAACAACTGCTGCTCGTAGAGCTGCTTTTCGACGATTCCCCTGGACATTTCCTCAGGCAATTCAAGTCGCAGCAATAGAATGACCTCGAACAGAATAGGATGAAATAGCTCAACCCTTTCCTTGACCTGTTTATCGATTTCGCTGACTAGCGAAAGCTCGTCCTTGGCATAAATTTGGTCAGCAGAATAGCGACCGAGGACTTTTCGCAACGATGAAACCACCTCCGGCACCACTACCTTATCGGCATATTGCGGCCCCAGATTGCGATGAAGTTCCGGTAAACGTTCTGGATCAACGTGGTAACGCACCGACCAGCCAACACGAACGGGCATGCCATCGATGGTCAATAATTCGGTCGTCCCATGGCTTTCCTGAACCCGGGTGCTGTAGATGAATATTCTGTCCCAGGGAAATTTCAGATGCGTTCCCTCGCCAAGCTTCAAATCCAAAGTGCCACCGAAGAAACGGGACCAATAAACCCCCTGCTCCCCTGCGTGTTTGGACACAAAGATCTCACGCCACATGACGACAAACAGGAAAGTCACGATGAGCAAGCCCAGGACCAACCGGAAGCTGTGCGGCATAAATCTGCCGGCGACGGCTACCCGGCACGCGGTCACCTTGTTCAACAAAACGGTCAACAGCGGTGAGCGCGTGACTTGGTTCATGAATTTCCCGGGGATGCTATAGATTGCTGCAGAGCGCCATGGCAAATGATGAATGAGCGGCGCCCCCCTTCCGGACACCGGCGCAGGCGCAGCCCTCGATCAAGGGATGCTCAGTTGTGGCCATCATCACTTGCCGGAAAAGTATTCTTCAATGTACTTGCGATGTATGGCTTTATCGCGCCCGCTGGAGCGCAAGGCAGCCAGACCGCGATTGAAGGCGTCACGCACTTTGGCATCGATGAAGGCTGCCTTGAAGGAAGTGAGCGGAAAAAGTGGAAATACATCCACCTCGACCGAGCGATCCACTTTACCTTCCGAGATCAGCTTTTCCCGGTAAAAACGAAAAATGTTCTCGTCCATCACGGCCACATCGATCTGCCCCTGCAGCAGCATCAGGACCTGTTTCTCCTGATTGGAAAACTCCTGATAATGCCGGTTTTCATTTGCCACACGGGAAAAACCATCGCCCAGGTACTTATGTGCATTCTGAAAGGCAACGACGCTTTTATCCTTCAGATCATCGACGCTTTTAATTGAAAGTCTGCGATCTTTCAGGGCAAACGCCCGGTTCGGATACAGCATGAAGGTGTCTGAATAATTGGTTACGAGGTGCGAGTCCTCACGAATGATGGTCGTCCCATCCACCCGTTTCTTGGCAAATAGATCGGCCCCCTTCCCCATCGGAAGATAGACCGGGGTGATCTGGTAACCGGCTGGTTCCAGGGCAGCACGAACGATATCGACCACGATCCCCTGACCATTTTCGAAAACATAGGGCGGCGTGTATTGGAAGAAAACAATCTTGAGTTCGCCGGAAAACGCTTGCCCCCAAAACAGGGAAAGGCCGACCAGAGCATAAATACGGAGTAGGTAAGACATCACGTTAGACCTTCGCAAGCAATCAGAAAAAAACACCGACTCTGGCCAAATCGACTATTGAGCTTTCCCGGCGGGCGGTGTCTTCTGCGGCGCAGCAAGTGGCGCCGCTCCATCCCCATTTAACAGCAGCGGCAAACTGTTCTGCCCCGTCCCCATCATGATGATCTTGGCATTTTGAGACTTGGCCAATTCCATGGTGGCGTCAATACCTCGCCATTTCAACATCGAAATCTTGCTGGTTTCTTCAAAATCCCGAATACCCTCAGCCTCGATCAGCTTACGCTTTTTCTCCTGCTCTTCAGCCCTGACACGAAAATTGTAGGAAAGCAGGCGCTGTTCGTAGAGCAATTTCTCGACGATGCCTTTTTGCATTTCACCAGGCAAGTCAAGGCGCAACAGAAGAACGGTTTCGAAGAGGATCGGGTGAAACATCTCGATCCTTGATTTGACCCGGTCTTCGATCTCTTCAATCAGATCAACTTCAGCCTTGGCGTAAATCTGATCGGCCGAATAGCCACCAATCACCTGACGCAAGGCAGAAATCACTTCAGGAACAACGACTCGATCGGCGTAACCAGGTCCCAGGGTTCGATGCAGCTCCGGTAAGCGCGTCGGGTCAACCCGATAACGCACCGCCCATTCGAGATCGATAGCCATCCCATCCTTGGTCAACAGGATGGTTTTCCGAGTGCTCATCATCACCCGGGTGCTATAGATGAAAATCTCATCCCAAGGAAACTTGAGATGCGTCCCCTCACCGAGAACGATATCGGAGGTGCCCCCAAAAAAACGTGACCAGTACACGCCCTGCTCTCCCGGGTACTTGGAAACCAAGATTTCCCGCCAAAATACAACCAGAATGAAGGCGGCAATGAGCAGGGAGAGCGTCAAGCCAAAACGGTAGCCGTGTGGATGTCGCGGACTATCCCCCTCGACAAGCTCGGACTCGGAAACCAGCTCTTCGGGTTCCAACGCGTGATCGGCCTTGATCATGGCAAAACCCAGTACAAGAAGGAAGATCGCTGGCCGTCATGCTGCGAAAAATCAAGCAGACTCACTTTGCCGCGGAAGCTCGCCCGAAAAGGATAACCAACATGAGGGAGACGACCGGGGTCAGGAACACACCAGCCACCAGCACCCCCCAAAACCCAAGCCGGGAGGTTTTCCCCTGGTAGGCGGCAATCACGCACAGCAGAAAATATGCAATCCAGAACACTGCCCCCTCCCTGCTTGGCGATCTATGTCGAAATATCGGCGATCAGGCTGCCGCACCGCTCTTTTCGGAACCGGGGGCGATCGTTGCCTTCGCCACTCTGATACCGTTGGCGAATTCACTGCGAAAATACTCGCGCACCTTGACGGAATCAAAGTCGAGAAGAGAGCCACCAGCCTCGAAATGGGCCACGAATACCTTGCCAATGGCGTAAGTAACAGCTGCCGACAAGGCTGGCACCGAGGCTACCGCCACCGCATGACCAAAAACGGGAATCGCCCGCAGACTACTCATGGCGATCATCTTGCCCAATGTCACGCTACCCAGACTACCGATCAGGGAGAGCACCGCGGCCTTCGCCAGATCCTTGCGGTAACCTGCACCGTAAAGGTCAGCCAGTTCCTTGACCAGTTTGAGTTCTACCGTGGTAATCGCCACCAGCTCAAGCATTGGTATCGGCAAGACACCGGCGCCAGTGGCCCAGAGCATGTTGCGCTTGACGATTTCCGAAGCCTTGGCGAACCTTACCTCGATTGCATAGTTCTCATCGCCTGACTGACAGGAAGCGTTCTCGTTCAAGCCATTCGCATCAACTACGACATCATCACTTTGAGCGGGGAACTGATCAGACATATTTCCTCCAGTAGACAGGGATTATCGCGGCAGACTATATCAACTAACACCAATGCAGGCAACGGAAGTTTGGTTCAATTCCGGCGGCCTGAAATTTCTCAAAAAATGCGCTTGAATTAGCCAAGCGCCAACCAAGAATCCCGCCCCCGATTCAACTGCCATCTGATCGGTGAGCCGCGGAGCTTCTGGGCGCGAGAAGGAACGCACAGTGGTACCTCCAAACCGCCTAGATCTTCAGGTATCCATTTAGTGAGCGGGCGATAAAAGCCATGACCGGTTCGCGACCGAACATGAAATGCTCTTCATCCACGTCGATGGCGACCGGCGAACTACCAAGCAATGCCTCCCAAGCATGGGGCGGGTCGCGCTGAGCGTCGGGCAACGACGGCAAATGCAGAGCAGACTGCCGGGCAATCAGTCCACGCGTATTTCGATAGAGCAGGGTTCTGACTGGCTGTAGCAGAGTGTGCGCCTGGTAGTCAGCGAGCAACTGGGCATGTACGCGCATCATCGTCTGGCAACGGCGCAAATAGGACTGCAGCGGACGAAATCCATGTGGAGCTTTGCAATGCGCCAGCAAATGACGGGCGGCAAATTCGCTGTGCTCGCTGAACGGCACTTTGCCGAACGCATCGGCTGGTAGCAGCATTTCAGCTTGCCACTGCAATGCCAGCAGGTTGGTGACGACCTGCATCAGCAGACCATTACGACTCCAAGTTGCAATATCGGAAAAGCGCTCGCGCGTGGGAGCAAAAGCATCCAACATGATGAGCAGGTCGACCTGCTCATCGGCTCGCTGCAACTGATGGGCCATTTCAAAGGCGACAACCCCACCCATTGAATAACCGCCGAGTCGATAGGGCCCCTGGGGCTGTACTTGGCGCAAATCACGCAAATAGGCTGCCGCCATGCTCTCCAAGCGGAAGAAGAATGGGCCTTCAGCATTGAGGCCCGGCGCGCCGAATCCGTAAAGCGCTTGCTCCGGGCTTAGCGCCTGAGCAAGGTGTTGCAGCCAGGTCAGCTCACCTGCCACGCTATGCACCAAAAACAGGGGAACGTGCTGCCCGGTGCTCCGAATGGGTAGCAGATATCGGTATGGGATGGTCAAGTCTTGGGAAAAATAACGGGAGTCGGTCGATATCTTAGATCGATTCCGATCGAATGACATTCATTTTTCCCGAACCTGGCGTTGGAACCCGTTCTGGACAAACCCGCAGAACCAGGACAAATTCACCAATTGCAAGGCAAAAATGAAAAAGGCCACTCAAAGTGGCCTTTTTCATTGAATCTCATGGTCGGGGCGGCGGGATTCGAACTCGCGACCCCTTGCACCCCATGCAAGTGCGCTACCAGGCTGCGCTACGCCCCGACAAGCTGAGCATTATACCGCAATATCGTTAATTCAAACAGCCAACATGGCGATAATTGCCTGCAATTCTCCGCGCAAACTGCTTGCGGAGCTTGCCGAGGTTTGATTTTCAGTCGTTTCAACCAACTCGACCGGCGCCCCCTCATCCAGGCGATTACGCGCACCACTTATCGTAAACCCCTGGTTATAAAGCAACTCCCGGATGCGTCGAACCAAAAGGACTTCGTGATGCTGGTAATAGCGTCGATTTCCCCGCCGCTTGACCGGCTTGAGTTGATTGAACTCCTGCTCCCAATAGCGCAGCACATGTGGCTTGACGCCGCAAAGTTCGCTGACTTCACCGATGGTGAAATAGCGTTTTGCTGGAATCGGCGGTAGTTCGTCCTTGCCTGACATCTTAGGCGGTAACTCCATCGAAAGCTTCTTCAACATCGGACTTCAGCTTCTGGCTGGCATGGAAGGTAACGACTCGCCGCGCGGTGATCGGAATTTCTTCCCCGGTCTTCGGATTGCGTCCGGGACGCTGCGGCTTGTCGCGCAACTGGAAATTGCCGAAGCCGGAGAGCTTGACCCCGTCACCGGTTTCCAGAGCATTGCGGATTTCTTCGAAAAAGGCCTCGACCATGTCTTTGGCCTCGCGCTTGTTGAGACCCACTTTCTCGAAAAGCAGGTCTGCGAGTTCGGCTTTGGTCAGCGTCATCGTTATCTATTCTTACTCAAGCTCGCAGTTGGGCAGCAAAGTTCTGCTCCAGACTTGCGATCAGTTTCTGCATCGCTGCATCAACGTCCGAATCTTGCAAAGTGCGTTGAGTATCTTGCATAACTATCCGTAACGCAAGACTTTTCTTGTTTTCCGGGACACCCTTTCCGGCGTACACATCGAACAACTGGAGGTCGGTAATCAGGGCCGGAAGATCCTTTTTCACCCCGTCGATCAAGGCCTGTAACGCCAGCTCCCGATCGACGACAACCGCCAGATCGCGGACCACGGCCGGGAACTTGGAAACCTCGGCATAAGCCGGCACGCTTGCCGTCTTCAGAACGTCGAATTCGAGTTCGAAGAGCACCGGTGCTGCCGTCAATTCGTATTTCTGCACCCACTCCGGATGCAACTCGCCCAGACAGCCGATTTCGCGACCATCAATCAGAATACGGGCAGCACGACCGGGATGCAGCGCCGGGTGATCGAGCCGTTCAAAACGCAGCGCGGCGGGCGCCAGCAGTGCTTCAAGGTCGCCCTTGACGTCGAAGAAATCGACCTTGCGCGCGCCACTTGCCCACCCCTCAGGCAAGGCACCGCCGAAAGCGAGGCCGGAGAGACGCCAGGGCTGCCGATAACCGGCGACCGGTTGGGCGGCGGCATCGCGATGGAAGGTGCGACCGACTTCGAACAGGCGAACACGGGTCTGCTTGCGTTTGAGGTTGGTCACCAGATTGGCCACCAGGCCGCCGATCAGGGTCGAACGCATGACCGCCATCTGGCTGGCAATCGGATTGGCCAGGCGGATCAGTTCGGCTTCGCCTCGCTTGCCAGCGAAGTCGGCTTCCCAGGCGGCCTCGACGAAGGCGAAATTGACCACCTCCTGGTAGCCGCGGTCGGCGAGCATCTGCCGGATACGCGCCGCAGGACGAAGGGCTTCCGGCTGGCGCAGCATGGCCATGCGCGCGCGCGGCGCCGGCGACGGAATGTTGTCGTAACCGTAGAGACGAGCGATTTCCTCGATCAGGTCTTCTTCGATTTCCATGTCGAAGCGCCAGGACGGCGGCGTAACGAGGAATTCATCGCCCTGTTGCGTGAAACTCAGGGCCAGCCCCTTGAACAGGGCGGCGATGCGCTCGGCACCAAGCGGCAGGCCAAGCACCTTTTCGGCGCGCGCGGTGCGCAAGCGCACCGGCGGGCGGGCGGGCAGTTCGGCCTTGGCTTCGACCACCGGACCAGCCTGACCGCCGCAGATGTCGAGGATCAGTTGCGTGGCACGCTCGATGGCGCGGCGCGTACCGCCGAAATCGACACCGCGCTCGAAGCGGTGCGAAGCGTCCGACGCGAAACCGTAGCGACGGGCACGACCGGCGATGGCTTCCGGGATGAAGAAGGCGGATTCCAGGAAGAGCTCGCTCGTTTCCAGCGTGATGCCGCTCTCCTCGCCGCCCATGATGCCAGCCATGGCGAGCGGCTTGGCGTCGTCGGCGATCATCAGTATGTCGGCGTCGACGGCAATGGTCTGCTCGTTGAGCAGGAGCAGCTTTTCTTCCGGCAGCGCCATGCGGGCATGCACCGCACCTTCGAGATGGGTGTTGTCGAAGGCGTGCAGCGGCTGGCCGAGTTCGAGCATGACGTAGTTCGTGATGTCGACCAACACGGAAATCGAGCGGATGCCGCTGCGTTCCAGGCGGCGCTTCATCCATTCCGGCGTCGGCGCCTTGGCGTCGACGTCCTTGACGATGCGACCGCAGTAGAGCGGGCAGGCAGCCGGGGCGTCGAGCACGATGGCGCGCGTGTCGGCGATAGTGGACGACACCTCGGCCACTTGCGGCAGCGTCGTCGCGGCGCCGGTGATGGCACCGACCTCGCGCGCCACGCCGAGCAAGGACAGGCAGTCGGCACGATTGGGCGTCAGCTTGATCTCGAAAACCTGTTCGTCGAGATCGAGGTACTGGCGGATCGACTGGCCGACTGGTGCATCGGCGGGCAGGACGAGCAGGCCGGAAGCATCCTCGACGATGCCGAGTTCCCTGGCCGAGCAGAGCATGCCTGAGGATTCGACGCCGCGCACCTTGGCCACCTTGATGCGGAAATCGCCGGGCAGCTCGGCGCCGGGCAGCGCGCACGGCACCTTGAGACCGGCGGCAACATTGGGCGCCCCGCAAACGATCTGCTGCGGCGTAGCGCTACCGATATCCACCTGGCAGACGTTGAGGCGATCAGCATCGGGATGCTTGACGACTTCGAGCACCCGGGCCACGACCACCTGATCGAAGGCTGGCGCAACCGGCGACAGGTCCTCGACCTCGAGGCCGGCCATGGTCAGCAGATGGGAAAGCTCGTCGCTCGACAGCGCCGGATCGACGAAGGTACGCAACCAGGATTCGGAGAATTTCATGGACGTATTCCGAAAAAGGGGATCAGGCGAACTGGCGCAGGAAGCGCAGATCGCCTTCGAAGAACAGACGCAGGTCATTGACGCCGTAGCGCAGCATGGTCAGCCGGTCCGGCCCGAAGCCGAAGGCAAAACCGGTGTACTTTTCCGGGTCGATGCCGGCGTGGCGCAGGACGTTCGGATGGACCATGCCGCAACCGGCGATTTCCAGCCAGCGGCCCTTCAGCGCGCCGCTCATGAAGGCGACGTCGATTTCCGCCGACGGTTCGGTGAACGGGAAGAAGGACGGACGGAAACGCACGGTCAGGTCGTCGGTCTCGAAGAAACTCTTGAGGAAATCGGCAATGACGCCCTTGAGATCGGCGAAGGAAACGTTCTCGCCGACCCACAGGCCTTCGACCTGATGGAACATCGGCGAGTGCGTCGCATCGGAATCGACGCGATAGACGCGGCCCGGCGCGATGATGCGGATTTCCGGCATGGTTTCCAGCTCGCCGTAACGGGCGACGTGCGCCTGCATGTAGCGCGCCTGGATCGGACTGGTATGCGTGCGCAGCAACACCTTGTCGGCCAGCGAGCCGTCCGGGTTCTGCAGATAGAAAGTGTCGTGCATCGAACGCGCCGGGTGATCCTCGGGCGTGTTCAAGGCGGTGAAGTTGAAGAAATCTTCTTCGATCTCCGGACCGTCGGCGACTTCGAAACCGATCGAGGCAAACAGCGATTCGATTCGCTCGAGCGTGCGCGTCACCGGGTGCAAGCCACCGCGCGACTCGCTACGGCCGGGCAAGGTGACGTCGAGCGCTTCCTCGGCCAAGCGGGCGCTGAGCGCGGCCTTGCGAATTGCTTCACGGCGTTCGTTGAGCGCCGTCTCGACGGCAGTCTTGGCGACGTTGATCGCGGCACCGGCGGTCTTCTTGACCTCGGGCGGCAACTTGCCCAGCTCTTTCAGAAGCTCGGTAATCCGCCCGCTCTTGCCAAGGAAACGAGCCTTGACCTGCTCCAGGGCATCCGGGTCGGAAATGGTGGCGAAGGCGGCCTTCGCTTCGCTAACGATCTGTTTGAGGTTGTCCATGGACTTCTACCAACGATTACACCGTGAGGAAACAAAAAAGGAGGCTTGCGCCTCCTTTTTTCTCAAGAGCTTAAGCTCAGGCGCCGAGCTTGGCCTTGGCTTGCGCAGCCAGGGCTGCAAAAGCCGGCTGATCGAAGACGGCCAGATCGGCCAGGACCTTGCGGTCGACTTCGATGTTGGCCTTCTTCAGACCGTTCATGAAGGTGCTGTACTTCATGCCCAGCTCGCGAGCGGCGGCATTGATACGGGCGATCCACAGCGAACGGAACTGACGCTTGCGCTGACGACGGTCACGGTACTGGTACTGACCGGCCTTCATCACCGCCTGCTTGGCGATGCGATAGACGTTCTTGCGACGACCGCGATAGCCCTTGGCCTGGGCCAGGACCTTCTTGTGGCGGGCGCGGGCGGTTACACCACGTTTGACTCGGGACATGTGCTATCTCCTTACGCGTAGGGCATCATGGCGCGAACGGATGCGACATCACGCTCGTTCACCGCTGCGGCACCGCGGAGGTGACGCTTAACTTTGGTGGTCTTCTTCGTCAGGATGTGACGCTTGAAGGCCTGACCACGCTTGATGGAACCACCAGCGCGGACCGAAAAGCGCTTCTTGGCGCTGCTCTTGGTCTTCATCTTGGGCATTTTGATGCTCCTTAATGTCATGCCGTCAGGTGGTTCCCGGCGGGAACGCTTGCACTACCCGAAAGCACTAATAACTGCCTGTTACTGCACTTACTTCTTCTTGGCCGGCGCGATGATCATGATCATCTGCCGCCCTTCCATCTTCGGCATCTGCTCGACCGCACCGATGGCGTCGACGTCTGCCTTGATCCGTTCCAGCTGGCGCATGCCAAATTCCTGGTGCGCCATTTCGCGGCCCCGGAAGCGCAAGGTCACCTTGACCTTATCGCCCTCTTCCAGGAAACGCGTCATGTTCCTGAGCTTGATCTGGTAATCGTTTTCGTCGGTACCCGGGCGCAGTTTGATTTCCTTGACCTGCACCTGCTTCTGCTTCAGCTTGGCTTCGTGGGCGCGCTTCTGTTCCTGGTACTTGAACTTGCCGTAATCCATGATGCGGCAGACCGGCGGTTTCGCCGTCGGCGCGATCTCGACCAAGTCCACGCCAGCCTCTTCGGCCATCTGCAGCGCGGAGCGGATGCTGACGATCCCTAGCTGTTCACCTTCCAAACCCTGGAGACGAATCTCCGGCACCGTAATCTCATCGTTTAAACGATGGGCCTTGTTCTGAGCGATGGTAAAACCCCCGAAATATCAATAATTAAGCCGTGCCACTCCGCGCCGCGACTTCCCCTTGGAGTCGCTCGATCAGAGCCTCGACCGTCATTTGACCGAGATCCTGACCGCCGCGTGTACGCACGGCCACCAGCCCGGCTTCCTTTTCCTTGTCGCCGACGACAAGCTGATAAGGCAGCCGGTTCAAGCTATGTTCGCGGATTTTATAGGTAATTTTCTCGTTGCGCAAATCCGCCTCAGCGCGGAAGCCGGCCTGATGGAGCTTTTGCGCAATTTCGGCAGCGTAATCAGCCTGCTTTTCCGAAATATTGAGCACTGCGGCTTGCACTGGCGCAAGCCACAGCGGCAGCGCGCCGGCATAATTTTCGATCAGGATGCCGATGAAACGTTCGAGCGAACCGAGAATCGCCCGGTGCAACATCACCGGCACCCGGCGCTCGTCGTTGCCAGCGACGTATTCGGCACCGAGTCGGCCAGGCATCGAGAAGTCCACCTGCATCGTGCCACACTGCCAGGAACGACCAATCGCATCCTTGATATGGAATTCGATCTTCGGGCCGTAAAAAGCGCCCTCCCCCGGCAATTCGGTCCACTCCAGCCCGGAAGCGCGCAAGCCCTGGCGCAGCGCATCCTCAGCCTTGTCCCAGACCGCGTCGGAGCCGACCCGGCTATCCGGACGCAGCGCCAACTTGACGGCGACGTCGTTGAAGCCGAAATCGCCATAGACCTTCTTGACCAGCGCATTGAAGGCGGTCACTTCGGACTCGATCTGATCTTCGGTGCAGAAGATGTGTCCGTCATCCTGAACGAAACCGCGCACACGCATCAGGCCATGCAGGGCACCGGTCGGTTCGTTACGATGGCAAGAGCCGAATTCGCCGTAGCGCAGCGGCAGTTCGCGATAGGAACGCAAGTCGGAGTTGAACACCTGCACATGCCCCGGGCAGTTCATCGGCTTGACCGCGTAATCGCGGTTTTCCGACGAGGTCGTGAACATGTTGTCCTTGTAATGCTCCCAGTGCCCCGATTTTTCCCACAGGGACTTATCGAGGATCTGCGGGCAGCGGACCTCCTGGTAGCCGTTGTTGCGATAGACGGCGCGCATGTATTGCTCGATTTCCTGCCAGATCGCCCAGCCCTTCGGGTGCCAGAAGACCAGACCCGGCGCCTCGTCCTGCATGTGGAAAAGGTCGTATTGCTTGCCCAGACGGCGGTGGTCGCGCTTCTCTGCCTCTTCCAGCATGTGCAGGTAGGCATCGAGATCTTCTTTTTTCGCCCAGGCCGTTCCGTAGATGCGCTGCAACTGCTCGTTGCGATGATCGCCGCGCCAGTAGGCGCCGGCCACCTTCATCAGCTTGAAGACCTTGAGCTTGCCGGTCGACGGCACGTGCGGGCCGCGACAGAGGTCAACGAACTCGCCTTCACGGTAGAGCGAAACCTGCTGATCGGCCGGAATTGCCTCAATCAGTTCGGCCTTGTACTTTTCGCCGAGATCGAGGAAAAACTTGACCGCATCGTCGCGCGCCCAGACTTCACGGGTCACCGGAACGTCTTTTTTGGCCAGTTCACCCATGCGCTTCTCGATCGCCACCAGATCTTCCGGGGTAAACGGGCGCTTGTAGGCAAAGTCGTAGTAGAAGCCGTTTTCGATGACCGGACCAATGGTCACCTGCGCTTCCGGGAACAACTCCTTGACCGCATAGGCCAGCAGATGCGCCGTCGAGTGACGGATCAGCTCCAGCCCCTCGGCATCGCGCTCGGTGATGATTGCCAACTCGGCATCGCGCTCGATCAGGAAAGAGGTATCGACCAAACTGCCGTCAACCTTGCCAGCCAGTGCGGCGCGGGCAAGCCCGGCACCGATGCTGGCCGCGACCTCGGCAATCGTCACCGGCTGCGCGAAAGAGCGAATGGAACCATCGGGAAGTTTGATTTCAGGCATGACAGGATTCTCTGGACGAAAAAAAAGTGCGGTCTGAGCCGCACTTTTTTTGAATGAACGAAGCCGACTCGATTAGAGTTTCTGAACTGCAGTGCAAGTTCGGAAAGTGATCAAAACAGCTCCGTCAGGTATTTGGTAGGCGGTATTGGAATCGAACCAACGACCTCCACGATGTCAACGTGGCGCTCTAACCAACTGAGCTAACCGCCTGGAGAAGCGCGCATTATAGACACCCCACGGGATATGTCAACATTTCGCCCGGAGATTTTCGATCCACAGTAACATGCACAGGTCAGCGACCTCACCCTCGACACCATGAACACCGGCTGGATTGTTTTCGGACTCTGCGTTCTGACATTGATCGGCGCTACTCTGCCCCTGCTGCACGAACACCGCCGCTCGCTGCGCAATGGCGCCAGCCCCTCCCCCTTAAAGAATGATGGAACATCGCATGGAATCCCGGATCACCGAACTGGAAATCAAGATCAGCTTCAATGAAGACCAGATCGAGGAATTGAACAAGGTCGTCTACCAACAGCAGCGACAGATCGAACTGCTCGCCGCCGAGCTGCGCAACCTGCGCGAACAGGTCAACAACGCCCAACCGCAGGAAGGGCGCAGCCTGCGCGACGAAATCCCGCCGCATTACTGAGATGGCCACACCTCTCATCGCCTACCATGCCGATTGTCTGGACGGCTTCGGCGCCGCCTGGAGCGCATGGCGCGTGTTCGGCGACGCAGCGCTCTACCGCCCGCTGCACCACGGCGAGCACCTTACCGCCGACGAGATTGCCGGGCGCGACGTATATATCCTCGATTTCTCATTCGCTCCCACCGAACTGGAAGCCATGGCGGAACAGGCACGTTCGCTCACCCAGCTCGACCATCACGCCACCGCCCACGGCGAGTGGCGCGGGCGTTTGCAAGACCAGGACGACGGCCGCGAAATTTTCCGCGACCCGCAGCGCCCCTTGACCGTGATTTTCGCCCTCGACCGCGCGGGTGCGGTGCTCGCCTGGCAGCATTTTCACGGCGCCTTGCCGCCACCGCTGCTGCTGCGCCATGTCGAGGATCTCGACCTGTGGCGCTTCGCCCTGCCCGGTACGCGGAACTTCTGCCGGGCGCTGCGCCTGCAGCCGTTTGCTTTCGCGGCCTGGGAACGCCTGGCCGACGAACTGGCTTCGCCGCAAACCCCCGCTTACCTTGCCTTCCTTGACCGCGGCGCGGCGGTCGAGCAGTTCTATCAGAACGAAGTCGCCCGCCTCGCCGACCCGACACTGAGCATGCCCGCTCATTTGCGCGGCGAACCGGTTGACGCCGTGCAGGCACGCCGGCACGCCATGCCGATTGTTGCCGACGACAGCGGGCACTGGCGAGCCATCGACGGCCTCGCGGTCAATGCCGGCGCCCTCTTCGCGTCCGAACTGGGGCATCGCCTGGCCGAGCGAAGCGGCAGCTTCGGCCTGACCTGGCAATTGGTGGCGGACGGCCAGGTGAAAGTCTCGCTACGTTCGCAGGCGCCGTTCAATGTCGGTGAGATCGCCCGTCGCTACGGGGGTGGCGGACACCCGCAGGCGGCCGGATTCCGCTTGCCGGCGGCGCAGTTTTTTGCCGAAATACTCGGCTTGCCGCAGTAAGACTCAGGTCAGCACGAAGCCCCTGACCGCCGGCGCCTGGCTCAGAGGCGCCAGTCCCGCCAATTCGCAGGTCGTGGTTTCGATGGTGTGGCATAGGGCGTCGAGCGCCAGATCGTTGGCTTCGGTGCCGAAAGGCTCCTCCAGTTGCTCGCCGACCGTTTCCAGCGCCAGGAAGGTATAGGCGACAAAGGTCGCGATCAGCGGCGTCACCCAGCCCAGCGTGGTGGTCAGACCGACCGGCAGCAACAGACAGTAGATGACGATGGTCCGATTCAACAGGACGCGGTAGGTGTAGGGAATCGGCGTATTGGCGATGCGCTCGCCGGCACCGGCCACCTCGCCCAGGCGATCAAGGTCGCCAGCGAGCGCCAGCCACTCCATCTCGGCCAGCGCACCGTCGCGGCGCAGCGCTGCCAGGCGCCGGGCCAGCGCGGCCAGAATCAGTTGCGCCGGGAAACGGCCGGCCAGCGCCGCGTCGCGTAACTCGGGCGACAGCCGTTCGCCCAGGTCGGCTGCCGGATCGCTGCCGCGCAACTGGTGCTTGAGGGCGAAGGCAAAGGCGGCGATGGCCCGCGTCAGCTCGTGGCGCAGCGCTTCATGCTCGCTCCCCAGGAGCAGCGCGCACAGCTTGATGACCAGGTTGCGGGCGACGATCAGCAGCAAGCCCCACTGTTTGCGCGCCTCCCAGAAGCGCTCGTAGCTGACCGAATTGCGGAACCCCAGGAAGATCGCCAGGGCGATCCCCATCAGCGTAAACGGCGGGATGCTCAGTGCCGAATCGGGGTAATGCTGCATCCACCAGTCGCGCCCGAGGACACTGCTGACGGAGACCGCGAAAATCAGCAACAGGCGCCCGGCAATCTGCGGCAGAACCGAACCGCGCCAGACGAAAAGCAGGGGAAACCAATGGAGACGCGGGCGTACGATCATCTTTGACTACCAGCATCCGGCGCGCACGAAGTGCGACCGGCGCATGAAACATGGTGCCCAGGAAGGGACTCGAACCCCCACGCCTTGCGGCGCCAGAACCTAAATCTGGTGCGTCTACCAATTTCGCCACCTGGGCAGGCGGGCCGCATTCTAGCACTTAGTCGCCCCGCCCCCTATACTTGCCGCCCCATGCCCGTCGATCACTACGAAAACTTCCCGGTCGCTTCCTTCCTCGTGCCGGCGCCGCTGCGCCGGCCGATCGAGGTGATCTACCGCTTCGCGCGCAGCGCCGACGACATTGCGGACGAGGGCGAGGCGACGCCGGAACAGCGCCTGGCCGAGCTGGCCGCCTATCAGGCCGAACTCGACCGCATCGCCGCCGGCACGCCGCCGCAGACAGCGCTGTTCGTCGACCTGGCCGAAGTCGTCGCCGCCCACGCCCTGCCGATCCAGTTGTTCCGCGACCTGCTCGACGCCTTCGCCCAGGACGTGGTCAAGACACGCTACGCCGACTATCCGGAGCTGATCGATTACTGCCGGCGCTCGGCCAACCCGGTCGGCCGGCTGGTGCTGGCCTTGTTCAAGCGTACCGGCGACACGCAACTGATGCAGTCCGACTGCATCTGCACCGCGCTGCAGTTGATCAACTTCTGGCAGGACATCGCCATCGACTGGCAGAAGGACCGGATTTACCTGCCGCAGATCGAGATGCAGCGCTTCGGCGTCAGCGAGGACGACATCGCCGCCGGCCGTTGCGGCGAGGCTTGGGAAAAACTGGTCGCTTTCCAGGTCGACCGGGCGCGCACCCTGATGCTGCGCGGCGCGCCGCTGGTCCATGCGCTGCCCGGGCGGATCGGCTGGGAAATCCGCCTCACCGTGCAGGGTGGCCTGCGCATCCTGGAGCGCATAGCACGCGTGCGCGGCGACGTCTTCCGCCACCGGCCCAAGCTGGGCAAGGCCGACTGGTTCGTGCTGCTCGCCCGTTCCATTAGAATGTGAGCCCATGAGCCCCGACCAATACTGCCAGGAGAAGTGCGCCAAGAGCGGCTCCTCCTTCTATTACAGCTTCCTCTTCCTGCCGCCTGAACGCCGCCAGGCGATCATGGCGCTGTACGCCTTCTGCCGCGAGGTCGACGACGTCGTCGACGAATGCTCCGACCTCTCGCTCGCCTCGACCAAGCTGGTCTGGTGGCGGATGGAGGTGCAGCGCATCGCCGAGAAACAGGCCACCCACCCGGTCGGCTTGGCGCTGCAGGCGGTCGCCCCCGGTATCAACCTGCCGAGCGAGCAGTTGCTGGAAATCATTGACGGCATGGAGATGGACCTGCAGCAGTCGCGCTATCTCGACTTCAAGGGGCTGTCGCTCTACTGCTACCGCGTCGCCAGCGTCGTCGGCCTGCTCGCCGCCGAGATCTTCGGCTACCAGGACCGGCAGACGCAGAAGTACGCGCACGACCTGGGCATGGCCTTCCAGCTCACCAACATCATCCGCGACGTCGGCGAGGACGCGCGGCGCGGCCGCATCTACCTGCCGATGGATGAACTCAAGCAGTTCAACGTCCCCGCCGCCGACATCCTCAACGGCAAGTATTCGGACAACTTCACGGCGCTGATGCAGTTCCAGTACGAGCGCGCCCAGCGCTACTACGAACAGGCATTCGCGCTACTGCCGGCCATCGACCGCAAGAACCAGCGCCCCGGCCTGATCATGGCGGCGATCTACCGCACCCTGCTCGAGGAAATCCGCGGCGAGAACTTCCAGGTGCTGCACCAGCGCATTTCGCTGCCGGCGACGCGCAAGCTGTGGCTGGCGGCGAAGACCTGGATCAAGGGCTGAGCGGGTGAAGGTCGCCGTCGTCGGCGCCGGCTGGGCTGGCCTTGCCGCCGCCGTCGACCTGACCCGACGCGGCGCCGCCGTCACCCTCTACGAAGCCGGTCGCGTCGCCGGTGGGCGCGGCCGTTCGGTCAATATCGACGGGCGCACGCTCGACAACGGCCAGCACCTGCTGCTTGGCGCCTACCGTGAAACGCTGGCGCTGATGCGCAGCGTCGGCGCCGATCCGGACGCGCTGTTCGAGCGCCGCCCATTGCAGGTCGTCGACCGCGACGGTTTCCGCCTGGCGCTACCGCGCTGGCCGGCGCCGTTCAACGTCGCCTGGGGGCTGCTCACGGCGGCCACGGTCAACCTGCCGGAAAAGCTGAAAACCGCCCTCTGGATGCAGCGCGTCAAATGGCGCGGCTTTCGCCTGACGCGCGACGAAAGCGTCGCCGACTGGCTCGACGCCGCCGGCCAGACCGGCGTCCTGCGTAAAAAGCTGTGGGAGCCGCTCTGCCTGGCCGCGCTCAACACCCCGGCCGAACGCGCGTCGGCGCAATTGTTTGCGAACGTCCTGCGCGACAGCCTGGGCAGCCCGCGCCGCGCCGACACCGACCTTCTGCTGCCGCGCGTACCCTTCGGCGAACTGCTGCCGGAACCGGCCTGCCGCTGGCTCACGGCAAACGGCGCGACGCTGCGCTTCGGCCAGCGGGTGCGCAGCGTGTCCGATGCCTGCATCGATGGCGAAACCTTCGACGCGGTCGTCGTCGCCGTCGCGCCACAGCACCTACAAGCGCTACTCCCGGAAATCGATGCCCGCTTCGCTTACGAACCGATTGCCACGGTCTACCTGCAATTTGCGCCAACAAGCGCGCTGCCCTTCCCGCTCCTGCACCTCGGCGGCGCCACCGGCGCCTGGGCAATCGACCGCGGCAACGGCCTGTTCGGCTGCGCGATCAGCGGCCACGGCGACTGGGAAGCCCTGTCCGACGAGGCGCTGGCAGGGGAAATCGAAAGCGCGTTGGGCCTCGGAGCGGCCGACTGGCGGCGCGTCATCCGCGAAAAACGGGCGACTTTTTCCTGCCTCCCGCAACAGGCGCGACCGTCCCATATCACCGCCGACCCGCGCCTCATCCTAGCCGGCGACTACACCTGGACCGACTACCCGGCAACGCTCGAAGGCGCCGTCAGGAGCGGCCGGCGGGCGGCCAGCGAAACGCTCGCCTGACCGGCTCAGGCGAGCGGCAGCCGGTTCCCCGACGGGAAGGCGGCGGTCGCCGCAAAGCAATCCAGTGCAGCGCGGGTCGCCTCTTGCATTGGCGCCGCAAACGGATCGTGACCGACACCGGCGATGGCATCCCAGGAAGCGTGCGGCAGACGCGCCAGCAACAAACGCGTCGCCGCTGCCGGACAAACGTCGTCGGCCAGGCCCTGCACGACATGAACCGGCAGCGCCGCCGCAGCCAGCGCCGGGCTCGCGTCCAGAATGCCGTTCTCCGCCAGGAAACAATTCTGGCGAAAATAGTGACACTGCAGCCGATAGCGGCGCCGCAGTCCTTCGCGCTCACGCGCCGATAGCGGGCGCGCCGGCGTGCCGGCAAGCGCGCCTTCCCAGCCATGCCAGGCGGCGACCAGGGCCGCCTGCCGCGCTTCGCTGGCCGCGTGCAGGTCGGCGTCCAGCCACGGCAACATGGCGCCCGGCGCAGCCGGCACGCCCAGTGCCGCCCAGGCAAGCCAGGCCGCCGGATGTTTCGCTTTCGCCCCACCGAAAAACCACTCGAGATCGGCGGCCCGTGCCAGAAAGGGATTGCGCAACAGCAGCCCGCGCACGGATTCAGGGCGCGCCGCCGCATACAGCACCGCCAGCGTCGCCCCCCAGGAGCCACCGACCACCAGCCAGCGCGCAATACCAAGATGGACGCGCAAGCGGTCGAGGTCGGCCAGCAGGTCGGCCGTGGTGTTGTTCTCCAGCCGGCCGGCCGGCTCGCTGCGGCCGGCCCCGCGCTGATCGGCCAGGATGACGCGGTAGCGGTCGGCGGCAAAGAAAGCGGCGTGCGCCGCCGAGTTCCCCGACCCCGGCCCGCCATGCACGACGACGACCGGGATGCCATCGGCCGCCCCGCGCTGCTCGTAGTACAGACGATGCCCGCCGTCGACCGGCAGATAGCCGCTCGCCCAGGGATCGTCGGCCGGTGACAGGTAGCGCATGGCGGCATTCTAACCAGCTTGGGCAAGGCATCCGTCATGAAAATCTGGAGATGCAAATCATGTTTCTCTGGGCGCGCGTCGGGCGACGGCTTGCGATAGTTGATCCCAGCCGGTCACCTGTTTTGACTGGCCAATCGCGACAACAACGTCACCCTATCCACCGACCAAGGAGACCAACTCATGAAATGGGAAACCCCGACCGCCTGTGATTTCCGCTTCGGCTTCGAAATCACCATGTACATCGCCGCCCGCTAAGCGCGCTGCCGTCGCCTGCTCCCGGCGGGCGACGGCTTTTTCCGGACCTCGATCATGAAACTCATCGTTCTCGGCGCCTCGGCCGGCGGCGGCTTTCCGCAGTGGAACTGCAACTGCCGCAACTGTGCCGGCGTGCGCGACGGCAGCATGCGCGCCAAGCCGCGTACCCAGTCGTCGATCTGCGTTGCCGCCGACGACAGTCCGGACTGGGCGCTACTCAACGCCTCGCCAGACATCCTGCAGCAGATCAAGGCGACGCCCGCCCTGCAACCCGCTCGTGCGCTGCGCGATACCGGCATCGGCGGCGTCCTGCTGGTCGATGGCCAGATCGACCACGCCACCGGTCTCTTCATGCTGCGCGAGCAGAAGACGCCGATGGCGCTGTGGTGCACCGACCCGGTCCATGAAGACCTGCGCAGCGGCAACCCGGTGCTGCGCGTGCTCGAACACTATTGCGGCGTCGACCGCCAGCATATCCCGCTCGACGGCACGCCTTTCCGCATGCCCAAGGTGCCGGGCATCGAATTCTCGGCGCTGCCACTCTCCAGCAAGGCAGCGCCCTACTCGCCGCACCGCGAGGCGTCGGTGGCCGGCGACAACGTCGGCGTCACCATCACCGACCTGGGCAGCGGCAGGAAGCTCTTCTACGCCCCGGGCCTCGGCGCCCGCACACCGGAAGTCCACGCCCGCCTGCTGGCAGCCGATTGCGTGATGGTCGACGGCACCTTCTGGACCGACGACGAGATGATCGCTGCCGGCCTGTCGACCCGGACTGCGCGCGACATCGGCCACCTGCCGCAGTCCGGCCCCGGCGGCATGATGGAATGGCTGGACGAACTGCCGCGCCATGTCCGCAAGATCCTCATCCACATCAACAACACCAACCCGATCCTCGACGAAGCTTCCGCCGAACGCGCCGAACTGACGCGCCGTGGCATCGAAGTCGCCGAGGACGGTTGGCTGATCCACATCTGACAACCGGAGAGACGAACCATGATCCGAGCCGACCTTCTGGCCGAACTGCACGACGCCGACGACGGCCGCCCCGCCTGGAGCCGCGAGGAATTCGAACGGCAATTGCGCGAAAACGGCAAGGCCTACCATATCCACCACCCGTTCAACGTCATGCTGAACACCGGCCGCGCGACGCCTGAACAAATCCGCGGCTGGGTAGCCAACCGCTACTATTACCAGATCGCCATTCCGGTCAAGGATGCGGCGATCATGGCCAACTGTCCGGACCGCGAGGTAAGGCGCGGCTGGGTGCAGCGCATCCTCGACCACGACGGTTTCGAGTACGGCCTGCCCGACGGCGAAAAATTGCGCGACGCCGGCGGCATCGAAGCCTGGATCCGCCTCGGCGAAGCCGTCGGCCTCTCCCGCGAGGAAATCACCGACCTGCGCCACGTCCTGCCCGGCGTGCGTTTCGCCGTCAACGCCTACATCAACTTCGCCCGCCGCGCGCCGTGGCAGGAGGCCGTCTGCTCGTCGCTGACCGAGCTGTTCGCCCCGGTGATCCACCGCCAGCGCCTGGCCACCTGGCCGGAGCACTATCCGTGGATCGAATCGTCCGGACTGCAATACTTCCGCAACCGGACCAGCCAGGCACCGCGCGACGTGATCCAGGGGCTCAACGTCACCCTCGACCATTTCCGCAGCCGCGCCCAGCAGGAAAGGGCGATCCAGATTCTCAGGTTCAAGCTCGACATCCTTTGGGTCATGAACGACGTCATGGCCCAGCACTACGGCACCAACGGCGTCACCGACGAACGGCGGGCGGCATGAACGACGGCACGCCCCGCCTCGGCCACGGCTTCCGCTTCCAGTGGGAGCCGGCGCAGGACTGTCATGTGCTGCTCTATCCGGAGGGCATGATCAAACTCAACCGCAGCGCCGGCGAAATCCTCGCCCGCTGCGACGGCACGCGCAGCGTGCGCGGGATCGTCGCCGAACTCGAACAGACTTTCGCCACCGCCGGCCTGGCCGGCGAGGTCGAAAACTTCATCGCCATCGCCGTCGAGAAGCGCTGGCTGCGCCTGGCCCAGGAGACAAGATGAACGCACCGCGCCAACCCGGCCCGCCGATGTGGCTGCTCGCCGAGGTCACCTACCGCTGTCCGCTGCATTGCGTGTTCTGCTACAACCCGGTCAACTTCGCCAGCCACGAGCAAGAGCTATCCACCGACGACTGGCTGCGCGTGCTGCGCGAAGGCCGCGAACTCGGCGCCGTGCAATGCGGTTTCTCCGGCGGCGAGCCGCTGCTCCGCGACGATCTCGAAATCCTCGTCGGCGAGGCCCGCCGGCTCGGCTACTACACCAACCTGATCACCTCCGGCGTCGGCCTCACCGAAGCCCGGCTCGATGCTTTCAAGGCCGCCGGGCTCGACCACATCCAGCTTTCCTTCCAGGATTCGACCCGCGAGATCAACGACTTCCTCAGCCACACCCGCACTTTCGACCTCAAGCAGAAGGTTGCCAGGATGATCCGCGAGCGCGGCTGGCCGATGGTGATGAATGTCGTCATCCACCGCCTGAACATCGGGCAGATCGGCCGCATCATCGAGATGGCCGACGAACTCGGCGCCGAATACCTGGAACTGGCGAACGCCCAGTACTACTCCTGGGCGCTGCTCAACCGCGAGCAACTGATGCCCAGCCGCGAACAGCTCCGGGCGGCCGAGGCCATCACCGACGAATGGAAGGCCAGACTGGCCGACCGCATGCGCATCCTCTTCGTGGTGCCGGATTACCACGAAGGCAAACCGAAGAAATGCATGAACGGCTGGGGCAACGTCTTCCTGACCGTGACCCCGGACGGCACCGCGCTGCCCTGCCACACCGCCCGCATGCTGCCCGGCCTGAGCTTCCCGAACGTCGGCGACAGCAGCCTGCGCGACATCTGGTACGACTCGCCGGGTTTCAACCGCTATCGCGGTACCGGCTGGATGAAACAGCCCTGCCGCGACTGCGAGCACAAGGAAGAAGACCTCGGCGGCTGCCGCTGCCAGGCTTATCTGCTCGCCGGCGATGCCGAGGCCGCCGACCCGGTGTGTCCGAAAAGCCCCAAGCACGAGCGCGTGCTCGAAGCGCTGGCGGCCGCCGAAAGGCCGGGCGCCACGCAACGCCCGCTGATCTTTCGCGACCCGCAGGAAAGCCGGCGCCGCTGCGCCGAGAGCGCCTGAGCAGCGCCGCAAGCGGCGCTCAGTCGGCCAGCCGCCCCGCCTGGATGCGCAGCACGCGACCGCAACGGGCGGCGATCGCCTCGTCGTGGGTGACCAGCACCAGCGTCGTCCCCTGTTTGGCGTTGAGGTCGAACATCAGCTCGATGACCTGCTGGCCGGTCGCCGCGTCGAGGTTGCCGGTCGGCTCGTCGGCCAGCACCAGTCGCGGTGCCGGCGAAAAGGCGCGGGCCAGGGCGACGCGCTGCTGCTCCCCGCCGGAGAGGTGCTTCGGGTAGTGCTTGAGGCGATGGCCGAGGCCGACGCGCTCCAGCCAGTCGGCCGCCTGCGCCGCCGCGTCCTTGCGGCCGGCGAGTTCGAGCGGCAGCATGACGTTCTCCAGCGCGGTCAGCGCCGGCAGCAACTGGAAAGACTGAAAGACGAAACCGAGCAGCCGGCCGCGCTGGACGGCGCGCGCGTCCTCGTCGAGGGCGGCGAGCGAAACGCCGTCAAGATGGATTGCGCCGGCACTGGGAACGTCGAGCCCGGCGAGCAGTCCGAGCAGCGTGGATTTTCCCGAACCGGAGGCGCCGACGATGGCCACCGTTTCGCCCGGCATGACCGTGAAGGAAATATCCTGCAGAATCGTCAGCGGCGCGCCGCCGTTATCGACGGTCTTGCCCAAGCCTGCCACTTCAACCACCGGTTTATCCGCCATGCGTGCTTTCCTGTTCCTGTTGTCGCTGCTCGTCTTCGCCCCGTCGGCGCTGGCCGCCAAGACCATCCTGGTCATGGGCGACTCGCTTTCCGCCGGTTACGGCATCCGCCCGCAGCAGGCCTGGCCATCGCTGCTGCAGGCGCGGCTGCGCGAGCAACGCCTCGATTATAGCGTCGCCAACCTGTCGATCTCCGGCGAAACCAGCGCCGGCGGCCGTTCCCGCTTCGCCGCCGCGATCACGGAACACCAGCCGGCGGTGGTGATTCTGGCTTTGGGCTCCAACGACGGCCTGCGCGGCCTGCCGCTGAAGCAGATGGAAAACAACCTGGAAGCGATGATCGCCGCCGCCAGGAAGGCCGGCGCCCGCGTGCTGCTCGCCGGCATGCGCCTGCCGCCGAACTACGGCCCTTACGCCGAGCAGTTCTTCCAGCGCTTCGACGAGATTGCCAAGGCGGAAAGGACCGCCTACCTGCCCTTCCTGCTCGAACCGGTGGCGACCCGCCCCGAGCTGTTCCAGGCCGACAACCTGCACCCGACGGCCGCCGCCCAGCCGCTGCTGCTCGACCACGTCTGGCCGGCGCTGCGGCCGCTGCTCAGGTAGGCCGACGGGCGGCGATGGCCTGGCGCCGGCAGGGTTTCGGCTCGCCGGCGTAACCCTCGAAGTAAGCGATTTCCTGCAACCCGGCCGCCGCCGCGACGGCGCGCAGCTCACCCGGTCGGAGCAGGAAATCGGGATTCGACGGCTTGCCGTACGCTGCATTGCCGTCCATGAAGGTCTCGTAGATCAACACGCCGCCGGGCTGCAGCGTCGCCAGCAGGTCGGGCAGCCGCGCTCGCCACAGGTAGTTGACGACGACGATGCCGGAAAAACGGCGGCCGGTCAGCGGCCAGGACTCGCCCTCGAGGTCGACACAGACGCTGGCGATGCCCGGTACGCCGGCGAACCTGTCCAGGGCCCCCGCATCGCGGTCGACGGCGCAAACCCGATACCCCATCCCGGCCAGCAGACGGGCATGGCGGCCGCCGCCGCAGGCGAGGTCGAGCACTTCACCGCCTGCCGGCAACAAGGCGCTGTAATGTTCGACCCAGAGCGATGGGCGTATCATGCCCGGCAGTTCATCAGAGGAGGTAAGCATGTCAGGCAACGTCACCGTCAGGGAAAACGGATTGGGAAGATACCAGCAGGAAGTCATCGCCGGCCAGCACCATCTGCTGGCGGGAGAACCGGCGGAACTGGGCGGCGACGACGCCGGTCCGGCCCCCTTCGATTACCTGATGGCGGGCCTCGGGGCCTGCACCTCGATCACCCTGCGCATGTACGCCGAACGCAAGGGCCTGCCGCTGCGCCAGGTCAGCGTCAACCTGTCGCTGCACAAGGTCGAAGTCGATGGCGTCGCCCGCCACTGCATCCACCGCCAGATCACGCTCGACGGCGAGCTGAGCGCGGAACAGCGACAACGCTTGCTGGAGATCGCCAACAAGTGCCCGGTACACCGCGCCCTGTCGCAATCCTTCCTGCTCGATTGCGCATTGAACGACTAAGTGTTTTCCGAGGGTAAATACCAATAGGCCATTCGTGGTATTACCCTGGTAGCCATGCGAGAATACCGCACTGCACCATCCCTAAAATATCATCGCCTTAAGCGAGACCAGCCATGTTGGAACAGCACTATCTCACCGCGCTCTTCGAGCCGAAGTCGGTTGCCGTGATCGGCGCCTCCGACCGCGAGAACTCGGTCGGCAACGTCATCTTCAAGAACATCCTCGGTTCGGGCTACAAGGGTCGGCTGTATGCGATCAATCCCAAGCACGAAACAATTCAGGGCCAGCCGGCCTACAAGTCGATCGAGGAAATCGGCGCCCGCGTCGAGATGGCGGTGATCGCCACCCGGCCGCAGACGGTACCGCAACTCATCGAACAATGCGGGCGCAGCGGCGTACGCAACGTCATCGTCATCGCTTCCGGCTTCTCGGAAGCCGGCCACATCGGTGCCGCGCTCGAGCGCAAGGCGATGGAGATCGCCCGTTCCTACAACGTGCGCGTTCTCGGCCCCAACTGTCTGGGCATCATTCGCCCCGAACTCGGGCTGAACGCCACCTTCACCAAGATTTCCGCCGACCCCGGCAACCTCGCCCTGGTCTCGCAATCGGGCGCCATGTGCTCGGCCGTGCTGGACTGGGCCAAGGCCAACCAGGTCGGCTTCTCCTCGGTGATTTCGCTGGGCATGACCGCCGACGTCGATTTCGGCGAGATCCTCGATTACCTGATCTACGACAATCGTACCCACTACATCCTGATGTACGTGGAAGGCATCCGCAACGCCCGCCGCTTCATGAGCGCCCTGCGTTCGGCGGCACGGATCAAGCCGATCATCCTGTTGAAGGCCGGTCGCCACGAGGCCGGCTCGCACGCCGCCCGCGTCCACTCCGGCATGGCCGCCGTCTCCGACACCGTCTTCGACGCCGCCGTGCGCCGTGCCGGCGTCGTCCGCGTCAAGAACGTCGGCCAGCTGTTCTACGCCGCCAAGGCGCTGGCTTCCAAGTTCCGGCCGCAGGGCGACCGCCTGGCGATCATCACCAACGGCGGCGGACCGGGCGCGATGGCCGCCGACCGCGCCGGCGACCTCGGCATTCCGCTCGCCGAGCTGTCGCCCGAGACGATGGGCAACCTGAACAAGGTGCTGCCGGCCAACTGGTCGCACAGCAACCCGATCGACATCGGCGGCGACGCGACACCGGAACGCTATCGCGATGCCCTGCTGTCGATCGCCCAGGACCCGAACGTGGACAGCACGCTGGTCATGCTCTCGCCGCAGGCGATGACCGACCCGCTCGGCGTCGCCCAGGCCATCATCTCGATCTCCGACAAGCTCAACCGCCGCATCATCTGCTGCTGGATGGGCGAGGCGCAGGTTGCCGAGTCGCGCAAGCTGCTCGAAGACTCGGGCATCCCGGCCTTCCGCATGCCGGAAACGGCGATCGAGCTGTTCCACCACATCTCCAAGTACTACCGCAACCAGAAGCTGCTGCTGCAGACGCCGGAGCCGACGCGCCAGCACAACCGCCCGGAGGCCGAAGGCGCCAAGATGCTGATCGAGGCCCTGCTCGCCGAACGACGCAAGGTGCTGTCGGAAATGGAATCGAAGGCGATCCTGCGCGCCTTCAAGGTGCCGGTCGCCCAGACCATGGTCGCCCGCACCGCCACCGAAGCGCTGCTACTGGCCGAGCAGATCGGTTTCCCGGTGGCGATGAAGGTCGATTCGCCGGACCTGCCGCACAAGTCCGACGCCGGCGGCGTCCGCCTCAACATCCAGAATGCGCCGGCGGTACGCAACGCCTACCACGACATCATCGAAACGGTGCAGAAACGCAACCCGGACGCCAAGATCAACGGCGTCTCGATCGAGCCCTTCCTGTCCCGGCCGCACGGCCGCGAAATCATGATCGGCGTCCTGCGCGACCCGATCTTCGGCCCGGTCATCACCTTCGGCGCCGGCGGTTTCGACAATGAAATCTTCAGCGACCGCTCGGTCGCCCTGCCGCCGCTGAACAAGTTCCTGGCCAAGGACCTGATCGACTCGACGCGCACCGCCAAGATCCTCGACCAGTTCCACAACATGCCGCCGGTCAACCGCGAGGCGCTCAAGGAAGTCCTGCTCTGCATCTCGGAAATGGTCTGCGAACTACCGTGGATCATCGAGATGGACCTCAACCCGCTGATTGTCGACGAGCACGGCGCGATCGCCGCCGACGCCCGCATCGTCATCGACCATGCCAGCAACAACAACGGCGACCGCTACGCGCACATGGCGATCTACCCCTACCCGGTGCATCTGGTCCAGGAATGGACGATGAACGACGGCCAGGTCGTCACCGTCCGCCCGATCCGCCCGGAAGACGCCGACCTGGAACAGGAATTCGTCAAGGCGATGTCCGACGAATCGCGCTACTACCGCTTCATGGATACCCTGCGCGAACTGACCCAGACCATGCTGGTGCGCTTCACGCAGATCGACTACGACCGCGAGATGGCGCTGGTGGCGACCATCACCGATGACGAAACGGGCAAGGAGAAGCAGATCGGCGTCGCCCGTTACGTCCTCAACCCGGACGGTGAATCGGTCGAATTCGCGCTCGCCGTCGGCGACGACTGGCAGAAGCACGGCGTCGGCCGCAAGCTGATGACGGCGCTGATCGACTGCGCCCGCACCAAGGGCTACCGTGCCGTCGTCGGCGACGTGCTGTCGACCAACACCAAGATGTTCCGCCTGATGACCAGCCTCGGCTTCACCATCCACCCGCACCCGGAAGACACCGCGGTCAAACGCGTGGTCAAACCGCTGACCGGCTGACCGGCATCGCGCGCACAAAAAAGCCGGGGTCGCGACCCCGGCTTTTTCATTGGCAGAACGACTGCTGCTTATTCGCCGAAGAAATTGATGTCGTAAGGATAGGCCTTGTGCGCCACCTTCGATTCGGCGTTGCGCGCCGTCGTTTCGACATCCTGCGGCTTGTCCCACCACAGTGCGCGCCCGGCCTTCTGGTCGGCCACCCACTGCGGATTCTTTTCCAGCATCTCGTTCATCCAGCGCGTGTGATCGGAGACGTACACTCTATCGACGACAGCCATGTTGCGAACCTCGGATTCGTTAAAAGAATGGCCGCGATTCTAGCACGTCAGTGATAGATGATCGGTGTTGCGGCACCGCTGCAGTATTCATCGAGAAAGGCGTCGATGGTTTCGACATCGCGCGCCGCTTCGGGAATTCCGTCGATCGCCGCGCGGAAACTCCAAGCCTCGATACCGTGCAGGAACAACATGCGCCGGCTGTCCTTGTCCACCAACTCGAAGCCCTGGCAAGACGGATAGGCCATTACCGAGAAATGTTCGCTGTCGTAGACGATGTTCATGAGGTGACTCCTTAATTGGACTTCACAGCTTCAATTACGGCCGCTCCGGCAAGATTTCAAGCCCTCCAACGAAATTCGGGAAAGATTTATTTCCGGAAATTCATTTCGCATTGGGCAACCATTTCTCTTGCAAAATATTATAATTTACTTATACTAAAAGACTGGCAAGCCTGCGATTGCGGGATGTTCCGGCTTGGGGAGGCCGGCCTCTCGCGCCACCTACAAAGTCCGAGGAATCACATGAAGTTTCATGTGCACTTTGTTGTCGGCGCCTGCCTGTCGTTCTGCGCACTATTTGCGCACGGCACCCAGGAGCCGGCACCGCCAGCCGCCAATGCCGTCAAGGCTCCCGCATCCACGACCGACCACAGCAAGCTCGAAGCACTCAAGGGCCCGTTCGCCTCCGGCCCCGAAGTGACCAAGGCCTGCCTGAGCTGTCACACTGAAGCCGCCAAACAGGTTCACCTGACGAAGCACTGGACCTGGGAGTACAGCAATCCCGAAACCGGCCAGAAGCTCGGCAAGAAAAACCTGATCAACAACTTCTGCACCTCGGCCGACTCCAACTACAACTTCTGCGCTACCTGCCACATCGGCTATGGCACGGAAAACAAGAATTTCGACCTGAGTTCTGAAAACAACGTCAACTGTCTGGTTTGCCACGACCAGACCGGTCGCTACAAGAAACCCTCGGGTTTCTACGGCAACCCGGTGACCAAGGACACCGAGTATCCGCCCGGCTCCGGCAAGATCGTCAAGGGTATCGATCTGAGCAACATCGCCCAGAAAGTCGGCAAAACCCGCCGGCAGAACTGCGGCACCTGCCATTACAACGGCGGCGGCGGCGACGGCGTCAAGCACGGCGACCTCGACAGTTCGCTCGACAGCCCGGAAATGGCACTCGACGTCCACATGTCGCCCGATGGCGGCAATTTCACCTGCGCCACCTGCCACAAGACCGACAGCCACCAGGTTCCCGGCAGCCGCTACACACCGACCGCGATGGACAAGAAGCCCGCCGAGATGCGTGGCAAACATGACCGCGACAATCCGAGCACTTGCCAGTCCTGCCACGGTCAGGCGCCGCACAAGACAATGGCCAAGCTGAACGACCACACCAAGAAGCTGGCCTGTCAGACCTGCCATATCCCGGCCTTTGCCCGAGGTGACGTTCCCACCAAGATGGAATGGGACTGGTCCACCGCCGGCAAGCGTGGCCAGGACGGCAAGCCGCTGGTCGTCAAGAACGACGAAGGGCATACGGTTTACCTGGGCACCAAGGGCGACTTCGTCTACGGCGAAAACGTCAGGCCGGAGTACACCTGGTTCAACGGCACCGTCAAATACACGCTGCCCGACGACAAGTTCGAGAAGAGCGACCAACCGATTTACATCAACAAGTTCGAAGGCAGCGCCAGCGACGGTAAGTCGATGATCTGGCCGGTCAAGCTGTTCAAGGGCAAGCAGCCATACGACGCGGAACGGAAGACGCTGATGGTCACCCATCTGGCCGGCAACGACGACAGCGCGTTCTGGACCAATCTCGACTGGAACAAGGCGTTCACGGCCGGCGCCGCGTCGGTCGGCAGGACTTTCGGTGGCAAGTTCGACTTCGTCGAAACGCGCAGCATGTGGCCGATCACCCACATGGTCGCGCCCAAGGAAAAAGCCGTTCCCTGCGCGGAATGCCATACCCGCGCGAATGACGGCCGGCTGGCGTCGATCACCGGCATCTACATGCCGGGCCGCGACCACAACCCCCTGGTCAACCTGTTCGGCGGCCTGGCCATCGTCGGCGCCATTGGCGGCGGACTGATCCACGGCCTGGTCCGCATCATCACCCGTCGCAAAAAGGAAAACCAATCATGAGCGGTGAACGCATCTACATCTACAAGCGCTACGAGCGCTTCTGGCACTGGTCGCAGGCCTTCCTGATCATCGGCATGCTGATCACCGGCTTCGAGGTGCACGGCACCTACGCCCTGATCGGCTTCCAGAAAGCCGTCCAACTGCATACGCTGGCCGCCTGGACCTTGCTGACCCTGTGGGCCTTCACCATCTTCTGGCAGTTCACCACCGGCGAATGGCGGCAGTACCTGCCTTCGTTGAAGAACGTGCTGGCAATGGTCAACTACTACCTGTTCGGCATTTTCCGGGGCGCCCCGCATCCCTTCCGCAAGACCGCGGCGCAGAAGCACAACCCGTTGCAGCGCCTGGCCTACCTTGCGCTGCTGGCGGCCATCTCGCCGCTGATCTGGATTTCCGGGCTGTTCTACCTGTTCTACGGCAATTGGCAGCAACTGGGCATCGACCGCTACCTGTCGCTGGAATGGATCGCCGTCGCGCACACCGCCGGCGCTTTCCTGATGGCGGCCTTCTTCTTCATCCACGTCTATCTGACCACCACCGGCCACACCGTCTTTGCCCACATCAAGGCAATGATCACCGGCTGGGAAGAGACGCACGAGCACGAAGAAACCCCGGCGGCCAAGGCGAGCCGGTAATTCCATGATGGGGAGAACACATAACATGACAAGCAACATCCTCGGGCGCAAACGGCTGGCGGGCGCAATCGCCAGCCTGTTTCTCCCGTTTGCCGTCCACGCCAGCGAGGCGGAGCTGCTCCAGAAAGTCGAGGCACTGACCCAGCAACTGGCCCAGTTGAAGGCGCAGATCGAGGCCAGCCAGCAAGCCAGCCAGCAGGCGGTTGCCGCGGTCGGCGAAATCAAGGACAAGGTCAAGAAGAACGAGGACCGTTCGCTCGACAAATGGCTGACGGTGGGCGGCGACTACCAGTTCCGCGTCGATCGCCTGAGCGGAAAGACCAAGGCCTACACCTCGCCAGGCGGCGCCGTGCCAAGTTACACGCCGAAGAACAGCTCGATGTACACCAATCGCTTCGGCCTCAACCTGAATGCCAGGGCGACGGAAAACATTTCGGTCAGCGCCCGCCTGCTGATGTACAAGACCTTCGGCAACGACGACGACAGCGGCGCAACCGGCAGCTTCTTCGGCGACCGGATCGGCGTCTTCGATGGCACGATCGGGCACATTCCTTCGAGCAATTACCTGAACGTCGACCGGGTTTACGCCTCGTGGAACAACATCGCCGATCAAGGCATCTGGTTCTCGGTCGGTCGCCGCCCGTCGACCGACGGCACGCCGTCCCATCTGCGCCAGAACAATCCCCGGCCGGGCTCGGGCGGCGCCCCGGCGCTGCTGGTGGATTATGCCTTCGACGGCATGACCCTGGGCTGGGCGCCGGACATCGACGAGTTGCCGGGCGCCTTCGCCAAGATCTGCTACGGTCGCGGCTTCGAAAGCGGCTTCAGCAATCCGGTCGGCAATTCGATCAAGGACTCCGACATGCTCGGTCTGTCCATCGTGCCGATCGATACCGACAAGTTGCGTTTCTGGCTGCAATGGAGCCGCGGCATGAATGTCTTCGACTCGCCGAAGCTCTATGCCTCGGCGTGGAAGATGAACATGAAGCCGGAAACCAATGTCGGCGACATCGACTGGTACGGTACTGGCGCCCTCGGCACGCTGAAGGGCGTCGGCTCGGGCGAACTGAACTGGTTTGCCGATCTGGGGATAAGCCGGACTCACCCCAATGGCAACACGTCGGCGACCATGGCCGGGCTCGGCCTGCTGACCGGCCAACTGGGTGCGGCAGGGGATTCTCGCGACAAGACCGGGGCGGCAATTTACCTGGGCTTGCGTTACGACCTGCCTTCCAAGACCAAGCTGGGCTTCGAGTACAACCGCGGTTCGAAGAACTGGATCACTTTCTCGCCCGCCGCTGCCGATGCCTGGACTTCGAAGCTGGGAACACGCGGCAACGTCTATGAAATCTATGCCATTCAGGAACTCGACGAAAAGCCGTTCTCGTCGCGCTTGGCCAAGGCCTATTTCCGTTTCGGCTTCCAGTACTACGACTTCCATTACACGGGCAGCAACAGTTGGCTGGGTGCTCCTGTCCGGATGTCCGACGTGACCTCGGCAACGCTGTTGCCGATGACTCCGGTTGCCAAGGCCTACAACGCCTACGCAACCTTTGATGTGAAATTCTAACCCCCTCGATACAGGAGAACTTTATGTTTATGCGCAAGAACCTGACCCAACTGTTTGCTTCCATCGTGCTTGGCGCGGCCGTCCTGAGCGTTTCCCCGCTGGCCTCGGCCGACGACGTCAAGATGGTCGGTGTCGTCACCAAGATCAAGATGGCAGCTGACGGCAAGTCGGCGGAAGCGACCTTGAAGGACGTGAAAACCAACGAGTCGGTCGCCATCAACATCAGCGACACGGAAACGCTCGACAAGTTCAAGGACAAGCGCATCCAGGACGGCGACGAAATCCGCGCCAAGTACGACAGCAACGGCAACAAGAGCAAGTCGTTCAAGCGTACCGGCGGCTGCTGATCGCCTGTCGCTGGCGATCAGGCGGCATGCTTGATCGCCAGCTTTTTTCCGTACCTCGTTTTACCCTCGCGCAGCTAAACGCTTCGCTCGCTTCAAGCGCCGGGCAGCTCGCCAAAGACTCACTCCAGCGCCCGCTGCAAGCCCTTCGCATCGCAGGCAAAGGCCGCCTCGCCCACCTTGCCGGCAGCCACCGGCAGCAGCGTCACGCAGTTCTCGCGCTGCGGGAACATCGCCAGTTCGCCAGCCTCGCGTCCGAGAACGATGGCGTAGGGTTTGTCACGCAACTTCGGCAAGGCGAACATCCGGGTCACCAAACCGGGCATCTTGTGGATGTCGGCCAGATAGACGCGCTTCGTGCGCACCAGCCAGTCCGCCGGCTGCTTGTCCAGCCACTCGGTGACCAGCGCCGAACCGGCCTTGTCGGCGGCGAAGATGAGCTGCTGCAGGTCGGCCGGGATCGCTGCCGGCTTGTCGTGCTGGTCGTTGAGCTTGAGCACCGGCACGGGATCGCCGGCGCGCAGGGACGGAACCTGGGCAAGTACCGGCAAGGCAAGGCATGCCAGGGCGAGGGAAAGCAGGAGTTTTTTCATGAAAGCACCGGGTTGAGTTGAAAAACGAACGCCCCCGCGCCGCTGGCGCAGGGGCTTGGCAATACCGCCGGACGGATCAGCTAGCGCTGCGGATCAGGTGATCGAAGGCCGACAACGACGCCGTCGCCCCCGCCCCCATGGCGATGATGATCTGCTTGTAGGGCACCGTCGTACAGTCGCCGGCGGCAAAAACACCGGGCACGCTGGTCTGCCCCCGGGCGTCGATCTCGATTTCGCCGAAACGCGACAGGTTGACCGTCCCCTTCAGCCAGTCGGTCGCCGGCAACAGGCCGATCTGGACGAAGATGCCTTCGAGTTCGACGTGCTTCTCCTCGCCGGACACGCGGTCCTTGTAGGTGATGCCGTTGACCTTCTGGCCGTCGCCGGTGACCTCGGTGGTCTGCGCCGACTTGATCACGGTGACGTTGGGCAGGCTGTACAGCTTCTTCTGCAGCACCGCGTCGGCGCGCAGCGTATCGGCGAACTCGAGCAGCGTGACGTGGGCGACGATGCCGGCCAGGTCGATCGCCGCCTCGACGCCGGAGTTGCCGCCGCCGATCACCGCCACGCGCTTGCCCTTGAACAGCGGGCCGTCGCAGTGCGGGCAGAAGCAGACGCCCTTGGCCTTGTATTCCTTTTCGCCGGGCACGTTCATCTCGCGCCAGCGGGCGCCGGTGGCGATGATCACCGACTTCGACCTGAGTGCCGCACCGTTTTCCAGCTGCACCTCGACCAGCCCGCCCTCCTCGGCGGCCGGCACCAACTTTGCCGCGCGCTGCAGGTTCATGATGTCCACCTCGTAGGCCTTGACGTGTTCTTCCAGCGCCATGGCGAGCTTCGGCCCTTCGGTTTCCTTGACCGAGATGAAGTTCTCGATGCCCAGCGTGTCCATCACCTGGCCGCCGAAGCGCTCGGCGACGACGCCGGTGCGGATGCCCTTGCGTGCCGCGTAGATCGCCGCCGCCGCACCGGCCGGTCCGCCGCCGACGACCAGTACGTCGAACGCCGCCTTGTTGCCGATTTCCTCGGCGGCACGGGCGGCGGCGCCGGTATCGACCTTGGCCAGGATTTCCTCGATCGTCATCCGGCCCTGGCCGAATTCCGCGCCGTTCAGGAAAACGGTCGGCACCGCCATGATCTGCCGCGCATCCACTTCGCCCTGGAACAGCGCGCCGTCGATCATCGTGCTGGTCACATTCGGGTTGAGCGCCGCCATCAGGTTGAGCGCCTGGACGACGTCCGGACAGTTGTGACAGGACAGCGAGATGAAGATTTCGAAGTCGAAGGAACCGGCCAGGCCCTTGATCTGCTCGATCACCGCCTGGTCAACCTTCGGCGGGTAGCCGCCGACCTGCAGCAGGGCCAGTACCAGCGAGGTGAATTCGTGGCCCATCGGCAAGCCGGCAAAACGGACGCGGGCGGCCTCGCCGGGGATGGCAACGCCGAAAGACGGGATGCGGGCATGCGCTTCCTCGCGCAGGCTGACCTTGGCCGAGCATTCGAGGATGTCGTTGAGCAGCGCGCGCATCTCCTGCGATTTCGCGTCGTCGCCGAGGGCGGCGACCAGTTCGATCGGCCGTTGCAAGCGTTCGAGGTAAGCCTTGAGTTGTTCCTTGATGGAGCTGTCGAGCATGGTTTTCTCCCTGTTAGCGGTATTGGATGGCACGGCAATAGCGCGCTGCGACGCGCCATTGCGCTGCCATCCGCCGAGCAGCTAGCCCGGCGGTGGTCAGGATCAGATCTTGCCGACCAGATCGAGCGACGGTTTCAGGGTTTCGGCGCCTTCCGTCCACTTGGCCGGGCAGACTTCGCCCGGGTGCGAGGCGACGTACTGGGCGGCCTTGACCTTGCGCAGCAGCTCGGAAGCGTCACGGCCGATGCCCAGGTCGTGGATTTCGGCGACCTTGATTTCGCCTTCCGGATTGACGACGAAGGTGCCGCGCAGCGCCAGGCCTTCGGATTCGATCATGACGTCGAAGTTACGGGTGACGGTACCGGTCGGATCGCCGAGCATCACGTACTGGATCTTGCGGATCGTGTCGGAAGCGTCGGCCCAGGCCTTGTGCGTGAAGTGGGTGTCGGTGGACACCGAATAGACTTCGACGCCGAGCTTCTGGAATTCAGGATAAACGTCGGCCATGTCGCCGAGTTCGGTCGGGCAGACGAAGGTGAAGTCGGCCGGGTAGAAGAAGAAGATCGACCACTTGCCCTTGAGGTCGGCGTCGGAAACGGTGATGAACTTGCCGTTCTGGTAAGCCTGAACGGTGAAGGGCTTGATCTTGGTATTGATGATGGACATGAGTTTTCTCCTTGAGCGGGTGGGTTGAATTGCTGCGACAGGGAGGATCATAGAAAAGCGCCGCCAATCAATCCAATTGATTAAACAAATAAAATCGATTTTAGAAAACTATCCTTGTACCTTGCGCAAGGCCTGCAATCGCCGATACAAGGTTCGCTCGGAAATGCCGAGCCGCTCGGCCAGTTCCCGGCGATTGCCGGCATGCGCCTGCAGCAGGATTTCCTGCTCGGGCCTCGGCACCGGCTTCGCTGCCTGGGCTGCCAAGGTCGGCAGCGCAAAGCGTGCCTTGTCCAGACCCGGCAGGTGCTCGGCCTGGATCACCTCGCCGTCGCACAACAGACAGGCGCGCTCCAGGATATTGCGCAATTCCCGCACATTGCCGGGGTAGCGATAGCTCGCCAGACAGGCTTTGGCTTCCCCGGACAAACTCAGCGAACGGTCGCCGGCGACCCGCGCCAGCAAGGCCTCGGCAAGCAACAGGATATCCTCGCCGCGCTCGCGCAGCGGCGGCAGGAAAATCGGGAAAACATTGAGCCGAAAATACAGATCCTGGCGGAAACTGCCCTGCTCGACCATTTCGGCAAGCGGGCGGTGCGTCGCCGAAATGACGCGGATTTCCGCCTTGCGCAATTCCGGCGAACCGACCCGGCGATAGGTGCCGGTTTCCAGCAGGCGCAGCAATTTAACCTGGATCGTCAACGGGATATCGCCGACCTCGTCGAGAAACAGAGTCCCGCCGGCAGCCGCCTCGACCAGGCCGGTCTTGCGTGCCGAAGCGCCGGTGAAGGCGCCCCGTTCGTGGCCGAACAGTTCGCTTTCGAACAGCGTTTCCGGCAATCCGGAACAGTCGACCGCGACGAAAGGCCGCTCGGCACGCTTGCTCATCTGGTGGATGGCGCCTGCGACCAACTCCTTGCCGGTTCCCGATTCCCCTTGCAGCAACACGGCGGCCTCGGCAGGCGCCACCCGGGCCAGCATTTCCATCATGTGCAGAAAAGGCGGCGAGCGACCGATCAAACCCTGAACATGGGCCTGGCTGCGCGCGCCGGGTATCGGTTCCAGCTTTTCGATGTAATAGACGATCTCGCCGCCTTCATCGCGAATCGGCGACAGTTCGATATTTTCAAAAACTTCGCCAGCCGGGGTGTGGTGCAGATGCAGCACCCGCTCGCGTTGCCCTGAAAGCAGGCTGCGCTGCAACGGACAAGACTCACCAGCAAGATTGCAGGGCACGTCGAAGCGATGCGAAACCTCGTAGCACTTGCGACCGACCACTTCCTGCTCGCCCACCCAGATCCTCCGGTAGGCATCGTTGGCCGCAATGATGCGGTTCTCCCGGTCGCACAGGATGTGCGGCTCGGGCAGGGTCGTCAGGAAAGAAATCAATTCACTCAACATGCCTTGCCTCCGGGCTCGCTCACTGCCGATCATTCTGCCACAAACTGCCACGTCACTGACACACCACTGCCATATGGCAGACCAACCCCCTGGAAAAACCCTACGGGGTTTTATCGAACCATTTACTTTCAATGACTTGGACAACACCTCCGGAGCAAAAAAAGCTGGCACAACTCTTGATAAGTAAAAGCTGTTAAGCAAACACCGGAGGCCTTTCATGAACCAACGCGAACGACGCCTGCGCCGCGAGTTGATTCTCCTCGTCATCGTCAAGCTGATCGCCCTGACGGCGATCTGGTGGCTGTTTATCCGCGACGTCCGGGTCGCGGTCAACGCATCGACCGCTGCCCGCCATTTCACCACCGCCCCGCAAGGAGACCCCCATGCTCAGTGAGCAGCTCGTCGACCTGTCACGACTACAGTTCGCGATCACCGCCATGTACCACTTCCTGTTCGTGCCGCTCACCCTCGGCATGACCTGGATTCTCGTCATCATGGAATCTTGTTACGTGATGACCGGCAAGACCATCTACAAGGACATGACCCGCTTCTGGGGCAAGCTGTTCGGGATCAACTTCGCGCTCGGCGTCACCACCGGCATCACCATGGAGTTCCAGTTCGGCACCAACTGGGCTTACTACTCGCACTACGTCGGCGACATCTTCGGCGCGCCACTGGCCATTGAAGGGCTGATGGCCTTCTTCCTGGAATCGACGCTGATCGGCCTGTTCTTCTTCGGCTGGGATCGGCTGTCGCGGCGCCAGCATCTGCTGGTTACCCTGTTCATGGGCATCGGCACCAATCTGTCGGCACTGTGGATCCTGATCGCCAACGGCTGGATGCAGAACCCGGTCGGCGCCGAATTCAGCTACGTGACGATGCGCATGGAAATGGTCGATTTCTGGGCCGTGCTGTTCAACCCGGATGCCCAGGCCAAGTTCGTTCATACCGTTTCCGCCGGCTATGTCACCGGCGCCATGTTCGTCCTGTCGATTTCGGCCTTTTACCTGCTGCGCGGCCGCGATACCGAATTTGCCAAGAAGAGCTTCCGCATCGGCGCCGCCTTCGGCCTGGCGTCGATCCTCTCCGTCATCGTGCTCGGCGACGAATCCGGCTACACCGTCGGCGAAGCCCAGCAGACCAAACTCGCCGCGATGGAAGCAATGTGGGAAACCGAGCCGGCCCCGGCTTCGTTCAACCTGATTGCGCTGCCCAACGAAAAGGCCATGAAGAACGACTTCGCGATCGAGATTCCCTGGGTCATGGGCCTGCTGGCGACCCGCTCGGTCGATGAGCAGATTCCCGGCATCAAGGAAATCCGCGAGAAAAACCGCGAACGCATCCTTTCCGGCCAGATTGCCGTCACCGCGCTGGAAGCCCTGCGCAAGAACCCGGCTGACACAGAAACCAAGGCGCTGTTCGAGAAGCACGTCGAGGATCTCGGCTTCGGTCTGCTGTTGAAGAAGTACATCGTCGACGTGCGCCAGGCAACGCCGGAAATGATCGACCGCGCCGTCGCCGACACCATCCCCGCCGTCGCCCCGCTGTTCTGGACCTTCCGCATCATGGTCGCCTTCGGCTTCCTGATGCTGGCGCTGTTCGGCATTGCCATGTGGTCGTCGATCAAGGGCAATTTCGCCAGCAAGCCCTGGCTGCTGCGCTGGGCGCTGTGGATGCTGCCGATTCCCTGGCTGTCCTGCGAGATGGGCTGGTTCGTCGCTGAATACGGCCGGCAACCCTGGACCATCTACGGCGTACTGCCCACCCACCTCTCGGTATCGACCTTGTCGACCGCCAGCCTGTACGGCTCGCTCGCCGGCTTCGTCGGCTTCTACACGCTGCTGCTGGCCGTCGAAATGTACCTGATGGTGCGCTTCGCCAAGCAGGGTCCGGGCAGCCTGGGCACCGGCCGCTATGCCAACGAACCCGTTCACGCCTGAGGAACAGAAATGCTATTTGACTACCCAACCCTGAAACTCATCTGGTGGCTGCTGGTCGGCGTCCTGCTGGTCGGCTTCGCCATCATGGACGGCCACGACATGGGGGTCGGCACGCTGCTGCCCTTCGTCGGCAAGAACGACGTCGAGCGCCGCATCGTCATCAACACCGTCGGCCCGCACTGGGACGGCAACCAGGTCTGGTTCATCACCGGCGGCGGCGCCATCTTCGCCGCCTGGCCGTTGGTCTATGCCACCGCCTTCTCCGGCTTCTACTGGGCCATGCTGGCGGTACTCTGGGCACTGTTCTTCCGCCCGGTCGGCTTCGACTACCGCAGCAAGATCGCCAACCCGACCTGGCGCAACACCTGGGACTGGGGTCTGTTCGTCGGCGGTGCCGTACCGCCGCTGATCTTCGGCGTCGCCTTCGGCAACCTCTTCCAGGGCGTTCCCTTCCACTTTGCCGAAAACCTGATGCCCTACTACACCGGCAGCTTCTGGGCCTTGCTCAACCCCTTCGCCCTGCTCTGCGGCCTGGTATCGACGGCGATGATCACCTTCCACGGCGCGGTCTACCTGATGCACCGCACCGAAGACGCGGTCTATCGGCGGGCGCAACTGTCCATGCTGATCTTTGGCGTGCTCCTGCTGCTCGCCTTCTCGGCTGCCGGCATCTGGCTGTGGCAGGGCATTGACGGCTATGCCATTGTTTCCGCCGCCGACCCGGCCGCGTTGCCCAATCCGCTGGACAAGGAAGTCGTGCGCCAGCCCGGTGCCTGGCTCGCCAACTACGGCAAGTACCCGCTCACCATGGCCCTGCCGGCGCTGGCCTATGCCGGCACGCTGGCCGCCATGCTGCTCGCGGTCAATGGTGCGACGCTCGCCGCCTTCGTCGCCTCGTCGCTGGCCATCGTCGGCGTCATCGGCACCGCCGGTGTCTCGCTGTTCCCCTTCGTGATGCCGTCGTCAACCGACCTGCGTTCCGGCCTTACCGTCTGGGACAGCGTTTCCAGCCATCTGACGCTGAACATCATGCTCTGGGCCACCCTGATCTTCATGCCGATCATCATCGCCTACACCAGCTGGGCGTACAAAGTGATGGCCGGCAAGGTCACGGCGGCCTACATCCGCGAAAACGACCACGCTGCCTACTGAGGAAAACGCCATGACCACCTGTACCTGCCAGGGAACATCCTTCACCGTCTGTGACAGCCCGGCCCGCCGCCAGTGGATGATGGCCACCGCCGGCGTCGGCGGCGCGCTGACGCTGGCGGCAATCGTCCCCTTTGTTTCCAGCCTGATGCCATCGGAACGGGCACTGGCGGCCGGCGCACCGGTGGAAGTTGATATCGGCAAGTTGGCGCCAGGCACGATGATGGTCGTCGAATGGCGCGGCAAGCCGGTATGGATCCTCAACCGCACACCGGAAATGCTGGCCGCGCTGAAAAAGGCCGAGCCGATGCTGGCCGACCCGGCTTCCGGAGTAACAACGCAACAGCCCGCCTACGCCGCTAACGAAACCCGCTCACGGGTTCCGGAAATGCTGGTTGCCATCGGCATCTGCACCCATCTCGGCTGTTCGCCCTCGGCCGCCTTCACGCCGGGCGACCCGGCACTCGGCGCCGATTGGCCGGGGGGATTCCTCTGCCCCTGCCATGGGTCGACCTTCGACTTTGCCGGCCGTGTCTTCAAGAACAAGCCGGCGCCGACCAACCTCGAAATCCCGCCCCACCGGTATCTGACCGACACCCGTCTGATCATCGGCAGCGACGAATTCGACAAAACCTGAAAGGAATCATCATGTGGTATTTCGCCTGGGTACTCGGTATCGGCTTTGCCGTACTGCTCGCCATTCTCAACGCGCTCTGGGGCGACTACGAAGACAGCCGCCAAACGGCGGACGACGCCTCCGATGCCCGCTAACCCCCTGCCCGCCGCCACGCCGGGCATGGCCTGGCTACCGCTTGGCCTCGCCCTGCTGCTGACGGCGGCACTGACCATCTTCCCCGGTCTCGCCACCGACGCTGCCGGCAGGGCCGATCACCCGGCAGCCCTGCTGCTGTTCTGGGCCATGAGCGCCGGCTTCGTGCGCGGGGTCGGCTTCATCCCGCGCCACTGGCTGGCGCACTGGCCGCTTTCCGGTCCTGCCTGCCTGATCGCGCTGCTGCTGGCGCTCGCCCGGCTCAAGGCGATTGGCAACCCGTTTCTATTCCACTGAAGGAAAATCATGCAGATCGCCATCACCAGCCAGAATCGCAAGACCATCACCGAGCACGCCGGCAAGTGCCGGAAGTTCTGGATCTACGAGGTCGAACAGGAACGGGTGGCCAGTCGCCGCCTGGTCGAACTCGATCTCGATCAGAGCTTCCACGCCAGCCAGGAACTGCCCCGGGCGCTCGCCGGGATCGACGTGCTGATCAGCCGCGGCATGGGCGGCAGACTCCAGCAGCGCCTGCTCGCCCTGGGCATCCGCCCCCTGCTCACCGACCTCGACGACCCGGAGCGCGCCGTTGCCGATTTCCTGCGGGGACAGCTACTCAGCCGTTCGCCGGAAGCCGGCTGCGACGCTCACGAACACGCGCACTGAAGGAGGCGCCGGCAGGCGCTGGATGCCGCGTCCGGGCTCTGCTAGAATCGCCGCCTCATGCCATTGGCAACCCCCACCCACCTCCGAACTTCGCCATGAAACAAACCCTGCTCAACGATAAATACCCGGTCTTCGTCGCCGAGATCGCCAAGACGGAAACCACCTTCACCTCGGTTCCCGCGCTGGTCGAGTATTACCAGGCGAAGATCGCCGAGAACCCGAAAGTCCAGTTCCTCGGCGTCTTCGACCACTTCGCTCATACCACCCGGATCGGCGGCGAAATCATGGCCGGCCTGCAGGCCGCCGTCGATATCATCTTCTGCTTCGGTTTTGCCCTGCCCAACCCGCAGATCCTCGCCGTGCGCCCCCGCTCGATCGGCATTGCCGACCTCGGCGACAAATTTGTCATCAGCTTCATGGAAGCCCCCATGGCGCCCGCCAACCAGGCCATGGAGGCCTGGACCCTGGCGCTGCGCAACGCCGGCTGACCCCGAGTACCACCTCCGCAACACGCTTCGCCCGGCCTTGTGCCGGGCTTTTTTTCGCCGGAAAAAAAAGCCAAGCCCCGACCACTGTACAAATAACCAGTCTTGCTTTACGCTAGAGCCACTGTTCGTTTATCCAGTTACCGTATCGGGAGCAATTCATGAAACAGCTGCAAAAATGGTTCGACATCCTCGCCGGCATTTCCGAAGCCGAGCGCCACCGGCAGGCGATCGCCCAAGCCATCTTCAATCACGCGGGACCGGACCTCAACGCGCTGGCGACACCGGCATGCTGGCGTCGTGCCAGCCACGTCCGCCCCGGCAAACGCTGATCCATCCCCGCCCCCAGTGACACCACCGCTTGCAAAGCCGACGGCAAGCTGCGGCATAATGGCGCACCAAAGCGACCCGGCGGTCGCCGTTACCAGGGGGAAAACCACAGATGAAGGCCATCGATATCGACGAAACCATCCGGCTGCATGGCAAATGGCGACGGCAGTTCCTGAACGCCTTCGCCGGTGGCAACTACGTCGATATGCCGCTTTCCGACCATCGCGCCTGCAAGCTGCCGGGCTGCCGGGAAAACGCACTGCCGGCCGAAGTCGAGGCGCTGCACCAGCGCTTCCACGCCCTGGCCGACGAGATCATCGAACTCAGCCAGAACGGACTCGGCGACTCCGCCGATCTGCTGCTGCCCGAACTCAACGAAGCCGCCCACCAGTTCGCGGCGGCGCTCGACCAGCTACGCTAGCCTCAGCCGCCAGGCGGCAAGCAGCATCCAGGCCGCGAACAGGGCGCAGAAGCAAAGCACACCCGCCAGCAGCGGACGTTCGCGCCCAGGCATCAGCGCGGCCATCAGACGGCGCGGGGCGCGGGTGATCAGTTCGAAGAGGCGAAAAATCGGATTGCTCTGACGCCGTTCGCCGGCCAACAACGCCATTGCCGCCATCCCGAGCAGGCTGAGCCCGAGCATCTCGATCACCGCGCGCAGGGCGCCGATCAGGAACGGCAGCACCGGCTATTCTTCCCTGATCTCGTATTCCGCATCGAGAACGCTCATGCGCTGGCTGTAAAACACGATGATGCCGAGATAGCAAAGCAATATCCCTTGCGCCGCGAAGTAAAACCCGAAGGGAAACCCAAAGAACTGGAACTCGTTGAGTTCGCGGGCAAACCAGATGACGACGAAGGTCAGGATCATCCAGATCAGCAGCAGCCAGGCCGTCAGCCGCCGCGTCCTGCGCCAGTAGGGAGAAACCTGGTTCATCTGCCCTCTCCCGGTTCGCGTATCCTGGCCAGGAATTCGGCCGCCTGCGGCGCCGGCCGGGTCAGCAGGCTGACCGCGATATTGGTGGCGAAGCCGGCAACGATGCCGAAGACGCCGGCCGACGTCGATTTCAGATGGAACCAGGGATCGAGCGTGCCGTCGGCAAAACCCAGCCAGGAATAGCCGCCGAATTCGAGGCGCAGGATGTAATAGAGCGTCAGCAGCAGGCCGACGACCATGCCGGCGATGGCGCCGGCACGCGTCGCGCGCGCCCAGAAGATGCCGAGCACCAGCGCCGGGAAGAAGGCGGCGCCGGCAATGGAAAAGGCCCAGGCCACCATCGACAGGATGGTCCCCGGCTTCTGTGCGGCGACGGTCGCCGCCAGCACGGCGACGAGCAGCAGCAGCGACTTGGCAATGACCAGCCGGAACTGGGTTGACGATTGCGGCCGGAAGACCCGGTAATAGACATCGTGCGACAAGGCGCTGGTGATCGTCAGCAGCAGCCCGTCGGCGGTGGACAACGCCGCCGCCAGGCCGCCGGCGGCGACCAGACCGGAAACGACGTAGGGCATGCCGGCGATTTCCGGCGTCGCCAGAACGATCACGTCGGGGTTGAGCGACAGCTCGGCAAACTGCAGGATGCCATCGAAGTTGATGTCCTCGATCGACACCAGGCCAACCTTGCTCCACGCCGCGACCCAGCCCGGCAGCTTGGCGATCGGAATGCCCGCCAGATGGGACAGCACCTCGAACTTGGCGAACACCGCGTAAGCCGGCGCCGTCACGTATAGCGCCATGATGAACAGCAGCGACCAGAACACCGACTGGCGGGCCTGCGCCACCGTCGGCGTCGTGTAATAGCGCATCAGCACATGCGGCAGCGCCGCCGTGCCGACAGTCAGGCAGAAGATCAGCGCCAGGAAATTGATCCGCTGGGCGTTGCGCTCCGCCGCCGTATCCCCCGGGAAGGGCTCGGCGTGGGGGATCGGCGGCTTGCTGCGTTCGAGCGCGAGATACATGTCCTTTTCCCATTGCTCGCGGGCCTGCGCCGGGTCGGGCGGCAACTCGCGGCGCAGGCGTTCGAGGGCGACGATGTCGCGCATCTGTGCATCGGAGGCCTTCAGGGCGTTGATCTCGATCGCCAGCCGTTCGCGCTCCTGGATCAGCGAATGCGGCAACTGCATGATCTTCTGCGCGTAGAGGTCGGCCCGATCGGCATAGAGCGCGCGCACCGCGACCTCGTCCGGCGAATTGAAGAGCTTCTTCTCGAGTTCGCTGACTTCGGCCAGCACCTTGCCGTACACCGCCTGCGGCACCGGCACGCCGGTCACGTTCCAGGACAGGATGGCGACTGGCGTGATGTAGGCGACGATCAGGATCAGGTACTGGGCGACCTGCGTCCAGGTCACCGCCCGCATGCCGCCGAGGAAGGAACAAACCAGGATGCCGGCGAGGCCGACGAAGACGCCGACCTCGAACTGCAGGCTGACGAAGCGGCTGGTGATGACGCCGACGCCGTAGATCTGCGCCACGACATAGACGAAGGAAGCGAGGATCGCCGCGAACACGGCGATCAGCCGGATGGCATTGCCGCCGTAGCGGGCGCACAGGAAATCGGCAATCGTGTATTGCCCGAAGCGGCGCAGGTAGGGCGCCAGCAGCAGGGCGACGAGGACGAAGCCGCCGGTCCAGCCGATGACGTAGGCCAGCCCCTGGAAACCCTGCAGGTAGAGGGTGCCGGCCAGGCCCATGAAGGATGCGGCGCTCATCCAGTCGGCACCGGTCGCCATGCCGTTGAAGAAGGCCGGTACCCGGCGACCGGCGACGTAATACTCGGAAACGTCGGTGGTCCGGCTGAAGACGCCGATCAGCGCGTACATCGACACGGTGAACACCAGGAAGGCGTAACCGACCCAGCGCGGCGGCATGCCGGCGCGTTCGAGCAGCGCCAGGAAAAGGACGAAGCCGAGGAAAATCCCGGTGTAGTAAAGGTAGTAACGCTGCAGCCGGGTCAATGAGGCGAACATGCCGGCGTCAGTGGGTGCGGCGCAGGTGGCTGCTGGCCTTCGATTCGTCGATCAGCGCGGCGACGTCGTCGACTCCCTTGGCATGCGCACGCACCACCAGCATCTGCATCAGGCGCGCCAGCAGCAGACTGTTGGCGATTGGACTGCGCCGCCCCTCGCCGGCCTCGAGCCCGAAAGCGAAGAGCCAGTCATCGAGCGGCAGCGGCGTCACGCTCTTGTCGCCGAACAGCGCCGGCAGCAGCCAGACCAGATCGACCCAGCGCGGCTGGAAGACGACGCCCAGGCGCTTGCGGATCAGTTGCTGCAGGAAAGCCGCGACATAGGCGGCGTGATAAGCGACCAGCGGCGATTTGCCGACGAAGCGCAGGAAGACCGCCAGTTGGCGGTCGAGCAGCGCCGGGTCGTCGCCCGCTGTATCGAGGTCGATGTACAGACTCTGCTCCGGGGCAATCACGCCCTTGTGCAGGACGCTCGCCCCGATGCCGGTCAGCCGATCGCGTTCGGGGTCGAGACCGGTGGTGGCAATGTCGATCACGACGTAGCGGGTCAGGAAATGCGACGACTCGAGCACCTCGCCCTCGCTCGCCGACCATGCGTCGACCGCATCCCGCACATCTTCGGGAAGTGACCCGCTGGTGCCGTCCCCGAACAGGAGTTTCTTGATCCCGAACATGGTCAGTTATTCACCTGGTAGTCGAGTTTCAGGCGCGACTGGATCTTGCGTGCCTGGCGGAAGGATTCCTTGAGGATGCGGCGGTCCAGCTCGTTGAGCTTTTCCGGATCGATCAGGTTGTCGCCCTGACGCCCCGGCTCGCCTTCCAGGTACTGGTGCTGCAGGCGCAGCAGCTGGATGAAGTTGAGGCCGTCGAGGACGGCGTTGATCTCCTCGCCGCGGATGTTCATTTTCTGCGCCGACAGCCGCAGGCGCTGGATCGTGTTGGTGCTGTGCACGCCGGCGGCAAGCGCGTAGATACGCGCGACATCGACGAAGATGCGCGAGCCGACTTTCTTGAGGTCGATCTTGCCCGGGTGATCGGGTTCCAGATCGGTGACGAAATCGCGGATCTTGCCCAGCGGCGGCCCGACATCAAGGGCATTGCGCGCCATCGCCTGCAGGAAGACCGGCGTCGCCGACGCCTGCTCGAGCAGGTGGCGACGCATCGCGTCGGGCAGTTCGACCTTGCCGTAGAGCGGCCGGAAATCGAAGAAAATCGTCGCGTTGAGCAGCGCCACCGGCTCCGGCGTGCGGATCCACTTGCTGAACTGCGCCTTCCATTCGTCCAGCGTCAGGCACCACTGCGGATTGCTGGCCATGATGTTGCCCTTGCACAGCGGGAAACCGACCTGATCCAGGTTCTGGTTGGTGGCCAGCGCGAAAGCGAGGAAACGCTGCTTCAGCGCCTCCTTGTCCTCACCGTCGGGAACGGCAAAGACGATACCGTTGTCCTGGTCGGTGCTGAAGGTCTGCTCGTCGCGCCCTTCCGAACCGAAGGCCAGCCAGCACCAGTCGACACCGGTGAAATCGTGATTTTCCAGGTTGAGCTGGATGACGCGCCGGGTCAGCGCATCGTTGAGCGCCGAAATGAACTGCGTCAGTTGTTCGGCGCCGATCCCCTGGGCCAGCATGTTGAACGACAGCTGGCGGACGTCGGCAGCCGACGCCTTGAGCGCCGCGACATTGGGCGCCGCCTCGATGGCCTGGCGAATCTGACGCAGACCGACGCGCTGCAAGGCGAACAGGTCGCGCTCGGAAACGACGCCGGACAGGCAGCCGGCGTGGTCGGTGACCAGCACGTGGCGGATGCCGTGCGTCGCCATCGCCAGCATCGCGTCGTAGGCGGTCGCGTGCTCGTCGAGGGTCAGCGGCGACGCCGACATCGCCGCGCTGATCGGCGATTCGAGCGGCAAGCTGGCGAGCACGACGCGGTCGAGCAGATCGCTGCGGGTGAAGATGCCAAGCGGCTTGCTCTCCGGATCGACTACCACCATCGAGCCGACACCGGCTTCCGACATCGTTTCCAGCACTTGGCGCAGCGGCGTTTCCGGCTGCACCGCCAGCGGATTGCGGGCACCGATGCCGGCCAGTGGCGAGTTCAGCGTCTGCTGCTCGCTCGCCTTCTGCGCGAACTGCGCCTGCAATTGGCGCCGCGACTGATCGAGCAGGCTGGCGATGTACTGGGTGCAGAAGAGGTTGAATTCCGGGCTGGTCGCCATCAGGACCAGGTAATCCTCGGCCGGCAACTGGTAGCAGAAGCTGTCCTCGACCGCGGTATAGATGTTGGTCGACGGACGGCCGGCGGTCACCGCGCCGATCGGAAAGCTTTCGCCGGGACCGAGGCTGAGGATCGAATATTCAGTCACCGTCACTTCGCCGGCCTGGCGCGCCTGGACCTTGCCGGATTCGATCAGGTAGAAGAAACGGACATTGCCCGAATCGGGACCGACGATCAGGCTGCCGGCCGGATAGAAGGCGATGTGCGCCTTGTCGGCGAAAAGCTGCAGGGCAGCCGGCGCCATCTTGTTGAACGGCGCGTGCCGGACCAGGAAGGCCTGGGTCGTCGCCGCCGCCCGTTGCTGCCCGGCCTGCCTGAGCATCGCCTCGAGCTGTTGAACATCCATGACTTCCCCCGCCTCCGCTGATTCTTGTTTTTGGTTCACGACAATCCCCTGCCGATGGACTTTCAAAGTAGGTAGTTTAACTTGAGTCTTTGCTGCAGACGCCTGGCCTGGCGCAAGGACTCCTTGAGCACGGCGAGGTCGAACTCGTTCAGGTCGCCGGGCCGGAAGGCGCCATCACCGTGACCGGCGGTCGCCATCGCCTGTCGTTCGAGACGCAGACCGAGCAGGCTGGACAAGGCCTTGGCGGCGGCTTCGATTTCCTTCGGCTGCATGCTGCCGGCCGCTCCCGCCTGGCGCAGCCGCTCGAAACTGTTGACCGCCGGGCTGCCGGCTGCCAAGGCCAGGATACGCGCCACGTCGACGAAGATGCGACTGCCGAGCTTCTTGATATCGAGGTTGGCGTCATCGTCGACGACGACATCGCCGAGTATCCCCAGCGGCGGATGGACGACCAGCGCATTGGCCGCCATCAAGTGCAGGAAGGCCGGGTTGTCGCTGCTCAGATCGGCGATGCGCCGACGCAGGCGCCAGCCGAGCGACAACTCGCCGTACAGGGGACGCAGGTCGAAAAAGATGCTCGCGTTGAGCAAGGCGCTGGGCTCGGGACAACGCACCCAGTCGAAGAAACGCTCGCTCCATTCTTCGTAGGACAGGCAGCACTGTGGATTGCCAGCCATGATCTGGCCGGGGCAGAGCGTGAAGCCGCAGGCGGCCAGCTGGTTATTGACCGCCTGCGCGAAGGGCAGGAACAGCTCGCGCAGGGCGCGCGCTTCGGCGGCGCCGTCGGCGACGAAAACCAGGCCGTTGTCCTGGTCGCTGACCAGCGTCTGCTCGTCGCGCCCTTCCGAGCCCATCGCCAGCCAGCACCAGGCGGTCGGCGGCAAACGATGGCTGGCCGCCAGCAGGTTGACGATGCGCCGGGTCAGGCTGTCGTTGAGCCGGGAAATGGTGCGTGTCGCCAATTCGCCGGAAAACCCGAACGCCGGCACCCCGGCGAGGAACTCCCGTAGGCGCGCGGCGAGCGCCGGCGCCTGGTCGATCCGCTCGAGTCCCGCCAGTTCGAGCTCGATGGCGGCGATCGCCGGGCCGGGATCGGTGACATCCATCTCAGTACTTGATGCGGGAGAAATAGGTCTTTTCAGAGGCTTCCAGCGCCTGGCGGACAGTGACGATGCCCTGCTCCTCGAGCAGCGGCAGCAGCTTGAGGAAGACTTCGCCGGTCGCCAGCGCATCGTCGAGCGCATTGTGGCGGGTATTGATGCTGATCCCCAGACGTTCGAGCAAGGCGTCGAGCTTGTGCGACTCCTGGTTCGGGCTGACCACCGCCGACAGCAGCAAGGTATCGAGCACCGGCTGGGTGAAGCGGATGCTGGTGCGCTCCTCCTTCAACTGCAGGAAGCGCATGTCGAAGGCCGCATTGTGCGCGATCAGTACCGTTTCCTCGCAAAAGGCGTGGAAGCCGGGCAGCACGATGTCGATGTTCGGCTGACCGCGCACCATGTCCTCGGTAATGCCGTGGATCGGGATCGACTCCGGTTTCAGCGGCCGTTCGGGATCGACGATCTGGTTGAAGATTTCCTGCTTCAGCAGGCGGTTGTTGACGATGCGCACGGCGCCGATCTGGATGATCTCGTCGCCGTTCGACGGTTCCAGCCCGGTGGTCTCGGTGTCGAACACGGTGTAGGTCAGCTCGGACAGCTTGCGGTCGAGGTCGATCGACTTGTCCTCGAACTTGAAGAGGTCGAAGTCGTAGTATTCCGGCCGCCCCGTGCTGCGCTCGTCGGCAACTTCGGTGACCGGCACCGCCACCGGCAGGACGAAGCGGAAGAAGGCGCGGTGCGCGGCCTTCTCGCGCTGGTACCAGATTTCGCCGCCGTGGCGGTCGATGACGTCGCGCAGCGACAGCGACGAGGTCTCGCCGAGCGCCTGCATGGTCTCCATTTCCCAGGAATAGAAGGTTTCCGAGGAAATCGCCTGGCCGATCCAGATCAGGTCGAGATAGGCGAGCTTGCCCTCGCAGACGGTGCGGAAGCGCAGGTCGCGAATCTGGTAATGGTCCTGCAGCCGTTCGGCGATGAAGATCAGCGCGAACACCAGCGAGAAGCTGTCGGCCTTGATCCACAGCGTGTCGTCGACTTCCTCGGTTTTCGTCGGCAGTTTCAGCTTGTCCTCGATGCGCCGCTGGGCGGCGCTGATGATGTCCATCGCCAGCACGTCCTCGAGCGGCCAGCGGGTCTTCATCGCATCGGTGAACTCGCTCATCGTCTGGTCGAGGCGCTTGCTCATCCGCGACGCCTCGTCGTCGACGACCTTGACGAAGCGCTCGCGCAGTTCCGGGTCCATGTCCGGGTAATCGATCAGGTTGGCGACCGCCGCCCGGATGCTGCCCAACGCGGCGCGGCTACCCTCGGTCAGCGAATGCAAGGCGTTGTCGCGACGAGCTTCCTCTTCCAGAGTGCGGGTGATGTTGTCCACGGTCAGCACGAAGCCGCTCATCGTCGGCTCGCCGCCCTCGCCGCCGACCGACAGCACCGGCACCATCTGCACGCGCAGCAGTTGCCCGCCACGCGTCGTCGTGACGAAATTGGCGATCGCCGATTTGCCCCCGCTCAGGCGCTGACGGATGATTTCCAGCGAATGCTCGATCTGGTTCTTCTCGAGGATCGAGAAGATCGAGCGGCCGAGCCCGATCAGCGCGCCGCCCGCGGCCGACGTCGGTCCCTGCGACAAGGCCTTGAACTGCAGGCGGGCGCGGTTGTTGTAGAGGAGGATGCGACCGTCGAGGTTGCAGACAACGACCGCCTGCGCCAGTTCCGACATCAGCGCGGCCAGCCGGTTCTTTTCCGCCTCGACCGAAGCGTTGGCCTCGGCGATGCGCGCCTCGACGTCGTCGAGCAGCGCGTCGCGCTGTGCCGCCAGGTCGTTGGCGGCCTGCGCCACGCGCTGCACCTCCGGCGGTCCCTGCAGCTTGACGCGGAAGTTGCGGTTGGCGCCCAGCATCAGACGCAACTGCTCGGCCATGCCGCGCAGCCCCTCGACATACTGCTTGAACAGGTAATGCAGGACGGCGATGCCGATGCCGAAACCGAACAGCGTCATCAGCGTGCCGATCGGCAACCGCGACAGCAGCAGGTCGAGCAGCAGCTTGCGCTCGGTCTCCTGCATCTCGACCCAGATCAGGAAGGAAGTGACGACGAACGGACCGGTCATCAACAGACCGAGTACGGCAATGGCAAGCAGGAAGCGGGCTTTGGCCTTCATCTCAACGACCCCGTGAATATTTTCGCCGGTACGCTGGCAAGCGTCTGACAGGCGACCGCCGGCCGGCGGTCGCGCCATGGATTTTCAGGCCAAACCGAGCATCTGCCTGACCCGGGCCACCAGGTCCTTGGTCGAGAACGGTTTGGTCACGTAGGCGTCGGCGCCGATCGCCAACCCCTTCGCCACTTCCGTCTCGCGCCCCTTGGCCGTCAGCATGACGATCAGCAGGCCGCCCTGCGCCGGATCGGCGCGCAGGGCCTCGCAGACTTCGAATCCCGATTTCTTCGGCATCATGACGTCGAGCAGCAGCAGGTCGGGAGAAAAGGCGGCGACCTGGGCCAGCGCCTGTTCGCCATCGGTGGCGGTGGCGACCTCGAAGCCCTCCTTCTTCATCAGGAATTCGAGCGACATGACGATGTTGGGCTCATCGTCAACGATGAGTATTTTCTTGGACATTAGGTTTGTCTCCCTACTTATGCATCCGGTGCCGGCAAGGGCACCGTGAAAACGAAGGTGGCACCGGCACCCGGCGCACTTTCCACCCACAGCTTACCACCAAAATACTCGACGATTTGCCGGCTGATCGGCAGCCCGAGGCCCGTCCCCTGGGGCTTGTCGGTCATCGTGTTGCCGCCCTGGCGGAACTTTTCGAAGACCTGCGTGCATTCCTCGGCGGTCAGTCCCGGCCCGTTGTCGGCAACGGCAACGCGCAAGACAGCATCGTCACGGACGACGCTGACGCGAACCTGACCGCTGCCGCCGGGAACGAACTTGACGGCATTCGAGAGCAGGTTGACGACGACCTGCATCAAGCGGTCGCGGTCGGCCAGCACGGTCGGCAGCCCGCCGGCGATGACCGGCTCGAGGCGCACCTTCTTCTCGCGGAACAGCGGTTCCAGCGCCGCCATCGCCTCGCTCACCACCTGGCCGACGTCAACCTCGCCGGTCGTCCATTCGGCGCGCCCGGATTCCAGCTTGGCCATGTCCAGCACCTGGTTGATCAGCCGGGTCAGGCGCTCGGTCTCGCTGACGATGACGCCGAGGAAGCGCGTCCGCTGTTCGAGTTCGAGGCGCGGATCGTCGTAGAGCATCTCCGACAGCGCGCGGATCGAGGTCAGCGGGGTACGCAGTTCGTGCGTCACCGTCGAGATGAAGTCGTCCTTCATCCGGTCCACCTCGCGCAGGCGCTCGTTGGCCGCGCGCAACTCGTTGGTTGCCGCTTCCAGCGCCCGCTGCTTGCTTTCCAGTTCGCGGCTGTAGGCGCGCACCTGGCTCGCTTCGTCGAGGATGTCGAGCACTTCTTCGAGGCGCAGATCCTCCTCGCGCGTCACGCCCGCCATCAGCGCGCGCGCGCTGGCCGAACCGATCGCCGCCGCCAGTTCGGTCTCGGCAAAATGCACGAAACCGGCATCCGGCGGCAGGCTGCGCCAGTCGGCCAGACCGCGCGTCCGGGCGTGGGCGGCCAGTTGCTGGTGCGCCCGTGCCGGGCCGAGGAAACGTTCGAGCAGGCCGGTGATTTCCGGTACCGAAGCGTCGCCCCGCCACAGCCGCGCATCCGGCGCCCGCTCGCCGTGCCGGAAGACATCGACGAAACGTTCGGCCTGGCTGGCCTCGACGGCATCCGGCGTGGTCGTCAGCGACACCAGGACATAAGCGCCGAGGTTGGCGAACAGGCTCCACCACAGGCAATGCGAAATCTCGTCGAAGCCGCTCAGGCCGAACAGTGCCCGGGCGCGCAGCCATTCGATGCCGAACAGGCCATGCTCGACGAAACCGTTGCCGATCCAGCCGGAACGGGCGAACGAAGGCAGCAGCAGCGTGTAGGCCCAGACGACGAAACCGGCGAGCAGGCCGGCCAGCGCCCCGGCGCGCGTTCCCTGCTTCCAGTACATGCCGCCGAACAGCGCCGGCGCGAACTGGGCGACGGCGGCAAAGGAAATCAGGCCGATGCCAACCAGCGCGTAAGCCTCGCCGGCAGCCCGGAAATAGATATAGCCGAGGAGCAGGATGAGGACGATGGCGACGCGCCGGATGGCGATCAGCGTCCCCGAAAGATCGGTGTTCTGGCGCCGCGCCAGCCAGTTCGAGCGCAGCAGCGCCGGCATCGCCAGATCATTGCAGACCATCGTCGACAGCGCGATGGTCTCGACGATGACCATCCCGGTCGCCGCCGAAAGGCCGCCGACGAAGGCCAGCAGGACCAGCGCCTCGGCGCCGTGGGCGAGCGGCAGGGTAAGGACGAAGGTGTCCGGATTGTGGCCGGTCAGCAGCGGATCGGTGAGCCCGCTGGCGGCCAGCGGCAGGACGAAGATGTTGATCAGCAGCAGGTAGAGCGGGAACAGCCAGACGGCGCGCTTGAGATGCGACTCGTCGACATTCTCGACGACGATGATCTGGAACTGCCGCGGCAACAGCAGGATCGCCAGGCCGGAAAGCAGGATCAGCGCCGTCCAGTTGCCGGCGCGCGCGGCATCCGGCGCGAACAGTCCGGCCAGCGCCGGCTGTGCCGTCGCCCGGGCGAAGACATCGGCAAAGCCGTCATGGATGCCGTAGGTCACGAAAAGACCGACGGCGCAGAAGGCGACCAGTTTGACCACGGATTCGACGGCGATCGCCGCCACCATGCCTTCATGGCGCTCGGTGGCGTCGAGGTGGCGGGTACCGAAGAGGATGGTGAACAAGGCCAGCACCGCCGCCACCAGCAGCGTCGAATCGACGCCGAGCAGACCGGCAGCGCTCCCGGAATCGGGAAACAGGATCTCGAGGCTGGCCGCCACCGCCTTCAACTGCAGCGCAATGTAGGGAACGATGCCGATCACCGCGATCACCGTGACCAGCCCAGCGAGTAGCGGGCTCTTGCCGTAGCGGGCGGCAATGAAATCGGCGATCGAAGTGATGCGCTGCGCCTTGGCGATGCGGATCATCTTGATGACGACGCCGACGCAGAGCAGCATCAGCGTCGGCCCGAGGTAGATGGTCAGGAAGGACAGCCCGCCCGAGGTGGCGCGGCCGACGCTGCCGAAAAAGGTCCACGAGGTGCAATAGACGGCGAGCGACAGCGCATAGACGTTGGCGTTGATGATCGAGCGCCCGGCGTCGGCGCGCGCGTCGCCCCAGCGGGCGACGCCGAACAGGAGGCCGAAATAGGCCACCGTGACCAATGCGACGAAGCCCCCCGACAGCACCTAGCGCCCCTGCCTTTCGGCAACCCAGGCGGCCAGCGCGAGCGCCCCGCCCCAAACCCCGAACAGGTAGACGAGGCCGGCCGGAAAACCGAACCACTCGCCCTGCGGCAGACCGAGCATGGGAAAGGTCAACAACGGCAATGCCGCCAGGGCGACGGCCGTCAATCGTTGCCGGATCGGCCCGCTGCGCTTCATATCGCCCCCGGAAAAAATGGAAAAACGGCCGGCACGCCAAGCGTACCGGCCGTTCTTGGCATGTAGTCTGATGCGACTACACGGGAGGCCACCTTATGGGCGACCATTGTCTCCTCCTTGCCCTTTTTGTCTTGTCGAAGCAGCTTGGCAAGCGTGCTGCCCCGTGATTGCTTCGACCGGCCGTCAAGCCGGTCGCTGATGTTGCTTAGCCCTTCAACAGCTCCAGAATCGCCGGGTTTTGCCTGACGGCGAAACCCGGTGCGATCGCTTTAGCCTTTGAGTTGCTCCAGAATCGCCGGGTTTTCGAGGGTCGAGATGTCCTGCGTCAGTTCCTCGCCCTTCGCCAGACCACGCAGCAGACGACGCATGATCTTGCCGGAACGGGTCTTCGGCAGGTTGTCGCCGAAGCGGATGTCCTTCGGCTTGGCGATCGGACCGATTTCCTTGGCCACCCAGTCGCACAGTTCCTTGACCATCTTCTTGGTCGCTTCCGGATCGCTCGGACGCTGGCCCTTGAGCACGACGAAGGCAACGATCGCTTCACCGGTCAGGTCGTCCGGACGGCCGACGACGGCGGCTTCGGCAACGAGCGGGTTGGCAACCAGCGCCGATTCGATTTCCATCGTGCCCATGCGGTGACCGGAAACGTTCAGCACGTCGTCGATACGGCCGGTGATCGTGAAGTAGCCGGTGTCCTTGTCGCGGATCGCGCCGTCGCCAGCCAGGTACAGCTTGCCCTGGAAGTCGGCCGGGAAGTAGGACTTGACGAAGCGCTCATCGTCGTTCCAGATAGTGCGGATCATCGACGGCCACGGCTTCTTGCAGACGAGGATGCCACCCTGGCCCCACGGCAGTTCGGCGCCGGTCTCGTCGACCACGGCGAACTGGATGCCCGGGAAGGGCAGCGTGCAGGAACCCGGCACCAGCGGCGTCGCGCCCGGCAGCGGGGTGATCATGTGACCGCCGGTTTCGGTCTGCCAGAAGGTATCGACGATCGGGCAGCGCGAGCCGCCGACGTTCTGGTAGTACCACTCCCAGGCGGCCGGGTTGATCGGCTCGCCGACCGAACCCAGGATGCGCAGGCTGGACAGATCGTAGCTCTTCGGATGCACGGCCGGGTTGGCATCGGCAGCCTTGATCAGCGAGCGGATCGCGGTCGGCGCGGTGTAGAAGATGGAAACCTTGTGATCCTGGATCATCTTCCAGAAACGGCCGGCGTCCGGATAGGTCGGCACGCCTTCGAAGACGATTTCGGTGGCGCCGCAGGCGAGCGGACCGTAGGTGATGTAGGTGTGGCCGGTGACCCAGCCGATGTCGGCGGTACACCAGAAGGTATCGCTATCCTTGATGTCGAAGGTGTACTTCATGGTCAGGATGGCGTGCAGCAGGTAGCCGCCGGTGGAGTGCTGGACGCCCTTCGGCTTGCCGGTGGAACCCGAGGTGTAGAGCAGGAACAGCGGGTGTTCGGCGCTGACCCATTCCGGTTCGCAGGTATCCGGCTGGCTGGCCAGACCTTCGTGCAGCCATTCGTCACGGCCGGCAACCATGGTGACATCCATGCCGGTGCGCTTGAAGACGATCACGCCCTTCAGCGTGTCGCAACCGCCGAGGGCGATCGCTTCATCGGCGATGGCCTTGAGCGGCAGCGACTTGCCGCCGCGGAACTGGCCGTCGGCGGTGATCAGCAGGGTGGCGCCGGCATCGTTGATGCGGTCGCGCAGGGCCTGGGCGGAGAAGCCGCCGAAAACGATCGAGTGGGTGGCGCCGATGCGGGCGCAGGCCTGCATGGCGACGACGCCTTCGACGGTCATCGGCAGATAGATGACGACGCGGTCACCCTTCTGGACACCCTTGGCCTTGAGCAGATTGGCCATCTTGCAGACCTTGACCAGCAGTTCCTGGTAGGTGACCTTGGTGACGTCGCCGTTGTCGGCTTCGAAGATGATGGCGACCTTGTCGCCCTTGCCGGCTTCGACCTGACGGTCGAGGCAGTTGTAGGAGACGTTCAGTTTGCCGTCGGCAAACCACTTGTAGAACGGTGCGTTCGACTCATCGAGCACCTGGGTGAAGGGTTCCTTCCAGGTGACCAGTTCGCGGGCACGCTTGGCCCAGAAACCTTCGTAGTCGGCTTCCGCTTCCGCGCACAGCGCCCGGTAGGCGTCCATCCCCGAAACCGCCGCGTTCTTGACGATTTCGTCAGACGGATAGTAAAGCTGCACGGACTCATTCGACATATTCTTCTCCTCTGCGTTACATCGCATTTGTGTTGAAAACAACCGGTCGGGCCTCGGGATGATCCCGGAATGCAGCGAGGCCGTTGACGCTGCAGCCTCCTCATTCCACGGCGCAGCAGCAGGCTCCAATTACACTTCGATAATCTTACAATGGCCTTACGAAATCACGCTGCGGCGCAGCATTCGGCGGTTTCGGGCAAGCCAGCCGCGCCATGCTAAACTTTGCGCCCCCAATCGAATGCCACCCCATAAAACCGAAATGTCCTTGCATAGCGCCCCCACGCCGGCCCGTTTCCTGCAGTCCTTCATCTTCGCCAGCCGCTGGATCCAGGCGCCGCTCTACGTCGGCCTGATCGTCGCCCAGCTAGTCTATGTCTGGCTGTTCATGGTCGAACTCAGCCATCTCGTCTCCGGCGCCTTCGGCCCGCACAAGATGACCGAAGCCGACATCATGCTGATCGTGCTTGGCCTGATCGATGTCGTCATGATCGCCAACCTGCTGATCATGGTCATCGTCGGCGGTTACGAAACCTTCGTCTCGCGCCTCGAACTCGAGGACCACCCGGACCAGCCGGAATGGCTCAGCCACGTCAACGCCGGGGTGCTGAAGATCAAGCTGTCGACGGCGATCATCGGCATTTCGTCGATCCATCTGCTGAAAAGTTTCATCAACGCCGGCAACCTGCCCGAACACACGCTCTACTGGCAGGTGGCGATCCACCTGGTGTTCATCGTCTCGGCCGTCGCCATGGCCCTGGTCAACAAGATCATGACCCAGACCCTCATTCTTCAACACAACAACCACTGACCCGGAGTTGCGCATGACCGCCATCAAGCAGGAAGACCTGATCCAGTCCGTCGCCGATGCCTTCCAGTACATCAGCTACTACCATCCGCTCGATTACATCAAGGCGCTCGGCGAAGCCTACGAGCGCGAGGAAGCCCCCGCCGCCAAGGACGCCATCGCCCAGATCCTGACCAATTCCCGGATGGCCGCCGAAGGCCATCGCCCGATCTGTCAGGACACCGGCATCGGCATGGTCTTCATCAAGGTCGGCATGCAGGTCACCTGGCCGGATGCCACCATGAGCATCCAGGAAATGATCAACGAAGGCGTGCGCCGCGCCTACGCCAATCCGGACAATCCGCTGCGCGCTTCCGTACTGTCCGACCCGGCCGGCGCCCGCAAGAACACCAAGGACAACACCCCGGCCGTGGTGCATTTCGAGATTGTCGAAGGCCATCACGTCGAGGTCATCTGCGCGGCCAAGGGCGGCGGCTCGGAAGCCAAGTCCAAGTTCGCCATGCTCAACCCGTCCGACGATCTGGTCGACTGGGTCTTGAAGAAGATTCCGGAAATGGGCGCCGGCTGGTGTCCGCCCGGCATCATCGGCATCGGCATCGGCGGCACGCCGGAAAAGGCCATGCTGCTGGCCAAGGAATCGATCATGGCGCCGGTGGACATCCATGAACTGAAGGCGCGTGGCCCGAAGAACCGAGCCGAGGAACTGCGCCTCGAACTGTTCGAGAAGATCAACGCGCTCGGCGTCGGCGCCCAGGGTCTCGGCGGCCTGACCACCGTGCTCGACGTCAAGGTGCTCGACTATCCCTGCCACGCCGCCAACCTGCCGGTTGCCCTGGTGCCGAACTGCGCCGCCACCCGCCACTGCCACTTCCACCTCGACGGTAGCGGCCCGGCCAAGCTGGAAGTGCCGAAGCTGGAAGACTGGCCGGCCGTCACCTGGACGCCGGACCTGAAATCGGCCATCCGCGTCAATCTCGACACCCTGACCAAGGAAGAAGTCGCCTCCTGGAAGGTCGGCCAGAAGCTGCTCCTGAACGGCAAGATGCTGACCGGCCGCGACGCCGCGCACAAGCGCATCGCCGACATGCTGGCCGCGGGTGAAAAGCTGCCGGTGGACTTCACCAACCGCATCATCTACTACGTCGGCCCGGTCGATCCGGTGCGCGACGAAGTCGTCGGCCCGGCCGGCCCGACCACTGCCACGCGCATGGACAAGTTCACCCGCATGATGCTGGAGAAGACCGGCCTGATCTCGATGGTCGGCAAGTCCGAGCGCGGCCCGGTCGCCATCGAGGCGATCAAGGACAACAAGTCGGCCTACCTGATGGCCGTCGGCGGCGCCGCCTACCTCGTGGCCAAGGCGATCAAGTCGGCCAAGGTGGTCGGCTTTGCCGACCTCGGCATGGAAGCCATTTACGAATTTGACGTGCAAGACATGCCGGTGACGGTGGCCGTCGATTCGGGCGGCAACAACGTGCACGAGAGCGGTCCCAAGGAATGGCAGGTCAAGATCGGCAAGATTCCGGTCAAGAGCTGATCCGGCGCCATTTCCGACAAAGGCCGTCCGCGTTTCGCGGGCGGCCTTTTTACTTGGCGGATGGCGATCTGGAAAAATTTGGTAACAAATCGTCGCACAAGGACTGATGGAAAAATCGGCGGCGAGCGCAAATATACGGCCCGTATCCATCACCCGAGGAGGACTGCATGTCACTCAACCGCCTGAAGCTCACCGTCGCCGCCATTGCCGTCTCCGCCGCCATCGGCGGTGCCTGGGCCCTGGGCCAGGCACCGGTTGCCGCCACCACGCCGCTGGCGCCGCCTCCGGCCCCCGTCGTCGCTCCGCTCGCCGCGCCCGTTCCCGCAGGCTATCCCGACATGCGCAGCATCGTCGCCGGCAACACGCCGGCGGTCGTCAACATCAGCGTCAGCGGCAACCGCAAGACCGCCGCCACCGCCCCCGGCATGCCGCAGCTCGACCCCGACGATCCCTTCTTCCAGTTCTTCCGCCAGTTCCGCGGCATGGTGCCGCAGGACAACACGCCGGTGCGCGGCCTCGGCTCCGGTTTCATCGTTAGCCCCGACGGTACCGTGCTGACCAACGCCCACGTCGTTGCCGACGCCGACGAAGTGATCGTCAAGCTCAACGACAAGCGCGAATTCAAGGCCAAGATCCTCGGCATGGACCCGGCCAGCGACGTCGCCGTGCTCAAGATCGACGGCAAAAACCTGCCCACGGTGCGCGTCGGCAGCGCCAAGGCGTCGCAGGTCGGCGAATGGGTGCTCGCCATCGGCTCGCCCTACGGTTTCGAATCGAGCGCCAGCGCCGGCATCATCTCCGCCAAGTCGCGCAGCCTGCCGGACGGCAGCTACGTTCCTTTCCTGCAGACCGACGTCGCGGTCAATCCCGGCAATTCCGGCGGTCCGCTGTTCAACATGCGCGGCGAAGTGATCGGCATCAACTCGCAGATCTACTCGCGCAGCGGCGGCTACCAGGGCCTCTCCTTCGCCATCCCGATCGAGGTGGCGATGAACGTCGAGCGACAGATCGTCGCCCACGGCAAGGTCGAGCGCGGCCGCCTCGGCGTCGCCATCCAGGAAATCGACCAGGCGCTGGCCGACAGCTTCGGCCTCGCCCGCCCCGCTGGCGCCCTCGTTTCCTCGGTCAACAAGGACGGTCCCGCTGGCCGTGCCGGCCTCGAAGCCGGCGACGTGATCCTCGGCATCGACGGCCAGGCGGTGGAAATCTCCGGCGAACTGCCGTCCATCATCGCCGCCAAGCGACCGGGTGAAACGGTGCGCCTGCAGGTCTGGCGCCACAAGGCGACACGCGATATCACGGTGAAGGTCGGCGCCTTCCAGGAAGACAAGGTCGCCGCCGCCGAACCGGCCAAGGCCGACAAGGGACGCCTCGGCGTCGCCGTCCGTCCGCTGACCCCGGAAGAACGTCGGCAAAGCGGTATCGCCGGCGGCCTCCTCGTCGAACAGGCGGGTGGTGCCGCCGCCCGTGCCGGTATCCGGCCGGGCGACGTGATCCTGTCGATCAACGGCGAAGCGGTGAACGATACGGAGCAGTTGCGCCAGCTGATCGGCAAATCCGGCAAGAAGGTCGCCCTGCTGATCGAGCGCGGCAAGGCCCGGCTTTTCGTGCCGGTCGAACTGGGATGACGCGGCAGCGCGAAAAATGACACAGGGGCCGGCGCAAGCTGGCCCTTTTTGCTGGGTGGCGGCCATGTCAGCGAGGCATTGCCGTAGAATCACGGCGTCGCCTGCGGCTGCCACGCCCATCATGAACGCGCAAGATCTCGCCCACCTGATCCCTCTCTCGGACCTCTCCAGCGCCGCCCTGACGCAGGCTTGCGCGCTGGCCCGACCCTTCATCGCCGAACCCGGGCAACTCGTTTTCCCGCAAAAAAGCACCGACGCCCACAGCTACTACCTGCTGTCCGGCGAAGTCGCGCTCGACCGCGAGGACGGTTCGGCGCCGACCCGCCTGACCGCCGGCACGCCCGCCGCCCGGCACCCGCTGGCGCGCCAGAAGCCGCGCGCCTTCAGTTGCCGGGCGATGTGCCGCTCGCTGCTGGTGGTGTTCGGCGACGACGACCTCGACCACCTGCTGACCCGAGATCAGGCCACCGCCTACGAAGTCACCGAGTTCGAAGGCGACGATCCGCAATGGATGTTCGACGTGCTCAAGAATCCGGCCTTCAGCAAGGTGCCGCCGGGCAACCTGCATCGCCTGTTCGGCCGCTTCGAACCGCTACCGGTTGCCGCCGGCCAGGTCGTCGTCCGCCAGGGCGAGCCCGGCGACCACTACTACCTGATCCGCTCCGGCAGCGCCCGCGTCACCCGCCGTGCCGGCGATCAGAAGGAAATCGTCCTCGCCGCCCTCACCGCCGGCCAGGGATTCGGCGAGGAGGCGCTGCTGTCAGGCGATCCGCGCAACGCGACGGTGACGATGACCAGTGCCGGCGAACTGATGCGCCTGCCAGCCGCCGATTTCAATGCCCTGCTGCGCGACCCGCTGGTCCGCCAGGTGACGCTGATCGAAGGCGCCCGCCTGATCAAGCAGGGCGCACGCCTGATCGACGTCAGGCTGGAAGCCGAATTCGCCGCCGGCAGCCTGAAGGGAAGCAGCAACATTCCCTTGTACCTGTTGCGCCTGAAAGCCGACAGCCTCGACCGTCGCGTCCCCTGCATCCTGTTCTGCCAGAGCGGTCGCCGCAGCAGCGCCGCCGCTTTCCTGCTCGCCCAGCGCGGTCTCGATGCGCGGGTGCTGACCGGCGGCCTGGACGCCTTGGACGGTCCGGCCTGAGGCCGGAAAAATCTGCTGCAGAACGGCGAAAGCCGGACAAAGTTCGGGTAAAGTTCGCCGCTTTTGCCGCGAGCCCGCTTGCCATGAAATCCGCCAGACGCCGTACCACCTACCCCGCCGTTTCCTTCCCGCCGGCGCTCGACGCTCTCGTCGATGCCGAAGTTCAGGAGAAGGGATACAGCAACCACCCGGAAGCGATGCAGAGTTTCAGCAAATACCTGAAGCGGGCCATCGCCTTCGAGCAGAAACAGCGCACCGGCCGCTGAGCGGCCGTAGCTGGCGAATCAGTTCAGCTTTTCCGGGCTGCCGCAGCACTGCTTGAACTTCTTGCCGCTGCCGCAGGGACAGGGATCGTTGCGGCCGGTCTTGGGTTCCTCGCGCTGGATCGTGGCGCCACCGCGCTTGGCGCGCCAGAAGTTGTACAGGGTCTGCACGATCACCGGCAGGTTTTCCTGAATGTCGGCCACCAGCCGCGCTTCCTCGGCCGGCGGGAACCAGCGTTCGCCGTTCTTCTCGGCGTCTTCCTTGAGCATGCCGTTGAGCACGAACAGCGGTTCGAGCAGTTCGTCGAGATCGTCGGCGTGCTTGCCGGCGAGGTCGTACCAATCGCCACCGAGGCCCGCGCCGTAGATGTAGGCATCGGCCCAGGCCGCGAAATCGTAGTCCTCGGACCCTTCGTCGACCGGGTAAAGCAGCGGCGAAACCATTTCATCGGCGAGCAGCGAGGCGGCGATGTCGTTGTTCAGGCGCATCAGCAGTTCGACGGTTTCGCCGACCAGCGGATCGTCGCCCTTCTCGATGCCGGCACCGAGCACCTCGGGCAACCACTCGCCCGGCGGGATCGGCTGCGGGCAACTGACAACGGCACAGATCAGCGCCTGCGCTTCGTCGAGGCGCATCGCCTCGTCGCCGAAAACTTCTGCCTCGAGCAATTCTTCAAGCCGGTCGAGATCGGCTTCGGTCAATGGATTCGGGTTCATCTGTAGTTCCTTGGGAATGGTTGAATCATAGCCCAGATTGCGCCGCCCCCGGCATCCGCCGCAGCGGCCGGGCAGCCGGCACGACACCCCGGGTTTGCCGCTGAGCGTGCCGCGAGCGGCTGCTTTTCATGTCCCGCGCTGCACACTTATCCGAGGAAAGCGCTGATCGCGGCAATGACCTCGCCAGGCGCGCTGACGTGGGGCAAGTGCCCTGAGGCATCGATCACCCGCAAGGTGCTACCGGGAATATGGGTGTGAATGTAGTGCGCGACATCCATTGGAACGAAACAATCGTCCCGTGACTGGATGATCAGTGTCGGAACGCTGACCTTGGCAAGCTTGGCCCGATGGTCGGTCTGCAGCACCGAGCAGAGGATCGTCAGCATCATGTCCTGCGGGATGCGGGCCAGGGTTTCCCCGAACATTTTTGCCATGGCGGGTCTTTCCGGGCTTGCCATCGCCTTGACGGCAAGTTGTCTTGACCAGGCCACATAGTCATTCTGCAGCGATTCATAGATCGCGTTGACGTCGGCCTTCGAAAACCCGCCGCGATACTCTGCCGAATCGAGATAACGCGGCGAACTGGCAATCAGGATCAGTTTGCCGACCCGTGAGGGCTTCTCGATCGATGCCAACAAGCCCGCCATGGCGCCGACCGAATGGCCAACCAGCACGGTCTCTCCCGGCAGATTCAGCGCGGCGAGAATTTCAAGCAGATCCGCCGCATAGCCGCTGACGTTCAGATAACGACTCTGATTCTGGCGAAAAGTGGCCTGCGTCGTCGGCATCGCCCCGACGTGTTCGAAGAACACCAGCCTGAAATCGTTCTCGAAGAACGCTGCCACGTCCTTCCAGAAACTCTGGTCATAGCCGATGCCGTTGACGAAAATCATCGATTTCGTCGCTTCCAGATTGCCGGCGACAGTAACGTAATTACGGGCTTGCGGATCGGTCACCATCTCGTCCTCATCGCTTCGGGTCTCGGAGGAAATATTACCCGCTCCGGGGCTCTTTGAAATCCGGGTGATCGTTCGCCAGGCGCGTGCGCCGCCACGCTCCGTTCTTCCAGCTCACGCCATCGCGCCATTGCTCCGGGCTCCCCGGCTCCGCATGAAGCGCCCCGGCGGTACGCCGAAGGCGCGCTTGAACATGGCCGAGAAGGCGGCCGGGCTGGCGTAGCCGAGTTCGGCGGCGACTTCGCCGCTCGGGCGGCCGCGGCCGATCAGGTCGAGGGCGCGGGCCAGGCGCAGTTGCTGGCGCCAGGCGCCGAAGCTCATCTTCAGTTCGTCGGCGAAGAGGCGCGCCAGCGTGCGTTCGCTGGCACCGACGCGGGCCGCCCAGTCGGCCAGCGGGCGGTTGTCGGCGGGGTCGTCGAAGAGCGCGCCGCACAGAGCCTGCAGGCGGCGGTCGCGCGGTAGCGGCAGGCCGAGCGAGAGCGGCGGCGCCCGGCCGATTTCGCTGAGCAAGAGCTGGATCATCTGTTCGCGACGGAGCGACTCATCTTCGCTGAGTCCGCTCAGGGCTTCGATCAGCGCCCGCATCAGGTCCGAGACCTCGACCACCGAGCAGGCGTCGAGCGGCAGCGGCGCGGCTTCGGTGGCGATGTAGACGGTGCGCAGCTCGACCTGGCCGAGCATCACCACTTCGTGCTCGATGTGCGGCGGAATCCACACCGCGCGGAAAGCCGGCACCAGCCAGGCCATGCCGGCGGCGGCGATGCGCAGCGCGCCGCGCAGCGGAAAGGCGAGTTGCGCCCAGTCGTGGCTGTGCGCCGGCACATGGACGTCGGCCGGCAGGCGACGCAGGTTGACGGTGAGCGGCTCGGCGGCGGTCGGCGCACGACGTGGGCAGGGATCGAAAGGCAGGGTTGTCAGCATTGCGATAATTTTTGTCGGACTATCGCGTTCGCGTCAATAGGCCGGCTGGTTAAACTCGTCGCATAACAAAAGCCCCACCCCGACCCCGACATGACAACCACCACCCTGCCCCGCCCCACCGCCGGCGACCTCGAGACGATCGCGCTGATCGGCTTCGTCCATGGCGTTTCGCATTTCTTCCACCTCCTGCTGCCGCCGCTGTTCCCGTGGCTGATGGCCGAGTTCGGCCTCAACTTCACCGCCGTCGGCGTGACGATGACGGTCTTCTTCGTGATTTCCGGGATCGGCCAGGCCGCCGCCGGCTTTTTCGTCGACCGTTTCGGCGCTTTCCGCGTGCTGTTCACCGGCATCAGCTGCTTCGTGCTGGCCGGCGTCACGCTGCACTTCGCCAGCGGCCTGCCCTGGCTGATCGCCGCCGCGGCGCTCGCCGGGCTGGGCAACAGCGTCTTCCATCCGGCCGATTTCACGGTGCTCAACCGGCGCGTTTCGCAGCCGCGCCTCGGCCACGCCTTTTCGGTGCATGGGCTGTCGGGCAACCTTGGCTGGGCGGCGGCGCCGGTGTTCATGACCGGCATCGCCGCCGTCGCCGGCTGGCGCGAGGCAGCACTCGGCGCCAGCGTCGTCGCCATCGTCGCCCTCGGCATCCTGAGCTGGCGCCGCCAGGCGATCGCCGACCCGCTCGCCGAACACGCCGCCAAGCAGAGCGGCGAAGCCGTGCCGCCGCTCGCCTTCCTGCGCGTGCCGGCGGTCTGGCTGTGCTTCCTGTTCTTCTTCCTGATCACCGCCGCCTTCGGCGCCATCCAGAATTTCGCCACGCCGATCCTGCAGGCGCTCTACGCCTTCAGCCTGGGCAGCGCGGCGACGGCGCTGTCCACCTACCTGCTCGGCGGCGCCGCCGGCATCGTGCTCGGCGGTTTCCTGGCGCAGAAGAACGCGCACGACGGACTGATCGCCGGCGCCCTCGGCGTCGCCGCGTTGCTCGCGCTGCTGCTGGCCAGCGGCCTGCCGCCGGCCTGGGGCATTCTGCCGTTGATGGGGGCGATCGGTTTCTGCACCGGCGTCGCCGGCCCATCGCGCGACCTGCTGGTGCGCCGTGCGGCGACGGCGCGCTTCGGCCAGGCGGCGTTCGGGCGCATCTACGGCTTCGTCTATTCCGGGCTCGACCTCGGTCTGGCGACGGCGCCGCTGATCTTCGGGCGGCTGATGGACAGCGGCAATTTCAGCGGCGTGCTGCTCGGCATCGCCATCTTCCAGGCGCTCGCCATCTTCACCGCGCTGCGCGTCGGCAAGGCGGGCTGAGTTACAGGCCGCGCGCCCAGGCCGGGCGCAGCGGCGCTTCGCCGGCGATGGCCTGGCGCACCTGGGCGAGCAGGCGTTCCTTGTCGGCGCCGAGCGTGCCCTTGAGGATCAGCCAGTTCGACGCGTGGTCGGAACGAAAGACCGTGCGCTTGAGTTCCAGGCCGCTCAGGAAAGTCTCCATCTCGGCGAACAGTTCCGGCTGGGTCAGCGGTTCCCAACCGGGAAAGCCGGCGCGTAGCCGCTGTTCGCCCTTGGGAAAGCTGACCACCAGCGTCGCCAGGTATTCCGGCTGGGTGGCATTGGCCAGGCGCGCCGAGTTTTCCGCATGCTGGCGCGACAACTCGCGCCCACCGAGGCCGTTGAGGATCATCACCGAACGGCTGATGCCGGCGGCGCCGAGCTTGTTCAGTGCGTCGACGGTCGAGTCGAAGGTTTCGCCCTTGCTGACCGCGGCGAGCACCGCGTCGTCGCCGGATTCGGCGCCGACGTAGACCATGCTCAACCCGGCAGCGGCGAGTTCGTCGATTTCCTGCTGGCTTTTCTTCTTCAGGTTGCGCGGCAGGCAGTAGCTGGAAATCCGCCGCACCGCCGGCAGGTGGCTGCGGATCGCTTCGAGCACGGTGAGCAGCCGGCGCGTCGGCAACACCAGCGCGTCGCCGTCGGCCAGGAAGACGCGGCGGATGTGTTCCGCGTAGCGTTCGCCGGTGGCGCGGATGCTCGCCAGCACCTCGGCCTCGTCGCGAGCGCGGAATTTCTTCTGCGGCGCGGTGTACATCTCGCAGAAGGTGCATTGATTCCACGAACAGCCGTCGGTCAGCGGCAGGATCAGCGATTCGGCTTCCGACGGCGGCCGGAACACCGGCTCGACGTAGCGGATCGGGATCATGCGCCGGCCATCCTTTCGGCGAACACCGCCGGCACCTTGACCTTGCTGCGCGTCGCGTAGTCGAAGAAGACGATGCCGTGCTTGCCGCGCGCCACTTCGCGGCCGCTCGCCTGGTCGTTCAGTTGCCAGACCAGGTCGCAGCCGTAATCGTTGAAATCGGCAGCGGCGAAGCCGATCACCAGCGTCTCGCCGTGGAAGGCTTCGGAACGGTACTGGGCAGCGACGTCGGCGACGATGATGCCGGCGCCGTCGACGTCGAGCTCGCTCCAGCCGAAATGCTTGAAGAAGCGCACCCGCGCCTCGGCGACCAGCATCAGCAGCGCGGCGTTGTCGAGGTGGTGGCCGTAGTTGATGTGCTGGATGTAGATCGGGATTTCGGTACTGAAAACGAACTTCTCGGGCAGGGCGATCTTGATGCGGGGCATGGCGTCAGTCCGGCGGATAAAGGCGGCATTCTAGGCCGGCAGCGCACGCGGCGCACGCCCCCGGACCGGGGTTCAGCGGCCGAACAGGCCCTTGAGCTTGTCGCCGAGTTTTTCTTCCAGCTTCTTGCCGGCCTTTTCCTTCAGTTCGTCCTTCTTCTCGTCGAGTTTGGCTTTCGCCGCGTCCTTGAGCAGTTCGCCGGCTTCCAGCGAATAGGAAAGATTGTCGAAGGGCCCGCGCAGGCGGACCGGTACGGTGACCCCGCGCAGTTCGTCGCGCGCCTTGCCGTCCTGGCCTTTCGAGGTCTCGACGACGCTGACCTTGGCCAGGTAGTCGATACTGCTGTTGCCGATGTCGATGTCGCCGGCACCGGTCAGGCGCAGGAAGGGCGATTTCATCGCCAGATCGTCGTTGTGGGCGACGCCGTTGGCGATCCGGAAAGTAGCGATCAGCTCCGAGAAATCGGTTTTCTCGGCGGCGTCGGGAGCGCTCGCCGCGCTCTTGCCGCCACTCAGGACGGCTTTCGCATCGCGCAACTGCTTGGCCAGGTTGACGCCGCGGATGGCGCCGTCCCGGAGCGCCAGCGAGGCCTGCCCGGCCAGCCCGCGCTTCAGCGCATCGACCGTGGCGCCGCGGGTATTGACGTTGAGCGTCAGCGTGCCGCGACCTTCCAGCGGCTCCTTCTGCATCAGGTCGGCAAGCAGCGGACGGATGTCGATGCCGGAGAGGTTCTGGCGGGCGGTGAACACATTGCCCCGGGCATTGACGCCGAGCGCGCCGTCGAGGCTGCCGCCGTACAGTTTCGCCTGCATCGACGTCACGTCGAGCCGGCCGTCGGCGGCGGCCAGGCGCGCCGTCAGCGCCGAGAGTTTCAGTCCCTTCGCCTGCAACTGGCCGATGTCCAGCTTGCCGCGGAAGTTGAGCGCTTCGAGCGCGCTCAGGTCGATCTTCGCCGCCGGCTTCTCCGCCTTGCCGCTTGCGCCAGCGTCAGCGCCGGCCGCGCCCGGCTTGGCCGGCGGCAGGTAGTGATCGACGTTCAACTGGTCAATGTTGAGGTCGAAATCGAAGAAGAGCGGCGACAGACGTTCGACCGCCAGTTTCAGCGCGATGTTCGAGGCATCGAGCTGGGTGTCGAGCACGAGGTCGGCGGTGGATTTGCCGAGGTCGAGCGCCAGCTTGCCGGACAGCGGCAGCTTGACGCTGCCCATCGGCATGGCCGGGCTGCTCAGCGCGAGCTTGCCGGAAAACGGCGTCGCCAGGCGCTGCTCGGCGAACTTGATGGCGGGCAGTTCGATGCTCGCCTCGAAGCGGTCGTCGCCGCTGCTGCCGCGCAGCGCCAGCTTGAGCTGGTCGATGGCCAGGCTGCCGGCGGCGCCGTCGGCCTGGACGCGGCCGGTGGAGAAATCGAGCGCCGACAGCTTGGTCGTCTTGCCGGCCATTTCGTCGCGCCAGGTGAAGCGGGCGTCGCGCAACGCCAGGCCGGCGATGTCGAGCTGCAGCGGCTGGCTGCCAGCGGCCGGTGCCTTGTCTTCCCGGGTGGCGGGCTTTGCCGCAGCATCGCCGGCCGTCAGGTCGTCGATGTTGAGCTTGCCGTCGCGGCGCTTGACCAGGGTCAGCGCCAGCCCGTCGATGCCGATCTCGCGCGCTTCGACCTTGCCGGCCAGCAGCGGCATCACCGCCACGGCGACGCGCAACGATTCGAGCGCCGCGAACTCGGTCTTGCCGTCGGCTTCCGACAGGCTGACCTGGCCGGCGCTGACCGCCACTTCCGGCCACAGCGAGAGGCTGACCTCGCCGGCAATATCCAGGGTACGACCGGTCTTGGCCGCCACCTGTTCGACCAGGTGACGCTTGATCGCCGTCGCATCGAACAGCGCGTAGGCGACGCCGGCGGCAAGCCCGAGCACGGCGATCAAGGCGGCGAGCGCCAGGGCAAGTTTGCGCAGGACTGACATGTTCACAGCACTCCCCGAAAATCCGACAGGCGACAGCCTAACAAAAGCCGGCATCGATGACTGTTCGGAAGTGTAAGGCAGTCGCCGTCGGGTCATTCGGCAGCGCTAAACTTCCGCCATGCCGCTCAGCCCCGTCCGAGAAATCTTCGTCGCCTTCCTGCGCCTCGGCCTGACCGCCTTCGGCGGCCCGGTCGCCCATCTCGCCTATTTCCGCGAGGAATTCGTATACCGCCGCCGCTGGCTGAGCGACGCCGCCTACGCCGACCTGGTCGCCCTGTGCCAATTCCTGCCCGGCCCGGCGAGCAGCCAGGTCGGACTGGCGCTCGGCCTGCAGCGCGCCGGCTATCGCGGGGCGCTCGCCGCCTGGTGCGGCTTCACGCTGCCGTCGGCGCTGCTGCTCATCGTCTTCGCGCTGGGCCTGGCCGAATTCGGCCAAAGCCTGCCACACGGACTGCTCGGCGGACTGAAGATCGTCGCCGTGGCGGTCGTCGCCCAGGCGGTCTGGGGCATGGGCCGCAGCCTCTGCCCGGACTGGCCGCGACGCCTGCTCGCCCTGCTCGGCGCCGGGCTGCTGCTGACCTGGCCGGGCACCGCCGGACAACTGGCGGTGATCGTCGGCGGCGCGCTGGGCGGGCTGGCGCTCGGCGCCGCCGTCCCGGCCGCCAGCCCGGAGCGGCTCGCCGCCGGCATCGGCCGGCGCGACGCGCTGCTCTGGCTGACGCTCTTTGTCGCCGGCCTGCTCGGCCTGCCCTGGCTCGCCACGACGTTCGCCGCGCCGACGCTGGCCCTGGTCGATGCCTTCTACCGCGCCGGGGCGCTGGTCTTCGGCGGCGGCCACGTCGTCCTGCCCTTGCTGCAGACGGCCATCAGCGACCTCGGCCGGGTCGACAGTGAAACCTTCCTGGCCGGTTACGGCGTCGCCCAGGCGGTGCCTGGTCCGCTGTTCACTTTCGCCGCCTTCCTCGGCGCCGCCGGCAGCGCCACGCCGAACGGCTGGACCGGCGGCCTGCTGGCACTAGCGGCGATCTTCGCCCCGGCCTTCCTGTTGGTCGCCGGCGCCCTGCCCTTCTGGGACGCGCTGCGCGCCAACGCCCGCGCCCGGGCGGCGCTGGCCGGGATCAACGCGGCGGTGGTCGGCATCCTGCTCGCCGCCCTCTACGATCCGCTATGGACCGGCGCCATCCACGGCCCGCGGGAACTGGCGCTGGCCGCCCTCGCGCTGGCCGCGCTGACCCGGGGCAAACAGCCGCCGTGGCGCGTCGTCGCCGGCTGCGCGCTGGCCGGGGTGCTTTTCCTTTAGTTAGCCAAGCTTTTCGCCGCCGCGCCGCAGGCGTGGCAGAAGCGAGCGAAGGCGCTCTTGCGCTCGTTGCAGGCGCTGCAGTGGTCGAACAGGCAGATGCCGCAATGCGGGCAGTAGTCGATCGCCGTGTTGCTCAGATCGACGCTGCGCTCGCAGCCCGGGCAGACCTTCTTGCCCAGGCGCGCCAGGGCGACGTCGTAGGACAGCTCCTTGCGCCGTTCGACGTCGGGCAGCGCCTCGGCCTGCTTCTGCCGCTCAAGGTAGCGGTTCAGCGCGAGGATCGCGTAGCGGCCGACCAGCACGGTGAGGACGATGCCGACGCTGTAGCGGATCCAGCCGCCGTAGCTCGGGATGTAGGGCACCAGCTCGACGAAGAAGGCGAACAGCGCGAAGTAGATGAAGCCCCAGACGAACGGCCACCAGGTGCTCTTGCGCTGCTTGGCGAAGAGCCAGCCGGCGACGCCGAGCAGTGGCAGGGTCAGTGCCAGGCGATAGCCGAAGACGCGCAGTTCCTGACTGCGCATTTCGTCGTGGTAGCGTTCGGCGGCGGCCGCGCGCAGTTCGCCCAGTGCCGACTGGGCGCGCGCTTCCGCCTGTTGCTGGTCGAGCAGCGTTTGCTGCTGCGCCTGCACCGCGGCCAGCGCCTTGCGCTCGAGGGCCTTCAAGGCGTCAAGCGCGGCGGTGCGGACGATCAGTTCGCGATCCTGCTCGGGGCGCTCGGTGGCGCGCCGGGTGGCCAGCCAGTTGCTGAAGGTGTCGCGGGCGGTGGCGGCGTCGGCGCGAGCGACGTTGAGTTTCAGTTCGGCCTGGTCGAGCGCGTCCTGCGCCGCCTGGCGGGCGAGCTGGGCGGCATCGATCTCGGCGCGCAGCTTGCCGGCGGCGGCCGGGTCGAGAAAGTTTTCCAGGCTCAGCGCCGTTTCGACACGCGGCAGGTTTTCGACGATGTTGCCGCCGAGCCCGATCAGGAAACTGCCGAAAGCCAGGGCGACCAGCCACAATCCAAAACGGAACCAGCGTTCCGACCAGCGCAATGCCTTGCTCATCGTTTCTTCTCCCCGCAGGTGGCGACGCGCCGATGATACGCGCATGACGGGGAATTGACTTCGCCCGGCCGCCGCCTACAATCGCGCCAGCCATGAGTCCCACCGCCTTCCGCCTGCGCCCCGCGCGGGCCGCCGACCTTCCCGCCATCCTCGCCGTGCAGCGCCAGTGCTACCTGCCGTCGATGAACGAGGACGACGCCACCTGGGCCGGCCGTCTGGCCGCTGCCGCCGATTTCGTCTGGGTTGGCGAAGTGGCCGGCGCAGTCGGCGCCTATCTCGCCACCTACCCGTCGCATCTCGGCAAGGTGACGCCGCTGGGCGGCGACTTTGCGCCAGCCGCCAACGCCGACTGCCTTTACCTGCACGACCTCGCGGTGGCGCCGGCCGCCGGCGGGCGCGGCCTCGGCGCGCGCCTGGTCGCTTGCGCGCTGGCCGCCGCCCGCCGCCACGGCTGGCAACACGCCGCGCTGGTCTGCGTGCAGGACGCCTACGCCTTCTGGCAGCGCCAGGGCTTCAGCGCAGCGGCGACGCTGGCGCCGGCCGCGCAGGCGGCGCTCGCCAGCTATCCCGGTCCGGCGCGCTACATGACGCGCCCGCTCGGCTGAGGCTCAGATCTCGCTGATCACCGTCGCCGCCGGCAGGCGCGACTTCGGCAGCCTGGCGTTGAAATCGTCGCCACTGCTGTAGCCCAGCGCGGTCAGCACGACGCAGCGCAGCCCCTGGGCTTCCAGGCCGAGCGCGGCGTCGATCGCCGCCGCGTCGATGCCTTCCATCGGGCAGGCGTCGATGCCGAGGGCGCCGGCGCCGAAGAGCAGCGTGCCGAGCGCGATATAGACCTGCTTTTCCATCCACAGCGGCAAGTCCTGCAACTGCTCGCGGTGCAGGTTGGCGTAGAAGCTGCGCGCGTTGTGCTGGGTCGCCTTGGCCTCGGCGGTGGCGAAACGGCCGTCGCCGTCTTCCTGCTCGACCAGCGCCTGCAGGTGGGCGTCGTCGAGATCGCGGCGGACGCAGAGGACGACCACGTGCGACGCATTTCGCACCTTGGGCGCGTTGTATTCGAAGCGGCCGGCCAGCGTGGCGGCGATCGTCTCCTTGCCTTCGGCGGTGCTGGCGACGATGAAGTGCCAGGGCTGCGAGTTGACCGACGACGGGGCGAAGCGCAGCAGCGTCTTCAACTGTTCGATGGCGGCGGGATCGATCTTGCGGGTCGGATCGAAAGCCTTGCAGGTGCGGCGGGTGGTGGCGATTTCGGCAACGTTCATGAAGGGTTCTCCTGTGGGGACGGGACTTGGTCAGCGAGCTTAGCAGGAAGTTCGCCGCTTCAGATCAGGCCCATGTCGCGCGCCAGCACCGCCGCTTCGGCGCGCGACGAAACGTTGAGCTTGCGGTAGAGGTCCTTCACGTAACCGGCCACGGTGTGCTGCGAAATCGCCAGCAGGCGCGCCGTCTCGGCCTGCGTGATGCCCTTGGCGATCAGGCGCAGGACTTCGGTCTCGCGCGCGGTCAGGGCCACCGGCGGCGTCACCGGGCGGTTGAAGAAGGCCAGCATGCGGCGGGCGATGGCCGGCGACAGCGGCGGCTCCCCGGCGGCGATGCCGCGCAGCGCGACGACGATGGCCGACACCGCCTGGTCCTTCAGCAGATAGCCGCGGGCGCCGGCGCGCAGGGCCGGAAAGACGTGGCCATCGTCGTCGTAGATACTGGCGACGACGCACAGCGTCGCCGGCGAGGTCTGCTGGATCAGGTCGATGATCTCGATCCCGGAACCATCGGGCAGGCCGAGGTCGATCAGCGCGATGTCCGGCGCCGGCCCGCCGCGCAGTTGCTGGCGCGCCTCGTGCAGCGTCTCGGCAACGCCGATGGCGATGCCGGGAAAGCTTTCGGCCAGGGCCTGGCGCAGCCAGTCCTGGGATTCGGGCACGTCTTCGAGGATGAAACCGCTGCGCATCGGGATTTCCGGGAGGGGACAGGCAATGATAACCTCGCCGGCGGCGCCCGCGCCCCCATGAACGCGGGGGTGGCGGCGGCTGGCGGACGCGGGAGAATCCGTCTCTTTTACGCCTTTCCGTTGGTGCCGGTGATGACGCGCTTTTCGATCCTGTCCTGTTTCGCTGCCCTGCTCGCCTGCCTGTCCGCCGCCGCCAGCGCCGAACCGGTGCCGACCGCCGCCGGCTTCGGCCTCGACGGCATGGCCCCGGGCGGCCACTGGGCGGCCCGCCTGACCGTCCTGCGCAACGGCTACGACCACCGCTACGACAACCGCGGCCAGCGCGTCGACCTCGACCGCGACTACAACGGCCTCGACCTCGCCCGCCTCAACCCCGGGCTGGCCGGCACCCTGCGCCTCGACACCCGGGCGGTCACCGAATACACCGAACTGCTGCTCGGCTACGGCGTCACCGACGACCTGACGGTCGGCATCATCGTCCCCTACACGCGGACGACGACCCACGTCCGCTTCGGCGTCGATGGCGGCATCGGCAACGCCGGCATGCAGGCGGTACTGGCCGGCCTCGACTACCGGACGCCGCGCACGGTCAGCGTCGCCGGTTTCGCCGACCCGACCGTCGGCGTCCTCTGGCGTTTCCACAAGAGCCCGGTGGACAGCGCCATCCTCGGTTTCGGCGTGCGCTTCGGCATCGCCCGCAACGACGACCCCAACGACCTCTTCGACATCCCGCCCGGCGACGGCAGCACCGACCTGCGCAGCCGCTTCGAGTATTTCCGCGACCTCGGCCGGGGCTTCGACCTCCACCTGCTCGCCGAATACCAGGTGCAACTGCCCGACCACGTCCGCGCCCGCCCCGGCAACCCGCTGACCACCGCCAGCGTCGAGCGCCTGCGCCGCAACCTCGGCGACTACTGGGAATCGGACGTCGAAATCGGCAAGCGTTTCGGCAACTGGCGGCTGTCGGCGACCTGGCACCGCTATCAGGAAAAACCCGACCGCTACCGCTCGCCCTCGGGCGCCGACACCAGCGCCCTGTCGGCGCACACCGACACCCGCGCCGACCAGATGCGGCTGGCGCTCAGCTGGAGCGGCATCGAAGCCTGGCAGGGCGGCCGCCTGCCGCTGCCGCTGGTGGTCAAGCTGGAAGTCCAGGACGCCGTGCGTGGCCAGAATTTCGTCGACGTCCGCGACGTCTACCTGCGGCTGAGCACCGCCTTCTGACCGCGTAATGCGCCGTTTCCTGCTCCTCCTGCTGCTCGTCTGGCTGGCCGGCAGCGTCCGCGCCGGCGAGGCGGCGCCGCTCGAATTCACGCAGGCCGACTTCGTTCTCGCCGACAGCGCCACGCCGCCGCCCGACAGCGCCCCCTGGCAGGCGGTGACGCTGCCCGACCAGTGGCGCCTGACGCGTCCCGGCGTTGCCGGCAACGGCTGGTACCGGTTGCGCTTGCGCATCGACCGGCCGGACCCCGGCCTGCAGGCCGTCTATCTGCCGAAGCTGGTGATGAACGCCGCCGTCTTCCTCAACGGCGAAGCGATCGGCGACGGCGGCAGCTTCAGCGAACCGATCGCCCGCAACTGGAACCGTCCGCTGTTCTTCCCGGTACCCGGCGAGCTGCTGCGCCCCGGCGACAACGTGCTGCACGTCCGGCTGCTCGGCCACGCCTACACGCAGGCGGCGCTGCATCCGCTGCAACTCGGCCCGGAAAACCTGCTGCGCCCGGCCTACGAACGCGCCCTCTTCCTCAACGTCACGCTCAACCAGACGGCCGGCCTGTTGATCGCCGCCATCGGCGTGCTCACCCTCAACCTCTGGCTGCGCCGGCGCCGCGATACCGCCTACGGCTACTTCGGCCTGTCGGCCGTGGTCTGGTCCCTGCAGGCGACCAACCTCTACCTGCGCGAAGTCCCTTTCGACACCGCGCACTGGGAAATCCTGAGCAACGCCGGCTTCCAGATCTTCTCCGGCTTCCTGCTCATCTCGCTGCTGCGCTTCATCGGCCTGCAACAGCGCCGGCTGGTCGGCGCCCTGTGGTTCGGCATCGTCGCCGCGCCGCTCAGCCTGGGGCTGGCGCCCGCCGCCTGGTATCTGCCGCTGACCGCCGGCTGGCACTTCTACACGCTGCTCGCCGCGCTGGCCACCCTCGGCCTGCTGCTGCACGCCGCCTGGCGCGGTCAGAACCGCGATGCCCGCTTCCTGGTCGGCGCGATGGGGCTGGTCGTCCTGTTCGGCCTGCACGACTGGCTGATCCACAGCCAGCACATCTGGCAGGGGCGCACCGCCTGGCCGCTGACCGACGTCTTCCTGCTGCACTACAGCGCGCCGCTCGTCTTCCTCGCCCTCGGCCTCATCATGACCGGGCGCTACGTCAGCGCCCTCAACGAATACGAGGCGCTGGCCGACGAACTGGACCGCCGCGTCCAGGACAAGCACCTGCAGTTGCAGGAGAGTTACGCGCGGATGCGCGAACTGGAAACCGAAAGGGCGGTGACCGAAGAGCGCGAGCGCATCTTCCGCGACCTGCACGACGACGTCGGCGCCAAGCTGCTCTCCCTGGTGCATCGCGCCCACCGTCCGGAAGACGCCGACCTCGCCCGTTCGGCGCTGCGCGACCTGCGCGACGTCGTCTCGCGCACCGGCGCCGCCAGCTATGCGCTCGACGAACTGACCGCCGACTGGCGCTCGGAATGCGAGCAACGTCTGAGCGAGGCCGGTATCCGCCTCGACTGGCAGAGCGACGGCGCCGCCGAGGCGCTGAGCCAGCCGCAGGCACTGAACATCGGCCGCATCCTGCGCGAGGCGATCTCCAACGTCATCCGCCATGCCGGCGCAACGACCGTCCGCATCCGCCTCGAAGCCGGCGAGGCGGCGCTGCTGCTCAGCATCGCCGACGACGGCCGCGGCCTCGCCGACGAGCAGCGGCCGCGCGGCCGCGGCATCCGCAACATGCAGGCGCGTGCCCAGCGCCTGGGCGGCGAACTGCAACACGGCAATGGCGACGGGGGCGGCTGCCGGATCGCCTTGCGCGTCCCGCTCGCCGCCCCCGTCAATTGAACCTCAGCGCGTTTAGAAAGCGACGCGCACCCCGACGCTGCCCGACCACTGCGGATCGTTGCCGTCCGAGGCGACATTGACCGAAGTCGCCAGCGCAGCGCTGCGCGTCAGGCGGTGGTCGATCTCCAGCCCGAGCCGGCCCCAGGTCTCGGTATCGCGCGAACTGCCGGTGTTGAAGGCAAAGCCGCCGGCACCCAGCAACTGGCCGCTGCTACCGCCGCTACGGTTGCGCGCGACGACCAGTTCGCCGCTCGCCCGCAGATCGGTGTTGGCACCCAGCGCCAGGCGACCGACCAGGCCGCCGCGCAACTCGTCGCTGCGCCGGTGCTGGCTGCCGTAGGCAACCGGGAAACCGCCGCCGGTTTCGGTATAGCTGTCGAGCTTGCTGCTGACGTGCGTGTAGGCAACGAACGGGCTCCAGGCCACCTCGCCGGTCCGCCAGGCATCGTAGCGATCGACGCGCAGGCGCAGCGCCCAGCTCGTCGCGTCCGGCGTGCCGGTCGACGCATCGGCGACGCCGGCATTCAGGTAACCGCGGCGCAGCTTCGTATCCATCCGGCCATACAGCCCGGTCACGCTGTACACCCAGTCACGCCGGGTTCCGGGCGCGTAATCGGCCTCGAGCACCAGATAGCTGCCATCGGCCTTGCTACGTCCGGTGAAGGCCTGATCCTGACGATAGTCATTGCGGCCGACACCGACGCCCCAGCGCAGGTTCGGCGTCAGATCGTGATAGACGCCGAATTCGCCGAGCACCTGGCGACCGTCGCCGTCCCGCTCGTGGGCATAGTCGCCGGTCGCCCAGAGACCGAGGCCGCGCTCGCCGCTGACCCCGGAATCCATCAGCGTCCGGTGGTGCGCGCCCCACAGGTTGAGGCCGAAGCGCTGCGAGATGGCGTTCAGCGCCTGCTGCCACAGCGCCAGCGAACGGTTGAAATCGGTCAGGCCGATGACGCCGCTGCCGCCGCCGGTATTTCCGCCGCCGGTATTTCCGCCGCTCGTATTTCCGCCGCTCGTATTTCCGCCGCTCGTATTTCCGCCGCCCGTATTTCCACCGCCCGTATTTCCACCGCCCGTATTTCCACCGCCCGTATTTCCACCGCCCGTATTTCCACCGCCCGTATTTCCACCGCCGGTGTTGCCACCGCTGACGCGCGCCAGGTAGCCCTGGGTTGTGCCGTCAATCTGGCCCTTGCCGAGAACGGCGTTACCGCTGGCGTCGACCGCCACCGCGTCGCTGAAGGTGTTGCTGCCGACGGCGACCCCGTTGGCGGTCAGCCAGTCGCTGACCGTCTGCAGGCCGCCAGCGGCCGTCCAGCGGGTGGCGTAGGCACCGCGGATGCTGGGAATCAAGGGGGTTGGCTGGTCGGCATTGCCGACCACAACCGTGCCGTCGGCATTGACGCCGTTGGCAATGCTGTAGGTTCCGCCGGCCAGGATACCGAGACCGACCATGCCGCCCGCACTGGTCCAGCGGAAGGCTTCGGGAATATCGCCGGCACCGACGCCGCGCGAAATGCCGACCACCGTGCTGCCGTCGGCCGACACCGCGTAGGCGCGGCTGCTCGGGGTCATCGTGCCGACCACCGGATCGTTGTCGGAAGCGAGCACGCCCAGGCCCTGCATGCCACCGCCCGCCGTCCACACGAAGGCCTCTTCGACCAGACCGCTGATATGGACGAGGTTGCTGCCCTGGTAGCCGAGAACCATCGTGCTGCCGTAACCGACGACCGTATCGCCGCTGGCATCGATGCCGCGACCGAAACTGCTGGTGAAGGCGCCGCCGTTGAGATCCTGGACCGACCAGCCGGCGCCGCCGTCGAGCCAGCGCGCGGCGTGGTAGGCGCCGTTGACATAGCTGAAGCCCGCCACCTTGCGGCCGTCGCCGGCAATCGCCCAGGCCTGGCTGGCGATGGTGCCCGGCCCGCTCGCCAGGTCCGGCAACTGGGTCATGGTGGCGCCGTTCCAGACCAGCGCCCGCGCGCTTGGACTGCTGTAGGTGGGCAAGGCCCAGCCGGCGACGACCGAGCCGTCGGTAGACGCCGCCTGGGCGACCACCTGCTCGTAACCGGCCGGACCGTCGAGCTGCGTGTTGCTGCCCGGCGAGAACTTGTAGGCGCGGTAATTGAACGCATCGAGACGCACCGTGCCGACCGCGACATTGCCGTCGCCGGACAACCCCATCACTGCGCTGCCGATGTTGGTCGGCAGGTTGTAATCCAGCCCGTCGACACCGGCCATGGCCGGCCCGTGCAGCAAACTCAGCAGACCGCAAGAGACCAGCGCGGCGACCAGACGTTTCGGCGTAAATGTCATTGCCAACCCCTGAAATATGTAAATTGTTGTAAACCCTGGCAAGTATCTTCAGAAGCCCCCTTGGCCACTACCCCGCAAACGCGGGGGGAGGCGGCATTTTCTGGCGCCGGCAAGCACCAGGCCTGGCCGGCCGAGCTGGCGCCGCGATCAGCAAAATGCAGGATTGCCCTTCCGCCCCCGGGGTATCTTCACGTTCCTGTAAAAGTCCCTCGCACGACAAACCACTAGCACTACGGCATACTTGATGTATATCGTTTTGCATAACCGGAGATCGAAAGTGTCGGCAGCAGAAAATTACGTTCAGGAACTCACCCTCGCCACCGAATTGCTGCCGCTGTCGCCAGCGGAAGAAGCCGGATTTGAGCCGGTAGCCGTCGCGACGCCCCCGGACGAGGCCAGCGACCAGGCCTCGCTCCTCGAATTCGGCATGAACCTGATGGAACGCCGCCAGCCGAAGCCGCCGCGCAAGCCGCCCCCGGCCGTCGACGCCAATGCCTTGCTCTCCTTCGTCGTCGGCGTCACCCCGCAGGAACGCGAGGACGCGCTGTATTCCGTCCAGCTCGCCTCGCGCAGCGCCAGCGCCCTGTTCGACCGTTTCAAGGACACCGAGGCCTGGTACGGCAAGTACATCGAGACCCTGGAAAAACTCGGCTGGACCAGCGAACAGTTCGCCTTCAGCAAGTACGAGCAGGCCGAGGGCGAACTGCGCATGGACCAGGCCGCGCTCGCCGTGATCGCCGCCATCGCCACGCAGAACCAGCTCGCCGTGCTCAACCAGTCGCTCGACGCACTCAAGGCGCTGGCCGAGGAAGACGGCGCGATCCGCCTGTTCGACTTCCACACCACCGCCGAGGCGAGCGGCAACTTCCAGATCGGCGCCGTGCAGAAATCGGAAGATGGCGTCATCTCGATGGCGCTCGGCGCTTTCCACTTCACCTCCGACGACCAGCGCCGCCGCTTCCTGTTCCTCTCCTGGGGCGAACGCAGCGTCGAATTGTGGACCGCCGCGCAGAAGATGACTTTCAACGCCAAGCACTACGCCCGCCTGCGCGATGCGGTGGAAGACAAGCTCGGCGACGCCGCCGAGCTCTACATCGCGGAGCTGGAAATCGCCTGAGCAACTGGCGACGCCCGACGCCTGACGTTAGAATCGGGCGGTTTTGAACATCCCGCGGTCTCTGCCGCGCCTCACCGAAACCGCCCGATGACCGATTACTCCGCCGCCTCGATCCGCGTTCTCAAGGATCTCGAACCCGTCAAGGAACGCCCCGGGATGTACACCCGGACGACCTGCCCGACGCACATCGTCCAGGAAGTCATCGACAACTCGGCCGACGAGGCGCTGGCCGGCTACGCCAAGAAGATCGCGGTGCGCGTCGGTGCCGACGGGGTGATCGAAGTTTCCGACAACGGGCGCGGCATCCCGGTCGAGATTCACCCGGAAGAAGGCCGGCCGGCGGTCGAGCTGGTGTTCTGCAAGCTGCACGCGGGCGGCAAGTTCAACAAGAAGGAAGCCGGCAACGCCTACCGTTTTTCGGGCGGCCTGCACGGCGTCGGCGTCTCGGTGACCAACGCGCTATCGACCCGGCTGGAAGTCGAGATCAAGCGTGGCGGTGGCGTGCATCGCATCGTTTTCGCCGACGGCTTCGTCGTCGAACCGCTGGCGAAAATCGGCGAGGTCGGCCCGCGCACCACCGGCACCACCGTGCGCATTGCGCCGGACCCGAAATATTTCGATTCGCCCAAGGTCAACCTCGGCCAGCTCGAACACCTGCTGCGCTCGAAGGCGGTGCTGATGCCCAATGTCACCGTCGAGCTGGCGGTCGACGGCCAGGAAACCAAGACCTGGTGCTACCGCAACGGTATGGCCGACTACCTGGCCGAGATGATGGCCGGCACGCCGGTAGCGCCGATCTTCGTCGGCGAGAAGTACGTCGAGGTGGAAAACGGCTTCGCCGTCGGCGAAGGCGCGACCTGGGCGCTGGCCTGGTTCGAGGAAGGCGGTGGCAAGCCGGAATCCTACGTCAACCTGATCCCGACGCTCGACGGCGGCACCCACGAAGCCGGGCTGAAAGCCGGCGTCTTCGACGCGGTGAAGGCCTTCGCCGAGCACCACGCGATCCTGCCGGCCAAGGTCAAGCTGGCGCAGGAAGACGTTTGCGGGCGGATGACTTTCCTCCTCTCGGCCAAGGTGCTCGACCCGCAATTCCAGGGCCAGACCAAGGAAAAGCTGACCAGCCGCGACGCCTACAAGCTGGTCTCGCAGATGGTGCGCGACCCCTTCGAACTGTGGCTGAACAGCCACGCCGACCATGGCAAGAAGATCGCCGAGCTGGCGGTCAAGGCGGCGCAGAACCGGATGAAATCGACGCAGAAGGTCGAGAAGAAAAAGTCCTCCGGCATCGCCACCCTACCCGGCAAGCTGACCGACTGCGAATCCGACGACATTTCGCGCAACGAAATCTTCCTGGTCGAGGGCGATTCCGCCGGCGGCTCGGCCAAGCAGGGCCGCGACAAGGAAACCCAGGCGGTGCTGCCCTTGCGCGGCAAGGTGCTCAACACCTGGGAAGTCGACCGCGACCAGTTGTTCAAGAATAACGAAGTACACGACATCTCCGTGGCGGTCGGCGTCGATCCGCACGGCATCGAGAAGATCGACGAGGTCGACCTCTCCGGCCTGCGCTACGGCCGCATCATCGTCATGTCCGACGCCGACGTGGACGGCTCGCACATCCAGGTGCTGCTGTTCACCCTCTTCCTCAAGCACTTCCCGGCGCTGGTCGAGAAGGGCCACATCCACGTCGCCCAGCCGCCGCTGTTCCGCGTCGATGTCGAAGCCAAAGGCCACACGCGCAAGGTCTATTGCCTCGACGAGGCGGAGAAGGAACAGACCCTGCGCAAGCTGCGCGACGAAGGCGTCAATGAAAACAAGATCACCGTCTCGCGCTTCAAGGGCCTCGGCGAAATGAACCCGGACCAGCTCTGGGAAACCACCCTCTGCCCCGACACCCGCCGCCTGGTGCCGTTCCAGGCCGAGCGCGAGACGATCCGCCGCATGCACCAGACCTTCACGCTGCTGATGGGCAAGGGCGAGGCGTCGGGGCGCCGGGCGTGGATGGAGAAGGACGGCGGGCTGGTGGAAACCGACGTCTGAGGCAGGGCAACGCCTGCGTTGCCCTCCTTTCAACCACCCCGATATTCAGTCTCGGCGGCCTCGGACGCCGGCCAGACGGCGCTGCCGGCGACGAACCAGGTCTGCCGCCGCCCGTCCGGGAAAGCTAGCGCCACCCGCCAGGCCAGACGATCCGGGACGCCATCGAAGGAAAGCACCGGCGTTTCCGCCCGCGCTCCGGCACCCGCCGCAGCTTCAGCCCGGGCGGCGATGGTCGCCGGGTCGAGCCAGTCTGCGGCGGCCGGCGCGGCATCGAGCCGACCGCCAGCGAACAGCGAGAAGCGTTGCAGGACCAGTTGCGGCGTCAGCAGGGCGTAGGCCGGCAGACGTCCGGCCTCGACGAAAGGCGCCAGCCAGGCGTGCAAGCCGCCCTGCGCATCGCGCACCGGCAGCAAGTCGCCGGGTGGCACTTCCGGGCAACCGGGCAGGACGAAAGCGCCCGCGGCATACAAGGCCGCGAAGCGCTTCGTCACTGCCTCGATTTCATCTGCCGCTAGTTCAGACGGTGTTGACGTGCGCGGTGAAGGCATAACGATAGGTCTGCGTGTTGAAGTTCTCCCAGCGCGTGATCACGCCGGCATTGGGTGGCCAGGGATCATATACCAGCAGGCCGGTGAACCCGGGGTTGCCGGCCAGTGCGAAGAGGCTGCGGGTATAACCGGCAACGGCGCGCGAATGGCCCGGAATGAAGCTGATCAACGGCCGGTTGGCGCGGATTTCGTTGACATGCAGCGAGAAGGTCGGCGACGCCACCATCGCCGCGCTCAGCGCCGACGAGGTCAGCTTTTCCAGGGTCTCGGGCACCTTGTTCTCGTCGCCGTAAGGCAGGCCGTTGGGATTGGCCAGCGTGCCCAGGCCGAGTTCCTCGGCGAGGCGCGTCTGGTCGTAGTTGTAGCGATAGAAGTCGAGCAGCATCTGCACGCTGGCACCGACGCACCAGACGCTGGTTTCCTGGCCGCGCAGCTCGAAGCACGGCGCATGGTCGCCGGCGCGGTTGGAATAGCGCAGTTGCTGGCTGTCGTTGAAGCGGCTGATGGCGATCGTCGCCGGCAGGAAATCGCGCGAAATGAAGAGGTCGCCACCGCCGGCGCGCTGACCCAGCGCTTTGCGCAGGCCGGCGGCCCGCAGTTCGAAGCGCTTGCCGGCGTCGGTCTTGCTGCGCGCCGGCAGTTCGGCGATCAGCGACCAGCGCTCGAACTGCCCCGGCTCACCGCCCTTGCGCCGCTTTTCGGAAACCGGGATCGCCGCCCAGGTGGCCAGTTCCAGCAGCGCCACTTCCTTGTCGTCGAGCAGGAACTGGACGGCGATCTTGGGATAGCTGTAGGCGACGAAACGCAGCTCGTCGTAATCGGCGATACGGCCGGCCCGGCCCCGGCCGGCAAACACCGACTTGGCCTGCGCCAGCCAGGCGCTGGCGTTCCACTCGGCGTCCGGGGCCAGCGCCAGAATCGATTCGCCGAACAGGCTCTGCGCCGCGATATCGACGTAGCCGCGCTGGCCGTCCGCCTGTTCCAGCGGCACCCGGTAGAACAGGATTTCGCCGTTGAGGTCGAAAATCGGCGTTCCCGGCATCAGCTCGCTCTTTTCCAGATCGACATCGGGCAATGCCCGGGCCGCGTTGAGCAGGTTGAGTTCGGTGATGGCAAATTCATGCGCATCCTGCGCACTGAGGGAAAATGACATGATCGTTTCCTCCGTTGGTTTCCGGTTTTTCCGTGCCTGTCCGCGGCCGACATCCTTTCCTGGGGGCGGCAGGCCATGCCCATGGCGCCCGGCAATGCCATGACATGGTTTTAAACATAGAACAATGGAATCATCAGTCAATAAAAAACTTTCGGGCCGGCAGAGCGCGCCGGAAGAGCATCGTTACCGAATGACACAGCGCAGCTCGTCGTCGCCGGCTATCATCCGCCGCTTCGCCTGGCGCGCAACGCCGGCTCCTAAATACAAAACTTCGTCGATGAATCCCGATACGCCCAAGCTTCCCTTCCGCCGCCTACTGTTGACCGCGACCGCCCTCCTGCTCGCCGCTTGCGTCACCACCCAGCCGGCGCCTTCCCCTGCCCCGCCGACCCCCACCCCGACCGCCCACAAGCCGAAGATCGGCCTCGCCCTCGGCGGCGGCGCGGCGCGCGGCTTCGCGCATATCGGCGTGATCAAGATGCTGGAATCGCAGGGCATCGTCCCCGACCTCGTCGTCGGCACCAGTGCCGGCGCCGTCGTTGGCGCGATGTACGCCGGCGGCTACGACGCCTTTGCCATGCAGAAGCTGGCGATCCAGCTCGACGAGACGCTGTTCGCCGACTGGACGCTGCGCGGCCCCGGCCTGCTCAAGGGCGAGGCGCTGCAATCCTTCGTCAACCAGAACCTGAAACGCCGTCCGCTGGAAAAACTCAAGCTGCCTTTCGGTACCGTCGCCACCGACCTCAACAGCGGCGAGCGCGTCGTTTTCCGGACCGGCGACAGCGGCATGGCGGTACGCGCCTCGGCGGCCGTCCCCGGCGTCTTCCAGCCGGTGACGATCAACGGCCACCAGTACGTCGACGGCGGGCTGACCAGCCCGGTGCCGGTGCGCGCCGCGCGCGAGATGGGCGCCGATTTCGTCATCGCCGTCGACATCTCGGCGGTCGCCGAAGGCCAGCCGGTCGACAGCATGAGCGCCATCCTCTGGCAGACGACGACGATCATGGGCAGCGTCATCGGCAAGACCGAGCTCGCCGAGGCCGACGCGGTGATCCGCCCGCGCCTGCCCTACGTCACATCCTGGGATTTCAACGCCCGCCACGAGGCGATGATCGAGGGCGAGCGGGCGGCGCTCGCCGTCCTGCCGACGATCCGCCGCAAACTGGCGCGCTGAAGCGGGCGATCGTGGGACGGCGCACCATATACATGCCGAAGTACCCGGAGTGCTGGCAAAGCTGCGGCTCCTGCGCCAGCGGCGACGTCTTCATCCTGGAAGTACTGGTCGCGCCGGGCGAGCAGATGCGCCACGACGACAACATCCTGACCCTGGAAACCGGCAAGGTGGCGCTCGACATTCCGACGCCCTACGCCGGCCGCGTCGTCGAAGTCCATGTCGGCGCCGGCGACCATGTCGCGGAAGGCGCGCCGCTGATCACGCTGGAGAGCGATTAAGCGGCTATCATCGAGGCGTCGTTACCGCGGAGTCCACGCCGATGACCGGCACCAAACTGCCCACCCGGATCAACCTCGCCCTGCAGGGCGGCGGTGCCCACGGCGCCTTCACCTGGGGCGTGCTCGACGCGCTGCTCGAAGACGAGTCGATCGATTTCGAAGGCGTCAGCGGCACCAGTGCCGGCGCCATGAACGCCGCCTGTCTCGCCCACGGCCTGCTGCACGGCGGGCGGGACGGCGCGCGGCGGGCGCTGGCCGATTTCTGGCTGGCGATCGCCGACACCCTGCCGGCGCAATTTTCCGGCAACCAGGTGGCGAGCATGGCGCCGGCGCTGAAGATGATGCTGCAATGGACCGACCACCTCAGCCCGGAGCAGTTGAACCCCTTCGACCTCAACCCGCTGCGCGACGTCATCGAACGCCAGATCGACTTCGCCGCCCTGCGCGCCGGCAGCCCGGTCAAGCTGTTCATCGCCACCACCCACGCCAACTCCGGCAAGCTGCGCCTGTTCCAGAACCATGAGCTGTCGGCCGACGTGCTGCTCGCCTCGGCCTGCCTGCCGACCATCCACCGGACCATCGTCATCGACGGCGAACCGTACTGGGACGGCGGCTACAGCGCCAATCCGGCGGTCTTTCCGCTGGTCTACCACTGCCAGTCGGCCGACCTGATGCTGGTCCTGCTGACGCCGCTGCACTATTCGGAAACGCCGGAAAGCGCCAAGGAAATCCGCGAACGCCTGCGCGAACTCGCCTTCAATTCGACCTTCCTGCGCGAGATGCGGATGTTCGCCCACCTGCGCGAGCAGATCGGCGACAGCAATCCGCTCCCCGACTGGCTGCTCGACCGCCTGCCGATCGCCCGCCTGGAGCGCCGCTTCGCCCGCCTGCGCTTCCACGCCATCAGCGCCGACAGCGTGCTCGGCGAACTGCCCGGCGACAGCAAGCTGGCGGTCAATCGCCAGTTTTTCGAAGAACTGCACGCGCTCGGCCGGGCGGTCGCCCGCCGCTGGCTGGACAGCAAGCGCGAAGCGCTCGGCCGCCAGCCGACGCTCGACCTCGGCGCGCTGTTCTACTGAGCCGGCGGCTCCTCGACGACGATGCCCCAGTCGCCGAAGGTATACCAGTCGTCGCCGAGCAGTTCGGCCGGGTGCTGGGTGCGCCCGGAACCGTTGCCGCAGGCCATCTCGCCGGCCGGGCAATAGCGGTCGCAGCCCCAGCAGATACGCTCGGGGTGCTTCGGATGCAGCGGAAACTTCTTGGCCATCAGCCGGTCTGCCCGCCGCTGAGAATCTGCTGCATGCCGCGCATCACCGCCAGGTTGGCCTCTTCCATCCGCGTCAGCGCCTGCAGCGCGCCGTCGGGATCGCCGCAGCGATAGCGGGCGACAGCCTGACGGGCGTGGTCGTGCACCGCCTTGTGCGGGCTTTCCATCTCGCGGTAGCCGGGCAGCCGGGAGAAACCGGCCTTGCCCTCGCCCTCGTAATACCAGCGGCCGAGCCGGCATTCGGTCTCGTCCGGCAGGGCCTCCGGGGCGAGGTCGGAAAGACCGAGCAGGACCTTGTACACCTCGAGCTTGAGCAAAAGCTCCTCGACGTTGGCCAGTTCGGCGTTGGCTAGCTGCGACGACGAGGCGATCGCCACCTGCATCTGCTGCGACATCGCCAGCAGGCGCTGCATGCTGCGCGTCGCCGCCTCGCTTTCGGCGCCGTGGCTGGCCGCCTCGCCGGCACCGAGATCGATGGTCGCCTTGGCCTGGGCGGTTTCGGCCTGGATGCCGACGACCAGCGTGCCAATCTCGGTGGTCGCCCGGGCGGTGCGTTCGGCCAGCTTGCGCACCTCGTCGGCGACCACCGCGAAACCACGCCCGGCCTCGCCGGCGCGGGCTGCCTCGATCGCCGCGTTGAGCGCCAGCAGGTTGGTCTGCTCGGCGATCTCCTGGATCAGCCGGACGATGCCGCCGATTTCGCCAACCCGCCGCGCCAGGTTCTCGACGCTGCTGCCGGCGGCGCTGATGCGCCCGAACATGGCGTGCAGGCTGGCGGCGATCTGCTCGAAGGCGGCGCGGTTGGCATCGGATTCGGCAGCGGCGTCGCGGGCGCTCGCGGCTTCCCCGGCCAACTGCCCGGAAAGACCGGAAAAGGATTGCTGGATGCCGGCAAGCGAACTGCCGAAGCGGGGAATGTTGCCGAGCACGCCATCGAGCAAGGTCTGCCGCGCCTGCAAAACCTGCTTCGCCGCCCGCTCGTCGGCGAACTGGCGGCGCAGTTCGTCGGCGGCGGCCTCGCTGGCCAGCAACTGCGTCCTGATGCGGTGATTCTCGGCCACTGCTGCCGCCAGCTCGCGCCGGGTGCGGATTCCAAACATGCTGCTTCCTGCCTGTGACTCAATCAATGTTGAGCAATTTACTCAGGAATTAGCCGGACGAACTTGATGTCCCTCAAATCCGGGATCAGCCAGCGGCCAACGGCAACGAGCGCCGGCCGCAGCGGTTGATCGCCAGCGACAGCAGGATGACGCTGCCACCGAGCGCGATCTTGGCGAGGTCGGCGTCGCGGTTCCAGATCAGCAGGTTGACCAAGAGGCCGAGCGGCACGTGCAGCTCGTTCATCACCGCCAGCGTGCCGGCATCGACGCGGGTGCTGCCCTTGACCCACCAGAACATGCCGAGCGCCGTGGCGAACAGGCCCATCCACAGCAGCACGCCCCACTGCATCGCCGTCACCGGCAGCTTGTCCGGGTTGCCGAAAAGCAGGAAGGACGGCAGCACGAGGACCAGCGCGCCGAGGAAGAAATGGCCGAAGAAGCGGTACAGCGGCAGTTCGACCGGGTGGCGCAGCAGCAGGTGGCGGCACAGCACCTGGCCGGCGGCGAAGGTCGCGTTGGCGATCTGCAGCAGCACGAAGCCCCACAGGAATTCGCCGGCCAGCGGCTGCCAGCGGATCAGAATGCCGCCACCGACGGCGACCGCGGCAGCGAACAACGCCCAGCGGTTGAAGCGGCGTTCGAGCGCGTCCTCGATCAGGGTCACGTAGATCGGCGTCAGCACCGTGAACAGCAGCACTTCCGGCACCGTCAGCACGCTGAAGCTGCGGTACAGGCAGAGGTAGGTGATGCCGAACTGGAGCGCCCCGGCCAGCCAGAAACCGGCCGCCAGCCGCGCCGGCAGGCCGCGCCAGACGGTGAACGGGAGGAACACCAGCGCCGCCACGGCGACCCGGGCGAGCACCGCGAAATCGCTGTCGACCTGGCCGGCGAGATACTGACCGATCAGGCTGAAGGAAAACGACCAGATCAGGTTGACGATGAGCAGGTAGGACATGAGAACGGCCGGCGGCAAAAGCGCGAATGATAAAGGCTGGCGACGGTCGCCGTTAAAAGAGTTGCAGCTCGGCCTGCAGCGCCACCGGTGCCGGCTTTGCCGCCGGCAGCTGCAGCCCGGCGGCGCGCACGCCGAGCAGGCGGATGCGCTTGCCCAGCGCGATGCGCTTCAGGCACTGCCCGGCCGCCTTGCGGATCGCCTGGGCGTCGGCCAGCGGTTCGGCCAGCGTCAGGTCGCGGGTGACCGTGCTGAAATCGGCGAAGCGCAGCTTGATGCCGATCGTCCGCGCCACCAGGCCCTTGCGCGCGAGGTCGTCGGCGACCCGGGCGCACAGCCCGGTGAAGGCCTCGGACAGCGCCGCGCGGTCGAGGCCGACGTCGAGGTCGCGCTCGAAGGTACTCTCGCGGCTGACCGACTTGGGATCGCGTTCGGTCACCAACGGCCGCTCGTCGATGCCGCGGGCGGCGCGCCACAGCCAGCTACCGGTGCTGGCGCCGAAGCGGCGCACCAGTTCGCTCTCGGCCACCGCCGCCAGATGGCCGACCGTGTCGACGCCCATCGCGCGCAGCCGTTCGGCCGCTTTCGGGCCGATGCCGTTGATCTTGCGCGCCGCCAGCGGCCAGATCCGCGTCGGCACGTCGTCGTGGCCGAGGATGGTGATGCCGTCGGGCTTATCGAGGTCGGAGGCGATCTTGGCCAGCAGCTTGTTCGGGGTGATGCCGATCGAACAGCTCAGCCCGGTCGCCGCGAATACCGCCTGCTTGATCCGCCGGGCCAGCGGCAGGCTGTCCTCGGCGATGCCGCTCAGGTCGATGTAGATCTCGTCGATGCCGCGGTCCTCGATCACCGGCGCGACGCTCGCCACCGCCGCCTTGAAACGCCGCGAGTAGTCGCGATAGGCGTCGAAGTTGGCCGGCAGCAGGATGGCGTCGGGCGCCAGTTGCGCCGCCTTCATCAGCCCCATCCCGGAAAACACGCCGAGCGCCCGTGCCTCGTAGGTCGAGGTGGTGATCACGCCGCGCCCGACATAATCGCGCAGGCGGGCGAAACGCAGGCTGCCGTCGGCCTGCTCGACCGGCCGGTCAACGCGACGGCCGCCGACGACCACCGGCTGGCCGCGCAGCATCGGGTAATGCTGGAGTTCAACCGAGGCGAAAAAGGCGTCCATGTCGAGATGGGCGATGCGGCGACAACTGTTCATATCCACAGTATAAATCGCGAAACGCCGCTCGCGCCAGCCTTCCGCTTATCCCCGAAATCTGTGGATAAGTCTGTGGAAGCACACTGGGCGGGCAATCTAGCCGACTGACGGATAAGCGATTTTGTTACGTCGCTCATTTTTTGCGCACTCGCCGCCAATGGCGTACAGTATAGGTATGTCTGGATCGTTGATCCGGGCCACTGTTATCGCTGAGGTCATCATGTCAACCACCATCAGTTCCAGCACCACGAGCCAGGACACCTACCGCAGCCAGCTCTCCGGCAACCGCACCGACCGCTCGATGAATTCCCTGACCAGCAGTCTGAAAGCCGCCGAGAAAATGGCCACCGCCATCGGCGCCGACACCAGCGGACTGAAAAGCGCGCTGCAGCAGGTTTCCGGCACGACGTCGACCGCCGCCGGCAGTTCGACGAAAGTCTCGCTGAGTAGCGAAGGCGTCGCCCGCCAGCAAGCGGAAAGCACCGGCAGCACGTCGTCCGCGGCAACGACCGCACGCTCTGAACGGCGCCAGTTCGCTTCGGTCGACGAAGCGATCGCCTACGGCACGGCGCGTGCCGCGGCGCAGAAGGGCAGCAGCACGGTCGATACCAGCGAAAAAACCTCGGCAGCGGGCAGCACCACGCGCCGCCAGTTCGCCTCGGTGGACGAAGCCATCGCCTACGGTACCACCCGCGCCGCCGAGCAATCGGGTCGCAGCAACCAGACCACGAGCCAGACCGAGCCGACCACCAATAGCAGCGGCCGCCGTCAGTTTGCCTCGACCGACGAGGCGATCGCCTACGGCACGCAACGCGCACTCGAGCAGTACAACAAGCAGAAAACTGCCCTCGGCTAGGTCAGCGCCAAACGCAATCAGCACCGACACGGGGCGGCCGGTGGGCCGCCCCGTGTCGTTTACCGGCGGCAGCGGGTAAACTGCCGGCGATGACCGCCCTGCCCGCCCGCCCCCGCCTGCTGTCGCTGATCCCGCCGCTGACGCAACTGAACACGCCCTACCCGGCGACGGCCTACCTGACGGGCTTCCTGCGTTCGCGCGGCTTCCACGCCACGCAGGCCGACCTGGCCCTGGCCACCGTCCTCGAACTGCTGTCGCCGGCCGGCCTGGAACAGTTGCGGGCGGCGGCGGAAGCGCTGCCGCGCAAGCAGCGCTCGCCGACGATCAAGACCTTCCTCAACCAGTTCGAGCGCTACCGCGTCGCCACCGGACCGGCGCTGGCGCTGCTGCAGGGGCGTGACGGCTCGCTGGCGCACCGCATCTGCACACGCGCCTTCCTGCCTGAAGGGCCACGTTTCTCGGCGCTCGACCACTACGTCGACGACGGCAGCGGCGACCCGCTCGGCTGGGCCTTCGGCGCGCTCGGCATCCAGGACCGCGCCCGCCATCTGGCGACGCTCTTCCTCAACGACCTCGCCGACGTCATCCGCGAAGCCGCCGACCCGCGCTTCGAATTCGTCCGCTACGCCGAATCGCTGGCCCAGAGCCAGCCCAGTTTCGAGCCGCTGGCGCAGGCGCTGGCGGCGCCGCCGACGCTGGTCGATACAACGCTGACCCGACTGGCGCTGGCCACGGTCGAACTTGAAAATCCGGACATTCTGCTGCTCTCGGTGCCCTTCCCCGGCTCGGTCTATGCCGCCTTCCGTATCGCCCAGGCGGTGAAGGCGAATTACCCGCAGATCGTCATCGTCCTCGGCGGCGGCTGGGTCAACACCGAGTTGCGCGAACTGGCCGAACCGCGTGTCTTCGATTACGTCGACTACATCACGCTTGATGACGGCGAAGCACCGCTACTGGCGCTGATCGAACATCTAGCCGGGCAACGGCCGCGCCTCAACCTGCTGCGCACCTTCACCCGCGTCGACGGCGCCGTGCGCTGGTTCACCAGCGGCGAACCGGATATTCCTTTCGAGGCGGTCGGTACGCCGACCTGGGACGGCCTGCCGCTCGACCGTTACCTGTCGCTGCTCGACATGCTCAATCCGATGCACCGGCTGTGGTCGGACGGCCACTGGAACAAGCTGACCGTCGCCCACGGCTGCTACTGGAAGAAGTGCAGTTTCTGCGACGTCAGCCTCGACTACATCTCGCGCTTCGAGGCGGCCAACGCCAGCACGCTGGTCGACCGCATCGAGCGCATCGTCGACGAGACCGGCCACAGCGGCTTCCATTTCGTCGACGAAGCAGCACCGCCAAAGGCGCTGCGCGCGCTGGCCGAGGAACTGCAGCGGCGCAATCTGGCCATTTCCTGGTGGGGCAACGTCCGCTTCGAGAAGTCGTTCACGCCCGAACTCTGCCTGCAACTCGCCGACAGCGGCTGCATCGCCATTTCCGGCGGCCTGGAGGTCGCTTCCGACCGCCTGCTCGGGCTGATGAAGAAAGGCGTCTCGGTCGACCAGGTGGCACGCGTCACCCGTGCCTTCACGGACGCCGGCATCCTGGTCCATGCCTACCTGATGTACGGCTTCCCGACGCAGACCGTGCAGGACACGGTCGATGCGCTGGAGTACGTGCGCCAGTTGTTCGCCGAAGGCTGCATTCAATCCGGTTTTTTCCACCGCTTCGCGTGCACCGTGCATTCGCCGGTCGGGCGCCATCCGGCGGACTACGGCATCACGCTCAAGCCGCAGCCATTCAAGGGCTTCGCCAGGAACGACGTCGCCTTCGTCGACCCGACCGGTGTTGATCACGCCAGCCTCGGCCGGGGATTGAACAAGGCGCTCTACAACTACATGCACGGCATCTGCGTGGACGACGACATCCGCCGCTGGTTCGACGAGCGCGTGCCCAAACCACGGGTCAAGCGGGATTTCATCGCCCGCGCTCTGGGCGCCGTAAACGGCTGAACGCCGGTCGCTTCCGGATCGGGAAGCGCCGGCGTCCGGCGATGCGGGATGGGAGACGTTGGTGGCGTGGTTTCGAGGATCGCCCGACCGTCGCGCCCTGCAACTGCCTAGTTGACCTGCAGGCTGCCGCCGCGCCCCAAGCCACCGTCGACACTCTGCGCCTTGTAGTTGCGCAGGCCGATCACCATCTTGTTGTAGGCGTCGGAAAATGCCGCCACCGTCGCCTTGCCTTCCGGCGTCTGCGAGAAGCCGCCGAGGCCACCGGCCGCCCGACTACCGAAAGCCCCCAGCGCGGCGCCGAAATTGCTCGCCGTCGCGTTGCCTTCCGCAGCCGCCAACTGGACGCCGGAGCGGATGTCGTACAGGGTCAGCGTAACGACGGAAACCTTGCTTTCCACCCCCGCCGCGATGATCGAGCCACCGTGGCCGATCATGCCGCCCAGCGCGCCGGCAACGCGACCGGCCGGCGATTCGTCGATGACGATCGACGGCTCCATGAAGTAGTCGGCGGCAACCCGCTGCCCTTTCTGCTGGTTGGAACCGACGCGGAATTCGCCGGAATTGCGCTGCTTGTCGGTAATCGACGAAATCTTGCTCTCCGTCCGGTTGTTGCCGATCGAGGTCAGCACGAAGCAGTTAGATTGCTGCACCGCCAGCCGGATCAGCGGATCGATCCGGGTCACCTTGGTGGCGCGACCGAAGCTGCCATACCATTCCTTGCCGCGGCCGTCGTCGAAGGCGAGCGTGCCCAGTGGCTTGGCGCAACGCTCCAGGCCGGCATTGGCACCGGCGCTGGTGGCGCCGCTGGCCGCCCCGCTGACTGCAGTGGCGTCAGGCGACCCGGTACTCACCTTGCCGCCGGCGCAGGCGACGAGCATGCACGACAGCGACGACAGGACCAGGATCGAAAGCAACTTTTGTTTGAACATTTTCAGGACTCCTGCAAGACTCAATAACGATGGGATCTGGGAACTTGGCGCTCGTGCCAGCGATCGTCATCGCGCCATTGCCACTGGTATTCGTACATGCCCAGCCAGAAATTCCGGGATTGCTCGCGCTGGATATCCTTCCAGCGCTGGTAGGCCACTTCGCTCTGCTTGGCCTTTTGCGCATCGACCAGCAGCTTGGCGGCTTCCTTGTCGCCGCGCCCGGCGGCCGCCTGCAACCATTTTTCCGCTTCCGCCGGATCGGAACCCATTTCCTCCAGGCCGCTCAGGTACAGACGACCGACTGCCGTCTGCGCCGGCAGATAGCCGCGCGATGCTGCGTTGCGCATCCACTCCAGCGCCCGATGACTGTCCTGGCTAAGGCCATCGCCGCGAAAATAGCGTAGTCCGAGATCGTAGGCCGCGCGCGGATCCGCCTCGGCCAAGGCAACGAGTTCGGCATATCGGCGCTCCATCGCCGGGTCGCGATTGACCTGGGGACTGAAGGTCACCGTATCCCGCGCTCGCTCGGAACAACCGCTTTCGTCGCAAATCCTGATGGTCTGCGGTGCATCCTGCGCATGTACCGAAAGAACAATCAGACCCAGCAAAAATGGAAACAACCCAACTCTCGGCATCACACCCTCCACAACCGCCAAAAGAGAAAGCCTCAATAAACTTGACATTCAGATATGCCAAAGCGCTTGGATTATCCGCCCCGGAATACCGAACAGCAAGCAGGTAATGGGCATTTTTACCAATCGTTTCAAACCCATCGAAATGATCGCAGCGATCAACCTTGCTGCGCCTTTCATGCCAAAGGAAACGCAGTGAAAACTCGTCGCGGGGGAGCTCACCGGGAGCAGCGTTTGAACGTCGCTACGACAGGAAGATAAGCTGGCGGCGGAATCTTCGAGATTCAGGCGAATATTGCATTTATGAAACTTTTCAAAAATGCAGCATCTCGCGTAAGCTAGGCAGCGCAACGTCCTTGCCCATAGACCCCATGAAACTCAGCGTCATCCCCAGCAGTCTGACCAGCCGCCTGATCCTGCTCGGCATCGCCATGCTGCTGATCGGCGCGCTGGGACGCACCGTGCTGCTCAGCGATTACCTGCGCGACGACTTGCAGAAGCAGACGGCCGACCAGTTGCTGGCGATCGCCAACTACGTCGCCCAGGACATCGAGCGCGATCTCGTCGACCGCGACCGCCTGCTCGAACGGGTCGCCGGCAACCTGGGCGACGCAACGAGCCTGGCCGGCAGGCGTGCCCTGCTCGCCCAGGGCCAGAACCTGAATCCACTGTTCTCGCACGGCATGCTGCTGGTCGATCGGCAGGGTCTGGTCAGCCTCGACTACCCTCCGCTTCCCGGCCGCAGCGGCAGTTCGCTCGCCGACCGCGCCTATTTCCGGACGGCGTTGGCCGGGAAAGCCAGTATCGGCCGGCCTTTCATCGACGATCCGGCGACTGGCGCCATTCTGCCGATGGCGGTGCCGGTGCGTAACGCAGACAACGTGGTGACGGCTGTCCTGGTCGGTTATTCGGCGCTGCATTCGGCCAATTTCATGGCTTCCCTCTACGCCACGCGGATCGGCAACAGCGGCGGCCTGCTCCTGGTTTCGCCGGAACACCGGCTGTTCGTCGCCGCCTCGGACGAAGGCAAGCTGCTCCGCCCGACCCCGACCGACGGCGCCAACCCGATGCACGACCGGGCGATGCGCGGCTTCCGCGGCACCGGCATCACGGTCAACGCCGCCGGCATCGAGGAAATCGCCGCCACCGCCTCGGTGCCCAGCGGCAACTGGTTCGTCGTCGCCCGCCTGCCAACCGAGGAAGCATTTGCGCCGCTGGAGCGATTGCGCGGATTCATCGTGAAGAATACGGCGATCATCCTGCCGGTCTTCATCGTTTTCATGGTCATCGTCATGCGCAGCATGCTGCGTCCGCTGATGGAAACCGCGCGCCGCGCCGACCTGATGACGCTCGGCGAAATCCCGCTGGCGACGCTGCCGGTAGCGCGCAAGGACGAAGTCGGTCATCTCACCGGCGCCTTCAACCGAATGCTCAGCAAGCTGCTCGAAAGCCGCGCCGAACTCGCCCACATGGCGCATCACGACCCGCTCACCGGCCTGCCCAACCGCAAGCTGCTCGCCGACCGGATGACGCTGGCGCTGGCCCGCGCGCAACGCAACCGGACCCGGATCGCCATCCTGTTTCTCGACCTCGACGGTTTCAAACCGATCAACGACCGTTTCGGGCACGAAGCCGGCGATCAGGCACTCGGCGAAGTCGCCCGCCGCCTGAGCGGCATGCTCCGTCAGGAAGACACGCTGGCGCGCATCGGCGGCGACGAATTCGTGATCCTGCTCTCCGATCTAGCCGGCAATGCCGAGCATGTCGTCGCCAAGGTCGCCGAGAAATGCCTGAGCATTTTCGAGCCGGATTTCGTCATCGGCGGCCAAAGCTGCCGGCTCTCCACCTCGATCGGCATCGCCCTCGGCGATGCCGACGGCGACCAGTTGCTGATCGCCGCCGACCAGGCGATGTACCGCGCCAAGGAACAGGGGCGCGGCCGCTACTGCTGGTCGTGAACCTTCCGGCTCAGCCGAGAATGCCGATGACGTTGAGGAAGATCAGGACGATCGCCACTGGCGAAACGTAACGGACCACGCCGTACCAGAGGCGGAAAGCACCGCCGCGAAGACCGACTTCCTCCTCGACATGGGCGCGCTTCATCGTCCAGGCGGCAAACAGCGCGATCAGCAGGCCGGCCAGCGGCATCATGATCTTGGTGGTCAGCGTGTCGAGCAGGTCGAACAGGCCGAGCCCGAACAGGCTGAAAGCGCTCCATTCGTTGAACGAGAGGGCGACGGCAACGCCGAGCAGCCAGACGCCGGATGACAGCAGCGCCACCGCCGCCTTGCGCCCGAGCTCGAAACGCTCGACCAGCAGCGTGACCCCCGGTTCGAGCAGCGAAATCGCCGAAGTCCAGGCGGCGAAGACGACCAGCACGAAGAACACCAGGCCGACGATCTGGCCGCCGGGCATCTGCGAGAAGGCCAGCGGCAGGGTCTGCAGCAGCAGGCCGGGACCGGCGGCCGGTTCCAGCCCCTGGGCAAAGACGATGGCGAAGATCGACAGGCCGGCGAGCAGCGCGACGCCGGTGTCGGCGGCGGCAATCGCCAGGCAGGTACGCGGGATCGACACCTCTCGGCCAAGGTAGGAACCGTAGGTGATGATCGCCCCCATGCCCAGGCTGAGCGTGAAGAAGGCGTGGCCCATGGCGGCGAACAGCACGCCGCGATTGATCGCCGACGGGTCGAAATGGAACAGGAAACGGAAGGCTGCCGGCAGGTCGGCGGCCAGCGCGCCGTAGCCGACCAGGAAGACGAGGATGGCGAACAGCGCCGGCATCATGATCTTGTTGGCGCGCTCGATGCCGCTGGTCACACCGCCGAGGACCACCGCCGCGGTCAGCGCCATGAACACCGTATGCCAGAAGATCAGCCGCCCGGGGCTGGCCAGCAAGGCACTGAAAGCTTCGGCAAAGGCTTCCTTGGGCTGTACCGCGAAACCGGAAGCGGCTTGCCAGGTGTATTCCAGCACCCAGCCGGCAACCACGCTATAAAACGAAAGGATCAGGAAGGCGCCGACGATGCCGATATGGCCGATCGCCTGCCACCAGCGGGTAGCGCCGGCCTCGTCGGCGAGCACCCGCATCGTCGTCACCGGGTTGCCCTGCCCCCGCCGGCCGAGCAGGGTTTCGGCCATCAGCAGCGGCACGCCGATGGCGAGGATGCAGGCCAGATAGACCAGCACGAAGGCGCTGCCGCCGTTGCTGCCGGTCATGTAGGGGAATTTCCAGATATTGCCGAGACCGACCGCCGAGCCGACGGTGACCAGGAAGAAGGCCCAGCGATTGGACCAGTGGGCGCGCGGCCCTTGCGAGGTAGTCATGATGCCGTCCCGAATTTTGAGGGGCGCGATTCTACGCGCAGCGACGCGCGGCCAAACTTGGGGATTTCACTTAGACCGGATCCCGCAGCGTAGCGCCACGCAGCGGGCGCGCGTGATACATTCGCCCCCGACCGGAATCCCTGCAGTCGCCACCATGAACGACCAATTCGACCTCTTCTCCCAAGCCCCCGCCGTGCCGGACGAAACCCCCGTCAGCCAGCCCGAACCGCCTGCTGCCGCCATCGTCGTGGAAGCAACGGAGGCCGCCCCGCCGGCCAGCGACGCCGCCGGCCAGCCGCCGCTGCCGCCGGCCGCCCAGGGCCCGGCCGAGGACATTCCGCCGCCCGCCGACTACGCCGCCCGCCGCTACCTCGAATACGCGATGAGCGTGGTCACCGGCCGCGCCCTGCCGGCCAACGCCGACGGCCAGAAGCCGGTGCAGCGGCGCATCCTCTACGCGATGCACCGCATGGGCCTGTACAAGAGCCCGAAGCACGTCAAATCGGCGCGCGTCGTCGGCGATGTGATCGGTAAATATCACCCACACGGCGACTCGTCGGTGTACGACGCGATGGTGCGCATGGCGCAGGACTGGAGCCTGCGCTACCCGGTGGTCGACGGCCAGGGCAACTTCGGCTCGCGCGACGGCGACAACGCCGCCGCCATGCGCTACACCGAAGCCCGGCTGACGCCGATTGCCGAACTGCTGCTCGGCGAACTCGACGAAGGCACCGTCGACTGGAAACCGAACTACGACGGCGTCAACGACGAACCCTGCCTGCTGCCGGCCCGCCTGCCCTTCTGCCTGCTGAACGGCGCTTCCGGCATCGCCGTCGGCATGGCCACCGAAATCCCCGCCCACAACCTGCGCGAAGTCGCCGCCGCTGCCGTCGCGCTGATCCGCGACCCGCAAACCAGCGAGGACGAAGTCCTGCGCCTGGTGCCCGGCCCCGACTACCCGGGCGGCGCGCAGATCATCTCGAGCCCCGAGGAAATCGCCGCCACCTACCGGAGCGGTCGCGGCAGCCTGCGCGTGCGCGCCAAGTGGAAGATCGAAGCGCTGGCGCGCGGCCAGTGGCGCCTGGTCGTCACCGAACTGCCGCCGGGCGTGTCCACCGCCACCGTGATGTCCGAGATCGAAGCCTGCTCCAACCCGGTGGCCAAGGAAAAGGCCGGCAAGAAGGTATTCACCCCGGAACAGCTCAACCTGAAAGCGGCCTTCCTGTCCGCCATCGGCGAAAGCGGCGTGCGCGACGAATCGGGCAAGGAACACGACGTTCGCCTGGTCATCGAGCCGGCCAGCTCGCGCCAGGGCCAGGACGACCTGGTCCGCCTGCTGCTCGCCCACACCAGCCTGGAAACCAACGCCTCGATCAACCTGACGCTGCTCGGCCTGACCGGCGCGCCGCGCCAGGGCACGCTCTACGACATGATCGCCGAATGGTGCCGCTTCCGGCTGAGCACCGTCGAGCGGCGCACCCGCCACCGGCTGGCCGCCGCCGAACGGCGCATCCACATCCTCGAAGGCCGGCAGGCGATCCTGCTCGACATCGACCGCGTGATCAAGGTGATCCGCGAATCGGACGCCCCCAAGGCCGACCTGATCGCCGCCTTCAAGCTGTCCGAGATCCAGGCCGAGGACATCCTGGAAATTCGCCTGCGCCAGCTGGCCCGCCTCGAAGGCATCAAGATCGCTGATGAACTGGCCAAGCTGCGCGAGGAAGCCGCCGGCCTCAACAAGCTGCTCGACTCCGAAAGCGCGCTGCGCGACTGCGTCGCCGCCGAGATCGAAGCCGACGCCAAGAAGTACGGCGACGACCGCCGCACCCTGATCGAAGCCGCCGAACGGGTCACGCTGTCCGACGCCAAGAACGTCTCGATCCCCGACGAGCCGACCACGCTGATCGTCTCCCGGCATGGCTGGCTGCGCTCGCGCAGCGGCCACAACATCGATCCGGCGCAACTGACTTTCCGCTCCGGCGACAGCCTGCTCGCCTGCCTGCCCTGCCGCACCGTCGACCACCTGATCCTGCTCGACACGCGCGGCCGCGCCTACTCGATTTCCGCCGCCGACCTGCCCGGCGGTAAGGGCGACGGCGTTCCCGCCACCTCGCTCGCCGACTTCCAGGACGGCGGCAAGCTGGTGCTCGCCCTGGCCGTCTCGGCCGACAAGACCTACCTGGTTGCCGGCGAAGGCGGCTACGGCTTCCGCGTCAAGGGCGAGGACCTGCTGTCTCGCGGCAAGGCCGGCAAGGCCTTCCTGACGCTCGACGACGGCGAAGCGCCGGCCATCTTCCAGCCCGCCCCGGCCGACGGCGACATCGCGGTATTCACCAAGGACGGTCGCGCCCTGGTCTTCCCGCTCGAGGAACTCCGCCTGCTCGGCAAAGGACGCGGTCTCAAGCTGATCGACGCGGCGCCCGGCAAAACGGCATTGGAAACCATTGAGCCGGTAGTCGACGGCGTCGCCGGCAAGCTCAAGGGCGAACGCCTGGACAACTGCCGTGGCAACCGCGGCGGCAAGGGCAAGCCGCTGCGCGCGACGCGCAAGTAAGGCACCGCCTCAGCCGCGCGCGTCGCCCCAGCGGTAGGGCGAATCGTCCTCGCCCAGGTAGTGCGCAACGCCATCGCGGCCGACGCAGTATTGCGGCGAGACGATCATCTCGCGCAGGTGCTGCGTGTCGCCGATGCGCGTGTATTCGAAGACGATGCAACGCTCGATGCGCGTTCCCGAGCGGATGTGGCTACCGTGCCCGATCCACGCCGGACCGATGATCGAGACGCCGGGATCGATGCGCACGTTGGACCCGAGGTAGACCGGCCCGACCAGCTTCGCACTCTCCCAGGCCACCGAGGTATTGAGGCCGACCCAGACCCCGGGCGCAACTTCCTCGCCCGGCATCTCCATCTGCTCGACCTCGCCGCGCAGCACGCGCTGCGAAACCTCCCAGTAATCGCTCAAGCGGCCGATGTCGATCCAGTTGAAAGGACGCTGCTGGGCGTAGAAGGGCAAGCCGCGCTCGACCAGCAGCGGGAACAGTTCGCTGCCGATGTCGAAGGGCAAGCCGGGCGGAATCAGGTCGAGCACCGCCGGCTCGAAGAGATAGATGCCGGTGCTGGCCAGGCGCGACTTCGCCTCGGCGGGTTTCGGCTTTTCCTGGAAGGAGAGCACCCGCCCGCTCTCGTCGGCGACCACGACGCCGTAGTTCGGCACCTCGGCCAGCGGCACTTCCAGCGTCACCACGCTGGCCAGCGCGCCCTTCTCCTGATGTTCGTGCAGCGCCGCCGCGATATCGAGATCGACCAGCGCGTCGCCGCAGATGACCAGCGTCGTCTCGTCGAAAAAGCCGCCGAAGTCCTGGATCCTGCGCATGCCGCCGGCCGAGCCCATGGCCTTGGGAACGATTTCCCCGTGTTCGCGGGCGCCTTCGAACGAGTAGCCGAGATTGACGCCCCAGCGCCGGCCGTCGCCGAAGTAGTTTTCGATCTTGCGATGGTTGAAGGCGACGTTCACCATGATGTCGCGCACGCCGTGGCGCGCCATGTGCTCGATCAGGTATTCCATGACCGGCTTGCCGAGGATCGGCACCATCGGTTTCGGCATCGACTTGGTCAGCGGACGCACCCGCGTCCCCTGCCCCGCCGCCAGAATCATTCCCTTGGCCATTGCTGTCTGCTTCCTCCGTCATGCCCGGGCTGGCGGCCGGGCGATCGCTCAATCGCCACCGAACAGGTCGCGGGTATATACCTTGGCCGCCACATCGCGGATTTCATCGCTCATCCGGTTGGCGACGATGAGGTCGGCTTGCTGCTTGAAGGCAGCGAGGTCGCGGACGACGCGCGAGCGGTAGAACTCGTCGTCGCTCAGGCCGGGCTCGAAGACCACCACCTCGATGCCGCGCGCCTTCAGCCGCTTCATGATTCCCTGGATGCTGGAAGCGCGGAAATTGTCGGAGCCGCTCTTCATCACCAGACGATAGATGCCGACCACCCGCGGATTCCTGCGGATGATGTCGAAGGCGACAAAATCCTTGCGCGTCGTGTTGGCATCGACGATGGCGCGGATCAGGTTCTGCGGCACCTCGCGGTAATTGGCGAGTAGTTGCCGGGTGTCCTTGGGCAGGCAGTAACCGCCGTAGCCGAAGGACGGATTGTTGTAATGGCTGCCGATGCGCGGGTCGAGGCAGACGCCTTCGATGATCTGCCGCGTGTCGAGACCGTGCGTCGCGGCGTAGGTATCGAGTTCGTTGAAGTAGGCGACCCGCATCGCCAGATAGGTGTTGGAGAAGAGCTTGACCGCCTCGGCCTCGGTGCTCTCGGTGTAAAGCACCGGAACCTCCGGCTTCAGTGCCCCCTGCTTGAGCAGACCGGCAAACGCCTCGCCGCGCGGACTGCGCTCGCCGACGATGATGCGCGACGGGTGCAGGTTGTCGTACAGGGCCCGCCCCTCGCGCAGGAACTCCGGCGAGAACAGGATCTGCGCCTCGCGCCCGAGGGCCAGGGTGAAGGCCTCGCGTACCTTGCGCGTATAGCCGACGGGGACGGTCAACTTGATCACCATCACGGCATCGGGGTTGATGGCGACGACGTCGCGGATCACCGCCTCGACCGAAGCGGTATTGAAACAATTGCTCTCCGGATCGTAGTCGGTCGGCGTCGCGATGATGACGTAGGCGGCCCCCGCGTAGGCATCGTGCTTGTCCAGCGTGGCGCGCAGGTTCAGCGGCTGATCGGCGAAATGGGCCTCGATGTCGGGATCGGCGATCGGCGACTGGCGCCGGTTGATCATGTCGACCTTCTCGGCAACGATATCGAGCGCGACCACCTCGTTGTGCCGCGCCAGGAGCACGGCGTTGGACAGTCCGACATAACCGGTCCCGGCAATGGCGATTTTCATGCTGGCTCGCTTTGCAATGTTTTTCCTCGAACCTGCCGGCTGGCAGGATGGCAATCAGCGTAGCGAGCGGATGTTGCAGCTAGATGATGGCGCCACTGCAATGAAATTGCCCAGCCCCTACCCAAGCCCGAAAAAGCTGTGCTATAGTTCGCGCCGCGCTGGAGACAGCAACCGGGCAGCAGAAAAATCAAAGCGCCAATACGGTTCGCCGCTCCAGACCAGGTTTTGTTGTAATTCCGGTTCGCGCTGTTCTGGCGTATTGGAAATTGATTCGGCTGTCTCTCTGAACTGGGGGTATAGCTCAGCTGGGAGAGCGCTTGCATGGCATGCAAGAGGTCAGCGGTTCGATCCCGCTTACCTCCACCAGGCACCGAATCACTACAAATCAGTCCGGGTCCCCATCGTCTAGAGGCCTAGGACACCGCCCTTTCACGGCGGTAACCGGGGTTCGAATCCCCGTGGGGACGCCAAGATCAGGCCAAGCACCTGATTCAGGACTATGCTCAGGCACCTTCCATCCGGATGCCGAAAAGAGCCACTTTTCTCAAATCAACGCCAGCGGGCATGACTCGCCGCCAGTGATTTGCGCTCGATTCCGGGATTCCGTGTATCGCACGACGCGAGAAAGTGACAAGCAATGATCCGCCGCTCCCGCGCCCTGACGCGCACGACCGCAGGCCTCACCGCAATGGCCGCCCTGCTCGGCTGGCTGCTCTGGCCGCCCAGTTCACCCAAGCCAGCCCCCGCAGTTAGCGCTGCCGCTCCGGCCACCACGACAACAGCCCCCCAGGCACCGGGGCAGCCCATCAAACTCGGCAACGGCGACACGATGGTCGCCGCCTTGCTGCGCCACGACATCCCGTCCGACGCGGCCTACGAGATTACCGCCGCTCTTGAAGCCGCTGGCGCCAACCTGCGGCACTTGCGGCCGGGCGACAGTTTCCGGTTGCACCGCAGCGACGACGGCCGGCCGAGCATGCTCGTCCATGCACCAAATGCCTGGCTACGCTTCAAGGCGATCAACCGCGACGGGCGCTGGAAAGTCGAACGCAATGAAATCAAACCGGAAATCCGCGTCGAAATGCGCCAGGGTGAAGTCAAGAGCTCGCTCTGGGACGCCGTCGAAAGTGGCGCCATCGCCCCCTCGGCGCTGCTCGACCTGGTGCAGATTTTCGAATCCGAGTTCGACTTCACCGCCGACACGCAGCCCGGCGACCGCTTCCGTATCCTGGTCGAAACGCGCTACGCCGATGGCGCGCCGGTCGATTTCGGGCGCATCCTGGCCGCCCAATACATCAGCGGGGAACAGACGCTGACCGGCATCGGCTTTGCCGCCCCGGGCAGCAACTCTGAAAGGCTGAGCTATTACGACCCGGAAGGCAATTCGCTGAAAAAGATGTTCCTGCGCTCGCCACTGGAGTTCTCGCGCATCAGTTCCGGCTTCACCTATCGCCGCCCGCACCCGGTGCTCGGTGGTGTCAGACCGCATCTGGCGATCGATTACGCGGCACCGAGCGGCACCCCGGTGTGGGCGGTGGCCGATGGCGTGGTGACCTTTGCCGGCCGCAGCGGCGGCAACGGTATTCAGGTTAGTGTGCGCCACCGTGCCGGCTACGAAACCTACTACAACCACCTGTCGCGGCTCGGCAAGGGAATCCGCCGCGGCACGCGGGTCGAGCAGAAGCAGGTCATCGGCCAGGTCGGTTCGACCGGAATCTCGACCGGCCCACATCTCGACTACCGGGTGAAACACGGCGACGACTTCGTCAATCCCCTGAACGAGAAATTCCTCCCCGGCAAGAAGATCGACCCTGCCCATCGTCCGCAATTCAATGAACAGGCCCGCGCCCTGCTTGCGCGACTGGAGCAGGAGCAAACACTGCAACTGACCATCGATCGCAGTTGGCAAGGGAAGCTCTGAGGCACAGCGCCAGAAAATCCAAAAAGTGCCTTGCGCGCTCCGCCCGAGTTCTCTATAATGCGCGGCTTCGGTTGCTGCACGGCGTATCCGAGCCGAAGCCCGGTTTCAGAACCGGCGCATACAGCAAGCCAAGGTTTAGCGCGGAGTGGTAGTTCAGTTGGTTAGAATACCGGCCTGTCACGCCGGGGGTCGCGGGTTCGAGTCCCGTCCACTCCGCCAACATATTCCCAAGTGACTGATTATATTGATATAATCAGTCACCATGGCGAGTAAAAGGGTACAAAGGCAGGCTACAAAGTTCAGTCAGAAGGGACTGGACATGCCACCCTACATGACCCTCAGGAACCATACCTACTATTTCCGGCAGAGCGTCCCGCCAGAGCTGCGCTCGCTCATCGGCAAGCGGGAAATCAAGAAGTCTTTGGGTCGCAATTACCCGGCAGCCGTCAGCCTTTGCAAGAAATTTGCCGTCGAGGCCGACAAGGCCATCTGTGATGCTCGCGCCCAATTCGACAGCATCCCTGTCGATCCCTTCTCCTCCGAGGGAATTCGCCGTACCCGACCGGTTCCCCTGACTGAAGTCACCCCAGAACTCGAAACCCAGTTCGGCAACCTGATTCGCAACGCGCTGCTCGAAACCGATCGGAACAAACGGATTGCGGGCATGGATGCTGAGGAATTTGCCGAGTACGGAACGCACATTGACCAAGCGATCGCCACTCTGCGCAAGCAGTTGGCAATGGGCAACGTCGCGCCAGTGCTCGAGGATTCCAGAATCATCCTGATCGGCCGGGGTTACAACCCGATTTTCTCCGCGGACAGTTGGCGAAAAATCGCCTACACCCTGACCCAGGCATTCCTGGAGGCCTACGAAGGCATCAAGAAACGCCAGGAAGGCGCTGTCGTGGCTGAAACCAGCATGGATATCCTGCCCAGCCAGTTCATCGTCCAGAACACCCGTAAAACCGCACCCGGCGCGGGAAGCGAAATCACCTGGCAAACGTTGTACGACGTCTGGGAAAAAGAGTGCGAGCGCCGACAGAGCACCAAGGACGCCTATCTTGCAGCGATGACGCTGTTCGCCGAATTCAGCCGCAAGGCCCCGCCCCAAACCACGCGCGACGATGCCCTGGCATTCCGCGATTTCCTGCGGGACATCAAAGCCCTCTCCCCCCGGCACGATAGCCAACAAGCTCGGCTTCATCGGCACGTTGTTCAACGCCGGGCGAAATACCGCTCGCCTGGCCACTCATCTACCAGAGAACCCCTTTGCGGATATCACGGTGAAAAACGGGCCAAACGCGGCAGTGGTGACAATAAGCGCCTGCCCAAGGCGGGCCTCCTGAACTACGTCAGTCTCTGCACTGAATCGCCCCGGGTTTCGTAGAGGCTCCGTGGTTTAAGTACAGGCGTGATCGGCCTGTTGGGTGAGTTGCCAATAATACCGTTGCTCAGCCTCGGCGGGCGTGATGTATCCGATGGGCTCCAACAGCCGCTGGTGGTTGAACCAGGTCACCCATTCGAGGGTGGCCAGCTCCAGCGACTCCACCGTTTTCCAGGGCGCCCGCCGATGGATCAGTTCGGCCTTGTACAGGCCGTTAATGGTTTCCGCCAAGGCGTTGTCGTAGCTGTCGCCCTTACTGCCGACAGAAGGTTCGATGCCGGCTTCGGCCAGTCGCTCGGTGTAGCGAATGGAAACATACTGCGATCCCCGGTCGGAATAATGGATCAGGGCGTCATCCCCTTCAGGCTGGCGGGCGTAGAGCGCCTGCTCCAAGGCGTCGAGGACGAAATCGGTTCGCATCGACCGGCTGACCCGCCAACCGACAATGCGGCGTGCAAAGACGTCGATGACGAAGGCAACATAGACGAATCCCTGCCAGGTCGAGACGTAGGGGTGAGTAGACCGCAGGAATTTCACCTGCGGCCCCTCGCAGAACCGGACGTGAGCCTCTCGACTCATCCGGCTCCCATCATCCAGCCTTTGGCACACATCCCAGTTTCCAATGCCAGAAGGCTTCTGGAAACTTCAGCGCAAGTCGCCCGAGGGCTTGCCGGGCTCGCGTTTTATGCCGAGCCAGACGTTTGTACTTGCGCATCAGCCAGCGCGTCAGATAGTCATTCAGGTGCTTCCACACGGCGGACATCGCCGACTCGTAGAATCGGCCGTAATACTGATGCCAGCCACGGAGTATCGGATTGAACATGGCCGATAGGTCAGCCAGGCTCTTGTCACACTTCAGTTGAAGATGCCACCCGCGTATCGTCTGTCGCATTACCTTGAGGGCCTCACGGCTGACTGCAGGTGTGAAATTCACATAGACCCGACCATACTTATCGACTGCTTTGCGCGGACGGAAGGTATAGCCAAGAAAGGTGAATTGCACACATTGGAAATCTCCCTGCCGATTGATGTCCTTGCAGTACACGATCCGGGTTTTATCGGGATGCAATTCAAGTCCGCACTGACGAAACCGCTCACCAATCTTCTCCAAGGCAAACTTGGCCTGCGCCAGACTCCGACAGTGCATAACACCGTCATCGGCATAGCGGCAGAAGCGCACGCTCCGAAGATGACGACCTATCCAGATATCGAACGCATAGTGCAGAAAGAGATTGGCCAGCAAAGGACTGACGACACCTCCTTGCGGGGTGCCCTTCGTCCTTTCCACCAAATCGCCGTCCCGCATTTGCATTGGCGCAGTTAGCCAACGCTCGACGTACAGTAAGACCCATGGCGTCTGGCAGTGCTTTCTGAGCGCACGCATCAGCAGTTCGTGGTCGATGTTGTCAAACAAACCTTTGATATCGAACTCAACCACCCAGTCGTATTCCCAGCTTCGCCGCCGCACCATGGCAATCGCATCGTGCGCCGAGCGCCCGGGACGACAGCCGTACGAGTTGGCATGAAAGACCGGATCAATGACTGGTTCAAGCAGTTGCTTGACCACCGTTTGCGCCACCCTGTCCGACACCGTTGGCACACCCAGCATGCGCACCCCGCCAGATTTCTTCGGGATGGGCACACCTTTCACCGGCGGCGGAAAGTAGCTCCCGGAACACATGCGATTCCAGAGCTTGTACAGGTTGTTGCTCAGATTTTCCTCGAATTGCCCGATGGATTCCTGATCGATTCCTGCTGATCCTCCATTTGCTTTCACACTCAAATAGGCTTCCCAGACAAGCGCCTTGGGAATGTCGTAAGGCTTGGTCATTGAGCGACGCTCCTCCCGCTTTCGCGGTTGACGTCACACAATGCCGGGATGACGCAGCCCCTTCGCTCCACCACCATTACAGCGGCTTCAACACTACTACGAGCTGCTCCGTCCCTTGGTGGCGCATCGCCACTATCGGCCTCGCCTTTTGAGCTTGTGCCTTTCGCTTCACATCGCCACCGAAGGTTCCCGCAGTTCAACGTAAGAGCCCGAATCAGGCTGACGCTGCCTCTATGCCGGACATCGCTTGGCCCGTAAGCAGGTAACGGCCAAACTGATCGCGGGGCAACATCACTGTAAGCGCCCGGCAAACCCATCTGTAAATTGACGCGTTAGACCGCGAAGATCGTGTCCCCTTAAAAACGATGGTGGACACTTTCGATGGAAATCCAGAAGCCAAGTCGGCGCCGGCGGCATCATCCGGAGGAATTCAAACTGGCGGTGATTGAGGCGTGCTGCGAACCTGGCGCCTCGGTCGCCGGCATTGCCATGGCCAATGGCGTTAACGCCAATCAGGTCCGCCGCTGGATGCGTGAGCGCGGTATCGAACCACCGACGCGACGCGTAGCGATGCCTGTGCTCGAAGCGACGCCGGCACCGGCTTTCGTGCAATTGCCGATGGCCCCGGCCATGCCGACATTGGGCGATATCCGAATCGAAGTCCGCCGGGGCAATACCGCGATCAAGGTCGAATGGCCGGTCCAAGCGTCCGGCGATTGCGCCGCCTGGTTGCTCGACTGGCTGCGATGATCCGGGTTGATGCCTTGTGGCTGTCGACCCGGCCGCTGGACATGCGGGCAGGAACGGAAACGGTCCTGGCCCAGGTCGTACGGATCTTCGGCGAGGCGCAGCCGCACCATGCCTATCTCTTTGCCAATCGACGCGGCACCCGGTTGAAGGTGCTGGTGCATGATGGCTACGGTGTCTGGCTGGCCAACCGGCGACTGAACCAGGGGCGGTTTCAGCTTCGGCCGGGCGATGGCAGCGTCGCTCTGACCCGGGGGCAATTCGATGCGCTGATTCTCGGCCTGCCCTGGGAACGTCTGGCCGATGGCGGGGTGATTCGAGTTCTTTGACCGTCCACCATTGGGGAAGTCCACGATAGTCAGTTCGCCTTGCGGACGGCATGATGTCGGCCATGACCTTGCCCGCCAACCTCGATCAACTGACCGCCGACGAACTGCGCGAACTGGTGCGCCAGCAAGCGGCAGCCATCACGCACAAGGATCGGGAACTGAACTGGCGTAAGGTCAAGATCGACAAGCTGACGCATGAGGTGGCGTACTACAAGCGCCACTACTTCGGCATCAAGGCCGAACGCCTGCCGGTTGAACAAGGGCAACTGTTTGAAGAAACCCTCGCCGCCGACATGGCGGCGATCACCGAAGAACTTGAGCAGCTTTCCGAATCGAAACCGAAGGGCCAGGCCAAGCGCCAGCCCTTGCCGCCGGAACTGCCGCGCACCGAAATCCGCCACGAACCGGACTCGACCACCTGTACCTGCGGCTGCCAGATGCAACGCATCGGCGAAGATATCGCCGAGAAGCTGGACTACACGCCCGGCACCTTTACGGTCGAACGCCACATCCGCGGCAAATGGGCCTGCAAACAATGTGAAACGCTGATCCAGGCCCCGGTGCCCGCCCATGTGATCGACAAGGGGATCCCGACCACCGGCTTGCTCGCGCATGTGTTGATTGCCAAGTACCTGGATCACCTGCCGCTGTATCGTCAGGAAGGGATCTTCGGCCGGGCCGGTCTGCCGATTCCGCAATCGACCCTGGCCGAGTGGGTCGGCCAGATGGGCGTCACCCTGCAACCCCTGGTCGATGCCCTGAAGGTCGAGATGCTGACCTACCCGGTACTGCATGCCGACGAAACCCCGGTGGCGATGCTCGACCCCGGCGCCGGCAAGACGCATCGGGCCTACCTGTGGTCCTACAGCATCGGCGCCTTCGAGCCGATCAAGGCCGTCATCTACGATTTCGCCGACAGCCGGGCCGGTAAGCATGCCCAGGAATTCCTCGATACCTGGCGCGGCACACTCGTCTGCGACGACTACGCGGGCTACAAGGCGCTGATCGCCGATGGCGTGACCGAAGCGGGTTGCATGGCGCATGCGCGCCGCAAATTCTTCGAACTGCACGCCAGCAACCAAAGCCAGATCGCCGAACAGGCGCTGGTCTACATCCAGCGGCTCTACCAGGTGGAGCGGGAAGTTGCCGAATTGAGCCCTGACGAACGGCAACGAATCCGTCAGGCGCAGGCCAAACCGATTCTCGATGAATTTCACGATTGGCTGACCCGGCACCGATGCCAGGTACCCAACGGCTCATCGACGGCCAAAGCGATGGATTACAGCCTCAAACGCTGGACGGCGCTCGTCTATTACATCGACGACGGTCAGGTGCCGATCGACAACAACTGGATCGAGAACCGCATCCGCCCGATTGCCACGGGCCGGAAGAACTGGCTATTTGCCGGTAGTCTGCGTGCTGGCAAGCGGGCTGCCGCCATCATGAGCCTGATCCAGTCCGCCAAGCTCAATGGCCACGATCCCTTCCTCTACCTGAAAGACATCCTGTCTCGCCTGCCAACCCAGCCCAACAGCCGGATCGGCGAATTGCTCCCGCATCGCTGGCTGCCAGAATCCGCTGCCTGAGTCAGAAATCAAGCTGGGTTTGCCGGTGGCTTACGGCTGTGCCGGTTTCGGATTCTTCTATTTGCGCAAGATCATCAAGACGCGTGGCCAAGGACTGGAAGGACGCCATGAACCAATTTGCCATCCTCTACGCCGAACGCTTTGAAGCGGCCCGCGGATAAAATGACCACCGACTTTTCCACCGTGCCAAGCGCCAACGGTCTGAACGGACCTTCGGCCCCCGTCACCGTGGAAACGTCTACTCACGCCTCACACACAGAAATTCTGCCCCCGCCCCGGCTTGAACAGGCCGTCCACGCCCTGGCACTTTTCACCAACACGCAGCAGCAGGACCTTGGTCTTGCCACCGTCGCCAGCACCTTGTCCGACGTGATCAGCGGAATGCCGTTATCAACTAGCGCAATCTCATGGAAATTGCAAAAAACATAAGGATAACTTAGTCTGCCGTGCTTAATATTTTCAGGAACAAAAATGCCAAAGGGTTCGGAACAAGCCTCCTACAAAGACACCTTAAGTGACCGCCTTACCAGGCTAGAAATCTATCTTGAAGAAGACCCTGACAATCTCAATCTCCTGGCAGAAATCGGCGACTTGGCACTAGAGTGCGGAGCAATACCTAAGGCCCGAAGCATCATTCAGCGTGCATTGGAGTTGCGGCCTGATGATCCGTATTTTTCCCTACGCCTCTCCTCTGTCGCGATCGCTGAAGCCAACTATGGTGAAGCGCTGGCTATTACCGAACATCGACCACTTTCCGACCACACCGATCCGGCGGTCAGATACAACCGAGCAATCGCCCAAATCGGCCTAGGCACTTATCTCGAGGCCAAGGAAATTCTGATTGGGCTCCACACGGAACTGCAGTACTACCAACAGGTTGTCCGCCTCTTGATCCGTGTTCATCATTATCTTGGCGAACTTTCAGAAGCAGTGGCTCTAGCCAGTGACTATGTGAATCGCCACCCTGAAGCAAGCGACATAGCCGGCATGCTGAGTTTGCTCTATTGCGACTGCGACGACCTCGCATCAGCAGATAAATGGGCGACCCATGCCCTGAAAGCGAATCCAAACAACCTTGATGCATTGCTTGCAGCAGGCAACATCGCGCTTGGATCTGAAGACAGCAAAATAGCCAAAGACATGTTGCACAGAGCAATCGCTGTCCAAGCGACGAATGGGCGCGCATGGGCATCACTAGGCTTAGCCGACCTACTCGATCTCGATATCGATGCAGCCCACGTTAAGCTGCTGCAAGCCGTCAAATATATGCCACAACATATTGGCACCTGGCATATCCTCGCCTGGATTCAGTTGCTGAAAAATGACATTGATGGCGCAGAGGAGAGTTTTAATCAGGCACTAGCACTGGATGAAAATTTTGGCGAAACCCATGGCGGCCTTGCTACCGTTGCAGCAGCACGTGGCAACTTCGATGACGCGGAACGGCTCATCAAAGTTGCCCGCCGCTTGAATCCCAATGCCATGTCTGCTCACTACGCACAAGCTTTAAGGCTACAACGACAGGGAAGCAGCGATGTCGCCGAACGCCTCATCAAATCAGCCCTAAGTCAAGGCAAAGCCCCCTTGGGAGGCAATCTTCTCGACATGGCCAAACGTGTCACAAACCCTCACCGCCGCAAGTAACCCTTCATACCCGAGCAGATTTCAGAGCGTGGCTGCGACGCCATGCATAACAGCTAAACATAAGCACACCTCTCACGATATATTGACACTGATGATAGCCTATCGGTATAGTTTTATCGCATATGATAGAAGCAGTTCGCATGTATGAACTATTGAAAAAAATTTCTTCAATGACTCATCAAATCATGCGAAATATATAGAAAAAACCAGTAGGACTAGGGAGGTAGCAAGTGACAGGGGACGCTGCGCTGCAGTTAGTTTCGCGCATGCTTTGGACCGGTGCGCTGGTTGTGGCGCCACTACTGATCATTACTATGATCGTCGGCATCTTCGTCAGCATCTTTCAGGTGGTGACGCAAATCCAAGAAGTCTCGCTTTCCTTCATTCCAAAAATACTGACAGTCGTCTTCGTCCTCACACTGTTCGGACCTTGGATGCTGAAGAAGCTCGTCAGTTACTCGGCAACGCTCATCGCCAGCATTCCCTCCTATCTTTGACGATGACGCCAAGTCCCCTTACTGCCTGGGCAGCGAGCGTGCTGCTCGTCTCCGTACGCATCGCCATGCTGTTCATCGCCACCCACCCATTTGCAGGCATACCTGTCCCTGCTATAGCCCGCGTGATCTTGATCCTCACATTAGCGGCAGGTCTGGTCGGAGCATCAAACACTGTGGTGCTAAATCTTGACTTGATTTCCTTAGGCTCGTTGATTCTCCATGAATCCATCGTAGGCGCCGCAATCGCCGCAGGGTTGTTTTCTGCTTTTTCCACTTTCCAGTTCGCAGGGCGTTTATTAGATTTCCAAATCGGTTTCGGTATTGCCAGCCTGGTTGACCTTGCTACGCGCAACAACGCCCCTTTACTAGGTACCGCATTGTCGATGCTTGCTGCAGTTTTCTTTTTTGCCATTGACGGGCACTTGGCCTTACTCCGACTTCTCAACCTCTCGATTACAAAATTGCCGCCGGGAACGGGGATCGCAGAACTTCAACTGGATGTCCTTGTTGCTCAGTTCGCAACTTGTTTTTCCTTTGGGATGATCCTTGTTGCCCCCGTTGTGCTTTGTCTTTTTCTTATCGACATCGGGATGGCGTTCATGTCGCGGACAATGCCTCAGATGAATGTCTTCGTAATGTCCCTTGCGCTCAAGGCTCTGGTTGGCACGACAGTATTGGCAATTTCTATACCGTTTGCCGGCAACACCATCCATCGCGTATTCGATTCGATGTTCGACACATGGTCGAGGATGCTGACGTAAATGGCGGATCAAGAACAAAACCGCAACGAGACAGCAACTCCTTTCAAGCTGGAAGAGGCCCGCAAGCGCGGTTCAGTTGCGAAGAGCCTTGATGTCAACTCATTCACGATTCTATGCGCGGGCACCGCAATCCTTCATTTTTTGGGGTCCAGCATCGCAACTGATGAAATGCGCCTGTTCCGCGCAATTTTTTCCAATTCATACCAGGCTTCGTTCGAAATCAATGACATCTCCGCTCTCCTCCTCCAGACGTTTGGCGAAGCCATCATCCTTCTTGCCCCTCTGTTCACAACGTTGATCGTTGTCGCAGTGTTGAGCAACTTCCTACAAACCGGGCCAGTATTCTCTTTCTTTACACTTAAACCTGATTTCGACCGCTTGAATCCCGTTTCTGGTTTCAAACGCATTTTCTCAGTTCGCCTAATCTTTGAATCCATCAAGACCGTACTCAAGTTCTCCGTTCTTGGCGCCATCCTTTACTTCGCACTTCGGGCCGGAATTCCGACATTGCTTCGCAGCATCAACGCCACACCGACAGCATTGGGGCAATTGATCCTGCCACAGGCGAGTGCGATTTTGACGAAGCTTCTCGCTGCCCTGGCGGTAATTACTTCGCTTGACGCCGTATACAGCCGTTGGGATTTTTCCCGGCGCATGCGCATGAGTCGCCGCGAAATCGGTGAAGAACACAAACGCCGCGAGGGCGATCCACGTATCAAGGCACGATTGCGTGAACTGCAACGAGAAGCCGTCAAACGCGCAAAAAGCCTTGGCCGCGTGAAAGATGCCGACGTTCTCATTACCAATCCGACACAGCTTGCCATAGCCATAAAGTACGACCGGGATCGTATCGACGCCCCAGTGGTGGTTGCCAAAGGTGCCGGTTTCTTGGCGGCACGGATGCGAGATATTGCTCGCCAGCACCGGATACCCATGATCGAAAACCGACCGCTGGCCCGAGCACTCTTTCACAAAGTCAGTCTGGAAGAGGCGGTTCCGGTGGAGCACTACAACGCCTTAGCCCGAATCCTTGTCTGGGTCTATTCGCTACGTAACCAGCAGCCAGCAGGAAACCACGCATGATCCGCGCTTTTCGCCAAACCCTTGGCAACAATGCCGACATGCTGCTGATTCTCGGCATGATTGGAATTCTGATCGTACTTTTTTCGCCAATTCCGCCTCGTGCGCTGGATTTCCTATTACTCGTCAATCTCAGTTTCGCGTTGCTGCTGCTGCTGATGACCTTCTATGTCGAAAAACCGGTCGAGTTCTCGACCTTTCCTTCGCTCCTGCTGATCGCCACACTTTTCCGCCTATCCCTCAATATCGCAGCCACCCGCCTTATTCTCAGCAACGGCGATGCAGGACGGGTAATCGGCACGATTGGCGCATTTGTAGTGGAAGGAAACTATGTCATTGGCTTGGTCGTATTCCTGATTCTGGTAGTCGTCCAATATGTCGTCGTGACCAATGGCGCTCAACGCATAGCCGAGGTTGCAGCCCGCTTCACTCTGGATAGCATGCCTGGACAGCAGATGAGCATAGATGCCGATCTCAACATGGGATTCATAGATCAAGCCGAAGCTCAACGCAGACGCAGGAACATAGAGAAGGAAGCCAACTTCTACGGTGCCATGGATGGTGCCAGCAAATTCGTCAAAGGAGATGCCATTGCTGGCATCGTGATCCTGCTGATCGATATATTTGGTGGTTTAACTATCGGCGTCATACAAATGGGCATGTCTTGGCCAGAGGCAGCACAGACTTTCATATTGCTAACGATCGGCGACGGAATCGTTACGCAACTGCCCGCTTTGGTCATCGCCGTGGGTACAGGGATTATCGTCACCCGTTCAGGAACGGACAGCCATCTCAGCCAAGAAATTTTAGGCCAACTGGGTGCCTTTCCCAAAGCCATGCTCTTGGTTGCGATAGCCCTTCTTGGTATCGGCCTCCTGCCGGGCATGCCTTTTTTTCCGGTAATGATCATTGCCTCCACACTGGGTGCTCTCGCGTTCTTCGTCAATCGCGCAACCGGAAGAAGCACCAACAGGACTGCCCCAGAAAAAAACAAAATCGCGGACGATACCGAGAACCTGGAAAGCCTGCTGGAAGTTCCGCCGATTGAAGTCCGTGTCGGGCAAAACTTGATCGATGTCGTCAATAGTGACGACGCGGGGCTCCGCGAGCGCATCGCAGCCTTTCGCAAACAATACGCACTCGAAGCGGGGATCATTCTTCCCAAAATCCGTTTCCGGGACGAGAAACGTCTAACGCCACAGGCTTACGAAATTGCCATTTTCGGCGTCGGATCGGGCAGCGCGGAACTCGTACCAGACCGCTTCCTGGCCATTCATCCATCAGGTATGCGCGGCAAACTGAATGGTATCGAAACGAGGGACCCCACCTACTCTCTACCGGCAGTGTGGATCGACGACAGCCAGAAGGCATCAGCCCGAGCCTCTGGATTCACCCTGGTTGATCCTCTTACGGTATTTGTCACTCATCTGACCGAAATACTACGCCGCAATTCCGCCAGTCTGCTGACCCGAAGTGCCACCAACGCGTTGCTTTCCCGTCTGCGCGAACAGAACGCGGGACTCGTCGAGGAATTGATTCCAGGAGTTCTCTCAGTCGTGGAATTGCAGAAAGTGCTACAAAACCTGCTCCGCGAAAAAGTCTCCGTGCGCCATCTGGAGGCCATTTTGGAAGTTCTAGCCGACGCAGGACGCAGCACAAAAGATGCCGAGCGCCTGACGGAAATCGTTCGGCAACGCCTTGGCCCGGCAATCTGCCAAACATTGCTATCCAGTGCCGGCGATCTACCGGTAATCACTCTGGATCCCGGTATTGAGCAAAAAATCGCTGGCAGCATCCAGAACGCCGACAACAACAGCCGCTTGTTGCTGGAGCCAAAATTCGCCGAGATTGTCGTCGGACGACTCGCTGGCCAAGTTGAGCAGATGATGAAGAGCAACATTGTGCCGGTACTCCTCTGCGCACCCGAATTGCGCCGTCACGTGCGAAGCATTACCGAACGCGTGTTGCCGCACCTGGCGATCCTGTCCATGTCCGAGGTCCCCCCGTCCGTAAATTTACGTTCCTTCGGGGTTGTCAAACTATGAAATTCACCATCCAGAATCGCGAAACCGCATGCTTTTCTGCGAATTTACCGCATGCGCTCAATAAGGAAAGCAAGCAATTAGCCGAAGTTTTGCCTGTTCTTAATCCTTATTTCGCCGACCTCTTTTGCAGCAAAAAAATACTTGGGGAGGAATGGCATGCTTGATCCTATCAACCTGACTGTCGCCAGCATGCAGATTGACATGCGTCGCATGGATGTCATCGCCAACAATGCGGCAAACGCACTGACACCTGGTTTCAAGCGGGAAATACTTGCGGTAACAGGAGGACTCGGTCTGACCGGCAGCAAAACTGATGTCACCGCTCAGCAGGCAGGTGCACAACTTCCAAGGATCACCACAGACCAAAGTCCAGGCACGCCACGGAAGACCGGCACTCCTCTCGATATCGCCATCCTCGGCGAGGGTTACATGGAAGTCCAGACAGACCAGGGCCTCGCCTACACCCGTCATGGCGCCCTCCGGCTCGACGAACGGGGACGACTCGTGACACATGCAGGACACCCTGTTTTTGGCCAGACGGGCGAAATAACGATCTCGAGTCCGACACCAATAATTGAGCAAGACGGAACAGTAATCGACCGAGGCAACACCGTCGGAAAAATCAAGATCGTAACGTTCGAGCGGGCTGAACAGTTGCTCAGTGCAGGAAACGGTCTTCTTGTCCCACGAGACGGAACAACTGCTAACGAAACCTCGCGCCCGCGAATTCTGCAAGGCCACTTGGAAGGGTCGAATGTCGATTCGGCGCGCGAAATGATCACGCTGTTACAGACATTCCGCCATTTCGAGAGCAGCCACCGGTCATTACAGGCTTACGACGAAGTTCGCGACAAAACTTTCCGCAATCTCGGCCAGTTCTGAATTATCAGGGGGACCAAAACATGATGAATTCACTTTATATCGGCGCAACCGGCATGCATGCTCAGCAGCAGAACGTCAACACCATCGCCAATAACCTGGCCAACGTAAACACCACCGGCTTCAAAAAAAATCGGGTCGCTTTCACGGACGCCTATTACAAAATGGCCAACTCAACCGCTCCATACGCCGACGAGACTTCTCCTCCTATTCTCACCGGCATGGGCACCATGTTGTCGAGCAATTCGAAATCGTTTGCGCCCGGCGAAACCAAACGGACCAACGCCCCACTGGACATCGCCATCGTCGGTAACGGCTTTCTCGAAATTCAGCTCCCCGACGGCAGCTCGGCCTACACTCGCCACGGAGCCCTGCAAGTCACCTCCGATGGGATTTTGGGCACCAGTCACGGTTACGCACTCAAGCAGCAAATCCAAATCCCTGCAGAAGCACTTGAGATCATCATTGATGGGACAGGAAAAGTGTCGGCACGAACTCAGGACGAGGATACGCCGATTGAACTTGGGCAAATTGAATTAACGGCATTCGCGAACCCCGACGGTCTGGACCCAATCGGCGAAAACCTCTATGTCGGATCGCAACGCACTGGCCATACGGTCGTCGCGAAACCGGGTGAAAACGGTTTAGGCAATGTCGCTCAGGGATTTCTTGAATCCTCGAACGTCCAGCTCGCTGAAGAAATGGTCAATTTAGTTCTTGCCCAACGCGCATATGAACTAAACGCCAAGGTTATTCAGGCCTCCGATGAGATGCTTTCCATAAGCAACAATCTGAGGCGCTGATCGTGCGGAACTGGATGTTTGTCCTGGCATTTTCCAGCCTCGTGCTTGGCTTGGATTGTCACGCCGGAAACGTCTTCATCAATCTGCGAACTGAAGTAGAGGTCGACCGCGCCGACCTAAACCTCGCTGACATCGCCGAAGTCATTTCGCGTGACCCGGCTAGCGCGAGCAAGCTTGGCGCCACCTTCGTTGCCAGATGCCCCAGTCTGAGTCGTCTGTGCCACATCCAAAAAACTGACATTTCAGAAGCAATCGAGACACTGGCTGCTCAACAGCAGACGAGAGTGATCTGGGGGGCAGCCGAGACTGTTGCGATAAGAGGTCGGAAACGCTCCCTTCCCCTGACATCGGTTATTGACCGTGCAGCGATAGAACTCGTTCAACGACTGGGCAGGGGATCTCCGATGGCCATCAGCATCAGCGAAAGACCTACTTCCGTAGAAGTTCCTCCGGGCAATACAGAATTTCACCCGGAATTTGCGCAGATGCTAAAAGAAGGCTCGACAATCGAGTTACCGATCAACGTACTTGTCGATGGCATCAGTGTCGCAAGACCCGTCGTTCGCTACACGGTCCGACGCATCCCCCACCCGCCAAGAACTGAATCGCAAAGCAATGCGTTTGTCTCGCACACCGAGAACAAAACAGTTCAAGCGACAGTGTTCTCGCCTGAATTACAGGCACAGACACGCGGTTCCGAACGTGCTGTAGAAGCGATGGCAGTCACCAAGAACAAAAAAGTCCGTTTGCTGATCGGATCGGGCCCAGTCCGCATCGAAACTGAAGGAATTGCGCTGGCGGATGCGAGCATCGGCAGCATTGTCGATGTCAAACGCGACAACGGCCTGGCCGCTATCAAGGGGCGCGCCATCGATTACGGAACAGTCGAAATCGAAGACAACTGACATGACTGCCATCATTCGGATTCTCTCCATTGCCGTCATGCTGACGGCACAACACTCCCTGGCAGCGAATCTCTATCGCGCTGAGGACTTCCGGGCACTAACCTCCGACCGACGTGCCCAGCGTGTCGGCGACGTACTGACAGTGCTCGTCGTCGAAAACTCAAGCGCCAGCGCCACGGCCGGAACACGAACTGACAAGGCGACCGACGCTGCCATCAGCCTCACCTCTCCCAGTCGTCAGCGTGGCTACGCCCTAGGCATCGAGAACAACTTTGACGGCAATGGAAAAATCGCCCGAAGTGGCCGATTGCTTGCTCAGTTATCGGTCGTAGTCGTCGGTGTTGAGGCAAATGGTGATCTCAGGGTGAAGGGAGATCAAATGCTTGAACTCAACGGTGAAAAACAGATGATCAATCTAGAAGGACGGGTACGCCCCATCGATATCGGCGAAAGCAATACGGTGCCATCGAACCGTATCGCCGATGCCCGCATTACGTATGTCGGCGACGGAATATTGGCGGAAAGCCAGAACAAGGGATGGCTGACCCGCATGATTACTTTATTCCTCGGGCTCTTCTGAGCCACCCATGACATGACGAAAATCCTGCTCACACTCGCCTGCCTTTTCTTGTGCTCCACAAGCGCGGCAGAATCTGTACGCCTGAAAGACCTCGGCAGAATTGACGGCTGGCGGGAGAATTACCTGGTCGGCCTGGGGGTGGTCACGGGCTTGGCCGGCACTGGCGACTCGGCACGTAGCAAGGCTACCCGGCAGTCAATCGCTAACCTGATGTCAAATTTCGACATAGCTATCGCCTCCGAACAAATCAACAGCCGCAATGTAGCCATTGTCAGCATCATTGCCTCGCTTCCACCGGTAACGCGCCCCGGCGACCGCGTCGATGTCGTCGTAACCTCCCTCGGGGACGCAAGAAGTCTGGTAGGCGGGACTCTATTGCTTTCTCCGCTGAAAGGCCCGGATGGCCAGATATATGCGCTGGCGCAAGGCCCTGTTTCGATCGGTGGCTACCGCTACGATCAAAACGGAAATGTCGCGCAGAAAAACCACCCGACGGTCGGAAACATTCCAGGAGGCGCCCAGATTGAAGCCGAAATCGCTTCCTCGCTGATTCGCCCTGACGGCAGCTTTGATTTCGTGCTCTCCTCCCCGGACTACACCACGGCCCAGCGCATTGCACTCGCCATCAACGCACGATTCAAGGACAACCTGGCCGCCGTAGGAAGTTCCGGCGCAGTACGTATACGTATCCCCGAAGTCGAGAAATCTGGGCCTGCCGGTTTCCTTTCGGCATTGGAGAACATCGAAGTCGTCCCCGACAATCATGCACGTGTCATCATTAACGAACGAACTGGGACCATCGTTGCGGGCGGCGACGTCAAGATCTCCAAAGTCACGATCGCCCATGGCGACCTCAAGGTCTCCATCGTCACTGACTACGCCGTTTCGCAACCTCTGTCTCTAGGCCGTCCGGGTCTTGGCATCCGGACCGAAGTCGTTCCCTATACCCGCATCAATGTGGACGAAGACCCGGGGGGGATAGTCGAGTTTCCCGGGCAAAACACCGTTGCCAATCTCGTGAGGTCACTGAATCGCGCCAAGGCCAACACTCGGGACATCATCGCCATTCTTCAAGGCATCAAAGCCGCCGGCGCACTTCACGCCGATCTGATCATCCAGTAAGCACTCGGAAACGGGAGAAAGCAATGCACTCGAGTTTGACAGGTATCACCGGACTAGCTGTCGGGTACGCGCTCGACGGACTGTCGATGCGACATTCTGCAATTGCCACGAATATCGCAAACGCCAATTCACCCGGGTACCGACCAATGCGCGTCAGTTTCGAAAACCAGTTGGCAGGCATGCTCGCCGAGATAAAGAACGAGTCATCGACGACATCATCCCCAAATCCCCCCCCTCCCCTGGTTTCTTTCGAACCACAGGTCACCGAGCTGTTGCGCAGGAATACCGTGGAAAACGAAATGGTTCAGCTAAACCGTAATGTTCTCCAATACGAAGCACTCATCAAAGGCTTGAATAAATACTCATCGACCATAGCGACCGCCATCAATGAGGGGAGACGCTGATGGATTTCTCGTACGCAGCATCGATCAGTGCCTCTGGAATGGATGTGGAGCGGGCGCGACTTGACGCCTCAGCCATCAATCTCGCCAACGTGCATACCACCCGTACCGCCGACGGGGGGCCGTTCAAGCCGTTGCGCGTGATATCCGGCTTCGGGACGGTTACCCCTTTTTCCGGAACATTCGCCAACGCCGCCCGCACCATTCCGGGGGTACGCTTGGTCAATATCCAGCAAAGCAACGTCGCCCCGCGCGTCGCTTACGAACCGGGCCATCCCGATGCCAATCAGCATGGGTTCGTGGCCTATCCCGGTGTGGACTCAACGGTGGAGATGGTCAATCTGATGACCGCGGTCCGCTCCTACGAAGCGAATCTCATCGCCATGAATGCGGCGAAAGCCATGGCAACCAAGGCACTGGAAATCGGAGGAAATTCATGAACATCGACTTCGTGAGCCAGGCGGCCTTGACCTCCGACGCGAACCTTACCGCGAGCCTTGCCCCGCCGCCATTTTCTCAACGCATTCAGGCCGAAATCGAATCGGTCAATTCCAAATTGACCGCGAGCGAAACCAGCTTGCAGGAATTTGCGGCTGGAAAGCAAAGCAACATTCACCATTTGATGCTGACTCTAGAAGATGCCCGTCTATCGTTCCAGCTTCTGACTCAAGTGCGTAACAAGGCACTGGAGGCCTATCAAGAACTACTGCGGATGCAAATCTGAAACCCGCATGAACAGTCATGAGATTTGACCAGTGTACGAAATGCTAAAACAAAAATGGGATCAACTTTCCTCGCTCGCCAGAGCCGGCCTGATATCCGGTCTGGTCATCATACTGGTGACCCTGGCTCTCGGCTCAATCTGGGTACTGAGAGAGGATTATCAAGTGCTGTTCGCCGATCTCAACGCTCAAGACGCTTCAGCAATGCTGGCGGAACTTGATCGCATGAAGGTTCCCTATCGCCTTGCCGAGGATGGGTCAGCCATTCTGGTAGAACGCGATCTTGTCTACAAGACACGACTCAAATTGATGGGCAAGAGTCTCGATCTTCATGGTGGAGTTGGCTTTGAAATCTTCAACAACGCCGATTTCGGGATGACTGATTTCGCGCAGAAGGTAAATTTTCAGAGAGCACTGCAAGGCGAACTGGCGCGGACGATCATGGGCTTCGACGAAGTCAAGGCTGCGCGCGTTCATCTGGTGCTACCGGAATCCGCCCTGTTCAAACGACAGAACACCAAGCCCAAAGCTTCGATCAGCCTGTTCATGAAAGCAGGCCACCAACTGACACCTGAACAGATATCAGGCATTCAGCGCCTCGTGGCAGCCTCGGTACCGGAAATCGATTCGTCCGCGGTAACCATCGTTGACCAGCACGGTATCGCCGTATCCAAACTGGCGACCGACGAGGACGGCAACGGCAGCGTCTCCGGAAAACTCGATACGAAGCGTCAGATTGAGGAATATCTCACGCGCAAAGTGATCGCTATCCTGGACCGTGCTATCGGCCCCGGGAGATCCATTGTCAGCATCGATGCATCGTTGAACTACGATCAGATCAAGGTCACCAAGGAAGATGTCCTGCCCCTGCCGAATACTTCGGGACAAAACGTCGGTGCCATCACCCGCCGCCGCGAATCGGCTCAGGGAGGCGATTCGTTCAGCGAACTACTGATGACTGGTGGCGGCCCCAAAGGAGAAGGCATGCAAGGTGGCCAACCGACCTCAACATCCTCCGAAGTCGAGTTCATCAATGGCCGACGCGTCGAGCAGGTCGTTTCCCAGCCAGGCAGTCTCCGCAGGTTGAGTGTCGGCGTGATGGTACCGGACATTTCCGATCCGGTTGAACTCGCCAAACTCAAGGAAGTCATCGCCATGGCAGTTGGCGTCAATGCCGCCCGCGGTGATGCAATTGTGGTTTACAACCATAGCCCCGCTGAAACCCCGGAAGACGATCCGCTGCCATCCGGGTTCGAAGACATCAACAAGACAACCGGGTCTGACCCATCGACCGGCCATGGCCTGCAGCTTCCCCCTCCGGCAACCCTTGCTGCCATCGTCCTCGGGATGCTGCTCATCCTCATCCTCGGATTCATCGGCCTCTCGTCGCGGAAGCAACGTAAAGCAAGCGAAACCAAGCCGAAACTTTCTGCGGCACAACGCGAGCAACTGCTACAAGAAATTTCCCTTTGGGCAGCCACGGAAAAAACCTGACGATGTCTGCAAAAATCGAAATTTCACGTCGCTTCGCCTTGCGCCTGCATGCCTTGGATGCGTCGGATCGCACCTGGATTCTGTCTCAACTGGACGACGATACACGCGCCAGACTCGAACCAATGCTTAAAGAGCTGGACAGCCTGGGCTTCTGCATTGATCAGGCGATGCTTGAATCGCTCGCCGACAACGTTCCGGGAACGAAAAGCCAAGCGGACACCTTCCACAGGAATATCGCTTTCCTCGACACGGTGCCCGCAAACTGGATTCTCGGGACGTTGAAGGAAGAACCTCGGGCACTGCGGAACTGCATTGAAAACATTCATCAATGGACTTGGTCAAGCGAATCGACGTTAGCCGCCAACCGCAATTCTCCTCCGCCACATTTTGGCGAGCCTCGGTCCCGGCCTACCCCGCGCGTTCAACAAGCCCTCATTGCTGCGCTTGTCCGGCGATTCGAATCCAACCCTCGGAAATTCAACGAGGCCACACCTGGCCCCCGAAGCTTCAGAACGCCTGCCCCCGCAACAACATCGACAGTTCGAGGCATTTTGAGGTGGCTGCCGTGGAAGCGCTGATCAAATCGCCACAGATCGATAGTCAGGCCGTTAATCTTGACTTGCCGTCCCTCCATCCTGCCCGGGCGCCGCAGCAACCCAGCACAAGCGCATCGACTCAGCACGCCAGTCCAAGGCCTGTTCCCCACCGGCAAGAGACAAGTAGTCCTGCACCTGATATTGCCGAGATTGCGAAAAGTCTGGCAGAGGCCAACGACAGGAAACTGAAAGAGTTGCTCCAGGCAAGACAGGCCTCGCTAGAGGAAGCCGAAGCGAAAGCGGTTGCCGAAGGATACGCCAGAGGTTTGAGCGAAGGACAAGAAGCCGGCAAGCTCGAATATGCAGAAGCAATCCGCACTCTCGCAACCCTTGTCGAATCGGGCAAACATTCCGTCGTCGATCTGTTGAACGAGTCCGAGGCGGTGATCGCCAGCATCGTGTTCGAAGCCGTATGCAAGATCGTCGGCAAGACCATGGCAAGCCCTGAAGCTTGCGCCGCCGTCGTTCGCCAAGTCCTGTCCAGAAGCAGCGAGGGCGAGATTATTTCAGTACTCGTTTCGCCCAGGGAGTATCAGCAACTCAACAACGACGCCGAAGCCAATCCGCTCGGTCCATCGGCAGCGCTGCTCTCCGCGCTATCGCTTGAACCCGACGATCGCATCGAACTGGGTGGCTGCATCCTGACACTCAAGGCAGGAAGTATCGATGGCCGCATCGAAACCCAGTTCCGGACATTCGCGCAGAGCCTGAAAGATGCACTCAAGGGAAAATAGTCGAGCGCGCCTCTGGAACAACTACCTGTCCGCACTCCAGGAGCGCGACTTTTGCTGTGCCATGGGCCGCGTGACCAAGGTCTCGAGTCTGATCGTCGAATCATCCGGGCCGAATGTGTTCGTCGGCGAACTTTGCCGCATTGTCGGACGGGGCAAGCACCCCGCCAATTGCATGGCGGAAGTTGTCGGTTTGCGGGATCGCACCGTCCTGCTGATGCCATTCGGCGAAACCCGCGGCATCGGTCTGGATGGCGAAGTGATCGGCACCGGCCATTCGGTTTCGATCGCTGTCAGCCCATCCCTTCTCGGACGAGTCATCGACCCGTTCGGGCGCCCGCTCGATTCGCAGCCGTTCGAGCAGTCGCATGAACAGATAGCCTTACGCGGCCAGCACCGCAATCCGCTCTCCCGCCGAAAGATTACCGAGGTTTTCGAAACCGGCTTGCGCGCGATCGACACCTTCCTCCCGGTCGGAAAAGGACAGCGGATTGGCATATTCTCGGGCAGTGGCGTCGGGAAAAGCACGTTGCTCGGCATGATCGCGAGAGAATCCCGTTGCGATATCAATGTGATTGCACTGATTGGCGAACGTGGGCGAGAAGTCGGCGATTTCCTGACCAAGACACTGGGGCCGGCCGGGCTCGCGCGCTCGGTCGTGGTCGTAGCGACATCCGACCAACCGGCGCTGGTCCGTGAACTGGCTGCGCACACGGCAACGGCGATCGCCGAATATTTCTGCGCTCAGCGCCGGGATGTCCTCCTGATAATGGACTCGGTAACCCGCTTCGCCATGGCCCATCGCGAAATCGGCCTTTCCGTCGGCGAACCGGCAACCGCCAGAGGCTACACCCCCTCCGCCTTCGCGGCCTTGCCGCGCCTGCTGGAGCGTGCGGGCAGTTTCGAAAACAGCGGCTCGATTACCGGCATCTATACGGTTCTGGTCGAAGGAGACGATCTCCACGAACCCGTGTCGGATCACATGCGCGCCATCCTTGATGGGCACATCGTTCTTTCGCGCGACCTGGCCAACCAAGGCCACTATCCGGCAATCGACCTGCTCAAGAGCGTCAGCCGTCTAGCCAGCGATCTATGGACCAGGCCGCAGCGCGAATCCGTTCGTCAAGCGCTTCGACTCCTCAGTGTGCGCGAACGGTATCGCGACATGATCGACATCGGAGCCTATCGTGCAGGCTCCAACCCCGAGGTCGACGACGCGATCGCCGTCTATCCCGCCCTCGAGAAGTTCCTGGCCCAGGGGCCAGAAGAAAATCCCTTGCGCGACGACGCATTCCTGCAACTGCAAAAACTGCTTGCCCCTCCGCGCCACAAGCCATGAACCGGTTAACCGACGTGAACACGATTGCGCGCCTCACCGCAATCAAGCGAGAAGAGCTGGATCGTTACCGGCAGGATCTTGTTCGCCTCGAAAAGATTGTCGATGGCGAACGCAAGCGCTTCCAAGCCGCTCGCGAAGCCGAGATCGATTTCCTCGACGAGGCCCGACGTGCCGAGGCTGTCCGGCGAACGCTAGACGCTCTGGCAATGATCGAACGGCGACGTTACCTGACGCTTTTGCAGAACAGCAGGGAGAAGCAACAGACCGCACTTGAGCAAGCGATCAAGCAAAGAGATCAAGCGCAACGCTGTCTCGAAGCCGCCTTCACCGAAATCCGCAGCCTGGAACGTCTGGCGGAGCGTCGTCTGGACCGGATCCACTCGGAAAACCAGCGGCTCGAATACAAGCGTGCCGACGATCTGGAACTGACCAACAACATGCACCGGAGAAGCACCCATGCCTAGTGTTCATGCTTCGACCCAAACCGCCCTCACGTCGGATTCGACAGCGCTCCGCGGCTCCGATCATGGCGTGAAGCAACGCTGGCTGAAAACACTCGAAGCGGCCGGGTGGCGCGATGCCTTGCGCGAGGCAAAGACATTCGCGACACCGGATCGTTCCGGCATCGAGGCAGACACCGGCGAACGTGACGCCCCTACCCAGGGAATGTCCGGAGGCGACGACACACCGGAAAATAGCAGGCACACCGGGAATCCGAGAACTTCGTACTGCAAGGCTGAAAACGAGAGCCAGACACCCCCCCCGAATGCGAACACCCAGGGCGCAAGGGGACGCTCAGCCAACCCCGAAGTCTCGGTCGCCGGCTTCGCCCCTCTATCGAGAAAATCGCAGGACGGTAACGGCAAGAACGATTTCCCGATCCAGACGGCACGCCAACAAGCGAGCGAAATGCAGCCCAGGAACTGGCTGGCCAGAAACATTTCCGTGCTGCAATCCGGCCCGGGCCTGGAGCTCTGGATTCGCGACAGCACCATGACCCGTTCGGGGCTGGTCGGCCTGCTCGCCGACCTGCGAGCTTCCATGGCGGAAATGGGCAGCAGCCTCGTGCGCGTTTCGCTGAATGGAAAACCCTTATATCCGCTTCTCTCCGGCAAGCCGGAGAACACCATTTCCAAGGAGGAACAGACATGGCCGTCGATGTAATCGGTGGGGGAACAAGCAGCTCGACGCAAACGGTCGACCTGCAGCAATCCAGCCTGGGGCAGGAACAGTTCCTGCGCATCCTGCTGACGCAACTCCGGTTCCAGGACCCACTCAAGCCAATGGACAACCAGCAGTTCCTAGCGCAGATGGCCCAGTTCTCGGCACTTGCGCAGACCTCTCAATTGAACGACCGGATCGATACGCTGTTGACCATTCAGTCGGCAAGCCAGTCTGTCGGACTGATCGGCAAAAGCGTACAGGTGGAAACCGAGAACGGCGCGCTGATCGGCACCGTCTCCACGCTTACCTTCGCCGACGGACAACCGAACCTCACGGTAACGACTGCCAGCGGCGAAATCCTGACCGGGGTCCGGCTTTCTCAAATTTCGCTTGTGCGCTAGGAGCCTCTCATGCTCGATTCAATTTACATCGGCACCACCGGCCTGACCAGTTTCTCCGAAGGCCTCAGCAACATCAGCAACAACGTGGCCAACCTGAACACGCCGGGATTCAAGGGATCGCAACTGGAGTTTCTCGATCTCTTCTATCGTCACCAGTATTCCGGAACGATGTCCTCCCGGGGAAGCGGCGTAGAAACCGGCGCAACAGTGCTCGACTTCTCCGACGGCGAATTCCGCCAGAACGGGAACGATCTGAACGCGGCCATCGACGGCAACGGCTTTTTCGTTCTCCGCAAGGATGGCGAGATTTATTACACGCGAGCGGGGCAGTTCGAAATCGACGAAGACGGATTCCTGATTGCTAGCACCGATGGCGCGCGCGTCGCCGGGCTGCAAGGTAATGCCCTTGCCGACATCTCAGTTGCCGGCAAGCGGAGCAATCCGCCGAAAGCCACCCAGTTGCTGAACTTCGCCAACACCCTGTCGACCACCTCAAGCACCTTCGATGTCCAGAACATCACGGTATTCGACAGCCTTGGCGTCGAGCATACGCTGATCCTCAAGCTGACCAACGACTCGGCAAACACACCAGGCCGCTGGGCGTTCGAACTGAAGGAAAACGGCAATACCCTGAGCAGCGGAGAAATCAAATACAGCGGCGACGGTTCGCCAATCGCCGGATCGGAAAAGCACAGCTTTTCATACGCTCCGGGAAGCGGAGCGCAGCCGACTCAACTGACCCTCGATTTCTCGGATTCGACGTATTTTTCGGCAGCCGCTTCGACGCTGAAAGTTGCCAAACAAGATGGTTATGCCGCGGGCTTCCTCACCGGTATCGCCCTCGACAGCGAAGGCAAACTCGTCCTCAGCTACTCCAACGGCCAGACGCTCAAGGACGACCGGCTGGCGCTTGCCTGGTTCGACAATCTCGCCGCCCTGCAGAGTCAGGGCGGCAACCGCTACACCGTCTATGGAGAAACTTCGCGCATCCTCGGCCAACCGGGAACGAACGGCATGGGCAAACTCCAGACCGGCGGCATCGAACTCTCTAACGTCGATCTGGCCAAGGAGTTCAGCGAACTGATTCTCCTGCAACGCGGATATCAGGCATCGTCGCAGGTCATCACCACAGCCAATGAAATGATCCAGCAACTGGGCGAAATCCGGGGGCGTCGATGAGCATGGCGCTGCCGTTCCGGCTTATCGGCGATACCGAGCGCGCCGCATTGCGAAAAGCGACGCAGGAAGCCACCCAGGCCTGGGCGGCCGACTGGTTCGCCACCGCACCATCGACGGCAATCGCACTCACCGCCGACTGCGGCCCACAAGCAGCCCCATCAGGCACATGGATGATTACCAGCATCGATGCAAACGCCTGGGTCGCCTGGAAACTCGACGATCAGCCATGTCGGGAATACGCGCAACTCCTGCTCGATGCACCGCTTGGCTCGATTGCCAAGCCCACGCCGCTGCTCCGAATGCTGATCGACGACTGCCTGCACGATCTGGCGGCCCGCTTACTGCTCGCCGCCGGCCTGGGCGATGCGGGCCTCACGGTTGCCAGTGGATCGCTGACGGAGTGGCGTACCGGCTACGGCTCGGGTGCCGTTTCGGGATCTCTGGGCGGTGATCTTCCGCAGCAGGAATTCGTCCTTGGACCTTCCGTCGTTGCCGGCATTTCCGCTCGGCCATCCGCCCCACCGTTGGCAACGCCAGAACTCCTGCCGCGAACCAATGCCATCGGCTCGGCAAAAACCCGGATCGAACTGCTGCTCGGAGAAGCTGAACTCAGTCTGGCCGAGCTTGCGAATATCAGCGTCGGCGACGTCATCCGGCTCAAATCGCCGTTTCGCGAGCCACTCACGGTCAAAACCGTCGATGGCCAGCCCCTGCTCAAGGCCCACCTTGGCACCCGCAACGGCCGCAAGGCATTACAAGTTATCGGAAAAGCGAGCTAGTCCATGCAAGAAAACACACACCATCAAACCACCGCCTCCCCCTCGGCGCAGATCGTCAATTTGCAGGAATTGCCCCAGCAGCAGGCAACCGGTCCCAAACTGCTGGACGGCAACCTGGCGATCATTTCCGGCGTCAGGGTCAAGATCGAAGTCATCGCCGGCACCGCGGAACTCTCCATCGGCGAACTCTTCTCGCTGCAAGCAGGCTCCGTGCTCAATCTGGACCAGTTGAAGGACGCCCCGCTTGCCGTTCGCCTCGACGGACGCATCGTCGCCCAAGGCAACCTGGTGGTGATGGGCGACAGCTTCGGAATCCGTATCTCCGACGTGCTGCCACTCAATCCGGCGCCGACGGAATGAAAGGCATCGCCCGACGCCTGCTGCTCGTGGGGGCGCTGTGCTTCAACGCGGCGCTGGTCAACGCCGAGGAAGGCATCCGGCCGTCCCCCTCGCCCCAGCCGATCCCCTACAAGATCGACACCACACCGATCGAGGAACAAGGAATGCGTGCCACCGCCGTCCTTTTCCTGTTGCTCCTCGCCACCGGGATCGGCCTTTATGCGCTGCGCAAGCGCGTCCCGCGACTCGCCGGGATCGCCCCCGGCGGCAACCGCTTGCGGATCATCGAGCGTACCCGCTTGAATCCGCGCTGTACCCTCTATCTGGTCCAGTACGACAGCCGCGAACTGCTGCTCGCCCAATGTGGCGACCACCTCGTTCGCCTCGACCCACAGGCGACGCCACTCCCGAATGCCGGAACCCCGGAGACGACAGATGCCTGAGGCGCGCTCAAAACCCTGGTGGCGGCGCTCGACACTGGCACTCATACCGGTGTTTCTATTCCTGCTCGTCGTTTCCCCGCTCAGCCTTGCCGCCGGCGACCCAAGCATCCGCGAGTTTTCCGATGCATTGCGCCCCGTCACCGGAAAACCTGGGGAAATCTCCACGGCGATCCGCATTCTCATCCTGCTCACCGCCTTGAGCCTGATTCCGGCGATCCTGATCGCCACAACGTCCTTCCTGCGCATCATCATCGTTCTCTCCATGCTGCGCCACGCAATGGGGATGCAGGACACGCCACCGAACGCCGCGTTGATCAGCATCGCGCTGTTTCTCACGCTGTTTTCCATGATGCCGGTCTGGTCGCAGGTCGACCAGAAAGCCTGGCAACCCTTCCAGCAAAATCGTCTGTCGCCGGAAGCCGCGCTTCAGGAAGGTTTCAAACCAGTCCGCGAATTCATGGTGCGGCAGACGCGTGAACCCGACCTGGCGCTGATGGTCGAGCTTTCCGGCGCCAGCCAACCGGAGACCATGGACGACATCACCGCCCTCCAGCTCATCCCGGCCTTCATGCTGAGCGAACTGCGGACCGCTTTCCAGATCGGTTTCATGATCTTTCTTCCCTTCCTGCTCATCGACCTCATCATCGCCAGCATCCTGACCTCGCTCGGCATGATGATGGTGCCGCCGGTAATGATTTCGCTGCCGTTGAAGATCCTGATGTTCATCCTGATCGACGGCTGGAATCTGGTGGTTCGCTCGCTGATGAGCAGCTTCCATTGAGCAGCTCGGAAATGGATATGGCGCTCCTTGACGAACCGGCACTCTGGCGCCGCTTCGTCAAGGAGCGTGCGGCAACTGATCGCGCGGCACTGATCGCACGCCACGCCGAACTGGCGCGCATCCACGCGGCAAAACTCTTCGCCGCCCGGCAGATCGCGGACATCGAATTCGACGACTTCCACCAATACGCGCTGCTCGGCCTGCTCGAAGCCATCGATCGCTACGACCCGGAACGGGGCGCCAGTTTCCCCACCTACGCCAGCCATCGCATCCGGGGTGCAGTCCTGAGCGGCATCGAGAAATACTGCGAAAAGCAGCAGCAAATTGCCGCCCGCACGCGCATCCGCGAGGAACGTTTCCGGGAACTGCTCACCGAAGTGACCGCCGTCGAAGCGGACCCCTTCCTGCGCCTCGTCGAACTGGCTATCGGCACGGCGATCGGCTACATGTTGGAAGACTCGAGCATGTACCAGGCCAGCGAGGGTTCCTACGAGCACAATATCTACCGCAGCCGCGAACTACAGGATCTGTCCCGCACCCTCGACGGTCTCGTCGATACACTCCCGCCTCAGGAACAAAGCGTGATTCGCCACCATTACTATCAGCATGTACGCTTTGAAGAAATCGCTACCAGGATGGGAGTCAGCAAAGGACGCATATCGCAGATCCACCATCGCGCCCTGCAACGCATGCGCGAACACTACGACGAACTGCGCCAATTACGCACCGACTATTGACCCGAACGCTTTAAGAAAGGACGCGCCATGCCCACAAACAACACTGTTTTCGACCGCGACGAATACCTCCACCTGGCCATCGAAGCTGTCCGCCGCGGCGATCACGGCGCAGCGCTCGGCTACCTGAAGGAAGGTGGCGGACACTATCCGGACGACGCCCGGATTGCCTACATGCTGGGCGCCGAATACGCGCAGATCGGACTGATGGATCGTGCGGAAGCCGAAATGTCGCGCGCCATCGAAGTCGATCCGACACTGTACACGGCGTGTTTCCAGCTCGGCCTGCTGCAACTGACCCAGGCCAAGGTGGACGCAGCAACCGACACCTGGCGCGGCCTAGACGCCCTTCCCGCCGGACACGCCTTGCGCCTCTTCCGCGACGGCCTGCAAGCCCTGGCCGCCGACCGCAACAGCGAAGCCCGCAGCCTGATCCAATCCGGACTGAGCGCCAACGATTTCAGCCCCGATCTCAACCGCGACATGGAAAACCTCCTGGCGCGCATCCCCGACGACAGTGCCGACGACACCGCGGAGCCGCCCGAAGCAAGCGGGCATGTCTGGCTCAACGCCTACCAGAACAACGACCAGCCGAACTGACGCGAAGACGAAAACATGGACCCGATCAACCCCCTCAACGGCCTCGCCGAACTGTTGCGCAAACGCGTCGCCGCCGAGCTTGCCGGCAAAGCGGAAGCCCGGGTTCCAGTGCAGCAAAATGGAACGGAAAGCAGCTCCATCGGCCGCCCCGGCGTTGACACCCTGCGCCGTCGAATCTCCGACGACATCCGGCGCCTCGACCCCGACGACCCGGCGCGCCGAAAGAAAGCCTTGCGGCTTCTCGTCGAAGGCGCGCTGACCTGGCAATTCGGTAGTGCCGTCCTGAACGACCCGAGGTTTGCCGAACTGGTTTCCGAAGTTCAGCAAACCCTTGAAAACGATCCGGGCGTCTCCGACCTGCTGACGGCAGCCATCCACGACAAGCCTCCGCCAGCGGAATGACAAGGCACCAAGGCCTCCAGTGTTTATCAAGCTTCCGCTTTCCATGAACGAATAGCCGCGATCTTCCCATGCTGCCTTTTTACCAAACCAACCTACTTCATCATTTCAAACACGTACAGGCTTGGGTGAGCGAACACCAGGCAACGGCTTCGGTGACGATGCCGGATGGCGTCCTGCGTGTTCAATGCGGCAATCGGACTTTCGATTTCCAGCCGCAATTCCGGGCTCTTGGGCAAGACAACAAGCCGATCATCTGGTTCGAACTGACCCCATCGGCAACCGGCTTTTTCGGCTGGCTCCCCTATTTCAACAAGCAATGGGATGTTGCGCGCAGCAAGCTTGCCTTCAAGAAATTTGCATCTGAGCTTGGCCTCAGAACCACCGCGATATCCCACCTGCGCAACGGTGAACTCCAGGAAGTGCTCATCAAGCGTGACGTATCGTCGTTCAGCGAGGGCATTCGCGGTCCCTACCGCCTGGATTCAGCGGATCCGGCAATTACGCAGCTTGGCGAAGGGGAGTTTTACGAACAGTTCATCAACGGCAGAATACTCAAAGCGCAGTACTGGAACGGTCGGCCCGTGGCAGTGGAGCTTTACGAGCCGGCATGTGTCCGGGGAGATGGGAGACGAACGATCCGCGAACTGGTCGCCGACAAACCGAGAATTACGCCACGACCGGTCAACGAAGCAATTGTGCAGGCGATGGTCGAGTTCATGGGACATACCCTGGAAGACGTTCCGCTCCCTCTTGAGCGCGTGCGCGTCGACTATCGCTACGGTTCGGCGTTGTTCGACATCGCCCTGCACAACACCAACACGCTGGCAACGCTAGACCCGATCATCGGCGATCAGATTGCCCTGGCCGGGCCGCTACTGGAACTCGCCATCCCGGAGCCCATCCGCAAGAACACCGTATTCTCGGCTGACGCCATGGTGGACGATGCGGGAAACGTCTGGTTTCTCGAGATGAACTGCAATCCTCACCTGCATCCCGACATCTATCCAGTGATGCTCGACAGCCTTTTCGCGAACGCAGACGTCATTGACGACAATCTAAAGCCACTGCATCTGCGTCGCCACAATCCATTTACCGCATCGCTTCCGGCAATTACTCAGAAAATGCCGAATGCGACTGGCAAACACTGACCAAAAATCAACCGCAAGGACCACACAAACGGATGCTCGCTGATTTGACCGCGCTGTTTCCATCGAGCGCACGGGCGAGTTCCGCTTGCGATACCTTGCCCGGATTCTTCTTCATGCTGCTTCGCGGTTTATCACCACTAGCGTGCTTCACTTCCGCAGCAGGTTGCATAACTTCAGTGCCGATATCCAGTTTTTTCATTTATCTATCCTTTCGATGGTTAAGCCGTCAAAATCCGCCAAATGGCATGAATTGCAATCCGCATAATAAAACCAGCCAATCTACAACGCAAACTCGAGAACCATTCTGCGAAACAGCAAGCGCTTCAACTCGCAATCGCGGTCGTGGCGAAACAACGATCCAGTTCGCGCATGGGCATCCGCCGCGCAACCGCCGGCGCAATAGGCTTCGATTTCACAACCATGGCATTCCGGTATACGCCCGCTGACACGCGACGCCATCAGCTTGAATGCGTCGCTGCGTAGCGCCGCGCCCAGGTCATGGCCATGCCCGTAGTTCAGACGCAATGCGCTGCATGGCGAAACGTCGCCCTGCGGATTGACGGTCAACTCGTCGCCAACCGCGGCGCAATAGGCATTGCGCCGGGTGCGCCCCAGCAATGAATTCCAGGCATGCAAGACCTTGCTTGGCGAAAGGTCGACCCCCATTGTTTCGCCGTAGCGCACCGCATCCACCAGATATTCGACCTTTTCCTCGTCGGACAGGGCAGACTGCGCCGACAAATCGAGCATCGACAGCCCGTGCACCCCGAGACCAATCTCGGCGGAGAATCGCTCCTGCAGTTTAGCCACCCAGTCCACGACCGCACGCAGTTGCCCGATGTTCGATTCAGTGAGCGTCAATCCGATCGAAACCGGGCATCCCCCGGCCAGTAACCCCTCGATCCCCGATGCCACCCGCTCGAAAGTTCCCTTCCCGTTTTTCAAACGCCGATTGAGATCGTGCGTCGCTCCGACGCCATCCACACTGACGATGACTTCAACACCGGCTGCCGCCAGCACGCGAATGACCTCCGGGCGCAAATTCAGCGCATTGGTGTTGAGCAGTTTGCGCACTGCGATCCCCGTCGCGTGCCGGTCGATGAAAGCCAGGGCACGCTCGATGACCGTCCAATTGAGTAGCGGCTCCCCCCCGAAAAACCGGATGCAAACTTCATCTCGCCGTTCGCGCTGCGCCAGATCCAGAAACTGCTCGATAGCCCGGAGCGCGGTAGCCTCATCCATCGATGCCGATTTTGCGGCAGCGTGATCGACGTAGCAGTACGTGCACCTCATGTTGCACTGTTCAGTGATGTTCAAGCGAAGATTGGCCACGCTACCAGGCGAAGGCGGCTCGGGTACCGCCGTTTCGGCGTCGGCCTCTGCCACCAGTATCCGCTCCGAAAACAAGCGTTCAAGCAACGTGGCCGGCAATTGCACCAACGCCGAGTCGCCGAAACTGGCCGCATCGTCGGCGCCGGCGGCAAAACGCCCCAGCAGGTCGGCAACGGCGGAATCGGTGCGCACGGCACCGCCGTGGCGCCGGTTGAACAGCAGGCAACGCTCGCCTTTCCTGATCACGCCGAGGTGATCGGTCACGCGCGGGGCCACTCGCCGGAAGCCCGAAGCGGCAAGCCACTCCTGCTCCAGCACCTCAAGCGTGGCACCGAAGGCCCCGGCAAACACGGCCCGATAGTCATCGGCGAGAACCGTCCCCTGCAGAAAACGGAAGAAAACCTGCGCACCATGGCGCTCGACCAGATGGCTGACAAAACTCCAGGATTGCCGATAGTAGGGATTATCGGCCGGCGGCGAAGCGTCGAAATCGGTGAGTGGCGCGCCACCGCTTGCGTCCAGAGCGGAGAAACCAATGACCGCCCGCGCCTCGGCGCCCCCGGCGGGGCATGGTCCTTTGGCCAGGTATTCGCAAACCCCTTCCTCAAGCCAGGGCGGTAGCTGGAAGCGGTTCTCGCCGAGAAACACATGCGCCAGTTCGTGACACAAGGCCGGCAAGGCATCGGCATCGTTGGCCAAGGCCGCTGCAGCTTCCCAGCGCACGACAACGATTCTCCTCGCAACGACGAAGACCCTCACCCAAGCGGGAAGCGTCGCCGCCCCCCAGAATGCGGCGAGTTCGGATTCCCGCTCCGCCAAATAAACCAGGACCGGCCGCGTCGGCGAAGGAAGCGGATAGGCTCCCAAGCGCTCGTAACAGGCATGCAACGCCCGCACCAAGGCAATACCGGCATCACGTCGCGACGCCTGGGCAAACACGCAAAAGCGCCCGCTGTCATGCAATGCCAGACTGCCAGCCCCCCGTGCCAGAAGCCACTCCCTTTCCTCGTCGCGGCCTTCCGGCAACAAGACGGATTGTTCCAGATAGCGCGCCATCAACGGGCTCGGCTCGGGCAAGACAGACTGGTCCGCAGGCCAGGCGAACTGGCGAAGCCAGGCCAGTTCATCCCTGGTGACCGGGATCGAATGCCCAAGCAATCGGTGCCTCAGCAGGCGCTGACCGTCAAGCGTCTGTACCTGCAACTGCCGGGAAAGGACGAGGCGTTCCCCGTCCGAAAAAGCCCGCTCGCCGCCATGCGCCAAAGGCAAGGCATCCAGGACGCTCAGTGCAAGCGCGCAGCCGTATTGGAATCCGCCATCGTTCCCCTGGTGGTACATCGCCAAGCCGCGCAGATACCCGCCACAACTCGCATACAGGGAACAGGACTGGCAAGACGACAATTTCGCCGTCCAGTCATCGCACAAGGCCAGACAAGCGGCCGAACCCAGCAAGCTGCGCAGCTTGTCCGAGCGGACGTTTCCCAGCCGGGAATCCGGATAAGGCGACAAAAAGACGTCCCCCGCCGCATCAACGATCAGGGGCGGCAGCGCCAGTTCGCCCGCCGCATCAGGCGGCTGGCACGGCACCGGGGCAAACGCTTCAGTTGACAGAATGGCACGCGCCCACGGCCCGCCAAGCTCGACCCCTCGCGCCCGCCCCAGCGCCCGCGCCGCCAGCAGTATCCGGGCGATCTCGGCGGACGACTTACCGCCGAGACTGGTCCCGCTCGAAATGTCGGGACGGGCCACATAGATGCGATCGACATTGAACTGACAGGCCAGATCGACAAGATCCCCCAGCCGGTCGATGTTGGCCGCGGTCAGACAAGTATTGAACTGCATGCGACAACCGGCAGCGGCAAACCGCTCGATGCCGCGCCGGGCGCTTTGCAGGGTCGCCTTGCCGGTTTGCGTGCAGCGGCTGCCGTTGGCAAGCGCATCCGCCCCGTCGATCCCGACATGAACATCGATGCCGGCCTCGCTGCAGAACCTGGCATGCTCGGCGCGAGCCAGAGTGGCATTGGTATTGAGGATGTAGGAAAGCCGCCCGGCGCCGGGCGCGCGCCCGGCATGCCCGACGGCGGCGGTCAGGGTTTCCCAGTTGGTGAGCGGCTCGCCCCCGTAGAACTCGACCTGCAGGCCGGCCCCGGACGCTTGTCCGAGCGCCGCGAGAGCGGCATCGATGGCTGCGCAAGCAACTTCCGGAGGCATCCGCCCGGAGGGGTTCCCTGGGGGGCCAGCAAAAACATGACAGTAGTCGCACCGCAGGTTACAGAGGCCAGTGGTGAGCAAGCGAAGACGATAGGACATGGCACAAGCAGAAATCATCGTTTGAACAGCGGACCGCTACACCTCGTCGGCCAAGACCGCCGATATTCGCGAACCCAAACCGCGCGCGCGGCGGCACAAAGGCGCCGGGAAGCGGCGCAGGGGCAGAGGGCGCCTTCCATTCACCCCTCGTCGAACAGTTCGCCGGACGCCGGCATCGTCTCCTGGCGCGGCCGTCCCGGTCTACCCGGCAAGGTCCGCCGGCCAAGCACCGCCGCCACCTCTGCCGCGAAACGCTCGCTGCCGAGCACGAAATTGCCGTTGCTCGCCCGCCGAATCCGGTCCACCAATCCAGGTTCCAGTTCGTACCGGAACAGTTCGCGATAAGCCGCCTGGCGAGCCGATGCTTCGCCGCCCAGGGCAAGATAAAGCCGATGCGGCCGGAGCAGCGGGTTCGCATCGCCCTGCGCATTGGCGCAATAGCTGGACCAGGGATAGTCGCCCGGATGCGCCACCATCCCCGCCCGTACCGGATTCAGTTCGATATAACGCTGGCAGGCCAGCAGATAATCCTCTTCCTGAACCGGGCACGAGCGGAAACGCCCCTCCCACAAACTCCCGCTGCGCCGATAGACGCGATTCACATACTGCACGTAACGCTGCCCCAGCGCCTTCATCAACGCCCCCGTCGCCCCCGCGCGATCCGCCGAAACCAGCAGATGAACATGGTTGGTCATCAACACATAGGCATGCAGACAGCACCCCGTCTTGTCGGCATACTCGGCCAACCACGCCAGGTAAGAACGATAGTCCTCGTCGGCAAAAAAACAGGCCTGACGATTATTGCCGCGCTGAATCAGATGCTGGGGAACTCCCGGCAAGAACAGGCGCGAACGGCGTGGCATGAAAGTCTTTCCGGAAGGAACAAGGCAACAAGTTCAGTCAAAAATCGGGGTCTGTCCCCTATTATTGTTCACTCCCCTTATCGTCCAGGGTTAGCGACATCTACTCAGTGCAAGTAGCACGCTCTCGCCTAGATCATGCGTTGACGCCGTCTCAGAGATCAACACGTGATCTTCTTGCTCGACCCCTTTACCGCTCCATGCCTCTAATTTTTCGTGGCACGTTGGCCGGATACTCACAGTTCCTCCTGAACTCTCAACTTGACAGAGCTTCATCTTTTTGAACAGATCCCGCCGTGTTGCATAGCCGAATCTCTGCATCAGGCCAGAAACCCAATCTTCATACCTGCGCTCAATGGCAGTAGCGTCAAAGAACTGACCTATCTCCTCGGGCATCAGCGTTCGACTCTCCGAAAGCGCATCCAGGAGAGCTTGTCCAAGCGCTTGCGATTCAGGTTCCGCTGGCAGAAAGATCAATTGTCCGGCTGGATCACCTGCCGTTCGGCGCAATCCCGAACATGTCCGGACACAAATGAAATTTTCATTTGCGTAGATCGCAGCCCACTTTTTTCGAGTCGCTTCGCTCACTAATTACCTCACTCGAGTAACTATCACTTGTACGTTCTTGGATTGCCCGTACTGAACTGCTTTCTGAATTTGCTGCCATTGGGCTGCAGTCGTTGCTTGCGGTACTGCAACTTGCAATTGCCGTCCAGCGATGTCATTAGCTGACAAGCTCACATCCTTCAGCGTGTATTCCTTAAACCTAAATGCAGCATCAATATTTGCCTTCAATGAAGTATAAATCTGCTCAGGCCTTGCCAGCTTTGCCGCTGTTGTGGTGTCCAGCGTTTTCGCGCTCGTAGCTATGCCTGATACATCATCAAAGAAATCAAAAGTTTTGAAATTTGCCGGCAATCGTGACTCGGCTGGCAGTTGCTTAGCCAAGTAATTTTCCCAAGGCATGCCTTGCCCTTGAATACCGCCTCCCCAACGAATTCCGGCATCAACTCCCCCCTCGAAGGTCAAGCCTTTAATGAGCCCACCTGTTGTTGCTGTGGAGGTGATGCCGAACAACAATCCGCCACGAGCTTCCGCCCCGGCGGGGCTATCGGACATTATCGTCCGATAATTACTTCGCAGTGATTCTATACCGCTCCCAACGGTTCCGAGCGGGTCATTCCAGACCGACGAAGCTAAAGAAGACAATGTGTCAGGCATATTTGAGACGCCAGACACAATATTATCAGCCGAATATAGGTAAGACCGCGTGAATCCGACGGCAACCCTGGCTGTATTGCTAGTCCCAAGGAAATCACTCATGCCATTGAGCAGCCGCTGTCGCAAGGTCGGCTCTGGCGATGCACTCATGGAGGCGTAGTTGCGTCCGTAATTCGACAGATTCCCCACTCCCGTGACTCCGTCCCCGGCCAAGATCGGCGAGAAATCTCGCGAACTATCCTCAGCATTGGTCAACGTTTGTATCATGGCATCCAAAAAGTCGTCAGTGCTTGACGATACTGGCGACAGCCGTGGAGTGCCATTGGCGGTAAGACTACGGTCAGGCGAGATATAGGAAATCAGATCATTCCCACCCCTTAAATTGACCTGGATACCGTCCCCGGTGCGAAGGGTTATCCCGTTACCCCCGCCTCCTGTTGGCGCCGATGCCTCTACGGCCGAGTTCCCACGTGCATTACCAACCGTGCCCAAGTCATATTGGGTGTCTTCCAAGGCCATCTGGGCGTTAGGCTGCTGACTACCCGAACCACCACTACTCAGATAGTCACGGGTCACATTGGAAAGCGCATCTGCGGCAAAGGCGTTCCCAATCAAATTCCCAAACGCATCCGACCGCATAAAGCTGCTCACGGTATCCGCAGCGATCGACGACCACGACATCGGCACGCCGCCGATGGCCTTGTTGGCGACGGCTGAGGTCAGCGCCCCCACGCCTGCGTGGGCCAGAGCGCCCTGCGGTGTTCGGAGGTCGAAGTCCTTGCCCAGCCAGGCGGCAACCGGTGCTGAGACGGCACTGGCCGCCACGCTGCTCCAGTTGAACTCCGCCTGTTGCCCGGTGACAATATTGATGCCTTGCGTGACGACATTGCGGGCGGCCGCATTGATTGCCGCATTTACCGGAGCGATCTCAGTTAGTTTCCAGCCAGCCCCCATCCCGGCCATCGCTGCACTGGAAAGCGCGCCGGCCGCCACCGCCCCCCAACTGAACTTATCCTGTACCCCGAGGGCCATGCCTGTCAGTTGGCTGGCAATCGAGCCCACCGCCCCGCCGATCAAGGCGGCTCCAATACTTGCAGTCCCAACGCCACCAATGCCTAGTGCGCCGAGCCCCACACTCCAAACGCTCGCCGTAATGCTCCCTGCCGGTGCCATGGCGATAACTGCCGCGCCCGCTGTCAACACCGTTGCCACCACCGCCACAATCGCGATGATGACCGCCGCCCCGCCGCACCCGCCGTCCTTGGAGGGCGGCGGCGGGGGCGTTGGCACCGTCGGCGTGGTGTCGCCGACGATGGCGCCCGGGTTGTAGGGCTTGAAGGTCTGGTAGTCGTTGTGGACGTTGCTGATCCGGTTGGGGATGGTGATCGTCTTGCCGACGTAGCTGGCGAGGTTGGACGAGGTCAGCCCGTTGGCGTCGGCGATCAGGTACCAGAGCTTGGCGTCGCCGTAGACGGCCAGCGCGATGCCCTGCAGGGTGTCGCCGGCGTTGACCAGGTAGTTGGTTGGCGAGTTGGCTGGGTAGCTTTCGGTGACCGGCGTGTAGTTGTAGTCGAAATCGGCGGCGGTGCCGCCGGAGGCGCCAACCGGGGCGCCGTTGGCGTAGAAGTAGTATTCGCTGGCGTTGGCCTCGGTTTTCTTGAGGATCTGGCCGCCGGTGTTGACGACGAAATCGCGGGTGGTGTTGGTGCCCAGGCGGTCGACGACGCGCACGAGGTTGCCGTTGACGTCGTAGCTGTTGGTCGTGTCGCCGGTGCTGGTCGTCGTCCCGTTCGGGTAGTAGACGGCCATCGTCCCGTTGATCTTGTCTTCCCGGGCGCTGTCGAATTTCTTGTAGGTCTTGCTGTAGCTGTACTTGTATTTGGTGCCGGTCAGCCCTTCGACGGTGTAGTACGTGACGTTGCCGTAGCTGTCGTAGGAATTGGCGTAGTCGTGGCGGACGCGGGCGATCAGGGTGTTGGCGGCGTCGTAGTTGAGCTGGCTGGTGACCCAGCCGTTGGCGTTGTAGGCCGTGACGCGCCGGTCGCTGATGGTGCCCGGACTGGAGAAGTTGGTGTACTGGGTGACCCGTCCGTTCTTGTCGTAGTTGCGCGACGAGGTGAGCTGACCGCCGCGGTGGGTGTTGGTCAGGCGATTGTCGTCGTCGTAGGTGTAGGTTTCGGTGATCTGCTTGCTGTCTTCGTAGAAGACGGCGGTACGGCGGTTGCCGGCGGCATCGTAGGCGAGCGAGGTGCCCTGGGCGGCAAGCGAATCGGACTCGGCGCGGATTTCGATCTTGCCGGTGGTGGCGTTGCGCACGCCCTGCGAGAGCACGATGCGGTTCATGCCGTCGTAGAGATACCAGTAGTCCGCCGTCTTGGCGGCGCCCGCGGGATCGTAGTAGTTGGAGACGGCATGACGGCGGTTGCCGACGGCGTCGTAGCTGTAGCTCATCGCATAGCGGGTGTCCTTGACGCTGGCGATGCGCCCGAGTTCGTCGTAGGCGATGCGGGTGTCCTGGGCGGTGGCGGTGGCGCCACCGCTGGTGGCACGGTAGCGCTCCCGGGTGCGACGGCCGGCGGCGTCGTATTCGTAGTATGTCTGGCTGGCATTGGCCCAGTCGTCGATTTTCCGGATCAGGCCGTTGTCGTAGTAGGTGTAGACGAGGTGCTGGCCACGGTTGTTGCTCTGGCTGACAAGATTGCCGCTGTAGTCGTAGCTGTAGTCGTAGTCGGCCCCGCCGAGGTCGACATGGTCGATCAGGCGGCCGAAGTAGTCGTAGCGCCAGGTGGCGAATTCGCTCGTACCTCCCTGAATTTCGGTGATCTTGCGGTTCTGCAGGTCGTAGAAGGCGCTGCTCGTCTGGCCGAGCGGCTGCCGAGTCTGGACGAGATTGCCGCGGGTGTCGTAGTCGTAGGTGGTGCTGTTGCCGAGCGCGTCGGTGACCTTGATCTGCCGGCCGGCCTCGTCGTAGGCGTAGCTGGTGTCCTCGGAGAGCGGCGTGCGGACGCGGGTCAGGCGGTCGGCGCGATCGTAGCTATAGCTGGTCTGCTTGCCGTTGGCGTCGATGCTGGCGGTCTTGCGTCCGAAGGCGTCGTAGATCGTCCTGGCCACCCCGCCGTCGGCATGTATCTCGCTGACGGCCTGCCCGGCTTCGTCGTAGCGGATGCCGTTGATCTTGCCGTTGGCGTCGGTGGTGGCGATCAGGCCGCCGCGCGCGTCGTAGGCGTAGCTTGTCGTCGGCCGGTCGTTGGCAACGCCGTCGCTGCGCTGGTTGACGCCGCTTTCGTTCCAGATATCGGTCTCCGGCTTGATTTCGGAGATCATCTGGTTGGCATGGTTGTAGCGGAAATTGGTGATGCGCCCGGCCGCTGCCGGATCGGACAGCGAGAGGACATTGCCCCAGCGATCGACAGTACGATTGACGACGGGGTCCAGCTTGACCAGTTGCGGCGCCGGCGTGCCGACGATGCTTTGGCCGCCGCGCAGAACCGTGAAGGCACCAGAAATCAGCCCCTGGGCAGTGCCGCCCAGCGCAGTCAGATTGAGTAACTGGCCGGCGCTGTCCTTGACGGTCAGCCGGTATTCGTAGTCGCCATTGGCGATGTCGTCGTAGGAGAGGCCGAACCATCCCGTGCCCAACTTGCTGAACGCGGATGCCGGCTTGCTCACGTAAGGACCGTCCTCGCCCTTCGCCCGGTATTCCAGCGAGACGCTCGCCGCTGCAGCCGGCAAAGCGGTGATTTCCAGGCGGGAGCTGTTGGTGTCGGCAGCACTGTTGATCAGGGTGACCCAGGCGCCGTCGATGTACTTTTGTACCTGGACGCTGGTGATGCTCGCAGCCCCAAGAAACAGGGTAACACCATGCGCAGCCTCCGCTGCGCTCAGGTTCTGGGTCAGTGTACCTGTCTGGTTATAGAAGACTGGATAACTAACAATAACCCGAGCAGCGCCATTTCCCCAAACACTCAGGTCATCCCATGAAAGCACGACTTTTCGCGCTGACGTCGCACCAGCATAGCCGCCCTCGCTACCCGTCGTGATCCCGGTCACCACACTTTCGAGCGGTCCGATATCCAGGGTGAGCGCCTTCTCGCCGATCTGCACCCGGCCGGAGACGGCACCGCCCTCCTTGACGAAACTTCCCCCCGCGAGGGATGCCGTGCCTACCGGCTTGTAACTGTAATTCCCGGCTTGCACGTCGGTGATATCGGCGACAAAAACATCCCCAGCAAGCGCTTTCAGCTTGCCGTTTGCCAAACTGCAGGTTGCCACCAATGCGTTATTCGCATCGCGCACCTCCACCGCGCTCAAGCCTGCCGTCTTGCCGCGCAATACCAGTTGCGCCGGTTTGGCGACATCGCTCGCGCCATCGATCACGGTGACCCATGCTCCGTTGATGAACTTCTGGACCTGGACGCTGCTGACCGCGGAGATACCGGTACCAAACGTCAGCGTCATCCCGTGCGCCGCCTCGGCGGCACTCAGGTTTTGCGTCAGGGTCGCCGATTTTGTGGTCAGGAAATATTTGTAGGTGTAGTTCACCACGACCCGGGCATTGCCATTCCCCCAGGCCCCGAGATCGCTCCAGGCAAACGCGACTTTCTGGGTCGCGGCCGCACTCTGGTAGCCCCCCTCGGTACCCGTCGTAATACTGCTCACCACCGTCTCGATCGGGCCGATGTCCAGATAGGGCGTGACGACTTCGCCGACGACATTGCTGCTGTTCGTGCTTGCCCCGCGAGCCACCGCGATCACGCCGCTTCCTTCGGCATAGGCTTTGCTCTCGCCTGGCCGGGTATAGCTCAGCACATACTCGTAACGATCCGCCGGCAAGGCGCTCAGATCGACCCAGCAGCGATCACCCAGCGTGTTGATCGTTGCCGCGCTCCAGGCTCCAGTGCTGCCTTGTGCGCGATAACGCAAAGCCACTTGTGTTCCCTCGACCGCCGGCCGCTCCCAGGCCAGGATGCTGTCGCGCGCCATATCCGCAGCGCTGTCGACTACGGTGACCCAGGTACCGTTGATGAACTTCTGCAACTGGACGCTGTTGATGGCGGTGGTGGTGGCACCGAGCGTCACGCTTACCCCGTGTGCTGCTTCCTGCGCTGATAGTTCCTGAGTCAGCGAAGCCGTCTTGGTCGTGTTTAGAAAGTATTGATAGGTGTAGTTAACAATGACCCGGGTCGCACCCGATCCCCAGACGCCAAGATCGCTCCACGACAACTCCGCCCGCTTGACCGCCGTCGCCCCTTCGTACCCGCCTTCACTCCCCGTCTTGACCTCGCTCACCACGCTTTCGAGGGCACCGATATCCAGGTATTGGGCGCCAACCACCAGCGGAGCAATGATGGCATCGGGACTCTGATCGACGGTCAATGACGGCAAGGCTTGCTTGACCGGTCGCCCCAGCACGTCATAAACCGTATTGGTGCGCACAACGTTCTGGCTCAGTGCGGCAAGCGCGGACGGACTCTTGTAGGCAGCCGCCGAAAGATCGATGGTCGCACTCCGGATGGTTGCGGTTGCCAACCCCTGCAAATCGGAGAGAAATGCCGTGGTCACGCCTTTGTCGCTGTTGCTGCGCAGCACCCGCCCGGCATTGTCGTAGTCGACCAATTCCGAGTACACGCCGTTCAGACCCTTGGCGACAATTTCCCCGAACGCGTTGTACTTCACTTCGCTCGTCGCCAGCGTCTTCGTATCGACAACCTCGGACGTCGCCCGCTGCAGGCCGGAAGCGTCATAGGCGTAGAGGGTGATGGCGTTCCGTGTCGCACCACTGCTGTCGGTCAGCGCCTGCCAGCGCTTGGCCACCCGACCATAGGCATCGTAGGAAAAGTACACGGCGGCGCCCTCGGCATCTACCGATTGCACGAGGTGCCCATGCAGATTGTAAACGTTGTAGGCATGCCGGTCGTTCGCGGCATCCTGCCCGGCAATCGTGTAACCGTCAGCGCTGGCCTGGGCGGCCCCCTTGATATAGGAAGCCTGGTGTATGACATTGCCAAAAACGTCGTTTTCGAAGCGGGTCAACGGCGTGACGATGCTGACGCTACCGGCGGTAACCGAAGGCAGGGCCTGGCCACCGCGCAGGACGCTGAAAGTCCCGGAGACCTGACCTTGGGCGTTACCGCCCAGGGCGGTCAGACTGAGCGGATTGCCGGCACTATCTTTCACCGTCAGCCGGTATTCGTATTCGCCGTTGGCGATGTCATCGTAGGAAAGGGCGAACCACCCCGTCCCTAGTTTGCTGACAACGGCTTCCGGCTTGGCGACGTACGGACCGCTCTCACCCTTTGGCCGGTATTCCAGTTGCACACTGGCTGCCGCAACCGGCAACCCGGCGATTTCGAGGCGATTGGCATTCGTGTCGGCCGCGCTGTCAATCAGCGTTACCCAGGCACCATTGATGTACTTTTGAACTTGGACGCTGTTGATTCCGGTCACATTGCTGCCCAAGGTCAACGCAGTGCCGTGTGCGGCTTCCGCTGCCGACAGGGTTTGAGTGAGCGAGGCAGTTTTGCTGGAGAGGAACGAGGGATAGGCATAATTCACCACCACCCGGACATCACCACTCCCCCAACTGCTCAGATCGCTCCACGCCAGTTCCAGACGGCGCGCCGACGTCGAACTGGCGTATCCCCCTTCGCTGCCGCTCGTCACACCGGTCACCACACTTTCGAGCGGCCCGATATCCAGTGAAAGCGTTTTCTCACCGACTTGAACACGGCTTGCGGCACCTGCGTCACGCACGAAACTGCCGGCCACGAGCGAAACCGTACCGACCGGTTTGTAGCTGTAAGTACCAGCCGCCAGCGCACTGACATCGACCACATAAATGCCCGCGGCGAATGCCTTCAGCTTACCGTTCGCCAGGCTGTAGGTTCCAACCAGCGTATTGCTTGCATCGCGTATCTCGACCGCGCTCAAGCCTGCCGTCTTGCCGCGCAACACCAGTTGCGCCGGTCTGGTGGCATCGCTCGCACCGTCGATCACGGTCACCCAGCTGCCGCCGATCAATTTCTGCAGTTTGACGCTGGTGATGGCGGTCGTGCTGGCCCCCAAAGAAACCGTAATACCGTGAGCCGCTTCCGCTGCCGTCAGGTTCTGGGTCAGCGAGGCTGTCTTGGGTCCGGTAATGTAGGAGTAGGTGTAATCCACCACGACCCGGGCTGCTTCGTTGCCCCAGGCCCCCAGATCGCTCCATGCCAGTTCCACCTTGCGACTGGCGGTCGCTCCCTCGTAACCCGACTCACTCGCCGTAATGGTGTTTACCACGCTCTCCAGCGGGCCGATGTCCAGATAAGGCGAGACGACCTCGGCAACGACATTGCTGCTGTTCGTGCTTGCCCCGCGCGCCACCGCGATCACGCCGCTGCCCTCGGCGTAGGCTTTGCTCTCACCTGGCCGGGTATAGCTCAGCACATACTCGTAACGATCGGCCGGCAAGGCGCTCAGATCGACCCAGCAGCGGTCGCCCAGCGTATTGACCGTCGCCGTGCTCCACGCCCCGGTGCTGCCCTGCGCCCGGTAGCGCAGGACCACTTGCGTCCCCTCGACCGCCGGCCGTTCCCAGACCATGATGCTGTCGCGCGCCGTATCCGCCGTGCTGTCGATCACGCTGACCCAGCTACCGTTGATGAATTTCTGCAACTGGACGCTATTGACGCTTGCTACGCCAACGGCAAGAAGACCGCTAGTCGAACCTCCAAAAACCACCGTGGTTCCATGCGCAGCTTCGGCTTGACTGAGGTTTTGCGTAAGGCTGGTTTTAACTCCAAAGCTACTCGTATAACTAACGACAACCCGTGCGCTTCCCGAGCCCCAGACACTCAGATCACTCCACGACAGATCCATTCTGCGGCTCGTCGTCGAGCTTTCATACCCGCCCTCACTTCCGGTCTTTATTCCGGTTACCACACTTTCGAGCGGACCGATATCCAGGTACTGCGGCGCCACCGTGATCGGCGGCAGGGCTGCGACGGCGCCGCCACTGGTGGTACGGCCCGGTTCGGCAACGGCAAGCGTCCGCCCGAGGGCGTCGTAGTAGGTCCGGGTCGTGGCTCCCGTAGCGTCGGTGCTACTGGTCAAGCGACCGACCGCGTCGTATCCATAACGCGTAATGAGGTCGCCGTACAGATTGTTCGCCGCGGCGCCGCTCGTGGGAGCCGCGTACTGGACGCCCACTTTTGTTTCCGTCGTCTTACGACCGAGAGCATCGTAGGCATAGCGGGTGATGCGGTCGAATCCGATTTCGCTTTCTGCTGTTGCGGGTGCGGCAGGTTTCACCGTTGCCGGCGTCGTCGCAACCGGCGTACCCCGCTGGCTTGTGCTCCAGCTACCGGCCGTCAGCGCCTTGGCATACTCGACCTGCTCGACCAGATTGCCGGCGGTATCGTACTTGTAGCTTGTCAGGTAACCAAGGGCATCGATTTCTGCCGTCTTGTTTCCTCGCGCATCAAAATAGTAGTAGGTGTCGATCCAGGTCGCGGTGAGCGGATTCTTGAGGCTCGACTGGCGGATGGCCTGCCCGAATGCGTCATACGTCGTGCGCGTCGTGGGACTGGCCGTGAAATACTGCTTTCCGGAAGCGGCACTCGAGTCGTGGCTGTATACGGCCGGCTGGCGGGTCTCGACGAGACGACCGAGCACGTCGTAGATCGACGTCAGGGTGCGATCCTCTGCACTTGTGACGATCAATCCTTTGACCTCGGCCTCGGTAAACGCTTGCGGATGACTACCGAAACTGAGTGCCTGGGCATGACGCGTCGTCGTCAAACGGTTGCCGAGGGCATCGTAGGTATAAGCGGTCAGATAACGCGCGGTGTCAATTTCGTAGACTACCCGCCCGGCATCGTCGTAGACCTTGTAGCTGTAGGCGCCCCCGGCGTCACAATTGACCGTGGCCCTGCCCAGAGCATCGTAGACGGTCTGCGTCTTGAGCACGCGCGTACTCTCCGTGCGCGATACGCTGCCTTCGCCAATCCCGTTGGTCAATGGCGTATCCAGAGCGGCGTCATAAACAGCGACCGCCGGATGCGTGACAGAAGTCTGGCGACCTGCTGCGTCGTAGCCATAGGTGGTGGTACGCTGCTCCGCCGCCCCATAGGCTTCGCTGCGGGTCAATACATTGCCTACGCCATCGTAGGTATAGCGGGTCCGTATCGATTCGCTCTTGGTCACCGCCTGCGCCTTGCCAGCAACCCATTGCAGACGGGTTACCGGCACAGGCGGGCTGTACTCATCGCTCAAACGCCCTGCGGCATCGTAAACATAACGCCAGGTATCGCCGTTGGCGTTCGTGAAACTAATCTTGCGCCCTGCTGCATCGTAAGCGTAGGACTCAGTTGTGCCAATGGCATCAATAACCCTGACCAGCTTGCCTGCGGCATCGTACGCATAGGCGGTGCTGCGATCCTGCGAACTGACAAGGATGTAGGCACCACTGGCGGGAGCCGAGGAGACAATCGCCGGTGCGCTCCCAGCGGCCAAGCTTCCCCGCAGCGTGCTGGCGTAGGCAATGCGCTTGATCACCCGCCCGGCAACGTCGTATTGCTGTTCGGTAACACCCCCCGTGGCGTCGATGCTGAAGCGCTCGCGGCCATCCTTGTCGTAAACGTGGCGGGTAACTCGATCCTGGGCGGTATCGCTGGTAACAAGGGCAGCAATGGCAGCAGTCGTCGGCGCGTTTGCCAGCCCGCTGAGCGAGATGACTTTGGCGTAGGCAGTAGTCTGCAACAAGCGGCCGGCCGCATCGTAATCCGCCTTGCTTACCGCACCGAGCGCATCCACCGTATAGACAAGGCGATTGTCGGCATCGAAGCTGTAGCGAGTCAGCCGCTGGGCGGCGGTCCCCGCAGCCTCGACTCGGGTCACGAGGTTGTCGTTCTTGTCGTAGGCGTAAGTAGTGACGAGGTTGAGTCCGCCGGAATCCAGCGTCGTCGAAATACGCCGGTTGAGGCTGTCGTAGGCATGGAGCGTCGTCCGTACCTCCGGGGTACCCACGCCTTCGATCAGGCGAACCGTGTTGCCAGCCAAATCATAGACGTATTGCGTGCGCAGATTCAGCCCGGCGGGGTCGACCGCCACTTCTATGGCACGACCGGCAAGGTCGTAGCTGGTCCGCGTGATCGTGCCCGTGGCATCCTTGACATCGACGGCACGCCCCAGCGCGTCATAGGTATAGGTGCTGGCGAGCGCAAGCCCGTCGGGATCGACAGTGCGGGTCAGCAATCTGCCGGCGGCATCGTAGCTGTAGGCCACGACCCGGCCTGTGCCATCGGTCGTCCGCAAACGCTGGCCCATGGCATCGTAGGTATTGCTTTCGACGGTGGTTTCGAGATTCGCCGCCTTGTCCCAACGCGTCGTTGCCGTCAGATGCCCATCAGGGTCGTAAGCATAGCGAGTCTCGTTGCCGAGCCCGTCGACGATGACCACGGTCTGGCCGTAGCGGTCCGTAACGCTGCGGGTCGTAACACCTTCCGGACTGCTGACGGACAATGTGGTCCTGCCGTTAGCCGAATCTATCGCATAGGTGTAGGTCGTCGTCTGATTGAGCGCATCGGTCTGCGTCAGTACGCGACCGAAGGCATCGTATGCAGCCTTGCTGGTCAGGTTGAGGCTACCGGACGCCCCAACACTCTGGATCACTCGCCCCAACTTGTCGTAGGTGGTCTTCGCAACGATACCGTTGCCGTCCGTCGTGCTGACAACACGCCCAAAAGCGTCATAGGTTGTGTACTCGACTACAGCAGTGGCGGCCGGATTGGAGGTCCAGACAACGTCCTTGCGATATTGCGTGACCAGACCGCGCCGGTCGAAAACGAACTCGGCCTGGCGAGAACGCGCCCCGTCAACGGTGGTGCGATAAGCGTATCGTTCGCCAAATGCATTGATGAAATCGTAGCTGACGGCGCTTTCAGAGGCATTGAGCTTGGTGATCGTCCGGTAACGCTCTCCCGTCAGGTGATAGGCGTAGTCTGAACGGGCGTCTTTGGAACTATCGGCGACGATTACCCCCGCCGCCTTGACCGCAGCATCGGCACCGCCGGTCAATCCTGCCAGCTTGCCGGCTGCGATACGGTTGGCATAGGCGATTTCGGTCGCCACCTGCCCCAGCGCGTTATAGACACGCGCATTGACCTCACCTACCCATTCGGCGGAATTCGCGGGATTTCGCACCCGCATCACCGTATAGGTCAAGCGATTGGCCGTGTCGTAAAAGAATAAGGTCGTGTTTCCGTTGGCATCGACACTTCGTGTTCGCCGACCCGCTGCATCATAGCTATGGGTCACACCATAAGCGACCCAGATTGCTTCAATCTGCGCGCTGCTTGGACTGGCGCCAAGCGCCGCAAGCGCTTTTGCTCCGACTGCGGAAAGGGCTTGAATCAGACGTCCTTGCTTGTCGTAGCGATAGGCAAGTGTACGGCTGTCTGCCGCACCGGCGGCGCTAACTGTACTGAGCAGATTTCCGACGCTGTCGTAGGCGTAACGTGTCAGCGTTCCATCAACCGAAGTTTCGGTCTCGACCTGATTGAAAGCGGTCCAAGTTCTCTGAACTGCCTGATCCTGGGCGCTCGTCAGTACATAACCGCCACTCGGTACGCTGCCGGGAACGATCCCGGTGACGCTGGGTAGAACGCTGGAAACTGCTGTACCAACCAAACGATTGGCATAACGAGTGGTTCTGGTGAGATTGCCGGCACGATCATACTGGTAAGCCGTGTAATAGCCCTCGCCATCTAGCTCACCCACTAGCTGTCCCAAGCCGTTGAACCAAGCATAGCTAGCGATATTCTGTGCTGGTATGGTATTCGCGCTCGAGAGCAGTTTGACTAGCGTACCGGCAGCTCTGTCTGCAACGGCAGTTGGGGCCGCATAGCGCAGCGTCTGTACCTGCCGCCCGCTCGCATCGTACCGATATTCGGTGAGATAACCTTCACCATCCAGCGTACCGACCAGATTTCCGTCAGCATCGTAAAAGTAACGCGTAATGCGGTCGGCGCTGGTATAGCGCTGCAGGCCGATTTGCGTCCCAGCAGGAGCCGTATCGAGAAGCAAGATGTCTTCGGGGCGGGCTTCGCGCCCAAGTCCATCAAGCCCGGCTGCATTGTTCATTGCCAGTGCATAGGTGGCCGAACTGAGAATTCGGCCTGCCCCATCATATCGGGTCTCGGTCACGATACTCCGTGCATCGATGACAAAACGCAAACGACCAGCAGCGTCGTAAATCCTCCGCTCGACTTGGTCACTTGCACTTTCCGCAGGACGCAAGCTGTTCAATTTAACATCGGGGATACGCCCTTGAGCATCTGGCGCGAACAGAGTCGTGAGATTGGCCGTGACCGCAGTGGCATAGGTCCGACTCTTGATTACACTGCCACTCGCATTGTAGAAGTACTCCGTCAGGGAACCCGTTGCATTGACGGTCGCAGCAACCCGATCAGCATCATCGTAAATGGTGTAGGTCTTGTTGCCATTGGGATCGACCACGACCCGCAAACGACCGGCAGCATCGTACTGATAGAGTTGAGTGGAAAGGATGCTCGCCCCATCCTGTTCAATCTGGCTCGCTAGCAACCCGCGCCCGTCATACGTTGAAATCCGCTTCAAACCATTGGCAAGGGTGAATTCAATCCGGTTCAGCGCATCGTTGAAGACCGTGCTACTACGCCGCGTATCGTTACCGGCTGCATCTCTGGAGGTGACGCTGATGGTTCGTCCAAGACCATCATGGGCATAGGCGGTAAGGTAATCGTTCGCAACCCCCGTCGTCGCAACCCCACGCGGGTCGATCTGTTGCAGCAGACGTCCGGCGCTGTCATACACATAGCGCGTCGTGGCTTCATTTCCGTCAGCCACGCCAAGACCGGCAGCATCCGTCCTCGAATAACGCGTCACCGAGGTGATCTGCCCGCGTGCGTCGTATGCGCTATCGGTACGCTGTACCTTCGTTTTGTCCTGTGCCGCCACCCAGGCAACGAGATTGGTTTCGGTCGGGGAAGTAGTACTAACTGCGAAGGTGTTCGCCGAGTAAACCAAGACGGAAACAGTTTGACCGGAAGCGTTATATCGATACTCGCTGATTCGCCCTTCCGGACTTACCGTAAAACGCAGATGCTGCTTGGCGTCACGCACGTAATGAGTGACCTGAGCCCCCCCGGCCTGAGCCGTGCCACTACCGTCGGGATCGGGAACCGCATAAACCGTCTTCTTGATAAGCTGATTAGCGGTGTTATAGCTGTATTCGACAACATTGCCGGCAGCATCCTGCTGACGAATCAAATTCCCGTTGGCGTCATAAGACGAGACCGTCTTGCCACCCCGGCTATCGGTGAGTTGGGTCAGGTCGCCGTTGGCATTGTAAGCATAGCGAATATCCTGAGCACTACCCGTCGGACCTTGCAGGCGAGTCAGATTGCCCGCCACATCATAAGTCAGCGTGCTAACCCGGCCCAACGGATCCGTAACCGTCGTATTTCCCGAGCCATAAGCAAAGGAGCTTACCTGCCCGGCACCGTCGACAACCGTCTTGACCCTTCCATTCGCATCATAGGTAAAGCTGACCCGAGTGCCATCGCTGTTGACGATGGAGGCGATACGCTTGCTGCTGCCGTCATAGGTGTAGCTGGTGGTATAAACCTTACCATCGCTAATACTCCCATCAGCGGGGGTCAAATCGGTCACGACGCTGGCAAGCCGCCCTGCGCTGTCATAGGTATAACGGATACGGGTGGTCGTAACGCTCCCGGAAGTCAGCACCTGAATGTTTTGCAGACGCTTGGCGCTGTCATAGGTGAGTTTGGTGACCTCGCCATTAGCATCAGTAATTTGTGTAATGAGGCCGTTGGCGTCATAGGCGTAAGAAAGAGCGTTTGCATCAAGATCGACCAAACCAGTGATGCGCCATTCTCCAGCGGTCGGGCTTGCAGCGTATGTCTCCTTGATCTGGCTATCGCCGTCCGTCCACGTCCAAAGCTTGCTGGTGCTGTTGTAGACAAGCGTGTCGTAGGTTCCGGAGCCTTCCTTGTTGATGTAACTCCCTAAAGCCGCGTCATAGGAGTAGGTCAGTCGCGCTCCGTCGGCAGCAGTACGGACAACAGTACTGCCTGCCGTATTCAATGTTCCCGTAAGGTTTCCGATTTTCCGGTACAGCGACAGTTGCCAGGAATCGTTGTTGTCGAAGTCGAAAGTGGCGTTGCTGTTGTAGGTGCGAACCACACCAATATCAGGCCCTCTGCCGACGAGAAGTTCATCTTCGTGCTGAACGACAAGCGCTCCGGTGGTAGCGTTCACATAGACCGCCTCCCCCCCTCTCCCCGTCGAGGCTTCTCCCAGTCTTCCGGCCTCGCCCAATACCGCCGCCGACCCGCTTGCCAGTCCAAGCCCTGCTCCCGTCACCACCGCTACCATGCCGCTCTCTCCATCCAACACCGTCAACACGGGAAGTACCCCATTTGACTAATACATCCGCATCATTCGCGAGATGTTTAGCGAGGAGCGACATAAGAAATTGATTCAAGTATCAAATACGCGCGGACCTATCTCGGGGAGAAGAAACGAGATCAAGCAGAGAACTGGCGCGGTTCCCAAGCGAGACAACTGGAGAAAAAACACACCCCGGTCGAATTAGATTTGTCCGCAATCCGGCAACCAGCATCAAATTAAGTTGGCATTGAGGCCGTTGGCTAGGCAATGCTGGACAACGTGGCACCAAACTCACAGCAGACTTCCACCGCCTCCCCCTTCTTTTCGACCAGGCATCAAGGCGAGAGGAAACAAAACCGGCGATCTGTGGTAGATTTCTCGTAGATGCAGCGTAACGGCTGGGTACAAACAAGGTACAAGCTGAAGGCCACAGTTGCGACGCAAGTGAATGAATTTAAACGGAATAACGCCTCGACTGAAGAGCCCCCGTCCACTCCGCCAATTTATTCCCAAGTGACTGATTGCATTGATCGATCGGGCAACTTGGCGAGAAAAGGGTACAAAGGCAGGGTACAAAGCACAGTGAAATAGACTGTCGACACCGCCCCAAGCCCCACCCCGTGAAACAAACGAGCGAGCGTCCCCTTGCTCCGCCCTCCGTCCCGAGACAGCTAGCCCCCCCGAGCGCCGCCATCTGCAGCAGCATCAGGGCGACACCCGCGCTGTACGAAAACGTCAACATCCCCCCTTGAACGAACAAAGTCGTACATCGATCGGCTGCTATTTGCCGATCAGCGCAGCTTCGCGCCCGGTTTCTGCTGGCATCACTCTTGCGTTGATGATGCGGTAACGCCGAAGCTGTTTCGCGCTGCACCTGCGATGCGAGGCAGCAGCCTGGTTGCGTTATATAGTAAAAGATATAATGCATACCTATCCCATCCCAGAGAACGCCATGCCGGATTTTTGCGAGATACATCTGCGCAGTTGCATCACCTTCAAGACGGAAATTGGCGAGCTGCTCAACGAGCCGCGCATCCGCCTGCTGGAAGCGATCGAGAACGAAGGCAGCCTGAGCGGTGCATCGCGCGCCTTGCCGATGTCCTACAAGGCGGCCTGGGATGCCATTCGGCAGATGAACCAGCTCGCCGGTTGCCCGCTGGTGACCCGCACCGTCGGCGGTCGTTGCGGCGGCAGCAGCGTATTGACGGAAAACGGCCGGCGCCTGATCGCTCTTTACCGCTCGGTCGAGATCGAGTGCCAGTTGACGCTGGGCGCGCTGTTCGGACACCTGCAGCGCGGCGGCGCGCCAACCAGTTTCCGCTATCTGTTGCGCCATGCCGGTGATTACCGCCCGCCTTACCCGTCCAATCCGTCGCCGGCGAAACGGAGTACGCGCGAATGCTGATGAACGACCGCCCTCTGGAAGACAGCGCGCCTAACCTCCTACCGGTGATCCGCGAAGAACGCAGCCAGCCACACCTGTGCGAGTTCGATCTCGGCGAATGCCGGACCGATCTGCTGCCGCTGCTCTACGAATTGAGCAGCCTGGCCACCGAGTCCGGTGACCTGACCGATATCCTGAGCGTCCTGCTGCGCCTGATGCGCCGCCACATGAAGGTGGTGCGGGGCATGGTCACGCTGTTCGAACCCGGCTCGGGCAAGATCTACGTGCACCAGAGTTTCGGGCTGACCGACGAAGAAGCCAGCCGCGGCATCTACCATCTCGGCGAAGGCATCGTCGGCCGCGTCGTCGAGAGCGGGCGGGCGATCATCGTCCCCAAGATCAGCGAGGAACCCGGCTTCCTCGACCGCACCGGCAGCCGGCCGCACGCCGCCGACAAGGAAGTCTCCTTCCTCTGCGTGCCGATCATGCGCGGCCGCAAGGTGATGGGCACGATCAGCGCCGAGCGCATCTACGACAACCGGGCGCTGCTCAACCTCGACAGCGAGATCCTCTCCATCCTGGCCGCGACTACCGCCCAGACGATCGAACTCTACCTGCTCGAGAACATCCAGAACGTCGCCCTGGAAAACGAGAACCGGCGGCTCAAGCTGGCGCTCAAATCGCGCTTCAAGCCGGCCAACATCATCGGCAACTCGAAGCCGATGCATGAAGTCTATGGGCTGATCGAGAAGGTCACCCGCTCCAAGACCACCGTCCTCATCCTCGGCGAAAGCGGCGTCGGCAAGGAACTTGTCGCCGGCGCCATCCATGCCAACAGCCCGAACGCCGGCGGCCCCTTCGTCAAGTTCAACTGCGCCGCGCTGCCCGAATCGGTGATCGAAAGCGAACTCTTCGGTCACGAGCGCGGCTCCTTCACCGGCGCCACCAGCCAGCGCCGCGGCCGCTTCGAGGAAGCGGACGGCGGCACCATCTTCCTCGACGAAGTCGGCGAACTGTCGCTCCCCATGCAGGCCAAGCTGTTGCGCGTCCTGCAGGAAAAATCCTTCGAGCGGGTCGGCGGCAACACCACCATCCAGGTCGATATCCGCATCCTCGCCGCCACCAACCGCAAGCTCCTCGACATGGTCGAAAGCGGTGGCTTCCGCGAGGACCTCTACTACCGCCTCAACGTCTTCCCGATCACCATCCCGCCACTACGCGAGCGCGGCAACGACATCATCGCCCTGGCCGACACCTTCGTCTCGAAGTTCTCGGCCGAAACCGGCATCGACGTCCATCGCATCTCGACGCCGGCGATCAACATGCTGATGAGCTACCACTGGCCCGGCAACGTCCGCGAACTGGAAAACGTCATCGAGCGCGCCGTCCTGCTCTGCGAGGATGGCGTCATCCACGGCTACAACCTGCCGCCCTCGCTGCAGGCGCCGGTGGTCGCCGAAGTCAGTTCGGAAGGCGGGCTGGAAGCGCGCCTCAACGCCATCGAATACGAAATGATCGTCGAGGCGCTCAAGCTGCACCACGGCAACATGACCGAAACCGCCGCCCAACTCGGGCTGACCCGGCGCATTCTCGGCCTGCGCATGGCCAAGTACAAACTCGACCACAAGGCCTTCCGCAAATGAAGACACGCGGCATCCAGAACGCCATCAACCGCCTGGCCGGCGCGCGCCGGCTCGGCAGCCCGGCGCTGACCGCGCAGGCCGAACAGGAAGCGCGGCACATCCTGACCCAGGCGCACGCCTGGCTGGCGCGCACGCCGCCGCCCGCCGAAGGCGCCGAAGATCGCCGCACCCCGGTAGCGCAGGCGCTCGAAGTCCTGCAGCAGACCCTGGATCAAGCCTGACGCGCATTCCAGGTGGCCGGCGAGCGCCAGTTTTCCCAGTCCTGGTCGAAAGCCATGCCGTCATCCCCGCGCGGGCCGGCAAATACCCGCCGCAAACGGGCCGCGCCGAGCCGCCGCCCGGGATCGAGTTGCGCGACCTTGGCCAGCACCACCAACGCCGCTTCCTCCTCGCCGAGCCGCGCCAGGTGGTAGGCATACGCCGTCAGCGCCTGCAGCCAGCAGCGCGCATAGGCGTGCCAGGGCGCAAAATCGGCCATTCCGGGATGCACCTCGCGCCAGTCGGCGGGCAGTCCGAGCCGCGTTGACAGCCAATCCAGGCAGGCCAGCGCCCAGTGAGCCGCCTCGCGCGAGCGACGCCGGTAGAAATGGAAACGATAGGCGACGATCCGCGCGCCCAGCGTATCGGGCGCCGCGTCGATGATTTCGCGCAGCAGCGCCTCGCCGCTCTCGCTATCGTTCCAGTGGGCAAAGATCGCCTTCAGCTTGCAACGCATCGCCGGTTCCAGGTGCCTGGCGAACGGGGAAGGTTCCAGGCCGACCACGTTCGAGCTGGCGCGTGACGGCGCGGATGAATCGGCCAATGACATCGGGACTCCATGCCGGAGGAAATGGGAAGTGGCACGGTGCAAGAGGCGGGCCAGCAAAAACCCGGCCGCCAGCGGCAGCGAACGCACCAAAGGGTACACACGGCCCCGCCCGGCGTTCGCGAACGTACAGCCGGCGGCCGTAAGCAGGCCCGCTTGAACGGCAAAACGCGGGTTGGCGCGGATGGAACGAAGCTTGCGTTGTCGAGGACCATGAAATCCCTGACCTGTGGCCTCCTCCCCGGCGAATCGAAGGCGGTTGTCGAACGCAACAACGAGCCCCTGCGCGCCTACCTGCAACACCGCCTCGGCCGGCGCGTCGAACTGGTTGTCGGCAGCAGCTACGTGGCGACCGGCGAAGCGCTGCGCCGGGGCGACCTCGACCTCGCCTACCTCGGGCCGGTGACCTATGTACTGCAGAGCCGCTGCAGCAAGATCATGCCCTTCGTCCGCCCCAACCACGGCGGCGACACCGGGCCGACCTTCAAGGCCGCCATCATCACCGCCATCGACAGCCCGATCACCTGCCTCGAAGAACTGCGCGGTCACGAACTGGCGATGGGCGACCTCGCCTCAACCTCGGCCACCTGGGTACCGCGCCACATGATGCTGGGCGCCGGCCTGCGCCTCGACCGCGACTACCGGCGCGCCGTCCTCGGCACGCACGATGCCGTGGCCGCCGCCGTCGTGGCGCGGCGGGCGGTGGCCGGCACGCTGTCGCTGCCGATCCTGCAGCGCCTGGTCGCGGAAGGCCGGATCGACGGCGGCGCGCTGCGCATCCTCGCCGCGTCGCGGCCGATCCCGGAATACATGTGGACCTTCCGCAGCGGCCTCGACACCGCGCTACGCGAGGAAATCCGCCGCGCCTTCATCAGCCTCGACGATCCCGCCGTGCTCGCCAACTTCCGCGCCGAATCCTTCATTCCGGCGGTCGACGCCGATGTCGACCGGGTCCGTCACTGGATGGAGGAAATCCTGCAGGCCCCCTTGCTGCCGCAGCGCGAACGCAACCACGCGCCGCATGCCGCGAGCCTGTTCGAGTCGAGCGCCGGTCTCGTCACCCATTGAACGGAGCCTTGCCCATGCCCACCACCGCCCAGACCGGCCAGTCGGCCAGCGTGCACGCTTTCGCCGCCCTCGGCGGCGATCCCGGCCTGCGCGAAAGCGCCGACCGCTACTGCGAATGCGGCTTCGGCGAGTGTCGCACCGACTTCCTGCCGCTGCTCTACGAAATGAGCCGGATCGCGACCGAAACCGGCGAACTGAGCAACATCCTGCAAATCCTGCTGCACCTGATGCAACGCCACCTCAAGGTGGTACGCGGCAGCGTCAGCCTCTACGAAGCGGACAGCGGCCAGGTCTTCGTCCATGAGTGCTGCGGCATGACAGCGCCGGAAGCCGAGCAGCAGAACCGGGAGATGGCCGACGTCATCACCCAGGTCGTCGGCGACCGCCAGCCGGTGGTCATTCCCCGCCACGAAACGCTGCCGCTGCCGGGCCAGAAGGCGACGCGCAAGGCGCTCTCCTTCCTCTGCGTTCCCATCCTGCGCGGCAACCGCATCCTCGGCACCATCTGCGCCGAGCGCATCTACGACAACCGCGCCCTGCTCAAGCTCGACGTCGAAATCCTCTCCATCCTCGCCCAGAGCACGGCGCAGGCGGTCGAACTGCACCTCGTCGGCTCGGTCCGGCGTCAGGCGCTGGAAGACGAGAACCGCCGCCTGCGCAACCAGATCGAAGAACGCTTCCGGCCGGCCAACATCATCGGCAACTCGAAGCCGATGCAGGAAGTCTACGCGCTGATCGAAAAGGTCATCCGCTCCAAGACCACCGTCCTCATCCTCGGCGAAAGCGGCGTCGGCAAGGAACTGGTGGCCAGCGCCATCCACTACAGCAGCCCGAACGCCGACGGCCCCTTCGTCAAGTTCAACTGCGCCGCGCTGCCCGAATCGGTGATCGAGAGCGAACTCTTCGGTCACGAGCGCGGTTCCTTCACCGGCGCCACCAACCAGCGCCGCGGCCGTTTCGAAGAAGCCGACGGCGGCACCATCTTCCTCGACGAAGTCGGCGAACTGTCGCTCCCCATGCAGGCCAAGCTATTGCGCGTCCTGCAGGAAAAATCCTTCGAGCGGGTCGGCGGCAACACCACCATCCAGGTCGATATCCGCATCCTCGCCGCCACCAACCGCGACCTCCTCGACATGGTCGCCCAAGGCAGTTTCCGCGAAGACCTCTACTACCGCCTCAACGTCTTCCCGATCACCATCCCGCCGCTGCGCGAACGCGGCAACGACATCGCCGCCCTCGCCCGCGCCTTCGTCAACCGCTTCGTCGCCGACATGGGCATCGACGTGCGCGGCATCGCCACCACCGCCGTCAACCTGCTGATGACCTACCACTGGCCAGGCAACGTGCGCGAACTGGAAAACGTCATCGAGCGCGCGGTGATCCTCGCCGAAGGCAATGAAATCGAAGCCTGCCACCTGCCCCCTTCGCTGCAGACGCCGGTGGTCTCGGAAATCTCCGCCAAGGGCACGCTCGACGCCCGGCTCGCCACCGCCGAATACGAGATGATCGTCGACACCATGAAAGCCAGTCGCGGCAACATGACCGACGCCGCCCGCGCCCTCGGCCTGACGCGCCGCATCCTCGGCCTGCGCATGGCGGAATACAAGCTGAACTACCGCGACTACCGCTGAACCGCTTGGACATCCGGGTAAAACGTACCGCCAGGTCAACGGATTTCCGGAAAGTTCGCAAAAGTACGCCGGCGACGCTCCCGCCGACCGGCGCCAGCCCGCCAAAACCCTCACCAGCCGGCGATCCGCGTCGCCCGACCGGCCATGGCACAGGGCTTGCGATGAAGTGCTCACCCCAGCTTCAACGGAGAACGACAATGACACCGACCGAGATCCAGGCCCTGCAGAACGAACCGGCCTGCAGCCACAACAACCAGGCCAAGTCCGGCTGCGCCCGTCCCACGCCGGGCGCCACGCAAGGCGGTTGCGCCTTCGACGGCGCGCGTAACGCGCTGCTGCCGATCGCCGACGCGGCGCACATCGTGCATGGGCCGATCGGCTGCGCCGGCAGCTCGTGGGACACGCGCGGCACCCGCTCGAGCGGCCCCAACCTGTACCGGGTCGGCATGACCACCGACCTGACCGACGTCGACGTGATCATGGGGCGCGGCGAAAAGCGCCTCTTCCACTCGATCAAGCAGGCCATCGACAGCCACCGCCCGGCGGCGGTCTTCGTCTACACCACCTGCGTCCCGGCGATGCACGGCGACGACGTCGCCGCCACCTGCAAGGCGGCCGCCGAGCGCTGGGGCACGCCGGTGGTACCGGTCGATTGCGCCGGCTTCTACGGCAACAAGAACCTCGGCAACAAGATCGCCGGCGACGTCCTCGTCCGCCACGTCATCGGCAGCCGCGAGCCGGCGCCGGTCAGCCCGGCGGCGCAGCGCCCCGGCATCGTCACGCACGACATCAATCTGATCGGCGAATGGAACGTCGGCGGCGAATTCTGGAACGTCGCGCCACTGTTCGACGAGCTGGGCCTGCGCATTTTGTGCACGCTGTCCGGCGATTCGCGCTTTCGCGAAATCCAGACCATGCACCGCGCCGAAGCCAACATGGTCGTCTGCTCCAAGGCCATGCTGGCGGTCGCCCGGCAGATGCAGGAAAAGTACGGCGCGCCCTTCTTCGAAGGCAGCTTCTACGGCGTTGCCGACACCTCCGAAGCGCTGCGCGGCTTCGCCCGGCTGCTCGGCGACGCCGACCTGAGCGCCCGCACCGAAGCCCTGATCGCCCGCGAGGAAGCCCGCGTCAAGGCCGAAATCACGCGCCTGCGCGACCAGCTGGCCGGCAAGCGGGTGCTGATCTTCACCGGCGGCTACAAATCCTGGTCCTTCGTCTCGGCGATGCAGGAAATGGGCATGACCGTGGTCGCCACCGGCACCGAGAAATCGACCGCGGAAGACAAGGAACGCATCCGCGAACTGATGGGCCCGGACGCCCGCATGATCAGCGACAACGACCAGACCGCGCTGCTCCGCATCTTCCGCGAGACGCGCGCCGACATCCTGCTCGCCGGCGACCGCTACATCTACCCGACGCTCAAATCGCGCGTTCCCTTCCTCGACATCGACCATGTGCGCGACATCGGCTACGCCGGCTACAACGGCATGATCGAACTCGGACGGCGCGTCGCCGGCGCGCTGGCCAGCCCGATCTGGGCGCAGGTGCGCAGCCCCGCCCCGTGGCAGGCGGCACGCGAAGCCGAAGCGCTGGCCGCCTGAGGAGAAGACGATGGCCAAGGTCCGACTCTCCGGCAAGCCGCTCTCGGTCAACCCGCTCAAGGTCAGCCAGCCGGTCGGCGCCTCGCTCGCCTTCCTCGGCCTGGCGCGGACGATGCCGCTGGAACACGGCGCGCGCGGCTGCACCTCGTTCAACAAGCTGTTCTTCATGCGCCACTTCCGCGAGCCGATCCCGCTCCAGACGACGGCGATGGACCACGTCGCCACCGTGCTCGGCGCCGACAGCAACGTCATCGAAGCGCTGACCACGATCGCCGACAAGAACCGGCCGGAAATCATCGGCCTGATCACCACCGGCCTCTCCGAAACCCAGGGCAGCGACATCGACGGCACCCTCAAACTGTTCCGCCGCGACTACCCGGAACTGCGCGAGATGGCTGTCGTCCCCTGCAACGCCACCGACACGCTGGGCTGCCTGGAAACCGGTTTCGCGCTGGCGGTGCGGGCGATGGTCGAACACCTGGTGCCGTTCAGCCATCACCCCGGGCGCCGGCCACGCCAGGTCAACCTGCTCGCCTCGTCGATGCTGACGCCCGGCGACATCGAGGCGATCAAGGAATGGATCGCCGCCTTCGGCCTGACCTGCATCGCCCTGCCCGACATCGCCGATTCGCTCGACGGCCACCTGGTGGACGCCGGCTACCTGACGCTCACCTACGGCGGTACCGCGCTCGACGACATCGGCCACCTCGGCGAATCGGCGGCAACGCTGGTGATCGGCCCCTCGCTCGGCCAGGCCGCCGACCTGCTGCACGAGAAGACCGGCGTTCCAGATTACCGTTTCGACGGGCTGATGGGACTGCACGACTGCGACAACTTCATCCAGACCCTGAGCCGGATTTCCGGCTGGGCGGTACCCTCGACCATCGCCCGCCAGCGCGCCCAATTGCAGGACGCCATGGTCGACTGTCACTTCAGCCTCGCCGACGTGGCGGTGGCGATCGCCGGCGACTGCGACCTGCTGGGCAGCCTCGGCCGCTACCTGCACGACCTCGGGATGCGCCTCGGTACCGTCGTCGCCTCCGCCAACTCGCCGCGCCTTGCCAGCCTGCCGACCGAGGAAGTCATCGTCGGCGACCTCGAGGAACTGGAAAACGGCGCCGCTGCCGGCCAGGCCCGCCTGCTGGTCGCCAACTCGCACGGCGCCGAACTGGCGACGCGCCTCGACCTGCCCCTGCTGCGCGCCGGCTTCCCGCTCTACGACAACGTCGGCGGCCATGCCCGCGTCTGGGTCGGCTATCGCGGCAGCCGGCAGACCATATTCGAGATCACCAACCTCCTGCTCGCCCGGCAACGGGAAATCCCAGCTTACCGTTCCATCTACTGGCAGGGCACGGCGCGTGAATTCGAAACCGCCGGCCCGGCCGCCCCCTGCATCGTCTGACACGGAGCACCAAGCATGTTGCGCATCGCTTTCGCATCCACCGACAACGAACACGTCAATACCCATTTCGGCGCCGCCGAGCGCTTCGTCATCTACGACGTCTCGCCCGGCGAAGCCGAACTGGTCGGCGTCGGCGAATTCGCCGCCGCCGTCATGAAGGGCGAGAACAAGGACAAGGGCCTGCCGCGCGACCAGCAAGGCGTGTCCACCATGTTCATCCCGCAGGCCGAAGACTACCCGCCGCATCCGCCGGAAAAACCGCCCGAAGACAAGGTCGTCGCCAAGCTCGAATTCCTTGCCGGCTGCGCCGCCGTCTACGCCGCCTCGATCGGCGCCTCGTCGATCAAGCGACTGATGGCCGCCAACATCCAGCCGATCATCGTCGACCACGGCCACGAAGTTCTCGACCTGCTCAACGAAGTCAGCCTGGCGCTGGTCTACGGCGGTCTGTCCTGGGTCGACCGCGCCCGGGCGCGCGCCGAAACCCGCTCGCCCGACCGCTTCGACCGGATGGAACAGGAAGGCTGGCCGGGCAACGCGCCCGAGCGGCACAAGCTGATCGCCTCCGAAGACGAACTGGTCTGACGACGCCCCGCCGCCGACTCCCCTTTGCCGAGGAAGCACCATGAACGAAGAACAGCCCCAGCCCGCCGGCACCATGCCCGACCCGGAAACCCTGCGCGCCACCTGCCTGGCCGTGCTGGAACAAATCCGCCCCGGCATCCGCCGCGACGGCGGCGACATCGCCCTGGTCAACATTACCGGCGACCGCATCTTCCTCCGCCTGAGCGGCGCCTGCACCACCTGCAGCCTGGCCGGCCAGACCCTCGGCGGTGTCCGCCGCGAACTGGTCAAAGCCCTCGGCTGGCCCGTCCGCGTCGTGCCGGCAAGCTGAATCCGCTTCCCGGCGGGCGAGGAAAAGCAATTTCAGCGCGGGCAGCCAGCGACGCTTGCGCCCTATGCACTCGTCAATTAATCTGACGCTTCCTTCTTCCCGGCCTCCACCCCATGCCCGCCGGTCATCGAATCAGCAGCGCCGCCATCAAGCGCCTCCCTCCTGGCGCACCGGGCACCAAACGCCTCGTCGAACGCTACGGCGATGCCCTGCTCTGCGTCCGCTACCGCCACGACCCACAGCGCAACCTGCGCCTCACCACCGTCGAACTGCTCGTCGAAGAACGCCCACGCAAACCCGAAAAAACCGCCTGGGTACGCATCGCCTACAGCGAAACCGAACTACGCCAACGCATCAAGGCAGCCGGCGGCACCTGGCATCCGGAACGCAAACTCTGGCAGCTACCGCTCAAGGCAATTAAATCGATGAAGCTCGATATGCGGGTGGTGAGCGATGCCCAGTAACAGATACTCCGTTGCATCCAGTAATGGAAACATCTATCCACATGCGGCCATAAACTGCCGGATATGGATATTTTTGACTGATGTACACCTCTAGTTAGGCATATCAGATGAGCGAATGGAAAAAATTTAAAGTTGGGGTTCCTGCGGAAAAGGGATTTAACCCTGATTGTGTTCGGTTCGACTCAGTGAGCCACACAAGTCACATTGGCTCGGCCATCAGCATAATTGAGGCTGGTGAAATCCGACCGTCCCTTGTATTTGATGAATCAAAACTAAATGACCAACGCATTCTGGTGAGTTGGCTTTCGCCAAATCACTGGTCTACTGGATACAGGTATGGGAACGTCCGTTTCGACTTTTCGTTCCACGACCTCATTGAAGGAAAGCGTTACTACTGGGTTGAGTCCATTGCCTACAAAATTAGTGCATGTCGAATCCTCATCACCGATATAGACCGTGATTCCCAACTTGAGCCTTATGACCCAACATTGAAAAATGGTCCATGGTGGTTCGACTCAGCCAATAATCAGCACTACTTCAACAATAATCATTGCCTCGAATTTATGATTGAGGCACCAATCACACTCGAACACCTGTGCAATTTTGATTTTGTCGACCATCACTCATCATATTGCTCAGTTCACCGGAAGAACCCGAAAAAATGCTTCGAGCTTGGCCTTAACTCATCCAAAGGTGGTGCTCTCTTTATAACCAGAGCTGCGGTTGCAGGAACAGACCTATCACCCATATCTGAATATTTGGTGAGAGAGAACGGAAAACCCACAAACTCGCTTGAATTTGCATTCAACGATTTCGCATTCCGGATTTCAAGAAAGGTCAAATTCTCCGGGGAACTGACTCAGGATTCCGAGTACAGCATAGCGGTCGCTCGGGCAATCATGTCTGCCTTTACATTTGGTTCTACAGAAGAAGCAAAGCTCCTTTGTGGCATGTTTCAGGATGAAGATAGTTTTGCAGCGGCAGTGGCGATGGTCATTGCCGAAACTGTTGGTCTTCCTGACTGGGCGCCTCTAGTTAATGCCTAACATGGCGCTCAACCTCGCTCCCTTCGGTCGCTGGACGCTGCGCGATAATGCCGCGCAGCGCCGGTTAGCTCTACTACAAGGGCTTCCCCGTTTTCCGCAAGCGCAAGCGACGTTCTGAAGTTTTATCGTTTCATTCCTGATCCAGTTTTCCTGCGATTCATTCCTGCCGTGTCGGTGCGAGAAGGTGAAGGACTGCGGTACTACAACCGGTCATGTTGGGCTTTTGCCCGGACCCTGATGAAAGACGCGCGCGGGGGCCTCATTCGTTAGCCGAGAGTGACTTCCTCTCCTGGAGGTAATCAGGCTCTCCCCGCGCGGGTCCAACCCGCTTCACATCAACGCTGGCAGTGCTTCGCTGGTCTTTGGCTGCCAGCGATCAGCCGGTGATTCCTTTCCCGTTTTTCCCTGCAGACGATTTTGTGGTTCAGGCAGTCTCTTCGATGCGTCGGAAATCGTCGCCGTAGTGCAATACCGCCCAGGCGAGCCGCAGGTTCTTGGCGGCGATGGCAACCGCTGCTTTCCAGTAACCCCGTCGTTCGACCAGATTTCTGGCCCAGCGACTGAAGCGATCCTGCTTGTCGCCCAGTCCGGCGAGAACGGCGCGGGCGCCCATGACGAGCAGACTGCGCAGGTAGGCGTCGCCCGCCTTGGTGATCCTGCCCAAGCGGGCCTTGCCGCCACTGCTGCATTGGCCGGGAACGAGCCCGGCCCAGGCGGCGAGTTGCCGACCGTTCTTGAAGTCGTGGCCGCCGCCCAGGCTGGCAACCAGGGCGCTGGCCGTGGTCGGGCCGATGCCGGGGAGTTGCATGAGTTGCCGGCTTCTGGCGTCCTGGCGGGCAGCCTGGGCAATGGCTTTGTCGTATTCCTCGATGCGTTCATTCAGGCGGTCGGCGTGAGCCAGCAGGTCGCCGACACAACGGTTGGCCCAACCGGGGAGTGCTTCGAGATGGGCACCGATTTCCCGGCGCAGGCGTTCGACTTTCTGCGGCAGGACGATGCCGAATTCACTGATCAGGCCGCGCAAGCGGTTGTAGAGCGCGGTGCGTTCTTCGACAAAGCCTTGCCGGGTACGATGCAGGCAGAGGATGGCTTGTTGATCGACGTCCTTGACCGGCACGAAGCGCATGTTGGGCCGGGTGACGGCTTCGCAGATGGCGGCAGCGTCGGCCGCGTCGTTCTTCCCGCGTTTGCCGCTCATCCGGTACGGCGCCACGAACTTCGGGGCCATCAGTTTGACGGTGTGGCCGAAGCGGCTGAACTCCCTTGCCCAGTAATGCGCGCCGGAACAGGCTTCCATGCCGATCAGGCAGGGCGGCAGGTGGGCAACCATTTCCAGCAATTGGCTGCGAGCCACCCTGGGCTTGATGAAAACCGCTTTGCCACTCTGGTCAACGCCATGCAAAGCGAATACATTCTTGGCGAGATCGATGCCGACGGTGACAATATCCATGGACTTCCCCTTTCGAGCGAATGATTTGGTGTGGAAACTTAATCATGGCAGCTACCGCTGCACGCGGCTTCCGCCGCTACCTCGGGACGGGGAAGTCCCTTTCATTCGTTGGACCTCTTAGGCTGAGCGCATATGCAAGAGAAGCTACTTCTACTCACATCGAAACAAGTTGCCCGTCGATTGACCGAGGTATTTGATTTCGTATGGCCCACTGCCACAGCAATCTGGAATCTCCGGTGGCAAGTGGCTGGCTATGTCTCCGCATCTCCTGCTGCCACCGATAGCGAATTGGCTGGGCGCTTTGTCGCTGGGAGCGATATTCGAGGAGCCAATTTGCGCCGGTCTTGCATTGATTCGTCGTGGGAGGATCAACAGCAGGAATTTGCACGCTTTCTACTGTTCGAGTTTTGCTCCCTATACGAAGCTTGGTGCGAAGGTACCCTCAATGAACTCGGCGCTACCGCATCGCTATCGAAACATCTGCAATTTCCAACAACATTTACAAACGGCGCCCCGTCAAAGGGTCTTCGCCATGCTGTCAATTCGATAGTGCAAGGTGGTTCGCCGATCATGGCTGGGGCGATCTATCCTGCTATTGCCACGAACAAGAAGAACTCGCCCCTGCATATCGAGCAACTCTTGGTTTGCTATCGCTATTTCAAAGAGGCGAGAAACTCCCTCGTCCACGCCGGCGGTAGCACATCAAATCACTTTGTTTCGGCAGAAGCAGCATATAACCAGCTTACACCCGCGCAAGTAGGACTCAAGGAAGTGCCGGTTATCAATGGGCACACGGCGGGAAGTCCGATAAAAATCAGCCTTCGCGGTGTTGTCGGCTTCGGGGACATTGTTCTTCGCCTTGTATCAACGCTTGATGCTGAGTTCTCCAAGTCCCCCGGGGCCGAACACGCTTTCTTGCAGCGTTGGCGGGCATGTCACGGAGGCCCACCCATTCAGGTTTCGGCCAATCCGAACTCATGTCGTGATCGAATCAAGCGACTTGTGCGGAAATTGGATCTTCCGACTCCGACGGTTACTGCTCAGTTTGAAACTTGGCTCCGAAACAAACAATGCATCGTCTAATTTCGCGAGGCCCAACCCATCATTCCACCGGACCTGCGCGAAAAGCCGCGCAGGTCCGGTGAATTCAAACGTTAGACCTCACCATGTCTCGCGCCCCACTTTTTGCCATCGATGATCCAGTAGAGCTTCTGGCGCTGTCTCGGCTCATCTTGGATGCCAAGTTTCAAACCGAACTACGCGACCAAGATCTCTGGGGTAGCCCATATGTCCACGCGCTTGCGATGCGCGCCGACGAAGCTCTTCTTCAATCCTATAAGGGCGAGAAGAAAGACAACCTCATCAAGAACCATCTTGAGTGGCGAGCCTCGCTTCCAAAAAATCCCTTTGTCCTTGCTGCCGTTCGATTACGTCTGAAAGAGACCATAAAAAGTACCTGGTGGCACGAGCAGTCGGTGGAAGGTAAGCTTGCCTTTCTAAAAGGCTGCGTCGCACCGTACCAACCTGATGACCAATTTCTTCTTGGGCTTATCAATGAAGCTGAGGTCTAACATTTCGGTCAAAGCGCAGCCTTCGGCTGCTGGGACGTCCCGCAAGCGGGCCGCCCCTTACCTAAAACTACAAGGGCTTCCCCGTTTTCCGCAAGCGACGTTCTGAATTTTTATCGTTTCATTCCTGATCCTGTTTTCCTGCGATTCATCGATTCCCTGCCGTGTCGGTGCGAGAAGGTGAAGGACTGCGGTACTACAACCGGTCATGTTGGGCTTTTGCCCGGACCCTGATGAAAGACGCGCGCGGGGGCCTCATTCGTTAGCCGAGAGTGACTTCCTCTCCTGGAGCTAATCAGGCGTAAGCGCCCGGCAAACCCATCTGTAAATTGACGCGTTAGACCGCGAAGATCGTGTCCCCTTAAAGACGATGGTGGACACTTTCGATGGAAATCCAGAAGCCAAGTCGGCGCAGGCGGCATCACCCGGAGGAATTCAAGCTGGCGGTGATTGAGGCGTGCTGTGAACCTGGCGCCTCGGTCGCCGGCATTGCCATGGCCAATGGCGTTAACGCCAATCAGGTCCGGCGCTGGATGCGTGAGCGCGGTATCGAACCGCCGACACGACGTGTTGCGATGCCTGTGCTCGAAGCGACGCCGGCACCGGCCTTCGTGCAATTGCCGATGGCCCCGGCTATGCCGACATTGGGAGATATCCGGATCGAAGTCCGCCGGGGCAACACCGCGATCAAGCTCGACTGGCCGGCCCAGGCCGCCGGCGATTGTGCCGCCTGGTTGATCGACTGGCTGCGATGATCCGGGTCGATGCCTTGTGGCTGTCGACCCGGCCGCTCGACATGCGGGCAGGAACGGAAACGGTCCTGGCCCAGGTCGTGCGGACCTTCGGCGAGGCGCAGCCACACCATGCCTATCTCTTTGCCAACCGCCGCGGAACCCGTCTGAAGGTGCTGGTGCATGATGGCTACGGCGTCTGGCTGGCCAACCGTCGTCTGAACCAGGGGCGGTTTCAGCTTCGCGCCGGCGATGGCCGCGTCGCCCTGACCCGGGGGCAATTCGATGCGCTGATGCTTGGCCTGCCGTGGGAACGTCTGGCCGATGGCGGGGTGATCCGGGTTTTATGACCGTCCACCATTGGGGAAGTCCACGATAGTCAGTTCGTCTTGCTGGCGGCATGATGTCGGTCATGACCTTGCCCGCCAACCTCGATCAACTGACCGCCGACGAACTGCGCGAACTGGTACGCCAGCAAGCGGCAGCCATCACGCACAAGGATCGCGAACTCAACTGGCGCAAGATCAAGATCGACAAGCTGACGCATGAAGTCGCGTACTACAAGCGCCACTACTTCGGCATCAAGGCCGAACGCATGCCGGTTGAACAAGGGCAACTGTTTGAAGAAACCCTCGCCGCCGACATGGCGGCGATCACCGAAGAACTCGAGCAGCTTTCCGAATCGAAACCGAAGGGCCAGGCCAAGCGCCAGCCCTTGCCGCCGGAACTGCCGCGCACCGAAATCCGCCACGAACCGGACTCGACCACCTGTACCTGCGGCTGCCAGATGCAACGCATCGGCGAAGATATCGCCGAGAAGCTGGACTACACGCCCGGCACCTTTACGGTCGAACGTCACATCCGCGGCAAGTGGGCCTGCAAGCAATGTGAAACGCTGATCCAGGCCCCGGTGCCCGCCCAGGTGATCGACAAGGGCATTCCGACCGCCGGTCTGCTCGCCCATGTGCTGATCGCCAAGTACCTAGATCACCTGCCGTTGTACCGTCAGGAAGGGATCTTCGGCCGGGCCGGTCTGCCGATCCCGCAATCGACCCTGGCCGAGTGGGTCGGCCGGATGGGCATCACCCTGCAACCCCTGGTCGATGCCCTGAAGGCCGAGATGCTGAGCTACCCGGTGCTGCATGCCGACGAAACACCGGTGGCGATGCTCGACCCCGGCGCCGGCAAGACGCATCGGGCCTACCTGTGGTCCTACAGCATCGGCGCCTTCGAACCGATCAAGGCCGTCATCTACGATTTCGCCGACAGCCGGGCCGGCAAGCATGCCCAGGAATTCCTCGGCACCTGGCGCGGCACACTCGTCTGCGACGATTATGCAGGCTACAAGGCGCTGATCGCCGACGGCGTGACCGAAGCCGGCTGCATGGCGCATGCACGCCGCAAATTCTTCGATCTGCACGCCAACAACCAGAGCCAGATTGCCCAGCAGGCGCTGGCCTACATTCAGAAGCTCTACCAGGTGGAGCGGGAAGTTGCTGAACTGAGCCCGGACGAACGGCGACGAATCCGTCAGGCGCAGGCCAAACCGATTCTGGATGAATTCCACGACTGGCTGACCCGGCACCGATTGCAGGTGCCCAACGGATCATCGACCGCCAAAGCGATCGATTACAGCCTCAAACGCTGGACCGCGCTCGTTCATTACGCCGACGACGGTCAGGTGCCGATCGACAACAACTGGATCGAGAACCGCATCCGCCCGATTGCCACGGGCCGGAAGAACTGGCTATTCGCCGGCAGCCTGCGCGCCGGCAAACGGGCGGCGGCCATCATGAGCCTGATCCAGTCCGCCAAGCTCAACGGCCACGATCCCTTCCTCTATCTCAAAGACATCTTGACTCGCCTGCCGACGCAGCCCAACAGTCGGATCGGCGAGTTGCTGCCGCATCGCTGGAAGCCAGAAACCGCCGCCTGAATCAGAAATCAACCTGGGTTCGCCGGGCGCTTACAATCAGGCTCTCCCCGCGCGGGTCCAACCCGCTTCACATCAACGCTGGCAGTGCTTCGCTGGTCTTTGGCTGCCAGCGATCAGCCGGTGATTCCTTTCCCGTTTTTCCCTACAGACGATTTTGTGGTTCAGGCAGTTTCTTCGATGCGTCGGAAATCGTCGCCGTAGTGCAATACCGCCCAGGCGAGCCGCAGGTTCTTGGCGGCGATGGCAACCGCCGCTTTCCAGTAGCCCCGTCGTTCGGCCAGATTTCTGGCCCAGCGACTGAAGCGATCCTGCTTGTCGCCCAGTCCGGCGAGAACGGCGCGGGCGCCCATGACGAGCAGACTGCGCAAGTAGGCGTCGCCCGCCTTGGTGATCCTGCCCAAGCGGGCCTTGCCGCCACTGCTGCATTGGCCGGGAACGAGCCCGGCCCAGGCGGCGAGTTGCCGACCGTTCTTGAAGTCGTGACCGCCGCCCAGGCTGGCGACCAGGGCGCTGGCCGTGGTCGGGCCGATGCCGGGGAGTTGCATGAGTTGTCGGCTTCTGGCGTCCTGGCGGGCAGCCTGGGCAATGGCTTTGTCGTATTCCTCGATGCGTTCGTTGAGCCGGTCGGCGTGAGCCAGCAGGTCGCCGACACAGCGATTGGCCCAACCGGGAAGTGCTTCGAGATGGGCACCGATTTCCCGGCGCAGGCGTTCGACTTTCTGCGGCAGGACGATGCCGAATTCACTGATCAGGCCGCGCAAGCGGTTGTAGAGCGCGGTGCGCTCTTCGACAAAGCCTTGCCGGGTACGGTGCAGGCAGAGGATGGCTTGTTGATCGACATCCTTGACCGGCACGAAGCGCATGTTGGGCCGGGTAACGGCTTCGCAGATGGCGGCAGCGTCGGCCGCGTCGTTCTTGCCGCGTTTGCCGCTCATCCGGTACGGGGCCACGAACTTGGGGGCCATCAGTTTGACGGTGTGGCCGTAGCGGCTGAATTCCCTTGCCCAGTAATGCGCGCCGGAACAGGCTTCCATGCCGATCAGGCAGGGCGGCAGGTGGGCAACCATTTCCAGCAATTGGCTGCGAGCCACCCTGGGCTTGATGAAAACCGCTTTGCCACTCTGGTCAACGCCATGCAAAGCGAATACATTCTTGGCGAGATCGATGCCGACGGTGACAATATCCATGGACTTCCCCTTTCGAGCGAATGATTTGGTGTGGAAACTTAATCATGGCAGCTACCGCTGCACGCGGCTTCCGCCGCTACCTCGGGACGGGGAAGTCCCTTTCATTCGTTATGCATCTTAATTCATGACCCAAGTCTTCTACCCGCGACTAATACGTCGAGTCCGAGCGGTTCTGATCGATTCGGTTCTGGTACCTGTCACCGTATTCGGGGCATTGATCCTAGGTGATGCCATAGGCGTTTCGCATGTCTATGGCAAGGTGGCCCTTGCCCTTGTACCAATATTTGTCCTTGAACCCGGTTTGGTGGCTGTTACCGGTGGCACCATCGGGCATCACTTGCTGAGAATTCGGGTCACCACCATTGATGGGCAGCGCAATATCAATATTTTCGCGGCCATCATTCGCTTTATCGCGAAACTGCTGCTTGGGTGGCTGTCGTTTATATTCGTTCTCACTACAAAAAAGCATCAGGCAGTGCACGATCTGCTGGCCCGATCTGTAGTTGTCCATAAAGATTCGAGCACATTGCCCGCCCACGAGCTGTTGGCTGAGAGAACACCAGACAGCGCCGAGTACGTGTATCCCGCCGCTTGGCGGCGAGTACTGGTCATATGCGGCTATTGGCTTATGGCCACCGTAGCTCTTTCGCTCTTCAGCAACATGGTGGCATCTGACCAATGTCTAGAGGGGCGTCGGTGTGCTACCTGGGAGTATCTGCTTCTGCTGGCCCTAAACATTGCCTGGCTGGTATCGCTCGGGTGGGCCACCGTACGGGGATGGGGCGGGCAATTGTACGGTTGCAGGAGGCTTCCACGTGCCGCTGCATAACAATCCGCTCCACCGGACCGTCAGCCAGCTACGCTGGCTGCCTTCCGGTGAGCTTCGTCGTTAGCCTCAAAACAACACCATGCTCGTTCAAAGAATATTTTGGATACTTCTTTTTTCCGCGACTGTAATTTTGGTCACAATAATTGGCTTTGTATTGTTCCAAAAATCATTTCCGTATTTGGCAATTGCCGCTCCAACCATTTCAGGACTAATACCGATCGCACCCCTAATCAGAGCTTCACGTCGTAAGAACATCAGTCAAATATCCACGTTTCGTCTATGTCTTCTAGTGACACTTCCTCTTGGTATCGCTAGTTCAATGTTCGCTATTCAAGGCATTGCCATGAGCGCCATGTCCGGTATGCGCTGGTAGTTCAATTATGTCTAATCGTGTAGCTAGGGGTTTCTCTCCCCCGGCCCCCACACCACCCACCGTGCTGCTCCGCAGTGGGCGGTTCAACGAGATGGCTCGCTCGACTACGACGAATAGCCCTGTGCCTTGCACCATAACCGCTTGATGCTCGGCCCCCCCCTGGCGCTCAAGCCAGTAACTGTTCAACGCTTGCCGCCCATGAACATCATCCTCCGCAAACACTGGAATAGTCTTAGATCAGCCGCCAACAGCGGTGATGCCAATGCGCAATGGGAACTCGGCTACTGTTACGAGGAGGGGGTAAAGGACAAGTCCGGAAGACTGCTTGCCGCCGCAAACCCAGAGGCGGCCATACAGTGGTACCAAGCATCCGCTTCGCAAGGCAATCGTCAGGCGCAGAACTCGCTGGGCGTAATCCTCAGTTCGGGTGGCGAAGTCCCCAAAGACCTTCCGCGCGCCATTTACTGGTCAAAATTGGCTATCGCGCAAGGCGACTCAACGGCTGCATTCAACCTTGCGACCATCTACCGAGACATGGGAAAGCCAAAGCTGGCGTTTCGCTGCTACCAAAAGTCCGGGGCCATGGGAGACAACGACGCACATCTGCAAATCGGCCTCTGTCATTTCTTCGGCTTCGGTACTCGTCAAGATTTCGCGTCCGCGCGTTCCTCCTTTGAGCGACTCATCGCATGCGACCCGAGCACTTGCTACCAAAGATCAATTGAAAATGCGCGCTACTGGTTGTCCGTCCTCCAACTCATCCGTGGCCCGACGAGGAAAGGCAAGCTTGCACGAGTCCGATCTCTACTTGAAATGGCAAACGCGGACGATGACCATGAACAAGCCAACGAGCTTCTCAACCTCATCGGGAAAACTCGCTATCAAACAGCGGCCTAGTACCTCCCGGGGACTTTCGCTGGTGGCACTGGACGAGGAAATCCATTTCATTTATTAATAACCATGTCGCAATTATTGATATTTAAATCATGATTGAAATAAAACCGAATCAAGCCATAGCGGTTATTTCACCTGCTTCATTTCAGGTCAAAAGCAACCCTGATTGTTTGATCAAGCCCACTCCATCCGAACTGCACAAAAGCTGAGCAAGCCGGTCATGTCACATATTTCATTGGAGACGGTCCACATGTTGCGCAGAACTATCGCGCTGATGCTCCTTGCCTCGATGGCACTTGGCCTTCAAGCCGGGGCTGTAGAGCCTGAAGGCGCAGCGGAGACGGTCAAGAATTTCTACAGGCGATATCTTAGCTATTCCTACTCCAAGAACTGGACGGCCCCGCGCCCCACAATTCCATTCTCCAAAGACTTCGCTGATGAGATTGCGAAAACCGATCGCATGTGCAAGGAACTGGGAGAGGATGGTCCTTGCGGATGGGGTTCGGATATCGACGTCTACTTCGACAGTCAGGAGAGTGACCCGAACCTGACTTACGCCAATTCCGGGATGACAATAGCGGAGGTGGGGCCGGGAATCGTTCTGGCCAGCTTCAATGTTTTACCGTCCGAAAAGAATGCCGGCAGTTATTACGAAAGGCGCGTCACATATAAATTGATCCTCGAAGGTGGGGTTTGGGTCGTTGATGACGTCATGAACACGGCCGGCTTGTCAGCCAGAAAGGAAATGGCTGAGGAGCAGGAATTTCTGTTGGCCCATCCGCGCAAGGGGGATCTCGCGCCAAATGAGGGAAGCTAATCTGCCGGCATGCGACGCACAAGTGCGCATTGCTTTGATCGTCTCCCTTTAATTCGTCACCCTCAAAACGGAGCCGCCCACGCGATGTTTGTGCGATTCGTGATTCACAAGAACGACGGGGACTCTGGTCGTCGCCAAGGCATCTTTCAAGCGATATCTGAGCTCGAATACGAAGGCGTGCTGCAGGAGCACGAACAAAGGCAGTACGACGAAATCTACGAGTGGTTTCGCCATAACCTCAAGAAACCCCGCAGCTTTTCACGCTCATCGAAGCCCCATGCAAAGAACGTTGCTCTCAGCTGGTTCAAGGACACAGCCGTTGCGCACCTCGCTAAGATGCACGCGTTGTCGCAGATCCTCAACGCCCACGGCATCATTGTCGAGGTACTGAGAACGAACCGTCCCGGCTATATCGTCTATGAAGACCAGCTTCAAGTGGCTGCCGAACCATTCAAGGAAACCACGACCTGATGAGTGCGCATCGGTTCGCCAAGGACTTCTCTCTCCCGCTCCCACACTCTCCGCGCAGTTCCGCAACGGGCGGTTCAACGGGACGGCTCGCTCGACCAAGACGTGTCGCCCCTGGATCGCATCTCTCCACGACGAAAATAGCCTCGGGAACGTCGCCGGCACATCCGCGAACATTTGGCCGCGAAACGTTCTTCGCGGAACGCCCAGACCCGGCCGGCAGCTCGGGAATTCTGCCGCGCGCCACTGCTTACCGTTTATTTTCAGTCACTTGAAACAGTGGCACAGGGATTGCTCAAAGGATGGGGTCACAACCTCAATCCCTAGGAGAAATCAACATGGCCAAACTGCGTCAATGCGCCATCTACGGCAAAGGTGGCATCGGCAAGTCCACCACCACCCAAAACCTGGTTGCCGCCCTCGCCGAATCCGGCAAGAAGGTCATGATCGTCGGCTGCGACCCGAAGGCTGACTCGACCCGTCTGATCCTGCACAGCAAGGCCCAGACCACGGTCATGCACCTGGCCGCGGAAGCTGGCTCGGTCGAAGATCTCGAACTGGAAGACGTCCTGTCGATCGGCTTCGGCGGTGTCAAGTGCGTTGAATCCGGCGGTCCGGAACCCGGCGTCGGCTGTGCCGGCCGCGGCGTCATCACCGCCATCAACTTCCTGGAAGAAGAAGGCGCCTACGACGAAAACCTCGACTTCGTCTTCTACGACGTGCTCGGCGACGTCGTCTGCGGTGGCTTCGCCATGCCGATCCGCGAAAACAAGGCGCAGGAAATCTACATCGTCTGCTCCGGCGAAATGATGGCCATGTACGCCGCCAACAACATCGCCAAGGGCATCGTCAAGTACGCCAACTCCGGTGGCGTGCGTCTGGCCGGCCTGATCTGCAACAGCCGCAACACCGACCGCGAAGACGAACTGATCATGGCCCTGGCCGCCCGCCTCGGCACCACCATGATCCACTTCGTGCCGCGCAACAACGTCGTGCAGCACGCCGAAATCCGCCGCATGACCTGCGTTGAATACGATCCGACCCACAAGCAGGCCGACGAGTACCGCGCGCTGGCTTCGAAGATCGTCAACAACACCAACTTCGTCATCCCGACCCCGGTCGAGATGGAAGAGCTGGAAGAGCTGCTGATGGAATTCGGCATCATGGAAGCGGAAGACGAATCCATCGTCGGCAAGACCGCCGCCCAACTCGCCGCCTGATCGGCCAACGGTGGCGCGCGGCGCGCGCCACCCTTTTCCGTCCTGCCAGGAGATTCGCCATGGCCATGAAAATCGACCCGGAAATCTGCACCACCTGCGGCGACTGCAAGCCGGTCTGCCCGACCGGCGCGGTGCTCAGGACCAAGGGCGTCTATTCGATCGACGCCAGCCTCTGCACCGAATGCGACGGCGACCCGGAATGCGTTGCCGTCTGTTCCGCCGACAGCATCCAGCCGCTCTGATCATGGAAAGCCGCCTTTCCCCGGAACTCGCGCTGCGCATCGGCCTGGCCGGGCGCTGCCTGAACACCGTCGGACTGCGCGGCTTGATCGACATCCTGATCGCCATCCGCGGCCTGCCGCTGAGTGCCGACAGGTTGGCCAGTCTCGACCTGGCGGCATTGCGCCGCGCCGGTCTGAACAACGAAAAGCGCGCCGACCTGCGGCTGGCGCTGGCCTACCTGCGGGGCGACGCCGCGATCGAAATCGTCGATTCGCCGCCAGCCGTCCCCGCCGCCGAACTCGACCACTCGCTGCGCCTTGCCGTCGCCACCGACAACGGCGCCTCGATCGACGGCAATTTCGGCAACTGCCGCTCCTTCCTGATCTACCAAGTGTCCGCCGCCGACATCCGCCTCGTCGAGCAACGCTCGCCGGCGCCGCTCAGCCGCCGCGCCGGCCGCGATTCGCAGCGCACCCGGCTGATCGGCGACTGCCGCCTGCTCTATGCGCAGACGCTGAGCAACCAGGCCGCCGCCCGCCTCACCGTCAACGGCATCCACCCGGTCATCTTTCCCGACGGCAACACCGCCGCGGAAAAGCTCGCCGACCTGCAGCGCGTCCTCGCCAGCGACCATCCGCCGCCCTGGCTGGCCAAGGCAGTCGGCCAGCACGGCTCGCCACGCCTGGCGATCGACCGCCCCGTCCTGATCCATTCCCGCTGAAGCGGCGCTTGCCGCCCGACGGCACGCCGGCGTTTCCGCGTTGTCCGGAGCAGCGCCACACGCCTGGGCCGGCAAGAACAGCTTGCGCTCACCAAGCGGCGCGCCCGCACGCGCAGGTACACCTGCGCCCGGGCAACGGTACATCGGCGAACACCGGAGGCGGCAATGGCCGCCGCCGAACGCCACGGCGCCTGACATCGGCGAACAATCTTCGGTGCTTGTTCGGATCGGTCAACAAATGCGCGCCGCGAAGCACTGGCACGCGCCTTGCCATGACAGGGATGAACCTGTTCTCTGGAAGCCATCATGCCCGCCCCTCTCCGCCGCCTTTCCCTCGCTCTCGCCATCGCCGCCATCGGCGGCCCTGCGCTCGCCGCCGACGACCCCGTAGAACTCCCGGAAGTCCGCGTCAGCGGCGCCGCCTATGCCAACGGCGAAGCCAGCCATGGCTACCGCAGCGACCAGGTCCGCCTCGGTCCGCTCGGCAACGGCAGCAGCCAGGACACGCCATTCACCGTCAACAGCGTGTCGGCCGAGTTCATCGCCAACACCCAGGCCGCCAATACCGGCGAAGCGCTGAAGTACGTGGCGACGGTGTACAACAGCACCGGCGCCAGCCAGATCACGCCCTACTTCGCGATCCGCGGCCTGAGCGCCTCGACCTGGACCTACAACATGGCGGTCGACGGGATGCGCAGCTTCGACATCTACCAACCCATGGAAGACAAGGCCGGCATCGAAGTGCTGAGCGGCACCTCGGGCTTTCTCTACGGCATCACCTCGCCCGCCGGCATGATCAACTACAACACCAAGCGGCCGACGCGTGCGCCGCTGGCGGAAATCACCGTCGGTCTCTACGACCGGCAACTGTACGGGGCGATCGACCTGGGCGGACCGCTCGCCGGGCGCGGCGACCTCGCCTACCGTTTCAACCTCGGCCTCGCCAATGCCGGCGACACCGGCACCGAAGACATGAGCCAGGAGCGCTACAGCATCGCCGGCGCGATCGACTGGCAACTCACCGCCGACACCCTGCTGAGCTTCGACGCCGCCCGCGCCAGGCGTGTCGTCGAGCAGCCGCAGGCCCTGTTCGTCCCCAGCCTGGCCAGCGGTATCCCGAAAGCCCCGGACGCGAGCAAGAACTGGGGCCCGCAAGACGGCCACACCCACGACCTCACCAGCCGCCTCGGCCTCGCCGTCGAGAGCCGGCTCAACGAAGTCTTCTCGCTGCGCGGCAGGTTGCGCTACAGCGATGGCGAACGGAGTTACCTGATGGGGCGGCAATACTGGCAGAACACCGACCTCGACTACCGCTGGCGGCTCGACGCCCACGACAAACACCGCCGCAGCGCCTGGCAGACCGCCCTTTTCCTCGACGCAGCCTTCGCCACCGGCCCGCTCCAGCACAAACTGACCTTCGGCGGCACCTACGACGATTTCCACCAGGGCTGGAACGGCTACAGCACGCTATTCAGCGCCGCCGCCCCGGCCAGCTGGTTCGCCGGCAACCTCGGCGGCCCGGCCTGGGCGCCTGCGCTGACCACCAAACCGGGTACCGAACAGCAGCAGGACACGCGCTACACGACCTGGATGCTGGCCGACCGGATCGCCATCGGCGAGCGCTGGGAAGTCCTGCTCGGCGGCACCTGGGCCGAGGTGGATGACCGGGTGAAGAACCGCAGCGCGGCCGGCGTCGTCACCCCGACCATCTACGAGAAGCAGGAATTCACCCCGGCCGTCGCCATCTCGTTCAAACCGCTCCCGGCGCTGACCACCTACTTTTCCTACATGGAAGGACTGGAACAGGGCGTCGTGTCGACGGCACCGGGCAATACCGGCGAGGTCCTGCCGCCTTCGGTCAGCAAGCAGAAGGAAGTCGGCGTCAAGGCGACGCTAGGCGGCATGCTGCTGACCGCCGCCTGGTTCGATATCGACAAGGCGAACGTGATGACCGAAAACGACATCACCTCGCTCGACGGACGGGCGCGCTACAAGGGGCTGGAGTTCTCCGCCAGCGGGCGCCTGACCCGGCGGCTGGTCCTGGTCGGCGGCCTGACCCTGCTCGACGCCGAAGTGAAAAAGGCTGCCAATCCGCTCAGCGAAGGCAAGACGCCGGAAGGCGCCCCGGAAAGGATGGCCAGGCTCTATGCCGAATACGATCTCGCCGCCCTCCCCGGGCTGACGCTGACCGGCGGTCTCAGCCACGTCGGCAAGATTCCGCAGAACGCCACCAATACGCTTGAACTAAAAGCGGTCACCCTGGGCGATCTCGGCCTGCGTTACGAACGGCTGATCGCCGGCCGCAAGACGACCTGGCGCGTCGGCGTCAGCAACATCGCCGACAAGCGTTACTGGACCGGGCGCTCGGTCAATCTCTACCCGGGCGCCCCGCGCACGGTGATGGCATCGGCCACCGTCGCTTTCTGAGCGCCGTCCGCATGCCCGCACTCGCCCGCCCGCGCTTCCTGCTCGCCCTCCTGCTGGTGCTCGCCGGCGGCGCCCTGCTGCTGGCCCGGCTCGCTCCCGGACAAGCCGCCACGCCGGCGACGGCGGCCCTGCGCGTCGGCACCCCCGGCGTTTCGCTGGCGGCGATGATCCTCGTCCTCGGCGGCCGGGAGTCGCTCGCCGCAACCACCGTCGAAGTGCGCAACAACCCGTGGCTGCGCCGGATCATGCCGACGATCGCCGGCGTGCCGGTCACCTTCACCCGCCCCGCCGGCGTCAACCGCGAAGGCCTGCTCGCCGTCCGGCCGGACCTGGTCGTGCTCTGGCGGGGCAACGGCCCGTCGGCGGAAAGCCTGGCCGCCATCGGCATGCCCAGCCTGAGCCTGGCTTACGCGACGCCGGACGAGATGAAGGCGGCCATCGGTCAGCTTGGCCAGGCGCTCGGCCCGGCCGCCGCCGCCCGGGCCAGGGCGCTGATCGCCGCCTACGATGCCAACCTGCGGCGGGTTGCCGCCGGCCTCGCCGGACTGGCGGAAAACCAGCGGCCGCGCGTCTATTACGCCTCGCTGACGCCGCTGCACACGGAAGGCCGTGACTCGATGATCGACGCCTGGATTCGTGCCGCCGGCGGCGTCAATGTCGCCGCCCAGGCCGGCATCCGGGGCGACGCGACGATCCACCTGGAAGACCTGCTGGCCTGGAACCCGCAGATCATCGTCACCCTGGACGCGGCGCAACGCCGGGCGATTCTCGCCGACGCCCGCTGGCGCGAGGTCGAAGCGGTCAGGCAAGGCCGCGTCTACGTCAATCCGCGCGGCGTCAACGCCTGGTGTACGCGCGCGGCGGAAGCGACGCTGCAGGTGCTGTGGGCGGCCCGGACCTTCCACCCGGAACGTTTCGCCGATCTCGACCTGGCGCTCGAAACACGCCGCTTCTACCAGCACTTTTACGACCACGAACTCAGCGACGACGAAGTGGCCCGCGTCTTGCAGGGATCCCCACCAGCAGAGTCGCCCACCCCGACCAGGAGCCGCCCATGATCCGCGAAATCCCCCAGCACCTGCTGAGCCGCGCCGAAAACCCGGCAACCCAGCCCCCACCGGCACCCGACCTCGGTCGCCTGGACCTGCTCGGCCGCCTGCCGATCCCGCTGCGCCGCCCGTTCAAGGCCGGGCTCGACCGTACCATCGCGAACACCCGCGAACGCGACGGTACGGAACTGGCCTGCTGCTTCCTCGGCGGCGCCGAGTGGTACGCCCCGTTCGACGGCCTCTCTGCGGCGGGCGACGCCGTCCCCGGCATGCTGGTGACGACGCTGCACCACGACATCATGAAGCAGTCGCTGCTCGCCCGTTACGCGCCGGCCAGCGCGGCGCCGGACGAAAATCTCCATCCGGCCTGCCGCAGTGCCGAGCTGGCCGACCCCGAGGGGGTTTTCCGGCTGTTCTCGGTGATTCCCTTCGTCTTCCTGGTCAACGCAAAGCGCCTGCGCGGACGGCCGGCGCCGCGTAGCTGGCACGACCTGCTGCATCCGCAATGGGAAGACGACATTGTGATCGGCGGCTGGCGGCCGAACGAGCGCACGCCCTACCTCGATTACAACGCCTACCTGCTGCTTTGCCTGCAGCGCCGTTTCGGCGACGACGGGCTGAGCGCCTACGCCGCCAACGTCAAGCGCCTGCAGCACAACATCCGCACCGCGACGCAGGCCGGCTCGAACAACCGCAGCGTCGGCGCCATCGCCGTGCTGCCCTGGCTGCAGGCCGAACTGTGCCCGCGCCGCGAGCGCACGCAGGTGGTCTGGCCGAAGGACGGCGCGCTGGCCATGCCGATCTGTTCGCTCGTCCGCCCGGCCGCCGAAAAACGCGTGCAGCCGCTGCTCGACTATGTACACGGTCGCGAACTCGGCGCCATCCTGGCGCGCAACTGCTATCCGCCGAGCCGGGGCGACGTCGCCGGCGCCTTTCCGGCCGGCGCCCGCCTGCAATGGCCGGGCTGGGAGTTTTTCCGCAGCCACGACGTGGCCGCCGCGCAGAAACGCGCCGCCAGCGTCTTCTTCGCCACCTGGTACGCCCGTCACGAGGTGCGCGCATGCAGCTAATCACCGTCGCCGGTTCGCCCTCGGTGGGCAAGACCTCGGTCATCCTGCGTCTGGCGGAAATTCTTCGTCAGCAGGGATTGAACGTCGGCGTCGCCAAGTTCGATTCGCTTTCGACCTCGGATGACGCGGCTTACGAAGACAAGGGATTTCCGGTCGCCGTCGGGCTTTCCGGCGCGCTCTGCCCGGACCACTACTTCGTTTCCAACATCGAGGACTGCCTCGCCTGGGGCCAGCGCCAGCGGCTCGACCTGTTGATCAGCGAAAGCGCCGGCCTGTGCAACCGCTGTTCGCCGCACATCGCCGGGGTGATGGCGATCTGCGTCGTCGATGCGCTGGCCGGCGTGCATACGCCGAAGAAGATCGGGCCGATGCTGCGCCTCGCCGACCTCGTCGTCATCACCAAGGGCGACATCGTCTCGCAGGTCGAACGCGAGGTCTTCGCCTACCACGTCCGCCTGGCCAACCCCGGCGCCCGCGCGCTGTTCTGCAACGGCATCACCGGCCAGGGCGTCGCCGAGCTGGCGCGCGCCGTCGGCCAGGCGCCGGCCACCGACACGCTGACCGGCAGCCGCCTGCGTTTTCCGATGCCGGCGGCGGTCTGCCCCTACTGCGTCGGCGAAACGGCAATCGGCGAGACACACCAGCGCGGCAACGTCAAGAAAATGCGCTTCGCCGACCTTGAGGAGACCGCCGCATGACGCCGCTGGCCGAAACCCGCCTCGACGCGCTGCTCACCGAGCACGCCTGCGTTGCCGAATTCCTCGCCGGCCTCGGCCTGGGCGCAGCGCGCCCGGGCCAGACGCTGGGCGCCTGGCTGCAGCATCTGCCCGACGAGGCGATCTTCGACGCCGGCATGGAGCGCGGCCAGATGCTCGCCCACATCGAACGCCTGATCGGCGAGGTGGCGGCGATGGCCGCCGCTGGCGACAAACGCGTCGGCAGCCTGACGCTGCTCGGCGGGCGCGACAAATCCGGGCGGCCGGAAGACTTCCGCCTGACGCTGCGTGCCGGCGACATCGTCTGCATCGTCGGCCCCACCGGTTCGGGCAAGAGCCGCCTCCTGGCCGACATCGAATGCCTGGCCCAGGGCGACACGCCGACCGGCCGCCGCGTCCTGATTGACGGCGCCGAACCCGACGACGCCTGGCGTTACGCGCCCGACCGCAAGCTGGTCGCGCAACTGTCGCAGAACATGAACTTCGTCGTCAACATGCGGGTACGCGAGTTCATCACCATGCACGCGCTGTGCCGCCAGGTCGCCGACCCCGAGGCGATGGCCGAACGCGTCATCGCCTGCGCCAACGACCTGACCGGCGAGAAGTTCTCGCCCGAGGTCTCGGTCACCCAGCTTTCCGGCGGCCAGACGCGGGCGCTGATGATCGCCGATGCGGCGCTGCTCTCGGCGTCGCCGGTGATCCTGATCGACGAAATCGAGAACGCCGGGGTCGACCGCAAGAAAGCGTTGAACCTGCTGGTCGATGGGGACAAGATCGTCCTCATCTCGACGCACGACCCACTGCTCGCGCTGCGCGGCGACCGTCGCCTGGTCATCCGCAACGGCGGCGTCGCCGACATCCTGGAAACCAGCGCCGGGGAACGCGCCAACCTGGCGCGCATCGAAGCCCTGGACGCGCAACTGATGGACATCCGCGAACGCCTGCGCGGCGGTCTGCGCATCGACGAGGAGATTGCCTGGAAATGAACGCCGCCCTCGACCTCCTGCTCAACCGCCGCTCCTGCCATCACCTGCTGGCGCCGGGGCCGGACGACGCGCAGCTCGAGCTGATCCTGCGCGCCGCGCTGCGCTCGCCCGATTTCGGCCACCTGCGCCCGTACCGCTTTCTCGCCGCGCGCGGCGACGGGCTCGACCGCCTCGGCCAGGCCATGCAGCGCGCCGCCATCGCCGCCGGCAAGTCGGAAAAACAGGTCGCCCGCGCGCCAAACATGCCGCACCGCGCGCCGCTGGTCATCGTCGTCATCGCCAGCCCGCGCGCCGACAAGATCGTGCCGCAGTTCGACCAGGTGCTGTGCGCCGCCGGCTGCGTGCTGATGATGCAGTTGGCCGCCCGCGCCTTGGGCCTGGGCGGCATCTGGCGTTCCGGCTGGGCGATGGAAGACCCGGCGATGGCTGCCGAACTGGGTCTTGCCGACGGCGAACTGATCGTCGGCTTCCTCTATCTCGGCACGCCCGCGCACGGCGACGGCGAGGCGCCGCCGGCCGCCGATCCGGCCACTTTCGTGAGTTGGCTATGAGCCTGCGTTTCGGCATCGAATTCGAATACCTGATCGTCGATGGCGACGGCCCGACGCGCGGCCGCATCCGCGACTACAGCAACCTCGATTACACCTGGATCAGCCAGCTGCTCGCCGACAAGCCGGGGCGCGACGACCCGGCGCTGGCCACCGGCGACCTCGGCATCAAGGCCGGCTATTGGTATCTCGAAGGCGACGAGCGCTTCCATGCCGACGGCAGTTTCAGCAAGCTCGAAGTCAAGGGGGTCGAGATCCGGACGCCGCCGGCCACCGACGTCAACTCGGCGCTGACCTATCTGGCGACCATCGAGAAAAAACTGTCCGGCGTCCTCGCCACCGAAAAACTTGGCCTCGGCATTGCCGGCTTCAATCCCCACCACCTCGCCTATGATTTGACGCCGCCGCTCAATCCCTGGGAAATCGCGCTGCGCAACGCCCACCGCGCCTACGACGGCTCGCATATCTCGACGCTGAGCTACGGCCCCGACATCAACCTGTCGCAGCCCGGCTGGAGTGCGCAGGATGGCCTGGAGATGGCGCGCAAGCTGAACTGGTACGCACCGTGGATCGTGCCGTTCAGCTTCAGCAGCCCCTTCCACGCCGACGCGCCCTGGAGCGGCCCGTCCAAGCGCACCTTTGAACGCGCCGCGCTGCGCCCGGCGGTCAAGCTCTTCCTCGACCCGGCGCAGGCCGAAGCCTGGCACGGGATGTCACCCTTCATCCATCCCGCCCGCCTGCCCGGTGAGGCCGGCCGCATCGAATTCAAGGCCTTCGACGCCTTCCTCCATCCGGAACTGCTGCGCGCCGCCTGCCACCTGCTTGCTGGCATTTGCCTGGCTCACGATCTGCCCGGACGCAGCGAAAGCACCGACCTCGCCGCCTACCGCCGCGCCGCCCTCAAGGGCTTCCGCGACGACGACACCCGTGCCCTCGCCGCCGACACCCTGCGCCGGGCGAAAACCGCCCTGCTCACCCACGGCGAAGCCAATGGCGCCGCCGCGCTGGCGCCTTTCGAGGAACTGCTGCAACACCAGCGCACGCCGGCCGACGAATTGCTCGACGCCTGGAAGAACGGCGGCCGCATGTACCGGCCAGGTGGTTTGCTGACGCGTAGCGAAGAGATCGCCCTATCCTTCCTTTGACGCGGCGGCAGAAAATTTTTTAGTCTTTTTGGCCGTCGACCGCAGAATTTTCAATTCCCTTGCCAGCAATGAAAAACGCCACCCTGAGGCGGCGTTGGGGCAGTTCCCGGACTACCGGGATGCGGATCAGGCTAGCTTGGCGCCAGTACGGATGAAGCTACCGACGTGTTCGCCGCGCAGGGCGGCGGTGAGACGGCCGGGGACGAGGCCGTTGACCACTTGCACGCGCTCGATGTGGCGGGCGGTGGCCATCACGTCGAGCATGGCGCGGTCGACCGGCAGCGGGCCGCTGCCCTTGGCCAGTTCGGCGGCACTGGTATCGGGCAGCAACTGGGCGCTGCCGCCTGCCGGGCCGTTGGGGTCGGCAGTGAACACGCCGTCCACATCCTCGACGATGGTCAGGCCGGCGGCGCCGAGGGCGTCGGCGAGCAGGAAGGCGCCGGTGTCGGCACGGTGCATCGGGATGCGCGAATTGGGGAATTCGTGGTGGTGGTACGGCGGGAAGGCACTGCCGACAACGGCGCGAGCAGCCGACAGGTGGATGGCCAGTTGGCTGGCGACGGTGTGGTGCTCGACGTAGGAGACGCCTTCCGGGGCCAGCAGCGAGGCCAGGATGTGGCCGTTCTGGCCGGCTTCGCTGGCCGCCAGCGGGGCGAGCGAACCGACCGGCAGGCCGAGGTCGAGGCCGACGCTGTACAGGTGGCGGGCGCGGATGCCGGCACCGGCCAGGATCAGCAGGCGGTGCTCGGGGAGCAGGCGGCGGATTTCATCGACGATGGGCAGGATGGCGGCAGCGCCGCGGTCCATGAGGCGACCGCCGATCTTGACGACCTGCAGCCAGGGCAGCAGGCGGATCGGTCGCACGCCGGCAACCGGGCGGGTGAGGTCCTTGTCCTGCAGGGTCTGGCGGGCGAGCGCCGAGGCGACGTGCTTGATGGTATTGGTGGTTTCAGCCATGGCGGGTTCCTCAGTTCGCGGTGATGATGGTGCCGACATGCTCGCCGGCAAGGGCGCGGGTCAGGTTGCCCGGGACCAGGCCGTTGATGACCTGCACTTCGCGCACATGGCGCGCCGACTGGATGAGGTCGAGCACGGGGAATTCCAGGATGGAATCGTGCAGGCCCTTGGCCTTCATTTCGTCGATCGAAATCTTCGGGATGAAGGTGGCGTTCTTGTCGGTCTTCGGGTTGCCGGTGTACAGGCCGTTTTCGTCCTTCACGTAGATCATCGCCTGGCAGCCGAACTGCTCGGCCATCAGGAAGCAGCCGGCATCGGTACGGTAAGGCGGGATGACGCCGTCGGCGGACGGGCGCATCCACAATTCGTAGGGCGGCATGCCGCTGAAGATCACGGCATTCACTTCGGCCAGCGACAGCGGCACGGTGGACAGGCCGGCCCCGCCGACGACGGGAATGCCGTACTGGGCGAGCAACTGACCGAGCATGGCGGCGTTCTGGTCGGCGACCGAGGAGCCGAGCTGGGCGAGCACGCCGGCCGGCAGGTTGAGGCCGGCGGCGATGGAATAGAGGTGACGGGCGCGGGTGCCGGCACCGGTGCCGATGAGCAGCTTGTGCTGCTGGCGGGCGGCGACGATTTCCTCGATCAGCGGATAGACGGCGGCACGGCCGCGGTCGATGACGCTCTGGCCGCCGATCTTGAGGACGGTGGCGCTCGGCAGGATGCGGTAATCCGGCGCTGCCTCGGCAGCCGCCAGCAACTGCGGATCGGAGAGCGCGCGCTGCATGAGGAGCTGTTCGAGCTCAGTGGTCGTGATGCTCATGTTCTTCCTTTCAAAATTATTCCGGTCTTTTTCTTGATCGCCGCGCCCCCCCTCTGCCAAAACCCGGCCTGCCGGTGAGGGTTGATTTCGTCGCGGCGCAAAACGTCTAAAACTCTGCAACAGAGCGGACGATAGGACGATTCGTTATATAAATTCAACCACAGGCCGAAAATAACGCATATACGCCAAGACGCATCATGCCGGGGCCGACGGCGCAAGCTCGCCTGAGGCCACCCGCCGACTGCGGCTACCCATGCCCCGCCAGCGTACCGTTGCGTACCTTCGCGTGTTTCCCTGTCCCCCGGCGAACAGCCGTCCGCCGCCCGGGTAGCGCCGCCAGCGCGTTTTTCCGTTCCGCCAGGTACCAAGCCGAGGCTCCGTTCCGTCGGGTACGCCGGTCCGCCATGGCATGCCGCTTGCGCCATTGACCGGCGAGCGCCGCTCCGGCGCGGATCAAGACGAGGACTGCCAGATGCCTACCCCCCACTCCATGAACTGGGCTACCAGCGCGCTGATGCTGCTCGGCGCATCGCCAACCTGGGCCGCCGACGCCGAACTGTCGCCGGTCGTCGTCGAGGAGCAGCGCGTCGTCGCGCTGCCGGCCGCCGCGACCCCGGCCCACGCCCGCACCGCCCTGCCGACCAGCGTCGAGGCGACGCAGACCTTCACCCAGGAAGAAATCCGGGCGCTGCGCCCGCGCGACCTCTACGACCTGATGGAAACCGCGCTCGGCATGGGCATCAGCCGCCAGGGCTCGCGCATCAACAACTTCTCGACCAACCGGGGCGGCGCTGTCAGCTTCCTGATCGACGGCGTCTACCTGACCGCGACGCAGGCGCAGCGCATCGTCGGCGACATTCCGGTCGATATCGTCGAATCGATCCAGTTCGTCCGCGACTCGTCGGTACTCGGCATCCTGCCGGTGATGGGCTTCGGCAGCCGGGTCGGCACCCCGAACCAGGGCGTCGTCGTCATCAACACCCTGCGCCAGCCGGGCGGCCCGAGCGGCGGCCGGGTGCTCGCCGGCTACGCCAGCTTCGACACCTGGAAGGCGGGCGGCAGCTTCCATCACAGTTGGGCGGACGGCCGCCTGCAACTGAACGGCGGCTACCAGCACGGCGAAAGCCAGGGCCGCAAGCACTGGAACAACGGCTACACCAGCGACAGCCTGACCCTGAGCGGCGGCTGGAAGGACCGCGACTACATGGCCATGGCCTCGCTCTTCCTGAACCAGGGTGAGCGCGAGATCCAGCGCTACGTCGGCGTCAGCAACGCCGCGACCTCGGGGCTGAAGAAGGGCCAGTTGGGCGCCGAACTCTGGCGCTACGACCCGCGCGACACCCGGGTCCTGACGCTGAACCTGGCCCGCTACTGGAACGACCGCCATACCACGGCGCTGACCTGGGGCAGCAGCAAGGCCGACGGCAAGGGCTGGTTCATCACGACCAGCGCCAGCGATGTCCCGCCTCGCCGCTTCCGGGACGAATCGACCGACCTCAATCTCTCGCACACCGTCAGCGGCAGCAGCAACACCTTCAAGGCCGGCTTGCAGCGGATCGCCTACACGCAGGTCACGGAATACCTGCCGACGGCCCAGCCCGCCCCGCGCGAAGAGGAAATCTACGGCCTCTACCTGTGGGACGAATACCGCCTGACGCCGGCCTGGTCGATCGACGGCAGCGCCCGTATCGACCGCAAGCACATCAGCAAGGGCGGCGACAAGTACGGCGCCGACGGCAGCACGATGAAGCTCTCCGACGATAGCTGGACCGACCGCGCCACCCTGTTCTCGCTCGGCAGCGCCTGGCAGATCAACCCGGTCTGGCGCCTGAGCGGCCGTTACGCGTGGAGCCAAACGCCGACGCCGGACACCATCACCACGGTCGATGACCGGAGCCTGCCGGACGAACGCCTCAGCCGCTGGGAACTGGGCGTGGACGCCAGCCTGCATGCGGCCGTCAATCTCTCCTTCACGCCGTTCTACTACACCATCCGCAACGCCAAGGTGGTCGACAGCAGCGCCTCCAACATCCAGGTCTACAACCCCGAGACCGGCAACTACGAAAGCCTCGCCGTCTATACCACGGCGAGCAAGGTGAACCGGCGCGGCTTCGAACTCAGCCTGAAGGGACGCTTCGCCAGCGACATCCTCGGCTACGAGATCGGCTGGAGCCGCTTCAAGGATGATTCGGTCGGACTCGGGACGAGCAGCCTGGAGACGCCGAAGAACCGCTACAGCGCCAGCCTGAACGCCGCCTACGGCGCCTGGCGCGGCAGCCTCAGCGCGCTGCGCGTCAACCAGTACTGCCACTACTACAAGACCGGCAGCACGGGCAGCGCGCCGAACGGCGTCTGCCTGCCGACCGGCGACTTCACGACGGTCAATCTCAATGTCAGCCGCCGCTTCAGCCATGGCGTGACCCTGTCGCTCTACGGCCAGAACATCACCGACCAGCATTATTTCACCCGCCACAAGACCGGCTCCGGCGCCTCCTGGGCGACCACCAACGGCGCCATCGTCAACCCCGGCGCCACCTGGGGCGTCGATCTCAGCATGGAGTTCTGATCATGAAACAAGCCCGCCCCATCCTCCTTCTCGTGCTCGCGCTGCTCGCCGCCGCGCCCGCCCACGCCGAACGCCTGGTCACCGACCTGGCCGGGCGCCAGGTCCGCATCCCCGACCAGGTCCGGCGCGTCTTCGCCGTCGGCCACTGCGTGCCGGCCGTCGCCGCGCTGGCGCCGGACAAGCTGGTCAACGGCAGCAAGCTGACGGACGCCGCGCGGCGCTTCCTTGGCCCGGCGTTGCAGGCGGAGAAGGCCACGCCGCTGGCCGGCAAGATGTATTCCGACGAGGAAATCCTGCGCCTGGCGCCCGACCTGGTGGTCATGGAAAGCGCCAGCGTCGAGCAGGCGAAACGCATGGAAGCCCGCCTGCACCTGCCGGTGGTCCTGATCGACCAGGACCTGAACCGCTTCAAGGAAAGCTTCGCCTTCCTCGGCCAGGTTCTCGGCAGCGAGGCGCAGGCGCAACGTCTCAACGACTTCATCGTCCGCCGCCTGGAACCGGTCGGCGCCGCGGCGCGCCGGCTGCCCGCCGAGCGGAAGATCCGCGTCTATTACGCCGAAGGTCCGGACGGCCTGGCGACCAACCCGGCCGGTTCCAGCCATACCCAGGTGCTCGACTTCGTCGGCGGCATCAACGTCGCCCAGGTCGACAAACTGCCCGGCGAGGCGAGCAACACGGTGAATCTCGAACAGCTCCACCTCTGGCAGCCCGAGCTGATCCTGGTGTGGACGCCGGCGGCCGACCGCCTGACCACCTGGCACGCCATCATGGACAGCCCGCTGTGGCGCAAGCTCAAGGCGGTGCAGGAAAAACGCGTGCTGCAGATTCCCTGGCTGCCGTACAGCTGGTTCGACCGCCCGCCCGGCAGCAACCGCATCCTCGGCGTCTTCTGGCTGGCCAAGCGGCTCTATCCGGATTACTACGACTTCGACCTGGTCGCCGTCACCCGGGAGTATTTCCGCCTCTTCTACCACCGCGAACTGAACCCGGCCGAAGTGCGCGAGCTGCTCGCGCTGGCCGACCCGCAAAGCTGACCGGAGGCGCGCCATGCTCGACGATTCCCTGCCCGCGCTGCTGGCCAGCGCCACCCCGGTGGTCAAGGGGGTACTGTTCGTGCTGATCGCCGCTTCCGTGCTGGGCTGGGCGATCATCGTGGAGAAGGCCTGGCTGGTCTGGCGCCTGCGCCGCCAGGCGAAGCGCCTGGAAGGCGCCGGCGGCCCGCCGACGCCGGGACTGGCCGCCGACCTGCGCGCCACGGCGCAGGCCGAAGCCGGCCGCGCCCTGTCCGGCGAAGCGCCGGCGCAGCGCCGCGAACGCATCGAGCGGGCCCTGCGCGAGGATCTGGCGGCGGCGATGATGTACGCCGAACAACGCCTGAACCACCTGGCGACGATCGGTTCGGCGGCCCCCTTCGTCGGCCTGTTCGGTACCGTGTGGGGCATCATGCACGCCTTCACCGGCATCGCCAGCCGCCAGGACAACAGCCTGGCCGCCGTCGCCCCGGGCATCGCCGAGGCTTTGGCGGCCACCGCCATCGGCCTGCTGGCGGCGATCCCGGCGGCGATCGCCTACAACAAGCTGGCCGGCGACCTGGCCCTGCTCTCGCGCCGCCTGCACCTGGCGGCGTCGCGCCTGGCCGGGCGCCTGACGCTGCCGGAGGAAAAATCATGATGCCGCTGGACCACGTTGGCGACGGCTTGCGGCCAGTCGCCGAAATCAACGTCACGCCCTTCATCGACGTCGTTCTCGTGCTGCTGATCGTCTTCATGATCGCGGCGCCGCTGGCGATGGCCGAGGTGCCGCTCAAGCTGCCGCGCAGCGACGCCCGCCCGGCGCGCCAACCGGCGACGCCGGTGGTGGTCAGCCTGACCGGCGACGGCCGCCTCTTCCTCGACGCCGAGGAAATCGCCGCCGACGCCATCGGCGAGCGCGTCGGCCAACTACTGGCGGGCGACCCGGAACGCCTGTTCCAGGTGCGCGCCAACCAGGGCATCGCCTACGGCGAAGTGGTCGCCCTGCTCGGCCGCCTCGGCCAGGCTGGCGTCAGCCGGCTGGCGTTGCTCAGCCAGCCGGCGGCAGGAGCGCGGCCATGAACCCGGGCAGCGCTTCGTCCGCCCTGCCGCTGGCCGCTGCCGACGACGAACGCCGCCCCAGCTTCCGTCGTCAGCTCGGCGGACTGCTGGTGCTGCTGCTCGCCGTCGCCCTGATCTCCTTCGCCGTCGGCCGCTACCCGGTGACGCCGGGAACGGTGATCGGCGTACTCGCCGCCAGCGTTCTGCCGCTCACTGCCGACTGGCCGCCGGAGGTCGCCACCGTCGTCCTCGACATCCGCCTGCCGCGCATCCTCGCCGCGCTGCTCGTCGGCGGCGCGCTGTCGATCGCCGGCGCCGCCTACCAGGGGCTGTTCCGCAACCCCATGGTGTCGCCCGGCATCCTCGGCGTCTCGGCCGGCGCCAGCCTCGGCGCCGCCGTCGCCATCCTGCTCGGCTGGAGCATGGCGGGCATCCAGGCCGGCGCCTTCGCCAGCGGCCTGCTGGCGGTCGGCATCACCTGGGCGATCGGCGCCAGCTTCGCCCGCCGCGGCGACCCGGTGTTGCTCATGGTGCTGGCCGGCATCATCGTCGGCACGCTGTTCACCGCCTTCGTCTCGCTGACCAAGTTCGTCGCCGACCCCAACAACACGCTGCCGACCATCACCTTCTGGCTGATGGGCAGCCTCGCCTCGGTCACCACCGACGACCTGGCGCTGGCCGCGCTGCCGGTGCTCGGCGGCATGCTCCTGCTGCTGGCCATGGGCTGGACCCTGAACGTGCTCAGTTTCGGCGACGAGGAAGCGCGCGCCCTCGGCCTGGCGACCGGCCGCCTGCGCTTCCTGGTGATCGTCGGCGCTACGCTGGTCACCGCCGGCGCCGTGGCGATCAGCGGCATCATCGGCCTGGTCGGCCTGATCGTCCCGCACGTCGCGCGGTTGCTGGTCGGCCCCGACCACCGCCGCCTGCTACCGGTCTCGGCGCTGCTCGGCGCCACCTTCCTGCTCGCCGTCGACGACCTGGCACGCGCCCTGTTCGCGGTCGAGATTCCGCTCGGCATCGTCACTTCGGTGATCGGCGCCCCCTTCTTCCTCTACCTGCTGCAACGCAGCCGGCAGGCCTGGCACTGAGAAAGGCGAAGATGCTCGAAATCGACCGACTGCATTGTGGCTACGGCCGGCGCACCGTGCTCGCCGGCGTCTCCTTCACGCTCGCCGCCGGCGAACTGCTGTGCCTGCTCGGCCCCAACGGCGTCGGCAAGACGACGCTGTTCAAGACCCTGCTCGGCTTCCTGCCGGCGCTCGGCGGCGAGGTCCGCATCGCTGGCAGCAACGTCGCCGGCTGGTCGCGCCGGCAGTTCGCCCGCCGCGTCGCCTACGTGCCGCAGGCGCACACGCCGCCGTTCCCGTTCGCCGTCGCCGACGTCGTCGCCATGGGCCGCGTCGCCCACCTCGGCAGCTTCGCCGCGCCCGGCCCGGGCGACCGGCGGATCGCCGCGGCGGCGCTCGAACGGCTGGGCATCGCCCATCTCGCCGACGCCGCCTGTACCGAGATCAGCGGCGGCGAACGCCAGCTCGCGCTGATCGCCCGCGCACTGGCGCAGGAGGCGCCGATCCTGGTCATGGACGAACCGACCGCCAACCTCGATTACGGCAACCAGACCCGGGTCATGGCGCAGGTCCGCGACCTCGTCCGGCACGGCGAACGCGCCGTGCTGCTCACCACCCACCATCCCGATCACGCGCTGCTGCACGCGACGCGCGCGCTCTTGCTGGACCGGCACGGCGCTTGCACGATCGGCCCGCCGGCCGAGGTGATCAACGAGGACTACCTGCACCGGACCTACGGCATTGCCGCCGAAATCCACGAAATCGTCCGCCGCAACGGGCAGCCCGCCCGCCTCTGCGTACCCGGCGCGGCGCTGGCCACGCCATGAAGGCGGCGGCATCGCCTTTCGGCCGCCTGCTGCTGGCCTCGTCGCTGGCGCATGGCATCCTCCTCGCCTGGCCTGGCGCCGCCCCGCCCGGCACCCCGCCGCCAGCGCCGGCGATCGAGGTGGCGCTGGGCGTGGCACCGACCGCCAGCCCCCCGGCGACGCCGGCCCGCCGCGTCGCACCTACGGCAAAGCGCCTGCCAACGGCGGCAAAACCGCCGCCGCTGGCCGCGGCCGACGCGCTGGCGCCCACCGAACCGCCTGCAGAAACCACCGGCGACAAGGCGCCGACAGCGCCCGCCAGCGGCGACAGCGCCGCCCCGCAGGCCGCCGCCGCGACCCCGTCTGCCGGCGCCACACCGTCGCCGGACCAGTTGCCGTATGCGCGCTACGCACCGCGCCCGCCCTATCCGGAAACGGCACGCCAGCAGGCGCGCCAGGGCAAGGTCCGGGTCCGCGTGCTGATCGCCGCCGACGGCACGGTGTCCACGCTTAGCCTGGCCACCAGCTCGGGCGACGCAAGCCTTGACCGCGCCGCGCTGGAAACCCTGCCGCGCTGGCGTTTCTCGCCCGCCCTGCGCGACGGCGAGGCGGTCAGCGCCTGGGTCGTCGTTCCCGTCGTCTTCAACCTGCGTTGAGCCGGGCACGGCGCGTACGCGCCTGAACACCCAAGAACACTTCACCCAGGAAAGTACGCGGGCGAACCGGCGGCCGCCTGGCGAAGCCGTCGCCGCTCTCGCGCAAAATCGAGAAAACCCGGAAAAATCGCTGATTTTCAATGACTTGCAAAACAGCAAGGCGCCAAAAAATGGCTTGGCACGCTCCCTGCTGAACAGGTTTGCCGACGAATCAAAGCACTGGCAGCCAACCCTGATCCCCGCAAGGGGTTCCTTCTGCAAGGAGAACGAAAATGCCCATGGTCCTTTTGAAGTGCGACAAGGACATTCCGGAGCGCGAGAAGCACATCTACCTCAAAGCGCCCAACGAGGATACCCGCGAGTTCCTCCCCATCGCCAACGCCGCCACCATTCCCGGCACCCTGTCCGAACGCGGCTGCGCCTTCTGCGGCGCCAAGCTGGTGATCGGCGGCGTGCTCAAGGACACCATCCAGATGATCCACGGCCCGCTCGGCTGCGCCTACGACACCTGGCACACCAAGCGCTACCCGACCGACAACGGCCACTTCAACATGAAGTACGTGTGGTCAACCGACATGAAGGAATCGCATGTCGTGTTCGGTGGTGAAAAGCGCCTGGAACAGAGCATCAACGAAGCCTTCGACGAGATGCCCGAGATCAAGCGCATGATCGTCTATACCACCTGCCCGACGGCGCTGATCGGCGACGACATCAAGGCGGTGACCAAGAAGGTGATGAGCGAGCGTCCCGACGTCGATATCTTCACCGTCGAATGCCCGGGCTTCGCCGGCGTCTCGCAGTCGAAGGGCCACCACGTGCTCAACATCGGCTGGATCAACGAGAAGGTCAACACGCTGGAGAAGGAGATCACCAGCGAATACACGATCAACTTCATCGGCGACTTCAACATCCAGGGCGACACCCAGTTGCTGCAAACCTACTGGGACAAGCTCGGCATCCAGGTCGTCGCCCACTTCACCGGCAACGGCACCTACGACGACCTGCGCTGCATGCACCAGGCCAAGCTGAACGTGGTGAACTGCGCCCGTTCCTCCGGCTACATCGCCAACGAACTGAAGAAGCGCTACGGCATCCCGCGCTTGGACATCGACTCCTGGGGCTTCAACTACATGGCCGAAGGCATCCGCAAAATCTGCGCCTTCTTCGGCATCGAAGAGAAGGGCGAAGCCCTGATCGCCGAGGAAGAAGCGAAGTGGAAGCCGAAGCTCGACTGGTACAAGGAACGCCTGCAGGGCAAGAAGATGGCGATCTGGACCGGCGGCCCGCGCCTCTGGCACTGGACCAAGTCGGTCGAGGACGACCTCGGCGTGCACGTCGTCGCCATGTCCTCCAAGTTCGGCCATGAAGAAGACTTCGAGAAGGTCATCGCGCGCGGCCAGGAAGGCACCTACTACATCGACGACGGCAACGAGCTGGAGTTCTTCGAGATCATCGACCTGGTCAAGCCGGACGTCATCTTCACCGGCCCGCGCGTCGGCGAACTGGTGAAGAAGCTGCACATTCCCTACGTCAATGGCCACGCCTACCACAACGGCCCGTACATGGGCTTCGAAGGTTTCGTCAATCTCGCCCGCGACATGTACAACGCGGTCTACAACCCCCTCCGCCACCTGGCCGCGGTCGATATCCGCGACGCCAACCCCTACCAGGTGCCGGAACGCATCCGGGAGGCCGCATGATGCTCGAAGACAAACTCGACGACCTGTACGACTACGTCCAGGAACGCTGCCTGTGGCAGTTCTTTTCCCGCACCTGGGACCGTCAGGAAAACATCGACGGCGTCCTCGGCCAGGTGGAAACCCTGCTCACCGGCGGCCAGCCGGCGCGGACGACGCCGCTGGAAAAGCTCTTCTACTCCGACGCGGTGATCGTGGTGCGTGATTTCAGGGCGCGTTTCCCCTGGATCAACAGCAGCACCAAAGCCGAGGTCAAGCAACTGATGGACGGTCTCAAGGCCCGCCTGGTGGAAACGGTGATCACCAAATCCACCAACCGCGAACTGAATCACCACCTGTATTGATCGTCCGCCGAGAAAAGGAAAAATCATGACTACCTGTGACATTGCCGCGCAGAAGCCGGCCGAGGTCAAGCTGGTACCGCGCGAGCGGGCCGGCATCATCAACCCGATGTACGACTGTCAGCCGGCCGGCGCGCAGTATGCCGGCATCGGCGTCAAGGACTGCATCCCGCTGGTGCACGGCGGCCAGGGCTGCACGATGTTCGTCCGCCTGCTCTTCGCCCAGCACTTCAAGGAAAACTTCGACGTCGCGTCAACCTCGCTGCACGAGGATTCAGCCGTCTTCGGCGGTGCCAAGCGGGTCGAGGAAGGGGTGCTGGTGCTTGCCCGGCGCTATCCCGAGCTGCGCCTGATCCCGATCATCACCACCTGCTCGACCGAAGTCATCGGCGACGACATCGAAGGCTGCATCCGCAACTGCCAGAAGGCGCTCAAGGAAGAATTCCCGGACCGCGAAATCTTCCTCGCCCCGGTCCATACGCCGAGCTTCAAGGGCAGCCACGTCACCGGCTACGCCGAGTGCATGAAGTCTATGGTCAAGACGGTGGCCACCACCAAGGTCGCGCCGACCGGCAAGCTCAACGTCTTCCCGGGCTGGGTCAATCCGGGCGATGTCGTGCTGCTCAAGCACTACCTGAACGAGATGGGCGTCCCGCACCACATCTTCATGGACACCGAGGACTTCGACTCGCCGATGCTGCCGACCAAGGACATCGAAACGCACGGCCTGACGACGATCGAGGACATCCAGGAGAGCACCGGGGCGATCGGCTCGCTGTCGCTGGCCCGCTACGAGAGCTACTCGACCAGCAAGTACCTGAAGGACGAGTTCGAGGTTCCCGATCATCAGCTCGACACGCCTTACGGCATCGCCAACACCGACGCCATGCTGCGCAAGATCGTCAACATCACCGGCAAGCCGATTCCCGACTCGCTGGTCAAGGAACGCGGCATCGCCCTCGACGCGCTGGCCGACCTCGCCCATATGTTCTTCGCCAACAAGAAGGTTGCCATCTTCGGTCACCCCGACCTTGTCCTCGGCCTTGCCGAGTTCTGCCTCGAAGTCGAGCTGGAACCCGTGCTGCTGCTGATCGGCGACGATCAGGGCAGCAAGTACAAGAAGGACCCGCGGATCAAGACCTTGATGGAGAAGGCGCACTTCGACATGGAGATCGTCCATAACGCCGACCTCTGGGAACTGGAGAAACGGATCAAGGACGGCCTCAAGCTCGACCTCATCATGGGCCATTCCAAGGGGCGTTACGTCGCCATCGACGCCAACATCCCGATGGTTCGCGTCGGCTTCCCGACCTTCGACCGCGCCGGCCTCTACCGCAAGCCGACGATGGGTTACCGGGGGGCGATGGAACTGGGCGAGGCGATCGCCAACGCGATGTTCGCGCACATGGAATACACCCGAAACAAGGAGTGGATCCTGAACACGTGGTAAGCGGACAGCCTCCGGGCTGCCGTCCGCTTCCCGCGGACGGCAGCCACCGCCTTCCTTCGACAACCGCCGGGCACGCGCCCGGCGCCAGCCCAGGCGCATCCCATGCATACGCACCTCACCGCTTTCGCGGCGCTCGCCGGACAAGGCTTGCCGCGCACCGAATACCGGCAGATCGAGCTGTATTCCAAGAAGCGCAAGCTGGAATTCCTGCCGCCGCCGGCAACGACTGACGATCCGCTGCCGCAGTTGACGCTGGCCCGCCTCGCCGGGCAATGCCTGGACGAGCATTTCGCTGCCGCCGATCCCCTGCTGCAGGAAGGCAAGGGAAGCTGGCAGCGCTACCTCGACCTGCCCCGGCGCCACACCGGCGAGCGCGTCGTCGCCGAGCTTTACCGCATCCTGCGCATCATCCGCATCGCCAGCCTGCACGCCGACGCCCACCGCGAATGGCGCGAGGGCCAATACCGGCTGGCCTGCAATTTCAAGCGCTGCGCGCTGTCGCTGCACATCACCCCAGCCGGCCTGGAAATCCTGGTCGGCGCCGTCGCCTGCTATCTCGACAGCCGACGCCAGCCCTACCCCGACGCCTACGTCGAGGCGCTGCTGCTGCAGTACTTCTTCGACCTGGTCGGCGAAATCCGCAAGTTCGCCGACGAGGACCGCGTCCTCTACCAGTTCCGCCAGAAATATCCCTACTTCAACCGGCATTTCCGCTACGACTGCGACAACCCGAAGTTCAGCCGCGACGAATCGCGGCTCGTGCTCGAGATCGGCAACGGACAACGCGACGCCGCCCGCTTCCCGATCGACTTCTATCTGTCGCTCGGCGACCACCTGCACATCGTTCCCGTCGAAGCCCTGCAGGAACGGACGATCGCCCTCGCCGACCTCGAAGCCTGGCGCATCCGCGCCGGCGGCAACGCGCTGCCCGCCGATTTCGCCCGTCGTTTCAGCCGCGAGGAAATGATCGTCGGCCTGCCGATGACCTGACCCCACCCCACCAGGAGCCCATCATGACCCAGCCCGGACACGTCAAGATCGCCATCACCACCAACGGCCTGACCAAGGTCGATGCCAATTTCATCAGCACGCGGCAGATCGTCATCTACGACATCGGCCCCGACAGCGCCGACTTTCTCGACTGCCTGCAGTTCAAGGGCGGCAAGGGTGGCGGCGGCGGCAAAGGCAAGGCCGGCGGCGGCTGCTGGATGGAAGAGATGGCCGCCGACGAAGCCGCCGGCGGCGAAGACCCGCTGAGCGCCCGCGTCGATGCGGTCAGCGGCTGCCAGATCCTGTTCACCAAGGCGCTGAGCGACCCGGCGGCGGTGCGCGTGTTCGAGCGCAAGGTTTTCCCGGTGAAGATGGAGTTGGCGCGCGACATCGACGAAGTCATCAGCAGCCTGCAGAGCATGATGAAGGCACCGCCGCTGTGGCTGCGCAAGGCGATGGGCCTGCACGTGCGCAACGCCGAATTCGACCTCGAAACGCAAGCGGTCTGAGTCAGCCCGCCCCCGGCCCGGCCGGGGGTGTCTCAGCCGAGCGCCACGCCCTTGATCAGCGCGTACAGCGACTGCCCGGGCTGCAGCTTCAGACGCCGCGCCGAATGGACCGAGATGCGCGAGAGCAGCACCTGCTCGCCGAGTTGCAGGCGCACCAGCAACTGGGCCGGAACCAAGCCAGGCTGCAGGTCGAGCAGCCTGACTGCCAGGCAGTTGAGGAAACTGGTGTCGGCCGGCGGCTGCAGCGCCAGGCCGACGTCGCGTGCCATGATCTTGAGTCGCAGGCGGCTGCCTGCCGCCAGCGGCTGACGCGCCATCAGCAGCCGCTGGCCGGCGAGCGACAGCTCCATCAGTCCGTCGCCGGCATCGTCCCGGAGCAGCTCGCCATGTAGCATGGCCGAGGCGGCCTCGGTGCGGACGAAGGGCAATTCACGGTTGATCAGCAGTTCCTGCAACCCGCCCTGGGCGATCACCTCGCCGTTGTCGATCAGCACCATGTGGTCGGCGAGGCGGATCACTTCGTCGATCGAATGGCTGACGTAGATGATCGGGATCGCCAGTTCGTCGCGCAGCCGTTCGAGGAAAGGCAGGATTTCCTCCTTGCTGGCGGCGTCGAGCGAAGCCAGCGGTTCGTCCATCAGCAGGAGGCGCGGACTGGTCAGCAGCGCCCGGCCGAGCGCGACGCGCTGCCGCTGGCCGCCGGAAATCTCGTCGGGATAACGGTCGAGCAGCGTCTGCAGGCTGAGCAGGCGGACCACTTCTTCGACGTGGATGCGGCGCTCGGCCGCCGGGACGCGCCGGTAGCCGTAGCTCAGGTTCTGGTGCACCCGCAGATGGGGAAAGAGGCTCGCTTCCTGGAAGACGTAGCCGATCGGCCGTTGCCAGGTCGGCCGGTTGTAGCGACCTTGCTGCCAGACTTCGCCCTTGAAGCGCAGGAAGCCGCCCGGCTGCCGCTTGAGCCCGGCAATGCAGCGCAGCAGCGTGGTCTTGCCGGAGCCGGAGCGGCCGAACAGGGCGCTCACGCCCTGGCTGGGCAGGGTCAGACTGGCGCGCAGGATGAAACTGCCGCGATCCACCGTGAAGTCGAGTTCGAGGCTCATCTCAGGCGGCTCCGACAACCTTGAAGCGGCGGTTGAGCGCGAAGATCAGCAGCAGCATGGCGAAGGAAGAGATCACCAGGACCGCCGACAGGGCATGGGCGCCGCCGTAGTTCATCGCCTCGACGTGGTCGTAGATGGCGATCGAGGCGACCTTGGTGGCGCCGGGAATGCTGCCGCCGATCATCAGGATCATGCCGAATTCGCCGAAGGCGTGGGCGAAGGAGAGCACGAAGGCGGTCAGGAAGCCGCGCCGCGCCAGGGGAACGATGACCGTGAAGAAGCGGTCGAGGGGCGACGCGCGCAGCGTGTTGGCGACCTCGGAGACGCGGATGCCGGTGGCGGCAAAGGCGTTCTGCAACGGCTGCACGACGAAGGGCAGCGAGAAGAACATCGAACCGACGACGATGCCGGTGAAGGTGAAGGCCAGGTGGTGGAAGCCGAGCGCTTCGAGCAGGCCGCCGACCCAGCCGCGCGGGCCGAGCAGGACGAGCAGGTAGAAGCCCATCACCGTCGGCGGCATCACCAGCGGCAGCGCGACCAGGGTCTCGACCAGCAACTTGAGTCGCGACTTGCTCCGGGCGAGCCACCAGGCGAGCGGCGTCGCCAGCAGCAGCAACAGGATGGTGCCGACTGCCGCCAGCTTGAAGGTGATCCAGAAGGCGACCAGGTCGCTGTCGCTGAGACCGAACATGGGAAACTCCGCCGCGCCGCGCTTACTTACCGGGCACGCTGTAGCCGGCCGCCTTGATCACCCGGGTCGCTTCCGGGCCCTTGATCCAGGCCATGAACGCCTGGGCCAGCGCCGGCTCCCGGGTCGATTTGACGATCAGTGCCTGCTGCACGATCGGCGCGTAGCTGGCGGACGGCGGAAACCAGGACGAACCGGGAATCGAACCGTCCTTCTGGATGACCTGGGAGAGCGCGACGAAACCGAGGTCGGCGGCGCCGGAAGCGGTCTGGCTATAAACCTGGCCGACGCTGTTGGGCTGGACGATGCGCTGCTCGGCCTTGTACTTGTCGAGCACGCCGGCCTTCTGCATGACCTGGTGGGCGGCGAAACCATAGGGGGCGATCTCCGGGTTGGAGACGGCGATATGGCGCCATAGCTGATCCTGACGCAGGATTTCCCCCTGGTCGTCGACCAGGCCGGGTTTCGCCGACCACAGGACGAGCACGCCGACCGCGTAGTCGAAGCGCGAACCGGGCAGCGCCAGGCCATCCTTGAGGTCGAGGGTTTCCGGATTCCGGACGTCGGCGGAGAACCAGACGTCGTAGGGGGCGCCATTGACGATCTGGGCGTAGGCCGGACCGGCGGAAACCCCGCTCAGGGTGATCGTGTGCCCGGTCTTTTCCTCGAACATCCGCGACAGGGTCTGCAGGGTTCCCTGGAAATTCGTGGCAACCACCACCTTCAATTCCCCGGCCTGGACCGACGCGCTACAGAGCAGGGCACACAGCAGGGTGGCAAACAGTTTTTTCTTCATGGCGACAACTCCTCGGATGGACAGACAGACCAGTGTTCCGCCAGCCTCGGCGCAAGGCGCATGCCATCGCCCACGGGCGTACCGCCGGGTACGAAGCCGGCATTTCGCACGCCTTCGTCGGCCGAACGGCGGGTGCCGGCCGGCTCGGCGCCCGGCGCCCTGTCCCGATCCGTAGTTTTGGCAACGCAAACGTACCAAACCGAACAAGACCAGCGGCGCAAACCCGGACTGCCACGTCGCTCCCGACATGGCACGCATTTCGCTGCGCACGGCAGGCGGGCGCCGCGCCGGTGCCCATCGAATCAACCCTCAGCCCAGGAGCCAAACACCATGTCCGTGGAATCCGCAATCGACTACATCAAACGCATGCGCAGCGACGATGCCTTCCGCCAGACCGTCAACGGATTCGACGGCAGCGATGCCGGCTGGGAATTCCTGAAGCAGGAAGGCTACGCATTCACGATGGAAGAATTCCGCAAGGGCCAGGACGCCATCTACGCCGAATACGGCATCACCCCGATGTAAGCCGCCTCCCCTACCCGAAAGCCAACCATGAGCACTTCCCCCTCCCCGCTTCGCGTCGCCGTCGCCACCAAGAACCAGAGCCAGATCGACCTGCACTTCGGTCACGCCGACGAATTCAGCATCTACCTCATCGATCAAGGCCAACCCGTGTTTTCGGAAAAACGCCTGGTCGAGCACTACTGCCAGGGCGGCCACGGCGACGAGGACAAGCGCGAGGTCATCCTGCGCGCCCTCGCCGATTGCCGCGCGCTGTTCGCCGCCCGCATCGGCGACGGCCCGAAATCGCGCCTGGCGGATGCCGGGATCGAACCGGTAGACGACTATCCCTATGGCGCGATCGAGGAATCGATCAGCTTGTGGCTGGATTCCCGTGTCGATCCCGCGTAGGACCGATGCCCCAGCTCGCCGCCAGGACGCCGGCACCGCCGGCAAGACCTTCGCCCATCAAGCCGGCGTTGCTGCGCGGGCCTGCGCCGCTGCCAGCTCGGCGGCGGCGAGCACGAATTCGCGGCTGTCGCTGAGGCGCTCGACGGCGAGGTCGATGAAGCGGCGCACGCGTGCCGGCTGGGCGGTACGGCTGCCGTAATAGAGGTAAAGCTGGTAGTTGTCGGTCAGATGCTCGAGCAGCAAGGGCACCAGGCGGCCGGCGCGCAGGTGGGCGGCGGCGGTGGGTACGGCGAGCTGGCCGATGACCTCGCCGGCGAGCACGGCGCGCAGCTCGAAGGCCTCGTCGTTGGTACATAACGCCGGGCGCACCGGCTGCTCCTGCAGGTTGCCGTCGACGCGCACCAGCCAGGGAACGATGCGGCCATCGCTGGCGCGGCGGAAGGCGCTGCAGCGGTGGCCGTCGAGTTCGCCCAGCGATTGCGGCGCGCCGTAGCGCCGCAGGTAGCTCGGTGCGGCGCAGATGACCAATTGCATCGGAAACAGGCGACGGGCGATCAGCCCTTCGCCGGGCGGGCTGCCCAGGCGAAAACCGACATCGACGCGGTCGCGCACCCAGTCGCCGGGGCGGTCGTCGAGCTGCACGTCCGGCTGCACTTCCGGGTACAGCCGGCAATACTCGTCGAGCACCGGCCCGATCACCGCCTGCAGCACCGTGCGCGGGCCGACGATGCGCAGCGGCCCGTCCAGATCCTCGCGCGTCTGCCGCGCCGCCTGCAGTGCCTGGTGCACGCCGGCCAGCGAGGGCTGTACCGCCTCGAAGAAACGCTGCCCCTCCTCGGTCAGCGCCATGCTGCGCGTGGTGCGGTGGAAGAGGCGGACGCCCAGATACTGCTCCAGCTGGGCCAGCGCCTTGCTCGCCGCCTGCGGCGAAATCTGCTGCGCGGTCGCCGCCTTGCTCAGGCTGCCGAGTTCGACCGTACGCACGAAGGTGCTGATCGAACGCAGTTCGTTGATGGCCATCGCCGCCTCCATTTACATCATATGGTTGTAAATAATACAAGCGATTTGCCGCTAGTTTGCGGGCAGGGCAGCGCCTAAAGTTCGTCCATCGCTTCTTTCCACTTCTTCACCAAGGACAGCACATGCACAACTTCACTTTCCACAACCCGACCCGCATCGAATTCGGCACCGGCAGGGAAACCGAGATCGGCCGCCATCTCGCCGAGCACGGCAGCAGGAAGGTGCTGCTCTGCTACGGCAGCGAGCGCATCAAGCGCGACGGCCTGTTCGCCGTGGTCAGCAAGAGCCTCGCCGAACACGCCATCGCCTGCGTCGAAGTCGGCGGCATCGTCAGCAACCCGGTCATCTCCAAGGTCCGCGAAGCCATCGCCATCGCCCGCGCCGAGCAGGTCGACGCCATCCTCGCCGTCGGCGGCGGCTCCGTCCTCGACAGTTGCAAGGCCATCGCCGCCGGCGTCGTACACGGCGGCGATGTCTGGGAACTGTTCATCGGCCAGGCCAAAATCAACGGCGCCCTGCCCGTCTTCGACATCCTCACGCTGGCCGCCACCGGTAGCGAGATGAACGCCGGCGCCGTCGTCACCAACGAGGAAACCCGGGAGAAGTTCGCCATCTTCTCCAGTCACCTTTTCCCCAAGGTGTCGATCGTCAACCCGGCGCTGATGAAGACGGTCTCGCGCGATTACCTGGTCTATTCCGCCGCCGACGTCATCGCCCACTGCATCGAAGGCTATTTCACCGCCAGCGTGCAGCCGCGCTTCCAGTCGCGCCTGGTCGAGGCGATCATCAAGACGGTCATCGACAGCACCGGCATCCTCCTCGCCGACCCCGACGACTACGCCGCCCGCGCCGAATTCGCCTGGGCCGCGACGCAGGCGCTGAACGGCCTGACCTACGCCGGCACCACCGGCTACGGCTATCCCAACCACATGATCGAGCACTCGCTGTCGGCGCTGTTCAACGTGCCGCACGGTGCCGGCCTGTCGGTGGTGATGCCGGCCTGGATGCGCTGGTATCAAAGCCGCAACCCCGGCCAGTTCGAGCGCTTCGCCCGGGAAGTGTTCGGCGTCGACGGCGGCGAACAAGGCATCGCCGCGCTGGAAAAATGGTTCGACCAGATCGGCACGCCGACCCGCCTGAGCCAGCTCGGCATCGGCGCCGACGACCTGCCGGCGGTGGTCGACAACGCCTTGCGCAGCGCCGCCCACTTCGGCCTGGCCGAGCTGTACACCGCCGAGGTGATCGACGACATCCTGCGCCGCGCCCTGTAAGTCCGGCGCCCGGCACGGCGCAAGCCGCAGCCGAGGGGATGTGCGGCAACGCCCATCCCCCTTGCCATTGCAAACCGTCACAGCGCCCGGCATGCCGATCGCCTACACTGTCGCCCTGCCGCATTCGCCCCGCCCACCATGCCCAACACCGCCCTGCCCTGGGATCATCCGGGTCCCTTTGTTGCCACGCTGTCGCCATCCCGCGAGGACATCGACGGCCTCAACCACACCAACAACGCCGTCTATGTGCAATGGTGCGAGAAGGTCGCCTGGGCGCATTCCGCCTCGCTCGGCATGGACCTCGACGCCTACCGCCGGCTGAACCGCGCCATGGCCATCCGCCATGCCGACTACGACTACCTGCTGGCGAGCACCCTCGGCGACGAACTGGCCATCGGCACCTGGCTCACCGCCAGCGACGGCCGGCTCTCGCTGGTGCGCAGCTTCCAGATCGTCCGCCCGGCCGACGGCGCCACCATCCTGCGCGCGCACTGGAACCTGGTCTGCATCGAACTCGACAGCGGCCGCGCCCGGCGCATGCCGGCCGAGTTCTGCGACGCCTACCTCGGCGCCCTGGTCACCCCGCTGCCGGCCTGAAAAAATCACCTTTTTTGGGCGTCAACCGCAGGATTTTGCTGCGGCACCGTATCTCCCGCCAGGGAATCCCCGTCTCAATGGGCAGAGCGCCAACCGGCCCTCTGCCCATTATTTTCGACAGGAGTTCCCATGGCTGCCGCAGCAAATCATTCGCCCGCCCTCTTATCACCCCAGGCTGTCCTTGGTGCCGCCCCCCGCCGCACCCTGACCACCCTGTTCGGCAATACCCAGAAGCTCGATGGCGGCGCGATGTTCGGCAATGCGCCGCGCAGCCTGTGGCAGCGCTGGTTTCCCGCCGATGGACAGAACCGCATCCGGCTCGGTTGCCGTGCCCTGCTGGTCCAGGAGGCGGAACGCAACATCCTGGTCGAAGCCGGCATCGGCGCATTTTTCGACCCGCAGATGAAGGAACGCTATGGCGTCGAGGAAAACGGGCATGTCCTGCTTGAGCGCCTGGCCGAATTGGGGCTGGGCGATGCCGACATCGACGTGGTGGTGCTCACCCACCTGCACTTCGACCATGCCGGCGGCTTGCTGGCGCCCTGGTCTGCCGGCCAGCCGCCGCACCTGCTCTTCCCCAAGGCCCGCTTCGTCACCGGCCTGCGCCAATGGCTGCGCGCCCGCCAGCCGCATGTGCGCGACCGTGCCTCCTACATTCCCGCCCTGCTCGATCTGCTCGAAGCCAGCGGCCGCCTGGAACTGATCGAGGACGGCGGCGACTCGGCCGTGCTCGGTGACGGCTGGCGCTTTCATTTCAGCGAGGGACACACGCCGGGGCAACTGCTGCCGGAAGTCGCGATGCCCGACGGCCCGGAGCTCTTTGGCGGCGACCTGATTCCCGGCGCGGCCTGGGTACATCTGCCCATCACCATGGGTTACGACCGCTGCGCCGAAAGTCTGATCGACGAAAAGACCCGCCTGCTGCACGACCTGCTGGCGCGCAACGGACGGCTGGTATTCACCCACGATCCGCACATCGGCATCGGCCGCCTCAGCCGCGACGACAAGGGCCGCTTCGGCCTTGGCGACAGCAGCCAGGAAGCCGTGGCCCTGGCCGCCTGAGGCCGGCGGCAAAAAAAAGTGTATCTACCGGGACGCCGCTTGCGTCCAAGACACAGGGAGGCAGAAAAGTCTGCTCCCGCAAACCTACAAGGAAAGGAAGTCACATGGAAACACTCAGCCTGCGTGAACGCGAACTGGTTGCCCTCGGCGCGGCCCTGGGCAGCAACTGCATCCCGTGCATCGAGCACCACATTCCCGAGGCCCGCCAGGCCGGTCTGAGCGACAGCCAGATCCGCGAAGCGGTGGAACTGGCCGACAAGGTGCGCCAGGTGCCGGCGCGCAATGTGCTGAAAACCGCGCAGCAGCAGCTTGCCAGCAGCAGCCTGCCGGAAGCCGCGCAGTGCGTCGATCTGGGCAAGCACAGCGCGCAGTGCTGCTGAAGCAGCGGGCCAGCCTGGCCCTGCCCGGCAACACGGCGGTGGCTGCAAAGGCCACCGCCGGTTTGTGGCCCGGGCGGGAGTCAGTCATCATCGGCCTTTCTCAAGCCCATGCCGGCCAGCCCCCCCGACAAAGATCATCGATGAACACGACAAGCACGCTTGCGCTGGAGAATGCACTGGCCGACATGCGCCAGCCGGTTCTGCGCTATCTCCAGCGCTACACGGGCAACCACGCCCTGGCCGAAGACCTGCAACAGGAGACCCTGCTGCGCATCGCCCGCGGTTTTGCCGGCTTCGACGGCCGCGCCTCGCTGAAAACCTGGGCCTTCGCCATCGCCAACCGGGTGGCTGCCGACTACTTTCGCCAGCCGGAAAAGCAGAAACAGATCGTCGACCTGGACGAAGCCGACGAGATTCCCGATCCGGATCGGGACATCGGCCAGCGCCTGATCGAGGACGAAATGAACCAGTGCGTCCGCCAGGTCATCGACAGCCTGCCCGCCAACTACCGCGCCGCGCTCATCCTCTACGACCTCGAAGCCCTGTCCATCGAGCAGACTGCCGAAATCTGCCAGTGCTCAGTGGCCAACGCCAAAATCCGCCTGCACCGCGCCCGCCAGCGCCTGAAGGAAGCCCTGCAAAAGCAGTGCGCCTTTTACCGGGACGATGAAGGGGTGTATCGCTGCGACCGCAAGACTTAGCCGCCCCGGCCGCGGCAAAAAGTCGCTTTTTTTTGCGTTGACCGCAGGATTCCGTTTTTTTGCCCAAGCAGCCGGTTTTCGCCGCCCGGCTTGCCTCGACGGCGGCTTTCCCCGTGCAGTGCAGCGCGCATTGCCCAGCCACGGAGAGCAAGGATGTCCGGCCCCCGCTCCAGCCTGACCCATCCGCTAGAAATTGCCGAAACCGCCTTCACCCTGGTGCGCCGGCTGGATGCAGATTCTCATGGTCAGCGCCCGGGCGTCCTTGTCGATGTCGGGCGGGAATGGGGCGAAGGTCGAGCGTGGCGCTGACGGGAGAAGCCTGAGGAACATCGCCGGCATTTTTGGGAGGCATCCGGCAACTGGCTGTAAGGAAATGCTGTTTGCGGCTGATCGACTCGTTCAGGATGCCATTGCCGAAAAGGGGATGCTTTTCCTGAACAGCGCGATGGGAGAAAGTGATCGCTCAACACATGGCACTGGAAACCTCCGGCGAGGTCAACGACAATCCGGCCATCCGCTTTTCCGCCGTGAAACAAGCCGACAGGCACTTCGTCCATGCCGGAGTTCAGCTCTTCCCGGGAATGCCTTGCACCATGTCGAGTGACATGATTCGCGATTGCTGTTCCAGAAACGAGTATTTCCCATGACTTCAAACGTCCTCTGTCCGGACCGCCATCGCCTGATTCGCGCGTTGTTTGACCAATACATCGAGCTGTATGCCTCACGCGATGATCGGCTGACAACGCTGTTCAGCGAAAACTTCAGCGGTTACACGGGGGGCGGCAGCGTTCTCGTCACGGATCGAGACGAATGGGTAAGAATCACGCGCCAGGATTTTTCCGAAGTGCCAGGAAGTATCCGCATCGACATGCAGGACGTCGCCTTACAGGACTTGAGCGACCAGGTTGTTGCGGTGACGGCCTTCTTCAACATTCACCTGCCGGTTCCGGAGAACGTTCTCTCGCGGGAGGTAGCACGACTGGTTCTGATCTTCCGTCGGGAAGGCGAGGACTGGAAAATTGTTCACAGCGGCATCTCGATTCCCTATCACCTGGTGCAGGACGGTGAGGTCTATCCCCTCAACCGTTTGCGGGAACGCAACCGGGTACTCGAAGCCCTGGTCGAAGAGCGCACCCGCGAACTCAATGAACGGGAAGCGTTCTACCGGCTGCTCACCGAAGACACCATGGACGTGCTCTGGCGGGCCGATAGCCAGTTCTGCATTACCTACATCAGTCCTTCGGACGAGCGCTTTCGCGGCTACAAGGCGGAGGAGGTAATCGGGCACCATGTTTTCGAGCTGTTCAATGAAGAGGGTATCGCCATCGTTACCGAAGCCATGCGCAAGCGGCTGGAAAGCGAGCAGGACGGCAATCACCTGGGCTTCGTCAGCTTCGAAGCCCCCCATCGCTGCAAGGACGGCAGCGTGATCTGGGGAGAGGTTTTCTCGAAGGCCGTGCGCGATGAGGCTGGCGCGATTACCGGTTTTCACGGCGTCACCCGGGAGATCACCAAGCGCAAGCAGATGCAGGAGCAGGTTCAGCGCCTGGCGTTTTACGATGCGCTGACCCAGCTTCCCAACCGTCAGCTGCTTTACGACCGCTTGAGCCAGTCCCTGGCCGCCAGCAAGCGCAGCGGGCGCCATGGTGCCTTGATGTTTGTTGATCTGGATAATTTCAAGCCACTGAACGACCAATACGGGCATTTCGTCGGCGACCTGCTGCTGATCGAAGCGGCCAATCGATTAAATGGCTGTGTGCGCGAGATGGACACGGTGGCGCGCTTCGGCGGCGATGAGTTCGTGGTGATGCTGGGTGAGCTGGATGCGGACAATGCGAGATCCGTTACCCTGGCCAAGGTCGTCGCAGAAAAAATCCGCGTCAGGCTTTCCGCGATCTACCAATTGAATGTCGCACACGAAGGGATGCCCCAGAGCACCGTTGAACACCACTGTTCGGCAAGCATCGGTGCAGTCGTGTTTCTGGACCATCAAGCCAGCCCGGACGATATTCTGCGCTGGGCTGACAAGGCCATGTATCAGGCCAAGGCAGCGGGGCGTAATGCGGTCCGGTTTTATGGGGCAGAAGGCGAGGAATGAACGCTTGAACGCCTGTATCCTCGGTTTGCGCAACAAAGCCCTCAACAGCACCAGAATGAAGGAAAGCACACCGGGAAGGCGCCAAAGGGGAGGATTGGCGAATCCGTTTTGCGGCTTGCCGCCCCGCAGCCGGCCCGACGAGGCAAAATCGACCGAGCCCGGACAGGAAAATCACCCCTTTTCTGGCGTTGACCGCAGGATTTTGCCTTTCCCACCCAGGCAGCCGTTTGCTGCCGCCCGGCTTGCCTCGACGGCGGCTTTCCCCGTACAGTGCTGCGCGCACGCCCGCCCAGCCACGGAGACGAAGGATGTCCGGACCCCGCACCAGCCTGACCCACCCGCTGCAGATCGCCGAAGTGCGGTTCAGCCCGGCACACGGGCGGATCGGCATCACCTTCTGCCCGGGCAAGCAGGACAGCATGGCCAGCACCGGCGCCTGGGCGCGCGACCTCGGCACCGACCTTGACGCCATCGCCGCCTGGGGCGCGCAACTGGTACTGAGCCTGGTCGAATCGATCGAACTGCGCCAGCTCAAGGTGCCCGACCTCGGCGCCGAAGTCGAACGGCGCGGCATGCAGTGGCGGCACCTGCCGATCGCCGACTACTCGGTGCCGGGCAGGCGTTTCGAGGAAAGCTGGCTGCTTGAGGGCCGCCACATCCGCCAGATCCTGCGCGCCGGCGGCGACGTGGTGGTGCATTGCAAGGGCGGTCTCGGCCGCGCCGGGATGATCGCCGCCCGGCTGCTGGTCGAACTCGGCATGCCGCCGGAAGAGGCCATCGCCGCCGTCCGCCAGGCCCGCCACGGCGCCATCGAAACCCCCGGCCAGCTCGGCCTGGTGCGGCGCACCGTCGCGCTGACCGACGAGCAATGATGGAAGTCCTCGACAGCGCCAGCCTGCACCAGGTCGGCAGCCGCCTGGGCAGCAACCCGGCCGGCATCTTCGCGGATGAGCAGGGCCGGCGCTTCTACATCAAGTCGCTGGAATCGCCCGCCTACGCCCGCAACGAGCTGATTGCCGCCGGCCTCTACCAGCTGGCCGGCGCACCGACGCTGAACTACCTGCGCACCACACGGCCGAACGAAGTCGCTACCGAAATGGTGCACCTCGACAAGAAGAGCGTCGGCCACCTCAGCCCGGCAGAGCGCCGGCAGGCGCAACGCTGGTTCGGCGTGCATGCGTGGACCGCCAACTGGGACGCCGCCGGCTTCCAGGGCGACAACCAGGGCGTCGTCGGCGGCCGCGTGCTGACGCTGGACGTCGGCGGCGCCCTCGCCTACCGCGCCATGGGCCACCCGAAAGGCCGTGCCTTCGGCAGCACGGTCGGCGAACTCGACCGCCTGCGCCAGGATCCCGACAACCCATACGCCGTCCGGCTCTTCGGCGACATGGACGAGGCGGCCCTGGAAGCTGCCATCGGCATCGTCACCGCGATTCCCGCCGCCCTGATCCGCCAGGCCATCGCCGACCACGACGGCAGCCCGGCGCTGGCCGACCGGATGATCGCCCGCCAGGCGGACATGGCGTTGCGGCTGACGGGCGCATTGCCCGGATAAAGACCGGCCGGCAGAAGCATTGCCGCCCCTGAGCAGCGGCGGGAAGCGAGCCGAAAACCGCAAACGCCGGCGTTTTGCCCAAAAAACAGGCAAGCGAATTTTTTCGTTGCGGATCATTGGCATCGCTCGCTTGTCCCGAGCTTATCCACAGACTTGCCAAGCATTTCCGGGGATTGTCCAAGCGCCCGTAACGAGTGCGCGACCAGCGCGCACAGGAGAGCACGCGACTGCGGACAGCGACCCGGCCGCCATAAGCCCGGCGCTTCGGAAAGAGACATCCCCGGCGCCAGCTAGCGGGCGCTTTTCAAGCTGCAGAGAAAGCCCGCGCTCGAGTTTCGGCCGAAGCCCCCCCGAGTTGCGGGCAGGCCCGCCATACCCCAAGCGTATCGAACCCTGACAGCAACGGTATTGGACGGTATGTCACGCCTCACGTTTAATTGCTCGAACACCCCGCGCAAGACACTCCAGGGACACCGGGGCAATCAATTCAAGGCGAGTCGCAATGGACATTCCCCTCAACCAGTTCAAGCAGGCACTGCGCGCCGGACGCGAGCAGATCGGCCTGTGGCTTGGGCTGGGCGAAACCTTCAGCGCGGAAATCTGCGCCGGTGCCGGCTTCGACTGGTTGCTGATCGATGCCGAACACGGCCCCAACGACCTGCGCAGCATCCTCTCGCAACTGCAGGCGCTGGCGCCCTATCCGACGCAGGCGGTGGTCCGCCCGCCGCAGGGCGATCACGTGCTGATCAAGCAGTTGCTGGAAACCGGCGTGCAGACGCTGCTCATCCCGATGGTCGATACGGCGGAACAGGCACGCGGCCTGGTCGAGGCGATGCGCTATCCGCCGGCCGGCATCCGCGGCGTCGGTAGCGCGCTGGCCCGCGCCTCGCGCTGGGGGCGGATCGACAACTACGCGCAACTGGCCGACGCCCAGATGTGCCTGCTGGTGCAGGTCGAAACGCAGACCGGCTACCGCAACCTGGACGCCATCCTGGAAGTGGATGGGGTCGATGGCGTGTTCTTCGGCTCTGCCGACCTCGCCGCTTCCTACGGCTATCTCGGCCAGTCCACCCATCCGGAGATCGTCGCCGCGATCGAGGACGGCCTGCAGCGCACCCGCAGCGCCGGCAAGGCGGGGGGCGTGCTGTGCAGCGACCGCGCGCTGAACGAACGCTACCTGCAGGCGGGCGCCAACTTCGTCGCGGTCGGCGTCGACGCCCTGCTGCTCAGCGCGGCGACCTCGGCCCTGTGCCGGAGCTACAAACCCGAGGCGGCGGCGTCCGGCCCGCCCGGCGCGTACTGAATCAGAGAAACCAGGGAACAAGCCATCGCCGAATGGCCCATTTCACATACCGAGGAGGAAGACAATGGCAATGACAGGCGTTCTGCGCCCCGGACACGGGGCTATCCGGGTGCTCGACCTCGACGAGGCCGTGCATCACTACCGCGACATCATGGGACTGGTCGAAACCGGCCGCGACGCCCAGGGTCGCGTCTATCTGAAATGCTGGGACGAGCGCGACCACCACAGCGTCGTGCTGCGCCAGGCGGAGCGCGCCGGGATCGATTTCTTCGGCTTCAAGGTGCTCGACCAGGCGACGCTGGACAAGCTCGACGCCGACCTGCGCGCCTACGGCATCAACACCGAGCGCATCCCGGCCGGCGAAATGCTGGCCACCGGCGAACGGGTCCGCTTCGAGATTCCGTCCGGCCACCTGATCGAGTTGTACGCCGCCAAGCAGGCGGTCGGCAACGGCCTGCAGGTGCCGAACCCGGCGCCGTGGACCAAGGCCTCCGAGAACGGCATCGCCCCGGTGCGTCTCGACCACTGCCTGCTCTACGGACCGAACATCGCCGCCGTCCAGAAGCTGTTCACCGAAGTGCTCGGCTTCTACCTGGTCGAGCGCGTGCTGGCGCCGGACAACGAGAACAGTGCGGCGATCTGGCTGTCCTGCTCGCACAAGGTGCATGACATCGCCTTCGTCGAGCACCCGGAGCCGGGCAAGCTGCACCATCTGTCCTTCCTGCTCGACTCCTGGGAGGAGGTGCTGCGCGCCAGCGACATCCTGGCGATGAACGGCGTACCGCTCGACATCGGCCCGACCCGCCACGGCATCACCCGCGGCTGCACGATCTACGCCTGGGACCCGTCCGGCAACCGCTTCGAGACCTTCATGGGCGGCTACCAGCCCTACCCCGATTACGAACCGACGACCTGGACCTTCGACGGCCTGGGCGCCGGCGGCGGCCTCGATTACCCGCAGCGCAAGCTGCACGAGACCTTCCTCACCGTCGTCACCTGAGTTGCCGGCGGGCGGTCGAGAGCCCTCGACCGCCCTCAGCAAAAGCCGACTCCCGATCAATTCTCCCGGATGTGCATGATGAAACCTTATGCGGAACGCGCAGCCTGCGCCGTGCTGGTCGGCGCCACCGGCGCCTTCGGCACGGCGATCAGCCGGCGCCTGCTCGACACCGGCCTCGGCGTCATCGCCGTCGCCCGCTCAGCCGATAGCCTGCAGGCACTCGGCGCGCAACACCCCGGCATTCGCGCCTGCGCCGCCGACATCGGCGACGACTCGGCGATCGCCGCCATCGCCGCCGCCATCGACAAACCGGTGCGCATGCTCGTCCATGGCCCGGGCGTCGCCGTTGTCGGCGGCATCCTGAGCGCGCCGACGGCCTCGATGGTCGATGCCGTCAACATCAAGGTCGGCGGCCTGCTGCGCCTGGTCCGCGCCGCCGAAGACCACCTGGCGGCCGGTTCGCGCATCGTCGCCATCGGCGGCCACTACGGCCTGGAACCGACCGCCTACGCGGCGGCGGCCGGCGTCGCCAACGCCGCCATCCTCAACGTCGTCCGCCAGTTGAGCCTAGCCTACGGCCCGCGCGGCATCACCGCCCACACCATCGTCCCCGGCCCGGCCGACACCGACCGCCTGCGCCGCGTCGCCGCCAGCCGCGCCGAACAGCGCCAGTGCAGCACGGACGACGTGCTCGACGAAATGCGCGCCGAATCCTCGCTCGGCATCCTCAGCACGCCGGAACAGATCGCCTGGGCGGTCAGCCTGCTGCTCGCCCCGGAAGCCGACGCGATGACCGGTTCCTGCCTGATGCTCGACGCCGGCCGCCGGCGCGGGCTCCCCTGATCGTTACGGAGAAAAACATGCCCGTCGCCAACCTGCACGTCCTCGCCGGCCACCCACGCGACAAGCTCAAGCAGTGGGTCCGCGAAACCTCGAACGCCCTGGCGGAAATCCTCGCCGCGCCGCTCGACCGCCTGGAAGTCTGGGTCACCGAGATCGATCCTGATCTCTGGGGAATCTGCGGCGTCCCGGCGAGCGAGGCGCTGCAGCAGACCCCCCGCCACGACGCCGAGATGCCCTTCATCCGCATGGTCCTGATGGAGGGCCGGAGCGTCGCGCAACTGCACCGGGTGATCGCCGAACTGAACGCCATCACCGCCCGCCTGCTCGACGTCGATGCGCAGCGCATCCGCATCTACATCGCCCACGCCCACCCCGACCGCTGGGGCATCGGCGGCGTCCCCGCCAGCGTCCGCCGCGCCGCCGAACTGGCCGCCCGGCAGACGGGCTGACGCAGCGGCGTCAGCGGCCCAGCCAGTCGGCGGCCAGCCGGGTCAGGCGCGGCATGATGACGTAGGACATGAGGACGGCGACCAGCGCCGTCACCACCGCCGTGCGCAGCAGAAAAGGCAGGTCGCCCAGCAGCGGGGCGACGAAGGCGAGCAGCAGCGCCACCGTCGGGAAGATGCCGCACCAGCTGAGCAGCGTCATCTTCCAACGCCGCAGCATCCGCTGCGCCGGCACCAGGGTCGGCCCGAACCAGGCGTCGAGACCGTGCAGCAGGCGGTACTCGGGCTCCCCCTCGGCCACCGCCGCCAGCCGCGCCATCCACTCGGCGCGGACCGGCGACGCCTGCCAGCGTTCGAGATCCGCCTGCTGCGCGAAGCGCTGGATGATCTGGTACTCGCCGCCGACCTCGACCGGCGGAATCAATTCGGCCGCCACGTAGCCGGGAAAATGTCGCGCGTCGGCAAACATTGCCCCCACCAGGGCCTCGTAAGCATCGGCACAGCCCGGCCTGGCCCGCCGGCGTACAACCCGGAACACCGTCTCGCCACCCATGTCAATCTCGATAAAATAATTAATATCGAGATTTTACAAAGCCAACTCGGGAAAGCACCAGCAATTTTTCCGGCCGCGCCCCGTTGGCCTAACGAGCGACTCATGTTGCGGGGGGACGCTCCCCGATTGACCCGGCTCGGGATAGGAAGATGGCAACAGGATTGAACGCATCTGCCGGTCGAACTCATCCCCGCTAAGGTAGCCCAGCGCCAAGGCGGCATCGCGCAGCGTGCCGTTTTCCCGCTGCGCCTTGCGCGCAATTTCGGCGGCGCGTTCGTAACCGACCCGCGGCACCAGCGCCGTGACCAGCATCAGCGAGCGCTCAAGCTGTTCGGCGATGCGCTCGTGGCGGGCTTCGATGCCGCGGACGCAATGCAACTCGAAACTTTCCATGCCGTCGCTGAGCAGGCGGATGCTCTGCAGCAGATTGTGGGCGATCAGCGGTTTGCTGACATTCAGCTCGAAGTTGCCCGAGGCGCCGCCGAGGCTGACCGCCACGTCGTTGGCCAGGACCTGGCAGCAGAGCATCAGGAGGGCCTCGCACTGGGTCGGATTGACCTTGCCGGGCATCATCGAACTGCCCGGTTCGTTCTCGGGAATGCTGATTTCGCCGAGACCGGAACGTGGCCCCGAGGCCAGCCAGCGGATGTTGTTGGCGATCTTCATCAACGCCACGGCCAATGTCTTGAGCGCGCCGTGCATGGCGACCAGTCCGTCGTGCGCGGCGAGTGCGGCAAACTTGTTGGCGGCGCTGGTGAATGGCAGGGCATGCACGCGCGAGAGCTCGGCGGCCACCCGCGTGCCAAATTCCGGAGCGGTGTTCAGGCCCGTCCCGACGGCGGTTCCGCCAATGGCCAGCGGGTAGAGCGAATTCAGCGCCTGGGCGATGTTCGCCCGCGCCTGATCGAGCTGCGCCACGTAGCCCGATAACTCCTGGCCCAGTGTCAGCGGCGTGGCATCCTGCAGATGGGTTCGACCGATCTTGACGACGCCGGCAAACGCCGTCGCTTTGTCGTCCAGCGTCACCCGCAAGCGGACCAGCGCGGGCAGCAGCTTGCGCGCAATGCCCAGGGTGGCTGCCAGGTGCATGGCGGTCGGAAACACGTCGTTCGAGGACTGGCCGAGGTTGACCTCGTCATTGGGATGGACGCAACGATCTTCGCCGCGCCCGGCGTGGAGGAGTTCCGAAGCGCGATTGGCGAGCACCTCGTTCATGTTCATGTTGGTTTGGGTGCCGGAGCCGGTTTGCCAGACCGACAGGGGAAATTCATCCGGGTGGTGGCCGGCAAGGATTTCGTCGGCGGCGGCGATGATGGCGTCGGCCTTGTCCGGCGCCAAGCGGCCAAGATCCGCGTTGACTCTGGCGCAGGCGCGCTTGACGGCGGCCAGCGCGGCGATCAGCTCGATCGGCATGCGTTCGGTGGATATCGAGAAATGCGCCAGCGATCGTTGCGTCTGCGCGCCCCAGAGCCGTTCGACGGGAACGGCAACGGTACCTAAGGAATCATGCTCGTTGCGAGTGGTATGCATGGTGGCTGACGACTCCCATGTTCTGAGGCTCTCGGTCGATGGCGCGGCGAGCTGCCGGCCATGGCTTGACCCTGCGCCTTTGCGGAACTTCCAGACGGTGCATCGAAGCAAAGCCGGCGGGTTTCGCCGAGTCTGCCCTCGATGCAAAGAACGGCACCTCATTTTCAATCTAGCACCTGCGGTGGACAACACGTCGAACATATTTCGGACATCGCCCGCCAGAAAGCTTACGCTCGAAAATTGCGCGCCTGAGGATCGCAGCGATTCTTCCGACGTTTGAGGATAGGATGTCGAAGCTAGCAGGAAGCCGGATGCGCGTATGTTGGCAAGCGCACATATCTTCTTCGCATCATTTTCTATGATGTACCGAGCTCGGGATTCATTGACAACCGGGCAGCAAAAACGACCAGCGGTCAAATCGAGGGAGTACCGACAAACTCCCCTTGCCTATCGACACCCGCATCCGGTGTCGCCATCCGCCAGGAAGCTTCTGGCGGAAACCCCGTGGAGATGCCATGCCCGACGAAATGACCTACAGCCCGAAACAGAACCGGATTCTCGGCGCCCTGACCACGAACAACTACGCTCGCCTGCAAGACGACCTGGAACTGGTACACCTGGAACTCGGCCAGGTTCTCTACGAGTCCGGCGATGCGCCGGGCTACATCTATTTTCCGGTCACCTGCATCGTCTCGCTGATCTTCACCACCAGGAAAGGCGGCACCGCGGAACTGGCCATCACCGGCAACGACGGCATGGTCGGCATTCCGCTGGTGCTGGGCGGCGATACGACGACGCACCGGGTGGTCGTGCAGAGCGCCGGGGCCGCCTACCAGGTCAAGGTTGAAATCATCCGCTGGGAACTCGACCAGGGCGGCGAGTTGCAGCATCTGGCGCTGCGCTACACCCAGGCGCTGATGACGCAGATGGCGCAAAGCATCGTCTGCAACCGCTTTCACACCGTCGACCAGCAACTGTGCCGCTGGCTGCTGCACAGCCTCGACCTGCTGCCCGGCAATCAACTGAAGATGACGCAGGAACTGATCGCCAACATGCTGGGCGTGCGTCGCGAGGCCATCACCGAGGCGGCGGGCAAATTGCAGGCGGCCCGCCTGATCGAATACAACCGCGGCCATATCACGCTGCTCGACCGTCCCGGCCTGGAAGCCCGCGTCTGCGAATGCTACGCGGTGGTCAAGAGCGAGTACGAGCGGATCTTCCGCCTGAAAACGGATATCCGCCCCGCCCGCCGCATCCGGCCCAATCCGGCCAACCTGCGCAGTCGCGCCGAGGCCCGCCTGCTGCGCTCGCCGCATCCGGAACCGAAAACCGCCTGGGACAACGCCCAACTGGTCCATGAACTGCAAGTGCATCAGATCGAACTGGAAATGCACAACGAAGAACTGCGCCATGCCTATGAAGAAGCCGACAACCTGCGCGAGCGTTACGCCGACATCTACGACTTCGCGCCGGTCGGCTACTTCACGCTGGATACGCTCGGCGTCATCATCGACATGAACCTGGCCGGCGCCGTGCTGCTCGGCACCAAGGGTTCGCAGAAAAGCCGGCATCGTTTCGCGGCTTTTCTGGAAAACGATCGGGTGCCGGCTTTCAATCGCTTCGTCGATGAAGTGCTGCACACGAAAAGGAAGCTGCACTGCGAATCCGTACTGATGGCCAACGCCCATCGTCCGGCAACGGATATCCGGATCGAGGCCGTGCCGGATGCCAACCAGCAGGAATGCCGCATGGTGGTCATCGACATCGCCGACGGCATGGGCAGAAACAAGCCCAGCTAGTCCCCGGCATCGGCCCCACCCACAGGAAGGAACACCGATCATGCTTTTCACCTTCAAATCCGCCGCCAGCGCCACCTGATCATGCATGAAGCGAACGGCAGGGAAATCCTTGCCCTGCTCGGCAAGAACCCGGAAGACGCCCGCGGCATCATCACCGTCGACCAACTGCCGGCGGCAATATCAACCTTGCACCAGGCCATCGCGCGCCAACCGGGCGGCGCGGCGGAGGCCAGCGAAGTTGACGGCGAGCCGTCGGTCGGCCTCGCGCAGCGCGCCGTGCCCTTCGTCGACATGCTCGAACGCGCCGCCCGGGACGGCGAACCGGTTGTCTGGGGAGTATGATCCGGCGATGCCGCCCAAAAGAAAGCACGAGCATGCTCCCCTCTCCGCCGCCGATGCCGACGACCTGAGCTTTCCGATCGTCGGCATCGGCGCATCCGCCGGCGGCCTCGAAGCACTCGAGCAGTTTCTCGGCGGCGTCCCGCTCAACAGCGGCATGGCATTCGTCATCGTCCAGCACCTCGACCCCAACCGCCACGGCATGCTCCCGGAACTCCTGCAACGCGCCACGCCGATGCTCGTCAGACAGGCGGGAAACCGGATGAAGATCAGGCCGGACTGCGTCTATGTCATCCCGCCCAACAAGGATCTGTCGATCCTCCACGACACGCTCCATCTGCTCGACCCGGTGGCGCCCCGCGGCTTGCGCCTGCCGATCGACGCTTTTCTCTGCAGCCTGGCCGACGACCGGCGCGAACGGGCGATCGGCATCATTCTTTCCGGCATGGGCGCCGATGGCACCCGCGGCCTGCGGGCGATCAACGAACGGGGCGGCCTGGCGCTCGTCCAGGACCCCGCCACCGCCAAGTTCGACGCCATGCCGCGCAGCGCGATCGACGCCCAGTTGGCCGACATCGTCGCCCCGCCGGGCGAACTCGCGCGACGGATCGTCGCGCACCTGCAGCACCCTGCGGCGCCGTTCGCCCCCGGCCCCGCGACAACGCCGGAGAACGAAGCCAGCCGTTCGGCCTTCGACAAGATCTGCATCCTGCTGCGCGCCCAGACCGGGCATGATTTCTCGCTTTACAAGAAAAGCACGATCTACCGGCGCGTCGAGCGCCGGATGGGCATTCATCGGCTGGGAAGAATTGCCGATTACGTCGGCTTCCTGCAGAGCAATCCGCAGGAGATCGACCTCCTCTTCAAGGAGTTGCTGATCGGCGTCACCAGCTTCTTTCGCGACCCCGCCGCCTGGGCCTGCCTGCAGGAAGACGTCTTCCCCGGCATCATCGGCGGCGAAGCCCATGACAAGCTGTTGCGCGCCTGGGTGGCCGGCTGTTCGAGCGGCGAGGAAGCCTACACGCTGGCCATGCTCTTTCGCGAGACGATCGACCGTCTCAAACCCGCGCACCGGGTGGACCTGCAGATTTTCGCCACCGACCTCGACCCCGACGCGATTGCCCGGGCCAGGCAGGGACTCTACCCGTCCACCATAGGCGCCGACGTCTCGCCGGCACGGCTGGCGCGTTTCTTCGTCGAGGAACACGGCCGCTACCGGATCTGCCAGGAAATACGACAGATGGTGGTGTTCGCGCCGCACAACGTGACGATGGACCCGCCCTTCACCCGGCTCGACATCCTCACCTGCCGCAACCTGCTGATTTACCTGGGAACGGATTTGCAGAAGCGCCTGCTGCCGCTTTTCCACTACAGCCTGAAACCCGGCGGCACGCTTTTCCTCGGCTCCGCCGAAAGCATCGGCAACTTCGGCGACCTGTTTTCCCCACTGGAAGCCAAGGCAAGAATCTATCGACGGAAGGACGTCATGCAGAAACCCCTCGATGTCGATTTCCCGACCCGCCATACCGACGATTCCCCCGCCGCCGGCTCGCCCCCTACGCCCCACATGCCCCCTGCCAACCTGCAAACCCTGGCCGACCAACTGCTCCTGCAGAAATTCTCGCCGGCCGCCGTGCTGACCAATGCCGACGGCGACATCCTGTTCATCAACGGACGCACCGGAAAATATCTCGAACCGGCGGCGGGCAAGGCGAACTGGAACATCCACGCGATGGCCCGCGACGGCTTGCGCCAGGAACTGATGCTCGCCCTGCCCAAGGCATTGCGCAGCGCCGAAGCGGTGACCCTGCCCAACCTGACGATCGACGACAACGGCGGCAATCACTCGGTCGACCTGACCGTCTATCCGATCGCCGACCCCGAACCGCTGCGCGGCATGGCGATGATCGTTTTCGCCGAGGCTGCCGCAGTCGCCAGACCGGCCAGCGGGCGCCGTTCGAAAAACAGCAGGCCGACGCCCGGGTGGCCGAACTGGAGCAGGCCCTGCTCAAGGCCCGCGAAGAGTTGCTGCGCGTCCGCGAGGAAATGCAGGCCGCGCACGAGAAACTCCGCTCGGCCAACGAGGAACTGCAATCGACCAACGAGGAACTGCAGTCGACCAACGAAGAGCTGACCACGTCCAAGGAAGAAATGCAGTCGCTGAACGAGGAACTGCAGACGGTCAACGCCGAGCTGCAGTCGAAAGTCGACGAATGGTCGGCCACCAGCAGCGACATGAAGAATCTGCTGAACAGCACCGACATCGCCACCGTCTTTCTCGACGACCTGCTGCAGGTGCGGCGCTATACCTGCCAGGCGACGCAGATATTCAAGTTCATCCCGAGCGACCTCGGGCGGCCGCTGGCCGATATCGTCCACCGCCTCGACTACCGGGAGTTGCAGGACGACGCCCAGGAAGTGCTGCGCACGCTGGCCTTCTGCGAAAAGAAGATCGCCAGCGACGACGGGCACTGGTACCGGGTGCGGATCATGCCCTACCGGACGCTGGAAAACGTCATCGACGGCGTGGTGATCACCTTCATCGACATCAGCGAGGCGACGCGCCTCGAAATCGAACTCCGCGCCGCCCGCAATCCCGACCCTGCGTCAGCCGACGGGCGCTAGCCGGATCACCACCTGGTGGTCGACCCGGTCGTCGACCAGGGCGATCGCCTGCCCGGCCTGCTCGACGCCATCGACCACGAGCGTGCCTGCGGCGGCAGCCGAGCCGGCCGTCGCTTGCCAGACGGCGATATGGAATGTCGTCTCCCGGTAGCGGTAGCGCATCCTGAAACCCGGCCACTCGGCGGGCAGGCAGGGTGACAGGTGGAGCCGGTCGCCCTCCCGGCGCACGCCGAGCAGCGATTCGACGCACAGCCGGTACATCCAGCCGGCCGAGCCGGAATACCAGCTCCATCCGCCGCGTCCGAGATGCGGCGCGACGGCGCAGATGTCGGCGGCAAGCACGTAGGGCTCGAGCTTGTAGGTTGCGCACGCGGCCGGCGATCGGGCGTGGTTGATCGGGTTGATCATGGTCGCCAGTTCCCAGGCCTGCGCGCGTTCGCCGAGCGCGGCAAAGGCCATGGCGGCCCAGATTGCGCCATGGGTGTACTGCCCGCCGTTCTCCCGCACGCCCGGCATGTAGCCGCGGATATAGCCCGGATCGAGCGGCGATTTGTCGAACGGCGGATCGAGCAACTGGATCAGCCCGGCCTGGCGGCGCACAAGCAACCTATCGACCGCCTGCATCGCCTCTAGCCCGCGCGGCCGCTCGGCCACCCCGGAGAGCACGGCCCAGCTCTGGGCAATCGAGTCGATCCGGCATTCGGCGCTGCTGCTCGAACCGAGCGGCGTGCCATCGTCGAAATAGGCGCGCCGGTACCAGGCGCCGTCCCAGGCATGGCGCTCCAGGCTCTGGTGCAGGCGCGCCGCTTCGCCGACGCAGAACCCGGCGAACGCCGGATCGCCCTGCCCCGTCGCCAGCTTGCCGAACTGGCTGAGCACTTCGTGCAGGAAGAAGCCGAGCCAGACGCTCTCGCCCCGGCCCTCGATGCCGACCCGGTTCATGGCGTCGTTCCAGTCGCCGGAACCCATCAAGGGCAGGCCGTGCGCACCAAAACCAAGGCCGTGCCGGATGGCGCGCACGCAATGCTGGTAAAGGCTGGCGCTGTCGGGGGAAAGCAGCGGCAACTCGTAGTAGGAATCGGCCTCCGGGTTGATCGGACGCCCTTCGAGGAAGGCGACGGGAACGGCAAGCACCTCGCTGTCGCCGGTCGCCTGCACATAGCGGCAGACCGCCAGCGGCAGCCACAGATAGTCGTCCGAGCAGCGGCTGCGGATGCCGCGCCCGGACGGCGGATGCCACCAGTGCTGGACATCGCCTTCGACAAACTGGCGGCTGGCGCAGCGCAGCAGATGTTCGCGGAACAGCGCCGGTGCGCAGTGAATCAGCGCCATCGCGTCCTGCAACTGGTCGCGGAAGCCGAAGGCGCCGCCCGACTGGTAATAGCCGCTGCGCGCCCAGATCCGGCAAGCCAGCGTCTGGTAGAGCAGCCAGCCGTTGGCCAGCAGGTCGAAGGCCGGGTCCGGCGTCTCCACCTGCACCGCGCCGAGCGTCTGCGTCCAGTACTGGTCGACGGCGGCGAGCGCCGTGCGCGCCGCCAGCGGCGCCCGGAAACGCGCGATCAACTGCGCCGCTGCCTCGCTGCTGCGTGCCGCCCCCAGGCGGAAGACGATCTCGCGCGACTCGCCGTCGGCCAGCTCGCACGGCACCTGAATGGCGCCGCAGGGGTCGAGCCCGGCGCCGACCCGGCCGGACAGACGCGCCCGTTTCAGGGCGGCGGGCGCCTGCAGGCTGCCGTTGCGGCCGATGAATTCGCTGCGGTCGCCGCTCAGGGTGCAGGCGGCTTCATCGACGTCGAAAAAGGCGACCTGCCCGGCGAACTCGGGACCGTAGGGATTGCGCGCGAGCAGCGCGCCGCTGCCGGCGGCGACCTCGGTGCTGACGTGCATCGCCGTTTTGCTGCGCAAATCGCCCAGCACCCACTCGACGTAGCCGGTGACCGACAGCTTGCGCGGTCGCCCGGAAACATTGCGCAGTTCCAGGCTTGAGAACTTGACCGGGGCATCGATCGCGACGTAGATCGTCAGCTCCGACCGAATGCCGCCGAGCGTGGTCTGAAAGCGGCTGACGCCGAAGCCGTGGCGAACTTCGTACGGCATGCTGCCGCGCACCGGCCACGGCGTCGGCGACCAGACCTGGCCGCTTTCCTCGTCGCGCAGGTAGAGCGCCTCGCCGCCGGTATCGCCAACCGGATCGTTGTGCCACGGGGTGAGGCGGAATTCGTGGGCGTTTTCGCTCCAGGTATAGGCGCTGCCGCTTTCCGAAACCACCGTGCCGAATTCCGGGTTGGCCAGCACATTGACCCAGGGCGCCGGCGTAGTCTGACCGGCGGCCAGGGTGATGACGTATTCCCGGCCGTCGGCGGCAAAGCCCCCGAGGCCGTTGTCGAAATGCAGTGCCGACCGCGCCGCGTCGCTTGTCGGTGCCGCTTCGGGCGCCGGGCGCCGGCTCGGCTGGAGCAGCGGCAGGCGGCTTTCGGGCGGATTGCGCAATTCCAGTTGCTCGGCCAGCGTCCCCCGGCAGTCGTTGATCACGGCGCGCGCCACCGATTGCAGCAGGATCCGGTCCTCGCTCGAAATCTGCTCGGCCAGACGCACGAAAATGCCGCCCGGGCGGTCGATGACGCTGGCTTCGATGCCCGAGGCGATGAGCCCCATGATCTGCTCCTGCAGCCGCTGCCGGTAGCCGGCGTGATCCTCGTTCCAGATCACCAGGTCGACGGCCAGGCCCTTCTGCCGCCAATAGGCGTGGGCCTGCACCAGCTGGCGGACGAGATCGATATTGGCGGCATCGCCGATCTGCAGCAGGACGATCGGCAGGTCGCCGGAAATGGCATAGCTCCACAGCCCGGACTGGCCGCGCTGGTTGCGCAGGAGCAGCGCGGCCTCGGCGCGCAGCGAGGCGTTGGCGTGGATGACCGAGCCGGCCAGGTGCGCGTAGAGCTGGGCGTCGGCCTCGCTGGCGTTGAGCTGGCGCAGGACCACCTGGCTGTGCGTCCAGGCCAGTTCGAAGACGCGATCGGCGAGGTGGCGGTCCTGGTATTTCTCGATCAGTGCGAGCGCCGTGGCGCGGCTCTCGGCCACCCCCGTCACCAGGTCGATGGTCACCGATTGCTCCGGCTCAAGGACGATGCCATGGCGGATGGCGACGATCGGGTCGAGCACCGGGCCATCGCTGCCGGAGAGCGGGCCGGGCTCGTCCATAGCCAGCGGATTGGCGGTGCTGCGGCTACGCCCGATGAAACGCAGACGATCCGTTTCGGCCGACACCGCCACCGACTGCGCGTCATGGACCGCCATCAGATGCAGCAGCCAGGGCGAGCGCTCGTCCGCCGAGCGGGGGCGGCGGGTGCACAGCACGGCGTTGCGGCCGGGCTGGATCTCGGTGTGCACGAACAGCTTGCTGAACGCCGGGTGCAGTTCGTCGGCGGCCGGCAGCGCGATCACCACCTCGGCATAGCTGGTGACTTCAATCTGCCGGCGCTGGCGCGAATGGTTGGTGATGCGGGTGCGGCGCAGTTCGATGTCGTCTTCCGGCGAAACGACGATGTCGGTATAGGTTTCGAGGCTTCCATCGCCACCGTCGAGCGCGTCGCGCCGGCGGAACTCGGCCCGCCCTTCGGAAAAAATCGCTTCGTAGTGCGCGGGCGGCCTGAGCGTCGGTTGCCAGGTGGTCGACCACGACAGGCGCGTGCCCGACTCGCGGACGTAGCAGAAGCTGCCCCGGTTGTCGCAGGTGGGGTCCTCGCGCCAGCGGGTCACCGCCAGGTCGTTCCAGCGGCTGTAACCGCCACCGGCGTTGGTCACCATCACGTGGTAGCGGCCGTTCGACAGCAACTGCACCTCGGGCACCGGCGTCTGCGGGCTGCCGAACACCCGGATCGGGGTTTCCTCGGCGCTCGCCGCCGAGCGCGCCTCGGCCAGTTCGGCGGTATGCGAGAACAGCGTCGCGACCTTGGGAATGCGCTCCTGGAGTAGCAGGAGAACGGCCTGGAAGAGGCGGTCGGCGACAAAGCGCCGCTGCATCGGCTGATCGTGCAGCAGGTGATCGAGCGCCAGCAGGCTCATGCCCTGGTGGTGCGCCATGAAGGAGCGCACGACGACATGCGACTGGCCGCGCCGCTGGCGGGCCGGCGTGTAATCGACAGCTTCGAAGAATCCGTACTTGCCGACGACGCCTTCCGCGGCCAGGCGCTGCAGGTTGAGGCAGGCGGCTTCCGGTTCGACCATCAGGGCCAGCACCGAGGCATAGGGCGCGATCACCAGATCCTCGGCCAGCCCGCGCTTGAGCCCCAGCCCCGGCACGCCGAAGGCGCGGTACTGGTAGTTGAGATGGACATCGACGGTGTTGTAGCCGGATTCGGAAATCCCCCACGGCACGCCGCGCTGCCGACCGTATTCAATCTGCCGCGCGACCGCCGCCTTGCAGGTCTGGTCGAGCAGGGTGTTGGCGTAGTTGGGCATGACCAGCATCGGCATCAGGTATTCGAACATCGAGCCGCTCCACGACAGCAGCGCCGGCTGACCGCCGGTGGCGGTGAGCAGGCGACCGAGCGAGAACCAGCTTTCCTGCGGCAGTTCGCCCTGGGCGATGGCGACGAAATTGCACAAGCGCGCCTCGGAAGCGAGCAAGTCGTAGTAACTGCTGTCGACCCGTCGTTCGCCGACGTTGTAGCCGATGGTCAGCAGGTGGCGCGCAGGGTCGAAGAGGAAGCTGTAGTCCATCTCCGCCAGCGCGCCGGCCTGGCGCGCCAGCGCCTCGATGCGGGCGCTGCGCTGGCGAGCGAGATCGCCGGCCAGCCCGAGGCGCCACGCCAGTTCGCGCAGCCAGTCGCGGTGCTCGGCCGTCGCCGCCACGGCCAGTTGCGCGTCGATCTCCGGCGCGCGTTCGGCCGCCAATCGGGTCAGCCCGCGCAAGCTCGGCATAGCCGCCTCGCTGGCGATCCGGGCGAACCCTTCGAGCCCCGCCGGGGGCGGCGGCAGGGTCAGCCAGGGCGCCAGTTTCGTGAGTTCGTCATGCAGCTCGGCGAGTTGTCGCAGCAATGCCTGCGCCCATTCCAGCGACTCGTTTTCCACCGGCGTCAGGTCGCGCCCGGCCAGGCTGCCCTCGACCGCCGCCAGCAGTTCGCCGGCGCTGGCCTGCAAGGTCTGCAACAGCCGTTGCATGGCCGAGAGATTCGGCGGCGGCTTGGGCAGCGCCGCCTCCAGCAGCTTGCGCAGGGCGGCCAGCGGGCCGGCGACGGCGGCATCGGCGGTTTCGGCCAGCAGGCCGAGGGTGTCGTTGACGCCGGCCAGCGCGCGCGCCGGCAGGATCGGCGCATCGGCCAGCGCCAGCAGGCCGCCGCGCAGGGTCAGCAGATGCCCGGCCAGGTTGCCGCTATCGACCGTCAACACGTAGAGCAGCGGCAAGGGCTGCAGCGTCTGGGTGTCGTACCAGTTGTAGAAATGGCCGCGATGGCGTTCCAGTTTCGCCATGCTCTGCAAGGCGTTGGCCGTGCGTTCGAGCAGGCGACCGCTCGAAATGTAGCCGAAATCCCAGGCGCTCAGGTTGGCCAGCAGCGACAGGCCCATGTTGGTCGGCGAGGTGCGATGGGCAATCGCGGCGACCCGGTATTCCTGGTAATTGTCCGGCACCAGCCAATGGTCGAGCGGACCGGCGAAGTGCTCGAAGAAAGCCCAGGTCCGGCGGGCGATCCGGCGCAGGAACCAGCCCTGCTCGGCGCTCAACTGCGCCCGGCGATCGGCCAGCGGCCGGCCGAGCCACCAGGCGATGAGCGGCGAGGCCAGCCAGAGCAGCAGCAAGGGGCCGGCGAGCAGCAGCATTTCCGGGTCGCTCTGCAGCAACCAGGCCGCCAGAGCGCCGGCCAGCAGCGGGCCGATCCACATGCTGCGCAGGCAGGCGGCGAGTTCGCCATGGCGGCGCGCGGCCAGTTGGCGTTCGACCTCGCTCGACGGATTCCATTCCAGCAGGTGCCGGTGTGAAAGCAGCAGGCGCCAGGTGGTACGGGCAATGGCATCGAGACTGAAATAGGCTTCGTAGGGCAGGCAGGCCAGTTCGAAACCGAGTTGCCGGAAATGCCGGCCGGCACTGCCGGCGACGGCGGCCAGATGCTGGCGGTAGAGGATTTCGGCGGGCTTGCGGCCGGCTTCGAGGAAGGCGGAGAACAGCGGCGGCACGATCAGGATGCCGAGCATCGCCGCAGTCCACCAGGCCAGCGGCGCCAGCACCGTCCACCCGAGGACCAGCAGCACGCTCAGGGCGCCCGGCAGCAGGCTGCGCCGCAGGTTGTCGATCAATTTCCACTGCGCCAGCGGCGACAGCGGGTTGCGCTGCCGGCAGCGGCCGGCGCCCGGCACGCGCCGGAACAGCCAGCCGGCCAGTTGCCAGTCGCCGCGCAGCCAGCGGTGGCGGCGGATGACATCGGCGCGGTAGCTGGCCGGACAGTCTTCATACAACTGCACGTCGCTGAGCAGGCCGGAACGGGCGTAACAGCCTTCGAGCAGGTCGTGGCTGAGGATGCGGTTTTCCGGGAAACAGCCGCCCAGGGCGAGCTCGAAGGCGGCAATGTCGTAGATGCCCTTGCCGATGAACGAGCCTTCGCCAAAGAGATCCTGATAGACATCGGAAACGACGCGCGTGTAGGGATCGATGCCGGGTTCGCCGCCGTAGAGCCGGGCGAGCAGCGAGCGGTTGGTGCCCGGCAGGCTGACGGCGACGCGCGGCTGCAGGATGCCGTAGCCGCTCACCACGCGCTGCCGCGCCGGGTCGAACTGCGGGCGGTTGAGCGGGTGCGCCATGGTGCCGACGAACTGGCGCGCGGCGTCGCGCGGCAACTGGGTGTCGGTGTCGAGCGTGATGACGTAGCGGGTTCCGGCCAGCGCGGCGAGATCGCCGACGATCAGCGAAAAGCCGTCGCGCCGGCCGTTCATCAGGTAAGCATTGAGTTCGGCCAGCTTGCCGCGCTTGCGCTCGTGGCCCATCCATACGCCTTCCCGGGGATTCCAGCGGCGCGGCCGGTGGAACAGGAAAAAGCGGCCGGCGGCGCTCGCCCCGTCACCTGACCCGAATTTCAGGTTCAGCTCGTCGATGCCGGCCTGCGCCAGTTGCAGCAGCGTGGCGTCGCCCGGCAGCGTTTCCTGGTCGGCGTCGAGGAAATCGGTCAGCAGCGCGAAATGCAGGCTGGCGTCGCGATTGGCCAGGAAACGCACTTCCAGCGCCTCGATCAGGCCGTCGAGACCGGCCGGGCTGCCCAGCATGGTGGGGACGACGACCAGGGTGCGCGAGGCGGGCGGGATGCCCTTGGAGAAATCCATCTTCGGCAAGGGCTGCGCCGCCACCAGCAGGCCAGCCAGCCGGTTCGCCAGCGCCACCGCCAGTTGGCTGGTGGCCAGCAGCAGCGGCAGCGTCAGCAGGATCATCGCCGCCAGCGGCAGGCCGAGCGGCAACGCGTAGATCAGCAGCGCGCCGGTCAGCGCGACGGTGAGCAGGCCGATGCCGCCCAGGTAGAGGGTCAGCGGCAGGCGGCGGGCCGCCCGCGCGATGCTTTCGCCGAGCGTATGGCGGGCTTCGACCAGCCGTTCCAGCAACGGCCGACCGGCGCCGATCAGGTAGAAGCCGACGTGCCCGGCCGCTTCGCCCGCGCCATCCGGTTCGGCGCGACCGGCCAGGTCGACCGCCCGGGCAGCCAGCTCGCCTTCGGACAGCGTCGTCCGCCGGGCGATCGCCTCGGTGGCGTGGCGATAGCGGTCGCGGGTCGCAAAATCCATCGCCCCGTAAACGCCGGCGGGATCGCCGAGCAGGGTTTGCTCGACGACGCTCTGGCTTTCGACGAATGTTCGCCAGTCCATGGCGCCGATGACGCGCAGGCTGCCGATGCTGTTGCTGATCGACACCTGGTCGGCCGCCTGCAACTGGTTCTCGGCCTGCACCATCAGGGCGATGCTCTGTCCGGATTCGGCCAGGTGCTGCTCGATCCAGGTCAGCGGCAAGGACAATGCCGGGCCGTGCCCCTGCAGGCGACGCGCCAGTTCGGCGACGAAGGCGCTGCGCATCGGCGGCGCGGAACGCGCCATGTCGGCGATGACCAGGATCAGGTTCTTCGGATCGCTCTCGGCGGCTTCGAGCATCCGCTCGGCCCAGAGTTCGGCGAGGTTGCGCTCCTCCCAGCCGGCGGCGATGCGCACGCCAACCCGGCGCAGGTTCTCGATGACGGCCAGGCGCAGCATGATCGGGATCGCCCACAACTCGCCCAGGCGCAGGTCGGCCACACTCTGGTAGGCGGCGACGAAGCGGCTCAGGGTTTCCGGATCGACCCGCCCGTCGCCATGCGCGACGGTTTCCAGGGCGATGTCGTAAACCCGCGGCTGACCGCTGCCCAGACGCGGCAGTTCGCGGCTGTAGCCCTTCGGGAAATGCCGCTTGGCGGTGCGGATCTGCTCCTCGATCAGGTAGAAGTTGTCGAGCAGCCACTCCCCGGCCGGCGTGATCCGGCGCTTCTCGGTGGAGCCGGAAGCCAGCCGGCGGCCGATATCGACCAGCGCGTTCTCGTTGTCCGCCAGACGACCGAGCAACTGATCGGCAAAGCGGCCCGCCACCAGCCGGTGGGCGGCGGCCAGCGCCTTGCCGTGCAGCGCCATCTGGTCGGCGCTGTACAAGGCGGCGCGCAGCGGCGGCTCTTCGGGCTGCGGCTCGGCCAGGCATTCGACCGCGAAGCGGCCGGCGAGCAGCCGATGAAGATAGTCCAGGAGCGACTTGCCGAATTTCAAATCTGATCGCCTTTCCGTGCCCAAAAAAAATCTCACGGCGCTTGCCGCGCCGTGAGATCAACTTCATCTACCGACCGACCGGCGCCAGGGGAAACGCCGGCATCGGCAGCAGGCCTGAAGATCGATTACTTGACACGCATGTCGTTCTTGACCGAAGTGACGCCCTTCACCGCCCGGGCGAGCCCGACGGCCTTGTTGATGGCGGTCTGGCTGCTGACGAAACCGCTCAACTGGACGACGCCCTTGAAGGTTTCGACATTGATTTCGGCCGATTTCAGGGTCGGTTCGCCGAGAATGGCGGCCTTGACCTTGCTGGTGATCATCACGTCATCGACATATTCGCCGGTGCCTTCCTGCTTCGCGGTGGATGCACAACCGACGACGGTCAGCAGCGTCAGGGACAGGAACAAGGCGGACAGATACTTGCTGAATTGATTCATGATTGATTCTCCTGGTAGGGGAACACGGGATTTCCCGATTCCGGCACCGTTTCCCTGCGGAACTTCGACGCCTCGGAACCGAGACTAACGGGACGGGCCGCAGGCATCTGTGCGGTGTCGCACATTGGCGGCATCAGTCGCCGTCATCGGGGGCCTCGCTACGCAGCAGGCGGGCAAACTCCGCCGCCGGCAGGGGACGGCCGAACAGGAAGCCCTGCCCTTCATCGCAGTGCAGCTTGCGCAGGAAGGCGAGTTGCGCCTCGGTTTCCACCCCTTCCGCGACGACGCGCTGCTTGAGGTTCTTCCCCATGCTGATCATCGCCCTGACCAGGCTGGCATCGTCGGGGTCGTTGGCGATGTCATGGACGAAGGACTGGTCGATCTTCAGGGTATCGATCGGGAAACGCTTCAGATAGCTGAGGCTCGAATAGCCGGTGCCGAAATCGTCGATGGCCAGTTGCATGCCCATGGCCTTGAGCGAGGTCAGCAGCGCAGCCGACGATTCGGCGTCAGTCATCAGGATGCTTTCGGTCACTTCCAGCTCGAGATAGCCGGGCAACATGCCGGTTTCCTTCAGTATTTTCGCCACCCCCTGCAGAAACCCCCGGTGGCGGAACTCGACGGCGGAAATATTGACCGAGACGGGAACCACGAGCAGCCCGGAATCCTGCCAGGCCCGCACCTGCCGGCAGGCTTCGCGCAAGACCCAGCTGCCGATCGGGACGATCAGGCCGGACTCCTCGGCAATCGGCACGAACTGCCGCGGATGGAGCAGGCCATGCTCCGGGTCCTGCCAGCGGATCAGGGCTTCGCTGCCGATCATCAGCCCGGACGCGATATCGATCTTCGGCTGGTAATAGAGCAGGAACTCGCCCTGGCGCAGCGCGCGGCGCAGGTTGCCTTCGACAAACAGGCGCCGGACGGCGAGGATGTTCATCTCCGACGTGAAAAACTGGTAGTTGTTCCGGCCGTTGGCCTTGGCGTGATACATCGCCGTGTCGGCGTTCTTCATCACCGTATCGGCATCCTGCCCGTCATCCGGAAAGATGCTGATGCCCACGCTCAGCGACACATGCAGCTCATGGCCGGCGATCAGGCAAGGCTCGGCGACGGCGGCGAGGAGCTTGTCGGCGATCGGTGCGGCGTCGGTGGCCTGCTCGATTTCCGCGAGCAGGATCACGAACTCGTCCCCGCCCTGCCGGCAAACCGTGTCGGTATCGCGGATGCAGGCGATCAGTCGCTCGGCGACCCGTTGCAGCAAGAGGTCGCCCAGCGCATGCCCCAGGGAGTCGTTGATGTGCTTGAAATAGTCGAGATCGACGAACAGCAGGCCGACGCGCTTGTCGTGCCGGCGGGCCTGCCCGATGGCGCGCGACAGGCGCTCGGTGAGCAAGGCGCGATTGGGCAGGCCGGTCAGGAAATCGTGCTGCGCCAGGTAGGCCATCTTCTGCGCGATGGCGCGCGATTCGCTGACATCGTGAAAGACGATCACCGCGCCGGCGACCTGGCCATCCCGGTTGTGAATCGGCGCCGCCGAATCCTCGATCGCCGACTCGCAGCCATCGCGCCGCAGCAGGACGCTGTCCGCCGCCAGGCCGACCGTGCGGTTCTCGCTGATCGCCCGCTGCGCCGGATTGGGCGCGGCTTCGCGGGTAACGCCATCGACGATCCGGAAGACTTCCGACAACTGCCGACCAACCGCTTCTTCCCGGGACCAGCTGGTCATCTGTTCGGCGACCTGATTCAGATAGGTGACGTCACCCACCAGGTTGGTCGTCAGCACCGCATCGCCGATCGAGTTGAGCGTGACCTGGGCCCGCTCCTTTTCTTCGAACAGGGCATCCTCGGCCGCCTTGCGCTCGCTGATGTCCTCGACGGTCTGGACATGGCCGCGCGAACGCCCTCCTTCACCCATGGCAGCCGCATTCAGCCGGGCCCAGACGACACTGCCGTCGGCACGCAGGAAGCGGGCTTCCGACTGGAAGGCCGCCTCGCCGAGCGCCGCCGTCCGCCATTCCTGCAAGACGCGCTGGCGGTCGTCGGGATGGATCGCCATGCTCCAGTTGGTGCCTAGCGTCTGCTCGAGCGTGAGGCCCGATATCTTGTGATAGGCCGCGTTGGTATACACGCATTCGCCGGCGGCATCGGAAACGAAGATGCCGAGCGGCGAGGCATCGCTCATCGCGCGGAAGCGGGCTTCGCTGAGCAGCAGCGCCTCGCGGTTGGCCCGGCGCTCGATCAGGTAGCGCAGGGTACGATTCAGGACGAAGGGATCGAGCTGACTCTTGACGAGGTAATCGTCGGCCCCGTGCTGTTCGGCCTGGCGTGCCGTTTCCTCGTCCTCGGCCGCACAGAGGATCACGATCGGCGTATTTGCCGCCGCCCGCGCCACCTGCTGGATAACGGCCGCACCCTGAGCATCGGGCAGGTCCAGGTCGAGCAGGATGATGGCGAAGCTCGCCCGACCCAGCACGGCCACTGCCTCGGACAGGCTGGCCACCTGCTCGACCAGATAGCCCCCCTCGTTCGCATGCGCCAGCGCCGCTTCAATCAGGCGGACATCGTCCGCCTTGTCTTCGATCAAGAGAACACGCAGCACGCTCTTTGCCATCACCTGCCCTCCTGTCTGATCCGGAAACTGGCGAGCAGAAGTCAACGCCGCCGCAGCATGCTGCCAACCAGCACGCCGACGACGGCTGCGGCGCCGACGATTTTCCAGGGGTTGGCCCGCACGTAGTCGTGGGTGACATTGGCGGCACTGCAGGCCTTCTGCGAAATCGCCTGGCGTGTTGCCGAAAGGCTGTCGGCAACCGAATGGCCGACGTCGTCGAGCAGACGGTCGGTCTTGCCGGCCATTCCCTTCAAATCCCTGACCAGTTTCTCCTTCGTGTTTTCGCTCGGCGGGGGCGGCGTGTTGATTTCTGTCGTCATGATTTCCTCGATATCCACATTGCGTTGCAGCGAGGAAGAGCGACCGCCCGACGGGAAAGCCTCCTCGTTCCTCTGACGGTCATCTTTGCCAGGATCGGAGGGCGGGTCTGTGCGCTGGCAAACAGACGTCCGCCACGGTCTGCGTAGCATGCGACACAGGGCATCGACACCAGATGCCTGCAATTCTGAGGAGAACAAAGATGTCCCTGGGAAGCATTCTGCTGGTCGTCCTGATCCTGTTGCTGATCGGCGCCATTCCAAGTTGGCCACACAGTCGTAGCTGGGGCTATGGCCCCAGTGGCGGCATCGGCCTGCTGTTCCTGATCCTGCTCATCCTGGTTCTGCTGGGCAAGATCTAAGCTCGAAAATCACTCTGGAGAATCAATTCATGATCCCGAACAAACCCACCCTGATCGTCGCCTCGCTGCTCCTGGCGCTTGGCCTGAACGCCTGTGACAAACCCGGCCCGGCCGAGGAGGCTGGCAAGAAACTCGACCAGGTTGTCGAAGACACCGGCAAGAAGGTCGGCGACACCGTCGACAAGGCCGAGAAGAAGATGGACGAACAAGGCGAAAAAGCCGCCCTGGCGATCGACGACACGGAAATCACGGCCCGGGTCAAAGGCGCGATCCTGGCCGAATCCGGGCTGAAATCGCTGCAGATCAGCGTCGACACCGTCAAGGGCGTCGTCACGCTCACCGGCAGCGTCGACTCGCAGAGCAACAGCGACAAGGCCGGGAGCCTGGCTGCCGCCGTCAAGGACGTCAGCGAAGTCCGTAACCAACTGGTCGTCACGCCCAACAAATAAGCCGGCACTGTCGTCGGCGAATCAGGAGAAAACCATGGAAGCGCAGAACGCCTACAAACAGAAGATGGCTGCACAACTCAAGGAATGGGGGAGCCAGATCGATCTGCTGGAAACCCGGATGGACAGCTTTGCTGCCGACATGAAGATCATGCGCATCGAGGAAATTCAGGCCTTGCGCACCAAGCAGCACGCTGCCGCCGACAAGATGAAGGAACTCGGCAAGGCCACTGGCGACGCCTGGCAACAGGTCAAGATCACCGCCGACAGGATGTGGGACGACCTGAAAAGCGGCGTCAACGACGCCCAGTCGAAATTCAAGTAAGCAGCCCCCCTCTGGCGCCTCGCGGCGCATCCATAGCGGTGGCAGGCTGGCGCATGCCATGCCTGCCGGCCCCCTCTTGAAACCGAGAAGACAATGCGCAAACCACTGATTGCCTTGGCAATGCTGCTCCAGTTTTCCGTTCCGGCGCCAGCCCAGGTCAGTTTCGGCTTTGGCTATCAGACGGAGAATGTCAGCATCAGCCTGTCGACCTTTCCGGAGCTGGTCCGCGTCCCGGACTACCCGGTCTATTACGCCGCCGACCTGAACTCGAACTACTTCTTCTACGACGGCATGTACTGGATTTTCGAAGCCGAACACTGGTACTCGAGCGCCTGGTACAACGGGCCATGGCAGGCAGTCGATCCCGAGTCGATGCCGCTCAACCTGTTGCGCGTACCGGTACGCTACTACCGCCGTCCGCCAGCGTTTTTCGCGGGCTGGCGCGCCGCCTCGCCGCCCCGCTGGGGCGACCACTGGGGCCATGACTGGACGCGCCAGCGCAGCGGCTGGGAGCGCTGGAACCGGCGCGCGATGCCGGCCCCGGCACCGCTGCCGACCTATCAAGGCAGATATACCGGCGATCGTTACCCGTCCCGGGAAGAGCAGCCGCTGTTGCAGCAGCGGAACTATCGCCACACCGCCCGCGATCCGCTGGTTCGCCAGCAATCGGCGAGACCGGCGCCGACGATCGATCGGCCGGAACCCGAGCGGCACGACAGGGCGCCGCCGCCCCCGCGCAGAAATGCCGAACCGCCAGCGCCGCCAAGCGGCCGGGATATGCCGGCCGACACCCGGCCATGGCCGCCGCAACAGACCCCGGAGCGCCGGGAGCAGAGGCAGCTTCCGGCCGCCCCCCGGGCCGCCGCGCCGCCGCGACAAGAAGCGCCGGCCGAACGAGAGGCGCAGCGCAGGCAGCCCGCCTCCCACCCGGAGCAGCAACGCAATCGCGAGGACGCCGGCGGCGGCCGGGAACACAGCCGATGAGACTCAATCGCCGCATGGCAGCGACCGATCAACCCCCCAAAGCATGACGGCGGGAAAGGCGACCGACCCCGCCAGCGGCATCGGTCGCCAACGCCGGAGTCAGCGCTTGATACGGCTGATCTTGGTGCCTTCGATGCTGAGGCTGGCCATCAGGCCCTGCTGGTCGAAGATGAAGGCATAGGCGTCGTTCTTCAGGGTCGAGGTGGACAGGTTCTTGGCGACCCCTTCGTTGACCACGACGATGCTCGGCCCGACGCCGAATTCCCAGCCCTTGGAACTGTCGAGATACTTGACGGCCTTGCTGCTCATCAGGAACACAACGTAGCCGTAGGACTCCGCACCCGCCTGCCAGCCCCAGGAGGCGGACACCGAATTGAAATAGCCGGCCTGCTGCGAATTCTTGAGCAGCACCCCTTCGCCGTAACTGCCGCCAAACACCAGCCCGGCCTTGAGTATCTTGGGAAAGACCAGGATTCCCTTGGCTTTGCTGGCCAGGCTTTCGGCGAGCGGGTTGCTCTTGTAGAGGATTTCCAGGGCCTGCGCGGCATCCCGATCGAGATCCTCGGCACTGACGGCAAGCGCCTGGGTGTTGAATGCACTCAATGAAAATGCAGCGGCGGAAATCAGCAGAAACTTTTGCAATATGTCACGTCTGGCAGTCATGGTCATATCCTTTCAGAGCTTGAGGGAATGCCGATTCGGGGATCGGCAAGTCAGCTTAGATTCGGCAGCCGGGCGTTACCGTTCGCCAGCACACAGAGCCAATGCGCCTGGCATCGCCCCGCGAGACTTGCCGACGAGCGTGTGCCAGCGCACGGAACGATCGAGCAAAGACGGCTATACCTGCCTCTCCCGCTTGCCGAAACCTGCCCGCCCCTGCGCTGATGATCGAATCCCTTCTGCTGACCACCCCTCACATCTCGACCTTCAGCGAGCAATCGCTGCTGACCAATGCCACCGGCTTCTTTTTCGAACGCGACACCAGGCTCTATCTGGTGACCAGCCGCCACGTCCTGTACGGCAAGGCCAGCAAGCATTTTCCGAACCGGATCGAAATCGAGTTGCACACCAATGCGGTCAACATCGCCGAATCGACGAACTTCTCCATCCCGCTCTACCGCGATGGCAAACGGCTCTGGCGCCAGGGGCAGGACGCCGCCGGGGATATCGACGTCGCGGTCATCGAAATCGACCGCCAGGCCTTGCCCGGCAAGGTGCTCTACCGCGCCTTCAACCCGAGCCACCTGTTGAGCAAGCTCGACCAGGTGGAAGTGGGCACCTCATTGCTCATTGTCGGTTTTCCGCTCGGCTTCCACGATGCCCTGCACCACACCCCGGTGGTCCGCCACGCCATCATCGCCAGCTCGTTCGGCCTGCGCTTCCAGGGCGAGGGCTTCTTCCTGACCGATGCGCGCACCCATCGCGGCAGCAGCGGCGCGCCGGTGGTGATGCGGATTGCCGAGCCGCTGCCGGCGCATGACGATCTGCCGTGGATGCTGCTCGGCGTTCATTCGTCGCGCTTCGACATCGGCAATCGCGACCGGATCGCGGACGAGGCGCTGGGGTTGAACGGCGCCTGGTACGCGGACATCCTGCTGAAACTGACGGTCTAGAAAACCCCGCTTTCAGCGCGGCTTGATCCTGCCGCCATCCTCGGAAAGCACGATTTCGACGCGCCGGTTCAACTGGCGGGCGGTCGGCGTGGCGTTCGAGGCCACCGGATAGGCCTCGCCGTAGCCCCGCGTTTCGATGCGCTGGCGGGCGATTCCCAACTCGCTCAGGCTACGCGCCACGGCGCCGGCACGACGCTCCGACAGGCGCTGGTTGTAGCGGGTGTCGCCGGTGGTATCGGTAAAGCCCTCGATCAGCACGCTGCGTTGCGGGTACTGCTGCAGGAACTCCGAGAGTTTCAGGATCGTGGACTGGCCCTGCGCGTTCAACTCGTGGCGGTCGCTGGCGAACAGCACATCGCCCAGGGTGATGACCATGCCGCGCTCGGTCTTCTTCGCTGCCAGATCGGCCAGTTGCGCTTCCAGGCCGGACGCCCGGGCGTTGGCGTCGGCGGTGTCGCGGCGTGCCGCAGCGGTCGCCTGGTGCGCCCGATCGGCTTCATCGGTACGTTGCGCCAGGCGTTTCTCATCGCGCAGCCTGCCCGAGTCGGCGACTTCGCTTTCGGCGACCCGGCGCTTGGCCACTTCCTGGGCCAGCGCGGTCTTCTGCCGGGCCAGATAGGCCAGCCGGTCGATCTCTTCCGCACTGTCGTTGTTGGCTGCGGCGGCGTTGGCGAGGGCCAGCGCGTCGCCGGCCTGTTTCAGTTCCAGCCGGGCATGGCTGCCGACCGCGGGACTGTCCTGAGCCGCCCGGTACTCGACGCGCGTCTGATCCAGCAGACTGGTCGTCCGCGGCATGGTGTTGCAGGCGCCAAGCAGGGTGGCGATGACCAGCATGGCTGGCATGACGATACGAGTTTTCATGATTTTTTCCTTGGTGAATTCTGCGGCTTGCTCATTGCTTCAGCGGCGGCTGCGTTGCAACCGAGATCAACTGGCGAGACAACCCGTGGTTCCCGGGCTTGCTCATTGCTTCAGCGGCGGCTGCGTTGCAACTCTTCGTCGAGCACCCGGATATCGGATTCCAGCGCGCTGGCGGCGGCCTGGGCCTTGGCCGAATTGGCCTTGCCCTGGGCCAGCCGGGCATCGGCGCGGGCTTCCTTGGCCAGTTGGGAAGCCAGCTCGTAATCCTTGTCGCGCAGCGCCTTGTTGGCCAGCGCCAGTTTCTCGCGGGCCAGCCGCATTTCGACCGGCGCGTACTCCGCGCCATCGGCACTGGCGGCGTTATCGACGGCCGCGCTGGAAACCGCGACGTCGGCGGTAGCCGGGGTTTTCAGGCTGCTGCAGCCGTAAATGCCGAACACGCTCGCGGCGCACAACAATGTCATCGCGACCCAGGGTCTCGAATTCAGTTTCATGGCTATTCTCCGTTACGCCCTGTCGCCAAATGGACAGGCTGCGATGCTGCTGTACGGAGTTATAGCGCGCCGCCCCGCAGCCATCGGTGCGGCACCGCGCTTAGTGCCCATTGGCGGCGTCCAGTCGATGCCGCCTGCGTCAATGAACGCCAGGCGACTTCAGCAGCGCGGCAGGTTCAGAACTTGTTGTCCTTGATCCAGTCGAGCAGGAGATCGCTAACCAGCGCCGGCTGATCGAGCGTCGCCAGGTGGCCGCATTGGGCGATGGTCTCGAGCCTGGCGTGGCGGATTCCATCGGCAATTTCCGCCGCCAGTTCCGGTGGCGTGATCTGGTCATCCTGGCCGCAGACCACCAGGGTCGGGCAGGTGATGTCTTTCAGCGTCGGCCGACTATCGGGGCGGCCGCTGATGGCCCGCTGCTGACGCGCGAAGACCTCGTGGCCGAGACCGCTCGCCATCGACTGGATGACGCCGCGCACGGCGGGAAGGTTCATCCGTTCGGGATGCGAGAGCAGAGGCAGCAGTTGTTCGATCACCGCGTCGAGATCGCTCGCCGCCAGTTCGATCAGCGCTTCCCGTTTGGCGCTGGCCTCTGCCGTATCCGGGCGCGCCGTCGTATCCATCAACACCAGTCCGCTCACCCGCTGCGGGGCCTGGCGCATGATTTCGAAGGCGACATAGCCGCCCAGCGACAAGCCGAGCAGCACAAAATGCCTGGCCGAGACTGCTTGAAGAACGCTGGCCGCCAGTTCGGCGATCGACTCGGCGATGGTCAGGTTGCCGACTTCGACGCGAGCCACCGTGGTCAGGGCGGCAACCTGATCCGTGAATACGCTCGCGTCATTGAGCAAGCCTGGTAACAGCAATATGGTCGGTTTCATGGTTTGTCTCCTCGAAAGATTGGCTGGCGCCTGCGCCAGGGATTACCGGGATGCCGCCCTGGCGCCCGACCATTGCCAGTCCTGGATTTCCGGCATGTCCTCGCCGTGTTCCAGGATGTAGTGGGTGTGCTCGTTGAGCTTGTCGCGCATCGCCTGCTTGATGTGCGCGGCCTGCGCGTGCAGCTTCGGCACCCGGCTGGCGACGTCGATGACCAGATGGAAGCGGTCCAGGCTGTTGAGCACGACCATGTCGAACGGCGTGGTCGTCGTCCCCTCCTCCTTGTAGCCGCGGACATGCAGCTGGGTGTTGTTGCGCCGATAGGTCAGGCGGTGGATCAGCCACGGGTAACCGTGATAGGCGAAGACGATCGGCTTGTCGGTGGTGAACAGCGAGTCGAATTCGTCGCTAGCCAGGCCGTGCGGGTGCTCTTCCTGCGGTTGCAGGGTCATCAGGTCGACGACGTTGATGTAGCGGATTTTCAGCTCGGGGGCGACTTGATGCAGGATGTCGATGGCGGCCAGCATTTCCAGCGTCGGCACGTCGCCGGCCGAGGCCAGGACGATGTCGGGTTCGCCCGGCTGGTCGTTGCAGGCCCATTCCCAGAGGCCGATGCCGGCGCTGGCGTGGTTGATCGCCGCTTCCATGTCGAGCCACTGCCAGTCCGGCTGCTTGCCGGCGACGATGACATTGACCAGGTTGCGGCTCCTCAGGCAGCGGTCGGTGACGTAGAGCAGCGTGTTGGCATCGGGCGGCAGGTAGACGCGGATGATGTCGGCCTTCTTGTTGACCACGTGGTCGATGAAGCCCGGGTCCTGGTGCGAGAAGCCGTTGTGGTCCTGGCGCCAGACATGCGAGGTGAGGAGGATGTTGAGCGAGGCGATCGGCCGCCGCCAGGGAATCTCGCTGCAGGTCTTGAGCCACTTGGCGTGCTGGTTGAACATCGAATCGACGATGTGGATGAACGCCTCGTAGCAGGAGAACAGGCCGTGCCGGCCGCTCAGCAGATAGCCTTCGAGCCAGCCCTGGCAGGCGTGTTCCGAAAGCACTTCCATGACCCGGCCATTCGGCGCCAGGTGATCGTCATCGACAAAGCGCTCGGCCATCCAGTTGCGATCGGTGACGTCGAACAGCGCGCCGAGGCGGTTGGAGGCGGTTTCGTCGGGGCCGAAGATGCGGAAATTGTCGGGATTCCTGGCCATGACGTCGCGCAGGAAGACGCCCATGGCGCGCGTCGCCTCGGCCACCGTCCCGCCCGGCTCGGGCACCGCCACGGCATAGTCGCGAAAGTCCGGCAGGCGCAGATCGCGCAGCAGGCAACCGCCGTTGGCATGCGGATTGGCCCCCATGCGTTGCTTGCCGCGCGGCGCCAGGGCGGCGATCTCGGGCAGCAACCGGCCATCGTCGTCGAACAGTTCGGCCGGCCGGTAGGAGGCCATCCACTCGGCCAGCGCCTGCACATGCTCCGGCTTGTCCATGTCGCTCAAGGGGACCTGGTGCGAGCGCCAGGTGCCTTCGCTTTGCTTGCCATCGACGATTTTCGGCCCGGTCCACCCCTTGGGCGAACGCAGGATGATCATCGGCCAGCACGGACGCGTCATCTCGCCACCTTCGCGAGCCCGGCGCTGAATGGCTGAAATGTTGCCGATCGCCCGGTTGACCGCCACTGCCATCAACTGGTGCATGCGGGTCGGGTCATCCCCCTCGACGAAGATCGGCTGGTAGCCGTAACCGACGACCAGGGATTCCAGTTCATGGTGGCTGATCCGGGCCAGGATCGTCGGGCTGGCGATCTTGTAACCGTTGAGGTGGAGTATGGGCAGGACGGCGCCGTCGGTACAGGGATTGAGGAACTTGTTGGAGTGCCAGGAAGTCGCCAGCGGCCCGGTTTCCGCCTCGCCGTCGCCGACCACGCAGCAGGCGATCAGGCCCGGGTTGTCGAAGACGGCGCCATAGGCATGAAACAGCGCGTAACCGAGTTCGCCGCCCTCGTGTATCGACCCCGGCGTTTCCGGCGAGGCATGGCTGGGCACGCCGCCGGGAAACGAGAACTGCCTGAACAGCCGGCGCATCCCCGCTGCGTCCTGCGGGACGTCCTGGTAGAACTCGCTGTAACTCCCCTCCAGCCAGGTGTTCGCCACGACGGCCGGACCGCCGTGACCGGGGCCGGCGATGAAGATCATGTTCAGGTCGTGCCGATTGATCGCCCGGTTCATGTGCACGTAGATGAAGTTCAGCCCCGGCGTCGTGCCCCAGTGCCCGAGCAGGCGCGGCTTGATGTGGGCCAGGGTGAGCGGCAACTTGAGCAGGGGGTTGTCGAGCAGGTAGATCTGTCCGACCGACAGGTAGTTCGCCGCGCGCCACCAGGCGTTCATGCGTTCGAGCTCATCGGCGACAAGCGGCATCGGGGTGGTCAGCATTGCGTTGTCCTCGCTACGGTTCATGGGACGCCCGCCCCACGCAAACGGGCGTGCAGGATTTCCAGTTCTTCCAGCAACTGCACCGCCAGTGCGGCGCCGGCCAGGTTGACGCCGAGATCGCGTTGCAGACGGCAGGCGACCATCGCGCGATGCAGGTGGAGGCCGCTGAAGCGCCAGTGGTGCATGACGCGGCCACGCGGCGAAAGCACGCCTTCGTCGACCAGTTCGAGAATGGCTTCGATGTGGACGGCGCAGGCCTGGCTGAGCTCGCTCAGCGTCAGCTCGTTCTGCTCTTCGAGAATGGTCGCGCAGGCTTGCGGCAGCATCCTGGTCTCGTCCATGCTCATTCTCCCAGTCCGGAACGCGGTTTGAAGGTTTTGAACTGCCCCGCCATGGCGCTGAAGAAGGCCTTGTCGGCATCGTTTTCGGCGGGTGGCACAAGCACTTTGAGCACCGCGTAGAAATCGCCGGGGGTGTTGCCGGGAATGCCGCGCCCCTTGAGGCGAAGCTTGCTGCCGGATTTCGAGTTCGGCGGAATCTTCAGGTTCACCGTGGCATCCGGCGTCGGCACGCCGAGCGTTGCTCCCAGCGCAGCTTCCCAGGGGGCCAGCGGCAGGTCGAGAAAGACGTCGCGCTGCTCGACCCGGAAATGCGCATGAGGATTGAACGACACTTCCAGGTAAAGATCGCCCGCCCTGCCCTGGCCGATGCCGGGCGCCCCCTGGCCGAGCAGACGGATATGCTGACCGGCGCGGACACCTCGCGGAATCGTCACGTTGAGCTTCAGCGAGCGCATCTTCACCTTGCCGTCGGCGTCCACCTCGGGCGTGCCGAGCGTGATGGTCCGGGTCGCACCGTTATAAGCATCGGCCAGGTCAATCATGATCCGGGCATGGCGATCCTCGCCGCGCGCATGAAACCCCGGCGTCTCCCGATGGCTGGCCGAGAAACCCCGGCCATAGATGGATGCGAAGAAATCGCTGAAATTCGCGGCATCCCCGGCGTCTGCGGCATCGCCGGAAAACTCGAAGCCGGCGTTCCAGTCCGGCGGCGGCCGGAAATCCTGGCCGGCCTGCCAGTTGCTGCCCAGCCGGTCGTAGGCCGCGCGCTTCTCGAGATCCTTGAGCACCGCGTTGGCTTCGCCGAGTTCCTTGAACCGTGCTTCGGCCTCGGGATCCTTGCTGACATCCGGGTGATATTTCCGGGCCAGTTTGCGATAAGCGCGCTTGATCTCGTCCTGGCTGGCGTCCCGCGCCACCCCCATGATCTTGTAGTAATCCTTGAATTGCATGGTTTGGCCTGTCTCGGGCGGCTTCTTTCAGGTCACGGGCGCTGCCGGTCGTCGGCGAGCGCCCCACCCTGCACAGAGGAAGAACGAAGCGGAAAACCGGCACCTAAGCGGAGGCATGCAGTTCGGAATTCAGCGCTTCGACCACCTCGGCCCAGTCGGCATCGTCGCTGATCGCCTGCTCCAGGAAAGCCGCTTGCGAAGGCGACCAGAAAACGGCCAGGTGCAGTTGTACGTCGCCCGCCAGCGGCCGTCTGGCTTCGATGAACTGCTCGGTCCCTTGCGGCGGCTGATGCTCTCCCAGTTGGTCGAACAGTTCGTCCATGCTGTGCGCGTGCTGTTCCATGCCGTCGTCCCCTTCGCAAATCAACGAACGGTGATCAGGGGATTGGGGTGCGCTTTTTCCTGCTTCTTGTTCTTCTTGGCGACCTTTTTTTCCTTGGGGGTCAGTACCGCCTGTTTCCGGTCTTCCTTGGTTCCGTGTCGTTCCTTGCCCATGGTCGTTCTCCTCGGGGTGAATGGGTACGTCGTTGAAGGCTAGCCCAGTACCGGCGATCCGTATGTTGGCCAGCGCACATTTCCGTTTCGGCCTGCCGATCCCGCTATTGCCGGGATTGGCGAGCCGTTCGCTATGCGCGCCAGCGTACCGATTGCCGGGGCCACCTTGCCTAATCTCACGTCACGGATGCCGGATCGCAGTTCCGGCATCCGTCCATCATCAATTCAACTTGCAGGAGAAAACCATGAACAAGGATCAAACCAAGGGCCGTATCGAAGAGGCCAAAGGCAAAGTCAAGGAAGTGACCGGCAACCTCGTCGGCAACGACGAACTGGAACTGAAGGGAAAGATCCAGAAGTCCGGCGGCAAGGTCCAGGCTGCCTACGGCGACCTCAAGGAAGACATCAAGGATGCCAGCAAGGAAAAGTGAGCCATCCGGGATATAGGCCGGCGCCACTGCCTACGCCCATCTCCGCACACAGCCTGTCCCCACACAAATTCAGGAGTAGCAAATGACCCAAATCATCCATTCGGAACTCACCACCACCGGCCAGATCGCCTCCAGGTTGCTCAGTGCCAGTACGCTCGCCGCCGACGACGTGTACAACCCGAAAGGCGAAAAGCTGGGCAGCATCAAGGAACTCATGCTCAACATCAATAGCGGCAAGGTCTGTTACGCCGTGCTCTCCTTCGGCGGTTTTCTCAGCCTGGGCGAAAAGCTCTTTGCCGTGCCGTGGAGCGCCCTGAAGGTCGACACCGACAACCAGCGCTTTGTCATGGACACCGATGAGGAACGCCTGAAAACCGCGCCGGGCTTCGATTCCGACAAGTGGCCCAACATGGCCGACTCGACCTGGGAAAAGAACGTCAACGCCTATTACGGCACGACACTCTGAAGCCGATCCCGCCCGCCAGGCCGGTGCGCAAGCCCGAGCCCGGCCGGGCGGGATAGCCGAGTCTCGCTCACCAGCGCCGACAATATCCCGTCATGCGGTCGGCGTTTCCGGATTGCCGGCCGATGGCCGCCTGCCCGGTCCTCAGTCGCATCGCGCGCCTGTTCCATGCGCTTGCGGCCATCCTTGAATGCCAGCGCTCAATCCGGCGCCGGCGTCGGCTCCCCATCCGCTACCTGCTCCGCCGGCGCCAGCGCGGGCCGCGCCGTGTCGTCGAGCTTGGGTTCGAAGATTGATGCCCAGTGGCGGCAGCCCGGCTGCGTGGCCGGGTGTCCATGGTCCCTGACGGGGTCGATTTCCTTGTTCATGTGTGCTCTCCGCTACCGGCTCAGCCGGGGAATGTCGCCCCGACTATGCACGCAGGATGCGGACGGCTCGGTATGCCAGCCAACATAGGTCAGCGCAACGTCCGGTCTGTGTGCGCTGGCGAACGGAAATCCCTGCCTGCCTGGCAAATCATCACCGTTCCCAACCCTTTCAGAGAGATAAGCAAAATGACCCCGCGCCCCCGCTCCCCCCATCTGCTGACTCGCCTTGTCCCGCTGGCGCTGTTGCTGGCATCGGCGCCGCTGTTCGCCGAGATGCCGGTTTCGGTTTCCCTGAGCGGCGCTGCCGAAGTACCGGCAGTCGTCACCCCGGCAAGCGGTCTGGTGAAGATCAGCGTCCTGCCCAATCGCACCATCAGCGGCAGCGTCGACACCAAGGGCATGCTCCCGACCATGGCGCACATCCACGAGGGTAGCGTCGGCACGAACGGAGCGCCCATCGTCACCTTGATCAAGACCGGCGACAACGTCTTCACGGTCCCGGCCGATAGCCGGTTCAGCGAGGCGCAGTACACCAGCTACCTGGCCGGCAAGCTGTACGTGAACGTCCATAGCCTGGCCCATCCGAATGGCGAAATCCGCGCCCAACTGCCCGGCAAGCCGATCCGCATCGCCAACTGACCGGCATCCCCGGAATCGACGCGACGCGAACGGCATCAACCACCTGGATCACCCCGTCCCTCAAACCCGCAACCTGGTCAGGAATTCCCATGAGAAAACTTCTTGTCGTGATACTTGCCGTCGGCAGCCTGCTTGCCGGCTGTGTCGTCCATGACGGCCCCTATCGCGATGGCGGCGACCGCCGCGGCGATCACGACGGCCCGCCGGATCGCATCCACGATCGCGACCGCGATGGCGTTCCGGATCGACGGGACACGCGCCCGAACAACCCGAACCGCTACTAGAGCGTGTCACAGCAAGCAGCGGGCGGCGCGAGAGGTTGACGGGGAGGCACTGCCAGGCGCCGGTCGCGCCGCGCAGTGATCTGCACCAGCGAGCGGCAATGCGCCACGCCAACCGCCGTCCCGCAGATTACGGTGAACACGCCCTGGCCGAAGCCAGCCGCCGGGCGACCGAGCACGCGGAGTCGCCGGCGGCATGCCATCCTGATCGACGGCTGACGGCATTCAAACCGTCATCGCGACATCCTTGACGTCGCCGACCGAGGTGGCGATGACATCCCGCGCCACCTCGGTTTCCTGCTCGGTCCGGGTCTCGGCGACCAGAACCACCTGGCCGCTGGCAATCGCATCCCGGATCAGGTCGGAAAGCCACCCCTCCTTGTGTCCGAAGCCGGCGTTGGCGCCGGCGGCAGCGCCGACGAATGCCCCCAGGCTGGCGCCCCAGCCCAGCATGACCAGCGGCGCGACCAGCGGACTGGCGACGAACAGGCTGACATTTGCCGCCACGATCGCCAATTGCGCCAATGCCCCGATCCCGCCCCCGACGGCGGTACCGATCGCGCCATCCACGAGCACGTTGGTCAGGAGGGTACTGTCCTTGCCTTCGATCTCGGTGACGGCCGGACCGGACTCGGCGTCGAAGAGCTGAAGTTGTTCGCTTGGCATGCCGCGTTCGACGAGGCGGTCAAATGCGGCTTCGGCTTGATTGCGATGGGCAAAAAAACCTGAAACGTGGTGACGATATTCATTCATTTGAGACTCCCGGATTCGCTCGTCTTGCCATTGAAATGTTCAGTGTCACCCTCGGCGTCCGAGCGTTTTTCATGGATGACGCCGTCGCGATGATTTGGCGGTGAGTAGAGCGTGTAGAGCTTGAGCGGCACCGTGCCGGTATTGACGATGTTGTGGTTGACGCCGGCCGGCACCAGCACTGCGTAACCCGTCTTGATCGGCGTCCTGGCGCCGTTCATGATCGCCTCGCCGGCCCCTTCCTCGATGCGGAAGAACTGGTCAACCTTGTGAATTTCGGCGCCGATCTCCTCCTGTGGCAGCAACGACATGAGGACCAACTGGGAATGCTTGGCCGTGTATAGCACGCGGCGAAAGCTGTCGTTCTGGACGACAAGGCTTTCGATATCCTGGGCGAAACCGTTCATGGGAACTCCTTTTCTCGCGCTTCCACGCTCGTCCGTCCGTTGCCGCCATCGGCGACGGGCTTTCAAGGTAGCCCGAACGCATCGCGCCTACCGTGCGCCCGGCAACATAGGAAGACGAACCCGCGGCAAGACGCCGGGGAAGCGCCATCAATCGATGAAGATGACGGCCAGGGCCAGCGCCGCGAGAAACAGGAGAAGTGGCAGTACTTCGCCCATGGCAACGGAACCGGCCGTGGCGACGGCAATTGAATATGGCATGTCGATCTCCCCTGGTTAGGAAAGAGCATGAAGCCAGGTCATGGCGAGGCCGTCGGTGCGCGGGCAAACATTGCCGCACAGGCCCTCTGGCAGCACTTCGTTTCCTCCCGGAAACAGAAATGCATCGGCGCCCAGCGGCATGCGCCGCCAGCCCGCCCGTCAGCCCCGGACGGCGTGCCAGCGATAAAAGGCGCGCTTGGCAAGGTTGACGATGAGCAGATACACCAGCGCCATGCCCGCCAGAGTGAGGTAGAAGCTGGCCGGCGGCGGGACGAAGCCGAAGTAGCTGCCGATCGGGGTGAACGGCAAGACGGCGCCGAGCAGCGCCACGCTGAGCGAGGTGGCAACCAGCACCGGATGCGGACGGCTTTTGAACGGATTGCCCCGCGTCCGGATCACGAAGATGACCAGCACCTGCGTGCAGAGCGACTCGACGAACCAGCCGGTCTGGAACAGTTGCTCATCGGCCTGCAGGACGCTCAACATGACGTAGAAGGTCAGGAAGTCGAAGGCCGAGCTGATGGGGCCGATGGTCAGCATGAAGTTGCGGATGAACTTCATGTCCATGACCCTGGGCCGGCGCACTTCCTCGGCATCGACCTTGTCGAGTGGCACGGGTACTTCGGAGATGTCGTAGAGCACGTTGTTGAGCAGGATCTGCGTCGGCAGCATGGGCAGGAAAGGCAGGAACAGGGCGGCGCCGGCCATGCTGAACATGTTTCCGAAATTCGAACTGGTGCCCATCATGATGTACTTCATGATGTTGCCGAAGGTTCGGCGCCCTTCCATCACGCCATCGTGCAAGACCTGCAGGTCGTGGTCGAGCAGGATCATGTCGGCGGCCTCCTTGGCCACATCGACGGCCGAATCCACCGACAGGCCGACATCGGCCGCCTGCAGCGACGGCGCATCGTTGATACCGTCGCCGAGATAGCCGACGACGTGACCGCGCGCCTTCAGCGCCAGGATGACCCGCTCCTTCTGGGCCGGATTCACGCGACAGAACAGGTTGGCCTTTTCGACCCGGACACGCAACGCCGCATCGTCCATCGCCGCCATTTCCTTGCCGGTCAGGATGCCGACGACCGGAATGTTCAATTGCCCGCACAGATGCTGGGTCACCAGTTCACTGTCGCCAGTGACGATCTTGACGCTGATCCCGCTCGCCTGAAGCGCGGCCAGCGCCTGGCCGGCGCTCTCCTTGGCCGGATCGAGGAAAGCGGCAAAGCCGGCAAAGACCAGTTCCGCCTCGTCGCCGATCACGGCGTGCGGATGATCGGCCGGCACTTCGCGCCAGGCGATACCGAGCACGCGAAAACCTTCCTTTTCAAGATCGACATGCACGGCATGAATCTTTTCCCTGGCCGCCCTGTCGAGCGGGATTTGCGCCGGGTTGCCCTGCTCCTCATAGCTCGCGCACAGGCCGATGATCTCTTCCGACGCGCCCTTGACCACCAGCAAGCGCCCCTGCCCCTTGTCGAGCAGGACCGAAACACGGCGCCGCTCGAAATCGAAGGGGACTTCGTCGATCTTCCGCCAGGCGCTGACATCGATGTTCTGGTGCGCCAGGATCGCTTCGTCGAGCGGGCTCTTCAGGCCGGTCTCGAAAAAACTGTTGAGGTAGGCGAGTTCCAGCACCCGCTCGCTCGGCTTGCCCTGCGGGTCGGTATGCTGCTCGAGGCGGATCTTCGCTTCGGTCAGGGTGCCGGTCTTGTCGGTGCAGAAAACGTCCATCGATCCCAGGTTCTGGATCGCCGCCAGGCGTTTGACGATGACCTTCTTCTTCGCCATGAGCAAGGCGCCGCGGGCCAGCGTGACGGAGACGACCATCGGCAGCAGTTCGGGGGTGAGGCCGACGGCGAGGGCGACGGCGAACAGGAAGGAGTCCAGCCAGGGCTTGTGCATGAAGGCATTGACCAGCAGCACGAAGAGCACGAGCAGGATGGTCAGGCGCATGATCAGCATGCCGAAACGGTGGGTGCCGATCTCGAAGGAGGTCGGTGGCGGCGTCCGGGTCAGGCTGTCGGCAATGGCGCCGATGGCCGTACCGGCACCGGTCTTCACCACCTCAACCCGCGCACTGCCGCTGATCACGGTGGTCCCCATGAACACGGCGTTGGCGGCATCCTGGATCTCGGTGGCAGTGGCGGCCAGCTGGTCGGCATGCTTTTCCACCGGGTAGGACTCGCCGGTCAGCAAAGCCTGCTTGACGAAAAAGTCGTTCGATTCAAGCACCAGCCCATCGGCCGGGATCATATCGCCGGCCGACAGGACGACGATGTCCCCCGGCACCACCTCGCTCACCTTCACGGTCATGGGCAGGCCGTCGCGGATCACCCGGGCCCGCACCGAAACCGACTGGCGCAGGCTGGCTGCCGCCTTGCCGGCGCGGTGCTCCTGGACGAAATCGAGGGTGACGCTGAACAGCACCATGACCAGGATGATGAAGAAATTGGTCAGTTCGCCGGTCATGGCGGAAATCGCGCTCGCCGCCAGCAACAACAACACGAGCGGATTCTTGAAGCGGGCCATGAACTGCTGCCATGGGCGCTCGTCCTGATGATCGCGCAGGCGGTTGGGGCCGAATCTGGCCAGGCGACGTCGGGCTTCGCCATCGGACAAACCGCTGGCCACGGCGGCCGGCGCCCTGTCCGGGTCGGCGTCTGGCGCAAGCCACCAGGGTTGAGGATTCGAATCCACTGCCATAGCCGCTGCCTCCCATGTCAAACCGGATCGCAACCGGGCAACGGCCGATCCGGAACGCTACTCGAAACGATAATCCGCCGCCGCAAACAACTTCCACCCACATTGATCGTCCAGCGCCAGCACCTGGCGGTGATATTTCAGGAGGGACGGCCGATGGCCAACGCTGACCAGCGTCGTGCGGGTCGCCGCCAGCAATTGGTACAGGCTCTCCTCGTTGGCAATATCAAGCGCGCTGGTCGCCTCGTCGAGCATGACGTAGCGGGGCCCGATCAGCAGCACGCGAGCGAATGCGATGCGCTGCTGCTCGCCGACCGACAAGACCTTTCCCCAATCCAGTTCGCCATCCAGGCCGTCGAAATGGGTCGCCAGATCGGGCAGGTTCACCTGTTTCAGCACCGCCAGCAACTCACCATCGCTGACGCGTTTGTCGATCTCGGGATAGAGCAACTGGGTGCGCAGACTGCCTTGCACCATGTAGGGCCGTTGCGGCAGGAAAAGCATCTCCCGGCTCCCCGGACCGACGATGCGGCCGCTCCCCGAGTGCCACAGTCCGCCAATGGCGCGCAACAGCGAGCTCTTGCCGCAGCCGCTGGGGCCGACGATGAGGAGCCCCTGCCCCGGAGGGACGCGCAGGGAAAGGTCCTTGATCAAGCTTCGCTCGTGTTTCGGCGTCTTCAGGGAAAGGTTCTCGATCGCCAGATCCGGCCCGGCGGCAAAGCGGATCGCCCCCGCGTTCGATGGCGAAGGCGCACCGTTGTCGGCGAGAAACCGCCGGAAGGTTTCGAGGCGCTTGATCCCGGCGGCAAATTTGCTGAGGCTGTCGAAGTTGTCGATGATCACCGTCAGCGCGCTGAGGATCGCGGCAAAGGCGCCCGCCGCCTGGATCGCCCGGCCGACTTCCAGCTCGCCGGAAATCACCCGTTCGGCAATGATCGCGCTGGGCAGGACCACGGTCAGGAAACTGTAGCTGAACTGGAACAGGTTGAGTTTCAGTTGTACGCGGATCAGCCTGCTCAGGTTCCCGAAAATCTCGTTGAAATACCCGCCCACCTGCGACGACTCGCGCGCCTCGCCGCGATAGAAGGCGATGGCTTCGGCGTTCTCGCGGATACGCACGAGGCTGTAACGGAAATTGGCTTCGCGCTTGAGCTGATAGAAGTTGAGCGAGATCAGCGTCTTGCCGAACACCATCAAGGTCACCAGGGTGCCGGCAGCGGCATAAACCAGCAGGAAGGCCACCAGTTCCCGCGAGATGCTCCAGAGCACGCCGGCAAAGGCCAGCAGTTGCAGGAGCGCCCCGAAGATCACCATCAGGAACTGCAAGGAGCGCTGGGTGAAGGTGTTGATGTCCTCGGCGATCCGCTGGTCCGGATTGTCGATGTCGGCGCTGGCATTCAGTTCGTAATAGGCCCGGTCGCTGAAGTAGTCGCCGAGGAAATCGCGCGTCAGCCAGCGCCGCCAGTGCAGCGCGAGCTGGTCCCGGACGTAGTAGTAGAAGCCGAAAACCGGCACGCCGATGAGGAGGATGCCCAGGCTTTTCTCGATGGAAAGCCAGAACCGGTCGGTATCCTTGGCCGCCAGCGCGGAGGTGAATTCCCCGGTCTGTTCGTTGAACAGGACGGCAAACCCGGTTTGCCCGAGCAGCAGGACGATCAACATGAGCAGCCGGCGCCTGGCCGGCCACTTCTCCTCACCGAACCAGTAAGGGGCGGCGATCCTTTGAAAACGCAACCAGAGGTGGCGGTCAAAGCGGATCATGTGCAGAGCGGGCTGACGAGCGGTCGGGAGCGCGGCAGACTCGCCCTGAACATGCATCGGTCGATTGCAGCCCTATTCGCCCCGGGCGAAGAAGCGCAGCTTGATCGCCTGCCCGGCGCGGGCCACCAGGATGCGCCGGGTTTGCCAGACACCATCGATATCCACCGCAATCTGATGGCGCCCGACCGGCAACTTCAGGTACAGCAGCGGCCCGTCCGTGACGCCGGAGGCCGTGATCTTCCCGTTGCGCAGGCTGACGGTAAACGGCACGCCGGCCAGGTAATTGCCGCGCGCACCGGTCAGCATCACGTGAACGTTGTAGGCAGCCGACTGCCGACGCATCTCCACCATGGCTTCGTCGCCCACCCCTCCGCTCAACCAGGCAACCGCGCCTTCTGGCGTGCCCGCCGCTTTGCCCTTCGCCGCGTCGTCGAGCGCGAAGGCAGGCACGGCGGCGCATTGCAGCGCAACGATCATGGCGATCAGGGCAAGCCTGCCGCCCGGTGACTTCGGTTTGCCGACTTGCGCGGCCGATAGACTGGACATGGCCGACCTCACCGACGTTCGCCACGGCCGTTGCCGCGATGATCATTGCCGCGCGGGTCGTCACGACGTCGATCCGGCCCATCGCCCCGGCGGTGGCGCTCCTGGTAACGCGGTACGTATTGTTCGTTGTACCACCTGTCCCGAACGAAATAGACCCGTTCGTCGCAGGCATCGTAGGCCGCGCAGTGGCGGCGCCAGTTCCTGGCATGGCCCGGCGGCACGTGCATGTAGACCGGCGGACGCCCCGATGGCCCGCGCCGGATCAGGCGGGGTTGGGCATAGAGCAATTGCGGACGCGGGTAGTCGCCGACATCGATGCGCCCGTAAAAGCCGGGCTCCCCGAGCGTGACCGAGACGCCGACATCGGCAGCCTTCGCCGGTTCGGCGGCCCCCGCCAGCAGCACCGAGAGCAGTAACAGGTTCAAGTTCATGGTGAAACTCCTCGCTCCGTTGCCGTGCTTATTTCTTGTCGCTCTGAGCGGCGTCCTGCAGCTTGCTGCCGGCTTTTTCGATTTCCTGGCCGGCCTTCTCGGTCGCCTGATCGACTTTCCTGCCCGCCTGTTCGACCGGCCCTTCCGTCTTCTGGCAAGCGCTCGCGACGATCAGCAGCGCCGCCAGCATGGCGGCTGCGCCCGGGGTTTTTGTGGGTTGGCTCATCTGCTGCTCCTTCAAGCATCGTTCAACGGACGCCCCAAGCCGTCAGGCCGGAAGCACTGCCTGGCGGTCGCTCGCTTACTTGGCGACCTCGTGACCGACGACGCCACCGACGACGGCGCCCCCCACGGTGCCGGCGGCACTGCCGCCGGTCAGCACGGCCCCGCCAATGGCGCCGACGCCGGCGCCGATCGCGGTACTCTGTCCTTGCGACGACATGCCGGAGCAAGCGCCGAGACCAAGCAAGCTGGCAACGGCCAACACCCTGAACGAGACTTTTCGAGTGGATTTCATGGCACAGACTCCTTTTGAGGATCTTTTCCAGCGCCCGAATTGGCGCCGGAGATTACTTGTTGAAACGCGCCTTCGCCTGGCTCAGGCAAGTGTCCTTGGCGGCCCCCGAGTAGGTGTCGCACTTTTCCTTGGCGACCGTGTACTGGGCGTCGCTCTTGTCTTCGGCGGCATCCTTGCGCGCGTCGGCGCCCTTCTTGCTGGCATCGCTGCGCGCGTCGGCACTCTTTTCGGCAGCCTTGGCATTGGCCTCCGAGGCCTTCATCTTCGCCTTGGCATCCGCCTTGGCGGAGGTCAGCGCGGCCTTGGCTTCCTTGACGCAGACATCCTTGGCATTGCCGGCCAGGTCGTCGCACTTTTCGACGGCGACGTCATAGTCCGCCTCGGCCTTGGCGACGCGCGCCTCGTAGGTGTGCTTCTGCGTCGGCTCGTAGACCGCCTTGAGCTCGGCCTCGGCAAGCTTTTCCTTGCCTTTGGCGTCGGCCTTGCAGATATCGCTGGCGTTGCCGGACAGCGAAGCGCAGTTGGCATGGGCCGCCTTGTACTCGGCACCGATCTTGTCCTTGGCGGCCTTGTAATCGGTTTTCGACATGCCTTCAGCGATGGCGGCGCTGCTGAATGCCAGAACGGCCGAGACGGCAATGACGGTGATGTTGAGCTTGTTCATAAGGTCCTCAATGCGGTGGATTGCTGCGCGCGGCCAATGACGCCGCTGTCTTCGCCGGAACCGCGCTGCATGATTGCAGCGGCGATTCCCCGCTGTACTGGCTGGGAGAGGCTCCGACGAACCCAGCTTAGGCGCTCCCGGCTGGCCCATCTGTCGCTTGGCACACATAGGGCAAGAGACGCCCGGCAGCCGATGCGCAAGCGCCGACGGGAGGCGGAATATCGGCCCGGCGCGCGCTTCCGCAATTCAGGCCGGTTCAGAACTGGAACAAGGTCAGGCCCAGCCCCAGGCTGGTCTGGCGATGGTTGTAGTCCAGCAGCGTCTCGCCGAAACCGTGGAACAGTTGCACATACCAGCGCAAGCCGGTCGGTTGATCGGCAAATACCGGGCGGCTCCAGTCCAGTTGCAGCGAACCCCGGTTGAACGATTTGAAATTGGTCCGCCAGGTCAGATTCATCGTCGACACACCGGGCGACCAGGCCATGTTGATCTCGCCACGACCGATGTAATCGGTGAGATCGGGATTGTCATCCTGGCGCTGGATATGAACCCGCTGACTGTCGCGAATCATCAGGCTGAAGTCGCCATGCTCGAACCCCGCCCCCAGGGTGAGCCGATTCCAGCTCCGGGACAGCGGGTCGCTCTGCCCGTTCGACTGATGGGCGAAGCCTAGCTGCAGCATGCGCAGCTTCCAGCCCAGCGGGAGGGACGCGAACTGCTGCGGAACCGGCACGACATAGATCATTTCCGGCTGATAGTCGCTGCTGCGGAACGGCGACGAATCGTCGGAATCCCACAACTGCCACAGCGAGCGCTGAGTATAGGCCGCCCACAGATCGGCGCCGGGCAGCAGCAGGTCCGCCGCCACCTTGGCGCGCAGCGAAATCTGCAGCTTGGCCTCGACGTTGCCGTAATTCCGGTTGCTCAGGCCGGCGGGCTGGGTCGGGCTATGGGGCGCATGGTTCATCCGCGAGGTGTAGTGCACGGGCAGCAGGAAATTGGGCAGATAGGTACGAACGACAAAGCTTTTGCGCTTCTCGTCCGCCCCCAGTTCCCAGGTCTGCGCCATGACCGACGCGGCGCGCGGGCTGTCGCCGGCACTCGCCCTGGCATCCATCGGCTCATCGCCGACAGTCTTGCCGCCGGCCATCGATCGCTTGGCCGCACGGTCATAACAGGCCAGGCGCAAACGGTCATCCGCGATGTCGGCACAGCCGGCCGTCGGGTCGGCTGAAATGACAGGACCGGGCAATGCCGCCAGCGCCAGTAAGACCATCTTCGTGTTCATGCATCCCCGATCCCTCGCCTGCCCGGTCGGCAGCTCGACCAAGGCTACTCTGTCCAGCCCGGCGCTCTGTTCGGCAGCGCACAAAGCATGAGGATATCCATCAAGCACACAGAAAACGGGAAGCCAGCTCGTTCGGCGATGGCCCGATCCGCCCGGATCGATCCACCTTGCGATGCCCGAGCTTTATGCGCTCGAAGCGGGCGTGCATGATTACATCAACTACTACAACCACGAGCGCATAAAGCTCGGGCTGCAGGGGCTCAGTCCGGTGGCGTTCCGGCTGAGAAGAAGCACCACCAGATCGGCGGGGCCGTGACCGTCCAAATTCAGGGGGTCAGTTCAAACCCGGGGCGATTCAGGTAGCTTTGCCAGACACGCCTCAACTGCACACTTCGCTAGGCTATCGGTGAGCGTGAGGGACTTCCGGATTTTCTCGGCCACCTTGCCGTAGCCATACTCGGGCAGTGCGGCGAGCGCTTTCTGCAACTCGTGATCCCGCCCAATCTCGACCAGCGCTTCGACAATCTCCATCGCCTGAGTCACGTCTTTTTGCACTTTGGTTTGAAAACCCGCCGCCCGTTCCTGCGCAATGATCAGCTTATGGATCGCAAAGCGGGCCGGGTCAGGAAAGTTTGCTGGGATTGCGTACTGACCAACTAGCATGCCGCGCACAATCGGGCCTCCTAGTAGGTAGTCCATGTAACGCAACGGTTCGGCTGCAAACCCAAGATCAGGGAACATGATGGGCGACGTGTCGGTCTTGCGCCGCATCGTCGTTAAGAAGTCGATCTTCACTTTCGATTTGCGACTCATGAGCGAAGTCGCTGGGAACTTGATGTTGAGCGATGGCACGGCGAAGAAGGAGTCGTCGCCAGCTTTAACAACATTCTCGACATTCAGCGTGGAATCGCTGACCGGGGTAGCCAGTGCGATTCCATGGGGCCTGGCAAAGTCCATGTCCATCGTTTTGAGAGAACCACCCCATCGCACGCCCAGCGCATTGCCCAAGGCCCCGAACGCATGTGAACCAACGACCACGATGGCCTTGGAAAATAACCCCGCTCGGGCCAGCCACTCCATCACCCGGAAGTGCGCCAGTTCTACGGACATGCCGCCACTGGACACAAAGGAACGCGTCGTTGTTTTTAGGGATTCAATGGCGCTTTGAATGTCGCTCTTGCGCTCGACTAGGCGTTCGACCAGGGCTTTGGTTTTCTCGGTTTCCAGCCCAAGCGCTTTGCGCCGGAACGTGCCATCCGGCAGCTTTACCTGCCAGTAGAGGTACCGCTTTTCATTGGAGACATTTACATAAGGACTGCCGACAACGCCATCCTCGAATATCAAGACTTCGTAACTCAATGCTTCTTCTAGGAGTTGCGCGTAAAGCGTCTGGGTCAGGGCTGTTTGCAGTTCCATAGCAATTCGAAATTTGTAGTACACGACGAACAGTGTACTACAAAACTCATGGGCATTTGTAGTACACGAGGCAAGGTGTACTACAAAACCCAGAAACGCTTCTATGAGCTTACGAGGCCTGGCGTCGTAGGTAATTCGTGTCAATGACTTTCGACATAATATTTGTCGCCGGTGCGGATGGCATTCGTCAGCAATTGCTGCAAATGCTGACCGAGGAGACACCAATTACCCTGGCTGAAGCATGCTTACGTACTGGCGTCGAGCACAAACTGCTTTATCTGCGCGCCAATAGGGAAGCCCGAGCAATTGCAGACCGTTACCGAAGGCATCAAGCATCGTGCTGGGACCATAAGGAATCCCGACTTCAGACACAAGTTGGCAAGCTGATTCAGGAACGGTTGGAAGCAGGCTATGAGGGAGTTAGCGCCAGGGATGTCTGGCGGCACCTTGATACGGACTTAAAGTCAGTACGCCATAGCTATCGGCAAGTCGCAAAGGCTATGGCAACCAACGAATAAAAAAATCGCCTGCTAAAAAGCAAAACGGAACCCTGCTGGTTCCGTTTTTTTTGCGCCTCGATTTTCGATAAATCGGAGGCAAACCCTAAACCATGCATCAGGACACCCGGTAAAGCAAAATGTGTCCAAACGCGAAATAAAGCAATAACAGGCCTGGTGGCCAGTTTATGCTTATCCGCACAACAGAGCGGGTTTCCAGGGAGTCATCGATGGTGGGCGGTACTGGGTTCGAACCAGTGACCCCTGCCGTGTGAAGGCAGTGCTCTACCGCTGAGCTAACCGCCCATCGAGGAAGGCGCGAATTTAACCATAACTCGCAGAACCGGTCAAACCTCGCTCGGCTAAAATAGCGAACTTTGTTTCAGACACCGAAGCGATTCCCATGAAGCCAGTCCGCACCCGTTTTGCCCCCAGCCCCACCGGCTACCTGCACATTGGCGGCGCCCGTACCGCCCTCTTCTCCTGGGCCTATGCCCGGCGCCACGGCGGCACTTTCGTGCTGCGCATCGAAGATACCGATGTCGCCCGTTCGACACCGGAAGCCGTCCAGGCGATCATCGACGGCATGGCCTGGCTGGATCTTGCACACGACGAGGGGCCGTTCTACCAGATGCGCCGCATGGATCGCTACAAGGAAGTGATCCAGCAGATGCTGGCTGCCGGCACCGCCTATTACTGCTATACGACACGCGAAGAACTCGATGCGCTGCGCGCCGAACAGGAAGCCAGGAAGGAGAAGCCGCGCTACGACGGCCGCTGGCGCCCGGAAGAAGGCAAGACGCTGCCGACGCCACCCGCCGGGGTCTCGCCGGCGATCCGCTTCCGCAACCCGAAGGACGGCGTCGTCGCCTGGGACGATGCGGTCAAGGGCCGGGTCGAGTTCGCCAACAGCGAGCTCGACGACCTGATCATCGCCCGTGCCGACGGCACGCCGACCTACAACTTCTGCGTTGTGGTTGACGACTGGGACATGGGCATCACCCACGTCATCCGCGGCGACGACCACGTCAATAACACGCCGCGCCAGATCAACATCCTCGCCGCACTCGGTGCCGAGGTACCGACCTACGCTCATCTGTCGATGATTCTCGGCGACGACGGCGCCAAACTGTCCAAGCGCCACGGCGCGGTATCGGTGATGCAGTACGACGAGGACGGCTACCTGCCGGAAGCCGTCATCAACTATCTGGCTCGCCTCGGCTGGTCGCACGGCGACGACGAAGTGTTCTCGCGCCAGCAATTCGTCGAGTGGTTCGACCTCGACCACATCACCGCCTCGGCCGCCCAGTTCAACACCGAAAAGCTGTTGTGGCTGAACCAGCACTACATGAAGCAGTTGCCGCCCGCCGAACTGGCGGCCCGGGTCAAGCCACGGCTGGCGGCGCGCGGCGTCGCTACCGACGGCGGCCCCTGCCTGGAAAAGGCGGTCGCCCTCTACGTTGACCGCTGCAACACGCTGAACGTCCTGACCGACGCGGTGGAAGTCTTCTACCTGCAAGTGACGCCGGCGCCGGAACTGCTCGCCCAGCACCTCACCGACGAAACCCGCCCGGCGCTTGCCGACTTTGCCGCCGGCATCGCCAACGTGAACTGGGAAATCCCGGCGATCGCCGCGCTGATCAAGGAGACCATCGGCAAGCACGGCTTGAAGATGCCGAAGCTGGCGATGCCGCTGCGTGCCCTGCTGGTCGGCCAGACGCAGACGCCGTCGGTGGACGCGGTGATCGAACTGATCGGTCGCGAACGCGTCCTGGCGGCTCTCGCAAAAAATCTCTGAAAATCTCGCGAAGGCCCTTTACAAGGGGAAAGACGGTCCCTATAATGCGGCCTTCTTTCGAGCAGGGGGGTATAGCTCAGCTGGGAGAGCGCTTGCATGGCATGCAAGAGGTCAGCGGTTCGATCCCGCTTACCTCCACCAAGAGCTCGAAAGAATGCAGTAGAAATTAGTCCGGGTCCCCATCGTCTAGAGGCCTAGGACACCGCCCTTTCACGGCGGTAACCGGGGTTCGAATCCCCGTGGGGACGCCAAGGTTTTTGCAGTAATGGAGTGGTAGTTCAGTTGGTTAGAATACCGGCCTGTCACGCCGGGGGTCGCGGGTTCGAGTCCCGTCCACTCCGCCAACATATTCCCAAGTGACTGATTATATTGATATAATCAGTCACTATGGCGAGTAAAAGGGTACAAAGGCAGGGTACAAAGTTCAGTCAGAAGGGACTGGACATGCCACCCTACATGACCCTCAGGAACCATACCTACTATTTCCGGCAGAGCGTCCCGCCAGAGCTGCGCTCGCTCATCGGCAAGCGGGAAATCAAGAAGTCTTTGGGTCGCAATTACCCGGCAGCCGTCAGCCTTTGCAAGAAATTTGCCGTCGAGGCCGACAAGGCCATCTGTGATGCTCGCGCCCAATTCGACAGCATCCCTGTCGATCCCTTCTCCTCCGAGGGAATTCGCCGTACCCGACCGGTTCCCCTGACTGAAGTCACCCCAGAACTCGAAACCCAGTTCGGCAACCTGATTCGCAACGCGCTGCTCGAAACCGATCGGAACAAACGGATTGCGGGCATGGATGCTGAGGAATTTGCCGAGTACGGAACGCACATTGACCAAGCGATCGCCACTCTGCGCAAGCAGTTGGCAATGGGCAACGTCGCGCCAGTGCTCGAGGATTCCAGAATCATCCTGATCGGCCGGGGTTACAACCCGAATTTCTCCGCGGACAGTTGGCGAAAAATCGCCTACACCCTGACCCAGGCATTCCTGGAAGCCTATGAAGGCATCAAGAAACGCCAGGAAGGCGCTGTCGTGACTGAAACCAGCACAGACACCCTACCCAGCCAGTTCATCGTCCAGAACACCCGCAAGACCACACCCGACGCAGGCAGCGAAATCACCTGGCAGACGCTGTACGAAGTTTGGGAAAAAGAGTGCGAGCGCCGACAGAGCACCAAGGACGCCTATCTGGCAGCAATGAAGCTGTTCGCCGAATTCAGCCGCAAGGCCCCGCCCCAAACCACGCGCGACGATGCCCTGGCATTCCGCGATTTCCTGCGGGACGTCAAAGCCCTCTCCCCCGGCACGATAGCCAACAAGCTCGGTTTCATCGGCACGTTGTTCAACGCCGGGCGAAATACCGCACGCCTGGCCAGTCATCTACCAGAAAACCCCTTTGCCGATATCACGGTGAAACGGGCCAAACGCGGCAGTGGTGACAATAAGCGCCTGCCTTTCAGCGACAACGACCTGAAAATCATCTTTAGCAGCCCGATCTACACTCAGGGCGAGCGCCCCGAAGGCGGCGCCGGCGAAGCCTGTGTGTGGGTACCGGCGATTGCCTACCTGACCGGCATGCGGCTAGAGGAAATCGCCACCCTGACCCGCTCGCAATTCCGAACCGACGCCAAGGGCAATCACTACATTCACGTTCTGGCATCGAAAACCGATGGCGGCGCCAATCGTGACGTGCCAATCCACCCCGAACTGATCAAGGCAGGCCTCTTGAACTACGTCAGTCTCTGCACGGATCGACTGTTTCCGCAGATCCAGTTGACTGACGAGAGCCAGAGCTCTGCGTTCTCAAAATGGTTTGGCCGTTTCCTCGACAATCTTCAGATCAAGGAACGCTCCAAGGTATTCCACAGCTTCCGGCACCTGTTCAAGGACATTTGCCGCAACGCCCGGATCGAAGAAGCGGTGATCGATCAGATTTGCGGCCACGAACCGGGAACGGTCGGCGGCAAATACGGCCGCGGCCGCCGTGTCGATGTGCTGGCGACAGAACTGCAACGGGTGACACCACCGATATCGCTACCGATGATCACCCCTTCGAAAAAGGGCTGACGCCCCCGCCGTCAGATTCCCTTGGCGAATGTATCGAGATGCCTTGACCGATCCCTCCCGAGAAATTCAGGGTGTTCCGCCCTGGCAGACCAAGCTATTCCCATAACTTGATCATTCTCATTGAGGGCAACTTTGGGGCAGCGGGTAACCGGAGCTTGAATTTCCCCGCCACTTTGTCGCGCTCGTCGAACAAGCGCTTCACTTGCTCGCGCACGCCAGCAAACATCGGCATGGCCACAAGGTATCCTGCTGCTTCTTTCAGTCCGGCAGTATCCCGGGCTTTGATCCGCTCAACCAGGAGCGCCTCCCACTCTCGATAACGGCTTGCCGACAGGCGCCATGTCCAACTGACGGGGCCGCCCTTTTCCGCGGTAGCCGATCTAGGCAGTTGCAACAGTTCGTAGTGCCCGAAAACGATACGTGCCTCAGCCAACCGGCAGTCCTTTACCCGCCCGGGCACTCGATCAGAGTTTCCGAGGCCCTGCGCCCCCTCGGTAGAAAGCATCCACCAGAGCACCTTATCCTGATCGTCGAAAGACATCGGGGCCAGACAAAGATGCACGCTGGCCTTGCCACTGCGCTTACGGTACGCACGAGCAGGGATATCTGCGGCCAGACCAAATGACGACCACTTCTCAGCGAACGCGGGCAAGCGCTCTTGTGGGATCACATCTGCACACCAATAGACGTGCCCGGTCGAGACAAGACGCTGCAGGTGCTGCATGAAAGCCGTCTGATTTACCGGCCGCCGAAAGAGATCTGTCATCGCCACAGCTCCACAAATCAAAGTATAGAAGCTCGAAGCAGAAATCCGTCAGGGAGTTGCCGCTTGACCTCCCAGGCCCCCAGCCACTACAGTCCTCCGGCTACCCAAACAAAGGTAGCCAGGATTGGCGTCCTGATATGGAGCACAACGATTTGGCGTGGCAGACCCACGCCAATAGTCGTTGGTGCGGCACGTCCCAACGGGCGGCCGTGCAGGTGGAACCGCAAGGTTCGCCGATGCTCCATCGGTACGCCAACGCCTGCATTGGCCGCCCACCCGATTGGCGTCGCGTGGGCGGGAAACCACTTCCCTGGAGCACAACCCCATGTTTCCGCAACTTCCCCCAGATGACTTACCCAGCGCAGTACGTCAGCTACTTGAACTCGGCTCCTCGCCTCGCCGGGAAAAATTGCTGTCAGCCCACCCCGAACTTGAGGAGACAGACCTCCTTCACCGCGTTGCCAGCATCGCCACCGAGAACAGCAGTTTCAAATCGAAGCGACGCAAAATCCTCGAGCTCACCGAAGAATTGGTTCGCAGCATCGGAGAAGTCGCCATCTGCCGTCAGGGCTGCGCCCACTGCTGTCATATGCCGACCTTCATCTACGCTCATGAAGCTGAAGCGCTTGGCCTTGCGAGCGGCCGTTCACCAAAACGATTGCCCTACCGTCCGCGAGACACCGTGATGTACGAGGCGGCAGCCTACGTTGGACAGCCCTGCCCCTTTCTGGATGCAAATCATGCCTGCGCTGTCTATACTCAGCGGCCGCTGATTTGCCGCCTCCATCACTCGCTGGGCGACGACCCGGAAGCCTGCAGAATCATCGAAGGTTTCCCGCAAGGCGCCGTTCCCAAGATCGACCCCGATCTGATTGAGTTGCCCTATCACGCCCTGGCGGTCAGAAACTCCCCGAGAGAGGCATGGGGCGCGATCCAGGATTTCTTTCCCACGCCTCCGTGACTGCCTACCGTCAATAAACGCCAGTAGGCGGTCGGGCAACTGAGCGCCCACGCGGCCCCAGTATCGACAAGGCGGATCGATCCGATTCCCAGGCAACGCCAAGCCGTCCGTCGCCCGCCGGGGGACGGCTTGTATCCGCATACCGGCAGGATCGAACCGCATACCGTCTTCTTTCGGACGCCGAGCCTGCTTTGATGTCGAACGCGGCGTTTTTGTCTTATACGAGACTTTGAGCGAAGGAGACCGCCATGCCGAATCTGTGTTTCAAAGTCCGCCCCGGGAGAAAATGCGCCCAGCTTGTTCGGCACGTTTACGACCCCTCGAGAAAACGCAGCAGGACCATGACGGTTGGCACATTGGACTTGTGCTCCGACCCCCTCGAATTTCCAAGGGGGCTGACCTTGCGCCCCGGCAAGCTCATCACTGACGCGGAACACGCAGCCATCCTGGCGTTTCTGACGGCAAACGAAAACCCAGACAGCCGCGACAAGCGACTGAAACAGGTTGAGCGCATTCGCCAGGCGCTACAAAGTTCTCCTGAGGCCGCTGACGAGTTCGGATGCTGCATCGATGCCATCCAGCGTTTGAGCCAAGCCCTGCCGGCACTTGCCGAAGAAACGCGTCGCGGCGGGACGGAGCCTTGGCTCAGCTTGCGGCCTCGCTATCTGGAACTCGGGGAAAGCTGGAAAACCCTTCTCGCCGCAGCTCAACAGGCGGGGATCGCGAAACGTTACCAACGCAAGGGAAGCCTGGCTGCGGATGAGATGTGATTGGGCGTGAAGTGCAACTCTGGAACCTCCTCTCAAGGAATGCCCTGTCACTGGAATGCCCCGGAATTTCAATTGAATTAGAACGAACAGCAACTCAATAATGAACTGGGAGAAAAAAAGGGGCATTCCCCGATGTTCAAATTGGGCATTCCTGAGCTATACCGATCAGGACAGAACAGTTCGGACAGAAAACTGTGCGGCCTTGGTGCGCCAACACCATCCAGCTTGCTGGACAACGGGGCGCGCCAACGCCCTTGTTGTTCTCACTTCATGCCGGCTGTGCCGGTAGCTCCCCGCCAGGGAGCGAGTTGTGTGGCGCCGTATGCTCGTAATGGAGCTTGTACGGTGCGAGGGGGAGGTGGCGGACTAAACCTGGCAATGCCAGGGTAACCCCGCCGCTTTATCCCATGAACGCCGGGCATCTGCCCGGCAACCGGTGCGAACACGAAACGGACGCCAGGCGGAAATGCCTGGATGCTCCTGACGATATGAAAACGAGGTGCAAGTCCTCGCTCGGGGATGCGGGAAAGCCGCATAACCGATGCCAGACAGGATGGCTGCGTTATCGCCTGCCGTGAGGCAGGCCTCGGCGGGATGGAACAAGTGTTCCAGACCCATCGGGCGAGCGTGTTGGTGCCCTGGGGTAGCGCCCAGGAAGCCGCAAGCCGCGTTGATAGCTTAAACCTGTAAATGCGCCCTTTGCGGTGCTATCTGGAAAGTGCAAGTGCTGTTTAGGGCCCGCAGTGCCTGGAACACGATGGAAGCAACAGACGATCCTTCGGATTTGGAAGTAAGGCAGGGGCTTATCCCGGTTCGCCCGCCTGAAACACGGTAACCAGCCCGGAATCTGAACGTCTGTTGTGAGTCGGCAGCGATCTGCATGAACGCAAGAAATCGTCTAAGTGGTGCAAAATGCACTCGGAGGATCGATGGGATGGCACCCATCGGTACGGCACCAACGATGCCGAAAATCCCGAGAGTGTATAAGCGAACCCCCTCAGCAACGAAGCACCGGGTCAATCTGGTGCCGAGCCATGGGGGTGACACAACGCAAGGTGAAGTGGTCAGGGGTGGCACCCTGACAGCAAGCAAAATGGCAACCCCGCTTGGCGGTGGGGTCGCTAATCGTAGGCTTCCTGGCGGAGGCCTCATGCGACACAACCCGAGGGATCATTCTTCGGGATTTCCAGTGAATCCGGCTGTGCCGGTTTCGGATTCTTCTATTCCACGACGGAGGGAATCTTCAAGGTCATAACGCTATTGCCGGGCCTCCCGGCTTAACTCACGGCCACCCCGCCCTGCGGGGTGGCCGGCTTGACCTGTAAAGGAAGAGATCCTCTTCGTCGAGCGGATCGGCTCGATTTACCTGGCGAGCCTCTTGATTACCGACAACATCCGGTCAATTTCCTCACAGGTGTTGTAGAACGCCAATGAGGGCCTTACCGTGGTTTTGACCCCGAAACGACGCAGGATCGGTTGGGCGCAGTGGTGGCCGGAGCGTACCGCGATGCCCTCCTCGTTCAGCGCCCGGCCGACTTCCTCGGTCGAGTAACCGGCGAGCACAAAGGACGCCACGCTGGCCTTGTCCGCCGCCGTGCCGATCAGGCGCACGCCGGGAATTGCCGACAGCCCGCGCATCGCATAGACCAGCAGATCGTGCTCGTAGCGGGCGATGTTCTCCAGGCCGATGCGCTCGACGTAATCGAGCGCCGCGCCCAGCCCGACGGCATCGGCGATGTTGCCGGTGCCTGCCTCGAACTTGTTCGGCGCCGGCTGGAACAGCGTCTTCTCGAAGGTCACGTCAGCGATCATGTTGCCGCCGCCCTGCCAGGGCGGCATCTGCTCGAGGATCGCCTTCTTCCCATAAACCACGCCGATGCCGGTCGGCCCGAAGATCTTGTGGCCGGAGAACACGAAAAAGTCCGCGTCGAGCGCCTGCACGTTCACCCGCAGGTGCGATACCGACTGCGCGCCATCGACCAGCACCTTGGCGCCAGCCGCGTGGGCCATGTCGATGACCTGCTTGATCGGCGTCACCGTGCCCAGCGCGTTCGAGACCTGGGTCACGGAAACCAGCTTGACCTTCGGCCCGAGCAGCTTCTGGAACTCGTCCAGGCGCAGTTGCCCGCTGTCGTCGACCGGAATGACCTTGATCTTCGCGCCGACCTGCGCCGCCAGTTGCTGCCAGGGCACGATGTTGGCGTGGTGTTCGAGCAGCGAAACCACGATTTCGTCGCCCTCGCCGATGTTCTGCGCGCCCCAGGTCTTGGCGACCAGGTTGATGGCTTCCGTCGCACCGCGCACGAAGATGATCTCGTCGCTGGAACCGGCGCCGAGGAAGCGCTGTACCTTGTTGCGCGCCGCCTCGTAGGCATCGGTCGCCCGTGCCGCCAGTTCATGCGCCGCCCGGTGAATATTGGAATTCTCGTGGGCGTAGAAATAGGCGAGACGGTCGATCACCGACTGCGGCTTCTGCGTCGTCGCGGCGTTGTCGAACCAGACCAGCGGCTTGCCGTTCACCCGCTCCTGCAGAATCGGGAAGTCGCGGCGGATGGCGTTGACGTCGAAAGGCGGCCTGCCGCTGGACGCAATCTCCGGCGTCTGCGCCGCATCCAGGAAATAGAAATTCCCTGAATTCTGCGGTCGACCGTGGAAACCCTCCGCTTTCCGCTCCCCGGCGATCTGGGCGAGCAAGGCATGCAGTTCGCCGTCACCCGGCAAACCGAATGGCTGAGCGACAACGCGGTTCTCCGGCACCTTGGGCGCGGCCGCCTGCTGATAGGGACTGGCTTCGCCGAGGAAATAGTACGGCGAGCCCGGCACGGAAATCGGCAGGCTGTCGGTGAAGCTGCTCGGTGGCTGCGGCGGCAAGGCTGCCGCGTAGGCTTCCGGCACGCCGAGTTCGCCACCGCCGCCACCGACCGGATCGACCGGGTCCGGCGCCACCGGCACCGGTGCCACGCTCGGACCGGACTGGATCAGACTGGGCTCCGGCGCTGGCGTGCTGCCGGCAGCGAGCGAGGTTGGCAGATCGAAAGACGGCAATGCGGCCCCCGGCAAGGCGCGGAAAAATTCCGAGGCCAGCCGTCCAAGCGTGGCTTCATCGGGGATTGCTGACAAATGCGCCGGCGCGGGCGCGCCGGACAAGCCTTCGATGCCCTTACTTGTAGGTGTCGGGATAGTCATGGTACTTGCCGATCTCCACGTCATCGAGGACAGCCAGTGCATCCGGAACCAGCACGGCCAGCGAGCAATACAGCGAAATCAGATAGGACGCGATGGCGTTGCGGTTGATGCCCATGAAGCGCACCGACAGGCCCGGCGACTGCTCGCCGGCCAGCCCCGGCTGGAACAACCCGACGACGCCCTGGCGCTTCTCGCCGACGCGCAGCAGCAGGATCTTGGTCTTGCCGCCGTCAACCGGCACCTTGTCCGACGGGATCAGCGGAATGCCGCGCCAGGTCAGGAACTGGGCGCCAAACAGCGAAACGGTCGGCGGCGGCACGCCGCGGCGGGTGCATTCGCGGCCGAAGGCGGCAATCGCCAGCGGGTGGGTCAGGAAAAAGGCCGGTTCCTTCCACACCTTGGTCAGCAGCTCATCGAGGTCGTCCGGGGTCGGCGCGCCGGTCAGCGTCGAGATGATCTGGTCGTCGGCCACGTTGGCCAGCAGGCCGTAATCCGGGTTGTTGATCAGCTCGGATTCCTGACGCTCCTTGATCGTCTCGATCGTCAGGCGCAGTTGTTCCTTGATCTGGTCGTGCGGGCTGGAATAGAGGTCGGAGACGCGGGTATGGACGTCGAGGATGGTGGTCACCGCGTTCAGGAAATACTCGCGCGGCGCTTCGTCGTAATCGACATAGGTCTGCGGCAGCTCCGACTCGTCGCGCTGCGAGCACGCAACACGCACGTCGCGCGGGTTCTTGACGGTGTTCAGGCGATAGATACCAGCTTCAACCGGCAGCCACTGCAGCAGATGCACCAGCCAGCGCGGGGTGATCGTCGACAGCTGCGCCGTCGTCTTGGTGGCATTGGCTAGCTGCCGTGCGGCGGCATCGCCAAGGGCGGTCGGTTCGGGAATTTGAGCCATCAGTGGATCTCCTGCAAGGAAAAGTGAAAATACTTATAAGAAAATCGGATAAACATTGTCGTAAGCCGGCCCCCTGCCCTTCAACATGCTATAGCCATCAATCAGGGGATCAGGCGGCACGCTGCTCGCAAAAGGCCAGCAGTTCGGAAAGCGGAACACCGAGCGCACTGGCCAGCTTGGCCGCCGTTTCCAGCGAGGGCATGACGCACCCGCGCTCGACTTCGCCGAGATAGGAACGGTTGAGGTCGGCCTTCTCGGCCAGCAACTCCTGCGACCAGCCGTGACGCTCGCGGAAGCTGCGCACGGTCAGGCCGAAATGCGCGATCAGTTCGGTCATGCCGCGACCTTCCCGAGATTGGCCGGCTCGTGCTGCAGACCGGCCTGCGTGACCTGACTGCCGGGCGGTACGCTGCGCGTCAGCCAGACGTTGCCGCCGATGCTCGATCCCTGGCCGATGGTGATGCGCCCGAGTATCGTTGCCCCGGCGTACACCACCACTTCATCCTCGAGGATGGGATGACGCGGCGCGCCCTTCTCCAGCGCCCCGCTTTCGTCCTGCGTGAAGCGCTTGGCGCCGAGCGTCACCGCCTGATAGAGGCGGACGCGCTTGCCGATCACCGTCGTCTCGCCGATCACCACGCCGGTCCCGTGGTCGATGAAGAAACCCTCGTCGATCCGGGCACCCGGGTGGATGTCGATGCCCGTGGTGGAATGGGCGATCTCAGACAGTATCCGCGCAATCAGCGGCACGCCGAGCCCATAGAGCGTATGCGCCAGCCGGTAATGAATCACCGCCAGCACGCCGGGATAGCACAACAGCACCTCATCGACGCTGCGCGCTGCGGGATCGCCGAGATAGGCGGCCTCGACATCGGTATCGAGCAGCCGGCGCACTTCAGGCAAACGCTGGGCGAAGGCCTTGACGATCTCGGCAGCATGCGCCTCGACGCCCTCCTTCTCCTCGCAGTTGAGGCGGCGGTTGTAACCAAGCTCAAGCTGGACCTGGTGAAACAGCGCGTTGAGCGCGCTGTCCAGCGTATGCCCGACGTAGAAATCCTCGCCCTCCTGATGCAGGTCGGAAGGACCGAGACGCATCGGGAAAAGCACGCCGCACAAGGCTTCGGCGATTTCCTTGAGCGCCTCGCGCGACGGGAACTCGCGCACCGCGAACTCGCGGGTCCGCTGCTGCGCCTTGCGCCAGCGCACCCGCGCCGCGTGCAGCTCGGCGACGATCTCCTTGACGCCCCAGCCGCCGAGTTGCTCGTAGGCGGGGGAAGCCTGGCTGAGGACCTGGCTCATGCCGGCAACCCGGCCTCGTTGAACAGGCCTTCGAACAGGATGGAACTCAGATAGCGTTCGCCGGAATCGGGCAGCACGACGACAATGGTCTTGCCCGCGTTCTCCGGCTTCTGCGCCAGACGCACGGCGGCGGCGACGGCTGCACCACTGGAGATGCCGGAAATGATGCCCTCCTCCCTGGCCAGGCGACGCGCGTAATCGACCGCATCCTCGTTCGACACCTGTTCAACGCTATCGACCAGCGACAGGTCAAGCACGGCCGGCACGAAACCGGCGCCGATGCCCTGGATCTTGTGCGGCCCGGGTTTGATCGGCTCGCCGGCGCGCGCCTGCGTCAGCACCGGGCTGGCGGTCGGTTCGACGGCCACCGACTGGATCGCCTTGCCCTTGGTGCCCTTGATGTAGCGCGACACACCGGTGATCGTGCCGCCGGTGCCGACACCGGAAACCAGAATGTCGATGGCGCCGTCGGTATCGTTCCAGATTTCCGGCCCCGTCGTTGCTTCATGGATCGCCGGGTTGGCCGGGTTCTTGAACTGCTGCAGCAGGACATACTTGCTATCGGAGGCGGCAATTTCCTCGGCCTTGGCGATCGCGCCGCCCATGCCCTTGGCGCCCTCGGTCAGCACCAGCTTGGCGCCGAAGGCGGTGAGCAGCTTGCGCCGCTCCAGGCTCATCGTTTCCGGCATGGTCAGCGTCAGCGGGATGCCCTTGGCGGCGGCCACGAAGGCCAGCGCAATGCCGGTGTTGCCGGAAGTCGGCTCGACCAGTTCCTTGCCCGGCCCGAGCAGACCGCGCTTTTCCGCGTCGTTGATCAGTGCCGCACCGATCCGGCACTTCACCGAATAGGCCGGATTGCGCCCCTCGATCTTGGCCAGGACAGTGGCCTTGGCACCATCGACAACACGGTTGAGCTTGATCAGCGGCGTGCCGCCAATCGACTGCGAGTTGTCTGCAAAAATTTTCGACATGCGTTTCCCCTTGATGAAATTGAATCAATCCTGAATCCACGGCAGACCGGCATTGCGCCAGCCATTGAAGGCGCCGCGCCGCTGCTGTTCGTCGAGATCGCCCTCGAAACCTTCGAGGATGTTGAAAACCTGTTTGAACCCCGCCTTCGTCGCGGCCTCCGCCGCCGCCGCCGAACGCTTGCCGCTGCGGCAGAGCAGCAGGATCACCTCGTCCTTGCCGGCCTTGGCTTCCAGTTCCTTGACGAAACGCGGATTGCGCGACAACGACAGGCCGGTCATCCAGGCCACATGCTTGGTTTCCGGCACATGGCCGACGAACTTGCGCTCCTCGGCGGTACGCACATCGACAATCACGGCCTCGCCACGCGAGAACAGCGCCCAGGCCACCTGAGGGGAAACGCTGCCGGCGTACGGCAACTGATCGGCCACCGCCTGCTGGCGGGCCTGCTCCAGCGCCGGCGAAGCAACGCTGGCAAAACCGTCCTCGCCGAAAATGGCGGCGGGCACGGAGAAAGACGGCTGGTCGAGAACGGCTTCGGACATCTTGATTCCTTTCGCATCGCTGTTGGGGCGGCGCGATTCGCATCGCGCCGGGATCGGCTTCAAAGCTGGCGGTCGGCTTGACCGCTGTCTGTAGCCACCAATTTATTCCCCGCTGACAGGAGGCAAAACGAATAAAAACTTAGATCGTTATATGACGCCGATCAGAACCGCTCACCGCCGCCAGCGCCGAACTGAGCTGACCGATGCTGCGCCGGCTGAAGACGATCGGCACCGACATCTCGTCGGCCGCCTGCCGGACTTTTCGGGCCAGACCGTGGTTGACCTGGTCGACCATGACCACGACCACGCGGGTATCGCGCGGAATGCTGCGGTGGCATTCGCTGTAATTGCGCCCCTTCCAGTGACGAACCGGGCTGAAGCCATGCTCGGCGAGAAAGTCCCGGTAACTGGCGACCCGGTCGCCACCAACGATCAGTGCGGACATGCTGCGCTCCTGCTGTTTTCACAGCACCAATCTAGGCGAACGGGCTCTTCGGACGAACGACGCTATTGCTTGAAGGAAATAAGCGAACGCCGGATATGCTTTTTCAGAATGGCCGCAGGAGATTCGTGCGATCTCACCCGAGGCGACTGCCGGAGATCATCGTGCCTGGGCACCGATCAACGACGCCCCGGACAGCGTGCGATCTGGCGGCGTTCGGCCAACTGCTGACCTTCGGTGTTCATGCTTCGCCATCATCGGCATGACCGGTCCGCTTCTAAAGCTGCCGGATGAACAATTCAACCTACTTCGGCCTTTGCGGTCGTTTATATTCCTGGCCAATCAGGACTGCTATGCAGTTGGAAAGTTGCCATTCAAAGGAAGATAAAAAAGAACAGCAGAATTACAACCTGGCAGAATCGAACAGTCGATCCATTTCATAGCCACAATGCTTGATTGGGCTAGGCTCACCAACATGTAATGAGGCCAATGCTATGACACAAGAAGACAATGTTGCAGACCTCCGCCTGGACCGGCCTCTTCGGCCGGAAGGGGCACTCGCTGCCGATCTGTTGGATCGAGGAGGTTTTGCCGCCCGAGTCACTGATGTTTTGAGGTGTATTTCTCCCGAGGCGGGGCTTGTAGTGTCCCTTGAGGGTGCTTGGGGAAGTGGAAAGACGTCGTTGCTAGCAATGCTTGAAGAGTTGTTGGATGCAGAACCCGCACAACAACGGGCGGTAGTTGTTCACTTCAATCCATGGCTAATCGGTGACCGCGATGCCTTGTTGCGACAGTTCTTGGCGAGTATTGCCAAAGCCGTCAAATTGACCGATCACGCAAAAGAGGGAAAGCGAGTCGCCAAAGAGCTCAAGACTTATTCAAAGGCGTTCGACATCCTGAAGTTAATTCCCGGAGCAGAACCGTGGGCCAGCATCTTCAAATCGGTGGTGGAGTCTGTTAGTAATGCCAGCGAGGCGGTCTTTGATTACAAGACTCCCGACATTGAAGCGAGGAAGGTTGCGTTGGAAAACGCCCTGCGCAAGTTTCCTCAGCGCATTGTCGTTCTGCTTGACGACCTTGATCGTCTGTATCCAGCCGAAGCCTATGAGATGGTTCGCATCATCAAGGCGGTAGGAAATTTACCGAACGTAGGCTATGTACTGGCCTGGGATGAAAAGTACGTCAGTGCCGCATTGGACAAATTGAATGTGCCTTTTGCTGCAACTTACCTCGACAAAGTGGTACAGGTAAGGTTGCATGTGCCCCCACTGTCATTCCCTCAACGTGTTGTACTCATAAACAAGGCACTGGGAAGGCTGGCAAAGGACGCTCTCGCGCAACATTTCAAAGGCGGAGAGGAACGCCTTGGGTCTTTGTTCCATCATGGATTGAGCGAGCTGATTGAGCAGCCGCGGGATGTTGTTCGATTGTTCGACGTCGTTTGCTCAATCGAGCCGGGCTTGCGTGGCGAAATCCATCTGGCTGATATCCTTGGTTTGGCAATCCTGATGATAAAGGCCCCCTCTGTCTTCGACCTAATCAGCCGGATGCCACAGGCGTTTGTCGGAAGACGGCCAGGATCTCGAACGGAGTTCCGCGACGTCAAAGAAGTAGTTGAACACCATGCGGCAGAACGTGATCTAGCTATAGACAGCTATGCGCATGCAAAAGCTGTTCGGGATGTGGTTCACTGGCTATTTCCGCTGACTGCCAAGGTAGATGATGTTTTCACCTTCGGTCGAGTTGAGTTTGGCGAAGGGCATTTAGCAGCCCCTGACCGCTTGCTTATCGCCTTGCACCTTAGTGCACGACCGGATGATCTCAGTCTAGTACGTGTAAGGCAGTATCTCCTCCATCCTGCCAAGCGCGCCGAGATTGCCGCGTCGCTTCAGCCGGATAACTGCATTGATTTCGTTGCCCAACTGGGCAATATGGCAGAGAGCCTGGGTAGTGATGTATCCATTGATGCAGAAAATCTAGCGATAGCCATTGCTCAGCTTATTGAAGGAGAGGTATTCGTACGTAGGGCGAGGGATCGCGACGAAGTGATCTTTATCAAAGCCGAAGGGGCAGCAGTGCAAGCGATTGGGCAACTGTTCAAGCGCTTACCTGAACCGGTCGCCTTGGATCTGACGGTACGAATTTTGAGCGACGAGAAGGCTTTGTCGGTGGCATCAAGGATTGCCATCATGAATTTCATTTCTGATGACCGCGATAAATTGGATTACCTCAAAGTGCCGGCCGAGAAACGTGAGCCAGCCTTGGAAGCCTTCGCCAACAATGTGAAGAACACAGCACACAACGGTGATCTGTTTGCCAAGTCCACGCCTGACCTTGTGCTGTGGGTCCTGACGCGACTAAAGCCAGAACACAGCAAACTTGTGTTTGAGGCAATTCAGAAAACGGACCCAACTCTGGATAGTTTCGTGGAAGCCATGCTGAAGGGGTCGTTCGATAGCCACAAAGGCCAGAGCTATCGATTGCCGAAAAACCTCGAAGAGCTTGAGAATTTTATCGCCATCGACTTGTTGAAGCAGCTCGCAGCGGAACGACTGAAAGATGAGACCTTGGACTATCCCGTCAGAGCGGCTTGGCGGGCATTGCTTGAAAAGAAATGTATTTATGGGAAGGACGGATCAGAAAACCGCGACTAACTTCCGAGGGGTGGATGTTCACCACATACCAGCCGTTGCCACCAAGGCGCGAGAATAACCACTCAGGCTAACCACTCAGGCCGAACAGTTCGCGTTCAGATAATGCTCTGACCGGCGGTTTCAATCAGTAAGCTGCCGTTGTTGTGCCCAACAGGCGAAGGTCAGCCGAGGATCGACCGGAGTCGCCCAAGCAACAAGTACGCATCCGCAGTCAGGCGAATGCGACTGCGCAAAATCCTGCCATCTAGTTGATGCTGTCCTCCAGCAACGAATCCTCGCCGTCCGTCGCTCCCGCCCGGCCGGAAGCGAGCAAACCGAAGCGCTTCAACTGGGCACGCAGGATGTTGCGCGAGATTCCCAGCAGGCGTGCCGTATGTACCTGGTTGCCGGCGCAGTGTTCGAAGGCCAGTCGCACCAGTGTTTCCTCGACCTGTTCGTAAAGCGCACCGCGATGCTCGTCGAACATTTCGCGCAGCGCCCGCGATAGGCGGCATTCGTCGTCGTCCGCTGTCGCCGCCTGGGCCTTGCCGGCGTTCAGGTTGGGTACCCGCTCGTTGAGGCGCAGGTCGGCCGAGCGGATGACGCCGTCGCGGCAGACGATCAGCGCGTAGTGGATGACATTTTCCAGCTCCCGGATATTGCCGGGCCAGGTGTAGTTGATCAGCGCCTGGCGGGCGTTCGACGAGAATTCTATCGGCCCGAGGCGCAGCTTGGCGCGATAGCTATCGACGAAGTGCCGGGCCAGCGGGACGATGTCCCCCGGGCGCTGGCGCAATGGCGGCAGGTTGATCGGCGCGATGTTGAGCCGGTAGTAGAGGTCGGCACGAAAATGTCCGGCCTCTACCGCGCTGACCAGATCGACGTTGGTGGCGGCAACCAGGCGGACGTCGATGTCGATCGGTCGCCGTGACCCGAGACGGACCACCTGACGCTCCTGCAATACCCGAAGCAGCTTGACCTGCATGGCGAGCGGCAGATCGCCGATTTCGTCGAGGAACAAGGTGCCGTGCTGCGCCGCTTCGAACCAGCCCTGTCGTTGCCCCTGCGCGCCAGTGAAGGCTCCGGCCTCATGACCGAACAATTCGGCCTCGATCAGGTTTTCGCTGAACGCCCCGCAGTTGACCGCGACGAACGGCCCGCTGCGCCCGCTCTGCGCGTGCACGTGGCGGGCGATCAGTTCCTTGCCGGTCCCGGTGTCGCCGATGATCAGTACGGTAGCGTCGCTCGGCGCGATCAACTCCGTGGTGTCAAGAATTTCCAGCGACACGGGATCGTTGAAAACCAGCGCCTTGGCGCGGATCGACAAGGGATTCGCGTACGAATCCGGAAATGTCAGCACAGTACTCATCAGTCCCCTCCGGCGGTGGCGCAAACGCCGGCGCACCGCAACCATTTACCCCTTCAGGCACCGGCGCTGGCCGGTCCCCAATGCCGCACAACGCCAGCGGAACAACCGTGGCGCGCTCCCCCGAGCTTTCTTACAACTTGGCGATCGCCACTTCGGTCGATTTGACCAGGGCCAGCACCTCGGAACCGATCTTCAGGTCGAGATCCTTGACCGAGCGCGTGGTGATCACCGAAGTCACGATCCCGAACGGGGTGTCGACCTCGATTTCCGAAACCACCGGACCGAGCACGATGTGCTTGACGGAGCCCTTGAACTGATTCCGGGCGTTGATCAACTGGATGGTCATGCTTTGCTTCCTTTCTGTCTGCTGGATTGAATGGATTTGCCACGCGTTGTTGTCGATGGCTGAGGCAGGTTAGGTGCTGCTGCAGCGCACAACAACGACAGTTTTCCTATAACCATTTTCTTTCCATGGACGATCTCGTCAGCGCCGGCAAGGCCGCTGTTGCGCGCCAAACAGTTGGACCAGCGTTGCTGTTGCGGGCGCAGCAGCCAAGGCCTGCCAAAACTCCCCTGGCAACACCACGGTGAGCGCTGGCCGACAAAAAACCGCTTTGCTTTCGTGGCCTTAGGCAACCCGAACGTCCCAGGGCAGCGAACGGGCACGGCTCATGCTGCAGCACAGCACCGTGGTGGCGGCATGCGCTGTTGCCGCCCTGGCCGGACAACAACCGGCACCCGGAAAAAACCCAGCAGAGAACCCTGAACCATGAATTTCTCGCCCAGCTACGCCGCCCGACAACGCGACCCACGCCAGCACCTGGTCGGCATCTCCGCCGTCGTGATCTTTCACGTCCTGCTCGTCTATGCCCTGGCCAACGGCCTCGGACGCAAGGTGGTGGAAGTGTTCAAGGCGCCGCTCGAAGTCAGCATCGTCGAGGAAATCAAGCCGCCGCCTCCGCCGCCGCCACCACCGAAGATCGTCCAGTCGCGGCCCAAGGTCAGCGCGCCGCCGCCCCCCGCCTATGTGCCGCCAACCGAGGTTGCGGTTCAGGCGCCAGCGCCGGTCGTCACCACCACCAGCACGCCGACCCCGCCAGCGCCACCGGCGCCGCCGGTCCAGCAGACTGCGCCGGCACCGCTCAGCGTTGCCGTGGCTTGTCCCAATTTCCGCAACGTTGTGCCGCAGATGCCGTCGCAGGCTGAACGCCAGGGGCTTTCCGGCGACGTGGTCGTCGAATTCACGGTCACGGCGGATGGCCATGTCCGGGACATCGGTGTCGTCCGCTCGACCAGCGCGATTTTCAACGCCGCCGCCACCCGCGCCGTTGCCCAATACCAATGCGTCAGCCAGGGCCGCGATGTCCGCGTCAGGCAGATGATTTCTTTCCGTGTCGATTGAACACTTACCCGATCACTTCAAACAGCTTCAACAGGAGAAATTCACCATGTTCCGCTTCAAGAACCTTCGTGCGCTGTTCGCCGCACTGCTCGTCGCCGCGACTTCGCTGGCCGCTCCGCTGGCATCCGCGCAAACCGCCCCGGCCAGTGCCGGGCAGGCAACGGCCACCGCCGCCGTCGACAACCCCTATGGCCTCGATGCCTTGTGGAGCGGCAGCGATTTCGTCGCCAAGGGGACGCTCGTCATCCTGATCATCATGTCGGCGGGTAGCTGGTTCATCATCTTCACCAAGCTCTACGAGCAGCGCAAACTGGCCCGCCAGAGCAAGAAGGCCAATGCCAGCTTCTGGGCGGCCGGCGGCCTGCAACAGGCGATCGAGACCCTGGACCAGAGCAGCGCCTTTCACTACATCGCCAAGGCTGGCGTGGATGCCACCGACCACCACCGCGGCCTGCTCGGCTACATCGATCTGAACGACTGGATCCAGCTCTCCATCCATCGCTCGATTGACAGCATCCAGAGCCGCCTGCAGGACGGACTGGCCTTCCTGGCCACGGTTGGCTCGACCGCGCCCTTCGTCGGTCTGTTCGGCACGGTGTGGGGCATCTATCACGCCCTGACCGCCATCGGCATCGCCGGTCAGGCTTCGATCGACAAGGTCGCCGGGCCGGTCGGCGAAGCATTGATCATGACCGCCATCGGCCTGGCCGTCGCCGTGCCGGCGGTGCTCGGTTACAACTGGCTGGTCCGCCGCAACAAGGCGGCACTCGAAGACGTGCGCACCTTCGGCAGCGAACTGCATGCCGTTCTGCTCGGCGAGGCCGCCACCCGCGTCACGGAAAGCAGTGGCCCGAAGGTGGTGCACGCCATCCGCGCCATTTCGGTGTAAATCGCCATGGCCATCAACGTCGGCACTGCAGACGAGGACGAGGTCCTCTCCGCCATCAACACCACCCCGCTGGTCGATGTGATGCTGGTATTGCTGATCATCTTCCTGATCACCATTCCGGTCGTCACCCAGACGGTTGCCGTGGAACTTCCGAAGGAACGCAACCAGCCCCGCGTCACCAAGCCCGAGAACATCAATCTTTCGGTCACCCGGGACGGCGCGGTCTACTGGAACGAAAAGCGGGTGGCCGGCCAGGAGTATCTGGTAAGCCAGTTGAAGGGCATCGCCCTCGTCGAGCCGCAACCGGAAGTGCAGATCCGCGGTGACGGCAATGCCCCTTACGAACACGTCGGCAAGGTCGTGCTGGCCGCCCAGCGCGCCGGCATCGTCAAACTCGGCTTCATCACCGATCCGCCGCCCCTGCACTGACCCCCTGACAGAGGAGAAACATTCATGGCCATGAACATCGGTCCGGGCAGCGGTTCCGGCGATCCCGAGGTGATGGTGGACATCAACACGACGCCCTTGATCGACGTCATGCTGGTCCTGCTCATCATGCTGATCATCACCATCCCGATCCAGTTGCATTCGGTCAATCTGAACCTGCCGGTCGGCAGCCCGCCGCCGCCGAGCACCCCGCCGGAGATCGTCAAGATCGACATCAATGCGGGCGGCACCGTGTTGTGGAACGGCGAAGCGCTGGCCGATGGCGCCGTGCTCGAATCCCGCTTGAACCAGGCCGCCGCCCAGGCCGTGACGCCGGAGCTGCACGTCCGCCCCGACAAGCTGGCTGCCTACCGGCATGTCGCGAGTGTCATGGCCGCCGTGCAGCGCCAGGGCCTGACCAAGGTCGGGCTGGTGGGCGCCGAACAATTCATGTAGGGGCGGCCGCGTCTGACCCGATAGCTTTGCCGGCCCAGGTTGCGGCGAGGCTGACATCCGTTCCGCCGATGTCACCCTCGCCTTTCCCCTTGCCGGCCTCACCGAACGATAAAGACAACCGTCGCATGGAAGATTCCAAGCCAATGAAACGCTGGGCGGGACGACATCCGAAGCTCGCCGTCAGCGCGATCGCCCTCGCCCTGCTGACTGCCGCCGGCACCTATTACGCCTTTGCCGCCCGGGCCAACCCCGCCGCCGAGGCGGCCAGCCACGGAGCACGAGGCAAGGGCGAAAGAGCCTCGGCACCGGGCGCGCCCAATGGAGGGGCCCGGGTTCAACCGGTGAAAGGCACCGCCGCCCGCCGGGGCTCGCTCGACGTGGAGGTTGCCGCCATCGGCACCGTGACGGCGTCCAATACCGTGATCGTCAAGCCGCGGGTGGACGGTCAGATCGTCCGCATCAATTTCCGCGAAGGCCAGACGGTCAAGGCCGGCGACATCCTGGCCGAGATCGATCCCCGCCCGTTCCAGATCCAGCTCGACCAGATCCGCGGGCAATTGCTGCGCGACGAAGCACTGCTCGCCGCCGCCAGGGTGGACCTCGAACGGTATAAGGGGCTGCTCGACAAGGACTCGATTGCCCGGCAACAGGTCGACACCCAGGAAGCCCTGGTCCGCCAGTACCAGGGCAGCGTACATATCAACCGCGCCCAGGAAGCCAACGCCCGCCTCAATCTTGCTTTCACGCGGATTGCCGCGCCGGCCGGCGGACGCATCGGCCTGCGCCAGGTCGATGTCGGCAACATGCTGCGCAGCACCGACAGCAACGGGATCGCGGTGATCACGCAAACCCGGCCGATTTTCGTGGTCTTCGCCATTCCCGCGGAGCGCCTGGGCAACATCGCCGGGCGCCTGCAGCAAAACGAAAAATTGCTGGTCGAAGTCTGGGACCGCGAAAACCGCAGCAAGCTCAGCGAGGGCTATCTGCACAGCATCGACAATCAGATCGATGTGGCGACGGGAACCATCAAGCTCAAGGCGGAAATCCCCAACGGCGACGACAGCCTGTTTCCGAACCAGTTCGTCAACGCGCGGCTCAAGGTGGAAACCCGCCAGGGCGCGGTGCTGCTGCAATCCGCTGCCGTCCTGCGCAACCCGCAGGGTACCCAGGTCTTCGTGGTCGGCAACGACCAGCGGGTGGAAGCGCGCAACATCCGTCTCGGCCCGGCCAACGGCAATCAGGTGGTGATCGAGGCGGGATTGTCGGCCGGCGAGACCGTCGTCCTCGACGGTGCGGATCGCCTGCAGAACGGTGGCCGGGTTGAGTTGCTCAGCGTCGACGGCCAGCCGGTCGCCAGCCAGGGCGAGCGCCGCGGCAGCGATGCCGCCGGCAGACGCGAGCCAGGTCAGCAGCGTCCGCGCGATGCCCATGCCGCCCGCCCGTCTACGGCTGGCGTTTCGCCATTCGCCAGCGTGGAATTCGCCATCCCCTTGGCCCTGCGCCTCGATCGCCGACCGGTGGCCGGGCTGGAACCCCGATGAACCCTTCCCGTCTGTACATCCTGCGCCCCATCGCCACCTCGCTGATCATGGTGGCCATCCTGCTGGCGGGACTGATCGGCTATCGCCTGTTGCCGGTTTCCTCGCTGCCGGAAGTCGATTATCCGACCATCCAGGTGACCACGCTTTACCCCGGCGCCAGCCCGGAAGTGATGACTTCCGCAGTGACCGCGCCACTGGAGCGCCAGCTTGGCCAGATTGCCGGCCTCAACCAGATGTCGTCGAGCAGTTCCGCCGGCGCCTCGGTCATCGCCCTGCAGTTTGCGCTCGGTCTCGATCTGGACGTCGCCCAGCAGGAAGTCCAGTCGGCGATCAACGCCGCCAGCGCCTTCCTGCCCGGCGATCTGCCGATGCCGCCGGTGTTCAGCAAGGTCAATCCGGCCGACGCGCCGATCATCACCCTGGCCATCACCTCGACCGAGCTGCCGCTGCCGCGGGTGGCCGATCTCGTCGATACCCGCGTCGCCCAGAAAATTTCCCGGGTCGCCGGGGTCGGCCTGGTCAGCCTGGGCGGCGGTCAGCGACCGGCCGTCCGCATCCAGGTCAATCCGCAGGCCCTGACCACCAACGGTCTCAATCTCGACGACATCCGCAATGTCATCACCAGCGCCAACGTCAATATGGCGAAAGGCAGCTTCGACGGCCCGTTGCGCGCCTCCACGCTGGATGCCAACGACCAGTTGCGTTCGGCGGCGGAGTACCGGAACCTGATCATCGCCTGGAAAAACGGCGCGCCGATCCGCCTCGGCGACATCGCGGAACTCATCGACGGCGCCGAGAACAACCGGCTGGCGGCCTGGGCCGACGACAAACCGGCGATCATCCTCAACATCCATCGACAACCGGGCGCCAACGTCATCGACACCGTCGATCGCATCAAGACGCTGCTGCCGACGCTGCAGGCGGCCTTGCCGGAAAACGTCCAGTTGCAGATGCTGAGCGACCGCACGGTCACCATCCGCGCTTCGGTGGCGGATGTCCGCAATGAACTGCTGCTCGCCATCGCCCTGGTCGTGCTGGTGATCTTCCTGTTCCTGCGCAACATCCCCGCCACCCTCATTCCCAGCGTCGCCGTCCCGCTGTCGCTGATCGGCACCTTCGGCGTCATGTACCTGGCCGGCTTCTCGATCAACAACCTGACCCTGATGGCACTGACCATCGCCACCGGCTTCGTGGTCGACGACGCGATCGTGATGATCGAAAACATCGCCCGTTACGTCGAGGCCGGCGACCCGCCGATGGAGGCGGCGCTCAAGGGCTCGGCGCAGATCGGTTTCACCATCATCTCGCTGACCATATCGCTGCTTGCCGTGCTCATTCCCCTGCTCTTCATGGGCGACGTGGTGGGGCGGCTGTTCCGCGAGTTCGCGATCACCCTGGCCGTGTCCATCCTGATCTCGGCGCTGGTATCGCTGACGCTGACCCCGATGATGTGCGCCCGCCTGCTCCATCACGTGCCGGAGGAACAACTGGGCCGCTTCCATCGCCTGTCCGGCGCCTTTCTCGACCGCCTGATCGAGCGCTACGCGCTCGCCCTGCGCTGGGTCCTGCAGCATCAGACAGCGACGCTGGCGGTCGCGCTGGGCACGCTGCTGCTGACCGTGGTGCTTTATCTGGCGATCCCGAAGGGCTTCTTCCCGGTCCAGGATACCGGGTTGATCCAGGGGGTCAGCGAGGCGACGCAGAATGTTTCCTTCGCCGCCATGAGCGAGCGGCAGCAGGCGCTGGTCGACACCCTGCGCCGCGACCCCGACGTCGCCAGCATTTCCTCGGTGATCGGCGTCGACGGCAGCAACGCCACGCTCAACAGCGGCCGCCTGCTGATCAGCCTAAAACCGCACGGCGAACGCCAGCACGATGCCGGCGAAATCATCAGACGCCTGCAGGAACGGGCGGCGCGGGTCGGCGGCATCGCGCTCTACCTGCAGCCGGTCCAGGACCTGACCATCGAGAGCCGGCTCAGCCGCACCCAGTACCAGTTCAGCCTGGAAGGCGCCGATGCCGCCCATCTGGGGGAATGGGTGCATTACCTGCAGCGTCGTCTCGAGCGCCGGCCGGAACTCGCCGATGTCGCCAACGACTGGCAGGACCAGGGGCGCCAGGCCTACGTCGAGATCGACCGCGACCAGGCCGGACGCCTGGGCATCTCCGTCGCCGCCATCGACAACGTGCTCTACAACGCCTTCGGGCAACGCATGATTTCGACCATCTTCACGCAGTCCAACCTTTATCGGGTGATCCTCGAAGTCAAGCCGGAATTCCAGCGCGGCCTCGATGCCATCGGCAACCTCCATGTCGTCGCCGGCAACGGGGCGCAGATTCCGCTGAGCAGCGTCACCCGCGTCAGCGAACGCCCCGCCTTGCTGGCGGTGAATCATATCGGCCAGTTTCCCGCCGCCACCTTCTCGTTCAACCTGGCACCGGGCATTGCCTTGGGCGAAGCGGTGCAGGCGATCCGTGAAGTCCAGCAGGAGCTGGATCTGCCGGCCAGCCTCAGCCTGCGCTTCCAGGGGGCCGCCCTGGCCTTCCAGGCCTCGCTGACCAGTACCGTCTGGCTGATCGTCGCTGCCATCGTCACCATGTACATCGTGCTCGGCGTACTCTACGAGAGCACGATCCATCCGGTGACGATCCTGTTGACCCTGCCGTCCGCCGGCGTCGGCGCGCTGCTCGCCCTGATCGTGGCGGATCGTGACCTGGGCATCGTCGGCATCATCGGCATCATCCTGTTGATCGGCATCGTCAAGAAGAACGCCATCATGATGATCGACTTCGCCCTCGAAGCCGAACGGGAACAAGGCAAGAGTCCCGAGACCGCGATCTACGAAGCCTGCCTGCTGCGCTTCCGGCCGATCCTGATGACCACGCTGGCCGCCCTGCTCGGCGCGCTGCCGCTGATGCTGGGCGACGGCGTCGGCTCCGAACTGCGCCAGCCGCTGGGCATCACGATGGTGGGCGGCCTGATCCTGTCGCAGATCCTGACGCTGTTCACCACACCGGTCATCTATCTCGCCTTCGATCGCCTGGCCCGCCGTTGCGCGAGCTGGCGCCGCGGCCCCCTGGCGGTCGGGGAAGAACGGCGATGAGCCTGGCCGAACGACTGATCCGGCGCCCGGTCGCCACCTCGCTGCTGACGCTCGGCATCGTCCTGCTCGGCATCGCCGCCTACTTCCAGTTGCCCGCCGCCGCCCTGCCCCAGGTGGAATACCCGGTCATCTCGGTACGCGCCAATTTGCCGGGGGCCAGTCCGGAAACCATGGCGTCGAGCGTGGCCACGCCCCTCGAACGGGCTCTCGGCAGCATCGCCGGGATCAACGAGATCACTTCCGGCAGCGCGCTCGGCACCACCGAAATCAACCTGCAGTTCGACATCGACCGCAACATCAACGACGCCGCGCGCGACGTCCAGGCCGCCATCAACGCGGCGCGCGGCCAGTTACCCAGCGGCATGACCGGCAACCCTTCCGTGCGCAAGGCGAACTCGACCGACGGTCCGATCGTCATCCTTTCGCTGACCTCCGATACGCTGTCGCGCTCCCAGATGTACGACGCGGCGCTCACCATCCTCGGCCAGAAGCTCTCGCAGATCGAAGGCGTGGGACAGATCAACGTCGGCGGCAGCGCCCTGCCGGCGGTGCGCATCGAACTCAATCCGCAGGCTCTCGCCCGCGCCGGCGTATCGACCGAGGAGGTCAGGAACGCCATCGTTTCGACCAACGTCAACCGGCCCAAGGGGGTGCTCGAAGATGCCGACGCCAGCTGGCTGGTGACCGCCAACGACCAGGCCAAGAAGGCGCAGGACTATGCCCCGCTGGTGGTCGCCTGGCGCAACGGGGCCGCCCTGCGCCTGCAGGATGTCGCCGAGGTCGAGGATGGCGCGCAGGATCTGCGCAACGCGGCGCTGACCAACGGCCGGCCCTCGGTCGTCATCCAGGTGCAGCGACAGCCCGGCGCCAACATCATCGCCACCGTCGACCGCATCCGCGAACGCTTGCCGGAACTGCAGTCAGCCATTCCCGACTCGATCCGGCTGCGCATCGTCCAGGACCGCAGCGTGACCATCCGCGCCTCGCTGCGCGATGTCGGCGCCAACCTGCTCACCGCGGTCTGCCTGGTCATCCTGGTCGTCATGCTGTTCCTGCGCGACCGCCGGGCCGCCCTGATCCCCGCCGTAGCGGTACCGACGGCGCTGATCGGCACGCTGGCCGTCATGTACCTGGCCGGATTTTCCCTGAACAATCTGTCGCTGATGGCATTGACCGTCGCCACCGGCTTCGTCGTCGATGACGCGGTGGTCGTCCTGGAAAACATCAGTCGCCATGTTGACCGCGGCCTCGCGCCAATGCAGGCTGCGGTGCAGGGCTTCAACGAAGTTCGCGGTACCGTCATCTCGATGACCCTGTCGCTCGCCGCCGCCTTCATCCCGATCATCTTCATGGGCGGCGTCGTCGGTCGCCTGTTTCGTGAATTCGCGGTCACGCTAACCGCCGCCATCGTGCTGTCGCTGCTGATCTCGATCCTGGCAACGCCAATGCTGTCGGCGCGGGTACTGCGTCCGCGCGACAGTTACCGGCGCGGCGCCTTCTCGCGCCTCACCGAGCGTTGCATCGAGCGACTCCAGGAAGGCTATCGGCGCTCGCTGGCGTGGACACTCGACCATGGCCGGCTGACGCTCGGCCTCCTGGCTGCCGTGATCGGCCTCAATATCTACCTGTACGGCATCGTCCCCAAGGGCTTCTTCCCGCAGCAGGATACCGGCCGCCTGATCGGTGTCATCCGCGCCGACCAGAGCAGCTCCTTCCAGTCGATGCAGGAGAAACTCGCCGATTTCGTGGACATCGTCCGCCGCGATCCGGCGGTGGCCGATGTCGCCGGTTCGACCGGTGGCGGCGGTGGCGGTCCGGGCGGCGGCGCGCGCAATTCCGCCCAGATGTTCATCACCCTGAAACCGCTGGCCGAGCGGAACGCCAGCGCCGAACAGATCATCGACCGGCTGCGCCGGCAGTCGGCCCATGTCGCCGGTGCCAGGCTGTTCCTGAATTCGGCGCAGGAAATCAAGATCGGCGCCCGGGCCAGCAGTTCGAGTTACCAGTTCACCCTGATGAGCGACGACCTCGCCGAGCTGCGCGCCTGGGAACCCGGCATCCGCCGGGCGTTCGCCGAACTGCCCCAGCTCACCGACATCGATACCGACAACGAGGACAAGAGCGCCCAGACCTCGCTGACCGTGGACCGCGATGCCGCCGCCCGCCTCGGCCTGAGCCAGCGCAGCATCGACACGACCTTGAACAATTACTTCGGGCAGCGCCTGGTATCGACGATCTACAACCCGCTCAACCAGTACCGGGTGGTCATGGAGGCGGCGCCGCGCTACTGGCAGAGTCCGGATTCCCTGGCTGAAATCGCGCTGACCACGGCCAGCGGGGAACTCGTTCCGCTGTCGGCCATTGCCCGCTGGGCGCCCGCCTACGCGCCGCTGTCGGTCAACCATCAAAGCCAGTTCGCGGCTTCGACGATCAGTTTTTCGCTGGCGCCCGGGGTCGCGCTCGGTGAGGCCGCTCAGGCGATCCGCGAGACGCTGGCGAGAATGGGGGTGCCGAGCACGATACATGGCAGCTTCGAGGGCTCGGCCCGGGTCTTTCAGGCGTCGATGGACAGTCAGCCCTGGCTGGTGCTGGCGGCCATCGTTGCCGTGTATCTGGTGCTCGGCATCCTCTACGAGAACCTCGTCCATCCGCTGACCATCCTGTCTACCCTGCCCTCGGCCGGTGTCGGCGCCCTGCTCGGCCTGCTCCTGTTCGGCAGCGAATTCACCGTCATCGCCATGATCGGGGTGATCCTGCTGGTCGGCATCGTCAAGAAGAACGCCATCATCATGGTCGACTTCGCGCTGCAGGTGGAACGCAACGCGGGGCTCGCCCCGCGCGAGGCCATATTCCAGGCCTGTCAGTTGCGCTTCCGTCCGATCATGATGACGACCCTGGCCGCCATCCTGGGGGCCGTGCCGCTCGCCCTGGGCAGCGGCGATGGCGCCGAACTGCGCCAGCCGCTGGGCATTTCCATCGTCGGCGGCCTGATCGTCAGCCAGTTCCTTACCCTGTACACCACGCCCGTCGTCTACCTCTACCTGGATCGCGCCCGTCTCGCCTTCCATCACCGCCGGAAGCCACGCCCCGGAGCGCTGGCCCCGGACGCTGCCTGAACCCATGAAGAATCAGAAAATCCTCGTCCTGGCCATGATTTCGTGTGTGCTGAGCGGCTGCGCCGTCGGCCCCGACTACCGGAAACCCGCCGTCAGCGTTCCGCTCGCCTGGGACGCGCAAGGCGCCGACCGAGACGCGGCATCGCCAGCCGGCAAGGCGCTGCCGGCAAGGTGGTGGGCGGCCTACGGCGACCCGACGCTAGACCGGTTGGTCGAACTTGCCGACACCCAGAATCAGGATCTGCTTGTCGCAGAAGCCCGTCTCCGCCAGGCGGATGCCGCGTTGCGCGGCAGCCAGGCCGGCCTGTTTCCCGCCCTGAGCGGGACGCTTGCCCGGACACGGACGCAGGATGCGGGCAACGCCGCGGTACGCAAGCTCGACCGCCTTGCCTTGAGCGCCGGCTGGGAAATCGACCTGTGGGGACGCGTTCGCCGCCAGATCGAGGCCGGACGGGCGGAACGGGAGGCCACGGCGGCCGAACTGGCGGCGGCCCGGCTGAGTATCCAGACCACCCTGGCCCAGAGCTATTTCACGCTGCGCATCAACGATGCCCAGCAGCGCCTGCTCCAGAAAACGCTCGCCGCCTACCAGCGCTCCTTCGACATCACCCGCAACCGGCACGCGGCCGGCATCGCCAGCCAGGCCGAAGTCGCCCAGGCGGAAACCCAGTTGCGCTCGACCGAAGCCCAGGCGATCGAACTGAACATCGAGCGCGCCCGACTCGAGCATGCGATCGCCACCCTGACCGGCCGACTGCCCGACGCCGCTCGCCTCCCGGCAACGGACGAGCTGCCCGTCCCGCCGGCGATTCCGCTCGCCCTGCCGTCCACCCTGCTGGAAAGTCGGCCTGACATTGCCGCCGCCGAGCGCCGCGTGGCTGCAGCCAACGCCCGAATCGGCGTTGCCCGCGCCGCCTTCTTTCCGGAGATCAGCCTGAGCGCCAGCGGCGGTTTCCAGAACGCCGGCATCGCCCACCTGCTGACCTTGCCCAACCGCTACTGGTCACTGGGGCCGATCCTGGCGATCTCTCTCCTCGATGGCGGCAAGCGCGCTGCCGCCGACGACGAGGCCATCGCCGAACACGACAGCAGCGTTGCCAGCTACCGGCAGACCGTATTGCAGGCCTTCCGGGAAGTCGAAGACGAGCTTTCCACCCTGCGCATTCTCGAGCAGGAGAAAACCGCCCAGCTGGCGGCAAGCGCCGCCGCCAGGCGCTTCCAGACGCAGACCGACAACCAGTACCTGGCCGGTACGGTCAGTTTTCTCAACGTCGCCACCGCCCAGGCCGCGGCACTCAACGCCGAACGCAGCAGTCTCGACCTGCTGGGCCGCCAGTTGCTCGCCTCGGTCGCCCTGGTCCGCGCCTTGGGTGGTTCGCCCTGGCAAGATCGGGCATATTCCGACCTTTCCCCTTGAGCTCGCCGTCAGCCACATTCCTGAATGCCTCCGATCAAACATCTCACCCTCGGCATCGCCCTGGCTTTTGCCTGCGCTGCCCATGCCCAGGAAGTGGCGCCCCAGGCGCAGCAGGGCGTGGCCGCCAGCTTGTCCGCGGAAATCCTCGGCCGCTATCACTACCGGCCAATACCGCTCGACGACCGGATGTCCGAAGCGATCTTCGAGCGCTACCTGAAACAGCTCGACGGCGAAAAACTCTTTTTCGCCGAACCCGACATCGCGCTGCTGCAAGGCGTCCGCCGTCGTCTCGACGACGCCGTGGGCAGCGGCGACCTCCGGCTGCCCTTCCTGATCTTCAACCTGTATGCGCGCCATGCCATCGACCGTTACCGGGAAGCCCAGGCCTTGTTGCGCGAAGCGCCCGATTTCACGCTGCCCGAAAGCATGGCGGCCAGTCGGGAAAATGCCCCCTGGCCGAAGGACGGCGCGGAACGCCGCGAGCTTTGGCGACAACTGGTCAAGAACGACTGGTTGCGTCTGCGTCTGGCCGGCAAGGCCGACCCGGAGATCGTCCGGACGCTGGACCGCCGCTACGAACTGGCGATCGGCCGCATCAACCGGCTGAACGCCGAAGATGCGTTCCAGTCCTTCATGAGCGCGTTCACCAACAGTATCGACCCGCACACGAATTACCTCGGCCCACGCAACGCCGACGATTTCGAGATCGGCATGAGCCTGAGCCTGGTCGGGATTGGCGCCGTCCTCGAGGAACGCGACGCCTATACGACGATTCGCGAACTGATCCCCGGCGGCCCGGCCGCCCTTTCCGGCAAGCTCAAGGTGGGTGATCGCATCCTGGCCGTTGCGCAGGGCGAAAACGGCAACCCGGTCGATGTCTTCGGCTGGCGCCTTGACGAAACGGTGCGCCTGATCCGGGGCGCCGCCAACTCGGTCGTCGAACTCGAGATCATTCCCGCGGACAGCGTCGCCGATGCGCCGCACCGCCGGATCAGGCTGGTCCGCCAGAAAATCTCGCTGGAGGACCAGGCAGCGCAGCAACGCGTCATTTCCCTGGCCGACGGGCGGAGGATTGGCGTGGTCAGCCTGAGCACCTTCTACCGCGATTTCACCGGCAGCCAGAACGGGGCGGCGGACTTCTCCAGCGCCTCCCGCGATGTCGCCAAACTGCTGGCGGAATTGCGCCGGCAACGGGTCGACGCGGTGCTGGTCGACCTGCGCGGCAACGGCGGCGGCGCGCTTGCCGAGGCAGTGGCGCTGACCGGACTGTTCATCGACCGCGGACCGGTGGTTCAGCAACGCGATGGCCGCGGCCAGATTTCCGTCGAGTCCGACAACGATCCCGGCATGGCCTGGGACGGCCCGCTGGCCGTCCTGATCAACCGCGAATCGGCATCGGCATCGGAGATATTCGCGGCGGCCATCCAGGATTACCGGCGCGGTCTGATCATCGGCGAAGCCAGCTTCGGCAAGGGCACCGTCCAGTCGGTACTCGATCTCGACCGCTACACGCCGGAAGGCGCACCCAAACTCGGCTCGCTGACGATGACCGTCGCCCAGTTCTTCCGCGTCAACGGCGGCACCACGCAACTGCGTGGCGTTGCGCCGGACATCACCATCCCCGGTCTCGGAGGGACGGAGCGGCAGGGCGAAAACGCCTTTCCGAACGCCCTGCCCTGGAGTCGGATCGCCGCCCTACCCGGCCCCCTGAATGCCTCGCCTTCCCCCAGTCTGACCGCAGAATTGACCCGCCGGCAGGCGGTCCGTCTGGCCGGCAACGTCGAATTCCAGTTTCTGCGCGATGAACTGGATCGTTTCCGGCGCTTGAAGGCGGAGAACCGGATTTCCCTCAATGAAGCGGAGCGGCGCCGGGAGATGAATCTTCAGGAAGCCAGAAATTCGCTCAGGAAGACGCGGCTGCGGGCGACCGGCAACGCGGCCCCCGCTGACGATCTCTTCGCCGCCGACGACGGGCTGGAAAACGGCGAACGCAGCCTGACCCAGGAGCTGTCGCGCCGCCGGACGCAAAAGGCCGCGCCCGATGTCGTCCTCAGGGAAGCGGCGCAGATCCTGGGCGATGCGCTGCGCCTGGCGAAGCATCCCCACTGAGCGATAAAAAAGGGCCGCCAACCCAAGGTTGACGGCCCTTTCCGGCAACGGCCCTTCCCGGGGCGGCAGACGCCCCGGGAAGCAAACGTCACGCAAACACTTCCTTGACGATATCGCCATAAACGACGGTCGGCCGCTCCGAACGACCGTTGTACTGGAAGGTCGTCTTCAGGTGATTGAGCCCCATCGCATGCAGCACCGTGGCCTGGAAATCGTAGGTCGAGGTCGTCTTGCCGACCGCCTTGAGACCGATCTCGTCGGTCTGCCCAATACTGGCGCCGCCCTTGACCCCGGCCCCGGCCAGCCATTGCGTGTAGCCCCACGGATTGTGGTCGCGGCCGGTTCCCGACTGACCGTAAGAGGTCCGGCCGAATTCGGCAGTCCACACCACCAAGGTCGAATCGAGCAGCCCGCGTTGCTTGAGATCGTTCAGCAAGGCACCGATCGGCTGGTCGACCATCCTGGCCTGCGCCTTGTGATTTCCTTCCAGATCGGTATGGGCGTCCCAGTCGTTGTACTTGTCGGCCTTGCCGGAAACCACCTGGATGAAACGAACGCCGTTCTCGACCAGGCGGCGGGCACGCAACAGGTTGGTCCCGTAATCATTGGTTTCCGGTGTGCCGATCCCGTAGGCGGCACGGGTTTCCGCACTTTCCTTGCCGATGTCGACGACGTTGGGCACCGTCGACTGCATGCGATAGGCCAGTTCGTAGGCTTCCAGACGGGCCTTCAATTCGGTATCCGAGGGATACTTGCCGGCGTGAAGTTTGTTGAACTCGCGCAGGAAATCGAGCGCATCGCGTTGCTGGTTGGCCGCCAGCAGATCCGGACGATCCAGGAAGAGGATCGGCGTCTCGCCGAGTTGCAGCGGTACGCCTTGATAAACCGCCGGCAGGAAACCCGAGGCATAGTTGACCGAACCGCCGGCCAGCCCGCGACCGCCGTTGGAGAGCACGATGTAGGCTGGCAAATCCTGGTTGGCGGACCCCAGGGCATAGGTGATCCATGCCCCGAGCGTCGGCCGCCCCGGCACCGCGCCGCTGGAATTGAGCAGCATGGTCGAGATGTCGTGGGTGGCGCCGACGGTTTCCATGTTGTGGATGAAGGCAAGATCGTCGGCGTGCTTGGCCACGTTGGGCAGCAGGTCGGAGAACCATTTGCCGCTCTGCCCGTACTGCTTCCATTTGCGTTGCGAGGCCAGCAGTTTGCCGGCACCGCCCTGCGTATTGACCTGAACCCCCTTCAGGAAGGATTCGGGAATCGCCTGGTTGTGCAGGCGATAGAGCTCGGGTTTGTATTCGAACAGGTCCTGTGCGGCCGGTGCGCCGTTCATGTGCAGCCAGATGACGGACTTGGCCTTGCCCGGGTAATGCGTCGGCTTGGGCGCCAGCGGACCGGCATCGTTCTCGGCGGCGAACAGCGGCGAGAACACGCCGCCACCGCCGACCATGCCACCGACGGTCAGGGCCAGCCCTTTGGCCGAGACACCGAGAAAGTTCCTGCGGGAGTGCGAATGATGAGTCATGATGATTTCCGGAAAATTAGAAGCGATAGATGAATTCGTTGGCATTGGCCAGGCTGTGCGCCAGATCGACGAATGCCGCCAGGCGGGTCGGACTGGTGTCCGGCAGATCCTTGAGCCCAACGGGCACGGCGACGGCCAGCTTGCCGCTGGCGAGCTGCGCCTTGATCACCTTCTCGTGGCGATTCAGGAAGGCGAGCGCGGCCGCCTTCTCGTCCCTGGCCGGCGCCCGCGAGTAAAGCACCTGGAACAGCCGGTCGAGTTGCGCTTCCTCGCTCTTGCCGGCCTCGCGGATCACCCGTCCGGCCAGGCTCTTCGACCACTGGTAAACCTGGTCGTTGTTGAACAGGGTCAGCGACTGCTGCGGCACGGTCGTCACGTCGCGACGGCTGTGCGGACTTTGCGGCGAGGCGCCGTCGAAGGTCTCCAGCATCGGATAGGGCAAGCTGCGGCGGACATAGACATAAACGCTGCGGGTGTGATGATCCTTGGCGTTGTCGGTCTGCGGCCAGAAGCCCGGCACATTGCGCGATGAAGCCTTGTAGATGACCTCCGGCAGGGGGGGATAAACGCCCGGCCCGCCCGCCTTCGGCGTCAGCAGGCCGGAAGCGGCGAGCAGCGAATCGCGCACCTGTTCCGAGTCGAGACGCTTGCGCGGGAAGGTTGCCAGCAACTTGTTCGTCGGATCGACGGCAAGCGCGTCCTTGCGTTCGGTGGATGCCTGGCGGTAGGTGCTCGAGAGCAGGATTTCGCGCGTCAGTTTCTTGACGCTCCAGCCATTTCTGACGAAATTCCCGGCCAGGTAGTCGAGCAGCTCGGGATGGCTGGGTTTCTGCCCGGCGCGCCCGAAATCGCTAACGCTCGGCACGATGCCGCTGTCGAAGTAGTGCGCCCACAGGCGGTTGACGAAGACGCGGGGAACGACGTGGTTGTCGCTGGAGACCAGCCAGTTGGCCAGGGCCGAACGCCGTCCGGAGGAGTTCGCCGTCGGCACGATCTCGGCCTTCGTGTTGTTCGGCGTGAACAGAGCCGGGAAGCCCGGCTGCACCTCGGCCAGCGGCCGGTGATGATCGCCGCCGGCGTAGATGTGCTGAGGTGCCGCATCGGTTCCGTTCTCGGTCAGCGCGGAAAGGATGGTTGCCCCCTGCTCCGGCCGCTGGTCGTTGAACTTGCGCAACTCGGCCAGCAGCTTCCGGAACTCCGACTGGCGCTGCTTCAGCTTCTCCAGCTTGGCCTTGTCGAAGCCCGGGTCGACCGCCGCCACCTCGACGGCATTGTTGAAGGCGCCGCCGGCGGCGGCAAAGAAGTTGATATCCCAGCCGTAGTTCGGGTTGTTGCGGACGATGTACTGGTCAAAACGGTAGTTCAGCCAGCGATCGAGCGATTTCCATTCTTCCTTGGGTTTCCACAGCGAGACCCGGCCATCCTCGTAGAAACGCTCGCGGTGATACTTGATCACCTCGTCCTTGTGGGGTTCGATGAAGGCCGTCAGCTTGGCACGGATTTCCCGGGTCGCTTCCTCGTAGGCCGCATAGTCCCGTTCGAACTTCTTCTCGCGCTCGCCCTTCTCGAGCACCGGCAGGTTGTCGCTGGGCAGCGTGTTGGCGAAGAAGGACTGCAACTGGTAGTAATCCTTCATCGAGATCTTGTCGAACTTGTGGTCGTGGCAACGCGCGCATTCGAGCGAATGGCCGAGCAGCACCGTGCCGACGGTGTCGGTCATGTCGGTGATCGCGGTATAGCGTTTTTCCAGCAGGTCGCGATGGTCGGGCGCATCCGGATAGCCGCGCAGGAAGCCGGTGGCGACCAGCGCATCCTGCTGGCCGGGCCACAATTCGTCGCCGGCAATCTGTTCCTTGACGAACTGGTTGAACGGCTTGTCCTGGTTGAAGGACTTGATCACGTAGTCGCGATAGCGCCACATGCCGGGCCGTTGCTCGTCGTCCTGATAGCCCTGGGTATCGGCGTAGCGCGCCAGGTCAAGCCAGCGGCGGCCGACCCGTTCGCCGTACTGCGGCGAGGCGAGAAGACGGTCGACCAGTTTTTCGTAGGCATTCGGCGACTTGTCGTTGACGAAGGCCTTGACCTCCTCCGGCGTCGGGATGACCCCGGCCACGTCAAGGTAGACACGCCGGATCAGGGTCACCCGATCGGCTTCAGGGGAAGGTTTCAGACCTTTTTCGGCGAGCTTGGCGAGGACGAACTTGTCGATCTCCGTCCGCGCCCAGCGGGCGTCCCTGACCTCCGGCACGGTCGCCTGCACGGGGCGATAGGCCCAGTTCGAAGGCAGGCTGGACCTGGCGGCGGCCTCCTTCGCCGGCGGCGCCTTTTCCTGCGCCAATATCGGCCCCACGCTCAAACCTGCTGCAGCCAGGCCAAGCACGATGGCCAGCCGAGTTCCGTGAATCATTTCATTTCTCCTGTATCCAGAAAGTACATTCGAGTTATTTCGCAAACTTCAGGCCATCCCTGCGAGGCACGCGACGCAGATGCAAGGCCATGATTTAATTAACTTAATAATTTCCAGGCGCGACACCCGGGGGGCTCGGGGAAACGCTACTGCCTCACCGGAAACAGTCACTGTTGCCCGCCAGACAGATGCCCCCGGGGTCCTAAACAACGGGCCCCGTGACGAGGCCCGTTCCCGGTTTAGAGCTTGGTCGAAAAGACCAGGCCGTACTGGCGAGGAAAGCCGGGCGCCCAGGCATTCCAGGTCTTGTTGCGCGGCGTGTCGTCGTCGAAGACGTTCTTGATGAAGAAGGTCGTCAACCAGCGATCCTTGGCATCGGCAAAACTGAAGTTGAGATCGGTGACCGAGCTGCCCGGAATCCACGCATAGCTGGACAACGAGTTGTCCGAGTTCCAGCGGCTCTGGTAGGTGGTGTTGAAGCCCGAACGGAACACCTTGCCGTCGGCTAGCGGCCAGCTATACACGGCGTTGATGTTGAGCGAGTACTTCGAGGCGCCGGGCAGGGTCTTGCCCGAATAATCCAGGAAGGGGCTCGCCGCCGTGCACTCGTTGGCGCGCTCGACCGGGCAAGTCGCGTTCTTGAAGTCCACGTAGTGCGCGTCGTTGTAGGCGCCGGCGAAGCGGACCACCAGATTCTTGATCCCCGTGTAGGCCCCGTCGATTTCCAGGCCCTGGGTCCTGACCTTGGCCACGTTGCCGAAGCCGGAAACATAGGTGGTCACACTATTGATCGCACTCAGCACCGGGTCCTCGAAGGAAACCGTCTGCTGGTAATTGCTGATGTTGTTCAGATAAAGCGAGGTGTTCAGGACCAGATCGCCACCGAGCAGATTGCTCTTGAAGCCGACCTCGATGCCGGTGTTGCGCTCGGGCTTGACTTCCAGGGCATAGGGCACGGCCGCTTCCCGAATTGTCGGCAGGCCGGATTTCTGGCCGTAGGACAGCGAGACGTAGCCGGTCACGTTTTCATTGAACTTGTACTTGGGGGCGATCGTGAAGGTATCGACGTTGCCCTTGTAATTCGCTGAAAACTGATTGTAGAGGGTGCCGATCCGGCCGCTGCGGATCGCTTTGGCGCGCGCCACCAATCCCTTCTGGGTGGCATCGAGCGCCGCGTAGTTGGCGGCACCGAAATAGGTCTGGGCCAACAGGTCTGCCGCAGCCACCTGGGCGGCGTCGGCCAGTGCTGCTGCCGTCAGGTTGCCGTTGGTTCCGCTGACGACATCGAAACCGCCGCTGGCGCCGCCGTTGAATACCTTGCCGTAGCCATTCTGCTCAATCCGCGCTTCCTGGGTGATGGTCCGGTCCTCCCAGGAACGACGGATGCCGGTATTGACCTTGAAGTCGTCGCTGACCCGCCAGTCGCCGTTGAAATACAGGGCGCTGGTCAGATTGTCCACCTGCGTCGGCTTGGCGATCCACAGGTCGTTGAGCGAGTCGACCAGCATGTAGCGGGCCGCCACCGCGTTGGCGCCAACCGTATTGTTGGCAACCAGCGCGTTGTATTGGCTATTGGTCGCGTACCAGGCGCCGGCATCCGAACCGTAAATGTTGTTACCCTGCGAGCGGCTGATCACCTTCTGCACGAAGAGCCCGGTCTGGTATTCGAGCAGGTTGTCGATGTTGGAGGCGAGCTGGAAATCCTGGGTGTACTGGCGGAAAACCTTGTTCTGGCCGGCTGCCGTCTGGACGTCGAAGACCGTACCTTCATCGTCGCGGAAGGCGTTGAAGACATAGTCCTTGTAAGAGGTCACGGAATTGAGCCGATACTTGTCGGCAAGCACCCAGTTCAGGTCCAGACCGAGGCTGTTGCTGCCGCTGACCACACCCTGCTGCGAATCGCTGGTGATCACCTTCTGGTTGAACCAGTTGCCATTCAGCGTGTAATCGCCATTCCGCAGGAACCAGCCACGTGCCAGGCGCTGCTCGTTACTCAGTGCGGTATTGGCGGCCCCGTTGGCATAGAAGGCCGGCGTTTGCGAGAAGAAGAAGTTCGTGGAATTGATATTCACGTTCTCGCTGTTTCTCGGCATCACCTCGGCGATCAGACGGGCGTCGAAATTGGCGCTCGGCTTGAGCAGCAATTGCAGTCGCGCATTGACCCGATCGGAACTGATGTAGGTGTTGTCCGGGTTGTAGCTGTTCGGTATCCAGCCGCCGCCCTTCTGCACGTCAACCGAGGTCCGGAAAGCCAGCAGGTCGTCGACGATCACCGCATTGCCAACCGCCGTCGCGCGGACACTACCGTTCGACTTGTTGTAGCTCTGCGCTTCGTACTTGGTGAAGCCGACGGAAGTCTCGACCGAGTTGCTGAAGGTCGGTCGCTTGTAATTGACCTTGATGCCGCCGATGGTCGAATTCTTGCCGCCCTGGGTGCCCAAGGGGCCATGGACCGCCTCGACCGATTCGATGTCGTAGAGGCTTGAATAGGCGAACTGGTTGAAGCCCAGACCAACCCCGTCCAGACTGATGCCGACGCTGGGGTCGCCGCCGTCGACGTTGCCGGTTTTACCCAGCCCGCGCATCGAGTAGCTGCTGGTCGAGGTATTGCCGTAATTCCATTTGACGTTGGACAGACGCTTCAGGGTATCTTCCAGCGTCGTCACCCCTTCCCGTTTCAGCTCCTCGCCGGCGACCACCGAAATGGACTGGGGGATTTCCTTGACGCGCAGCAGGGTCTTCTTTCCCGAGACCACGACCCGCTCCAGTTCCGCCGCCGACGACACGGTCTGCCGCCCGCCCCCTTGTTCCCTGGCGGAACGTTCCTCTGCGGGTGCCGCCGTGACCTGAGCTGCCTTATTGCCGCGCAAGGCTTCGAGTTCCTTGCGCAGGCGCAGGTTCTCCTGCTGCAGTTCGGCAAGCTGCCCATCGTCGGCTGCAACTGCGGGGAGTGAGGTGAAGGACAAGGCCCCCATGACGGCAAGAACGCCCAGATGGATTGTTGTGCGCCTGAAAACCGGCGCCGGCTCCTGACGATCGATACCCCGTTTGATTTTTGTCTTTGCATGAACCATGCGATTAGCTCCTGATTGAAATCAAACGGGTTTGGCAAATTGCATGCCTGCCTGACGATTCCTCCGAGAGACGCAGCAGCGCCAAAACCATCCGGAAAAATCATTTACGATCAAAGACATAAAACAAACCATCAGGCATATCAGGAACATCATGTTTCTTGGATTTTTTTCGTATTAGCGAACTGCCCGGATTCGTTCACTCCCTTCTCGAAACTGCTTCTCCAGCACCAGAAAAAAAGGCAGCCATTGGCTGCCTGATTCCTTCGAATGGGGGAAACCGGAGGGTTTTACTGGCGCAAGCGCGTGCCCAGCGTTCTGACGACTTCAAGTACCCGGGCAACATTTTCCCTGGGCGAGAGACCGCCGACGACGGCAGCAATCTTCCCTTCCCGGTCGACAACGAAGCTGGTCCTTTCGGCAAAGCCGTGATCGATTGCCTCACCCCGGGTGTCGCGCCGTCCCGGCTGCAGATCGCGGACATTGACCTCGTAGGCACGCGCTACACGCCCATCGGCATCGGCAGCGACCGTCAATTTGCCGGCGCAGTACTCCGGATCGGCGGAGAAGGTTTTCAGACGCCGGATATCGTCCAGGGAGACGCCGACGACACTGGCCCCAACCTCCTCAAAACGTCCGATGTTCTCGGCAAAAGTGTGAGCCTGGATGTTGCAGCCATTGGTGTAGGCCGAGGGATAGAAGTACACCACGACCGGTCCTGCTGCCAACGCATCGGCCAGCGAGTAACGGAACTCCTTCCCGGCCAGCGCGGCCGGGGTAGCAAACAGCGGCGCAGCCTGGCCAACTTCCAGCTCTGCCGCGGCAGGGGCAATCAGCAGGCCGCTCAGGATGAATGCCAATAAACTTATCTTCATGGATTTCGATTCCTTGGTTTGATGTTCCTACAAGCCGGCCAGATAGGCCGCCAGGGCATCGATTTCACCGTCCGACAACTGGTGGGCAAGCTGCGTCATGACGCCACCGGCGCTGTTCCTGCGTTGCTGGCTGCGCCAGTCACGCAGTTGCTTGTTGAGGTAACGTTCGTGCTGACCGGCGAGACGGGGAATACCGGGATGAGCCCGGCCAGCCTCGCCGTGACAGCTTACACAGGCGGGAATTGCCCGCGCCGGATCGCCTTCGTGGTACAGCCGGGCGGCTGCGCTATCGCCCACCTGCCCGCTGCCCCGCATTGCCGGCAAGGAGGCATAGTAGGCGGCGATATCGTGCAGGTCCTGCTCCTCCAGCGTGCGTGCCATGATTTCCATCTCGTCGCTGTGACGGCGGCCGTCACGGAAATCTTCCACCTGCTTGACGATGTAGGCAGCCGACTGCCCGGCCAGCTTGGGAAACTTGCCGATGTTGCTGACGCCGTCGCCGATCTCGGTGGCGTTGCCGTCCTTGGCATGGCATTCCTGGCAACGCTCGTCATAGGAACGCACCGCGCCGACTGCCGCGCGTCCCACCGGATGCCCGGCGACCGGCAAACTGCCCGGCGCCAACGGACCGGCTGCCCAGACTGGCGACACGCCAAGCAATAACGCGGCGATTGCCGCGTACATCTGACCTTGTGCGCGCATCAGGATTTCTTGTAAATCTTGTGGCAGGACTTGCAGTTTTTCGAGAACTCGGAGGTTCTGGCATTGGCGTCGTCGTAGTGTCCGGCGGCGACCAGCTTGCCGATATCGCCCAGTATCAGCCGGCCCTCGCGGGCAATGTCGACGGCGTCCTGCGTATTGCCCTTCTTCGCATAATGCGCTTCCACCTGCGCCAGGTAGCCATCGAGTTCCTTGATGCCGGCGCTGGCGGCGGCGCCATCCTGTCCGGAGATATGGGAAACCAGATCCTTGGTCACGTCTTCGATGGTCTGCATGAAATCCATGTCGAATTCGTTTTCCGCCTGTGCTGCCGAAACCACCAGCAGCGCGGAGAAGCCCAGACTTGCGATCAGCTTGCTAATTTTCATGTTGCCTTTTCAATGATTGGAATATGCACGAGGATGAGAAATCGTCCTGCGGTTCAGGGGGTCGCAGCCGCCGGCTGGCGGGGAGGTGGCGCTACCGGTTTCAGCAGCTTGCCCCCCTCGGCCTCGTAGTTCTGGACCCCGACCGCGCCGGCGACACTGAAGCCCCGGGCGAGCAGGAAATCGGCCGCGGCACCGGCCCGCCCGGCGTGGTTGGAAGCCGTCAGCACCAGACGATCGCGCGGAATGTAGGCGAGCGATTTCTCCAGGTCGGCCGACTGGATGCTGAGGTAAACCGGCAGACCGCCGTTTCTTGCCAGCTCATCCGGTCGGCGGAGATCGATGACGACGATGCGTTCCGGGGTGGCGAGGTACTGATCGACCTCGGCCTTGTCCAGCTTCTTCACCTGGTATTTCCAGGCAGCACTCGCGCTGCCCTCCCGTCCCGGCACCTGCTGGGCGATGGCAGGAAGAGCGAGGCAAAGCATGACCAGTGCGGCAAACGATGATTTCATGTAACCCTCCTTGAGCAGTGAATGCGGATTCATGATTCCTCCACCACCAGAGGCCGGCTTTCGCTGTCGCGAGGCTGGCGCTTGCGGGGTCGGAAAGTCACCTGCAGGCGCCGCCAGCCGATGACGACCGAACTGGCTGCGAGAACCAGGCCCAGACCGACCCACAGCAGCATCCAGGCGTCCCAGACCGGCCTCACATAGAGCGGACCGATATCCCAGTGATGCAGCGCGGAAAACAGCCAGCGGTAGAGGCGCCGACTGGCGTCCTGACGCAGGAGCAGACGTCCGTCGAGCGGATCGACGTAGTAGTGGGTTCGCGCCGGATCGTCGAGTTCGACACGCAAGACGGGCAAGGGACGATCCCAGGCGGTGCGGGCGTGGCGCGGGTAGTAGTAGCTGTCGTAGGCGGTGACCGGGTAGACCGAAGCGGCAAAGCCTCCGCCCGACAGCCGGTGCACCGCTTCAAGCAGATGCGCCTCGCCGATCCCGCTCCCCGAGCCGACGACGAGTTGCCGGCTGCCATCGCGTTTCCAGGCGGACAGGACCGCTTCATGCCCGACACGGCGCCAGCCGAGCTCGACGACATCCGGAGCCAGGCCGTCCCGGGCGGAAGGCAGCCATTCGGCTGCCGCGCCGGGCAGACCGGGACCGTAGTAGCGGGCCAGCTCGGCACGGGAAGGCGTCGCCGCTGAAAAGAGTTTCCAGGTATTGCCGTTGACGAAGCCGCTGAACGTCCAGAGCAAGGCAAAAATGCCACCGAGCAAGCCGGCCCAGAAATGCCAGCGGAACCAGAATTCCCGGTACGGATGCACCCGCCCCTCGCCATAGCTTCGCTTGCCGAACCAGCCCGGCCGCCAGCGCAGCCAGCCGACAATCAGCCCGCTGAGGCAAGCGGCGAATGCGGCAATTGCCGACCACATGAGAATTTCCGCGCGCTGCTCAGACACCCCGGCCAGATCGAGGAAGCGGAAGAAATGGAGCCAGTTCCCTACCCAGTAGAACGCTCTTTCAACGCGCGTCGACACATGCACGACATCGCCGCTGCGCGCCGAAATGTAGATTTCGCTCCCCTGACCGTCATCCACGGCGAAGCGATGGAAGGGACGCAAGGCATCCTGATTGCGGACGACGAGCGGCTTTTCCACCGTCTCGATGAAATGCACCGCGGTTTCCTCCTGGCCGGACGAAGCATTGACCCATTGTTGGGCGAGCTGCCCGGCCGCTTTCTCGGAAAAGCGCAGGGCGCGCCCGTCGACCGCCGACAGGGCCAGGCGCTTGCCATTGCTGTCCTCGACGAGCCAGACGGGTTGCCCGGCCCGGCGCAGGAGTCTGGCCTCGACCAGTGCCGCCTCGCCGTTTTCCTTGCCCGCCGAAGAATCAAGCGCCTTGCCCTGAGCCGTCTGAAGGCGCCAGGCCTCGCCAAGACTCAGCCAGGCGGGCTCGACGTTGAGCGCTTCGGCATGGGCGAGTTGTTGTATCCGGGTCTGGTTCAACGGGGTCGCGTAGACGATGACCAGCCCGGAAACGAACCACAAGGCCATGCACAAGGCGAGCCCCACGCCAAGCCAGCGGTGGGTCAGAAACAGCAGACGTTTCATGAGGGGAATTCCTTGGAGTTCAGTCTTTCTTCTTGAAATCGTCGTGGCAGTTCTTGCAGCTCGCCTGCAGCTTGCCGAACTGCGCCTTGACCGCTGCCTGATCGCCAGTGGCGGCGATCCTGGCCAGTTCGCCGGCCTCCTTGCTGAACGCGGCAGCCAGTTCGCCGGCGCGCTTGCCGTCGCTGAACAATTCCGGCTTGACGCTGGTTTCGCGCCAGCCCTTGCCCTGCTCGGTACCGGGCGCATAGAGGGCGCCCAGGCCGGAACTGGCCAGCGCAGCCGTACTGTTGGCGGCACGCACGACTTCATCCCGGTTGAAGCTGCCCTCGACGTTGGCCTTGATCCGGGAACTGTTCCAGGCCAGTACCTGATAGACGGACTGCCGCCACTTGATCAGCGTTTCCGGCTTGGGGGGCTGTGCCTGCTGGGCCAGGGCGATGTTGGAAAGCGTGACGGCGAGGACGGCTGCCAGGGATGTACGAAGTTTCATCGATTGCTCCGGAAATCATTAAGGGAAGGTGGTAAAGCGGGATCTACCAGGCCGGCGCGGCGACCGCAGCGGGCACGACGGTTGCCGCCGGGAACAGGAAACCGCCGGCACCAGCGACCGAGACCGCGGCCAGCAGTGCGGCGAAAGCGAAAGCCAGGACGAGACGGCGGCCGGAAATCAGGGTGGGCGATTCGACATCCGCCTGCGCCTCCCCCGCACGCTCCCGCCAGCCGGTCAGCATCGGCTTGAGCAGCGCTTCGCCCTTGAACCAGTGGTAATAGGAAATCGCCAGCAGGTGCAGGACGACGGTCGCCGCGAGGGCATAGAAAACCAGCACGTGCAGCGCGCGCGCCCGATCCGATGTCTCCTGGTCGACGAGAAAGGCCAACGGCCCCTGAAAGGCGATGTCGTCGTTGGCGAACAAGCCTGTCAGCACCTGCGCCAGCCCCAGGCCCAGCAAGGCGAGCACCGACAGCGCACCGAGCGGATTGTGGCCAACGCCCTGCCATTGCCCCCGCAGATGGGCGCGAATCGCCGCCGGTCCGCGCACGAACCCGGCAAACCTGGCCGTCGACGAACCGACGAAGCCCCAGACGATGCGAAAGATCAGCAATCCGAAGACAAACAGGCCGCTGCGCCCGTGCCATGCGATCCAGTCGCCGCCAACCAGGCCGCTACCAACGGCGGCGACGATGCCGACGACGAGCAGCCAATGGAACAGGCGGGTCGGAATATCCCAGACCGGCAGTTTTTCCATCATCGCCTCCTTCAGGCCTGCAGTTGCCGGCGCAGGAAGGCTATCGTCCTTTGCCAGGCCAGTTGGGCCGCCGCCTGGTCGTAGCGGGGCGTGGTGTCGTTGTTGAAGCCGTGTTGCACGCCGGGATAGATGTGAGCCTCATAGCGGGTACCGGCGGCTTTCAGCGCGGCTTCGTACTTCGGCCAGCCGGCGTTGATGCGCTCGTCGTTCTCGGCATAGTGAATGAGCAGTGGCGCCTTGATCGCCGGCACCTCCTCGGCCGGCGGCTGGTTGCCATAGAAGGGCACGCCCGCGGCCAGATCAGGGAGGCGCGTGGCGAGGAAATTGACGATACCGCCGCCGTAGCAGAAGCCGATCGCGCCGAGCTTGCCGTTGCCTTGCGGCAGCCCCTTGAGGACACCGGCGGCAGCGATGAAATCGGCCCGGGTTTTGTTCTGGTCGAGTTTGGGGAAGAGTTCGCGCGCCTTGTCTTCGTCGCCGGGATAGCCGCCGAGCGGGAACAGTGCATCCGGGGCAAAGGCGAGAAAACCGTCGAGCGCCAGGCGCCGGGCGATGTCCTCGATATGCGGGTTGAGGCCGCGGTTCTCGTGGATGACCAGTACCGCCGGCAGCTTGCCGGTGGCTCCGGCCGGCTGTACCAGATAACCGCGCACCGTCCCGTAGCCCTGTGGCGACGGAAATTCGACGTATGCCGCCTGGAGGCGCGGATCGTTACCGGCCACCTGCTGGGCTTCGGCGAAGCGCGGGCTGAGCGCCTGCAGCAGTCCCTCGGCGGTGACCGCACCGACCGCGAAACGCGCCGCGGATTTCAGGAAATCGCGCCGTGGAATGAGGCCGTGCACATATTTGTCGAACAGTTTCAATACTTCCGGATGAAAATCCTTGGCGGTCTGGCGGGGCATGGCGTTTCCTTTTTGCTTATTTGGCCCGGCCGCTGTGGCCGGGGGTGAGGACGGCGATGCGGTAGGCGGCGCCGCGCCCGACCACGTAGAGGCTCTTTTTGTCGCTGCCGGCAAATGCCAGGTTCTGCGGCTTGCGCGGCAGGGGGATGACGCCCAGCCCTTCACCGCTCGCCGAGAAAACCTCGATACCGGCGTTGGAGGCCACGTAGAGACGGCCCTGGGCATCGACAGCCAGACCGTCGGCACCGCTGCTGAAACCGTTGTCGCCCTTGCGCCAGCCGCTCAGGCGAGCAAAGTCACGACGCTTGCCGACGCTGCCGTCGGCTGCCACCGCGTAGGCCAGCACATGCTCGCCGAGCGTATTGGCGACATAGAGCGTCTTTTCGTCCGGGCTCAACTGGATACCGTTCGGTCGCTCGATGTCGGCGGCCAGGCGCTGCAGGCTGCCTTCCGGCGTGATGTAATAAACCGCCGGTTTGGCGAAGACCTTGCCGGGCGCCGCCTGGCCGGCCGGCACATTGACGCCGGAATCGGTGAAATAGACGCCGCCTTTCCGGTCCACGACGAGGTCGTTCGGTCAACCGAAAGGCAGTCCCTCGAAGTTGTCGGCCAGGGTCCGCGCCCGTTCGGCCGGCAACACGACACCGACGCGGGTATCGCTGACCTGAACGCTGACCAGTTCGCCGCGCGGATTGATGCCCAGGCCATTGGAACCGTTGCTGTTTTCCAGGTAAACGCTGGTCGAGCCATCCGGCGCCAGGCGGGTGATGCGGTTGGCCTGCGTCTCGGTGAAGACGAAGCTGCCATCCGGCAGCCCAAGCGGGCCTTCGCTCCCCTTGAAACCGTCCTTGATGAGTTCGACCGGCGTTTCAGTCGCTACCACGCCGGCAATGCCCGGTGTCCTGATCTGTTCCTCGGCGCAGAGGGGCTGGGGCTGGGCCAGGGCCGCGGCGAAGATGAGCGAGGCCAGTCGGGCCGATTGTCGCAACACGAATGATGGGGTTTGCATGAATTCTCCTTGGCTGCTTGCAAGGCCGCGTCGAAAACCGGAAGCGCGGACCACTCCCCTGCCTGATTGCAACCTGCATGCCTGCGCCCTCCCGGTTTCCGCGAACGATCTGCACGACAGCGCCAAGTCACTGACCCAAATGGGGTTTTTGTACACTTTCGCCACCTGGACCGGAGGTTTCCGACGCCTTGACGGTAGCTTCTCCGGTTCGCCAGAGGCGCCCTGCTGCGGCTTGCGCAGCACCTGCTGCTGCCGGGGCAACAGCCGATATCGGGCCTGGCAAAAGCAAATCAGCCCGCTGCCATGGTTTGGTCAGCGGGCTGATCGACGACTTGCAGCAGCGTTCAGGATTGCGCGGCGCCCCCTTGCCCCAAGCGATCCAGGGTTTCGTTGAACTCATCGAACAAGGGCAGCCCGGGCGCCGTGGCGCCGGTGAACTCGGCCTCCCAGCCCTGAGGAATGCTGAACAGGCGCAGCGCGTCGAAATCCGGCCGTTCGCCGGCGTCGAAGAAGTGGCGGACGCCGGCCGGCACGATGATCCAGTCGCCGGCTTCGCAGAGCAGTGCGAGATGACCGTCGGCGACGCGGATGTAGAACAGGCCGCTGCCACCGAGGAAATAGCGGATCTCGGCATCGGCATGGGTGTGCTCGCCGAGGAAACGCTGACGCAGCGCCGGCCAGTCGGGGTTGCCCGGTTTGACACTGACGCGGTCGACGCTGCGGATCGATAGCTGCGCCTTGAGCGCGTCGAGTTCCGGCCCGTAGGCGGCGAGCACGGCGTCGAGGCTGCCGTCGCCAAGTTCGCGCCGCGGCCAGCGGCCGAAGCTCAGGCCGAGGCCGCGCAGCGCCACGCCGACCGCGGCTTCGCCGGTCAGCGTGCGGCCCCAGCGCCCCTGCGCGTCGAAATGCACCAATGCCGTCATCGCCGGGCCCTCCGCTTACTGCAGTGCCGCCGGCCGGGCGTAACCCGGGAAGTGCTTGTCGAGCACGTCCTTGAAGAACTTGCTCTTGAAGGCAGCGGCAATGTCGGCGGCCCACGGCGCATTCTTGTCCTGGGTCCGGGTGGCGGCGACCAGCAGGTAGTAATCCGGCGTCTTTTCCAGGGCCACGGCTTCGGTCAGCTTGAGGCCGGAGGAGATTGCGAAGTTGCCGTTGATCACCGAGAAATCGGTGTCGTCGAGGGCGCGCGGCAGCTGCGCGGCTTCGAGCGGGACGAACTTCAGTTTCTTCGGATTCTCGGCCAGGTCCTTCTCGGTCACCTTGAGCGGATCGACGCCCGGCTTGGCCTTGACCAGGCCGTATTGCTCAAGGAAGACGAAAGTGCGGGCGAGATTGGTCGGATCGTTGGGCACGGCGATGCGGGCGCCTTCCTTCACCTCGGCGACCGACTTGAACTTGCGCGAGTAGAGGCCGAGCGGCGCGATCGGCCCCTGGACGATGTCGACCAGGTCGAGCTTGTTCTTCTCGGCGAAGTTCTTCAGGTAGATCACGTGCTGGAAGTAGTTGGCATCGAGTGCGCCCTGCGCCAGCGCGTGGTTCGGCTGGACGTAGTCGCTGAATTCGACGAGCTTGACCTTGTAGCCCTTCTGTTCGAGCTGCGGCTGGATGCCGCGGCGCAGCACCTCGATGTTCGAGCCGGCGGTGGTGCCGATGGTCAGCTCCTTCTTCGCCTGGGCGTGGGCGAGACCGGCCGAGAGGCCGACGGTGGCGGCAAAGACGCTGAGCAGCAGGTGGCGACGGGTGAAAGACATGAATGACTCCTTGAAGTGGTGATAGGAAAAAAATCTCAGCGCTTGTCGAGGCGATGCGCGATGGCATTGCCGCCAAACTGGATGATCTGGACGATGACGACGAGCAGCGCCACGGTCAGCAGCATGATGTCGGTCTCGAAGCGGTAGTAGCCGTAGCGGATCGCCAGGTCGCCGATGCCGCCACCGCCGACGACGCCGGCAATGGCCGAATACGACAGGAAGCTGACGGCGAGCACGGTGAGCGCCAGGACCAGGCCGGCGCGCGCCTCCAGCACCAGCACCCGCCAGACGATCTGCCATTCCGAGGCGCCCATCGCGTGGGCAGCCTCGATCACGCCGCGCGGCACTTCGCGGATGGTCTGCTCGACCAGCCGCGCCAGATAGGGAATCGCCGCCACCGACAGCGGCACCGCCGCCGCCAGCGGGCCGATCGAGGTGCCGGCGACGATCCGGGTGAACGGCACCAGGGCGACCATCAGGATGATGAAGGGGAAGGAGCGCACGGTATTGACCAGCCAGCTCAGCACCAGATAGGCCGGCCGGTTGGCCAGCGACTGGCCGGGGCCGAGCAGGAAGAGCAGGACGCCGAGCGGGCCGCCGACGAGGATCGCCGCGCTGAGGCCGATGCCGAGCATGATGAAGGTCTGGCCGATGGCTTCCCAGAGTTCGGGCAGCAGTTCGATGAAGGACTCAGGCATAGGACACCTTGGCGGAGAGTTGCGGGGAAACGGCGGACGGCTCGCCGGCGGCGACGCGCCGGGCTACCGGGACAAGCGGCGTAACGGCTTCGCCAACGCCGCTGGCGGCGGCGCGCAGCGCCCGCCACTGGCGTTCCTCGACCAGTTCGGCCAGTTCGCGGCCAAGCGCGCTCTGCCGCTCGCGGGCCGGGCCATCGACGGCGAACTGCTCGATCAGGCGGCCGTGTTCGAGTACCGCGACATGGCTGCACAACTGGTCGACGACGGCCAGTTCGTGGGTGACGATGACGATGGTCACGCCCAGCTCGCGGTTGATCTCGCGCAGCGTCTGCAGCAGCGCACGGGTCGTCTCGCTGTCGAGCGCCGAGGTCGGTTCGTCGCACAGCAGCACGTCCGGACGCGGCGCCAGGGCGCGGGCGATCGCCACCCGCTGCTTCTGGCCGCCGGAGAGACGCGCCGGGTAGCTGGCGAGTTTGTCGGAGAGGCCGACCAGCGCCAGGCACTCGCGCACCCGGGCATCGATCTCGGCGCGGCCATGGTGGCCGTGGATGCGCAGCGGAAAAGCGACGTTGTCGTACACCGTGGCGTTCTGCAGCAGGTTGAACTGCTGGAAGATCATCCCGATGTTCTGCCGCGCATCGCGCAGTTCGCGCCGCCCGAGCGTCGTCAGCTCGCGCCCGGCGACGCGGACGCTGCCGGCGTCGGGCCGCTCGAGCAGGTTGATCAGGCGCAGCAGCGTGGACTTGCCGGCGCCGCTCTTGCCGACCAGGCCGAAAATATCGCCGCGGGCGATGCTCAGCGACAACGGATGCACCGCGTCGAAATGCTGGCCGTCGGGCAGCGTGAAGGATTTTTGTACCGAGCGCAGTTCGATGACCGGGCTGGCGTTGGCAGAGGAATCGTGGCTCATGCTGGCTGTTCCGGCGCCGGTCTGCCCGGCGCCTCGTTGGCTTGGAGAAGGCATCACTGTCGCCGCCCGCAGCGCCCCTGCCAACGAAGAAGAGCGTCTATGCTTATGTGCCGGGCGGTAGTTAGGTTAGAAGCCCTGCCCGCCCGGCGCCGCGCCCCGTCAACGAGCGGCGAGAAAGCCGATCAATGCGTCGAGCACGGCATCGGGCCGCTCGGCCATCAGCGCATGGCCGCTACCCTCGACGGTGACCAGGCGGGCGCCGGGAATCGCCGCCTGAACGGCTCTGGCAACCTTGGGCGAAGTCATCCGGTCCTGGCTGCCGGCGATCAGCAAGGTCGGCGCGGTAATGAGCGAAAGACTGTCGAGCGGACGCCGGTAGGCGTTGCAGGCGGCGAGGTTGACGTGAAAGACGCCGCGTTTCTGGCGCGCCATCAGGCGCTGGTTGACGCCGAGCAGCCACAGGCCGGGCACGGTATTGCCGCCGATCTGGCCGGATGACGAGTACGACCAGGCATTGATCATTGCCGCCGCCTTCGGCTCGTTGTCGCGGGCGGCATTGAGCAGAACGTCGGCCACCGGCATCGGCAGTGCGGTGCCGATCAGCACGCTGCGTACGGTACGTTGTGGGTAGCGGGCGCTGAATTCAAGCGCCACCAGCGACCCCATGCTGTGGCCGACGATCTCGGCCTTTTCAACCCCCAGCGTGTCGAGCAGCGCGGCGACCCAGTCGGCAATCGCCTCGACGCTGGCCAGCGGTTCGCCGCCGCTGCGCCCATGCCCGGGCAGGTCGGGCGCCAGCACGCTGAAGCCGTGGTGGGCGAACCAGCGGGTCTGCAGGGTCCAGCAGGAATGGTCCTGCTGGGCACCGTGGAGGAAGACGACGGTCTTGTTGCGGTCGACCGTGGCCGGCGTCAGTTTCTTGCCGCCGGTGTAGATGTAGACGGATTGTCCGGAAACTTCGCTCTGCATGCTCAAGCCCTCGCGGCGGCGGCGAGGCCGCGGTTGATGTCCTCGATCAGGTCGTCCGGGTCTTCCAGGCCGACCGACAGGCGGATGGTGCCGGGATGGATGCCGGCGGCGACCAGGGCGGCATCGGACATGCGGAAGTGCGTGGTCGAGGCCGGGTGGATGACCAGCGACTTGGCGTCGCCGACGTTGGCCAGATGCGAGAAGACCTTCAGCGCCTCGATGAACTTGCGCCCGGCGGCACGACCGCCCGACAGGTTGAAGGTGAACACCGAGCTGCTGCCGCGCGGCAGGAGCTTCTTCGCCAGTTCGTGGTCGGGATGGCTGGGCAAATCCGGGTGATTGACCGCGTCGACCGTGATGCCGATCTGCGTAGAGAGATGGGCGAGCAGCTTCCTCGTGTTGTCGATATGGCGCGCCATGCGCAGCGGCAGCGTCTCCATGCCCTGCAGGATCTGGAAGGCGTTGAGCGGGCTCAGACAGGCGCCGAAATCGCGCACGCCTTCGCGACGGGCGCGCAATAGAAAGGCGGCGACGGTCGATTCCTCGGTGAACACCATGTCGTGGAAGCCCTCGTACGGCTGGCTCAGCGTCGGGAATTTGCCGCTGCTGTCCCAATCGAAGGCACCGGAGTCGACGACCACGCCGCCGATCACCGTGCCGTGGCCGGAGAGGAACTTGGTCGCCGAATGGAAAACCAGATCGGCGCCGTGGTCGAAGGGCTTGAGCAGGTAAGGCGTGGTGAAGGTCGAATCGACCAAGAGCGGCAGGCCGTGTTCGTGCGCCAGCGCCGAGACGCGCGGGATGTCGAGCACGTCGAGGCCGGGATTGCCCAGCGTCTCGCCAAAGAAGAGCCGCGTTTCCGGACGGATCGCCGCCTTCCAGGCGTCGAGGTCGCGGGTGTCGACGAAGGTGGTCTCGATGCCGAAACGCGGCAGCGTGTATTCGAGCAGGTTGTGCGAGCCGCCGTAAAGCGAGCGGCTGGCGACGATGTGGCTGCCGGCGCCCATCAGCGTGCTGATCGCCAGGTGCAGCGCGGCCTGGCCGGAGGCCACGGCAATCGCCCCGACGCCGCCTTCGAGTGCGGCGATTCGTTCTTCGAGCACCGCGTTGGTCGGGTTGGAAATGCGCGAGTACACATGGCCGCCGCGCTCCATGTTGAACAGCGCCGCGGCCTGGTCGGCATCCTTGAAGACGAAGGACGAACTGAGGTAGATCGGCTGCGCGCGGGCGCCGTACTGGCCATCCGGCACCTGGCCGGCATGCAGGGAAAGGGTGTCGAACTTGTAGCTCATCGCGAGGGATTCCGGCTGGCAAAGCGCGGATGCTAGGCGGCGCGCGCAGCGGCGGGAAATCACCATTTCTTCGATGCTTATAGCGAATTCGAGAATCAACCCGGTTCCAGGCGCAGCCGGGAAAAATTCCCCGCCGGACTGAACCGGCGGGGAAAAACGCAAGTGCGCTCGGAGAGAGAGACGTGATGACGACCGCCATCACGATCGGGAATCTAGGCCATCGGCCCGGACGCCTGAACGACTTTGTCCTGATAAGCAATTTCGGCTGCCGCATCGATCCTTATCAGAACCCGGCGGCCTAATATCGATATAGCGTTTTCTTTGTTCTCCTGATTTCTGGCCGCCCCTACCCTCTGCGGCAACTGACCAGCAAGGAATAGGAAAGCGTGCCCGAACCAGAACTTCTCAAGGACTTCAACAAGTCCCTCCCGCCGCGAACCACGATCCGCGAGCAGGTCATCCAGGTCATTGTCATCCTGACTCTCCTGGCAAGCGCTGGCGCCCTGTTCGCCGCGCTTGCCCGCTGATGCCGGCCGAGCCCGGCATAAAGACAGAAAGCGGCACCTTCTGTGGTTATAAGGACAAACTCGTTGGTCGGCGCCAAACTCTTTCGATAATTGAACACGCACCACCCCGGTGCGCCCTTCAACTCGCCCACGGAGCCCATCATGAGCCACCCCATCACCCACGCTTCCCTGATCGCCAGCCAACAAGCCGCGCTCGACAAGTCCCGCGCCCTGCTCAATCTCGGGCTGCAGGGCACGGAAAAAGTCTTCAACCTCCATCTGGAAACGACGCGTCAGTCGACCCAGGTGCTTTTCGAGCATGCCCGCCAGTTGCTCGCTTCTTCCACCCCGGGTGAAGCGAGCAAGCACCTGGGAGAATTTGTCCGCCCGCAACTCGAACACCTCGCCGCCTACTTCCATCAACTCTGGAGCCTGTCGCTGGCAACCCAGAACAGCCTCGTCCAGCTCGCCGAGGAAAGCCAGGCCGAGACGAACCGTTCGCTGTCCTCGGTGGTCGACTGGTACGCCAGCACCGGCAATGGCGCCGAATCCTCCGTCTCGGCAATCCGCTCCGCAATTTCCGCGACGAACTCAGCCTTCGATCAGGCCACCAGGCTTGCCCGCCAGGTCAGCGACATCGCCGATGCCGGGGTCAATGCCGCCGCCAACGCCGGGCTCCGGGCCGCCGGGGCGAGCGCTCGCAAGAAAGCCGCGTGACCGTCATTGCCGGAGGCTGGCCCCCGAGCCTCCGGCAACAACACTGCCGATCTGGAATGACGATATATCCGGGCGCCTTCTAAGCTGAGAGCAACTGAATCGTTCCCGGCGCCAACGGCGGGCGTTAGATTTCGCAAAACACCGATCTGGAGTCCATCATGCCCTTGAGCGAAATCGTTCGTACCCTGAATTCCCCGCCGGCCGAGCGACATCCGGACTATCTGTACCGCTCCGGCCTCGACCACCCCTTTGTCGCCGCCGAGGGGCGCGTCTTCATCCATTACGCCAACATCCGCCTGGAATCGAAATTCCTGCCCATCGTCGATACGGCAAGCGGCAAATCCCATGGCCATGCGTTGACCATCCAGGCCTTTGGCCTCTCCAACAACATTCCGATGTCGCCTGACGCCGTCTTCGTCCTGCCTACCGATGCCGAAGAGTTCGTCTACCTCGATCGCCTGGTCCGCACCCTGCACGCGCTCAACTACCTGACCCAGCCAGTACGCGGCAATCTGCTGCTGCGCGTCCATGCCCGCCACATCATCAGCGTTCCCGCCAATCACGGTCTGGCCTTCGAGGAAATCCTGCGCCCGTGCGGACTGTTTCCCGACCAGATCACGCTGGAAATCAATACCGACAACGTTGCCGACCCGGCGCACTTCATCCGCGCCGTCGACAGCTACCGCTCGCGCGGTTACGGTATCGCGGTCAGCCATTTCGGCCGCACGACCCTGGATTTCGACTTCCTGGCCGCACTCCAACCCGACATCGTCAAGCTGGACAACCTGCTGCTCGCCTCCAGCCGGCCGCTCGACCGGATCATCGACAACATCCATGCCCTGCGGGCGCGCGTCCTGATCGAGGGGATCGACAGCGCCAAGCTGCGCCGCAACGCCAGTCACCTGGACATCGACCTGCTGCAGGCCCATGCCCCGATCGTCCGCCCGGTCGGCATCCGCATCGCGGCGGATGCCGGAAACTGGGCGCGGATCGATGCCGCTGCCTGAAGCTTACTCGGCCGCCGGCGTCGGCTTCAGGGCGGCGCGGATCGCCTCCTCGCCAAGATCCGGGCAAACCTTCTCGATGAAGGCGTGGGCATAGCTGCGCAGGTAGGTGCCGCAACGCACCGCGAGATGCGTGGTGTTGGCCGGAAAGAGGTGCGGCACCTCGATCAACTGCAGGTTGCGGTCCTGCTCCGGGTGGTAGGCGACCGAGGCGACGATCCCGACGCCCAGCCCGAGGCCGACATAGGTCTTGATGACGTCGGCATCGATCGCCGAGAGCACGATGTCGGGCACCACACCGGCGTCGGCGAACGCCGCATCGACGTGGGCGCGGCCGGTGAAGCCTTCGTGGTAGGTGATGACCGGATACTCGGCCAGCGCTTCGAGCGTCACCGGCCGGCAGTCGAGCAGCGGATGGCCGTCGGGAACGATGATCGCGTGGTGCCAGGAGTAATAGGGAAAGGATGCCAGTTCCGGCACCTTGTTGACCGCCTCGGTGGCGATCCCGATATCGGCCCGGCCGCTGACCACCAGTTCGGCGATTTCCTGCGGGCTGCCCTGGAGCAGGGTCAGGTGTACCTTGGGATAGTCCGCCTTGAACCACTGGATGATCTTCGGCAGCGCGTAGCGCGCCTGGGTATGCGTTGTCGCCACGACGAAGTGGCCGGTCTCGCGGCTGGCGAACTGGTCGGCGATGCGGCGCAGGTTCTGGGTGTCGAGCAGGATGCGCTCGACCACCCCGACCAGTTCCTTGCCCGGTTCGGTCAGGCCGAGCAGGCGCTTGCCGCGGCGGACGAAGATCTCGATGCCGAGTTCGTCCTCGAGGTCCTTGATGTGCTTGCTGACGCCCGGCTGCGAGGTGTACAGCGCATTGGCCACCTCGGTCAGGTTGAACTCCTGACGCACCGTCTCGCGGACGATCCGCAGTTGCTGGAAATTCATGGTATCTCTCCCGTCGGACACCCGGCCCGCATCATTGATCAGCGAACTTTATGAGCATCTTGTTATGACGTGAAATAATAAAAAACGAATAACAAATCACAATTCAGAATAAAACATCAATCCGAACGCTGATCGCGAGTTCTTTGCACCCGGTAGCCATGATGCCGTAACAAACGTACGGCGCCGTTGATCGAACGTCTGACCTCCTCGGGTACATCCGCCGGCGGATCGGCCGGGCCGGCGGGCGGTAGCAGTGTCAGGCCGTGCTGCGCCAGCCAGTCGATGATCGCCTGCAGACCCTTCTGGCCGATGCCCTCGGCCCGCTGCAGGCGCCGGTAGCCGAGCGCGAACACCTCCTGCGGGGTGAATTCGGCACGATTGAACAGTTTGCGCAGCGCATTGCGCTGCAGGGTCGGCAAGCGCAGCGCATGCGCCGAAGACGCACCGCAATCTGCCGACACGTTGGAACAAGCAGCCTCTTCCCGCGAATTGCCTTGCTTCATGGCTCGTAGCGCCCTCGACGAAAACGCGGCAAGGATAGCCAGCCGACCAAGCCTGTGAAACGAACGATTCATGATAAGAATATTCACGAACGAGCAATCTGCCGGTGCTCTGCAAAACTTCTGGATCGACCGCCAGTACGAGCTTTTCGCCCCACACACGCTTCTTAGCTTATGCGAATAAATTCGTTGCCGCTGCTTCAGCCCTGAACGAAAGTGCTCCCCGTTCGGCAAACGGCGTGTTTGCCGGGAATCTCAGGAGCCGTCCATGAAAACCCTTGCCTCGCCTTTGCTCGGCGTCTGCCTGCTGGCGCTCGCCCAGGTCGTTGCTGCCAGCGAAACTGGCCGCGTCCCCTACTTTGTCGCCAATTGCTTCAATTGCCACGGTACCGAAGGCAAGGTGAATTCGGCGATTCCAGCGATCGCCGGGCGCGACCGCGACTACCTGATCGAAACCCTGAAGGCCTACAAGGCCGGCAGCAAGCCGGCAACGATCATGCATCAGTTGGCCAAGGGCTACACCGACGATGAACTGCTGGTCCTGGCCGATTATTTTTCCCGCCAGAAGTGAGGAAGGCGCACCATGAAACGATTCAATGAACAACGCCGTCGCCTGCTCCAGGCAGCCGGGGCATCCACCGTACTGGCCGGCTCGGCAGCGCTCTCCGCCTGCGCCACTGGCGGTGGCGGCAGCAACAGGCCGCTCGGCCGCGTCGTCGTCATCGGTGCCGGCTTCGGCGGCGCCACGGCCGCCAAGTACCTGCGCAAATGGAGTGATCAACGGATCGACGTCGTGCTGATCGAGCGCAACAGCCATTTCATTTCGTGCCCCACGTCGAACGAGGTCCTCGCTGGCAACCGCGAGTATCAGAGCCTCGTCCATGGTTACGACGCCCTGCGCAGGAACTGGGGCGTCCGGGTGGTCAATGCCGAGGTGACTGCCGTCGATACCGCGAAGCGCAAGGTCAGGACGGCAGCTGGCGACGAGTTCGATTACGACCGCCTGGTCGTCTCCCCGGGCATCGATTTCAATTTCGCCGCGATCGCTGGCTACACTGCCCAGGCTCAGGAAAACGTCCTGCATGCCTGGAAGGCCGGGCCGCAGACCCTGGCGCTGCGCAAACAGTTGATCGATTTGCCGGACGGCGGGACTTTCGTCCTTGCCATCCCGAAAGCGCCCTACCGCTGCCCACCCGGTCCCTATGAGCGGGCCAGCCAGATCGCGCACTATTTCAGGACGCACAAGCCGAAGTCCAAGGTGCTCGTCCTCGATGCCAACGAAAAGATCATTTCCAAGACCAAGCTGTTCGCCGACAACTGGGCCGCAGCCTACAAGAACATCATCGAATACCATCCGAACTGGAGTGCAAGCGAACTCGATGTCGGCCAGCGTACGCTGGTCAGCGAAATCGGCGATCGCGTGAAGGGCGACATCATCAACCTGATTCCGCCGCAGACGGCGGGCAAGATCGCCCACCAGATCGGCGTCGTCAATGCCAACAACCGCTGGGCGGACGTCAACTGGATCACCCTCGAATCGACCGCGGTGCCTGGGGTACATGTGCTGGGCGACGCTACCTTATCGGCTCCGACCATGCCCAAATCCGGCCACATGGCGAACCAGCATGGCAAGGCCGCTGCCGCCGCCATCGTCGAAATCCTGTCCGGAAGGACACCGCAACCGATCCTGATGGCCAACACCTGCTACTCCTTGCTCGACGACCGGCTGGCGGTCCACGTCGATTCCGTTCATCGCTGGGATGCGGAGAAGAAGACGCTGCTGCCGGTTCCCGGCGCCGGCGGGGTCTCCGCTGCACCGTCGGTCGAGGAAGGTTTGTACGCCCGCGCCTGGGCCAAGAACATCTGGTCCGACACCTTGAGTTGAGCCCGCTCGATCCGGCCGGCGCCGGATGTGCGGAAAAAAGCGAGCAGACGAGATGCAGGATATGCCGGTCAAGGGCGTCGATGCCAACTATCGTTTCATTGCCGCTTACCAGGAGGTCAATGCCCGGATCGTCCAGCGCCACCAGGCGCTGACGCTCTACGTGACACTGACCGCCAGTCTGCTCGCCGCACTGCTGGCCCTGCACCCGGGCAATTCCCGACGGGAACTCCCCGTCGAATGGCTGGTTTTCGCCTTCCCGGTGACGACGCTATGCCTTGCCTTCCTCAATTACAAGACGGAACGCGCCATCACCAACCTGCGCTCCTTCCTTTCCTCGCTGGAGCGGATCGGCAACGCCCACCAGCAATTGCCGAGCTACAACACCGATCCGCGCTGGGCGAGCGGCGTCAACAAGGTTCGCCGTTTCCATGACTATGCGGCCGCGGTGCTGGCCGGCGGCGCCAACGCGATCGGCATCGGCGTGATGGCACGGCTTTACCCTGAGCGGCTGGCCGAACAGCTATTCCTCCTGACTCCGTTGGTCGGCGGCGCCCTCTTCTCGGTCGTCGCATTGCTGGTCATTCCGCGCTGGAGCTACCGGCCGGTCGATCCGGAGCAGTAGAGCGTCACAAACTGCAGCGCGCCGGCTTCTGCCAGTTTCCCGGTCCGAGCCCACGCTTGGGTTTTGTGCGATCTCAAGTTCGAAATCCCCGAACTCTGCTTTTGCTATCCACAAAACGGATAAAGCCGGCCCGCGCCATCGGCGCGGCCGGCTTCAGGTGGGTGACACCCCGGCGACTTACTTCTTGCCGTACACCTGGTCGAAGGTGCCGCCGTCGGCAAAGTGCTTCTTCTGGGCGGCTTGCCAACCGCCAAGCTCATCGATCTTGATCAGGTTGAGCTTGGGAAAGCGCGCCAGGTCCTTCTTGTCGGCGAGTTCCGGCTTGATCGGGCGGTAGTAGTTCTTGGCTGCGATCTTCTGGCCCTCGGCCGAATACAGGTACTCGAGATAGGCAGTCGCCACCTTGGTCGTGCCGCGCTTCTCGGTCACGCCATTGACCACCGTCACCGGCGGCTCGGCGAGGATCGAGACCGACGGCACGACGATCTCGAACTTGTCCGGACCGAGTTCGTTGATCGACAGGAAGGCTTCGTTCTCCCAGGCCAGCAGCACGTCGCCGATGCCGCGCTGGACGAAGGTGTTGGTCGAGCCGCGGGCACCGGAATCGAGCACCGGCACGTGCTGCAGCAGGTCCTTGACGAAGGCCTGGGCCTTGGCTTCGCTACCGTACTTCTTCAGCGCGTAGCCCCAGGCGGCCAGGTAGTTCCAGCGCGCCCCGCCGGAAGTCTTCGGGTTCGGCGTGATCACTTCGACGCCCGGCTTGAGCAGGTCGTCCCAGTCCTTGATTCCCTTCGGGTTGCCCTTCTTGACCAGGAAGACGATGGTCGAGGTGTAGGGCGAGCTGTTGTGCGGCAGGCGTTTCTGCCAGTTGGCGGGGAGCAGCTTCTGGTTCGACACCTGGGCGATCTCGTCGATGTCGTAGGCGAGCGCCAGGGTGACGACGTCGGCTTCCAGGCCGTCGATCACCGCCCGCCCCTGCTTGCCCGAGCCGCCGTGCGACTGCTTGACCGAGACGTCCTGGCCGGTCGTCGCCTTCCAGTGCTTGGCGAAGGCGTTGTTGAACTCGACGTACAGTTCGCGCGTCGGATCGTAGGAGACGTTGAGCAGCGTGGTCTGCGCCTGGGCGAGGCCAGCGCCAGCCAGCCCGGCGAACAGCGCGCTGGCCAGCAGCGCGCGACGGATGACTGAGTGCTTCATGCTTCACTTCCTCGGTTGAAATAAGTGAACGCACTGTAGAGGTCAGTCAAGCGCGAAAAAAATAATAAAACCTGCAATGCTTATACGCACTTACGAAACCTGGAAGCCCCCCTCCGCGAACAAGCGAAGGCCGCATAAGCACATAACAATTGCGTCGTTTGGCGCAAGCCCAGCGACATCGACAATTCGCTCCATTACGGAGGAATTGTCGATGGGAAAAATCGAACATATTGCGGTCGACCGCGCATACTGGGACGAAAAACTGGAAACCCAGTCGCGCGCCGATTGGGATGCGCTCAAGCTCGATCTGCTGAAAAAGCACCTGCACCACGCTTACGCCAACTCGCCGTTCTACCGTCGGCATTTCGACGCGGCCGGCGTGCATCCCGACGACGTCAAATCGTTGGCCGACATCCGCCGCTTCCCCTTCATCGAGAAGAAGGTGCTGCGCGAACGGCAGGAAGCCGTGCCGCCCTTCGGCGACCTGGTTGCTGTGCCCGAGCGCGACATCGTCTATATCTCGGCCTCGAGCGGCTCGACCGGCGTGCCAACCGCATCGCCGTTCACGGCGCAGGACTTCGACGACTGGATGGACTACGAGGCGCGCCAGTTCTGGTCATCCGGCCTGCGCCCGGACGACCGCTACTGCCATTCGCTGAATTTCTCGCTGTTCGTCGGTGGACCGTGCGTGCTCGGCGCCCAGAAGCTCGGCGCGCTGTCGATCCACGCCGGCACCGTGCCCTCGGAGCGCCTGCTCGCCATCGCCAGACAGTTCCAGGCCACCGCGATCTGGACGACGCCCTCCTACGCCTGGTATCTCGGCGAGACGGCGATCAAGGAAGGCATCGATCCCAAGAAAGACTTGGCGATCAGGCGCATCTTCGTCGCCGGCGAGCCCGGCGGCTCGATCCCGGAGACCCGCCAGCGCATCGAGGCGCTGTGGGGCGCCAAAGTCTATGACTATTACGGCCTGTCCGACATCTTCGGCTCCTGCGCCGGCATGTGCGAGGAACAGCACGGCCTGCACTGGGCCGAGGATCACATCCTGGTCGAAGTGCTCGATCCGGAAACGCAGGAACCGGTCGCCGACGGCGAACGCGGCGAGCTGGTGCTGACCACGCTGAAGAAATCGGCGCGGCCGATGATCCGCTTCCGCACCGGCGACATCGTCTCGTTCACCAGCGAGCCCTGCGCCTGCGGCCGCACCTCGCAGCGCATGCTGGGCACGCACGGACGACTCGACGACATGCTGATCATCAAGGGCGTGAACATCTTCCCCAGCGACATCGAGGCCATCGCCCGCAAGGACCACGACCTGACCGGCGAATACAAGCTGATCGTCGAGCGCGAGAACCACCTTGACCGGCTGACCGTGGAAATCGAGCGCGTTGCCGCCGACGGCGGACGCGATGACGAACTGGCCGCACGCTTTGCCGGTCACCTGAAATCGATTACCGGCGTCTCGGCAAAGATCGTCATCCTGCCACCGGATACCCTGCCCCGCGCCACGCACAAGGCGAAACGGGTCGACGACCGACGCCTCGGCGTGTGGAGTTGAAGATGGCTGAAATCCTGATCGTTCCCGGGCTACGCAACAGCGGCCCGACGCACTGGCAAAGCTGGTTCGAGGAGCAGTTGCCGAATACCCGCCGCGTCGAACAAACCAACTGGGAAAAGACCTGCCTCTCCGACTGGGCGGCCCGGGTTCGCGACGCCATCGATGCCGCCAGCGAGCCGGTCTGGATCGTCGCCCACAGCTTCGGCTGTCTGGCCAGCGTGACTGCGGCTTTCGTCCGCCAGGAAAAAATCCGTGGCGCCCTGCTCGTCGCGCCGGCCGACCCTCAGCGTTTTGACGAACCGGCAGCGCTGCTCGAAGAGCGTCTGACGTTCCCGAGTCTAGTCGTAGCCAGCAGCAACGACCCCTGGGTCAAGGAGAGTATTGCCCGGCAGTGGGCCAGCATCTGGGGAAGCGATTTTCTGAACATCGGCGCCGCCGGTCATATTAACGTCGATTCCGGCCATGGCCCCTGGCCGCAAGGATTGCAGTTCTTTCAACAACTGCAGGCCGGCATTTGAACCGTGCAGCAACATCGGCATAAGCATCTAATTTTTCCTTCTTAGCCGCTGCCGTAGTCACTTCATATACTCAAGGCCTGGTCACCGGATTGAATTGAAACATGCCTGAGTATTTGACGATACCGCTTCTTCAACCTGCTGTCAGGTCCTGGAATCAAACCGAAACCCAAAAGGTTGCCGACTTGCTGAAAGCAATTTCGCACCCTTTGCGATTGGGCATCGTGTGCATACTGGCTGACGGGCCGCTGTGCGTGAATCAGATACAACAATCGATCGGCACCTCACAGGCGAATATCTCCCAACACCTGAGCAATCTTGCCAATCGACGTCTTCTGCTCACGGAAAAGCAAGCCAACCGGGTTTATTACCGGCTGTCGGATGCAAGGCTGATCGAAATCATCGGCATATTGAAGAAAATCTACTGCCATTGAACCCAAACGAGCGACCGGCAGCCTGAACTGCAAAAATTGTGGGCAGGGCGTATCAATCAACTGTGAAGTGCAGTACGGCTTGCTTATCGGCAGGACAGAGCACTGACGAGCACCTACGAGCCTCTGCAACCAGAAGAACGCCGGCCGCCTTTCCCGCCTCCCTCCCCAATCTCCCGAAACAGCCATATCCAGGCGCTTCGCCAGTCGGAAGGAAACCGTGCAACAGCTTCGACGCAACGGTCGCTTCCAGAAAAGGAAGTTGGAGTATCCGTTTTTGTGCGCTATTGCCGGACCGAAAAACGGCAACTCAACAGAGGAAGCAAGACAGCAGGAAACGAAAGCGGCGACGTCTTGCAGTTCCAACAATCACCGCCATCGAGTACCCAACAAGAATCTGTGCTAGATTAGATCCGTCAGCAGGACATTGACTGGGTACAAACCTAGTACAAGTCAATGCCGACGACTGCGATGTAAGTGAATGAATTTAAACGGAATAACGCCTCGACTGAAGAGTCCCATCCACTCCGCCAACAAATTCCCAAGCGGCTGATTATATTGAAATAATCAGCCGCCATGGTGAGTAAAAGGGCACAAGGACAGGGTACAAAGTTCAGTCAGAAGGGACTGGACATACCACCCTAGATGACCCTCAGGAACCATACCTACTATTCCGCCCAAGCGTTCCAGTTGAGCTGCGCTCATTCATCGGCAAGCGGGAAATCAAGAAATCCCTAGAACGCAATTACCCTGCAGCCGTCAGCCTTTGCAAGGAACTTGCGTCGAGGCCGACAAGGCCATCTGCGATGCTCGCGCCCAATTCGACAGCCTCTCTGTCGATCCCTTCTCCTCCGAGGGGATTCGCCGTACCCGGCCGGTTTCAACCACTTGGCAAGATGCCAACGCCTGCGCCGCAGGTTGCAGCCAATCCATCAGGATTTGTCGCTGGTGCGGCGTCAATTCCGTCAGCGCATTCGACAGCTTCCGGAAATCATTGGGCTTCATCACAACACCTACCCAATTGATTCAGATAAGCTCGTTATAGACCAACAGCCTGCGATTACAGAGCCTTAGATAAAGAAGACCCGGACCATGACAAAAAGGTACAAGCTGAATAGAAAGACGAATAGTCTATTGACTGTTCCAGCTGTTAGCAGCCGCAGCCTTCCACATCAAACCACGCACCCACCGCGAAACCACCAACCAAGCCTGAAGTTTCTCGCCTTATTTACGGCGGGCGTCGTTGGCGGCATCGCTGCGCCGTCGGCGTGTTCCGCCAAGGTCGCAGACTGCCCACCCATCGTGCGTGGCGGTGTTGAGTACACCAGCCACCGTAACTACGTGCAAGCGGTCAAGCAGTCGACGGGGGAGGTTCTTTGGCGGACGGTCTTGTTTACCGAAAAGTACACTAGGGAGTTCGACCCAAGGATGGAGGAGGATGTGCAGTGGAACATGGCATGTATTGAGAAAGTTCGTGCAACCGAGGTGGTCGTGAGCGATCACAAGGGGCGAGTCTTTCGCGTCAGCCGGGCAAGTGGGGAGCTCATCTCGACGAAAGAGTCGTCGAAGTAAGCGTTCAAATTCATGACGTTCGACCCAGCCATCACTGTCGCATCTCATCAATACGAAAGATGAGCGGTTTTTTGCCAGATTTCGCGTTGGCAAGCTCGTAGAAGGAGACTTAGATATCCTCGAGGACGCGCTTGCTTTCGGTTGGCTTTCCGGGGCGGCAAATTCATGCTGTGAGGCTTGCTGCCCTTGTTGGCGCTCAGTGTGCTCGCCCGGTTAAGCGGCCGTACCCGCGCTATTACGAGGCGGTCGGCGTGCGCCTCGACAAGCTGAAAGCCAATCCGGCGCACGACGCCCGGTTGATGGCCGAGTACGCGCCGCTATGGACCGACTACGAACGCCGCGCGATCCAGTTGGCAAAAATGGGCGCGGTCGATCCGCTGGTCGAACAGTTCCGCTGGCTGCTGGAAGAGCTGCGCGTCGGCCTCTACGCGCAGGAGTTGAGCACGCCAGTGCCGGTGTCGGTGAAACGCTTGCAGAAACAATGGGAGGACATTCGGCTCGGTTAACGCGACACCGCTACCTTCGGTCCAGGTCGCCCTGCCGCCAGCAACGCCCTCCCCCCGCCTTGGCAAGGGAGGCCCGTCACTGACAACACTAGAGTCCGTAGCGCTCGATCGCGGCCAGATGCGGTGCCGGATCGAGCTGACACTGTTCAGCCAAACGCAACCAGCATGGTGTGTGAGGCCAATCCTGGGTGGCTTCATGCAATGCCTGGTGGATCTCGAGCGGCGAAACGCACTCCGGTGCCGAAACCGTGAAAAAGGCACCGGGCAGATCGCAGGAGTCATCATTGTCGAAGACTTCGTAATCGTCGCCGCTGTGAACCCAGATTTTCCAGTCACGCGCCTGCAACTGCTCGCGCATTTGCTCGAAAGGCGCATCGCCAGGATAAGCCCCGTCTACCAGCCAGCCCGGGCCGAAGCCACCGGACGATAGCGTATGCACGTGCCGGAAAGTCGGAATGAAATTTTTGCGCTCCTCTTCATCCTCGGGGAGCGGCTCGACGGTCGTCGCATCAAAGACCACCCAGTCATCGACATGCTGCCGCCAGTTGCCCCGGGCATTTTCGACGATCCTCGCACTGACCGGACCCGTCCGTTGGGCATAATAGTCAACGGCTTCGCCGTTCTCGAAATAGCGGATGACGACGCCGCCCCAGGCTTCCTCGACCGGCCCGCTCTGGCTCTCGAATTCAATCCCGAGCAGGGCTCCGGCCTCGCGGACCTTATCCCAGTTTTCGGCGGCGCTAGCGGCAACCATGCAATCCCAGAGCACGGATTTGTCCTGCGCCGCGTTTTCGTACAACGTATAGTAATTTTCGGCGGCCTCGGCAAAGCGACATTGCTGCATCAGGCTATGCGCGAGCAGGCCACGGGCGTTGAGCGAAGCCGGCGAGGCACCGAGCAAGGCAAGGCAATGCCGCTCGGCTGCGGGCCAATCATCGCGGCGGGCGGCCAGACGCGCCAAGCACCAGTGGGTAGTCAAGGGAGCAGTGGTTTCGTAGAGGCGGGACAAACGCATCACCCCGGCCTCATCGCCCCGATCTATCAAGGCCCCCAACAGGTGAAAGGCCAAATTTTCTTCCTGCTGGGTGTGGGTTTCGACATACGCCCAAAGCAGTGCAATTGCGTCATCATGGGCGCCGCAGGCATCCAGGGCAGAAACCGCCTGAACGCGCAGCATCTGGTTCTCCGGAAGCTGGTGAAGTGCCTGCAGCAACCATTGGACCTGCTGTTCCGGATTGCTGTTTCCCCCCTTGTCCGCCTGGGCCGCGAGGTACTCAAGCAAGTCCTCCGCTGCGACCGGCAGTGCGTCTTGCTGCGGCAAGGCATTGATTTCGCCGGACAAACGATCCAGAAGTGCCCCAGCGCCCAGATCGCGACGCAGCTTGGGCAAGCAGGCCCGGGCCTGTTCAAGGTAGCGCCGAGCACTCCACGCGCTCCCTCGGAGAATTGCCAACCGAATGCCGTATTCCGCCAGTTCGACGACCATCCGATAGCTGCCGCTTTCTGCGTAGTGCGCCAGCGCGCGCTGCAACTGGCTCGCGAGTTGCCAGGTGTTGCGTTCCTGTTGGCGGAGCAGGACCGGATACGCTGCTTGCCACCAAGAAAGGTGATCGACAAGAGTCAGCTCCGGCAATGAGGGCAAGGTTTCCCAAACATCTTCGTCACGACCAAGCCCTGCCAATGCTCGCGCCTTGAGCAAAGTCCGCGGTTGCGAAACATTCCGGGACTCAAAATCGTCGGCCTCGGTTTCCTGAGCAAGGATATTGTCCAGCGCTTCCTGATAACGCCCCAGCGCGACCAAGGCCCGACTTCGCGCTTCATGGATGTTGTGATCGACTTCTTCGCCGGCCTGCTCGATGCAATCCTGCTGGGATTGCAGGTATGCCAGCGCCTCGTTCAGCTGTGTCGCATCGACCAGCGCATCGGCTTTTTCGTTGGTGAGGCACTGGAAGCACCCCCAGCTTGGATCGATGCGCGCGAGCGTTTCGTCGCAGACGGCAATCCGCTCTTCAAACCAGCCAGGACCGTCAATATTGCCGTAGCAGGCCGCCAGATCCTGGGTCACACAAACAGACTGGGGACAAGCGATCGTTTCCTTGCGGTGCGCGAATTCGAAAAGCGCCACGGCATCGGCCAGCGCTTTCTCACCTTCGGCCTTATTCCCAATCCGGTTGCGCATTTCCCAGTGACCGACAAAGACCTCCAGCCAGGGATTTTCGAGTGTCTTGCATAGCGCCTTGGCCTCCGGCAACAAGGCATCGACTTGCGCCGGCTGCATGTTGACGATTTCGGTGGTCAGCCGATCGATCAGAACCGCACTATGCATTTGGCCCGCCTCGGCGAGGTCGTTCTGGAGCTTTTCGACCCAGTCCCAAATATTCATTTTGTATCCTTGAAGAAAGGTAGGTTGTCCGCAGAGCGGAAAATCAGCGATCAGCGATCAGCGCGATTGATGCTGCGAGGTCATCCAGCGCCTGATTGAGGGTGCTTTCGGCATGCCCTCCCCGGCTCATCAGCACCTTGAAGGCTTTGAGTAGCCGGGCGGCCAGTGCGGCCTGGACAGGCGTTTCGCGCAGGCTCCGAAGCAGGGTCTGAATGGCCGGACTGTCGAGATTCAGGTAGAGCAGCTCGTCGTATTCGGCATCGATCTTTGCAGTGAATTGGCGGGCTAGCCGGAGCGCAGCTTGTGAAATCTGTTTGTCGCTGGCGTCGGCTTCCAGCCGACGTTTAAGTTCACTGTCGCGATCGGGCACAACCACCAATGGCAAAGCGGCCGGATCGAAGCGGGCTGGAATCAGTTTTTCGCCATCCGCCAGATGTGCACTCAGCCAAGTCAGTTGGTCGGACGGCAATTCGGCAAGGGCGAATAGCTGGCGATTGCCCTGCTCGGTCCCCAGTTCGGTCAGGCGAAAGCCTTTGATTTGAGCCCAACGCCGCAGAAAGGGCACGACGGCGTAGCGATGTCCGTGGGCCACAGGAACATTCATGCTCCGAAACAACATTTCCTCGAAACCGTGACGGTTTTCGAAGAGAACATGCAGGCTGCCACGGGAAAGCAGTTCCCGAACAGGAAGATCGCCGCGCGAGCTGGGAATGCGGACGCAATCCATGATGAGCAGAAAAAGACGCTCGTCACACAGGGCCGCACCGAGCAAAGCTTCATTATGACGGTTGAGAACACGTTGCCAGGCTTCGGGTTGAGTACGACTGATATCGGCCAATCCCTCGATCAGGGCCTCCGCGATGGCATGCTGGGTAAGCCGGTATTCGTCGTCTCGCTGAAGATCCTCGCGACTGGCGGTCGGGGTCAACTTTGCGGACTCAATGACCCCGCCAACAAAACCTGCCCACGAAGGCAGCAGATCGCGAGCATCATCATCAAGCAGCATGCCGCGCACGAATACCGACAGATTCCGGTTGTCGCTGGTGCCATAGGTAATCCCGTCTTGTATCCAGAGCAGCCCGACAGCTCCTCCGGGCGTCCCGGAGCGCAAGGGAAGGGTACAGATTGGCTCGAATGCTCTTTCAAAACGGGTAGCAAACGCCAGATTACGGCGCCGTTCAAGCACGGGGTGCAAGCGTGCAGCATCCTGCTGCCGCCAGGGGGGGGCCTCCGGATTCAGTGCCCCGGCCTGACCTGCGAGGTAAATGGGCTCCTTGAGCAACTGACAATAGTGACCGAGGATGTCCAGTAGACGTGTGCGATTGGCCAGCCCAAGATAGTCGTTCTGCAATTCGAGAACAATTTCGCTCCCGATTGGCCGGGAAGGAATCGGGACGATCGAATACTGCTCGGCATTGGTCGAGGTATAACAGTGACTGCGACCGGGATCCTGATATGACGTGGTATTCACGGTTACCCGCCTGGCGAGAACGAAGGCCGACAGAAACCCCAGACCGAACATCCCGATCAGGCCGCTATCATCCACTTCGTTTTGCCGCAGCTTGCGCGTATATCCGACACCGACGGTCGCCAAATAAGCATGGATCTCGTGCTCGGTCAGTCCTGCACCAGTGTCCGTAATACGCAGAAAGCCCTGTGAGCGATCGAAATCGACATCGATTCTTGCGGAATCCTGCCATCCAGGCTGTTCGATCCGACGGCGAATGATCGAGTCATGGGCGTTTTGCACCAGTTCGCGCAAGGCGACCATTGGTGTCGAATACAAATGCTTGCTAAGTACGGACATCAAGCCCGTCAGATCGACGGCCGTACGATGAAGTCCTGCAACGACGGCTGGTGATTCTGGCGAATTCATTGTGCTGGCTATATCTGCGATTGCAGCATTATCGTCGAAGAGACGAGAAAGATCCATGCCAATAGAATGCCCATATGGAATAAAGCATGGCCCGTACAAGGCTGGCGCCGCCGATCTGCGAAGCATGCATTTGAATCGACACGTGGCGATTCATTTCCCGATAGGAAGATTGCTTCGTGAGGAGGGAGCTCTCGAAGGATTTCGGTGCATCACAAACGGCTGAACGGCCGATAACCGGTGAATCGCCGCCCAATCCTGGCCAAGAACCCAAGCTAGCAACACCATTAAACCCCACATAAATCCGTGGCAAAGTGAACGTACCAGTTGGCCAACGACTGGGCACAAAACAAGTACAAGTCAATATCTATAATTTCGACGCAAGCTACTGAATATAAACGCAATAACACTTCGATCAAAGACTCCAGGCCACTCCACCAACCTTTTTGCTTTTCGGCAAAGGAAACAGTCGTCCGCCGGCGCAGGCTGACCCAGCGGCGGAACCAAGCCGCCCCCGCCGGGTCGAATCGGCGCTGCTTTCCGGATGCCATCCATGCCCGACCTGTTCACTTTCGACAACAGCTACGCCCGCGAACTTTCCGATTTCTGCGTCCGCTGGGAGCCGGCAGCCGCCTCGCAGCCGACGCTGCGCTATCTGAACCATGCGCTGGCACGCGAACTGGGTGCCGACCCGGCCGCGCTGATGGCGGCCGATGGCGTCGCCGCACTGGTCGGCAACCGCGTCCCGCAAGGCGCCGAACCGGTCGCCCAGGCTTACGCCGGCCACCAGTTCGGCGGTTTCTCGCCGCAACTGGGCGACGGCCGCGCCTTGCTGCTCGGCGAAGTCATCGACCGCGAGGGACGCCGGCGCGACATCGCCTTCAAGGGTTCCGGCCGCACGCCGTTCTCGCGCAGCGGTGACGGCAAGTGCGCGCTCGGCCCGGCGCTGCGCGAGGCGCTGATCGGCGAGGCGATGCACGCCCTGGCCATTGCCACGACGCGCGCCCTCGCCGTCGTCGCCACCGGTGACCCGGTGCGCCGCGAACGGGCGCTGCCCGGCGCCGTGCTGACCCGCATCGCCGCCAGCCACGTCCGGGTCGGCACCTTCGAATTCCTGGCCCAGCATCTCGGCGAAGCAGCGGTCCGGCGCCTGGCCGATTACGTGATCGCCCGCCATGGCGGGCCCCGGGAAAGCAGCGGCCAACCCTACCGCGACCTGCTGCAGGCGGTCGCCGAACGGCAGGCGGAACTGGTCGCGCGCTGGCTCGGCGTCGGCTTCATCCACGGCGTGATGAACACCGACAACATGACGATCTCCGGCGAGACGATCGATTACGGCCCCTGCGCCTTTCTCGAAGCCTACGACCCGGCCGCCGTGTTCAGTTCGATCGACCGCCAGGGCCGCTACGCCTACGGCCGCCAGGGAACGATCGCCCAGTGGAATCTCGCCCGCTTCGCCGAAACCCTGCTGCCGCTGCTCGACGCCGAGCCCGAGCGCGCCGTCGCCATTGCCACGGACATCATCGAGGCCTTCCCGGGCCACCACGCCGCCGAATGGCTGGACGTCTTCCGGGCCAAGCTGGGGATCGACGAGAGCGGTGACGCCGCCGATGACCGCCGCCTGATCGAGGATTTCCTCGCCCTGCTGGAAGCCGGCCGGGACGATTTCACGCTCGCCTTCCGGGCACTTTACGCGCTGGCCGCCGACGGCACCGCCGAACGGATCGCCGGCGAAGCGCGCTTCGCAACCTGGCTCGCCCGCTGGCAGGCCCGCCAGCCGCAACGCCCGCCAGCGCTGCTGGCGGCGATGCGGACCGCCAACCCGCTGTACATCGCGCGCAACCACCAGGTCGAAGCCGCCCTCGACGCCGCCGTCGATGGCAACGATTTCGCCCCCTTCGAGCGCCTGCTCGACGTCGTCCGCAACCCGTTCGACGCCCGCCCCGAAGCCGCCGCCTACGCCACCCCGGCGCCCGCCGCCTTCACCGATAGCTACCGGACTTTCTGCGGCACCTGAACGTCGCGCCGGCACGCATCAGCACAATTGCATAAACCTCTCGCATACGAGCATCCGCTGTGCTTTAATCTACAAAACTTTACAAAAAACCCCGCGGAGGCAATTTCATGAAAACACTGGCTTGCCTATTGGCCGGCATGCTGTTCTCGCTGTCCGTCGTCGCCGGCGATGCCCCGACCTTCGTCGAAAAGCCGATCACCCGCGAACTCTTCGAGCAGATCCGCAGCGGCGGTTTCGTGCTCTACATGCGCCACGGCAATACCGACAACAACCGCGCCGACCGCTTTCCGGCGGTGGACCTCAGCGACTGCTCGACCCAGCGCCTGCTCTCCGACGCCGGCCGCCAGCTGATGCGCGACATCGGCAGCCACCTGCGCACGGCAAAGTTGCCGCTCAACCGCGTGCTGGTCAGCCCGATGTGCCGCACCCGGGAATCGGCGCAACTGGCGATCGGCGAGCAATTCGAGGTCAAAGAACCGCTGATGTATTCGGCCAACATGACCAGCGAGCAGAAGCAGCCGCGGATCGTCGCGCTGAAGAAGCTGCTCGCCGAACCGGTGAAGCCCGGCGGCAACACGCTGATCATCGCCCACGCGCCCAATCTCGACGACCTGATCGGTTTCTTCGTCAAACCCGAAGGCACCATCGTCGTCTTCCGGCAGACCGGCGGCGCCGGTTACGAATACGCCGCCAGCATCCACCCGGCCGACTGGCCCGGCCTGCTCAAGTGACGCGCTGATGGAGAACTTTCTCCGCCACCGCGGCCGGCGCACCCTGACCCTGATCATTCTGTTGCCGCTGTTGCTGGTCGGCGGCAGCGCGATGATCTTCAACCTGAGCACGGTGTACAGCCTGAAGCAGCAGCAGGCCGACGCCAGCACCGAACAGCGCGAGCTGCTTGCCCTGCTCAACGAAGCCACCGCGCTCAGCGAAACACTGGCCACCGAACAGCTCAAGGTCAGCGAAACCCTGGGCCTCGCCCGCGACGGCAAACTCGACGAAGCGGGGCTCTACCGCAGCCATGTCAGTCTGGTCGACCAGATGGCGGTACTGGACCGCCGCGTCACCGGCCTCGTCGAACGCACGCGGCGGCAGGTGATACCGGAACGGGAAGCGCAGGCTCTGATCGACGACTTTCTGGGCTACCGCAACTACGTCGTGATGGCTTCCGACATCGCCGCCATCGATCCCGGCACCGCCAGCCGCCACATCGACCAGGCGCGCGCCCATTTCATCGCCTTTGCCGAACACGCCCACCACCTCGCCCTGCTCCTCGGCAAGCGGGTCGAAACGCGCAGCGCAGCGGCGACCACCGCCTTTGCCGGGCATTTCGCCAGCGTCCGCCTGACCGTCATCATCGGCATGCTGGGCATGCTGGCGCTGGCGCTGCTGATCGCCAATTTCTTCAGTCGCCGGATGTCCTTGCTCGCCGAAGGCATGATGGCCCTCGCCGCCAGCCGCGAAACGCCGGCGCCACTGCCCGAGATCGAACGTCTGGCGCGCCGCAAGCACGGTGAAATCGCACCGCTGGCGGCGGCCGTCCTCGATTTCCGGCAGGCCCTGCTCGACCGCCATCAAGCCGAAATACAACTGCGGGAATACCAGCAGAACCTGGAAAGCCTGGTTGAACAGCGGACCGCCGAAGTCAACCAGGCCAGGCTCGCCGCCGAAACCGCCAACCGGGCGAAGAGCGCCTTCCTGGCCAACATGTCGCACGAAATCCGGACGCCGATGAACGCCATCCTCGGGCTCACCCACCTGATGCGGCGCGACTCCGTGCTGCCGCGGCAGTTCGAGCATCTCGACAAGATCGGCGACGCCGCCCAGCACCTCCTGGGCATCATCAACGACATCCTCGATTTCTCGAAGATCGAGTCCGGCAAGCTCGCCCTGGAAAACACCGACTTCGACCTCGATGGCCTGTTCCGCAGCATCCACGTGCTGATCGGCGACAAGGCGGCGGACAAGAACCTGGAAGTCGTCACCCGCATCGATCCGGCGCTGCCGATGATGCTCTGCGGCGACCGCATGCGGCTCGGCCAGATCCTGCTCAACTTCGCCAACAACGCGGTCAAGTTCACCGAGCGCGGCGTCGTCAGCCTGCGCGCGCGCAAGATCGACGGCCCGCCGACGGAAGCAATCCGCATCCGCTTCGAGATCAGCGATACCGGCATCGGCATCACCCCGGAACAGCAGTCGCGCCTGTTCCAGCCCTTCGAGCAGGCCGACCTGTCGACCACCCGCAACTTCGGCGGCACCGGTCTCGGCCTCGCCATTTCCCGGCGCCTCGCCGAACTGATGGGCGGCCGCGTCGGCGTGACCAGCACGCCGGGCCAGGGCAGCACTTTCTGGGCCGAAATTTCCTTGCAGCCGGCCAGCAGCCAGGCCCCGGAAACCCAATCGGGCCGGCGCATCGACCGCCGCCTGCGCGTCCTCGTCGTCGACGACCTCGATGAAGCGCGCGACGCCCTGGTCGACATGCTGGTCATGCTGCAGGCGCAGAGCGCCAGTGTCGCCGCCGGCCAGCAGGCGATCCAGCAGGCCGCCGCCGCCGCCCAGCGCGGCCAGCCGTTCGACCTCATCCTGCTCGACTGGAAGATGCCCGGCCTCGACGGCATCGAGACGGCGCGGCAGATCCAGGCCCTGCACCTGCCGCACACGCCGGTGATGATCCTGGTCACCGCCTACGGCCGCGACGAGCCCGCCGATCAACTGCGCGACGCCGGCATCCGCCTCTGCCTGAGCAAGCCGGTCACGCCCTCGACGCTGCACGACGCGATCCTCGAATCGCTGAGCGGCGAACCGGCCACCCAGAACCTGCCGGCCAGCGCGCTCGACCTCAGCCGCTTCCAGGGCCGCCGGGTGTTGCTGGCGGAAGACAACCCGATCAATCAGGAAGTCGCCATCGAACTGCTGCGCGAAGTCGGCCTCGCCGTCAACCTCGCCGAAGACGGCCTGGCCGCCGTCGAACTGGCTAGGAAAAACACCTACGACCTGATCCTGATGGACATGCAGATGCCGCGTCTCGACGGTATCGCCGCCACCATCCAGATCCGCCGCCTGCCCGGCGCCGGCGAAACGCCGATCCTGGCGATGACCGCCAACGCCTTCGCCGAGGACCGCCAGGCCTGCCTCAACGCCGGCATGGCCGACCACGTCGCGAAGCCGGTCGATCCCGACCAGCTCTACAGCACCATGCTGCGCTGGCTGCCGGCGCAACCGCTGGCCGCCCCGGCCGAACGCAGCGCCACCGACCCCGAAGTCCAGGACCAGATCGCCCGCCTCAAGCAGATGCTCGCCGGCATCGATGGCCTCAACGTCAACGCCGGGTTGCGCGCCGTGCACGGCAAGCTCGCCACCTACCGGCGGGTCATCGAACTCTTCATTGCCACCCACGCCGACGACGCCAGCCGCCTGCGCGAACTGATCCACAGCGGGCAGATCCGCGAAGGCGAACATCTCGCCCACGCCCTCAAGGGTTCCGCCGCCAACCTCGGTGCCGGCGAAATCCGCTACCTCGCCGAACGCATCGAACAGGCGCTGCGGCGCAGCGAGATCCACGAAGCCGAAGTCGTCCTCAGCATGCTGGAAATCAAACTGCCGATGATGGTTTCGGCGCTCGCCGGCAACCGCGAGAACCTTGCGGCAAATGTCTGATCCAACCCGGTAGAGGCGCACCGTTGTGAAGCGGCGCCGCACCCCGGCTGTGCCTGAACGCCGCCAGGCCTCCCCGCCGGCGGCGTTTCTTCCCGGTGGAACGGATGTTGCGTGATGTCAAACGTCACATCACGGGAGAAAATCATGGCCCCCCGACTGACCGAAGAAACCCTGTTCTGGATCCGGCTGGCCGCCTTCGCCCACCTGTCCGAACAGATCTTCTGCTCCGGCGCCAGCGTTGCCGACGCCGAGGAACTGCTGTTCGGCTGGTCGCTGCCCGGCGCCCTGCCCGCGACCTACGCCTGCCTGACCGGTGGTGTCGCTTACGCGACAAACCAGGCCTGACTCAGGAACGCCCGGGATGCGGCCGGAGGTCGAGCGCCTTGCGCGGCAGATGGTTGTCGTGCGCCTCCTTGATCCAGCGGATCGCCGCCAGTTGACGGAACAGGCCGGCCGGCACGAGCGGCCGGGCCATCAGGCGGATCGCCGGCCCGGGAACCGGCAGACCGGCGCCCAGCGCCGTACCGGCCAGGCGCAGGGCGCGGATCGGCCGCCGCAGCAGCAGGGCGTGATCGTCGAGCGGCCGGCCGTGGATCATCTCGCCACCGCCGAGCGCCAGGCCGCCCGCCCAGGCCAGTCCGTGCTGCGCGGCAAAATGCCGTAACTGGCGCAGTGCGCTGCGGTTGTGGACAGCTTCCGGATAGCCGCAATTGAGGATGCCGACCAGCCGTCGCGGTGCCCCGGCAGCACCAGTGAGTTGCCGGCCGAGACGCTCGAGCGCCCGCGTCGCCAGGTAAGGCAGACCATCGACGTAAAGCGGTGCCGAGACGACCAGCAGATCGGCCGCCAGCATCGTCGCCAACGCCCGCTCGGCGGCGGCGCCGGGCTTGATGAAAGCCTGCACGTGCACCAGCGTGCAACGGGTGCCCGCCTGCTCCAGCGCCTCGGCCAGTCCGCGCGCCAGCGATTCCGAAGTGCTGCTCCCCTTGGGACGGGCGCTGCCGATCAGGATCGCTGCCGTCGCTGGCGCTGCCGTCGGCGGCCCGGCATCGGCGCGGCAAACCGCGTCGAGCGCATCGGCTGCCGGCTTCGGGAAGGCGTCGCCGGCATCGGCCGCCAGCGCGCATTCCAGCGCCGCCGCCAAATCTTCCCGCCAGCGCTCGGCCTGCTGCGAAACGATGCGACAGACGTAGCGCGAAGCCAGCAGGTTGATCGCGTTGCCGCCGGCGTACTCGCGGAAAGTCGCCGAGGTCTCGTCATCGGCGCGGTCGCTGATGCCGAGGAAGAGCATCGGCGGGTAATCGGGGTAGCGCGGCCGATGCCGGGTCAGGCCGTCGCGCTCGTTGAAGAAGGGATGGATCAGGCCGAGCAGGCGATCGACGGCTTTCTTCAGGTCGCCGCTATAGCCGCCGAAAACGACCGGCGACAGGAAGACGACCAGAGCGGCTTCGCGCACCGCGCGCAGAATCTCCTGCGCTTCGTCGCGGGTCCGGCAGACGCCCGGCGTGCGCGTCCAGCATTCGAAATCGCCGGTGCATGGCGCCAGGTTGATGCCGGCCAGGGAAAAGTGGCTGACCGAGAGGCCGCGGGCCGCGGCCAGTTGCCGCAGTTGCTGGCTGACCGGGTGATTGGCGGCACTGCCGTCGAGTATGACGATATCCATCGGCGCTCAGGGAAATGGGATTAGCGCAGCATTGTTCCACCGGCGACGACCGATGTATACCTCTGGCATCAAACAGCGAGTTGCCGGAGCAGTTCGTGCAGCGCCGCCCGTTCGCGCCGCGGCTGGAAAAGTTCGGCCCGCGCCGCCACCGCCGCCTGCAGGCGAGCCAGCAAGCCGTCGGCGGCCCCCTGGCTGCGCCGCAGTTGGCGCAGGCGTTCGGCCAGCGCGCCGCTGTCGCCGCAGGGAAAATAGCCCGGATAGTCGACGCCGAGCAGGCCGATGTTGCCGTCCACCGCCGAAGCCAGCACCGGCGTGCCGCAGGTGATGGCTTCGATGACGACGTTGGCGCCGCCCTCCATCAAGCTCGGATGGACCAGCAAATGCGCCCGCTGGATCGCCCGCCTGGCCACGCCATGCGGCTGCGCGCCGAGCCAGCGGTAGGCGGGGCAATCGGCCATGGTCGCCGCGGCGGCAGCGCCGAGCGCCGGATCGAGGACGCCGCCGAGGTGGCGGATGCGGATGTCGGGCTGGCCGGCTAGCAGGCGGGCGGCGGCGAACAGTGTTGCCGGCGATTTTTCCGGGCGCAGATGGCCGACCGCGACGACATTGAGATGGCGCGCGGTCTTCACCGGTGTCCGCCGGGCCGGCGCCGACTGCAGGATGACCCGCGCCCGCCCGCGCAGCTCGGCCGGCAGGCTGGCGATGCCGCATTCGTGCAGGACGACCAGCGCCTGTGCGGCGTGCAGCGAGGCGACGGCTGAAGCATCGACGGCGATGTCGCGGTGCAGGTCGGTGCCGGTCAGCACCACGGCCAGACCGCGGCTGCCGTGCCGGGCATGCCAGGCAGCGATGGCTGGCGCCGAGCGGCGGGCATGCAGGGCGATCATCGCCTGGTCTTCGGCCGCCCCGGCATCCGGCCAGTCGCGGACGATGCGCACGCGCCCCGCTCCGGCCAGCAGACGCTGCCAGCGACGGGCGGTGCGCCAGTTGCCGTTGTTGGCGTCGCCGAGGTAGGGACTGACGATGACGAGGTTCATGCGCGGACCGGGATTGCGGAGCCGCCCATTCTAACGGCTCGCGGCTGCCCGCCTGCTTGCCCGCCTACTTGCCCGCTTGCTTGCCCTGGTCCGGCACGAACTTCAACACGTTGCCGTTGATGCAGTAGCGCTTGCCGGTCGGCGGCGGACCGTCGTCGAAGACGTGGCCGAGGTGGATGCCGGAGCTGGCGCTGCGCACCTCGACCCGGCGCATGCCGTGGCTGACATCGACATGCTCGCTCAACGCGCCGGGCAGCGGATTGAAGAAGCTGGGCCAGCCGGTGCCGCTGTCGAACTTGGTGTCGCTGCGGAACAGCGCGGCGCCGGAGATCGGATCGACGAAGGTACCGGGCCGCTTCTCATCCAGATGCGAACCGGTACCCGGATACTCGGTCCCCTGCTCGAAGGCGATCTTCTGCTGCGCCGGCGTCAGCAGGTGGAAACCCAGCCATTTCCAGAAACGCTCCTGGTCGCCGTTGTAGCCGGTGTAGCGCGACACTTCCTTGCCCTTCTCGAAGAGGACGATGGTCGGCGTCGCGAACAAGGCCTTCTCCAGCGCCCAGCCGGCCGGCGGCTGCGGGTTGAGCGTGCGGGCGATGGCGACCGGCGACTGCCAGCGGTCGAGCACTTCGGCCTTGAACTTGCGGCAATAGGCGCAATCCTCGGCTTCGAAGACGATCAGTTGGCGCTGGAAATCGAGCTTCGCCGCGTCCAGCCGGGGCGCCTGGGCGGCGGCCGCCGGCATTGGCGTCGTCGCGGCAACACCGGCCTGCGGATACTTGACGCCGGTACCGCCCAGCCCGCAGTAACCGTTCGGGTTCTTGGCCAGGTAGTCCTGGTGGTATTCCTCGGCGCTGAAATACTTCTTCAACGACGCGATTTCGGTGGTGATCGCCCCGCGCCCGGCGGCCTGCAGCGCCTTTTGGTAGACGTCGCGCGTCTTCAGCGCCAGCGCCTGCTGGGCGTCGTTCTGCGTATAGACCGCGCTGCGGTAGTTGCTGCCGACGTCGTTGCCCTGACGGTCGCCCTGCGTCGGATCGTGACTTTCCCAGAACTGGATCAGCACCTTCTCAAGATTGGTCTTGGCTGGATCGAAGGTCACCTTGACCACTTCGGCGTGGTTGCGCTTGTCCGAGCGCCCCCACTGGCGCAACTTTTCCTGCGCCAGCACGGCGTCGTAAGTGCCATCGACCTCGCCGTTGGCGTAACCGCTCTCGACATCGACGACGCCGGGCAGCGCCGCCATGCGCTTCTCGGCGCCCCAGAAACAACCCATGCCGAGGACGATGCTCTCGGTCACCGCCGGCATTTTCGGCTTCACCGCCTGGGCGGCAGAGGTGGCATCGCCACAGGCGCCGACCAGCAGCGCGGCGGCCAGCGCAAAAGTGATGCCGTTGAAGACAAGTGTTTGCGAAATCATGACGAAACCTTCCGTACAGCGGCAACCGATGGCGGCGGGATTGCCTTCCGCCTCTCCGTGGACCGGGCCACGGCGGAGTAGTTTCCATTGGTCGCGCCAGCCGGCGGATTCTTACACCACTGCCGGCAATTTCTTTTGCCGAAGTCGACGATAATCCAACCGTCAGCGAGTGGTCGTGAGCGTCTGATTGACACTCCAGCCAGATCGGATTCCATGACTTTCCGATTGTCTCCTTCACCACCGCTCGGGAGACGATCCTGTGACGAAGGCTGAATTGTTTGCCCAGACGTCTTGACAGCATTGCGCGCCAGGAGAATTTATCGCAAGCTTGCGCTCTCCGGTTACAGAATTATGCACAAGGCAAGGCAAAGAACGAGCGCATCGCCTCCTGCTGCGCATAATGGCAAGCAGCACATCGACCCCGACGCAAATCACTCCATGAACATTTCCACAGACGCACCAGTCGCCCCCCATCGGCTGGGCCCCGACACCACCCTGTCTGTCCGCGACACATTCGGGATTGATTCCGACCTCAGAGTTCCGGCCTTTTCCACCACATCTGAACACGTTCCCCTGCGCGATGACTGCTATCGATTCGATCCGGAAACCACGCTGGCCATTCTTGCCGGCTTTACCCACAACCGGCGAGTCATGCTGCAGGGCTACCACGGCACTGGCAAATCCAGCCATATAGAGCAAGTCGCGGCACAGCTCAACTGGCCGTGCGTCCGGATCAACCTGGATAGCCACGTATCGCGCATGGACCTGGTCGGCAAGGACGCCATCGTCGTCAGCGACGGCCAGCAGATCACCGAGTTCCGCCCCGGCATCCTTACCTGGGCCTTGCAGCACCCTACCGCGTTGATCTTCGACGAATATGACGCGGGTTGACCAGACGTGATGTTCGTCATCCAGCGCGTGCTTGAGGTGGAGGGAAAACTCACCCTGCTGGACCAGAACCGCGTCATTACCCCGCATCCTGCCTTCCGCCTCTTTGCTACCGCCAACACCGTCGGTCTTGGCGATGTCAGCGGACTCTACCACGGCACCCAACCGATCAATCAAGGCCAGCTCGACCGCTGGCACATCGTCGCCACGCTCAATTACCTTGCCCACGACAAGGAGGTGGAAATCGTCTTGTCCAGGATGCCGGAGCACGCCACGCCGGAAATTCGTGCACAGGTCTCGGCCATGGTCTCCCTGGCAGACCTGACCCGTACCAGTTTCATGCATGGCGAGTTGTCGACGGTGATGTCTCCCCGCACGGTAATCAGCTGGGCCGAAAACACCCGAATTTTTGGCGATCTGAGCACTGCTTTCCGGCTCACTTTCCTGAACAAGTGCGACGACGCTGAAAAACCACTGGTCGCCGAATACTTCCAACGCTGTTTTGACCAGGAACTCCCTCTTGAGCCGGGAAACGCCAGCTTCTACTGAGGCAAGACAGCAGGCACTCAACGCGGCCTGTGCGCGTACCTTGGCGGAGCAACCCGACCTGATGTTGGTCGGCAACGAAAGTACCCTACGTGGCAGCGCCGATGCCGCCGCTTGCCACGTCCGCTATCGACTGCCCGAGATGGCTCGGCAATACCGACCGAAAGCACTGGCTGGCAACCTGTTCGATGCTCTCGAAGAGGCTCGTGCCGAGGCAGAGGGGGCGCGCTGGCTGCCCGGCATTGCCAGCAATCTGGCCTTGCGTCCGGCGGTTTCGGCAAACCCGCGAGATCGCTTGCGGGCCTGGGCCTATAGCGTTTTTCTCGGACAATCAACAAGTTGCCCTGAGAATATCGCCAACGCATTAGCCCTTCTCGCCCGGCATATCGACAACCCGATCGAATACGGTAGTCAGGCCAGCGCGCTGGCCCAGGCGCTGGGAACAAACTTCCCTGCTTCTTCCAGCTTGGATCCGGCCGAGCCTGCCCCGAAATCCGTCCCTGAAACAGACGACGGTTTTTCCGGGGAAAACAGCCAGACTGAAGGCAATGAGGAAGATTCAGACGGCGAGCCGCAGGTCGCCGAGCCGACCCGGGACAGCATCCCCGGCACCGCACCGCCACCTCTACCCGAGGTTCTGATGCGCGACTACCACATTTACGACTCGTCCCATGACCGTGTGGTACATGCCCGCGATCTCGTCGACGCTGCAGAACTGAATCGTTTGCGTCTGCGTCTCGATGGGGAACTGCTGCCCTATCGCGGACTGGTAACCCGGCTTGCCCACAGGTTGCAGCGCCTGCTGCTCGCACGCCAACGCCGCAACTGGTCTCTGGATCAGGAAGAGGGTCTGCTTGACGCCAGCCGTCTGGCCCGTCTGGTGGCCGACCCCAACCGAACCGAGATCTTCCGGATCGAGGAAGACGGGGTGTTCCCCCAAACCTGCGTCACCCTGTTGTTTGACAACTCGGGCTCCATGCGCGGCCATCCAATCACCGTCGCCGCGCTCTCCGCCGATATCCTGGCCCGCGCGCTGGAACGCTGTGGCATCAAGGTAGAAATATTGGGTTTCACCACGACAGATTGGGAAGGCGGCACACCGGCAAGACGCTGGGCCCATTCTGGCAGCCCTCCCAGCCCCGGTCGCCTCAACTCGCTGCGCCACATCGTCTACAAATCCATGGATACCCCTTGGCGACGTGCGCGACTCAGCCTGGGATTGATGCTGAAAGAAGACTTGCTCAAGGAAAACATCGATGGAGAGGCCCTGTGGTGGGCCTGCCAGCGCCTGACAGGAAGGGTGGAAGCGCGCCGCCTGCTTATCGTCGTCAGCGATGGCGCTCCCATGGATAAGGCCACGCTGACGGCCAACCCCCGCAGTTACCTGGACCAGCATCTACAGCAAGTCATTTCCTGGGTGGAAAAAAACACCGACATCCAACTGCGAGCCATCGGTATCGGCCATCAGATTGGTCGTTACTACCGGAATTCAATCAGCCTGCGCAAGGTCGATGACTTGGGATCGATACTTGCGGACCGTCTGGGCGCATGGCTGGATTGAGCCCCCCGGATAAAATCCGCTGACGCAAAGAACACCTTCCCGCTGCAACGAACAACCGCTCCTCCCGAACAGCAGATCGAACAATTGGTGTGCCGCTACCAATTGCTCTCCGGGAAAGGCCAATTTGAAAAACAAGGGAGCACGGATACTTCGGAATTCAGCAAGGCGATCAACGGCCACGAATCAGTCCGTCCGCGTATCGATCAGTTTCTGCGCCGCCATATCGTTGAGAAAACACAGGACATCCGCTTCGCAAGTGGCCCGATCGACAGCGAACTCAACGACCAGTCGGTCGCACAGTCCCCTGACGCTGCACGGTTCGGCAATGAGTTCCCAAACCCGCCCACCGATACTGTCCAGACCGTAGTAATTGCCTTGGGCGATGCTCATCATTACCACCTCGCCATCCACCTCGGCGCAGATCTGTTCCCGTCCTTGAACAACGACACTGTCCAACTCGATGATCATCATCTGGCTACTGCTCCCATGTCATTTCCCGCTGCTGTTAACGAGCCCCATGTCCTAGAGTCGATCTCCGACTGAAGCCATTCAATTCTGCATAAAGGCGGCAGTCGGATACCAAGCCATGTACTCTGTCATGACATCGCTTTGCTCGACACGAAAGCCGAGAGAGAGATAGAGCTGACGAGCGCGAACATTTGTCCGGTTTACCGCCAGGGTCAATGGTGCCCTTGACTGTCCGGCGGCAAACTGCATCGCCTTGATCACCGTGACGCCAAAACCGCGCCCCCGTGCCTGAGGAACGAAAGCCAGATCAACCAGCCGAATCTCGTTCGGACCGAAGTCCACCACGATACGGCCGATGCGCTCGTTCAGGTATTCCACCACGAAATACATGGCATTCGGGAACATCTCCCCGTACCCCTGCCCCTGGGCGCGCTGCTGCATACCGATCAATTCTTCGATGAAATCCGTCCCGGCATCGATCAGGCGTAGATCGTCCCGCGTTGACCGATACAAGGATTCGATAAATCCCTTGTCCTCCGGACGCGCCGGGCGGATGCCCAGATTATCGGGAAGGGGTGTATTACCTGCCAGCATTATTTAGCCCCCTGCACATAACTTTGAACAGACAATTTTATGATAACTTACTATGACATATACAAAGCCAGCAATCACCGCGATACAGGAGGAACACATGACCGCTCCAACCGCGCTCGGCATCAACAATTTTCTTCCCATGCTGGACAAGGAGTTCAAACTCCCCCTGGAGCAAGGAGGCATCCTGTTACGGCTGACCGAAGTCACCCCCTACCAACGCAAAGGTGGTTTCAGGGGGGGGCGCGATCCCTTTCACCTTATTTTCCAAGGCCCGCTCGAACTGCCGCTACCACAGGGGACTTACCCGCTCAGCGCAGAAGGGGGGTTTGAGCACGCCATATTTCTGGTCCCCGTGGGCCGGGAAGAAACGGCCATGATTTACCAGGCAGTGTTCAACTGAACCTCCTCGTAAGGTATGCATCATGGCATGTACAGAATTGACGCGCTTGGTCGCTGTCCTTGCCACACCATGAAAAACGATGCGCTGACGGCTTTTCCGGCATCGCCGAGAAGGTTATCGCGGCGCGCGGCTCACGCGGCGAACGTGGTTTTGCGTGGAGGACTGGAATTACGCCCTCCATGTCGATGCCACCACGCCGTTTACCCAGCCGGCGGAGGTTTTATCGATGGAGTTGCCATCCCCCGCCACCGTTCCAAACTCATCAGGAGAAATGCTATGGCGGATCCATTCCTCGGCCAGATCAGCACTTTCGGGTTCAACTTCGCTCCCCACAACTGGTCGTTATGCAACGGGGCAATTTTGCCCGTCAATCAAAATCAAGCGTTGTTCAGCCTGCTGTACAACAGCTTTGGCGGCGACGGCAGCAGCACCTTTGCCCTGCCCAACCTGCAAGGCCGGGCACCAATGCATTACAGCACGGAATATAGCCAACTAAGCACCCGCGGCACTACCGCCGGAACCGAAACGGTAACCCTCAGCATCGATACCATGCCGGCTCACAACCACATGGTGAAGGCCTCCAACGAAGTGGCCAATCTGGCGGTTCCCAACGCCACCTTCTATCTGGCGCAAACGCCATCGGGAAAGGCAACGGCCTATGCCCCCTATACCAGCGCCAGCGCTTCGGTCATGGGACAGCAGTCGGTCTCCAATGTGGGGCAAGGCACTCCCCACAACAACATGCAGCCCTACCTGGCAATCAACTTCTGCATCGCCATGCAGGGTTATTACCCCAGCCGCAACTGACGAAAGGAACTTCCCATGGACGCATTTGTAGGTGAAATTCGGCTATTCGCGGGCAACTACGCGCCGGTGAATTGGTCGATGTGTTTCGGGCAGACAGTCCCGATCTCTCAATACCAAGTCCTCTTCAGCCTGTTTGGCACGATCTACGGTGGCGACGGAGCGCAGAATTTCAGCTTTCCCGATCTGCGCGGCCGGGTACCCATCCACTTCGGCACCGGTACTGGGTTGACCCCACGCAACATAGGGTCCGCTTCCGGCACAGAAACCGTTACCGTGCTCACGGCCAATCTGCCCCAGCACAACCATGCCTGGATGGCCAATACCGATCTGGCCAGCTTGCCGTCTCCCAATGGCAACGTTTTGGCCAACGTCGGGGCCGGCAACACCCTGTACGAGACCCAGGCGACTTTCGACAAACCCGTCGCGGCCCCGAGCGATACCTTGAGCATGGAGGGAGGCAACCAAGCCCATGCCAACATGATGCCCTACATGGCCCTCAGCTTCATCGTGGCGCTGCAGGGTGAATATCCGAGCCAGAATTGAACGGAGACCACCATGGCTGAACCATTCATCGGGGAAGTCCACATTTACCCCTACACCTATCCCCCCTACAACTGGGCGGATTGTAACGGGCAGCAGATGTCACTCGCCCAGTACCAAGCACTCTACGCCATCGTTGGCATCACCTTCGGAGGGGATGGCAGGACCAATTTCAACCTGCCCAACCTCATGGGGCGCTTGCCGATGGGCCAAGGTAGCGGTCCGGGGCTCACTCCCCGACCCTATGGCTCCACCGGTGGCGACTACACGGTCACCCTGAACCAGAGCCAAATGGCCAACCACAACCACACGCTATCCTTCGAGCGTGAAGTCACCGAAACGGCGGCCCCAACCGGCAATTATCCGGGGGTCTTCCGTCAAAATGGTGCCGGGACGGAACTCTATGACACGAATGGCACGGCCAATCCCGTCTATATGAGTCCCCAGGCTGTCGGTGTCACCGGCGGTAGTCAGCCTCACGCCAACATGCAGCCTTACATGGTGCTACGCTTCTGTATCGCTCTGGAAGGAACCTGGCCTTCTCGCAATTGATCCACCGGCATGATAACGACAAAGCCCCGGCCATGGCCGGGGCTTTTTTACATCAAGTAGAGGCGTGGAAACGCAAGTGCAAGAATTGGCTTATGGGGGAATCCTTGCACCTTATCCTGGCCACCCCGAAAAAACAGAAGAAACGCTCACCCAGCAGCGCCCCGTTGCCGTATCGAATCAGGAGAGCAGACCACCGTCATCAGAACCGTCGAAGTTTTGTTGGGTATTGAGATCAATCCTGGCGGAACGCAACTTGGGGGCTTGCCATTCCTTGCGGCCTTCAACGATGGCTTCTTGAACCATGACATCAACTGTTTCTTGCTCTTGCATGACGGATGACCTCCAAACCGGAATGAATGATGAATAAGAATGCTACGCTAGCGATTCTATCGACCTAACGCTGACCGACACAAGCAATATTATGCCGTGGATATTGCCCGGCGACGATCACACCAAACCCACGCATTGACCCTCAACGATGAGCACAATTGCCGGAATCATCAGGAGACAAGGGGACGCTGTCAGCCAGGATGACACCGAGCGTCTGCTACAAGCCTTGGCAATTTACCGACCGGAAGTCAGCCGCGCCTGGCGGCGCAATCAAGCTGCCTTGGTTTGTACCTTACGCCGTTTAACTCCGGAAGACGTTTTCGATCGTCAGCCCTTGAGCCATGGCGGCACCAAGCCAGTACTGGTCTTTTCCGGACGCCTGGACAATCGCGACGAACTGGCCCAGAAACTGCAAATCCCTGCCGCTCAGTTACGGAACATGGCGGACAGCGCCCTGGTGCTGTCCGCCTATGAGACTTGGGGGGAAGAATCCCCCCGGCACCTGTTGGGGGATTTCGCTTTCGCCGTCTGGTCACCCTTGACGGAATGCCTGTTCCTGGCCCGTGACCCGATGGGCATGCGCCCCCTCTACTGGCATCAGGGCAACGGACTTTTCGCCTTCGCCTCCGCTGCCCAGGCCTTGCATGCGCTACCGCAAATCCCTCGAGAATTGGATGAGGAACGTCTTGCGGAATATCTGGCCCTGATCCCCTGGGTTGGTCCATCGAGTTGTTTTCTGGGCATCCAGCGCCTGGAACCGGGACACAGCTTGATCATGCAAAACGGCAGCGTACGTACGACCTGTTACCACCGTTTCTCTGCGGAACGCCGCATTGAGCTGCCGCGAGACGAGGATTACGTCGAAGCCTTCCGAGAACACATGGAAACCGCTGTCCTTTGCCGGCTACGGGCACGGGGTGAAATAGGGGCGCATCTCAGTTCAGGCTTCGACAGCAGCATCGTATGTGCCGTGGCAGCCCCCATACTGGCGGCACGAGACAAGAAATTGCTGGCCTTCACACATGTCCCCAGAGAGGGGTTCGACGGCCCCGCCCCCAGGGGGCGCCACGCCAACGAAGGCCCCGCCGCCGCCGCTCTGGCGGCACGCCACCCGAATATGGATCACATTCTGATTCGTACCGACGAGCGGCATTTAAGCGAGCTTGACCGGCATTCCCAACACAGCTCACGACCGGTGCTCAATCCAAGCAATGCCCTGTGGATCAGCGCCATCCGCAACGAGGCGGAGGCGCGAGGGGCACGGGTCGTTCTGACCGGGCAATGGGGCAATATGGGATTGTCTTTCGATGGCCGCATGTTATTACCGGCATTGTTACGGCAAGGTCGGCCCTGGACCTGGTTGCGCGAGTCCCACGCCTTGCAGCGACAAGGCGCCATGAGCTGGAAATCGATCCTGACCCAATCGCTGGGGCCGTTCATGCCCGAATGGCTCTGGTCCAGACTCAGTCGGCAGCGCCGAGGCGATCTCTCTGGCCTGTTCCGACAAACCGCGCTGCATCCCGATATCGCCCATGCCCTGGATATTCGCGCCAGGGCGGAGAAGGGCAAGCTCCGACTCAGCTACCGCCCTTGGCACGACGGCCGGGCTGCCCGTCTCATGGTGCTTTACCGAGTTGATCTGGGTGACAGCTATCTCGACGCCTTGGCCCAGGCCGGCGTCGTCGAGCGCGACCCCACCGCCGACGTACGCTTGCTGGAATTCTGCCTGGCCATCCCTGAAAACCAGTTCCTGCGCAATGGACAGATGCGCTGGCTGCTGCACCGTGCATACGGCGACCGACTGCCTCCGGAAATCCTGTACGCCCGCAGCAAGGGGCTGCAATCCGCCGACTGGTATGAGACTGCAGGCCGGGAGCGGGAGGAAATGGCGGCCGAGCTGGATCGGCTGGAAGCTTCGCCGACGGCGGCCCGCCTGCTGGATTTGAAATCGATGCGCCAGGCCCTGGACGATTGGCCCACGACGGGCTGGACCCGGCAGGAGGTGATCAGCGAATACAAACTCAAATTATTGCGTGGTCTCTCGGTCGGGATGTTCATCCGCAAGATGGAAGGAGGGAACGAATGAATGGTGCGAATGGGCGTCAATTCCTTGCTGTCGCCCCAAATCCTCAGGCATCCTGACGCCACGCCAGCGCCACACGATCCAATACCTCTTCCATGCGATCGAGAAATTTTGGGCGGCATAACCGTAGCACCTGGATGCGCTTCGCGGTTCGACTACATTGCTGGAATTGCCACTGCCCCAGCCCCAGCGCCTTGACATGCTGGGGCCTGTAGGTAATTTGCGCCAATGCATTGACGGCATCCAGACCGCGCAACGGTTCAATGACGATACCATCGTCGAGGCGGTTTTCCTCCAGGAGATAAACCCGTGCCAGAGGCAGGGGCAGGTCGCGGTGATCCTCCTCCACCGCCAGATGAAATTTCTCCAGACGGGAATGATCGCGCACCAGTCGCTCAGGTTCGTGGCGGATGTGGCACAGGGCGTCGGCCCAGAGCTTGATGCGGGCGAAGCTGGGCTGGGCCCAGGGCTGGCCTTCACGATCCAAACGTATCGCCAGCAGATCGTCGCCGATGAGACGATGACCACGTTGGCGCAAATGTGCCACCAGGGTGGACTTGCCGGCACCGGAATTCCCCGCGAACGCCACGGCCTGACCGTTCACCTCGACAGCGCCGGCATGCAGGGCCAACAGACCGCGTTGGTGCAGCAAAACCCCCAGCACCGCGCCGAGCAGATACAAGCGGATATCGCCGGGCGCCACGCCAGGCTCGGGGTCGATTCGGACTTGCTTGCCATCTGTGACCAGATAGCGGGCGACCTCCGGCACCTCCAGAAGAAACCGCCCCTCGCCGGCCTGCCACATCGGACCTTGATCGGCAATCGACGGCAATCGCTCGGAAATTTCTCCAAGATCGACAAGGACATCCGCCGGGATATCGATCGGCGCCTCGATCAGTTCCGGAAGCTCCAAGGCTGAGAGAAGCGTCAGACCATGGATGCGGTAACTACGAAATGGACTCATTGGGACAAGACACACGCTAGCAATTTAAGAAACTTCGGTTAGACCATACTCAAGAGCCCAATCAGAATCAGGGATTTCGCATGCCAATTTCGTATTCTTTATTTATCGATGGATTTGAGGATCGTGTCCCGCCAAGTGATGCAAGAGCCAACGCTTCCACGCTACGCTAGCACAGTTCCCGCGGTTTTCCGGCGACGGGAGCGGGCACAGGCCCCGTTCCGTGGGCATGAGATCGAATATTTTCTCCACGTCACGCCCTCTACCCCGCCTCAGGCAGAGCCCTTCTCCTTGCGGATTTTCTCCAGGGATTGATAGGGCTCGATCAGCCAGCGTTCCACCATTTCAACCACAGCAGAATCGGCGGCAGCGCGTTTGTCGGCGCCATCGGGTTGAAAAGCCATGTAACCCCGCTTGGCGCTACGCCCGGTTACCGCGCGCAGGCTCTCCATATCCTGCCTCGCCAGATCGATACCGAAGTGGGCGGCCAGTCTGTTTTCCAGGGCATCGGGCAATTCGTCGTAATTGATCAGCAAACCGTTACCGTGATGCTGCATGGCATGCCTGGCCTGTTCGAGAATGACGGACAGAACCCAAGCCCCATGTCCGAGCGGCTGGCTCATCAGTTCATCGGGCGGATGCAGGCCGTGGACTTTCATCGAGCCCGGTACCAGATGCCAGCCTGGCATTCTCTGATGCGATACCAGTACCTCCAGCGGATCGCGGTAGAGAAAAATCCAGGGCGTATCGGGATAGGCTGCCAGCAAACGATCGATGTGGGCGGTATGCCAGCAATCGGTTTTCAGAAACAGGCGGCGGTCAGCAACGCGGCGCGGCTGACCCAGTGCGGCGAGCAAGGCGCGAATTGTTTCCGCCCCCGCCGCCGGGGCAGGCCATTGCAACAAGGTATCCACAGCTTCCGGCTCGGACAGCACCACGCTATCTGTGAGCGCCGAAAGCCATTGCGCCACCAGCGTCGAGCCACAACGGCTCAGGTGAAACACCATACCTTGCAGCGGCAGGCCGGGATGGCTCGATGCGCGCTCCAGCAACAGATCCAAACTGCTCTGCTGGCGCAACAACTGGTTGAATGGCCGAGCCGCCAGCCTGGCCAATGTGTCATGACAGAACGGCTCGGTGAATCGCTCCGCTCCCATGTAGCCCCAATCCACTTGCGCCTTGGCGTCGCGCATCGACAAGAACAGCGGTATCCAACCGGCGAGCCTGTCCATGTCCGTCATGGCCGCTTTCTGTCGGACCAGGCGCGGCGACCGCTGCGCATGGCCTGCCACACAGCTTCTTCCTGTAGCCCGACCCCTTGGGATTGCGCTATTTGCAGGACGGCGGCAACAAACTCGCTGGCATCGGTCAAGGCAAACAGGCGCGCTTGCCGGACGGGATCGTCATGCACGACTCGACGCAAGGCCTGAATTATCCCTTCGCTGCTTCCGGCCATCTGCTCAGGCCTCAAGCAAGCCGCGCAACCAATCGTTGAGCTTGCAATCGAGCACGATATGCAAGCGTTCGGTCGTACCACGATTGGTGAAACTATGCGGCAAGGTAAAGTTCCCGTACCAGCATTCGCCGGCTGCCCAACGATAACTGACCCCGTCGATACGACACTCCACATCGGGATTCGTCGCCACCACGACATGGATGCGCACTTCACCATGTTCCGGGCTCAGCATCGGATCGCGGTGTTCCTTGATGACTGAGCCCGCGCCCAGTCTCAGCAAACGCACCGCCAACAGAGGGCACTGGAAAGTCGCCAACACTTCCGGAAAGTAGTCGCAGCTTTGCAGCAGCGGAGTGTCTTCCCAGGTCTCGGCCTGCGGGTCCGAATACATCGGTATGACGCTACCTGGCACAGCGCGCAGGGGCAAGCCGCTCCAGTCGCCGTCATAGATGCGGGTATTGAAATGAGGCAACCACTGTTGCGATTGCAGATGCGCCAAATCTGCTTGCAGGCGGTTGGGCGCGAAATTCAACGGCAGGCGAAGTACGGACGGTATCACGAGGTCACGCCTCCAAAGAAAAGGGGGGAATGAATTGGCAAGCACGCTCCAGGAAAAAACGAGGGCACTTCATTTCCCCATGACATACAAGAGCACCGGAAATTTATGTCAACCGCACAAACCCAAACATCATACACACCAGGACGCTCGGCATGCCATCCACCTTGACCTCAAGGCCGCATCAACCCTGCTCTCGAAGAGGTCCCTTTCCGTCTTCTGGCTGGTCTGTTCGTCAAGTCGGGGCTGGACGTGTTCGGCATTGGAAAAGCGCACCTCGGCCCCGACTTTGCGCGCCTGACGGTTGGCGAAGAAGCGGAACTGCTACACGCGCAGCTCGGCGTTGCAGCCTCGCGCAGGACCGAGGCGGCGTAGGCACTTTTGGTCGCCTTGGCCGCATCCCAGATGCATGCACAGCGCCCGCAATCAGTTTGCGCACGATGCGCATGACTAGCGCAACAAGCCGCGCAAATCCGCCACCAGGTCCTGGACGCTGTTCGGGTCGCGCACGTGGAGGCGCAGCCTGCCGGCCGGGTCATAAACGTAGGCGCCGCTGGAGTGGTCGACGACGTAGCCGAGCGCCCCCTCCACCGCATGGCGGCTGGCGAAGACGCGGTATTCCCTGGTCAGCACCTGGATCTGCGTCGGCTCGCCGCGCAGGCCGAGGAAATCGGGGTGGAACCAGGCAACATAGGTTTTCAGTTGCGCCGGCGTGTCGCGCTCGGGGTCCAGGGTGATGAACAGGACCTGCACCCGCTTGCTGTCTTCCCCGAGTTCCTTCATCGCCTCGGCCAGTCGGGCCAGGGTAGTCGGGCAGATGTCGGGACAGGAGGTGTAGCCAAAGAAGACGATCACCGCCCGGCCGCGGAAATCGGCCAGGGTGCGTGGCTGGCCGTGGTGATCGGTGAGCGAGAAATCCCGGCCGAAGCTGGCGCCGGTGATGTCGGTATTGCGAAAGCTGACCGGTTCCGGCTGGCATCCAAGCAGCAGGAACAGGGCGACATTGAGCAGGAACAAGCGGTAGCGCTTCATGGGGGCAGGAGTCATTGAATTAAATAATACGGAACTAATTAAACAATATCGCTTCAGATTGCAAAGCAGGTTGTCAGAAGGGGGGAGCCGGGATGACGATCACAGCGCATTTTTTGCGAGACACGGCGTATCGCTGCGCCGGAATTTCGTCTTCAAGCCAGACTTCGCGCCCTCCTTGTTGGCACCTCGGGCGCCTCGCCCTCCTTGCCCCGGCATTGCTGCCGGGTGTCGTGCACGCGGCCTACAACTTCAACTTCCCGGAACCGGTCACGCCGATCGCGCGGGAGACGCTGAACATCCACAACGAATTCATGCTGATCATCACCGTGCTGTTCGTCGTGGTGTTCGCGATCATGATCTATTCGATGATCCGCCATCGCAAAAGCGTCGGTCATCAGGCGGCCAGGTTCTCCGGGCCGCGCGGCGCCCTGCAGTGGTTCTGGGCGCTGGTGCCCTTCGCCATCCTGCTTTTCATCGACTTCGTGCTGATGGGCATCCCGGCGGTCAAGGCGGTGATCAACATGGAGGACACCCAGACGCGGGCCGACATGGTGCTCAAGGTCACCGGCATGCAGTGGAAGTGGCAGTACGAATACCCCGAGGCCGGCATCAAGTTCATCAGCACCCTGGCCACGCCGCGCGACCAGATCGCCAATGCCGAGGCCAAGGGCGAGCATTACCTGCTGGAAGTCGACCAGCCGGTGGTGCTGCCGGTGGGCAAGAAGGTGCGCGTGCTGCTGACGTCAACCGATGTCATCCATACTTGGTGGGTGCCGCAATTCGGCGTCAAGCGCGACGCCATCCCCGGCTTCCTGCGCGAGACCTGGGTACTAATCGAGAAACCCGGCATCTACCGCGGCCAGTGCGCCGAGCTGTGCGGCAAGGATCACGGCTTCATGCCGGTGGTGGTGCATGCCGTGCCCGAGCCGGAATACCTGGCCTGGGTGGACAGCAAGAAAACCGAGGCCAAGGCAGCGGCGGGCAGCAGCGAGCGGACCTGGAGCAAGGACGAACTGATCGCCGCCGGCAAGGAGGTGTACGAGAAACAGTGCGTCGCCTGCCACCAGAGCGAGGGCCAGGGCCTGCCCCCGGCCTTCCCGGCGCTGGCCGGCAGCAAGGTGATCGCTGGCCCGTTGTTCGACATGAACGGCAAGCCGCCCGCGGATAGCCACGTCAACCGGGTGATGAACGGCAAGGCGGGCACCGCCATGCAGGCCTTCCGCAACACGCTGTCGGACGTCGAACTGGCCGCCGTCATCACCTTTGAACGCAACAGCTTCGGCAACCACCAGGGCGACATGGTCCAGCCCGCCCAGATCAAGGCCCTGCACTAGGAGTCGAGCGATGAATACAGCCACTACCACGCACCCCACACCGCACGACGCCGGGCATTACCCCGGCGGCCTGATGCGCTGGCTGACGACGACCAACCACAAGGACATCGGCACGATGTACCTGACCTTCTCGCTGCTCATGTTCTTCGTCGGCGGGCTGATGATCCTCGCCGTGCGCGCCGAACTGTTCCAGCCCGGCCTGCAGTTGATGCAACCCGAGTTCTTCAACCAGTTGATCGGCGTGCATGCACTGGTGATGATCTTCGCGGCGCTGATGCCGGCTGCCACCGGCTTCGCCAACTGGATGATCCCGCTGATGATCGGCGCCCCCGACATGGCACTGCCGCGCCTCAACAACTGGGGCTTCTGGCTGCTGCCGCCGGCCGCCATCCTGCTCACCCTGCCGTTCACGCTGGCCCTGTTCGGCATCGGCGACGGCGCCATCGCCACCGGCTGGACCTTCTACGCGCCGCTCTCGGTGCAGGGCGGCATGGGCGTCGATTTCGCCATCCTCGCCGTGCATATCCTGGGCATCTCGTCGATCATGGGGTCGATCAACATCATCGTCACCATCTTCAACATGCGCGCCCCCGGCATGACCATGATGAAGCTGCCGCTGTTCGCCTGGGGCTGGCTGATCACCGCCTTTTTGCTGATCGCCACCCTGCCGGTGCTGGCCGGCGCGGTCACCATGCTGCTCACCGACCGCCATTTCGGCACCCATTTCTTCGACGCGGCCGGCGGCGGCGACCCCATCCTCTTCCAGCACCTGTTCTGGTTCTTCGGCCATCCCGAGGTGTACATCCTGCTGCTGCCGGTGTGGGGGCTGATGCCGCATGTGCTGGCCACCTTCTCGCGCAAGCCGACCTACGGCTACAAGGCGCAGGTCTACAGTTTCATCGCCATCGGCCTGCTCTCGGTGGTGGTCTGGGCGCACCACTTCTTCACCGCCGGCCTGCCGGTGCCGGCGCTGATCTACTTCATGTTCAGCACCATGGCCATCTCGCTGCCGCTGGCCGTGCTCTTCTTCTGCTGGATCGCCACCATGTGGAAGGGCGCGATGAGCTTCGAGACGCCGATGCTGTTCGCCGTCGGCTTCATCGTCCTGTTCGGCATCGCCGGCCTGACCGGGCTGATCCTCGCCGATGTCGCCGCCGACGCCCAGTATCACCACAGCTATTTCGTCGTCGCCCACTTCCATTACGCGCTGTTCGCCGGCGGCATCATGGGCGTGATGACCGGCGTCTATTACTGGCTGCCGAAATGGACCGGCCACATGTACAGCGAAAAGCTCGGCAAGCTGCATTTCTGGCTGACGGTGATTTCCTTCAACCTGACCTTCATGCCGCAGTTCTTCCTCGGCCTCGCCGGCATGCCCCGGCGCATTCCGGACTATGCGCTGCAGTTCGCCGAGTTCAACGCCATGTCGACGGTCGGCGCCTTCATCCTCGGCCTCAGCCAGTTGATCTTTGCCTGGAACATCTGGTGCTGCGTGCGCGGCGGCCCCAAGGTCGATGGCCGCGTCTGGGAAGGCGCCGAAGGGTTGGAGTGGGAGTTGTCCTCGCCACCGCCCCACCACAGTTGGGAAACCCAGCCGGTGATCAAATGAAGCCGGGCAATTTTCAGATCGGAGAGCCGATGCCCCCCGCCCCCCCATCCGCCGACGCAGCGGCGTTTTCCCCGGCCGACCTGGCCTCACGCCGCGCCGCCTCACGCCGCCTCGGCTGGTGGCTGGGCGCCGCGGTGCTGGCCATCTACCTGCTCGGGCTGTTGATCCCGCGTTAGCGCCATGGAACAGGTGCCCGCCGCTCCCGCCAGCCACCGCCGCCTGATCGGCCGTCTGCTGTTGCTGGTGGCCGGCGCCTTTGCCTTCGCCTTTGCGCTGGTGCCGCTCTACAACGTGCTCTGCGAGGCCACCGGCTTCAACGGCAAGACCGCCGGACCAGAGCGCGACTTTACCGTCGGCGGCCTCAGCGCCAGCGCCGCGCCGGCCGCCGCCGTCGATACTGGCCGCAGCATCCGCGTCGAATTCACCGGCACGGTGATGCCCGGCCTGCCCTGGGAGATGCGGCCGCTGCTCACCCACCTCGACATCCACCCCGGCGAACTGCAGCAGGTCGCCTATCTGGTGCGCAACACCTCGAACCGGGCGGTCACCGGCCAGGCCGTGCCCAGCGTCACGCCCGGCCAGGCGGCGCAGCATTTCGACAAGATCGAGTGCTTCTGCTTCACCCAGCAGACCCTCGGCCCCGGCGAAGCGCGCGAGATGCCGCTGGCCTTCATCGTCAAGCAGGAAGTCGCCGCCGACATCCGCCACATCACCCTGTCCTACGCCTTTTTCAGCATCGACGGCCAACGCCGGACCCTTACCCGCACCGCGGAGGCAAGATGAAAAACGCTCCAGCCCACGCCGGCCACGGCGCGCACTACTTCGTTCCGCAGCCCAGCCTGTACCCGGTGATCCTGTCCGCCGGCATGTTCCTGCTGGCGCTCGGCTTCGTGCAGACGATGAACGACGCCGGCCCCGGCCAGTGGGTCATGCTGGCCGGCGCGGCGGTCATCGTCTATGTACTGTTCGGCTGGTTCGGCCACGTCATCGCCGAATCGCAGAGCGGCGCCTACCGCGACTGGGAAGACCGTTCCTTTCGCTACGGCATGATCTGGTTCATCGCCACCGAGGTGATGTTCTTTGCCGCGTTCTTCGGCGCCCTGTTCTACATGCGGGTGATCTCGGTGCCGCGCCTGGGCGAGATGATGGCGGTGCACGGCGTCACCCTGTGGCCCGACTTCGCCGGCACCTGGCCGACCAGCGGCCCGCAGGGCGCGCCGTTCACGCCGATGGGCGCCTGGGGCATCCCGGCCTTGAACACCGCGCTGCTGCTCAGTTCCGGCGCCACCGTCACCTGGGCGCACTGGGCCCTGTTGCGCGACCGGCGCCGGCAACTGGTCGCCGGGCTGGCGGCGACGGTCCTGCTCGGCGCCATCTTCCTCGGCTTCCAGGCTTACGAATACCACCACGCCTATACCGAACTGGGCCTGACCATGGGCGCCGGCGCCTACGGCGCGACCTTCTTCATGCTCACCGGCTTCCACAGTTTCCACGTCACGCTGGGCACCGTCATGCTGGCGGTGATCCTGCTGCGCAGCCTGGCCGGCCACTTCAGCGCCGAGCGCCACTTCGCCTTCGAGGCGGTGGCCTGGTACTGGCACTTTGTCAACGTGGTCTGGCTGATCCTTTTTGTCTTCGTTTATTGGGTGTAACCGGGAATGAAGCCAAACCGGAAACTGCCGAGCAGCAACAGGAAGAGCGCGATGGACAGGCCGATGCGCAGGGTCAGCGCGCGTACCGTGCGTTCGCCCTGGCCGCGATCGCGATAGAGAAGGAAGAGCCCGGAGAACAGGCTGCCGACGATGCCAAGCAACAGCAAAACCACCACAATCCTGAGCATGGACGACGCCTCCGGGTCAGTTGCCACGGCCCAGTATGCGCGCCGCCCGAGCGCGCCGGCAAGGGCCAGCCGCAAGCAGGTGGCGATCCTCGGCGGACTGCTGCTGGCGCTGCTGCTGCCGGCCTTCGTTTCCCTCGGCCTGTGGCAATGGCGCAAGGCCGAAAGCAAGACGGCGCTGCAGATCGAACTCGACAGCCGCAGCCACGACGCCGCCATCGCCATGCCGACGACGCCCGCCGACGTCGATGCCCTGCGCCATCGCCGGGTCATCCTGCGCGGCAGCTACGACGCCGCCCATCAGGTGCTGATCGACAACCGCCCGTATCGGGAGCAAGCCGGCTATCACGTCATCACCCCCTTGCAGCTTTCCGGGTTGACCATGCATGTGCTGGTCAATCGCGGCTGGCTGCCGGCGCCGGCCGATCATCGCCAGCAGCCCGTGGCCGAGGTGCCGGCCGGCGAAATCGAAGTGAGCGGCATCGCCGTGCTGCCCGCGCAGCGCTTCTTCAACCTGGCGGCGCAGCCGACCAGCGGCTGGGCGCCGGTCTGGCAGAACCTCGACCTCGAACGCTTCCGCTCGGCCGTGCCCTATCCGCTGCAAGGCCTGGTCGTCCAGCTCGACCCGACGGCGGCAGGCGGCTATGTGCGCGACTGGCCGCGCCCGGACGAACGCGCCGACCGCCACCGCAGCTACGCCTTGCAATGGTTCGGTTTTGCCATCGCCAGCCTCGGCATCTGGGGCTATTTCCTGATCCGCCGACCATGAACAGCGTCGCCCTCCCCACCCCGCCCAACCGGCGCCAAGGCCGCCTCACCCTGGCCCTGATCGTCGGCCTGCTCGCCCTGCCCTTCGTCATCGCCGCCGCGCTTTACTTCGGCGGCTGGCACCCGTCGCGGATGACGCACCACGGCCACCTGCTCAACCCGCCCCGCCCGCTGCCGGCGGAAATCCTGCGGTCAACCGAAAAAAACGCCGAAAAATGGCAACTGGTGCTGCACGTCCGCGGCCCCTGCGCCGCCGATTGCCTGCGCCGCCTCGACGAAATGCGCCGCGTCCACGTCGCCCTCTACAAGAACATGGGCCGCCTGGGCCGCGCGCTGCTCACCGGGCATGCCGACGACCCCGCGCTGCCCGGCGTGCGTGCCAGCCAACCCGACCTGATGCTGCTCAGCGCGCCGCCGGACACCCTGGCCGACATCGCCGACCCCCTGCTGCTGGTCGATCCGCAAGGCCGGATCATCATGACCTATCCGCCCGACGCCAGCCTGCAAGGCCTGCGCGCCGACCTCGACCGCCTGCTCAAATACGCCGGCTAGGAGAACCGCCATGCACACCGCCGCCACCGTCTCCCCCCTGAGTCTCGGCCAACGTCTGGCCGCCTTCGGCCACCTGTGCAAGCCGCGGGTCAACAGCCTGATCGTGTTTACCGCGATGATCGGGATGTGCCTGGCGACGCCGGACTTCCCGCCGCTCTTGCGTTTCATCGTCGCCGCGCTGGGCATTGCGCTGGTCTCCTTCGCCGCCGCCGCGATGAACTGCCTGGTCGAGCGCACGGTCGATGCCAAAATGGCGCGCACCAGTTGGCGCGCCACCGCCCGTGGCGACATCTCGCCGCTGGAAACGATCAGCCTGGCCACCGCCCTCGGCGCCGTCGGCCTCTGGCTGCTGCACACCTACATCAACGACCTGACCATGTGGCTGACGCTGGCCACCTTCGTCGGCTACACCGTCATCTACACGCTGCTCCTCAAACCGGCGACGCCGATGAACATCGTCATCGGCGGCGCCTCCGGCGCCATGCCGCCGCTGCTCGGGTGGACGGCGATGACCGGCGTGGTCTCGGCCGAACCGCTGGTCCTCTTCCTCATCATCTTCCTGTGGACGCCGCCCCACTTCTGGGCGCTGGCCTGCTACCGGCGCGACGACTACGCCCGCTCCGGCCTGCCCATGCTGCCGGTCACCCACGGCATCGCCTTCACCTGCCAACACATCCTCTGGTACACCGTGATGCTCGCCGCCGCCAGCATGATCCCGGTCTCGCTCGGCATGAGCGGCACGTTCTACCTGATCGCCATCAGCCTGCTCGACCTCGTCTTCCTCGGCTACGCCATCGCGCTCTGCCGCAACTACAGCGACGCCCTGGCGCGGCGCACCTTCCGCTATTCCATCCTCTACCTGACCCTGCTCTTCGCCGCCCTGTTCATCGACCGCCTGTTCTGATCCGTCGTGCGCCAGTCTCATCACCTTTTCCACCGCCTGCTCCTGCTCGCCACCCTGCTCGCCTTCGCCGTCATCGCGCTGGGCGCCTACGTGCGCCTGTCAGATGCCGGCCTCGGCTGCCCCGACTGGCCGGGCTGTTATGGCCACTGGCTGGGCGTCCCCGAAGCGCCGGCCGAGCAACTGGCGGCGGCGCAGGCCTACCCGGAACGACCGCTGGAAACCGGCAAGGCCTGGAAAGAGATGCTGCACCGCTACCTGGCCGGCAGCCTGGGCCTGCTCGTGCTGGCGCTGTGCGTCCTCGCCTGGCGCCGGGAATGCCGCCAACAGCAGTCGCCGGCGCTGCCCACCGTCCTGCTGCTGATCGTCTGCCTGCAAGCCGCACTCGGCATGTGGACCGTGACCTATCTGCTCAAGCCGGTCATCGTCACGCTACATCTGCTCGGCGGCATGGCCACGCTCTCGCTGCTCGCCGGCATGCTCTTTGCCCGGCGCGCGACAAACGGCGAGGCACCCGCCGGCCCCGCCCTGCGGCTGCTCGCCGGCGGCGCCTTGCTGCTCATCGTGCTGCAGATCGCGCTGGGCGGTTGGGTCAGCAGCAACTACGCGGCCCTCGCCTGCGCCGATTTCCCGACCTGCCAGGGGCAGTGGCGGCCGGAGATGGAGTTTGACCATGCCTTCAGCCTGCACCGCGAACTCGGCCAGACCGCGGACGGCCAGTTGCTGCCGCTGGCCAGCCTGACCGCGATCCACTGGAGCCATCGCCTGGGCGCGCTGGCGGTGGCGCTGATCGTCGGCGCGCTGGCCGTTTCCCTGATCCGCACCGGCCATCGCCGCTGGCGGCGCTGGGGCGGTCTGCTGCTCGGCCTGCTTGTGATGCAGATCGGCCTCGGCCTGGGCAATGTCCTGCTCTCGCTGCCGCTGCCCGTCGCCGTCCTCCATACCCTGGGCGCCGCCGCCCTGCTGACCGCGACGCTGGCCATCAACATCCTGCTCCAGCGCAGCCCGAGCCCGGCCGGCAGCGGCTGGTCGCTTTCGGGCAAAACGCGTTCGCTCGGAGCAAGGCAAGCATCGGCAGACCTTCGCCGGGAATATCAAACGCAACAAACGGCGAGCACGCCAGATCGAGCGCAGCTCTGACTCAGCAAGCCTTGCCCGCCCGCCAAGCGTCGTAGCCGCCTTGCAGCGGCCGCACCGAGCGGTAGCCGGCGTCGAGCAGGCGGTTGGCGGCCTGGATGGCGCCGGCGTCTTCCGGGCAATGGCAGAGGGTGACTATGGGATGGTGTCTGGGCCAGTCGCCCACCGCCTCGAACAGGCGGTCGTGCTCGGCGACGACGGCGCCGGGGATGGGGCCGGTTTCGGCGACCATGATGGCACCGCGCAGGTCGAGGACGAGCGGCGGCTGTTCCGAATCGAGCGCGGCGAGCAGTTCGCCGATGCTGATGTGCGGCACTGCCGACAGGCGGCGGAAGCGGTATTTCTGCCACAGCTTCCAGCCCAGCCAGAGGCCGATCACGGCGGCGACGACGAGCAGCGCGCCGGCAGCGTTGCGGTCGAGCGCGGCGATCACCGCCTGCACCTCGCTGCGCAGCACCCAGCCGGCGACCAGCGCCAAACCAGCCCACAAGGCGGCACCGGCGGCGGAAGCGAGGACGAAGCCGGGCAGGCTCATGCGCAGCGCGCCGGCAATCGGCGGCGCCACCGTGGAAAACCCCGGCACGAACTTGGCGACCACCAGCGAGCCCAGCCCCCAGCGGACAAAACGCGATTCGGTCTGGCTGACGCAGGACGCCGGATTGATCGACAACCGGCACAGCCCGGCCAGCACGCGGTAGCCGAAGCTGCGCCCGGCCAGGTACCAGAGCGCATCGGCGAGCACCGAGGCGATGCTGGCGGCAGCGAGCATGGCCGCCAGTTGCCCGGACGACAGCGCCAGGCTGCCGGCGAGCAGCAGCGTCGGCACCGCCGGCACCGGCAGCCCGCCCTGCTGCGCGAGGACGTTGAGGAAGACCACCCAGACGGCGTCGCGCTGGAGCGATTCGGAAATCTGGGCGAGGTCCATGCTGGTGGGCTTTCAGTAAGGCGCGGGAACCGGCTTACGACCCCGGCCCCGCTGGATGGTTCACAAGGATTGCACCACCGCCGCCTCGAACTTGCCGTCGCGGTAGTCGCGCAGCGTCTGTTCGATCTCGGCGCTGGTGTTCATCACGAAGGGGCCGTACTGGGCGATGGGCTCGCCCAGCGGCTGGCCGGCGATGATCAGGGCGCGGGCATCTTCGTTGGCGGACAGTACCACGCCATCGCCACCGTCGTTGGCGAGGATGGCCATGTGGCGTTCCTCTACCACCGTGCCGCCGACCTCGACGTTGCCGCGATAGACATAGACGAAGGCGTTGTGCCCGGCCGGGATGGCTTGCTCGAAACGCCCGCCGGCCGGCAGATGCACGTCCAGGTAGAGCGGCTGCGTCGCCTCGCGCTGCACGGCGCCGGCCACGCCCTGGCTGCTGCCGGCGATGATGCGCACGCGCACGCCGGCCGCCGTGGTCGCCTCGGGAATCTGTTCCGGCGGAATGTCGCGGTAGCTGGGGGCGATCATCTTGTCGCGCGCCGGCAGGTTGAGCCAGAGCTGGAAGCCTTCCATCAGCCCTTCTTCCTGTTCCGGCAGTTCGGAATGGATGAGGCCGCTGCCCGCCGTCATCCACTGCGCGCCGCCCGGCCCGAGCAGGCCGGCGTTGCCGGCGCTGTCGTGGTGGCGCATGCGCCCGGCGAGCATGTAGGTGACAGTCTCGAAGCCGCGGTGCGGGTGATCGGGAAAGCCGCCGATGTAGTCCTCCGGGTTCTCGTTGCGGAAGGCGTCGAGCATCAGGAAGGGGTCGAGCCGGCGTTGCAGGTTCTGCGTCAGCACGCGGGTCAGGCGCACCCCGGCGCCGTCCGAGGTCGGCTTGCCCTGCACCAGGCGCTCTACTTGGCGGCTTTGCAGGACGGTGGATCGCGTTGCAGTCATGGCATCAGTCTCCATTGGTGTTGGGGCGATTGGCGGCGTGGTCAGCAATCAGACCACGACTTCCTCGATCCGTGCCGCGGCTTCGGCAAAAGCCCTGCTGGCCGAGTCGGCGCCCATCGCCAGGCCTTCGGCGTAGATGAACTCGACGTCGGTCATGCCGAGGAAGGCGAGCACGCTCTTCAGGTAAGGCACCTGCGAATCGGCCGGCGTATCGCGGTAGAGGCCGCCACGGGCCAGCGCGACATAGACCTTCTTGCCCTTGAGCAGCCCTTCCGGCCCGTTGGCGGTGTAGCGGAAGGTGACGCCGGCGCGGGCGATGGCGTCGATCCAGGTCTTCAGTTGCACGGGCACGCCAAAGTTGTACATCGGCACGCCGAGCACGATCACATCGACCGCCTGCACCTGGGCGATCAGCGCGTCGTCGAGCGCAACGCGGGCGGCCTGCTCCGGCGTGCGCTGCTCGGCCGGGGTAAACAAGGCGCCCAGCGCCGGCTCGTCGAGCACCGGGTGCGGCTGCGCGGCGAGGTCGCGCAGCTCGACCGTCGCGCCGGGGTTGCGGGCAAGCAGGCGGGCAGTGATGGCATCGGCCAGGCGGGTGGAATTGGCCCCGGCGGAACGGGCGCTGGCGTTGATTTGCAGGATCTTCATGATGGCTTCTCCAGGTGGTTGCTTGGGTTCGGTTCGGCGTTGGCTTGCGGATCAAGCGCGCCGTCACCATGGAGCCCATTCTATTGACGCAAATTCAGCACCGGAAGCCGTCGGAATGGGTATCATCGTTCCATCAACGGAACAATTAGCCGCCATGGAACTCGACGCCAACGACCTCATCCTCTTCGCCCACGTCGTGGACAGCGGCAGCTTCGCCCGCGCCGCCGAGCGCGTCGGCCTGCCCAAATCGACGCTGTCGCGGCGCCTAAGCGCGCTCGAAAGCCGCCTCGGCGAACGCCTGCTGACGCGCAGCACGCGCCGCCTGAGCATCACCGAATTCGGCGAACGCATCCTCGACCACGCCCGCCGCCTGCAGGAAGAAACCGAAGCCGCCGCGGCCATCGCCCAATATCGGCAGGGAACACCGCGCGGCGTGCTGCGCGTGTCGATGCCGCCCGACTTCCGCGAACTCGACCTGGCGCCCATCCTGCTCGACTACGCCACGCGCTACCCGGAAGTGCGCCTGGAACTGGATCTGTCGCCGCGCCGCGTCGACCTGCTCGCCGAACGCTTCGACCTCGCCATCCGCGCCGCCGCCCAGCTGCCCGACGACGCCACGCTGGTCGCCCGCCAGCTCTGCGAGATGCGCTGTGGCCTCTACGCCAGCCCGGCCTACCTCAAGCGCTACGGCGAACCGCAGACGCCGCCCGACTTGATGCAGCACCTCGCCCTGCAACTGATCGGCGGCAACGGCAGCGCCCAGCCCTGGCATCTGACGCGCGGCAACGAACACTGGGAAGGCCTGCCCAACGGCCCGCTCGCCGCCAACTCCCCCGGCCTGCAACGCGAAATGGCCGCGCACGGTCTCGGCATCGTCGGCCTCGACGAGCGCCTCGCCCGCTCCTGGATCGAACGCGGCCTGCTCCAGCGCATCCTGCCGGACTGGTCCCTACCTTCCGTCACCCTCTGGTGCGTCACCCCCGGCCGCCGCCTGATCCCCAGCCGGACTACAGCGTTCATTGAATTGCTGAGGACGGCGCTGATTGGGGAGCGGTGAAGTATTTGCTAGAGGGATTACGCGAAATATCGGATGCGCATGCGATGCCGCCACTACAACCCAACAGTCGCCAATAAATCAAAGCAATAGGCGACACAACAGCCACCGATTCTTTGGAGCCCAGGAGAACGACCACATATAAAAATTGCCCAATCAAATAATTCGCCATAAAATTCGCCAAAATAAATCATTCACGTTTCAACGGCGGGCTCAGGTGAACAAAGACAGCAAGGAAGAAGCAACAGGGATCGAAAGTGATCTCGTCAATTTGGCGCGATTGGCAGCGAGCGAATCTCATGAAGATACGCGGCTGTTTTTGGCGCGCCTGATTAGGAAATACCGGCAATCCCACCCCGATCTAGCATCCCGCCTCGATCAATCGCTCAAATCCACTCAGACGCGCTCGTCAGGTAGTTCCGTACTCCGACGTGGCGCACCGGTAGTCGACTCCAGCGAAGCAGCACTACCGGTTGATGGTGACTCTCGCTTGGCATTGATTCGCGTCTTCGATGACCGAGCGGGATTGGCGTCCCCAATCCTGCCAAACAGTGTTCATGACGCAATCGGGGCCATTATTCGCGAGCGTCAGGAATCCCAACGGTTAGCAGCTCGAGGCATAAACCCCACACGTTCCGCCATTCTGGTTGGCCCCCCGGGGGTCGGTAAGACGTTATCGGCACGCTGGATCGCCAGCAGCTTGGGCAAGCCCTTGTGGGTACTTGATCTGACAGCTGTCATGAGCAGCCTGCTCGGCAAGACCGGAAACAACCTTCGTGCGGCCTTGGACCATGCCAAGAAACATGCTGCAGTTCTATTGCTCGACGAAATCGACGCGATCGCCAAGCGACGTAGCGACGAGTCTGACATTGGCGAACTGAAGCGCTTGGTTACCGTCATGCTCCAAGAAGTTGATCAATGGCCGAATAGCGGTCTGCTGTTGGCAGCCACCAACCACCCGGAACTGGTTGACCCTGCCCTGTGGCGGCGCTTCGATATGGTCGTCAAATTCGACGCGCCAGATGCTGCATCCATAGGTGTGGCGATCAAGCGCTTCCTTGGTGATGATCAAGATGTGTTCAAGTCCTGGATCGATGTTCTTGCTGCAGGCCTTCAGGGGCAGTCCCTTTCCGACGTGGAGCGCAGTATTAACGCGTTGCGCCGCGGCCATGCGTTGCAAACAGCCCCTATCGAAAAATTGATCAGCTCCGCCATCGATCAGCGCCAGGAAGAACTCAGTAAAGCTGAACGCCTAAACCTAGCCATCGAATTGGCCAAGGCCGGTCAGCACACCCACATGCAAATTAGCCAGATGACCGGGGTCGCTCGCGACACCATTCGCAAACACGCGGGGCCTTCTCCCCGCAAAGGCAGGGGGCTCAAATAAATGTCCACGCGATACCTGATCGGCCGTGCCGAGTTGCTGACTTACCCCATCGAAGCGCCTAAGAAAAAAACCGGGGACAAAGCGCACCCATACACGCTTGGGGAAGCACAGCGAATCATCGTTCCAGAGATTGAGGTGGCCAACACCATCTTTCAGGCCCTGCCCGCGAAAGCATGCGCTGATGATCTGGCAGTTGCCCGTCTGGTATTGCATCCCGCCTACTTGGCGAAATCCTTCTTCCCGAAACTACTGCTCGATCAGGTTGGGCTGTCTTCAGTAGGTTCGCGCACCCGTCGTATCAAACCGCGTCATCAAACTCAGAAAAAGGCCCCTCCCGAGGCGGAGACTACTGAGTTGTTCGTAGCCGGAACGCGGGCCGCGCTATCAAATTTCCCTGCATTTGCGCGGAGCCTGAACGAACAAATGCCGGTCGCAGAACAGTTCGCCCGAATCGAGACCTTTGCCGCAATGACTCCGGCGGATCGTCTGCATCTCGAGGGAGCCGCTGTTGGCCACGTATTCGAGGTTGGCTTGCATTTACCCCCCGAAGGCAACGCTTCAGATGTACGGTCGATGTTTGCTGACTACGCCAAGGAATGTGAGTTCGAGGTCAATGGTGCGTTCGAGTTTGAGGCCGGCCGGTTACTTTTTGTGGCTGTTGAAGGCGAGGCCTCCGGTTTGGAGCAACTTTCGCAGTTCACGCTGACTCGCGTAGTTCGCCCGATGCCACACCTCAGAGCTGCTCGCCCTGTTACCCGTAGCATGCCGTTGGCCGTCCCATTTTCCCTGCCAAGCGGAGAGCCACTTTCACGAGAGCCCAAAGTCGCCATTCTGGATGGAGGCTTGCCACCGGAACATGTTCTCGCCCCCTATATTCGCCGCTATTTTCTGGCGGATGAAGATGCGAACGACGTTGCCGACTTCACCGAGCACGGGCTTGGCGTCACGTCTGCCGTGCTGTTCGGGCCGATCGAACCGGAAGCGTCCGCGGAACGCCCATATTCCCCAGTAGATCACCACAGGGTATTGGATGCACAGATCGATGGGGAAGACCCATACGAGTTATATCGAACACTCGGGCACGTCGAAACAGTGCTTCTCTCCCGTCAATATCAGTTCATCAACCTCAGCCTGGGCCCTGATCTGCCCATCGAAGACCAGGATGTCCATGCATGGACAGCGGTCATCGATAGCATCTTAAGCGACGGCGAAACCTTGATGACCGTGGCAGTTGGCAATAATGGCGAACGCGATGCAAAGCTCAGCCTGAATCGTATCCAGGTGCCTTCCGATAGTGTCAATGCCTTGTCAGTCGGTGCGGCCGACCGAAGCGGCATCGAATGGAAACGCGCAAGCTACAGTGCAACAGGCCCTGGTCGCAGCCCAGGGCGTCGCAAACCGGATGTCGTTGCCTTTGGCGGAGCACCGAAGGAGTATTTCCACGTCGCTGCACCGGGCAAGCGGCCAAACTTGGCGGCCACGCTGGGAACCAGCTTTGCTGCCCCCTTGGCTTTACGGTCCGCGATCGGTATCCGCGCCATCCTAGGTGACGCAGTCCCCCCGCTGACCATAAAAGCATTGCTAGTCCACGGCTGCGAAAATAAGGACGAGCATGATGTTCATCATGTTGGCTGGGGCCGAGTGCCTGCCGACATTAATCAGTTGATCACCTGCGGGGAAGGTGAGGCCAGGATCATTTATCAAGGCGAGTTGCGCCCCGGAAAATTTCTGCGAGCGCCCATTCCCCTCCCGAATTTCCAACTTGAAGGCAAGGTTCGTTTGAGGGCAACGTTCTGCTACGCGAGCCCGGTTGATCCCCAAGATGCCGGCGCCTACACCAAAGCTGGTCTGGGGATCACGTTCCGCCCCAATAGCAGCAAGCGTAAGGAAGGCGCAGCAAACGCCTCGTCTGCCACATTTTTCCCGGCAGCAGAGTTCCGGACAGAGGCCGAACTAAGGGCGGATTTGGGCAAGTGGGAAACGGTCCTGCATGCTGAGAACAGCTATTACGGGAGCAGCCTGCTTGAGCCAGTATTTGATGTGCACTACAACGCACGTGAAGCTGGAGGACAAGCGCCCTCGGGAGCTCCCGCCATCCGTTACGCTCTTGTTGTAACCGTGAGCGCTCCAAAACATGCTCAGTTACATCAGGATATTCTTGCGGCACATGCAGTTCTGCAAGCATTGGAGCCGCAGGTTTCTCTGCCTGTGAGGGCGTAGAGGGCAACACATTCCAAACAGCACATCCCGTAAACGGCGCGCCGCATCAACCGCCAGCCCCTCAAAATCGCCCATGAAATTCCCCCGCCGCACCCGCTACTGGCTGGCACTGGCCGCTTGCTGCCTTGCATTCTCGACCGCCCGAGCGGAAGCGGAGCCATTCCAAGGCAGTTGCCGGCTGGGCGATGCCCGCCAGGGCAGCAGCATCGAAATGCGCCAGGACCCCGAGAGCCACGTACTCACCCTGGTCGTCGACGGTCGGACCATACCCGCCTTCGGCGATCTGGACGCCGCCGACTACGAGGTCGGCGAAATCGTCGCCAGCCATTGCAGCAAAGACCTGTTTGTCTTTGTCTTCAACTACGGTTCGCCCTACCTCAAGGGGTTTGTTTATCGCAAATGCGGGTCGCGCCTGAGCCGCCTCGATTTCGCCGAAAAGCTTCCGCCGACTGCCGTGAGCCGCTGCCCGGAAGCGCTTTTCGTGGTTTTCCCGGACACCGGGACAGAGGCTTTCAAGATCGTCGATGCCCGCCATACCCGCCGCGTTGCCCGGATCAACCGGGCACGGCTATGGTCGTTGCCGGATAGCCGGCAACCCTGATCCGTCGCGGGCGATCGCGCGGTGAGGAGAAAACCTCGCCCCCCTCAATCCCAAGCCAACGCCCCACCCGTCTGGTATTCCGTCACCCGCGTCTCGAAGAAGTTCTTTTCCTTCCTCAGATTGGCCTGTTCGTCCAGCCAGGGCAGGACGTTCTCGGCGCCAGGGAACGGTTCCTCGACGCCAACTTGCCGCGCCCGGCGGTTGGCGATGAAGCGGAATTGCTGGACGTGCAGGTCGGCGTTGTAGCCGAGGATGGGGTCGCGCAGGATATAGCTGGCGTAGGCGCGTTCGGCGGCTTCGGCTTCGTTCCATAGCTCGCGCAGCGCCTGCGGGTCGAGTTCCAGGCCCTCTTCCTTCAACAGTTCGCGCACGACGCGGATGCCGAAGGCGCAGTGCAGGACTTCGTCGCGCATGATGTATTGCAGTTGCTCGGCGGCGCCTTTCATCAGGCCGCGCCGTTGCAGCGCGAAAATGGGCGTGAAGCCGTTGTAGAACCAGCAGCCTTCGAAGATCACCGCGAAGAAGAAGTAGGAGAGCGCGAATTCGTGCAGGTTGGCGCGGTCGGTGAGGTCGAAGTCGGAACGCAGCACCTTTTCCAGCCGGCGGTTGGCGAGCGCGATCTTGCCGTGGATCTGCGGCACGACGCGGTAGCGGTTGTAGATTTCCTGCTGGTCGAGGCCGATGCTTTCGATGCAGTGCTGGTAGGTCCAGGTGTGCAGCGCTTCTTCATAGACCTGGCGGGCCTGGTAGATCTGCAGTTCGGGCGCGCTCATCTTTTCCATCACCGCCAGGCCGATGTTGCGCATGGCCAGGATGTCGGAGGTGGTCAGGTAGGCGAGCACGTTCTCGAAAACGTGGCGCTCGGCCGGGCTGAGTTTGTGATGGTAGTCGTGCACGTCCTGCGCCATGCTGATTTCGAGCGGCGTCCAGTGGTTGCGGTTGGCCTTGAGGAAAAATTCCCAGGCCCAGGGGTACTTGAACGGCGCCAGCTGGTTGATGTCGGCCTTGCCATTGACGATGCGCTTGTCGGCGGCGTTGATCGGCGCCAGCGCGGCGGCGGGCAAAATGCTGCGGTCGACCTCGATTTTTGGCGCAATTTTGGCGTTGACCGCAGGATTTTGCGGTGCGGCAGCGGGGGTTTCCCAGTCGTCGAAGCGGTAGGCAGCATTCATGGCATGAACCTCGTGGTCAGTCGGTGCGGACGGACCGGAAGCGCCGGTGGCGATCCCAGTCCACGTAGAAAATGCCACCCTCGGCGGCGGTGAAGGTGAAGACGCGGCGGCCGTCGATGGCGACGGCGCTCTCGCCGCGCGAGAAGTCGAGTTCCGGTTCCTTGCCGCCGCGATTGACGACGACCAGCGGCAGGCCGGTCTGGCGCGAGCGTTTTTCCCAGACGTCGCCCGGCCCCATGCCTTCGACCGGCGGCCAGTTGGCCGGCGAGAGCAGGATTTGCGCGCCGCGCGCGGCGAGCTGGGCGGCCGGTTCCGGGCGCCAGGCGTCGGCGCAGATCAGGGTGCCGACGCGCAGGCCATCGACCAGGAAAGGCTGCCCTTCCCCGCCGGCCACCGACCAGGCTTCGGCGCCGCCGACCGGGCGCTGCTTGCGGTAGCTGCCGAGCAGCTTGCCGCTGCGGTCGATGACGGCGACGCTGTTGTGCAGTTTCTTGGTTGTCGGGTCGCGCTCGGCAACGCCGACGAAGAGCGCGACGCCGTTGTCGCGGGCGACGGCGGTGAGGCCGTGCAGCCAGTTGCTCGGGAAGGGATGCACCCAGTCGCTGCCGATGCGTTTGGCGAAGTTGTAGCCGGTTTCGGCCAGTTCCGGCGTCACCACCCAGTCGGCGCCGTGGCGCACCGCGTCGCGGATGCCGGCTTCGATGCGGGCGCGGTTGCCGGCGATGTCACCGGGCACCGGGTCGAGATGGAGCAGCGCGATGCGCAGGTCGCTGGCGCGCTTGGCCGGGCCGACCGGGGCATCGCCATAGCGGCGCGCGCCGGGCAGGTAGTAGCCGTTCTGCTTGCCGAGCGCCTCGACCACCGCCGCGTAGGTGGCCTTGCCGATCAGCTCGCCGATGCGGCTGTGGCCGCCGGTGTAGGTGGCGCGCGGCGCGGCGTTGCCGGAAACGACGATGATGCTGTCGGTGCCGGTGCCGGTCGCCTGCACTTCTTTCGTATAGCTGCTCGCCACCTTGAGGTCTTCGAGCGCCGCCGTTTTGCCTTCGGTGACGGTGATCAGCGCGCGGGCGAGCGCTGCGTCGCTCAATTCGATATTGCTCAGCACCAGGATGTTGATGGTGCCGGCCGGCTTCTTCTCGTCGTCCAGACCTTCGATGTAGGCGCCGGCATCGACGCTGGTGCGGATGGCGTTGCTGCGCGCGCCGGCGGTGGCCAGCACGGTCACGGTCAGCGGTCCGTGGGAGCGCGTGACGACGGCGAGGTGGTCCATGTCGGCAGCCGTGGACATCTGCGCGACGGCGGCCGGCGGCAGTTCCAGCTGCGCCGCCAGCGCATCGCGCACACCCAGCGCGTAGCCCTTGCTGTCGCTGCCCAGGCGGTGCCAGAGGAAGGGATGGGCGGCATGGTTGATCGCCGCGCGGGCGCTGAGCATGCCGTCGCTGGTCGACAGCACCCGCCGCTCGCCGGCAAAGCGCACGAGCAGCGTCTTCTCCCACAAGCCGTCGCGCTCGCCACGGCGGACTTCGGCGCTGGCGGCGAGTTCGGCCGGCAGGTCGAGGTCGGCGGCCGGCACGATGGCGGACCGCGCCAGCAGCAAAACAAGCGCCGAACGCAGCAAAAGGGCGAGCAAAGGTTTCATTGCAATCTCTCGTGACACGAAAAGGCGGCAAGCTTAACCCTGGAAACCACCTTCGACCTCAAGCGCCGAACTCGGCCATCGTCCGGCGCAGCTCTTCCAGCCCCTTGAGCAGTTCCGGGCCGGGATGGGTGAAGTACTCGCCGGTGAGCGGCAGGATGGGGATGCCGGGTCTGGCGATGGCCGGGTTGCAACTGCCTGCCTTGTGGTCCTGTAGCGCGAAGAGCAGATCGGGCCGCCGTTCGCTGATCCAGGCCGCGACATCGCCCTGCGGCGTCCGCGGGTTGAAATTGCGTATCTGCTCGTGGTCGGCCACGACGTCGAAGCCGGCGGTGGAAAACACCTCGAACAGCGTGCTGCCGCGCCCGAAGGAATACGGCGCCTCGCCGCAGGCGGACAGGATCAGCACCCGGCGCTGGCGGCCATCGACGCGCGCCGCGGCCTGCCGCCAGTCGCGGGAAAACTGCGCGACGCGGCGCTCGATATCGGCCACCCCGGCCGCTTGCCCGACCTCGCGCAACATGGCCTCGACCCCCGCCATGCCGCGAAAGCCGCCCACCCGAACGGCCCGCGCGCCGGGCGGCGTGGCCGACTCGACGGTTGCCTCGGCGGTCCATTCGGAATAGATGACGACATCGGGCTCGAGATCGGCCATCGCCGCGGCGTCCGGGTCCTTGACGCCGCCGGTATGAGCCAGCGGCAGCCGGTCGTAACGGCTGACGCCGACGATGCAATCGCCCCGCCCCAGCCAGTCCAGCGCCCGGCTGATGTAGGGCGACTGGCTGATGATGCGCGGACAATCGGCCGCCTGGGCGAGATTGGCGAGCAGCGCCAGGGCGAGGGGTAGCCAGGTTTTGAAGGTAGTCTTCATTGGCGGGCCTCGCTGGACAGGTTGTGGCTACGGCCGCTCGCCTTCGCTCGCTTAACCCGGCGCGCCGGGTTAGCCTGCGCCGCAATCCGTCGAATAAGCTTGGCAGCATTCATTGGCAAGCCTCGCACTCCGGATTGTCAATCGAACAGAATTTCGGCGCCTCCTCCTGCACCACCGCATCGTCGCGCCCGCCGGACTTTTCCGCCTGGCTGGCGCCCAGCGTGCGCAGGTAGTAGGTGGTCTTGAGGCCGCGCTTCCAGGCCAGTTTGTAGATTTCGTCGAGTTTCTTGCCGGAGGGCAGCGCCAGGTAGAGGTTGAGCGACTGCGCCTGGTCGATCCATTTCTGGCGCCGCGCCGCGGCTTCGATCAGCCACACCGGGTCGATCTCGAAGGCGGTGGCGTAGCGGGCTTTGAGTTCGTCGGGCACGCGGTCGATGCGGGCGAGCGAGCCGTCGAAATACTTGAGGTCGGCGACCATCACTTCGTCCCACAGGTCGAGCGCCTTGAGGTCGCGCACCAGCGCTTCGTTGACCACGGTGAATTCGCCGGACAGGTTGGATTTGACGTAGAGGTTCTGGTAGGCCGGCTCGATGCTGGCGGAGACGCCGACGATGTTGGAGATGGTCGCGGTCGGCGCGATGGCGACGCAGTTGGAGTTGCGCATGCCGTGGCGGGCGATGCGTTGCTTGAGCGCATCCCAGTCGAGGCGGCTGTCACGGTTGAGTTCGACCGCTTCGCCGCGCCCGGCTTCGAGCAGCGCGATGCTTTCGTGCGGCAGGATGCCGCGATCCCACAGGCTGCCGGTGAAGCTGGAGTAGCGGCCGCGCTCCTTTGCCAGTTCGGTCGACGCCCAGTAGGCCTGGTAGCAGACGGCTTCCATGCTGCGGTCGGCGAATTCGACGGCTTGCGGCGAGGCGTAGGCGATGCCGAGTTGGTACAGGCAATCGGCAAAGCCCATGATGCCCATGCCGACCGGGCGGTGGCGCAGGTTGGCGTTGCGCGCCTTGGGCGTCGCGTAGAAGTTGATGTCGACGACGTTGTCGAGCATGCGCATGGCCGTCTGCACGGTGCGGGCGAGCTTTGCCTGGTCAAGCTGGCCGTCCTTCAGGTGCGCCAGCAGATTGACCGAACCGAGGTTGCACACCGCCGTTTCCGAATCCGAGGTGTTCAGCGTGATTTCGGTGCACAGGTTGCTCGAATGGACGACGCCGACGTGCTGCTGCGGCGAGCGCAGGTTGCAGGCGTCCTTGAAGGTTATCCACGGATGCCCGGTCTCGAACAGCATGGTCAGCATCTTGCGCCACAGTTGCACGGCCGGCACTTTCTTGTGCAGCTTCAACTGGCCGGCGGCAGCCTTGGCTTCGTAGGCTTCATAGGCTTCGACAAAGGCGCGGCCGGATTTTTCGTGCAGGTCGGGGACGTCAACCGGCGAGAACAGCGTCCACTCGCCACCGGCGATCACGCGCTGCATGAACAGGTCGGGAATCCAGTTGGCGGTGTTCATGTCGTGCGTGCGGCGGCGCTCGTCGCCGGTGTTCTTGCGCAGTTCGAGGAATTCCTCGATGTCCAGGTGCCAGGTTTCCAGGTAGGCGCAGACGGCGCCCTTGCGCTTGCCGCCCTGGTTCACGGCGACCGCCGTGTCGTTGACCACCTTCAGGAAGGGAATGACGCCCTGGCTCTGGCCGTTGGTGCCCTTGATCCGGCTGCCCAGCGCGCGCACCGGCGTCCAGTCGTTGCCGAGGCCGCCGGCGTACTTCTGCAACAGCGCGTTTTCCTTGATCGATTGGTAGATGCCGTCGAGGTCGTCGGCCACCGTGGTCAGGTAGCAGGACGACAGTTGCGAATGCAGGGTGCCGCTGTTGAACAGGGTCGGCGTCGAGCACATGAAGTCGAAGCTGGAAATCAGGTCGTAGAACTCGATGGCGCGCGTTTCGCGGTCGATTTCGTTCAAGGCCAGGCCCATCGCCACGCGCATGAAGAAGAGCTGCGGCGTTTCGATGCGGCGGCCGTCGATGTGCAGGAAATAGCGGTCGTAAAGCGTCTGCAGGCCGAGGTAGCCGAACAGCTGGTTGCGCTCGGGCTTCAACGCGGCGGCCAGGCGCTCCAGATCGTAATCGGCCAGGCGCGGGTCGAGCAGTTCGGCGGCGATGCCGCGGGCGATGAATTTCGGGAAATAGCCGGCGTCGACCGCAGGATTTTGCGCCGCCTCGGCGCCGACCGCCTCTTCGTTCAGGCTGGCCAGCAGCAGGCGGGCGGTGGCGTAGTCGTAGCCCGGTTCGCGCTCGATCAGCGTGCGCGCGGCCAGAATCAGCGCCTGCTGGACGTCGGCCAGGGCGACACCGTCGTAGAGGTTGCGCAAGGCGTGGTCGAGGATGCTGCGCGCCGACACCTGCTCGCCCAGCCCGGCGCAGGCGGACTCGCAGCGGCGCAATAGCGCCGCCACGTCGAGCGGCCGGCGTTCGCCGTCCACCGTCACGTGCAGTTGCGGCACGCCCTGCACTTCCGCCAGCGTGGCGCGCTCGCCGGCGCGGCGTTCGCGGTAGAGCACGTAGGCGCGGGCAACGTCGTGTTCGCCGGAGCGCATCAGCGCCAGCTCGACCTGGTCCTGGATGTCCTCGATATGCACCGTACCGCCGTCCGGCAGACGGCGGGTCAGCGAGCGGACGACGGCCTCGGTAAGCTGGGCGACGACTTCGCGCACCCGCGACGAGACGGCGCTCTGGCTGCCCTCGACGGCGAGGAAGGCCTTGGTCATGGCCACCGAGATCTTCTCGGCGTTGAAGCCGACGACGGCGCCGTTGCGGCGGATGACCTGGAGAGCCGCCGTGCTGTGGGCGGAAAGATCGGAAAGACGGGCTAGGACGTTGACGGACACGGCGATTCTCCGGCATGGGGGGCGGAGAACCGGGACAGCGTGCGCCGGGCAAGACGAACGCCGCCGCGGGCAAAACCCGTTGCGACCTGCGACTCACGAACGAAAACCGGCTGCGACACGCTCATACCTTTCGCCAGGGACACCCCGCCCCATCGTTGGTTGGAAGGACGTTGCGGCAGGTCTCCTGGCTCTCGGCTCAACGCTTTCCACCGCCTTCCCGGTACGAAACCAGTGGCAAAGATGGGCAGAAAGCTCGCCGATGACAGTTGCGGGGGCAGCCCCGGATTCAAGGTCACAGACCTTTCACCGGATTCCCTTTTGATCCCTTGCGGGAACCGTCAACGCGGCGAAGTCTAGCTTCGCGTCATTGCCGCGTCAAGGCGCGGACACCATATTTAGTGGCCAGCAAGGAAATTTCCACTAACTGTAGTAACCACTCCCAAAGCCATTACCGACCGCCATTTTACGTAATTTAATTCACAATGATTAACCGCAACAATTCGTTGTTTATTAACCGAATTTTTGCATTGCAACAATCGAGTCTGTTCCGCTATAAATCGCGTTTTACTAATTATTAATTTTTGCCAACCATCAACTCACGCAGGAGACAGCACGTGACCAACCCGTACGCCCATGGCCTCGACAAGAATCCGGCCAACTACATCCCGCTTTCCCCGCTCACCTTCCTCGAACGCTCGGCCTTCATCTACCCGAAGCGAATCTCGGTGATCCAGGGCGAGCAGCGCTACACCTGGAAGGACAGCTACGCGCGCTGTCGCCAGCTCGCCTCGGCGCTGCAGCAGCGCGGCATCGGCAAGGGCGACACGGTGGCGGCGATGCTGCCCAACAGCAACGCCATGTTCGAATGCCATTTCGGCGTGCCGATGAGCGGCGCCGTGCTCAACACGCTGAACACCCGCCTCGACGCCGAAGCGATCGCCTTCATGCTGAGCCACGGCGAAGCCAAGGTGCTGATCACCGACCCGGAATTCTCGCCCGTGATCAAGGACGCCCTGGCCCTGCTCGAAGGACCGAAGCCGCAGGTCATCGACAGCCTCGACCCCGAGTTCACCGGCGGCGAAGCGCTCGGCGAGATCGACTACGAAGCCTTCATCGGCAACGGCGACCCGGAATTCGCCTGGGAACTGCCGGCCGACGAATGGGACCCGATCACCCTCAACTACACCTCGGGCACCACCGGTAACCCGAAGGGCGTCGTCTATCACCATCGCGGCGCCTACCTGAACGCCGCTTCCAACATCATTTCCTGGGGCATGCCGCCGCACTCGGTCTATCTGTGGACACTGCCGATGTTCCACTGCAACGGCTGGTGCTTCCCGTGGACGCTGGCCGCCAATGCCGGCACCAACGTCTGCCTGCGCAAGGTCGATCCGGCGCTGGTCTTCGGCCTGATCAAGGAACACAAGGTGACCCACATGTGCGGCGCACCGATCGTCTACGGCATGCTGATCAACGCCCCGGCCGAACTCAAGGCCGGCATCGAGCAGACGGTCAACGGCCTGATCGCCGGCGCCGCGCCCCCGGCGGCGATCATCGAGGGCGCCCAGAAGATGGGCTTCAACATCACCCACGTCTACGGCCTCACCGAAACCTACGGCCCGGCGTCGGTCTGCGCCAAGCAGCCGGAATGGGAACGCCTGCCGATCGACCTGCAGGCCGCCCGCAACGGCCGCCAGGGCGTGCGCTACCACATGCAGGAAGCGATCGCCGTGCTCGACCCGGTTTCCCTGCAGCCGGTGCCCTGGGACGGCGAGACGATGGGCGAAATCATGTTCCGCGGCAACCTGGTGATGAAGGGCTACCTGAAGAACGAAAAGGCCTCCGAGGAAGCCTTCGCCGGCGGCTGGTTCCACACCGGCGACCTGGCGGTCGTCCATAGCGACGGCTACGTCAAGATCAAGGACCGTTCCAAGGACATCATCATCTCCGGCGGCGAGAACATCTCCTCGCTCGAAGTCGAGGACGTGCTCTACCGCCACCCGGCGGTGATCGCCGCCGCCGTCGTCGCCAAGCCGGACGAGAAATGGGGCGAAGTGCCGGCTGCCTTCATCGAACTGAAGACCGGTGCCGACTGCAGCGAGGCCGACATCATCGAGCACTGCCGCGGCCACCTGGCCCGCTTCAAGGTGCCGAAGCAGGTCGCCTTCGGCGTCCTGCCGAAGACCTCGACCGGCAAGATCCAGAAATACGTCCTCCGCCAGCAGGCGAAATCGGTGCTCGCCATCGAGTGATCCGGCCCGTTCTCCGGCCAGCGAATGGACTGCTCCGGCAGTCCATTTTTTTGCCGGCGGATCAGGCGGCGGGTGCCGCCGCCTTCCTCAAGGCCACCGCAAACCAGAAAGTGCTGCCCTGGCCGAGATGGCTGGTACACCCGGCATCGCCGCCCATGATCCGGGCGATCTTGCGGGTGATCGCTAGACCGGCACCGAGGCCGCCGTACTGGCGCGTCGACGAGTTATCGACCTGCTCGAAGACGTTGAACAAGCGCTTCTGGTCGGCTTCGGCAATGCCGATCCCGGTATCTTCGACCTCGAAGCGCACCAGCACCGCCTCCGTCCCCGTCTCCCCCTGCGGCTCAATCGCGCGGACCCGGATGGTGATGCTGCCCGACGGCGTGAAGCGCAATGCATTGGCCAGGTAATTGTTCAGCGCCAGCCGGATGTAGGCAAGGTTGCCGACCAGCCCGGACGGTATCGGCGCCGCGTTGACGACCAGTGCCAGTTGCCTGGCGTCGGCCTCGGCCCGGATGTCTTCGACCGCGTCGCGAATCAGCGCGGCGGCATCGAAAGGCTGCTCGGTCAGTTCGAGCTTGTTGGCTTCCAGGCGGGTCAGTTCGAGCACGGCGGCGATGCTGCCGGTCAGCTTCTGGCAGGCCGCCGCGATCTTGTCCAGGCGCTCGGACTGCTTCACCGACAAGGGTTCGCGCCGCAACAGGGGAATCATGCCGAGAATGTGGTTGAGCGGCGTCCGCATCTCGTGGCTCATGTTGGCCAGGAAAGCGTTCTTCGCCACGTTGGCCACCTCCACCGCCTCCTTGGCCTCGGTCAGGGCGGCCATCGCCATGCGGCGGCCACGGGCGACGTGCAGCAACAGGCCGACCAGCAGGGTTTCCAGCACCAGCAGCCCGATCACGCCGACAATCTGCCAACGATAGGTTGCCCAGAGCGAAACGGGCCGATTGATGATCACGGCGCCGGCTGGCAGATCGTCCTCGCTGACGCCAAAACGCTGCATCACCGGATAATCGAAGATATCCTGGGTCGGCGTGGTCATGACGACGGGAATGCTGTCGGCCGGTGTCCCGTCGAGAATGCGTAGCGCCATGCCGGCCATCGTCCGCCCCTGCTCGGCGGCCGTGATGATGTGACCGCCCAGGGCGCCGGCATTGAGATGGAAGTCCCAGAACGTATAGGCGGGAAACGGACTGCCGGCGGTGATCCGGCTACCGTTCTCGGCCGGCGACAGGGCGCGGCCGCCCCCCTTGTCGCTCACCTGGCCGATCAGGAACAACAGGCTATCGGCGGGTAGCGCGGCGAGACGCCGGTGAACTTCCTCGATCGATGCATCCTTGAGCACGACGACATCGAAGCGCTTGCGCAGCTCGGGAAACACCGTTTGTTCGGCCACCTCGCCGATCCGCCTGCTGCTGGCGTCCGCCGTGGAAACGACGAAAGCCAGCGTGCGCACCCGCGGATGCACCCCGAGCGCCATGGCAACGGCATCGCCAATGGCGATTTCCTCGTTCACCCCAGTGATGTTGGCAACCCCCTCGGCCACCTCCGGGCGGAAATTGTTGTAGCCCCCGAAAACGATCGGCTGCTGCGGAAACAGGCGGGCACGATGACGGATCGCGAAATCGAAGGCGGCATTGTCGGCGACCACCACCACGTCGGGCGGGTATTCGGCGTACTTGACCGCCATCGCCTGCGCCAACGGCTCGATCTGCGCGCCGTAAGCGAAACGGCGGCTATCGAGATACTCGACGGAAAGCTCGATCTTCCTGCCGGAAGCAGCGAGGCGCGCCCGGAAAGCGTCCTCGATGCCGTCGCTCCAGGAATAGCCGCGATGGTAGGAATTGATGAAGAGGATGCGTGCCTCCGGCGTTCCCGCCGCGTTCGCGGCGCAACCCGCCATTCCCGCCAGCAAGACGAGGATGACGACGCACGAACGCAGGATGGCGGGAAGACCAGGCATGAGTTTGCTGAGTGATCAACGCTGAAAGGCATCATAGCGCACGATCCCGGACCTTTGTTTGCCGCCTTCCGTCTCACGTCGGCAGAATTGCAACGGTCGCGACAAGACCTTCGCCGGTTCCGCCCGCCCACCCGGACCAGGCGCCCCCGGCTCCGCTATAATCACGCCCGTTTCAGGTGCCGTGCGCGATATTCCTCGCCACGGTGAAACGGGAAAGCGGTGCGCCTCCGACGAGGCAATTCCGCTGCTGCCCCCGCAACGGTAAGCAAGTGCGGGCGCGCCATCGAGCCACTGGGTTTCCCCCCGGGAAGGCGGCGCGTCAAGACTTGCGAGCCCGGAGACCGGCCTGTGACGCAAGCGAAAGGACCACGGGGTGGTGGCGCCGGCTGATCCAGCCCAGTTTCCCCGTGCACTTTCTTTTCATCGCACACCGGCATGCGGGGACGCCTGCCGGCCAGGGGAAAATCATGCAAATCCGCCTCAAGCCCAGCGCAGCCCTTTTGCTGCCGCTCTTTGCCGGCAGCGCGCCGGCTGCCGCCGACCTCGGTACCGTTGTCGTCACCGCCACCCGTCAGGAAAACCGTGTCGCCGAAGTGCTCGCCGACGTTAGCGTCATCGACCGCGCGGAAATCGAACGCAGCGGCCAGGACACCGTCACCGAGCTGCTCGCCCGTCAGCCCGGCATCCAGACCGCGAGCAACGGCGGTCCCGGCACCACGACCAGCTTCTACCTGCGCGGCAGCAACTCGAACCAGACCAAGGTGCTGGTCGACGGCATCGCCATCAACTCGGCCGACCTCTCGGGCTCGCCGCTGCGCTTCCTGGCGCTGGCCAATATCGAGCGCATCGAGATCCTGCGCGGCCCGGCGGCCACGCTCTATGGCGCCGACGCTCTGGGCGGCGTGATCCACATCATCACCCGGCGCGGCGCGCCGGGCCTGCGCGCCGATGGCTACGTCGGCTACGGCAGCGACCATACCCGCGAGACCAGTGCCGGCGTCAGCGGCGGCGACGAACACTGGCGTTTCCGCGTCGAAGCCAACCACCGCGCCAGCGACGGCTTTTCGGCGCAGCGCCATGCCAGCAACCGCGACGCCGACGACGACGCCTACCGCAACACCGGCGGCAGTGCCGCGCTCTCCTTCATTCCCGCCGCCGGCCACGAGATCGGCGGCATCTGGCGGCGCAACGAGGGCCTCGTCCATTACGACAGCGGCAACCAGCCGGCGACCGGCAACTACGACGACCGCGCCCGCTTCACCACCGAGCAATGGCAGTTGTTCAGCCGCAACCGCCTGAGCGATGTCTGGACCAGCCGCCTGCAGTACGGCGAAGCCGAGGACCGCCAGAAATCCTATTACTGGGACGCCTGGGCCTGGCCGTTGCCGGTCGAGACGATCACCCGGCAGAACACGCGCAACCGGCAATTGAGCTGGCAGAACGACCTGACGCTGCCGCTCGGCAAGCTGCTGCTGGCGGCCGAACGCCAGGAGCAGGAAATCAGCCCCGACACCGGTTTTGCCCAGCGCCCGAAGGTCGACAACGACTCCGTCCTCGCCGGCTGGACCGCCAGCCTCGGCGACCATAGCTGGCAGCTCAACGCCCGCCGCGACGATCATTCCGAATTCGGTGGCGAAACCACCTGGGGCGTCGCCTACGGCTACCGCCTGAGCCGCGAACTGCGCGCCCACGCCAGCTACGGCACCGCCTTCAAGGCGCCGTCGGTGTACCAGTTGTTCATGACCTCGCCCTGGGGCAACGGCAATCCCGACCTCAAGCCGGAGAAATCGCGCAATCGCGAGATCGGGCTGAGTTGGGACAACGGCGTGCACGCACTGAGCGCCACCTGGTACCACAACCGGGTCAGCAACCTGATCGACTGGGTTTCCGATCCGGTCACCTGGATCGGCACCTACGAGAACGTCGACAAGGCCCGCCTCGAAGGCGCGACGCTGACCTACGCCGGCCGCTTCGGGCAATGGAACCTGCGCGCCAGCTACGACTGGCTGGATGCGAAGAACACCAGCAACGGTTTCGAACTGGGCCGGCGCGCCCGCGACAAGGCGATGCTCGGCGTCAGCCGCAACTGGGGGCCGCTCGAAACCGGCGTCGAAGTGCTGGGTGTCGGCAAGCGCTACAACACCAATACCGAAACCGGGCGCATGGGCGGCTACGGTCTGGTCAACCTGACCGCGCGTTACGCGATCACCGGCGAACTGGCGGTCGAGGCGCGCCTGAACAACCTGTTCGACAAGAAGTACGAAACCGCGCTCGGCTACAACACGCCCGGCATGAACGCCTTCGTCGGCCTGCGCTACAGCCCGAAGTAAGGAAACCGGCGGCGGGATTCCCGCCGCCCCCGCCCCCTACTCGCCCCGGATCAGCGCCACCAAGTCTTCCGTCGACGGCAGCGTTAACGCGTCACCCTCGTCGAGGATGCTGTCGGCCAGCGCCCGCTTGTCGTGGTGCAGGTTGACGATGCGTTCCTCGATGCTGCCCTTGCTGACCAGACGATAGACGGTGACCGGCCGGAGCTGGCCGATGCGGTGGGCGCGGCCCATCGCCTGGTCCTCGGCGGCCGGGTTCCACCAGGGGTCGGTGATCACCACGTAGTCGGCGGCGGTCAGGTTGAGGCCGAAGCCGCCGGCTTTCAGGCTGATCAGGAAGAGGTCGCTGTCGCCGGCCTGGAAGGCGGCGACGCGCTTGCTACGTTCGGCGGCCGGCGTCGCGCCGTCCAGGTACTGGTAGCTGATGCCGGCGGCGTCGAGCGGCGCGCGCAGGATCTGCAGGAAATCGACGAACTGGCTGAAGACCAGGGTCTTGTGCCCGTTGGCGGTGAGTTCGGCGGCCAGTTCGGCGAAGGCCTGCACCTTGGCGCCGACGATGCCGAATTCCGGGCTGACCAGGCGCGGATCGCAGGCGGCGCGGCGCAGTTTGGTCAGTTGCGCCAGGATGTTGAAACGCGCCTGCCCGGCCTGGGCATCGAGCGTCCCGACCTCGTCGATCGCTTGTCGGCGCAGCGCTTCGTAGTGCGCCGCCTCGGCGGACTCCGGAGCGACCGAGAGGATCAACTCGGTACGCGGCGGCAAATCCTGCAGCACCTGCGCCTTGGTGCGGCGCAGGACGAAGGGACCGATCAGGCGTTTCAGGACGTGCTGGGCGTCGCGGTCGCGGTTGCGTTCGATGGGCCCGGCGAAGCGTTCGTTGAAGCGGCCGCTGCTGCCGAGCAGGCCGGGGTTGGCGAAGCGCATGATCGACCACAGTTCGGCCAGCCGGTTTTCCACCGGCGTTCCCGAGAGGGCCAGACGGAAATCGGCCGGCAGTTCGAAGACCGCCTGCGAACGCTTGGTCGCCGCGTTCTTGATCGCCTGCGCCTCGTCGGCGACGACGGTGTGCCATGAACGGCCGGCAAAGCGTTCCTGGGCCAGTTGCAGCAGCGTGTAGGAGACGATCAGCACGTCCTGCGGGCCGGCTCCGTCGATCAACTGCTCGCGTTCGCTGTCGCCGGCCTCGCTGTAGATGCGAGTGTTCAGGCTGGGCGCGAAGCGCAGCGCCTCGGCCAGCCAGTTGCCGCACACCGAGGTCGGCGCGATGACCAGGGTGGCGCCGCCCGCTGCCCGTTCGAGCATGACGGCGAGCGCCTGCAGGGTCTTGCCCAGCCCCATGTCGTCGGCCAGGCAGCCGCCCATGCCGGCGGCGGCGAGGCGCATCGCCCACTGATAGCCTTCTTCCTGGTAAGGACGCAGCTCGGCCTGCAGGGATTTCGGCAGCTTCGGCAGGATGTTCTGGGCGGCGCGCAGGCGGTCGATCGCCTGGCGGAAATCGGCGCCGGCCTCCAGCCCGGTGCCGTCGAGCACGTCGTCGAGCCAGGCGGCGGCGATTTGCGGGACCTTGCTGCCGTGCTTGTCGACTTCGCCGACCGCCGCCAGGTCGAGCAGTTTCTGTTTCAGCGAGCGAGTCAGCGCCGCATAGACGCCGTCGCCGATCGGGATGAAGCGGCTCCGTCCGCGGGCGGCGGCAAGCAAGCTTTCCAACTGGACGACGAGGCCTTCATCGAGCGCGGCCTGGCCGGCGACGCGGAACCAGTCGCGCTCCTTGTTGACGGTGATGCCGAGCTTGCCGGGATCGACGCTGATGACGCGGACGCTCTTGCCCTTCGGCCAATCGACGGCGGCGATGCCGGCTTGCCCCGGCAGCCCCTCGACCAGCCCGAGCGCCTGCTCCGGGTCTTCGATCAGCCACTCGCCGGCCGCGGGATCGCCGATCTCTTCAAGGTAAGGAAAAGCGTCGAGCAGACTTTCGAGATGTTTCCTTTCCGCCGCCAGGTCCCGCTCGGCGCCCAGGGTTTCGCCGCCGATCGCCGCCATCAGCCGGACCCGGCCGCTGCCCACCGGCAAGCGCGGCCCCTCGGCGCCGAAGGGAGCGGCGACCAGACGCAACGACAGCGCTTCGCCGACCGGCGCCAGTTCCGCCCGCAGGCGCGTTTCCGCCGCGATCTGCCGCGAAGCCTGCGCCGCATCGGCCTGCACCTGGAAATGCCCGGCCAGCGCCTGCAAGGTCTTGTCTAGTTCGGCCTGCGCCCCCTCGGCCTTCGCCGGCACCGCGAAGCGCCCGGACACCAGTTGCGCGGCGCGTTTTTGCGCCGCCGTGTAGCGCACCAGCCGGACGCGCTGCGCGCCGTCCGGCAACAAGGTGATCAGGCGCAGCGCCTCGGCGTCGCGTTTGGCTTCCGCATCCAGGTAATAGCTGTCGGTATCCTCCGCGCGCAGGGGCGGGTTGATGCGCATGACGATCTTCTCGCCCTGGCGGACAGCTTCGAACTCGGGCGGCGTTTCGACCAGATCGACCAACTGCCCCGGCGCTTTTTCCAGGGCCACCGCCGGGTGGCCGACCAGGGCGCCAATCGCAGCGGCCAGATCGATATTGAAACGCTTGGCGTAATAGCGATCGGCGCGCAGGCAGCGGGCGACGCGGGCGTCGGCCGGCGGCAGCGCCTGATTGGCCGCCAGGCGGCCGAGCGGCAGCGCCTTCGGCGTGCTCCAGCCGCGGCTGCCGCGTTTCTGCTCAAGGGGCTTGATGTCGAGCAATTCGCCCTGCTTGCCGATGCTCAAGGTCCACAGGATGCGGGTCTTTTCGGCGTCGTCCTTGCCCTTGGCGGCGGCGGCGCCGTCGCCCGCCAGCGCCTGGAGGGCGCCGAGCACTTCGCGCCAGCGCTCGCCCTTGCCGGCGACAAAGAATCCCGCCGGCGGCTCGTCGCCGCCAAGCACGGCTTCGGCGGCGTCCAGCATCGCGAGCAGGCGCTTGAATCCGCACTCCTGCAGACGGCGGCGCAGACCGTCGAAAACCAGCGCCTTCTTGTTGCCGGCCTTGGCCACGCCCAGCGCCTCCGTGCCGACCCAGGCGGCCAGCATGACCTTCCAGAAAAGTACCAGAAAATATTGCTCGTAGCCGTTGTCCTGCAGCGAAAACGCGCCCGGCACCAGGGGCGCGTTGCCCAGTCGGGCGTCGATGGCATTGACCCAGCGCCCCCAATCGTCGTGCGCGCTGGGCGTTCGCGTGCCGGCTTCGCCGACGCAGAATTTGCGCGCCAGTTCGAGTTGCTTCGGACTCCCTTGCGCCAGCAGGGCGAGTGGGTAAAGCCAGGCGACCGAGTCCGGAAATACCCGTTTGCGCACCCCCATCTCGGTCTGACCGCGCTTGAGGGCAAGCTCGAAGGCCTGTTGCCCGCCCGCCCATTGGCCATCGGCAATCAGCTTCGCCGCCCGCAGGACATCGCAACCGGCACCGTCGATACCGTGCAGCGCCTGCTCGAGCAAGGCCGTATCGCCGCGCTGCAGCGCGAGATCGGCGAGCGCCATGCGCAGGTGGGGAGCCAGGCTATCCGGCCGGGACTGCAATCGCGCATAGGCCCAGTTGACGACCGGCAGGAAAGCACTCGACCAAAGCTTGCTGAGCGAAATGACCGCCCGGTTGGCCATTTCGGATTGCCAGTAGGGATCGAGGCGTTCGAAACTCTCGCCATCAAAGGGCAATAGAACCGCCTCCGCCGCCAGTTGCCACCAGCTCTGCTCCTCGTTGAGCACATTGGCCAGCGGCGCGATCTCTTCCCGCCCGCCCCCCGCCAACAGCATGGCGCGCAGCAGGGCAATGCTGCCAAACGGTTTGCCACGAAAGCTGTTGAACCACGGCCGGCGCAAATCGAATTGATGGACGCGGCAGACCAGTTCGACCACTCGCCGCGCTCCCTTGAGTTCGAGCAGTTGCCGGTAGAGCGGAACGCGCAGGGAATCGACCAGCCGGAAATAACCGGGGCGTTGCGCGTTTTCGTCAAGCAACTGGCGCTGATTCAGTTCCTGGAACGCCGTCCTGACCTGATCGCCGGTGAAATTGCGTCCGGCCGCATTCTTGAACTCCAGCAGCGACAGCAGCTCATGGACCTGGGTTCGGGTGCAGTACGACCACAGCAGCGCCCCCGCCAGGGCCACCTTGTGGGTGTCGGGGGACAAGCCCTGCATGTCGAATGGCGGGGCGGTGTCGGTCATCGGCGGCAGCGGAAAAAGATCGTCGGTCATAGAAGTGACAGGAGGAAAGGGCGAAAAAGCCGACGCCAAACCGCGAGTATTTTCGCACCGAACACATACCGTCAACGAGAAACCGCCATCTCCCGCTGTTTACTGAACTCAGCCTGCAAGGCTCTCGGAAAGTTCACCGCAGACGCCGAGCAGACTGACGCGGAAATCAGCCGCCAGCTCACGATACGCAGCCAGCACCGCCGCCAGGTCGGCCTGTTCGATAGCCTGGCACAGTGCTGCGCGCTGCGCCGGCGACCCGCCCCGGTCGGCGAATGCCAGCGCCGGGCCGAGGCAGAACTGCAATTGCTGGTGCAGGTTGCGGCTGACCGCCGCCAGCGGCGACTGGCCGAGCAGCTCGACCGTCCTGTGGCAAAACCCCGCCCAGCTGCCGCCCGCCGCGGCAGCCTGACCCAGCCGTGTGCGCCTCTGCATCCTCGATCTCAAGGCCATCGACGACTTCACGCCGATCGGCACCGCCTGCAAGGTCTGCCCACGCACCCGCTGCGCGCAACGCGCCTTTCCGCCCAGCGGCAACGCCCTGGTCGTCGACGAGAAGCGGCGGCATTTTTCGCCCTACGCCTGAATCGCCACGCCGCCCACGACCGCCGCGAACCCGACCTGGCAGACCACGCCAAACGACTCGCCCGGCAACTGGCACCGGTTTGCCGCCTGATTCAGCCTTTGTTCTTCCGTTTGACATGCAGTGAAAGGCCCGGGGATACTTGCCACCGATCGAGTTTTCCAGCATTGCACCTGGTGCATTTCCCGACCGAAAATCGGCATCGCGCCTTTCCGGGCGGCTGGTCTCTGGTGGTCTCAACGAATCTTCAGCGGGGAGTTGTCATGGGTCTTTTGCGGGCGGTGAGCGGTGCGGTCGGCGGTGTGCTGGCGGACCAGTGGAAAGACTTCTACACGGTGCCGGCCGGCCTGCCGTCCACGGCAGCGCTGTTTGCAGCGGTGCCGCAGGGCACCAATGCCGGGCGCGGCTCGAACACCAGCGGCTCCTCCAACATCATCAGCAACGGCTCGAAGATCGTCGTCCCCGAAGGCTACGGGCTGCTGCTCTTCCAGGAAGGCAAGATCACCGCCTTCGTCGCCGAACCGGGCGGCTACGAGTGGCGCTCGGACGACCTCAACTCGCAGTCGATCTTCGCCGGCGACAACATCGTCAGCGCGCTGATCATGCAGAGCTGGGAACGGTTCAAGTTCGGTGGCCAGCCCGGTTCGCAGCAGGCTGCGTTCTTCGTTTCGTTGAAGGAATTGCCGGACAACCGCTTCGGCACGCAGTCCGAGATCTACTGGGACGATGCTTTCCTCAATACGCAGGTCGGCGCGATCACCCGCGGTTCGTATACGCTGAAGATCGTCGACCCGATCCTGTTCGTGAAGAACTTCGTGCCGGCCAGCTACCTGCAGGCGGGCAGGGTTTTCGATTTCACCGACTTCGACAATGCCGCCGCCAGCCAGTTGTTCAACGAAGTGGTCGCTTCGCTGGCGCCCGCCTTCAGTCTGTACACCAACGACCCGGGCAAGGGCAACCGCATCACCAAGATCCAGCAGGATACGGTCGGCTGCGCCAAGAGCCTGTCCGCTGCGGTCGAGCAGGCTTACCAGTGGAAATCCGATCGCGGCCTGGCGATCACCAAGACCGCCATCGTCTCGATCGAATACGACGCGGCTACGCGCGAGTTGCTGAAGACTGTCCAGCGCGCCGACGCGCTGTCCGGTGCGCGCGGCAACTCGAACCTGCAGGCCAGCGTCGCGCAAGGTATCCAGTCGGCGGGCGAACACAGTGGCGCCGCCGGACTGGTAGGCATCGGCATGGCCACCGGCGGCCTCGCCGGGCTGCAGCAGCAGCCGGCGGCCCCGGCGGCAGACGACCCGGTGGCCAAGCTGAAGAAAGCCAAGGAGATGCTCGATCTCGGCCTGATCACCCAGGCCGACTACGACGCGCTCAAGGCCAAGGCGCTGGGCCTGTAGCGCAGCGCGACCATGGCCGATTCCGAGTTCCCTCCGCGACGCCCGGTCGCCGGCCCCGGTTCGCCGCGGGACGTGCCGCCGCGCCCGGGTAGCCAGCCAGTCGATCCGGCCCTGCCCGAGGCAATCCGCCAGGAGCTGGAGGCGCCCGACCCGGTCATCATCGACACCGCCGCGACCGAACTCAGCGACGGCATCAACCGCTGTCCGAAGTGCAGTTCGACCGACATCCGCCACAAGCCCGGCAGCGATTCGCTGGTCTGCCTGTACTGCCGCAACGAATGGGACGGCACGCGGGTCGAGGAACTGTTCGGGCTGGGGGAAGGCATTGACGATCTCAAAGGCACCGTCATCGCCTCCGGTGCCCGCGACATCGCCGCCGATGCCGCTGCCCTGATGACCTTCAAATGCACCGGCTGCGGGGCCGAGGTGACGATCAACACGGAAAATGCGATGACCGCGCGCTGCCACTGGTGTCGCCATACCCTGGGGGTGAACGAGCAGATTGCCAACGGCGCGGTACCCGACGCGGTCCTGCCCTTTCGCATCAAGAAGGAAGACGCGGTGGCGCGTATCCGCCAGTTCGTCGATAAACGGCGGCTGTTCGCCCTGAAGGCCTTCAAGACGCAGTTCACGCCCGAGAACGTCACCGGCGTCTACCTGCCCTACATGATCGTCGACGGCAGGGTGAGCGTCGATGTCGCCGGCCAGGGCGAGATCAAGACGCGCGAATACACGCGCGGCTCCGACAAGAACAAGCAGACCTACTACGACGCCGACATCTACCAGGTCGAACGGCACGTCGATTTCACCGTCGACGATCTGCCGCTGGAGTCATCCAGCGAACGCGGCAACCTCGACACCCGCACCAATACCAACAACATCATCAACACCATCCTGCCGTTCGATACCAAGAACGCGGTGAAGTGGAACGCGTCCTACCTGTCGGGTTTCACCTCGGAAAAACGCGACAGCAACATCGAACACCTGCAACCGCGGCTGGAAGATCAACTGCTGTCGATCGGCCGCGCCCAGGTCGAAAACTCGGTGCGCCGCTACAACCGCGGCGTGCGCTGGGAACAGGAAAAGCTCGATGTGCACGGCAGCCGCTGGGTTTCCATGTACCTGCCGGTCTGGCTGTACTCCTACCACCAGACCGGCGCCAATGGCGGCATGCTGCACTACATCGCGGTCAATGCCCGCACTGGCGAAACCATGGGCAGCGTGCCGGTGCAGCAATGGAAACTACTGCTGGCCGCGCTCACCGTCGGCACCATCCTCGAAACCATCGCCATTGCGATCCTGGTGAATTTCTCATGAGCGACGACAGCGGACTCTGGCTGCTCCTGGCTGGCCCGGTCGGCGCAAGCGCGCTGTACTGGACCCTGTACCGTTACTACCGCAACACCGACAAGTCGCACGGCTTCGAGCGCGAAACCAAGGTCGCGGCGCAGCCGGTGCGGGGAACGGACATCAAGGTCGACGAGATCACGGGCACGCAGCGGACGCGTATCGATGGCGACAACGTGAGCGACTATCGCGCCCGGGTCCGGCGGATCAGGGGCGGGTCTTCCTGAACACGGGGCCTGCGGGCATGGCGGCTTGCCGGCAGATTGGCGGTGACAATCGAAGACTTTTTCGCCCTGCGCCTGAATCGCCACGCCGCCCAGTCATGAGACAATTCCGGCCATGACCGCCATCGCCTTCGTGGACCTGGAAACGACCGGCGCCACTGCCGCCAGCGACCGCATCACGGAAATCGGTATCGTCGAAGTCGATGCCGACGGTAGCGTGCGCGAGTGGCAGCAACTGGTCAATCCGGGACGGCGCATCGCCCCTTTCGTCGAACGCCTGACCGGCATCAGCAACGCCATGGTCGCCAGCGCCCCGCCCTTTGCCGAAGTCGCCGAAGAAGTCCGGCGCCGCCTGCAGGGGCGCCTGTTCATCGCCCATAACGCGAGTTTCGACTACGGCTTCCTGAAAAGCGAATTCCGCCAGCTCGGCATCGACTTCCGGGCGCCGGTGTTGTGTACCGTCAAGCTGTCGCGCGCGCTCTACCCGGAATTCAAGCGCCACAGTCTGGATGCGCTGATCGAACGGCACGGTCTGCACGCCAGCGGCCGCCACCGGGCGCTGGCCGACGCCCGCCTGATCCACCAGTTCTGGCAGAAGATCCATGGCGACCGCAGCGCCGACGAAATCGCCTCGGCACTGGCCGAACTGAATCCCTATTCCAGCCTGCCGCCACACATCGACGCCGAAATCGTCGACGCGCTGCCCGACACCCCCGGCGTCTACCTGCTCTACGGCAGCCGGGACGAGCAGGACGATCTGCCGCTCTACGTCGGCAAGGCCAAGAACATCCGTAGCCGGGTCCTGGCCCTCTTCTCCGGCAAGCAACGTTCGCCGCGCGAACGCGCGCTGGTGCAACAGACGCGGCGCATCGACTGGATCCAGACCGCCGGCGAGATCGGCACCCGGCTACGGGAAACGGCACTGGTCAAGCAGTTGCGGCCGACCCAGAACGGCACGCTGCGCGACGACGAGGAAGTCTGTACCTGGACCTTCATCAACGCCGGCGACGGCTGGCTGCGGCCGCAACTGAGCCTGGTCCGCAACCTCGGCGTCGGCACCGGCAAGGCCTGCTACGGGCTGTTCAGCAACGCGCGCCAGGCCAAGGAATTCCTGCGCAACCTGGTCGAAACCAACCAGCTCTGCGATGTCCTCAGCGGCCTTGAACACGCGCCGGCCGGCGAGGCCTGCCCGGGACACCTCGCCGGCCGCTGCAAGGGTGCCTGCGTCGGCCAGGAAACGCTGGCCAGCCACAGCGCCCGCCTGGTCGGCGCGCTGGTCGCCCTCAAGCTGCCCAGCTGGCCCTTCCCCGGACCGGCAGTGATCCACGAGGGCGACGAAATCCACGTCATCGACGGCTGGCGCTACCTCGGCACGGTGCGCAGCGAAGCCGAGATCGACGACCTGCTGGCGGCCGGCCGGCCGCCCTTCGACCACAGCACCTACACCATTCTCAACAAGCACCTGCGGCTGATGAAACCGCTGCACCAGGGCCAGCCATGAGACGCCTGCTGGCTGCCGCCCTGTGCATCGCCCTCACCGCGACGGCGACGGAAGCCGAAAACACGACGCCGGCCATCGAATTCTCCGCCACCGAACGGGCCTACCTGGCCAGCCAGCCGATCATCCGCATGTGCGTCGATCCGGACTGGGCGCCGTTCGAGCTGATCGACGAACGCAGCCGCCACATCGGCATCGCCGCCGACCTGATCCAACTGGTCTCGCGGCGTACCGGCCTGAAGATCATGCTCTACCCGACGCGCACCTGGGAGGAAAGCCTGACCGCGTCGAAAGCCGGGCGCTGCCAGATCATGAGCTTCCTCAACCGGACGCCGGAACGCGAACGCTGGCTCGACTTCACGGCGCCGATCTTCGTCGACCCGAACATGATCATCGCCCGCGAGGACCACCCCTTCGTCGGCGACGTCCGCTGGCTGCGCGACGAAAGCGTCGCCCTGCCGCGCGGCACCATGGTCGAGGAGCACCTGCGTCGCGACTATCCCAACCTGCGCATCGTCCTCACCGAAAGCGAACCGGAAGCGATGACCCTGGTTTCCGAACGCAAGGCCGATTTCACCGTGCGTTCGCTGATCGTCGCCGCCCACGCGATCCGCAAGCAGGGCCTGTTCAACCTGAAGATCGCCGGCCAGGTCCCGGAGCTCGGCAACCAGTTGCGCATTGGCGTGATCAAGAGCGAGCCGGCCTTGCGCGACATCCTCGACAAAGGCGTCGCCACGCTGAGCGTGAGCGACCGCGAGCAGATCGTCAATCGCCACGTCTCGATCACCGTCCAGAACGGCACCGATTACCGGCTGGTCTGGCAACTGCTGGCCGGCGGCCTGGTCATCGCGCTGATCGGCGCTTTCTGGATGCGCAAGCTCAGCCGCTTGAACCGCGAACTGGCGCGGCTTTCAGTTACCGACCGGCTGACCGGCATCTACAACCGGATGAAGCTCGACGAAGCGCTCGCCGCCGAAATCCAGCGCTGCCGCCGTTACGATCAGGCGCTGGCGATCGTTCTCCTCGACATCGATCACTTCAAGCGGATCAACGACACTTACGGCCACCAGGCGGGCGACCGCGCGCTGATCGACATCGCGCGACTGCTCAGTGAAGGCAGCCGCGAAACCGATGTCGTCGGTCGTTGGGGCGGCGAGGAATTCATGATCGTGCTGCCGCACACCGATCTCGCCGGCGCCGGCCGGCTGGCCGAAAAAATGCGCACCACCATCGCCGCCCACGATTTTTCCGGCATCGAGCGGCAAACCGCCAGCTTCGGCGTTGCCGCCTACCGCATCGACGATCAGCCGAACGACCTGGTCGCCCGCGCCGATGCCGCGCTCTACGAAGCCAAGCACGCTGGGCGCAACCGGGTAGCCGGTACCTGAATCCCGTGCCGGCTCAATCCGCGCCGGGTTGAGCCGCATCGTCATCGCCGATCGCCGCATCGACGCCGGCGGCAGCCACGTCGACCGCCGTTCCCACCACCGTCGCGCCGACTTTCACCGTCGTTGCCACCACCGTCACCGCGGCGTCGGCCACGGTGACCACGGCACAACCCTGAAGCCCGGCACAAAGCAGCAGGGCAAAGCAACGAACACGCATGCAGACTCCAACGATCGCGCCGGCCAACCCCGGCCTCAGCTACTACCCGCACCCCGGCAAGCGGCGGCCAGCTCCGGAAAAACCACTTCGGCACCCGGCGTCTGCATAGCCGGCGCGCCCAGCGCCACCGCCACCACGCCGCGCACATCGTCCGCCAGGTAAGTGCGCTGCGCCGGGAAGAATACCAGCGGCAGGCCGGCGGCGGCGCAGGCATGATGCAGGAATTCGTCGCGCCGCTTGCGCTTGCCGCGGGTATGGGAGATGTCATTCAGCTCGATGGCGCAAACCGGCTGCAGGTCACCCGGGCGACAGAGCAGGAAGTCGAAGTGCTTGCCGCTGATCTGGTTGAAAGCCTTGTGCCAGGCCGCTCGCGTCTGGCAAGTGGCGATCCCCAGCACATCGGCAACGCGAACCTTGCCAAAGACCCGGAACTCGTCTCCCAGCGATTGCTCCAGCACCCCGAAGAACGAGCGCTCGGCGGGCGAGAACAGCCGCTCCACCAGCACATAGGGCGCCTTTTCCGCCACGGAAACCACGTTGCGCCGCTTGCGCGTCGCCAGGACAAGAAGCGCGGCAACGGCGAGCAAACCCGTAACGAACCATTCCATTTTTGCCTCCATTGTTAGTCGTTTGGAATAACAAAAAAGGCTACGCCTTTGCCGTTTCCGGCTCAAGCCGGAAGCACCCAATCGCGGGCAAATTGCCGGTTTTCGCCGAAAATTCCTGTCGCCCGTCAGCGACAGCGGCGCTCACAAGGCCTTGCCGACATCGCTGCCTGGCAGCTTCCAGCCATTGAATATGTCATAACCCAAAGGGATAATGCCGCTTTTCAAACCTGAACCAACGCACAACGGGATTCCAACTCGGAGACACCATGGAAGCACTATTTGGCATCGCCTTACTGATCATTCCGCTCTGGCGGATCTGCGGCCGGGCGGGATTTCACCCGGCGCTGTCACTCATCGCCATCGTCCCGCTGCTCGGCTTTCTCGTCGTCGCCGGCATCCTCGCGTTTTCCGACTGGCCGGCGTCGAAGCCGACCGCCGCTGACCAAGGGAGCTGAACATGGGTTCCTTTTCGATTTGGCACTGGCTGATCCTCATCGTCATTGTCGCCCTGCCCGCCTGGTTCTTCGCACGCATCTTCACGAAGGCCGGTCTGTCGCCGTGGTGGGCCCTGATCGCCTTTGTCCCGCTGTTCAACCTGATTGCACTGTGGTCGTTCGCTTTTTCGCCCTGGCCGAAATTTCCGGAGAAAACGTGACAAACGGGAATCGCGCCACATTCAAAGCCACGAAGGACGAAGCCGAAGTAGCGATGGAAAGTGGTATTCCAAAGGAAAATCTGACCGCAAGCCCCTCGCGTCAGTGCAAAAAATGGAGGGATCAGGCATTTTTGATCATTGCCATTCCCGCAGCACTATACCTGGCCTACATATTGGTAGCGTTCTCGGTAGGAGCCGAGCACTCCTGTGACGGCGGTGGCGAAACGTATTTCCTGCTTGGCATCTGGTCGCTACCAGTCCTCGCCAGTTCTGCATTTGTTTTTGGTCCCAGGTACAGCGTGATTGCACGCCTCGTCGCTTCCATCACTTCCACGATAATCGGCGTGATCGTCTGGGCTACAGCGTTCAGCGCTTCTGGCATGGAGTTCATCTGCAGGCTTTTTTGACTTTGCATAAAAATGCCGCAAAAAAACCTTCAGACAGCCCTCCCCGCAAACGGTCGAGTAAGTGATTGAATCCATTGACTCGCCAAGAATGGCAATTAGCCAACCAGCAGCAGATCAGCACTGCGTTGCGGCGAATGACAATCTCGAGGCCGGCGCTTAGCCTCGGGCTAACTCTTCTGGACAGGCAAGAGGCGGCGCTGTAGCATCGCCGCCCCGTCCAAAAAGCCCACCCATGGTTTCACCTACTTCAGCCCATGCCCTCGGGATCGATTTCGGCACCTCCAACTCAACCGTCGGCTGGCTGAGGCCGCAGCAGGCAACGCTGCTCCCACTTGAAGATGGCAAGCCGACCTTGCCTTCCGTCGTTTTCTTCAATGCCGAGGAAGATACGGTCCGCTTCGGCCGGGCTGGCCTTCAGGACTACCTCGACGGTCATGAGGGACGGCTGATGCGCTCCCTCAAGAGCCTCCTGGGCAGCAGCCTGATTGACGGAATCACCGAAGTCCAGGGGCGCCCCATTCGCTTTCGCGATCTGCTTACCCAGTTCATCGCCACCCTCAAGGCGCGCGCGGAAGCGCACGGCGGGCGCCCTTTCCATCAGGCAGTTTTCGGGCGGCCGGTGCATTTTGTCGATGACGATACCGCCGCCGATCGGCTGGCCGAGGCCACTTTGGGCGAAATCGCCCGGGCGGTGGGGTTCAAGGAATTGAGTTTCCAGTACGAACCCATCGCTGCCGCCTTCCATTACGAGACTGGCCTTACCCGGGAGGAAGTGGTCCTGGTCGCCGATATTGGCGGTGGCACTTCCGATTTCTCCATCGTTCGTCTTTCCCCGGATCGAGTACACGCAGTCGACCGATGGAGCGATGTCCTGGCCAACGATGGCATCCACATCGGCGGCACCGATTTCGACAAACAACTGAGCCTGGCCGAAGTCATGCCCCTGCTGGGTCATCGCAGCCAGTTGAAGAATGGTCGGGAAATGCCGTCCAGCATCTATTTCAACCTGGCGACCTGGCACACCATCAATTTTGCCTACACTCGCCAGGTCTGGGCCGAACAGCAGCGGCTGCATCTTGAAACCATCGCGCCGGAACGGCTCGATCGTCTTCTGGCCTTGATCCGGGAACGCGCCGGCCATTGGCTGGCCCACCAGGTTGAACAAGTAAAGATTGCCCTTTCCAGCCAGGAGACGGCGCAGCTTTCCCTGGAGCGATTCTCTCCGGAGGAGCAAATGTTGCTGACTCGCAGCCAATTTGATCTGGCAGCCCAGATTCTGGTGGAAAAGATCGAGGCTGCCGTCACTCGACTGCTACCCGAGGCGGGGGTGGCGGCCTCCGGTATCGATACGCTCTTCTTCACCGGCGGATCGAGCGGCATTCCTCTGCTGCGTCGGCGCCTTTCAGCGCTGTTCCCCCAGGCCCGGGTCGTCGAAGGCGACCTCTTCGGCAGCATTGGCGCGGGCCTGGCAGTCGATGCAGCGCGCCGTTACGGGATGGGGCCTTAGCCAACAGCGGCCGATTTCTTGCCGTTGCCCGGTAGAACGAGTCTGGAAGGCACACCACCTGAAGGACGAAGAAAGCAACTGCGGAGTCGTTGCCCGAGACAACGACTCCACTACTCAAGTCAACTGATCCGCAGTCCGGTGATTTCCGCCAGGCTGCGCTTGTCCTCGCTGCGTCCGATGAAGTAGTCGCTCAGCCAGGCTGATTCCTGTACCTGGCCGAGACTGGGCGCGGTCGCGTTCCAGTCCACCGCAGCCACCGACGAAACCAAGGCCTTGCCCTGCGCGAGAAGCCCTTCGCCTTGCGTCGGCAAGGCTTGAGCTGACATGCGACCGGGCAGCAGCGACTCGACCTGCAGGCACGATGCGCGATCATCGCGCCCCCCGCCCAGGCGGCCAACCTCAAGCGCATGCCGGCCCGCCACCGTCAGCACGATCGTCGCGCGTGCGGTACGCCGACCGTCGCTGACCGAATAGACGAAGCTGTCGCTGCCCTTGAAGCCAGCTACCGGGGTGTAGCGGTAGCTGCCGTCGGCGTTGCGCGTCAGCTTGCCGTGCGCCGGCTCGCCCAGCGTCAGGGTCAGCGCATCGCCGTCAGCGTCCGTGGCCAGGCTGGCAAAGTCGATGCTCACGCTGCTGCCCGACTGCACCTGATAGTTTGCCCCCTTCACTTGCGGACCGCCGTTGGCCGCCAGCACCGTAACATCAATGCGGGCTTCGCTCGTCGCCTGGGACTGATTGGCCTGCTCGGTCGAGGTCGCCACTACCTTGAGCGTGAAACTGCCGCTGTAGTCGGGCGCCGGCTGGAGGCTCAGCTTGCCCAGATCCCAGCCGTTGACGTCGGCGGTAGTGTTGCCGGCCGTGGCGGTGAAGCTGCGCGTGCCGTCGCTGAGCACGGCGCCGACGGGGATGTCGGCGATACTGAGTTTCAGCGTCTCGGAACCGTCCTGGTCGGTGAGCGTGGCGGCAATGGTGGACAACGGGATGGCCGTGTTCTTGAAGCCGGTGTTGGCCGGCAGCGACTCGCTCAGGACGATGTCGTCGATCATCATGCCGCGGCCGTTGGCGTCGAACTTGGTCGCTTCCGAGACGATGCGTATCGTTTGCGCGCCGCCCTTGCCGACGAACTGGAAGCTCCTGGTCTGCCAGTTGAGCGCGTTGGTGCCGCTGGTGCTCTGATCGCCGCCGATCTTCACGCCATCGACGTAGATGGCGATCCTGGTGTAGTCCGCCGTGTAGCCGAGGCGGCCGGCCAAGTCCAGGCTCAGCGTGTAGGTGGCGCCGGCCACGGTGTCCACGCTGCGTTCGATGCCCAGCGTCTGGGCCATGCTGCCGGTTGAGTTGTTGAGCTCCAGCCAGTTCTTGCCGTTGCCGCTGGCGGCGCTGACCGTTACCTGCCGGTTGGAGGCATTGGACATCTTGTCGCCGGTGCTCCAGATTTCGAAGCCGTTGGCGCCGCCCGACTTGGCGTCCGGTGCGGTGAGCAGGGTCCAGCCTTCCAGCGTGCTCTGCTTGACCAGCGTCGAGTCGCTGCTCGATGCGTTGGCCGCGCTCTCCCAGCCGGTGCGGAACAGCTCCCAACTGGCACCGCCCTTGTCGGTGAGCGTCAGCATCGGGGCGTCGGCCACGGCATTGACGATCAGGCGCAAGGTGGCGACGTTCGAGTCCTGCTTGCCGTCGTTCACCACGTAGGTGAAGCTGTCTTCACCGCTCCAGTTCGCAGTCGGGGTGTAGGTGTAGCTGCCGTCGGCGTTCTTGACCAGCGCACCGTGGGCCGGTTGGCTGACGATGCGCAGCGTCAGCGCATCGCCATCGACATCGGCGCCACTGGCCAGCGGCCTCAGGATCACGCTGCCGTCTTCGTCGAGGCTGGCGGTTTCGTCCTTGGCCGTCGGCATGTCATTGACCGGCAGTACCGTCACCTGGAGCGCGGTTTCGGTCCGGGCCTGGGCCTGATTGGCTTGCTCGGTCGCGGTGGCCGCCACGGTGAGCATGAAGCTGCCGTGGTAGTCCTGCGGCGGCAACAGCGTCAGCTTGCCCAGATCCCAGCCGCTGACATCGGCCGTGGTCTTGCCGGCCGTGGCGGTGAAGCTGCGCGTGCCGTCGCTGAGCGTGGCGCCCAGCGGCAAGGCTTCGACGGTGACGGCCAGGGTTTCCGAACCATCGGTATCGGTCAGCGCGGCACTGATCGCCGACAGCCGGATGGGCGTGTCTTCCAGGCCGGTGTTGGCCGGCTGGACCACGCTCAGGGCGATGTCGTCGATCATCATGCCGCGTCCGTTGGCATCGAACCTGGTCGCTTCCGAGACGATGCGTATCGTCTGCGCGCCGCCCTTGCCGACGAACTGGAAGCTTCTCGTCTGCCAGTTGAGGGCGCTGGCGCCGCTGGTGCTCTGGTCGCTGCCGATCTTGACGCCATCGACGTAAATGCCGATCTTGGTGTAGTCCGCGCTGTAGCCGAGGCGGCCGGCCAGATCCAGGCTCAGCGTGTAGGTAGCGCCCGCCACGGTGTCGACGCTGCGTGCTATGCCCAGCGTCTGGGCCATGCTGCCGGTGGCGTTGTTGAGTTCCAGCCAGTTCTTGCCGTTGCCGGTTCCGGCGCTGACGGTGGTCAGCCGGCCCGAGGCGTTGGCCATCTTGTCGCCCGTGCTCCAGATTTCAAAGCCGTTGGCGCCGCCCGACTTGGCATCGGGCGCGGTGAGCAGCGTCCAGCCTTCCAGCATGCTTTGCTTGACCAGCGTCGAGTCGCTCGATGCATTGGCCGCACTCTCCCAGCCGGTGCGGAACAGTTCCCGCGTCTCGCCGCCGTTGCCGGTCAGCACCAGGGTCGGCGCATCGGCGACGGCATTGACGATCAGCCGGGCGGTGGCGATGTTCGAGTCGGCCTGGCCATCGCTCACCACATAGGTAAAGCTGTCTTCGCCGCTCCAGTTGGCAGCCGGCGTATAGACGAAGCTGCCGTCGGCGTTGTGCACCAGCGTGCCGTGCGCCGGCTGGCTCAGCAGGCGCAGGGTCAGCACGTCGCTTTCGGCGTCGTGGTCGTTGCTCATCACGGCGAGCGTGATGCTGCGGTCTTCGTCGACCGTGAAACTGTCGTCAGCCGCCACCGGCGCATCATTGACCGCCGTGATGGTCAGACGCACCACGCCCGTGGTGCTGGCGCTGCCGTCGCTGACGCGCCAGTCGAAGCTGTCGTCGCCGGCATAGTCGGCGGCCGGACGATAAGTCCAGGTGCCGTCGGCGTTCTGCGTCAGGCTGCCGTGGCCGGGCGTGCCGGCGGTCACGGTCAGCGCGTCGCCATCGACATCGCTGGCGGCGCCGAGCAGATCGATGACCACACTGCCGTCTTCCAGCAGCGTCGTGGCGATCGGCGTGATGACCGGCGCGTCATTGACCGGCTTGACGGTCAGCTCCAGGCGCGCGGACGTGCTGACCTGACCGTCGCTCACTTCATACTCGACGACATCGGTGCCGTTCCAGTTGGCGGCCGGTACATAGGTCCAGGTGCCGTCGGCGTTCTGCGTCAGGCTGCCATGTTTGGGCATCGCGGTGATGCTGGCGCTCAGGACATCGCCATCGACATCCGTCGCCTCGGCCAGCAGATCGATCACCAGCTGGCTGTCTTCGTCGAGCGTAAGGGTGCGCGGCGCCACCGCCGGGGCGTCGTTCACCGCCGCGATGCTGATGCGCACCGTGGCGATATTCGAGTCGATCTGGCCGTCGTTCAATGCATAGGTGAAGCTGTCGTCGCCGTGGTAATCGGCCGCCGGGTGATAGACGAAGCTGCCGTCCGCGCCCAGTTCGACGCGACCATGCGTGGGACCGGCGACCAGTCGAACGCTGAGCGTATCGCCATCGACGTCCTGCGCACCGGCCAGCACATCGATCTGCGCCTGACCGTCTTCGTCCATCGTCACCGCCTGATCGGCCGCCACCGGCGCGTCGTTCACCGGCTTGACGGTGATGACCACGCTGGCCGAAACCGAGACGGTGCCGTCGCTGACTTCGTAGTCGATGCGCTCGCTGCCGTTCCAGTTGGCGTCGGGCGTGTAGGTGTATTGCCCATTCGCGCCGACGGTCAGTTGGCCGTGCAGCGGGCCTTGCTTGATGGTGACGTTCAAGAGGTCGCCGTCGACATCGACCACCCCCGCCAGCAGATCCAGCGCCAGCGGTTGGTCTTCGTCGGTCTCGGCCTTCAGCGGCGGCACCACGGGCGCGTCGTTCGCCGCCGTCACGGTCAGCGTCACCGTGGCGACGTTGGAGAACAACTCGCCATCGCCGATCCGGTAGGTGAAGTTGTCAGTACCAAACCAGTCGGCATCCGGCGTGTAGTGCCACTTGCCGTCCGTGCCTTGCTGCACTTGGCCATGGGCCGGGCCGGCGACCACTTCGGCGATCAGGGCTGCACTGTCAACGTCATGACCGCCGCTCAGCAGGTCGATGGTCAGCGACGTGTCTTCCGTTGTGGTGAGCCTGAGGTCGGTAGCGACCGGCGCGTCGTTCACCGGCTTGACGGTGATGACCACGCTGGCCGAAACCGCGACGGTGCCGTCGCTGACTTCGTAGTCGATGCGCTCGCTGCCGTTCCAGTTGGCGTCGGGCGTGTAGGTGTATTGCCCATTCGCGCCGACGGTCAGTTGGCCGTGCAGCGGGCCTTGCTTGATGGTGACGTTCAAGAGGTCGCCGTCGACATCGACCACCCCCGCCAGCAGATCCAGCGCCAGCGGTTGGTCTTCGTCGGTCTCGGCCTTCAGCGGCGGCACCACGGGCGCGTCGTTCGCCGCCGTCACGGTCAGCGTCACCGTGGCGACGTTGGAGAACAACTCGCCATCGCCGATCCGGTAGGTGAAGTTGTCAGTACCAAACCAGTCGGCGTCCGGCGTGTAGTGCCACTGGCCGTCGGTGCCTAGCAGCACCTGGCCATGAGCGGGACCGGCGACCACTTCGGCGGTCAGGGCCGTGCTGTCGACGTCATGAGCGCCGCTCAGCAGGTCGATGGTCAGTGACACATCTTCCGCCGTGGTGAGTTGGAGGTCGGACGCCACCGGGGCGTCGTTCACCGGCGTCACGGTGATGCTGACCGTGGCCGCGTTCGACACCACCGACCCATCGCTCAACTGATAGCTGAAGCTGTCGCTGCCGCTCCAGTCAGCCTGCGGCACGTAACGGCAGCTGCCGTCGGCGTTCAGCGTCAGCGTGCCGTGGCTCGGGCCGGTGAGCACGGCGGGCGCAAAGCCCGCCAGTTGGGCGTTGATGTCGTTATCCAGAACACGGATGTCTACTGCCTGATCCTCGTCCGTACTGGCGTTGTCATCCAGCAGTTGCGGCACCTCGCTTGCCGCCTCGGCGCCCAGGCGAATGTTGCGCACCGTGACCTGGCTGCCAGCCGCGCCAAAGCCGATCAGATCGAAAGACAGATTGACCGCCGTGCCCTCGGCAATGCCCGACAGATCGACCACATAGGTGCGGCTGCCATCGGCATTGCGTTTGCTGGTCACCGTCTGACCGATGTGCTCGCTGCCATCGGCTTGCAGGTTGAGGAATGCATCGTTGTGCGTCAGCCCGGTCGTGCCGAGCAAGGCAGCACCGCTGTTGGCATCGAGCAGCGCCGCCTCGAAGGCGTCGTCCGGTCCGTTGTCGATATCGTCCAGCCCGATGTTGGCCAGCGTGAAACTCAGATACTTGTCCGTCGGACCGACCACGAAGGCCTGGTTCAAGCGCGTCTGCGTGCTGGTCTGTTCGCCGAGCAGCGCATCGTTGCCTGTCCATTGCACGCTGCCCGTAGTCGCCCAGTTGGTCTTGGCGTCGAAAGCGGACAGGGCTGCGGTCCCCGAAGCAGCGAAGGGCGCTACCGTTAGCGACTTGACACTGACCGTATTGCCGTAGAAGGCGCTGTTGTCGAAATCGGGGCCCAGTCCGTCCCAGGCGGGGTCGAAGGCGGAATCGACCCTTGGAGCGAAAACCGACAGCAACGCAGATTTATCTACCTTCAGATAGAAATGATCCTTGTAGTACTGCAAAGCATCTTTCAGCGTATTGGGAGCGTTACTTTGCGTACCGGTCGCCGCCCGCAATATGGCTAATTGCTGATCCAAGAATGGCAGCGAATTCGGATCAGAGGGTTTCCCGCCAACAATACTTGCCTGAATTCCTCCACCCATTATATTTGGAGCCCCGCTCACGAAGTTCTCGCTGGACACCCCTGGCAACTCTGGATTGTAATAATCTTCGTTCAGGCTGAATGTATGACCAATTTCGTGGGCTACGGTAGAAGCAAGAAAAGCCCCGAAATCTCCAGCGCTCTTCCCCAGCCAATCCATATGGGCTCCAAGATTGATATAAACCACATTGTTTGCCGTTTGATTGACTGCCTGGGCTAACGCCCATTGTTGGGCGGAAGCTGGCACCTTATTGCGCGCCTGGCCAGAAACCAAAATATCCAACCAACCAACTTTGGCTTTGGTTTTGAATTGGTCGAGCTTATCGATGTATGCCCATCCTCTAGACGCATCAATGGCATAGTAATCAGTATCGATGAAGTAACCAAGCGCCGTCTGAGCGTGTGGATCTGTAGACCGTTCACCAGACCAATCCCAGGCGACTGACGTCCCCCCGGGTCCTGCGTTGGCAACAAACTTCAGGCCATCAATCCCCTCATAGCATCTCTCCAACGCACCCAGCATTTCTTGGAAAACCTGATCGAGCAGTCGGTCAAAGCTTGCCTTGATTGGGCTCGGCGGAGCGTTCTTGCCTAGTACGGTTCTATCTGCGAGATTAAGGAATGGCTGGAAGAGATTAATGGCGCTTTGGGATATAAAACCAATGATATCCGAGCCATTTTTTCTGGAAACAAGATACTGCTTACCAAGCGGCGTGAACAATCTAATCGGACTTTCCGCAAAGACATATCTCAGTTCATCACGGAATCCCGCCAGATTCAGGTTAACAACAACCGGTTTGGTTTTCCTCCCCTTGACCTCAAGAGCACCGATCTTTGCACCTGACGCGGAGGAAATGACCAGCTTATCGAACGAAAACGAAGGTGCCGAATCATTAAACCCGCTCCCGTCACTGAGCGGATCAAATTTCCACTTGACTTCATAGGTTGTACCGGAACTCCCTCCCTGTTTGCCAACGACAAACCCATCTTCCGGCCCCTGGTAAGTAAATTCGCTATCCGGAGCCCCAGCAAAAACGAGGCGCATCTTGTCCAGGTCCGGCAGGTGCATTTTCACCGTCTTGCTGCGAACAACGCCGCCCAAACCATCGGCGAGAGTATTCTGGAATACAGCCGTATTAGCGTTGCCTTGTCCGCCGCCCTGAGCGGTATAGTATTTGCCGGCAGCGGTCATCTGGGCGTACGTCTGGCTATCAATCATCATTCTGAGCACCGCCTCCGCGTCGGTCACATCCACCCAGCGCACGATCTGATAGCGATATACCGTCATGAACCCTCCCGTCCTGACGGTAACCGTAATCTGCGTCCCGTAGAGTTGGTCCTCCTGCAGGCCCGCAAAACCGCTCCCTGCGTACATTTCCTGCAGCGTCTGGGCATCGATCTTCAATGTCCAGTTTCCGCCGGCGGAAACGGGGAGATTCTTATTCGACGCAAGCGCTGCGCTGTTCTCCATCGCTTTCAGGAACTTGCCCGCCGGCCCATCCACTTCCACATCGATGTATGTAGGAGCATGACCAGCCCCCCCAGAGACAGACAGGTCAATGACCGACTGTTTCTTTTGCCCACTCCCCGATTGAATTCCGTTGTTGCCAACAATGAACACCTGCTCTTCAATCACCTTGGTCGGAGTCGCATCAAAATAGGAGCCCAACTCCGACAGACCCAACTGAGGAATCAATTGCTCGGCATAGTCCGGCAGTCTGATGTGCTTGGTCATCCGCTCATTTCTGGGCTGCGCCAGCGCGGCGTCAATCAGCGCCTTGATATTCCAGGCGTGGGTCTCGCTTTTACGCTGTTTGTAGGCCTCCGGCGACAGCATGTCAGCGCTGTAGCCGCCCTGAAGCTGCCCCAGCAAGACCTTCCCCGCAGCCCCCTGGGCCACGGCGAGATTGATGAAGCCATAGCCGTCGAAAGGTTGGGTCGCTCCCAGATATTCCGCATTCCCGAACGGATCCCTGACGATGCCCAGTTTGCCCCCGACCTTAACCTTCCTGGCGCTCGCCGAACCGCCGACGGCAATCGGCGGGAAGCCGAAAGGCATGGGAATGAACATTGGCGCCTCATACATGGCCTTCCAGTACGAATCCAGAAAATAGTAGTTATCGTCCGCCACGATGGCATATTCGACCCCATCCACCTCGACGAGCACTGCGCTGGAGGCGCGCTGGATATCGAGTCGATCGTGGCGAATCTGATTGCCGTTCTGGGTCATCGCGATCGAATCCATCTTGGCGCTGGCGATCCCATTAGTGCTGTCGCGCGTCAGTACCAAGGTAGCCAGACCATGGTCGTAATCCATGATGTTGCTGACCAGATAACGGTTTGCATCCTGCGTTGCCGAGATGGTCAGCGGCGACTTGCCGCTGAGGCCATCGCTGGGCAACTGGGCAATGACCGGCGCCTTGATGGTGCCAGTTTTCTTCTCGTCAAGCTCAAGCGTCTTCAGATCGAAGATCAGCACATCACCCCGCTTCGTCGGATCGCCAAACTGAACGGAGCACGCCTGTTTGGGCACCGCGACGACCAGGGTATTGCCGTCCGGCCCGATCACCATGCCGCTCACCCCATAGGGCGTAGCCTCGATCCCCGTACCCTTCAGCGTTATTACCTTGTTGAAATCCCGACTGCCCGGATCGATATTCATGACCAGCAAACGGTTGCCGCCACCAGAACGTCCTCCCTCTCCGATAAGCAGGAGATTTCCGGTACAGACCAGACTGGAAATGTTCTTGCCCGTTGGAATCGCAATCTTCTCGATCAAGCGGTAATTGAGGGCATCGATCACATAGATAACGCCGTTACCGCCGACATAGACCGTGGACAAGTCTTCCGAAAACACCACCGGTTGTGCCTTGCTGCCGGTCAGATAATCTCCGTCGAAATCATTGCTGCCCAGGGTGTCGAACAGATTGAGCGTTCCAACCGTAGCGCCGTCGCTCTGACGAAGGAACTGGATGCCGGTACGCGTCATGGTCACGGCCATCAGCGGCTTGGGCTTGAGATGCACCACATTCCCGGCATACTCGCGCGGCTTGCCCTTGATGAGTTTCCCGGAACGATACTGGTCGCCTGAAACAACGCGTACAACCTGCCAGCCGACACGACCAATCGCAACCCCGACTGGCGGTTGCACATCGATGGTCCCCGAAGCACTTCCCGGGAGGTCCATGACCTTCTTTGTCGAACCATCCTCGAAGACCATGCGGACTTCCAGCGTTCCGGCATACTTGCCCGGAGACGGGTTGTTCAAGGTAATCCTCAACTGCCCGGAGTCTTCCACGCTAACGTCTGTGATGCTCGGGAGCACCACCTTGCCGTCAGGGGTTTGTACCTCACCCAGCACAGTCTCAAGGTCCAATCGATAGCGTTCGCCGGCAGGAACTATCGGCAATGTCACTTCAGCGAGCAGCGGAACCCCATAGTAGTAGCCGGCCCCCATACCCACCGTTGCGGCTGAGGCGATGATGCCGATCATTTCCGCGGCTACGGCAGCATTTATCATGAATGGCGACAGCGCGACATTGCCGATGGTCAGCCACGAACCAGGATCGCCGACGACCTCCAACGGAGTGGCAACGACACCGGGCTGTTTGGCGGCCACCACGTATTCGCCGGAGACATCCACGCCGCTGTAAGGCGGGCTGGCGGTGCGGGCAACACCGTCGGAACCGATGAAGCCGTTGTCGACCTGCCACCAGATGTCCTTGAAGCTGCCGTCGGCTTGCAGCGCGCTGCCCTTGCGGAAGAACAGCACTTCGTCGCCGGGGTTCAAGCCGTTGCCTCCTTGCAGGGGCACGGCCAGTTGTACCGGATAGTTGCTGCCATCGGCCCCGATATCGAGCCGGAAGGCGCCGATGGTTTGCAGGACGCTGGATGCCGGCAGATCGCTCATGCCGGTCACCTGGGTGACCTGATCGACGGCGATGCGTTCGATCGCTACCGGCGTATCGGCAGCCAGCGCACCGGCGCCGATCATGACCATCTCGCCGGTTGCCGTGGCGACCACGCCGCCGACATCGTGCATGACAGTGATGGCCGAGGGCGTTGCCGAGGTCGGATCGTTGTCGGTCAGTTGCGCGGCCTGCACCGTGAGCTTGATGTCGGTCTGGCCGATAACTTGTTCGGTCAGTTGATCGAGACCATTGACGCTGCTGGCCAGATGGACGATGGAGACCGTCACGCTGCCGGCACGCTTGGCGGTAATCAGACCGTCGGCGCCGACCGTGGCAATCGACTCGTCGCTGCTGAGGTAGCGCGTGCCGCTATAGACCGCCGCCACCGGGTCGATGGTGAAGTCGATCGTCTCGCCGGTGCTGTAGGTGTATTGCTCGACCGAGCCGGCCTTGGCCGCGACGATCGTCTGGCTTGCGCTATGGATATCGACCGAGGCGCCGCTATCCGGATCGAGCCAATGCACTTTCAGCTGCCGGGTGCCGCCCGGCGTCAGCGTCAGGGTGCCGGGGTAGACGTCGGGCTGTATGGTCGGCTTGCCGACCACGGCGCTGCCGGCGTAAAGCGTCAGATCGGCGGCATCGACGACATTGACCGCCGCCACGGCCTTGACGACACGGCCGTCCTGGTCGACGCGACTGACCATCACCAGACCGGCACCGGTGGTGACGGCATGGACGACATCGTTGGCATCGTCGACATGCAGCGTATCGCCAGCCACCGAGCCCATGGCACTCACCTCGGCGGCGGCGCTGGCGATGGTCAGATAGCGTCCGTCAGCCGAGACATCGACGCCCTTCTGGTCCTCGAAGTCGGCGGTGGCTCTGATGCGCACGGCCTGCCCGGCGTTGAGCTTGCTCAGCGGCGCGAGATGGATGGCCAGCAGTTTGGCGCTGCTGACATTGACGCTGAGTTCGATGGGCGCACCGGTAGCGAAGCCGTCGTCGGCCTGGACGGTGATCGTGGCCTGACCGGTGTAGCCGGCTTCGGGCGTGAAGATCAGGTGGGCGCCGTCGGTCGTGAAGACCGCCGTGCCGTGCGTGGTGCCGAGCACGCGCCAGAAGATCTGGTCGCCTTCGAAATCGTGGGCGATGGCGTCGAGCGCGGCCTGTACCGACAGGTCGGCGTGGGTCTTGATTTCGGCGGTCGTACCCGTCACCGGCGCGGTGTTGGCGCGCCAGCCGTAGTTGGCGTAGAGGATTTGACGATCGCCGGCGTTCACCACGCCGTCGCCGTTAAGGTCGCCGATGGCCGCGCCGTTGGTGAAGGCTGCATCCCAGGCCTGGCTGTCGTTGCCGTCGATCCTGCCGTCGCGATCGAGGTCGCCGGCCAGGGTGACGGCCACGCTGGCGTTGCCCGCGCCCGAGAGGCGGATCAGCTTGACGCCGGCTTCGGTCACGCGCAACAGCAAGGTGCGCTTGCCGTTCACCAGCGTGTCGCCGACCACCGTGCTGCCGGTTACTTCGACGTTGCCCGCGCCTTCGATGCTCAGGGCGACGATGATGGCGCCTTGGGCACCGGAGGTCTTGATGCTGGAAGCGAGTTCGGATTCGCGCACGGCGAAGGCGATGCTGGTGGTCTGGCCGGCGGTGAGACTGCCCTGCCACGCGTTGGCGCTGGCCCAATTGACGGCGGCGCCGAGATTGGCGCTGATGGTGTCGCTGAGCAACTGGCCATTGCGGTCATAGGCGTAGGGCGTGCCCATGTCGGCGGCGTCGAGCCGGCGGGACTGGACCAGGCGGTTGCTCTCGTCATACTTGTAGGCGATGCTGGCGCCCGGACCGCTGACGCGCGTGATGCGGCCCTGCGCGTCGCGGATGAAGTCCACGCGTTCGCTGGCCTTGCCGGTGACGGCGACGATGGCGGCGTCGGAGACGATCCATTGCGCGCCGTCGGCGAACTCAACGCTGCTGATGCGGCCGTCGGTGTCGAGGCGGTAGCGCGTGCCGTCGGGCGCAGTCAGCGTATAGCCGGTCGGCACCCAGGGCAGGCCGGTGATCTGGTCGTAGAGGTGATTGCCTTGGCGGATCAGCGAATCGGCGCGCTCGCCGCTGCCGCTCGTTGCTGTCAGCGTCCAGCCCTGATCGCCGGCAAACACCGGATGCCAGACGGTGGGCGCGCCGGGCTCGTTGCTCAGGCGCTCCGACGTGGTGCCAAGCGTGAAGCTCAGATCGACGCTGCCGGCAGTGCCGAAGCTGGCCGGCACTTGCAGCCAGACCCGGGCGCCGTCCATCCAGGCGGCGGTGAAGCCGCTCTCGCTCAGCGCCGGCTGGTCGGTGGTGAGCCGGGTTTCGAGCACGGGCAGCTGCCAGTTGCCGAAGTCGCCGCTGGTCTCAGCGGTCAGATCGATGCTGCGCTGGAGCGCGAAGGTATGACCGCCGAGCGAGAAGCTGGCATCGGTCACGGTCTGGATGTCGAAGTGCTTGCTGGCGGTATCGATCACGACCAGGGCTTCGATTTCGCGGGTGCGGCCGACGAGATCCCAGGCGCTCAGGCGCAGCTTATACACGCCGTTGGCGAACTTGGCCGGGTCGAGATCGCCCAGGCCGATGAGTTCGGCTACCGTCTCAGCGGCGAAGTCGTGGCGGCTCAGCGTCTGCCAGCTACCCGAGCCGTTGGCCGGGGCGATTTGCAACTGGTAACCCATCAATTGAAGATCGGCGATCTGCGCCGAAAGTGCGGTCAGCGCACCCACTTCGACCGGGCGGCTGCTCGCGGTGGCGCCAGTCAGCGCGCCTTGCCAGGCCAGTTGCGGAGCACTGGTATCGGCGGGGTCCTTGACGCGGATGGTGTGAACCTGCGTGCCGACGAAGCCATCGCGGTCGGTGGCGGTGACGCGCACGTCGATCAGGCCGGGAGCCGTCGGCGTCAGGCGCAGACGCCCGGCGCCGTCGAGGGCGACGGACTGCCAGGTGTCGCTGCCAATGCCGGCGCCGCGGACTTCGACGGCCACGCTCTGGATACCGCTCCAGGCATCGGCGCGCACGTTGGCGACGATCAACTGGCCCGGCAGCGCGGGCGTGCTGGGGGTGGTGGCGACCAGGATGCTCGGCGCGTTGTCGGCGGCATCGGCCACCACACGCAGGATGAAGGTCTGGCTGACGGCGTTGCGGCCGTCCGAGACTTGCGCAGTCACCCAGGTGTCGCCGGCCTGACCCGGACCGGGCGTCCAGGTCAGGCGCCGGGTGGCGGCGTCGTACACCGCACCTTCGGGCAGACCGGTGAAGCTCACCGTCAGCGCCTGGGTCTGCGCGTCGCCATCGGCGTCGCTGACCACGATGGCCTTGCCGCTGGCGCTGCCGCCGAGTTGCACAGGCATGCTCAGCGTCTGGCCGATCAGCACGGCATGATTGACAGTCGCAATCTGCGGCGGACGGTTCACGTCGAGGACGCGCACTTGCACGGTCTGCGTGCTGCTGGCGCTGCCGTCGGTGATCTTGAAGGTGAAGGTGAAGGCCTGGCTGTCGTCGGCCAGGTTGTTCACGACATCCTTGCCCGGCGTCCATTCAAAGTAGCCCGAGACCGGATCGAAGTTCACGCCGGCTGGCGTGTTCTCGTCCTGGATGAGCGAGAGTTGGGTGGCATCGCCATCGGGATCGCCGGCCACCAGCGAGAAGCCCAGCGTGTCGCCCTCGCTCACCAGTTGCAGCGGCTGCGGCAGGATGCGCGGCGTCTGGTTGACATTGGCGACCTTGATTTCAAAGCTGCGCGCGAACTGCGCCATGCCGTCGCTGGCCGTGAGACTGAAGCGCCAGACACCGGCGCTGCCGGCATTGCTGTCCTGGGCGGCGAAATAGTCAGGTACCCAGTGCAGCAGGACACGATTGCCGTTGGCGGCGCTCGGCACTTCGAGCGTCATGTTGCGCGGCAAGTTGGCGGCCACCCAGTCGATCAGGTCAGCATCGGCATCCTTGGCGAACAGTTCCAGGGTCAGCGCCACGCCTTCGGTAGCGCTGACAGCGATGGGTGTGGCGGCATCGTTGCTGTCGGTGACCTGCGTGCCATTGACCTGCACGCCCAGCATTTCGGGCGCGGCATTGGACTCGCGCACGACAATGCGCAGCGTGTGGCGGCTGACATTGGCCACCGGATTGTCCGGATTGACGTAGCCGGCGTTCTGCGGCGGCAGGCCGCTGTCGCTGACGACGATTTCGACATCGCGGCTGCCCAGGTCGGCGGCCGTCGGCGTCCAGGTCAGCAGCGCCTTGCCGTACTGCGCCAGCGGCGTCAGCGTGGCGCCGATGGGCAGGCCGTTGGCCGAGAAAGTCAGCGCATCCTGATCGAGATCGCTGACGTCGATGGCCACCGACAGCAGCTCACCGGCCACCGCCGCGACCTGCGTCGGCGCGGCGATCACCGGTGCTTCGGCAAGACTCTTCACCGTCAGCACGAAGCTCTTGGCCTGGGTCAGCACTTGGTTAACATCGCCGTCGCCATCGTCCTGCGCCACCACGGTGATGGTGTAGTCGCCGCGATCGTTGTCGCCCGGCGCGAAGTGGAGGGTGCCCGTCGCGCTGCCGTTGGCGGACGGATTTTGGGTGTACGTGGCAAAGCGCGGCAAGCCGACCACCGTGACCGTCAGCGGATTGCCGTCGGCATCGCCGATGACGACCGGAATGTCGAGCGTCGCGCCCTTGTCGATGATGGCGTTGGCGATGTCGCCGATCACCGGGGCCTGGTTGGCGTTGACGACCACGATGGGCACGACCAGCGTGCTCACCGCCGGGGTACCGGTGCCGTCGCCCGTATCGGTGGCCTTGACCGTGATCGAATAGCTGCCGGCCTGGTGATAGCCCGGCGTCCAGACGATCTCCATGGTCTCGGCATCGAAACTGGCCCCCGCGGGCAGGCCCGTGACTTCGTAAGTCACCGTCGGCGCGGTGGTATCCGGCCCGGTGGCCGGGGCTGTCGGCGACGTCCTGACCTTGGGCTCGAAATCGGGGTTGTCCGGATCGAAGGCGAAGACGCTGATGCGCAAGGCCTGCCCTTCCAGCACGTTCCAGGTCTGGGCTGGCTCGAAGACCGGCGCGCCATTGGCGTTGAGGATGTTGAGAACGATGTCCTGGGTGACGCTGGTGCTGATCTCATCGCCGTCCGGCGTCGTGTAGGTGGCCGTCAGCGTCACCGGCATGCGCAGATTGCCATGCTGGTTGTAATCCGGCGTCCACTCGAACCAGCCCGTCTCCGAATTCAGCGTCGCGCCGCCCGGCAGCCAGGGCGCCGAGTAGTCGAGCTTGATCGTCGTGCCATCGAGTTGCGTCAGCCCGCCCGGCATGCTGCCCGCCAGTTGCAGGCCGTACTTGTCGCCTTCGCGCAAGGTCTGGGCCGGCACGGCGGCCAGCACCGGCTTGGCGTAGCCCTGCGCCACCGTGATGCCGAAGCTGCGGCTGACCGTGGTCTTGCCATCGCTGGCGACGACGATGATTTTGTCGTAACGGCCGGCCTGGTCGTAGCCCGGCACCCAGGTGAGCAGACCCGTCGCGGCGTCGAAGACGGCGCCGGCCGGCAGGTTGCGCACGGTCAGGGTCAGCGCGTCGCCATCGGCGTCGGCCGCCGTCAGCGGCAGCGACAGGGTTTCGCCTTCCTTCAGGGTGATGTCGTCCTGGACATCGAGCACCGGCGCGTTGTTGCCGCCGGCCACCGCCAGTTGGTAATGCTTGGTCGCCACGCCGCCGCGACTATCCTGCACGCGCACGACGATCTCGGTATTGGCCAGATCGCGCGCGGTCGGCGTCCAGTTCAGGGTAGCGATGGCGTGATAGCCGACATCGTCCTGGCTGTATGTCGTCGGCGGCGTCAGCGTCACGCCGGCCGGCGCCTGCACCAGCTCCCAGAAGAACTGCGTGCCATCGGTATCGACAGCTTCGATCTGGCCGGTCCAGGCCTGACCGGCGGTGGCCGCCGGTAGCGCGTAGGCGCCGGCACTGTCGCTGCCGGCAACGGTGAGTTGCGGCGCCACGTTGGCCTGCGGCATGGCATAGACGCCGTGGCCGAGGTTGGCCTTGACCAGATCGGCCATGCCGGCGCGGGTGGTGAAGTTGGCCACTGGCACGAGCGTCACCGTCTGATCGGCCAGCGTCGCGCCGACCGCGAGCTTGTTGCCCTGCGCTTGCAGACCGGCGCTCAGATTGAGCAGCCAGAGGTCGGACTGGTTGTCGGTGCCGGGCGTGGCGCCTTCGATGCCGTCGGCGAAATAGCGGCCCGGATCGAGCAACAGCATCAGCGGACCGCGCAAGTCGTCGGTGCCGATGTTGGTGATGCTGACGTCGTAGCTCACCGTGCCGTCGGCGCGATTGGCGCGCGTATGGGTGAAGTCCAGCTTCAATTGGCTGGTCATGTCGAGCAGTGCCACGAAAGTGGTGGCGTAGCTTTGCGCCAGCTTGATCTCGGCCGCGCTTTCGATGCTGCCGCTGATGTCGAGTTCGTACTGGGCTGGCGGCAACGAGGGTAGCGTCAGATAGGCAGTCTTGCTCGCCGCATCCCAGCGCACGCTCTCGGGCGTGAAGGTGGCGCCGGCATTGGCGCCCAGCACCTTGAGCGTGTAGTTGGCGGCATTGAGCACGCTGCCGGCATCATTGGCCGAGCCCTGCCACATCTCCTGGTCGAAGACGATGGCAATCTGGTTGAGCGGCAGCGGCACCAGCGCACCGTCGGGCACGCTGGTGGCCTTGACCGTCGGCGCCTTGAGCGGCGCGATCTCATCGACCCGGCCGCTTTCGCCGACCAGGATGCGGCCGTCGGCCGTGGTGAGGATGGCCTCGCCGTGCGTGCCGCCGGTGGCGACTTGCAGGACGCGCTGGGAGTTGAGTTCGATCATCCACACCGCCGCCTGATGCGGCGCCGTGCTACCGGCGACCACGGCCCGTTGCTGCGGCTGGGCGGAGGCGACCAAGACGCCGTCGAGCTGACTGCCCGCAGCACCGAAGGCGATGCTGTCGACCACACCGGCCAGCCGGTATTCGAGTTCGGCGTGACCGGTGGTACGGCCGCTCATCGGGAAGCTGATGATGTCGGTCGTGCCGTCGGGCTGGGCGGCGGTGATGTCGCTGCCGCTCCAGCGCACGGCCCAGAGCCGGCCGTCGGGTCCGAAAGCGAGATCGCCGACGCGCGTGTTGCTGAAGTGCTTCCAGGCCTGGGTCGGATCGGTTTCGTTGGGGCGGAAGATCTCGATGCCGTTGCCCGAGGAGACATAGATGTCGCCTGTGCCCGGCTGGATGGCCAGGGCGTGGGTGAGTGGATCGCCGGTCGGCCCCGCCAGGCGGCGCAGGATGGCGCCGCTCGTCGCATCGACCTGCAACAGCTCGGCGCCGGTCATGACCCACAGCTGCCCGACGCTATCGACGGCCATGTCGAGGATGGGCGCATCGAGGGTGAACAAGGGCGTCGTGCTGTGGCCGCCTTCCTTGGCGTTGTAGCTGAACACTTCGTTGCGCAGGGCGCCGGCACTGACCAGGATCGTCTGGTTGGGCAGTTCGACCATGGCCAGCGCACCGATGTCGGCGGCGCTGGTGCCGAAGCCGTCGGCGAAGCCGCGCAGGGCGAAAGGCGCCAGCACGGTCGAACAAGTCGCTGACCGAATTCTTGGCCACCGCACCGGCCAAGCCGGCCGTCGCCTGCGCGAACAGGGCGTTGGTCGGGTAGCTGCGATTGGTCGCTAGCGGCATCTCGGCCGTCTGCGTCAGCGTCTCATTGACGCCCAATTGATCGAGGATCGCCTGGCGCACGCCGTCATCCGGCAGCACGGCGTTGGCGATCATGGCCGCTTCGCGGTTGCCGGCGTTGTCGGTGGCCACGGCGAGGAATTCGTAACGATGCCCGGCGACGCCGGTGAACAAGGCGCGCGTCAGGCTGGGATCGACCTGGCGCTGCCAGATCTTGAAGTCGCCACCATTGTCGGCGACATAGACGGTGACGCAACGAATGCCGCTAGCATCATCCTGGGCGGACCAGGTCACATCGAAGACGGGCGCACCTTGGGCGTCGTTGCCCAGGGACTTGGCCGTCACGGTGGTCTGCGGTGCCTGGGCGTCGAGCGTGCACACGACTTCGCCGCTATCGACCGGTGGCGCGTCATCGAGGAAGATGCGCGCCGAGCTGACCAGGGTGGCGTTGGTCTGGGCGTTATCCGCCACTGTGACCGTGTAGGCGACGTAGCCCTGCTGCAGCTTGGCGTCGGTGGTGCCGTCGCTGGCCGGGGCCAGCAGACCGCGCAAGGCATCGTGCAGGACTTCGCCGCTATCGGGATCGATGGCTTGCAGCAGCCAGGTCGCCGTCCGCGTTTCGGCGTCGATGCCGGCCGAGACGCGCAGGATGAAACCCTTGCTGGCCGTGAAGTCGAAATCGCCCTGGAACACCGAACGCTCGGACGGAATATGGACGTTGATGTCGCCCAGCTTGAGGTCGGACAAGCGCAAGGAACGCGGATTGATGTCGGCATCGAGCTGCGTCACGATGCGCACTTCGCCCACCGCGGCATCGGTCGGATTGGTGAACGACACGGTATAGGGCAGCGGCGTATCGGCCGGCACATAGGGCGTACCGTCGGCCGCCACGGTCGAGCCCTGCGGTCCACGTACGCTGATCAGGCTGTCGCCTTGCGACTGCTGCGCCTGCTCTTGCAGGTAGTTCAGCAGATTGAGCGACTGCGCCGCCACTGGACGGAATTTCTCATCGAGCATGCCAATATGGCGCAGGTACTCGAGTTCGCTAGTACTGCCCGCATAGACATTGAAGTTGAGATACTGGGTATCGCTGCTCACCTTCATGTCGACGCTGGCAGGGTCGGCCATGTTGGGCACGGGAATGGAAACGAGCCCCCCTCCATCGGGGACAATGCGGGTCTCTGAGTACTCGATCGACGCCTTGGCGGCACCGGCATCGCCGGCATACCTGGCCGTATCGCCATACCACTGCTGCACCTTGCCGAAGAAGGCGACCAGATCGGCCTGGGTGCGATAGCTGTCACCGCCCTTGGCCAGCAGGATGCCCGAGGCCAGCGTGGCGTTCAGGCTCAGCACCTGCGCACTGTCGCGGATCGGCGGCGCTTCGTCGGCCGGGCGCAACAACCCGGCGGTCTCCAGCGCCCCCAGCCAGCCAGCGATCCACTGCTGCTCGTCGGCCGCCAGCACCGCCAAGGCGGTCGGCGCTGAAGCATCGGCCAGAATGGCCGAGCGCAGCTTCCTGGCATGCGCCGTCTGATCGGCGATGAACTCGTCGCGCGTCAAAGCCGTGGCGGCCGCCACGACATTGAAGCGGAAGGGCATGGCAGCGAGCTCCAGCTTGGTCAGATGCCCCTCTTCCATGGTGGCGTAGAACTTCATCGTCAGCCCCGAGGAGATCTTGTCGAGATCCTGGGGACCGTTATCCAGCAGGCCCTGCTCCCGCCACTCCGGATGCAGCGCATACATCTTGTCGCGGAAACCAGGGAAGTCGTAGGCCAGCCACTCGGCTAGGCCCGGCAAGGTCTGGACGTTGAAGGTCATGCCGACGAAGCCCTGGTTGGCCACGTCGAAGGCGTAACCCGGCACCAGATCGTAACCGCTGGTGTTCTGCACGCCATCGAGCTTGGCCCAGGGAATGTCGCTGCGCGAGGTGCCGGTGGTCGGCGTCGTACCGTAAGTCAGCGTGTTGCCGGCGGAGTCGGTGGTCTGCCCGCTGGGCGCCCCGGAAACGTTGGCGCCGAAGACCAGATACGGCAGGTTCAGGCCTTCGATGAGGTATTCGCTGTTGCCCATTTCGCTGACGCCGAAGTCGAAGCGCACGTAAGGCGTGTCGACATTGGTCAGGCTTTGCAGCGACACCGTATAGCTGCCATTCTCGCCCGGAGAGAGCGTGCGCTCGCCGCCGACACCGATGGTCACGTCGGTCTCGACGCCCTGCTCCACCAGATAGCGCGCCGCTTCGGTCACCGTCGCGCCGTCCGGGTTCATGACCGTGACGTCGTAGAGGCCGCGCGGCACCTTGCGCAAGTCGAAGACGGCGCGAATATGGGTCGCATCCAGCACTTGCCAGCGATCCGGCTCGACTTCATAGATACCGGGGCGCGACAGCTTGACCAGCGCATTGGCCTTGAAGTGCGTGCCGTAGATATCCACGGTCACCCAGCGATGTTCGTCATCGCCGGTGCCGCCCTGGTCGGGCGTCACTTCGGTGATCGACAAGGGCATCAGGTCGGCACGTACCGTCACCGGGATTTCGACACCTTTGCCGCCCTTCACCAGGATGTAGTAATCCCCGGTCTGGGTGCTGGGAATCAGCACCTGCTGATCCGGCGCCAACTGGTTGGTGTACATGGCGTCGAAAGCGAACGGCGTCGGGATGTCGCCGTAACGGATGTAAAGCTCGTTGTTTCCGGTGGCGGC